>NZ_CP107975.1:4800000-9068159 GCF_036097425.1 Kribbella sp. NBC_00359 | reverse complement strand
CGCACCTACCACCGCCGCAGACGCCAAGCCGCCCTCGGCCGGTTGACCCCCATCGAATACGAAACAATCATGACCCCACCGGCCAGTCAGGCCGCGTGACCGAAACTGTCACCCCCTCGTGCAGCAGACCCATCGTCCACTGGTAGTAGCGCGCACTGCTGTTCACGACAGCGCCATTCCCGGAACGCGCTTGCGGATGGCGTCCAGCTCCGATTCGTCGGCGATGCCCTGCTAGTGTCGCGTGTAGTTAGTTGATTTACGGTTGGTGTGCGTCAGGATGGGGTATGGCGAATCGACCTGCTGCTGCGCTGGTTCTTCGTGAGGGTGATCGGGAGCGGTTGTTGCGGATGGCTCGGTCGTCGTCGGGCCGGGCGGGTCTGGCGCAGCGGGCGCGGATCGTGCTGCTGGCGGCCGACGGTGAGGCGAATACGGCGATCGCGGAGCGGGTGGGGGTTTCGCGGCCGACGGTGATCGGCTGGCGGGAGCGGTACGCCGAGCGGGGGCTGGGCGGGTTGGATGATGCGCCGCGTTCGGGGCGGCCGCGGGTGGTCGACCATCGCAAGATCGTGGCGGAGACGCTGAAGCCGCCACCGAAGCGGCTGGGGGTGACGCACTGGTCGAGCCGGCTGATGGCCGCTCGTCTGGGAGTGAGTAATGGCACGGTGGCCAAGGCCTGGCGCGATTACGGGGTGCAGCCGTGGCGGGTGGAGACGTTCAAGTTCTCTACCGATCCCGAACTGGTCGCCAAGGTCACCGATGTGGTCGGGTTGTATCTGGCGCCGCCGGAGAACGCGATCGTTTTGTGTGTGGACGAGAAGTCGCAGGTCCAGGCGTTGGACCGGACCCAGCCGACGCTGCCGATGCAACCCGGGCTGGCCGAGCGGCGCACCCATGACTACGTCCGGCACGGCACCACCACGCTCTTTGCGGCCCTGGAGATCGCCACCGGCACGGTGACCGCAGCGGTCAAGCCCCGGCACCGCCACCAGGAGTTCCTGGCCTTCCTCAAGCAGGTCGCCAAGGCCTACCCCGACCACGGGGACGGCACCGAACTCCACCTGGTGATGGACAACTACGCCGCCCACAAGCGCCCCGAGATCCGTGCCTGGCTGGCAGCCAACCCGCGTATCCAGGCGCACTTCACCCCGACGTCCGGATCGTGGCTCAACCTGGTCGAGGTCTGGTTCGGCATCATCGAACGCCAGGCCATCCGCCGCGGCACCTTCAACTCCGTACGCGACCTCAACACCAAGATCCGGGCCTTCATCGACGGCTGGAACGACCGCTGCCACCCCTTCGTCTGGACCAAGACCGCCGACCAAATCCTCAGGAAAGCCAACCGTCAGACCACTTCAAACACGGACCACTAGTCGTACCGAAGGCGGGTTGGGGCCTGGAGCGGTTCCACCCCGCGCTGCGGCGCCTCGATGTGTACGTAGAAACGTCTGCCAGGTGGCGGGATCCGCATGGCATGCTGCTTGACGGGCCTGCGCGGGTGGCGGCGAAACCGGCCGCGTTGAATGCACTCGGGTTGCCCCGAGGGTCCGGATCCGTCACATCCACACCGTCTGAATCTCCTGGAGCAACAGGCCCGGCGCCGGTTTCAGTACTGCTTCAGCCAACTTTCAGCATGGCTGACTAGAGTTTCCCTGCTCGGCTGCTCAGGCGTCCCACTAGACTTGCCGCGCTCCAGAGCTGGGTCATGCTCAGGCAAAGTTCTTGTCCAGGATGGATGGGACGGCTATGCGGAATGGCAGGGGTAGCGCGTATAGCGACTATCTGTGTCTGGACAGGATCCTCGACGCGCAACACCCGCGAGCGGACGGCGATCTCGGCTGCACGGAGCATTTCTTCATCGTCGCCCATCAGATCAGTGAACTTCTCGCGAAGCAGGTCCTGCTGGACTGTGCTGCAGGTGCACGATTGATGGAATCGGCGCAAGCGGATCCGGCCGCAGCCCGCGGTGTGCTGGTTCGGGCTTCGGCGATCGTGGACCTGATGACCGCCCATCTGCGGGTGCTGCTGAAGATGTCGCCGCGGCAGTTCGCACAGTTCCGTCCGCTGCTCGGTCACGCAAGCGGCGCTCAATCTCGTCAGCTCCACGAACTGTTCTCCTACCTCGGTATTCAGGGTGGCACCGGTCTGCTCATGTCGGCCTATCTCGGTCTGCTGTCCCGGCACGAGCTGGAGCTGGAGACGGTCTACTCGCCGTCGTCCGGCACCGGTGTGCTCTTCGACCTTGCCGAGGCGCTCGCGACGATCGCCGAGGCTTCGTGGGTCTGGCAGATCACGCATATCCAGGTCGCGCATCACATGCTCGGTTCGGCGCTAGGCACGGGCGGTTCCGACGGCGTCGACCATCTGATGAGGCGAGCGGTGTTCCCGTTTCCTGCGCTGTGGGCCGCCAAGACGGCGGCGCTCGCTTCGAATCAGGCCCATGCCAACGGAAGCGCCGGCGTCGGGTTTCCAGGTCGCGATGATCCAGGTCGGACCTCATGACCCGGGGAACGGACTCAGAAGGAGGCAACCATGCCGACCAACAAGGTGCATGCTCAGTTCGAGCAGGTTGACAAGGGAATCGAGTACAACCTCGCGGAGACCCGCAAGGACGTCTTCGACGACGACTTCGAGTTCCAGCAGTGTGACATGTCGGATCTCACGGGTGATCTGTCGTCACAGCGCCGCTTCCGGGACACCCTCGGGGCGGCCCTAGAAGATGTCGGATTCGCGATCCTGGTGAACCACGGGATCGAGGCCGCACTGTTCGACGAGACCCACGCCGGGGTCGTCGAGTTGTTCCGGAACACCCCGATCGCGCGGAAGCTCGAATTCGTCGAGACGGAGTCCCGGGGGTCGGTCCGGCTGGGATATTTTCCGTTCCAAAAGAGCACCCGGCTGCAGCCGGACCTGGTTGAGGGTTGGGAGTTCGACCGGGCGGCCTTCAGACTCCCGGGTGGCGGCGAGGACGCCCTCAGCTTCTGGCCCGAAGAGCGGTTCGAGCGCCTCTTCCGCCGGCAGTGGGAGGCCTGCGAGCGCCTAGTCGTTCCGCTCACGCACGCGATGCTGGACTATTTCGGCTCCGACACCTCGCTGTACGACGACGAGTTCGCACCGCCGAAGGCTGTGCTCAGGTTCAACTTCTATCCCCCGGTCGATGACGTGGCCAAATCCGCCGGGGCCGGCCGGCTGGTGGCGCACGAGGACATTACGTTCTTCACGCTGCTTCCGGCGGTCGCGGCGGAAGGGCTGCAGGTCTACCACCCGCGCCTGGGCACGTGGACGAGACTCAACGCCCCGCGAGGCTCCATCGTCTTGAACAGCGGGGACTATCTGAAGCGGATCACGAACAACAGATTCCAGTCGTGCACACATCGCGTCAGCGTGCCGCGCAACCCCGCGGAGCGCCGAATGCCGCGCACCTCGTTTCCGTTCTTCGTCTACCTGCACGAAGAATCCGTGCTCCGCGTACTGCCGTGTTTCACCGAGACGGCCTACGAGCCGGTCAAGGCGTACGACTTCCACAGGGCGGTGACGCGGAAGTTCTACGGCGACGGCGATGGGTGACCCCCCATCCCCGGGGACCGGAAGGTCGCGGCCGACTGTTCTGATCACCGGCGGATCCAGCGGAATCGGAACAGCATGTGTTCGGGCCTTCGTACAGGCCGGGTACCGGGTTTGGTTCACCTACCGGAGCGGCGAGCAGGCTGCCGCATCGCTGGTTGACGAGGTCGGAGAGCAGAATGCCGTCACCTACTACCTGGACCAGGGCGACTGGGATTCGGTACAGCAACTCGTCACCGAACTCCCTGCGGCACCCGATGCGCTCGTCCATTGCGCGGGCCTGGGTAGCGCAACCGTGAACGACTACGCCACCGAGCCACAGGAGCGGCAGAGGGCGCTCCTGACTGTGAATGCGCTGGGTCCCTTGTGGCTCACCGAGGCGCTGCTGCCGCAGATGACCCGCCGCGGGCGCCAGGCGAAGATCGTCTTTCTGGCGTCGGTCGGCGGCGGTATCACTCAGTTCCCCGCATTCAACCAGGCCGACGGAATGAGCAAGGCCGCAGTGGCCTTTCTGGCCCGCAATCTCGCCGCAAACCTGGTTCACGATCCGGTCGATGTCTTCGCCGTTTGCCCGGGTGCCACCGATACGCCGATGCTCCAGGCCAGCACGCTGTCGAAGCTCACCCCGCCCCAGCGCTCTGCGCTCATCAACGCCTTGCCCGGGTCACGTCTCATTATCCCACAGGAGATCGCCGACCTTGTTCTCTTCCTGTGTTCCAGCTCAGCCGGTGCCCTGCACGGCTGCATCCTCGACGCTTCACTCGGCCTCGGCGTGCGACCCGGCCTCCTCACCGAACTCCCTCCCCCGGCAGGCCCGGCCGGCTTGGGCCCAGTGGTCGGCGTCCGCAATGACACTGGTCGACGCAGTGGTTGATCGACCGGTGTCCCGGCAGACCTCCGAGATGATCGCCGCAGCACAGCCGCAGCTGGAGTTCCTTCTCGCCTCGTCCCGCTGGGCTCAACGGAACCGTAGTCCTGACGGCGCGGACTTCGTGGCCGGCAATCCGCAGAGCGTACTGCCCGGCTACGTCCAGGCTCTGGAGAGTGCCCTGACACCGCGAGACGATCATTGGTTCGGGTACAAGGTCAGCGAAGCGACAGCCCGGCGTGGTGCGGCCGCAGCGCTGCGAGAGCGCCGGGGGAGTGCCTACGAAGCCGACGACATCGTCATGACCAATGGGGCGATGGCGGGGTTGCTGGGCGCCCTGCGTACTGTGGTGGACCCAGGGGACGAGGTCATCTTCTTCAAGCCTTCATGGTTCTTCTACCAGGCTCTGATCACGGCATGCTCAGCGGTCGCTGTGCCGGTGATGCTCTCTCCACCGGCATTCGACCTTGACCTGGACCGGCTACGAGCCGCGATCACGCCGCGGACCCGGGCAGTCATCATCAACTCGCCGAACAACCCGACGGGGCGGATCTATCCGGCTGAAGCGCTCATCACGGTCGGACAGCTACTCACCGAAGCCGCTAGCCGACACGGCCGCGCCATCTTCCTCATATCCGACGAGGCTTACAGCCGCATCGTCTTCGACCGTTCCGCCTACCCGAGCCCCGCCGAGTACTACGAGAACTCCTTCCTCGTCTACACCTACGGCAAGACCCTCCTCACCCCCGGCGAACGGCTCGGATATGTAGCATTGCCGCCCACTATGCCGCACCGCGCCGAGCTCCGCGCCGCCTTGATCGCGACGCTGTTTCTCTGCGGATATGCATTTCCCGACGCCGTCCTGCAGCGGGCCCTGCCTGATCTGGAGCAGCTCTGCCTGGACCTGGGTGCCCTTCAGAGGCGCAGGGACCGGCTGGTGACGGCATTGCGTGAGCAGGGCTACGTCCTCGCCGTCCCTGAAGGCGCCTTCTACCTACTCCCGAAATGCCCGATTCCGGACGACGTCGCGTTCGCCGACTATCTCGCGCAGCAAGACGTCTACGTGCTGCCCGGCTCGCTGGTCGACCTACCGGGATACTTCCGCCTCTCCCTGACCGCGAGCGAAGAAATGATCGAACGGGGGCTACCGATCTTCCGGAAAGCGATGGACCTCGCCCCTGCCCTCATCAGTCCTGCACAAACCGGCACCTACTGATCGGCGGAGATCGCCATGGACACCGCAGAAGCACAATGTCCGCACGTACCGTTCCATCGGCCGTACGGATTCGAACCGGCCCCCGACCTACACCGGCTCGCGCGGAGGCAGCCGGTGACGCGGGTCCGCGTCCCCACCGGACAAGAGGCCTGGCTCGTCACCGGCCACGCCGAGGTGCGCAGCGTCCTCACGGACCGCCGGTTCCGAGCTCCAGGTTCCTTCGAGCGAGCGACCGACTACGGCATCCCCCTGGCCTTCCAGCGCTCCGGCAGCCCGCTGGCGGTCGACGGCCTTGAGCACGCTCAATTGCGCAGCGTCCTCAAGGCGGCTTTCTCGGCGCGCAAGATCGCTGCCATGCGGCCACGTATCGAGGCCATCACCGATGGCCTTCTCGCCGAGATGGCTCAGCACCGTTCACCTGCCGACCTCCATAGCCGTTTCTCATCCCCGCTTGCCGTGCTCGTCGTCTGCGAGATGCTTGGTGTCCCCGTGGCTGATCGCGCCGGTGTGGCCGCCTTGGCCGACGAGGCGAACGTCAACAGCCTCGGTAACCAGGAGGAGGCGGGCCGCGCCTGGGACGACCTCTGCGGCTTCATTCGCCCCCTTGTCGAGCACAGCCAACAGGCACCCTCCGACGACCTCATTTTACAGATCGCGACCCAGCACGCCGCCAGCGGATTCACCCCTGAGCAGACGGCCACGCTCATTGCCACCATGGTCGTCGCCGGGCACCAAACCACCGCGGTGCAGATCGAGTGGGGCGTCCTCGCCCTCTTGCAGCATCCTGCACAGCTGTCACGTGTCCTTGCTGAACCACATGTTCTGGCGCGGGCGGTCGAGGAGATCGTCCGGGCGTACCCCATCGGCGCCCTGATGGCCGTGCCCAGATTCACCGCCGAGGACTCAGTCGTCGCAGGCACCTCCATCGCGGCCGGCAGTTTGGTCCTGGTGTCTGTCCAGGAAGCAGGATTCGATCTCGCCCACTTCGAGGATCCGCAGAAGTTCGACGTGGACCGCGCGGACAATCCGCACCTCGCGTTCGGCTTCGGCCCCCACTACTGCACCGGCGCAGCACTCGCACGGCTTGAGATAGAAATCGCGCTCGGAACTCTGTTCCGGCGATTCCCGTCCCTGCGAGTCGCCGTGCCGCTCGACGAACTAGAGGTCAACCAGGCCAATATCGCCGGCGGACTCGTTGAGCTCCCCGTGGCCTGGTAAGGCCGACGCCATCGCACCGCCCACGAGCCGGTGAATCAATTCCAGTGAACGGAGAAGCCGATGCACCCCAACGAGTCGGTAGTGCGAGAGATGCTCATCGCCCACGGTAACGCCGACGAAGCCCGGCTCGTCGACCTGATGACCGACGACGTCGTCTACCACATTCCCGGTGACAATGCTCTCAGCGGCACGTACACCGGACGGGACGAGGTTTTCCGGCTGCTGGCACGGCAGGTCAACATCATCGGACGCCGATTCGTTCCTGAGTTCAAGGAGATCCTTGCCTGCGACTACCACGTCATCGTCCTCGCCGACACCGTCCACCACAGCCTCAGCTACCGCATGGCCAACGTCTATCACCTACGCCACGAGCAAATCAGCGAATGCTGGATCGGCGTCACCGACGGCATGCTCGACTTCGATCGCTTCTGGTCAGCGTGAGCCCAACGGCCTCCCGATCTGTCCTCGGCTGCCTTCAGAGATGCTCAACGCTGAGTCCGTTGGAGGCTTTGCTGGCGGGGTTGCTTGTTGGGTTGTAGGGACGCGCCAGCAGTCCGTCATCATTCGAGGTGCCGATACCCAGGCCAGGCGGGCCGTAGGGCGACAAACCCAAAGGCCGGCGCCGTGGCTCATGACCGGCTCTCCTCGCGGGTCGCCGTACGTCTGTTTGGTCTGGGGTGCTGGGGCTGCCGAGCCTTGGAATGGGCGAGGCCGTAGGAGTCGCTGCCGGTTCGATGATGTTGCCGCCGAAGGTGAGCCGGTCGACGATGGCGGCGCAGAGCCTGGGATCGGTGAGGTCTTGCTCCAGCCACGGGACGACTGGTTGGAGGCGATCGCGAGGGAGTTCTTCTCTCCTCGCGTTCGGTGAGAAACCTGTTAGAGCAGTTCAGCGCCGCGCCGGTCGAGTTCATGCGTACCGCGAGCAGGTCGACACGGCCACAGCGGGCGATCGTTTTGGTCAGGATCTTGTCATCGGTCGCTTCGACGGGTTCGTTGACCAGCTTGCTGGCGAAGGTGCATTTCACTCCGGTAGCCGGCCGTCGCGGCCTCGGCGCCGCGCGCGATAAGCAGATGGGATTTGCCGGTGCCGGAATCACCGATCAGACACAGTGGCTGGCCTTCTTCACCCACTTCGATGTGGCCAGGGTATGGATGACGGCCGCGTCGATGTTGGGTTGGCGTCGAGTCGAAGCTGCAGATCGACTTTCTCCCGCGGCAGTAGGGGCCTTGCTCCGCCGTTCAGAGCGGCGCCGGGCACGGTCGGCACACTCGTCCGGGAACCCCAGATACGACAGCTGCTCGGTGGCCGCCTCCTTGCCAGGTTCGGGAACTGGGCGCGGACGGTCGGCAGCCGCAGCATCCGGCAGGCCTGGTCGACCGCGGCGTCGGCGGCGTGTTCGGTCATCGTTCGCCGACGTGGACGGCTCACGGAGGTGGGTAAGCGAGGAGATCGGCGGTTCACGGTGATGCTGATCTCCTCGCCCGGCGTGGTGCAAGGTGTTCCTGACAGGTCCGTGTCAGCGGCTCTGCGCTTCCAGTGCGACCGCGTCGGCGGTGAGCGTGCCTGGCTGCAGTGCGATGGTCAGACCGGCGACGACCGCGTCGTGGGCCATGTGGCGGTGCAGGAGCAGCGCCTCGATCAGTGCCCGGGTGCCGGCGGTGTCGCCGTGGGCCTCGCAGACCGCGGCCCATCAGGCGTCATGCACTGTGGTGAACTTCCCGCCGCCCGGGGCCTGTTCGAGTGCGGTCGCGCCGGACAAGGCACCGGGTTTGCGGACCACGGCGTCCACTTCGTGGTCCCGCTCGAGGCGCGAACCGCTCTTGGTGAGTAGCCGCTCGTGGCGGGCCGCGACGGTATTGCCGTCATCGACGGCCAGGTTGGAGGCGTGTAACAGCACCCGCACGATCCGCCCCATCGACCGGACCGGCACCGAGTACCGGTTCGTGCTGACGGTGATCGGGGCGTGCCGGTCGACTCGGGGGTGAACCACCGCCCGGCCTCGAAGTCCTCGACCGGTGGCGGTTTCAGCAACAGTTTCTCCACCGCGAAGTACTCCCCGATGGTGCGTGGCCTCGACCCGATCCGGCGGGCATCGTTATCAATATCCCAGTGCCCAGGAGTCGGTTCAGCTCGGCCAGGCTGTCTCGAGGGACAGATTGCCGTCAAGTCCTTGACGATAGTCGACGCCCCGTCGGAGATCGTCGCCTTGCCACCACCAAAGGCCGCCGCCAACTCGCTCGCCAAGGTCTCGTCCGCCGCATGTGCGAAGGACTCAGGCTCCCCGGAATGTGATGGCGAGGCACTTCAAGCCCAGCAAGCCGCGGAGGCCCTCGAGCTGCAACTCGCAGGATGGGAACCGTACATGGGATAGCTCGCTGACGGCGAGGACCAACATGTCAGCAGCCAGGCCGCCGCGGCCGGCGAGAAGCTGGCCTTGGTGCTTGTGGACTCCAGTCAATCTGCGTCCACCGCCCAAGCGGCTCCTCAGAGATGGCTCGCGGTCTACCGATGGCGATCGAAGAAGTATGCGTCCGCGTTGGCGTCCAAGAGCCTAATGGTCGATCGTCGGCTTGGCGGTGGAATCGGAGCTGGCGCTTGAGGTTGCATCCGGTGTCGCTGGCCTCGATAGCCTGCTGTCGATGATCTCTTGCAATCTCCGCTTGAGGCGACTGTGCCGGCGCTGTTCGGCTTGAGCTGTGGATTGCGGTGAGCCGAACGGATCAGGTGCGTGGACCTGATAGAGCTCGCGGTAGGCGGCGATCTCGCGGACGAGGTGGCGCCGCAGCTCGGTCGACTCTGGTAGGGAATCGATGAGACGCCGGTACCACGGCTCGTTGGCTGAAGAGGCTTGTTCCAGGAGCCAGTCAGCGCGCTGGGCGACCTGCGACTCGATGTCCTGGAGGGCGGCTTTGTAGGTGGGGTTGGAGACGTGGACGGAAGGCGTGACTAGGCCGGCGATGAGTGTGGGTGATGTGTCGCACGTGCGTCGTTCTGCTCGTGTGATGACATGTTCGACACGAGCGTGCAGGACCGAGGCGATGTCGTTGGCGTTGGTGAGGGAGGACTGGGTGACGGCTTGGCGGAGGGTGGTGGGGACGTCTAGGCCTAGGTGTTCGGCGCGGCGTAGGGCGGTGATGAGGGGGCCGAATGCGAGCGAGGACTGGAGGGCGGCTTGGTCGACGGGGTCCAGGCCGCTGTTGGCGATGGCGGGGCGGTAGCGCTCGCGGGCGTCTAGTTGGCAAAGGTGTTCGTGGATGGGGACTAGGCGGTTGAGGCGGGTGCCGTCGTCGATTTCTGTGCGCATGACTTCGTGGGCGGAGCGTTCGATGCCGTCTTGTTCGAGGACGGCTTCGAGGACGTCTTGCATCGTTTGGGGGAATTGGGGTTCGTGCATCTCGGCGGTCGTCGTCTTGGTGGCGACGTACGCGCGGTTGCTGTGGCGGCCGCGCGTCATGCCGACGTACATGAGGGCTCGGGTGAGCTTGTCGGTGACGAGTAGGTGCGCGGTGTCTACGGTGGCGCCCTGGGCTCGGTGGGTGGTGGTGGCGTAGGCGAGTTCGACGGACTCGCGGACGTAGGCGCTGGGGAGGGTGACGGTTTGGAGGTCGTCGTTCTGGACGGTCAGGGAACCGTCGTCCCAGCGGCGGATGACGATCCATCGGTTGCCGTTCTGGACGAAGCCGTGCTGGCCGATGCGGAGGCGACGGTTGTTGAGGCGGGTGACGATGTGGTCGCCGAGGCCGACCTGATTGCCGTCGTGGAGGACGATTCCGTCTGGTTCGACCTCGCCGGTGGTGACCCGATCGAGGTGGGCTCGGGCGTTGAGGCGGGCGACGGTGGCGTTATCGGCGGCGATCAGGAGGCTGGTTTGGCCCGCGGTGCTGTCGGCTTTCCATGCGAGGTATGCGGCAGTCTCCATGTCTTCGAGTGATCCGTGGAGGAGCCGGTTGCGATCGTCGTAGAGATCGATGACCTGCGGCTGTCCGCCGCGTAGTTGCAGGGTGGCTTCGCGTTCCCACTGGTTGCTGAAGCGCCAGACGTCGCTGAGTTCGGCCGCCTTGGTGTCATTGGCGATGAGACGGAAGGCACCGCCGACATCTGCAGCGCCGAGTTGGGCGTCGTCACCGACGAGCAAGAGCTTGGCGCCGGCCTTGTCGGCTTGGCTGGCAAGGGTGGCGAGCTCCATGGTGCCTGCCATCGAGGCCTCGTCGACGATGACGAGTTGGTCCTGGCGGAAACGCCATCTGTCTCGTTCGGCGTACGCTCGGGCGAGCTCCGCAGCGATGCGCTGGTGACGTCGGCGGCGGCCTGTTGCCTCGGATGCCTGTGCTGCGCGTTCGAGTTCGCTGATCCAATGGTTGCGTTGATCGGCGGCGACGCCGACGGCCTCATGGATCCACTTGGCGACGTTGTCCGCCGGCAGACCGAGGGTGTCGGCCAGCACGGTCGCTGCGGCGGATGAAGGTGCCAGGGCGATGATGGATCCTTGGCCATGGACTGCCTCCCAGCTCGTTTTGAGAGCAGCCAGGAGGCTGGTTTTGCCGGTGCCTGCTGGTCCGATGAGAGCTTCGACCGTCTGACCGCTCAGCACTATTCGGTGAAGTGCTGCGAGCTTGTCATCGCTGAGGTTCGGAGCCTGCAGTTGGCGCAGCGGGATGGTCGGGCCGTCCGGCTTTGCTGCAAGCTCGAGCAGAAGGTTCTCGGCGCCTAGGATCACGGGAGACGTGAAGATCTCGCCGTTGTGGATCGTGAAGACGCCCTGCCCATCGGCTCGATGTAGCGGTGCAGTGATGGTGGCAGCCGGAGTAATGCTGATCGACTGTCGCTCGGCGTCGCGGACGATTGCCTCGAGCACCTGCATGCGATCTTCGGTGGTCGACAGTCGCAGAAGGCGGGTCTGCCGCGCTGCCTCGGAGAGGAGGTTCCACCGTGTCCATGTGGAGCGCTTCGTCTGCAGCGCGAGCACAGTTGTGGCTCCGTACGCGTGGATTGTGTCGCTGCCGAGATCGGCGGAGGTGAGTGGTCGGTCCGTGGCCTGGTTGAGGACTTTTTCGATGATGGCGGACGCTTGGCCGTGCGTGACCTGCTCAGCACGCTTCCGCCAGTCGCGCATCATGTCCGAGAGCGGTTTGGCCAGATGCTTTGGTGGGCGGTTCATCAGGGTTGCTCGTTGGCGAAGGACGTATGTCTCGTGGCGGCTGAGTGGATGGCTCTCGTCGCCGCGCTCGGCCCGCAGGGTCGCGAGATTCGCCTCGATCTGTTCGGTTCGTGACGAAAACTCGCGGATCAGTTCGTTCGGGATTCCGTCGATCTCGAAGGCTGGGTTGCGGCGTTCGCCGCGTTCTCTGAGTTGCCATGCGACCCCGAGACGACGGCTGAGGTTGTCGGCAAGGAGGGCGTTGTGTACCTCGGACATTGCCACTGTCGCGGCGTACAGGACCCTGCCGTCGATCGTGCGCCAACGACCGTCGTCGGCCCCTTGAACGCGGTTCGCCACAACCAGGTGAGTGTGGAGCTGAGGATCGCCACTTCTGCTGTCCCAGTGATCGAAAGCGGTGGCGATCACGCCACAAGTGTCAAGCTGCGCGACGCCGTCCTCGCCAGCTCGAGTGAACACGGCTTGCTCCTCGATCAGCCCGAGTACGTCGCCGACAGCCTCGTGGTGGGCGGCGACGATCTGTTCCTGGATGCCGACATCGGCAGTTGCCCACAGCGCCGATACTGATTTGACGGGCGAGAACGTCAGGTCGTAGCCGGCAACTGCCTGCTTCGTCTTCTGGCGTGCCTCGGTCTTGCGGATCTCGTCGATCGCAAGGTCGCGCTGTGCCTGTGTCAGTGCTGGATTGAGTGCACGTACCTGCTCTGTGACCCGGTCCTTCGCGGACTTGAAGACGCGGTATGGCTCACCGAGCGTCGTACCCGTGATTGGGTCTTCTGCTCGTCCGAAGAGCGCGGCCATCTGTTGCTCGGTGACCTCAGTTCCGGCCGGCAACTGACCCTTGCCGAGTCCACTCAGCCCGCGTCCAAGCCATCGCCCGGCCGGGTAGCCGGATGCTGCGTAGTACGCCGTCAGCGGTGTCGCCATGCGCCGGTCCACGTCGCCGGCCGCGACGTGCTTGAGCAGATAGGTGTATCCATCACCGGCGTTTAGCCGGTGGATGCTCAGCACCCGTCGCCGCGCTCCTCCGGCGTCATGCCGGCTCGATGTCTGCTCAGTTTGGCTTGAAGTACGGCGTTCTGACCGCGAAGACGGAGGACCTCCCGCTCGAGATCGGCGAGTTCGGCAACAGCTGTCCGAACCTTCTCGATAACAGCGATCGGCCTGTCCTCGTCGAGCAGACTAAGCAGGATTTGCCGGGCTGTCTGAGTAGGTAGCGTGGCGGAAGAGCCATCCGCTGCTAACGCGCGGACAGCCGATCTCAGCAGGCGCCAGTGGCGCAGACGGCAGCGATCCGAACAGAACCGTTGGTCGGATCGACGGGCGATGAAGAAGGCGGCGCAGTGCTCGCACGCTCGGTCGTTGACGCGGCCATCTCTGTTCACGGTGTGGTCCACGACCGCTCAACGCTGGGACCCACGACACATCGCGTCTAGTCGTTTCGGCGACAGAAACGCCTTGCATGCAAGAAGTGTGATCGGTTTGTGCCTGAACGCGCCCAGCCCGTCGGCGGGCCGGCGCGTGGCGAGTGCTGGCGCGCAGGTTGGCGCAGTCCCGAACGTTGAACTTCTGCGATGTCTTTCGCCGCGCCGGTGAGAGACGAAGTTGTCCACAGATTCGGCCGGAGCCTGCCGAGGAGCGACGGTTCTGACGCATCTTCCCCTGTGACGAGAGGAATTCCATGAACAACTTCGAAGTACCAAGCCGCGTGACCGAGCTGGTCATCGAGGCGGAGGCGATCGTCGAGGCGTTGGAGGCGAAGGCGCCTGGCGGGAGATGGGCGATGACGGCGTTCAGCCGGTTTCGATCTCTCCAGTTGCTCGGTGCGCCGTACCATCCCTACGACGGTGATCTGGACGGCGACCCCGCCGAGCTCTACGCGCAGGCTGCCAGTGAGATTGACCAGCTCGATGTTCCGATCGATCATCTCAGCTGGCGCCTCGCTCTGGCTGATGCTTTGAGGTCGGCGGCCGCGGACGTCCGGATGGTCCAGGACGCGTACGACGTATGAGGACTTGCTCCGGGTCGCGCGACGAGACGCGATAGCCGTATGCAACCTGGCCGGTGGCGACAGAACAGACCTGGCCGCCGGCTGGCAGGCAACGCTGACCGCAGCGCGCCATCACTTCCGCTGGCTTCGTCTTGAGTTGTCGGTAGAAGATTTCACGGATGCGGACGGCGGCAGGGCGGAGGGTCCGCTCGCAGTACTCGCGCGATCGCTCGGCGCTGGAGCGGACCTCGTCGCATCGCAGAACATAAGCACTAGCAGCGCGTTCGAGGACCGGTGGCTCGTGGCGGCTCGATCGGAGCTCGCGTCCATCACCGGTCTAGCTGCCCGGGCGGCTGGCACGAGGCTCGCCAGTCCCGAGATGCGCGATGTTGAAGCGAGCCAGCTGCTGCTGAACCACCTGATCGATGTCATCGAGGAGCTCGAGTTCCACCGCGCATCCGGTTCGTCGGACCTGGGGCCGCTCCTCGGGTTGGCGACAACGTTGCCGCACGCACCTGTCGACAACGGCTCCCGAGTTGCCTTGCTGGCCGCCCGCTGGCAATCGGCGCACGACGCGACATCTCCAGGCGGCGTACTGGCCCGCGACCTCCGGTCGACCACAGCCCAGCTCCGTACGGTCATCGGTTACAGCCGTCATCTCACCGGACTCCTGAACCAGACGGCCACGAGCGCCGAGGCAACCCGCGAACTGGAGCGGGCTCTGCGGACAGCGGACTCGACCACCCGGCATGTGATGGACTCCTTGCGGACTCGCGTCTCTGACATGGGCGGGCGCAGCGACGCAGCAGCCGAGGCCGCGTTCATCGAGTTGCTTCAGGAACTCCGCGGATGGGTCTCCGATGGAAAGCGGCTGAAGGATCGGAGGGAGCTTCTCGTCGACAGCCGAGCGGTCGCGGTTGCCCAGGATGTGATCGACGAGCTGATGCACTCGGCGGTCAGGGTGGCAGAGCTCCAGCAGGAGACCGTGGCGTGGCTGATCGCTCGCGGTCAGCTGTTCGTCCCGAAGCCTGAACTTGGTAAGCGAGATCCTGAATTCCACAACCGACCCGGTGTCTGGCGACTCAAGTATCCGCAGCCATCGTGGGTAAGGACCAACCTCGCATCGTGCTTCGATCAGCTGACCGCGGAGCTGGCGGCGCTGACCAAGCAACTGTCGATCGCCGCAGACGCTGCACGGAACATCGCTGGTACATCGACCCTGCGACGCCCGTACGGGCCTGAGCACTTCAGTGGACCGCCGATCGTGCACGCGTCGCGCTGGCGCTGGACACCATCGACGTACGACGCACTGTTTTCGGACACCAATTTCGATCCGAGCGGTCCCGAACGTTGAGCTTCCCCGTACTCAACTTGGAGGATTGATGGAGCGGCTAAGCCTCAATCCGTGGAGCCGCTGAGTTGATGGCCGTTGGTGCGGGCGGTGGCTGGTTGGCTGTTGATGGGCAGCGTTGGGGTGCTGGTCTGCCCAGCCTTTCCACGTTGATTGTCCGGTCGGTGCCGTGCGGCAGGTGGTCGAGGGTCAGGCGGTGATCGGCGGTCCGGTCGCGATTTGGAACACCTTCGTCCAGAGAGTGGTCCAGTGCTGGGCCCAGGGCCAGTGGGCGGGCAGGTGCAGGACTGGGCGGCGTTGCGGTCGGGCCAGCCGGGCGGGCACGTTGACGACCTGGCGGCGCAGCGTCGTGCCGCGGGCGACGGCGTGACTCGGGCTGGTCAGGGTGCCGGCGGCGCGGAGCAGGTTGTGGGTGATGGCCGCGCAGATCGCCCAGGCGCTGTTGGCCGCGAACCGGCCGGAGGGCAGGTGGGCCAGCGGTCCGTCGATGAGGTCGGCGAACACGGTCTCGATGATCGCGTGCCGGC
Organism: Kribbella sp. NBC_00359; assembly: GCF_036097425.1. NCBI lineage: Bacteria > Bacillati > Actinomycetota > Actinomycetes > Propionibacteriales > Kribbellaceae > Kribbella > Kribbella sp. NBC_00359. The sequence continues at coordinate 9,052,269 of NZ_CP107975.1, read as the reverse complement.
GGTGGGTCAGGTCCGCGGCGACGACTGGTTCGGTGCTGTTGGTGAGGAACGGGTGGTAGCGCCAGACCGGGAACAGTTCCTCGGTCTTGGCGCGGTCGCGGACCCGGCGCACGACCAGCCGCGCGGTGACCGGGTGTTTGGTGGAGGCGAACGCGGTGAACTCGACCTCGGCGACCTCGGCGTCGGAGATCAGCTCACCGGTGTCGGGGTCGACGACCGCGCCCGGGTAGTGCACCGGCGTCCACGCGTCGTCGCCGATGGCGCCGATCGCGGCGCTCACCGCCCGGTTCTTGGTCAGCACGACCGAGAACCGCACCTTGGCCCTCACACACGCGGCGACGACCGCGCTGTTGCCGTAGGCCGAATCGCCGCGCACCAGGATCTCCCCGGTCGCCCCGGCGGCGCGGGCGGTGGCGATCGCCTCGCGCACCATCGACGCCGCGCCCTTGCCGGAGCCGGCCTTCCCGGCGCGTAGCCGGATCCCGGCCACCACCGGAGCACCCTGCTCGGTGCTGATCGTGGTGGCCAACGGCGATAAGCCGCGGCGCAGTACCTGCCGGCCGGCGATCTTGGTGTGCCCGAAGCTGGCGCCCTGCTTGGCGTGCCCGTAGACCGGGCGCAGCAGCGAGTCGATATCCACATACGCCCGGGTCTCGATGCCGGGCAGCAGCCCAGTCCGCTCAACCAGGTTGACCAGATGCGCGCGGGCGACCGACGCCAACTGCAGGCCGTGGCCGTGGGTGAACTCCCGCAGGAACTGGCCCAGCGTCGCCGGCGCGTACACCTCGCCGAACAACCGCGGCATCCCGCCGGAGCGGATCACGTCCAGATCGTCGATGCAGTCCGCTCCGGCCGCCATCCCCGCGATGATCGAGGTCAGCTTGCCCGCCGGATTCACCCCGGCCGACGCCACCGCCGACGCGGTGATCGCAACCTTGCCCGAGACCAACTCCGACAGCCCCGCGCGCTCCGCGAGCGCCATCACCGGCACCAACCCGACACACGACACGAGGTTCTCGTCATCGAACAACAGCTGCGCTCGCGACCAACCATCAGGTAACTTCACTGGCAGTGCCTTCTTGGATCGTGGGAATCGGGACCTAGACAATCCAGATTCTCCTGATCCAGAAGGCACTCTCACGTTCAACGCACCGGACCGCGCCCCACCGGTCCACGGATCGAGGCTAAGAGTCACCCCCGAGGATCTGCGCGACGCACTGCACTCGCAGATCCGCAAACACAGCTCGGGCGTCGAGTGGGTCAGATGGCTCGATGCTTCAGTTGCTCTTCGCAACTACAGCTTCAGGAACGTCGTACTGATCACCCTCCAGATGCCGTACGCAAGCCAGGTCGCCAGGTCCGACATCTGGCAGAAGCTTGGACGATCCATCCAGAACAGCCAGCAGGACCGAGAGATCCGCATCCTTGCGCCCGTCATCCTCGAGCGCGGGCGACGACTGGCGCTGGAGGCGAGCCAGCCGGACCTCGAGCTCGAACGGGCCAGACAAGCGCGGGGCGGCGGACGACTTGTCGGATTCAAGGTCGCATCAGTCTGGGACATCTCGCAGACTGATGGTCCGGTGCTTCCTCAACCCGCGGTACCGTCCGGAGGCGCTGCATCGCCCGGCGAGCTTTGGCGGGCGCTCGAACACGAGGCCCGCTCGGCCGGCTACACGCTCGTGGAAACCAACGTCGGCGATGCGAGCCTTGAAGGATTTACCAACTTCCAAAAGCGGACTGTGGTGGTCAGAGGCGGTCTGGACGAGGTAACCGCTGTCACGCGGTTGGCCCACGAGGTTGCACACTTGCGAATGCACGACCCGAAGGAGATCGCTGCGCCTGAAGGCGTGGTGTGCCGCGGGATGAAGGAGATCGAAGCAGAGTCCGTCTCCTACCTACTGATGGCGCACCATGGGTGGTCGACCGGCGGATCCTCGTTCCGGTACATCGCCAGCTGGGCGGCGCAGGTCAACAAACGCGAACCGGGGAAGGTCATCGAGCGAACCGGTGCGCGGGTGGTGTCGGTCGCGCGACGCTTGATCGGCTCAGTTGATCGCCAACTTCATCGCGGCGGGTTGAGCCCTCGGCGCCCGGAGCTACGCAAGCTGTCTCTCGGGACTCTGCCGTCCCGCCACGAGACAGCTGACCGATCCTTCGATGGTCCCGAGCTGTGACGGAGCGACGCGGATGACCAATTCGAGAGTTGCGGCCCTACGCAGGGCGCGCGAACGCCAGTCACGCATCGAAGCAGCAACCGCGCGTGCGACCCGCGCGCAGGCCGCGCTGGAGCGGGCGATCAAAGCGAGGTTACTTGCGGCGGAGCGGCACGACGAGCGAGTTCGCGACGCTGAGGAGGCTACAGCTACGGAGGCCGCTGGGCTGGCCAGGGTATGCGGCAGCGCTGAGGCGGCCGCGGAGATCCTCGGCTGGAGCGTGCGGCACGTCCGCAGCGTTCTCAAGGCAGAGCACGAGCGAGGATCAGGGGCACCAGGAACGCGTACGCCCAGGACAGCTCCGCTGCTTGAGGGAGGCGGCGATGGTGTCAGTCCCAGAGGCAACTGATCCGTTGTGGGACATCGACCAGGTGTCGGCATACCTCAAGGTGCCCAAACGCACCCTCTACGCCTGGCGGACCCACAAGTACGGACCACAGGGAATTCGCGTAGGCCGCTATGTGCGATACCGGCGCAGCGTCGTGATCGAGTGGGTCGACCACATGGAGAACGACGATGACGAGTAGAAGTTCAATCGAGTGGCTCCGGCGGGGTCGCTGGTCGACGGCCTCTCCGCGGGCGGAATCCGAGCTCTGCGTCATCACTTGCGCCGAGGATGAGGCAGAGGGCCGCTCGGTACTCTTCGCAAGGCCACCACACCGCGCCCCGTTCCAGCTTCGCGATGTAGTGTCCCGTGATCGCGTACCTCTTGGTACTGACTGCATACAGCAGCTCGGCCACCCGCTGGGCGAGTTCGGTACGGCTCATTGGTCGCCCGGGCGCACTGCGCGACACCGTGCGCATTCGCGCCGCGGTCAGGAGATGGTTAGCGCCTGACGGATCTTCTGGGCTCACGCTCGAGAATCGGCTTGGTTCTCTGTCGGAGTGGACGACGCTCTCCGCGTGCTTCAGGTCAGTCCACTTCACTGACGTCCTCCGAATGATTGGGCCCCGCCACCGACAGGGGGAGGCGGTGGCAGGGCCTGGCCCTCGTCGGGTGCATGACGAGGATTGGAAGGCATGACCGACGCGGAGTTGCGGCTCACACGCCGGCCACGCCGATCTACAGGGGACATTTACCGGTGTTATAGAGCGCCGGATCCCCTTCAAGATCGAACGGATCGGGATCCAGCCATCGGATCTCCGATTCGCCGAGGTGGCCGTGGGTCTCCAGGAGATCTCCCACGCCGGGCCAGAAGGCGATGTGTGGGTTATGGCCGAGCCACTTGACGGCTACCCACTGATGGCCGTCCTCGTTCGGTGGGAACTCGACGAGTAAGGCAACGACGCCGGTACCGCTGACTCCGGATGGATCTCGATACCGATACAGCTCCCCGCGGCGCATCATTCCGTCTCCCTGGTTCATTCCGGCGGCTGGTCATCGACCGTGGCTCAAGAATCACTGCTCCGGCCTGGACAGGAGAACCGTGTCGTTCGACGTTTTCGGACATTTGCCGCGTAGTCGGAGCCTGAATGGTTGCCGGGCCGCCTCGATGCCGATTTCCTGGCCAGTCGCGATCAACTTGGGTCAGGATCGGACCTTTGTGGGTGCTGCCTCTGTCGTCGGCGGCAGTGGATCCGTGGTCACCCGCAGGCCGGCGAATCGGCGTTGCATCGAGCAGGCATACCGATCGGCGAGGCTGGCGGGGGCGGTGTAGCTGGCAACCACATGTTGCCCGAACCAAACTCTGACCCAGTGGACCGGTTCAAGGCGATCCCCGTGCATCACGCGCCTCGGATTTCGTCGTCGATCGCGTGGACGATGTCTGCGTAGGTGCTCGTGGCAACAACAGTCATGACCCCGATCGCGAGGGTGCTGTTCCAGCTGGGGATGGTGCCCAGCATCGCTGGTAGCGCGTCGAGGTGAGCCAACATGCCCAAGTAGCCTTTCACGTATGCCTCCCGAGTGAGCCTGGTGGGTTGGGCCGTGAGACGAGCGACATGCCCGGGTCACAGGTAGCGCGGTGTTGCGCTAGATGACCGAGTGTCGGTGCGTTGACTCTGGTTGATCAGCCCAGCATGGGGGTCCACCATGGACCCCCATGCGATGGGGGGCGCGTGGTGCGGGCGGACTACTTGAAGCGATGCCAGATCGCGTCATCTTTCGCGAAATAGCTGCGCAAGCGATGGCCGAGCTCCTCCGCGACATCTGGCCGGCCAAGGAGTCTTGCGATCACGCTGGTCACCAGTTGGAGGTCCCGCACGTCACGCAAGACTGGCCAATTGGGAGAGGAGAATAGATCGAAGCCATACGAGGATGCGAAGCCTTCGTACTCTCGGTACGAGTCGGCGAAACGCTGCACCCCGTGTGCGGCCGGGACCAGGTCCCACTCTGGAGGGCCGAAGCGAACTGAGTCCAGGTCGATCAGTACTACACGGAGGGCTGTACTGAGCAAATTCCCAGCATGTGCGTCGCCGTGGATGACGCTGACGGGCAAGGCCCATTGGGCAGCGGCGATGGCCGAACGCAGCTCAGTGCAGCGCTGCAGCAGCCGCTCGGCGACCTGGAGGATTGACAGATTGAGCTCACGCTTCGCCCAGGTGTGTAGGTAGTCCTTTGCTTCGCCCGTCGCATCCGTTACCTTCCGCACGCGATTCTCGCAGCGGTCGATTACGTCCCATTCGGGGATGGCGAGCCCGAGATGATGAATGGAATGTATGGACAGGAGTGGGGAGGCAAGGTCCACCAGCGCATGCCGGTAAGCTGCAGGTTGGGGTAGGTAAGTCCATGCGGTTGCCATCCATGCCGAGGTCTCGATCGGCTCCCTAAGGCCTGGTGCAAGCCGAACGGTGGGCAGATTCAACTCGGCGAATCGGCTGGCGACCGCGGCGGTTTGTCGGACCTCTCCGACGTGATCGGCGGGTGCGATTCGAAGTACGACGTCCGCTGCTGGCACGTAAAACACCGCGTTCATGGTGTAGCGCAAGAGTCGGGCCCCTGTCGGATCGATGCCAGCAGCGGCAGCTATCTCATGCAGCGCCGTGTTGAGGCGATCGCGTTCGCCGCAGCTGAGAGTCGTCACACCGTAGAAGCTAGCTTCCCTCCAGCGTATCGACACGTTCGACCACTCCCCGATACCGCCGGATGTCGAGTACACGCAGCCGGTGCGGGCGCACGCAAGGTGGACATTTATGTACATTTTCATGCTACCGTCCAACAGACATCCATGGACATCTAGTTGCTGCAAGGTTGAGCATAGTGAACGAGGTGCTTCGGAGAGCGATGTATGGCGCGAACCTCACTGAGACGGACGTGGCTGCGGAAGTGGCCGTCGATCCGAAGACGGTGCGGAACTGGCTGCAAGGGCAGCTGCCGCAAGCTCGGCATCGTGCGATCCTGACCAAATTGCTCGGCATCGAGGAGGAGCGGACGTGGCCTGAGCTGAGCGGAGCTCGTCAGCCTGATCTCGTCGCCGTCTACCCTCGTCGCACGACGCTCATGCACGAGTTCTGGCTATCGCTTTTCGAGTCTGCCGTCTCTGAGATCGGCATCGTCGCCTACGACGCGATGTTCCTTCTGCAGGACATCGACTTCGTGCAATGCCTCCGCGGCAAGTGCGCGGCGGGCGCTCGAGTCAGAGTGGGGCTGTGCGCTCCGGGCGAGGCGACCGCGGCACTCAGCGACCTTGATGCCGAAACCGAGATGAGAGTGGCGAACGCGCGAAGCGCAGTGTCACTACTTCAGCCACTGATGCGATACGACGGATTCGAGCTACGACTGCACGACGTAATCCTGTACAACTCGATCTTCCGCGCAGATGACGAACTGTTGGTCAACCAGCACGCCCATGGGATCGCCGGCGCCGAGTCTCCAGTCTTCCACTATCGACGTGCGCCGAGGGGCATCACGTTCCAGTCGTATCTCGCCAGTTTCGAGACCATCTGGTCGCAGGCTGGGTCGCTGCACGCTTTCGGACTCTGAGCGCTCGGCCGACGTCCCGGATCGGATGACCAGTGTGGAAGGTGACCGCACAGGGCATCACGGCTCTCCGATCGGCAGGGCACTCTCCCACACCCGCTCGAAGCTCTCGAGGTAGTGGCCCGCGAGTTGGCCGCCGGGGATCCTCCGCAGATGCCACGCCGGAGCCTGTGCGGCGGGCAGTCCGTAGAGGTGGGTGTTGATCACGAGAGTGTCATCTGCGCGGAAGATCGAGTTGTAAAGAATCGTGCGATGGGTTCGAAACTCGATGCCGGGGACCGTAGCCAAGTTACTGAAGAGGACCATCGAGTTGCGGACCTTCGCAGCTAGCGCCTCACCGATTCCCTGCTCCCGCCCACGCTCGGCGACGTGCGAGTCATCGGGATCTCCGAGGAGAATCCGGACACTCGCGCCGGCTTTCGCCTTCTTGCGGATGACTCGTTGCAGCTGAGTGCTTTCGGCAACGAAGAGACCTGCGTACACGAGTATGCCGATGTCGTTGTCGCCGGACTCGAAGAACGTTCGCCACGCATCCGCCGAGATGTCGGAGAGCTGAGGGTAGACCCGAACGATCTCGCTCTCGGACACGGCGGCGGCGCGCTGGCCGGTTACTGCAGTGGGGAAGAGGTAGGCCTCGTCCCGCCCGAGCCGTGTGGCCAGCCGATGGCGATTGCGGGGAAACGGGATGTAGTCATGGGCAACCCATCGCTCGACCGTCTTGACATTGACGCCCAGCTCATCGGCGAGCGCCAGGTAGGTGAGGTTGTGCTCGGCGAGCGCGGCGCGCAGTCGTTCGTTAGCCACAGACCCAACCTAGGACATTTCCAGGCGTTCCGCCGAGAGGGAAACATTTTCGGACGTCTGTTGATGCCGTGTCGATGCCCTGGGTCGTCACGGCATCCTTCCTCCGACAGAGGGAGGAATCAGCTTCATGGCCGATCGGGAGCCGAACAGGCTGCTGCGAAAAGCTCGAGGTTCTATGACACAGCGCCGCCTGGCCGACCTGGTCAGTGCGGAGATCTACAACGCCACAGGCAAGGAGAGTGTCATCACTGCAAAGTCCATCTCCGACTGGGAGTGTGGCTTGTATACCTGGCCGCCGGCGCACGTGCGGCAGGCTCTCTGTCGTGTGCTTCAGAAGCCGGGCCCCGCCGATCTCGGCTTCTTCAACAGGCGGCGTGTCAGCGCGCCGCGGGCGCCTGATGCCATCTCCCTCCTCGACCTGATCGCCGGGCAGCTGCCCTCGGCCAGGTCCAGCATCATGCGTATTCCTGATGGCCGGTCATTCTCCGGCGTGGACGTCGAGGCTCATCGTTGCGAGGCGGTCTCGCCGGGGGAGGGATGGTTGATGGTGGACCCAGGACCTGATGCCGCGCTGAACCGGCCCGACCGGCGTACATTCGTCGTCGTTGTTGATGACAAGCAGCAGTCCTGCATTTTGGACGGACGTCGGTTCGCTAATCGCGTCGGACGCCGAACGGGCGTGCAGCCTGTCTCGTCGGCAACCTCCGTGGATGATCTGACGGTTGGCATCATCTGGGCCGTGACAAACACCGATGTAGCGTTGTTGGCAGACGACGGCCAGCTCGCGACTCTTCAGGCAGGGCTGGCGCAACACGATAGGCGTTGCTGGTCAGATACGCCGCTCACTGACGTCTCCACGCTTAGCCCGGTTGCCAGCCAGTGGTTGGGCTCCTGGCTCTGTACTCGCCACATCACTCGCAATCTCGAGCGGTTGTCGGGTCAGCCGTACTTGTGGCCACGGGAGAGAAGCGGCGAGGATGCGACATCGTGGCTGCTATGGAGACACAGGTTCGAGTACCTTCGTCATACCACACGGTGGTTCCCGCGTATGCGGCGCGACTTCTACCTCCCGGAGGCGGACGCTGCGGACTCGCCGAAGTACGAGCGAGTTCTGCTCTTGCTGGCGGCTGCGCTGCTGGAGTCGTTCGGGATCGTGGCGGCCCTGAGCTCCGAGTGTGAGCCTGCGTGGGGGGAGCGGTTCGTGCTCGGCGAGGAGTCAATCGTCGCGAACTGGCTCGGTGGTTCGGGTCTGTGCTGCGTCGATGCGGACGTATCGCTGTCGTCTCGGGCAGCCGTCTGTCATGTCGATGAGCAAGCGCGTGAGCTGATGTCGGTCACCGAGCAGTCATCGAAACGCAGGCTGGAGGCGATTGCCAATCGTCTGGACGTGCCGTGGCCGTGGTTCCAACGACGATGTGCGGAGCTCGCACATGAGGGAGTCGATGACATCGCCCATCCGCGCAGTCGGTTTCTTTCCACGCGGGGGTTGAACGCCGCGATTCGATACATTGCCCGCGCGAAGGGTTTTTGAGCGGACTATTCGGTGGGCGCGAAGTAATTCACAAGCATGTCGGTGGTCCAGGCCGGCTGGTGGGTCGCGCCCCGGGGGCCGAACTCGTCGAACCATGGCTTGATGTCCAGAACGGGAGTGCCGTCTACAGCATCGAGATCCTCGACGTGAAGGTCGAGGCCATCGACCTTCAAAAGCCGGCAGCGGGAGATCCCGAGCCAGTTCACCCGGCGCATGTTCCGGTGGCCAAACGCGCCGACCTGGGGCCACGCCGGGTTGTCCCTGGGGCGGCGGGCGCCCAAGTTCAGGTCGCGCTGGTCGCTGAGGTGGAAGAAGAACACAACCTCGAGGTGAGAGAACGCGTCCAGCCCGACCGTGGATTGCTCGTCGAACCGCTCGTTGTCGATCCGCAGGATGGAGCGCGTGCCGCCCCAGTAATCATCGGTAGGTTCGCGCCGGCCACCGATCACCTGGGCGACGGGTTCGACCGTGAGAGCGCGGTGCGTCATAGAGACATCCTTCGATCGACGAGGTTGACGGCGATAAATGCGGTGTGATCACCTCGCCGCGGAGGCGAGGTAGCGGGAAGCCCGATGGTCGAGTTCAGTCGCCGCGGGGATGCCGCGGGCTCGGAACGGCGACAGGGCCGCGCGCATGTCGACGACGGTCTGACGCGTCCGGCCGGAGTGCACACCATCCATGACGTCGAGAGCCGTCGACCAGGTCAAGCAGGCTTCGTCGATCGCGCCCTGACGAGCCTGAACCGCGCCGAGATATCCCAGGGTCACAGCGTGCGTGCGGGTGAAGGTCGCCGCCTTGCGGGTACGAACGCTGTGCCTGAACTCGGATGTCGCCGCGGTCAGATCGCCGAGGTCGCGCAGGGTACACGCGGTCTCGTGGGCGAGGCTGGCTTCGCCGAAGAAGAACACCCGACCGGGTTCGTCATCACTCTTGCTAGCGCTGGCAAGGTTGTCCTCAGCACGCAACAGAGCCTTGGCGGCGGCACTGCCGTCGCCATCGGCCGCCAGCGCTCTGGCATGGACGACCTCGAGCAACGCCCGTTCGCGGGGACTTGCCAGGGCTGACCGTCGCCCATCCAACGACGCCTTCGCGAGCTGGACGGCTTGCCGTGGGTGACCCAGGTCGACGGCCTGATGAGCCATCGCACGCAGGACGTGTCCAGCCAGCGGTGGGTCGTCGGCCTCGGCGGCGAGCTGGACGGCGACTGTGAAGTACTTCTGTGCGGTCGCGTGCTCAGCATTGTCGAATGCCATCCAACCACTGAGGTACGCAAGTTCGCCGGCGGTGGAGAACAGATCCCGGCGAATGGCAGCGCTGGCGTGGGCGGCTCTCAGCGCGCTGGCGACATCCGAGGTCAGGTATTGCGCCAGAGCGGTGCGCGCGTGCCCGCCCCCACGGCGCTGATCGAGCCGCGTGAACATGGCCGCCATCTCCCGGATCGCTTCCAGGTCACCCGCGCCGATCAACCGGCCGGTCCGCGCAGAGCGCTGAGCTCCACGGCGCGCCATCGTGTCCCACCAGGCCTGTGAGGGCACCGCGAGTGCGGCCACAGAGTAGCCAGCGGCTCGCAGGACAGACCTGCGCTCAATGTCCACGTTGCCTCTTCCCAGATCGGCGAGCGTCGTCAGCGTATCTGCGGACCAATCCAGTGCTACAGGCGATTGCGGACCGGACAGGCCGATCTCGTCGACAGTGACGACCCTGCCGAGGCGTCGGGAAAGGGCCTCAGCCAGGATTGCCGGCGCGTCACCAGATGGCGTCGACCCCGCGACCCAGTGCGAGACGTGGGACCTGCCCACCGAGACGAGGCGTTCATTGCCGGCTTCGGAGGCGACTCGACCGATTGCGTGCGCGAGTTGGGCATGCGACCAATCTGCCTCGGCGATGACGGCCGCGAGCTTGGCGTTGCGGCGCGGTTCAGCGCTTGACTTTCTCGCTCGCTCGTTCACCGCTTTCACCACTCTCGACGTCCGAACACGTGTCCCACGCGAAGAAGCCATGGTTCGCTCATCGTATCCAAACCGAGTAGCAGAGGAGGGCGAGAGGTGCACGTGGTGCGGCCAGATCCGCTGTGGTGGACCTCGGGCGTGCACGGGGGACGGCCATTGCGAGATTGCCTGGCCGAGCAGGACATCAAGACGCTGTTCCAGTTCCTGAGGGATCGCGGCTACAGCAGGAGTGCGCTCGCAGCTGCGTCCGGTCTCACGGAGACCCGAGTGCGAAGCATCTCGCAGGGCAAGCAGTTGGTGACGTCCTACGACGTACTGGTACGCATCGCGGATGGCTTTGGTATTGACCGCGGCCTGTTGGGTGTCGGATCTCATATGCCAAGTAATGAAGTCAAGGCCGAAACCCGGCTGCGAGACCCGGGCGCAGTCCCAGGGTTCGTCGGATCGCTGGCTGCTCTGGCGGTTGGTCCGGTTCCGGCTGAGTTGAGTGAGTACGCGGCTGCCAAGCATCCGGCCGCATCCAGTTCCCCTGAGCGGGTTACTACAGCCCACGTCGATCTGGTCCGCGCGGTCTGCGATGAACACCGCCAAATCGATGCCACGCGTGGCGGCGGCTCCTGTCGGGACTCCGCGGCGAGCTACATCGCGTGGGCGAGCGGCATGTTGCGCAGCAGGTTTGACACGGAACAGACCGAGGCGGACTTCAAGATTGCGTTGTCCGACATGTGCCAGGTCGCTGGGTGGGCCAGTCACGATCTCGGTGACCACGCGGCGGCCCGTCACTACCTGACTGCTGGGCTTGTCCTCGCCCGGGAGGTCAACGATCTTGCGCTGATTGCTGGTGGTTTCTATCGTCTTGGCCGAGTCTCCATCCACTTGGGCCGGGCGCAGGAGGCGCTGCGGCTATGGCAGCTCGGGCAGATCGTTGCCCAGGACAGCGGAAACCTCGCGGCAGTCGCTGTCCTTCATGCCAACGAGGCCTGGGCGTACGCGATGCTGGGCGCTGCGGACAGAGTCTCGGACTCCCTTGCGCGTGCTCAAGATGAACTCGGGCGGGTCGACGAAAGCAAGGTCCCATCGTGGGCTCGGTTCTTTCTGGCGCCCGCGGACCTTGATGGAATCTCCGGGGTCATCTATAGCTGCCTCGCCTCACACATCGAACATCGAAACCGCTTTGCGGAGCGGGCGATCGATCATGCTGAACGCTCGTACGCGACGAGAGGTGCGGGGGAGGAGCGGAGCCGCACGTTTGACGCGATCAGTATCACCACTGGCTACGTCCTCGACGCCCAGCCGGACCGTGCAGCGGCAGCCGGGCATCAGGCGGTTGACATGGCCCTGGCTACCGACTCAGTGCGGGCTGCCGATCGGCTGCAGGCGATGGCATCCTTGGCGCGTCCGTACGCTATGCACAACGGTGTGAGCGGGGTGCTCGAGCGCGTCGATGCGATGGTCAGCGCAACTACCTGAGGTCGGTGCGGATCGAGGTACTCGCCTCTGTCGGCCGCCGATCCAACTATTTGATGTCAAAGTCGACGAAAACCTCCTCATGGCTCCAGCGAGGACGACATCGAGTTCCACCGCTCATAGATCGAGGGGTCTGGGCGGTAGGACACGACTGCTGACAACGGGATGTGCATGATGACGCCGCTGGTCATCGCGACCTCGGCCCACGGTTGGTCTGGTCCGACTGGATAGTGTCGGTGCGGAGCGAACCTGACCACGGCGTCGGAGCGCACGATGTCGGCAGAGTCATGGGGTTCCCATGTCAGCCAACCAGACTTTGCGATGCGGGAGATCAGCACGAGTGCCTGGTAGCTGCGTTCAGGGTCCGAGTCGTCGGCCACCCAGGTTTCGGGGTCCGCGGTGGATGTCTGCCGTGCTAGTCCGACAACTTCGCTGATTGGATGCTGCCTGGTGATCGGGGTGGGAGCGTCCACCACGTCCGGCTGCCGTGACATCGCCCGCAGTTCGTCGGAGTCGAGCAGGTGGTAAAGGTCGTGCACGCGTGGGGTCGTCCCGTCGGTCTCGGCGTAGGGATGGACGACGCGGTCGGTGTTGAATGGTGTGAACCAGCCTTCGACCGGCGGAAGCCACATGCCGAGCGAGCGTTGCATGGCAGGGTCATCCTCGACGCCGTCCATATCCTCGCTGAACAACAACTCGAAGTTTGTGTCGTCCAGTATCAGGTCTTCTAGGCTCACGTCGTGATCAAGGCCGGCTTCGTCCATCAGGGCATAGGCGTACTTGCAGATCGCATTGACGATGATCTCTTCGGCTATGCACGCCGGCCGATCACTCTTGGGGTTGGCCAGGTCGTGGCTGACCTTGACCGCGGAGACCAGGATCTTGGCGAAGAACTGCAGATCATACGAGGGCCGGAACCGAGGTGGGAAATAGTTCCAAACGAACGTGTCGGCGTAGATCTCGGGATCGGGTGCGCCGTCCGGATCCATTTCGGCCGCGCTGATGGTCTGGATGTCAGCAATGCACTCATCGACTATGTGGATCGCTGCCAGGGTGACGGCGCCCAGGAGACGTCGCTCGATCAGTAGGTCGGCATCGCTTGGTGGGTTGTCGCCCCAGTCCCCGCGGTCGTCAGGCGAGCCCAGGTAGGCGATGTACGGGTTGCGGGCGCGATCAGCCAGATCGTCGAGGAGTTGAATCAGCGCGGGATCCGTCACCTGATCAGGCTGCCACATGATCCACACGTTCAGAGCAATTCGGGATCGTCGAAGGCACTTTCAAGGGCTTCGGCGGCGGCTGGGTTGGCGGCTCGACGGCCCATATACACATCTTGTGTGATCGAGACCTTGGCCTGACCCAGTTGGTCGGCGACTTGGCGGGCGGTGTGGCCGGCCTCGTCAAGGGCGGTGGCGGTGGTCTTGCGGAGGGCGTGAGAGCGGATCCAGGCGAGCTTGTCTGACTCGGCGGGTTGGACGGCTGCCTCAAGCTGGGCAAGCAGGTCAGGAGTGTCGTTGAGGTCGATGCCGTAGATCTTGACGAGGCTGGCAACAAGTGCGTCGTCGACCTTGATGCGGCCGGTCTCGACCAGCTCCACTCTGGTTTGAGGCCATCCGAGCGTGGCGGCTAGCTGCTTGCGGGACATGCGCATCTTGCGGCGCTGCGTCCGGAGGGTAAGTCCGAGGTCGCGGCGGGCGGTGCTTCCGACGGGAGACAGGGCGGTGCGGAGGGAGCGGCGGGTGTTCGAGGGGTCGCGGAAGCCGCCGCGGGTGTCGGAGAAGATGGGGTTGTCGAGGCGGACGCCCGCAGCGAAGCGGGCGCGGAGTCTGGCGGTGGCCCAGGCGGGGAGGCTGAGGACCCGTTGGCCGGCTCGGGACTTGGTGGTCTTGCGGATCAGGCCTCCACCTGGCAGCCGAGCGATGGTGTGCGTGATTTTGACGGTGCCGGTTTCGAGGTTGATCTGGTGCCACAGGACGGCGAGGGCTTCGCCGATGCGGACGCCGGTGCCGAGCATGAAAGTGACCAGGTCGGGGAGGTCGGCTTGTACGGCGCGGTCGTCGGCGGCCAGGCTCTTGCGGAGGAGGGTGACTTCTTCGGTGGTGAGGGCTCGCGGTGGGTTCTTGGGTTTGGCCTCGATGGCGTCGACCTCGCGGACTGGGTTGACGGAGATGGCGCCGTAGCGGACGGCGAGTTTCATGGCGCCGGAGATGATGGCGCGGCAGGTCTTGGCAGTTGGTGCGCCGGCGGTGTTCTTGATCTTGGACAGGACAGTGTCGAGCCGTGGGGTAGTGGCTTCGCCGATGCGGAGTTCGCCAATGGCCGGGCGGATGTGGTTCTTGAGTGCGCGGCGGTAGGTGTCGAGGGAGGTTGGGGAGCGTGTGCCGTCAGAGACCAGGCCCTCGAATCGCTTCTCCCAGAGGTCGAGGAGGTGGTTGATCTTGTGCATCGCGGTGAGCTCGCCGGACTGGTTCGTCCTGGCGCGGTCCTGGAGCTTCTTCTTCAGGGCATTCTCGGCACCAGTCTTGCTCGTGCCGACCGCGCTGACCTGGCGAACGCGACCGTCGTGGTCGCGGAACTTGGTCTGCGACTGATGCTTGACGGGCTTGCCGTTCTTGTCGGTCTTGATGACCTTGGTGGAGATGCTTCCCCAGGTTCCGATGGGTAGCGGTGGCCTCGACATGTCACGCCTCCAACCTGTGTGACGGTTGGAAGCTCAACGCTGACCGCGACGCCGATTCGAAGAAGTCGGCAACACTGCGAACCGATGTGATGTGACACACAGTTACCAGCACATCGGGACTCAGGCGGCGGCCCGGGCAGTCGTACCCGAAGTCTGCTGCGCGGTGCATCAGCGCAAAGAGATGGGTTTTAGATGACCTACGGACATGCACGAGCCCAGGGCACTCGCGTGACCTGGGCTTTTGTGCGCCGCCAGGGACTCGAACCCCGAACCCGCTGATTAAGAGTCAGCTGCTCTGCCAATTGAGCTAGCGGCGCTTGTGGTGCTTTCGAACGATGAGGATCGTAGCAGGGGGGCGGGGGAGATGCGAAATCGGTTAGGTGGTCAGGATGGTCATGGCGGCGTTGTGGCCGCCGAGGCCCGAGACGGCGCCGCCGCGGCGGGCTCCGGAGCCGCAGATCAGGAGGTTGGCGACGTCGGTCTCGGTGCCCCAGCGGCCGGCGTCGGCGTCGTCGGTGGCCCAGGGCCATTGGAGGTCGCCGTGGAAGATGTGGCCGCCGGGCATGCCGACGGATTCCTCGATGTCGTACGGCGTCTTGGCCTCGACACACAGGTTGCCGTCCGCGTCGCGGGCGATGCAGTCCTCCAGCGGCTCGGCGAGGTAGGACTCCAGGCCGGCCAGCACCCGGCGGGTCGCCAGGTCCCGGGCCGCGTCGTTGTCGTCGGCAAACAGCCGCGCGGGGAAGTGGACACCGAAGACGGTCAGCGTGTGGTGGCCAGAGGCAACCAATGCCGGCGACAGGATCGACGGATCGGTCAGGGAGTGGCAGTAGACCTCTGAGGGAGGTACGGCGGGCAGCCCGCCACCGGCCGCCTCAGAATAGGCAGACTCCAACTGGCTGTAGTCCTCGTCGATGTGGAAGGTCCCGGCGAACGCCCGCGCCGGATCGTCGCCGGACTTCAACAGAGGTAGCCGGCGCAGCAGCAGGTTGATCTTCAGCTGCGACCCCTCAGGCCGCACGTCGACCGGGCGACCACGGAGAGCATCCAGCGTGGCCGGTGCGACGTTCGCGAGGATGTAGGAGCAGTCAACTGACCGCTCGCCGTCGCCACCCATCCAGGTGACGGACCCGCGCACACCATCGGCCTCGACAGACGTCACCTCGGCGTTGGTGACCAGTGCGGCGCCGGCGCGGCGGGCTGCAGCAGCCAGTGCGTCTGTGACAGCGCCCATACCGCCAACGGGCACCCGCCACTCACCAGTGCCGTTGCCGATCAGGTGGTACAGGAAGCACCGGTTCTGGATGAGTGACTCGTCGTGGAGCGACGCGAACGTGCCGATGACCGAGTCGGTCGCGACCACGCCGCGCACGGTGTCGTCGGCGAAGCGTCGTTCGATGGTTTCGCCGAGAGGGCGTTCGATGAGCTCGTCCCACAGCGCCGAGTCGACTCGTGAGCGCAGTACGGCGCCGGACTGCAGTGGTTCGAGCAGTGTGGGCGCGATGGCGGCGGCAAGGGAGCCGACGGCGCCGTAGAAGGAGGTCCAGGCCGCGTAGTCGGCATCGCTGCCGGTGAGTGCCTCGAACGACGCACGGGTCGCCGCCCCCTCCGGCCGCTCGACCATCAGGCCCAGATCGCGTCCGGAACGGCGTACCGGCGTGTACGACGCCACCGCGCGCGACCGGAGCTCGAGGGACAGACCGAGGTCGGCGGCGATCTTGTCGGGCAGCAGGCTGACCAGGTACGAGTACCGGGACAGGCGCGCGTCCACACCCGGGAACACCTGCTGGCTGACCGCTGCGCCGCCGGTGTGGGCCTGCTGCTCCAGTACGAGCGTTGACAGCCCGGACTGGGCCAGATACGTGGCGGCGACCAGACCGTTGTGCCCGCCGCCGACGATCACGACGTCGTAGAAGTCCTTCATCCCACCGGCCAATCGAGCTTGTGGTACGCGGCGTCCCAGAACATCCATTCATAGCGGCACGTCGTGGCGAAGTGCTGATGACAACGTTCCCGCTCCGACGCGCTCACGTCCAGTCCGTCCGTGACCGCGAGCACCGACTCCACCACCGCGTCGAACTCGTCCGAGCCGTACGTCTCGATCCACTGCCGGTACAGCGGGTCCGGCGACGACCGCTTCAGCAGTTCGCGGCCCACGTCGCGGTAGATCCAGTAGCAGGGCAGTACGGCGGCGACAGCCTCGGCGTACGTGCCCGTGGCGCAGACAGCGGTCAGATAGGACATGTACGCCGTTGTCGTCGGTCCGGACCCGGCTGCGTCGACATCGGCCACCGTCAAGCCCAGAGACTCCAGCAACGAGGTGTGCAACGAGCGCTCGACCGCGATCGCGTTGGCGGCGTGCAGCGCGAACATGCTCACCGCGTCCTCGTCCGGAGCGCGTCCGGCGACCAGGCTGAGCGCCCGCGAGTACGCCCGCAGGTAGTGACTGTCCTGGACGATGAAGTAACGGAACGCATCGTGGTCGAGGGTCCCGTCGGTCAGCCCGGTGATGAAGGGATGCCGGACGATCTCGTCGTATATGGACGCCCCACCGCGGTCCCACAGCTCGCCGGAAAACGTCATCCCCACTCCTCGCCGTCGACTGGGACCGACCTTATCCACAGCTCGCCGCGACGGCACGAGACGAACGTCACTCGGTCGCTTTACTCTGAGGCATGAAGAGCCAGGGGGAGATGCCGCCGGACACGCCGCTGCTGCGGCGGATCCGGGCGTCGGTGATCGGGGACGACCAGGTGATGCCGGGGCCGTACGGTCCCCGCCGGGTCACGTACGCCGACTACACCGCGTCCGGTCGCGCGCTCACCTTCCTGGAGGACTTCATCCGCGAGGAGGTCCTGCCGCGGTACGCGAACACACACACCGAGTCCAGCGGGACCGGGCTGCAGACCACCCGCCTGCGCGAGGACGCCCGCCGGATCATCCACCAGAGTGTCGGCGGTGACGACGAGACCGCGCTGATCTTCTGCGGCTCCGGCGCGACCGGCGCGATCGACAAGCTGATCGGCATCCTCGGCCTGCGCATCCCGGCCGAACTGGACGACACCTATCACCTGACCGACCAGATTCCGCCCGACCAGCGCCCGGTCGTCTTCATCGGGCCGTACGAGCACCACTCCAACGAGCTCCCGTGGCGTGAGTCGATCGCCGACGTCGTCCTGATCAGTCAGGACCACGACGGCCACATCGACATCCCGCAGCTCGAGCAGCGCCTGATCGAGTACGTCGATCGCCCGCTCAAGATCGGCTCGTTCTCCGCGGCCAGCAACGTCACCGGCATCGTCAGCAACACCCATCGCGTCTCGGCGCTGCTCCATCGGTACGGCGCTCTGTCGTTCTGGGACTGTGCGGCCGCGGCGCCGTACGTCGAGATCGACATGTACGGCGGCCGCGACACCGACCCGCTGTCGTACAAGGACGCGATCTTTCTCAGTCCGCACAAGCTGATCGGCGGTCCGGGGACTCCCGGCGTACTCGTGGCCCGGCGTGAGCTGCTCCGCAACCGGGTCCCCGACGTACCCGGTGGTGGGACGGTCGCGTACGTGAATCCCTTGGAGCACCGCTATCTCGACGACCCGGTGCACCGGGAGGAGGGCGGTACGCCGGCGATCATCGGGTCGATCCGGGCCGGACTGGCCTTCCAACTGAAGCAGGCGGTGGGGATCGAGGTCATCCGCGCGCACGAGGACGCGTACCTGCGCCGCGCAGTCGAGGCGTGGAAGGACGAGCCGCACCTGCAGATCCTCGGCAACCTGGACTCCGAGCGGCTGTCGATCGTCTCGTTCGAGGTGAAGGCGCCGTCCGGGCGGTACCTGCACCACAACTTCGTGGTCGCGTTGCTGAACGACCTGTTCGGCATCCAGTCGCGAGGCGGGTGCTCGTGCGCGGGTCCGTACGGACACACGCTGCTCGGGATCGACCTGGTGCGGTCGCACGAGTTCGCCGAGGAGATCCTGCACGGCTGCGAGGGGATCAAGCCCGGGTGGGTGCGGGTCAACTTCAACTACTTCATCTCGGAGGCGGTCTTCTCGTACGTCGTGGAGGCGGTGAAGCTGGTCGCCCGTGACGGATGGCGGCTGCTCGGCGACTACCGCTTCGACCCGGCGACGGGTCTGTGGCGGCACCATCGTGGTCCGGTCGAGCCGCCGATGCGGCTGTCGCAGGTCGGGTACGACGCCGACGGCAAGCTGAGGTACCCACGCCACGATCACACCGCACCGGAGTCAGCTCTCGAGGACTACCTCAGCGAAGCACGCGAACTCCTGTCGACCTGTCAGGACCAGAGCACCGACTCCGAGGGCCGCGTGAACACGGACTTCGATCACCTGAGGTGGTTCGAGCTGCCGTCGCGCTGTCTGATCCACGACTGATTCAGGCGACGCGGTGATCGTCGGCGAGTGACTTCGCGAGCTCGAGGGTCGCGTCGTCGAGCGGCTGCGGGTCTGTCGCGCCGTACGCGTCGAGCAGACGGCGCTCCACGGTCTCGACCGTCAAGCCCGGCACTTCTGTCGAGAGCGAGCCGACGGACGCCGAGTCGAAGGGCAACTCCAGGTGTCGATAGACATCGGCCAACAGTCGTTGGAGGCGCGCGTCGTCGCCCACTACGACCAGGGCACTGAACAGCCATCCGTTGGGTACGACGCGCTGCCCGGTGCCGACGAGTTTCACCACGCCGCGCGCGTTGACGCTGTGAGCGCCCGGACAGTACTCGCCCGGCACCGCTCCGACCCGCGCGTCGATCCCGAGCGTCTGCAGCACGTCGGCGTACAGCGCGCCGTACTGCTTGAACCGGGTCTCCATCCCGTCGGGCGCCAGCCGCTCATGCTTGACGTGATCAACCACCAACGCCTGATCCGTGTACGCGACCGGGCGTCCGCCCACTGCCCGCACCAGCGGCTCGAACCCGGCCGCCCGAGCCGCACGCACCGCCGCCCCGAAGCCCGGCAGCCGCGTGTCCCGCCGCCCGAAGACCACGACTGGCCCCGACGGCCGATAGACCCGCAGCGCCTCCTCCAACTCGCCGGCCGACACCCGCCGTACCAACGCATGCCCGACAGCCAGCTCGCTCGCCCTGTCGCCACCGCCGCCAGAGAAGAGCCGCACCCCGCAATCGTGTCACGCCCAGAGGTATCGACGGTCTGTGGCGCTACCTTGCTGGCGTGACAACCGGAGGAGCGATGCGGGTCATGGGTGTCGACGCGTGCAAGAAGGGGTGGGTGGGCGTTTCCGACGGCCTCCGAGCCTACTTCGGGACGACGATCGAAGAACTGGTGGATCGGGCGGAGTTGGATGGGGCGTTGGCTGTCGTGGGCGTCGATATTCCGATCGGGCTGCCGTTGACCGGCTCGCGACAGGCTGACGTGCTGGCGCGGCGTACGGTCGGGCGGCGAGCGTCGTCGGTGTTCGCGACGCCGGTCAGGCGGGCGCTGACGGCGGCGACGCACGCGGAGGCGTCGGCGTTGAACGTACAGGCGGCAGGGAAGGGGCTCAGTCAACAGGCGTACGCCTTGGCGCGGAAGATCCTCGAGGTCGACGCCTGGGTGCCGAGCGCTCGCTGCGCGGCGATCGAGGTCCACCCGGAGGTCTGCTTCGCCACGATGGCCGGGCGGCCGTTGGCCCATCCGAAGTCGACCTGGGCCGGTGGGGAGGAGCGCAGACAACTGCTCGCGACCGCCGGCCTGGGCATCACCGGCGACATCGGTCCCGCCGGCGAGTTCGCGGCTGTCGACGACGTGCTGGATGCCACCGCCGCGGCTTGGACGGCCAAGCGGTACGCCGAGGGCCGAGCCGTCCCGTACCCCGATCCCCCCGAAGCTCTCGGTGACGGGACGCTGGCTGCCATCTGGGCCTAGCGGGCGCCGGCGGACCGGAGGAGGGCGGCAATGTCGGTGTAGCCGCGATTGGTGGCGTGGTGGAGCGGGGTGATGCCGTCGGCGTCGGGGAGCGACGGGTCCGCGCCGGCGGCGACGAGGATGCGGACGATGTCCTGCCAGGGCTTGGTGCCTTGGCCGAGGATGATGGCTTCCAGGAGGGCGGTCCAGCCGAGATCGTTGACGTGGTTGACGTTGATGCCGGTCCGGACCACGCGGCGGACGTAGTCGACGTGGCCGCGTTCGCTCGCCGGGATGACCGAGATGCCGCCGAAGCGATTGCGGAGGGTCAGGTCCGGCTTCGCGGGCAGGAGGGTCTCGAGCATCGCGACGCTGCCGGTAACACCGGTGACGAGCCACGCGGAGTCCTGGCGGTCGTCCTGCGCATCGGGGTCGGCGCCCAGTGCGACCAGGAGCCGGGCGACCTCGACGCGGTCGTTCAGGGAGGCCAGGAGGAGAGCGGTACGGAGGTTGTCGTCGCGGGATTCCAGTGGCGCACC
The DNA here is from genome assembly GCF_036097425.1 of Kribbella sp. NBC_00359. Classification (NCBI taxonomy): domain Bacteria; kingdom Bacillati; phylum Actinomycetota; class Actinomycetes; order Propionibacteriales; family Kribbellaceae; genus Kribbella; species Kribbella sp. NBC_00359. The sequence continues at coordinate 9,031,321 of NZ_CP107975.1, read as the reverse complement.
GGCGGCCAGGGCGGCAGCGACCTGGTTAGCGTCGCCAGCCGCGGCAGCCGCTAGCAGCGCGGCGGTGGGGGAGCTCGGGAGCTTGGTAGCCAGGACAGCCGCCACCTCGGTTTGGCTCCGCGCTGCCTGCACCGGTGTGATGCCGTCGCGCTCCGCCGGTTTGTTCCGGTCGGCTCCGGCGGCGATCAGGAGCCGGACCGTGTCGACGTACTGCGGGGTGCCCTTGCCGAGCAGGACGGCCTCGTGCAGCGCGGTCCAGCCGAGGCGATTGACGTGGTCCACTGCCACACCGGCCTGGAGCAGCCGGCCGACCACCGCCGCGTGACCACGCTCGGCGGCGCGGATCAGCGCCGTACCGCGGTAGCTGTCGAGGCTGCGGACGTCGGCGCCGTGCTGCAGCGTGAGGTCGAGCAGTTCGACGTACCCCTCGCTCGCGGCGATCAGGAAGGCGCTCTGCACGGTGTCGTCGACCGCGTTGACGTTCGCGCCGGCGTTGATCAGCCGGCGGGCTTCGGTGACGTCGTTCTTCCAGGCGGCGGCGATCAGTTGCTGATCGAGGGTGCTGACTGTCGACACTGCGCTGGTCCTCTGAGGGGACGGGGGTGGAGTGCTGTCGGTGGTCGTGCAGGCTGCCGTCACCATGATGACGGCAGCCGCTGCCATGGTGCGGTTCATCGGCGCGGTGGGGTCATGGTGATGACCTGGTACGGCGGGACCGCGGTGGGCTCGTCGAACTTGCTGTCGACCAACAGCAGCCTGCCCTGGGCGAGCTTCGCCGTGGTGAGCACCCGGTCCGGGTCCGTAGGAGTCGCAGAGGCCAATCGCGCCGTACGGCCGTCGCTGGAGAGCTGCAGCGTGGTCAGGACGCGAGAGAAGTTGCGGACCACCCAGAGCCGGTGGCCGTCCTGCACGAGACCGTCGGCGTTGACGAGGTCAGCCGCGCCGGTGTCCACAGCCGAAACCGTGCCAGTGCTCAGGGCGAACCGCCAGAGCTTGCCGACGTTGCCCTGGGGGACGACCAGCGCGCGCCGGTCCGGGGACAGGACGATGCCACCGAGGTTGAAGCCGGTCTGGGTCGCGATGGTCGCAGTGGCGTCCGCCCAGGTCCGGATGGTCCAGCGGCCGTGCTCCTGGGCGACGCGGAACACCTGCGGCGCGTTCGAGTTCGTGACGTACGCCGCTCCGTCCGGTCCGATCACGAGGTCGTTCAGGAACGCGTTCGGCACGCCGGTCCGCAGTGCCGCGAGGAGCCGGCCATCGCGGTCATAGACCCACAGGTCCGGCGCCCCCGGGTGATCGATGCCGTTCGGGCCGCCCGCGACGTACACCCGGCCGCGCGAGTCGACCGTGACTCCCCGCGCCGTCCAGCGGCCGTCGGTCCCGTCTCCCGGTAGCCATTCGGTCGCGGCCGCGGATCGCAACTGTCCGCGGTGGATCTCGCCACCGGTGGTCTCCGAGACGTAGTACCGCTGCGTGCGAGCGTCGTACCCGATGCCCTCGAACTTGGACCCACCGGCGTCGCCGGAGAGCTCGTAGGTAGCGGGCCGGGCAGACGCCGTGGGTACGCCGACGCCGACCAGGGCCGCGGAGAGTGCCAGCGTCGCGGACAGGGAGCGGACAGACATGAGAACCTCTCGTCGTTCGGGCTGAGGTGGACTGCCTCCAGCCTGGTCCGCCGCGGACGCCCGTACGACGGGTGTTCGGCCACCGTCGGATAGCCGATCGGATGATTCGGAAGCCGGCCGGCTCGGCCTACCATCGGCAGGACCATGACCACTTCACGCACACCGGGCTGGGCGACCGGGATCCTGGGCCACGCCGACGGGCTGGTGGTCGCGCTGAACGCGGCCTTCGTCGTCCTGGTGCTCGCCTCCGCGGTCCGGTACCTGACCGGGCACGGATTCGGCGACCGCACGCCCTGGGTGCTTGCGGGCGCGCTGGTGCTGCTGGCGACGTACGCCGCGCACAGAGCGCTGCCCAGTCGCGTCTGGCTCGCGTTGCTGGTGGTGGTGTGGTTTGGGCTGGTGGTGCTGGCGCCTTCGTTCGCGTGGTGCGCCGTACCGCTGTCATTTGTCGCGTTGCGGGTGCTGGCGTTCTGGCCGGCCTGTGCGGTCGTTGCGGGGATGGTGGTTACCACAGTGGTCATGTGGACGCGGATGGCTGACCGGCTCGATCCGACGATCGTGCTGGGGCCGGTGTGCATCGCCGTACTCGCTGTTGGTGCGTATCGGGCACTCGAGCGGGACGCATTGGCGCGGCAGGCGCTGTTGGACGATCTGCATGCAGCGCAAGGGGATCTGGCGGACGCGCAGCATCAGGCCGGCGCGCTGGCCGAGCGGGCCCGGCTCTCGCGGGAGATCCATGACAGCGTTGCTCAAGGGCTGTCCAGCATCAATCTGCTCCTCCAGGCTGCAGAGCGGGAGTGGGACGACCGACCGGCCGCGGCACGCGAGCATGCGTCGCAAGCGGCGGCGACCGCTCGGGATGGGTTGGATGAGGTACGGCGGGTGGTCCGGGACCTGGCTCCCGCAGAGTTGACCGTGGTGCCGGGTGAGCCCGCGCTGCCGGATGCACTCCGCCAGACGTGCGGGCGACTCGCAGCCCACAGCACTGTGGACGTGCGCGTCCAGGTGCACGGTACGCCGGTGTCACTCGGGTCGGACGTCGAGACCGCCTTGCTGCGCACTGCCCGTGGTGCATTGGCCAACGTGCTCGAACACGCGGCTGCCACGACCGCCGTGGTCACGCTGACCTACCAGCCGGACGCCGTTGTCCTGGACGTCCGCGACGACGGCCGCGGCCTTCCCGACGGTGGATCGACCGATCCGGATCGCGGGCGGGGACTGACCGGCATTCGCGACCGGCTGAAGCAGCTCGGCGGCACGCTGGTCCTGGAGAGCGAACCAGGCGAGGGTACGGCGCTGGCCGCCTCGATCCCGTTGGTCCGCGCATGATCCGGGTCGCGTTGGTGGATGACCATCCCGTGGTGCGGGCCGGGATGCGCGCGCTCGTGGAAGGTCAGGAGGACCTGTCCGTGGTGGGCGAGGCGTCGGACGCGCACAGTGCCGAGCAGTTGGTTGCCGCGGTTCGGCCGGATGTCGTGCTGATGGATCTCAACCTCGGCTCCGGGCCGGGTGGTGCCGAGACCACGGCGCGGTTGCGGGCGTTGCCGGAGCCGCCGCACGTATTGGTGCTGACGACGTACGACACCGAGGCGGACATCATGAGTGCAATCGATGCCGGGGCGTCCGGGTATTTGCTGAAGGACGCGCCGCCGGAGGATTTGTTTCGCGCTATCCGCGGGACCGCGCGCGGTGAGACGGTGCTGGCGCCGGCAGTCGCCGCGCGGTTGGTGCGACGGTCGGGGCCGTTGCTCACCGAGCGAGAGGTCGAGATCCTCGGGTTGCTCGCGACCGGCCGGTCGAATCGGGACATGGCCAGGAGCCTGTTCGTCAGCGAAGCGACGGTGAAGTCGCATCTCTCGCACATCTACACGAAGCTCGAAGTCGACACCCGGGCCGCCGCCGTTGCCCGCGCCATCGAGCAACGCATCATCCGCCCACCTAGTTGACGATGCGCGTGCGAGCGCCGAAGTTGCGGTCGGCGGCGAATTGTGCCGGGATTGTTGTGCGCCGGTGTCATTTCGGGATTCAGTAATAATAAAAGCGGTTCGGCGATAGGCAACGACGGATTCCCGTGACATTCTGCGGAAATGATCACAGGGGGATTGAAGTCAAAGGGGTGGGCGGCTTTGGCCGCGGGGGTTTCGTTGGTGTTCGCGGCGGTGGTCGCGCCGGCCGCGTCGGCCGTACCGGAGAAGCTGAGCTCGCCGGATCCGAACCTGACGGTTACGAGCGTGACGCTCGGGCGAGCGGCGGTCGCCGTGTCCGGGCTGAACACCGTGGCCGTACCGGTCACCGTGGCCGGTGGGTACAAGACGACTGAGTCGGGCACCGTGTTTCTCAACGTGTTCCTGGATCGCACCGGCGGTACCGGGCCGGCGCGCTATATGGTCGCGGCGCTCCTCGGACCGGCCTCCGGGACCGTTCAGAGCGGCACCTGGAAGGGCTCGCTGTACGTGCCGTCGACGGCGAACGGGACGTTCAAGGTCACCGGGGTGATGGAGGGCACCATCATCGACGGTTCCGACGGCAGCATGACGACCCCGACTCCGTTCGCCGGTCCGAGCGTCGCTGTCACGGGCTCCCACCTGCCGAGGATCGGCGTCTCGATCATCCCGAAGGTGGTGCCGTTCGGTTCGGCGTACAAGGCCCGCGTGGCGATCACCGACTCCGCGACAGGCAAGGCGTACGGCAGCCGGATCAGCGTCCAGATCACCTGGGACAACCTCTGCGTCGAGCACGACGGAGACCGCTATCTCACCAACACCGCCGGGATCGCCGAACGGGTCTATCCGGCCGCTGCCGGGGACGCCCTGAACTGTGTCCGGCTGCGCGGCCGCGCGTTCGACACCGCGGGGCTCGGCTGGTCGGTCAGCCGGCCGGGGATCGTCGGCGCGACGCCCTCCAGGACGAGCGTCCCGGTCGGCACGATCGTGCCGGTCAACGGCACGGTGGCGGGCGCTCCTTCCACGTGCGCAGTGGTCCTGCAGCGCCTGACCGGCGCGACGGCGTGGCGCGGAGTGAGCCAGGACGTCGTCCGGCAGAGCGGGCGGTTCACGGTACTCGCCCAGCCGCCGTACGTCGGCAACGTGATCTACCGCGTGTACTTCCCGACCTGCGGCCGGTTCCAGGCCGGCTACAGCAAGAGCTTCGTGATCCGCGGCTCCTGAGGCGAGGTTGCGGTGACCGGCGAGGGCGGGGGATTACTGTCGTGCTGTGAGTAGCTCGGACAACGCGGGGGGCGAGAGCTTTCTGACCGTGGTCGTCGCGCTGACCGCGAATCTGCTGATCGCGGTGGCGAAGACGGCCGTTGCGGTGATCACCGGCTCAGCCTCGATGACGGCCGAGGCCGCGCACTCCTGGGCCGACACCGGCAACGAGATCTTCCTGCTCGTCGGCGAGCGGCGGGCGCGGAAACCGGCCGACCGGACCCATCCGCTCGGCTACGGGCGGGAGGGCTACATCTGGTCGATGTTCGCCGCGTTCGGACTGTTCACCGTCGGCGCGGCGGTGTCGGTCTGGCACGGGATCCAGTCGCTGCAGCACGGGGAGGAGGGCAACCCGTCGTACGGCTGGGCGTACGCCGTCCTCGCGATCTCGTTCGTGCTCGAAGGGATCTCGTTCGCGCAGGCGCTGCGGCAGACCAAGGCCGGTGCGCTCAAGCGGATGCTGCGGCCGTTGCGGTACGTGCGGATCACCTCGAACCCGGTGCTGCGGGCGGTGTTCGTCGAGGATCTCTCAGCGCTGATCGGGATCCTGATCGCGACGCTGGCGATCCTGCTGCATCAGTTGACCGGCAACGCGGTCTGGGACGCGCTCGGGTCGATCGTGGTCGGCCTGCTGCTCGGCGGGGTCGCGCTGTTCCTGATCAGCCGGAACATGGACTTCCTCACCGGTGAGGCGGTCACGCCGCTGGCCCGCAACCGGGCACTGCGGGCGCTGCTCGATCACAAGGACATCGAACGGGTCAGCTTCCTGCACATGGAGTGGGTCGGCGCCGACAAGATCTTCCTGGTCGCCGCGGTCGACGTCATCGGCAACGACCCCGAGTCCGCCGTCGCCATCCGCCTGAACGACATCGAGGAGGCGCTGAACGCCCGCCCCGAGATCGAACGGGCCGTCCTGACCCTGAGCCGCCCCGGCGACCAGACCGACCTCCGCCCGGTCCCCCTCCCGGACTGGTACGTCGACCCCATCGCCTGACCTCATGAGCGCTGACGGCCAGAATGCCAACGGCCCGGCTATCCACCTGGGAAGCCGGGCCGTTGCGTTCACTTACTCGGCTGGACCTTCGACGACGGCTTGACCGCCGTACCGCTGGGCTTGACCGTGTTCGCCGGCGGGAACTTCCACGCCTTGCTCTTCACCATCGAGGTGAGCTGCGCCACCGTGAACAACGGCTTCTGGCGGGTGTGCCGCGAGCCCTTCTCGGCCGGCGCGTTGTAGCTGGTCATGCTGATGAAGCGTCCGTCGCGCAGGTACAGCGCGACGTAGTTGCTGGTGACGCCGTCCTTGTTGCGGTCGCCCGGGTACTCGGGCTGCTCGGCCATGGCGAACAGCGACGAGCCGTCGGGGAACTTGGTGCAGCCGGTCGAGGCGGTGGCGCAGGGGTTCTCTTCGCCGCCGCCGGAGAGCAGGACGTCGACGCGGGAGGCGCCCTTGCCGTCGTCGACGACGTACGCCGCGGCGACGAAGCCGTCCTTGGATTCGCCCCACGTCTCGGGCTTGGTGAGGGTCCGGCCAGGTGCCTCGACGAGAGACCGGAGGGTGACCAGTGTCTGCTGCGGGGTCACGTGGCTCGGCTTGGCCGCCGGCGGTGCGGTCAAGGGGGCCGGCGTACCGGCGACTGCTGCTTCCGACGGGCCGCCGAGCAGTTGGACTCCGCCCGCGATCAGGCCCACGGTGGCCACGACGGCTCCGGCTCCGGTGAGGCTGAGGACCGTCGTACGACGACGCCGGAGGTGGAGGCCCTGCTGGACGCTCCGTTCGAGCAGGTCGGGCGTGACCGGCTCGAGGTTCTCGGTGGCGCGCTGCATGAGATCGGTGAGTTGGTTGTTCATCGGTGCTCCTCGGGTTCAGTGCGCGATCAGCTGGGCGGCGCCGTCGCCGAGGACCGCGCGGAGGCGGTCGAGGGCTCGGGCGGTGCGGGTGGTGATCGCACTGGCGTTCTTGCCGAGATCGAGCGCGACCTGCTCGACGCTGCGATCTTCGAAGAACCGCAGCACCAGCACGGCGCGATCCAACGGCGCCAACTCGGCCAACGCACTCTGCAGCGCCATCCGCAGCTCCGGATCCCCGGCCCGCTCGGCGCGCTCCGGCACCTCCGCGGTCGGCCGCTCGGTCCAGCTCTTCCGCCGCCGCTGCGAAATGAACGTCCGCGCCAGCGCGGCCCGCGCGTACGCCGCCGGATTCTCGACCCGGTGCCAGGTCCGCAGCATGTTCGCGAGCGTGTCCTGGACCAGATCCTCGGCGTGATGCCGATCACCTGTCAGCAGCCAGGCGGTGCGGTACAGCTGCGGTATCCGCGCCCGCGCAAACTCCTCGAAGTCTTCAGTTGCCCTCATCGCAGCCTTTCGGTCGATGCCTCTGCCTCAAGAGACGCACCCACCCGCCGGGAAGATCACACCCGACTTTTCAGAACACCAGCGAGAGCACCCAGACCGCGAACGCCAAGAACCCCACCACAAACGTGACCACCAGCACCACGCCATACCCGAACCACAAACTCCCAGAAGACTTCACCCGAGCATCCTGACACGTCGACCAGCGACCAAAGCCGAAGGACAACCCCAGCCACAGACGAAACCCGAGAGGCAACCCAGCCACGACAAAGCCGAACGGCAACCCCAGCCACAGACCAAAGCCGACAGGCGACCCCAGCCACCGACAAAGCCGAACGGCGACCCCAGCCACAGACGAAAGCCGAACGGCAACCCCAGCCACGGAGCCGAGCGAAGCGAAGGCGCACAGGGGTGTGGGTGGCGGAGCCCCCACCCGCGGCAAGCGAAGCGCAGCCGCACAAAATGCCGAAGGCGACCAGGTCCGCGCACTCCGCGGACACAGATCGCCCTCGCCTTCGGGTGAGTGACGGGACTCGAACCCGCGACCACCTGGACCACAACCAGGTGCTCTACCAGCTGAGCTACACCCACCATTGCCGCCCTGACTGCGACGGCTGAGCAATCATAGCGATGAACCCCGTGGACCAGAAATCGGCCCACCCAGGCCCTGGGTCAGGGGGTCGGCGGGGCGTCCGGGGTGGTGATCAGGGTCGCGGCGGCCCGGGCGGTGTCGGAGTCCGGACCGGGCTGCGGGACGAACACAGTCTCGCGGTAGTAGCGGAGCTCGGCGATGCTCTCGGTGATGTCGGCCAGCGCACGGTGATTGCCGGTCTTCGCAGGGGTGGCGTAGTACACCCGCGGATACCACCGGCGGACCAGCTCCTTGATCGAGCTGACGTCGACGTTCCGGTAGTGCAGGTGCGCCTCGACCCGCGGCATGTCGCGGACCAGGAAGGTCCGGTCCGTGCCGACCGAGTTCCCGGCGAGGGCGGCCTTGCGGGGCTCCTTCACGTATCCGGAGATGAACTCGAGCACCTGCTGCTCGGCGTCGGCGAGCGGGATCCCGTGTTCGAGCTCGGCGAGCAGACCGGAGGCGGTGTGCATGTCGCGGACGAAGTCGCCCATCTGCTCCAGCGCGGCCGGTGGTGGCGCGATCACCAGGTCGATCCCGTCACCGAGCACGTTCAGCTCATAGTCGGTGACCAGCACCGCGACCTCGATCAAGGCGTCCGCCGCCAGGTCGAGGCCGGTCATCTCGCAGTCGATCCACACCAGCCGGTCGTTCATGGGCACCCACCTTACGGCGAGCCGCCGACACCCTGGCCACCACCAGCCCAAGCCCCGGCGTGGCGTTCGTCTCCAGTACGCCGTACGCCGGGGCCGGAGCGTGGTCAGCGGGGTGCGTGGCCGACGTGGACGCTGCGCACGGACAGTACGGCGAGGTCGGTCCGGTGGCCGAGGTAGTGCGGGCCGTCCGGGTCCAGCAGTTGCTTCCACGCCGCAACGTCGTCAGCACTCAACCACTCGCCATCGGCCGGCACCAGATGGCCGTGACCGTGTCCATGTGAGTTCCCGTCCTGCGCCGGCTCAGCCGTCAGACGGTCGACACGGAATCGGAACGCGGAGGCCAGATGCTCCAGGCGGTCGGGGGAGAGTGGCGGTGGGGTCTCACTGAGGATGCTTCGGGTGGTGACGTCGCTCAGCCCGGCACGCGTGAGCGCCTCGGTCCAGCCGTACGGCATCGGCACCGAGCCGGGGAGCGAGTCACGCATCACCTTGAACCAGCGGTCCTGGGCCAGGTCGAGTCGCAACTCGAGGCCGGGCTCGCCGACGCCCAGGTCCCACGGCAGGCTCCGGGCCGGCAGACCGCCCTCGGCGAGAGCCAGCCGACCACCTGGTGCCAGCAGCGAAGCCAGTGCGTCGACAGCGGCCTGCTGGTCGCCGGCGTGATGCACCGAGGCCGACGCCCAGATCAGGTCGGCCGGTGCATCGATTGCCTTACGCAACGGCTCCGCCCCGTCGTCCATCGAGGCCAGCTCACACCGGACCGCGCCGGCGGTGTGCTGCCGGGCCTGGTCCAGTACTTCGGGATCCGCGTCGATCGCGACCACCGTCGTACCGGCCGGCAGGGCCTCGGCGAGCGCCTTCGCCATCCCGCCGCCGCCACAGCCGACGTCCACTGCCACCTTGTCGCCGTCGCGGACCAGGCTGGTGGCAACCGTCCTGTTCCAGTCGCTCGCGCTCTCGGCCGCGGTCCGGAGCCGCCCGGCCTCTCCCGCCCAATCGATCTCGATCATGGCGCCAGTCTCCGTCCGCCCGCGGCCCAGCCCGGCATCTTGTTGCTGATCCAGCAATTCGGTTGTACCTCAGGACAGGAGGTAGTGCCTGTCACCGCGGCAGTCCCCGCGTGAACCGGCGGCGGGACTGGGCAAGAAGGCGACTACCTCCTGTCCTCCGGTACGCCACTTCCCTGGACAGTCGGGAGAGGGTCCCGGGCGGACGGGAGACTTTCACGATCGAGCGGGAGATCAGGGGTACCACTGTTGCCTGAGGGCTGTGCCGGGTGTTGTTCTGATCGGGGACCTGGGGTGGAGGTGGCATCCGGGGCGGGGGCAGGGGGTGGCGAAGTCCTCCATGAGGTCCTGAACATCCGCAGCGAGCTAGGCGATCAGCTCGGCGAGGCGCGCGCCCAGCTGATGCTTGCCCAGCGCACTCAAGGTGCTGAGGGCCGAGACCCCGCACTGCGCGCACACCAGCAGTTCCTGGCCGCTGGCGCGACCCGGCACGCCGCAACAGCACTCGCTGCCACTGAAGACGGCGGCCCGGTGCCAGTCCGCATCGAGTGCTTGGGCGGTTTCCGCGTACTACGGAACGGCAAGGCGATCCAGCTCGGTGAGTGGCCGTCCAAGAAGGCCCGCGACCTGTTGAAGATCCTGGTCTCCCGTCGCTGCCGGCCGGTCGCCCGCGTGCAACTCCTGGACCTGCTCTGGCCGGATCAGGACGAGTCGGTCGCGTCCCCGAGACTGTCGGTTGCCCTGTCGACTGTGCGCTCGGTGCTCGACATGGAGAAGAAGTACGCGGCGGACCACTTCGTCGGGGCGGACCGCGCCACCATCTGGCTCGACGGCGAGCAGGCCGCCGTGGACGTCGAGCTGTCCCTGCACGACGCACGCGAAGGGCTCAAGACCACCGATCTCCGGTTGCTGCGCGCGGCCGAGGCGGCGTACTCCGGGGACTTCCTGGAAGAGGACGTGTACGCCGACTGGGCCGCAGGGATGCGTGAAGAGGCGCGGGCGCTCTATGTGCGGGTGGCGCGCGTACTGGCCGAGCGTGGGCGGCGAGACCCCGACGCGGCAGCCGGATACCTGCTGCGGATCCTGCAGCGGGATCAGTACGACGAACGCGCGCATCTCGGCCTGGTGGCGGCCCTCCAGGCGAGCGGTGCACATGGCGAAGCCCGCCGGGCGTACCGCACCTATGTGCAGCGGATGGCCGAGCTGGAGGTCGAGCCGGCGCCCTATCCGGCGGTCCCTGCCCGGCTTCAAGACTTCCTGAAGGTGCCGCCGCAGAGCGAGGCCGGACGGGTCGTGATCGAGTCGAACGCGATCTGGCACCTGTACGGCGACCTGTCAGAGCTCGCGGTCAGCCAGGGGGAGACGGTGGAGACAGGGGATCGGCTCGAGGTCGCCAGCGGTTCACATCTGCACTACGAGGAGCGGGTGGCGCCGTACGAGGTCGGTGACCACCGCAGTCCGCAGTTCGACCTGCACACCAATGCAAGGATGCGGACGGTGGCCCCGGACGGGCCGGTCGAGGACGGAGCGGCCGAGCCGTCCGGCGCTACCGTTGAACAGTGTTGAATACACCTGCCACCCCACCGCCCCGGTCGATCACGCCCTTCGACACAGCCCGCCTGAGCATGCAGCCGTTGCAGGTCGAGCACGCCGGCGAGATGGCGAAGGTCCTGTCCGATCCGGACCTCTATACCTTCACCGGCGGTGAGCCGCCGACCTTGGACGTCCTGGAAGCTCGCTACCGCCGTCAGCTCGCCGGTCCGGGCCGGACGGACGAGCAATGGTTCAACTGGGTGATCCGGCACGACGACGAGCTGGTCGGCTACGTGCAGACCACAGTCACCGGAAGTACGGCGGAGATCGCCTGGGTGATCGGTACCGGCTGGCAGGGCCACGGCTACGCGAAGGAAGCTGCACAGGGCCTCGTCACCTGGCTGAATGCCCAGGGCATCCAGCGGATCATCGCCCACGTCCACCCGGACCATGCCGCGTCAGCCGCGGTCACCGCGGCCGCCGGCCTGACCCGCACCGAGCAACTGGACGACGGCGAGTACCTCTGGACCACATGACAGCAGGCCCGGCCGTGATCGGCCGGGCCTGCTGTGCGCGGTGGTTCAGACCGGGCGAACGTTCTCCGCCTGCAGGCCCTTCGGGCCCTGGGCTACGTCGAACTCGACCTTCTGGTTCTCATCCAGGGACCGGAAGCCGTCCGTCGCGATCGCCGAGTAGTGCACGAACACGTCGGCGCCGCCGCCGTCCTGGGTGATGAAGCCGAAGCCCTTTTCGCCGTTGAACCACTTCACTGTTCCGCTGGCCATGATCTGCTCCTTCAGTGGGGGATGGGACCCGGCAGGTGCCGGTTCCCGGGTTGCGGTACGAGCCCACCCACACAGACCAGTGGCCTGAAATGAGAAAAACGCCCGGCGGATCACAAATCCGCGGGCGCTTCGAAACGAACGTGGAACTGCAAAACTGCAACCATCGACAACCCTAGCATGGTCAGCAGACCGTGACCGCCCCATCGGCTCGGCGCAGTACGTCGTACTCGTCCGGCGTCCCAGGCCAGGTCGCGGAGCATCCCGACTGCCCGCACTCACACGCGAACGGGTGCGGCGGCAGCTCGGCCAGGCCGATGTCCGCCTGCCACAACCGCCCCTGCCGGCAGGCCGCCTGGTTCTCGTACTCCCGCTGCCGGCGTAGCTCGGCTCCCGCCTCGAGCCCCGGGAACGGCCCTAGCGTGTCCTCGACAGCACGCGTGATCGCCGCCCAATCCGGATCCGCCGGCACGTCGATGACGATCCGCCCGCGCTCGGCCGCTTCACGCCGTACGAGGTCAGCCAGCACGGCGTCCCGTGCCAGGAGGCCGTCCAACCGAGCCCGCCCCGCCGGGTCCTCGGCCCGGGCCAGCCGCTGCTCCCTGGCCCGCCGGGTCTGCTCCGCGTCCGGCACCAACCACACCGCCGCCGCGATCTCGTCAGCCATCGACGGGAACAGCTGCGGTCCCTCCACCAGCGCGGGCACGTCGCCCAGCCCACGTGCCCCGACATCGGCGGTCACCAGCTGCAGCCGCGCCCACGCGATCTTCACGAAGGCCTCAGCGGCGAACTCCGGTCCCTCGGCGAGGTTCTCGGCCAGCGGCCGCAGCGGTGGCATCCGCCCGACGTGGTCGTAGGTCCACAGGTCGATCGGGTGCAGCGGCAGATCGCTCCGCCGCGCGAGGTCGCGCGCGATCGTCGACTTGCCCGCACCCGGAGCTCCACCGATCCACACCATCGCAGGCCAGCTCATCTGCCCCATCTTGCCAACACAATCGGGCGTGACCTCCGAGACGAGGACAGCGCCGTACCGGCGGGAGCTTCTCCAGCACTGCTACGGGTCTTCGCGCTGCGCGGCACCGACTGGCGGGTGGTGCCGATCGCGGCGAACGGGCAGGCCGGGATCGCGGTCTACCGCGGTGACGGCGACGTGCACCGGTTGCACACCCTGCACGTGTTCACCATCACCGCGGCCGGCATCACCCACAACCGCACCTTCCAGGACGACGCGATCTTCGCCGCATTCGGGCTATCCCTGACCCGCTGACCGCTCGTACGTCGTCAGTACGGCGGGGCCGTTCTGGACCGTCGACGCCAACTGCAGGTGGATCGGGGCGTCCGCGGCCGGGAACAGCCGCTCGCCCGTGCCGAGGACGGTCGGGAAGGTCATCAGCCGGTACTCGTCGATCAGGTCGGCGGCCTGCAGGACCCGGACGACGCTGAGGCTGCCGACCACGCTGACATCGCGGGACTCCCGCTCGGCCCGGACCGCGTCGACCACGTCTCCGTCGATCAGGGCCGAGTTGGCCCAGCCCGAGACGTCGGTCAGTGAGTGCGAGGCGACGAGCTTGGCCATCTTGGTCATCCGGACCGAGAAGTCGTCGGTGCGGGGCGACAGCAACCGGCCGAGGAGTTCCCAGGTGGTCCGGCCGAACACCGTGACGCCGGTGTCCAGGATCGAACCGAGCCGGAACTTGTCGCCCTCGACCGGGCCCCGACCATGCCGGAAGGCCCAGCCGCCGGCCGAAGTGCGGTCCGACCCGTCCGGGTCGGTGACGATGCCGTCGAGGCTGATGAACTGGCTGACGATGACGCGGCCCATGATGCGCTCCTGCTCTGTCCGAACGAACTGTCACGGATACATACCGCCGGTCCGGCGCCGATTCATCGCTGCTCCGCGGACCCCTTTTTGGCGAGCGCTTCCCGGGAAGTGTGATCTTGACCGCATTCAGGCTCCGCCTACTGCATCCCGTATACCAAGCCTCTCGAAAGGTGGACCCGACCATGCCTGGATCGAGGAGGGACCGATGAGGGTTGCCGTGCTCGGCTCCGGAGCGATCGGCGCGTGCGTCGGCGCCGCGCTGCACCGCGGTGGAACCGAGGTGCACCTGATCGCCCGCGGCGCCCATCTGGAAGCGATCCGGTCGAACGGTGTAAAGGTCCTCAGTCCACGCGGTGACTTCGAGGCCCGTACGCCGGCCACCGACGACCCGGCCGAGATCGGGCCGGTCGACTATGTCTTCCTCGGGCTGAAGGCGAACTCGTACGCGAGCGCCGACCCGTTGATCGAGCCGCTCCTGCACGACCGCACCGTCGTCGTGGCCGCGCAGAACGGCATCCCGTGGTGGTACTTCCATGGTCTGAAAGGTCCGTACGAGGGTCGCCGGATCGAAACGGTCGATCCAGACGGCTCGGTGACACAGGTGCTGTCACTCGAGCCGGCCGTGGGTTGTGTCGTCTATTGCTCGACGGAGCTCGAGGGGCCAGGCGTCGTACGCCATCTGGAGGGGACCCGTTTCTCGATCGGTGAACCTGTGGGCGGGCGGTCCGAGCGATGCGAGACGTTCAGTGCGGCGATGGTCGCCGGTGGGTTGAAGTGTCCGGTCGAGGCGGACATCCGGACGGACATCCGGATCAAGCTGCTCGGCAATGCGGCCTTCAACCCGATCAGCGCGCTCGCGCGGGCCACGATGGTCGAGATCGCCACGCACCAGGGGACGCGCGCGATGGTCCGGCTGATGATGGAGGAATCCCTGGAGATCGCCGCGGCGGTCGGCTGTCATCCGGACATCTCGGTCGACAAGCGGATCAACGGCGCCGAACGCGTCGGCGGGCACAAGACCTCGATGCTCCAGGACCTGGAGAAGGACAAGCCGCTCGAGCTCGACGTCATCCTCGCCGCGGTCGTCGAGCTCGCCGACCTCACCGGCACCACGGCCCCGACCTTGCGCGCAGTCCACGCCGTCGCGGACCTGCTCGCGACCAAAGTCGGCGTTACCCCCGCGACGACAGCAGCCCGCAGTCCAGCCACCGCAGGCTCCTGAGCCAGGTGGGTCCGGCCACAGCAACGTCGGACCCACCTGTTCCACCTACAACTCCAGCGGACCCAGCGATGGTCCGGCGACGAAGTGCGCGACCGGATCGGCCATCACGTCCAGCTCGAGTACGACGAGCTTGTTGCGGCCCGACCGTAGTACCGGGCCCGGCACGTAAAGCGTCTCCTGCGGCCCCCGGCGCCAGTACCGCCCCAGGCAGAACCCGTTCACCCAGGCAATCCCCTTGCCCCAAGCAACAGTCGACAGGAAGCGGTCCACCGGAGCGGCGACGTCGAACGAGCCACGCCAGGCGGTCGGACCGACGCCAACCCCGTCCGCCGGCTGGGGGGTGTCCGGGGCGGGCTGCTGGGACCACAGGTTCGGCACGCTGTCCAGGTCGATCGCACAGGCCGACCAGTCGAGGAGCTCGTCGGCGCCGAGCCGGATCGGGCCGATCAAGCCCTTGACCTCGCCGATCCGTCGGCCATAGTTCACTCGGCCCTGGTCCTCGACCACTATCTCCAACTGCCCGCCATGCGGCAGCACCAGCGCCGCGTCATGCCGCTCGCGGTCGAGCACCCCAACCGGCGCGCCATCCAGGAACACATACGCGCGATCCCGCACCTCGCCAACGGTGAGAAGAGCCGGCCCGTCCGTCGGCACCTCCTTGCGGAACAGCGCCAACCGACTGTCCAACTCGTCCAGCGTCGGCAGCTCCGCGTGTTCGCTCCACGCGCCCCAGGGGTCGGGAGCGGACAGCAACCGGACCGGCGACCCCAGCGCAGCGGAGGTCTCCGGCGCGCCCGGCCCTGACGCCGGGACAACGTCGGGGACGGGCGCATACCGGGAGATCACCTCCCGGAAGGCGTGGAACTTCTCCGTCGGGTTCCCCGCCTCGTCCAGCGGCGCGTCATAGTCGTACGACGTGATCGTCGGTCGGTAGACGCCCTTGTCGTTGGCGCCACTCGTCAGCCCGAAGTTCGTGCCGCCGTGGAGCATGTAGATGTTGACCGAAGCACCGGCGGCCAGCAGCGCGTCCAACTCGGCCGCGGCGTCGGCCACGCTGGTCGTGTGGTGCGGTCCACCCCAGTAGTCGAACCAGCCGTCCCAGAACTCCATGCACATCAACGGCCCGGTGTGCTGATGCTTCCGCAAGGTCGCGAGCCGTTCCCCGGCCCGCGACCCGAACGACCCGGTCCGCAGTACGCCGTCCAGTCCGCCGGCCGCGAGCATCGCGTCGACGGGCTGGTCCACGGTCACCAACGGCACCGTGATCCCGGCCGCCCGGATGATCTCGGCGACCCCCTTCAGATACGTCTGGTCGTCGCCGAACGCGCCGTACTCGTTCTCGACCTGGACCAGCAGCACCGGTCCGCCCCGGTCGACCTGCAGCGGTTGCACGATCCGCAGGACATCGAACAGATACTCCTGCACAGCCGCCATGAACCGCGGTTCGTACCGGCGGACTCCCATGTCCGGCTCCCGGAAGAGCCAGGCGGGGAGTCCGCCGTTGTCCCACTCCGCGCAGATGTAAGGCCCGGGGCGGACGATCGCGTACAGGCCGGCGGCGGCCACCTCCCGCAGGAACCGCTCGAGGTCGAGCATCCCTGAGGTGTTGAAGGTGCCCGGCCGCGGGCTGTGCGCGTTCCACGGCACGTACGTCTCGATGGTGTTGAGTCCCATCTGGCGGGCCTTCTCGATCCGGTCGGCCCAGCTGTCCGGGTGCACGCGGAAGTAGTGCAGTGCACCGGACAGGATCCGAAAGGGCCGCCCATCGAGCAGGAAGTCGGACTCACCGATCGCGAAGTGGGTCATATGTCAGCCGTTGACCTGGAAGCCCTGCTGGTTGCCGTAAGCAACAAGCGCGTCCTGCCAGGCCGTCAGACCTGTGTTCAGGTCCGACTTCGACTGGTACGCCTTGCCGACGGTGTCACCGTAGATGCTGTTGGCGTACAGCTCGTACGGCAGGTAGCTCCAGCCCTTGACGACCGAGTCGGCCGCGCCGGTCAGGACCTGGTTGATCTTCTGGCCGCCGAAGTACGTGCTCGCCTTGTCGACGAACGCCGGGTCCTTGAGGTCGGCCGTGGTCGCCGGGAAGCCACCGCTGGCGAGGAACGGCTTGACACCCTCGTCGTGGTTCAGCCACTTGACGAACGCGGCCGCCAGCGCCGGGTTGGCGCTCTGCTTCAGCACGGACTCGGTGCTGCCACCGTTCTCCGCGGTAGCCGGCCGGCCGTCGTACGTCGGCATCGGGGCGACTGCCCACTTGCCCGCGCCGGCCTTGACCGACGCCTCCATCACGCCGGGCATCCACGCGCCGGTCGGCAGGGTCGCGATCGTGCCGTCGCCGAGGGCCTTGAACCACTCGTCGGTCCAGCCCGGGATGTTCGACACCAGGCCGCCGGTGACGAGCTGGTTCCAGGTATTCGTCCACTTCTTCGAGCCGTCGTCCTGCAGGTTGATGGTGATGTTCTTGCCGTCGGACTTGAACGGCGTACCGCCCGCCTGCCAGATCATGCTGGTGGTGAAGCCCGCGTCACCGGAGTCGTTGGTGATGTAGCTCTTCGGGTTGGCCGCGTGCAGCTTCTTGGCGGCCGCGACGTACTCGTCCCAGGTCTTCGGCACGGCGATGCCGTACTTGTCGAAGACCTGCTTGTTGTAGAACAGCGCCATCGGGCCCGAGTCCTGCGGCAGGCCGTAGAGGCCGCTGCCGGCGTGGACGGCCGCCCAGGTCGAGGCCGTGTACGCCGACTCGTACTGGCTGAAGCCGTACTGGTTCAGGTCGACGAGCGAGCCGGGCAGCGCGAACTGGGGGAGGGCCTGGTACTCGATCTGGGCCACGTCCGGTGCACCCGAGCCGGCCTTGATCGCGTTCTGCAGCTTGGTGTAGTGGTCATTGCCGGTCCCGGCGTTGACGTAGTTCACCTTGACGTTCGGGTACTGCGCCATGAACGCCTTGACCTGGGCCTCCGCCGACGGCGTCCAGCTCCAGTAGGTGATCGTGCCGCCCTTCTGCAGTGCGGCGTTGACGGCATCGGGAGAGCCGGTGGTCTGGCTGCCGCTGCTGCTGTCGGACTTGGAGCCGCCGCAGGCGGCCACGACCGCGAGGGCCGTGAGGGCGGCTCCGGCAACCACCAGCTGCCGGATGCCACGCCAGTGTGACTTCATGGTGTTCCCTTTCACTTGACGCTCCCTGCGCTCAGGCCGGACTGCCAGAACCGCTGGAGAAGGAGGAAGGCGACCACGAGGGGCACGATGGTCAGCAAGGACCCCGTGATCACCAGGTTGTAGATGGGTCGGGCACCCACGCCGGTCGCTTGGTTGCTCCACTGGGTGAGCCCGACCGTGAGCGGGTAGAGGTTGGGTTTGCTGAGCATGATCAGCGGGAGGAAGTAGTTGTTCCAGGTCGACACCACCGCGAACAGCAGCGTCGTGACGATGCCGGGGGCAAGCAACCGCAGGGCCACCGTGAAGAACGTCCGGACCTCCCCGGCGCCGTCGATCCGGGCCGCCTCGAGCAGCTCCGGCGGTACGGCGTCGGTCGCGTAGACCCACATCAGGTACAGCCCGAACGGGCTGACCAGCGACGGAATGATGATCGCCCACACGGTGTTGGTCAGCCCGAGGTTCGAGAACATCAGGAACGTCGGCACCGCCAGCGCCGTCCCGGGTACGGCGACCGCACCGAGCAGGATCGCGAACACGGCTCGCCGCCCGGCGAACTTGTACTTCGCCAACCCGTAGCCGGCCGCGGTCGCGAGCAGCGTCGCGCCGCCTGCGCCGACGACGACGTAGAGCACCGTGTTGCCGAGCCAGCGCAGGAAGATGCCGTCGTTGTAGGTGAGAGTGTCCTTGATGTTGCTGAAGAACGCGAAGCTCTTCCCGAACCACAGGCCGGGCGTGGATAACAGATCGTCCTGGGTCTTGGTTGCGCTAAGCAACAACCAGACGAGCGGGACGAGCGTGTAGAGCAGATACAGCACCATCACGCCGGTCAGCAGCGGCGACCGCTTCGGCCGCAGCGGCGACGCCCCGGTCTTCTTCGCGACCCGCGCCGTACTCGCGACGCGCGGCGTGTCCACGGTGGTCGTCACAATGCCTCCCGGGATCCGCGGAGTTGGACGACGTACGCGATGATCGCGGTGATGACGCCCATCACGATCGCGATCGTGGCGGAGTAGTTGAACTGCTGCCCGGCGAAGGACAGGTTGTAGGCATACATGTTGGGCGTGTAGTACGTGGTGATCACGTTCGGCGCCAGCGTGCGGAGGATGTTCGGCTCGTTGAAGAGCTGGAAGCTGCCGATGATCGAGAAGATCGTCGCGATCACGATCGCCCCGCGCAGCGCCGGCAGCTTGACCGCCCGGATCGTCCGGAACGTCCCGGCGCCGTCGATCGCGGCCGCCTCGTAGAGCTCGCCGGGCACCGTGCGCAGCGCCGAGTAGAAGATCAGCATGTTGTAGCCGACGAACTCCCAGGTGACGATGTTGGCGATCGACGGCAGCATCCAGCTACCGCTGAGTGGCTGGATCGCCGTGGTGCCGAACAGGTCGTTGAGGTTCGCGGCCAGGCCGAAGTTGTCGCCGTAGATGTAGCCCCACATGAGCACGGCGACCACACCGGGCACGGCGTACGGCAGGAAGACCACGATCCGGAAGAAGCCGGCCGCGTGCAGCCGGGCGCTGTCGATCGCGAGCGCGGCGAGCAGGGCTAGGATCAGCATCACCGGCACCTGGACGACCAGGAACACCGCGACCCGGCCGAACGCCTCCCAGAACTTCGGGTCCCGCAGCGCCTCGGTGTAGTTGTCCAGCCCGACGAACACGGTGCCGCCGAAGAACGCCTGGTCGCGGTACAGACTCAGGTAGATCGCGTACCCGATCGGGGCCAGGAAGGTGAGCGCGAAGACGGCCAGGAACGGGCCGACGAACAGCCACCCCTTGCCGTCCTGGGCCGCCTTCCGGCGCCGCCGGCCGGCCGCGCGCACCGGCCTGATGTGGTCCGGGGCCACGGACTCCGCCATGTCCGTCGACCTCCTCTCGCTTTCCGCGCCGGTGACTGTCACTGCGACGCGCGCAATGTTTACGTCAACATCGATGGCGTGAAGGTAACGTGTTTACGTCAACATGTCTACACTGCGGGCAGAACTGAGGGAGGGCACCGATGTCAGGGGATGAATCATCGGTACGGCGGCGGGCGTCGATGGCGGACGTGGCCCAGCTGGCCGGCGTGTCCGGGCAGACGGTGTCCCGGGTCGCGAACGACCGGCACAACGTCGACGCGACCACCCGGGACCGGGTCCGGGCCGCGATGCGCGAGCTCGGCTACCGGCCGAACAGTGCCGCCCGCGCGCTGCGCAACGGCGAGTTCCGCAGTATCGGCGTGATCGTCTTCGAGCTGTCCAGCTTCGGTACGACGCGCACCCTCGACGCGATCGCGACCGCGGCCACCATCAGCGGGTACGCGATCAACCTGCTGCCGGTGCTGGACGTCACCCAGAACGCGGTGACGAACGCGTTCAGCCGGCTCGACGAGCAGGCGGTGGACGGCGTGATCATCCTGATCGAGGCGCACACCCTGGACGAGGCCGGCGTACTGCTACCCGACGGGTTGCCCGTCGTGGTCGTCGACTCCAGCGCGCACTACGACTACCCGATCGTCGACACCGACCAGGCCCAAGGCGCACGGCTGGCCACCGAGCATCTGCTGGAGTTGGGTCACGAGACGGTTTGGCACCTCGGTGGACCACCCACGTCGTTCGCGGCCGATCGACGTCGCCGGTCCTGGGAGCAGACTCTGATCGACCACGGCCGGGATGTGCCACCGGTGCTCGATGGTGACTGGACGTCCAGCTCCGGGTATGAGGCCGGCCGCCGGCTCGCCGCCAACGACAAGGTGACGGCGGTCTTCGTGGCCAACGACCAGATGGCGCTCGGCCTACTGCGAGCGCTGCACGAGCGCGGTCGCACAGTGCCGGACGACGTCAGCGTGGTCGGCTTCGACGACATGGAAGAGGCGGCCCACTTCTGGCCGCCGCTCACCACCGTCCGCCAGACCTTCGCGGAGGTCGGCCGCCAAAGCGTGGATGCCTTGATCGCCGAGATCCGGGCCGGCGAACATCACCACGCCCCGGTCGCCGTACCCACCGAACTCATCGTCCGCCGCAGCACCGCCCCACCACGGAAGAGCTAGACCGCCAGCTCGTCCACGGCCAGGATCGCGCGCATCAGGTCCGCGGTTTCGGTTGGGGTCTTGCCGACCTTGACGCCGACGGCCTCGAGGGCCTCGTGCTTCGGGGCCGCGGTGCCGGCTGGCGTTCGAGTTGCTGGCGGTCCGGTTGCAGGGTTGACTCGATCCATGCCCGCGTCCCTCCGGCTGGCCGTGATCGGCGCCGCCCACGCCCATGTCAGGTACGCGCTGGACGAGGTGCCGCTGCGCGCGGACCTGGACCTGGTCGCCGTCGCGGATCCGGATCCGGCCACGGCAGGCCGGTACGCCGCGGAGTTCGACGTACCGGCGTACGACGACCACCGCCGGCTGCTCGCCGAGCGGCAGCCCGACGTCGTCATGATCGCCGGGGTCTACGCCGACCGCGCCGAGGCGATCGTCGACGCACTCCGCGCCGGAGCCCATGTGCTCGCGGACAAACCACTCTGTACGACGCTCGCCGAACTCGACGCGATCGAGGCCGCTCAGCGTGAGACCGGGCGCATCGTCACCTTGCTGCTGGAGAAGCGGAACTATCCGGAAACCCTCGCGGCTCGGGCGCTGCTGGCCGACGGTTCGCTGGGAGAGCTCGTCCAAGTCGCATCGACCGGGCCGCACAAGCTCAACCGGCCCACCCGGCCGGACTGGTTCCTCACCAGGAAGGGGTACGGCGGGATCCTCGGCGATCTCGCGGTCCACGACATCGACCTCGTCCTGCTGCTGTCGGAAGCGACCGAAGGCACGGTTACCGGGCTGGTGGACGGCAGCGAGTTCGCGCTGTCCGGATCCCTGCTGCTCAGAGCCGGCCCGGTTGCCGCGACCATCGAAGTCAACTGGCTGACGCCGGCGGCATCGCCGTACCACGGTGATTACCGGATGCGGTTGACCGGCACCGAGGGCACGGCCGAGTTGTTCTGGGCGCAGAACAAGTTGATCGCGGCAACCACTGAACGTCCGCCCTGGCAGGTGGAACTGCCGCCCCGCCGGCGGCCGGCGGCCGACGCGTTCGATGCGTTCGCGGCGGGCCTCGAGCCCGAGATCAGTACGGCGGCCGGCTTCGCCGCGACGCGGGTCGCGCTGCTCGCCCAGGAGAGCGCCGACGCGGGCGGAGTCGTCGTGCCGTGGCAACTGAGAGGAATGTCCGAATGAAGTTCGCACTGGTGGGTGCCGGAGTCATCGGTGAGACCCATGCCCGTCTGATCACGTCCCTGCCCGACGAAGCGGAACTGGTCGCGGTGGTCGACGTGGAGGCGGACCGCGCTGCCGCGCTGAGCGCGAAGTACGGCGGGGAGCCGCTGAGCGACCTCAAGGAGGCCTGCGCCCGGCCGGACATCGACGCGGTCAGCATCTGCTTGCCCAGCGGGCTGCACGCCGATGCCGCCATCACCGCGCTCGAGTCGGGCAAACACGTCATCGTGGAGAAGCCGATCGACGTGACGCTGGCAGCGGCCGACCGGCTGATCGACGTGGAGCAGCGGACCGGGCTGACCGTGGCGGTGATCAGCCAGCGCCGGTTCCAGCCCGCGCCGGCCTTCGTCCACCAGGCGGTCGCCGCGGGCCGGCTGGGCCGGATCACCGCGGGCATCGCCGAGTCGCCCTTCTGGCGCTCGCAGGAGTACTACGACTCCGGCGGCTGGCGCGGCACGGTCGAGCTCGACGGTGGCGGAGCCCTGATGAATCAGGGCATCCACGTGGTCGACCTGTTGTTGTGGATGCTGGGCGAGCCCGTCGAGGTGCAGGCGTACAGCGAGCTGCTCGCGCATGAGCGGATCGATGTCGAGGACACCGTGGCCGCGACCGTGCGATTCCGCAGTGGAGCGATCGGATCGATCCTGGCGACGACTGCGGCGTACCCGGGCCGGCCGGTCCGGCTGTCCGTGTACGGCGACCGCGGCAGCGCCGTCATCGAGCAGGACGACCTCGTCGCCTTCGACACCGCCGACGGTGAACCCACGGACCAGGCGACTGGGGACCAGCCGGACCCCGACGACGAGCCGGCGGGCGAGGCGAGCGTCTCGCGATCCGTCGCCGACGCTCACCGCGACCAATACCTCGATTTCATCGCGGCGGTGCGCGACGGCCGGCCGCCGGCAATCGGCACCCGGGACGCCCGGCGTGCGCTCGAACTGGTGCTCGGCATCTACGAATCCGCCCGGACCGGTGGCCCGGTCCAGCTCACCGGGAGACAGTGACATGCCGGACGTGCGCATCGGCATCATCGGTACCGAGAACTCCCACGTCGACCACATCATCGAGTACCTGAACGTCGAACGCCGAGCCGGGGACACCCGCGTCGTTGCCGTCAGCGGCGGTGCGAGCGAACGCAACGAGAAGCTCCGCGCCACCGGGCAGCTCGAGCGGCTCGTCGACGCGCCCACGGAACTGCTCGGCCTGGTCGACGCAGTGATCATCACCGACCGGCACGGCGGTCTGCACCGGGAGCACGCCGTACCGTTCCTGGCCGAAGGTCTGCCGGTGTTCGTGGACAAGCCGCTTGCCTGCACCGAGGCCGACGCCCGGGCGATCGTTGCCGTGGCGCGCGAACACGACGCGCCGTTGACCTCGTCGTCTGCCGTCCGCTGGGTGCCGGACACGGACGCGCTCGCCGAGCAGGCGGCGACGCTCGGCGCTCCGCAGACGGTGATCACCACTGGCCCGGCGGATCCGGCCAGTCAGTACGGCGGCATCTACTTCTACGGCATCCACCCGGTCGACGTCGCTCTCAGGCTCGCGCCCGGTGCCGTCGGCGACGTACGCGTGGAGCAGGTCGCCGACACGATCATCGCCACCGCCGACGTCGGTGGGGTCCGGGTCGTGATCCAGTTGGTGCGGCCGGGACCGGACGGCCAGGTCCCGTTCCACGGCATGGTCGTCGGCCGGCACGGTCTCGCGGCCCGCGAGCTGACCCTCGGCAAGTCGTACGTCGAACCCGGCCTGCGTGCGTTCCTGGAGATGGTCGAGACCCGCTGGCCACCGATCGAGTACGACGATCTGGTGCGCCCGATGCAGTTCCTCGACGCCGTCGTCGAGGCGATCTGACCTCCTGGGACCGCAAGACACGCGTCGCCTGACGGTCCCCGTTTCACCCCATCGGGGCGATGCCGGCTGTCGGCCGCGAGCCCAGAGTCGGAAAGAAGGGACCGGTCGCACCGTCCGGCCTGGCCGGACGGTGCGAAGCAGGCTGTGCGGAGGGGGCCGGGGGCATGAGGGTGGATTCGCGGGCGGAGCGCATCGGACAGCACACTCCGGTCAGACCTGCCCTGAGATCTGTGATCGAACCGGCCATCCCGCCCAGCTGGATCGAGCCGCCGGCGCCGCCCTTCCGCGTCATCCAGCGGCCGCGGCTGCTCGACCGCGTCTCGCAGGCCGTCCAGGAGGTTCCGCTCACACTGGTGAGCGCACCTGCCGGGTCCGGCAAGACGGTACTCATCGCAGCGTGGGCGAGGAGTCACCCAGAGACACCGGTGGCGTGGCTCTCACTGGCCGGCTGTGACGACACGTTCATCCCGGATGTGCGCAGCGCGATCGCCGCCGGGACCGCGGAGGCCGAACCGATCGTCCTCGTTCTCGACGGCGCCGAACGGGTCTGGCGCCAGTCGGTCTTGGACCAGTTGGTCCGGCTGCTCGACACGACCGGGGACCGGCTCCGGGTAGTGATGACGACCCGGGTGGATCCGCCGCTGCCGTTGCACCGCTACAGACTGGACGGGACGCTCGCAGAGATCCGGTACGACGACCTTGCCTTCACGGGCGCGGAAGTCGAGGCGTTGCTCGGCGCCCATGACATCACGGAGCCGGAGGCAGCGACCCGGGACGTGCTCGACCGGACCGAGGGCTGGGCGGCCGGCGTACGGCTGGCAGCGCTCGCACTCCGCGCCGGCGACCACCAGACCCTGCCGGTGGGGTTCGCGACCGACTACCTGGCCGCGGAGGTGTTCGGTGATCTCGCCGGGAACGATCGAGACTTCCTGCTCAGGATGAGCCTGGTCGACGACGTCCCCCCGGAGCTCGGGGCCGCGCTCGCGGACCGCCCGGACGCCGACGAGGTGCTGCAACGGATGGCGATCGGCAACACCTTCGTCCAACCGGTGCACGGTCGCGCCGATCACTACCGGATCCACCCGCTCTTCCGTGCATTCCTCCGCGCCAAGCTGGACCGCACGCTGCCCTCGGCGATCGGCGACCTGCAGCGACGGGCCGCGGACTGGTACGCCGCGAACGGACGAATGCTGGAGGCCGTCAGGCATGCCGGCGAGAGGGGCGACTGGGCACGCGCCGCCGGCTTCGTCGTCAACGGGCTGGGCGTCGGTGACCTGCTGCTGCCGACCCGGGTGGGCTCGGAACTGGCCCGCTGTCTGTCGGCCATGCCAGAAATGGACTCCGCTGACGTTCAGCTCGTCCGCGCCGCGATCGCCGTCGCCGACGACGATGTCGCCGCGGCCAGGGAAAGCCTTGCGCACTGCGCGGTGAACCCGCCTGTCAGCAGCGGTTGGGCCGTGTCGTCGGCCGTCGTGACCACGTTGCTGCACGACAAGTCAGGCAGCATCGACGAGACCTTGGTCGCCGCTCGCGCGGGGCGGGACGAACTGGCCGCGCACGGGAACGCAGTACTGAAGGCGCTGGTTCTGAGTGCGGAGGGTACGGCGTACCTCCGCGGCGGCGACCTCGACAGTGCGTGCACTGTGCTCGCCGACGCGGTCCGGACGGCTGCTGCCGGTGAGTGCGAGGATCTCCGGTTGCGATGCCTCGCCACGCTGGCGCTCGCCGAGGCCTGCCGTGGGCATCTGTCCCGCGGACAAGTGCTCGCGGACACGGCCGAGCGACTCGCCGGGGAGTCCGTCGCCGCGGCGGAGCGTCCCGCCGCAACACATCTGGCCCACGCCTGGGTGGCGCTCGAACGTCAGGAGCTCACCCGGGCCCAGCACTCCCTCGACCGTGCTCGCCGGCTCCGCGAGACGCAGGACGACAGCTTGCTGAGTTCGGTGTCCTCGCTGTTGCGCGTACGGCTGATGCGGGACCGGGGCGACCGGGTCGGTGCCCGGTGTGCGCTGAGGAGCTCGGCACCGCCGGACGGCTGGCTGCGCGGGTACGTCGAGGCCGAGGCAGCGGGAGTCGGTCTGGACCAGGCCGGGCGGGACGACGTGACGCACCGCCGGACGATGACCGCATCGCAGCGGGTGCAGGACCTCCTGGATCTCGCGCGGGCCGAATGGCTCGACGGCAAGGCCGGTAGTGGCCGGTCCGGGATCGCCGAGGCGCTGTTGCTCGCTCGCGGCGAGCGGATCCGCCGCCCGTTCACGCACACGCCCGCGCGGCTCCGGGCGATCATCCGCGAGGATTCGGCGTTGCGCTCGATGGCCGGCTGGCTGCGCCCGGAGCTGACCTCGGCCGCGGGTCCGGCGGACGACCCGGCACTGATCGTCGAGGACCTGTCGGAGCGGGAGCTCGACGTCCTGCGATTGCTCGCGCAACTGCGCACCACCAGCGAGATCGCCGCCGAGCTGTTCATCTCGGCCAACACCGTGAAGTCGCATGTTCGGAACATCCTGCGCAAACTCTCGGTGTCGAGCCGCAACGAGGCCGTCCGCCGGGCGTGGGACCTCGACCTGGTCTGACCAATGATCATGAGGGAGACCGTCACCAGTCTGGTCGTCGCGGCTGCTGTGAACCCGGTCCCGTGGGCGCGGGCGCAGATGGCGTTCACACTCGCCTTCCACATCATCCTGGTGCCGCTCGGGGTGTCGTGGGCGTTCATGACGCTGATCGCCAAGTACCGCGGGATCAAGCGGGACGACCACGACGCGCTGGTGCTCGCGCAGAGGTGGTCGAAGTACATGGCCGTGACGTTCGCCGTCGGTGCGGTGACCGGGACCGTGCTGAGCTTCGAGTTCGGCCTGCTCTGGCCCCGGTTCATGGGCATCTACGGCGACGCGTTCGGTATCCCGTTCGCGTTCGAGGGGCTGTTCTTCTTCACCGAGGCGATCTTCGTCGCGATCTACATCTTCGGCTGGCGCCGGCTGAAACCGTGGACGCACTTCTGGACCGGCGTACCGATCGTGATCGCGGGCGTCTTCGGCTCGATCTCGGTGGTCGCGGCGAACGCGTGGATGAACGCGCCGGCCGGCTTCACGATGAACGCGAACGGTGAGATCACCAAGGTCGAACCGCTCGAGGTGATCTTCAACGACGCGATGCCGTTGCAGGCCGCGCACATGGTCATCGCGGCGTACCTGGTCGGCGGGTTCCTGGTCGCGTCGGTCTACGCGACCGGGATGCTGCGCGGACGGACCGACCGCTACCACCGGATCGGGTTCACCATCGCCTTCACGGTCGCCGCGATCATGACGCCGATCCAGATGGGAGTCGGCGATGCGCTGGCCCGGTGGGTGTACAACAACCAGCCGGAGAAGTTCGCCGCGATCGAGCTCGTGCCGACGACGGCTTCCGACGTACCCGAGATCTTGCTGGGCAAGCTGAACGCTGACGGCACGATCTCCGGTGGGATCCCGATCCCGGGACTGGCGTCCTGGCTGTCCGATCCGAGCACCGGCACGGCAACCGTCGTACAGGGCCTGGACAGCGTCCCGGTCGGGGATCGGCCGACGATCTCGGACACGGACGTCGTCCACTTGGCGTGGGACGTCATGGTCGGGCTGGGCACAGCTCTGTTCCTCCTGTCGGTGTGGTACGGCGTGACGTGGCTCTTCCGCCGGCGGATGCCCAAGAGCAGGTGGTTCCTGCGCGCCGCTGCCTGCACCGGCGTGCTCTCGGTGATCACGATGGAGGCGGGCTGGATCGTCACCGAGGTCGGCCGGCAACCGTGGATCGTCTACAACCAGATGAAGGTGGAGGAAGCGGCCACCGCCAACACCGGCGTCTGGATCACGTTCATCGCCGTATTCGTGCTCTACGCGGCGCTCGGCGTCACGACGATCCTGGTGCTGCGGGGGATGAGCCGGCGTTTCCGCCGGTCGGGCGGTTTCATCGACAGCGACACGCCCTACGGACCCACGCCGGCGGCTGCCGTGGAGGAGGGCCGGGAGCAGGTCGAGACCGAGGCTGTCGAGGAGCGAGCACCGTGAGTACGGCGATCGCAGTCGTGCTGATGCTCGCCCTGGCGGCGTACGCCGTGTTCGGCGGAGCGGACTTCGGCGCCGGGTTCTGGGACCTGACCGCGGGCGGACCCGAGCGCGGCGCGGAACCGCGCGCGGTGATCGAGCGGTCGATCGGTCCGGTGTGGGAGGCGAACCACGTCTGGCTGATCTTCATCTTCGTCGTCACCTGGACCGCCTTCCCGGCAGCGTACGAGTCGATCGCGCTGACCTTGTTCGTCCCGCTCACCCTGGCCGCGCTCGGGATCGTCCTGCGCGGTGCGAGTTTCGCTTTCCGCAAGGTGGTGGTGACGCTTCGGTTCCGGCGGGTCTTCGGCGCGGCGTTCGCGTTGTCGTCGGTCGTCGTCCCGTTCTGCATGGGTGCGATCGCCGGCGGCATCGCATCGGGGCACGTGCCGTCGGGTGGCAAGGCCGGCGACCCGGTGGACAGCTGGCTGAATCCGACGTCGGTGGTGACCGGGGTGCTCGGGGTCGTGGTGGCGGCGTACCTGGCGGCGGTGTACCTCGTGTGGGACGCGAGGCACTTCGGCCAGTTCTCGATGGCCGAGTACTTCCGCCGCCGGGCCGTGGCGAGCGCCGTCGCCGCGGCAGTGGTCGCGGTGGTCGGCCTGTTCGTCCTGAACGCCGATGCGCCGCACGTCTTCGACGGCCTGACGTCGAGAGCACTTCCGACCGCGATCCTCAGTGTGGTCTGCGGATTCGGTGCCCTGGTGCTGTTGATGCGGTACGCCGCTCGCGGTGCGCGGATTCTCGCCGTCCTGGCGGTTGCCTTGATCATCGTCAGTTGGGGCATCGCCCAGTGGCCGTACATCCTGCCGGAGAGCTTGACCGTCTCGGCGGCCGCCGCACCTGAGGGCACCCTGGTGACCTTGCTCGTGGCGGTCGGGCTGGCACTGGTGATCGTGGTGCCTGGTTTCGTGCTGCTCTATGTGCTCGAGCAGCGTGCGCTGCTCCGCGAGGACGAGACCGAGGACGCCGGTGACCGCACAATCATCACTGGCGGGTGATTGCCGTTCGGGGCGACCGGCCGATGGTGGAGGTAGGCCCGCCACTGTGAAGGAGCCCGCCATGACCTCGACCTCACCGTTCCCGCCGATCGCGGACTATGCGTTCCTGTCGAACTGCCACACCGGTGCCCTGGTCGCCCCGGACGGATCGATCGACTGGCTCTGCATACCTGCGTTCGACGCGCCGAGCGCGTTCGGGAACCTGCTGGACCGCGGTGCCGGGTCGTTCCGGTTCGGGCCGTACGGGATCAACCAGCCGACCGCCCGGACGTACGTTCCGGGCACCAACGTCATGACGACCACCTGGCACACGCCGGCCGGCTGGCTGCTCGTCCACGACGCGCTGACGATGGGTCCGTCGAAAGGCCCCGACACCGTCACCCCGCACACCCGGCCGCCGGCCGACGACGACGCCGACCACATGCTGATCCGGACCATCGAGTGCCTCGAGGGCTCGGTCGAGGTCGAACTCGTCTGTGAGCCCGCCTTCGACTACGGCCGGGCCCCGGCCGAG
Source organism: Kribbella sp. NBC_00359 (assembly GCF_036097425.1). Classification (NCBI taxonomy): domain Bacteria; kingdom Bacillati; phylum Actinomycetota; class Actinomycetes; order Propionibacteriales; family Kribbellaceae; genus Kribbella; species Kribbella sp. NBC_00359. The sequence continues at coordinate 9,001,654 of NZ_CP107975.1, read as the reverse complement.
TGGACGGTGGTCGGCGAGGACGCGCACGCGGCAGACGCGACCGGGGCCGGCCAGACCTTCCGGCTGAGCACCGACATGCTGATCGGTATCGAGGGTGGCTCCGCCCGCGCCCGGCACGTTCTCTCCAAGGGAGAGAAGGCGTACTGCGCGCTCTCGTGGGCCGACGGACTGGCGTCACCGGCGGACCTGGCCGACGCGGAGACACGCGTCAACGCAACGATCCGGTTCTGGCGCAACTGGCTGGCCAGGGCCCGGATCCCCGACCATCGGTTCCGGCATCCGCTGGAACGCTCGGCGCTGACCATCAAGGGTCTGACGTACATGCCGACCGGAGCGACGATCGCCGCGCTCACCACGTCGTTGCCGGAGACGCCGGGTGGCGAACGCAACTGGGACTACCGCTACACCTGGATCCGGGACAGCACGTTCACCCTGCAGGCGCTGCACTACCTGAACCTGGACTGGGAGGCCAACGAGTTCATGCAGTTCGTCGCCGACCTGGAGCCGAACCCCGACGGTGCGCTGCAGATCATGTACGGCGTCGACGGCCGCCGCGACCTGGCCGAGTCGACCCGCGACGACCTCACCGGGTACGAAGGCGCCAATCCCGTCCGGATCGGCAACGGCGCCTACAACCAACGACAGAACGACGTGTACGGCGCGGTGCTGGACTCGGTACTGCTACACACCGTCCGGAGCAAGCGGCTGCCGCGCCGGCTGTGGCCGCTGGTCCAGTCGCAGGCGGAGTGCGCCATCGCGACCTGGCGCGATCCTGACCAGGGCATCTGGGAGGCCCGCGGCAAACCGCAGCACTACGTCTCCTCGAAGCTGATGGGCTGGGTGGCCCTGGACCGCGCGGCCAAGCTGGCCCGGATCCGCAACGAGGACGACCTGGCCGAGACGTGGACGAAGACGGCCGAGGAGATCCGCGAGGACATCCTCGAGCACGGGGTGAGCGACCGCGGCGTCCTGCGGCAGCACTACGAGACCGACGCGCTGGACGCGTCGCTCCTGCTGGCTCCGCAGTTCGGCTTCCTGCCGGGCAGCGACGAACGGATTCGGGCGACCGTCGAGGCGATCGACAAGGAGCTGACCGAGAACGGGTTCGTGCTGCGCTACAAGACCGACGAGACCGACGACGGTCTGTCCGGCAAGGAGGGCACCTTCCTGATCTGTTCGTTCTGGCTGGTCTCCGCGCTGGCGATGATCGGCGAGCTCGACCGCGCCCGGAGCCAGTTGGAGCGGCTACTGCGGATCGAGTCGAAGCTCGGGCTGTACGCCGAGGAGTACGAGGTGGACCGGGCCCGGCACCTGGGCAACTTCCCGCAGGCGTTCTCGCACCTCGCCCTGATCGGGGCGGCCGGCCGCATCATCCTGGCCGACATCCGGGAGGAGTTGTCGCTGTGACCACGCAGACGGAGAGCCCGCACGTCGTCGTACTCGGTGGCGGCCTGGCCGGGGTCGCTTGTGCACACGCCCTCGGGGACGAAGGGGTCCGGGTCACGCTGGTCGACCGCAACGACTACCACCAGTTCCAGCCGTTGCTCTACCAGGTCGCCACGTCGCAACTGCCGGCCGAGGACATCGCCCGGCCGCACCGGACCATCTTCCGCGAGTACCCGACGGTCGAGATCCGCACCGCGGATGTCGTGGAGATCGACGTCGGGAACCTCGCCGTGACGCTGTCCGACGGCGATCGGATCTCGGGCACGCACCTGGTGGTCGCGGCCGGCGCGCGACCGGAGTACTTCGGGGTACCGGGCGCGGCCGAGCACGCGTTCCCCCTGTACTCCGTCGTCGACGCGGAGCGGTTGCGGCGGCACTTGCAGTCCACGCTCCACGCCGGTTCCGCAACGGAGCCGGAGGACGAAGGCGCCCTCGATGTCGTCGTGGTCGGCGGCGGTCCGACCGGGGTCGAAATCGCCGGCGCGCTCACCGAGCTGATGACCGCGCTGGTCGCCACGGAACGGATCGCCAAGCCTGGGACGATCACTCTGGTCGACCGCGGCAGCGCCCTGCTCGCACCGTTCTCCCGCAAGTCGCACAAGTACGCGCACAAGCGCCTCACCAAACAGGGCGCCGAGCCGCGACTGGGGACGGGAGTCGCCGCTGTGCACGCGGATCGGGTCGAGCTCGACGACGGTTCGTCGATCCCGACGCGGACCGTCATCTGGGGCGGTGGAGAGTCAGCCGCCTCGGTGGTGGGGAACGTGGCGGGGCTGACCACCGGTCGTGGCGGCCGGATCGACGTACTGCCGGACCTGACGGTGGACGGGCAGCCGCACGTCTACTCGGTCGGCGACGTTGCGAACATCCCGGCGAAGGACGGCACGATCCTGCCGCAGCTGGGCTCGGTCGCGCAGCAGTCCGGTGCGTGGGCCGCCGCCAACATCCTGCGTGAGCTGCACGGCGAGAAGGCCGAGCCGTTCCGCTACAAGGACAAGGGGATCATGGCGATGATCGGCCGGAACGCGGCCGTCGCCGAGGTCGGCCGGCATCGGCACCAGGTGGAGGGCCCGGTCGCCTTCGCGGCCTGGCTCGGGGTGCACGCGCTACTCCTCAGCGGTGCGCACAGCAAGACCGACGCGTTCCTGGCCTGGGGCTGGGACTACTTCGACCGCGACCACGCGGCAACCGTCGAGTGGTCCGCGACGGCGCATCGGATCGCCTGGGGTGACGAGTCCGCCGACGTCCCGCACATCCGCGTCGACTCGGCGAGGCCGGGCGACGGCAACTGAGGAGGACAGCATGGCCGAGCAGTACGACGTCGTGATCGTCGGATCGGGAGCGGGTGGCGGCACCCTCCTGCACAGGCTCGCGCCGTCCGGACGGCGGATCCTGATGCTGGAGCGGGGTGACTGGCTCCCGCGCGAGGCCGAGAACTGGGACGCCGAGGCCGTGTTCGTCGACGACCGTTACGTCTCGCCGGAGCAGTGGTACGACGGCGACGGCAAACCGTTCCAGCCGCAGGTGCATTACTTCGTCGGTGGCGCGACCAAGTTCTACGGCGCCGCGCTGTACCGGCTGCGCGAGCGCGACTTCGGCGAGCTCAAGCACCACGGGGGAATCTCGCCGGCCTGGCCGATCGCGTACGACGTGCTGGAGCCGTACTACACCCAGGCCGAACAGCTCTACCAGGTCCACGGTGCCCGGGGTGAGGATCCGACGGACCCGCCCGCGTCGGCGCCGTACCCGTATCCACCGGTCTCGCACGAGCCGCGGATCCAGAAGCTGTTCGACGACATGGCCGCGGTCGGGCTGCACCCCTTCCACGCGCCGTGCGGGGTGATGCTCGACGAGAGCCGGCCCGCGTTCAGCGCGTGCATCCGGTGCGCGACCTGCGACGGGTTCCCGTGCCTGGTCCACGCGAAGGCGGACGCGGACGTCATCGCCGTCCGGCCCGCGATCGAGCACGACAACGTGACGCTGCTGCGGAATGCGCTCGTACGGCGCCTCGAGACCGACGCGACCGGCCGTACTGTGACGGCGGTCGTCGCCGAGGTGGACGGCGAGGAGCAACGGTTCGCCGGCGACATCGTCGTCCTGTCGGCCGGTGCGGTGAACTCGGCCAAGATCCTGCTCGCGAGTGCCGGCGACCGGCATCCGCGGGGGCTTGCGAACGGGTCCGACCAGGTCGGGCGCAACTTCATCTTCCACAACAGCCGGGCCTTCCTGGCGATCTCGACCGAGAAGAACGACACCCGGTTCCAGAAGACGCTCGGGATGAACGACTACTACTTCGGCGACGCCGACTTCGATTACCCCATGGGCAACCTGCAGATGGTGGGCAAGTCGTCGGCACCGATGTACCGCGGTGAGAAGCCGGTCGAGACCCTGCTGGCACCGACGTTCGCCCTGCGCGACGTCGCCGAGCATGCCGTCGACTTCTGGTTGTCGGTCGAGGACCTGCCGGATCCGGAGAACCGGGTGACGCTCGACCGCGACGGCAACGTGGTGCTGGCGCACACGCCGAACAACGGCGAGCCGATGGAGCAGTTGTACAAGCGGGTGAAGAAGAACCTGGGCAAGCTCGGCATGCACCCGCATCACCTGATCCCGCGCAACATCTACATGAAGAACGACATCCCCGTCGCGGGGTGCGCGCACCAGTCCGGCACCGTCCGGTTCGGACACGATGCGGCGACCTCGGTGCTGGACAGCGACTGCAAGGCGCACGAGCTCGACAACCTCTACGTCGTCGACACCAGCTTCTTCCCGAGCATCGGCGCGGTGAACCCGGCGCTGACCGCGATGGCGAACGCGCTGCGGGTCGGTGACCACCTGCTGGAGCGCCTTGGCTAGACCTCAGCGTGGCATGCCGATCTCGGCCATGATCTCGACCGCCTGTCCACGAGAGGAGGCGCCGAGCTTGCGATAGACCGACTGCACCTGCGACTTGACGGTGTGCCGGGAGACGTACAGCCGCTCGGCGATCTGCGGGAACGACAGGTGGGTCGGCAGCAACCGGACCAGTCGCAGTTCGGCCGTCGTCAGCGAGGAGATCCCGGCCGCCACGGCCACGGTGATCTGGTCGACGCGGGCGCGCAGTTGCCCGACGGCCGCCGGCAGAGTGCCGAGGTCGGGCCGGCGGCGCAGGATGTTGTGGGCCTGTTCGAGGACGGCGCGAGCGCCGGACGGGTCGACGAGAGCCATGTACGTCTGGGCGAGTTCGAGCAGGGTCTGGACCGACACGCTCGGGAGGGCGTAGGTCAGCAGCGGTCGCAGCTCGGCGGCACGGCGGACGAACTGGCGGGACTCGCGCATCTCCCCGCGGCGGGCGGCAGCGTGCCCGGCGACCGCGTAGACCAAGGCGCTGGTCCAGTACGCCTCGAAGTGTCCGGTGTCGACGAGCTCGACGGCGCGTTTGATCATCGCGTCGGCAGCGGCCGGCTCGCCCCGCTCGGCCGCGATCAGGGATTGCTCGGCCAGGACGAGAGCCGCCAGCGGGGTGATGCCGAAGCCGGTCGCCACGTCGTACGCGTGATTGAACCCGGCGTCGGCGCGCTCGAGGTCTCCCTCGAGCAACCAGGACATCGCTTCCGACTGCAGCATCGTCGCGCGGAACGGGCTGGCCGGACTGAGTCCGTCGAGGGCGAGGATGCTGTCCGCCCGCATCGCCGCGGGTCCTTGCCGGCAGAGGTTGGCCCGTAGGTACGCCAGGGTCGCCTCGACGGTGGTGCCGTCCGGCAACGTGCCGCCGGCGGGGAGACTCTCGGCGACACCGACCCAGCGCTCGGCCTCGCGCGGCCTGCCGAGCAGGGCGAAGATCAACGCGCCGTGCGCTGCGATCGCGGCGTGGTGCGGTACGCGCGGGCGGCCGTCGAGGAGTTCCATCCAGCCCCGCACGGTGTCGACCCGGCCGCTGCTCCAGACCGGTTGCATGATCTCGAGGACGAGCCGCGCGACCCGTTCGGTGTCACCGGCCGCGTCGGCGTGATCGACGGCGGCGTCGGCCATCCCGTTCGCCTCGTACCAGTCGGCCGCGCGGCCATGGAGCTCACTGCCGAGGTCGGGATCGCCGCGCCGGAGCTCTGCCTGCAGGAACTCGCGCAGCAGATGGTGATACCGGTACCACTCGCCGCGCCGGTCGAGGGGGACGACCAGCAGGTTGTGGCGTTCGAGATCCTCGAGCATCCGGGCCGACTGCTTCCCGCCGATGACGGCGTCGCACAGCGGCCCGCTCATCCGGTCGAGAATCGACGTACGGACGAGGAAGTCCGCCTGGGCGGGGGAGAGCCGCGCCAGCAGTTCGGACCGCAGGTAGTCGTCGACCAGGCGGTCGTCGCCGCTGAAGCTGAAGCCGGTCGCCGGCGAGCCGGACTGGATCGCCAGTGCGGCCAGGTACAGACCGGCCGGCCAGCCCTCGGTACGCCGTACCAGCTCGTCGATCTCGGCGGCGGACACCTCGGCGCCGGCCAGGCGCAGGAGCGCGGCCGCTTCGGCGTCGTCCATCGCGAGGTCGTCGACGCCGATCTCGACGATCCGGCGGCCGACCCGCAACCGCGGCAGGGGCAGTGGCACGGCATCCCGCGACGCGACGGCGAGCCGCCAGCCGGCCGGGACCCGGAACGCGAACTCGGCGATCGACGTCGCGCAGTCGGGGCTGGTGATCTCCTCGACGTGGTCGAGCACGACCAGCACCGGCGGGCGCAACGCGCTGATTGCCTCGACCAGCCGGGGGACGACATCGACGCCGCCACCGGATGCAGCCAGCACGGTGCGCGCTTCCTCGCCGACCGGCTCGATCTGGTCGAGAGCGTCGAGGACGCCCGTCCACAAAGCGACCGGGTCGTTGTCGGAGCGTTCGCATGACACCCGGGCCACCCGCGGCCCGAACCGCTCGATCCATTGGGCCAGCACGGTCGTCTTGCCGTAGCCGGGTGGCGCCACCACGGCGACCACCGGCTCGTGCGATTCCATCAAGCGACTGATAACTGCGGTCCGCGCAACCAGGCGCTCACGCCCACCACGGACTCCTGACCCCACGCCGTGAACCCCAGGGGTCACTGTCGGTGGTGCAACGGGAACGGAGGCTGCACCCGAACCAGTGTCCGGCCCCTGCACATGGCCGACAATACGCCAGCCGGTTGAACGCGCGAGGTGTCCCGCTCGGACCCCCGCGTCAGCTCGGTATCCAGGGCTTCCGCCAACCGCCGAACCCGGCCGGTACTTCGTCGGCCGCGGCCGGCCCCCAGGTCCCGGGCTGATAGGTGTGGATCGGCGGCGGTGCGTCGGCCAGCGGTTGCATCACCCGCCACTGTTCCTCGACGGCGTCCTGGCGCGTGAACCGGGTGCTCTGCCCGGTCATCGCCGCATGCAGCAGCACCTCGTACGGCGTGGGGCCCTCGCCACCCTCCTGCGCGAACTCCATGTCCAGCTCGATCGGCGCGATCCGGCTCGTGTCCGCCCGGTGGGCGTCCACCCGGATCCGGACCCCGGTCGTCGGGTCGAGCTTGATCACCAGCTGGTTCGGCTCGGCGATGTGCCCGCGGGGGCCGAAGCCCAGCCGCGGCGGCCGTTTGAAGACCAGCCGGAGTTCGGTCTGAGTCACCGGCAGCCGTTTTCCGGTGCGGATGAAGAACGGCACACCGGCCCAGCGCCAGTTCTCGATGTTGAGCCGGAGCGCGGCGTACGTCTCGGTGGTGGAACCCTTCGCGACCCCGTCGATGGCGAGGTAGCCGTCGTACTGGCCGCGGATGTAGTTGGCCGGATCGGCCTCCTCGACCGCGCGGAACAAGGCGACCTGCGAGTCCTTCAGGGTGGTCGGATCGCCGCGCGACGGTGGTTCCATCGCGGCCGCTGCGACCACCTGCATCAAGTGATTGACGACCACGTCGCGCACCGCCCCGACCGGGTCGTAGAAGTGGCCGCGATCCTCGACACCGAAGCTCTCCGCCATCGTGATCTGGACACAGTCCAGGTAGTTGCGGCTCCACAGCGGCTCGAGCACGGCGTTCGCGAACCGCAGGTACAGGATCTCCTCCAGCCCCATCTTCCCGAGGTAGTGGTCGATCCGGTACAGCTGCGACTCGTCGAGGTAGTGGTGCAGCTGGTCGGCCAGGTCGTGCGCCGACTGCTGGTCGTGGCCGAACGGTTTCTCGACCACCACCCGGGCTCCCGTTGTCAGCCCGGCCTCGGACAGTCCCTGCACCACCCGGCCGAACAGGAAGGGCGGGATCTCGAGATAGAAGACCGGTGTCCGGGCACCCTTGATCGCCTGGCCGACACGCTCGTAGACGGACGCGTCGGTGAAGTCGCCACCGACGTACGACAGCCGGTCCGCGAAGCGGTCGAAGATGGCCTTGTCGACGGTGACCCCGGTGCCCTCGATCGACGTCCTGGCCCGGTCGACCAGTTGGTCGAGGGTCCAGTCGTCGGCCGCCACTCCGACGATCGGGCAGTCGAGCAGGCCGCGCGCCTCCAGTTGGTACAGCGAGCGGAACGTCATCACCTTGGCCAGATCACCGGTGATCCCGAAGATCACCAGCACGTCCGCGGCCGGCGCCTGCGAACCCGTCGGCGTCAGTGTCATGCCGCCTCCTTCGATGCCCGGGAGATCAACCTGCGGTCACAGGTCATCCTCATCCGCAGTCCGGGCGAGCGGCATCCTCCCGGACGGGTGATTCGGCGCCTGCGGCCGGTCCCGGGTCAACGGCTGTCGTGAAGGTGGCGTGGGTACGGCGTCAGGTGGGTCAGTTCGCCGTACGGCGGCGTCTGCGGGGAGCGGCCTGGTCGGGTGTTTCGCTCGGCTCGGACCCCGTCTGGAGGTCGTGGTACGCCTTGCGGGTCTGTTCGGTGTGCTCGCGCATGATCTGGGCCGACTTGTCCTCGTCGCCCTCGCTGATCGCCTTCACCAGGCGGTTGTGCTCGCGCCAGGAGGCGGCGCCGCGGACCGGTGCGACCGGGGTGTAGTACCAGCGGACGCGGCGATCGACCTGGGCCGCGAAGTCGACCAGGAACCGGTTGCCGGACATCTGCGTGATCAGGCTGTGCAGCTCGCCGTTCGTCCGCACCGTGGCGTCGATGTCGCCGGCCTCCTGGTACGCCGTGCCGACCTTGCAGAGCTCGCGGAGCTTCGCGACGTCGTCCTTGGTCGCATGCCGGGCGGCGAGCCGCGCCGACTCCGACTCCAGCGCCGCGCGGGCCGCGAGCAGCTGGTCGACCTCGTCCTCGGCGGGCACATGCACCATCGCGCCGAAGCCCGGCCGCAGATCCACCCAGCCCTCGTTGTTGAGCCGCTGCAGGGCCTCGCGCACCGGCTGCCGGGAGACGCCCAGCATGCCGGCCAGCTCGACCTCGACGAGGTGCCGGCCGCGCTCGAGCGTACCGTCGATGATCATCTCGGTCAGCGCCTCGTACACGGACTCGCGCAACGGCGTCGGCCGCTTGACGTGCCGCACACCGGCCGGTTCCGGCCGCGCCCCCGGGCCTGCGCCGATGGTGGTCATGAGGTCCTTCCCGACACAACTGGAGAACAGCACGGCACTTGGTAGACAGTCTACCAAGTACCAGGTGTGCCCCGCTGGCGGAGCAGCGTCAGCGACTCCGGGGCGGTGTGCAGTCGTCTGTATACGGCTGTAGTGAGGCGGACGGGATGACGATAGGGCTCGGCTGTGTCGGTAGTGTCGTGTGATGTGGATCACAGGATGTCTGTTTCCCGCGGATCCCGTTCGACGGATAGGCAGGGAATCCCGAGAGAAGGGTGTGGTGATGGAGAAGGTCACCTCGAAGGACGGCACCGAGATCGCGTACGACACCTATGGGGGTGGGCCGGGTCTCGTGCTCGTGGCCGGCGGTTTCACCGAACGCTCGCGGTACGCGGCCGACGCCGAGGCGCTGGCGTCGGCGTTCACCGTGGTCAACTACGACAGGCGTGGTCGCGGCGACTCCGGCGACACGCTGCCGTACGCGGTCGAGCGTGAGTGGGAGGACCTCGATGCGGTGCGCTCGGCGACCGGGGCTCGGTTCGCCTCGGCGTACTCGTCCGGATCGATGGTGCTGTTCCAGGCCGGACTGCCGTTCGAGAAGCTGGCGGTGATGGAGCCGCCGTTCCGGGTCGAAGGAGCACCGGAACCGCCGGAGCGGTACGTCGAGCGCTTGCAGGAGTTCGTCGCGGCTGGGAACCCGGGTGGCGCGGCCGAGCTGTTCATGGTCGAGGCGGTCGGACAGCCGAAGCAGGTGGTCGACCAGATCCGGGAGACGCCGATGTGGGCCGGGATGGAGGCCATCGCGCACACGCTCGTGTACGACGCCCTGCAGTTGCGGGACAGCGCCGTACCGCTCGAGCTGCTGGCGTCGATCGACGCGCCGACGCTGGCGCTGTACAGCAACGCCAGCCCGGCGTGGATGCAGGAGGCGGCCAAGCAGACCGCGGCTGCGCTGCCGCATGGAAAGGCGGAGGGGTACGACGGAACCTTCCACACACTCCCGCCGGAAACGATCGCGAGGGCCCTGACGGACTACTTCCTGACTACGTGACCTCGGTCGGAGCCCGGGGCAGTCTGACGTCAGCTTGGTAGTCGCATGGGCATCAGGATGTACGCCGAGTCCGTCGACGGAGTCTCGTCGGGTGAGCGGAGACCAGTGAGGTTCGCCGGTTTGGTCGGCTGGGTGAAGGCGAAGTGCGCGATCGGCGCACCAAGCGACGCGAGCCCGTCGAGCAGGTAGCCCGCGTTGAATCCGGCCACCACCGGCTCACCGATGAGCGTCGCCTCGACCGACTCCGAGGCCTGCGCCTCCTCGCCGTTGCCCGCGTCCAGCGCCGCCATGCCATCCGCGAACGTGATCCGCACCGGCGCTGTCCGTTCGGCCACTAGGGCGACCCGTTTGACGGCTTCGAGCAGCGCCGCCGTGTCCACGGTCACCGCGCTGGCGATCGCACCCTCCGCGGGGATCAGACTGCGGACCTTCGGGAAGTCGCCGTCGATCAGCCGGCTCGTCGCCCGCCGGCCGCCGCCCGCGAACCCGATCAACCCGTCCCCTGTGCGGGTCGAACCGAGCGCGAGCGTGAGGTCGTGACCGGCCATCGCCTTGGCCACGTCGGAGAGCAGCTTCGCCGGGACCAGCGCGTTGGCCTCGCGGCCCGGATCGACCGGCTCCCACGGGAACGTCCGTACGGCGAGGCGGTAGCGGTCGGTCGCGAGCAGAGAGATGGTCGTGCCGCGGATCTCCAGCCGTATCCCGGTGAACACCGGCAGCGTGTCATCCCGGCCGGCCGCACTCACCACCTGCGCGACGGCACGGGCGAACACGTCCCCGTCGACCACGCCGCTCGCCGCGGGCAGCTCTGGCAGCGCCGGATACTCGTCCAGCGGCAAGGTGTGCAGCACGAACCGGGACGTCCCGCTGCTGACCTGGACCTGAGCCGCTTCGCCGCTCAGATCCACCGTGTCCCTGGGCATGCTCCGGCAGATGTCCGACAGCAGCCGGCCGGACACCAGGACCCGCCCCTCGTCGGCCACCTCCGCCGGCACACTGACCTGCCCGGAGCTCTCGTAATCGAACCCGGACAACGTCACCTGACCGTCGGCCGCCTCGACGACCATCCCGGCCAGGATCGGCACACTCGGTCGGCTCGGCAGCCCCTTGGCCACCCATCCCACCGCGTCGGCCAGCACCTCACGCCCAACCCGAACCTTCATCCGCACTCCTCCCCATCTCGTCCTCCGACTCAATCAGCCACCACCGACAGTTTTCGCCGGCTCGGTGCAGCGATGACGGAAGTGAGTCCGGACTTCGGTGAGCCGGATCAGTAGACGGTCACGCCGTACGCGCTCGCTGCTTCGGTCACGGGCTGGAAGAACGTCGTACCTCCGCTGCGGCAGTCGCCACTGCCGCCGGACGTGAGGCCGAGCGCCTTCGTGCCGTCGTACAGCGGGCCGCCGGAATCGCCGGGCTCCGCGCAGACGGTCGTCTGGATCAGTCCGCCGACCCTGCCGCCGCCGCCGGAGTACCGGACGGTGACGTTGAGCGCGGTGACCTTGCCGCTGTGGGTCCCAGTGGTCGACCCCTTGCGAGTGACGGTCTCACCGACGACCGCGTTGGCCGCGGTGTAGCCGCCCGGGTGGCTCAGCGACGCGTTGTCGTACCGCACCAGCGCATAGTCGTTGCCGGGGAAGCTGTAGTTGATCGTCGGGCCGATCAGCGTGGAGTGGTTGGAGTTGGTGTACCAGGTGTTCGCAACCTTCCCGCAGTGGCCGGCGGTGAGGAAGTAGTAGGTACCGCCCTTCGACACGTTGAAGCCGAGCGAGCAGCGGTACTGACCGCCGTAGATCGCGTCACCCGCTGCGAGCAGCGGCCTGAAGACGCCGCTCGTGCGGTTGACCTGAACGGCATCGTGTTTCAGGGCAGCGACGTCCGATGCGGAGACGGTGCTGTCCGCAGTGACCACGACTTTGCCGGACGCCGAGTCGGTGTACCAGGCAATGCCTTTCACGGTCGATCGCTCCACTGCGGCGCTCGCGGCGGCGAGCTTGGCGGCCGGAAAGGGCTGCTTCGCGTCGGCGGCCGGTACGGCGTACAGCGACGCGGCGACCACGCCGACGGCGGTCAAGAGCTGGGCGGTCCGGGCCAGGCGGCGGCGGACGGACGTGCGTTCGATCCTCACTGGTTCCTCCTGAGGAGTGCACGGGACCTTTGGGCGGGGTCCCTCGAACCGTCAGCCTGGCGACACTCCGCCACCGGCCGACACTCAGGAGTATTTGCCTGGGCAGAGTTACGAGCAACCGCTGGTCAGTCGTCGAAGGCGATCTCAGTCAGATGGTTCGCCTGGCGGCGCGTGAGCACGACCGCCGAGGCGGCGCCCGGTACGACGTGACTCGGGTCGTCGACCGCTTTGGCGAGGAGCTCCGGCCACCGACGGCAGTGGGTGGCCATACTGCCCGCGCGCACGACCCGGCCGCGCACCCATTGGCCGTCGCGGGCCACGTCGCCCGGTACGTCGAGGAGGATCAGGTGTAGCGGCAGTCCGGCTCGTTTGGCCCGCCATCCGATCAGTTGGCGCACCCAGGGTCGGGTAGCGCAGTCGTGCAGCACCATTGGCCCCTTGCCTCGACTCATCGCCTTCAGCGCGAGCACGTAGTACGTGAGATGGAGGAGTGGTCGCCACCAGGCATAAGGCACGGCTCCGAGCACAGGCATCCACTGCGCCCGGAGCCGTTCGGAGTCGTACACGCGTACGCCGCCGTACCCGCGACCCACGGGATACAGCCGGCGGAGCAGCGTGGTCTTGCCGGCTCCGGGGATCCCAGCCAGCACGACGACGGAGTCCGCCGGGTACCGCAGCTCGGTCGGCTCGCGCAGTTCGGGTCGTGTTCTCCCAGCGGTCCACAGGCCCGTCATCGTCTCGTCCTCTCGTCCGGGACTTTCGTTCGTCAACGTCGATGAGACGCAGCCGGTTCCGCGAACGAGTCGCAGAACGGCTGAGAAGTCCCTGGGAATTGGCTGAGAGCGGAGAATCGACGCAGACCTGCTCAGGAGGCTGACATGCAATACCTCGTCACGATGACGACTCAGGTTCCCGCCGACGTGTCGGAAGCGACGGTCGACGAGGTCCGCGGCCGTGAGGCCGCCAGGTCCCGCGAACTCGTCGCCGGCGGCCACCTGCTCCGCCTCTGGCGTCCACCGCTCGAACCAGGCGAGTGGCGCACGTTGGGACTCTTCGAGGCCGACGACGCGGCTCAGCTCGAGGAGGTACTCGCGTCGATGCCGCTGCGGATCTGGCGCCACGACGAGGTCATGCCACTCCTGCCGCACCCGAACGACCCCACCTCGCCCACCCCGCTCCGTCTCGACGCGACGGAGTACTTCACCACCTTCACCGTGACCATCCCGGACGACGCCGACCCGAACGACGTCGACGCCCGGCACGCGGCCGAGGCAACCGCCACCCGCGACCTGGCCGCCAAAGGCAACCTGCTCCGCCTGTGGAGCACCGGCGAGAACCGAGCCCTCGGCCTCTGGCAGACCGACGCCGCCGACGAACTCCCGGCGATCCTCGCGGCCCTCCCGCTGGCCGAGTGGCTCCGGACCGAGACGATCCCGCTCACCACCCACCCCAGCGACCCAGCCCACGCCACCCCAGCCTGACCAAGGAGGCGGGTCCGGGGAGGCGACGAACCATCCCGCCTCTATGGTGGACCGATGGCGTCGGTCAAGCAGTTCCAAGTCACGTTCGACTGTGCAGAACCTGAGCGGGTCGCGCGTTTCTGGTGCGACGTGTTGGGGTACGTCGTGCCGCCGCCACCGCAGGGGTTTGCGACGTGGGACGATTTCGATCGCACGCAGCCGCCTGAGCGTCAGGGTTCCGCGTTCGCCTGCATCGATCCCACAGGTGTGGGCCCGCGACTGTTCTTCCAGCGCGTTCCCGAAGGCAAGGTCGTCAAGAACCGGGTGCATCTCGACGTGCGGGTCGGCACCGGGCTCGTGGGTGAGGAGCGCCTGGCCGTTCTCGAGGCCGAATGCGTACGACTGGAGGCGCTCGGCGCGGTACGCGGGCTACTCCTGCGGGCCGATGGTGTCAACGAGTCTTGCCAGAACATGCAGGACATCGAGGGCAACGAGTTCTGTCTCGACTGAGTCGCCTGGCAGTCAGAGTCCGAACTTGGTGGGTACAGGTCGGTTATGACGATGCGGCGGACAGGTGCGATTGCGGTCGTCCGGACGCGGAGTTGGCGGTTGCTCCGTGGTGTCCTGGCGATGCTGGTGTTCGCGCTGCCTGTGGTGCTCCTCGGGCTGGCGGTGCGACAGCAGTTCGATCCGCTGATCAGGGCCGACGAGTGGGCCATCCGGGCGGCCACCGGATTCAGCGTTCGTCACGGGCTGATACCGGCGCTGACCGTGATCCAGACCGTCAGCCAGCCGATCTTCGTGTACCTCGCGGCGACCGTGGTGGTGGTCTGGGCCTGGAGGTCCAAGAAGCTCAAGGGCCGGGCGTTGTGGGCCTTCGTGACGATGATGGTCGGCTGGGGAATCGGCGGGATCGCCAAGCCCATCGCCCAGCGCGCGCGGCCGGTCGTCAGCGATTCGGTGCCGCATGCGGAGGGCTACTCGTTCCCCTCCGGCCATGCCCTGAACATCACCTTGGCGGCCGGCGTCCTGGTCTTCCTGCTCTGGCCGCTGCTCTCCGCCACCCAACGCCGCATCGCCGTCGCGCTCGCGATCGTGGTGCCTGTGATCGTCGGTCTGGACCGGCTCTTCATCGGCGCGCATTTCCCGTCCGACATTTTCGCCGGGCACGTACTCGGTCTGGGCATTATGTTCGCTTCATGGATCGGATTCATCGGCAAGACGGCGTCGACCTCCTCACCAGGACCGTCGCACCCGGCGTAGCCCTCGGTGGTCTCATCATCGGCATCGGGCTCGCACTCAAGGGACCACTCCACGGGATCTCCCACGCCGAGGAGGCGGTCAACAAGGATCTTGCCGCCGACCGGACCGGAACCTGGAACACGATCACCGCGGTGTGGTCGCAGATCGGCAACACCGCAGGCGTGATCGCGGTCTGCATCATCGTCTCGTCCCTGCTGCTGTGGCGGACCCGGGACCTGCCCCTGGCGCTCGTCGCACCGGTGGCGATCGCCTTGCAGGGGCTGAACTTCCTGATCGCGGCACGCGTCGTGGACCGCGACCGCCCGCAAGTGGACAAGCTCGACGCGTCACCACCCACCGCGAGTTACCCCAGTGGGCACGTCGGCGCGTCGACCGGCCTGTACTTCGCGTTCGCGCTGCTCGCGCTGCGCATCGAACGCGCATGGCTGCGGTGGACGACGGTGATCCTCTGCCTCGCGATGCCCCTGCTCGTGGCGTTCTCGCGGCTCTACCGCGGGATGCACCACGTCACGGACGTCGGCGCGGGGATGATCAACGGCGCCATCTGCGCCCTGCTCGCGTACGGCTGGTACCGCCACTGCGCCAGTCGGCGACGTAGCGCTGCCCCGCAGCCCGCGGCCGCCACCCACCGCCCCCGCGGAGCCGCGTAGTCAAGCCTCGACGTAAGCGTTCCCGTTAACCGGTTGACCCTCTGCCAGCGTGCGCGGATGGACGATCTGGACTTCAGCAGGGCTCATAGCTTCGCCTGTAGTCGGGCTTCGTCCCACAGGCTGCGGTAGGCGACGGACGCCGGGGAGGTGCGGGCCCAGGCGACCACCGGGGCACGGCGTACGCCCATCTGCTCGACGACCGAGGCCATTGGGATCACGGTGCCCGCGACGTCTTGGTTTTCCTTCGGGAGTTGCTCGGACAGGTCGCGGTGCAACCGGCGACGGCGGTCGACCATGGACAGGAACGCGAGCAGGTCCGGCGCAGGCCCCTTGGCCTCGGCGATGAACGATCGCAGCTGGTCGAGCGTGCGCACCGACAGGGGAGCGGGCACCAGCGGAGCGAGGACCAAGTCCGCGGCGCGCACGATCCCCTCGGACACGAGCGACACGCTCGGCGCACAGTCGAGTACGACGACGTCGTACTCGTCGGCCATGCTGTCGAGGAGCCGGCCGAGGCGGCGGGTCGGCTTCTTCTGCGCGTCCAGCAGCAGGTCGAGGTTGCGGTAGGAGAAGTCGGACGGCAGCAGGTCGAGGTTGTCGAAGTCACTCGCTTTGACGGCGTCGCGGAGGTCACGCTTGCCGGAGACGAGCGCCTCGCCGCCGCCCTTGACCTTGGGCCGGATCCGGAACAGGTACGTCGCACCGCCCTGCGGATCCAGATCCCACAACAGGACCCGGTGTCCGCTCTCGGCCGCCAGCCAGGCAACGTTCGCCGCCGCGGTCGTCTTCCCGACACCGCCCTTGATGCTGTACGACGCGACGATCCTCATCGGCTGGTCACCATCCTTGCGTAGAGACGCTGGTTGTGTTTCCGGTTGAACCGATGCCAGCTGTCCGCCACCTCGGCACGCGCGGCGTCCTGACGAAGGTGCAGATGGTGTTCGAGGCGACCCATCGCCATCAGCGTCGCCGGAGGCGTCCCGGCCTGGGCGAGTTCGACGCCGTACTGGTGGACGCTGATGCGCTGGGCCTCGGCGTCCTGGAACTCGCCGAGGATGTCCTGCAGGAGCTTGAGCTCACTCACGGCCTCGCTTCGGGCATCGGCGCCGTACAAGCTGCCGAAGAACTCGAGCAGGTAGCGCAACTCCTTGCAGCGCTTGCGCAGGTCGTGCACGGCTTCGGCCGGAGAGGCGTCGGTGATGGCGTCGCCGCGCTTGGCGACGCGCTTCCAGGCGTGGCTCAGCAGTTCGTCGGCGACCTCGATCACCGGGCGCTCGACAGGCCCCGGGACCGTCAGCTCACGTCGCCATCCGTCGAGCAGCGCGGCGAATCGTTCGGACCGCAGTGCGCGGTTGAGTACGGCGTGCGTCCTGGTGCAGTGCCGCGTGAGCTGCTCACGCAATGGTTCGAGCTCGCTCGATGCGGACACGTGGCTGACCAGGTCGTCGAAGCCGAGCAGGTACACGTCGAGATCACGGCTCAACGAGGTCTGATCGGCGAGCCACTTGAGCTCGACGGCGTACCTCGCCCGGATGTCCTCGTCGATCGTTCCGTGCGCGAACTTCAGCACGGCTCGGGCACGGCGCACCGTGACCCGCAGATTGTGGAGGAACTCGGTGTCCAGCTGGCGAAGCGTGCCCTCGACGTTGTCGAGGACGATCTCTCGGAGTTGCGTGAGCGTGCCGGCGAACGCCTGGGTGGCCGGGATCCGCGCGGTGAACTCCAGGTCGGGCTTCGACCGGAAGCTGCGCGGATGGAGACCGGCGGCCCGGAGGACGGACTCGAGGAGCGGCTCCTTGGCCGGGCTGAACCCGGGGATGGCGTCCAGCGTCCGGCACACCTTGGCCGCGTCCTTGTCGTAGCCGCGGAGAGACTCGATCGTGGCCCGCACGCCGACGGGCGCGCCGTCCCGGACTGTGGTGGGACCTTCGACGACGATCCGGGCGACGGTCTTCTCCTCGGGGCCGAGCACCGAGAGCACCTGAACAGGACCGCTCGCGACTACGCGCGGCAGCAGCGCCCGCACACCGATCAGTTCGAGGACGCGGTCTCGCGTCGAACCGTCCGGAAGGGAGTGCGCGGTGACCGCCGTACGGCCGGTCGGCTGTCGGGAGATCCGCTGCCCTTCGAGGTCGCTCAGCACGAGCCATGACTCGCTCTTCCGCACGTGGTGCTCGAGCAGCAGCCCTGCCCGGAACAGCCGCCAGTCATGCGTGTCGAACCAGACTCTGCGCTCGGTGTGGTGGGCGTCGACGCGCACCGGCAACGCGTCGATCAGCACTTCGACGCACGACGGGCCGACCGACTCGTCGACCACGAACTCAGCCGCCACCCTCGGCTCCCGGAAACGCGACGTGAACGATGAATGAACACAGATTTGTGTCACTCCAGTGAACTACGGCATGCCCTTGTCGCGCTGCGGGCGCGCGGACTACCGGTGCCGATATTCGGCCGGCACGACCTCGCAGTGGCGGGGCAGCTAGCTTCGGTCGGCCAGCGACGTCACCAGTGGCGGGGTGATGTCGTCAAGCGAGTGCGCGACCACGGATGCGAGGCTGAGGGCATCCTCGTCGGGCGGAAAGGCCTCGGTGGGAACTGCGATGACGCGCAACCCGGCCCTGGCAGCCGACCGCAGTCCGTTGCTCGAGTCCTCGATTGCGACCGTCTGCTGTGCGTCCACGCCCAAGCGCCGTACCACTTCCTCGTAGACCGCAGGCGACGGCTTGCCGGCCCGGACCTCCTCGGTGGACACGGTGACACGGAATTTGCTGGCCAGGTTCGCGGACTCGAGGACCGCGTCGATCAGCTGCCGCGGTGACGACGACGCCAGTCCTAACGGCCAGTGGAGCGCCAGTCGCTGCACAACCTCGACGGCGCCAGGCAGCAGCGGCAGCCGTGACCGGTATCGGCTCGCCATGCGATCGATGACTTGGGCGGCCACGTCTTGCGGCTGGCCAGGCACTCCGATCACGTCCGTCAGGTAGGCCGCCCACTCAGGCGTGCTCATCCCCTGCAATGCCCGGGTCGCGCCATCGGGCCAAGGCCGGCCGGCTTCGACGGCAACCCCGCGCCGGACCTCGTCCCACTGCTGCTCGGAGTCGACCAGAACCCCATCAAGGTCAAACACGACTGCCTGCACTTCGCGCTCCGTCATTGCCCTCCCATCCGAAGCAGGTCACATGGACATCAACGGTTCCCCGACACGACTCGAACCTGCAACGTGCCGTCTATCGCGTGGGCCGGTACTTCAGGTGCGTCACTGCCGGTCCCGAGGCCACGTCGACGAGATCGAAGTCCAGGGCACCAACCTGGTCCAACGGCCGTTCGCCGCCGCCCACGGTTACTGGCGCGACGTGCAGCACCAGCTCGTCCAGCAGCCCGGCCCTGAGATATTGCCGCACGGTACTAGCGCCGCCGGCGATCTGCACGTCGCCGGCGTCGGCCGCCTTGCGCGCCTGTTCGAGTGCCGCCTCAATGCCGTCCGTGACGAAGTGAAACGTCGTACCGCCCTTCATCGGCAATGGCTCGCGCGCGTAGTGACTGAGCACGTACACCGGTGCGTGGTACGGCGGCTCCTCACCCCACCACCCGTACCAGGACAGGTCCCACTCACCCCTGTCCGGGCCGAACATGTTCCTCCCCATCACGAACGCTCCCGTCGGATTGCCGGTGAAGGGAGACGCGTCCGGTTCGGAGGCATGCCAGGCCATCGTCCGCATCCCGCCCTCACCCATCGGATTCTCCAGACTCTGCCCAGCAGCCGCCATGCACCCGTCAAGAGACACGGTGACATCGCACCTCACGATCCCCATCACTGGTCCCATCTCTCGAGATTCCGACCGCAAGCACGCCAGAAGACCTGACCCTCGACAACACACACCGCGCGGATCCCGCGTACCCATCCACGTGCCACTATGCCTGCCCTCCAACTCGCCCGTGGGTGAAGTGGGACGGCTACCTTCACTGGACGAGTCAGTCGCGTCCAGCAGTTGTGGTGTACGGCTATCGGGTGAGGACGGCCGTGAGCAGTCCGGCGAGGGCGAGGGATTGCAGGGCGGCTCGGGGCCAGATGACGCTGTCCCAGCGTTGTTGCAGGGCTCGGGTGTCCGGGGGAACGGTGTGGTTCGCTGCGGCCGCGCGAAGTTGCTTGTTGATCGGCGCGCTGATGCGGCTGTAGATCGCGAGCCAGGCCAGCAGTGCGGCCAGTGCGACCGCGCCGCCTATGCGTGCGGCGTTGTGGCTGCTGGTTGCGGTGACGAGTGCGGTGGCGATGAGTGCGATCACGCCGGGGGCCGGCAGTCGGCGGTCGCCGTACTCGTGGACCCGGCCGAGCAGGTCGGCCACGGAGGCGTCGGCGGCGCCGACGGCAGCGGGGCGCAGGACGAGCGCGGCGAAGATGTCCGTGCCGTAGATGATGCCGGTGGTCGCGATGGCGACTAGCGCGGCGGCGGTGGCTAGGGTGCTCACGGCTAGTTCTTTCTGGTCGATCGACGTGGCGGTGGTACGGGGAGGGCGCGGGCGAGGCAGTCGGTCAGCGCGTCGTCGAGCAGGGCGTGTAGTGCATCGGCGTCGACGTCGACGCGGCCGACGACCCGCAGCGCGATCAGCCCGTGGGCTGTTGCCCACAGCTGCAGGACGTGCCGCTCGGGCTGCGGGTCTTCGGCGGCGGCGAGCAGTCCGGTCAGGACATCGCCGACGGCCTGTCCGTCGGTCCACGTGTCGGTGACGGGCACCCGTACGCCGCCCAGCCCGTACATGAGCTGGTACAAGTCGGGTTCGGTCAGGGCGAAGTCGAGGTAGGCATGGCCGGCCTGCCGAACAGCGGACGCCTGCGGGTCGGATGCGCGGTCCGGCGACGCGGACGTCGGCGGCCGGCCCGCGGTGGCCATTGCGTCGCGCAGACGAACGAATCCGTCGCGGACCAGGGCGAGCAGGATGTCGTCGCGGCCAGTGAAGTAGCGGTAGGCGAAGTTCGCCGAGTACTCGATCTCCTCGGCGAGGCGTCGCATGGTGACGGCGTCCCAGCCCTCGCGCCGTGCCAGCTCGCGGGCGGCGGACAGGATCGACTCGCGGGCTGCGGCGCGTTCCCGCTCGCGGCGCTGGCGCGCCCGCGTCGGCGCGGGATCACCGGACTCCGTCACTGGAGGCCGGCCATGTCGGCAGTGCCGCTGAGTTGGGCGAAGAATGCCTGTCCGTCCAGCTGGTCCCAGTGCTCCACCGCCATACCGTCGACGACCCGCCAGATGTCGATGGAGTGCATCACCACACGGCGGCCGGTCGGTGCTATCCCCATGAAGGACCCCTGGAACGTGGCTTCGTAGGTGAATCGAGCGGCAACGCGGTCCCCGTCGACCAGTACATCGTCGAGGCTGACCTCCGTGTCCGGGAATGCCGCGAACCACAGCCTCCAGAACGCCCGGTTCGCGTCGCGTCCGTCGTCGACGAACGCGTTGTGGTTGATGTAGTCATCCGCGACAAAGCCGTCGACCGCATCCGGGTCGTGGCCGTTCATCAGGTCCGCGAAAGCGTGGGCGACTGTTGCGAATCGGCGGTGGGTGGTGCTCGTGTTCATGACTCTCCCTCGGTCGCGTGGTTACATCGTAACCACAGTGTACGGCGTAACCAAAACGACCGGCGCGCTGTAGAGTCCACCCAACCGGTTCTGCTCTTCGAAGGCGCAAGGAGTCATGCCGACGTCTCACCAACGCGCCCTCGACCTGACCGCATTCACGCCTAGCGAGGCTCGAAGTACTTCCAGGTCTTGCCGTGATCGGTGCTGGTGATGGCTTGGTTGCCGTTGTACTGCATCCCGTAGACGAACTCGCCGACTCCTTCCATCTCGCCGAGGTCGGCCGGCGGTGTGAGCGCCGCACCTGCGCCGGGCCGGAGGAGTTCGCGCTCCTTGCCCTGATAGAGCGCGAGCCCGGTGCCGTTGTCGAAAGCAACGGGAGACGACAGGAACGTGGAGTCCGGAGTGGCCACCGTTGTCCAGTGTTCGCCCCGGTCGGTGGACAACCGCAGCGGCACCAGGTCATCCGTCGTACGGGGGTTGCTGCCCGGGATCGCCACGATCGTCCGGCCGTTCGGGCTGACTCCCAGCCGGCCGCCCATCCGGCCCGGGCTGATGACGGAGCGGTCCCAGGTCTTGCCGCGGTCATCGGTCCAGTAGATGTTGCCGACGCCGCTGTTCTTGGCGCCGACCAGCCACCACCGTCCAGTGGTGTCGCGTTGGGGCTGGTACGCGTTGTCGATCCCGGGGATCTTCACCTTCCGCAGAGTCCCGGTCTCCGGATTCAGCGCCCGTAGGGTGCCGGACGCCAGCAGTACGTCGCCGTCGGCGAACTCGCTGGTCGGCGGAGCCCAGTGCAGCTTCTTCTCGACCCGGCCCTGATCCGTCAGGCCGACCATCACGGCCTGGGCCCAGCTCGGATCGCTGCCCTTCATGCTCGTCGGCATCGACAGTGCCAGCACCTCGTCACCGACCCGCAGCACGAAGTACTGGTTCTTGCGCACCGGCGCGGTGGTCCGCACCCCGTCACGGCTCAGCACCGCGGCGTAATTCTCGGTGTATCCCGGCTGCGGTGACATCCAGACCGAGGCCCATCGGGTCGGTGTGGCGAACGCGATGCCGGCAAAGCCCGACTTCTTGTCGTGGACCAGCTTCTCGGCCGCCTGGTCGACCGGGATCGACGCCTGGGTGCCGGCGGTCGGCGGCTTCTCGGTACCGGTGATGTTCCCGAGCGGCAGAACGGCAGCCAGTACTGCGATCGTCACCGCCGCAACGACTCCCGCGCAGGTCAGGGCTTGCCGACGGTGACGGCGGCGGATGCCACGGCGCTCCAGAGCCTCGAAGGGCAACGGCTGGACGGTCTCCTGGACGTCCCAGGACAGTTCTTTCAGCTCAGACATGGTTGACCTCCTCGGCGTCGTCGGCGAACTCGTGGACCAGCGGGGCCAGGCGGGCCCTGCCCCGGGAGAGTCGAGCCTTGACCGTCCCCTCCGGAACACCCAGCTGTACGGCGATCTCACCCACCGGCAGATCGACGATGTGGTGCAGCACGATCGCCTCGCGCTGTTCGTAGGGGAGCTGCCGCAGGGCCTCGACCAGCGCGACCCGGTCGGCGGACAGCTCGGTCATCGTTGTCTCGGGGACACCTGCGCGGGAGAGCAACCCGTGGAATCGGGTCGCGCGGCGGTAGCGCCGTCGTACGGCGTTCAGCGCGACCGTGCGCAGCCACGCCTCCGGGGCGTCGAGCTGGGCGAACCGCCGGGGTTTCTCGACCGCCCGGACGAACGCCTCCTGGACGGCGTCCTCGGCCTCGCCCAGGTTCCCGCAGATCGCGAACAGTTGCCCGACCAGCCGCCGGTAACACCCCTCGTACAGCTCGCGCACCGTGTCGCCGTCAGCCATCACCACTCCCCAGATCGGACCCTTTCCCTGCACGAGTCCTGGCGGAACGATCCGGTTGCATTACCAAAGCATGATGTCCGAGATGATCGGACGTGTTGTGGTTCATTGACACGTTGCAGGCTGGTCAGGTCCGCCATTCGTCCGCTTGCGACCCGACCTCACTCCCGACGATCCGACCAGCGCGATTCCTGAGTCGCCACACCCCTGGGCCCTTGCAGGCGGTTGTGTATCAGCGGACCTCCTGTGCTGCTCCGATAGATGGGGCAGCTACACGTGGTAGCGGCCTCAGGGGGAACGACAATGATCGACGACCACGAGCTCGCCGAGGGCATAGAGCGCATCGAAGCCCTCACCGCACCAACGCTCCAGGATGTCCGCACGACCTTCACCGCGCTGGATCGCACGGTCGCCTCGGTCGGCGCGGAGTGCCGGAGCATCTCCCAGACCCTGGACGCCTTGGGCACCGCACTCCAAGTGGTCACGCAGAGCGGCGGAATGTCCCAGCAGTGGGGTGGATTCGGCATGATTGGCTTGCCCATCGTCGGCGCGATGCGTGCCGCCCAGGGCATCACCAGTCAGTACGTCAAACAGCAAACCGGAGTCTCGCTCACCACCTGGACCGATCTCGTCGCCAGCTCGTCAGCGCAGTTCGAGGCTTACCTGTCCCAGCTGGAGACCGTCGCCGCGCTCTCGCAGCGGTACCACACCGCAGCGGCGAGCCAGCTGGATCCGGACGAAGCCCGCGAGGACCAGAAGATCCTCCGCGAGACCCGCTGGCGGACGCAGGCCTGGAAGCAGGTCCTGGGCCGTGTGGCGCAGCTGGGCCGGCTCGTGGACACGATCCTCAAGGTGAGCCTGACCGGCGAGCCAGGACTACCTGACGCCGACCGTTCGGACAGGTCGTCCAGTCTGTCCGGTTCCCTGCAGAAGCGGATCAAGGACGTGCAGAGCCGGACAGTCGAGAAGTCGAGTGATCTGCGAGAGTGGGTGCTCCAGCCCTTCGTCGACATCCGCGACAGCGTCAAGCGGCTGCCCAGCCAGACCGAGCGGCTCGCCCAGGAGGTCGCGTTGCTGGAAGTCCTGCTCGACCTCGAGGTCGCCGAGATCCGCGCCTGCCTCGGCGAGATCCCGCCCACCGAGGTCAGGATCGTCGGCCTGAGGGTGGCGGCCGGTGTGACCCTGCCGGAACTCGGCCGGCGGATTGCCACCGCCCGGCAGCGCGCGCTCGCCCACCAGACGTACCTGGATCGACTCGATGGCGCCCACAACGCCGGCGACGTCGCCGATCGGGTCTACGCCATCCTGTCGGCTGAATACCGGAGCAACCTGGCCACCAGCCGGTCCGACCTGGCCGAACTCGAGGCCGAAGCCGACGTATGGCGGCGAGACGGCCAGGCGGTCCTCGACGCCTGCGCCGACTGGATGACGCTGGAACTGGCTGTCCAGGCCGCGCGGGCGGTGACCGAGCAACGGGAGACGGCCGGTGATCGCCGCGTTCTCCTGCAGCGCGAATTGGACCGTGTCAACGAGGCAAGAAGCGTGCTGGCCACCCTTTAGCGCCGCCCACAACTGACAGTCGCGGCTGGGGCCGGGCCGGGCCGGCCTGCTCCGGGCGCTCCCGGCGGCGCGCGGACCAGAACGCACGCCTGGTCCGCTCCAGCCTGTACGCCGTCTCCGCCTTGATCAACTCTGGCGACAACGGTGTCCCGAGCATGGTTTCATCTCCTGTGATTGTGGCGCCCTCGTGGCGGCCCTCACCCCTTCTACGAACACCTCCGGCCGGATCCGACACCTCCGCCGGAATCCTTCGCAGGACTTCCTGTTACCTGCTCGACGACCAGGCGCGCCAGCCGCAACCGCGTCCGCCCCTCGATCACCATCCCTTTGGGAGTACGTCGAGCCACTCCTGCGGCTCGGCCGGGTGCGCATCAGGTTTGTGGTCGGGCCGGAAACAGCACCAGCTCGGCGGTGCTGGTGGGGGCGAAACGATCCTGGACGATGGCCTGCTGTCGGCCATGAGGGCGCTGGCGCGATCGGCACGCCTCAACTGCGTCCCAAAGACCACCTGCGGAGTGCTCAGCGTTGCAGGGTGCCGGATCGGGGCGCTGTCCCATATCCCGGCGTCTCGACAGACCGCGTCATTTCACCGTGATGATGATCCTGCCGCGGGTGTGCTCTACGAAGGCGGCGGGCGCGGCAGCCAGGTCGCGGACGGTCGTGACAAGCGGTGTGAGCCTCCCATCGCGGAGGCGAGCGGCCAGCTGGGCCGACTGTTCGCGGTTCGGCTCGACAACGAAGAAGATTGCCCGGCCGCCGAGGGGCTGGATGGTCGGCGGATCGGCGACAGTGACCAGGCTGCCGCCGGTGCGCACCAGCGCGGTGGAGCGGTCGCGGATCTCGCCACCGATCACGTCGAACACCACGTCGACCTCGCCGGCGTCCTCGAGTTGGTCGCTGTCCAGGTCGAGGAAGTCGTGGGCGCCCAGGGCGCCGGCCAGGTCCCGGTCGGAGGCCCGGCCGGTGCCGATGATGTGGGCTCCGGCCTCGCGGGCCAGTTGTATGGCGACCGAGCCGACGGAGCCGCCGGCGCCGTGGATGAGGACGGTTTGGCCTGCTTGCAGGTGAGCGTGGTCGAACAGCGCTTGCCAGGCCGTCAGACCGGGCATCGGCAGAGCGGCAGCGGCAACGTGGTCGACATCGGCGGGGAGCGGAGCCAGGTTGCGGGCCTCGACGGCGGCGTACTCGGCGAGCGAACCGTTGCGCGCCCAGTCGGTCAGCCCGAAGACCCGCTGACCGATCGTGAGACCGGTGGTGCCGTAGCCGAGCTCGACGACTACACCGGACACTTCGTGGCCAAGGACACTTGGCGTGCGGTCGCGGCCGGCGCGGTCGATCCAGGTCCCGGGCCACTCCGGCTCGCCCCGGAGGAAGCCTGCGGCGTGGACCTGCACGATGACGTCGTTCTCGGCGGCGCGGGGGTAGGGCAGCTCGGTCAGGGACAGCCCGTAGCCGTCGGCCTCGCGGTCCCGGACAGTGATGGCACGCATGACGATCCTTTGCTGTGGTCGTTAAGCTGGTTCGATTCGACCCTAGGCAGCGGTGACCGGCGATCGGTAGGCCATTCGGAGACGGTTCCGATGGGCCACCTGGCCGGGTGATTGGACCACGATGGTGGGGCGGGGAGCGGGCAAGCGGCGCGGGCCTGCCGCGCCGTACGGTCGAGCCACGACGTTCCACGATTTCTGCTGGGCACCTGATGTACGACGGCCTCGGGCACCTGGCCCGGTCAGCGCCGGCATCGAGTCGAGGGTGCGGCGAACTGGATAGGTCGCGTTGGGCGAGATGCCTGCTGGGCCAGGTCGTTTCCTCGCGGCCTACCTAGTTAGATCTCTGCGTCGTACCCGACCAATTCGATCAGCGCCGCCCGGAGAGCCTCCAGTCGGTCCTCGCCGAGCTGGTCGGCCCAGGTGCGCTCGACACTGCCTCCGGCCTTGCGGGACATCGGTCGGATCGCAAGCCCGGCCTCGGTGAGTACGACGAGCGACGCGCGCCGGTCGTTCGGGTCCGGACGGCGCTCGACCAGGCCGGCGGCGATCAGCTGCTCGACGCTCCGGGCCATGGTCTGCTTGCGCACGTTGGCCTTGGCGGCGAGCGCCTGGACACTGACGCCCTGAGGCGGCACGAACGGGATCACTCGCGCGTGAGCGGCGGTGAGGCCGCGGACACCGAGCTTCTCGAGCTCGGAGTCCATCTCCGTGGACCAGCGCTGGTTCGCCAGGCGCAGCAGCAACCCGATGAGTGGTTGGGGATGCCCGGGCATATAGACAGCCTCCTGTCTTTCGCTTACGGTAGATAGACAGCTACCTGTCTATCTTAGGAAGGACGACTGTGAACGCACCGACACTCCCCTTCGGCACCGCGATGGCGCTCGCTGAGCGCAACCTGCGCGGTCCGCTGATCCAGATCCTGACCGAGGAGGACCTCGAGCCCGGCGCGTGGTTCACACTCAACGCCCTCGGCCTGCGAGGGGCTACCCCAACGACGACCGTCAAAGCGCTGCTCTCCACCAACGGGTACGACGACGCGAGCGTCGATGCTCTGCTCGCGCGCCTCGCCGCCGGTGGACTCATCGAGGACGGTGACGAGCTACTCCGCCTCACCGCAGCGGGGGTCGAGCGCTACGCGTCTGTCAGTGACCGGATCGGCACGGCGACCCGGCGGGTGTTCAGCCTCTTCGACGCGGCACAGGTCGAGACGGCCCGCGCCGTTCTGCAACAGATCGCCGAGACCGACCCGGCGACGATCGCCGCGATCGCCTTCGACCAGGCCCCGGCGTGAGAAGCCCGCGCACCGCGCCCCTGACGCCCCAGGTCACCGATTCGTCCTCCAGCCGCCGGTGAGCCCGAGATCGACCGGCGGATGCTGGCCACCGCTGATTGCAGCGCAAGCGCTCAGCGTCCGCAACTTTCAGATGCGCGCTGTGCGGTCCTGGCAAGCCACTGTGCATGCGCCGACGGCCGATGTCGCTAGCCCGGCGCGGGGAAGCCGGCCGGGCTGTGATGGCCCTTCTTGTCGACGGCACGTACCCCGAACTGCACGTTGTCCTTGGAGATGTCGAGTGTCACCTCGGTGGCGTTGCCGACCGGGATCGCGCGCTCCCATTCCGGCGCCGTGCTCTCCCGCCACACCACGTGGTAGCCGGAAAGGTCGGCAGCAGTGTCAGCGACCCAGTGCAACGTCGAGTCGTTTGTGAGCTGGGTTGTGTCGATGCGCACGTCCTTGGGCGTGCCGGGTGCATTGGCCAAGGACCAGAACGTCGCCAGATTGACCCGTGCCACTCCGGCGATGTAGTCGAAATCGCAGAACTGGATCAGGTCGCCGAATTGCACGCCGTTCTCGACGCGGACGTCCTGGTGTTCGTGCGCGAAGTTCTCGGCCTCCTCGGTCAGCCGCACGGCGGGGTAGCCCTGTTGCAGGAAGGAGACGTGATCGCTCGAACGTAGGTACCTGTCGCGCCGGTAGATCGTCCGGACGTCCATGCCCGTGACGCCGTTGTCGGAGACCTCGCGGATGAACCTGGCCAGTTGTCTCGACGGCCCGTCGTTCTCGCCTCCGATGGACTGACGGATCGACGTCTGCGACGCCGTCTCCGAGGTCGGGACGCCCTCAGCGAAAAGCCGCACGAGGTGCTTGTAGCGGGTGCCGTCGTCTGCCGTGCTACTGCCGACGATGTCGTTGCTGATCATGCCCTGGACGTCGGTGCCGGCGGCCTTCATCTGCGCCGCCATGAACGCCGACCCGAAGAGTCCCTGCTCCTCGCCGGCAACGGTCGCGAAGACGATCGTCGCTTCCGGCTGGCGGGCAGCAGACAGGATGCGGGCCAGCTCCAGGACCACGGCGACTCCTGACCCGTCGTCGTCGGCCCCTGGCGCGTCGCTGGTGGAGTTCAGAACGTCTGTGACACGTGAGTCATAGTGCCCGGTCACGACGTACGTGCGGTTCGGCTCGCTGGCGCCCCGCAGTGTGGCGATGACATTGGTGATGACGGTCGGCACCGGGATTCGGGGGCCGGCCGCCTGGACGAACGACTGCTTCTCGACGGTGAGCCGACCGCCCGAGGCGGCGGCGTACCCCTGCAGTGTGGCGAACAGCCAGTCCCGCGCGGCCCCGATGCCGCGATTGGGGTCGTCCTGCGAGGAGAGCGTGTGCCGCGTCCCGAACGACACCAGTTTCTGGATGGTCGCCTCGAGCCTGGCTGGGTCGACCTGCGCGAGCAGTGACTTGAGCTCCGCGTCCGGCGGCTGCGCCGTCGGCGGGGGAGGAAGGGCCGGTGGTTTACTTCCGCGTGGGCGGGCAACGCCACAGCGGCGCCGATCAGCGGTGCCGCCGCCCCGGCGGATGCTGCAAGGATTGCGGTGGACAGAAGGGTGCGTCGGCTCGGACCGGCGCTCGGCACGGTATCCATGCTGCGTTTGTACGTCTCCTTGCCCGCCATTGTCCACGGCGGGTGACGGTGACTTTGCTGTAGGCCACGACATAGTCAGAACAAGGGCGGAGCCCTCCTGCGGCCGGCGCGGCCGGGCTTGCGTCGACAGACTGCCGAACTTGCCCGAGGTAGATCGAGGCGCGCGGCCCGGATGTGCGCCTGGGGCCTCCGGCAGTTCACCGCGATGTCGAGGGACTGCTGGTTGGGCACGCTGAGCAACGGGTCTCGACACCGCACCTACAACCGCTACGGACACTTGTCCACGGCCGCCATGCATGCGAGCGTCGTACTGATGGGACCGGCCTGGGCGGCGCGCCACCACTCCCGACCAAGAGGGGGCCCGTCCATGGTTCGATACCGCCGCGGGCTGGTCGCTGGGCTTGTCGTGCTGATGACGTTGTACGGAGTCGGATGCGGAGGCACGGCGCCGTCCGGGTCAGGCTCTGCGGCTGAGCCCACGTCAACCGCCTCCGCGTCGAAGCCGCAGCCGAGCACGCCACCGGCAACAGGCACTGCGCAGATCGTCAGCACCCATCAGGTGAAGGGCCGCACCTGGGACATCACGGTGCGGTCGCCGTCGGTCGGCACGGATGTCCGCGTGCGGTTGCTACTGCCCCGCCGATTCACCAGCGCTCCGGATCGACGATGGCCAGCGCTGTACCTGCTCCACGGGTGCTGTGACAGTTACGTCAGCTGGACGAGGTCCACCGACATCGAGCGGCTCTCGAGAGACCTGGACGCCCTAGTCGTGATGCCGGATGGCGGAAAGGCAGGGTTCTACTCCGACTGGATATCCGGACCGCACTGGGAGACCTTCCACCTTCAGGAGCTGCCAAGGCTGCTCAAGGAGCATTTCCGGGCCAATGACCGGCGCGTTGTCGCCGGAGTCTCGATGGGCGGGCTCGGGGCGCTGGATTACGCTGCTCGCCGCCCGGGAATGTTCACCGTGGCGGCCTCCTTCAGCGGCATCGTCAACACCCGCCTCGACCCGGATGAGTCGCAGGCGTATCTGGGGCTCCTGCAGTCACAAGGTGAGGATCCGTACGGGCTGTGGGGCGACCCGGACGCCGACGTGGACGTCTGGCGGGCGCACAACCCCTACGACCTCGCGGCGAGTCTTGCACGCACCCGGCTGTACATCTCGGCCGGATCGGGCCAACCCGGCCCCCTCGACCCGGCTGACGCGACATCCGACCAGACCGAGATCGCTCTCCGCGCCGAGAACGAACTGTTCGTCAAGCGCGTGCGTGCACTCCACCTCGACGCCCAGATTGACCTATATTCGCCCGGCACCCACAACTGGGTCTACTGGCAGCGAGAACTCCACAAGGCGTGGCCGCTGCTCAGCAACGGGCTTCACGACGGCTGACATACTCGCCGCCATCTCCGGGTACTGAGGACCCTGAAACCCGCGCCTCGCTTGGCGAGGCTGCGCGCCATAGACTCCTAGCCATGCTGGAGGTCCGCGGAGCCACGGCGCAGGATCGGATTGCCATCAGCAAGGTCTTGGCCGCTGCGTTCGTGGCCGATCCCGTGGTCCGCTGGCTGATGCCGAAGGCAGGCGGCGAGGTTCAGATGTTTCGAGCCTTGGCCGTTCACCTGCATGCCGCTCCCGGTTGCGCCGACATCGCGTTGGACGACGGTCAACCGGTGGGGGCTGCCTTGTGGGATCCACCGGGCCATAGCGTGTCACTTCGACAGGGGCTGATGGGGTTGTCGAGGTTGCTTCTTGGGATGGGGTCGGGTTTCCGCCGTGGCGTTGTGCTGGAGCGCGCGTTCACACGAGCGAGGCCGGCCGGACAGTTCTGGTACCTCGCGCAGCTCGGCGCGTCGACGCCGGGAAGAGGCGTCGGGTCGGCGTTGCTGGAGCGGCGCCTGGCAAGCATCGACGGGCCGGCCTATACGGAGAGCAGCAATCTGAGGAACGTGCCGCTCTACCAGCGATTCGGGTTCGCCGTGATCCAGGAGATCTCACTCCCGGAAGGCGGTCCAACACTCTGGACAATGCTCCGCAGGTAGCCGTTGCACGAGTGGGCGCATCCCATCCCGTCGCACACCGCGCCCGTACCAGCCGCCACCGGTACCGACAGACTCCCCATCGGGCAGGATTGCTGCCTATGAGAACCCAGGTGACCTTCGACTGTGCTGATCCGCACGCCCAGGCTGCGTTCTGGGCCGAGGTTTTCGGCTCCGTCGTCGAAGACCACTCGCGGTTGGTCGATCAGTTGGTTGCCGACGGCCACATGCCAGCGGAGGACAGGATCGTGGTCAACGGACGGTCCGCGTTCAGGGACGTGGCGGCGTGTCAGGACTCGGCGGGGTGTCGAGCCCCGGCTCTTCTTCCAGCGCGTGCCCGAAGGCAAGACGGCGAAGAACCGGATGCATCTGGACATCCATGTCGATGAAGATCGCAAGGCGGCCGAGGTCGATCGCCTCGTCGGACTTGGCGCGCAGTTGACCGAGACGCACAGCGATCGCGGGCCGCTCACGTATGTCATGCGCGACCCGGAGGGCAACGAGTTCTGCCTGCACTGACCAAGAATGCCCGCGGATTGGGGGTGCGCTTCGACATCCGGGGAGACTGCCGAGTACGACGACCGTCGACGAGGGAACACCCATCGCGCGCGGACCTCTGCAGGGTCGCGCAGAACGCGGCACGAGCGGACGGCCGAGTGCCACAATCGTGGGGTGCCCTTGGATGGATTGCACGGCGAAAGGGATCGTGCGGAGTCGTTCGGGACTGCCGCCGAACAGTACGACCGTTATCGACCTGACTATCCGCCTGCGTTGATCGATGAGCTGCTGTCTGGTAGCCCGTCGACAGCCCTGGATATCGGATGCGGGACCGGCAAGGTCGCTGTCCTGCTGATGGCGCGCGGACTGCGCGTGCTCGGTGTTGAGCCTGACGTCCGTATGGCCGAGGTTGCCCGAGGCCACGACGTGCCGGGAGGTCGCGTCGTTCGAGTCATGGGAGTCTGCGGGCCGCACCTACGACCTGCTGACCGCGGGACACTCGTGGCACTGGGGCGATCCGGTGATCGGGCTTCGCAAGGCGGCGTCGATCCTGGTTCCCGGAGGGATGCTCGCGCTGTTCTGGAATTACCACGTCCTGGAGGAGGCGCTGCTCGCGGCCGTTGAGGACGCCTACCGGGCCCACGCCCCGGAGTTGACCATCGTGGGACGGGACCCGAGCACCAGCGATGCTCAGGACAACGATCCCTTCGAGAGCAACAGCGACTTCAGCTCTCTCGGTAGCCGGACCTACCGATGGCCGCGCACCCCGATGGATGCCGGCGAGTGGACATCGATGCTCGCGACCTTCAGCGACCACGCCCGCCTCGGGACGGGTCGACTCAGGGACCTCCAGTTGGCTGTGCGGGCGGCAATCGACCAGTCGGGCGGAGTAGTCCGGAGCCAGTGCGGCACCTACACCTGGTTGGCACGGAGACTCGAGGCGCCGCTGGCCCACGGTGACCGCCCATCGTCTATGTCTGCGCGTTCGCGGCGGAGCCTAGCCGCCGCCTAACCCGTGTTGGCATGTCGGCCCGCCTCCGCCGGGCTGGTCGACTGTTGGGACGGATCGACCAGTCGGCGAGGCCGAGTGCCCGTGGCCGGGTGCGCCAATGGTGACGTCAGATTCGAGGGGTGCGTTCTCCGTCGTCCCTGCTCGATTCGAATAACAATCCGAAAAGGTTCAGCTTGGCGAGTCCGGTGTTGGATAGGTCGATGATCACCCTGACCGATTCCCCGGCGCGAAAGCCTTGGTCTGAGTGTCGTCGGGTTGCTGACCTAAATTGAAGAACGGCTTGACGAAACCGCCGCCGCGCAGCCGGACGAAGCGAGGGTTGCTGGTCGCCCCGGAGCCGCCTTTCGGCACAAAGAAGAGCCCGCCCGTTGTGGGTGACGGGGATCCCGGGTGATTCGCGGCACGGTTTAGGAAGCCTCGTCGCGGTGCAGGACCGTGCGGTAGCAGGTGTGGGGTTCGCTGGCTGTGTGAGATGTCCCTCTCCTGTCGTCGTGGCGCTGGTGGGCTGGGGAGGTTGACGATGTGGTGGTGACTTCCTCGCCCCGCCCGCCGCACGTCGGTGGCCGACCGGATCCGATAGGTGGTACCGCGCTCGGTGGAGATTCCGCGTCCGCCCGCGGGTACCTGCTGGACAACGCGCGCGCCGAGGCGGGTGAGCGGTTCGTTTGGCTGGGCGAGCTGTTCGACGGTGTGACGCGCGGGCACTTCGATCGGCTGGGGGTCAGGGCTGGCTCGCGCTGCTGGGAAGTGGGGGCCGGTGGCACCGGTATCCCGGAGGCGCTCGCGGCGGCCGTCGGTCCGACCGGGCATGTGCTGGCCACGGACATCGATCCGTCGTGGCTGAAGGCAGGCGACGGGTACGAGGTACGCAAGCACGACGTCGCCGCTGACCCGCCCCCGGAGCCGGGGACGTTCGATCTGGTGCACGCCCGGCTCGTGCTGGTCCATGTACCCGACCGGGCTCGGGCGTTGGCAACGATGGTGGCGGCGCTACGGCCCGGCGGCTGGCTGTTGGTCGAGGACGCCGATACCGCTCTGCAGCCACTGGCATGCCTGGACGACAGCGGCCCTGCGCAGCGGCGGGCCAACCGGCTGCGCGACGCGGTCCGGGAGCTGTTGTCGCGCCGCGGCGCGGACCTGCGCTACGGCCGGACACTGCCGCGGGCATTGCGTGAGGCCGGCTTGGTAGATGTCGCCGCGGCGGGCTCTTTCCCGGTCGGTGGACTGGCCTGCGACCGGCTGGAGGCGTCGACCATCCGGCACGTGCGCGGCGAGCTGCTCGCGGCCGGACTGGCCGACGACGCCGAGATCGACGCGCACCTGGCCGCCATCCACGCCGGCGAACTCGACTTGACACTCGCGCCGCTGATCTCGGCCTGGGGACGCCGTCCAGCCGAGCACGCGCCGGCACTCGGTTAGGGCGGCTCCAGCGCGCCGGATCGAGGCAAGTGGAGCGGATGCCCGCACGTGAAGGAGTGGGCTCGCGCCAACGGCTACGAGGTGAACGACCGCGGACGAGTCGCGGGCGACATCAAAGCGGACTTCGACGCTGCCAATTGACTCGATAGCCAGTCAGAGAGCGACGGGCTATCCACAGGCGCGCAAAGCGGGGAGGCTGACGACATGACCAGTGGGGGACCTACGGGCACCGGGGAGGCCATACTCCCGCCGGGTCGGATGACCGAGGCAGAGTTCCGCTTGCTGTACGAGCAGCTGCGCAACCAGCGGCCTTGGGGGCTTGACGACCGGCGAGGGGCGTTGAACTACCTCACTTCCGCCGGAACCGTGGCCGGCGCAGGTGAAGTCAGGCTGGGGCGCGCGGTGTCGCTGGCCGCACCGGTGGAGGGACGGGTGACACCTGACGACCCCGAACCCGCCCGGCACCAGATGAAAGGGCCACCGGCCGCGGAGGCCGGCCGAGGCGTTGCGTTCGGCATGGACCGGATCGAGATGAACATTCACGGCAACGCCGACAGCCACCTCGACGCCCTGTGCCACGTGATCTTCGACGGCGAGCTGTACAACGGGGTGCCCGCAGACACCATCACCGAGAGCGGCGCGACCGAGCTGTCCGTCGGAGTGGCCGCCGACGGGATCGTCGGCCGCGGGGTGCTGCTCGACGTACCTCGGTCTCGCGGGGTGGCCTGGCTGGACCCCGGCGACCACGTGACCATCGGCGACCTGCTGGCCGCGGAGCGGGACCAAGGCGTCCACGTCGGCCGTGGCGACATTCTGCTGGTGCGGGTGGGTCACCGGCAGCGGCGGGAGGTGCGCGGGCCGTGGGATGCTGCCGCGCTCCGGGCCGGGCTGCACCCGGAGGTGATGCCGCTGCTGGCCGAGCGGCAGATCGCGGTTCTGGGCAGTGATGGAAACAACGACACCGCGCCGAGCCTGACGGACGGGGTGGCCTTCCCCATCCACGTCCTTGCCATCAACGCGCTCGGCGTGATGCTGCTGGACTACCTCCAGTTCGATGACCTCGTGCGGATATGCGGGGAAGCGGCGCGCTGGACCTTCCTGTGCGTCATCGCGCCGCTCCGGCTGCCGACCGCGACCGGGTCGCCGATCAACCCGATCGCCGTACTGTGACCACTCACGCGGCAGGACACACTCAGCTGCTCGGCGCCTGCCGCATCGTCAGGTACTGCGTGACTCCGGCGAGATGGCGTTCGATGAGCCGGACCGGGAACGGTGCCGGGCGGAGTTCGGGGTCGGTGACCAGCTCGGGGTCAACCAGCTGCACGACCTGACCACGGGTCTTCAGCGAGCACGAACCGGCCGCGAGGATGTTCTTCACCCACTGCGCCTCGGACCCGTACGTCAGAAAGAAGAAGTACCTGTCGTCCCGCCGGAACACGTTCAGCGGTGTGCTGTAGATCCGCCCGCTGCGCCGTCCGCTGTAAGTCACGATCCCGAACCCCGGCAGCCACCCCGCGACATGTCGCGACACAGGATTCACGTACCGCGTGGCGATATGCCGGAACCGCCACGCCCGCGTCCGCCCATCTGCGCTCATGCCACCACGCTACGTGCGGCGCTTCTGGGGTGGACCGGCCTCCGACCAGCGAGTTTGGGAGGCGCCCCCGGCAGGACTCGAACCTGCGACCAACGGATTAGAAGTCCGACGCTCTATCCAGCTGAGCTACGGGGGCACACGGCACGGAAGAGTCTCTCAGATGGGCGGGTGATCGCGCCTCTGGGTTCCTGGGTATGTCGCGGGGACGAGCGCCGTACGGGGCGAAAAATACAGGGTTGTCGTTCCATCCAGGTAACGCTGAGTGGGTGGTTCTGCCACGGGATGGGCTCCCCAACTAGGCTTCGGGCATGAGTTACCCCTCACCAGGCCCGGCCGGCTCGCCGCAACCCGCGGCGGGGTCGGCGTACTCGCCCGGCGGTCCCTACCCGCAGCCGAACGTGCGGGGCACCCACCCGATCCCGGGTCAGCGGCGGAACCAGGGCATCCTGATCGGCATCGTGGTCGCGGTGGTGTTCGCGATCGCGGGCCTGGTGATCTTCGGCATCGTGGCCAAGTCGACCGGCGCGGGCGGCTTCACCTGGGGGCTGGTGTTCGCGTTCGTCCCCGTCGTCCCGGTGATCGCGCTGTATCTGTGGCTGGACCGTTACGAGCCGGAACCGACCAAGTACATCCTGTTCGCGCTGTGCTGGGGTGCCTTCATCGCCACGCTGGTCGCGATCTTCATCAACACCGAGGTGTCGCACCGGCTGGCCGAGACCGGCGTCGGAGGCGACCGATCGGCCGTGTTCGTCGCGCCACCGGTGGAGGAGTTCGCCAAGGGATCCGTGATCCTGCTGCTGGCGCTCGTACGGCGCAAGGAGTTCGACGGCATCATCGACGGCCTCGTGTACGCCGGGATGGTGGGCGTCGGGTTCGCCTTCACCGAGAACATCCTTTACTACGGGCGCATCTTCAACACGCTGTCCGAGGAGTCCGGTAGCGACGCCGGTCTGCGCGGCGCGTTCGTACTGTTCGTGATCCGCGGTCTGATCTCGCCGTTCGCCCATCCGCTGTTCACGTCATTCACAGCGATCGGGATCGGCGTCGCGATACGCAGTCGAAGTACGGCGGTCCGTTTCCTCGCGCCGATTGTCGGGTACCTGGCCGCAGTGCTGGCCCACGGACTCTGGAACGGTGGCGCCAGCTGGGCCGGGGGCGGCGGCTTCATCACCGTCTACCTGTTCCTGATGGTGCCGATCTTCATCGGCATGGTCGTGTTCGCCCTGGTGATGCGATCCCGGGAGGGACAGATGATCGCGTCCCGGCTGTACGACTATGTGCGGTTCGGCTGGCTGGTTCCACAGGACGTACCGCTGATCGCGACGCTGCGCGGGCGCAAGGCACTCCGGCAGAACGCGAAACGGTACGGTCCGCAGGCCGAAGCGGCCGCGAAGGCGTTCCAGCAGAACGCGACCGAGCTGGCGTACCTGCGGGACAAGATCGTCCGGCAGGTGATCGGGCCGGACGCGCTGGAGACCGAGAAGCAGCTGCTCGACGAACTGCGCGAACGGCGCCCGAGCGTGCCGTTCCCGCCGATGCCGGCGTTCGCCCAGGCGGCGCCGCAGTTCCAGGGCCCGCCCGGGGGACCGGGTGGACCCATGCCAGGCGGGCCTGTGTACGGGGGTCAGCCTGGTGGGCCGGGACCGTATCCCGGTGCTGGGCAGCCGGCTCCGCAGGGTGGGTATCCTCCGGCTCAGCCGGGGTATCCCTCGGGGCAACCCGGCTACCCAGCGGGCCAACCTGGTTACCCACCGGGACCCACTGGTCAGCAAGGACCGCCGGGAGGATACGGTCCGTATCCACCATCGCAGTGACTGCCACCCGTCCACGCCGCCAAACGGGAACACGATGACTTTGCTTCTGCGCTGTCCGACCGGGCACTCTGTGCTCGTGGGCGGACGCCGTGGCTGACATCAGGTCAGCAGCTGGTGAAGGTTCGGAGCCGCGGGTTCCGAACCAGGATCAGCCTGCCCAGGAGCTGGCCAACCTGATCGCCCAGTCGAGCGCGCAGTCCGATGCCAAAGGCAAAGGCTTCTGGCGCCGCCGGCGCCGCAAGTCCGCCACCACACCCGAATCCCCGAGTACGCCGGACTCCACAGCCGAGCCGACGGCGGCCGACCCCACGCCCGACGCTGCCCGCGAGCAGCCCGGGACACGGTTTGAGCCCGCCGCCAAGGCCAGTACGCCGGAAGCCGAGAAGCCCGCCACCGACGAGACGCCCGCCCCAAACACCGACGAGCCGACGTCAGCCGGCGACGCGCAAGCCTCAGCCACCGACAAGCCGGCACCCGACCCAGCCGACGACCAGTCGTCCGAGGCAGCCAACGGTCAGACGTCGGAGGCAGCCAACCAGGCGGCATCCGAGGGAGCCGACGGCCAGTCGTCCGAGGCGGCTGACAAGGCGGCATCCAGGGGAGCTGACGGGCAGGCGTCCGAAGCGGCCGACAAGGCGGGTTCTGAGGCGGCCAAGGAGCAGCAGGCCGCTGACGAGCCGGCGCCGGATGGGGCCGACTCGACGCGTGCCGAGGCAGCCGCTGCACCTGTCGCCAGCACCGCCGGAAACTCACCCGTCGTACCTGCACGGCCCACTGTGGGCGTCATCTACGAGCCGGAAGAGTCCCCGGACGGCTTCCCCCTCGAGTACGGCAACATCATCGTCGGCCTCCCCAAAGCGGGAGACGGCGCGGCTGCCGACTCGGACGGCACCTCCTCGGAGCCGTCCACAGAAGACACCCCAGCCGCGGGGCAGGCACACGAGAGCGAACAGTTCGCCGAGGAGTCTTCCGAGAGCGCGCCCACTGCCGAGGCCGACGCGGACGCTGAGGCCGGCGCGGACGGTGAGGCCGGCGCGGACGGTGAGGCCGGCGCGGACGGTGAGGCCGGCGCGGACGGTGAGGCCGGCGCGGATGCCGCGGAGGAGTCCACCGGAACCCCGGCGGAGGCGCCCGAGGCAGGCGATGGAGTTTCCGCCGCCGGCGATGCTGCTGAGGCCTCCAACGGGACTGGCGACCACGCAGGCGAGGGTGCCGGCGACGCGGACGCGGCTGACGCTGAGGGCTCCGGCGTGGCCGATGGTGCTCAGGCTGAGGGCGTCAAGTCCGCACCGAAGAAGAACAAGAAGCGTGCGGCGGCAGAGGCCGACGCGGCAAAGGCCGGTGCGGCGGCTGAGAAGGAGTCCGCCGGGACTGCTGCCGGCGCGTCTGCTGCGGCAGGTCGGGCGGCTGCCGAGGCTGTCGCAGCCGGGCCCGAGGGCTCGAGCGAGGCTGCCGATGCTGTGGCAGAGGGTTCGAGTGAGGCTGTGGGCGCCGGGGCTGAAGGCTCGGGCGGGGCTGCGGCGGCTGAGAGCTCGGCCGGGGCTGCTGCGGCTGAGGGCTCCGGCGGGGTTGCTGCAGCTGAGGGCTCGGGCGGGGCTGGTC
The DNA here is from genome assembly GCF_036097425.1 of Kribbella sp. NBC_00359. Lineage (NCBI taxonomy): Bacteria > Bacillati > Actinomycetota > Actinomycetes > Propionibacteriales > Kribbellaceae > Kribbella > Kribbella sp. NBC_00359. The sequence continues at coordinate 8,962,820 of NZ_CP107975.1, read as the reverse complement.
ACGCTGCGGGTGAGGACGCTGGTGAAGGCTCCGGTGGCGAGCAGGCTGAGGGTTCGCCTGCTGGGCGGGCTGAAGCTGACGAGGCTGCGTCTCCGGGGGAGGCGGAGAGCTCGTCGGCGGCTGAGGACGCCGAGGGTGCCTCGGAGGTAGCGGCTGCCGTTGAGAGCGCTGACGAGGCTGCGGAGCGTGGCCAGGGTAAGGCCGGCGACAGCGCCGAGGAGCCTGGAGGATCTGCGCCGGAGGACGCTGCTGCGGTTGAGGGCGCGGGCGAGGCCGCGGAGCGTGGCCAGGGCAAGGCCAGCGACAGCGCCGAGGAGCCTGGAGGATCTGCGGCGGAAGGCGATGCGGCGGCTGAGGGCGCTGACGAGGCTGCGGACGGTGGCCAGGCTCAGGCGGACGACGGCGTGGAGGAGTCTGAAGAGCCTGCGGCGGAAGGCGTTGCTGCGGATGCCACAGGTGACAGCTCTGATGAGCCTGCGGCAGAGCAGGACGATGGTGCGCAGAGCGACGCCGCGCGCGACGGCGCCGAGCAGAAGGACGGTGGGCAGGAAGCCACCGCGCACGACGACGCTGGGCAGGAAGCCTCCGAGGACGACAACGCCGAGCAGAAGGACGCTGGGCAGGAAGCCTCCGAGGACGACAACGCCGAGCAGAAGGACGCTGGGCAGGAAGCCTCCGAGGACGACAACGCCGAGCAGAAGGACGCTGGGCAGGAAGCCTCCGAGGACGACAACGCCGAGCAGAAGGACGCTGGGCAGGAAGCCTCCGAGGACGACAACGCCGAGCAGAAGGACGCTGGGCAAGAAGGCGCCGCGCCGGGCGATGCCGGGCAGGAGGCTGAGGAAGTTCGGGAGCTGACTGCGGAGGAGTTGGCTGAGCGGTTGGCGGCTGAGCAGGCTGCTATGGCTTTGATTACGGCGTTGATGAAGTTGCGGGGGGCGCTGGCCGGTAGTCAGTTGCCGTTGGATGTGGTGGGGGCTGACGAGGCTCGGCAGCAGCAGAAGGCGATGTTGGATCAGCTGGATGACTATCTGCTGCCTCGGCTGGTGCAGTTGGAAGCACCGGTGCTGGCGGTGGTTGGTGGCTCGACCGGAGCGGGAAAGTCGACGCTGGTCAACACTGTCATTGGGAAGGTTGTCAGCGAGCCGGGGGTGTTGCGGCCTACTACGCGGTCGCCGGTGTTGATTCATCACCCGGCGGACGCGGACTGGTTCGTGGGTGACCGGGTGCTGCCGGGGATGGCGCGGACGAGTTCGGAGAGTCCGGGTGGGACCGAGGATGCGGGCCAGTTGCGGTTGGTTGCCGCTGACACCGTTCCGCGGGGGTTGGCGATCCTGGATGCGCCTGACATCGACTCGGTCGTCGAGGCGAACCGTGATCTGGCGACCCAGTTGCTCGCGGCGGCCGACCTCTGGCTGTTCGTCACCACGGCCGCCCGATACTCCGACGCTGTCCCGTGGGACTTCCTCCAGAGTGCGTCGGACCGCAGTACGGCGATCGCTGTCGTCCTCGACCGGGCTCCCGGGGAGACCATCGACGACATCACCGGGCACCTCGCGCAGATGCTGCTCGAGCGCGGGCTCGGCGACTCGCCGCTGTTCTCGATCCAGGAGACAGTTGTCGACGGCAACGGGATGCTGCCGGCCGAGACCGTTGCCTCGATCAAGGATTGGCTGATCGACCTGGCCGCCGACGCGGAGGCCCGGGCAGCCGTTGTCCGCCGTACCCTGCAGGGCGCGGTCAGCGCGATGGTGAAAACGACACCACCGTTCGCGGCCGCGGTCCGGGCTCAGGCCGACACCGCGATCGAACTGCGGTCGACGGCCGAGTCGGCGTACGACCAGGCGGTCAAGGACATCGCCAAGGCCACGCAGGACGGGACGCTGTTGCGCGGCGAGGTGCTCGCCCGGTGGCAGGAGTTCGTCGGCACGGGCGAACTGCTGAAGGGCTTGCAGACCAACGTCGGCCGGATGCGCGACAAGGTGAAGAAGTCGCTCGTCAACCAGCCGGCGCAGACCCGCGACGTCAGCGACGCGATCGAGTCCGGCTTGGAGTCGCTGCTGCGCGAGCACGCAGCGGCCGCTGCCGAACGGGCCGAGAAGGCCTGGCAGGCGAGTGCAGCCGGACGCCAGCTGCTCGCCGCCGGAGGCCCCGAGCTCCGCGCGCTGTCCGAGGACTTCCCGGCCGCCGCCGACCGCACGGTCCGCGAGTGGCAGGCCTACGTGCTCGACCTGATCCGCAAGGAAGGCGCCGACAAGCGCTCGACCGCCCGGATCCTGGAGTACGGCGTGAACGGGCTGGGACTCTCGCTGATGGTGGTGATCTTCGCCAGCGGTACGGGCATCCCGAAGGCGGCCGAGGCGAGCGCCGGTGCCGGAAGTGCGGTCGTCGGGCAGAAGTTGCTGGAGGCTGTCTTCGGCGACACGTCCGTGCGTACCCTGGTCGACAAGGCGCGTGAAGACCTTGACGGTAAGGTTCATGCCCTGATGGATGCCGAATTCGCCCGCTATCTGGCTGTCCTTGACCAGCATCCGGTCGACCCCGAGACGGCCAGGCAACTGACGGAGGCCGCGCGCGCGGTGGAGGACTGCACGTGACGGAAACAGTGGATACGGTCGAGGCGCCGCTGCGGGGTGCGACCGATGTCCTGAAGAAGATCGACGCCATCGAGGCGGCAGCGAAGGCCGGACAGGGCCGGCTGGATCCGGTGGTGCTCACCGAGGCCACGCAGATCGTGGACCGGTCCGGGCAGCGCCTGCGGATGTCCGGCGAGCTGACGGTGGTCGCGCTGGCCGGTGCGACCGGCTCCGGCAAGTCGTCGCTGTTCAACGCGTTGACCGGGCTTGACCTGGCCGCGATCGGCACGCGCCGGCCGACCAGCTCGATGCCGCTCGCCTGTGTGTGGGGCGAGGAGCCGGCCGGCGAAGTGCTGAACTGGCTGGGCATCCCGCGCCGGCACCAGGTGCAGCATCGCAGCTCCTTGGAGGACGCACAGTCCGAGGACCTGGACGGGCTGGTCCTGCTGGATCTTCCCGACCATGACTCGACCGAGGTCGAGCACCGCCTGATCGTCGACCGGCTCGTGGAGCTGGTCGACCTGCTCGTGTGGGTGGTGGATCCGCAGAAGTACGCCGATGCCGCGCTGCACAACCGGTACATCAAGCCGTTCGCCTCGCATTCCGGGGTGATGGTGTTCGCGCTGAACCACATCGACAAGCTGACACCGGACCAGCAGAAGAGCTGCCTCAACGACCTCGAGCGGCTGCTCAAGTCGGACGGCCTCAAGGCGCCGACGGTCGTTGCGACCTCCGCTGTCAGCGGTGACGGGCTGGACGAGGTGCGGGCACTGCTGGTGAAGCGGGTCAGCAACAAACGCTCCGCCCGCGAACGCCTCTCCGCCGACGTCGACCGGGTCGCGGACCGAATGGCGAGCCAGTGCGGTAACGCCAAGACCCCGGAGATCGCCCAGAGCGACATCACCGAGCTTGTCGAAGCGTTGTCCGACGCGAGTGGTCTCCCGGTCGTGGTCGACGCCGTACGACGTTCGTACCTGCAGCGTGCCCGGGCGGCGACGGGATGGCCGGTCACCAAGTGGCTCGGACGATTCCGGCCGGATCCGTTGCGTCGGCTGCACGTCGACCAGGTCTCGCGCCAGCAGGGCAAGGCGTTGCGCAAGTCCGCGTCCAACGAGGTCGCGATCGCTCGCTCTTCGTTGCCTGCAGCAACTCCCGTGCAGCGGGCCCGGATGGACACCGCCGTACGCACGATCACCACGAAGGCCGCGGAAGGGCTGTCGCGTCCGTGGGCCGACTCGGTGCGGACGGCGATCCGCCGCCGGGAGGAGTCGCTCGGCGACGAGCTCGACCAGGCGGTCGCGCGGACCGATCTCGGTGCGACGAACAACCCCGGTTGGTGGGGCGCTGCTCGCTTCGTCCAGTGGCTGCTCTTCCTGATCACGTTGGGCGGCGGCCTGTGGCTTGCCGCGCTGCTCGTGGCCCGGATCGCAGGCTTGGACGACCCGCCGCTGCCGGAATGGAACGGGATCCCGTACGCCTGGATCATGCTCGTCGGCGGTGCTGTCCTCGGACTCGCGCTCTCCTTCGTCTGCCGCCTCTTCGCGGCCAGTGGAGCCGTCCGCCGCTCTCGCCTGGTGGGTAAGGCGCTGCGCACGGAGCTCGAGAAAGTTGCCGAGAGCCACGTTGTAGCGCCGGCCCGCGAGGAGCTGGACGCCTACACCACCTGCCGCGACAACCTCGCAACCGCTCGTCAGTAGCCGCCCGATGCCAAGCGCGCGCCCCGGACTGCCCGGGCGCGCGCTCGGGAGATCAAGCGTGTAGGTCAGACCTCGGTGCCCGGGGAGAACTGGGCCATGGAGATCTTGGCGGCTTCGGCGAGGTCTTCCTCGGAAGTGGTGCCCGAGGAGCGGACGGCTTCGATCCAGGCGCGGACCGACTGCTCGTTGAACCTGACGACCTCGGGGGAGTCGGCCATCTCGACCGGGTTGGTGCCCTCCGGGAGGTCGCCGGAGACGTACAGCGCGAGGGCGAGGAAGCCGCCGTCCCACCCGGGCCCGACCCAGAGTGCGCCGGAACCGCCGGGAGCCGGTGGCTCGCCCATCGAGTGCTCGAGCTCCAGCTCGGTCGAAGCCCCCGAGCCTGGCAGCAACCGCAGCTCCAGGAGACTCGTGGGACCGCCGAAGGTCACTTTGAAACGCTTGGGCGGCTCGCACTCCAGGACCTCGCCGCCGGCGTTGTCCTGGAGCTGGAAGGTGCCGCCGACCTTGAAGTCGCCGGTGACCGGCCAGAACCAGCGGCGCATCCGCTCGGGATCCGTGAGCGCGTCCCACAGCTCCTCCGGCTCGGCCTGGTACGAGCGGCGCATCCGCACGGTCACCGTCTCCCCGGTGCGGCTGACCTCGCGCTGGACGGCGTTGATGTGCTCGAGGATGTCGATCACGGGTGGTTCCCTCTCGTCGTGGGCTGGTCGGCTGGAGCCCAGACTGCCGGGCAGGGCTTATATAAGTCAATACTGAGATAGTCATGCCGCCGCCGCTTCCGATGCCTCGGTATCGGCGGTGAGGGGCAGCGCGGTCGCGGAGTACTCATCGGGCGGGTACGGCGAGGCGGATGCTTCGGCCGCGCCGGCGGACGGGACAGCCGTGAGCTCGCCGGGAGCCGAGCCGGAGCGAGGTGCGCTCTTGGTGAACGTGGTCGTGCCTCGGCTCAGATCGTGGCCGAGGGAGAACGCCTCGAGGACGACCCGGCTGCGTGGCTCGCCGGCATCGTCGGTCCATTCGTGCGTGCGCAGCCGGCCGGTGACGATGACAGGCTGCCCGACACGCACCGATTCGAAGGCGTTCTGGGCCAGGTTGCGCCAGCACTCGACGCTGAACCAGGTCGTCGGTTTGTCGACGTACGTATTGAGGGCGCGGTCGAACTGTCGTGGCGTGGAACCGATCCGGAACGTCGCGTGCGGCACCTGCCCACCGAGCTCCTTGAAGTCCGGGTCACTGCCGACCCAGCCCTGCACCGTCACGTAGGTCTCGCTGAGGCTCATGATCGTCGCCTTTCCGTTGGTCGCGAATCCGCTGTCACCGGAGAAGATGCACGCCTGGAGAGCCCTTCCGCCGGATCGATTCCTGATCTGTGGACAACCGAGAGGGCCGATTGGGACAGGTGGGTCCGAGCACATAGGCTCTAGGTATGGCGGAATTCATCTACACGCTTCGCAACGTCCGGAAGGCGCACGGCGACAAGGTCGTTCTCGACAACGTCACCTTGAACTTCCTGACCGGCGCGAAGATCGGCGTCGTCGGGCCGAACGGCACCGGTAAGTCCTCGCTGTTCAAGATCATGGCGGGGCTCGATCAGCCCTCCAACGGTGAGGCCCGGCTGGCGGAGGACGCGACGGTCGGGATCCTGCTGCAGGAGCCGCCGCTGACCGAGGGCAAGACGGTCCTGGAGAACGTCGAGGAAGGCGTCGGCGACACCAAGCAGAAGCTGAACCGATTCAACGAGATCTCCGCCGAGCTGGCCGACCCGGACGCTGACTACGACACGCTGCTGGCCGAGATGGGTGACCTGCAGGTCGTGCTCGACCACCGCAACGCCTGGGACGTCGACGCTCAGCTGGAGCAGGCGATGGACGCGCTGCGGTGCCCGCCGGCCGACGCGCTCGTCGACAAGCTGTCCGGTGGTGAGCGCCGCCGGGTCGCGCTGTGCAAGCTGCTGCTGCAGCAGCCCGACCTGCTGCTGCTCGACGAGCCCACCAACCACCTGGACGCCGAGTCCGTGCTGTGGCTCGAGCAGCACCTGCAGAAGTACCCGGGCGCCGTCCTCGCGATCACCCACGACCGGTACTTCCTGGACAACGTCGCCGAGTGGATCCTGGAGATGGACCGCGGCAAGACCTACGGGTACGAGGGGAACTATTCCAAGTACCTGGAGACCAAGCAGGAGCGGCTCGTCGTCGAAGGCCGCAAGGACGCCAAGCGGCAGAAGATCCTGGAGCGCGAGCTCGAGTGGGTCCGGTCGAACGCGAAGGGCCGGCAGTCCAAGAGCAAGGCGCGGTTGCAGCGCTACGAGGAGCTGGCGGCGGAGGCGGAGCGCGCCAAGAAGCTGGACATCGACGAGATCAACATCCCGCCGGGTCCGCGCCTGGGCAGCACGGTGCTCGAGGTCAGCAAGCTGGTGAAGGGTTTCGGTGACCGCAAGCTGATCGACGGCCTGAGCTTCTCGCTGCCGCGGGCGGGCATCGTCGGCGTCGTCGGCCCGAACGGCGTCGGCAAGTCGACGCTGTTCCGGATGATCGTCGGCGAAGAGACGCCGGACGCGGGCACGCTGCGACTCGGCGACACCGTCAAGGTCTCGTACGTCGACCAGTCGCGTGGCGGCCTGGACCCGAAGAAGACGGTGTGGCAGCAGGTCTCCGACGAGCTCGACTACATCAAGGTCGCGAACTTCGAGATGCCGAGCCGGGCGTACGTCGCCTCGTTCGGTTTCAAGGGCCCGGACCAGCAGAAACCGACGGGCGTACTGTCCGGCGGTGAGCGCAACCGGCTGAACCTGGCGCTGACGCTGAAGATGGGCGGCAACCTGCTGCTCCTCGACGAGCCGACCAACGACCTGGACGTGGAGACCCTGCAGTCGCTGGAGGACGCGCTGCTGGAGTTCCCCGGCTGTGCGGTGGTCGTGTCCCACGACCGGTGGTTCCTGGACCGCGTGGCGACACACATCCTGGCCTGGGAGGGCACCGAGCAGGACCCGGCCAAGTGGTTCTGGTTCGAGGGCAACTTCGCGTCGTACGAGGCGAACAAGGTCGAGCGGCTGGGGCCGGAGGCGGCTCGTCCGCACCGGGTCACCTACCGCAAGCTCACCCGCGACTGACCTCGAAGACGCAACGTGAGCCCACGCAGGCATCAGCCGGCGTGGGCTCACGCATCCTGCCGGGACGCACTCAGCTGACACTCACCGAACCCGCTCTCACCCGGCCGACTCTCACCCACCCGGGGTGAGGAAATCGCTCTGCGGTCGGGGCACGCTGCCACTGACCACCCGGCAGTCGATGGGAGCAGCGCGATGGCGACACTGACCGTTTGGAAGTTCGAAACCCCTACGGGGGCAGACCAGGCCATCTCCACGTTGGAGTCGCTGGCCAAGCAGAAGCTGATCAACATCCACGACGCCGCGACGGTGTCGTGGCAGCCGGACGCGAAGAAGCCCAAGACCAGGCAGCTGAACAGCCTGACGGGTGCAGGTGCGATGGGTGGCATGTTCTGGGGCATGCTCTTCGGGCTGATCTTCCTGGTGCCGCTGCTCGGTGCCGCCATCGGGGCCGCGACCGGTGCGATCGCGGGATCGCTGACCGACGTCGGGATCGACGACAGCTTCATCAAGTCCGCCCGCGACAAGATCACGCCAGGCACGTCGGCGCTGTTCCTGATGTCTAGCGATGCGGTGACCGACAAGGTGAAGGCGGCGTTCGAGGAGGGTGGCGAGTTCAAGCCTGAACTCATTCAGTCCAACCTGTCGAACGAGCAGGAGGCGGCGCTCCGCGAGATGATCGCCAACTGAGACTCCAGGACTCGACTCCGGCAGCCGGCCTCACCCCTGACGGGTGAGGCCGAGCTGCCGGTCGAGGTTGAAGGCGGCGTTCCTACTCGCTCAGTTCGCCGAGGTGGCTCGGTGCCCGGCTGCCTTCGGGGCACTCATCGGTACCTCGTCCAGGCCGAGGTTCTCTTGTGCGTCGCTCCAGCGCGCGGTGAGCGCGAAGAGGATGACGGTGTCCAGCGTGATCATCAGCAACGACCAGACGGGGTACGCGCCCAGCCACGCGATCTGGATGATGAGGTGCAGCGAGACCAGGATGATCGAGACGATCCGGGCCCAGGTCTGCGCCACCAGCAGTCCGGCACCGGCGCCGATCATCAGCAGGCCGGCGATCAGAAGCGTCCAGCCCAACCCGGTCACGTCGACGATGACCAGCCTGGACGGCGTCAGCGCCAGCCGTTCGTCGTCGACCAGCGCGACGATCCCCTGGAAGACGTTGATCAGACCGGTGACCAGAAGCAACGTGCCGGCGAACAGGACCCAGCCTGCCCAAGCCCCACTTCCCTTTGCAGCCATCTGCTACTCCCTTTCTCGCTGCGTAAGCCGCCACCGGGCCGGCAGCGGCGTACGCAACTGATCTCACCTCGTCACGGAGCGGAGCGCCTCACCCCGCAGGGGTGAGGACGCAGCGTGATCACGGGAGGTCGGCAGGTAGTTGCCGCGGGTCCGGACGGCCGGTGTCGATGAGGTTGAGTCGCGGGCGCGCCGCGCGGTCGCACTGCGGCCGGAGGTCCCGAGCTTTGCCACTGACCCGGCGCTACGCTGAGTGGTTCCCGCGGTCGCGGGCCGCGTCGACCGCCAGTTCGACGGTCTGGTGGACATCGGTCAAGGTGCCCTCTGCGCCGGCGCTCTGCAGTAGGTCGCGGACTTGGCCGATGTCGCGAGCTACGAGGAGATCGACGCTCTCACGGGCCAGGTCCTGAGTCAGGTCGATCAGCATCTGGGCCGCGGTGATGTCGACGAACGGTACGGTCTGGGCGTCCAGCACGACCGCCCGCAGGGATTCGGAGCGGACGAGGGCCCGGATCCGTTACCGGACGTGGTCGGCGTTGGCGAAGTACAGACCGCTCTCCACCCGGACCACCAGTACGCCGGGTTCGGCGATGCTCCCCGGATGCCGGGCCCGGTCCACCCAGACCGTGGCCGCGCCGGGCGTGCGGCCGAGCACCGCCACATTCGGGGCTGGACGAGCGGTAAGCAGGAGCAGCATCGAGATCCCGATGCCCACGAACAGCCCTGGCAGGGCGTCGAAGATCAGTACGCCGAGCATGGTGGTTCAAGGACTTCCCGCCGCGGCAGAAGGCGGCCAGCTTCACGATCGACCAGGCGATGGAGAAACTCGAGGCGGTGCTCACCACCGGCCATTAACTCAGCTGTGGAGCTTGTGGTCGGCGAGGACGCGTTCGACGACGGGAAGGTCCGTGGTGATCAGGGCCTTCCAGAGGGCCCAGCCGCGGGCGCGGGCCCACGTGCCGCGATCCTGGCCGACCGCCGCGCGGAAGGTCTCGCGGGAGTCGCCGGCGAAGAACGTGTACGCGATCACCAGATCGCACGCCGGGTCGCCGACGCCGGAGGTGCCGAAGTCGATGACTGCCGAGAGTCGGCCTTCGCGGACCAGGAGGTTGCCGGAGGCAATATCGCCGTGGAACCACACCGGCGGCCGATCCCACGAGGTCGCGAGTGCGGCGTCCCAGACCTCGCGGGCCAGGTCGGCATCGATCCGCCCCTTCAGTACGGCGAGTGCCTCGACGGTCTCGTCGTGGTAGTACTCCGGCGGCCCGCCGCGGTAGAAGCTGTGCGCGCCGGCGACCGGGCCGCCACTGGCGTCGACACTCTGCAGGGCGAGGATGAACTCGGCGATCGACCGGGCGAATTCGTCCAGGTCGGCGATGTTGTCCACCGTGGCTGTCTCGCCGTCGATCCAGCGCCGGATCGCCCAGTGAAACGGATACCCCTCACCCGGTGAACCCTTCGCCACCGCCTGAGGGATCGCCACCGGCAGGTACGGCGCGAGGACCGGCAGCCACTCGTGTTCCTTGTCGATGGCAGCCGTGTAGCTCTCGTGCGTCGGCAGCCGTGCTGTCAGCTCGGTGCCCAGCCGGTACGTGCGATTGTCCCAACCATCGATCTTGACCGGCGTCACCGGCAGGTCGGCCCACTGCGGGAACTGCTGCCCGATCAATCGCCGTACGAGTGCCGCGTCGATACCGGCCCGGCCGTCCTGGTGAGAATCCGTCACGCCGCAAGGTTCCCCGAAACGGGGCGACGGACTCAAAGGCTTTAGCTGATCGCTACATCGACGCCGAGTTCGGATAGGTCAGCTGCAGGTCGTACGCGAGGATCACTGCCTGGATCCGGTCGCGGGCGCCGATCTTGGCCAGGACCCGGCCGACATGGGTCTTGACGGTGGATTCGGAGAGCGAGAGCCGTTCGGCGATCTCGGCATTGGTCCAGCCGCGGCCGACCGCGACCAGGATCTCGCGTTCGCGGTCGGTCAGCGCGCGGAGTTTCGGGCTGTCCTCCGGCGCCACGGTGCGGGTGGGCAGATGATGCACGTACGCGTCGAGCAGCCGCCGGGTGAGGGCCGGGGCGATGATGGCGTCACCGGCGGCGACGGCGCGGATCCCGGCGAGGAGCTCCTCCGGCCGGGCGTCCTTCAGCAGGAAGCCACTCGCTCCGGCGCGCAATGCGGCATGGGCGTACTCGTCGAGGTCGAACGTGGTCAGCACCAGCACCCGGGACCGGCCGCCGTTGGCGACGATCTGCCGGGTCGCCTCGATGCCGTCCATGCCGGGCATCCGGACGTCCATCAGGACCACGTCCGGCCGGAGCTCGGCGGCCTGGCGAACGGCATCGGAGCCGCTCGCGGCCTCACCGGCCACCTGGGTTTCCGGAACGGACTCCAGCAGCATCCGGAACCCGAACCGCTGGAGAGGCTGGTCGTCCACGATCAGTACGGTCGTCATGAGGCGGTCTCGAGATGGTCGGTGGGTGCGGTCAGGTCGAGTTCGGTCCGGACGATCCAGCCGCCGCCCGGGCCGGGTCCCGCGCTCACGGTGCCGCCGTACAAGGCCGCGCGTTCGGTCATGCCGATCAGCCCGTGACCGTCCCCGGCCGGCTCGACCGAGTGGCCGGCCCCGATCGACGGTCCGCTGTCCTGCACCCGGATCCGCAGCCGGTGGTCCGCGATGCCCAGCGAGACCAGCGCCTCGGTCTCGGCTCCCGCGTGCTTGAGGGAGTTGGTCAGGGCCTCCTGGACGATGCGGTACGCCGCCAGCTGGACGCCCCGGTCGAGGGTGTCGACGTTGCCCGCCGTGCGGTAGACGACCTGCGGCCCGGCGGCCCGGATACGACCGCAGAGGGCGTCGATGTCCGCGATGCCTGGCTGCGGGCTGAGCTGGGGAGCGTCCGTGTGTTCGCGCAGCGCGCCGAGCATGCGGCGCAGCTCGCCCATGGCCTCACGGCCGGTTTCGCCGATCAGCCGCAGTGCCTCGGCGCCTCGATCGGGCGTCACGCCGGCGGCGTACGCTCCGCCGTCCGCGAGGGTGATCATGACCGACAAGTTGTGGCCGACGATGTCGTGCATCTCCCGCGCGACCCGCGTCCGTTCGGCCGCAGCCGCGAGCATGCTGCGTTGGTCGCGTTCGATCTCCAGTTGAGCGGTGCGTTCGCGCAGGCCCGCCAACTGCGACCTTCTGATGCGTACGACGAGCCCCAGGGCAATCGCCGCGGTGACAGCGCAGATGAGGAAGAACAGCGCTTCCGGCAACGACGTGACGGCGGAAACCTGGACGGCGACCAGCGCGATGGCGCCGGCCATGATTCCGCAGGCCCAGAGCAACTGTCGCAGCCGGCCGTGCAGCGTCAGGCTGTAGAGCGCGACGAGGATCGCGGCGTCGGCGCGCAGGAAGTGGCTCTGTGACCACTGCAAGCAGAAGACCGCCGCGATGGCGACGAACGCGGCGAACGGCGCCCGACGGCGCAGGATCAGCGGCAGGATCAGCCCGGCCTGCAGAGCCAGCATCGCGCCGGTCGGCAGAACGGGGAACACGTCAGCCAACTCGCGGCGGTCGCCCTGGTGGATCAGGTCGGGTAGGCAGAGGACCAGGAAGGCGCCGGCCACCACGAAGGTGTCCAGCACCCACGGTCGTTTCACATCCACCTGCCGGAGCCGCTGGCCGATCCGGCTGAACCGGACGACCAGCGGGTGTCGCCACAGCGGATCGGATTCCACCGGCCGGCCGGCAGGTCCCATCCGGATCGTGCTCATCGTCGCCACCTGTCCATTGTTGCCGCCGACCCTGAGCCGTCCGTCGGAGTGGGCCCGCGGGCCGCCCCTGTCAGGCGTCGCTTCGAACCAGGCGCCAGGCGGCGCCGGCCAGAGCCAGTGCCGTCCAGGCGAGGAACACCAGGAGACCTGCGCCGGGGGAGAGCGTGTGGGCGCCATGGTGCAGGCTGAACATCGACTCGCCGGCAACGCTCGGCAGGTAGGGCTGAACGGCGTTGTGCCAAGAAGTCGGCAGCAGCGAAATCAGCCCCGGCAGGATCATGAGCGCGGCTACCAGCACCGAGATGCCGCCCGCCACGGAGCGCAGTAGTGACCCCAGAGCGGCGCCGATGACGCCCACCAGGCCCAGATAGAGCGCGGCACCGAGCAGACTGCGCACGACCCCGCCATCCGACATCGTCAGCGCTGCCTGGGTGCCGGACAGGATGCCACCGTCGATCAGGAAGGTGACGAACGCGCCGACCGCACCCAAGACCAGCGCTACCACCCCGAACACAGCAGCCTTGGACCAGAGGACGGGCAGACGCCGCGGTACGGCGGCCAAGGTCGACCGGATCATCCCCGTGGAGTACTCACCGGCGGTGACCAGCACCCCCAGCACGCCCAACGCCAACTGCGCCAGAACGACACCAAACAGCGACAGGCTGACCGCGGTGGCGTCGGCGAAGTCCGGATCCAGTTGCCGGCCCGACGTGACGCTGGACTTGTACCGCGCGGCAGCGATCACACCGAAGCCCACCAGGAACAGCAGACCGAGTCCCAGAGTGATCCAGGTCGAGCGCAGTGACCACAGCTTGGCCCACTCCGAACGCAGTACGCGCCGGCCGGTCACCCGGTACGCCGGCCGCGCGACCGGAGTACCGCTGTCAGGGGTTCTGGGTGAGGTGACGACGCTCATGCGGCCCTCCCGGAGACCTCGGTGGTGCCGTGGTAATCGACGGAGTCCTTGGTCAGTTCCATGAACGCTTCCTCGAGCGAGATCGCCTTGGCGGTGAGCTCGAACAACGCGATCCCCGCCTCTGCCGCCTTGAGCCCGATCGCCCGCGCCGCCAGGCCGGTGACCTGTAGTTGCTCGGAGCCGGCCCGCCCGGTGATCTCGATGCCCGGTCCGGCCAGCACCTCGCGCAGCCGGCCCGGATCGGCGCTCGCGACAGTGACGGTCTCCCCAGCGGTCTGGCGAACCAGTTCGTGCACACTCGTGTCGGCCAGCAGCCGGCCGCGTCCGACGACGATCAGGTGGTCGGCGACGAGGGCCATCTCACTCATCAGATGCGACGAGACGAAGACGGTCCGGCCTTCGGCGGCCAGCCCGGTGAGCAGGTTCCGGATCCACAGCACACCCTCGGGATCCAGGCCGTTGACCGGCTCGTCCAGCATCACCGTGGCCGGGTCGCCCAGCAGCGCGGCCGCGATCCCCAGGCGCTGAGCCATACCGAGGGAGAACGCACCGGCGCGCTTCTTGGCCACCGACTGCAGGCCGGTCAGCTCGATCACCTCGTCCACCCGGCCGCGCGGAATGCCATGGGTGTAGGCCTGTGCCATCAGGTGGTCGAACGCTGACCGGCCCGGGTGGATCGACTTCGCCTCCAGCAACGCTCCGACTTCCTGGAGTGGGGCAGTGTGCTCGGCGTACCGGCGGCCGTTCACGACGACCGTGCCGCTGGTCGGTGCGTCGAGCCCGATGATCATCCGCATGGTGGTGGACTTGCCCGCACCGTTCGGGCCGAGGAATCCGGTCACGGTGCCCGGCTTGACCGTGAAGTCCAGCCGGTCGACCGCGGTCGTCTCGCCGTACCGCTTCGTCAGTTGGTGTGCCTCGATCATTCGCGTTGTTCCCTCGATCACGGGAGCCGGTTCTCCCGGCGCCTCGCTGACCACGCTAGGAACGCCCGACGCCCGATCCGTGGTACCGCGGACTGATTTGCCGGACGGCCGTCGTACCGCGGTACTACGAGCGGGCCTCGCTGGAGCTGACCGAGTCGGCGAGGAAGTCCGAGATGACGCGGAGCTCGGCCACGGAGCGGGAGGCCAGGACGGACTGCATGCGCTCGCCCTGCTCGGCGTACAGGGGGACCAGCTTGTCCTGGATCGCCTGCACCGACGGCGTGACGACGACCTTGCGGCGGTCGGCCGGGTCGGGTTCGCGGGTGACGAAGCCGTGGGATTCCAGGCGGTCGATCACGCCGGTGATCGTGCCGGAGGTGAGGCCGGTGTGCTCGGCGAGCTGTCGCGGCGTGAGCGGGCCGTAGGTCTGCAGCAGCGTCATGAACTGTGAGTCGCTGGCGCCCAGTCCCACCTTCGCGGAGACCGCGTGGTTGTAGAGGATCACGCCGGCGATGAACCGGATCATCCGCTGCTGGATCTCGCCGGCGAGCTCGTCTCGGGAACTGGTCATGGTCCACCTCAGCATAGGGCTTGCATTTATCTCGGATCTCCAAGATACTCGGATCACCGAGATATTTGAAGATCCGAGATAAAGGGGACGGCGATGAAGGTACTGGTGATCGGTGGCGGGACCGGCGGACTGGCGTTGGCGCACGGCCTGAAGCGGGCCGGGATCGGCGTGACCGTGTTCGAACGGGACGCGCTGCGCACGGACGGCCTGCACGGCTACCGGGTCGGCATCGACCCCGATGGCAGCCGGGCGCTGCATGCGCTGCTGCCGACGGAGCTCTACGACACGTTCGTGGCGACGAAGGCTCGCGACCCGAAGTACTTCAACATGCTCACCGAGGACCTCAAGGAGGTTCTCTCGATGGACCTTCCGGAGTCGACGGACCCGGTCGAGAGTGAGAAGTCGATCAGCCGGATGACGCTGCGCCAGGTACTGCTGACCGGTCTCGACGACGTGGTCGAGTTCGGCAAGGAGTTCACCCGCTTCGAGCAGCACGGCGACCAGGTCACGGCGTACTTCGCCGACGGTACGCACGCCACCGGCGATCTGCTGGTCGCCGCCGACGGCTCGGGTTCCCGGGTTCGGCGTCAGTATCTGCCGCAGGCGAAGACCGAGGAGACCGGCATCATCGCGATCGCCGGGAAGCTCCCGATCACGGAGGAGAGCGCGAAGCTCGTGTCGCCCAAGGTGTTCGAGGGGATCTCGATCGTCACCGCACCGCGTGGGCTCGCCTGCATCCTGCACGTGATGGAGTTCCAGTGGGACCGCGATGGCAACCCCAAGCACGGGATCGGCGGCAACACCGAGGAGCTGATCCGGCAGTGGCCGGGACTGCAGTTCGACAACACCCGCGACTACATCAACTGGGGGCTGTCGGCAACGAGAGACAAGCTGCCGGCGAACATCATGAACATGCGCGGCCAGGATCTGATCGACACCGCTCTCAAGGTCACGCCGGGCTGGCACCCGAACCTGCGCCGCCTGTTCGCGCTGACCGATCCCGGCACCTGCTTCCCCGTGAACATCTGGACGTCGGTCCCGGTCGAGCCCTGGGAGTCGACGACTGTGACCCTGCTCGGTGACGCGATCCACACCATGACGCCGGGTCGTGGCGTCGGGGCCAACACCGCGCTGCGCGACGCGGTGAACCTGTGCCGGACGCTGATCGAGGTGCGCGACGGGCGGCAGGAACTGATCCCGGCCGTGCACGAGTACGAGGCGAAGATGATCGAGTACGGCTTCGACGCGGTGCTCAAGTCGCGGGCTCAGATGACGTCCGACGACCCGGTCCACAAGCCCGTGATCGGGCGGCTGGCGCTGGCCGGGATGCGGACCGCTATGCGCACGGTCAACCACCTGCCACCGGTCAAGCGGCGGATGCGCGACTCGATGATGGCCTACCGCGGCGCCGACCGGGACGAGTTGACGCTGGAGATTACCCCGGCGGGGTCAGGGCAGTGACCATCCGGCCGGGGCCGGATGGCAGGCCGTCGGTCAGCGCTGGCCGATGTGCTCCGACACGGAGTCGAACACGCGGCCCACGGCGGCGAAGTCCTCTGGGGTGGCGAGGTCGACGAGGTTCTCCCGAACGCCTTCGACGTGGTACGGCGCCGCTTGCTCGAGCAGCTCGAGTCCGGACTCGGTCAGCTCGGCCCACACACCCCGCTTGTCGCTCGTGCACGACGTACGGCGGACCAGGTCGGCGGCCTCGAGCCGGCCGACGGTGTGGGTCAGCCGCGAGCGGCTCTGGTGCAGCCGGTCGGCCAGATCGGCCATCCGGAGCCGCCGGTCGGGCGCCTCGGAGAGCCGGACCAGGATCTCGTAGTCATTGATACCGATGCCGAACCGGCGCAGGTCGTCGTCCAGCTTGGCCATCAGGCGTGCGGTTCCGAGCAGGTACGCACGCCACGCCACCTGCTGTTCGGCGTCCAACCACCGGGTCTGAGTCGTCATCGTCACGGGAACAGTGTACCGGGAATGTAGTTGACTTTTAAACCGTTGAAGCCTACTGTCGTGGTCAGAGGTTGAAAATTGAACTTTCAGTCCCCGGCTGCGTCGCCCCCGACCAGTAGGAACACTTTTCCCGAGAGGAACCCATGAGCGAGACCGCCATCACCGGCACGACCCCGACCAGCACCATCCCCGGCCTGGTCGCCGGTACATATGTGATCGACACCGCGCACAGCGAGATCGGCTTCACCGTACGTCACCTGATGACCAAGGTCCGCGGCACCTTCCAGGAGTACGCCGGCGAGATCATCGTCAAGGACTCCCTCGAGGAGTCGACCGCGAACGTCGCCGTCGAGCTGGCCTCCGTCCACACGCGCAGCGAGCAGCGCGACGGGCACCTGCGCTCCGGTGACTTCTTCGACGCCGAGAACAGCCCGAAGATGACCTTCGTCAGCACCGCCTTCAAGCCGGAGGGCGACGACTACGTCCTGGCCGGCGAGCTGACCATCAAGAACGTGACCAAGAGCATCGAGCTCGCGGTCGAGTTCCTCGGTGTCGACCAGAACGCCTACGGCCAGACCATCATCGGCTTCGAGGCCTCCACCTCGATCAGCCGCAAGGACTGGGGCATCGACTTCAACGTGCCGCTCGAGGGTGGCAAGCTGCTGATCGGTGACAAGGTGGACATCCACCTCGACGTCCAGGCTGCCCTCCAGGCCTGACGCCAATACGCGAAAGACCCCGCACCAGGTGGTGCGGGGTCTTTGCTATGCCTGCACCATCCGGTGGGCGAGGTCGGCGTACAGCTTGCCCAGGGCCTCCGGGTCGCCGCGGTGCGGCGTGTACCACCGGGCCACGTCGATCGAGAGCGAGAGTACGGCGAGAGTGGTGCCGGGCAGGTCGGAGACGGCGAAGGAGCCGTTGCGTACGCCGTCGGCCAGCACCTGCTCGATCTGGGTGGAGATGGCTCGGCGGATCGTCGCCACCTCGGCCAGATGCTCCGCGGTGAGCGCGGCAAGCTCGTACTGCACGACTCGCGCGATCGTGTGGTGCCGGGCGTGCCAGGCCGTGAACGCCGAGACGAGAGTGCGCAGCCGGTCCGCGGGAGTCGGACCGATGTTGGCCGAGCGCAGTACGTCGAGCGCCGCGTTGTGGCCGTACAGGCTGATCTCGAAGAGCAGGCGCTCCTTGGACGAATAGTGCACGTAGAGCGCGGCCGGGCTCATCCCCGCGCGGGACGCGATGTCGCGGGTGGTGGTGGCCTGGAAGCCGCGCTCGGCGAACGCGTCGACGGCGCCGGTGAGCAGCCGGCGGGCGGCGGCCGGCTGGACGTGCTCCCAAACCAGGGGACTGGTGACTGCGGACACGTTGA
The DNA here is from genome assembly GCF_036097425.1 of Kribbella sp. NBC_00359. NCBI lineage: Bacteria > Bacillati > Actinomycetota > Actinomycetes > Propionibacteriales > Kribbellaceae > Kribbella > Kribbella sp. NBC_00359. Next base: position 8,944,707 of record NZ_CP107975.1, on the reverse strand, counting down.
CACCATGCACCGAAAGCGTGAAGCTAAGCAAGCGCTTAGCGAAGCGATAAATGCAACACAGCGCCAGTGATCTGACGTCTCGGGAGGCCGCATGGAGCGCGTCATCTTCAACGAGGACCACCACGCTTTCCGGGCCATCGCGAAGGAGTACTGCGACCGCTCGCTCGTGCCGCGGATGGAGCAGTTCCTCGACGAGAAGACGATTGACCGGGCCGCCTGGCTGGAGGCCGGCAAGCAGGGCTTCCTCGGCCTCGACGTGCCGGAGGAGTACGGCGGTTCGAGCGTCGGCGACTACCGGTTCAACGCGGTGTTCGCCGAGGAGGTCTCGAAGGTCTCCGCGTCGCTGTCCAGTTGCTTCGGCATCCACTTCGACTGTGCCGCGCCGTACCTGGTGGACCTGGGCACCGAGGAGCAGAAGCAGCGCTGGCTGCCCAAGTTCTGCTCCGGTGAGTACGTCGCCGCGATCGGGATGACCGAGCCTTCCGGCGGGTCGGACCTGGCCGCGCTGAAGACGAGTGCGAAGAAGACCGAGGGCGGCTGGGTGCTGAACGGGTCCAAGACCTTCATCACCAACGGCGACATGGCCGACCTCGTCATCGTCGCCGCGCGCACCGATCCCGCCAAGGGCGCGAAGGGCATCACACTGTTCGTGATCGAGGAAGGCATGGAGGGCTTCGCCCGCGGCCGCAAGCTGGACAAGGTCGGCCAGAGCGAGTCGGGTACGTCGGAACTGTTCTTCGAGGACGTGTTCGTCAGTGATGACAACGTGCTCGGCGAGGTGGACCGCGGTTTCATCCACATGATGGAGCGGCTGGCGCAGGAGCGGGTCGGCGCCGCGGTGTCGAACATCGCGCAGGCGACCCAGATCCTGGCCGAGACGATCGACTACGTGAAGCAGCGCAAGGCGTTCGGCCAGGCGGTCGGCTCGTTCCAGTACAACAAGTTCGTGATCGCCGAGCTGGTCACGAAGGCCGAGGTCACCCAGGCGTACGTCGACAACGCGATCGTCGCGCACGACGAGGACCGGCTGACCGCGGTCGACGCGGCGAAGGCCAAGTGGTGGAGCGCCCAGGTGCAGAACGAGATCCTGGACGCGTGTGTCCAGCTGCACGGCGGCTACGGGTACATGAACGAGTACCGGGTGGCGCGTGCGTGGCGGGACGCCCGGGTGACGAAGATCTGGGCCGGCTCGAACGAGATCATGAAGGAACTCATCGGCCGCGACCTCGGCCTCTGAAAGGGAATTCGAGATGCCTGAAGCAGTCATCGTGTCCACGGCCCGCTCGCCGATCGGCCGCGCGTACAAGGGGTCGCTGACCACGATCCGGCCGGACGACCTCGCCGTACAGATGATCGAGGCGGCGGTCGGCAAGGTCGGCCTGACCGGCGACCAGATCGAGGACCTCGCGCTGGGGTGCGCGGAGCCGCACGACGAGCACGGTGGCAACATGGCTCGCCGGGTCGCGGTGCAGCTCGGCTGGGACAACACGCCGGCGACGACGGTCAACCGGTTCTGCGCGTCGTCGACGCAGACCGCGCGGATGGCCTTCCACGCGATCAAGTCCGGCGAGGGTGACATCTTCGTCAGCGCCGGGGTCGAGTGTGTGTCCCGGTACAAGAACTTCGGCTCCGCCGGGGTCGGCGACCCGACTTCGTTCAACCCGGTCTTCACCGACGCGGTGCAGCGGACCGAGAAGTACGCCGAGACCAACGACACCTGGCACGACCCGCGCGCGGACGGCCAGATCCCCGACATCTACATCGCGATGGGCCAGACCGCGGAGAACGTGGCCACGCTGAGGGGCATCAGCCGGGCCGAGCAGGACGTGTTCGGCGTCCGCTCGCAGAACCTGGCCGAGAAGGCGATCGGCAACGGCTTCTTCGAGCGCGAGATCGTTCCCGTGACGTTGCCGGACGGCACTGTGATCAGCAAGGACGACGGCCCCCGGCCGGGGACGACGCTCGAAGGTGTGAGCGGTCTCAAGCCGGTGTTCCGCCCGGACGGGACGGTCACGGCCGGCAACTGCTGCCCGCTGAACGACGGTGCCGCGGCGGTCGTGATCATGAGCGACACCAAGGCGCGCGAGCTCGGCCTCACCCCACTGGCCCGGATCGTGTCGACAGGCGTGAGTGGTCTGTCGCCGGAGATCATGGGCCTCGGTCCGGTCGAGGCGTCGAAGCAGGCTTTGGCCCGGGCCGGCATGAGCATGAACGACATCGACCTGGTCGAGATCAACGAGGCCTTCGCAGTCCAGGTGATCGGGTCCGCGCGCGAGCTCGGCATCGAAGAGGACAAGCTGAACGTGCACGGCGGCGCGATCGCGCTCGGGCACCCGTTCGGTTCGACCGGCGCGCGGATCATGACCACGCTGGTGAACGGGCTGCAGTTCGAGGACAAGCAGTTCGGGCTCGAGACGATGTGCGTCGGCGGCGGGCAGGGTATGGCGATCGTGCTCGAGCGCCTGAGCTGATGGGTCTGGAGAACCGTACGGCGATCGTCACCGGAGCGTCCCGGGGGATCGGGCTGGCGATCGCGCAGCGCCTGGTCGCGGACGGCGCCCGCGTGGTCATCACGGGCCGGACCCGGGAGACGCTCGACCAGGCGGTCGAGTCCCTCGGTGGCCGTGAGCACGCGCTGGGCGTGGCCGGCAACGCCGCCGATCCGACGCATCGTGGTGCGGTGGTGGCCGCGGCGGTGGCGACGTACGGGTCGGTGGATCTGCTGGTGAACGGCACCGGCATCAACCCGATCTACGGCAAGCTGCTCGACGTCGACGTGACGGTCGCGACCAAGATGGTCGACACGAACGTGCTCGCCGCGATCGCGTGGGTGAAGGCCTGCCGGGACGCGTGGATGCGTGAGCACGGTGGCGCCGTGGTGAACCTGTCTTCGGTGGCCGGCCTCGCGCCGTCACCCGGCATCGGCTGGTACGGCGCGACCAAGGCGATGCTGTCCCGGGTGACGGCGGAGCTGGCGGTCGAGCTGGCTCCGGAGATCCGGGTCAACGCGGTGGCTCCCGCGGTGGTGAAGACCAAGTTCGCCGGATCGCTCTACGAAGGGCGTGAGGACAAGGTCGCGTCGACGTACCCGCTGCGGCGGTTGGGCCGGCCGGAGGACGTCGCCTCGCTGGTGTGGTTCCTGCTGTCCGACGAGGCGTCGTGGATCACCGGACAGACCATCACGATCGACGGCGGCCTCACCCTGAACGGCGGGATCGTCTAGGGCTGACGTCCCTCCCAGGCGGCCAGCCGGTCGTACGGCGACGCATCGTCGGCAACCGGTACGACGGAGCCGAACGGGACATGTCCGCCACGCGGCTCGGCCGGGATCGCCCGTTGGACCAGCGGCAGGCAGTAGACGGCGAGTGAGTCGTCCAGCAGGTCGGTGCGGTGGGTGGCCTTGGCGAGATCCCAGGAATGGGTGGTGAGCTCGCCGGTGTAGGCGCCGATCGCGGCGGCTCCGGGCATCGTTCCCCACGGCAGTGTGCAGATCTGCGTCAGTACGGCGTCGTTCGCCAGCGTGGCGTCGAGCGTCGTACGGCGTTCCTTCCAGGCGGCCGGGACGTCGTCCACACCGGTCGTGACCGTTGGGAGGTCCAACGGGTTTCCGCCGGTGAGGCCGAGATCGATCCGGCCGATCACGGTGATCAAGTGGCCGAGCAGGGTGCGTACGTCGTACTCCGGGCACGGGGTCGGCAGATGCAGTTCGTCGGCGCCGACGGTGTCGATCATCGCCTGGGTCTGGTCCAGGGCGAGGACGAGCATCGGACGAGGGTCGTTCACGAGGTTGTTCATGGAGACAGCCTCGCGGGGTATATACGACATCTTCTGTCGCATATTGTGGAGATTGTGCGAGCGGACCGGTTGTTGCAGATCATCCTGTTGCTGCAGCGGCATGCGCGGCTGAGTGCGCGGGAACTGGCCGAGCGGCTGGAGGTGTCGACGCGGACGGTCCTGCGCGACATGGAGGCGCTGTCGGCGGCCGGCGTACCGGTCTACAGCGAGCGCGGGCGCAACGGGGGCTGTGTGCTGCTGCCGGGGTATCGGGCCGACGTGAGTGGGCTGACGCCGCGCGAGGCGCAGGCGTTGTTCGCGTGGTCGGGGCGGGCCGCGCTGTCGGAGGAGTTGGGGCTGCGGGATGCGCTGCAGTCCGCGATGGGCAAGCTGTCGTCGACGTTGCCGCTCGCACTGCAGGACGACGCGGATGCGTTGTCGGGTGCGATCGTGGTGGATCGGCGGCGGTGGTTCGCGGAGGCCGAGGATCACGGTGCGCTGCCGGTGCTGCGGCAGGCGGTGGTGGCGCAGCGCCGGGTGCGACTGCGTTATGCGTCGGCGAGTGCGGGGCTACAGCGTCGTACCGTCGATCCGTGGGGGCTGGTCGAGCAGGCCGGCCGGTGGTATCTCGTCGCGGCGCATCGCGGGACGGCGCGGATGTACCGGGTCTCGCGGGTAGAGCAGGTCGATGTGCTGGAGGCGCCCGCCGTACGGCCTGACGGACTGGACGTCCGCGCGGAGTGGGACCGGCTGCGGTCCGGACTCGAGCAGAACATGCCGGTCGGGGTCGACGTGCTGGTCCGGGTGCGACCGGAGCGGGTCGAGCAGGTACGGGGGATCGCCACACCGATGCTGGCCAAGGGGTCTGTCGCCCGGGACGTGCCGGCGGATGATGAGTGGCCGCATCTCCGCCTGCATTTCCGGGTCCAGGAGGCCGCGTGTGGTGTATTGCTCGGCTTCGCGGGCGATGTTGAAGTGCTGGATCCGGTCGACCTACGGTCCAGGATGTTGCGGCTTGCCGAGGCCGCTGTGGCCGTCTACAGCTGACGCTTGGCCTCGAACGTCTGGCGGAGGAGGACGCGGCCGTCGTCCGCCTGGTCCTCGTTGCGCCAGTGGAAGCTGGTCTCGGTGATGCCGGCGAACGCCCAGCGGGTGTTGGCGGTCTGGGACGTGAGGGTGATGGAGTCGCCGTCGGCCTGCGCGATGAAAGGCATGACGAACGCGGCCTTCGGGCCCAGCCAGGTGGAGCGGAGGGCGTTCAGCTCGGGGTCGTGGATGCGGATCGACAGGCCCCACTCTCCGTCGCCGTCGGTGCCACGGGCGGCGCGGCTCGGGGTGATCCAGATGTCGGCGACCGCCCGGCCGTCGAGGGCCCAGGCGAAGTGCCACTCACCCTTGGTCTGCCGCGTGACGTTGCCGTCGTCGTCGTACCAGGCGACGTCGAGGTCCCAGCTGCCGATCAGTGGGGCGAAGGGCTGGAACGCTTCGGCGTACTCGGGACGAGGTCCGTCGGAGACCATCAGATCGGCCAGAACGCGTGCGGCGGAGGCGCCGTCGGTAACCTGCATACTGGCTATTTACTCCTGACGTCGGCGGCGCGTCAAGAGAAATGCGGACGCCCCGCCACCGGTGACCCCGTCGTGTCCCAGCACGATGGCACTTCCGGTGGGCGGGGCGATCAGTCCGACAGCACCGGGTAACTGTAGTGCCAGTCGACCGCACAGCAGAATCACAAGACGCGCGCAGCCGTTGCGATCACGTTGCTGTTCTTAATGCATGGCGTGTGGCAGGCGTCGTGGCTAGGGTCCCGGCATGACGACAGGGGTGGTGATCCGGTCGGCCGTCGGCGATGACGCCGACGCGATCGCGGCGGTACGCCGGGCGGTCTACTCGTACAAGGTGATGTCGCCGGCGGCGACCCGGCACATGCTCACTGTGGAGGCGCCGGGGGAGCGGTTCCTCCCGCTGGTCGCGGAGTCCGACGGCGAAGTGGTCGCCTGGGGATCGGCCGGCCTGAACGTATGGACCAGCGAACCGGGCGAGAGTTATGTGACCATCTACGTGCATCCCAACCATCGCACGCAGGGTATCGGCACCGCGCTCGCCGACCGGCTGCATCAGCACCTGACCGAGGTCGGCGCGATCCGTGTGCGGACGTTCGTGCACCCGGACGGTCTCGAGTTCGCCCGCAAGCTCGGGTACGACGGGACGCGGCAGATGCACTACTCCGGAGTCGACGTGCGGTCGCTACCCGAGCAGCCTGCGACCCCGGAGGGCATCGAGCTCGTGACGCTGGACCAGGTCGACCCGCGGCAGGCGCACACCGCCGACTCGATCGCCTCGCTGGATGAGCCGAGCGACTCGCCGATCGACTCGATCGACTACGAGCGATGGCTCGAAGAGGTCTGGCAGAGTCCCGCGGTGGACAAGGCGCTGAGCGTCGCCGCGATGGTGGGCGACGAGGTGGTGTGCTTCACCGTGGTCGAGACCGACGCCGACCGGGCCTGGTCGGGGATGACCGGCACGATCCCGGCGTACCGGGGCCGCGGGCTGGCCAAGCTGGTCAAGTCCGTCGCCCTCCGCCGGGCCGCCGCGGCCGGCATCACCGCGGCGTACACGTCGAACGACGACGAGAACGGCCCGATGCTTGCCGTCAACAACTGGTTGGGCTACCGGCGGGTGCAGACGGAGTTCGGTCTCCTGCGCACGCTGGCCGGCTAGATGACGACCGTCGGGTTCGACCGCGTCCAGCACCTGGTCCGCGTGCCGGTGGCGGTGGGTGGGGACGAGTACAGGTTCCTGGTCGACACCGGGATCGGGATCACCGTGGTGTCGTCGGCGCTCGCGGCGCGGTCCGGCGCGCGGCCCATCGACGAGACGTTCACCGGCCGGCGGATGTCCGGTCAGTCCGTCGAGACACCGTTGGTGCGGCTGCCGACGCTCGCGTTCGGCGACTACACCGTCGACGCGCACGTCGCGGGGGTCGCCGACCTTGGCGACATCGACGGTCCGCACGGATTCGCGGGGATCCTCGGTCCGGCGTTCTTCGAGCAGCACGTGGTCACCACCGACCCGGTTGCCTCGACCCTGACCGTCGGCCCTCGGGCGGCCTTCGCCGTCGACGGGTACGAGATTCCGCTCGAGATCCGGCGGGAGTCGGTGTCGGTGGATCCCTTCGTCCAGCTGGTGTTGCCGAGTGGGCGCGAGATCTCCGCCGAGGTGGATACCGGGTCGGACGGTCTCATCCTCGACACGCGCTACGCGTCCGACTGCGGGGTCGAGCTCGACAGCCCGGACGTGACGACGCGGACCGGTACGGACGAGACCGGCTATGTATGGACCCGGCACTGGCTGCCGCGCCGGAGACCGCGCAGCAGGCGCCGCGGGTGCAGTTCCAGGACATCATCCACGACGGGCTGGTGGGCGCGGACTACCTTGAGCGCTACCGCCTGTCCTTCGATGTCTCCGGTGCCCGGATGATCCTCGCGCCGCGGCTCTGAGACGGAGCTGTAATCGGTCTGCACCTGAATGCGCGCTATGTTCCGGAGGACTCGTTGAAGGAGTTCGCAAGGAGATCGCATGGAGATCAGGGCGGCCGAGACGGGGGACGTCGAAGGCGCGATCGCGTTGCACGACGCGTTGGCGCCGTACCTGGTGGTCACGCGGGGCGCGGTGACGCGCAGGCTGGCGTCGCCCGCCGTCGCGGGCAACGGAACGTTCGCCGCGGTGGATGCCGGTGAAGTGGTCGGGTGGGCGACGACCGAACTGATCGCCGGGTCGGACCCGCTGGACGGACAGTTGCGGTTGCTGGTCCGGCCGGACCACCGGGGCCGGGGCATCGGTGCGAAGTTGCTGGAGGCAACGCACGAGGATCTGCGGTCGGCCGGCGCGACCAGCGCGCGGGTGTTCGCCGATCCGGCCGCGGTGGAGTGGGCGGCGCGGCGCGGCTACCGCCAGACCCGGCAGGTGCACTACGCGGGCATCGACCCCCGCAAGGCGCCGGACGTGCCCGGGCTCCCGACCGGCGTGGAACTGATCCCGCTGACCGACGTCGATCCGCGGCAGTTGTACGAGGCCGATCAAGTTGCCCAGCGCACCAAACCCGGCGACGCGAACATCACCTCACGCCCGTACGACGACTGGCTCGCCGCGATCTGGCGGTCGCCGGACATGGTGCTCGACCTGAGCGTGGCCGCGCTGTACCAGGACCAGTTGGTCGCGTTCACGCTCGGCCACGGCGATCGGACCCGGATCTGGTCCAAGATGACCGCGACGATGCCGCCGTACCGCGGCCGCGGTCTGGCCAAGCTGGTCAAGTCCGCCGCCCTGCACCGCGCCGCCGCCGCGGGAGTGCGAGGCGCCTACACGGCCAACTACGACGGCAACGCGCCGATGATCGCCGTCAACGAGTGGCTCGGCTACGACCGCGTCACCACCCACGCCGTCCTGATCTGCCTCCTCTAAGGGACGAGCAGTACGACGGTCTCCGCGACGCAGGCGGGTTTGGTGGAGTTCTCGAGCTCGATCACCCAGTTGAGCGAGACCTGGACGCCGGCGGGCGTCTCGACGGCGTTGGCGATCGAGGCGCCGGCGCGGACCCGGGTGCCGACCGGGACGGGAGCCGGGAAGCGGACCTTGTTGACGCCGTAGTTGAGCTTGGCGGTGACGCCGTCGATGGAGAACAGTTCGTCACCGAAGCGCGCGATCAGGCTCAGCGTGAGGTAACCGTGCGCGATCGTCCCGCCGTACGGGCCCTCCGACGCGCGCTCGACGTCGACGTGGATCCACTGGTGGTCACCGGTCGCGTCGGCGAACGTGTTCACCTGCTCCTGGGTGATCTCCAGCCACTCGGTCTCACCCAGGTGGGTGCCGACCGCGTGCACGACCTCGTCGATGCCGTTGAACGACTGCGCCATCCGTCTGCCCTCAGTTCCGGGGTCCGCCGGCGACGTACAGGACCTGACCGGAGACGAAGCCGGCCTCTTCGCTGCAGAAGAACGACGCCGCCGCGGCGATATCCTCCGGCTTGCCGGTCCGGTTCACCGGGATGGTGGCGGCGGTGGCCTTCTTGAACTCCTCGAAGTCGACCCCGACCCGGGCCGCGGTGGCCGCGGTCATGTCGGTCTCGATGAAGCCGGGGGCGATCGCGTTCGCGGTGACGCCGAACTTGCCCAGCTCGATCGCCAGCGTCTTGGCCAGCCCTTGCAATCCGGCCTTCGCGGACGCGTAGTTCGCCTGGCCGCGGTTGCCGAGCGCCGAGGTCGAGGACAGGAAGACCATCCGGCCGTAGCCCGCCTCGACCATGTGCGCCTGGCAGGCCTTCGACATCAGGAAGCTGCCGCGCAGGTGTACGGACATGACCGTGTCCCAGTCGTCCTCGGACATCTTGAACAGCAGGTTGTCGCGCAGCACGCCGGCGTTGTTGACCAGGATCGTCGGCGCGCCCAGCTCGGCGACCACCCGGTCGACCGCGGCGCTGACCTGGTCGGACTTGCTGACGTCGCAGCCGACCGCGATGGCCTGGCCGCCGGCCTCGGTGATCGCCTTCACGGTCCCGGCGCAGGCGCCCTCGTCGAGGTCCAGCACGGCAACCGCGTTCCCGTCCTGAGCGAGCCGCTGCGCCACGGCAGCGCCGATTCCCCGGGCCGCCCCGGTCACGATCGCCACCCGCTGCTCGCTCATACCTCCACCTCGCTTCGCTCGGCTCCGGTATGACCGAGCGGCTCGGCTCTCCTGATTGTTCGCTCGCTGCGCTCGCTCACGTGCCCCGCTCCTTCGGTCAGTGCTGCTGCCGGGGATGACATTACCCACGCTCCGTCACGCCGGGAGTACCCAGGATGCGATGATCGCCGTGTGGATCATCACAACCGCCATGTCTATTACTGCCCATTGCGGTGGGGTGACCAGGACGCGCTCGGCCACGTGAACAACGGCCGGTTCGTCGACTACCTGCAGGACGCGCGGGTCGACTTCCTGTTCCGGACTGCCAAGGAGCTCGGCGCGGACGACCTGGAGACGGGTCTGCTGGTGGCCCGGCACGAGGTGCAGTACCGGACGCCGCTGTACTTCCGGCCGGAGCCGGTCCGGATCGAGCTGTGGATCAGCGAGATCAGGGCCGCGTCGTTCACCGTGGACTACGAGATCCTCGACGCCGACCCCGATCGTCGTACCTATGTCGAGGCGCGGACCAAGCTGGTTCCCTTCGACTTCGCCGCCAACCGCCTCCGCCGGATCAGCCCGGTCGAACGCGAGGCCCTGTCGAAGCTGGTGGGCGCATGATGTTCACGCACCCGGTGCTGGTTCGGTGGTCGGACATCGACTCCTATGACCACGTCAACAACGTCCGGTACTTCGACTATCTGCAGGAGGCCCGGATCGCGTTCCTGTCCGAGGTCCTCGAGACCACGGGGGACCTGTTCGCCGAGCACCCGTGTGTGCTGGCCAGCCAGACAGTGGACTATCTGCGCCCGATCCTGCTGAGGCATCCGCCGTACGACGTGGACGTGTGGATCGACTCCGTCGGTACGACGTCGTACACGCTCGGCTCCCGGATCGTGGACCGCGGTGGTGAGACCGAGGACATCTATGCCAAGGCGGTGTCGGTCATCGTCACCGTGGACGCCGAGACGCGCGCCAAGCGACCGCTCGCGGACACCGAACGGGCAGCCCTCCTCAAGCACGTTGCCAGCACTTGAGAGACTGGTACCGACATGAGTGAGCAACTGAGCTTCTACGACGCCGTCGGTGGGGCCGAGACGTTCCACAAACTGGTGGCGGCTTTCTACCGCGGCGTGGCCGACGACCCGGAACTGCGCGCGCTGTACCCGGAGGAGGACCTCGGTCCGGCCGAAGTGCGCTTCCGGATGTTCCTGGAGCAGTACTGGGGCGGCCCCAAAACGTACTCCGAGCAGCGCGGACACCCCCGGCTGCGGATGCGGCACGCCCCGTTCGCCGTCACGCCGAGCGCCCGGGACCGCTGGCTCGGCCACATGCGTGCCGCGCTGGACGAGATCGCCCTCACGCCGGATCAGGACGAACAGATCTGGAAGTACATGGTGATGGCGGCGCACAGCATGGTGAACACCGACGAACCGCAGTACCCGGGCGCGATCGACGTGTCCGGCCGCTGAACCTCTCGCGAAGGAGACAACACGAGCATGGCAACCACGCGTACGGCCAAGGCCCACTGGGAAGGCTCGCTGATGGAGGGCGCCGGCCAGGTCGCCCTGGAGTCGTCCGGCGTCGGCACCTACGACGTGACCTGGGCCTCCCGGGCGAACGACGCGAACGGCAAGACCAGCCCGGAAGAGCTGATCGCCGCCGCGCACTCGACCTGCTTCTCGATGGCGCTGTCGCACGCGCTCGCCGGTGCCGGCAACGCGCCGGAGGCGATCGACACCCAGGCCGACGTGACCTTCCAGCCGGGTGAGGGCATCACCGGCATCAAGCTGTCCGTCAACGGCAAGGTCCCCGGAATCACGGCCGACGAGTTCGCCGAGTTCGCCGAGGGCGCGAAGAAGAACTGCCCGGTCTCCCAGGCGCTGGCCGCCGTCCCGATCACCCTGGACGTCACCTTCACCGCCTGAACCTGACCGCTTCACACCGCGTCCGGCGAGCCCAGTGGGTTCGCCGGACGCTGTCGTTCCTGTCGGTGGAGCCGGTCAGACTGCTCCCATGCCCGACGCCGCCTTGCTCGACAACCACCTCGCGTTCCTGGCCGCCCATCGCGGTGAGGTACGCCGCTCTGCCGCCGGGATCGAGGTGGTCGGGGAGTCGGCCGAGTTCTCGGCGTGGATCCCGCTCTCCCCGTCAGCGGAGCTCCCGGCCGGTACGGCGACGGTCCGGTTGGTGCCGTGGAGCGGCGAGGGCTGGGAGGAGCGGCTGACCGCGGCGGGCTTCGAGCCGGCCGAGGTGCTCGTGCACATGAAAGCGCCCGTGGAGCCGACCGCTGACGCGTCACTTGCCGCGCAGGTGGTGGCGGCGATCGTGACGGACGAGGACGCGGCGGGGTTTGCCGAGGTGCAGAGTGCGGCGTTTCTCGACGAGGACGAGCCGGACTACGACTGGTGGCGGAAGAAGTTCCTGGAGTTGGCGGTGCGGAACTACCCGGCGCCGGATCAGTCGCTCTACCTGCTCCGGGTCGACGGGGACCCGGCCTCGGTGACGCTGGTGCTGCGGACCGGCGACGTCTTCGGGGTCTACGCGGTCGCGACGAAGCCGGCGTACCGAGGGCGCGGGCTTGCCTCAGCGCTGCTCGCGCAAGCGAGGCGGGATGCCACTCGAGCCGCAGGTAGCGAAGGCGCGCCGCGGCTCACGTTGCAGGTGGTGGAGGGGTCGGACGCCGAGCGGCTCTATCTCAAGCTTGGGTTTCGTGCGGCGTTCCGGTCGCCGCACTTTCGTCGTCCCTGATCTCCTCGGCCTTCTCGGTGGCGCTGCCGACGCCCGAGGACGCGCTGCTGTCCGGGTCGCGGGTGGCGAGGTTGCCGACCCGGACGACCTCGCCGTTGCGGACGTACCAGGTGGTGCCGTCCTCGCCGCGGAGCGTCGTGATCCGCAGGCCGACCTCCACCACGACCCCGGTCGCCTTCTCCATGTCGATCAGGTCGCCGACGCCGTACTGGTCCTCGAAGATCATGAACACGCCGGCCAGGAAGTCCTTCACCAGCGTCTGCGCGCCGAAGCCGAGCACCACGCCGATGATGCTCGCCGACGCGACCACCGGCACGACGTTGAAGCCGAGCTCGGCCAGCACCATCACCACCAGGACGGCGGACAGCACGATCGTCACGGTGCTGCAGAGCAGCGAGGCGATCGTCTCGGCCCGCTGGGTTCTGCGCTCGTTGGCCAGCGTGTTCTCGACGAACCCCTGGCCGATCTTGGACTTGGACAGCACGCCGGCAACGGCGCCGTTCCCGGTCCGGCGGGCGAACTTGCGGATCACCTTGTGCAGGACCCACCGGAGCACGAGGAAGCCGATGATCAGCCCGGCGATCCGGGCCGGGACGACGATGATCTGGTCGGTCACCTCCAGCTTGCCGTCGTTACCCATCCGGAAGAACGTCGGAAAGGTCGCGGGCAGTGAAAACAGGGGGTGACTGACTGCGGACGTAAGGTAGCTGGTCAAATAAGGCATCTCGCCGCCCGATCTTAGTGAAGGAAGGCAAGGGAGACGATCGCATGCCCAGCCGGCTGGATGACGAGCTGTCCAGGCTCGTGAGCGCGGGCGTGCTCCGCCAGTACCAGGCCGACTCGCTCCGCGACGCCGCTGACGCGGAGATCGACGCAGCGCTGTCGGACCCCGGGCGGCCGCGGCCGCAGCCCACGCCCAGTGAGCCGCCGGCCAAGCCGCGGACACCACCGACGGCGACGCACTCGAACGCCCTGATCGAGGTGCTCGGCTACATCGGCGGTGCGCTGCTCCTCGGCGCGGTCGCGCTGCTCACCCTCGCCAACTGGGGCGAGATGGGGCGTGCCGCGCGGATTTCCACCGGCACCAGTGCCGCCGTCATCCTGCTCGGGGCAGCCGTCGTCCTCGCGCTGCTGCGGCGCCGTGAGCAGGTGAGCTCGGCGCTTGCGTCCCTGGGTTGCTGTGTGGCCGGCTTCGCCACGTACGTCGCGATCGAAGGAGAGACCGGGCGCGTCGCCGGGGTGGCGGTCGCGCTCGCGCTGGCCGGGGTCGGGCTGTGGTGGCTGTCCGGCTCTTCGTTGCTGGTGGCAACTTTCGGCATCCTCGGAGTGGGTGTGCTGGTAATCACGTCGGACGTCCTCTCTCCGGACGCGGGCTCGGCGGTCAACAGCGCGGGCATCGCCGGGACCGGTTTCATCCTGGTGGCGTTCGTGCTCGCGATGCTCGGCCTGGTCCGGGACCAGGTGACCGCGTGGTCGCTGGCCGGCGCCGCGATGTTCAGCTCGTCGATCTGCTGGCTGATCCAGGAGCGCGGCGAGATCATGGCCCTGGCCGTCGGTACGGCGGGACCCGCGGCCCTCCTGGTCGCGTACGGTCGCCGGCGCCATTCGGCGTACGCGGTGGTCGCGTGCTCGATCCTGCTGGTCATCTGGCCGACGGCGCTCTACCAGCTGACCGACGACATGGCCGGCGTGGCCATCGGCCTGGTCGTCGCCAGTGGCGTGCTGCTGCTCGCCGTACTGATGCTGAGTCGACGCCGCTCGAACGAGTAATACGGCGCGCTGCGTTACGCGTTGGCGCTGTTGATACGGCAGACTCGCTGGGGTGACTGCTCCTACTCCGGCCCTTGTCGAGCTAGCGGTTGCCCATGGCGTGGCGACGGAGTACTGGAACTGGCGGGGCGAGCATGTGGTCGTCTCCAGCGAGGTGGTGTCCGCAGTACTCGCGGCGCTCGGTGTGGACGCGTCCACACCGGACAAGGCCGCCGATGCGCTGGCGGAGCACCAGCAGACCCGCTGGCGCCGTACGTTGCCTGCCACTGTGGTGATGCGCGAGGGCTGGACGCCGTGGTTCGCCGTACACCTGCCGCACGGGTCCACCGCCGAGGTCTGGGTGGATCTGGAGGACGGCGGGCAGCGGCGTGACATCCCGCAGCAGGAGCACTGGGTCGAGCCGGAGTGGGTCGACGGCGTACAGGTCGGTGAGGCGACGTTCCAGCTGCCGGGCGACCTGCCGCTCGGCTATCACCGGTTGTGCGCGCGGATAGGCAGCAGTCCGGAGATCTCGGTCAGCACGCTGATCGTGACGCCGCGCAAGCTGCACCCTGAGAAGCTGCACCGCACCTGGGGGTGGGTGCTGCAGCTCTACTCGGTCCGCTCCCGCCGGTCGTGGGGCATCGGCGATCTGCACGACCTCGCCGACCTGGCTGCCTGGTCTGCCCATGATCTTGGCGCCGGCTTCGTCCTGGTGAACCCACTGCATGCTGCGGAGACCGCGGGCCGGATGGAGCCCTCGCCGTACCTCCCGGCCTCACGGCGCTTCAGCAACCCCATCTACCTGCGCATCGAGGACATCGACGAGTACGGCGACCTCGCGCCGGCGGAGCGGGATCGGGTCCGGGCCCTCAGCCTGCAGGCGCGCGCACTGAGCGAGGACTGGACCGCACTGGACCGGGACACCGTCTGGGCCGCCAAGCGCGAGGCACTGCAGTTGCTGTTCGGGGTGCGACCGTCGATCGGCCGGATTGCGGAGTACGGCGCCTACTGCGACCGCGAGGGCCAGGGGCTGATCGACTTCGCCACTTGGGCCGCGATCTCCGACGTCCACGGCCCGGAGTGGAGCAAGTGGCCCGAGGAACTGCGGGATCCGATGTCCTCCGCGGTTGTTGCCTTCCGCAACGAGAATCCGGACGCGGTGGAGTTCCACTGCTGGCTGCAGTGGCAGCTGGACGAACAGCTCGCCCGCACCCAGGCCCGGGCGAAGGCGGCCGGCATGTCGCTCGGCGTCGTCCACGACCTCGCGGTCGGCGTCCACCCGGACGGTGCGGACGCATGGGCCTTGCAGAACGTGCTGGCGCCCGGAATCCACGTCGGTGCGCCGCCGGACGCGTTCAACCAGCAGGGTCAGGACTGGTCGCAGCCGCCATGGCGGCCGAATGCGCTGGCCGAGACCGGGTACGCCGCTTGGCGGGATCTGGTCCAGGCAGTCATGCGGCACGGCGGTGGGCTCCGGATCGACCACATCCTCGGCATGTTCCGGCTCTGGTGGGTGACGTCGCCGGAGCGGCCGACCGAGGGTACCTACGTCCGTTACGACCACGAGGCGCTCGTTGGCATCCTCGTGCTCGAGGCCACGCGGGCCGGCGTGACAGTAGTGGGTGAGGACCTGGGCACGGTCGAGCCATGGGTGCGGGACTACCTGACCGAGCGCGGCATCCTCGGCACGTCGGTGCTGTGGTTCGAGCGCGATGCGCAGAGCCGTCCGCTGGCGCCGGAGCGCTGGCGCGAACTCTGCCTGGCCACCGTCACCACGCACGACCTGCCGCCGACCGCCGGCTACCTCGCGGGCGACCACGTCGAGCTACGCAACCAGCTCGGCCTGCTCACCCGGCCGGTCGCCGAGGAACTCGCGGTGGACGAGGCCGAGCGCGACTCGTGGCTCAACGCGTTGCGGGAGCGGCACCTGCTCAGCAACACCGACGGCGACGTGGAGCGCATCGTCGAGTCCCTGCATCAGTACGTCGCTCACACGCCCGCGAAGCTGGTCGGTGTGGCACTCACGGATGCCGTGGGGGAGCGTCGTACGCAGAACCAGCCGGGGACCACCGACGAGTATCCGAACTGGCGGATCCCGCTCGGCGGACCGGACGGCCAGCCGGTGCTGATCGAGGACCTGCCGAACAACCACCGCCTACGCCGGCTGATCGGCGCACTCAACATCTAGCTGTAATGACCAGCAGGGTTGTTGACGCGGGTGATGGGTGGTTGGCCGCCGAGTGAGGTGTGGTTGCGGTGGTGGTTGTAGGTGTGGAGCCAGGTGGGTAGGGCCTCGGCGCGGTGCTGGTTGCTGATGTAGGGCTGGCGTAGGCCCATTCGTCGAGCAGGGTGCGGTTGAAGCGTTCTGCTTTGCCATTGGTTTGGGGTCGGTAGCGGCGGGTGAAGCGGGCCTGGGCGCCGAGGTCGGCCAGGGCTTGCTGCCAGGCGCGGCCGCGGCGGTAGGCCAGGGCGTTGTCGGTCATCACGCGTTCGATCCGGGTGATGCCGAGGTCGGCGAAGTATTCTGCGGCGCGGTGCAGGAAGCCGGCGCAGGTGGTGGTCTTCTCGTCTGGGTGGATTTCGGCGTAGGCGATGCGGGTGTGGTCGTCGACGGCGCAGTGCACGTAGTCGAACCCGACCCGTGGGGCGTTGCGGGCCCGGCGGTGTTCGGGACTGTCGTGGCCCAGGACCCGCCAGCCGCCGCCGTCGCGGAGTCGGCCAAGCTTCTTCACATCCACATGCAGGAGTTCGCCGGGAGTGTCGCGTTCGTAGCGGCGAATGCGTTCGCCGGTGGGCCGGTCCAGCCAGGCGAGCCGGTGCAGGCCGTGCCTGGTCAAGACCGCGTGCACGGTCGAGGCTGGGACGCCGAGCAAGGGCGCCAGCCGGCGGGGTCCGAGTTTGCGTTCGACGCGTAGCCGGCAGATTCGCTGCTCCACCTCGTGCGGTGTCTTGTGGGGCAACCGGTACGCCGTGCTGGGCCGGTCTCGCAGACCTGCATCACCCTCGGTTCGCCACCGGGTCAGCCACTTGTAACCGGTGGCCCGCGAACACCCGAGCTCCTTTACCACATGAGCCACCGGACGGCCCTGGACCACAACACGCTCGATCAGCAACCTGCGGCCATACAAAGTCAGCCGGGCATTACGGTGGAACACGAGACCTCCGGTTGTGCGGTGTGGGCGTCAGCAACTCACACCCAGCCGGAGGTCCCTCCACATCTCAAGCAGCCACGCCGTCAACAACCCTCATGGTCACTACATCTAGCTGCTCGCTGCCGGGCCTTCTATCAGTGTTCGGATGTTAATTGCTGATTCAACCTGAGGTTTCGGAAATATCTTTCGTGGGAAGTGCACTCCTTGAAATATCCGCCCGTATTTCGAGGAGTGTCCCCATGAAATCCGTCCTCCGACGTGTCCTCATCCCCGTCGTCGCCGTCCTGGCCGGCCTGTTGCCCGGCGTGGTGATGGTCGACCAGGCCTCCGCAGTGACCAAGCTGAGCCAGGCCCAGGCCGAATCCTTGTTCCGTGCGGTCGGCATCACGTGGTCGTCCAGTGGTGGCTGCACCAACCGAAACAACCCCACCTGCACGTCCTTCGCGCAGATCAACGACACCACCGTGTACGGCGCTCGCACGCTGAAGACCGCCAGCGGTTGTGCGATCAACATCACCGGTGGAACCGAGACCGGCCACGCCAGCGGCACCTACAGCCACTGGAACGGCTACAAGATCGACATCTCGAAGTACACCTGTGTCGGCAACTACATCCACACCTACTTCACCCGGATCGCGGACCGTGGTGACGGCTATCCGCAGTGGCGCTCCGGCTCCGGCAACATCTACGCCGACGAAGGCAGCCACTGGGACATCACCTACTACAACTGCGGCGGCTGCTAGGGCGCAGCTACGCCTGCGTCCGCTCTGGGTGAGGCACTGGAGTGGGCGCAGGCACGAAGTACTAGGCTGCGCGGTGTGATTGCTGAGTTGTCCGGCCACACCGTGCTGGTGTTCGTCGGTATCCCCGTACTGGTCGTCGCGGTGGTGGCGCTGCTGGTGTTCGCGCCGTCGATCGCGCACGGGCCGCGTTACCGTCCGGGTCTGTCCTGGTGGGCTCCGCCGGTCTGGATCAACGGTCCGGTCGCGACCAAGCCCGACCCGGCCAACCTGCCCGAGCTGCCCGGCGCGCCGGGGACCACCGCGACCGCCGGCACCGGCGTCGCCCGCACGACCGGAGGCGCAAGTGCCAGCTGGTGACGCATTCACACCGGACCAGCTCTACGACCTCGAGCGTGCGGTCCGGCACGCCGAGGAGGTCTCCGGCCTGCACTTCTCGGTGTATGTCGGTGGTGCCGACGAGGAGACCCGTCCGTTCGCGATCGAGCTGCTGAACGAGCTCGCCGACCCCGACCACAGCGTCCTGGTGTACGTCGACCCAGCCGGACGCCGGCTGGAGATCGTCACCGGCCCCCTGGCGCGGCGGCAGCTCTCGGACAGCTCGGCCGGACTGGCCGCGTTGACCATGCAGACCTCGTTCGCGACCGGTGACCTCACCGGCGGTCTGGTCACCGGCGTTCAGCAGCTGGGCGAGCACGCGCGCCAGGCGCCGCTGCTGCACGCCAACGAGCCACACCAGCAGTGACCCAGCTCCTGCAGCCACACCGCATCGAGCTGGACGACGTCGTACTGCGCCCCTTCGTGGCCACCGACGAGGCTGCGGTCGCCGAGGCGCTGCGGGATCCGGACATCCTCCGCTGGACCGCGGGTACGGCGGTCATCCGCACGCCCGCGGATCAGCGAGCCCGGAAGTGGCTGGAGCCGCGCATCGACGGCTGGGCTCGCGGTAGCGCCGTCTTCGCCGTCGCCGACGCCGCGACCGACTACGTGCTCGCCACAGTGTCGGTCCGGGACGTGAACCGAGTCCCGGATCAGGCTGTTGTTGCGTACTGGGTCAGCCCGGCCGCCCGCGGTCGCAGGCTCGCAGCCCGCGCACTCGACGCGGCCGCCCAGTGGGCCTTCGCGCCGGATGGTCTCAGACTGCACAGGTTGTCGCTGGACCACGCACTGATCAACGAGGGCTCCTGCCACGTCGCCGTACGGGCCGGCTTCCAGCTCGAGGGCACCATGCGCGACTACTACGTCGAGCCGACCGGGGAGCGGCACGACTCGCACCTGCACTCGCGGCTGGCGACAGACCCAGCGGGTCAGCCTGGAGCAGCCGCCGGCTCGTAGGTCGGGCAGGCCGAGTTCTGGTAGGCGCGCTGTGTCTTCGGCGCCGAGCACAGGTTGAGCATCTGCTCCGATGACGTGCCGGGACCGAGGTAGACCAGCCAGGTGTTGGTGACCGGCTCCATGGCGCTGTTCGCGATCCCCGGGTACTGCCCGTTGACCAGCATCGCCTTGGCCGGTACGCCCGCCTTGATCAGCCTGACCGCGAGAGCCTTCGCGACCTGGTCCGCGTCCATGCCGGCGTCGGTCGGGTACTTGTCGATCTGGACGATCCATTGGCCACGCTTGAACGCCGGCGACTCCGCGCCGGTGTTCACCGGCGGTGCGCTCGTCTTCGGGACGGCCTTCGGCGCCGTGGACGTGGCCGGCGGTTTGCGGTCCGCCTTCGTGGTGCTCGCGTCGTCACCCGCCGCGGGTGCGGCCGGGGCCGCCGCTCCACCCGCGGGTACGTCGCCCAGCCGCAAGCCGTCGTCCGTGGGCGCCGACGGGGATCCGTTGGTCAGGATGAACCCGAACACCGCCACCAGCGCGGCGGCGGCCACGATCGCCGCACCGACCGCGCTGTGCGAGCGCTGAACCTTCCGCGGGCGCCGCGGCGGGGCATCGTCACGGCGGGCGGCAGCCTTCTGTTGTCTCCGAGCGACCCGGGCGTGCGGCCTTCGGTGATCCACAGGTGTCACGGCAAGGGCCCCTCCCAAGACTCCGTGTGCGGATGGTTCGCGTGCAGCTTAAACCGAACGAACGAATAAGTGAGTCCTTTTCAGGTGGTGAGAATCTCTTCCCAGCAAGGGAATCGCGGCCCGCGATCGCCCCATCACCATGCGCAGACGAGCAATCGTTTGACCCTCACCGGCAGCATTCGCGCTACCACTGTCCGATGCGGGCGATAATGTCCTTGACCTAGACAGCGCTCTAGTTGGTTCGCTGGCCGCATGCGCTATCTGACAATCGGAACAGACCCCGTTCGTCGCCGCCGGGTGAGCCAGATCGCCCTCGGCGCGATGCTGATGGGCACGGTCACCGACGAGTCGACGTCGTACGCGATCCTCGATCGGTACGTCGAATCGGGCGGGACCTTCATCGACACGTCCAACAACTACGCGTTCTGGATCAACGGCACCCAGGGTGGGGAGAGCGAGCAGCTACTCGGCCGCTGGCTCCGCAGCCGGGGGATCGGCGACGAGCTCACGATCGCGACCAAGGTCGGCGGACGGCCGCCGCGTCCGGCAACCCATCTCACCGAGGACCTCGAAGGTCTCTCGCCCCGCATCATCAAGGAATCCGTGGCCCGGAGTCTGGACCAACTGGGCCGCGACCGCATCGACGTGTACTACGCCCACGTCCCGGATCCCGCCGTACCCCTTGAGGAACAGGTCGAGGCGTTCGGCACGCTGGTGGCCGAAGGAACGGTCGGGATGGTCGGCCTGAGCAACTTCTGGTCCTGGCAGATCGAGCGCGCCCGGACGATGGCCGCCGCGGCCGGCTTGCCGGGGTGTGAGGTGCTCCAGCATCACCACACGTACTTCCGGGCACGGACCGACGAGGGCGGACTCCGTTCGCGCGACGGGAGCATCGGTGTCGTGGACGGGCAACTGCTGAGCTACCTGCGTGCGGAGCCCGGCCTGACCCTGGTCGCGTACACACCGTTGCTCAGTGGTGGCTATGTCCGCGCCGACAAACCCCTCGACGCTCTCTACGATCACGCCGGCACCCGGGCTCGCCGGGTCGTGCTGGATCAGGTCGTCCGGGAGACGGGCGCCACGGCGAACCAGGTGGTGCTCGCGTGGCTGATGGGCGGCGAGCTACCGATCATCCCGCTGGTCGGTGCGTCGTCGGTGGCCCAGCTCGACGAGAGCCTGGCGGCGGCCGAGCTCGAGCTCAGCGAGGATCAGCGGCAGCGGCTCGACGCAGCCGGACACAACGACTAGGTCCCGGAGGGGATGCCGTCGTACTTGGGGTGCGGTCGGGTGTCGAGGGCATCGTCCAGCCAGGCGTCGACGTCGACACCCGCGCCGAGGATGTGCCCGACATATGCCATCCGCTCGTGGCTGAGCACCTCGAGCTCCCACACGCAGGGGGCCGCTCCGATCGGGGCCGGGCGCAGGTCGTCGACGTCCATCCCGCTGAAGATGCTGAGGCGGGACTGGAAGTCCTTCGCCCAGCTCTGCACGACCAGATAGATGCCGTCGTCGCCGAGATGCAGTACGACGACGGCCAGCCCGACGGCACCCATCGCGTCGTCGAACTCGAGCTGCCGGGTCGCGGTGGCGCGCGCGACCTCGACCATCTGGTCGTCCCAGTGCCGTCCGCGGGCAGTGATGATGTAGGGCTTCACCAGACGGTGCGGATCGCGCCACGGCATCAGCGGAGTGACAGGGCGGGGTCGGTACGCCTCTGCCAGTCCGGTCAGCGCAACAGCTGCCGCACCGGCCAAGGCGGGATCAGAGGCAGGCACCGACCCAGTCTTACCGCACTGAGGCTCAACGCGACACTGCCGGTCTCAGCCACAGCTGAGACCGGCAGTGAATGGATTGACTTAGGAGACGGTGTCCTGCGCCTGCGCGGCGAGCGCCCGGGCGAGGTCGGCCTGCGCCTCGGTGACGTAGCGCAGGGTCGGTGCGTCCACCGACGAGGACTCTGTGGCGAGCCACTCGGTCAGGGCGTCCAGTGCAGCCTGGTCCGCGAGGTTGCGCGGCGACAGGTAGACCAGCACGTTCTCACCCATCGACGAGCCGAGGCGCGTGTAGACGTCCTTGGCCGCGTTCAGGTACTTCCCGACGTACGGCCGCAGCAGGTCCTCCTGGCCCGGCTGCTGGAAGCCGAGGATGGTCCGGAACTGCGTCTCGTTCGGGGTGTCCTCGGACTCCACCGCGATCCGCCAGGCCTCTTCCTTGGCCTCGGCGGTCGGCCGGGCGGCGCGCGCCTGGGCGGCCCGCTCCTGTCCGGTGATCGTGGTGTCCAGGGTGAGCTCGTCGTCGATCTCGGCGGCGTCGATCCGGCCGAGCCGGGAGAGCGCCACGATCAGCGTCCAGCGCAGATCGGTGTCGACGACCAGACCCGGTGGCAGCTCGCGGTCGTCCAGCCAGGCGACGAGCCGGTCGGCGCCGGCCGCGGAGAAGACCGCCGAGCTGTACGCGCGGGCGAACGCGAGCTGGTGGTCACTGCCCGGCTCGGCGTCGGCGAGCAGGCCCGCCACCGCCTCCTCGAACTGTGCCCGCAGGGCCGGCCGATTGGCGGGCGCGGAGTACAGGTTGATCGCGCTGGTCGCCTGCCCGAGCAGGGACCGTACGCCGGTCAGGTCGGTCTCGGCCCGGATCCCGCGCAGCACGATGCCGACGTACTGGCTGGCCGGCATCTCCGCGTCCCGGGTCATGTCCCAGGCCGCGCCCCAGGCCAATGCCCTGGGCAACGATTCCGTCAGCTGGTCGATCGACTCGACCAGGGTCGCCCGGGAGCGCTCGTCGAGCCGGATCTTGGCGTAGGTGAGGTCGTCGTCGTTCAGCAGCACCAGGTCCGGCTGGGAGGCGCCGGTGAGCTCGGGCAGCTCGGTGCGCGGCCCGTCGATGTCCACCTCGAACCGCTCGGTCCGGACCAGGCCCTCGCCGGTACGGCGGTACAGACCGACGGCGAGCCGGTGCGGTCGCAGAACCGGGAACTTCTCGGTCGCGGTCTGCTCGATTGCGAACGACGTGAAGGCACCGGAGGAGTCGACGGCGAAGTCGGCCCGCAGCGTGTTGACGCCAGCCGTCCGCAGCCACCGCTCGGTCCAGTCGTCCAGGTCGCGACCGGACGCCTTCTCCAGCGGCTTGAGCAGGTCGGTCAGCTCGGTGTTGCCGAACGCGTGGTCGGCGAAGTACTCCTTCAAGGCGGTGATGAAGGTGTCCTCACCGACGAACGCGACCAGCTGCCGCAGCGTGGAGGCGCCCTTGGCGTAGGTGATGCCGTCGAAGTTCACCTCGACCGCGTGAAAGTCGACCATGTCCGCCGCGATCGGGTGCGTCGAGGGCAGCTGGTCCTGCCGGTAGGCCCAGTTCTTCCGGGCGTTGCAGAAGGTCGTCCAGGCCCCGGCGTACTTGGTCGTGGCGACCGCCTGCGCCCAGTGGCTGGCCCACTCGGCGAACGACTCGTTCAGCCACAGGTCGTCCCACCAGGTCATCGTGACCAGGTCGCCGAACCACATGTGCGCCAGCTCGTGCAGCACCGTGTTGGCGCGGGCTTCCATCTCCGCGTGCGTGGTTCGGCTGCGGAACAGGTACTCGTCCCGGAGCGTCACGCAGCCCGCGTTCTCCATCGCGCCCATGTTGTACTCGGGCACGAAGGCCTGGTCGTACTTGTGGAACGGGTACGGCGTACCGAACGCGCTCTCGAACAGCTCGAAGCCCTGCTTGGTCACCTCGAACAGGTCGTCGACGTCCAGCGCCTCCTTCAGCGACGGACGGCACAGCAGCGACAGCGGGTACGACCCGTGCGCGCCTTCGTAGGTGTCCGTGACCACGTGGTACGGCCCGGCCACCACAGCGGTGATGTACGTCGAGATCCGCTCGGTCGGCGGGAACTCCCACCGGGCCAGCTCCTCACCGTTCTCACCGGCGTACGGCGTGGGCTCGGGAGTCGGTGCGTTCGAGATGACGACCCAGCGGGCCGGCGCGGACACGGTGAAGGTGAAAGGGGCCTTGAGGTTCGGCTGCTCGAAGGTGGTGAACACCCGGCGGGCGTCCGGCACCTCGAACTGGGTGTAGAGGTAGGTCTCCTTGTCGGCCGGGTCGACCGAGCGGTGCAGTCCCTCGCCGGTGCGCGAGTACAGGCAGTCGGCGACCACGCGGAGCTCGTTGCGCTCCGCCAGCCCGTCCAGCTGGATGCGGGCGCCGTCGTACACCGTGTCCGGATCCAGCGCCCTACCGTTCAGCGTCACCTCGCGGATCTTGTCCGCGATCAGGTCGGCGAAGGTGCTCGCGCCGGCCTCGGCCGCGAACGTGACGGTGGTCACGGACGGGAAGGTGGGCGCGCCGCTCGGGGCAGCGGTCAGGTCCAGCTCGATCGTGTAGCTGACGTCGCTGACCACGCCGGCACGGGTACGCGCCTCGTCGCGCGTCAGGTTGGTTCCAGGCATGTCGGCATCCTATGCACCTGGCTGTCGGCTTGGCTGAGGGTTTCCCCGCAACATTGGGTATTGGATACCAAGCCGGTATCTAGGGTTCTTCAACTTTGTATGATTGGGAACATGACTGCCTCTGCCGATTTCTGGTTCGACCCGGCCTGCCCCTGGGCCTGGATGACCTCTCGCTGGATGCTCGAGGTCGAGCAAGTGAGGGATGTGACGACGACCTGGCACGTGATGAGCCTGGCCGTCCTGAATGATGGACGCGACGACCTGGACGAGAAGTACAAGCAGAACCTGCGCAACCTGTGGGGTCCGGTCCGGGTGCTGATCGCTGCCGAGCAGGCGCACGGCAACGAGGTGCTGCTGCCGCTCTACACCGCCCTCGGTCAGCGGATCCATGTCGCCGGCCGCGGCATCGGCGACGGCAAGGGTGACGTGGTCAAGGAGGCCCTCGAGGAGGTCGGTCTGCCGGCGTCGCTGATCGAGGCCGCCGACTCCGACAAGTACGACGACGCGCTGAAGAAGTCGCACCACGCCGGCATCGACCTGGTCGGGATGGAGGTCGGCACGCCGGTCATCTCGGTCGAGGGCACGGCGTTCTTCGGTCCGGTCGTGACGCCCGCACCGAAGGGCGAGGCGGCCGGCAAGCTCTGGGACGGCGTCCGCCTGGTCGCCGGCACCGAGGGCTTCTTCGAGATCAAGCGCACTCGAGACCGCGGACCGATCTTCGACTGATTCGGTGTGTGGTCCAGAGATGACCCTGCGTGATGAACTGCCCGCACTCGGTGCGGACGATGTCGCCGTACCTGCGGGAGTGACGGCCGGCATCGCCGTCTTCGACCGCCGGAGCGGGCAGTTCGCACAGCAGTTGAACGCCGATCATCGGTTCCGGTCGGCGTCCGTGGTGAAGCTGCTGATCGTGCTCGACTTCCTCTGGGACCGGGGTCCGGCGTACGCCGTGCCGCCCGCGGACCGGACCCGGCTCGAGGCGATGCTGCGCAGCAGTGACGACGACGCCGCGAGCTACTACTGGGACCACCTCGGCGGCGCGGCGATCGTCGACCGGATGGTGGCCCGGCTCGGCCTGACCCACACGGCCGGGCCGCCGGCCACCCATCCGGGCTTCTGGGGGTATGTCGCCATCACGGCCGCCGACACGGTCCGGATCTATCGATACATCCTCGACCAGGCTCCGGCGCCGGTGCGCGAGTACGTGATGGACCTGCTGCACCGGCCGACCCGTCACGGCACCGACGGCTTCGATCAGTACTTCGGGATCGCCTCGGTCTTCGAACCGGACTTCAGCATCAAACAGGGCTGGTCCGGTTTCCAAGGCTCGAGTGGCTATCGCTCCGACAAGGCCAAGCCGACGGACGTGCCGGTGGACCTGGTCAGCGAGGCACTGCACACCACTGGGACCGTCGGGCCGGACGACCGGACCATCGTGGCCGTGTTCACGCTGCATCCGGCGGGAACGGAGTACGAGAAGGCCTACGCGGAGGTCACGCGGCTGGCCGCAGCGCTGACTGTGCCCGGCGTGCCGGACCGTCGGTAGGAGGTGCAACACTTCTGGCCATGCGAGTGCACATCGGCTCCGACCACGCCGGCTTCGAACTGAAGAACCACCTGGTCCAGCACCTCACAGCTGCCGGGCACGACGTCGAGGACCACGGCCCGGCCGTGTACGACGCCGTCGACGACTATCCGCCGTACTGCCTGCGGACCGGTGAGGCGGTGATCCAGGAGCCGGGCAGCCTCGGCGTCGTGATCGGCGGCTCGGGGAACGGCGAGCAGATCGCCGCCAACAAGGTGGAGGGGATCCGGGCGATCCTGGCCTGGAGCACCGACACCGCACGGCTCGGCCGCGAGCACAACAATGCCAACGTGATCAGTGTCGGGGCGCGGATGCACTCCGCGGAGGAGGCGACGGGCTTCGTCGACACGTTCCTGGCCACCGAGTACTCCGGCGAGGAGCGGCACACCCGCCGGATCGACATGCTGTCGGCCTACGAGTCGACCGGCGAGCTCCCGCCGGTCTCCTGACCCTCCGGCTTGTCGGTGTCCGCGTCCTTCTTCGGTTGCACCGGCCGGCGGTTGACCGGCTGGCGCGGGCGGGAGACGTCCCGGGCCCGCATCGACCGGGCGGTGCCGACCACCGCCGGAGTGGGCGGACCACTCCGGCCCTTGGCTCCACCAGTTATCCCCATATGAGGAATCATGCCTGAAGGTCACACCCTGCACCGGCTGGCGAACGACGTCTGGGACGCGTTCGGCGGCCGTCCGGTCCTGGCGACCAGCCCGCAGGGCCGGTTCGTCGAAGGCGCCGCCCTGCTGAACGGACACGTGCTGCGGCAGACCGAGGCGCACGGCAAGCACTTCCTCGCCGACTTCGAGGGCGCCGGCTGGCTGCACATCCACCTCGGCCTGATCGGCAAGATGGACATCTTTCCGGCGCCGGTGCCCGAACCTGTCGGCCAGGTCCGCCTCCGCCTGCAGAACGCCACGTCGTACGCCGATCTGCGCGGAGCGACCGTGGTCGAGGTGCTGACCGACGGTGAACGCGAGAGCCTGATCGCCCGGCTCGGTCCGGACCCGCTGCGCGACGACGCGGACCCCGAGCTGGCGTGGAAGCGGATCCATCGCAGCAAGCTGCCGATCGGCCGGCTGTTGATGGACCAGGAGGTGCTGAGCGGCGTCGGCAACGTCTACCGGGCCGAAGTGCTGTTCCGGGCGAAGCTGCACCCGATGACGCCGGGGCACCTGGTCAAGAAACGCGAGTGGCAGGGCATGTGGGACGACCTGCTCCAGCTGATGAAGTACGGCGTCGAGACCGGCCGGATCGACACCGTGACGGACGACCACACCCCAGAGGCCATGGGCCGTGACCCGCGCCGCGACGATCATGGCGGTGAGGTCTACGTGTACCGGCGGCAGGGACAGCGGTGCTACGTCTGCCAGTCGGTGATCCGGACCGAGATCCTGGCCGGGCGCAACTTGTTCTGGTGCCCCAAATGCCAGCGCACCGGTCTCACGCGCAAGAGCTGACTTTCATCAGTTGGGTTACGACTTTATGCGCGGACCAGGTAGTGCCGTTATCTTCTTCACACCATGAGGACGAGCGGCGGTCTCGCTGAGGTACGACGAATCGGCCGCCGGGTCGAGTCGCTGGGACGGCGCGCCCGCCGGTCCCACCGGCTCGCTTTCGTCGTGCTGACGCTGACGTCGATCGCCATCGCCGTCTCCGGTTTCGTTTGGCAGACCTCCGTGCCTACCTCCTTGCTGATCATCCCGCTGGTGGTCGGCGGCCTGCTGCTGAGGTTCCGTGAGTTGGTGGCGCTCACCATGGTCACGGTGACGTTCGGTGCGTTCGTCGTGTTGTCACGCGGACCGACGATGCCCCGGGTCGGCTTCGTCCTGGTCCTCGCGATCGTCGGCTGGATCATGCTCACCAGCGCGAAGGTACGCAGCCGGCTCGGGGTGCCCGGCACCCGTGGCGAGTCGATGCTGATGGAGCTGCGCGACATCCTCACCGCGCAAGGCGTGTTGCCGGACCTGCCGGCCGGCTGGCTCGTCGACGTGGCGATCCAGTCCGCCGGTGGGTCGACGTTCTCCGGCGACTTCGTGGTGTCGACGACCCGCGGTGATCTGCTCGAGGTCGCGCTGGTCGATGTCTCGGGCAAGGGAATCGACGCCGGGACGCGGGCACTGTTGTTGTCGGGTGCCTTCGGTGGACTGCTCGGCGTCGTCCCGGTCGAGGAGTTCCTACCGTCGGCGAACCGCTACATCCGCCGGCAGAACTGGGACGACGACTTCGCCACGGTCGTCCATGTCGTGATCGACGTGCAGACCGGCGAGTTCGACGTACGCACGGCCGGACATCCGCCGGCGATCCAGTTCGACGCGTGGTCGGGGCGGTGGCAGACGCGGGACGCCGACGGGCCGTTGCTCGGGCTGATGGAGGCGCCGGAGTTCCCGGCGAACCACGGGCAGCTGAAGTTGGGCGACGCGCTCTTCCTGTACAGCGACGGCATGGTCGAGACCCCGCGACGCGACATCGGCCGCGGCACCGACCGTCTCGTCGGGCACGCGGAACGCCTTGTGGCACAGGGCTTCCAGGGCGGTGCGGCCGAGCTCGTCGCATCCGCCGGCGGACCCGGCGACGACTCCGCGATCGTCATCATCCACCGCATGGCGCACGGCTAGCAGAGCTTGTCCCCGCGATGGCGTAGCCTGCTCGGTCGTGACGATCGATCGGTTGGGCGACTCCCTCGACCAGGCGGTGTCCACGGCCGCGGACGGGGACCGAGCGGCGCCGGAGGTGTCGTTCGAGGAACTGGTCGCGCTGATGCCGGACGCGATCCGCGAAGTGTTCCCGCCGGCCCGGTGGCAGCTGGAGAAGCTGTGGGCGCTCGACCTGAAGGTCGAACCGGTCGAGATCGCGGATCTGGTCTGGATGTTCGACCTGCCGCTGTGGCAGCTGGACGGCGAACGCTTCAAGGTCACCCCGAACCAGGTCGCCGCGACCCCGATGAACTTCCGCGCCCACTACCAGCGGGTGATGGATGCCGATCTCGACCACCCGATCAACCTGGTCGCCTACCGCGGCCGCCTCGTCGTCCTCGACGGCGTCCATCGGCTCCTCAAGGCCCATTTCCTCCGTCGCCGCTGGATCGAGGCCACCATCGCCACGGCCACCCAGCTCCGGTCCTGCGCTCCCTGAGGCGCAAGCGGTGACTTGCACATCACCTCCGGAGTTGGCAGGGTGGTGGGCATGGAGAGCGTGGAGCGTGAGGTGTACGTCGAGGCGCGGCCGGAGGTCGTGTGGGCGGCGGTGGCTCAGCCAGAGGGCTTTGCCCGGTGGTACGCGTTCGGTGGGGCGGAGATCGATCTGCGGCCGGGTGGGCGGCTGGTGATGCGGTGGGACGAGCACGGGGAGTACCTCGGCTTCGTCGAGAAGGTCGAGCCGGGGCGGCGGTTCGCCTATCGGTACGCCGTCGAGCCGGGCGTCGAGCCCGCGCCGGGGAACTCGAACCTCGTGGAGTTCACATTGACACCCGAGGGCGAGGGGACTCGGTTGCGGGTGGTGGAGTCCGGGTTCGAGCGGCTGGAAGTGTCGCCGGACGAGCAGGTCAGGCGGGCCGAGGAGTCCGAGCAGGGGTGGGACGGTGCGCTCGCGGCGCTGACGGAGTTGGCGCCGACGCTGTGACAATCGGCAGGGATCCTTCGTCTGCCGATGCCGGGGGCGCCGTCGTTCGTGTCGACGGCGTGCTCGAGGCGCTGGGTGATCCCACCCGCCGGATCGTGGTCGAGTTGCTGGCCGCCGGCGGTGGGCGGACTGCGACCTCGCTCGCGGGCGAGCTCCCGGTCACGAGACAGGCCGTCGTGCAGCATCTCGCCGTACTGCGCGACGCCGGCCTGGTTGACAGTCGCCGCGAGGGCCGCGAGGTCCGCTTCGAGCTCCGGCCGACAGCACTGACGGCGACCGCGGCCTGGATGGCGGACGTCGCTGCCGCCTGGGACCACCGCCTCAAGATCATCCAGGAGATCGCGACGACTCCCGACACGCCATGAATTGTTGATGTTGACATGTCATCATTACACTTGACGGTATGACACCGAACGCTGACGAGTACGCCCCGAGCCCGACCGACTGGGTTCGCACCATGGTCGAGAAGATCGAGGACGCCGGGACCACCGACGTCGCAGACATCATCGGACTGCCTGTGGTGCTGCTGACGATGCGTGGTGCCAGGTCCGGCAAGATCCGGAAGGTCCCGCTGATGCGGGTCGAGCACCACGGTGTGTACGCCGCGGTCGCGTCGCTCGGCGGTGCGCCGAAGCACCCGGTCTGGTACTACAACCTGAAGGCCGACCCGAAGCTCACTCTCCAGGACGGTGACGTGACCAGGGAGTACGTCGCCCGCGAGATCGAGGGCGCGGAGTACGACGAGTGGTGGGAGCGGTCCGTCGCCGCCTACCCGCCGTACGCGGACTACCAGACCAAGACCAGCCGGAAGATCCCGCAGTTCCTGCTGGACCCGGTCAAGTAAACGATCGATCGGTGTGCGCGGTCGGCGTTAAGACCGCGCACAGATCCGGCGTGGTAGCACGACCGGTCACGGGGTCGGGCCCGGGCCTGTGAGACGCTGGCGACGGCGGGGTCGAATGGATCCGGCCCGGCGCGCTGCGTCGACGGAGTTCTGGGAGTCGTCCTGACCACACACGACGCGGTGCAGGAACCGTTCGTCGGGTCGACGCGGTTGCGTCTGGCCGGACTGGCACTGCATGCCTATACCGCGAGCGGAACGGTGCTCGCGCTGCTGATCGTCATCGCCGCCATCGACGGCGACGCCGTCCGCGCACTCTGGCTCGGCCTGGCGGCCCTGGTGATCGACGGGACGGACGGGATGCTCGCCCGCCGGCTGCGGGTGAAGGAGACCATCCCGTGGTTCGACGGCGCGATGCTGGACAACATCGTCGACTACCTGACCTACGCGTTCGCCCCGATCGTGCTGCTCTGGACCGGGGACTACCTACCCAACGGCGGCTGGGGCGCGGTGCTGGCGGCGTTGCCGTTGCTTGCCTCCAGCTACCAGTTCTGCCGGGTCGACGCGAAGACCGACGACCACTTCTTCCTGGGCTTCCCCAGCTACTGGAACGTGGTCGCCTTCTACGTCGTGGTCCTCGGCCTCAGCCCGTTCACCACCGGCGTGATCCTGGTCGTCTGCTCGGTGCTGGTCTTCATCCCGGTGAAGTACGTCTACCCCTCGCGGACCAAGGCGTTCCGGACGATGAACCTGCTCACGACCGCGGTCTGGCTCGCGTCGTACGCCGTACTCCTCGCGCAGATGCCGGATCCGAACGCGATCGTGGTCGCGGTCTCGCTGGCCTACCTCCTGTACTACGGAGTCCTCAGCTTGTACCTGACGTTCTGGGTGCCTCGGCGCAAGGTCGCCTGAGTGGTCCTAGGTCTCGGCGCGGCGCTCGGTGCCGCGGTGCTGTTCGGTGTCGCCTCGATTCTGCAGGCGGTCGGCTCGCGCAGGGTCCCGACCGAGTCCGAGCTGGATCCGCGGCGACTCGGTGGGTTCGTGGCGGCGCTGCTCAGACAGCCCGCCTTCGTCGGCGCCCTGGTGCTGAACCTGGCGGGTTTCGGACTGCA
This sequence comes from Kribbella sp. NBC_00359, assembly GCF_036097425.1. NCBI lineage: Bacteria > Bacillati > Actinomycetota > Actinomycetes > Propionibacteriales > Kribbellaceae > Kribbella > Kribbella sp. NBC_00359. The sequence goes on along the minus strand of NZ_CP107975.1, from coordinate 8,913,288 downwards.
CTTCGTTGCCCTGCGCCTCCTTCCGCTCTACCTCGCCCAGGCCGGCATCGCGGCCAGTCTGGTCGTGACCGCGCTGCTCGCCACCCGCTTGATGTCGGATCAGCTCAGTGCGCTCGAATGGTCGGCCGTGATCGCAGTCTGCGTCGGCCTCGGGCTGCTGGCGGTATCGGCGGGTTCGGCGGGGGACAGCGCCCAGCATCACGGGCTGACGGTCGGCCTGATCATCGGCCTCATCACCATCGCCGTCCTCGGCGCCCTCGCGAGCCGCTCCCAGCACGGCGTCTCCACGGCTCTGCTCGGGATGCTCGCCGGACTCGGGTACGCCGGCGTCGCGATCTCGGCGCGGCTCCTGCAGGACGGCTCGATCGGCGAGTTGCTGCGCAGCCCTACGACGTACACCCTGCCGATCAGTGGCGCACTGGCCTTTCTTTTGTACTCGCTGGCGCTGCAACGCGGTTCGGTGACGCTGGCAACCACGCCGATGATCGCCCTCCAAACCATCACCCCCGCGGTCGTCGGCGTCTTCGTCCTCGACGACGCCGTCCGCGCCGGCTGGTGGCCCGGTGCAATAGCCGGCTTCGCCCTCTCAGCCGTCGGCTCCCTGATCCTCGTCCGCTTCGAATCAGTCAAAGACCCCCAGCCCAGCTAGCACTAGCGGGTGGCCCACTTCCACGGCGGTTCGTCGAGGGGGCGCTGGTCGGCGATCGTCGTGGCGCCGTGGTCTTTGATCAGCTCGATGGTGTGGACGTCGTCGGCGAGTGCTTCGAGGGCTGCGACGAACGGGCGGGAGTGGGTGACGACGATGACTTGAGCCTCCTTGGCGGCGGTGATGACGAGATTGGCCAACGCCGGCAGGAGATCCGGGTGCAGGCTCGTCTCGGGCTCGTTGAGCACCAGGAGCTCCGGCGGTCGCGGGGTCAGCAGCGCCGCCACCCAGAGCAGGTATCGGAGCGTCCCGTCCGACAACTCGGCGCCCGACAACGGCCGGAGCAGACCGTGCTGCCGGAAGGCGAGCTCGAATCGGCCGCCGGCGTTGACGATCTCCACCCTGCTACCCGGGAACGCGAGCTCGATGGCGTCGTCGAGGGCGCCCTTCGAGCCGATCTCCCAGATCGTCTGGAGTGCGGCGGCGAGATCGCCACCCTCCGGGCCGAGGATGGGCGTCCGGGTGCCAATCTGTGCTCGGCGAGCCGGAGCGTCCGCGTCGGTGCGTAGGTGGTCGTAGAACCGCCAGGCCCGCATCCGCTCGCGCAGCGCGAGCAACTCGGGCGCGCGCTGCGGATCGGCGAACTCGCTGAGCATGCTGTCGAACGGCTGCAGCACATGCCCGCCGTCCTGCCACCGGCCGCCGTCGTCCCGGATGCGCGCCCCACCGCCTCCTCGCTCCATCAACAGAGCGGCAGGTCGCAGGAACGGCCCGGCCCAGAGGGACTCCCGCTTGATCTCGGGGTCGAGGTTGAACGCCGAGGGCTCACCACGCACGCCGAGCGTCGGCACCGGCATCCCGAAGTCCACCGCGTAGCCGTAGTCGTCGGACGCGAACCCCATCCGCAGTGCCACCGGCCCGGTCCGCACAGTGCCTTGGATCGGGCGGTCTTTGCGGACATGTTCCGGGCCGGCCCACAGCGTCGACTGCAGGCCGCCTTCGCGAGCCAGGGCGGCGACCGCGCCGTTCCGCGAGGCATCCGCGAGCAGCCGGAGCGCCCGATACAGGCTGGATTTGCCGGTCCCGTTCGCTCCGGTCACCACGTTCAGCCCGCGCAGCGGCATCACGACCCGTCGCAACGACCGGTAGTTCTCCACCGCCAGCGTGGTCAGCATGACGGCCACGCTACCGACCTGCTCGGACAGAACCGAGTGGAGCGGGCGCGTGGGGAAACCCACGCGCCCGCAGCCACGATGGGGTCAGGCCAGGGAGTCTTCCCAGGCTTGGTGCAGGCCGGCGTAGTGGCCGTTGGTGGTGACGAGGCTGTCAGGGGCGCCGTCCTCGATGATGCGGCCGTACTCGAGGACGATGACCCGGTCGGCCGTCTCGACCGTGGACAACCGGTGCGCGATGACGATCGCCGTACGGTCGGCCAGGATGGTCCGCAGCGCGCGCTGGATCAGCCGCTCGCTGGGGATGTCCAGGCTCGACGTCGCCTCGTCCAGGATCAGTACGGCGGGATCCGCGAGGAACGCCCGGGCGAACGCGACCAGCTGCCGCTGACCCGCGGACAACCGGCTGCCGCGCTTCTCCACCGCGGTCTCGTACCCGTTCGGCAGCGCCATGATGAAGTCGTGCGCGCCGATCACCTTGGCCGCCTCGACCACCTCCTCCAGCGTCGCGTCCGGCTTGCCGAACCGGATGTTGTCGGCGACCGACCCGGTGAACAGGAAGTTCTCCTGCGTCACCATCACGACCCGCTCGCGCAGGTCGTCCTCGGTGAGGTCCCGCAGGTCCACGCCGTCAAGCAGCACGTGGCCGCCGGTCGGGTCGTAGAACCGCGCCACCAGCTTGGCGATCGTGGTCTTGCCGGCTCCCGTCGTACCGACGAGAGCGAGGGTCTGACCGGCCGGGACGTCGAGCTGGAGGCCGGGCAGTACCTTGACGCCGTCGACGTACTGGAACTCGACGTTCCGCAGTTCCAGGTGACCTCGAGCGCGGCCCGGCTTGGCCGGCTCGAGGGGCTCCGGTACGTCGGGCGTCTCGTTGAGGACGCCGGACAGCTTCTCCAGCGCCGCACTCGCGGACAGGAAGGTGTTGTAGAACTGCGTGATGTCCTGCAGCGGCTCGAAGAACTGCCGCAGGTAGAGCAGGAACGCGGTCAGTACGCCGACCGTGACGTGACCGTGGTACGCCTGGTAACCGCCGTACGCCAGGATCGCGACGATGGTGATGTTGCCGACGCCCTTGATCGACGGCATGAAGATCGCGTTCAGCCGGAACGACTCCAGGTTCGCCTTCCGGTACTTGTCGTTGACGCCGTGGAAGATCTCCTCGTTGCGCGGCTCGCGGCGGAAGGCCTGCACCGCGCGGATCCCGGTCATCGACTCGACGAAGTGCACGATCACGAGTACGACGGCCTCGCGGGTCTGCCGGTACACGACGGCCGACCGCTTCCGGAACCAGGCGGTCAGCACAAGCAGCGCGGGGAACGACAGCAGCGCGAGCAGACCGAGCTTGACGTCCAGTGTGAGCAGCAGGATCGACGTACCGATCAGGGTCAGCAGAGCCGTGACCAGACCGTCGAAGCCGGTCGCCAGCATCTCGTCGATCACGCCGACGTCGGACGTCAGCCGCGAGATCACCCGGCCGGACGTGAACTTGTCGTGGAACGACGGGCTGAGCCGCTGGAAGTGGTCGAACACCCGGCGGCGCAGACCGAGCAGGATGGTCTGGCCGAGCTTGCCGGACCGCATCAGGAACAGCTGCCGTGCCCACGCCTGCAGCAGGGCCATCGCCAGGACGACAGCGACGACCGTGATCAGTTGCCGCGACCCCTCGCCGGCCAGGATCGGCGGAATGCCGTTGTCGATGCCGAGGTGGACCAGGTAGGGGATCGCGAGGCGGGCGCCGTTCTCGACCACGACGATCACCACCAGCAGCCAGATCATCTTCTGGTGCGGCCGGAGCAGCTCACCGAGCAGCTTGCGGGAGTCCTCCTTGAGCCGAACGGTCGTTGCCCTCGACAACTCCCGGTCGGGGTCGTCCTCGAAGACTCCCCGCCACGACTGCTCCGGGGTCTCCTGCTCGTTCTTTCGCGTCTCGTCCTGAGGAGGTGTTTGCTGGGTCGTGGTCATCGGGCCTCCCGGACTGGACTGAGGAGCGCAGGGAGCGCAGCGACTGGAGCGACTGGAGCGACGAGGGAAGCCCGGGAGTCAAAGCCCGATGACCTGCCGCGCCGGAGGCGTGGCCATGACACAGTCATGCGTGCACCTCCTCTTCTTCGGCCGCGAGCAGTTGCCGGTACGCCGGAACTTCCGCGAGCAACTCCTGATGGGTACCGACGTGGGTGACCGTGCCGTTCTGCAGCAGGGCCACCTGGTCGGCCAGCATCACGGTCGACGCGCGGTGCGCGACCACGATGCCGGTGGTGTCGGCGAGCACGTTGCGCAGCGCCTCCTCGACCAGTGCCTCGGTGTGCACGTCGAGCGCGGAGAGCGTGTCGTCGAGCACGAGGACGGCCGGCTTGGCGAGTACTGCCCGGGCGAGTGCGAGCCGCTGCCGTTGACCACCGGACAGTGACATGCCCTGCTCACCGACCCGGGTCTCCAGACCCCAGGGCAGATCGTTGGCGAACTCGGCCTGAGCCACCTGAAGGGCTTGCTGGACGTCGGCCTCGCTGGCGTCCGGCCGACCGAGGGTCAGGTTCTCCCGGACACTCATCGAGAACAGTGTCGGGTCGTCGAACGCGGACGCGACCGCGGTCCGCAACGAGGTCAGGCTCAGGTCCCGGAGGTCGTGCCCGTCGATCGTGATCCGCCCGGCGGTCACGTCGTACAGGCGGGGGACCAGAGCGGTGAGGGTGGTCTTGCCGGATCCGGTCGCGCCGACCAGGGCGAGCGTCGTACCCGGGGTGAGGTCGAGGTTGATGTCGTGCAGGATCTCCGGGGAGTGGGGTGAGAACCGGAAGCCGACGTGCTCGAAGCGCAGGTGGCCGCGGGAGTTCACCAGTTCCTCGGAGCCGGACTGGATGATCGAGTGGGTGTCGAGGATCTCGCTGATCCGGTCGGCCGCCGTCATCGCCTCCTGGGCCATCGCGAGGATCCCGCCGAGTGACGTGACCGGCCAGATCAGCGACAGCATCAGGGTGATGAACGCGACCAGCGTGCCGAGCGTGATCGCCTCCCGGCCGACCGCGAGCGCACCGAGTAGCAGCACGATCACCAGGGTCAGGTTCGGGATCACGCCGAGGAAGCTCCAGAACCGGGATGACAGCCGGACCTTGTCCACGGAGGTGTCGTAGAGATTGATCGCCTCGTCGTCGAACTGACCCTGGACGTGCGCCCGCCGGCCGAACGCCTTGATCACCCGGAAGCCGAGCGCCGACTCCTCGATCCGGGTGGCGAGGTCACCTTGCTGATCCTGGACCTTGCGGGAGATCAGCAGGTACTTCCGCTCGAACTTCAGTGAGACCAGGATGATCGGCGCCGCGGCCAGCAGGACGACCACGCCGAGCGGCCAGTACAACCGCAGCAGCAGGATCGTCACCACGATCAGTTGGAGGATGTTCATCACCAGGAACAGCAGGCCGAAGCCCATGAAGCGCCGGATGATGGACAGGTCCGTGGTGACCCGGGACAGCAGCTGACCGCTCTGCCAGCGGGTGTGGAACTCCATCGGCAGCGACTGCAGCCGGACGTACAGGTCTTGCCGGAGGGCCGCCTCGAGGTCGCTGACGGCACGGGACTGGGCCCACCGGCGAGCCCAGACCAGCAGGACCTCGGCGATGCTCAGCCCGAGGGCCAGCAGGGCGAGCGGGACCAGCAGGCTCAGCTCGTGGCGGGTGACCGGACCGTCGATGATGGCCCGGGTGACAAGGGGAACGGTGAGGCTGACCGCGACGCCCAGCATGGCGGTGGAGAACATCACCGCGAGGCGCCAACGGTGTGGCCGGAGATAGGGACGGAGCCGCCACAGATTGCGGCTGCGTTCGGGGGCTCGGGTGGTAGGGGCAGCGATCGACGGCGCGTGGGCAGGGTGCTCTGAGGGCATCTGGACGGGCGCACTTCCCATCATGCTCGGTTCAAGGGGGCTCGCGACCTGAAAACGGCGCACTTTCCAGTATCGCTCACTAGGTAAGCGCTTGTCCTCCGAATTCCATTCCCCGCCGATGAATTACCACTTGTTGCAATGACCAACTCGAGCCCCACGCGGCGACCGGCGTCACAGTCATTGCGTTCCGCAATCAATCCCGCGCCATCGATCGCCGGCTCGATGGATCGGCCGGCAGGGTGTGGAAGCTGCGGAGCGGGGAGAGGAGGGCGATCAGGACGCCGAGGAGCATGCCGGCGGTGGCCACCAGGAGGGTCGGGCGGATGCCGATCGCGGTGGCGAGGAGGCCGGAGGCGGCGGCGCCGAGGGCCTGGCCGCCGATGACCAGGGTGCGCCAGGTGGCGGTGACCTGACCGATCAGGTGGGGTGGGGCGAGGTACTGGCGCAGGGTGCGTTGGGGGATACCGAACAGCGACATGCCGAGGCCGGCGAGGGCCTGGCCGAGCAGGATCAGCGAGGTGAGCCCGGTGAACAGCGCGGCGCCGGTCAGGGAGGCCAGGAATACCCCCGAGACGTATGCGCGCCCGATGCCCACTCGGCGGCACCACGCAGGGGCGACGAACGTCCCGAGCACCGCAGCCACGCCGAAGGCGGTGAGCGTGACCCCGACGAACGTCGCCGACCGGTGCAGCCCTCGGAGCAGGTAGAGCACGATCAACGGCCCCTGCATCGCCCCGGCCGTCGCCGCGACAGCGGCTGAGATGGAGAGTGGCGTGAGCACTCGATCACCGAGGATCACCCGCAGCCCGGCCGACAGCCGAAACTCGGACCGCGCGGGCACCGGCGCTCGGGCCGGCTCACGGATCAGGTACGACGCCATCGCGGACACCACGTACGACGCCGCGTCGACGAGGATCGCGAACGGCGCACTCAGCACCTGCACCAGGAACCCGGCCATGGACGGACCGACCGTGGAGGCGAGGTTGAGGTTCAGCAAGGCCGCGCTGTTCGCGCGCATAAGGTCCTCCCGCGGCACCAGCGCCGGGATGAGCGTCTGCGACGCCGTGTCGAAGAGCAACGTGAGCACTCCGGCCAGTACGGCGACCACGTAGAGCTGCTCGATCCGCAACGAGTCGAGAGCCGCGGCCACCGGGACAGAGCCGAGCAACACCAGCCGTCCGATGTCCGTCCAGATCAGCACACGACGCAGCGACCACCTGTCCACCCAGACGCCGGCCAGCAGTCCGAAGACCAGATGCGGCGCGATGGTCAACGCGGCCAGCGCTCCCATCTCCACCGGCGATGCCTGCAAGGTGACGACGGCTACGAGTGGCAGGGCGACCGTAGTGATGGCGCTGCCGGACGCTGATACCAGCTGTCCGAGCCATAGCTTGCGGAACTCGCCTCTCACGACCCATGCCATGCCTAGGAACCTGTCACTCACCAGAGTCACTCGACTACGGCTTTTCGCCCGCAGCGGAGCGTGTTCACTGCACGCGAAACACCGGACCCCTTGCGGTGAAGGGCAGTGACGCACCACTCGGGATCAGCCACGCGTGCTCCCGTCGCACGCGGACCACGTCGCACTGCCCGTCCGTGATGAGCAGGATCGGTCCGTCCGCGGGGAAGTCGTCCGCGCGCTCGAGCAGATCCACACCGGGCTGCAGCATGGTCCCACCGCGGCCGCGCACCTGCACACGGCCCGCGATGTCGTCGACCGGCACGTAACCCGCGTCGTACGCGGAGGCGTCGCAGTACACGACACGGGCAGCCGGTACGTCGCGAGCCCGCGAGTACGACGCGATTGCGCCGAGTGCCTTGCCCAGGAGCTCCCGGTCCATCGAACCCGAGGTGTCGAGGACCACGCCGTACGTCGGAAGTCGTTCCAGCTCGAGTGGTCGGATCCAGCCCGGCCGCGGGATGTCCGGCGTACCGGACTGGCGTCGTGATGCTCTCGCGTAGGTGCGGGTCTTGGTGACGGCCGGCACGTGCTCCTCGAACCAGCGGGCCAGTTGTGCGTCCCAGCCGAGGGGCGGGTGGTCCAGTGCCCGGATCTCTTCGACCAGTCCGGCTGGAATGGTCCCGCGAGCAGGGTCGTGGTACGCCAGGCCGGTGTTCAGTGCGCGTCGGTAGATGTCGTCGAGGCCTGTTGCGCGGTGCGACTCGCCGACTCTCGGTAGAGGCTGCCCGAGCACATCGCCGAGGCCGACGCCGCGCAGTGTGGCCAGCTTGCGGTAGCGGCGGAGGTCTGTGGCGATCCGGTCGTACACCGTCTCGACGGAGAGCCCCTTCAGCATCGGATCGTGCAGTGCGCCGTCCGGCATGCAGCCGACACCCATCTCCAGCAGCCAGCCGTTGATCACCAGGTCGGCCGCGACGTTCCACAGGTATGGATCGCGGCCGCCGACGCGGTCACCGTGGCGGAGAGCGGCGTGCAGCATCTCGTGGGCCATCACGAACCGCCACTCGTTCTGCGTCATCACGACCAGCGGGTTGATGTAGATCTCGCCAACGGCGGCATTCACGGCGGCCACCTGGATGTCCCAGCCACGGGCGAGCTCCACCTCGGCCACGAGCGTCATGCTCGACGCGATGGCGCCGAGCAGCGGGTACGACGAGACGAACCAGCCGAGGGCGAGGTCCCACTCGTCGCGACTGCGGTGTGAGTCGGCCAACGTCGTACGCGCTCCACCGGCGACGTCCACCGCAGCAGCTGCGGCCGCGGACAGGCCGGCCGCGAACAGCTCACCCCACTTCGGCGGATCGTCCAGCCGGTTCCAGCGCTTCTGGAGTACGTCGGGGTGCGCGCCGGCCACTCCGAGAGCGCCGTACTCGGGCGGGATGCCTTGGCGTCGCCACAGACGGGCGAGTGCCTCCTCGTCCGTGGCGGGGAAGGTCGGCGGCAGCTGTACGACCGGTCTGCCGAGCTTGAGAGAGTTGAGGTAGCGGTTGACCGCTACGTCGTTCGCGGCGCAGGCGGCCGGGTCGGGTGGTGGACGGTTGCGGTCGGCGTGGCCGAGGCCGAGGTGGATGAGCAGGTGCGCGAAGACCCAGGCCCACTCCTCTGGAGTCGCCCGCCGCGTGGGGTGAGCCACGATCTCGCCGTTCGAGTCGATCGTGGCCCAGCCGTCCGGCGGGCACTCCTCGCTTCGGTGGACCGAGGTGCGCCACGTGGCCATCGGTGCGAACAGCGGGTGGCTGGCGACCGTCCTCCAGCCGAGCTGGATCGCCTCCAGCGCCGGGTCCTTGCGGGCCTTCTTCCGCTTAGGCACGTGCCGCTACCAACCGCGGCAGATCGCGGCTGACCTCGACCAGGAACCAGGTCGGCAGCACCGGGCGGCCGTCGTCGTCGGCGGCGATCACCAGCTGCGCCATCTCGAGGGAGATCTCGGCCAGCTCGACCAGGAGCGCCTTGCCGCGGTGCGCGAGCTGCCGCGCCGCCGGGCTCGCGGACGCCTTGTCGGCGGCCAGCTCCTTCACCAGGCGGGCGCGAAAGGTCTCGGCCAGGAAGTACAGCAGGTCGCGGTCCTCCGGAGCAGCCGGCCAGCCGGTCTCGCCCTTCAGCACGGCGTCCAGCCCGAAGGCGTTCCGGACCGTCTTCACGAACGCGCGGAACGCGGATGCGTGTGCAGGGGACAAGGTGCCGAAGGCAAGTACTCGCAGGGTCTCGTCGGAGACGTCGTCGCCGTACGAGTGCAGCGCGTCGGACAGCATGTGCCAGCTCCGCGGCGTCGAGAACGGCTCCTCGGTCTTCGGCGGCGCGGTCCATAGGTGATCCGGGCGGTTGCGCAGGTAGTCGAGCACCCACGGGTGGATCCCCGCCGTACCGGCCCAGCGCAGCCAGTCGGTCGCGGAGGCCCGCAGGTGGACGTGCACGAGCCGGTTGATCAGTGCGCTGGCCATCGGGCGGGCCAGTGCGTTGTCGGTCGCCCGGTTGCCGGCGCCGATGACGACGGACCCCTCGGGGAGCTCGTACTCACCGATCCGGCGGTCCAGGATGAGTGAGTAGAACGCCTTCTGCACTTCTGCGGACGATGCGTTCAGCTCGTCCAGGAACAGGCAGTACGGCTCGTCCCTTGCGATCGCTACCGGCGGTGCGAAGCGGCTGCGCCCGTCCACGATCTGCGGTACGCCGATCAGGTCCTCCGGCGCGAGCTGGGTCCCGAGCAGGGTCACACACTCCAGACCGAGCGAGTCGGCGAACGCGCGTACCAGACTGCTCTTGCCGATCCCTGGTGCACCCCAGAGGAAGACCGGGCGTACGACAGCCACGTGCAGCAGCACTTCGGGCAGCTCTGCCGCCGATACCGTGATCCCCGCCTGCATCTGTTCCTTCCGTCGTGGCCAGCCCTTCAGGGTCCTCTTCGGCCGCCGGGCGTGTCATGTGGTTTTCGGGGGCGGCTTCCGTTACTGGTGGTTACTGGCTAGGGTGCGGCCGGTGTCGTAAGGGCGTAATGGGGGGTTCTTGTGCTGGGTCTTCGGGTCAAGGTGGCCGCGGTTGCGTGCGCCGTCGTACTGGTGCCGCTCGCGGCGAGTCAGGTGATGGCGGCCGACCCGCCTGTGCATCTGGGGGAGGGCGCGCTGGTACCGGGTCACGCCGCGGCCGACGTGGGGATGTCCGGGGCTCGGGTGGTCGTGTCGGACCCGCAGGATCACACCGTCTACGAGACGAGCACCAACGGCACCACCTGGACGGCGTCCGGTGGGACCAACGACACCAAACCGCTGCAGGTCGAGGGGCCCTCGCTGCTCACCTTCTCGGGCGGAACGGCGAAGGTCGGCGGGCTGACGTTCCCCGCGGCGGATGAGGTCGTCCTGGGCAAGGGCGGCAAGCTGGTGTCCCACCGCGCGTCTAGCGCGGCCACCGCCGAGGTGTACGACGTCGCGACGAAGACCAAGCTGGTTGACTACGCACCGCCGTTCGCCATGGCCGACAGCACGGTGTGGAAGGTGACCGAGCCCGGCCATCTGGACGGCAAGGACCTGACCACAGGTGTTGTGAAGACAGTCCTGGTCGCCGGCGCGTGCTCGGTCGGTCCGGATCGCGTGAACGGCCGTTGGGCGCTGCTGAGCGGCTGCAACCAGGTGGTCGACGTGAAAGGCCCAGAGGCTCCGCGGAACCTGACTGTGGCCGCGGACGCCGAGCTCGGCAACGGCTTCACCGTTCAGGCGTCTGGCTCCGATCTGCTCGTCACCGACCTCAACGACCAGTCGCTCGGCCAGCGCCGCTACGGACCGAGCGGCTTGCCTGGCAGCTTCCGTGCCGACGGGTCTGGCGCTGCGAAGATCGTGTACGCCGATCCGGACAGCAAGCCGCGCGTGATCAGCCTGAACTGGCTCACCGCCGATCCGCAGCAGCATCCCGACACCGTGGCTCCGGTGCTGACCAGTGCGTCCGCGGGCGCCCGGATCCGGGACAACACGAGCCTGTCGTTCGAGTGGGCCTTCACCGACCCACAGGACCCGAACTCGCCCGCGACCGGCGTCAACAGCTACGACCTGCGCTATCAGCAGAGGCCCAACCGGACTGCGGCGTACGGTGCGTGGATCCAGCCGGCGGCTTGGCAAGGGCTCAAGACGACCGGTGCGAGTCTGGACGCTCCGATCGGCACGGATACGTGCTGGCAGGTGCGGGCTCGCGACTATGCGGCGAACGTGAGTGCGTGGACAGCGTCGTACTGCAGTGAGGTCGACGGTACGGCGCCGTCGCTCGTGACCTGGCGGATCGGGGACCGGGTACAGCTGGGGTCACCGGCGACCGTGCGGTGGGCGTACAAGGACGACACGGACATCGCGTCGTACGACGTCGTCTACAAGGTCGCCGCACCGGGTGTTGCCCTGGGCAAGTGGATCTATCCGGCCACCTGGCAGAACACCAAGATCACCTCGATCTCCTGGGCGCCACGGCTCGGCTGGGACGAGTGCTTCATGGTCCGGTCCCGCGACTACCTCGGCAACCTGTCCGCATGGTCGGCCCAGCTCTGCTCCGTAGCGCCGCAGGACGACCGTGCCCTGACCTCAGCCGGCACCGTCACCCGCTCGACGAGCACTCTGGCGTTCCAGGGGACCACCACGATCCTCAAGGCCAACGGCGCCTACCTCACCAAGGCCACGGAGGCCGCCGCTCGCATCGCTCTGGTAGCCATCCACGGCCCCGGCCAAGGCCGCGTGGACATCTACCACGCCAACATCAAGATCGGCACCGTCAACCTCGCCGCCGCCACCACCTCCCGCGTCGTCACCTACCTCCCCGTCACGCCCTTCCGCACCGGCGCCGTCAAGATCGTCTCCACCAGCACCGCCCCCGCCACGATCGACGGCATAGCCTTCCTCCGCGTGAACTGAGAGGACTGGCCAATGTCTACAGGCTGGGACTGCAAGCACTTCTCGATCGGCCTCCCTACCGCCGCCGAAGACCAGTCGCTCACGGCGCTCTTCCAACACGTCGCCAACACCCTCGCCGAGGACGCTCCCCTCAGCATGGACAAGGTCATAGCGGTCACCTTCGAAAGCGAAGTCGAATCAGACGCCATCCACCGCGGCCACTTCACCATCGTCTTCGCAGAGGCGGATGACGATGACGACGTACCGCCGAGACGACGATCCACCCTGGCCGTCGTCCCTCCAAGCGACTCTTAGGGAGCAGCCCCGCCTGCTCCCTCGGCTTGTTAGGGTGCGGTTTGCGTCAGAGCTCAAGGGAGGTGGTTCACATGTGTCGTTTCCGCGTGGTGCCGCCTCGCTGGTTCTTCCAGCCGCTCTGACCCTTCACGGGGCTCACCGCATCGAACCCTTGCGAGGAGTCCCTTTGAGTCCGATCGATCGATCCCCGGCTCTGACCGCAGTTCGCACTCTGTTCCACGCCTATCCGTGTCCGTACTGGGTGGCCGGCGGCTGGGCGCTCGACCTGTTCGCCGATCGCCTCAGGCGACCCCATAGCGACGTGGATGTCGTTGTGCTCGCCCGTGATCTCGACGAGGTCGCCAAGACGTTCACCAGCCCGCGACCCATGGTCGAGCTTCCTGAGACGGGCGTACGTCGTTCGTGGGCGCCCGGCGAGGTACTGACGCCAGGTCCGAATGCTCTGGTCTTTCCCGACGACCCGCATCCGTCCCCGATCCAGATCCTGTTCGCCGCGTCCGACGCCGGCGAATGGGTCTACCACCGCGGCCGAGGCACGATCCGGAAGCCACTCGCCGAGATCACGCTCAGGTCGCCCGACGGCATCCCGTACCTCGCACCGGAGGTCGTCCTCCTCTTCAAGTCACGCGGCGGCCGCCCGAAGGACCACGCCGACTTCAACGACGTCGCACACCTACTCGACCCAGGCCGCCGCCGCTGGCTCCACGACCGCATCGCCCCGCGCTACCCCGACCACCCCTGGCTCCCAACCCTCCACTGACCGCGACCCACCACCCCCGATTCTGGTGTGGTGTCGGATTGGGGTGCTGCTGTTCGTGGAGATGGTGGAGGGTGGCCGCAGGGGGCACCCCGCAGAGGAGGAGACATGGCCGAGTACCTCATCGCATTCAATGACGAGTGGGTGCCGGATCTCACGGACGAGGATCTACGCAATGCGTCCAAGGCGGTCAGAGCGCTGAGGGCTGAGATGGAGGCGGCCGGGGTCCTCATCTTCACCGGCGGCCTGGACGACACTGCCCCCGTGTTCAGTGTCGATGCGTCGAGCGGCCGTCCGGTGTTCACGGACGGCCCGTACGTCGAGTCCAAGGAGTATCTCGGCGGCTTCGCCGTCGTCGACGTGGCCGACGAGGAGGCTGCCCGGCTCTGGGCGGGAAAGATCGCGGTGGCCTGCGGCTGGCCGCAGGAGGTACGACGTTTCCAATACGCAACCGCACCCGAGCCGACCCCCGAGACCGCCTGAACGGGGTACGCCTAGCGATGACGCCGTAACCGGTCCCGGCATGACGAAGGCCCCCGGCCGCAGGAACTGAACTGGTCCCCGAAAGTTGGACTGGTTAAGTAAGAGGTTGAGGGGTTTCTAGGCAACGAGGGCTTGGGCCCGGTATTGCACCGGGCTCAGGCCCTCGAGTCGTGTGGAGACGCGGTGGTTGTTGTACCAGGTGATGTAGTCGTGGAGCGCGGTGACGAGTGCTGTGGTGTCGGTGTAGATGGTGTGGTGGAAGAGTTCTTCTTTGAGGTGTCCGAAGAAGTTCTCGATGACTGCGTTGTCGAGGCAGTTGCCTTTGCGGGACATCGACTGGATCGCGCCGGCGGTGGCTAGCTGTGCTCGCCAGGAGGCGTGCTGGTACTGGAATCCTTGATCGGAGTGAACCAGGGGCGCCTGGCCGGGTTTGAGAGTGGCGAGGGCGTCGCGCAGTGAGTTGTTGGTCAGGGCCAGGTTCGGTGAGTGGTCGATCGCGTAGGCGATGATCTGCCGGTCGAACAGGTCCATTACCGGCGACAGGTAGATCTTGTGGTTGCTGATGCTGAACTCGGTGACGTCGGTGACCCATTTCTGGTTCGGGGCGGTCGCGGTGAAGTCGCGGGCCAGCAGGTTCGGGGCGGTCTTGCCGGCCTCGCCTCGGTAGGCGTTGTACCGGCGGCGCCGCCGTACCGGGCATTCGAGCCCGAGTTGGCGCATCAGCTTCAGGACGGTCTTCTTGGCCACCCGCCATCCTTGCCCGGCCAGTACGGCGTGGACGCGCCGGTGCCCGTAGCGGCGCTGAGCTGTGTGGAACGCGGTCGTGATCGCGGTCTTCAAGTCAGCCTGTGGGTCCGGTCGAGCCAGGCGGGCGCGGTGGTAGAAGAACGTGGACCGGGCCAGACCCGCGGCTTGCAGCAGCGCGTCGAGACGGTGTTCTGCCTTGAGGGAGATGACGGCCTCGACCTTCATTGCCGTGGTTGTTCCCTCAAGGCCCGCAATTTTCCCAGGTAGGCGTTCTCTGCCCGCAACCGCTCGTTCTCCCGGCGAAGCTGCTCCAACTCCGACTCCGGGCCCGCCGCCGCGTCCGGATCCCTGGGCCGCCTGCCCTTCGGCTTGGGCCGCAACCCACCAGCACCCTCACGCCGATACGTCCGCACCCACGTCTGCACCAACTGCGGCGATGACAGCTCGAGCTCGGCCGCCAACTCCGTCGCCGGCTCACCAGCCACGAACCGCTCCACCACGGCCAGCTTGAACTCGAACGAGTACGACCGCTTCGTCGGCCTGCTCACCAACGCTCCTCTGCCCCAGATCTGCCAGCGCCGATACAACAGCTTCACCGGCCAGAGCGCCACACCCAGCAGCCTCGCCACCGAGCGATACCCCCGGCCCCCCTCGAACCACGCTACCGCCCGTTCACGCTGCTCCACGGACAAAGAACTACGTCGATCCAAAACGAACACTCCCCAGGAGTCGGAACTGATTTCTCGGTCCAACTACCGGGGAGCGGTTCACCGCAGGAACCGGCTGGGGGCCTTGTTCGTTTGAGCGGGTGACGAGAATCGAACTCGCGTAGCCAGTTTGGAAGACTGGGGCTCTACCATTGAGCTACACCCGCGGTGCTCGGACATGATTCCACATTCCCTGGGCTGGACTCAAAACGGTGGGTGACCGGGGTGGTGGCGCGAGCACTGGTTCCGGTCGACTAGACTCGTCCGGTCACTGCGGGGCGTAGCGTAGTGGCTAGCGCGCCTGCTTTGGGAGCAGGAGACCGCAGGTTCGAGTCCTGTCGCCCCGACAAACCCCCTGCAGCACCGGTGCAGTGCGGGCTGTCACCGTGCTGTGAATGTCATCGATTCAAGGAGAACCGCCACCGTGAAGAGCACCGTCGAGTCCTTGAGCCCGACCAAGGTCAAGCTCATCGTCGAGGTGCCGTTCGAGGAACTCAAGCCGAGCCTCGACGCGGCGTACCAGAGCATCGCCTCGCAGATCACCGTTCCGGGGTTCCGCAAGGGCAAGGTCCCGCCGCAGGTGATCGATCAGCGGGTCGGTCGCGGCCCGGTGCTCGAGGAGGCGATCAACGACGCCCTCCCGAAGCTCTACTCGCAGGCGGTCAGTGACAACCAGGTCAAGGCGATCGGCCGGCCCGAGGTCGACGTGACCGAGTTCAACGACAAGGAGAGCCTGCAGTTCTCCGCCGAGGTCGAGGTGCGCCCCGAGATCACGCTGCCGGACCTGGAGGGCCTGGAGGCCGAGGTCGAGGACATCGCGGTCAGCGACGACGACGTGACCGAACAGATCGAGGCGCTGCGGCAGCGGTTCGGCTCGCTGAACCCGGTCGAGCGCCCGGTGCAGGACAAGGACTTCATCACCCTCGACCTGTCGGCCAGCAAGGACGGCGAGAAGGTCGAGGAGGCGCAGGCGACCGGCCTGTCCTACCAGGTCGGCAGCGGCCAGCTCCTGGACGGCCTGGACGAGGCCGTCACCGGGCTCAACGCCGGTGAGAGCAAGACCTTCGTCACCCAGCTGGTCGGCGGCGCGCTGAAGGGCGAGGACGTCGACGTCGAGGTGACCGTGACCGCGGTCAAGGAGCAGGAGCTGCCGGAGTTCGACGACGAGTTCGCGCAGACCGCGTCGGAGTTCGACACCGCCGAGGAGCTGAAGGCCGACGTCACCAGGCGGCTGGAGCGCG
This sequence comes from Kribbella sp. NBC_00359, assembly GCF_036097425.1. Classification (NCBI taxonomy): domain Bacteria; kingdom Bacillati; phylum Actinomycetota; class Actinomycetes; order Propionibacteriales; family Kribbellaceae; genus Kribbella; species Kribbella sp. NBC_00359. The sequence goes on along the minus strand of NZ_CP107975.1, from coordinate 8,897,016 downwards.
GCAAGCGGCTCGAGCAGGCCGGCGAGGCGCGGGACGCCGTACTCGAGAAGATCCTGACGCTGGTCGACGTACCGGTGCCGGAGGGTCTGCTGACCGACGAGCTCGCCGCCCGCAAGGAGAACCTGGAGCAGCAGCTCGGGTACTCCGGGATGACGTTCGAGCAGTTCCTGGAGGGCGAGGAGCAGACCCAGGAAGAGTTCGACGAGGACCTGAAGAAGCGCTCCGAGGACGCGATCAAGGCGCAGTTCGTGCTCGACCTGGTGGCCGAGCAGCAGGAACTGAGCGTCAACGACCAGGAGCTGACCGAGCACATCGTCCGGCACGCGCAGCGCTCCGGCGTCAGCCCGGACCAGTTCGCCCAGCACGCGGTGGAGAACAACCTGGTCCCGAGCCTGGTCTCCGAGGTCGTTCGCGGCAAGGCGCTCGCCCACCTGGTCGAGAACGCCAAGGTCACCGACGCCTCCGGCAACGAGGTCGAGCTGAAGACCCTGCAGCCGGACGGCAGCTACGCCGACCCCGAGGCGGAGACTGCCGCCGAGGAGACGCCGGCCGAGGAGCCCGCCAAGGCTTGAGTCGTACGACGAGCGGCCCGGAACCACTGCGGTTCCGGGCCGCTCGCGCGTTTCCGGCCGGTCGTGAGTCGCGGCCGGGATGCGAAGTACCTGACCAGGAAGCCTGTGTCGGGCGGTCCGAATCACAGGCACGGAATTCGCTCAGAGCAGATGAAATGCGCTGTGGGGTGCGCCGTGAGCGAACACCTGTGGCCCAGCCTTAGGTCTGTCGCCGCCGCCCAGTAATGTCGGCTTCGTGAACGAGACATTTGCAGCCAGCCCCACCGCCGCGGGCGGCAACGGATCCGGCGGACTCGACGACCACATCTACCAGCGCCTGCTGCAGAACCGGATCATCTTCCTGGGGTCCGAGGTTCGCGACGACAACGCGAACGCGATCTGCGCGCAGATGCTGCTCCTCAACGCCGAGGACCCCAACAAGGACATCTGGCTGTACATCAACTCGCCGGGTGGCTCGGTGGACTCCGGCATGGCGATCTACGACACGATGCAGTGGATCTCCAACGACGTGGCCACCGTCGGGATGGGCCTGGCCGCCTCGATGGGCCAGTTCCTGCTCTGCGCCGGCGCAAAGGACAAGCGGTTCGCGCTGCCGCACGCGCGGATCATGATGCACCAGCCCTCCGGCGGTATGGGCGGTACGGCGTCCGACATCAAGATCCAGGCCGAGCAGTCGCTGCACATCAAGGCGCAGCTGTTCAAGCTGATCGCCGAGCACACCGGCCAGCCGCTCGAGCAGGTCGAGAACGACGCGGACCGCGACCGCTGGTTCACCGCCGACGCGGCCAAGGACTACGGCTTCATCGACCACGTGGTCGCCAGCGCCGCGCAGCTCACCTCCGGCAGCCCGAACTCCTGATCTCCCACTCCGTCAGTCAAAGGACGCACCTATGAACTACTTCATCCCGCAGTGGGAGGAGCGCACGTCGTACGGCATGCGCCGGATCGACCCCTACACCAAGCTGTTCGAGGACCGGATCATCTTCCTCGGCACGCCGATCACCGACGAGATCGCGAACGCGGTGATGGCCCAGCTGCTGTGCCTGCAGTCGATGGACTCCGACCGCGACATCAGCATCTACATCAACTCCCCGGGCGGCTCGTTCACCGCGCTGACCGCGATCTACGACACGGTGCGCTACATCAAGCCGGACGTCCAGACGGTCTGCCTCGGTCAGGCCGCCTCGGCCGCCGCGGTGCTGCTCGCGGCGGGTACGCCGGGCAAGCGGCTGGCGCTGCCGAACAGCCGGATCATCATTCACCAGCCGGCCACCGAAGGCACCTACGGGCAGTCCAGCGACATCGAGATCCAGGCGAACGAGATCCTCCGCCTGCGCGCTCTGCTGGAGAAGATGATCTCCGACGCCAGCGGCAAGTCGCTGGAGGAGGTCTCGCGTGACATCGAGCGGGACAAGTTCCTGACTGCCGACCAGGCCATCGAGTACGGCCTGATCGACGACGTCCTGCAGACGCTCAAGACCCCGGTCCCGGCCGGCGTCTGACGTCGCTGCCCCGCTCCGGCGGGGTGACGGTGTGGCTGAGATGGGGCTGTCAAGGGCGAGGCGCGTTCGCCACCGGCGTAGTCACAACCCGGCGGCGGGCGCGGTGTTTCGGCTCCGGACGGGGTACCGTCGAAATCGGGATCGGGGTAGCCTCGGCGCCCCGGCCCGAGCGGTCCACGCCCCCTCGGCCCTTGGTTCGACTTCGCATAGAAGGGATCTGTCCCGGTGGCACGCATAGGTGACGGCGGCGACCTGCTGAAATGCTCGTTCTGCGGAAAGAGCCAGAAGCAGGTCAAGAAGCTCATCGCCGGTCCCGGCGTCTACATCTGCGACGAATGCATCGATCTCTGCAACGAGATCATCGAGGAGGAGCTGAACGAGGGCTCCGAGGTCGGACTCACCGAGCTGCCGAAGCCGCGGGAGATCTACGACTTCCTCAACGCGTACGTCGTCGGACAGGACGTGGCCAAAAAGGCTCTCGCGGTGGCGGTGTACAACCACTACAAGCGGGTCCGGGACGGTCAGGGCGCGTCGACCGCCGGTCGGCATGCCAAGGACGAGGCCGTCGAGCTGGCCAAGTCGAACATCCTGCTGATCGGCCCGACCGGCTGCGGCAAGACCTACCTCGCCCAGACGCTGGCCCGGATGCTGAACGTCCCGTTCGCCATCGCCGACGCCACCGCGCTGACCGAGGCCGGGTACGTCGGTGAGGACGTCGAGAACATCCTGCTCAAGCTGATCCAGGCGGCCGACTACGACGTCAAGAAGGCCGAGACCGGGATCATCTACATCGACGAGGTCGACAAGATCGCCCGCAAGAGCGAGAACCCGTCGATCACCCGCGATGTCTCCGGCGAGGGTGTGCAGCAGGCCCTGCTGAAGATCCTGGAAGGTACGACGGCTTCGGTGCCGCCGCAGGGTGGCCGGAAGCACCCGCACCAGGAGTTCATCCAGATCGACACGACCAACGTGCTGTTCATCGTCGGCGGCGCGTTCGCCGGCCTGGACCACATGGTCGAGCAGCGGGTCGGCAAGAAGACGCTCGGCTTCAACACCTCGCGTGAGCCGGAGAAGCCGAAGGAAGCCGGCGGGTACGCGGATGTGATGCCGGAGGATCTGCTCAAGTTCGGCCTGATCCCCGAGTTCATCGGCCGGCTCCCGGTCATCACGACGGTGTCCCCGCTGGACCGTGACGCGCTGATCAAGATCCTGTCCGAGCCGAAGAACGCGCTGGTCAAGCAGTACCGGCGGCTGTTCGAGATCGACAACGTCGAGCTGGAGTTCAGCGACGACGCGGTCGAGGCGATCGCGGACCAGGCGCTGTTGCGCGGCACCGGCGCCCGCGGCCTGCGGGCGATCATGGAAGAGGTCCTCCTCAACGTGATGTACGAGGTGCCGAGCCGTGAGGACGTCGCCAAGGTCGTCGTCACCGGCAAGGTCGTGCTCGAGAACGTCAACCCCACGCTGATCCCGCGCGACCAGATCGACCGGAAGCGCGACCGGCGCGAGAAGACCGCCTGACGCAGTCAACAGAAGGAGGCCGGGATCCGCTGTACAGCGGATCCCGGCCTCCTCCTCGTGGTGGACGCGTACTTGAATTGGGCCAAACAAGCTCCCTGGAGGAACAAGTGAGATTGCTACGTGTCCACACTGACGCCGGGCTCCGCGACGCCGTACTGGCCGAAGACGGGCGAGTGGTGACGCTGCCGGGGGAGGCCGAGGCGTTCGACCCCCTCCGGTGGCGCGAGCGTGCCGCCGGCGCGGATGTGGAGACGGCCGCCGCGTTCGAGGACGTGCGGCTGGCCGCGCCGCTCAGTCCCGGGAAGATCGTGTGTGTCGGGCTGAACTACGCCGACCACGCGGCCGAGGGTGGTCACGAGGCGCCGACCGAGCCGATTCTGTTCCTGAAGGCGCCGGACACGGTGGTCGGTGCGCGCGACGACATCGTCATTCCGCGGGGCAGCGAGAAGACCGACTGGGAGGTCGAGCTCGGGGTGGTGATCGGGCGTACGGCGGCCTATCTCGAGAGCGAGGCGGATGCACTGGAGCATGTCGCGGGCTATGTGTTGGTCAACGACGTGTCGGAGCGGCATTTCCAGCTCGAGCGCGGCGGTCAGTGGGACAAGGGGAAGAACTCGGCGACGTTCTGCCCGCTCGGTCCGTGGGTGCTGACCGCCGATGAGGTTCCTGATCCGCAGGCGATCAGTCTCGGGCTCGAGGTGAACGGGGATGCGGTGCAGGACAGCTCGACCGCGCAGATGATCTTCTCGGTCGCGCATCTGGTGTACTACATCTCCCAGTTCATGACGCTCTATCCGGGCGACGTGATCAGCACCGGCACGCCGGCCGGAGTCGGCTCCGGGCAGAAGCCGCCGCGCTTCCTTCGCGCGGGCGACGTCCTCCGAGTCTGGGCCGACGGCCTGGGCGAGCAGCACTCGAGGCTGGTCTGATGATCGTCGATCAGCTCGCGGTCGAGGTCCTTTCTGACCCGGTTGCCTTGGGTGCTGCGGCTGCGGCCGCGGCGGCGGAGTCCCTGCGCCGGACGATCGAGGAGCGCGGCGCGGCTCGGCTGATCCTGGCCGCCGCACCGAGCCAGACGCAGACCCTTGCCGCACTGTCCGTTGCTGAGGGCATCGATTGGTCGAAGGTCCAGGCGTTTCACATGGACGAGTACGTCGGCCTGCCGGTTGACGCGGAGCAACGGTTTGGTCTGTGGTTGCGCCGGCACTTCACGACGCCGGCACCGTTGACGGTGTTCGATCGGGAGGGTGGAGCCGATCCGGAGGCCGAGGCTGCTCGGTATGCGGGTTTGGTCTCGGCGGAGCCGATCGATGTGGTGCTGGCGGGAATCGGAGTGAACGGGCATTTGGCGTTCAACGATCCACCGGCGGACTTCGGTACGACCGACATCGTGCAGGTCGTCGCACTGGATCAGACGAGTCGGCGGCAGCAGGTGGATGAAGGGCTGTTCGCGCGACTTGACGACGTACCTACGCATGCGTGGACGTTGACCGTGCCTTGTCTGCTGTCGGCGCGGGAGATCTTCTGCATGGTGTCCGGGATGGCGAAGCGGGTCGCCGTACGGCGAACTCTGCGAGGGCCCGTGGATCCGGACGTACCGGCGAGTGTGCTCCGTACGCATTCGCGGGCTCGGTTGTTCGTCGATCGGGAGGCGTTCGGCGATGAGTGAGTACTTCGCAACGATCACCGTGCTGCGCCGATTCCCGGGGCGAGTCCGGTGGCTGTAAGCAGGCTGACGGGACGCGACCCGTGGTCGGGCGATCTCCTGCATCTCGAACACGCAGACGGCCGCATCACCACCATCCACCGCGAGCCCGGCCCTTCTGAGGTGGTCGCACGTGGGGCTGGTGGCGTGCCGTGGATCAGTGCGGGGCTTGTTGATCTGCAGGTCAATGGGTTTGGGGGATTTGACCTGAATGGGGATGGGGTCTCGGTTGAGACCGTTGTGGGGTTGCGGGAGGCGTTGCGCGGGGTTGGGGTTACTACGTTCGTGCCGACGGTGATTACCGCTAGCGGGGAGCGGATGCGGCGGGCCGTGGGCGTTGTGGCTGAGGCTCGGCGGCGGTCTGCGGAGGTTGCGGCGGCGATTCCGTTTGTGCATCTTGAGGGGCCGCACATCTCGGATCAGGAAGGGCCGCGGGGATGTCACGATGTGGCTGAGGTTCGGGCGCCTGACCTGGCGGAGTTCGAGCTGTGTCAGCAGGCGTCGGGTGGGCTGGTCGGGTTGATCACGGTGTCGCCGCATTGGGCCGGGAGTGCGGAGTTCATTGCGGCGGTGGTTGCCTCCGGCACTCGGGTGGCGATCGGGCATACGCATGCTGACGCGGCTCAGCTGCGTGCCGCGGTGGATGCTGGTGCGAGCTTGTCAACGCATCTCGGGAATGGTGCGCACGCTCAGTTGCCGCGGCATCCCAACTATCTGTGGGCGCAGTTGGCGGAGGATCGGCTCCAGGCCGGGTTCATTGCTGACGGCCACCATCTGCCGGTGGATACGTTCGTCGCGATGGTTCGGGCGAAGGGGATCGAGCGGTCGTTTCTGGTATCCGACTCGGTGGCGGTTGGGGGGCAGGCGCCGGGCAACTATTCGTCGACCATCGGCGGAGATGTCGAGCTCACAGACGACGGACGGCTCCTCGTGCGGGGTACGCCGTACCTCGCGGGGGCGGCCGCGCCACTCGCGGACGGGGTCGCGTGGGCGGCCGGAGCGTTCTCGCTGGCCGACGCACTCACGATGGCGACCGTCAACCCCGCCCGCATCATCAACTCCCCGCGGATGATCCCAGTTGCCGAGCAGCTTCAGCCGGGGACTCGGATGTCAGACGTGATCACCTTCGACTGGCAGCCGGGGGATCGCACGCTGTCGTTCCACTGAGCAGCTACTTCTGCAGGGCGGTGGCGATGGCGTCGGGTAGGGGTGTGGTTGGGCGGCCGATCAGGCGGGTGAGGTCGGAGCCGCGGCCGGCCAGGCGGCCGCGTTCGATCGCGTTGTCGACGTCGACAAAGATCCGGGCCAGCGGCTCGGGGAGCCCAGCACCGGTCAGCACGCCGACATGCGTCTCGGCCGGAACGTTGTTGTAGGCAACGTCCTTCCCGGACTGCTTCGACAACTCCGCGGCGTACTCGGTCAGCGTCCACGCCGTGTCGCCGTTCAGCTCGTACGCCGTCTTCTCGTGGCCAGCACCAGTCAGTACGACGGCGGCCGCGGCGGCGTAGTCGCGCCGGCTGGCCGATCCGATCCGGCCGTCACCCGCGCTACCGATCACACCGTGCTCGAGCTGTACGGCGATCTGCTCGGTGTAGACCTCGTGGTACCAGCCGTTGCGGAGGAAGGTGTACGGCAGGCCGGAGTCGAGGATCGCCTGCTCGGTGGTGATGTGGTCGGCGGCCAGGTCGAAGTCGGCCTCCGGGCCGCCGAGCACGCTGGTGTACGCGATCCGCTCGACGCCGGCCGCCTTGGCCGCGTCGATCACGGCCTGGTGCTGGGCGACCCGGTTGGCCTCGAGCCCGGAGATCAGCAGGACCGTGTCGCCGGCGTCGAACGCCTTGGCCAGCGCGGCCGGGTCGTTGTAGTCGGCAACCCGGACCTCGACGCCGCGAGCCGCGAGGGGCGCAGCCTTCGCGGCGTTCCGGGCGACTGCGACGACCTGGTCGGCCGGAACGCGTTCCAGCAACTCGTCGATGACGAGTTGGCCCAGATGACCGGTGGCGGCGGTGACGACGATGCTCATCCGTACTCCTTGTCGATAAGGTTTGTATCACCAAGCGTAGGGAGCCACGGCGAGCGGTTCTATGTCTATAAAGCGCCAATCTATGTCTGATCGTCTTGCGCAACGCGAGTATCATTCCAACCATGGATGTTCTTGCCGATGTCGTCTCCGCGCTCCGGACCGGGCCGGCCACGTCCGGCCGGACCGATGTCCGCGGGCCGTGGGGCCTGCGCTTCGCGCACTCGCTCGGCGCGACCTTCCATCTGGTCCTGCAGGGCACGGCGTGGCTGCTGCCGCCAGGTGGGACGCCGGTTGCCATGGGTCCAGGTGACGTGGTGCTGATGCCCCGCGGCCTCGAGCACGCGCTCGCGGATCATCCCGAGTCGCCGTTGGTCGACTTCGATCCAGCCGTCGAGAAGCCCGTCCAAGGCGACGGCGCGCGCTCGCTGCTGCTGTGCGGCACCTACCGGCTCGATCGGGAGCGGCCGCATCCGGTGCTGAGCCGGCTGCCCGATGTCGTCTACGTCCCCGCGGACCCGGGCCGGCATCGCACGCTGCACACCGCGATCGGCATTCTCGGCGAAGAGCTCGACGCCCAGCGCCCAGGCGCCGCCGCGGTCGTACCGCCGCTTGTCGATGCGCTGCTCGTGCTGATCCTGCGGGCCTGGTTCGAGGATCGCAATTGCCCGACCGAGAGCGACTGGTCCCGGGCCTTGACCGATCCCGCCGTCGCGCAGTCCCTCGAACTGATCCACGCCGAGCCTGGCGCGTCCTGGACCGTCGCTGATCTCGCGTCGAGAGTCGGCCTGTCGCGGGCTGCCTTCGCCCGGAGATTCACCGAGGCTGTCGGCGAGCCGCCGCTGACCTATCTGTCGCGGTGGCGGATGACGACGGCGGCCCGGCTGCTGCGGGATCACGATCGGCCGCTCGCGACGGTGGCGAAGGAGATCGGGTACACGTCCGAGTTCGCGTTCGCCAAGGCGTTCAAGCGGGACTTCGGCATCCCGCCCGGGACCTACCGCCGGCAGCTCACCCTCACCTGACCGTCAGGTCGTCGGGTCGGAGCGTGGCGACCAGTTCGCCACGGCTGCGTACGCCGACCTTGCCGAACGCGGCCTTCAGATGGTCCTGGACGGTGTGCGGCGAGATCGACAGCCGATCGGCGATCTCCGTGGTGGTGTGCCCGGAGATGACCTCGAGGCAGATCTCCCGTTCCCGGGTGGTCAGTCCGTACGCCGCCAGCAGCATGCCGACCAGGTGATGGCCCGAGGCCGGCTCGATCGTGACGACGACCTCCTCCTCGTCCCCGATCAATCGGCTGCCCTGCAAGACGACCCAGCCACCCGATGCGGTCTGCACGCGGGCCTGGAACGTCCCGGCCGCGGCGGCGCGGGTGCCGGTCACGACTGCCCGCAGCAGGACTTCGAACCGCCCGGGTGCGATCTCGTTCAGCTCGTCCTGCCAGGTCCGGGCGGCCGCGGTGATCGCGCGTGGCTCGCCGCTCGGCCCGGTGACGACGATCGACGGGCCGACCCCGCCGCGGTACCCGTGCGCGTCCGTCCGTACGGCGACCCGCGTGGCCGCGCCGATGACCGGCGCCACCGAGCCCAGGAACTCCACTTCCCGATCGCTGTAGTCAGGGCCGCCGCGGACGAACCCGGCCGCACCCCAGCAGTCGCCGTCGACCGTGAACGTCGCCCGCACCTCGTGCTCGATGCCGAGCGGCCGCCACACCTCGTTCAGCCGCCGGTGCCCGACAACCTCGCGATGGGGCAGATCGGACAGCCGTGCCACCGGGCGTGAGTGCCGGGCCAGTTCGGCGAACGAGTTCGGGTCGGTTCCGGCGTACTCCGTCTCGGCCAGCCGCGGCTCGTACTCCGACGGGATGCGGTCGCGGCCGCTCGTCATCGAGCTGATCACCAGCGTGCCCGGATCCATGCCGGCCCAGCAGGTCAGCTCACTGCCGATGACCTGCTCGACCACCTCGATCGCGGCGGCGTGCAGGTCCACGACGCCCAGTCCCGACGTCGCCAGTGCCGCGATGTCCCGGCGCGCGGCTCGCGCCCGGCCCTCCCACATGGGCTCAGTATGCGCCGCCGTACCGGTGCCGCCCATCCCACAAATGTGGGGATTCCACGCCCTCCCCGAGCCCACTGCGACGGGATTCAAAGGCGGTCTGCCGCTTCCTACCGTCGCAGCCAGGACCACCGGCAAGGGGAGGACATCATGACGGAATCAGTGCACCTCAGTACGGCGGGCACCGGCGCGGAGTACGTCGCTCCGGACGCGACCGTGACCGTGAAGATCGGCGCCGAGCACACGGGTGAGCAGTACGAGATCTTCGAGCTCGACGCACCGCGGGGTCCGGCCTCGCCGCCGCACAGCGAGCCCTGGAGCAAGGCGTTCTACGTGCTGCAGGGCCGGATCCTGGTCCAGGCAGGCGATCAGGGCTACGACCTCGGACCCGGCGCCTCGATCAGCATCCCAGCGGGCACGCTGAACACGTTCTCGGTACTGACGCCGGCCGCGAAGTTCCTCGCCGTCAGCCAGACCGGGCGGATGGGCGCCTTCTTCGCCGACCTCGCTTCAGGAGCGACAGCATGAGTACGGCGGCGCAGGTGCTGGCCGTGTTGATCGCGGTGGTGCTGACCGTGGTGTTCGTGATGGAGGCGATCCTCTACCGGAACCCGAGGCTCTACCCGATGTTCCTCACCAAGCCGGGCGATCTCGACGCGGTCCGGATGTGGACGGTCAACATGGGTTGGTACAACCTGACCACCGCGGCCGCTCTGGTCGCGGGCGTCGTCCTGGTGCAGACCGATCACCTCGCGCAGGGTCAGGCGCTGATCGTGTTCACCGCCGCTCAGCACACGTTCTTGGCTGTCGTGCTGGTCATCTCGCAGCCGAAGCTCTGGCTCAACTCACTGATGGAAGGCGTGCCCGCCGCGGTGCTACTCATCCTCGCCCTCAACTGAGCAGAACGGCGCCAACCGTAGGAAAGTTACACACTTTGCGCCACCATGGGCATCGAGCACCACGCACACTCAAGGTTCCCGGAATGTCACCGACAGTTTCCACGGTCCGGGTGCCTGCCGCCCTGAGTAGCAGTGAAGGTGAGGCCCATGAGCCCAATCAGTCGCAGGACCCTTGTCTTCGGCGGACTTGCCGCGGCCGGCGTCAGCGCCGTCCCGGTCCGCTCGGCCGTGATCGCGGCGACCGCGGCAGTTCCGTACCCGTTCCAGCTCGGGATCGCCTCCGGCGAACCCGACGCGAACAGCGTCATCCTCTGGACCCGGCTGGCCCCGTCGCCCCTGAACGCGGACGGCCAGGGCGGGATGGCGACCGCCGACGTCGTCGTCGACTGGCAGGTGTCGACCACCGACACCTTCAGCACCCTCGTCGCGTTCGGTTCCGTCACCGCCAAGTACGCCGCCGCCCACTCGGTGCACGTCGTCGCGGGCGGCCTCACCCCGGACTCCGACTACTACTACCGCTTCCGCGCGCAGGGCCATCTCTCACCGGTCGGCCGCACCCGCACCACCCCCGCGGTCGGCACGAACGGCCGCAACCTGGTGATGGCCTTCACCTCCTGCTCCCACTACGAGGAGGGGTACTTCACCGTCTACCGGCGGATGGCCGAGGAGAATCCGGGTGTCATCCTGCACCTGGGTGACTACATCTACGAATACGGCCCGACGACCGGACGCCCGCGGTTGCACCTGGGCAACGAGGTCGTGGCGCTCGCGGACTACCGCCGTCGGTACGCGCAGTACAAGACCGACCCGGATCTTCAGGCTGCCCACGCGGTCGCGCCGTGGATCGTCGTACCGGACGACCATGAGGTGGAGAACAACTACGCCGGCACGATCCGTGAGAACAACACCCCCGCGCTGACCGCCGCGCAGTGGACTGCCCGTCGATCCGCGGCGTACCAGGCGTACTACGAGAACATGCCGCTGCGGCCCGCACAGGTGAACAGCGGCAACAGCATCCAGCTCTACCGGCGGCTGCGGTGGGGGAGTCTCGCGACGTTCCACATGCTCGACACCCGGCAGCACCGCAACGACCAGGCCTGTGGTGACGGGTGGAAGATCTGCTCCGACGCGGATCTGGCGTCGCGCAGTCTGCCGGGCAATTCGCAGGAGTCCTGGCTGCTGGACGGTCTCGGGCAGCACCTCGGCACGTGGGACATCATCGGCCAGCAGGTGTTCTTCGCGCGGCGGTTCAACTCGACCGGCGCGAGCATGGACTCCTGGGACGGCTACCGCGCGTCCCGGGCCCGGATCCAGCAGGGCTGGGTGGACCGTGCCGTCCGCAACCCCGTCGTACTCACGGGCGACGTACACCGTGCCTGGGGCAACGACCTGAAGGCCGACTACAACAACGCGAACTCGGCAACCATCGGCAGCGAGTTGGTGACGAGCTCGGTGACGTCGAGCGGCGACGGCGATGCGACCACCACGATCCCCGACGTGGGGACGAACCCGTGGCTGAAGTTCTACAGCAACCGGCGCGGCTACATCCGTGCGACTGTCAGCCCGACGCAGATGAGCGCCGATTTCCGTGCGGTGGCGAAGGTATCGGAGCACGATGCCGCGGCGTCGACGCTGAAGTCGTTCGTCATCCAAGAGGGCCAGCCCGGCCTGCAGGCGGTGTGAGGCGATGATGAAGAAGACACTGGCCGTCACTGCGCTGGCTGCAACCACGCTCACGTTCACTGCCACCACTGCGGACGCCCACATCGCCGCACCGACCTGGGTGACCGCCAACAGCGTGTCCACCGGCGACCAGGACGCTCCGTCGGTTGCGACCAACCGCAACGGCTATGTGGCCGTGGCGTGGGAGGACGACCGCGACACCGACAACGCGACCGACAACGTGCACAGCGAGATCTTCCTTCGTGTGTTCCACAACGGGACGTCGCTGTACGAGATCAAGCTGTCGGCCGGAGGCAGTAGTGGCGTGACCAACTGGCGTCATTTGCACCCCGACGTCGGACTGGATGACAAGGGCAACGCGGTCGTGGTCTGGCAGGACGACCCGGACGGCAACGGCCTCTACAACATCCCGTACCGCGTCGTGAACACCGCCGGCACGGTGACCGCAACCGGCAACGCCAACACCAGCGCCGATGGTCAACAGATCAACCCGCGCGTCGCTGTCGACCCGGATGGTGCGCCGACCAGTGCCGCGGTCGCGTTCACCGTGGTGTGGGAAGACATCCAGACCGGCACGCCGGCCACGGTGAAGGCAGCCGGGTACACCGGGCCGACGACCCGGGCTTGGGAAGTCACCGCATCGCAGACGACCGGACAACATCACAACCCGGACGTGGCCGTCTCGGCGTCCGGTGATGCGGTCGTGGTGTGGGACGAGGACGGCGACGCCGATGCGGCTTACAACGTCGGACTGATCCGGCTGGGCCGGACCAACGGTGCGGCCACGCTGTCACGCCGGATCGCGAACTCCAACACTGGCGGTCAGCAGACCCACGCCGCGGTGGCGGCCAACTTCAATGGCGACTTCGCGGTCGCGTGGGAGTCGGACCACACCGGTACGGCGGGCGTGTGGACGCGCTCGTTCGGCTCCACCGGCACCGCCCGGTACGCCGACGTCCAGGTGGCCGCCGGTGGCATGGCGCCGTCCGTGGGCATCGACGACCAGGCGCAGTCGGTCGTGGGCTGGACAGTCCAGGCCGCCACCCTCGATGTCTGGGTCCGCGGCTTCGGGACGACCGGCACGGATACCGGCCGGTTGTCGTCGCAGCAGCTCAGTTCCCTAGCTGACGGCCGCCAGGAGCAGATGACGGTCGCGGTCTCGCCGTACGCCGAAGTCGCTGTCGCCTACACCGACGACAACGACGGCAACACCTACGACCAGGTCATCCTGGGCACTGGAATCTCCAACAACAGTTGGTGAATCACCGTGTCGCCGGGGACATCGTGCTCAGCACGGCGTCCCCGGCCGTGACCACCTCGAGCCGGTCGATGTCGTGCAGCGGGATCGACGTACTGGCCGGGACATCGGCCCGATAGTTGCTCGGAGCCGCCCACCAGCCGGCCGTCTCGACGGTCCCGTCCCGGCCGTGCACAATCAGCATGCAGTGTTCGCCGGGCTTGAGGTCGGTCATCCGGAGTTCGATGTCGGTGCCCCAGCCATGACTGGTCAGCTCGGCCGTGGTGTCGATACCGCCGACGCCGTTCGTCGCCGTCCAGGTCGTCGAGTCCGGGTGGTCGATCACCTGCCATCCGAGCGCACCGCCGACGATCACCGCGGCCGCGGCCGCCAGCAGCCACCTGCGACGGACCGGCCGCTTCCGCAGTTGCAGTGGTGGCGGCTCCGGCTCGTGCGACTCGATGTCCTCGACAGGTACGACGTGCAGCAGTCCGGGCAACTGGGCGAACTGGAGGAGGGCCTCGCGGCAGGTCGCGCAGGTCTCGAGGTGCTGTTCGGTGGTACGCCGTTCCGCCGCATCGAGTGCACCCAGGACGTAGGCGCCGATCGTGATGGTCTCCGGGCACGTCATGGGCCGGTCACTCCTCGCTCCTCCAGGGCGGCGCGCAACGCGTGCAGCGCGTAGTAGCTCCTCGATTTCACCGTCCCGGGCGGAACCCCGAGGACGACTGCCGCCTCGGCGACGGTGCGCCGCCGGTAGAACAGTTCGATGATCACCTGCCGGTGGTCGTGGCTGAGGCCGTGCAGGACCTCGACCACCTGCCAGACCTGCAGCACGCGGTCGATGTCGTCGCCGAGCGCCGGGAACTCGCGGTCCTCGATCGGTACCTCGGTCACCCTGGCGACGCGTTTGCGCTGCCCGGAGATGACCAGGTTGCGCGCGACCGTGAACAGCCAGCGACCGGCCCGGTCGGGATCCAGGTCGGCCGAATGCTTCCACGCCCGCGTCATCGTCTCCTGCACGATGTCCTCGGCGTACTGGCGATCTCCGCCCACCGAACGCAGGACGTAACCGAACAACGGACGCCGGTACCTGTCGTACAGCGCGCGGATCACCGTGTCGTCATCCACACCCGACAGATACGCGGAAAAGCGGTCAAGGGTTCAACTGAACCTCCCGGCCCTGGATCGCGTACTTGTCCGGGAGAGGAGTGACCTCGGATGAAATCTGGGAAATTGTTGCTTGGAGCAATAGTCGGACTCGCGACGCTGACCGCCTGCGGTGGTGGCGGCGCGAACCAGTCGGCGGGGAGCGCACCGGCCGCCGCGAACGGAGCCGTCTCCGTGAAGCAGGTGGACGGTGTCGGCCAGACCCTGGTCGACTCGGCGGGCAAGACGCTCTACTTCGCCGACCAGGAGGCCGGCGGCATGGTCAAATGCACGGCGGGCTGCTTGAGCTTCTGGATGCCGGTCGCCGGATCCGCTGATGCGGCGAAGGCGATGCCCGGACTGGGAGTGGTCAAGCGATCCGACACCGGGAACGATCAGCTCACGTTCCAGGGCAAGCCGCTGTACACGTTCAAGCTGGACACCGCGGCCGGACAAGGCAAGGGAAACAACGTCCAGGACGCCTTCGCCGGGACCGCGTTCACCTGGCACGCGGCAACCACCACGGCCGCAGCACCGACGCAAGCGCCGTCATCCACGGGTGGTGGGGGCTACGGCTACTAGCGGGCGAACAGCGCGGTGAGGCGGCCGCGGGCAATGGACTTGGAGTCGATTGCCTTGAGGGCCTCGTCGAGCTTGGTGCCACCGGGCAGGCCGGTTGCCTCGGACAACGCGTAGATCGTGAAGCGGTAGTGATGCGTGCCACTCGGTGGGCAGGGACCGAAGTACGCGGACTTGCCGGCTGAGTTGGCGGCCTGCTTCGCGGCGGGTGGCAGCTGTCCTTCGGCGATCGACGTGGTCGTGGGCTCGAGGTCGAGCACGACCCAATGGGTGAAGGTGCCACGTGGTGCATCCGGATCGTCGACCACGATCGCCAGCGCGCCGGTGCCGGCGGGCAGCCCGGTCCACGCCAGCGGTGGTGAGACACCGTCGCCGTCGCACGTGTACTTGCGCGGGATCGGGCCGCCGTCGGTGAACGCCGTACTGGTCACGGTGATGCTGGCCGGGGCGGTGGTGGCGGGCTCCTTTGCGTCGCCACCACCGCACCCGGCCGTCAGGAAGAGGACGGTCGTCCACAGGCCGAGCCGTAGTCGCACCCCTTCAACGTACTGGTGTTACCGGCCGGGGACGAAGACGATCGCGTCGCCAACGGCGCGTTCGGCGCCACCGGTGCCGCTCGGGTGGTTGACCACCGTGCCGTCGTGCAAGGCCATCGCAGTGGAGCCGCCGCCGTCGAGGTTGATCGAGTTCCGCAGGCCGAGCGCCTTCGCGACCGCGGCCGTCTCGTTCATCGTCGTACCGACGCTCATCGTCTGGCGGCCGTCGATCGTCGCAAGCATGATCTTGCCGTCCGGCGTCGTACCGGCGATCGTGCGCGGGTTGCGGTCGAAGAAGCTTCCGGTGCCGCCCGGTACGACGATCTCGCCGTTCGCCGTCAAGCGGTAGCGACCGGTCACGCCGTACAGGCCGCTGCGGAGCGGGACCTTGTCGCCGGTTTCGTTCGACACCTTCAGGTCGGTGCGGACGCAGCCCTTCACCTTCAGGAGCGCGACGGTGTCCTGGCCGGTCGCCTGGAGTGAGGTCTGGCTCGCGGTCAGGGTCGTGCCGCGTGTGGTCGACGTACGGACGACGCAGCCGCGACGGTCCAGCACGACCTCGACTCCGGCGCCGGCCGGGGTGGCCGCGGCGAACTCGGGGGTGAAAAGTACGACGTCACCCGGCGCCGTGCAGGTGGTCTGGTCCGGCAGCGTCGCGCAGGCGGTCGGGATCACCGGCGGGTGGTTGACGAACTCGAGCGGGAGTTCGGCGCCGGTGGAGCGGTTCCGGATCGTGCCGGACCAGCTCAGGTGGCCCATGACGACCTTGTTGCTTTTGGCATCGATCAGGAGGTTGGCCTCGGTCGGGTCGGTCAGGGGCTCACTCAGCAGTTTGCCGTCGGAGATTCCGAGGCCGACCGGGTCGCCCGGGTACAGCGGGTCCGCGGTGAAGGTGAAGAAGGGCGCGTTCACCCCGGCGAGCGCGCCCGTCGACTTCACCAGGTCCGAGGTCTTCTCGACGCGGGCCAGGTCGGGACCGTACGTCGTCTTCAGGTGGCCCTTCGACTTCGCCGGGTCGATGGTGAGCACATTGACGACCCACGGGCCGCGCGGCGTGGTGTTGATCTGATCGGCCGGCGCCGGGTCGGTCCCACGCACGATCCGCGTCAGCGTGACCCCGCGAGCCAGCACCTGGCTGGTCCGGGTCTCCACCAGATCCGCGTCCCCGAGCGGCAGCCCCTGTCCGGCCGGCACCAGCACAGCCGCCGTACCAACCCCATCGATCGGAGCCGCACCGGCGGACGGCACCATCGCGGCCGTCACCACACCCAACACCGCGGCCGCGCCCAGCGCAGCCGGAATACTCGAGCGGAAGTAGTCATGCCGACCATCGTCGGGGCCGGTGGTGGAATCTTTCCACTCCAGCCCCTGACTGGGCAGCATCTGACAGGTTACGGTTCAGTGCCTCGGCGTGAGCCGGATGACCGGTAGTTCGCGATCGGTCTTCACCTGGTACTCCGCGAACCGCGGTGCGGCGGTCGTGATCTGCTCCCACGCTTGCACGCGCTCCGGGCCGTGCAACTGTTCCGCGCGGACGTCCACGGTCTTGCCATCGACGTCGATCCGGACCTGGTCGGGGTGGGCAGCGAGGTTGTAGTACCAGTCAGGGTTGCCTGGTGCGCCGGCCGCGGAGGCCACCACCAGCCAGCTCCCGTCGGTCCCGGGGAACCAGCCGACCGGCGTCGTCCGCTCGAGACCGCTCTTGCGGCCGACTGTGATCAGCGCCATCGCGTTGAAGCCCAGGAACTTGGCCCCGCGGCGCCGGACACGCCGGGCCATCAGGCGGTTCATCCAGCTCATCACGCGCCCCTTCGGCTGGCGGGCGCCGCGCGTACCTGGTTGGGTGTCGAAGCTCATCGCCCGTTCACCGCCTCGGCGGCGTGGACGGTGCGGGTGGTGGTGACGCGGTTGTCGTGCGTGAACGGCTTGCCTTCGAGGTTGAAGCTCCACGACACGGTCGGCGTGATGCGCAGATAGGCGCCGGGGCCGAAGCGGCCATCGCGTTCGACGAGTTCGGCGTTGCCGTAGATGCGCAGGTAGCGCGGGACCCATGGGGTGACGGACGCCAGGTCGTCCAGGATGACCGCGACCTTGGTGTTCCCGTCCCGGACATTGCGGAACTTCCGCGTCCTGGCGGGGTCCATGCCGCCGATGAACAGGTGCGTCCCGTCGTACTCGAACCCGACCGGTACGGCGTCCGGCTGGCCGTCGCTGGAGACGGTCGCGATCCGCGCCAGCTGCTGGGATCGCAGGTAGGCGAGCTCCTCGTCGCTGAAAGACATCGCTTCTCCTCGATAGTTAACGCCACGTACTGTACGCAATGTTAACTATACATGCCATGTACCTTAGTGGATGTGAGTGAGACGGAGATGCCCGCCGATCCGGTGCGGGCTCGCGCCGCGGGGGACTCGCGTCCGGCTGCGCCGCTGCTGCACGCCGTCGACCTGGATGTGGACCGGATGGATGCCGCCGCGGGGCTGCTGCAGCTCACGGGCGTGGTGCAGGGCATCTACGCGAGCCTGTCCGAACGGCACGACCTGACGCCGGTCCAGGCCAGGTTGCTCTGCGTCCTGCTCGGTGGTCCGAAGGGAATGGCCGAGCTGGCGCAGTGTTTCGGCGTCGAGAAGGCCGCGCTGACCGGCTTGATGGACAGGGCCGAGAAGCGTGGGCTGGCCGAGCGTTCGCGGGTTCCCGGCGACCGGCGGGCCGTTCAGGTGACGCTCACCGACGCCGGCCACCGCGCGGCGACAGCCTTCCATGCCGACGTCAGCGACGCGCTGAACCAGTTGCTCGAGCCACTCGGGGCTCCCGACCGTGAACACTTCCGCGCGACCATGGCCGGCATCGTCGCCACGTGCCGGTCCGCGCACGGTGCGTGCTGAGCGTCCAACCGGTGAAACCGGCCCCGGGTTCGGGGTGAAGCGTTCCTATACGATCCAGCCGTGCCGAAGCCCTTGAGCGCCTGAAGTGTCCGCCGTCGTCGGTGCCTTCGTTGCGCTGGTCTCGGTGGCCGTGCTCGGGTACGTCGTCGGGCTGACCGGCGTACTGCGGGCTCAGGACGAGCTGGTGCTGTCCCGGCTGGCGTTCTTCGTGGCGACGCCGGCGTTGCTGTTCACGACCGTCGCCCGCGCGGACCTGCATTCGATCTTCTCGGTCGTCTTCGTGACGAACGTAGCCAGCCTGTTCGTGGTCCAGGTGATCTTCCTGCTGGTGGCGGCGCTGATCTGGCGACGGACGAGATCCGAGGCCACGATCGGCGTACTCGCGTCGTCGTACGTGAACGCGGGCAACCTCGGCGTACCGGTGGCGGCGTACGTGCTCGGGGTGGGCGCGGTGGTCGCGCCGATCCTGTTGTTCCAGTTGCTGGTGATGGCGCCGATCGCGTTCGCCGTACTCGATGGTGATCGGCAGGGGACCGGCCGGCGGGTGTCGCTGCGGACCGTGGTGGCCCGTCCGTTCCGCAATCCGCTGACGGTTGCGTCGCTGCTCGGGCTGCTGTGCGCCGCGCTGGGGGTGCACCTCCCGACCCTCGTGATGCGCCCGATCGACCTGATCGCCGCGGCGGCCGTGCCTGTGGCTCTCGTCGCCTATGGACTCAGCTTGAGCGCCGGCACCAAGGACTCGATCACACTGCAGCGGGACGTCGTACTGGCCGTGCTTCTGAAGACCATGGTGCAGCCGCTTGCGGCGTACGCCGTTGGGCGCTGGGTGCTCGATCTCCACGGCGCGGCCCTGCTGGCGCCGACCTTGCTCGCCGCGTTACCGACCGCGCAGAACGTCTATGTGTACGCCGTTCACTACCGCAGCAGCCGCACGCTCGCACGCAGTGTGGTCCTGTTGAGCACCCTGCTGTCCATCCCGATCATGATCGCCATCGCTGGACTGCTGGGCTGACTCACTTCATTGCGTCGAAGGCTTCCTCGGCCACCGGGGCGACCTGATCCACGGCGACGCCGTCGTTGGCGGACTGCGCGATGACGGTCAGGGTGTTCGAACCGCGGTAGCACTGGGTGGGGAGGTTGCCGGTGGATTCGACGCAGGTGGAGCTGCCGACCTTCTTGACCTTGTCCGGGGTCGCGCCGGAGTCCGCGACGGTCTTGTTGATGTCGACCTTGCCGCGGAGCGCGATCACCACGAACATCCGGTTGCCGTCGATGGTCCCGTAGGCCTCGACCGTCGCCTGCTTCCCGTCGTTGATCCGGCTCAACGCATCCCGGGTCTGATCCAGCTGCAACTGGCCGCGGATCTCCTGATCGGTGATCCGGTCCAGCCCCGCGAGCTTCGCCGGCGGGGTGATTCCACGCGCCGTGTTCAGCCGGTTGAGCGGCCCCAGGCCCCATACGTACCCGAGCAGAGCCAGCACGGTGATCGCCACCAGCGCGACGCCGACGGTCAACCAAGGCCCCCGCAGCCGAATCCGCTGCCACCACTTCTTCTTCACGCCGGAATCCGAAGCGTCGGTCCGCTGCCACCACTTCTTCTTCGCGGTGACGGACGCAGTGGCGGTCGCGGTCGCAGCGCCGGTGGTCGCCGTGGCCGCACTCGCCGGCACCTTCCCGGCGGCGGGGTCGGCTGGTCCCGCCTCGTCCGCGGCCTTCCCGGATCCGCTCACCGGCGCCAGCTCGGTCGTGGTCTCCGCAGCCGTCGCGGTGTCGTCCGCCGGCTTCGCGTCTGGTGTGGTCTTGTCCGCGGGTTCGGGGGCGGGGGTGGCGGGAGCCTCGGGGGTTGGGCGGGCCGGGGTGTTGGGGTCGCTCATGGGGCTGGCTCCTCGGACGTGCGGTCGCGCGGTTCGGACCCGATGGTTCCACATCGAGACAAATCCGCTCCGTAGCGTAGTCGTTCGGTTCGCGGTCTTCGGCCCTGGCTCCTCCTCGGGAGCAGGGGACTAGTCCAGCATCTCTCGTGGCGCGGACAGGCCGGTGCCCGCCTCCCCGGAAGGAGGCGGGCACCGGGTGACATGGGAGCGCTCAGAGGGCGGCGACGACCTTGATCGCGTCGGTGCTGTCCGGGTGCCAGATGATCTCGCCGGTGATCCGGCCGGCCGCCCGCAGGTCGGGCTCGGCCCGCTCGGCCAGCGCCAGCCGGGCGGCGGGACCGGTGACCTCGACCTTGCTGACCTCGGTCTTCATCGAGACCTGCGCCTCCGACTTGGCGCCGCGGATCCCCGCGAGCACCTCGGAGACCGCGTCCAGGACCTCCGGCTCCTGCGCCGCGACGGCGAGATCGGCATCCGGCGTCGGCCAGCTCGCCACGTGGATCGAACCCTCCTGCCACCACGACCACACCTCTTCGGTCGCGAACGGCAGGTACGGCGCGAGCAGCCGCAACTGGACCGACAACGCAACGGCCAGTGCCGCCTTCGCCGACGCCGCGGCGGCCTCACCCTGACCGCCGTACGCGCGCTCCTTCACCAGCTCGACGTAATCGTCGCAGAAGGTCCAGAAGAACCGCTCACTCACCTCGAGCGCGCCGGTGTAGTCGTACCGCTCGAAGGCGGCCGTCGCGTCGGCGACCACCGACCGCAGCCGCTGCAGCATCGCCAGGTCGACCGGCTCGGTGACCGCGGACGCGTCCACCGTCGTCGCCCCGAACCCGAGGACGAACTTCGACGCGTTCAGGACCTTGATCGCCAGCCGGCGCCCGACCTTCATCTGCGACTCGTCGAACGGCGAGTCCAGCCCCGGCCGGGTCATCGCGGCCCGCCACCGGACCGCGTCCGAGCCGAACTTGGTCAGGATCTCGTCCGGGATGATCGCGTTGCCCTTGGACTTGCTGAGCTTCTTGCGATCCGGGTCGACGACGAAGCCGGAGATCATCGACCGCGCCCACGGCAGCGTGCCGTTCTCGAAGTGGGCCCGGACGATGCGCGAGAACAACCAGGTCCGGATGATCTCGTGCGCGTGCGTGTTCAGGTCCATCGGGAACGTACGGCCGAACAGGTCCTCGTCCCGCTCCCAGCCACAGACGATCTGCGGCGACAGCGACGACGTGGCCCACGTGTCCATCACATCCGGGTCCGCCACGAACCCACCCGGCTTGCCGCGCCGGGATTCGTCGTACCCCCGCGGAGCCTGCGAGGTCGGGTCGATCGGGAGCTCCGCCTCCGACGGCATCAGCGGGTGGTCGTAGTCCGTCTCGCCCTCGGCGTCGACCGGATACCAGACCGGGAAGGGCACGCCGAAGAAGCGCTGGCGGGAGATCAGCCAGTCGCCGTTCAGCCCCTCGACCCAGTTCAGGTACCGGTGCCGCATGTGCTCCGGGACCCAGGCCAGCTCGTTGCCCCGGTCGATGAACTCCTGCTTGAGATCGGCGTCCCGGCCGCCGTTCTTGATGTACCACTGCCGGGTCGAGACGATCTCCAGCGGCTTGTCGCCCTTCTCGAAGAAGCTGGCCATCCGCTGCGTGGGCGTCGGCTCGCCTTCGAGGTCACCGCTCTCGCGCAGCTTCTCGACGATCAGCTCACGCGCGCTGAACACGGTCTTGCCGGCGAGCTCGCCGTACAGCTCGGAGCCGGCGAGCCACTCCGGGGTCTCGCGCAGCAGCCGGCCGTCGCGACCGATGACCGTGCGGGTCGGGAGCTGCAGCTCGCGCCACCACTGGATGTCGGTCTGGTCGCCGAACGTGCAGCACATCGCGATACCGGCGCCCTTGTCGGGCTCGGCCGCCTCATGCGCGAGAACCGGCACGTCGACACCGAACAGCGGTGACGTGACCGTCTTGCCGAACAAACCCTGGTACCGCTCGTCGTCCGGGTGCGCGATCAGGGCGACGCACGCCGGGATCAGCTCCGGCCGGGTGGTCTCGATGTAGACCGGTCCGTGCGGCGCGTGGAACGCGATCCGGTGGAAGAAGCCCGGATAGCTCCGCGGCTCCATCTCGGCCTGCGCGACCGCCGTCTGGAAGGTGACGTCCCAGACCGTCGGCGCCTCCGACAGGTACGCCTCGCCGCGGGCGAAGTTGCGCAGGAAGGCGCGCTGGGACGTACGGCGGGAGTCCTCGGAGATCGTCGTATAGAGGTAGGACCAATCGACGCTCAGACCGACCTTCCGCCACATCGCCTCGAACGCCTGCTCGTCGATGTGCGTCAGCTCGCCGCACAGGTCGACGAAGTTCTGCCGGGCGATCGGGACCTGCTTCTTCGGGTCCGGCTTGGCCGGGGGAGTGAAGTCTGGGTCGTACGGCAGCGACGGGTCGCAGCGGACGCCGTAGAAGTTCTGGACCCGGCGCTCGGTGGGCAGGCCGTTGTCGTCCCAGCCGATCGGGTAGAAGACCTTCTTCCCGCGCATGCGCTGGAACCGGGCGATCAGGTCGGTGTGGGTGTAGCTGAAGATGTGCCCGACGTGCAGCGACCCGGAGACCGTCGGCGGAGGCGTGTCGATCGAGAAGACGTCGGCGCGCTCCGCGGTGCGGTCGAAGGCGTAGGTCTGCTGCTCCTTCCATACGGCAGCCCACTTCTCCTCGAGACCTTCGAGGCTGGGCTTGTCTGGAACACGGGACGTCTGGGTCATGCGCACAATCGTAGTGGTTGTCAAGGGGTGCTTCCGACCGGTTATCCACACCCCCTCCTAGACTGGGCCTCCTGATGAGCGACCTCTCCTACGCCGACGTATCGGCACGGCTCCAGCAAAGATGGCCGGAGCACAAGATCGAGCCCACGCTGGACCGGATCCAACGGCTGGTCGAGCTGCTCGGCGACCCGCAGAAGGCCTACCCCGTGGTGCATCTGACCGGGACCAACGGCAAGACCTCGACCGCGCGGATGATCGACACCCTGCTCCGCGAGGCGGGCCTGCGCACCGGCCGGTTCACCAGCCCGCACCTGGAGTCGGTCCGGGAGCGGATCACCCTGGACGGCGAACCGATCAGCGAGCAACTCTTCGTCGACGCGTACGCCGAGATCGCGCCGTACCTGGACGTGGTCGACGCCGAGCAGGAACATCCGCTGTCGTTCTTCGAGGTGATGACCGCGATGGCGTTCGCGGTCTTCGCGGACGCGCCCGTCGACGTGGCCGTCATCGAGGTCGGCCTCGGCGGCACCTGGGACTCCACCAACGTCGCCGACGGGACCGTCTCGGTGATCACCCCGGTCGCGGTCGACCACGCGCACATCCTCGGCGCGGATCCGGTCACGATCGCCCGGGACAAGGCCGGCATCATCAAGCCCGGCGGTACGACGGTGATGTCACAGCAGAGCCTGGACGTCTTCGAGGTGCTGCTGGCCAAGGCCGCCGAGGTCGGTTCGCAGGTCGCCCGCGAAGGGATCGAGTTCGGCATCACGAGCCGCTCGGTCGCGGTCGGCGGCCAGCTGATCGACATCAAGGGCCTGGGCGGGGAGTACGACGAGATCTACGTCCCCCTGCACGGTGAGTACCAGGCGCACAACGCGGCTACCGCGGTCGCCGCCGTGGAAGCGCTGCTGGGCGCCGGCCCGCAGGCCGAAGGCCGCGTCACCACCGAGCTTCTCCAGGCCGGCTTCGCCCAGGTCACCAGCCCCGGCCGGATGGAGGTCGTCCGGACCAGCCCGACGATCATCGTCGACGCCGCGCACAACCCGCACGGCGCCGAGGCGACCGCGGCCACGGTCTCCGAGGCGTTCGCGTTCCAGCCGCTGATCGGCGTCCTCGGCTGCATGAAGGACAAGGACGTGTACGGCGTTCTGGAGGCGTTCGAGCCGATCATGGAGACGGTCGTGTGCACCCGGAACAGCTTCGTCGAACGCTCGATGCCGGCCGAGGAGCTGGGTGAGCTGGCGATGGAGATCTTCGGTGAGGACCGGGTGCTGGTCCGACCGCATCTGATCGACGCGATCGACGATGCGATCCGGCTGGCCGAGGAGAACGCAATCGCCATGGGGACGGGCGGCGTACTGATCACCGGATCCGTCATCACCGCCGGCGAAGCGCGCACCCTGCTGGTCCGCAAGCAGAAGCAGGGCGAGCAATGAGGTCGCTCGCCTCGATCGTGCTCGGTTTCGAGGCGTTGCTGCTCACGTTGGTCACGCCGGTGATGATCTCGGTCGCCGACGTCCGGCCCGGGGTGGCGGTGCCGGTCTGCATCGGGCTCGCCATACTGGCGATCATCGCCGCCGGTCTGCTGCGCTTCCAGCTGGGCTACATCCTCGGGTCGGTGGTCCAGGTCGGCGCGGTCGGCCTCGGGTTCGTCGTACCGGTGATGTTCGTGCTCGGCCTGGCCTTCGCGGGCTTCTGGGTGGCCGCCATCGTCCTCGGCCGCCGCATCGAGGAAGCCAAGAGGGCACACGAGGCACAGAGCGGTTAGGCTCGGCGCCCCGACCTACTTCGAGAAAGAGTTGACAGATGTCCCAGCGCACCCTGGTCCTGCTGAAGCCCGACACGGTCCGCCGTGGCCTGGTGGGTGAGGTACTGGGCCGGTTCGAGGCCAAGGGGCTCCGGATCGTCGCGATGGACCAGCGCACGATCGACGCCGAGCTGGCCGACCAGCACTACGCGGAGCACGTCGAGAAGGCGTTCTACCCGCCGCTGCGCGACTTCGTCACCAGCGGCCCGCTGGTCGCCCTGGTCCTCGAGGGCGACGAGGCGGTCGAGGTGGTCCGCGCGCTGAACGGCGCCACCGACGGCCGCAAGGCCGCCCCCGGCACCATCCGCGGCGACCTCTCGCTGTCCAACCGCGAGAACCTCGTGCACGGCTCCGACTCCGAGGAGTCCGCCGCCCGCGAGATCAAGATCTGGTTCCCCGATCTCCCGTGATCTAAGAGGTCCGCACGCCGCTGGGGACTGGTGGTGAAGAAGCGGATACGATACGTGCCTGGGCGGACGGGTCGTGTCGGTCCAGTGGCTGGGCGCGGGCGGCGCTTAGCCTGATCGGGGACCGAGTGGGAGGTGCCGCGGTGGCGAACAGCATGCTCGGCCGCGACATGGCGGTCGATCTCGGGACGGCGAACACTCTCGTCTACGTCCGTGGTCGGGGCGTCGTCCTGAACGAGCCCTCGGTGGTGGCCACCCGGACCGACGAGCCGCGCGAGGCGGTCGCGTTCGGGCACGAGGCGAAGAAGATGATCGGCCGGACGCCCGGCAACATCACCGCGATCCGCCCGCTGAAGGACGGCGTGATCGCCGACTTCGACGCCGCCGAGCAGATGCTGCGCTACTTCATCCAGCGGGTGCACCGGCGCCGGTACTTCGCCAAGCCGCGGATCGTGGTCTGCGTGCCGTCCGGGATCACCGCGGTCGAGCAGCGCGCGGTCCGCGACGCCGGATACATGGCCGGGGCCCGCAAGGTCTACATCATCGAGGAGCCGATGGCCGCGGCGCTCGGCTCCAACCTCGAGGTCCGCGACGCCACCGGCAACATGGTGGTCGACATCGGCGGCGGGACGACGGAGGTCGCGGTCATCTCGTTCGGCGGCATCGTCACCAGTCAGTCGATCCGGGTGGCCGGCGACGCCATCGACAAGGCCGTCGTGAACTACTGCAAGAAGGAGTACTCGCTGATGCTCGGCGAGGCGACCTCCGAGCAGATCAAGATGACGATCGGGTCGGCGTTCCCGACCACCGACGGGCCGGACAGCGAGATCCGCGGCCGGGACATGGTGTCCGGCCTGCCGCGGACCGTGAAGGTCTCGTCGTCGAACATCCGGCAGGCGATCGAGGAGCCGATCACCGCGATCGTCGACGCGGTCAAGGCCACCCTGGACAAGACCCCGCCGGAGCTGGCCGGCGACATCGTCGACCGCGGCATTGTGCTGACCGGCGGCGGCGCGCTGCTGAAGGGCATGGACGAGCGGCTGCGGCACGAGACCGGCATCCCGATCCACGTCGCCGAGAACCCGCTGGACGCCGTCGTTCTGGGGGCCGGCAAGTGCGTCGACAACATCGAGACCCTGAACCGCATTCTGGTAACTGACAACCGGCGCTGAGGTTCCACCGATGCTCAAAGACCTCGGTACACCGGCCCGGAGCGCATTCCGCTCGGCCGGCGCCCCCCTCCGCTCGGCCGGCACGCCGCGCGGGCTCCGGCGTCGCCGGACCGTGCTCGTCCTGGTCGTGCTGGCCTGTTTCACGCTGATCGTGCTGGACGCCCGGCGCTCGGCCGGTTCGCCGGTGGAGCCGCTGCGCGAGGCCGCGGCCGGGGTGTTCGGCCCGCTCGAATCGACCGCCAGCTCGGCCCGGCAGCCTGTGGACAACCTCCGCGACCGGTTCGCGGAAATGGATAGGTTGAAAGCAGAGAACGAAAAACTGAAGAAGGACAACGAGAGCCTCACCCAGGAGCTGAACACCTCCGACTACGCCCGCAACCGGGCCACGGAGCTCGACCAGCTGCTCAAGCTCGCGCCGGCGTTCGCGATGACGCCGGCCCGGGTGATCGGGATCGGTAGTGCCCAGAGCTTCAACCACACGGTCACGATCGACGCTGGTACGGCGGACGGCGTGCACGTCGACATGACCGTGCTGAACGGGACCGGTCTGGTCGGCCGGGTGGTGCGGACCACCCAGGGGACCGCGACCGTGCTGCTGATCGGCGACCGCAACTCGACCGTGGGCGGCCGGCTGAACGCGACGATGGCGCTCGGCTTCGTCTCCGGCCGCGGCGAGGTGGCGGGCACCCTCGACTACAAGCTGGTCGACCTGAAGGCGCGGCCCAAGGTCGGCGACCGGATCGTCACCTGGGGCTCCAGCGGCAACGCGCCGTACGTGCCGGGGGTCCCGATCGGTGTCGTCACCTCCGTCACGCCGAACGAGGGCTCTCTGGGGTCCACCGCGACGATCAAGCCGTACGTCGATCCGACCCGGATCGACACGGTCGGCGTGGTGACCGGACCGCCGGCCCGGGCACCGCGCACCCAACTGAAACCTCCACCAGGGAAGGGGAACTGACGTGATCGCAGTACGTATCGGGTTGGCTGCCCTTTTCCTGATGCTGGCCGTGACCGTGCAGACCTCGGTGCTGTCCAACATCGCGGTCGCGGGAGTGACCTGCGACCTCACGCTGATCGTGGTGATCGCGCTGGCGCTGTCGCGTGGGCCGGAATGGGGAGCGATCGCCGGTTTCGCCGGAGGTCTGTTGCTGGACGTCGTACCACCGGCCGATCACACGGCGGGGCGTTGGGCGTTGTCCCTCGCGATCGCCGGGTACGTCGCGGGCCTGATCCGCCGTGAGACGTCCACCGGTCCGGTCGGGCCGCTCGCCGTCGCGCTGACCGTCGTACTCGGCACCGCGATCTCCCTGTTCCTGTACTCGGCCACGGGTTCGCTGCTGCATGACCCGTCCGTCGTCTGGGGCGAGTTCGGCGTCCGCCTCGGCATCGCCGCCGGGTACGACGTGGTCGGCGCGATCGTGGTGATCCCGCTTGTCATGTGGGTCCTGGGTCGCGTGGTTCCAGCGCGCGAACGCAGCAGACGAGTGGTGCCATGAGTTGGGACGGGTTCGAGGCTCCGCTCAAGGCACGGCTGCGGTTGTTCGTGATCGGGGTGCTGATTTTCTCCTTGCTGTGCACGCTGCTCGGGCGGCTCTGGTACATGCAGGTGATGTCCAACGCGGACTACAGCCAGGCGGCGACGCAGAACCACACCCGCCAGGTGCTGGTGCCGGCGCCGCGCGGCACGATCGTGGACTCGCAGGGCCGGACGCTGGTCGGCAACCGGGTGTCGCTGGTCATCACCGTCGACCGCTCGGTGCTCGCGAAACTCCCTGACAGCCAGCAGAACGTCGTACTGACGCGCCTGGCGAAGGTGCTCGGGCAGAAGCCGAAGGACCTCAAGGCGCGCACGATGCTCTGCGGCGAGCCCGGCGCGTCGAAACCACCCGCCTGCTGGAACGGGACGCCGTACCAGCCGATCCCGGTGGCGAAGGACGTCAGCGAGCAGATCGCGATCGAAGTGATGGAGCGCCGCGAGGACTTCCCCGGGATCGCTGCCGAATCGCAGACGCTGCGCGCGTACCCGGCGCCGTACCACGTGAACGCCGCCCACATCCTCGGCTATCTGTCGCCGATCACGACCGAAGAGCTCGAGGGCCTGGACAAGGCCGGCCAGGACTCGGTGCCGCACCGCTCGGACCTCGTCGGCCGGGCCGGCGTCGAGCGCACGTACGACCAGCTGCTCCGCGGGACGCCGGGCGTGAAGGACGTCATCGTCGACGCGGTCGGATACACCACCGGCATCCAGAAGCAGACCGCTCCGGTGCCGGGCGCGACCCTGGTGACCACGATCGACGCGCGGATCCAGGCGTCCGTCGAGACCCAGTTGAAGAACGCGATCATGACCGCGCGGAAGCAGTACGACCCGATCACCAAGAAGAAGTACGTCGCCGACTCCGGTGCCGCGGTCGTGATGGACACCAAGACCGGCCGAATCGTCTCGATGGCGAGCTACCCGAGCTACGACCCGGGAGTCTGGGTCGGCGGCATCAGCCAGCGCGAGCTGGATGCGCTGTATTCAACCAAGTCGGGCACGCCGCTGGTCTCCCGCGCACTGCAGGCTCAGCTCGCCCCGGGGTCGACGTTCAAGCCGATCACCACCTCAGCCGCGCTCGGCGCCGGGTACAGCCCGAAGACCCGGCTCGACTGCTCGCCGTACTTCGAGGTCGGCAACCGCCGCTTCAAGAACTACGAGTCCGCGTCGTACGGGATGATCGGCTTCGACCAGGCGCTCGCGCTGTCGTGCGACACGTTCTTCTACCGGATCGCCTACGCGCTCTGGCTCAAAGAGGGCGGCAACTCGAGCGACATCAGCACGCACGACCCGCTGGTCGAGATGGCGCAGAAGTTCGGCCTCGGGAAGCCGACCGGGGTCGACCTGCCCGGCGAGGTGAGCGGCCGGATCGCGGACCGGAAATGGAAGAAGACCTACTACGACTCGCAGAAGGACTACTACTGCAAGCTGGCGAGCAAACCGCCGGCCGGGACGTCGGCGTTCCTGAAGCAGTTCTCCCGCGAGTTCTGCGTCGACGGCTACAAGTACCGCGCCGGTGACGCGGTGAACTTCGCGATCGGCCAGGGCGACACCACGGTCACCCCGCTGCAACTCGCGACGGTCTACGCGGCCCTCTCGAACGGCGGCACTGTGTACGAGCCGCGCGTGGTCCAGTCCTGGATCGGCGCGAACGGCAAGTCACACGAGATCAAGCCGACGGTGAAGACGAAGCTGCCGGTCCCGAAGAGCACGTTGAGCTACATCGACCGCGCGCTGCAACAGACGGTCAAGACCGGTACGGCGGCGTGGAAGTTCATCGGGTTCCCGGTCGACCAGGTGCCGGTCCGGGCCAAGACCGGTACGGCGGAGGTCTACGGCAAGCAGACCACCTCGTGGCTGGCGTCGTACACGGATCGCTATGCCGTGGTGATGATGATCAGCCAGGCCGGCACCGGTTCGGGCGCCGGCGGCGACGCGGTTCGCAAGATCTACGAGACCCTCTACAACATCAAGCCGGTGCCGCCCGCCGGCCAGACCAAGCCGAAGCAGTGAGGGCATGAGATGGCGCTGCTGACCCCGATCCGGACCCGGCCGCGGATGGACCGCCGGTCGACCGTGTGGCAGGTGGACTGGGTCCTGGTGCTCGGCGTCGTCGCGCTGTCGTTCATCGGCGCGATGCTGATCTGGTCCGCGACGCACGCCCGCACGTCGCTCACCGACGGGAACCAGTACGCCTTCCTGGTCCGGCACGCGATGAACTTCGCCATCGGCCTGATGCTCGCGATCGGCGCCGCGATCACCGACCACCGCCGCGTCCGCATCCTCGCCCCGGTTCTGTACGCCGCCTCGGTCGTCGGGCTGATCCTGGTCCTGGTGCCCGGGGTCGGCGCGGTGATCAACGGATCGCGGTCGTGGATCCAGTTGCCGTGGATGTCGATCCAGCCGAGCGAGTTCGCCAAGCTCGCGGTGATCGTCGGGATGGCGCTGCTGATCGCGGAGAAAGGCGAGACCGACCGCAACGAGACCGCCCGGACGATCGACGTCGCGCAGGCGATCGGCGTCGCTGCCGTACCGGTAGTGCTGGTGATGCTGCAGCCCGACCTCGGCACGGTGATGGTGCTCGGCTCGATCGTGTTCGGGATCGTCGCGGTGTCCGGCGTACCGAAGCGCTGGATGCTCGGCCTGCTCACCGCGGGTGTGGTGGTCGCGGCGATCGCGATCAAGCTGCAGGTGCTGAAGCAGTACCAGCTGTCCCGGTTCATCGCGTTCGCGAACCCGTCCTCGGATCCGCAGGGGATCGGGTACAACGTGAACCAGGCCCGGATCGCGATCGGCAACGGCGGGGTCTTCGGCCAGGGGCTGTTCCACGGCAGCCAGACGCAGAACGCGTTCGTCCCCGAGCAGCACACCGACTTCGTCTTCACGGTGGCAGGGGAGGAGCTCGGGCTGATCGGGGCCGGCGCGATCATCGTGCTGTTCGCGGTGATCCTGTTCCGCGGGCTGCGGATCGCGATCAACGCACGGGACGCGTTCGGCCGGCTGGTGGCGACCGGGATCGTCTGCTGGTTCGCGTTCCAGGCGTTCGAGAACATCGGGATGACGCTCGGGATCATGCCGGTCACCGGTCTGCCGCTGCCGTTCGTCTCGTACGGCGGTTCGTCGATGTTCGCCTGCCTGCTGGCCGTCGGCCTGTTGCAGAACATCCACCTCCGCTCACACCGCTTCTGACCAGCCTCCCCAGACAGAGCTGACATGTCAGATACCCTGCTGCCTGCCCGACCACCGGTGGGCCGTCCCTGGCCCTGAAGGTTCTGGAAGGTCCATGACCAGGTTTGTGTCGTTTCCGCTTGCTCTGGCTGCCGCCCTCGCCCTGTCTCTCACCGCCTGCGGTGGAGATGACAAGAAGAGCGGGTCGGCTGCCTCGACTCCGGCCGGGACGACACCGGCACCGAGCGTGACCCCCTCGGCACCGAGCGGTACGCCCGGCGAGTCGGTCACCCGGACGGCTGCCGAGCTCACCAAGGCCTTGCTCGTGCTGAGCGATCTCCCGACCGGGTTCAGGCAGGGGAAGGACGAGCCGGACGACAACGCGAAGCCGTTCTCGTCGCCGAGCACCCGCTGCAAGACTCTGGTCAAATACCTGAACGCCACCAAGGCCCCTGGGGCGAAGGCCAGCGTGACCAGGTCGTTCTCCGGCAGCCAGGAAGGCCCGTACATCGACTTCGGACTGGACTCGATGGGCACCGCGGACAAGGTCGCCGACCTTCAAGGCACCTACGAGGATGCCGTGGACTCCTGCTCGAAGGTCACGCTCAAGACCGAGGGCGTGGGCAGTACCTCGATGAAGGTCGAGAAGATCAGCGCGCCCCAGTTCGGCACCGGCCCGTTCGCGTTCCGCCTGACCGGCACCAGCGGCCCGAAGCGCGGCCTCGAGTACACGGCCGCCACCACCGGCGTCAACGACGTCGTCGTCTCGGTCGGCGTCCTGGCCGGCCAAGGCGAGCTGGACGCCGCCACCGAAGCCGCGGTCACCAAGGCCCAGCAGGTCCTCAAGGTCGCCTGACCCCAACCACGCCGTCGCTCATCCGGACAAGCTGTCAGCGGTCGGGCAGCGGCATGATCGTCGTACGGCGGTGATGTTCGAAGACCACCGAGCTGCGGATGTCGGCGATCTCCTGGCGTTTGGCCAGCGCGAGGACGAGGTCGCGCAGAGCCTGGGTGTCCTTGACCGCGACGTGGGCGAGGAAGTCGGAGGCGCCGGACACCATGAACATCGCCAGCGTCTCGGGCAGCTCGTTGACATAGTCCTGGAAGGCGACGGCGACGGCCATCGCCTGCGGGCGGAGCTTGATCGAGATGATCGCCTGGGTGGACCGGTCGATCGCGGTCAGATCGACCTCCGCGTGGTATCCGCTGATCACGCCGCGGTCGCGCAGGCCGCGGATCCGCTCCAGACAGGTCGACGGCGCGATCCCGAGCTCGGCCGCCATGTCGCGGTTGGTCCGGCGGGCGTCGTTCTGCAGCATCCGCAGCAGCGCCGTATCAAGTTCGTCCATGGGGGGAAGTTTCCCAGATCTGCCGAACGATGTTCGGATCAGCCAGCGGATGCCCGTGCAGCTGGCTACCTTTGCCGCTGTGCTGACGAACAAGATGGTCGTGGTGATCGCGGCCGAGGCGCCGGTCGGCGTCGCCCTCAACACCGCCGCCCTGCTCGGGGTCGGACTCGGCCACCACCACGACAACGTGGTCGGCTCGGACACCGCGGACGCCTCCGGCGAGCCGCACGCCGGGATGTGCGCCCACCCGATCCCCGTACTGCGGGCCTCCGCCGAACAACTCCACGACCTCCGCACCCAAGCAGCCGCGCGCGACGGCGTCACCGTGCACGACATGCACCAGATCGCCCAGCAAGCCCGCACCTACGACCAGATGGCCACCACCCTCAGCGGCACCAAACCCGAAGACATCGAGTACCTCGGCGTCGCCCTGTACGGAGCGCGCCCGGTCGTCGACTCCCTCACGGGCGCGCTGCCTCTCTATCGCTAGCGGCCTCCGCCGAGTCAGAAGAAGAGGTCGGCGAAGCGCCGTAGTTCGTCCACCTCCAAGCCGTGCTCGAAGCCCACGACGAGTTCGTGGACCCCGGCGTCCTCGTAGGCGGCGATCCGTTCCCGGATCGTCGACTCGGTGCCGATCAGGCCGTACGAGGCGAGATCGCCGGGGAACGCGAACTCGGCGCCGGCCGGGACTCTCGCCCGGGCTTCCGCGTCCGAGGCGCCCAGGATGTACGACGTCGTCGCGGTACGCCGGATGTCGTCGTACGGGCGTCCGACGTCGGCGCAGTGCTTGCGCAGTACGTCGTACTTGTGCCGCAGGACCTTGGGGGAGTCGATGATGTTCGACGCGTCAGCCCAGCGCGCCACGGTCCGCAGGGTCTTCTGCTCACCGGCGCCCGCGACCAGGACCGGGATGTGCGGTTGCTGGATCCCCTTCGGCTGATTGAGTCCGCCGGAGGCGCGGTAGTACCTGCCCTCGAAGTCGACCGACTCCTCGGTCCAGAACCGGCGGATCAGCTGCACCGCCTCGTCCAGTCGGCGCAACCGGTCGCCGGCCGAGCCGAACTCGTACCCGTAGCCGAGGTAGTCCGGTTCGTACCAGCCTGCGCCGATGCCGAAGATCACCCGTCCGTTGCTGACGATGTCGATCGTGGAGGCGATCTTCGCCTGCAGCGCGGGATTGCGGTAGCTGTTCGAGGTCACCAACGGGCCGAGCCGGATCCGGTCGGTCGCGGCCGCGAGCGCGGTGATCATCGTCCAGGCCTCGAACAGCGGTGCCTGCGAAGGCGGGATCGGATGCAGGTGGTCGGGAACGTAGACGGCGTGGAACCCGAGCTCGTCCGCGGCCTGTGCCACCGCGGTGATCCGGCGGAACGCGTCGACGGGGTCGAGGCCGGCGAGCTCGCCGGCGAATCCGGAGGGCAGGAACACACTGAAGCTGGTCATGGCAGCCTTTCCGCGAATGGTTTGCGTGTATCGACCGGTCCGAACGCGGAAAAGAATCGGTCGATCCTCCGTAAGGTGGGGGTATGCGACTCAACTACGAGGCGACAGGCCCCGCCGACGCACCGGTCGTCCTGCTCGGATCGTCACTCGGGGCGACGAACGCGATGTGGGCGCCGCAGCTCGACGTCCTGTCACAGCGTTTCCGGGTGGTGGCGTTCGACCACCGCGGGCACGGCAAGTCCGAGGTGCCGGATGGGCCGTACACGATCGACGATCTCGGTGGTGACGTGATCGAGTTGCTCGACAGCCTCGAGGTCGAGCAGGCGTCGTACGTCGGGATCTCGCTGGGCGGCGCGGTGGGGCTGTGGCTCGCGCAGAACGCGCCCGAGCGGTTCCACCGGTTCGCGCTGTTGTGCCCGCCGGCGAACCCGGCCGCGGACGCGCAGATGTGGACCGATCGCGCGGCGCAGGTTCGGGCCGAGGGGACGAAGTCGATCACCGACGCGACGCTCGGGCGGTGGTTCCTGCCCGAGTTCGCCGACCTCGCTCCGGCCCGCCAGATGCTCCTCGACACTCCCGACGAGGGGTACGCCGCCTGCTGCGAGGCACTGGGGTCGACCAACCTCCTGCCGGGCCTGGCCGACATCACGGCTCCGGTCCTCCTGATCACGACCGACTCCGACACGTCCATCCCGCCGGAGACCGTCGTACCCCTCGCCACGCAGATCCCCGGTGCCCACCTCGAGATCATCGAGAATGCCGCCCACCTCGTCACCTACTCTCACCCGGTCGTGATCAACCCGCTGCTGCTCACTCACCTCGGCTGAGCGCGCGATTCCGGCGTACGGGACGGGCGGCGTTAGTCTGGTAGGCGCTCTGCTCCTCGACCGGAAGTGCCCGATGACTGTCGAATCGCTGTTCCCGCGCCTGGAGGCGTTACTGCCTAGCGTGCAGAAGCCGATCCAGTACGTCGGAGGTGAGCTGAACTCGGTCAGCAAGGACTGGGACGCGGTCAGCGTGCGGTGGGCGCTGATGTACCCGGACGCGTACGAGGTCGGTCTGCCGAACCAGGGCGTCCAGATCCTCTACGAGGTGCTGAACGAGCGCGACCACATCCTGGCCGAGCGGACGTACTCCGTCTGGCCGGACATGGAGAAGGTGATGCGGGACCACAAGATCCCGCAGTTCACGCTGGACAGCCACCGGCCGGTCCGGGCGTTCGACGTGTTCGGGCTGTCGTTCTCGACCGAGCTCGGCTACACGAACATGCTGACCGCGCTCGACCTGGCCGGGATCCCGCTGTACGCCGTCGACCGGACCGACGAAGACCCGATCGTGCTGGCCGGTGGGCACGCCGCGTTCAATCCAGAGCCGATCGCCGACTTCATCGACGCCGCCGTGCTGGGCGACGGCGAGGAGATCGTCCTGGCCATCTCGGACGTGATCCGGGAGTGGAAGGACGAGGGTCGCCCGGGCGGCCGCGACGGGGTGCTGATGCGCCTGGCCGCGTCCGGTGGCGTCTACATCCCGAAGTTCTTCACGGTCGAATACCTGACCGACGGCCGGATCAAGCGGGTCGCACCGAACCGGACCGGCGTGCCGTGGCGGACGGCCAAGCACACTGTGATGGACCTCGACGCGTGGCCGTACCCGAAGAAGCCGCTGGTCCCGCTGGCCGAGACCGTGCACGAGCGGTACTCGGTGGAGATCTTCCGTGGCTGCACCCGTGGCTGCCGGTTCTGCCAGGCCGGCATGATCACCCGGCCGGTGCGCGAGCGCAGCATCACCACGATCGGCGACATGGTCGAGAACGGGCTGAAGCAGTCCGGGTTCGAGGAGGTCGGCCTGCTCAGCCTCTCCTCGGCCGACCACAGCGAGATCGCCGAGGTGGCCAAGGGGCTGGGGGACCGGTACGAGGGCAGCAACGTCTCCTTGTCGTTGCCTTCGACAAGGGTCGACGCGTTCAACATCACGCTGGCGAACGAGTTCTCCCGCAACGGCCGGCGCAGCGGCCTGACCTTCGCGCCCGAGGGCGGGTCGGACCGGATGCGCAAGGTGATCAACAAGATGGTCAGCGAGGAGGACCTGATCCGCACGGTCGCGGCGGCGTACAGCCACGGCTGGCGACAGGTGAAGCTGTACTTCATGTGCGGCCTGCCGACCGAGACCGACGAGGACGTACTGGCGATCGCCGACCTGGCCAAGCGGGTGATCGCCACCGGTCGTGAGGTCTCCGGCCGCAACGACATCCGCTGCACCGTGTCGATCGGTGGGTTCGTGCCGAAGCCGCACACGCCGTTCCAGTGGGCCTCGCAGCTCGGCGTCGAGGAGACCGACGCCCGGCTGGCCAAGTTGGGCGCGGCGATCCGGTCGGACCGGAAGTACGCGAAGGCGATCGGCTTCCGGTACCACGACGGCAAGCCCGGCATCATCGAGGGCCTGCTGTCCCGCGGCGACCGCCGGGTCGGCCGGATCATCGAGGCGGTCTGGCGCGACGGCGGCCGGTTCGACGGCTGGAGCGAGCACTTCTCCTACGAGCGCTGGGTCGAGTCCGCCGAGAAGGCGCTGGCCGACGAGCCGGTCGACCTGTCCTGGTACACCACGCGGGAGCGCGAGTACGCCGAAGTCCTGCCCTGGGACCACCTGGACTCGGGCCTGGACCGCGACTGGCTGTGGGAGGACTGGCAGGACTCGCTCGAGGAGGACGGCGCGATCGAGGTCGAGGACTGCCGCTGGACCCCGTGCTTCGACTGCGGCGTCTGCCCGCAGATGGGCACCGAGATCCAGGTCGGCCCCACCGGCAAGAAGCTCCTCCCGCTGTCCGTGGTCTGACCCTTCCGGCGCCGTTTCAGGGGTCAACCCCTCGAATCCGCGGCGTTTCAGGGGTCAGCCCCTCGAACGGCGGGTTGGCCCCGTGAATTTCGGCGGCCGAACCCTCCAGTTGAGGGGTTGACCCCTGGAACGGCCGGCGCGCTCACTCGGTTACCGGGGTCGACCCTTTCGAGCCCGTGGAAAGAAGCAGCTCGGTGAGCAAGAGTTCGTCAGCGCTTCCCAGAACGAGGTCGGCCGCCGCGACGGCGGCCGCATCCACGAACGGGTTGGGGATCGCGACCGCCACCATCCCGGCCGCCTGCGCCGCCGCGACCCCGTGCGCGGTGTCCTCGACCGCGATCGCCTCCTCACCCGGTACGCCGAGACGACGCAAGGCCAGCTGATAGATCGCCGGATCGGGTTTGTGCGTCTCGACCTCGTCCCCGGTGACGACCAGATCGAAGAGCTCGACTGCGTCCACGCGCTCCAGATGACCCTGCACCCACGGACGCGGTGAGCTGCTCGCGATCGCGACCTTCAGACCCAGGTCTCGCGCGGTCATCACCCACTCGCGGATCCCGGGCCGGAAGTCGAGGTCCTGATGCATCGCGTCCCGGTGGGCAGTACGGCGGGCGTGGCTCGCGGCACGATCGAAGCCGGAGCCGACCGCGGCCGCCAGGACGGCGTACCGATCCTCGGTGATGTCACCGCCGTGCCCCGGCCAGAACTCCTCGAGCTCCAGCTCGAGCCCGTGATGCGCCCACTCGGCCCGCCAGCTCTCCACCATCGTCGTCTCGGTGTCCATCAGCAGCCCGTCGAAGTCGAACACCACGGCCCGAACGTCGACCGGCACCAGGCGGGTCGCGAGCCGGTGGATCTCGGCCCGGGTCAGCCCGCACCAGGTCAGATATCCGCGGACGCCGCCGTACTCGCGATCGAGGTGGTCGAGCGAGGCGAGGATGGTCTCCGGCCGGGAGCGGGAGATCTCCGGGGCGTCCTGCAGGCTGAGCCTGGCTTCACTGAGCGCGTAGTCCTCGGCGATGACGGCCCGCGGCACACCGACCAGGTCGAGCAGGATGGCGATCATCAGGCCGGTGCGGTCCTTGCCCGCGCGGCAATGCACCACGACCGGGCTGTCGGCCGGTGCGTCCGCAACGGCCCGGAAGGCCCGTGCGATGTGCTCCTTGTTGCGCGTGAGGCTGCCGCGGTAGATGTCCGCGATGCCCGCCTCGGTGGACGCGTCGCGGGCCGCGTCGGCGACCGGATCTATCCAGGGAATGCGCTGGTACGACGCGGAGCCGTCGAGCAGATGTGGTTGCCTGATCTCCCCATCGGAGCGCAGATCGAGAACCAGTCCGGCACCTACGGCATCGAAGGCGGCCCGACCGTCGGCCTCCAGGTCGTCGAGCGATTCCGAGCGGAACAGCGCCCGCTCACGCGTCGCTACGCCGTACCGGGTCGGAAGGCCGCCAAGTCCACGCGCATTCGGGCTCCACACACATGTCAGCTTAGGACAACACCTCCGAGCGACTCGTAGTCGTGCCAGCTGCCGTCGAAGGCCTTGTGGTACAGGGCCGAGTCCATCCCGACCGCGAAGACGTCGAGCCGGTCCGGGCCCCAGGAGACCACTGAGCCGGCTGGTCTGGGCCGAACCGCGGCCGCCAGTTCGAGCCAGCCGGCCAGCGCGGCGATGTTCATCCGGAGGATCTCGGCGGCCAGCGACCAGTCGATGAAGTTCAGGGTGTCGTTCGCCGAGTGGATGTGGCCGTTCGCGCTGTCCGCGCCTTCGATCGTCAGCACGGCAGGGACCCCGGCGTTGATGAACGGCACATGGTCGCTCGCGAACGGGTTGAGCGACGTCTCCACCTTGAGCCCGGTGTACGTCGAGGCCGCCGTCGCCAGGGCCGTCATCTGACTCGACGACACCGGCGCACCTTCGAGCAGCACGGTCGGCATCGCAGTGTTCTTGGTCGCGATCATGTCCATGTTCAGCACGGCCCGGACGCGGGATCGCTCGGCCGGCGGCAGCGCGGCGACGTACTGCTTGCTGCCGAAGAGTCCCTCCTCCTCGCCACCGAAGAGGATCAGCCGTACGTCGTGCTGCCACGACCGCGTCGACAACAGCCGGCCGAGCTCGAGCACGCCGGCCGAGCCGCTCCCGTTGTCGTCCGCGCCGGGGGCCGCCGCCGCCGGACCGCCGGCGATGTTGATCGAGTCCAGGTGGGCCGTGACGATCACGAGTCCACGGGTGGATCCGGTCCCGGCCCGATCGCCGATCAGGTTCGCCGAATGGCCCGCGCCCACGGTGATCGGCATCCGGCTCACGGTGTAGCCGAGGGCAACCATCCGGTCCGCCGCGAAGTCCATCGCCTGCGTGAACGTCGTACTCAGCGAGTGCCGGGTCGGCAGACTCGCCAGCCAGGTCAGATCCGACTGGTACGACGCGGGCGACAGTTCACCGACGAGCGCCGCGACGGCCGGATCGGCCCTGGCCGCGGAGACGATCGGAGTGTCGACAATCGTCGTACCGGCGCGGAGGTGTTCGACCCGCCAGCAGTTGTTCGACCGGCGGCGGGGCTTGTCGGCGGACGAGATCACCAGGTGCCGGCCGCGGTCGAGCAGCGGCGTGACATCGGGGTAGTCGTCCTGGAAGCTCCGGCCCACCTGCGTGACGAGCAGCAGGCCGGGTGCGGTCCGGGAGGCCCGGCCGAGGTGTTGGTCGGCCGGGACCCAGAGGAGGGTCTTGTCGCCGAACCGCGCCGACTGCGCCCCATCGGCGGCATCGGCAGTCGGTACGACGAGATAGCGCACAGGTGCTGTGGTCATGAGGCCTCCCGGCCTGGACTGAGGAGCGCAGGGAGCGAAGCGACTGGAGCGACGAGGGAAGGCCGGGAACCAAGGCCCCATGACCCCGCCGGCGCCGAAGGCCCGGCCAAAAGTACTGTCATTTCAGGTCTGCCAGTTGATCTCTAGGCGGTCGGGTTCGGCTTTGACGATTTGGCCGGTGCCCCCGGAGCTTCGGTCCAGCCGGCCGCTGGCGTCCCAGCGGCCGGCCGGGCGGGCTTCGGGGGCGTCGCCCCGGCCGATCGCGTACTCGATCAGCGTGCCGTCGGGGCCGAACTCCACCCCCCGCCGGCCACGGGCCGGCGGGAAGGCGAAGTCGTCGCGGCGATAGACGCTGATCCCGTCGTGGTCCTCCTCGAACGAGTGCGTCCACCGCCCGACCGGTTGCGTGCTCAGACTCCCACCGCCTGTCCGCTGGGGGTCGTCGCCGGCATCGACTCGGGGATGGTCACCCTGAAGTCGCTGATGACGCCGCCGAGCGGTTCGTACCCGGTGACCGACGGTCCCCAGTTCGAGCCGTCCCACCACTTGTGCCAGAGCTGCTTGTCGGTGCCGGTGACGAAGACGTCCAGCCGGTTCGTGTCCCACGAGACCACGCGTGGCTCGTCGGTGCAGACACCGCCCATGTACTCGTAGCCGGTGACCGACGGTCCCCAGTTCGAGCCGTCCCACCACTTGTGGTACAGCGCGGAGTCGGTGCCGAGCACGAACACGTCCAGCCGGTCCGAACCCCACGAGACGACCGTCGGCGCCGTCGTACACACGCCGCCCATGTACTCCCAGCCCGACCAGGCCGAGCCGTCCCACCACTTGTGGTACAGCGCGGAATCGGTGCCGATGACGAACATGTCGAGCCGGTTCTGGCCCCAGGCGACGACCCGCGGTGGCGAAGCGCAGACGCCACCGAGGTACTCGTAGCCGGTGACCGACGGTCCCCAGTTCGCCCCGTCCCACCACTTGTGATAGACCGCGTTGTCGGTGCCGAGCACGAAGACGTCCAGCCTGTCTTTGCCCCAGGCAACGACTTCTGGCGGGCTCATGCAGATGCCGCCCATGTATTCGTAGCCGGTGACGCTCGGTCCCCAGTTCGAGCCGTCCCACCACTTGTGGTACAGCGCGCGGTCGGTGCCGAGGACGAACGCGTCCAGCCGGTTCGGGCCCCAGGTGGCCAGCCGCGGCGGGCTCATGCAGACGCCGCCGAGGTACTCGTAGCCGGTGACCGACGGTCCCCAGTTCGCCCCGTCCCACCACTTGTGGTACAGCGCGTGATCGGTGCCGAGGACGAAGGCGTCCAGCCGGTTCGGCGCCCAGGACGCGACTTCAGGAGCACTCATACAGACACCACCCATGTACTCGTAACCGGCGACGGACGGTCCCCAGGCCGATCCGTTCCACCACTTGTGATACATCGCCAGGTCGGTGCCGAGGACGAACGCGTCGAGCCGGTTCGCGCCCCACGCCACCACCGAGCCGGCCGGCTCCGGCGTACTGGAGCCACTGCCGAAGATCGGCAGACCCTTGCGCACGGTGTCCAGGCAGGCCTGCATCCGGGCCACCTGGTCGTTGGTGAACATCACCATGCCGCGGTCGTCGGTGTAGTCCATGTAGTCGTAGAACAGGTCGCCGTTCGGCCCGTTGCTGCACGTCACGTGCGGGAACGTCGGTACGCCGAAGTTCGGGCCGGCCTGGTTCGGGGTGTCGGCGCACTCGTCGCTGCCGCTGCAGCCCGTGCCGTCGTCGCCCCATTGGTGGAGCAGATTCAGGTAGTGGCCGACCTCGTGGGTTGCGGTCCGGCCCAGGTCGAACGGCGCCGCCGCCGTACCGTTGGTGCCGAACCCGCTGTGCAGGATGACCACGCCGTCGGTGTTCGCCGGACCGCCCGGGAACTGGGCGTACCCGAGCAGGCCGCCGCCGAGCTGGCACACCCACAGGTTCAGGTACCGGTCGGCCGGCCACGGGTCGATACCGCCGGTCGCCGACGACTTCACCTTGTCGTCGGTGCCGAAGCTGGCCGTACTGGTCTGGGTCCGGGTGACACCGGTGGTCGGGTTCCCGTTCGGGTCCTCGGTCGCCAGGAAGAACTCGACCCGGGTGTCCGCGATCAGGCCGCTGAAGACCGGCGGCACGATGCTCGTGTCGGGGTTGGTGGCCCGGTAGTCGCGGTTCAGGACGTCGATCTGGCTGTCGATCTGGGCTTGCGAGATGTTCTGGGCCGCGGTGTTCCAGACCACGTGCACGACACACGGGATGCGGGCGATCCCGCTGAAACGGTCCGGTCCGGAGACGTAGGCGATCGTCGCGGTCTCGATGGCCGACCGCGCCGCGGCGTACTCCGGTGACGTCGACAGCAGCCGCCGGTGCACGTCCATCACACCGCACTGCCGCCGGGTCGGGAACTCGGTGCGCCCGTCCGCGCCGCTCATACCGGCACCACCGGCCTGGCCGCCGCCACTCATGCCGGCACCACCGGCCTTGCCGCCGCCACTCATGCCGTCGCCGGCCGGTTGGCCGCCGCCCGACATTCCTGCTCCACTGGGTTGGCCGCCGCTCATGTCGGCGCCACCCGAGGCCGGTGCTCCGGTCATTCCGGACATCGGCATGCCGTTCGCCGCGGGCTGTCCGTTGGCGACTGGCTCGGCGGCCGGTACCTCACCCGGCATCCGATAGTCGTCATCGCGGTGCTTGTCCGCTCGCCCGTTGGCCTTCCTCGGCATCTCTCCCCCTTCCAGCGGGGGCGCACGAGCAGGTCGGAACCGCGCACGGTCCCGGACCGAAGAGGTTCTTCCCCCAGCCCGCCCTTCGATCGAAGGCGGTACGTCCCGCCTTCCCCCACGAGCAGTAGGCCCCCAAGTCACTGCTCACCGTCAACATTGCTCCCCTCACCGCCTGCGCACAAGCCCTTCGCACCGCAGACAGTGAAATCCGTCGAAAACCCTGTGAGCGTTGACGATTTGCTTGAATCCTCAAGAGGAGCACGAGGACTGACACGGTGGCCGCGCCGACAGGTTGTCGTGGAGTCAGAGCGTGCGTTCCCAGGTTGTGCGTTGGGCGGCGGGGCGGGAAGCCGAGCTTTTCGTTGACGGCGATCATCGGGGTGTTCTCGGGGGCGTTGAAGGTGTGGAGTACGGCGGTGTGGTCCAGGCCGGACTGGAGGGCGCTGAGGTTGGGGATCTTGACCGCGATGCCTAGGCGGCGGCCGCGGTGAGTGGGGTGGACGTAGGTGTCGTACTGGCTCAGCCGGTCCGGCGTCTCCGGCGAACCACCCATCTGCGTGTACGCCGCCAGCGCGCCGGACGCGGTGTGGACGGCGGCGGTCGTGTAGGTGAAGCGGCCTTGGGCAACGCGCCGGGCCTCGGCCTCGCGGATGAGCGCCGGAGTCCATCGGGTCGACTCGATCGTCCGGTCGCCGGTCGGCACGTCTTCCGTCATCCCTGTCAGCAGGACGGCAAACTGCTCCAGCCATTCGTCAGGCATGTGCTCACGCCACTGCACCAGCTCGTACCCCGGCACCGGACGGTCCAACGCCGCCAACTGCTCGGAAGGCAGCGGAAGCTCGAGCACCTGCTGCAGTTCCGCGTGCTTCCGGACAAACCCCCGCGCGGCGGCAAACGCCGTACCAGCACTCTCACCCGTCACCGGATCGCCCGCGGAGTTCATCCCGGAGAGCACCCGCCGACCGTCGGCCCGGGCTCGTTCGATCACCGCGTCCAGCA
Organism: Kribbella sp. NBC_00359; assembly: GCF_036097425.1. Classification (NCBI taxonomy): domain Bacteria; kingdom Bacillati; phylum Actinomycetota; class Actinomycetes; order Propionibacteriales; family Kribbellaceae; genus Kribbella; species Kribbella sp. NBC_00359. The sequence goes on along the minus strand of NZ_CP107975.1, from coordinate 8,853,799 downwards.
GCCGGGTCGCGACACCACGCCGCCGGTACGCTGGAACGACCGCGAGCTCCACGTCGACGGTGTCGGTGTTGTCGAGCAACCACCAGTCGAGCCATGCGATCCCGGCCCACGTGTCACCGTCGACCAGCCCCAACCCGTCCGACCGCCCGGCCGTGTGAACACCGGTGAAGAGCACCCGGGCCTCCTGCAGCCCGAGCCCCACCGGAAACTCGAGCTCCTCCCGCCGCACGGCATACCGCACCTCGAAGAACCGCCGGAAAACCTCAGAATCACGCCCATCCACGCTGACAATCCGCACCCGCGCACCCTATGCCGCGCTCCCGGCCGCCGCGCAGGTGGGAAGGAACCCAGCAGGCTAGTGGTGGGGGCGGAGGGCGCGGTTGGCGGCGGGTTCGGCGATTTGGGCGCGGAAGGGGTGGGAGGGGTAGACGCCGAGGATGCGGACCTCGACCGAGAAGAACGCGAGTTCCTCCAGCGCGAGAGCCACGTTCGGCTCTTCGGGGTGCCCTTCGATGTCGGCGTAGAACTGCGTCGCGAAGAACATGCCGCCGAGCTGGTAAGACTCCAGCTTGGTCATGTTGACGCCGTTGGTGGCGAAGCCGCCGAGCGCCTTGTACAGCGCGGCCGACACGTTGCGGACGCGGTAGACGAAGCTGGTGATGATCGGGCCGGAGCCGACCGGCGGAATCTCGGGCTCTCGGGACAGCACCAGGAATCGCGTGGTGTTGTGGTGCTCGTCCTCCACGTCGGAGGCCAGCGTCTCGAGGCCGTACAGCTCCGCGGCAGCACGGGGCGACAGCGACGCGACGGTCGGGTCGGCCAGTTCGGCGACCTCGCGGGCGGCGCCGGCGGTGTCGTCGGCGACCACTGTGGACCAGCCGTGTTCGCGGATGATCTTGCGGCACTGGCCGAGCGCGTGCACGTGGCTGCGGACGGTCCGGACCTGGTCGAGCGACGTACCCGGGACCGCCAGGAGCTGGAAGTGGATCGGCAGGAAGTGCTCGCCGACGATGTGCAGCCCGGACTCCGGCAGCAGGTGGTGGATGTCCGCCACCCGGCCGGCGATGGAGTTGTCCACCGGGATCATCGCGAGCCTGGCGCGACCGCTGCTGACCGCCTCGAGCGCGTCCTCGAACGTCGTACACGGCAGCTGCTCGCGGTCGGGGAACATCTCGGTGCACGCCATCGCCGAGTTGGCGCCTGGCTCACCCTGATATGCGATCGGTCCGTCCACGGTCTACCAGCCTAGACCCCAACATCTCAGCAGACGGATCAGGTGTCCGTCTTACGGACCTTCTTCGGCGCTCCGGTGACCGCCCGGCCCTCCAGCAACTTGGCCTTGGTGGCGTACATGTCGATGTACTCCTGGCCGGACAGCTCCATGATCTTGTACATGATCTCGTCGGTGACGGCCCGCAGAATCAGCCGGTCGCTCTCCATCCCCTCATAGCGCGAGAAGTCCAGCGGCTCGCCGAACTTGATCGTGGGGGAGGCGAACGAGGCGACCACCTTGCCGGGTGGTGCGACCACGTCGGTGCCGATCACCCCGCACGGGATCACCGGCACCTTGGCCTCGAGCGCGAGCCGGGCGACGCCCGTACGTCCCTTGTAGAGGCGGCCGTCGTGCGACCGGGTGCCCTCGGGGTAGATGCCGAACAGCTCGCCGCGCTCCAGCACCTTCATCCCGGCCCGCATCGCGCCCTCGGACGCGGACCCGCCGGACCGGTCGATCGGCACCTGGCCGGTGCCCTTGAAGAATCCGCGCTGGAACCGGCCCTTGATCCCGGCGCCGGTGAAGTAGTCGGACTTCGCCACGAACGTGACCCGGCGCCGGACCACCAGCGGCATGAAGATCCAGTCGGAGTACGAGAGGTGGTTGCTGGCGATGATCGCCGGGCCGGTCTCCGGGACGTTCGCGGCGCCGACCACGATCGGCCGGAAGATGCGCCTGACCGGCGGGCCGATCAGCACGTTCTTCAGCAGGAAGTAGATGCCCTTGCCGTCGCCCTCACCGGAGTCGTCCACCGGGTGTACCCGGCCCGGCTCGGGCCGCGGCGACTGCGCCGGTTCCGTCATCGATGTCCTCTCCTCACAGTTCCCCGACCCTCATGATGCCGCACGACAGCCCGGTTGGCTCGCAAGTCGCCACGCGGGAACTCCTCACACCCGGCGGCCGGCCTTCGTAAGCTGCTGACGGCAGCGTCGCCCGGCTGGGGAGGACTTGTGCGAACCAAGGCTTTGACAGCGATGCTCGGGGTGCTGGCGGCGGTGTTCGCCGGCGCCGGCACGACGGCAGCCGCGCAAGGATCCGGTACGGCGGACGCCCCGGCGGCCACCGTGGTCCCGATCCAGGTGACCGGCCCGGCGGCGTCCAGGTTCGCCGTCGAGATCGCCTCTCCGGAGAGCGGCGTCGACTGCGATCCCGACCTCACCTCGCCGAAGGTCGACACGCCCTTGCAGATGGGCTTCTGGGGCGGTTGCAACCCGGCCAGCGTCCAGCGACTGCTCACGGTCAGCTCGGCCGCGGCGACGCAGTATGCCGATCTCGTCCCCGGCACCACGTCCGCCAACCGGCAGATCCTTGCTATCGGCAACAGCAACACGTACGGCGGTGCCGGCGGAACGTATGCCACGGCGTCCGGCGGCAACGCGCTGTCCGCTCTGATCACGCCGCACGAGCTCGGCCACTCGCTCGGCGGCCTGCAGGACGAGTACGACTACTACGCCCGCGGTGAGCGCGGAGCGCCGTACGAGGGACCTGAGCCTGCCTCGATCCATCACACTTTGCTGACCGAGCAGCAGATGCGGGACCAGCAGCAGAAGTGGTTCCGGTGGCTCGGTGAGCCGTCCGAGTCCGGCGGCACGATCGGTCGCTACGAGGGCGGCATGTACGCCGGCTCCGGGGTGTGGCGACCCAGCCCGCACTCGATGATGAAGGCGCTCGGTTACTACTTCGACCAGGTCTCCCGCGAGCGGATGACGCAGCGGATCTCGGCTCGTGCGGCGCTCTTCCAAAGCAGCACGCCAGTCGGCCAGGTCGCCGCCGACCAAGTCGTCTGGCTGCAGACCCTGCATCCAGTGGACCACGAGCTCGCCGTGACCTGGACCTTGGACGGTACGGCGCTCCCGACCGCGAACCGTCGTGCCGTCGACCTCTCGACCCTGGAGCTCGCACCGGGCCTGCACACGCTGACGGCGTCGATTGTCGACAATACGACGTTCATACGAGATCCCGCCGTACGCCCGACCGCCGCTCGCTCGTGGACCGTCAACACGACGCTGTCCGCCCAGCCGTCCACCGAGCCGGTGCGGTTCACCGGGTCGACCTCGACCGAGCATCCGGTCAGCGCCAACGAGGTCGTGTACGCCGAGACGACGCAGTCGGACACCGCGCAGCCCGGGATCGTGTGGCGGCTGGACGGGGTCGAGCTGGCCAGCGCCGGCAATGACCGGGACCTCGATCTCGAGCCGTTGAAGCTGACCGGCCGCCACACGCTCACGGCCCAGGTGGGTGCGGAGACCCTGACGTGGCAAGTTGACGGGGTCGAGCCGGTGGTGCAGTCGACGATGTCCAAACCGCTGCTGACTGTGCAGAAGGCGACCGGCCCGGAGTCCATCTACAACGACGCGTTCACCATGGGCCTGGCCGCGACGGACGAAGCCCGGGGTACGTCGTTCCGGAGTTCCGGGTGGACGGGGACGGTTGGTACAACTACTACGGCTGGCCGACCGACGCCTCCGCGCCGTTCCGGTTCACCGCCGAGGGGACCGAGATCGACCAGCTTGTCTACGGCAAGCTCGGCGTACCGCGGGTGGTGCCGTGGGACGACGTACCGCCCGGATACTGCCGGCATCAGGTCGAGTATCGGGCGATCGATGCCTCCGGCAACATCGGGACACCGCGCCGGTTCGCGGTCACGTTGTTGCGCCCGGCCCCTAGGTGCACGACGATCGTGACGGGGGTCCGGAACGGGCTGCTGTCCGTGCGATCCGGGGTCACCTGCCTGGCCGCTGCCACGATCAACGGCCCGGTCCTGGTCGGCGCCGGCGCGTCGGTGGTCGCCACCGACTCTCGTATCGTCGGCCCGGTTCAGGCGGACCAGGCGACCGACCTCCAGTTGTTGCGGAGCACGATCGGGGGACCGATCAGCATCGACGGGGTGACCCGGAGCGTCGTGGTCGTCGGGACCACGGTCCAGGGCCCGGTGTCCGTGACCAGGTCCAGTACGACGGAGGCCGCCGTACTGGCGGGGAACGCGGTGACCGGACCGCTGGGTTGCTCTGGCAACACGCCTGCGCCGGTCAATTTGCAGGCGCAGAACCAGGTATCCGGACCGCGGTCCGGTCAATGTGCGAGGTTGTGAGTTGCGCGGACATGGGCGTGAGTTTCGCTGACATGTCCGTGCACGTTTCGGTCCCATAGGTTTCCGGTGCGGGGAGGTCCCGCCGTACTGGAAGGAGCGAGATGAACGGACTGCGGGTGGCGTCCCTGCTGGTGGCCACGATGACGACCGGGCTGGTGGCCGGGGTGTACGCGATCTACGCGAACGCCTTCATGCCAGGGCTGGCGAAGACCGATGACAAGACCTTCGTCGGGGCGTTCCAGGCGGTTGACCGGGCCATCCTCAATCCGCTGTTCCTCGGGCTCGGGTTCGCCGGCGCGTTGCTGTTCACGCTGCTGGCCGGCCTGCTCAGCCTGAAGGAGAAGGCGCTGCCGTGGATCGCGGTCGCCTTCGTCCTCTACCTGATCACGGTGATCCTGACGATCGCGGTCAACGTCCCGCTCAACGACGCGCTCAAGGCGGCCGGTGACCCGAACACCATCGACGTGGCCGCCGCCCGGGCCGCCTTCGACGAGGCCAAGTGGCGCACCTTCAACCTGATCCGCACCATCCTCGCCACCTTGTCCTTCGGGCTCCTCGGCTGGGCCCTCTACCTCACCGGCCAGTCCGCCGCCTGAGACAATGCCCGGGTGCCACCTGTTCAAGCTCCGCCGTCGCAACAGCTTCCCGCGGTCCAGAAACTGCGGGTCCGGTTCGCCAAGCGCGGACGGCTGCGATTCACCTCACACCGCGACTTCCAGCGGGCGTTCGAGCGCGCCGTCCGCCGGGCGGAGCTGCCGGTGGCGTTCTCGCACGGCTTCAGCCCGCACCCGAAGATCTCGTACGCCGGTGCCGCGCCGACCGGAGCCGCGTCCGAAGCCGAGTATCTGGAGATCTCGCTCACACAGGAGCGGGACGCCGAGCAGGTCCGGGCCGCCCTGGACGAGGCGCTGCCACCGGGTCTCGACGTCCTCGAGGTGGTTGTCGCCGGCCCCGGGTCGCTGGCCGACCGGCTCGAGGCGAGCGAGTGGCTGATCGCGTTGCCCGGTGTGGATCCGGAGGCGGCGAAAGAGGCGGTGGCGGCGTTCCTGGCCCGGGAGGAAATTCTGGTCGAGCGCATGACCAAACGCGGGCTTCGCTCGTTCGACTGTCGGGACGCCGTTCTGCGACTCACCGTCGCGCACGAACCGGGGTCGGTTGCGACGTGTGCGATACTGCAAGTGGTGTTACGGCACGGAACCCCGGCCGTGAGACCCGACGACGTTCTCGCCGGCGTGCTCGACGTAGCGACGCTCCCGGTGACGGGCCCGGCTCTTTTGACCAGGCTCGCCCAGGGCCCGCTCATCGCGGCCTCCGGCACGGTGGACGACCCGCTCGCTCGAGACCGCGACGCCACCCAGGCGACCGCGACCGGCCAGGCGGAAGACCACCAGACGCACACAGCGGAGGGCGACGCCGCCGCTCCCTCCGAGCCCTGAGCACGGGCGGAGCGGATCCAGCAGGCTTCCGCCGCGCCGGCACCAAGAAAACTGTGCCGGACGGCGAACCGTGACCGCTCTGTGGCCGCGCCGGACCCGTGACAGGGGTCGCAGGATGCGCCGGAGGGCTTGAGGAGACCCGCACTACATGCTCGACAACGAGCCGACTACCGAAGCAGCCGATACGGCTGCCACCGCCCAGGAGCAGCCAGGAGCGCGCAAGACCGCGAAGAAGGCCGCTGCGAAGAAGACCACCGCGAAGCGCACCGTCAAGAAGACCGCCGCCGCGGAGGTCCCCACCCAGTCCGACGGCGAGGTCGCCGATCCGGTGCCGGCCACGGCCAGGAAGACGGCTGCCAAGAAGGCTGCCGCGAAGACGACCACGGTCAAGAAGGCCGCGGCGAAGACCGCCGCCAAGAAGACCGCCACGAAGCGTCCGGCCAAGAAGGCCGCCGCGCAGGACGCGTTCCCGGAGTTGATCGAGAACGACGCGCCGGAGACCACCCTGGCCGACGGCGGCCCGGTCGTCGAGAACGCCCCGGCGACCGCGCAGAAGGCCACCCGCAAGCGCACCGCGAAGAAGGCCGCGCAGGCCGATCTCCGCACCGAGAACAGCCCTGTCACCGACGGCCCGGTCGCCGATGCGGAAACCCCGGCCGCCGCCTCCGCGCCGACCGAGTCCCGCTCCTCCCGGCGCACCCGTTCCCGCGGACGTTCCACCGACACCACAGGCTCCGGTCAGCCCGGCACGGCCGACGGTCAGGCGCGTACGGCCGACGGTCAGGCTGGCACAGGCGCCGGCTCTGCCGCCGACGCGACCGCTGGCACCGAGACTGCGCACGCTGACACCAACGCCGAGTCCGGCGCGGCGCCCGCCGCCACGCGGTCCGGCTCCAGGCGCCGTGGCTCGAACGCCCCGTCCGCCTCCACCGACGAGGTCCAGAGCAACCCGTCCACCGACAACACCGCCGACCAGGACACCAACCAGGCCGACGAGCCGACCACCCGCCGTACGCGCCGCCGAGCGCCGGCCGCCGCTCCGGTGCTGTTCCAAGCGCCGGTCGAGGTGCCGAAGCAGGCTCCCGCCCAGGCCGCCGCGACCAGCCCGGTCGAGGCGACGCCGGCCGCCGTGGAGACCATCGGCACCGAGCCTGCCGCCGACGAGCAGCCGACGACCACGCGCCGTCGCCGCAGCCGCCGTGGCCGCGACACCGAGGCCCGCGACACCGAGGCCCGGGACACGGAGGCTCGCGACACCGAGGCCCGTGGCGTCGAAGCACAGGATGGCGAGGCCCGCGACGGCGACCAGCCTTCCGCCGAGCCGACGACCCGCCGTACCCGCGGCGGCAGCGCGACCACGGGTCAGCGGCCGGTCGAGGTCACCGACGAGGACGAGAGCGCCGAGGCGGGTCAGGCCGACGAGCACGCCGACGCGCAGTCCGAGGACGGCGAGGACGGTGGCGAGGGCACGCGTCGTCGTCGCCGGCGCCGTGGCGGCCGCCGCCGTCGCAAGTCCGGTGACGCCGACGCCGAGGACACCGCCGACGAGCAGTCCGACGAGGACGACCAGGATGAGCCCGAGGCCGAGGCCGGCTCGGACGACGAGCACGACGGCTCCGCCGACTCCGACGAGGACGGCGACGCCAGCGGCAGCTCGTCCCGGCGCCGCCGCCGTCGTCGTCGCCGCAAGGGCGAAGAAGGCGCCGGAGCCGCGGACGACCCCGACGAGACCGTCGTACGGGTCCGCGAGCCGCGCAGCAAGAACACTGTCAACGAGATCACCGCGGTCGAGGGCTCGACCCGCCTGGAGGCGAAGAAGCAGCGCCGCCGCGAGGGTCGCGCCGCCGGACGCCGCCGGGCGCCGATCGTCACCGAGGCCGAGTTCCTGGCCCGGCGCGAGTCGGTCGAGCGGACCATGGTGATCCGCGCCCGTGGCGACCTGACCCAGATCGCCGTCTCCGAGGACAACGTCCTGGTCGAGCACTACGTCGCCCAGGAGGAGCAGGTCTCGCTGATCGGCAACGTGTACCTCGGCCGGGTGCAGAACGTGCTTCCCAGCATGGAGGCCGCGTTCATCGATATCGGCAAGGGCCGCAACGCGGTCCTGTACGCCGGTGAGGTCGACTGGGCCACGCTCGGCGGGGCCAACGGGCCGCGCAAGATCGAGCAGGTGCTGAAGTCCGGCCAGGCCGTGCTGGTCCAGGTGACCAAGGACCCGATCGGCCACAAGGGCGCCCGGCTGACCAACCAGATCAGCCTGCCCGGCCGGTACGTCGTCTATGTGCCGCGCGGCGGCAACGGCGGCATCAGCCGCAAGCTGCCCGACACCGAGCGGAGCCGCTTGAAGGGCATCCTCAAGGACATCGTCCCCGACGAGGCGGGCGTGATCGTCCGGACCGCGGCCGAGGGCGCGTCGGAGGAAGAGCTGACCGCCGACGTCAGCCGGCTGCAGAAGTACTGGAACGACATCGACAAGAAGTCGAAGAGCGGCCAGGCCCCGCAGCTGCTGCACGGTGAGCCGGACCTGCTGATCCGGGTGGTCCGCGACCTGTTCACCGAGGACTTCACCAAGCTGGTGATCTCCGGTGACGACGCGTACGACCAGGTGCGCGAGTACGTCTCGGACGTCGCGCCGCACCTGGCCGACCGGGTCGAGAAGTGGACGAGCGACGGCGACGTCTTCGCGAACTTCCGGATCGACGAGCAGATCAAGAAGGCGCTCGACCGCAAGGTCTGGCTGCCGTCGGGTGGTTCGCTGATCATCGACCGGACCGAGGCGATGACGGTCGTCGACGTGAACACCGGCAAGTTCACCGGCTCCGGCGGCAACCTCGAGGAGACCGTCACCAAGAACAACCTGGAAGCGGCCGAGGAGATCGTCCGCCAGCTCCGGCTCCGCGACATCGGCGGCATCATCGTGATCGACTTCATCGACATGGTGCTGGAGTCGAACCGCGATCTGGTGCTGCGCCGGCTGGTCGAGTGCCTGGGCCGCGACCGGACCAAGCACCAGGTGGCCGAGGTCACCTCGCTCGGCCTGGTCCAGATGACCCGGAAGCGGATCGGCACCGGTCTGCTCGAGGCGTTCAGCGAGAACTGCGACCACTGTGGTGGCCGCGGCCTGATCCTGCACGACGAGCCGAAGGAGTCCCGCCGCCGCGACAGCCGCAACGGCCAGGACAACAACAAGCCCGCCGCGCAGGCCGAGGAGCCCCGCAAGTCGTCCCGCCGCCGCGGCCGTGGCAAGGGCCGCGCCGAGGACGAGCACACCGAGGAGGCGTCGCAGCACAACGGCGACGCCGCCCACCGCCTCGCCCAGATCGCTGCCGCCTCCGCCAAGAAGGACGAGGAAGCGACCGAGACCGGCGAGGGCGCGGTGGCCGAAGCCGGAGCAGGTACGCCGGAGCCGACCGGCTACCCGGTGTCCGCCAGCGCCGACGAGCAGGTCAGCCCGGAGGCAACCGGCTTCCCGGCGCCCGCCGACACGGCCGCGACCATCCAAACCGACGCGGCAGAGCCGGCCGAGGCGACCCAGAACGGGTCCGCCAAGTCCGGCAGCACACGGCGGCGGCGCAGCAGCCGCGGCCGGGGCAAGGGCGCCCAGGCCGCCGGTGGCGAGTCCGCCGGCGAGGCTGACGCCGGCACCCCCGGAGCCGACGCTCCGGAACTCGTATCGACCAGCACCTGAGCAGATGTGACACGAGTCCCCCCGCAGGCGGATGACCCGGTTTGACCCGCCTGTGAGGGGACCCGTAAACTTGAGCTTCGGCGCGCGTTCCGCGTGCCATGTTTGTGTGGGCCGCGAGCAGGTCTGTGCAGGCCCCCGTAAGAACTTCCGAACCAGCAGAGAGTGAGATCCACGGTGTACGCGATCGTGCGCAGTGGCGGCACCCAGCAGAAGGTCGCCGTCGGCGATGTCATCGAGATCGACAGCCTGACGGACGCGGTGGGCGACACCGTGTCCCTGCCGGCGGTCCTGGTCGTCGATGGCGACACCGTGACGACCGACGCCGCGGCGCTGTCCGAGGTGGCCGTGTCGGCCGAGGTCCTGGGCCGTACCAAGGGTCCCAAGATCCACATCCTCAAGTACAAGAACAAGACCGGTTACCGCAAGCGCCAGGGTCACCGTCAGCACTACACCCAGGTCAAGGTCACCGCGATCGACGCGAAGAAGAAGTGAGCTGATCAGAAATGGCACACAAGAAGGGCGCCGCGTCCACCCGTAACGGGCGCGACTCCAACGCGCAGCGGCTCGGCGTCAAGCGGTACGGCGGCCAGCTGGTGAACGCCGGCGAGATCATCGTCCGTCAGCGCGGCACGCACTTCCACCCGGGCGACCTGGTCGGCCGTGGCGGCGACGACACGCTGTTCGCGCTCGCCGAGGGCCGGGTGGAGTTCGGCACCCGGCGCGGTCGTCGCGTCGTCAACATCGTCCCGGCCCCGGCGGAGTAACACCGCCACCCGGACGTAGTCGAAGCTCTGAGAAGGGCGGGTCGCGGAATACCGCGGACCCGCCCTTCTGCTGTGTTGGTAATACCCAAGAGGAAGTAGAGAACACCGATGGCGATTCCCAGCTTTGTCGACCGGGTCACGGTGCACGTCACCGCGGGCCGCGGCGGAAACGGCTGCGCCTCGGTGCACCGGGAGAAGTTCAAGCCCCTGGGCGGTCCGGACGGCGGCAACGGCGGTGACGGCGGCAGCGTGATCCTGCGCGTCGACCCCGACGTCACCACGCTCGTCGACTACCACCGCTCCAGCCACCGCGCCGCCACGAACGGTGCCCAGGGCAAGGGTGATCACCAGGCCGGCAGCAACGGCGGCGACGTCGTACTCGGCGTCCCCGACGGCACGGTCATCGGTACGGCGGACGGCGTCGTACTCGCGGACCTCGTCGGACCCGGCGCGGAGTTCGTCGCGGCGCAGGGCGGCAAGGGCGGCCTCGGTAACGCGGCCCTGGCCAGCAGCGCCCGGAAGGCCCCCGGTTTCGCCCTGCTCGGTGAGGACGGCGAGGAGCGCACGCTCGTCCTCGAGCTCAAGGTGGTCGCCGACATCGGCCTGGTCGGGTTCCCGAGTGCCGGCAAGTCCTCGCTGGTCGCGTCGATCAGCCGGGCCCGGCCGAAGATCGCCGACTACCCGTTCACCACCCTCATCCCGAACCTCGGCGTCGTGGTCGCGGGTGACGTCACCTTCACGGTGGCCGACGTACCCGGCCTGATCGAAGGGGCGAGCGAGGGACGCGGGCTCGGGTACGACTTCCTGCGGCACGTGGAGCGGTGTGCGGCGCTCGTGCACGTCATCGACTGCGCGACGTACGAGCCGGGCCGCGACCCGCTCAGCGACCTGGACACGATCGAGGCCGAGCTGCAGGCGCACGGCGGGCTCGAGGACCGGCCGCGACTCGTTGCCCTGAACAAGATCGACGTACCCGACGCGCGGGACATCGCCGAGATGGTGCAGGCCGAGCTGGAGCAGCGCGGGCTGCGGGTGTTCCCGATCTCGACTGCTTCGCACGAAGGTCTCGAGGCGTTGAAGTTCGCGATGGCGGAGATCGTCGTACGGCGTCGTGCGGAGGAGGAGAAGCCGGACACCACGCGGATCGTGATCCGGCCGCAGGTGCAGGGCGGACCCGAGTTCAAGGTGAAGAAGCTGCCGGAGGACGGCGGCTGGCTGGTGCAGGGCGAGAAGCCCGAGCGCTGGGTCCGGCAGACCGACTTCGCGAACGCGGAGGCGACCGGCTACCTGGCCGACCGGCTGAACCGGCTCGGCGTGGAGAAGGAACTGCTCGAGCTCGGCGCGATGGAGGGTGACGCGGTCGTCATCGGCGACGGACCGAACGCGATCGTGTTCGACTTCGCGCCCGAGGTCCAGGCCGGGGCCGAGATCCTGGCCCGCCGCGGTGAGGACCACCGGCTGGAGGAGCCCCGTCCCGCGGTGCAGCGGCGGCGGACGAAGGACACCGAGTACCACGCCCACCGGGCGTCGGGCGATCGGTCCGAGTACAAGCAGGGCTGGGTCGAGGACGAAGTGGACCTGTCCCCGGCCGAGGCGAAGCGAGCAGCGGAGAAGGCGGCGAAGCTGGCGCGCAAGGAAGCACGCGAGCTCGAAGCCAGGGACATAGATCAGGACGCCTGATGAAACCTCGCGCGGAGGCCGTGAAGGCCACGCGGATCGTCGTGAAGGTCGGCTCGTCGTCGCTGACCCAGCGCGGCAGGATCGACCTCGAACGGCTCCGCCTGCTCGTCGACGCCATCGCGGCGCGGCGGGTGGAGGGGACCGAGGTCGTGCTCGTCTCGTCCGGCGCGATCGCGGCCGGCCTCGCCCCGATGGGCCTGCGGTCGCGACCGCGTGACCTGGCGACCCAGCAGGCGGCCGCTTCTGTCGGGCAGGGGCTGCTGATGGCCCGTTACAGCGATGCCTTCGCCGCGCACGGGTTACGTGTCGGTCAGGTGCTGCTGACGGTCGATGACGTGACCCGGCGGAGCCACTACCGCAACGCCTATCGGACGTTCGCCCGGTTGCTCGAGCTTGGCGTCGTACCGATCGTCAACGAGAACGACACGGTCGCCACCACCGAGATCCGCTTCGGCGACAACGACCGGCTGGCGGCGCTCACGAGTCATCTCGTCCACGCCGATCTGTTGCTGCTGCTGTCGGATGTCGACGGGCTGTACGACGGGGATCCGCGCAAGCCCGGTACGTCGATGGTCGCCGAGGTCCGTGGTCCCGCGGATCTCGCCCCGCTGCGGATCGGCCGGAACGGGTCGTCCGGCGTGGGCACCGGCGGCATGCAGACGAAGGTCGAGGCGGCCGCGATCGCCACCGAGGCAGGCATTCCGGTCGTCCTGACGTCGGCCGCTCGCGTCGGCGAGGCCTTGCGGGGCGAGCCCGTCGGCACCTTGTTCCACCCCACCGGCCGCCGCCGCAAGACCCGCCTGCTCTGGCTGGCCCACGCCACCTCCGGCCAGGGCGTACTGCGCCTGGACGAAGGCGCGGTCCGGGCCGTGACAGAGCGCCGTTCGTCGCTCCTCCCGGCCGGAATCTCCGCCGTCGAAGGCACCTTCTCCGCCGGCGACCCGGTCGACCTGGTCTCCCCGTCCGGCACCGTCATCGCCCGCGGCCTGGTCAACTACGACGCGACCGAACTCCCCGACCTCCTCGGCCGCTCCACCCGAGACCTGGCCCGCGAACTGGGCGCCGCCTACGAACGCGAGGTCGTCCACCGAGACGACCTGGTCCTGCTGTAGCCCCAAAGGTCCTGGCTGTTCGTGACGGTGAGCCCTTGCCGACCGGGCGGATGTTCCCAAAGCTCGGTGGTATGAGCGGAAAGGGCAGCCGGGGCGCCGGCGGCGGGGACGCGGTGTACGGGCTCGGCCTGATCGGTGCCCTCGTGTACTACATCCAGCAAGCCGACAGCTTCTGGGGAGTCGTCGTCGGCATCCTCCAGGCCCTGGTCTGGCCGGTGTTCGTCACCTACGACCTACTGAAGTTCTTGCACCGTTGAAGCAGCTGTCCCGGTTGGAGGTGGAGGGCATGGCCAAACTGGCAGAGAACGCGGATGTCATGGACATCCTGCAAGGGGTGATCGACGGCGTCAAAGCCGGAACGGTCTTCGGCGAGCCGATCGAGAAGGACGGGGTGACGGTGCTGCCCGTAGCGCGCATCAGCGGCGGCGGAGGCGGTGGTACCGGCCGGGACAGCGGGGAACCGGAGCGCAGTGGGTCCGGCGGTGGGCTCGGCCTGATGGCCAGGCCGGTCGGGGTATACGTCCTTCGCGACGGCAAGGTGACCTGGACCCCGGCCGTCGACGCGACCAAGATCATCCTGGGCGCCCAACTGGTCGCGGCGGCGGCGCTGCTGACGATCCGCGCGGTCATCAGGGCCCGCCACCCTCGGGGGCGACCGCCGCAAGACGAGACGCGGCTGAGACGGCGGGGTGGGCAGGCCGGGGCGCGCTTTACGATGAGGGCGTGAGTGAAATCATCGAGCTGGCCCGGCGGGCGCGGGAGGCGTCGTACGCGTTGGCGGACGCTTCGCGGGCGACCAAGGACGCGGCGCTGCACGCGATGGCGGCAGCCCTGCGAGCGAACACCGACACGATCGTCGCGGCGAACGCGAAGGACGTCGCGGCGGCCCGGGAAGCGGGTACGCCGGAGTCCACGGTGGACCGCCTGGCGCTGGACCCGGCCAGGGTCGACGGGATGGCCGCCGGACTCGAGCAGCTGGCCGGGCTGACCGACCCGGTCGGTGAGGTCGTCCGCGGCTACACCCTGCCGAACGGTCTGGAGCTCCGCCAGGTCCGCGTCCCGTTCGGCGTGATCGGCATCATCTACGAGGCCCGCCCGAACGTGACCGCCGACGCGGCCGGCATCTGCCTGAAGTCCGGCAACGCGGTCCTGCTCCGCGGTTCGTCCTCCGCCGCCGCGTCCAACGAGGCGATCGTCGCCGTACTGCGGGACGCTGCGACCGAAGCTGGTTTGCCGGCCGATGTGATTCAGGGCGTGCCGACGGATCGGGCCGCGGTGAAGGAGCTCATGCAGGCGCGCGGGCTGGTCGACGTACTGATTCCGCGCGGTGGTGCCGGGCTGATCCAGACCGTGGTCACCGAGTCGACCGTGCCGGTGATCGAGACCGGCGTGGGCAACTGCCATGTCTATGTGGATTCCGACGCGGATCTGGGGCTCGCGCTGGAGATCTTGCTGAACTCCAAGACCCAGCGCCCGAGTGTCTGCAACGCGGCCGAATCCCTCCTGGTGCATGCGTCGGTGGCCGACGAGTTCCTGGCCACCGCGTTGCCGGCGCTGACCGCGGCCGGCGTGACCGTGCACGGCGATCCGGCTGTAGTTGCCGCTGGCAAGGATGTGGTCGCCGCGACGGAGGACGACTTCGGCCTGGAGTACAACTCGCTGGACCTGTCCGCGGCCGTCGTCGACTCACTGGAAGCCGCGGTGCAGCACATCCGCCGCTACAGCTCGGGTCACACCGACGCGATCATCACCCGATCGCAGGCCGCCGCCCGCCGGTTCGTGCAGGCGGTGGACTCGGCCGCGGTCGTGGTCAACGCCAGCACGCGTTTCACCGACGGCGGCGAATTCGGCTTCGGCGCCGAGATCGGCATCTCGACCCAGAAGCTCCACGCCCGCGGCCCGATGGGCCTCCCGGAGATGACGTCGACCAAGTACGTCGTCACCGGCGAAGGTCAGATCAGGACCTGAGTCTCGTCGTTCACCCGGACGACGAGCGGCTCGGCGTGAAGTACCGCCAGTGCCGCGGCGTGGTCGGCGCCGACCTCGAGGTCGGTCAGCTGCGTTGGCCCGGCGTACGCCGCCCATGCCCGCACCTCTGCCCGCTGGTCCGGCGCACTGACGACCACCGTCCGTAGGTCCGCCCGGACCCCGACCCCGGTCGTCTTGATCACAGCCTCTTTCCGCGTCCACACCTGCGTGAACGCCTTCGCTCGCGCGATCCCGTCGTACTGGGCCAGCCCCCGCACTTCCTCAGGAGCCAGGCATAGGCGACTCACCGCGTCGATGTCGACGCCGGGGTCGACCTTCTCTACATCGAGCCCGACCGGGTGATCGCCGATCGCGACGCCTATTAGCTCGCCGGAGTGCGTCACCGACAGCTCGACCCCGTCCGCGCGGACCTTGCCGTGCGGCTTCCCGCAGTCCGGGCAGCTCCGATCCAACCGTACCTTTGCCGCAGGCAACGAAAACCGTGCCGCCAGCAACCGCCGGACCATCGTGCACCCGAGCAGGAAGCGCGCCTTGTCCTCGTCCCGCCGGTACGCCGCCAGCCGCCGCTGCTCGTCCGCGTCGAGATCAACGGCGAACTCGTCGCGGGCCTGATCGATCCGGGCCCACCACACCTCGACGGTCACACCGGTCCGGGCTTCCAGGTCAACGTTCCGGTGGTCAGATCGTCGACAATCCGATCGATCCACTCCGCCTCGGCCACCGCGATCGCCCGCTGGTACTCGGTCTCGAGCAGGGCGAACCGGGGGATGGGCTCGCCCTCCAGGACCAGCTCGGCGTCGAGCACGGCGATGCGCTCAGACAGGTGATCGCGGCGCTCGCCGAGCAGTTCACCGGCCGTCTCCGGCGTCACCAGCATCACGAACGACAGCGCCGCCGGGAACTCGGGGAACTCGTTGCGCGGGGTGGTGAGGATCTCCGCCAGCCACTCCCGGCAGGTCGCCCGCCCGTCCTCGGTCAGGTGGTAGACGGTGCGCTCTGGGTAGCGTTCGTCCCGCTCGGTCGCGCCGGCGGTGATCATGCCTTCCTCCTCGAGGCGCACGATCATCCGGTACAGGCTGGTCCGCTGGCCGACGTTGACCACCTCGTCCTTGCCCCACTGCTTGATCAACCGCTGGATCCCATAGGGATGCATCGGGCCGTTCTCGAGCAGTCCGAGGATCGCGAGGGCGAGTGGTGAGCGTCGGATGGTCATGGCGTCAGCATACGGGTTCCCAGATACTAGTTGCAATGAAACTAGATGATGTGTGACTATCGATCTCATGAGAACAGCAGAACTGAGCCAGGGTGCGGTGGAGTCCCGCGACGGCACCGAGATCGGCTACTGGAAGACGGGGCAGGGGCCGGCGGTCGTCGTACTGCACGGCAGCATGGAGTCGGCGCGCAGCCACACGCTGCTCGCGGAGGCGCTGGCCGACGACTTCACCGTCTACCTCCCGGATCGGCGCGGCCGCGGTCTGTCCGGCCCGCATCGGCCGGGTCACACCGTGCGGACCGAGGTGGAAGACCTCGAGGCCGTGCTGACTGCGGCGGGCGCCGAGCTGGCGTTCGGCGTGAGCGCGGGCGGCGCGGTCGTCCTGGAAGCGGCTCGGACGCTGCCGAGCCCGCAGAAGATCGCAGTGTATGAGCCTGCGATTGTCGACAATCCGACGCCGCATCGCGAGTGGCTCGCCCGGTTCGACCGCGAGGTTGCCGAGGGCAACCTTGCCGGGGCGATGGTGACGAGCATGTACGGGCTGCAGCTGGCGCCGGCGTTCCTGAAGGTGATCCCGCGGCCGCTGATGACGCGGATCACCGAGAAGATGCTGGTGAAGGACGAGCGCCAGGCCGGTGCGAATGCCATCACGATGCGCAAGCTCGCGCCGACGATCCACTACGAGGGCACGCTGATCGCCGAGCTCGCCGGGACCTTCGAGGATTTCCGCGCGGTGTCCGCGGACGTGTTGTTGATGGGCGGGAGCAAAGGGCTGCCCGCGTTGAAGCCGGGGCGGGACACCCTGGAGCAGGTGCTTCCGCACTGCCGGCGGATCGAGTTCGACGGCCTCGACCACGGCTCGTCCAGCGACCCGGGCGGAATCAATCCGAGTGGCAGTGCCAAGGCGGTCGAGCGGGTGGCCTCGGAGGTCAAGGCGTTCTTCACGCAGTCTTGAGTGCCCAGTCGACCGCGTCCGCGATGTCCGTGACCGGATACCGCACGGCTTTGACGACGCGGTCGTCGCCGATCACGAGTACGACTCGCTTGAGTCGTTCGTACCCACCGGCGCGGAAGGTGGGCAGCCGCAGCGCGGCGGTCAGTTCCAGTTCGAGGTCGGACAGCAGCGGATGTGGGATCTCCTCGGCGTTGGCGAACGCCCGCTGTTCGTCGGTGCGCTGCGTGCTGACCCCGCGGACTGCGACTCCGTTGGCAGCGAACTCGTCGTACCGGGCGGCGAAGAGGCGGTTCTCCAGGGTGCAGCCGCTGGCGCCGGCGATCTCGCTCCAACCGTCCGGCAGCGGGGTCGGCCTGCCGGTCGCCGGGTACGCGAACAGGACGGTCGCGCGGGAATCCGGGTCGATCACGTCGAGCGCCGTACCCGCGATCGAAGGCAGGCTGATCTGGGGGACGCGCTGTCCGACGAGCTCGTGGATCCGGTGGGCGGGTGGCTCGTCGGCGTCGTTCGTGCCGGTGAGTGAGCCGTCGCCGAGCAGCCAGCGGTCGCCCCAGTCCTGGAGCGCGACGAGGACCGGCAGCAGCGCCCGGCCGCGCGGGGTAAGGCTGTAGGAGTAGCGGGTCGGGCGTTCCTGGTACGCCGATCGCTCGACGATCCCGCTGTCGACCAGGCCGGTCAGCCGCTCGGTCAGGACCTTGCGGGAGATGTGCAACGAGTCGGCCAGCTGATCGAACCGATCAAGACCGCGGGCCAGGTCGCGGACGATCAGGAGTTCCCAGCCGTCGCCGATGACGCCGAGGGACTGCGCGATCGCACAGTCCGGCTCGGGTGAGAAGCTGCTCCGCCGCACATCGCCCCCCAATCCGGTTGCCACCACGCTAACCGGGCTTGTAAGTTCCTAATAGGAACTCACTCTACCTGGGGGCTGAGATATGTACTGGCGCCGCATCGCCGAACTCCCCGGGTGGCTCAAGGCGGTGATGGTCGGCCAGGTGGTCAGCTCGGCCGGTGCGCTGGCGTGGATCTACCTCACGCTGTACCTGGTCGAGGATCGCGGGATGTCGGCGCAACACGCCGGCTTCGCGGCAGCGGCGTACGGCGTGGGTCTGCTGGGCGGCAATCTGGGCGGTGGGTGGTTCGGCGACCGCTTCGGCCTGCGTACGGCCGCCGTCGCG
This sequence comes from Kribbella sp. NBC_00359, assembly GCF_036097425.1. Taxonomy (NCBI): domain Bacteria; kingdom Bacillati; phylum Actinomycetota; class Actinomycetes; order Propionibacteriales; family Kribbellaceae; genus Kribbella; species Kribbella sp. NBC_00359. Next base: position 8,835,423 of record NZ_CP107975.1, on the reverse strand, counting down.
AGCCAACTGGCCTGGGCGGTGACCTGTCTGACTCTGCCGCTCGTCCCCGCTGGATGGATCGGTGTGGTCGCTGCACTCGCCGGACTCTGCGGTGGTGCGAGCCGCCCGAACCTGAGCGCCCTCGTCGCCACCGCCCTCCCGGCCGAGCGCCGCCGCGAGGGGATCGCGCTGTCGCGAACTGCGAGCAACGCCGGCTTCACCATCGGGCCGCCGCTCGGTGGACTGCTCGCGGCGTACGACTTCTCGCTCGTCTTCGTGGTGGACGCGGTCTCCAGCCTGGTCCTCGCGGCCGTGATCTGGCGGTGGGTGCCGGGCGTTCGCCGTACGTCGTCACCCGCGGGCGTCGGCCTCTGGCGTGTGCTGCTCCGGGATCGGACCGTGCTGGTGTTGCTGGCAACGATCGTGGTCGTCGACACCGTGTACCGCCAGGTGTTCGCGACCATGCCGCTGCTCCTGCGGGACGCCGGTTCGCCGGCGGTCGCGTACGGCGTACTGATCGGACTGAGCTCCGTGGTCATCGTGTGCTGTGAGGCGCCGCTGGCCGTCCGCTTGCGAGGTCACCGCTCGACCCGGGTGATCGCGGTCGGGTTCGCGCTGGTGGGCGTGGGGCTGGCCGTCCTCGGGGTCTGGCCGGCGCTCGTCGGGGCGACGCTCGCGATCGTGGTCATCACGGCGGGGGAGATGCTCTACAAGCCAACGGCCACCGCCCACGTCGCCGACGCTGCCCCGGCCGGGATGGTCGGGCGCTACTCCAGCCTGTACGCCGCCGCGTCGATCAGCGGGATGTTCCTCGCTCCGGCGCTGGGTGGCGCCGCGTATGAGCACACCCCGGGGTTGCTCTTCCCCGTGGCGGCCGCGCTCGCCCTCGCGGCAGGCGCCGTACTCGTGGTCAGTCCGGCAGGGGAGCGGGCCGGCCTTCCCAGCGAGTCGACAGCACGACAGTCGTCCGCGTCCTGACCACGCCGTTCACCCGGCGCAGCGAGCCGACCACCGCCTCGAGCTGGGTGACGTCGGCGACGCGGACCTTCACCACGAGTTCCTGGTCGCCGGCGACGAACCAGCAGTCCTCGACCGCCTCGATGTCCCGCACCTGCTCGACGATGTCGTCGGTCTCCACATCGTCACGCTGGAACAGCCCGATCAGCGCACTGGTGCCGAGCCCGACCTGCGCCGGCGCGACCACCGCGCGGTAGCCGAGCAGTACGCCGCGCTCCTCCAGCCGTCTCACCCGTTCCTGGACGCTCGGCCCGGACAGTCCGACCACCCGGCCGAGCTCGGCCCAGCTCGAGCGTCCGTTCAGCCGGAGTGCCTCGATCAGCTGCCGATCGATCGCGTCCATGAATCCTCCCGTTTGCCACAGATTCGAAGGCTGGAAATCTTGTGGACCTTTAATTCGTTTGTGAGAGCGTAGGACAAACCGTATAATTTCCAGTGTCGGGGACAGCCCGCCCCGACCTCGACGTACCAACCCAGTGAAGGAATCATGATCACCCCCGAAGTTGCCCGTGCCCACATCGACGAGCTGCACCGTGTCGCTGCGCAGTCCCGGCGCGCCCACGCCGTACCGTCCGCCTGGCGCCGGCTGCTGAGCCGTCACATCCGCCACAGCTGACCTCAACGATGCGGCCGGTGTGCCTCCAGTGTCATTCCTGGGGCCACCGGTCGCTGGTGTGCAGGTGGTCACGAGATAGGCTCTGCCTCATGCTCTCGCTCCTCGTGCCGCAGGTGGCGGCCCTCCAAGAAGCCAGCGTCGAGGCTTCGCACATCTCGCCATGGTGGTACGGCGGGTTCGCTCTGTTCGTGCTCGTCCTGCTGCTGCTCGTCACCGTCATCATGGGCAAGGGCCGGCCGCACAGCTGAGCGGCTGAATACTGGCTGACATGGCTTCTGTCGAGCGGGTCCGGCGCCTGGGCGTGATGGGTGGCACGTTCGACCCGATCCATCATGGTCACCTGGTCGCTGCCAGCGAGGTGCAGGCGTACTTCGATCTGGACGAGGTGATCTTCGTCCCGACCGGCCAGCCGTGGCAGAAATCCGACCGGGTGGTGTCCGCGGCCGAGGACCGGTATCTGATGACCGTGATCGCGACCGCGTCCAACCCGCGGTTCTCGGTCAGCCGGGTCGACATCGACCGGCCGGGTCCGACGTACACGATCGACACCTTGCGCGACCTGTCCGAGCTGTATCCGGACGCCGAACTGTTCTTCATCACCGGCGCCGACGCGCTCGCCCAGATTCTCACCTGGCGCGACGTGGACGAGATGTTCAAACTGGCCCAGTTCGTCGGCTGCACCAGACCCGGGACCGAGGGTCTCGAGCTGCCGCTGGACCAGCTGCCGATGGATCGGATCACCCTGCTCGAAGTGCCGGCGCTGGCGATCTCGTCGACCGAGTGCCGCGCGCGGGTCGCCAAGGGGAACCCGACCTGGTACCTCGTCCCGGACGGCATCGTCCAGTACATCGCCAAGCGTGAGCTCTACACCAACCGTTAGGAACCACATGCCAGCCAGCGAACGCGCCATCGAGCTGCTCACCGCGGCCGCGGAGGCGGCCCACGACAAGAAGGCGGAGAACGTCCTCGCCTTCGACGTGTCCGAGCAACTCGCCATCACCGACGCGTTCCTGGTCGCGTCCGCCTCCAACGACCGCCAGGTCCGCGCGATCGTCGACGCCGTCGAGGAGAAACTCCGGGTCGACTTCGACGCCAAGCCGGTCCGCCGCGAAGGCGCCCGGGAAGGCCGCTGGGTGCTGCTCGACTACCTGGAGATCGTCATCCACGTCCAGCACGACGAGGAGCGCAGCTTCTACTCCCTCGAGCGCCTCTGGCGCGACTGCCCCGTGATCCCGCTGCCGTCGCCGGTACCGGGGGCTGCCTCAGAATGACGGCGGGACGGCTGATCGTCTGGCGGCACGGCCGGACCGAGTGGAACCTGCAGGACAAGATCCAGGGCCAAGCCGACATTCCTCTGGATGACGTCGGCCTGACGCAGGCCCGTGAAGCGGCCTTGCGGTTGGCGTCGCTGGCGCCGACCCGGCTGTTCGCCAGCGACCTCCAGCGCGCCGCCGCCACCGCCGGCGAACTGTCTCTGCTGACCGGCCTGAAGATCGAGTACGACGAAGCCCTCCGCGAGATCGACGTCGACGACTGGGCCGGCCTCACCATGGCCGAACTCGCCGCCATCAACCCCGAAGCGGCCGCCCGCATCCGCTCCGGCGAACCCCAACGCCGCGGCACCGCCGGCGAAACCGTCGAAGAAGTCGCCCAACGCTTCTCCGACGCCCTGGGCCGGGTCGCCGCCGAAGGCACCGCGGAAGACACCATCGTCATCGCCACCCACGGCCTCGCCGCCCGCGTGGGCATCTGCCTCTTCCTCGGCATCCCCCAAGCCCACTGGCCCGCCTTCGGCGGCCTCGCCAACTGCAACTGGGTCTCCCTGCTCCCCGGCCGCCGCGGCTGGCGAATCGAAGAATGGAACGCCGGCTCCCTCCCCGAACCAGTAATGAGCGACGACCCCCAACGCTGAGCGGACACCCCAATGGACACCGCTTCGCGGCGGCTGCCTTGTCGGCCGCCTCCGGCGGCTGCAGGGGCTATCGGGCGTCCTGTGCTTGGCGCGGAGACGTGTGGTTGGGATGAAAGGTCACCGCTTCGCGGTGGCTGTCTGTTGGCCGCCTCCCGCGGTTGCCGCGGACCGCTGTCGGGCGTGCTGTGTTTGGCGCGGAGCGGTGTGGTGGGACCGAAGGTCACCGCTTCGCGGCGGCTGCGTGTTGGCCGCCTTCGGCGGTTGCCGCGGAGCCTCGTCCGGTGTGCTGTGGGCGGCGCGGGATGGAGAGTGGTCGGGTGCGCAAACGACACCGCTCCGCGATGGCTGTCCTCTCGGCATTCTTCGGCGCCTGCCGCGGATCGCTGTCCGGCTTTGCTGTGGTTGAAGTGCTTGGGATGGGAGTGTGCGTTGGGGCGGGATGGGCAGGCTGGACGACGGTGACTGCAGGCGTGTCCAGCCGCCTACCAGGCCTCCTCGGCGGCTGCTACCGACGTACCCCACCCGATTTTTCTTCGATGCCACTCATCCGCTAAACTTCCGGAGTCGCAAGACACCGCGGGGCTTTGGCGCAGTTGGTAGCGCGCTTCCATGGCATGGAAGAGGTCAGGGGTTCGAATCCCCTAAGCTCCACCAGCAGTAACCGCAGGTCAGGAGGCACTTCTGCCCCCTGACCTGCTTTCGCTAGAGCGGTCAGTGGGAGAGATTTGGGAGAACCGCTCGCCTCCCACCAGCTTGGCAGCAAGCACCTCGGCCTCTTGCTGGGCCTTCTCGATGGTGTCTGTGATCACGGGCACCCAGGCAAGGAGCTTCTGTCGCTCGTCCTCTTCCAGTGCGAGCACCGAGGCAACCCAGCGCTCCTCCAGAGCCCTCAGGACCTGGCGCTCCAACTCCGGCGTCACGTGGTCGTAGACACGCCCCATGCCCTTCATCTTGTGTCCGAGCCGAGCGCGGCGAGCGACTTCCGAGATGCCGTCCTCAGTCAGCCACGTCGCGTGAGTGTGCCGCCCCTCGTGGAACCGGAAGCCGGACAAGATGGCTGGCGTGTGCCTGGTCGAGAGCGGCTTGTCAGAGTCAACGCCATCCCACGCAGGGCGCCAGAACCGCTGCCGGAAGTTCGACCGATACCAGGGCATGCCCTGGAGTGACGTGAACACGAACGAGTGCCCTGCGGGCCGGGTCGCCAGGAAGAGTTCGTAGATCGCCGCAATGCTCGCAGGAAGCTGAACCCAACGTTCGCTGGCCGGTGACTTCGTCCGGCGTTCCGCCTCGTCCGCCGCGAGCGACGGCCATTGCCGAGCGGCTGCAGATCAGTTTGCTCGGTGACATCGGCTCCGCTCTTGAACAGTCTGCCATCAATCTCTTTGAGCGGTTCGAAGACCGCAATCGCCTGCCTGACCTCGTCGTACTCGGGAAGCGTTTGGCCGGCTATCTCTCCCCAGCGTCCACCTGTATAGCCGTCGAGCAACCCAAGTAGGAGGCCGCTCAGTCCAAGCTCATTCTCGTAGAGCCGCATGCTCGCTCGAAGCACCTGCAGATCGCAGACGACATCCGCAGCCAGATCCTCGAGGGCACTCTCCAGGCTGGAGACCAACTGCCGAGCGAGCCAGGATTTATGGCCGACTACGGTGTCTCTCGAATTGTGGTCCGGCAAGCACTAGATGTACTGCGTTCTGAAGGTCTGATCGTCAAGCAGCAGGGGAGAGGCTCGTTCGTGCGGGCGCTGCAACCCCCGAAGCGTCGAGTGTTAGGCAGCCTCTAGTCTGAGCGCCCAACATCGTCCCCTTTCGCGGCTGCTGCGTCGGCCGGCGGCCAGGTCCCAGAGTGGGACTTCCAGAGTCGCCGCACGACCGCGTCCAAAGCGATCGCTGACCGACTAAACATCGCGCAAGGCGACCCAGTGATGCGCACGAGCTACCGCTTCCTGGCTGACGGCGAGCCGGTGATGCTCTCCACCTCTTTCGAGCCTTTGGCGCTCACACGAGGCACGCCGATCGAGAACCCAGAGGGTGGCTCGATCACAGGCGTCATCCCCAGAATGGACAGCATTGGAGTCGACATCACCCACGTCGGAGAGGACGTCACGGGCCGCGCTGCACGCCCGTACGAGGCAGAGACCCTGGTCGTTCCAGCTGGGGTGCCAGTGCTCGTCATCGAACGGACCTACTACGAGCGCGACCGCCCTGTGGAGACAGCGGACATCGTCGTCTCGTCCGAGCGTTACGTCCTCTCATATCGCTTGCCGATTCCGGGACGCTAAACATCGCAGGGGGCCGACGCATCGTTGGCGTGTACCGTTCGAATTGTGGACGGTGCATGGATGCAAGGGAAGCTGACAGAGTATCTGCGCCTGGCTGACGCGTACGACGCCGCGTTGCACGAGGCAGCCTATGAATCGGTGTCGAGCGAGGCGCAGGCGCTCAATGACGAGGCGACGACGCTATTGCCAACAGTCGAGCGGATATTGACGGCGCTCGACGCCATGCCTGATGCCGACCTTCGCCCTCCTTCGTATCGCGGATCGAATGAGACTCCTCGCTGGGTCAAACAAGGGCTTGGGATACTTCGTGACCGCGATGAATGGGCTACCAGACTCGCTCCCGAGCCTCCAACGCTTGCTGGCGATCGCTTCCATCCGTTGATCTGGGAGGCTGCTGCACAATTGTGGGCGACCAGTCATCTTGTGGCCGCAGTTGAGTCCGCTGCGAAGTGGCTAACATTTGAGATCCAGCAGAAGGCTCAGTCGAACTTGGTCGACCGTGAACTTGTCACCGATGTGTTTCCATCCAAGCCGAACAACGGCCGGACGCGGCTGTGGTTACCTGGCGATCGCGAGACTAAGATGTGGAGGTCGAGACAGGATGGCCTCTACAACCTCTCGATCGGTGCCTACGCGGGGATTCGAAACGTGGCCGCGCACTCGCCTGCGCCGAACTGGTCCGAACAGCAAGCCTTGGAGTACCTAGCCGTGCTCTCAGTCGTAGCTCGCTGGACGGAAGAGACCGAAGTCCTTAACCCCTCGTAGGTCAGGCCTTCGTGCGTCCAGCTGTCGCGGGCTGATCTGTCGTGGGCTGATCTGTCGTGTGCCACCTGATGCCTGACGATTTCGTGCCAGTTGATGGTTGACGCCTCGCCTAGGAAATTGAGGGGACCGTCCGGGGCCGGTCTGCCTTGATGTTACGGATCGGCAGGGTGGTGGTGCGGCGGACCACGCGGGGTTCTTCGTCGTCGAGCTCGATCGCCAGGGTGGTGTCGGAGACCCAGATGGTCAGGGTCTGATGCTTGTGGGCGCGGCCGAGGGAGACCTTTTGGCCGCAGACCATGATCACGCCGGAGTTGGATGCGCGGCGCTGGACCCGGACGGGTTCGACCGATGGGCGTGGGGGTGGTCCGGCGGGCCGGCTGCCGCGCAGTCGGCGGGCCTGGTCCATGGTCAGCGGGTTGGGTCGGACCCGGAGTAGTTCGCGGGTGTCGAGGTCGTAGAACATCAGCGTTGATGGTTCGATGCGGATCCCGACTCGGCGACCGCCCAGGAGTTCTGCCGCGACCAGGACGTGTCCGGCCAGGGACACGGTGCCGCCGCGGGCGACGATCCGCTCCACCTCGATCGCGTCGCTGCCCTCGATCTGCGGCAGCGGCGATGGCCCGGCGTTGGTGGCGCCGTCGGCGACCAGTCTCGCCAGGTCGTTCACGGTCAGGTGTGAGCGGACGGTCTTGATCCGGGCACCGCCCACGAGCAGGTGGATCAGGTTCACGTCGACCCAGAACCGCAGCGTCTGCCCGGCCCGCTGTGGCCCGAGCCAGAACTGTTTCCCGGCGACCTGCAGGTTCCCACTTGGTGGCACGATCCGGTCGAACTCGATCGGGCCACCGGCCCACGACTGCCTCACCGGCAGCACCTCGGCATCGTCGGTGACGACCTCGTGATCGCTGGGCTCTGCCGGTGCGAGGTGCGGTGGGAGCCACAGCTCCAGCAGCTCGCGTTGATCCTGCGGAGCCGGGCGGAATCGGTCGGCCGGCATCACCGGCGCTCGCTCGTCGAGGGCCTGGTGCGGCCGGTCGGTGTTGTATCGGGCAACGAACCCATCCACCGCGGCCTGTGCGGCCGCCACCGACAGATAGGGCTGGTGATCGTCGAGCAGTTCGCGGCGCAGCGTCAGGTGGAACCTCTCCACCTTGCCGTTCTGATTCGGTGAGGCCGGCGCGGTCAGTCGGTGCGTGATCGCGTTCTTGCGGCAGATCTTGTCGAACAACACCTCACCGCCCTTGCCGAACCGGCCGGTGAACTGCTTGCCGTTATCGGTCAGCACCTCGTCGGGAACCCCGAAACGCTGCAGGGACTGGGCGAACGCCAAACACACCGCCCGACCGGTTGCCCGCTCCACCACCGCCGCGATCACACAAAACCGGGAGTGATCGTCCACGCCGGTCACCACCTTGGCCTCCCGGACCTCACCAGTCACCGGGTTCACGATCATCACCCCACCGACGATGTCGATCCCCCACAGCTGCATCGGACCAGGCCGTTCCCAGCGCCGATACGCGTCCCGGCTCCTCTTCCGTGGTCGCTCGACCAGCAACCCCTGCCGGGCAAGGATCCGGTTGATCGTCCGCTCCGAGGGCACCGCCAGCTCAGAGCGGTTGCGCAGCAGCTCCAGCCGAATCCGCTTCGCGCCCCACCTCGGATGCGTCCGGCGCATCTCCGCGACCCGCACCTCAACCTCAACCGGCGCCTGATGCGGACACGACACCGGACGATGCGACCGATCCGCCAACCCGGCCACACCCTCGACCAGATACCGGGTCATCCAGGAGTGCACCGTCTGCCGCGACACCCCCACCGAGGCCGCCACCTCCGTCACCCGCGCACCCGCCAGAACCGCCCGCACCACGTCCAACCGCTGCTCGACCACCGACAACGCAACCAGCGCCAATCCCGGCCTCCTGAGTCACCGACGCCCCACGGAAACGTCGAACACAGACTGACCGAACAAAGGCGAGCGTCAACCATCAGGTGGCACACGACTGTCAAGCATCACCCGGCACAGGACAGCCGATGACTCCATCCCCTCCTGACAAGTTTCTCTACGTCTTCAAGACGGGCCCCTCCAGGGCCCGAAAGCGCGCCGCCACCACAGGACGGGCCGCCTGCCCGCCACTCCGCTAGCGCTCCGCTCTGGGCGCGGCCCTTGGCTTGGCGCGCACGTGCCAACAGGGTGCCGAGTCGAAGACAGCAGAACTCGCCATCCACGATGGACACCCTGCTATGTGGTCCCTCGCCAACCGGCCGGCCAGCCGCCGTCCTCGGCCGTTCTGTACGTCCATATGTCGGTGGGCTTCCCGCATCGCCCCGCTAGCAATCATCGGGGAGTGCGGTCCGGCACGGCACGCTTCAAGGGCGCCTGCGGCGTCCCTCCGGGATCTTCGACCCTTGACCCGCACCGCACCGAACCTAAGGTCGGCAGCTATCGGGGCGATGCGGGAGGGCTGCCGCGCGTCTTGACACCTACGTGTCACGCGTCCGGCAAGATGTTGCTCTCAGATTGGGGTGGGGCTCGGATGACTTCGTTAGCTACAGATGCGCCCTGGTGGGGCAGTCCAATCGTCGCTGGCGTCTTCGCGTTTGTCGGCGTCCTTCTGGCTCAGGGTGTTGGACTCTACAGTGCTAGGCGCGCGGAGCGCATGTCCGATCAGCGACGTTGGCATGATGACCGACGGCGCCTCTACGCGGACTTTCTCGGTGCGGTTCGTGAAATCGAAGTTGCTGCGTCTGCTCCACAATTCATTGATCGAAAGGAGCATGCCGATTTGCTCGGAACCTGCGAGAAAAGCTACAACGAGATTGAGCTCCTGGGCGCCGGAAAGACGGTTCAACTTGTAGCAGACCTGTACTACGACGCGATGGCGCTCTGGGCAAACACGGAGATGATGGCTGATGCTGACGTTGAGGCTGTTCAGCTTCAGCAGGAACAACGCAACGTCGTTCGAGATGGACGGATACGACTGCTCGACGAGATGCGAGTTGAACTCGGTATCGTCAAGGCCCCGACGGGCAGTACGGTCCTGATGGCCAGCCAACCATTCGAGATCCTCCAAGAGGCCGCAAAGGCTGCGCTCGCTGTCCAGAAGGGACCCGCAAAAGGGATCATCCCGGAAATCGCCGCAGTGCTTGTGATCATGATTAAGCAAATCGCCGTAATCTTTGCCGAACCATTCAGAGAGATACTGATGGCCAGCAAAGACGCGGCGAGGGTCTTGTGGCGACGACCTTAGCGCATTTCGCTTCCGCATCCCACAACTGCGCCCCGCGCAATGGCCGGCACAGCGCCATCTACAACCCTCCAGATCAACCAGGAGTGCGAGAATCCTTTGCAGTAAAGGGATTGAGCCTGGCGACACATCAACCATCGACACGCCCCCGCCCATGACATGGTTGATGTCCTGGAGCCACCCCTTTCCCCACCTCTTTGAGCGCGAAGCGCCGCAAAACGATGGCAACGTTCGGCGACTACGCTTAGTGAGACTTCCCAGGTCAGGCGCCCATTTCGGCGACTCGTGAGAGTCGACGACAAGCGTGGATCCCCAATCCGCGGGTTGTGGGTTCGCGTCCCACGGGCCTACCAGAGGGACTACCTGATAGTGGCCTCTAACCTGTGGAAACAGGTCAGAGGGGGATCATCAGACCGGCTCGGGTGTGCATGGATCTAGTGTCATGACACGCTTCGTGGACACAAGAGCGCATGGAATCGGTTGTATGGCCAAGGCGAACGGTTCGCAAGAAGCGTGCCCGCGCAGGCGGCACGGACTATGGTCGCGTCGGTGGCTAGCACGCACACAGCGTAGGTGGGGCAGCGCCTCAGGTGCAGAAGGCCTGCGAGGCTCTCGATCAGCTCGATCGTCTACGTAGGGCTCGCGTACCGCCGGAGCATCAGAGGGCCCTGGACCCGTGACAAGCCGTCGCCGCGATTAGACCATACCTCCTGGTCCCGCGTCGCCTCCGTTGCATCCGGTGTCGTGCGGAGCTCCGAAGGAGTGGCCGTGGATGCCGTAGTAGCTGCCTTTCCCCGACGAGGATTTGCGCAGGCGTCGCTCAAATATCTCGTATATCCCGATGCAGATCAGGGCTGCGCCGAGTACGGCCAGGATGAGGACTAGCGCCCAGCTGCCGAGCGCGTATAACGAGTGAGGATGAAAGGCCGGCGGATCAGCTCTGTACTCCTCGTTCGCCAGATGTGCTTCGTGCATCGCGAGCAGCAGCACCGGCACGTTGATCAGCCAGGTGATCAGCCCAGATACAATGCGATTCATGTTTGCTTCCTCTCAGGCAATCTAGCTCGCATACCAGACCATCGAGGACGGCTTCGTGGTGGTCGCGAAGTTCCACGTGCCAGGCATCGTGATCACCGGCTGCGACACTCCATACCCCCCTTGCCTGCGGTGCTATGTGCGCCGAGCGGTTGTCACGTTACTCGCGCCGGGCCGAGGGAACCAGAGCAGAACTGGGGCGAGCGGGTGCACCAGGCCCCGCGTCGGAAGTCCACCGGACCATCCACACGGCACATCCAGAGCCGTCAGGTCAGCAACGAGGCACAGCAACGAGGACCATCCTGCATCGACCGCGAGGCACTTGCCACACCCAGTACGCCTGACTGGGCTTGTCCGGTCGGCATGACTCGATTTCGCAACGAGGCGCAGGTAGTTGCAGCGTAGGCGCAGTTCATCCGGATTCGCCGGGTACGCCGCGGTGTGACACCCGGAGCAGGAGTCTGAGGCGAACCAGCACGGACACCAGCCGATGGGGGATGGGCGAACGTAAACCTCCAGCGCCCTGCTGCTGAGGGATGACACCATGAATGCCATGTCAGCTTGGGGGATTGGCGTGATGGGCCCAGGTACTTGGTGGTGGGCGGCGGCGCGATCGTGGTCGGAGCGCTCATCGCCGGCGCTGCCGACGGTGCGGCAGTCACATGGATTTGGTGGCTGGCCGGGGCCGGCATCGTCGTTACTCTGACAGTGCCGCTGACTGTCTTGTGGCGGCTGTATCTGCGAGGCGGCCGCGGTCGGCATGGGCGACTCTAGGCTGACCGGCTGGGAGAGAATTGGGAGCCAAGGGCGCGAATCAACGCCCGCGAACGGGTTGGAACGCGCATCAATCCGACAGGCTTGAATCCTTGTAGCTATGGAGGATCCGGCTCGAACCGCCGCCGAAGGAGATGCGACCCCCGCCCATGGCATGGAAGAGGTCAGGGGTTCGAATCCCCTAAGCTCCACCGCAGGTCACAGGCCGGTTTCCCGCTCGGGAGACCGGCCTCTTGCATGACCTGGGAGGCAAACGGAAGGCTAAGTCTCCGTGAGCTGCAGATCGGGGGAGATCTCGTCCATCTTCTTGGCCCCAGTTCGGAGCACCGGCGGCAGCTCGTGCCGGTAGACCTTCTCCGTTACGACCGTGCTCATGTGGCCAGCCAGCGCAGCGATGTCCTCGATCGGCACGCGGCTGCTCGACAGCAGCGATACGAAGCTGTGTCGCAGCTCTCGGGGCGTCTAGTCCTCAGCAGCCAGTCCGGCCGCCTTTGCGACCTTGCGGAACGGCCGCCGTACGTTGGCCGCGTCAAGCTGAGTGCCGACCTCAGATGCGATGTGACTGGCCGATGCGACGCCGATGCGGGCGTGACTTGTCGTCTACAAAACGATGAACAAGGATCGTCCTATGGGCGCTGACGGGGATCGTTCGCATCGGGCATTGCTCATCACCGGCCCTGTGGGGGTGGGCAAGACCTCGGTGGCTGAGGCTGTGGGGGATTTGCTTGCTGGAGCCGCGATTCCGCACGCTGTCATCGACCTCGACTGGCTGGCCTGTTACTGGCCCAGCCCGACGGATGACCCGTTCAACTTCGCCTTGGAGTTGCGCAACCTTCGGAGTTTGGCACGCAACTACCTCGACGCGGGCGCGGACTGCCTGGTGCTGGCCGGCGTTGTCGAGAACCGAGCTGGTCGGGAGCGGTATGCCGAAGCGATCGGCGTTGATCTCGCCGTGTGCAGGTTGAGCGCGGATCTGGCGGTCATCCGGCAGCGGCTCATCCAGCGGCACGGGAGTGCGGACGACGACGGCCTCCGATGGCACCTGCGGCGCTCGCGGGAACTCGAGCAGATCCTCGACCTGGCCGGGGTGGAGGACTTCACGGTGACCACCGATCGCCCGGTGGCCGACGTAGCAAAGGCCGTGGCCACCGCGACTGGCTGGGTGTGAACACGCGCCGTCCCGGCCGGTCGGCCTCGGTCGGCCCGGACTGGTCGGGTGGCGTCCATGGTTGTCCAGCGCTCCTGTTAGCAATTGCGTTAGCGAGGAGCGACGCATTACGAGTGGGGTTCTTGTGCGCAGGTGAGTGTGGTCATGGAGGGCAGTTTTGGGGCTCGTCAGGGGCACACAAGACCGGGCTCGTGCAAAACTGATTGGCGCCGCCGCCGGGACCTGCCTGAGGCTGGGGACATGGACACCCGAGAGATCGAGTTCGTTGAGTTCGATGACGCCGCACTTCCGGAACTGCTGAGGTGCCAGGTTCTGTCGTTCCTCCGTTTGCAGTGGCCAGAGGGCTTCACCGGGGAACTCCGCTATCGAGATTGGATCACGAGATCGGACCTGACGCCGTACCACCTTCTGTATGTGGCGCATGGCCTGGTCGTCAGTCATCTGGAACTCGTCCGCGTGACCGTCGAACATGAGGGCGTCTCCTACGAGGTCCGCAGCCCAACCACTGTGCTGACCTACCCATCATTCCGGGGGGAAGGCTGGGCCAAGAAGCTCGTGACCGAGGCTGTCCGCCGCATTGACGCAAGCGACGCCGATCTCGGAATTGTCTATTGCAACCCCGACCTCGAAGGCTTCTACGCAAGCTGCGGATGGACGTCCATGCCTGGAGCACGCACAGTGGTCGGGCCCGAGCCGACGAAGGCAGCAGAGTCGACGGACGTGATGCTGATGCGTTTCGTCACTGACAAGGGACAGCGCGGCCGAGAGAGTTTCCTCCGGTCACCCTTGTGGATCGCAGAGGAGTGGTAGGTCTGAGCCCGGACCGGACGGTCACCGTGAAGGACCGTGAGGCTTTGGCCGGTGTCCTGCATCGGGTCGCGGAGACCGGAGGGCCATAAGGTTCCGCGACTCGTCACCACAGCCCGGACGGGAGCCTCGGTGGGCTCTGCCCAGGACGGCTGCCCGGGCCAGCGCCTTGCCAGTTCAGCGGTGCCGGTTAACGGGCCGAGGTGTGGGTCCAGTCTGTGGCTCCTGTGATCTGCCGACAGATTCGCGACACCTATCCGGCAGTAGGGTGTCGGATCCGGAGCGCAGCGTTCGTGGAACAGGTGAATGGCGAACACTCGAGGCGCCAAGACCGGGCGAGACAAGGAGTCAGGCGATGACGCGTCTGCGGTTTGTAGGCCACATGAATCCGTCGGAGGTGTTGTGAAGCTCCTTCTCACATCCGGAGGCGTTACGAACGAGAGCATCCGCGATGCGCTGGTCGATCTGCTGGGCAAGCCGATCTCCGAGTCCCGTGCGCTCTGCATCCCCACGGCGCAGTGGGGCCACCCGATGCTCGGGCCCGCCTCGGTGCGAAGCTTCGTCGCCGGCGAGCCTCCGTGGCACATGATGACCAGCCTGGGCTGGGCGTCCTTGGGCGTGCTCGAGCTCACCGCGCTGCCCAGCATCGGCGAGGAGCGGTGGGTGCCGTGGGTCCGAGAGGCCGACGTGCTGCTGGTGGATGGTGGCGACGCGTCGTACCTGTGCCATTGGATGCGGCAGTCGGGGCTGTTGGAGGTCATGTCGTCGCTGCCCGAGACGGTCTGGGTGGGGCTGAGCGCCGGCAGCATGGTGATGACACCGCGGATCGGCGACGACTTCGTCAACTGGCCTTCTGCGCCGGACGACCGCACGCTCGGGGTCGTCGACTTCTCGATCTTCCCGCACCTGGACCACGAGCAGATGCCGGAGAACACCCTGGTCGACGCGGAGAGATGGGCTGCCGACATCGCAGGTCCGGCGTACGCCATCGACGATCAGACCGCTATCAAGGTGACCGACGGCACTGTCGAGGTCATCTCCGAAGGGCACTGGAAGGTTTTCCCCGCATAGCCGCCGACTGCTATCGGAGTACTCGGTGAGAACCTCCGCGGGCAGCGCGGAGGGGGCGGGTGTCCGGCCTGTTCCAGCGCTCGCAGCTCGCCGGAGGTACGCGGATCTCGTTGTGGTCTCGGCCTCAGGCGACAGGAGCCTGTGGATCAGCGGCACAAGGAGCCGCGGCCGAGTCGGACGTTGCTTGGTGCATGGCCTACTCCGGTGAACTTGGCCTGCCCCTGGTGCCGGTCGGTGGCCACTCGCACATGACCATCTTGGTTGATGAAGCCGGACGATTCTGGGGTGGGTTCGACGATGAATACGGACGGCTCGGTGACGCCGTCGAGGACGTGATCCCAAGGAGTGCTCATCGTCACGCCGCCCGTGCAGTTCGAGCGCCGCCTCGAGACGTGATCAATGCACTCATCTGCCGCTGATCGCGCGGTTATGCGATGTGCCGGATGTTGACGACACACCGCCGACGTCAGCGATCGACCTGGGTCACCAGGTCGCGAAGGAACGCCCACGCATTTGGGTTGAGCCTGAGCGACCATCCAACCTCCGCGAACGCCCGATACTCCGACTCCGTGAGTGGCACGTCGAACTCGTACACGTTCTGGGCCAGGTTCTCGAAAGCAACTCCGGGTTCGCCGTTGGTCGCCAGATCGAGAGAGTCTGCGAGTCGCACGTCGAAGGAGTCACCCATTGCAGCCTCGCTGTCATGAGTGGCCCGCCCCCATAGCGAGTGCGCCAGCATCCTCAGGCGTTGCACGGTGTCGCCGTCCACGAGTGGAGGCTATCGCGGTCGCGTCCAACGTCCGCTCATGCACGGGTCGTGGAACTCCCACGATTGGTCACCGTCCCAGACCTCGCCGCGGATCATCAGCCAATTGGCGTCCCAGTTGGCCTGCTCCGACCTCGACTGGCCGCGAGCGAACTGGTAGCCGGTCACAGCCAGGTCGACGTAGTGGCCGTTCAGGGATTCGAGTCTCAAGTGGTCGATGTTAGGTCAGAACGAGCGTCGCTGGGTCGTCGATTGCGACGCACTCATTTGCCGCTGCCGGTGAATCGCGACCATGCCGGGTGAGCGGGCGAGGCGCCGGGGCACGGACGCGTCGAATTGCGTCAGGAGAGGGCGACGACCACTTTGCCGAGGGCGCGTCCCTCGCCGACGTGAGCAAGCGCTGCGGGAACCTCTTCGAGCGTGAAGGTGCGGTGGATGTGGATCCTTATGTCCCCGGTGGCGCAGAGGGCGGCCAGCGGCTCGAAATGGGCCGGACCCTCCTTGACGGCGAGGATCCCGATTGCGCGCCTGGTGAGCCGCCCCACCAGCCAGCCGGCGGTGAGCACGCGTAGCAGCGTCGGCACCGACCCGCCCACGCACCGATAGGTGCCGCCGGGTGCCAGCGCACGCCGGTAGGCGAACACCGACCGGTGCGCGACCAGGTCGAGGATCAGGTCGTACGGCTGGGTGGTCCGGGTGAAGTCGTCGCGGTGGTAGTCGATCACGTCGTCCGCGCCGACCGCCCGCATGAAGTCCAGCTTGGCGGCGTTGTCGACCCCGGTGACGTGGGCACCGAGCCGCTTGGCGAGCTGGATCGCGAAGGATCCTGACCCTCCGCCGGCGCCGTTGATCAGCACCCGGCGACCCGGCGCGGCCCTAACCGTGCCCTGCAGGGCGATCGCGCCCGCCTGCGGGATGGTCGACGCCTCAGCGAACGTGAGCTGGGCCGGCTTGTGGGCGAGCGCGGACTCCGGCGCGAGCGCGTACTCCGCGAAGCCACCCTTCAGCCCGAGGTTATCGCCGTACACCTCGTCTCCGGGTCGGAACCGAGTCACTCCTTCACCGACGTCGTCGACCAGGCCGGCGATGTCCGATCCGAGCGTACGGCGAGCCGGGGAACGCAGCCCGCCGATCCGTGCGTACGCGGGCGAGCCGCGCAGGCACTCCCAGTCGCTGAGGTTGACCGAGGTCGCGGCGATCTTCACCCGCACCTGGCCAGCGATGGGCGAGGGTACCGGGACGTCCTCGACCCGCAGCACGTCGGGGGACCCGTACCGGTCGTAGACGACCGCCTTCACGCCTGCCCCGCGGCCCACCTGGTCATGGCGGCAACGTAGCAAGCCCGGACGCTCGACCGACACGACCTGTCGCCCGGATCTCGGATTCCAGCCAGTGACGGAGCCCCGGATCACCTACCGTTCTCCGCAGACCATTGTCGCCCCACACGTCCTGGGGAGTTTCGCTCGATGTGGCAGGGCCAAGGCTCCTGCCGAGGCGTGGAACGCGGAGGTCTTCACGAGAACTGGTTTCGGGGTGCAGAGTGGTGAGCACGCGCCAGCTGAGGACAGGTACCCCAGGAGAGCCCGATGAGTATCGAGCTGAACCACACGATCGTGCACGTGAAGGACCGATGGGCTGCTGCTCGCGATGTCGGCGAGGTACTCGGTCTGCCGGAGGCAGGAGCGTACGGCCCGTTCGCCGAGCTGAAGTTGGACAACGGGGCCAGCCTGGACTTCATGGACACCGAGGGCGAGATCCACGGCCAGCACTACGCCTTCCTTGTCAGTGAGGAGGAGTTCGACCTCATCCTCGGTCGCTTGCGGGACGACGGCCGCCAGTGGTGGGCCGACCCCTTCAAGCGCCAACCGCAAGAAATCAATCACGGCGACGGTGGCCGCGGCCTCTACTGGGAAGGCCCCGACGGGCACTGGCTGGAGATCATCACCCGTCCGTACGGCGGCAACGGCTGATCCCGAGCCGCCGCGTACCCCTCGGCCAACCACACGGATACCGCGGCACGGCCTGGATCACCTGCGACATTCCGTCCGATGCGCCCCCCGCGGTTAGCCGGATCTGCCACGGACAATAGGGCGACGGGGGATGCCAGGCGCGTAGCGTTCGGTGCATGAGGAGTGCGGGTACGCGTCTGTTGTTGGGGCGGCTTGCCGTGATAGGCCCGATCGCTTTCACCATCGCGTGGATAGTTGGCGCTGTAGTGCAGGACGAATACAGCCTCCGGCGGGAGGACATCAGCGCGCTAGCGGCTTTCGACGCCCAGAACGCATGGATCATGGTCACGGGTTTTCTGCTGCTCGGCGTCGGGATCGTCGCGCTGGCGGCCGGACTTGCAGGAGCGTTGAACGGCAGGCCCGCGACGGTCGGCTCGATCCTCGTTGCCGTCGCCGGCGTCGGCATCATCGTCGCCGGCCTGGCCCGCAACGATTGCAGCAGCCAGCTAGAGGCGTGCGCCGACCGCGTCGACGCCGGCGAAGTGTCTTGGCATCACGTCACCCACGACCTGGTCAGCCTCGTGGTGTTCCTCGCCCTTGTGTCCGCAGCACTGGTGTTCGCCCGTGCCTTCCGCGGCGACCAGTCGTGGCGCGACCTGCGTGCCTACTCCCTCATCACCGGGGTACTGGGTCTCGTGTTGCTGGTTCTGTTCATCACCGGTGTCGCCGGCTCGTGGAACGGACTGCTGCAGCGGGTGTTCGTGACGGTGCTGTTCCTCTGGATCGCAGTTCTCGGCGCCCGCCTGATCCGACTCTCCCGGACCCAGTCAGCCGAGCCCGCAACCTGATCCCCCGAAGAAGCGCGATGTCGGCCCGGTCCGCTGCCGACTGCTGGCTCACTGAAGTAGTGTCATGCCCGTTCAGCAGGCCGTGGCATGTCAAGGGGGAGGGCGGGATGCCCAGCCCGCGGTGCCTTGAACCGCGTGACCGGAGGAGTCGATGCTGGGATGACGGCAGGGCGACCGATGCCCACACAGGACGACGTGCTCGGGTACTTCGACACGCTGTCGAACTGGGGACGGTGGGGCGACGACGACGAGCTCGGCACTCTGAACCACATCACCGACGACGTCCGGCTGGCAGCGGCGCGGGCCGTGCGCCACGGCAGGAGTGTGTCGTGCGGATGGGAGGTCGCCGTACCGGAAGAAATGGAGCGGTCGACGACGGCGTGCCCGTGCGCCGCCGACATGCCGGGTGCCGAGAACATGCCGGCGCCCTTCCACAACGACCGGCGCTGGGGCTTTTCGAACGAGCGGCTCGGCATCTTCTTCCACGGCAACACGATCACCCACATCGACTCGCCGTGCCACCTCTTCTGGGACGGCAAGATGTACAACGGGCGGTCGCACACGTTGGTCGACGCCGCGACCGGATCGGCATGGGCGGCCGTCACGGCGGCGGCGAACGGGATCCTCACGCGGGGCGTCCTGCTGGACATTGCGAGGGTCCGCGACGTGCCGTGGCTGGAACCGGGTGAGGGTGTGTTCCCCGAGGATCTCGAGGAGGCCGAGCGTCGCCAGGGTGTGCAGGTGCGATCCGGCGATGCGGTACTGCTGCGGACCGGCTATGGCCGCGCTCGGCATGAGGCTGGTGTGGCCGGCGGTTTCACGCAGGCCGGCTGGCATGCGTCCTGCCTGCCGTGGCTGCATGAACGAGGAGTCGCGCTGATCGGCGCTGACACCCCCCAGGACCTTCAGCCGTCGGGGTACGACGACGTGTTGATGCCGGTTCACGCCGTGAGCCTCGTCGCGATGGGTCTATGGCTGCTCGACAACTGTGACCTGGAGGTGTGCGCGACGACAGCCGCCGAGCTCGGCCAGTGGGACTTCCAGCTCGCAGTCGCGCCGGTCCGCTTCGCCGGTACGTCCGGCAGCCCGGTCAACCCGATCGCCACCTTCTGACCGTGGCCCTGGCACCCGAGCGCACCACGTAGAGGGTCGCGGTCCACCAACGCGGCCTCTTGCACGACCGAGTCGACTGTCAGCGCCAGAGCTCAGAGAGCTGCTCGGCGAGGGCTTGGCCTTGGGCGTAGCCTCCTCGTGCGGCTTGCGGGCGCGTCGACGGATCCATCGCCTTGGCGTCGAACACGTCACCCGCGCCGCCATCCGGAAAGACGGTCTCGACCCTGCTGCCGCCTGCGCGCAGTTCGTCGACTTGGGTTGCGAGATCCATGCCCCACTCCAGCGGCATCCGCGACCTGCCGCCGAATGGTGACAGCACGAGCACCCGCCCGTATCCAGCCGCGAGGTCGGCGTTCTCACTACGTCGATAGCCGCCGTTGATGTATCGGTTCTCGCCGATGCGATAGGGAGGGACGGCACCGAAGCCGTTGCTGGTGCTGGCGGCGACGGCGTCGATCAGATCGATCCCGCTGTGGCGGTCGAACACGACTGGTTCGCCGGTATGCGCATCGACAGCCGCGATGATCACAAGCTGCTGCGGCCAGTGCCGGCTGGGAAGCCGAGCCGCGACGATGTCGCGCCAGCGCGTCTGGGTGGAGCCGTCGGAAGTGTCCATTTCGAGCGCGGAGGCGCCCATCCTGCGGCGCATGTCGGAGGCATCCTCGGCAGAAGCGATGATTCCGTTCGACCACTCCAGGTAGTTCAGCGCCGACAGATTCGGAGCACGTCCCCGGTCCGATCCAGCGTGTGGCTGAGGCACCTCGGAGAGGATGGCGGCATAGAGTTCGGCCGGCCGTGTCCCGCTGGTGATCTGGGCAGCCACCGTCGATCCTGCCGACGTACCGATGATGAGATCGGCCGAGGTGACATCGACACCGGCATCGGACAGGCCCGCGATGAGACCGAGCTCCCACGCATTGCCTGCCGCTCCGCCGCCGGCGAGAACCAAGGCTCGCTTGTCCGAGTTGCCCGCCCGTCTTGTGGCGTCGACCTGCTGGTCGGGCATGGGCCAATTCCCCTGCAGTGGCGTCCGCGTCACCACGATGCCATCGGACGTGGTCGTCGTACTGCGCTGAGTCGAAGAGGGTGTTGTGTTCATGGAAGTCGCCTTTCGCCGGTTGCCTGGCGGGCGCTCCCAACTGCGACTACCGCAGTCGCGCGATCGTGCCTCGCAGGGGAGCACCCATTACGGGTACTGCGTACATGGGTCCCACCTCCTGCCGTTCGAGCACGATCACCGGGATGATCGCGGCGCGGCGGGCAATCGACATCAAGCCGGTTGCCACGTGTCTGTCGAAGGCTACACCGCGCGAGGGGAGCATGTCGGCTAGAACCTGGGAAGGGCGGGGAGATACCGAAACCCGGCAGCCTCAGCGATCATCAAGGGGAGGGTTGTGATCAGGACCGGCGTTCGGCAACTCAATGGCGCCGGAATGGAGGAATCATGACGGACCCCGCGGACCGGATCGACTTCGCCAATCTCCCCGCGCCAGACGAGGGCATCGTGATGACGTTGTTCATCACGGTCCGCAAGGTCGCGCGGTCCCGGGACTTCTACTCGCGGGTCCTCGGCGGCACCGTCGTCCTGGAGGAGAATCCGTGCATGGTCAAGCTGGCCAACTCGTGGATCATCATGAACCCCGGCGGACCGCCCACCCCCGACAAGCCAGGTATCTCGGTGGTCGACTACGAGCCCGGCGATACGACCTCGATCTTCCTCAACCTGCGGGTCGCAGATATCCAGGCCCGCTACGAGGAGTGGAAGGCCAAGGGCGCAGAGTTTGTCACGCCACCGATCGACCGCGGAGCAGAGATCCGCTGCTACATGCGGGACCCGGACGGATACCTGATCGAGGTCGGTCAGTCCACTGGACTACTGCACGGCGAGCTCGCCGCAAAACGACCCGAGGATCTCCCGGGCTGACCTGGTCTCACCCCACACGGCGTCGTACGGCGATCCTCCTCAGCGGCCGCGGACGGTGAGTTTCTCGTCTCGGCTGGCGTGAAGTTCTGCGCTGTGGGGTCTGGCTTGGGGATATCGAAAGGCGCCCGGTGAGGTCGTGAGGCAGCCCGCGGAGCCTAGATGTTGCGGCGGGCAATGACTCGGGAGAGGCCGAGCGTTCGGCCGCCGTCGGTGCGAAGCATCTGCGCTTCTTCTCGTCCCGGCGTACCACTGTCGTGGTCGCAAGCGTCGTTCCACTGCAACCAGTCTCGCCACCCGTCGGGTAGCCGATCAGCGACCTCGACGGTGACCAGGCCGGTCTTCTCCCAGTGCCGCTGCCACCAGGCGGGGCTGTGCCAGGCGCAGAAGTCCCATTCCCAGTAGGGCTCTAGGTGTGGTGGGGGAAGCGTCTCGTGCTCCTCGGCGAGGCCGGGTTGGACGATGCCGATCTGGCCGCCGCGTTTCACGAAGCGTGAGTAGTAGCCGAGATAGAGGTCGTCGGTGCCGAAGTAGTGGTACGCGCCGATGCTGATGAGCGCGTCGAAGAAGTCCTCGGCGAAGGGCAGGGCATGGGCTTCGGCATGAATCGGGTGAACTTGGTCGTCTACGTGTGCCTCGGCCGCGCGACGCAGGTTCTCGTCGGGCTTGACCCACAGGTCGGTCGCCCACACTTTGACACCGAACTCCCTGGCCAGGAAGATCGAGCTCAGAGCGCTGCCACATCCCATGTCGAGTATCCGCATGCCGGACTCGAGTTGCATGAGATTAGTCAAGGCCTCCGCCTGCCACACAGGGTTCGGCCCCATCCCACCGTCGACCATCCACCGAGCCGAGTACCCAGCAGACCGCGGGTAGCGTTCGTTCCTCAGCAGCACGTCAAGTTCACCATCATCCACGCGACCGAAGTGTGGGAGAGCACCCGCAACTAGGCAACCGGTTATTGACGCCCCGCCCTGGATCTCGACGACGCACCCGCATGCCAACAGCCACCACCAAACGCGGCATGTCCGCAGAACGATTGGGCCGATCCCCCTACTGGACGCCCTGCGTGTCAAGACTGGTCTTATTCGTCGGGCTGAGCGGTACAGGGGCGCCAGAGCCACGATCGTCCTGTGGACGGGCGGAAGTCCAAAGGGACGACTATGTTGTGTCTCGTGGCGGTGTCAGACGACTCACAGGAGGCGACGAGTTCTCACATGGGCAGTCCTGGGGATCCGAGCGAGGCGTGGCTAGAACTCGCTCCGGACTACGAGCGGGCCCGAACCAGGGAGGACTCGTTGGATCGGCTTGTCGAGTGGCCTGCGCAGCGAGACCTTCTGGGTGATGTCACCGGACGGTCGGTGCTCGATGTCGGTTGCGGCAACGGTGGCAAGCTCGCGGAGCTGGTTGGAGACGGTGCGACCGCCTCCGTAGGTGTCGATGTCAGTGGCAACTTCCTTAGTGCCCAGCCGCCTGGCTTGGAGTTCATCCGAGGCGATCTCTCCGAGCTGGATTCGGTGCCCGGGCTTGCCGGTCGCACGTTCGACCGGATCTTGTTCCTGCAGTCTTTCGGCTACGCGAAGGATCCGGTCCGCACCCTGCAGGCAGCGCGCGCGATGCTGGCCGACGATGGATTCATCCTGCTGACCAAGACGCAACCGATCCGATATGCCGTCGAACGGGCCGAACAGAATGAGACCTCCTTGGGCGAAGAGTATTTCTCCACCGCCCCGTTCTCCTACCTCAGCGGCTGGAACCACCAGATCACCCTCACCAAGCGGCCCTACACCATCTCTGACCTGATCAACGTGTTCAGTGCGGCAGGGCTGTGGATCGAGACCGCGATCGAGCCTCAACTATCCGAGGACGCCCGACGCCGCTACCCCCACAAGCAGGCGTGGATGAACAAGTACCTCGGCATCCTGATCTTCAAGCTCCGGCCCCATCCCGGCCAGTAGCCGCGTTCTGAGCGTTGGCTACGGCTACTGATGTGCCGGCCGGTCTGCGCGGCTCGGTCCAGGTGCGGCGTTGATCGCCCACGGCTGCCGCCCGAGCTGACAGCGGCATGACCCAGTGGCCACAGTGGCTCGCCGGGACGGGTGCCGTCACAATCGGTCGTCACGACCCGGTTGGCCAGGCCAACCGGGTCGTGGGACGGCCTAGGAGCTCGCCACGACCGCTCTGGTCCGCGATCGACCCGAGCTCGCGGCAGTGTTGGCCCCACGCCGCGAGGCTTGTGACGCAGAGCGCGAGCAGCGCGCGACTCAGCCTCGCAACGACGCGATCGCCCGGGCAGCTAGTCGCTCGGCGTGCTCGGGGCGCGCGATCCAGCCGATCCAGCCCTCGTCCATCTTGGGGGTGGACCCGCTGCGCGCCGACTCCCGGTAGTCGAGGCACGCCAGCCAGAGCGGTCGCATGGCCAGTACGCCGGGCAGCCGCTCGAGCTCGTCGCCGGTGAGCTGGATGTGCTCGCGATACCCGCGCGCGACCGCGTCGATGCCCTCCCCGTCGCCTTCCCCCGCGGTCGTCAGCAACCAGGCGAGGGCGGGCAGGCGGGGCCCGCGTCCGGACCCTGCCCAGCCGACGATGGCGAGGTCGCCCGGGCTGCCGACGGCCGCCCATGCGTGGTAGTTCCCGTGGGTGAACGCCTCGGGCAGGCCCTCCGCGTCGTCGGCGTGCTCGACCTTGTCACGGAGCCACTCGAACATCTCGCGACCCTCGGGAGCGACAGCGTCCTCGACGCTCACCAGAAAGCTCATCGCCGCCGCGAGATCCTGCTTCGGTCGCCCCGCGAAGAAGGCGCCGTCGTGCTCCTCCGACCCTCCGTCCCGCGCGACCGCACCACCGGCCGCAGGCAGTTTGTGCAGGCGGCCGAGCAGGCTCGCCAGCTCGTGGAGCACGGCCGGCGACTGGGTCGGACGTCCGCCCTCGACGTACTCGGTCACGATCACGCCGCTCCCTTCGAGCACCGACACCGGATCGTCATGCGCGGGCCGCTCGGCAGGGAAGTCCTGTAAGGCCAGGAACCGCAGGATCTCCGCATCGCCCTCGACGCGGCCGACCGTGTCCGCTGCCGACGAGAAGACTCGAGCGATCCAGGGCGAGCCGTCCTCTCGCTTGACGACCAGCGTCCAGGGGTAGTGGCCGACCCAGGACCCGCTTGGCCGCGTCTCGGGGTCGTCGTCGATGGGCGCGATCGAGGTGATGCGAATGCCGTATCGCGTCTCGAGGTGCGCCCTCAGTTCCGCGAACTCGACAGGGCGCGTGCGCGCAAACGGCGACGTGCGGCCCTTCTCCAGGGCGGCGCGAGCCTCGGTGTACCGCAATCCGGTCGCTTGTGCCCGCTGACGTACTGCGCGCTTGAAACTGCCCTCTTTGGTCATGACAAGCCTCCTCGACGTGCCCCATTCCCCCAGCGAAGCGGCACTCGAAACAGGCCTGGACGGCAGCAGCCTTGAGGGCAGAATCCCCTTCGCCTTCTCGAGGCCCGGCTGGGGCAGGTCCTCAGGAGGCTGGGCGTCGGCCACGCCGTGCATCGATCCTGCCGGGGCCGGGCGGCCGTGTCAACGCAACGGAGGTGCAACGGCGACCGACTGCGCCCCCGCAACGCGGCGCCTGGCTGCCGTCGCAAAGTACGGGCTGCCCGGGCCTACGTGCAGGAGCCGTTGGGGTCCACGTGGGTCAACTGGCCGACACCCTCGCCTGCCCGAAACGGGGCAGATCCGGACGTGCCGAGTTACTCGTGGGCGTGCCGGCTGGGGTGCATTGCAAAGTCCGGGCTCGCGGGCGGATGACGAGGGTTGGGTCAGCCTGGGGTGAGGAGGCAGAACTCGTTGCCTTCCGGGTCGGCGAGGACCTTCCACGGGATATCGCTCTGGCCTAGGTCGATGGCCGTGGCGCCGAGAGTCCGTAGTCTGGCCGCCTCGGCCTCCAGGTCGTCACCTGGGTAGGGGCGGAGGTCGAGATGGACTCGATTCCACACGGTCTTTACGTCGGGTGTGCGGAGGAACTGCAGGTATGGGCCGACGCCCTTGGCAGAGCGCAGTACTGCGTTGTGGTCGGTCACCTTGTGCAGGGTCCAGTCCATGGCGTTGCCCCAGAAGCGGGCCATAGCTCGCGGATCCGCGCAGTCGACCACGACCGTGGCGATCGGTCCGGTGTCTCGGATCGGGTCGTGCCAGTCCAGCACGCAGAACTCGTTGCCCTCCGGGTCGGCCATGACCGTCCATGGGACGTCGCCCTGGCCCACGTCGGCGGGTGTTGCGCCGAGATCCTTCAAGCGCGCCACCAGCTCCGCCTGATGGGCCGCCGAGGTGGTGGCGAGGTCGACGTGCACGCGATTCTTTACCGTCTTGGGTTCCGGGGAGGCGACAAGGTCGAGACAGACGGCGACGGGGTCGGGGTAGACGAAGCCCTCGGGTTCGAGGTTGGTCACGCCGGGTCCCTCGCTGGAGACCCCCCAGCCGAGCGCCTCCGCCCAGAAACCGCCCAGCGCAGAATCGTCCCGAGCCTTCATGTTGATTTGAACAAGCCGCGTCGCCATGCCGACGATGCTAGCGACAGTCCGGCATCAAGCTCAGCCGTACTGATCTCGACATGAGCGTGCGTTGCCCGGTGCGCCGAGCGGGGCTGATGCGTTGGTAGGTTGCGCGCCATGGGTGAGCTTGGAGCCGTTGGCTGGCCGCCGGCGCCGATCAGGACCGCGCGGCTGGTGCTCCGGGAGCCTGAGGCGCGGGACCGTGCGGCGGTTATCGAACTGTTCGTTTCGCCGGAAGTGGGCACCTATATCGGTGGCGCTCGAGCGCGTGATGAGCTCGAGCGCGCGGTGCCTGAGGTGCCCGGGCGGCGGCCTGGTCTTTTCGTGGTCGATCTCGACGGAGCGATGATCGGCATGGTCACGCTCGATCGGCGCGATGCAGAGCGTCCGGGGGACGTCCGTCCGGATGCCGGGGAGGTTGCGCTCGGCTACATGTTCCTGCCGGAGGCGTGGGGATGCGGGTACGCCGGTGAAGCGTGCGCGGCCGCACTCGACTGGTTTGCCGGTGCGCTTCCCAGTGAGCCGGTGGTGCTGTACACCCAGACCGCTAACGAGCGTTCGATGCGCCTCGCGGCGAAGCTGGGGTTCACCGAGGTGGAGCGGTTCGAGAAGTACGGCGCTGAGCAGTGGTTCGGCGTATGGTCCTCAGTTACGCCAGCCGGTTGAGCTCATGCTCGAGCCGGCGGCGGATCCACGGGGCGTGAGAAATTTCTGCTGGCGGCCTGTCGGATCCGGGGTGGGTCGTTCGTTGCAGGGGTGAGAGGCGGCCGGAGGTGGCCGCCGGGACAAGGGGTGATCAGATGGCGCGGTACCTGATCTCGTTCGAGAACGGTTCGATGGACCACATCCGCGAGGAGGACGTCCCCGAGGTGGGCAAGGCCGCTCACGCGGTGGTCCAGGAGGCCAAGGACGCCGGCGTGTTCATCTTCGCCGGCGGGCTGGACTACAGCGACATGAAGCCCGCCGTGGTGGGCATGGACGGCGTGGTCACCGACGGCCCGTACCCGGAGAGCAAGGAACTCATCGGCGGCTTCGCGATCGTCGACGTACCGGCCCGGGAGGCGGCGCTGGAGTGGGCCGCGAAGTTCGCGGTCGCCTGCCGCTGTGCGCAGGATGTTCGCGAGTTGATGTACGACCCGGAGATCTGATCCGCGGAGACGCGTTGACGGAGTACGCACGGCCCCGCCGACTTCAGGCATCACGAGATGGCAACTCAGGAAGGTAGGAACATGCGAGCTCTCCTCACATCGGGCGGGATCACGAACAGCAGCATCCACGACGCACTGGTCGACCTGCTGGGCAAACCGATCGCTGAGTCCAACGCCCTCTTCATCCCCACCGCCATCTACCCCTTCCCGGGCGGGCCTGGCATGGCGTGGCGGGCGATGTCCGGCAAGGGGCCATCGCCGCTGGCTGAATTGGGTTGGAAGTCGTTGGGGCTCCTCGAGTTGTCGGTGCTGCCGAGCATCGAGGAGGCTGCCTGGGTGCCAACGGTCCGGGACGCCGACGCGCTGCTGGTATGGGGCGGCGACCCCTTGTTTCTCGCCAACTGGATGCGGCGCTCCGGTCTGACCGATCTCCTGCCCACGCTGCGCTCCGAGGCGGTCTACGTGGGGGTGAGCGCCGGGAGCATCGCTGCTGCCTCCACCTTCGTCGAGACCTTCACCGAACCGCCTCGCGGGACTGATGGACCGTTGAAGTCGGAGGACATCGTCTTCGCTACGCCCCAGGGTGACGTCGACAGAATCCTGGTCACGGGACAGGGAGCGGGACTCGTCGACTTCGCGGTGATCCCGCACCTGGAGCACGAGCATCATCTCGACGCTTCCTTGGCCAACGCGGAGAAGTGGGCGGCCCGGATTCCGGCGCCGACATACGCGATCGACGACCAGACCGCCATCAAGGTGGTCGACGGCGCCGTCGAGGTCGTCTCCGAGGGCCAATGGAAACTGTTCCAGCCCTGAGGCGACCGAACGAGCAGCACATCACGACCGCAGGTCAACCAGGCCGGTCTCCCATCGGGAGACCGGCCTCTTGCGTGCCCCGAGTGAGTCCGCAGCTGTCAGAGGCACAACCGGCTACTTATGTACCTTGACGGTTACGTACACCAGTGGATACATTCAAGGCGTGGAAGCTGTTTTGCGGGCGTTGGCTGATGACGGGCGACGGACCTTGGTAGAGGCCTTGGCCTCGGGGCCGGCTACCGCGGGGGAGTTGGCGGCGCTCCTGCCGATTGCCCGGCCTGGGGTTTCGCGGCATCTGCGGGTGTTGCGCGAGGCCGGGCTGGTGGACAGTCGGCGGGAGGCGCAGCGGCGGGTCTACAGCTTGCGGTCCGAGCCGTTGGCCGAGCTCGACGAATGGCTGGGGCGTTATCGCAGTCTCTGGGAGCAGCGGCTGGACGCCCTCCACACCGAGATCGCCAGGGGTAAGCGAAGGGAGTAACAGATGACGAGCAATGCAGGTCCGGGCAGTCGCGTTCTGGGCCGCCTGGGAGTGGCCGACGGTACGGGCGTCCTACGCGTCGAGGACCGCTACGACACCGACATCGACGACCTGTGGTCGTCCATCACCGACCCCGAGCGACTGGCCCGGTGGTACGGCAAGGTCGAAGGTGACCTGCGCCCCGGTGGGGCCTTCACCCTCTACCTCGAGTCCGCCGACCTGAACAGCATCGGGCACGTCGACACCTGCGAACCACCGCAGCGACTCCGGATCACCACCCGGGAGTCGGACGAGTCCGCGCGACGAGGCAACGGCCCACCACCCTTCGAGCAAACCGTCGAAGCCACCCTCACCGCCGCCGGTGCACAGACCGTCCTGACCATCGAGATCCGCGGCCTGCCCCTCGACAAGATCGAGTACTTCGGCGCCGGCTGGCAGATCCACGCCGAGAATCTCGCCGCCTACATCGCCCACCAGGAGTCCGCCGAGACCGAGTCCCGCTGGTCCGAACTCGTCACCACCTACCGAGAGTTGGCCTCTGGCATCCGCTGAACCGACGAGGGCGGTGGTTGTCAGATTCATCCTGGCGGGGTGACGTTGCCGTGCGTTCTGGCGGACACCATGGGAGCGGTGCCGTGGGTGCGCACCTCGGCTGCGAGTGAGCGGCCGGGTTGGACGAGAACAAGGCAGGAACTGGGTGCCCGAGTCGAGGGGCGCCAGGTTGATCAAGGCAAGGAGTGCACCATGACCGCCTTTACGGTGTGGAAGTTCGATGGGCCGGATGGAGCCGCGCACGCCGCCGATGTCCTCAAGGGCTGCGAGCGGGACGGACTGGTGAAGATCCTCGACCACGCGATCGTCTCGTGGCCGAAAGAGGATTCGCACCCGACCACCAAGCAAGCGCACGAAGAGACGTGGCGCGGGACCGGGTGGGGAGCGTTCTGGGGAGTCCTCCTCGGCGCCCTCTTCTTCGTGCCCGTGATCGGTGGCGTTGCCGGGGCCGCGATCGGCGCGATCAGCAAAATGACCCAGGACACCGGCATCACCAAGGACCAACTCCAGAAGATCCGCACCGAGGTGACCCCAGGGACCTCTGCCCTCTTCGCGGTCACCGAGAACGGCGATCTCGACCGAGTGGGCGAACGATTCCACGGTATGCACAGCAAGCTCATCGACACGAACCTCACCGATGCCGAGCGTCAGGAGCTGTTGGAGACCTTCGGCGGCAAGTGACGCCGGGGTCCCCCGAGGGGTACGGCGCGGCCAGAGGAAGTCGGCGCCTAAGGTCTACGGCGTGACCGAGCTGGTAGACCTTCCCTGGCCGCCGACGCCGATCCGGACAGCGCGGTTGCTGCTGCGCGAGACCGAGGCCCGCGACCGTCCCGGCTTCATCGACCTGTTCGCGTCGAACGACGTACGGCGCTATCTCGGCGGAGCGCGGACACGGTCGGAACTCGAGGCGGCTGTCCCTGAAGTGCCGGGCAGGTACGTCGGGACCTTCGCCGTCCAAACCGAGGACAGCTTCATCGGCGCCGTCACCATCAACCGGCGCGACCCCACCGGGCCCGGGCACGTCCGGGCGGACGGTGGGGAAGTGGAGGTCGGCTACACGTTCCTCCCTCAGTTCTGGGGTCGCGGCTATGCGACTGAGGCGGTAGGCGCTGCACTGGAGTGGGTGACGGAGGTTCTGCCCGGCGAGCCCGTCGTGCTCTGTACCCAGTCCGCCAACGAACCCTCGGTTCGGCTGGCCGAGCGCCTGGGCTTTGCCGAAGTCGAGCGCTTCAAGGAGTTCGACGCAGAACAGTGGTTCGGCGTCTGGACGAAGACCGCCCAAGCTAGACGACCGGGTCCGTCCGCACGTGTCGTCAATCGGTGAGGGTGTTGAAGAGCATGATCAGGCCGAGGATCAGGGCGATGAAGGACAAGATCCAACCGATCACGGCGGGCGCCGTGCCGCGGCGGTGTCGGTCCGGGCGGCGGGCCGTAAGTCATGGGCACTCCACGCTGGCAGAACGGCTTCGTAGCGTCCCATGGTTACCAGGCACACCGGGTCAACCGGCTCAGCTGACGGCCTTCTTGACGAGGGTGGTGAGTTGCTTCTCGGTGGCGGGGGTGAGCTTGGTGAGGGCGTAGGCGGTAGGCCACATGGTGCCGTCGTCGAGGTGGGCGGAGTCGTTGAAGCCGAGGGTGGCGTAGCGGGTGCCGAACTTGTCGGCCGGCTGGAAGAAGCAGACGACCTTGCCGGCTTTGGCGTAGGCGGGCTGGCCGTACCACAGCTTCGGGCTGAGTTCGGGGGCGTTGGCCTTGACGATGGCGTGGATGCGTTCGGCGATCGCGCGGTCCGCATCGCTCATCTCGGCGATCTTCTCCAGTACGGCGGTCTCGTCGTCCGCCTTGCTGCGGGCGGCCTTGAGTTCCTTGGCGCGCTCCTTCATCGCATCCCGCTCGTCGGCGGTGAAGCCGTCGTACGACTTCTGCTTCGAGGTCGTGGTGGTCTTCCGCGTGGCAGCCATTGGAGGGTCCTATCTGTGAGCTCCGGTGTGAACAATCCCCACGCTACGGACCCGCCACTGCTCCCGCTTCTTGAAAACTGATCGATTGGATCCGCGTCAGATTGGTGAGGCCAGCTGGGCTAGGTTGAGGTGGTGTCGAGCTTCGGAGCGTTCCCGGCGGAGCTGGAGACCGAACGGCTGCGGCTGCGCAGGTGGCGCCCAGCGGACGCGGAGGAGTATCGCGGGCTCTGGGCCGAGCGGGATCCGCGTGCGCTGCGCCGGATCGACGCGGACGGACGCCCGACGGTCGAGGAGATCCGCGGCTGGCTGGCGGACAACCCGTTGGCGGCCGAGCCCGGGCTGGGGCTGCTTCCGATCGAGCGGCGGGACAACGGCGAGTTCATCGGGTACTGCGGACTGATCGTCGGCCGCGCATCGTTCGACGAACCGGAGATCGCGTACGAGCTCGCCCAACGTGCGCACGGTCACGGGTTCGCCACCGAAGCCGCCCGGGCCGTCGTCGAGGCGGCGGCGAACACGGGACGCCAACGGCTCTGGGCGACCGTGCGGGACTGGAACGCGGCGTCGTTCCGCGTGCTGGAGAAGGTCGACTTCTACCGCAGCGATCGTGTCACCCCGGATCCCGAGCGCGGCGACACGATCTGAATGACGCGCGTACTCGATCAGGTGTAGAGCGACGACCTCAGCCGTTGGCGTAGTGGCCTTTTCGCCGAACGTCCTCGTAGCATTCCAGCCTCCTCGCAGTGGTTGTACGAGACTAGGCGCGTGAACCGACAGGATGATCTCGTCGCCGAAGGTGAGCCCGAGAAGGA
Organism: Kribbella sp. NBC_00359; assembly: GCF_036097425.1. NCBI lineage: Bacteria > Bacillati > Actinomycetota > Actinomycetes > Propionibacteriales > Kribbellaceae > Kribbella > Kribbella sp. NBC_00359. The sequence goes on along the minus strand of NZ_CP107975.1, from coordinate 8,803,855 downwards.
GTTCAACCCCGGGATCGCGGCCCGCCTCCCGCGCAAGACCGTCGCCGGAGGCGCCCTGATCCGCGATCACGCCGGCCGCATCCTCTTCCTCGAACCCACCTACAAGCCGACCCTCGACATCCCCGGCGGCATCGCCGAGTACGACGAATCGCCGTACGACGCCTGTCGTCGCGAGGTGAAGGAGGAGATCGGCCTCGACCGCGAGATCGGCGCCCTCCTCGTCGTCGACTGGGTCCCCGTCCTGGGTCCCTGGACCGACGCCCTCGCGTTCATCTTCGACGGCGGCATCCTCGACGGCGACGAGCTCACCCTCGACCCCACCGAGGTCCGCACCGCGCAGTTCCTCACCCTCACCGAGGCAACCCCGCACCTCCGCCCCTCCATGACCCGCCGCCTGGCCCTGGCCCAACAAGCCCTGACCACCGGGCATCCGTCGTACGCCGACTTCGGCCGCGACTCGTGATCCCACACGCCCCCAAGTAGGGTGGCCGTCGGTCAGATAGTAGCCATGTACTTAGTAGCCATGTACAGTATTTGGTGTGAGTAAGACGAGTGAGTCGACGCCGGGGCATTTGGTGTGGCGGTTGTCCATGAAGTGGCGGGTGGCGGTTGATCGGGCGCTCGCGCCGGTTGGGTTGACGCACGCGCAGTACGTGATGCTGGCGTCCCTGTATGGGATGGAGCGGGCCGGGCAGGTGCCGAGTCAGCGGGAGTTGGCCGACCACACCGGGCTCGAGGCGCTGTATGTCTCCAAGCTGGCTCGCAGTCTCGACGCCGACGGCCTGATCCAGCGCACCCGCGACACCGCCGACACCCGCACGATGCGCCTCGAGCTGACCGACAAGGGGCGCGAGACCATCCAGGCCGCCATCGCGGAAGTCGCCGCACTGCTCGACAAGCTCCTGGCGCCGCTCGGTGGTCGCCGCGGCGCGCGCACGAAGAGCTTCGTCGCGGATCTCACCGAGCTGCTCGACACCGAACTCTGAAAGGGACGACCATGCCCGATAGCGAAGTACTCGACTCGACCATCCACTACGACGACACCGGCAGCGGCACGCCGATCGTCTTCCTGCACGGGAATCCCGCCTCGTCCCACATCTGGCGCAACGTTCTGCCGTACGTCGGCAGCGGGCGACTGCTCACCCCCGACCTCATCGGCATGGGCCGCTCCGGCAAGCCCGCGCTCGACTACACCTTCGCCGATCACGCGCGCTACCTGGACGCGTGGTTCGACGCGCTCGGTCTCGATCGGGTCATCCTGGTCGGCCACGACTGGGGTGGCGCGCTCGCCTTCGACTGGGCGTCGCGGCATCCGGAACGCGTCCTGGGGATCGCCTTCCTGGAAAGCATCGTCAAGCCGATGGCCTGGGAGGACGTGACGCCGCAGGCCCGGGAGCGATCCCAGCTGATCCGTACGCCCGGAGCCGGTGAGGATCTCGTTCTCGAGCAGAACCTCTTCGTCCGCCAAGCCTTCACCGGCGGCGTCCTCACGCCAGTCGGCGACGCGGATCTGCAGACGTACCTGGCGCCGTACCCGACACCCGAGTCCCGCCGGCCGATCCTCGCCTGGGCTCGCCAGTTGCCGCTCGGCGGCGAACCGGCCGAACTCATCACGCGCATCAACCGGTACGACGACTGGCTCGGCCGCAGCTCCGACGTACCCAAGCTGCTGATCACCTTCGAGGGCTCACCGACGTTGCTGATCGGCAAGGAGTTGGCCGAGTGGTGCGCCACGAACGTTGCCGCGCTCGAGATCGTCCATGGTGGCGAGGCCGGTCACCATGCGCCGGAGGACCGTCCCAAGGAGATCGGCATCGAGATCTCCGCCTGGGCGGACAGGCACGCTCTGCGCTGAGGAGCTGACAACCCCGCGGCAAGCCGACGCCGGGTCACCCCCAGGTGGTGGGGTGACCCGGCGGCCGGGGCTAAGGGAGCTCCGGGGGGAGGAGCTGAAGGGGACCCCTAACCAATAGGAAAGTTTCCGAACAATAGGTCGCATCACACCACCGGCACCGCTCGGTGTCAACACTCGAGCAGCACGAAGCCCTCGCGCAGCAGCTGCTCCGCGAGGGCTTCGCTTGTGTCCTAGGCGGTGGCGAGCACCGTGGGACGGTAGAGGGTCTGACCCGACGTCTCGTCGACGACGGCGACCCGGACGGATTCCGGCGTGGAGTCGTGATGCGGTACGGCGAACACGGCGGTCGCCGAGCGGCCGTCGTACCTGGCGGTGTAGCTGACGAACCGCCAGTCCTCGTCGTCCCAGTAGTCGCGGATATCGGACCGCAGCAACCCGTCGACCGCGCGATACGCCGGGCTGAGCAGCAGCCGCCGTTGCGTGGCCGCCAGCGGTACGCCGTCAGTCGCCGTACCGGCCAGTGGATGCGAGACCCGCACCCGCAGCCGGCGCAACGGCAGTAGCCAATACCGATCCAGCTCGGCGGACACCATCACGAACACCGCAGCCTCCAGCACCAGCACGGCCGTCGCGGGCCCGGCCGACCACCAGCCGGCGCTAGCGGTAGTCGCCGCCAGGGCAGTTGCTAGTAGCAACAAAGCGCGCCCGATCGCCCGCCGGCCAACGGGTTTGGCCGACGTGCCGATGCAGCCGCAGGACGCCTCGGGGACGACGATCTTGGCGTAGACCAGGTACCCGGTGAAGCCGACGGCAAGCGCAACCGCGGCGATCGCCTCGACGGTCCACGCCGGCGACACCAACAGCGCCGTACCGATCACGGCCTCGGCGACACCGACCAAGCGGTACGCCGGGACCGCGCGTGACTCGCCGACCAAGCGCGGCAACGCCGTACGACGTGCCTGCTCCGCGCCGGTGAACTTGCCGTACGACGACCAGAGCAGGAGTAATCCGATCAGTAGCGGCTGGGCTGCCGCCACCTGCTGTGCGAACATCGCGGCCTCCCGCTCAGTTCGATGTGTAGATCGTCGCGATGTCGATCGCGTTGGTCCCCGGTCGCCAGGCGCCGATCACCTGGGCGTGCCGGCCGACCTTGAGCATCGACAGGTCCGACACCGCGGGGGTTCCGTTGTAGGCGGCCGCGGTGAACCCGGGCTGCACGTACCCGACGACCTTCTCGCCGTGGTGGTCGAGTTGCAGTGCCGAGCGCCCGATCGAGGTGATGCTCACGGTGAGGTTGACGATGTTGATCCAGACCGACTCGGCGGCCAGGGTGCCGTCCGGCATCAGTACGCCGCGCGCGTACAAGCCGTCGCCGATCCGGGCCTGGTCGATCGTGGTCGGCCGGAGCTTCCAGACACTGGTCACGCCGGTCAGCTGGATCCGGTGCAGCCGGCCGTCGGATCCCTTGACCTGCAGGAGATCGGAGTTCCGGCCGGTGATCAGGCCTTCGGCGAAGTTCGGGTCCGGTTGTCCGGGTTCGGGGAACTGCGAGGCCGCGGCGAACGCGGTCTCCGGGGCGAGTGAGCCCATCGCCGTCGCGGCGACCAGGCCCGTGGCACCGAGTGCGGCGCGGGTGAGCAGCGAACGGCGGTCCATCGTGGAAGTCATCTCAGCTCTCCTCTCAGCCGACGTCGATCGCACCGGGGATCAGACCCGCGCTGAGGCTCGCGATCGCGGAGAACGCGGCCGGCGTCAGGTCGAGGATCCGGTTGGAGGAACACGTCCCGCCGCAGCAGGCGCGTTCGCCACAGAACAGGTCGGTCTGCGGACCACAGTCCGCGATCGACGTGACCACCCGTGCGCCGTTGCACCGGTTGGTCGTGGAGTGCCGGAAGCCGCAGGTACGCCGGGACATCCCGGTGACCCCGCAGGTGTCGGGGTGAGTGATGGCGAAGCACGCGTCCGAGGTGTTCGGCCACGCGTGCTGGAAGTTCCCCGAATTACACGTGCCGCACGCACCGTGCCCGGTGCTCGCGCAGGGTCCCCATGCGTTTCCGCAACAGAACCATGAGACTTCGCCGTTGAGTCCGGCCATGACGATTTCCTCCAGGTCTAGGGGCGGTAAGACCTACAGCACGTCTTTGTACTCCGAAGATCAGAAATCTCCCACCCCTCAGCCAATCCAGAAACTTTTTCACCACAACTTCATCCCCCGCAGCCTGCAACGGAGGAGGGCGGGAGGCTGCGAGGGTTGCCCCTCTGGCGGTGGAGTCTGTATGCGGTATACGGTCAGGTGAGCACGCCGATTGTGACCTGGTGCACGGTGGGAATCATCGGATCCGGATAGACTCGGTGCGTTTGTGGAGGGGAGTATTCCTCTCGGGCCACGGCTACCGCCGGCCCGACTACGGCAGTGTCGTCATCACGGGAGGCCCGGGCGGCCGAACCGGTGCTGCCGGCCCGGAGATTCCGGGTGGAAGAGACCTCCGGACCGAGCTGTACGCCGTCGTCCGGAGGTTTATCGTGGTTTCAGCCATGTCCCCTGCCGTGTGGATTCTCACGATCATCGGGCTGCTCGCGATCGTCGCCTTCGACCTGGTCGTGATCGCCCGGCGCAACCGCACGGTGACGATCAAGGACGCGACCCGCTGGGTGCTGTTCTACGTCGGCCTGGCCGGGCTGTTCGCGGTCGGGCTGTTCGTATTCAGTCCGGGGCAGAGCGGCGGTGAGTTCGTCGCCGGGTACATCACCGAGTACAGCCTGAGTGTCGACAACCTCTTCGTGTTCGTGATCATCATGGCCCGGTTCGCCGTACCGAGCCTGGCGCAGGACAAGGTGCTCTACATCGGCATCGTGGTGTCGATGATCCTGCGGGCGATCTTCATCCTGGCCGGCGCGGCGGCGATCTCGGCGGCCAGTTGGGTCTTCTACATCTTCGGCGCGTTCCTGGTCTATACCGCGGTCCGGCTGGCGCTCGAGGGCGAGAACGACGAGGCCGACTTCCAGGAGAACGTCGCCCTGCGCGCGCTGCGCCGGATCCTGCCGCTGTCGCACGACTACGACGGCCCCAAGCTGACCACCCGGATCGACGGCCGCCGGCTGGTGACGCCGCTGGTGATCGTGATCGCGGCGATCGGGATGGCGAACGTGATCTTCGCGCTCGACTCGATCCCGGCGATCTTCGGGCTCACCCAGGACGCCTACATCGTGCTGACCGCGAACGCCTTCGCCCTGATGGGCCTGCGCCAGCTGTACTTCCTGATCGGTGGCCTGCTGGAGCGGATCATCTACCTGAACGTCGGCCTCTCGGTGATCCTCGCGTTCATCGGCGTGAAGCTGATCATCGAGGCGCTGCACGGCTCACACATCGACGACCTCGGCGCGATCCACCTGCCGCACATCGGCATCCTGACGTCGCTCGGCTTCATCGTCGGCACCCTCTTCGTCACCACGATCGCCAGCCTGATCAAATCGTCGTACGACCGCCGCCAGGTCGAGGTCAAGGTCCGCATCGACGACTGAACCCGGCCCGGCGTGGGCGGGTCACACCGGGTCGGTCTGCTTCTCCGGGGTACGGCGTACCTCGCGCAACCGGAGGTAGAGCGCCGGGATCGGAGTCAGGATCAGACCCGATGCGAGCAGTGCGGTGCGGAGCGACGTACGGCCGGCCAGAGCACCCAGTGGCGGACCGCCGACGACCTGGCCGATGGCGTTCGCCTGGGACACCATCGAGATCACGGTCGCGCGGGACCGGGAGTCGACGTGCCGGTTGAGCCAGGCGGACTCGATCGGGTAGGCAAGGGTGCCGGCGATCGTGTTGAGCCACATCGCACCCAGGGCCAGCCAGAGGTGACCGAGCAGCGCGAACGCGATCACTCCGACCACCTGCAAACTGGCGAGCAGCGCGAGTACGCCGTTCGGATGGGTGGCGCTCATGCGGTCCGGCGACAGCCGGTTCAGCGCGACCGAGCTGACCAAGGACAGCAGCGTGCCGATCAGGGCCAGGACTGTGAACCAGAACGCCGGATCCGACGTGCCGAACACGGTCGGGAACTCGAAATTCAGGATCTTCACCGACCACAGCCGGTCGAACGCCTCGCTGGACAGGCCTGAGATCAGGCTGATCACCACCAGCGTCCGTACGACGGGACGCCGCCGGGCGACCGCGAGTCCGTGCTTGAACGTCTCGGCCATCTGCCGGAAGGTCTCGCGTTCCTCGGGCGGCGTCCGGTGGAAGTTCTGCTCCCGCATGAAGACAGCCAGGGTCAGGGCGAGCAGGATCATCCCGACGCCGGACAGCGTCATCGGGAGCGGCAGGTTGATCAGGCCGAGCGCGCCGGCCGCGACCGTGCCGGCGATCTGCGCGGCCAGGCTGATCTGCTGGCTGCGGACGAACACCGTCGCGGCGCGCTCGGTCCCGATCTCGTCTGTGATCCAGGCCTGGTCGGCGCCGGAGGTGAAGGTGTAGCCGATGCCCCAGAGCACCTGGGCGGCGAGGATCGCGAGGAACGCCGGCACCAGCCCCTGCAGCAGGAAGCCGGCGCCGATCAGGGCGACGCCGATGATGACGGACAGCCGGCGGCTGTACAGGTCGGCGACGAGGCCGGTCGGGATCTCGAACAGGAAGCAGGCGAGCTCGAGGGTGGTCCCGACCAGGACCATCTGCAGTGGGTCCAGACCGGCGTCGCGGACGTAGTACACCATGCTGAGCGTGAAGGTCAGCGCGGAGAGGAACGCCCAGGCGCCGTTGTAGGCGACATAGGTCCGCGCCGGGTCGGCGGACCGGTAGGCAGGCAGAGACATCGTGGGTTGCTCCCGAAAGCGTGCGTGGCCTGACGAAGCGCGACCCTGGGGTGGGTCAAACGCTTGACGTTACGCACGACGGCGACTCACCGGCGATGCTGCGGTCGAGCTGCGGAGGTGCGCTTTCAGAAGCGGGTTTGCATGGCGTTCAGCGTAGGCGAAGACCCGGCGCGTCCGCCTCCGAATTACGCGACCACTGCTGGTGATCAGGAGTACCATCGGTAGTGCCTGGCCCGGCCGTTCCCCCGTGATGGTCGGGTCAGGTTTTCGCCTGATTGCGTAAGTAGATTCTTACGCGTAAGGTCTGGCTTACGGGTCGATGGGGGCGGCATGACGATCGAGGTGGGCGCCGTACTGACCGCGGTGGCGGACGGGTCGCGGCGGCGGATCGTGGCGCGGCTGGCCCAGGGCCCGGCGACGACCGGGCAACTGGCCGAACTGTTCCCGATCAGCCGGCCCGCCGTCTCGCAGCACCTGAAGATCCTGCAGACCGCCGAGGTCGTGCGGACCACCCTGGTCGGCCGGCATCGCTGGCACGAACTCAATCCCGACGCACTCCACGCGCTGGCGCACTGGGCCATCGACGTGGCCGCCCGTCACGAGAAGGCGCCGCCACTGCGCCGTACCCCTGGAGAAGGACGATGAGCCAGCCTGTCAGCTACGTCGAGCTCAACAGCCCCGACCTCGAGACGACCAATGTGTTCCTCAGCGAGGTCTTCGGCTGGCAGTTCCAGCCGTTCGCGGCGCCGGACTACCTGGTCGCACCACACGGTACGGCGCCTGGCGTCGATACCGGCCTGATGCCGTCCCGCGACGGTCAGCCGCGCACCATCCCCGTGATCCGCGTCGAAGACCTGGACGCCGCCCTGAAACTCGTCACCACCCACGGCGGCACCATCGCGGTCGAGCCCTTCACCATCCCCGACGTCGGCCGAGGCTCCTACATCCTCGACCCCACCGGCCTCCTGATCGGCCTCCACGCCTACGCCGCCTAGAACCACGTGCTGCGCACGGAGGCCGGGTCTGGGAGTTTGTGGTCGCGCGGGTGCATCGGGTGCCGGAGTTGGTGTCCGGTTATTGTCGGGCCGCGCGGAGCCCGCTCAGCGACGAGGAGCTTGCGGCGCTCGAGCCCCTGCAGGTGGTGTTCAGGGTGCTGATGGTGATGGCGGAGCTGTGGACCGGGCAGCGGAGCGGTCGCTTCGACGTGCCGGCGATCGACCGGCAGCTCGGGAAGATCAGGTCTTGACATAGACCGGTTCCGCCCGGTTGACTGCAACATAGTTCACAAAGGAAATAAATTCTGGTTCGGTCCGGTGTCGGTGGCTCAGAGCGACCCCGGGCGGAGTCGGTATGTGCCTGGATCCGGTGGCGTGCCATCGGATCATTCGGCGTTTTCCGAAGCTTGGTTGCCCATGGCAATGCGGGAAATCCCTTGTACTGAAGGGATCTGAGCCGATCGGTCACCGTCCGGTATCGACGGGGCCGGAGAGTCTTCCGCTGCCGGTGGTTCTGTGTCATCCTCCGGGGTAGCGAAACCCGAGATCCTATCGGATATCGGTTCCACTCCAGCGCGTGAGGGAAAGGATGCGGAGTGAGCGCAACCTTCGAGGTCAAACCGGCGCCGCCGGCACCGGCACCCCGGGAGGCGGTGAAAACCGCCCGGAACATCCCCAGGACCAGCCGCCGGACCGCGGCCCGCCGCAGCCTGCGCCGGCACTGGCAGCTCTACCTGCTGATCGTCGTACCGCTCGCGTACTTCGTCATCTTCAAGTACATCCCGATCACCAACGCGGTGATCGCGTTCAAGGACTACAGCCCCATCAAGGGCCCGTGGGGCAGTGACTGGGTCGGGTTCCGCAACTTCGAACTGTTCTTCCAGAACCCGGTGTTCTGGACCCTGGTGAAGAACACGTTCTTCCTGGCCGCCTACACCGTGCTGGCCAGCTTCCCGATCCCGATCGTCCTGGCCATCGCGCTGAACGAGATCCGCAACGGCCGGTTCAAGAAGGTCACCCAGCTGGTCACCTACGCGCCGTACTTCATCTCCACCGTGGTGGTCGTCTCGATGACGATCCTGGTGCTGTCGCCGCGGCTGGGGTTCGTCAACGACGCGATCGGCCTGTTCGGCGTACCCGCGGTCGACTTCCTCGGCAACCCGAACTACTTCCGCCACATCTACGTCTGGTCGGACGTGTGGCAGACCACCGGGTACTCGGCGGTCATCTACCTGGCCGCGCTGTCCGGCATCGACCCGGCACTGCACGAGTCGGCCCGGATCGACGGGGCCAGCCGGCTGCAACGGATCCGGCACGTCGACCTGCCCGGGATCATGCCGACCGCTGTGATCATCCTGGTGCTCGGCGTCGGCAACATCATGTCGATCGGGTTCGAGAAGGCCTTCCTGCTGCAGAACCCGCTGAACCTGGCCCAGTCGGAGATCATCGCGACCTACGTCTACAAGACCGGCCTGCTGAACGCCGACTTCAGCATGGCGACGGCGATCGGGCTGTTCAACTCGGTGATCAACCTCTTCCTCCTGCTCGGCGTGAACTTCGCGGCCAAGCGCATCACAGGGAACGGACTCTGGTCATGAGCATCACTTTGCAGGGCTTCCGGCGTACGGCGGACAACCGGTCGGAGCGCACCACGATCGAGGAGACGACGACCGACCGGATCTTCCTGATCGGCGTCAAGATCATGCTCTGGATCGCGCTGATCGTCGTCACCGTCCCGCTGATCTACATCATCGCCAACTCGTTCAGCAGCGCGTCGGCGGTGAGTGGCGGCCGGGTTCTGCTCTGGCCGATCGAGCCGAGCCTGAAGGCGTACAAGGTGGCCTTCGGCGACCCGCAGATCATGCAGGGCTACCTGAACTCGTTCATCTACGCGATCGGCGGCACGCTGATCAGCGTCACGCTGACGATCGCGATCGCCTACCCGTTGTCCCGCCGGACCTTCTTCGGCCGCAACGTGATCATGAGCGTGCTGATCTTCACCATGCTGTTCTCGGGCGGCCTGATTCCGACGTACCTCGTGGTGCAGGACCTGGGCATGCTGAACACCCGGTGGGCGATGGTGATCCCGAGCGCGATCGGGGTCTGGCAGGTGATCATCGCGCGGACGTTCTTCCGCTCGACCATCCCGGACGAGCTGTACGAGGCGGCCACCATCGACGGGGCCAGCGACCTGCGCTTCCTCTGGTCGATCGTGCTGCCGCTGTCCAAGCCGGTGATCGCGGTGATCGCGCTGATGTACGCGATCTTCCAGTGGAACAGCTACTTCGACGCACTCGTCTACCTCAAGGACCCCAGCCTCTATCCGTTGCAGATCGTGCTGCGCAACGTGCTGATCCTGAACACCGTCGCGGGTGGCTCGACCACCCAGAACCTGGCCCAGCAGCTCGACCAGCAACAGCTGGCCAACGTCCTCAAGTACGCGCTCATCGTCATCTCGAGCCTGCCCGTACTGATCATCTACCCGTTCGTCGCCCGCCACTTCACGAAGGGCGTGATGGTCGGCGCGGTCAAGGGCTGAAACAGCCCACTCCAGAAGGGAAACACAGCAATGCGCTCATCCGTGAGCAAGGTCGTTGCGCTGGCCGCGGCCGGTGCGCTCGCCCTGGCGGCGTGCAGTTCGGACAAGTCGGCCAAGGGGGCGGCGAACGAAACCTCGGCCGACGGCAAGGTGGTCATCGACACCTTCACCCCCGCCGACCAGAACACCAACCTGGACACCAACCAGGTCACCAAGATCATGAGCGACAAGTTCAAGATCCAGTTCCGCTGGCAGACCACGACGTACGACGGCGGGCCGGCCAAGGAGAAGCGGCAGATCGCGCTGGCCAGTGGCGACTACCCGGACCTGTTCTTCCTGATCCCGTGGATCGACGCGTTCACCCAGGCCGAGGTGCTGAAGCTCGGCAAGCAGGGCGTCGCCGTACCGCTGGAAGACCTGATCAAGGACAACGCGCCGAACATCCAGAAGGTGCTGGACTCCAACAAGGAGTACAAGGAGATGGCGACCGCACCGGACGGTCACATCTACGCGCTCCCCGAGTGGGCCGACTGCTACCACTGCACCTACCCGGACAAGCTGTGGATCAACAGCGCCTGGCTGAAGAAGCTCGGCCTGCAGGTGCCGAAGACGACCGAGGACCTGCGCAAGGTGCTCGAGGCGTTCAAGACCAAGGACCCGAACGGCAACGGCAAGGCCGACGAGATCCCGATGACGACCGACCCGCAGGACAGCAGCCTGATCGCGTACCTGATGAACGCGTTCGCCTACGACCCGGTCGGCGCGAACAACGGTGTCCGCTCGCTGCTCACGCTGAACGGCGACAAGGTGGTCACCCCGGTGACCTCGCCGCAGTGGAAGGAAGGCCTGAAGTACATCGCCTCCCTCTACAAGGAGGGCCTGATCGACCAGGCCGCGTTCACCCAGAACGCGCAGGCGCTGCAGGCCCAGGGCAACAACCCGAAGGCGGTCGTGCTCGGTTCGGTGCCGGTGCTGTGGCCGGGCATCTTCGTCCAGCTCGACTCCAAGGACGGCCGGGACAAGCAGTACGACGCGGTGCCGCCGCTGACCGGTCCTGACGGCAAGAGCTACACCGGGTACAACCACCCGACCTCCACCGGTTACACCTTCATGCTGACCAACAAGGCCAGCAAGGAGGCACAGGTCGCCGCGGTCAAGATGCTGGACTACATCTTCACCGACGAGGGTCAGATGACCGCCACGATGGGCCCGGAGGGTGTCGGCTGGAACAAGCCCAAGGCCGGTGAGATCGCGCTCGACGCGAGCACCAAGCCGATGTACAACCCGGTGCAGAACGCGCCGAAGAACATCAACTGGGGCGCGCTGGCGCAGTACAACAACACGCTGGCGTACCGGAACGCGCAGGTCGTGCCGAAGGACATCTACACCGGTGCGGGTCTCGAGCGCCGGCTGTTCGAGGCGACGAAGCTGTACGAGGGCCACGAGGACAAGTCGCAGTGGTTCCCGCAGTCCTTCGTATGGCCGGACCCGAGCCTCAGTGGTGAGCTGGCCACGCTGCAGACCAACCTGAACAGCTACGTGAACCAGAACCAGTTGGCCTTCATCACCGGCTCGAAGAACATCGACACCGACTGGGACGCCTTCGTGAAGGGTCTCGACAGCACCGGCATGCCGCGGTACCTGGAGATCAACCAGCAGGCCTACGACAAGTACAAGTCCGGGAGCAAGTAACTCCGATGTCGCACGAACTGTGGTTTCGTCAGCCCGCGCCGGACTGGTTCGAGGCGTTGCCGGTGGGCAACGGTCACCTCGGTGCCAAGGTGTTCGGCCGGGTCGGCGAGGAACGGATCGCCCTCAACCTCGACGATGTCTGGTCGGGCGACGGTCCTCGCGAACTCGAGGTGACGGACGGTCCGGCGGTGCTGGCCGACGTACGGCGGCTGCTGCTGGCGGATGGTGATCGGCTGGCGGCGACCGAGCGGACCAGGGCCTTGCAGGGTCCGCTGGTCGAGTCGTACCAGCCGCTCGCCGACCTCTTGATCAGCTCGGCCGGGGAACCACAGGAGTACCGCAGGAGTCTGGATCTCCGCACCGGAATCGTCGCCGTCGAGTACACCCGCGACGGCGTACGGTTCCGGCGCGAGACCTACGTGTCCGCACCGGACCAGGTGATGGCGTGGACGATCAGCGCGGATCAGCCGGGTGCGATCGACCTCGACCTGCGGTTGGCCGGGGCGCATCCGGTCCGCGTGGAAGTGGCCGACGGCACCTATGGTGTCGTCGGGCACGCGCCGTCGGATCTCACCATCGAGTACCGGCAGAGCCCGGACCCGATCCGGTACGAGGAAGGGCGCGGCATCGGCTTCGGTGTCGCGCTCCGCGCGGTGAACGACGGCGGCAGTGTGTCGGTGACTGAAGCAGGCGTCGCCGTCCGTGGCGCGAACAGTCTGACCGTTCTGGTGTCGGCGGCCAGCACCTTCGAGGGCTGGTCAGTGCCGCCCGGTCGCGACCCGCGCGTGGCGTTGCGCGAGGCAACCGCTCTGCTGGATGCGGTTGCCCTCGAGAAGCTTCGGGAGCGTCACCTCGAAGATCACCTGCGGCTCTACGAACGCGCCGAGCTGCACCTGGGCGAGGTGGTGGAGCTGCCGACCGACGAGCGGATCAAGGCGGTCGCTGCCGGCGGCAACGATCCGGACCTGGTCGCCCTGACGTTCCACTTCGGTCGCTATCTGCTGATGGCGTCCTCGCGGCCGGGGACCCAGGCCGCCAACCTGCAAGGCATCTGGAACCAGGACCGCCGGCCGATGTGGGCCAGTGACTGGACCAACAACATCAACACCCAGATGAACTACTGGCCCGCCGACCTGACCGGGCTGGGGGAGTGCTTCGACCCGCTCACCGATCTCCTCGAAGGCTTGGCGGAGTCGGGTGCGGAGACCGCGCGGATCCTGTACGACGCTCCCGGCTGGGTGTCGCACCACAACGCGGACATCTGGCGCGCCACCTGGCCGGTGGGTGAAGGTGGCGACGATCCCGTCTGGTCGATGTGCGCGACCTGTGGTGTCTGGCTGACCGCGCACCTGATGGAGCACTACCGCTTCGGCCTGGACGTGGCCTTCCTGCGGGACCGTGCGTACCCACTGATCGCGGGCGCAGCGGACTTCGTGCTGTCGATGCTCGTCGAAGACGGTGACGGCACGCTGCAGTTCATCCCGTCGACCGCGCCCGAGCACCACTTCATCCTGCCGACCGGTGAGAAGGCGTCCGTCGACCTGACCTCGACGTACGACATCTGGCTGATCCGCGAGCTGTTCGCCAACCTGGCCGAAGCGGAAGGCGTCTTGGGGATGACCTCCGACCTCGCCGCGCGGGCGGCGGCCGCACGGGAGCGACTGCCGAAGATCGGTGCGACGCCCGACGGCCGGCTGCTCGAATGGCCGACGGACTGGCAGCCCTCCGAGCCGCAGCACCGGCACCAATCGCATCTGTACAGTCTCTACCCGGGCGCCGAGATCGATCCCACACGTACGCCGGACTGGGCGGCGGCCGCCCGTGCCTCGCTCGAGCTGCGGACCGCGGGCGCGACGAACGGCGGATGGACGGCGGCCTGGCTGGTGGCGCTCTGGGCGCGGCTGTTCGAGCCGGAGAAGGCGTCGGCGGTCATCCAGGACTATCTGAGCCGACTGGTCTCGGACAACCTGTTGCACCGCGACGGCGACATCTTCCAGATCGACGCGAACTTCGGCATGACCGGCTGCATTCCGGAACTGCTGTTGCAGAGCCACACCGACGTCATCCGCGTGCTGCCGGCCTTGCCGGCTGACTGGCCGGACGGCTCGTTCCACGGTCTGCGTGCCCGCGGCGGCCTGACCTTCGACGTGAGCTGGCGGGACGGCGTACTGACGGCGGCGACGGTGCGGGCGACGCAGGCCGGTACGCACCGGATCGCGTTGCCGGACGGGGAGCTGACCGTCGAGCTCACGGCCGGGCAACAGCTGGACCTGGTTAGGGATGCCTAACCAAAGTTGTTGTAGGGTCAGCGGCTGTGAAGAAGCTGATCGGAATTGGCGTGCTGGCTGCCCTGCTGGTCCTGGCGGGGTGTGGCGGCAAGGACACCGGGAGTGCCGACACGGGGGTCGGTGACAAGGACGTGGCGACTGGCGGGCGGTTGTTCAAGACTGCCGACGAGGAGACCGCCAAGCTCGGGTCGGACGCGCAGCCGGGGCAGTTCCCGCGGACGGTGAAGCACGCGCTGGGCGAGACCAAGCTGGAGAAGAAGCCCGAGCGCGTCGTCGTCCTGGACAGCGGCGAGCTCGACGACGTACTCGCGCTCGGCATCACGCCGGTCGGGATGGCGACGACCGCCGGTCAGGCCGGTGTTCCGTCGTACCTGGCCGACAAGGCGCAGGGGATCAAGACCGTCGGCGGGATCAGCGAGCTGAACCTCGAGGCGATCGCCGCGTTGAAGCCGGACCTGATTCTGGGCAGCAAGCTGCGGGCGAACGATCTGTACGACAAGCTCAGCGCGATCGCGCCGACGGTCTTCAGCATCCGGCCCGGGTTCCCGTGGAAGGAGAACTTCCTGCTGGTCGCGGACTCGGTCGGCGAGGAGGACAAGGCCACCGGGATCTTGAACGACTACCAGAAGCGCGCCGACGACGTGAAGTCCAAGGTGCACGGGTCGCCGACGATCTCGCTGGTGCGGTTCCGGCCGGGCGAGATCCGGCTGTACGGCAACCTGTCGTTCATCGGCGTGATCCTGAAGGACATCGGGCTGCCGCGGCCGAAGATCCAGGATGTGCAGGATCTCGCGGTCGAGGTGTCGCAGGAGAACATCGGGCAGGCCGTCGGCGACTGGATCTTCTACTCCAGCTACGGCAAGCCGGACACCACCGCCGAGAACACCGTTGTCAACGGCAACCTCTGGAAAGCCTTGCCGGCGGTCACGAACGGCCAGGTGGCGCGCGTCGACGACGAGGTCTGGTTCCTCGGCCTCGGCCCGCTCGGCGCGATGGACGTCCTGACCGACCTGGAGAGGTTGCTGGGTCCGAAGGGTTAGAGGATGCGGTAGTGGAGGTGGACGAAACCGCTGGTGAAGCGGCGTTCGTCGAGGAGTTCCAGGCGCAGCTGGAGGGCGTTCGGCAAGGCGTGTTTGCCGCCGCCGACCATGATCGGGGCGAGGAACAGGTGGCACTCGTCGACGAGGCCGGCGTTCAGGGCCTGGCCGGCGAGGTCGGCGCCGCCGATGCTCAGATCGGAGGCCGAGGACTCCTTCAGCCGCTGGATCGCATCGGGTTCGAAGGTGCGCCAGATGCGTGTCCTGGCGCTCGTCACCGCCGGCAGTGTTCGTGAGTACACGACCTTCTCGGCCCCTCGCCAGATCTCGGCGTACTCCCGGGCCACATCGGAGCTGTTGGTGGCGGTCTCCCAGTAGACCATCGTGTCGTACATCCGCCGGCCGTACAGGTACGTCGCGATCGGACGCTCCAGCTCGTTGACGAACGCGTGCACCTCCTCGTCCGGTGCCGCCCACTCGAACCCTCCGTCGGCATCCTCGACGTACCCGTCGAGGGAGGTGATCGCCGAATAGATCAGGTTGGCCATCTCACTGTCCTTCCGTCGTGACCGGGAACAGTCCACGGTCGGCGGTCGTGGTTGTGACGCTAGCCCGGGGAGGGATCAGTCGAGGACGTGGCCGCGGTCGGTGACCTCGACACCTGGAGCACATCGGCGGACAGCCGCGGCCAGCTCGTCGAAGGGGAGCGGGCGGCCGAGGACCTCGAAGGTGCCCGGCCAGGGGCGGTACGGGCCCCACGCCTTCGAGCTGCGGGGCAACGCGTCGTCGTCGTACCGGAGAACGATCAGATACGGATGCCAGGACTCGCCGCCGTCGCCGTTGTCGAAGTGCCGCTCGACCCGGCAGACGCCGTGCACCTCGGACCACGGGATGGTCTGCGGCTGCTCGCCGCCGAGGTAGATCCCGGTGTCGTCGACCGTCAGCAGAACGTCCTCGTCGTCGGCCTCCCGGCGCTCCTCGAGGGCGGTGATCGCGCCGACCAGCAGCAGGATCGGCAGTCCGACCGCGAAGATCAGCGGCATGCCGCCCCAGGACAGCCAGACCGCCTCGAGCGGCTCGCGGATCGATGCGCCGCGGATGAGCTGGATCACAACGATGCCCAGCGTGAGCAGCACCATCAGGCTGAACACCAGCGTGCCGAGGTACAGCACGGTCTTCGTGGTGCCGAGCCCATGTCGCTTCACGACGAGCGGCTCAGCGGTCTGCACAGGCTGCATACCGGCATTGTCGGCGCTGGCCCACGACGGCACCAGGTCTCTCACGGAATCCTCATCATTACGGTCCGATCGGTCCTTCGGACGGATGAAATCGGCCCGTTCGACCCGGCATGGACTTTGGTCCGGGCCAAGTGTCCGCAACAATCACTGCATGCCGGACCGCCAGACCGCAGTCGCCACCCGCACGCCGTCGCCTCGGCGCGGCGCCTCCCGACGCCCTCGGAAGGGCAGTATGTGGCGTCGCGGCTGGCTGATCGCCGTCCTCGCGATCCTGACCGCTCTCCCGTTGCTCTTCCACCGCTACGTCCCGAACTCCGTCGGCAACCTGGGCAGCCTGCTCGACACCTTCCTGCCCTGGGTCGGCGTCGCCGTACCGATCCTCGCGGTGGCCGCAGTGGTACGACGTTCCGCCATCGCGGGCGTCGCGCTGCTGGTACCCGTGGTGGTGTGGGGGCTGATGTTCGGCGATCTGCTGATCCCCGGCAAGGGTGGTGGCGGCGCGTACGACCTGCGGGTCCTGTCCCACAACGTCGACGCGGCCAACCCGGACCCGAAGACGACCGCCCAGGACCTGCTCGCCGCCGACGCGGACGTGATGGCGCTGGAGGAGATCACCACGGCGGACATGAAGGTCTACAAGGCCGAGTTCGCCAAGAAGTATCCGTACGAGGTCTCCCGGGACACGGTCGCCCTGTGGTCGAAGTACCCGGTGGCGCAGAGCGAGTCCGTCGACGTCGGCTTCAAGTGGACCCGCGCGCTGCGGGCCGAGGTCAGCACGCCGGAGGGCAAGGTCGCGGTGTACGTCGCCCACCTCGCGTCGGTGCGGGTCGGCACCAGCGGCTTCACGTCGAACCAGCGCAACGACACCATCAAGGCGCTGGGCCGGCAGATCGCCGACGAGAAGCTGGCCGGCGTGATCGTGATGGGCGACTTCAACGGTACGGCGAACGACCGCAGCCTCGCCCCGTTGACCGCCGGACTGCGCTCGGCTCAGGGGGCCGCCGGGCAAGGGTTCGGGTTCACCTGGCCGGCCAAGTTCCCGATGGCGCGGATCGACCACATCATGGTGCGCGGTGTCACGCCGACCAAGGCCTGGGTGATGAAGCCCACCGGCAGCGACCACCGCCCGGTCATCGCCGAGCTACGGATCTGACTCGATCCAGTCTCTTCGGACGCTTCTGCGCCTGTAGTTGAAAGCAGGCGTAACGTACAGCAACGCGCCGTACCGGTGGAGAGAAGTAGACCGACGAGTAACCCGCTCGGCCTCGCGGACTCGGGGATCGCGTTGCCGGGCCTCGACGTACTCCCGGTCAAGGTGCACACGCTCGACCAGGCGCTGGCGGCGTACCTGCAGAGTGACGAGGCGCTGCCGCTGTCGTTCCCGATCGCCGGCCTGCTGAATTTGATGGCGACGCAGGTCAACCCGCTCGCGGTGAACGGGCCGCACCTGTCGCCGTTCGCCCGCCTGTCGTACGCCGAGAAGGCGCAGGCGTTCGAGTTGATCGAGCGGACCGACGCGGATCTGGTCGCACTGCTCGACGTGCAGTTCCCGGAGCCGTTGAAGGCCTCGGTGTCCGGACTGCTGAAGTTCGTTGGTGGCGCGCTGATCGAGTTCGCCACCTTCGGGGCGTACGGCGAATCGGCCGTCTACGACAAGGTGAGCCGCACGCTGCGGAAGCGGCCGGTCGGCTGGAACCACACCGGCTACCAACCGCACGGCCCGGTCGAGGGCTGGGACGACTTCATCGGCTACTACCAGGGGCGCCAGGAGGTGCACGACTGATGCGCGACGTCATCGTGATCGGAGCCGGCGGCGGCGGGCCGGTGGTGGCGAAGGAGCTCGCTGCGCTGGGGGCCGTCCGACCGGTCCAAGCAGGCCTGGTACCGCGAGTGGCCGCAGAACTCGTTCGTCTGGCAGCTGTCCGGCGTCGGCGGCACCACGCAGCACTTCTACGGCAACTACCCGCGCGCGTACCCGGCGTCTTCGAGGGGTACGACGGCGCCGACAAGTCGGCGTACGACGTCGATCACCGCTTTCCCTTTACTTATGGGGAAATGGTGCCGTACTTCGAATGGGTCGAGGCGACCATGCCGGTGATGACCGCGGCGATGGGTCACAAGGAGCAGACCTTCTTCCGCGGCGCCGAGACGCTCGGGTTGCCGGTGCAGACCACGAAGACCACGCACCGGCCGGCGTACCGGCCGCAGGAGAACGCGATCCTGCAGCCGGGCGGGACGGCGGGAAAGACGGCTGCCTCGGACCTGCTCGTTTATCCGAAGGCGACCGGGTGCACGTTCTGCAGCTACTGCTTCCAAGGCTGTATGCGGCCGAATGGTGCCCCGCGCAACCAATTCGCGAAGCGCTCGACGGACAACAGCTACGTGCCGATGGCACTGACCGCGGACGTGTGGTCGCGCGGCGGCAAGCCGGTCGAGCTGATCGCGGACGCGTTCGTCACCCAGGTGCATGCCGAGAAGCGGCACGGTGTGCTGACGGCCACCGGTGTCACCTGGCGCTCGGCGGGTGTCGAGCACCGTGAAGACGCCCGGGTCGTGGTGATGTCGGGTGGCTGCACGGAGAACCCACGGCTGTGGCTGAACAGCGGGCTGCCGAATCCGAACGGGTGGGTCGGGCGCGGGTACACCGACCACTTCTTCGACTGGGTGTTCGGGGTCTTCGACGACTACACCGGCAACCCGAAGGGTGTCGGGTCGAGCGCCCGGCTGGACTACCCGCCGTACGGCGGTCTGGAGAAAGTCGGCCTGCCACCGGCGCTGGCCGCCTTCGCGGGGACGCTGTCCGACAGCGGGATCCGTGGACAGTACAAGAACGGTCGCGGCCGGACCGGGCCGTGGGACGGGCCGGCCGGGCGTGTGATGGGGCCGGAGCTGAAGGAGGTCCTGTCGCACGGGCTGGATCGGCTGCTGAGCGTGCTGGTGATCACCGACGACGACGTCGAGGCGCAGAACCGGGTCACCCTGTCGGCGCTGCCGGCAGACGAGAACGGGCCGATCCCGAAGGTCACCTTCAAGCAGCGCCGACGGACCGCGCGGACGCTGCGGAACCGCGAGTTCATGGCGCGGAAGGCGGCCGAGTTGCTTCGGGGCGCCGGCGCGAAGAAGGTCCACCGGATCGACTGGGCGCCGCTGATCCTGCACGTCCAGTCGTCGATGCGGATGGGCTCGTCGGAGCGCAACTCCGTCGTCGACCCGCGCGGCGAGACGCGCGCGGTGAAGGGGCTGTTCATCGCCGACAACTCCGCGCTGTCCAACGGTCTCGGCGGTCCGAACCCGACGCTGACGTCCCAGGCGCTGGCGACGCGGACGGCCGAGAACATCTTCACGACGTACTTCGGCGGCGATCCATGGGTGCACTCGAGTGCCCCGGTGGTGTCCACCGATCCACGGATCAGCGTGCGCTTGGGACAGCTCGGGCTGTAACCATGTCCGTTTGACGAACATCGGCGTCCGGCCCGGTCCTGCCGTCCGGGCGCTGATTTTCCTACGCTCGAAGGACCCGATCAGGAGGAACTTCGAGATGACGATCACCTCTGACAAGCCCGAGTTGTCGTCCCTGGCTCGGCAGTACGCCGACGAGGGTTTCGTGCTGGTGAAAGGCCTGCTCAGCAAGGACGAAGCGGCGTACTACCGGCAGCGCAGCCACGACCTGCTGGCGCAGCTGAACCGTCACGACGACCCCACCTGGAAGTCGGCGATGGGGCTGGCCGACGGCGCGACCCGGCTGCAGCATCTGCATGACGCGCAGTTCTACGACGCCGAGTTCGCCAAGCTGCTGGTGGACCCGCGCTTCACCGACGTGGCCGCCGCGGTGATGGGTGTCGACAACGTGCAGCTGCACCACACCAAGCTGTTCGTGAAGCCGCCGGAGAACGGTTCGCCGTTCCCGCTGCACCAGGACCACCCGTTCTTCCCGCACACGTACCACCGGGTCGGTGCGGCGATCTTCCACTTCGACGACGCGCCGGTCGAGAAGGGCTGCGTCCGGGTGATCCCGGGCAGCCACAAGGACGGTCCGCGGGAGCATGACCCGGAGGGCTCGTACCACCTGACCGACGTACCGTTCGACACCGCGACACCGCAGCCGGCCGAGGCGGGCGACGTACTCTTCTTCACCTATCTGACCGTGCACGGGTCCGGGGTGAACGTGAGCGACGAGGCCCGGACGACCTGGCTGATCCAGTACCGCGACCCGGCGGACCCGCCGATGGTGAAGACGCACGACTGGTCGCTCGGGCAGGGCATGATGCTGCGAGGAGTCGACCCGACGGGTAGGAGCGCTGTTTGACCCTCGCGGACGTCGCTGCGGCGGATCGTTTCGTCGACCTCGCGGGACTGCTGGAGTCCTGCGAGGTCGACGGTTTCCGCGCGGACTTCCTCAGCTGGGGTCATTACCGGCCGGACTACTGGCGCAACTACTGGCACAGCCACTCGTTCCACGAGGTCTGCCTCGCGTACTCCGGCGAGGGCCGCTTCAACAACGGCTCAACGCAATACGACGTCCAGCCGGGCGCAGTTTTCCTTGCGCGACCCGGCGACGTCCACGAGATCGAGTCCAGCAGGACAGCCCCACTGGGCATCGCCTTCTGGGGCTTCACCTTCCGCCCGGCCGCGTCCGGCAGCCGGGCGGGGGAGAGTGTGCGGCCGGCGGCCACCGCACCCGGCCCTGACCGGCGGCCAGCGGTCGCCCCCGATCTCCCCGGCTGGTGGTCCGGGCTCACCCGGCCCGACGGGCCGGTCGTGTCAGACCGGGCAGGCTCCTTGCCGGCACTCATCACCGCGCTCGCCGCCGAAGCGGCCGCGCCGGTGTCCGGCTACACCACCGCACTGGCGGCGCTCGGCTCCGCACTGGTGCTCGAGACCGCCCGCACCTTCGCCCTCGGCGAGGACCTCGCGGTAGACCCCGTCCGGCGTGACCGCGGTCCTTTGGTCGTCGAGGCTATGCAGCGGCACCTCCGCGACAACCTGTCCCGACCGATCACCGTCCGGGACGTCGCGGCAGTGGCACACCTGTCCGAACGCCACGCCGAGCGCCTGTTCCAGCAGCAGACCGGCGCGTCGATCATGTCGACCCTGCGCCGGCTGCGGCTGGAACTCGCCGCACAGCTCTTACTAGATCCCGCCGTCACCGTGACCGAGGTAGCCCGGTCCTGCGGCTATTCCGACGTACGCCCGTTCTCCACCGCGTTCCGGCGACACTACGGGCGCACACCGGGGGAGCACCGGCGTACCGGCGGCACTGAGTTCGTTTAGAACGACACATGCTCGGTGCTGTCCGTGCGGAGGACGGCCTGACCGCCCGTTGGTCCTGACGGGGCGGTGGTATCCTCGGCGTATGCGAGTGAGCCTGCTCCTTAGTTAGCCGTACTGGCATCGAGGCGTCGATGCGCCGGTCAGTGCGGCAGCCCCTCCTGCGCGAGGGGCTTTTTCATGTCCTGAGCCGCCTTCTGGCACATTAGGCTCAACAACACACGAATGCGGGAGTAGTACCGTGAGCGAGCAGGTGGATGACGCCCCGATCGACCGGGGTGGATACGACTTCAACGCCATGCAGGCCAAGTGGCGCCCGGTCTGGGAGAAGCTGGACCCGTTCAAGGCGCGTGACGACGGCACGGCCGAGCGGCGCTACGCGCTCACGATGTTCTCCTACCCCTCCGGCGACCTGCACATGGGGCACGCCGAGGTGTTCGCGCTGCACGACGTGCTGTCGCGCTACTGGTTCCAGCAGGGGTACGACGTCCTGAACCCGATCGGCTGGGACTCCTTCGGGCTGCCCGCCGAGAACGCGGCGATCAAGCGCAACGAGCACCCGGCCACGTTCACCTACGCCAACATCGAGACCCAGGCGGAGTCGATCCGCCGGTACGCGATCAGCTTCGACTGGTCCCGCCGGCTGCACACGTCCGACCCGGAGTACTACCGGTGGACGCAGTGGCTGTTCCTGCGGTTCTACGAGCGCGGGCTGGCTTACCGCAAGGCGTCGTACGTGAACTGGTGCCCGCACGACCAGACCGTGCTGGCCAACGAGCAGGTCATCCAGGGCCGGTGCGAGCGGTGCGGGCACGAGGTCACCAAGCGCGAGCTGACCCAGTGGTACTTCAAGACCACGGAGTACGCCCAGCGGCTGCTGGACGACATGGAGCTGCTGCAGTGGCCGGAAGAGATCCTGCTGATGCAGCGCAACTGGATCGGCCGGTCCGAGGGCGCGTTCGCGAACTTCCAGGTCGAGGGCCGCGACGAGCCGATCAAGGTCTTCACCACCCGTCCGGACACGCTGTTCGGCGCCACCTTCATGGTGGTCGCGCCGGACGCCAAGCTGGCCGCTGAACTGGTCACGCCGGACCAGCAGGCCGCCTTCGACGAGTACCTGGCCGCCGTGAAGGCGACCACCGAGATCGAGCGGCTGAGCACCGAGCGGGACAAGACCGGCGTCTTCCTGGGCTCGTACGCGATCAACCCGGTGACCGGGCAGCGGATCCCGATCTGGGCGGCCGACTACGTGCTGGCCGACTACGGCACCGGCGCGATCATGGCGGTCCCCGGCCAGGACACCCGGGACTGGGAGTTCGCGGAGAAGTTCGAGCTGCCGATCGTGCGGACCGTCGAGCCTTCGGCGGACTTCGACGGTAAGGCGTACACGGGTGAAGGCCCGGCCATCAACAGCGCCAACGACGAGATCAGCCTGGACGGGCTGGACGTCGCCGACGCCAAGTCGCGGATCATCGACTGGCTGGAAGGCAAGGGGCTGGGCGAGCGGACGATCAACTACCGGCTGCGCGACTGGCTGCTGAGCCGGCAGCGGTACTGGGGCTGCCCGATCCCGATCATCCACTGCCCGTCCTGTGGCGAGGTGCCGGTCCCGGACGACCAGCTGCCGATGGAGCTGCCCGACCTGCGCGGCGCGGACCTGCAGCCGAAGGGTGTCTCGCCGCTGGCGGCCGACCGCGAGTGGGTCGAGGTCGACTGCCCGAAGTGCGGTGGCAAGGCCGAGCGCGACACGGACACGATGGACACCTTCGTCGACTCGTCCTGGTACTTCCTGCGCTACCTGTCGCCGGAGTTCGTCGAAGGCCCGTTCGACCCGGCCGCGGCCGAGCGCTGGATGTCGGTGTACCAGTACGTCGGCGGCAAGGAACACGCCGTACTGCATCTCCTGTACGCGCGGTTCTTCGTCAAGGCGCTGCACGACATGGGCCTGCTGACCGTGGTCGAGCCGTTCACCCGGCTGCTGAACCAGGGCCAGGTGATCAACCAGGGCAAGGCGATGAGCAAGTCGCTGGGCAACGGTGTGAACCTGGGCGACCAGCTCGACGAGTACGGCGTCGACGCGGTCCGGCTGACGATGGTGTTCGCCGGTCCGCCGTCGGACGACATCGACTGGGCCGACATGTCGCCGGGCGGCTCGCTGAAGTTCCTGCAGCGGGCCTGGCGGCTGGCGGGATCGGTCGAGGCGCCGGTCGGTTCGGACCCGTCGACCGGTGACGTCGCGCTGCGCAAGATCACCCACCGGACGGTGGCGGACGCCGCCGAGCTGATCGACTCGATGCGGTTCAACGTGATGGTGGCCCGGATCATGGAGCTGGTGAACGCGACCCGGAAGGCGATCGACGCCGGCCCGGGCGCGGCCGACCCGGCCGTCCGCGAGGCGGTCGAGACGGTGGCCGTCCTGCTGAGCCTGGTCGCGCCGTACACGGCCGAGGAGATGTGGGAGGAGCTGGGCCACGAGCCGACGGTCGCGAAGGCCGGCTGGCCGAAGGTCGACCCGGCCCTGCTGGTCCAGGACACGGTCACCTGCGTGGTCCAGATCGCCGGCAAGGTGAAGGACCGGCTGGAGGTCTCGCCGGACATCTCCGACGCCGACCTGGAGCAGCTGGCGCTGGCGTCCGAGGCGGTCCAGAAGGCCCTGGACGGCCGCGGCACCCGCAAGGTCATCGTCCGTGCGCCGAAGCTGGTCAACATCGTCCCGGCCTAGACAGGACTACGCTGCTCAGATGCGCTCTGAGCTCATCGATGTCACCACCGGCGGTACCGAGGTCGTCTTCGACCTGACGAGCATGTGCGAGCAGTTCGTTGCCTCCGAGGCCCATCAGGCCCAGGGCGACGGACTGCTGCACCTGTTCGTCCCGCACGCCACGGCCGGGATCGCGATCCTCGAGACCGGAGCCGGCAGCGACACCGACCTGCTCGCGGTGCTCGAGCAGTTGCTGCCGCCCGACTTCGGCTGGCGGCACCGGCACGGCTCGCCGGGGCACGGGCGTGACCACGTGCTGCCCGCGCTGATCCCGCCGTACGCCTCGGTTCCGGTGCTCGACGGGCGGATGATGCTCGGCACCTGGCAGTCGATCTGCCTGGTCGACACCAATGTGGACAATCCGCGCCGGCAGGTCCGCCTTTCCTGGCTTCCCGGTTAACGGACTACCGGGTAACTCATCTTTGCGGACCTCGGTGACTTATCGTGATGTTGCGGATCGCGTTACGTTTGCGAAACACGACTCCGCTTGAATTGCCTGCATGGCAGCGCTTGACACCCTTCGGGCCCAGTGGGCGGGACTCGGCACCGAACTCCTGATCCGCGCCACCCGCGGCATTTGTGACGGCAGCGTGCTGAATGCCGATTCCGGTCGCGCGGACACCCGCGCACGGATCGACGACTGGACCGGGGTGCTTTCTCTCTACACCGGTGAAAATGAATCCATCTCGGTTCAGGCGACGGCTTGAAGCCTTTGGCAAAGTCCACACCGGGCTGGGTTTCTGCCCTTTCAGCTATTTCATCCTGAATCAACTTGTTGCCTCAATCAACAATTTGGTGTGATCCAGGCCGCATCCCGCGCCTCGGTTCCGCCCCGCGCGCGGGCCGCTGTCACGCTATGTTGTGACAGGAACGTGAGGCCTCAAGAGGGGTGACGGGCTGTGTCGGACGCGGGTGGCCGGGCTGACGGTCGGCGGAGCTTCGCCGATCTCCTGCTCGACCTGAGGGTCCAGACGGGTCTGTCCCAGGAGGAGCTGGCCGACCGCGCCGGGTTGAGCGTGCGGTCCATCCGCGAGATCGAGGCCGGGCGGGTGGCGCGCCCCCGGAAGGACTCGGTCCGGCTGCTCGCGTCCGCGCTCGGACTGCAGAGCGCTGATACTGATCGCTTCCTCGCCGCGGCCGGGCACGGTGTCGCACGACCGGTCGTCTCGGTCGCCGATCCCGCG
Organism: Kribbella sp. NBC_00359; assembly: GCF_036097425.1. Lineage (NCBI taxonomy): Bacteria > Bacillati > Actinomycetota > Actinomycetes > Propionibacteriales > Kribbellaceae > Kribbella > Kribbella sp. NBC_00359. Next base: position 8,778,195 of record NZ_CP107975.1, on the reverse strand, counting down.
CCGACGGGTTTGCGCTGGCGCGGCACCAGGCCGATCCCTGATGGTCTCGTCGGCCGTGAGCAGGAGCTCCTCGAGCTGGAGACGCTGCTGCGCCAGAACCGACTCGTCACGCTCGTCGGTCCGGGTGGTGTCGGCAAGACCGAGCTTGCGCTGGCCGCGGCCGACCGGTTCTCGGGCGTCGACACGACGGTGGTCGTCGTCGACCTCACGACGGTCCAGCGCGATGCCGCCGTACCGTCGGCCATCCTGGACGCCTTCGGCACCGCGCCGGGCACGTCGGACCTGGACGACGTACTGTCCGGGCGCAAGCCGGGGGACCTGGTGATCGTGGAGGACAACGCCGAGCATGTGCTCGACGGGGTCGCGACGGTCGCGAACCGGATGGTCCGCAGCTTCCCGGGCATCGGCGTACTGGTCACGTCGCGGATCCCGCTCGGCCTGCCGGACGAAGTGGTTCGCCGGGTGCAGGTGCTCGGCGTACCGGGGAACGACAAGGACTTCGACGAGATCGTGGCCAGTCCGGCGGTGGAGATGTTCTGCCGGCGGGTGGGGCGGGTGCGGCCCGGGTTCGTCCTGACGCCGGAGAACGCGTCCACGGTGGCTCGCCTGTGCCAGCGGTTGGACGGACTGCCACTGGCGCTCGAGCTGGCGGCCGCGCGGGCCGGGTCGCTGTCGGTGGAGACGATACTGACCGCGCTGGACGACAGGTTCCGCTTGCTGTCCGGGCCACGGCGGTTCGGTGCGCCGCACCAGCGGACGCTGGCCGACACGATCGCGTGGAGTGTCGACGCGCTGTCCGATGCGGCGCGGCAGCTGCTCTACCGGACGTCGGTGCTCGGTTCGCCGTTCACGCTCGACGCGGTGGCCGGGGTGTGCACGGGCGATCCGATCGACGCGGCCGACGTACCGATGCTGCTGGCCGAGCTGGTGGAGAAGTCGCTGCTGCAGCCGGTGAACGAGTTCGAGCAGCTGTACGGCGCTCGCTACAAGCTGCTGGAGACGATCCGGGAGCACGCGTACGCCGGTCTGTCGTCGCAAGGCGATGACCTGATCGACTTCCGGGACCGGGCGGTCGCGTGGTGTTCGACGTACGTGTCCGGGCTGGAGGGCGCGTGGTCGTCGCCGGACCGGGATCGGCGGTATCGGGCGGCGCATGCCAACTCCGCTGTGTTCGAGGTGGCGCTGGAGCGGGCGGCCGAGCTCGGGCAGTGGGATGTGGCCGCACGGATCGTGCTGGGCTTCCGGATCGCGTGGCAGTACCAGGCGAGCGTGGCCGAGAGCGGGATCCGCTGGGCGACTTTGTGCGCCGACAACGTGGCGGACCAGGAAGTCAGCGGCAGACTGCGCGCGATCGCCGGGCGGCTGTCCAGCCTGACCGGTGACATCCGTGGCGCTCGCCGGAACTACGGCGAGGCACGGGTTCTGATCCCTGGCGAGACCGAGATGGGGTTGCTCGCACGGAGCGGTTGGGTGTCGTCCGGCTCGCATCTGCTGGATGCCCAGATCCTGGCCGAGATCCCAGCGCTGGTGGAGGACGCTCGTAAGCATGGCGACGTGCAGCGGGCCGCGACGGTGCAGGCCACCTGTGGGCTCGCTCTGCTGCGTTGGGGCCGGTTGACCGAGGCCAAAGAGCTCTTGCTCGCTTGGGAGGCCGCACTGGTCAACCCGGGCGTCTATCCGGACGAGATCGCGTACATGGCGCTCAGCCGCGTGGAGCTCGAGCTGGGCAACCTGGCCGAGGCGCGGCGCTTTGCGTTGCTTGCCCGGGACAGTCAGGCCTCAGACGATCCGGAGCGCACCAAGGTGGCCGGCTGTCTGGCCATGGTCGAATACCAGGCCGGCCGGTACGACGAGGCGCGGGCGCTGCTCGACGAGGCAGACGCCGACATCCGCGGACACCGCGGGTACTTCGACTACCTGGTGATGCTCTATCGGTCACGTCTGGCCCGTGACGCCGGTGAGGTGGAGCAGGCCCGGGTGTGCATCCGGGATGCGGTCAACCGGCTGCTGGTCGAAGGCCGGGTTGTCTATCTGCTCGAAGTACTGCCTGAGGCCGTCGCCGTGCTGCACGCGCTCGGGCGTGCGGACGCGGGTGACTCGTTGTGCGGCCAGCTACTGGCGTGGCAGCGGTCGATGGACCCGCCGATGCTGCCGACCGCGTGGGCGGTCCTGCAGGAGTCCTGCGACAGTGCGTCCGTCGCCGATGGGTGGCCGGAGCCTGATCCCGCGGCCGCGGTCCAGCGGCTGGCGAACGACGTACTCGCCGCCCTTTTGTGACGCGCATCCGCTGAAGCTGCCGGGTAACTGCCGGTTCTTCTGCCTCGTCCTGACATGGCTGCCGGACCAAGAATTACAGCCGTAGGACAGGTTCCACGAAGCAGAGACCGACGCCGGGCAGTGCGGGCAGGGGAAAGGGCGGTGAACCATCATGAGGCCATGGTGCAGCGCCGGACTCCCGTCAAGCTTGGGGAAGGCGACGCGGAGGGCATCCGGCGGCCGGGCGGTGGGGGCGCCGATCGGCTGTCGAGAGCTCCGGGGTGCTGCCGAATGCGGATCTGTCCTGCCTGAACCGGGTGCCGTGCGCCGTCAGGGCACCACACCCGGGGCGGGGTCCCAGCAACGGGCCAGGCACACGACACAGGGGACGAGTGCCGGAGCCCGGCTGACACGGGGAAACCGGCGGGTTTGGTCACCCGCCGGCGGGTTGGCCGCTGGGGGCCTCCCGGGACCTCGACGAGCTCGCGGTCAGGCCGGTCCACACAGGACCGGTACGGGGAGTAGCTCGCCGGGGACCTGACACAGCCACGCCGGCCGAGCTGGCAAGAAGGGGGAGCCAGCACTCCGGCGCCATGAGGAAGTCGCACGCTGACGGGCGGGGGGCGGTCCGCTGACGTACGTGGGGACGACAGTGGGCTGACGCCGAGGGGGAGTCAGCACTGCGAGAGCGAGGTGAAGGCCGCGGTGGGGTAGGCCTTCACCTCGCTGGTTCTTATGTTCTAGTTCTTTTGCACGTCGTGGAGAACCGCTGCCTTGTCGAAGGCGTAGCCGACCATCCAGCTTGGTTGGAGACGGCAGTAGACGATGTCGTCACCCCAGCTCGACGGAGAGCTGCCGTAGTGGTTGGTGAGATGTGCCTCGATCTCCGCGAAGTCCGGGTGCTCCGGTGTCAGGAAATCCACTTCGCCGTGACTGAACACGCCGATCCGCTCGCCGTCGACGTACGAGAGGCTGGCCGCTGGTCTGGCCTTGAGGTGCCGCGCTTTGGCCGCCGAGCCCGACGTCGTGAACACCCACCGGGCATGCAGGAAGTGCCCGTCGACCGCACTGATCCGCGGCTCGCACCGAGCGGTGACCGTGGCCAGATTGAGCGTGCACATGCCGGTCAGAACCCGCACCAGGTCGTCGGCGTCCAGCCGGCGCGGGTCCGTGATGATATTGCGCAGATGCTCCGTCGAACGCTCGTACGCCTGATCCAGAAGCTCCTGCAACGTGCTGACTTCGGCCGCTGTCTCCTTCATCCTCCGCAGTCTGGCATCGTGCGCCGACAAAGCCCGTCCCACGCCTGGCGCGCGGCGACGTGGGACCGGGAGACACGATCTAAACTGTCCGGTAACCTCGCTGCATGTCAGCCCGCGTGCACGTCGTCACCGACTCCACGGCTGGCTTGTCCACGCATGAGGTGCTTCGCCACCCGCTAACCGTCGTACCACTCCAGGTCGTCATCGGCGGGACGTCGTACGACGACGGCGCCACCTCGGCCGACGCCGTTGCCGAGGCTTTGAAGACCTTCACGCCGGTCTCGACCAGCCGCCCGTCCCCGCACACGTTCGCCGACGCATACATGCAGTGCGCCAAGGACGGGGCTGAGGCTGTGGTATCGATCCACCTCTCCGGTGATATGTCCGGCACGTTCGAGGCCGCCATGATCGGGGCCAAGGAGTCGCCGATCCCGGTCCGCGTGGTCGATTCCCGCTCGCTCGGCATGGGCCTCGGGTTCCCGGTGCTCGCAGCGGCGGCCGCAGCCGCCGCGGGGGAGGACCAGGCCAGCGTCGAGGCCGCGGCCCGCGCCCGGATGAAGTCGATCTCGGCCTACTTCTACGTCGACACGCTGGAGTACCTGCGCCGCGGCGGCCGCATCGGCGCCGCCCAGGCGCTGCTGGGCACGGCGCTCGCCGTCAAGCCCCTCCTCACCATCAGCGGCGGCCGCATCGTCCCCCTCGAGAAGGTCCGCACCTCCTCCCGGGCCATCGCCCGCCTCGCCGACATAGCCGTCCAACGCGCCGGCGACAATCCCGTCCAGGTAGCCGTCCACCACCTGGCCAACCTCGAGAAAGCCCAAACCCTGGCGGACGGCCTGGCCGACCGCCTCCCCCAAGCCGAAGAAATAGTCCTCCGAGAAGTAGGCGCCGTAATAGGAGCCCACGTAGGCCCCGGCCTCCTAGCCGTAGTAATAGCCCCCCGCTAACCGACCCGGCCCACCCTCGGCCTGCCCCACCCCGGCAGCCCACCCGGCCAGCCTCACCCGGCCGCCGCCACCTCCGCCCACCCGACGTCGGCCTGCCCCGGCGAGCTCGGCCCGCCGCCAGCTCGCCCTCCCCGCACGACCTCAGTCTCCCGCCCCGCCTGCGCTGCAGGCGCGGGCGGGGTTTTCCACACCTTCGAAATCGTCGTTCCAGCAGGCCTACAGACTCGTACTTTCTCTGGCGTGAAGGTCTTCCGTCGTGCTCCAGCGCCCGCCCCGGGCGCGCGTGAGCGTGCGCTGGCACGTCTCAGCGCCCGCCCACCGGAGCACGCACCCGACGAACACCTGGAGGAGCGTGATGAGGAGGTGCGAGGTGGATGGATCCCCGAATCGGTCCGACCCGAGCGACTACGAGACGCCCGCTGGACCCTGTCCCCACGGCACGTCATGGTCCTGGCCGCCGTACTGGCCATCGGACTGTCCTGGGCCGCCTGGTCCGTCTTCCGCGCCCGCCCGGAGACTCTCCCCGACACCCGCCCATCCACCGCCACCACAGGCTCACCCGTCACCCAACCAGGTGCCTCAACCAGCGCCCCCTCGCCCGGCGCAGCGCAACCAACACCCGGCTCCGGCCAGCCAACCGCCCAGCCTTCGACACGTGCTGCTCAGCCCTCCCAAGGCTCACCCGGCATCCCCGGCCAGTCGGCAGGCGTGGTGGTCGTAGACGTCGCCGGCAAAGTACGCCGCCCCGGCCTGGTCCATGCTCCGACCGGCTCCCGCGTCGCCGACGTACTCACCCTCGCCGGCGGCCCACTCCCCGGCGTCGACCTCACCACCCTCAACCTCGCCCGCCAAGTCACCGACGGCGAGCAAATCATCGTCGGCCAACCCGCACCGCCACCACCCACCACCGCACCAGGCGCGACCACCTCATCCGCCCCCACCGCACCACCCAACTCGCCCGTCAACCTCAACACCGCAACCCTCGACCAACTAGACGCCCTCCCCGGCGTAGGCCCCGTCCTGGCCCAGCGAATCCTCGACTACCGCACCCAGAACGGCCCCTTCACCACCATCGACCAACTCCAAGAGGTCCCCGGCGTAGGCCCCAAGAAATTCGAATCCCTAAAACCCCATGTCCGCATCTGACCCCCCACCAACCCCGCAAGCCAAGCCCTCCACCGCCGCCCCTCTCGCCAACGGCCGCCCCTCCGTCCCGCTCGCCACCGGGCGCCCTGCTAATCCCCAGACCGAGCCATCCACCGCCGACCCTCTCGCCAACGGGCATCATGCCGATCCCCACGCCGACGGGCACGCCGCAGACTCCCTCCCCGACGGGCTCGCCGCCGACGACCATCCCGCCGATCCACTCGACGCTGAGCGCCCCGCCACCGAGCAAGCCAGTGAGTCGCCTGCCTCGCCGAAGGCCGGTGACCCGCCTGCTGCACCGGAGCCTGGTGTGTCGCCTACCTCGGCGGAGGTCCGTGGTCCGCATGCCTCGCCGGAGAAAGCTGAGTCGCCCGCCGCACCGGGCCCTGGAGAGTCGGCGGCCTCGGCGGAGCCCTACGACCAAGCCGCCTCGCAGGCCAGCGGTGATCGGCCTGCCGTGCAGGAGAGCGATGATGCGCCCGCTCAGGCGGGGGGTGGTGAGCCGCTTGACGCGCGGTTGTTGGTGCCGGCCGGCGCGGGCTGGCTCGCGGCGGTTCTGCTCGTCGGACAGCGCCCGCTTGCCGGCCTCATAACGGCCACCGTCGCACTAATTGTCGCCTGCGCACTCGGGCTGATCCTCCACAAACCAGATCCCACCAACCACGTCTCCTCGCGCCGACTGTCGCGGCACCGCCTGGGTCAGCTATGGCACGGACGGGCTGGCGGCGCGGCGTGGGCTGATGAACCGGTGCGGGCCGGCGGACCGTCGCGGGCTGAGGGACTGGAGCGGGATGGCGGAGCAGTGCCCTATGGCGGAGTTGCGCAGGTTGGCGGAGCGGTGCCGGTTAGCGGACCGGCAGGGGTAGGCGGAGGGGCGCGGGTAGGCGTGCTGGCGCGGGTTGGCGGTGTGGTGTGGGCGCGCATGGGGTGGGCGGTGGTGGGGGTGCTGGTTGTTGTTGCGGGGATGGGGGTTGCGGCTGGTCTGCAGGTGGCGAGTCTTCGGGCTGGGCCGGTGCGGGGGTTGGCGGCTGACAGCGCGACGGTGGGGGTGCGGCTGAAGGTGGAGGGGGATCCGTCGGTCCGGCAGAGTCCGGGTGGCCGGCGGCCGCCGTATGTGGTGCTGAAGGCAACGATCGTGGAGGTGCGAGCGCGGGGGAGTGTGACCCGAGTGCGTACGCCGGTGTTCGTGATCGGTACGACGCAGTGGCAACGGGTCAGGTATGGCCAACATGTCGACGCCAATGGTCGCCTCGAGGCGGTCGAGGCCGGCTCGGACGTCGCTGCCATGCTCTCGGTCCGTTCACCACCACGGATCGTCGACGAGCCGCCCTGGTGGTTACGCGCGGCGGAGAAGGTCCGCGCCGGCCTCCGTGAGTCCGTCGCCGGCCAACCGGACGACGTACGCGGACTCGTGCCGGCGCTCGTGATGGGCGACTTGTCCGGCCTGGCCGCCGACCTGACAGAGGACTTCCAGACGACCGGACTCACGCACTTGTCGGCGGTATCGGGCACCAATCTGACCTTGCTGCTGGCGTTCATCCTCCCGTGCTCGCGACTGATCGGAGTACGCGCTCGCGGGCTGACCGTGATCGGTGTGATGACGGTCGTCGTGTTCGTGATCCTCGCCAGGCCGCAGCCCAGTGTGCTCAGGGCGGCCGCGATGGGGCTGATCGCGTTGGCCGCGATGACGAGTGGTGGAGCGCGGCGGCGCGCCGTACGCAGTCTGTCGGTCGCAGTCATCGTCCTGCTTCTCCTCGACACATCGCTCGCGCGATCCGCAGGGTTCGCGCTGTCGGTGCTCGCGACGGCGGGGATCGTGTTGCTCGGTCCTGGTTGGCGCGACGCGTTGGCCAAGTGGTTGCCGAGGTGGTTGGCTGAGGCGATCTCATGCCCGCTCGCCGCACAACTCGCGTGTACGCCGGTCGTCGCGTGGCTCTCGGGTCAGGTGTCGATGGTCGCGGTCGCTGCCAATCTGCTGGCCGGTCCCGCCGTCGGTCCGGCGACCATTCTCGGGTTCGCCGCGGCAGGCGTCGCGCTCGTGAGCACGGAGGTAGCTCGACTCGTCGGCTGGGCAGCGGGTTGGCCGGCGCGGTGGATCATCCTCGTTGCTCGCGAAGGCGCCGACCTCCCGGGCGCCGCGAACGCCTGGCCGGCCACTGCGATCGGCGTCGCCGTGCTGACCCTGCTCTGTCTCGCGCTCGTACTCGGACTGCACCGCATCCTGGCCCGCCCGATCGCCATGGTCCTAGCGGTGGTCGTCCTCGCAGTCGTCGCACTGCGTCCAGTCGGTTCACTGGGCTGGCCGCCGGACGACTGGCTCTTCGTGATGTGCGACGTGGGTCAGGGAGATGGCTTGATACTGCGAGCAGGTGAGCGTACGGCGGTTGTCGTCGACACGGGCCCGGATCCGGCCGCGATGGATCGGTGCCTGCGTGATCTCGGGGTCGAGCACATCCCGGTTCTCGTGCTGAGTCACTTCCACGCGGATCATGTCGGTGGGCTGGCCGGAGCACTGAAGGATCGGCGTGTCGACGAGATCGAGGTGACGCCGTACTTCTCGCCGCGCGCGGAGTACGACCGTGTCGTCGACCTCGCGTCGCATCACGGCATCAGCCTGCGCACGGTGACCTACCACGAGAGACGCGTCGTCGGTCAGATCAGTTGGACGACCCTTTGGCCCGCGCGCGTCCCGGCACTGCCGCCGCCCGGCACGTCCTCCGCGACGTCGACCGACGAAGGTTCCCCGGAGAACAACGCCAGCATCGCCATGATGGTCGAACTGTCCGGCCTCCGAATACTCCTCACCGGCGACCTCGAACCCGAATCCCAACGAGCAATCCTCGCCACCGGCGACGACCTGCATGCCGACGTCCTCAAAGTCCCGCACCACGGCTCGGCCCAGCAAGACCCCACCTTCATCGCGGCAACCAACGCCCGCCTGGCCCTCATCTCTGCCGGCCGCAACAACGACTACGGCCATCCCGCGCCCAGGACCCTCACCCTTCTGTCCCACCAATCCACCCGAACCGCCACCACCAACACCACCGGAACCCTGACCGTCACCAACCCCGACAACCACCTGACCCTCACCACCACAGGCCACGACCCGTAGACCTAGCAGGTGAAGGTGCCCGCGGCGGCTGGGATGGTGTTCGGTCTGGTCTCATCACCACGGGCGACGAGCCGTCCGCGCCTGGGAGGTGAAGGTGACCGCGGCGGTGGGGATGGCCTTTCGGTCTGGTCTCGTCACCAGGGGCGACGACCCGTAGGGGCTTAGGAGGTGAAGGTGACGGCGGTGGTGGGGATGGTGTTCTCGGGTTGGTTGCCGAGGGACCAGGCGGCGACTCGGGAGACGATGTGGGCGGGGATCTCCTCACTGACGCCCGGGACGGCCGGGATGTTGTAGGTGCCGTGTGCGTCGTACGGCAGGATGAGGCGGTAGCCGCGGGCGAGGGCGGTGCGGGCGGTTGCGTGGACGCACATCTCGGACATGACGCCGCAGATGGCAACCGAGCGGACGCCGGCGGCGATCAGGATCTGGCCGAGTGAGGTGGCGTCGAAGCCGTCGTCGCGGGGTTTGCGGATCACGTGCTCGCGGGGGCCGGGTTTGACGGCGAGGTACAGCTCCCAGCCAGGGGTGTCGGGCTCGTCGTCGGCGCCGGGTGGGCCGTCGTTCTGGAGGTGTACGACGACCGCGCTGGCCTCCCGTGCACGGTCGAGCAGCTGGGTCGTGCGGTCGAGAAGACGAGGAGCGTCGGGTACGGCGTTCTCACCCGAGACGAAGGCGGATTGCATGTCCACGACGATCAGCGCGTCGACAGGAGTGACCGCGCTCCCGCTGACGTCTCGCCGTACAGGCGACCGTAGACTGTCTCGCTCAGCGTGACTCATGCCACCATCCTCACTGGTTGAGGGACGACGGTTCCACAGAGTTTCCCCGGAGCGGGGGTTGTCGGTGGGGCATGGGATGCTGACGGGGTGGCTGCTCGTAGGGGTTCTGCGCCGAAGCTGGGCGATGTGTTGCTGGTGACCGGTGCCGAGGCGTTCCTGGCGGATCGCGCGGTGCGTTCCGCGATCGCGGCAGTCTCCAAAGGCGCGGCGTCGAACGGCGATGACGCGATCGAGGTGACCGACGTCGACGCGTCCACGTTGGATGTCGGGGTGTTCGCGGAGCTCACCGGGCCGTCGCTGTTCGCCACCGAGCGAGTCATGGTGCTGCGCGCGCTGGAGAATCTGCCGAGCGAGATGGTGCCGCATCTGATCGAGTACGCCGGTGCCACGTCGGACGATGTACTCGTCGTGCTGGTGCACTCGGGCGGCCAGAAGGGCAAGGCCGTCCTCGACAAGTTGCGGAAGGCATCGGTCAACGAAGTCGTTGCGACGGCGCCGAAGGCGTGGGAGTTGCCGCAATTCGTGGCGGGTGAGATCCGGTTGCACGGCGGGACCTTGGACGAGCGGGCGGCGACGGCGCTGGTTGACGCGGTCGGGCACGATCTGCGGGCGTTGGCTGGGGCATGTTCGCAGTTGGTGTCGGACGCCGGTGGCCAGGCAGTCACCGCTGAGTTGATCGGGCAGTACTTCGGCGGTCGTGCGGAGGTGACGAGCTTCGCGGTCGCGGATGCGGCGATCGCGGGGCGGACCGAGCCGGCGCTGGAGCAGTTGCGGTGGGCGCTGGACTGCGGGGTCGCGCCGGTGTTGGTCACTAGTGCGATGGCGGGTGGGCTGCGCGGGCTGGCGAAGTTCGCGAGTGCGCCCGGCGGTCTGCGGGAGGCGGATCTGGCGCGGGAGGTCGGCGTACCGCCGTGGAAGCTGAAGCAGCTCAAGCAACAGTCCCGCGGCTGGACCCCGGGAGGTTTGGCGACCGCGATCAAGGCGGTGGCCCAGGCCGACGCCGACGTGAAAGGCGCCTCAGGCGACGCCGGTTACGCCCTCGAGCGCATGGTCCTCACCGTAAGCCGAGCTCACGGCCGCCGCTGACGCCTAGGCGGACGGGCGTCATGTACGGCGGGGAGCATGATGCCGACGGGGCAAGCCTGGGCAAGTCGGCCGACGCAGCTGGTGTCCGGCAGTTGTCGCGCGGCAGCACCAGTCGGCCCGAGTAGTCGCGCGGTGGTAGCTGGTGTCCGGAGTTGTCGCGCGGCAGTACCTGTCCGCCGGCGTTGTCCCGCGGTGGTAGCTGGCCGGCTGTGTAGGTGCGTCGGCTGTGTTCAGGTACGCAAAAACGATCGGCCGGTCGCGGGGACGGGCCGATCGTTGGCGGGCTGCTTCAGAGAGAAGCGGCCTTCTTGAAGATGGCCGACTTGCGGTTGGCGGCCTGGTTCGCGTGGATGACGCCCTTGCTGACGGCCTTGTCGAGCAAGCGGCCGGCCTTGCGAGCGGTGTCCTGCGCCTTGTCGGCCTCGCCGGCGTCGACGGCCTCGTGGAAGCGGCGAACAGCCGTCTTCAGGGTCGACTTCACCGACTTGTTGCGAAGCCGCGCAGCCTCGTTCTGGCGGTTGCGCTTGATCTGGGACTTGATGTTCGCCACGTGAGCAGAGCCTCGATCAGGAGTTTGCGGTCATTACAGGAAGGTGTCGCGCGCACGGCTGTACACCACCCGTGGGTGCGCGAAGAGACAGATTACCAACAAGCCCCCGCCTCCTCCAAACTCAGCTCTCGCGAGCTCTCGCGGGGCTCAGGCGGTCGCGGCGGCTTCGGCGGTGGATTTCAGGCGGGTGAGGGTGGTGTGGATGCCGTGCGCGTTGCGGGGGTGCGGTTGCCGAAGAAGGGGCGGAAGGGGAGGCGGAGGGTGGCCGGGCGGTGGTCGGTCCAGGATTCGGTGACCTCGCAGCCGGTGGCGGTCGCGGTGAAGTCGTAGGCCCAGAGGGAGATCGGGATGGGGCCGAAGTGGATCGAGAAGGCGAACCGGCGGCCGGGGTCCGCGCCGACCACCCGGCCGAACGTGAACCAGCGCACCGCACCAATCCGGTTGTGCCCGACGACCCCCGCCGGAGCGGACGGCTCCGGCTCCACCATCGTGCGGGTCGACACTTAACGCAACATCGGCTCAGCACGCAACCAGCGTGCTGAGCCGACGTCCGTGGATCAGGGCCGTACCAGCTGGATCGTCCCGCTGGACTTGGCGACCGCGACCTGCTTGCACTCGCCGGTCGCGACGGCGCACCGGGAGAGCGTGTCCAGGCCGGGCACGATGATGGTGGCCGGGTCCTCGAAAAGCGCGCGATCCCGCCACGTCGATTTGGCCGGCAGCCGCATCTTGGTGACCTTGCCGGTAGCGATGTCGACGGCGACCCCGATGTTGCTGATGGTCATCGTCGCTCCGTCCGGTGACAGCGACAAGTACGGCGCGGCCACCGGGGCTTTGAAGCAGTACTCACGCTTCACATCGAGCTCCTTGTCTCCCAGCGCGGCGGCTGTGACGCAGGACGTGCCGTCGCTCCTGTAGCTCGTCTTCAGGACTGTGCCGCTGGTGCGCGTCACCTCGATCTGGTCGTTGAATGTCCCGACTGTCCGGAGGTCCTTCGATCCGGGCTGCCATACCTTCACCGGCACAGCGTTCGGAGCGTGCTCGTGCATCCAGATGCCGTCCTTGTTCCAGCCGAGGAGCTCGAGGTTGGGAGTCTTGACGGTGAGGCTCGTCACCTCCTTGCCGGTCCTGATGTCGACGACGACCACTCGATTGTCCGTCCTGCCGTACTTCGAGTCCGCGACGGCGATCTGCCGGCCGTCGGGTGAGACCCGTGGGCCGTCGGCCCCGAGCGGTCCGATCGGCCGGACCTGGCCGCTCGGCGAGACGACGACGATCTGGGACTTGTCCGGATCGGGGTAGCCGGTGTCGGCGAGCCAGCCGCCATCGGTCCGTGCGACGACGTTGCCCTTCAGACCCGGGTTCTTGACGGTCTTGCCGCCGTCGTGGAGGACGGACCACCAGGTGTCGAGCGGGTTGTCCGGGTTGCTGCTCGGGTCGGTGATCGTGTACGGGATCCGGGGCGCCCCGGTCGGGAGCGGGCCTGGGGTCGGGTGGGCGGCTACGGACGGCTGGTCCGGCTTGGCCAGGCCGTGCAGGAAAGGTACAGCCAGGGTCAGGACGGCGGCGATGCCGGCTGCGGCGAGGGCTATCGGTACCCAACCACGGCGGGTGGAGGTGCCGGCCGTGGCCAGCTCCAGGCCGGGGCCGTGGGTGGAGGCCGGCACGGTGCCGGCCTTGGCGTGTAGGTAGTCGCGGAGGCGGGTTTCGGTGTCGGTCATCGGAGCTCCTTGAGCTTCTCGGTCAGGATCGCGATTCCGCGCGACGAGGTGGAGCGAGCGCTGGATTGGCTGATTCCGAGCGTCTCTGCGATCTCGGCGAAGGGGAGGTCGAGGTAGTAGCGCAGAACCAGGACCTCTCGCATGCGCCTGGGCAGGGCTTGGAGCGCCTGCCGGACCTGCAGCCGGTCTTCTCCGAGCATGGCGCTGCTCTCGGCTGATGCGTTCGGTTCCTCGTGCGGTGGCGTGTAGAGCCGTGCCGTCCGACGACGCCGCAGTAGAGAGCGGCAGCGGTTCACCAGCGTCGTGCGCAGCCACCCCAACGCCTTGTCGTTGTCCCGCAGCGGCCAATGCCGGTACAGGTCGGCAAAAGTCTCCTGTACGGCGTCCTCCGCTGCCTGCCGGTCGTCCACCACCAGCACGGCCAGGCGGACCAGCCCAACCCAGTGCCGGCGGTAGAGCTCCGACACTGCGTCTCGCGCCTCGTCATGCGCCAGAGATCGGAGCGGATCTCTGATGCTCACGATTGGATTCGTCACACCCCCAAAGACGCACAGCTCCCCGAAACGCTGCGTCAAGCCAGCCGCTCGCGGACCCAGTCGAGGTGGATGAGCGCGTGCCGACGCTGCCAGGCACGGATGGTCGGCAACCCGGGCGGCGGCGGCTGGAACGCTCCCCACCACAGCCCGGCCGCGATGGCAGCCAGAAACCCAGTGATGGCGACATCGTTCGGCAGCACGGGCAGACTGACTGATTCACGCATGTCTGCCTGCAGGATCACTGTGTCGGCCCAGCGGGGTGCGAGTGCCGGGTGGGCCCAGTCAATGAATACGACTCGATCGTCGGTCAGGATGATGTTGTCGGCCCGCAGGTCCCAGTGCGCCAGCGCCTTCCCCTCGGCCATCACCCGCAGCGCGTCCCGGGCCAGCTCGGCCAACTCCTCGACCCGCCCGTCGAACCAGGCCGGTACGTCGAGACCGTCAGCCAGCACGTTGTCCCACCGGCTCAAGAACTCCGCACTCCGCACCACCGCCACCGGAGCGTCCGGCCACGGAGACGGGTCCAGAGCCTCGGTCAGCTCGGCCACTGCGTCCAGCACCCGGTCGGCGTCGGCCTGCTCCCACGGGTGCGCGGGCAGCCGGCCTTCGATGTCCTCGAAGAGCAGGCCAACCCAGTCGCCGTCGTCGTACACGTCGTACAGCGCGGGGGCACTCGGCAACGGGCCGATGGCCTGGACGGCGGTGATCTCCTGGCGGAACAACGACGGGGTCTTCGGGTTGAGCGACGGACCGACGGCCTTGACGAATGCGCGGCGGCCGGAGGCGGTCACCAGGCGGGCGGCGACGCCGGGGGAGAAGCCGCCCTGCTGGGTCGCGGCGGAGACCACCACGGACCCGAGCGCACGCTCCACCCAGGCCCGCACTGCGGCGGGCACCTCCTCGAAGGGCAACCGGACCCCAGCAGCGTGCGCCATGCCCCCGAACGGTAGGGCCCGAGCGCCTCAGCCGCTCGGCATTTTCAAATCCGCTGGTCCCGCATGGGATGATTGACCAGTTGACCTGCAATACCCGAGACGAACTGGATCCCCTCCGTGCCCGTAGGCCCCACGACCGTGCCGCAGCCGGGTCGCACCGACCCGTCGCTGATCCGGAACTTCTGCATCATCGCCCACATCGACCACGGCAAATCGACGCTGGCCGACCGGATGCTGCAGATCACCGGGGTCGTCGAAGGCCGTCAGATGCGGGCCCAGTACCTGGACCGGATGGACATCGAGCGGGAACGCGGCATCACGATCAAGTCGCAGGCGGTCCGGCTCCCGTTCGCGCCCGGCCCGGACTCCCCGGGCGGCCTGCTCGCCCCGGACGGTACGACGTACATCCTGAACATGATCGACACACCCGGGCACGTCGACTTCACGTACGAGGTGTCGCGGTCGCTCGAGGCGTGTGAGGGCGCGGTGCTGCTGGTCGACGCGGCGCAGGGCATCGAGGCGCAGACGTTGGCGAACCTCTACCTCGCGCTGAACGCAGACCTGCACATCATCCCGGTGCTGAACAAGATCGACCTGCCCAGCGCGCAGCCGGAGAAGTACGCCGCGGAGCTGGCCCACATCATCGGCTGCGACCCCTCCGACGTACTGCGGGTGTCGGCCAAGACCGGCGAGGGCGTCGAGGAGCTGCTGAGCGAGATCGTCGCCCAGGTCGACCCGCCGAAGGGCGTCAAGGACGCACCGCCGCGGGCGCTGATCTTCGACTCCGTCTACGACACGTACCGCGGCGTGGTCACCTACGTCCGGGTGGTCGACGGCGAGCTGACCCACCGCGACCGGATCAAGATGATGTCGACCGGCGCGGTGCACGAGATGCTCGAGGTCGGCGTCATCTCGCCCGAGCCGATGAAGTCCCCGAGTATCGGCGTCGGCGAGGTCGGCTACCTGATCACCGGCGTGAAGGACGTCCGCCAGTCCCGGGTCGGTGACACCGTCACGGCGGCCGTCCACGGTGCGACCGAGGCGCTCGGCGGCTACAAGCACCCCCAGCCGATGGTGTACTCCGGCCTGTTCCCGATCGACGGTGACGACTACCCGACGCTGCGCGACGCACTGGAGCGGCTGCAGCTGAACGACGCGGCCCTGCAGTACGAGCCGGAGACCTCGGGTGCGCTCGGGTTCGGGTTCCGCTGCGGGTTCCTCGGGCTGCTGCACATGGAGATCGTCCGGGAGCGGCTCGAGCGCGAGTTCGACCTGGACCTGATCTCGACCGCGCCGAACGTGGTCTACCGGGTCGAGATGGAGGACGGCAAGGAGTTCGTCGTCACCAACCCGAGCGAGTTCCCCGAAGGCAAGATCGCCGACATCTACGAGCCGGTGGTGAAGGCGACGATCCTCAGCCCGAAGGACTTCATCGGCGTGATCATGGAGCTGTGCCAGACCAAGCGGGGCAACCTGCAGGGGATGGACTACCTGTCCGAGGACCGGGTCGAGCTCCGCTACACGCTGCCGCTGGCCGAGATCGTCTTCGACTTCTTCGACCAGCTGAAGTCCAAGACCAAGGGTTACGCGTCGCTGGACTACGAGCCGACCGGTGAGCAGGCCGCGGCGCTGGTCAAGGTCGACATCCTGTTGCAGGGCGAGACGGTGGACGCGTTCTCGGCGATCGTGCACCGCGACAACGCCTACTCGTACGGCGTCGCGCTGGCCGGCAAGCTCAAGGAACTGATCCCCAGGCAGCAGTTCGAGGTGCCGATCCAGGCCGCGATCGGGTCCCGGATCATCGCCCGCGAATCGATCCGCGCCATGCGCAAGGACGTGCTGGCCAAGTGCTACGGCGGTGACATCACGCGGAAGCGCAAGCTGCTGGAGAAGCAGAAGGAAGGCAAGAAGCGGATGAAGATGGTCGGCCGCGTCGAGGTCCCGCAGGAGGCCTTCATCGCCGCGCTCCGCACCACGGACACCGGGGAGAAGGCCAAGAAGTAGGTGCCCGTCGACATTCCGGAAGGCCTGCTGGTCGTCGGCTCACGCGGTCCGGACTGGGCCGCCTGGCTCGACCGGTTGCCGAAGCTGACGCGGGAACTGCTCGACGAGTGGGATCTCCGGGTCGACGGTACGGCGTTCTACGGCAACTGCGCGCTGGTCGTGCCGGTGACGACGGCCGGCGGGCAGAGCGCCGTACTCAAGGTGCAGTTCCCGCACTGGGAGGCCGAGACCGAGCATCTCGCGCTCCGGGACTGGGGCGGGAACGGCGCGGTGCTGTTGCTGCGGGCGGACCCGCGTCGGTTCGCCTTGCTGCTCGAGCGGTTGGAGCCGCGCGACCTCACCACGGTCGACGCTCTCGACGCGTGCGAGATCGTTGGCAGCACCTACAAGCGACTTCATGTCCCCGCGGGGCCGCAGTACCGGACGTTGTCGGGTGAGCTGACGCGCTGGCTGGAACGCCTCCGGCAGTTGCCCGCGTCGGCGCCGGTCCCGCATCGGTACGTCGAGCAGGCGATCTCGCTGTCCGAGGACTTCGTGGCGGACCCGGCCACCGATGGCCGGCTGATCCACACCGACCTGCACTACGAGAACATGCTGGCCGCCGACCGCGAACCCTGGCTGGTGATCGACCCCAAGCCGCTCTCCGGCGACCCGCACTTCGAGGTCGCGCCGCTGATCTGGAACCGGTGGGACGAGGTCGTTGCCTCCGGCGACCTTCGGTTCGCGGTCCGGCAGCGGTTCTACACCGCGATCGACGCGGCCGGTCTGGACGAGGACTGGGCCCGCGACTGGGTGATCGTCCGCCAGATGCTCAACGTGCTGTGGACGCTCGAGGACGCCGGCGGCGACGAATCCCTTCCGCAGGACTGGCTCACCCGCAACATCGCGATCGTCAAGGCCATCCAGGACTGAGCGCGCCCGCGCCGCGTGACGTAGCAGACAGTCGCTTGAAGTAAGTAGTTACTACCTACTAACTTCGGGCCATGTCGCCGACACGGATGAGTGGGCAGGAGCGCCGCGAGCAGATCCTCGCGCTGGCCGAGGACGAGTTCGCCGCCGCCGGGTTGTACGGCGCGTCGACCGAGACGATCGCCCGTCGAGCGGGCATCACCCAGGCCTATGTGTTCCGGTTGTTCGGCACGAAGAAGCAGTTGTTCCTGGAGTGTGTGGACGCCGCGTTCGGGCGCATGACGCTGGCGATGCTGGCCGCCGCGGGCGGTGCGACCGGGATCGATGCGCTGACCGCAATGGGCCGCGAGTACAACGAGATGCTCGCCGACCGCACCACGCTGCTGCTCCAGTTGCAGGGCACCGCCGCCGCGGCCGCCGGTGACGGGGAAGTCCGCGACGCCGTCCGCGCCAGCTTCGGCCGCCTGTGGCAGGCCGTCGCCGACACCGCCGGCCTGGATCCGGTCACGGTGAAGGCGTTCCTGGCGTTCGGCATGCTCCTCAACACCAACGCCGCCCTCGACCTGCCCGCGGTCGACGAGCCCTGGGCCGAGCAGGCGCGGACCCGGATCCGGCCGGGCCTGTTCACACACATCAGCAGCGAGACCAACCGATGAACGACCTGCCGTCCCGCGATCACGTCATGTCCACGACGACCGGCAGACCCAGCTCGGACCGTGCTCTGGTTGGCGTGATCGTGTCTCTCGGGCTGCTCGTCGCCGTGGTGGGCAGTCTTGGTACACCGTTGATCACGGCGGTCGCGCAGCACTACAACGTGTCGCTGGCCGCAGCCCAGTGGACGCTGACGATCGCGTTGCTGTCGGGTGCGGTGACAACGCCGGTGCTAGGACGGCTCGGCTCCGGACCCCGGCGGCGGAGCGTCGTACTGGTGACGCTGGGCATCGTCGTGGCGGGCAGCCTGCTGACAGTGCTCCCGCTGCCGTTCGCCGTGCTGCTGGTCGGGCGTGCTGCTCAGGGTGCGGGGCTCGGGTTGGTCTCGCTGATGATGGCGATCGCCCGGGACCACCTCGACGAGCGGCGCTCGGTCAGTACGATTGCGTTTCTGTCCGTCGCTTCCACCGCCGGCATCGGGATCGGATATCCGCTGGCTGGGTGGCTGACGGATCTCGCGGGCATCCGCGCGGCGTACGGCCTGGGACTGGTCGCGACTGCCGCTGCCCTGGTCGCAGCCGTCGCTGTGATTCCGCAGGCGCCGGCGCGACCGGCCAGCCGCGTCGATCTGCGCGGGGCGATGCTGCTCACCATCGGTCTGCTCGCCCTGCTCCTCGTGATCAGCCAGGTCGGCCTCTGGCAAGAGCACACCGTCCTCGCCGTGCTGATCCTTGTCGTCTCATTGCTGGTGCTCGCCGCCTGGACGATCGTCGAAGCCCGCACCGACAAGCCGCTCGTCGACATCCGGCTCCTGCGCCACCCGGCCGTTGCCGCCGCCAACCTCGTCATGCTCACCGGCGGTGTCGGCATGTATCTCCTGCTCAGCTTGATCACGCGCTACGTCCAGACACCTGCCGTGGCCGGGTACGGGTTCGGGCTGAACACGTTCGAGGCCGGTCTCGTGCTCGTGCCGTTCTCGCTACTGGGGTTCGTTGCGGGGCGGCTCATGCCCGGTTTGAAGAGCAGGTTCGGTGCGCGTACGTTGCTTGCGGCAAGCACGACCGTCGTACTGATCGCCTTCGTCCTCTTCGCGCTCGCCCGTGACCACCTGGCCGAACCGGTGATCGCGATCAGCATCCTCGGGGTCGGCGTCGGCGCGTTCTCCGCCGCGATGCCGTCCGTCATCCTGGCCGCGACCCCGGCGGCCGAGACCGCGAGTGCGATGAGCGTCAACCAGGTCGTGCGCAGCGTCGGGTTCTCGATCGGCAGCGCGCTCGGTGGGTTCATCCTCGCGGCGTACACCACCGACGTGTTCCCACACGAGGCCGGCTACACCACCGCAGCCTGGGCCGGCGCGGCCACCACCGCCGCCACCCTGCTCGTCATCGCCGCTCTCCCGGCGCAGCGCCGGTAAATCGGTGGAACCGGTGGCACACCGGGAGGGAGGATGCGGGGTATGCGGTTGCTGACGGTCAATGTGGTGGAGAAGCTGATCCCGGGTCCGAAGGAGACCGGCTTCACGGCCATCGACAAGCGACCGCAGCCGGGACGCGTGCAGGTCGGTGAGCTCGGGCTGGCCGGCGACCGGGTGTGCGACACCAAGAACCACGGTGGTCCCGACCTCGCGATCTACGCGTACGCCGAGGAGGACGCGAACTGGTGGGCCGCGCAACTGGGCCGGGAGATCCCGACCGGCCTGTTCGGGGAGAACCTGCGCACCGAGGGACTCGACATCACCGGCGCGCTGCTCGGTGAGGTGTGGCGGATCGGCGACGACGTCGAGGTGATGGTCCGGGCGCCGCGGATCCCGTGCATCACGTTCCAGCACCGGATGCAGGTGCCGCACTGGGTGAAACGCTTCCATCAGGCCGGTTGCCCGGGTGCCTATCTGAAGGTGCTCCGGACTGGGACTATCGGCGCCGGCGATCCGATCGAGGTGCTGAGCCGGCCGGATCACGAAGTGACGATCGGCG
The DNA here is from genome assembly GCF_036097425.1 of Kribbella sp. NBC_00359. Taxonomy (NCBI): domain Bacteria; kingdom Bacillati; phylum Actinomycetota; class Actinomycetes; order Propionibacteriales; family Kribbellaceae; genus Kribbella; species Kribbella sp. NBC_00359. The sequence continues at coordinate 8,758,328 of NZ_CP107975.1, read as the reverse complement.
AGATGTTCGGCGCCCAGGATCCAGCGAAGATGCAAGGCATGCTCGACTCAGGCGTCGACCTGATGGACGAACTCCGAACCACCGCCCACCGCGCCGCGGCGCGCGCGTGAGCGCGCCGGCAGACGGGCAACAGACGGCCGCCAGGGGACTGTTGCCCGCCCCTGGGCCGCTGCGGCCGATGGCGTTGGCGACGTTGCTCAGTCGGGTGGGCAACGGGTTGTTGATGACGGTCAGCGTGTTGTATTTCAACCGGATCGTCGGACTGTCGATTGCTCAGGTCGGACTCGGGCTGACCGTTGCGGGGTTGTTCGGGCTGTTGTCGGCGGTGCCTTTGGGGCATCTGGCCGATCGCCGTGGCCCTCGCACGCTGTTCGTCTTACTCAGCCTGATTCTCTGTGCGGTGTCGCTGCTCTACCTGCTGGTGCACACCTTCTGGCAGTTCCTGCTCGTCTCCGTGGTGCTTACCGTGATCGACCGCGGAGCCGGCGCCGTCCGCGCCGCGCTGATCGCTGCCGTCACGCAGGGAGCCGACCGAGTCGCGGCCCGCGCCTATCTGCGTGCCGTGACCAACATCGGCATCATGGCCGGCGCCGGAATCGGTGCCTTCGCGCTGCACTTCGACACGGGTACGGCGTACCGCCTGATGTTCGTGCTCGACGCAGTACTCAGTGCCATCGCGGCGTTCGTGATCCTGGCGGTGCCACGGGTGGCGCCGCATCCGCGTGGCGACGACGGACCGGTCTGGGTCGCCCTGCGCGACCGCGGGTACCTCGCAGTGGCAGCGCTCAACGCCGGGATGTCGATCCACTACGCCGTGTTCGACGTCGCGATCCCGCTCTGGGTGGTCGACCACACCGACGCGCCCCGCTGGACGGTCGCGCTGACGCTGATCATCAACACCGTCGTGGTGGCGCTCTTCCAGGTGCGGTCCTCGCGGGGGATCTCCGACCCGCCCGCCGCCGCACGGGCCACTCGCACCGCCGGATTGTTGCTCCTGGCATCGATGGTGCTCTTCGCCGGCGCCTCCTGGGGCAACGCCGCGATCGCGGTCGGCCTGCTCGCCCTCGGCGCGCTGGTCCAGGTGATCGGCGAGCTCCTGCAGTCGTCCGGCTCGTTCCTGCTCAGCTTTGACCTCGCCGCCGAGCACGCGCAGGGGCAGTACCAGGGCGTCTGGAACACCAGCATGTCCATCAGCACGATGCTCGCCCCGACCGTCCTGGCCCTGCTCCCGCTCGGCCTCGGCGTCCCGGGCTGGATCATCCTGGGCGTCTGGTTCGCCCTGATCGGCGTCCTGTTCGTCCCGGTCGTCCGCTGGGCCGCCGCTCGCCGCGAACAATTGCTTGTTGCGACTTAGTCGCACATAGCTCACCATGGAGCGGTGAGGAAACTGCTCCCGCCGCCGGGACCGCTGCGCCCGCTGGCCCTGGCGACGCTGCTCAGCCGGGTCGGCAACGGCCTGCTGATGACGATCAGCGTGCTGTACTTCAACCGCATCATCGGCCTGTCGATCGCCGAGGTCGGTCTGGGCCTCACCGTCGCCGGACTGTTCGGCCTGCTCGCGAGCATCCCGTTCGGCCACCTGGCCGATCGGCGTGGTCCGCGGACGTTGTTCGTCGTGCTCAGTCTGCTGCTGTCGATGCTTGCCTTGCTTTACCTGGTCATCGGCACGTTCTGGCAGCTCCTCGCCGTCGCGAGCGTCATCGCGATCCTCGACCGCGGGTCCAACGCCGTCCGCTTCGCCCTCATCGCCGGGCTCACCCAGGGTTCGGCCGAGCGGGTTGCCGCGCGGGCGTATCTGCGCTCGATGACCAACATCGGCGTCACCGCAGGCGCCGGGCTCGGCGCGATCGCGTTGTCCTTCGGTACGGCGACGTCGTACCGGCTGATGTTCTGCGTGTACGTCGTACTCGGCCTGATCTCGGCGTTGGTCGTACTGGCCGTTCCCCGGGTAGCGCCCCAGCCTCGCGTGGACGGTCCGGTCTGGGTTGCGCTACAGGATCGTGGGTATCTCGCGGTGTCGGCGCTGAATGCCGGGATCTCGATCCACTATTCGGTGATCGACGTCGCGATCCCGCTCTGGGTGGTCGACCACACCGACGCGCCCCACTGGGCCGCCGCGCTCCCGCTGATCGTGAACGCGGCCGGCGTCGCCGTACTCCAGGTCCGGGCCTCGCGCGGGATCGTCGACACCGTCACCGCGGCCCGCGCGACCAGGGCCGCCGGATTGTTGCTGCTGGCATCAATGGTGCTGTTCGCCACGGCGTCCGGTGGCGATGCTGCGGTTGCGATCGCGGTCCTGGCAATCGCTGCACTGGTTCAGACAGCGGGTGAGTTGCTGCAATCGTCCGGCTCGTTCCTGCTGGGCTTCGACCTGGCTGCAGAGCATGCGCAAGGTCAGTACCAAGGGGTGTGGAACACCAGCACGTCAGTGAGTTCGATGCTGGCGCCGACCGTGATGGCACTGCTCCCACTCGGTCTGGGCGTCGCCGGCTGGATCATTCTCGGCGGGTGGTTCGCTGTGGTCGGCGTGCTGTTCGTGCCGGTCGTGCGCTGGGCCGCAGCGCGTCAGTTGGTGGGTTCGCGGTAGCCCAGCGCGGCGGAGATCTTGCGGGCTGCCTCGATCGCGGCCGGCGCCATCAGCGCGACCTGGGCGATCGACTGCTCGAGCGACAGCGTGGAGATGCTGACCGCGGCGATCGCGGTGCCGGTGTGGTCGTGGATGACCGAGGCCACGCAGCGGATGCCGGGTTCGTTCTCCTCGTCGTCGAGCGCGTAGCCGCGGGCGCGGACCTGCGCGAGGTCGGCCTTGAGAGCGGCGCCGGTGGTGTGCGTCAGCGGAGTGCGGGCAGGCAGGCCGGTCCGGGTGATGTGCGCGTCGAGCGCGTCATCGTCCTTCTCGGCGAGGAGTGCCTTGCCGATGCCGGTGCAGTGCAGCCAGAACGCCTTACCCACCCGGGACGGCATCCGGTACGGCTTCGGCCCGTCGAGCCGCGCGACGTAGATCGCCTCGTCACCGTTGAGCAAACCGACATGCACCGTGCAACGTGTCTGCGCGACCAAGTCGGCGAGGACCGGGCGGGCGACGGTCGCGAGGTCGACGTTGGTGAGGGCGTGACCGGCCAGCCGGAGCGCCTTCGGCCCCGGATGGTACGAACCGTCCTCGGCCTGCGCGACGAACTCGTGCTCCACCAGCGACGCCATGATCCGGTGCACCGTCGACTTGGCCAGGCCGGTCGCGTTGACCACGTCGGTGAACCGCGAGTGTTCCAGTACGGCGTCCAGCACCATCAGCGTCTTGTCGATCGCCGAGGGCGAGTTCATGTCCGTCATCCTGCCACTCCTATCTGGCCAGCCAGCCGCCGTCGACCGCGAGCACGTGACCGTTGACGTAGTCCGCCGCCGCCGAGGCAAGGAAGACCGCGGCGCCGACGACGTCCTCCGGCCGCCCCCAGCGGCCGGCCGGGATGCGGTCCCGGATCGCCGCTTCGCGGACGGGGTCCGCGCGGAGGTCGGTGGTGTTGTCGGTACTGATGTACCCGGGCGCGATCGCGTTCACCTGTACCCCGGCCGGCCCCCACTCGTTGGCCAGCGCCCGAGTCAGTCCCGCGACCGCATGCTTGCTGGCAGTGTAGGCCGGAACGGTGACCCCGCCCTGGAAACTCAGCAGCGACGCGATCGTGACGATCTTCCCGCTCCGGCGCTCGACCATCGCGGCGCCGATCGGCCGGGTGACCGCCCAGGTGGAGTTCAGGTTCACGTCGATCACCTGCCGCCAGTCCGCGGTCGTCGTCTCGGCCGCCGGCGCGCGCCGGATCGTGCCGGCGTTGTTGACCAGGATGTCGATGCGCCGGGTCTTGGCCAGGTCGGTCGCGGCCTTCTCGACGGCGGCCGGATCGGCGAAGTCGGCGATCACCACGGCCGATTCTCCGCCGCCGTTCTCCCTGATGGCTTCGAGCGTGTCCTCGAGCGCGGCGTCCCGCGCCATCAGGATCAGCTCGGCGCCGGCCGCGGCGTACCCGGCCGCGATCGCCGCTCCGATACCCCGCCGGGCTCCGGTGACGAGCGCCGTACGCCCGCGCAGACTGAACGGCTCAGCCGTCACCGCAGGTCCCGTACGTCGACGCCGTCCATGTCGCCGAACGCCTGGTTCTCGCCTGCCATCGCCCAGACGAAGCTGTACGCCGAGGTGCCGGAGCCCGAGTGGATCGACCAGCTCGGCGAGATCACGGCCTGGCGGTCGGCGATCAGCAGGTGCCTGGTCTCGTCGGGTTCGCCGAGCAGGTGGACGATCCGCTCGGACTCGGGGAGGCCGAAGTACAGGTAGCACTCGGTCCGGCGGTCGTGCGTGTGGGCGGGCATCGTGTTCCAGGTGCTGCCGGGGTGCAGCGTGGTCACGCCGAGGACGATCTGGCAGCTGCGTACGCCGTCCGCGTGGATGTACTGGTCGATCGTACGGCGGTTCGCGGTCTGCTGGTCGCCGAGCTCGAGGCGGTTGCCCTCACCGGGATTCACCTGCGTGGTGGGGAAGTCGGTGTGTGCCGGTGCCGAGAAGACGTAGTACGCCGCGTCCGGTCCGTCGAAAATCACCTCATGGACACCGCGGCCGACGTACAGACAGGCTCCGGTGGTCAGCTCGTACTTGGTGCCGTCGGCAGTGACCGTGCCCGGGCCGCCGACGTTGACGATGCCGGCCTCGCGGCGTTCGAGGAAGTATTCGCTGCGCAGCTCAGGCCACGTGCCGAGCGTCAGCGGGCCGTTCGCGGGGCGGGCGCCGGCAAGCACGATCCGGTCGTGGTGGGTGAGCACCGCGGTGATCGTGTCCGGCATGAAGAGGTCGTCGACGAGGTAGTGCGAGCGCAGCGCCGCGGTGTCGAAGCCGGGCACCTGAGCGGGGTGGGTCGCATGTCTGACCTGAAGGGGCGGCTGAGCGTTCACGGAACTAGGTTCTGTTCCACAGAACCTCCTGTCAACGGTTGTCGCCGCCGGAACCGGCGGCGAGAATGTACCAGGTTCCGTGTCTTGACACTCAGTTCTGACTGATGGAACCGTCGGTCCCTGAACGCCGATACCGCAGAGACCGTCAGCACCCAGGAGATCCCTATGCCGAACATCACCGTCGAACTGCTCTCCGGCCGCACGCTCGACCAGCGCCGCGAGTTCGTTGCCGCCGTCACCGACTCCGCCATCGCGATCCTCGGCGCCAAGCGCGAGTCCGTCCGCATCGTCTTCAACGAGATCGAGAAGACCGACGTTGCCAACGGCGGCACCCTCGTCGCCGACGCGTAGGACGTCCCCTTCCCACAGCCCGGCACCTCTCCGCCCCAAGGTGCCGGGCCGCAGGTCCGGTCCCTGAAATCCCGCGGCGCCCGGTCGGTCGAGCTACTACTCTGCGAGTCATGCGAGTAGGAGTTTTCGGAGCCACGGGACAAGTCGGTAGCGTCATGCGGGAGCTGCTCGTCGAGCGGAAGTTCCCGGTGGACGAGGTGCGGTACTTCGCGTCGGCGCGGTCGGCGGGGAGCAAGCTGCCGTTCGGGGACACGGAGATCACGGTCGAGGACTCCGCGACGGCGGACTTCGCCGGGCTGGAGCTCGCGTTGTTCTCCAACGGGAAGACGGCGTCCAAGGAGTTCGCGCCGAAGGTAGCCGCGACCGGGGCCGTGGTGGTCGACAACTCGTCCGCGTGGCGGATGGATCCCGACGTACCGCTCGTCGTCTCCGAGGTGAACCCGGGTGACCTCGACCACCTGCCGAAGGGCATCGTCGCCAACCCGAACTGCACCACCATGGCCGCGATGCCGGTGCTCGCACCGCTGCACCGCGAGGCGACGCTGACCCGGCTCGTCGTCTCGACGTACCAGGCCGTCTCCGGTTCCGGCGGCGTCGGTGTCAGCGAGCTCGAGGACCAGGCGCGGGCCCTCGTCGAGCCCGGCGGCAAGCTTGCCCGCGGCACCGAGGGGATCACCCTGCCCGAACCCAAGGTGTACGCCGGTCCGATCGCGTTCAACGTGCTCCCACTGGCCGGCTCGATCGTTGCCGACGGCACCGGTGAGACCGACGAGGAGCAGAAGCTGCGGAACGAGAGCCGCAAGATCCTGCACATCCCGGACCTCCCGGTCGCCGGCACCTGCGTGCGCGTGCCCGTCTTCACCGGCCACTCGCTGAGCATCCACGCCGAGTTCGCCGAGCCGATCACCCCGGAACGCGCGACCGAGATCCTCGGCGACGCCCCCGGTGTCGCACTCGCCGACCTCCCGACGCCACTGCTCGCCGCGGGCCAGGACCCGTCGTACGTCGGCCGCATCCGCCAGGACCAGTCCGTTCCCGGCAACCGTGGGCTTGTCTTGTTTGTCTCCAACGACAACCTGCGCAAGGGCGCCGCCCTGAACGCGGTGCAGATCGCCGAACTCCTCGCCCAGCGCTGAACTCGTTGATCAGCAGCGGTAGAAGTCCTTGGTGTAAACGCCGTTGACCGCGCTGAGTGTGTGGTCGTAGCAGCCGTGACCGATCGAGCGATAGCGGACGGTCTGGGTGCCGGTCGCGTGCCGTTGATCCCGCGGTACGCCGTAGATCCACGACGCGCGGCCGTCGTACGTCTCAGTGGTGACGGCCTTCGTGGTGCGGGTCGTGTCGTAGATCGAGAGGTCGGTGACGACGTCGTACCCGCCGGGGATGGTTGCGTTGGGCAAGAACGTGAGTACGCCGGTCTTGCCGTAGCTCAGGTCGGTCCGGTCGACCTTGCCGCCGCTGATGGTTGTGGAGGTGTCACGCCAGCTCGCTGTGAGTGAGTCGCGCGACTCGCCGGCCGCCCAGACGTGGTCGGACACGTTGGTCAGCGTGCGCTGGACCGTCGTACGGATCCGGCCTTCGGACGTGTCGAGGTAGCCGCCGATCTCCAGGGTGCGCGAGGCCTTGGTGCGCACGGTTCCTGCCTCGCCCGGCGCGCCGGTCACGGCATCGGTCTTGCTGAGCGGCGAGACGGCGTACGACGTGAGTCCGCCGCGCGTCTGGGTGCGGTGGGGGTCCTTCCACACATGGAGGTTCGGGACTGTGAACCAGCCGCTCTGTCCGGCCGGCACGCCGGCCACGTGGACGCGGAACTCGTGCGGTTTGCCGTCCGTGAGGAGACCGGCGAACGGGGTGAGGTCATAGGTCAAGGGCTTGATGTCGAACGCGCGCGGGGCCGGGGACGGGCGCCAGGAGTACGGGTTCGACCAGCCGCCGGTGTAGATGTACGGGTACGGCAGGGCGACGCCGGCCAGCTTGCCGTCGATCGAGACGTCGACCTCCCGGTACGGCGATCCGTCCGGGCACGAGTATCCGGTTTCGGCCGGGGTGGACGTGTCCCAGAACTCCTCGCAGCCGCCGCCGGATCCGGTCACATAGATCTCACCGAGCAACCGCGTGGTGTTCCGTGGGAGGGTCGCCGTGCCGATGAGGTCGGAGTCCTCGCGGCGTTGGTCCTGCAGCGGGAGTACGGCGTCCGCGGTCTTGGCGGCGGGAGCGTTGCGCCCGGTGGTGTAGAAGTCGAGGGTTACGGTGATGTCGAGGACTCCGGTGTAGGTGTCGTCGACGACGTTGCCGAGTTCCATCACGACCGGTTGTGGCGTACGGAGCAAGGGGATGTAGGCGGTGACGTCCTTCTGCACGTCCCAGGCGATGCCGTCGGTGCTCGGCTCCGGAGTGGACGTGCGGAAGACGCCGACGCCGCCGATCGTGATGTGGCCGAGGCGGTCGTACTGGACGCCTTTCACCTCGCCGTGCATCCGCAGGACGACCTTGGACCACGGGCCCTGGCACGCGGCCGGGGGAGTGTAGGTCGACTGGTACGGGTCGAAGTTCCGGAACTGGTTGCGGACGATCTGCACCTCGCAGTGCTTGGTGTGCGGTACGGCGACCGGTGGCGCCGGCGTGCGTGGATCGTCGTAGTCAGAGCCGAACTCCGTCGGCGGCGTCACCGCCGCGGCGCGGGTCGGCGGGGTCGCCGCGGTGGCGGGCGCGAGCGACAGCCAGCCGAGGAGTAGAACGGATAGTGAGATGAGGGCCACCGACCGTATGCGCATGTTGCGGAAACGTAATGGAGAAGGTTCAGGCGGGCAAGCGAGTGCCATGGTCAGGCATGCCTTGCAGCAATTACCCTCCGGTTACTTGACCCCCGATGGAGGCCAGTTATGAAGCCTGTCGCCGATTCCGGCCAGCTCGCCCTGCTCAGCAACCGCAAGGACACGATGGCCCAGATGTTCCTGGACCGCGTCGCCGCAACCCCGCAGCGCGAGGCGTTCCGGTATCCGGCCGGGGATCAGTGGAAGTCCGTCACCTGGCGGGAGACCGACGAGCTCGCGCGCCGCCGGGCGGCCGGGCTGATCGCGCTCGGCGTCGAGCCGGAGCAGCGCGTCGCGATCGCGTCTAGCACCCGGATGGAGTGGATCGACTGCTACCTGGCCGCCGTACTGGCCGCGGCCGCGACGACCACGATCTATCCGTCGACGATGTCGTCGGACGTGGCGTTCATCGTCGCGGATGCCGACGTACAGGTCGTGTTCGCCGAGGACGCGGGGCAGGTGGACAAGCTGCGGGAGCACCGGTCCGAGACGCCGTCGCTGCACAAGGTCGTCCTGATCGACGGCTCACCGCTGGACAGCGATGGGGATTGGGTCATCAGCCTGTCCGCGCTGGACTCGCTGGGTGACGCCTATCTGGCCGAGCATGCCTCGGCGGTCGATGAGCGGGTGGCGCAGATCAAGGCGGATCACCTCTGCACGTTGATCTACACCTCCGGCACGACCGGGCGTCCCAAGGGCGTGCGGTTGCCGCACTCGGTGTGGACGTACGAGGGCGCGGCGGTCGAGGGGATCCGGGTGCTCAGTCCGGACGACCTGCAGTTCCTGTGGTTGCCGTTGTCACACGTGTTCGGTCAGGTGCTGGTCGCCGTACAGTGCCAGATCGGGTTCGCGACGGCGGTGGACGGGCGGATCGACAAGATTGTCGACAATGCGGCGATCGTCCAGCCGACCTTCATGGCCGCGGCGCCGCGGATCTTCGAGAAGGCGCACGCGCGGATCGTGACGATGATCGCGTCCGAGGGTGGGGTCAAGGCTCGGCTCTTCCATTGGGCGTTCGGGGTAGGTGCGCGCGTGTCCGCGCTGCGCCAGGCCGGCAAGGAGCCGGGCGGGTTACTGGCGGCGCAGTTCGCCACGGCCGATCGGTTGGTGCTGTCGAAGATCCGGGATCGCTTCGGTGGGCGGATCCGGTTCTTCGTGTCCGGGTCGGCCGCCCTGGACAAGAAGCTGGCGGAGTGGTTCCACGCCGCCGGGCTGTTGATCCTCGAGGGGTACGGCCTGTCGGAGACGGCGGCCGGCTCGTCGCTGAACCGGCCGACGCAATACCGGCTCGGCAGCGTCGGCCCGGTCTTTCCCGCCACCCAGGTCAAGATCGCCGAGGACGGCGAGATCCTGATCAACGGGCCCGGCGTGATGAGCGGCTACCACAACCAGCCCGCGCAGACCGCCGAGGTGATCGACTCCGACGGCTGGTTCCACACCGGCGACATCGGGCACTTCGAGGACGAGTTCCTCTTCATCACCGACCGCAAGAAGGACCTCTTCAAGACCTCCGGCGGCAAGTACGTCGCCCCCCAGGTGATCGAGGGCCGCTTCAAGACCATCTGCCCCTACGCCAGCCAATTCGTTGTCCACGGCAACAAGCGCAACTTCGTCTCCGCGCTGGTCACCCTGGACCCCGACGCCATCGTCGCGTGGGCCGCCTCGAACGGTCTGGGCGGCAGGCCGTACGCCGAGATCGTCACGTCGGACACCGCCCGCGCGATGGTCCAGGGCTACGTCGACGAACTGAACGCCGGCCTCAACCGCTGGGAGACCATCAAGAAGTTCACCATCCTCGACCGGGACCTCACCATAGAATCCGGCGAAATGACGCCCAGCCTGAAGCTCAAGCGCAAGTACGTAGAAACCCAGTACGCCGACCTCCTCGACAAGATGTACGAGTAGGTCGCCCCACCGATCAGGGCTGTTCGAGGAGCTGCTTCAGTACGGCGAGGTTCGCGGCCACTGCGGGCTTGATGCGGCCGAGTGCGATGGGGGCCAGGAGGTTCAGTGGGCGGGGGGCTTGCAGGTTGACGGTGTTGCTGAGGGTGGTTGCGGTTCCTTCGGGCAGGAGTGTGTAGGTGAGGTGGGCTGGGAGGGCGTTGAGGGTGCCTTGGACGGTGAGTTGCTGGTTGGGAGTGAGCTCGATGATCTCCAGGGTTTCCTCGGCGTGGACGGGGATCGTTCGGGTTTGCAGGTAGCGGGTGCCGACGCCGGGCGGGCCGGGGGTGAGTTGCCGGGTTTCGGCGAGGGCGTAGTTCCACCGGGGCAGGTTTTCGAGGTTTGCCAGGTAGGCGAAGACCGTGTCCGGCGGACGTTCGATGGTGATCGTGTTGGTGAATTTCATCGGGGCCGCCGCGAGCTGTCGACGAGGCGTTGTGCGGCGGTCGGGTCGTGGGCCGGAAGGACGACCAGGCCGGGCAGGTGCTCGGCGAGGGCCAGGACGTTGTCGGTGGTGTGGGCGAGTGCGCCACGGTCACCGACTCCTGGGAGTTGGCGGCGTTCGAGCAGGCTCGACTCGTAGGTGAGGTCGCCGACCATCAGGAGTGGTGGCAGGTCGCGTCGGCGTACGAGCATCGAGATCGAGCCGGGCGTGTGACCGGGCGTGGGGAGCAGGACGATCGATCCGTCGCCCATCACGTCGTACGCCTCGGTGAAAGGCGCAACGCCCACATCGGTGGCGAAGGTGATGTGCTTCCAGCGCGCGCCAGGTACGTCGATATGTGTGCGGAGGAAGCCGCGGGCCTCGGGAGAGAACCCGGACAGTTGGGCCCACTCCGCCGCGGTGATCAGGAGCTCGCTGCCGCCGAGCTGCGGGATCCCGCCGATGTGGTCCTGGTGCAGGTGGGAGATGACCGCCTTGTCGACATCGGCGGTCGAGTACCCGAGGGTGCCCAGTTGCGCGTCGAGCGTCTCGTGCTCGGCGATGTGGAACTTGGCCAGCCGGTCGTACACGACGCCGTTGAATCCGCCGGGGAAGTACGACGGATCCGTCACCGACGCGCGGTCCTGGCCGGTGTCGAACAACACCAGTCCGTTCGCGTGCTCGACGACGTACACATTGATCGGCCGGGGCGGCAGCCACCGGCGCGAGGTGAGCAGCCACCAGTAGAGCGGCTTCTTCGTGCCGTGGGCGTGTTCGGGGTGGATCTCGACGCTGCCGGTGCTGATCACCGACACCGCCCGGACCGGGTCTCCGGTACCGGTGCGCGCCGGCAATCTGGTCGCTTCCGTGGACATGTGGACTCCTGAGGTGCTCATCGGCCCGACGGGTTCGGGGCCGAGGGCATCAGTCTTCGCCCGCGGTCGCGGCATGTCTGTGACTTTTGTAGTGCGCTGGAGTAACCGAGGTCACTCGTCGTCCGGGTTCCAGGTCTGGTCGTGGAGCCCGGTGGGGTCGAGGATGTGGACGCTGTCCGCCGAGGTGGCGACCAACCGGGCCAGCCGGAAATCTCGCAGTACTCGCGCCACCACCTCGCGAACCGAACCGACGGCATCCGCGAGCTCCTGCTGAGACACCTGGGCGACGAGCTCGCCGCGCGGGCTCTGCTGGGTGGACGCCAGATCCAGCAGGTGAGCGGCGACTCGCTGTCGCACGGTGCCGAAGGCATTGACCGCGGTCTGCTGCAGGTTCTCGTACAGCCGGCGACTGAGCTCCTCCGCCATCGCCCACCCGACGCGGCTGTCTTTACGCGCGGCGGTGGTCAACAGGCCGGCGTCGATCCGGAACAGGGTGGAGTCGGCGAGAGTCTGTACGCCGACATCGGCCGGACCCGCGACCAGCACCGCTATCCCGAGTACGTCGCGAGCACGCGCGTACCGGACTGTCACCTGACGCCCCTCGGGCGACGACATGTAGACGCGCAACAGCCCGCTAACGACCAGTAAGGTCCGAGGCGAAGACCTCTCCCGATACAGAGTGCTACCCGGCGGGTACTCAATCCGATCTCCTGTGGCCAGCAAGCGCTCGATCAACTCAGCCGGCAGTCCCCCAAGGAAACTCGCAGCGATCGCTGCCGCCACATCTCCATCACCCACCGTCCAAGCATCCGCCACCCACCCCACCCTGAGACAACCGGTTCCGGCGGCGGACGTCGTGGTTGCCTTCGGCCTGTCGTCAGGCGAGCGGACCTGCGACTCTGAGGTCATGGACGAGAGCGCGGCCAGACCGCGCGACCTGAGTTCGCAGGCTCGGTGGGCGGTGGGGAAGGCCGCTCGGAAGCGGGTGCCGCGGCGGACTCATGCTGAGTGGGAGCCGGCGGCCGATCGGCCGGATCCCATCGACATCCTCGAGGCACAGGCTGCCACCCGGGAGAAGGACCTGGTCCCGATTCGTTACGGCCGGATGCTCGCCTCGCCGTTCGCCTTCTACCGCGGCGGTCCGGCGATCATGGCGAGTGATCTCGCCGGGACTCCCACGAGTGGCATCTCCGTCCAGGCGTGCGGTGATGCGCATCTGGTCAACTTCGGGCTGTTCGCCTCGCCCGAGCGGGACCTCGTCTTCGACGTGAACGATTTCGACGAGACGCTGCCGGGGCCGTGGGAGTGGGATGTGCAGCGCCTGGCGGCGAGTGTTGCCATCGCTGCGCGGCAGAAGGGGCTCCCACGCCATCAGCAGCGTGAGGTGGCTCGGTTGACGGTGCGCGGTTACCGAGAGGCCATGCTGGACTTCGCTGGGTTGGCGACGACGGACCTGTGGTTCCTGCACATGTCGTCCGAGCAGTTGACCGACATTGCCGGCCAGTTGGAGGCGGAGTTCGGGATCCAGGCACCGAAGCTTGCTCCCGACCGGCTGGAGAAGATCTTCGCGAGAGCCCGGGCGCGCGACAGCCTGGGCGCCTTCGCCAAGCTGTGCCAGAGCGACGGCGAGACGGTACGGCTGGCCAGCCATCCGCCGCTGCTGGTTCCCGTCCGGCAACTGGGGGCCGGCGACGGCGTGAATCGGGTTGCTGCGGGCATCCGCTTGGCCTTTGACAGCTATCGCGCGAGCGTCAGCGACGCCCGGCGGGCTCTGCTCGACCAGTTCGAGATCGTCGACATGGCGCGGAAGGTGGTGGGTGTCGGCAGTGTCGGCACACGCTGTTACGTGGTCCTGCTGCGGGGCAAGAGCCGGGAGGACGTGCTGTTCCTGCAGGTCAAGCAGGCGGAGGCATCGGTTCTCGAGCCTCATCTGGGGGTCAGCAGCTATCCGAATCACGGGCATCGGGTGGTGGCCGGCCAGCGTCTGCTCCAGGCGTTGCCGGACACGTTCCTCGGCTGGTCGACATCGCCGGACGGAAACGATTTCTACTTCCGCCAGCTCTGGGACATGAAGGGCGAGATCGACCCGTCGAAGCTGACTGTCGGCGGTCTGGGCATCTACGGCGCCCTGTGCGGATGGACTCTTGCCCGCGCGCATGGCCGAGGAGGCGACGAGGTCGCCATAGCGGGCTACCTCGGCAAGTCCGACACCTTCGACCACGCGATCGCCGACTTCGCCGTCACCTACGCCGACGTCAACGACCATGACCACCAGCAACTCGCCGCCGCCGTAGCCGCAGGCAAAATCAAGTCCGCAACCACACCATGACCCTGCGTATACAGGGTCAAGCAGGACGGCCGGCGGCGATTCCGGCGCCTCTCAGTGCCTGCCGGCGGCCCATCGCGCTCCCGTTCATGGGCGTCCCGTCGCAGAGATCGGTTGCATCAGTTCGGCGGCGAGGAAGTTCTTTCCTACGGCCCAGCAACCTGCGTCTTGTTTGCAGCTGACGCCGCGTAGGTCGGCTTGGTCGAACTGGTGCCAGGTTCGCCCGCCGTCGGTGGTGATGTCGCTGCCGGAGAAGCCGACCGCCACAGCGGTATCCCTCGTGTTCGTCGGTATCAAGGCCATGTTGGTACGGAAGCCGGCCGGTGATCCCACTCGCGTCCAGGTCGCGCCTCCGTCGGCGGTCGCGGCGACCACGCTTGGCTTGTTGGTGCCGGGGTCGCCACCTCCAAGGGCCAGGCCGTGCTTGGTGTCCCAGAAGGCCAAGGAGGCGATGCCGAAGTCAGGGTCGCCGGGTATCGGGGTGGTCACCACCGACCAGGTGCGACCACGATCGCGCGTGTGGAACACCCGCGAGCCGGGCCCTACGGGCTGGGTGCCGAACCAGGCGTCCCGAGGACCCTTGGCGACCAGGCAGGTCCCGGTCGCCCGGCCGAATTCGTCGGGCAGCGCCGGAGGCATTCCGTTCTTGGGGGCAATTTTCCAGCTGCGACCGCCGTCGTCGGTGGTCAGGATGCGGAATTTGCCCCCGACGGGGTCGCTCAGTGCAATACCGTGGTCCCGGTCAAAGAACGCGATGCCGTCGTAGAACGCCTTTGGTTCCTGGTTGACGAACACCGGATTCCATTTGATGCCGCCGTCGGTGGTCCGATAGATTTTCGAGTCTTCGGCGAAACCTGACGCCAGCGCGAGGGCATGGTCGCGGTCGAACGCCCGGATGTCGCGAAAGGTCAGGTGTTCGCCACCGGGTGGGGTGACATCCGTCCAGGACGCGCCGCCATCTATGGTTCGGACCACGATTCCAGGACCGTCGGCTTCGTCTGGCCCGATGAAACTGCCGGAGGCCCACACAACCTGGCGGTTCACGACCTCGATCCCAGCCAAGCTGGGGGTGACGGTTTGCGTGAACCGCCACGACAGCGACATGGCTACTCCCACGGCGCTGGATGATGAGAACTACCAGGCTGCTGCGGCAGCGAAATATCTGCTTGGTTCGGCATTGCGCCCCCCGGCAGTTCCGTAATTCCCCCGGCCAAAACCATAACTGAAAATCACATTACAGCGTTGATTGATACTTGTGCGAGGTTTGTTCGTTTGCAACGCCGGCTTGAAACAGGCGATCGAATAAGGAACCCAGGGACTGACCTACTGGGTGCTGGAGGTTGTCAGGAGGGCGGCGTGTTTGCCGGTGGTGAGGGATTGGCCTTGGTCGATCATTTGTTCGGCGATGCGGTCCACGGCGTGGGAGAAGGCTTCGGAGTTGTCGGGGTCCCAGTCGGAGAGGCGGTCGAGCATCCAGTCGCGGAAGGCGCCGACGAAGCGCTGGAACATCTCCAGGCCGAGGGTGGTGAAGCGGTAGTGGCCGAGGGTCTCGGAGAGGTAGCCGTCGGCAACTAGTTGGGTGGCGATGGGTTCGAAGACGCCGGGTGGGACGCGGAGGTCGCCGGTGATGTCGCCGAGGGTGGCGGAGCCGGCGTCGGCGCCGCCGCGGAAGACGCGCATGATCATCCAGGCCTGGGCGACGTTCAAGGGGATGCCGGACTGGGCCAGGACCTCGGGGGCCGGGTTGCGCTTGTGGTGCTGGACGACCAGGGCGGCGAGGCGCTGGAGCTCGTGTTCGGAGTCGAACGACGCGGGGGCGGCGAAGTTCTCGCCGACGTCGCTGGCGGCCATCCGCGCGGTCTCGCGGAGCGGGACCTCCTTCAGCATCAGCGCGACCAGGAAACCGAGCGCCGCCACCGGCACAGCCCACAGGAACACGACGTGCAAGGAGTCCGCGTACGCCGCTGTCACCGCCGGCCGGACCGAGTCTGGAAGTGAACGCACACCGTCGACAGTCGTGACCACTTGAGGGTCAGCACCGGTGGTGCGAACAGCCTCGGCCAAGTGAACGGGCAGCTGATGCGCATAGATCGACCCGAAGACCGCGACCCCGAACGAACTGCCCATCGTGCGCAGGAAGCTCACCCCGGACGTCGCGACCCCGAGGTCGGCATAGTCGACGGTGCTCTGCACAACCACGGTCGGCACCGGCATGCACAGTCCCACGCCCACTCCGAGGACGATCATGAACCCGGCGGTCACGACGTACGACGTCTGGTTGTCCATCAGCGACAGCAGGAACAGACCGACGCCGATCAGGACGGTCCCGACGATCGGGAACAGCCGGTAGCGGCCGGTCTTGCTGATGAACTGGCCGACCACGACCGACGCGACGAGCAGGCCGCCGACGAGCGGCAGCATCTGCAGGCCGGACTCGGTCGCCGAGGCGCCATGGACGAACTGCAGGTACGTCGGCAGATACGTGACCCCACCGAGCATCGCGAACCCGATGATGAAGCTCATCACCGTGCACACCGTGAACACACCGGACCGGAACAACCGCAACGGCAGCAACGGCTCTGCGGCCCGCTGTTCCACGAGGATGAAGAGCCCGAGCGCGAGCAGCGATCCGATCGCCATCGAGATGATGAGCGTGGACGTCCAGGCGTGCTCGTTGCCGCCCCACGTGGTCACCAGCGTCAGCCCGGTCGCGGCGAGCCCGATGAACAGGATGCCGAGATAGTCGATCGTGGGTTTGACCGCCGCCTTCACCGCCGGCAGCGAGATCGAGGCGACGATCAGTACGGCGATGCCGAGCGGGATGTTCACGTAGAACGCCCACCGCCAGCTGAGATGGTCGACGAACAGTCCACCGAGCAGCGGGCCGGCCACGGTCGCGACCCCGAAGACCGAACCCATCACGCCCTGGTACTTGCCGCGCTCGCTCAGCGGTACGACGTCCGCGATCACCGCCATCGCGGTCACCATGATTCCGCCGGCGCCCAGGCCCTGGATCGCCCGGGAGCCGACGAGCCACAGCATCGAGTTGGCCATCCCGCACAGCGCGGAGCCGGCGAGGAACAGCACGACGCTGATCAGGAACATCCGCTTGCGCCCGTACAGGTCGCCGAACTTCCCGATCAGCGCGGTCATGATGGTCTCGGCCAGCAGGTACGACGTGACCACCCAGGACAGGTGGTTGGCACCGCCCAGATCACTGACGATGGTCGGCAACGCGGTCGCCACGATGGTCTGATCGAGGGCCGCGAGCAGCATTCCGAGCATGATCGCGACGACGACCGCGTTCCGGGTCCGGCGCCCGACCGGCTGAGCCTCGGTGTCCATGAGCCGAATGTAGCTATTCCAGGACCGCCTGCCACTACAGAACGACGGAGATCCGGTGACGAAATCGCCGGGAAGGAACGGGTGGGCGCGGGTCCGTAGGATGGGTGGGTGCCGTCGACATTGCCCGAGGGGGAGGTTGCGCCCCGGGACGGGGCGTTGCCGCAATCAGCTGTGCGCGAGGCCGGATCCCGGCCGCTGGGTTTCTATCTCCACGTGCCGTTCTGTGCGTCCCGGTGCGGGTACTGCGACTTCAACACCTACACCGCCAAGGAACTCGGCGGCGGTGGGTCACAGGCGTCGTACGCCGAGACCGCGGTGGCCGAGGTCCGTCAGGCCCGGCGCGTCTTGGAGGGGCTGGACAAGCCGGTCGAGACGGTGTTCTTCGGCGGGGGTACGCCGACATTGCTGCCGGCCGGTGATCTCGGCAAGATGCTGGCCGCCGTACGGGACGAGTTCGGGCTGGCGCCGGGGGCCGAGGTGACGACCGAGGCGAATCCGGAGTCGGTCGACCCGGCGTATCTCGAGGCGCTGCTCGAAGCGGGGTTCACCCGGGTGAGCTTCGGGATGCAGAGTGCGTCGTCGCACGTGCTCAGGATTCTCGATCGGCAGCACACGCCGGGCCGGGCGCTGGAAGCCGTGAAGGAGGCGACGGCGGCCGGGTTCGAGCATGTGAATCTGGATCTGATCTACGGGACGCCGGGGGAGTCGCTCGACGACTGGCGGGCCTCGCTGGAGTCCGCGTTGTCGGCGCAGCCGGATCACGTCAGCGCCTACGCGTTGATCGTGGAGGACGGCACCCAACTGGCCCGTCGGGTACGGCGCGGCGAGTTGCCGATGCCGGATGACGACGATCTGGCCGACAAGTATGTGCTGGCGGACGAGATGCTGTCCGCTCAGGGCCTGAACTGGTACGAGGTGTCCAACTGGGCTCGCACCGAGGACGCGCGCTGCCGGCACAACGAGCTCTACTGGCGCGGCGACACCTGGTGGGGGATCGGCCCGGGCGCCCACAGTCATGTCGGTGGTGTCCGCTGGTGGAACGTGAAGCACCCGAGCGCGTACGCCGAACGCCTCGACGCCGGCGACAGTCCGGCGTACGCGCGGGAGACTCTCGACGCCGAGACCCGCCGAGTCGAGCGCGTGCTCCTCGAGGTCCGGCTCGCGGCCGGTCTGCCGCTCGACGTCCTCGACGAAGCCGGCCGTGCCGCCGTTGACGTGGTCGTAGGAAACGGCCTGGCGACGATCACCTCGGCCGATGAGGATCGCCTCGTGCTGACCCGCAAGGGCCGGTTGCTGGCTGACGCGGTGGTCCGCGACCTGCTGCCGTAAGAGACTTCGCCGGCAACTGGTCCGGCGTACGGCTGGTCACGCGCTGGTTGGCCCTGGTCACTGGGTGAAGTGGGGCTTGACATACCAGGTGAATACCCTCGAAGCTCAGCACACTTTCGCGATCCGAGAGCGCTCTCAACTCCGTCCAGTTCCAGGGAGCTTTCACCATGCGGCCCAGTGCCCGCTATCGCCCCCTCGTAGTGCTGCTTGCCTGTAGCGCGGTTCTCCTCGCGTCCGCCTGCGGGGGATCGGGCAAACCCGATGCCTCCGGCAACGACAACGATGCGGACGCGCCGAAGATCGAGCTCACCATCGCCACCTTCAACGAGTTCGGCTACGAGGACCTCTACCGCGAGTACGAGGCCCAGCACCCGAACATCAAGATCGTCGAGCGCCGCGCCCCGACCGTGGACGCGCACATCAAGAACCTGGAGACCAACCTGGCCTCCGGCTCCGGGATGGCCGACATCGAGGCGATGGAGGTCAGCTGGATCTACAAGTACCTGGCCAAGGCGGACAAGTTCGTCGACCTGCGTCAGTACGGCGCCGACGACCTGAAGGACCGCTGGCTGGACTGGAAGGTGGCCGGCGCCACCACCCAGGACGGAAAGATCATCGGCTATGGCACCGACATCGGGCCGGAGGCGATCTGCTACCGGCGCGACCTGTTCGCGAAGGCCGGGCTGCCGACCGACCGGGCCCAGGTGGCCAAGCTGTTCTCCGACTGGCCGTCGTACTTCGCCACCGGCCGGAAGTTCAAGCAGAAGGTGCCCGGCTCGGCCTGGTACGACTCGGCGGTGCTCACCTGGGAGGCGATGCGCAACCAGCTGATCCAGGCCTACTACTCCAACCAGGACCGCTTCCTCGGTGCGGAGAACCCGTTGCTGAAGCGGACCTGGGACCAGGTGGTCCAGGGCAGCGCGGACGGTCTGTCCGCGCGGTTGCCGGCCTGGAGCGACGCCTGGAACCAGGCCTTCCGTACGGACAAGTTCGCGACGATGGCCTGCCCGGGCTGGCTGCTCGGAGTGATCCAGGACAACGCGGGCACCTACGGCAAGGGCAAGTGGGACGTCGCCGACGTGTTCCCCGGCGGTGGCGGCAACTGGGGCGGGTCGTACCTGACCGTCCCGAAGCAGTCGCAGCAGCCGGTCGAGGCGGCCCGGCTGGCCGCCTGGCTGACCGCGCCGGAGCAGCAGGTCAAGGTGTTCAAGAAGATCGGCTCGTTCCCGTCCACGCTGGACGCGTACGGCGACCCGCAGGTGAAGTCGCAGGTCAACCCGTACTTCAACAACGCGCCCGTCGGCCAGATCTTCATCAACCGGGCCCGGAACGTGATCCTCAAACAGCACAAGGGTCCGCGCGACGGCGAGATCAACCAGGTCTTCAGCGCCGCCCTGGCGCGCGTGGACGATGGCAAACAGACCCCCAACGCTGCCTGGAAGCAGGCCCTCGACCTCGCCGACAAGGCCGCCAACACGCGAAAAGGCAACTAAAACGTTCAGGCGGATTCGACCGGGTAAGTACTACGGTGTGAACGCAAGCTCACCAACCCCGGGAGGACCATGAACGGCTCTGGTTCTCCGACGTTGGAGCAGGTCGCGGCGCTCGCCGGGGTGTCCCGGGCGACCGTGTCGCGGGTCGTGAACGGATCGCCCAAGGTGCTGCCGGACACCGTCGCCGCGGTCCAGCGGGCGATCGGCCAGCTCGGCTACGTGCCGAACCGGGCCGCCCGTGCGCTGGTGACGCGCCGGACCGACTCGATCGCGATCGTGGTGCCGGAGCCGGACAGCCGGGTGTTCTCCGACCCGTTCTTCGCGGGCATGCTGGCCGGCGTGAGCCGGACGCTGGCGCCGACCTCGTCCCAGCTGGTGCTGCTGATCGAGCCGGCCGAGGGCGACGACCAGCGCCTGCTGCGCTACCTGCGCGGCGGGCACGTCGACGGCGCGATCATCATCAGCCACCACGGGCGCGACAACGTGCTGCAGGAGCTCGCGCAGTTGCCACTGCCGATCGTGTTCAGCGCCCGCCCGCTCGGCGTCGACGTACCGGTGGCGAGTGTGGACGTCGACAATGTCGCCGGCGCCCGGACCGGCGTCGAGTACCTGCTGTCGATCGGCCGGCGGAAGATCGGGACCGTCACCGGTCCGCTCGACATGACCGCGGGGCTGGATCGGCTGACCGGGTACCAGGAGGTGATGAAGGAAGCGGGTCTGCCGACGGCGATCGCGTACGGCGACTTCACCGCCGACGGTGGTGAGCAGGCGGCGCTCCGGCTTTTCGACGACCACGCCGACCTGGACGGGGTGTTCGTCGCGTCCGATCTGATGGCGACCGCGGCACTCCGGGTGCTGTCGCAGCGCGGCCGGAAGGTGCCGGACGATGTCGCCGTGGTCGGGTTCGACGACTCGGTGCTGGCGACCACGACGACGCCGAAGCTGACCACGGTCCGCCAGCCGGTCGAGCAGCTCGGCGCGCGACTGGCCGAGATCCTGCTGGCCAAGATCGGCGGCGCGGACCTGCACAGCCCGGAGATCTACGACACCGAGCTGATCATCCGCGACTCCGCTTAGGGAGTGCGCGCCGGATCTGAGGGTTTGTGGTGCTGATCTGAGGGGTTTCCTCGGATGTGGCTGCCAGGGGTGCGGACCGATCGTGAAGGGGTAGCGGCGATCCACGCCGCACAGTCCCCAGGAGAAGTCATGAACCGCAAGTACTACTCAGCCTTCGCAGTATCCGCAGTCGCCATGGGCGCGGTCGTCTTCACCGCAACCGAGGCCTCGGCCACGATGAGCGACCCGCAGCCCAGGCCCACGACCCAAGCCGTGCCGGACTGGCCGGACGAAGGGTCGGGCTACCCGGCATCGCAGGGCAGCACCCCGGAGTACAACTACCCGAAGTACGACCCGCAGTACGAGGTCGTCCCCACCAAGGCGGCCCCCAGCCAGGCGACGGTGAAGAGCTCATCCGACGGCAACGGATTCCAGTTCGTGCAGTCCGGCGCGTCCGCAGCCGCTGGTGCGGCCGTGGCAGTGAGCTGCATGTGGATGTACCGGCGTCGTCAGACGCCGGCCGCGTAGCCCGGCAAGCCGCGATCCCTGAGCTGCGGAGGACGGACCGATGTCGGGAATCGTTCTGCTACTGATGATCGGGGTGGCTCTGGGGATCGGAGTCCTGGTCCTGGCCAGCGTGTACGGCGGGATTGGCCAGAGCCAGGATCCGGACACCGAGACCTGGCGTCGGGTGAACGCCGAAGTGGTCTCGGTCCTGCGGACCAGCACCTCCACCTTCCTGCTGGTTCGCTATGTGGTCGGGACCTCGCTGATCCACAACGACGTGCGGTACCCGCTCCCGGGAGTCGTGCCGCCGGCGGGTCAGCGGGTCCCGATCCGGTTCGATCCGATGACACCCGCGCGAGCGGTGTTCGACCGCCAGGCGTCCACCGGTACGCCGCCGAAGGTGGCCGGTCCGGCCTGACCACGTCAGACTGGGAGCCGTGGGAGGGGCTGCGGTCGCGCGCTCGCCTGGAATGGTCGGCCGGATCGAGGAACGACGGATTCTCGGGGCGGCGATCCAGGGAGCGGTCGAAGGACGGCCGTGTGCGGTGTTCGTGCACGGTGAGGCCGGCGTGGGCAAGACTCGCCTGGTCAGAGCAGTGTGTGACGAGGCCGCGGCGAACGGTGTCGCGGTCCTGTGGGGCCGATGTGTGCGGTTCGGCGCGGTGGATGCGCCGTACGTGCCGCTGATCGGCGCATTGGAGGGCTGGGCCGAGTCGGCCGAGCCCCGTGAGCGGTCCGAGGTACTCGATGCGGTCCCAGCCGCGGGCGAGTTGTTGCCCTCGCTGGGCGGTCATACGTCCGACAGCGCGGTCCGGCTGTTGTCCGTGGTGGACGCACTGATCCAGGCGATCGCTTCGCATGGTCCGACGGTGCTGGTGGTGGACGACGTGCAATGGGCCGATCTGGCGTCACGCGACGCGCTCGCCTACCTGGTTGCCGGCTTCCGCAGTCAGCGGCTGGCGGTTCTGACCACCTACCGGGACGAGGAAATGGTGTCTGGTGACCCGATGCACACGTGGCTGGCCGACCTCCGTCGGCTGCCATCGGTCACCGACGTGCGGTTGGACCGGCTGAGCTGGGACGAGACCGAGCTGCAGCTGGCGCTCCTGCTGGGTGGTACGCCGCACCGCCGGCTGGTGGACCAGGTCGTACGCCGGTCCGACGGCAACCCGTATCTCACCGAGTTGCTCGTGCAGGGGCTGACGAGCACCGCCGAAGGACTTCCTACCGATCTTGCGGCGGAGCTCACCGGGGCACTGCTGGCTGCCTGGCATCGGCTCTCGCTCCCGGGCCGCGAGGTGATGCGGTTGATGGCGGTCGCCGGCCGGCCGACGTCGATCGATGACCTGCGGGAGGTCGCCGCGGCGCGGGGGATCGATCGCGAGGCGTTGATCGGTGCGCTGGCCGAGGCGACGAACGCCGGCATCAGCGTGGCCCAAGGTCGTGACGAGTGCTGGTTCCGGCACCCGCTGCTCGCCGAGCTTCTCTACGCCACCTTCGTTCCCGGTGAGGCCGAGCCCGTGCACGCCGCCTGGGCCGCGACGCTGGAGTCCCGTCCCGCCAGCGGTCTCGACGAATTGCAACGGCAGGGCGACCTTGCGCTGCACTACGAGCGGGCGCGTGATCTGGAGGCCTGCCTCGACGCCTCCCTGCGAGCAGCCGATCTGGCGAAGGGGATCCGGTCGCCGCATGAAGAGGCGGTCCATCTACGCCGTGCGGCGCGCCTGTGGCCGATGATCCACCACGATGCCGGCCGGGGAAGTGAGGCAGACCTGTTGGAGCGCGTTGCCCGGGCCAACGATCTGCTCGGAGACGGCGAGGCGAGCTTCGCGGCCTGGAGTCGCACGCTCGAACTCGTCGACGAGCGAACCGACCCACTCCGCGCCTGCCGGGTGCTGAGGCGCTGGGCGGACTCGGCCTGGGCCACCGGCCGGACCAAGGGCAGGCCGGTCGCGGAGGCAGAGCATGCGGTCGACCTGAGCCGGGCGTTCCCGGACAGCCATGAGTACGCCGACGCACTGGCATATCTCAGCTGGTGTCAATGGTGGATGAACGACCTGGAACTGTCCCGGACGTACGCCGAAAAGGCGGTCCTGGCAGCCCATCGATCCGGGTCCACTGCGGCACTGGGCTTCGCCTATGCGGTCCGCGGCAACGGGGATGTCCACGGCGAACGCTCCGATGCCGATACCGCGGAGGGCCTGCGTTTCGCGAAGCTGACCGGTGACCCGGAACTGACCTGGCGGGTTGTCGTGATCAGGAACAACTATCTGATCCGGCGGGGTCGCGTGCTGGAATGCGTCGAGATCCTCCGAGAGTTCCTCCCCGTCGCGCTCGACGTGGGCGCGCTCTCGGTGGCGGTCTTCGCGGCTGGATTGCTGTCCCATCACCTCTTGATGCTGGGGCGCCTGCACGAGAGCAGCGTCGTCCTCCGCGAAGGGCTTTCGCTGGCGGCACTGCCGATCGCGAGCGCGACGGTCCGGCTGGGGGCAGCCTCGCTGTCGGTACGGCGGGGCGAGCTGGAGGTGGCGGGACTGCACCTGCAACGGGCCAGGGAGTTGATGGGCCTCGAGAGCCGGGCCGGGTTGGCGGCACAGACGATCCTGGCCGAGTACCTGCTCGCAACGGACGAGGCCGAGCAGGCGCTCGACCTGCTGTCGCGCACGATGGTCGCCCATTTCGCCGATACCCGGGACGCGGACGAGATGCTGGTGTGGGGTGCCCGGGCAGCCGCCGACCTGATAGAGGCGGCGCGGGACCACAACGACAGCGCAGCCCTCGGGAGAACCCGAGCGGCCTTGGACGACCTCCTGGCCGTGCGGAGGAGCATGCAGCCGGCGCCCTTCGAGGTCAGCGGCCCCGACGACCTTGTCCAGCCGGCGATGCAGGCGTTGTTCACCGCCGAGACCGCACGGTGCATGGCCGACAAGCCCACGTCGGTCGTCTGGACGGAAGCGGTACGCCGGTGTGGCGACGCCGGACTGCGGTGGGACGAGGCCGTCGCCTCCTGGCGGTGCGCGCAGGCCTTGCTCGACGAGGGCGCCACTCGGGCTGTTGTCGCCGTACCGCTGCGATCGGCGTACCGCTTCGCTGTCGAAGCCGGTGCGGCCCCGCTCCGGCAACAGGTCGAGACACTCGCCGCCCTCGCCCGGATCCGGCTCGAGGAGCCAGCCGATCCGTCGCCCGTGCAGCCGCCGGCTCCCTTCGACTCCTTGACCCGGCGCGAGCAGGAGGTGCTCTCCCACCTGGTGGCGGGCCGGACGTACGCCGAGATCGCCAAGGCCCTGTTCATCAGTGAGAAGACGGTCAGCGTGCACGTGTCGAACCTGCTGCACAAGACCAGTACGTCGTCCCGGCGCGAGGTTGCCGCTCTCGCCGTCAGACTCGGCCAGCCGGCGAACAGCAAGGACTGACCGGCCTACAGCCGGTCGATGGCGCGCTGCGTGAGCCGGTTGCCGGGCACCGGGTGGCCGACGGCCGTGCCGTACAGCACGATCTCTTCGTCGGTGTCGACGCGCAGCAGCGCGGACAGTTCGTCGTCGAGGAAGCCGCCGAGATTGACGGCGCCGAGGCGTAGCCCGGTTGCCGCGAGCACCATATTCTGCGCGACGTGCCCTGCCTCCAGGAGTAGGTAGCGGTAGCCGCGGTCGCCGTACCTGCTCAGGCTGCGGTCGCAGACGGCGGACTGCAGCAGGACGACGGTGGCTTCGGCGGCCCAAGGCTGTCCCAGGAACAGTGAGCTGACCAGCGGCGGAGGCACTGCTTCTTCGCGGACCTGCTCCAGGCCGTCGGCGAATGGCACGTAGTGGTAGATCCCGGCGGGGAGGCCGGCCACCGAACGCACCAACACACTTATTTCGAGTGGATAGAGCCCACCGGCGGACGGCACCGGGCGATCGGCGATCTGCAGCGGGCCGTCGTCAGTCACTCCGGTGATGCCGTACCCGGCCCGCAGCAGTGTGGCCAGTTCGGCCAGGCTGATGGGCTGGTCGCGGAATGCGCGGCAGGACACCCGCTCGCGGATCAGGTCGGCCAGTGACGCACCGACAGGTACGCCGGGCGGCAACGGGAACCACGGTGCCCTCGGGTCCTCCCGCCCCGGCCCGGGACGCCGCACCGGCGCGTCCGGCGTGTCGAACGCCGAGCGGGTGGATCCACGGTGGTACATCCAGGCCAGTGGCTGACCGTTACGGAAGGTGGTCATCGGCCGGCCTCACGCCAGTGGGTGCGGGTCGAGGTTCAACTCGTCCAGCCGTGCCGGCCCGGGCCGCAAGCCTATCCGGCTTGGCATCTCGAGCAGCCGGCGTCCACCTAGCCGGGCCCGGTCCGCACCGAACCAGATGGGGACGAAGCCCGGGACCAGACCGCGCACCACGTGGATCCCGAGAGCGGCCACATCCGGCGGCGTGAGGTCCACCGCGAGCACGTCCGGCGCCACCGCGGCCAGCGACCGGGTCAGATCCGTCAGGCCATCATCATTGCCTTGGGCAAGGACTGGCGCGGCGTCCGGCCAGGGTTGCCGCGGCGCGTCGCGGAGGAACCGCATCCCGGTCGCGGCCGCGCGCGGGTCGGCGTACAGCAGATCGTGGTCTCCGAGGGTTGTCACCTTGGCCGGCATCGCGGCCAGTTCCGCCGCCCGGGCACGAACCGCGGGGTCGCGGAGGCTGCTGCCCAGGATCGGCCGCACCTGGCCGGCCTCGAGGACCGCGGACCGCGCGGCGGCGACCGGATCCAGTGCCGCACTGACGCCGATCGCCGCGGCGGGCAGCCGGTCGGACCACATGATCGCGAGTGCGACCGTCGCCACCGTGTCGCAGGGCAACAGATGCACCACGACCTCGACACCGCGACGTGCGTACAGCGCGGCGATCGCGCGGGTCTGTTCGTCCGGAACGTCCTCGGCCGCTACACACCGCCCGGGCAGTCGATGCGACCACGCGATCGCGAACGCGTCCCGCTCGACTACCTCGAGCAACGCCCGCAGCGTCGCGCCGGCCAGGTCGGGCCACGCCGCGAAGCCGGTGGACGTGGCCGGGAACAGCGCGGCCCCGGTCGGCGGCAGGTAGCCCAGATGCGTTGCTAGCAACGGAATCCAGACCTCATCGCCGGTCACCAGCGAATGGGCCGGCACCCATTCCAGCTCGGTCTCCGGCCGCCACCGCTGGTACGGCACGACGTCGTACTGATGGTCGGCGAACAGCACCAGGTCCCGCGGATGCAGCCCGGGCCGGTCCAATCCGTCGTACGTCGAACTGATCCTGCGCTCCGGTTGCCAGGTCATTGCCGCGTACCGCTCCAGGGCTTCGCCGACCGCGCTGTGTCGAGCCTGCTGACGACTCCACCCTTTCCCCGAGCACGAGACGAAGGCGTTGACACCGGTGCGGAAGTGCGAGTTGGCAAGCTCGGCGCGGACGATGAACGGCCGCTCCGGCTCGGTCGGCGCCTTCGGCATCAGCTCGACCCTGCGGACGACGCCGCACAGCGGATCGACCGCGCGCTGGGCGAACATGCCGGCCTGACCCTCAGCGGGCCGTGGCCGGCGGCCTTTTGCTGAGCACGCCGGACAGTCCGGGCGTGGCAGCACCGGGTGCAGTTCCTCGGCGCCGGATGCGTCGAGTGTCAGGACGCTGCCGGCCAGCCGTGGCGGGGCGACCGCCAGCGTCAGCGCGAAGACCTCCGCCACGAGCCTGCCGGCGACCATCGGCAGCAGTGCCGGCAGCACAGGCCTCGGCGCGGCATCCGGGATCCGGAGGGCGTCGAGTGCTTCCTCGTCTGCCATCGCCGCGGTGAAATCATCCGCACAGGCGAGCGCGCGCATCCGCCAGCATAAGAAGCATGGGCCTTCGCCGGGCAGCACAAGTGGACCGATGGTTGCCCGGGTGCCTTCGATCTCGGCGTGCAGTGTTGGTACGTCCAGCATCAGACCGGTCGTGTTGACCCACGGATGGAGAACCGGAAGCGTGCCATCACCGGCCGCGACGACAAGATCCGCACCCGTCATCAACTCCGGCAGTTCATCGCGCTTGCGCGGATAAGGAAGCCGTACCACGCCGCCAGGACCGACACCCGAGCTCGTCAACGCCGCGCTCATCGCGTCAGCGAGATCCGCCCGCCCGATCAGCACGACGCGGAGCGCCGCCCGCCGACCGGCGAGCACGCTCCGCTCGCGATCTGACGACGACACCAGGGACAGCCGGTCCGGGACCGAAGTCATCCGCCGAGATCAGCGAACCGCTGAACGGTGGCGGGGTCGTAGGCACCGCTGGTGCCCGATCCGAGCCCAGGCTCGAACAGACCCGACATCGCGCACTTGTGCACGAACCTGAAGTGGGAGACAGTTCCTCCCGCTGCAAAAGCCGTCGCGTCCGCAAACTCGCTCTCGAGCTGGAGACCACCCGTCGTGGTCGCCAGGATGTTGCGGACCTTGATGTAGGCCTGCCACTCTTCCGGGCTGACGCCATCCAGCGCGTTCTTCAGCTCGGCGATCTGGGTCTTGAACGCGTCGAAATCCTCTGGAGCCGACATCGCTTCCCCCTCTTGTCGTGCCACCCTGCATCGAGTATCGACCCGGCGGCCTGGGGCCGTCGAGACTTAAGGTGGGTCGTTCTGGAACTGGAACTGCACCCGGATCGAGTCGTCCAGGGGTAGGACGACGGTTGTATTGGACGCGCTCCAGTGCTGCGGGACCAGGAACATCCGGTTCTGGCCGACCACGAGCAGCCGGAGGCCGCGATAGCGATAGTGGAACGTCTGACCCGCGCCCGCCCGGAGCGCGGTCTCCTCCAGACCCGGTGACCGCAGCGCGAGCCTCTCCTTCGTGTCCAGGATGACGACGGGGAAGCGATCCAGGTGCCGAGCGTCGGACTTCGCCAGTCCGCGGCCCGAGTACTGCGCTGTCGTCGCGGTCGCCCAGAACGCGCAGGTCACGGTCACGACCGCGAGCAACGCGATCAGCACCCGCTGCGTGCCGAACTCCGGATCGACCTTGGCACGCAGGTAGGTCAGGTACGCGAGCGCGGCCGCGGCCAGTCCGATCACGGCCGGCACGACGAGGGCGTAGTACGGAAGGTGCCCGATCAGCGGAAACGCGAGCAGGCCGGCCACTCCGACCACCAGTACGGCGGCCGCCGCCCGGGCGGATCGTCGTACGGCGACAGCCGTCGGATGGATCGCCTTGTGCAGCAGCAGACCGCCGACGGCGAGCAGGGTGATGCCGAGCAGTGGGACGAGGAGTGGCTGCGGACTGCGCATCACGTAGTCCTGCGTACTCAGGCCGATCGTGTCGACGTCGATGCCGAAGTACTCGTACTGCGATCGTGACGAGACGTAGCCGAAGTAGAACAGCAGCGCGCTGATCAACGTGACCGGCGCAACGATGCCCGCGGCGAAACTCACCCACCGCTCAGCCTGCGACCGCTCGTCGGCCATCCGTCACCCACCCGACGGCGTCGCGTCCGGCGTGGTCCCGGCCGACGGCGTCTCCTTCGGCGAGGTCCCGTTCGAGGCTGTCTCGCTCGGGGTCGTCTCGAGCTCCTCGGGGAAGAAGGAGATCTGACTTCCGCCGAAACCCTCGGCGAGACTCTGGCAGTCCGCCTTGGTGGCGCAGACCGCGCTCGCCTTGATGATGAGGCGTACCTCGTCGCTGCTGCTCACGAGTTGGCGGGCACCGACGTAGCACGGCGCGGGATCGCCCGACTGCCACTTGATGCCCGAACACGGCTGACGGCCGCCGCAGGCCGATTGGCGCAGGGTGAAGACCCCCTCGGACTCGAGGTGGATCTCTTTGACAGTGATCGTCGTACCGTCCGGGATGGGCTTCTTGCCGAGCCAGTTGACGATCGCGCAGTGGTCGACGCCGTCGACGGAGGGGTTGTCCCCTCCGATCGGCGCGTTGGCGATCTTGATCGACGGCTTCTGCTGCTTGGTCTGCGTGCTTTCCGGATCGGTCGGCTCCGGCGCCGGTGCACCGGTGGACTCCGTGACGTTCGGCTCGGGCGCCGGTTCGCCGGGGGAGTCCGGGACGGTCTGTCCCTGCGTCGGCGTAGCCCCGCTGCTCGGCGTACCTGCGCTGTTCGGTGTACCTGCGCTGTTGGGTGTGCCTGCGCTGCTCGGCGAACCCGCGCTGCTCGGTGTACCTGCGCTGCTCGGTGTAGCTGCGCTGCTCGGCAAACCCCCGCCGTTCGGTGTATCTCCGCCGCTCGGCTTATGTGTGCAACTCACCGCCGATACGGCCAACGCCGCGATCGCCAGCAGCCTCCAGATCATGACGGTCATCGTCAGCCGCCGGCGGAGGTCTCGGTGGTGGGTGTGTCCAGGACGTCCGGGGCGAAGGTGATCTGACTGCCGCCGGTGCCGTTGGCCAGGCTGTCGCAGTCCTCCTGGCTCGCGCAGGTCGCCGAGACCGGGATGATCAGACTGACGTCCTTGGAGCCGTTCGCGATCTGGCGGACGCCGACGTAGCAGGCCTGGAAGCTGCTCGACTGCCACTCGACGTTCGTGCACGGCCGGAGGTCGCCCGCACACGACGACTGATCCCAGTCGAAGACACCACCCGGATCGAGACCGGGCGTGCCGAGCTTGATCGCGGTCCCGTCCGGGATCGGGTTGCGCCCGAGCCAGTTGACCTCGGCGCACTGCCTGCTGCCGTCGACGTCGACATTGCCGCCGATCGGTGCGGACGCGAGCTCGATCGCCGGCTGCTCTTGCGGTGCCTGGCTGCTCTCCGGGTTGGTCGGTTCGGTCGCCGGCTCGCCGGTGTCGTCCGGGGTCGTGAGCACCCCGGGTGTCGGCCTACCGCCGTCATTCGTGTCCGAACACCCTGCCAGCAGTACGGCGACCATCGCGATCCCCACGGTGAGTTCGCGCATGTCGACCACCCCCAGCAACAGAATGACCCTGCGTGCAGACGCCGACAACCTTTTGTTCACTCTCCGCTGCGACAACTGTCAATCCACGTGATGACCGTGGTATCTCTGAGCAGTGCCCTGCGTCATCCAACGCAGGACACAGAGGGGGCTGCATGACCGACCACGAGATCCGGATCGCGCTGGTGTTGAACGGCGGGGTCAGCCTGGCCGTCTGGATGGGCGGAGTGACGCACGAGCTGGATCTGATCCGGCGCGCGTCCGGCGACGGCACGGCACCGAAGTCGCAGCCGTACGACGAGCAACTCGCCAAGCGATGGCGTGATCTGTGCCGGCAGGGCGACGAGGACCGGCGGGTCGTGGTCGACGTGATCGCGGGGACGAGTGCCGGCGGTCTGAACGGGTCGTTGCTGGCGACCGCGATCTCGAACGGCTCGACGCTGGACCCCGACGGCGAGGATGGGCCGTGGCTGCGGCAGAAGTGGGTCGCGCTCGGTTCGCTCGAGGTCGGCAAGCTGGTCCCCTCGGATCAGAAGGCGACCTCGGTGCTCGACGGCAAGTACTTCCTGCAGGAGCTGGACACCCTGATCAAAGGGGTCGCCGACGCGGGTGAGTCCGCGGCAGAGGAGCCGGTCACGCTGTTCGTGACGGCGTCCGGGCTGGGTGTGCAGCAGTTCGAGGCCAGGGACGCCGCTGGACAGGCCTTCGTCGTGCCGGATCACCGCTATCTGTACGCCTTCACCAGTGAGAACGCGGCGACGTACGACGGCAAGACCCGGACGTACTCCATCGCCGACAAGAACGGACTGAAGGACACCAATCTGCTCGCCCGGGCGGCCCGCGCGTCCGCGTCGTTCCCAGCCGCGTTCGGGCCGGTGCTGGAGACGCCCAGGCTGGCCGCGAGCCCACCGCGAACGCAGCCGACCACCGGCGAGGCCGGCGCCTGGCTCGTGGACGGCGGCGTCCTCGACAACGCGCCGTTCGGTCCGGTGCTCGACGTGGTCGCGCGGCGGCCGGTGGCCGGACGGGCGACCCGGTACGTGCTGTACGTCGTACCGTCCTCGGGGATCGGGAGTGCGTCGACGGCGTTGCCCGAGGCGAAGGAGCCGAGCTGGCGGGTGGCCGCGCTGTCGGCCGTGCAGTTCCCGCGCGAGGTGGACTTCCGGTCCGACGTCGAGCAGCTCGAGCGGCTGCTGCTGGAGGCGGACGCGTCCTGGTCGGACACCCAGCGGCTCTTTGATCGTTGCATGAAGCAACCAGAGGAGCGGACCCGGCTGCAGGCGGCGGCCGCGGCGCTGCAGCCGGTGTACTCGCGGGGCCGGGCGGCCGGCGGGGTGTGGGAGGCGGTGACGATCGCGAACCACGACCAGTCCACCGTGCTGGACGCGGCGACCGCGCTGTCGGAGCCGGAGATCGACGAGATCCTGGCGACGAAGCATCCGTGGGTGCCCGGACCGGACGGTTCGACGGCGGCGTTGCAGGACGATGCCGACGGGGACCCGAGCTGGTTGTGGGGGACCGGTGCGGCGGAGCGCGTCGTACGCCTGATCCTGCGCTCGCTGCGGGGCCGGGTCAGTGACGCGCCGCAAGCCGAGCGACCCGAACTCGAGCGGCGGTTGAAGGCGGCCAGTGACTGCCTGCTCCAGGTGCAGGCGGTGCGGGACGCGCTGAACGAGCGGCTGGCCAAGGCCGATCTCGATCTGCGTCCGGCCGGTGGTGCCGAGGCGGTCGCGATCGGGCTGAACGACATCTTCGACGAGTTGCAGATCCAGCGTGCGCTGGGTGACACGTTCCTCGACCTGATCGCTGCCATCGGCTGGGAGCTCATCGACACCGCGCTCGAGGTGGAGATCGTGTCGCGGTGCACGTCGGCGCGGACGCCGCAGCAACGCAGCGCGCCGTTCCAGTTCCTGCGGCTGGGGCCGGACATCCCGCTGACCCTGCTGGACGACCAGCCGGAAGGCTCGATCGCCAACGACCTCAAGGACCGCATCCTGTACGGGACGCAGGTCGGGCACTTCGGCGCGTTCGGTGCGGCGGACTGGCGGCGGTGGGACTGGCTGATGGGCCGGTTGCACTGTGTCGCCCATCTCGGCGCGATGCTCGGCGCCGACGCGGACTGGATCCGCGAGACCCAGCGGCAGGTGCTGGAGGCCGAGGACTGGAAGATCCAGACCGTCACCGAATGCATCCAGCGGCTGGCCGAAGACTTCCCGGCCGACGCCGGCCTGGGCGCGCTGGTGACGATGCGGGACGAACTCAACGGTTCGGTCGAGGGCCGGGCGACCACGAAGGGTCTGGCCGACCGGATGGTGGCGGTCTCCGGCGGCCTCGGGCCGCAGGTCGGCGGCTGGGTCAAGGCGGCGGCCGGCCGCAAGCACCAGCCCGAGTCATGGCTGCTGCGCTGCGCCCGCTGGTTCACCGAGCCGGCCCGGCAGACCGCCTGGGAACGGATGGTGCGGGGGGTGAAGCTGAGCCCGGCGCAGCGGCCGCTGCTGTTCGAGCCGTGGTTGCCGTTGGCAACTTTTGGGGCCGGCGTGGTGCTCCTCGTCGTCGCCGGGATCGTCGACGTGGCCGCCGTACGGATCGTCCTCGCGGTGCTGGCCGGTGCGGTACTCGCGGTCGCCGCGGCGCTCGGCGTGGTCACCTGGTACGTCCGGCGCGCACGGCGGCGGATCCAGTCCTGGATCGAGGACCGGATGCCGGAGATCAGTCCAGCGTCACGAAATCGATGAGTTCCTCGACCCGGCCGAGCAGCGCCGGGTCGAGATCGGCGAAGCTGTTCACCTTCGACAGGATGTGCTTCCAGGCCGCGGCCACGTCGGCCTGATCGGTGGCCGGCCAGCCGAACGCCTGCAGCACGCCCTTCTTCCAGTCCTGCCCGTGCGGGATCTTCGGCCACGCCTTGATCCCGACCGATGACGGCTTGACCGCTTCCCAGATGTCGATGAACGGGTGCCCGACCACGAGC
Source organism: Kribbella sp. NBC_00359 (assembly GCF_036097425.1). Taxonomy (NCBI): domain Bacteria; kingdom Bacillati; phylum Actinomycetota; class Actinomycetes; order Propionibacteriales; family Kribbellaceae; genus Kribbella; species Kribbella sp. NBC_00359. The sequence continues at coordinate 8,725,098 of NZ_CP107975.1, read as the reverse complement.
ACGTGGCGGTCGGTGACCTGGGCCGCGATCCTCGATTCCTTCGAGCCCTCGACCAGGTGGTCCACCAGGACGCCGAGCCGGCGGCCGGGACCGGGCTGGAACCGGTTCACGATCCCGGGCAGGTCGTCGACGCCCTCGAGGTACTCGACCACGACGCCCTCGATCCGCAGGTCGTCGCCCCAGACCCGCTCGACCAGTTCGGCGTCGTGCCGGCCCTCGACGTAGATGCGGCTGGCCCGGGCCACCTTGGCCCGGACGTTGTCGACGGCGACCGAGCCGGACGCTGTCCGGATCTTCTTCGCCGGCCCGGCCTTCTTCGGCGCCTTCAGGCTGACCGGCTTGCCGTCCAGCCAGAACCCCGGACCGAGCGGGTACGTCTTGATCTTGCCGAACCGGTCCTCGAGATCGACGACCCCGTGCTCCCAGCGCACGATCGCACCGACGAACCCCGAACTCGGCTCCTCGACGACCATCCCCTTCTCGATCTCCACCTCGACGGTCCGCCCGTTCTTGGGCTTGCGCCAATCCCCACTGAGTACGTCGTTCCCATACCGATCAGCCACCGCACAACCGTATGCGGTGGACGGACTAGAACGTGGGAGCGGCGTGCGTCGCGGTGGCCTGACGGCTCGGTGCGGTGATGGTGAGGACCAGGTAGGTGAGGAAGCCGACGACCAGACCGACCGCCCACGAGTAGTCGTACAGCGGCTTGAGGAACGGGATCAGGCCGTCCTGCGGGAACGGGCCGGCGCCAGGGTTCGAGTACGCGCCGCCGACGGCCAGCAGCGAGCCGAGCAGGGTGGCGACGACGCCTCGCCAGTTCCAGCCGGCGGAGTACCAGTAGCGGCCGTCGGGCAGGTAGAGGTCGGCGAGGAACAGGTTGGTCCGGTCGATCAGCCAGTACCCCGCGATCAGTACGCCCGCGACCGACGCGAGCAGACCGCCGTAGAAGGAGAGCCAGACGAAGATGTAGATGGACGGATCCGAGATCAGGCGCCACGGCTGGATCACGATGCCGACCACGCCGGTGACCAGGCCCGCAGTGCGGAAGTTCAGCCACCGGGGGAGCGCGTTGGCGAAGTCGTACGACGGGCTGACGACGTTGGCGGCCACGTTGCACGACATCGTCGCGAGGATCGCCATGATCAGGCCGATCGTCACGACCAGCGGGTTCTCGAACCGGCGGGTCAGCTCGACCGGGTCCCAGATCGCCGTACCGTAGACCAGCACCGTGCCCGACGTGGTGATGATCGAGACCAGCGCGATGAACGACATCGTCGTCGGCAGGCCGATGATCTGGCCCCAGACCTGCTGCCGCTGGCCCTTCCCGAACCGGGTGAAGTCCGGCATGTTCAGCGACAGCGTCGCCCAGAACGCGATCATGCCCATCAGCGCCGGCGGGAAGATCTTCCAGAAGTCACTGCCCCAGCCGAGTTTCGACGGCTGGTCCAGGATCGGGCCGAGCCCGCCGGCCTTGACCAGGATCGCGATCATCAGCGCCAGGAACGCGACCGTGACCAGCGGCGCCGCCCAGTTCTCGAACCGTCGGAGGCCCTCGATGCCACGCCAGATCAGCCCCATCTGGAGCACCCAGAAGAACGCGAAGCTGAGCCACATCGTCCACGGGTGGCCGCCGATCGCGGACGCGTCGGTCCAGCCCTTGCCGAACAGCTCACCGACGATCACGTAGATGGCCTGCCCGCCGATCCAGGTCTGGATGCCGAACCAGCCGCAGGCGATGAAGGCCCGCAGCAAGGCCGGGAAGTTCGCGCCGCGGACGCCGTAGAAGGCGCGCGCGAAGACCGGGAACGGGATGCCGTACTTCGTCCCCGCATGACTGTTCAGCAGCAGCGGGACCAGGACGATCAGGTTCCCCAGGGTGATCGTGAGGAACGCCTGCAGCCAGTTCATCCCGAGCGCGACCAGGCCGGCCGCCAGCAGATAGCTCGGGATGTTGTGCGCCATCCCCATCCACAGGGCGGCGTAGTTGTACGTCGTCCAGGTCCGCTCGGGCAGCCGGGTCGGCGCGAGTTCGGCGTTGGCGTACGGGCTGTTCGCGATCGCGTCCTGATCGCTCAGCTCGACCCGCCCATCGGAGTGAACGGTCTGCTCTGTCGTGGTCATTGGCCCCACCACCCGATCCGTCGAGGACGTTCCGCTTCGGAACAACGTGCGGTACGACGTGACGTCCTGTCAACGGACAACTACAACAATGCGCCTTCAGGCCATCAGCTCGGACCGAGCAGTGGCAGCGTCGGTCGGCGCGGGGTGCCGAGAACCTCGTAACCACGCTTGATCGCGACCTGCAGTTTCTCGAGCGGCCAGGGCCAGTCGTCGGTGTGCTTCAGTGCGTCGTCGAGCGAGGTGCCGGCGTAATGGAGCCCTGAGATGGTGTTGGCGACCGTCCCCAGATCACCGGCCTGGGTGCGGACGAACTCCGCATCCACGACGGCGCCATGTCCTGGAACGACTTTCGCGGTGTCCGACAACAGGCCGATCACGCGGTCGAGCGTTTCGGGCCATTCGAGTGGAAAGGAATCGTCGCCGTACGACGGAGGTGCGGACTCCTCGACGAGATCGCCGACGAAGAACACGTCCACATCCGGTACGACGACCACCACGTCGCCGTCGGTGTGTCCGTTGCCCAGATGCAGGAGCTCGACCCGGCGATCACCGAGGTCGACGACCTTCGCGACGGAGAAGGTGGTGGCCGTCAGCTTGGCGGCAGCGGCGGTGTTCTCGTGCGCGATGACCTCGGCCTGGTCGAACACGCTGTTGCCGACGACGTGGTCGAAGTGAGCGTGCGTGTTGACGACCCAGCGCACCGGTACGTCGGTCGCCTCCCGGACATGGTCACGGAGTTCCTCGGCCTGCTCGGTCGTGGCCCGGGTGTCGATCAGCAGTGCGCCGTCGGTCCCCGCGACCAGGCCGACGTTCAGGTCCCATTCGTCGTACCGCCGGACCCAGCACCGATCCCCGACCTCGACCCACTCACTCATGGCGCCGACAGTACTTGCCGATGATCCAGGTGACGGAATCGGACTTGAAGGCGGCCCGGGACGGGCTTACTGTCACGGTGGCGGCTCGCAATTTTCGGCGCTGCTCCGAAAACTTTCGAAGGGCGGACGTTTTGACGACACGACGTGCACTGGTGGTCCGGGGCGGCTGGGAAGGTCACTCCCCGGTCGAGGCGACCGACCTGTTCATCCCGTTCCTGCGGGAGAACGGCTACGAGGTCACCGTCTCGGACACGACCGAGAGCTACCTGAACCTGGACGGTGTCGACCTGGTGCTGCAGTGCGTCACCATGAGCGAGATCCCCGCCGAGCACGTCAAGGGCCTGGACGCGGCGATCCGGAACGGCACCGGTCTGGCCGGCTGGCACGGCGGCATCGCGGACTCGTTCCGGAACAGCGCGGACTACAACTTCATCGTCGGCGGGCAGTTCATCTCGCACCCGCACGGCTTCACCGACTACCGCGTCGACGTGGTCGCCGAGCACCCGATCGTCGAGGGCATCAGCCACTTCGACGTCCACACCGAGCAGTACTACATCCACTACGACCCGACGGACACCGTGCTCGCGACCACGACGTTCCAGTCGCACCCGGACTACCCGTGGATCGAGGGCGCGGTGATGCCGGCCGTCTGGACCCGGACCTGGGGCGAGGGCAAGGTCTTCGTCTGCACCGTCGGCCACAAGCTGGACGACCTCGAGGTGCCCGAAGTGCGCACGATCATCGAGCGGGGGCTGCTGTGGGCGAGCAAGTGACGGGCATCGGCATCGTCGGCACCGGAGTCATCTCCGGCACCTACCTGGACCACCTGGCGAAGCTGCCGGGCGTCGACGTGGTCGCGGTCGCCGACCTGGACATCAGCCGCGCCCAGGCGATCGCCGACAAGAACCCGGGCATCCGCGCGCTGTCGCCGCAGGAGCTGTACGCCGCGGACGACGTCGACATCGTGCTCAACCTGACCATCCCCGCCGCCCACGCGCCGGTGCACCAGGCCGCGCTCGAAGCCGGCAAGCACGTGTACGGCGAGAAGCCGCTGGCCGTGGACCGTGCCGCGGCCGAGCCCCTCCTGAAGTACGCCGCTGCCAACAACCTGCGCGTCGGTTGCGCGCCGGACACCGTGCTCGGCACCGGCACCCAGACCGCGCGGGCGGTGATCGACCGCGGCGACATCGGCGTACCGCATGCCGCGAGCGCGTCCTTCGTCACGCCTGGACACGAGCTGTGGCACCCGGCGCCGGAGTTCTACTACCAGCCCGGTGGCGGTCCGGTCCTCGACATGGGTCCGTACTACATCACCAGCCTGGTCACCCTGCTCGGTCCGGTACGGCGGGTCACCGCGCGGAGCGGTCGGTCGAAGGAGGAGCGCAAGATCCACACCGGTCCGCGGGCCGGCGAGACCTTCCCGGTCCAGGTGCCGACGCACGTGACCGGCGTACTGGAGCACGAGTCGGGTGCATTGACCACTGTGTTCATGTCGTTCGACATCTGGGCCACGCGGTTGCCGCGGATCGAGGTGCACGGGACCGAGGGCAGTGTGTCGGTGCCGGACCCGAACGGCTTCGACGGCACGGTGGAGATCGCCACGGCCACGAACCGTGACTGGACCGAGGTCCCGGTCAGCGGTGGGTACGCCGGAGCCGGCCGGGGAGTCGGGGTCGCGGACATGGCGCGTGCGCTGCGCACCGGCGAGCCACACCGGGCCGACGGCGCACTGGCCTACCACGTGCTCGACGTACTCGAGTCACTCCTCGAAGCGGCCGCCCAGGACCAGCCGGTGGACGTCGCGAGCACGGTCGACCGCCCGGCCGCCGTACCGTTGGGGGCGTCGCCCGAGTCCGCCTGAGACCCGTCCCACGCCGCAACGCGTCGGTGCGAGCTACTACGGCTCGGTAGACTGGCACTCTGAGCGCTGGAGTGCCAAGGGTCGACGCCGAGAGAGGGTGGTGCGCGTGCTGGACGACCGCAAGCTGGATGTACTGCGCGCCATCGTCGAGGACTACGTGGCGACCCACGAGCCGGTCGGCTCCAAAACGCTGGTCGATCGGCACAACCTCGGGGTGTCGCCGGCGACCGTGCGCAACGACATGGCCGCGCTGGAGGAGGAGGGGTACATCACCCAGCCGCACACCAGCGCCGGCCGGATCCCGACCGACGCCGGGTACCGGCTGTTCGTGGACAAGCTGAGCACGGTCAAGACGCTGTCCCCGGCGGAGAAGAAGGCGATCACGTCCTTCCTGGCCGGTGCGGTCGACCTGGACGACGTCGTCCGCCGTACCGTCCGGCTGCTCGCGCAGATCACCCGCCAGGTCGCGATCGTGCAGTATCCGTCGCTCAACCGGTCGAGCGTCCGGCACATCGAGGTCGTCACGATGACCCCGCGCCGGCTGCTGCTGGTCCTGATCACCAGCACCGGCCGGGTCGAGCAGCGGATCGTCGAGCCACCGCACGACGTCGATGAGCAACTGATCGCGGACCTGCGGTCCCGGCTGAACACGGTGCTCGCCGGTCAGCGGCTGACCGACGCGACGACGTCGCTGGCCCAGGTCAGCGAGACGTTCGCCCCGTCCGACCGCCACCTGGTGGCGGCGATCGTGACCACCCTGATGGAAGCGTTCACCGACGAGGGCGGCGAGCAGCGGATCGCGGTCGGCGGCGCGGCCAACCTGACCCGGTACGGCGACGACTTCGAGCGCAACGTGAAGCCGGTGCTGGAGGCGCTGGAGGAGCACGTCATCCTGCTCAAGCTGCTCGGCGAGGCGACCAACCCGCAGACCCTGACGGTCCGCATCGGGCACGAGAACCCGTACGAGGAACTGGCCACCACCTCGGTGGTCGCGACCGGGTACGGGTCCAAGTCGGAGGCGCTGGCCACGCTCGGCATCGTCGGCCCGACCCACATGGACTATCCGAGCACGATGGGCGCCGTCCGCGCCGTCGCGCGTTACGTCAGCCAGATCCTGGCTGACTCATGACTATCGCTATCAACCCCTGGTCTGGAGTATGAGCACCGATTACTACGCCGTCCTGGGCGTCAGCCGTGACGCCTCAGCGGACGAGATCAAGAAGGCGTACCGCAAGCTGGCGCGCCAGTACCACCCGGACGTGAACGACTCCGAGGACGCGCACCACAAGTTCCAGGAGATCGGCCGCGCGTTCCAGGTGCTGAGCGACCCGCAGAAGCGGCAGATGCACGATCTCGGTGGTGATCCGTTCGCGACCGCCGGCGCGGGCGGCGGGGCCGGTGGGTTCGGTCAGGCCTTCACCTTCACCGACATCATGGACGCCTTCTTCGGCCAGACCGGCGGGGCGACCCGCGGGCCGCGGCCGCGGACCCGGCGTGGCCAGGACGCGCTGATCCCGCTGCGGATCGACCTCGCCGAGGCGGCGTTCGGGACGACCCGGGAGCTCAAGGTCGACACCGCCGTCCTGTGCCCGACCTGTTCGGGGTCCGGCGCGGCGGCCGGGTCCGAGCCGGTCACCTGCGAGATCTGCCACGGCCGGGGCGAGGTCACCCACACGCAGCGGTCGTTCCTCGGTGAGGTGCGGACCATGCGGCCCTGCCCGAACTGCCGCGGCTACGGCACAACCATCCCGAATCCGTGCGTCGAATGCTCCGGCGACGGTCGCGTCCGGTCCCGCCGTACCGTCACCGTGAAGATCCCCGGCGGCGTCGACAGCGGCACCCGGGTGCAGCTGTCCGGCCAGGGCGAGGTCGGCCCCGGTGGTGGCCCGGCCGGCGACCTGTACGTCGAGATCGAGGTCGAACCGCACGACATCTTCACCCGCAACGGCGACGACCTGCACTGCACCGTCACGCTGCCGATGACGGCGGCGGCGCTCGGCACCACGATCGACCTGCCGACCCTCGAAGGCGAGACGACCCCGCTGGAGATCCGGCCGGGCACGCAGTCCGGCACCGCGCAGACGCTCACGGCCCGCGGTGTCCCGCGGCTGCGGCACGCGGGGCGCGGCGACCTGATCGTCCAGGTGATCGTCGAGACCCCGACCAAGCTCGACGACTCCCAGGCCGACCTGCTCCGGCAACTCGCCGAGTCCCGTGGCGAGGAGCGCCCGCAAGGCCACGTCCAAGCCACCCACAAAGGCGTCTTCGGCCGCCTCCGCGACGCCTTCGGCGCCCACTAGATGGGAGTCGCGGTCTTCTTCGCCGAGAGGCTGGACGGCGACGAGCTGACCCTGGAGGGAACCGAAGGCCGGCATGCGGCTGTGGTTCGGCGGATCGGGCCCGGTGAGCGGGTTCGGCTGACCGATGGGCGCGGGGCCTGGGCCGAGGGGCCGGTGGTTGCTGCGGGCAAGGCTGGTGTGACCGTGGCCGTGGATGAGCGCGGAAGTGTGCCAGCGGCGCGGCCGCGGGTGGTTGTGGTGCAGGCGGTGCCCAAGGGGGAGCGGGCCGAGCTTGCGGTGGAGATGCTCACCGAGGTGGGCGCCGATGTGATCGTGCCGTGGAACGCGGAGCGGAGTCAGTTCCGCGCCAACCCGGAGCGGATCGCCAAGACGCTCGCGAAGTGGCAGGCGTGGGCATTCGAGGCGAGCAAGCAGTCGCGGCGGTCGTGGTTCGCCGAGGTCGCGCCGATCGCCTCCACCGCCGAGGTCGCGCAGTTGCTCGCCGACGCCGCTTTGCCCGTCGTGCTGCACGAGGAAGCCACAGTCCCGCTCGCTGCCCTCGACGTACCTGATGACGGCGACGTCGTGATCGTGATCGGCCCCGAGGGTGGCATTGCCCCGGACGAGCTGACCGCCTTCGGGGTCGAGCCGGTCCGGCTCGGCGACACCGTCTTGCGTACCTCGACGGCCGGGGTCGCCGCGGCTGCCGCGCTCCTCGCGCGCTCGCGCTGGACCTGACCGCGCGCGGTCCGCAGGCCAGAGACGACCTAGACTGTTAGACAGCAACCGAACATTACTGTGCGACGAGGATCGAGCTCTTATGGCTGTGGACTCCGCCCGAACGCGCTCGCTCAGCCACGCCGACCCGGCCGAGGTGCCGTTGCAGGCGGCGCTCGACGCGCTCGCCGACCCGGTCCGCCGGTCGATCCTGCGTGACCTGGCCGGGCACGACGACTGGACCCGCGCCTGCGGCACCTTCGACCTGCCCGTGACGAAGGGGACCCGCAGCCACCACTTCGCCGTACTGCGCGCCGCCGGCCTGATCGAGCAACGCGACGAGGGCACCCGCCGCCTCAACCGCCTCCGGCGCCCGGAATTCGACCGGGCCTTCCCAGGCCTGCTCGCCGCGACCATCGACCGCGCGGACTGATCCTTACAGAGCCCGAACATTGCGCCGATGGTCCTCGAACGGGGTTCGGGGAGAGTCGTTCTTGTCAGGTTGACCGAGAACGAGGAGTGCAGAGATGCGCAGGTCTGTGCGCGGCACGGTGGCGGTGGGTACGTCGGCCGTCCTACTGGTGGGCGGTCTGGTCGGAAGTACGACGGTCGCGTCGGCCGATCCGAGTCCGACGCCGACTCCGACGTACAAGCAGGTCACGCTCAGCCCGGAGGAGTCGCAGCGGCTGTGCGCCGAGAAGCTGCCGAAGCTGATCGAGCGCCGCGACAAGCTGGCGAAGCGGATCAGCGGCGGCGCGGACGTGAAGGGTTCGGTCGCGTGGCTGAAGGCGCGCGCCGAGAAGCAGAAGGCCAAGGGGCACGAGAAGATCGCCGCCCAGCTCCAGAAGCGGGCCGATCGCCGGTCCGAGCGGCTCACCCAGCTCGGCACGATGAAGACGAAGCTCGAGACCTTCAAGTCCCAGCACTGCCAGGTCGCGAAGTGATGCGCAAAATACTGGTCGTGCTCGCGGGTACGGCGGCGATGGTGATCGGACTGTCGTCGTGTGGGAACTCCGCCGAGCAGTTCGGGCAGCAGGGAACCGGACAGCCCGCTCCTGCTCCGACGGCCACTCAGCAGGTGGGGTCGCCGGAGCAGGAGTTGGCGGGGATCGGGTCTACCCTGGACGCGATCGATGGCGAGCTGGCAGCAGACGGCTCACCCTGAGCAGGCACTCCAGGAGCAGATGATGACCGCAGCCGCTCGCGGGCTGGTCCTGGTCGTGGAGGACGAGGCGGCGATCGCCGAGGTGATCGCGCTGTACCTGCGGCGTGACGGGTTCGGCGTACAGGTCGAGTCCGACGGCGAGGCCGCGCTGGCCGCTTGGCGCCGACTGCACCCCGTCGCAGTGATCCTCGACATCGGGTTGCCGGGGCGCGACGGCACGGACATCTGCCGCACGATGCGCGCGGCGGGGGACTGGACTCCGGTCCTGTTCGTCACCGCGCGCGACGACGAGGTCGACCGGCTGCTCGGCCTCGAGCTCGGCGCCGACGACTACATCACCAAGCCGTTCAGTCCGCGCGAACTGGCCGCGCGGGTGCGGACCGTACTGCGGCGATCGGCCGGCACGTTACCTGCCGGGGACGTGCTGTCGGTGGGGGCGGTGCGGGTGGATGTGAGTCGGCGGCGGGCGTGGGCCGGTGACGCCGAGGTGAGTCTGACCTCGACCGAGTTCGATCTGCTCGCGCAGCTGTTCCGGCGGCCAGGGCGGGTGTTCGAGCGGGATGAGTTGCTGAGCTCGGTGTGGGGATACCAGGCGTCGGCCGGGACGCGGACGGTCGACGTACACATCGCTCAGCTCCGGGCCAAGCTCGGATCGTCCAGTCCCATCCGCACCGTCCGCGGCGTCGGGTACGCCGCGGATCTCGACTGATGGCGTCCGTGCCGCACGATCTCCGCTCCGCAGGAGACGAGGTCGGGCGAGGATCACTGGCGACCCGGATCGTGGTCGCTTGCGTGGCGGTGGCCGGGATCGCCGTGCTCGTGGCGGGCGTGGTGATGGCGGGGCTGGCCCGGCGGTCGGCTCAGAACGTGTTGCAGGACTCGCTGTCCGCGCAAGCTGATGTGATCGCCAGTCAGGTGGACGAGCGGGGTGCGGGGTCGCGAACGGTGGGGCTCGGGCGGGTTGCCCAGGTGGTGCGCGGGCAGGGGATCGTCGTGGTGATTCTGCTGCCCCGGAGCCGGATCCAGCCGACGGACCAGCGGTCCATCCAAGCCGCGACCACGGCGGGGCTGAACGACATCGGGAGTACGCAACGGATCTCGGCCACGGTGAGCGTCGACGGCACGGACTATCTGGTCGAAGCGCGCGGCATCGGCGAGAGTTCCGGCTTCGCGCTGGTCGAGCCTGTGCGGCTGGCGGCGGATACCCAGCGGATCCTGATCCGCAACATCCTGTTCGCGCTCGGCGCCGGTCTGCTGGTGGCGGCGCTCGCTGGTGCCCTCCTCGGTCGATTGCTCGGCCGGCCATTACGTCGTACGGCGGATGTCGCGGCGGCAATGCGTCAGGGGCGACGGGATCTGCGTGCGCCGGTTGAGGGACCGGCTGAGGTCGCTGAAGTGGCGCAGGCGGTCAATGAGCTGTCGATTGCCTTGCAGCACAGCGAGGAGCGGCAGCGGGAGTTCCTGCTCTCGGTCTCGCATGAGCTCAGGACACCGCTGACCGCTGTCCATGGGTTCGCTGAATCGCTTGCCGATGGAGTGGCGACGGATCCGCGGCACGCTGGGCAGGTGATCCAGCAGGAGTCGCAACGGCTCGAGCGGCTGGTCAGCGATCTGCTGGACCTGGCGCGGATCGGGGCCGACCAGTTCCAGCTCGATCTCGCCCAGGTGGATCTGCGCGAAACGCTGAGCGCGTGCGCCGAGGTCTGGCGGGTGCGCTGCGAGCGCCAAGGTGTGCACTTCCGCCTCGACCTGCCGCCCATGCCGGCTGTAGCCACCACTGACCCCCGCCGAATCCGCCAGGTCCTCGACGGCCTGGCCGAGAACGCCCTCCGCGTCACCCCGCCCGGCGCCCAGCTCACGATGTCACTCACCCAGCCTGGTCCAGGTGTGGTGGCGATCCAAGTCCGCGACGGAGGCCCCGGACTTGCCCCTGAGGACTACGCCGTCGCCTTCGAACGCGGCGTACTCAACCAGAAATACCGCGGCCGCCGCCCAGTAGGCTCCGGCATCGGCCTGGCCCTGGCCCACGGCCTCATCACCAGACTCGGCGGCACCCTAACCGCCGCCCCCGCCCCCGAACGCGGCGCCGCCTTCACCATCCACATACCAACTGACGCCAAGCACACCGGTGGCTAAGGACACCGCCTTCGGCGGCGACAGTTCTTTCAGCCGCCTCCGGCGGCGCCGCCAACCGGCGACACCGGTCGACGTCATCGGCGGAAGAACCGTGTCTCATGCCGACCGATGAACCGAGCAGCCCCGCCGCCTGCTGGGGAACCTCCACCCAACCACCTGACGGTGGTTCGACAACCTCCACCAACCGAGTACCTGACGGTGGTCGACGACGTTCACCAACCGGCTACCTGACGGTGGTCGACGGCCTTCACCGACCGACTACTACTTGACGATGATCGACTTGGAGTCGGAGTCGGAGATGGTGCCGTCGGCGGCGGAGATGAGGTAGGCGTCGATCTGGTAGGGGCCGGGGGTGAGTTTCAGTTCGATGAGGAAGGGTGAGAACTTCTGGCCTTCCTTGGTGTTGACAACGCTCTTCGACGTCTTGCGGGTCTTCAGGTTCGTGACCTGGTAGTTGACGGTCGCCTCGAAGGCGTTTGCGGTGCCTTGGATGGTGACGGGGCTGGCGGTGGTCTCGCCGTCGGCCGGGGAGTCGATCCACACGAGTGCCTGGACGTCAGCGGCTTGGGCGCGACCTAGCGGCGTACTGGTGTCGATCTGGCCGAAGAGCATGGCGCCGGCGCGGCCTTGGCGGGTGATCTGAACCGGCTCGGTGCTGGTGTGGAGGGCGCCTTGGACGGTGTAGATCAGCTGCTGCGCGGCCACGTCCGCGACGTCAGGGTCGAGCGACGCCGCCGGGAGCTCCTTGAAGTCGACCGTCACGACGCCGTCCGTGCGGGTGACGGCGTTGACCTCGGCGCCGCGCCAGACCGTGTAGTAGTCGGGGTCGGACGGCCCCTTCGACGTCATGATCCGGACCGCCTGCTCGGCCGGCCGGCCGCTGACCTTCGCCCAGGTGCGGTACAGCTTGACGGCTTTTGCCTTCACGGTCGGCGTCGGGTCGGCACCGGCCTGGGTCCCGGTCCTGTTGCCGAGCCAGTAGACCGGTACGAGCGCGCTCTTGACGGCCTGCTCCGGCTTGCCGCGCTCTGTGCGGACGACGGTCGGCGCGGGGCCTGTGCTCGGTGGGAGGGTGGCGGCGGTCGGCAAGGCGGATGGCGCGGCCGTGGTGGCCGGGGACTTTACAGACGGGACTCCGGTGGCGGTCGTGGTCGTGCCAGGGCCGGCGACCGCGTCGCCGTCGTTCGCGGAGTTCTGGTTGCCGTTGAAGACGGCGAAGGCGCCGATGGCCGCGGCGGTGCCGACCGCCGCCGCGCCGACGGTCAGCAGCCAGGGCCGCCGGGCCGCGGGCCGGCGCTGAGCATGTGCGCGGGCGCGGATCTCCGGCAGGGCGTCGGCCGGTTCGATCCGGTCCGCCTCCTCGGAGAGGGCCCGCCGCATCAGTTCGTCGAACGGCTCGTTCTGGTGGTCGTTCATACGCTCTGCTCCAGGACCTGGCGGAGCGATTTGGTCGCCCGCGCGGCATGGCTCTTCACGGATCCCCGGCTGATGCCCATCGTGTCGGCGATCTCCGCCTCCGAGAGCTCACCGTAGTACCGCAGCACCATCACGGTGCGCTGCTTCTCCGGCAGGGTGCGCATCGCCTCGATGACCCGGTCGGTCTCGGCGGTTCGCAGTACCGCCTGCTCCGCGCTCGGCTCGTCGGGGAGCGTGCGCGGGGTGTGCTTATCGACGACCACCAGGTGACGCTGGCGGGAGCGGCAGCGGTTCACCACCGCGGTGCGCAGGTACGCGAGCGCCTTGTGGGGGTCGCGCAGCCGGTGCCAGCGGCCGTGCATCGCGACGAACGCGTCCTGCACGATCTCCTCGGCCGAGCCGGTGTCGCGCAGCAGCAAGGCGCCGAGGCGAACCAGCGACGTGTAGTGCGCGGTATAGACAGCCGTCAGCGCCTCGTCGGCATCCCACGAGGACTCATGTGTCACGCACTCTTCGTACACCACGGCCGGTTGAGCCACGACACGAAGACGCGGCGATGACCTCTCAGGTTGACAACATGTGTGTGCCGTTTGGCCGCGGCGGGTCATGGGCCCGAGGCGTACGGCGTGCTCACCGAGCGTGTCCGGGTGAATAACAAGTGAGGGTGTCGGTGCGGACGGCTAGCATGGGGTGACTACTTCACCGGCATCAGGAGGAACAGGCTGTCCAGGCCACGCAGTATCGAACCGGAGGCGCGCGCGAACCGCGCCGCCGACAGCACGCAGGCGTCACACAAGATCATCGTGCCGAACAGCATCGACATGGTGGCCCTGCTCGGAGCCCGGGACGAGTTCCTCCGCATCGTCGAGAAGGAGTTCGCCGCCGACATCATGGTCCGCGGCAACGAGATCACGCTGAACGGCGAGCCGGCCGAGCTGGCCCTGGCCGAGCGGCTGATCGACGAGCTGATCGCGGTGATCCGGACCGGGCACGGGCTGACCGCCGACTCGGTCGAGCGCAGCATCGCGATGATCAAGGCCGCCACGGTCGAGAGCCCGGCCGATGTCCTGACCCAGAACATCCTGTCCAGCCGCGGCCGCACGATCCGGCCCAAGACGCTGAACCAGAAGCGGTACGTCGACGCGATCGACAAGAACACGATCGTGTTCGGCATCGGCCCGGCCGGCACCGGCAAGACCTATCTGGCCGTCGCCAAGGCGGTCCAGGCGCTGCAGGCCAAGGAGGTCACCCGGATCATCCTGACCCGGCCGGCCGTCGAGGCCGGTGAGCGGCTCGGGTTCCTGCCCGGCACGCTGTCGGAGAAGATCGACCCGTACCTGCGGCCGCTGTACGACGCTCTGCACGACATGCTCGACCCGGAGTCGATCCCGCGGCTGATGACGGCGGGCACGATCGAGATCGCGCCGCTGGCCTACATGCGCGGCCGGACCCTGAACGACGCCTTCATCATCCTGGACGAGGCGCAGAACACCTCGCCGGAGCAGATGAAGATGTTCCTCACCCGGCTCGGTTTCGGCTCCAAGATGGTCGTCACCGGCGACGTCACCCAGGTCGACCTGCCGACCGGCACCAACTCCGGTCTGCGCGTCGTGCAGGAGATCCTCGAGGGCGTCCAGGACCTGACCTTCTGCCGGCTGACCTCGCACGACGTGGTCCGGCACAAGCTGGTCGGCCGGATCGTCTCGGCGTACGAGAACTTCGAAGGGCAGCGCTGAGCCGAACCGATGAACGTCGAGGTCAACAACGAGTCCGGCGTGGAGATCGACGCACACGGACTGATGCGGCTCAGCCGGTTCGTGATGTCGTCGCTGCGCCTGCACCCCGAATGTGAGCTGTCGATCAAGCTGGTCGACGAGGACACGATGGCGCGGTATCACGTCGAGTTCCTGGACCTGCCGGGTCCGACCGACGTGATGTCGTGGCCGATGGACGAGCTGCGGCCCGGTGCCGAGGACGACGCCGACCCGCCGCTTGGGCATCTCGGTGACATCGCGCTCTGCCCGACCGTCGCGGCCGCGCAAGGGGCGAAGGCCGGCCACGGCACATGGGCCGAGCTGGAGCTCCTGACCGTGCACGGCATCCTGCACCTGCTCGGCTACGACCACGCGGAACCCGCCGAGAAGGCGGAGATGTGGGACGTCCAGGGCCGCCTTCTGGAAGCATGGCGAGCTCCCGGAAACCGGTTGGAGGGTGTCTGATGGTTGCCACTGTCAGACACCCCTAGGACAGGAGTGACGTTCCGTTGAGCTCCCACGACCTCGTTCTGCTGGTTGTGGCCGCGGTGCTCGTCCTGCTGGCCGGTCTGTTCGCCGGCGCCGAGGCCGCACTGTCGTCGTACTCCAAGGTCCGGGCGAACGAGCAGGTCGAGCTGGGCAACCTGCGCGCGGTCCGGCTCCGCGACCTGCTCTCGGACGCGCCCCGGTACCTGAACTCGCTGCTGCTGCTCCGCCTGAGCTGCGAGATCACCGCGATCGTGCTCGTGACCCAGGCCCTGTCCGGAGTGTTCGAGGTCACCTGGGAACACATCCTGATCACCGCGGTGGTGATGGTCCTGGTCTCGTACGTGATCATCGGCGTCGCGCCGCGGACGCTGGGCCGGCAGCACTCGGACCGGTTCGCGATCATCTCGGCCGGTCCGGTGATGGCGCTGACCAAGGTGCTCGGCCCGCTGCCCAAGGTGCTGATCATGATCGGCAACGCGCTGACCCCGGGCAAGGGGTTCGCCGAGGGCCCGTTCGCGACCGAGGCCGAGCTGCGTGCGCTGGTCGACTACGCCGAGAAGTCCGCGGTGATCGAGTCCGGCGAGCGGCAGATGATCCACTCGGTGTTCGAGCTCGGCGACACCATCGTCCGCGAGGTGATGGTGCCACGGACCGACATGGTCTACATCGAGCGGCACAAGAAGCTCCGCCAGCTCACCTCGCTGGCGCTGCGCTCCGGGTACTCGCGGATCCCCGTGATCGGCGAGTCCCTCGACGACATCCTCGGCGTCGCCTACCTCAAGGACGTCATGCGCCGGGTGTACGACAACTCCTCGGCCGAGTCGACCGAGCGGGTCGAGTCGGTGATGCGGCCGTGCATGTACGTGCCGGACTCCAAGCCGGTCGACGAGCTGCTGCGTGAGATGCAGGCGGCCCGGATGCACCTCGCGATCGTCGTCGACGAGTACGGCGGTACGGCGGGACTCGTGACGATCGAGGACATCCTGGAGGAGATCGTCGGCGAGATCACCGACGAGTACGACGAGGACCCGGACTCGGTCCAGGAGCTGTCCGACGGCGCGTACCGGGTGTCCAGCCGGCTCCCGATCGACGAGCTGGGTGAGCTGTTCGGCGTACCGCTGGACGACGACGACGTCGACACGGTCGGCGGCCTGATGGCGAAGCTGCTCGGCAAGGTGCCGATCCCCGGCGCCGAGGTGGAGATCGCGGGCCTGTCGCTGACGGCGGAGCGGCCGTCCGGCCGCCGCAACCAGGTCGGTACTGTGCTGGTACGGCGGGGGCAGTCCGCCGCCACCCCGCAGGACCAGAACCACCAGCACGCGTAACCACTTCTGCTTTTGGAGCTTTCTTGTCAGACCTCTCGGCCGAGGACGCCAAACTCGTGACGCTCGCCCGCGCCGCCCGGGCACGTACCCGGGCCGCTGAAGGAGCCGCAGTCCGCGACTCCGACGGCCGGACGTACGCCGCCTGCACGGTGGCACTCGACACCGTCGACCTGACCGCCCTGCAGCTGGCGGTCGCGATGGCGCTGGCGTCCGGCGTGAAAGGCCTGGAGGCCGCCGCGGTGGTCACCGACTCGGAGTCCGTCGACGTCGGCGTCGTACGCCACTTCGCCGGTGCCGCCGTTCCCGTAGTACTTGCCCAAGGCACCGGAGAGGTCCGCGATGTCGTCCACACCTGAGCCCTTCAAGTCAGGCTTCGCCTGCTTCGTCGGACGACCCAACGCCGGCAAGTCCACGCTGACCAACGCGTTGGTCGGCCAGAAGATCGTCATCACGTCGTCGAAGCCGCAGACCACGCGGCACGCCGTACGGGGGATCGTGCATCGGCCGGACGCGCAGCTGATCCTGGTCGACACACCCGGCCTGCACAAACCGCGGACCCTGTTGGGTGAGCGGTTGAACGACCTGGTGAAGACCACCTGGGCCGAGGTCGACGTGATCGCAGTCTGCCTGCCGGCCAGCGACAAGATCGGCCCCGGCGACCGGTTCCTGGTCAGCGAGGCGGCGAAGGTCGCGAAGACCCCGAAGGTCGCGCTGGCCACCAAGGCGGACCTGGTCGAGCCGGACCGGATGCTCGAGCACCTGGCCGAGATCGCCACGCTGGGGGAGTCGGCCGGGATCGAGTGGGCCTCGATCATCCCGGTCTCCGCCACGTCGGGCTACCAGGTCGACGTCGTCACCGACGAGCTCATCAAGCTGCTGCCGGAGGGCTTCCCGCTCTACCCGGACGGCGACATCACCGACGAGCCCGAGGAGACGCTGGTCGCGGAGCTGATCCGCGAGGCCGCGCTCGAGGGCGTCCGGGACGAGTTGCCGCACTCGATCGCGGTCACCATCGAAGAGATGGGCCTGCGCGAGGACCGGCCCGAGGACAAGCCGCTGCTCGACGTGTACGCGAACATCTACCTCGAGCGGGACAGCCAGAAGGGCATCGTGATCGGCCACAAGGGCGCCCGCCTGCGCGAGGTCGGCGCCTCCGCCCGCCGCCAGATCGAGGCATTGCTGGGTACGCCGGTCTACCTCGACCTGCACGTGAAGATCGCCAAGAACTGGCAGACAGACGCCAAGCATCTTCGCAAACTGGGGTTCTGACACTCACTCCTGGAAGAGACCACCGATGCCGGCCGACGCCCTGCTGAACCCTGTGTACGCCGCCCTGACCGGCCCGCACGCCACCTTCGCCGAAACCCGCGGCGACGCCCGGCGCTACCCGACCGCGGTCGCGCCGTTCCTCGGCCTGCCCGACAACCCGACCGACCGGGACTGGGCCGACGCCGCCACCCTCCTCGGCCCCGGCACCACGGCGGCTCTGATGCGCCCCGAATTGCCGGTGCCCGAGACCTTCAAGTTGGACCGCCAGTTCGACCTCGTCCAGTTCGTCGCCCCCGAGTCGCTGGCCGCCGAGGACCCCGAGACGGTCGTCCTCGGTCCCGACGACGTACCCGAAATGCTCGCCCTGGTCACGCTGACCGACCCCGGCCCCTTCCGCTCCCGCACGATCGAGCTCGGCACCTACCTCGGCATCCGTCGCAACGACGAGCTGATCGCGATGGCCGGCACCCGCTTCAACCTCCCCGGCCACACCGAGATCAGCGCCGTCTGCACCCACCCGTCGTACCAGGGCCAGGGCCTGGCCACCCGCCTGATCCGAGCCGTAGCCGCCCACATCACCTCAACCGGCAAGCGCGCATTCCTCCACACCGGCGGCACCAACACGCCCGCCATCCGCCTCTACAACACCCTCGGCTTCACCCTCACCAACCAAATGAAGGTAACCATCGTCGAGCCGGTGTAGCCCACGCGTGGGTCAGACCGTCAGAGCGGCTTCTGGTAGGCGATGGCTCGGGCGACGATGTGGTAGTTGAGTTGTTCGTTGATGGCGATCATGTGGGCGTTGGACTCGGCGTTCCAGGTGTCGAGCTGGGTGACGGCGGGCTCCTGCTCGCGCAGCCACAGCAGCATGTCGCACTTGACCAGGGCGCCGAGGCGGTGGCCGCGGTGGTTGCGGTCGACGGCGGTGTCGTGCTGCTCGGCGATGTGCGGACGTTCCTGCTCGACCGCGACGACCGAGTGCCCGGCCGGCTCGCCGGTCGAACGCTCCCGCGCGATCACCCGATAGATGGTCCGGTCGTGGGCGACCTGAGCAGCTTCGTACGCGCGCAGCCGCTCCGGCGTGAACACGTCGTCCTCGATGTCCAGGTCGTCCTTCGGCGCATCGTTGATCGACTCGGTCAGTGCGACCATGCCGTCCAGCAGTTCCTCGGGCACCGGCCCGACCACCCGCAGCAGCTCGTACGCTGTCGATGCCTGAACCGCCTCGTCGTACAGGCGCTGTACGACGGACCAGTCGAGGCCGGCGATGTCCTGCCGCCGGTTGACCTCGATCGCCTTCTGCTCGAACCCGTGCCGCAGTGAGAACGCGTTCGCCTTCGGCAGGTCCCAGTTGTCCGTGCCGATGGAGGTCCGGCCCTGTTCGCGGGCCAATCGCTCGCCGTACGCGACCAGCTCCGAGCCGATCCCGCGCCCGCGGTGGTCCGGATGCACCTGGACCTCGAGCCACGCGAGATGGGTGTTGTCGTACGTCGGGGTGTGCAGGCCGAGGAGTCCGACGGTCACGCCGTCGTCGTCGCGGGCCAGATAGGCCTGGCTTGGGTCGCCGTCCCAGCCGTACTTCAAATGGGCGGCGTAGCTGCGCGGTGTCGGCAGCAACCACTCCGGGCAGTCCAGCTTCGCCGCTGCGGTCAGCAGGGCTACGGCTTCCACACACCCGGCCTCGTCGTCGGGTGACAGTCTCGTGATCTCCACGCCCTCAGCGTCCAACAGCGAGGCGGTTACCGCGAGTGGTTTATTCGCCGTCGAGAAGTTCCACGGCCGCCGCGCGGATCAGCTCGGCATAGGCATTCCGTACGCGTGGTCGACGGTCATCGAGAACATCAGCCGTTTGTCCTGCACCATGACCGCGCGGTACTCGTCCCAGTTCGGATGCTCACCCGAAGCGGTCCGGTAGTAATCCACAAGGTCCTCGACGACCGCGTCGTGCGGATCGGCGGCGACCGGGCTGAGCTCGGCCTTCCCTTCCAGTACGACGTACGAGCGGCCGCGCGGGTCACCGACGTACAGGCTGGCTCGCGGATCGCGGCGCAGGTTCTTCGTCTTGGCCCGGTCGTCGGTGAGTGAGACCCGGATCCGGGTGCCGTCGTAGACATAGGTGACGTTCGACAGTTGGGGTCGTCCGTCCCGCTTGATCGTGACCAGGACGCCGAGTCCGTGGCTGCCGATCCGGTCGCTGAGGGAATCAGTCATACTTGAAGCTTAAATATTCAAGTCCCCTTGAAGGCAACCTCGGGGTCACCAGATCCCCGTAGACGATGTCTGCCAACCATTCCGCACCACGCCGGTCACCGTCTGTGTCTCGGTGATCGAGACCCCGGGTTCGACGGGGTAGCCGGGTTGTGCATAGACTCCCTGGCATCATGCGGCACCAGCTTCTCCTCCTTCGCTGCCGCGGCGAGGCCTGACAAGGCCGGTTCCCTCGCCGCGGAGTCTCGTCGTACGCCGGTCGTCCCTCACGACACCCGCAGTACACCCTCCCGAGGAGAACCCCCGTGGCACCCAAGAACCAGCCCAAGCCTGTCCAGCAGTCCTCCGGCATGCCGATCCAGCGCTACCGCGCGTTCCCGCCGATCGACCTGCCGGACCGCACCTGGCCCACCAAATCCGTCGACCGGACCCCGCGCTGGCTGTCCACCGATCTCCGCGACGGTAACCAGGCGCTGGTCGAGCCGATGTCGCCGGCCCGCAAGCGGCGGATGTTCGACCTGCTGGTGTCGATGGGCTACAAGGAGATCGAGGTCGGCTTCCCGAGCGCGAGCCAGTACGACTTCGACTTCGTCCGCAGCCTGATCGAAGGCGACGTCATCCCCGACGACGTGACCATCTCGGTGCTGACCCAGGCTCGCGACGAGCTGATCGAGCGGACCGTGCAGTCACTGCAGGGCTCGCCGAAGGCCACCATCCACCTCTATAACGCGACCGCGCCGCTGTTCCGCCGGGTGGTCTTCAATGTGGACAAGGCCGAGTGCCGCACCATCGCGGTCCGCGGCACCGAGACCGTGATGAAGTACGCCGACGAGATCCTGGGCGACTGCGAGTTCGGCTACCAGTACAGCCCGGAGATCTTCACCGGCACCGAGCTGGAGTTCGCGCTGGAGGTGTGCGAGGCGGTCTCGGACGTCTGGCAGCCCGCCGAGGGCCGGGAGATCATCCTGAACCTGCCGGCCACCGTCGAGATGTCCACCCCGAACGTGTACGCCGACCAGATCGAGTGGTTCGGCCGCAACCTGACCCGGCGCGAACACAGCACGATCAGCCTGCACCCGCACAACGACCGCGGGACGGCGGTGGCCGCCACCGAGCTGGCCCTGATGGCCGGCGCGGACCGGGTCGAGGGCTGCCTGTTCGGCCACGGTGAGCGGACGGGCAACGTGGACCTGGTCACGCTGGGGATGAACCTGTTCAGCCAGGGCATCGACCCGCAGATCGACTTCTCCGACATCGACGAGATCCGCCGCACGGTCGAGTACTGCACGCAGATGCGCGTTCCCGAGCGGCAGCCGTACGCC
This sequence comes from Kribbella sp. NBC_00359, assembly GCF_036097425.1. Lineage (NCBI taxonomy): Bacteria > Bacillati > Actinomycetota > Actinomycetes > Propionibacteriales > Kribbellaceae > Kribbella > Kribbella sp. NBC_00359. The sequence continues at coordinate 8,704,158 of NZ_CP107975.1, read as the reverse complement.
GGTGACCTGGTCTACACCGCATTCTCCGGATCGCACCAGGACGCGATCAAGAAGGGTCTGGAGGCGCTGGACAAGCAGGCGGCGGCCGAGGGCAGGCCGGTCGGCGAGATCGCCTGGGAGGCGCCGTACCTGCCGATCGACCCGAAGGACGTCGGCCGGTCGTACGAGGCGGTCATCCGGGTCAACTCGCAGTCCGGCAAGGGCGGCGTCGCGTACATCATGAAGTCCGAGCACCGGCTCGACCTGCCGCGCCGGCTGCAGATCGAGTTCAGCCGGGTGATCCAGCAGCACACCGACTCCGAGGGCGGCGAGGTCGGCCCGCAGCAGATGTGGGACATCTTCGCGGCCGAGTACCTGGCTCCGGGCAAGCTGTCACTGTTGACGGTCAACTCGACATCCGGCGAGGGCCAGGGCGATCAGTTGCGCGTTCAGGTCTATTCCAATGGCGTTCCACACGAGTTGGTTGGCGAAGGCAACGGCCCGGTCTCGGCTTTCGTCGACGCTATCAAGCCGCTCAAGTACGACATCCGCGTACTGGACTATCACGAGCACGCGCTGTCCGCGGGCGGCGACGCGCTGGCCGCGGCGTACGTCGAGTGCGAGGTCGGCGACGAGGTCTTCTGGGGCGTCGGGCGGGACGCCAACATCCTGACCGCCTCGCTCAAGGCGGTCGTGTCCGCCATCAACCGCGCCACTCGCTGAGCCATCAGGTATCGCCCGTCTCCCCGTGTCGGAGGCGGGCGATTCCAGCACTCCCCGATACCGTTGCGTCACAGTTCGCAACGTTGTCTCAACGTTGCCTCAAGACGTTGACTCGATGACTGGGGTTGCGCACACTGTCGTCACTATGCGCAGATCCTTGCAAGACAGCATTACTAAGTCTTGTGGTCTGAGGGTCTGCGCCACCGACTTTCCCTGGCAGTCGCGTGGAGGTGAGCAGTGAGCGGTGCGGTCGAGACACCCGCGTCGAAACTGATCGAAGGTCCGGCCGAAGAACCGAGACCGACGGCTGTTCGACGCTTCACGAGTGCGTGGCTGGTCCGAAGATTCGCCAAAGCGATCTTGACCATCTTTCTGGTCACGACACTGACGTTCTTCCTGGTCCGGCTGCTGCCGGGGAACCCGGTCGACACCTTCATCTCGACCCAGATCGCGCAGACCGGTGTCTCCTACGCCGACGCCGCCGCGCAGGCGCAGAGCCTGTTCTCGCTCGATCCGGACCAGCCGCTGATCCAGCAGTACCTGCAGTACATGCTCAACATGCTGCACGGTGACTTCGGGAACTCGCTGCTGTCACCCGGCACCACGGTGGCCGAGGTCATCAAGACCTACCTGCCCTGGACGTTGTTCTCCGTCGGCATCGCCACGACCCTCGCCTTCATCATCGGCATCATCTCCGGGATGGTGATGGCCTACCGCCGGGAGAGCTGGATCGACCACCTGTTGACCTCGGTCGGGGCGCTGCTGCACGCGATCCCGAACTACATCCTCGCGATCCTGATCGTGGTCTTCCTCGGCGTGAAGCTGCAGCTGTTCGACCTGACCAAGGCCCGCGGCTCGTTCTCGCCCGGCGTGGAGCCGTCGTTCAGTCTGAGCTTCCTGAACGATGCGCTGTACCACGCAACGCTGCCGATCCTCGCCTACACGCTGACTACGGTCGGGTCCTGGGCGCTGGTGATGAAGTCCTCGACGGTGGAGACCCTGGGCGAGGACTACGTGACCGTTGCCCGGGCCCGCGGCCTGACCGACGGGCGCATCCGCACCGGGTACGTCGGCCGCAACGCCGTACTGCCGTTGTTCAGCGCGCTCGCCGTGTCGCTCGGATTCGTCGTCGGCGGCGCGATCTTCGTCGAGAAGATCTTCGGCTACCAGGGCATCGGCTACAGCCTCTTCACCGCGCTCAACGGCCGCGACTACGCGGTCCTGCAGGGGATCTTCCTCGTCCTCACCATCTCGGTGGTGCTGGCCAACCTGGTCGCCGACATCCTCTACAGCCGGCTGGATCCGCGGATCCGCGTCGGCGGCAAGTCGAAGGGGTGACGAGATGTCCGACATGACTGACACAGTGATCGGCGATACCGACACCGCGATCGGTACGACGAGCATCGGGAAATTCTCCAGCATCCTCCGTGGGCTGCGGCGCAGCCCGGCCGGTTTCATCGGCTTCGTGATCGTGGCGCTGCTGGTGCTGATCACCGCGATCGGGCCGTTCTTCACCCCGGACGTGGTGCCCGACGTGAAGTCGATCATGCTGCCCGCGGGTTCGCCCGGGCACCTGCTCGGCACCGACAACGAGGGCAAAGATGTGCTGATCCAGATGATCGACGGCGGCCGGGCCGTCATCTTCATCGGATTCCTCGCCGCGGCGATCTCGACAGTCATCGCGATCGTCCTCGGGTCGCTGGCCGCCTACCTCGGCGGGTGGGTCGACTCGGTGGTGGTCACCGCCGCCGACGTCGCGCTCACCATCCCGACGATCGTCTTGCTCGCGGTGCTCGGTGCGATGTTCAAGCTCGACTCGCCGATCCTGCTCGCCCTGCTGGTCGGCGCTCTGGCGTGGCCGGTGCTGACTCGGGCGGTGCGGTCGCTGGTGCTCTCACTGAAGGAACGTGAGTTCGTCGAGGCGGCCCGGCTGCTCGACCTCGGCACGCCCCGGGTGATCTTCGTCGAGATCCTGCCGAACATGGCCAGCTTCATCCTGATGAACTTCATGATCGCCGTCACCAACGCGATCTACGCGCTGGTCGGCCTCTACCTCCTGGGTCTGGCGCCGTTGACCGGATCGAACTGGGGCATCATGCTCAACCGCGCCTGGATCGCCGGCGCCATCTTCAACGACGCGAGCCTGGCGTTCATCCTGGCCCCGATCGTGGCGATCGTCCTCCTGCTGCTCGGATTGGTGATGATGACGAGATCGCTCGAAGAAATCCTCAACCCGCGTCTCCGGGACCGGTGAGCATGGTGACCAGCACAGCGGGAGCGACCCGCGCGGTGCGCGGCGGCCAGGGCAAGCCACTGCTGTCGATCCGCGACTTCAAGGTCGAGTACCGGACCGGAGCCGGCGCCACGGTGCACGCCGTCCGGGGCGTCGACCTGGACCTCTACCCCGGCGAAAGCCTCGCGCTGGTGGGGGAGAGTGGCTGTGGCAAGACGACCTTCGGGCTCGGTCTGCTGCGGTTGCTGCCCCGGCTCGGCCACGCCTCCGGAACAGTGACGTTCAACCGCGGCGACGGCGCCGAGATCGACATCCTCGGTCTCGACGGCCGCGACCTGCGGCAGTTCCGCTGGCGGGACGCGGCGATGGTCTTCCAGGGCGCGATGAACGCCTTCAACCCGTTGCTGAAGATCCGCGGGCACATGCACGACACGATGCGGGCGCACACCAAGGCCAGCAGACAGGAGATCGAGGACCGGGCCGGGGAGCTGCTGCGACTGGTCCGGCTCGAGCCGGCCCGGGTGATGGACAGCTACCCGCACGAACTGTCCGGCGGCATGCGGCAGCGGGTGCTGATCGCGATGAGCCTGCTGCTCGAGCCAGAGGTCCTGATCCTGGACGAGCCGACTACGGCCCTGGACATCCTCACGCAGCGTTCGATCGTCGACGTACTGCACGAGGTCCGGGAGCGGCTCGGCTTCTCGATGATCTTCATCTCGCACGACCTGTCGCTGGCCGCGGAGCTCGCCGACCGGGTCGCCACCATGTACGCCGGTCGCATCGTCGAGACCGGTGGCGTCCGGGACCTGTTCTACCAGCCACGGCATCCGTACACGCTCGCCCTGATCAACGCCGTGCCGCCGATCGTCGGCGACCTGCCGGATCTCGAGTCGATCCCGGGTGGCCCGCCGAGTCTGGCCGCGTTGCCGCGGGGCTGCACGTTCCACCCGCGCTGCAAGTTCGCCACCGAGGAGTGCAAGGCGCAAGACCCGCCACTGCTTGCGGTGACCGACCAGCCGGGCGACGCGCACGAGGTCGCCTGCATCCATTCCGGAGAGGTGCACCTCGAGCGACGGGTGCGAAGCGACGACTTGGAGACGCCCGCATGACCGCGACGGAGACCGCCCCGGAGGCTACGGCCGAGGGGCGCAAGCCACTGATGACGCTCGTGGGGGTCAGCCAGGTGTTCGACACCAAGGCCGGCCCGATCCGCGCGGTCGATCACGTCGACCTGTCCGTGAATCCCGGCGAGGTGCTCTGCCTGGTCGGCGAGAGCGGCTCCGGCAAGACCACGGCCGCCCGGATGGCGGCCGGTCTGGCCCGGCCGACCGACGGGCAGGTGGCCTTCGACGGCACCGACATCTGGTCGATGAAGCGGCAGGAGTTCGGCAGCTTCCGGCGCAGCGTCCAGTACGTTCACCAGGATCCGTACGCCTCGCTGAACCCGACCCGGACCATTCAGCAGACGCTGACTGCGCCGCTGCTCAAGCACGGGGTGGTCAAAGGCTCGAAGGCCGCCGCCGCGCGTGCCGCCGAGCTGCTGAAGAAGGTCGACCTGACGCCACCGGAGAACTTCCTGCAGAAGTACCCGCACCAGCTGTCCGGCGGCCAGCGGCAGCGGGCGTCGGTCGCCCGGGCGCTGACGCTGGACCCGAAGCTCATCATCGCCGACGAGTCGACCTCGATGCTCGACGTCTCGATCCGGATCAGCGTGCTGGCGATGCTCGGCCGGCTGCGCGACGACCTCGGCGTCGGGTTCCTCTTCATCACCCACGACCTGGCGATCGCGAAGTACTTCGGCTGGAACGGGAAGACCGCGGTGATGTACCTGGGCCGGATCGTCGAGTTCGGACCCACCCGGCAGATCATCAACGCGCCCACGCATCCCTACACCCGGGCGCTGATCGACGCGATCCCGGAGCCCGATCCCGACCTGACGAAGACCAAGGGCGCCGGCTCGCTGCGCAGCCTGGAGATTCCGAGCCTGGCGCACCTGCCGGCCGGGTGTGCCTTCCATCCGCGCTGCGGCCGGTTCGAGGGCGGCCTGTGTGACGGCGAGGTGCCCGGTCTGGTCGAAGTACGTTCTGGTCAGTCGGCCGCGTGCCACGTGGTGGCCCGCGACGGCGCCGACCAGATCCGGCCGGATGAACCGGCCGGCTGATGCCGCCCGAGATCGGCCGAGTGGCTCTCGGCTGGGCGGCGTTCCTGGTCCTGGCCAGCGTGGTTCTGCTCTTCACGCTGACGCCGGGGACACCGGAGTTCGTGATCACCCTGTTCACCTTGTGTTTGGGCCTGCTCTTGGGCCTGATCGTCGTCGCCGGGGTCGTCCTGACCAGGCGCCGGGAGAAACGCGAGGACGGTTAGTAACACCAGTAGTAGTGCCTGACCACGCGGGCGTGCGGTCAGTTCAGGAAAGGACGAAGGATGAGTCCCACCGGCACCAACGAATCCGGCGCTAGCGACCGGACCAACGCGGTCTCTCGCCGGCACGTGCTCCAGCTGTTCGGCATCGCCGGCGTCGGCATCGCCGGCGTCGGGTCGCTGGAGGCGTGTTCACCGAGCTCTCCGACCGCGGAGAGCAGCAAGTCGGGTGGCAACAAGGAGTTCCACGGCGCGTACCCCTACCAGTTGCCACCCAAGGGTCACTTCAACCTGGCCGCCGGCGTCACCGACGGCATCCAGCAGCAGAGCCCGTACCTCGATCTGATCTACCCCAGCGGCGGTCTGTACTACTGGGCCGACAAGAAGTGGGAATACATGATGGCCGAGTCCAGCAAGCTGGACGAGGCGGCCAACACGTACACGATGAAGCTCCGGTCCGGTCTGACCTGGAGTGACGGGTCTCCGATCACCGCCAAGGACGTCGTGTCGACGTTCAACCTGCACTGGCTGATGCGTCAGCAGTCGTGGACGTTCCTGTCCGACGTCAAGGCGCAGGACGACACCACAGTCCTGTTCACCATCGGCACGCCGTCGACGGTGCTCGAGCGCTACATTCTCCGGGCGCCGATCTTGCCGGACTCCGTCTACGGTCAGTGGGCCACGAAGGCCGAGACGATGCGCAAGGCCAAGACCAGCCTGGACAGCCCCGAAGGCAAGGCGCTGAACGGCGACTTCCAGAAGTTCCGCCCGGAGAACCCGGTCGTGTCGGGCCCGTTCAACTACGACACGAAGACCATGACCAACTCCCAGATGAGCCTGGTCAAGAACGACAAGGGCCTGTTCGCCGACAAGATCGGCTTCAGCAAGGTCCTGCTGTACAACGGTGAGACCTCGGACATCACCCCGACGGTGATGAACAAGGACGTCGACTACGCCACCCACGGCTTCGCGGTGGCCAGCGAGAAGACCTTCCTGAACACCGGCTTCCGGATCCTCCGTCCGCCGGTGTACTCGGGTCCGGCGCTGGTGTACAACTTCACCACCCACCCGGAGTTCTCCGACGTCCGCGTGCGGCAGGCGATCGCCTACATCATCGACCGCAACGAGAACGGCACCGTCGCGCTCGGCGACTCCGGCAAGGCCTGCAAGTTCATGGCCGGCTTCTCCGACATCGCCGTACCGGACTGGATCTCCGACGCCGACCAGAAGAAGCTGCAGGCCTACGAGAAGGACGAGGCCAAGGCCACCCAGCTGCTGCAGGCGGCGGGCTGGAAGAAGGCCGGCGACAAGTGGCAGCTGCCGTCGGGTAAGCCCGCGGCGTACGACATCAAGTTCCCGACCGAGTTCGCCGACTGGAACCCGGCCGCCACCAACGCGGCCGACCAGCTGAACAAGTTCGGGTTCAACATCACCAAGCGGGGCATCACCTTCACCCAGCTGAACCCCGACGTGCTGGCCGGCAAGTTCGACATGGCGATCCAGAGCTGGGGCGCGTCGTCGCACCCGCACCCGTACTTCTCGTTCGTCCAGGACCTCTACACGTTCAACTACGTGACCGCGGCGAACTCCGGCGGCAAGGGAATGAACTTCCCGCTCAAGCAGACGACGTCCGCGGGTCCGATCGACCTGCAGGCCGTCGTCGACAAGTCCGCCCAGGGCCTGAACGTCGACGAGCAGAAGAAGAACGTCACCGCCGCGGCGCTGGCGTTCAACGAACTGCTCCCGATCATGCCGCTCTGGGAGCGCTACGGTAACAACCCGGCGCTGGAAGGGGTCCGAGTCGCCAAGTTCCCGGCGGACGACGACCCGATCCTGAAGAACGCGCCGTACGCGGACAACTTCGTGATCATGTACATGTACCAGGGCAAGGTCGCGCCGGTCTGAGTTATCCACTGGCGGACTGACCCGATTGTTTGGTTGGGTCGGCCGGGTGATCAGCGTTCGCGAGATCGACCCGGCCGACCTGGCCCTGTTCGACGAGTGGTACGACGCGCTCCGGGCCGGTGCGGTCGCGGGCCGGACGGCCGCGCTCGTGGTCGGCCGGGAGGCGCTCGGGTACTCCCTGCGTAATCCGGGGCCGTTGAAACAACGGCTCGCGGTCGGTGCGTTCGAGGACGATCGCGTGCTCGGCGCGATGCTGTTCGAGTACCGGTTGACCGACAACCTGGACACGGTCGAGGTCGAGATCGACGTACCTCCGCAGCATCGGCGGCGGGGGATCGGTACGGCGCTGTGGCAGTGGGCGGTGACGCGGGCGGCGCAGCTCGGGCGGACCATCTTCCAGGCCGAGCTCGGCGTGCCGTCGGAACCGTGGCCAGGTGCCGAGTTCGCCGCGCGGCTCGGTTTCACGGTCGAGCACATCGAGGAGCAACTCGTCGTACCGCTGCCGTACGACGCGCTCCGGCTGGACGAGTTGGTGCTCGAGGCGGGTCCGCTGGTCGGGTACCAGCTGACCTCGTGGGCGGGCGTGTGTCCGCCGGAGCACCAGCAGGCGTACGCCGACCTGCACACGGCGATGGATCACGACGTACCCACGGGTGGCATGACCCGGGAGGTCGTGCCGTGGACGGTCGAGAAGCTGCAGGCGAGTGAGCAGCGGATCGACCGCAACTATCTCGCGCTCGTGACGATGGCGCACACGCTGTCCGGGCAGCCGGCCGGGTACACGCTGCTGTACCTCCCGCGGGCCGACGCCGAGCACGCCCAGCAGGACGACACGCTCGTGCTCCGGGAGCATCGCGGGCACAAGCTGGGCACGCACCTGAAGCTGGCCAACCTCGCACAGCTGGACAAGCACCGGACCACACAGCGCTTCCTGCACACCTGGACGGCGCTGTCGAACGCGCCGATGCGCAAGGTCAACGCCCGCTTCGGCTTCCGACCGGTCGAGGAGCACCGCGAGCTGGAGCTGACCTACCCGCGCTTGCGGCCGGCCGCCCGTGGCGTCGTCCTCGATCACGACGACCGCATCCTGCTGGTCCGCTTCGAGTTCGACTCCGGCCCGCTCTGGGCCACTCCCGGCGGCGGCATCGAGGACGGCGAGTCGGCGGTCGAGGGCCTGCGCCGCGAGCTCGTCGAGGAGATCGGCCTGGACTGTCCCGCCGACCCACCGCAGCTCTGGCACCAGGAGGTCGTTGCCGAGGGCCACGCTCCCGGGTTTGACGGTGTCATCAACGACTACTTCCTGGTCCGCACCGAGTCCTTCACCGTCGGTGGCACGCTCAGCGAGGCCGAGCTCCAGGCGGAGAACCTGTACGGCCACCGCTGGTGGACCCTCGACGAACTGCGGTCCCACGAAGGCCGCTTCGCCCCTCGGGATCTCCCCGAGCTGGTCCGGGTTCTGTTGCAGACCGGCCCACCGACCACGCCGACCCGACTGGGTCTGTGAGAAGTCCGTGTGGAGCTTGTGGGAGGTGTGTGAGGAACGGTGATCGGAGCCGGTCCGGCGATCTAACTTCGACGTGTGAAGCCTCGACATAGCCTTGACTGGTTTGTCCCTGTTCATTCGACCGGTGCCGCCGCGGCACTCCAGACCGGGCGGCTGCCCGATGGTCGCCGGGTCGGCATCGCGTTCACCACTCTCGCTAAGTTGCGGGCGGCAACCGGTCCGCGCCAGGAGTGGATGCGCCTCACCGAGGCCGCCCTGCGCGAGACGCTCGCTCCGCTCGGCGTCACCAGGATCCAGCTCGACCCGGTCCTGGTCGGTCCCGATGTCAGCAGCCGTCCGTCAGAGATGCCGCACCCAGGTCAGCCGGCCTTCGTCCATTAAGGCGTGACCGTCGGCGCTGTCCGCGACATTGGGGTCGTGGGTGGCGATGACGACGGCGGCGCCCCGGTCGGCCTCGGCCCGGAGCAGTTCGAGGACGCGCTCGCGGTTGGTGCTGTCGAGTTCGCTGGTGGACTCGTCGGCCAGGATCACCCGGCCCTGCTGGGCGATGCCGCGAGCGACCGCGACCCGTTGCTGTTCACCACCGGACAGCTCCTCGACCAGGTGGTCGCCGCTCTCCTCGAGCCCGACCTGGGTGAGTGCCTGCTCGATCGCGCGATCGAGTTCCTCCAGTGCCTCGTCGTCGGCCGGCCTGCGGTCCGCGAGCAGCGGCATCGACAGGTTCTCCCGCGCGGTCAGGACGCGTGCCAGGCCGTTGCCCTGGGGGATGAGTACGACGCCGTGCGCGGCGGCCGACGGCCGGTCGGTGATCACCAGCCCGTCGATCTCGACCTGACCGGATTTCACCGGCACCGCGCCGGCGATTGCCCAGAGCAACGAACTCTTGCCGGCGCCCGAGGGCCCGCTGATCGCGAGGACGAAGCCCGGCGGGACCCGGAACGACACGTCGGACACCGCGACGAGCTGGCCATAGCTGACCGTCACCTGATCGACCTCGATCATCGCGTTCCCTCCTGGTCCACCGGGGTGAGCCGGATCTCGCCGTCTTCGGTGGTGACCTGCACGAGCGTCCCGGCCGGCAGCAGTTCGGCGACATGTGGTGGCAGGGGCAACGACCCGTCCGTCGCGACCACGGCGTACTCCTCGCCGGAGCGTCCTTCCGAGGCGATGCGTCCGTCCCGGATGGTGATCGTGCGCGGCAGTGTCGCCGCCACCTCGGGGTCGTGGGTGATCAGCAGCACCGTCATCCCGGTCTCCGCGTTGATCGTCCGGATCGCCGCGAGTACCTCGTCGCGCGCCTGGTGATCGAGCTGACTGGTCGGCTCGTCGGCCAGCAACAGTCCTGGGTACGTCGCGATGCCCACGGCCACCGCACACAGCTGGACCTGACCCGGCGTCAGCGCGGACAAGGGCGAGGTGGCGTGTTCTCGAAGTCCCACGAGCTCTAGGACGGCTTCCGGTGGCGGGAGGTCGCGGTCGCGCGATGCGGCTCCTTGTGCGTAGCGCACGTTGTCGACCGGTGTGAGGTAGGGGATGAGGTTGCGTCCGGCACCTTGCAGCACGATGCCGACGTCACCGGCTCGCATCTGGTCGAGCTCGGCTTCGGTCATTGTGGCCACGTTGTGCTCACCGATCTGCAACCTGCCCGCGCTCGGGGTCAGCAGACCGCCACACAACTGCAGCAGCGTCGACTTTCCCGCACCAGATGGTCCAAGCAGCCCGACCAGTTCACCTGGACGCACAGTGATCCCGATACCGGACAACGCGGCGACGTCGTGCCCGTGTGCACGGTAGATATGCACGAGTCCCGTCGTACTGATCGCAAGGCCGGTCATAGGGCTTCCTCCCGGATGCGGGCGAAGCCGGCTCGCCTGTTGACCCCGGTGCCCAGCAACAGGGTCGCGGCCGCGAGTACCGCCGTACCCACGAGCCAGAGGAGCAGTGCGACCGGCCAGTTGGTGCTGAGCTCCAGCGGTATCGGCCCACCGGTGTCAGCGAACAGAGGTATCAGCGGCAACGCGATCTGCGCCCCGACCACACCACACACCGATCCCAGTAGGACCGCCAGCGCCACCGGACCGGTCTGCTCCCACCGCGCCGCCCTACCGGTGGTGTTGGCCGGTACGCCGGTGATCCGCAGGCTCGCGTAGTCCTGGGCCCGCGACCGCCACGAGGTCACCACGGTGAGCAGCAGTACGACGATCGCCAGCGCCCAGCCCGCGATCCCGACCACTGGTGTGAGTTGCAACGCCAGTGCACTCGCCGATCGTCCGTACGACGCGATCCGATCGGCCCTGCGGTCCACGACCTCGGCCGCGTACCCGGCCTTGGCGAGTTGGTCGATGATCGTGTCGGCCTTCGCCAGCCCGTCGGCGTTGAGCCAGAGCTCGAACTCGGTCGACGCTTCGTCCACGGTCCCGGCCAGGCGCCGTACCGTCTCCAGATCGACGACTGCGGTGCGCAGCGGGAAACGGTTGACCGGACCGCCCAGCCGGTCGAGCTTGGCCAGCGGTATCGGGGTGCCGTCGAGCGCGGGGCTCGTGGCGGAGGCGTCGTACCGGTAGTCCGGCGTCACCAGGGCGGGCGTCACCTGGGGCACGGTCGCGTACTGCAGGTACTGGTCGCCGCCCAGGTTCGTCACCGCCAGCGTGAGTGCTCCGCCGCCGGCCGCTTGGATGGAGTCCTGACTGGACTCGAGTTGCTTGATGGGCTGCCAGTCGTCGGGGTCGCCGAGTGGGATCGACGGGTGGTCGTCGCTGGACAGCTTGCCGAGCTGGATCTCGCCGCGGATCCCGGCCTGATCGTTCAGGTCGCGGGTGACGCCGAGCCGGAGCAGTTGGCAGCCGTCCGTGCAGTCGACCTTGGCCTGTAGCTCGGTCTGCCGGCCCGGGATCAGCGGCAGCCGCGGGAAGGTGATGTCGGTGCGTGCACCATTGCGCAGGTTGACGAGGTTCGCCACCAGGAGGACGGACTTCGCGGCCGGCTGTGTCGCCGGCTCCTCGCCGTTCGTGGTCTTCGCCTGCACCGGCGTCATCGGGCCCGGGGAGGCGGTGATGGTCAGCTGGGTAGTGCGGAACTCGATCGGTGGAACGCTCGGTGCCGCGAGCCTGCTGAACCCTTCGGCGTCGGTGAGCCGATCGCCGCGGTACGCGATCCGCCGGAAGCTGGCAGGTTCGATCATCATCGTCTGCAGTGCGTCGGGCGACGGCGGTCGCGCGACGACGACCGGTGTGAACCACTGCCGGTCCGGGTCGATCCGGTTGATCGCCTGGGTGAAGGCGCCGAGGCTCCCGGCGTTCACGCGCAGCACACCCTCGGCGCCGGTCTCGTAGCCGGCGCGGGACTGCCGGTTGTGTTCGCCGACCGACGCAGCCTGGCCGGCGAAGGCGACCAGCCCGGCCGCTACCGCGACCGCCGCGACGATGCGGGTGACGGCCGGTCGGCGCGAGACCTGCAGTGCTCCGAGTGCCAGACCCAAACGTCCCCGGCGCAAGGCTCGCCGGCTGATGAATCCCGCGACCGGCAGGAGTAAGTGGGCGAATGTCAGCCCGACTGCCAGCGCCAGCAGGGCGGGCGCGAGGACAGGCAACGGGCCTCGGCCCGAACCGGTCAGCGCCGAGACGAGTCCCGCGACGGCGAGCACGATGATCGCCAGGTCGACCATGCCGAGCGTCCTGCCGCGCCGGTGTGGCGCCACTCGCCGCAGCAGCGTAGAGATCTGCTGCCGTACGACGCCGCGGACCTGGAGCACCACGACACCGAGAGCAACAACCGCGACCGCCAGCAGCGCGACCGGCACCGTCCACGGCAGCTCGATGGGGGAGCCTCGGTGCAGCCAGGTCGCCCGGACGATCAGCAGGAGCGCGAAGCCGACCGGTGCACCGGCGAGCGTTCCGGCCAGCACCGGCACGCCCAGCTCGACGGACAACGACCGGCCGGCACGGCGTGCGGTGGATCCGCGGAGGCGGGCGACCGCGATCTCGGGCCGGCGCTGGTCGACCACCACGGCGAGGGCCAAGGCGAGGACGACCAGTCCGAACAGGGCGACCTGGACCATCACGAGCGGGATGATCGTCGCGGCCTGCTGACGCTCGTCGCGGATCCGGTCGATCACGCCGATCAGCCCGGAGGTGTTGTCGGCGCCGAGCTCGGTGGCTTGGCTCTTCACGACGGTCGATGCCGCCTCCAGCCGGTCGAGGTCGTCGAGCCTCGCCACCCCGGGGGCCGGCCGGGTGTCCAGTGTCGTGTGCTGATTCCAGATGTCGGGCGTGAACGTCGTACGGTCGGTCAGCAGATAGTCGGTCTCGCCCGGCGCCTTGTCTCCCGGCGGCTTGGAGTGACCGATCGGCGGCCGGCCGAACCAGTAGTCCGCGCCGACGTCCTTCGGGCGGTACAACCCGACCACGGTGAGCGTGCCGCCACCGGCGTACGTGTCCGGTACGGCGTTGATCTTCGCGCCGAGCTGGACACCCCAGGTCGCCTGGTCCACCGTCGAGGCGATCACCTCGTTCGGTCCGTGCGGGCAGCGGCCCGCGACCACGGCGATCTGGTCGCAGTACCCCTCGCGCCACAGCAGCCGGCTGACGATCGACGGGTCCGCGTCGCGCCAGACGACGTCACTGTGAATGCCGAGCACGGGCTTGGTGAAGAGGGGCTCGAGGTCGGCCGGTACCAGCTTGCCGAGGTCCTCGGGTCGGGACTGGGTGCCGGCGGAACTCCGGGTCGGGCTCGTCTCGAGCTGCCACGCGGCCGACAGGCGCTGCCCGGTCAGGGTCTCGGTCATCACGGTCTGCTCGACGGCGCGGGCGAACCACGGCCCGAACACCGCGCAGGTCCCGATCAGCAGACTGATACCGGCCAGCACCAGCGCCTGGGACCACCGGTACCGCAGCGCCCGTCGTAGGAACATCTGTTCAGCCACCCCCAGCGTCTCGCCCCGCCCGCCCGAAGATACGGAACCGGCCGATGGCTGTACCGGGCCGGGCCGAAATGTCACAGAGTTGTTGTCCAGACAGCAATCCGGGTCACGGACGGTGACCGTCCGGAGGGGGTTGCCCGGTGCAACGAGTGACGGCGGTAGGTTCGGGCTATGCGTGATTCCCAACTCGGCGATCTGACCGTTTCCTGCCTCGGCCTCGGCTGCATGGGGATGTCCCAGTCGTACGGCGTGACCTCCGACGAGGCCGAGTCCGTCGCCACCCTGCACGCGGCGATCGACGCGGGCTGCACCTTCCTCGACACCGCCGACGTGTACGGCGCCGGTGAGAACGAGGAACTCGTCGGCCGCGCCCTGGCCGGCCGTCGCGACGAGGTGGTGCTCGCCACCAAGTTCGGCTTCAAGAAGCCTGGGGCCGGCCTCGGCCTCGCGAACCAGGTCGACGGTTCGCCGGAGTACGCCGTACAGGCGCTGGACGCCTCGTTGCGCCGGCTGGGCGTGGACCACGTCGACCTGTGGTACCTGCACCGGCGTGACCCGCAGGTGCCGATCGAGGAGACAGTCGGCGCGATGGCTTCCCAGGTCCAGGCCGGCAAGGTGCGGTACCTGGGGTTGTCCGAGGTGAACGGCGACACGGTCCGGGCCGCGCACGCGGTGCACCCGATCAGCGCCGTGCAGAGTGAGTGGTCGCTGTGGACGCGCGACCCGGAGACCGTCGTACTGCCGACGCTGCGGGAGCTCGGGATCGGGTTCGTGCCGTTCAGCCCGCTCGGGCGAGGGTTCCTGACCGGGCAGCTCAAGTCGCCGGAGGACTTCGAGCCCGACGACATGCGGCGCGGGCTGCCGCGGTTCCAGGGGGAGAACTTCCAGCGCAACCTCGACCTGGTGGCTCAGGTGCGGTCGTTGGCGGCTTCGAAGGGTGTCACGCCGGGGCAGCTGGCCCTCGCCTGGCTGCTTGCTCAGGGCAACGACGTGGCTCCGATCCCCGGGACGAAGCGGCGCAAGTATCTGGCCGAGAATCTCGGGGCCGTCGACGTCACGCTGACGGCTTCCGAACTGGCCGCGCTCGACGAGGCGTTCCCGGCGGAGGCGGCGTCCGGGCAGCGGTACACCGACGGTGGAATGGACCTGGTGGGGAAGTGATCGGGGTCACCGCTGCGACCGGCGGCCTTGGGTCCCGGATCGCGCGGCGGCTGGCGGATTCCGGCGTACCCCAGCGGCTGATCGTCCGGGATCCCGGGCGGGCTCCGTCGTTGCCGGACACCGAGGTCGCGCAGGCGGCGTACGGCGAGCATGCCGCGCTGCTGGACGCGCTCGACGGGGTCGACACCTTGATGTTGCTCAGCGCAACGGAATCGGCGGATCGGGTTGCGTTGCACAAGGCAACGGTCGACGCGGCGGTCGCGGCGGGAGTGCGGCGGATCGTCTATACGTCGTTCGCCGGCGCGGCGCCGGGGGCGACGTTCACCTTCGCCCGGGATCACTGGCACACGGAGCAGCACATCCGGTCTGTTGGCGTCGACTTCACCTTCCTGCGGGACAACTTGTATATCGACTTCGTGCCTGGGTTCGCCGGTGAGGACGGGGTGATTCGCGGTCCGGCCGGAGACGGGCGGACGGCCGCGGTCGCGCGGGATGACGTGGCGGCAGTGGCGGCCCGGGTGTTGGTGGACTCGGGGCACTCTGGCGCGACGTACGACCTGACCGGCCCGGCCGCGTTCACGCTGACCGAGGCGGCCGCCGTACTCACGGAGGCGTGGGGGCGGAAGATCCGCTACGAGCCCGAGACGCTGGACGAGGCGTATCGCTCTCGCGAGTGCTTCGGCGCTCCGGCGTGGGAGGTCGCCGGGTGGGTGACGTCGTACGCCGCGATCGCGAGCGGCGAGCTCAGCCACCTCTCGACGGCCGTCGAGGACATCACCGGTGCTCGGCCGATCAGCCTCGAGGAGTATGTCGGTCGCGGGTGAGAGACTGGCCGCGTGCCGCTCTACCGGGATGAGGCGATCGTGCTGCGCACCCAGAAGCTGGGTGAGGCGGACCGGATCGCCACGCTGCTGACGCGCGGGCGCGGCAAGGTCCGCGCGGTCGCCAAGGGAGTCCGCCGTACGTCGTCCCGGTTCGGCGCCCGGCTCGAGCCGTTCAGTCACGTCGACCTGCAACTCGCCACCGGCCGCACCCTCGACGTCGTCACCCAGGCCGAGTCGATCGCGGCGTACGGCGAGGGGATCGTCGGCGACTACGCGCGGTACACCACCGGCACGGTCCTCCTCGAGACAGCCGACCGCCTCGTCGTCGAGGAGAAGGAGCCCGCCACCCAGCAGCACCTGCTGCTGGCCGGCGCCCTCCGCGTCCTGTCCACCGGCGAACGCGAACCAGGCCTGGTCCTCGACTCCTTCCTGCTCCGCTCCCTGGCGATCTCCGGCTACGCCCCGTCCTTCGGCGACTGCGCCCGCTGCGGCGAACCCGGCCCCCACCGAGCCTTCAACCCCGCAGCCGGCGGCATGGTCTGCTCCTCCTGCCGCCCCCCGGCCTCAGCCATGCCCTCCCCAGCCACCGTCACCCACCTGGCCGCCCTCCTCACCGGCGACTGGCCCACCGCCCTCCAAGCCGACCCCCGAACCCGCCGAGAAGCCACCACCCTCACCGCCGCCTTCTTCACCTACCACCAAGACCACCAACTCCGCTCCCTCCCCCACCTAGACCTAACAACCTGACAAACCCCCACACGCCCCGCTCAGCACCCTCACCCGCCCCCGTCACCCAGCCGCCCGCCCTCAACCGCGCCACCCGCCGCATCCCCAGCCCCGCCGCCGACCCAGCGCGGCTGGAAGGCCATTCGTCGGCCAGCGGGAGCAAGACATCCGTCCGCAGGTTCTGCGTGGTCGCCCCGAAGCCCTGGTGCATCGCAGCCGGCCACCGCCCCCGTTCGCGAGCCTCCGTCAGCCATGGGCACACCCGTTGGCCTAGACAGCCTCGATCACCCCTGAGCTGCAGGAAGGCGCAACCTGTGGATAACCCGCCCTCTACGAACCGCCGGTATGGCAGAGTTACACACTCAGTAACCGACCCTTGACGCGGAGGAACCCATGCCCACCCGAGCCGTAGCCGCCACGGTCATCACCCTGACCGTCGCCCTCCTCTCGGCCTGCGACACCGGCTCTTCCGCAACACCACCGCCGTTCACACCGTCAACTGCGCCGTCAACTAGCACAAGCGCGCCGGCCAGCGAGTCTGAGCAAGTCGGCACGGCGGCTGTCGCCGCGTATCGGCACTACATCGAGGTGATTGATGCGATGACGGCGAGCGGTGGCACCGAGGTCAAGGACATTCCGCTGGTGACGGCCGGTATCGAGCTCGGAGCCTCCCAGAATCAGGCAGCCACATATCGGGGTCGGAAGATCAGGACGATCGGGACCACGAAGGTCATTTGGGTCAAGGCAGTCAAGCTGGGCGCTCCAACGGCAGGATCGATCACCTCGGCCTCCGTTCAGGCCTGCTACGACACGTCAGAGACGCAGGCTGTCGATGCGAGTGGCAAGAGCGTCAAGTTGCCCGGCACGCCGACGCGCTGGTTGGACAACCGTGATCTACGGCTGATCGACGGTGCGTGGAAGGTGGTCAACGGCAAGAATCAGGGGGCGCAGTGCTGACCGCCGGGATCGCGATCGTCAGCTTGCTCGCCGGCTTGCCGGCTTCAGCGGGAGCGACCAATGTCTCCCCGACGCCCACCATCACGACCCCAGACTGCGATCGGGACCGCGTGACGGGACAGTGCCGCATCTCAGCGAGCGATGAAGGCGATCCGCCTTCAACCTCTGGAACGACGACGCCTGGGGGGAAGAAGACTGGGGGAGCTGGATGCGTGTTCAAGGGGCAGGCGGTGCCGTGTCAGACGGCGGACGGGTTCTTTGATTCGGCTTCGGGTTGCTATCTGACGCCGCAGGACGCGCCGACCTCGTTGGTGAACTCGAACCTGGTCAGTGGCTATCCGGCGGGGACGAAGTTCTACCGATGCTGGGTGATCCTTGGGGTCGTTGAAGGCCGGCCGCAGGGCATTGATAGGTTCGAGTCGGTCATCCGTGAACCGGGTCAGACCCAGACGATCGATCCGCGGATTGCGGCTCAGCGCGTTGTCGCGACTATGAACTTCGTCGCGCCGCAGCTCGGGGTGTCACCGTACGTTCAGAGCGCTACGCACGAAGGGATCGTCAACGTACCGGTCTGGATGTGGGTGACAGACCCGGGCACCACGACGACCGGCCCGCAGACCAAGCGGGCTGCCATCGAGGGTGTCGCGATCGAGGCGACCGGCACGGTGGATCGGATCGAGTGGTCGATGGGTGGCGGTGAGACTGTTACCTGTAAGGGGGCTGGCACTCCGTTCAGCCGCGCGATGGCGGAGGGGAAGTCGCTGAAGGAGATCCCGGCGTCACCGACCTGTGGCTACAAGTATCGGAAGACGTCGCGCTGTGAGAAGTCCGGCGCCTACCAGGTCACCGCGACCGCGTACTGGAACGTCCACTGGACCGGTGGCGGCATGGAAGGCGACATTCCACTCGACTTCAGCCGCTCGATTCCTCTGCGCGTGACGGATCTCCGGCCAGTGCTCGTCGACCCCGAGGGTGGTCCGTCGACTCAGCAACCCGAGCCTCGCCCCTGCGCCTAGCCTCCGCCGAACTCGCGCTTGGGCTCCTGCGCACGAGTCGATCAGCGCGGACATGGTGCGGGGATGCCGCTTGTACCGACTGAGCATGTCCTGCAGCCCCGCCTGGACCCGCTCCCGATCCTCCTCGAGCTTGCGGCTGAGAAACTGGTTCAGGTTCACGACCAGCATTGCGTTCGGCCCGGACGTCGGCGCGTCTGAATCCTTGAGGTTGTCGGTGACAAGCACATCCGACTTGCTGTGCACAGCCCTCGCCAGAACATGCTTGTCCTTCGGATCCGCTGCATCTGCTCCTGCAACGCCTGTGGCGGAGCCTCCGTCATCGCCTCTCCGGGAAAGCGCCGTTCATCATGGCGATGCGCCGATCGATGCTGGCTTCGGAAACTCCCGCCGGCCTGTTCCGGCGCATCACGTCGAGGAGGTTCTGGGTCCAGCGTGGCTCGAAGACCTCGCGGTCACCCAGCGACAGCAAGATGTCGTTGGTCTGCTGACCACGATCCCGCTATCACCCGACCGCCTCGGACGCGCAGACGTTCGCGTCGAGGAGCCCGCTCGGGTCGGTCGCCGCCAGGCGAGTCGGACTGCGTCACGACGGCTGCCCGTCCTCGGGATCGTCACCCATCAGCTCGTCGAGCACCGAACGCCGGTTCCGGCGCCGCTCGTTGTCCCACGCGATGACATCGGCCAGCCGCACCCAGTCGACATATTCCGTCGACCGGAAGGGAACCGCGCCTCCGGCAACATACTTCCGCAGATCGTCCCGCCCGATCGCGATCGCATCCGCCGCCTCGTCGATCGGCAGCTCGGCCCGCAACGGAACGATCTTGACACCCCGCCCCGCCCGCATCGCCTCGAGCACATGCTGAACCGCGCGATACACCGCGAGCGGTATCTCCTCCCGCATGCCGTCAGGCCCGACCACAGTAGCCACACCGGGCGAGACCTGACGCTCGTCAGCATCGAGCAGGTAGATCCGCGCATCCGTTGTAGGCCCTGGCATTTCCCCGAATCTAGTCAAGGCCGCCTTCACGTCCCTCGAAGCCGCGCGTCCCGCGCCGCTGCGATACCAGCACCTTCAGCACCCGACTTTCGCCGGCGCCGCGACCTCGCCCCCATCAGGATCCACAAGAACCGGCACCGCCTCCCCGATCCGCAGCTGAGTACCCGCCTCTTGCGTCAGAGAAATCTGCCCCGTATCACCCAACGTGCTCTGCCACGTGATGTCCCACTGCGCAGTCGCCGTCACTGGATAAACACACTTCGGCAACTCCCGAGAAGTCTTCTTGTACCGATGCCCACAGTCCGGCGAGTCCTTGATCCCCATCGCCTTCGTGTACGGCGTACCTGGACCCTTGCAGCGGATCGTGTTGCCGTCGCCCATGGACCAGTTGACCGCCACGACCTTGGCTGTCGCCGTCACAGTCAGCCCGGGCACACTTGCCGACCGCTCGATCGGTCCCCAGGTGTTCTCGGTCTTGTTGACCCACATCCAGACCGGCATGTTCACCAGCCCGATCTGCCCAGCCCCAGGTGCGGTCTTGATTAACGGCGACGCCAGTTGCATCTCGGCGATTGCCTGATAAGCCAACGTCTCCGGATCGATCACCACCGTGTCGGGCCTTCCGGGCAACCAAACCCACTCTGTCACTAGGTGCTTGCCCTCGTCATACCCCTGCTCCCGCACGCATGCCCAGATACTGCCTTCAGTGTGCCCTTGCCAGCGCTCATCCGTGGGCGGCGGCTGAGGTTCTTCACGCTTCATGTAGCACTGATGACTGTTTGACCAATTGCCGAGCTGCGGGTCGACACATGCCTGCGCGGCGCCGTGGAAGTTGCAGACCGGCTTGGTCTCCTTGTCGTGTTTCCCTCCGGTGCCGGGATCCGTGGGCGAGGTAGTGGGAGTTTGGTAGGCCTTGGCAATCCACCGACATTTGTGCCCGACACAGATCCATTCGTAGTTCGGCCCTGGCGGCGGTGGTCTCTCGTCGAGAGCCGACGCAGGGACACCCCAAATCATCGCTCCCGCTACGGCCAGTAACGCGATCCCAGCTGCTCGTCGAGCTCGGCTCAGCATTGGCCTTTGTCCTCGTCCGAGATGAGGAACCAGACCTTCCGCCCGCCCGGCGCGGGTGGGGCATACACCAACCGCGATGCGAGCTTGTGACGATCGCCGTTGCCCGGTCCCTCAGGTACAGGCTTGCCATCTTTCTGGAACCTGAGGACCAGTCCCGACGTGTCAACGCAGTTGATCAGGTTCACCTCTGGCTGCGCCCCGCCCAGCCTCACCGTGGAGACCTGCGTGGCAGCAATCTTTGTGCGTCCAGTCTGATACCAACCGCTGCGCGTCATTGATCTGGCTTGGTCGATGATTGTAATGATCAACTCGCCGCCGATCCCAGCTTTCTCGAGCGCTGGTCGATCGAGTTGTGCCGGGCTCGTGAATGCCTGATCTGTTGCAGTCGTTGCAGCTGCATAGCGAGCCTTGGCGGCCGCGATCGCGGCCTGTTCCTCCGGTGTCCAGGTTGGAGTGGATGGGCCGGTGGGCGTCGGGGTTGGGCTAGGGGGCGTGGGGGTGGTGTTGGGGCGGCCGGCTTCGGGGGAGCCTTGGCAGGACGTCAGCGCTAGGAGGGCGCAGAGGGCTGCGGTGGCGCGGCCGAGGGCCGGTCGGCGGGTCATTCGGGCTCCGATCTGTGTGCGGTTGGTGTAAGGGTGTCATACGGAGGGTGTTCGTCCGGGGGAGTTATCCACAGGTTGCAGGAAGTTGCATCGGGGGTCTGCGCGGGGCTTCGGCGGGGAGTGCGGGAGGATCTGGGTATGTCGCCTATTGGTCGTCGTCGGGGTTGGGGTAGCGCTCGGGTGGGGGAGAAGAAGGCGGTGGTGGCGCCTGAGCCGCATCCGTCGGGGGCGCGGGCGCCGGGGGTGCCGAAGGAGTTGGTGCCTCGGCATGTGGCGATCGTGATGGATGGGAACGGGCGGTGGGCCAAGCAGCGGGGGCTGGCTCGGACCGAGGGGCACAAGGCCGGTGAGGCTTCGCTGCTGGACGTGATCAAGGGTGGGATCGAGATCGGGGTGAAGTACATCTCGGCGTACGCGTTCTCGACGGAGAACTGGGCGCGGTCGCCGGAAGAGGTGCGGTTCCTGATGGGGTTCAACCGCGAGGTGATCCACCGGCGCCGCGACGAGCTGGACGCGATGGGGGTCCGGGTGGTGTGGTCCGGGCGGCGGCCGCGGTTGTGGAAGACCGTGATCGACGAGTTGGAGTACGCGCAGGAGCGGACCAAGGACAACGACACGATCACCCTGCAGTTCTGCGTGAACTACGGCGGTCGCGCGGAGATCGCCGACGCGATGAAGTCGATCGCGCGGGATGTTGCCGCAGGCAAGCTCAAGCCCGACCGCATCACCGAGCAGACGATCGCGCGGCACCTGTACGCGCCGGACATCCCCGAGGTGGACCTCTTCGTGCGGTCGTCGGGTGAGCAGCGGACCAGCAACTTCCTGGTCTGGCAGCTCGCGTACGCCGAGATGGTCTTCCTCGACACACTCTGGCCGGACTTCGACCGCCGTGACCTGTGGCGCGCGATCGAGCTCTACGCCCAGCGCGATCGCCGGTACGGCGGCGCCATCCCCAACGAGGTGTCTCAGTGAGCGCGGGGATTCGGGAGTAGGCCTCGCTCCATCGCGACAGTCACGGCTCGGGTCCGGTCGTCCACATCCAGCTTCGTGAACAGCCGCTGGAGATGCGTCTTCACAGTCGCCTCGCCGATGAAGAGCTCCCGGCCGATTTCCGCGTTACTGAGGCCACGAGCTACCGCCGCGAGGACCTCGAGCTCGCGAGGCGACGGCTGGGCCGCGGCGGGCGCGGCCGGCGTACGAAGGCGGTTCATCAGGCGCGCCGCGACCGGCGGCGCGAGGACGGTCTCACCACGGGCCGCGGAGCGAATCCCGTCCAGCAACTCAGCGTGTGGCGTGTCCTTCAGCAGATACCCCGCAGCACCGGCCTCGACCGCGTGCAGGATGTCGGTGTCGGTGTCGTACGTCGTCAGCACGAGCACCCGCGTCGACGGGTACCGGGCCACGATCCCACCCGTCGCCCACACCCCGTCTCGCCCAGGCATCCGCAGATCCATCAGTACGACGTCAGGCCGCGTCGACTCGACCAGCGCGAGAGCCTCCGCGCCGTCACCGGCCTCGCCGACCACCGCGATGTCGTCGGTCACCGCGAGCATGCCGATCAGCCCGGACCGCACCACCGGATGGTCGTCGACCACCAGAACCCGAATCACGCATCCTCCTGCGCCGTAGCCGGAATCAGCACCTGAACGCGAGTACCGCGCCCCGGCGCGCTCTCCACCTGCACCGAACCACCCGACTCCTCGACCCGCCCGCGCATCGCGTTCAGCCCGAAGCCACCGGACACCGCGGCCGGCGTGAACCCGGACCCGTCGTCCCGGATCTCGATCCACACCCCGCCGTCCGACAATCCCAGCGTGATCCGCACCTGCGTCGCGCGGGCGTGCTTGCGCACATTCGCCAGCGCCTCCTGGGCGGATCGCAGCAATACCACCTGCTGCGCCTGCGGCAGCGCCGCGACCTCCTCGTCCGGCAGGTCCAGGGAGACCTGTACGTCGACGCCCGTCTCGGCCGCGAACCGTTCGGCCTGCCGCCGCAGCACCTCGGACAATGTTGCCTCTGACAACGCGACCGGGGTGAACGCGGCAACCAGCGCGCGGGCCTCGGCCAGGTTCTCCCGGGCGGTGTCCTCGATCGCCGCCAGCCGGGCCGCGGCGCCGTCGGTCCCGCCGCGCTGCAGTTCGACCGCAGCGGTCTGGGCCAGCATCACGATGCTCGTCATCCCCTGCGCCAGCGTGTCGTGGATCTCCCGCGCGATCCGCTCCCGCTCGGCCATCACGCCGGCGCTGTGATGCGCTTCGTTGAGCTCGTCCCGGGCCGACTCGAGTTGCTCGATCAGTTCGGCCCGCTGCTGACTCTGCGTGATCACCTTCTCGATCCAGATCCCGAGCAGCAGGCTCACCACCAGGCTGACCAGCATCCACGGCAGGATGTCCCCGAACGCGCCCCAGGCCCATCCGACGTTCCACAGTTGCGCGGCGCCGACGCCGACCACCAGCAGCAGGCTGAGCGCCGCGCTCTCGCGCACGTTCTTGCAGAGCAGCCAGATCTGCGCCGACGCGATGAACATCAGGAACACCGACTGCGGATGCAGCGCGACCAGCACCATCAGGCAGGCGATCATCACGAGTCGATAGGCGTACGACGGAAGTGCCCGGTGGGACCGCATCGCGGGCAACCCGATGAACTGGTACGCCGCCCCGAGAACCACCACCGCCCCGACGAACACCGCCTGCCGGGTCGCGTTCAGGTCCCCGGTGAAGGACAGCGCCAGCGTCATCGCCAGCAGCACCCAGAACACGATGTGCCAGCCGACCAGCGTCCGTGTCCACACGGGCTGGTCGACCCCACTGCCAGAGCTCTCCACGGTCACCATCTTCCTCCACACCGGGATCCACGTTCGCGGCGCGTTCCAGGCGGACGGCACGGTACGACGCCGGGCCGGTGCGGCCGGCGTCGTACCGGAGAGCTCGTTCATCAGCCGGCGTCCCGCCGGGTCCAGCGGAAGACGCGCTGGGCGACGAACAGTCCCACGATCAGCCAGACTGTGAGCACGATCGCGCAGATGCCCAGCTGCCACGAGCCACCCGGCTCGTTCACCTCGAACCCGTCTGGCAGGAACACCGACCGCATGCCCTGGGCCAGCCACTTCAGCGGGAAGACCGAGGCGACGCCGCGCATCCAGGGCGGCAGGCTGCTGTAGACGAAGTACACGCCGGACATGAACTGCAGCAGCAGGACCACCGGAGCGACGACCGCGGACGCTGCCTTGCCGGACCTCGGTACGACGCTGAACGCGATCCCCAGCGCCGACCCCGACGCGGTACCGAGAACGAAGATCCACACGAAGTTCGCCCACTTGGCCGGGTCGGTCGGCAGGTCGACGTCGAGCAGCACCCCGGAGATCGTCAGCAGCAACGCGATCTGCGCGATCGAGGTGATCAGGACCAGGCCGATCTTGCCGACGAAGTAGGACTGTGGGGGCATCGGCATACCGCGGAGCCGCTTCAGCAGGCCGTCGTCGCGCTCCAGCGCGATGCTGACCGCGAGCGACTGGAAGCTGCTGAGGAAGATGCCGGAGGCGATCATCCCGGGCGTGAAGTAGGTCGCGGCGTTGACGCCGTTGAAGTCGGTGCTGCCGAAGACGGCGGAGAAGATGGCCAGGAAGATGATCGGGAAGAAGAAGGTGAAGATCAGCGCCTCCCGCTCCCGGAAGAACTCGCGGACCTCGAGCCTGGTGCGGGCCAGGCCGATCGACAGCGTCGACGGCAGCGGCTTGGTGGTGGTGTCGGCCATCAGAGTGCTCCAGCTTCGATCGCAACAGCGGCCCGGTCGGCGGCGGTGACCTTGCCGATCAGGTCCAGGTAGATGTCTTCCAGGCTCGGGCGCCGTACTTCGAGCTCGGGTACTTCGCCGCCGAAGCGCTGCATCAGCGCGGCGACCTCGGCCGTCGGCTGGTCGGTGCGCAGCTCGTGCGGACCGTCGGCGTCGCTCCAGGAGACCCGCGCGGTCCGGGCTCCGCGTCCGCCGAGCGTCTCCGGCGTCGCGATCTCGAGCATCCGGCCGTCGGCGATGACCCCGACCCGGTCGGCCAGGTGCTCGGCCTCGTCCAGGTAGTGGGTGGTCAGCAGGATCGTCGTACCGCTCGTCCGCAGGCCCTCGATCAGCGTCCAGAACTGCCGCCGCGCCTCGGGGTCGAAGCCGGTCGTCGGCTCGTCCAGGAACAGCAGCTCCGGGTTGCCGATCATGCCGAGCGCCACGTCGAGCCGCCGGCGTTGTCCGCCGGACAGCTTGCGCGGCCGGGTCTTGCGCTTCTCCTCCAGCCCGACGGAGGCGATCACCTCGTCCGGGTCGCGCGGGTTGGGGAAGTAATTGGCGTAGTGGTTGACCAGCTCGGCCACGGTGGACTCGGCCTCGTCGCGCGACGTCTGCAGCACGATCCCGAGCCGGCTGCGCCACTGCCGGTCGCCGTGCCCCGGGTCGGTGCCGAGCACGCTGATCTCACCCTCGTCGGCCCGGCGATACCCCTCCAGGATCTCCGTGGTCGTCGTCTTGCCGGCCCCGTTCGGCCCGAGCAGGGCGAACACCTCACCCCGATGGATGTCCAGATCGACACCGTCGACCGCGACCTTGTCGGGGTATCGCTTCACCAGGCCCCGCACCCGGACTGCGTTGTCTGTCTGCATGCCTCAACCTTCCCGTCCCGGCACCGTCCCCCGGGAGCACCGCCCGGCGGACGCTCTGTCCCCCGACCGGTGGACAGAGGTGTACGTCAGGACAGGAGGTAGTCGGCTCGGCGAGGGGTCGCCGGTGGTTGCTCAGGCGGGCGCGGGCATGTACGCACATGACTACGTCCTGTCGTTACGCACGCCGCCACGCCCGCGAAGGATGACGGGATCGCCAGGAGCCGGATAGCGTCGGGGAATGGCTCAGACGGTGCGTGGTGTGGTGGCGAAGGGCAAAGGCCAACCGGTGTCGATCGAGGAGATCACGATCCCGGATCCCGATCCGGGGGAGGCGGTGGTGAAGGTCCAGGCGTGCGGCGTCTGTCACACGGACCTCCACTATCGCGAGGGCGGCATCAACGACGATTTCCCCTTCCTGTTAGGTCACGAGGCGGCGGGCATCGTGGAGTCGGTCGGTGACGGCGTCACCGACGTCCAGCCGGGCGACTTCGTCGTGCTGAACTGGCGGGCCGTCTGCGGCAACTGCCGGGCCTGCCTGCGCGGCCGTCCCTGGTACTGCTTCAACACGCACAACGCCCAGCAGAAGATGACGCTGGCCGACGGCACCGAGCTGAGCCCGGCCCTCGGCATCGGCGCCTTCGCCGACAAGACCCTGGTCGCGGCCGGCCAGTGCACCAAGGTCGACCCGGCCGCCAAGCCCGAGGTCGCCGGCCTGCTCGGCTGTGGCGTGATGGCCGGGCTCGGCGCCGCGATCAACACCGGCAACGTCGGCCGCGGTGACAGCGTCGCCGTGATCGGCTCGGGCGGAGTCGGTACGGCGGCTGTCGTCGGAGCCCGCCTGGCCGGGGCGGCGAAGGTGATTGCCATCGACATCGACGACCGCAAGCTCACCGTGGCCCGGGAGCTCGGCGCCACCCACACGATCAACTCCAAGGGCCTCGACCACGACGGAGTCGTCGCCGCGGTCCAGGAGCTGACCGGCGGGTTCGGTGCGGATGTGGTGATCGACGCGGTCGGCCGACCGGAGACGTGGAAGCAGGCGTTCTACGCCCGTGACCTGGCCGGCACCGTCGTCCTGGTCGGCGTACCGACGCCGGACATGACGCTGGAGATGCCGCTGCTCGACTTCTTCGGCCGCGGCGGTTCGCTGAAGTCGAGCTGGTACGGCGACTGCCTGCCGACCCGGGACTTCCCGCTGCTGATCGACCTGCACCTCCAGGGCCGGCTACCGCTGGACCGTTTCGTCTCCGAGACGATCGCCCTCGAGGACGTGGAGGCCGCGTTCACCAAGATGCATCACGGCGACGTGCTGCGCTCGGTCGTGGTGTTCTGAAACGAGATCCATACGTCGGGTGTCGCGTCGGGCTTCCCGGCGATCGGGCGGCGTTCCGTCGTCCACACGTCGCCGGAGACCTCGGTCGCGACCCGGTGCCAGAACCGGACGGCCTTCGGGTTGTTCTCCTGGAATGCGACGTCAACCGGGCCGGGGTGGTGTGCGAGGACCTCGCGCACTGCCCGCAGCCCTAGTCCGTTGCGCCGTACCGGCCGAACCATGAAGAACGCGTTCAGCACCCGCACCGGTTGCGAGAGCGCCCGCATGAAGCAGAAGCCGACCGGACTCTCGCCGCTGTAGAACAAGTACCCCGCCCAGTCCGGGTCCCCGGTGAGCACCTTCTCCAGCCACTCGGTCCGGTAACTCCCGTCCGGCCGCGGCAGTTGGCCCTGGAACTCCGACATGTCGTGCCGGAACATCAGCCACAATCGCTCCAGGACGACACGGTCCTCCGCGTCGGCACGCCGTACGAACATAGGTCTCCTCACAAGGATCTGAGAACGCAGAAAAGCCTCCCGCCGGAAGGAGATCCGGTACGGAAGGCTTACTGCGGTGAGTTTATCAGTCCAGCGCGGCAGTACTCCGGTCGACCCAGGTCATGTCCGCGTAGCGCGCGCCCACCGGGGTCAGCTTGGCGAGCGCGGCCTGGTCATCCGCCGACAGTTCGAGCTCCAGCGCCGCGGCGTTCTCCTCGAGATACTTGCGCCGCTTCGTCCCGGGGATCGGCGCCACGTCATTGCCCTGAGCAAGCACCCAGGCCAGGGCGACCTGCCCGGGCGTCGCGTCGTACCGGGAGGCGACGGCGCGGATCTCGTCGACCAGCGCGAGATTCGCCTCGAGGTTCTCGTCGTTGAAGCGCGGCAGAGTACGCCGGAAATCGTCGGCGGCGAGGTTCGTCGGCGCGGCGCCGGTCAGCATGCCACGGCCGAGCGGCGAGTACGGCACGATCCCGATGCCGAGCTCACGGCAGGTCGGCAGCACCGACTCCTCGATGTCCCGGCTGAACAGCGACCACTCGCTCTGCACTGCCGTGATCGGGTGCACGGCGTGCGCCCGCCGGATGGTGTCCGCCGACGCCTCCGACAACCCGAGATACCGGACCTTCCCGGCCTCCACTAGTTCCGCCATCGCCCCGACCGTCTCCTCGACCGGTACGTCGGGATCCGCGCGGTGCTGGTAGTACAGGTCGACGTGGTCGAGGCCGAGCCGCCGCAGCGAACCGTCGATCGACGACCGGACGTAGCCGGGCGACCCGTTCACACCGCGCTTCGCGGCGTCCAGCGGACCACCGAGGATGCCGAACTTGGTCGCCAGGAACACCTCGTCCCGGCGATCGGCGATCGCCCGGCCGACCAGTTCCTCGTTGGCGCCGTACCCGTACAGGTCGGCGGTGTCGAGGAAGGTGATGCCGAGGTCGAGGGCCCGGTGCAGCGTCGCGATCGACTCGGTGTCGTCGGTCGCGCCGTAGGCGAAGCTCATTCCCATACAACCCAGTCCGAGGCGGCTGACCTCGGCGCCGTTGCTACCCAGTTTCATCAGAATCTCCTAGAAGTTGGCATGGCTCTGCCCGCCGACGGACCGCAAGGGGTCCTCGGCTGAGCGATGGATGGATTACGGAGTGGCGTTTCCGCCGTACACGGTGATCTTGTACTCGGTCACCGCGAGCGCCGCCTGCAGATCACGCATCCGGCGCTGGATGCCGGCCCGGTGCGCTTCCATCAGAGCGAGCCGCTGCGGCGCAGTGTGATCGCCCTGCTCGACCAGGTCCAGGTAGTGACTGATCGTGCCGATCGGCATGTCGGACGCCCGGAGCCGGGTGACGAACGCGATCCGGCCCATCGCGCGCCGGTCGTAGCTGCGGTAGCCGGCGTCGTCACGACCGACCTGGACCAGCCCGATCCGTTCGTAGTACCGCAGGGTGTGGGCGGTGAGCCCGGTGATCGCGGCGGCCTCGGCGATCGAGAGGTGCTCGGGGAGGTCGTCGGGGAGCTCGAGCAGCCCCAGCAACTGCCGGTCGACCGGCTGGTCGAGCAACTCCGTGGTGTTCATGTCATCAACCGTAGGCCTTCGAGTGCACTCAAAGGCAAAGGTGATCTGCGTCACAGACCGCTAGGGCTGCTGGCAGTCCGCGCAGGTCCCGAAGATCTCCAGCGTGTGGCTGACGTCGGCGTACCCGTGCTCGGCCGCGACCTTGTCCGCCCAGCGCTCGACCGCCGGGCCTTCGACCTCGACCGTGCGGCCGCAGTTGCGGCAGACCAGGTGGTGGTGGTGACCCTTCGAGCAGCGCCGGTACGCCGTCTCGCCGTCCGTGGTGCGCAGGACGTCGACCTCGCGCGTGTCCGCGAGCGCCTGCAGGGTCCGGTAGACAGTGGTCAGACCGACAGCCTCACCCGCGGTCCGGAGCTCCTGGTGGATCTCCTGCGCGGTCCGGAATTCGTCGAGGTTGTCGAGCGCGAGCGCGACCGCCGCGCGCTGACGGGTCGAGCGTGTTCCGATGGCCACCATTCCTCCTGTCCTCAAGTCAGACCCAATTCTCGCAGAAGTCGGCAAGTCAGTGCTCATCCCAGTGATCGCCGTGGGCCGCGTGCAGGTGACCGTCGTGGACGTAGTCGAGATGATCGCCGTGCTCGACCTTCTTGTGCCCACAGGCCGGGTTGTGCGCGTGCGGGTGCCCGGAGCTCACCACATGCGGCTCCGGAGCCGGTACGCCGACCTCCGGCTCCTCGTCCGCGAGCGGGCGGGCTCGGCCGGACCGCCGCCGGAGCAGCGTGCCCACCGTCGCCGCGATCACGAAGCACGCCAGCGCCAGTACGACGATGGTCGCGCCCGGAGCCACGTTCGCGTTGTACGACGTGATGATGCCGGCCAGGCACACGACGACACCGATCCCACACGCGGTCACGAACGTACTGCGGAACGACCGGGTCAGCTGCTGCGCGGTCGCCACCGGGACCACCATGAGGGCGCTGACCAGTAGCAGGCCCACCGTTCGCATCGCCACGGTCACCGTCACGGCAGCCATCACCGCGATCACCAGGTTGAGCAGTTGGACCCGGAGTCCGGTAGTGCGGGCGAACTCCTCGTCCTGGCACACCGCGAACAACTGCGGTCCCAGTCCGATCGCCACCACTAGGACGGTCACGGCCAGCCCGACGACGACGTACAGGTCGCTGGGGGACACGGTGGTCAGTGAACCGAACAGATAGGTGTTCAGAGTCGCGGCGCCTTGACCGGCAAGCCCGATAAGGAGCACACCGCCTGCGATACCGCCGTAGAAGAGCAGTGCGAGCGCCACGTCGCCGCTGGCCTTGCCGCGAGCGCGGACCAGCTCGATGGCGGTCGCGCCGGCGATCGACACGAGGACCGCGGTGAACACAGGCGCCGTGCCGGTCAGCAGGCCGAGCGCGA
Organism: Kribbella sp. NBC_00359; assembly: GCF_036097425.1. NCBI lineage: Bacteria > Bacillati > Actinomycetota > Actinomycetes > Propionibacteriales > Kribbellaceae > Kribbella > Kribbella sp. NBC_00359. Next base: position 8,673,794 of record NZ_CP107975.1, on the reverse strand, counting down.
CACCGGTGATCGCGATGTGGCCGATGCCATCACCCATCAACGACAGCCGCCGCTGGACCAGATACGTACCGATCGCCGGCGCGGACAGACCAGTCAGCAGCCCGGCGACCAGCGCCCGCTGCATGAACTCCAACTGGAAGAGGGTCACGATGTCAGCCACCCGGAGTCGTCATCACTGTGTGAATGGTGGACGTGGGCGTGGGTCTGGGAGGCGTGGGGCGGGCCGTCGTACACGATCCGGCCGCGGCGCAGGACGACCGAGCGGTCGATCAGCGCGTCCATCGGGCCGAGGTCGTGGCTGACCATCACCACGGTGGTGCCGCGGGCGACCCGCTCCCTGATCGCGTCGGCGAAGATCTGCTGGCTGGCGAGGTCCACGCCGGCGGTCGGCTCGTCGAGGATCAGCAGCTCCGGGTCGGACACCAGCGCCCGCGCGATCAGGACCCGCTGCTGCTGCCCGCCGGACAGCTCGGCCACCGCATCCTTGCGCCGGTCGGCCATGTCGACGATCTCCAGCGCCGCATCGATCGCCTCCTTGCCGGCCGAGCCGAGTGGAGTGAACATCCGCCGCTTCGACAGCAGTCCGGACGACACCACCTCGTAGACGGTCGCCGGTACGCCGCCGGCCGCGGTGATCCGCTGCGGGACGTACCCGATCCGACGCCACTGCCGGAAGCGGGGGACCGGCGTACCGAAGAGGCGGACCTCTCCGCGAGCAGCCGGGAGCAGACCGACGATGGTCCGGATCAGCGTGGACTTGCCGGAGCCGTTGGTTCCGAGGACCGCGACCACCTCGCCCTGGCGGATCTGCAGGTCGACGCCCCGGAGCACCAGACGACCGCCCAGGTCGACCGAGAGATCGGCGACCTGAACGGCCTTCGCGGAGGTTTCTGGAGGTGTCACGCGCAGCTGTTCGCCTTCTGGAGCTCCTGGAGATTCTGCCGCATCAGGGTCAGGTAGGTTTCCTGCGAATTCGCGTCCGACAGGCCCTCGATCGGGCTCAGTACGGCAGTCTGCACGCCGACGTCCCGGGCGATCGTCTCGGCCACCTTCGGGCTGACCAGCTCCTCGTAGAAGATCGTGGTCACCTGCTGTGCCTTCACGATGTCCTGGACCTCCTTGATCCGGGCCGGGGTCGGCTCCGCGTCCGGGGTGAACCCGGCGATGCCGACCATCGTCAGACCGTACCGCTTCGCGAGGTAGGCGAAGGCCTGATGACTCGTCACGAAGGTCTTGAGCCGGCAGTCGGCCAGACCGGTCTTGAAATCGGTGTTGAGCTTGCCGATCTCGGCCAGGAGGGTCTTGGCCCGGGTGTGGTAGCCCTCGGCGTTCGCGCTGTCGGTGGCGACCAGCTTCTCGGTGACCGCGTTGACGACCTCGGCGTACCGGACCGGGTCGAGCCAGAAGTGCGGGTCGAGCGCGTCCTCGGTGTGCGCGGCCGGTGCCGCGCCGCCTGGCTCCTGATGCTCCTCGAAGTCGGCGCCGGTGGCCTCCAGTTGAGCGGCCGGGGCGACGTCGAAGCCGGCGTCCTTCGCGTTCTGGTCGATCGCCTCGTCGACGGCCGGCTGCAGGCCCTTCTCGTAGACGACCAGGTTCGCGGTGGCGACGTGGCCGACCTGCTTGGGGGTGAGTTCCAGATCGTGCGGCTCGACACCCGGCGCGGTCAGGGTGGTGACGTGCACCGCGTCGCCCCCCACTGAGCGGGCGATGAACTCGAGCGGGTAGAACGAAGTCACGACGTCGAGCTTGCCGTCGCCAGAGCCACTGGCGGTCGAGCCACCGCACCCCACCAGGGTGAGGGCCGCCAGGGCGGTGGCGCCGGCGACGACAGCACGAGTACTAGATCTCATGACAATCATTTTCATTTAAGTGGAAGTCATTGTCAAAACAGGGAGATGACCGATGGCCAGCCGTACAGTCGGGCGCCGGCGCGCCGACCACCGGGGCAACCGCCGCCGCAAGCTCGACATTCCCGCCGGCCATGGGCACGGACATGGGCACGGGCACGGGCACGGGCATGGTCACGCATACGGCGACCACGTGGTCGACACCTCGGTGGTGGACTCGGACGCGATCGTCGCCCGGCGGGTCCGGATCGTGGTCGCGGCCGTACTGATCCCGCTGCTCACGGCCGCCGTGGTGGCGATGATCGTGCTGTGGCCGGGTGGCGGCGTGAAGGTCACGTCGTACCAGACCGACACCGCCCGCGGCGAGGTCACCGCGCTCAAGGCCTGCCCGAACCCGAAGGACAAGTGCAACCTGGCGACGGTCAAGCTGACCACCGGGGCGGACAAGGGCAAGCCGGTGCCGGTCCAGGTCCCGACGGGTGGTCAGGTCCCGATCCCGCCCAAGGTCGGTCAGCCGGTCATGCTCGCTGTGGTGGCCGGCGCGACGACGATCGCCGAGCGGTACCAGTATGTCGACCACGACCGGACGAAACCGTTGTTGCTGCTGACGGTGATCTTCGCGATCGCGGTCGTGGCGCTGTCGCGCTGGCGTGGCCTCGCGGCGCTGGTCGCTCTCGCGGTGACCGCGGTGATGCTGACGCAGTTCATCCTGCCTGCAATCCTCAAGGGCTCGAACGCGCTAGTGGTCGCGGTCGTCGGTGGCACGGTGATCATGGCGATAGCGCTGTTCCTCACGCATGGGATCAATGCGGAGAGTTCGATCGCGCTGTCCGGAACGATCGCTGCGCTGGGGCTGACCGTGGTCCTGGGCTGGTTCTTCACCAAGCTCTGCCAGTTGAGTGGGTGGGCGTCCGAGGGAGCGTCGGCCGCCCAGCAGTTCGCGCCCGATATCGACCTGACCGGGCTGTTGGTAGCCGGGATGGTGATCGGTGCTCTGGGAGTGCTCGACGACGTCACCGTCACGCAGGCGGCGGCGGTCTGGGAGTTGTCCGCCGCGAACCCGGCCGCGAACCGGCGTGAGCTGGTCGGCGCGGGCCTGCGCATCGGCCGCACCCACGTCGCGTCGGTGGTCAACACGCTCGTCCTCGCGTACGCCGGCGCCGCGATGCCGATCCTGCTCGTCTTCGCCATCCAAGGCCTGCCCGGCCGGTACGTCGTCTCGACCGAACTGGTCGCGATGGAAGTGGTGCGCGGCCTCGTCGGCAGCCTCGGCATCATCATGGCCGTCCCGCTCACCACCGCCCTCGCCGCGATGGCCGTCGCGGACCGCTCCCGCGAGCTCGTCAACACGGAGCCGGAACACATTCACGCGGGCTAACTGAAAATCACCCCTTCCGCACGGCGCTCCAGACTCCTACAGTGCTGCTAGGTCACGGAGAGTCCGCCCACGACTACCTTCGGTGGCTGCACGGGGTGAGGAGTGCTGATGAGGTTCCGTCATCGGGACGGGTCGACCGTCCATGTGGGGTACTGCGCGACCGTGCATCCGGCCGACGACCTCGACGGAGTGATCGCCGATCTCGACGGTTGCGCGCGGCGGGTCCGGACGGAACTGGACGTGCCGGTGCTCGGGATCGGCCTGTGGCTGGCGAGTCCACTGACCGACCGGCTGGCGAACTCGCCGTCCTCGCTGAACAAGTTGCGTCGATCGCTCACGCGGAATCAGTTGGAAGTCGTCACGCTGAACGGCATCCCGCACTCCCACTTCACCGACCAAGTCGTCGGCACCAAGGTGTTCTGCCCGGACTGGACCGAGCCGGAGCGACTCCGGTACACCCTCGACCTGATCGACGTCCTGGCCGAGTTACTCCCGGCGGACGCGTCGTACGGATCGATCTCGACGCTGCCGCTCGCGTGGCGCGTGCCGTGGTCGAAGGCGCGCAACACCGCGGCCCGGAAGGCGCTCGACGGTGTCGAGCAGCACCTCGCCCGGACCGAGACACGGACCGGCCGAAGGATCCGGATCGCGGTCGAACCCGAACCCGGCTGCGTCCTCGAGATGATCGGCCAGGCCGCCGCCTGGCTGAGCCCCTATTCCAGTCCGGACGGCGGCACGTCGCGGGTCGGACTGGGATTGGACACGTGTCACCTCGCGGTGCAGTTCGAGGAGCCGGCGGACGCGTTCGAGACGCTGTGGCGGGCCGGCGTAGACGTGGTGAAGGCACAACTGGCGGTCGCGCCGACGTTGGTGGACCCGTCCGACGGGGCCGGTCGCTATGCGCTCGGTCAGCTCGGAACCCCGAAGTACCTGCGGCAGGTGCGCGAGTGGGGTGGGCCGGGGGTCGACGATGTCGCTCAGGCGTACCAGCTTTCTGGGCATTCGGCCTGGCGCATGCATGCCCACGTCCCCGCCCACACCGCGCCGCCACCTCCACTCTCGGCGACAACTCTTGCCTTGGAGGACTGTCTGACCAGACTGGTCGGCGGTGGCCATCCGCTCACGCATCACTTGGAGTCCGAGGTCTACGCGTGGCCGCGCCCTCCCAAGACGAAGCAGCAGCTGGCCAAGCGGATCGCCAAGGAACTGCGGTGGCTTCGCGATCGCCTGACAGGGCTGGGATTGCACGCGATCGACTAAGCCGCGCGCGGCACTCTGGTCAGGTCGGAGTAGTCGGGGAGCGGCACCGAGCTGAGGGCCTTGCCCACCGCGTTCTGCGACCAGATGAACCGTTGCACCGGGGTCGGCAGCTTCGGTACGGCGGCCGCCGCGAACGGCATCAGCTTGAGCGCGGTCGGGCTGCCGGGAATCAGTGTGCGCATCACCTTCGGCCCGATCGCCCGGCTCAGGTCGACCATCCGCCGGACCGTCCTCTCGTAGTTCCGCAGTCCGGAGGGGAGATCGCTGCGCGCCGCGGCGAGCTCGCCGGCCAGGATGTACGCCGTGACGACCGCCAGGCTGGTGCCGCCACCAACGGCCGGTGCCGGGCAGAAGCCGGCGTCGCCGACCAGGCCGATCCGGCCGCGCTGCCAGGTGTCGAGCGTGATCTGCGAGATGGAGTCGAAATAGAAGTCCTCGGCTGCGGGTAGGTGCTCGAGGAGCAGTGGCGCCTTCCAGCCGTAGTCGCGGAACTCCTTGGCCAGCAGGGCTTTCTGCTCGTCCTTGTCGCGGTAGTCGTAGCGCAGTTCGTGCGGAGTCCGGAACAGGAAGCCCGCGCGGGTCTGACCGGTCTGGTGAACGCCGTACCCGGCGACGATCCGGTCGACGGAGAAGTGCGCGACCATCCCGTCGCCGAGGTCGAGGACGTCGGGCATCGAGAATACCGCGAGGTAGCCGCCGAGTGGCCGGCGCATCGACTCCTCCGGGCCGAACGCGAGCCGGCGGACGGCCGAATGCATGCCGTCGGCACCGATCACCAGGTCGAACCGGCACTCGTCGCCGGACTCGAAGGTGACGTCGACGCCTGAGCCGTCGTCGTGCAGGGTCGCGATCGAATCGCCGAAGACGTATTCGGTGCCGGCGCGGGTGGCGTCGTACAGGATCTTGGTGAGCTCGCCCCGGAGGATCTCCACGTGACTTCCGGAGATGCCGGCGTACAGGCGGCTGAGGTCGACGTGGACCGGGCGCTTGCCGAAGCGCTCGATCGTCATCGACTCGATCCGGGTCCGGGCCGCCTCGATCGCATCCCAGCGGCCCATCCGGCGGGCGACCTCGGCGCCCGGGCCGAACAGATCGACGGCGTGACCGCCGAGACCGTGCCGCATCGCCGGGGTGCGCTCGACGACGGTCGGCTCGAAACCGTAGCGGTGCAACCAGTAGGCGAGCACCGGACCGGCCACGCTCGCACCCGAGATCAGGATCTTCACGGCAACCCCCTTGGATTCGCTTACTGAACGGAAAGTAAGTGATCGGCTATGGCCGTGTCAATGGCTTACTTACCGGACGGTCAGCTAATCTTTGCGGTGTGCCGAGACAACGGACCGGGGACACCCGGGCGCGGATCCAGCGGGTCGCGATCGAGCTGTTCGCCGAGCAGGGGGTCCAGCAGACGAGCCTGCGCGACATCGCCGACCGCCTCGGTGTCACCAAGCCGGCGCTCTACTACCACTTCGCCTCGCGGGAGGACCTGCTGAACAGCCTGGTCCAGCCGCTGATCGAGGACTTCGAGGCGTACGCCGCCGAGCAGCAGGCGGCCGCGCCCGTCGAGGCACGGGAGCTACTGGGCTCGTACTTCGACCTCGCGTACCGTCATCGCACGCTGATCCAGCTGGCGATCCGCGACCTGGCGGTCCTGCACGAGCTGAAGCTCGCCGACCGTTTCATCCAATGGCGCGGGCAACTCGCCGACCTTCTGATCGGCCCGGCCCCGGCCTTCGCCGACCAGGTCCGCTGCATGGTCGCGATCGGCGGGCTCTCCGACTGCGCGGTGATGATCGACCACGTCCCGGTCGCCGAACTGCGATCCGCTGCCGTCGACGCGGCGTACGACAGCCTGGGCCGTCCGTAGCGTCAGCCGCTGGCGATGCGGGAAACGGCGAAGAGCAGGACCACCAGGATCGAGAAGATCCGGATCAGGCGGGCTCCGGTAGTGACGACCGGCCAGGACAGGAAGCCGAGCCAGGACAGGAGCAGCGCCAGCACAATCAGCGCGGGGACGGCAAGGGCGACCGGGCCGAAGACGCCGGCCAGCGCGAGGACCAGGGTGATGCCGGGCAGGGTGAGCTTCGGCATGCTGTGCAGCCGGGCGATATAGGGATAGCTGAACTTGGTGATCCGCTGCCGCAGCGGACTCACCGGCTGACTGCCCTGGGAACTCATTGCTCTATTGTTCCAGGCCGCCGAAGCTGTGGATAACTCCGGACGCCCCGCAGCGCGAGCCAATACATTCAAGGGCATGACCGATCTGCCTTCCGTTGCCGACGTCCGTGCCGACCTCTCCGCGATCCTGACCCGCTTCCGCGCCGGCCAGACCCGCGCCTTCAGTTTCGGCGCGGGCGTGCCGGAGGCTGTCGTGCTCACGTACGACGAATTCGAGGACCTCGGCGGTGAGTCGAAGTTCGTCGTGGGTGCGCAGGTGCTGGAGCCGGGCCGGCTGGCGGGGGAGTTGGCCGCGGTGGTGGCCGCGGCGCGCGCCGGCGACGGCGCGCCGGTGGTGTGGGGCGAGTCGGGCGTGCCCGAGGCGGTCGTGCTGTCCGTCGCCCAGTACCGCCACCTCCGAGGCGACGACGAGCCACCCGCAGGCGTAGTCGACGACCCAACAGTCCGCACCTACACCACCCAACCCCTCCCAGACAGCCGCCCGATGGACCTGGACGAGTGGGCAGCTCGCATGGGTCCTGACACGCAGCAGATCCTGGAGGAGATCCGCCGCGAAGATGGCAAGAACCCATGAGCCCGCCCAGTGGCTACCTGCTGCTGGGCAACCGCGACTTCGACCTGGACTACCGCCGGATCGACGCCGCCGCGAGCCGCAACCCCGGCGGCCCCGAAGCCATCCTGCGGCAGCGCATCGTGCGCGAGATGGTCGACCTCGCGAGCGGCAACTCCAACGGTCACCACCCTCTCGGGTTCGAGTCCGGCAAAGGCGATCTCCGCGACTGTGTGACGGCGTACTTACAGTCCGACCCCCAGAGGCCTGCCGACTTTCGCCTTGTCTTCCGAGAGATTGGAGCTGCGACGCCAGGCGAACTTCCGCGGCGCGAGTTGTTGGCGGTGCGGGCGCGTTACGGGGTGAACAGCGTGTATGCGCATGTTTGTGGTCGGTTGGGGCGGCGCCTGGGGGATCGGCAGCCGGGGCTTGATCGGTTCGGGGATCGGGCGCCGGGGGACGGTGGGAGTGAAGCGGCGCGGCGGGCGGAGTTGGAGGCGAAGCGCGCGATCGCGCACGCGTGGGCGGGTCAGCGGCCGCTGGCCTCGTCGCGGCCGTTGGGGCAGGCGCGGCCGCCGAGTCTTTCGCAGGCGAGTGGGGCGCGGCGGCCTGGGCGGGTGGTGGGGACCGGGTGGCCGGAGCGGGTGAACTAGGGTGGCGGGCGTGTTCGTGGTGATCAGGTTCCGGGTGGGGGAGGACGCGCAGGCCGACTTCGCCGTCCGGGTGCGGGCTGCCATCGACGTACTGGCCAAGCAGAAGGGGTTCGTCGCGGCCCAGGTCGGGCGGAATGTCGATGATCCGGAGTTGCTCGCACTGAACATGGAGTGGGAGAACGTCGGCAGCTATCGCCGGGCGTTGTCGCCGTACGAGGTGAAGCTGACCGCCGTACCGCTCCTTTCCCAGGCCGTCGACGAGCCGACCGCGTACGAGGACCTCGCCGAGTTGCTTCCGTAGCACTGATGCGACGACGGCCGCCTCGGACCGATAGCCTGGACCCTTCCGAAGTGCAAGTGTGTTCATTACTGGCCTGTTCTGGAGTCTCAAAGTGCCCGTGGAAACCGTCGATGCCGTCGTCAGCCTCAGTAAGCGGAGAGGCTTTGTGTACCCGTGCGGCGAGATCTACGGCGGAACCAAGTCGGCCTGGGACTACGGGCCGCTCGGCGTCGAGCTGAAGAACAACGTCCGGACCCAGTGGTGGCGGGCGATGGTGACCAGCCGTGACGACATCGTCGGCCTGGACTCGTCGGTGATCCTGCCGACCAAGGTCTGGGAGGCGTCCGGGCACCTGTCCGAGTTCGTCGACCCGCTGACCGAGTGCCAGTCGTGCCACAAGCGGTTCCGCGACGACCACCTGCGCGAGGACTACGCGCGGCGGAAGAACAAGGACGTCGACGACGTCAAGCTGGCCGAGATCGCCTGCCCGAACTGCGGCAACAAGGGCACGTTCACCGAGCCGCGGATGTTCAACGGCCTGCTCAAGACCTACCTCGGCCCGGTCGAGTCCGAGGAGGGCCTGCACTACCTACGCCCGGAGACCGCGCAGGGCATCTTCATCAACTTCGCGAACGTGATGGGCACCGCCCGGAAGAAGCCGCCGTTCGGCATCGCCCAGGTCGGCAAGAGCTTCCGCAACGAGATCACCCCGGGAAACTTCATCTTCCGCACCCGCGAGTTCGAGCAGATGGAGATGGAGTTCTTCGTCGCGCCGGGCTCGGACGAGGAGTGGCACGAGTACTGGCTGAAGACCCGCTGGGACTGGTACACCGGCCTCGGTCTCAACCCGGACAACATGCGGTTCTACGAGCACCCGAAGGAGAAGCTGAGCCACTACTCGAAGCGCACCGTCGACATCGAGTACAAGTTCCACTTCGGCGGCAAGGAGTTCGACGAGCTCGAGGGCATCGCGAACCGGACCGACTTCGACCTGTCCACCCACTCCAAGCACTCCGGCGTCGACCTGTCGTACTTCGACCAGGAGAAGGGCGAGCGCTGGACGCCGTACGTGATCGAGCCAGCGGCCGGCCTGACCCGCAACGTGCTCGCGTTCCTGCTCGACGCCTACACCGAGGACGAGGCGCCGAACGCCAAGGGCGGCGTGGACAAGCGGACGGTGCTGCGGTTCGACCCACGGCTCGCGCCGGTCAAGGCCGCCGTACTGCCGTTGTCGCGCAACGCGGACCTGTCCCCGAAGGCGCGCGATCTGGCCACCGAGCTGCGGAAGAACTGGAATGTGGACTTCGACGACGCGGGCGCGATCGGCCGCCGGTACCGCCGGCAGGACGAGATCGGTACGCCGTACTGCATCACCGTCGACTTCGACACGCTCGAGGACCAGGCGGTGACGATCCGGGAGCGCGACTCGATGAAGCAGGAGCGCGTCGCCCTGACCGAGGTCACCGGCTACCTCGCCCAACACCTGGTGGGTTGCTGACGATGATGTTCACGCGGGAGCGGTTGCGCTTCGGGCTGGCCGTTTTCGGGCTGTCCGCGGTCGCGGTGTTCTTGCTGGCCGCGTGCTCGGACTCCAAGCCCGAGGCGGGCAACAGTCCCGGGCCGTCCGCGCCCGCGGGAAGCTCGAGCGCGCCGATCCCGACCGCTTCGAGCCCGTCGCTGACCCCGCTGCCGACGCCATCCAAGCCGTGGCCGACGCCGAAGGTCACCGGCGCGCCGGCGGACGACGCGCCGCTGGCCGACCGGATCCGGTTCGCGATCGCCAAGCAGGCGCAGATCACGGCCGGCAAGGCCGCCACCACGACGGTGAAGTGCCCGGGCATCGAGAGGGCCGAGACGCCCGGGAAGCATGAGCTGACCTGCACGGTCACGTACGCCGGGAAGTCGTACAGCGGGACGTTGACGATCGACGCCCAGCAGTACAGCGCCTCGTACAAGTTCACCTCCGAGTCGGTTGCGATCGTGAAGCCGAAGGTGGTCGACGCGGTCCTCCGCACGGTCGCCGGCGCGGCGAAGGTCACCTGCACGATGGAAGACGTTGCTGTGGTGAAGTCGGCCGGTCCGCCACTCGCCTGTGATGTCACCACGACGGGGAACGCGGTCCAGCCGTACAAGGCGCAGGTGTCCGGCAACGGCCAGGTCCTGGTGACGAAGGCCTAGTCATGCTGAAGCTGGGCAACCTCACGATCGACACGCCCGTGGTGCTGGCGCCGATGGCCGGCATCACGAACGCGGCGTACCGGCGGCTGTGCGCCGAGCAGGGCGCCGGGCTGTACGTGTGCGAGATGATCACGTCGCGCGGCATCGTCGAGGGCGACCAGAAGTCGCTCGACATGCTGACGTTCGACTCACGTGAGACGGTCCGGTCGGTGCAGTTGTACGGCGTCGACCCGATGTACATCGGCCGCGCGGTGCAGATCCTTTGTGACGAATACGGCGTTGCGCACATCGACCTGAACTTCGGCTGCCCGGTCCCGAAGGTGACCCGCAAGGGCGGTGGCGCCGCGCTGCCGTGGAAGCGCAACCTGCTCGGCGCGATCCTGCGCTCCGCGGTCCACGCTGCCACGCCGTACGGCGTACCCGTGACGATGAAGACGCGGATCGGGATCGATCTCGACCATCAGACCTACCTCGACGCGGGCCGCATCGCCGAGGACTCGGGCGCCGCGGCGATCGGGCTGCACGGACGTACGGCGGCGCAGGCGTACTCGGGTCAGGCCGACTGGACCAAGATCGCCGCGCTCGTGGAGCACGTGAGCATCCCGGTGCTCGGCAACGGCGACATCTGGGAAGCCGGCGACGCACTCCGGATGGTCGCGGAGACGGGTTGCGCCGGCGTCATCGTCGGCCGCGGCTGCCTCGGCCGCCCCTGGCTCTTCCGCGACCTCGCCGCCGCGTTCGCCGGCGGTGAGACCCTCAACCTCCCCACGCTGGGCGAGGTCGCGGTCGTCATGCGCCGCCACGGTGAACTGCTGGCCGACCTGATGGGCGAACCCCGCGGCCTCCGCGACTTCCGCAAACACGTCCCCTGGTACCTGAAGGGCTTCCCCGCCGGCGGCGAACTCCGCGCCGCCCTGGGCATGGTCGAATCCCTCGCCCAACTGGACGACCTGCTGGCCCAACTGGACCCCACCGTCCCCTTCCCCGTCGCCGAACTGGGCGCCCCCCGCGGCCGCCAGGGCAGCCCCCGCGACCACATCGTCCTCCCCCAAGGCTGGCTCGACGACACCGACGGCCTAACCACCGACCTGGCAGACGCCGAACTCGGCATCTCCGGCGGCTGAAACCACCCCTCCAACTGGTGAGGGCACCGCCCCGGCGGCTGAGGACACCGCCTCCCGGCGGCTAACAAAGGATGTGGTTGCCCGCGCTTTCCGCGACCGATGCATCGAGCACCTATTCGCGACGGCGCGGGACCAGCAGACACGACCCACCCCATCGAGAGGAATGTTCTTGAGAGATCCCGAGAACGCGACCGTCGAGGTCGAGTTGCCGGACGACTTCGACGAGTTCTGGGCGGCCGGCCTGGCCGACTGCGCGTCGTACCCGCTGGACCCGGTGCTGACCGAGATGCCCGCACTCTCCACGGACCAGGTGATTGTCTACGATCTGCGCTACACGAGCTACGGAGGTCTGCGGATTGCCGGCTGGTACACGGTCCCGCGCGGCGGGCCTGCGCCGTACCCGGCTCTGGTCACGATCCCCGGCTACATCTCCGAGCCGACCATCCCGAAGGAGTGGTCCGAACTCGGGTACGCCGCTCTCGCGGTGGCCCCCCGCGGGAAGTTGCGGTCGAACTCCGTGTTCAACCCGGGCTACCCGGGGCTGCTGACGCACAACATCGTCGACCCCAACACCTACGGGTACCGCGGGTTCTATCTCGACGTAGTGCGTGCGGTCGAGGTCCTGCTCGATCGTCCGGAAGTCGACAATCTGCGGATCGGACTGCAGGGGTCGAGCCAGGGCGGTGGGCTCGGGATCAGCACGGCCGCGCTGATGCCAGAGGTGATCCGGTGCGTCGCGGCGGGAGCGCCGTACCTGTGCGGGATCATGGCGGCTCCGACGCTCACCCGGTCGTATCCGTACGAGGAGATCAACGAGTACCTGCGGGTGCACCCGAAGGACGTCGACCGTGTGCGCGAGACGGTCGCGTACTACGACGGGCTCAACTTCGCGCCGAAGGTGCAAGCGCCGACGCTGCTCTACCTCGGGCTCGAGGACGACGTCTGCCCACCGGAGACCGGGTTCGCGCTGCATCGTGTGCTGACCTGTGAGACCACCTTGCATGCCTACCCGCATTGCGCCCATCACGCCGGGCTGCCCGGCGTGATGCGGATCGTGGAGGATTTCCTTGCCGAACACCTCAGTCCGGAACGGTGAACCGATGAACTTCGACAACTACTGGGCCGCGGTCGACCAGGAACTGGCCGCGATACCCTCCCGGCCGGTGCTCGATGTCGTGCCGGCCCGGACGACCGACGAGGCGACCAGCTACACCGTGCGCCTCACCAGCACCGGGCCCTACCGCGTCTTCGGTCATCTCAGCATCCCGGCCGGCGAAGGGCCGTTCCCCGCGGTGCTCCAGACCCCGCGCTACGGGAGCGTCAACCACGTCCCCCATCCGAACGATCGCAGCCGGTACATCGTTCTCGGTCTGATGCACCGTGGTCAGCGACTCGCCGACGAAGGGTTCTCGGCGGCGTACCCGGGATTGTTGACGATGGGCATCGACGACCCGGCGTCGTATATCTATCGCGGGATCGCAGCGGACTGTCTGCGGGCGGCCGAGTTCCTGATGAGTCTGTCGGAGGTGGATCCCGCGCGAGTGGCCGTGAGTGGCGACGATCTGGCGGTGCTGACGGCTGCACGGCGGCCCGGGTTCAGCGCTGTCCGGGTCGCGGAGTTGCTGTTCTACCGAGCGATGGAGGCTCGGCTGAAGTCCACTCACTACCCACTCGAGGAGCTCAACGATCACCTACGAGCGGGTTCGTCGGCGCAGATTGTCGACAATACGCTGGCCTACTTCGACCCTGCCCGGCACGCCCCCGCAGTCACCGCCCGCACGCTGCTCGCCGTCGACGACCCCAACTGGTGCGCCTCACTCATCGAGGCACTACCAGCTCCTGAGGTCTACAAGCTGACCCACCTCGACGGCACCGACAACGACCACCTGGACGCCTGGCTGGCGAGGCTGTCCGGCGTCCGGCCTCTCTCAAGGTTCATCACCACATGACCACCCCAACCCAGACCAGCCCGCGCCGGACGACCACCCCAACCCAGACCAGCCCGCGCCAGATGGCCGCCTCCAGCTGGAGGGGCTCGGGCTGGATGACCGCCCGGACCCGGAAGGGCTCGGGTCGGATGATGGCCCCAACGCGGAGCAACCCGCGCCGGATGGCCGGCTCCAGCTGGTCGGGCTCGGGCCGGATGGCTGCCCCAACGCGGAGCAGCTGGGGCTGGATGACCGCCTCCACTTGGAGGGGCTCGGGCTGGATGACCGCCCCGACCCGGAAGGGCTCGGGTCGAATGATCGCCCCAACGCGGAGCAACCCGCGCCGGATGGCCGGCTCCAGCTGGTCGGGCTCGGGCCGGATGGCTGCCCCAACGCGGAGCAGCTCGGGCTGGATGACCGCCTCCACTTGGAGGAGCTCGGGCTCGATGACCGCCCCGACCCGGCAGGGCTCGGGCTGGATGACCGCTCCAGCTCGGAGGTGCCCAGGCAGGATGACCGCCGCAGCTCGGAGGTGCCAAGCATGACGAATCCTTTCGGGGTGCGTCCGGTGATCAACGCGTCCGCCACGCTGACCGTGCTTGGTGGGTCGGTGATGCCGCCGGCGGTGGTGAAGGCGATGGCGGACGCGGCTGCGCACTTTGTCGACCTGCCCGAACTCCATGACCGGGTCGGCGAACGCCTGGCCGCGCTCACCCGGAACGAGGCGGCGTGTGTGACGTCCGGTGCCGCGGCCGCGATCACCCTCACGGTCGCGTCGTGCGTCGGTGAGCCCGCGCAGGCGTTCCCGGCCGACGCCGAGGTGGTGATGTTCGCCGGCCAACGCAACGGTTATGACTACTCGGCCCGCCTGACCGGCGCCCGCATCGTGGAGATCGGCCCGTCGATCGCCGAACTGCGGGAGGCGCTGGTACGACGCCCCGCCTGCGTCCTGTGGTTCGCGGGAGAGCACCTCGCGGCCGGTGCCCTACCGATCGAAGACGTAGTCCGCCTGGCCCACGAAGTCGGCCACTCACCCGGCGACGCCAACTCGCCCGGTGGTGCGGTCCGCGCACTCGGTCGAGCCGGTGAAGCAGCCGGGGGACTCGGCGGCATCGTCGGCGCATCTGGTGGTGCAGGTGCGGGGAACGGCGGTAGCTCTGGTGCACCGGGTGGCGCGGCCGGGGGACTCGGCGGTGGCTCCGGCGGCCGTGGTGACGGTGCTGGGCGGAACGGTGGTGGCTCCGGCGGTTGTGGTGACGGTGCTGCGCGGAGCGGGGGTGGGGCCGGGGTGGCGGGGGTGCCGGTGGTTGTGGATGCGGCGGCGCAGATTCCGCCGGTTTCTTCGTTGTGGCGGTTTACGACGGAGGTTGGTGCGGATGCGGTGATCTTCAGTGGTGGGAAGGGGCTGCGCGGACCGCAGGCCAGCGGGCTGGTGCTAGGTAAGCGGTGGATTGTCGACAGATGCCGCGCCCACGCGTCGCCGTCCCAGGAGATCGGGCGCGGAATGAAGGTCGGCAAAGAAGAACTGCTCGCGCTCCTCGCCGCCGTCGAGTGGACGCTCGAGCAGGACGAGGACGCGATGCTCGCGGGCTACGAGCGGATGGTCGACCGCTGGATCGCCGGCTTGCAAGGACTTCCTGGAGTGGTCGTCGAGCGCGGCTACCCGAGTGAGGCCGGCCAACCCCACAGCCGTGCCATCGTCCGATTGTCGACAACCTGCAGGTGGACACGGGACGGGCTGGTGGCCGCGTTGTGGGACCGCGACCCGCGGATCGCGGTCGGTACCTTTCGCCTGACCGACGACGCGATCGCCCTCAATCCGCAGACGCTCGAACCCGGAGAGGACGCGGTGGTTCTCGATGCCCTGGTCAGCCTTCTAAGCTCGGGTAATGGCGAGCAAGCCGGATGAGACGCGTGACGGGGTCGACCTGACCAACCTGGATCAGCCGCTGTTCGACGGGGCGGAGGCGACCAAGCGGGACCTGGTCGACTACCTCGACGCGGTGCACGAGCGGATCCTGGTGGAGCTGCGGGACCGGCCGCTGTCGGTGATCCGGATCCGGCCGGGGCAGCCGGCGTTCATGCAGAAGAACGTGCCGAAGTACACGCCGGACTGGGTGAAGACGGTGCCGGTATGGGCGGAGGCGTCCAAGCGCGAGGTGTCGTACGCGTTGTGCGACGACCGTCGGACGTTGCTGTGGTTCGCCAACCAGCGCGCGGTCGAGTACCACCCGACGCTCGTACGCGCCGACCGCTGGGACCATGTCACGCATTTGGTGCTGGACCTCGACCCGCCGGAGGGCGATGAGACGTTCGCGATGGCGGTGCAGGCCGCGTTCCTGGTCCGGCAGGCGTTGACCGATGCCGGGCTGTCCGGTGCGGTCAAGACGAGTGGCGCGAAGGGCGTGCACGTCTTCGTGCCGATCGACGATTCTGTGTCGATCGAGGACGCCGCGGCTGCCACCCGCGCTATCGCCGCCCGTGCGGAGAAACTCGATCCGTCCGTCGCGACCACGGCGTACATCAAGGAGGACCGGCACGGGAAGGTCTTCGTCGACTCGACCCGCTCCGGCGGGGCAACTGTGGTCGCCGCCTACAGCCCGCGCGTCCGACCTGGTACGCCGGTGTCGTTCCCGGTCGGCTGGGACGACCTCGACCGGGTCACCCCGCGCGACTTCACCGTCCGCACCGCGGTCGCGCAACTAGGCGACGCAGACCGCTGGGCCGCGCAACTGCCCGCACCACAGTCCCTCCCCGAAGACCTCCTCGAGGAAGGCCGCGCCATCCCCATCGCCCGCGTCATAGCCATGCACGAAGGCAAACGCCGCAAACGCGCCCGCGAAGCCGAGGAGAAGGCGACAGAAGAGAAGAACTAGGCCTCGGGGGCTGTGATCAGGTCGAGGGCGAGTTGGCGGACGTCCGGCTGAGAGTGGTTGCGTAAGGCAACTAGGAGGTCGCGCCAGGTGGGGGACCAGTTTGTGCGACGGCCGGCTTCTCCGATGAGGGTCCAGGCGAGTAAGCCCTCCATCAGGGAATCGCCTTGCACCAAGTTGCGGGCTGGTTGTTCGAGGAGGGGCGGGGTCCATTGGGGGTGGGTCCAGCTCAGGCGGGCGCCGAGGAGGGACGCGGTGTGATGGGCGAGTAGTGGGCGGTCGGCTACTGCAGTGATGAGGGTGGGGAGTTCGGTCGGGAGGTCGGGCCAGGCGATGGAGTGAACGAGGAGTTCTAGGCGGAGGTGGAGGAGGCCTGCGTCGTGGAGCTCGGCGGCTATCGCCTTGAGGGTTTGGCGTACGTCGGCCGGCTTTGGGTTGAAGGCGTTGGTCAGGCGCTTGGTGAGCGTGGTGAGACGCTGTCGGGCCGGGTGGTCGCGGTCGGGAGTTGCGTTCGGCAGGTTGGGGTCGCTCTCCAGCCTGACCAGCAACCGCACGGCGGCGAGCAGATCGTCGAGGCCGAGTCGCGGATCGCTGGCGACGATGGCGACCAAAGAGGTGGTCGCGTCGTTCCAGGTGCTACGCGCGGTCAGATCGGCCATGACACCCGCACACACCGGCGCCACCGAAGGGTTCCAGCGCGCCCACCGCGGTAGTGCGCGCAGAGCGATCCGGACTACCTCCGGCTCGGGCCGGTTGGTGATCGCCACCAGAAGGTCGGCGTAGCGCGACCGGTACTTCAAGGCCATGCCATACGCCGCACGCTGGGTCAGTACCGTCGCCGTCGCCGCGCTGTCATGCACTGCCTGCTGCAACAGTGCCCAACTCGCCGGCTCGTGCAGCAGATAGTGCGAGGCCGCACTGGCGATCGCCGCCTTCACATCACGATGCGCCGACGCCCAAGCATCAGCCAGTACGGCGCTGGCACCGGGAGCATGGAGTTGGCCGAGCAGCCGCGCGGCCTCCTTGCGCGACGTCACCTTCGCATCCGCACCAACCAGCACCGGATGCAGCAGTCCGGGCAACAGACTCGGCCGCACGAACCGCGCCGCCCGAGTCGCCGCATAGATCGCAACCCGGGCCCGATCGTCACCCGCATGAGACAGCAGCACCGGCAGCGCCTCCTGCGGCGCATCGGTCCAGGCCAACGCACCCAGTGCCGCCTCCTGCAGCAGCACGGACTCGTGCCGCAAGAACGGTTCGAGGGCGGCGCGTCCGACCCCGGGTACGTTCCCGAGCATCGATACCGCGTTCGCCCGCGCCCAGTCCGGCATCCGCTCGTCCCGCGCGGCACGCCCCACGAGTTCGGCGTACCGGGTCTGCTGACGCGGGAGCCAGCGGCTCAGCGCACGGTCGGACACCTGCCACGCCGGGTGGTTCCGATCGAACCGCCGGATCCGGTCGGGCTTCGCGAGTACGGCGTCCAGGAGGTCGGTCCGCAGTTCGGTGACCGCCCGCCACACCGGATCCCACCGGGCCATGCCGACGTCGCGTTTGATGATCCGCTCGGTCCGCTCGCCTCTGGTCGCGGTCGGCCAGAGCCATAGCTCCGCTGCCTCCGCGACGGTGTACTCCTGGTTCGACCACACGCCCTGCTCGAGCGCGGCCTGCAAGTGCTCGTTCGACCAGCCACGCTTGTCGAAAGCACGGGCGATCCCCAACGGCAGCCGGAACTCCCGCCGCGCCACCGCATCGTCCACATACTTCCGCAATACGTCGTACACCGCGGCCTCCTGACCGCGAGGCAGCCCGTCGATCACGCCGTACAGCTGGATCGTGCCCTGGTTCTCGGTGATCCGGGCATGCGCCTGCAAACCCCACTCGAGCAACGACGGGTCACGCCGCAACGCCCCTTGCCGTACGGCGGTCTCCGCGATCGTGCCGAGCGCCGACCGGGTGTACCACGCCGTGTCACGGGCCTCGAGCGTGTCGGTCAACAGCGTCTGGAGCGAAGCAACCAACCGGTTGGTCAGCATCGACGGCGGCAGTTCCTCGACTCCCCGCAAGACCCCCTGCCGAACGACGTCGCGATCGTTCCGTACACGCGTCGCCCACGACAGCGCACTCTCGACCGCCGCGGCCTCCCGGGAGTGACCGGCCGCGTCGACGACCGCCCGATAGATCTGCGCGCGATCGTCGGCGTCCGGCCGGCCGATCTCCGGCTCGAGCAGCGCGAACGCCTCGTCGTACGGGAGGAAGGCAGTGATCCGCCACCGCTCGTGGTGGTCCTCCGCGATCGGCGCGAGCGTGAGCATGCGACGAGCCTGGGCAAACCGGAGCACCCGGGGCAGGACGGCGTGCAGGTCCGTGGAGAGAACGGTTTGCCCCAGATCGACGCTGCTGGTGACGGCAGTGAACACGGTCGCCCGTCGAGACGGCGGAAGGTCTTCGAGCAACTGCGTCAGGTCAGGCCAGAGGAGCCGGCCGAGCCCGATCAGATCGTCGTCGGAGTAGCGGTGCAGCCGCCGCCGAACCGCGCTTGTAAGTGCAGTCCCCAGTGCCGGCGCCCGATCGGGTGCGAGCAGGATCGCCAGTACCCCGGCCGGGTCGGCGTCGACCAGTCGGCCGAGAACCGAGACGATTGCCATCGGCAACTGATCGGGTGGCAGCGCTGTCGTGAGCAGGGCGGCCGCCTGCGACGGATCACGGTCCAGTACGCCGACGACGCCATACGCCGGACCCTGCCACCACTCGTCCTTGTCCGGGCCGGTGGGCAACGTCGTACTTGCGTAGGCGAGGACCACCTTCGGATGCTTGGCGCCCAGGCGCCGCCACTCGCCGCTGCCCAGGCAGTAGGCAAGCTCCGGGAGCAGACGCTCGACGGTCTGGTCGTCGGTGGAGTTGAGCAGGCTCGCCGCGGCGCGGTCGCCCCAGCGTTCGCGATGCTCGTCGATCAGGCGAGCGGCCAGAAACGACCGGCCGTTCTTCCGGATGACCTGCATGAGCTTCGTCCGCAGTTCCGCGGGTGCGTCGTCGTACAGGATCCGGAGGTCATCGTCCGAGACCGGGACGCCGGCGCGGACCGCGGCGAGCGCGCGCTGCTGGACCGACGGCACGGGATCGCGCAGCAAGCGCGTCACGTAGTCGACCTCGCCCGCCACCTGGGCGACAACCAGGCCGAGGGTCCGCTCGAACGCCGTACCGCGGCTCAGCTCACCGAGCAGTTCGCGCAACTCGGCCGTCCCGCGCA
The DNA here is from genome assembly GCF_036097425.1 of Kribbella sp. NBC_00359. NCBI lineage: Bacteria > Bacillati > Actinomycetota > Actinomycetes > Propionibacteriales > Kribbellaceae > Kribbella > Kribbella sp. NBC_00359. The sequence continues at coordinate 8,654,298 of NZ_CP107975.1, read as the reverse complement.
GGCGTCGCCCTTCGAGTGCGACGCTCCGGAGGCGTTGGCCGTGCGGGAGGTGGTCGATCGACCGCAGCAGATCCGTGGCTCGCATGAGCCCATCCTGCCGAACCCTGGGTGTCAGGCAGGCAAGGCCATCGGGTTGGCCGTGTCGGCGCTGCGGAAGGCGCTCAACTGACCTGCTCGAGTTCGGCGAACGCGGCGGCCAGCTTCGGCAACGTGTAGTGGGCGTTGAGACCACTCGGGTTCGGGAGGATCCAGACCCGGGTGGAGCCGATCAAACGCTCCTGCCGCCCGATCTGCGCGGTCCGCTCGCCGAACGCGTCCCGGTACGCCGTGACGCCGACGACAGCGAGCCACTCCGGCTGGAAGTGGAGCACCTTCTTCAGCAGGTTCTCCCCGCCGGCCACGTACTCCGCGCGGGTCAGTTCGTCGGCGCGCGCGGACGGCCGGTCGACCACGTTGGTGATCCCGAGCCGATAGGTCAGCAGCTCACCCTGCTCGGCCGGTCGCAACTGCCGCGGCGTGAACCCACTCAGGTGCAACGCCGGCCAGAACCGATTCCCCGGCCGAGCAAAGTGATGACCGGTCTCCGCCGACATCAGCCCGGGATTGATCCCACAGAACAACACCCGCAACCCGTCGCTGATCACATCCGGCAGAGGTTGCACGGGCCAAACCGTACCGAACGACGGGTGGTAGTAGTCATCCCCGGCTGTGTCCACGCCTGCCGCGGTCCTGCGGGGGCTCGCCGGACCTTCCCACTACCCGTCCTTCCGTACGTCCTTTCAGTCGTTCCCGTTGTTGAGTCCGCTGGGGCCTGCCGAGATCGTCAACCCAGGGTTGACGCTGCGCTATCGTCAACCTAGGGTTGACGGCATGACTCCTGGACCTGATTTGCAGCAGCTCATCACCACGATCAAGGCGGACGCCGGCAGCGACGACGAGTTGCGGCAGCTCGCCACCGCGGCGGCGACGATCGGCGAACTGACCAGCACCGGCGACGCCGCGCTCGGCTTCTTCGTCGACCGCGCCCGCGGCGCCGGCAAGTCGTGGGTCGAGATCAGCGCGGTGCTCGGGGTGAGCAAGCAGGCCGCGCACAAGCGGTTCGCCGACTCGTGGACGACCAAGCCCGCGTTCGATCGCTACACCCCGCGGACCAAGGCCGTCGTACAGGCCGCGGCCGACGTCGCCCGCGAGCGCAACCACGACTTCATCGGCACCGAGCACCTGCTGCTCGCGTTCTTCACCCAACCCGAGGCGCTGGCCACGAAGGTCCTGCTGCAGCACGACATCACCGAGGACCGCGTCCGCGAAGCCGTCGACGTCCTCAGCCCGGCCGGTACGCCGACCGATCCGCCGAAGACCCTGGACGCCGAGAATCCGCCGTACACCCGCCGTACCGCGCATGTCCTGCAGGGTGCCGTCGGGGAGGCCGTCACCCTCGGCCACAACTACGTCGGCACGGAGCACCTGTTGCTGGCGTTCTACCGGGACTCGGCGGGCCTCGCGACGAAGGTCCTGCTCGAGCAGGGCCTAGACGAGACGGCAGCCTGGACTGCCCTGCGTGCACTGCTCGAGGAGGCAGCGAAGTAGGTTTGGCTGCATGCCTGACTGGTCTGCGCGGTTGAGTGAGTTGGCGGTGGCGGCCGAGGTCCCCGGAGCGGTGCTCGGGATCTGGCACGACGGGGAGACGACGGTCACGCCGTACGGCGTCCTGAACGCGGCGACCGGGGTCGAGACCACTGCCGACTCGCTGTTCCAGATCGGTTCGGTCACCAAGACGTGGACCGCGACGATGATCGTCCAGCTCGCCGCCGAGGACTGGCTGGACCTGGACGACGCCGTGGTGAAATTGTTGCCTGAGGCGCCGATTGATCCGCGGATCACGGTTCGGCACCTGCTCACCCACACCAGCGGCATCGACGGCGACGTGTTCACCGACACCGGCCGCGGTGACGACTGCGTCGAGCGGTATGTCGCGCTCCTCGGTGACGTGGAGCTGCTGTTCGAGCCGGGTACGGCGTACTCCTACTGCAACGCGGGATACGTGGTGCTCGGCCGGATCATCGAGGTTCTCGACGGCCGGACCTGGGACGAGTCGCTGAGGGCCCGGCTGATCGAGCCGCTCGGCCTGACGCAGACGGTCACGCTGCCGGAGGAGGCGATCCTGCATCGTGCCGCGCGCGGCCACGTCGCGAGCGACGGAGCGCCGGTGAAGACGTGGCAGTTGCCCCGCAGCATCGGAGCGGCCGGGCTGATCACGGCGAGTGCCGGTGACGTTCTGCAGTTCGCCCTGATGCATCTGACCGACGACCGGTACGCGGCCATGCAGGAGCCGCAGGTGCCGTTCGCCGGCGGCGTCGGCGGCTTCACGAACCTCGGCCTGGCGTGGCGCATCTACGACTGGGGCGGGCGGCCGCTGTTCGGTCACGACGGTTCGACGATCTCCCAGACGGCGTTCCTCCGCATCGACCCCGCCGCGCGGCTGGCGGTCTGCCTGCTGACCAACTCCGGCAACGGTCCGGCGCTGTTCGAGCCGTTGGCGTCCGAGGTGTTCACGGAGTACGCCGGCATCGCGCACCCGGCGCCGCCGCAGCCCGTCGACGTACCGACCGACGATCGCCACGTCGGCCGGTACGAACGGACCAGCGTGCGGCTGGACGTCGTACGCCGGGACGACCGCCTCGTCCTCGTCGAGCACGCCACCGGCGACCGGCTGGCGTTCGCCGAGGAGGCCGCGACCGAGTACGACCTGCTCCCGACCGAGCCCGCGGACGGCGATCATTTCGTCATCAGAGCCTCGCCCAACCACCCCTGGGTGCCGCTGACCTTCACCCCGACTCACCTCTTCAGCTCCGGCCGGGTCACGCCCAAGGTCTGAAATACCGCGGGCGTTGCTGGGATGGGCGAGCTAACGTCTCACATGTGACTAGTGCACCTGCTGAACTTCCTCGTAAGGCCGGTGACCTCCGGGCCGCCGGATATCTCCCCCGGTCGATCAAGGCCGAGATTCGTGACAACCTGCTGAAAGAGCTCCGGGCCGGGCGTGATCCCTGGCCCGGCATCGTCGGATTCACCCGCACGGTGATTCCCCAACTCGAACGCGCCCTGCTCGCGGGGCACGACGTCGTACTGCTGGGTGAGCGCGGCCAGGGCAAGACCCGGCTGCTGCGGACCCTGGTCGGGCTGCTGGACGAGTGGACCCCGGTGATCGAGGGCGCCGAACTGCCCGAGCACCCGCTCGACCCGATCACGCCCGCCTCGCGCCGCCGCGCCGCCGAGCTCGGCGACGATCTTCCGGTCGCGTGGCTGCACCGCAGCCTGCGGTACGCCGAGAAGCTGGCGACCCCGGACACATCGGTCGGCGACCTGATCGGTGACGTGGACCCGGTGAAGGTTGCCGAGGGCCGCAGTCTCGGTGACCCGGAGACCATCCACTTCGGACTGGTCCCGCGGGCGCACCGCGGCATCGTCGCGATCAACGAGCTGCCGGACTTGGCCGAGCGGATCCAGGTCGCGCTGCTGAACGTGATGGAGGAGCGCGACATCCAGGTCCGCGGGTACACGCTCCGGCTGCCGCTCGACGTGTTGCTGGTGGCAACGGCCAACCCGGAGGACTACACCAATCGCGGCCGGATCATCACGCCGCTGAAGGACCGGTTCGGCGCCGAGGTCCGGACCCATTACCCGCTCGATATCGACGCCGAGGTGGACGTCATCCGGCAGGAGGCCGAGTTCACCGCCGAGGTCGGCGAGCCGCTGCTGGAGGTGCTGGCCCGGTTCGTCCGGCACCTGCGGGAGTCGACCGCAATCGACCAGCGGTCCGGGGTGTCCGCGCGGTTCGCGGTCGCCGCGGCCGAGACGATCGCCGCCGCCGCGTTGCGCCGGAGCGCGATCACCGGTGAGGAGCCGGCCGTCGCCCGGCCGGTGGATCTCGAGGCGGTGCCCGCCGTACTGCGCGGCAAGCTCGAGTTCGAGCCCGGTGAGGAAGGGCGCGAGATCGAACTGCTCGAGTACCTGCTGCGCCGGTCCGTCGCGGACACCGCGCGGGAGCGGTTCGCCGGTCTCGACCTGAGCCCGCTGGCCCATGCGATTGCCGACGGCAACCTTGTGACCACGGGTGAGCGGGTGCCCGGCCGGGACGTGCTGGCCGCGTTGCCGGAGCTGCCGGTGCTGCACGACGTCGCCGCCCGCGCCGGCGTCGAGCCGGACGAGTCGCCGGGCCGGATCGCCGCCGCGGTCGAGCTCGCATTGGAGGCCTTGTACCTGTCGAAACGCGTGGCGAAGGACGCCGACGACGACACGACGATCTACGGAATCTGACATGACTGCGTCCATTCCGGAGGGCTGGTCGTACGGGCCGTGGCACGACGGACCCGATCCGCTGAAGCCGCCGGCCGACCTGCGCGACGCGCTGGACGAGATCGGCCGCGACGTGATGAACGGATCGTCGCCCCGGTCCGCGTTGGAGGAGTTGCTCCGGCGCGGCACCCGGAACACCCAGGGCCTGGACGACCTCACCCGCAGGTTGTGGGAGCGCCGCCGCGAGATCCAGCGGCGGCACAACCTCGACGGAACGCTGCGGGACGTCCAGCGCCTGCTCGACGAGGCACTCGAGGCCGAGCGGCACGAACTGTTCCCGAACCCGTCCGACGACGCCCGCTTCCGGGAGGCTCAGCTCGACGCGCTCCCGGCCGGTACGGCGGCCGCCGTCCGGGAGCTGGCCAACTACGACTGGCAGTCGTCGGAGGCGCGGGAGAAGTACGAGCAGATCCGTGAGCTGCTCGGGCGCGAGCTGCTCGGGTCCCGGTTCGAGGGCATGAAGGAGGCGTTGCAGCAGACCACGCCCGAGGACGTCGAGCGGATCAACGAGATGCTCACCGACCTCAACGCGTTGCTCGCGGCGCATGCGCAGGGTCGGCCGGAGGTGCCGCAGCTGTTCGACGAGTTCATGGCCAAGCACGGCGAGTTCTTCCCGGAGAATCCACAGAACGTCGACGAACTGATCGACGTACTCGCGCAGCGGGCGGCCGCGGCGCAGCGGATGATGAACTCGATGACGCCCGAGCAGCGGGCCGAGCTGATGGAGCTGTCGCAGCAGGCGTTCGGCAGTCCGCAGCTGGCTCAGCAACTTGCGCAGCTGGACGCTCAGCTGCAGTCGCTCCGGCCGGGGGAGGACTGGTCCGGTTCGGAGCGGATGAGTGGGGACGATCCACTCGGCCTCGCCGAGGGCGCACGGGCGATGTCGGATCTCGCTGAGCTCGATGCGTTGGCCGAGCAACTCGCGCAGTCGTATCCGGGTGCGCGGCTGGAGGACATCGACCTCGATGCGCTCACCCAGCAGCTCGGCGAAGAGGCGACGGTCGATGCGCGCCGGCTGAGCGAGCTCGAGCGGCAACTGCGCGATCAAGGGCTGCTCGAACGTGCACCCGACGGATCGTTGCGGTTGTCGCCGAAGGCGCTGCGACAACTCGGTCAGACTGCGCTGGCCGACGTACTGCGGACTGCTCGGGGCTCAGGTGAACGCGACGCCGCCAACGCGGGCGCGGCCGGTGAGTTGAGTGGGTCCACGCGGCAGTGGGAGTTCGGCGACACCCAGCCGTGGGACGTTCCGCGGACCGTGCGGAACGCCGTACTGCGGACCGCCTCGCGCAGCGGGTCCGTCAAGCTGGATGTGGCGGACGTGGAGATCGCCGAGACCGAGCACCGGGCTCGGGCCGCGGTCGCACTCCTGGTCGACACGTCCTGGTCGATGGTCCAGGAGGGTCGCTGGCTGCCGATGAAGCGGACGGCGCTCGCGCTGCACCAGCTCATCTCGACCCGCTACCGCAATGACGCGCTCCAGCTGATCACCTTCGGCCGGTACGCCGGAGTCGTCGAGCTGCCGCAGTTGATCGGGATGGAAGGCACCTGGGAGCAGGGCACCAATGCGCACCATGCCCTGCTGCTGGCCGGTCGTCATCTGCGGCGGCACCCGGACGCGCAGCCGGTCGTGCTGATGGTGACCGACGGCGAGCCGACCGCGCACCTCGAGCCGGACGGGACGGCCGAGTTCTCCTACCCGCCCGAGCCGGCCACGCTGCGGAAGACGATCTTCGAGGTGGACCGGCTGGCCAAGCTCGGCGCCTCGCTGACCGTGTTCCGGCTCGGCGACGATCCGCGGCTGAACGCGTTCGTCGACCTGCTCGCCCGGCGCAGCAGCGGCCGCGTCCTCGCACCCGACGCGGACGGCCTCGGCGCCGCCGTCGTCGGCGATTACCTCCGAACGCGCCGGAAGCTATGAGCCGGTTGCCGTGGGCACCTGATAGGTGCCCACGGCAATGTCAACCAGTGACAGGCCCGCCGAGCTCTGCGGTCAGCTCCGGGCCGTCCGCGCCGCCTCGACCAGGTGCCGCAGCGCCGGGATGACCTCGGCGTAGCCGCGCGTCTTCAGACCACAGTCCGGGTTGATCCACAGGCGATCACCGGGCACCGCGGCCAGCGCCCGGCCGATCAGGTCGGCCAGCTCCTCCTGGCTCGGCACGCGTGGCGCGTGGATGTCGTAGACGCCTGGCCCGACCGCGCGCCGGAAGCCGGCCGCGGCGAGGTCGCCGAGGATCTCCATCCGTGAGCGGGCGGCCTCGAGCGTGGTCACATCCGCATCGAGCCCGTCGATCCCGGCGATCACCGCGCCGAACTCCGAGTAGCACAGATGCGTGTGGATCTGGACGCCCGCCGGTGCTCCACCGGTCGCGAGGCGGAACGCACCGACCGCCCAGTCCAGGTACGCCTTCTGTTCCGCGGCGCGCAGCGGCAGCAGCTCACGCAACGCCGGCTCATCCACCTGCACGATCCTGATCCCGGCCGAGACCAGGTCGGCCACTTCGTCGCGAAGCGACAGAGCGACCTGGTCGGCCGTGACGGCGAGCGGCTGGTCGTCACGGACGAACGACCAGGCCAGAATCGTCACCGGCCCGGTCAGCATTCCCTTCACCGGCCGCTCGGTCAGGGACTGCGCGTACGACGTCCACGGCACGGTCATCGGGGCCGGTCGCGACACCTCGCCGTACAGGATCGGTGGACGGACGCAGCGGCTGCCGTACGACTGCACCCAGCCGTGTTTGGTGGTCGCGAACCCGTCCAGCTGCTCGGCGAAGTACTGGACCATGTCGTTGCGCTCGGGCTCTCCGTGGACGAGTACGTCGAGACCGAGCTCCTCCTGCAGGCCGATCACCCGCGCGATCTCGGCCCGCATCAGCTCGTCGTACGTCGCCGCGTCGATCCGCGCGGTCCGGAGATCGGCACGAGCCCGGCGGATGTCCGCGGTCTGCGGGAAGGACCCGATCGTCGTGGTCGCGAGCGCGGGCAGCCCGATCGACTCCTGCGCCGTACGGCGTTCGTCGTACGGCGGCCGCTGTCGATCCGCGGGACGAATCGCAGCAGCCCGGTCGCGGACCGATTGTTCGCGGATCAGGCCGGACTCCTCGACCGGTCCGCCGGACGGATTGCCGAGATCGACCAGAACGCCCGGCCCCTCGCTCAGCGCCCGGCCGAGCACCACGACCTCGTCGACCTTCTGCCGCGCGAACGCGAGCCGCTCGCGAACCCGTGGATCCAGGTCGTCTTCCGCCTCCACGTCGTACGGCACGTGCTGGAGTGAGCAGGAGGTGGAGACGGCCAGCTGCCCGACCGACCCGAGCAACTTCGTGCAGGTCGAGAGCGCGTCGCCCAGGTGAGTGCGCCAGACGTTGCGGCCGTCAACCACTCCGGCGACCACCGTCTTGCGCCGCAGGCTCGGCAGTACGGCGAGTTGGTCGACGAGCCCAGGGGCGGAGACCAGGTCGACCGCGAGACCGTCCACTGCGGTCGACGTCAGCACGGGCAACGCCGGGCCGGGATCACCGAAGTACGTCGCGACCAGCAGGCGCGGGCGATCGGTGAGAGTGGCCAGTCGGTCATAGGCGCGACGGAGTGCGTCGAGCTCGGCGGGAGTGCGGTCCTGGACCAGTGCCGGCTCGTCCAGCTGCACCCACTCCGCTCCGGCGGACTCGAGTTGGCTGAGCAGATCGGCGTACGCGTCCAGCAGACGGTCCAGCAGGCTGAGCGGTTCGAAGCCGGGAGTGACGGACTTCGACAACAAGAGGAAGGTCAGTGGTCCGATCAGGACCGGTCGGGTGTCGACGCCGAGTTCGCGAGCGGCCGTGAGGTCCTCGAGCGGCTTGGCCGGATCGAGCTGGAAGACGGTGTCCTCGGTGAGCTCGGGGACCAGGTAGTGGTAGTTGGTGTCGAACCACTTGGTCAGCTCCAGGGGCGCGACGTCGTCCCGGCCGCGGGCCATCGCGAAGTACGTGTCCAGCCTGGACGGGCCCCGGAAGCGGTCGGGGACGATGCCGAACAGCTGCACGTGATCGAGCATCTGGTCGTAGTACGAGAAGGTGTTGCCCGGGAGTACGTCGAGGCCGCGGCCGGCCAGGTCGCGCCAGGTGTCGGCCCGGAGCCGGCGGGCGGTCGTCTCCAGCTCGGCCGCGTCGCTGTCGCCGGACCAGTACTTCTCGACGGCCTTCTTGAGTTCGCGGGCCGGCCCGATCCGTGGGTAGCCCAGCACTGTCTTGATGGTGTTCACGTCTCTCTCCTCGCGAGCGTGCCAGGGGATCGGCGGGGTCGCGAAAGACGCCGGACGGGTCCTCCCACGAGACCACCGTTCCCGCGCGCACCGGCTGGTGCGCGCGCCGGCGGCAGGTCTTCGGACTCACGGGCAGACCGGTCGCTGACCGGTGGACCTACTGGCCGTCGCTTCCCGGACGCTGGGCGTCCAGTGCTCGTGACGGCGGTCGTTCCCGTTCACCGCTGCGGGGCAGTCCCGGATTCGCACCGGGTTCCCTCTTGCCTCGCCAGGTCACAGACCGCATGACCGGGCGAACCGTCGGCACTGACGAGCGTACGCGCACAGGCCGGTGAACGCCGCTGAACGCCGTACGGCGAGACGATTCGCACTTCATGACTCCGGACGAAAGAGCGGTTTCGCGTCGTTCTGGCGTTTCATCGGTGAACCGGCCGATTGTCTCGCGTTGTCAACCAGGGAAGGGTTTTCCGGCCTTCAACCTGTGGGGAGGGTCACGTCGGCATCGTGAGACCAGTGTTCAACTGGACTGGTTTTTTGGCTTACTCTGAAAGCACGCCCCCGCCACCGGAGTCGATGGGCCAGCGGGCCACCTCACCGCGCCTACGCACCGCCTGAAACCCAGGGAGTGATCGTGCCGAAACTCGTCTATGACTTCGCCGAAGGCAACAAGAGCATGAAACAGCTGCTCGGCGGGAAGGGGGCGAACCTGGCCGAGATGACCAATCTCGGCCTGCCGGTGCCGCCCGGCTTCACCATCACGGCCGACGCCTGCCGCGTGTACCTGGCCACCGGTACGGTGCCGCCGGAGCTGGCCGACGAGATCGACCACCACGTCGACCTGCTGCAGCAGACGATGGGCAAGAAGCTCGGCCAGGCCGACGACCCGCTGCTGGTCTCGGTCCGGTCCGGCGCGGCCGTGTCGATGCCCGGCATGATGGAGACCGTCCTGAACGTCGGCCTGAACGACGACTCGGTGAACGGCCTCGCCCACCACTCCGGCAACCCGCGGTTCGCCTGGGACGCCTACCGGCGGCTGATCCAGATGTTCGGCAAGACCGTGCTCGGCATGGAAGGCGACGTCTTCGAGGACGCGATCGAGGCGGCCAAACAGGCCAAGGGCACCCGCAACGACCTCGACCTGGACGCCGACGACCTGAAGGGCCTGGTCGAGACGTTCAAGCAGGCCGTGCACGACCACACCGGCCGCGAGTTCCCGCAGGACCCGCGGACCCAGATGGACCTCGCGATCGAGGCTGTCTTCGGCTCGTGGAACTCCGAGCGCGCGATCCTCTACCGCCGGCAGGAGCGGATCGCCACCGACCTCGGTACGGCGGTCAACATCTGCTCGATGGTGTTCGGCAACCTCGGCATGGACTCCGGCACCGGCGTAGCGTTCACCCGCGACCCCTCGACCGGCCAGCCCGGCGTGTACGGCGACTACCTGCAGAACGCGCAGGGGGAGGACGTGGTGGCCGGCATCCGGAACACGGTCCCGCTCGCGGACCTCGAGCAGATCGACAAGACGTCGTACGACGATCTGATGGCGATCATGGCGAAACTCGAGGGACACTACCGCGACCTGTGCGACATCGAGTTCACCGTCGAGCGCGGCAAGCTGTGGATGCTGCAGACCCGGGTCGGCAAGCGGACCGCGGCGGCGGCGTTCCGGATCGCGACCAGCCTGATCGACGAGGGCGTGATCGACACCGACGAGGCGCTGCGCCGGGTGAAGGGTGCGCAGCTCGCGCAGCTGATGTTCCCGCGGTTCGACGCGGACGCGGACAAGGACCTGATCACCAAGGCGATCGGCGCGTCGCCGGGCGCGGCCTCCGGCACGGTCGTGTTCACCTCCGCGGCCGCGGTCGAGGCGGCGGACAAGGGCGAGAAGGTGATCCTGGTCCGCCGCGAGACGAACCCGGACGACCTGCACGGCATGATCGCCGCGCAGGGCATCCTGACCAGCCGCGGCGGCAAGACCTCGCACGCGGCCGTGGTCGCCCGCGGCATGGGCAAGACCTGCGTCTGCGGCGCCGAGGAACTCGACGTGAATGTTGCCCAAGGCACCATCAAGGTCAACGGAACGGTGATCGAGGCCGGCGAGACGATCTCGATCGACGGCACCACCGGCGAGATCTTCCGCGGCGAGGTCCCGGTCGTCCCGTCGCCGGTCGTGCAGTACTTCGAGGGCTCCCTGTCCCCGGACGCCGGGGACGAACTCGTGGCGTCGGTGCACCGGTTGATCACCCACGCCGACGAGGTACGGCGGCTCGGCGTCCGGACCAATGCGGACACCGCGGACGACGCGGCCCGGGCGCGGCGCTTCGGCGCCGAGGGGATCGGGCTGTGCCGGACCGAGCACATGTTCCTGGGGGAGCGGCGCGAGTCGGTCGAGCGGTTGATCCTGGCGGACAACGACGCCGATCTCGAGGCGGCGCTCACGGAGCTCGAGCCGCTGCAGCGTGGCGACTTCCTCGAATTGCTGGCCGCGATGGACGGGCAGCCGGTGACGATCCGGTTGATCGACCCGCCGTTGCACGAGTTCCTGCCGTCGATGGAGGAGCTCGCGGTGAAGGTCGCGCTGGCGCGCGAGCGTGGTGAGGAGCTCGGGCACGACGCCGCGCTGCTGACCGCGGTCGAGCGGCTGCACGAGGAGAACCCGATGCTCGGCCTGCGCGGGGTCCGGCTCGGCCTGGTCGTCCCGGGCCTGTTCGCGATGCAGGTGCGGGCGATCGCGTCCGCGGCGATGGAACTGCGGGCGCAGGGCAAGGACCCGCGGCCGGAGATCATGATCCCGCTGGTCGGCGCGGTCCAGGAGCTGCATCTGGTCCGGGACGAGGTCGAGCGCGTGCTCGCCGACGTCGGTGTCGACTGGAGCATCCCGATCGGCACGATGATCGAGCTGCCGCGGGCCGCGGTGATCGCGGACCAGATCGCCGAGGCGGCCGACTTCTTCTCGTTCGGGACGAACGACCTGACCCAGACCACCTGGGGCTTCAGCCGCGACGACGTCGAGGGCGCATTCTTCTCCCGCTACCTGGAGAAGGGCATCTTCGCGGTGTCGCCGTTCGAGTCGATCGACCGCGAGGGCGTCGGCGCGCTGGTTCGCACCGGTGTCGACCGCGGCCGCGCCAGCAAGCCCGACCTCAAGCTCGGCATCTGCGGCGAACACGGCGGAGACCCGGACAGCATCCACTTCTTCCACGAGGTGGGCCTGGACTACGTCTCCTGCTCCCCGTTCCGCATCCCGGTCGCCCGCCTCGAGGCCGGCCGCGCAGCCCTCGACTGACCGCCGGCGCCCGGCTCTACCCTTCGGGGTGGAGCCGGGGCGGGCCTTGACAACAGGTTGGCGTGACCGTCTGTATGAGTGGATCGGCACTCTTGTCGACGTGTCGGGCGGGTCGATCACGAAGCGTTACCCGACTGAACTGTCTGCAGTAATTTCCTTAACCAACCCCTTGCGTAAGCGCTCTCCGGCTGGTGAGAATAACCGGGCGGGAAGGGCGATCACTCGTCGACTTTCGGGTCTGACCTGAACCAGCCGCTGTGGCGGCTCGTGACTCCCTTCCCGCACCAAATCCTTTGTTTTCAAGGTCGTTGTAGGGTTTCCGCATGGCCCTCTATGTCGTGCAGTTGCGCTTCGACCCTGCCGAGTTCGACCGCCGGATGGAGGTCCGTCCGGCCCACCGCGAGTACCTCACCGAGCTGAAGGCGGCCGGCAAGCTCGTCGCCGCCGGACCCTTCACCGATCAGACCGGCGCCCTCCTCGTGTACGACGTCGCCGACGAAGCCGAGCTCCGCGACATCCTCGCGAAGGACCCCTACACCCCGGCCGGCATCTACGAGCTGGCGACCCTCGCGGAGTGGCAGCCGCTCTTCCCGATCAGCTGAGGCGTCAGACGTCGGCGGCTTCCAGGTCCAGGTGGTCGACGTAGGCCCACAGCCAGACGAGTGGCGCGAGGACCAGTTCCGGTTCGCCGTCTTCGTCGGCGATGAAGATCATCGACGCCTCGCCGTTGGAGATGTCCTCGATCACCGCGTCGCAGGTCTCGAGCGCGACCTCGAACGGCAGCAGCGGCGGCCCGTTCTCCCAGCGTGGCTGGGGGAGTGGGAGCACCGGCGCCTCGTCGGTCCCGTCCAGCTCGACCGATACCTTCTGCAGTTCCTCGTAGAGGTCGAAGGTGATGAGTCCGGCGAGCGGACGGCCGTCGAGGCCGATCAGGTACGGGTCGTCGCCGCCCGCACGGTAGTTGTCCCGCAGATCCGGCAGCGCGGCCTTCAGATCCGAGGCTTCGAGGTACGGCGCTTCCGCGGGCTCCTCCTCTTCGACCTCGGTCAGCCCGCTGCGCATCTGGTCGAACTGATGCAGCAGCCCGTTCAGCTCGTCGTACGCCCCACCGCCCGGAGCCTTCTGCGCGCGCGCCTCCAGGTCCCGCAGGTGGTCGATCAGGTCGTCCTCGAAGTGCAGCTCGTACCGCGGCAGGCCGGGCTCGCGGCCGGCGTTGAGCTGCGCGACCAGCTGGGTCGACACCGGCCCGAGTCGCTCGGCCAGCACCTCCAGCGGCGTGGTCGGCTTCTCCTCGTCGTCGTGCGCGCAGGAGTCGTCGTCGCCCTTGCCTCCGCCCTCCATCGCGACCAGCACCTGGAACGCCGGGAACGCAACCAGCGCCGCGGTCGCCATCATCCCGTCGCCGATCAGCATCAGCGGGTTCCCACCGGCTTCGGTCCGGCGCAGGTGATCGGGCATCAGTACGGCGGCCTGCTCGACGTTCACCTGACTCGCCAGCGAGGACAGCCCGTGGTCGCTGTCGACTCCGAGCAGCTCGACGAGTCGCTCGGAGCTCATGTCGAAGTTCGAGCGGAGGTAGTACCGCAGCCAGCCGGCGTCGACCGGGCTGGACAGCAGTTCGGCGACCCGGGCCCGGAAGTCGGCCAGGTCCGCGATCGCGAGCACCACCAGCACCGGCTGCTCGCCGTCGCCGATCACCAGCGGCCGGGTGTCACCGTTCTGGAACCCGTCGATCACCTGGTGCAGGCTGTCGGCCGCAGCCTCGAGCGGCCAGGACTCCGCCTCGAACTCGTTCACCACCGCGGCGGAGGTGTCGTCGGGCATCTGCTGGTCCTCTCCGAGTGGCGGCGGGAGTTGGAGTAACTGTAGGCGGCGGCTGGTTCGACGGACGGTGAGGGGTCGACCGGGGTCCGGTGTGCGGGCCGACGTGACATTGGCTACGCTGGCACCGGCGGGTCGATGCAGAGGTATCTCACATGTGAGATAAGGTCCGGCGCATGACCGATGACTACCTGAGCCGGATCGGAAACCTCATCCGGGACGCCCGCAAGCACCGCGGCTGGACACAGACGCAACTCGCGGAAGTACTGAACACCAGCCAGAGTGCGGTGAACAGGATCGAAAAGGGTCATCAGAACCTCACCCTCGAGATGCTCGCCCGGATCGGCGAAGCACTCGACTCCGAAATTGTCTCTCTCGGTGGGGGTCCGGTCCACCTCCGTGTCGTCGGCGGCCTGCGGTTGTCCGGATCGATCGACGTGAAGTCCAGCAAGAACGCCGGGGTCGCGCTGCTCTGCGCCAGCCTGCTGAACAAGGGCCGCACCACCCTGCGCAAGGTCGCGCGGATCGAAGAGGTCAACCGGCTGCTCGAGGTGCTGAACTCGATCGGCGTCCGGACCACCTGGCTGAACGACGCCGGCGACCTGGAGATCGTCCCGCCGGCCCACCTCGACCTGGGCGCGATGGACGCCGAGGCCGCGCGCCGGACCCGCTCGATCATCATGTTCCTCGGCCCGCTGCTGCACCGCGAGGACACCTTCCAGTTGCCGTACGCCGGTGGCTGCGACCTGGGCACGCGGACCGTTGAGCCGCACATGGCCGCGCTGCGGCCGTTCGGCCTCGAGGTGAAGGCGACCGGTGGTGAGTACCACGCCGTGGTGAACCGGGCGATCACCCCGGGCAAGCCGATCGTGCTGACCGAGCGCGGCGACACCGTGACCGAGAACGCGATCATGGCCGCGGCCCGGTACGACGGCGTCACGGTGATCCGCAATGCGAGCTCGAACTACATGGTCCAGGACCTGTGCTTCTACCTCGATCTGCTCGGCGTGCAGATCGACGGCATCGGCACCACCACGCTGACCGTGCACGGCAAGGCCGAGATCGACGTGGACGTCGACTATGCGCCGTCCGAGGACCCGATCGAGGCGATGAGCCTGCTCACCGCGGCGATCGTGACCGGCTCGGAGATCACCATCCGGCGGGCGCCGGTCGAGTTCCTCGAGATCGAGCTCGCGCTGCTGGAGGAGATGGGGCTCGACTACAGCCGCAGCGCCGAGTACCTGGCCGAGAACGGCCGGACCCGGCTGGTCGACCTGACCACCCGGCCGTCCAAGCTGCACGCGCCGATCGACAAGATCCACCCGATGCCGTTCCCCGGCCTGAACATCGACAACCTGCCGTTCTTCGCGGTGATCGCGGCGAAGGCGACCGGGCAGACGCTGATCCACGACTGGGTCTACGAGAACCGCGCGATCTACCTGACCGACCTGAACAAGCTCGGCGGCCGGGTCAAGCTGCTCGACCCGCACCGGGTGATGGTCGAGGGCCCGACGCACTTCTCCGGCACCGAGATGATGTGCCCGCCGGCGCTCCGCCCGGCCGTGGTCACGCTGATCGCGATGATGGCCGCGAAGGGTACGTCGGTCCTGCGCAGCGTGTACGTGATCAACCGCGGCTACGAGGACCTGGCCACCCGGCTGAACTCGCTAGGCGCCCAGATCGAGACGTTCAGGGACATCTGAGTTCTGCAGGCTTTGGTCTTGAAGGAAGGCGACGGCCTCGGTGATCACCTCCGGATCGATCATGATCCGGCGGTGACCGAGGCCGCTCGTCGCCAGGAAGTGGGCCCGCGGGCCGTAGGCCCGCAGCAGCACCCGGGCTTGCCGGGGGTCCACCACGTCGTCCTCGTCGTTGTGGATCACGAGTAGGTCGACGTCGCCGGTGGCCACCGAGAATCTGGTCCAGATCTGGTCGTCGCCGTCGAAGTAGCGGCGCTCGATCCGCCGCCGGAGCTCCTTGTTGACCTTCGGGCCCAGTCCGAGCTCATGGCAGAACGCGTCGGCCAGGTAGCCGAAGTCGGCGACACCGCTGATCATCACCAGCCGCTTGGCGGCCACCCCCTCGCGGACGGCGTACAGGGCGAACGGGACGCCGAGGGAGTGGGCGATCACGCCTTCGAACGGGCCGTGGCGCTCCTCCAGCCGGCGGATGATCCGCTGGTGGCCGAGGATCGAGACGATCGGCCCGGGGGAGTCGCCGTGACCGGGAGCGTCGTACGCGACCGGGCTGTAGCCGAGCTCGAGCAGCCTGGTGACGAAACCGGCGTACCGGGACGCGCGGGAGCGCCAGCCGTGCACGAGCAGGACCGGGCGGCGGCCGTCGCCCCACGCATAGCTGACAACCCCGTCGACGACCTCGACCCGCGCGGCCTCGTGGATCGTGCGTTCGGAGTCGCGGACCTGCCCGCGGGCCATCGGGCGGCGCCACAGCTCGAACGCCAGGCGTCCGGCCAGTCGGGGTGACAACGACCCGATCATCGGCAATCCGGTGCTGATCAGCTTCTTCATGACGCTCCTCGACTGGCAAACTATACGAACGGTCGTATTATTAGTTTGTCAGGGCCCGGACGTCAACAGGAATAGGATCGGTAGTCGTGGAGAAGGTCGACGGACGCTTGGTGCGGGGTGATCAGACCCGCCGCGCGGTGCTGCGGCGGTCGGTCGACATCGCCTCGGTCGACGGGCTCGAGGGACTGTCGATCGGGCGGCTCGCGACCGAGCTGGGGATCAGCAAGAGCGGCCTGTTCGCGCACTTCGGCTCCAAGGAGGAGTTGCAGCTCGCGACGATCCGGGCGGCCCGCCGGATCTACGCCGACAACGTGGTGACACCGGCCTTCGAAGTCGAGCCAGGCCTCGGGCGGGTCTGGGCGTTGAGCGAGCACTGGCTCGACTACTCCAAACGTCGGGTGTTCCCGGGCGGCTGCTTCTTCCAGAAGGTCTCCCACGAGTACGCCGCCCGCACCGGGGCCGTCCACGACGCACTCCTCGCTGTCCACTGGGAGTGGATGGGGCTGATGGAGGACGCCGTCCAGGCAGCCGTCGACAACGGTGAGCTGGAGGCCGACGCCAAGCAGTTGGCCTTCGAGCTGAACGCGTACTACGAGGCCGCCAACCTCGCGTCGATCCTGCACGACGACGGTGGCGCGGCGTACGAATCGGCTCGTCAGGCCATCCGCTCCCGGCTGGAGTCGACCGCCACCGCGGGGACGCCGCTGCCCAGGTGAGTCGGGAGATCGCGACAACGGCGCATCGGTGAGCAGAACAGCACCGGCCGGCGAGCAGAGAGCCTCTGCAAGCTATTTCGGTAACTGTCGGTGGCCGCCCGTAGCTTGTGGCGCATGCGGCCTCATGTGGTGGCTCAGCTGGCGGTCTCGCTGGACGGGGTGACGTCGGGATTCGACGTCGACCTCGCGCGGTTCTACGCGCTCGCGACCTTGTGGCAGGAGGACGTCACGCTGGTCGGCGCGGACACGATCCTCGCGCAGGAGACCGCCGTACGGGCCGGTGCCCGGCCGGGTCCGCGGGCGGATGGCCCGCTGCTCGCGGTCGTCGACAGCCGGGCGCGGGTCCGGGAGTGGGAGGCGCTACGGCAGCTTGGCTACTGGTCCGACGTCCTCGCCCTGTACGCCGATCAGACGCCCGCGCGACCGCCGGACGCGACGACCCGCGAGCTCGTCACCGGGTACGAGCAGGTCGACCTGGCCGAGGCGCTCGACGTCCTCGGCGACCGCGGCGTCCAGACGGTCCGCGTCGACTCCGACGGCGCGCTCGTCAACGCGCTTCTCGACCTCGGCCTGCTCGACGAGCTCGCTCTCCTGGTGCATCCCGTGCTCATCGGGATCGGCCGCCCCTGGTGTGACACGGGCCGGCTGCCGCTGCGCCACGCCGACACCGAGGTCTTCGAAGGAGGCGTTGTCTGGCTTCGCTACTGCGTCTCGACGTGAAGACCGCTCTGGCGATCCACGCCCCTCAGGTGAGGTCGTCAGAGCGGCCGGCTTCGAGGCGTGACCACTGAGAGATGGGACGGCCGTCGGCGGTCAACCCGCCGACCTCCCACGGTTGTGGCCAGCCGGCGGGGGAGTCTTCGTGTGCCTCCTGGCGTCCGTACACGGTGAGGTCCATCAGCGAGTAGCTGTTGTCCATCGCCTCGACGCCGCGGATCGTGGTCCACCAGGTCTCGAACACGCGGTCGTCGTCGCGGACGTAACACACGATGTGCATCATGTTGGTCTTCCGCCCGACCAGGAGTTCATCGAGGGAGTCCTCGGCCGAGTACCACGGCATCAGCCAGCCCATGAAGTCGCGGTAGCGGACACTTTCGGCGTACGGCCCCTGGCAGAAGACGGCGTACGTGATGTCGCGGGAGTGCAGGTAGGACAGTTCTCCGATGTTGCCGTTGCACCAGGTGCAGCCCTGGCACTGCTCGGCCGCGGGCTGGCCGGGGTGCCACATGAAGTAGTACGCGATGAGCTGCTTGCGCCCTTCGAAGGCGTCGAGCAGCGTGAGCGGTCCGTTGGGTCCGGTCAGCGTGAGGCCGGCATCCACCTCGACCATGGGCAGTCGCCGCCGGGCCGCCGCGATCGCGTCGCCCTCGTGGGTGTGCGCCTTCTCGCGGATCCGCAGTGCGTCCACCTCTGCCTGGTAGGCGTCGCGATCGACGACCGGAGGCAGGCCGGCGGTTGTGCTGTCCATCATGGCTCGTCCCGTCGTTTGCCTTTGTGTCCTTCAAGTTCCCACCCTTCGCAGTCGCATGCATGCCGTCGGTTGTTCACCGAACTGTCGGTGCCGGCCGCTACTGTGAGCAGTGATGAGGAAGCAGCATGAGTGGTACGACGAGCATGACGCCGAGCGATGGGTCGCCGAGCCGGTCAAGCGGCCGGGGCGGACCGCGTTCGCGCGTGATCGTGCGCGCGTACTGCACAGCGCGGCCTTGCGGCGGCTGGCGGCCAAGACGCAGGTCGTGACGGCCGGTAGCGACGACTTCGTCCGCAACCGGCTGACCCACAGCCTCGAGGTCGCGCAGATCGGCCGCGAACTGGCCGCGACCATCGGGTGCGATCCGGACATCGTGGACGCGGCCTGTCTGTCCCACGACCTCGGTCATCCGCCGTTCGGGCACAACGGTGAGCGGGCGCTCGACCAGCTCGCCGCGGACATCGGCGGCTTCGAGGGGAACGCACAGACCCTGCGCCTGTTGACCCGGCTGGAGTCCAAGACCTTCGATGCGGACGGCCGCAGCGTCGGCCTCAATCTCAGCCGCGCCACCCTCGACGCCGCCACCAAGTACCCGTGGCCCCGGCGCCCGGGCGAGCGCAAGTTCGGGGTGTACGACGACGATCTCGCGGTCTTCACGTGGTTGCGCCAGGGCGTCGGCGAGCGGCGCTGCCTGGAGGCGCAGGTGATGGACTTCGCCGACGACGTCGCCTACTCGGTGCACGACGTCGAGGACGGGATCGTTGCCCACCACATCGATCTCGCCGCGGTCGACGCGGACCGCGCGCCGTACTGGGAGATCGTCCGCCGGCTGTACTTGCCGGAGGCAACCGATGCCGAGCTGGACGAGGGCTGGCAGCGGCTGACCTCGCTGAACTACTGGCCGGGTGGGCCGTTCGACGACAGCCGGCGGGCGCTCGGTGGGCTGAAGGATCTGACCAGCCAGTTGATCGGCCGCTTCGCGACCGCGGCCGAGCAGGCGACGCATGCGGTCTTCGGGCGATCGCGGCTGATCCGCTACGAGGCGGATCTGGTGATCCCCGACGGTGTCCGCGTCGAGATCGGACTGCTCAAGGGTGTCGGGATGTTCCATGTGCTCAACTCATCCGAACGCCAGGCCCGCCGGGCCTCCCAGCGTCAGTTGCTGACAGACCTCGTCGAAGCCCTGTGGAAGACGGCGCCACGTCATCTGGACGCCGCCTTCCGAGCTGACTTCGCGGACGCGGCCGACGACAACGCCCGCCTCCGCGTCATCGTCGACCAGGTCGCCTCCCTCACCGACCCCTCAGCCCAGGCCTGGCACGCGCAGTTGGTCAGCCGACCGAGCTGAACGGGAGGTCGAGCCCGAGCTTGGCGTGGATCGGCTTGTTCGTCAGGCGGATCCGGTCGAGTTCGGTGGTCGACAGTGCGCGGCGGTAGACGCGGACCTCGTCGACTGTGCCTTGGAAGCGGTTGGCGCCGTCGACTCGCTGTCCGACCTGGATGCCCTGGACACCGAATTCCTTGCCCGCCGTGACCGACCCGGGCGGTGCGGTCGCCGAGTTCACCTCGACGCCATCGACCAGCAGCTTCAACTTTCCCTCGGCGCGTTGCAGCACCACGTGGTGCCATTGGTCGTCGTTGTACGCCGACGTCGACTGCACCGTGATGTTGAAGCGGTCGACCGCGAGGAGCGCCCGGATCCGGTGGCTCTCCGGCTCGGCGCGCAACCAGACCTGAGGCGTCGTACCCGAACCGGTCCGATACGCCCAGAGGATCGCATGGGAGCCGGTGGTCGCGCCGTACTTGATCCAGGTCATCAGCGTGAAGTCGTCGGCCCCGAGGTCGATCGACCGGTCGAACGGGACCTCGACACGGTCGTCCACCCCGTCGAGCGCGAGCCCGGTCCCGAACTTGCCGGGGGCAACAGTCGATCCGCCCCGCACGTACGCCGGGTTGTGCGCGGGACCGGTGTCAGGTGTCAGCGGGCCGGGCGCGGGCGGTCCGGGAATGCCCGGCGGAGTCCCGTTCGGCGTCGCCAGGTAGGCCTCGTTGAACCGCGCGTACCGGATCGTCTCGTACGGAGTGGCGACGCCCGCCTCGTAGAGCAGGCCGGCTTGATCGCCGTCGAGCCGGAGCATGTCGGAGTACGCCGTCGGTCCCCAGTAGAAGACCTTGCCCTGTTGCCAGGTGCCCCAGCTCCGCGCCTCGTCGTACGACGAGCGGACCGTCATCACCTCGCGCGCCGCCGGATGGGCCGGCGCGGAGAACAGGATCCGGTTGCGCCGATCGCCTTCGTTGCGGGCGCTGAAACGGGCACAAGACTCCAGGGGACATAGGACGTATGATGTCCTGCGTCACGGTAATGAGTCGGCGACAGCGCGACAAGGCCTCGAGCACTACAGTCGGAGGCATGACTGATGCAGACCAGCAGCCCATTGTCATCGTCGGTGCGAGCCTCGCGGGTGCGACCGCGGCGGCGACGCTTCGAGCCGAAGGGTGGAGCGGCGGCATCGTCCTGATCGGCAGCGAGACCTCACTGCCGTACGAGCGACCCCCGCTGTCCAAGGGGGTGCTCCTCGGCAAGGATCAGCCCGAAGTGGCTCAGCTGCACGACCAGCAGTGGTACGACGACAACAACATCGAACTGCGTCTCGGGAAGACCGTCACCGCGATCGACCCCAAGGCCCATTCCGTCACCGTGGACGACGGTTCGCAGGTGTCCTACGGCAAGCTGCTGATCGCGACCGGCAGCCGGGTCCGGCGGATCGACGTACCGGGGGCCGACCTTCCAGGCGTCCACTACCTGCGGACGGCCGAGGAAGCCCAGTCGCTGACCGACGCGTACGCCGCCAAGCCGCGGGTGGTCGTGGTCGGCGCGGGCTGGATCGGGCTGGAGTCGGCGTCGGCCGCCCGCGAACGCGGGTGCGAGGTCACCGTCGTCGAACCGCAGTCGACCGCACTGGCCGCCGTACTCGGGGAAGAGATCGGCGAGCTGTTCGCCGAGTTCCACCGGCAGCACGGGGTCCAGTTCCGGTTCGGCACCGGAGTCGAAGGATTCGAGGGCACCGACAAGGTGACGGGCGTGCGGGTCACGGGTGGCGAGGTGATTCCGGCGGACCTGGTGGTTGTCGGCGTCGGCGTCCAGCCGAACATCGAACTCGCCGCGGACGCCGGCATCGAGGTCGCAACACGGGAGAACGGCTCGGGCATCGTCACCGGTGCGGATCTGCGCACGTCGGCCGAGGACGTGTACGCCGCCGGCGACGTGGTGCGCTGGGCTCACCCGCTGTTCGGGCGGCCGGTCCGGGTCGAGCACTGGCAGAACGCAAAGGACACCGGCAAGTCGGCCGCCAAGGCGATGCTCGGTCAGGACGTCGCGCACGACGCGATCCCGTTCTTCTTCACCGACCAGTTCGACCTGGGCATGGAGTATGCCGGCGACGTTCCGCGCGGGACGTCGTACCAGGTGGTGCTGCGCGGCGACCCGAAGTCCGGCGCCTATGTCGCGTTCTGGCTGGACGACGACCGGCACGTGCTGGCCGGGATGCACGTCAACACGTGGGGCGCGACCGACACCATCCAGGAGCTGATCCGCGCCGGCAAGCAGGTCGACCCGGCCCGCCTGGCCGACACCTCGGTCGAACTGTCCGAGGTCTAGAGCGGGTAGACGACGTACGCGAAGCGGGTGCTGTCCGGCGACCAGCTCGGCACGTTCATCGTGCCCTGGCCGCCGAACAGCGTCGCGAGCTCCCGGATCTCGCCGTCGGCGGTGAGCAGCCGGAGGCGTACGTCGTCGATGTCCGCCGGATGCCCTTCGGTTCCGTGCGGGAAGCTCACGTAGGCGATCGCCGATCCGTCCGGTGCCGGGTGCGGGAACCAGTTGACCCGCTCGTCGAACGTCAACTGCTCGGCTTCGCCACCGCCGGCCGGGATCCGGAACAACTGCGCGTGCCCGGCTCGCTCGGAGTTGAAGTAGATCCACTGCCCGTCCGGGCTGTACTCCGACCCGTCGTCCGCGTGCTCGTCGTCGGTGACCTGTACGTCGTCCCCACCGGCGGCCGGGATCGTCCACACGTTGGTGATCCGGCGACCGTCGACATGCTCCAACCCGATGTACGCCAGTGTGGTGCCGTCCGGCGAGACCCCGTGCAGGTAGTGGTGGTAGCCCGGTCCGCGGTCGTTGGTCACGCGTCGAGGCGTGCCGTCGTCGAGCGAGACGGCGTACAGATGGCCGTCATCGGCCGACACGTAGACCGTGCTGCCGTCCGGACTGACCACGTGATCGTTGTTGATCGCCAGCACCCCGCCGAGGTCGATCTCCTCGAGCCCGTCGCCGACCCGGAACAGCCCACCGTCACCGTTGACCAGGAGGTCGCCGGAAGGCGTCCAGTTGGGCGCCTCGAACAGCACGGTGGACGAGCTGTACACCAGCCGGCTCTCGCCGGTGCCCACCTCCACGACGTAGAGCTCGGACCGTTGACCAGGACGAAGAGTTCGCGGCACGGCATCCAGGTTAAGTCCACCGCCGCGGCGTCGTAGACTCGCGGGGTGGCAGGCCGGATCAAGGACGAGGACATCGCGCTGGTGCGCGAGCGGGCCCGGATCGACGACATCGTCGGCTCGTACGTGACCTTGAAGAACGCCGGCGGTGGTTCGCTCAAGGGACTGTGCCCGTTCCACGACGAGAAGTCGCCGTCGTTCAACGTCACCCCGGCGCGCGGATTCTTCTACTGCTTCGGCTGCCAAGAGGGCGGCGACGTGATCGACTTCATCCAGAAGATCGATCAGATCACCTTCCACGAGGCGGTCGAGACGCTGGCCGCGAAGGTCGGCATCCAGCTGCGGTACGACGAGTCCGGCGCGCCGATCCAGCGCGGTCCGGGCAACCAGCGTCCCCGGTTGGTCGAAGCGCACAAGGTCGCCGCGGAGTACTACGTCGAGCAGCTCTTCGGCGCCGCCGACGCGTCGCTCGGCCGGCAGTTCCTGGACAAGCGCGGCTTCGACAAGGACGCCGCTGTCCACTTCGGTGTCGGGTTCGCGCCGCGTGGTGGCGAGGCGCTGACCAACCACCTGCGCGGCCGCGGCTTCGCGAATGCCGAGCTGGTCGCGTCCGGTCTGTCCGCCGAGGGGCAGCGTGGACTGTACGACCGGTTTCGCGGCCGGCTGATGTGGCCGATCCGGGACGCGTCCGCGGACGTGATCGGGTTCGGCGCCCGCCGGCTGTTCGACGACGACCGGATCGAAGCGAAGTACCTGAACACCCCCGAGACCCCGATCTACAAGAAGTCCAAGGTCCTGTACGGCGTCGACGTCGCCCGCCGCGAGATCGCGAAGGGCCGGCAGGCCGTGGTCGTCGAGGGCTACACCGACGTGATGGCCTGTCACCTGGCCGGGGTGCAGACGGCGGTCGCGACCTGTGGGACGTCGTTCGGCGAGGATCACGCGCGGGTGCTGCGGCAACTGCTGCTCGACCACGACCAGTTCCGCGGCGAGGTGATCTTCACCTTCGACGGTGACGAGGCCGGCCAGCGGGCGGCGCTGAAGGCGTTCGCGGGTGACCAGGCGTTCGCATCACAGACGTACGTCGCGGTCGAGCCGGACGGCCTGGACCCGTGCGATCTGCGGTTGCAGAAGGGCGACGCGGCGGTCCGTGAGCTGATCGGCCGGCGCGTGCCGCTGTACCGCTTCGTGCTCACCAACGTGCTGTCGAAGTACGACCTGGATCGTGCGGACACACGGATCGACGCGCTGCGCGAGGCGGCCCGGCTGGTGATCAGCATCCGCGACCGGTCGAAGGTCGACGCCTTCACCCGCGAACTGGCCGGGCAGCTCGGCATGGAGGTCGACCAGGTCCGTTCTGAGGTCTATCGGGCGGCATCCCGGCCGGCCCCCGTGCCCGCACCTTCAAGTGATCGCGGGCCGGTCGTCGTACAGACCGAGACTCCGACCCCTCCGCCGCGTGTGGACATCCCGTCGCCGCGGGATCAGCGGTTCGTGATCGAGTGGGACGCGCTGAAGATCGCGATGCAGCATCCGCTGCTGGTCGGCGTCGCCTTCGACGAGCTCGACGACCACGACTTCACGCATCCCTGGCTGGCCGCGGTCCGCGCCGGGATGGCGAAGGCCGGTGGTCCGGCGGCCGCTCCTCCCGGTGAGGCGTGGGTGGTCGCCGTACGCGATGCCATCGGCAACGATCCGGCGGCCGCGGTGGTCAGCGCGCTGGCAGTGGATCCGTTGCGGCTGGGGCGTGAGCCCGACGAGCAGTACGCGCAAGCCTTGCTGGCCCGGTTGCAGGAGCTCACCTGCGCGCGGCGGATCCAGGACCTGAAGTCCAAGCTGCAGCGGACGAATCCGATCGACCGCGCCGACGACTACAACAAGATGTTCGGCGAGCTGATCGCGCTCGAGGCGTATCGCGCCGACCTCCGCAAGAAGGCCATCTCCGGCGCGCTCTAGTGTCCGGCCAGGTGTGACACGAGCCGGGCGGCTTGCTCGGCGTACCGTTCGGCGAAGTCCTTGGCGTCGGGATCCAGGCCGTGCGCACCGAACTCTGCCACCGCCGCGTCCAGCAACTGCCCGCGCTGCTGCCGGACGCCGTACGTCGTCGTGTCATCGAGACCGCGACGCATCCGGGTGACCTGGTGGCCGGGTTCGACACCGAGCTGAACCTTTCGTTCGAGCAGGTTCAAGCGTTGGTGTCGTACCAGCAGGTGATGATCCGCAACGGCCAAGCCGCGGTCACCGAGTCCCTCGAGAACGCCGAACGGCTCTTCAACCTGAAGCTCCTTTTAGGCCGGCTGGGAATCTAAGGGTTCGTGCCGCGGATCTGAGGGTTTCCTTCGGATGTGGCAAGGGTGGTGTGGAGAGAGGTTGGTGGGAGTAACAGCAACCAAGGGGAGGTTCGCGATGAGCGAAGTAGTGGTCGACAGTTCGCAATCTGTCGACGTGTTGGACGAAAGGACGTTGCTGCCGTTGGGCGAGTCGGCGGGGGTGCTGGCCGATGACCCGGCGCTCGACAGCGAGTTCGCCGAGCCGCTCGGCAACAGCGATGAGGTCGCCCTGGAACCGGGCGAGGAGCCGGGTCAGGCGACGCGGCCCGACGATGCCGTGAAGTCGGCCGACGAGGTCGATCCGGACGGGGGGCAGTGAGATGGCGATCCGCACCGGGCAGGCCGCGATCGACTTCGCGAAGGGCCAAGTGACCAATCCGAGCCAGGATTGGTTCCGCCAGTGTCTGGTCTTCGTCCGGAGGTGCTTCAACGTCGGCCCGCTGTACAGGTCGGCCGAGAAGGGCTACTTCGGGGCCGACATCAGGCACGGCACCACCGGTACGCCACCACTCGGAGTCCCCGTCTGGTGGACCAACGGAGGTGACGGGCACGTTGCCATCAGCGCCGGCGACGGGACCTGCTTCAGCAACGACATCAAGCGGCACGGCAAGATCGACAGAGTTGCGATCTCGTTCATCACCCGCAGCTGGGGACACCAGTACCGCGGCTGGAGCGAGGACATCAACGGAGTCCGGGTCTGGCGGCCGATGGGCCCGCCACAGATGCCGGTCGTCGACCTCAGCAACGTCATCGACGCCGCCCGCCGCGACCAGTTCCGTCCGAGTGGGGACGGGCTGCACGAGCGCGACGTACTGATCGTGGAGAAGGCGCTGCGGCACCAGGGGCTCAAGCCGCCCGAGTTCGTCGACGGCTACGCCGGCACCGAGTTCCGCAAGGCCTACGCGCTCTGGCAGAAGGCCACGGTCCCGCCGCCGTTCGACGGCATCCCGGGAATCACGAGCCTGACCAAACTGGGTCAACGCAACGGCTTCCGCGTCGTCCAGTAGACCGCCCGACAGAACCGCCGGCGGGTGCATCGAGCATCCGCCGGCGGTTCATAGGTGTTGGGCTCTTGCGCTGATTGACGGGACAGAGTGCACTGCTTCCTACATTCATCGGGCCAAGGGGAGGGACCGAAAATCATGACCTTGTCGACGACGCCTGCGCATCGCCGAAAGGCGCGGCTCGCGGCTGTGTTCGCCGCGGTGCTCGGGCTGGCGACTGCCACCGTCACCGCAGTGCCGGGGGCTTCCGCCGAACCGGGGAGCACCGACCGTGCCGCCGCGGCAGCGACCAACCCACATCCGAAATCCGATCAGGACCTCGGCGACGCCGACCGGTCGAGGATCGCCGCGGCGCAGGCCGCGGGCAAGAAGACCGTGACCCTGCTGGTCGCGGCCGAGCGCGACCGGTCGTCGGCCGCCGCGGATCAGCTCCGCGCTCTCGGGGGAGTGGTGCTGAAGTCCGACGCGGCCGTCGACTATCTCAAAGTGGAGATGCCCACCGGAAAGGCCGAGCAGGCTGCCAAGCTGAGCGCGGTCGAGGCAGTGGACGTCGACGGCCTGATCCCGATGGACGATCCACAGCCGCAGGGCGCCCAGTTGCCCATCCCGCAGACACCGCCCAGTGCGAGTACGCCGCGGATCAACCCGTACCTGCCCACCGGCGACACCCAGGCCGCCCAGTTCGCCCTGGCCAACCCGAAGTGGGACGGCCGCGGCACCAAGATCGCGATCCTGGACTCCGGGATCGACCTCGACGTACCGGCCTTGCAGACGACGACGACGGGTCTGCCGAAGGTCGTCGACTGGTACAACGCGAACTCCCCGACCTCGGGTGACGCGACCTGGATCAGCACCACCGGACGCTTCACCGGCACCTTCACCTCCGGCGGTCGGGCCTGGACCGCACCGGCGACCGGCGGGCCGTACGCCCTCGGTCTGCTCCGTGAGGCAGCGGGCGAGCTGGCCCAGGGCGAGCTCGGCGGCGACATCGACCGGGACGGCGTGACCGCCGAGTCGATCGGCGTACTGCAGGACCGCACCACCAAGCAGGTGTACGTCGACACCGACCAGGACGGCGACTTCACCGACCAGACCCCGATGATCGATTTCAAGGTGAAGCGGGACGAGGGCCACCTCGGCACCGACAACCCGGCGACCCCAGTCAAGGAGAGCGTCCCGTTCGTCGTGGTGACGGACCGCTCGGTCTACAATCCGGCCTCGGATGCGGGCTCGGTCGTCAACATCGGCATCGCCGGCGCGCAGCACGGCACCCACGTCGCGGGCATCACCTCCGCCAACGGCCTGTTCGGCGGCGAGATGAGCGGTGCGGCGCCGGGCGCGCAACTGATGGCGGTCAAGGTCTGCCTGACCACCACCTCGTGCACCAGCAGCGGCCTGATCGACGGCGTGCTGTACGCCGCGAACAACGGCGCCGACGTCGTGAACATCTCGATCGGCGGTCTGCCGGGCCTCAACGACGGCAACAACGCGCGGGCACTGCTCTACAACCGCACGATCGACGAGTTCAACATGCAGATCTTCCTCTCGGCCGGCAACAGCGGCGCCGGGGCGAACTCGGTCGGCGATCCGGCCGTGGCCACCAACTCGATCGCCGTCGGGTCGTACATCACCAGGGAGACCTGGCTGTCGAACTATGGCTCCGACCCGCTGAACGACAAGGGCCTGCACCCGTTCTCCTCGCGCGGCCCGCGTGAGGACGGTGGCTTCAAACCGGACATCGTCGCGCCGGGCGCAGCGATCTCCACCACGCCGCTCTGGCAGCCAGGTGGCCCGGTGACCGGCACGTACGCTCTGCCACCTGGCTACTCGATGCTGAACGGCACCTCGATGGCGGCGCCGCAGGCTACCGGCGCCGGTGCGTTGCTGGTCAGCGCTTACAAGGCCACCTTCGGCACTCGGCCGACCGCGGCCGCGCTGCGCAGCGCGATCCGGTCCAGCGCCTCGTACCAGCCACAGCTCGGCGCGTACGAGCAGGGCGCCGGCCTGTTCGCGGTGACCTCGGCCTGGGATCAGCTCCGCGCCGGGCAGCGGCCGAACGCGATCAGTGCGACCGTGCCGGTCAGCACGGTGCTGAGCGACCAATTGGCCACCCCGAACATCGGCGTCGGCATTCACGATCGCGAGGGCGTCACGCTTGGGGTGAAGTACAACCGCACGTACACCCTGACCCGGACCAGCGGGCCGGCCAAGGCGGTGCCGCACGTAGTGCGGTGGCTGGGCAACGACGGCACGTTCAACTCGAGGATGAAGGTCAACCTGCCGTTGAACGAGCCGGTCGACTTCGCCGTACAAGTCAATCCGTTCAGTCCGGGCGCGCACTCCGCGGTCCTGCAGCTCGACGACCCGACCACGCCGGGCGTCGACCTGATCACTATGAACGCCGTATTCGTACCGAACGACCTCACGGCGGCCAACGCGTACACGTTCCAGGCGAGCGGCAAGGTCGGCCGGGATGCCACCCAGAGCTACTTCATTCGGGTGCCGGTCGGCGCGAGCGCGCTCAAGGTGGACATGACCGGCGGCGGAGACCAAGCTGGCGCCGGGCAGATCCGCTTCCTTCGGTACTCCCCGCAGGGCCTGCCGGTGGACAGCAACGCGAGCACGAGCTGCTACGACCCGGACGCGGGCGCCGGTTGCGCCGGTGGAACGCCGCACAGCCGCACCTTCGTGAACCCGCAGCCGGGTGTCTGGGAGCTCGTGGTGGAGGCACGCCGTACCTCTGACGTCAAGGAGGCGCCGTTCGGGCTGACGGCAACCGTCCTCGGTACGGCGATCACGCCGAATCCGGACGTGGTCGCGTCCGCGACCATCGGTACGTCGCTGACCCGCAACTACACGGTCTCGAACCAGCTCGCTGGATTCACCGGCCGGCTCGTCGGTGGCGGAGCGCTGGCCAGTACGCAGACCCAGCGTCCGACGATCGGAAACCTGGCATCGCAGACGTTCGATGTCACGGTGCCGGCGGGCGTCACGTCGTACACGGTCCGGACCGGGAACGCGGCCGACCTGCGCGCGGACATCGACCTGCTCGTCTTCCGCTGCGCGCCGGCGTGCGTGCTGGTGGGAGCCAGTGGTGGGTCGACGGCTGTCGAGCAGGTGACGCTCACCAACCCGGTGGCGGCGCTGTACCGGATCGAGGTCGACGGGTTCTCGGTGCCGAGCGGCAGTACGGCGTACGACCTCGTCGACTCCTACGTGCAGCCGGCCCTCGGCTCGCTGACGAGCAACGACGTCGACGCCAGCCACCCATCCGGCTCGTCCTGGTCGCCGACCGCGACCCTGACCGTCAGTGCGGAACCGGGTGCCGGGCGCAAGCTCACCGGCACGCTGTCCGTCCAAACCGACGCCGGCGTGACCGTCGGCAGCGGCTCTCTGATCGTCGACACGGTCACTCAGCCGTAGCAACACCTGCGGACCTCCCGGGCTTCAGGCCCGGGAGGTCAGCGCACCGGCGGTGGCTCGGCCAGTGCCGTGCGGGCGTCGAGTGCGTCGATCGCTGCCAGCGACTTCCGGTACCACTTCACGCTGCGCTGGAAGACCGACTGGAAGAGATTGCAGAACACCGAGAACCGGAAGTCCCACTCACAGAGCTCCCAGCTGTAGTCGTCGACACCTGCGCCGCGCAGACCTTCCCAGTAGCGCCGCAGCAGGACCCGATCCCGTGCGAGCCGGTCATCGGCGGGCACCACGGTGAGGCAGTACGCGAGATCGTGCGGCCCGAGGCCCGGCTTCGCCTCCGACCAGTCGATCACTTTCGGGCGTACGTCGTTCGGCGCGAAGAAGACGTTGCCGAGGAAGTGGAAGTCGCCGTGGATCAGCGTGATCGCCCGGCCGTCGGCCACACGTGCGTGGAACTGCCGCACCCAGGCGGCGAGAACCTCGTCGAGCTGTGAGCGCTCGGCAGCGTCGAGCTCATTGGCCGAGGCAAAGAAGGTCGTAGCTTCGGCCCGCACGGCTGTCGCATGCTGCGTGATCACCTCCGGCGGCCAGGCCTGCGCCACACTGGTCGCCGACGGCTCGGGATGCGCGGCGTCGAGCACGTCGAACGGGACGTCGTTCCAGAATCGCGCGTGCAGGCCCACCAGCGCTTCGATCGTGCCGCCCAGTTGTGCCTCCGAGACGCCGACGCCTGGCAAGCGATAGCCGGCCGCGTTCAGGTCCTCGCTCAGCAGCAGGATGCGTCCACCCTCGCCGGCGTCACTGACACCTACCAGTTGAGGTGCTGGATGATCCCAGCGCGGCGCGAGCTGCTCGAAGAACCGGACCTCGCGGCGCGCTCCGACCGCGCCGGTACCGGTCGCGTGCTTGCCGATCACGCTGAGGTCCGGGCGGTCCGCGAACCGGAGGCGCAGCCGGGCAACCTCGGCCGACGACGCCGTGAACGTCTCGACCACGTCGACACCGATCACCGGAACACCCAGTGCCTGGCTCACTTCGGCTACCGAGAAGGTCACCATCAGATCGCAGTGTCGAGGAAGGTGGTGACGGCCGCCAAGAAAGCCGTTGGTGCCTCTCGATGCACGCTGTGACCGACCGGGATCTCCTGGAAAGAACCGCGAGGCATCCGGTCGGCCATCGTGCGCAGCTGATCCTGCGGGAAAGGGCTGGTCGGCCCGCCACCGAGCACCAGCGTGGGAACGCGGATCTCGGCAAGCTCATCGAACCAGCCGGGATCGGGCGAGTTCACCTGCCCGACCAGGGCGACCCGCGCGTCCCAGTCGTACCCGAGCGGTTCGTCCGGGCGCTCCGGCACCGGCCGGCGCTGGGGGAACGGCGGCGGTGGCTCGACGAGCACGAGCGGGCCGGTACGGTCCGGACGCCGGGCCGCGTGTAGGTACGCCGCGACCGCACCCATCGAGTGCCCGACCACAACCGGCGCAGTGAGTCCACGCTCCTCTAGGAACTCATCCAGGTCCGCAGCCAGGAGCTCGAACGCATACGCCTCCGCCGGCCCCGTCGTACCGTGGCCCCGCTGGTCGGGCACATACACCCGCCAGTTCTGAGCAAGCGTCTCGACGACCCCGTCGAACGACGATCCATCCGATGTCAGGCCATGCAACAACACCATCGCCTGAGCGTCGAGCGGCCCATGGGTCCGAACAGACAGTCGCATAGGCGCATCCTGCCACCCAGCAGGTCCGCCTACTTCACGATGATGGTGGCGGTCATGGACGGGTGGATGGAGCAGTGGTAAGGCACCGTGCCGGCGGTGGTGAACGTGTGCGTGTAGGTCTGGCCGCTCCCCATCGGCGCCGAGGCGAACGAGTTGTCATCGGCCGTGACGGTGTGTTGGGTCGAGTCGTCGAACTTCCAGGTCACCGTGGCGCCGACCGGGACGGTCAGGCTCATCGGCGTGAACATGAAGTTGTTGATCTCGACCGTCGAGCCGCCGCTGGGAGCCGCCGAACCGCTGGTCGTGGCCGAACCGCTGGTCGCCGGCGGCGCCGCAGTCGCCGACGGACTCGCTCCGCCGCTGTCCGAGCCGCCGCAGCCGGTCGCCAGGGCGAGCAGCGCCAGCACCGCGACGAGGACGAAGAGTGGTCGTCCCGAGGATTTCATGTCTGCCTCATTCAGCGGGAACACGCGGCTATTCGGGACGCTACGCCGGAGGTACCCGGTTGGAAATGCCTGGGTGCTCAGCCGGTGCCGGTGACGTCGAGGATGAAGCGCTGTGCGGGAGTCAGCCGCTTGTAGGTCTCGACCCGGAGGTAAGCCTGCTGGTCGAGCTGCTGTGGCAGATGACGCAGCGCGAAGTAGGAGTGCATCGCCCGGCGCGGCCGGTCGGTGCGGTTCTGGGTGCCGCCGTGCCACAGGTGACTGTTGAACACCACGACTGTTCCAGCCTTGCCGGTCAGCTGGATCTGCTCCGGGTGCTCGTCGGCTGGGTCGGCCATCTCGTCGCCGGGCATGGTTCCGCGCCGGTGCGACCCGGGTACGACGCGCGTCGCGCCGTTCTCGGGCGTGAAGTCGTCGAGCAGCCAGATCGAGTTGCACACCTCGTACGCGCCGGGCTCGACCGGGTGACCGAAGTCGGCGTGCAAGCCTTGGTGCCCCTGACCCGGATGTGCCGCGCGGCTGTTCAGGGACGACAACTTGAACTCGCCGAGCACATGCTTCATCGCGGCCAGCACGCGTGGGTGGCTGAAGCACACCTCGAACTTCGGATCCTTGTTGACCAGGTCGGCGAGCCGGTCGGTGCCGTTCTCCTGGTGCACCTCCAGGCCGGCTCGGTCGCCCTCGGCGGCGGTGAGCTCCGCCAGCCGCTTGTTGAACCCGGACACCTCCTCCGGCGTGAGGACACCTTCCAGCGGGAGGAATCCGTCGCGATCCAGACGATCCTTCTCGTCTTGCGTGAGTACGTCGCCGGTCACGCCGAGGTCGCGCAATGCGGTCGTCATATCCATCCAAGCACTCCTTCACAGATGCACGAATCGATGCCAGCATCGAGGCGACCTGCTCGCGAAACAATGCAGAAGGCGACAGTGGTTATGCACGAATCGCTTCAGCTGCTCGGCGCCGGCATCCACACCGCCGGGCCGGGCAAGGACTATCCGTCGCACGCGCACACCTCGTGGGAGCTCGTCTACTACGTGCGCGGGCGGATCACCTGCCCGGTCGGCGACGCGACGTACGCCGCCACGCCGGGGACCGTACTGCTCACCCCTCCGCGGACATGGCACGCCGAGCTGAGCCGCACCGGCTACGCCAACCGCTTCCTGCAGGTCGACGCCGCCGCCAACTCGCCGTGGCCACGCATCTGCTTCGACGACGGCGACCGCAGTCTTGGCCGGGTCTTCGACACGCTCGTACGCGAAAGTACTCAGCCCTCCGACGACAGCGACCGGCTCTGCACACTGCTGCTCGCCGAACTCGACCTCCTCCTGCGCCGCGCTGCGGCGACGTCGCCGGTGACCGCGGCGGAGCAACTGGTCGCACAAGCCGAACGGATCTTCGAGGAACGCTTCGCCGCGCGGATCCGGATCGCCACCGTTGCCGCCGAACTCGGCATCTCGTCGTCCGGCCTCCGAGCGTCCTTCGCCCGGCTCCGCGGCACCAGCCCGCGTGCAGCACTCCAGCACGTCCGCCTGCGCCACGCCCTGGGCCACATCCGCAACTCCACCCTGCCGCTGCAGGCGATCGCAGACCTCACCGGCTACGACTCCGTCAGCCACCTGAGCCGCCACATCAAGGCCGCGACCGGCTCATCCCCAGGCGCTCTGCGCACCGTGGAATGATGCCGCGGCTCGCGGATCGCTGGACCGGGACTGCTCACCGCCTTACTGTCATCGGTACGACGAATCACGCTGGAGGTGTCGGCCCAAGCGCCGACGTCTGAGCACGCTGGGAGGTAGGGGTGCCTCAGCAGCAGGACGCAGGCTCGGCTTCTCACCGACAGTTGGCGATCGCCCGCTGGTCGGCGTTCCTGCTGCTTGTCGTGGCGAGCGTGCTCGGAACGGCGCAGGCGGCGATTGCGACGACGACGCAACAAGATGTCACCTACCTCAACTCTGCCCACCAGCTCAACCTGTCGATCATCCAGGCCAGTGTGGCTGCCAAGACCCAAGGCAAGAGTGCGTGCGTGCGGCAGGCGGGCGCCATCCTGGAACGCGACCATCGCAAGCTGGCCGCGCAGGAGCTCGAGGCCGCAAGCCAACTCGGGGTCGGGCTGGTCCCCATCCCTTCGCTGGCACAGCGCCAACAACTCGACGCCCTCGCGGCCAAGGCCGGGACCTCTGGGTACGACGACGCCTGGCTGGCGTTGCAACGGGAGTGGCACCAGCAGTACGAGACGCTGATCACGGCCGAGCTGGCGAACGGCACCCAGCCCGCCGTCAAGTCAGTGGCCAAAGGCGCCCAGCCGGTGATCCAGATGCATCAGGACATGGTGAAAGGTCCCTGCCACGTCGGGACCCAGTCCCCGACGGTGCCCACCGGCGACGGCGGCCAAATGGCCGACACCCAGGCGATACGCTCGCTGACAGGTCTGGTCCTGCTCGGCCTCGGGATCCTCCTCCTCGCCGGCAAACCGATCCGAGCCCGCCGGCACCTCCTGGGCCTCTCATCGTTCGTCATCGGCGCCGCCTTGGTCCTCAGCGGGCCGCCCGGCGACGCCGGCAAGGTCCCGCAAGCCGCCCCCGCAGCAGCAGAACGCGAAGCCGCGATCCCGCCAACCCACCTGACCCTCCCCGGCTTCGTCAACGCCTCGGTAACCCCGGTCGCAACCGCCCCCGACGGCCAGCTCCAGGTCCCGAAGTCCCCAACCTCTGTGGGGTGGTGGGCTCCAGGCGCCGGCCCGGGCTCAGCCGGCGGCACCGTCGTCCTCGTCGGCCACGTAGACACCGCCCGCCAAGGCAACGGCGTCTTCGCCCCGTTGTGGAACGTCCCGATCGGCACCAAAGTCACCGTCACAGCCGGCGACGGCCGCCCTCACCGCTACGAAATAGTCGCCCGCCGCATCTACAACCAGGAAGCCCTACCCCCCGACCTCTTCCACGGCGCCGCCAAACCCCGCCTGGCCCTGATCACCTGCACCGGCCCCTACAACCACAAAACCCACCACTACACCCAGAACCTGGTCCTCTACGCCACCCCCCTGAACCAAACCTGAGCAGTCACTTGCCCCGGGCAACACTGGGCAAGTTGGCGCACGGCCTGCGCCCCGCCGGTCAGACCCGCCAGCGGTCGGTCAGTTCGTCATTGGTAGGCGGCGGTCCCGGGAGTTCCGGCGCGCCGCCCGGTTGTTCTCCGGGCCGATGCATCGCCTCCAGCATCAGGGTGAGGTACCGATGCCGGAGCTGGTTCGCCCGAGCCTCGTCGCCGAGCTTGATCGACGTGATCTGCTCGAGGATCACCCCGAAATCCTCGACCACGATCCCCGGCCGGAGGTACTCCTTCGTCCGCGCATAGATCGCCTGGTTCAGCTCAGCCGCCCGGGCGGCGTCCTGCCAGAGGTCGGGCGTCGGGGTGAACGTTCCCGCCAGCCGCTGGGTCAGTGAGTTGGTGTCAGCGTCGACCAGCGCATGCAGAAACGCTCCGAACGCAACCCACGGCTCACGGTCATCGGCGAGAGCCTTCTCCGACTCCTCGATGTACCGGGCCAGCCCGTCGCTGCAGAGCTTGCGGAGCAGCTCCTCCTTGCTCGCGTACCGCCGGTAGAGCGCGCTGATACCGACGCCGGCGCGCTCCGCCACCGCGGAGATCGGGGCGCCGGGA
The DNA here is from genome assembly GCF_036097425.1 of Kribbella sp. NBC_00359. Taxonomy (NCBI): domain Bacteria; kingdom Bacillati; phylum Actinomycetota; class Actinomycetes; order Propionibacteriales; family Kribbellaceae; genus Kribbella; species Kribbella sp. NBC_00359. Next base: position 8,618,812 of record NZ_CP107975.1, on the reverse strand, counting down.
TCGGCGACGAACACTGCCCGGGCGGCGGCCAGGATCACTTCGTCGTTACGGGCCGCCTGCGCCTGCCGGCCACTGAGTGCTCTCGTCATGTCACCAAGACTACCACTTGAACGGAATGCTCCGTTCCGCTAGAGTTGGAACAGAACAGTTCGTTCCGTTTGGACGTGGAGCCGATCATGACCGCAGTCGTAGAACTCCCCAGCAGCGCAGCCGTCCTCGAGACCACCTCGCCCCTTCGCAACCGCTGGCTCGCCTTCTCCGCGGTCATCACCGCGTCGGTGATGGACCTGCTCGACTCGACCGTGATGAACGTCGCCGGCCCCGCCATCCGCGCCGACCTCGGCGGGTCCTACGCGAGCCTGCAGTGGATGGCGGCCGGGTACACGATGGCTTTGGCCGTCCTGCTCCTCGTCGGCGGCCGCCTCGGTGACCTGGTCGGCCGGAAGCAGGCGCTGCTGATCGGCGTCGGCGGGTTCACCGTGACCTCGTTCCTCTGCGGCCTCGCGGTGTCGTCGGAGATGCTGATCGCCGCGCGCGTCGCCCAGGGCGCGTTCGCCGCGATCATGTTGCCGCAGGGCTTCGGACTGGCCCGGGACCTCTTCGAACCGGCCGAGCGAGCCAAGGCGTTCGGGTTCTTCGGTCCGGTGATGGGTCTGTCGGCGGTGATCGGCCCGATCGTCGGCGGCACGCTGCTCGACGCGGACCTGATGGGTACCGGCTGGCGAGCGAGCTTCCTGGTGAACATCCCGGTCGGCATCTTCACCTTCGTCGTCGCGGCCAAGTACCTGCCGAGCAACCAGCCCACGGGCCGCCGCATCTCGCTGGACATTCCCGGGCTGCTGATCGCCGGCGCCGGCCTGGTCGCCCTGGTCTACCCGCTGGTGCAGGGTCACGAGATCGGCTGGCCGCTGTGGTCGAAGGCTCTGCTGGTCGCCTCGGTGCCGGTGCTCGCCGGGTTCGGTGTCTACCAGTCCCGCCGGCAGCGCAGCGGCGCGACCCCGTTGATCGAGCCCCGGCTGCTGCGCAGCCGCTCGTACCTGTCCGGCGTGTTCTTCGCGGTGGTCTTCTTCGGTGCGATGGCCGGCACGTTCGTCCTGGGAATGTTCCTCCAGGTCGGCCTGGGCTACACCCCGATCCACGCGAGCCTGGCGATGGCGCCCTGGGCCTTCGGAGCGCTGGTCGGCTCGGCGGCGTCCGGGATCGCGATGCAGAAGTACGGCCGAAAGCTGCTTCACATCGGCCTCGCGCTGATGGCGCTCGGACTGATCGGGCTGTACGGCGTACTGGCGCTGACCGGCCTGAACGTCGGGCACTGGGATCTCGCGATCCCCAACCTGATCGGCGGGGCCGGGATGGGCATGGTCTTCGTCCCGCTGTTCGACATCATCCTGAGCGGCGTCCGGGACGAGGAGGTTGGCTCGGCCACGGGCATGCTGGGCTCGCTCGAGCAGGTGGGCATCGCGCTCGGTATCGCGGTGATCGGGACCATCTTCATGGGCAAGGTGGCGCACGCCGGACCTGCGACCCGCGCCCTGGCCGCGCTCGACGGCACCCAGGCGGCGCTCCTCGCCACCGTCGGCGGGATCGTACTCGCGTTCGCACTCGGCTTCCTCCTCCCCAAGACCGCCCGAGCCGGCGCCGAGCACTGACCCCACCCGACCTCGGCTGTCGTGATCGGCCAGCCGCTGGAGGGACTGCCTCATCGCGGCACGATCCGGATAGCCGTGCTGAGCACCAACTGTGTAGACGTAGTGGCGGTCGCTCTTCATCACTGCAGCGACGTACCAAACGGGCCTGCCAGCGGCCAACATCGCCACTATCGTTCGGTGTTCGGGTGTCGTGGACATGCTGACCCTCCTCAGCTCGTTGTTGGGTCGGAACTGCTGGACTGCTGGCGGCCGGACCCGTGGAGCCGCTCCGCGGCCCGGCTCGCACAGGTGCACTTACTGGCTCAGAAGCACGCCTCGGCGTAGTAGCACGGTTGCCAGTACCACGGGTCGGGCGGGGGCGGGTCGACGAAGAAGACGCGGAAGTGCGCCTGGTGCTGGATGAACCGCCCCGAGTTGCCCGTGATGTAGCTGGCGCGGACCGTCCAGACCTCACCTGCGACGGTGTGCCTGGCGAGGCCGACCGTCGTCTCGTTCGCGACGCAGTTGCCTCCGGCGACGCGGCCGTTGAAGACGAACGACCCGCTGACGTTGCTCTCGACGGTCCATGCCGGCGATGTGTACGAACGGAGACCGTTGCCGCCGACCTGGAACGACGTCCAGTCGCCCGCGAACATCTGGTAGTCGTCGGTGCCACCGTCGACGGGCTGGTCCTCGGTTCGCACGCTCGCCGGAGCCACCGACGTCAGATAGACCTGACCGTTGGTCCGGCAGGCAGTTGCATGGGCGGGCCCAGCAGTGACGACCGAGACCGCACCCAACGGGACCAACACGGCCGCCACGGCGGCGAGCCGTTTCACCGACCGCCGCCAGCGGCCGGATGTGCGCGTGTATTGCATGACTGTTTCCTTTCCCAGGAGATGCTGATCGGTCGACCGGTCGATCGAATGGATCACCCGACGTTCGATACCACCGCCACCACGGATGGCCGACGAACACCCACCGTCGGCCCGACGCCAAAGCCAAACCCTCAGCCGCACTGCGTCCGGCGGCCTACTGGAGCTGTGATGAGTGGCAAGCCGAGTTCCCGCTGATGGTGGCCTGGGCGTTCGGACGCTGAAGCTACGGCGGCCCCTGGGCCCTGGTTTGCCTGATAGTCCGCTAAGAAGATGGCGACGGGGACATTCCTAGGTGGCCGGCAACGTTGATACTGGCAAGACGGCCAGTGTGGCCGCCAAGGAGGAGTTGATCATGAGCCTGATCGGAGCCCTGGTCGGGTACGCCCTGTCGGCGTTCATTTTGGTGTTGCTGGCCCGGATGGTGCTGGACTGGACGGGTGTGTTGGCAAACGGACCTCAGTGGGCGAGCCGGGCCCGCGAGTTGACGCACGCCTGGACGGAGCCGGTGATCGGCCGGGTGCGGCGGGTACTGCGCCCGGTGCGCGTCGGCGGTGTGGCGATCGACTTGGCCTTCACAGCAGTCTTCATCGCCGCCCTGATCCTGCGCTCAATCGCCTTCAGCCTGTAGAACCAGGACCGCTCTTAGAAGCCGAACCGTTCCTGGTGCTGCCGCGCCGGTGACACACCTGACCCCGTTGACCGCGTTCCCTAAGCCCGGGTCCTCCGGCTTCTGGCCGCGGTGGCGCCCGATGGTCACATCGCCTTCATCCGGTTCGGCGCGGGCGGGATCAGTTCCCAGGTGTACGTGACGAATGCTGACGGCAGCCACGTCCGCGATGTCAGTCCTCCTGTCCTGCAAGCGATCCACCCGAACTGATCCCCGGACAGCCGTCGGATTGCCATCTCCACCAATTGCTGCCGACTGGGCGGCAATGTCTGGGTGATCTCGCCGACGGGCAACCACGCCGAGCAGTTGACGGAGACGCCGTTCCCGCTGTTCAGTCTGGTTCCGGCGTACTCGCCGAGCGGCACCCGGATCGCGTTCATGAGCAGCCGCAACCATCCCGACCTGTGCCGCACGGATCTGTTCGTGATGTCCGCGGACGGCCACCGGGAGACGATGATTCCGACAGGCCTCACCAGTGTGGATCAACTCGCCTGGGGAATCGCTCCCATCGGCTGACCACCTACGGCCTGGCGGCGGCGCCGACCGCTCGAAGCCCCGTATGCTCCTGACTCGTCAGTGAACGGGCAGTCCAGATCGGGCGCCGTTCATCTCTTAGTTAGAGGGGGGCTTTCTCTTGTCCAAGCGACGAATCCTCACGGCCATCACCACCATCGCAGCGGCGGCGTGCGCCATCACCGTCGCCGCACCGTCCTCCCAGGCGGACACCGGCGTTGTCTTCGGCGCGGGTGGCTTCACCAGCTACCACGACGACGGTGACAAGGTTCAGGTCTACGACACCGAGAAGGACTCGCACGGAGTCGCGGGGTGGATCGAGGTCAAGCAGGCCAACGGGTCCTGGAAGAAGTTCCCGAAGATCTACGTGGGCACCGGTGTGGGCACCCTGGTCATCGTCACTCAGGACGTCGTGCGCGAGAGCGCGGACGTCAAGATCGTGAACTGCCTGCAGGACGGCCAGTCCGGGCAGCCCTGGAACTGTGCCTTCGACATCATCAGCGGCACCTGAGGCGCAGCCAGACGAACGTGCCGCAGTGCGGCACGGTGAAGGCGACCGTGCCGCACTCGGCGGCGTAGACCAGGCCACCTTTTCAGGCCATGCGCTCGCCTGGGTTGGGCAGCGTGTATGGGCATCTGAGCATGCTGGGACGTTGAACCGTGCGATGCTGCCCTGGCGCAGGGAATGCGGGAGACACAGGAGGACCGTCATGGGACGGCAGATCATCACGACCGCGAACGCGCCGAGTTCGCCACTCTACAGCCAGGGAGTCAAGGCCGGGCCCCACGTGCTCGTGTCGGGCATCGTCGGCATCGATCCGAGCAGCGGCAGTCTCGTCGAGAACACGATCCAAGCTCAGACAAGGCAGGCGTTGACGAATTGTGAGGCCATCCTGCAGGCCGGCGGCGCCAGCCTGGAGGACGTTCTCGAGGTGGGTGTACTGCTCACGGACCCAGCCGATTTCGGCGGCCTGAACGAGGAATACGCGCGGTGGTTCCCGACTGAGCCGCCGACTCGCTACGTCGCCAAGCTGGACGTCGACCTGCCAGGTCTGCTCGTCTCGATCCGGATGACCGCCTTCGTCGGGTAACCGCCCCACTCCCAGCCAGGCGAACCCACAGCCAATGTCACAGAGGGGCTACACCTGGCTCGGACGGCGGCCGCCATTCGCGCCTCAGCAGACCAAAGACCCACGAGTCCGACACCTCGCCGTTCACGACGCAGTCCTCCCGCAACGTCCCTTCACGCACGAATCCGAGCTTCTCCAGGACACGGGCAGAGGCCAGGTTGCGCGTATCGGCCTCGGCCTGGACTCGATTCAGGTCCAGCGTGTCGAATGCCCACCGCAGCAAAGAGCGCGCGGCCTCTGTCGCGTATCCCTGACCCCATGCCGCATCACCGAGGCAGTAGCCCAACGCAGCACTGCGGTAGTCCGGGTTCCACCGGGTCAGACTGCACCAGCCGATGAAGGCACCGTCGGAAACACGGTCCATTGCCAGCCGCGCCCCGGTGCCTTCGTCCGCCATCTGCCGGCAAGCCGCGATGAAGCGCTGGGCGCGCGCACGTTCGCCCCACGGCGGCGAGTCCCAATAGCGCAGCACGTACGCGTTGCTGTGTAACGCGAAGAGGTGATCTGCGTCCGCGTCGGTGAACGGACGCAGCAGCAGACGAGCGGTATGCAACGTGGGCGAGGGCAGAGACATGCGTGCCATCTTGCCTCACCATGAGGAGCGGTCAGACAACCGAACACGTAATAGCGATCATGTCCATGGGCGGGCGCGACGACAATCGCATTGTTAGGGTGGCTGGCCGTAAGGCATGCAGATGTCGTGGTCGAGGCGCCGCGGCAGCGACGAGTGGAGGCTTGGGAGCGATGTTCCTGCTTCAGATGTCGGGCGTTCCGGGTTCTGGGAAGTCCACTGTCGCCGCCCACGTCGTAGACACGTTTGGTGCGGTTGCCGTTGACTACGACGTCATCAAGACCGCCGTTCTCGATGCGGGCTTCGATCTCGCGGCTAGTGCCACGGCGGCGTACGAGACCATGTACGCGCTGGCTCGTCAGATGCTCGGCCAGGGACATCCTGTGATCATGGACAGTCCGTGCTTTTGGCCGAGGATCCTGAACGAGGGCATGGAAATCGCCAGGGCGCACGATGCGAGGTACAGGTACATCGAGTGCCAGATTCATGATCTGAAACTCCTCGACGAGAGGCTCGGTCGGCGGCCACGGCTCAGAAGCCACCGTCGCGGCGTGGACATTCCGCCGGTGGACCTGGGTGACGAGCCGGTGGACGGGGAGGCGTTTTTCCGCGGTTCGACGGACCGTGTTCAACGTCCCTCGGACAACTACCTCCAGTTGGACATGCACCGACCGCTGTCCGAACTACTGGCCGAGGTCGACGTCTATCTGAAGGCATAGGCCGTACGGCGGCTTTGCCCCGCTAGCCGCCCGCGATGCGGCGGCTCGCCGCTCGGCCGCCAGCCACACGCGCGCGAAGTCCGTGACCTCCACACCGCGCAGATGCTCCCGCCGCATGTCGTGCGATGTCGACAGCCGCCGCGGGCGGGAGACGTAGATCACGTTCAGGTGTGGCTCACATTTGCCCAGGCTGTTTCGTCGGCTGGGGGTCAAGCGGAATGAAAGACGAACAGTGAAGGAAGCTCACGAATGAAGCTCGGTGAAACCGCGCCCATCAGCATGAGGCGGGCTTGGCGCAATTCGTGAGTAAAAGTCAGTTGTGAACCAGTTGAGAAGCAGAGGGAAGCTTGGCTGGCTGTAAATAGTGCGGCTGCGCTCGAGCCGGTTGATTTTCTGCCTAAGGCAGACGGGACGGACGGCCACCGCCTGCCGCCCGTCATGTATCCCCCCACCTAAACCCTTGGAGTACGTATGAACCACGCCCCTGGCTTCCTCCTCTCCCGCCGTGCCCTCATACGCGCGGGAGCCGGCGCCTCGCTCGCCGCGCTCGGTCTCGGCGCCACCGCGGAGGCCGCCTCCGCGGTGACCACCACCAAGCGGTTCGATCTCACACAGCCGTCGTACGACCTGTTCCGGTCCGCGCGGACGCACGGTCCGCGGGTCCAGCAGAGCTTCGCCTTCGACTGGGTGCACAAGTACTTGTTCGTGGCAACCAAGCGGGTCGGAGCCGCCGAGTCCGACGGCAACCTGTGCATCAGCAAGATGGACTTCCACGGGAACTACAAGTCGTACATGCACCTCAATGGCTTCGGCCACGGCGTCGCCTTCGCCGCGCTGCCGCGCGGTAATGTCACCGAGCTGTGGATCGAGTGCGCCAAGAACGAGAACGGGTTCGGCACCGCGCTCACCCCCGTCACATACGCCGCCAACACCACCCTCGGCTCGCCGGCTGCCTCGGCCGCCTACCGGCCGATCCCCGGGGCCAGCGAGTACACCTGCTCCGTCGACCCGGTCTACCAGCGCATGATCGTGCGCTACCAGAGCAGCGCCGGCAAGCGCATCGCCGTGTACCCCCTGTCCGCCTTCCAGACGCGCAGCTTCGGTTCGCCGCTGGTCGACTTCAAGCAGCCGACGATCTCCGGCACTCCGCAGGGCTACGCCCTCTACGGCTCGTACATATACTACCTGACGGGTGACCCGTACCCCGGCGACGGCCACCCCACCGGCGTCGGCAACACCAAGATCAGCAGCATCAACATCAACACCGGCACCGTGAAGGAAAAGCCCGTCCTCACCAAGGCCGGCCTCACCCTCTGGCACCGCGAGCCCGAGGGCCTGGCGATCTACAAGACCGATGGTGGCGAGGTCCGCCTGTTCATCGGCTTCGCCACCGGCAAGAAGGAACACCGGCGCTCCAGCATCTTCTACAAGAACGCGCTGGTCTGAGCCCCGCCCGCCCGGCGACCGCCCACCGGCCGCCGGGCACCAACCCCAGCTAGTCGTCCCAGGCGACAGCCAGCCGTCCGAACATCTCCGTCGCGCACCCGACAACACCTGACCCGTCAACCCACGTGCCTAACCTCGTCGCCCAGCGGTGGATCGCTTGTCATGCTCTGCAACCGACTGGCTTCTGAAGAGTGCGTTGGCGTGGCGAATCCGATCAGTGGTTGGTTCGTCAGGCCTCTCCGCCATCTTCGACACAAGACCGACTCGGGCTTCGTCAGTCGGCTCAGTAAGCCAACCGACGTCCTCGCCGCTAATCAGTCCGGGCGGCCCTTCAGTCGGCGGCTGACCGCGCGCTCGGCCTCCCGGGTGGCTTCGCGTTCGGCGAGCGTGTGCCGCTTGTCCCAGGTCTTCTTCCCGCGGGCCAGGGCGATCTCCACCTTCGCGCGACCGTCCTTGAAGTAGAGGGTCACCGGGACGATCGTCAGCCCGCTCTCGTTGACCTTGCGCTCGATCTTGTCGATCTGGGCACGATGCAGCAGCAGTTTCCGCTTGCGGCGTGAGCCGTCGTTGAACCAGCGGGCCTGGGAGTACTGCGGGATGTGCACGCCGTACAGCCAGATCTCCCGGTCCTCGACAGCGGCGAACCCGCCGACCAGAGACGCCCGCCCGGCACGCAGCGCCTTCACCTCCAAGCCCTGCAGCACAATCCCCGCCTCCCAAGACTCGCCCAGCTGATAGTCGTGGGCAGCCTTACGGTTGCGCGCCACCACCGGGTCGGTCTCGGGTTTCTTCACACGACGATTCTGCCCCCACAGCCCACCAGGGAGGTCATGGGAGTCACCTGCGCCCCGCTCAGACGTCGCCGCAACGATGCCTGAGCTGTTCACCTGAGCCCGTCAGAACAACGATCCCCACGGCGTGTACGCCGATCCCCTGGCGGCTGACCTGCGCAACAGGCGGCGGTGCGCGCTTTGGGCGTCGACGCCAGTAGCCGATGAGGGACAGCAGGTCTGCGAGCTACTTCATTTCCAGGACTGCCTTCCGAGTCGCCTCACGTCTCTAGTATCCCGGCGACGAGATATGTGCACGGCAGTACGGCGCGCGGAAGCCGCCCGGTGAGGCTGGGGCAGAACCCGCCCCAGACTCTGTGCCGCGATCGCCGACCGAGTCACCTTCAGCGGCAACCTCATCGAAACTGGCAGCACCTCCTACCGGCTCAGCCACACCATGATCTGACCACCAGCATCACCGGCCAGCAGCGACATCGAATTTGGTGGAGATCATCGCGCACCTCATATGCGTGAGCTTTCAAATCGCGGCGGCCGCAGGCGCTGCTGGTTTGAACACCAGTCGGAATTCCTGGAGGAATCCAACTCGCCCGGTGCCCCAATCCGACCGGGAGATATGCGACGAGCCCAGTCGGTTCGCAGCCTTCGCTGTCGCCGGGGAAGTCGGCCGGCGGCTGACGGCGGTGACGCCGCTGGAAATGCCTGAAATGTCGCCAGAAATCAGGGCAGGATCGTCGCATGACGACTCGGGACCGACTCGCGCGACATTCCGCTTTCTCCGACCCGGGCCGGCACGGTCGGCTGCTCCGTGAGCTGTCCGGGATCGAGGAGATCTGTACGGCCGTCAGCAATGTCGTGCTCCATTATCGCGCCGAGGCGCACCTGCTCCGCGATGACCGTCGCCGCGAGATCAACTCGCGTTGGGTCTCGACCATTCTGGACCTTGATCAGGCGCGGCATCCCGGCCCGCTGCTGGATCCACGGCCGCCCGGCGACCGGGTAGCGGGATGCTGTCGTGATCATTCCCTGCTCGCGGTCGCCGCTCTTCGCGAGCAGGAAACCCCGGCGCGGACCCGGGTGGGCTTCACCGGCTACTTCGCTCCGGACTTCCGCGGTGATCACGTCGTCGCCGAATGGTGGAACGGCGCCCGGTGGCAGCGGTTCGATCCCGAACTCGAGCCGGGGAGTCGCTCGTTCGACGTACGCGATCTGCCGACCGGTGAAGGCTCGCCCTTCGAGACCGCCGCGGAAGTCTGTACGGGCTATCGTGCCGGTCGCCTCGATCCCGCGCGCTATGGCGTGGCTCCGGGGTCGGACCTATCCGGTCCGGGATTCATCCGGACGTACGTGATCATGGAAGTCCTGCACCGGTACGGCCACGAGGCACTCCTGTGGGACGAGGTCGGCACTGGGATCACAGATTCCGACGCCGACGAGGTCGCCCGACTGCTGCTGGCCGCCGACGCCGGTGATCTGGCGGCCGAAGATCACCTGGAACGGCAGTTCCAGACCGACCCGAAGCTCCGACCGGCTCAAACAGTCACCCAACTCTCGCCGTACGGGGACCCACCGGTCACGATCGACCTCACGCCGCCGCCCTCGGCTGCCCCCACTCAGGCACGGGATGGTCGGGTACGACGTGACGCCGCCAGGCTCCCCGGGAAGCGTCGGATTGGGCGGACGTAGAGCTGGACTCGAGGTGCCTTGATCAGCTGCGCCCGAGTCTCGAAGTACGGTGACTGCTGCTGCGCTGGGCCGGACACGGTCTCGGTGTCGGCGAGGCTCACGCGCGCGTCATGTTCGAGGAGACCTAACGATGTCTGTCGCCACGCTGTTCTTGATGGTCGGACTGCCCGGCGCCGGCAAGACCACCCGGGCTCAAGAGCTGGCAAGGGCACACGATGCGCTGCGTTTGACTCCGGACGAGTGGCACCTTTCCTTGTTCGGCACCTCGTTGAGAGCCGACGGCAAGCGCGACCTCTTGGAAGGCTGGATGATCACGGCGGCGCTGCGGACACTGCGGCTGGGAACCAGCGTGGTCCTCGACTTCGGGCTCTGGAGCCGAGACGAGCGGTCGGCACTGCGCTGGCTGGCTGGCCAAGCCGGGGTGCCGTGCCAGGTGGTCTATCTGCCCGTTGACCTGGATGTCCAACTCGCCCGTATCGCGCATCGCGAGGCCACCATGCCTCAGATGTTCCCAATGCCCGAGGCTGACGTTGTCGCGTGGCGTACTCAGTTCCAACGACCCGATGCCGCCGAGCTCGCCGGCGTGGACAGTCCTTGTCCGCCAGAAGGGTGGACGACCTGGCTGGCCTGGGCCGTCGACCGATGGCCGACGCTCACCGCCGACTATTGCTAGGGCGCCATCCATGGTCGCGCGGCCGCTGCCAACGACTCGCGGACGTTCTTACTTCCGGGGGGTCGGCGTCGCTCGCTGTCAGATCGCAGGCCGGCCCGCCTGAGCAAATTGCACCAGCTGTCCAGCTTGTGCTGTGCCACACGTGATCGCCTCAGTCACACCCCATCTCGACAGATCGGGTCGCGAGTGCAGCGACAGCCGGAATGGCCAGAAGGGTCGAGGCTGCTTGTTGGGATCGTCGATCGGTGGGAGCTCGTCGGCGAGCGATCTCCAGGCGCTGAATGGCACTCCTGGGACCTGTTGGCTTGAGCGGCCGGCTGCGACCACAGCGGCTGCCGTTTCCGGGTTACGGGGTATCCACGGCGATCAGGTCGGCGAGTTGCTCCGGGAGGCCGGGGGAGAAGTAGACATGGCCCATGCCAGGGATGACGTGCAGGTGTGCATCCGGGATGGCGGCGGCCAGAGCCTCGCCGTGGGCCAGCGTGAAGATCGGGTCCTGGTCACCGTGCACGATCGTGGTCGGGGCGGTGATCGTCGACAGGGGGGTGAGCAGGTCCGGGCCCTTCTTCCGGCCGATCAGGCCGTGGTGGGCGGCGGCGGACGGGTCGGTAGCCCTCGCCCAGCAGCGCTGGAGCATCGCTCTGGCGGCCGGTTCGTCGAAGGGGCGGACGTCGCCGTTCATGACCCGGAAGATGGCTATGTCGGCTTCCACGCCCGGCGGGGTGCCGTCCGAGTCGGCCATGTGCTGCAGGAAACGCGGCGTCGGCGGGGGCAGGTCGTCGGGGTCGGCGGGTTGCCCGGCCATGGCTCGTTGCCACACCGGGCCGGGATCGTGGCTCATGGGGGTCGTGGAGAGCAGGGTCATCGAGCGTACGCGGGCCGGCTCGTGCACGGCCAGCCACTGCGCGATCACGCCGCCCATCGATGCCCCGGCGACGTGGGCGGACGGCAGCTCATAGGCGTCCAGGATGGCGAGAGCATCGACGGCCAGGTCGGACAGGCCGTAGGGATGCCGGTCGAAGTCGATGATGCTCGAGCGCCCGGTGTCGCGATGGTCGAACCGGATCACCTGCAAGCCGCGAACCACGAGGCGGTCGACCAGCGCGTCGGGAAAGGTGATGCCCTGAGCCGACGCGCCCGCGATCAGCAGGACGGCGGGATGATCGGGGTCTCCGATCCGTTCGGTCCACAACCGCAGCGGACCGGAGGTCACGAACGTCTCGGTCATGACACCTGACAATAGGCGATCCATCGACGCGAGCCGACTGCATTTTCTACGGGCAACTCGCAAGCAGACGCCGCCGACTCGCCTTCGGCACCACGCCGATCGTTTCGTCCCACGTCATGGCGCGCGACATCGACCAAGGTCGCCAGAATGCTTCTGGGATCTGAACGAACAGTTGCTCAAGGCCCGGAGCCGAGCCTGGCGCCCGCTCGGCCGACGCCCTCGCAACGCTCGCCGCTGCTGAGGCCTTCAGATCGTCAAGTCCTGCAGGTCGTCGGCAGACTCCACCCGTACGGCGTTCTCATCGTCCTGTGGCGGCTCGAATTCGGCGAGGTGCTGATCCAGTACTGCGTCCGCGACATCTCGCCGGCGCGGATCCACGTGATTGTCGGCCCGGCGCCGGCGAATCGTCGCGTGATCCACGTCGACGTAGATCAGGCTGAATCGGGCCCGCGCTGACGCAGCCAGCGAACGCCAGCCGTCGCGCAGGAACCGCGGCGAACTGGTGTCGTCGACGATGACGGACGTCCCTGAGGTTAGGAGTCCACGGACCTCATCAGAGGCCAGCTCATGGGTCCGGATCCATTCCTCGGCTGGGATACCGTCACCACCCCACAACCCGCGGCGCTCATTGATCTCATCGAGACTCACGATCCTCGCAGACAGCCTCGGCGCCAGGGACAGCGCCACCGTACTCTTCCCGGAGAACGAGGTCCCACACAGCAGAACCAGCCTGATGTCCGATGCCATCTCCGCATCCAACCGAATCCCCGATACCGCAGCAACGGAGTATGGAATCGAGGTCACGCGGTATCAGCCGCCGCTGTCCCCGAACCGCGAGAGGTGCGGGCGGCGCTGTCGCAGGGCTCCCAGTTGTCGGCCCGGTCCCGGTTGATCGACCACGTTCAGACACGCTCACCTCCACGCACCCCACCGAGCTCGCGGCGACCGCGCCGTACCCGCTGGTGGGCCTCGGCGAGCCGTTCGGTCGCATTGGCCGTCATCTCCTGACGCGCGGTAGCTGAGCCGGATCGACTCGCAGGAAGCGGCACTTCATACAGGCGTGTTCGTGGACGCAGGGCGTGCCGTACGGTCGGTGGTAGTCGCCGAGGGCAACCTTTGCGCAGCAGGAAGTGGTTCTCGAACTCGGCCCACTCCTCACCGGTGGCAGTCCGCAGCACTGCGCCTGGGCTCCAGCAGCACATCGCGCAACCCTGCTCGGACACCTCAACCTCGAAGTGGAGACCATCTCTGTGGTGAACAGGCGCCGGAAGTTGTGGGGGCGTGAAGTGAATCGGCTCTCCGTCGTCGCCCCTGAACCGCCAAGCTCTACGCCACGTCCATCACCGCGCCGGCCGAGGCCGCGACGGCGACGCGGAGCCGTCCTGCCTCCGACGGCGACAAGACCTCGTTCGGTGCAGCGATGCGGCGGACGAACAGGTGCGGGAACGGTTCGCCGTGCAGCTTCTCGGGCGGGTCGTAGCGCACCGGCAGCGGGATCAGGAGATTGAGTCGGGGTCTGCGGTGGGATTGGTGTTCCGCGAACTCGAGCATGTAGCGGCATCGGGGGACCTCCGCGAGCTGGCGGCGTCGGATTGCACGTCGTCGAAACAGATCGTGCTGCCCACATCGAACACCGCCGCGTCTACCAGACAGCTGAGGGTGGCGCTGTCCGTTCGGCGGAGGAGCCGCGGGTGAACCGAAAACCGTTTCCGCGCAGGGCTGCCCGAATGATGGGGTGGTGGTATGAGCGACCACACCGCTGTCCGGCCGAATACTCTGGCGTGGGCGGCCAGTCACCTCGCGGGCGGTGAACGGATCGTCGGCGCCGATGTTCTGCCTGGCGGCATCACCGCCGAGATACGACGGTTGACCATCGGCAGTCTGAACGGAGACACCCGCACTTTGGTGCTGCGTTCGTACGTCGGCGTGGGCAATGCCAACGACGCCCTGACCAGAGAAGCTGCCGCACTGACGATGCTTACGGCAACAGAGGTGACGGCTCCCGAGTTGGTCGGGGTCGATCCCCTCGCTGCGGAGTGCGAGCACCCGTCGCTGCTGATGACGCATCTACCGGGTCGGGCAGTCCTCGAGGACAAGGGAGTGGAGGCGCGTATCCCGCTGCTGGCCCGTGAACTCGTGGCGATCCACGCCATCCAGCCCATCGAACAGCCTCCCACTTACGGGACCCTGACGACCGCCGACACCGTCGTCACTCCGCCCGGCGCCAACGCTCAGGCATGGTCCGCCGCGATCGAGATCATCCGCCGGCCGGCGCCGTCGTACGAAGGCCGCTACCTGCACCGGGATTTCCAACCCGGCAACGTCCTGTTCGACGGACCGATCACGGGCCTCACGGGCGTGGTCGACTGGGCAAGTCCCTGCTGGGGTCCGGCCGACCTGGACGTCGCGCACTGCGCCACCAACCTCGCCGTACTCCACGGCGCTGCTCGGGGCCTGGCGTTCGTCAACGCCTACGAAGCAGCCGGCGGCACCCTCGCGGAGGATCCGGCGGAACGCCAGTACTGGCTCGTCCGTGACGCCCTGGCCATGTCCGAAGACATCGACCTGATCTCCCAAGCCTGGCGCGCAGCAGGCAGACCCGACCTGACAACCCAAGCCGCCGAACGACGCCTCGACGCCTACCTCACCACTCTCCTGAATGCCACCTGACCACGTCCGGAATCAAGAGTGCCTGGCCCCGCTGGACCGCGCTCATCAGCGGCGCAGATCTGATCTCCGGGCGGCCGTGTGTGACCAGCACAATCGAGGCATTCCTGCACCAGAGCGCTCCAACTCGGCAAGACCTCGGAGACATTCAGAAGCCAGCTTGCGCTCTGGGCCGGCAAGCTCTGGCCGTGGAGCATGGGCCGCCGCGGGCGGTAGACGTAGATCACATTCGGGCGCGGCTCACAGATTGCCTCGCTGTTTCGTCGGCTGGGCGTCATACGACCCGAGATCTCGACGCAAGGAATCCGAAAGAGTTCTCGTGCTCTCAACGCTTACAAGGAAGGTCAACAAGTGAGACGAACCAACGTTGCCCTGGCTGTCGCGGCAATCGCCTTGACGCCAGTGCTTCTGACAACCACCCCCGCGTTCGCCGCCGACCCGGTCGTCGCACCGACCGCGTGCCAGGCGCCCACGGACACGTACGTCGTGACCACGCCGGTCGACGAGATGTCCGACGATGATGTGCGGATCACGATCTTGCACATCATCGGCGACCCGAGCACGGGCTACGCGGTCGAGGCCGCCGCGCAGAAGGCCATGAACGGCACTATCGAGGACCAGCGCAACTTCCTGACCACCGACCGCTGGCCGGCCCAGGCCGAAGACGACAGGGTCGCCGTCTTTACCACCCTCCACTATGCGAGCGTGTACAACGACCGCGGCGTCACCAAGGCGGCGCAGCAGGCCCTCAACGACGGCACGCCGACTGTCCTGCGCGCCTTCCTGGAGACCGGCTGCCGCCTCGCCCAGTTCGAAGACGACAGGGTCGCCATCTTCCGAATCCTTGCCAATCCGACCACCACTGCGGCGGTCCGTGCAGCGGCCCAGCAGGCCCTCAACGAGGACACACCGGAAGCGGCGAGGTACTTCCTGGAGCACGGCCAGTTCGAGGTCTAATACTCGAGCCAGTGCGCCCAGACGAACTGAGCCCAGCCGAACGACTGGGCTCAGTCCAACCGGGAAGCCAAGGTAAACAAGGCTCAGTTCAACGGGGCCACCACCTGGCTCAGTCCCCGCGACCCGATCGTGGCGGGCGTCTCCTGGCCCACTCGACCAAGCCAACCCGCCTACAGCCCTCAGAGCACGGTCAGAGCCCTTGTCCTGCCGAACAACACGGAACGAGTGCGATGGCCCACCGCGGGCCAGAGGTCCGACTGTGCCTCTGACCTGCGGTGATGAGTAGTAGGGCGGGCGGGACTCGAACCCGCGACCCAGGGATCATGAGAGCCACGCCACCTGCCACACGCGCCAACTTCAGGCTCCCAGTTCGGAGTCCGGCACCTCTAGCTGTGATGTCCAGGGAGGTTGTCCCGCTCGTTGGCGGTGAGTCGGCCTGACAGGTGAAGGCCTCCGGTTGTGAAGTGGAGCTGTCTAGTGCACCGCTTCACCAACCTGGAGGCCTTCGTGTCCCACGTTAACGCGACTTTGACTCCACGCACCCGGCTGCGCCTGGCACGTTTGATTGTCGATCAGGGCTGGACGTACTCCGCGGCGGCGAAGATGTTCATGGTCGCGGCTAAGACGGCCCGCAAGTGGGCCAACCGTTACCGGGCCGAAGGAGTCGCCGGGATGGCCGACCGCAGCTCGCGGCCGCGGTGCAGCCCGGCCAAGACCTCCACACAGCTGACGCGCCAGATCGTGGGTTTGCGGTGGCGACAGCGGCTCGGCCCGGTCCAGATCGCCGGCCGGCTCGGCGTACCTGCCTCGACCGTGCACGCCGTACTGGTCCGGTGCCGGATCAATCGGCTGTCCCACATCGACCGCGTCACCGGTGAACCCCTGCGCCGCTACGAACACGACCACCCCGGCTCGCTGATCCATGTCGACGTCACCAAGTTCGGCAACGTCCCCGACGGCGGCGGCTGGCGCTACGTCGGCAAACAGCAAGGCGCCAAGAACAAGTCCGCAACGTCTCGGCGGACCGGCCAGTGGAGCCCCGACCGGCACGCCCGAACCGGCGTCAGTTACCTGCACACCGTCCTCGACGACCACTCACGCGTGGCCTACGTCGAGATCTGCACCGACGAGAAAGCCGCCACCGCGATCGGCGTCCTGCGACGTGCGGTGGCCTGGTTCGCCGACCGAGGCATCACCGTCGAACGAGTCCTGTCCGACAACGGAGCCGCCTACCGCTCCCACGCCTGGCGCGACACCTGCGCCGAGCTCGGGATCACCCCGAAACGCACCCGGCCCTACCGGCCACAAACCAACGGCAAGGTCGAACGCTTCCACCGCACCCTGGCCGACGGCTGGGCCTACGCCCGCTTCTACACCTCAGAAACCCACCGCCGAACCGCCCTCCCCGGCTGGCTCCACTTCTACAATCACCACCGACCCCACTCCGCCATCTCAGGCCAGCCGCCCATCACCCGACTGACCAACCTCCCTGGACATCACATCTAGTGCCGCGCGTCTGATGTCTTCTGACGGTTGGCCTTGTTGAGGATCTGGTCTGCGGTCTTGGTCCAGGCGAACGGGTGGGATCGGTCGTTCCAGCCGGTGATGAAGGCCCGGATCTTGGCGGTGAGGTCGTTGACGGATCGGAAGGTGCCGCGGTGGATGGCTTGGCGTTCGATGATGGAGAACCACACCTCGACCAGGTTCATCCAGGACGCGTGGGTCGGGGTGAAGTGCACGCTGACGCGGGGGTTGTCGGCCAGCCAGGCCTTGATCTTGGGGTGTTTGTGGGCGGCGTAGTTGTCCATGACCAGGTGCAGTTCGCGGCCGGGGTGGGCACGGGCGACCTGCTTGAGGAACGCCAGGAACTCTTGGTGGCGATGCCTCGGTTTGCAGGCCGCGGTGACCTGGCCGGTGGCGATCTCCAGCGCGGCGAACAGGGTCGTGGTGCCGTGCCGGACATAGTCGTGCGAGCGGCGTTCGGCCAGCCCCGGCTGCAGCGGCAGGATCGGCGCCGTGCGGTCCAGCGCCTGGATCTGGCTCTTCTCGTCCACACACAACACCACCGCGTTGTCCGGCGGCGCCAAATACAGCCCGACCACGTCGGTGACCTTGGCCACCAGCTCGGGATCGGTGGAGAAACGAAACGACTCCGACCGCCACGGCTGCACCCCGAACTCACGCCACGCCCTGGCCACCGTGGCATCCCCGATCCCCAGATGCCGCCCCAACAACCGCGACGACCAGTGCGTCACCCCGTACTTCTTCGGCGGCGGCCTCAACGTCGCGGCCACGATGCCCCGATGATCAACCGTCCGCGGCCGGCCCGCACGCGGCTCGTCGTCCAGCCCAGCCAGCCCCCGCTCGGCGTACCGATCTCGCCACCCGATCACCGTCGGCCGCGACACCCCGACCAACTCCGCGATCCTGGTGTTCGACACCCCCTGCGAGGCCAGCAACACGATCCGCGCCCGCTGCGCCAACCCAGCCCGCACACTCGACGCCCGCATCAACGCGACCAGACCCGCCTCGTCACCCTCACGCAACACCAACGCAGCCGCAGGACGATTCGCCATGCCTCATCATCCCAACCACCAACCGTAAATCAACTAACGACGCGCGGCACTAGCTGACTGAATCCACTCTGTTTGACACGATTTCGTGTCACGAGTCATGTCACGCGCGGGATGTGTGGCAATAACTCGCGCACGTCGAGCGGTGTCGCTCGAGCGAGTTTGCATCGCATGACGGCCGTGCCTGCTCGACGTATACCAAGGGCGCGCCTTGTTCGGAGTCGGATCGGGGATCGCCTTCGTGTCGGTCGCTCAGCCCAGTCACAGCACCTTTCACGCGCAACCAGAGGGACCCAGGTCGTTCAACTAGGGCGCTCCTCTGCCCTTCGGGAGTCTCGTCTTCGTCGAGACCGCCGCCTTCGACGCGGACCAGGCCCGGGCGATCCTCACCGCCGGCGCCGCCACGGGCCTCGGCCTCCGCGTCCACGCCAACCAGCTCGGCCCCGGCCCGGGTGTCCAGTTGGCCTGCGAGCTCGGTGCCGCGGCCGCCGACCACTGCACCCACCTCACCGGCGCCGACATCGACGCCCTCGCCTCATCCGGGGTCGTGGCCGGTCTGCTGCCCGCGGTCGAGTTCTCCACCCGCTCGCCCTACCCGGACGCCCGCCGCCTGCTCGACGCCGGCGCCACCGTCTCGCTGGCCAGCAACTGCAACCCGGGCTCCTGCCACTCCTCGTCGATGCCGCATTGCATCGCCCTGGCCGTCCGCGAAATGCACATGAGCCCGGCCGAAGCCGTTTGGTCAGCCACCGCAGGCGGCGCCGCCTCGCTCCGCCGCGACGACATCGGCCGCGTGACCGTAGGCGCTCGCGCCGACCTGGCCGTCCTCGACGCCCCCTCCTGTCTCCACGTGGCGTACCGCCCCGCCGTACCTCACCCAAACCTGGCTAGCCGGCCGCCCCCTCTGATGACCACTACGCTCTGCACCCGCCGCGAGCCCTTTCAGTCAAGCGATCTTCCCATTTCTCATCAATGAGTAATGGGTCTCATCAATGAGTAGTGGGGTTTTTCCGTAGCGTGATGAAGTTCATAACAAATCGTTCGTGGTTGCATCTTTTTGCTTCTTTTTCGGTTGCCAGAGAGCGACATGGGCTACGGTTTCGCCGCAAGGGGAGAGTCACAATCCGGGGGGCCGGCATGCCGAAACGTTTAGCGACCGCATTTTTCGTTCTCACGACTGCGGTCGTGATGGTGCTGGGCCTCATCGCCCCGCCCGCGCTGGCAGCCGAGGGTGATCCTGCGTCCTCCGTTGTGGCGACGTGGTCCTGCACCAGCAGCCCGTGCCCGTGGGGCCTGTCGGACACCAGCAACGCGGCGGTCTGGCCGGCCGCGGCCGAGCCGGTCCGGGCCCGCTACGGCTACACCGTCTCCCACGACGTGTACGCCCCGGCGCCGAAGGTGGCGGGCTGGAAGATCACCGTCACCTCCGGCAGCGCCACCGTGTACGCCGGCCCGGCCGACGACTCGCACTCGTCGTTGGCCGCGCTGTCGGCCGGCGACAGCTACACCCTGCCCAGCACGCTGAGCAGCAGCAGCATCGTGAGCGTGCAGGACGGTGGGTCGTTCGAGTACACGATCACCCCCGGCGCCCCGACCGACCCGCCGCCGGCCTCCGGTGACGGCTCGGTGCTGGCCACCTGGAACTGCACCAGCAGCCCCTGCCCGTCGGGCCAGAGCTACACCAGCAACGCGGGCGTCTGGCCGGCCGCGGCCCAGCCGGTCCGGGCCCGCTACGGCTACACCGTCTCCGCCGACGTCTACGCTCCGGTGTCCAAGGTGGCCGGCTGGAAGATCACCGTCATCTCCGGCAGCGCCACGGTTTACGCGGGCCCGGCCGACGACTCGCACTCGTCGCTGGCCATGCTGTCGGCCGGCGAGAGCTACACCGTGTCCAGCACGCTCAGCAACAGCAGCATCGTGAGCGTGCAGGACGATGGCGCGTTCCGGGTCATCTTCACTCCGGGCGATCCGACCACGCCGCCGGCGTCCGGCTACGGTTCGGTGCTGGCCACCTGGAACTGCACCGGCACGCCCTGCCCGTCGGGTACGAGCTACACCAGCCACGCGGCGATCTGGCCCGCGACGGCCGAGCCCACCCGGGCCCGCTACGGCTACACCGTCTCCCACGACGTGTACGCCCCGGCGGCGAAGGTGGCCGGCTGGAAGATCACCGTCACCTCCGGCAGCGCCGCCGTGTACGCAGGCCCGGTCGGGGACTCGCACTCGTCGTTGGCCGCGCTGTCGGCCGGCGAGAGCTACACCGTGTCGAGCACCCTGAGCAGCAGCAGCATCGTCAGCGTGCAGGGCGGCGCCGCGTTCGAGTACACGTTCACCCCGGGTGAGCCGGTCACACCCCCGCCGGCCGGCGACGGCGAGTCGGCCCGGGTGACCTGGACCTGCACCAGCAGCCCGTGCCCGTGGGGTCCGTCGGACAGCGGGTACGCCGCCGTCTGGCCGGCCGAGACCGACCCCAGCCGGGCCCGCTACGGCTACACCGCCTCGCACGACGTCTACGCGCCGGCCCCGCAGGTGGCGAACTGGAAGATCACCGTCACCTCGGGCAGCGCCACCGTGTTCTCCGGCCCGGTCGGGGACTCGCACGCGTCGCTGGGCAACCTGTCGGCCGGCCAGAGCTACACCGTGCCGACCACTCTGAGCGGCAGCAGCATCGTCAGCGTGCAGAGCGGTTCGCCGTTCGAGTACGCCTTCGTGCCCGGCCCGCCGGTCCCGCCGACGCCGCCCGCCTGTACCGACCCCACCACCTGCGACCCGGTCTCCTGGGTCAACGCCCGCTGGCGCTACGCCGGCACCGGCGAGAACCCCGGTGACTGGTACGGCGGCGTGATCACCTGGCCGGTCGGCACGGCCTACCAGGGCAACGGCCGCTCCGGCGACAACGCGCGCACCGTCTACTCGGAGTCGGGCGTTCCGCTCTACCCGTACATGGGTGCCTGGGCCGACGGGTGCACCGTCCGCGTGGTCACCGGCCGGATCCTGATCGTCGAGTGGGAGCGCGGTACGGACGAGTGGCGGGAGACCCGCGTGAACGCCGGCCAGGCGTACACCATCTCGCTCAGCGGCTCCGAGGACGGCGCCATGATCGAGACGGACAACGACGTCCAGCCCTTCACGCTCTCGGTGAGCAACTGCACCCCGCGGCCGCTCTCGGAGTCGAACAACCGCCTCCCGGTGGCGAACGCCGGTGCGCCGCAGTCGGTCGTGGCTGGTACGACCGTGACCCTGAACGGGTCCGGCACCGACGCCGACGGCGACGACCTCACCTACGCGTGGACCCAGACCGGTGGACCGGCGGTGACGCTGTCCAGTACGACGGCGGCGAAGCCGACCTTCACCGCCCCGTCCTCGGCGTCCACGCTGACCTTCAGCCTGGTGGTGCGGGACGGCCGGGCCAACAGCGCGGCGGCGACCACCACGGTGACCACCACCCCGGTCAACCAGGTGCCGGTGGCGAACGCCGGTACGGCGCAGACGGTCAACACGGGTAGCACGGTGACGCTGGACGGCTCCGGCAGCCGCGACGCCGACAACGACCCGCTGACCTACACCTGGACCCAGACCGGTGGGCCGGCGGTGACGCTGTCCAGTACGACGGCGGCGAAGCCGACCTTCACCGCCCCGTCCTCGGCGTCCACGCTGACCTTCAGCCTGGTGGTGCGGGACGGCAAGGCCAACAGCGCCGCCGTCACCACCACGGTCACCACCAACAACACGGTGCCGGTGGCGAACGCCGGTACGGCGCAGACGGTCAACACGGGTACCACGGTGACGCTGGACGGCTCCGGCAGCCGCGACGCCGACAACGACCCGCTGACCTACACCTGGACCCAGACCGGTGGGCCGGCGGTGACGCTGTCCAGCCGGACGGTGCAGAAGCCGACCTTCACCGCCCCGGCCACACCGGCGACGCTGACCTTCAGCCTGGTCGTGCGGGACGGCAAGGTGGACAGCGCGGTGTCGACCACCACGGTGACCGTCACCGGTCCGAACCTGGCCCGGGGCAAGACCGCCACCCAGTCGAGCACCAGCGGTACCGCGGTGGCGGCCCGGGCGGTGGACGGCAACACCAACGGCGTGTTCGCGAGCGGCTCGGTGACCCAGACCAACACCTCCACCCAGCCGTGGTGGCAGGTCGACCTCGGTTCCGCGGCGGCCGTCTCCACGGTCACGGTGTGGAGTCGGACCGACTCGAACCGGATGGGCAGCGGCTCGGTGTTCATCTCCTCGACCGACATGACCGGCCGGTCGATGTCCTCGCTGCAGGCCGACGACTCGGTGAAGGAGATGTCGTTCTCGGCGTTCTCGTCCACCACCAACAGCCTGACCCTGAACGCGGGCAACGCCACCGGCCGGTACGTGCGGGTGCAGCTGTCGAGCATCTTCACCACCCTGAACCTGGCCGAGGTGCAGGTCGGCGGCACCACCGGCGCCGTGAACCTGTCCACCAACCGGCCGGCCACGCAGTCGTCGACCGACGTCGGCACCGCCGCCCGGGCCGTGGACGGGAACACCAACGGCGTCTTCGCCGCCGGGTCGGTGAGCCGGACGGCGTCCAGCTCGCAGCCGTGGTGGCAGGTCGACCTGCTGACCAATTCCCGGGTCGGCAACGTCACGGTGCACAACCGGACCGACGCCTCGGCCGACAAGCTGAACAACGCGGTGGTGTACCTCTCCACCGCCAGCATGTCGGGCCGGACCTACGCCCAGCTGATGGCCGACTCCACGGTGACCAAGCTGAACCTCGGGGCGACGCCGGGGGCGGTCACCAGTCTGCCGACCAACACCGTGGCCCGCTACGTCAAGGTGCAGTCGCCGGCCACCAGCGCCGGTGTGATCAGCCTGGCCGAGGTCACGGTGACGGGCACCCAGCCCAACTGACGCACGACCAGGGATTCGTCTCGGTTCGTTCCATCGACGAAGCGCACGGTCCGGGCTCCACGCCCGACCGACCGTGTGAGGAAAGCCAGCGATGAGCGAGCAGGGACGAATCCTTCGTGCGCCGCGGGTCCGCCGGCGGACGGCGAAGCGGCGGCCATGTTGAGGAAACGGGTCTTGAGCTTCTCCGCCTCCTGGGCCTGCCGCCCGGATGGCACGTTCTCTTGCAGGTAGAAGGGCTTCCTTGTAACCGGGTCCTGGCCGGCGTACGCGCACTCGCACTTCCCCGGAGGGGAGCACGGTGATGTTGCCACGCTGCTGCTCCTGCGGCTTCCCCGAAGCAGCCATACTCCGACGTTAATACGGTTCATGTCACGGGCGGGTTTGGCTCGATCGCAGGCCACAGCCGAATGTGGCCGTGACCTGCGGTGATGCGAAGTAGGGCGGGCGGGACTCGAACCCGCGACCCAGGGATTATGAGAGCCATGCCACTTGCCACAACGGTCAACTTTGGGCTCCTGGGGTTCGGGTAGCAGCATCTCTACCTGACTCAATCCACTCTGTTCGACGCAGTTTCATGTCACGAGTCATGTCACGCGCGAAGTGTGCGGGCAGGGAACTCACTCACCTCTGGCGGTCTTGCTCGAACGGGCTGCTTCGGCAGCACCGGCCGAATTGCCCCAGATAGATCCAGGCGCGCCCCGCGGACGTGCGCATGCGGCCTCCGGCCGTTCACCGCCCGGCGCTAAGCCGCCGGCGCTGAGCCGTCGGTTGATCGTCGCCTTCGGCCCTGGAGGGCGAGGTGTGGTTTCTAGCTGGGTGGTGGGATGGAGGCCTGTCTCGCGTTCTTGGGCAGAATGGCGTCGGGAGCTCATCCCTTCGAGAGAGGGAATCATGGCCGAACCTGGCGTGACCCGCGTGGCCGTCTACATCGACTTCGACAATATTGTGATCTCGCGCTACGACCAGGTGCATGGTCGTAGCCAGTTCCAGCGTGACAAGGTGCGGGGGTTCGACCGGGCGGAGTTGTCGGCCGAGTCCGACATCGCAGACAAGCTCAGGCGCGCGACGGTCGACATCGGCGCAGTGATCGACTTCGCCTCGTCGTTCGGCACGCTGGTCCTCACGCGCGCCTACGCGGACTGGTCGGACCCGGTCAACGCCGAGTACCGCGGGCAACTGGTCAGTCGGGCGGTGGACCTGGTGCAGCTGTTTCCCGCCGCGGCCTACGCCAAGAACGGTGCCGACATCAGACTGGCCGTCGACGCGGTCGAAGACATGTTCCGCCTCCCGGACCTGACCCATGTGGTGATCGTGGCCGGAGACTCCGACTACATCGCGTTGGCCCAACGCTGTCGACGCCTTGGCCGTTACGTCGTGGGCGTGGGGGTGGCCGGATCGACCAGCAGATCGCTCGCCGCGGCCTGCGACGAGCTCGTGACGTACGACGCGTTGCCCGGTGTCGCCCCCATCGACACCTCGCAGTCGGCGACCGAACAACCGGCAACCCCCCAGGTCGAAACCGACGGAACCGCCGGGACCTCCTCCCACTCCGGCTCGCGACATACCACGCGCCCGAGCGCCGCGGTGCGCACCGAGCCCGATCCCGACTCCGAAGATCCTCAGCAGCTGGCGACGAGCCTCCTCGAACGGGCGCTGCGCCTGGGACAAGAGAAGGACGACGCAGACTGGCTGCACAGCTCCGCGGTGAAGAGTCAGATGAAGCGCATGGACCCGTCCTTCAGCGAGAGGGCGCTCGGCTACCGATCGTTCTCGGACTTCGTGAGGTCACGAGAAGCCGTCGCCGAACTCGACGAGACAACCTCCGCTCAGCTCGTACGGCTCAATCCGACGCTGGCCGCACGGTAGCGGATGACGCAGACCGGACCCAACGATCTTGGCCAGCGACGCGTCGCCGCCCCACGAAGGCGACACCAACCCTCGCTACCCCTGCGATGGAACATCCGCCCGCTCTAGGGCATGACCTGCGGATTATGAGTCCGGCGGCAGTTGCCACAAATGGTCATTCAGGCTTGGGAGTTCGTATCTCGACCCGCTCAGCCCACTCTGCCACGCCTTTTTGGACTCCATTTGGCCCACGAATGGCCCCACGCCGATGGTCACTCTCGCGACGAATTGCACATGCTCGGTGAGTGCCCTTGCAGTTGACGCAGTCGGATGCGACTGAGAGATGCGATGTTGGGGCGTTAGGCGAGGGCGGCGCATACTGCGTTGAAGACAGTCGGGTCTCCCTCGACGAAGGCTGCCACGAACGCGTTGCGGCCGGCGCTGGACAGCAGTTCTCCGTCGGAGTTGAACACCTGACGACCCACGGCGATCAGTACGGGGGCTCCAGGGCCTGCGCGCATGATGACCTCGCCTGTGAAGCTCTGGGTGGAGCTGGTGAAGTCACCTGGGATGGCCAGGTCGTCGATGGTGTTGTTGTTCTGGATGTACGGGGCTTCGCGTCCGCTGCCGGGGTTGAACCATTGGCCGCGGTAGTGGTCATGGATGATGCGCCGCGTCAGGTTTCCGTTGGTGTCGTAGTAGCGGACTGCTCGCTGATCCAAGGTCGAGCTGTCGAGGATGGTGAACGCGCTCGATCCCGACCCGCAGGTGATGCCTGTATCTTCCGACGTGATGGTCAGGGTGCGTGTGCCTTGGCAGATTGTGCCGGCACCTACCGCCTTGCAGGTCAGGAAGTCCGGTGGCGCTGGCGTGAGCGTTGGTGTCGCCGGTGGCGCGGCCGATGCGTACTGCGGGATAAGTAGGATGCTGACCGCCGCGAAAAGGACGCACGAGGACGCGCGGATGATCTTGAGCATGACGAATACCCCCACCCGGCGACGCCGCAGTCTGCGACTCAGTGGCGACACTGTCGCCTAAGTCGCAGCGTGTGCTGGTGAGACGTACGTGTCAATACCGCGAGGACCTGATACGGCTGTGCTTGTCGGCTCGTTTAATCGTTCGATTAAAGGCCGTCGTCGAGCGCTTGATCCCTGACGCTGCGGATTGAAAGGTGCAATGATGCCTTAGCAACCAGCCTCTCCAGGCGTCAGACGTTCCGGTTTGAAGGGATTCTGGCCCCGCCGGGCGACTTCTTTTGACGCGATTTCGCACCCCGTTGATCCCGCGGCACCAGCACCTCAGCCAGGTCCGCTCACGCGACCCGAATCGGGTGCGACGGACCGGCTGCGCGGCGGCGACCGGCGGTCGAGCTGAGCCGGAGTGCCTCCAGTCTCTGACAAACGGTTTAGAAGGTGGCCGGACACGGTTGTCACGCCTGAACTCGCGGAACTCCGGGCTACTTGAGTTCGCTCGTTGTCGACTCTGGCCGCCTCCACTAACGAGCGCTGGATTCCTAAGTGGATTCCCAGGTCAGCCGAGCCCTCCATTCGGCGACAGTCATTCGCCGGGCTAGGGGAGAGTGGAGAGGTTCGGGTTCTCCGGGTTCTTTGAAGGTCAGGATGTAGCGACAGCAGCCGCAGTAGAGCTTGCCGTTCACGATCGTGCGCGGGAGCCCGCACTTCCCGCACGAGTCGCGGGGCTTGGGCGCATCATCTCTGGGTCGCCGTGGATCTCCCAACGTCGTTCCCTGGAGTACGGGCCATCCTTTCGGCCCGAGATGCACCGGCCGTTTCGTCTGCGTCGTCGGTACACGGCTAGCTCGACGGCGCGCAGCTTTTGGACCGGAGGCCGGTTGCTCGCGAGGATCATCTTCATTTCCTGCACCAGCGCGCATTGCTTGCAGTCCTCCCGATGCTCCACCGATGCCTGCTCTCAGCGTGTCTCGTCCGCGCGTGAGACCGAGCGGAAGCGTTTCTCCTCCGGCTGAGGTTTGTCTCCGAGTGACTGCCAACTTGCGCGCGCGAGGCTGGCCTCTAGTGCGGAGCCAGACTGAAGCTGATTGGTGACTCGCCTCCGGGGTTGACGACGAAAGTCGCGTGACCGGTCGCACCCTCGTAAGCGCCAGTTCCTCCCGTGATTGCAGCTGTGCTCTGCGCCCCGGGAACGAAGGTCCCTATTCCTTCCGTGGTCAGCGTCCCTCGCTGCAGGGTCGTTACGATCGTGCAGGTCGTCGTGGCGGTCGTTGGCTCGATCACGGTGCAATGTCCATCGGCCTTGCCAGCGGGACCATGGTCCTTGGCCGACACCAGTGTGTCGCGGAACACCTCCCGGTCGCCGACATGGCTGGGATCACCGCCATTGAGGAACACGTCGATGGTTGCCCCGGTGTCGAGAAGCTGCAGGTTCTGGGTACGGACATCAGCCTCGGCCGACGTTAATGATCCGACCACTAGGAAGGTCACTGTCGCAGCAGCCACCACGAACACAGTGCGATGCGCCATTTTGCCTGTCCCCTCTGAGACTCAGGAACGTGGAGAGTGCCTGTGCCATTCGCCGGCTGGCCCAGACCTGCGATGGCTTCCCTGCCATTCCGGAGCGCGGACACCAGCGACTCCTCCCTTGTCGCGCTTACTTTGACTCCAGTTGACTCGGATCGACGCGCCCTTTCTTCGCGTCGTGTTCCCGCGCCGAACTGAGCAGGGGTGTCAGCCGGTCTGTGGGTCGTAGTGCGGGTCGATGGGGTCGGCGAGCTTCAGCGCGCGGCGGGCTGTGGATCGCAGCACAGCTCCGATCCGTGCGCGGGTGTGAGCGCGGCTGCGTGGCCGGAGGGTTTCGTCTGCGATCACTGGCGCGTCGGGCAGTGCGGAGTGTGCCAGGATGCGGGTGTTCTCGACGGCGGTGTAGAGGCTGGCGATGAAGATCGGCGTCATTTCGGCTCGCTTCCTTCCACGTGAGTTGATGGTCACCGGCGAGGTGCCCGGGTCGTCGTTGAACGGCGCCACCAGCTCGGGCTGCTGCACGGTGTGGCGTTTGTGTGTTCGCGTCTAAGGCGCGCGCTACTGGCGACGACGGCGGCCGCTGATCGCTGCGGCTTGCAGGTGCCAGTCGAGCCATCGGTGGGAGTCGGCTATCCAGCGGACGGCGGCGACGCGTTCGGCTGCGACCGCAGACGAGAGGGTGATGTGCGTGGGGTTCATCGTTCGCTCCGGAGGTTTTCCAACGGATCGGAGCTCGACTGTGGCGGTGGCCGGGGTCGGCATCGTGACCGCGGTCGTGGGCTGGTGGTGGGCTGGGGTTGCTCGGGCGACGGGCATTTGAAACGTGACCTAGGCGGCTGGCTGTCGGCGGCGCCGGTACAGCCACAAGCCGAGACCGACTCCGGCTGCACCCAGTGCGGACGCGCCAGCCGGCAGCACGTCGACGACTGTGTCCTCCGCCGACGCGTGAGCCGGGTCGCTGGGCGACGTCGGCACGTCGAGCTTGTACGCCGGGTATTTGTACCCGGGGTAGTCGTACACCGGGGTCGGCATGTTCCCGTGTTGCCATAGGTCGTAGCTTGGGCAGTTGGGCTCCGGGATCGTGTTTCCACACTCTGGTTCCGGGGCCGCCAGTGCCGATGCTTCGGCCACGTTGGGTGCCACCGCGCCAAGGGCGAGTGCGGACAGTGCCGCAGCTGCGTGCTTGCGGTTCATGATTTCCTCCCTGGGGACGATGCGGCGCGAGTCGCCGCACAACCCCACCGTCGGTCTGCGGCGGCTGGGCCACATCGGGCGATCGAGCACTATCCGAAGGCGCAAGTGCCTTAGATTCGATCCCGCAGGTCCTTAGCTGCCCGAGCCGGGTGGAGGATTTGTCTGCCGGACAAGGCGGGCGTTGGCCCAGCTTGTTGTCGACGCCGGCGTTCGTCCGCGTGGAATAGGTCCCCGCCGGGCTGCGTGCGGGATCGCGGGCAGGGTGCGGGTCAGGATCGAGTCGGTCGACTGAGAGTTCAGGAGGCAGGTGTCGCTAGCCCGCGCTCGGCCGGTCTGCGAGACCAAGGCGCACAGCGATCGCGGCGGCCTGGACGCGGCTGCGGACGCCGAGCTTGGCGAGGATGTGGGTGACGTGGACGCTGGCGGTCTTCTGGCTCATGTAGAGAGCCGCACCGATCTCTCGGTTCGTCTTGCCGTCGGCGAGTAGTGCGAGCACGTCCCGCTCGCGGTCGGTCAGACCGTAATCGTCGCCGGCCGCGCGATCTTGCTTGGCGCCGTGCTCGGTGACGGCGTCGTTGAGGTGGATCCGCGCCAGTTTGGCGAGCTGATCGATCTGCTCGCGCAGCGGGCCGGCGCCGAGGGACTCCGCGGTGAACCTGGCGGTCTCGAGCTCACTGGTTGCCCGTGCACGGGAACCTGCTAGGCGTCCTTGCGCCAGGAGTGCCTCGGCGGCCCGCAGCCGGGCCCTCGCCGCCGGATACGGATGGCCCAACGCGTTTCACTCCCTGACCGCGGCCAGCCACAGGTCCGGATCGGACGCTCCGCGGGCGGGAACGTTCGGCTTCGGCCCGGCGAAGGTGAGCCGGACGACGACGGCGGCGCAGAGCCGCGGGTCGGTGAGGTCTTGGTCCAGCCAACGAATCTGAGGTATTCGAAGACACCTTCTGAGGCAGTACGCCCGATGCGCGTCACCTACCCGGGCTCCGACGGTGAAAGGAGCGGCAACCATGTCGCGCGAATCCGGGGGAGGAAGCGATGAACCGCATCTCAACTGCCCTCGCAGCCATAGCTTTGGCCGCGAGCACCGGCGCACTCGCAGCACCAGCGGCGTTCGCTCAACTCCCGGCCGAGAACGGTGAGCACAGCAACGTCGTGCCCCAAGACCCACAGGTGAACGAGTACTCCTACCCGAGCTACGACCCGCAGTACGACTCCGTACGCCCGCCCGACCGACCCCGGGCGACGCGCAAGCGGGCTTGTATTTGGCCGCGACGGGGGTTCCGGCCATCGGCGGCGCGGGCGTCGCGCTCACCGCCGTGTGGCTCACGGGCCGTCGCCGGCACGGCGCTCGTCCGACCCGTTGAGCTGTCGAGCCGCCCATGCGGCCGCCTCGAGTCGGCTCGAGGTGGCCGTCTTGCGGAGGATGTTCGAGACGTGCACGCTGACGGTCTTCGGGCTGATGAACAGGTCCTTCGCAATCTCGCCATTCGACCGGCCCACGACCAGCAGTCGCAGGATCTCGAGCTCCCGCGCGGTCAGGCCGGCGGGTCGCTCCACCTCGATCGCCGATGGCGGTGACGGGTCGCGGAGGTCGATGCGAGCGATCCGGGCAAGAGCTTCGACCTCCAGGCGCAACGGAACAGCCCCGAGGTCGACA
Organism: Kribbella sp. NBC_00359; assembly: GCF_036097425.1. Lineage (NCBI taxonomy): Bacteria > Bacillati > Actinomycetota > Actinomycetes > Propionibacteriales > Kribbellaceae > Kribbella > Kribbella sp. NBC_00359. Next base: position 8,588,598 of record NZ_CP107975.1, on the reverse strand, counting down.
GCGATCCGATGCGACCGTCTTAACTCGTCCTTGATTGCAGGCCCATGTGCTCCTTCCGCGATCATTGCCTCTGCGCAACGCAAGCGCGCGATCGCCTCCTGGAAGGGCACACCGCCGGCTTGGCACCTCTCCGCGGCCACGCGCCACAACGCCGCCTGGCCTCTGTCGTCGTGGGCTCTGGCTACCTCGGCCTCGAACAACGCCGTGACCCTTGCCTTGCCGGCGGGGCTGAGGGGTGAAGTTGTGAACGGGGCAACCGGCAGTTTGCGGATAAGGTCGTCCAGCACGGCGACCGCACGATCTGCAGCAGCGGCATTGCCTGCATCCCGCGCGGCGCGTGCGGCCGTCGCGGCGGCGCGGGCAATGCCGACGAACTCGCCCGGGTCGTCGGTGCCGAGGATCTCGGCATCCCGGCCGACTAGCCAGTCGAGGGCGCCTTGCGCATCGCCCTCAGCCAGCATGATTTCCGCGGGAACCCTGCTGAGGTCGTCTCGAAGTCCTGCGTAGTTCTCGGAGACCATCTCCAGCGCACGAGCGAGGTGGAGCTTGGCTTCGGCCAGCCGTCCGGTCCGAACGGCGAGCGTCGCCGACGCCAATCTCACCGCTGCTCCCACGAAGCCGTCACAACGAGCCGCCAAGGCCCGCCGGAGCACCTCGCGACATTCGCGCCAGCGGCCGACAATCAGCAAGACAATGGCCGCCCGCTGGGCGACGAAATGTTCCCAGGCGGACCCGAGGGCATGGAGTTCCTCCACAGCCTGCATGGCCACGTCCGCGGCCTCGGCAAGCTGGCCTCCGATCCGCAAGGCGTTCACATGCCACGTCACCGCAACTCCGACACTGGTCGGGTCACCGCACCGTCGCCCGATACGTTCGGCTTTCATCGCGTCCGGGATCGGATCGCCCGCGCCAGTTGACAGGTAGGTGAACGCGCGGGTGGAGTGTGCTGCGGCCAACGCAACGTCATTCCCGCACAGACGCGCCGTTCGAAGGGCCTCCTCGACATGGGCCAACGCACTTCGGCCTGCTGCGGCATCGCTCGACGAGTCCCAGGATTCGGCAAAGGCCAGGTCCGTCAGCGCAAAGGAGCGTTCAGCAGAACCTGGGTAGTCGTCCGTCAGCCGGAGCGCCTCGATCAGATCGTCGTTCACTGCCTTCATGCCCGACTGCGGGTGCGTGAAGTCTTGTGAGGCGAGCAGGATTTCGCTGGCCAGCAGCGGTTCAGAGTCTCGGTCGACCAGCTCCATCGCTTGTTGCGCGAACTCGAGACTGGCGGTGTATCGACCGGCCGTGGCGCTTCTCTCGGACGTCCGGCGAAGCAGATCGATGTGGTCGAGTCGCGAACCACGGATCTCTGGCGACAACTGACCCCACAGTGAACAGGCCCGCTGCAGGTGGAGCGACTCCACGGTTGTCGCGCGGAGCTCGGCTGCCCGGTCGGCCGCGACAAGTGACCATCGGTACGCTTCGTCTGCCCGTCCCGATCGGTGGTTGTGGACTGCAAGGTCGGACGCGGCCTGATCCGGGGCCGCGCCGGCCTGGGATTCGAGGACCCCCACGAAAGAACCGTGGAGCCGGGCGGCCTCACCAGGGGGCAGGGCTTCGTACAGGACTTCTGCGAGCAGCGGATGACGGAACCACAGACGACCTTGGTCGTCTCTGCGCACAACGCCGTGCTCCTCTGCCTCGACCAGGTATCCGGGGACCAGGTCGGGATCGATGTCGCGGTCGACTCCGACCGCCGCGAGTACGGCGAGCTCGAGAGGCCTGCCACCGGCCGCGAGTACACGCGTGATCTGCCGGGAGCCAGCTGAGAGACCATGCCAGGCCGCGAGCAGAGCGTCGCGGAGCCCAGCGGGAGCGCGTGACGCCAACTCCGGTTCAAGATCGGCGCGATGGCGGACCAGTAGCTCGGTGAGGTAGGGGTTGCCGCCGGAACGCTCGTGCACATCTGTCGCGTATCCAATGTCCACCGGTCGCCCGAGGAGTCCCTCCAGCTGCTCTTCCGTGCCGTCGACACTCAACCGGTCGAGATGGATCTCGTCGAACCTCGGCATCCGGCGCATGTCGGCGAGCCAGCCGTGCAGGGGATGACCTTCGCCACGATGCTCGTCTCGACAGGTCATCAACAACGCCAGGCGCTGATCCTGGAAGCCGGTGATCAGGTACGCAAGAACGTCGAGCGATGTACGGTCCGACCACTGAAGATCATCGACCACCAGAACGACCGGCGCCAGCTGCGCGAGCCGATTGAACGCCTGATCAATCCGGGGCAGCAGCCTGCCTGGATCAGCCGGCTCAGCACCCCCGAGCGCCGACACCAACTGGGTGAACTCGTCCGCCGTCGATCGAGCCTCCAGGCGGGCCACCCCGGGGTGTGTCAACCAAGTCCGCAGGGCACCGATGATGGGCGCGAACGGAACCGAGGCAGCTCCGAAGTTCACACAGCTACCCCACAGCACCTGAAAGTCGTGCGCCCGCCGGCCGCAGGCGTCGCGGACCAGACATGTCTTGCCGACGCCGGCCTCACCTTCGATCACCAAGGCGCACGGTTTCCCGCTCGCCGCCGCCTCCAAAGCACTCGCGAGGAGCTCTTGCTCATCCGCTCGGCCGGCGAACCAAGAGTCGTGCGGTATTGCGGCGCCCACGGCGCCAGTATCAGCCGGGTTGCCGGACCGCGGTCCCGGTTGCGGGAAAGCGTCCGTTAACCGGATACGACCGATGAAGCGCGGATGACGACATCATTAGGGCGAGCGAACTCCAGGCAGCAGTTCAGCGGGCGCGGACCGTTCGGTGTTCTTGCCCCTGAGCCTCTATTGGAAGATCCGGCCACACCCAGCCGCGTCGACCGCTCGTGATCCGGCCGCGCTGCCTCAACGGCTACTCACGACAACTGGCCGAACTTCCCGGTGCCAGCGAGGCGACCGAACAGCTTGGCGCTTGTCGCCGCGACCGGCTCCCTGCTGTCAATCTTCGCCAATCCGTTCTTCGGGAAGATGAGCGACCGCACCTCGTCGAAGCTGGGCATGCGGCGGCCACGGATGGTCATCGGCCTGGTGGTCGGCTCCCTCGGCGTCCTCGTTGTCGCGTTGGCACCCAACATCCCGGTCGTCCTGCTCGGATGGTGCCGTCGACCTCGCGCTAGTTGTCGACGTGCTGCCGGACAAGGACAACGCTGCCAAGGATCTCGGCTTGTTCAACATCGCGGGCGCGCTTCCGTTTTCCATCGCGCCGGCGATCGCGCCGGCCATCCTGGCGATCAGCAGCGGCAGCTACGGCGTGCTTTACGCGATCGCCGGGCTCTGCGCCATCATCGGAGCATTCGCCATCCTGCCGGTGAAGGGTGTTCGTTGAGCGCGCACGTCGACGAAGCGGCGGGGCCCTTGGTGGGCCCGGCCGCGTTTTCGACGCTCAGACGGCGACCTCGCGGTAGGCGGGCGGGGTTGCCTCTTCGCGGATGGCATCTGTGATGGGGCAGGGCTTGAAGCCTTTGACGATCAGATAGACGCCCAGCGAGAGCTCCCACAAGGCGATCGGGATGACGGCGATCCCCGTCACCGTGCCGACCCGGTCGACGACGCCGAACATCGTCAGGACTACCGCGGTGAGGTGCAGTGGGGCTCCGATGAGTCCGATCATGGGAAGGACGCGTGGCACGAGGCCGGATCGGTACAGCAAGGTGCCCAGCAGGATGGCGTTGATGCCCGGCATGAGGCTTCCTCCGAGCGTGAACGCCCAGTGGTAGGTCGCGACGTGCGACGCGCCGATGGCGGCCAGCGAGGCTGCGTCGGCTCCGGCCGCTGTGCCCAGGTCCTGGTGCAGGGTCACGAGCGAGAGGAGGCTCGCGACACCGGTGAAGAGCATGGCGGCTTCAAGGGTGCGGGAGGCGACGAAGCCGAGCGCCATGCCTTGGTTCTGTCGCTTGACCACCGGATACAGCGTGATGGCGGTGCCGATGCCGGCGAGGGCGACGATGACCTCGAGGAAGCAGCCCCAGAGGGCGGGGGTGTCGGCGGCGGAGCTGATGACGAAGTCCTTGCCCGTTACCGAGCTGTAGAGGGCTGGAGGGGCGAGTGTGGGGATTGAGACGAAGGTAATCAGGTAGAAGATGCCCGCGACGAGCGAGGTCTTTCGCGTTGGGTCCTTCGGGACTCGTGTCGTTGCTGCGGTCTGGACGGTGGTGGCCATGTCGGTCTATCCCTTTTCGCGATTGATCTTTAGTGGGTGAATGAGCTATCGAGGATCGGCGGTGGGTACATCGGGCTGGTCGGGCTCGACCTGAGTGACCGAGACCAGCGGCAGGCCCATGTCGCGGATCTTCTGGAGCAAGCCATACAGCGCGGCCTGGTCGACCACCGAGCCTTGGATGAGGGTGGTGCCGTCGTTCTCGTTGGTGATGGTCAGTGCGTCGAACCAGCCGGCCCATCGGGAATCCAGGTGCCCCTTGAGGCGGATTTCGTACGGTCCGTTCGTTCGCATGCTCGAAAGGTAGGAACGGATGTGGTGAGCAGGCATCACCACGTGTGGTGATCTATGTGGTGATCTGGCCGGCGCCGGGTTCAGCGGTCGCGGGTCCGGGACAACAGGTCAAGCTGCTCGGCCCGGCGCACCGCTGCCCGACGGTTGTTCACGCCGAGCTTGGCGTAGATGTTCTTGGTGTGGGTCCGCACGGTGTTCAGGGACACCACGAGCTCGCGGGCGATGTCCGGGCCGTCCAGGTCGGTCCCGAGCAGCCGAAGCACTTCCAGCTCGCGTTTGCTCAGTAGCTCAACCAAACCCTGTCGGTCCTCGGGCAAGCCCTGACTGACGGGAGGGCTGTCCTCAGTCTTGTCAACGGCCGCCAGGAGCCGACGCACATCGTCCCGGGCGATCCCCGTTTGTTCGCCAGGTGCCACTCGTGCGGCAGCTCTTAGCAGTATGGCCATGGGTGCGCCCTCATCCGCGAACACTCGGACGTAGCCCTCCGGCTCAGCCAGCGTCAGGGCACGTTCCAGCGATCCGAGTGCAGCAGGAAGGTCGCCCTGTGTCTGGTGGGTCAGCGCCTGCAGCACCAGGATCTCGATGACGCTCCCCGTCCTTCCCCCCTCTTCTGCTGCTTGCAGGAGCCGATCCAAGAACTGGGTCGCCTCGTCGATGGAGCCCTCTGCGCGCTCTGCCCTGGGCTGGGCCAAGAGCACCCTGACCAGGGTGATGTGCTCGAACTCGCGCAGGTAGCTCAGGTCGTCGTCAACGGAAAGTCCTCGCTCACGCGCCCAGCCGAGCGCTTCACCCAACGCCCCCTGCTCGACCCAGACCCGTGCCCTCCACGCCGGGACGGGCCGCACGTTGGGGAAGAAGTCACTGACATACAGGCGCTCCGCCTCATTGAGCAGGTCGAGTGCGGCGCCCAGATCCCCCTCAGCCTCGCGTACCCGAGCCATCGCGACACGCCAGCGGTATGGGTTCTGCAGCAACCCGAGGTGCTCGCCGAGCTCCTGGCTGCGCAGCAAGTACTGCATGGCGGTAGGCAGGTCGTTCCGCTCGCGGTGGATCTCGCTGATCCCGACATACATGTCCGCCGTCCCCCGCAACACCGACCCGCCCTGCTCGGATGCGAGCTGCAAGGCCTGCTCGTAGGTGTGCATCGCGTCGCCGAGCCGGCCTTGCCTACGCCGTATATCCGCCAGCGCGATCGCGCACCCAAAGGTGTCGGCGACATGCCCGACCCGCCTCAGCCCCGCCATGCAGTCGGCATACGCCCGGTGCGCTTGATCCAGGTCTCCGCTCGTCCAGTACGCCAGCCCTAACAGCCCCGATGCCGATGCGCGCCGGAGGTGGTCTTCCTCAGGCGAAAGCTCGAGCGCCCGCCGGGCATGCCCCTCGGTGCCGGGCACGTCGCCCCGGGCCAGGGCCAGAGCAGCGCGATACAGCTCGATCGTCCCCGGGACGCCTCCAAACTCCTCGTCGTCGACGACGACCATCCCCGCCGGCGAGGCTTCCGGTCCCACATGGGTACCGGTCGTCGTGTCCAGCCACCGCTCGGCGTCCTCCAGCCGCGCCTCCACGCCTTCGAGCTCGCCGCACAACAGCAACGCTCCGGCATACCCGACAATCAGCACGGGCCTGACCTTGACCACCTCGCCGGGAAGCGCCTCGAGCCAGCCACGCACTGTGGACTCCTGCCGGCTCCTGCGCATGGCCGGGATCGCCAGCTCGACCAGGTCCGCCGCACGCTCGAAATCCTCGGCGGCCAGCGCGTGGCGGATCGCCTCGGATCGTTCGCCGTTCCGCTCGTACCAGTCGCTCGCGCGCAGGTGCAGCTCATGGACGCGGTCAGGCTGCTCGTCCAGCAGATGCGCTCGCAGCACGTCTCCGAAAAGATGCTGGTAGCGATACCACTGGCGGCGGTCGTCGAGCTGGATAAGGAACAGGTTCCCCCGATCGAGAGCCTCCAGCATGGGCTTGCCGCCATGCTGGCCGGTCACGGCATCGCAGAGCGCGCCGCTCAGCCGGCTGAGGATGGAGGTCTTCAGCAGGAAGCTGCGGACATTGTCGGGCTGGCGCTGCAAGACCTCTTCGACCAGGTAGTCGATGATGTACCGGTCATCCCCGGCAAAGCCCGCGATAAAGCCTGCGATGTCGGCGCGGCCCTGCATCGAGAGCGCCGCCAGCTGGAGTGCGGCGATCCACCCTTCGGTGCGCCCCTCCAACGCTGCGACGTCCTGCGCCGTCAGCACCAGTCCCATCACCTCGTTTAGGTACGCCGCGGCCTCGTCAGGCGTGAAGCGCAGATCGGCGGCGCGGATCTCAACGAGCTCGCCGCGCCCTCGCAAGCGAGACAGCGGCAGCGTCGGGTCTGTGCGGCTGGCGATCACCAGGTGCATCTGTGGGGGGAGGTGCTCCAGCAGGAAGGCCATCCCGTCCTGTACGTCGCGTGCGTCGATGACGTGGTAGTCGTCGAGCACGAGCACGACGACGTCCGAACTGGCGCTGACGTCGTTGAGCAGAGTGGCGAGGACCGCTTCGATCGGCGTCTGAGACGACTGCAGGAGCAAGAGCGCACCGGCACCGACCCCCGGCGACGCTGCCTGCAGCGCGGCGACAAGGTACGACCAGAACAACGCGGGATCGTTGTCGCGCCAGTCGAGCGAGAGCCACGCCGCGGACCGTCCTTCGGCAAACGCGCCTGCCAGCCACTCCGTCAGCAACGTCGTCTTACCGTACCCGGCCGGAGCTGAGACGAGCGTGAGCGTCGACTCCGCCCCGCGGCTCAGGCGCTCGCTCAGTCTCGGACGCGCTACCAGACCGCGTCGTCCCCTGGGGACGTGGAGCTTGGTCTCGAGCAGTGGGCCTGCCATGCCCATCTCCCCTCAGGAGCCAGTCTTCATGTGCCGTCGACAAGCACTTGTTGCCAGCGAGACAGCGGTTGGTTCCGGGGACTGACCGTGCCATCAGCTCGCTCGAGACCATCTGACCACACGTGGTTCCGCGGAATGCGGAGTTCGCCACGACCGTTTGAGCCCTTGGTGGTTGGTTGCGGACGGCCGGAGGTCCCGACCCGCGTCATCTGGACGCACTCATTTGCCGCGAAGCGCGCGCTTCGCCATCCAGCCGAATGTCTTGCGCTGCAGCCAACGCCTGACGCGCACGGGCCCCCCTACGGTCTAGGGATCGCAGCGTGCGCCAGCGTCTGGGTTTGTGACGACGCACAGGCCAGCGCCAAGTGGAAATCGCTGGGTCTGGCGGCGTCCGTCGATCGTGTACTCGACGACAAACGAGTCAGACGACCAGGTGCCCATTGCCTCTCCCTGGACGAGTACCGCCACACCAAGAGGCTCCCCGTCAGTCACGAAGGCACCGGCGGGTGCCTCGAGCTGCCATCCGCCGTTACCGTCCACGCCGGACAGGTCGGCCTCGGTAATCGCACCAATGCCCCCGCTGTCCGTTAAGCGATAGACCTTCACGCCCAGGACGTGACCGGCCTGCGCGCCAACCTGGTCGCCGGCCACAGACAACGACACCAGCTTCGCTGTCTTACCCGGGTCGGCCAGTTGGAGATCTCCGAGCCCAATGACGGCCGTGGTCCCAGGGGCGATCGACATGCCAGATCGAGCAGAGCTCTCCGGCGCCACGAACGCTTGGCCTGCAGTGCCGGCGTCGCAGCCAGCGGCGATCAGAGCGATGCCCAGCATCGCGATCCTTCGCATCCATACCGGCACGAGCAGATCGAGCGGCTGGGAGTCCTTCATGCCCTGTTGCGGTGCAGCTGCCCAGGTCTGCGCACGCTGATACTCGCGGCCGGTGAAGACCTCCGCCAATGCGGGACCGTACCCGAGATCGAGCGCGATCCGATCGGCGTACATCTCCGACGTTCTCGCGGCGGCCGGCACGACGAAAGGAGCTGCCAGCGGTGACAGGAGGAACACGATCTCGTAGGTGAAGCCCCACCAGGCCCAGATGCCGATGATGCCGAGGGCGTAGATCACAAAGAACACTTTCAGCAGAAATCCGACGACCGGTTGTTTCCAGGTGGCGCGGAGCGCCTTGCCCATCAGTCGGGCAGGGATCGACAGACAGCACACGATGAGCGATACGGGCCTAGGGAGCGCGAGACGATGCGCGAGCTCGTGCGCCAGCACCGCCTCAAGGTTGCGAGTTGGAAGGACTAGCGCTGACCAGTTGGTGACAGCGACCGTCGAACCCGCGACAGGTGGTGCGGTTGCTTCCGGGCCTTCATGAATCCACACCCGGTACCGGTTCGGGTCGACACCAGCCGCGGTGCAAACGGCGAACCAGGCCGGGCCGAGCCGCTGACTCTCCAGCCCCCGTTCGGGGGCCGCAACCGCCACACCTTCCACGCTAGGAAGCCCTCGCCGGCGGATGCAGCGATGCCAGCGCGAACGTGCCCCACGCGACCATGGCAATCACGTACACCGTCGTGCTTGGGGTGCCGATGAGCTGGATCGAGAGCCATGACCTTCTCTGCACCAGTCAACTCGGATGATGCGTGCAGTCGTCTCAGATAGGTGACCGCGTCACGCCGGGCGACTTCACGGTGTGCAGGTGTGGCGACAGCAGTCCTCACCATTCACTAGTCATGCGTGGGTGATTCCCACCGAGTGAGTGCCTGGAAGCGGCCCCTGACCTGCGCAAACGTCTTCCGGCGGTTGTGAGCGTCAGGGGCCGTTCTGCGAGCCGGAGCCGCTAGTCGGACGGGAGCGAGGCCTCGTACGACGTCCGGGCCGTGCCCTTGGCGTTGGGCGTTCCGCGGCCGTCGGTGATTGCCGCGACCAGGCTGGAGCCGACGTAGTGATCCCAGCCCTGGCTGCACACGTCGTAGCAGGCGAGGTGCGGGAACAGGCCGTCGTGCGTGAACCGCAGTGCAGTGCCGGACTCGGTCGGGGCGACATCGAAGACGCAGCGGGTGCCGATCCACTCGTCCTCGCCCTCGAGGAAACCGAACTCGTTCTCGAGGATCAGCCACACCACCCGCTCCGAGCTGGACTCCGCGATGCGGATCCGGCTGTGGTGGACGGTGCCGTAGCGATAGTCGAACTCGTCGCCGACGTCGGCCGTCGGCCCCGTGATGCCTTCGGACCACCATGTCGCGGGACTGTGGATCGCCGCGAGTACTTGATCAGGTCCGACGGGGAGATGGAGTTCGAGGCTGTAGGAGTTCGTCATCAGGTGGCCTTGGGGTGGTTGGGTCGGATGGTTGCGATCGCCGTCGCGGCGCCCAGGACGGCGAGGCCGGCGACGATCCAATAGGCGTGGTGGAAGCCATCGGCCAGGTCCGAACCGGAGCCGGCGGCGGACGCGAGCGCAGTGGCGACGAAGGCGATGCCCACCGAGCCGCCGACGTCGCGCATCGTCTCCAACAACCCGGCGGCCACGCCGGCCGCGTGCTCCGGCACTCCGGTCAGAGCCCCGATCTGCAGAGCCGGGGCAGCAAGGCCCCCTGCGGCGCCGGCAACGAGGAGTGCGGGCAGCAGGCCGCTGGCATAGTGGGCGTCCGGTCCCACCAGGCTTGCGAGGACGGCGGCCGCCGCCAGGAGCACCAGCCCGCCGACGATGAGCCTTCCGACGCCGAGGATCGGAAGCAGTTTCGTCCCGGTGAGTACTGCGGCCACGAAGGACGTCACCGTCATCGCCAGCCAGGCGAGCCCCGTGGTCGCGGACGAATACGCCAGCAACTGCTGCATCAGCAGCGAGCCGAGGAAGATGAAGGCCAGCAGGGCACCGAACAGGAAGAACGCCGTCGCCGCCGCACTCAGGACCGGCCGGCTCCGGATCTCGCGCGGGACCAAGGGCGTCGGATCACGACGCTCGAGTCCGAGGAACGTGGCCAGCAGGACGACGGCGGCCGCCAGCGGACCGATGCTCGCCGCCCCGGACCAAGAACGGGTGCTGCCCTCGGAGAGTCCGAGGACCAGCGCGAAGATGCCGGCCGAAGCGGTCACGCTCGAGGCGACTCCCCTGGACAGCCGGCCGGCTCGCTGGCGCTGGCGCGGCAGCAGCGCCAGCGCTGCGACCGCCAGCACCAGCCCGATCGGAAGGTTCACCAAGAAGACCCAGCGCCAACCCAGGGTCTCGGTGATCACGCCGCCGGCGATGACGCCGACCGAGGCGGACATACCGGTCACGGCACCGTACAGACCGAGAGCGCGCCCCCGCGCGCCCGGGTCGGGGAAGGTGATCGCGATCGTGGCGAGCGCGGCGGGCGGGATCAACGCGGCGCCGAGCCCCTGCGCGGCGCGTGCGCCGAGCAGCATCCCCGCGTTCGTTGCCAGACCCGCCGCGGCGGACGACAACGTGAAGAGCGCCAGCCCGACGCAGAGCGCTGTACGACGGCCGAAGACATCGCAGATCCGGCCACCGAGCAGCAGGAAGCTGCCGAGGATCAGTGCGTAGGCGACGATCACCCAGTGCAGCGTGCCGGTGCCGAAGCCGAGATCGGCGCGGATCGACGGGAGCGCGACGTTCACCACGGCCACGTCCAGCACGACGACGAACTGTGCAGCGCAGGCGAGTGCCAGGACGGCACCGCTGCGGACCCCGGTCGACGGGGCGGTCGTGGCCGTGCTCATGCCGCCACCTCGACGTCGTAGTTCAGGTAGACCAGCGACGTACCCAGAGGCCGGGCTTCACGCAGCGACAGGCGGGCGCGTGCGCTGTCGAAGAGCCGGCCGCCGCCCCCGTTGACGCTGGGGAAGACGACCAGGCGGATCTCGTCGACGAGACCATAGGCGAGCAGCGACTCGACCAGCTGATAGCTGGCGTAGACGACGATGTCGCCGTCGGTGCGGGCCTTCAAGTCCTTCACCGCGGCCTCGAGGTCGCCGTCGAGCACGGTCGTCGGCCCCCAGTCCGACCGCCCGGCGTGCGAGCGGACGACGTACTTCGGCGTGCCGTTCAGGACCGCGGCCCACTCGCCCTCGCGGCCCAGCCAGCGCGTTGCGAACCACTCGTAGCTGCGTCCGCCGACCAGGTAGGCCGCGGTGTTCTTGGCCTCCTCGTGCTCGAGAGCAGCCCAGGCGGCGCGGTCGCCCTCGCTGATCTCGAGGAACCAGCCGCCGACACTCGAGCCCTCCTCACCGGTCGGGTCCTGCGAGACCCCGTCGAGGGTGACGTTGGTACTGATGACGATCCTGCCCATGGCCTGACTCCTGCCGGTCGTGATGTGGTCGCAGGTACTGGCACCACGGACCGGTCCGATTGGGCGCGGAACGAGCGCCCAGTTTCGAGGCCGCGCGGTGTCGTCATCAGTGGAGGCGAGACATGACCGATCAATCAGTCCCCGTGGACGCCGCGGCATTCGCGACACTGGTGCAGCCGTACCGGCGCGAGCTCCTGGTGCACTGCTATCGCATGCTCGGGTCGATGCAGGACGCCGAGGATGCACTGCAGGAGGCCCTTGTCGCCGCCTGGCGCGGGCTGCCCGAGTTCGAGGGCCGCTCCTCACTGCGGACCTGGCTCTACCGGGTGACCACCAACCGATGCCTCAACGTCCGCCGATCGATGCTGCGCCGGCGCGAGATGGAGTGGAACGTGCCCGACTTCCTGCCGCCAGAACCCACGAAACTCGGCGAGGTCGTGTGGCTCGAGCCGATGCCCACCGGCGCGGCCGCGCCCGGCCCGGACCAGCACGTCGAGCAGGCCGAGACGATCTCGCTCATGTTCCTGACCGCGCTGCAGCTCCTCCCGCGCCGCCAGGTCGCGGCGTTGCTGCTGCGGGACCTGCTCGGCTTCTCCGCCGCTGAGGTCGCCGACATGCTCGCCACGACCGAGCAGGCTGTGCACAGCGCACTCAAGCGTGCGCGAGCCGGCATGGCTCGTGCGGGTCGGGACCTGCCGACACACGACGGGAATCTGTCGGCCGAGGCCCGGCGGACCGCGGCCTCGTTCGCCCGCGCGTACGAGGCCTCCGATCTCGACGGCCTGCTGGCCCTGCTCACCGACGACGTGTTCCTCTCGATGCCCCCGATGCCGCTGGAGTACGTCGGCCGCGACCTCGTCGGCCAGTTCACCCAGCTGTTCTTCGCGACCGGCCGTCGCTACCGTCTCGTCGGGACCGAGGCGAACTGCCAACCGGCCTTCGGCGTCTACGTGCTCACCCCGGACGGGAACTTCCACGCGACAGGCCTGTTCGTCCTCGCCATCCGCGGCGACCGGGTCAGTGCGCTGACCCGTTTCGAGTCCTCCCACCTGGCCGCGTTCGGCCTGCCGCGATGGCTGCCCGCCGGACCCTCCGCGAGACCTGAGTCGTAAGCTCCCGAGGCTGGTCCGGCGACGCCCTCGGGTGGGCAGACACCTCCGCCGGCTGTTCGCCACCGAGCTGGTCAACTCTGGCCTGCCCACTCGGCGCGGGGCCAGGGGCGGCGAACGGGCGGCTGCGCTCGGCGAGAGCCTTGCGGGTTGTCGGCCTACATAGGGTGGATCACCGCCTGGCCCGGCCTGAGGCAACGACGTATAGCGTCGTCATGCGCGTGGTGCGGCTCGTGGTGCGAAATGGTGTCAACTCGCGCGGGACATGTTGCCGTGGTGCGAACTCAACGATGGCAAAGTTGCTGGTAGAGGCCAGATGCGGCTGTGTCGTTCCTCCTCGTAATGAGAAGGTCGTCGGTTCGACTCCGACAGGCGAAGGCTCGCGCCGAGGTCACTGCCGACGCCGCCACCCAAGCTGGACAAGTCCGCCACGGCATGCGGTGTCTCCGGGTACGGGCGGAGTTGCGTCCAGAAGACCTTCCTGCGCTTCCTGGGAGAGAGGTGCTTTGAGCGCGTGAGAACTCAGTCGCCTGCTCATCGTGAGAACGACATCGATCGAAGTGGCTAAATCGCGGGCCGGCGAGTGAAGGGCCCAGCGGTGCGTGGGAGGGTGACGCTCCGGGTCTAGGCCCCCGGTATGACCCCCTAGATCCTCGAGCGTATTCCGGTACGCGCCAGTCCGCTACTCCTGGTGGGCGACGGCATGGATCGCGGAATTGGGCGAGGCGACCCCTAGCCCCCCAGGCAGACGCCCGAGTCTTGTCACCTGAGGCGTCCTGCCGGTCAGGTTGAGCGGATAATGGGCGCACGGCACGATAAGTGCCGTGATGGATGGCATAGATCACACCGGTCAGCGAGGTGCTCGCACCGCGCCGCCCCGGGAGGCCGAGATGGCGACGTTTGACCTTGCCGGTGCAGGCACCGCGGAGGCGTTCGCCCGGTTGGCGATCGAGTTGCATGGCGCGGGCGGGCTCGAGGAGACCGTCGATGCGGTCGTGCAGTTCGCGCTCCAGGCCCTGGACTGTTCCCATGCCGGTATTGCCCTGCACAGCCGTGGACGGCCGCAGGTGCCGGCGGCAACCGACCCGCTGGTCTGCGAGATTTTCTATCACGCCATGGCATCGGGGCAAGCGCCGCTGGTCGAGGCGATGCGAACCGGCCAGGACGTCTTGGTCCGAGACACCGCCACCGACGGTCGCTGGCCCCAATGGGCTGCCGAGGTCCGTGAACTCGGCGTCCGCGCCGTCTTGGACGTGCCACTCACCACCGGCACAGACACCGTCGGGATGCTCGGCCTGTACAGCACCACACCCGACGCCTTCGAGCCCGATGACATTGCCGTCGCGCAGATCCTGGCGCGGCACGCCTCGGTCGCGCTCGCGAGCGCCCGCCGCGAGGCGAACCTCGCGCAAGCCGTCGACGCCCGCAAACTGGTCGGACAGGCGATGGGAATCCTCATGGAACGCTACGACCTCGACTGCGACCAGGCCTTCACCGTCCTCAGACGCTACTCCCAAGACACCAACACCAAGCTGCGCGACGTCGCCCAGCAACTCATCGACACACGCAAACTCCCGGGCACAAAAGCCCGGCCATTGAATGCCGAAGCCGTTCCCGGGAATCAGGATGGCCAACGCGGCTCGGCGAACCGTCCAGTCGGTGCCTAGATCCCCGGGCACCCAGACGGCATCACCCTGAACTGCCTACCGGCGCTCGCAGAAGTACGGTCTGGTCGATGGCGCAAGCGTAGGGACGAACGCACTCATCTAGCCGCGATCCGCGCGCTCATGGCGATGTGCGGATGCTACTAATGACCTACGCGTGAGGTTGATACGAGTCGTGCTCCCCATAGAAGATGACCGCCTGCGTAGCTTCCTCCGAAGTCGGCACTGCACCGACTGGCCACTCGCTCCAGACCCTTATGACCTCCACGGACATGCCACCACCAGCGTGCTGATCACGAGGTCTTGTGTGACTGGCTCGCCGCCGATCACCTCGGCGGCGACGACTGGTGTCCCACCGCTGTCAACCCGGCGACGAGTACACCCTCGTTCTGCTCCTGGATCCGACGGGCAACTACGACAACGACCGGGTGGTCGGCTGCTCCTGCATCGGCTGTGGCTACCACCCGTTCGGCACGCCCGAACTCGAACCCGCCCCCACACCCACCGTCTGGCCGTTCGTCACGACCGACCCCGGCCGGGGGATGGCGCGGGGTCAGTCTGACTGGCTTGCATCGGGGGTGGACCCGCAACCAGCTCCATCGAACGCTACCGGACCCCGCAATCACTGCCTGACACGAAACCGTCAACCGCAAATCCTCCCGGCCAACTCCCCCGTAGGCCCCAGAACTACTTGGCCGGCCGGACGGATCTGCGGCCCGACGCTGGTCTATCCACGCCAGCGCGAGCTGGATCCCGCTCGAGAAGGGAGCCAGCTGACCTGTCCCAGGTGCCCCAGGCCAAACGTCTCGAAAGGAGGCCGCGCATGAGGTGGCCGGCGCGGTCGCCGCCAAGTCCCTCGTGCGTCCAGACGCGGTAATGGTCGGGGTTGACGCCGGCGGCGGTGCAGACCGCCCCTGCTCGTGGGTCGGAGTGGGCCAGCGGGCGGGGGTGTTGTAGCGGCGGCGTGGATCCATTCGTGGAGCGAACTGCCCGATACGGATGAGAAATAGGGCACCGGAGATAGGTTCCTTGCAACGAATCATGCCTGAAGACGGCAGATGTGACGGTGACCTTCCTCCTCGCGATGAGAACGTCGGCAGCCGCATTGCCCGGCCAACTGGGCAGAACCACCGAGGCAACAGTGATCCAGGTGCAGGTACGCGACAAATGTCAGCCAACTGATTCGCAACCAGCTGCAAGCCTGGCGGCCCCCCCGGGGCGCCGGCCAACGCAAGCAGCGGATATGCGGTATGCCTGCCGAGGAGCTAACCGCTGGACGGCCCAATCCCTGACGGCTCGCCGGCTACGCAGAACTCGTTGCCCTCAGGGTCCGCCAGCACGAACCAGGTCTGACCGAACTCCTCGCGTGCGGTCGGAGTCAGTCGAGAGGCCCCCAGCTCTTCCAGCCGGCTCACCTCCAGCTCAACGTCGTCTACCAGCAGGTCGAGGTGCATCCTGTTCTTGACGGTCTTGGGCTCTTCAACCTGTTGAAGAGTGAGAGCAACATCGTGCCCACGCAGCGAGACGTACCGGCCCTCGATGACGCCAACCACGACGAACCCCACGGCGTCCTGCCAGAACCTCGTCATGCGGTCCAGGTCAGCGCAGTCGAGGGTGAACTCAATCCTCACATCGACATTCTCCACCGGCGAGACACCGACATGGGTTTTCCGGTTCGGCCTCCGAAATGAGGACCGATGCACAGGTAGCCCGCGATCCGCGCGCAGCCGCGATCTGCTCGATCGAACTCGCCCGGCGATCGCGCAATCCCTCCGCTTCAGCTCGCCCACATCGACGCGGCTCGCTAGAGGTCCTCGGCGAACGTGAGGTAGTAGCCATTCGGGTCTTGCACGACCAGCTCGCGGCTTCCCCACTCCCGCTCCTCGACGCCAAAGGGGAGGTCGACCTTGCCCTTGAGCTCCTCGGCCACGGCGGCCACACTCGGCGGGTAGAGATAGAGACAACCTGTGAGCGTCGGTGCGCCGAGCCACGGCGTGTCCCCGGAGAGGAACTGCAAGACAACGCCGTCGCGGGCGACCTCGCACCAGGCGGGATTGTCATCGGGAAGGCGGTCACGCACGTCGAAGCCGGCGGCGGCATACCACCGGATCATCTCCACCATGTCGTGCGTCTTGAGGATCGCTTCGGTCGCCCACGCTTCGATCGTAGTGCCCGACGAGAACCGGGTGCACGCTCATGCCGCGCGACCGCCGACCAGATCGAAATCGCTATCCGCGCCGAGAACGAGGCGTTCGTCAAGCGCGTGCGTGCACTCCACCTCGACGCCCAAATTGACCTGTATTCGCCCGGCACCCACAACTGGGTCTACTGGCAGCAGGAACTCCACAAGGCGTGGCCGCTGCTCACCGACGGGTTCCACGACGGCTGACAAGCTCGCCGTCTCGCACTGCCACCTCCACCTCGAGCGCTCGCGCCGCCCGAAGCGGCACGCAGCGACTCGAACCCCGATCCTGATGTCCGTAGCCCAAGCTTTACTGCAATCGGGCAACGGCTCCCACCACCGCGCAAAGCCCCACGGTGGAGGCGCCACCGCCGCCTAGATCGCCAAGCTGCGCAGGCTCAACCAATCCACTGCGCGTTGATCGCGGCGTATCGCATACCGAGGACGGCGCGGCGGTAGAACTCGTACCGGCCGTCGAAGAGTGGCCGGGTAATGGCGAGGATCTCGAGGGTCGTCCTCGCCGCGGCCGCCCTCGCCGCCCTCGTCCCCGGACGCGCGCCGCGTGGCATCACTCGTGGCACAAAATGGCGGATACGCATGGGGAATCTCGCGCTCGCTGGGGGTGGCCGTGTTGCTAGAAGCGCTGGTAGAGAGCGGATGTGACGGTGTAGGTCTTCCTCGTAATGAGAAGGTCGTCAGTCCGATGTCGACAGGCGATGTGCCGTCAATCTGATGGCTACGCTTCGCCGGCCCTCGGAACCGACAAGACCCGTTCGGACGAGTCGGAAGCGCGTACACTGGCAGCAGTCCCATGCTTCCGCTGAACAGCCCACTGCCTGACCCGACATCGGGTCCCGGAGGGCGAAGGTCTCGGACAGAATCGTGAGCGGGGACCAAAATGGAGTCATATCGCGACCAGTCCGGGCGAGAGCGGCCGTCGAGGCTTCATCTCCGCATCCATGCAGCCCGACGTCGGTTCCGCAAGGGCTCCCTTCTGGTGGCCTTGTTGGGGGTTGCGCTGGCCGGGTGCGGCGGCAACGGCTCGGCGGCATCACCGGGGGCAACGGCGCTTTCGCCGCCGGCGAGCAGTGGATCGCAGGCCAACCCCAGCCCCAGCGCTTCCGGCGGAGGTCCTACTCTGCTGATCACGAGCAGCGACGGCTTCAAGGTCATCGTCAGCATGGTTTCCGCCGATGAGTCAGCGACCGCAGACCCTGCCAACCCCGCTCCTCCCGGGCTCACCAACCTTGTTCTGCGGCTGAACGAGCACAACGTGCAGACGGACCGCCCCGCGCCGTTCGTTGACCTGGTCCGAAATCTCGTCCTGGTGATCGACTCGAAGAACCTGCCGGGCATCACCACCACGAAGGGTCCGATGGCTGCTTTCAGGCCATACCCGGACTGTGAGGCGTGGGGCGCGAAGAATGCGCCGGGGGCAAGCAATTCTTCGGGGGTCTGGGTCCCCGTTATGGATACAAGCAGCGGCCAAACGAGCATGACCCGAAGCTGTGTCAGCTGAGTCTGTTATCGCTTAAAGACCATTTGGATCTACCAGCGACCATCCCCGCAGGTGCTGATCTCACCCAGGACATCTTCAGCGGTGTCCTGCCGGAGTCGCTTCCGGTTACGGCCTTTCAGCTAGCCGTGGCTACGAACAAGTCTCCATACAGTCCGGCAATTCCGCTCCGATGAGGTTACTCACTCGCGTCGCGCCAATCCGATGATGCACCACCTTGGGCCGGTGCGGGGGCGTGGGATGGGCGCAGCAATCGTCCTCCTGTCGATCACTGTCCTGATTGCCGGGTGCAAGGACTCCCCGCCGCCGGAGTCGGCCCCTGCTGCTCCGGTCTCCCAGATCACCGGGACCGGGAACGGTACGGGCGCTCGGATCACGTTTGTCTGCAGGTCGGGGGCGTCGTTCGGGCTGTGCGCCGTTGATGGCAACGGCGGCGGGCGTAGGACGCTGGTGAGTGGTTCTGCTGGGGTCGTCGATGGCGGGGAGTTGTCGCCGGACGGTGGCAGACTGGTCTATTTCGTCGGCTCGAACGCCGACTCCCACGTTTGGCTGGCCGCCGGAAACGGCTCGAATCCGGTCGACCGGGGATCGGGTGGAGATCCCTCATGGTCGCCGGATGGTGGCCGCGTGGTGTACACCCAACAGGCGGAGGCCCGCGCTGGAGTCTCGGTGATGAACGCCGACGGTACGGGGAGGCATCTGGTTAGCGCGTTCGGCAGGAGTGGCCGATGGTCGCCGGACGGACGGTCGATCCTGTTCGTCGTCGACCCAGGCGGGACCAATCCGCCGGGTGTCTACACCGTGCCCCAGCAGGGCGGGGCAGCAACCATGGTCATCCCTGGCGGCGCCGACGCCGCGTGGTCGCCTGACGGCACTCAGATCGCCTTCACCGCGTGGCGGGACCCGTCCCGCCCGTACACCCCCTCGGGCACCACCCTCGCCAAGGCTGATGGTTCCGACGCTCGCCGGCTCGATATGCCGTCGCAAAGCTTCGACTCGTCGCCGAGTTGGGCTCCAGACGGCTCCACCATCTTGGTGGAGCGGGGCGCGCTGCAGGGTCTGGACCAGCGTTTCGTCGCTCTCCAGGCCAGCGGACCGACCGGGGAGCACGTGGTGCTCGCCTTCGGCCCACCCGACAACGGGTACTCCCCACGGTGGGGCGGCGCCCTCGGACCGAGTTCCCTCCTCGCGGGCCGTGGTCTCGACGTTCATGGCGGCTTCGGGGTTCCACTCGCCTCGGTTCCGGTCGCAGACTTCGCGGCCCTGAACCCACGGAAGTCGCCCGCCAGTTACTCCGCCACCGTCGACTGGGGAGACAGTTCCGCGAGGAGCGCAGCGACGGTGGCTCTTTCGGGGGACCCGCTGAAAGCAAATGGAACCGTTCGGGCGGATCATACGTATGCCTCCACAGGTACCTACACCCTTGTCACCACGCTGCACAGATCTGGTGGCGGGACGAGCGACGAGTCCTTCACCAGCCACGCGTTCATCGCTTGGGGTGCTCTGGTCGCAGCGCAGCCCGTCTTCATTCCGGCCGGCATCCCCGTCAAAGGACTCCTCGCCGTACTGAGCTATCCGTCGTCGCTTGGCGTGCCGCCGCCGGCCGCCCCCGCCTTCACCAATTGGAACGACGCTTATGGCCCCGGCGGCACCACGCAAGAGCTGAGGACTCTGGAGGTGGGACCGTCGGGCGGTGTCATCACCGTCGGAGTCTATGAGCGCAACGGCCACAGCTATCCGGAGATCGGGGCTTACACCCCGCTCCTGCGGCTCCCAGGATGGGGAATACGGTCCGTGCCGAGGACCGCGGAGCTGACTGTGCCGCTGAGCGTGCAGGTGCATAAGGGGTCCGAATTCCGCATGGATCCGCCATCCGCCTCACCGCTTCTCAGTCCCGTCCTCTTCTACCCGGAGCTCGACGCGATTCCGGCAGGCTGGGGAGCGGCCGAGTTCGACTGGGAGTTCCCGGGCAGGGGAGGAGCTGCAAATACCACCTTCGCGGACACCCCTGCGAAGCAACAGCAGTTCCAGCGGCTCCTCGACCTGGTCAAATCCTCGGGGAACAACCTCGACGACAAATCCGTGCGTCACGCGATGCAACCGTTCGGTATCGAGCCGACGACGTTCGACCTGTGGAAGGACAACTTCCCCCGGCACATTCTGGTGCACGTATTCACAGACGACGCCGTACCCCACGACATCACCCTGACCGTGAAGCTGACCGACCTGGCAACCTATCGCGTGGAGACCCTGAATTGGGCGACCCACTCGATCCACCTCGTCGATGGGCCTACCTGCCTCCGACTGAACTATCTGATTCCGCCGGCGCCGGCCGTCAGTTTCGCGCTGGTCGGCAACCACACCACGTGCGACTTGATCGCTGCACTCAAGGCAATAGTGCGCGGGCCGACGCGGAGCCCCGACTACATCTCGGCCGACATCTCTGGTGGCAGCGACGCCTCCGTCGCAGGGCTGACCGTGACGGTGACTCAATCGGGCGAGGTCTACGTGAGCTTTCACCGTGGCTTGGGCACACCGGGCGTGTCCGCCGCTGTCATTTACGGATATTTCGGTCTCCCGAACGACCCGCCTCCTGAGAACTGGAAGGTGGACAGGCTGATCGACGGCTGGACGTATACGGCCGGAGTGGTCGGATCGACCGTAGCCGGTGAGGTGAGTCTGGGCGAAACAGTGGTTCTCGGTACGACCGGATTCGGTTGGAACGCCTTCGAATACGCGATGGTGGGCGGTCTTCCGTCGGCGTCCGGCCAGGCGAGCTGTGCAGTCCACCTCGGATCGGACAGCGAACCGCCCCTGCGCTGGCTCAAGTACTTGCAGCCCACGCGAACCGACCCGTTCCCAGGGAGAAGCGTGCCACCGGCGGTACCTACGCCGACCGGCACCCAGGCAACCGACCTGCTCGCCCGAAGCCGGACTCTCTTGAACAATGCCGCAACGTGCAACTCGGTCCCTCCTCCTCCCGGCTAGCGCTCGGGAACCAGTTGGCCATTTGTTGCGCGGTGCCGAAGACGCCGGCGCTGACCGGATTGCTTCGAGGGCCTTGGCCATGGTTTGTCGTCACCCGCCACGCCGGGGTCTTCGGGCTCCGTGGAGTCCACAAGGCGTATCCCACCTGCGCCGCGGCCACTCTGACGACCGCGTCGGGTCGCCGTTGAGCTCACATCGTCAAGACTTGCCCAGGGGATAGGACTTCCGTGCCTCAGGTTTCCCCTTGCCGCTGAGAATGACCCATGGGACGGTCAAGCGAGTCCGAGCGATCTGACGGCGAACCGACACGGCGGGCCCTAGGCTTGCGTCATGGCTTTTGACTGGCTGTTCGGGCCAACCAGAATCGACGATATGAACCAGATCAGGGCACGTTCCCTCGTGCTGGAGCCAGACACCGTCCGCGACGTTAAGGGCATGGTGCAACAGCACTACGGGGAGGCGTATGCATGCTTCCACCCCTTCAGCCCCGCCGCCGATTCCCTTGCACCCACGCTGCCGCCGGACAGGTCAGCCATAGACGTCGTAGATTTGGACAGGCTCGCGAGTGAGGCCGATTGGCGGATCAGGCGGCTCGCAATCCACGGGTCGTCGAACTTCGTTGTCGACCTGCGCGCTGGCCTACCGCTAACAATTTCGTTCATGGCCGAGGAACCAGGGGCGAGGCAGCTTGCCGACAGGATCTTCGAGAAGCTGAGCAAAGAGGGCCGTCCAATCGTGCTCTGGAGCCGCTTCTTCGCCCTACCTGTTCCCGCTGTGGTCCTTCTGCTGGTGGCCGCCTGGGTGTGGTATCTCGCTGGGCACCACCCGCCGCTCAGCCTCGCGATCACAGGATCGGCCCTGGTCCTCTTTGCGAGTTTGGCCGCGCGCGGTCACTACCGCACTCTTGCGAACGTCGCGCGTCAACGCTATCCGGGCACCCTGGGCCTGACCCGTTTTGACGGACATCCGAGATCAGGAGCTGGTGCTCCGGAAGGATGTTCATCATGGAGTCTATGGGCAAGAAGAAGCCGCGGCCTCGGCGTTCGTTCACGGCCGAGTTCAAGGCCGAGATCGTGGAGTTGTGTCAGCGCGGTGACCGGTCGGTGGGTCAGGTCGCGAAGGACTTCGACCTGACCGAGACCGCGGTGCGGGAGTGGCTGCGGCAGGCCGAACGCGATGCCGGCACCGGTGATGGCGGGTTGACCACGAGCGAGAAGGACGAGCTGGCGGCGTTGCGGCGGGAGAACCGCCGGCTCCGGGAGGATGTCGAGATCCTCAAGCGGGCGACGGCTTTCTTCGTGAAGGAGACCCGGTGAACTGTTACCCGTTCATCGAGGCGGAGAAGCGAGGCGACCACAGCGTGAAGCGGGCGTGTGAGTTGCTGCAGGTCTCTCGTTCCGCCTACTACGCCGACCGCACCGGCGGCCCCTCGGTGCGCGCGCAGCGCGACGCCGTCCTGACCGCAAAGATCGTCGAGATCCACGACGAGTCCCGCCTGACCTACGGCTCGCCGCGGGTCCACCGCGAACTCCGAGCTCAAGGTGAGAGATGTTCCCGCAAGCGGGTGGTGCGGCTGATGCGAGCCGCCGACCTCCATCGCCGGATCCCGAGACGCTCGAAGAAGACGACGATCCCTGACCCGGGCGCCACCACCAGACCGGACCTGATCGGCCGCGACTTCGGCATCGACCCCGACCACCCCGGCCAGCTGGACCGCCGCTGGTGTGGCGACATCACCTACATCCAGACCTGGGAAGGTTGGCTCTACCTGGCCACCGTGATCGACCTCGCCTCGCGGCGGGTGGTCGGCTGGGCGACAGCCGATCATCTGCGCACCGGCCTGGTCGCCGAGGCGCTCACCGACGCGGTGAATCGGCGCCGGCCGGCGCCCGATGTGCTGTTCCACTCCGATCGCGGCTGCCAATACACCTCGGCCCAGTTCGCCAACCTGGCCAGGGATCTCGGTGTCAGACTGTCAGTCGGCCGCAAGGGCCAATGCTGGGACAACGCGGTCGCCGAATCCTTCTTCGCCACCCTGAAAACCGAACTCATCCACCGCCGCACCTGGCCCACCCGCAAGGCCGCCAGCAGCGCGATCTTCGACTACATCGAGGGCTGGTACAACACCCGCCGACGCCACTCGACCCTCGGCTACCTCAGCCCCGCCACCTTCGAATCAACCCAACCCACCACCCTCGAACAGGTAGCCTGAACCGACCTCACACCAACCGTGTCCGTCGAACCGGGTCAACCCCACCCGGCTCAGAACCCTGGATCGAAAGGAGATTAGGTTCCGTCGCGCGGACCGGCATGCCAACCTTCGCGTTGGCCCGATCACTGCCGTTGCCGGAGCTGGCCCTCAGCGCCGCACTGATCTGGGGCCTTCACCTGTATTGATGGACTATTCCTCCGACCATCCGATCGACGTCGGCCAGCTGTCCGTCTCATGGAGACAGGTGTTGTTCAGGTAGTAGACCCGCCGGCGGCGCTCGGTCTCGTACCCGATCCGGGACGGACGACATTAGGTGTGGCTGGAGATGGGGCCGGCGGCTCTGGTCTGTTGGAGTTCCGTGACAGTTGCAGGGGACCGTCATCGTTGGTGGATATGGTTGCACGCTTTCCTCTTGATGCCGTGACGAGGCCCGCCGCGACAAGCAGAGCCACGGCCCGGTGAGCAGTGCTGGGTGCGACGCCGTAGCGGGCGGCGAGCGCTTTCTCCGGTGGCAGCGGATCGCCGTGAGCCAGGATGCCAGCATCAATGGCGCCGCGGAGATCGGCGGCAATGCGCTCGTATGGCTTCAGGGCTTCGTCCGTGACCTCAGGTACGGCAGACTTCGCGGTCCCGCCTTCACGTGCCGCCGGTCGGGCGGGGAGACGCACAGGGGTGGATCCTGCCGCGCGCTGATCTGCTTCGGACCACCAGGCCGTGTAGACCCGCAAGGTCGTGGTGCCACCGCCCGAGTGACCCAAGCGGCCAGCGGCGGAGCGCACGTTGTAGCCCGCCATGATCAGGTCGGTTGCGTTGTAGTGGCGATGGTTCTTCAGCTCGGTATCGATCCCGAGTCGCTTCGCGAACCTCGCATCGCGCTTGCTGACGGAGTCCGGGTGCAGCGGCCGACTTCCGTCTGGCGCTGAAGAGACGATGTACCCGTTCGGGTCGAATGGGATGCCGAGGTCGTCGGCGCGCTGCCGGCAGCGTGCTTCGTGCTCGTCGGGGACTGCGTCGGGCTCAGGGTCCATGACGATCCGCCGCTGTTGATGCGTCTTGGTGTCCTTCTCCTCAAGTTGGCCGGCGTCGTTCACAAAGATCGAGCGCCGGACGCTGAGGACCGACGTGGCGCCTTCCCGGCGCGAGCGATCGCTCCACCGCAGCGCGCACATCTCCCCGCGTCGATTGCCGGTCGTTGTCTTCGTTGACAGGAAGGCGCCCCCAGTCCTCGTCCTCTACCCAGGCCTCGGTGAGCAGGCGACCGACCTCGTCAACGGTCGGCGGGCGCGGGTCAGGCGTGGGCATCCCTGGCTTGCTCGCATGCTCGGCGGGATTCACCGCGATCCATCCCCACACCACCGCGCGGTCGAGGGCACCGCTGAGGATCCAGTGGATTTGCCGGACGGTTGAGTCGGCGAGGCCTTTGCACACGTGGGGCTTGCACATCCGGCGGCACCGCCGGCATCCGGCTGGGTTGTTGCGGGGCAGCGTGTGCCTTCGTGCTCATCACATTGGTGTGGCAGGGCCGTCCGGTGCTCGATGTCCTTTTGCGACCGCGGCAGTGGATGCGGCAACGGCGCAGTTCTGAGTAGAAGGTGTCGAGTGTCTCGACGTCGAGCCGCGTGAGTTGTGTTGCGCCGAGCAACGGCTTGATGTGGCTGTGGTACTTCGACAGGTAGCCGCGCCTCGTTTGAGTGTCGACGTCGAGCACCTTCAAGTACTTCTCGATGAGCTGGTCAACCGTCGCCCGTGTCTCGGATTGCGTTTCTCGTCGACCTGGCTGAGGAGCCGGGTCCACGTCTTGTCAGCTTCCTTCTCCTGCCGTGGGCAGACCGGGACTACCTCGGTGAGGTAGAGATCGTCCTTCGTGACGTGGTCGATGCCGGCGTATACCCGCACCTGAAGGGAGCCGGAGGGCAGGCGGCGAATGGAGCCGCGCTGACGGCTGGGCTTCCTCGATTGACCTGCCATGCACTGACCGTCACATGATGTTCATGGCATGAACCATGGCACGCGACTGCTTCGGGTCCACAGGTCAGGAGGTCAAATTGCCTCCTGACCTGCGGCGATGTGGGGTAGGGCGGGCGGGACTCGAACCCGCGACCCAGGGATTATGAGTCCCCTGCTCTAACCAGCTGAGCTACCGCCCCGTGCTCGGAGGATCGTATCTGGTGGGCGGGGGGTGAGTGGGAAACCAGGGGTGGGTCAGGGCTTTGACGGAGTGGTCGTTGGGTTGGACCGGGCATGATGGAGGCAGGTCCTGTGCAGGGCTGTTCCGTGGAAGGGAAGGCCGATGGGCTGGTTCATTTTCCTCGTGCTCGTGGTGGGCGCGATCGCGGCGTACAAGTATCGCGTGCCGCTGATCGCGAAGCTGACCGGGCAACCGCAGCAGCGTATTCAGCGCGCGATCGACCGGCGGAAGGGAAAGTAGGCGCCGGCCGTGGAGCCCTCCTCCGGAGGGCGGACATGCGAAGGCCCCGACCGCAGGCTGCGGTCGGGGCCCCGATGACTTGCGTCGGCGGCAGTGATCAGCCCGCCCTTGGCGGGCGGGGTCAGCCGACCTGGACTGCCACCACGTCAGCCGCGGCGGTGATGTCGCCGGATCCGGCCGAACCGGCGTCGTCGTTGTAGCCGAAGGCGAACACCTCGACCTTGGTCGACGCGGTCACCTTCACGACCTTCACGGTCGAGCCGGTCAGCTCCCGGTCCTTGGACGGGGAGATCTCGGCGCCGAGGATGGTGCCGTAGTCGTCACCGAACGCGGTGTCGGATGCGCCCACCCGGAGAGCCAGCTGCGGCCGGGTGCCCGCCGGGCCCGCGGCGGTGCGGGCGAAGAACGCGGACGAGTTGATCAGCCAGGTGCCGGCGGGGAGCGTGAACTCGCCGACCTTGGTCTTGCCGGTCTTGAACGAGCCGCCGATGTGGGCGATCGCGACCGGGTCGAACGACTTCGAAACGCCGAGCTTGCCGTTCGCGTCCTTCAGGAACGCGGTGCGGTCGGCAGGTGCGAGCTTGCTCGCCGGCAGGCTGTTGTCGACGACCTGGGTCGCCGCGACCGACCGCGGGCACAGCGGGTACGACAGGGACTTGCAGTCCGGCTTCACGGCGCCGTTCGCCGCGACGGTGACTCCGACCAGCACGCCGGCCCCCAGTACAGCGGCGACCATCAGACGGCCGCTCTTGCTGTTCAGGATCTTCTTGACGTTCACAGGGTTCCTTCCCCTCATCCCCGAGGCCCCCTCGGGATCAGGAGCACGGTACGGGAATAGCTGGTATAGGCCAAATAGGAACCGCGTGTCGCGGGAAGTGGACTAGCGCCCGGGACGTCAGGTCGGGAACGTCAGGCACCAAGCGGTGAGGGTGATCTTGGCCGTGGTGCCGATGTCGGTGTCGACAGGCCAGACCACTGGCTTGTCCCGCGTGCTTCTGGCGATGGACAGGTAGGTGCCGGCGGCCTTGTCTTCGCCCGCTTCCACGGTGTTGGACCATGAGACGGCCGCCAGGGCGGATTCGCCCTTCCGCAGGCGGAGCTTGGTGGGTCCGGGGTCGATGGCCATGTACGACAGACCGTGGGTGACGGTCACCTTCATGGGCCTGCGCTTGGCGTCCAGGACGGTCACGTCGGGGTAGCCGTTGACGGTCAAAACGCCGGAGTGGCAGTTGGTCAGCTTGATGACGACGGCGCGGTGTCCCAGGGCCGCGTCGACCTGGCCGACCGAGATCGACGCCCCGGTGCTCGGGCAGGTGCGGGGTGGCGGGGTGGGCGTCGGCCGGGGTGTCGGCACTGAGTGCTCGGAAGGGGTCGGCGTCCGCTCGGGTATTCCGCCAACCGCACTCTCGGTGCCGCATCCGGTCACCAGCAGCGATGCGCCGGCCAGCCCCACCCACAGCCGTCGATCCATTCGCCGAACCTACCCGCCTCTCGGCTCACGGCCGCCGGGCTGCGGACATGAAGAAAGCCGGCTCCTGAGGAGACCGGCTTGGTGTGTTGCTCCCGCGACTGGACTCGAACCAGTAACCTGCCGGTTAACAGCCGGCTGCTCTGCCAATTGAGCTACGCGGGATCGTGGGTGTTTCCTGCCCCCCGAACCCCGAGGACCTGAGTAGGTTAGCAGGCGCGACCCGAACTACAAAAACGGGATTCGCCCGCCTGGAGGCTGGCTTCTGCGTCAGATTCCGAACTCCTCGCGGACTTCTCGGAGGGCTGCTTCGGCGGCATCCAGTACGCCGGGTTGGTCGGGCTCCAATCCCTTGTCCAGAACGAAGTTCCAGGTGACCGCGGCGTCGGTGGTGGACGGATTGCGACGGCCGATGATCCGGACGCCGCGCTTACCGGCGAGCGGGACGTGGCGCTGGACGACGATGCTCGCGTCGACACGTTCGCGCAGGAGCTGGCCGAAGCGGCCCGGGTCCTCGACCTTGAGCTCCGTCGCGCGCAACGGCGTTCCGAAGTCGGTGGTCTCGAAGATGTTCAGGATCGACGCCTCCGAGTCCCATCCGGCGCGCTCGATCTTCTCCCAGCCGACCCGGCGGAGGGTGTCCGGAGAGTCGGTCGGCAGGTAGACGGCCGACCGCGTGCCCGCAACCCAGTGGCCGTCCGTCAACTGCACCGCCGCGAGGATGTCGTCCTTCGCGCCGGATGCGTCGCGGGAGGCGACGGTCACCGCGTCGGCCAACTCGCGCGGCCAGAACGTACGCCGGAGTTTCACATCTTCATCATTCCAGTTGCTCCAAACGCTGTGGGTGGGGGGCAGATCAGGCCGCGTAGTCGCGGAGATGGGGGATGGCTTGGCGGCGCAGGTGGCGGAGGGCTTCCTTTTCGAGGGTGCGGACCTGGTCGGGGGTCAGGTGGAGCGCGCCGGCGGTTTCCTCAGGCGTGCTGGGGGTGTGGTCCTGGAGCCCGTAGCGGTGGACGAGGACGGCCTGGTGGAGGTCGTCGAGGAACTGAAGGTGGTGGGCGATGTCGCGGCGGAGGGCGGCGCGGAGGACGATCGGGGCGTCGTCGATGACTGGTTCGGAGTCGTCGGCGTCGAGGGTGTCGGGGTGGATCCGCCACGCCTCGGCGCGCTCGACCCGAGCCGCGGTCAGGCCGCTCGCGGTGGCGAGGTCCGCGGTCGTGGGCTCGCGGCCAAGGGACTGGGTCAGGTCGTGGCGCAGCGACGCGAGGCGACAGGCGTCCGTGTACGCCTGCGCCGGCATCCGCACCAACCGGGATCGGTCCGAGATGGCGCGGCCGATCGACTGCCGGATCCACCAGATCGCGTACGTCGAGAACCGGTGACCGAGCCGGTGGTCGAACCGCTCGACCGCCCGCATCAGCCCGATGTTGCCCTCCTGGATCAGATCGAGAAGCGAGATGCCCTTACCGGTGTACCGCCGGGCCAGCGACACGACCAGCCGCAGGTTGCCCTCGACCATCCGCCGCCACGAGTGCTTCCCGAGCGCGACGACCTGCCGCAGGTCGGCCGGATCGTCCCGGCCTGGATCGACGCGCAGCCGCTCGGCCGCCAGCAGCCCGGCCTCGATCCAGTACGAGTGCTCGCTCACCTCCTCCAGAGTCAGTAGTTCGTGCCGCCCGATGTCGCGCAGGTAGGCCACCAGCGCGGAAACGTCCGCCGGTTCACAGTCCAGTTCAGCCATCCGTGCCCCTCTCCTTGTCAAAGAGAGTGCCGTGATCAGACCCGCCGGAACGCAACGACTTTCGGTATGTGGATAACTACCTGACGTGACAACCCGGAGTTCAGCCCCAGAGAGCTCTCAGGCGTACGCGCGGAGCCCGCTCAGCAACCCGTCGTGGAAGGGATTCGCATCGACCGCGTCGAACCAGGTGTCACCGGTGGTCAGGGGCTCGAGTGGTGGGATGGTCACGGCTTCCGGCGTCGCGCCGGCCGCGCCGCGGCGGCGAAGCTCGACGTCGAGCTCAGGCGCCGGCATGTCCGGAAGCAGCACGAAGGTGCCGGCAGCCAGCAAGGCCGGAGCTCCGCCGGGGGAGGCGTCCGCATTGACCAGGTCGGTGAAGCCGGCCTCGTCGGCGGCGGCCAGGGCGGCGAAGGTTTCCGCAGCCCGGGCCGCGGCGCCGGCGGGATCCTTCCGGATCCGCTCCAACTCGGCGACGACGCTCTTCCAGGTGACCGCGGCGTCGCCGTAGTCGATCGAGCGGGAGAGCTTGCCGACCGAGATCTGCGTCGCCGTCGGGCCTAGCGGCTTCATCAAGGACCGCAAGCCGTACCGGGCGCGACCGCCGACGACCACGAGCCGGATGTCCGCCTCGGTCGCCTCGATCAGGTTGCGGTGCGGGTCGGACCCGGATCGCCGAACGACGATCAGATCGGCCAGCGCGCCACGTTCCAGGCGTCCGATCGGATGCGGCCAGACCCCGGACAACGCCTCGCCCGGGTTGGACGTCGCCATCCGCACCAGTTCCTCGTCGGTGAACACCGAGTGGGCCTTGTTCCAGAGATCGGCGACCTTCAACTCCCACAGCACATTTCGCGTCCCCGACGGACCCCAGTCCGAACCGATGCACAGCCGCACCCCGGCGGCTTTCGCGGACGTCACATCCGCGGTCGCGCCGTACAGCCAGAAGTTGGAGAAAGGCGACCAGACCAGGCTCGAATTCCCCGCCTTCATTTTCGCGAAGTCTTCCGCGTTCAGCGCGGCACCGTGAATGGCGACCAGTTGCGGTTTCACCACGCCGACCTGGTCCAGCAACTCGAACTCCGAGCGCAGCTTCGGATCCGACCCCTCGGCCGAATGCGCGATGAATCCGCGCCCCTGCGCGACCGCCGCCGCATAGGGCGCCAGTGCTTCCTTGCTGTCGGCAACCAGTGTGCTGACCCGGATGAAATCGTCGTGGGTGCCGAGTTTCTCGGAGTCGACGTTCCGGATCAGGTCGTTGTCCGGGGGTACGGCGCCCCGCGGGTTGCCCTGGATCGATGTCGTACCTCCGACGATCGCCCGGGTCTCGACGTACCTGAGGAGGGCACGACCGGCCGCGGCACCGAGCAGCCGGGCCGGCTGGCTGATCTGCGCGCTGTACGTCGGCGCCCGTCCCCACTGGTTGTGCGAGGTCCACGGCGTCGTGCGCGAAGGCTCGGTCCACAAGGGCAGGCTGTTGTACATCAAATGGTTGTGCAGATCAATCAGCCCGGGATAGATCAGGCCACCGGCCGTGATCCGTGGAGCGTTCTCGAAACCAGCGGGTACGGCGTCGATCGGGGTGACGGCCGCGATCAGTCCGTCGTCGCCGACGTACACCTCGCCATCCGGGAGAACCTGCCCGTCCGGCCGCATCGTCACCACGGTTCCACGCAGTACGAACATGGCTTTCCCTCCCGTAGAATCGTCCCTGCCGCCCCTGTTCACGAGAGTAGGTCACGAATCGTCGAGGGGGAGGTATTTGCGATGGTTGACTTCGATCCCGGCCCGCCGGCCGAGGTGGCGCGGCACTTCGCGAAAGTGCCGAGTTATGCGGAGTTTCGGGAATTGTTCTGGTACGACTGGGGCCCGGTGTTCTACCGGGGCCGGCTGAACCGCACCGCCCGGCTGCTCGCGATCGCCTCCGATCCCGGTCCGACCGAACGTGTCGCCGGGCGCACGCTGGTCGGTGACGCAGGCCAGCGTGTGCAGGGATTTCTGACGAAGCTCGGCCTGACCAGCAGTTACTCGCTCGTCAACGCCTACGCGTACGCGCTGCGGCCGTCGCGTGCGCAGCAAGCAGCGCCGCTGCTCTCCCGGCCGGATCACCTGAGTTGGCGGAACACTTTGCTGCAGCTGATCACCGGCGAGCAGCTGCAGGCGATCGTCGCGTTCGGCGCGCAGGCACGGTCCGCACTGCAGCTGTGGGACAGCAAGCCGGATGTGCCGGTGTTCGAGGTGCCGCATCCGACGAGCCGCGATCCCCAGAAGCTGGTCGACAGCTGGCGGCAGGCCATCACCGACCTGCGGGCCATCGTGACCCCGGACCCGGACGGTGATCTCGCCGTGCCGAACTATGGCCCGAAGTTCCTCGAGTCGGACTACGCACCGGTCCCGTCCCGCGACCTGCCGTTCGGGGTGCCGCCGTGGCTGGGTGACGACGCGTGGGGCCGCAAGGACAAGCCGAAGCACAACAACAGCGTCGAGCGGCCGGACACCGATCTCCTCAACACCTTGGTCTGGCGGGCACCCAAGCTCGGCTGACCACGCACGGCAACTGCTGAAAATGGTCCCCGGTCGGGTCTACCTTGGTCCAGTGCGAGTGGCGACCTGGAATGTGAACTCGGTGAAGCAGCGGCTGCCCCGGTTGCTGGGCTGGCTGGACGAACGGCAGCCCGACGTGGTGTGCCTGCAGGAGACGAAGCTGGCGGACGACGCGTTCACCGCGTTGCTCGGCGACGAGCTGGCCGGCCGCGGCTTCGAGACGGCTCTGTACGGCGAACAGCAGTGGAACGGCGTCGCCCTGCTGTCCAAGGTCGGACTGGAGGACGTGGTCACCGGCATCGCCGGAGCGCCCGGGTTCCCGAATCCCGAGGCCCGAGCGGTCGCGGCGACGTGCGGTGGCATCCGGATCCACTCGCTCTACGTGCCCAACGGCCGCGTCCCGGACTCCGATCACTACCACTACAAGCTGGCCTGGCTCAAAGCCCTGAGAGACGTCGTCGCCTCCGGCCCGGCCGACCAGATCGTCTGCGGCGACATGAACATCGCCCCGGCCGACGCCGACGTCTTCGACCCCGCGGCGTACGTCGGCCAGACGCACGTGACCCCGCCCGAGCGGCAGGCGCTGGCCGACCTGATGGCCGCGAAGGATCTGCACGACGTCGTCCGTGACCGCTGGCCGGATCAGCGGGTGTTCAGCTACTGGGACTACCGGGCCGGCATGTTCCATCAGGACCTCGGGATGCGGATCGACCTGATGCTCGCGACCGATCCGGTCGCCGCGCGGGTGAAGGCGGCGTGGATCGATCGCAAGGCCCGCAAGGGGACCGGGCCGAGTGACCACGCGCCGGTGATCATCGACCTCGACACCGCGCCCGACGGCGACATCGGCCCGGTCGTGCCACCGCCGTCCGCGCCGCGGACCGGCCGGAAGAAGACCACCAAACTCCCGCAGAGCCGCTGATGCGACGCCTGTTCGCAGTCGCGCTGCTGCTCGTCACCATCGCCGCCTGTAGCCACGAGAAGCCCGCCGCCCCGGCGGCGGTCGCCTGGTCGAAGGTCGACGTCGGTACGGCGGAACCCGTCACGCTCACCGCCTACCACGACCAGCTGCTCATCGGCCTGCGCCATCGCGGTGCCGAGGTCGTCCCGGAGCTCCAGCTCATGGACCACACCGGTCAGCGCAAGCCGATCGTCGTGAAGCCCAACCCCGCGAGCCCGTACGCCTTCGAAGCCATCTGGTATTCGATCGCGTACGACGGCAAGCAGCTGCTCGCCCTCGGTGGAGCAGCCGGCGGAGCCCACTCCAACACCCGCTGGACGGTGTGGACCGGCACGCCGCAGACCGGGCTCATCGAGCGTCCACAGGACTTCTTCACCTTCGGCGGCCAAACCGCAGGCGACCTCTACAGCGCGGTCATCACCCCGAGCGGCCGCGCGTTGCTCGGCTCGTGGGGCGGTGTGGAGACCGGCAACGACGCGATGGTGTGGCTGCCGCAGGGCGACGCCAAATGGACCCGGCAGGACCCGACGAAGACCGCGCTGCAGAGCACGCCGTCCCTCCTGGTCGGCCCCGGCTTCGGTACGACGCTCGGCGACAGCATCGTCCTGGTCGGGTCCCAGGTCCGCCTCGCGCCGGGCGTGGTCGCCCAGGAGGCCGCGGTCTGGCGATCCACCAAGCTGAACCAGGGCTGGTCCCGGATCG
Source organism: Kribbella sp. NBC_00359 (assembly GCF_036097425.1). Lineage (NCBI taxonomy): Bacteria > Bacillati > Actinomycetota > Actinomycetes > Propionibacteriales > Kribbellaceae > Kribbella > Kribbella sp. NBC_00359. Next base: position 8,555,451 of record NZ_CP107975.1, on the reverse strand, counting down.
CGCTCCCGGAGCCCGGCGAACGCAGCCAGGCGAACACCGCGACCTGCGACAAGGACTGCGTGATCTCCGGGTACGTCGACGGTCAGCTCGCGATCTGGCAGCTCGACGCGTCGGGGGCGGCGAAGCGGCTCCAGGGCGTCCCGTCCGTCCCGGTCGGGGACAAGGACAAGCTGGCGCCGCCGATCGTCGACGGCGGCAAGATCGTCCAGATCGTTGCTCAGGACAACAAGGTGAAGGTGCTCACCGGACAGGACGGGCACTGGACCGTCCAGGAGTCACAAGGTCCGGAAGGTCAGGTGACCGACGCCGTGCTGATGCCGGATCACAAGCTCTACCTGATCGCCGGCACCTCGCTCTGGCAGACCACTCTCAGCTGAGCAGACCCTTCACGTACGCCGCCTGGCCGGCGTGCTGGGCGCAGTCGTCGATCACGCTGACCAGTCGCACGCCGAGTGTGACCGGCGGCGTCCACCGGCGGTCGACGATCCGGTCCAGACCTTCGTCGGTGACTGTCTTGAGGAACTCGACCGTGCGCGCGTGCACGGCGTCGTAGTACCCGAGCAGCTGCTCGGCCGAGAGCTGGACCAGCGCGACCTGCTCCGAGCTGTGCGCGTACCCGGTGTCGCCGGCCGGCAGCGGGAGGCCGAGCCGCTCGTGCCAGCCGTCCGCGGTGTGCACCTGCTCGTAGTCACCGGCGTCGGCCAGGTGGTCGTCCTGCACCCGGGTCAGGTGCCAGACCAGCCACGCGATCGAGTTGGCCGTGTCACCGGGCCGGGTCGCGAGCGTCTTGTCGTCGAGGCCCTCCACGACGTCGTGCAGCACTTCCTGGATCCGGCTGTGTGCGTCGATCAGCAGTTCACTCGTCTTCATGACCGCCACCGTAGTCTGCGGGTGGGACAGTTCCGAGGAAGGGATCATCGTGGAATATCGCACCCTGGGCACGAGCGGCGCCGTCGTCTCCACCTACGCGCTCGGCACCATGACGTTCGGCAGCGAGACCGACGAGGCCGGCTCACACGTGCAGCTGGACCGGTACGTCGAGGCCGGCGGCAACTTCATCGACACCGCGGATGTGTACTCGGCCGGCGGGTCCGAGGAGATCGTCGGCCGCTGGCTCGCGAAGAGCTCCGCCCGCGACGACGTCGTCCTCGCCACCAAGGGCCGGTTCCCGACCGGCGGCGGACCGAACGACGTCGGGACGTCCCGCCGGCACCTCCGCCGCGCCCTGGACGCGTCGCTGCAGCGCCTCGGCGTCGACCACATCGACCTCTACCAGTTGCACGCGTGGGATCCGGTCACGCCGCTCGAGGAGACGCTCGGCTTCCTCGAGGACGCCGTACGCGGCGGGAAGATCTCGTACGGCGGCCTGTCGAACTTCACCGGGTGGCAGCTGCAGAAGGCGTGCGACCTGATCGCGCACCGCGGCTGGTCACGGCTCGTCACTCTCCAGCCGCAGTACAACCTGCTGGTGCGGGAGATCGAGTGGGAGATCGTGCCGGCCGCGCAGGAGAACGGACTCGGCCTGCTGCCGTGGTCGCCGCTGGGCGGTGGCTGGCTGACCGGGAAGTACTCGTTCGACGAGGAGCCGACCGGCGCGACCCGGCTCGGGGAGAATCCGGACCGCGGGGTCGAGTCCTGGCATCGCCGGAGCCGCAACCAGCGGGTGCGTGATGTCGTCGAAGCGGTCCGGGAGATCGCGGCGGCACGCGGCAACTCGATGGCGCAGGTCGCTCTCGCCTGGCTCGTCGACCGTCCCGCGATGACATCGGTGATCCTCGGCGCCCGCACTCTGGAACAGCTCGACGACAACCTCGCCGCCGCAGACCTCCACCTCGCCGCGGACGAGACGGCGAAGCTCGACCAGGCCAGCGACCCCGGCGCGGCCGACTACCCGTACGGCGGCCCCGGCGTGACCCAGCGGGGCCGCCCGATCATCGGCGGGCGCGGCTGACCTGGAATGGCCTCGGGCCGGACGGGGTATGGGGGAGAGGTTAGGTGGGCTGACGAGCCATCAATCCGGTGGCTCCCGGCCTGCGACACCTCGAAGGAGTCAGACGTGTTCGTCCGGACCAAACGCAGGATCCCCCTGGCCGCCGGGCTCGGGGCGGTGCTGGTCGCCGCCGCCACGGTACCGGCGGTTGCCCTGGGCCACGATCAGGGGGCGCCGACCGCCACCCCGATCAAGCACCTCGTGGTGATCTTCCAGGAGAACGTGTCGTTCGACCACTATTTCGCGACGTACCCGAACGCCGCCAACCCAGCGGGCGAACCGCGGTTCGCGGCCGCCGCCGGGACGCCGAGTGTGAACGGGCTGAACACGCCGCTCGCCGCGCCGAACAATCCGAACTCCGCCCAGCCGTTCCGCCTCGGCCGCGACCAGGCGCAGACCTGCGACCAGGACCACAGCTACACCAACGAGCAGTTGGCGGTGAACTCGGGCCTGATGGACAAGGTCGTCGAGACGGTCGGCCGCGGTGCCGGCACCTGCGCGGACTATGGCCACGGCAAGGGCCTGGTGATGGGGTACTACGACGGCAACACCGTCACCGGCCTGTGGAACTACGCGCAGCACTTTGCGATGAGCGACAATTCGTACGGGACCAACTACGGTCCGTCGTCGCCCGGTGCGGTCAACCTGGTGTCGGGGCAGACCCACGGCTTCAGCGCCGACGGGGAGGCTGTGCCCGCCGCGACCGGCACGATGATCGGTGACCCGCAGCCGGCGGGCGACAAGTGCAACACCCGGGACACCTCGACGGTGACGGACCCGAAGAACAAGAACGTCGGTGACCTGCTCAACGCCAAGGGTGTGAGCTGGGGCTGGTTCCAGGGCGGCTTCGCGGACTGTACGGCGAAGCACTCCGACATCGGCGGGGTCAGCAGCGTCGACTACATCCCGCACCACGAGCCGTTCCAGTACTACCAGAGCACCCAGAACCTGCAGCACGTTCGTCCGGCGTCGGTCAAGGAGATCGGGCACAACGGCCCGGCGAACCACCAGTACGACCTGACGGACTTCTGGGCGTCCGTCGACCACGGCAGCATGCCGTCGGTCAGCTACCTGAAGGCGGCGGCGTACCAGGACGGTCACGCCGGCTACTCGACCCCGCTGGACGAGCAGCACTTCGTCGTCGACACGGTCAACCGGCTGCAGAAGACCAAGGACTGGAAGAACACCGCGGTCGTCATCGCGTACGACGACAGCGACGGCTGGTACGACCACCAGGTCGGCCCGGTGGTGAACCAGTCCAACGACCCCGCGCACGACGGGCTCACCCTGGACAAGACCTGCGGTACGAACCCCGCCCGGATCGCCGGTGGCTACCAGGACCGCTGCGGTTACGGTCCCCGGCTGCCGCTGCTCGTCGTCTCGCCGTACGCGAAGCAGAACTTCGTCGACCACAGCACGACCGACCAGACGTCGATCCTGAAGTTCGTCGAGGAGAACTGGAAGACCGGTCCGATCGGCAACTACTCGTTCGACGAGAAGGCCGGTTCACTGGGCAACCTGTTCGACTTCCACCACAAGAACAAGTCGCTTTACCTGGATCCGGTCTCCGGCCAGCCCGTGAAGCACTAACGCTCGACAGCAGCGCGGAGAGCGGCGTACGACGCAACCAGCGCACGCCGCTCGGCCGCGAGCAACGGGTCGTCGCGATGCCGTCCTGCCTGGACCCATTGGTCGGACAGGAGCATCGCCTCGACCCGTTTGCTCGCGGCCGGGCGGAGCGTCTCACGATCGGCCGCGCCGTACACGTAGGCGTAGAGATCGATCAGCGCGTCCTCGAGTTGCTCTTCGGTGACCGACTCGTCGTGCTGGTTCGCCCGATGGACGCGCCACCACTCGACCTCCAGGCGCGCGGCGCGCGCCGGGTCGAAGTGGAGACCGTTGGCGCGTGCGACCAGCTCGTAGAAGCGGCGCATGTACGCACGGGCCGCGTCCGGCTGGTTGTCCGGGTACGGCGACCACATCTGGTTCGCGCGCAGTACATACCAGGCTCCGGCGAGTGTGCGGCCCGGTGACATGCCGAAGCCGGCCGCGACCATCCCGACGGACGCGACCATGAACCGCCGCCACTCGTGCCGGTAGTAGGCCGCCCAGGCGTCCGTCTCACGGTTGCCGACGACCACAGGGTCGAAGGACAGTGGATCTGTTCTTCCCCGCATGAACCCTCCCCCCTTGGGAGCTCCGATGAACGATGGTAGACCGGTGGCCGGCGTGGTCGCGCGAATGCGGCAGCGGCTGGACGACCTGCCGGAGCACCTCGCGCACCGGCGGATCTTCCTCGGCACGTATCTGCGCACGACGCAGGCGGTCGGTGACGCGATCGATCGGGCCCGGTTCGAGGACCCGGCGTGGGTCGAGGACTGGGACGTGAAATTCGCCGAGCTCTACCTGCAGGCCCACGACGCGGATCTCGCGGGGAAGGTGGTGGGGGAGGAGCGGCGGAGCCCCGTGGCCAGGCCGTGGCGGCTTGCGTTCGACGCCCCGCCCGACCTGCCTGCCTTGCGGCACGTGCTGCTCGGGATCAACGCGCACGTCAACTACGACCTGCCGCAGGCTCTGCTCGCCGTGATCAGTGACGACGACTTCGGCAATCCGTTCCTGATGGACCGCCGGCGCCGGGATCACGAGCGGATCGACGGCGTACTCGCGGAACGCGTCGGCGCCGAGGACGACGAGCTGGCGGCATCGGGTGCGAAGAGTCTGCTCGACGCGGCGTTGACACCGCTCAATCGCCTGTCGTCACAGCGTTTCCTGCGCGAGTCCCGGCAGAAGGTCTGGCACAACACCATCGAACTGCAGCAGGCCCGCGTGCAAGGCGGCTATGCACAACGGTTGGCGGAGCTGGAGTTGCTGAGTGCGGCCAAGATCGCCGACCTGCTCAGACCAGGGCAGGTCCTGCTCCGCCTGGCGATCACCGGCTTCGGAGTGACCCTGCCGCCACCGGTCTAGCCCGGCAGCACCCCGGACCACACGACACCGAGCGCCAGACACGCCAGCGTCACCAGGCCGAACATCCCGACCCACAACAACGCCGGTACGCCGGTCAGTCGCCGCAGCTGATCCGCATCCGAACTCCGCCCCTGCCCGCCGCGGCGTGAATGCTGCAACTCCAGCACGGCCCGTGGCGCGGCCAGCAGGAGGAACCACGTGAGCAGCTGAGCGAACGCGGACTGCACCGACGGCGATCCCCACCACGACACGCCGAAGACGACAGCACCGAAGACCACGACCGACCAGAGCCCGTAGAGGTTGCGGATCTGGAGCAGCAGGATCACCAGCGCGACCAACAGTCCCCAGAGCAGCGCAACGGCGTACCCACGACTCAGAACGAACGCGGCGGCGACTCCGAAGAGCGCGGGCCCGGGATAGCCGGCCAGCAGGACGGCGATCATCCCCGGACCGGTCGGACGGCCACGGGACACCGTGACTCCGGACGTGTCCGAATGCAGCTGGATGCCCGCCAGCTTCCGTCCGACCAAGGCGGCGATCAGGCCGTGCGCACCTTCGTGCGCGATCGTGACGACCTGCCGGGTCAACCGCCAGAACGGGCGCCATGCGATCAGCACGAGCGCGACCACACCCGTGCCGATCACCACCTTCAGCGACGGGTCCGGCTGCGCCGACGTGATGCTGTCCCAGAACTCACTCACCCGCCCATCCTTGCAGCCAGGTGGTCAACCGCTGACCGTTGACATCACCACACGCGCGGACGACGGTGGAGGCATCGCGGCCCGGGGAGGGGCCGCCGTATTGGGGGAGCGATGTCTCAGCCACGCAGCATGAAAGGCACGGGGAAGAAGACCGCGGCGAAGACCGCCGCAGCGAAGAAGACGGCCGCCGGGCGGAAGACCGCGGCGTCGCGGACCACCGCCCGGCAGGAGCCGGCGAAGACGGCCACGGCGACGAAACGTGCCGCCCGCAAGTCGATCGCGAGTACGACGGCAAACCGGCGGACCACCACGACCACGGAGGCGGCCGCCGCGCAGGCAGCCGTCGTACCCCTGCCGGACTTCCTCGAGTCGGCCGGCACCCTGACGCTCGACCAGCGCAAGCTCCTGGTCGACCAGGCGCTCCTGCTGCTCGGCGAGAACTACGCGCATCTGCCGCTGAAGGTCGCGATGCACGCGGTCAACCCGTTGCAGCGGCTGCGCGTGATGCGAGCCCACATGGAGCGTCAGACCACAGACACGATGGAACCGGAGTGGATCTTCCATCGCGCGATGTCGAGCATCTTCCACTCGGTCCGCGACCTGCACACGAACTACCTGCTGCCGGTCCCGTTCGCCGGGAAGATCGCGTTCCTGCCGTTCATGATCGAGAAGTGCTACGACGCGGCCGGTGCCGAGCACTACCTGATCACCCAGACCATCACCGGCTATCAGGCGCCGCAGTTCGGCAAGGGGGCCGAGGTGACGCACTGGAACGGTACGCCGATCGCTCGCGCCGTCGCGTTGAACGGCGCCGTGTTCGCCGGCAGCAACGACGCCGCCAACCTCGCGCGCGGCCTGGAGTCGCTCACCCTGCGACCCCTCGTGATCCAGGCACCGCCGGACGAGGACTGGGTGACGCTGACCTACACCGGTCTCGACGGTTCGACCCAAGAGCTCCGCGAGCAGTGGAAGGTCACCACGAACCTCCCGCCGATGACGGACCTGGACGCGGTCAACGCGATCTCCGCCTCGATGGGCCTCGACCTCGACTCCGACGAGAAGGCCCGCGCGAAGAAGACGCTGTACGTCCGCGACGTCGTCGACCTCGAAGGCGGCCAGAGCTCGGCCGAGCTGCGTACCCCGGCCGCGGTCAGCGGTGCCGACCTGCCGACGACGATGCCCGGTGTCTTCCGGGCCCGCGAGGTGGTCACGCCGTCCGGGACCTTCGGGCACCTGCGGATCTTCACGTTCAGCGTGCAGGACCCGGTCGCGTTCCGGGACGAGTTCGTCCGGCTCGCCGCGATGCTGCCGCAGAACGGCCTGATCGTCGACGTCCGCGACAACGGCGGCGGGCACATCTACGCGAGCGAGTTCACCCTGCAGACGATGACGCCGCGGCACATCGACCCGGAGCCGGTGCAGTTCATCAGTACGCCGCTCAACCTCCGGATCTGCCGCCGGCACAAGGACAACCCGGCCGGCATCGACCTCGGTCCGTGGTTCGACTCGCTCGACCTGGCCACCGAGACCGGCGCGGCGTACTCGGCGTCGAAGCCGATCACGCCCGAGGACGGCGCCAACGACATCGGTCAGACGTACTTCGGCCCGGTGGTGCTGATCACCGACGCCCGGGTTTACTCGGCGACCGACATCTTCGCCGCCGGGTTCGCCGACCACGCCATCGGCACGATCCTCGGCGTCGACGACAACACCGGCGCGGGCGGCGCGAACGTGTGGACCCACGGTCTGCTCGCCTCGCTGCTGAACGAACCACCGCCACCGGACGAGACCTCGCCGTACGTGGCGCTGCCGAACGGGGCGAACATGCGGGTCGCGATCCGGCGGACTCTGCGCGTCGGCGCGCTGTCCGGGACACCGGTCGAGGACCTCGGCGTCAAGCCGACCGAGACCCACAGGATGACCCAGGCCGATCTGCTCGAAGGCAACGTCGACCTGCTGAACAAGGCCGGTTCGCTGCTCGCGGCCAAGCCGGTCCGCCGGCTCGACCTGACCACGACCTTCAGCGGTACGACGCTCACCGTCGCGATCGATGTCCAGGGCATCGACCGGGTCGACATCTACCTGGACGACCGCCCGATCAGCTCCGAGGACCTGACCGGGGTGCCGCTCAGTATCGACATCCTCGAGGTCACCCCCGGCCAGGGCCTGCGCGCCGACGGCTATGAGTCCGGGGTGCTGGTCGCCTCGCGCCGGCAGAAGGTCTAGTTTCGACGCATGCAGAGTCTCCACCTGACCGCCGAAGAAGAAGAGATGCTCGGCGGTCAGGAGGGAGACGGCGTCGCGCTCGCGATGCGCGTGATCGTGGGGCAGGCGCGGATCTCCGACGCGCCGCGGCTGGTCGAGATCACCACCGCGCATGTCGACTCCTGCCTGTACCACGGCCAGGTCAGTCTCGACTTCGCGCACCGGCTGGCCGACCTGGGTGCGAAGGTCCGCGTCCCGACCACGCTGAACGTCGGCTCGATGGATCTCCTGCACCCTGGGCTGGTGCGTGACCGGGACCTCGCGACCGCGGGTCGTGAGCTGATGGCGGCGTACGTCGCTCTCGGGTGTGCGCCGACCTTCACGTGTGCGCCGTACCAACTGCCGAACCGGCCGGGTCTCGGCGAGCACGTGGCCTGGGCGGAGTCGAATGCGATCGTGTTCGCCAACTCGGTCCTCGGCGCGCGGACCGATCGGTACGGCGACTTTCTGGACATCTGCGCCGCCATCACCGGGCGAGCGCCGTACGCCGGACTTCAGACGACCGAGGCGCGGCGGGGGACCGTGGTCTTCGACTGCCGTCCGCTGGGTCGATTCCTGGAGTCCGACCTGGCGTATCCACTGCTGGGGCATCATGTCGGATCGGTGGTCGGTGCCGAGATCCCTGTGCTGGTAGGGATTCCGGCGGATGTCGGTGAGGACGAGCTGAAGGCCTTCGGCGCGGCGGCCGCGTCGGCTGGGGGAGTCGCGTTGTTCCACGCGGTCGGCGTGACGCCGGAGGCTCCGGCCGACGTGGAGGGACTGCCGGTGCGCGAGGTCGATCTCGCCACGTTGCGGGAGGTGCGTCGTACGCTGTCGACGTTCACCTCGGGCGAGCTCGATGCGGTCAGCGTCGGTACGCCGCACGCGTCGTACGGCGAATGTGCTCGACTGGCCGGCCTCGTCGGGAACGGCCCCGCGCTGAAGGTGCCCTTCTACCTGTCGACCGGTCGGGCGACGCGGGCGCGGGCGGCGCAGACCGGCGTACTGCAGGTGCTGGAAGCCGCGGGTGTGACCGTGGTCGTCGACACCTGCACCTACGTGACGTCGATCCTCGCGCCCGGCTGGAAGAACGTGATGACGAACTCGGGCAAGTGGGCGCACTACGCTCCCGGCAACATCAACGTCTCCGCGGTCCTCGGATCGCTGGAGGAATGCGTCGCCTCCGCCCGCGCCGGCCGGGTCGTGCTCGACTCATGATCCTCACCGCCCGCACACTGCACCCCGGCACGGCTTCCGGCGAAGCCATTCGCCTCACCGCGCCACTGTCCTTCTGGGGCGGCACCGACGAAGACGGCCGCATCATCGACGCCCACCATCCCCAGTGCGGCGCGATCCTCGCCGGACGCATCCTGGTGATGGAATCCGGCCGCGGCTCGAGCTCGGCCTCCAGCGTTCTCGCCGAACAGATCCGCACCCGGGCCGCTCCCGCCGCGATCATCCTCGCCCGCCCCGACCCGATCATCCCCCTCGGCGCCCTCATCGCCCACGAGCTGTACGCCCTCGCAACTCCAGTCGTCGTCGCCGACCGGTACGACGCCGTCCCGGCCGACGGACTAGTCCAGATCGTGGCCCGTCCTGACCGGGCCACGATCAGCTGGTCTACAGTCGGTCGGTGAACACAAGGGGTGCGGCCGCCCTCTGCGCTGCCGCTGTCGTCCTGCTCTCCGCTTGCACACCGACCGATGGTCCCTTTACCGCGAGGAAGTCAGGCGCGTCCACGACGGCCAAGGTGCGATCGCTGGTGCCGACGAAGGTGCCGACGACGGCGCCGACCGCGCGGGTCTCCGCGCCGCCTCAACCGGCGGCGCTCACGCGGAATCCGATCTACCGCGCCGGGAAGCTCACGGCGCCGCGCTGTGCGGAGCCGGCGATGCCGCCGACCTCCCTCCGGAACGTCCAGACCTACTACGCCGAGTTCGTCGCCTGCCTGAACAAGGCGTGGGCACCGGTGGTCCGGAAGGCCGGGTTCACCTTCACCCCACCGAAGCTGGCGGTGGTGCCGGCCAAGACGCCGAGCTCGCCCTGTGACGGCGACGACGCTTGGGCGTTCTACTGCGGGGACACTATCTACCTGGGCGCACAGAAGAACCTGGACGACTACAAGCGCCGCCCCGGGGTGGCGCTTGCCTGGATGGCGCTGACCATCGCGCACGAGTACGGGCATCACGTCCAGGCGCTGGCCGGGATGCGCCTTGCGAAGTACGAATGGGGGATCACGGCCAACGGGGCCGACGCGCAACGGGAGGAGAGCCGGAGAGTCGAGCTTCAGGCGGACTGCTTCGGCGGCGCCTACTTCGGTGCCGACCAGGCGTCTTTCCCGGTCGACGGCGAATGGCTCGACCTGCGGAACAAGGCCATTCGGAACAGCATTGATCCCGACCACGACCACGGGGGCGTGGCGAATCTGGCGCTGTGGCACTTCAACGGCTTCGAGGCGGCCGGCCCGTCAGCCTGCGACACCTACACAGCGGACTCGACCGTGGTCGGCTGACGCATGAGTACGGCGGTTGCCGCGAACAGGGCCGCACACGCGGCGAGGGCGAGGGGCGGCGTGGTCAGCCGGGCGATCGCGGCGATCGTCAGGCCACAGACGATCTCGCCGAGGTACTCGAGCTGGGCGAGGAATGAATGGGTGGTGGCCCGGACGTCGGCGGTGGTCCGGGCGTTGACCCAGATCGTGCCGATCACCCGGGTGAGCGGGTTGACGATGCCGGCGAGCAGTACGACGGCGATCGCGCCGACGACCGGATCGCGGGCGAACGCGAGCAGGAGCATGCTGACCACACCGGCGACGGCCGCCAGGGCGTAGTCGGTGCGGGCGTGGTCGCCGTCGATGCGCCGGGCGACCACGCGAAGGGCGATCGCGCCGACGATCAGGCCGACGACGCCGAGGCCGGTGAACCAGACGATCGGGTCGGGGTCAGTGGGGAGCCCGAGGTCGAGGAGTTGCTTCTGGGTGAGCCGGCCGGCCGCGTCCGAGGCGCCGTTGACCAGGAACGAGGCCGCGAAGATCAGCAAGATGGCGCGACTGCGTCGTACCAGGGTGAGGCCGCGGCGGAACGTGGTCCACGAGGCCGACCAGCGGGCGGTCCGGATCGGGACGAAGTTCTGCTCGGTGAAGCGAACGGCGACGTAGAGCGCGAGTGACACCATCGCGACGCCGGCGACGACGATCGTGAGGTCGCGGCGGGTCGCCCAGGCGAGCAGACCGAGAGCGATCAGACCGGTCGCGGCGCCGGTCAGCTGGGCGCGGGCGGCGCGCGCGAGTACGGCGGTGATGCAGGTCGCGTCATCGAGTTCGTCGGTGATCCAGGCGACGTCCGAACCACTCGCGAAGGTCCACGAGATCCCCCACAGCACTTGGGTCGCGAGGAGTGCCGGGAACGAGTCGACGAGTCCGGTTGCGAGCATCGCCGTACCCATCAGGACCTGTGAGATCACCAGCGACCACTTGCGGCTGACCGTGTCGGCGAAGACGCCGGCCGGGACCTCGCACACCAGCGCGAACACACCTTCCACCGCGCCGATCAGCACCAGCTCGGCCGGGGAGAGGCCGGCGTCCACGACCAGGTAGACGCTCGTCACCAGCCACCACCCGTTGTGCAGGACCGCGCGCATCCACGTCCACCGGATGAGCACTGTCTCCATACCCGCACTCTTCCGGCGCTGAGCCACCAGCGTCCACAGGTTTTGTGAGTTGCTTCATATTCTTCGCAACTATCAGCAGGTTGCGATAATTTGAAAGGGTGCCGAGGATCACAGGGGAAAACGAATGACCGTTCTTGATTTTCGAGCGGCCGTTGGCGCAGGGTGGAAGTTCAGAGAACGAGCGTTCGGTTTGATCTGGGGGTCGGCGTGGCGCAGATGACTCTGGAGCGGGTGGGACAACCGTCATCACGTCCGACGGTGACCAGACCGCCGGGCGGAATCTGGCGGATCGTGCGGGAGATCGCACTGCTGGCGGTGCTCTTCGGGGTGTACAACCTCGGCCGGTTCCTGTCCGCGGAGCACACCGGATCGGCGTACAAGCATGCCGATGGGCTGATCCGCTGGGAGAACTGGCTCGGCTTGCCGAGTGAGGCGGCCGTGCAGCAGCAGGCGTTGCGGGTCCACGGTTTGGCCGATCTCGCCAACGTGTTCTACGCGAGCGTGCACTTCCCGCTGACGGCCCTGGTGCTGCTGTGGTTGATGATCCGGCGGCCGGTCGAGTACGGGAAGGCGCGTTGGGCGCTCGCGTCGCTGACCGGGCTGGCCTTGATCGGGCACATGTTCTTCCCGCTCGCGCCGCCGCGGCTGATGCCGGGCTGGGTGGACACCGGGGTACTGCTCGGCCAGTCCGTGTACGGAGCGAGCACCGACTCCGGGGTGGCGAACCAGTTCGCCGCGATGCCGAGCCTGCATGTCGGTTGGGCATTCATGGTCGCGGTGTTCCTGATCCGGGCCACTCGCAGCCGCTGGCGCTGGTTGTGGATGGCGCACCCGTTGCTCACGTTCACGGTCGTCGTCGTGACGGCCAACCACTACTGGCTCGACGGCCTGGTCGCGATCACCCTGGCACTCCCGCTGCTCCTGATCTTCGACGCACGGCGGGTGCGCATCCCCGCCGACGTCTCCCAGCTCGATCAGCGTCTGCCCGCGGTGGCGAGTTCCTCGTCGGCGCGGACCAGGTAGGGCTCGCGGTCGAGCACCAGCCGGGCCGCGGCCGCACCGATGTCGAACCACAGCCCGATCAGCTCGAGCCGCCCTTCGGCCTCGGCCGTGCGGACACAGGCGAAACTGCGAAGGTTCGCCAGTTGTACGCCGACATTCGCGACGGACAGCTTGTCGGCCGGGGACAACTTCACGCCGGTCGCCGGGTCGACGATGTCCGGCAGCCCGACCGCACGGCGTACCGAAGGCTCGAGGTGGCGTAGCCAGTTCTGCAGGCCGGAACCGGCCGGGACGTTCGCCTCCAGCGCGGCCGCGGCGGCGCCGCAGTGCGAGTGGCCGCAGACCACGATCGACTTCACGCCGAGGACGTCGACGGCGTACTGGATCGCGGCGTCGACAGAGCTGCTGTTCGAGCCCTTCGGCGGAACGAGGTTGCCGATGTTCCGCACGCAGAACTGATCGCCTGGACCGCTGGTCGTGATCATCGTCGGCACGATCCGCGAATCGGCACAGGTGATGAACAGCTGCGCCGGCCGCTGCCCGTCCGCCGCCAGCTTCGCGAGCATCGGCCGGATCAGATCGGCCGAGGCCTCGAACTCACGGATCCCGTCCAGCATCGACACGCGCTGGTCGGGCTCGGGGATGACCTGGGGTTGCCAGGGCATCAGCCGTCGCGCCGGATCGGCGTGCATGGCCGCCCGGAACGCGGCCCGGTTGACCTCGACCGAACCACCGCGGGCGATGTGCCCACGCCGCCAGTCCTCGATCGCCTCGTACGCCGCGTGGTCGAGATGGTCGACGTCCAGGTCGACCCGGACGGCGGCGCCGGACGGGATCGACCGCAGTGTCCGGACCAGCGAGGCGACCCCGAGGAACACGAGCGTGCCGCGGATCCGCACGGTCCACAGCCCGTCGTCCTCGGTTGCGGTCACCGTCGCCCGGGCGAGTCGGTACAGCACGCGCACGATCGCGAGCGCCAGTCCGATCAGGACACCTTCGGCCAGTCCGAGGACGGCGACGCCCGCCGCGGTCACGACGTACACGAGCAACTCGTCGTGCCGGCGCAGCGTGCGGATGTGGGCGAGCTGGACCAGGCGCAACCCGGTGACGAGCAGGACGCCGGCCAGCGCGGCCATCGGAATCAGCTCGAGCATCGAGCCGGCCGCGAGGACGAACGCGGCGATCCAGATGCCGTGCAGAATCGCGGCAGCGCGGGTCTGCGCGCCGGCGGCGACATTGGTGGAGCTGCGCACGATCACGCCGGTCACCGGCATGCCGCCGAGCGCGCCGGACACCGCGTTCGCGGCGCCTTGGCCGATCAACTCGCGATCGAGGTTGCTGCGCCGGCCGCGATGAAGCTTGTCCACGGCAACGGCCGACAGGAGCGACTCGACGCTGGCGACCAGGGCAACGGTCAGCACCGCGGTCACGATCTCCCACGGCGTGCCATCGGGGATCGCGGGCATGATCAGTTCCTGCAGCGGCCGGTCGGGTAGGTCGACCCTGGCGACGTCGACCATGAAGACCGCGGCCAAGGCGGTCACTGCGACCACGGCGACCAGCGGTGCCGGAATCACCTTGACTTTGGGCAGTCTGGGCCACGCCAGCACGATGGCGACGGTCAGTACGCCGACCACGACGGAGTGACCGTGATGGGCGATCAACTGCGCGGGCAGCGCGGCCACATTCTCGATCAGGGAACTCTGCGCCTTGCCGCCGAGCACGACCTGCAACTGCTGGACGGCGATCGTCACGCCGATCCCTGCGAGCATGCCGTGCACCACGGCGGGAGACAGGGAGAGCGCGAGCCGCCCGATCCGGGTGATGCCCAGCAGGATCTGCACGAGGCCGGCGGCGCAGGTGATGCCGGCGGTCGCGGCCCAGCCGAACTGACCGACCAGGCCGGCGACGACGACGGTCAGGCCGGCGGCCGGACCGCTGACCTGCAACGGGGAGCCGCCGAGCACACCGGCGACCACCCCACCGACCACTGCGGCCACCAGGCCGGCGATCAGCGGGGCGCCGGAGGCGGCGGCGATCCCCAGCGAGAGCGGCACTGCGATCAGGAAGACCACCAGCGAGGCCGGGAGGTCGTGGTGAAGGACGGACCGCCAGGAAACGCGTTCAGTGGCGGTAGGGGAAGGTGACGTGGTCGGCACGGGTCCTCCGGCGTCGGGTGCTCTGGGCAACTGCTCGGGCATCTGGCGTCGAAACAAAGAGTGTCGATCTGGTCACCCATCGTACTGACCCGATCAAGACCCGAGTAGCGCCAATTCCAATTCGTTGCCTGGGGCGCCGAAGATGACGATTGCTCAGGGCATCGATTCTGCGGGGAACAGGACCCGGCGGGCGTGGTCGGTGTCGAGGTACTCCCGGACCGCGACGATCAGGCCGTCCCGAACGGTGAAGACTCCGCCACATTTGTTGTCGTAGGCACCACCGGCGCGAGCGGTCGCCTGTGCGATCCACTCGGCGAACACCTGCTCGCCGTCGGCGATGACGTTGACCAGCTTGATGGTCACCGGCGTACCCGGGGCGAAGAGGTTGCCTGCGGCCGCACCGAGGAACTCGTCGACGACCATCTCCCGTCCCTTCCAGTCGCCGGACAGCGGGAGGTCGCCGGGGTACGTCCACACGACGTCAGGCGCGAAGCCGGCCCGGATCGTCGGCAGATCACCCGCCGCCACTGCCTCGACGTACCGGGTCACAACGGTCTTCGGATCCATCGGTGCTGCCTCCTCCTCATGCAGGGTCAGTACGGCGTTGCCGCGGATGCGGCGCTCACGCAGGTCATCGAGGACGGCGTCCGTCCGGGACCAGTCCTCGACGCGGCCGAGCTCCGGGTGGAGCCGGCCGGATGCAACCAGCCGGACCAGGGTTGCCAGGTCCTCGTCGTCGCGGCCGTGGACGTAGTGGAAGTGCCGGATACGCGCTGCCTCGGGAGCGGTGAAGAAGTCGAAGAAGTCGAGCGTCACCGGTTGCCGGCTGACCTCGCCGAACCAGATCAGGTCACCACCGGGGACCAGCTTCGACAACGCGACCGGCAGGCTCTCGCCACCGACGGATTCGAAGACGAGGTCGTACGGTCCGGGTGCGTCCCCGACGTCGTACACGAGATCCTGGGCACCGAGTTCGAGCAGTTGCTCGCCGCGGGCGGGGGACGAGACGACGGCCGTGACGCACGCGCCGGCGCCGGCCGCGAGTTCGGTGAAGTAGTGGCCGACTCCGCCGGACGCGCCGGTCAGGAGGATCCGCCGTCCGATCACGCTGCCCGCCGTACGCAGCAAGCGCAGCGCGGTCAGCCCGGCCAGCGGGAGCGCGGCAGCCTGCGCGAAGGAGATGGTGTCCGGCAGTACGGCGACCTGGGTGGCCGGTGCGGTCACGCGCTCGGCCCAGCCCGAATGGGGGAGATGTGCGACCACGCGGGTGCCGACCGGCGGACCGTCAGGGGCGGCCTCGATCACCCGGCCGGCGATGTCCTTGCCTGGTCGCCACCCGTCCTGCGGCCGCTCCAGCTGGAACGTCTCACCGCGGTTGATCGAGAACGCCGCCACCTCGATCACCATCTCGTCTGCACCCGGCCGGACGTCGTCGACATCCGCGAACCCGATCCTGCCGGTGTCCACCGGAACCACTGCTCTCATGGCCGTTCTGCTCCTTCACCTAGACTCGGCAATGACGCTACGAACCGGTCGTGGCGGGCGGAAGACAGCACTAATTACTGCCATAGGCACCGAATGGATACCGACCAGGTCAGAGGTAGGTGGGACGCCACGAAAGGCGCCTGCCCGACGCGTCAGGTGCTCGGCCGGATCGGCGACACCTGGACGATGCTGGTGATCAGCACGCTGGAGAAGGGCGGCACGCTGCGCTCCGGCCAGCTCAAGTCGATCATCGAGGGCATCACCCAGAAGATGCTCACCCAGACGCTGCGGCACCTCGAGCGCGACGGCGTCGTCCGGCGTGACGTTGTTCCTACGGTGCCGGTAACGGTCAGCTATACGCTGACGCCGCTCGGCCGGAGCCTGGCCGCCGCCGTCGCGACGATGCGGACCTGGGCCTACGACCACATGGACGAGATCGCCGCCGCCCGCGACGAGTACGACGCCAACACCTGAGGAGTCACGTGGATCTGCAACTGTCCGGGAAGACCGCGGTCGTCACCGGAGCGAGCAAGGGCATCGGCCTGGCCTGTGTGGAGGCGCTCGCCTGGGAGGGTGCGACGGTGATCGGGATATCCCGGGACGCCGGGAACCTGGCGAAGGCGCAGGAGGAGCTTGCGGCCAAGGGCCTGAGCTTCGAGGTGCAGGCGGTCGACCTCACCGATCCCGACGCGACCACGGCGGCCTTCGAGCGGATCGGCGTACCGGACATCCTGATCAACTGTGCGGGAGCGGCCCGGCGGACGCCCGTGGACGAGTTGGACAGCACGACACTCCACGCCGCGATGGAGGCGAAGTACTTCACCTACATGCACGCGACCGAGGCGGTCATCCGCGGAATGGCCGAGCGCGGCAGTGGCGCGATCGTGAACGTGGTCGGCCAGGGCGGCCGCGCGGCGAACCCGCTGCACATCGGCGGCGGCGCGGCCAACGCGGCGCTCATGCTGGCATCGGTCGGCTATGCCAAGGCGTACGCCGCGCAGGGCGTCCGGGTGAACGTGATCAACCCCGGCACGACCCGGACCTCCCGCGTCGACGAAGGCCTCGAGGCGGCGGTCCGCGCGACCGGCCGTCCCAAGGACGAACTGCTCCAGGAGCTGGTCGCCGAGATCCCTCTCGGCCGCGCCGGCGAACCGAGCGAGATCGCCGACGTCGCCGTCTTCCTCGCCTCCCCACGGGCCAGCTACGTCACCGCCTCGATCATCACCATGGACGGTGCCACCACCGCCGCCATCTGAGCTCAGATCGGCGGGCCGTCGCTGATCTCGCGGTCGGAGAACGGGGTGATGGGCCGGGCCTTCGGCTCGCCGTCGATGGTCAGGTCGACCTTCTCGTTGAAGAAGGAGACCAGGCCGGTGATCGGCAGCAGCGGAGCGGTCGGGAAGTCGTACGACCAGGCGAGATCGCGGCGGTCGCCGACGGACCAGTAGTCGGACGTCCGGCCCTTGTACGGGCACGCGCTCCGGGTGTCACTCGGGGTCAGGTGCTCGAAGTTCACCTCGGTCCGCGGGAAGTAGTAGCGCGGCGGCAGCCCGGTCTCGAACACGATCACCGTCGAACGGGACTCGGCCAGCAGCTTCCCGTCCAGCTCGACCTTGACGTGCCGGCCGGACCGGATCGCGTCACAGCGGGAAAACGGGTTCCGCGGATGGACGAAGACTTCCTCGTCTTCCTCGAACCAGCTGTCGAAGGCGTCCCATTGGAACCGCACCCGGTCCTTTGCGACGCCCTCGTCGTACACCCAAGCCTTGCCGGATCCGGCCGTGTGCACCCGCGCGACGCCGTGGTCGAACTCCTTCGTCTCGCCGGTGTCGGTCAGCACACCGTCCGCCACGTCCGCGAGCGGGATGTAGTACTGCGGGTACGGCGGGAACTCCCACAGATAGATCGCGTCCGTCGTGTCGAGAACGACGCGGTTGCCAAGGGTCGCGCGCACCCGGCGGGGGACCGGAGCGGTTCCGCCGGGTGGCACGAGTGCTTCTGGATAGGCGCTCATGAATCCATCGTCCGTCATACCTCGCCACTACGGCAGACGTCGTACGAACGGTTCCGGAACGAGTCAGACGGTGATCCAGTCGATGTCGGCGATGTAGCCGGTCGGGTTGCTGACCTTGATGGAGTTGGCTCCGGCGGTCAGCGTCATCGGGAGGTAGGTCACCTGCGGCGTCCCCCAGTCGTTGTCGCCGAGACCGGAGTAGTTGGCCCAGTAGGTGTCGGTGCCGTTCACCGTGAGCATGCTCTGCCGGCTGGTGTCGCCGTCGGTGTAGGCGATCTTGACCAGGTACGTGCCGGTGGCCGGGACGGTGATGTTGTTCAGCGTCACCGTCGCGTCACCGCCGATGTTGCCGATCTTCGCGCCACCCGAGCACAGGGAGCACCCGGAGATGCCCGCGTTCCCGGTCAGCGTGCTGGTCGGCGCCTCGGCCTCGTACCGGACCGGTCCACCCGACTTCGCGGTGAACATGGTGACCGGCGCGCTGGCATCCGACGTACGGCCGCCGTTCACGCCCTTCACCGTGAAGGTGTACTGCGTCTGCGGCAGCAGCCCGGTCACCACGGCGCTCGTGGTCGAGCTGGTCGCCACCTGCTTGCCATTGGCAAACACCTTGTACGACGAGGCGCCGGTGCTCGGCCGCCAGGTCAGCGATGTGGTGGTGCGGCTGACGTCCGTCGCGGTCAGGTCGGCCGGCTTGGTCGGACCTGATGTGTCGTTCGGCGTGATCTTGTACAGCTTCGACCCGTGGGCCGGCAGCGCGGCGGAGACCTGGCCGGAGACATTCCGGGTGTTCTGGTCCGCCCAGATGTCGCGGACGGTCGCCTTGCCGGTGATGCCCAGCTGGTCGAAGCTGCCGGTCACCGTGGCCGGGGTGTCGGCCAGGTTGAACAGTGCGACCGTGACGCTGCCGTCGGCGTTCTTGGCATACCAGGTCTGCTGCAACTGGTCCTGGTTCAGCGGGCGGGCCGGGTTGCCGGACTGGTCGATCGCGATGACCTCGCGGTTGGTCAGCAGCTTGAGGCCGTACGCGTCGAGCTTGGTCAGGTCGTCACCGGCAAACAGCGGTGCGGCGTTGATCGCCCAGAACGTCATGTAGCTCTGCCGCTCGGCGTCGGTGAGGCCGTCCATCGCGCCCACGCCGACGTTGATCGCGTCCAGGTTGTTCCAGTGCCCGGGGCCGGCGTCGTCGATCCACTGCGGCAGGTCCCACCAGCGCGCCTTCACCGAGCTGTCCCAGCGGACGATCGTGTCGCAGTAGCACTCCACGTCGGTGTCGATCCGCCAGCCGTTCGAGTTCTGCTTCCAGACATCGGCGTACCGGTGACTGAGGGACCAGGACAGCGTGTACATCATCGGGCGGCCGGCGTTCTGCACCGCGCGCCACCAGGCCTCGATGTCCTCGGTGTTGTTGTGGTTCGGGTCGTCCGGAGCACCCTTCCAGGAACCCGGTCCGACGCCGTCCATCTTGATGAAGTCGACACCCCAGCTCGCGAAGAGCTTGGCGATCGAGTCGGCGTACTTCTGCGCGCACGGGCTCTCGTAGTTGATCTTGTACGCCGCGTCCCAGCCGTTGGTCTTGCGCAGGTCCGGGTAGACGATGTCGCGCGTGAAGCAGCCGGGTGCGTCGTAGATCGGCGTGTTGCCGTCGCGGTAGACGTCCGTGCCGAGGCCGACGGTGGTGTAGATGCCGAACTTCAGCCCGAGCTTGTGGATGTCGTCGCCGACCGCCTTCATCCCGCGGGGGAAGCGCTTCGCCATCGCGACCGGGCGGCCGTACTCGTCGCCGCCGTCCTGCCAGCCGGCGTCGACGTTGATGTACTCGTAGCCGTACGGCTTGAGCTTGGTCGCCAGCGCGTGCGCCTGGGTGAGGATGTTCTGCTCACTGATGAAGCTGCCGGGGCCGTCCGGGTTCACGCCCGGGTAGTTGGTGGACTGCAGACTCCAGCTGCTCCAGCCCATGTACGGCTTGGCGGCAACCTGTGGGTACTTGGCTGGTACTGGCTTCTGGGCTTGGACGACAACGGGTTGGGCTGCGTCGGCGGGGGCGATCGCGGCTGCGGTCGACACCAGGGCGACGGCGGCCAGCACGATCGTGGTGCGTTTGCGGAGAGACATTCGACGATCCTCCACGGGAGGAGAGGGCGGACCCGGCCGAGCCTAGGGTCGCTTAATTTACTGCGTCAAGTATTCAGCTCCCCTGACTTCCTGTGACACGACTGCCATCGAACCTTCATCAACTTCGTTCCGCGGGCCGGACGTCGTACGAGCGAAGGGACCGGCTCGTGAGGATGCCGGTCCGCAGAGCAGGAGGGGGTTCCATCATCAGCACGTCAAGGAAACTCGGCCGGACGGCGATCGCCGCGGCCGGAGCGGCCGGACTGGTCGCGATCGCGGCCCTCGGCGCGTCGGCGGCGTCGTCGAGGACGGCGGCGACCGCGCGGCCGGCGCTGAAATTGGTTGCCGGAAGCACCGATGTCACGCTGGACAGCATCCCGGACTACGGCGTCGACCTGGATCTCGGCACCCACGTGGTGGCCGGCAACGCGCCGATCGAGGTACGGGCGACGCGGGCGTCGTACAAGTCGCCGGTCGTTGCGAAGCAGTACGTCAACGGGAAGCCGGCACGCGTCCTGCCGCAGGGCCTGGTCACGGACTTCTCCGGGCTGGGGAAGTTCCTGCACATCACGATGACCGATGCGTCCGGCAAGAAGGTGCTCGACCAGGATCAGTCGGTCTGCTTGAACGGTGAGGGGTCGCGGACCCGTCCCGATGCGCCGGCGACCTCGCCGTACCCGGAAGGCTGTTCGGCGAACCCGTTCACGCAGGGCGCGGTCTGGGGTCTGCAGACCGGCTGGTCGTCCAACACGTTCAGCGGGTACGGCGTACCGGTGAATCTTGCCGTGGGCAAGTACAAGGCGACGGTCACGGTCAGCAAGGCATATCGCGACTTCTTCAAGATCGGTGCGTCCGACGCGGCACTCACCTTGAACGTGACCGTGCAGCAGAGCGACGGCTGTGGCGACGGTCACGGCGTCCGTGGCTGCTTCGCCACCGCTCAGCAGAAGACGGCCGCGGCGGGTTCGGTGGCGCCGAAGCCGAACGCGACCCGACCGACCGGGAAGCCGAGTGTGCCGAACGGGCCGAAGCCGGACCTCCGGCCGGTGCCCGCGTGGGGCATCGAGGTCCTTCCGGGCGACGAAGGCACGCCTGACGCACAGAAGGACTTCCTGCAGTTCTCCGCGACCGTGTGGAACGCGGGGCCGTCGCCGCTGGTGCTGGACGGGTTCCGGCAGCAGGGCAAGGACCTGATGGACGCGTACCAGTACTTCTACGACGCTCAGGGTAAGCAGGTCGGTTATCAGAGCACCGGCACGCTCGAGTGGGACGGTCGTGACGGCCACAACCACTGGCACTTCACCGACTTCGCCCGCTACAGCCTGCTGAACTCGAAGCAGACCGAGGTGGTCCGCAGTCAGAAGGAGGCGTTCTGCCTGGCCGCGACGGACTCCATCGACTACACGGTGAAGAACGCCAACTGGCACCCGCAGAACACCGACCTGCACACGGCCTGCGGTAACCACGGATCGCTGTCGGTTCGCGAGGTCCTGGACGTCGGCTCCGGCGACACCTACGTGCAGTCCCTACCCGGCCAGTCCTTCGACGTGACGGACCTGCCGAACGGCACGTACTACGTTCAGGTGACGGCCAACCCGGAGAACCGCCTGTTCGAAGCGAGCACCAAGAACAACGTGGCGCTCCGCGAGGTCGTCCTCGGCGGCACCAAGCACCACCGCACCGTCAAGGTCCCGCCGGTCGGCGTGATCAACGTTCCCTGATGCCGCGAGCTTCTCAGCGTTCTCCAAGGCATGCTGTGGCTACGATGCTCGAACGCCGATCCGGAGGAGTGGGACAGTGCGCCGCTGGATCTTCGTGACGGTACTGGCCCTGGTCGCCGCCGCGGCCGGGTGTCACTCCGCCGGTCGGGAGCCGCCGGCCGCGTCGGTGCCGACGAGTCGCCCGAGCTCACCGCCGGCGCCACCGGTCCGCGCCAGTGGCGGGTCCGCCCTGGCTGAGAATGCGAAGCTCGGTACGACGCAGTGGGTTCTGCCCGCGAACCGGCTCGCCGGCCCCGTCGAGCTCGCCGGGTATACCGACCGGGTCAGTGTCCGCAGCGGCCAATCGTTCCGGCTGTACGTGACCTCGACCGCCGGCGCCTTCACCGTGCGCGCGTTCCGGATCGGCTGGTACGGCGGAAAGGGGGCGCGACTGGTGTGGACCTCGCCGGCCGTTCCCGGCCTGGTCCAGCCGGTGCCGACCGTGGGTGCTGACCGCATGGTCAGCACGAATTGGCGTCCCTCGCTCACCGTGCCCACGACAGGCTGGCCGGCCGGCGCCTACCTGCTGCTGCTCACCGCGGCGAACGGCAAGGAGAAGTACGTCCCGATCACGATCCGCTCGGATTCGACGCGCGGGGCGGTCGTCATCGTCGATGCCGTCAACACCTACCAGGCGTACAACGCCTGGGGTGGCTACTCGCTCTACCACGGCCCGCACAACTCGTTCGCGACCCGCGCGTACCGGGTGAGCTTCGACCGGCCGTACGACCGTGACGGTGCGCATCTCCTGGTGCAGTCCGAGCTGCCGTTGATCCAGCTCGCCGAGCAGAGCGGCGTACCGCTGGCTTATCTGACCAGCTTCGACCTGGACACCGATCCGCACGTGCTCGCCGGTGCGCGAGGGATCGTGTCGGGTGGGCATGACGAGTACTGGACCACCGGGATGCGGGCAGCCGTCACCAAGGCGCGCGACGCGGGCACGAATGTCGCGTTCCTCGGCGCGAACGCGGTCTATTGGCGGGTCCGCTACGAACCTGGCCGGCTGGGCTCGCAGCGTGTGCTGGCCGGCTACAAGGATGCTTCGGCCGATCCGCGGAAGAATCGGCCGGACACGACGGTGAAGTGGCGAAGCGCTCCGTTCCCGAGCCCGGAGAACAGCCTGACCGGCATGCTGTACGAGTGCTTCCCGGCGGAGGGATCGTTCGTCGTCCGGGATCCCGGGTTCTTCCTGTTCGCCAGGACCGGCGCGGCCAGGGGATCGTCGTACCCAGGCCTGGTGGCGACCGAGATCGATCGTGCCTATCCGATCGCGGGTACGCCGGCCAACCTCCAGGTGGTGGCGCATTCGCCGGCCACCTGCGGTCCGGGGCGGCGTACCTTCTCGGATGCGACGTACTACACGGTGCCGTCCGGAGCCGGCGTGTTCGACAGCGGTTCGATGGAGTGGGTACGCGCGCTCCACGGGCCGGACTCCAAGCACTCGCTCAAAGCGCCGTCGGTCGCGTTCGCCCGGACAGTGACGCTGAACCTGGTACGGGCGATGGCCGCGGGTCCGCTCGGCCACGGCCATCCCGCCCGCGGGGACCTGGCCGCGCTGGGCGCGTCGACGGACACGTCCACCGGCAGCGGTGGCCGCGTCGGTTGATCAGCGATTGCCCGGGACAGGGCCGAGAGGCAGCTTCGCGGCCCTGTCCCGGATGGCTAGTGGTGTTGCGGGCGGCGGCGCGGCCGCAACGGCCGGGTGTGCGGGTCCGTGCGAGCGTGCTGACGGCGTCCGATGACGAACGGACGGGACGTCCGCGGCACCGGGACGCCGGTGGGGGCCGAGAGCTGGATCGAGGTCTGCTCGAGGTTGAGGCGGACCGGGGCCTGGTGCCAGGGCGAGCGGGTGCGGACCACGACCAGCCGGAAGCGGCCGTCGCGGCGGAGGCGGAGGGCGATCGCAGTGGTTGCCACGGCCGGGATCAGACCGGCGAGCAGCAGCGCCGAGCGGGCGCCGAAGTGCTGGGCGAGGAACCCGACCGTCGGACCGCCGATCGCGCCGCCCCCGATGAACACCAGGTTGTAGATCCCGGACACTCGCCCACGCAGTCCGTCGGGCGTGGTCAGCTGGACCATCGACTGCGCCGCGGTGAGGAACATCAGCGTCGCCAGGCCTTGCGCGGCCAGCACGGGGATGAACGTCCACAGGGCGGGCTGGATCGCGGCCAGGATCTCGGCGCAGGCCAGCAGTGCGGCGATGCCGACCAGGTTCCGCAGGCGGGTCGGCCGGACCCGGCGCGCCGACAGCAAGGCCCCGGCCAGCGCCCCGACCGCGACCACCGAGTTGAGTACGCCGTACCCCGACGCGCCGATGTGGAAGACCCGGTCGGCGAACGCCGTCAGTGTGACCGGCAGGCTGATCGTGAACATTCCGTAGACACCGACCAGCGCGATCGCCCACCGGACCGCGGGCTCGTGGAACGCGTACCGCACGCCGTCGCGCAGGCCGTCCCGGATCCGCAGGCCGGCGCTCGCCTTCCGGGCCGCCTGCAGCCCGGGCATCTCGTGCTCGCGCATCCGCAGCAGCGCGGAGATCGAGCCGAAGAAGGTGACGGCGTTCAGCGCGAAGGCCCAGCCGGTGCCGACCGCGCCGAGCAGCGCGCCGCCCAGGGCCGGGCCGATCAGGCTGCCCAGCTGGAAGGTCGACGAGACCATGCTGATCGCGTTGCGCAGCCGCTGCTTGCCGACGAGTTCGGTGACGAACGACTGCCGGGTCGGGTTGTCGACCGCGGTGGCCAGGCCGAGGATCAGGGCCATCATGTAGACCTGCCAGACCTGCACCTGGCCGGTGAACGCCAGCACCGCGAGGATGCCGGCCAGCGAGCCCATCGTCGACTGCGTGACCAGCAGAATCTTGCGCTTCGGGAACCGGTCCGCGAGCACCCCGCCGTACATGCCGAGCAAGAGGGTGGGGAGGAACTGCAGTGCGGTGGTGAATCCGACCGCGGTCGCGCTGCCGGTGAGCGTGAGAACCAGCCAGTCCTGGGCGATGCGCTGGACCCAGCCGCCGATCGAGACGCACAGGAGGCCGCTGACGAGAAGCCGGAAGTTGCGGACCTGCAGAGCGCTGAACGTGTCCCGGAATCCGGGCCGGCGCTGCGCCGGCGGGAGTTCGCCGGGGCCGGGTGGGGGTGTGTTGCGGTGGGTGTGGAAGTCGGGGACGGATGGGACAGAACCGGTGGCCCGGGTGGTCAAGAGCGATCCCTACACGAGTGGACTGGTCAGGGGAGGACATCTCCATCCTCAGGGTTCGGTCCTGAATTCTGACAGCGAATTACTCCTATTAGTCTTATTGCGTCACGTAATGGGAGGTGCATCGATGTACGACCCGGACCAGCTGCGCACGTTCCTCGCGGTGGCCCAGTCGCTCAGCTTCACCCAGGCCGCCGACCGGCTCGGCATCCGGCAGCCGACGGTGAGTCAACATGTCCGCAAACTCGAGGTGGCCGTCGGGCGGCCGTTGTTCGTGCGGGACACCCGGACGGTGACGCTGACCGCGGACGGGGAGGCGATGGCCGGGTTCGCCCGGACCATCCTGGCCGCGCACGAGGAGGCGGCCGGGTACTTCACCGGTTCCGAGCTGCGTGGCCGGCTGCGCTTCGGCGTGACCGACGACCTGGCGCTGACCCCGCTGCCGCGGATCCTGCGCGACTTCCGCCAGCTCTACCCGCGGATCGACCTCGAGCTGACCGTTGCCCAGAGCCCGAATCTGCTCCGCCGGGTCGAGTCCGGCCACCTGGACCTCGCCTACGTGAAGCACGGCGCCGGCGGCGGCTACGAGCCGAACGGACGGCTGGTACGGCGGGACCCGCTGGTCTGGGCCGGGATCTCCGGGACCCGGATCGCCCCCGACGGCCCGGTTCCGCTGGTCGCCTATCAGGCGCCGTCGCTCAGCCGGTCGCTCGGCGTTCAGACGCTCGAGCAGGCGGGCCGGTCCTGCCGGATCACCTGCATCGTCCGCGGTGTGAACGGCGTACTCGCGGCAGTCCGGGCCGGACTGGGGATCGCGATCTTCGCCCGGTCGCTGATGCCCGCCGACCTGGTCGAGCCGCCGCCGAGCGCCGGACTGCCGGAGCTTCCGTCGATCGACCTGGTGCTGATCACCAACCCGCGGGCCGCGAAGGAGCCGGCCGAGGCGCTCACCGCCGCGATCCTGGGCAGCAACGCACCGCTCAAGCCGGACACGGCCTAGACGAGTGCGTCGCCGCGGAGCACCAAGCTGATGATGCTCACCGCGGCGATCGCGATCGTGACCAGGAACGGCGCGTCCCGCCACGCCACGATCACGACGAGCAAACCGGCGACCACGACGAGCGCGATCCATCCGATCACTCCGACCGCACCGGGCGGCGCGATCACCAGCAAAGCGGTCGCCGCCGCGAGCGGCAGCGGCGCGATCAGCCGGGCATAGGGGCCGAGCCGCTGCGGCCAGCCCCGCACACCGGTCGCCAGGTCGTCGTCCAGATCGGGTACGACGTTTGCCAGATGGGCACCGATCCCGAGTAAGGCACCGGCCGCGGTCGCCCACCAAGGGGCCCAGACATCGGCCGTGCCGAGCGTGACGAACGAGGGAAGTGCACCGAACGCGACCGCGTACGGAAGCCAGGAGATCGCGGTCGATTTGAGCCCGAGGTTGTACGCCCAGGCGCAGGCGACGAAGAGCAGATGCATCAGGCCGGCCGCGATCCCGTTCGCGAGCGAGAGCGGGATGGTGAGGACCAGCGCGACGCCGGCACCGACGGCGAGGGTACGGCGACTCACCAGTCCACGCACCACTGGTTTGTCCTGACGGTTCACAATGGTGTCTCGGGCGGCATCAATCGCGTCATTGCTCCAGCCGATCGAGAGGTGGCCGGTGAGGATCGTTGCTGCGACGAGGAGACACCCGGCGGGGCTTCGCCCGGTCGACCAGGCGAGAGCCGTGACCAGCACGGTGACGGCGACCGTCGGGCCCGGGTGGCATGCGAGGGCGAGACCACGGACTGTCCGCAGGATGCTCACCGACGTAACGATGCCACGATGACGCGGATCGCCGCGGTCCGGCCCGCGTTGCCGCCTTACCGCTATCCGCAGTCCGAGCTGACCGCCGCCTTCGCGGACATCTGCCTGCCGGACGGCAAAGGGACCGCGCTGCTCCGCCGGCTGCACGCGAATGCCGGGGTCTCGTTTCGGCACCTCGCGTTGCCGCTCGAGGAGTACGCCGTACTCAAGGACTTCGGGGACGCGAACGACGCGTGGATCGCGACAGCCGTGGATCTCGGGGCCGAGGCGGTCGCGGGAGCGGTCGCCGACGCCGGGCTGACGCTCGACGATGTGGATGTCCTGATGTTCACCACGGTGACCGGGGTGGCCGCGCCGTCGATCGACGCACGGGTGGCGGTGCGGCTGGGGTTGCGGGAGGACGTCAAGCGGCTGCCGCTGTTCGGGCTGGGCTGTGTGGGTGGAGCTGCGGGCATTGCCCGGTTGCACGACTACTTGCTCGCTTGGCCGACGCATGTCGCCGTACTGCTGTCGGTGGAGTTGTGTTCGCTGACCCTGCAGCGCGACGACTCGTCGTTGCCGAACCTGGTGGGTGGGGCGTTGTTCGGGGACGGCGCGGCGGCGGTCGTGCTCACCGGCTCGGAGCACCCGCTGGCGTCGGGGCCGTCGGTGGTGGCGACGCGGAGCCGGTTGTATCCGGACTCCGAGCGGGTGATGGGCTGGGACGTCGGGTCGGGTGGGTTCCGGATCGTGCTCGGGGCGGACGTGCCCGAGGTGGTGCGGACCTATCTCGGTGGTGATGTGCGGAGCTTTCTCGGCTCTCACGGGTTGACCGTGACGGAGATCGGGACCTGGGTGAGTCATCCGGGCGGCCCGAAGGTGCTGGAGGCCGTGGCGGAGACGCTGGAGCTGCGGCCGGGAGCGCTGGACCTGACCTGGAAATCGCTCGATGCGGTCGGCAACCTGTCGTCCTCGTCGGTCCTGCACGTCCTCGGTGACACGCTCGGGCTGGATCCTTCAGGCATGGGCCTGCTCCTCGCCATGGGCCCGGGTTTCTCGTCCGAGCTCGTCCTCCTGGAGTGGTGATGTCGTCCTACGCCTGGTATGTAGTGCTGGTCCTGCTCGTCGGCGGTGAGCGCGTGGCCGAGTTGGTGGTGTCGCTGCGTAACGCCAAGTGGAGCTTCGCGCACGGTGGTGTGGAGTCGGGGCGCGGGCACTACCCGTTCATGGTCGTGTTGCACACCGGTCTCCTGGCCGGCTGTCTGGTGGAGGCGGCGCACCGGCCGTTCATCCCGGCACTCGGATGGACGATGCTCGCCGTCGTCCTCTTGTCGCAGGGTCTGCGCTGGTGGTGCATCACGGTCCTGGGGCACCAGTGGAACACCCGGGTGATCGTTGTCCCCGGCCTCCACTTGGTTGCGCGCGGCCCGTACCGCTGGATCCGCCACCCCAACTACGTGGCGGTCGTCGCCGAGGGCATCGCGCTCCCACTTGTCCACACCGCGTGGATCACCGCCGTGGTCTTCACCGTGCT
Source organism: Kribbella sp. NBC_00359 (assembly GCF_036097425.1). NCBI lineage: Bacteria > Bacillati > Actinomycetota > Actinomycetes > Propionibacteriales > Kribbellaceae > Kribbella > Kribbella sp. NBC_00359. The sequence goes on along the minus strand of NZ_CP107975.1, from coordinate 8,526,828 downwards.
CAACATCCCGCTCCTCGCCATCCGCATCCGCTGCGAAGACGCGGCCCTGACCGCCGCCCTGGTCAAGTGATCGCTCCCGGCCCACCCACATGACGCACCCCGGCTCGGCTCGACCCGACGTGGATCTCCTGGTTGCGGGCGCCGGCCCCGCCGGCGCGGCCACGGCGATCCGCGCGGCCCTGGCCGGTTTGTCGGTCGTGGTCGTCGAGCCCCGCTCGGCTCCCATCGACAAGGCCTGCGGTGAGGGGATCGCTCACAGCGCCGCCGACTACCTCACGCGTCTCGGTGTGGAGCTCACCGGACGCCCGTTTCACGGCATCCGCTACCTCGACGCTGTGCACAAGGTCGACGCTCGGTTTCGGGCAGGTCCGGGCCTGGGCGTTCGCCGTACGACCCTGCATCAGGCTCTGACTGATCGGCTGGCCGAGCTCGGCGTGCCGGTAGTTCGGACCCGAGTAGGGCCGATCATCCAGAACACCACGTCGGTGACCGCCGCCGGTCATACAGCCCGCTACCTCGCGGCCGCGGACGGCCTACACTCGCCCATCCGCCGCCAACTGGGCCTCGCCCGCCATCCGGCCGCCGACGGCCCGCACACACCCATCCATCGCCAGCCGGCCGTCGCTGACGGCCTGCACGCATCCATCCGCCGCCAGTTGGGCCTCGGCCGGCCGGACCGCTCCACGCGCCTCTCCTCGTCCACGTCCGATGTCCGCCGCGGGCTGCGGCAGCACTTCTTCGTCTCACCGTGGACAGACCTCGTAGAGGTCTACTGGTCGCAGCTGGGGGAGGCGTACGTGACCCCGGTCGCCGAGGACCTCGTCGGGGTTGCGATCCTCACCTCGGCGCGCGGGAGCTTCGAGTCGCACCTCGACGCGTTCCCGGCGCTCAAGCGTCGCCTGCACGACGCTCGCCCCGCCGGTGCCGTCATGGGTGCCGGCCCGCTGCGCCAACGAGTCCGCGGACGCGTGGCGGGCCGGGTCCTGCTGGTCGGGGACGCCGCCGGGTACGTCGACGCGCTGACCGGCGAGGGGATCGCGGTCGCCCTCCGGACGTCAGCGGAGCTGGTCGAGTGCATCCGGAACGATCGCCCCGAGGATTACGAGGCCGCCTGGCGGCGCGTCTCCTGGGAGTGCCGGTTCCTCACCGGTTCGTTGCTCTGGGCCCGCAACCGGCCGTTGCTCGCTCCCCGTATCGTCCCCGCGGCCGCGCTGCTGCCCGGCGTCTACTCGACGATCGTGAACCGGTTGTCCTGAGCAATTAATCGGGGCCCGGCGATCGCTCAGACAATCGCCGGGCCCACGAGAGGGCCGAGCTTCCTGGTGAAAGCTCGGACCGGCCGTTCCAGCCTCCTGGTGAAAGGCTGGACCGGTGCCCCAGCTTCCTGGTGAAAAGCTGGGACAGTCCTTGGGGGTGGTGCTCGGTGTTTCTGAGGAAGACTTAATCAGCCCGATGTTGCTCAACCGTTGCCGGAATGTGAAGCCTTGTTACACAGGGCTGTGGCGAAGATCTCAGCGCTGTTGGGAACTCGTGAGAAGCGCTCCGGGCCTCAGTGTTCGGTGCGCACCGCCGCGATCTGCAGCTGCAACGCCAGGCGTTCTCGCGGGTCCGCCAGATCGAGTTCGGCGATCTCGCCGATCCGCTTCATCCGGTGGCGCAAGGTGTTCGTGTGCAGGTGCAGCTCTCGCGCGGCGCGCTGCGGCTGACCCGGATAGTTGAGCCACGCCTGCAACGTTTCCACGAACCCCGTGTCGTGCTCGATGTCGTAGCGCAGCAGCGTCGCGAGCGGACCGTCCAGCTTCGTCGTGTCGAGCGACGTGACCGCTCTGTGAACAGTCAGCACGTGCCACGCCTCTTCCACCCGCAACACCGGTCCGGGCGCGACACCCCGTCGTACCAGGCCCAGCAGTTCGATCGCCTCGGCTCGTGAGCTCGGAAGGTCGGCCGGTCCGCGGGCCGGACCACCTGCGGCGGCGATCGTGCCCGGTATGGTCTTGGCCTGTTCCGCGACGAGCTTGCGCAACCAGTTCCACGACCCAGGGCCGTCGGTGTCGGTGACGACGGCCAGAACGGTCCCGTCGAGGTCCGCGAGCTGTGGCTCGCTCCACCCGTACCGACGACCGGTCGACTCCCACAGATCGAGTTGCTGCGGTACGTCGTACCCCTCTGGCGATCCGAGTGCGACCACACGCCACGGCTGCGGAGGAAGCCGTACGTCGACCGGATTGTCCGGGGAGAACTGCCGAAGGATCGTCCGTAGCCGGTCGATGGCACTCCGCCGCGCGACGTCCGCCTGTGCGCGCAGTCGGAGCAGGTGCAGCGCGAGTACCGATGCGGCGTTGCTGAGCTCCGCAGTGACCTCATCACTCACCGGACCGTCCACCACAGCCCAGATGGACCCCAGCCACTCACCACCAGCCCGCACGGGTACGACGAGACGCGGGCGGATGCCGTTCGGCCCGTCAGGCACCAGGAACGGCTCGCTCGACCGGGCGAGCCGGCGGAAGATGCCACGGGCCCGGAAATGCGCGATCACCTCGGCCGGGACGCGGCGGCCGACGATGGTGGAGACGCGGGTCGGGTCGGTGAAGTCCTGACCGGAGGAGTACGCCAGGACGCGCGACTGGTTGTCCTCGATGGTGACCGGCGCGTCGACGATCGCTGCGGCGGCATCTGCCAGTGCGAAGAGCTCCTGGTGTACGCCGGCGTCACCGGCGGCGGGGGAGTCCGGTGCGGCGGCTCTGTCGATGACACCGCGCAGCAACCAGACCACGTGTGCCCAGGTGACGCTGGGCTGCAGTGCAACGAGGGTGAGCAGCTCTCGCTCGGCAGCTGCGACCACGGTCGGCTCGTGGGCGAGCGCCGTACGCAGAACCACGCCTGAGGCGCCGCCGGCGGCACAGCGCTCCACCAGCTCGACGGCGTCCTCGGCGTCGCGCAGGCCGAGTCCCAGGACCAGATCGCCGGGCTGACCGGTCGCGGGCTCCTGAGGATCGGCCAGGAAGACGTCGCGAACCTCTCCGTCGCCCTTCCCCCTCACCACCACCTCGAACAGGGCTGGGCCGACGGCGACGACCAGGTCGGGCGCGGTGATCATGAGGTTATTGTGCGCTGAGCACAGTCAAATGTCGCGTCAGTGGTGTGATCGCACCATGACAGGTGCGCCTTATGGCTGCACCATCGATACATGGTCGCTGCTGGTTCCACTCACATCGTTCCCGATCGCGTCGCCGTCGTCGGCGCGGGCATGGTCGGACTCGCCACCGCCTGGTTCCTCCAGGAGGCCGGCGTCGAGGTCACCGTGCTCGATCGCGAAGGCGTCGCCGCGGGCGCGTCCTGGGGCAACGCCGGCTGGCTCACGCCGGGCCTGGCCACCCCGCTGCCGGAACCGGCCGTCCTCAAGTACGGCGTCCGCGCGGTGCTCAGCCCGTCCTCGCCGGTGTACGTGCCACCGACCGCGAGCCCGCGGCTGATCAAATTCCTCACCCGCTTCGCTCGCAACAGCACCGCCGGACGCTGGAAGACCGCGATGGAGTCGCTGGTCCCGATCAACCGGCAGGCCCTGAGCGCGTTCGACCTGCTGGCCAAGGCCGGCGTCGAGGCGGAGACGTACGAGGCCAAGTCGTTCCTGGCCGCGTACCGGACCGAGGCCGAGCGGAGCGTGCTGCTCGAGGAGATCGAGCAGATCCACGCCGCCGGCCAGGGCATCGAGTTCGAGGCGATCACCGGTGACGACGCCCGTGAGATCGAGCCGTCGCTGTCCGACGAGATCGGGGCGGCGATCCGGTTGCACGGGCAGCGGTTCATCAACCCGGGCGAGTACGTCCAGCTGCTGGCCGACTCGGTGATCGCCCGCGGTGGGCAGATCATCAGCGGGGTCGACGTGGTCGACATCGTGGACGAGATCCGCGGCGTCCGGCTGGTCACCGGCGACGGCGAGACCGACCCGTTCGACGCCGTCGTGATGGCGACCGGCGCGTGGCTGAACGATCTGGCTCGGGACTTCGGCGTACGCACGGTTGTCCAGGCCGGTCGTGGTTACAGCTTCAGCGTGCCGATCGCGCACGTGCCGGCCGGTCCGGTGTACTTCCCGGCGCAGCGGATCGCCTGCACGCCGCTGGGCGACCGGCTCCGCGTCGCCGGGATGATGGAGTTCCGCAAGCCCGAGGCCAAGCTCGACCCGCGCCGGATCGACGCGATCGTCGAGGCCGCCCGGCCGCTGCTGCGCGACGCCGACCTGGACGCCCGGACCTTCGAATGGGTCGGGCCGCGGCCGTGTACCCCGGACGGCCTGCCGCTGATCGGTGCGACCGCGTCACCGCGTGTCTTCGCCGCCGGCGGACACGGTATGTGGGGCATCACACTCGGTCCGGTGACCGGTCAGCTGCTGGCCGAGACCATCACCACCGGTCGGACCCCGGAGGAGCTCCGGCCCTTCAACCCCCTGCGGTAAGGGTGTGACTGCCGAGGTCGCGCGCCACAGCCACGCGATCCTCCCGGCGGGACCCCTCCCTCGGCTGACCGACGCCTCGGGCGCCAGGTGACCCTTCCGGACGGTCCAACCACCCCGTTCGCCAGCCTTACCGCCGGTCACCTCGGCGCCCGGTCAGCCCCGAGCGGGCCCTGGCTCAGATCCCCTGTCCAGGGCCCGCTCGCCGTTTCTGTCGGCGGCCCGTGGGATGGTGTCCTCCCCGACGACGAGGGAGGACCTTCATGGCGCTGCGGTGGTACACGGTCGTGATCGACTGCAACGACGTCCGGAAGCAGGCCGCCTGGTGGGCGGAGGCGTTCGGCTGGCAGACGATCATCGAGACAGACGACGAGTGTGTGAACGTCCCCGGTTGGGTGAGCCCGGACTCCATTCGGGACATCCCGTGGGAGCGGATCGGGCCGGGGATGGTGTTCGTCCCGGTGCCGGAGGGCAAGACGGTGAAGAACCGCCTGCACCTCGACTTCGCGCCGCACACCAGTCAGGACCGTGACGCCGAGATCGCCCGCCTCGAAGCCCTCGGCGCCCGCCGCGTCGACGTCGGCCAGCCGGACGAGCCGAGCTGGACGGTCCTCGCCGACCCCGAAGGCAACGAGTTCTGCGTCCTCAGCTCCCGCGACTTCTGAGACCGACCGCGGCGCAACGGCCCGCACAGCACGCCTGCGGGGCAGCGGCTCACGCGGGCGAGCCTCCGCGGGCAGCGACTCACGTGGGCGCGCCAGCGCGGGCAGCGGCGTACCCGGCGCGCCTGCGCGGGCTGTGGCTTACGCGGCGCGCCTGGGCGGGCAGCGACAACGCGGCGCGCCTGCGCAGAACGGCGTACAGGAGTTGCCGCCGAGACCGATCCCGGTGACGCCGCCGGGTGCAGGAACCTGCTGTCTGGGCCAGATGGTTGCCGAACGCCCGCCCACGGAGCACCATCGGCAACACGCCGACGAGGTGAGAGGCAACCCGTGATGCCCGACCCGAACGAACGTCCCGCAGGGCCGGAGCGCGGCTCGACGACCGGACCGAGCGGCTCCTGGCCGCTCACCCAGGAGCCGATGCCGCCCGGCATCGACCCTCCGACGACCGAGCTGCACCAGGGCGGCGGGCCACAACGGCCGGCCCCGAGCTCCCCGCGGCCGACTGCGGACCCCTCGCGGCGGCCCGCGAATCCCTCGCAGTCCCGGCGCGTGCGACAACCCTGGGCGGAATCGGCAGGCAAGCGCCTCGACATCATCGCCCGCATCGCCTGCCTGTCAGCCGGTCTCGCCTTGCTGGTCGCAGCGATCGTCGCCCTCTTCGTCGACTCCGACGACTCGGCGCTGATCCCGGTGCTCGCCGCCGGAGTCCTGCTCGTGCTGACGCCTGCGGTCGTGGATCGCCTCCGCTCGCGGAAGGCCGGGTACTTCGAGATCCACCTCATCGGCCAGATCGCCGCGAACGCGCGCAAGAGCGCCGACGCGCTACGACGACTCGGGATGGACCGCGAGCTCGACGCCTACGCCACGATCTACAACGAACTCCGTGGGCCCGAGCTGGTGGTCGTGCGCGACGAAGTGCTCGACCGGATCGTTCAGCGCGTCGCGAACGCGTCCGTGATCGAGAAGTTCGACAAGGACGAGGTCAAGGAGCTCTTCCTGCACGGCTCGCCGATCGTCCGGGTGCTCGCGCTGGGCCTGATGGAAGGCGACCTCTCGCTGGTCGACAGCTCGGTTCTGCTCGACGCGATCGATCGATCGCTCACCGGCAACGAGCAGTATCACGCGCTGAAACTCGTCCGGAACGGCTGGGGACGACTCTCACCCGACGAGCGTGGCCGGCTGTTGTCGGTCATCGACGCCGATCCGCAGATCCAGCGGGGGCCGAGCAGAAGTGCCCTGGCACAACAAATCCGGGAGCTCGCTCAGAGCTCCCGGATTCGTTGAACTGTTTGAATCAGTGCGCGTGCGGCTCGGCGCCGTGCTCCGCCTCGTGCGCGGCGATCTGCGCCCGGACGTCCTCCATGTCGACCGCGCGCAGCTGGCCGATCAGGTCCTCCAGGTTCGCCGCCGGCAGCGCGCCCGGCTGGGAGTACAGGACCACGCCGTCACGGACCGCCATCAGGGTCGGAATGGACCGGATGTCGAACGCCTGTGCCAGCTCGACCTGAGCCTCGGTATCAACTTTGCCGAATGTGATGTCCGTGTGCTGCTCGGACGACTTCTCGAAAACGGGTCCGAACATCTTGCACGGGCCACACCACTCTGCCCAGAAATCCACCAGGATCAGGCCGTCGCTACCGACCACCTCGTTGAAATTCTCCTGGGTCAGCTCGACCGTTGCCACTACAACCTCCGAAAGTAGACGAGTACAGCGCTTTCAACACCGGACCGTCCCCGAGTGTTCCCGGGAGTACAGCGGTCACACCGCACCACGTCGTACGCCTTACGAAAATGACCGGAATGCGGAGCAGCGCCTGTGACCTGGGCCACGTCCGTCAGATCGGAATGTCCACGAAGGGTGATGCGTAGTCGTGCACCTCCTCGAGGATCGCGGCGGCGGCCTCCGGGGTGAGGTCGGCCCGCTCGCGCTCGGCGACAACCATCTGCTGGAGCAGCCGGGTCTCGCCGGCCGTCGCCAGGCCGGTGATCTCCGGGTGACCGTTCAGCAGCCAGGCGGTCGCGGCGGTGATGTAGCGCTGCTCGTCGAACGGCCGGTACCAGGTGTCGTACGCCTTCTCCTCGCCCTCGTGCCAGTTGCGCCGGGCAATCATCTTGATCGTCATCAGCGCGGCATCGGAAGCCCTGACCGCTTCCACCAGGGCCGCGTAGTCGGCGGCATACTGCGGATCGGTCGAGAGGCGATAGTTCAGCGGCGTCAGGACGCTGTCGAAGTCGAACCGGCGCAGGCCTTCGGTGTGCACCGACGGCGCCTGTGCAGTGTGCCCGGTGATGCCGATCGCCCGGACCAAACCTTCTTCTTTGGCGCGGATCGCGGCCTCCAGCGAACCGCCCTTGCCGGTGACGAGATCCAGGTTCTCCAGGTCGCAGACGGCGTGCATCTGGATCAGGTCGACGTGGTCGGTCTGCAACCGCTCCAGCGAGCGGTTGATCTCGCTCCAGGCCTCCTCGGAGGTCCGGCGGCCGGTCTTGGTGGCGAGGAAGATGCGATCGCGGATCTCCGGCATCCGCGGGCCGAGCCGGAGCTCGGCGTCGCCGTAGTCCGCGGCCACGTCGAAGTGGTTGATGCCGGCATCCAGGGCCTCCTGGATCGAGGCGTCGGCCCGATCCTGGTCGACACCGCCCAGTGACGCGGCACCGTAAATGAGCACCGAGCTCTCGTGCCCGAGTCTGCCCAGTCGGCGAGTTTCCATCCTGGTCCTCCAGGGGTAGCAGGGTTACTTCGACCTTATGCCCCGGCAGGGCGCTGGCAAGCGGTTGTCCACAGAGGATTTTGACCCCTCGCCGCGGGAGAGTTTTCCACAGACAGGCGTGGGGTACCGGTTACTATATGTGATCATTTGATGCGTTCTTTACCATATTGTTCGCACGGATCTTCGAACCTTGTCGGCGGCGTGTGGCAGGGTGTGCGCTGCCCGATCGATCGGACGGGCATGAGAGAGGAGCTATGAGGACGGTACCGAAGGTGGCACTCTTGCCCGATGTGGGTGACACTGCCCGCGAGTGGGGTAACAACATGGCTGCGGGGAGCGATGGAGCATCCGGATCCTGGTCTCAGGTCTCCCAGTGGACAGTTGCTTGCCGTATCGTCCCGGCTACTGTCCGCGTAACTGCTGTTTGAGGGGCAGGTAGCGATGAGTTGGTGGCGAGCGTTGCTGAACCTGCCGCCAAAAGGTGAGCACTGGTCGGAGCAGCGGCGTACGAAGAAGCCGGGCAAAAAGCGCCCGCACAGCACCGCACCGGAGTGGTGGGCCCACCCCGACGGCCCGGTGCCGCCTGCCCCTCGCCAAGCACAGGGCGTAGCGGCGCAGTACTCGGCACCTCAGACCCCGCCACCGGCCGGTGGCGTGATGGCTCCGCCCCGCCGTCCAGCCGCCCGTCAGCCGGAGCCGTCCGGCGCGCGTTCGCCGGAGCAGTCCGGGGGACACCGTCCACCCGAACGTTTGAAACAGCGGTCGCCGCATGGTTCCCACCCCGCCCCCGTTCCGGCCCGGGATGTGCTCGAGCCCGGTCAGGCGCCGTGGTCGACCGAGCCCGAGTCGTCGTTCTCGACGTGGGCGAGGCGTTTTTTCCGCGGCCTGGTGGTCGTTGTTCTGCTGCTGGCCGCGATCAGTGGCGTTCGCTCTTGGATCAGCCCGAATCGGACACCGGAAACGGTGGTCAGCGGGCAGAGCACTTTCCCGTCCGACGAGGCCCGGGCCGTCGCGACCCGGTACGCGGTTGCGTACCTCACCTGGGACGAGGGCAACGCGGACGCCCGTCCCAACCAGATCGGTCTCGACCTGGCCGCCGGCCTGGACAGCCGCGCGGGGTGGAACGGTCGCGGCAAGCAGACCGCCGACATCGCGTACCCGGGTGAGGTCAAGCCCGACTCCAACGGAGTCACCGCGACAGTCGACGTACGCGTCAAGGTTCATTCGTTTGTCAAGCAGGGCCAGAACTGGGCGGCCGGTCCGGTCACCTGGGACCGACTGTCCGTCCCGGTCGCCCGGACCGATTCACGGGTGGTGGCCAGCGGGCCGCCGACGTTCGTACCAGACGTGCGGGCAGCGTTGCCCGACAACATGCCGGAGGCCGGCGCACCGGACGACGATCTGACCGCGGCGACGCGGAAGGATGCGGAGGCCTTCTTCAGTGCGTACGCCGAGTCCGACAACAAGGTGTCGGCGGTGACCTCACCCGGTTCGACCATCCGCAGCCTGAACGGTGCGGTGAAGTTCGGCGAACTCAAGGACTGGCAGGTTTACACCGGCAACGACGACGAGCGGCAGGCGACCGCCGCCGTCACCTGGGACGGGGCGGGTGACACCACCCTCGACCAGACCTACACGCTCACGCTGAGGCGTACTGTCGCCACGGACGGAGCACAACGATGGCAAGTGGCCGCCGTCGGATGACACCAGCGACCAGCCGTCGGATGACCGAGGCAACAAGGGAGACACCGCAATGATGACGCACGAACTGGCAGCGAGCGTTGTTCAGCTCGTCGTGCCCCTGGCCAACAGCAACGTCCCGACGGGCGCGGATTTCAAGGACTGGGTCCTGGTCATCGCGGGGAACATCTTCATCGCCATCCTCGTGCTGCGCGCGATCGGGCACTACTTCAAGCGGGAGTGGGGTGAGCTGTTCGGCCATATCGCGGCCGGTGTGCTGGTCGGCGGACTGATCTACGCCAACAACCAGACCATCAATGTGCTCAAGGGCTTTTGGGGATTGGTCTCCGGAGGTAATTGATGCGAGTCGGTCGTACCCTGACCCACCACTTCGAGATCGAGACCCGGCAGTACGACCTGCTCGGTATCGACCTGGGTGAAGGCGCCCGGCGCCGGATGATCATCTTCGGTGCGGTGATCATCCTGCTCTGGATCGCGTTGCTGTTCCCCTTCATCGGGGTGCCGCAGAAGGGCACCGTCAGTCTGTACGTCGTGCCGCCGTTCGTGATCACCGCGTTCGGCTGGCGGGCCGGCAAGTTCCACGAACGCCGCCGCCGCGTGACCGAGTGGGCGCTGGCCGTCCGCTACGCGTTGCGCGCCCACCGCCCGATCATCGGTCTCGGCGCCCGGGCCGCCGACAAGACGGAGTACCTCCCATGGCGTGAGCGCATCGCGACCCAGAAGGTGGCGAACCTGGCCAAGGCCAGAGTCACCCCGGAGTGGGAACGCGAGGTCGTGGTCGAACTGGATCCGATGGTCCGCGCCGGCGCGGACATCACGGTGAACCAGCGTGCCCGCCTGCTCGGGGCGGACCATGTGCAACGGGTGAGTCGCAGGACGTCGTCTGGGAAGAGGGACAGATGAAGATCGCTGACAAGCTCCTGAACCTGGTGGGGGTCGGCCGCGAGCGCGGCCTGCCGCCACCTCGTCTCGTCGCCATCGCCGACGGTCTGCTGGTGACCGAACGCAGCGCTGAGGCGTGGTTTCTGATCTCGGTGGCGAACACCGACCTGGCCACCGAGGCCGAGCAGGACGCGGCCCTCGACGCGGCCGTGAGTGCCGCCGCGACCATCCTCGGCGACCGCCTCAGCCACCTGAAGGTGGTCTGGGGCCGATCCACCGGCCAGGACTACATCGACTCCGTGGCCGGCCACTACCGGCTCGGCGACCACGAGGACTGGGCCCAGACCCGGGCCGACCGGATCGACGAGATGCGGATGCCGGAGCGGTACGTGGCCCTCGGCGTACATCTCAGCGACCGTGACCCCCGCGCCACCGCCCAGGTGCGGGGTTCGATCAGCGACGCCCTCGGTACGACGTCCTGGCGCGTCAGCGCCCGTGAGCTCGCTCATCTGGACGAGCGGGTCCGCAAGCTGGGCCGGCAGCTCGGCTCGACCGTCTGGCGGGCGCACACCGCGCCGGCCGAGGTGATCTCCTGGCTGATCAGCCGCGAGATGCACCGTGGTGCCGTCGCCGCGCCGCGTCGCGGCCTGATCACCGGTGCCTCGCTGGCCAGGCTCACCTCCGGCCGCGTCGTGCCGTACACCGATCACCTGCGCATCTTCGACGCCCGCGGCCAGATCGCGGCGTACACGACCGTCCTGGCGATGACCGACTTCCCCGAGGAGCTCGAGACTCCGGGCGCGGGGGAGTGGCTGCGCACGCTGTCGGAGATCAAGGCGATCGACGACGACGGCGACGAGATCGACGTGACCGTCGAGGCGTCCGTCCGGTTCCGGGTGCTGACCAAGAAGACCGCGCGGAGCCTGGTCGACGAGACCCGCAAGAGTGCCAAGGAACAACGGAGGTCCGCAGCCAAGGGCACCGCGGAGGAGACCGCCGACGAGATCGTCGAGACCGAGCGCGTGATGCGCGAGGTCAAGCGCGACATCAACCGCAGCGGTTTGACCCTGGTCGAGGACCACCCGCGCTTGCTGGTCAGCGCGGACAGCCGCGAGGACCTCGAGGCGTACGTCGACGCCGTCATCGCGCACTATGCCGACCGCGGCATCACCGTGGCCGCCGGCGCGGACGAGCAGCGGGACCTGTGGCTGGAGTCCTTGCCGGGTGACCAGTTGCGCGTGCCCGACCTCGGACACGTCCGGGAGTCGACCGCGTTCTTCGGGTCCTGGTTCTGGGGCGGCGCGTCGATCGGTGACGCGACCGGGCCCGCCATCGGCTACCTGACCGGGTCCACGCCGGGTCTGGTGCGTTTCGACGCCGCCGCCGGATCCGCGCTGGGTGACGCGACGACGACGCTCTTCCTGGGCCGATCCGGTCGAGGGAAGACGACTGCCGCAATGCTCGGTGGCCTCGACTCCGCTTTCGCGGGTGCCTGGGTGCCGCTGCTCGACCTGAAGGGTGACGCGGCCGGTGTGTCCGCGGTCGCCGCGGAGTACGGCGTACCCACTGCTCTGATCGAGATCACGGCGCAGTTCTCCGGCGCTGCTGACCTGCTGCGGGTGTTGCCCGTTGACGACGCGTTGCTGCAGGCTCCATCGCAGCTGATGCTGCTGCTTCCTCCCCACCTGCGTGGCGCGGCCGAGGCGCCGGTCATGGCCGCCACGCGGGCCGAGATCCAGTCGCCCGATCCGTCGTCGTGGGGCGTAATCCAGCGGCTGTGCGCCGCCGACTCGGAGACCACTCGGACTGTCGGTTTCGCGCTGCGCGATCTGGTCGAGACCGGCCTGGGTTCGGTCGTCGCCGGCCCGCCGTCCGGCCTGTCCTCCCTGACCACGAACCCGGGTCTCTGGGTCGTCCAGATGCCAGGTCTCACCCTGCCCTCGCCCGAGTCGGCGCCGGAGTCCTGGTCCCCGATCGAACGCGTCGGCATGGCCTGCCTGCGCGGCTGCCTCGCCTGGATGGTCCGTACGACGGGCCGCCGCGAGTTCCGCGGTCGCTCGAAGGTCGTCATCGTCCCCGAGGTGCACTTGTTGACGAAGACGCCGGACGGCGCGTCCTTCCTCGACTACATCGCCCGTGTCGGCCGCGCCCTCGGCGCCTCCCTGGTCCTCGACACCCAGGACCCGGCATCGATCCTGAAGCTCCCGGGCCTGGTCGAGCAGATCACCACCCTGTTCGCTTTCAGCCTGCGTTCTCGCGAGCAGGTGGACTCCCTGCTCGAGCTACTGGGCCGGCCGCAGACCGCGCCGTACCAGACCCTGGTTCGCGGCATCAACACCGCCGCCAACGGCAAGAGCATCCGCCACGGCCACTGCATCATGCGGGACCGCTGGGACGAGGTAGCCACCGTCCAGATCGACATCCCCAGCCAACGCGTAGCAGCCCTCCTCCGCACCACCCCCGAATCCGAACACGCGAACCAGCCCACCCAGCCCATCGCGGCCCCCCAGGACCCCGTCGACCCCTTCGCCGACGAGCTGGACGAACCCCTGGCCCCCGCCGCCACCGCCCAAGCCAACGCCCACACCCGGACCCCCGACGACGCACCGGCGCCATCGACCACCACCACCCCGGCCCCGGCACCCCCAGCACCCCAGAACCACTCGCCGGCCCCAACACCCCCACCCCAAGCCCGGCCCTACGCTCCCGCCGCCCAGGCCCAAGCACCGGCGGCAGCCACCCCTCCGACGCCGCCCCCAGCCAACGCCCCCCTCCCGGCGAACCCGCCAATGGCGCCAGCCGAGCCCCACCCAGCCTCAGCCGAACCAGCGCCCACAACCCCGGTAGCCCAGCAAAACGGCCACCCCGCCACCCCCAACGGCCACGACCACGCCACATCCAACGGCCACGACCCCGTGACAGCCAACGGCCACGACCCCGCGACAGCCAACGGCCACGACCACCAGCGCGCCCACCCCGCCCGCTACGAATCGCCCATCGGCCCCGACGAGGTCTACGACCAAGAAGCCGACGAAGCCGCCTACAACGAGGCGATGTACGCCGCCTACGACGACCCCACCTCAACGGACGAAGCCCGCCCAAGCTCCGGAGACAAGGAGCACGTCGCATGAGATGGCAGCGCCGCACGAGAACGGCGCTGACAGTCCTCGCAATCTCGTTCATCGTCACCAGTCAGGTGGCCCTGGCCGCCGACCCCAACCAGGGCCCGACGAACCCCACCGGATTCGCCGACCTACTCCCAACCCCCGACCTGACCCACGGCGACACCCGCACCCTCTTCGAGCAGTACAGCCCGATGGCTTATGGGCTCGATTTCGACACCGGCATATCCGACACCTTCAACATGATCTTCAACGGATATGCGTACCTCGTGATGATGTACATCGTTGCCATCACACGAGCGGCGATTTCCGTAGGATGGTGGCTCTTCTCGTTCACCGATGTGAAGCCGTTGACGGACGCCACATCTGCGACGATCGGCGCGACTGGGAGTCAATTGGTTGGCTGGCTGCTACCGTCGGCGCTCGCGTTCGGCGCCGTAGTTGCGTACACCCAGCGGCGTGCGACCGGAAGTGCCCTCGGACAGTTGGTATGGGTCCTGGTCGCTGGTGTGCTCAGCATCAGTTTCGCGCTTGCGCCGGCCACTTGGTTGCGCGGGGTCGATGGCGCCCGGCAGCTCGGTGCGGGTGCCGTCATGTCCGCTTCGTCCGACGCCTTGGGGCCGACCATGCAGAGCCCCATCCCATGGCCGGAGCCAGGATTCACGGGTACGCCGAGGGACACATTGCTCCGGAAGTCAGCGGACGCGAGCTGGCGAGGATTCGCGGTGACCCCGTGGTGTATCGCAGAATTTGGGTCGATCGCCGCCTGTGAGCGATATGGCAAGGGCATGCTCGACGTCGGCGTCAATGCGAAGGACCGAGCGGATTACGTGAACAAGGTCGTCGTGCCCGCCGAAGGTGGTGAGGACTCGCCGACGGCGAAGTGGGTCAAGGGTGACAATCCTTTCGGACGGACCGCCGTGGTCATGCTCGCGGCGATCGCAGCCACATTGTTCGGATTCCTGAACATCGGCTTGGCGTTCACGGCGCTGATGGCTTTTATCGGTGCGCTTCTACTACTTGTTGTTGGTGTGTTCTTTGCCTGCCTGTGGATCATTCCTGGGCGCCCGCGTCAGTGGGGACTCAACTGGTTCGAAGCTCTGGTTGGTCTGGTGCTTCAGTCATTCTTGGCGATGCTGGTCTTCGGCACGGCTCTCACGCTTGTCACCGCCGTCTTCACCTTGACCGGGTCGCTCGGTTGGCTGCCCGTGACCGGCTTGGCCATCGTTGTGCTGATCGTCGGCTTCCGGCTTCGGCGGTTGCTCGACAGCCTTACGACGATGATGCGGCCTGGTGCGGGCAGCATCATGCTGGGTGGAATGGCCCGTCGGGGCGCTATGGGTGCGGTCAGAAAGATCATGGGCGCGTTGAGCAGCCGTGGTGCGGCGCCGGCGCCGTCTGAGCGGAACCGAGATCGCACCAGGACGGCAGACTCGAGTCCCCAGCGGGTGTCGTCCGTGCGCGTGTATCGCCAGGCTCCCGTGGTCGGCTCGCTGGGCCGAGCGTCCTCGGGGAGTTCGCCGTACGAGCTCACGACTGGTGCAGAACGGCGACGTGCAGATGCGACCGCGGCGCCCAGTGGTGGCACCGGACCAGGTGGCCAGCCCGCGGCTAGTGATGGCGGCAGAGTGGCGGCGAGCGCATCTCCGAGCCGGGGCACGTCCGCACTGAACCTCGCCAGAGCCCGCACGCAGTCCAGAGGCGAAGGGAGTCGGACCATTTCGGTCACGGCTGCTGGGGTCGCGGCCGCGGGAGGACGTGCTGCGGCGAAGGCCTCGCGCGGCGAGGCGTCGAAGGCTCGGCATTCTCGGCGGCCTATTCCGGCGCCGGCCAATGAGATCAGGTACGAGCCGAGGATTCACACACATTCCGCGAGCCTGCGTGAAGGGCCGCCGAAGGGGCAGCGCAGCCGGCGTAAGGCGCCGACCTCGCAGCAGCGGAGGTTCCGTGAGTACTCCGCTGTCACGAAGGACGGCGTGACGGTGCACGTGCCGACGCGTAGGTGATATCGGATGGCCCAGAACCCACGATCTCCAGGAGACCGTCGCGAAGGCGCGAGCCGATCACGCAATCGCCGCCCAGAACCTAGCCACTCGGATGCCGATCGGCAGGATCCCGCGGGCAGGACGCGCCCGGACGCGCCGGACAGTTGGCGTTCGCTGATGAGTGCGGACTACGACTATCCCGAAGAGATCGACGAGCTCAACAGTCGTGATCGGCGCCGCGCGAAGAAGAACTGGCGGCGTGATGATCACGCGCAGCGGATGGCGTGGTTGCGCGACCAGCGGCAGGCGGAGCCGATGAGTCCTGCGGTCATCGTGGCCGCCGTTGTCGTTCTGGCGATCCTCATCCTCGGGCTCGGCGGCGGTCTGCCGCGGCTGTTCGGAGGCAAGAGCACTGGCGACGGAGCGCCGATCGGCGTGCTGACTCCCGGCCGCTCGGTAGTCCTTCCGACCGAGCCGTCGAACACCTTGCCCGCTCAGCCCACGCCGTCCAGCACCATTCCACCGCTCACCACTCCACCGCCGCAGACCCAGCGCCCATCCGCGGAATCGACGGCTATGGCTACGGACAAGGTCGGCGCCTGGGCGAGAGCGTTCTACACTCGCGATCCGAGCGCGGAGACCTATACAGCGCTGGTGGCGAAGTGCGCCAAGTACATGACTCAGGAGGTGGCAGCGAGCTTCACGTCGGCGGGTGATCCGACGTACGACGCACTCAAGAGCGACGGGGGGAAGTCGACAGTCATCGCCTGGCCGGTCAGTGCCCCGCCGACCAACGCGGAGGCTCCGGTCGACACTCCGGCCCGGATCACGCGGTTCGTCAAAGTCACGATCGACGTCACCGGAAAGCACCCCCAGCGGTTCGACGTACCCCTGCTCGTCACGCTGGTGACTCAGAACGGCCAATGGCTGATCAGTGAGGTGTCTGGCGGTACCGGGCCATGACAGTAGGGGATTGCGATGTTCGACGAACGTGATCTCGGTCGGGGTTTCCTTGCGGTCGCGAGCAGAGGCGTCTTCGTCAAAGGCGCCGCAGCGCTGGCGGTCATCGGCGTCGCGAGCCTGCTGATGCTGGCGCCCTTCGGCGGTACCGGCCAGCCGCAGGCCGCTTGCCTCCCATTGGGTCCAGGTCAGGCTGAGAATCCGAATCCGACCGGGCCCCTTCGCGCCACCCAGGTCGCCTTCGCCAAGCTGATCGACGATGTCGCCGTTCAGCGCGGCTTGCCAGGTCAGGCCACGCTGATCGCGCTCATGACGGCTTTGGTGGAGTCTGACCTACAAAACCTCACGTACGGCGATGCGGACTCAGTCGGTCTGTTCCAGCAGCGACCTGGGGCCGGCTGGGGATCAAAGGAACAGATCATGGATCCGCACTACGCGGCCGAGGCGTTCTTCGGAGGTTCAGCCGCGCCGAACCCGCCTGGCCTGGTCGACATCAATGGTTGGCCGTCAATGGCTCTCGGCGACGCGGCACAGGCCGTCCAGGTGTCTGCCTTCCCTGATCGCTATGCAGTGCGTGAACAAGAAGCGCGACAGATCGCGTCGGCAGCGGGTATCGACCTCAGCCGTTCGGGTAACCCGTACGCAGGCCGAGCGGGCGCAGCACCGCCTGGCTCGGCCGATGAGGGACTCCAGCAGGACGACAACTGTCAACAGGGCGGCGGCTTGGTCAACGGCCAACCGGTCAATGGGGTCTGGCCCGACGAGCAGGCGACGGTGACAGACCCGAGCGGCACGGGCGGCAGGGTCACTCCGCGTACGGCGGCCTGGGTAGCCGGGGCCCGCAAGAACCTCGGCACCCTCAGCCTGAGCTGCTGGGACGCGCACGCCTGGAACCCCACGAGCGACCATCCTCGAGGGAAGGCGTGCGACGTCATGGTCGGCACAGACGCGCGAAAGTCGGCGCCCGCCAAGGCCCGAGGCGACCAGATCGCCAACTGGGCCATCAAGACAGCCGCCCAGACGGGCGTGCACTACGTAATCTGGTACGGCAAGATCTGGTCCGCGCGCCGCGGTACCTGGATCCCCTACAACGGCGGCGGCGTCTACAACCCCACCGACGCCACCGGCGGCCACTTCGACCACGTCCACGTGTCCATGTACTGATAATGGCCCAGACGCCCGACCCGCACAAAGAGAGGCTCCAATGACAGGCCCCGGTGACCCCAACGACCCAAATGGTGGCTGGGCCGCGGGTTCTTATCCCGGGCCTCTACCTCCTTCGAATCATAGTGTTCCGGGCAGCGGTCAGCCGCCGCGCGAACTGCCGCCGGCAGGCCCTGCGGATGGTGGGTCCGCAAGCCCAGGCCCCCGTGCACCTGGATTCCTTCCGGAACCTTCCGCGTGGACGTCGTTGCTGACAGCGGTCCCGTGGTTCTTCTGGAGTTTGGTGCTCGTCGTCTGGATTGCAGGTGCGATCGGCTTCGGTTGGGGCTGGATCGTCGTGGTCCTCTGGGTGTTGTCAGGCGCAGTGATCTTCGTGGCTCCCGCGGAGGCGCTGTTCGCCAGATATTTGTTCCGACTACGCCAACCGACCCTGATCGAGCAAGAGCGGCTAGGTCCCGTCTGGCACCACCTTCTACAGCACTCCGAGGTGCGGGATGGGCGGTTGTCGCTGTGGATCCAGGAGTCCGATGAGGTCAACGCGACTCCAACCCCAGGTCACGTGGTCGCAGTGACGCGGTGGGCGCTCTACACGCTGCCACCGTCGCATCTAGAAGCAGTCTTGGCACATGAGCTCGGTCACCATCTCGGCGGACGTTCATGGCTGAGCATGATCAGCTTCTGGTACTCAATACCCGCTCGTTGTGGATTGATCGTCGTCCGGGCCGTTGCCCGACTGATGAGGCGCGTCCCTGCGGTCGGTTGCCTCATCGGGGGATTCCTCGTCATGGCCTACATCGGACTGGTCCTCGCGGTCTTTGCTCTGGGACATGGGTACATCTGGCCAGTCCTGTTCCTGACGCCGTTCATTGCGCCGCCCTTGCTTGCTTGGCTCAATCGTTGGCAGGTCAAGCAGGCCGATCGAAAGGCCGCGCTGCTGGGCTACGGCAGCACGCTGGTGCAGGTCTTGTACGGATGGCAGATGCAGCATCAGCAAATGCTGGGGCGCGACCAGAGCCGGCGAGCGCAGGTGATGTCCAACACCCCGTCGTTGGTGGAACGAGTCAACACACTCGAGCAGTCTGGAGGCATTCCCCCGCGCGCTCGAGGCTGACTCCCGCAGTTCGCCGGGCCTCAGCCAGCGACGGGCTCAGCCGCCGAAATGACAGCTCGACCCTTGTGGTCGGGCTGTTGTGCTTTCACGCCTCGAGGCGGGTGATTTCGTGGGTGGTGGTTGGAGTGGTGAAGGTTAGGAGGTTGTGGGCTTCGGATTCTAT
The DNA here is from genome assembly GCF_036097425.1 of Kribbella sp. NBC_00359. Lineage (NCBI taxonomy): Bacteria > Bacillati > Actinomycetota > Actinomycetes > Propionibacteriales > Kribbellaceae > Kribbella > Kribbella sp. NBC_00359. The sequence goes on along the minus strand of NZ_CP107975.1, from coordinate 8,507,914 downwards.
GGATTGCCAGGTTTTGCGGGGGAGGTTGGTGAAGGGGGCGATCTCGAGGACGGACTTGGTTTTGGTGGGTTTGGTTAGTTTCCAGAGGGCTTTGGCTTGGCCGTTGTGGAGGAGGGAGCCTTTGGTGAGGACCTCTTGGAGGGTTAGGCGTTGGCGGGTGGCTGTGTCGATCCAGCGGGTGCGGTCGGCGTGGGAGAGGAGGAGGTTGTCGTATTCGGGGAGGAAGCGGGTGGGGACCTCCAGGGACTCGTCGGGGAGGGTGATGTGGGGGAGGTCGTAGAGGGGGCGGCCCGAACTCGCGTCGGTGTATTGGCGGAGGTCCAGGCGGTCGAAGACCTCGGAGAGGTGGCTCAGGCCGGACCAGGTTTGGGCGTCGGCGACTGAGGCGGGGCCGTAGGCGGCCAGGTAGCGGAGGACCAGGTCGTCGACCACGGGGTTGGGATCGACGGGGGACTCGAGCCAGAGCTCGGCGGTGGACATGGCGGGGTTGCCGCCCTTGCCCCAGATGCCGCGGGGTGGGGTCTGGATGGTGGGGAGCAGGCAGCGTACGGCGTGGGCGAGGGCGGCCGGCTCGCGGTCGGGCCAGAGCGGGGCGAGGTGTTCGCGGAGTTGTACGGCGGTCGCCGGGCCCTCGGTCATCCGGTCGATGCCGGCCCGGAGTACGGCGTCCATGTCGAGGCCCTCGAGCCGATGGCGCCCGTACGTGATGTTCTGGAAGACCTCGCGCTCGAGCCGCGGCTGGATCAGTGGGCGGAACGCGAGGAAGTCGCGGCTCGACATCAGGTGGATCGTTGCCCGCATCATCGAACCGCGGACGGCCTGCCGCTCCTCCAGCAACGTGACGAGCTCGGCCGGCTGGAATCCGTTCAGCCGGGTCCACAGCCCGACGTACGGCGCGAGTGGCGACTGGGCCTGCATGCCGACGAGATGCTCGATCGCCTCGAGCGCGGTCGCGTCCTGGCGCTCGATCAGCCACTGGCGGTGCAGCGTGGCGCGGTTCAGGGCCTGCAGACTCAGCTTCGTCATGGCGGGATCCTCTCCTGTGCGTCGGCGCCAACGCTAGGAGGGGAAGCGGTCATGATCGGTCCTCTACTCGAAAGGGTTCCAGGAAGCTGGTCAGGAGCTGCTGGCCGACCGGCCATTCGCCGAGGTCGCTGTCGGAGTTGAGGTGGCCGTGGCGGCCGGTCGTGACGAGCGGGACCGCCCAGGCGGTCGCGAGGCGCTCGGCGGCCTCCACGGTGCAGTACGGGTCGTCCTCACTGGCGATCAGTACGGCGGGGAGACCGAGGGGAGCGGGGTCGATCGAGGCGAAGGCCGGGATCAGCGCGGTCGGAAACGTCGGCGCGAGTTGGTCGGGTGGCGCGACCAGGAAGACCCCACGCACGGTGTGCGACGCAGTGGTGAGCCAATGGGCGGCGGCGAGGCAGCCGAGGCTGTGGGTGATCAGGACGACGTCGTCGTCCGGGTGGCGACGTACGGCGCTGTCGATCGCTGCGGTCCAGTCGTCGAGGTCGGGATGGGTCCAGGACGCGGGCGCGATCCGGGTCGCGCCGCGCAGCCAGCCGGATTCCCAGCGCGATTGCCAGTGGTTGTCGTCGGAGCCGTCGAGGCCGGGGATGATGATGAAGTGCATGAGGTAGCTCCCATTAGGTGATGAGTGCTGCCAGCATGAGGCCGATCATCGGTCTGCGATGGCGTGAGCTGATGGATTGAAGGCAGATGAGCGAACCGACCACGAATTCATTGGACCCGATCGACCGCGAGATCCTGGCGATCCTGCAGACCGACGGCCGGTTGAGCGGCGCCGAGATCGGGCGGAAGGTGAACCTGTCGCAGCCGGCGGTGTCGGCGCGGATTCAGCGGCTCGAGCGGTCCGGCGTGATCACCGGGTACCAGGCGATCGTGGATCCGGCCCGGATCGGGCTCAACATCCACGCGGCCGTGCGGGTCCGGACGCTGCACGCGCGGATCCCGGAGGCCCTCGAACTGTTCGCCGGTCTCCCCGAGGTGACCGCGACGTACCGGCTGACCGGCGAGGACTGCTTCCTCCTCGACGTCCACACGCCCGATGCGGGCCGGCTGGAGCAGGTCGTCGACGCGATCGGCCGGCTCGGACCCGTCAGCACCTCGTTGGTCCTGCGCAGCTACCCGACCAAGCCTCTCGCGTTCGGGTGAACGCGGCGGCGCGGTCCGCACAGGCGTCGAGGTGCTGCCCGGTGTCATCGGATTGGTCGCCGGGGGTTGGCAGGTTTTCCCTTGCCGCCGCGGAATGACGGGCGCTTCTGCTTCCCAGCGGGTGCCTGACCGAACTAGGGTCGCGACGGATCGTAGTGGTTGCGTTACGCAACACGAACGTGGGAGGGAACGTATGACGAAACGCCGTACGGCGGTCGTGGCCGTCACCACCGGACTGGCCACCATCTCGCTCGGGTTGTCCTTCACCAGCGCCGCAGGGGCCGCGCCGGAGGCCAACAGCCTGGGCGACCTCAAGCTGATCAAGACCAAGACGTCGCTGCTCGGCAAGCACTACTGGTACCAGCAGACCTTCAAGGGCCTGCCGGTGATCGACGGGTACTACGCCAAGCACGTGACCAAGGGTGGCGGAGTAGAGATCGCCGACGGACGGGACGCCGTACCGGCGAACCTGGACGTGAGTGCGAAGGTGGCGCCGGCGACGGCGACCCAGTCGGCCAACGCCGTGGTCACCGCCAAGGCGCAGCGGGCTCGCATCGCCGCGCCGGGCAAGAGCGACCCGCAGGCGCCGGCCGCGTCCCAAGGCGCGGCACAACTCGCCGTGGTCGGTGGCCCGCACGCGCGCCTGGTCTGGGCCGTCACGTCCCGCTCGGCCGAGGGCGTCAGTCGTTCGCTGGTCGACGCCGACACCGGCTCGGTGGTGGAGTCGAAGGTGGTCAGCGACAACGTCGACGGCCGCGGCTCGGTCTTCGACCCGAACCCGGTGGTCAGCGAGAAGAACGAGAAGCTGACCGATATGAACGACAAGAACCAGGATGTCCTGTTCCTCGCGCAGAAGAACGTGGTCCTGCGCAATCTGGACGGCTCCGGCAAGCTCAACGGCGCCTTCGTGAACATCAAGGAAGGCAACGGCGGGCTCGCGCAGAGCAAGACCAACACGTTCGTCTACCAGCGCGCGAACAACAAGTTCGAGCAGGTGATGGTGTACTACCACGTGAACCAGGCGCAGGAGTACATCCAGCAGCTGGGCTTCACCGAGGCGAACAACGAGTCCCAGGACTTCTCCGTCGACACGATCCGCGACGACAACTCGTTCTACGACCCGTCGACGGACATGATCACGACCGGTGATGGCGGGGTCGACGACGCCGAGGACGCCGAGGTGATCTGGCACGAGTACGGTCACGCGATCCAGGACGACATCGTGCCGGGCTTCGGCGAGACGGAAGAGGGCGGCGCGATCGGAGAGGGCTTCGGCGACTACTGGGCCGTGACCATGTCCGTTCCGGTCAGCAAGGGCTTCAACCTGCCGTGCGTGATGGACTGGGACGCGACGTCCTACACGTCCACCGAGCCGCACTGCCTGCGTCGTACCGACACCGGCAAGACCACCGACGACATGACCGGCGAGGTGCACGACGACGGTGAGATCTGGTCGAACGCGCTGTGGGACATCCACCAGGCCCTCGGCCGGAACAAGGCCAACAAGGTGATCCTGGAGTCGACGTTCTTCTACGCGCCGGACACCGACTTCGCCGCCGCGGCCCGCAACGTCGTCCAGGCCGCTCGCCTGCTCTACGGAAAGCCCGCGGCCGCTCAGGTCACCAAGGCCTTCCAGGACCGCAAGATTCTCTGACCGCGATACCAGGTCGTGCGCCCACGGCTACTGTGGGCGCATGACGGTATTGATGCCGAGCCTCCGGCGCGGCGGGCCACGGGGCTGTTACTCCCGGCCTTCCCTCGTCGCTCCGGTCGCTTCGCTCCCTGCGCTCCTCAGTCCAGGCCGGGAGGCCCCATGACCTGGAGTACGGCGGACATCCCTGACCTGACCGGACGACGGGCGCTGGTCACCGGCGCCACCAGCGGACTCGGCTACGAGACCGCCCTCGAGCTGCTCAGACACGGCGCCGACGTGCTCGTCGCGGCGCGCAATCCGGCGAAGGCGGCCCAGGCGTCGACCGACCTGGCGCGGGCGTCCGGCCGGGAGCCGACGGTCGTCGAGCTGGATCTGGCCGACCTCACGAGTGTCGAGAAGGCGGCCGACCAGGTCGCCAAGAGCTACGACAAGCTGGATCTGCTGGTGAACAACGCCGGCGTGATGGCGCCGCCGTACCGCCAGACCGCGGATGGGTTCGAGCTGCAGATCGGCACCAACCATCTCGGTCACTTCGCACTGACCGGGCGCCTCCTCAAGTTGTTGCTACAGGCACCGGATCCTCGGGTGGTGACGGTCAGTTCCTCCATGCACAAGACGGTTCGCGGGATCACGCAGGAGGACCTGCGCCGCCCGGCGAGCGGCTATCGCAAGTGGGACGCGTACGGGAAGTCCAAGCTCGCCAACCTCCTCTTCATGCTCGAGCTCGACCGCCGCGCGCGGGCCGCCGGCGTCAATCTGCTGAGCGCCGGCGCACACCCCGGCTACGCGTCCACTCACCTGCAGGCCGCCGGCCCGCAGCTGGCGGGGCAGGAGTTCATGGTGAAGCTGATGGCTGCCGGGAACCGGCTGTTCGCGCAGTCCGCCGCCGCCGGTGCCTGGCCGAGCCTCTATGCGGCGACCAACCCCGATCTGCGCCCCGGCTCGTACGTCGGTCCCAGCTTCTTGGAGTACCGCGGTGCGCCGAAGATCGTGCTACCCACCCGCACGGCGCAAGACCCGGAGCTGGCCAAGCGGCTCTGGGAGTGGTCGGTCGAGGCGACCGGCGTGGATCCGGCACTCACCGTGCCCAGGTAGTGACACAGGGGCAACCTTGTGGTTACCCTCCGGTAATTCCAAACCGGAGGTCGCCCCGTGCGCAGACTCGCAGCCGCCGTCGCAGTCGCCCTCATCCTGCTCACCGTCGGCTCCCGCGCGGACGCCGACCAGGCCGCGGCAGGCTTCAGTACGTCGTACCAACGCATCCCCGGCGCGGACGGGATCTCGCTCGGCGCCGTCGTACTGACGCCGACCGGCCAGGGTGACGGGCCGTTCCCGCTCGTGGTGATGCCGTCGAGCTGGGGTGTGCCGAACGTCGAGTACGTCGGTCAGGGGACGAAGCTCGCGACCGCCGGGTTCCAGGTCATCGCGTACTCGAGTCGTGGCTTCTGGGATTCCGGTGGCGGCATCGACATCGCCGGCCCGCCGACCGTTGCCGACGTCACCAAAGTGATCGACTGGGCCGATCAGCACACCCCGGCCGACACCAGCCGGGTCGCCGCGGTCGGGATCTCGTACGGCGCCGGTACGTCGCTGCTCGCGAGCGCGCGGGACCCACGGATCAAGGCGGTCGGCGCGATGAGCGGGTGGGCCGACCTGATCAGCTCACTCGATCCCAACGACACCGTCGCGCTCCAGTCGGTCGCCGGACTGCTTGCCCTGGGCAACATCACCGGCCGGCCCGGTCCGGAGATGGCGTCGCTGCAGACGAAGTTCGTCACCGGCGACTTCGACGGCGCGATCGCCGAGGCCAGGCAACTCTCGCCCCAGCGATCGGCCGCGACCGTCGTCGATCAGATCAACGCCAACCACCCGGCCGTCTTTCTCGCGAACGCCTTCGAGGACTCGATCTTCCCGCCGTCGCAGTACACGGACTTCTTCACCCGGCTGACCGGCCCGAAGCGGCTGCTGCTCGCCCACGGCGATCACGCCACCCCCGAGGTGACCGGCGCGATCGGCCTGCCCAACGAGACCTGGGACGAGCTCACCGCGTGGCTGCGGCACTACCTCACCGGCGCGGACAACGGCGCTGACACCGAGGCGCCGGTCCAGCTGAAGTCGCAGCGCGGCGTCTGGCGCGGCTACCCGAACTGGGCCGCGGTCGGGCAATCGCGTACGTCGTACCTCACCAAGCCGACCGGATTGTCGCGGACCGGCGCTCTGCAATCGCAGTCGTCGACGGGCTGGACGAGTGGGATCGCGGCCGGCTTACCGACCATCGCGGACAGTGGGGTTGCGCTGGTATCGGGTGCACTGCAAGGGCTGCTGTCGATTCCGACCGGGGTCGCGACGCCGTTGGTGGACAGGTCGTTCGCCGGGGTCTGGTCCGGTCCGGTCTCGACGAGTGCAACTGTCGTCAACGGGGCACCGAAGCTCCATCTCACCATGAAGCCCTCGGGTCCGGACACCTCGCTGTTCGCCTACCTGTACGACGTCGACTCGCTCGGCGTCGGCTCGCTGATCTCGCACAAACCGTTGACCCTTCGCGGCGCGACCCCAGGCAAGCCGCTGCCCATCGACCTCAGACTGGAGGCGACCAGCTGGGAGGTCCCCGTCGGTCATCACCTGGTCCTCGTGGTCGACACGGTCGACCCGCGCTATCTCGGCCACAGCACGATCGGCACCTCGGTCACCTTCAGCTCGCCGGCCGCCGACCCATCCTGGATCACCATCCCGATAGCCTGAGTGTTCTACCCGCTCGAAGGAAGGGTGCCATAGGCAACTACGGTGCGACGGCTCGTCGGTGAGACGCGGTCCGAGCCGGCCTGCGGGCGGTGTCGCCGACCGAGCAGAACCCGGTCAGTGGTATCACCTGACCGGCGGCCAAGGGCAAAGCTGAAGCTCTCCGTCGACGGGCAGGCGCTGAAAACCGCGCGCTCTGGGGATGCGAACACGTCGCACACCAAGGATCCTGGTAAGTACCACCGACCAGGGAGGTGACCGTGCGATGGCCGCTCCCAGTCACGCGCTCGCGCCTCGATCGGTGAGCAGGTTCCGGCCTCCCCGGTTCGGGCTCGGCGGATCGCATCTCGGCGAGTCACCAGGCCCGGACGGCGACGCGACCGCGGTCGCCACCGTCGACGCGGCGTACCAGGCCGGTATCCGGTTCTTCGACACCTCACCGTCGTACGGCGACTCCGAACGGCGACTGGGTACGGCGTTGCAGCGACGGCCCCGAGGTGAGTTCATGGTGTCCACGAAGGTGGCCGGCGACGATGCCCGGGCGTCCCTGCGGGCGAGCAGCGACCGGCTCGGGCTGGCAGTCGATCTCGTGCTCGCCGAGGGCAAAGCGTCGTACCCGGCACTGGACGAGTTGCGGCGCGACGGTGTGATCAAGGCGGTCGGGGCGGTGTCGGCGGAGTGGCGACAGCTCGATGGACTGGTGCGCAATGTGGAGCTCGACTGCGTGCTGCTCGCCGGGCAGTACTCGCTGCTAGACCAGTCTGCGGCGCCATTGCTGGACCGTTGCCTGGCGCGCGGGGTGTCGGTGATCGTGTCGGGCGTACTGACGCCGCAGGTGCTGCAGGCCGATAAGTCGAGCGACCCCGCGGCGATTCAGGCCCGCCGCATCTCCGCGGTGTGCGGGCGGTACGGCGTGTCCCTGCCGCAGGCCGCACTCGCCTTTCCCAGCAGGCATCCCGCGGTCACTTCAGTACTGATCGCGGCCTCGACGCCGGCCGAGATCCGGGCGGACGCGGCGCTGGTCCGGCAGCCGGTGCCGGCCCAACTGTGGCGCGATCTTGAACTCGAGCGCCTGCTCTCCTAGAACTTGTCGCCCGGGGAGCCCGGCGATCCTGGCGAGCTGGGGATGCCGGTCGGGATCCCGGTGGTCGGCAGCGGCGACGGCGTCAGGCTCGGCGTGCCCGTCGACGGGGAACCGGAACCGGAGCCCGGCGGCGGGGTGGTTGGGGTGATCGTCACCGTGACCGTGCCGGTCGGCGTCGGGATCACGGGCTCCGGCTCCAGCGGCTGGGCATGCCGGAACAGCAGCCAGGCCAGGAACACCGCCAGCGCCATGATGACGGCCATCATCAGCAGCGCCAGGACCAGCGCCCATCGCGACGCCGGGCGCAGCACGGCCGGCCACGGCAGCGGCCAGATCCGGAACAGGCCCGGACGGCGCCGGTTCTCCCAGTAGTGCCGGAAGTCGGGTCCGCGCAAACGGCCGAGCTGGGGCACCCGGTCCATCAGGACGGCGGACAGCACCTCCTCGCCGCGACGCTCCGCGATCAGGCGCTCGTCCGACGCCGCGCTGGTCCCGTCGTCGGACCGGATCGGCCCGATCGCGGCCCACAGCGCGAGGTCGTCGTCATCGGAGTCGTTGTGCGCCAGGACGGCCTCGGTCGGCAGGTCGTCGACGGCGTTCACGAACCGCTCCCGCGCGGCCGCGTCGTCCGCGGAGCCCTCGGTCATCATCGCGACCACCGCGTCCCGGCCGGTCTCGTCACTGGCCGTGTACAGGTAGCCGGCCGCGTTCGCCCCGAGCCGCCCGCGCAGCCAGAACTCGCCGACCCGCGGCGGATCCTCCGGCTGCAACGGCAGCGCGGCCGGAATCACCCGCGCGGGCGCGTCGTCCGGCGTCTCCGCCGACCGCACCTCGGCCTGTGATTCGGTCGCAGTCATCACCCCCAATCCCACCACATCCCTGGTAGCACTGTCGCCACAGCCGCCCACACAGCCCCGCCCCACCCCGCCCGAGCCCCGCCTCAGGCGACTCTGTGCACGGGATCCGTACGTCGCGGCCGTCGCCGTACAGATGTGGTGCACAAAGTCGGCGGGGAGTGGGTGGGGTGCGGCGACTTGATCAACCGGGGAGGATGGGGAAGCACCCTGGTGGGCCGTGCGCCCGGGGGACCCGGGGATCTGATGGAATGACCGGTGTTGCGTGAAGTGGGGAATGACAAGGTCCGAGCGCGGACCCCGGAAGGACAGGCATGACCGAAACCACTGTGCCGGCTGGATCGGTGGCCCAGCAGTCCCGGCTGATCGGCGAGGCCCTCAGCGAGGTCAAGCGGGTGATCGTGGGCCAGGAGCACATGGTCGAGACCCTGATGGTGTCGCTGCTCGCCAAGGGTCACTGCCTGCTCGAGGGTGTTCCCGGCGTCGCCAAGACGCTCGCGGTCCGCACCTTCGCCTCAGTGGTCGGCGGCACCTTCGCCCGGATCCAGTTCACCCCTGACCTGGTCCCCTCCGACATCGTCGGCACCCGGATCTACCGGCAGACCCGGGAGACGTTCGACATCGAGCTCGGCCCGACGTTCGTCAACTTCGTCCTCGCCGACGAGGTGAACCGGGCCCCGGCCAAGGTGCAGTCGGCGATGCTGGAGCTGATGGCCGAGCGGCAGGTGTCGATCGGCGGCCAGACCTTCCCGATGCCGAAGCCGTTCATCGTGATCGCCACCCAGAACCCGATCGAGTCCGAGGGCGTCTACCCGCTGCCGGAGGCGCAGCGGGACCGCTTCCTCGTCAAGATCGACGTACCGCACCCGAGGGGGCACGAGGAGTTCGAGATCCTCCGCCGGATGAGCGTCGACCCGCCGGAGCCGCGGCAGGTGCTCAAGCCGGAGACGATCCTGGAACTGCAGCGGTCCGCCGAGCAGGTCTTCGTCCACAACCTGGTCGCGGAGTACGCCGTACGCCTGGTGATGGCGACGCGGACACCGTCCGACTTCCACCTGCCCGACCTCGAGCCGATCATCGAGCTCGGCGTCAGCCCCCGCGCGACGCTGGGCCTGATCGCGGCCGGCCGGGCGCTGGCCCTGATCCACGGCCGGGACTACCTGCTGCCGAGCGACGTCCAGACGGTCGCACTCGACGTGATGGGCCACCGGCTCGGCCTCACCTTCGACGCGGTCGCGGACAACATCGACCCGCGGGCCGTGATCGAGCGGATCCTGGCCACCGTCCCGCCGCCGCAGCCCGTGTGGCGCGACGGCGCCGACGGCACCGGCCGTCCGGAGTTCGTGTAGTGCCCAACCGCCCCGATCCACGAGCTGCGATGACGATCTCGCAGCTCGCTCCCGAACGTGCGCTCCGGCGGCTCGAGCTGACCGTCGTACGGCGTCTCGAGGGCTATCTGCACGGAGAACACCTGGGCCTGCTGCCCGGTCCGGGCACCGAGCTGGCCGAGGCCCGCGAGTACCAGGTCGGCGACGACGTACGGCGGATGGACTGGGCGGTGACCGCGCGGACCACGATCCCGCACGTCCGGGACCTGATCGCGGACCGTGAGCTCGAGACGTGGGCGCTGGTAGACCTGTCAGGGTCGATGGACTTCGGTACGTCGCAACTCGAGAAGCGCGAGCTGGCAGTCGCGGCCGTCGCCACGGTCGGGTTCCTGACCCACCGGCTGGGGGACCGGTTCGGCGGCCTGATGTTGCGCGACTCGGCACTGCGGCGCTGGCCGGCGCGGTCCGGGCGGCTCGCGCTCTACGGTCTGCTGCGGGCACTGCTCGCCGAGCAGTTCAGTGGCGACGAGGAGGCGCGCCGTAGCGACCTGGCCGCCGCGCTCGAGTCGATGGCCCGCACGCAGCGCAAGCGTGGTCTCCGGGTGGTCGTGTCCGACTTCCTCACGCCCGAGGACGGCGAGGTCGACAGCCGGCTCGAGCCGTCCTGGGAGCGTGCGATGCGCAAGCTCACCGCGCAGCACCAGGTCCTCGCGGTGGAGGTCGTCGACCCGCGGGAGCTGGAGCTGCCCAACATCGGCGTCGTCACGATCGGTGACCCCGAGACCGGTGCCGTGCGGGAGATCGACACCCGGCGGCGCAAGGTCCGGGAGGCGTTCGAGGTAGCCGCGCTGGCGCAACGGGAACGAACCAGGGCCGCTCTGCGTAGGGTAGGTGCCGGGCATCTGGTCTTGCGGACCGATCGTGACTGGGTCGCCGACACCGTGCGGTTCGTCCTCGCCTATCGGCGAGTGGCGCCCCGCCTGCACCAACCGCCGAAGGGAGTGGCTCGCTGATGGAGTTCCTGTCTCCGGCCAGGTTGTGGTTCCTGCTCATCATCCCGGTCATCGTTGCCGGGTACATCTACCTCCAGCACCGCCGCGCGCAGTACGCGCTCCGCTTCACCAACATCGCCCTGCTGGACCGGGTCGCTCCGCGCCGCCCGCAGTGGCGCCGGCACCTGGCCGTCACGTTGGCGCTGCTGGCCGCGCTCTCCTGCATCGTGGCGTTCGCGCAGCCGAAGGACCAGGTCAAGGTGCCGCGGGAGCGGGCCACCATCGTGGTCGCGATCGACGTCTCGCTGTCGATGATGGCGACCGACATCGAGCCGAACCGGCTGGAGGCGGCGAAGGAGTCGGCCAAGGAGTTCATCAACTCGCTGCCGGCCAAGTTCAACGTCGCGCTGGTCAACTTCGCCGGTACGGCGTCCATCATCGTGCCGCCGACCACCGACCGCGCCACTGTGCTGCGCTCGATCGACGGACTCGAGCTCGCCGAGTCGACCGCGACCGGTGAGGGCATCTTCACCTCGTTGCAGGCGCTCACCCAGGTCCCGCCGGACCCGGAGCACCCGAACGACCCGGCCCCGGCCCGGATCGTGCTGCTGTCCGACGGCAAGCGGACGGTCGGCCGGACCGCGCAGGAAGGCGCCCAGGCGGCGAAGGCGAAGAACACGCCGATCTACACGATCTGCTTCGGCACCGACTCCGGCTTCATCGAGATGGACGGCATCCGGCAGCGCGTCCCACCGGACCGGACCGAGCTGCGCGCCATCGCCGAAACCACCGGCGGCGAGGCGTACACCGCGGAGTCCGCGGGTGAGCTGAAGGACGTCTACAAGGACATTGGCTCCTCGGTCGGCTACGACAAGGTCGACAAGGAAGTCACCGCCCGGTTCGCCGGCATCGCGATGCTCTTGACCCTGGCCGCCGCAGGCGCCTGCATCGCGCTGGCCACCCGCTTCCCGTAGGCCGGCTCAGCTCTCGTTGTCGCCGTACGCGGTCAGCCACGCCAAGGCGGAGTTCCAGTTCACGGCGTTCGTCTGCCTGATCAGAATCGCGACACGACGGTGATGTAGTTGACACGGCGAGGTTGCTGGTGTTGGAGGGGTCGGTGGTGCAAGATGTACGCAGTGTTCCGCGGGGTGTGGTTGTGCCCGGTGGGATGCTGGTACTGCCGGGTATCGACGACGGTTGTTCGAGAACGCTGGGGAAGGCGCCCCTCGAGCACAGGAGGTCCCGGTGGCGACGACTCGTGGCGTTCTTTACGTCCACACGGTGCCGTCAGCGTTGTGCCCGCATGTCGAGTGGGCCGCGGGCGGCATCCTCGGCGTGCCCGTGAAACTGGACTGGACGCCGCAGCCCGCGGCCCAGGGTCAGTACCGGGCCGAGCTGTCGTGGCAGGCCGAGGCCGGGACCGCGGCGAAGCTGGCATCCGCCCTGCGCGGATGGCAGAAGCTCCGGTTCGAGGTGACCGAGGAGCCGAGCAACGGTGTCGAGGGCGACCGGTACTCGTTCACGCCCGCGCTGGGTGTCTTCCACGCCACCACCGGTGTCCACGGCGACATCATGGTGCCGGAGGAGCGGCTGAAGGCGGCCATGCTGAAGGCGGCGAGCGGCGAAGCCGACCTGACCGAGGAGGTCGAACGCTTGCTGGGCCGGCCATGGGACGACGAGCTGGAGCCCTTCCGGTACGCCGGTGACGGTGCGCCGGTGCGGTGGCTCCACCAGGTCGTCTGAACGGTTCCTGAGAACTTCAGAAGAAAGCTGTGAACGGCAGGACATCCCCGAACTTTTCGATGAGACTGAGCATCAGACATCTCACCAGGGTGGGAGGGGCCGTGGCCGCTGGGCCACCGGGTGTCGGGACACCCCCGGTTGTCGCAAAACAGCGGCCGCACCACGTGAAGGGCGCGGACCTCAGGGTCCGCGCCCTTCGTGCGTCGTGACCAAATCGCCGCTGACGTGGACGGATGTCCGACCTATGGTGGGTCGATGGAGTGGATCCTCGTGGTCTTGGCGGGTGGGGCGTTGGTCGGAGCTGGGCGGCAACTGCTGGTACGGCGGGCCGCCCGGAAGGTCGACTCGGAGGAGCTGGCTCAGATCGAGCGGCTGGCCGGGGAAGACGTGACTGAGTTCGGGGAAGAGCTGGCCCGGCTGGGGGAGCGGGTGCAGGCGGACGACTTGGACGCGGACGGGCGGCTCGACTATCAACGGGCATTGGCGGCGTACGAGGCGGCACAGCAGGCTCTTGCCAAACTCCGATCGGCGAACGACGTCAGTACGATCACCGACACGCTCGCCACCGGGCGGTACGCGATCGTCTGCGTGCTCGCGCGGAGTGCTGGTCAGCCGGTGCCGGAGCGTCGGGTGCCGTGCTTCTTCAACCCGCAGCACGGTCCCTCGACCACAGACGTCGTCTGGAACCAGCCGAAGCACGGGACCCGCAAGATCGCGGTCTGTGCGCAGGACGCGGCGCGGCTGCACGAGGGCGAGGAGCCCGAGGTCCGCATGGTTGTCATCGGCAACCGCCGGGTTCCGTACTGGGAGGCGGGCAAGGCGGTCCTGCCCTACAGCTCGGGCTATTTCGCCCAGGGCGGTGGCGCCCAGTACATCTCCGAGGCGAAGATCACGGGTCCGCTTCATCGGATCGGCGACGGCGGCATGGCCAACGGACTGGGCGACATCGGCCCCGGCCTGTAGCTTCCACCGGCGTCAGGGACACCGGCGACGGCCGTTGATCCGGCGGGCCACCGCGGGTGGTGCGGCTACAGGGGGATGTTGCCGTGCCGACCGCGGACCGTGCCGGTGGACTCTGCCTTCGCGATGGCGGTGGCCAGGGCTGAGCGGGTCCGTTCGGGGACGACGACCTCGTCGACGACGCCGATCTCGCGGGCCCGGTCGAGGCCGCCGGCGATCTTCTCGTGCTCGGCGGCGAGTTCGGCCTCGACCTTCGGGCGGAGCTCGGGGTCGACCTCGGCCAGCTTGCGCCGGTGCAGGACCCGGACCGCGGCGACCGCACCCATCACGGCGACCTCGGCCCGCGGCCACGCGAACACCCGGGTCGCACCCAGCGATCGTGCGTTCATCGCGATGTACGCCCCGCCGTACGTCTTCCGCGTCACCAGCGTCACTCGCGGTACGACGGCCTCCGCGAAGGCATGGAGCAGCTTGGCACCACGCCGGACGACGCCGTCCCACTCCTGACCGACACCCGGCAGATACCCGGGTACGTCGACCAGCACGACCAGCGGGACCCCGAACGCATCGCACATCCGGACGAACCGCGAGGCCTTCTCCGCCGACAAGGCGTCCAGGCAACCACCCAGCCGGAGCGGATTGTTGGCGATCACGCCGACCGTCCGCCCACCGAGCCGGCCGAGCGTGGTGACGATGTTCGGCGCCCACCGCTGGTGCAGTTCGACGGAGGAGTCCTCGTCGAGCACCCCTCCGACCAGCGGATGGACGTCGTACGCACGCTTGGCCGACTCCGGCAGGAATCCGGACAGATCGGTGTCCGGAACGTCGGTGGAGACCGTGCCCTGGTTCGCGAGCAGGTCCGTGAGCTGCCGGGCCCGCTCGATGGCCGCGGCCTCGGAGTCGGTGGTGATGTGGACGACGCCGGAGCGCCGCCCGTGCGGCTCGGGCCCGCCGAGGCGGAGCATGTCGACGTCCTCACCGGTGACCGAGCGGACCACGTCCGGGCCGGTCACGAAGATGCGGCCCTCCGGACCGAGGATGACGATGTCGGTCAGCGCCGGGCCGTACGCCGCTCCGCCCGCGGCCGGACCGAGCACGACGGAGATCTGCGGGATCTTGCCCGACGCCTGGGTCATCGCGTAGAAGATCTTGCCGACCGCGTGCAGGCTGAGCACGCCCTCGGCCAGCCGGGCGCCCCCGGAATGCCACAGGCCGATGATGGGCACCTGCTCCTGCCGGGCGACCTCGTACGCACGGACCACCACGTCGCAGCCCTCGTCGCCCATCGCACCACCCATCACGGTGGCGTCCGAGCAGAAGGCGATGACCGGTGCCCCCGCGACGGTCCCGCGCGCCGCGACCATGCCGGACAGGTTGTCCGGCGTGATCAGCTCCAGGCTGTCCGGGTCGAGCAGGTTCGTCAGCCGGGTGACCGGGTTGCGCGGGTCCTGCTCGCGGGGCAGCTTGGTGGGTTTCGGCGGTGCGGGTGCAGCGGGGGCGGTGGTCATGGCGTCCTCCGGGGGAGAAGGGAACTGCTGGGAGTGCTGCTAGACCGTCTTGAAAGCGATGGCGGCGTTGTGGCCGCCGAAGCCGAACGAGTTGTTCAGCGCCGCGAGGTCCCCGTCGGCCAGCTTGCGCTGCTCCGTCGCGACGTCCAGGTCGATCTGGTCGTCGAGCTTGTCCACGTTGATCGTCGGCGGTACCACCCGGTGGTGCAGGGCGAGCACGGTCGCGATCGACTCGACCGCGCCGGCCGCGCCGAGCAGGTGGCCGATCATCGACTTCGGCGCGGTGGCGACCGCGTGGTCGGCGTCCTTGCCGAGCGCCAGCCGGATCGCCAGCGACTCCGCGATGTCGCCCTGCGGGGTCGAGGTGGCGTGCGCGTTGATGTGGAAGATGTCGGCCGGGGTGAGGTCGCCCTCGACCAGCGCCCGCTCCATCGCGCGGCGTGCACCGGAACCGGTCGGGTCCGGCTGCGCGATGTCGTGACCGTCCGCGGAGATCCCCGCTCCGGCCAGTTCGGCGTAGATCTTCGCGCCCCGCGCCTTCGCGTGCTCGTACGACTCCAGCACCAGGACCCCGGCGCCCTCACCGAGCAGGAAGCCGTCCCGGTCCACGTCCCACGGACGGGAGGCCCGCTCCGGCTCGTCGTTGCGCTTGCTCAGCGCCATCATCTGACCGAACGCCGCCAGCGGCAGGGCCATGATCACGCCCTCGGTGCCACCCGCCAGTACGACGTCCGCGCGGCCGAGCCGGATCTGGTCCAGGGCGAGCGCGATCGCCTCGTTGCCGGAGGCACAGGCGGACACGGGGGCGTGCACGCCGGCCTTCGCGCCGAACTCCAGGCTCACGTACGCCGCGGCCGAGTTCGGCATCAGCATCGGGATGGCCAGCGGCGACACCCGGCGCGGGTTGGTCTTCAGCGCGTCGTAGTTCGACAGGGTGGTGCCCAGGCCGCCGATGCCGGCAGCGACCGCGACGCCGAGCCGCTCCTTGTCCAGTCCGGAGTCCGCCAGGCCCGCGTCGGCCCACGCCTCACGGGCGGCGACCACGGCGAGCTGCGCGTTCCGGTCCAGGCGACGGGCCTTCACCCGCTCGAGCACCTCGGTCGGCTCGACCGCGGCCGGGGCGGCGATCTGGACCGCGAGGTTCTCCACCCACTCGTCGGTCAGCCGCCGGGCGCCGGAGCGACCGGCCAGCAGGCCTTCCCAGGTGCTGGACACGTCACCCCCGAGCGGGGTGGTGGCTCCGAGCCCGGTGATCACGACTCGGGTCTTCGACATCTTTACCTCATCCTTTGCGAGAGATCTGGGGACAGGAGCGAGGGGTGGGTGCGCCGGTGCTGGTGTTCATCGGACCTGGGGCCCGATGAACACCGGCCAGCACGCGTACGGCGCTGTCAGCCGTTCTGGGCGCGCTCGATGAACGCGACCGCGTCGCCGACGGTCTTCAGGTTCTTGACCTCGTCGTCAGGGATCTTCACGTCGAACTTCTCCTCGGCGGCCACGACGACCTCCACCATGGAGAGCGAGTCGACGTCGAGGTCGTCGGTGAAGGACTTGTCCAGCTGGACGTCCTCGACCGGGATGCCGGCGATCTCGTTCACGATCTCGGCGAGGTTGGAACGGATCTCTTCGGTGCTGGCCATCTTCTCGGTTTCCCTTTCGGATTCTGCTTGGCTGACTACAGCCGGGCCGGCCACCTGAGCCGCCCCGGACAACTATGGGCTACGGGAGGCGGATCACTTGCGCGGCGTACACCAGGCCGGCGCCGAAGCCGATGATGAGCGCGATGTCGCCGCTCTTCGCCTCGCCGGACTCGCGCATCGCGGTGATCGCGAGCGGGATCGACGCGGCCGAGGTGTTGCCCTGCCGCTCGATGTCGCGGGCCACCTTGATGTGCTCGGGCAGCTTGAGCGCCCGGCGCATCGCGTCGGTGATCCGCATGTTCGCCTGGTGCGGCACGAACAGGTCGAGGTCCTCGGCCTTCACGCCGGCCACGTCGAGCGCCTGCTGCGCGGTCTTCGCCATCTCGAACGACGCCCACCGGAACACCGGGTTGCCGTCCATCGTGAGGTGCGGCCACTGGTAGCTGCCGGCCGCCTCCTGCCACGACTCCTTCTGGCTGATCACCTTGTACTGCGTGCCGTCGGAACCCCACACGACCGGGCCGATGCCGGGCTCGTCGGTCGGGCCTACCACTGCGGCACCCGCGCCGTCGGCGAAGATGAACGCCGTACCGCGGTCGGTCCGGTCGGTGATGTCGCTGAGTCGCTCGACCCCGATCGCCAGCACGTACTTCGCGCTGCCGCCCCGGACCATGTCGTTGGCCATCGCGATGCCGTAGCAGAAGCCGGCGCAGGCCGCGGAGATGTCGAACGCGGCCGCGGTCGGCGCGCCCACCTCGACCGCGACCCGGGTCGCGATCGCGGGGGTCTGGTACAGGTGCGTGACGGTGGCGACGATGACGCAGCCGATCTGGGCCGGGTCGATCCCGGACTCGGCCAGCGCGTCCTTGGCCGCGTGCACCGACATCATCAGGACGGTCTCGTCGTCGCTGGCCCAGCGCCGTTCCTTGATCCCGGACCGGGTCTGGATCCACTCGTCGCTGGAGTCGATCTGCTCCAGGATCTCCGAGTTCGGTACGACGCGCCGCGGCCGATACGACCCGATGCCAAGCACCCCGGCGTAGGTAGCACCGGTCGAAGCATTGATCGCGATCATTGGTTGCCTCCGTTGGGGTGCAGGCGGACGAGGGGCTGGCCCGGGGCGACCGGGTCGCCTTCCTCGACGAGCCACTCGACCACGATGCCGCCGTGCGGTGCCTTCACCTCGAGCTCGTCGCGCAGGCTCTTCACCTTCGCGACCACCTCGCCGGCCTCGACCGTGTCACCGGACTCGCGGTGGACCTGGTCGGTGCGGGTGAAGGTGCCCTTCATCGGTGCGACCAGCAGCCGCCACGTCGGCGAGGCATCGATCTCGGACGGGCTGCCGTGCTTGTCGACGAACGCGCGGGCGTCGTCGAGCTGGTCCGGCGTCTTGAGCGCGAACGTCTCGACGCCCTTCAGCGCCCGGCGCGCGATGCCGGTCAGCGTGCCGGCCGGCGGCAGCTCGAGGATGCCGGTCACCTGGAGATCGGCCATCGTCTGCATGCACAGATCCCAGCGGACCGGTGCGTTCACCTGCGTGACGAGCCGCCGCAGCACGTCCTGGCCGTCGTGCACGACCTGGCCGTCGCGGTTCGAGATCAGGCGGGTCCGCGGGTCGTGGGTGCTGATCGCGGTCGCGTACTTCGCCAGCGTCTGGACCGCGGGCTCCATGTGCCGGGTGTGGAACGCGCCGGCGACCGACAGCGGGATCAGCCGGGTCTTGGCCGGCGGGTCCGCGGCCAGTGCGGCCAGTTCCTCGACCGTGCCGGCGGCGACGATCTGGCCGGGGCCGTTGTCGTTCGCCGGGGTCAGGCCGTGCTCGGCCAGCTTGGCCAGGACCTCGTCCCGGTCGCCGCCGAGAACGGCGGTCATCGACGTCGCGGTCTGGGCCGCCGCGGCGGCCATCGCCTTCCCGCGCTCGCGGACCAGCACCATCGCCTGCTCGGCCGTGAGTACGCCGGTGCCCGCCGCGGCTGCGATCTCGCCGACGCTGTGCCCGGCGACGGCGCCGACCTTAGAGTAGGCGTCCGCCGGGTGCGGGATCACCGCCAGCGCGGCCAGCAGGCTGGAGGCGACCAGCAGCGGCTGCGCGATCGCGGTGTCCCGGATCGTGTCGGCGTCGGCCTGGGTGCCGTAGTGGGCGAGGTCGAGGCCGGCCACCGCGGAGAGCCAGTTGAGCCGGCTCTCGAAGGTGGGGTCTTCCAGCCACGGCTCGAGGAATCCTGGGGTCTGGGCACCCTGACCGGGCGCGACGATGACGAGCACGTGACAACTCTCCCCTAGGCGGGCCTGTTCGGACCCGGGAAGCAGCACGAATTCTACCGGGCAACACTTGTAGGGATCCTACAAAACGTAGCTTCCCGGCTCAGGATTGAGCAGGCGGCCCAAGGCCAGTGCGACACGAAGTGTGAAAGCGTCTCGCGGGTCCAGCGGGTTGTAGCCCGTGATATCGCCCACACGCTTCAGGCGGTACCGGACGGTGTTGGCGTGGATGAACATCGCCCGGGCGGTCGCCTCGATCGAGCCACCGGAGTCCAGGTACGCCGAAACCGTGTCGAGCAGTACCCCTTCGCCTACGGTGAGTGGACCATAGACGTCGGTGGCGAGCTGGCGGCGGGCGTGACCGTCTCCGGAGAGTGACCGTTCGGGGAGCAGTTCGTCGGCCTGGACCGGTCGCGGCGCACCCGGCCAGGCGGGGGCCGCGCGGAGCCCGGCGACGGCCGCCCGGGCCGACGTCACGGCCGCCATCAGGTCCTTCACGATCGGGCCGACGACAATCGGACCGGGTCCGAAAAAGTGGGCCAGTTTTTGTACGATCTCCACAGGTTTGCTCGTCCCACCGAGCACCACTACGAGGCGGTCGCCCTGCATCGCACACAGCGCGTCGGCGCCCGCCTCGCGGGCCGCGTGCCGGACCGCGTCGGCCACGTTGGCGGTCCCGTCCGGGGCCCGTCCGACCACGACGGCGACCTCCGCGGATCCCGTCGTACCGGCGGCTCCGGACCAGCCGAGGGCGGAGGCGCGGGAGCGGACCGACTCGTCCGCCTCGCCGCGGATGACCGAGTCGACGACGAGCGCCTCGAGTCGCGCGTCCCAGGCGCCGCGCATCTCGGCGGCCTGTGCGTAGACGGTGGCGGCGGCGAAGGCGACCTCGCGGGCGTAGCGCTGGATCGCGCCGTGGACCATCGGGACGTCCTCGGCCGGGAGCAGGTCGCCGACGGTGTCCTCGATCGTCTCGATCGTGGTTCGCACCAGGTCGACGGTCTGGTGCAGCGAGATCACCCGGGTGAACTCACGCGGCGCGGAACCGAAGATCCGGGTCGGCATCGACGAGTGCGCGTCGGGGTCGCGGAACCATTCGACGAACGCCGTGATGCCGGACTGTGCGACCAGGCCGATCCAGGACCGGTCCTGGGCGGACAGCTTCCCGAACCACGGCAGGTTCGCTTCCATCGCCGCCATGGCCGCAGTGGCGAGCGCCCCGGTCGCGTTCTGCAACCGCTCCGCCCGAGCCAGGTGCGCCGTGCTCGTTCGCTTCGCCACGCCCAGACCATAACCCCACCTCCAGCACGCCCTCAGCCCACCAGATGGCGGAAGATGGGGCGTATGAGTGACAAGGCTGGGGTTGCGGACGCGGTGGCGGCGCTGAGGGCGATTGGGTA
The DNA here is from genome assembly GCF_036097425.1 of Kribbella sp. NBC_00359. Taxonomy (NCBI): domain Bacteria; kingdom Bacillati; phylum Actinomycetota; class Actinomycetes; order Propionibacteriales; family Kribbellaceae; genus Kribbella; species Kribbella sp. NBC_00359. The sequence continues at coordinate 8,487,575 of NZ_CP107975.1, read as the reverse complement.
CTACCTCGAGCGCGACCAGCAGCCGACGCATCGGGTCAAGGCTTATCGGCGCGCGGCCGACACCATCGCGGCACTGCCGGCGGCCGAGGTGCGCGCCCGCCGCCGGGCCGGGACGCTGACCGAGTTGCCGGGGATCGGGCCGAAGACCGAGGCCGTCATTCTCGAGGCGATGGACGGCGCGACCCCGTCGTACCTGGTCAAGCTGGAGGAGGCCGCGGGCGCGCTGACCACCGCCGGTACGGCGATGCGCGCGGAACTGAAGGCCGACCTGCACCTGCATTCGGAGTGGTCCGACGGCGGCAGCCCGATCGAGGAGATGGCGCGGACGGCGCACCGCCTGGGCCACCAGTATCTCGCCCTGACCGACCACTCGCCGCGGCTCACCGTCGCGAACGGACTGTCCCGCGAACGCCGCCTGCAGCAACTTGAGGTCGTTGCCGAACTCAACAAGAGGCTGCACGACGAGCTGGACGGGTTCACCATCCTGAACGGGATCGAGGTGGACATCCTCGAGGACGGCTCCCTGGACAGCGACACCGAGATCCTGGCCCGGCTCGACGTCGTGGTCGCCAGCGTGCACTCCAAGCTGCGGATGGCCGCCGAGCCGATGACCGAGCGGATGGTCCGCGCGATCGCGAACCCGCACGTCGACATCCTCGGCCACTGCACCGGCCGGCTGATCACCGGCGGCCGCGGCACCCGGCCGGAGTCCGAGTTCGACGCCGAGGTGGTGTTCGAGGCGTGCCGCCAGTTCGGTACGGCGGTCGAGATCAACTCCCGTCCGGAGCGTCTCGATCCACCCAAGCGTCTGCTGTCTCTCGCGGTCGAGACCGGATGCATGTTCTCGATCGACACCGACGCCCACGCTCCCGGCCAGCTCGACTGGCAGGTCTACGGCTGCGAACGTGCCGAGGACTGCGGCGTCACTCCCGACCGCGTCATCAACACCTGGGATCAGCGGCAACTCGTGGAATGGACAGCGTCATGAGCGATCTGGAGAAGGATCCGGCTGAGGTCGTCAGCACGTGCGGGGACGGGGACGGGCCGACGCTGGAGTTGCTGGAGCCGCGCGAGGTGGTGCTCGGGCGGACGACGAAAGTACGGCGCCTGCTGCCGAACAAGAACCGCCGGATGGTCGGGGCGTGGTGCTTCGTCGACCACTACGGACCGGACGATCTCACTCACCGGGTCGACTCGTACGACGTACCGGGGGAGCGGGGAATGCTGGTCCCGCCGCATCCGCACACGAGCCTGCAGACCGTCAGCTGGTTGTTCGAGGGTGAGATCGAGCATCGCGACAGCGTCGGGTCGCATGCGTTCGTGCGGCCGGACGAGCTGAACATCATGACCGCCGGCAACGGCATCGCACACTCGGAGGTGTCGACGCCGGAGGCGCCGCCGATGCTGCACGGCGCTCAGTTGTGGGTCGCGCTGCCGGACTCCGCGCGGACGACGGTGGCCCCCGCCTTCGACGCGTACGCCGACCTGCCGGCGCTCGACTTCGACGGTGCTCGTGCCACCGTGATGATCGGCACGGTCGCCGGCGTCACCTCACCCGCGCCCGCCTACACGCCGCTCGTCGGTGCCGACATCACCATCGATCCCGGCCGCACGTTGTCGTTGCCTCTCACGCCGTCCAACGAGTACGCCGTACTGATCGTCGACGGCTCGCTCTCGGTCGGGGACCTGGCGCCGGGCTTCGGCGAGATGGCCTACCTCGGCGATCGCCGGGAGTCGGTCGAACTGGTTGCCTCCGACAACGGTGTCCGCTTCCTGCTGCTCGGCGGCGAACCGTTCGAGGAGGAGTTGGTGATGTGGTGGAACTTCATCGGCCGTTCGCATGAGGAGATCGTCGCCGCCCGCGACGCCTGGCAGTCCGCCATCGCCGCGCACGGCAACGACCGTTTCCCGATGGTGCCCGGGTACGACGGCGATCCGCTGCCGGCCCCGGCGTTGCCGGCTATCGCGCTGAAACCAAGGCCGCGGGCGCGCTGACCCGGCGCCGGTAGTAGGCCCAGGTGACCACGAGGAGTGCTGGTCCCCACAAGTACAGCGGGGCGTAGCACGCGATCATCAGCGCCTTCCATCCCATGCGGGAGAACGGGATGAAGTGGTCGGTGAACACGTCGCGGAAGGCGAACGTCCAGATGGCGATCAGGGCTAGCGATCCCAGGACGGCCGGGACGATGGCGGCGTACGGGTGGACGCGGCGGCCGCCGATGAACGGGAGCCACCGGGGCGCGATCTCACCCCAGCGCTGGACCAGGCCGAGCGCGGTCAGGGCGACGAGTTCCGAGAAGATCGTCAGGCAGACGACGTACACCTTCCCGCCGAAACCGACGAGGTAGGCCGGCTGGCCGTCCGTGCCGAGCATGCCCATCGACGAGCCGAAGACCAGCCCGAGCCGCCACAGCCCGGACGGCAACGTCAGGAACGGGATCGCGTGGGCGAGGCGGTAAGCCCAGGGGGGGACAGGACGCGCAGTCGTATTCACCCTCCGAGCATCCGGTGTGGCACCCCGTCCACACCTCACTCGCCAGAGTGAATCGGGTCCCTCTGGAGAGCGTTCAGAGCAAGTCGTGATCGCGCGCGTACGCGGCAGCCGCCGTGCGGGACGGTACGTCGAGCTTGGTGAAGATGTTGGTGAGATGCCGTGCCACCGTCTTGTCACTCAGCACCAGCCGCTGCGCGATCTCGCTGTTGCTGTTGCCTGACGCAACCAAGCGGAGGACCTCGAGCTCGCGCCCGGTGAGGCCGCCGGCCGTCTCGCGGTGCAGCAGCCGCTCCACCTCCTGCCGGGCCGGGACCGCGCCGAGCTCGCCGAAGGTCCGGGCGGCCGAGGTCAGCTCGGCGGTCGCGGAGTCCTCGTCGCCGAGCAGCCGGAACGACCGTCCGACCAGCACCTTCGACCGCGCAACCTCGTACGGCGCCTGAAGCCCACTCCACTGTTGGGTCGCCGCCCGAGCCTGGGGCAGCGCGTCGTCCGGATCGCCACCCGCCAATGCCACAGCGGCCAGGCAGTATGCCGCCGACGCACGCAATCCCCCACACCCGAAGCCGGTGGCGATCGCAGCCAACTCGGCCGCCGCAGCCGAGGCCTCGTCGGGGTACCCACCGGCGAGCAGCACCTCCACCGCTCCCGCGAGCAGCCGCGACCGATGTACCTCGCCGCCGGTCTCACCGAGCAACCGCCGGACGGCGGCAACGGCACCGGGCACGCGACCCCGGGCCAGCAACAGCAGGGCTCGACCCGGCTGCGGCTCGTAGCCGAACCCCGCCGCCTGGTCATAGGCCGTCTCAGCCGACGGGAACTCGCCACGGATCCGCAGGACGTCGCCGCACTCGCTCAACGCGAGCCCAGCGGCGGTCTGGGCGCCTGACGCCGCATAGCGACGGCACGCGTCGTCGAACTCCGCCAACGCCTCCCCATAGGCGCCGTGCAGTCGCAGGATCTGACCTCGATGTACTGCGCACTGCCCGGTGAACGGGACCAGATCCGGCTGGCTGTCGCACCAGCGGGTCAGCGCAGCCGTCCACGCCGACGCGCGAGCGAAGTCCTGCACCTCCTGGCAGCCTTCGATCATCGCGCAGTACACGTTGCCCGCGAAGATCGGCGAGAGCTCACCCGCGGCGACCCCGACCATCGCCTCGTCCAGCAGGGCCAGCCCTTCCGGCACCCGGCCGGAGTACATCAGCAGCCGCCCCTGACAGACCAGCCCCTGCGCCAACAGGTCGGGATCGCCGAACTGGCGCGCCACCTCGACGATCCGGTCGCTCGCGCGCAACGCCCCGGGGAAGTCGCCCTGGTCCAGGCGCCGGAAGAAGTCATGGATCCGGAGATAGCCCCGCTCCACCACGTCTTCGGGTTGGTCCGCCAGCAACCGTTCGGCGCGCGCCGCCCAGCCGGTGCCGATGGCCACCTCACCCCTGGTGTTGAGGACCAGTGCGAGCCAGAAGGCGAACCGGACCGCGCCCAACGTGTCGCCGTCGTCGACCTGGAGGCGGTAGCCGCGCTGGAGCGCGCGGATGCAGGCGTCATTGTCGCCGATCAAGTAGGCCGCGGTAGCGAGGGTTTCCAGATCGCCGGCGCTCAGGCCGGTGCTCGACGACAGCCGGTCGTAGGCGGTCGCCCAGTCGCGCCGTTCGAACGCCGCCCGGGCCCGCTCCAGATCGTCGACGATCCCCATCAGATGCCCCTCTCCGCGAGCATGCACGCTGCGCTCAGGCGGCGGCAAGGCTTCGGTCCGCGCGGGACCGGGCCGCGATGCGGTTGGCGACGTACGCCGCGTCCCGGCCGACCCCCGGCAGCGTCATCGAAGCGAAGGCGTATTGGAACGACAGACCACAGAAGTACAGGCCGGGGACATCCGCGGCCACCCCGCGCAGCTCGCGCGGCCAGCCGTCCTCGCCGGTGACCGGGGCCTTGATCCAGTCGAACACCTGGCGGAAGCCGGTAGCCCAGATCACGTTCGTCACGTCCAGCACGCGGCCGTCGCCCAGCACCGGCAGGCCCTCCTGGACCCCGGTCACCCGGTCGTGGACCCGCTCGACCCCTCGCGCGAGCAGGTCCGCCCGCTTGACCCTGATCATCGGGCCACCGTGGAAGCGCAGTTCCTCCATCGCCGCGCGGGCGATCGGCGACCGCCGCGTGACCAGGTGCCGGCCGATGAACAGGAAGACCGGCCAGAAGAGGCCCTGACCCCGCTGGCCGGGCCGGACCGGGAGCTGTCCGGGGTCGCGTCCGCAGAGCACGGTCTTGTGCGTCTCCGCGACCTCGTAGGCGATGTCGCAGCCCGAGTGCGACCCGCCGACCACCAGCACCGGTCCGGGCTTCAGCTGCCCCGGCCGGCGGTACTCGCTGGAGTGCAGTTGCCGGATCGCCGGATCGAGATCGACCGCGAAGTCCGGCAGGCTCGGCGTCCGGCCGAAGGTTCCGGTCGCGACGACGACGTTGTCGGCCAGGATCCGCTCGCTTCCCACGTCAACGGCCCATCGGCCGTCCACGCATTCGAGCGTGTCCACCCGGGTGCTGGACCGGATCGGCAGGTCGAAGTGGGCGGCGTACGACTCGAGATAGTCGGCGACCTCGTCCTTGCCGGGGTAGTTCCACCGGTCGCCGGGGAACGGTAGTCCGGGCAGGCCGTCGTACTTGGCCGGAGTGAAGAGCCTGAGGGTGTCCCACTGGGCCCGCCACTGGTCGCCGACCCGGGCGTTGCCGTCCAGGATGACGAAGGGCTGACCGAGCTTGCGCAGGTGGTAGCCGGTGGACAGTCCGGCCTGTCCGGCGCCGATGACGATGGTGTTCATGCGAGCCTCCGCTCGTCTGGTACGACGCCGCGCGGGCCGGTGCGGTAGCGCAGCCACCACAGCAGCATCAGCGCGGACGTCACGACGTAGAAGCCGTGCAGGGCCCAGATCGGCCCCGCCGGCAGGTGCACCACGTAGATGCAGTGGACGCCGTTGCCGACATTGGCCAGGACGAGATTCGCCGGACTGTACGACCTGAGGTCGCGGGTCCGGAGCGCCTTGATCAGCATCGGCAGCGCGCTCGACGCGAAGAGGATGGTGGACACCGTCCCCGCGAGCAGAGCAACGCTTGCGCCAGTCATGCCACTGACGCTAGGTATCCGGGCCTGCCCGCCGCGTCGGACGGACTACGCAACCTGCCCGCCCGTTCCTACGAGGTTTGTCGTACGCCGGATCGACGGGGTGTCAGAGCTCGATCCAGTAGCGGCGGGTGGTGCCCAGCCAGGTCTCGCGGATGTCCTCCAGGACGCCGCCGTTGCGGTCGATCGTCTTCGCCGACGCGGTGTTGTCGTCGTCGCAGGTGACCAGGACCCGATCCATGCCGCGCTTGCGGGCTTGGTCCAGCACCTCGCCGAGTGCCCACGCCGCCAGCCCGCGACCCCGTGCCGAGGGACGGACGCCGTACCCGATGTGACCGCCGCCCTCGAGCAACTTGCCGGTCAACGCGTGCCGGAGCGTGATCGCGCCAAGGTAGTTGCCGTCCTCAACGATCCACCAGTACGTCGCGTGCACCCGATCGGGGGCGAGCGCACGGGAGTCGTCGCTCTGCCGACGCAACCGCTCGACCCACTCGGCGAACCCTTCGAGCAGGCGGCGATCCCACCGAGTTTCGCCGCGGAGAAGACGAGGGCCGCTCACCCCGGTGGGGTGAGCGGCCCTGAGGAAGCCGGCCGAGGTCAGGCGCCGGCGCCCTCCTGCTTGACGCCGGCGACCGCGGTCGGGTCGTCGATGCGGTACTTGCGGGCCGCCTCGGCGGCGACCTCCGGCTTGACGTCCCCGCGCTTGGCCAGGATCTCCAGCGTGGCGACGACGATCGACTCGGCGTCCACCTGGAAGTGGCGCCGCGCCGCGGCCCGGGTGTCGGCCAGGCCCCAGCCGTCGGTCCCGAGCGAGGTGTAGTCGTTCGGCACCCAGCGCGAGATCTGGTCCTGCACCGCGCGCATGAAGTCGCTGACCGCGACCACCGGACCCTGGGTGTCCTTCAACTGCTCGGTGATGAACGGCACCTGCTCCGGCTCCTCCGGGTGCAGCAGGTTGTGCTGCTCGGCCGCCACGGCGTCCCGGCGCAGCTCGTTCCACGACGTCACCGACCAGATGTCGGCGGCCACCGAGTACTCCTCGGCGAGGATCTGCTGGGCCTTGCGGACCCACGGCAGTGCGACACCGGACCCGAGCAGCTGCACCCGCGGTACGTCGTCACCCTCGGCGGTCTCGTACTCGTTGAAGCGGTACATGCCCTTGAGCAGCGCCGCGACGTCGAGGTTCTCCGGCTCGGCCGGCTGCGGGACCGGCTCGTTGTACACGGTGAGGTAGTAGAAGACGTCCTCGCCGAACGGCTTGTCCTTGTCCAGACCGTAGCCGTACATCCGGCGCAGGCCGTCCTTCACGATGTGCGCGACCTCGTAGGCGAAGCCCGGGTCGTAGTGCACCGCCGCCGGGTTGGTCGAGGCGAGCAGCGGCGAGTGGCCGTCCGCGTGCTGCAGTCCCTCACCGGTCAGCGTCGTACGGCCGGCGGTGGCACCCACCAGGAAGCCGCGGCCGAGCTGGTCGCCCAGCGCCCAGAGCGAGTCACCGGTCCGCTGGAACCCGAACATCGAGTAGAAGATGTAGAACGGGATCATCGGCTCGCCGTGCGTCGCGTACGCCGTACCGGCCGCGATCATCGAGCCCATCGCGCCGGCCTCGCTGATGCCCTCGTGCAGCAACTGGCCTTGCTCGGACTCCTTGTAGGACAGCAGGAGGTTGCGGTCGACGGCCTCGTACTGCTGACCGTGCGGCGAGTAGATCTTGGCCGTCGGGAACATCGAGTCCATGCCGAACGTGCGGTACTCGTCCGGGGCGATCGGGACGATCCGCTGGCCGATCTCCGGGTCCTTCATCAGGTCGCGGAACAGCCGGACCAGCGCCATCGTGGTCGCCACCGGCGAGTTGCTGCCCTTGGCCAGCGGCTTGTAGACGTCGTCGCCCGGCAGCTTCAGCGAGGTCTTCGGCGCCACCCGACGCTGCGGCAGCGAACCGCCGAGCTGCTGGCGCCGATCCATCATGTACTGGTACTCCGGCGAGTCGGTGCCGGGGTGGAAGTACGGCGGGTTGTACGCGTCCTCGAGGGCGGAGTCCTCGATCGGCAGGTAGAGCCGGTCGCGGAACGCCTTCAGGTCGTCCGAGGTCAGCTTCTTCATCTGGTGGGTCGCGTTGCGGCCCTCCAGCGCCTCGATCGTCCAGCCCTTGATGGTCTGGGCGAGGATCACCGTCGGCTGCCCGACGTGCTCGGTCGCGCTCTTGAACGCGGCGTACACCTTGCGGTAGTCGTGACCGCCGCGGGGCAGCTTGCGCAGGTCCTCGTCGGACAGGTTGCTGACCATCTGCTGGAGCCGCTGGTCGCCGCCGAAGAAGTTGTTCCGGATGTACTCGCCGGACTCGACCGAGTAGGTCTGGAACTGACCGTCCGGCGTGGTGTTCATCTTGTTCACCAGGGCGCCGTCGTGGTCCTGCGCGAGCAGCGCGTCCCACTCCCGGCCCCAGATCACCTTGATGACGTTCCAGCCGGCGCCGCGGAAGTACGCCTCCAGCTCCTGGATCACCTTGCCGTTGCCGCGGACGGGACCGTCCAGCTGCTGCAGGTTGCAGTTGATCACGAAGGTGAGGTTGTCGAGCTCCTCGCGGGCCGCGAGGCCGATCGCGCCGAGCGACTCCGGCTCACCCATCTCGCCGTCACCGAGGAAGGCCCAGACGTGCTGCTGGCTGGTGTCCTTGATGCCGCGGTGGTGCAGGTACCGGTTGAAGCGCGCCTGGTAGATCGAGTTCAGCGCGGCCAGACCCATCGAGACGGTCGGGAACTCCCAGAAGTCCGGCATCAACCGCGGGTGCGGGTACGACGACAGGCCGTTGTGCGGACCGCGGGACACCTCCTGGCGGAAGCCGTCCAGCTGGTCGGCGGACAGCCGGCCCTCGAGGAACGCCCGCGCGTACATCCCGGGGGAGGCGTGACCCTGGATGAAGATCTGGTCGCCGCCGCCGGGGTGGTCCTTGCCGCGGAAGAAGTGGTTGAAGCCGACCTCGTACAGGCTGGCCGCGGACTGGTAGGTGGCGATGTGGCCGCCGACCTCGAGGCCCTTGCGGTTGGCCTTGCTCACCATCACCGCGGCGTTCCACCGGATGAAGGCCCGGATCCGGCGCTCGACGTGCTCGTCGCCGGGGAACCACGGCTCCCGCTCGGGCGGGATCGAGTTGATGTAGTCGGTGCTCCGCAGCGCGGGCACCCCGACCTGTCGCTCCCGGGCCCGCTCGATCAGCTTGAGCATCAGGTAGCGCGCTCGCGCCTTGCCCCGTGCGTCCAGGACGGCGTCGAGCGATTCGACCCACTCGCGCGTCTCGTCGGGGTCGATGTCGGGGAGCTGGGTGGGCATCCCCTCGGTGATGATGGCTGGTGGTTCGTGTCCGGAAGCCACGGTGTCCTGCCGTTCTCTCTGGTTGTCTTCACCGCAATCCTGTCACCTGTTCGGAATGCGTTCTACTTCGCCTTCCACAGGGGCCTGAATCCGGTCTCCCGCGCGTGATGTGAGCGGACACGGTCAGTACCCACCACGCGGATACCGGACACGTCACGGATCCCTAGTGCATACTTGCGCGACGCGGTACGTCACGATGGACTATCGCTACTGAAACCTACCCCCGGGAAGACGGGGACCACGGAGGAGGACACGTGAGCGCGACCGCGGACCACGCGGACGGCAAGAGCGGGGTGCCGAACATGGCGTCCCGGCTCGGCCTGGAGGCCGGCTGGGTCGTTCAGGAGATCGGGTACGACGACGACAGCGACGACGACTTCCGCGATGCGATCCGGGAGATCACCGGGGAAGCGTTCGTCGACGACGAGACCGACGAGGTCGTGGACGTCGTACTGCTCTGGTTCCGCGAGGACGACGGAGACCTGGTCGACGCCTTCTTCGACATCCTCACCGACCTGAAGGCCGGCGGGGTCGTCTGGCTGCTGACGCCCAAGGTCGGGCGGGACGGCTACGTCGAGACCAGCGACATCGCCGAGGCCGCTCCGGTCGCCGGCCTGTCCACGACGAGCACGCTGAGCGTGACGGACGACTGGTCGGCGACCAAACTGGTGGTGCCGAAGTCGGGCCGCCGAGGCTGAGGTGGCCGCTGCCGTCGGCAGCCGGGCACCGGACTTCACCGCCCGCAATCAGCACGGCGAGCAGGTCCGGCTGAGCGACTACGCCGGCCGGCGGGACGTCGTACTGGTGTTCTATCCGTACGCCTTCAGTCAGGTCTGCACGAGTGAGCTGGCCGCGCTGCGGGACCGGCCGGACCTGCTCGCGGCCGCCGAGTTCCTGGCGATCTCGTGCGACCCGATGTACACCCTGCGGGCGTACGCCGACGCGCAGAAGCTCGAGTTCGGTCTGCTCAGCGATTTCTGGCCGCACGGGGCGATCGCCTCGGCGTACGGCGTCTTCGACGCGGACCGCGGCTGCGCCGTCCGTGGCACCTTCGTGGTGGATCGGACCGGTGTCATCCGCTGGTCCGTCGTCAATGCGATCCCCGAGGCCCGCGACCTGGACGCCTACGCCGAGACGCTGGCAAGTCTGGGCGGCGATCTCGGGTAGACTCCTGCGGTCGTTTGATCCGGGCGGATAGCTCAGCGGTAGAGCGCTTCCCTTACAAGGAAGATGTCGGGGGTTCGATCCCCTCTTCGCCCACTTTCAACAGCGGTAGGGGTGCGAACGCGTGCCCGGCCCACAGGCGGCGGGACAGCTCCTCGGGGTACGGCGTGACGGTGAGTTCCAAGCCGAAGACCGCGACCAGCCGCTGGGTGACGTCGTACGCCGCCCAGCCTGGATCGCCAGAGTGTGCGAAGGCGGTCCACGCCGTACGGAAGTGCCGCGAGACCTGCTCCGCGGCAGCCAGTGGTCCGGCGTCGAGCAGGAAGCCGAGCAGGGCTCCGTGCGTGGCGCCGAACACCAGCGGAGAGTCGAGGCCGTGGCACGCGCCGAGCCCGGTGTCCGGCCAGGCCAGCTCATAGGCGTACGCGCGGCCTCCGCCGGCGACCTGTGCTTCGGCCAGCCGATGGCTCGGCATCCGGAACAGCCAGTCGGAGTGGACCAGCTCGTAGAGCCGCTCCGCGCTCGCGTCCGGGTAGGCCTCGCGGTAGCCATCCGGCGCTAGGATCCGCAGGGCCGTCGCGGCGTCCTCGTCGGTGAGGTTGCCGAGGCGGCCGTCGGCCGCGAGGAGGAGGCGGTACTCGTCCCGGGTGTGGCCCGCGACCAGGTCGATGTCCCGGCCGGCGCCGGCGGCCAGGGCCTCGAACGGAGTGCGGGGCAGGACCTCGCCGTCGACGACCGGCGCGAACGGGATCTTCGTGTAGGCGGCGGTTCCCCAGCGTTCGACCTGCGGGACCATCGCCGTGTTCATGGCGTCCCCGGCGGCGACGATGTCGGCCGTCGGGACCCCGCGCAGGTCGTCGGCAGTCGGCCTGCGGCGGCCCAGCCGGGCGGCGATCGCCGTCATGAGGTCGGCGGCCAGCGATGCCGAGAAGTACGTCCCGGGCGCACTCTGCGCGATGGCCCGGCGGAACAGACCGGCCGCGCGGGGCATCGCGAGAAGCGCGGCGATCGAGCCGGCGCCGGCCGACTGTCCGAACACGGTCACCTGAGCCGGGTCGCCGCCGAACGCGGCGATGTTCGCGCGCACCCACTCCAGCGCCGCGACCTGGTCGAGCAGACCGCGGTTCGCCGGAGCGCCTTCCAGCAGACCGAAGCCGTCGACACCGATGCGGTGGTTGAACGTCACCAGGACGACTCCACCCTCGCCGGCCAGCCGTGCTCCGTCGTACGTCGGGTCCGCGGACTGCCCGAACTGGTAGCCACCGCCATGGATCCACACCATCACCGGGAGCGCGGCGCCCGTCCCGGGCTGCGGCGACCAGACGTTCACTGTCAGCCAGTCGTCGCCGGTGACCGGGTTCGACGACGGCCCGAAGATCATCGACTCCGGCGGCGGCGGCCCGAACGAGACCGCCTCGCGGACTCCGTCCCAGCCCTCGGCCGCCTGCGGGGCTGCGAACCGTAGCTCGCCCACCGGGGGTTTGGCGAAAGGGATGCCGCGGAAGACCACGAGGCCGTTCTCGATGTTTCCCCGCACCGATCCGGTGGTCGTGCGGACCACGTCTGGGCCCCTGTCGATCATGGGCCCCATGCTCTCGCGTGGTCGCACGATCCGTCGCGGAGGTTTTGAGCCGCGGGCCGTATCGGAACCGGCTGGCACTCGTTGTGATCGGTGTCGGTGATCGATGGAATTCTTAACCATCGGCTGGTGAGAACGGACTCCACCTGGGCCGGTCGCGGCTGGTAGGGTTCACGGCTGTCGGTCGGCGCGATGACGCACCGGGTCCGCCCGGACACGGCATCGTTCCGGCAGGCGGAAACGGGGCTTGTCGTCGGTGAGAGCGAGACGGGTGTGCCCTGAGCCCGGCTCCGTCCAGTTCGGGAGGCGCGTGTCCGTGGGTCGCCAACTGGCTGGCGCCACCGTTGTTGCTCACCGTGTCGTGGTGGTGGGACCGGAGTGGTGAGGAGCAGTGTGGACCGGCCGGCGATCTCCACCGGGCCGGCCCTGATGATTCCCGCTGGGTACCCGCGCGACCTGCCGAGCGCCCTGCTGCGGGCCGCCCGCGACTTCGGCGGCGCCGGCGTGGTCGAGATCGGCCCGGACGGCCGCGAGACCAAGCTCGACTTCCCGACACTGCTCGAGCTGGCCGCCCGCATCCTGGCCGGCCTGCGGGCGAACGGCGTACGCGCCGGGGACCCCGCGGTCGTGCACTGCACCGAGCCGGTCGGATTCTTCGCCGCGTTCTGGGCCTGCACGCTCGGCGGCATCCGGCCGCTGCTGATGGCCCCGAGCCCGGACGGCGACCGGACCGAGGCCGGCCGCGAGCGGCTCCGCAAGGTCACCGACCTGCTCGGCTGGACCGTCCTGATCGGACGGCCGTCCGACCTCCCGAACGACCTCGGCCTGCCCGTCCTCGACCCGGACGCGATGGCCGGCCACGAGCCGACCTCGGACTTCCACCGCCCGGCTGCCGACGACGTCGCCGTACTCATGCTGTCGTCCGGCTCCACCGGTGCGCCGAAGATCGTGCAGTTGACGCATCGCGGGCTCGTCGAGTTCGCCGCCGGTACGCCGGCGATGCTGCCGGTCCGGCCCGGTCAGACCACGCTCAACTGGCTGCCGCTGGACCAGAGCGGCGCTTTCCTGCTGTACCACCTGCTGCCCGTGTTCACCGGCTGCACCAACATCCACGTGAACACGGGCTGGGTGCTCGCGAACCCGCTGCGCTGGCTCGACCTGATGGACCAGCACCGCGTCAACCACTCCTGGTCGCCGAACTTCGGCTACCGCCTCGCCACTGCCGCGATCGCCGGTGAGCCCGACCGGCACTGGGATCTGTCCGCGTTGCGCAGCCTGGTCAGTGGTGGCGAGCAGATCACGGTCCCGGTGGTGTCGGAGTTCCTCCGGCTGACGAACCGGTTCGGCGTCGTACCCGAGACCTTCGTCGCGGCCTGGGGGATGACCGAGACGGTCACCGGGATCACTTTCGCTCGCCCCGGCCTGACGCCGAATGTGCACCGCGTCCGGATCCCACCGACCGGCGTGGTCGAGTGGGTCGACCAGCGGCCCGCGACCGGGAAGGTCGCGGTCGCGCGCCCGGGCAAGCCGCGGGCCGAGGCGCCGGGCGTGCTGAGCCTGGTGTCGGTGGGTGCGCCCGCGCCGGGGACGACCGTGCGGATCGTTGCGCCGAACGGCGCCGTCCTGCCGGAGGGGCGGATCGGTCAGCTGCAGGTCGCGTCAGCGCGGGTGACGCCCGGGTATCTGGGCAACCTGGAGGCCGACCGGGCCGCGTTCCCGATCGGCAACTGGCCGGCCCGCAAGTGGCTCGCGACCGGTGACCAGGGCTTCATCACCGGCGGGCAGGTCGTCATCACCGGCCGGGACAGCGAACGCATCATCATGTCCGGGAAGCTGTACTACGCGCACGACATCGAGTCCGTCGCCGCGACGGCCGTCGGCGCCCAGCACGGCCTGGTCGCGGCCTGCGGCGTCGCGGACGCCGAGAGCGGGACCGACCGGCTGGTCGTCTTCTACGCCCTCACGCCGGAGTCGATCCCCGGCATGGACCAGGCGATCCGCAGCTTGATCCAGGGCCGGCTCGGCCTGTCCGCCGAGGTCGTCGGCGTACCGAGGCGCGACTTCCCGACCACCCCCGGCGGCAAGATCCTCCGCCCCCTCCTCAAACAACGCTGGATCGACGGCACCCTCGAATCCCCACCCGGCGCGTACGTCGACCCCGCCGGAGCCAGCTCCTACTCCGGCCCCGCCGGCGAAGGCCCCCTCGCCGACCCCGCCCAGTTCCCCACCGACGAGGACCCCTCCGAACGCACCACCGAACTCCCCGTCGTCCGCCTGGCCTGGAAACGCACCCTCCAGCAATCCATCCCCACCCCACCCCAACGCCCCACCCTCGGCGCCCACCCCCCCGAGCCCGAGCCAGCCCACCAGCCTGACGCACCCACCGCGCCGCACACAGAGCCCGAGCCGGTCGGCCACGTTTCACCCGACACGGACCACGTCGCCGCCGAGCACAACCTCGAGCCGACCGACGAGCCAACGAGCGCGGACGAACTGGCACCTGCAGACGACCAGCCAGCCGCCGAGCTGACCGAGCCCACGCCCGCCGAGCCCACGCCCGCCGACAAGCCAGCACCCGCCGACGAGCCAGCCCACGCGGACGAACTGGCGCCTGCAGACGACCAGCCAACCGAGCTGACCGAGCCCACGGCCACCGAGCTCGAGCCCGCCGATAAGCCAGTACCCGGCGACGAGCCAGCACTCGCCGACGAGCCAGCGCGGGCCAAGGAGTTGGCGCCTGCGGATGCCCAGCCGGCCGAGCCTGCTGCTGACCTGCCCGAGTCCGAGGCGACCGAGCACGAGCCTGAGGCCACCGAGCTAACCGAGCCGGGACCTGCAGGGCTGACTGAGCCCACCGAGCCCGAACTCGCCGAAGACGAGGCACACGAGGACGAAGCGGTCTCGGACGAGCGCCAAGGCCCCGATGAGCCCGAGCCCGCCGAGGAACCATCATCCGCCGACCCGCAGCCAGCGCGCCAAGCCGCCGAGCAAGCGCCCGAGGCCGCTGAGTCCGAGACCGCGGTCCAGGCCGGCGAGCACGAGACCACCGAGCACGAGCCCGACGCCGCTAAGGCAGAGTCCACCGAGCACGAGCCCGACGCCGCTAAGGCAGAGTCCACCGAGCACGAGCACGAGCGCGAGGCCGCCGAGACCGAGGACCAGGCCGCCGAGGCAGAGGTGGCTCAGGCCGAGCCCGCCGAGGTGCGAGCGGCTGCCGAGAGTCAGGCGGCCGAGCAAGCAGCAGAGCTCACCGAGCCGGACCCGATCGCAGACGTAGAGCTAGAGCTGGCTTCGGAGGTGGATCCGAAGCCGGTTGCGGAGCCTACGGAGGCGCCGGAGCCCGCCGACGTACCCGAGCCCGGACCTGAGTTCACCCAGACCGAGCTCGCCCAGACCGAGCTCGCCCAGACCGAGCTCGCCGAGGCCGAGACTGCTGAGGTACGCGCGGCTGCCGAGAGTCAGCCTGACGAGCAAGCGGCGGAGCTCACCGAGCCAGACCCGATCACGGACGCGGAGCCGACCGCCGCGGCAGAGCCCGGCACCGAGATGCGTCCCGAGCAGGTCGCGCAGGAGCAGCCCGAGCGGCTCGCACACGTGCAGCCCGAGTCGATCGCCGACGGGGAGTCAGAGCCCGTTGCGGAGGTCGACCCGGAGCCGATCGCAGGCCTGGTGTCAGAGCCGGGTGTGGTGGTTGACCCAGAGCCAAGCGCCGACGGGAAGTCAGAGCCGCTTGTGCAGGACGGCCAGGAGCCGACCGCCGGGCTGGGGTCAGAGCCGGGCGTGGAGGTTGACCCGGAGCCGATGGCCGGCGTCGAGTCGGAGCCGGTTGTGGAGGTCGAGCCGGAGCACGTTGCCGAGGTGGAGCCGCAGTCGGTTGCTGAGTCTGCCGAGGCGCCGGAGCCTGCTGAGCCGGAGACTGCCGACGTACCGGAGCTCGTGGGTGGGCTGGCTGGTGAACCCGGGACCGACGTACCGGGCGAGGCTGCGTCCGCGGAGCCTGAGGCAGCCGGGCCTACAGCAGAATCCGGCGAGCATGCTGAGCCTCGCGAAGGTGTGGAAGCCGACGGTGCTCCAGCGCAACCGCCAGTCGGTGACGAGTCGATCGCCGAGGCGGAGGCTAAGGCCGACGACGCCCCTGACCATGTTGCAGCTGAGGTGGAGCGGCCGGAGGGCGACGTACCAGCTGAGGCCGAGGCGGTTGCCGAATCCACCGAAGGGACTGCGGACCAGGCTGAAGCGGAAGCAGGCGCCGAGAGGGTCGCTGAGTCCGTCGCGGCGTCTACACAAGCCGCCGAGACCGAGCTGGTGCGCGAGTCTGCGTCGGTTCCCGGGAGCGTTGCGGCGTCTGCGCAAGCCGCCGAGTCCGAGCTGGCCGGTGAGTCTGCGTCGGTATCGGAGAGCGTCGCGACGTCTGCGCAAGCCGCCGAGTCCGAGCCGGTGCGTGAGGCGGCGAGTGGTGCGGCCTCCTCGCAGGTGGGCCAGCCGGAGCCTGTGGCGGTGCGGCAGGGTGTGAAGGCTGCTGTGGTTGTGGAGCCGGTGGCTGTGGTGGGGGTGGCTGGGCGGTTCCCGGGGGCGGAGACGCTGGAGCAGTTCTGGGACAACCTTGTCGGTGGGGTGGAGAGTGTTCGCCGGTTCTCGCCTGAGGAGGTGAGTCAGGCCGGCGGGCAGGTCGGCGACGGGATGGTCGCGGTGAGCGGGGTGCTCGACCATGTCGAGTCGTTCGACGCGAAGTTCTTCGGGCTCAGCGATCGTGAGGCCGAGCTGATGGAGCCCGCCCAGCGGTTGTTCCTCGAGGTCTGCCACCAGGCGCTCGAGCACGGCGGGTACGCCGGCACGTCGAGCCGCGTCGGCGTCTTCGCCGGCTCCGGCATGAACCTCTACAACCGCCAGCACCAGTCCCGCGACTCGATCGCCACCCGCGTCGCCTACCGCCTCGGGCTGACCGGGCCCGCGATCGGCGTCCAATCCGCGTGGTCCTCGTCGCTGGTCGCCGTACACCTCGCCTGCCAGGCCCTCCGCTCCGGTGACGCGGACCTCGCGCTCGCCGGCGCCGCCGCCGTACAGATGCCGCAGGCAACGAGTTACCACCCGGGTTCGGAGTCGATCCTGTCGCCGAGTGGGCAGGTCCGCGCGTTCGCCGCGGACGCCGACGGCACGGTCGGCGGCAACGGTGTCGCCGCCGTACTGCTGAAGCGTCTCGACCAGGCCATCGCCGACGGAGACACCGTGTACGCCGTGATCCGCGGCACCGCGGTCAGCAACGAGGACGCGCCGGCGGGCAACCAGGTCGAGCTGATCGAGCGCGCCCTGGAGCGGGCCGGCTTCGCCGCGGACTCGCTCAGCTACATCGAGGCCAACGCGATCGGCAGCACCACCGGCGACTCCGCCGAGGTCAAGGCCCTCACGACCGCGCTGCGCCGGCACACCGACAAGGTCGGCTTCTGCACGATCGGCTCGGTGAAGCCGAACATCGGCCACCTCGACAGCGCTGCGGGCATGGCCGGCCTGATCAAGACCATCCTGATGCTGCAGCACCGGATGCTGGTCCCGACGATCAACTACACCGCGCCGAACCCGGAGCTCGCCCTGGACGGCAGCCCGTTCGTGATCGGCACCGACGTACGCGACTGGGAGGTCGGTACGACGTTGCGCGCGGGCGTCAGCGCCCTCGACGTCGGCGGCACCCACGCACACGTCATCCTGGAGGAGGCCCCACGGCAGATCCGCCGTGGCGACGACGGTCCCGTCGTACTGCCGCTCTCCGCCCCCGACCCGGACGCACTGGCCGACCTTGTCGAGCTGTACCGCACGGACCTCGGCCATGGCACCGGTCACCGCCTGATCGACCTCGCTGGTACGGCGGCACTCGGCCGCCCCGCGCATCGGCACCGGATCGCGGTCGCGGGCTCGTCCGAGGCCGAACTGGTCGACGCACTCGGCTCAGCCCAGGCAGCCGAGGTGCCGCGGGGTGGACCTGGCCCACTGGGCTACGCGTTCACCGGACAGGGCGCTGCGCGTCGTGGGATGGCTGCTGGGCTCGCTGCGCGCTTCCCGGCGTTCCGGTCGGTGCTGGACGAGTGTGACCGCGTCTACCACGAGGAGACCGGCGGAAGCCTGCTAGAGCTGTTGCTGACGCCTGCTGGTACGTCGGAAGGCGTTTGGCCGACGGAGACCGCGCAGCCGGCGCTGTTCGCGTTCGAGCTGGCGTTGGCGCGGTTGTGGCAGTCGTTCGGCGTGCAGCCGGCGTTGGTCGTCGGTCACAGCGTGGGGGAGTACGCCGCGTTGTGTGTGGCGGGCGCGTTGTCGTTGGCGGACGGCGTACGCCTGACCGCGAAGCGCGGCCAGCTCATGCAGCGTGGCACGGTTCCGGGTGCGATGGTCGCCGTACGCGCGGATGCCGACCGGGTTCGCGAACTCGCGCAGACGACCGGCGTGGAAGTTGCTGCGGGCAACGGTCCGCAGTCGTTCGTGCTGACCGGGTCCGAGGTAATCGTCGGGCAGCTCGCGGCGCAGCTGGATCGGTTGGAGGTCGCGTGGCAGCGGCTGGATGTGGATCGGGCGTTCCACAGTTCGTTGGTGGATCCAATCCTGGCCGACTTCGCGGAGATCGTCCGGGAGATCACGCTCAAGCCCTTGCGTACGCCGATGGTGTCGAGCTGGTCCGGTGATCTGCTCGAATCCGGGACTGTGCTGGACGGCGACTATCTGGTCGGGCAGTTGCGGCAGCCGGTTCTGTTCGGCGACGCGGTCGAAGCGGTCACTGCGGCCGGTTGCCGGCGCTTCCTGGAGCTCGGGCCGGATGCGGTGCTCAGCCCGGCCGGACGCCGGATTGCGCCGAACAGCACGTGGATCCCGGCGCAGCGGCTGGGCCAGGACGCCGTACTCGCGACGATGAACGGCCTCGCCGAGCTGTACGAGCAGGGCACGGAGATCGCCTGGTCGAAGGTGTACCCGGATGGCGGCCGCGTGCCGCTGCCGACGTACCCCTTCCGCCGCGTGCACCATCCGGTCGACGCCTCGGTGACTGTCGTCGCTAGTACGACGTCTGCCGGGGACACGAGCACTGGTGGGGCGCGGCAGCCGAATGCTTTCGAGCGTGCGGCTCGCGCGCAGATGGTGTTCGCCCCGCCGTCGAGCGCCGCGGTGAAGCGGATCCCGCTGGACCCGCCGGACGAATCGGCTCCCGCCGAGGTCGAGCCGGTGGATGAGGTCGCCGAGCGTTCGCCGTTCGCGCTACCAGCAGAGACACATCAGATCGACGCGGACTACCTCGCCCAAGCCGGCTCTCTGTCCGGCGACGAGGTATCAGCCGAACGCTACCGCGATGCGCTCAACGCAGTCCTCGACCTGACCTGCGCCGAACTCAGGCTCGACCCGTACGACCTAACCGTCGACCACACCTTCGCCGAACTGGGAGCAACCCCCGCCTCCATGGCGCCCGTGATCACCCAGATCAACACCCGCTTCACCGTGGAACTAACCCCCGACGAACTCTTCGCCACCTACACCACCCCCCACAAACTAGCCACCGCCGTAGCCATCCACACCGCAAACGCGGCCGAGAGCACCGAATCCACGCAGGTCGAAGGCACCGAGTCGGCGAGTGCTTCCGCCGAGCCGACAGACGTCGCTGCAGAGGCCGAGGACGGTACGCCGTCGGAGGCTGCCACGCAGTCCGACATCAAGGCCGCGGCCGCAGCGCAGCTCGAGGGTCGTCCTGCGACCGCCGCACGCGCGCAGGACGACCCCGCCGCCGGGGCCGACCGCGCCGCAGCCGAGGCAGGTCCTCCGACAGGCGGCCGTCCCACCACGCAGGCCGAGGACGGTGCGACGTCGGACGCCGCCGCGCAGTCCGACGACAAGGCTGCGGCCGCTGCGCAGGTCGAGGGTCGTCTCGCGACCGCCGTACGAGCGCAGGACGACGCCGCCGCCCGGGGCGACCGTGCCGCGACCGACGCGCGTGCTGCGACAGCCGACCCTCCCACCACGCAGACCGAGGACACCGAGTCGGTGAGTGTTTCTGCCGAGTCCACAGGCGTCGCTGCGGAGGCCGAAGACCGTGCGACCTGGGAGGCTGCCGCTCAGTCCGACGATGGTGCTGCGGAAGCGGTTGCTGCGCGGGTCGAGGGTGGTGCTGCGGCGGAGACCGTCGTACGGGCTGCCGGTGGTGTCGTGGGACAGCGCGCTGTGCAGGTCGTGGATGGTGGCGCGGAAGCGGCTGCCGCGCGGGTCGAGGACGGCGCCGGGGATCGCGCTGGCTCGCAGGCAGAGGACGCTGCTGCGGCCGGCGAGGGAGGCGGCGAGGTAGACGCCGGGACGGCCGCGGAAGCTGGTTTGCAGACGCCCGCGGAGCCGGCGGAGCAGGCTCTGTCGAGAGCGGAAGCTGCTGCGCGGACCACCAATGGTCCGGTGACCGAGGCTGAAGCGCCGGCGGAAGCTGACGCGGAGGCGGCGGCCGGTTCGGTGGCGGAGGCGGCGGCTGACACGGCGGCGGTTGGTTCGATGGCGAGGGCTGGGGCGGCGGGGGCAGTTGCCGATGCGGCAGTGGGCGGTGGGGCTGCGCGGGATCCGCGGGCTGCGTTGGCGGTGCTGGGGTCGGGGCTGGCTGAGCTGGCGGCGAAGGTGGACGAGGCTGCGGCCGCGACGAGTGCAGCCGAGTTGCCGGGGAGCGGGATGGCCGCGCTCATGTCGCAGCAGCTTCGGGTCGCAGGTCAACTGGTCGACGGCGTCACCAAGCTGATGCGCGAACAACTCGCACTCCTCACACCAGAGGTCACCGAGGACATCGACACGGATGTGACCTCAACAGAGCCCGTCGCACGATTGGTCGAGGCCGGCGATGCCGCATCCGCCGCAAACAACTCCGGTGATGCCGCCTCCACTGCGGATAAGCCCGGCGATGCCGGCTCCACCGCACAGGAGCCGGGCGAAGACACGTCCGCCGCCGGCCGGACCGGTGACGGCGCGGCCGCAGACGAGGCCGGCGTATCGCCGGAATCCGATCCGGCGGTCGATGAGACCGCCGTGCCGACCCCCGAGCTGAGCGGTGATGAGGCCGCTGCGCAGTCGACGGAGCTTGCCGGCGGTAGGGCCGCCGTTGCCTCCGCCACGGTCGGCGGCGATGAGTCCGTCGTAGCGGTCATCGAGCTGAGCGGTGATGAGGCCGCTGCGCAGTCGAGCAAGCTGGCCGGCGGTGAGCCTGCGGTGGCGTCTGCCGTGGTCGGCGGCGATGAGTCCGCTGTACGGGCCGCCGAGCTGAGCGGTGATGGGGTGGTTGGGCAGTCGACGGAGCTGGGTGGCGGTGAGCCGGTCGTGACGTCGGCCGGGGTGGGCGGCGATGAGTCCGTTGTAGCTGCTAGCGAGCAGGCCGTCCAGGAGTCTGGCGAAGGTGTGTCCGTCGCAGGGGCCGGTGAAGCTGCGTCGGCCGCCGGGTCCGGCGTACGGCGGGAGTTTGAGCCGAGTGGTGACGAGTCGTCGCCGACCGGCGAGGCTGCGGCCGGTGCCGACGAGCGTGGCGTAGCGCCCGAGGGTGAGCCGACCGCGGACGAGTCTGTCTTGGCGGCGGGTGAGGCGAGTGGTGACGAGTCGTCTGCGATCGCCGAGGAGGTGGGCGAAGGTGCGGTCGGCGTCGACGAGGGTGGGGTAGGGCCCGAGGGTGGGCTGACCGCCGACGAGTCCGTTGTTGCGGCGGGTGGGGACGGGGCTGGCGGTCGGGTGAATCGGGGTGTTGACGAGGGGGCGGTTGCGGGGGAGGTGTGGCGGCGGGATTTTGGGTATTGGAGTTTGGCGTTGGTGGGGGGTGAGCCCTTGGTTCTGCCGTCGGATCGGGGGCGGCCGGCGGGTGAGGGGGCGGTTGCCTCGGTCAAGAAGGAGTTGGCGGACGAGCTCGGGGACGCGGTGTTCGTGTTCAGCCGGGAGCGGAAGGTCAGCCCGCTGATGACGATGCTGGCGGCGGTCGGGACTGTGCTCGGTCGGTTCGCGGCGCAGGACGACGTCACGATCGGGTCGGCGTTGATCCGGCCGCAGGGGGACACCTCGACGACGATCCGGCGGCCGCTGCCGCTGCGGATCGATCTGTCCGGGGAACCCGACCTCGGCGAGCTCGCGCAGCGGGTGCGCGACGTGACCACCGGCGCGTTCGACCACGCCGGCACCGATCTCGCCCTACTGCAGCGCGACCCGCTCTTCCAGATCCTGGTCGAGTTCGAGGACGGCGACGACGAACTCCCGGACTCCATCGACCTGCGGCTGCGGCTGACCCACCACGGCGCCGGCATCACGTGTACGGCGGACTACCGGTCCGGGCTGTTCGACCAGACCACCATCGACCGCCTGCTCGCCTACCTCGAAGCAGTGTTGCGCCGGGCAACGACCCAGCCACACCTGCGCCTGCCCGAGCTCATGCTCCCGATCGAATCCGATCTGGAAGCGCTCCGCGAGCTGGAAGGCGACCTCGAGCCCACCGGCCCAGTCGGCCGGGTACGACGCGACGCCGTAGTCGCCGGCGAACTCAGCGGATTGCACACCCTCTTCGAGCAGCAGGTCGCCCGCACCCCCGACGCGATCGCGCTGATCCAAGGCGAACGCGAACTCACGTACGCCGAACTGGACCGCCGGTCCAACGCGGTCGCGTGGCAGCTGACCGACCTCGGCGTGAAGCCCGGGCAGCTGGTCGCCGTACGCGTTGCCCGAGGCACCGAGTTGGTTGTCGCGGTTCTCGCCGTACTGAAGTCCGGTGCGGCGTACCTGCCGCTGGACCCCGGCGTACCGGAGTCGCGCTGGGCGTTCATGATCCAGGACGCGTCCGCGGTGGCGTTGGTCGGTGACGATGCGGCGTTGGCCGATCGGCTCGGGCTGCGGCTGGTTCCGGTCGCCGCGACGGACGGTGACCCGCGGGCGCGACAGGCGCCGCCGGTGCGGGCCGCGGCGGATGACGTTGCCTACTGCATCTACACGTCCGGCTCGACGGGGAATCCGAAGGGCGTCGTGGTCCCGCACCGCGGCCCGGTCAACCTGGTCCGGCACTACCTGCGGACCCGGCGGTCGCTGCGGACGTTGCAGTGGACGTCGTTCGGGTTCGACGTGCATGTGCAGGAGATGTTCACGACGCTGGCGTCAGGCGCCGCGCTGGTGCTGATCGGCGAGGACGACCGGTACGACCCGGACGCGGTGATCGCGGCGCTGCGGGATCACCAGGTCGAGCGGCTGTTCATGGCGTTCAGCCCGTTGACCGCGCTGCTCGCGACGATGCGCCGGCTGCCCGAACTGCCCGCGTTGCGCGAGATCGTCGCCGGTGGTGAGGCGATGGTGCTCACGCACAAGGTGCGGGACTTCCTCGAGGCGCATCCGGGGTGCCGGCTGTTCAACGAGTACGGGCCGGCGGAGGCGTCGATCGTGACCACGATCCACGCGGTCGACCCGGCCGAGGACCGGCCGTCGATCGGGCGTCCCGTCGAGGGCGTCGTCGTACGCCTGCTGGACGAGGCGCTGCGGCCGGTGCCGGTTGGTGCGGTCGGCGAGATCCACCTCGGTGGTTCGGCCGTTGCCCAGGGCTACATCGGGCGGCCGGAGGAGACCGAGCGCGCGTTCGTGGCGGACCCGGGTCATCCGGGTGGGCGGCTCTACCGCAGCCGTGATCTGGGTCGTTGGCGCGTGGACGGCACGCTGGAGTACCTCGGCCGCGCGGACGACCAGGTGAAGATCCGCGGTCACCGGGTCGAACCGGGCGAGACCGAACACGTGCTGGCCGACCAGCCTGGTGTGGTCGACGCGGTTGTGGTCGCCTGTGCGGACCCCGGGGGAGACACCTGCTTGATCGGGTACGTCGTCCTGGAGGACAGCGACCCGGCGGTCCTGGCCCGGTTGATGCTTGACCTAGGCAAGGAACTCCCGATCTACCTGGTCCCGGCGGATCTGATCCCGATCGAGGAGCTCCCGCTCGACGACAACGGCCGGCTGGACCGCGGTCTCCTCCCCGAGCCGGAGTGGCTCAAGCCGTAGCAGTACGGCGTGCCTCGAGCCGTCGCAGTACGGCGGCGACTCAGGCCTCCGTGATCTGAGCCGTGGCGGTACGCGGCGACTCGAGCTCCCGCGGTGCGGCGTGCTTCAGGCCCTCGCCGTACGGCGGGCAGATCTGTTCTGCACCGTGGACGGGGTTGTGGCGGTGGAGGCCCTCCCGCAACCACCGCCCACCGTCCACGGTGCAGAACCCGCGACGATCCTCATCCCTCCTGAGGATCGATCGCACTCCGCACCCGTCGGCGGAACAGTGATGAGGCACTGATCACGCAGACGAGCAAGGAGTAGATCGCAAGCGCCGCCCCGGCACTGCCAGCCGTGGATCCGACGCCGTCCGGACTGGATCCGTTCCCACCGGATCCGAGTGCTACCACCGCAGTGACCACGACCAGCGCGATCAACGGGCCGCTCCACCCGAGCACACCCATCCCGTGCCCGTCGTCACTCGGTACCCGCAGGGCGCCGTGCAACGAGGCGAGACCGCAGGCGACGGCAACGTTCAGCAGCAGCAGGCGGGCGGCGACGTCCTGGAGCGACGCGCCAGCTGGGCCGGTTGCGTCGTACCCGAGCGCGTACAGGTCGACCGGGACGGTGACCGCGGCGGCGCCGATGGCGGCGAGCTGGAACGCCCGGGGTCGCCGGATCGAGACGCGCAGGACGTCGTACTTCGACGTTGTCGTGACGACCAGAGCGGTGAAAAAGAGCGCGAAGAGGGGGAGTACCGCGACGTCCATCGGGACCGAGTCTCTCTGGTCGAGCGTTGCCCCGGACAACGCTGGCGGACGGTGCCACATCTGCTGTACTCGGTGGTGCTGCGAGGGCGGCGGGCGAGTTTCCTCGCCCGCCGCTCACGCGTTCGGTTGGTCAGACCCCCCTCACCAACCGCTTCCGGCCGATCCAAGGCCCCCTTGACCGACCGTGGATGACGTGCCCCCACCCCATCCATCCGTTGCATCGGATGGGACGGGGTCC
This sequence comes from Kribbella sp. NBC_00359, assembly GCF_036097425.1. Taxonomy (NCBI): domain Bacteria; kingdom Bacillati; phylum Actinomycetota; class Actinomycetes; order Propionibacteriales; family Kribbellaceae; genus Kribbella; species Kribbella sp. NBC_00359. Next base: position 8,462,867 of record NZ_CP107975.1, on the reverse strand, counting down.
TCGTTACACGGTTTCGGGTGATTCGGTAAAAATTGCGCAAAGGTGCGCGAGACAACCTTTTCTGAACGCAATCACTGTGTGCCAAGTCTGAGAACCCCGGCTCGCGGGTGGAGGCGGCCCAGGAGAGGGATAGCCGGGGGCGCGCGGCGGGGGGCGGCGGGGGATGGTGCGGGGTGAGGGTCGGCCGGGTTTGCCGGGGCGGCTGGTGGTGCCGGGGAGGGGCGGGGGCGGCGTGGGGTGAGGGTCGGCCGGGTTTGCCGGAGCGGCTGGTGGTGCCGAGGAGGGGGCGGTGGTGCCGGGGAGGGGGCGGTGGAGTGGGGCGGTGGTGCCGGGGAGGGGGCGGTGGAGTGGGGCGGGGTTAGGGGAGGGGGCGGTGGAGTGGGGCGGGGTTAGGGGAGGGGGCGGTGGAGTGGGGCGGGGTTAGGGGAGGGTGGACCAGGCTTGGTGGGCGGCGCCTAGGAGGCCGGCGTTGGCTAGTTGGGCGGGTTCTACGGTCAGGTCGGTGACGAAGGGGAGCTGGGCCAGGCGCTTCACCCAGGCTTGGACCGGGTCGAAGAGGACCGGGCCGGCCTTTGCCACGCCGCCGCCGATGACGACTGTGGTGAGGTCGACCGTGACCGCGGTGGCGACGATGCCGGCGGCCAGTGCCTGGGCGCCGTCGTCGAAGATCGCGAGTGCCAGCTCATCGCCGGACGCCGCGTCGGCGGCCAGTACGGCGGCGTCCACGTCCTCGTCCGCCCGCCAGCCGCGGCGCTTGGCCCGGGCAACCATCCGGGGCCCGCTCGCGTACGCCTCGACGCACCCGTACGACCCGCAGGCACACGCCTCGCCGTCCTGGTCGACCACCATGTGGCCGATGTGCGCGGCGTTGCCGGACTGCCCGATCATCGGCTTGCCGTCGACGACCAGCCCACCGCCGACCCCGGTCGACACCACGATGCCGAGCAGCGTGTCGACGTCCCGCCCGGCTCCGGTCCAGTACTCGCCGAGCGCGAAGCAGTGCCCGTCCACTCCGAGCGTCACCGGTACGTCGCCGGCCAGCGCCCGTACCCGCTCGACCAGAGGGAAGTTCCGCCAGCCGGTGATGTTCACCGGCGAGACCAGCCCGTGGTCCTGGTCCAGCGGCCCGGCCGAACCGATCCCGACCGCCAGCGGAGTGGCGTCGCCCCGGACGCGTTCGATCAACTCGGCGAGCGCGGCGAACACCTCGTCCGCACCGCCCGGCGGCGTGAGGATCCGGTCGCCGGTGCGGATCGTGCCGTCCGCGGACACCAGAGCGGCGGCCATTTTCGTGCCGCCGATGTCGATCCCGAGGACCGTGCCCTGATTCATCTCTGCCTCGTCGCTCATGGTCCCCCAGTCAGTGCCGGTGCAGGTTGTCAGGTTGGCTGCTGTCGCCCGGGTGCTCGAGCCCGTGGACCAGCTGGACCCGGTCGTGCATGGCAGCGTTCAGCCAGCGGGCGAACGCTTCCAGCCGGGCACTCTGCAGAAGCTCGCGATGCCAGTCCGCCACCGGTACGGCGGGATCGGCCGGCGGCTCCTGCCCGAGGACGTCGGCCGCGTACGCCAACTGCTCCGCCGGGATCCGGACGTCCGCGGTCACCAGCGCGGCGACCCGACGTACCGCCGCAGAACCAGCCAGCGCCGCTGCCGTGATGGACCCGACGGCGATCGCTGTCGACACGTCGATCGGATCCGGCTCGCCGACCCCGCCGGCCGCCTCGAGTGGAGTCCCAGGCCCCACCCCGCCGGCCGCCTCGAGTGGAGTCCCAGGCCCGACCCCGCCGGCCGGGTCGGGTGGAGTCCCGGGTCCGGCGTCGCCGGCTGGGTCGAGTGGAGTCGTACGTACGGTGTCCGCGCGGCGGTGGAGCTCGTCGAGGCAGAGTTGCTCGGTGAGCACGACCTGCGCGACCCATCGGGTGAGCTGGCGACCCTCACGACTGTCGGGCCGGGGGAGCACGCAGGCGGCGTCACCCGCACGCAGAACCGCGAGCCGATCGTCGAGCAGCTCGCGGAGCACAGGTTCCCCGTTGAGGTACGCCATCACCTCCGGCGGCGCCACCGGCGCGTGACTGTGCCCATGACCGTGGCCCACCGTCAGAGCCGCCGTCATCGGATCTCCAGGCGGACGGTGGGTGCGTACTGCGCGCGGCCGAACCACATCACTTTCGGCAGCACCCACGCGTGCGCCGGCGTCGCGTCGGCGGGTGCGTGGATCGGCACGGCGACGGTGACGGACGACTTCGGAGGTACGACGACCGGGCGGACGGGGTCAGGCAACCAGGACCAGGTCCCGTACGGCGATGCCAGTTGAAGCTCGGCGCGGATCTCGGCGGACGTGTTGTTGGTGAAGACCAAGTCGAGCGTCTCCGACGTACCGGGTGTCAGCCGGATGTCCTGGGTGGATGGGGCCACGGTGAGGCCGGTGGGGCGGCCGGGCTCGTTGTCGGGTGCACCTGAGCCGTGATCCGGCGCCTCGGACGGCGGCATGCCGAAGCCGAGGGTGGCGGTGAGCTCCGGGCTCTCGCCGACGAAGACCGTGACGACGTCCTCGACTGCTGTCACACCTGCGCCGCCGGCGAGGTCGTCGGTGTGGGTGAGTACGCGGGCGGCGACGAAGTACTGGCCTGGTGCGCAGTTCTCCGGTGGGGTGACGTTCGCCAGATGGCGGACGTAGCCGCCGGGCTCGAGGTGCAGTTCACGATCGGAGTGATCCGTTGTCCAACCGTCCGGGAGCTGGATTGTCAACAATCCTGCGGCCGGGCTGTCGGCGTACTGGTTGGCGATCACCATCGAGAGCTCGACCGTCTTGCGGGCGGTCCGCGCGACCGTGGGGGAGACGGACAGGCTGACCGGGAGGAAGCCCAGCTGGGCGGGTCCACGGTTGTGCAGCCAGTAGCGCGCGTACGACGGCTGGGCCAGCTCGGCCGGTTGACCGAGTACGGCGGGGTTGGCGGGCTCGGTGTGGTCGAGGCCGAGGACGAAGGTGTCGACGGCGGAGCCGGGCAGGTCGATCGTGAGGTTGCCATCGGCAACGTCGATCGGGGCGCCGCGGTTCTCCAGCAGGTCGGCGTGGTGGGCGGCGGTGATCGGCAGTGCGGAGGTGATCGTTGCCGTCGAACCCAGACCTGTTGCTTCGATCAACCGTACGGTGACACCGTCCCGCGGGTCGGCCGGGACACCCGACCCGCGGGCGATGGGATTGCCGGCCAGCTTCACGGTGGAAACCAGCACGTCTCGCTCGGGCGTGACCTGGAGCAAGCTGTGGGTGGGTGGCAGGGTCCCGTCGTGCGCGGTGGTGGTTGCCGCTAGCAACGGTGAGGAGAACTCCTGGCCGCGGCTCGGCAGTTGCTGCTTGCGCCAGTCGCCCTCACCGCTGGTCAACGCGTACCGGAACTCGTGCGTCCAGTGCTGCAACTGGAACGCCGACCCGTCCGGCGCCGTACGCCGTGGCGGGTCGATCCAGATCCCCGACGGCCAGCCGGTGCACGACCGCAGCAGTGATGCGTGCAGAGCGCCGGTCGCGTCGACCGCGAATCCCGGCAGACCGTAGGTGAGCAGTGCGACGGTCCGATCCTCGAACTCCTCGACCACGCCGTCACCAACCACAGTCGCGCTGATCCGAGCCTGTCCCAACTCCACCACAGCAGCCGCAACAGCCTCCGCCGTAGGCAGCACCACCGCCGGAACAGCCCGCACATCCCGCACATCCGCATTCGGCTGCCACACCTCCGCCAACGCAGTCCGCGGCGGAACAAACACCGCGCCGCCTGCGGCGGTGGTCGGTTGCTCTTCGTCTGCTTCCTGGAGTAGTGAAGCTGCTGTGCCGATCAGGATTCGGAGGTCGGGGAGGTTGGAGTCGACCTTGAGGTGGCCGTAGCGGGAGCCGCCGGCCAATGACGTGGTGGCGGTTACGCCGATTCGGGCCAGGGCGACTACCAGGTCGCGGACGTCGGCGGGCTCGGAGTCGTCGGGGACGACGATCTCGGCGATGGCGAGGGGGCGGGTTCCCACCTGGTTGCCGTCGGCATCCAGCAGCTCCACCCGTGCGGTGGTGCCGAGGCCGAACCACGTGTTGGCGGGGTTGTCGAGGGTCCAGGGCGCGGCGGCGCTGTCGACGTCGATCAGGCCGAAGCCGCGGCCGACGACCGCGCCGGCTACCTCGCTCAGCGGCAGCGCGCCCGGTACGTCGGCGGGGAACTTGACGCGGACCAGGCGGTCCGACTGCGCGTGGTCCAGGATCCGCGTGGTGAACTCGACCCGGTCCAGACCGTCGTACAGCGTGACGACCGCCTCGTAGGAGATCCCGTCGACCTCGCCGCGGCTGATGACCCGGCTGCCGAGCGGCCCAACCTGCGTGAACACCTTCGCCGGCGCCGCACCCGACCCCACGACCGGACCCGACGGGATCAGATGCCACGGTCCCTCGCCGAAGCGCGGGTGATCCGGGTACTCCTCGTACACCCGCAGTTCGTTGCCGAGCCCCTTGAGAACCTCGCGCCCCGAAGCCTTCTCGACGATCGAGCTGACCCCGCCGCCCCGCGACGGATCCACAGTCACGCTGAAGAACGAGTTCTCGACGGTCTCGCCGGACCCCGGTCCCCAGACCGCGGCCGCCGTACCAGCGACCAGGCCGTAGCTCCGCCACCCCAGCGACGGCAGGTCCCGCGCGAGGAACGTCAGCTTGCCGCCCTCGACCACCGACGGCACCTCGGCACCGTCGGCATCGACGATCCGCCACGGCCCCTCACCCGGCACCGCAACGCGAGCCAGATCGGTCCGCGTGAACGACAGCGTGTTCGTGACGACCACTGCAGAAGAACCGAAGGCCGACGTGTCGATCCGCGCCGCGAAAGCCGACAACGACGCGGTACGCGCGGCATCCGACAAGTCATGCGCCTCACGCCACCCGGTGACCAGGTCGATGTAGACCTGGTCCGACTCCGATCCGGTGATCGCGTCGTGGTGAGCGCCGTACGCGAGCTGCCGCCACACCTTGTCCAGCGAGGCTTCCGCGAACCGGCCGAGCCCGAGCAGGTCGGCGTACGTGCCGAGCTTCTCCGCGTCGAGCGCCGCGACCTCAGCCGCGCGCTGGGCCTGCTTGGTGTCGATGTACGAGACGTCCTTGCCGGTGTAGATCGGGTTCATGTCCCGCGACTGCGGTGACGGCCGGCGGCCCTCGGCGGCCAGTTCGGCGCGGACCCGGTCCATGAAGTGCTTCGTCGTACCGCAGACGAACTTCGGCCACGCGTAGCGTGCGTTCCAGTCGTGGTGCAGCGCGGTGATCCAGTTGTTCGGCGGGGTGTAGTCACCGCCGACCGGCAGTAGCGTGTTGCGCGTCGCCGCGACCGTCTTGAGCGTCGCGAAGAGCTGGTACGCCGTGTCACCCGCAGCCTCGACACTCGGCGTGTTCTGCAGCTCCCAGCCCGGGCCGTAGTGGTCCGGCATGTAGTGCGTCAGTACGCCGTCCCCGCTCGGGCTGATCCACTCGAACTCACTGTGGAACTGCATCACCGCGGCCGTGCCCGCCTTCGGCTCACTCCACGCCTGCCGCAGCGGTCCCCACTGATGGAACGGTCCACGTGCCCACGCGGACCCGGTCAGCCCCGCCTTGGCGAGGTAGCCGGGGAACTGCGGGTCGTGCCCGAACACGTCCAGCTGCCAGGCGTTCTGCGGGTCGCCGCCGAGGATGTCGCGCTGGTAGCCGACGCCGTACACGATGTTGCGGATGGTGGTCTCGGCGCCGGTCAGGTTCGTGTTCGGCTCGTTGTAGGTGCCGCCGATGATCTCGACCCGGCCCTCCGCGATCAGCCGGCGCAGGACCGCGCGGTTCTCCGGGAAGGTGTCGAAGTACGGCTTGAGGTAGTCGAGCTCGGCCAGCACGAAGCAGTACGCCGGATCGCGCAGCGCCAGCTTGAGATGCGCGTCGACCAGACTGAACGCGTTGTGCGTGTAGACCGGTCGCGTGGTGCCGTCAGGCCCTTGCAGGTCCCAGCTGGTCGTGTACGCCGCCTGCGTGTTCCACCAGACCGGGTCGTAGTGGAAGTGCGAGACCATCACCATCGTCCAGCCCGGCTCGGCGATCACTACCGTGCCGCTGTCCGACGCGACGTCACCGTCCTCGGCCGACACGGTCACGGTCGCCGGGACACTCGCGCCGTACGACGAGCGCAGCGGCTCCGCGATCTCGAGCGGCACCTCGACCCGGGCCGGCCCGTCGCCCGGCGGCAGGTCCGCCGTACCCGACAGGCCGTCGCCGCTCACCCGCACCGACAGGGCGCCATCGCCGCGTGCACGCGTCAGCTCGACCCGCAGCAACTGGCGCGGATCGTCGTCGCTGCCGGCGAACAACTCGGGCGAGGAGACGTGGGTGATCAGTACGGTCACGATGTCGGGCTCCGTCGAGAGCGGTCAAGGTCGAGAGACAACGTTATCCGTAGTCGGCCCGGACAGCGAGGGGTCAATCTCAGGAATCCCCGCAAACCCGCAGGAATACGCTCGGGAAACGCCTTGACAACGCCTGACAACGATCGCCCTGACTCGCGTTGTCAGCTGCTCATCGTTAGCTCTGGGTGATGGGGTGGCGCCGGCACCGCGTGCCACGAGAGGGTAGGGGGATGAGTGATCAACCAGATCGTGATGCCGCCGGCGCCCTGATCGTCGGTCTTCCCGGGACGACCGCCACCGACGAGCTGCGCCGCGCCGTCGCCGGCGGACTCGGCGGGGTCATCCTGTTCACCCGGAACGTCGTCGACGCCGACCAGGTCACCGCGCTGACCGCGTCGCTGCGGGCCGAGCGGCCCGATCTGATCATCGCGATCGACCACGAGGGTGGCGAGTTCAGCCATCTCGCGCCGGCGAACCGGTGGCCGCTGGCCTCGCCGCGGCTGCTCGGCGATCTGGACGACGTCGACCTGACCCGCGCGTCCGCCCGGGACGCCGCCGCGACGCTCGCGAGTCTCGGCATCGACCTGATGCTCGCGCCGTCGGTCGACGTGAACAGCAACCCGGCCAACCCGGTGATCTCGACCCGCTCGTTCGGCGCCACCGCCGAACTCGTCTCCCGCCACGGCGTCGCGTTCGTCGAAGGCGTGCACGAGGCCGGCATCGCCGCCTGCCCGAAGCACTTCCCCGGCCACGGCGACGTCGCCGTCGACTCCCACGTCGGCCTGCCCCGGGTCGACCGCTCGATCGAGGAGGTCTCGGCGGTCGAGCTCGCACCGTTCCGGGCGACGATCGCCGCCGGCGCCGACGTGGTGATGAGCGCTCACATCGTGTTCTCGGCGTACGACGATCAGCCGGCCACCCTCTCGCATCGCCTGCTGACCGGGCTGCTCCGCGAAGAACTCGGCTTCACCGGTGTGATCACCACGGACGCCCTGGAGATGCAGGCGATCACCAGGACCCGTTCGATCGAGGACGCGGCGGTCGCCTCGATCGGGGCCGGGGCCGACCTCGCCATGATCGCGGTCGGATCCGCCGATCCGCAGGCGCTGATCGCCCGCGTGGTCGATGCCGTCGGCAACGGTACGCTCGCCGCCGAGCGGGTCGCCGACGCCGCCACCCGGGTCCGCGCGCTCGCCGCCACGCTCGCCCGGCGCACCCGTCAGCCCGGTCTCGACGGTGCACCGATCCGCGAGGTCGCCGCCCGTGTCGTGGCCGGCCAGACGTTTCCGGCCCTGGGCGCGTCGACGTACGTGATCGATCTGACCCAAGGCCTGCACCCGGCCTGGAACCCTTATTTCAGTGGGCTTCCGGAGATCTTCGCCCGGGTCGCGCCCGGCTCGGACGGCGTGGTCCTGCGCGGCGAGCATCGCCTCACGGATACCCATTCACCGGCCGGCAACGCGATCGCGGAGGCGGCGAAGGCAGCCACCGGCCGGCCGTTGGTGATCGCGGTGCAGGACGCCGTGCGTACGCCGTGGATGCGCGAGGCACTCACGCACTTGCTGCAGGGCCGCGGCGGCGACACCTTCGTGCTCTGCACTGGGATCCCCGAGGACCGGGCACTCGTTCCGGACGGTGGTCCCACGGCCACCACGTCGGGTCGCAACGTGATCGTGCTGGAGGCGGTCGCGAAGGCGCTCACTCGCGACGACAGCTGAGCTGCAGGTCCAGGGCCTGGTGCTCGACGTAGTTGAGGGCGTGGCGGACCGCGCCGACCGAGACGATCGCCTCGCCGAGAGACGAAACGGCGACGCGCGGCGGCGTACTGGTGAAGCCGGCCAGGTGCTTCTCGATGTCCGGGAGGAGCGCCTGGGCCGCCTCGGCGACCGCGCCGCCGAGGACGACCAGTTCGGGATTGAACAGGATGCCGAGCGTCGCCACCACCCGGGCGGTCCGCGCGGCCACGTGCTGAAGGATGCCTAGGGCAACCGCATCGCCGGCCTCGGCGGCGGCGAACACCAGCTCCGCGGTGACCGGCCGGTCCCCGGCGAGCTCGCGCAGAGCGGTCCCGACGGACGGGTCGGCGACCGCCGCGGCGCCCTGTTCGCGGGCGATCCGGGCGATGCCGTGGGTGTCGCCGACGCCCTCGACGAGCTTGAGGTAGACCATCTCGCCGGCTCCGCCGCGACTACCGTGCAGCAGCCGGCCGGAGTCCATCAGCCCGGACCCGAACCGCTCACCGGCCAGCAGTACGGCGAGATCGCCGACATTCCGCCCGACGCCGAGCCAGTGCTCGCCGAGCGCGGCCAGGTTGGCGTCGTTCTCCAGCAGGACCGGCCAGCCGTGCAGGTCGGTCAGCCGCTTGGCCAACCCTGCGTCGAAACGCCGCCAGAACTCGTCGTCGACCAGGATGTTCCCGTCCCGGTCGACCGGCGCCGCGACCCCGACACCGGCCGCGAGCACCTGGTCATTGGCGATCTCCGCGCCGGCGAGCGCCTCGACGATCGTCTCGTGCACGATCTCGGTCCGCTCACCGGGACTCTGCGCTCCGGCCACCGACCGCCCGGCCTTGGCGATCGTCTCGCCGCGGAGATCGCTGACCAGGACCGTGGTCCTGGCCGCGCCGATGTCGATGCCGAGCACGTAGCCCGCGCGGCTGTTGAACTCGAACCGCCGCGACGGCCGGCCCACGGCGGCGTCGTTGCGGCCCGGATCGTGCTCGACCACCCAGCCCATCGAGATCAGGTCGTTGCAGACCGCGTGCACGGTCGCCCGGGTCAGGCCGGTCGCCTCGATCAGGCCGGTCCCGGTCATCACCCGGGCGCGGGTCAGCACGCCGAGCACCTTCCCCGCGTTCACCCGGCGCAGCATCGGCGGCGTGGCCGTGGGCGGTGTAGCCGGTGGTTTCGCCATGAAAAAGAAGCCCCTTGACCTGATCGTGAGTCCGCGCGCAGAATACTGCAGAATCTAAATTTAGAGCCTATATAAACAACCGCGCAAGACTGACACTCGAGTGAGGCGAACGTGACCAGTCCGCAGACGACCGACCCCGACTGGTGGCGGCAGGCCGTCGTCTACCAGATCTACCCGCGCAGCTTCGCCGACTCCAACGGCGACGGCGTCGGTGACCTGCCGGGCATCATCAGCCGCGTGCCGTACATGGTCGAGCTCGGCATCGACGCCGTCTGGCTGAGCCCCTTCTACCCGTCCGCCCTGGCCGACGGCGGGTACGACGTCGACGACTACCGCAACGTGGACCCGCGGCTCGGCACCCTGGCGGACTTCGACCATCTGGTCGAGGCGCTGCATGCCGCGAACATCAAGCTGATCGTCGACATCGTCCCGAACCACACCTCCGACCGGCACGAGTGGTTCACCGAGGCGCTCGCGGCCGCCAAGGGCACGCCCGCCCGGGAGCGGTACATCTTCCGCGACGGCGAGGGCGACCAGCCGCCGTCGGACTGGGACTCGGTGTTCGGTGGATCCGCCTGGGCGCAGACCGACGACGGGCAGTGGTACCTGCACCTGTTCGCGGCCGAGCAGCCCGACCTGAACTGGGCGCACCCGGAGGTCCGGGCGGACTTCCTGCAGACCCTGCGGTTCTGGTCGGACCGCGGTGTCGACGGCTTCCGCGTCGACGTCGCGCACGCGCTGGTGAAGGACCTGACCGAGCCGTTCCCGTCGAAGACGACGTTCCCCCGGCAGTCGGAGTCGAACGGCAAGCACCCGCTGTGGGACCAGGACGGCGTCCACGAGATCTACCGCGACTGGCGGAACGTGCTGAACGAGTACGACCCGCCCCGATCGGCCGTCGCCGAGGCGTTCGTGCCGGCGGCCCGCCGGGCCCGGTACGCGAGTGCGGACGGGCTCGGGCAGGCCTTCAACTTCGACCTGCTCCAGGCTGACTGGGAGTACGAGAAGTTCCGTCGGGTGATCGAGGCGAACCTCGCGCTGGCCGAGCAGAACGGATCGTCCTCGACCTGGGTGTTCTCGAACCACGACGTGGTCCGGCACGCGACCCGGTACGGCCTGCCGAAGAACCCGAAGGGCGGCTGGCAGGACGGCAAGGACTGGCTGCTGAGCGACGGAACCGACCCGACGAACGACGTCGCGCTCGGACTGCGCCGGGCCCGGGCCGCGGTCCTGCTGATGCTGGCGTTGCCGGGATCGGCGTACCTGTACCAAGGCGAGGAGCTCGGTCTGCAGGAGGTCGGCGAACTGCCGGCGGCGAATCTGCAGGACCCGGCGTACTTCCGCTCCAAGGGCGCCGAGAAGGGCCGCGACGGGTGCCGGGTGCCGATCCCGTGGACCATCGGTGGACTGTCCTTCGGCTTCGGCTCCGGTGGCTCGCACCTGGTGCAGCCGAAGTGGTTCGGTGCGTACTCCGTCGAGGCGCAGGTGGGCGATCCGGACTCGACGCTGAGCCTGTACCGCAAGGCTCTCGCCGTACGCCGGGGTCTTCAGGCCAGCAACTCACTGAGCTGGGTCGACGGCACCGACTGGGTCCTGCACTTCACCCGGCCCGGCGGCTGGCAGTCCGTCACGAACTTCGGCGCCGCGCCGGTCGAACTGCCCGACGCCGCGGTGGTCCTGTCGAGCGGTCCGCTGGAGGGCGACAAGCTCCCGAGTGACACCACTGCCTGGCTGATCTGATGCGGCAGGATGGGGGTCGTGACCCCCACGCTTGCTGATGTGATCGCCGTTCTCGACCGGCTCTACAACCCTGCCTGGGCGGAGTCCTGGGATGCGGTCGGGCTGGTCACCGGCGATCCGGAGCAGCAGGTACGACGGATCCTGTTCGCCGTCGACCCGATGCGGACCGTGGTGGACGAGGCGATCGAGGGCGACTTCGATCTCCTCGTCACCCACCACCCGCTCCTGCTGCGCGGGGTCAACAGCGTGGCCGCGACGACCCCGAAGGGCCGGGTCGTGCACGACCTGATCCGGAGCAACACCGCGCTGCATGTCTGCCACACCAACGCCGACAACGCGAACCCGGGCGTGAGCGACGCGCTCGCCGCGGCCCTCGGCCTGCGGGACACCCGGCCGCTCAAGGCGATGCCGTCCGAGCCGATGGACAAGCTCGTGGTGTTCGTGCCGGTCGACGAGACGCAGGCGATGATCGACGCGCTGGCGAAGGCCGGCGCCGGACAGATCGGCGACTACGACCGGGCCGCCTGGAGCGGCGTCGGCGAAGGCACCTTCCGGCCACTCGAGGGCGCGAACCCGGCGCTCGGTCAGGTCGGGGACATCGAGGTCGTACCGGAGAAGCGCCTGGAGATGATCCTGCCGCGCCGCAAGCGCCGAGGTGTCGTCGAGGCGCTGATCACCGCGCACTCCTACGAAGAGCCGGCCTTCGACCTCTACGAGCTGGTGCAGTTGCCGAGTGAGCGGGGCGGCGGCCGGATCGGCGTACTCCCGGAGCCGCTGCCGCTGAAGGACTTCGCACAACTGGTCGCCGACAGCTTGCCGCGGACGGAGCAGGGCGTCCGGGTATCCGGGGATCCGGAGCGGACGATCGAGACCGTCGCCGTGGTCGGGGGAGCGGGGGACTCGGAGTTCGAGCGAGTCCGTGCCGCCGGTGTCGACGCGTACCTCACCGCCGACCTCCGCCATCACCCCGCGACCGAGGCCCGGGCGTACGACGAGGGCCCGGCGCTGATCGATGTCGCGCATTGGGCCAGTGAATGGCCGTGGCTGCGGGACGCCGAGCGCCTCCTGGTCGAAAGCTTGGCAGCGCAAGGCAGTACCGTGGACACTCACATCTCGACGCTCCGCACGGATGCGTGGAACCTGCGGCTCTGATTCCGCGGCACAGACAACTGAACGAGTGGAGGTCGTGTCTGGTGGTTCAACGCCTACTGCGCGGCACCCGGCACGGCACCTCGCTGCACTGGAGCAAAGGCCACGATGCTCCGCATCGAGACCTTCGCTCCAGCACACCGATGCACCGCACCGAGCACCTGCTCGCTACGGCGTTGAACCACCAGACACGACCTAAGGAGCCGATCCTGAACGCCGAGCCCGCCGTCCAACGCCGGTTGCTGGACCTGCAGGATGTCGACCTGCAGCTGGATCAGGTCGCGCACAAGCGCAAATCGCTGCCCGAGCACCAGGCCCTGACCGAACTGGTCGCCGAGAAGACCGTCGTGGATCACGACCTGGTCACCGCCGACACCGAGGTCAGCGACCTGCAGCGGGAGCAGAAGAAGGCCGACACCGACGTCGAGCAGGTTCGGCAGCGGAAGGCGCGCAACCAGCAGCGGATCGACTCCGGTCAGATCAGCTCGCCGAAGGATCTGGAGAACCTGCAGCACGAAATCGGGTCGCTGGACCGGCGGATCTCCGACCTGGAGGACGCCGAGCTCGAGGTGATGGAGAAGCTGGAGGCCGCCGAGGCGGTCCAGGCCGACCTGCGCACCCGCGCCGAGGCGTTCGCCGGCCGGCAGACCGAGCTGGAGACCACCCGCGACGCCGCGCTGAAGGAGCTGGACGAGCAGCGCGCCGAGCTCGGGGACAAGCGCGCCACGATCGCCGCCGAGCTCCCGGACGCCCTCGTCACGCAGTACCAGCGGCTGCGCGAGCACAACGGCGGCATCGGCGCCGCTCCGCTGGTCGGCAAGCGCTGCATGGGCTGCCGGATGGAGCTCGCGCCGTCCGACCTGAACCGGATCAAGGCGGCCGCGCCGGACGCCGTACTGCGCTGTGAGGAGTGCGGACGGATCCTGGTGCGGACGTCGGAGAGCGCGGTATGACCGATCTGAGTCATGTCATCGTCGAGGCTGACGGTGGCTCGCGCGGGAACCCGGGACCGGCGGCGTACGGCGCTCTCGTTCGCGACCCCGCGACCGGCGAGGTGATCGCGCAGGAGGGGAAGACACTCGGGATCGCGACCAACAACGTCGCCGAGTACTCCGGTCTGATCGCGGGACTCGAACTGGCCGCGGAGTACGCGCCGAACGCCTCGATCGAGGTGCGGATGGACTCCAAGCTGGTCATCGAGCAGATGGCCGGCCGATGGAAGATCAAGCACCCGGACCTGCAGCCGCTCGCGATCAAAGCGCAGAGCCTGGCGCCGTTCGGGACCGAGTGGACCTGGGTGCCGCGGGCGCAGAACGCCGCGGCCGACGCACTCGCGAATATGGCGCTCGACGGCGTGCCGATCCCGCTGAAGCCGGAGGCCCCCGGACCGGGACCGGCGGTGACCCAGGAGCCGTCGGACCTGCAGAAGGCGTTGCAGGGCTGGGGTGCGCAGGCCGAGCCGCCGACCCAGCTGATCTTCCTGCGGCACGGCGAGACGCCGCACACCGCCGAGAAGCGGTTCTCGGGGTCCGGCGGTGACGACCCCGGGCTGAGTGAGACCGGCCGGTTGCAGGCCGCGGCGGCCGCGGAGTACCTGTCCCGGATCGGTGGCGTCGACGCGCTCGTGGTGTCGCCGATGCGGCGGACCCGGGAGACGGCGGCCGTGGCGGCCGAGCGGCTCGGGCTCGACGCGGTCGTGGACGACGGCTGGCGTGAGGTCTCGTTCGGCGACTGGGACGGGCACACGTTCGCCGAGATCCAGCAGAAGTGGCCGGACGCCATGAACGCGTGGCTGGAGTCGACCGCGGTCGCGCCGCCCGGCGGCGAGTCGTTCGACAGCTGCGCGCGGCGGGCCCGGTCCGCCCGGGACGCGATCCTGGCCAGGTATCCGGGCAAGACCGTGGTCGTGGTCACCCATGTCACGCCGATCAAGCTGATGGTCCGGTCGGTGCTGCAGGCCCCGATGTCCTCGTTGTTCCGGATGGAGTTGCGCCCGGCAACGCTGACCGAGATCCACTGGTACGCCGACGGCCTCGCGTCACTCCGCTCCTTCAATGTGCAACCCTCGCTAGTCTGACCTCAGCACAACGCTGAGAAGGACGGAGAGCTCACGTGCCGCTGCAGAGGGTGCATTTCGCCGAGGACGTTCCCGAGGTGTTCCACGCGTCGTTGCAGGACATCCGGCGTGAGCTCGAGGTGCCGGCGGAGTTCCCGGCCGAGGTGGTCGCGGCGGCGCTGCAGGCGGTGAAGAGTCCGCGGCTGCCGGAGCTCGACCGGACCGACATCGAGTTCGTGACCATCGATCCTCCGGACTCGATGGACCTCGACCAGGCGCTGCACATCGAGCGGACCGGCGACGGCTACACCGTGTACTACGCGATCGCCGACGTCGCCGCCTTCGTCCAGCCCGGTGACCCGATCGACGCCGAGGCGCGCCGCCGCGGCGAGACGCTCTACGCGCCGGACAAGCGGACCCCGCTGCACCCGCCGGAGCTGTCCGAGGGTGCGGCGTCGCTGTTGCCCGACCAGGTGCGTCCCGCCGTGCTGTGGACGATCACGGTCGACGCGTCCGGCGATGGCACTGGCGTGGTGTGCGAGCGAGCGCTGGTGAAGTCGCGGGCCAAGCTGAACTACGCGGGCGTGCAGAAGGACCTCGACGCCGGCAACGCGTCGGAATCCCTGCAGTTGCTCCGCGAGGTCGGCAAGCTCCGCGAGCAGCGTGAGCTCGACCGCGGCGGCGTCAACCTGCCCATCCCGGACCAGGAGGTCGTCACCTCGAACCACGGGTGGGGTCTGGAGTTCCGCGCGCCACTGCCGGTCGAGGGCTGGAATGCGCAGATCTCCTTGCTCACCGGGATGGCCGCCGCGGAGCTGATGATGAAGGGCCGGATCGGCATCCTGCGCACGCTGCCCGAGTCGCACGACGACCTGCGGCGCAAGCTGGGGAACACCGCCAAGGCCCTTGGGCTCGCCTGGCCGGACGAGACGTCGTACGCCGCGTTCATCCACGCGCTGGATCCGAAGGTGCCGGCGCATGCGGCGATGCTGGCGGCGTGCACGGTGCTGTTCCGCGGCGCCGGGTACACGGCGTTCTCGGGGAGTGTGCCGGCGAAACCCGAGCACGCCGCGATGAAGGCGGAGTACGCGCACGTCACCGCGCCGCTGCGGCGGCTGGTGGATCGGTGGACCGGCGAGATCTGCCTCGCGCTGTCCGCCAGCGCCGAGGTGCCGGCCTGGGTCCGCGAGTCGATGGACGAGATCCCGAAGGTGATGGACGAGGCCGACCGGCGGGCGCACGCCTACGAGCGCTCGATCGTCAGCATGGTCGAGGCCGGCCTGGTGGCCGAGAAGATCGGGTCCGAATTCGACGGCGTCATCACCGACGTCGACGAGCGTGAGAACACCCGCGGCATCGTCGCGCTGACCACGCTTGCCGTCGAGGGCCGCATCACCGGTACGGCGCCGTTGCCGCTCGGTCAGGCGGTTCGCGTCAAGCTCGTCGAGGCCGACATCGCCAAGCGCACGATCGCGTTCGAGCTAGTCCCGTAGGTAGTCCTCGACCGCCGCGGTCGTGCGATCCAGGTCGCCGGTCGCGAGCAGGTCGATCAGCGCGCCCCGCAGCATCGCGAGCACGCCGGTACGCCGTGCCTCGGCCGCAGCGGATCCTGGATCCGGCTGACTGGCCTTGAGTAGCTCGAGCCAGTCGTCGACGGTCGAGCGACCGAAATCCGCCCACGGGCCGTCCGGCGCGACCAGCGATCGCCCGTACGCCTCGACCCAGAACGTCATCAGCGGCCGCCGCTCCGGCGCCGCCAGCCAGGTCCACAGCTCCCGCGCGACCACGGTCAGCCCGGGGGGTTCGTCGTACCGCTCGTCGAGCCGGCGGAGCAGTTCGAGCTCGTCGACGCGAGCGCGGGCGAGCAGGGCGCGGATCAGGCCGTCCTTGCTGCCGAACAGGAACAGCAGCACCCGCGGGCTCGAGCCGATCGCGGTGGCGAGCGGACGCAGCGACAGGTCGGCCAGCCCGTGCGTGAGCGAGTAGGCGTACGCGCGCTCCAGCAGTTCCAGCTGGCGCGCGGAAGGGGTTGGCTTCGCGGTCGGCACGGGGCTAGTATCGCTCACTGAAACAGTCGTGTCAGTAGAACGGGCAGGGTGATGACGAAACTGATCAGGAAGCTGGGGACGCCGGGCGACCTCGGGTGGGTGGTGCAATCACACGCCGAGATCTACGGAGCCGAGTACGGGTGGGGTCCGTCGTACGAGGTGCTGATCGCGCAGATCGTCTCGGCGTACGCGTCCGAGCATGACGACGAGCGTGAGGCCGCCTGGATCGCCGAGGTGGACGGGAAGCGGGCCGGGAGCATCTTCTGCGTGCACGGTCCGGATGAGACGACGGCCCAGTTGCGGCTGCTCCTGGTGACGCCGGCCGCCCGCGGTCGCGGCCTCGGTGCGGAGTTGGTCGACACCTGTCTCGCATTCGCCCGCGCGGCCGGCTACAAGCGGATGGTCCTCTGGACCAACGATCCGTTGGTCGCGGCCCGGCATATCTACCTGTCCCGCGGGTTCCGCCTGACCGGCTCCGAACCCCACGAAATGTGGGGCCAGAGCCTGGTCGGGCAGACGTACGAGCTCGACCTCTGAGCTACTCGCCGTTCAGCGGCGGCGTGTCCGTGGTCAGCGAACGGAAGTGGATCGGGTCGGTGAACGGCGACGGCACGCGGTAGTGGCTCTGGATGACGGTGCTGGTCCCCGCCGCGTGGCCGACGGCGTACTCGTAGGCGTTACCGGTGTCCTTGTCGATCCCGACCAGCAGCGTGCCGTACTGACCGCAGCGGGCCGTGAGCAGTGTCTCGAAGCCCTGCCAGGTCGACGCGCGTACCTTCGTCACGACGGGTCGCATGGTCTTGGCCACCGGGATGCGGACTGTGTAGAGCGCGCCACCGCGGGTGTTCATCAGGAGCGTGTCGTAGCTGCTCGTCTCGCTGATCACCGTCATCGCCTTGACGGCGCCGAACCCGGGGGTGGTGCCCAGCGCGGTCCACGCCAGGCCGGTGCTGTTCGTGGACCAGCGGAACAGCGTGCCGTCGTTGCGGAGCGCGTACTCGTAGTGCCGCGTGCCGTTCGGCGACTTCGCGCTCTCGTACGCCACGAAGCGGTCCCAGCCGCCACCGATCCGGCTGAGCTTCACGTCGTACGGCGTCGGAGTCCCATCCTGCGGGAGCTTGTAGGTGAAGCGGTACAACGCTGATCCGATCACGAGGTTGCCGGAGGCGTTCATCGGCGGGACCGCGTCGGTGTCCACGAAGATCGGCCCGCTCATCCGGACCTGCGCCATCGGGAGGACCTTCTCGGCCAGCGTCTGGTCCAGGAACCGCCGCGGCGGCGACGTGGCGGACAAGCTCTGCAAGCGCTGGTTGCCGGCCGCGGTGAACGAGCCGACGTCGATCGAGCAACTGTTCGGGGCCGCGGCCTGCGCGGGGGTGTGGACCATCGCCGCGAGGACGACGGAAAGTACGGCGGCTGACAACGTCTTGACCATCAGCACTCCTGTCAGGTGGGTCGGTTACCCCACTCGATGCAGCCGACGGCCGGAAAGTTAGGTCGCGCAGGCGGGGGCGCCGGGAGCCGGAGTGTTGTAGAGGGCGTGGGACAGGAAGGTGGTGACGTAGCCGTTCTGCACGGTGAGGGCGTGGCGGGGACCGACACTGCCCAGCGGCAGGAACTTCCGCAGCGGGTACGCCAGGTAGTAGGCGCCGTAGTCGGTGAAGTTGAAGTGCCGGCTCCCGGGAATGGTCGCGCACCACGACGTACCGGTGCTTGCCTTGAGCAACGAGAGGGCGCGGTTGCGGTCCGCGTCGTTCTTGGCGTCCGGGCCGCACACGCTGGTGATGCACGAGTCGTCCGCGCCGAGCAGCATGATCGGCGCCCGTACGCCCTTGGTCACCACGTCACCGAACTGGCTGCCGTCCAGATCGACCGCCGCCGCACAGCGCGGGTCGAGCCGGCACGCCTCGAGTGACGCCGCGCCGCCGAACGAGTGGCCGACGTACGACGTGCCGAGACCTGTCTCGACGCTGGTCGGCAACTGCTTGGCCAGCATGCCGGCCGCGAAACGTGCGTCGGCGGCCCAGGTGCCGACGAGATGATCGCCGACGTTCTGCGCCTGCTCGCTGCTGTCGCCGAGGTTCGGCGGGTTGGCCGCCTTCTTGCTCCCGATCGGCTGCCCACCGAGCACGGTGAGGTTCGCGCTGTACGTCGGTGTCACGCCGGCGACCAGGTAGCCGTGACTGGCGAGATCCTCGGCGAGGCTCGCGTACATCGGCGCGGACAGACCCATGCCGGGCATCAGCACGACGACGGGGAAGCGGCCAGGCGCGATGGCGACGCGATCCAGGGCGCGATCCTCCAGCGTGACGAACGGTCCCTGGAACAACGACAGCGGCGCTTTCAGGTGTAGTCCGCTCCAGAGGTCCGGGGCGTACTCGACCTTGCGTCCGGTCGTGCCCTTGGCGACCGGGTACCAGAGCCAGACGGAGAGCTTCCGCGGACCGTCGGCGAACGGATCGCGGCGCGGTGTGTCGGTCCACTCGAACCCACGCCGCCCGACCTGGAAGTTCCCCGTCGGCTCGGGCAGCGATACCGGCTCAGACCGTTTCACCATGATCCAGCCGGCGTACCCGGCGCCCGCGAGCAGGGCGACGAGCACCAGGATCACGATCCCCGTGCGCATCCGCCGAAGTCCTCTGCGCGCCATACCCCAAGCGTCTCACCAGGGAGGTGTCGAAGTCGGGAGATTGGCTCCGACGTCCCCGGTATCAGTGCTGATCGATGGAGGAGTTGGGATGAACCTTCCGGATGTCGTGTCCCGGGACGAGTGGCTGGTCGCGCGTAAGGCGCTGCTCGCCGAGGAGAAGGAGTTCACCAAACGGCGGGACGCGTTGAACACGCGGCGTCGCGAACTGCCGATGGTCCTGGTGGACAAGCCGTATGTCTTCACCGGACCGGAGGGCTCGGTGAGTCTGGCGGACCTGTTCGAAGGCCGGCTGCAGTTGGTCGTCTACCACTTCATGTTCCAGCCCGAGTGGGACGCCGGCTGCCCGAACTGCACCGGCTTCGTGGACGAGATCGGGTCGCTGGAGTACCTCCACGGCACCAACACGACGTTCGCCCTGGTGTCTCGGGCGCCGTACGAGAAACTGGCCGCCTACCGGGCCGAGCGCGGCTGGAACTTCCCCTGGTACTCGTCGTCCGGCAGCGACTTCAACTACGACTACCACGTCACGCTGGACGAGTCGGTCCTGCCGTTCGAGTACAACTACCGAACCAAAGCCGAGTGGGACGTCCACCCCGCCAACGGTCACACCCAGACCCAACAGCCCTTCGACCTCCACGGCCTCAGCTGCTTCCTCCGCGTCGACGAAGCCATCCACCACACCTACTCCACCTACGGCCGCGGCCCCGACGCCATGACCTTCACCCCCACCGCCCTCGACCTCACCGCCCTCGGCCGCCAAGAACCCTGGGAAAAACCCACCGGCCGCATCCCCCAACCAACCCCCGAAGCCCACTGCCACTAGACCAACTGCCGCGACCACGGGTGTTGGAGGAACGGGTCGGTCTGTAAGCCGGATTCTGTGGTGGCGATCATCCATCTACGGTGGCCGTTGCCGGGCACCTCCAGCGGCCTACCCGCGAGCTCGGGCGGGCAGCCCTCGAACGCTCGCGCGGGCGGTGGTTGCCCACCGTCCTTCTTGGCCTTGCTCCACGTGGGGTTTACCGAGCCTCCGCAGTCACCTGCGGAGCTGGTGGTCTCTTACACCACCGTTTCACCCTCACCCGCACTCCCATGAACCACGGGGTTCATCGGAGCCGCTGGCGGTCTGTTCTCTGTGGCACTGTCCCGCGGGTTGCCCCGGGTGGGTGTTGCCCACCACGCTGCCCTGTGGAGTCCGGACTTTCCTCGGCGCCCGCTGTCGCGGACGACGCGATCGCCCGACCGACCCGTTCCCGCTCTCAGGATACGGCCTGCGCGGTCACAGCCGGCCAGCGGCCGTCGGCGCCCCGCTCATAGCGCCGTACGTCGACCACCGCGTCCAGGTTGAGCGGTCCGTAGATGTGCGGGAACAACTGGTCCCCCACCGGCTCTTCACACAAGGCGGACACCAGGCGCTCGGTGTCGATCACGAGCAGGCACAGCGGCTCAGTCACGTCGGCGTACACGAAGTTCGCCACCATGGCCACCTGCTCCGGCCGGGACGCGTGGATGAACGTCGCACCGTCGTCGAGGCTCTTCGCACGCGTCGACCACCGATAACAACCGGCATCCCGAGCCGCCTCCCACTGCTCCACGAACGCGATATGCAGAATCGTCGCCATCCCCAAAGGCTAGCGGCGGCCGCTGCCCAGGGCGCGGATACGGCATCAAGTGTCGGCCGAGCGTACGCGCGGCCTTGCGCAGTCGGCGTGAATGTCGGCATAAGCCCCAACGATCGGTTGAACGCTTGGATTAAGGTGCTCGGCATGGCCAAGGATGAGAGCGCTGAACCCACGTCCACCTCCGGTACGGCGGAGCCGCCGAAGAAGCCGGTGGACGACCTGGTGACGACGCAGCACTCGCTGACGATCGACGGGCGCGAACTGAAGTACACCGCGAGTACCGGGCGGATCGTGCTGCGGCAGGAGGTGCTCACCGACGGCAAGTTCGACGGGCATCAGCCGAAGGCCGAGGTGTTCCTGACCGCCTACACGCTGGACGACGCGGACGCCGCCGACCGGCCGGTGACGTTCGCGTTCAACGGTGGACCGGGCTCGTCGAGCATCTGGTTGCATCTCGGCCTGCTCGGTCCGCGCCGGGTCGTGTCGGGTGATGCGGGTCAGCTCGCGCCACCGCCGTACGGGCTGGTCGACAACGCCGAGACACTGCTGCGGCACAGCGACCTGGTCTTCATCGACCCGGTGTCGACCGGATACTCGCGGGCGGTCGAAGGGGAGAAGCCGGGGGAGTACCACGGGTTCACCCGCGACCTGGAGTCGGTCGGCGAGGTGATCCGCCTGTGGACCTCGCGCAACGGGCGGTGGATGTCGCCGAAGTTCCTGGCCGGCGAGTCGTACGGTACGACGCGCGCCGCCGGGCTGGCGTCGCACCTGCAGCAGCGGTACGGCATGTACCTGAACGGGGTGATGCTGATCTCCGCGGTGCTCGAGTTCGGCACCCTCGACTTCACACCGGGCAACGATCTGCCGTACACGCTGTTCCTGCCGTCGTACGCCGCGATCGCGCACTACCACGGTCTCATCCCGGACCGTTCTCTGGATGAAGTGCTCGCCGACGCCGAGCGGTTCGCGGCCGGGCGGTATCCGAATGCGCTTGCCCAGGGCAATCGGATCCCGGCCGACTACCGGGCCGAGGTGGTCACCCGGCTGGCCGCGCTGACCGGGCTGAGCGAGGACTACATCGATCGGGTCAACCTGCGGATCGAGCACATGCGCTTCTTCGCCGAGCTGTTGCGGTCACGCCGCCAGGTGGTCGGCCGGCTGGACGGCCGCTTCGTCGGTTGGGACGCGGACTCCGGTGGTGAGAAGCAGGGCAACGACCCGTCGTTCGCCGCGATCATCGGGCCGTACACGGCGGCGCTGAACCACTACGTGCGGATGGAGCTCGGCTACCAGAACGACCTGCCCTACGAGATCCTCAACTTCGAGGCCGCGAAGAACTGGTCGTTCAAGGAGTTCGAGGGCCAGCAGATCACCGTCGCCGAGAAGCTCGCGGAAGCGATGCGCGCCAACCCGCATCTGAAGCTCCACGTCGCATCGGGTCACTACGACGGCGCCACGCCGTACTTCGCGACCGAGAACACCCTGGCCCGCCTGCAGCTCCCCGCCGAACTGGTCGCGAACATCGAAACGAAGTACTACGCGGCCGGCCACATGATGTACGTCCACGACGAGTCCCGCACCCAGCAATCCGAAGACCTGGCCGCCTTCATCCAGTCAGCCTCCAACCGCTGACCTACCGCGCGCTGGGGTCCAGGACGTGTGAGTACTGCGTGATTGTCACGGCAGTGTGAGGACCTCGGCGCCGGTGTCGGTGACCACCAGGGTGTGTTCGAACTGGGCGGTGCGGGACTTGTCCTTGGTGGTGGCGGTCCAGCCGTCGTCCCACAGGTCGTAGTCGTACGTGCCCAGGGTGAGCATCGGCTCGATGGTGAACGTCATGCCGGGCTCGATCACGTCGTCGAAGCGCTCGTCGTCGTAGTGCGGGATGATCAGGCCGGAGTGGAACGACGTCGCGATGCCGTGGCCGGTGAAGTCGCGGACGACGCCGTACCCGAAGCGCTTGGCGTAGGACTCGATCACGCGCCCGATGATGCTGACCTGGCGTCCGGGCTTGACCGCCTTGATGCCGCGGTTCAGCGCCTCCTGCGTACGCTCGACCAGCAGCCGGCTCTCCTCGTCCACATCGCCGACCAGGAACGTCGCGTTCGTGTCGCCGTGCACGCCGTCCAGGAACGCCGTGATGTCGACGTTGACGATGTCGCCGTCCTCGAGCTGGCGGTCGTCGGGGATGCCGTGGCAGATCACCTCGTTCACCGAGGTGCACAGCGACTTCGGGTAGCCGCGGTAGCCGAGGGTCGACGGGTACGCGCCGCGCTCGATCAGGTACTCGTGGCCGACCCTGTCGAGCTCGTCGGTGGTGACGCCCGGCTTCGCCGCCGCACCGACCGCCTGCAGCGCTTGCGCGGCCAGCTTGCTCGCGACCCGCATCCTGTCCACCACCTCGGGCGCCGTGACGTACGAACCGTCGTACGGCGTTGGGGCCGGCTTGCCGACGTATTCGGGGCGCGGGATGGAGGCGGGTACTTCGCGGCGCGGCGAGATGATGCCGGGAGTGAGAGTCGACATGGTGAGATCATTCTAGTGAGCTGCGACAAGACTCCCAGGAGGTGGTCATCCAGATGAGCGACGATCACAGCAACGAGTGGTACTACAACACCAAGACCGGCAAGGTCGAGCCGTACTCGGGGGCGAAGTCGGGCGACCGGCTCGGCCCGTACAGCTCCCCGGAAGAAGCCGCGCGGGCACTGGAGAAGGTCGAAGAACGCAACGAGGCCTGGGACAACGACCCCAAGTGGAACGACGACTGAAGATGCATCACACCACATCCCGCTGCGCGGGATGGTTGGGGTGGTGGAACGACGACTGACAGAGCAGCACGCCACACCCGGCTGCGCGGCATGGTTGTGGTTGGTTATGCAGCAAGGGGCACCACCGATGGCCGGTGGTGCCCCTTGGTGTTTGGTGTCAGTTGACGTCGCGCGGACGTCCGCTTCAGCGGGTGACCCGCCGGGCCGGGGCCTTGCGGGCCGGGGCCTTCTTCGCGGCGGCCTTCCGCACCGGCGCCTTCTTCGCCGCGACCTTGCGCGCGGGCGCCTTCTTGGCGGCGGTCTTCCTGACCGGGGCCTTCTTCGCCGCGACCTTCTTGGCCGGGGCCTTCTTCGCGACCGTCTTCTTCGCGGGCGCCTTCTTGGCCACCGTCCGCTTCGCCGTCGTCGTCTTCTTGGCGGTGGTCTTCTTCGCAGGCGCCTTCTTCGCGACGGTCTTGCGGGCCGGAGCCTTCTTGGCCGGGGCCTTCTTCGCGACAGTCTTCTTCGCGGTGGCCTTCTTGGCCGGGGCCTTCTTCGCCACCGTCTTCCTGGCGGCGGTCGTCTTTGCCGCACTCACCTTCTTCGTCACTGTCTTCTTCGCTGCGCTGACCTTGCGCGTGGACGTCGTCCTCGCTGCAGTGGTCTTCTTCGCGACAGTCTTCTTGGCGGGAGAAGCCTTTTTGGCTGTCGCCTTCCCTGCGGCTGCCTTCTTGGCTGGCACTCTGCCTCCTTGGTGCGGCTGAGGAAAACCACGGTGGATTCCTCGTCGTCATGATGATGACAACACTTGGTGCCTACGTAAAGCACCCGAAACGTCCGCAGGTTAAGGCGTGTGAGCCGCAAAGCGGTGCGCAAATGCCGAAAATCCTTGTGCAGAAGGGATTCCGTCGCGGTCCGAGCATGCCTGAGGTGCTCAAGAATTTCTTGGCGACACGCGCACAAACTGCGTGCCGAACGGTGCAATCGGCGAGTGTTGTCGTCGGCAACGTCCTGCGAACGTGAGGTGGTACAGACCGATGCGGAGTGCTCGAGACGACCTCGAAGACACCGTCACACTGCCCGTCGACGTGACGCGCGTGGTGAGTATCGTGCCGTCGTTGACCGAGTCGATCGCGGTCACGCACGCGTCGCTGATCGTTGGTGCGACCGACTACTGCACCCATCCCGCGCACCTCGACGTACCGCGTGTTCGCGGCACCAAGAATCCCGATCTCGAACGCATCCGCGAGCTCGCACCCGACGTCGTACTCGCGAACGCCGAAGAGAATCGCGCTGTCGATCTCGACGCGTTGCGCGCGAGTGGAATCGCGGTCTGGGTGACTGCACCGACAACGGTCGCCGAATCACTCGACTCACTCGACCGCATGCTGTCCGCGATCATCGGCGAGGTGCCGGCCTGGCTACGTGATGCGCGGACGGTGTGGAGTTCGCCGTACGACGGAATGCGCCGAACGGCCGTGATACCGATCTGGCGGCGGCCGTGGATGGCGTTGGGACGGGACACGTTCGCGGGTGATCTGTTGTCCCGGATCGGCGTCGACAACGCGCTGCGAGATGCCGGTGAACGTTATCCGCGGATCGACCCGGACGTGTTAACCGACTACGACATCGTGGTGTTGCCGGATGAGCCTTATGCCTTTTCACCGACCGATGGACCGGAGGCATTCACGCGGCCCGCGAAGTGTGTGTCCGGGCGCCATCTCACCTGGTACGGGCCGTCGCTGGTCGAGGCGCGGTCGCTGCTCAGCGCCCAGCTGCGGTGACGTGCGCCACGATCGCTGCTGTCTCAGCTAGACGGTTAGGTATGCCTCACCTACACTCGCTGCGTGCCGTCGATGACCGCGAAGAAGAAGTGCTGCAAGGACAAGCCGAGGTGCAAGAAGTGCCCGGTCGTCCTGACGCGGCTGGCCAAGGCCGGCTGCGCCGAGCGCCTCGATCGCGTGCACTACGACGTCGACAAGAAGATCCCGAAGAAGGTGCTGAAACAAGCCCGGCAGCGTTGATCGGGAGAGGGCTGACTCAGGACGCGCGGCGCAGGGTGATCGCGTCGGCGGCCTGGCGGAGCAGACCGGGGATGGTGACGTGCGCGGCCTGACCGGTCGCCTCGAGGTCGTCGCCGTACCACCAGCCGTGTGCGCTGATCGTCTGCAGCTCGAGCTCCTCCTGGTTGGCGAACGTCACGTCGACGCCGTCCACCGCGACCGCGAAGAACGTCTGGTGCTGGATGATCGGGCACCCGCCCCACTCGAACTCGATCGTGTTCGTCGCCACCGGTGCGCCGAGCGCGTCGACCGGCAACCGGATGCCGACCTCTTCGAGCAGTTCGCGGCTGGCCGCCTGTGCGATCGTCTCGCCGGTTTCGACGCCACCACCGATGGTGAACCAGTACGGCGTCTGTGGCTTCAGCGGATCCCAGCCGTGCAGCAGCAACACCTTGCCGTCCGGCCGGACGGGCAGCACGCGCGCCGTCGTACGCCGTACGACGGTGCCGGGCGGTGGCAATCGGGATTCGCTCACACAACAAAACGCTAGACGACAAAGGCCGTTCCGCGTCGTCCAGTGCGGCGCGTCTCACACTGGTTGCCGCGGACATCTACGATCGGAGCATGGCACGTATCGGCCTCGGACTGGCGGCACTCGGGCGACCTGGGTACATCAACCTCGGACACGACGAGGATCTCCCGCCGGGGCGGGCGGTCGAGGATCTCCGGCAGCGTACGCATCAGTTGCTCGAGCAGGCCTGGCAGGCAGGTGTTCGGTACTTCGACGCCGCGCGTTCGTACGGTCTTGCCGAGAAGTTCCTCGGTGAGTGGCTGACGCGGGAGCGCCGTCCGGAGCTGACCATCGGCTCGAAGTGGGGCTACACGTACGTCGCCGACTGGCGGAGCGACGTCGACACCCACGAGGTGAAGGACCACACTCTCGCGACCTTCGAGCGGCAGTGGCCGGAGACACTTCGAGCGCTCGGTGGACCGCCCGACTACTACCTCGTGCACAGCCTCACGGCGGACAGCCCGGCACTCGGCGACAAACAGTTGCTTGGTCGACTGCGGCAGCTCGCGGACGACGGCGTACGCGTCGGATTGTCGACGAGTGGACCGCAGCAGGCCGAGACGCTGCGCAAGGCGATCGACCTCGGGGGACCGTTCACGGCAGTGCAGGCGACCTGGAACGTGCTGGAGACCTCAGCGGGGAAAGCGCTGGCCGAGGCGCACGACGTCGGCTGGTTCGTGGTGGTGAAGGAAGCTGTTGCCAACGGCCGCCTGACGGCGAGGGCCGGCGAGACGCCGTTCAACGAGTTCGCCCGTCAGCACGGCATCGCGCCTGATGCGCTGGCCATCGGAGCCGCCGTACAGCAGCCGTGGGCCGACATCGTGCTCAGCGGTGCGATCACCGCCGAACAGCTCGAAAGCAACCTCGCCTACCGGACCGACGGCCCTCTGGCCGAGTTCGTCCAGCAACCCGAGGAGTACTGGACCGAACGCTCCGCCTTGCCCTGGATCTAAGCCGTGCTCAGATGGTGATGAGCCACGGGTTCTGCAGCAGCGTGGTGAGGTCGGCGAGGTAGCGGGCGCCGGTCGCGCCGTCGAGGATCCGGTGGTCGGCCGACAGGGTGTACCGGACGCGGGTCCGCGGACCGATCGTGTCGTCGTCGAGGACGACCGGTTCGCGGCGGACCGCGCCGACGGCGAGGATCGCGGCCTCGGGCGGGTTGATGATCGCGGTGAACTCCTCGATCCCGAGCATGCCGAGATTGCTGACGGTGAACGTACCGCCGGTCATCTCCTCCGGCCGGAGCCGTCGCTCCCGCGCCCGTACGGCGAGATCCGTGCTCGCCGCGGCGATGTCGCTCACGCTCCGCCGGTCCGCGTTCCGGATCACCGGGACCAGCAGACCTTCGGCGGTGGCGACCGCGACGCCGATGTTGATGTCGGGGTGCCTGAGCAGTCCGTCGTCCACGAGGGACGAGTTCACGTCCGGGTGGTCCCGGAGCGTCAACGCACAGGCGCGGATGATGAGATCGTTGACACTGATCTTCGGCCGGTCTGCCTGTTGCAGGCGCTCGTTGAGCTCGCCTCGCAGTACCACCAGGTCCTCGACGTCGGCCACCGCGGTCAACGTGAAGTGCGGGATCTCCCGAGCACTCTCCGCCAACCGCCTGCCACTGGTCCGCCGCAACAACCCCAACGGCTCAACCACCCCGGAGACCGCGGATGAGGCTGCAGGGAGTGGCGAGGCGGAGGCCGCAGCAGGTCCCGGGGTCGGTGCAGTGGGCGCCGCGGGGCTTGCTGCTGGGGGCGGTGGCACGGGTGCGGTGGGTGTCGGGGCGGGTGGTGCTGCGGTCGGGGTTGGTGTGACGGCTGCGAGGACGTCGGCGCGGATGATGCGGCCGCCGGGGCCGGTGCCGGTTACGTGCCGCAGGTCGACACCGTGCTCGCTCGCGTCGCGCCGAGCCAACGGCGACGCCAGCGGCCGATCAGCGGTACCTGCGCCGTCTTCCTGTTCCGAAGGCACAGTAGCTGTCGCGTCGTCCGCCGTGGTGAGGATGGCGATGGGCGTACCGATCGCGGCCTCGGCGCCCTCCTCGATGAGGACAGAAGTGAGGGTGCCGGGCTCGTACGCCTCGTACTCCATCACCGCCTTGTCGGTCTCGATCTCGGCCAGGATGTCGCCCGGCTGGACCTCGTCGCCCGGGTGCTTGTGCCAGGTCGCGATCACCCCGGACTCCATCGTGTCCGACAGTCGCGGCATCAGGATCTCGCTCATCGTGCTTCCTCTCGGCGCAATCGGCCGACGGCCGACAACGTCTCCCGGATCGCCGTCGCGGCGTCGTCCGCGGACGGCAACGCCGCGGTCTCCAGACTCTTCGCGTAGGGCAGCGGCACCTCCGCCATCGCCACTCGCCGGACCGGCGCATCCAACTGATCGAACGCCCCGTCGGAGATCGTCGCCGCGATCTCGGCGCCGATGCCGTACGTCAGCCAGTCGTCCTCCAACACGACCGCCGCGTGCGTACGTCGTACCGACTCCACCACCGTCGGACGGTCGAGCGGCCGCAGGCTGCGCAGGTCGATCACCTCGCAGTCGATGCCCTCGGTCCGGGCGAGTTCCTCGGCGACCTGCAATCCGACCGCGGCCATCCGCGAGTACCCGATCACGGTGATGTCCGTCCCGGGCCGGGTGATCGCGGCGCGGCCGATCTCGGCCGGCTCGTCGTGGTCCGGCACCTCGCCGCGGGTGTTGTAGAGCGCGAGGTTCTCCAGGAAGAGGACCGGGTCGTCGTCGCGGATCGCGGCCAGCAGCAACGCCTTCGCGTCCGCAGGGTTGCTCGGGGCAACGACCTTGAGTCCGGGGACGAACGCGTAGTACAGCTCGATGTTCTGCGAGTGCGTGGCGCCGAGCTGCTGGCCGCCGCCACCCGGGGTGCGGATCACCAGCGGCACCCGGCACTGGCCGCCGAACATGCCGTGGATCTTCGCCGCGTGATTGACGATCTGATCCAGTGCGAGCAGCGAGAAGTTGATCGTCATCAGCTCGACCACCGGCCGCAGCCCGAGCATCGCCGCGCCGATCGCCGCCCCGGTGAAACCCTCCTCCGAGATCGGGGTGTCGCGCACCCGCTGCTCGCCGAACTCGGCCAGCAGTCCCGCGGTGATCTTGTAAGAACCCTCGAAGATCCCGATCTCCTCACCGATCAGGAACACGTTCTCGTCGCGCAGCATCTCCGACCGCAACGTGTCCCGCAGCGCCTGCCGGTACGTCATCTCGGTCACGCGTTCACCGCCGTGAACAGCGGCTGAGCAGGCAGCCGGCGAGAGTCGTTGGCGACCGGCGTCGCGTAGTTGTAGTCGAACAGCGTCCCGATGTCCGGCGGCGGGCTCGCCTCGGCGAACCGGACCGCAGCCGCCACCCGCGCCACCACCTCCTCCTCGATCTCCTTGGCCAGGACCTCCGTCAGTACGCCGGACGCCCGCAGGTCGTCCGCCAGTGCGAACAGCGGATCCGCCGCCCGGAGAGCAGCCGTCTCCTCCTTCGTCCGGTACGCCGCCGGGTCCACCACAGAGTGACCGCGCAACCGCGAGCTGACCGTCTCGAGCAGCATCGGCCGCCCCTTCCGGGCCGCCGCGATCGCCCGCTCGGCCGCGGCCCGGACCGCGACCACGTCGTTGCCGTCGACCCGCTCGCCCTTGATCCGGTACGACGATCCGCGCTTGTACAACTCGGGTTCGCCCGACGACTTCTCCACCGTCGTACCCATCCCGAGCTGGTTGTTCACGACCACGTAGACGATCGGCAGCTGCCACAAAGCGGCGAGGTTGAGTGCCTCGTGGAAGGCGCCGGTGTTCGTCGTACCGTCGCCCATGTGGCACAGGACCACCTCGGGGCCGCCGCGGTAGGCGATCGCGAGCGCGGCGCCGGTGGCGAGCGGCAACTGGCCGCCGACGATGCCGTAGCCGCCGAGCAATCGCGTCTCCAGGTCGAACAGGTGCATCGACCCGCCCCAGCCCTTGGAGACGCCGTCGCTGCGGCCGTAGAGCTCGGCCATCACCCGGCCGGGCTCGATCCCGCGGCCCAGTGCGTAGCCGTGCTCGCGGTAGTTGGTGAACAAGTAGTCGTCCGGGGCGAGCGCGCGCATCAGCCCGACGACGGTCGCCTCCTCGCCCAGGTTGAGATGGCAGTAGCCGCCGATCTCGGCCTCGGTGTACGCGCGGGCGGCGCGCTCCTCGAAGCGGCGGATGAACAACATCTCCCGGTAGTACTCGAGCAGGACGTCCGACGGCGTGGTGCGGCGCCGGGAGCGACTCCGGGATGTGGCAACGTCAGGGGACATCGTCTGTCCTTCAGGCGGAACGACGGATAATGACACTGAATAGTATCATTCTTATGAGGTGAGAGATCACGTGAGCCAGCAGGAACGGCGCAAGCTCGGCCGGCCGACGGGTGCGGAGCGGGAGCGGCGGCGCGAGGACATCCTCGACGCCGCGGTCCGGCTGTTCCTCGCGCACGGGTACGGCGGGGTGCCGCTGGACCGCTTGGCCACCGAAGCCCAGGTGACCAAGCGCACCATCTACACCTATGTCGGTGACAAGGCGGAGGTCTTCGCCGCGGTGGTGGCCAGGTTGAACACCCAGGTCCTGCCGTCGGCGGAACCCGACAGTCTCGAGCAGGTCGCGATCCGGCTGGTGACGACACTGCACTCGGACGAGGCGATCGACCTGCACCGACTGGTGATCGCGGAGGCCCGGCAGTTCCCCGAACTCGCGTCGGCGTTTTACGCGAACGGCCCGCGCCGCTACCTCGACGTACTCACGGAATTGCTCGACGGTGACGCGGTCACCGCCGAGCACCTCTTCGGCCTACTGCTCGGCGAACCGCACCGCCGCCGCCTCCTCGGCCTCGACCCCGCCCCCTCCCGCCCCCGAGCGAAGGCCCAGGCCCTCGCCGCCCTCAAAGCCCTCGCCCTGGACAGCTGAGGAGATCGGTGCGCGTCTGCCGGCTCGGCTAGAAGGTGTGTTCGTCGGCGGGGAAGGTGCCGGAGGCTACGTCGGCGGCGTAGGTGGTGGCTGCGGAGGTGAGGATGCCGCGTAAGTCGGCGTACCGCTTGACGAAGCGGGGCATCGTGCCTGAGCGGAGGCCGGCCATGTCTTGCCAGACCAGGACCTGGGCGTCGGTGTCGCGGCCGGCGCCGATGCCGATGGTCGGGATCGAGACGCGCTTGGTGATCTCCGCGGCGACGTCGCCCGGCACCATCTCCAGGACGACGGAGAACGCGCCCGCCTCGGCCAGCGCGACCGCGTCGTCGATCAGCCCGGCGGCCTGGTCGCCACGACCCTGGACCCGGTAGCCGCCGATGCTGTGCTCGCTTTGCGGCGTGAAGCCGATGTGCGCCATCACGGGGATGCCGGACTGCGTCAGCTTCTCCACCATCGGCACCATGTTCCGGCCGCCTTCGAGCTTCACCGCATGCACGCCGGCTTCCTTCATGAACCGGACGGCGGTGTGGAAGGCCTGCTCGGGTGACGCCTGGTACGAGCCGAACGGCAGGTCGGCGACGACGAGCGCCCGCTCGACCGCACCCGCGACGGCCCGCGCCAGCGGGATCAGCTCGTCGACGGTGACGCGCAGCGTGGTGTCGTACCCGAAGACGTTGTTCGCGGCGGAGTCACCGACCAGCAGCACCGGAATGCCTGCCTGGTCGAAGATCTCGGCGGTGTACTGGTCGTACGCCGTCAACATGGCCCACTTCTCGCCATGGTTCTTCATGTCGCGCAGGTGGTGGACGCGGTAGCGCCGCGGCCGCTTGCTGCCCTCACCCGGACCATTGCCACCAGCCGGCTTGTTCTCCGCCGACGCGGGCGAACCGCCGAGCGCGGGCGAACCGCCGAGCGTGGGCGAACCGCCGAGCGTGGGTGAACCGCCGAGCGTGGGTGAACCGCCGAGCGTGGGTGAACCGCCGAGCGTGGGCGAACCGCCGAGCTCGGATGGCGAACTGCTCGCCGTCGCCTGGGCCCGACGACCCGCCCGGTGTGATGCGCCGGGCTCGTTGGCGACCTGGCTCGGAGCGTCCTGCTGGACGTCCGCACGCCGCCGGGCGCCGAGCCGCTTGGGCTCCTCGCTGACCGGCGTGTTGCTCTCGTACTCCGCGCTCGGATCCGACAGGTAGCCGTTGTCCTGCTTCTGTCCCGGCTCCTGCTGGTAGGACTCGATCGCGTCCGGCATGTACGCCGTGATCGTCGGAGTGTCCACCGGGTAGTTCGGCGGGGGAGTGGCGGGCGCGGCAGGTCGTGGTTGCTGCGGCTGCGGCGCCTGGTTCTGAGCCGGCGCAGCTGGTGGTGTCTGCGGCTGCGGCGCCGGCTGCGGGGTCACCCCGTTGCTGCTCGGCCCGTTGGCGTGTCCGTTGCTCTGGGCAGGGATCTGTGGCGGAGCAGGACTCGGCGTCGGGGCCGGACTGCTCCAGTTGGTGCTGCCGTTCGAGCTGTGCGGTGCGGCGGGCCGCTGCGTCACGCCATTGCTCGACTGCGGCGGTGCCAGCGGACGCTGCTGCGCCGGCGGTCCGGCCGGCGGCTGCGGCTGGCGGCTCGGCGGTGTGGTGCCGTTGCTGCCCGGTCCGAACGGACTCGGCCGGCCCTGTGATGGCGGCGGCGTCGGTTGAGCCGGTGACTGCTGCGGCCGGAACGGGTTCTGCTCCGGGTACGCCGGCTGTCCGAACGTCGGCTCGTCAGCGGCCGACTGCTCTCGCTCGGCGTAGTACTCGGGCCGGTGCGGCTGGTCGGCGTGCGGTCGGCTCTGCGGCTGATCGCCGTACGGCCGGCTCGGCGGGTGGTCGCCGTACTGCCGCTGCTGGGGTTGCTGCGACGGTGGCGGCGGTGCCGCGGGCAGGTACGGCGGCTTGGGGACGTACGGCTGCTGCGGCACCGGGCCGCGCTCGTACGACCGTGGTGCGTTCGGCAGGGACGGTGACGGGTCGAGGCCGAGCCCGTTGGGCCGGTCCCGCCAGGTGTCGTTGTCGTAGTCCGAGCGGCGGTGCTCCTCGGTTGTCCGGTTCTTCGGTCCGGTCCCGTACGGCGACGGCAGCTCCTCGTCGTCACCCGGGGTACCGGCCGACAGGAAGTTGTCAACCATGCCTTCATCGTCCCACCGTTGCGGAGGGTGAGCGCCACCGCCTGTAGGTGAGCGATCGCTCACATCGTTGAATTCCTTGCCCGCCCGACCGCGCCGGTCGTCAGCAGGCAGGCCGGAACGGCCGGTGGGCTCCTCGGGAGTGCCCCACGGGGTGTCGGTGGATGGGCGGTACCGCCAGGAGTCGCTCAGTGCTCGGCTGCCTTCCGTGCGTCCTCACGCCACGCGTTCGTGATCGGCAGTCGCCGGTCCCGGCCGAAAGCCTTGTGGGTGATCTTCGGGCCCGGCGGGTACTGCCGGCGCTTGTACTCCGCTCGGTCGACCAGCTGGATCACCTTCGTGACCAGCTCGGTGTCGAACCCGGCGGCGACCAACTCGGCACTGCCGCGGTCCTGCTCGACGTAGTCGTCCAGCATGTCGTCGAGCAGATCGTACGGCGGCAGTGAGTCGGTGTCCTGTTGTCCCGGGCGCAACTCGGCCGACGGCGGCTTGGCGATCGAGTTCGCCGGGATCGGCGGCTGCTGGCCGCGGTCCTTCGCGTCCTGGTTCCGCCACTTGGCCAGCCGCCAGACCAGCGTCTTCGGGACGTCCTTCAGCGGTGCGTAGCCGCCGACCGCGTCGCCGTAGATGGTGGAGTAGCCGACGGACAGCTCGGATTTGTTGCCGCAGGCAAGCACAAGGTGGCCGTCGGCGTTCGACAGGCCCATCCAGACGACCGCGCGGACCCGGGCCTGCAGGTTCTCCTCGGCCAGCCCGGTCAGGCCGAGCGTGTCGAGGAACGGCTGCACCATCGGCTGGATCGGTACGACGCGGTAGTTCAAGCCGGTGCGGGCCGCGAGATCGGCGGCGTCGTCCTTGGAGTGGTCGCTGGAGTAGACGCTCGGGTTGGAGATGCCGAACACGTGCTCGGGACCGATCGCATCACAGGCGATCGCCGCGACCAGCGACGAGTCGATGCCGCCCGAGAGCCCGAGCAGGACGGACTTGAACCCGTTCTTCTGGACGTAGTCGCGCAGGCCGGTGACGATCGCGCCGTACATTTCGGCCTCGTCGGACAGCCGCGGCGCGACGGCCGAGTCCATCGGCTCGTACGGCTCGAGGGCGTCGTCGTGCAGGACGGTGTGGACGATCTCGATGCCTTCGTGCGTGCCGGACGGTGTACCTGATGCGGCAGGGAGGTCGAGGTCGACGACCATGCTGCCCTGCTCGAACTGCGGGGCGCGGGCGAAGACTTTGCCCTCGGCGTCGGCGATCAGCGAGTCGCCGTCGAAGACGAGTTCGTCCTGGCCGCCGACCAGATTGACATAGGCGAGCGAGCAGCCGGCCTCGCGGGCGCGGCGGCGGACCAGGTCACCGCGGACGTCGTCCTTGTTCGCCTCGTACGGCGAGCTGTTGACGACGAGCAGCAGACCGGCGCCGGCGGCCTTGGTGACGGCGACCGGGCCGCCGTCCTGCCAGAGGTCCTCGCAGATGACCAGGGCGACGTCGATGCCGTGGATCCGGATCACCTGCAGGGTGTTGCCGGGGACGAAGTGCCGGAACTCGTCGAAGACGCCGTAGTTCGGCAGGTGGTGCTTGACCGCGCTGGTGACGACCCGGCCCTGGTGGATCACCGCGGCCGAGTTCGTCGGGGAGCCCTTGGGGCGGCCGAGCCGGTCGATGCCCATCGCCGTACCGCCGGCGCGGTCGAGGTAGCCGCAGACCACCACGATCTCGCCGAGCCCTTCGTCGGCCAGCCGCCGGGCGAGGTCGTGGATCCGCGCCTGCGACGCGTCCACGAACGACGCCCGCAGCGCCAGGTCTTCCACCGGATACCCGGTCAGCCCGAGCTCCGGGAAGGCCACGACGTGGGCACCGCGCTCGACAGCGTTACGGGTCCACGCGACGATCTTGTCCGCGTTCCCGCCAATGTCACCCACGGTCACATTGAGCTGAGCAAGAGCTACCCGAAGCTGAGGCACGGGAGCACATTACTGGTTCCCCCGGCTCTTACCCACGCAGAGGTACGAAGGTTTACGCAGTGCGGGACTTTGGGTGGATGCCGGTGTGGTCTGGTGCGGATTGACTGGAGGGATGAGTCTTCAGGCTGGGCCGACCGGGTTGGGTGAGCGGGCGTTGGGGCCGGACCTGGCTCGCGGGTTCATGTTGTTGTTCATTGCGTTGGCCAACTCGCACTACTTCATCTACGGCGAGCGGGTGTTCGGGGGGTTTCCGGTCGATGCCGGGGTCGTGGGGATGGGGATCTCGACGTTCGTGGATGGGCGGGCGTTCCCGATGTTCGGGGTGTTGTTCGGGTACGGCGTGGCGCAGATCGTGCGGCGGTAGCGGGAGGCGGGGACCGAGTGGTGGGGGATCCGCAAGTTGCTGTGGCGGCGGAGTCTGGTGCTGGTGGTGCTCGGGTTCCTGCACGCGATGCTGCTCTACATCGGCGACATCCTCGCGGCGTACGGCGTACTCCTCTTCCTCGGCGTCTGGGCGCTGCGCTGGAAGGACCGCTGGCTGCTCGTCGTGGCCGCGTTCGTGCTCGTGCTCACCGCACTGCCGAGCGACGACTCGATGGCGACCGCCTCCGACGCGGCGGATCCCTCGATGCTGCCGCCGGACTTCCTCGGCCAGTTCGGCGACCGGATCGTCGTGCAGCCGTTCATCGCCGGACTCGGATGGATCGGGTTCGTCACCCCGTTCCTGATCGGGCTCTGGGCCGGCCGGCGGCGCATCCTCGAGCGTCCGGCCGAGCACCTCACCCTGCTGACCACGACCGCGGTCGTCGGCCTCACCATCGCGGTGGCCGGGGCCCTGCCGGTGTCGCTGGTCGTCGGCGGAGTGGTCGACCAGCCGAGCGACCACGCGCTGAGTATTCTCGGTCCGCTGCACGACGCGTCCGGTGTCTTCGGCGGTTTCGGGTACGCCGCCCTGATCGTCCTGATCGCGCTGCGGCTGAACGATCGCCAAGGTCCGATCACCCGGGCGATCGCCGCCGTCGGCCAGCGTTCGCTGACCTGTTATCTGTTCCAGTCCGTGGTGTGGGCTGTCGTCTTCACGCCGTACCTACTCGACCTGTCGCGCACGCTCACCCCAACCACGACGGCATTGCTCGCCGTCGCGACCTGGCTGGCGACCGTGGTGATGGCCGACCGGATGCGACGCGTCGGCTACCGCGGACCGTTCGAACTTCTGATCAGACGGATCACCTATCAGCCGAGGACAACGGCCGCTACCCGGTCGCGCAGTTCGGGCAGCCTGGCGTAGAAGACGTCACCGGGGCACTGGGTGGTGTTGTAGTCCCGGTGCCCGACGATCGCCGCGTGCGGATCGAGGCCGTACTTCGTGCACAACCAGGCGCGTGTAGCAGCGCGGCGCGGGAGCCGCCTGGGCTGCTGTGGTCGGGAGGGCGACGCCGCCGATCAGTACGCCGCCGGCGGCAGCGCCGCGCAGCAGGGTACGCCGGGACATCCGGGCACGTTGGAAATTTTCTGGGGCGGTCATACTTCAGAAAATTCCCTACCGGTGACCCGTCGAAACCGAGGATGGTCTAATGACGGGCGTGACAGATGGTGTACGGGCGGGGGACGTCCGGCTGGGCCGGATCGGCAAGGGCGTACGGGTGGCGGTCGCCCTGGCCGGCATCGGCCTGCTGATCAACGGTTCGGTGCGGGCCTCCGACGACGCCTGGCCGTTCGGCCCGATGTCGCAGTACGCCGGATCGGTCGCCGACGACGCCGCGATCACGTTCACCCGGATCAGCGCGCTCACCGATGCCAGTACGACGGTCGACGTACCGCTGAACATCGAGGGCGCCGGCGTCGCCCGGGCCGAGATCGAAGCCCGGACCGGCGAGATCGTCAAGGACCCGTCGCTGCTGCAGCAGGTCGCGGACGGGTGGGCGCGCAAGCATCCGGACAAGCCGAGGTACGTGAAGCTCGAACTGATCCGGGACACCACCCAGTTGGTCAAGGGCCGGGTCGAAGGCCCGCCGACGTCCGAGGTCCTGGCCACCTGGGAGGTGCGCAAGTGAGCGCCCCCGAGACGGCAGCCGTCGGCCGGACCACCGCCGGCCGGTTCGCCGACTGGTTCACGCCGAAGATCGCCCTCGCCCGGGTCGCGTGGCTGCGGACGATCTTCTATCTCTTCGTCATCCTCGACATGCACGCGTTCGTCCGCGACACCCGCGACAAGGGCGAGCACCCCGGCCTGTACCAGCCGTTGCTGCTGGCGCGCATGCTCGATCTGCCCAAGCCGTCGGTGGCCAACACGACTGCCCTGTACGTCGTCCTGATCGTGGCCTGCCTGGTCGGCGCGACCAACTACTTCCCGCGGATCGCGGGCTGGATCGTGGCGCCCGCGTTCACCTGGTGGGTCCTGATCGGGATGAGCGACGGCAAGGTCGACCACGACCACCTCGCCTTGGTGGTCGCCCTCTGGGTCCTCCCGACCGTGAAGGCCGGCCGCCGCGGCCGGGCGTCGTACGGCGATCAGACCAGGTCCGAGGCCGCCGGCTGGGCGGTCCGGTGCATCCAGATCTCGGTGATCGCGACGTACTTCCTGTCCTCGATCGCCAAGCTCCGTGGCGCCGGGTGGACGCTCGCGTGGCCGAACAGCGCGATCCTGACCTGGGCGATCGTACGGCGGCCGCACCCGGTCGGGGAGTGGTTGCTGCATCACCCGTGGATGCTGCACGTGATGCAGTGGGTCGGCATCATCGCGGAGTTCCTCTCGCCGGTGATCCTGTTCCTGAAGGGCCGGTGGCAGTTGCTCGGGGCCCTGTTCTTCCTCGGGTTCCACGCGGCGAACACGGCGATCCTGCTGATCCACTTCCTGCCGACCGTGGTCTGCTGGCTCGCGTTCGCGCCGCTCGAGCGGGTGGTGCCGTGGTTCCAGCGGCGGCGGGGGTCAGAAGGCGGAGAGCCCGAAGACCAGGCCGAAGAGAGCCGGGAGGCCAAGGAGCAGGCCGGCGCGTAGCCGGAACCGGCGGCCGCCGGGACCCGGTGTCCGCACGACCCGGGACAGCACGGCCCCGGCGTACCCGAAGACCAGGGCGGCGAGCAGGATCTGCTTGGTCGGCAGGTTGTCGGCGTCGTGGTGGGTCAGCCCGAGCGTGACCAGCCCGGGGCAGCAGAACGCGAACATGCCGAACCCGAGCTCCGGGACCGGCAGCCAGCGCCGGCCGAGGACGTCCCGCTCGGCGGGCCGCTTCTTCCGGATCGACTGGACGAACCGGGCGGTGCTGAGCAGCAGGTCACTCAGGCACAGCAGTGCGGCCACGATCAGCGCCACCTGGTACCCGGCGCCGAAGATGGTCTGCACAAGGGAACACGCTAGGCCCTGAAGGGGTGGATGTCGCCCGCAGCACGTAACGTCTGCTTAACAGAGCCGGGGCACACTGTGTGCGGGCTTCACATCTGGAGGTGGACTGATGGACAAGCAGCAGGAGTTCGTGCTGCGCGCGCTGGAGGAGCGCGACGTACGCTTCGTGCGGCTCTGGTTCACCGACGTGCTCGGGTTCCTGAAGTCGGTGGCGGTGGCGCCGGCCGAGCTGGAGGGCGCGTTCGCCGAGGGGATCGGCTTCGACGGGTCCGCGATCGAGGGGTTCGCCCGGGTGACCGAGGCGGACATGCTGGCCAAGCCGGACCCGTCGACGTTCCAGATCCTGCCCTGGCGGGGCGAGACGATGGGCACCGCGCGGATGTTCTGCGACATCAACATGCCGGACGGGTCCGCGTCGTTCGCCGACCCGCGGCACGTGCTGAAGCGGACGCTGTCGAAGGCGGCCGACCTCGGGTTCACCTTCTACACGCACCCCGAGATCGAGTTCTACCTGTTCAAGTCGCTCGTCGGCGCGCCCGGTACGACGCCGGAGCCGGTCGACTCGTCGGGGTACTTCGACCACACGCCGCAGGGGATCGGGAACGACTTCCGCCGTGAGGCGATCACGATGCTCGAGTCGATGGGGATCTCGGTCGAGTTCAGTCACCACGAGGGTGGGCCGGGCCAGCAGGAGATCGACCTGCGGTACGCCGACGCGCTGTCGACCGCGGACAACATCATGACCTTCCGGGTGGTGGTGAAGGAGGTCGCGCTGTCGCAGGGCATCTACGCGTCCTTCATGCCGAAGCCGCTGAGTGACCAGCCCGGGTCCGGCATGCATACCCACATGTCGCTGTTCGAGGGCGATCGGAATGCGTTCTTCGAGGGCGGCGCGCAGTACCAGTTGTCCAAGACCGGGCGCGCGTTCATCGCCGGCCTGTTGCACCACGCGGCCGAGATCACCGCGGTGACGAACCAGTGGGTGAACTCGTACAAGCGGCTCGCGGTCGGTGACGAGGCGCCGTCGTTCATCTCCTGGGGGCACAACAACCGGTCCGCGCTGGTCCGGGTGCCGATGTACAAGCCGCACAAGGGACAGTCGAGCCGGGTCGAGTTCCGCTCGCTCGACTCCGCGGCGAACCCGTACCTCGCCTTCGCGCTGATGCTGGCGGCTGGGCTCAAGGGCATCGAGGAGGGGTACGAGCTGCCGCGCGAGGCGGAGGACGACGTCTGGTCGCTGACCGCCCGCGAACGCAAGGCCCTCGGCATCAAGCCGCTCCCGAGCAGTCTCGCCGAAGCCATCCAGGCGATGGAGGACAGCGAACTGGTCGCCGAGACGCTCGGCGAGCACGTCTTCGACTTCTTCCTCCGCAACAAGCGGGCCGAATGGCAGGACTACCGCCGCCAGGTCACCCCCTTCGAGCTGAACAAGCTGTTGCCCGTGCTCTAGTGACTGTTTGCCGCGTCATGGCGGCAAATAGTTTCCTGCGGCGTCACCCAGTGGTCGCCGGCGTCGCGTGGGATCGGGTCTCATGCGGCGCCTGTTGGTGGTCTTCGGGTTAGTGGGTCTGCTGTTCGTTGGCGGAGCGTCGTCGGCCTCGGCGCATGTGATCGCGTCGACTGGCTACTCGACCGTGCACCAGGACGGCAGTCGCGTGACCTGGTTGCTCAGCCTGGAGTACGACGTACTCGGGCGGGCCGTGGATCTCGGCGGGCCGGTGACCGACGACGGTCAGCGGGCGCAGGCGCTGGACAACGCCAAGGAGCGGATCGCCGGGTACCTGCACGACCGCGTGGTCGTCTCGGTTGACGGGGCCGCATGTGAGTCGGCGCTCGAGACGACCTCCGTGGGGCAGCGGGCCACCAAGGCATACGCCGACCTCGGGCTGGTGTTCGACTGCCCGGGATCGACCGGAGCGTTCAGCCTGCGGTACGACGTCTTCGACACGGCTGAGGCCGTCGCCGACGATCACACCAACCTGGCCGAATACGCCTTCGCCGGTGGATCCGGCCGGACCGTGTTCGATCGCTCGCATCACGACTTCGGCGTCGGCGACAACACGATGGCCAGCTCGAGTGTGCAGTTCGGGAAGATGGGTGTGGAGCACATCCTGCTCGGGCTCGATCACGTGCTCTTCGTGGTCGCGCTGATTCTCGGCGCCGCCAGCCTGCGAAGTCTGCTGCAGGTCATCTCGATGTTCACCGTGGCGCACAGCGTCACGCTGGTCTCCACCCTGCTGGGCGGGTTGTCCGTGCCGGCGGTGATCGTCGAACCGCTGATCGCGCTGTCGATCGCCTTCGTCGCGGTGGAGAACCTGCTCGGCTCCACCCGCCACCGGCTCCCGGTGGTCTTCGGTTTCGGTCTTCTGCACGGTCTCGGCTTCGCCGGGTCGCTGCGGATCACCGATCAGGTCAGTCCCGAACTGCTCGTCTCGCTGCTGAGCTTCAACGTCGGCATCGAGACGGGTCAGGCGCTGCTGCTGCTCGCCGTGTTCCCACTGGTCCTGTTGATCCGCCGGACCCGCGTCGCGGTCCCGGCGGTGCGTTCGGCGACCGGGGTCGTCGCCGCCTTCGGCCTCTACTGGTTCGCAGAAAGGTTCTTCCTGACATGATCCGCCTGTCACACAGGTCGAACGATCATCAACCCGCCACAACGAGGTGGCACAAGCTTCTGTACGGGGTCACCGCCGGCCTGGCCGTGCTGGTCGTCGCGGTACCCCTCACCGGCGTGGTCGCGGACGCCGTTGACGGGCCCAGCGCCACCATCACCGGCACGGTCTTCGAGGATCGCGATGCCGACAACCGGATCGACAACGGTGAGGTCGGCATCCCCGGCGTCAGCGTGTCGGACGGTCAGCAGTTCGCGGTCACCGATGCCCAGGGCCACTACACGTTCACCACCGACGTCGAGCGCCGAAACGTCGACCTCGTGTTCGTCACCCAGCCCGCCGGCTACACCGTCGGCACCGACGACACCATGACTCCGAAGTTCTTCCGGAACCTCGGTCAGCTCGCCGACGGCGACAGCAAGCAGGTCGACTTCGGCCTCCGCAAGGACAAGAAGTCCGCGAGTGGCGGCTTCACCTTCGGCAACGTCGCCGACCCGCATGTGAACGCCCAGCTGCCCGAGCAGATCACCGAGATCAACTCGACCAAGCAGGACCTCGCCTTCATCCAGGTCAGCGGTGACCTGACGAACAACGCCACCGACGCGGAGTTCGAGTTCTACCAGGCCGGTACGGCGAAGTCGAAGGTCCCGGTCTGGCCGGCCGTCGGCAACCACGAGTACGCCGCGGGAGCGACGTACGCGGCCCGGATCAACAACTACCGCAAGCACGTCGGACCGGAGTGGTACTCGTTCGATTACAGCGACCGGCATTTCCTGGTGCTGGAGAACAACGGGGCCGCGCCGTTCGCCGAGCAACTTGAGTGGGTCAAGGCCGACCTCGCCCGCAACATGAAGCGTGGCAAGCACCTGGTCGTGCTGACCCACCAGCCGATGAACGTACCGTTCGGTTCGCCGTCGGTGTACGACGAGTACGGCAAGGTCCTGGAGCAGTACGGCGCCGAGCTGATCCTGGTCGGCCACGAGCACTCCAACGACGTGGAGCCGAAGAGCGACTTCGCCGGCACCGCGAAGCACATCCAGACGGTGTCGAGCTCGTACACGATCGACAACTCGCCCCGCGGGTTCCGGTTCGTGCACATGGACAACAAGACCTTCGACAACCCGTTCCGGATCTACGGCGCGGAGAAGGACCTCACCGTCGTCTCACCGGCGCCGGGCACCACGGTCCCGCTGGACAAGTTCCCGGGGATCCAGGTGAACGCGTACGACACCAGCGACGCACCGGTCCGGGTCCGCTACAAGCTCGACAACGGCTCGTGGCGGTCACTCCAGCCGACCGGCGAGTTCACCTGGTACGCCGACCTTCCGCGCGGCGTGCGGACCGGCAAGCACGGGATCGTCGTCGAGGCCGCGGACAAGACCGGCGCGACCTGGACACGAACGTCGGACTTCACCTTGACCGCGGAGAAGGCGATCCAGCCGGTCGCCGGGGCGGACTGGTCGCAGCACCACGGCGACGCGTCGCACAGCGGCGTCGCCCAGGACGCGATCGCCGCCGGTCAGCGGCTGGCCTGGTCATACCGGACCGAGGGCACCTTCCTGACCGGCTCACCCGCCATCGTCGACGGCGTCGTGTACGCCGGGACGCGGGACGAGAACGGCGACGGCAACAGCGCGGTCCACGCGGTCTCGCTGGCTACCGGCAAGAAGCTGTGGAGCTACACCGTGCCGTCGTCGGTGCACGGCAGCGTGGCGGTGTCGGACGGTCTCGTCTACGTGCCGACCCTGCGCGGCACGCTGTTCGCGGTGGACGCCAAGACCGGCAAGCTGAAGTGGCGGCACGACCCCGAGGCCGCGCCGGAGGGGAACAACCAGCGCACCTACGGCTACTACGGGGTGACCGTTGCCGATGGCAAGGTGTTGTTCCCGTACCAGACCCGGTTCGGTGAGGCCGCGACCGGTCTGCTGCTGGCCCTCGACGCCAAGACGGGTCAGCGGGTCTGGGCCGCTCCGATGACCGGCGCCACGATGAGCGACGGCACGCCGGCGGTCTCCGACGGGCGTGTGTACGTCGGCAACGAGACCGCCGACCGGGTGATCGCGTACGACCTGAAGACCGGCGCGAAGCTCTGGCAGGGCACCGAGTCCCTCGGCGGCTGGCAGGACGGCATCCCGTCCGCGGCCGACGACAAGGTCTTCATCGGCTCGAACAACGGCATCGTCGCCCGCGACGGCGCGACCGGAGCCACGTTGTGGACCTACACCAGCTCGCACTCGTCGCTGGTGAGCAGTGGCGCGACCCCGTCCGCCGCCGCGATCGAGGGCAACACGGTCTACATGTCCTTCCCGAGTGGCGCGGTCACCGCGTTGAACGCGACGACGGGTGCCGTGATCTGGGATCAGTTGCTGCCGGGTTCGCAGTACCGGGGAGGCTCCTTCACCTCGCCGGCGCTGTCCGGGAACACGCTGTTCGTCGGCGCCAACAGCGGTGGGTTCTACGCGCTCGACGCGCGGACCGGCCAGCCGCTGTGGTCGCAGGACATCGGCACCTGGGTGTCGGCGGGTCCGGCGGTCAGCGGCAACACCGTGGTCGCGGGAGCCCTCGACGGCAACCTGTATGCCTTCACGCCGGGCGGCACGACGGCCAAGCCGTGGCCGCTCGTGGCCGGCAAGGTGACCAACAAGGCCACCGGTGCCCCCGCCGCGAACAGCACCGTCCTGATCATGCAGGACGGCGGCACGGCGGTCGGCCGCACCACGACCGATGCCGCTGGCAACTACCAGGTCGGGCTGTCGCAGGGCGCGGGCAAGTACAGCGTCCAGGTCGCCCAGCTCGGGTACGCGACGGCGGCCAAGGAGATCGAGGCCGGCGACAGCGGGACCGTGACAGTGGACCTGGAAGTCGCGCCGGTGAACGTCGACGCGAGTATCGGCAAGCGGCTGCCGAGCGGTCTGGTCGAGGGCGGTGTCGGCGACATCGTGATCGAGAACAAGCACCTGGCGATGGCGATCGCGAAGGTCTTCCAGGACCCGCAGATGAGCCCGTCCACTCCGGGCAAGGTCGTCGACATGGCGATCACCGGGCAGCCGGACCAGCTCGACTGGATCAACCTGCCGTACGTCAGCACCACCGAGCCGAGCGGCGGCAGCGCCTGGCAGCAACTGCAGGTGCGGTCGACCGACGTCCGGATCGTCGAGAACACCGGCGAGAAGGCGGTCGTCCAGGTCACCGGGGCCTCGGCGGAGAATGCGAACCTCAAGGTCGTCACGACGTACACCGCGACGGCCGACGAGCAGTTCGTCACCGCGGCGACGACCTTCACCAACGCGACGGGTACGCCGCTGACGGTGTGGGCCGGTGATGCGCTGGATCACGACGGTCCGGGGTCGCGCTCGGCGGTATCGGGCAACGCGCCGGTC
The DNA here is from genome assembly GCF_036097425.1 of Kribbella sp. NBC_00359. Lineage (NCBI taxonomy): Bacteria > Bacillati > Actinomycetota > Actinomycetes > Propionibacteriales > Kribbellaceae > Kribbella > Kribbella sp. NBC_00359. The sequence goes on along the minus strand of NZ_CP107975.1, from coordinate 8,418,620 downwards.
ACCAGCGGCGGCCCGTTCGCGCAGACTCCGGACGCGAAGCGCTGGATCGGGCAGTCCGGGACCAGTGCGGACAACCAGACCTACGGGCTGGTGTACGGCGCCGGCAGCGGGGACTTCACCGGGTACTCGCAGGCGATCTGGACGATGAGCAAGTTCAAGCTGGACCTGCCGGCAGGTGGTTCACACACCATCACCCGGCGAGTCGTCGCGATCTCCAACGAGGGCGCGACGGACAAGTTCGCAGTGCTGAACCAGTTCGCTTTCTGATCTCCCGATCCGCACTTCGAGCAGCCTGACGGGCTGCCGGGGCGAGGCCGCGATCCGGTCGAGCACCGGCAGCCCGTTGCTGACAGAGGGCGTTCAGACTTCGGCGGGCTGTGGTGGCACGTCGTCCGAGGCGTGTTGCGACGTCCACCGGGACGCGGCCGTGGAGTGCCGGTACGGCGGCTCGTCCGCAGACGGCTGCGTGAGCGTCTGGATCGGCGGCTCTTCCACGGCCGGGATCACCGGCGTTCCGTCGGGGGCGAGGGCGTGTACTTCCTCGACCGTGAGCAGGCCGACCGGGCGGACTCCCTCGGTGATCACCACGAGGCAGCCGGGGATCACCTGCTGGGCCCGATTCCCCTTGGCCGGCACGAGAATGCCCTCGGCCTGCGTCCGCCAGGCGCCCGGCGCGAACCGGCGCAGCGCAATCCCTGCCTGACCGTCCTCCGCCGTCCGTGGTGGCAGGTACGCGGTGGCTGTGTAGTCGTAGTCGTAATCCGGCTCAGGCGGCCCGGACACTCGCCCGCCCTGCTGGGGCGTCAACCAGACCACCGTGCCCCGAACAGCGAGCGACCCCGTCATCATGACCATGAGAAGCCATCATGCCGATTACAGCCCGAATATGCCAGGCAACTCCGTGTGTTGATCGCAATCCCCTCGCAATCAGGTCGCGCACTCATCGAGATTGTGTCACGCGGGAGCCCGCGCGGCAGGTGTGAGGGGCCTGGTAGAGCTGACGCCCGGGGGTTGGCGCGTGGGTGCGCTTGGGTAGCCTGCAGAGGTGGCTGAGGCTCGGAGGGGTTCGTGGGAAGGCCGGCTGGCCCGGCTGGGCTTCGGGGATCCGCATCGGGCCGGGGTGATGCTGGAGCAGTTGCACGCGCTGGACACCCGTAGCCCGATGGCCACCGAGCAGCTGATCACCACTCTGTCGGAGTCGGCGGATCCGGACCTCGCACTGCACGGGCTGTGCGGGATGGTCGAGGCGCTGCAGCGGCATCAGTACGACGTCGCCGCCTTCACGCGCACGCTTGAGATGGACGACGGCTTCCGGCGCCGGTTGGTGTACGTCCTCGGCGCGAGCGAGGCTCTCGGGCGGCATCTCGGCGTCCATCCGCGGCACTGGTACGACCTGGCCGACCCCGCGCTGGCCGGCGCGCGCCCGTCGGTCGAGGACGTCGCGGCCAAGCTCGTGACCGCGGTCGACGCCGACAACCCGGTCGATGCGCTGCGCATCGAGTATCGGCGGTTGCTGCTGAGGCTGGCCGCACGTGACCTCGCCGAGGGCTTGCTGGTCGACGAGGTGGCCGCCGTACTGGCCGACCTGGCCGGGGGAGCCTTGGAGACCGCCCTGCACATCGCCCGCAACGAGTACTTCGCCGCGCACCCCGGCGCGGCCGACTGCCGGCTCGCGATCATTGCCATGGGCAAGTGTGGTGGCCGCGAACTCAACTACGTCAGCGATGTGGACGTACTGTTCGTCGCCGAGCCGCTCGACGGTGAGCCGGAGGCGCCCGCGCTGAAGACCGCGACCCAGTTGGCCGCCGCCGCGATGCGGATCTGCTCGGCCCACACCGGCGAGGGCACGCTCTGGCCGGTCGACGCCGCGCTGCGCCCGGAAGGCAAGTCCGGCCCGCTCGTCCGCACCCTCGACAGCCACCTCGCGTACTACCAGCGCTGGGCCAAGACCTGGGAGTTCCAGGCGCTGCTCAAAGCTCGCCCGGTCGCGGGCGACGCCAAGCTCGGTCAGCAGTACGCCGAGAAGACCGCGGAGCTGGTGTGGTCGGCGGCCGATCGCGAGGGGTTCGTCGACGACGTCCAGGCGATGCGGCGTCGGGTCGTCGACCACCTCCCCGCGGCCGACGTCGATCGCCAGCTCAAGCTCGGCCCCGGCGGTCTGCGTGACGTGGAGTTCGCCGTACAACTCCTGCAGCTCGTCCACGGCCGCAGCGACGACGCGGTCCGCAGCGGTACGACGCTCGTCGCGCTGGAGTCGCTCACCAAGACCGGGTACGTCGGCCGCACGGACGGCGCCGTCCTCGCCGACGCGTATCGCTTCCTCCGGTCGATGGAGCACCGCATCCAGCTGTACCGGCTGCGCCGTACGCATCAGGTGCCGGACGACGAGGCCGACCTGCGCCGGCTCGGCCGTTCGCTCGGTTTCACGAAGAACCCGGTCGGCGACCTGACCGCCGCCTGGAAGAAGCACGCGCTCGAGGTACGACGGCTGCACGAGAAGCTGTTCTACCGGCCACTGCTCGCGGCCGTCGCCCGGATCCCCGGCGGCGAGGTGCGGCTGACCCCGGAGGCCGCCAAGCAGCGCCTCACTGCGCTTGGGTACGCGGACCCCGCCTCGGCGTTGCGGCACATCGAGGCCCTGTCCGAGGGTGTGTCGAGGCGATCGTCGATCCAGAAGGCGTTGCTGCCCGCGATGCTCGGATGGTTCGCGGAGTCGCCGGATCCGGACGCGGGGCTGCTCGCCTTCCGGACCATCTCCGACGCGCTCGGGTCCACGCCGTGGTACCTGCGCCAGCTTCGCGACGAGGGCGCGTCGGCCGAGCGGCTCGCCCACCTGCTCGCGAGCGGCCGGTACGCCGTGGACCTGCTACAGCGCGCGCCCGAAGCGACCGCGATGCTCGCCGACGAACGCGAACTCGTGCCGCGAACGCGGGAAGCGCTGCTGAGCGAGATGTCCGCCGCCGCCCGCCGGCAGGACGAGCCCGAGGCCGCGGTCGCCGCGATCCGGGCGGTCCGGCGGCGCGAGCTGTTCCGGGTGGCCGCGGCGGATCTGTCCGGCATGCTCGACATCGAGGCGGTCGGGGAGGCGCTCACCGTGATCTCGGTCGGGACGCTGACCACCGCCCTGGACGTCGCGCGGCGGGCTGTCGCACAGCGCTTGATTGCCGAGGGTGAGCCCGAGCCGACCCGGATGGCGATCGTCGCGATGGGCCGGTTCGGCGGGCACGAGCTCGGGTACGGCAGCGACGCGGACGTGATGTTCGTCCACGACCCGAAGCCGGGTGCGGACGAGAAGGCGGCCACCGACTTCGCCACCCAGGCGGCGACGGAGTTCCGCCGGTTGCTCGCGTTGCCGGGCGCGGACCCGGCCGTCGCGGTCGATGCCGATCTGCGTCCCGAGGGCCGGCAGGGCGCCTTGGTCCGGACGTTGGCGTCGTACGCGTCCTACTACGCGCGCTGGTCCGCGGTGTGGGAGGCGCAGGCGTTGCTGCGCGCCGATCCGCTCTGTGGTGACGCCGAGCTGTGCCAGTCTTTCCGGGAGCTGATCGACCCGCTGCGCTACCCGGCGAACGGCGTCAGTGAGCGCGACGTGATGGAGATCCGCCGGATCAAGGCGCGCGTGGACGCCGAACGCCTGCCGCGCGGCGCGGACCCGAGCACGCACACCAAGCTCGGTCGCGGCGGTCTGGCCGACATCGAGTGGACGGTCCAGCTCCTCCAGCTCCGCGAGGCGCACCGGGTCCCTGGCCTCCGGACGACGCGCACGCTCGGTGCACTGGACGCGGCCGTCGAGGCGGGCCTGGTGGAACCGGCCGAGGCGAACACGCTGCGAGCCGCGTGGAAGATGGCCTCCCGGATCCGTAACGCGATCATGCTGGTCCGCGGCCGTCCCAGCGACTCCCTCCCGCGCGACCCCCGCGACCTGGCCGCGGTCGCCCAGATCTGCGGCTACTCACCCGGCGAATCCAGCCGTTTCTCCGACGACTACCTCCGCCTGACCCGCCACGCCCACAACACCGTCGCTCGTCTGTTCTGGGACGACTAATAGACTCGTGCTGGTGGATGCGGTGGATCAGGTCAGGCAGGAAGGTGTATTCAGCCACGTCCGGCGGAGTGTGCGGATGACGGTTGGGCAGCGGCGCGTGTGGGAGACGCGCTGGTCCGAGCTGGGCCACAGGCTCGAGGACCTGCCGCCGGGACCGGTCGATCTGCCCGAGTGGTTCGGGCGCGACGCGCCGACCGTGCTGGAGATCGGGACGGGAATGGGCGACGCGACCGCCCAGCTCGCGGTCGCGGCGCCGGAGGTCAACCACCTGGCCGCCGAGGTGTATCCGGCCGGCCTCGGCCAGCTGATGCTGTGGATGGAGAAGTACGACCTCGACAACGTCCGGCTGCTGCACGGTGACGCGCTCGACTTCCTCCGTGACCACGTGGCCCCCGGCGCGCTGGCCGGCGTACGGATCTACTTCCCGGATCCGTGGCCGAAGAAGCGGCACCACAAGCGCCGCCTGGTGACGCCGCCGTTCGTGCGGCTGGTGGCGTCCCGGTTGCAGCCCGGCGGGACGTTGCATCTGGCAACCGACTGGGCGGACTACGCGGAGCAGATGCGCGACGTCTGCGAGGCGGAGCCGGCCCTGCGCAACCAGTACGACGGCTGGGCCCCGCGACCCGAGTGGCGGCCGGTCACCAAGTTCGAGTCCCGCGCCCAGGCCGAGGGCCGCGAGTGCCGCGACCTCCTCTACACCAAGGTCACGCCGACCGGCTCGTGAAGCTCCACTGCCCGGCCGGCACTGTGTAGATCGTGAACCCGTCCTGGTAGGACGCCTCGCCCGCCAGCGGAGCCGGTACGGCGGTGACGTCCGATGCGGCCGCGGACGGTACGTGGACCTCGGCCGTCGTACCGACCGGGACCTGCACGTCCAGTGACAGCACCCGGCTCGTCTTCTTCCACACCACCGACACCCGGCCGCGGATCGTCTCGGTCCGGATGCTCGCGGAGTCCACCTCGCCGCGCGCGTCCGGCCGGACCACGATCCGCTCCCAGCCCGCGTCGACGTTGCGGAGGCCGGCCACGTTCTCGAAGATCCACTCCACGACCGTGCCCTGGAAATAGTGGTTCCGTGACCGCGAGTCGTCCTCCCACTTCTCCCACATCGTGTCCGCGCCGAGGTCGAACCAGTAGCCCCAGCTCGGGTACGTCCGCTGCAACGCGACCTTCGTCGCCGCGTCGCCGTACCCGTGCGCGGTGAGCACCGGCAGCAGTACGCCGACGCCGAGGCAGCCGGTGTTGAGATGGAAGCCGCGCGCCTCCACATCCGCGGCCAGGTTGCCGGCGACCCGCTCGACCAGCTCGCCGGGGACCATGCCGAACGCGAGCGGTACGGCGTTGGACGTCTGCCGGTAGTCCGGGTCGTCGGCCGAGCGGTAGCGCCCGGCCGCGCGATCCAGGAACGCGCGGTTCAGGCCGTCGGCGAGCTCGGCCGCCGCCTTGCGATAGTCGTTGGGCTGGCCAATGATGTCGCCGATCTCGGCGGCCGCGACCACGGCCCGGTACAGGTACGCCGTACCTGTGAGCCGCCGGTCCTCCGGCGCCGGACCGCTGCCGAAGCCCGGCGGGAGCCAGTCGCCGAGCACGCTGACGGACAGGCCGTCCTCGACCCGATCGAGCTCCCAGGCGAGGTAGCGGGTGAGCGACTCCCAGTGCTCACGCAGCAGCCGCTCGTCGCCGTACCAGCGGTACAGCTCGCGCAGTAGGAACGGATAGACCGTGGGCCACTCGGTCGCGAGGGAGAGGTCGGTGAAACCCCAGCCGCTGGACGGGACGATCACGGGCAACTGCCCGGACTCCGCCTGGCTGTCCCGGATGTCGCCGAGCCACTTGGTGAAGAACCGCGCCAAGTCGAGCGTGGCCAGCATCGTCGGCCCGCCCACCTGCGCGTCACCCGTCCACCCGTTCTTCTCGAAGAACGGCGTATCGGTCGGGATCCCGTGCAGATTGCTCAGGATCGTCCGGCGCATCGCCTGGTCGAACTGTTCGTACGACGGTTGGGTCGACGTGAACCGGGTCACCGGGCGAACGTCGGAGTGGACGACCCGCATCAGCACGTCGGGACGCTCGGTGACGCCCTCGACCTGGACGTAACGGAAGCCTTTGTAGGAGAAGCGGGGTTCCCACTCCTCGACGCCGTTGCCAGCGGCAATGTATTCGTCGCGCTGGATGCGGTCGCCCTCGACATGCCCGTTGACCGCCACCACGTTGCCGTCAGCAACCGTCTCGCCATGGGTGAGGCTGATGGTGGTGCCGGCATCGGCGGTGACCCGGAGCTTGGTCCAGCCGGCCGCGGTCCGGCCGAAGTCGACGATCCACACACCGGGCCGGGTCTCGGTCACGTCCGTCGGGGGGACGGTCTCGATGACGCGGATCGGCTCGTGCTCCTGGGCTCGCACCTGTCCCTTCGGTGCGTCCACCTGCGCGGCGGTCGACCAGGTCGAGTCGTCGAAGCCGGGCGCGTCCCAGCCCGGCAGCGCGCGGCGGGCGTCGTACGTCTCGCCGGTGTAGAGGGAGTCGGAAAGGGTCGGGCCGCCGGTGATGCGCCACGACTCGTCCGTGACCACCTCGGTCGCGCGGCCGTCGTCGTACTCGATCACCAGGCGCGCGATCAGGCGTGGCTCGGCGGTCCATGGTGTCTGGTGCCAGCGCCAGACGTTCGGGCTGGTGAGACCGAAGAACCCACGGCCGAGCTCCGCGCCGACCACGTTGTCACCGGACTGCAGGAGGTCGGTGACGTCGTGGGTCACATAGAGGACGGTGTGGTCGTACGCCGTGAAGCCGGGGTCGAGGACGGCGTCACTCACCGCTTGACCGTTGAGCCGGAGATCGGCGTACCCGAGGCCGCTCGCATACAGCCGCGCTCGGCGTACGGTCCCGTCGACCGCAAAGCCCCGGCGCAGGAGCGGAGCGCTGTCCACCTCGCCACCGATCCAGCGCGCGGCGGCGAACCCCTCGTCGAGGAGAGCGGTCTCGAACCACTCGGGCGCGGCCCACTCGCCGGCCCGGTCGAGTCCGTCCCACAGGCGCACGGTCCAGTGATAGCGCGTGCGCGGCGCCACCGGGCCCTCGTGCTCGACGCCGAAGGTCCGCGCCGAGCTCACCTTGCCCGAGTCCCAGACGTCGGCGCTCTCCGGTGTCAACAGCTCCGGCGCGGTGGCGACGAGGATCTGGTACGCCGTCTGGGTCGCGCCGTACCCGGGAGCGGTCGCGATCCAGCTCAGCCGCGGCCTGGTCACCTCGGTCCCCAGCGGCCGGACGGCGTACTCGGTCTTGAGGGATCGGGCGGTCAGTGGCCCACCAGGCGTCCAACCGTCCGGCAGATCTGGCATCAGGCGGCTCCTCAGGCTCGGCTAGGCACCTCGAGGACCGTAGGCGGCCGGGCGGCGAGCTTTCAACACTGTGACCAGATCCGGCCGTGGGTGATCGAAAATGATCGTTTGTCTCACTTCGCGATTTGTCGTCTCACATCGCGAAACCTGAGCATGTTACTCGACTTTGTCCGCTTTCATGGACTCATGCAGGTCACCTCGAACGCTCCCGGCGATGCGCTGACGCGCCGCCGGCACGTCGACCTGCTGCGCGTGAACTCCTCGGGTTGTCGACCTTCGGCGTAGTTCTTCCCGCCGTCCGTCCGCGTCTCCTCCCGACCGTAGGAGCAGTTCCGTGCGTCGTCTCATCCTGATCGCGTTGCTGGGCTCGATCGCCCAGCTCGTCGACGGCACCCTCGGCATGGCCTACGGCGTCACCGCCAGCACAGCCCTGCTGATCACCGGGATCACCCCGGCCGTCGCCTCTGCCTCCGTCCATCTCGCCGAGGTCGGCACTACCCTCGCCTCGGGTCTGTCGCACTGGCGGTTCGGCAACGTCGACTGGCGCGTGGTCGCGCTGATCGGCGTGCCGGGTGCTGTCGGCGCGTTCGCCGGCGCGACCTTCCTGTCCAGCCTGTCGACCGAGTCGGCCTCGGTGTGGGTCGCCGCGCTGCTGCTCCTGCTCGGTGTCTACATCCTGGTCCGCTTCGGCACCGGGAGGGTGCGGGCCGTGATCGAGGGGCGTCCGGCCGGCAGGTTCCTCGGCCCGCTCGGTCTGGTGGCCGGCTTCATCGACGCCACCGGCGGCGGTGGCTGGGGCCCGGTCGCCAACTCGGCGCTGCTGAGCAGCGGCAAGCTGGCACCGCGGCGCGCGGTCGGCTCGGTGAACGCCGCCGAGTTCCTGGTCTCGGTCGCGGCCAGCATCGGATTCCTGTTCGGGCTCGGCCGGCAGAACCTGCCGCTCGGCATCGTCGCCGCGCTGCTCATCGGCGGCGTACTGGTCGCGCCGCTGGCCGCCTGGCTGGTGTCCCGGCTGGCGACGCGGTGGCTCGGTGTCGGTGTCGGCCTGGTGCTGATCCTGACCAACGCCCGCACGTTGCTGAACGGCCTGGACGTAGCCGCAGGCCCGCGCTACGCCGTGTACGCCGCACTCGTCCTCGGCTGGGCCGCGATCGTCGCGTACGGCGTCCGTATCGCCGGACGCCGCGCGGTGACAGAAGCCGAGCGGCTTCTCGACGAGCGTGAGCTCGAGCCCGCCTCCTGATCAACGCCTTCCTCCGCACACACCAGAAGGTCTTTCCTGTGAGTATCTCCGCCATCCGTCCTGTCCGTCTGCTCGCCGCCGCCCTGGCCCTCACGATCGCCGCCGCCGGTTGCTCGCGGCCCGACCGCGACGCCGCCCCGGCCGCCTCGTCCGACAAGGGCCCGGCCACCGAGCTCCGGCTCGGCTACTTCCCGAACGTCACCCACGCCGCCGCGCTGGTCGGCGTGGGCAAGGGCCTGTTCACCAAGGAGCTCGGCAGCACCAAGCTGGTGCCGACCAAGTTCAACGCCGGCCCGGAGGCCGTCGGCGCGCTGCTCGGCGGCTCGCTGGACGCGTCCTTCATCGGCTCCGGCCCCGCGATCAACGCCTACGCGAAGTCCAACGGCGAGGCGGTCCGCCTGATCGCCGGTACGACGTCCGGCGGCGCACAGCTCGTGGTCCGGTCGACGATCACCAAGCCGGAGGACCTGGTCGGCAAGACCGTCGTCACCCCGCAGCTCGGCAACACCCAGGACGTCTCGCTGAAGAAGTGGCTGGCCGAGAAGAATCTGACCGGCAAGGTCAAGGTGACCAACCTGGAGAACGCCCAGACCCTGGACTCGTTCAAGAAGGGTGACATCGACGCCGCCTGGCTGCCGGAACCCTGGTCGTCGCGGCTCGTCCTCGATGCCGGCGCGAAGGTGTTGCTGGACGAGGCGTCGCTGTGGCCGGACGGCAAGTTCCCGACCACCGTGCTGATCGTCCGGACCCAGTTCCTGCAGGAGCACCCGGAGACGGTGAAGGCACTGCTCACCGGCCTGGTCGCGTCGATCGACTTCGCGAACACCGACAAGGCGGCCGCCAAGACTGTGGTGAACGAGCAGTTGAAGGAGGCGACCGGCAAGGCGCTGAAGCCGGCCGTCATCGACCGGGCGTTCGAGCACATCGAGATCACCGCGGACCCGATTGCGTCCACGTTCCCGCAGCTGGCCAAGGACCAGGTCACCGCGGGGATCGCCAAGACGGCACCGGCGGTGGCCGGGTTCGCCGACCTCGGCCCGCTGAACGACGTACTGAGCAAGGCAGGCAAGCCGGCCGTCGACGCCGCCGGTCTCGACACCAAGTAGGAGGCACAGCCATGACTGCGACAGTCGAGCTCGATCAGACCGTGTCGGACAGCGTGATCAGTCCGGTGCGGTTCCACCAGGTCGGCAAGGCGTTCGGGACCGGCCGGAAGGCGGTCGTGGCGCTGGACGGCGTGGATCTCGAGGTCGGGGCGGGTGAGTTCGTCTGCCTGCTCGGCGCCTCGGGCTGCGGGAAGACCACGCTGCTCAACCTGGTCGCCGGCCTGGACGAGCCGACCAGCGGGCGGATCGAACTCAACTCGTCGCGGCCGGCTGTCGTGTTCCAGGAGGCCGCGCTGATGCCGTGGCTGACGGCCGCCGGGAATGTCGAGCTCCCGCTGCGGATGGCCGGCGTACCGAAGTCGCAGCGGCGCGCGAAGGCCGCCGAACTGCTGGAGCTGGTCAGGCTGGCCGGACTGGGTGACAAGCGGCCGCATGAGCTGTCAGGTGGCATGCGGCAGCGCGTCGCGTTGGCGCGCGCTCTGGCCTCGACGACGGACAACACCGGTAGCGGCGCGGGCAAGCCGTCGCTGCTGCTGATGGACGAGCCGTTCTCGGCGCTCGACGCGATCACGCGTGACGTCCTGCAGGGCGAGCTGCTGCGGATCTGGCGCGCGACCGGTACGGCGATCCTGTTCGTGACGCACGACGTCCGCGAAGCCGTCCGGCTCGGTCAGCGTGTCGTCCTGCTGTCGTCGCGGCCGGGTCGCGTCGTCCGCGAATGGGACGCCGGCAATCTGCCCGAGGCTGACGCGGTGGACGAGATCAACGCCGCGCTGCGCAAGGTGATCAGTAGCCATGCCGCAGCCTGAGCTTCTGGAAGCGGGGTCGGTCGAAGCCGGCCTGGATGCGCTGACCACACCGGTCAACGCGCCGGAGGGCTCGCGCGCCCGGCGGATCGCGGCCCGGGTGCTGCCGCCGGTAGGTGCGATCGTGGTGCTGGTCGTGGTGTGGCAGGTGTTGTGGGCGGCCGCGTTCTGGCCCGAGTTCAAGCTGCCCGCGCCGGCCGATGTCTGGAGTCAGATCTGGCAGTTGGTGACGACCGGCAAGATCGTCGAGCTGTTCTGGGTGTCGGTCCACCGGGCCGTGATCGGCTTCGCGCTGTCGCTGCTGATCGCCGTACCGCTCGGGCTGGCGATCGCCAACATCACCGTCGTACGGCGGGGGATCGGGCCACTCGTCTCGGGGTTGCAGAGCCTGCCGTCGGTGGCCTGGGTGCCGGCCGCGATCCTGTGGTTCGGGTTGAACGACCGGGCCATCTACTGGGTCGTGCTGCTCGGCGCGGTGCCGTCGATCGCGAACGGGCTGGTGTCCGGGCTCGACCAGGTGCCGCCGATCCTGCCGCGGGTCGGCAAGGCGCTCGGCGCCGGGCGGCTGGGCGGGATCCGGTACATCCTGCTGCCGGCCGCGTTGCCCGGGTTCCTCGGCGGACTCAAGCAGGGCTGGGCGTTCTCCTGGCGGTCGCTGATGGCGGCCGAACTGATCGCCGCCTCGCCCGAGCTCGGCGAAGGCCTGGGGCAGTTCCTGCACAACGGGATGTCGCTGTCGGACATCTCGATGGTGTTCGCCGGCATCCTGCTGATCTTCGTGGTCGGGGTCGGCATCGAGCTGCTGGTGTTCCGGCCGCTGGAGAACTCGGTGCTGCGCGCGCGGGGGCTGACCGCCTCGGCCCGTTGAGCTTCGCGGCCCGGCTGGGTTACGGGTTGGCGACTTGGCCGTCGTGGCGCGGGCGTGTTGCCCCAATCGCCGTACTGTTGGACCGTGGTCCGATTTCTGCCGTTCCTGATCAGCCTGGTGCTCAGCGTCTACGCGCTGTTCTCCTGCATCCAGACACCCGATGAGGACGTGCCGCATCTGCCCAAGCTGGTGTGGATCGTCCTGATCGTGTTCGTCCCGTTCGTCGGGCCGATCGTCTGGCTGCTCATGTCGCGCACCGCGACCGGCCGTCGCGATGCCGGCGTCCGGCCGTCGAAGCCGGGCCGGCGCCCGGTCGCGCCCGATGACGATCCGGACTTCCTCAAGTCACTGGATCGCTACCGGGACCCGCGGACGACGGTGAAGCCGCCGGAGGACACCAAGCCGCCCGAGCCGCCGAAGCAGGACAAGCTGCCGAAGCAGGACAAGCCCGAGGACAAGAAGAGACCCAAGGACAAGAAGCCGCCGGCCGCGCCGGAGGAGACCACGGCAGAGCCCGACGACGGTAAGGCCTGAGCTTTCGCGCAGGCCTCACCTGGCCGGACGATCTGCGGCTGTGGGTGGTGGAGAAGCAGCTCCCGCGGGTTACGCGGACTTTCGGTGTTCGGGCAGGAGGGTGTTGTCGCGTTCGGACTCCGTGGTGCCGCCCCAGACGCCGTACGGCTCCCCGACGGAGAGCGCGTGCTGACGGCATTCGGGCTGGACCGGGCAGGTGCCGCAGAGCGACTTGGCCACCATCTCGCGGGCACGTTTGCGGACGCCACGCTCCGATTCGGGCGAGAAGAACAGCTCTGGGTTGACATCGCGGCACGCGGCCTGCGACTGCCAGTCCCACAGATCCATGAGCGGGCGGGGTAGGCGAGGCATCCCTCTCGACATGGCAACCTCCTTGACTCACCGTGAGCGCGGACGGGCGCTCGGTGAAAACTATGCTCAACTCACACCGAGTTCAACCCTCGTTGTCTCGAACTTCGGTCCATTTGTTATCGCGAAGTGGCCGCGCGAGGCCGTCGCGGGCCGTGATCAGGGGTTTTCACGCGGAGCCGGTGTTCACGTCATCACCGGGTGTGACATGGGTCACTCGGTTGCTTCAAGCAAGTTCAGAGCGGGCCGTCGTCGGCCGGGTCGTACCGGTAGTACTCGTGCCCGCCGTACGGCGTACCCGTCTCGCCGGTCAGCGCACGGATCACCATCGTGTGCGTGATCGCGAGCACCGGTCCGTCCGTGCTGGCCGTGTGACGGGCCAGTGCCGCCCGGGCTCGCTCCCGGACCCGGGAGAGTGGCTCCCAGGGTCGCTGGAGGCCTTCCGGCCACTCGCCGTCGTACGCCTCGAACTCGGCGTGGGCCGCCCGTACGTCGGCCACACCGCGCCAGGACCCGGTGTGGTCCGGGAGCCAGTCGCGCAGGTCGTAGTCGACCCGGACGCCGAGAGCCAGCCGGTGACCGATGATCGCGGCGCTGTGCAGCGCCCGCGTGAACGGGGAGCTGACCAGGTACGTCGCCTGGATGCCGCTGAGCAGGTCGGCGAGCTCCTCGGCCTGCTTGACGCCGAGGGCGGTGAGCGGGGCGGAGTCGGCCGCCATCCCGGGCCAGCCCCGGGAATCGATCGGCGCGTAGTCCGGCTCACCGTGCCGGACCAGGTAGATCTGCGTCACGGGCATGTTCTACCTGAGATGGCGGGCGCCTGCCCATCCCCGGGCGTGGCCGGGCTGGACCGGATCGGTCAGCGCGGCGGGTGGCCGAACCTGGTGCAGCTCGTCGAAGAGGTGGTCGAGGCCGGCCGGCTCGGCCGGCGACTCGATCCAGCGGACCTCGGTCGCACCCTGATGTCCGTGCACCGCGAGAACCGAGTCGAGGTCCGGCCAGACCGCCGTCGCGGGGTTCTCACCCCGCCAGCGCAGCGCCACCGAGCCGTCGGTGAACTCACAGCCCTCGGCGACCACACCCGTGCCTGACACCCCACTTGGATCCCGGTACCGCACCAGCTCGAAGGTCCGTGGCCTCACCACCTGCTGCACTCCCCGTTGTCTCGACCCGTCTTGCAGCCCTCAACGAGTCCACACCGCTCGCGGTTACTGACCGGCGACCGGACGACGCATGAAGATCCGCTGTGCGGGGTCGAGTCCGAACGCCGTCTCCGCCGCCAGCAGGTCGGACAGTCCGGAGGTGAGATCCTGCGGCGACAGCTCCTGGAAGCCGAGGCGGGCGTAGTACGGCCCGTTCCACGGCACGCTGCGGAATGTGCTGAGGGTGAGGGCCGGCAACCCCTGCTCGGCAGCCCAGGCGTCGACGTGGCCGATCATCCGCCGGCCGAGTCCCTGACCCTGGTGATCCGGGTGGACGCTGATCTGCTCGATGTGCGCCGCGCCGTCCACGAGCGTGACGAGGACGAAGCCGGTCGGGTGATCGTCGGCGTCGACCGACACCCAGAGGCGGCCAGCCTGACGGGCCTGCTCGAAGAGCTGGAGCGGTGGCGGCGGGTGCTCGGCGATGTCGGTCATCCCGATGCCGCGGAAGAGCACGCCGGCGGCGGACTCCAGGGTGCGCAGGAGCTCGAGCTCGTCCTGGCGCGCGGAACGGATGGTCACCGGACGAGACAACCACGACCGAGGAGCGGACGCCACGGAGTTTCCGGCAGTGGTAACCTCTGTCACGTGAAGCGCAGCTATTGGCGATTTTTTGAGTGGCCGGCCTTGGTGCCGGGCGACTCAGCCGATCGCTGACGCCCAACCGCAGACACCAGAGCCGGCCCGAAGGCAAGGACATCCGTCCTTGCCTTTTCTCGTTCCCAGCCGGCTGCCTGCGACCTTCCGCGGTCATCCGGCGGAAAGGTCCCCACTCATGAACACCCTCCCGCAGCAGGCCGATCAGGCGGCGGTCGTCGATCGACGGATCGAGAAGACTGTCCCGCTGATCACGCCGCAGGCGCTGCACGACGAACTGCCCCTGAGCGACGCACTGGTCCGCACCGTGGTCGACGGTCGCCAGGCGGTCGCCGACGTACTGAACGGCGTCGACGACCGCCTGCTGGTCGTCGTCGGTCCGTGCTCGGTGCACGACGCGAAGGCGGCCCACGAGTACGCCGAACGCCTCCGACCGGTCGCCGAGCGCCTCTCCGACGGTCTGCTCGTGGTGATGCGCGTGTACTTCGAGAAGCCGCGCTCGACCCTGGGCTGGAAGGGGCTGATCAACGACCCGGGCCTGGACGGCTCCGGCGACGTGAACCGTGGTCTGCGGACCGCTCGTCAGCTGCTCGTGCAGGTGCTCGAGCTCGGCCTCCCGGTCGGCTGTGAGTTCCTCGACCCGATCACGCCGCAGTACATCGCCGACACCGTCGGATGGGGTGCGATCGGCGCGCGGACCGTCGAGAGCCAGGTGCACCGCCAGTTGTCGTCCGGCCTGTCGATGCCGATCGGGATGAAGAACCGCCCCGACGGCTCGATCGCCACGGCGGTCGACGCGATCAAGGCCGCCGCCGTACCGCACGTCTTCACCGGTATCGACCATGACGGCGCGCCGGCCATCCTGCACACCCGCGGCAACCCGGACTGCCACCTGGTACTGCGCGGATCGGACAGTGGACCGAACTACGACGCGGACTCCGTCGCGGGTGCGCAGGAACTCCTCCGCACGGCCGGTCTGCCGGAGCGGGTGGTCATCGACGCGAGCCATGGCAACAGCCGCAAGGACCACCGCCGGCAGCCGGTGGTAGCCGAGGAGATCGGCGCGCAGGTCGCGGCGGGCAACCGCGCGATCGTCGGCGTGATGCTGGAGTCGTTCCTCCAAGAGGGCCGGCAAGACCTCGACCCGACCCGCGAACTGACCTACGGGCAGTCGATCACCGACGCCTGCATGGGCTGGGAAACCACCGGGTCCGTGCTCGAGAAGTTGCGCGACGCGGCGGTCGCCCGGCGGGGATAGCTGTTCATCTGGAGGTCTCACAGCGGCTACAGGACGACCCTAGGGTCCGGACCATGACTGAGATCTCCCGGCGCCTGGTGCTCGGTTCGGCGGTGGGTGGGGCAGCGGTCTCGCTGCTCCCACCCTCGCTGCACACCGCGATGGCGCAACCTGTGCGGCGCGGTGGTCTGCGCGCGATCGAGCACGTCATCGTGCTGATGCAGGAGAACCGCTCGTTCGACCACTACTACGGGACGCTCCGCGGAGTCCGCGGGTACGGCGACCGGCAGCCACTGCGACTGCGCGACGGCAAGAGCGTGTTCCACCAGCCGGTGACCGGTGGCGGCGAGGTGCTGCCGTTCTCGATCCGCAAGGCCGCCGCGGACGCGGGCCGCAACCCCGACGACATCCAGTACCTGGGCGCGCTGGCCCACGGCTACAGCGACGCCACCCAGGCCTGGGCCAACGGCTGGCACGACGACTGGGTCCAGGCCAAGACGCCGGCCACGATGACCCACTACGAGCGCCGCGACATCCCGTTGCAGTACGAGCTCGCCGAGACCTTCACGATCTGCGACGCCTACCACTGCTCCGTCAACGGCTCGACGAACCCGAACCGCAACTACCTGTGGTCCGGCACCACCGGCTACGAGCCCGGTACGACGCAGCGCGCGGTCACGAACGCGGCGTACTCCTACGACCACGCCGGCTACGACTGGACGTCGTACCCGGAACGGCTGGAGAAGGCCGGGGTCTCCTGGCAGATCTACCAGGAGTGGGACAACTTCACCGACAACGCGGTCGAGTACTTCAAGACCTTCAAGGAGCTCGGGCACCGGATCCTGGCAGGAGTGCCGGGTGGTTACCGGACCACCGAGGAGTTCTACGACAAGCTCTTCGCGAAGACGCCGGCCGAGCGGGCCGAGGCGCTGCAGCAGTTGACGGCGGCGGTCGAGAAGCTGCCGATCAAAGACCAGAAGCTGTTCCGCAAGGCGATGTACCGGACCGAGCCGGAGTCGCTGATTCCGCGGCTCCGGGCCGACATCAAGGCCGGGACGCTGCCGCAGGTCAGCTGGCTGGTGCCGTCCGCGGTCGACTCCGAGCACCCCGGGTCGTCCACGCCGGTGGGCAGCGCGAACCTCGTCTACGACCTGCTCGACGCGATCGCGTCCGACCCGGAGACCTGGTCGAAGACCGTGCTGCTGATCAACTTCGACGAGAACGACGGGTACTTCGACCACGTCCCGCCGCCGGTCGCGCCGCGGCCTGCCACGGGCGAGGGCGACGACTGGTACGCCGGTCAGCCGATCGGGCTCGGCCCGCGAGTACCGATGACGGTGGTGTCGCCGTGGTCGGTCGGCGGGCACGTGGACTCGCAGGTGTTCGACCACACCTCGGTGATCCGTTTCCTCGAGCTGTGGACCGGCGTACGGGAGCCGAACATCAGCAACTGGCGGCGGACCGCGTGTGGCGACCTCACGACGGCGTTCGACTTCGACCGCTCCTATCGGCAGCCGTCGGTCGACAAGCCCGGCCCGGTGCCGGCGCCGATCGCGCGCTGGAAGCCGACGCCGCCGGCCGACCAGGCGGTGCCGCAGCAGGAGCCCGGCCGCCGTCCGGCCCGTGCGATCCCTTACCAGCCGTCGGCTTCCGGCCTGGTTGCTGATGGCAAGCTGATGTTGGCCCTCGGCAACGATGGCGCCGAGCCCGCACACTTCGCGATCTATCCGTACGGCGGTGAGCTGCCGGCGCCGGCGCATGTCGACGTCAAGCGGTCCCACGTCGAGAAGATCGCGGTGGACGGGCCGTTCGAGGTGGCCGTGCAGGGGCCGAACCGGTTCTGGGTCGAGCTGGCCGGCTCGGTCGACGGCGCGGCCGCCGGACTCGACGCTCGCGCCGACCGGCACGGCGACTCCCTGGAGCTGGAGTTGGTGAACACGTCGCGCAAGCCGCTGACCGTCAAGGTGAACGCCCTCGGGTACGGCAGCAAGACGGTGACGATCGAGCTGCGCGGCAAGCAGACCCGCTCGTTGTCCTGGCCGACCGACCACGGCTGGTACGACGTCGAGGTCACCACAGTCGACGACACGTCGTACCGGCGCCGCCTGACCGGCCACCTGGAAACCGGCAAGCCGAGCATCACCGGCTGACAGCAGCTTCGACGCGTACGGCGGTCAGCGGGCGATGGCCGCCGTACGTGCGTTGGTGACGGTGATCAGGTCGGCGGGGGACAGGCCGATGTCGAGGCCGCGGCGACCGCCCGAGACATAGACCGTCGGGTGGTCGCTGGCGGTGCTGTCGACGACCGTGGGCAGGGCGCGCTTCTGGCCGATCGGGCTGATCCCGCCGACGACGTACCCGGTCGTGCGTTCGGCGGCGGCCGGGTCGGCCATCACCGCCTTCTTCCCGCCGGCCGCGGCCGCGATCGCCTTCAGGTCGAGCTGCTTGTCCACCGGTACGACGCCGACCGCGAGCTTGCCGTCGACCTCGACCAGCAACGTCTTGAACACCTGCTCCGGCGCGAGCCCCAACGCCTCGGCCGCCTCCAGCCCGTAGGACTTCGCCGCCGCGTCGTGTTCGTACGCATGCGTCGTGAACGCGACCTTCGCCTTCGTCAACGCCACCGTCGCCGGCGTTCCCTGACTCTGCTTGCCCTTAGCCACCAGCCGAGCTTAATCCGGCCGGGACGAGCCGGACGCAGCAGTGGCCGGGAGTCGGGACGAGGCGGGCTTCGTACGGGATGTCGAGGGTGCTGACGAGGCCCGCGAGAAGGTGCAGGTTCATGCCGCAGACGAGGTGAGGCTGCTCCTGGGCGATGCGCTGGAACGGGCAGTTCGCCAGCGCGATGCCGTCCTTGTCCGGGCGGGGCTCGAAGCCGTGCGCGGCCAGGATCTCGGTCAGGGGAGCGCCGCCCGCCTCGTGGCCGAGGGCCTCGCCGTACTCGCGGGCCCGGCGGTTGACCGCGTCACGCGGCGAGCTGCCGGTTGTCTCGGCGTCCTCGACCGCAGCGGCCAGCAGGCGACCCGCGACGGCGTACTGGCGTTCGGGCAGGGAGATCTCGATCTCGCGGTCGGAGCGGTGGTAGAGCTTGGCGGGCCGTCCGGCGCCGGGGCCGGTGCGGCCGGTCCGGCGCTCGTAGCACGTCGCGAGCAAGCCTTCGTCGGTCAGCTTGTCCAGGTGGAACGCCGCGGTCGTGCGCGGGAGCCCCAGCGCGTTGGCCGCGTCGTCACGACTCACCGGCTCCGGCCGGCCGACGACGTACTCGTAGAGGCGGCGCCGGGTCGGTTCCTCCAGAGCGGCGACCGCCTGCACGCGCGCGTCCCAGGAAGTGTCCACGGAATGATTCTATCGACAACATCGGTTGATGTAACAGCTATGATGGCAGTTCGTTGAACTCTCAGGGAGTGTGCAGATGGCGATCTCGGCCGACCTCGAGTCCGTCCCCCTTCACATCGTCGCCGGCCGCGCGGAGATCGATCTGCCCGCCGCCCAGCGCGCTGTCGCGGATCTGCTGACCGCGCTCGGACGGGATCCACACAGCGCGCATCTCGCGGACACCCCGCGCCGGGTCGCGCACGCGTACGCGGAGATGCTCACGCCCCGCGAGTTCGAGCTGACCACGTTCCCGAACGACGAGGGGTACGACGAACTCGTCCTGGCCAAGGACATCCCGGTGCAGTCGCTGTGTGAGCACCATCTGCTGCCGTTCCAGGGTGTCGCCCACGTCGGGTACCTGCCGGGCCGGCGGATCCTCGGGCTGTCGAAGCTGGCCCGCGTGGTCGAGTTGTTCGCCCGCGACTTCCAGGTGCAGGAGCGGCTGACCAAGCAGGTCGCCGACTGGCTCCAGGACCACCTCGACCCGAAGGGCGTCGGCGTGGTGATCGAGGCCGAGCACCAGTGCATGTCGTTGCGCGGCGTCCGCGCGGTGGGCTCCCGGACGGTCACGTCGTCGCTGCAGGGCATCCTCCGCGACAACCAGAGCTCCCGCCAGGAGTTCTTCGCCCTGACCGGCCTCACCCCGTAGGTACGGCGGTCAGGCGAAGCGTGACCGGCTAGGCCGAGGCGACCGCCGCCGACGGTCGGCGATGGGTGTGCCGGCCGGTGGCCAGGATGTGGGCCACCTCGCCGGGGAGCAGGTCGGTGCCGGGAACCGGCTCCATCTCGGAGACGTCGAGCCAGCGGACGACGGTCGCGCCGCCGTGGCCGTGGACGGCGAGGATGGAGTCGAGGTCCGGCCAGACGGCCGTGGACGGGTTGGCGCCGTGCCAGCGGAGCGCGACCGAGCCGTCGGTGAAGACACACCCTTCGGCGACGACGCCGGTCCCGGAGACTCCGCTGATGTCGGAGTAGCGCACTAGTTCGAAGGTCTGGGGTTTCACCGGCGGACCTCGCCGGGTCTTATCGGGTCGTCGTGGCCGGTGTGGCCTGTGAGAGCTGCCATGGTCCTTTCCCCATAGTCGGCGTGGTTGGGCGCTCGCCACAAACCGGGGACATTACCGACTGTCAGCGGGGAAGGACGGTCTGTAGCGACTCTTCTTCTCAAGACAAGCTAGATCCAAAATGGCCTGACGCGCCAGAGCTCCCGCAGCGTGTCTCATTCCTGGACTCCTCTTGAGCCTGAAACTCCTGACAAACCGCGGCAAATCCAGTGCCGATCCGGCCGCGGGGCGTGATCGAATACAGCGGTGTTCCTCACGTTTGGCACCGACCTGGCCGGAATCGACGCACCCGCGAGCGATTTCGGGTTCCTGCTGCACAAGAATCCGTCGCGACCGCAGGCGATCGAGGTCACCGGCGGCTCGGCCCACGTCTTCTATCCGGAGGCGACGGACGAGCGCTGTACGGCCGCCGTCCTGCTCGAGATCGACCCGATCGGGCTGGTCCGCTCCGGGCGGGGCAGGGCGGCCGAAGGATTCACCCTCGGGCAGTACGTGAACGACCGCCCGTACGCCGCCTCCAGCCTGCTTGCGGTTGCGATCGGCAAGCTGTTCCGGACCGCGATGAACGGCCGCTGCGACGCCCGCCCCGAACTGGCGGCCCGCCCGATCCCACTCGACGTCCACGTTCCTGCGCTGCCGTGCAGCGGCGGCGCCGAGCTGGCCGAGCGCCTGTTCGGCCCACTCGGCTGGACCGTCGACGCCCGCCCGGTACCGCTCGATCCCGAGATCCCGGCGTGGGGTTCGTCGCGGTACGTCGACCTGCGGCTGAGCGGCGTACTGCGGCTGGCGGACGCACTCAATCACCTGTACGTGATGCTGCCCGTGCTGGACGACGCCAAGCACTACTGGGTCGGCTCGGACGAGGTCGACAAACTGGTCCGCGCCGGCGAGGGCTGGCTCGGCGCGCACCCCGAGAAGGACCTGATCTCCCATCGCTACCTGGCCCACCGCCGCTACCTCGCCGACGACGCACTGGAGCGGCTGGCCGAGGCCGACGGTGTGGATCTCGTCGAGGAGAACTCCGACGAAGGCTCGGTCTCACTCGCGGTCGAGCGTCGTACGGCGGTTGCCGGCGTACTGCGGGAGCTCGGGGCGCGGCGGATCGCCGACCTCGGCTGTGGTGAGGGCGCGCTCGTCGGCGAACTCCTCAAGGACCCGATGATCGGCGAGCTGATCGCGACGGACGTGTCCGCGCGCGCCCTCACCGCCGCCGAACGACGCCTTCATTACAAGGACCTCCCGGACCGTCAACGCGAACGTCTCCGTTTCCTGCAGTCGTCGGTGACGTACGCCGACCAGCGCCTGGCCGGCCTGGATGCCGTTGTCCTGATGGAGGTCATCGAGCACGTCGACCCGCCCCGCCTGCCCGCCCTCGCCCACTCCGTCTTCCACACCGCACACCCCGGAGCCGTCATCGTCACCACCCCCAACAGCGAGTACAACATCCGCTACCCCGCCCTCTCAGCAGGCCGCTACCGCCACCCCGACCACCGCTTCGAGTGGACCCGCGCGGAGTTCCAGACGTGGTCGGCACACGTCGCGGACCTGCACGGCTACACCGTGGAGTTTCGGCCCGTCGGCCCCGACGATCCGGACGTAGGGTCGCCGACCCAGCTCGCCCTCTTCCGCGTGCGTGAGGAGGTGAGCGCTCGATGACGACCATCGACGTACCAGCGCTGTGTTTGGTGGTTCTGGTGGGGGCCAGTGGGTCGGGGAAGTCGACGTTCGTCCGGCGGCATTTTCTCGGGACCGAGGTGATTTCGAGCGACTTCTGCCGAGGGCTGGTTTCTGATGACGAGAATGATCAGGCGGCCACCAAAGACGCGTTCGACGTACTGAACTTCATTGCCGGGAAGCGCCTGGCCGCGGGACGGTTGACGGTGATCGACGCGACCAACGTGCAGCCGGAGGCGCGGAAGGAATTGGTGAACCTCGCGCGGGAGTACGACGTCCTGCCCGTGGCGATCGTGCTGGACCCGCCGGAGCGGGTGTGTGTCGAGCGCAACGAGCAGCGAGCTGATCGGCAGTTCGGGGCGAAGGTGATCGCCCGGCAGCGCTCGCAGCTGAAGCGTGGGCTGCGGAGCCTCAAACGTGAAGGCTTCCGGACCGTTCACGTGCTGACCTCCGTCGACGAGATCGATGCCGTCAGCATCGAACGCACGAAGCTGTTCAACGACCTGACCGATCAGACCGGCCCGTTCGACATCGTCGGCGACGTGCACGGCTGCCGGGCCGAGCTCGAGCGGCTGCTCACCGACCTCGGCTACACGGTGACTCGCGACGACGCCGGCCGCCCGGTCGACGCCGTACACCCGGACCGTCGGGCCGTCTTCGTCGGTGACCTGGTCGACCGCGGCCCGGATACGCCCGGCGTGCTGCGCCTCGTCATGGGAATGGTTGCCAACGGCCACGCTTTCTGTGTCCCCGGCAACCATGAGGACAAGTTGCTCAAGGCACTCAGAGGCCGCAACGTGAAGATCAGCCACGGTCTCGAAACCACCTTGGAGCAGCTCGCCGCGGAGCCGCCCGAGTTCCGCGACGCCGTGGAGCGGTTCATCGACGGCCTGATCTCGCACTACGTCTTCGACGGTGGCAAGCTGGTGGTCTCGCACGCCGGCCTGGTCGAGCGGATGCACGGCCGCGCGTCCGGCCGCGTCCGGTCTTTCTGCCTGTACGGCGAGACGACCGGCGAGACCGACGAGTTCGGCCTCCCGGTCCGCTATCCGTGGGCGAACGAGTACCGCGGTCGCGCGACGGTCGTCTACGGCCACACCCCGACCCCCGAACCGGAGTGGATCAACAACACGATCTGCCTCGACACCGGCTGCGTGTTCGGCGGCGCACTCACCTCGCTGCGCTACCCGGAGCGGGAGCTGGTCGCGGTCCAGGCCGCCCAGGAGTACTACGCGCCCGCGAAGCCGTTGCATGTGGCAACCGCACCGGCGCGCGAGCCCGACGTACTCGAGCTGACCGACGTGACCGGTCGCCGGGTGATCGAGACGTCGACCCACGGCCGGCTCAGCATCCGGGCCGAGCAGGCCGGTGCGGCGCTCGAGGTGATGAGCCGGTTCGCGATCGACCCGCGCTTCCTGCTGTACCTGCCGCCGACGATGAGCCCGGTGGCGACCTCTCCGGAGCCAGGCTTGCTGGAGCACCCGCGGCAGGCCTTCGAGACGTATCGGGCGCAGGGCGTGACCGAGGTGGTCTGCGAGGAGAAGCACATGGGCTCGCGCGCCATCGTCCTGCTGACCCGCGACGACGATGTGGCCGAGAAACGCTTCGGCCTGGCTGGTCGCGGCGCGATCCACACCCGCACCGGGCGGTCCTTCTTCGACGCCGCGCTGACCGACGAGCTGCTGCTCCGTCTTCGCGCCGTCGCCGAGGAGGCCGGCGTCTTCGCGGAGCTGGACACGTCGTGGCTGCTGCTCGACGCGGAACTGCTGCCGTGGAGCGCGAAGGCCGAGGACCTGCTGCGCAACCAGTACGCCGCCGTCGGCGCGGCCGCGCGTACGTCGTTGCCAGCGGCAACCGAAGCGCTGCGGTCGGCCGTCGCGGCCGGTCTCGACGTGGGTGGGCTGCTGGCCGCGACGGAACGGCGTACGGCGAACGCCGCGAAGTTCACGGAGGCGTACCGGCGGTACTGCTGGCCGACGGATGGGCTCGACGGGGTCCGGATCGCGCCGTTCCAGGTGCTGGCCTCGGAGGGCGCGACGTACCAGGACAGGCCGCACGCCTGGCATCTCGGGATCGCGGACCGGATGGTTGCGGCAGGGGCGGAACTGATCACGCCGACCCGGCGGCTGTTCGTCGACGCCGACAATTGGGACGCCGGGATCTCTTGGTGGCAAGAGCTCACGGGTGCCGGCGGCGAGGGCATGGTGGTGAAGCCGGCCGCCAACCTGACGCGGACGGCGAAGGGACTCGCCCAGCCGGGGCTTAAGGTGCGCGGGCAAGAGTACCTGCGCCTGATCTACGGTCCCGACTACACCGAGCCGGCCAACTTCGAGCGGCTCCGCGACCGGAACCTCGGTCACAAGCGATCCTTGGCCCTCCGCGAGTACGCCCTCGGCCTGGAGTCGCTCGAGCGCGCCGCCCGCGGCGAACCGCTGTGGCGCATCCACGAGTGCGTCTTCGCAGTCCTCGCACTCGAGTCGGAGCCCGTCGATCCACGGCTCTGACGCGACCAGTCCCCACAGGCGGCGGACGCCGACTGCCAGGCCGAGTTGTCTCCGGTAGGTAAACGTCTTTCGGAATCGCTTGGCAAGGCGTGGGGGAGCACCTTAGGGTCAGTGCAATGTCACACGGTACTGGAGTGCACGGATGAGTGGAGCGGTGCGGACGAGCGCCGGAGCGGTGGTTCCGGTGGGGGAGGTGGAGCTGACCGGAGGCCTGCTGCTTGCCTGGCAGCGGCGCAATCGGGTGGCGACGATCCCGCACTCGATCGGCGAGCTGCGGAAGGCCGGCAACCTGGAGAACCTGCGCCGGCTGGCGGATCCTTCGGTCGGGCCGTACCGCGGGCGGTACCCGTTCCTCGACACGGATCTGTACAAGACGCTCGAAGGGCTCGCGTACGAGGTCGGCCGGGAGGATGCGCCGGCCGGGGCACGGGAGTTCTTCGACGAGGTCGTCGGACTGCTCGAGCAGGCGCAGGCCGGGGACGGCTACCTGAACTCGTACTTCCAGGACCCGGATCAGCCCAAGCAGCCGTGGTCGGACCTCGGCTGGGGGCATGAGCTCTACAACCTCGGCCACCTGATCCAGGCCGCCGTCGCCGCGAACCGCCGGCTGGACGACGGTCGATTGTTGACCATCGCCTGCCGGTTCGCGGATCTCGTCGTCCGGAAGTTCGGGGTGGACGGCGAGGAGGTCGTCGACGGGCATCCCGAGGTGGAGATGGCGCTGGTCGAGCTTTATCGAGAAACCGGGAACGCGGACTATCTGGCGCAGGCACGGCTGTTCGTCGACCGCCGTGGGCAGGGGAAGCTGAAGCACACGATCTTCCCGGCCGAGTACTTCCAGGACAACGCGCCGTTCCGGGAGCTGCCGTCCGTCACCGGACACGCCGTACGGATGGCGTACTCCGCGGCCGGGGCCGCGGATGTGCACATGGAGACCGGCGATCCGACGCTGCTGGAGGCGTTGGAGCGGCTGTGGGACGACATGGTCGCGACGAAGCTCTACCTCACCGGTGGACTGGGCAGCCGGCACTCGGACGAGGCGATCGGCGACCGGTACGAGTTGCCGTCCGAGCGCGCGTACGCCGAGACGTGTGCGGCGATCGCGGTGATGCAGTGGGCGTGGCGGATGTTCCTTGCCACCGGCAAATCGTCGTACGTCGATGTGTTCGAGACGGTGCTCTACAACGCTTACGCTGTTGGGCTTTCGGCCGACGGAACGGCGTTCTTCTACGACAATCCGTTGCAGCGGCGGCCGGATCACGAGCAGCGCTCCGGCGCGGAGGCCGGTGGCGATCCGCTGCGTCGTCCGTGGTTCGGCTGCCCGTGCTGCCCGCCGAACATCATCCGCTGGATGTCCGAACTCCAGGACCATGTCGCCACCGTCCGCGACGACACCCTCTACGTCGGCCTGTACGCCGACGCCCACATCAGCACCGGCGACCTCGCCCTGACGATCACCACCGACTACCCGTGGGACGGCGAGGTGACGATCACGGTGGAGCGCGCACCTGACGAGGAGCAAGCGCTCGCCCTGCGCATCCCGTCGTGGGCCGCCAACGCCAAGCTCACCGCACCCGGTGGAGTGGAAAGCCCGGCGGTGGCGGACGACGGGTGGGTCGTGGTGCGGCGGCGGTTTGTTGCCGGCGACATCGTTCGGCTGAACCTGCCGATGTCCCCGCGCGCCCACGGATCGCATCCGTATCTCGATGCGACTCGGGACGCCCTTGCCGTTGCCCGGGGCCCGCTTGTCTATTGCGTTGAGCAACAGGATGTCGAAGCGTCCGTGGACGACCTGTTGCTGACGCCAGCCGCAGTCGCGTCGGCGGCAGCGCGCCGACAGGACGACGGCGTCGTGCTCGAGCTGACCGCGGGTGTCGCCCGAACACCGGCCGAAGAGCTCTATCCGGTGATCACCGATCAACAGCCCCAGACCGCCATCAGCGAGGTGCCGGCGACGTTCGTCCCGTACTTCCTCTGGGGAAACCGTCAGGCCCTGGCCATGCGTGTATGGCTCCGCGCCGCGAACCGAAAGTAGAACAGATGAAGAGAACAATGCTGGTGGGGCTCGTGCTGTCCGGGGTGCTGGCGGTGAGCGCTTGCGGCGGTGGCACGACCGGAGCCAAGGGTGAGTCGGGCGGGCCCGGCGGCAAGGCGGTGCAGGGCGGCACGCTGCAGGTGCTCCAGAACGCGGCCTACTCCCACCTCGATCCGGCCCGCGGTTTCGACGGTGGTGTCAACAACTTCTACCGGCTGATCTACCGAACGCTCACGACTCAGGGCGCCGCGCCCGGTGCCGAAGGCACCAAGATCCTCCCCGACCTGGCGACCGACACCGGCAAGCCCTCCGACGGCGGGAAGACCTGGACCTTCACGCTGAAGGACGGCCTGTTCTTCGAGACCGGTGCGCCGATCACCAGCGCGGACGTGAAGTGGGGCGTGTCCCGGGCGTGGGATCCCGAGATCGGCATCGGCTCGCCGTACGCGAAGCAGTTGATCGAGGCGCCGGCGTCGTACCAGGGCCCGTACAAGTCGGGTGACCTGCCGACAATCGCCACGCCGGATGCGAAGACGATCGTGTTCCACCTGAAGAAGCCGTACGCCGACTTCGGCAGCGTGGTCGCGCAGAACACCTTCACCCCGGTGCCGAAGGGCCAGGGAGCGGGCAACCAGCTGGACAGCAAGCCGATCTCGTCCGGCCCGTACAAGGTGTCCGAGTACAAGCCCGGCGCCGCGCTCAAGCTGGTCCGCAACGACAAGTGGGACAAGAAGAGCGACGACGTCCGGACGGCGAACCCGGACGCGTTCCAGTGGACGTTCGGGCTCGACGGCGCGACCATCGACGAGCGGATGATCGCCGGCCAGGGCGCCGATGCCGACGCGATCGCCGGCACGGTCCAGGCCGCCTCCGTGGCCCGGATCCAGACCCCGCAGCTCAAGCAGCGCACGATGACCGGCCTCGGCGGCTGTACGACGTACATGGGCCTGAACACGACGAAGAAGCCACTGAACGACGTCAAGGTCCGGCAGGCGATCAACCTCGCGGTGAACAAGCAGACCGTGCGGGACGCGGACGGCGGATCGGCGCTCGCCGACATCGCGACCAGCATCCAGCCGCCGACGGTAGCCGGCCGGGTGGACTACGACCCGTACCCGAGCGCGGACCACAAGGGTGACGTCGAGGCGGCCCGCAAGCTACTGACGGAGGCAGGTCTGGCGAACGGCTTCACGATGACGCTCGACACCCGGGCGCAACCGAAGATGCAGGCGATGGCGGTCGCGATCCAGCAGGCGCTGGAGCCGCTGAAGATCACCGTGAAGATCAACACCATCGACACCGCGACGTACTACGAGGTGATCGGGACGACGTCGCAGCAGCACGACGCCGCGATCACCGGCTGGTGCCCGGACTGGCCGTCCGGTGCGACCTTCCTGCCGCCGCTGTTCGACGGCCGCAACATCACCACCAAGGGCAACTCGAACCTGGCCCAGCTGAACGACCCGGGCGTGAACGCGAAGATCGACGAGATCGCCAAGCTGACCGACGTCACCGCGGCGAACGCGGCGTACGGCGACCTCGACAAGCAGATCATGGAACTCGCGCCGGTCGTCCCGCTGCTGTACGAGAAGGTGCTGATGCTGGTCGGCAGCAACATCGCCGGCGCGTACCTGCACGACGGGTTCTCCGGTGGGATCGACCTGGTCTCGGTCGGCCTCGCCGACGCCGGGAAGTAGCCGATGACAACGACCCCGGCACTGATCGAGGTCGAGGAGGTGGGGACCCAGGCACCGGCCGAGGGTCCCCCGACCTCGACCCGGCGGATCCTCACCACGCTGGCCAGGGACAAGGGCGCCGTACTGTGCGTGATGTTCCTGGCGATCGTGGTCCTGATGGCGGTGGCCGCGCCGCTGATCACCAAGCTCAGCGGCTGGGGGCCGTACGAGTTCGACTCGGCGGCGATCAACTCCGCGCTGGGCGGCGTACCGAACGGCGCGCTCGGCGGGATCAGCCGCGAGCACTGGTTCGGCGTCGAGCCGCAGAACGGCCGCGACCTGTTCGCCCGGATCGTGTACGGCGCGCGGGTGTCGATCACGATCTCGTTGTCGGCGACGCTGCTGACCGGGATCCTCGGCGTCGTCCTCGGCATGCTGGCCGGGTTCTACCGCGGCTGGGTCGACCAGGTGATCTCGCGACTGATGGACTTCCTGATGGCGTTCCCGGCGCTGATCTTCATGATCGCGATCCTGTCCTCGCTGCCGGCCGGGAACCGCCCGGTCCTGCTGGTCGTGGTGATCAGCGCGTTCGGCTGGCCGTACCTGGCCCGGGTGATCCGCGGTCAGACGATGACGCTGGCCAACCGTGAGTTCGTCGAGGCGGCGCGGGCGTCCGGGGCGAAGGACGTGCAGGTCGTGTTCCGGGAGATCCTGCCGAACCTGCGCGGCTCGATCATCGTGATGACGACGCTGGCGATCCCGGGCTACATCGGCACCGAGGCCGGCCTGTCGTTCCTCGGCGTCGGCGTCTCGCCGCCGACCGCGTCCTGGGGCCAGATGATCGCGAGCTCGGTCAGTTGGTACTCGGTGGACCCGATGTTCTTCGCGATCCCGGGCGCCTTCCTGTTCCTCACCGTGCTGTCCTTGACAGTCCTGGGCGACAAGATCCGCTCGGTCATCGACCAGGGAGAAGCGACATGACCCGCTACGTGCTCGGGCGCCTGGGCGGGGTCGTGGTGATCTTGCTGGCCGTTTGCCTGTTCACCTATCTGATCTTCTTCAAGCTGTCGCCGGATCCCGCGGTGATGATCTGCGGCAAGACCTGTACGCCGGACCGGATCAACTCGATCCGCGACGTGCTGGGGCTGAACCAGCCGCTCTTCACCCAGTTCTGGGAGTTCCTCCGGGGCATCTTCGCCGGCCGCGACTACGGCTCGGTGCACTGCCCGGCGCCGTGTCTGGGGTACAGCTTCCAGACCAACGAGTCGGTGTGGAGCATGATCACCACCCGGCTCCCGGTCAGCGTGACGGTTGCGGTCGGCGCCGCCGTACTGTGGCTGCTCGCCGGTGTGATCGGTGGTCTGATCAGCGCGATCAAGCAAGGAACATGGTGGGACCGTACGGCGATGGCACTCGCCCTCGGCGGCGTGAGCGTGCCGAACTACGTCCTCGCGCTCGTGCTGCAATTCGTCCTGGTCGTGAAGCTGCAGGTGCTGCCGTTCCCGTCGGCGCCGGCCTTCGCGGACGACCCGGTGCTGTGGTTCGAGTCGTACTTGATGCCGTGGACCGTGCTGGCCGTCGGCTACGCCTGTCTGTACGCGCGGTTGACCCGGAGCAACGTGATCGACACGTTGTCGGAGAACTACTTCCGGACCGCGCGGGCCAAGGGACTGAGTCGCCCGCTGATCCTGCGCCGGCACGCACTGCGACCGGCGTTGACCCCGATCACCACGATCTTCGGGATGGACTTCGCCGGCCTGCTCGGCGGCGCGCTGATCACCGAGACCGTGTTCGGGCTGAACGGGATCGGCAAGATGGCGGCCGACTCGATCGCGAAGAACGACCAGCCGGTGATCATGGCGGTCACCCTGCTCGCCGCGTTCTTCGTTGTCATCGGCAACGTCGTGGTGGACCTTGTCTACACCGCGCTGGATCCTCGAGTGAGAGTGACGTCGGCATGACGGATGAACTGTTCGTGGTGGAGGACCTGACTGTCACGTTGCCGACTAGTCGTGGTCCGGTGGATGTGGTGAAGAACGTGTCGTTCACCGTCGGCCGCGACGACACGCTCGGGATCGTCGGCGAGTCCGGATCGGGCAAGTCGATGACGGCTCTCGCCGTACTCGGGCTGCTGCCACGCGGTGCGGAAACGAAAGGGAGCATCCGGCTGGATGGCGCCGAGTTGCTCGGCCGGTCGGAGCGGGAGCTGCAGTCGGTGCGCGGGAACGCGATCTCGATGGTGTTCCAGGATCCGTTGTCGTCGCTGAATCCCTACTACACCGTGGGTTTGCAGATCGAGGAGATGTACCGGGCACACCGTGGTGGGTCGCGGCGGGCGGCCCGGCAGGTGGCGATCGAGGCGCTGGACCAGGTCGGGATCCCCGATCCGGGCCGGCGGGTCGACCACTATCCGCATCAGTTCTCCGGTGGCCAGCGGCAACGAGTCATGATCGCGATGGCGTTGTGCTGCTCACCGGCGCTGCTGATCGCGGACGAGCCGACGACCGCGCTCGACGTCACCGTGCAGGCGCAGATCCTGGAGCTGATGGCCGAGCTGCAGTCGACCACCGGGACCGGGATGGTCTTCATCACCCACGACCTGGCGGTGATCAGCTCGATCGCTCAACGGGTGCTGGTGATGTGTGCGGGTGAGCCGGTCGAGTACGGCACGGCCGAGCAGGTGTTCTCGGATCCTCGGCACGAGTACACCCGCACGCTGCTGGACGCCGTACCGCGCATCGATGACGAGGTGGTGGCGTCATGACGTTGCTGAAGGTGCGTGGGGTGACGAAGCAATTCCTCACCCGCGGCGAAGGCGCGATGGCCCGGAAGTCCACGTTCACCGCGGTCGACGACGTCAGCTTCGAGGTTGAGCTCGGTGAGACGCTGGCGATCGTGGGGGAGTCGGGCAGCGGGAAGTCGACGACTGCGCGGATCGCCGCGCGGTTGCTGGAGCCGACGAGCGGGTCGGTCGAGTTCGATGGGCAGGACGTGACGCGGGCGACCGGGAACGAGTTGGCGTCGTTCCGGAACAACGTGCAGGTGGTGTTCCAGGATCCGTTCTCGTCGCTGAACCCGCGGTACACGGTCGAGCGGATCGTCACCGCGCCGCTGACCTATCAAGGGATCACGCCGGCCGGTGGGCGGCGCGCGTTCGCGCAGGAGCTGATGGCACGGGTCGGGCTGAACCCGGACCACTGCCAGCGGTATCCGGCGCAGTTCTCCGGCGGGCAGGCGCAGCGGATCGGCATCGCCCGGGCCCTCGCGGTGAACCCGAAGCTGGTGATCTGCGACGAGGCGGTGTCCGCGCTCGACGTGTCGATCCAGGCGCAGGTGCTGGAGCTGTTGATGCGATTGCAGCGGGAGAGCGGGTTCAGCTACATCTTCATCGCGCACGACCTGGCCGTGGTCCGGCAGATCTCGCAGCGGGTCGCGGTGATGAACCAGGGCAGAATCGTGGAGCTGGGGTCACGCGACCAGGTGTTCGGGGATCCCCAGGACGATTACACGAGGACGCTGCTGGCCGCCGTACCGCGGATCAATCCGGAGTGGGATGCCAGACGCCGGGCGAAGGAGGCTTCATGACCAGCTACACGATTCCTGGAATGCATGTTCGGGAGCACACCGTCGAGGTGCCGCTGGACTGGGCGAATCCTTCGGAGACCATCACGGTCTTCGCCCGGGAGCTCGTCGACCCGGTGCGTAAGGACGAGGACCTGCCGTGCCTGCTGTTCCTGCAGGGCGGTCCAGGCGGAAAGGCGCCGCGGCCGCCCGGGCGGACGGGGTGGATCGACCAGGCCCTGAACAGCTACCGCGTGATCCTGTTCGACCAGCGGGGGACCGGTCGCAGTACGCCGATCTCCGGGCGGCGGATGGAGTCGCTGTCCGCCGAGGAAGGGGCCGACTACCTCGCCTGCTTCCGGGCGGACTCGATCATCGCCGATGCCGAGCACCTGCGGACGACGGTCTTCGGCGGGCGCAAGTGGTCGACGCTGGGCCAGAGCTACGGCGGATTCCTCACGCTCACCTACCTGTCGAAGGCCCCGGACGGACTGACGGCCTGCTACGTGACTGGCGGGCTGGCCTCGATCGATCCGTCGGCGGCCGAGGTCTATCGACGGACGTATCCGCGGGTGGCGGCGAAGAACCGTGAGTTCTACCAGCGGTATCCCCACAACGTGGAGCGGGTCGGCGGGATAGCAGACCGGCTGGCGGATTCCGACGTACGGCTGCCGGATGGTGATCGGCTGACGGTACGGCGGTTCCAGTCGCTCGGGATCGACTTCGGGATGAAACCCGGGTACGAGCGGATCCATTGGCTGCTCGACGAGGCCTTCGACGGCGACTCGTTGTCGGACACGTTCCTCGATCAGGCGATGGCGTCGTCGTCGTACAGCTCGAACCCGTTGTTCGCGGCGCTGCAGGAGAGCATCTACGGGTCCGGCGAGGGCGCCACGGGCTGGGCGGCCGAGGCGGAGCGGAAGCTGCGGCCGGAGTTCGCCGAGGAGGCGCGGCCGCTGCTGTTCACCGGCGAGATGATGTACCCCTGGATGTTCGAGGAGATCCGCGGACTGCGCCCGTTCCGGGGAGCCGTCGAGGTGCTGGCCGGCCGGCCGCGGTGGTCGGAGCTGTACGACCTCGAGCGGCTCGCGGCGAACGACGTACCGGTGGCCGCCGCGGTCTACTACGACGACATGTACGTCGACTCCGGGCTGCAGCTGGACACCGCGAGCCGGGTCGGCAACCTACAGGCGTGGGTGACGAACGAGTACGAGCACGATGGGCTCGGCGTGGAGCGGGTGTTCGCCCGGCTGACCGAGCTGGTGCGAGCCGTCGGGGGTGGCGTACCCGCGAGTTGAGGGGTGGAGTGCATCACAATGGGCGGCGAGCGGTGACCAGGGAGGTGAACGGATGGTTCAGGGGACTTCGGCGGCTCATCACGCCGTAGACGGCTCGACCGGGCCGCTGCCGAGCGTGCGGCGGCTGAAGCAGCGGGAGAACCTGCGCGACAGCGTCGCCAACGCGCTGCGGGCGGCGGTGATCTCCGGCGAGCTGGAGCCGGGGGAGGTGTACTCGGCGCCGATGCTGGGCGCTCGGTTCGGGGTGTCCGCGACCCCGGTGCGGGAGGCGATGCTCGACCTGGTCCGCGAGGGCCTGGTGATCTCGCTGCGGAACAAGGGCTTCCGGGTCACCGAGGTGTCCGATGCGGACCTGGACGACCTGGCCTCGCTGCGGCAGCTGATCGAGCCGCCGACGATCCGGGTCGTCGTACCGGCGATTCCCGCCGCGGACTTCCCGCGGCTGCGGGCGCTGGCGGAGGACATCGTGGTGGCGGCGGAGGCGGGTGACCTGATCGCGTACATCGAGGCGGACCGGGTCTTCCACGTCACGCTGCTCACGTACTCCGGCAACCAGAGGCTGGTCGACCTGGTGTCGGACCTGCGGTCGCAGACGCGGCTGCTCGGGCTCACACCGCTGGTCGAGAGCGGGCGGCTGGGACAGTCGGCGGCCGAGCACCACGAGCTGATGGACCTGGTCGAGGCGCGCGACGGCGACGGCGCCGAGCAGTTGATGCGCCGCCACATCGGCCACGTCCGGGGCCTGTGGGCGGGGTCTCAAAGCAGCTGACGCCGGAGCGAGTCGGCAACGAACTGCTCGAACTCCGCCGGCGTCCAGCCCGACTCGTCGACCAGTTCCTGGTAGACACCGGGCGCGGCCAGCGCGCGGTAGACGGCCTGCGCCTGCTTCAGCGGGATGCGTAGCCCGGTCTCGAGTGACGCGATGATCGCGTCCATCACCTCGTTGCGGCCTTGGAGTTTGGAGCGCAGCAACGCCTTGGTCTCGGCGCTCTCGTCGGTGGCGGCCTCGAAGATCAGCACGACGTCGAAGCCCGCCGAGTACAGGTTCGTCAGCCAGGCCGCGGCGCCGTGCAGCCGCTCGACCGGGTCCTCGATCGCGAGCACCTGCTGCGCCCGCTCGATCGCCCCGGCCTCGGTCAACCACAGGTCGCAGATCAGCGACAGGATTTCCCGTTTGGTGCCGAAGGCCGAGTAGACGGTCCGGGTGGCCACGCCGGCGTCCTTCGCGATCGCGTCGATGCTGGTCGCGCCGTACCCCTGCGCGGCGAAGAGCCGGCGACCGGCCTGCGCGATCCGGATCCGGGTCTCCTCCGCCTGGACCTGGCGATAGGACTTGACAGCCTCGGGCATGTGGGCACACTATCACTGTGTTCAGTGCAGTGACACTGCATCGAGTGCACTGCTAATGCATTATCTGAGGGGGATGGACCATGGCTACTTCCGAAACGCCGGCCGGTACGACGAAGGCCGGGCCGCTCGCGGTGCTGGAGCGGATCCTGCACGAGGGGTTCGCGACGGGGGACGACGGCATTGTGGACGAGCTGTGCGCGCCGGACCTGGTCGAGCATCAGTTCGGGCTGGCGGGGACCGGTGAGCAGGCGCGCGAGCAGGTGAGGGCGGCGATCCGGGACGTGCACGCGAT
This sequence comes from Kribbella sp. NBC_00359, assembly GCF_036097425.1. NCBI lineage: Bacteria > Bacillati > Actinomycetota > Actinomycetes > Propionibacteriales > Kribbellaceae > Kribbella > Kribbella sp. NBC_00359. The sequence continues at coordinate 8,384,470 of NZ_CP107975.1, read as the reverse complement.
GATGCCGGACATCGTCTACACGCTGGAGGACTCGGTCGTCGTCGGCGACCTGGTCTGGGCGCGCGGACGAGCACGCGGCACCGCGACGGGCGGATTTTTCGGGCCGCCCAGCAACGCGCCGATCGACATCGCCATCTTCGAGCTGGCGCGCGTCGTCGACGGTCGCATCGTCGAGCACTGGGGCAGTCCGGACCGGTTCGCCCTGCTCGCCCAGACGGGTGGGCTTGCCCGCCTTACGTCGTCGTAAGCGCTCCGGCGGCGGTGGCGGCGGCGGGGGAGCCGTAGGTGGCGGTCAGGCGATCCAGGAAGGTGGGGTGGTCGAGCGTGTACTCCTGGGTGCCGACCGTCTCCAGGACCGTGGTCGCCAGCGTGCAGCCGAGGTGGGCGGACGCCTCGTGGTCGAGGCCGGCCGCGCGGCCGGTCAGGTAGCCGGCCCGGAAGGCGTCGCCGCCGCCGGTCGGGTCCACCAGACCCGGCGCCGGGACGGCCGGAACCTTGGCCAGGATCCCGCTGGCGTCCTCGATCACGACGCCGTCGCCGCCGTGGGTGGTGATCCGGACGCCCACGCGCTCCAGGATCTCGCCGTGGCTCCAGCCGGTCTTCTGCACCATCAGGCCGGCTTCGTACTCGTTGCTGAACAGGTACGCCGCCCCGTCGATGAGCGTGCGGATATCGGCGCCGTCCATCCGCGCCATCTGCTGCGACGGGTCCGCCGCCACCGCGATCCCGTGCTGCTTGGCCAGTTCGGTGTGCTTGAGCATGCCGTCGGGGTCGTCCGCACCGATCAGCACCAGGTCGATCCCGCCGGACTTCGCGTGGATCGCGCCCAGGTCGAGCTCCCGCGCCTGCGCCATCGCGCCGGTGTAGAACGAGGCGATCTGGTTGGCGTCGAGGTCCGTCGTACAGGTGAACCGGGCCGTGTGTACGTTCTCACAGACGCGCACGTGCGACACGTCCACGCCGGCGGTCGTCAGCGCCGCGCCGTACTCGGCGAAGTCGGCACCGACCGACCCGACCAGCAGCGACGGCTGCCCGAGCTGGGCCATCCCGTAGCAGATGTTCGCCGCGACGCCGCCGCGGTGGACGACCAGCTCGTCGACCAGGAACGACAGGGAGACCTTGTGCATCTGTTCCTCGAGGAACTGGTCCTTGAACCGGCCCGGGAACGTCATCAGGATATCGGTCGCGATCGATCCGGCGACGGCGATGCGCATACGGGGTGCTCCCTCAGGTGGGGTGGGTGTGCGACGTGCGGACAACCCATAGAGACTACAGGCGACCGATCTAATACATGGGAGGCGGGAATTCATGGGCCATCAGGTACCTGTGACCGAGGAACTGCACGACTACATGGTCGCGCACGGGATGCCGCTGGACGAGATCGCGACCGAACTCGTGGCCGAGACCGAGGCGCTCGGCGGCCCCGCCCGGATGCTGACCACCCCTGACCAGGCCGCGCTCCTGACCACGCTGACGCGGCTGATCTCGGCCCGCCGGGCGGTCGAGATCGGGACCTTCACCGGTTTCTCCGCGCTCGCGATCTCGCGCGGTCTGCCGGCCGACGGCGAGCTGATCTGCCTGGACGTGGACGCGGACTGGACCGCGATCGGCCGCAGGTACTGGGAGCGGGCCGGCGTGGCGGACAAGATCGACCTGCGCATCGGTGACGCGCACGAGTCGGTCACCAAGCTGGACGGCGAGTTCGACCTGGCCTTCGTGGACGCCGACAAGGACTGGTACATCCAGTACTTCGAGGCCGTGCTGCCGCTGGTCCGGCCGAACGGGTTGCTGCTGTTCGACAACACGCTGGCCGGTGGCCGGGTGGCCGACCCGGACGGCCCGGCGGACCGCAAGGAGTTCAACGCGCACATCGCCGCGGACGACCGGGTCGACGTGGTCATGCTCGGCATCGGCGACGGACTCACCCTGGTCCGCAAGAAGTGAGCAAGGCGGGGAGCAGGGCCGCGGCGCGACTGGCAGTGACGGACCTGCAGCACAAGTACGGCGACCGTCCGGTGATCGAGGGACTCACGTTCACCCTGTCCGCGGGCCAGGCGATCGCGCTGGTCGGGCCGAACGGCGCGGGCAAGACGACCGTGCTCAAGTGCATCGTCGGCTCGGCCGAGCCCGCGGCCGGCAAGATCCTGCTCGACGGCCTGCCGATCGACGAACGAGCCGAGACGGTACGGCGTGATGTCGCCACGCTGCTCGACGACCTGGACTTCTTCCCGGACCTGACCGCGGCCGAACACCTGGACCTGCTCGCCCGCGCGCACGGCAACCCGGAGCCGGAAGACCTGGTCGACACGCTCCTCGACGACATCGGCCTGCTCCCCGCCGCCGACCAGCTGCCCGGCTCGTTGTCCTCCGGTCAGCGCCGCCGCCTCGCCTTGGCGACGGCGCTGGTCCGCCCCCGGAAGCTGATGGTCCTCGACGAGCCCGAGGCGCGCCTCGACACCGACGGCGTCCAGTGGCTGTCGGACCGCCTGATCGAGGAGAAGAAGTCCGGCACCTCGATCCTGTTCGCCAGCCACGACCCGGCCCTGGTGGAGGCCGTCGCCGACTCCGTCGTCACCCTCACCCCGCTGCCATGAGCTCAGCAGAAGGCCCGGTCGTCTTCGACCCGAACGACTTCGGCGCGATCCCGACGTCCCGCGCACTGCGCCAATGGATGCGCACCACCCGGCGGCGGCACGCGGACCGGTCGTTCTGGCAGGTGTTCGAAGACGCCTACCTGGTCATCTTCACCCTGGCTATGCTCGGTGCGACCGGCGGCAACGTGGTCCACCACCTCAACTCCAACGCCGCCAGTTGCCGGTCGTTCACCTGTGGTGAGTTGTCGCACTGGACGCCGTGGATCGTGGTGCCGTTGCTCCTGGCAACCACGCTCCGGGTGCTGCTGAGCGTGGGTCCCGTGTCCGCGTCGCAGGCGACCGGCTTCTGGCTGCTTGCCACTCCCGTGAATCGGGCGTCTTTGCTGCGGCCGACGTACCGGCTGGTGATGGGCGTTGTGGCGGTGGTTGGGTTCGTTGCGTCGGCGATCATCTGGGCGCTGCTGGGGTCGAGGTTGGCCGATGTGACCGAGGTGTCGGTGCTGATGGCGGCCCTGCTCGTCTGCGTCGGGACGGTGACGGTCTGGGCGCAGCAGACGGCCCCGCGGTCACGCTGGGCGCTGCGGATTGCGGATCTGTTGCTCGTCGCTGCGGTGGTTCCGGCGGTGTTGCTCGCGCTCCAACCTCGCTCACAACAGGACACCTTCGAGAACCTCGTCATCGTCTCGACCTTCACCGGTTCCAGCTATACGTCCTCCGGGCCGGCGCTGTTGCTCGGCTCGGCTCAGACGTGGCTGCTGGTGATCTGTGCGGTCGCGCTGGTGCTGTGTGTGGCGCTCGTCGTCGTCACCTCGCAGACGCTCGACAAGCTCAGCCGGACGAGTGTGATCGCGGGCGGGGAGTTGCTGGCCGGTCTCGCCGGAGCGGCGAGCAGTCTGGATATCAGCATGCTGGCCGACGTGGTGTCCGGTCGGCACTGGCGGTTGAAGGGGCGGGTGCATTCGCGGCGCGGTCGTGGGTCGCGAGGGTCGGCGCTGATACAGCGGGAGTTCTTGCGGATCCTCAGGTGGCCGCGGCGACTCGTGATCGGCTTCGCACTGCTCGTCGTACCGTATGCGGTTTCGGGCGCGGGCTTCGACGTACTCGTGCCTATCGCTGCGGGGTTTGCCGGGTTTGTCGCCGTCCGTCCGTTGATGGACGGGTTGCGGTCGGTGTGCCGGTCGACCGGGTTGGTGCGCGCGTTGGGGATGGACCTGCGCGATCTCCGCGTCATCATGGCGGTGGTCCCGGCCGGCTTCGCGGCGCTGTGGTCCCTGCTGGCGTCGCCGGCGATCGGGAACGGGCCGGCCACGTTCGCGGTTGCGGCCGGCATGCTCGCCGGCGCCGTACGTCAGGCCTCTGCCCGGCCCCCGTCGTACTCCGGACCTCTGGTCGCCTCGCCCATGGGTGCCATCCCGCCGGGTCTCTTCTCCCAACCGATGCGCGGCTTCGACCTGCTGCTGGTCTGTCTGGCCCCGGTCCTCCTGGGAATCAGCTCGACCTGGGTCCTGATCATCCCCTCCATCGTGCTGATGATCATGTTCGCCGTCCGCCCCAAAACCGAGTAACAACCGAAAGGCCACCGCCCCTGGTGTCAGGGGTGGTGTCAGGGGGGTGACTGGGCGGCGTCAGGGGAGTGGGTCAGCGTGGCGGTTGACCTTCTACCAATCACTGCCCGGAGGCAGATCGAGATGTTTCACCGCATCGGGCGCGTTGTCGTCCGTCATTCCGTGTGGACGATCGTGGCGTGGATCGTTGCCGCGGTCGCCATTGTCGCCACCGCACCGAGCCTCCCGTCGAGTAGCGACGAGACCAGCTTCTTGCCCAAGAGTTACGAGTCGATCCAGGCTGCGGATCTGCAGCAGAGTGCGTTCCCGAGTGCCTTCACGCCGTCCGCGATCGTGCTGTACCAGCGTTCGGACGGCGGCAAGCTGACGACGGACGATCTGAAGGACGCGGCGCGGATCACCGGCGAGTTGGGCGCGAAGAAGATCGACCAGGTCCAGCAGGTCGTTCCCGGGCCGCCGTCGAAGGACGGCCGGTACGTGCTTGGTCTGGTCTCGATGGACACCAAGAGCGCCGGTCAGCCGACACAGCTGGACGCCGCGAAGGCGCTGCGCGCGGACGCCAAGGAGCTCACCAAGGGCACGCAACTCGACGCCAAGCTCGGTGGTTCGGCGGCGCAGGGGCTCGACCAGCAGGACTCCTCCACCCGTGCCAACGCGCTGGCGTTGGCCGGCACCTTCGCGATCATCCTGATCACGCTGCTGATCATCTTCCGCTCACCGATCCTCGCGGTGCTGCCGCTGCTCGTCCTGATGACACTGGTGTCGGCCACGGCCAACTCGCTCATCGCCGACGCCACCAAGCTCTTCGGGCTGCAGGCGAACAGTTCGATCTCGGCGCTGCTGATCGTCGTACTGCTCGGGGTCGGCACCGACTACTACCTGTTCTTGACGTTCCGCTATCGCGAACGGTTGCGGGCCGGCGACGAGCCGAAGGCGGCGATGGTCAACGCCGTCGGCAGGGTCGGTGAGGCGATCGCCTCGGCGGCCGGTGCGGTGATGATCTCGTTCCTCGCGCTCCTCCTGTCGACGCTCGGCTTCCTCAAGCAGATGGGCCCGGCGCTGGCCATCACCGTCGCGGTGACGCTGCTGGCCGCGCTGACGCTGTTCCCGGCGATCTGCTCGCTGATCCCGCCGCGCGTCCTGTTCTGGCCGTCGAAGGCGTGGCGCAAGGAGCCCTCGAACGCGCGCTTCGCGGCCCTCGGCCGCGGCGTACAGCGCCGCCCGGCCCTGTTCGCGGTCGTCTCGGGCGTGGTGATGATCGCGCTGGCGCTGGGCACGCTCGGTTTCAAGGCCACGTTCGACCTGGCGTCCGGGTCGATGCCGAAGACCCAGGAATCGATGGTCGTCCAGACCGAGATGCAGAACGCCTATTCGGCAGGTGCCGCCGAACCGACCTCGGTCCTGGTCACCTCGACCGGCGACGGCCGGCTCGACCCGGCTGCGCTGCCCGCGTACGAGCGCAAGCTCAGCACGGTCGCGGGTGTCGCCGACGTCCAGCCCGCCGCGATCAGCAAGGACGGCCGGACCGCCAACATCACGGTCACGCTGAAGTACGGGTCGGCGACCGACCAGGCGATCAGCGCGGTCGGCGACGTCCGCGACGTCGCACACGCCGACGCACCGTCCGGCACGAAGGCGCTCGTCGGCGGTATGTCGTCGATCTACAAGGACGTCAACGCCGCGGTGAACCACGACTACCGCACGGTGTTCCCGCTCGCCGCGCTGCTGATCATGATCATCCTCGGCCTGCTGCTGCGCAGCGTGGTGGCGCCCTGGTACCTGATGGCCTCGGTGGGGCTGGGCTTCGGCGCCACGCTCGGCGCGACGGTGCTCATCTTCCAGAAGGGTCAGGGACACTCGGGGCTGATGTTCATGCTCCCGGTGATCATGTACCTGTTCGTGGTCGCCATCGGCACGGACTACAACATCCTGATGATCTCCCGGCTGCGTGAGGAGGCGCGGGAGGGCCGCGATCCACGCGAGGCCGCCAGTATGGCGGTGCGGCACGCCGGTCCGACCGTGGCCGCGGCCGGGTTCATCCTGGCGGCCACCTTCGCCACCTTGATGATGGCGGGCAACTCGCTGCTGACCGAGATGGGATTCGCCGTCTCGTTCGGCATCGTCGTCGCCGCGTTCGTGATGGCGATGTTCTTCACGCCGAGCCTGACGGCGCTGATCGGGCGTGCGGCCTGGTGGCCGGGCCACCAGGACCGCAAGGCGACCGCGGACGCGGAGGCCGCCGACTCCGACGCCCGGGAGCTCGAACCGTCGGCGAAGAACTGACGTACGGCGGATGGGGCTCCGGCGACAAGCCGGAGCCCCGTACGCCGGTCCGTCAATGCCCGCGCCGGTCGCGGCGACTCAGACCTCGCGGGCTAGCCATGTCTGGTTGATCTCGTGGGGTAGTCCGGACCGACAGTTTCTCCAACCGCTCGGACAGCTCCGTGAGATCCACGCGAGCACCCAACCACGTCCCACCGACAGTCGTCGGCGCCCTGCGGATGCTGCGGGCCGCAGGGCGCTGGGCCGCCTATTGCTGGGGTGCCGGCTCCTCCTCCGGATCGGGCGTCGGTGGAGCGTCGGGGACGACGGGCTGGTCGAGACCGGCGTCCTCGCTGATCGCCGCGCGGGTGACGGCGGCCTCGATGCGATTCAGCTGTTGCCGGAGCGCGGTGCCGGTGCCGGTGGGGGCAGCCCAGAACCGCTTCATGTACTCCTCGATCTCGGCCTGCATCATGGCCCTGAGCTGAGCTTGTGTGTACGGCAAATCGTCCTCCACTTGGCCTGGGGTGAACTCACCGCGGGCGAGCGCCGCCCGGGCTGCCGGCCCGGGGCAGTCGGTGCCGCCCGGCCGGACCGCGGAGTGCGGCCGGATCGCCGTACCGCGCGGGTAGAGCTTGCGGAAGTCGGCGATCACCGCGCGGGTGGTCGCCTTGAGGGCGGCGCTCGGCTGCTCGCCGGTGACGAGCACCAGCAGGATCGCGCCGTACCGCTCGTTCAGATCGTTGTTGCCGTTGGCGCCGGACTGGGTACGCAACCCGCGCAGCGTCCAGGCCCGGCCGGCCTGGTCGACCGCGACCTGGTACGCGATGTCCGACCAGCCACGGGTGTCCATGTGGTAGTCCTGCCACCCGCGCAACGCGGACGCGACCGCCGCCTTGCTATGGATGACGCTCGTCGACCCGGTGCCCGGCCAGTGGATGACCGCGCCCTCGACCCGGGACACGGTCAGGTTGCCCGGACCGTCGTTCGGCGGCCGCGCGTTCCAGGCGGACCGGGGCAGATATACGACCATCTGTGCTCCTCACATGCCTCACGGCACCGCATACCCAACGCTGGCGCTCGGTAATCAACCGATCACACTGGGCGCGCGGTCGTCAAGCGGTGACGCCATCCTTTCAGTGCGGGGGTGCGGTAGTTGGTCGAGCGCGTGGCGTCGAGGTCTTGACATCGTTGTCCGGGCTTGATGAGCTTCCGCGCAGGAATCAGTGAAACGTTTCCAAATCTCGCCGCCCGAGGTACTCGAGGAGATCGATCATGGTCGTGAATCGTCCGGCGCGCGCCCTGCGCGCCGTCCTGGCCGGAGCCGTCGCGCTGGGCCTCGGGATGGTCTCGGCACAGCCGGCCGGAGCCGATCCGGGCCGGGACACCGAGGACGCGACCGCCGTCGCGCGGGCCCGGGTCGCGGCCGACGTGCTGATGAGTTCGTACGAGCCGGTGAAGGCGTGGTTCCCGTCGAGCTGGTGGAACTCGGCGGTCGCGCTGCAGACGATCGGCGACTACATGCAGCGCACCGGCGACCGGCGCTATCTGTCCCAGCTGGACAACACGTTCGAGAAGGACAAGGGAGCGTTCCCGGCCGGATACCTCTCGGGCGATCCGTTGCTCGGCAACTTCACCAGCCGCGCGATCGACGATTCCGAGTGGTGGGGTCTGACCTGGATACAGGCCTACGACCTCACCAAGAACCGCAAGTACCTCGACATGGCGGTCACGATCGCTGAGTACGTCGAGGGGTACTGGGATCCCAGCACGTGCGGTGGTGGCGTCTGGTGGGACGGGGAGCGGACGTACAAGAACGCCGTCACCAATGGACTCTGGATCCGGCTCACGGCCGAGTTGCACAACCGGCTGCCTGGTGACCACCGCTGGCTCGGCCGGGCGCAGGACGGCTGGAACTGGCTCAACAGCAGCGGCATGATCAACTCCGACGGTCTGGTCAACGACGGCCTGAACAGCAGCTGCGAGAACAACGGCGGCACGGTGTGGAGCTACAACCAGGGGCTGGCGATCGGCGCCGGCCTGGAGCTGCGGCGGGCGACCCGGGACCCAGGGTTGCTGACCACCGTACGGCGGCTGGCCGACGCATCGATCGGATCCGGCGGACTGGTGACGGACGGCGTACTGACCGAGTACTGCGATGCTCCGGATCGGCAGTGCGATGACAATGGCAAGCAGTTCAAGGGCATCTTCCAGCGGTACTGGATGGATCTCGCCGACACCACCCACGACGCGACGTACGTCGCCTTCGTCCAGCAGCAGGCCAATAGTGTGTGGGACCACGACCGCGATGCGTCCGGACGACTGGGTGAGCGCTGGTCGGGTCTGACCAATGCCGATCACCCGAACGCCTTCGACTGGCGCACGCAGGCCAGTGCGCTGAGTGCCCTGATCGCCGCCGTACCGAAGCAGACTCCTGATCAATCGCTGTCCGCGACGCTGAGTCCGGCCCAGCCGGTGGTGATGCCGGCGAGCGGTGGTCCGACCCACGTCAAGCTCAAGGTCGATCTACAGGCCACTGCGCCGGCTGGTGCGCTCAAGGTCGAGGTGAAGGCGGCAGCGCCCGCGGGATGGGCCGTGACGCCGGCGCGTGCGACGACCACGCTCCATCCGCACGGGAACGCCGTACCCGCACGATCGAGTGTCCAGCTGGACGTGACGATTCCCGCCGGCACGACCGACGGGCACTACGCGGTGACCGCGACGGCGACGTCCGGCAGCCGGCTGGCGTTCAGTGCGCAGGCCGACATGCTGGTCGCGCGCACCGTCGACTTCGACACCGGTACGGCGGCCGAGACGCCCTGGTTGTGGGACGCCGACGGCTCACAGAGCAACGGCGTCCAGAACCGGTTCGCCGACGGCAACTCCTACTTCGTCTACCGCTTCCCGTTCCCGGCCGACACCGCCGCGGCGCACGCGGTGCTGACGATCGACAACGAGTACGTCGTTCAGGTCAGCGGTGACGGTCAGAACTGGACCACTGTCCTGACCGAGACCCGCCAGCTCCACGACGGCGAGAACAAGGCGGACCAGACCATCGACCTGACCCCCTACCTCGGCCCGGACAAGGCCGCCTACATCCGAGTCGCCGATTCCTTCCCGACCGACGGCTGGGGCGGCCGCGTCTACCACGTGAGCGCCGCCTACAGCTGATATGTAGTGACGTCCTGTCAAGTGGCAGGGTGAGGCGCCCGTCCTGGTTGTTCGGGGCGGGCGCCTCGTTGGCTTCGTTGGCCGGCCGGTGGTGAGCGTGTCGTTGGCGACGCGCGGTCAGGCTGATATGCGCGGGTTGGTTACCGCAGTACGGGGTGTTCGGCAGGAGCGGTTCGCGTGTCTAGGGTCGAGCGTTGCCTGGTGCCGTGGCCGGGTTGCTCATAGCTGTTTCGCGGGTCGCTCCACGCGCTGCTTGTGCCGGTGGGGTCGACGAAGCCGGGTCGGGGTGGGTTGTTACTCCTGCAGGGTGGCCAGGGACCAGCACCAGCCGGCCAGTTCACGGGCCACGGCGACGTTTGCGACGACGGGGCGTTTGCGTCGTTCGGTGAACCGGATCCAGCGGGCATGCAGCCGCCGGTTGCCGGCGTCACCGCGAGCTCTGGCGGCGGGTCCGGTCAGCTCCCACCGGTCGTGCATGGTCTTGCCTGGCCGGTAGCGGGCGCGGTGGTGCCAGGCAGCCTCGACCAGCAGCCTTCGGGCGTGGGTGTTGCCGGTCTTGGTGATCGAGCCTTGCACGCGGGATGCCCCGGATGAGTACTCGCTGGGCACCAGACCGACGAACGCTGCGATGGTGTTGCCGGTGAACCGGTGCCAGTCGCCGATCTCGACCGCCAGCGCGAACCCGGTCAAGGTGGAGACACCGCGCAGGCACCCCAGTCGCCGCACGATCGGGGTGAACTCGCTGCCGGCGGCCAGTTGTTCGATCGCGGCGTCGAGCCGGACCCGGCGTGCCTTGACCATCACCATGGCCTCGTAGTCGGACTCGAACGCCAACCGCAGCGGGGCGGAGCCGAACGACTGGCGACGCAGCCAGGCATCGTGCGCGCCGGTCCAGGCCTGCCCGCCGGAGTAGACGATGCCCTGGCGCAGCAGCAGTTTCGACAGCCGGTGCCTGGCGCGCATCAAGTCACCCCGGCAGTCTTCGCGGGCCCGGACCAGATCTCGCGCCGTCTCCTGCTCGACCGTGGGCACCACCACCGGCGTGACCTCGTCCAGGCGCAGCAGCCGGGCCAGGTGAATCGCGTCCTTCGCGTCGGTCTTGACCCGATCACCCGCCGGACGTTGCAGCTTGCTCGGCGCCGCGACCACACACCGAACCCCCGCCGCGTTCAACGCACGCGACAACCCGAACCCGGTCGGACCAGCCTCATACGTCACCGCCACCGGACCCGCAAGGCCCCGGATCCACGACCCGATCTCATCGTGCGACGGACTCAGCCTGGCCTGCACCAGCTCGCCCGTCACACCATCGATCGCCGCCGCCGCGACCGACCGTGCGTGCACATCAAGCCCAACACTCGTACGCTCGGAAAACACCGGGGCCTCCCACACATGTCGGACAGGCCGAGCAGGCAGCCCCTACTCGGCAACCCACGAATCTGTGCGAGTGAGGCCCCCGGCCCGCAACCACTCAGCAACCCCGAGCGGTCACTTCATACCGTCTAGGCGTTCTTCAGCAGTGGCAGGAGCTGGTCGCCGACGCGGACGGTCTCCTCGGCGTACGGCGTGTCGGACAGGATGAAGTGGGTGAGTCCGAGGTCCTGGTACTTGCGGAGGGACTTGGCGACGTCGTCGGCCGACCCCACGAGCCACGTCGTACCGGCGCCGCCTCCGCCGTACTTGCCGGGAGCGGTGTAGAGGTTGTCGTCGAGGACCTCGCCGCGCTCGGCGAGTTCGAGCAGCCGCTGCTGGCCGACCGCCTTGAACCACCGGCGATCGCGAGAACCCTGGGCCTCGGCCATCTTCGCGACCTTGACCTCAGCGTCCGCCCAGGCCTCCTCGGTGGTGTCGCGGACGAGCGTGGTGATCCGCAGCCCGAACTCGAGCGGTGGGTGTTCGCGACCGAGCTCGGACTCCAGCGCCCGCAGCCGACTGATCCGCTCGGCGATCCCGTCCAGCGGCTCGCCCCAGAACAGCTGCACGTCGGCGTCCGTTGCTGCGACCCGCTGCGCTGCCTCCGACGCACCGCCGAAGTACAGCCGCGGATGCGGCCTGCCTTCGCGTACGACGGGACGCGTCGCGACCGTGGACCCGGTGACCGAGAAGTGGTCGCCGGTGAACGTGACGTCCTCCTCGGTCCACAAGCGCCGTACCAACTGCAGGAACTCACGGGTCCGCGCGTACCGCTGGGCCTGGTCGCCCTCGGAGTCGCCGTACGCGGCCAGATTGTCCTGACCGGACACGATGTTGATCAGCAGCCGCCCGCCGCTCAGCTGGTCGAGCGTCCCCGCCGCCGACGCGAAGTGCGCGGGCTGCCAGTAGCCAGGCCGGATCGCGACCAGCGGCTGGAAGGTCGTCGTACGCGCGGCCAACGCGGTGGCGACCGTGAACGTGTCCGGCCGGCCCCACCCGGTGCCGAGGAGCGCACCGGCCCAGCCGTGGTCCTCGGCGAGCCGGGCCAGCTCGGTCAACCGCTCGAGGCTGTTGTGTCCCTGGACGGTGTCGTCCCCGCGGTGGCCGGGAGCGACCTGGTTCGGGATGTACCAGAGGAAAGTCATGCAAAGCAGTTTATGTTTACCTGATTAGTCGACTTTCGATCGTCTCGCGGTCTGGTCACGGCGGACGCAGTGGGCCAGGCTGGGGTCATGACGGCGGACCTGAGCGCCGACGAGCGGGCGGCGCGGGGGAAGGCAGTGCGCAAGGACGTGCCGCTCGAGTCGCACGCCGAGTTCCGGGCGGGCGACGAGCGGGACCCGATCGGGCTGTTGCTCACCCAGGCCGAAGGGCGGGTCCCGGAGCTGATGCCGATCCGGCACGGCCGGATGCTGGCCTCACCGTTCACCTTCTATCGCGGTGCGGCGCTGGTCATGGCGGCCGACCTGGCTCAGACGACCGCGACCGGGCTGACCGTCCAGCTGTGCGGCGACGCGCACCTGTCGAACTTCGGTGCCTACGCCTCGCCGGAGCGGCGACTGGTGTTCGACATCAACGACTTCGACGAGACACTACCGGGACCGTTCGAGTGGGACGTCAAGCGGATGGCGGCGAGCTTCGTGGTGGCCGGCCGGGACAACGGGTTCAGTGCGAAGGAATGCAACGAGCTCGCGCTGACCGCCGTACGGAGCTACCGCGAAACCATGCGCGAGTTCGCGGGGCAGTCGATCCTCACGGTGTGGTACGCGCGCCTCGACGTCGAGGAGGCGGCCAAGCAGTACAAGGCCACGCTGTCGTCGGCCGAGCGCAAGCGGCGGAAGGCCGGGCTCAAGGCCGCCGACCGGACACTCGCGAAGGCATACACCCGCGACAATCTGCAGGCGATCGGCAAGCTGACCACCGTGGTCTACGGCCAACGGCGGATCGTCTCCGACCCGCCTTTGGTCGTGCCGCTCGAGGACCTCGCGGGCGTCGACACCGACGCCGTGCTCGGTCAGTTGCAGGAGCTCGTCACGAGCTATCGCGACACGCTGCCGCAGGATCGGCGGCACCTGATCGACCACTTCCGCCTCACGAACGTCGCGCACAAGGTGGTCGGTGTCGGCAGCGTCGGCACCCGGGCGTGGATCCTGCTGATGGAGTCGACCGTCCAGGACGATGCCCTCCTTCTGCAGGCCAAGCAGGCCGGCCCCTCGGTGCTCAGCGAGTACGCCGGCCACTCGGAGTACGTGAACCAGGGAGAGCGCGTCGTGGTCGGCCAGCGCCTGATGCAGGCGGCGAGCGACATCTTCCTCGGCTGGCTGCACGCCGAGGCGGCCGACGGGCCGCAGGACTACTACGTGCGGCAACTCCGCGACTGGAAGCTCTCCGTCGACATCGACAACCTGAACCCCGACGGTATGCGGCTCTACGCCCAGCTCTGCGGCTACACGCTGGCTCGCGCCCACGCCCGTTCCGGCGACCGCTTCGCGATCGCGGCGTACCTGGGCAAGTCCGACCGCTTCGACCGTGCCGTCGCCGAGTTCGCCAAGACCTACGCCAGCCAGAACGACCGCGATCACGCCGCCCTCGCCGACGCCGTCACCACCGGGCGCGTGAAAGCCCAGCCCGGCGTCTGACTCAGTTATGCGAGTTGTGAAGGTCAGTTTGTTTCCGTGTTGGACGGACACAGGGAATCGTGATGAGGATGCTGGAAACGTTCCCGCTACGGTTCGGAGGACCGGATGACGAAGGCAGCACAACGTTCGCTCGGCGACGGTGGACCGGTGGTCAGCGCGCTCGGGATGGGGTGCTGGGCGATCGGCGGCCCGCATGCGCGGCAGGGGAGTCCGGTCGGCTGGGGGGTGATCGACGACACGGAGTCGAAGCGGGCGCTGCGGCGCGCGTGGGACCTCGGGGTCACGTTCTTCGACACCGCCGACGTCTACGGTTGCGGGCACAGCGAGAAGCTGATCGCGGCCGCGCTCGGTGACGTCCGGGACGAGATCGTGATCGCCTCCAAGGCGGGTTACACGTACGTCGAGGAGACACGGGAGGCGCCGGGGGAGAACGGCGACCCCGACTACATCCGGTGGGCGTGTGACGAGTCGCTACGGCGGCTCGGGACGGATCACGTCGACCTGTACCAGTTCCACCTCGGCGGCTACGACCTGGCGAAGGCGGACGACGTCCTCGCGGTGCTCGAGAAACTCGTTGCCGCAGGCAAGGTTCGGGCGATCGGGTGGAGCACGGACAGCCCGGAGCGGGCGGCGGTGTTCGCGAAGAGTGAGCACTGCAAGGCGATCCAGCAGCACTTCAACGTGTTCGGCGGCAACGACGAGGTGCTGGATCTGTGTGAACGCAACGGACTCGCGAGCATCGTCCGCGGTCCGCTCGGGATGGGGTTGCTGACCGGGAAGTTCGACCAGGACAGCAGTCTCCCGGCGGACGACGTACGGCACGGCTGGAACTTCCGCACCGGCGACCAGGCCGAGTCACTCCGTCGCCTCGACGCCGTCCGCGACGTACTGACGTCCGACGGCCGCACCCTGGCCCAAGGTGCCCTCGCGTGGCTCTGGGCCCGCAGCGAAGCCTTCATCCCGATCCCCGGCTTCAAAACCGTCGCCCAGGTCGAGGAGAACGCCGGCGCCCTGGCGCACGGCCCGCTCACCGCCGACCAACTCGCCGAGGTCAGAACGATCCTCACCCGGCAATAGCTCAGTCGGACGTGCGGCTGTCCCGGCGGTCGAGCCGGGGCAGCCGATTCCTTTGCTCGGTGGCGAGGGTCTACCTGGTAGAAGGGCCGGCCCGCTGGACGGACCGGTCTCGATCATGCCGGGAAAAGGAACGGTGATCGCCATGAGCATCCCCGCCACTATGCGCGCCCTGCAGCAGACGTCCCTCGAGGGTCTGCAGGACATGCGTCTGATCACCGACGCGCCGGTGCCGGTCCCTGGCCGCGGGGAGGTTCTGATCCGGGTCGCTGCCGCCGGGATCAACTTCGCCGACATCTCGAAGGCCCACGGCACATTCCGGGATGGCCCCAGGCCGCCGTACCTGGCCGGTTTCGAGGGCGCCGGCGAGGTCGTCGCGGTGGGCGAGGAGGTGACCGGCCCATGCCCAGGGACTCGCGTCATCGGCGTAGGGGACGGTGCCTTCGCCGAGTACATGGTGTTGCCCGTGGCCGCGGCGGTGCCGGTGCCCGCGGGCTGGACAGAGCAGGAGACGCTGGGCCTGGTCGTGAACTGGCCGACCGCACTGGCCGCACTCAAGCCTCTGGGCGGCATCGCTGCCGGGCAGACAGTGCTGATCCACGCCGCGGCGGGCGCGACGGGTCAGGCTGCGGTGAGAATGGCCAAGCACTATGGCGCAACGGTCATCGCCACCGCATCCGCGGGCAAGCACGAAACCGTACTCGCGCTGGGTGCCGACCACGTGCTCGACTCCGTCGGCGGCGACCTCGTCGCCGAGGTCCTGCGGCTGACCAGCGGCGCCGGTGCCGATCTGGTGCTGGAGTCGGCAGGCGGCACAACCTTCGAGGCCAGCCTGGCCGCGGCCAAACGGGTGACCGGGCGGGTCATCGTCTACGGCCTGGCGGGCGGCGAAGCCACCATCACCAACTGGGAACTGGTGTACAGACATCAGATCCACGTCATCGGCCTCAACATCGGCGTACTGATCCAGGCGGCACCGCAGGTCTTCGGTGAGCTCATGGCCGAGTTGTCCGCGCTCATCGCGGCCGGCGTGCTCACGCCCGGCCGGCCCACGACGTACGACTTGGCCGATGGCCCGAAGGTGCTTGCGGAACTGGAGGCCAGAGCCACCATCGGCAAGCTGGCCTTACTGCCGTGACTCGGGCCATCGAGCGGCCGGCAGGTCGTCGGCCTAAGCTCGCCGCATGACGGCGCGGTTGCGGGCGACACCGGATCAGGATCGGTTCTCTGCCGAGACCGAGCGGTTCCGGCGGGAGTTGCTGGCGCACTGCTATCGCATGGTGGGCTCGGCGTACGACGCCGAAGACCTGGTGCAGGAGACCTACCTGCGGGCGTGGCGGTCGTACGCCGGATTCGAGGGCCGCGCGTCGATCCGATCCTGGCTCTACAAGATCGCCACCAACGTCTGTCTGACAGCCTTGGAGCCGCGCCGGATCCGGGTCCTGCCGTCGGGACTGGCCGGCCCGTGCGACG
Source organism: Kribbella sp. NBC_00359 (assembly GCF_036097425.1). Classification (NCBI taxonomy): domain Bacteria; kingdom Bacillati; phylum Actinomycetota; class Actinomycetes; order Propionibacteriales; family Kribbellaceae; genus Kribbella; species Kribbella sp. NBC_00359. The sequence continues at coordinate 8,368,279 of NZ_CP107975.1, read as the reverse complement.
AACCCGACCGCGTGCCGAGTCCTGATGCGCCGGGCGAGGTCTCATGGCTGGAACCGTTGCCGGACGCGTGGATCGCCCCGCCCCACGACGATCCGGCCGCGGTGGTGGTCGCGCGGGAGTCGCTGCGGCTGGCGCTCATCGCGAGCTTGCAGCACCTGCCCGCCCGTCAGCGCGCGATCCTCATCCTGCGCGAGGTGCTGGCGTTCTCCGCGGCCGAGACCGCGGAAGTCCTCGACACCACCACGGCCGCGGTGAAGAGCGGCCTGCAGCGCGCCCGTGCCCGGCTCAACGAACTGGAGCCGGAGCCCGCGGAACTGCTCGAACCGACCGACCAGCGGGCCCGCGCGCTACTGGACGGGTACATCGCCGCCTTCGAGCGGTCCGACGCTGCCCTGCTCGAAAAGGTGCTGCGGACGGACGCCACGCTGGAGGCGACGCCGTTCCGCGACTGGCAAGCAGGCCGCGCGATGTGCATCCACGTGCTCGACGCCTACGTGCTGGGCACCCCGGGCGACTGGCGGATGCTCCCGACCACCGCCAACGGCCAGCCCGCGGCCGTCGTGTACTACCGCGCCGCCGACGGCGTGCTCCGGGCAAACGGTGCCGTCGTGCTGGCCACCACGGCCACCGGCGTCTCACGAGTGGTCGCGTTCCACCACCAGCCCGCACTGGTCGAGCTGTTCGGCTTCCCGGAGGTGTACCCCGCCTGACGACCGAGGCCCCCACCCGCCGGAGCGGATGGGGGCCTCGATCAGGTGAGCAGGCTCACACGTCGTAGTACAGCTCGAACTCGTGGGGGTGGGGGCGGAGCTGGATCGGGGCGATCTCCTGCTCGCGCTTGAGGTCGACCCAGGTCTCGATCAGGTCGGAGGTGAAGACGTCGCCCTCGAGCAGGAAGGCGTGGTCGGCCTCGAGCGAGTCGATCACGGCCGGCAGCGAGGTGGGAACCTGCGGGATGCCCGCGTGCTCCTCCGGCGGCAGCTCGTAGAGGTCCTTGTCGACCGGGTCGGCCGGCTCGATCTTGTTGCGGATGCCGTCCAGGCCGGCCAGCAGCTGGGCCGAGAAGGCCAGGTACGGGTTGGCGGACGGGTCCGGGCAGCGGAACTCGATCCGCTTCGCCTTCGGGTTCGAGCCGGTGATCGGGATCCGGATGCAGGCGGAGCGGTTGCGCTGCGAGTAGACCAGGTTGACCGGCGCCTCGAAGCCCGGCACCAGGCGGTGGTAGGAGTTCACCGTCGGGTTGGTGAAGGCCAGCAGCGAAGGGGCGTGCTTGAGCAGGCCGCCGATGTACCAACGGGCGATGTCGGACAGGCCGCCGTACCCGGACTCGTCGTAGAACAGCGCGTCGCCGCCGGAGAACAGCGACTGGTGCACGTGCATACCCGAACCGTTGTCACCGAAGATCGGCTTCGGCATGAAGGTCGCGGTCTTGCCGGCCGCCCAGGCGGTGTTCTTGACGATGTACTTGAACTTCTGCAGGTTGTCCGCGGTCTTCAGCAGCTCGTCGAAGCGGAAGTTGATCTCCGCCTGGCCCGCGGTGCCGACCTCGTGGTGGGCGCGCTCGACGACCAGCCCGGACTTCTCCAGGTTCAGCGTGATCTGGTCCCGCAGGTCGCCGAAGTGGTCGGTCGGCGCGACCGGGAAGTAGCCGCCCTTGTAGCGGACCTTGTACCCACGGTTGCCGCCGTCCTCGACCCGACCGGTGTTCCAGGCGCCGGCGACCGAGTCGATCGAGTAGTAGCCGGAGTTCTGCTTGGTCTCGAACCGGACGTCGTCGAAGACGTAGAACTCGGCCTCCGGCGCGAAGAACGCGGTGTCCGCGATGCCGGTCGACTTCAGGTACTCCTGCGCCTTCCGGGCGATGTTGCGCGGGTCGCGGCTGTAGGCCTCGCCGGTCAGCGGGTCGTGAACGAAGAAGTTGATGGCCAGCGTCTTCGTCCCGCGGAACGTGTCGAGGAAGGCCGTGGTCGGGTCGGGCAGCAGCTTCATGTCCGATTCGTGGATCTGCTGGAACCCGCGGACCGACGAACCGTCGAACATCAGGCCCTCTTCGAAGACCTCGGGCCCGAACGACGACACCGGGACGGTGAAGTGCTGCATGATGCCCGGCAGGTCGGAGAACCGGACATCGATGATCTCGATGCCCTCGTCCTTGACGTAGGCGAGCAGCTCCTCAGCGCTGGAAAACATACGTACTCCTAGGGTGGCTCAGAGATTGATCTGAACGTAGGGCCTCGGGATTACTCGGTCGTGACCCTGGTGTTTCGCGGATGTTACGCCCAGCGTGTCCGCGCTGACCCACTGGTGTACGTCGGCTACGCCCTGAGATCTCCAGGTCCGCTGTGAGCGGGGCGTGGCAGCTTCCGTAGGCTAGCCATCATGGCATCATCGGCACGGCCGGGCACAGGACCCTCCGAAGAATTCCGCTTTCCGGGGAACCGGCTCGGCCTGCCGGAGCACGGACCGGGCTCGGTCGCGAGCTGGGGCCGGCGGATCCTCGCACTGCTGCTGGACTGGCTCATCGCCGGCCTGATCGCGTCCGCGGTCACGTCGAAACCGATCTGGGCCGGTGGGAACGACTTCAACACCGCGCAGCTGATCACCTTCTTCGCCATGACCGCGATCCTGACCGGGCTGGCCGGCGGCACGATCGGCCACCGCGTCCTCGGCCTCCGCGTCCTCAACCTCAACGGCCGCGGCCAGACCGGCTACGCCGCCCAGGTCGGCCTCCTCGGCGGCGTCATCCGGGCCCTCCTGATCTGCCTCCTGATCCCCGCCGTCGTCTACGACCGCGACCGCCGCGGCCTCCACGACCGCGCGGCCAACACAGTCGTCGTACGCCGCTAACCCAGCCGAGGATCCGCCGTCCGACGCATCAACAGCGACCGACCGATCTCCGGCATCCGCCCCTTGTGGTCAGCGGCGGGTCAGGCGGAGTTGGACGTCGTCCAGGTAGCCGGTGCGGAAGCCGGCCTCGGAGTAGGCCAGGTAGAACTCCCACATGCGGCGGAAGGTGTGGTCGAAGCCGAGGTCGGCGATGGCCGGCCACCGGTCGATGAAGCGGTTGCGCCAGATCCGCAGCGTCCGGGCGTAGTCCGCGCCGAGGTGGCGGATCACCTCGGCGCGCAGTCCGGTGTGCTGGGCGGTGATGTCGTCGATCACCTTGATCGACGGGATCAGGCCGCCGGGGAAGATGTACTTCTGCACCCAGGTGAACGTGTTCCGGGTCGCCAGCATCCGCGCGTGCGGCATCACGATCGCCTGCACGACGCCCACCCCGCCCGGGGCCAGCCGCCGCTCGATCGCATCGAAGTAGACCGGCCAGTACTTCTCGCCGACCGCCTCGATCATCTCCACACTCAGTACGGCGTCGAACTCGCCGATCTGATCGCGGTAGTCGCGCAGCGCCACCTGCACCCGGTCGCTCACGCCCGCGTCCGCGATCCGGCGCTGAGCAAGCAGCGCCTGCTGCGAGGCGATCGTGATCGCGGTGACCCAGGCGCCACGCTGGGCGGCGCGAATCGCCAGACTCGCCCAGCCACAGCCGATGTCGAGGACGCGTGACCCCGACACGATCCCGGCCGCGTCGAGGATCGAGTCCAGCTTGTTCAGCTGCGCCTGCGTGAGTTCGTCGTACGACGCGGTCGCGAGGCCGGCCACGGGATCGCCACCGAAGTAGGCCGCCGAGTACGTCAGCGTCGGGTCGAGGAACTCGGAGAACATCGCGTTGCTGAGGTCGTAGTGCCGGCTGACGTTCTCCCGGGCGCCGGCCCGGTCGTTCTCCTGCTCACCGGGCTGCGTCCGGGTCACCAACCAGCGCAGCGACTGGGCCCACTTCGGCAGCAGATGCCGGGTCTCCTCGTTGCTGAAGCGCTCGGCGAACGGAACGAGCAGGTCGGCCAGATCGGTGCCCGGCTCCGGATCCCAGTCACCGGCCAGATAGGCGTCGCCGAAGCCAGACCCGGCGTCGTGCCCGAGCCGATCCAGGAAGGGCAAGCTGCGATGCACCCGCATTGTCGGGCCGCCCAGTCCGTAGGACCTGTTGTCCAGGTGGATCGTCGCCGGGAGGTCCCTGGCGATCAGACGGATCGCGGCGAGCGCGCCGGCCCGGCGTACCGGGTTGGACCGGGGACGCGCCAGCGTCGGCCAGGTCTCGGCCGCCGGCTGGTGCACCCTCGGCATCAGATCCGTCATCTACACCCCTGTTTCGATCCGTCCTGGTCGCACCTTAAGGCCAACCAGCCACCCCACAGCGCGACACGGAGGCACTCTCGTGCCACGTCACGACAGATCAACTGCTGAGCGGCTGCCGGGTTACCGGCATCTCACTCAGAGAGAACGCTCAGCGCCCCTCAGCGCCCCTTCATGGCCTGCCGGGCGCCCTTGAGGCTCGTCGGCACCGGGCCCTTCGGCATCGGCACCTGGGGGCGGACGGCGTCCAGCGCCTTCAGCCGCTGCAGCAGGTCGGTGATCTCGGACGGCTGCAGCGCCGCCGGCAGCTTCATCACGTGCTTGGTGAGCTTGCGGATGTCGATCTCGTCCTCGCCCTTGCCCGCGACGATCTGGATCACCGGCGCGCCACCGGCCACCCGGGTGTGCTTCTTGCCCTCGGCGGCGAGCAGGTTCTTCACCCGGCTCGGCTGCCCCTCGCCGACCAGCACGATGCCCGGCCGGCCGACCACGCGGTGCACGATGTCGGCGTTCTTGGTGACGGCGACGGCGGGCGTCACGTTCCACCCGCGGCGCAGCGTCTGCAGCGCGGAGGCGGCCGCACCGGTCTGGCCCTCGATCTGGCTGTACGCCGCCTTCTCGACCCGGCGGCCGAAGATGATGGTGGCGGCCAGGAACCCGAGCGCGACACCCAGCGGGATCCACACCAGCAGCGGCCCGACCAGCAGGCCGACGACGACGAACACCGCGACGATGCCGAGGAAGATCCCGGCGAGTACCAGACCGATCTTCGGGTCGGACTTCTTGGTCAGCTGGTACGCCGACCGGATCTGCTTGAGCCGGCTGGTCTTCTCTTCGGGCGCGTCGTTCTTGGCCATCTCTACCTTTGTCCGTGATCTCTATGCGTCCTGCGTCGCGGCGGTCATCCGCGACTCCACAGCCTGACGGTACAGCCGACCGGCCCGGTACGACGAACGTACGAGCGGACCGGACATGACGCCGACGAAGCCGATCTGCTCCGCTTCGGCCTGCAGTTCGACGAACTCCTCCGGCCGGACCCACCGCTCGACCGGGTGGTGCCGCACCGACGGGCGCAGGTACTGGGTGATGGTGATGATCTCGCAGCCGGCCGCGTGCAGGTCGCGCAGCGCCTGGCCGACCTCCTCGCGGGTCTCGCCCATGCCTAGGATCAGGTTCGACTTGGTCACCAAGCCGTAGTCGCGGGCCTGGGTGATGACGTCCAGGGACCGCTCGTAGCGGAACCCGGGGCGGATCCGGCGGAAGATCCGCGGCACCGTCTCGACGTTGTGCGCGAACACCTCGGGCCGGGACGAGAACACCTCGGCCAGCTGCTCCGGTACGGCGTTGAAGTCCGGCGCGAGCATCTCGACGCCGGTGCCCGGGTTGAGCTCGTGGATCTGGCGGATCGTCTCGGCGTACAGCCAGGCGCCACCGTCGTCCAGGTCGTCGCGGGCGACGCCGGTCACGGTCGCGTAGCGCAGGCCCATGGTCCGGACCGACTCGGCGACACGGCGCGGCTCGTCGCGGTCCAGCGCCTCCGGCTTGCCGGTGTCGATCTGGCAGAAGTCGCAGCGCCGGGTGCATTGGTCGCCACCGATGAGGAAGGTGGCCTCGCGGTCCTCCCAGCACTCGAAGATGTTCGGGCAGCCGGCTTCCTGGCACACCGTGTGCAGCTGCTCGGACTTCACAAGCTTCTGCAGCGCCTGGTACTCCGGGCCCATCTTGGCGCGGGTCTTGATCCACTCGGGTTTGCGCTCGATCGGGGTCTCCGCGTTGCGCACCTCGAGCCTGAGCAGTTTCCGTCCTTCTGGGGCGATCGTCACGCCCTCCAGGGTACGCGGCCCAAGTCAGGCGTCATCAGGCCCTAGGCTGATGAGCCATGTCGACGCTTGAGCTCGGTACGACGCCCGCGGGCGCTGAACCGGGGACACCACCGGCTACCGGGACCACGGTGCGCGGGTGGGTGCGACCCGGTCCGACCGCGCGGGAGCGTCGTACGGACGTGTTGCTGGGTCTCGGGATGGCGCTCGCCGCGGTGATCGGGACCGAGCTGGCCCGCGGCGCCGCCCCGACGCACGTCGACCTGGGGATCGGCGGGGTCGAGGCGTACGTGCTGAGTGCGGCGGTCGCCCTGCCGCTGTGCTTCCGCCGCCGGTACCCGATCACCGTGCTGCTGGCGGTCGCGGTGTTGTTCGTGGTCAACGGCGAGCGGGCCACCTTCGCCTTCGCCGGGAACCTGATCACCCAGGCGACCATGTTCATGGCGGTCTACGCCGCGGTCGCCTGGGCGCGGGACCGGCGGCTGATGAAGGCCTCGGTGGCGTTGGTCTTCATCGCGATGTTCGGCTGGCTCACGATCAACTTCGTCAGGGCGTTGCGTAACAACGAGATCGAAGGGCCGAACCACGCGCTGCTCTCGCCGTACGTCTCCAGCGTCGTCCTGACCCTGGCGCTGAACGCCCTCTACTTCTTCGGCGCCTACTTCTGGGGCCGGACCGCATGGGGGATCGCGCGGCAGCGGCACGAGCTCGAGCAGCAGGCCACCGAGCTCGCCGCCCAGCAGGAGTCCAACGCCAAGCGCGCGGTGATCGACGAGCGACTGCGGATCTCCCGTGAGTTGCATGACGTCGTCGCGCACCACATCAGCAGCATCGGCGTCCAGGCCGGCGGGGCTCGCCGCGTGATGGACACCGACCCGGACGCCGCCAAGAGCGCCCTTAGCGTGATCGAGAACTCCAGCCGCAGCGCGGTGAACGAGATGCGCCAGCTGCTCGGCATGCTGCGCGCGGCCGACCCGGATCTGGACCTCGAAGCACCGGCCGTCAAGCAGCCGCAGGCCGGCGCCGACCGGCTGCCTGCGCTGATCGCGGACGTGAACGGCGAGGGTCTGTCGGTCGGTTTCCACCAGATCGGCCCACCGGTCCAGCTGCCCAAGACCGTCTCGGTCTCGGTGTACCGGATCGCCCAGGAGGCGCTGACCAACGTACGCCGTCACTCGACCGCCCGCAGTGCGCACATCACCCTGCGTTACCTCGGCGACTCGGTCGAGCTCGAGGTGATCGACGACGGCCGGCCGAAACACGCTCCGGTCGGGAGCCGGCTCGGGCACGTCGGGATCCGTGAGAGGGTCGGTCTGCTCGGCGGCGAGAGCGAGATCGGGCCGCGCCCGGTCGGCGGCTTCCGGGTCCGGGTCCGGATCCCGCTCGACCCGCAGAACCGCCCCTTGACCGGAGACGACGATGACTGACACCGCGCCGATGCGGGTGCTGCTGGTGGACGACCAGGACCTGGTCCGGGCCGGGTTCCGGATGATCCTGTCGGTCGAGCCGGACATCCAGGTGGTCGGCGAGGCCGCCGACGGCGAGAAGGCGATCGAACTCGCGCTGGCTCTGCGGCCGGACGTCGTACTGATGGATGTGCAGATGCCCGGCATGGACGGGATCTCCGCGACCCAGCAGATCGTCGCGGCGGACGCCGGCAAGGTCGTCATCCTGACCACGTTCGACCGCGACGACTACCTGTTCGAGTCGCTCGGGGCCGGGGCCAGCGGGTTCCTGCTGAAGAACACCGCGCCGGAGGACCTGGTCGACGCCATCCAGGTGGTCCACTCCGGCCACGCTCTGCTCGCGCCCGAGGTGACCCGGCGGGTGATCAAACGGTTCACCGGCGGCGGCGAACGCGTCTACCGCCCCGATCTGCTGGCCGACCTGACCGACCGCGAGCGCGAGGTCCTCGGCCTGATCGCCCGCGGCCTCACCAACACCGAGATCGCGAACCAGCTCTACGTCGGAGAGGCCACCGTCAAGACCCACGTCTCCCGCGTCCTGCTCAAACTCGGCCTCCGCGACCGCGTCCAAGCCGTCGTCTTCGCCTACGAATGCGGCCTCGTCACCCCCGGCGACGACCCCACGTCCTGATTCGTCCACCCCGCGGATGACCCGGGTGATCACCCTGGCGGCCGACGTGCGGGGGCGCTTGTCCTGACTAGCTTTGAGGGTGCCGGGGATGGACCCGGCCGGGGGCTGAGCTGATGGGGAACGGTGACGGATGCTGAGGGTGGCTGGGCTCACTCGGCGGTTCGGGGAACAGGTGGCGCTGGACGACGTCCACTTCGACGTCGCACCGGGCCGGATGACCGGATTCGTCGGGGCCAACGGGGCCGGGAAGACGACCGCGATGCGGATCATCCTCGGCGTGCTGGCCGCGACGGCCGGCGAGGTGCTGTGGAAGGGTGAGCTGCTGACCCACGAGGTACGGCGTGACTTCGGGTACATGCCCGAGGAGCGTGGGCTGTACCCGAAGATGAAGATCCGCGACCAGCTCGTGTTCTTCGGCCGGCTGCACGGGCTCGACCCGGACCGCGCCGCCGAGCGGACCGACAAGCTGCTCGAACGACTCGGGCTGGCCGAGCGGGCGACCGACGTACTCGAGACGCTGTCGCTGGGCAACCAGCAACGGGTGCAGATCGCGGCCGCGCTGGTGCACGAGCCGATCGCGCTGGTGCTGGACGAGCCGTTCAGCGGTCTCGACCCGCTCGCCGTCGACGCGATGGTGGATCTGCTCCGCGAAGAGGTCACGCCGGAGGTGCCGGTGCTGTTCTCCAGCCACCAGCTCGACCTGGTCGAGCGGTTGTGCGACGACCTCGTCGTACTCTCCCGCGGCAAAGTCGTTGCCGCCGGCCCCGTTGCGGACCTGGCCGCCGGGCCTTCCCTGACCTACAGGCTGGTGGTGGACGGCGACGCGGGCTGGCTGCGCGACGTCCGCGGCATCCAGGTGCGCGATGTCGCCGGGGGTACGGCGCTCTTCGACGTGGAGGACGACGGTGTGGCGCAACAGGTCCTGCAGCAGTCGGTCTCCCGCGGGCCGGTCCTCGAGTTCGGACCCGAGCGGGTGGCACTGAGCGACGTCTTCCGGGAGGCGACCCGATGAACGACCGTACTCTCGATCGGCCCTGGATGCTGATCGCTCAACGTGAGGTGAGCACGAAGCTGCGGGACAAGACCTTCATCGGGTCGACCGCGGTGATGCTGCTGATCGTGCTCGCCGCGGTGATCATCCCGGCGATCCTGGCCGGCCGCGGCAGCGCCGACAAGATCGCCGTGATCGACGACGTCGGCGCCAAGGTCGTGCAGCAGGCGTCGACGACCAAGGGCGGCGACGGTTTCGAGGTGACGCGGGCCGCGGACCGGCCGGCGGCCAAGCAACTCGTCACGAGCGGCGATGTGAAGGCGGCGCTGGTACCGGTCGCCGACGGGTACGCCGTCATCGGCAAGGACCGGGTCGACTCGGGGCTGGAGAGCGCGCTGCGCGAGGCGGCGTCCAGCGTCGGAATGGAGCGGAACGCGGCCCAGGCCGGTCTCACTCCCACCGAACTGCGCGCCGGGACAAAGGTCGATCTGGTGTTGCTGAAGCCCGGTCCGCTGCCCGACATCGTGTCCGACTTCGTCAACATCGGGCTGGCGCTGGTGTTCTACATGACCGCGCTCGGGTTCGGCATGATGATCGCGCAGAGCGTCGTCCAGGAGAAGGAGAGCCGGGTCGTCGAGATCCTCGCCGCCGCGGTGCCGATCCGGTCGCTGCTGTGGGGCAAGGTGCTCGGCAACACCGCGCTGGCACTCGGGCAGATCGTTGTCATCGCGGGGGCTTCGCTGATCGGGCTGCTGCTTACCGACCAGGCGGACATCCTCGAGGTGGTCGCGCCGGTGGCAGGCTGGTTCGTGGTATTCTTCGTCCTCGGGTTCGTCGCGCTGGCCGGGCTGTGGGCAGTGGCCGGATCGCTGGCCACCCGGCAGGAGGACCTCGGGTCGACCACGCTGCCGGGGCAGATGATCCTGATGATCCCGTTCTTCTTCTCGGTGTTCGCCGGGTCGTCGGCCAAGACGGTCGCGTCGTTCGTGCCGATCGCGTCGTCGATGGCGATGCCGGGGCGGATGCTGACGGAGGACGTGCCGGTCTGGCAGCCGCTGCTGGCGATCGCGATCCTGCTCGCCGCGACCGTGCTGATCGTCCGCCTCGGCGCCCGCCTGTACGAGCGGACGCTGCTGCAGACCGGCCGCCGACTCGGCTACCGCGAGGCGATGGCGCTCAAGGCTGGGTGACCTTATCGTCCGGGAGGTGACCGGCGTTACAGCAATTGTGTGGGCTGTGACGAAACCGCAATGTTGGGTACCTGTGTGCTGTGCCTCCACCTGGACTACGGTCTCAACGCATGAACGTCGAGCTGCGCCACCTGCGGGTGGTCGTCCTGGTAGCAGAAGCGGGGTCCGTCGGACGGGCCGCCCGCTGGCTCAAGGTCAGCCAGCCGAGCCTGACCGCGCAGCTCAAGCGGATCGAGGCGGCGTTCGGCGGTGAGCTGTTCGAGCGCTCCCGCACCGGCGTGACCCCCACTCCCTTGGGCCGGTACGCCGTCGATCGCGCCCGGGCGATCCTGGTCGACGTCGACCACCTGTCGGCGACCGTGTCCGCGATGACGGCGGTGGAGTCCTCGGCCGTTCGGCTGGGCGGGTTCCCGACGGCTCCGATGTCGGGGATCGCGTCGCGGCTGCGCCACCACGGCGAGATCGAACAGGTCAGCATCGAGGTCGAGTGGTCGACCAGCGTGCTGCTTCAGCAACTGGAGAGCGGGCGGCTCGACTTCGCGCTGCTACGGGAGTTCCCCGGCTTCGAGCTGCGGCTGTCGAGCGGGGTCGAGTCGACCACGGTCGTCGAGTCGGAATCGGCGTACGTCGTGATGGCCGCGGACCACCCGTTGGCCGTGGCGACTCGGGCGCGTGGGGAGATCGAGCTGTCGACGCTGTCGGGGGAGGAGTGGATCGGCGAGCCGCCGGATGACAGCGGGTTCCACGTGCTGTTCCGGGCGGCGTGCGAGCAGGCCGGGTTCCAGCCGAAGGTCGAGCACCACTCGGTGGACACGTCGGTGCTGATGGGGTTCGTGACGAGTGGTCAGGGCGTCGCGCTGGTCTCACCGACGTCGTACCGGATGCTCTCGTCCGACGTCACCACCCGCACCCTGGTCGGCGACCCGATCCACCGCAAGCTGGTCCTTGCCTGGAGCACCGAGTCACCGCGCGCACAGATGGCCGGCGACGTGCTCGCCATGGCCAGCGCCGCCTACGACGAAGCCATCACCGAACACGCCCGCCGCGACCAGCACCAACGCATGCACGTCGCCTGAACCCTCAAGCTCCCGCGGGCCTGACCACGGGGTTCTCGAACGCGGTCATGTGGAACTCCCCGGTGTCCTCCGGATCCTCCATCCGCTCCCGATACTGAGACCCCACCTGCTCCCGAACAGTCGGCACCACCCCAGCCACCCGCTCCTGCCTGCCCGAAGCACCCTGCGACACCTGCCCAGCCTTACCCACCGGAGCCTGCACCATCTGCTCCGCCTTGCCCGCCGGAGCCTGCTGCGGCGCGTTGCCCAGAGGAGCCTGCTGCTCCTGACCAGGAACCTGCTCCGCTTGACGCCGAGCAGTCGGCGGCTCCACCCGAGGAGCCACCTGCGTCGCATCCTCATCGGCGTTCGCCGGCGAGCGCTCCGCCTTGACCGGGGGAGCCTGCACGGCCTGCGACTCCACCCTGGGAGCTTCCTGCGTCGCGTCGTCGGCGGTGTCCGGCCGCGGCGCCACCGGCGCGGGTGCTTCTTCCGCTTTCGCCGGGGGAGCCTGCGCCGCCTGCGGCTCTACCTTGGGAGCCTCCCGCGTCGCATCCTCGTCCGCGACCGGCGCCTGCTCCGCCTTGGCCGGGGGAGCAGGCGCGATCTGCGACTCCACCCTGGGAGCTTCCTGCGTCGCGTCGTCGGCGGTGTCCGGCCGCGGCGCCACCGGCGCCGGCGCTTCCTCCGCCTTCGCCGGGGGAGCCTGCGCCGCCTGCGGCTCTACCCGGGGAGCCTCCTGCGTCGCGTCCGCGTCCGCCACTGGCGCTTGTGCCGGAGGCGTCTGTACCGCCTGCGGCTCGACTCGGGGAGCCTCCTGCGTCGCGTCCCCACCGGCGTCCGGCACCGGCACCCCTGCCGCAGCCGCGCCCGCGACAGCGGGAGCCTGCGCGCCCTGCGGCTCCGCGCTGGGAGCTACTTGTGTCGCGTCGTCGGCGTCCGGCGCGGGCGCTTGCTCCGCTTGCGGCTGCTTCACTGCGGGTGCGGCGGCAGGCTGCTCGGGCGCCACCTTGGACGCCGCCACCGGCGGCTGCTGCTGGGCTACCGCCGTGGGCTCGTCGTCGGGAGTGACCGCCTTCTCCTGCTGCGATTCGTGCGCCACCGCCGCCCCAGCGACCGCGGCCGCCCCAGCGACTGCGGCCGCCCCAGCGGCTGCGGCCGGCGCCGCCCCTGCGGTCCGCTCGCGACCCTCGGGCTGCTGCGCCTCGGGTGCTGCTTCCGGCTGGGCCGGGACCTGGACGGTCTCGTCGCGGTCGGTGGGGACGAGGACCGTGTCATCACCCGGATAGTTGCCTGAGGCATCGTCTTCCGGCCCTGCGCCGCGGAACTGCGCGGTGTGCTCAGCCCCAGCGGTCGGGTACTGGTCCGTCTGCTCCTCCGCCTGGTTACGCGGCTGGACCGGCTCCTGCTCGTCGTCGAACAGGTCGTCGAACCGGCTCCTGTTGCCGAACGACTCGCCGTACGCCGGATAGGTGCTCCCGGCAACCGGGTACACCGCCGCGGCGTCCGCCTCTTGCTCCGCCTGCACGGCCTCCTGCTCACGCTGCAGGCGATCCGCCTCGACCCGCTCCCGCCGCCGGCGCTGCACACTGCGCACCATGAGCTGGATCGCATACACCAGCGAGATCACCGCAAGAATCGGTACGACGCCGTTCAGCGTGTACCGCCTCGACCCTTCGATCATCCCGGTTGTGACACCCGGGACGTCGTTCAGGAAGTTCGTGGTCCGGTTCGGGATCCAGAGCCAGCAGTAGATCAGCGCGCCGAAGGCGACGAACGCACCGAGCGCACCGGCCCCGGAGAAGTACGACACCACGGCCCAGAAGATCAGCGCGCCGATGCCGAAGGCAAGCGCCATCTCCTTCGTATTCAGCTCGATACCACCCGGCGCCGCGAGTACCCCGAACACAGCCGGTCCGGCCAGTGCTACCGCCACCCCGAGCAAGAACCCAAGAAATTTGGCCACACCCCCAAGGTAGCGACGTTTTGCCGCCACACCGCGCAGACACTTCGGCACCGCGCGGAAGGGCAATCGCTTGCTTAGGCTGTCCCCATGCGCCCTCCCAACGTCCTCGTTGTGCTGTCCGACGAGCACACCGCCGCTGCGGCCGGTTGGGCCGGGCATCCGCACGTTCGGACCCCACACCTGGATCAGCTGGCCGCACAGGGCGTTTCGTTCGACCGCGCGTACACAAACAGCCCCATGTGTGTCCCTTCGCGGTTGTCTCTGATGGCTGGCCAGTACGTGCACCAGATCGGGGCTTGGGACAACGGCGTGATCCCTGGACCGTCGTTCCGCACCTGGGGTCACCATCTGCGCGAGGCCGGTTATACCTCGGTGATCGCGGGCCGGACCCACTTCAACGGACCGGACCGGCTGGTCGGGTTCGATCGCCGGCTGACCGACGACCTGGACTTCTGGCTCGACCACACCGGCAAGCCACCTCGTCGTACGACGCACTGGCGGCGACCGTCCAACTCACACGTGACCGAACACGGCCCCGGCGACCACGTCCACACCAGACACGATGTCGCGGCGACCGATGCCGCGCTGGACTTCCTGCGTGATCCGGGATCGGAGCCGTTCCTGCTGTACGTCGGGTACATGCATCCGCACTTCCCGCTGGTGGCACCGCCTTCGTATCGGGCTCTCTACGATCCAGCGGACGTTGAGCTGCCGCCGGCCGGCGATGACGAACACCCGGTGATCTCGTTGCTGCGGCACGGCTTCCGCAACGATGAGCCGCTGACCGAGGAGGAGTTTCGGGAGGCGACGGTTTGCTACTGGGCGCTGATCAGTCACCTCGATCACCAGATCGGTCGCCTGTTGGCGGCGGTGCCTGACGACACGGTCGTCATCTACACGAGCGATCACGGTGAGATGGCCGGTCACCATGGCATCTGGCAGAAGCAGTGCTTCTACGAGCCCGCCGTACGCATCCCTCTGCTGCTGCGCCATCCGTCGGTGCGGTCGGGGCGCAACCACGACCACTTGAGTCTGGTCGACGTACTGCCGACGCTGCGAGACATCGCCGGCCTGACACCGGATCCAGCGCTCCCGGGACGGACTCTGCTCGATCCGGTCGATCGGCCGGTGCTGTCGGAGTACCACGCACAGGGGATGGTCGACGGCGGCTTCATGCTCAAGTCCGGTCCGTGGAAGTACTGCTACTACGGTGCGGCGCAGCGGCCGCAGGTCTTCAACGTCGACACCGATCCCCTCGAGCTGCACGACCTCTCGACGGACGAGGCTCTGGTCGCCAAGCTCGATTCCGAGCTCCGATCGATCCTTGACCCCGACCAGATCGATGTACTCGCGAAATCCGACCAGGCCGAGCGCCTGGCCACCCTGACGAGAGGATGATCCTTTGTCCGCGCCCAACATTCTGCTGATCGTTTCGGACGACCATGGGTACGCCGATCGCGGCGTCCAGGGGATTCACGCCGATGTCCGGACGCCTGCGCTGGACCGGCTCGCGGCGGAGGGGGTGAGTTGCACCGACGCGTATGTGACCGCGCCGATCTGCAGTCCTTCGCGGGCCGCGATCATCTCCGGGCAGTATCAGCAGCGCTGGGGTGGCCAGTGGTTCGACTCGGCCGCGTTCCCGCCGGACGGCGTACCGACGCTGGCGGAGATCCTGCGTGATCAGGGGTATCGAACCGGGTACTTCGGCAAGGTGCACTATGGGGGAGAGGCCGTCGGCGATCGGGCGTGTCCGCCGCATCACGGGTTCGAGGAGACGTTGTACGGGCTGGCCGGCCAGTCCTTCGGGCGGCTGAACTATCTGCATCATTCGGAGGACGCGGTCTCGTCGTACGGGCAGCCCGCGGCGCATCACATGGCGGTCCAGCCGTTGCTGTCGGGGGACGAGCCGGTTGAGCACGAGGGCTTCCTGACCGCGGAGTTCGGGCGGCGGGCGGCCGAGTTCATCACCGGTGAGGACGAGCGGCCGTACTTCTGCATGCTCGCGTTCAACGCCGTACACAACTTCTGCTGGCAACTACCCGAGTCCGAACTCGCGGCTCGCGGCCTACCCGCATTCCGCGACTGGACGCCCGACGTCAACAACTCCTTCGCCGAGTGGTACGACGACGTGATCGTGCCGAACCTGCCGCACGGCCGGGAGTACTACCTCGCACAACTGGAATTGATGGACGCCGAGATCGGCAGGCTGCTGGATCTCGTCGATGACAACACCATCGTCGTCTACACCACGGACAACGGCGGCTCGACCTGCAACTTCGGCGACAACACACCGCTCCGCGGCACCAAGTACACAGTCTGGGACGGCGGCATCCGCGTCCCGATGCTCTGGCGCTGGCCGGGCCACCTCCCCGCCGGCCGCCGTACCGATGCCCTCGTCAGCACCCTCGACCTAGTCCCGACCCTGGCCGCCGCCGCAGGCGCGACTGTCGAGGCGACCGACGGCCTGGACATCCTGCCGGCGCTGTCCGGCGAGACGGACACTGCCCACGACACCCTCCACTGGGACTGCGAATTCCAATGGGCAGTCCGCTCCGGCCCCTGGAAACTCAGCTGGGTAGCCGACACCCCCGACACCCAACACCTCAAAACCTACGAACACGCCCCCATGGGCAACGGCTGGTCCCTGACCAACCTCACCAACGACCTAGCCGAACAACAAAACCACTTCACCACCGACCCCACCCTCGCCACCCACCTACAAACCCTCCACACCACCTGGCGAACCAAGGTCGGCCTCCCGCCATTACCCCACCCCGCCCCATAACCAAGCGGACCTCACCCACAGTCGCCAGCCTCGCCGCGTCGCCCACCCCGCCCACATCCGGCGGTCTCACGCCATGACCCCGCCCCGCTCACAACCAGGCCTGCACACGGACGCTCCGGCCACAACCCGAGAACCGCGTCGCCCACCCCGCCCACATCCGGCGGTCTCACGCCATGACCCCGCCCCGCTCACAACCAGGCCTGCACACGGACGCTCCGGCCACAACCCGAGAACCGCGTCGCCCACCCCGCCCACATCCGGCGGTCTCACGCCATGACCCCGCCCCGCTCACAACCAGGCCTGCACACGGACGCTCCGGCCACAACCCGAGAACCGCGCCGACCACCCCGCCCGCATCCGGCGGTCTCACGCCATGACCCCGCCCCGCTCACAACCGACGACTCACCACACCGCACACGGACGCTCCGGCCACAACCGCCAACCGCGCGACCACCCGGCCCACGCCACACGGGCTGCGGCACCCACAACCCACGCCCGCCAGACGAACGGCATCATCCACAACCGCTCACATTCGGTGCTTTGCCTAGGCACCGACGGATCAGCCGAACAACAACCGGCAAAGCACCGAATGGGAGCTACCCGCACACACGCACAAACGCGGCGGCAGCAAAGACCTTCAGACAGTCAACCCGTAGGTAATCGCCGTAGGCGGTTCCTCATGATGGTCGATGTCCGGACTCCGCTCGTACTCCTCCCACGCCAGCAGCCGACCCAGATTCCGGCGCACCGACTCGAGCACCTCCGTCACCGGCACGTCCCGCCCCAACTCCCTGGACAGCGTGGTGACATCCGCATCCGAGATCCCACACGGCACGATCCGATCGAACCACGTCAGATCGTTGTCGCAGTTCAACGCGAACCCGTGCATCGTCACGCCCTGCGCGACCCGGATCCCGATCGCCGCGATCTTCCGCTCCCGACCGCGATCGTCCGCCGCCACCCAGACCCCGCTGCGCCCCTTGACCCGCCCGGTCTTCACCCCGAACTCGGCACAAACCGCGATCAGCGCCTCCTCCAGGCGCCGTACGTAGTCCACCACGTACACATGTGAGGCCAGCTTCACGATCGGGTAGCCCACCAGCTGCCCCGGACCGTGCCAGGTGATCTTCCCGCCGCGGTCGACGTCCACCACCGGCGTCCCGTCGAGCGGCCGCTCATGCGGCTCGGTCCGCTTGCCCGCCGTGTACACCGGCGGGTGCTCGAGCAGGATGACCGTATCCGAACCGGTGCCCTCGGCAACTTCAGCGTGCAGGCGCCGCTGCTCGGCCCACGCGGCCTCGTACTCCACCGCGTCGGCGCCGAACCCGGCCTCCACATACCTGATATCCCTCACGCCTTCGAGTGTATGCGGCGCCCGATCCCGCCGTACGCCGCCATCCACAGGCCACCGCCGTACGCCGAACCCCGATGCCGTCTGTGGATAACTTCCGCGGCGGTTCCGGCGATTCGTGCACTCTCTTGGCATGGACCTCGACATCGCCGGCTACAGCCTCCGCAAGAAGCTCGGGTCCGGATCCGCCGGCGCCGTCTGGCAGGTCCGCGACCTCGCGACCGGCCGCAACGCCGTACTCAAACGCATCCCGATCACCGCGATCCCCGACCAGGAGAAGTTCCGTGAAGACATCGCCATCCTCCAACGCATCCGCCACCCGCACATCGCCCGCCTCCTCGAGGTCCGCGAGACCGGCACCGACTGGCTCCTCATCACCCAGTACGTCGTAGCCGGCAGCCTGACCGCCCTCCGAACCCGCCGCGGCCCCCTCTCACCAGGCGAGCTCGTCACCCTCCTCACCCCACTCGCCGAAGCCCTGGACCACCTCCACCGCTCCGGCCTGACCCACGGCAGTCCGACCCCCACCGACACCCTCTTCGACGCCGACGGCCGCCCCGTCCTCACCGACGCCGCCCTCCACCCCGGCAGTCCAACCGACGACCTACGAGCCCTCGCCACCATCGCCCATCAAGCCGGCGGCGACCCAACCACCTTCACCCCCGACCTCTTCACCACCCACAACCTCCCCAGCCGCCTCCTCACCCTGGCCGCCCCCGAACCCATCGACCTGGCCTACCCCGAAGACCCCACCACCCCTCCCACGACCCTGCCCGACACCATCCCCACCCCACCCCGCCCCCCAACGACCACCAAACCCCCGACCACCGACGACCCCCTCCAACGCTCCCGCACCCCTCTCACTCCACCCCCACCCAAACCCCCCACCCTCCAACCCCCACAAGCCACCACTCCTCGCCCACCCGCCCCCACCAAACCTCTCCCCAAACCCTCCCGCCGCCCCCGCCCCCTGCGCCGCCCCAAACTCACCCGCCGCACCCCCACCCCACCCCCCATCAACCCCCTAACCCGCCTAACCCCACCGACCCCCGCCCCGCCCCCGCCCCACCCCACAACACCGCCCCCCGCCTCAACCCCGCCTCCCACCTCCACGCCGCCCTCTACCTCGACCCCGCCACAGGCCTGGATCCCGGCACAGTCCTGGACCCCGGTACGGACCTCGCCGCCGCCCCACGCCTCGACCCCGGCACGGACCTCGACGCCGTCCTTCACGGCGCCCGACACCTCGACGCCGCCCTTTACCTCGACCCCGCCACAGGCTTGGATCTCCGCACAGGCCCGGCCCCCGGCACCAACCTTGCCGCCCGACGCCTCCACGCCGTCACTCACCTCGACTCCGACACAGGCTTGGACCCCGGCCGCCGTCCAGAGCGCATCGCCCACGCCGACCCCCGCGCCCGCCGAGGCCCTCGCGCCGGCCCAGACCCCACCACGCGATCAGCGCCCGGCGCACACTCCAACGTCCGCGCTCGCTTCGAGCCCGACAGCCGCCTCCACCGCGTTGGTGACGCCGACCATGCCCAACCGCCCGCGCACCAATCGCCACCCCTGGCGCCGCACCTACGCCCTGTGGTCCCGCCTCCTACACCCAAGAACCTCACCAGAACGACGACGCTTACCTCACCCCGCGTACGGCGTACTCGCCGCAGCCGCCCTCGGAGCCGTCATCGTCCTAGCCATCGGCATAGCAACAATCGGCGCCCTCAACGCCCCCACCACCCCAACCGCCGCGACCAACCAACCCACATCCCCACAGACATCCACACACCCCACAACCCCAGGGACACCTACTCAATCCACTCCACCGACACCCACTCAACCCGCAATCCACACGACACCC
Organism: Kribbella sp. NBC_00359; assembly: GCF_036097425.1. Classification (NCBI taxonomy): domain Bacteria; kingdom Bacillati; phylum Actinomycetota; class Actinomycetes; order Propionibacteriales; family Kribbellaceae; genus Kribbella; species Kribbella sp. NBC_00359. The sequence continues at coordinate 8,348,972 of NZ_CP107975.1, read as the reverse complement.
ACCGGCCCCGCGAGCTCACTGGCACCCAGCCTGCCCACGACCTCACCAACAGCCACCCAGCCGACAACCCCGCCCACACCGACCCGCCCAGCGACCCCTCAGTCGACCATCAAGCCCCCGACCACCACATCACGCACCGACGCGGCCCGGTGGGCGCTCACCCTCCAAGACCTAGATGCCCAACGCGCACACGCGTTCTGGACACTCAACCCGGAAGTACTGGACAAGATCTATGTCCCCGGCAGCCCACCCTGGCTCGCCGACCGCGCACTCCTCGCCTCATACCTCAAACAAAACGTCCGCATCCAAGGCCTACGCATCCAGATCGACAAAACGATCGTGACCCACCAAACCCCCACCACCATCACCCTCAAAACCACCGACCACCTCTCAGCCGGCCAAGCAATAGACCACACCGGCACCACAACCCCACTCCCACCCGGCACCCCCACAACCCGCCTCATCACCCTCACCACCACCCGAACAACCCCCACCTGGCGAATCACCACCATCACCCCGGCCTGAGCCCCCGCCCGCAACGACCGCTGTCACCCCACGCGCCCGCTACCCCTCGCACCCCGCCACCCACACGCCCGCCACCGTCGCGCACCCGCCACCGTCGCACCCGCCACCCCTCGCACCCGCCACTCCGCGCACCCGCCACCGCTCGCACCCCCACTCCGAGCACCCGCCACTGTCGCGCCCGCCACCGATCGCGTCCGATCACGCCGGCAATCGAGTGCGTGCTGGTGATCGAGTTCGCCGCGAGCGGCTTCGGCTCGCCCTTACGGCATGTGCTTTCGGCCGTCGACGCTTGTCGTCAGCCCAGCGGAGTCGCCTGCGCATGGTTCACCAACAACTGGAGTCATCTGCCGCCCGAACCGTCGGCAGCGACTCGCCTGAGTCTCATGTTGCCTGAGGCAACGTCCTTCAGGTGTCCACAACATCCGACGCTTGTGGACAGTCGCCGATGCGTTGTGGATGAACAGAATCCCTTCAAAACAAGGGATTCTAGGTTCGAAGATTGTCGGTGGCTTTGTCTAGAGTTGACGACATGGAACTCCTCGGCGAGCGACCGGTATGGTCGATGAGCGGCAGCGAAAAGCTCGCGGCTCTCGACGCCCTCGAGGCCGACCTCGCCCGCCGACAGACCTACCGCCTCCACCTCATCGCCGGCCTCGACCACGACGGCTACGCCCAAGAAATCGGCGCCCACGACACCACCCAACTCCTCGCCTTCCGCTACCGCCTCGACCGCCCCCAAGCCCGCCGCGACGTCCGCCTCGCCCAAACCCTGCCCAAGTACCCCGCCGTGTCGGCCGCCCTGCCGACGCCCTACGGCGCAGCAGACAGTCCCGACAAGTTGACCGACGACCCCGAAGATCCGGACGAGGCGAATGGCGCGGGTGCGGCGGACAGGTTCCTGTACCCGGCTCAGGCCGAGGCGATCGTGACCGCGCTCGAGAAGGTCCCCGACAGCGTCCCGGTCGAGGACCTCGACGTGGCCGAACGCGAACTCGTCGGCCTGGCCCGCCACCTGTCCCCGGCCGAACTGCGCAAGGCCGGCCAACGCGTCCGCGACGTCCTGGACACCGACGGCCCCGAACCCGACGAACACCAGGCCTACGCCCGCGAATCCCTGACCCTGACCGGAGCCGACCGAGGCGTGAAGTTCCGCGGCTACCTGGCCAACGAAAACGCCGAACTCCTCCGCTCCCTCATCCACGCCGGCGCCCGCCCCCACCGCACCCGCACCGGCGACCTCGACCCCCGCCCCCGCGACAAACGCCAAGCCGACGCCCTCACCACCGCCCTCACCCTCGCCGCCACCGCCTACGACACCGGCACAACACCACCCGGCATCGCCCCAGCCCATACCGCCGCAGCCGATACGACCGCAGCCAGTACAGCAGGCGCCCGCACGACGGGTGCGGCTGATGCCGATGCGGCCGATGCCGGTCCGGCGGACGCGGACAGGACGGCCAGGGCCGGTACGGCGGATGTGGACGGGGCGAGTGGGGCCGGCAGGTCTGGGCGGATACCGGGGTTCGGGGCGAAGGCGAATATCACCGTGACCATCGACCTCCAGGACCTGAAGTCTGCGACCGCGGATGCGATCGGCGATGTCGTCTACGGCGACGGGCTGTCGGCGGCCACGATCCGGCGGCTGGCGTGTGATGCGAAGGTCATTCCGTTGGTGTTGGGGTCGAAGTCGGAGCCGCTGGATGTCGGGCGGGCCGAGCGGCTCGTCACCGGGGCGATGCGGCGCGCGCTGAACGCCCGCGACAGGGGTTGTGTCGTGTGCGGTGCGCCGCCGGTGCAGTGCGACGCTCACCACTTGCAGTCCTGGATCGACGGCGGTGCCACCGCCGTGCACAACCTGTGCTTGCTGTGCCGTCGCCACCACGTCGACCTGCACGCCGGCGAGTGGATCATCACCATCACCGACGGCGAGGTCCACGTCGCCCGCCCCACCTGGGCCGACCCGCCACCACAACACGCCCTCCGGCCGGCCCGGCAGCCCGACATCTGCCGACCACGGCACCAGGCTGCCCAACTGCCACCGCCCACCGGACCAAGCTCGTCCGGTCTCTCCTGCATGAGTTCGCCGCAGACGGAACCGATCTTGTGCGGTCCGTCCCGCACAGCCTCACCGCTCGCAGGACCGGCCCGGACTGGTTCATCCCGCACGGATCCGGCGAACGTCGGACCTAGCCTGTCCGGTCCATCTTGGAAGGCCCCAACGCACACCGGACACGACCCATCAGGTCAGTCCCGGACGTCCTCGCCGGCTGAGCTGGGCCCGACAACTCCATCGGCCGGGCGCAGGTCAGCGACTCCATCGGCCGGCCTCGGGTCCGCGACTCCATCAAGTCGGCTCGGATCGGCGAGTCCGTCGGCCGGGCGCAGGTCAGCGACTCCATCGGCCGGGCTCAGTTCGGCGACTCCATCGAGTGGGCTCGGATCGGCGAGTCTGTCGGCCGGGCTTGGGTCGGCGAATCCATCGAGTGGGCTCGGATCGGCGAGTCTGTCGGCCGGGCTTGGGTCGGCGAATCCATCGAGTGGGCTCGGATCGGCGAGTCTGTCGGCCGGGCTTGGGTCGGCGAATCCATCGAGTGGGCTCGGATCGGCGAGTCTGTCGGCCGGGCTTGGGTCGGCGAATCCATCGAGTGGGCTCGGATCGGCGAGTCCATCGACCGGGCTCAGTTCGGCGACCCCATCGGCTGAGGTCGGGTCGACGACCCCGGCGGCTGGGCTCAGTTCGAGACCGCTGTCGTCCGAACTTGGCTCGGCATGCGCGCCGGGGAGCGGTGCGGACTCGGATGTCCGTAGCTCGTCGGGCCTCGCCATTAGCGGTGTGCGTGGAGGGATGTTGCAGCGGTTGTTGCTGGCTGGCAGCGAGGGGGCTGGGAGTGGGGCGCCTTTGTCGGTTCGGGAGGCGGTGAGTTTGGCCATCTGGGGTGAGGTGCCGACCTCAGGAGGTGAGCCCGCGGATTCGAAGGGGAGAGGTTTGGTCTGCGGTCAACCAAGTGATCTTCGGGGCGTTCGGCCGGCTGATCCGTGGCGTGATGGTGCGGGGGTCGTTCCGTACGGCGGCCGGTGAGGAGATCAGCTGAACCGGAGCGACCTTGGCGACGCCCACAGGAGGGTCGCCACACAGCACAGTCTGCGGGCCCCGCGGCTGCGGGCGTGGTGGGTTAGGAGGTCAGGGCGGCGGAGAGGGCTGTGGGGGTGGTGGGGTGGTGGAAGGTGAAGTTGTGGGATTGGAGGCGGGTGGGGATGGCTCGTTTGCTGCCTAGGAGTTCCCAGGCGAATTCGCCCAGGGCGGCTTTCATGACGAAGGCGGGGACGGGGACGAAGGCGGGGCGGTGGAGGGCGGTGGCGAGGGCTTGGGTGAACTCGTTGTTGGTGCCGGGGACGGGGAGGGTGGCGTTGACGGGGCCGTTGAGGGCGTCGTGTTCGGCGACGAAGCGGACGGCGCGGAGCCAGTCGGTGAGGGAGATGACGGGGAAGTACTGGGTGCCTGGGCCGAGGCGGCCGCCGAGACCCACGCGGAAGGGGAGCGAGAGGAGCTGGAACGCGGGCGCCTTGCGGTCGAGGACGACGCCGGTGCGGAGGGCGGCGACGCGGCTGCCGGCGGCGCGGGCGGGTTCGAGGGCGCCTTCCCAGAGGCGTACGACGTCGGACAGGAAGCCCTCACCGAGTTCGGAGTCCTCGGTCAGGACGCGGTCGCCGCAGTCGAGCCCGTAGCCGCCGACCCCGCTCTGCGTGATCACGACCGGCGGACGTTCGAGTTGCCCGGCGACGGCCGCGAGGGTTGCGGTGGTGCTGACGCGACTCTCGCGGATGAGGGTGCGGTACGTCGGAGTCCACGGGCGGCCGATGTTCGCACCGGCCAGGTTGACTAGGACGTCGGGATCGCCGAGTGCGGCCGGATCCAAGTCGCCGCGGGCCGGGTCCCAACGGATTTCGTCGGCGCTTGCGGGCGTACGTCGTACCAGTCGGAGGACCTGGTGGCCGTCGGTGACCAGGTCGCGGGCGAGGGCTTTGCCGAGGAAGCCGGATGCGCCGGCCAGGACGTACTTCATCCAGCGTGCTCCTTGATCAGCTGCGTCCATGGTGGGTCGCGCCGTGGACTGGCTGCGGTTGCAGGTATTCGGGTTCGAATGACAAGGCGCCGGTACCCGTCTCGAGCGAGACGGACACCGGCGCCGGCTGTCTGGTCGGGATCAGACGTCGAACTGGGCCTCTTCGAGGCGCTGCTTGACGGCGGTCAGGTAGCGGGCCGCGTCGGCGCCGTCGACCAGGCGGTGGTCGTAAGTGAGGGCCAGGTACACCATCTGCCGGATCGCGATCGTCTCGCCGAGGTCCGGGTGAGTGATGACGACCGGGCGCTTCACGACGGCACCGGTGCCGAGCATGCCGACCTGCGGCTGGTTCAGGATCGGCGTGTCGAACAGGGCGCCGCGGCTGCCGGTGTTGGTGATGGTGAAGGTGCCGCCCGCCATCTCGTCCGGCAGCACCTTGTTGGTGCGGGTGCGCTCGGCGAGGTCGGCGATCTTCTTCGCCAGGCCGGCGATGTTCAGGTCGCCGGCGTTGTGCACGACCGGGACCATCAGGCCCTTCTCCACGTCCACGGCGATGCCGAGGTGCTCGGCGGCGTGGTACGTGATCTCGCCGGCCTCCTCGTCGATCGACGCGTTCAGCTTCGGGTACTGCTTCAGCGCGTCGATCGCGGCGAGCGCGAAGAACGGCAGGAAGGACAGCTTGACGCCCTCGCGGGCCTCGAACTCGGCCTTCTTCGCGTTCCGCAGCTTGGCGATCTCGGTGACGTCGACCTCGACCACGGTGGTCAGCTGGGCCGAGACCTTCAGCGAGTTGACCATGTGGCTCGCGATCGCCTTGCGGATCCGGCTCATCTTCTCGGTCGTGCCGCGCAGCGGGCTGATCGACGGAGCCTTCGCCGCTGGGGCTGCGGCGGCCGGGGCCGCGGCGGGTGCGGCTGCTGCGGCCTTCTTCGCTTCGGCGGCGGCGATCACGTCCTGCTTGCGGATCCGGCCGCCGACGCCGGTGCCCTGTACGGCGTTGAGGTCAACCTGGTGCTCTGCTGCCAGCTTGCGTACGAGCGGGGTGACGTAGTTCGGGGCGTCGGAGGAGGAGCCGTTCGGGGACGCGGCGGGGGGTGTGGAGGTCGACGGGGCCTGGGTTGCGGGCTGTGCCGATGCGGCCGGAGCAGAGACGGAGGGGGCCTGAGCCGGAGCAGCCTGGGCGGGGGCGGCCGGCGCGGCCGGAGCCTGTGCTGCCGGAGCCTGTGCCGCGGGGGCCGCCTGCGGGGCCGGGGCCTGAGCCGGGGCAGCCTGGGCTGGGGCGGCTTGCGGGGCCGGGGCCTGGGCGGCGGGCTGGGCTTCGGCGGGGGCCGCGGGGGCGGACGAGGCGGCCGGGGCTGCGTCGGCGGTGCCTACGATGGCTAGTTCGGCGCCTACCTCTACGGTCTCGTCTTCGGCGACCTTGATTTCGAGGAGCTTGCCGGCGACGGGGGACGGGATCTCGGTGTCGACCTTGTCGGTGGAGACCTCCAGGAGGGGCTCGTCGACGGCTACGTCGTCGCCTACCTGCTTGAGCCAGCGGGTGACGGTGCCTTCGGTGACGCTCTCGCCGAGGGCGGGAAGGGTTACCGAGGTGCCACCGGAGGCGGGTGCCGATGCGGCCGGGGAGGCTGCGGGGGCTGAGGCCGCTGCGGCCGAAGACGAGTCGGAGGGGGCCTGGTCAGCTGGGGCGGCCGCGGAGTTCGCCGGGGCGGCCTGGGCTTCCCCGGCTGGGGCGGCCTGGGCCGGAGCAGCCTGTGCGGCGGGAGCCTCCTGCGCCGGCGCTTGCTGGGCGGGAGCGGCCTGTGCGGCTGGAGCCTCCTGGGCGGGGGCGGCCTCTGCGGCCGGCGCCTCCTGAGCCGGAGCGGCCTGGGCGGGCTGTTCTGCTGGGGCGTCCTGGGCGGGGGCGGAGGATTCGCCGGCGTCGCCGATGAGGGCCAGTTCGGCGCCGACCTCGACAGTCTCGTCCTCGGCGGCCTTGATCTCCAGCAGGGTGCCGGCGACCGGGGACGGGATCTCGGTGTCGACCTTGTCGGTCGAGACCTCCAGCAGGGGCTCGTCGACGGCAACCGTGTCGCCGACCTGCTTGAGCCAGCGGGTGACGGTTCCTTCGGTGACGCTCTCCCCGAGGGCCGGCAGGGATACAGAGGTCGGCATGACGGTCGTTGCTCCTTCGTCTGATCGGTCGAGTGTCAGCCTACGGTGCCGCCGGAGCGGGCGGGATCCGGGTCACGGCGCCCGCACGCCCCCAACGGCCTCAAACCTACTCGGGCGGCCCACAACGCGCCCGAGCATCTCAATCGTGGAAGTGCAGAGGCTTCCCGGCGAGGGCGAGGTGGGCTTCGCCGAGGGCTTCGTTCTGGGTGGGGTGGGCGTGGACGAGGGGTGCGACGTCGGCCGGGTAGGCCTCCCAGTTGTAGATCAGCTGGGCCTCGCCGATCAGTTCGCCGACGCGCGAGCCAACCATGTGCAGGCCGACGACGGCGCCGTCCTTGGCGCGGACCAGCTTGACGAAGCCGGACGTCTTGAGGATCTGGCTCTTGCCGTTGCCGCCGAGGTTGTAGTTGAGGATCTCGACCTCGCCGTACTTCGTCCGGGCCTGCTCCTCGGTCAGACCGACGGACGCCACCTCCGGCTCGGAGTAGGTGACGCGCGGGATGCCGGCCTCGTCGATCGGGGTGGGCGAAAGCCCGGCGATGTGCTCGGCGACGAAGATGCCCTGCTGGAACCCGCGGTGCGCGAGCTGCAGCCCCGGCACGATGTCGCCGACCGCGTACACCCCGGGCACGCTGGTCTGCAGCGTCGCGTCCACGGTGACGAACCCGCGGTCGAGCGCTACGCCGACCTCCTCGTAGCCCAACCCGGAGGTGTTCGGGCCACGGCCGACGGCGACCAGCAGCAGCTCGGCCTCGATCACCTCACCGCCGGCGACCGTCACGCGCACCCCGGAATCCGTCACCGCGACGGACTCGAACGACGTACCCGTCTTGAAGGCGATCTTCCGCTTCCGGAACGCCCGCTCCAGCGTCTTCGAACAATCCGCGTCCTCGGCCGGGACGAGCCGCGGCAGCGCCTCGACGATGGTCACGGCAGTGCCGAAGGACGTCCACGCGCTGGCGAACTCGACGCCGATCACCCCGCCACCCAGCACGACGGCGGATTCCGGCACGCGGTCCATCGTCAGCGCGTGCTCGCTCGCGATCACCCGGTGCCCGTCGAGTTCGAGGCCGGGCAGGGAACGGGAGTAGGAGCCGGACGCAAGGATGATGTTGCGGCCGGTGTACGTCGTGTCGCCGACCTGCACCGTGGTCGGGGAGGTCAGCCGCCCCTCGCCCTCGATCACGGTGATGCCGCGGGCCTTGACCTGCCCCAGCAGACCCTTGAACAGCCGGTCGACGACGCCGTCCTTGTACTTGTTCACGCCGCCCATGTCGACGCCCTCGAGCGTCGTCCGGACGCCGAACTGCTCACCCTCGCGGGCCGAGTCGGCCACCTCCGCGGCGTGCAGGAGCGCCTTGGTCGGGATGCAGCCGCGGTGCAGGCAGGTGCCGCCGACCTTGTCCTTCTCCACCATGGCGACGGACAGCCCGAGGGTCGCGGCGCGCAGTGCGGCGGCGTAACCACCGCTGCCGCCACCGAGAATCACCAGGTCGAACGTCGTACCGCTATCAGTCACAGGTTCCTCCGTGGGTGTCGGTCGGGCGGCCCCGGATCGCGGTTCCGGCCCGGCGTCATCTTTCCACCGCTCCCCATCGGAGCCACCGCCGGGCCGGGGCACGCCGCCGATGGAACCGTTACGCCGGCTTTCGCCCGGGGACTTGCCGGGATAGGGGACACTTACTTCATGAAGTGGTTCGGTCGCCGGCAGAAGGCCGGAACGATGCGCCGGTCGGACAACCCCGATCAGGCGCACCTGCGGGAGTTCGCCCAGACCCGCCAGGGCGTCGAGGGATTCGTCGAGCCGCGGACGGCGGTGACCGAGTACACCTTGCTGCTGGTAGCCATCGACGGCGAGTGGACCCGGCGCCGGGTCCCGTCCGTGCGGTGGGCGCACGACTTCGCCAACCGGCTCGGCATCCCGTCGTACGACGCGGCCGTGGTCGGGTACCCGCCGCGGATGCGTGAGTACAACGCCCGCATGAAGAAGAACGGCCGCACGTAGACGCGATCTGAAGGATGGGCACACGCGCCCGGCCGTCGCGACACCTGAACGTCACCAGCTCCTTGCCCGGAGCAACGGTGTCCGACTCGCCTGCCGGACGGCCACGCGCACGACTGTTTTCAGAACCTCCGAAGCTGTATACGTTGAGTATGCAATTGAGTGGGGACTCCGGCCGTGACCGTGCCTACCAATACTTGCGGGGGACCGTACTGAGCGACCCGGCCGTCTCGGGGACGTTCATCAACGAGCAGGTCGTCGCGACCGAGGTCGGCGTCTCGCGGACGCCGGTCCGTGAGGCCTTGCTGATGCTCGCCGCCGAGGACCTGGTCCAGCTCGTGCCGCACCGCGGTGCGTTCGTCGCGCCGCTGCCGGGCCGGGAGATCGCCGAGCTGATGCAGGCCCGCGGTGTCATCGAGTGCTGGGCCGCGACCACCTCGCTCAGAGCCGACCTCGCCCCGGTCGAGGCCATGTCCGCCGTCCTCGAGCAGCAGCGAGCGATCGTCGAGCGGGGCGACGCGAAGGAGTTCATCGAGCTGGACAGCCAGTTCCACGCGCTGCTGGTCGAGGCCGGCGGCAACTCGGTCCTCGGCCGGCTGTACGACAACCTGCGGGCCAAGCACGTGCTGCTGGGCGTCGTCGCCCTGCAGCGCAGTGCCACCCGCCGGCAGGACGTACTCGCGGAGCACCAGGCCATCGTCGACGGTCTGGCGGCGGGCGACCCGGCGGCAGCCGAGAAGGCGATCCTCAGCCACCTCGGCACCACCGGCTCGCTTCTCATGCAGGGCTGAGCGCAACTGGACCTCCGTGGGGAGATGCTCCATACTCGTTGTATACGACGTGTTCACGCAAGCGCCGACGCCGAGAAGGTGGAGGGAATCGATGAGCCAGGCCCTGCAGTTCACCCTGCCGGACGGCCGTGAGCGGACGATCCCGGTCCGCTACGCCCTCAATGCCGGGTACGCCGGTCGCGACACCGAGCAGGTCCAGCACCACGTGGACGAACTGGCCGACCTCGGCGTACCGGCTCCGAGCCGAATCCCGACGCTGTACCCGCTGTCCGCGTCGCTGGTCGGGCGGCCCGAGGTCGTCCAGGTGGCGCACGCCAAGACCTCGGGCGAGGCGGAGTGGGCGCTGGTGGTCGGGGAGGACGATGTCCTGCTGACGGCCGCCTGCGACCACACCGACCGGGCGCTCGAGGTGCATGGCGTTGCCTGGAGCAAGCAATCCGCACCGGACCTGCTGGGCGACGTCGCCTGGCCGCTTGCGGAGATCGAAGACGAGCTCGACCGGTTCACCTTGAAGGCATGGGTCCAGCACGGCGACGCCGAGCAGCTGATCCAGGACGGCACGCTGGCCCAGCTGCTGCCGCCGTCGTACTGGCTGAAGGAGCTCGGCGACCGCGTCGTCCCGGGCACCGTGCTGCTCAGCGGCACGATCCCGATGATCCCCGGTGTCGATCAGTTCGCCGACACGTGGCGCGTGGAGCTGACCGATCCGCGCGGGCTGACCAGCCGCGTCGTGTACACCGTCGAGCAGCTCGCACCGGCCTGGGACTGACATGAAGGAAGAGAAGGAGTTCTTCCCCGCCAGCAGCGTGGCGTGGACCGATGGAGGCGCCGGCATCACCCAGCGAGTGCTGAGCCAGGACGCCGACGGCACTCTGACCCGGCTGGCCCGCTGGGCTCCCGGTACGACGTCGGGCACCGAGGTGATCCGCCACGAGTACGTCGAAGAGGTCTACCTGCTCGAGGGTTCGCTGACCGATCTCACCCTCGAGCAGACCTTCCACCCCGGCGACTACGCCTGCCGGCCGCCGGGGATGCCGCACGGTCCGTACCGCACGACCGACGGCTGCACGATGCTCGAGATCCGGTACTCAGCTCGCTGACGCGGCCAGCTCGATCAGCGTGCGTACGGCGTACCCCGTGCCACCGGCCGGGGTGTAGCCGGACGCGCCGCCCTCGTTGAAGGCGGGGCCGGCCACGTCCAGGTGGACCCAGTCGATGCCGTCGGCAACGAAATCGCCGAGGAACGCGGCCGCGGCCAGTGCGCCGCCCCACGGCTCGCCGGTGATGTTGGCCAGGTCGGCGACCTTCGAGTGCGACTTCAGCTTGTCCAGCATCTCGGCCGGGATCGGCAGCGGCCACATCGACTCACCGGCCGCGATCGCGGCGTCCACGACCCGGTCCCGGGCGGTGTCGGTGTTCGCGAACGCGCCGGCCACTTTGGTGCCCAGGGCAACGACGCAGGCACCGGTCAGGGTAGCCACGTCGACGATCAGGTCCGGCTGGTCCTCGGACGCGCGGACCAGCGCGTCGCCGAGCACGAGCCGACCCTCGGCGTCGGTGTTCAGCACCTCGACGGTCTTGCCGCCGTACATGGTCAGGACGTCGGACGGCCGCGCCGCGGATCCGGACGGCATGTTCTCGGCCATCGCGGCGTACGTGGTGACCTGGACCGGCAGCCCGAGCCGGGCGATCGCGACGGTCGCGCCGAGCACCGCGGCGGCGCCGGCCATGTCCGCCTTCATGCTCACCATGCCGGTGGACGTCTTCAAGGAGAGACCACCCGAGTCGAAGGTGATGCCCTTGCCGACGAAGGCCAGATGGGTGACCGGCTTCTTCGGCGTGTAGCTGATCCGGATCAGCCGCGGTGGGTTGGCCGATCCCTGGCCGACGCCGAGGATGCCGCCGTACCCGCCCTTGACCAGCGCCTTCTCGTCCAGCACCTCGACCTTGACGCCGTACTCCTTGCCGAGCTTCACAGCCGAGGCGGCGAAGTCGACCGGGTTCAGGTCCGAGGGCGGGGTGTTCACCCAGTCGCGCACCTGGGCGACCGCGTCGGCGGTCACCTCGGCCCGCTCCAGCGCGGCCTTGGCGTCCTTGTTCCGGGCCAGGTCGGTCAGCACGGTGAGGTTGCCGGGCGCCTCGGTGGTGCCCTCAGCGGACTTGTACGCCGTGAACGTGTAGCGACCGAGCAGCGCGCCCTCGGCGATCGCGCGGACGCACTCGGCATCCGGCGCCGGCAGCGCGAACGCGACCGACTGCGAGGTCTTCGCAGCCCGGACACCGGCGCCGGCCGCCTTGCGCAGGTCCTCGGTCTTCAGCGCACCGTCGGGCGCCTCGCCCAGGCCGACCGCGATCAGGGTCGCCGACTTGCCTGGCTTCGCACCGGGCACCTTGGTCACCTCCCCGGCCTTGCCGGTGGCGCCGAGGCCGGACAGCACCTCCACCAGCTTCCCGCCGTACGCGGCGTTCAGCGCCTCGGTGCCGGCCGGCAGGGTGACGGCGCCGCCGAGTTTGACCACGCCGATGACTACGGCGTCGGTCTTGACGCCGGCGGCATCTGACTTGCTCAGGGTGATGGTGGTCACGAAATCCTCAGTCCTCCTTGACCGGCGAGGCAGATGGCCGGCCGTGACGGTACGTGCATGCTGCCTCCGCATGCTACGCGTCAGGTAGTTTCCCCTCCATGACCGAGTCGCCTGATCTGAAGAAGTCGCCGCTGCACGAGCGCCATGTCGCACTCGGCGCCAAGTTCGCCGAGTTCGGCGGCTGGGAGATGCCACTGGAGTACTCCGGCGTCGTCGCCGAACACACCGCGGTCCGTACGTCGGTCGGCGTCTTCGACGTGAGTCACCTGGGCAAGGCGACCGTCAAGGGTCCGGGTGCCGCCGCATACGTGAACTCGTGCCTGACCAATGACCTCGGCAAGATCGCTCCGGGCCAGGCGCAGTACACGCTGTGCTGCAACGAGCGCGGGGGAGTGGTCGACGACCTGATCGCCTACCTGCACGCCGACGACGACGTGTTCCTGATCCCGAACGCGGCGAACACCGCCGAGGTGGTCCGGTTGCTGCAGGCCGAGGCGCCCGAGGGCGTCGTGGTGACCAACACCCACGACGACTACGCGATCCTCGCGGTGCAGGGGACGAACAGCGACGAGGTGGTGGGCGCGATCGGTCTGCCGACCGGGCACGACTACATGTCCTTCGCGACGGCCGACTTCGCCGGTACGCCGGTCGTCGTGTGCCGGACCGGTTACACGGGCGAGCGCGGGTACGAGCTCGTCGTGCCGAACGAGGCGGCGGTCGGTGTGTTCGACGCGTTGCTGGCGGCCGGTGCGGCGTACGACATCGTCCCGGCCGGGCTGGGTGCGCGGGACACGCTGCGGACCGAGATGGGGTACCCGCTGCACGGTCAGGACATCTCGCCGGACATCACGCCGGTGCAGGCGCGGTCCGGATGGGCCGTGGGCTGGAAGAAGGAGCACTTCTGGGGCGACGAGGCGCTGCGGGCCGAGAAGGAGCGCGGGCCGGCCAGGATCCTGCGAGGCCTGCGTGCGGCCGGCCGTGGCATCCCGCGGCCGCACATGACCGTTCTCGACCAGTCCGGAACCGCACTCGGTGAGGTCACGTCCGGCACCTTCTCACCGACGCTGAAGAAGGGCATCGCGCTCGCACTGCTCGACGCGACGGTGAAAGAGGGCGACCAGGTCTCCGTCGACATCCGCGGCCGGCAGGAGCCGTTCGACGTCGTCAAGCCGCCCTTCGTCACCGTCCACGTCCGCGAAGGCTGAACCCCAGGTCGCCCCGGTCCGAGGCCCGAGCCGGCGGAAGCCTGGCTCGGGCCTTTTACTGCGCGTATACCTATGGGATCGGGCAGTACCGGAGCTCCCGGGACTTGACCCTCATCACACTCGGTAATGCTCCACGAAGAGTGGCATTTCGTCACAGACTGTCAAAAGCTGGCACAAAATGGTCGCTGGCTGGACTGTGCCGACGCGTTTTGCGAAGGATTGATCGCAAAGGGTGACGGATCGGGGCAAATGTTCCGTTCCAGTACCCGTTCCGGTAACGATTTGTGCACTGGTGCCGAGCACCGCTGGCTTGGTGTCACAGTGTCAGGCAGGCTTGCCCGCGGTTGAGGCGGATCGGCGTGTCAAGGGGATTTGACCAGAGCCCACCAGAGAACGAAGCTTCGGCACGATATCCACCGATATGTGCCGGATCCACGGACAGAATTCCGGCTGACAGAGCTGACGGAGCGCGAATGAGTATTGGGTCACCCGACTCGACCGTAGGGATCGAGGATCACCCGGCGTCGGCGGAACCGGTTCGTTCGGCAACCATGGCGCACGGCAAGTCCCCGACCCGGATCGCGATGGACCGGCTCCGCAAGGACAAGGTCGCCGTGATCTGCGTGTGCATCGTGCTGTTCTTCGTACTGATCGCGATCTTCGCGCCGCTGCTGGCCAGGCTCGAGGGCGGCGACGTCCAGACCTTCCACCCGGAGCTGGTCGACGAGTTCGGCTTCCCGACGATCGGCATCACGCCCGATCACTGGTTCGGAGTGGAGCCCAAGACCGGCCGGGACAACTTCGCCCGCTGGGTCTTCGGGGCCCGGCCGTCGCTGATCGTCGCGTTCGTGGCCACCATCTTCGGCACCACGGTCGGTGTCGTGATGGGCCTGCTGGCCGGATTCCTCGGCGGCTGGGTGGACCGGACCATCTCCTGGTTCATCGACTTCGTGCTGAGCCTTCCGTACCTGCTCTTCGCCATCGCGATGGTCCCGATCGTCGAGTCGTGGCGCGGTGGCAGCTTCAACATGACCCCGGAGGAACAGGCCAGCACCCGGTTCTATGTGCTGATCTTCGTACTGTCGTTCTTCGGCTGGGCCGGACTGGCGCGCATCATCCGCGGCGAGGTCCTGTCACTGCGAGAACGTGAGTTCGTCCTGGCCGCCAAGGCGATCGGCGTGTCGACCCGGCGGATCCTGTTCAAGGAACTGCTGCCGAACCTGGTCGCCCCGATCGTGATCTCGGCGTCCCTCGCGTTGCCGGCGTACGTGACCGCGGAAGCGGGGCTGTCCTTCCTCGGCGTCGGCCTGATCGAGCCCCGGCCTTCGTGGGGCCAGACGATCGCGAGCGCGACGAACTGGTTCAAGGCCGACCCGTTGTACCTGTGGCTTCCGGTCGCGGCGATCACCATCCTGGTGCTCGCTCTCGCCCTCCTCGGCGACGCGATCCGGGACGCCTTCGACCCCAAGACTCGCCGGTAGTACGGCGATTGCCCCAGCGGCAGAAAAGGAGAAACCCGACCATGCAGTGGAAACGGATCACCGCAGTCGCGGCGACGGTCATGTTGGCCGCCGTGGCCTGCGGCAGCCCGTCCTCGAACAGCGGTACGGCGAACGAGTCGAACGGGCCGGCCGCCGGCACGCAGACGAAGGTAACTGACGAAGGCGCGAAAGGCCCGGCCGCGGATGTCGACGGGTTCAAGAAGGGCGGTACGGCGACGATCCTGTCCGACGTGACGCCGGACACCTTCGACCCGACGAACACGTACTACGTCGACGGTTTCCAGATCGAGAAGCTGTACTTCCGGGCGCTGACCCAGTACCGGCTCGACGGCCCCGACCACAAGCCCGTCCTGGTGCCTGACCTGGCCGAGGACCTGGGCAAGGTGTCGGACGACAAGCTGACCTGGACCTTCAAGCTGAAGCCGGGGATCAAGTACTCCGACGGCACGCCGGTCAAGGCCGAGGACTACGCGTACTCGATCAAGCGGTCCTTCGCGCACGATCTGTACGACGCGGGACCGGCGTACCAGATCCAGTTCTTCAAGGACGGCGACAAGTACAAGGGCCCGTACGGCCCGAACGGTGACGTGTACGCCGGTGTCGAGACGCCGGACGACACGACGCTGGTCATTCACCTGGCCAAGCCGTTCCCGGACATGCCGTTCTTCGCGGCGTTCACCATGTTCACGCCGATCCCGAAGGCGAAGGACACCAAGCAGAACTACGAGCAGAAGCCGCTGTCGACCGGTCCGTACATGGTCGACTCGTACAACCCGGGCACCGAGCTCAAGCTGGTCAAGAACCCGAACTGGGACCCGGCCACCGACGCGGTGCGCCACCAGTACCTGGACGGCTACGACTTCAAGTTCGGCCTGGACACCCTGAAGATCCAGCGGCAGATCCTGGCCAGCTCCGGCCCGGATGCGAGTGCGCTGACCTACAGCAACATCGACTCGACGCTGGTACCTGAGCTGACCGACCAGAACAAGTCCCAGCTCATCCAGGGCGACACTCCGTGCAACCGGATGGTCCCGATGGACACCCGGAAGATCCCGCTGCCGGTCCGCAAGGCCATTGCGGCCGCGTACCCGTACGACACCGAGCGGAAGGTCGCGGGCTGGACGTCGCTGGCCGAGCCGGCCACCTCGACGTACATGTCGCCGTCGGTTCCGGGCTGGGAGAACTACGAGATCCCGGGCCTGAACGGCAAGGGCGACGGTGACCCGGTCAAGGCCAAGCAGATGCTGACCGACGCGAACGCTGTCGGGTTCGAGCTGTCGTGGTACTACTCCAACGACGACAAGATCGCGACGCAGCGCAGCCAGGTCCGCCAGCAGAAGCTCGAGGCGGCCGGATTCAAGGTCAAGGCGATCGGCGTGCCGAAGGCCCAGATCCGCACCGTCACCGGTGACCAGAACGCTCCGGTGAACATGCTGAAGTCTCCGACCGGTTGGTGCTCCGACTGGCCGAGCGGTTCCTCCTGGGCCCCGGTGCTGTTCCGTTCCG
This sequence comes from Kribbella sp. NBC_00359, assembly GCF_036097425.1. NCBI lineage: Bacteria > Bacillati > Actinomycetota > Actinomycetes > Propionibacteriales > Kribbellaceae > Kribbella > Kribbella sp. NBC_00359. Next base: position 8,332,638 of record NZ_CP107975.1, on the reverse strand, counting down.
ACGCGATCGCCCTGGGCAACAGCGTCGGCCAGCTCGAGGACAAGGCGCTGGACGCGGAGATCGACAAGGTCTCGAACATGGACCCGAACGAGGCCTTGAAGTCCAAGGCCTGGATCAACCTGGACAAGAAGATCATGCAGGACTTCCTGCCGGCTCTTCCGGTGTACCAGTCGCGGTCGGCGTTCCTGGTCGGTACCAACATCGGCAACGCGATCAACGACCCGACACAGGGCATGCCCGAATTCACCTCGCTGTTCCTGAAGCAGCCCTGATCGGTACCAGTGACCGGACAGCCGTGAGGCGTCCGTTCTGATCGCAGGGTAGGTGGCCGGACCGGTTTTCCCGGTCCGGCCACCGCCAGCGATCGGTGAGGAGAATCCCGTGTTGCACTTCCTGGCGCGTCGCATCGTGAGCGCCATCTCCGTCGTGCTCGTCACCCTCGTCGCGACGTTCGCGCTGTTCTTCGTCGCGCCCACCGACCCCGCGGGCGCGATCTGCGGTCAGCGCAACTGTCCTCAGGAGCGGTACCTGGAGATCAAGAAGAACCTGAACCTGGACAAGCCGAAGGTGACCCAGTTCGCCGACTACATGAAGGGCATCGTGGTCGGCCGGACCTACACGACGGCCGGCGTCGAGCGCGAGTGCCCCGCACCGTGCCTCGGCTTCTCCTTCAAGAACGACCGTCCCGTCCTGCAGATGCTGGCTCAGCGCGTACCGGTGACGGTCTCGCTGGTCGCCGGGGCTGCGCTCATCATGCTGCCGGTCGGCGTCGCGATAGGTTCGATGGCGGCCAAACGAAGAGGGACGACCGGCGACCGGGGGTTGGTGACCACGTCGCTGGTGATCAGCTCGATCCCGTACTACATCGTCGCGCTGATGGTCGCCCTGTACCTCACCATCTTCTACGCGGTGCTACCGCGTGGTAGCTGGACGCCATTCTTCGAGAATCCCGCCCAGTGGTTCGTCGGGTTGCTGACGCCCTGGCTGGTGCTCGGCCTGGTCAACACCACGCAGTACGTGCGGTACTCGCGAGGCTCGATGGTCGAGACGCTCAACGAGGACTTCATCCGGACGGCGCGGGCCAAGGGCCTGTCGGACCGGAAGGTCACCTACAAGCACGCTCTCCGCGCCGGACTCATCCCCGTCATCACGATCTTCGGCCTGGATGTCGCCGCCATGCTCGCCGGCGCGATCTTCACCGAGCGCATCTTCGACCTGCCAGGCCTCGGCAACCTGGTGCTGGAGAGCCTGAACAACTACGACCTGCCAGTGATCATGGGGACCGTCCTGGTCGCCTCGGTCTTCCTGGTCGCGGCCAACCTGGTTGTCGATATCGTGTACAGCGTGATCGACCCGCGGGTGAGGCTTTCGTGACCACACCCGCCCCAGAAGACCGGAAGGACACCATGGTCGAGAGTGCAGCCGGCCAGCCGGAGACAGCGGCCGCCGCGAAGCGTGGTCCTTCGATCGCGACCCGTGAGAAGCGTCAAGGTGCGATCAACCCGAGCGGTGAGACGCCGTATCTGGTGGTCGAGGATCTGACGGTGAAGTTCCCGACCGCGGACGGCGTGGTCAGCGCGGTGAACGGGTTGAGTTATTCGGTCCCGCTGGGCCGGACGCTGGCGATCGTCGGCGAGTCCGGGTCCGGCAAGTCGGTGTCCAGCATGGCCGTGATGGGCCTGCACGACCGCAAGCGCACCCAGATCACCGGGTCGATCCGGATCGGTGGTGACGAGATCATCGGGTTGCCGGAGAGCGAGCTGATGAAGGTCCGCGGTGACGCGGTGGCGATGGTGTTCCAGGACCCGCAGTCCTCGCTGCACCCGCTGTACACGGTCGGCGCCCAGATCGTCGAGGCGTACCAGGTGCACCACAAGGTGTCCAAGGACGCGGCCAAGAAGCGGGCCCTGGAGATGCTCGACCTGGTCGGCATCCCGAACCCGGCCCGCCGGTTCGGGCAGTACCCGCACGAGTTCTCCGGCGGTATGCGGCAGCGTGCGATGATCGCGATGAGCCTGGTCAACGACCCGAAGCTGGTGATCGCCGACGAGCCGACCACCGCGCTGGACGTGACCGTGCAGGCGCAGATCCTGGACCTGCTGAACAACCTGCAGAAGGAGTTCGGCTCCGCGATCGTGATGATCACGCACGACCTGGGCGTGGTGGCCGAGATGGCCGACGACGTGCTGGTCATGTACGGCGGCCGCTGCGTCGAGTACGGCACCGCCGAGGACGTGCTGGCGAACCCGCGGATGCCGTACACGTGGGGTCTGCTCGAGTCGATCCCGACGGTGTCGGCGGCGACCGAGCGGCTGCGCCCGATCAAGGGTCTGCCGCCGAGCCTGCTGGCCCTGCCGAGCGGTTGCTCCTTCAACCCGCGCTGTCCGTACGTGGACCGGGTGAAGGGCGAGCGCTGCACGACCGAACTGCCGGAGCTGATGCCGGTCGACGGCGCCGGAGCCCACACGTCCCGTTGTCACCTGCACGACAAGGCCGCGATCTATACGGCCGAGGTCCTGCCGAGACTGAGCTGACAGGGGCTGAGGAGAGAGATGAGCGACAACGTACGCAAGGTCGACAGCGTTCCGGCGTCGGGGGATGCGGGGACCCCGCTGCTGGAGATCCGGGACCTGAAGATGCACTTCCCGATCAAGGAAGCGGCGGGTCTGTCCCGGACGAAGAAGGTCGTCCAGGCCGTCGACGGCGTGAGCTTCACGCTGGAGGCGAGCGGCAGCCTGGGTCTGGTCGGCGAGTCCGGCTGTGGCAAGTCGACCACCGGCCGGATGATCACCCGGCTGCTGACCCCGACCTCGGGGCAGATCCTGTTCAAGGGCACCGACATCGCGCAGCTGAAGGAGAAGGACCTTCGCCCGTTCCGCCGGCAGCTGCAGATCGTCTTCCAGGACCCCTACAGCTCGCTGAACCCGCGGCAGACGGTCAGCAACATCATCAGTACGCCGCTGCGCGTGCACAACCTGGTGAAGCGGGGCAAGGAGGTCGAGCGGGTCCAGGAGTTGCTGGAGCGGGTCGGCCTGAACCCCGAGCACCACAACCGCTACCCGAACGAGTTCTCCGGCGGTCAGCGCCAGCGCATCGGCATCGCCCGGGCGCTCGCGGTGGAGCCCGAGGTGATCATCGCCGACGAGCCGGTGTCCGCACTCGACGTGTCCATCCAGGCCCAGGTGATGAACCTGCTGGAGGACCTGCGCCACGACCTCGGCATCGCGTTCGTGTTCATCGCCCACGACCTCGGCGTGGTCCGGCACTTCTGTGACCGGGTCGCGGTGATGTACCTGGGCAAGATCGTCGAGCAGGGTCAGCGGGACCAGATCTACAACGCACCGCAGCACCCGTACACGCAGGCGCTGCTGTCGGCTGCTCCGGACCTGGGCACCATTCGTGGTGTCCCGCCGAAGGAGCGGATCCGGCTGGTCGGCGACGTACCCTCGCCGATCGACCCGCCGAGCGGCTGCCGGTTCCGGACCCGCTGCTGGAAGGCGGAGGACATCTGCGCCACCCAGGAGCCGTTGCTGGAGATCAAGCCGCAGTCCGGCACCGGCCACACGGCCGCCTGCCACTTCGCGGAGCCGAAGGTCGACCTGACCGCCGCCACCGCCTGAGAAAGCTGATCGGCCCCCGCCAGGTGGCGGGGGCCTTTCTCATGCGCGCTGTTCGCCGTGCCGCAAGGCACCGACGCCAGCACCGGTACGGCGATGATCGTGAGCGCCGCCGTGACAGGAACATGTACGCATCCCGGCCTGGTTCGCCCGTCCGGTGTGGGTGGAACGGTGGGCTCCCGCCTGGTCAGGGGCAGGAGGGAGCCCACCGGCTCTTTCTTATGCCCGGCCGTGGGCCTGGCGGCTGCGGCGGCTGAGGGAGTCGATCGTGACGGCGATCAGCAGGACGCCGGCGGTGACCATGTAGCGAATGCTCGAGTCGAGGCTCAGCAGCGCGAGGCCGTTGGAGATCGACATGATCACGAAGGCACCGAGGAGAGCGGAGTACGCCGAACCACGGCCACCGAACAGGCTGGTGCCACCGATCACAGCGGCGGCGATCGCGTTCAGGTTGGTGTCGGTGCCACCGCTGCTCTGGCTCACCGCTCCCAGTCTGGCGGCCGCGAGGATACCGCCGACCGCGGCGAACGTCGAACAGGCCGCGAACACGGACAGGTAGATCATCCGCACGTTGATACCGGCCCGACGGGCGGCCTCCACGTTGCCACCGACCGCGACGACCGAGCGGCCCCAACGGGTCCGTCGGACCGCGAGATCCGTGGCGACGACCATTCCCATGAACAGCAGGAACATCGACGACACCCCACGGTTGCCGTTCAGGATCAGGACCGGCACGAACAGCGCGACGGCGAGCGCGCCGGCCTTGATCGCGATCATCGAGGGCGGTGCCGCCGACAACCCGGCGGCGATGCGGGCGCCTCGGCCGCGCAGCCGGGTCAGCACGTACAGCCCGACAACCACCACGATCAGTCCGTAGGACAGCGCGGGGGAGAGGAAGCTGCGGGTGGCGAACCTGACCAGCGCGGAATCGAACGGCAGGTTCAGCGTGCCTTCCTTACCGAGCACCAGGAGTTGGAGACCGAGGAAACCGAGCAGACCAGCCAGAGTGATGACGAAACTCGGTACGCCGAAGCGCGTGTAGAGCGCGCCGTAGAACAACCCGATCACCAGCCCGAGGGCGACGCTGACCACCAGCGACAGCACCAGTGGCCAGCTCTCGTTGACGAAAGTGACTGCGAGCACGCTGGCGGACAGACCGCTGACCGAGCCGACGGACAAGTCGATCTCGCCGAGCAGCAGGACCAGAACGATGCCGAGGGCAATCACTCCGACCCAGCTGGTCTGCAGGGTCAGGTTGACCAGGTTGCGGCTGGACAGGAAGGAGCTGTTGGCGATCTGGAAGACCACCCAGATGATGATCAGGCCGGCTGCCACCGGCACCGAGCCGAGGTCACCCGAGCGCAGCCGTGCGGTGAAGGCCGAGACGGCGCCGCGGATGCCATGGCTGGCGATCAGCCGCTCGTCCTGGAGATCGGCCGGCAGCTGGTCGGCGCCGTTGGCGTCCACGGCCGGATCGGGGGCGGCCGTCGTACCTGACCTCGTTGTCGATGGGGTGTCGTCCTGGGGGCGGGCCGGTCCTCGCAGGCTCATGATGCGGAGCCCTCCTCCCGGCTCCGGCGCGCGGCGCGCTCGGAGACCGCGTTGTCGGTCGCGCCGGTGATGGCCGCGATGATGTCCTGCGTCTTGGTGTCGGTGACCATGAAGACGCCGTTGTTGCGGCCGAGGCGGAGGACGGCGACCCGGTCGGCGACCGCCATCACGTCGGCCATGTTGTGGCTGATCAGGATCACGGCCAGGCCGCGTTCGCGCAGCCGTTCGACCAGGTTGAGCACCTCGGCGGTCTGGGCCACGCCGAGGGCCGCGGTCGGTTCGTCCAGCATCACGACCTTGGGCTGGCCGAGCAGGCTGCGCGCGATCGCGACGGTCTGCCGCTGGCCGCCGGACAGGCTGGCGACCGGGATCCGGACCGACGGGATCTTCGCGGACAGCTGGCGGAGCAGCTCCCAGGACGAGCGCTCCATCTCGACCTCGTCGAGCAGGCTGCCCTTGCGGAGCTCGCGGCCGAGGTAGAGGTTGGCGACCACGTCCAGGTTGTCGCAGAGCGCCAGGTCCTGGAACACCGTCGCGATGCCGAGCTGCTGTGCCTCGGCCGGACTGCTGACCCGCACCTCCTGGCCGTCGAACACCATGGTCCCGTCGTCGGCGGTGTAGACCCCGGCGATCGTCTTCACCAGCGTCGACTTCCCGGCGCCGTTGTCGCCGACCAGCGCGAGGACCTCACCGGCCCGGACGTCCAGCTCGATGTTCTTCAGGGCCTGTACCGCGCCGAAACGCTTGGAAATCCCTCGCAGCGTCAGCACCGTGCCGGTACCGACGTCGAGGGATGTCGGGGTAACAGTCACTCGATCAGCCTCCTGGGCTTCGCTTCAGGCCATGATCGCGGCGATCCGCCCCGTGGGACAGGGCGACGCGGCAACAGATCCGGCCAGGGCTTGGTGGACCGACCCGGTGTTGCCCCGCACCTCACTGCGGGGCAACACCGAAGGGGCGGTCAGTTGCTGCTCAGGCCGGCAGCGGTGCAGGCGGCGGCGAACGACGTGGTGCAGATGTCGCTGACCTTGTAGATGCCGTCCTTCACCACGGTGTCCTTGATGTTGGCCTTGGTCACGGCGACCGGGTCGAGGATCGTCGACGGGATGCCGCTCTTCTCGGTGGTGGACTCGGGCTTGTCGCCCTTCGCCAGCGCGACCGCGCCCTTCGCGGCGGCCTCGGCCTGCGGCTTGACGGCCTTGTAGATCGTCATCGCCTGGTCGCCGGCGACGATCCGCTGAATCGCGGCCAGCTCCGAGTCCTGCCCGGTGACCGGCGGCAGCGGCGTCACGCCACCACCCTTCAGCGCCGCGATCGCGCCACCCGCGGTCCCGTCGTTGGCGGCGTACACCCCGACCAGGCCGTTCTTGATCGCGCTGAGCTGGCCCTCCATCCAGGCCTGGGCCTTGTCCGGGCTCCAGTCCGGGGTGTCGAACTCGGCCGCGACCTTGAAGCCGCTGGAGTCGAGCACGCTGTGCGCGCCCTTCTTGAAGTCGGCCGCGTTCGGGTCGGTCGGGGCGCCGTTGATCATGGCGAGGTTTCCGGACGTCTTGCCGGCCGCCTTCAGCGTGTCGACCAGGGTCTGCGCCTGCAGCTTGCCGACCGCCTCGTTCTCGAACGAGACGTAGTAGTTGGCGCCGTCGATGAACCGGTCGTACGCGATCACCGGGACGTTCTGGCTCTTGGCGGAGGCGACAACCGCGGCGGCGGCCTTGCCGTCGACCGGGTCGAGGACGAGTACGTTCGCGCCCTGGGTCAGGGCCGCCTCGGCCTGCTGTTGCTGCTTCGCCGCGTCCTGGTCGGCGTTGCTGTAGATCAGCTCGCAGTCCGCACAGGCCGCCTTGAGCGCCTCGGTGAACAGCGGCCGGTCGAGCGCTTCGTAGCGGGTCGTCTTCGACTCGGGCAGCAGCAGGGCGATCTTCTTCGCGCCGCCCGAACTGCCGGAGTCGCCGTTGTCCGAGCCGCAGGCCACCAATGAGACGGCCAGGGCCGAGACGGCGATGCCGAGGCCGACGAGACGGGATGCTGACACGGACATATGGCGGCTCCTTGACGTGAAGGCCCGAGTAGGCCTGCCCCGAAGTCAAGCGTCCGCGGGCCTTGTCGTCAAGACTTGAATTCAAGAAATAGACATATTGGCGTTACATGACGGACGATGACGCAGCGACTTCGGCGTACGGCGTCCGCCGAAGTCGTGCTGTGGGGGTGCTCAGGAGGTGGTGCTGAGTGATTTCGTGGCCTGGGTGTGGCTCAGGACCGAGGCCAGGTGGATGGCGCCGACGATGTCGGCGTCATCGCCGAGCTCGGCCCGGCGGAGCTCGACGGTGGCGGCGGCACTGGGGATCGCGCAGCGGTCGAGGGCCTCGCGGAGCGGGTCCAGGACCAGGTCGCCGGCTTCGGCCATCAGGCCGCCGACGACGATGACCTCGGGGTTGAGCAGGTTCACCAGGCCGGCCACCGCGACGCCGACCCGGCGCCCGGCATCCTCGATCACGCGGCGGCAGCCGAGGTCACCGGCCAGCGCGCGGGTGACGATGTCCTTGAGCCGGAGCGGGCCGTGTGACGCCGCGAGGCTGTTGATCAGCGCCCGGGAGCCGACGAACGTGTCCAGGCAGCCGCGGTTGCCGCACCGGCAGATCGGCCCGTTCTCGTCGATCGTGACGTGCCCGATCTCGCCCGCCGTACCGGCCGAGCCGCGGAACACCTCGCCACCCAGCACGATCCCCGCGCCGACGCCGTACGAGAACTTCAGGTAGCAGCCGTGCTGGACGCCGCGGAGCGCGCCGTTGCGCAGTTCGCCGAGCGCGGCAAGGTTGGCGGTGTTGTCGAGCGCGACCGGGGCGCGGAGATAGCCGGCCATCGCCTCGGCGACGTTGACGCCGCGCCAGCCGGGCAGGACCGCGTCGGAGCCGGCCTCGCCGCTGACCGAGTCGACCGGGGCGGGCAGGCCGAAGCCGATCCCGGCGATGTCCTCGACGCCCGAGCTGACGGTCTCGGCGAGGTCGGCGAGCAGCCGGGCGGCGCGTTCCATCCCGTCGTCGGCGACATGGTCGGCCTGCAACGGCATCAGTTGCTGGGCGAGGATCTCGCCGGACTCGTTCGCGATCGCGACGCGGACGTCGCGCTCGCCGAACGCGACGCCGGCGAGCAGGCCGCCGCCGGAGGCCAGCGAGACCAGGACGGCGCGGCGGCCGTTGCGGATGCTGCGGGACAGGCCGACCATGCCGGCCTGGTCGAGTTCGCGGACCATGTTCGACACGGTGGCGGCGGACAGGCCGGACGCGGCGGCGATCTCGACCTGGGTCAGCGGGCCGTGCTGGCGGACGACTCCGAGAACGCGCGCACGGTTGGCTTCGCGCAGCGAAGCCTGCGATCCCGGCGCCGGGCGGGTTGCGTTCATTACATAAAGATAACGGATCGCGGGGCGTAAGCCGCCGCATACCGGTCGTGAACCACCAACATCATCATTCGCCCTCGCCGTCACTACCCCACTTCACCGTCCATCGGTGACAGTAATGCACCCCGCCGCCGCGATGGTGGAGGAGTCACACGGCGTGGTCGCCGAGCGGGCTGGTTGGTCAACTTCGGACGGTCGGCTCGGGGTGCTTCAAGCGGTCAGGGCGAGAGTCAGGAGGGTGATGGGGAGGGCCAGCTCGAGGGTGGCGCCGAGGACGTCGCCGGTGGTGCCGCCGAGAGCGGTCCGGGCGCGGCCGGTGGTGACGAAGCTGGTGGCGACGGCGAGCAGGACGGCGGCCGCGGTGCCGGCGAGCAGGAGTACGTGGTCGGCAATCCGGTCCGGGGCGAGCGGGGCGCTGAGCCACGCCAGGAGCAGAGCGGCGGCCAGTACGACGACTGTGGTGAGAGCGGCCGTGATGGGGCGGACTGTGGCCGCGACCATGGCGCCCAGGCCGTCGGGGCGAGCCGCGGGGACCGACGTACGGCAGGACCAGGGGAGTGTCAGGCGACTGGCGACGGTGGCGATCAGGATCGACTGCCAGCCGAAGCCGGCCTGGATGCAGGCGGTGAGCGCCGCCACGTCGACCAGGAGCACCCCGACGATGGCCACGACGCCGAAGGGCCCGATGTCGCTCTGCTTCATGATCCGGAGCATGGTCTCGCGATCCCGCCGGCTGCCGAGTGCATCCGCGAAGTCCGCCAGCCCGTCCAGATGCAACGCCCCGGACAGCCCGGCCACCACCAGTACGCCGAGCACTCCGGCCAGCAGATCCGCATCCGGCTGCACCAGCTGAGCCAAAGCCACCACACCAGCCGCGATTCCCCCGAGCAGCACCCCCACGACCGGCGCTAGCACCATCGCCCGACCGCCGACCACCCGATCGACGCGCGAGGGCATCCCGGCCGGCAGCAAGCTCAGCATCCCCACCGCCAGCCGCAACCCGTCACCCCACCCGCCATCCCGCCGACCGGCACCGTCAGCCGCGCCGCCAGTCGCCCCAGTCGGCGGCGGTCCACTCGGCGGGCCACTCGGCGGCGGGCCAGTCGGCGGCTCCGGTGGCGGCTGGCGGGGTGACTGGTCGGGGGGTGGTTGGGAGGGAGGAGTCATGTCAGGGGGAGGGTTCGGCCGGCGATCGTCCAGAGGACTTGGTCGGAGGCTAGGGAGATGGTGGTGTTCAGGCGGCCCATCAGGTCGCGGAAGAGGCGGGTGCCGGGGTCGGCCGGGACCACGCCGGAGCCGATGTCGTTGCTGACAGCAACCACCAGCCGCGGGGTCCGGGACCAGGCGTCCGCCAGTTCGGCGATGCGTTCCTCGACCAGCCCGGCGCGGCTCAGGTCGGACCAGATGTCCAGCGCGTCCATCGTGCGTGACAGCCACAGCGTCAGGCAGTCGATCAGCAGCGGTGGTCCGGGGACATCGAGCAACGGGACCAGATCGATCGTCTCCGCCAACCCCCAAGTGGCCGGCCGGCGGGCCTGATGCTTGGCGACCCGCTCGGCCCATTCCGCGTCACCGGAGTCGTCCCCGCCGGTCGCGACGTACAACACCTCCGGCTCCGACGCGAGCCGGCGCTCGGCCGCGATCGACTTGCCGGAGCGGGCGCCGCCGAGGATCAGCGTGCGTTGATCAGACATCTGTTCTCCCGGGCTCGAAGACGACAGGCGTGTCGAAGGCAGCCTTGCGTGCGGTCCGGCGGAAGGCCGTGAGGACCGGCCGGCCGAGCAGCAGCACCAGGACGGCGGACAGCACCCCGCGCGGAATGTCCCACGCCAGCGACGTCGCGACCACGAACAGCAGGTACCGATGCAGATTCTCGGTCAGCGCGTCACCCGGTACGAACGAGAAGTCGCTGCCGAAGGTCGCGTACGGCCAGAACCACAGGTTCATCACCACGCCGTACATCACACCGGACACCAGCGAGTACGCCGCCAGCATCAACAACTCCAACCGCCCGCCCACTCGAGGCAGCAGCCCCGCCAGGCACCCGACCCACGCACAGGCGAACATCTGGAACGGCATCCACGGCCCGACCCCACCAGTGATCAGCGCCCCGCCGAGCAGTGACACCGCCCCCAGCACGAACCCGAACCCGGCCCCGAACGCCCGCCCCGCGAGCACGAGCAGGAAGAACCCAGGCTCCAGCCCGGCAGTCCCCGGACCGAGTGCTCGCAACGCCGTACCGACGGCCGCCAGCATGCCGAGCAGCGAGATCACCTTCGCGTCGATCCCCGCCTCGGACAGCTCCGCGAGTACGACGGCCACCAGCAGCGGCAGCAGCAGGACGAACAGCCAGGGCGCGTCCGTGGTGTGTCCGATCGCGGACGCACCGCCCTGATCGGTGTGGAGGAACAGCGGCCAGGCGAACGCCAGCAGCCCGACCAGAGACGCAACCACGAGCATGGTCGTGCTCCGCGGTTTGAGCCGCACCAGGCGAAGCGAACGGCCGCGTAGCTTGAGCCGGGTCGTGCTCATGACGCCCGCTCCAATGCGGTAGCGACTTCTCCGACGGTCAGGAACGGCAACGGGGCAAGAATCTTCGCCACCTGCGGAGCGAACGACGGAGACCCCGCCATGACCTCGGCTGTATCGCCATCGCTGACCAACTCGCCCTCGGCGAGCACCAGCACCCGGGTAGCGACCTCAGCCACCATCTCGACGTCATGCGTCGACAGCACGACCGCATGCCCGGCAGCAGCCAGCTCGCGCAGGATCGCCACCAGCCGACGCTTGGAGCCGTAGTCCAGACCCCGCGTCGGCTCGTCGAGCAGCAGGAGCGGCGGAGCACCACACAGTACGACGGCCAGCGCCAGACAGAGCCGTTGTCCCTCGGACAGGTCCCGCGGATGCATCGCCTGGTCGATATCCGGAGCGAGCCGATTCAGTAGCGCACGGCAACTACCCGCCGGCACACCGAAGTCGGAGTCGGCACCCGCACACTCCTCGGCGACCGTGGCGGCGTACAGCAGGTCGGCAGGCTCCTGCGGGACCAGTCCGACCGCCTTGACCAGCTCGGAAGGCTTGGTACGACGCGGGTCCGCGCCGGCCGCTGCCGCCGTACCGGATCGCGCCGGCAGGATCCCCACCAGGGCGTTGAGCAGTGTGGATTTGCCGGCGCCGTTGCGGCCCATCAGTGCGACGATTTCACCGGCCTTAATACTCAGTGACACGCCCCGCAGAGCCATGACGTTGCCGTAGCCAACCACCAGGTCAGTGCAGCGGGCGAGCTCGGCACCTGGGGCAGCCGCCGACCTCTGCGGCACGATGGAGTCCAGACGGCCGCGCAACGCGACGGCGGCCCGCCGGGCGTCGCGGACAGACAGGGGGAGTGGCGACCAGCCGGCCAGACGCCCCAGCTCCACCACAGGCGGTGCGACCGGAGCGGTCACCATCCGCTCCGCCGGCAGCCCAGTGGACACAGCGGCTGCACCACCTGGTACTTCGATCACCCGGTCGGCGTACTGGATCACGCGCTCGAGCCGATGCTCAGCCATGATCACAGTGACACTCAGGTCGTGCACGAGTCGCTGCAGCGCGGCCAGCACTTCCTCGGCCGCCTGCGGGTCCAGTGCGGACGTTGGCTCGTCCAGCACGAGCACAGCCGGGTGGGAGGTCAGTGCGGCACCGATAGCGGTCCGCTGCCGCTGTCCGCCCGACAGCGCCGTCAACGCCCGATCCCGCACATCGGCCAGCCCCAGCAGATCCAGAGTCTCCTCAACCCGTCGGCGCATCACGTCCGGCGCGACCCCGAGCGACTCCATGCTGTAAGCGAGTTCGTCCTCGACCGTGTCGGTCACGAACCCGGCCATCGGGTCCTGCCCGACCATGCCGACCACGTCGGCCAGGTCGCGCGGCCGGTACTCGCTGGTGTCCCGTCCGTTGACGAGGACCCGCCCGGCCAACGTCCCGCCGGTGAAGTGCGGCACCAGTCCGTTGATTGCCCGCAGCAACGTGGACTTGCCGGATCCGGTCCGCCCGATCACCAGCGCCAGCTCGCCTTCGGGCACGGTGAAGCTCACGTCCCGCAGCGCCGGCTCCGCGGCCCCGTCGTACGTCACTGTCACCCGGTCGAACTCGATCATGCGACCGCCCGCCTGACCTGTGGAGGCGCGACCACCGCTGGAGCCAGTCCGATCAGTACGCCGACAACGGGCACCAGCGGAACGGGTGGAACGACCAACGGGCCAGCCAGCAGCAGTCCGGGGACACCACGTGCCGCAGCGGTGACCATAGTCCCGGCAGCGATCGCACCGGACGCCACGACCAGCCACTCGGGCAGCGCCCACGGATCCGGCCGGTATCGAGTCCGAGTGACCCGCTGACGCCCAACTGCCATGGCTCCGAGCGCCAGCAGCAGTCCGATCGCCAGCGCGGACGCCGCGAGCGGAAACGCCATGGAGTCGGTCAGCAACGCGTAGACGCCGAGCAGGATGCCCAGCAACCCCAGCAGGACGCAGACAGCGGTGAGACGACGCTGCGCCGGCGGGACGTGCGCCGTACGTCCGTAGCCGCGCGAGTCCATCGCGGCGGCGAGTTCGACCGACCTGTCCAAAGCACCTTCCAGCACGGGCATGGCCGTCGTACGGAAGGAGCCGCGGGTGCGGCCGCGCAGACGGCGGGCGGCGCGGATGCGACGGGCGTCCGTCACCAGCTGCGGTGCGAAGGTCAGCGCCACCACACAGGCCACACCCATCTCGTAGAGGGCCCCGGGCAACGACTTGAGCAGCCGCCGGGGACTGGCCAGTGCGTTGGCGGCACCGACGCAGCACAGCATGACGGCGAGCTGACCACCGTCGTACAGCGCGGTGAGCAACGCCTCCAGGGTGACCTCACCGCCGAGCTTCACCCCGTTTGCCCAGTCAGGCAAGGGGACCTGCGGCAGGGTGAACAGGACGGTGTTCCCCTGCGAGCGGGTGGACAGCAGCGCCTGCAACACCACCCGGAGGCCGATGACCACCAGACCGAGCTTGAGGAACGCGGCGTAGCTGTGCGCCCAGGGAGCATCGGTCCGGCGGGCGGCCACTACGAATCCGGTCACTGCGAGGATCAGCACCAGCAGCACCGGATTCCGCGTGCGGCTGGCGGCCACGGCCATGCCGAGCGCCCACAGCCACCAGGCCCCCGGGTGGAGTGCCCGGGGGAACGTCAGGCGATCGACAGCACGCACTTACTTGGCTGTACGGCGGCGACTGAGGAGCAGACCACCACCGGCCAGGACGACGACAACCACGGCGGCGATGATGATCCCGCCCCACGGAGCGCCGTCGCTGTCCGAGGAGGATGCGACCGGCGAGGGGGACGCCACGGGTGCGGCACCGACCGCGGCGCCGATCTGCAGCGTCACCGGGGTGTCGGTGGCCGGGACCTGGATGTTCTTCACCGGGTCGCCGCAGCCCTTGGCCGGGTAGCCCGCGATCCCGCAGGTCAGGCCCTTCTCGATCCGGACCGGCGCGACCGCGGCCAGGATCTTCGCGCCGGTCGCCTTCGGGTCGGTCACCACGCAGGTGCCGGTGGCCGGACCCGGGGTCTCACCGCTGGCCGCGTCCTCCGGCGTACCCGGGTCGACCACCAGGGCCACCCGCTTCTTGCCGGTCTCGGCCGGCGTCTTGCCGCAGATCGCCTCGAAATCGCCCGCTGCGCGCGGCACCCGGGGCTTCGCGCCGCCGACGGCGAACCGCCAGCCCTCCACCGCCCCGTCGGCCGGGACGACGGCGTCGGAGCCCTTCTGCGAGAAGGCCCATTGGCCGGAGGCCCACTGGTAGTAGCCCCAGAAGCGATAGCCGTCCTCGGCCTGTGCGGTGGTGGCGACGGTCCCCGCCAGCAGGAGACCCGCCAGCAGGGCGAGGACCAGTCGTACGGTCCGGTGTGCAGTCATCACATGTCCTCGATCGGGCCGTGGCCCGGTGGAGGAAGTCCCGCCTGCACCGGCAGGGTAGGGGCCCCACCCGCGGACCACGGCGGGTAGCTGAGCCTGCCTGCGGCACAGTGTTCCGGCTCGCCACCTGAGGTGGCCTACGGTTGCGGGTCAGCGCCGGACTCGGACCGGCTTCCCTGTGACGCAGGCGTGTTCGGACCGAAGCCTACTCTGGCGCGGCCAGACTCATCGGGCCGTAGACCTCCCGGCCGTCCTCCAGCAGGTACACCTGGCCGACACCGCGGTCGGCCAGGTCCCGCCAGAGCTCACCCAGCCAGCTCTCCGCGTCACCCTGTGCGGAGAACTCGGCCCCACCGACCTCACCGGGGTCGACCAGGGCGCCGGAAGCGGTCTCGAACCGCCAGCTCCAGCTCACGAGCCGGGCCGGGTCTGCGGCGCGTTCTGCGCGGTCTTGGCCGGGTCACGCTCGACGATGCCGCCCAGCGTCTCGTCGATCCGCTTCAGCAGGCTCTCCTCGAGCCTCACCCCGGACGCCTTCACGTTCTCGGTGACCTGCTCGGGCCGGGAGGCGCCGATGATCGCCGAGGACACGTTCTGGTTCTGCAGCACCCAGGCGATCGCCAGCTGGGACAGCGACAGACCGGCCTCGTCGGCGACCGGCTTCAGGTCCTGGACCCGGGTGAGCACGTCGTCGGTGAGGAACCGCTTGATGAAGTTCGACCCGGCCGCGTCGGTGGCCCGGGAGCCCTCCGGCGGCTGCTGACCCGGCAGGTACTTGCCGGTGAGGACACCCTGCGCGATCGGCGAGAACACCACCTGGCCGATGCCGAGCTCCTCCGAGGCCGGCACCACCTCGGCCTCGATCACCCGCCAGAGCATGCTGTACTGCGGCTGGTTCGAGACGAACGGGATGCGCAGCTCCCGGGCCAGCCGGTGGCCCTCCTGGAGTTGCTCCGCGGTCCACTCGGACACGCCGATGTAGAGCGCCTTGCCGGCCCGGACGACGTCGGCGAACGCCTCCATCGTCTCCTCCAGCGGCGTCTCGGTGTCGTACCGGTGCGCCTGGTAGAGGTCGACGTACTCGGTCTTGAGGTGCTTCAGCGAGGCGTTGATCGACTCGTGGATGTGCTTGCGGGACAGGCCGGTGTCGTTCGGTCCGCCGGGGCCGGTCGGCCAGTAGACCTTGGTGAAGATCTCCAGCGACTCGCGCCGCTCACCCTCCAGCGCCTCGCCGAGGACCGACTCGGCCTTGGTGTTGGCGTAGGTGTCGGCGGTGTCGAACGTCGTGATGCCGGCCTCCAGGGCCGCCCGCACACAGGCCTTGGCCTGATCGTTCTCCACCTGGGACCCGTGCGTGAGCCAGTTCCCGTACGAGATCTCGCTGATCTTCAAACCACTGTTGCCGAGATAGCGGAAGTCCATACCCCTGACCCTACCGGCCCGGTCAGCTGGGCTTCTCGCCGCGCTTGACCATCGGCTTGGGCATCCGCCAGCGGCGCATCTGCATGGTCCGCCGGACCGCGTAGAACCCCAGGCCCTTGGTGGACTCCTTCGGGAACTTCACCGTGACCGCCTTCCGCAGCCCGGCCGAGAGCAGGAACCAGTCCGCCGCGATCAGCACGATCATCACCAGGAAGAGCAGGTTGACCACGCCGGCCAGCCACGGGAACTGCGCCGAGAACACCACGCCGACCAGCGACACCACCAGCAGGACCGGCAGCGCGAACTCCATCACCGAGTAGCGGGCGTCCACATAGTCCCGGGCGAACCGCCGGACCGGGCCCTTGTCGGCGGCCGGCAGGTACCGGTCGTCGCCGGTGCGCATGGCGTCCTGCATCTTGGCTCGCTCGGTGCGGACCTTCTCCCGCCGGTACGCCGACGCCTCCTTGCGGTTGCGCGGCTTCTTCAGCGCCTGCTTACGGGCCGCCTCCGCCTCCTTGCGGGTCGGGGTCGGGCGTCCCTTCCCTCCCGGCTTGCCCTGGGGCTCGGCGGGTACGGTGGTAGCTGTCTCAGACTTGGTACGACGGAACACGGGGTCTGAACCTCATTCGCAGGGCAGGTCGCGACTCGGGGTGGTCCCCGGACCTAGGCACTACTTTATCGGGGCCGGTCCTGATGGTGTGGTGACCCGTGGGGACATAGGGTGGATAAGGCACGCCGGGTCGTCACGCCGGCACAGAAGGGGTACGGATATCGATGAGCATCTTCAAGCGGATGTCGACGATCTTCAAGGCCAAGGCGAACTCCGCCCTGGACAAGGCCGAGGATCCTCGCGAAACCCTTGACTACTCGTACCAGAAGCAGCTGGAGCTGCTGCAGAAGGTACGGCGGGGCGTGGCCGACGTGGCCACCAGCCGCAAGCGGGTCGAGTTGCAGGCGTCCCAGCTGCAGTCCCAGTCGGCGAAGCTGCAGGAGCAGGCCCAGAAGGCGCTCTCGATGGGCCGTGAGGACCTGGCCCGGGAGGCCCTGACCCGCAAGTCCGGGCTGCAGGGCCAGATCGACGATCTGCAGACCCAGCACGCCCAGTTGCAGGGCGAGGAGGAGAAGCTGACGCTCGCCTCCCAGCGGCTGCAGGCCAAGGTCGAGTCGTTCCGGACCCGCAAGGAGACCATCAAGGCCACCTACACCGCGGCCGAGGCGCAGACCCGGATCAACGAGGCCTTCTCCGGCATCTCCGAGGAGATGAGCGACGTCGGCCTGGCGGTCCAGCGGGCCGAGGACAAGACCCAGCAGATGCAGGCCCGGGCCGGCGCGATCGACGAGCTGCTCGCCTCCGGCGCGCTCGACGACGCGAGCGGAACGGTCAAGGACAACATCACCCTGGAGCTGGACCGGATGTCGTCCGGCTCCGACGTGGAGAACGAGCTGGCCGCGATGAAGGCCCAGCTGTCCGGCGGCAGTGCGCCGAAGGAGCTCTCCGGTGAGGCCGAGGGCGCCGCGGCGCCGCAGTCCGCCCAGACCCAGCAGCCAGTGCAGCAGCCGGCCGCCGAGCCGGTGCGACCTCAGGACGGAGACGTTCGATGATCGTTCGGATCATGGGTGAGGGTCAGTACCGCCTCGCCGACGAGAAGCTCGACGCGCTGAACGCGGTCGACGGCGACCTGGAGAAGGCGGTCTCGGCCGGCGACGAGGCGGCTTTCCAGACCGCGTTCGCCGCGCTGCTGGAGTTCGTCCGCTCCGGTGCCAGGGTGCCGGACGACGAGCTGCACGACTCCGACGCGATCCTGCCGCCGGGCGACAGCTCGCTGGCCGAGATGCGCGAGCTGATCAGCGGCGACGGCCTGATCGCCGGCTGAACCACACCCCGATCTCCGTCCCGACCCGGCGGTTGATCACCACGGGTAGTCGAGTCATTCGAGACCCTCGAGGCCAGCATCGCGGCCTCGGGGGTCTCTTCCTGTTGGTTGGGTTGCGCCGAAGTAAACACTGCCCACCAGTGCTGTTGTCCGCAGCGTCCTCGTAGTACTGTCTGCTTCACGCCGTTGTGGGGGCGGCGTTCATCGAGGTCCGTGACGGGGTGTGGGTTGGTCACGGGCATCGCTTTTCACCTGTGGGGGGTGACTGTGCGTGACTGAATTTGTCATGTCGGAGGGGTTGGCCGAACCAGCTGAGCTGCGGCCGGCGTCGTCGGGGGAGCGTCGTCGGCCGGTCTGGGTGGTTCCGGACGAGGTCCCGGCGATCGTGCCGCAATCGGCGCGGTTCACCGAGGCACGCTGGGTCGGGAGGTACCGGCGGGCTGCGCTCGCCGCCGACCTCGGTGCCGGCGTGATCGGGGGTTCGCTGGCGCTGGTGGCCCGGTTCGGGGCCCAGATCAATGTCGGCTACTTCCTGGTCGGGGCCTTGCTGCCGATCGCCTGGTTGGCCTGTGTGGCGCTGCAGCGGGGTTATGAGACCCGCTACTTCGGCACCGGGCCGGAAGAGTTCCGCTCGATCATCCGCGCGGCGGTGGCGCTGACCGCCGTGGTCGCGATCACGTCGTACGCGACCAAGAGCGAGGTCGCGCGTGGATTCGTCGTCCTCGCGGTGCCGATGACGTGTCTGGCGGCGATGACCGGACGCTGGGTGCTGCACCGCAGCATCTCCTGGCGGCGGTTCGCCGGCCGGTGCATGCGCCGGGTGCTCGTTGTCGGACGCAACGATCAGGTGAGTACGCTGCGGCGGCACCTGGAGGAGCGGCCGGCCGACGGCTACGTCGTGGTGGCGAGCTGCCTGCCGCGCGGCGACGCCTTCGAGGAGCCGGAGCTCGAGCTCCTGGGCCGGACCGAGATGGACATCCTGGCCGCGGTCGACAAGTACGACGTGGATGTCGTCGCGGTGGCCGCGGATCCGGAGCTGGCCGGCTACACGCTGCGCAAGCTGTCCTGGGCGCTCGAGCAGCGCGGGGTCGAACTGATCGTCTCGCCGGGGATCGTCGAGGTCGCCGGTCCGCGGATCTCGATCCGCCCGGTGGCCGGCCTGTCGCTGCTGCACCTGGAGCGCCCGTCGGTCTCCGGCGGGCCGCACCTGCTGAAGAGCATCTTCGACCGGGTGGTCGGCTGCCTGCTGCTGCTGGCGATCGCGCCGATCCTGCTCGTCACCGCGGTCCTGGTCAAGCTGACCAGCCGTGGGCCCGTGCTGTTCCGGCAGACCCGGGTGGGGCGTGGCGGAGAGCAGTTCTCGATGCTGAAGTTCCGCACGATGGTGGCCGACGCGGAGGCCCGCAAGGCCGAGCTGGCCGTGCTGAACGAGGGCAACGGGGTGCTGTTCAAGCTCCGCGACGATCCGCGCGTGACCAAGGTCGGCAAGTATCTGCGCCGGTTCTCGATCGACGAGCTGCCGCAACTGGTGAACGTGCTCCGTGGCGACATGTCACTGGTCGGCCCACGGCCGCCGCTGCCCGCCGAGGTCGCGCAGTACGCGATCGACGACGCGCGGCGGATGCTCGTGAAGCCAGGCCTGACCGGTCTGTGGCAGGTCAGCGGACGCAGCGACCTGACGTGGGAGGAGTCCATGCGGCTCGACCTGCGCTACGCCGACAACTGGTCGATCGCGCTGGACCTGCTGATCTTGTGGAAGACCGCCCGCGCCGTCCTCGGTAGCGACGGCGCGTACTGACCTCGCTCCGGCCTTCTGCCGGTCGGCGCGACATTTCCAAGCACCACGTCGGGGGACGACGAACAGCGGTGCATTCCCGAGGGGGGAATTCATGACGCAACACCTCAGTGCCGAATCCGGTACTGATCAGGCAACGACCGAGGACACCTCTGTCCGGTCCGAAGCCGCGACCCTGGTGATCCAGGCCGCGTCCGGGGACCAGGGTGCGTGGAGCCGATTGGTCGATCACTATGCGCGGCTCGTCTGGGCCGTCACCCGCAGCTTCCGGCTCAGCGACAGCGACGCTGCCGACGTGTCGCAGATGGTCTGGCTGCGGTTGCTCGAGCACATTCACCGCGTCGACCCCGAGCGGGTCGGCGCGTGGCTCGTCGTCACGACCCGCCGGGAATGCCTGCGGGTGCTGGCATTCCGCAAGCGTGTCCTGCTGACCTACGAGTCGTCCGCGTTCGAGGGACAGCCGGGCGACCAGCCCGAGCTGGACTCCGAGCTGCTCGCCGGCGAGCGGGCGCACGACGTACGGCGGGCGCTGGAAAGCCTGCCGGATCGGTGGCAGCAGCTGCTCGGCATGCTGATGGCCGACCCGCCCGCGCCGTACGCGGAGATCTCCGCAACGATCGGTATCCCGATCGGCAGCATCGGCCCGATCCGCGGCCGCTGCCTGGAGAAACTCAGACTGCTGCTTGCCTCCTGAAGCAGCATCCCGACCGGTCCGGACCGCCTGATCAGAGCATGATCCAGGCGGTCCGGACCGGTCGTTGCGTGCTGCCCGGCCAGCGGAGCAGGAAGCTGACCAGCCGCGCGGCGGTCGGGCCCTCGGCCTCGCCGCCACGGGACTCGACCGCGACCGGACCGGACGGGGAGACCCGCAGCTCGATGGTCAGGTCGGCCTGGCCGTGCACGTCGACGTCCAGGGTGATGCCGTGGCCGGCGAACCGCAGCCGCCGGACGTCTTCGGAACCAGGGGCGTCGATGATGCTGTCGAAGATCAGGTCGAGGACGTCGAGATCCCGCTCGTGCCGCCCGAAGGCGGCATAGCCGACCGAGCGGAGCAGTGCGATCTGCTCGCCCGCGGCACGCTCAGGAGGCCCGATCATCGCCGCTCAACGCTCCTCGGTCACCTTGATCACGCTGTCGCCGTCCTGCCCGTACGGCGCTCCCTGCCACGAGGCCCAGTTCACCCGTGTGCCCTGACCGTGCACGATGAAGTTCCACGGCCCGGCGTAGGTGTTGCTGAAGAAACGGTTGCCCTGGTGGTAGGTGATGGCGTCCTGCACGATGGCCTTCTGGTACGGCGACCAGGTCGGGAACGTGCCCCAGTTGGAGAACAACCCGTTGTAGCCACAGCCGCTGCGCGACGCACAGGACTTGCCGATGTTGTCCGGGTCGAGGCTGAACACGTTGTCGTGCACGCGGACGTTCTGAGTCTTCCACCGGCAGTCGCCGAGGTATGGCTGGTCGAGGATGTTCGCCGCGTTGCAGGTCTTGGCGGTGACGACCTTCGGGTTCACCAGGGTGCCCGAACCCGTGCTGGTGTTGGCCGGTGAGCCGGAGAACCGGTCCGCGTTCTCCCACAGGATCACCCCGGCCCAGTTGTCGGTGAACACGTTGCCGCTGACCTCGAACGTCTGGTTGAACATGCCGGCCACGCGCTTGTCGGCCCCGGACTCGGACAGGTACAGCGCCGGGGTCGGGAACCCGCCGTTCTGCGGACCCTTGCCGAGACCGTTGCGCAGGAACGTGTTGCCCCGGATCGAGGCGTTGTAGCTGGTCTCGTAGACGATGCCCTCGGCCAGGTTGTTGGAGATGTAGTTGCCCTCGATGGCGAAGCTGGTGTTGTTCGTGTCCGCCCACAGCCCCGCGCTGTGGTTGTCGTGGATCCAGTTGGACCGCACGATCGCGCCGGTGACCTCCCAGAACTTGCCGCCGCCGGTGCAGCCGCAGCCCGACTTCGCGGTCTCCCAGTCGTCGGTGTTGTTCCCGGCGATCTCGTTGTGCTCGACCGTGATGCTGGTGACCTTGCCGGGGTTGTACGCGCTGAAGCCGTACTGGCCGTTGTCCTTCAGACAGTTGCTGCGGACAACGTTGTGGTCACCGATCATCACCCCGGCGCCGGCGTTCTCCCGGATCGTGTTGGCCTCGACCGTCCACTTCGCGGCGGCGTCGTGGTTCACCGCGCCCTCGTCGTTGTTCGTCCGGCGCGCTCCGAAGTTCTGGATGGTGAGGTTCTTGATCACCACGTCGGTGGCGTAGCCGGTGAAGGCGTACCGGTTCTTCCGGCCGCCGTCCAGCACGGCCCCAGGTGCACCGATGTAGACGTTCCCCTGCTTGGGAATGACCTGGGCGAACGCGCCCGAGCCCAGCGTGTGCTTGCCAGCCTCCAGGTAGAACGTGGTGCCGGCCGGGCTGGCCTCGGTGACGTCGTGCAGGTTCTGCGTGGCGCTGACGACGACGGCGCCCGCGGGTGCGGTCGCCGGGCCGGACAGTGCCTTGACGTTTCCGCAGATCGCGGCCGGCGGTGTCTTCGGCGCCACCACGTTCGCCGCGGTGGACGTCGCGGCAGGGCCGGATGACGCCGTCCCCGTTGAGGACGGCCGGTTCGCGACATAGACACCGGCGCCGGCGACGACCGCGAGCGCGGCCACTCCGGCGACGATCACCGTCCGCCGGTTGCGGTACCACGCGGTTCCTCGGCCGGAGACCGGCGGGGACGGGTCGCGCTGTTCCATGGCTCTTCCTTCGGGGGGCACGTGCTGTGGGCTAACGAAGCGGTGTGGCTGACCGGTCGATGGCGAACCGGTAGATGTCGAGCAGTTGCTCGATGGCGTGTCCGGGGTCGTGCTTGGCCTCGTACGTCGCCCGCGCGTTGCGGCCGAGGACGTCGTACCGGTCCGGGTCGGTGTCGACATCGAGCAGGAGCTTCCCCAGGTCGTCCGGGCGGCCGGGATCGAACAACGCGCCGTCGACCCCGTCGGTGACGAGTTCGGGGAAGGAGCCGTGAGCGGACGCCAGCGGCGGTACGCCGACCGCCATCGCCTCGACCACCACCAGCCCGAACGTCTCCTCCCACTCCGACGGCAGGACAACCCCGCGGGACTCGCCGAGCAGCTCGAAGACCTCCGGCTTGCTCAGCAGGCCGCGCAGCTCGACCGACGGCCGGTCGGCCGCCCAGGCGGTCACCTCGTCCAGCATCGGGCCGCCACCGGCGATGACCAGCCGCAGCGCGTCGTCACCCGCGATCTCGCGGTACGCGTCCCAGCCCTTCATCAGCAGGGGCGCGCCCTTCGCCGCGTCGAGCCGGCCGACATACGCGACCTGTCGCTGCTTGCGTCCGTTGCCGGGGCGGCCGACCGGGCCGTCGTACGGCACGTAGTTGTAGCGGACGAAGCTGCGGTCCGGGTCGAAGCACAGTCCGGCCAGCAGCCTGCGCTGCGACTCGGAGATGAACACGAACGCCGAGACCAGGTCGCGCCAGCTCCGCCGGTGGCTGCGGGTGTTCAGCACCGTGCTCGCGGTTGCCAGCGTGGACCCGCGGTAGCAGCGGTGCCGCACGCCGGGGAGCGGATTGCCGCCGGCACAGTCGTGACAGACGGCGCCGTCGCGGAAGAAGTCGCCGCTGGCACAGAGCAGCTTGTAGTTGTGCAAGGAGATCACGACCGGAACGCCCGCGTCCCGACACGCGTACAGCACGGACGGGCTCAGTACCGGGAACGTGTTGTGCACGTGGACCACGTCCGGGCGGAACCGCCGTAGCGTCTCGGCCAGATCGCGTTTCGCGGCCGGGTTCCAGACCACGCGGGCCGGCAAGGTGGCCTTCTTCCAGGCCGGCCAGTCCTCGATCTCGTCGCTGCGGCGCTCGAACAGTTCGACGTCCTGGCCGGCCGCGGCCAGCGCCGCGAGCTCCTGATCGACCACCCGGTTCTCGCCGCTGGGCGCCGTCGAGCGGTACCTGTTGTGCACCAGCAGGATCTTCATCGTGCTCCCTCACGCGGAGTCCACGAGTACACCAGCGACGCGGCCAGTGTGAGCTCGAGAAGGTACGGTGACGCCTCGCTGAGCCCGCTCTCGGTGAACGAGGCGACGACGCAGTAGGCGACCAGGAAGAGCGCCAGCGCGCGGCGCGGGCCCTGGGGCTGGAACCAGGCCGCGATCAGCACGAACAGGACGAGCACGATCGTGATCGCCGCGCCGAGCAGGCCGACGTCGTAGTACGTGCCCAGCCAGTTGCTGTCGATCGGCAGGCCGTTGAAGGACTTGTTGGACAGCCCGAACCCGAAGAAGGTCTCGAACGTCGAGCGCGGCTGCTCGAGGATCGCGTCCCACACCATCTTGCGGCCGGTCAGGGCGCCGAGTTCCGCGCTGTCCTGGCCGCGGGCCAGCCAGGTGGTCACCACCGAGCTGAGGGTGAGCGCGCCGACCGAGAACACGACGACGCCGATCGCGAACGCCCGGCGGACCCGCGTACGCGCGGTGAACAGGCTCAGCCCGGCGATCACCACGCCGGCCAGCATGGCGATCAGCGCCGTCCGGGTGTGGGTCAGCAGGAGGACCGGCGTTGTCACCAGGACGCTGACGAGCGCCACCGAGCGACGCAACAGCCCCGCCATCCACAGCACAGCCGTCAGGCCGATCGCGACGGCGGCATAGTGGCCGACCTGGGTCGGCGGGATGGGCCACAGGACGCCGCCGAGCCGATCGTCGGTGAGCGCGAGACCGGGTGCGACCAGCAACCCGACCACGACCGAGCCGACGATGCTCCACAGGACCAGCAGATGGGTCCGCACCAGCAGCAGGTCGCGCCGGGTCCACCACGGAGTGAGCAGCCAGAGCACGAGCACGAACAGGAACAGGCGACTGGTCCGGAACAGCGCGCCGAACAGGAACTCGGCCCGGATGCTCGCCACCAGTGCCTCGGCCGCCAGCAGGCCGGCCAGGAACATGTAGACACTGGGCCGGATCCGCGCCGGCCGGTTCACGGTCAGCACCACCATCAGGGCGACGACCAGCGACGACTGGGCGATGAGCTTGCCGACGCTCCCCGGGATCGGGATGATGTGCGGCGCGCCGGGGAAGAACGTCATCACGTTCAGCACCAGCAGGGCCCAGACCAGCTGCACCCGCCGCCGGCGGCGCCGCTCCGGCGCGACGAGCCGGCGGCCGACCGCGGCACCGAGCTTCGGGCCGGCGACCTCGGTGCTCATCGGTCGAACATCTCGACATCAGCGGTCCTGGTCGAAGACTCCAGTTCCGCGATCCCGACGCCCTCGTCGGTCTTGTCGGCCCGCAGTACGACGGCGGTGTCGATCTGCAGGCCCGCGAGCCGCAGCATCTCCCCGGTCGCCTGGATCTTGGCCGTCGTCGACCGTCCCGCTGTGACCACGACGGCCGCCCGCGCCGCCCAGCTGCCCAGATGCTCGGCGCCGAGGGCCGGCGTCAAGGTGGCGAGGGTGAGGACCACGTCGGCGACGTCCCACGCGGCGTCCAGGGCGATGTCGTCCGAACCGCCCGAGCGGTTGTTGTCACCCAGCCGCAGGTAGCAGCCCTCGGCCGGTCCGTTGTCCGGGTCCGGCAGGAAGACGTCGAGCCGCTTGCCCGGCTCGCTGAACTGCGACTCGTGGGTGCCCGGCGTCTTGACGCCGAGCGTCGCGGCGAGCAGACCGGTCCCGGTGAGGTCGGCGGCCAGCACATGCCTGCCCTCGGTGGAGTACGACACGGCCAGAGACGCCACGGCCAGCGCACACGCCTTGACGTCGTCGACGCTCACCACGGCCAGCGCCGGAGTCGGCCGCTTCGACCAGATGATCCGCTGGTCGAGGTGCTGCACCATCAGCTTGATCTCGGGGTTCTGCTGCTGCGAGGCGCGCAGCCGCTTCGGGAACGGCCACAGGCGCCAGCGCGGCGGGCGGCCGGTGCTGAGCCGGACCCTGGCCCCGAGCGAGCGGGCGATGTCCTGCCGTTTCCACGCACGGTCGGACACGAGCGCGCGAACCACCACGAAGCCCAGCCCGATGAAGAGACCTGCGATCAGGCCGGTCATGGCCTTGATGGCCAGCGTCCGCTTCGCCGACACGAGGACCGGCGCCGCGTCGTCGAGCATCCGGCTGCTGTTCATCTTGGAGGCCGCGACCTGCTCGTCGAGCAGCTGCTGCCGGACGTACTGCGCCTTGTCCCGGGCGGCGCCGAGCCTGATCATCTCCGGGGTCTGCGGCTGCTCCGGACTGTTCGGGTTGCCACCCGCCGCCACCACAGCCTGTTCCGCTGTGGTCTCCTCGTTCTGGGCGGTGACATAATCGCGGCTGAGTGGCGCCCCCTGGAGCGCGATCTGCTCCTTGCGGAAGATCAGGTACGTCTGCGCCAGGATCCTGGCCAGCCTGGTGGCATCCTCGCTGGTCTTCGCGCTGACCTTGATCTCCAGGACCCGGTCGGTCAGTGGCGCGACCGTGTACTCCTTGAGCAGGTCGTCCGGTGTCTCCGGCAGCTTCAGGAATTCGATCGTCCGCTCGGCCACGGTGCGGGTGGTGGCCAGGCTGGCGTCCGTGGCCATCGCCTTGGTCGGATCCTCGCCGTCCCGGTGGGTCAGCAGCAGCCGGGCCGACGAAACGCTGGCCGTCGGCATTGCGACGGCCGTCGTGATCCCGCCGGCCAGACCGATGATCGCCAGGACCAGCCAGATGCGCATGTGCCGGCGGATGGCGTCGCGGAGGAACCGGTAGGTGACGAGGGCGTCCGGCGGAAACGAGGTCGTCGTCTCGTCGGCGAACAGGCCGTCGTCGTCGTCGAACCAGGTGGTCGAGCCGGCCGGGGGATCGGAGTACGGTTGGTTGCTCATCGCGGCCGCCTCGCAGATCCGGTCAGCAGCGTGGGCAGTCGGGAGCCCGCGCGCCGCTGTGCCTGCGAGACCCGGCCGATCGTCCGGTCGGACGGATCGGGATCGGTGACGACCAGGCCGTCGATGTTCCGGTCGTCGGCGGCCGCGGCCACGGCGAGCCGGGCCAGTTCCTCGGCCGTCACGGTGCCCGCCGACAGGGCGACGATCGTGCTGGTGGTGGGTTCCGCGCCGTCCAGGTGCGGGGTGTCCTTGTCGACCACGACCAGATGGATGTCCAGGGCCACGGATCCGGACGGTCGCTCCTGGTGGTTGTCGAGCACGATCGACGTACTGATCCCGATCGACCGGGCGAACGCGGCGAGCTGCAGACCGAGTGGACGGGCCTTGTCGTCGTCGGCGAACGAGATGACCGTCAGCGAGGCCGGCGACCCACCCTTCACGTCCAGGCCCAGGTTGTGCAACGTCTTGCGCAGGCTCCAGGCGTCGACGGCGGTCGGGGAGTAGTGCTCGAACAGATAGGCCCAGTCCGACACGTCCGTCGCCCGGTACGACGAGACCGAGGCCAGCACCGGCAGCCCGACCGCGTCGGCGACCTCGTCGCGCAGCCGGAGCCGGCGGTCACCGCGGGCCCTGGCCAGCACACCGATCGAGCCGGCCGCGGCACCCAGCAGCGCACCGAGCAGGCCGAAGATGCCGAGATGGACGAACATGTTCCCGCCGCGGGCGGTGGTCGCTTCCTCCAGCATCCGGGCTCCCGTTTTCTTCCCGAGGTCACCGGGCAGCTTCTGGTCCGTGGTGACGAACACCAGGTAGATCTGGGCGACCGCGTTGGACAGCCGCATCGCCTGCTGCGCCGAGGTTCCCTTGGCATCGATCCTGATCACGTCCGTCGTGACCGCGGTGACATTGACCCGGTCGCGGACGGTCTTCACGCCCAGCGCCGGCGCGAGGTTCTGGCCTGCGCTCCGCAGCACCGGCTCGCTCTCGGCGATGTACACCTGGGTCGCGATGCTCTGCGTACCGGCTTCCTTCTCCGCGTCGGTCGCCGGCGGTGGTGGCAGTACCACCAGCGACGTCGCCGTGTGCAGCGGCGGTTCCAGGACGCCGTAGGCGACCCCGCCGAGCAGGCCGACAGCGGCCACCGCGGCGACCACCAGTCGCTGGCGGCGGATGGCCTGCCAGGATTTCTTGACGTCGAGCTGCTGTGCGCTCACAGTCCCCTCCAGTCGAACGTCACTGTGACTTCGGAGTAATAGAGGGCGGTGATCCGCGCCTGATACAGCGAGGAGGCAGTGGAGTCCGGTCAGGACCGGAATCGGAAGATGCTGGTCGCCGGAGCGTCCGCAGCGAGCGTGCCCGAGCCCACCAGCGTGATGATCGGGACCTTGTGGCCGAATCGCGGGGAGTACCAGCCCATCAACGGATCGTCGCCACCGCAGTGCGCGGTCCAGCTCAGTCCGGCCGGCAACTCGACGATCGCCGAACCCGTGGGCCACTCCAGCCGGCCGATGGCCCCGTCCAGCTCGACGGATACCTCCGGACCGAGGTGCCACGCCATCCGTACGGCGGACGCCTCATCCAGGTGATCCTCAACCCGCAGCACGCCATGATCCAGTACGGCGGTCCGCCGGTGAGTGATCGGTGATTCGCCGGCTCGGTAGCCGTCGTGGTCGGCGTCCCAGGTGACCACGTCGTCGTCGACGGCGTACCGGCGTACCCGGCCTGTTGCCCCGCGCAGCCAGAGGAACGGGCCACCCCAGGTGGACTGCTCGGTGCCGGCGACCTCGACGGTGTTGTGGGCGATTGTCGAGCGGAAGTAGTTCCGCCAGGCTTCCTCGCCGTGGTAGCAGTACGTGCCAGGGTCGGCCAGGATGTCGACCCCGCCGACCCGGACCTCGAGGGACAGCGCGTCGCAGTGCGCGTGGGCGGCGATGGACAGGAAGCCGTGCGGGCCGGCGTCGGCGCGGCACCAGATCTCCGGGCCGTCGGCTCCGTCGACACTGGCGCGGCTGCGCAGGATCGTCAGACCGGCGTCCCCGAAGTGCGCCGGCCGCTCGGCCGGACGATCGGATTGCTTGCCGTTGACTAAAGAGCCGACGATGACCGCGGTCGCCGTGACCGGAGTCTTCGGCCACCAGGGTGCTCGGCCGACGACGGCGCCGCCGAGCGACAGGAACGCCGACCAGTGGTGGACATCCGGTGGATCGAGGACGAGCACCATGCCCTCGTCGTCATCGCCCTGCCGAGGTGGTCGCAGCGTGTCGTCGACGATGGCCGCGGCGACGTCGACGGTCCGCGTGAGCAGGGCCCAGGTGCGGGGGCTGAGCGGATGACCGGCGGTGTCCGCCTCGAGAGCGGCGTACAGGCCGAGCTCCGAGACGAAGCGGTGGTAGTCGGTCGCGAGCTCGCGGTTCACACCGGACGGGAACGTGTTGGCGTCGAGTTCCTTCTCCAGCAGCGCTGCCGCGTCGGTCCGCCAGCGCGCGCTCTTGCTGAACCAGGGGAACGCACAGGCCCCGACGAGCTGCCCGGCGGCCTCCGCGATCACGTGGTTGTTCGCCGACGAGCCACGGCTCTCGAACGCGGCGAGATAGCGCTGGTGCCAGTAGATCTGCCGGAGGGCGAGTTCGTTGTGCTCGAACAGGTCGGTGACCTCGGGCCAGTCGTTCAGCAGCCGGCGGATCCAGGTCCAGCTGATCAGCCGGAGGCCGATCTCGATCCCGCTGGCCCAATGCACGCCGGACAGGAACGGGTTCGACCGCCACCAGTCGTTCAGATGGTCGGCGACTCGTTCGGCGTACGCGTCGTCGTGGGTCAGATACCAGGCCGCGGCCAGCTGGGTGAGGTGGTGGTGGCGGGACAACTCCCAGACCTGCTTGATGTTCCCGACCACCTCCTCGTTGCGGTGGTTCAGCTTGAACACGTACTGCGCGGGGTCCGACCGGCGGCCCGTGGTCG
Organism: Kribbella sp. NBC_00359; assembly: GCF_036097425.1. NCBI lineage: Bacteria > Bacillati > Actinomycetota > Actinomycetes > Propionibacteriales > Kribbellaceae > Kribbella > Kribbella sp. NBC_00359. The sequence goes on along the minus strand of NZ_CP107975.1, from coordinate 8,303,263 downwards.
GGTCGCGGAACCAGTCCGGCGCGCGCAGGTCCGTCCGGTCGGCGCCGAGCACCTCGAGCTTGCCGGCCATGATCGCGTCGGCGGTCGCGATCATCGCCTTGCGGGCCTCCTCCGGTACGGCGCACGCGGTGTGCGGCGGGAGCGTCGTACCGAAGGTCAGCTCCTTGCGCAGCGGGAGGTGGACCTCCGCGTCCTGCCCGGGCCGGACCTGTTGGTAGGCCCAGGCAGTACGGCGTGCGTGGTCGCGGGTGCGCCAGATCAGCTCGGTGGCGGACATCCGGCGCAGGCGGCGGACGTACCAGCCCAGGGGCTGACGGCTCATCGGGTCCCTTGAATGGGCTCCGGGCGGCCGCTGGCGAGGCTGCGATCGACCGCGATGGTCGCGCGGGTGGTGGCTATCAGCGAGTCGAACGAGATCGGCATCGGGCCGCCGGACCTGACCGCCGCGACGAAGTGTTCGAGCTCGATCCGCTGACCCTTGTCGGTGCCGCGGGCCTTGCGGATCGCCGGCTTCCGTCCGGCCCACACCGAGGCGCTCTGGAAGTTGTCCAGCCGGCCGTTGCGGCCGCCGCCGGTGATGTCCAGCGTCTCCTTCGGGAAGCGGGAGTTGCCGCCGCCGACGTAGCTGATCGTGCCGACCGAGCCGTTCGCGAACCGCAGCGTGACGACGACGTCGCCGGCGTCGGGACCGGGTACGGCGTACACCTCGGTGGGCGGGCTGTTGAGCCACCAGCTGAGGGTGTCGATGAAGTGGCCGCCCTCACCGCCGAAGCGGCTGCCTTCCTTGTCCTGGTCGAGGTACCAGCTGGACGGGTCGAGCCGGCCCGCGTTCACCAGGTAGCGCAGCGACGAGTTGCCGCCGGGGGTGCCGAAGCGGTCCCGCAGGTCGGTCAACAGCGGGGCGAACCGCCGGTTGAACCCGACCATCAGCCGGTCGTTGCCGGTGGCATCAACCGTGGCGACGATCCGGTCCACGTCCTCGGTGGTCAGGGCCAGCGGCTTCTCGACGAAGACGGCCTTCCCGCTCTCCAGCGCCCGGCAGGCGAGGTCGGCGTGACTGCTGTGCCGGGTCACCACGAACACCGCGTCCAGGCTCCGGTCCGTCAGCACCGCATCCGCGTCGGTCGAGATCGCCTCGAACCCGAACCTCCGTTGCGCGTTGGCCGCCGACAACGACTTGTTCGTCGCCACGTGAGCCAGCACCGCGTCCTCATCCTTCTGCAGGTGCGGCAGCAACATGCTCGACGCGTAGTTCCCGGCGCCGATGAATCCGAGTCGGACGGAGCCGGTGGTCGGAGCGGACGGTCGCGAAACCCGCGTCGTCTGCGGCGCGGCCTCCTGCTGGGGAACATCGGGGTACTCGAAGAGGAAGCCGACTCCTGGGAGGGAGCCGCTGCTGAGTTGCTGGTAGACCTCGGTCGCGTCGGCGATCGGGAACACGCTGGCCACCAGGGACCCGACGTCGATCTGTTCGCGGGCGATCAGGTCGATGAAGCATTCCAGGTTGCGGCGTTCGGTCCAGCGAACGTACCCGGCCGGGTAGTCGATGCCTTGGAGCTCGTAGCGGTCGTCGTACCGGCCGGGGCCGTAGGACCGCGAGAAGCGGACGTCGAGTTCCTTGTCGTAGTACGCGTTCCACGGCAGGTCGAGCTTGGTCTTGCCGATGTCGACCACGCGGGCGCGGTCGCGGGCCAGCCGGGCGGCCGTCTCGACCGGGCCATTCGAGTGACCGCCGGCGGCCAGCAGGATGCGGTCCGCGCCGAGGCCGTTCGAGGCCTCCAGCAAGGCCCGTTCCAGCGTCGCGATCCCGGCCTCGTCCGCGGACGAGCAGTGCAACGCGCCGGCCTTCTCCGCCATCCGGCAGCGGTCCTCGACCGTGTCGATGCCGAAGACGCGTACGCCGGCCGCGACCAGCAGCCGCACCACGAGCTGACCGACCAGGCCGAGCCCGATCACGACCGCGGTCTCGCCGAGCTGTACCTCTGCCTGCCGCACGCCCTGCATCGCGATCGCACCGACCGTCGAGAACGCGGCCTGCTCCGGCGGCACCCCGTCCGGCACCGGCACGCACAGGTTGACCGGCACCCAGTTGTACTCCGCGTGCAGCGCGAACTCGTTGCCCGCGGCAGCGACCAGCTGCCCGACGCTGAACTCTTCGGCACCGGCGCCGACCTCGACGACCACACCACACAGCGAGTAGCCCAGCGGTGTGTAGGAGTCGAGCTTGTTCATCACCTTCTTGTAGGTGTTGACCGCGCCCTGCTGGGCGACCGAGTCGAGCACCTTCCGCACCTGGTCCGGCCGCGCCCGTGCCTTGCCGACCATGGACAGCTTGGCCTCGCCGACCTTCATCAGCTCGGTGCCTGTGGAGATCAACGAGTAGAGCGAGCGGATCAGCACGCCCCCCGGCGCACAAGCCGGCGGCGGTACGTCGAGAACCGCCAGCTCACCGGACTTGTAGTTCTGTGCAACCTGTTTCATGCCAGTCCTTCAGAGAAGAGTCTTCACAGTGAGGTGATGGTCACGCCCAGGGACCGCATGTTCCGGGTCCAGGTCTCCAGCGTCAGCAACTGCCAGATCTGCTTCGAGTAGTCCTCGCGTCCGGCCCGCTCGTCGTCGACCAGCCGCTGTACGGCGCTCTGCCGCAGGAACCCGCTGCCGACGAGCTCGCCCCGCAGCAGGGTGTCGTCGACCAGTTCGCGCAGGTCGTTGCGGATCCACGCCCGCAGCGGCGCGCTGAACGACGCCTTCGGCCGGTAGATGATCTCCTTCGGCAACCAGGCCTCGGCCGCCTTCTTCAGCGCGAGCTTGCTGACCCGCCGGTGGATCTTCTCGCTGCCCGGGATCGAGAACGCCGCCCGCGCGACGATCGGGTCCACGAACGGCGTCCGGACCTCGGTCGACGCGGCCATGCTCGACCGGTCGGTGTAGGCCAGGTTGAGCCCCGGCAGGAACATCCGCGAGTCGGCCAGGCACATCCGGTTCACGTGATCGTCGAGCGTGGTGTCGTGGTAGATGTCGCTGTGCTCGGCGAGCAGCTTCCCGACGTACGGCTCCAGGTCCGGACTGATCAGACCGGTCAGCTGGTCCCCGTCGTACATCGTGTAGCTGCGCCGGAACGCCGTCTCCTCGGGGAGATCCGCGAAGGTCTGGAACCGCTTCGCCCAGCGCGCGTACCGCAGGCCGCGACCGTTCACGGTCACCGGCAGCCGCCGGACCGTGGGTCCGATGAGGCCGTTGCGCAGTACGCCGGGAAGCCGCTGGTACTGCGCTCCCATCACGCACGCGAGGTGTTTGCGATAGCCGCCGAACAGCTCGTCGGCGCCCATCCCGGAGAGCAGGACCTTGACGCCGGCGTCGCGGGCGGTGTCGCACATCAGCAGCGTGTTGATCGCGGCCGGGTCGCCGATCGGCTCGTCCAGGATGTCGACGATCCGCGGCAGCAGTTCGACCACGTCCGGCGCGATCTCGATCTCGTGCAGGTCGATGCCGAACTGCTGGGCCACCTTGCGGGCGTAGATCGCGTCGTCGGGCATCGCCTCGAGCCGCTGGTCCTGCGCGCGGAAGGTGATCGTGTACGAGTCGACACTCGGGTCGAGCCGCTTCGCCAGCACGGTGACCAGGCTGGAGTCGAGACCGCCGCTGAGGAAGGTGGAGACGGGTACGTCGGCGACCATGTGAGCGGCGACGGATTCCTCGATCACCGTCCGCAGGTCGGCGCGCGGCCCGGCCGCGGCCTCGGTCGCGACGTCGGTCACGCGCCAGTACGTCTCGTGCCGGCTGCTGCCGTCCGGCCGGAACTCGGCCCACGAACCCGGCGGCAGCTTCTCCACGCCCTCGATCGAGCAGCGCTGCTCGGGCAGCCAGTAGTAGAGCATCGACGCGACCAGCGCCCCGGGCTCGGTGCGGAGCTCCGGTCCGATCGCGGCGACCAGCGCCTTCAGCTCGGACGCGAAGATCACGCCGCCCTCACGGCGGAGGAAGTACAGCGGCTTGATGCCGAGCGGGTCGCGGGCCAGGTACATGCTGCCGCTGTCCTCGTCGAGCATCGCGAACGCGAACATGCCGCGGAACCGCCGGAGTGCGTCCGGCCCCCACCGTCGCCAGGCCTCCAGCACCACCTCGGTGTCGCCGTTGGTCCGGAACGCGACGCCGGCCTTGGACAGCTCGGCCCGCAGTTCCTTGTAGTTGTAGAGCTCGCCGTTGTAGCAGATCGTCAGGCCGCGCTTGCTGAACGGCTGGTCGGCTTCCGACGAGAGGTCGATGATGGACAACCGGCGGTGCGCCAGGTACGCGCGCACGTCGCCGTCGTCGAACGGGTACACCGCCGAGGCGTCCGGACCGCGGTGCGCGATCCGGTCGCTCATCGTCTCGGCGAGGGCGAACCCGTCGCGCTGCTGGTAGCAGCCGGCAATGCCGCACACCTCAGGACCCCGTGGCCCGGGCGACGTCGCCGACGTGGCTGACGTGACCGGTGAGCTGGTCGTACACCTCGAGGTAGGCCTTGCGCTGGTGGTTCCAGGCGAGCACCCGCTCGACCCGCTCGCGACCCAGCTTGCCCATCCGGCGGCGCCGTACCTCGTCGTCGAGCAGGTCGACGATCGCCTCGCCGTACTGCGCGACGTCGTTGGGCTCGACGTACACGGCGGCGTCCTCGGCCGACACCTTGGTCTCGATCAGGTCGAAGGCGACGACCGGGAGCTCGAAGGCCATGTACTCCATCGTCTTGTTCATCGTCGACACGTCGTTGAGCGGATTCTTCGGATCCGGCGACAGGCCGAGGTCCGCGGTCGACATCACCGCGCGGACGGTCTCGTCCGGCACCCGGCCGGTGAACTCGACGTGGTCGCCGAGACCGAGCTCGTCGCGCAGCGCCACGACGTCGTCGAAGGAGTCACCGCCACCCATCAGCGTGAACGCGACGTCGGTGCGCCCGAGCTTGTTCACGATGTGATCGGCGGCGCGGACGACGATGTCGACGCCGTCCTGCGGTCCCATCACGCCGATGTAGGTGACCAGGTAGCGGTGCCCGCGCCTCAACATCTGGCGCGACTCGTCCGCACCAGACGAGTCGCGGCGCAACTTGTCCGGGTCCGGCCCGGTGCGGACCACGGTCACGTCGTGGTTCGCCTTGCCGCTGCGGGTGATCGCGATCCGCCGGTACGAGTCGTTCGTCGAGATGACGTGATCGGCCTTGCGGTGCGTCATCCGCTCGAGGAACCGCAGTCCCTTGTACGGCAGGCTCGTCGTACCGCCGAAGCGGGACTGGAACAGCTCCGGGCACAGGTCGTGGTGGTCGAACACGAACCGGGTCCGGTCGAGGCGGCGCAGCAGCATCGCGATCGGCCAGAAGATGTCCGGCGGGTTGCAGGCCTGCAGGACCTGGAACGTGCCGGCCTTGCGGGCCCGCAGCACCAGCCGCAGCGTCATCAGGAACGAGTAGGCGTACTCGGTGACGAACCCGAGCTTGCTGCCGCCCGGCGCGTAGGCCTTGTACTGGTGCACGGTCACGCCGTCGATGACCTGGTACGACGGGTCGCCCGGACCCTTCGGGCACACGACGGTCACGTCGTACCCGGAGGCCACCAGGGCCTTGCACTCCAGCCAGACCCGGCGGTCGAACGGGACCCAGAGGTTCTGGATGATGATCAGGACGCGCGGACCGGTCACCAGCCCACTCCTTCGTATCCGGGCAGCGCCTCGACGGCGTCGCCGAGCCGGCCGCTCAGGTCGATGGTGCGGGCCGGCGGCGAGCTGAGCAGGGCGTTCACGGCCGCGCTGTCGGTGGCCGAGACGATGGCCAGATCGGCATCCTTGAGGGCCGCCGCCGGGTCGTCGGTGAGCACCCGTTGCAGGTGTGGGAGCTTGGACGTCACGTGCCGCAGGTTCGCGCCGACCAGGCGGCTCGGGTTCACGATCGCGTCGTAGATGCGCAGGTTGTAGCCCTTCCCGATCAGCCGCTCGGCCAGCTCGACGTTCGGACTCTCGCGCAGGTCGTCGGTGGCGTGCTTGAAGCTCAGGCCGAGCAGCGCGATCTCGCGGCCCGGACCGGCCACGACCCGGTCGACGACGTCGCTCACGGTCCGCTCGTTCGTGGCCAGCGTGCCGGCCAGCAGCGGCAGGTCGGTGTTGTTGACCCGGGCCAGGTGCAGCACCGAGCGCAGGTCCTTGGGCAGGCACGAGCCGCCGAACGCGAAGCCGGGCTTCAGGTAGTACGGCGAGATGTTCAGGCTGGTGTCCTGGACGAAGATCCGCATCACCTCGCGCGAGTCGACGCCGTAGTGCCGGAAGATCCGGCCCATCTCGTTGGCGAACGAGACCTTGGTCGCGTGGAACGCGTTGCAGGCGTACTTGAGCGCCTCCGCGGTCCGGACGTCGACGATCTGGATGTCGACCTCGAGGCCGCGTTTGGAGAAGATGAAGCCGAAGAGGTCGGTCAGAGCGGTACCGACCCTCTTGTCCCGGGTCCCGACGACCACGAACGGCGGGTCGTAGAAGTCCGCCAGCCCCGATCCCTCACGCAGGAACTCCGGCGTCATCGCCGTACCGAAGGTGAGACCCTCCGGCGGTGGTACGTCGGCCAGCACCTGTTCGACCACCTCGTCGACCGTGCCCGGCGGGACCGTGCTGCGGACCACGATGCTGTGGAAGCCGGACACCGGCGGGTTCACCACGTGCGCGGCTTCCGCGATGTCGCGGACCGCGCGCCGGATGTAGGTCAGATCAGTACTGCCGGCCGGCGTCGACGGTGTCCCCACACAGATCAAGGAGACGTCGGCGCGCTCCAGCGCGAGCCGCGGATCGGTGGTCGCGTGCAATCTGCCCGCGGTGACCCCCTCCGCCACCAGCTCGTCCAGGCCGGGTTCGACCACCGGGCTGTGTCCCTCTGTGATCGGACCGACCTTCGCAGTGTCGACATCGACCCCCCAGACGTCGTGGCCGTTGGCGGCCAGGCACGCGGCCGTCACCGACCCCACATAGCCCAAGCCGAATACGGCAACCTTCATAACGCCCCCCACAGGCTCATGACGCAGGCATCCCCCACGTACGTCAGCGCACAGAAGAGCAGTGGGCGAGGCCGCCTGATACACGCCCCCCGAAATATCTATCCTGAGTCACAGAACGTGTTCGGCGACCAGCCATCGGAGTGATCATGGAAGCCCTGTACGACCTCCCGTCCGGCGACCGCGTCCGGGTCATCGACACCACCACCGTCGGTCAGAGCCTTGGCCGGATCCTCCAGCTGTACCGCGAAGGCGCCACCGAACCCGTCTTCTTCGGCGACCACCCCCGACCCGAAGGCGTGGTCATCTCCTTCGACCAATGGGCCGAGTACGAGGCCATGAAGGAAGAAGCCGAGTTCGAGAAACGAGTAGAAGGCATCACCCGCGACCGCCTCGCCAACGCCCGCCCCGAGGATTGGATCTCGTTCGAGGACGCCGCCCGTGAAGGTGGCTGGGATCTCGACGTCGAGGACGACGAGACCGGCAACGCTCCCGGCGACAACCATCGGCCCTGATGCGGTACAACCTGATCCTCCACCAGGACCTCCGGGCGCAGATCAACGCGCTGAGCGAGGCGCGCAAGCGTGACCCCCGCAGCGACGAATCCAAGGAATACGTCGCCGTCATCAAGGGCCTGAAGGCGCTGCAAGAGGGTCGGGAGGGGGAGTACGAAGGCAAGCAGCTTGGCTACGGCCCGCGGTCGCATGACCTGAGGGACTGTGCCGAGCTCAAGGTGCCGGTCGTCGACGAGTACAAGACCAACGGCTGGCCGATGGGTCCGTCGCACCGGCTCACCTACCGGGAGTTCGACCCGCTCCCGAGGGTCGAGGGCAACCGGGTGGTCACCGATCCGAACGCTCAGCCGTACCGGCACGTGGTCGCCTTCGCGCACCGAGCGGACGATCCCGCAGCCATCACGGGCGAACGCTTGGGGCGGGGGCGGGGGATACCTCAGCGTGAGCTCCAGGGGTTGACCGGTGGCGGACGCCCTGACGTCGGGCCGCAACGGCAGGGCGTGCAGACGACGCCGCATCGGATTCCCATGCCGGCGGGCTTGATCCGGCAGGCGGCGATTCTGCGGGACAGCCCGCCGGCCGGCAGCGCGGTCCCTTCCCGGACCACGCCACAGAATGCGCCGGCCAAGTCCCCGCCCAGCTCCAGCCAATCCCAGTCCCGCGACCGCTGACCTAGCTCGTGCCGCGCCTAGCAACGTTGCGTTGATCATTGGGTCGGCGGATCTCGGGCCCGATGGCGAAGTATCGCGTCGATCGGGGTGGTGTCGTCCTGCGGTCCCGGGCTGGTGATTGGCCTGCCGCGGGTGGGTTGGCGAACACCCCGGCAGGCCTGCGCCTGCGACCTTTGAGGGGTCAACCCCGCGAGTGGTGGGTTGCGGAGGCAAATTTCGGTTCCGCAACCCACACGCCAAGGGGTTGACCCCTCAAACGGCGGCGGCGGGTCGGCAGTACCGTCTTGTCTTCGTCGAGCGGGATGTTGAGCGAAGCGTCCAGGGCATGCGCAAGCTTCGAGAGCAGGGGCGGCGTCGGGGCGGTGTCCGAACCTTCGATGCGCGAGATCCTGGCCTGCGTCAATCCGGCCCGGGCGGCCAGTTCGCTTTGGGTGAGGCCGAGCTCGGTGCGGCGTTCGTACACGGCCTGCGCGAGAGCCATGGACAGGCGGATCTCGCGACGTGTCTCTGCCACGTCCTCGGGCTCGGTGAAGCCCGCAGCGAGCTTCCGCTCACGCAGAGTCTTCCAGCGGCTGTGACTCATCGTTCCTTGTCCACGACGGCGGCTGTTGAGTGTAGGGATCAGGTGACCGGCAATCGCTTGCCGGCGACATGCTGCCCCACTCGACGCGGTGGCTTCGGTCGCCGAGTGGTGCGGTGAACTGATTCCGGATCGCTTGTATCAGACTGCCGGCTCGGTGATCTGTTGTAGCGAATGACGGAACCGAGGCGTGGGGAGCGACGGATGAGGGTTCTGGTCACCGGGGATCGGGGTTACATCGGGGCCGTGATGGTGCCGTTCCTGCGGGATGCTGGGCATCAGGTGGACGGGTTGGACACCGGGTTGTACGAGGGGTGCGACCTGCTGGGGGGCCCGGATCCGATCGGGCGCCGCAAGCCGCGGGACATGCGGGACGTCGGGCCGGCCGAGCTCGAGGGGTACGACGCCGTGGTGTGTCTCGCCGCGTTGTCGAACGATCCACTGGGTCACCTGAACAAGGACGCGACGTACTCGGTGAACCTCGACGGGACGCTGAACGTCGCGCAGGCGGCCAAGGACGCGGGCGTCGAGCGGTTCCTGTTCGCGTCGTCCTGCAGCCTGTACGGCGCGGCCGGCTCCGAAGCCGTTGCCGAGGACGCCGAGATGTTCCCGGTCACGCCGTACGGCGAGACCAAGGCGCTGGCCGAGCAGGAGCTGGCGAAACTTGCCGACGACACCTTCAGCCCGACGTACCTGCGCAACGCCACCGCGTACGGCGCCTCGACCCGGCTGCGGCTCGACATCGTGGTGAACAACCTGACCGCGATCGCGATGACCAGCGGTCAGGTCCGGCTGGAGAGCGACGGCACGCCGTGGCGCCCGCTGGTCCACATCGAGGACATCAGCCGGGCGTTCCTGACCGTGCTGGAGTCGCCACGCGAGGTGATCCACGACGAGGCGTTCAACGTCGGCCGGTCCGAGGACGTCGTCCAGGTCCGCGACATCGCCGAGATGGTCCGCGAGGCGGTGCCCGGCTCGACCCTGTCGATCGCCGACGGCGCCGGCCCGGACCTGCGCAACTACAAGGTCGACTTCAGCAAGCTGAATGACACCTTCCCGGAGCTGCGGCTGCAGTGGACGGTCCGCAAGGGCGTCGACGAGCTGTACAACGCCTACCAGCGGCACGGCCTGACGCTCGACGACTTCAACTCCGCCCAGTTCGTCCGGCTGCGCCGGATCCAGCAACTGCTCGGCGCGGGCCTGGTCGACGACCAGCTGCGCCGGCAGACCGACGACCAGTTCCCCGGTCCTGGGGACGCTCTATTCGAGGAGAAGCACTGATGGGGGAATCAGTCGCCTGCCGCCTCTGTGGCCAGACACTGACGCGGACGTTCGTCGACCTGGGGATGTCGCCGCCGTGCGAGAGCTACCTGCGCGCCGACCAGCTGGACAGCGGTGAGACGTTCTACCCGCTGCACGTCCGGATCTGTGACAACTGCCTGCTGGTCCAGCTGCCGGCGTACGTCGCGGCCGACGACGTGTTCAGCGACTACCTGTACTTCTCGTCGTACTCGACCAGCTGGGTGGAGCACGCCCGCCGGTTCGTCGTCGACATGCAGGAGCGGCTCGACCTCGGCGCCGAGAGCCTGATCGTCGAGGCCGCCAGCAACGACGGCTACCTGCTGCAGCATGCGACCGCGCTGGGCATCCCAGTGCTCGGCATCGAACCGGCCGCGAACATCGCCGAGATCGCCAACGAGAAGGGCATCCGGACCGAGAGCTACTTCCTCGGCGAGGAGACCGGCAAGGACGCGGCGTCCCGGCACGGGCAGGCGGACCTTGTCGTCGGCAACAACGTGTTCGCGCACGTGCCGGACATCGTCGACTTCGCCAAGGGCCTGCGTGCGCTGGTGAAGGACGACGGCCTGGTGTCGCTGGAGTTCCCGCATCTGCTCCGGCTGATCGAGCGTCGTCAGTACGACACGATCTACCACGAGCACTACCAGTACCTGACCCTGAAGACCGCAGCGCTGGCGCTGGAGAAGGCCGGCCTGAAGGTGGTCGACGTCCAGGAGTTGGCCAGCCACGGCGGATCGCTCCGGGTGTTCTCGACACCGATCGAGACCGCGGGGGAACCGTCCGAGCTGGTCGGGAAGGTCCTGAAGGACGAGGAGGACGCCGGCCTGCACACGGTCGAGGGCCACATGGGCTTCGCCAAGGAGGTCTTCACGATCAAGGCCGAGCTGCTCGAGTTCCTGATCCAGGCCCAGCGCGACGGCAAGACGGTCGCCGGGTACGGCGCACCCGGCAAGGGCAACACGCTGCTGAACCACTGCGGCATCCGCGAGGACCTGCTGACGTACACGGTGGACCGCAGCCCGCACAAGCACGGCATGTTCCTGCCGGGCACGCACATCCCGATCTTCGCCCCGGAGCGCCTCGCCGAGACGCGCCCCGACTACATCGTGATCCTGCCGTGGAACCTGCGGGAGGAGATCGTCCATCAGCTCGGCTACGCACGAGAGTGGGGCGCGAAGTTCGTCGTACCCATTCCTCGTCTCGAAGTGATCTGAAAAACGTGTTGGGGGGAAGGGAAGTCAGATGAAGGTCGTGATCTTCTGTGGGGGGTTCGGGCTGCGGATGCGCAGTGGGGTGGACTCCGCACCGAAACCGATGATGACGATCGGCGACCGGCCGGTCCTGTGGCATGTGATGCGGTACTACGCACACTTCGGCCACACCGAGTTCATCCTGTGCCTGGGCTTCGGGGGGTCCGCGGTCAAGGAGTACTTCCTGCGCTACGAGGAGACGGTCTCCAACGACTTCGTGATGTCGAAGGGCGGGCAACGAATCCAGCTGCTCGACTCCGACATCAGCGAGTGGAAGATCACCTTCGTCGACACCGGGATCGACACCAGCATCGGTGAGCGGCTGCGCCGGGTCCGTCCGTACCTGGAGGACGACGACGCCTTCCTGGCCAACTACGGCGACGTGCTGACCGACGCACCGATGGACAAGATCGTCGACCACGTGATGACCAGCGACATCACCGCCAGCCTGCTCGCGGTACCGCCGCAGGCGTCCTTCCACGTGGTCGAGTTCGGCACCGATGCCCGGATCACCGGGCTGCGGTCGGCCGCCGACCTGAACGTGTGGATCAACGGCGGCTACTTCGTGATCAAGAAGGAGATCTTCGACGTCCTGCACGAGGACGAGGATCTGGTCGGCGACGCGTTCCCGCGGCTGTCCGCGATGCGCAGGCTGGAGGCGATCCCGCACCACGGGTTCTGGGCGCCGATGGACACGCTCAAGGAGCGCAGCCAGCTGGAGGAGCTGTACCGGTCCGGCAAGAAGCCGTGGGCGCTGTGGAGCCACGAGGCCCGCGAGCAGCAGAGCCAGGTGTTCGACAAGGCCACCGGCGGATCGGCCGACGGGCCGGTAGTGGTGGCGATCTGATGCTGCCGTTCCAGCTCGGCCTGATCGACGGGCCGGTCCACCTGGTTGCCCTCGGCGCCCATCCGGACGACATCGAGATCGGCTGCGGCGGCACGCTGCTCAAGCTGGCCGAGTCGGTGCCGGAGCTGACCGCCGAGTTCGTGATCGCGACCGGGACCTCGCTCCGGCTGGAGGAGGCCCGTCGCGCGGCGGAGCTGTTCCTGCCCGACTGCGAGGTGACCGTCACCTCGGCCGAGCTGCCGGACGGCCGGTTGCCGTCGTACTGGAACGAGACCAAAGAGTTGCTAGAGGCAACGGCTCGGGGCTGTAACACCGGTTCTGGGCGTCGCCCTGATCTGGTGCTGGCGCCGAGCCGCACCGACGCGCACCAGGACCACCGCCTGATCGCCGAACTGGCGCCGACGGTGTGGCGCGACCAGCTGGTGCTGCACTACGAGATCCCCAAGTGGGACGGCGACATCAGCCGGCCGTGGCTGTACGTCGAACTGACCGAGGAGCAGCTGCGGGAGAAGGTCGCCCGGCTGCACAAGGCCTACCCGTCCCAGGTCCCGCACGACTGGTTCGACGAAGAGGTCTTCGCCGGGCTGGCCCGGCTGCGCGGGATGGAGTGCCGGGCGAAGTACGCCGAAGCGTTCACCACGGCCAAGGCGATGTTGACATGGTGACCGGAGGGGGAGCAGTGAGCTTCAAGTGTCGTGGGTGCGCGGGGGAGAACGTCGTACCGGTCGTGGATCTGGGTGCGCAGCCCTGTGCCGACTACTTCCCGACCGCGGACACGCCGGGTCCGGATCCGCGCTGGCCGCTGGAGCTGTGGCTGTGCCGGGACTGCACGCTGGTCCAGCTCGGTCCGGTCGAGCCGCAGCTGCCCGAGCCGCCGCTGGCGGTCGAGTCGGCGACGAGCATCGCGCACGCCGAGTCGTCGGTGAAGGAACTTCTGCGGGACTACCCGGAGCTCGCCGGTGGAGTCGTGTTCGAGTTCGCCAGCCACCACGGTGGCTCCTGGCTCGAGCACCTGTACGCCGAGGGGTGCCGGCTGGCCGGTGACGGCGAACGGGCCGACCTGGTGGTCGACGTCCACGGCATCGCCCACGAGCCGGCGGTCGGCGAGCTGATGCAGCTCCGGGCCGAGCGGCTCGCGCCCGGCGGCCTCCTGGTGCTGGAGTTCCACCACCTGTTGCCGTTGTTCATCGGCAACCAGTTCGACACCATCCGGCACGGACACTGGTCCTACCTGTCGCTGCGGGCGGTGCAGCGGCTGGGTGCGCTCTACGGTCTGACCGTCGAGTCGGTGAAGCAGGTCGACATGTTCGGCGGCAGCCTGATGGTGATGCTCCGGCACACCGCGGACGCCGAGCCGGATCCGTCGGTCGACGTACTGCTCGAGGACGAGGACGCCGCGGGCATCGCCGACGAGGTGCAGCTGGCCAGCCTGCAAGAGGCTGCCTGGCATGCCGCCGGTGCGCTTCACGACGTTCTGACCCGTCACAAGGCCGCCGGCCGGACAGTGCTCGGGTACGGCGCTCCCTCGAAGGCGCCGGTGTTGCTGGACCTGAGCAAGGTCGGGACCGACCTGCTGCCGTTCACGGTCGATGCCGCACCCGGTAAGCACGGACGCCGGATCCCCGGCGGCTGCGGCGTACCGATCCGGCCCATCGACGAACTGCGCGCGGCGCGGCCCGACGTCGTACTGATCCTGACCTGGGACATCGCCGACGAGGTGATCTCGCAGCTCGAGACCGGTGGCGGCTGGGGTGCGACGTACCTCGTCCCGCTCCCCGAGCCCCACGAGATGGGTCGCTGACAATGCGCGGAGTGCTGCGCCGCCTCACCTGGGGACTGGCTGACCAGGCCGTGACCAGCCTGGTCAGCTTCGTGGTGGGCATCGTCGTCGCCCGCGAGCTCGGAGCGCTGGAGTTCGGCGCGTTCAGCCTCGCGTGGGTGACGTACGGCGTGGTGGTCAACATCTCGCGTGGCCTGGGGACCGATCCCCTGGCCGTGCGGTTCAGCGGGGTCGAGCGACCGCTCTGGCGGACGGCGGTCGCGAGTTCGTCCGGGATGGCGATCGCGGTCGGCCTGGCGCTTGGCGCGGTCTGTGCCGTCGTCGGTGCGCTGATCGGTGGACACACGGGGGCGGGGTTCATCGCCTTGGGCATCGTGCTGCCCGGACTGATGCTGCAGGACAGTTGGCGGTTCGCGTTCTTCGCGTCGGGGCAAGGCGGCAAGGCGTTCGTCAGCGACATCACCTGGGCCCTCGCCCTGGTGCCGCTGCTGTACCTGGCCTCGCAGGACGCGAGTGTGACCAGGTTCGTGCTGGCGTGGGGCGGGGCCGGAGCGTTCGCGGCACTGGTGAGCGGGCTGCAGGCAGGCATCATGCCGCGGGTGGGGCGCGCACTGCACTGGCTCCGGGACCACCACGATCTCAGCCTGCGCTACCTGACCGAGAACCTGACCATCAGCGGTGCGTACCAGCTCCGGATGTATGGGCTAGGCGCGTTCGCCGGGGTCGCGGCGGTCGGCACGGTCCGCGGCGCCGAGATGTTGCTGGGGCCGTTCTTCATCGTGCTGTCCGGCGTCGGCCTGGTCGCGGTTCCGGAGGCGGCGCGGGTGCTGCGGCGATCGGTCCGGGCCCTGCCGATCTTCTGCCTGCTGCTCGGCGGCGCCCAGTTCTTCGCGGCGCTGGCCTGGGGGCTGGTGCTGCTGGTCGCCCTGCCCGACGCCTGGGGGCACGCACTGCTCGGTGAGGTCTGGCTGACCTCCTCAGCATTGTTGCTGCCGGCAACTCTGTCGGTGGCGAACGCCGGGTTCAACACCGGTGCCGCGGCCGGCCTGCGCGCACTCGGAGTAGCCCGCCGGAGTCTGCGGGCCCAGCTGTGCGCCTCGGCGTTCTACCTGGTAGGCGGCGTCGCCGGCGGTGTGATCGGTGGCGCCCGGGGATCGGCCTGGGGCGCCGCGTGTGCGACGTTCTGCGCCGCCTTCGTCTGGTGGTTCACGCTGCGGACCGGGGTCCGCGAACGCAAGCAGCTGGAAGCGGAGCTGCAGTCCGAGCCGGCCGCGGCGGTTGACCGGCAGGAGATGCCTGAGATGAGGAGCACATGAACGCGCAACCGCGGCTGAGTGTCGGCCTTCCGGTCTACAACGGCGAGAAGTACCTCACGGAGTCCCTGGACGCCCTGCTGGGGCAGAGCTACGGCGACTTCCACCTGATCATCTCCGACAACGCCTCGACCGACAGCACGGAGGAGATCTGCCGGGAGTACCTGGCCAAGGACTCGCGGATCAGCTACTTCCGGCAGCCGGTCAACATCGGCGCCACCCCGAACCACAACTGGACGTTCGACCAGTCCAGCACCGAGCTGTTCAAGTGGGCGTCGTACGACGACCTCTACGGCCGGGACCTGCTGGGCCGGTGCATCGACGCGCTGGACGCCGACCCGTACCTGGTACTCGCGCACGCCCACCAGGCGATCATCGACGGCAACGGCGACATCGTGCTGAAGGTCGACTACCCGCTGGACACCGCGAACCCGCACGCACCGGACCGGTTCCGCAGCCTGCTGTTCGACGTCGGCGGCGACGACTTCTACGGCGTGATGCGCTCCGACATCCTGCGCCGTACGCCGCTGAACGGCAGCTACCACCACTCGGACCGGACGATCATGGCCGAGCTGGCCCTGTACGGACGGTTCCACCAGGTGCCCGAGCTGCTCTTCTTCCGCCGCGACCACCCCGATCGGGCCGAGCGGGCCAAGCCGACCATCCGGTCCCGGTCGGCGAACATGGAGCCGCGGCGGGCGAGCCGGCTGCGTCATCCCACCGTCCGGCTGGTCTCGGAGTACATCGGCGGCTTCGTCGGCGGGATCCGGCGGGCGCCGCTGTCGTCGGCCGACCGGCGGGAGTGCTACGGCCATCTGACCCGCTGGCTGGCGAACCGCGCCGTACGCCGCTCGACCGGCCGGATCGAGGACAGCAAGCCGGCCACGCCGCCGACCGCGATCCCGGAGAGCTCGGGCGTCGTCCGGCACCAGGAGGGCTCGTAGGCATGAACGACGCACGCAGGCCGCGGGTCGCCTTCTTCGGCCTGCTGGGATCCGGCAACATCGGCAACCACGGCTCGCTCGACGCGATGCTCGCGTTCGTCCGGACCCGGCACCCGGAGGCGGAGATCAGCTGCGTGTGCGCCGGACCCGAGGTGTTCGAGCAGCAGTACGGCATCCCGTCGGTCGCCATCACCTGGTACCAGCAACATGGCCCTGGCCGCTCCAGGCTCGACTCCGTTGCGCGCAAGGCGTTCGGCAAGGTGGCCGACCTGGTCCGGATGCCGCGGCTGCTCCGCCAGTACGACGTGGTGATCGTGCCCGGCATGGGCGTGTTCGAGACCACGCTGGAGCTGCGGCCGTGGGGCTGGCCGTACGCACTGTTCCTGATGACGCTGTCGGCGCGGACGGCCGGCACGAAGACCGCGTTCGTCAACGTCGGTGCGAACGTGGCACGCGAGCGGTCGCTGCGGTGGCTGTTCACCGGGGCCGCGCGACTTGCGTCGTACCGCTCCTACCGGGACGGGTACTCCCGGGACGCGATGCGGCAGATGGGTCTCGACACGAGTGGGGACGAGGTCTATCCGGACCTGGCCTTCGCGTTGCCCGAACCCGCTGAGCCGGCGCCCGCTGATGAGTCGCGGCGCACGGTCGGGCTCGGAGTGATGGCCTATCACGGCACCAACGCCGACCGGGCCCGGGCCGACGAGATCTACGCGGAGTACACCGCGAAGATCGTCGAGTTCGCCCGCTGGCTCGTCGACCAGGACTACCGGATCCGCCTCGTCATCGGCGACCCGAGCGACCTGTCGGTGGTCGAAGCGGTCCAGGACGACCTGCGGCAGACCCGGCCGGACCTGGCCGAGGATCGGTTGATCAGCGAGCCGGCCGAGTCGCTCGGTGAACTGATGGAACAGCTCGCCGGAACCGACGTGGTGGTCGCCTCGCGCTATCACAACGTGTTGTCCGCGCTGAAGCTGTCGATACCGACCATCTCGATCAGCTACGGGACCAAGAGCGACCTGCTGATGGAGCAGATGCGGCTGGCCGAGTTCCGGCAGCCGATCCAAGGTCTCGACGTGGCGCGGCTGATCGATCAGTTCCGCGCGCTCGAGGCCCGGGCGGACGCGGTCGTCCCGGCCATGCGGGCACGGAACGCCGAGTACGCCGAGGCACTCGAGCGGCAGTACGACGTACTGTCCGCTGCGTTGTTCGGGGCCGGTACGACGCCCCGTGTCGCGGTGGACATCGAACAGGGGGAATAGCGATGGACGTCATCGAGGTACCGGGAATCGCGGGGGCGCTGGTGTTCCGGCCGAGTCCGCACCGGGACGAGCGCGGGTTCTTCTCGCGCACCTTCGACCGTGATGTGGTGAAGGGGGCCGGCCTCGACCCGGACGCCTTCGTCCAGGACAGCATCTCCCGCTCACGGCGTGGCGTCGTCCGCGGGATGCACATCCGCGCGGGCGCCGGCGAGGCCAAGCTCGTCCGCTGTTCGTACGGCGAGGTGTTCGATGTCGTGATCGACCTGCGCCCGGGCTCACCGACGTACCGGAACCGTGAGGTCTTCGACCTGACCGGCGACAACCAGGTGACGGTTTACGTCCCGGCCGGGTGTGCGCACGGGTTCCAGGCGCTCACCGAGCCGGCCGACGTGTCGTACCGGATCGACCGGGCCCACGACCCGTCCGAGGACGTCTCGATCGCGTTCGACGATCCGGACCTCGACATTCCCTGGCCGCTGCCGGTCACGCTGATGTCCGACCGGGACAAGGCGGCTCCGTCCCTCGCCCTGGCCACCGCGAGGCTGTCATGACCACGTCGTTCGGCAACTCGATCGCGGCCAACAAGCGCCTGCAGGACCTGATCCCCGGCGGCGCGCACACCTACGCCAAGGGCGAGGACCAGTACCCGGAGGACATGGCGCCGGTGATCTCGCACGGCGCCGGCGCGCACGTCTGGGATGTCGACGGTAACGAGTACATCGAGTACGGCTCCGGCCTGCGTGCGGTCAGCCTGGGGCACGCGCACCCGAAGGTGATCGAGGCGGTCCGGCGCGAGCTGGACCGCGGCAGCAACTTCGTCCGCCCGAGCATCATCGAGCTCGATGCGGCGGAACGCTTCCTCACCTCGGTCCCGACGGCCGACATGGTGAAGTTCGCGAAGAACGGCTCGGACGCCACCACCGCCGCGGTCAAGCTGGCCCGCGCGGTCACCGGCCGGCCGCTGATCGCGCTGTGCTCCGACCACGCGTTCTTCTCGATCGACGACTGGTTCATCGCCCGGACGGCGATGTCGGCCGGTATCCCCGGCGAGATCGGCGAGCTGACGATCGGCTTCCCGTACGGCGATCTGGCCGCGACCGAGGAGATGCTGACCCAGCACGAGGGCCAGGTCGCCTGCCTGATCCTCGAGGCGGCAACTCAGCACGACCCGCCGGCCGGGTACCTCGAAGGCCTGCGCGACCTGGCCCACCGCCACGGCGCGCTGCTGATCTTCGACGAGATGATCACCGGCTTCCGCTTCTCGGCTTCCGGCGCACAGGGCCTGTACGGCGTGGCGCCGGACCTGTCCACCTTCGGCAAGGCACTCGGCAACGGGTTCGCCGTGTCGGCGCTGGCGGGTCGGCGCGAGCTGATGGAGCGCGGGGGACTGCGGGACAACCACGAGCGGGTGTTCCTGCTCAGCACGACCCATGGCGCCGAGACGCACGCCCTTGCGGCCGCGATCGCCACCATGAACGTCTACGAGGAGGAAGGAATCTCGGCTCGTCTGCACGAGCTGGGCGACAAGTTGGCCGCCGGTGTCCGTGAGGTCGCCGCCGCGGCTGGGGTCCAGGACCATGTCCTCGTCCGCGGCCGGGCCAGCAACCTGGTCTTCGCGACGCTCGACGAGACCTTGACGCCGTCGCAGCCGTACCGCACGCTCTTCCTCCGGGAACTAATCCTCGGCGGCGTCATCGGCCCGTCGTTCGTGGTGAGCGCGGCCCTGACCGACGAGGACATCGCCCGGACGGTGGAGGTGGTCGCCGGAGCGTGCGCGGTCTACCGCGAGGCACTCGACACCGGCGACCCGAAGGGATGGATGGGCGGCCGCCCGGTCAAACCGGTCTTCCGCCGCTACACGTAACTGCTGTACACAACACACGACGCGCTGGGGGGCGCGCCCGCCGATGACCTCTCGAGGCAGCCGGCTGGGGTACGGGGACTTGGTCCGAGCCGGTAAGGAGCCGGTTCGACGAGAGGGGGGTTCATCATGCATTCCATCTATGTCGACGCCGGGTTCGGCGACGACGAACGCAGGCAGAAGCTGTACGACGGCGACCTGTTCGTCTACTCGCCGCGGCCGTCCACGCTGGCGCTGACGGAGTTCGCGGCCGCGATGGCCCGGGAGGCCTTCGCGCCGCTCGATCCGGAGACGGCGCAGTTCGAGATGGCCGTCGAGGACTACGCGGCGCTGCTGGCCGAGCTGAAGCCGGCGTTCATCCACCACCCGGAGTCGAAGCGGCTGATCCAGGAGATGCTGGCCGACTTCGGTTGCGACGAGGAGCAGACGTACTTCGACGTGCCGCGGATGCGGAGCTCGACGTCGAACGACTACCTCACCACGGGGATCGCGTTCGCGTTCCATCCGCACCGCGACACGTGGTACTCGGCGCCGCACTTCCAGCTCAACTGGTGGCTGCCGATCTTCGCGATCAGCGACGACAACGGGCTGGCCTTCCACCCGAGGTACTGGCAGACCCCGGTCCGGAACAGCTCCCGGGTCTACAACTACGCGGAGTGGAACGCGACGAGCCGGAAGATCGCCGCGACCCAGATCGGCACCGACACCCGGATCCAGCCGGTGCCGGAGGAAGAGGTCGAACTGACACCTCAGATCCGGCCGATCTGCAAGCCCGGCGGCATCATCCTGTTCTCCGGGGCTCAGTTGCACTCCAGCGTGCCGAACACGTCGGGGCGGACTCGGTTCAGCATCGATCTGCGGACGGTGCACCTGGGCGATGCGGTGGCGGGCCTGACCGCGCCGAACATCGACTCGGAGTGCACTGGTACCACGATGGGCGACTACCTGCGGGTCAGCGACCTGGAGCACATCCCGGCCGAGGTCGTCGACGCCTTCGACACTCCGAAGGTCGACGACGACGTCGCCTGAGTTCAGGGTTGTCGTCTGAGCCGGTCGATCAGCAGTCCTGTCGCCGGGACGACAACGAGCGCGCTGCCTACCCCACCGACGGTGTCGGTGGGGTAGTGCGCGGTCAGGTCGATCTGCGCCCACGCCATCAACGCTCCACCGAGTACGGCGAGTCCGAGGACGAGCGCCGTACCGAGGATCGGGCCGGCGCGGAGCACGTCGGCCAGCAACAGGCCTAGTACAAGGCCGATGGCCGCGAGCGCGGCGGTGTGGCCGCTGGGGTAGGACAGGAAACCGTCATGGATCCGGCGATCGACGACGTACTTGAGCCCGGTCGTCAGTACGGCGGTCAGGACCGAGGCAACCACCGCGGTCACGGCCAGGGCGCGGCGCCCGGCGAGCAGACACACCGCTGCGGTGGCGAGCACCAGGAGAGCCCGGCCGGTCGGCTCACCGAGCCAGTCGAGCGCGAGAGCGCTGTCCCGCGCGGCGGACGGAGTGTGGTCGACAACCGATTGGATCCATCGATCCAGCCGCCCCGGTCGGGTGTCGCCGGCGTACGCCACCGCGGGCACGGTGAGTAGGAGCAGACCGAGCACCATCAGCGGCAGCACCGACCGCCGGAGCGCCGGCACCACGGCCGGTCGGACTCCTGCGCGCGCACGATCAGCACCGGCTTGGCTCAATCCCCCCACCCCACGCAAATTCTATCCAAGGGTTCTCGAGTCGGCGTCGTCGCAGGCCCTCGCGCGTAGTACTCTGCCATGTCGCACCGCCGACGGGCGGGTGAACTCCTGGGGATGTGTGGCAAGTAGGTTTGCCGTCACCTTTGGTGACGATCTCCGTTTGACAGTTCTGACAGGGAGACTGCAGACTGCGCCGGGCACGCACCGTGTTCGGGCGTTGGCAGCGTGAGACGAGGGGCCGGGGTGAGCGGAGCAGAGGCGCCGGATGCGGTCGATGGCCGCCGGCCGCTCTGGGTGGTGCCGCACGAGGTGCCGGCGATCGTCCCGCTTCCGTCGCGGTCGACCGAGCCGCGCTGGGTCGGCGTGTACCGCTGGGCCGCCGTGGGCGGTGACCTGCTCGCCGCGATGCTCGGTGTCTCCATCGCCCTGCTGACTCGCTTCGGCTATCACGTCGGCAGTGGCTATCTGGTCGTCAGCAGTGTGCTGCCGCTGGCCTGGGTCGGCGCGGTCGCCCTGTCAAAGGGCTACGACCCGCGGTACTTCGGCGCCGGTCCGGACGAGTTCCGGTCGCTGCTTCGCTCGGGTGTCGGTCTCACGGCCGCTGTCGCGATGGCGTCGTACGTGACCAAGACCGAGATCGCCCGCGGCTTCGTCGTGTTGGCGATTCCGGTGATGGTCGGTTCCGCGTTGGTGCTGCGGTACGCGTTGCGGAAGGACCTCCATCGGCACCGGGTCAGAGGCCGTTGCATGCACAGGGTTCTCGTGGTCGGGCGTAGCGGTCCGGCCGCGACGCTGTGTGAGCACCTCGAGAGCCGCCCGACCGACGGGTTCCGGGTGGTGGCGACGTGCCGGCCGCGCGGCGACGCGCACGCCAACGGGCCGCTGCAGCCGGAGGAACTGGCCGAGCCTGACATCCTGGCCGCCGCCGACCGGCACGCGGTCGAGGTGGTCGCCGTCGCCACCGATCCGGAGTTGGCGGGGCAGTCGCTGCGCCGGTTGTCCTGGGCGCTGGAGCAGCGCGGCATCGAGCTGATCGTGTCGCCCGGCATCATCGAGGTGGCCGGCCCGCGGATCTCCGTACGCCCGGTCGCCGGTCTGTCCCTGTTGCACTTGGAGCGCCCGTCGGTGAGCGGCGGCCCGCACCTGATGAAGGCCGTCTTCGATCGCGTCGTCGCCCTCGGATTCATCGTCCTGCTGGCACCGGTGCTGATCGGTCTGGCGCTGGCCGTCCGTCTGTCGAGTCCTGGTCCGGTGCTGTTCCGGCAGCAGCGGGTCGGCCGGGCGGGTGTCGAGTTCACCATGCTGAAGTTCCGGAGCATGTACTCCGACGCCGAGCAGCGGCTGTGTGATCTGTACGCGCTGAGCGACGGCAACGGCGTGGTCTTCAAGATGCGCGACGACCCGCGGATGACGCCGCTCGGCCGGTGGATCCGGCGCTTCTCGCTCGACGAAATCCCTCAGCTGTTCAACGTGCTGCGCGGCGACATGTCGCTGGTCGGCCCGCGCCCGCCGCTGTCGGAGGAAGTCGCCCTGTACGCCGCCGACGACTCGAGGCGGATGCTGGTCAAGCCCGGGATCACCGGCCTGTGGCAGGTCAGCGGTCGCAGCGACCTGTCCTGGGACGAGTCGGTCCGGCTCGACCTGCGGTACGTCGACAACTGGTCGATGACGCTGGACCTGCTGATCCTCTGGAAGACCGTGCGTGCGGTGATCTACGGCGCGGGAGCGTACTGATGGACCATCGTGCACCGGTGTACGTCGCGGGTCACCGCGGCCTGGTCGGCTCGGCGATCTGGCGTCGCCTGGAAGCGGCCGGCTTCACCCACCTGATCGGCGCGACGTCGTCCGAGCTGGACCTGCGGGATCGGTCGGCCACCTTCGCGTTCCTGGCCGAGCACCGGCCGGCCGTGGTGATCGACGCGGCCGCGCGGGTCGGCGGCATCCTGGCGAACCGGGATCACCCGACCGAGTTCCTCAGCGACAACCTCCGCATCCAGGTCAACCTGATGGACGCGGCGCTCGAGGTCCGCACGCCGCGGCTGCTGTTCCTCGGGTCGTCCTGCATCTACCCGAAGTACGCCGAGCAGCCGATCCGCGAGTCGAGTCTGCTGACCGGTGAGCTCGAGCCGACGAACGACGCGTACGCGATCGCGAAGATCGCCGGGATCATGCAGGTCCAGGCAGTGCGACGCCAGTACGGGCTGCACTGGATCTCCGCCATGCCGACGAATCTGTACGGGCCGAACGACAACTTCGACCCGACCAGTTCGCACGTGTTGCCCGCGCTGATCCGCCGCTTCGACGAGGCTCGTCGTACCAATGCCCCCGAGGTCGTGTTGTGGGGGAGCGGTACGCCGCGGCGCGAGTTCCTGCACGTGGACGACCTGGCCGATGCGTGCCTGCATCTGCTCGAGCACTACGACGCGCCGGAGCCGATCAACGTCGGGGTCGGTGCGGATGTGACGATCCGGGAGCTGGCCGAGCTGGTCGCCCGCGTGGTCGGGTACACCGGTGCCATCAGCAACGATCTGTCCAAGCCGGACGGCACCCCCCGCAAGCTGCTCGACGTGAGCCGGCTGCTGGCGCTGGGGTGGAAGCCGTCCGTCGACCTCTACGATGGTGTAGCCGCCACGTACGCCTGGTACCAGCAGAACCGGGAGCAGGCATCGTGAAGAAGGCGTTCGTCACCGGGATCACCGGGCAGGACGGGTCGTACCTGGCCGAGCTGCTGCTCGCCAAGGGCTACGAGGTGCACGGCCTGATCCGGCGCGCTTCGACGTTCAACACGCGCCGGATCGACCACCTGTACGAGGATCCGCACGCGAAGGACAAGCGGCTGTTCCTGCACTACGGCGATCTGACCGACGGGTCGCGGCTGGTGACGTTGCTGGCGTCGATCCAGCCGTCCGAGGTGTACCACCTGGCCGCGCAGAGCCATGTGCGGGTCTCGTTCGACGAGCCGGAGTACACCGGTGACACGACCGGGATGGGGACGACGCGGCTGCTCGAGGCGATCCGGATGATCGGGCTGGACTGCCGGTTCTATCAGGCGTCGTCGTCGGAGATGTTCGGCGCTACGCCCCCGCCGCAGAACGAGGAGACCCCGTTCCACCCGCGCTCGCCGTACGGCGCCGCGAAGCTGTACGGGTACTGGATGACCCGGAACTACCGCGAGGCGTACGACATGTTCGCGGTCAACGGGATCCTGTTCAACCACGAGAGCCCGCGCCGCGGTGAGACGTTCGTGACCCGCAAGATCACCCGTGCGGTCGCCGCGATCAAGCTCGGCCGGCAGGACCGGCTGTACCTGGGCAACCTGGACGCCTGCCGCGACTGGGGCTACGCACCGGAGTACGTCGAGGCCATGTGGCGGATGCTGCAGCACGACACTCCGGCCGACTACGTGATCGCGACGGGTACGTCGTACTCGGTCCGCGACTTCGTCGCACTGTCGTTCGCCCACGCCGGGCTGGACTGGGAGGAGTACGTCGACTACGACGTGCGGTACGAACGCCCGACCGAAGTGGACTCGCTGATCGGGGACGCGTCCAGAGCCACCACCGAGCTCGGCTGGAAAGCCCAGGTTCACGTGCCCGAGCTGGTCCGGATCATGGTCGACGCCGACCTGGCCGCGCTGACCCCGGAGGACTGACGGATGACCGATATGCACACGGAGCTGGCCGCCGCGGATCGTGTCGATGTCCTGGGCATCCATGTCAGCGTGACCAATCTGGACCACACGATCGGGACGTTCGCGCGCTGGATCGACGGCGACGAGCGGCAGTTGGTCTGCGTGGCCGACATGAACGCACTGCTGCACGCCCGTGCCGACGAGCGGCTGACCGAGGTGTACAACACGGCCGGCCTGACGGTGCCGGACGGCATGCCGTTGGTGTGGGCGGGTAAGAAGGCCGGCTTCGAGCGGATGGATCGGGTCGCCGGGCCCGATCTGCTCGAGCGGGTGATGGCGGAGGCGGCCGACCGCGGCTGGACGCAGTACTTCTACGGCGGTGCGGAGGGCGTGGCCGAGGAGTTGGGCGACACCTTCCAGGAGCGCCACCCCGCGTTGAAGGTCGTCGGCGCCGAATGCCCGCCGTACCGGCCGCTCACCGAGACCGAGGACGCCGAGGTGATGGCGCGGATGAACGCGGCCCGCCCGGACATCGTGTGGGTCGGACTCGGCGCACCCAAGCAGGAGCGCTGGATGGCCGACCACCGGGACCGGCTGAACGCGTCGATCCTGATCGGCGTCGGCGCCGCCTTCGACTTCCACACGGGCCGCCTCGACCGCGCGCCGCTGTGGATGCAGCGAGCCGGCCTGGAGTGGAGCTACCGCCTCTACAAGGAGCCCAAGCGCCTCTGGCGCCGGTATCTCCTGGGCATCCCGCGTTTCGGCCTAGGTATCATGCGGCGTCCCCCGCGCCCCCTCTAGAGTGAGGCGGTGAAGTTCCGGCGGCCGAAGCTACGTCGGCTGGCCGGACCGGCCGGTCGCGCGAGCTGGGGTTTGGCCGACCAGGCGCTGTCCAGCCTGAGTAATCTCGCGGTCGGAGTGGTGGTCGCGCGGTCCAGCACGGTCGCCGACTTCGGTGTCTACGCGCTGGCGTTCGGCGGTTACACGATCGCGCTCAATGTGTCCCGCGCGGTCTCGACCGAGCCGCTGGCCGTCCGCCACTCCGGTGCGCGGACGCCCGACTGGGAACGGGCGGTGCGAGCCAGTACGGCGACTGCGCTGCTGGCCGGATTCCTGGCGATGCTCGTCGGACTGGCGATCGCGGCGTTCCCCGGCGTTCCGTCGAAGGGAGTGCTGATCGCCTTCGCGGTGACGATGCCGGGGCTGTTGCTGCAGGACGCGTGGCGGTGGGCGTTCTTCGTGGTGGGTGAGGGGCAGAAGGCCCTCGTCAACGACCTGATCTGGCTGCTGGCGATGCTGGCGATCTTCGGCGGGCTCTATCTCACCGACACGGCGTCGGCACCCTCGCTGACCTTCGCGTGGGGACTGGGCGCGATGATCGCGGCGATCGCCGGGCGGTTCCAGGCCGGCGTGTCACCGCGGCGCCAGCTGATCCGCGAGTGGGTACGGCGGAACTGGGATCTCAGCCCGAAGTACGTGGGGGAGATGCTCGCGGTGTCCGGCACCATCCAGGTCTACATGCTCGGCATCACCGCTGCCGCGGGGCTGGCGGCCACGGCCGGCATCCGCGGTGCCCAGGTCCTGCTCGGCCCGGTGAACGTCCTCAACCAGGGCATCCGGATGATCTCCGTCCCCGAAGCCGCCCGTGCCCTCCGCCACTCCTACCGCCGCCTGTGGCTGGTCGGCCTGGCGATCTCGTTCGGCGTCGGTGCGGGCGCACTGGCCTGGGGCGCGATCTTCCTGCTGCTGCCCCCATTCGTGGGTCGTCAGCTCCTCGGCCCGGGCGTCTGGACCCAGGCCCACGAGGTCCTCATCCCGGTCATTCTTTTGCAGGCCCTGGGAGCCTCCAACGCCGGCGCCTTCGCCATCCTCCGCGCCCTCACCGCCGCCACGCGCGGTCTCCGGGTCCGCCTGATCTCCTCGGTCATCCTGATCATCTGCGGTGTCGGAGGCGCCTTCCTCTGGGGCGCAAAGGGCGCCGCCTGGGGCCTGGCCACCGCCTCCTTCACGACACTCCTGCTCTGGTGGTTCCAGGCCCACCGAGCCATCACAGCCCATCGCCGCGCGGCTACTTCACCGTGATGGTGGAGTAGCCGCCGCGGACTGTGTTGTGCCCGTCGTAGACCTCGATGCGGTACATCTGTGAGGTGCCGGACGGGGCTGTGGTGTCGGTGAGGGTGACGTTCGGCCGGCTCCAGAAGGTGGAGTTGGCCGTGGTGGTGGCGACGACCGTGTTGCTCGCGCCGCGCAGCAAGCGGTAGGTGAGGGTGATGTCGTCGTTGTCCAACGAGGTCTGGACAGTGGCCTTCACCTGACCGGCCGTCGTACTCGTCAGCGTCGGCAGCACTGGGCCGAGCGGCGCGGCGCCGGAGCCGAGGTTGGTGAAGCGGGTCAGACCCTGCTGGCCCACGCCGTTGACCTTGGTGAAGTCGCCGCCGACCCAGAGATCGCTCCCTCCGGTCGCCGAGACGAGCGGGCCGACCTCGGTCGGCGGGCCGGCGTTCGTGTTCGGGAACCACGGCCCGAGGGATCCGTTGGCCGGGTTCTGCAGCAGCAGGAAGTGCGCGCCGGTGCCGTCACTGAACGCTCCCGGGCAGCTGTGCGCATGCGAGCCCTTGAACAGCCAGCCGTTCACCACGGTGAGCGCCTCGGTCGCGCCGAGGCAGGTGTTCCTCCAGACCAAGTTGCCGGTGGCCACATCCGCCGCCCAGGTCCCGTCGAAGCACCCGCCGCCGTCGCCGGCATTGGAGAAGTACACCCGGTTCCCGGATGTCTCGATGTCCTTGACCCGGGACGTGCACCCGCTGGTCGGCAGGGGTACGGCGGAGGCCGCGGCGAACGGCAGCAGCGCACCGGTCGCGTTGTTCACGCTCGCAACGGCCCACCGGCTCGTTCCGCCGACCTTCGCGAAGGTCCCGCCCAGGTAGACCTTCGAGTTGTCGTCGGCCGCGTCGATCGCGTACACGTCGTTGTCGGCGTTCGGGTTCCACGGCAGCAGGCTGCCGTTGACCGTGCTGATCGCGGCCGCCCGGTTCCTCGCCACGCCGTTGACGAGCCCGAACGAGCCGCCGAAGTACAGGCTGGTCCCGCCGATCGCGAGCGCCTTCACCCGGTACGACACGCTCGGCTTGATGTTCGCGACCAGTGCGCCGGTCGCGGTGTCGAAGGCCGCGATCCGGTTCCGGACCTGGCCGTCGACGCGGGTGAAGTCGCCGCCGACGTACACCCGGGACCCGTCCGCGGACGCGACGATCGCCCAGACGATCCCGTTCACCACGTGATCGAAGCCGGTGTCGAGGGCACCGGTGCTCTGGTTGAACGCGGCCAGGTAGGTCCGGCTGGTCTGGTTGGTCCCGGTCGCCGCTCCCGGCGGACGGACCTTCAGGAACCGGCCACCGACGTACGCCTTGCCCTTGGCAACGGCCAGGCCGAGCACGCTGGCATCGGTCTGCCAGGCCGATCCGGCGACCGCGGTCAGGCCGGCCCCGGTGCTGACCGCGGGTTGTGCCGGCGCCAGGCCGAGCACGAGGCCGGCGGCGCCCAGCGCAGCAAACAGTCTTCTCCCCATGTTCCCCCCATCCCCTTACCCCCTAGACGTCCGGCAGCCCCGCCCGGTTGCCTACGACAAAGGGGTCTGCCCGAAAAGGCAGACCCCTTCGTTTCCGAACCGTTCCTACGGAATCTTCACGCTCACCGACGGGCTCTTCATGATGTTGCGCCCGTCGTGGACCTCGATGTGGTACGTGTACGTCGACCCGCGCTTCAGTCCCCGGTCGGTCACGGTGTAGGACTTCCGCAGCTGCCAGTAGTACGTGGAGTACTTGGCCGAACCGACGTTCGTCGATCCCCGGAACACGTTGTACGTCAGCGAGATGTTGTCCACGTCGTATACGTCGGAGTACTTCACGTACACCCGGCCGGACGACGTCGCGGTGACCATCGGCGCCTTCGGTACGGCGGGAGCCGCGCCACCCGGCGCGTTCGTGAACCGGGTCAGGCCCTGCTGGACCTTGCCGTTCACGTGCAGGAAGTCACCACCGACCCACAGGTCCGTGGCAGTACCGGCCATCGCCAGCGGACCGACCTGGGTGGTGCTGCTCTGGTTCGCATCGGTGTTCGGGTACCAGGGGCCGAGGTTGCCGTTGATGGCGCTCTCGACCAGCAGGTAGTGCGTCCCGGTGCCGTTGCCGAAACCGTTCGGCGACGACGAGCAGTCATGCGCGTGCGAGCCCTTGTAGAGCCAGCTGCCGATCGCCTTGATCGCCTCGGTCGCGCCCAGGCACTTGTTCTGCCACAGCAGCTTGCCGGTCGACACCTGCGCGGCCAGTACGCCGTCGTAGCAGCCGCCGCCGTCACCACCGTTGGAGACGTAGACGTTGTCGCCGAGGGTGTCGATGTCCTTCACCCGGGTGGTGCAGGTAGCGGTCGGCTTCGGGATCGCCGCCGCGGCCGGGAAGGCGAAGGCCGCGCCGGTGGTGTTGTTCACCATCGCCAGCGAGTAGTGGTCCTTGCCGTTGATCGTGCTGAACGGACCACCGACGAAGACCCGCGTGCCGTTGTCGGACACGTCGATCGCGTACACGTCGCTGTTGGCGTTCGGGTTCCACGGCAGCAGGTCGCCCTGGATCAGCCGGACCGCGCCGAGCCGGTTGCGAACCGCGCCGTCGATCTTGGTGAACGCGCCGCCGATGAACACGCTGTTGCCGTAGATCGCCAGCGCCTTGACACGGGCCGCGACGACCGGGTCCCAGGCCGACACCATCTTGCCGGTGACGACCGAGAACATCGCGATCTTGCTCCGCTTGACGCCGTTGACGGTGGTGAAGTCGCCGCCGATCACCACCCAGTTGCCGTCCGGGCTGGTGGCGATGCTGTAGACCGGGCCGTTCAGGACCGGCGCGAACGAGGTCGGTGCGCCGGTGGTGCGGTTGAACGCAGCGACGTAGGTGCGGGCGGCCTCCCCCTGGCCGGCCGGCTTGCCTGGCTGCCGGATCCGGGTGAACAGACCACCGGCGAACACGGTGTTCCCCGAGATCGCGATCGCGTTCACGCTGTTGTTGGTCTGCCACGAGGTCTGCTTGATCGCCGAGACAGCGGAGGCGAAGCCCGGAGTCGCCGCCTCCACCGGCGGTCCGGAGGGGATCAGCGCCGCGGCCAGTACAGCCGCGCCGGTGACAAGGGCCAGCACTAACTTCTTCATTGATGTCCTTCGGACAGGCGGGGGTCGAACAGCACGTGCCTCATCACGCACCAGAGGCGGACACTAGCGCTGGAGGAGGTCCACGGGAAGCGGACCTCCTCCTCGCGTTATGACTTTGTGGCAGAACTCCCAGTAAGACCTGGTCAGCGGGCCGAGTAGTGAGACTGCACTTGCACCGGAGTGAGCGCGTAGGGATAGACCGCGGCCTCGTCGATTCCCATTCCGGTCTGGGTCGCTCCGCCACCTGGCCAGGTGTTGGTGTTGTCGTACCCGACGCGCCACCAGCCGTAGTACACCGACGCCGGTCCGACCTGGGCACTGCCGGCCGGCGCGCCGTCGACGTACAGCTTCATCATGCCGTTGTCGTAGCTGCCGACGACGTGATGCCACAGTCCGTCGTTCTTGCCCGAGACGCTGGTCAGGGTGCGTTGGGTGCCGTCGTTCACGCCGAAGACGATCGAGCCGTTGGTGCGCATGTAGAGCATCCGGTCGCCGCCACCGCCGCTGTTCCCGGTCTTCGAGTTGCCGAAGCCGATGATCCGGCCGCCGCGGTTGACGCCGCTCTGCTTGACCCACGCCTCGACCGTGAACTGCTGCGGCATGCTGTACGCCTTCTCGCCGACCATCCGGCCCGAGGTGGTGCTGATCGTCATGGCCGTGTTGCCGGCAACGGCGCCCGCGGTGCCCAGCGTGACGCCGGTGAAGGTGCCGTTGTTGCTCTGACCCGAGGCGTCGACGGAGGTCGTCGTACCAGCCGCTTCACCGAGGCGCCAGTACGCCTGCGGGCCGTCGGCGTTGAGGATCTGGTCGTACGCCGTCGACGCCGTGGTGGCGACCGTGATCGGGTCGGAGTAGTTGCCGCGGACCGTCGTACTGCCGTCGGTCACCTCGACCCGGTAGTTCGTCACCTCACCCGGAACCGCGGTGGAATCGGTGAAGTGCAGCCAGGGCCGGTCCCAGGGCTTCGAGGTGGCGGTCGCGGTCGCGATCGTGGTGTTGCTGAAGCCCTTGAGCAGCCGGTAGGTCAGTGTGCTGTCGTCGTTGTCGAGCACGGTCGGGAAGTTGATCTGCACCACGCCCGGCTGGACGCTGTAGGGAAGCAACTTGGCCGGCTTGGCCGGAGCCGCACCCGGGGCCGCGTTCGTGAAGTGGGTCAGGCCCTGCTGGGCCACGTCGTTCACGTGCAGGAAGTCGCCGCCGACCCACAGGTCGTTCCCGCCGGTCGCGAAGGCCAGGGGGCCGACGTTGGTGACGCTGTTCGGGTCGGCGTCGGTGTTCGGGAACCACGGACCGAGCGACCCGTCGGTCAGCTTCTCGCTCAGCAGGAAGCGGTAGTCGAATCCCTGCGGGAAGCCGCCCGCACCCTGGTTGGCGCAGTCGTGGGCGTGCGAGCCCTTGTAGAGCCAGCCGTTGACGACCTTGACCGCCTCGGTAGCGCCCAGGCACTGGTTCTTCCACTTCAGCGTGTTCGTCGCGATGTCGACCGCCCAGGTGCCGTCGAAGCAGCCGCCGCCGTCACCGCCGTTGCCGAAGTACACGGTGTCGCCGCTCGCGTCGATCGACTTCACCCGCGTGGTGCAGGAGCCGTTCGGCGGCGGGACCGCGGACGCGCCCGGGAACGGCAGGACGCCACCGGTCGCCGGGTCGAGGCTGGTCACGGTGTTCTGGTTGGTGCCGTTGACGGTACTGAACTGGCCACCGGCGTACACCTTGGACGCGTCGTCGGCGACATCCACGGCATACACGTCGCCGTTCACCGCGGGTGCCCAGGGCAACAGGGTGCCGAGATCGGTGCTGACGGCCGCGAGCCGGAGCCGGTCCAGGCCGTTCACCAGGCCGAACGAGCCGCCGAAGTAGACCGTCGTACCGGACACGGCGATCGACTTCACCCGGAAGGACACCGAGGGCTTCCAGTTCGCGACCAGGGCGCCGGTGGCGGTGTCGAAGGCGGCGATCCGGTTCCGGGTCTGGCCGTTCACGGTGGTGAAGTCACCGCCGACGAAGATCCGCGAGCCGTCCGCGGTGGCGGCCACCGCGTAGACCTGACCGTTCAGGACCGGGTTGAACGAGCTGACCAGTGCCCCTGTGGAGGCGTCGAACGCGGCCAGGTACGCCTGGCCGACCTCGCCGGTCCCGGCCGCCGCGCCCGGCGGGCGGACGCTGGTGAACCGGCCGCCGGCGTACGCCTTGCCGGCCGCGACCGCGATGCCCTGCACGCTGCCGTTGGTCTGCCAGCTCGCACTGGCGGTCGCCGCGAGCGAGGCCCCGGTGCTCTGCGCCGGCGGCGCGAGCACGACGACCAGTGACCCGGCGATCAGAGCGCCCACGACCCCCAGACGCGCGAACGTCCATCTCTTCTTCATCCTGCGATGTCCCCCCTCGGACACACGGGCGCCACCCACGGCGCCGTAGATAGTTCCCACCTGCCCCCGAGAACTCTGAGGAAGAGAGTAGGGCACAGGACGAGATGCTGTGTCCACACCGCCCCGGTGTGCCTATATCCTGGGGCGCTGGCGCGAGGGAGTGAGGTATCGGATGGAACCGGGCACAGTGGTCTGGCGGGAGACCGCCCAGTCACTGCTACGGCAGAAGTGGCTGATCATGGGCTGCATCCTGCTCGGACTGGTCGGCGCCTCCGTGTTCGCGCTCTCCCAGACGACGCGGTGGACCGCCTCGAGCCAGCTGGTGATCGGCCCGGCGGTCCCGCCGGCCCTGGTCGGGAAGTTGTCGACCAGCTCGGACAAGACCGGTCCGCTCGGCATGGACCTGCCGGCCGAGACGCAGGCCCGGGTGATGGCCAGCCCGACGTTGCTGCGGGCCGTGGTGCAGTCGCTGGGCATGCCGGACGACGACCAGACTCTTCAGGACCTGGCTTCGGTGACCCGGGTGAAGGCCGTCACCGACAACGCCTACCTGGTCACCACCGACGGCCCGACCGCGGCGAAGGCGGTCGAGCGGGCCAACGCGATCTCGACCATCTACCTCAAGCAGCGCAACGACGAGGCCAAGGCACTCCTGACGAACCTCGCGGCGCAGGCGCAGGACCGAGCGACAGCGGCGAACAAGCAGTCGCGCAGCCTGGTCAGCCAGATCGACGAGGCGGTCCAGCGAGGCGACAACCAGACCGCCGCAGCGTACCGGGACCAGCGCGTCGGGCTGGCCACCGAGGCCCGCCAGGCCGCCGACGACTCGGCCGCGATGCTCAAGGCGCTGACCGCCGTCGGCGCAGGCAGCCAGTTGGCCACGCCGGCCACGACCGACACCGCGAGCTCGTCGCCGATGGTTGCCCGCGACATCCTCGTCGGCGGCATCCTCGGCCTGGTGCTGGGCTTCGGACTCGCACTGCTCCGGTCGCACCTGACGCCGTACATCCTGACCCGTGACCAGGCGGCGCGCGCCGCGAGCTCGCCGGTCATCGCGGCTTCCGAGGGCCACCGCCGCCGGTTCTGGCACCGGGCCGCCCCCGAACTACCGCAGTACGAGATCACCGCCCTGGGCGCCGAGGCGAGCGGGGCGCTGGCTCGCCGGGAACTCAACCCGCGGGCCTTCGCCGGTGGCGGCCCGGGTGCGCTGCTGGTGGTCTCGGCCTCGCCCACGCCGAACTCGGCCGGTATCGCGCTGGCGATGGCCGAGGCGAACGCTCGCGACGGTCGCGAGACCCTGCTGGTCCTGGCGGACATCGAGGGTCCGCCGGTGCTGCCGCATCTGACCGGGCACGAGGGGCTGACCGACCTGGTGATGGAGCCGGCGGCGACGCGGGCGATCCGGGCGCGGAAGCTGTTCCGGCCGGGGACGGTCGCGGACCTGTATGTGCTGCCGCCCGGGCTGAACCACGAGGAGACGGCGGAGGCCGTTGGCCCGTCGCTGGTGCCGGGCATCGTGGCGGACCTGCCGCCCGGGTACTCCGTGGTGATCCACGGGCCGGCGTCGGTCGGGCGGCACGGGATCACGCCGCTGGCGGCCGCCGTCGACGCGTCGGTGCTCGTGGTGCAGGTCGGCCTCGACAAGGAGATGGACGTCGCGCGGCTCACCGGTGCTCTGCAGTTCGCGGGTGCTCCGGTGCTGGGCGTCGTACTGATCGGCGCTTCGTCGCATGACGAGACGCTCGGGATCCCGCTGAACTACAAGCCACTCGACTCGGCTGTCGCGCCGATGCGCTGACGATGCGACCCACGACGACGTACCGCGGTGGCACCGGGCTGGCGCCACCGGTGCCGGGGACGGTCGCGGGGGAGATCGAGAAGCCGGCCTGGTTCTGGCTGATGCTGTGGTGCCTGTTCGTCCTCGGCGTCCAGCCGTGGTCGTCGCGGGTCGCCGCGCCGCAGGGCACAACGGGCTCGACGAACAGCGTGATGAAGGGGTTGTTGCTGGGGGCCATCTTCCTGATCGCCCTGGCCGCGACCAAGCCGGGCTTCCGGACCCGGGTCAATCCGGCCGGCACGATGTACGTGATGTACGTGCTGTTCGCCTGCGCCACCGCCTTCCTGCTGGCGGAGCCGCTCGGGCCGTTGACGCGGCTGGCGCGGTTCCTGATCGGGCTGGTGCTGGTGTTCCTGCTCTGGCGGCCGCTGGTGCAGGTCCCGGAGCGGCTGGTCCGGGCGCATCTGTGGGCCCATCTGTTGCTGGCGGCAACGGTCGTGCTGAGTCTGGCGTACGCGCCGTCGCAGGCCTGGCGGCCGTTGAGCTCACTCGGCACCGGGTACCGCCTGCAGGGTGTGATCATCCCGATGCTGCCGCCGCGGGTGGGTGAGGTCGGCGCGGTCCTGCTCGGGCTGGCGCTGATCGGGCTGCTCTGCCGGAAGCTCTCCCTGCTCCCGGCGGGCGCGTTGATCGGGCTGGGCGGCGTACTGATCGCGGCGAGCCGGACCCGGACGTCGGCGGCGGCGGTCGCCTTCGGGCTGGTGATCGCGCTGGTCATCACCCGGAAGACCTGGGCCGGA
Source organism: Kribbella sp. NBC_00359 (assembly GCF_036097425.1). Taxonomy (NCBI): domain Bacteria; kingdom Bacillati; phylum Actinomycetota; class Actinomycetes; order Propionibacteriales; family Kribbellaceae; genus Kribbella; species Kribbella sp. NBC_00359. Next base: position 8,268,472 of record NZ_CP107975.1, on the reverse strand, counting down.
CGGATCGCCAGTCTGGTAGTGCCTGGGCTGCTCGGGATCGCGTTCTTGACCATCGGGTCGTTGCACACCTGGTTGTTGCGTGGGCAGGGGACGCAGCAGATCAGTTCGCTGAGCGGGCGGACCACGAGCTGGCAGGCGGTGCTGGACGAGAAGGTGTCCATCCAGACCGCGATCATCGGCCACGGGCTCGGCAACAAACGGGTGCTGCTGCGCCGCGGTGAGGGCGACATCGATGTGATGGCGATCGACAACAGCTGGCTCGGCCTCTACTGGGAGACCGGCCTGCTCGCCGTCATCATCGTCGGGCTGGCGCTGGTCCTGGCCTGGATCTCGGTCCTCCGCGCGCCGACGCCGTACATCCGCGCCTGCGGAGCCCTCCTGCTCGGCTACGTCACTGCCGCGTCCCTCAACGAAAGCGGCCTCTCCGACCTCAGCTCCATGACCCTGCACCTACTGGTGGCCGCCGCCGTCTGCGACGCCGACCGAATACGCCACCGATCCAGAGCTCTAGCTACTTACTGAGTCCTGGTCGAAGCCTGATTGCTGCCATTGGTCCCAGGTCATGGTCTTGCCGCGGTAGGCGAAGCGGTCGGGCGTACCCGCGAGCTGGTAGCTGTTGCGCCGGAAGGTGATGGCGTCGGGTTTGGTGGGGGAGCCCTTGTTCTCGACGACGCCGGTGGTGGCGGTGGCGCTCAGGACGACCAGGTTGCCTTCGATGAGGACGTTGGACAGGACGTAGGTGCCGCGCGGGCCGTCGCCCCGGGTGCGGGACTGCAGCGAGATGCCGTTGCGGTTGGCCTTCACCAGGTTGCCGCGGACCTGCACGTCCGACGAGGTGTTGACGTTGATGCCGCCGCCGTCCCACAGGGTTCCGCCGGAGCCGCGCCCGGTGCCGAAGCCGTTGTTCTCGACCACGTTCTGGTCGATCACCGCCTGGTAGCTGATCTCGTAGCGGATCCCGTCGGCCGCGTTGTCCCGGATCCGGTTCCCGGTGATCCGCCGGTCGTACTCGGCGATGTCGCTCCACATCCCGATCCCGCGGTTCGCCACGATGTCGTTGCCCGACACCTCACCCGACGACCGGGTCGACTTGATCCCGCCGGACTCCCAGTCCGCGATCCAGAACCCGTCGGTGTTGTTCCGGGTGACCAGGTTCGCGGTGATGCGTACGCCGGCCGACTTGTACTGCCCGATTCCGAGCTGCCCGTTGTCCGCGACAGTGTTCCGGCTCACCTCGGCGCCGTCGCCCTCGATCACCATGATCCCGACCGCGTGGTTCCAGCGGACCTCGTTCGCGCTCACCTTCCACCCGCGACCGACCTGCAACGCACCACCCTGCGGCCGGCTCGCGAAGTGCTCGATGGTCAGCCCGGTCACCGTGATGTCGTCCGCCGACTTCTCGATCGCCGTCTGCGTGCGCGACAGCTCGACGTCACGGCCATCCGGGTCGTCCCCGACGTACACGGCGTTCGTCTCGTAGTCGCCGAAGAACGTGCCCGGCGTCAGCTGGTTCAGGCTCATCACGCGGGTCAGATGCTTGCCGTCGACGAAGACCTGCTCCCCGAGCTGACACGGCTTGTCCTTGTTGTCCTCACACTGTCCCTTGAGCGGGTACGCCGCCGGCAGGACTCCACGCACCACCCACGCATGACCGGCGAGCTTCCACCCGCTCAGCCGCACGGATCCCGTGAGTACGACGCCCGCACCGCCACCCAACGTGTCGCCGGTCCGCGGCCGGATCGCCTTGCTGATCCGATGCACACCTTTGGCGAAGCAGAACACGCTGCCCTCGGGGGAGGGGTCGATCACTGTCTGCGGATCCGTGCCGACGGGGATCGCGATTCCCCGGCAGGGCTTCGCCGTACCAGGACCTGTCGGTCCTAGCGCTGCGGCGGCCGCGGCAGGCGGACCCGTTGGCACGGTCACCGTGGACGTAGCCGACGGAGCCGATTCCGGCGGCTTGCCGGTACTCCCGGAGTCCGAGCAGCCCGCGAGCAGCAACACCAGCACGGCACCACCCGCCGCGACACCACGACGCCTCATCCACGTCCCTTCACGCACCCCGGCGAACAGATCTGCGAGAGACTACCCGCCGGAGGGGTGCGCGGACGAAGCGGTGCCTGACTAGGCGAGGTAGGTGTCGCGGGCGAGGTTGTAGGCGAGGTCCTGCGCGACCTGCAGAGCATCGTCCTCGTCGAGGCGGTGCTGCACGACCAGGTTGGCCAGGTAGCCGGCGTCGATCCGCCGGGCCAGGTCGTGCCGGGCCGGGATCGAGAGGAACGCACGGGTGTCGTCGACGAAGCCGGAGGTGTTGTAGAAGCCCGCCGTCTCGGTGACGAGCTCGCGGAAGCGGCGCATCCCGTCCGGGCTGTCCAAGAACCACCACGGCGCGCCGAGCCGCACCGCCGGATACACGCCCGCCAGCGGCGCGAGCTCCCGCGAGTAGACCGTCTCGTCCACGGTGAACAGCACGATCCGGAAGCCGGCAGCGTGGCCGAACCGCTCGAGCAACGGCCGCAGCGAGCGAGTGAACTCCGTCGCCACCGGGATGTCGTGCCCCTGGTCCGGCCCGTACGTCGCATGGATCGCCGGATCGTGATCCCGCAGGACGCCCGGATGCAACTGCATCACCAGGCCGTCCTCGGCCGACATCACCGCCGACTGGTACAGCATGTGCCCAGCGAACGCCGCCGCCTCCTCGGCCGACACGTCACCCTTCAACGCGCTCGCATAGATCCGCGACGCCTCCCCATCGGACAGCGGTACGGCGGCCGCACTCAGATGACCGTGGTCCGTCGCCCGCGCACCCGCCGCAACAAAGGTCTGCCGCCGCTGCCGGATCGCCTGCAGGTAACCGTCGTACGTCGAGGTGTCGACCTCGGCCAGCGCGCCCAGCTGCTCCGCCAGCCCGGGCCAGCCGGGCCGATCCAGATGGACGACGGCATCCGGTCGGAAGGTCGGGATCACCCGGCCGGGCAGGTCCGCCGCCAGCTTCGCGTGCTGGGCGAGGTCGTCCGTCGCGGCATCGGTGGTCGAGATCAGCTCGATCCCGAACCGGTCGAGCAGCGCCCGGGGCCGGAACTCCGGCTCGGCGAGCCGCGCAGAGATCTGGTCGTACAGCTCGTCCGCGGTCTCGGCCGACGGATGCGTGGTCACGCCGAGGACCTCGGCGAACTCATGCTCCAGCCAGTACCGGCTCGGGGTCCCGAGGAAGAGGTGCCAGTTCGCGCAGAACTCCCGCCAGATCTCGCGCGGGTCCGCCGTCGTCTTGACGTCGCGGCGCGGAAGTCCGAGGCGGTCGGGGGAGATGCCTTGGGAAATCAGCATCCGGGTGACGTAGTGGTCCGGCACGACCAGCAGCTCGGCCGGGTCGCCGAACGGCGCGTCGGTCGCGAACAGACTGATGTCGACGTGCCCGTGCAGGCACAGCAGCGGCAGGTCCTTCGTCGACGCGTGGATCCGGCGCGCAACGTCACGGGCCTCGCCGGCGGGCAGGGCGCGGTCCGGATGAGGCTGCAGGGCCTTCGGCATGGGTCCTCCGGTTCACAGTGGCTGCAACTAACTCTGCAAAGGATTGCAGTGCTCCCATGTCCGCACAAGTACTTGTCCACAAGGCGAATCAACGGCCAAACGCCGGATCCGCAGTGAGCGCTTGACACACCACTGCAACCGATTGCAGACTCAAGCCCCGAGGAGGTGACCATGCCGGCGACGATCCGGGATGTGGCGCGGCTTGCGGGTGTGTCGGCATCCACCGTGTCCCGGGCGATCTCGATGCCGGGGATGGTCAACGCCGCGACCCGGGCCCGGGTGGCCGCCGCGGTCGAGCAGCTCGGTTATCTGCCGAACCGCGCCGCCCGCGGTCTGATCACTGGCCGGACCGGCACGATCGGCCTGGTCGTGCCCGATCTCGCCAACCCGTTCTTCGCCAGCCTGACCAAGGGCGTGCAAGCCCGCGCCCGCCGGTCCGACGTCGCCGTCTTCGTCGCGGACACCGACGAGGACGCGGTGGCGGAGGTCGGTCTCGTCCGTGCGCTGTCCAAGCAGGTCGACGGAGTGGTCCTCTGCTCGCCCCGGGCGAGTGACGCCGAGCTGTCCGCGATCGCCCAGGACACCAACGTCGTCCTGGTCAACCGCGCGGCCGAGGGCATCCCCGGCATCACGTACGACAACGAGGAAGGCATGCGCCAGGCCGTCGCCCATCTGGTCGCGCTGGGCCATCGCCGGATCGCCTGGGTCGGTGGACCGGTCAAGTCCTGGTCGACCCAGCATCGCGGTCTCGGCCTGCGCAACGCGGTCGAGGAGCACGGCGCCACACTGACCCCGGTCGGCAACTTCGCACCGACGTACGAAGGTGGCATCGCCGCGGCGGATCAGGTCGTCGCCACGGGCGCCACCGCGGTCATCACCTACAACGACCTGGTCGCGATCGGGTTGCTGGCCCGCCTGCACGCCCGGGGCATCTCGGTGCCCGGCGATCTGAGTGTGGTCGGCGTCGACGACATCGCGATGTCCCGGATGGCCCGGCCCGCGTTGACCACGGTCCGGCTGCCGAAACAGGAGGCCGGCCGGATCGCGGTCGAGCTCCTGCTGACCCTGCTCGACGACCCGGACGGCTCCGTCGACACCCGTGGCACCCTGCACGGCGAACTCGTCGTCCGCGACTCCACCGGCCCCGCGCCTGGTTCCTGATCCGCCTGGTGATCAATCCCGGTCAGTACGCCGGGTCCGCCCCTGATCCAAGGAAAAGGCAGAACCCTCAGAATGAAAGAGGTCATATGAGCAGGCTGAACCTCACCAACCTCCCGGTCCGCCCGGAGGTCGACCCGCGCGCGTTGTCGGTCGGCGTCGTCCACCTCGGACTCGGTGCGTTCCATCGCGCCCACCAGGCCGTGGTCACCGAGCGGGCCGCGGTCGTCAGCGGTGAGACCCGGTGGGGGATCGCCGGTATCAGCCAGCGCTCCGCGACGGTCCGGGACCAGCTTGCACCCCAGGACGGCCTGTACGCCGTTCTGGAGCGCGGACTCGGTGATCCGTCGGTGCAGGTGATCGGGAGCATCCGCGAGGTCCTGACCGCACCGGAGGACCCGGAGGCGGTGGTCGCCCGGATCGCGGATCCGGCGGTGTCCGTGGTGACGCTGACGGTGACCGAGAAGGGCTATCGCGCCGCCGGCACCGGGCTCGACCTGAACGATCCCGAGATCCAGGCGGACCTGACCGGCCGGCCGCCGCGGACCGTCGTCGGTCAGCTCGCCGCCGGACTGGCGCGGCGGGGCGAGCCGTTGACGATCGTGTCCTGCGACAACCTGGTTGCGAACGGCCCCTTCCTGCGGAAGCTGGTGACGGACTACTTCGAGGCCCTGGGCAAGGTTCCCGACGTGTTCGAGGCGACCCGATTCCCGGCCAGCATGGTGGACCGGATCGTGCCGGCGACGACCGAGGCCGACCGGGATGAGGCTGCCCGGCTGCTCGGCGTACGCGACGAGGCTGTCGTGGTTGCGGAGCCGTTCCTGCAGTGGGTGATCGAGGACGACTTCGCCGGCGACCGACCCGCGTGGGAGCGGGGCGGCGCGGTGCTGACGGCGGACGTGGCGCCGTGGGAGCAGGCGAAGCTGCGGATGCTCAACGCCACCCACTCGATGCTCGCCTACCTCGGCGCACTGCGCGGATACGAGACCATCGCGGAGGCGGTCCAGGACGAAGAGTTGTCCACGCTGGCCCGCGCACTGATGACCGAGGACGTCGCACCGACCCTGACCCCGCCCGACGGCCTCGACCTGGCCGAGTACGGCGCGAGCGTGCTGGAGCGGTTCGCCAACCCGGCATTGAAGCATCGGACCACGCAGGTCGCGATGGACGGCTCGGTGAAACTGCCGGTCCGGATGCTCGGCACGGTCCGCGACCGCCTGGCCGCGGGAGCCGAGCCGCGGGTCATCTCGCTCGCCGTCGCGGCCTGGATGGTCTACGTGCTGAAGACTCCGGCCTTGGACGACCCGCAGGCGGACCGGCTCAGGGCCGCGATCGCGGGGATGAGCAAGCCGGCCGCCGTGGTCGACGCGTTGCTGGGCGTGGATTCCATCTTCACACCCGACCTGCGCGACTCAGCGGTGTTCCGCGAGCTGCTGGTCGAGCATGTCAGCGCCCTGTCGTCAGCACGCCCGTAGCGTCCAGGATCGCCTGCCCGATCCTGAAGGCGCTCGTGGTGTCCTGGCCGGTCCGGCGCCACTGCTGCGCGGTGTACCACTGGCCGGCCTTCTGGAACCGCTCGGCGGTCAGGCTGTCGAGGATGTAGGTGTTCCCGTTCAGCGCGACCTCGCCGGCTGGGATGGCGGCGCCGGAGTTCTGCACCATGCCGGTCGCGGTGGTGCCGCCGCGCATCGTCACCTGGTTGCCGGAGACAACGATGTCGCGGAGCACGTTCTGTCCCCAGGGGCCGGAGCCGCGGGTGCGGGACTGGATCGAGATGCCGTTCACGTTGTTCGCGACCACGTTGTCGCGGACCTGCACGTTCGACGACGTGTTGATGTTGATCCCGCCGCCGTCCCACAGCGACGTCCCCGAGCCGCGGCCGGTACCGAAGCCGTTGCCCGTGATCGCGTTGTCCTCGATCACGCCGTTCCGGCCGATCTCGTAGCGGATCCCGTCCGCCGCGTTGTCGACGATCTGGTTGCCGGCGAAGGTGCGGCCGTCGTCGTACGCGTCGCTCCACAGCCCGACGCCGCGGTTGTACTGGATCAGGTTGCCGCTCACCCGGCCGCCGCTGGACCAGGTGGTCTTGATCCCGCCCGACTCCCAGTCCGCGATCCAGAAGCCGTCGGTGTTGTTGTAGCTGACCTCGTTGGCCGCGATCGACGCGGCCTTCGTGCTGTACTGGCCGACGCCGAGCTGGCCGTTGGAGTGGATGTGGTTCCGCTCGAGTACGGCGTTGTCCGCGTTCACCAGCATCGCGCCGACCGCGTGGTTCCAGCGGATGTCGTTGGCGATCACCTTCCAGCCCAGCCCGAGCACCACCGCACCACCCTGCGGCGGGGTGGCGAAGTGTTCGATCGTCAGCCCGCGCACCGTGACGCCGGTCGCACTGGACTCGATCGCGGTCGGCGTCCTCGACATCTCCACCGCGTGCCCGGCCGGGTTGCTCCCGAGGTAGATCGCGTTCGCCGCATAGTCGGCGTAGAAGGTGCCCGGGGCAACCTTGTCGCGCATTGCCACCCGGGTCAGGTGTTTGCTGTCCAGAAAAAGCTGCTCGGCCAGGTAACAGATGTTCGCCGTGTTGTCCTCGCACTGCCCGGTCCGCGCGTACGCCGGGGGCAAGGCTCCCGTGGTCACCCAGTCGCCGTTGTTCGCCGACCACTTGGTCAGCCGGACCGATCCCGTGAGTACGGCGCCCCGGTCGCTGGCGAGCACCTGGTTCGCCTTCGGGTGGATCGTCTCGGCGAGCCGGTGCAGGCCGGCCGTGAAGCAGAACGTCGTACCCGCCGGGGCGTCGTCGACGATCGTCGCGGCGTCCTGGGCGGGCGTGATCGTGACGCCGGTGCAGGCCGGCGCCTGCGACGGGCCGGTGGCGAAGGTACCGTCGGCCGGCGGGGGAGTGGCGGACTGATCATCGGGCAGCAGTCCGGGGATCAGGTCGATCGGGTCGTCGGCCGGCACGCCGTGCGCCGGCAGGGCGGTGACGGCGGCGGCAAAGGTGCCTGCTGCAACGATCGCCAGAACTGCGGTAGCTGTCTTCATAGAGCGGAGCCTCCGGTGGCACAGGTGAGCCCTGAGCGCACCCCCCATGGCGCGGCTTCGCTTCGCAGACTACTACTACCTCAGGTAGTCGTGGCAATACGTAGTGCACAAATATGTTGCGGTCGGCAAGCGATCAGTTCGCGAGGAAGCTGCCGACCGTGTCCAGCCCCGCGTCGCGCCAGCCGGCCGCGGTCAGCTTGGTGCCGGCCATGGCGAACCGCTGCGCGCCGAGCGCGTCCAGCACGTACTTGTTGCCGCTGAAAACGACTTCGCCGGCCGGGATCGGGGAGCCGGAGTTCTGCACCATGCCGGTCGCCTGGGTGCCGCTGGTCATCTCGATCGTGTTCCCGCTGACGCGGATGTCGCGCAGCAGGTACGTGCCCCACGGCCCGGTGCCGCGGGTGCGGGACTGGATCGTGATGCCGTTGACGTTGCCGGACACCTTGTTGCCGCTGACGGTCACGCCGGACGAGGTGTTGATGTTGATCCCGCCGCCGTCCCACAGCGACGTACCCGAGCCGCGGCCGGTGCCGAAACCGTTGCCGCTGACCGTGTTGTTCTCGATCGTGCCGTTGCGGCTGATCTCGAAGCGGATCCCGTCGGCGGCGTTGCCGACGATCTGGTTGGAGCTGATCACCCGGCCGTCGTCGGCGACGTCGGCCCACATCCCGATGCCCAGGTTGGCCTTGATCACGTTCCCGCTGACGGTGCCGGAGGACCGGGTCGACTTGATCCCGCCGGACTCCCAGTCGGCGATCCAGAAGCCGTCGGTGTTGTTGGAGCTGATCACGTTGCGGGTCACGGATGCCGCGGCCGAGCTGTACTGGCCCAGGCCGAGCTGGCCGTTGTGGTGGATCAGGTTCTTGTCCACCTTCGTGTTGTTGGCCTTGACCAGCATCACGCCGACGGCGTGGTTCCAGCGGACGTCGTTGGCGGTCACCTTCCAGCCGGGCCCGGACACCAGGGCGCCCGCCTGGGGTGCGCTGGCGAAGTGCTCGATGGTGAGGCCGCGCACGACCACGCCGGTCGCGCCCGACTCGATCGCGGTCGCGGTCTTCGACATCTCCACCGCATGCCCGGCCGGGTTGCTGCCGACGTAGATCGCGTTCGCCGCGTAGTCGGCGTAGAAACTGCCGTCGGAGACCGCGGAGGCGCTCGCGACCCGGGTCAGGTGCGTGCCGTCGACGAAGACCTGCTCCCGCAGGTAGCAGACGTTCGCCTTGTTGTCCTCACACTGCCCGCTCATCCCGTACGCCGCGGGTAGCGCTCCACGCACCACCCAGTTCGCACTGGACTTGGCCCATCCGGTCAGCGGTACAGACCCGCTGAGGACGGCGCGGTCCGCGCTCGCCAGCACCTGGTCCGCCTTGGGACGAAGGGTCTGCGCGATCCGGTGCACTCCGGCGGCGAAGCAGAACGTCGTACCGGCGGGCTTGGCGTTGATGATCGACTGGGCGTCGTCGCTCGGCTTGATCACCACGCCGCTGCACGGACCGGCGACAGCCGGACCCGCCTCGTCGGAGTCCACGGTGGGGACCGTCGGAACTGAGGGAGTGGGGGTCGTGGTTTGCGGCTTCTTGGCGCTCGGCCGGGTCGTGCTCGGCTTCGTCGAGGGACCGGCTGTCCGGGTCGCCTTCGGCGGCTTGCTCGCCGGCGCGCCGGGCGTCTTGGGGACGCGGTGCGAGGGAAGGACGCGGGAGGCCGCCGAGTCGGCGGAGCGTGACTTGGCCGCGGTTGTCGCGTTGTTCTCGTTGGCGATGACGGGGAGCGCCACGGTAACGACGGCGAGCGCAGCGGCGATAAGCGCTGCGAACCACAACTTCCTCAATGCACCCTCCGGGCGTTGCATTACCCCGTGAACCAGGTGTAGCCACCGCGAGACTTAAGGTAGTGCCATGCGGGTCGCCATGTTGCACAACCGTTACCGGACGGGTCAACCCAGTGGCGAGAACACCGTCGTCGCGCAAACGGTTGATTTATTGCGTAACTCAGGACATGAGATCGACCTGTACGCCCGGAACAGCGACGATATCGCCGCGATGAGCCGAAAAAATCGCGCACTGTTACCGTTCCACTCCGTCTGGTCATTTTCGGCGGAACGCGATTTAACACATCTATTGCAGGCGCAGCGGCCCGATGTGGTGCACATCCACAACACGTTCCCGCTGTTCAGCGCCTCGGTGCTGCGCGCGGCGTACCGGCTGGACCTGCCGGTCGTGGCGACGCTGCACAACTTCCGGCTGCTGTGCGCCAACGCGGTCCTGCAGCGCGACGGCCGGCCATGCGAGTCCTGTGTGGGCAAGCTTCCGCTGGCCGCCGTCCGGCACAGTTGCTATCGGGAGTCGCGCGTACAGACGTTGCCGCTGGCCACGAGTATCGGCGTGCACAACACGCTGCACACCTGGCAGCGGTACGTCACCACGCTGGTCGTGCCATCCGAGTTCGTCCGGGACCGGTACGTCGCCGCCGGCTACGACCCAGATCAGTTCGTGGTCAAGCCGCACGCCGTACCGCACGCCGGCGCGGTGCGCAGTGGTGCGGGGGAGGCGGTGGTGTTCCTCGGCCGGCTGGTCGAGGACAAGGGGTTCGCGGATCTCCTGCAGGCGTGGGACTCCTCACTCGGCAAGCTGGTCGTCGTGGGCGACGGTCCGCTGCGTGCCGAGGCGGAGGAACGGGCTCGGCGGGACCCGTCTGTTCAGGTGCTTGGTCAGCTGCCTTGGGCCGCCGGTATGGATGTGCTCCGGTCCGCGCGCGCCGCCGTCGTACCGGCGCGTTCGTATGAAAGCTTCGGACTCGTGGTGGTGGAGGCGTTCGCGCACGGCGTGCCGGTGGTTGCGTCCCGGCTCGGCGCGCTCGCGGAGCTGGTCGACGACGGTGAGACCGGGGCGCTGGCCGAGCCCGGCGATCCGGAGGGACTGCGGAAGGCGATGGGGTTGGTCGCTGATCCCGAGACTTCGATAGCCTTCGGCGAACGAGCCCGACAGGTCTATCTCGATCGCTTCACCCCGGAGCGTGACCTCGCGGCCACGGAGAGGATCTACACCGATGCGATCGCCCGGCACGCGGACAGCGGCCGGACCCGACGGGGACGCTGGGCGGGCCGTGCGCGAACGGTATAAAGTCACCGCTGACGTGGGGGGCCGCGTCGCACCGGGCACATCGACACACGGCTCCGTCCGAGAGTCGCAGGGGACAGCGCTTTTGTTGGGGGATGGAAGCTTGCCGCGGATCGGATGTGTGGCCGGGGTCTTCGACCTGTTCCACGTCGGCCATGTCGACGTACTCGAGCGGGCTCGCCGCACCTGCGACCGGCTGGTCGTCGGAGTGCTGACCGACGAGTGGGCGCTGGACGCCTGGGGTGCGAGGCCGTTCGTCCCGCTGGTCGAGCGGGCCCAGATCCTCGAGAACCTGCGGTGTGTCGACGAGGTGGTCGTCGTGGACGGCGTACGGCCGGAGTGGCTGACCGACGTCCTGGGGGTCCGGACCGTGTTCGCCGCCAGTCGCCTGGACGGTGTGCTCGGGGTGGACGAGCTCGACGGGATCCCGCCGGCGCTGATCACTGTCCTGCCGGCCGGCCGCGGTTCCCGCAGCCCGATCCTGCGCGCCGCCATCGACCAGCGCCAGTCCCGCAGTTCCGTCGCATGAGCACGTTGCGGGAGACGGTTGGACAGCTGTCCCGGGCGCAGAAGCCTTCGGCGGGTACGCCGGCGTACTCGCGGTTCGTGAATCGGCGGATTGGCCGGGTGTTCGCGGCGGCCGCCTTCCTCGGGCACCGGACGCCGAACCAGGTCAGCCTGGCTTCCGGCTTCTGTTCCCTGATCGGCATCGTCTTGATCGCTCTGGTTCGACCGTCGTTGCCGCTGGCGCTCGCGGTGACCGCGCTGCTGGTGCTCGGGTACGGGTTGGACTCCGCCGACGGACAGCTGGCCCGGTTGCGCGGTGGCGGGTCGCCGCTCGGTGAGTGGCTCGACCACATGATCGACTCGATCAAGATCGTCCTGCTGCACAGCGCCGTACTGATCTCGTTCTACCGCTTCGATGCCTTCAGCAATGAGTTGGTGCTGCTGGTCCCGCTGGCCTACGTCTGCATGTCGTCGGTGCTGTTCTTCGGGCTGATCCTGATCGACCAGCTGCGCCGGCGGCACGGCGGCGCGCAGCAGCCCAACCAGCGTGGCGATTCCGTGCTCAAGTCGTTGCTCATCGCACCGACCGACTACGGCGTCCTGTGCCTGGTGTTCCTGGCTTTCGGCACGCCGTCGCTGTTCATCGTCCTGTACGGCGCTCTGCTCGCGGCCAACCTGCTCTTCCTCGCGGCCGCGATCGCCAAGTGGTATCGCGAGATGGCCGCGCTGCAGCCGGGGGTGAGCGCCTGATGGGGATCGTCGGCTACGCGCCCGGGGTCTACGACATGTTCCACATCGGCCACCTGAACATCCTGCGCCGGGCCCGCGAGCAGTGCGACCACCTGATCGCCGGCGTCGTCGAGGACGACGTGGTGGCCCGGATCAAGGGTCGCCCGCCGGTGGTCCCGCACGACGAGCGGATGGACGTCGTCCGGGCGCTCGGCCTGGTCGACGAGGTGGTCAGCGACTGGTCCAGCGACAAGTTCGAGATGTGGAAACAGCTCCGGTACGACGTTCTTTTCAAAGGTGATGACTGGAAGGGCACCGAGAAGGGGATGAGACTGGAGAGGCTGCTCGGCGAGGTCGGCGCGCGGGTGCACTATTTCCCGTACACCGCTTCGACGTCCAGCACCGATCTGCGCAGGCTCCTGGAGGGGATGAGCTGATGCCGGCCCGGCCGAAGGTTCTGCTGAGTGCCTACGCATGCCGGCCGCAGGGTGGCTCGGAACCGGGGGCCGGCTGGGCCTGGGCGAAGGCCGCCGCACGCGATCACGACGTGTGGCTGCTGACCCGGGGCAAGTTCGCGCACGAGATCGCCGAGGAGCTGGCGATCCGGCCGGTTCCGGGGCTGACCGTCGTACCGCTCGAGCTGCCGAAGTGGCTGCTGCGGCTGCGGCGCCGGCCGTCGGACGTGTACTGGTACTACCCGCTGTGGCAGGGGCTGGCCCGGCGTACCGCCCGGGAGTTGCACGCGCAGCACACCTTCGACGTGATCCACCATCTGACCTTCGCGGTCGACTGGATGTCCGCCGGCGTGGTCGAGCCGTCGTCGGCCAAGGTGATCTGGGGTCCGGTCGGCGGGTCGACCACGGCGCCGCTGTCGATGGCGCACTGGCTCGGTCCGCGTGGGCTGACGGCCGAGCTGGTACGGCGTGCCTTCACCGGCATCCGGCGTCGCGTCACGGGCCGGAAGCTGGCCCAGAGCGCCGACCTGATGGTTGCCCAGAACAATGATGTGGCCGAGGCGTTCCGCCCGTACGCGCGGGAGATCGCGGTGCAGCCGAATGTGGCGATCCGACGCTTCACCGCGTCCGGGCCGTACGAGCCGTTCGGTGCCCCGGGCATCAAGACCGCGCTGTTCGTCGGGCGGCTGATCCCGTGGAAGGGCGTGCTGCTCGGGATCAGCGCACTGGCGCGTCCGGAGGCGGCGAACTGGGAGCTGCGGATCATCGGCGACGGGCCGGACTGGCGGCGCGCGGAGCGGCTGGCCGAGGAGATCGGGGTCCGCGACCGGGTCGAGTTCACGGGTCAGCTGCCGCGGGAGGACGTGCTCGCGGCGATGTTCCGCGCCGACGCCCTGCTCGCGCCGGCGCTGCGCGAGGCGGCCGGCTGGGCGGTGACCGAGGCGCTGGCGTCCGGATGCCCGGTCGTCTGCGTCGACCGCGGCGGACCGGCCGTCATCGTCGGCCCGGGTGAAGGCATCGCGGTCTCGTGGCGAGGCGACGTCGTCGGCGAACTCGCCAAAGGCCTCGCATCCCTCCGCGGCCGCATCACCCCGGTCGACCGCTGGGGCCCCGACCGCCTCCCCGACATCCTCGCCACCTGGTACACCCCAGCCCGCGTCTCCCAGTAGCCGTGGCCGGCCCCGTTTCAGGGGTCAACCCGTGATCATGCGGGTTGCGGACCCAAAATCCCCTGGCGCAACCCACATGTTGAGGGGTCAGCCCCTGATTTTGGGTCGACTGCCGGGTCGGGGTTTTCCACAGGGGTGGCGGCCGGGGAGGCGGGGAGGGGGCGGCTCCGGCGATCCTGGGTGGGTGAATCCGATGCTGAAACTGGTCGCGGCGAGTCAGGGTGGGGTGTTCAGCCGGAGTCAGGCCCTGGCATCCGGGTACACGCTGCAGGAGATCCGTGACCGTGTTCGGGTCGGCCGGTGGGAACGCGTCCGCCATGGCCGGTACGCCGAGACGGTCGACCTGACCGCATTGCCGCCCTGGGACCGGCAGCTCCATCGACATCGACGCCTCGTGCATGCGGCGATGAACTCGTTGCGGCCCGGATCCGTTGCCGTCAGCCACCAGTCGGCGCTCGTTCTGCACGAGTTGCCGCAGTGGGGTCTCGACTTGTCCGAGGTTCAGCTCAGCCGGCTGGACGAGCGAAGGCACAGCGGTCCGGTGGCCGGTGTCCGGTACCACCGCGGCAGGCTGTCGTCGGCCGACCTGACCGAGCGCGACGGCCTGCCCGTCACGACGCTCGCGCGCGCTGTGCTGGAGACTGCCTGTACGACGTCTTTCGAGGCCGCTGTTGTCATCGTGGATGCCGCGTTGCGGGATCACGCTCTCGGAGAGGAAGAGTTGCTCAGGCTGCTGGGGCTGACAGAGTTCTGGCCGGGAAGTCCCACTGCGCGGTCGGCGATCGGGTTCGGCGACGGCCGGTCGGAGTCCGTCGGCGAGTCGCGACTGCGGGTGCTGATGTACAACCACGGCTTGCCGAGGCCGGTGCTGCAGGCTGTGTACGAGGACGAGGACGGCTTCATCGCCCGGGTCGACTTCGACTTTCCGGGGTACGAGACGGTTGTCGAGTTCGACGGCATGTTCAAGTACGCCGGGGGATCGCCGGACGTGCTGACCCGGGAGAAGGCTCGTGAGGATCGTCTGCGTGCTCTGGGTCTGCAGGTCGTCCGGACCACCTGGTCAGACTTAGATCATCCGTCCCGCGTCGTGTCTCGAATCCGGGCCGCCTTCACTCGCTCACGCCGTACCGCCTGACACCCACCCACCCACCCACCCACCCACCCACCCACGCCGGCCGCCTGCCCGCCTCCTGACCACTTGAGGGGTTGACCCCGGAGGTGGTGGGTTCGGCAGCCGAATTTCGCGGGGGCAACCCGCCACTTCCGGGGTTGACCCCTGAAACGGGAGCCCGCCAGTTCGGGTGAGCCGGTGGTTAGTCGCGGGCGGTTTTGCCGGGGAGGGCGAGCATGCGGTCTAGTGCGAGCTTGGCGTACTTCTCGGTGTCCGGGTCGACCTTGATCGGGTTGACGACGTGGCCGGCGACCAGGTTCTCCAGCGCCCAGACGAAGTGCGGGAGGTCGATCCGGTTCATCGTGGCGCAGTAGCAGACCGCCTTGTCCAGGAACACGATGTTCTTGTCGGTGTGCTGCTTGGCCAGCCGCTGGACCAGGTTCAGCTCGGTGCCGACGGCCCACGACGTACCGGGCTCGGCCGTCTCGAGGGTCTGGATGATGTACTCCGTCGAGCCGACGAGGTCCGCCTTGGTCACGACGTCGTGCCGGCACTCGGGGTGCACGATCACGTTGACACCTGGGACTCGCGCCCGTACGTCGTCCACAGACTCGGCTGTGAACCGCCCGTGCACCGAGCAGTGCCCGCGCCAGAGGATCACCTTCGCCGCGGCCAGTTGCTCACGGGTCAGTCCGCCACCCGGCTTGTGCGGGTCATACACCACGCACTCGTCGAGCGAGATGCCCATCTTCAGTACGGCGGTGTTGCGGCCGAGGTGCTGGTCCGGCAGGAACAGCACCTTCTCGCCCTGCTCGAACGCCCACTCGAGCGCGGTGTCCGCGTTGCTCGACGTACACACCGCGCCGCCGTTGCGGCCGCAGAACGCCTTGATGTCGGCGCTGGAGTTCATGTAGGTGACGGGCACGGTCACGTCCGCGACCCCGGCGTCGGCGAGCGCGTCCCAGGCCGCCTCGACCTGCTGGATCCGGGCCATGTCCGCCATCGAGCAGCCGGCCGCCAGGTCCGGCAGGATCACGGTCTGCTCGTCGTTGGTGAGGATGTCCGCGGACTCGGCCATGAAGTGCACGCCGCAGAACACGATGTACGGCGCTTCCGGCCGGTTGGCCGCGTCCCGGGCCAGCTTGAACGAGTCACCGGTGACGTCCGCGAACTGGATCACCTCGTCGCGCTGGTAGTGGTGCCCGAGCACGAACACCTGGTCACCCAGCGCCGCCTTCGCCTTCAGCGCCCGCTCGACCAGATCCGGGTCGGACGCCGGCGGCAACGCTCCCGGGCACTCGACTCCCCGCTCCGAGTGCGGGTCGGTGTTCTGTCCCAGGAACAGCAGAGGAAGAGCCTTGGGGCCGGCCGCAGTAGTCGTCACGTCAAACATCGTGCCATGCCCCACCCCCACCACTGCGTGGTACACGTCACTGCCCAGACTGTGAAATCGCTACCCTCCGAGAGTGAAGATCGCAGGAATGGTGCTCGCCGCCGGAGCGGGCCGCCGGATGGGCAGCCCCAAGGCGCTGGTTCACGACCCGGACGGGGTCACCTGGGTGGTGCGCGCCTCGCGGCTGCTCGACGCCGCTGGTTGCTCGCCCGTCCTTGTCGTGGTCGGAGCCGCCGCGGACCAAGTACGGGCCGAGCTCGCGGCCGATCCGGTCGAGGTGGTCGAGGCAACCGATTGGGCCGAGGGCATGGGTGCTTCACTCCGCGCCGGCCTGACGACCCTGCGAACCGTAGCCAGAGCCGACGCTGGGATCGACGCCGTCCTCGTGGTCCCGGTTGACGTTCCGGGCCTGACGGCCGCCGTCATCCGGCGGGTTGCTGCCGCCGGGAGCCGGTCGGCGCTGGTACGGGCCGTGTACGGCGGACAGCCTGGGCACCCCGTGCTGCTCGGACAGGACCACTGGGACGGCGTGATCGCGACGGCACGGGGGGACGAGGGCGCCCGCGCGTACCTCAAGCGGCACGAAGTGGTGGAGATCGAGTGTTCTGATCTCGCGGAGGGTGCGGACGTGGACACCGTCGGGCAACTGCCGGAGGGACACCGGCCGGGCTGAGCCTTGGCATCCCGGGGTGACGGGGCGATGCTGGGCAGATGAACCCCGTCGGCTCCGCGAGTGAGCTTGCCGAGCGTCTGCGGGGGACCGGGTATCTCGCCGGCGAGGGCTTGGCCACGGTCGGATATCTGGCGCTGGCCCTGCACCGGCCGCTGCTGCTGGAAGGCGAGCCCGGCACCGGCAAGACCTCCCTCGCCGCCGCCCTCGCGGAAGCGCTCGGTGTCGAGCTGATCCGGTTGCAGTGCTACGAGGGCATCGACGCGTCCCAGGCCCTCTACGACTGGGACTTCCCGCGCCAGATCCTGCATCTGCGCACGGTCGAGGCGACCAGTTCCGACGCGGTCGTCGAAGAGGTGGAGAAGAGCCTGTTCGATGAGCGGTTCCTGCTCGCCCGCCCGGTCCTGCGGGCGCTCCGCGAGAGTCCCGCCGTCCTGCTGGTGGACGAGATCGACCGCGCCGACGACGAGTTCGAGGCGTTCCTGCTCGAGGTGCTCTCGACGCACGAGGTGACGATCCCTGAGCTCGGCACGATCACCGCCGACGAGCCGCCGATCGTCGTCCTGACCTCCAACCGCACCCGCGAGGTCCACGACGCGCTCAAGCGCCGTTGCCTCTACCACTGGATCGACCACCCGGGCCTGGCCCGCGAGGTGGAGATCGTCCGCACCCGCCTGCCCGAGGTGTCCGCCCGCCTGGCCGAACAGGTCGCCCGGTCGGTGCAGCGGATGCGTGAACTCGACCTGCTCAAGCCGCCCGGCGTCGCCGAGACCCTCGACTGGGCTCGCGCGCTCGATGCCCTCGGCACCGACATCCTCGACGTGGAGACCGCGGCCGCGACCCTCGGCGCGGTCCTGAAGTACCGCGAGGACATCGACCGCGTCCGCGCGTCGCTCGACCGGTTGCTGGCGAGCTGAGCCGGAGATGACCACACCGGATGTCGCCCTCGCCGGCTTCGCATCGGCCCTGCGGCACGCAGGTCTGGCCGTGACCGCCGACCGCGTCCACGTCTTCCTCCGAGCGGTCGCCACCCTCGATGCGACCATGACCGCAGACGTGTACTGGTCCGGCCGGGCCGCGCTCTGCAGTGGTCCGGACGATACGGCCAAGTACGACGAGGTCTTCTCGGCCTGGTTCTCCGGAGAGCGATCGGGCGGCGTCGCCCGCCGTACGCCGCAATCCTCAGTGCAGGCCGCCCTCGATGCCGACGACGGCGCCGCGGGGGAGGACGCTGACCGGACCATCAACGTCTCCGCGAGTACGACGGAAGTCCTCCGGCACCGCGATGTCGCCGACCTGTCGGCGAGCGATCGGGCCGAGCTGGCGCGCCTGTTCGGCACGCTGAGGCCGCGAGTTCCGGTCCGGCGTGCGACGCGGCGACGCCCGTCGTACCGGGGGGAGATCGACCCGCGGCGGACGCTCCGGGCCCAGCTGCGACAGGTCGGCGAGCCGGCCCGCGTCCAGTACCGCCGGCGCGGCACCCGCCCGCGCCGGATCGTCGTACTGGTCGATGTCTCCGGCTCGATGCGCCCGTACGCCGACAGCCTGCTACGGCTCGCGCACACAATCGTCCAGCGGGCCCCGCGGTCGGTCGAGGTCTTCACCATCGGCACCCGGTTGACCCGGGTGACCCCGGCGCTGCGTCGCCGCGACGCGGAGTTCGCGCTCCGCGCGGCGGGGGACGTCGTACCGGACTGGTCGGGTGGTACCCGGCTCGGCGAGGTGCTGAAGGTGTTCCTGGACCGCTGGGGCCGGCGGGGGATGGCGCGGCGTGCCGTCGTCGTGGTGTGCAGCGACGGGTGGGAGCGTGGGGACGCCGCGCTGCTCGGGGCGCAACTGGAGCAACTGGCCGGGCTGGCGCATCGCGTGGTCTGGCTCAATCCGCATCGGGGCAAGCCCGGGTACCTGCCGGTGCAGACCGGGATCGTCGCCGTCCTGCCGTACGTCGACGACCTCGTCGCCGGGCACAGCCTGGCCAGCTTCGCGGACCTTCTGGAGGTGGTCGCCGATGCGTGACGTGCTGGAGCGGTTGATGACCTGGTGGGACGCGGGGGAGTCGGTTGCCGTGGGCACCGTCGTCGCGACGTTCGACTCCGCGCCGCGGCAACCGGGCGCGGTGATGTTGGTCGGCCCCGGTCTGGAAGCCGTCGGCAGTGTCTCGGGTGGCTGCGTCGAGGGCGCCGTCTACCAGCTCGGTGAGGAGATCCTCGCCTCGGGCGAGCCGGTCCTGCAGCGGTACGGCGTCAGCGACGAGTCGGCCTTCGCCGTGGGCCTCACCTGCGGCGGGATCATCGACATCTTCGTGGAACGGATCGACCGGACGTCGTACCCGGAGCTCGCCGAGGTGGCCGGCGACATCGCCGCGGGGCGTCCGGTGGCAGTCGCGACCGTGGTCGCGCATCCGGACCCGGCGCGGGTCGGCCGACGACTGGTGGTCAGACCGGAGGGCCGGCCGCCGGCCGGGAGTCTCGGGTCGGAGCGGGCCGACGACGCGGTGGTCGACGACGCTCGCGGACTGCTGGAGAACGGCCGTACGGAGACGTTGGAGTACGGGCCGGATGGGCAGCGGCGAGGCGAGGGGATGCGGGTGTTCGTGTCGTCGTACGCGCCGGTGCCGCGGTTGCTGGTGTTCGGGGCGATCGACTTCGCGGCCGCGGTCGCGCGGCTCGGGTCGTTCCTCGGCTACCGCGTGACGGTCTGCGACGCACGGGCGGTTTTCGCGACCGCTTCACGCTTCCCGTCCGCCGACGAGGTGATCGTCGACTGGCCGCATCGCTACCTGTCCGCCGAGGCCGCGGCGGGCAGGATCGACGGCCGGACCGCGATCTGTGTGCTCACCCACGACCCGAAGTTCGACGTACCGCTGCTGGAGGTCGCGCTGCGTCTGCCCGAGGTCGCCTACATCGGTGCGATGGGCTCCCGCCGCACCCACGACGACCGCCTCGAACGGCTTCGGGAAGCCGGCCTGACCGACGCCGAGCTGGATCGTCTCGCCAGCCCCATCGGCCTCGACCTCGGCGCCCGCACCCCGGAAGAGACCGCCGTCAGCATCGCCGCCGAGATCATCGCCCAGCACTGGGGCGGTGCCGGCGACCGCCTCTCGCGACGCGCGGGCCGCATCCACCACTGATCCGATCTCTTGTGGTCGAGATCACAGCGGAGCAGGATCGACCGTACGGCGGTTGCTGACATCTGGAGGCGGGGCAATGACCCGGATCACGGTCGAGGTCGACGGAAGCAGCTTCACGGACGACGTGGAGCCGCGCACGCTGCTGGTGCATTATCTGCGCGAGCAGCTGGGGAAGACGGGCACTGTGGTCGGCTGTGACACCGGCAACTGCGGCGCCTGCACAGTGCACCTGGACGGGCGGAGCGTGAAGTCCTGCTCACTGTTCGCCGTCCAGGCCGACGGGCACGAGGTGACCACGATCGAGGGCCTCGCGACCGACGGGCAGCTGCATCCGATGCAGCAGGCCTTCCACGAGAACCATGCCTTGCAGTGTGGATACTGCACACCCGGCATGATCATGCAATCCATCGATCTGATTGCCGACAATCCGGATCCCACCGAGGACGAGGTCCGCCTCGGCCTCGAGGGCAACCTCTGCCGCTGCACCGGCTACCAGAACATCGTGAAGGCCGTCCGGGCCGCAGCCGCCGCGGGAGGTGGCCGATGACCACCACCGAGGACCGCCCGGCGACCGAGATCGGCAATCCGCGCCGCCGCAAGGAGGACGCGCGCCTGATCACCGGCCGGACCCGCTGGACCGACAACATCGTCCTGCCCGGCATGCTGCACCTGGCGATGGTCCGGAGCCCGTTCGCGCACGCCCGGATCACCGGCATCGACACCGCGGCGGCCCGCGCTGCCACCGGCGTGATCGCCGTCCTGACCGGCGCGGACATCGCCGACGAGCAAGGCGCCCTGCCGAACGCCTGGCAGGTCACCCCGGATCAGAAGGCGCCGGTGCACCCGGCGATGGCGGTCGACCACGTCGCCTTCGCGGGTGAGATCGTTGCCATGGTCGTCGCGCGTAACGCGGCCGAGGCGAACGACGCCGCCGATCTCGTCGACGTGGACTACGAGGAACTGCCGCCGATGCTCGACCTGCGGGCCGCGGTAACGGACGAGGTGCTCGCCCATCCGGATCTCGGCACGAATGTCTCCGCGGTCTGGAAGTACGACTCGGCCGAATCCGGTACCGGCGGCGACGTCGAGGCGGCGATCGCGGCCGCCCGCGACGGCGGGATCGTGATCGAGAAGGAGATCCGTCAGCAGCGGCTCATCCCGGCCTTCATGGAACCACGAGCGATCGCTGTCGACCCGACCCCCGAGCAGCTCACCATCTGGTCGTCGACCCAGGTGCCGCACTTCGTCCGGATCTTCACCTCACTGGTGCTCGGCATCCCGGAGAGCAAGGTCCGGGTGATCGCGCCGGATGTCGGCGGGGGCTTCGGTGGCAAGCTCCAGTTCACCCCGGAGGAGGTGCTGACGGTCGTCGCGGCCCGCCGGACCGGTAAGCCCTGCAAGTACAACGAGACCAGGTCCGAGTCGTTGATGTCCGGGCACCACGGGCGGGACCAGTGGCAGAAGGTCACGCTGGCGGCGGACGCCGACGGTACGGTGACCGGCCTCAAGGTCGAGCTCGTCGTGAACATGGGCGCCTACCTCGGCCTGGTCACGTCGGCGATCCCGCTGCTTGGTGCATTCATGTTCAACGGGATCTACAAGTTTCCCTCGTACCAGCTCGGCATCACGAACGTCTTCACCAACCTGACCTGGACCGACGCCTACCGGGGCGCTGGCCGGCCGGAGGCGACGTTCGCGATCGAGCGGTTGATGGACGAGCTCGCGGCCCGCGTCGGCGTCGACGCGCTGGAGATCCGGGAGCGGAACTGGATCAAGCACGAGGAGTTCCCGTTCAACACCGTTTCCGGGCTGCGGTACGACTCCGGCAACTACGAGGCCGCGACCGCGAAGGCGCGCGAGCTCTTCAAGTACGACGAACTCCGCAAGGAGCAGGCGGACCGCCGGGCGTCCGGCGATCCGGTCCAGCTCGGCATCGGTGTCTCGACCTACACCGAGATGTGCGGACTGGCGCCGTCGCGCTGGCTCGGCTCGATGGGGTACGTCGCCGGCGGCTGGGAGCATGCGTCGGTGCGGATGCTGCCGACGGGGAAGGTCGAGGTGGTGACCGGGACGAGCCCGCACGGGCAGGGTCACGAGACCGCGTGGAGCCAGTTGGTGGCCGATCGCCTGGGCGTCGCCTTCGAGGACGTCGAAGTACTGCACGGCGATACGCAGGTCGCCGCGCGGGGCCTGGACACGTACGGGTCCCGCTCGCTGGCGGTCGGCGGGATGGCGGTGCTGGCCGCCGCCGACAAGGTGATCGAGAAGGCGAAGCCGATCGCGGCCCAGTTGCTGGAGGCAAACATCGACGACCTCGAGTTCTCCGCCGGGCGGTACGGCGTCCGCGGCACGGACGCGGGGATGACGTTGGCCGAACTCGCGTTCGCCGTCCTCCAGGCGCACAAGCTCGGCGGGTCCGCGGAGAGCCATCTCGATGCGGAGGCGACGCACGACCCGGAGGACTTCTCGTTCCCGCACGGCACGCACCTGTGCGCGGTGGAGGTCGACACCGAGACCGGTGAGACGAAGATCCGCTCGTACGTGAGCGTCGACGACGTCGGCGTGGTCGTGAACCCGCTGATCGTCGAGGGGCAGGTGCACGGCGGTCTGGCGCAGGGCATCGCGCAGGCGCTGTTCGAGGAGGCGGTACACGACGATTCCGGCACGCTGGTCACGGGGTCGTTCGACCAGTATCTGGTGCCGGGCGCGCCCGATCTGCCGAAGTTCGAGACGGCACGCACGGAGACCCCGGCAACGACGAACCAGCTGGGTGTGAAGGGTGTCGGCGAGGCCGGCACGATCGCATCCACGCCGGCGGTCGTCAATGCGATCGTCGACGCGGTCCGGCACCTCGGCGTGACGGACGTCGCGATGCCATGTACGCCGTACCGGGTGTGGAAGGCGTTGCAGGAAGGAGCTCGGTCATGATTCCCGCGGCGTTCGAGTACTTCAGCCCGACGTCGGTGGACGAGGCGGTGGCCTTGCTGCGTGAGCACTCCGACGCCAAGGTGCTGGCCGGTGGGCAGAGCCTGATGCCGGTGCTGCGGTTGCGGCTGGCGGCGCCGGAGACGATCGTCGACCTCGGCAAGATCGACGAGCTGCGGGGCATCCGCGACGACGGGGACGCGCTGGTCCTCGGCGCGATGACACCGCACAGCACGGTGCAGTCCGATCCGCTGGTCGGCGAGCATGCCCGGTTGATTTCGTTGGCGACGGCAACGGTCGGGGACCCGCAGATCCGGCACCGCGGCACGTTCGGCGGCTCGCTCGCCCATGCCGATCCAGCCGGTGATCTCCCCGCGGTGGCGGTCGCACTCGACGCGTCGTTCGTGATCGCCGGGCCGGACGGTCGGCGTACCGTGGCCGCGGCGGACTTCTTCCAGGGCGTGTTCAGTACGGCGCTTGCCGAGGACGAACTACTGGTCGAGATCCGGGTGCCGAAGTACACCGGTTGGGGAGCGCACTACGAGAAGTTCAACCGGGTCGCCCAGGCGTGGTCGATCGTGTCCGTCGCGGCGGCCGTCCGGCTGGACGGCGATTCGATCGCGGAGGCGCGCGTTGCGCTCGGCAACATGGGGTCGACGCCGATCCGTGCGAGCGCGGTCGAGGCCGCGCTGATCGGTCGGCCCGCGACCGCCGAGGCCGTGCGCGAGGCCGCTGCCCGGGCTGCGGACGGGACGTCGCCGGTGACCGACATCAATGGTGATGCGGACTATCGGCGGCACCTGGCGACGGTGCTCACCCGCCGGGCGGTCCTGGCTGCGGCAGGTACTTCGTGAAGCTGGAGCACAAGTTCGTCGTGCCGGCCCCGATCGAGCAGACCTGGGCCGCGTTCATCGACCTCGAACGGGTGGTGCCGTGTTTCCCCGGCGCCACCCTGACGTCGTACGACGGCAACGAGTTCACCGGCTCGTGCAAGGTCAAGCTCGGGCCGGTGTCCTTGCAGTACTCCGGCAACGGCGCCTTCGCGGAGCGCGATCCGGCGGATCACCACGCGGTGATCGAGGCCAAGGGCAAGGACCGTCGCGGCAACGGCACCGCGACCGCCCGCGTCACCGCCCACCTCGCCGCGGCCGGCCCGGACTCCACCGAGGTCACCGTCGACACCGACCTCACCATCACCGGCCGCCCCGCCCAGTTCGGCCGCGGCCTGATCCAGGACGTCTCCAACCAACTCCTGGACCAATTCACCACCTGCCTGAAAACCAAACTGAAAACCCCCGCCGACCCGACCCAACCCGCCGGCCCGGGGCAACCCGCCGACCCGGCCCAACCCGCCGGCTCGGGGCAAGCCGCCGACCCGGCCCAACCCGCCGGCTCGGCCCAACCCGCCGGCTCGGCCCAACCCGCGGGCCTGGCGCAGACCGCAGACGCGGCACAACCCGCCGGCACGGCGCGATCCGCCGACGCGGCGCAACCCGCCGGCACGGCGCGACCCGCGGAGGCGGCGAGTGGGGCCCGGCCCGCCGAGTCGTCCTCGCCAACGGCGTCCACCACACCGCGGATGTCGGCCACACCACCGTCAGGCTCGAGCACCGACCCGACACCGGCCGAAGTCCCGGCCCTGAACCTCGCCAGCACCCTCCTCCCCGTCTTAGCCCGCCGCATCGCCCCCTACCTCATCGGCGCCGCCCTGGCCCTGGTCCTCCGCCGCCTGTTCCGCCGCTGACGAACCCCGGACCCTGTCAGCCCGCGCATGGCCCGCTGACAACCGACCGCCGTCGTGGCCATCAAGCCCGCGGACGTACTGCGGAATCCTGCCTGTATCCGTCCAGTCGACCAGCCCGCGCTCCTCCTCCCGTAGGGCGATCGCGTCGGCGGCGCTCCGGGGCGACGCGCTGGCGGGGCTGACGGTGGTCGGCCACTGCACGCCGTCACCCGGGAACGGGCGGATCGACACCCCCTCGGCACGCACCGCCTCGGCGAACGCGGCGGTGTCGTCGCCGAGCGCCGGCCACACGAAGTTCGTCTGCGTGTCCGGCACATCCCAGCCGGCCGCGCGCAGCTCGTCGACGACCCGGGTCCGCTGAGCCAACCTAGCTAGGGCTAGTTGACCTGGGGCGGTCCGCCGGGCGGCCACTCGACCAGTTCGATCCGGTAGCCGTCGGGGTCGGTGAGCCAGGAGGTCTTCGGGCCGTCCGGGCCGCCGGGGAGTTCTGGCGGCGCCGGCTCGAGGCCGGCGGCGGTCAGCCGGTCGATGGTGGCGCTGAGTGAGTCGACCTCGATCGCGAAGTGCTCGAAGCCGCCGGTCTCGATCGACCCGTCGGCCGGCCGGTGCACGAGCTCGAGCGACACGGCCGGTTCCTCGGGGAGCTTCAGCCAGACGAGGCTGGAGCCGTCGTCGAACGGCACGGTGCTGAGCTCGGTGTAGCCCACGGCCCGGTAGAAGGCGAGCGACCGCTCGAGGTCACTCACCCGGAACGCGAAGAGGATCGTCTTCATGTCGACGATCCAACTGTCGACCACCGGGCCCGTCAACGATTGGGGGTAGGAGAGGATGTCGGCATGCGAGTGCTGATTGCGCCGGACAAGTTCGCGGGCACGTTGACGGCCGTGGAGGCGGCCGCGGCCATCGAGGAAGGGTGGCGGCGGCGGGATCCGGAGGCCGAGGTACTGGTGGCGCCGATGGCGGACGGCGGGCCCGGTTTCATCGACGTACTGTCGGAGGTCGTCGACGGGACGCTGCTGTCGGTAACCGTTCGCGGACCGCTGGGCGACGACACCCCGGCGACGGTGCTGCTCGCGGGCGAAACGGCGTACGTCGAGACCGCGCAGGCCTGCGGGTTGCACCTGGTGGAGCCGAAGCTGCGCCGGCCCGAGGACGCGACGACGTACGGCGTGGGTCAGCTGATCGCGGCCGCGGTCGACGCCGGGGCGAAGCGCATCATCCTCGGACTCGGCGGCTCCGGCACGAACGACGCCGGTGCCGGCCTACTCGCCGCCCTCGGCGCAACAGCAACAAGCGGTTCTCAGACGACCGGCGGTGATCAAGCAGCCGGCGGTGATCAAGCAGCCGATGGTGGTCAGGCGGCCGATGGTGGTCAGGCAACTGGCGGTGGTCAGGCAGCCGATGGTGGTCAAGCAGCCGGTGGTGGTCAAGGGGCCGAGGGTGGTCGGGTGAGCGGCGGTGAGCCGGCGGCGGGTGCGTCGAGTGGTCGGCTGGATGCTGGGGCGGCTGGGCTGGCCGGGTTGACCTCGGTGGATCTGGGGCCGGCTCGGGCGCGGATGGCGGGGATCGAGTTCGTCGCGGCGAGTGACGTCGAGAACCCGATGCTCGGGCTCCGTGGCGCCACCAACATCTTCGGAACCCAGAAGGGAATCACCGACGACCGCAAGCCCCAGGTCGACGGATGGCTGACCCACTTCGCCGAGCTGGCCGACCGGAAGACCGCGGACAAGAAGGGCGCCGGCGCCGCGGGCGGGCTCGGGTACGCGCTGCTGCTGCTCGGCGCCGAGCGGGTGTCCGGGATCGACCTGGTCGCGGAGCTGACCGGGCTGAAGGAGAAGGCGTCGCGGGTGGACCTGGTGCTCAGCGGCGAGGGTGCGTTCGACTTCCAGTCCCGCGACGGAAAGGTGATCGCCGGGGTCGCGAAGGTGGCGAACGACGCGATGCGGCCCTGCGTCGTACTGGCCGGGAAGGTCCTGATCGGGTCCCGCGAGATGCGCACGATGGGCGTCGAGTCGGCGTACTCGCTGGTGGACCTGGTCGGCGAGGAGCGCGCCTTCGCGGATCCTCACGGATCGCTCGCGGCGGTTGCGGAGCGTGTTGCCCGCACCTGGGCGCGCTGACCAGCCTGTGACCGGGGTAGTTGATCCTGGAAATTGGTGTGCGACCATGGGAATGGTTCCGGATCGGCGCTTGTTGGTGCGGAATGACAGCGGACTTTCCGCGCACGGCCGCCTGCCACGCGGCCGGGCGCTCACGAGATGACTGGAGTCAGGAATGACTGAAGCGCAGACCGAGCAGGCCGTCGCCACGGGTGTGATCCTCACCGACGGGGCCGCCGCCAAGGTGAAGGCGCTGCTCGAGCAGGAAGGTCGCGACGACCTCGCGCTGCGGGTCGCCGTGCAGCCGGGTGGATGCTCCGGCCTGCGGTACCAGCTGTTCTTCGACGAGCGTCAGCTCGACGGCGACGTGGTCGCCGGCTTCGGTGGCGTGAACGTCGTGACGGACCGGATGAGCGCGCCGTACCTGAAGGGCGCCTCGATCGACTTCGTCGACACGATCGAGAAGCAGGGCTTCACGATCGACAACCCGAACGCCACCGGCTCCTGCGCCTGCGGCGACTCGTTCAACTGATCTACCGCCGAAGCCCCGCTCGCCACAATAGGCAAGCGGGGCTTCGTCATGCCCGGATCAGTGCGCCGAGGCTCCCTCGCGGGCCCGCTTCGGCAGCAGCCAGGTGACCGCGAGGCTGATCAGGAACATCCCGATCGCGACCAGCACAGCCGTCTTGGTGGCGCCGAGGAACGCGTGCGCCGGCAGCAGCTGGAAGAAGATCGTGCCGATCACCGCGACCCCGATCGCGCCGCCGAACTGCTGCATAGCGGTTAATACGCCGGATGCCGAGCCCGCGGCCTGGTCGTCGATCGATGCCAGGATGATGTCGAACAGCGGCGCGAACACCACGCCGGCACCGATCCCGGTGGCGAGAGTCGCCGGCACCAGATTCCAGATCGTCGTCGCATCGCCGTACGTGTGCAGGGTGAACCAGACCCCGCCCATCGCCAGCGTCATCACTGCGACGCCCAGCTGTAGCGCCTTCCGCCCGAGCTTCGGAGCGAGCAGACCTCCGGACAGCGGCGCGCCGATCGCGATCCCGAGCGAGAACGGCACCATCGCGAGGCCGGCCTTCAGCGGGCTGTAGTGCAGTCCGAGCTGGGTGAACAGGTTGAAGACCAGCATGAAGCCGGACATCGCCAGGAAGAACGTGGTGATCACGCCGAGGCCGGCGACGTACCCGCGGTTGCGGAACAGGGACGGGTCGATCACCGGGTTGCCGGACCGGCGCTCACGCCGGCCGAACAGGACGAACGTCGGCACCGACGCGACCATCATCAGGATTGTCCACAACGGCCAGCCGAGCTCGCGGCCCTGGACCAGCGGGTAGATCAGCAGACCGGACGCGAGGCTGACCAGGATCACACCGGCCGCGTCGAGCCGGGACGCGCCCGGCGTCTTCACCTCGGGCATGAACCGGAGCGCGCCGACCAGGGCCGCGATGCCGATCGGGACGTTGATGAAGAAGATCATCCGCCAGCCGGCGTCGAACCAGTTCGCGTCGATCAGGGCGCCGGCGATGATCGGGCCGGCCACAGCCGACAGGCCCATCACGGGCCCGAACATCGCGAACGCCTTGCCGATCTCTTCCGCCGGGAAGACCGCCTTCAGGATCGCGAAGCCCTGCGGGATCATCACTGCGCCGAGCAGACCCTGCGCGACCCGGCTGCCGATCAGCAGCTCAGGGCTTGTCGACAATCCGCAGATCGTGGAGGCGAGCGTGAACCCGACGGCGCCGATCAGGAAGAGCCGGCGCCGGCCGACCAGGTCGCCGAGCCGGCCGAAGCTGATCAGCCCGATCGCGAACGCCAGCGTGTACCCGGCCAGCATCCACTGCATCGCCGACTCCGACCCGCCCAGCTCGGCCCGGATCGACGGCGCCGCGATGTTGACGATCGTCGCGTCGACCAGGTCCATAATCTCGGCGATCAGCACGGTCGCGAGCACGAGCCAGCGCCAGCGGTACGGCGTACTCGCGGAGCCGGTTGGTGGTTGGGCGGTTGGGTTGCCTGGGGTGGCAGGCGTGGCCGGGTCGGCCGAGGAGGTGGCGGTCGAGGTGCTCATCGGTGGCTCCTGGGATTTGGCGAACGGTGTTCGTTGACGAACACTGTTCTACGCGCGAACAGTGTTCCTGTCAAGTACGGTGTTCGCTACAGTGGGGCCATGACCCAGTCGCCGTGGCAGCCGATCAGTCCCGAGAAGCCCGTCCGCGCGGCCCGCGAGCCGCTGACCCGGGAGCGGATCGTCGACGCGGCCATGCGGGTGCTGGTCGAGCAGGGGTACGAGGCCGTGTCCATGCGCAAGGTCGCCTCGGCGCTCGGGACCGGACCTGCGTCGCTCTACGCGCACGTCGCGAACAAGAAGGAGCTCGATCAGCTGCTGGTCGACCGCGCGGCGCAGGACATGAAGCTCCCGGAGACGCCGGATCCGGAGCGCTGGCAGGAGCAACTGAAGGACGCGATGCGTGAACTGCTCCGGGTGATGCGGGCGAACCCAGGCGTCGCCCGAGCCGCGATCGGCCAGGTACCGCTGGGGGAGCGGGCCCTGCTCAGCACCGAACGGATCCTCGGCATCCTCAAGGCCGGCAACCTCCCCGACCAGGCCGCCGCCTGGGCCGTCGACCTGATCCCCCTCTATGTCACGGCGATCGCCTTCGAGGAGAGCGTGCAGGGAGCCGCCGGCTGGACCGAAGCAGACGTCGAAACCTTCGTCGCCGGCCTCCGCAACTTCTTCGCCTCCCTCCCCGCCGACCGCTACCCCCTGACCATCGCCCTAGCCGCCCCCCTCACCTCCGGCGCCACCACCGACGCCCGCTTCGAATTCGGCCTAACCGTCATAGTCGCCGGCCTAGCCGCCCTCTCCGAAACCCCATAACCCACCCCACCCCGGCCCCCGACCCATTTCCCCACCTCCCGGCCCATGCCTCCCGGGCTTGTGCCGCGCGAGCCGCCCTCGCCGAAGAGCCGCAACCCAGCCCGCGCCCCAACCCTGCGCCGCGTCCGGCGTCTCCCGGCCCGCGGGGGCGCCCTCCCGTCCTCGCCGAAAGAGCCGCGATCCCCGGCCCGTACTTCCCGGGCCTGTGCCGCGCGAGCCGCACTAGCCGAAGAGCCGCAACCCAGCCTGCGCCCCACCCCTGCGCCGCGTCCGGCGTCTCCCGGCCCGCGCGGCGCGGCCGAGCCCCCGGGCGCACCTCCCCGGGCCTACCTCGCCGGCTCGCACCATTCCGGCCCGTACCTCACGACCTGCGCGGCGCTCTACCCGCCCGAAAGCGCCGCAATCCCCAGCCCGGCGCCTCGGCCGCACTTCCCGGGTCTACCTATTCGCCGAGGCCCGACTGCTCGCCGAGGCCCGACTGCTCGCCACAGCCCGACTACTCGCCAAGGCTTGATGGCTCGATCGGCTCTTGGAGTTCGGTGACCCAGCCAGCCGGGTCCTCCGGGCAGTCGAGGTACAGCTCCCGCGCAGGCTCGCCGGACCGATAGCCGTTGTCGTCGATCCACCGAGCCAGCGCCTGCCACGCAGGCAGCACTTGGTCGATCGGCCCCCGATACACCAGCGTCGCAACTCGCACCGCCGGCAAATCAATCACCTCAAGCCCATTGAGGTTGCCGCCACGCCGTTCCGCGTTGCCACCACCCCGTTCCACGTAGCCGCCGCCCTGCGCGTTGCTACCGCCGCCCTGCGCGTTGCTACCGCCGCCCTGCGCGTTGCTACCGCCGCCCCGCGCGTTGCTACCGCCGCCCCGCGCGTTGCTACCGGCCCCTTCCGCCTTGCCACCGGATCGTTCCGCGTTGCTGACAGCCCGTTCCGAGGTGCCCGGAGCCCGTTCGGTGTTGTCGCCAGCCACCTCCTGGTTGCTGTCTGCTCCATTCAGGTTGCTGCCGGTATCGACAGTGGCTGGGACAGTCGCGCGTACGACGACCTCGTCCTCATCGTCGCCCGACTGCGGTCGCGACCGTTCGTACAAACAGGTCAAGCGGCCGACCGGTCGGACATCAGCATCGGGGAGTCGGCAGCCGAGTTCGTCACAGAGGGGACGGACGACCGGGCTGATGTCCTCCGGCGTGAAGCTCGCAGCCGTTGTGGTCAGTCCGACCAGCCGGATCGCAGGCAGTTCCTTGATCACCACGTCGGCGGAGGGCAGGTCCCCCGTGATGCCACGCAGCCGCGACTCGACTTGCGCAAGCCGGGCATAGCTCTCGGCGACGGTCGACTCCAGTTCCGCGCGTCGGATTGTCAACAATGCGCGCAGCTCGGCCGGGCTGATCTCGTCCGCGATCATCGTCCGCACCTGCTCGAGCCCGAACCCGAGATCCTTCAACGCGACGATCCGGTTCAGATCGGCGAACTGCCCTGCGGTGTAACTGCGGTAGCCCGTCGTCGGATCGACGTACGCCGGCCGCAGCAGCCCAATCGCGTCGTAGTGCCGCAACATCCGAACCGACACCCGCCCATGCCGCGCAAACTCCCCGATGGCGAACAATCCCCACTCCCTTCCAACTCGACGCTAACCCACCCCCATCCGAGCGGAGGCTCGCGCCCGCCCATCCGAGCGAGGTTCGTACCCGCCGATCTGAGTCGAGGTTCGCGTCCCCCGATCTGAGTCGAGGTTCGCGCCCGCCGATCTGAGTCGAGGTTCGCGTCCCCCGATCTGAGTCGAGGTTCGCGCCCGCCGATCTGAGTCGAGGCTCGTACCCGCCGATCTGAGTCGAGGCTCGTACCCGCCGATCTGAGTCGAGGCTCGTACCCGCCGATCTGAGTCGAGGCTCGTACCCGCCGATCTGAGTCGAGGCTCGTACCCGCCGATCTGAGTCGAGGCTCGTACCCGCCGATCTGAGTCGAGGCTCGTACCCGCCGATCTGAGCCGTGGCTCGCGTGCGCCCATGTGAGCCGAGGTTCGCGCGCTCCCGTCCGGGGCGAGGTTCGCGTGCTCCTGTTCGGGGCGAGACTCGCGTGCTGCTGTCCGAGATGACGCTTGCGCGTCGCCAGCGGCGGGTCTCGCCGGCTCGAGCAGCTGGCGAGTGGCTCAAGCGGTGAGCAGTTCTGCGAAGGTGATGGGGGTGTCGTCCTCGTGCCACGGACCGATCACCTGGGCGCCGACGGGCAGACCGTTCGGCGTCTGGCCGATCGGCATGCTGAGCGCGGGATGACCGATCAGCGAGGCATGGGCGATCCAGAACGCCTGAGCGTCGTACCGCTGCTCGCCGTACGACGTCTTGATCGTCCGCTCCTCGAACGGCCGGTCGTCGTGGGGGAACGCGGCCGTGAAGCTGGTCGGACACACGAACACGTCGACATCCTCGAAGTACTGCTGCCACTTCTGCCGCGCGACCATCCGCCGACGCTCCTGCTCGACCACCTCGGCGAGACTCGCGGACGACAGCGCGCCGCCGTGCAACGCGAAGAACAGTTCGACGTGGGATCCGAACTCCTCGGCCTGCTCCTCGGGATCGACCCCGTCGGGCCAGCCCTCGACGATCTTCGCGCCACTCCGACCGAGCCGATCGATCGTCTCGGACAGCACCGCGCCAACCTCACTCGACACGGGCGCGGCCGCATGGTCGGACACAACGCCGACCCGGAAGTCCGCGAGCCGCTGCCGCCGCGATGGGCGAAGCTCCCACGAGAACGGCGCCGCCGGGCCTCCGGTCACCTGCAGTGCCGTTCGCAGGTCCGCGGCCGATCGCGCGAGTGGTCCGATTGTCGACAAGTTCGGGAACTCGTTCGGCAGTTCCGGCGGGCCTGGCACTTGGAATCCCTGCAGTGGGACCAGTCCGGTGGTCGGCTTCAACCCGTAGACACCGCAGTACGCCGCGGGCAGCCGGATCGACCCGACGAGGTCCGACCCGTACTCGAGGTAGCTCAGTCCCGCGGCCAGCGCCGCCGCGCCACCTCCGCTCGAGCCGCCCGGCGTACGGGTGAGGTCGGCGGGATTGTTCGTCCGCCCGTAGATCTCGTTCGAGGTCTGCCCGAAATCCGCGAGCATGGTGTGGACATTGCTCTTGCCGACAATGATCGCGCCGGCCCGGGTGAGTCGTTCGACCACAGTCGCGTCCCGATCCGCGACGTACTCCGCGAACTCCGGATCGCCCCACGTCGTACGCATCCCTGCGACGTTGAAGCACTCCTTGATCGTCATCGGTACGCCGTGCAGCGGCCCGACCGCGCGCCCCTCCGCGACCGCCACATCAGCCGCATCCGCGGCCCGCAGTGCAAACTCCGCCCGTGTCTCCACGATGGCGTTCACCGCGTCGTCATCCGCGATCTGCGTCAGCACGTCCTCGGTCACCGCCCGCGACGTGACCTCACCGCGCCGAATCCGCCCCGCAATCTCCGTAGCCGTCATCATCATGCCGCCGGTCTACGCCCTCACACAGTGTCAGAGTCAACCAACCCACCAGCCCCCGAAAGAAGTGGGCTCTAGCCGACACCCCGCGGCTAATCGCGGTCCGCCAACCGCTAACGCTGACCGCCGAACGCTGCCGCTGCTGACGCCGACCGCGAACGCCGACCGGTGCCGCTGTTGCTGAACGCCGACCGCTCACCGCCGACCATTGCGGTCGCCCGCTGCGACCGCCCAACGACGCCGACCGGTGCCGCTGTTGCTGAACGCCGACCGCTCACCGCCGACCACTGCGGTCGCCCGCTGCGACCGCCCAACGACGCCGACCGCTGCCGCTGTTGCTGAACGCCGACCGCTCACCGCCGACCACTGCGGTCGCCCGCTGCGGCCGCCCAACGACGCCGACCGCTGCCGCTGGCCGGTGATCGCTGACCTCCGGAAGCGGGGCAGGCTTGGGGACCTAGGACAGGTCCTCGGGACCGATGACCTGCTATTTCCTGTCTCAGCACCCGTCGTGGGATGTCAGCTCCCTAGAGCCGGGAGCAACGCAGTGTTCGGCGGCATGCACTCGGCGCCCAGGTGGCAGATCGATCGCGGAGGGCAGGTCGTCAGAGACCGGGACCGGCTTGCATGCCCGCTCGTAGCCGAGCTGACAGCCTCGTACGACCCAGCTGATTAGTGGGTGAGGCGGGTGATGGCGTCTTCCATGTGGGCGGCCAGGAGGTCGTCGGCTTGGAGGTGGTCGCCGGCGCGGATGGCCTCGGCGATGTGTCGGTGTTCGTCGACGCGGGCCTCGGCGCCCGAGTACGTGATCTCGAGGGCGTGGATGCACATGCGGGTTTCGGTGATGAGGGTTTTGTGGATTCGGGTCAGGCGGGGGCTCGCGGCCAGGTGGACCAGGAGTTCGTGGAAGGCGATGTCGATCTCGCCGACGGCCGCTGGGTCGCCTTCGGCTTCGCTCATCTTGCGGACGAGGGCCAGGAGTTCCTCGCCAGCAGCTTCGTGGTCGCCGGCGACGACGCGGCGGGCGGCAGTGCGTTCGATCGCCTCGCGGGCCAGGTACATGTCGCGGATCTCGTCCACTGTCATGTCGATGACGAACAGGCCGCGGTTCCGGATCGGGACCAGCAGGCCTTCCTGGGTGAGCCGCTGCATTCCTTCCCGGAGCGGCCCGCGGCTGACGCCGAGCTTGCGGGCCAGGTCCGCCTCGCCGAGCTGGGCGCCGGGCTTGAGCTCGCCGGCTCCGATCGCCTTGCGCAGTTTGTCGGCGATGATGCTCGGCGTCGACTCCTGCGTCAGCGGCTCGATGTAACTGGTCACGCGTACGTCCCCCTTGATGAAAACGCGCAAATAGGTAGATTGTCGACAATGCTATCCCCAGACAACCTCGCCGCTGGACGGGTCGATCCGCGGGCAGGCTCCGGTCTCGGGTACGACGTCGCGCGGCTGGCGGCCGGTCTTCGCCGGGAACTCAAGGGGTCCGTGGCGGACGACCGACGGACCCGGGCGCTCTACGCGACGGACGGTTCGAACTATCGCGCCGTACCGGACTTGGTCGTGGTACCAGCCGATGCCGAGGAGCTGGCGATCGCGGTCACGCTGACCGCGGCGGCCGGGGCGCCGGTGGTGCTGCGCGGCGGGGGTACGTCGATGGCCGGCAACGCGATCGGTGGCGTGGTGATCGATGCGTCGCGGCATGTGAATCGGATTCTGGACATCGACCCGGGCGCGCGGACGGCGGTCGTCGAGCCGGGGGTTGTCTTGACGGACCTGCTGGCGGCGGCGAAGCCGTACGGCTTGGCGTTCGGGGCGGATCCGTCGTCGGGGAGCCGGGCGACGCTCGGCGGGATGATTGCCAACAATGCGTGCGGGGCGCATTCCGTGGCGTGGGGGACGACTGCCGACAATCTGCAATCGCTAGATGTGGTGCTTGCCGACGGCACCAGGATGACGGTCGGGTCCACCGGAGACCGCGCCGAGTGTGCGGCGAGGCCCGGGCGTGAGGGGGAGGTGCACCGGGCGCTGCAGGCGCTCGTGGATCGGAACGAGTTGCTGATCCGGCGGAGGTTCGGGCAGTTCAGCCGGCAGATCTCTGGGTATGCGCTGCATCGGTTGTTGCCGGAGTACGGGTACAACGTCGCGGCACTGCTCTCCGGGAGCGAAGGCGGGCTGGCGGCGACGCTGCGGGCTACGGTGCGGTTGAGTGAGTTGCCGAGGGCAAAGGTTTTGTGTGTGCTCGGGTTCGGGGACTCGATCAGTTCGGCGGACTGTGTGCCGATCGTGTTGCGGCATCACCCGCTGACGATGGAGTCCATCAACAGCGACCTCGTCGAGCGCCTGCCGTCGGAGGTCCGCGATGCCGCGGTGCGCGCCGGGTTGCCGGCGGGGAGGGCGTGGTTGCTCGTCGAGATGGGCGGAGACGACGAGGTGCTGGCCGCCCGCGCCGCCCAGGCCATGCTCGACGACCTCCGCGACTCCGCCCCACCCACGACAACCACCGGCCCGGCCTCATCCGCCGCCGGCTCATCCGCCGCGACCCCGTCCGGCGCAGGCTCGGGTTCACCTGCTGCCGGCTCATCGACGGCCTCGTCCGGGGCAGTCGCGGGCTCGGGTTCACCTGCTGCCGGCTCATCGGCCGCGGCCTCGACCGGGGGAGCACTGGGCTCGGGATCACGGGCTGCCGGCTCAGCCGCGGCCAGCTCAGGCGAGTCCGGGTCAGCCGCCGCTGGCGCGCTCGCGGGCGGTTCATCGGGCGCCGCTTCGTTCGGGGTGACCGCGGGGTTGGGCTCGGTGGGGGGTGGGGCGGCTGCGACTGCCAGTCTGGTGACGGATCCGGGGGCTCAGGCTGTTTTGTGGCGGTGTCGGACGGATGCGGCTGGGTTGGCTACTCGGCGGGCGGATGGGGCTGAGGCGTGGGGTGGTTGGGAGGACGCCGCCGTACCGCCTGCGCGGTTGGGTGCTTACCTCCGTGGGCTTGACGAATTGCTTGGCCGGCACGGCCTGTCCGGTGCGTCGTACGGGCATTTCGGTGAGGGCTGCATGCACATGCGGATCGACTTCGACCTGCTCAGTACGCGCGGCATCGCGACGTACCGGGAGTTCGTCGAGCAGGCGACGGAGCTCGTGGTCGGGTTGGGCGGTTCGGTCTCCGGTGAACACGGGGACGGGCGGGCGCGGTCGGAGTTGCTCAGCCGGATGTACGGCGCCGACGGGGTGCGGCTGTTCGCGGAACTGAAGGAGATCTGGGATCCGGCGCGGGTGATGAACCCCGGCATGATCGTCGACCCGCCGCCGCTCGACCTGGCGATCCGTCACGACGGGCCGGCGAAGGATCGTCGATTGCCGACAATCTTCACGTATCCGGACGATAGGGACGACTTCGCGCAGGCGCAGCGCCGATGTGTGGGGATCGGCAAGTGCCGGCAGAGTTCGGGCGGCGTAATGTGCCCGAGTTATCAGGTGACGCACGACGAACTGCATTCGACCCGCGGCCGCGCGCACCTGCTCTGGGAGATGCTGCAGGGCGACGTGATCGCGGACGGCTGGCGGTCGACCGAAGTACGCGATGGGTTGGACCTTTGCCTGTCCTGCAAGGGATGTCTGTCCGATTGCCCGGTCAATGTGGACATGGCGACGTACAAGGCCGAGTTCACCCACCATCACTACGCGCGGCGTCCGTGGGCGCGTCCGTTGTCGCATTGGTCGATGGGGTGGCTGCCGTTGTGGGCGCGGCTCGCGTCGCCGGTGCCGGGGCTGGCGAATCGTTTTGCGAGGGCGCGGCTGACCAAGCGGCTTGGTGGGATCGCGGCCGAGCGCGAAGTCCCGCCCTTCGCCGGGCAGACCTTTACCTCTTGGTTTGCTGCTCGTGGGGGTTCGTCGACCGGTGGCAGCAAGGTGGTGTTGTGGCCGGATACGTTCACCGATCACCTGGCGCCTGAGATCGGGCGGGCGGCGGTCGAGGTGCTGGAGGCGGCCGGGTTCGAGGTGGTACTGCCGGACAAGCCCGTGTGCTGCGGTCTGACCTGGATCTCGACCGGGCAGTTGAAGAAGGCTCGGCGCGTCCTCAAACGTTCGCTGCGGATCCTCGCGCCGAATCTCGCCGCGGGTACGCCGATCGTGGGTCTCGAACCGAGTTGTACTGCGGCCCTCCGGCACGACGCACCTGATCTGATTGTCGACAATCCACTCGTCGACCAGGCGGCGCACGCAACGCGGACCTTCGCTGAGTTCCTGGTCGAGTCGGGTTGGGAACCACCGCAGGTCGGGGGAGAGGCGCTGGTGCAGACGCATTGCCATCAGCACGCCGTACTCGGGTTCGACGCCGATCGCCGGCTGATGGCGGCGGCCGGCATCGACGCCACCGTGCCCGACTCCGGGTGCTGCGGCCTGGCCGGCAACTTCGGGTTCGAGCGCGACCACTACGACGTCTCGAAGGCGATCGGTGAGCGCGTCCTGCTCCCCGCCGTACGAGCGTTGCCCGAAGCAACCGCCGTACTGGCCGACGGCTTCAGCTGCCGCACCCAGATCGCCCACGGGACCTCACGCCGAGCCCACCACCTAGCCGAACTCCTCGCAACTGGGGTTGACCCGGTTCGACGGACACGGTTGGTGTGAGGTCGGTTCAGGCTACCTGTTCGAGGGTGGTGGGTTGGGTTGATTCGAAGGTGGCGGGGCTGAGGTAGCCGAGGGTCGAGTGGCGTCGGCGGGTGTTGTACCAGCCCTCGATGTAGTCGAAGATCGCGCTGCTGGCGGCCTTGCGGGTGGGCCAGGTGCGGCGGTGGATGAGTTCGGTTTTCAGGGTGGCGAAGAAGGATTCGGCGACCGCGTTGTCCCAGCATTGGCCCTTGCGGCCGACTGACAGTCTGACACCGAGATCCCTGGCCAGGTTGGCGAACTGGGCCGAGGTGTATTGGCAGCCGCGATCGGAGTGGAACAGCACATCGGGCGCCGGCCGGCGCCGATTCACCGCGTCGGTGAGCGCCTCGGCGACCAGGCCGGTGCGCAGATGATCGGCTGTCGCCCAGCCGACCACCCGCCGCGAGGCGAGGTCGATCACGGTGGCCAGGTAGAGCCAACCTTCCCAGGTCTGGATGTAGGTGATGTCGCCACACCAGCGGCGGTCCAGCTGGCCGGGGTGGTCGGGGTCGATGCCGAAGTCGCGGCCGATCAGGTCCGGTCTGGTGGTGGCGCCCGGGTCAGGGATCGTCGTCTTCTTCGAGCGTCTCGGGATCCGGCGATGGAGGTCGGCGGCTCGCATCAGCCGCACCACCCGCTTGCGGGAACATCTCTCACCTTGAGCTCGGAGTTCGCGGTGGACCCGCGGCGAGCCGTAGGTCAGGCGGGACTCGTCGTGGATCTCGACGATCTTTGCGGTCAGGACGGCGTCGCGCTGCGCGCGCACCGAGGGGCCGCCGGTGCGGTCGGCGTAGTAGGCGGAACGAGAGACCTGCAGCAACTCACACGCCCGCTTCACGCTGTGGTCGCCTCGCTTCTCCGCCTCGATGAACGGGTAACAGTTCACCGGGTCTCCTTCACGAAGAAAGCCGTCGCCCGCTTGAGGATCTCGACATCCTCCCGGAGCCGGCGGTTCTCCCGCCGCAACGCCGCCAGCTCGTCCTTCTCGCTCGTGGTCAACCCGCCATCACCGGTGCCGGCATCGCGTTCGGCCTGCCGCAGCCACTCCCGCACCGCGGTCTCGGTCAGGTCGAAGTCCTTCGCGACCTGACCCACCGACCGGTCACCGCGCTGACACAACTCCACGATCTCGGCCTTGAACTCGGCCGTGAACGAACGCCGAGGCCGCGGCTTCTTCTTGCCCATAGACTCCATGATGAACATCCTTCCGGAGCACCAGCTCCTGATCTCGGATGTCCGTCAAAACGGGTCAGGCCCAAACCGCACTCCGCCCGCAAGGCGAGGACCGGGGTCCGCAGGTGTAGTTGTGGCCCGGTGGCCCGGTGGCCCGGTGGCCCGGTGGCCCGGTGGCCCGGTGGCCCGATGGCCCGGTGGCCCGGTGGCCCGATGGCCCGGTGGCCCGGTGGCCCGATGGCCCGGTGGCCCGGTGGCCCGATGGCCCGATGGCCCAGTGGTGCGGTTGGCCGGTGGTTCGGGGTGGTGCTGTGGCGCGGTGGCGAGGCGGGGCCGGTGGGTGTGGCGGCGAGGCGGGCCTGTGGGTGCGGTGGCGCGGTCGGGTCGGTCGTGCGGGTGGTGGGTCGGCCGGTGGGCCGGTCGCACGGTGATGCGGTGGGGCCGGTGGGCCGGTGAGGCGGTGCCGCGGTGGGCTGGTGGCGCGGCGGGGTCGGTGGGTGCGGTGGCGCGGCGGGTCGGTGGGTGCGGTGGCGCGGCGGGGTCGGTCGTGCGGGTGGTGGGTCGCGCGGTCGGCCGGTGGCCAAGTCGTGCGGTGGGGCCGGTGCCGCGGTGTTGCGGTGGGCCGGTCGTGCGGTGGCGGTGGGCCGGTGGTGCGGTGGTGCTGGTGGTGCTGGTGGTGCCGGTGGTGGACAGCGCAGTGGCGTGGGTGGCGCGGTGGACTAGTGGTGCGGCTGCCCGGTGGCTACGTAGCTTGGCGGCCGGTGGCTAGTTGGGGAGGTCGCGGTCGAGGTGGTCGGCGTGGAAGAGGGCCTGGTCGAGGAGTTTGCGGACGTGGTGGTCGGCGGCTGAGTAGTAGACGAACGTCCCTTCGCGGCGGCCGCGGACGAGGCCGGCCAGGCGGAGTTTCGCCAGGTGCTGACTGACTGCGGCCGGTGCGGCGCCGGTGAGCTCGGCCAGGCAGGCGACTGAGGATTCGCCTTGGAGGAGTGCCCATAGCACGCGGATCCTCGTTGGGTCGGCGAGCAGGCGGAAGGATTCGGCGGCGAGATGCACCTGCTCCTCGTTCGGCATCTCGAAGTCGTCGATCGACGAGTGCATGCCCGGCACTCTACCCGGGACCTGCCTACTTGCGTATATGCATGGATGCGCAGATAACATGATCTCATGGATGCAGGACGCGGAGCTCCAGCGGATCACGGTCGATCGCATGATCACGATCACGGCCACGATCATGGTCACGGGGGTGGTCGCGGGCGTCGTCGCGGGGATGGGCTTGAGGCCGGTGGCGGGGATGGGCTTGAGGCCGGTCACGATCGTGGTCGCGGGGATGGGTATGAGGCTGGTCACGGGCATGGGTATGAGGCCGGTGGCGGGGATGGGCTTGAGGCCGGTCACGGGCATGGTCGCGGGGATGGGTATGAGGCCAGTCACGATCACGCTCACGAGCAGGGCCGTGGTCACGGAGCTGGTGGCGGGCACGGTCACGGGGCCGGTCACGGGGCCGGAGGCCGGCATGGGCTTGAGTCGGGTGGTGGGCACGGTCACGAGGCTGGTCGCGGGCGTGGTCACGGGGTTGGTGGCGGACATGGGCATGGGCATGGGGTCGGTGGTGGGCGGCGCGGGGTGGTTGGGTGGGTGGTGCGGGTGGTTAGGCCGCATCGGCATGATGCGGCGGAGTCGGTTGACGCAGCGCTCGAAGGGAGTGCGGAGGGCATCCGTGCGGTCAAGATCAGCCTGGCTGGACTGGGGCTGACCGCGATCGCCCAGGCTGGTCTCGTCCTGCTCACTGGCTCGGTGGCGCTGCTTGCCGATACTGTGCACAACTTCTCGGACGCGTTGACCGCGGTTCCGCTCTGGGCGGCGTTCGTACTGGCGCGCCGGCCGGCGACCCGGCGCTACACGTATGGGTACGGGCGGGCCGAGGACCTTGCCGGGATCTTCATCGTGGGGATGATCGCGTTGTCGGCAGTGGTCGCTGGGTACGAGTCGATCCGCCGGCTCGTCGACCCGCGGCCACCCGAGCACCTGGCGGCGCTGATCATCGCCGGTCTGGTCGGATTCGCCGGCAACGAACTCGTCGCGGCGTACCGGATCCGGGTCGGCCGCCGGATCGGCTCGGCGGCGCTGGTCGCGGACGGACTCCATGCCCGGGCCGACGGGTTCACCTCACTCGCGGTCGTGCTCGGCGCGATCGGCGTACTGGCCGGCTTCCCGCTGGCCGACCCACTCGTCGGCCTCGGTATCACGGTCGCGATCCTCGTCGTACTGAAGAGCGCGTGGACCGACGTCTACCGCCGGCTGATGGACGCGATCGATCCGGAGTTGCTCGTCACCGCCGAGACCACCCTGCGTGGCACGCCCGGCGTGACCGGGATCGAAGACCTTCGCCTCCGCTGGACGGGACATCGGATCCGGGCCGAGACGAGCGTTGTCGTCGATCCGTCCCTGACACTCGCCGATGCACATGCGATTGCGCACGACGCCCACCACCGCCTGTCCGACTCCCTGCCCAAACTCCACAGCGCCACAGTGCACGTGAGCCCTGCCGGGAGCTGATCGAGCTCAGCTCAGGAGGCGCATGGCGGTGAGGGCGTACGCGCGGGCAGCCGTCATGAGCTCGTGGATCGCCACGGATTCGTCTGCGCGGTGAGCCTGCGTGGTGACCGAGCCGGGGCCAAGGACGACGACGGGTACGCCGAGATCGCGGGCGACGTACCCGCCGTCGCAAGCCGCCGTCCAGCCGCCCAACGGAAGCTCGGGACCACCGGCGTCGACCCGGGCGGACTCGGTGATCCGGACGAGGTCGGTGTCGGCCGCGGTCTCGAAGGCGGGCATCTCCATCGGCATGTCGAGGTCGACCGTCAGCCCGCGGTCCTCCAGCCGGAGCGCCGCGACGCGGTGACGGAGATCGTCGAGTACGGCGGCCGGCGACTCGCCGGGGAGCAGTCGGCGATCGGCGACGATCACGCACTCGGCCGGGACGATCGATCCGCCGGTGCCGCCGTTGATCTGACCGACGCTCCAGGTTGCGGGGCCGAGCAGGGGATGGGGGTCGGCGGCAAGCATCGCGTGCAGGCGTTCGATCTCGGCGACGACTGCGGCCGCGCCGTAGATCGCGTTCGCGCCATCTGCCGGGTTGCCGGCGTGACAGGCGCGGCCGTGGACGGCGACGCGTAGGTACGAGTCGCCCCGGGCGGCGATGATTGTCTGCAGGTCGGTCGGTTCGGCGGTGATGCACCCGACGAAGGATCGTTGGGTGTCGGCGACGTACGCGCGGATGCCTTTGCCGGTCTCCTCCTCGTCCATGACCGCCGCGAGCTCGACCGGTCCGCTCAGGCGGGTGCCGCGCAGCGCGGCGAGAGCAACCATTGCCGCCGCGAGGCCGCCCTTCATGTCGGAGGCGCCGCGGCCGTAGATCCGCCCGTCGCGAACCTCCCCACCGAACGGGTCGGTCGTCCACCCGTCACCAACAGGCACAACGTCCGTGTGCCCAAGCAGCAACACCCCCGGACCGTTGCCCGAAGCACCGTTGCTGCCGGCACCGTTGTTCTCGGCACGGTTGTCTCCGGCGAGTGTGATGGTGAGGTTGTCGCGGCCGGGCTCGACGGGCGTGGTGACCACCAGGAGCCCGAGCTCCCGGGCCGCCGCGGCCAGGACCGCGGCAGTCGCCGCCTCCTCGCCGGGCGGGTTCTGCCCACGCGCCCGCAGCAGTTCCGTGGTGACCCGCACCAGCAGATCCTCGTCGATACGATCCAGCACAGCCTGCTCGGCGGACGTCACGCTCATGCCGCCCTAGCCTAGGCCGACCTCCCAGCCAGGTACGCCCGCCAGCCGCCGTACGACGTGATATCGCACGCCGGATCCGCCCCATCAGCCGTACACACGAACCCGAGCACCCGCTGCCCGTCCGACAACTCCACCGGACCGATCGCCAGCGGCGGCTCGACCGTCGCCAGGAATCCGCCGAACTCACCCGCCGGCAAACTCCAGACCTCCACCTCGATCCCGGCGCCGCCCTGATCCGGCACCGTCCGCGTCAGACCAGGCCGCGGTCCGTCCACCAGATACATCCGGTACGACGCATCCGTCCGCGCATCGAACGCGAGCCGTCCACCCCGTCGTACCAGTTCGTGGTTGAGCGGCTGCCCGGACAGGTGCGCACCCGCGACCGCGAGCAAGATCTCCTCCGCGGGTTCACGACACCACGTCGCAGCAAGGTCGATCAGTACGCGGTCGTGACCCGCCGGCGCGAGCAACTGGATCCCGAACGGCAGCCCGTCGCTCCGGTCCGGCCCAGGAAAGGCGACAGCGCACAGATCCAGCAGGTTGACCATGTTCGTGAACCGTCCGAGCCGGCTGTTCACGCCGATCGGATCCGCCGCGACCTCTGCCAGCGTCGGATGCTCCGGCGTCACCGGCAGCAGCAGTGCGTCAAGTTGCGTCCACAAGTGCTCGCTCGCCCGCGCCAGGACCGCCAGTCGATCGAAGCCGGCGAACGCATCGGCCGCGGTCAGCGCGGCACCATTGTGGACAATCGACCGCACAGATGGGTCCACCGCCGGATCATCGACAAGCTTGTCCCCGAAGGCCAGCCACCGCTCGGCCAGCCAAGGACCCGAGTACAGCAGGTCGGCGGCTGCCAGCAGCGGCTGCACATCCACCTTCACCACGTCGCCGAGCCGATAAGCCTGGTCGAGTGTCGCCTGCCAGGCCTCCTCATGCAGCGGGTCGAGTTCGAGAGCCACATCCGGTACGCCGATCACCGCCGGGGACTCAGGCACGCGTCCCGACCGGCTGTGCGGCAGCGACTCGTACCGCCGGGACCACGCGTCCTCCGAGTCGAAGGCAACCATCACATCGAAGGCGCGGCGCGCAGTGGCAACAGACCGGGCCATCACCGTCACGCAGTCGAGCGACCGGCACGCCGGTACGACGCCCCGCGCGGAGACGATCCCGCGACTCGGTTTGATGCCGACAATCCGATTGAAGGCAGCCGGCACCCGGCCACTCCCGGCCGTGTCCGTACCGAGCGCGAAATCGACCTGCCCACTCGCAACCGCGACTGCGCTGCCCGAACTCGATCCACCCGACACATGCTCCGCCGAGTAGACCGAGTGACAAGCGCCGTACGGCGACCGCGTGCCGACCAGCCCGGTCGCGTACTGATCGAGATTCGTCTTCCCCAGCGGTACGGCGCCC
The DNA here is from genome assembly GCF_036097425.1 of Kribbella sp. NBC_00359. NCBI lineage: Bacteria > Bacillati > Actinomycetota > Actinomycetes > Propionibacteriales > Kribbellaceae > Kribbella > Kribbella sp. NBC_00359. The sequence continues at coordinate 8,224,330 of NZ_CP107975.1, read as the reverse complement.
GCCGCAACCAACCGGTCGACGACAAAGGCGTTCTGCGCCGCCGGCTCGGAGTTGCGCGGATCCCCAGCGGTCGTAGGCACCCCAGCCAGGTCGATGTTGTCCTTCAACCCCATCGTGAGCCCATGCAGCGGTCCGGGCCGAGCTTCGACCGGCTCGACGCGGGTGATCCATTCCTTCATGCTCCCCACCTCGCCCGCTCGGCTTCGAAGGCGGCTCGGCGTTTGGCTCGTAGGGTTGCGATGTCCACGGGTGCCTCCTGTTCGATGCGGCGTACGTCGGCGATCGAGAACGTCGACGGGCTGACCCGGAGGTCGGCCCGGCCGGCTGCGATCTCGGCTCGCTCGTGGGCGAGTTGCTCGGCGCTCACCGGGGTGAAGCGGATCAGGTCGAACTGCCGGAGCAACCAAGGCTGCTCGTCGGCGGGGGAGAGCCGCCAGACCGGGACGGTCCGGCCGACCAACTGGTAGCCGCCGGGTCCCTCCATCCCGTACACGCACAGGTAGATCCCGCCGATCCCGACCGCGTTCTGCGGCGTCCAGGTGCGCGCCGGGTTGTACTTCGTCGTCACCAGCCGGTGCCGCGGATCGATCGGTACGGCGACCGGCGCGCCGAGGTAGACGTCGCCGAGTCCGACCACCAGGTACGTCGCGGCCTGCACGATCTCGAAGACCTCGTCGCGTTCGCGCAGATCGTTGACCCGCCGGATGAACTCCACGTTGTCCGGGCACCAGGGCGCGTCCGGCCGGACCGAGGTCGCGTACCGGCGCATCGCCTCATGGGCCTCCGGGTGGTCGAACGCGATCGGCAGGGTTACCTCGCGCGCCGGCAGCACCACGGTCTCGGGATCCTCGAGCCCGGCGGCGAGGAACGCCAGTCGCTCGGCGAGCTGGGTCAGCGCCAGCCGCGACGAGTCGACCGCCACCAGCATCGACCGGACACCCTCGACGATCTCCGTCACACCGTCCGGCTGGTCGGCGCGCAAGGACTGCGCCAGCAGGTGGATCCACACCCGGACCGTGAGATCGAGCTCGGCCGATCCCGCTTCGACCAGCAGATGCCGTTCGCCGGCGCATCTGATTGTGTACGGCGGTGCCGTGGTCACGCGTTCGGCGTGGTGTAGAGCCTTCGGACGGTCCGTGGTGCTGATCGGGGAGGCGAGCTCGGCCGGGTCCTGGCGGAGATCACTCAACCAGTGACGCCGTACCCGGATCGCTTCGGTCGCCGCTGCCATCGTCACCGGGACCAGTTCGACGGTATCGCCGGCGCGGAGCTGGCCGAGCATCCATCGATCGGCCTCGATCACCACGGCCGGTACGACGAAGCCGCCGAGCGACGGGCCGTCCTTGCCGACGATGACCGGGGTGTCTCCGGACAGCATGATGCCGCCGACCGGATACGCGGAGTCGTGCACGTTGGAGGGATGCAGACCGGCCTCACCGCCGTCGGTCCTGGCCCAGCCCGGCACCGGTCCGACCAGCCTGATGCCGGTGCGATCGGAGCGATGGTCGACAATCCAACTGTTGGCAAAGAACTCGTCGACACCCTCAGCGGTGAGATGGTCCGGCGCGCCGTGCGGGCCGGCGATCACCCGGACTCGCCAACTGCCGGAGAGCTCCGGAAGGTCGACCGACAGCGGGGTGAGCAGGTTCTCGCGCCGGCCCAAGGGGAGTTGGTCGCCTGCCGTGAGCGCGCGGCCGTCGTGACCGCCGAAACCGCCGAGCACGAAGGTCGATCGGCTGCCGAGGACGCGCGGGACGTCCAGGCCGCCTTCGATCGCCAGGTACGCGCGCAGACCCGGGCCGTCCAATGCACCCAGGTCGAGCACGGCTCCGGCAGGCAGGCGGACGACCATGCCAGGGCGGACGCGGAATCCGTCGATGGTCGCGTTGCGGATCGCGCCACCGACGCAGATCAGCCGGTCCTCGTCGCAGGTCAGCGCCGGTCCGGTGACGACACACTCCAGTCCGGCCGCGCTGTCCGGATTGCCCACCGCGGCGTTGACCAGTGCGAAGGTCAGTTCGTCGGCCGCACCGGAAGGCGGTACGCCGACGTCCCAGAGCCCCGGCCGGCCGGTCAGGTCCTGGATCGTGGTCTGGGTCCCTGGATTGACGATGCTGATGACGGCCACCGTCACCACCAGCCCACGAGCTGGATCGGCGTCGGATTCCAGCCGTTGCAGGGATTGTTGACCTGCGGACAATTGCTGATCAGCACCAGGATGTCCCGGGACGCGGTGAGCTCGACGTACCGGCCCGGGGCGGAGAGACCGTCGTCGAACCTCAGGTCTCCGCCGGAGGTGACGGGGACGTTCATGAAGAAGTTGATGTTGTGGGTGAGCTGACGCTGGCCGATGCCGGCCTGCGCGCCGTACCAGAGGAAAGTCTGGCGGCAGGCGTGCTGGTGCCGGATGTGTACGCCGTACCGGATGACGTTGCTCTCCTGGGAACACGCGCCGCCGACGGTGTCGTGCCGGCCGCAGGTGTCGTCGCTGATCACCGCGAGCTCGTCGAGTCTGGTCGACAGCAGCCGTGATCCGGTCGTGAGGTAGACGGCCCGCTGCTCGCGGATCGTGTCGAAGGCGGAGTAGCGGTTGTCGATGTCGTGCGCGTCGTACAGCAAGGTGTCGACAGCCTGATTGCCATGCAGGTCGACAATCTGCAATCGACCACCGGCCGGCACGGTGAGCAGTGCGCCATCGCCAGGCTCGACGACCGTGTCCAGAGCGGCACTCGTCTCGGTGATGGTCATGCGATCAGCTCCTGGGTCAGCACGAGCGCACGCTTCGCTTCCTCGCGGAGCTCCGGATCACCTGGCGTAGCGGCTTCGATGTGTACGGCGACTCCCGCGGCCGGACCGTCGGACAGCAGATGCGGCGCGGTGGATATGACGACCAGCAGGTCCTGCTCGGCTCGCAGCGTCACGGTGTCGCCGGCTCGTGCGTGTGCCGGTACGAACGCCAGCGATCCGCGCGGGTCGTCAGAGATCGCGACCTTCGAGAAGAAGTTGATGCAAGCATGCAGATCGGCTGCTCCGAAACCGTGCTTGGCGAGTTCGAGCAGCACCAAGCGATCGGGGCGCCCGCCGGTTAGGCAGTCGTGCCAATCGAGCGTGGAGGCGACAGCGGTGGCCAGAGCGAGGCCGCGGTCGGACATCAGGACCATGCCGGACCGGATTCGTGCGGACATCTGCGATTTCAGTGTGTCCGGGATGTTCAGCCGATCGAGCCGGTCGGACCCGATGATCAGCACCGACGCATTCGCGCCGTCGGCGAGCGCGGTGAGGGTCATGCTTCGCCCCGCCCGGAGCGGTGCCGACCAAGCCGCGGCGGCAGGGATGTCGTGGTTCATGCGCCGGCTCCTTCCGCTTCGGCGACGGCGGGCGCCGCAGCGGACGGCAGGACGAGGCCGATCGAGGCGTGGTATGCGCGGCGCTGGTACCGGTAGGCGATCACTCCGCCGAGGCCCACGATCGCGAGGGTGATCAGCGGCAGATAGTGCAGATACCAACCCGCGCCGGCCGGGTCGTACACCTCAGCTCGCGGCCAACCGAGGTTGATTGCCATCGCGAGCCCGTAGGCAACCGCGACGATGTTGACAATCAGACCGAACCGTCCGAGCGAGAACAGCGGCCGGCCTTGTTCGTCGACCCCGGCGGCGGGTCCGCTGCCGCTCAGCCGTCGTACCAGCAGAGGTGCGGTCACCATCAGATACGCGACGTAGAGCAGCATGATGCAGACGCTGGCGAGGCCGAGGAACAGGCCCGCGTTGCCCACATTCACCACCAGGCAGACGGCGGCGAGGATGCCGGGCACGATGGTCGCCGCGACCGGCGTGCCGGTACGGCGGGACACCTGACGCAACTGACGCGACGCCGGCAGGACGTTGTCGCGCGCCATCGAGAAGATCATCCGCGCGGCCGCGGTCTGGATCGCGAGCGTGCAGACGCACACGGCGAGCGCGACGTCGAGGAGCAGCAGCTTGCCGGGGGTGGTGCCGAGCCGGCTGGTCAGCACGTACGGCAGACCCTGCGTGGCCAGATCGCCATCGGTCAGCGACGGCGCGGCCATCAGCGCGGCGACGATGAGGAACGCGCCGCCGATCCCGGACGCGACGACGGCCCGGATGATCGTCCGCGGCGTGGTCGCCCTCGGCCGGTGGGTCTCCTCCGACAACTCACCCGCGCTGTCGAACCCGACCAGCACGTACGCCGCCATCAGCGCCGAGATGAGCAGCGGTACGACGTACCCGGTGGTGCTGTCGAGGTTCGTCGTGTGCAGTACGACGGACGGCCCGCGCTCGGCTCTGGTTGTCAACAAAACGACGATCAACACGACACCGACCAGCTCGCAGGTCACGCCGACCGAGTTGACCACCGCGGTGATGCGGACGCTGGTCGCGTTGAGGAGGGTGGTGGCGATGAGGAGTAGGCAGCCCAGGACGACGGCGTTCGCCGCGCCGTCCTTCGACGAGAGCGCCGAGTCGGTCCCGACGAGCTGGAAGCCGGACCAGACCGCGGGCAGCACGACCTGCAGCGCGATCGCCGCGGTGGCCAGCGTGATGATCTGCGCGATCACCATCGTCCAGCCGGCGAACCAGCCGACGACGGCGCCGCCGAGCCGCCTGGCCCATTGATAGATCGCTCCGGACAACGGGTAGCGGGCGGCGAGTTCGGCGAAGCACAACGCCACCATCAGCTGGCCGGCCAGGACCGCGGGCCAGGTCCAGAAGAACGCCGTACCGCCGAAGCCGAAGCCCAGTCCGAACAGCTGGAAGACGGTGGTGAGGATCGACACGAACGAGAAGCCGGCCGCGAACGAGGCGTAGGTGCCGACCCGGCGTGAGAGCTGCTGGGTGTAGCCGAACCGGCCCAGGTCGTTCGCGCCGAGGTCGTCGGTGGGTGAGGTCAGTGTTTCAGGGGTGGCTGACATTCCGGCCTCCATCGGATCGGCCCGGAACGCACACGGCACCCGGGGCCTTCAAGGCCTCCCGGGCTTTTGTCCCGCCGTGGAACGGCGCCGTCGTGACGGCACCGCCTCCCCTCTCGGACCAGACCTGCCGCGATCGGCAGCGGAACCCTAGGGGCGCCCCGCCCTGGCGGCGGGTCTTCTTTAGTTCAGGGCGTGCCGGTTTCGGTGGGCGTCCTGAGGTGTAACGAGACGGTTAACGAATCCTCTCACCGGCGACGGAAGTGGTGAGAGAACAGAGAGCCCTACCAGCGCCCGCGGGCTGGGATTGCTCGGTCCCGCGTGTTGCGGTCGCCCGGCCGCGCGGGGCTGCGGTTGCCCGGCCGCGCGGGGCTGCGGTCGCCCGGTGCTGCGGGCTGCGGTTGCCCGGCCCACGGGTCGGGGTTGCCTAGGGCAACAGTTTGTCGGCGGCGCGGCGTAGGCGGGCGATGCCCTCGTGGATGCGGTCCGGTGGCGTCGAGGCGAAGCAGAGGCGGAGCGCGTCGTGGAAGCGGCCGGTGGGGGAGAAGGCCGGGCCGGGGATGAACGCGACGCCTTCGGCCAGGGCGATCTCGAACAACTCGCTCGTGTCGACGCCGTTCTCCAACGTGACCCAGAGGAAGAAGCCACCCTCGGGATCGGTCCAGCGGGCGATGTCCGCGAAGTTCTCCTGCAGCGCCGTGTGCATCGCGTCCTTGCGGCGCTTGTACTCGAGCCGCTGCGTGACCAGGTGCTCCTCGAGGTGGCCGCCGGTCAGGAACCCGGCGAGCAGCCGCTGGGCCGGCAGGTTCGTGCAGGTGTCCATCGCCTGCTTCGCGTTGATCAGCAACGGCTGCAGTTCGGGATCGGTGTCGACCCAGCCGACCCGGAGTCCCGGCGCGACGATCTTCGAGAACGTGCGTACGGCGAACACGAGCGGATCGCCCGCGCCGAGCTCACGTAGTGACGGCAACGGATCACCGGCGAACCGCAGCAGCCCGTACGGATCGTCGTCGATCACCATCGAGCCCCAGGAGCGGGCGAGGTCGAGCAGCTTGTGCCGCCGCTCGAGGGAGAGTGTCGCGCCGGACGGGTTCTGGAACGTCGGGATCGTGTAGATCGCCTTCGGCCGTCTTCCGTCGAGGAGCCGTGGTAGATCGTCGACCATCATCCCGTCGACATCGACCGGAACCTCCAGCAGTTCGGCGCCGTACGAGAGTGCGGTCGCACTGCCGTTCGTGTACGTCGGCGATTCGACGACGACCAGGTCACCGGGGTCGACGAAGAGCTTGCAGAACAGGTCGAGGCCCTGCATCCCGCCGGCCGTGATGGTGAGCCGGTCGGCCGTGGTCTCGTCGGTGGTGCCGCGGAGCATCTCGAGGAGGGCGGCGTGCAGCGGTGGATCTCCCTCGGTGGCCGCGTAGTCGTACGCGTCGGGGCGGCTCAGTTGTTCGGCGGCGATGGCGGCGAGGACGGCCGACGGTACTGCTTCCGCGGCCGGTGATCCCATCGCGAACCGGACGATGTCGTGGGTCTGCTTGTGCAGCAACGACGTACTCGAGTCGATCACCGACCCGACGAGCCCGGCGACGCGTGCGGCGTACGGAAGAGCTTGCACGGAACTACCTCCTGGTGGTCGCTCGTGCGGCTGGGGCAGGATTGTTGACAATCCTACGGCCGGGTTCCTAGCCTCGACGCATGCCACCCCCCGCCGAGCGCCCCATCATCACGGTGCTCTGCAAACGGTCCCCAGCGGCGGGCACCGAGCCGGGTGCGGGCAGGGTGCCAGGTGCGGGCACGGGCGCCGAATTGGGTGCTGGCGCCGAGGTGGGTGCTGGCGCCGAGGTGGGTGTGGGCGCGGCACCGGGTGTGCGTGCGGGCGCTGACCCGGATTCGGGGGTGGGCTCGGTGGTGGGTGTGGGGGTGGAGGCCGAGCCGGGTGTGGGTGGGTTGCTGGTGCCGCCGGGGTTGGACGGGTTGGGGGTTGAGTTTCGGTTTTGTGATGTGGGTGGGTTGGGGGAGGCGGTGCGGGGGGCTCGGGGGTTGATGCTGTGGGACTTCTTTTCGACGGCGGTTCGGGATGTGTGGGCTGAGGCGGGTTCGGTCGAGTGGATTCATGTGACGGCGGCCGGGGTGGACACGTTGCTGTTCGACGAGCTTCGGGACTCGGATGTCGTGGTGACGAATGCCCATGGCGTGTTCGACCGGCCGATCGCGGAGTACGTGCTGGGCGCGGTGATCGCGCAGGCCAAGGACAGCCGGCGCAGCCTGGAGTTGCAGCGACGGCACGAGTGGCAGCATCGCGAGACGCGCAGCATCCTCGGCGCGACCGCGCTGATCGTCGGCACCGGCGCGATCGGACGGGAAACGGCCCGGCTGCTCAGCGCGGCCGGTCTGCAGGTCCGTGGAGCCGGGCGGGTCGCACGCCCGGACGACCCGGACTTCGGCGAGGTCGTTGCCAGTAGCAATCTTTCGGCGCAGGTGGGGTGGGCCGATCACCTCGTCCTGGCAGCCCCGCTGACAGATGCCACGCGAGGACTGGTCGACACCGAGGTACTGGCGGCGATGCGCCCGGGCGCGCACCTCATCAACGTCGCACGCGGTCCGATTGTCGACGAAGTCGCGCTCCTGAACGCCTTGCAGGACGGGCGAATCGCAGCCACCCTCGACGTCGTCGACCGCGAACCGTTGCCGCCGGACCATCCGCTGTGGGACGCGCCGAACGTGACGATCACCGCGCACATGTCCGGCGACGTGCTCGGCTGGCGGGACACACTGGCCGCACAGTTCGCCACCAATGTCCGGCGCTGGCTAGCTGGGGAACCCCTGCTCAACGTCGTGGACAAGAAGCTCGGCTACATCCCGACAGGAGCCCGATGACGCAGGCAACCGAATTGGTCGACGGATACCGGAACGGCACGATCTCGCCGGTGGAGGCGACGCAAGCGGCGCTGGACGCGATCGAGCAGTACGACGACCAGGTCAACGCATTCGTCCTGGTGGATGCCGAGGGCGCCCTCGCCACCGCGAAGGAGTCGGAGGCCCGGTGGCATTCCGGGCAGCCACTAGGCCCCGGCGACGGCGTACCGACGTCGATCAAGGATGCCTTGTGGACAAAGGGATGGCCGACCCTTCGCGGCAGCACGCTGATCGACGAGGCCGGCCCGTGGGACGAGGATGCCCCGGCTGTCGCCCGCCTCCGGGAGACCGGCGCCGTCATCCTCGGCAAGACGACCACGCCTGAGTACTCCTGGAAGGGTGTCACCGACTCCTCCAGGTACGGCGTGACACGCAACCCGTGGGATCCGTCGACGACCCCCGGCGGTTCGAGCGGCGGATCAGCGGCCGCGGTCGCGCTCGGCATGGGCGCGTGGTCGGTCGGCACCGACGGTGGGGGATCGGTCCGGATCCCGGCCGCGTTCACCGGGACGGTCGCGCTCAAGCCGACGTACGGGCTGATCCCGTTGTATCCGCCGAGCGCGTTCGGGACGTTGTCGCACGGCGGGCCGATGACGCGGTCGGTCCGGGACGCGGCCGCGCTGCTCGACGTGATCACCGGGTACGACGCCCGCGACTGGTCCGCGATGCCCACGCCGGCCATGTCGTTCCTGCGCGGGCTGGACGACGGTGTCGCCGGCCTGCGGATTGCCTTCTCGTCCGATCTTGGGATTGTCGACAATGACCCCGAGGTCGAGGCACTCGTCCGCACGGCGGTTGGGGTGCTTGAGGCGGCCGGGGCCGAGGTGAGCGAAGTCGATCCGGGGTTCGCGGACCCGGTCGACGCGTTCCACGTGCTGTGGTGGTCGGGCGCCGCGAAGTTGCTGTCGGCGTACGAGGTCGACGATCGCGTTGATCCCGGACTGCGCCGGGTTGCCGCGCTCGGAGCGTCGTACTCGGCCTCGGACTTCCTGGAAGCGACCACAACCCGGATGGAGCTCGGGCAGCTGATGGGGCGGTTCCATCAGACGTACGACGTCCTCGTTACGCCGACGCTGCCGATCACGGCGTTCCCGGTCGGCCAGGACGTGCCGGACGGTTCGACGTCACCGGATTGGACGAGTTGGACGCCGTACACCTATCCGTTCAATCTCACCCAGCAGCCGGCGCTCAGCGTGCCGTGTGGGTTCACGCGGGCGGGGCTTCCCGTTGGACTGCAGGTGGTTGCGGCGAGGCACGCGGATGCGCTCACCCTGCGCGTCGGCGAGGCGTACCAAGCCGCCACCGACTGGCATCTCCGTACACCCACCGGCGCCCGCGGCGAAGCTCTCTCGTTCGACCGGCGCTAGGGCGGGTCTGGCGGCCGGCCACGTCTTAGAGACCGTTGCGGAAGCCGTCGCGCCAGGAGGCGTAGCCGGGCTGCCAGCCGAAGGTCGCCTTGGCGAGGCTGTTGTCCGCGCCGCGGATCTCGGTGAAGGCCGCGACCCCGACATCGCCGGCCGCGAGCCGGCCCAGCCAGGCGGGGACGTGCCGCGGCGGCTTCGCCCCGAGGATGCGGGCGAACTCCGGCAGCCACACCGCCGCCTGCGCCGGGTCGTCGTCGGCGATCTGGAAGATTCCGGTCGCGTCGCTCTCGACCGCCTTCACCGTCGCGTCGGCCGCGTCGTCGTAGTGGATGAACGACCACACCCCGGCCCCGTCGCCGATCACCGGCAGCTTGCGCTTCTGGATCAGCTCGACCATCGAGCCGCCCTTGCCGATGTCACCGGTCGGGCCGTAGAAGCTCCCGTACCGCAGCGCGACACCCTCGATCCCCTCGGCGTTCGTCACCACCGACTCGAGGTGCCTGATCCCCGCCATCGTCTTGCGCTGCGCCGGCACCGGCTCGGCGTCGAGCGGATCCGCCTCGGTCTTCGTCGCGGAGCCACCGTGCTGCAAGTTCCAGCCGGCGTACGACTGGACGACGAACCGTCGTACGCCGGCAGCCTGGGAAGCGGCGAGCAGGTTGTCGGTGCCCTCGGTGCGGAGCCGGTTCGTCAGCGCGAAGCTGTCGTCGAACTTCTTGAAGTCGATCCCACCCTTGAGGGCCGTCATCTGGTGTACGACGACCTCCGGTCGGACCGACTCCACCGCAGCTGTCACCGCGGCAGCGTCGAGGCCGTCCGCGAAGACCACGTCCGCCCCGAACGCCCGCACCCCGGCCGCGCCGGACTCCGACCGGATCATCCCGGTCACCTCGTGCCCGGCCGCGACCAGTTGCGGCACCAGCGACCGGCCCAGTCCGCCGGTCGCACCTGCTACCAAGACCTTCATGTCATTTCCTCCGTCGTCTGTCGTTACGACCCGGAGGACACGCGCCGGCCTCAGCGTGTGACAGTGACGCCGATCACGCCTCCGAGGTGACCGTGAACGAGGTCGGTCCGAAGGACACGTTCTGGGTGACGTCGATGGTCAGATGGTCTGTCGGCGGGTGGCAGGCGAGGGTGAGGACGAACGGCGTCTCGAGGAAGCGGATCGTCGCCACGAACTTGTCACCGTCCGCGTACGCACTGGAGACGACGCGCTGCCGGACCTGGGGATCGGCCTCCTTGAGAACGCCGACGGAGTTGAGCGCCCGCCAGTCGCCCGGCTCGCAGATGATGTCCACGGGCTCGGTCGCGCCGGGCTCGAGCCCGGCGAAGGTGAACGTGCCGGTCCCGTCCGGATCCAGCCGGACCGCGGCCAGTCCGGTGGCGTTGTCGTCGGCGAACCGGTAGGTCTGCCCGTTGCCGCCCGTCGGTGCGGCACCGGTCGGCGGCGCGAGCTCCAGCCGCTCGGGGCGGGCGACCGGGGTGACCTCCTTGCCTTCGAGCGCCGGGAGCAGGTGATCCCAGACGGTGTTCAGGATCGCCTGCATGTCCTCCGTCGCGCTCGTGACGATCAGGACAGCGTCGTACGCCGGGAAGACCACGCAGAACTGGCCGAACGCGCCGTCGCCGCGGTAGGTGTCGTGGCGGCCGCGCCAGAACTGGAAGCCGTACCCCTGCTTCCAGTCCGGGTTCTCCTCGTTGTCGTTGGGCACCTGCTTGGAGGTGGCCGCCTCGTACCACTCGGCGGGGACGAGTTGCTTGCCCTCCCACACGCCGCGCTGGAGCACGAGCTGACCGAAGCAGGCCAGCGACTCGGTGTTGATGCTCAGACCCCAGCCGCCGACGGTGACGCCCTCCGTCGACACCTGCCAGGACGCCTCGGTCGCACCGAGCGGCTCGAACAGCCGGGGGCGAAGGTAGTCGAGCAGCCGCTCACCGGTCAGTCGCTGCAGGATCGCCGACAGCATGTACGTCGCGCCGCTGTTGTACACGAACACCGTGCCCGGCTCGTGGTCGACGTCGAGCCCGAGGAAGACCTTGATCATCCGGCGGTCCCGGGAGAGCGCCTCGACGGTGTCCTGGCTGTGCCCGGTGGTCATGGTCAGCAGGTGCCGGATCTTCATCGCGGCCAGATTGTCGCTGATCGTCTCGGGGAGCTCGTCGGCGTCGAAGAACGAGATCACCTGGTCGTCCAGCGACAGTAGGCCGGCGTCGATCGCCAGGCCGACGCCGGTCGAGGTGAAGCTCTTCGAGACAGAGAACAGCAGGTGCGGGTCGGTCAGCCGATACGGTGACCAGGCCTCCTCGAGGACGACGTGACCGTGCCGCAGCAGCATGACGGTCTGGATCTCCGGCGTGGACGCGTCGAGCGCCGCGACGAAAGCGTCGAGCGCTGAGGCGGACAACCCCTGGGCTTCTGGTGTACTCCGTGGAAGTCTGCTCACCTCAGGCACGCTATCTTCCCGAACGGACAAATATCAGGTGAGTACCGCCAGACGAGCAGCTGTGATTGTCAACCCGATCAAGGTCCCCGAGGACTTTCGCCGTAAGGTCGAGACCGCGGTGACCGAGCGCGGCGTCGACATCGAGCTGTGGCTGGAGACGACCGAGGACGACCCGGGCGTGGCGATGGCCCAGCGGGCGGTCAAGGACGCCGTCGACCTGGTCGTGGTCGCCGGCGGGGACGGCACCGTGCGGGTCGTCTGCGCCGAGCTCGCCGGGACCGACATCCCCGTCGCCGTCCTGCCGGCCGGGACCGGGAACCTGCTGGCCCGCAACCTCGGGATCTCCCTGGACATGGACGACGCGCTGGCCGAGGTGTTCGACGGCACCGAGCGGCGGATCGACAGTGTGCTGATCGAGGGCGACGAACTGACCTCCGACCGGTTCGTCGTGATGGCGGGCATGGGACTGGACGCGGCGATCATCGCGGACGCACCGGACGACCTGAAGAAGCGGGTCGGCTGGGCGGCGTACGTCGTGTCCACGATCAAGAACCTGAACCACCCGTCGGTCCGGGTCGAGATCACCGTCGACGACCAGCCGCCGGTACGCCGCCGGGCGCGGACCGTGGTGATCGGCAACGTCGGCACCCTGCAGGCGAACATCCCGCTGCTGCCCGACGCGGTCCCGGACGACGGGATCATCGACGCCGTAGTGCTCGCGCCCCGGAGCGTCGCCCAATGGCCGCGGCTGGCGTTGAGTCTGGTGGTCAAGTCGATGCGCGAGCAGCATGTCCAGCGGTTCACCGGGCGAAAGATCCAGGTGACGGCCGCGAAGACGGTACGCCGCGAGCTGGACGGCGACACGATCGCGGACGGCCGCTCGCTCAGCGCCTCGGTCGATCCGTCGGTCCTGGTCGTGCGGGTGCCTCCGAAGCCTGCAGGTGGGTGAGCTTGTCCGGATTGACGACGCCGTGGATGGTCGTGATCAGGCCCTCGGTGACGACGAACGACCAGATCGCGACGGTGCGGTCGGCCGGGTCGTGGATCCGGAGGGCGGGCTGACCGCCGACATGCACGGGTTCGAAGGCGAGCCGGTGTCCGCCGAACTTGCCGAAGGCGCCGATCAGCATCCGGGCGACATTGCCGGCGTCGTGCACCGGTCGCGGGAAGCCGCCCTTGCCGCCGCCGTCCCCGGTGAAGGTGGCGTCGGGTGCGAGCAGGTCGACGAGGGCGTCGAGCTCACCGTCCTCGGCGGCCGCGACGAAGCGCCGGACCAGTTCGTCGCGCTCTTGGGGTGATGCGTCGTAGCGCGGTCGATTGTCGGCAATCCGGCGCCGGGCGCGGACGGCGAGCTGGCGGCAGGCGGCCGGCGTCTTCGCGATGATCCCGGCGACCTCGTCGTACGAGTAGCCGAAGACGTCGCAGAGCAGGAAGACCGCGCGCTGGTCGGGGGAGAGGCGCTCGAGTACGACGAGGAACGCGGTGGACAGCGAGTCCGACAACGCGGCCCGGTCGGCGAGGTCGACGTACTCGTCGACGGCAGGCTCGGGCAGCCACGGGCCGAGGTAGGTCTCGCGCTGCCGGCGCGCGGACCGCAACTGATCGATCGCCAACCGCGTCGTCACCGTGGTCAGGAACGCCTTCGGCGAGTCCACCGCAGCTTCCCGATGCAGCCGGAGATAAGCCTCTTGGACGACGTCCTCCGCGTCACCGAAGCTCCCCAGCATCCGGTACGCGATCGACAGCAGCAGTGGCCTGAGTTCCTCCATCACACCTTTCACAGACGATCGAAGACGTCTCCCAGTGACACTGTCACAGGATCGGATCGCCGATCGTCTGCAATCGGCATGAACACAGTCACCTGGGTCTTCTCCGGCATCCTGGCCGCGATCTTCGCGTACTCCGGTGCCGTCAAGGCCACCATGTCTAGGGCCCGCCTGCTCGCCACCGGCCAGACCGGCATCGCGCCCTTCCCGATGCCGCTGGTCCGCGTCGTCGCCATCTGCGAACTCCTGGCCGTCGTCGGACTCTTCGCCCCTTGGCTGACCGACCACGCCCGAGTCCTCACACCCCTCGCAGCCGTGGGCCTGTCCATCGTCATGATCGGCGCCGCCACCTCCCACGCCTCGCTCCGCGAACCCAAGCCGGTCGCCGCCAACACGGCCCTGCTGGCTCTTGCCGCTTTCGTCGCCGCCAGTCGCTTCGCAGCCCTCACCTGACACAGCCTGGTCAGGTGAGGGCCTGTACTCCTCGCCCGGCTAGTGCTGAACGAGTACGGCGACGGTCCGCGGTGGGACTGTGGCTGTGCCCGTTCCGGCGGTCCAGGTGGTCTGCTTGACGACAGCGTCGGAGCCGTTCGCCTGGACGGGGGACAGAACCAGGTTGGCGCCGGCCAGGCCTGGGACCTGCTGTGTAACCGCCGCTCCCGTCGAGTTGAAGACGACCAGGACGCCCTTCAGGGCCGGGTCGACGTTCGGGCCTACGGTGTCGTCGATGCGCATCGTGATGACACCGGGCGTCGTGCCGCTGACCGGGAAGGTGAGCTTCTGGTTGATCAGCTCCGCGGAGCCGAGCCGGAACAGCGGGCTCGAGAAGCGCAGATTCAGCAGGTCGGCGGCTGCGGCGGAGGCCGTCGCCACGTCGGCCGCCGTCGGCTTCAGCGCCGGGTTGGCGAGCAGCGGCTTCATGTAGGACCACTTGGCCTCGTTGTCGGCCTTGGGCGGCAGACCGTGGCCGAAGCCGTTGTCGGCGCCGGTCCAGTCGAGGGTGTTGAACCAGTCACCCGAGTCGTAGGAGTTGCGGTCGAGCGACTTGCTCCGCAGCATGTCGGCGCCCGCGTGCCAGAACGACGGCGTCTGGGCCAGCGCGGTCGTTGCCAGTGACACTGTGTTCATCCGGATCCGGTCCGGCATCGTCATTGCTGTCGGCAACTTGTAGGTCAGCGTGTCCCACAACGTCTCGTTGTCATGGGCATCGACATAACTGATCACCTCGTCCGGCTGGTCGGCGTACCCGGCCGGTGCGCCGTTGTAGTCGACCGCGTCACCGCGGACGACGTCGCCGGTCGAGGCGGAGCGGAAGGTGAACGAGCGCAGGTTGCCGGCCAGACCGAGCTGGATCAGATCGGTGTCGTGGGCGAGTCTCTGAGCGCGTTCGGAGGGCGTGCCGTTGATCGGGTCGCCGTTCGGGTCGCTCGCCTCACCGGAGCCGAAGCCCTGGATCCGCGGATTGTCGTCGAACGGACCGCCGCCGCGGACCCCGTCGCGGAGCCGGTCGGAGAACGTGCCGATCCCGGTGCCGCCGAGGTTGCCCTGCCGCGCTTGGACGAACAGCGCGTCGTTCGCGACCTCGCCGAAGTTCCAGCCCTCGCCGTACAGGTAGACGCTCTTGCCGTCCACCCCGTCCTTGGCCAGGGTCAGCTTGTCCAAGGCGGCGCGGATCTTCAGCATGTTCGCCTTGCTGTGGTGGCCCATCAGGTCGTAGCGGAAGCCGTCGACCCGGTAGTTGCGCGCCCAGCTGACGGTGCTGTCGACCATGATCTTCTCGGCCATCGCGTGCTCGGTGGCGATGTTGCTGCAGCAGGTCGACGTCTCCACCTTGCCGGTCGCGTTCAGCCGCTGGTAGTACCCGGGCACGACCTTGTCCAGGACGGACGTCGGCGCCTGACCGGCCGCCGGGGTGTGGTTGTAGACCTGATCCAGTACGACGCGCAGCCCGGACTTGTGCAGTCCGCCGACCATCGTGCGGAACTCGGCGACCCGCGAGAGCCCGTCCTTCTGGGTCGCGTACGAACCCTCCGGCGCGAGCCAGTGGTACGGGTCATAGCCCCAGTTGAAGCCGTCCTTCGCCGCGACCGCCGTCACGCAGGCCTGCTGCTGATCGGAGTCCGCCGGGAACGACTTCAGATCACAGGCCGGCGTCTGCTGCCCGGTCTCCGGGATCGACGCGATGTCGAACGTCGGCAAGAGGTGCACGGTGTTGAGACCGGCCGCCGCGAGTGCCTGCAGATGCTTCGTCCCGTTGCCCTGGTCCGCGAAGGCCAGGTAGGTCCCGCGGTGGGCGGCCGGCACGCTGCTGTCGTTGATCGAGAAGTCGCGGACGTGCAGCTCGTAGATGGTCGAGTCGACACCCCGCGCCAGCTTCGGCGCCGGCGTACCCGACCAGAGTGCCGGCTTCCCGGCCGGATCGTTCAGGTCGACGGCGACCGAGTACGCCGAGTCCGTCGTGAGCGCGACCGAGTACGGATCGGTGACGATGTTCGTCTCCACCTTGCCCGTCGAAGGCGCGTAGACCTTCACCTCATAGCGGTACGACGCGTTCTTCCACGACCGTGGTCCGTCGACTGACCAGGACCCATCGTTGTTGAGTCGCAGCGGCACCCGGCTGGACCCGACCAGCAGCGTCACCGCTTGCGCGGTCGGCGCCCACAGTGTGAACGTCGGCGCACCACCGTGCCAGTTCACGCCGTACGTGCGCCCCGCGGCACTGCCGTAGACATCGTCGAGCACACCTGGGATCTGGACGCCGGTCGCATCCAGCAACCGTCCCACGTCGTCGTACTGCGCGAGCCCGAGTTGTCCGGTGAGGATCTTCCGAGCGTCGGCGTGGTCGAGTCTCAGCGCGGTGTAGCCCTTCAACGCCGGGAACTTCGCCAGCACGGACGCAGGGATCCCCGCCGGGTCGTAACGCAGTCCGGACGACGAGCCACCGATGTCGTTCGCGTCGACCTTCAGCGAGCCGTCCGCCGACCAGTGCAGCCGCCAGCGCGACCGCTCCGGGTGGGCGACCGGCGGTACGGCGAGCAGGTCGCGGGTCAGCCAGTAGGCCTTGGCCTGGCTGAGGTCCGGCTGGGCACCCGGCCGGGACGTCGTCACGGTCAGCACGTGGGTCGCGATGACGTAGGAGAAGGTGACGACCAGACCGTCGCCCGGAACGGTGAACGGGATGTTGGCGCCGTTCTTGACTCCGCCGGCGCCGTAGTTCTCGTCGAAGGACAGGTTGTGCGCGACCTTCGCCTCATAACTCCCCGCTCCCAACTCACTGGTCGACCACGTGTAGGTCCCGTCGCCGTTCTCGTCGGTCAGCCAGGGCCGCATGCACGACGGGTCCCAGTCGCCCGGACAGCCGAGCTCGGACTGGAACGAGCCGGGCACGGTGATGATCGGTCCCTCGGCACTCGACGTGACGTAGTGCCGCCCGTGTTCGTAGTAGAAGGTGACCGGACCGGTTGGAGCCGTGTAGGAGATGTTCGCGCCGTTCAGGACGCCGCCGGCGCCGTAGTTCACGTCCCAGGTCTTGTTGATCGCGGCCTTGTAGGCGTGCTCACCGGGCGGGAGGGTGTACGTCCCCTTCCACACCTTGTCCTTCGGGTCCAGCGTCAGCTGCGCCTGGCTGCAGGCCGGATCCCAGTCACCGGCGCAGCCCATCTCACTGTTGTGATCACCCGGCACGCTCACGTTGGCGGGCTGTACGACGGGACCGGTCCCACCACCGCCACCACCTGGCGTCGGAGCATCGCCGACCACGCCGTACGAACCGGAGACCGAGTAGTTGCCCGACACATCCCGCAGCACGGCCCGGTACTCGAGCAGCGTCCCCTTGGGCAGCCCGGACACGTCCTGGAACACCCGGTACGGCGCGTTGTCGTCGGAGCCGAGTCGCTGCCAGGCCGTCGTACCCACGGGCCGGTAGCCGAACGTCACGGTCGCCGGAGTGTTCTCCGGCACGGCCGCACCGATCTCGGCACGCCCACCGACTGTGGCGCCGAGCTCCGGCGAGCTCATGTAGACAGCCGGGGCCTTGGAGCGCGACGGGACCTTGTTGGCCGCCTGGTAGACGGTCACGGACAGCGGCGCCTGGCTGAGCAGCACTCTGCCCTCGCGGTCGGTCTTGACCGCGTCGGAGCCGCCATAGACCGGCTTGAGCCAGGTGTTCGGGCCGTACGTCGGGATCGTCGCGGACGCGGCCGTCTTCGAGTTGTTCGCGACCACCAGGTACTCGACGTTGTCGGTGCCGAGCCGGCTGAAGGCATACAGGCCGTTGGTGTTCGAGGAGTAGCGGTGCACCTGGCGGCCGTCGGCCAGCGCCGGATACTTGGCCCGCAACTGCTCCAAGGCCGCGATGTGCTTGTACATCGGCGCGTTGACGTCGTACCGGTCCTTGTTGCCGATCGTCGTCGTACCGGATCCGTCGACGACCTCGTCGTCGGCGTAGTCCGCGGTCTTGGTCGCGAACATGTCCTGCCGCGCGTCCTTGTCACCGCCCGGACCGGTGAACCCCTGCTCGTCGCCGTAGTAGATGACCGGCTGCCCCCGGGTCAGGAACATCAGCGAGTGCGCCAGCTTGTCCCGGGCCAGCAGTTCCTGACCCGACGCGCCGCCCTGTTTGAGGAACATGCCGACGCGGCCCATGTCGTGGTTGCCGAGGAAGGTCGGCAGTTGGTACGCGTTCGAGTCGGCGTCGGTGTAGTAGTCGTCGCCCGCGTAGAAGTCCTGCAGCTTGGTGCCGGGATCACCCTTCGCGTAGGCGACCGCGCTCTGCTGGAAGCCGAAGTCGAGGGTGGCCTGCAACGCGCCCTTCGTCGTGTACGTCGACATGAACTGCGGATTCGCGTCGAACACCTCGCCGAACATGAAGAAGTCCTTCGACCCCGCGCTCTTGGCCGCGGCCAGGATCGCCGGGGAGAACTTCTGCCAGAACTCGATGTTCACGTGCTTGACGGTGTCGATCCGGAACCCGTCGATGCCGAACTCGGCCCAGGTCTTGTAGACGTCGATCATCCCGTCGCGGACCCTGGGCTGCTCGGTGAACAGGTCGTCCAGGCCGACGAAGTCGCCGTACTCCGCGGACTCGCCGGCGAAGGTCGAGTCGCCGCGGTTGTGGTAGAGCGTCGGGTCGTTCAGCCAGGCCGGCACCTTGACGGTCTCGTCCGCCGGCGTCCGGAACACCGGCACGTTCGGGAACGAGGTGTTCTTGTCCAGCGGCGGGAAGGTGTCACCGCCTGCATAGGTCTTGTCGTCAAAGACGTTGCCGGCAGCATCCTTGTACGGCGACGTCGACTTCGGGATGTACCCGTACTGATGGGACTGGTAGTCGATCACGTCCGCGGTGTGGTTGGTGATGATGTCGAAGAAGACCTTCATCCCCTTGCGGTGCGCGAGGCTGATCAACTGCTTCATGTCCGCGTTGGTGCCGAGGTGCGGATCGATCTGGGTGAAGTCGGTGATCCAGTAGCCGTGGTACCCGGCGCTCACGTTCGCGCCCGCACCCTGCACCGGCCGGTTCTTGAACGACGGGGTCAGCCAGATGGACGTCGTACCCAGGGACTTGATGTAGTCGAGCTTCTGGATCACGCCGGACAGGTCGCCACCGTGGTAGAAGCCCTTGTCGGCCGGGTCCAGTCCGGTTTGCAACCGGTCGCCGGTCAGGCCGCCGGCGTCGTTCGCCTTGTCGCCGTTGGCGAACCGGTCCGCCATCAGGAAGTAGAACCGCTCCTTCGTGAGGTCCTTGCGCAGACTCGGCGACGCCAGCGTCTTGTCGGCTGCGGTCACGGTCGGCCCGGCGAGGTCGACCGGCTTCACCGTGACGACGTGACTGGTGTCGTCGTAGCTGAACGCGAGCTTGGCCGGTCCCTCGATGCGCAGCGGGATGTTCGGGCCGTTCAGGACTCCGCCGGCGCCGTAGTTCTCGTCCCAGCCCCGGTTGACGGCGACCTTGTACTCGTACGAGCCGGCCGGGACGTCGAACACCTTCGCGTACGGGGCACTTGTCCCGAGACTGGTCGCATCACATCCCGGGTCCCAGTCGGCCGCGCAGCCCAGCTCGCTCTGCAGCGATCCAGCCAGCGTGATCACCCGCTCCGCCGCTGGTTGGGCCGGCGCGGAAGTCGCCGTACCCAGCCCGAGAACGATCACCGCCGCCGCGGTGAAGCCTGCCGTCCAACGCCTGAAACCACGCATCACGGTTCCCTCCCAGCCGGTGACCCTGGGCGGACGCTAACCCGCGCCTTCCATCGTGGGAAGGCCTCGGAGGTCGCGGTCAGGTGACGAGGCCGGGCAGCGTGGTCTCGATCGGTGTGCGGACCACGGTCGTGGCCTCGTCGTCGTACGGGGTGGGCTGGGCGTTGAGGATGATCAGCGGCTTGCCGGCGGTCAGTGCGAGGTCGCAGAGACCGGCGGCCGGGTAGACCTGCAGCGAGGTGCCGACGGCGAGGAAGAGGTCGGCGGCCTCGGTGGCGGCGACGGCCCGGTCGAGGACGGCCGGGTCGAGGGACTGGCCGAAGGAGACGGTCGCCGACTTCAGGATCCCGCCGCAGACCTCGCAGGCCGGGTCCTCGTCGCCGGCCTCGAGCCGGGGGAGTACGTCGGCCATCGGGATCCGGCGCCCGCAGCCGAGGCAGTCGACGAACCAGACCGTGCCGTGCAACTCGTGGACCAGCTCAGGCGACGAGCCGGCCTTCTGGTGCAGGCCGTCGACGTTCTGGGTGATGAGTCCGGTCAGCCGCCCCTGGCGTTCCAGCTCGACGAGCGCCAGGTGACCCGGGTTCGGCTCGGCGGTCCAGGCCGGGGCGGCCAGGCGCTGCTTCCACGCCTCTACGCGGACCTCGCGACTGGCGACGTACTCGTCGATGTCGAACATCGCCTGCGCCGCCGGGTTCTTCGTCCACAACCCCTGCGGCCCGCGGAAGTCGGGGATCCCCGACGCGGTCGAGATCCCGGCTCCGGTCAGTACGGCGATGCGTTCGGCGTCGATCACACCTCAGACGGTATCCAGTCGGTGGCCAGCACCGACATCACGATCTCGTCGAACCACTCGCCGTCCCACAGCAGCGCGTCGCGGAGACGTCCCTCGGCCACGAAGCCGGCCTTCTCGTACGCGCGCTGGGCCCGCGGATTGAACGCGTAGACGCCGAGGCTGATCCGGTGCAGCCCGAGCTCCTCGATCCCGTAGCCGACGATCAGCCGGGTGGCCTCGGTGCCGAGTCCGCGGCCCTGGCCGGCCGGGCCGATCAGGATCCGGAAGGTGCAGCACCGGTTGTCCGGGTCCCACTTGTTCAGCACCGCCTCGCCGACGGTGTCGCCGGTGGCCTTGTCGACGATCGCGAGGTCGAGCCGGTCGGTCTGGTCCTTCCTGGTGCGGTACCACTGCCGGGCCTTCTCCTCGCCGATCTCGCCGTGACTCCCGGTGAGCCGGGTCACGTCCGGATCGGCCATCGCGGCGGCGAGCGCGTCGTAGTCGCCCTCGTCCACCGGCCGGAGGATCACGAGGTCGCCGGTCAATGTCGGCTTGTGTGCGAAGTCGGTCACCGGCGGAGTCTCTCAGCTGACGCGTCGAACGACATACGTGTTTTCTGCGGCCGACACCAGTTCCTGGGAGCGCATCCGGCACCAGGCCGGGATGTCGGTGGCCGCGGCCGGATCATCCGCGAGGACCGTGACGGTGTCGCCGACGGCAACGGTCGGTAGCGTCTTGGCCAGTTTGATCACCGGGAGTGGGCAGAGCAGGCCGCTGCAGTCGAGGTCGACGTTCACATCCCCGCCTCCGCCCGGATCCGCCGGACCACGCCGGGCACCACCGCACAGAACCGGTCGATCTCCGCATAGGTCGTGTCGCGCGTCAGGGAAATGCGGACGTTGCCGTGAGTCAGGACGCCCATGGCGGCCAGGACATGCGAGGGCTTGAGCGTGCTCGACGTACAGGCCGAACCACTGGATACGGCGAATCCTTCCGCGTCCAGTGCAGTCACGAGTGCCTCGCCGTCCACGTAGAGGCAGGAGAACGTGAGGATGTGCGGCAGGCGGTCGTCGGGATCGCCGACCACCTCGACATCGGGGATGTCCGCGGCCACTCGCCGTCGTACTTCGTCGATCCAGGCCCGGTGCTGCTTGTTCAGCTCCTCGGCCTCGCTGAGCCGGGCCTGCAGCGCGGCAGCGGCTGCCAACGCGCTGGGCACGTCCGGGAACCCGGGGGAGAGGCCGTCCTCCCGCTCGTCCATCGGCCACGCCGGCGCGATCCGCGTGCCCTTACGCACCGCCAGCAGGCCGACGCCCGCCGGTCCGCCCCACTTGTGCGCGCTCGCCGTCAACGCCGACCACCCCGCGGGTACGGCGTCGTGCCCGATGGACGCGGCCGCGTCGACGAACAGCGGTACGTCGCCACACGCCTCGGCCGCGGCCTCGATCGGCTGCCGCGTGCCGACCTCGTGATTTGCCGACTGCAGCGCCGCCACCGCCACTCCGGTCTGCCGCACCGCCGCCGCGAACGCATCCAGGTCTACCCTGCCGACCGAATCCACACCCACCTCGACCCCGTCGGCACCCGCGGTGTGCAGTACGGCGGAATGCTCGACAGCACTGTGGACAACGGTGGACCCGGCCCGCTTCCGGGCGGCCGTGATCGCGGTCAGTCCGGCGTGGATGGCCGCCGTACCCGAGGTGGTCAGATACAGCTCGTCCGGCCGCACTCCGACCGCGTCCGCGAGCACCGCGCGGGCGTTGTCCAGCAGCAGCCGCGCGGTCCGTCCCTCGTGGTGCAACCGGACCGGATCCGCCCACCCGGAATCGACTGCCGACAGCAACATTTCCCGCGCGGCCGGATGCAACGACTCGGCCGATGCTGCGTCCAAATACGCACGCTCGCTCACACGGGAAACGCTAAGCCCTACCTGTGCGCAAGATCGCCAAAGGTGTCCAGTAGTGTTTGGTCGTCAGTCTCACTTGGGAAGGGAAAGGCGCCCCGTGGGTTCGAACGGCACGCCCGGAGTGGAGGAGCGCTCGGCAGTACCTGCCGGCGCCACACGTCCGGCGAAGCGACGCCTGCTGGTCGGTACGGGAGTGGTGCTCGGCACCCTGCTGCTGACCGGTTGTTCGCAGGCGACCAAGGAGCAGTGGAAACGGTTCGGTCTCCCCGTGGGTGCATCGGATCGGACCGGGGCCATCGAGAGCCTCTGGGTCGGTGCCTGGATCGCCGCCCTGATCGTGGGCGTGCTGGTCTGGGGCCTGATCTTGTGGGTCGTGGTGCGATACCACAAGCGCGGCGACGACGCCCCCCGGCAGGTGCGGTACAACCTGCCGCTGGAGGTGCTCTACACGCTGGCGCCGTTCGCGATCATCGGGGTGTTGTTCTTCTACACCATCGAGCACGGCAACGAAGTCACGAAGATGTCGGCCAGCACGGACCACACCATCAACGTGGTCGGCCAGCAGTGGCAGTGGACCTTCAACTACAAGGACACTGTCGACGGGCAGCAGGGCGTCTGGGAGACCGGCACACTGTCCAAGCCCGCCCAGCTGTGGCTGCCGGTGGACGAGTCGGTCGAGTTCGTGCTGACCTCGCCGGACGTGATCCACTCCTTCTGGGTGCCGTCGTTCTACTTCAAGCTCGACGTCATCCCCGGCCGGACGAACAAGTTCCAGCTGACCCCGACCAAGACCGGCATCTTCGCCGGCAAGTGCGCCGAGCTCTGCGGGCTCTACCACAGCCGGATGGTGTTCTCGGTGAACGTGGTCTCCCGCGACGAGTACGACGCGCATCTGCGCGAGCTGGCCGCCAAGGGCCAGACCGGCGCCGCCACCGGCGGCTCGGACGCGACCACCATTCCCGGTCACGGGGAGCAGGAGGGCGGCAAGTGACCGACATCGCCGAGCGCACCGGCGCTATCGGTACCAGCACCACCGTGTTGCCGCGGCGGCGCAGCAAGGGCCAGATCGCGGTCAAGTGGCTGACCACCACCGACCACAAGCTGATCGGCCACATGTACCTGATCACGTCGTTCGCGTTCTTCCTGATCGGCGGCGTGATGGCGCTGGTGATCCGGGCCGAGCTGGCCAAGCCGGGTCTGCAGATCGTGAACGAAGAGGTCTACAACCAGCTCTTCACCATGCACGGCACGATCATGCTGCTGCTGTTCGCGACCCCGCTGTTCGTCGGCTTCGCGAACGAGATCATGCCGATCCAGATCGGCGCCCCCGACGTGGCCTTCCCGCGGCTGAACATGTTCAGCTTCTGGCTGTTCCTGTTCGGCGGCCTGATCACCATCAGCGGATTCTTCACCCCGGGCGGTGCGGCCGACTTCGGCTGGTTCGCCTACGCCCCGCTGTCCAACGCGGTCCGCTCGCCGGGTATCGGCGGTGACCTGTGGATCATGGGCCTGTGGATGGCCGGTCTCGGCACCATCCTCGGTGCGGTCAACTTCGTGACGACGATCATCACGATGCGCGCACCCGGCATGACGATGTTCCGGATGCCGATCTTCACCTGGAACATCCTGGTCACGTCGATCCTCGTCCTGATCGCCTTCCCGATCCTGGCCGGCGCGCTGCTGATGCTGGAGGCGGATCGAGCCTTGGGGGCTCACGTCTTCGACGCCGGGAACGGCGGGCCACTGCTGTGGCAGCACCTGTTCTGGTTCTTCGGGCATCCCGAGGTCTACATCATCGCGCTGCCGTTCTTCGGCATCATCACCGAGATCCTGCCGGTGTTCAGCCGCAAGCCGGTCTTCGGCTACATCGGCCTGGTCAGCGCGACGCTGGGCATCGCGGTCCTGTCGGTGGCGGTGTGGGCGCACCACATGTTCGTCACCGGAGCGGTGAACCTACCGTTCTTCTCGTTCATGACGTTCTTGATCGCGGTCCCGACCGGGGTGAAGTTCTTCAACTGGATCGGCACGATGTGGGGCGGATCGGTGTCGTTCGACACGCCGATGCTCTGGGCGATCGGGTTCCTGACCACCTTCCTCTTCGGCGGTCTGACCGGCATCATCCTGGCCTCGCCGGCGCTGGACTACCAGCTGTCCGACTCGTACTTCGTGGTCGCGCACTTCCACTACGTGGTCTTCGGCACCGTGGTGTTCGCGATGTTCGCCGGGTTCTACTTCTGGTGGCCGAAGTTCACCGGGCGGATGCTCGACGAACGCCTCGGCAAGCTGCACTTCTGGCTGCTGTTCATCGGCTTCCACACCACGTTCCTGGTGCAGCACTGGCTCGGTGTCGAGGGCATGCCGCGGCGCTACGCGTCGTACGGCGCGAACGAGGGCTTCACGACGCTGAACGAGGTGTCCAGCGTCGGCGCCTTCATCCTCGGCCTGTCGATGCTGCCGTTCTTCTACAACGTCTACAAGTCGCGCAAGTCGCCGAAGGTCGGCGTCGACGACCCGTGGGGCTGGGGCCGGTCGCTGGAGTGGGCGACCAGTTCGCCGCCGCCGCGGCACAACTTCGAGAAGCTGCCGCGGATCCGGTCCGAGAGCCCGGCGTTCGACCTGCACCACGCCGACCTCGCCCTCGCCGAGTATCCGGACAACCGGGCCGGCCAGGACAACCTGCTGGACGCGGGTGAGGACAAGGGCCGGGTCGAGCACCTGGAGCAGGTCGTCGCCGCGGATAGCGACGCCGAGGGGAAGGACAAGGCGTGAAGATCGAAGCCTGGGTCTTCGGGATCCTGAGCGTGTTCGTGGTCGTCGTCACGCCGATCTACTGGCTGATGTCGAACGACCCGACCGGCACCACGGCGCTGGTGATGACGTTCTTCCTGTCCCTGCTGGTGGCGTTCTACCTGAGCATCACCGCCCGCCGGATGGACCCCCGTCCGGAGGATCGCAAGGAAGCCGAGATCGTCGAGGGAGCCGGAGAGCTCGGCTTCTTCCCGCCGTACTCGTGGTGGCCGCTGTGGACCGCCCTGACGCTGGCGGTGGCCGTGCTGGGGATCGTCTTCGGCTGGTGGTTGTTCATCGCCGGCTGCGGCATCGGCATCGTGACGTTGAGCGGCTTCATCTTCGAGTACTACCGCGGTGACCACGCTCACTAGTTGAGCATCGTACGAAAACGTCGTCCGGGAACGAACCGGGCGGCGTTTTCGTGCGTCTTTAGAGACGCCACCGGTAACAGGCCGTTGTGGTCCGTACCACTCCGGTGTGGCGGTGTGTTGCACGGGACTGTCCGTTCGGCGGGTTACCCTTGCGGCGGTTTGACCAAACAGGGGAGAGCTGGGGAATGGTGAGCGGTTCGGTGAGGAAGCACGGCCTTGCCGTGGCGGGGATCTGTGTGCTGCTGCTGGCCGGCACGGCGTGCAGCGACACGGAGGCGGGCGGCAACAGCCCGTCAACACCAGGTGCGTCCACGACGCAGGGCAATGGCACACCCGGCGCGTCGACGACCCCGGGCGCGTCGACGACTCCGAACGATCCGGCCGCGGCGAATCTCACGATCGTGCCCGCCCAGGGCGCGTCGTCGGTGCAGCCGGACAAGCCGGTGACCGTGTCCACCTCCCAGGGCAAGCTGTCCGAGGTCACGCTGAAGGACGACGACGGCAACAAGGTCGACGGCAGTTTCAACACGGACAAGACCCAGTGGACCTCGTCGGACCACCTCAAGCCGGGCGCGTCGTACACCCTGAGCGGCTCCGCCGAGGGCACCGACGGCGGGACCGTGCCGATCAGCTCGAACTTCAAGACGCTGAGGGCGACGAAGAGCCTGAAGGCCTCGGTCGTCCCGCTGAACGGGGAGACCGTCGGCGTCGCGCTGCCGATCCAGATCTACTGGAACAACCCGGTCAAGGACCGTGCGGCGGTGGAGAAGCGGCTGAAGGTGACCACCTCGGTCCCGGTCACCGGCACCTGGCACTGGGTGAACAACAAGCAGGTCAACTACCGGCCGATGAACTACTGGCCGGCCGGCACCAAGGTGACCGTCAACATCGACACCCAGGGCGTCAACGCCGGCAACAACACCTGGGGCACGAGCAGCCGCAAGATCGCGTTCTCGATCGGCAAGTCGGTCGTCAGCACCGTGAACGTCACGAAGCACACGATGACCGTGATGATCAACGGCAAGTTGGCCCGGACCATCCCGATCACCGCCGGCAAGGACGGCTTCACCACCCGCAGCGGGGTGAAGGTGATCATGGAGAAGTTCCCCACCAAGCGGATGGACGCCGCGACGATCGGCATCAAGCCGGGTGACCCGAACTACTACAACATCAGCGACGTGAAGTGGGCCCAGCGGGTGACCAGCTCCGGTGAGTTCATTCACGGGGCGCCGTGGTCGGCCGGCAGCCAGGGCACCGCGAACGTCAGCCACGGCTGCGTCGGCATGAGCCTCGCGGACGCCCAGTGGTTCTACAACCAGACGCTGCGCGGCGACCCGGTCACCGTCACCGGCACCACCCGCCACATGGAGCCCGGCAACGGCTGGACCGACTGGAACACCACCTGGGCCGCCTACAAGGCCGGCTCCGCCCTCTCCTGAGTGGGGATTGATTTGGAGGGCGGTCCGACGCACTCGGACCGCCCTCAAGCTTTTGCACCGAACCATGCGAGCTGGGTCCAATCCTCCATCGCAGTCGTCATGATCTTCTTCACCGCCGTCTTCGATTGCTCGAGTGCGAGATCGATGAAGCACTGACAGCGGCGCAAGTCTTCGCCGTTCAGAAGGCACAGCAGAACACCGGTGACTTGCACACCGCGAGCAGCGGCGATCGCCTTCGCATCGAGAGGCAATGGGATGTGTTCGATCAGTTCCCGAGCGAACCGCTTCGCGAGGTCGCCGAGACCGAACAAGGACAAGACTCCGCCACCAAGCACACCAAGGAGTTCATGCGCCTTGGCTTTCGCCGCGAGAATGAGCTTCGCGACCTCTGCGAGCGCTTTACAGTGACGACGGCGCCTCGCACGGATGAGCTTTCTGAACGTCTCCGATGATGCGTAGTCAGCGGCGCGCCCAGCGACGGCCTCCTGCCAGCCATCGGTGACTGCATCTGCGCAGAATTGAATAGCGCTGTCGACTCGCTCCTGTTTTGCAGGTGTGAGGCGGTCGTAGGAGCGATCTCGCGGCTCGGTTGGCTTGCGGCCCGCGCGTGAGCGCCTGGTCGCATTGCCGCGCGAGTTGCGGTTTGGTGTTCTTCGAACGGTGGTCCGTCGCTGCCCAATCGATCGAGCGCCACTCGAAGCCCTTCGCCGTGTTGTGGAGCGCTTGGGCCTGGCGACTGGCGCGTGCTTGTGTTGCCAGCAGCGCATGCCCTCCTCCTTGACAGGATTCTTGCAGCGCCGACCGTTGGGTTTGATTGCCCTGCACTTGGCCACATAAGAATGATCAGCTGTTCAGGTCTGGACCGCATTGGATGCGGTGTGTCTCATTGCCGAGCTCAACTCAAGGCTTCAACGGCAGGTCGCGGAGGTCGTCGCCATGAGCAACCGGGAGGGGGTCGTTTGTTTCAGGCGGAGAAGTTCTGGGCTAGCGCCGGCGCGACCTCGTCGGCGTGGAGGGTTGGCAGGGAGTGGTGGGTGGCTTCGGGCAGGCGTACGACGGTGGCCGACGGGGTGAGCGTGGTGACGCGCTGGGTGAGCTTGTCGGGGTTGTGGCTCTTGGTGCGGCCGGCGACGAAGACCAGGGGAGCGGGGAGGGTGCGCAGTTGGTCGTCGGTGGGGTGCTTCGGGCGGACGAACGGGGTGGACGGCTGCTCGGCGGCGAGGCCGGCGAGCTCCAGCCAGCCCGGGTCGACAGGTAGTCCCTGGGTCTCCCAGCGGAGGAACGACGTCGTGCGATCCCTCGAGGGGCGGAGAAGACCCGGCAACCCTCGCAGGACATAGGGGAGTCGGAGGCCGAGGTAGCTGTCGGTGGGGTCGATGAGCGCCAGCCGGCGCACGCGGTCCGGGTGCGCGAGCGTGTAGGTCAGCGCGATCCACGAGCCGTACGAGTGACCGCAGAGCGCGGTCTGGTCGAGCCCGAGCTTGTCGAGGCTGTTGGTCAGCCAGGTATGCAGGTCGTCCGGCGTCTTCGGCCTCCGGCCGGTGTTGGTACTGCGACCCGCGTCGATGATCAGGTCGATCGCATAGACGCGGTACCGCTCAGCGAGCCGCGGCGCGACGGCGAACCACACCGGCGAGGTCGCCCCGTACCCAGGAAGCAGTACGACGGGTGGGCCGTCGGCCGGGCCACAGGCGTTCACGTGCGTGGTGCCGAACTCGTCCGGGAGCTCGAGTTGCTCCACCGGGACTCGCCAGCGGGCGAGGAGAGCGTCGTACGCGTCCTGGAAGGTCATGAGCCGAGAATAGCTCACTCAGTGAGGTAATCTGTTGGCATGCGTGAAGGAGTACGGCCGGCCGATCCCGAGCGGGCGGCAGCGCTGGAGGTGGTGCACCTGCTGCGTGAGGTCGCGGTGCGGCTCGAGCTGGCGGCGGGGGAGTTCGCCCGGACGACCGGCTTGCACGGCACCGACGTACGGGCGCTCATCCGCCTCCTGGACGCCGAACGGGCCGGCCTGGACGCCACGCCGAGCTGGCTCGCTCAGCAGCTCGGGATGACCTCTCAGGCGACGACAGCCGTGATCCACCGGCTGGAGGCCGCCGGTCACGTCGAACGCCTCAGAAGCCGCTCGGACGGCCGCAGCGCCCACCTCCAGGTCTCCGACACCGCGATCGCCCTCGGCTGGCAGTTCTTCGGCCCGCTCCTCGACGGCCTGATCGCCATCACCCAAGCCCTTGCCCCCGGCGACCAATCGCTGGTCAAGGACTACCTGACCGCGGTCTCCCAGGCGCTCGGATAAACGAGAAGGCCCCGGCGTGATGCCGGGGCCTTCTCGTTCGGTACGACGTCAGGAGCGGTCGCTGGTGACCTCGCGGTAGGTCTCCGTCTCGCTCAGGTCGTGGATCTCGTCGGAGTCGTGAGCGTGCTCGTGACCCTCCTCGAGCTCCTCCCGGGTCGGCTTCTGCACCGCGTCGGCGAAGTAGAACCGGGACAGCCGCGCGCGGAGCTTGTTCAGGGCCCGGCGCGGGGCGCGGACGCCGTTGTCGTCGGTCTCCGGACCGATGTCGAGCGGCAGCAGCCGGTCCCGGGCCGTGAGGGTGTACGACTCGTAGGTGCCGATCGGCTCGTGCCGCTCGGTGTACTTGCCCTCGGGGGAGCGGACGATCACACCGGTCTCCAGGCCGTGCAGCAGCCGGTCGTTGTCGGCGCGCTGCAGCGAGATCGCGATCCGCCGCGTCACCCAGAACGCCAGCACCGGGCCGAGGAACACCGCGAACCGGAGGAACCAGGTCACGTGGTTCAGCGACACCCCGAAGTGGGTGGCGATCAGGTCGTTGCCACCACCGATCCAGAGCAGGGCGTAGAAGGTGATGAACGCGGCGCCGATACCGGTCCGGGTCGGCATGTTGCGCGGCCGGTCCAGCAGGTGGTGCTCGCGCTTGTCACCGGTGATCCAGCCCTCGATGAACGGATAGGCCGCGACCAGGGTGACGAAGGCAGGAGGTATCAGCAGGGCCGGGATGATCAGGTTCCAGCTCAGTGTGATGCCCCAGAAGTGCGACTCGAAGCCGGGCATTATTCGGACCGAGCCTTCCAGCCAGCCCATGTACCAGTCCGGCTGGGATCCCGCCGTCACTTCTGACGGGTTGTACGGGCCGTACAGCCAGACCGGGTTGATCTGCAGCAGGGCGCCCATCAGCGCAGTGATGCCGAAGACGACGAAGAAGAAGCCGCCGGCCTTGGCCATGTACACCGGCATCAGCGGGTAGCCGACCACGTTGTTGTTGGTCCGGCCGGGACCCGGGTACTGCGTGTGCTTGTGGTACACGACCAGGAACAGGTGGACCGTGACGAGGGCAAGGATCAACCCCGGTATCAGCAGCACGTGCACGGTGAAGAACCGGGACACCATCTGGTCGCCCGGGAACTCGCCACCGAAGATGAAGAAACTCAGATACGTGCCGATCACCGGGGACGCCTGGATCATGCCCTGGGTGATCCGCAGACCGGTGCCGGACAGCAGGTCGTCCGGCAGGCCGTATCCGATGAAGCCCTCGATGATGCCGAGGAACAGCATCGTGAACCCGATCACCCAGTTGAGCTCGCGCGGCTTGCGGAACGCGCCGGTGAAGAAGATGCGGAGCAGGTGCACCATCATCGCGGCGATGAACAGCACCGCGGCCCAGTGGTGGATCTGCCGCATCAGCAGCCCGCCGCGGACGTCGAACGAGATGTTCAGCGTCGACGCGTAGGCGTCGGACATGTGCAGGCCCTTGAGCAGGCTGTACGAGCCCTGGTACTCGACCTCGGCCATCGACGGCTTGAACCAGAAGGTCAGGAAGATGCCGGTCAGGATCAGGATGATGAAGCTGTACAGCGCGATCTCGCCGAGCATGAACGACCAGTGGTCCGGGAAGACCTTGCGCAGGTTCTTCCGGCCGATCTTGCCGATCCCGAGGCGATCGTCGAGATACTTGACCGGCCCGGGGAACTCTTTGTCTGACACTGCAGTCACCCTCGTTCGAAGAAGCTCGGGCCGACCGGCTCAAGGAAGCCGCTCTGCGCAACCAGGTAGCCCTCGCTGTCCACCGTCAAGGGTAGCTGAGGCAGCGGACGGGCGGCGGGGCCGAAGACGACCTTGGCGCCGTCGGCCAGGTCGAAGGTCGACTGGTGGCACGGGCAGAGCACGTGGTGGGTGGTCTGCTCGTACAGCGAGATCGGGCAGCCGACGTGGGTGCAGATCTTGGAGTAGCACAGGATGCCGTCGACACCCCAGTTCTCCCGCCCGGGCGGGGTCTGGATCTCGCTCGGCCTGATCCGGACCATGATCACCGCGGACTTCGCCCGCTGGTTCTGGTACGCGACCGCGCTCACGTCCTGCAGCGCCTGGAGGTTGGACGGGATCGCGTTCACCAACTGGCCGATGACCATGTCCGAGGGCCTGATCGGGCGGCCCGTGACGTCGTTGACGACCCGGATGCCCTTCGCCCAGATCGTGTTGTACAGGCTGCGGCCGGGCAGCGGACCCAGGTCGCGCAGCAGCACGATGGCCGGCAGGCCGAGCAGGGCCATCGCGGCGATCAGCGAGCGGCGGATCATCTTGCGCCGGCCGAAACCGGACTCCGCGGCACCCTGCTTGAACGCCTCGGTGATCTCGGCGATCTGCTCCGGCGACGAGTTCGCCGGGTGCCGCTCCTCGGAGATCTCCTCGTCGACCATCAGCTTCTTGGCCCACTGGATCGCGCCGGCGCCGATCAGGAACAGCGCCAGTCCCAGACACAGGCCGATCGTCATGTTGTTCGCGTTGCCGGACAGCGGGCCGAAGACGATCCGGCCGTCCCGCGGGATGGCGAAGTACGCCACACACGAGCCGAGCGCGAGCAGGGCGGCCAGGGTGAACATGGTCGACACCTGGCGCTCGACCCGGTCGGCCGCCTTCGGGTCGATGTCGGTGATCCGGTACTCGTGCGGCTCGATGCCCGGGTCCGGGATCGGCTCCGCCACCTGTACCTGGCTGTGCTCCTCGTCCGCCTTCACGGCGGGAAGGTTCTCGTCGTGACTCATTCGGCCTTCGCTCCCTTGGCCTTGACGCCCTTGGCGCCGATCCAGACCGCTACGCAGACCAGCAGGCCGATACCGACCAGCCAGCCCCACAGACCCTCCGAGACCGGGCCGAGCCGGCCGAGACCGAAGCCACCCGGGTCCTTCTGATTCTGCAGTGCCTTCAGATACGCGATGATGTCGCGCTTGTCCTGCGGCGTCATCACCTGGTCGGAGAAGACCGGCATCTGCTGCGGGCCGGTCAGCATCGCCTCGTAGATGTGCTTCTCACTGACGCCCATCAGCGACGGCGCGTACTTGCCGTTCGGCAGTGCGCCACCGCGGCCGGCGAAGTTGTGGCAGGCCGTGCAGTTGGTGCGGAACAGCTCGCCACCGCGGGTGACCTGCTCGTCGGTGGCCTTGCTGACGTCGTACGACTCCTGCGCCGGGACCGCCGGGCCGGGGGCGAGCGAGGCGACGTACGCGGCCAGCGCCTCGATCTCCGCCTGGGTGTAGGCCGGCTCCTTGCGCGGGACCTGCGAGCCCGTCTGCATCGCGGGCATCCGGCCGGTGCCGACCTGGAAGTCGACCGCGGCCGCACCGACGCCGATCAGCGACGGGCCGGCCATCTTGCCCT
This sequence comes from Kribbella sp. NBC_00359, assembly GCF_036097425.1. Classification (NCBI taxonomy): domain Bacteria; kingdom Bacillati; phylum Actinomycetota; class Actinomycetes; order Propionibacteriales; family Kribbellaceae; genus Kribbella; species Kribbella sp. NBC_00359. Next base: position 8,191,766 of record NZ_CP107975.1, on the reverse strand, counting down.
CGCCGTTGGTGCCGCCCTCGGCGTTCAGGCCGTGGCAGCTGGCGCAACCGACCGCGAAGAGCTTCTTGCCCTCCTCGATCTGCTGGGACTGGGCCGAGTTGTCCGCGACCGCGTTGTCAGGGGCGAAGGCGGCGTACGCCGAACCCACTGCCAAGAGGCCGAACAGGAGCACGACGAGGCCGGCTGACCGGTGCCGTCGACGTGCGGAGAGGAAGCGCGCCGGTGACAAGGAAAGTCTCTTCTCACTCATTTGAGCAGGTAGATGGTCGCGAACAGGGCGATCCAGACCACGTCGACGAAGTGCCAGTAGTAGGACACGACGATCGCCGAGACGGCCTGTTCGTGGGTGAACTTACGAGCCATGTACGTCCTGGCCAGGACGAACACGAAAGCGATGAGACCGCCGGTCACGTGCAGACCGTGGAACCCGGTGGCCAGATAGAAGACCGATCCGTACGGCGACGACGAGATCGTCATGCCCTCGTGGACCAGGTTCGCGTACTCGGTGACCTGGCCGGCGATGAAGGTCGCGCCCATCAGGTACGTGAGGATGAACCACTCACGCATACCCCAGTTGCGCGGATTCGCCAGCGGGCCGGTCCGGCCCACCTTGCCGTGCTCGGCGGCGAACACACCGGCCTGGCAGGTGAACGACGACGCGACCAGGATGAACGTGTTCACCGAGGCGAACGTGACGTTCAGCTGCGCGGTCGAGACGTCCCAGAGCGTCTCCGTGCCGGGCGCGGCGGAAGCGGTCGTCACCGACCGGATCGTGAAGTACGCCGCGAACAGGGCGGCGAAGAACATCAGTTCGCTCGAGAGCCAGACGATCGTGCCGACACTGACCATGCTGGGACGGTCGTGGTGTCCGTGTTCACGAGACGCTGGGAGCGCGGTTGCAGTGGCCACGCCGTCATTATGTCGGTCCGGGTATCAACCGCCACGACCACCCCCATGCATGTCGTCAACTCGTTGTTCTTACTGTTGAAGCGTGCTTCCCCTCCACGCCACGCCCGGCGACCAGATCGAGCCGTTCACGCCGCTGCGGTTGCTGACGGCATGGACCTTCGAACCGGTGTTACTCGGCGTGATCGTGATCCTCGGCGGCCTTTATCTGTACGGCGTCCACAAGCTGCGCAAGCGGGGTGACAAGTGGTCCCGGGGCCGCACGTTCTCGTTCGTCGGCGTGGGGCTCGGAAGTGCCGTGATCGCGACCCAATCGGCGCTGGGGACGTACGACACGGTGCTGATCAGTGTGCACATGGTCCAGCACATGATCCTGTCGATGCTGTCGCCGCTGGCGATGGCGCTCGGCGCGCCGATCACGCTGGCGTTGCGGACGCTTCCGCAGCGTCCCCGGAAGTGGTTGCTCTCCGTGTTGCATTCCCGGCTCGCGAAGGTGCTCTGCTTCCCGCTCGTCGGCTTCACCCTGTTCGTGCTGAGCCCCTGGGCGCTCTATTTCAGCGGCTGGTACGACGCCACCCTGCACTCGACCGTGTTGCACGACCTACTGCATGTCCACTTCATCCTGGTCGGCTCGCTCTTCTTCTGGCCGCTGCTCGGGATCGACCCGGTGCCGGGGCGCGTGATCTACCCGTTCCGGCTGCTGTTGATATTCCTCACACTGCCGTTCCACGCGTTCCTCGGCATCACGATCATGTCCGCGAACAAGCTGATCGCCGAGGACTGGTACACGAGCTTCGGCCGCTCCTGGCCGCCGTCGCCGTTGCGCGACCAGTACATCGCCGGCGGCCTGCTCTGGGGCTCCGGTGACCTCATCGGCGTGGTGTTCTTCGCCGTACTGTTCGTCCAATGGGTGCGCGAGTCGCAGCGCGAGGCGCGCCGGGAGGATCGCCGGCTGGACCGGTTGGAGGAACAGGCTCGCCGGGCCGCGCAGCCACCCCGGTAGCATTCGCGGTGTCCAGTCTTCTTAGAACACAGCTTGGGATGGATCGATGAGTTCAGAGCGTCCGCTGAAGGTGCTGGTCTACAGCGACGACCGTACGACGCGGGAGTCCGTCCGGCTGGCCCTGGGCAAGCGGCCGGCCGCCGATCTGCCCGAGCTCGAGTACGTCGAGTGCGCGACCGAGCCGGCCGTGATCAAGACCATGGACAAGGGCGGGATCGACCTGGCCATCCTGGACGGCGAGGCCGTGCCGGCCGGTGGCATGGGCATCGCCCGGCAGCTGAAGGACGAGATCTTCCAGTGCCCGCCGCTGCTCGTCATCACCGGCCGTCCGCAGGACGCCTGGCTGGCGACCTGGTCGCGGGCCGAAGGCGCGGTCTCGCACCCGATCGACCCGCTCCGGCTGGCCGAGGTCACCGCAGACCTGCTCCGGCAGCGGCTGGCCACGCTGCCCGCCACCACTGCCTGACGGACGATGGCCGAGTCGAATTACACCTGGCCGCAGGTTCTCAACCCGTTGTTGCGGCGTGAGGACCTGGAGGCATCCGCCACCGCGTGGGCGATGGAACAGATCCTGTCCGGCGCGGCGTCGCCGGCGCAGCTCGCCGGCTTCGTGATCGCGCTGCGGGCCAAGGGCGAGACCGTGACCGAGGTCGAGGGCCTGGTCGCGACGATGCGCGAGTTCGCCGGCAAGGTCTCAGTGCCGGGCCGGACGCTGGACGTGGTCGGCACCGGCGGTGACCAAGCCCACACCGTGAACATCAGCACGATGGCGGCGATCGTCGCCGCGGGTGCGGGCGCAAAGGTGGTCAAGCACGGCAACCGTGCGGCTTCGTCGGCGTGCGGTGCGGCCGACGTGCTCGAGGAGCTGGGCATTCCGCTCGACCTCACCGCCGCGCAGGTCGCCGAGGTGGGGGAGCGGGCCGGGATCACCTTCTGCTTCGCTTCCGCGTTCCACCCGGCGTTGCGGCATGCCGCCGTACCTCGGCGTGAGCTCGGCGTGCCGACGACGTTCAACCTGCTTGGGCCGCTGGCGAACCCGGGTGATCCGTCGGCGCAGGCGGTCGGCGTTGCGGACCAGCGGATCGCCGGGCTGATCGCCGGCGTGCTGGCGCGGCGTGGGATTGATGCGCTGGTCTTCCATGGTGACGACGGGCTCGACGAACTGACCACGCGGACGACGTCGCAGGTGTGGGTCGTCGGCGGTGGGTCGGTGGATGGGCCGTTCACGGTGGATCCGCGGGAACTCGGGATCGAGCCGGTGGGCGCGGACGCGTTGCGGGGCGCGGATGCGTCGTACAACGCGAAGGTCGTCCGGGCGCTGGTCGACGGTGAGCCGGGGGCGGTGCGGGACGTCGTACTGCTGAACGCCGGGGCGGCGCTGGCGGCTTATGAGCCGTTGCCGGGGGACATCACCAGCCGGATCCGGAGTGGGATGGATCGCGCCGCGGAGGCGATCGACTCCGGTGCGGCGAAGGAGACACTGGATCGGTGGATCGCGGCTTGCGCCGACGTGCGCGGCTGACCGGCGGGGGAGTCCCCGCCGGCCCTTTGCGCGTTATCCGTTGATCTTGATCTGGCTGACCTTGAAGCGCCAGACCTTCTGCCAGTCCGGCGTGGACCCGGCGATGTCGGCGATGGCCACGTCCGCGGTGCCGTTGCCGCGGTCGATCACCGCGATCATCACCGTCGAGAAGGTCTCCTTGACACCGGGCTGATTCACCACGACCTTGGCGACGAGCTCGTGGCCGGGGTGGCCGCCGACCGTGATCGCCTTGTGGGTGGTGCCGGGCAGGATCTTGACGTTCTTGGTGTACAGGCCGATGATCGCCCGCGACCCCGCCTGCACCGCGGCCTCCTTCAGGCCGGCCGCCGTGTTCTTGTACGGGATGTCGGGAGCCAGTTGCCCGAACGCCGCGTAGTTTCCCCAGTTGTTGCCCTTGCCGTCGTAGTTCTTGTGCACGGTGAACCAGATCGCCGCGCCGCCCCACAGGCCGGTCTCGTCGTCGTAGTTCGTCCAGGCCGAACTCATGATCGGCATCGTGTCGTTGTTCGCGGCAAGCATCTCGGTGCCCAGCACCTTGCCGAACGGCCTGGGCGTCTCGGACGGCTTCACCGACGGACTGACCGTCTCGATCGGCGCCTGATTCCCCGAGGGCAACGCGACGGGAGACACGGCGTCCGCCTTGTTCCAGATCCAGCCGACACTCAGCCCCGTTGTCGCCAACGCCGCCAGCACCAACACCAACGCCCCCACCAACCGAGCCCTGGTCCCAGCATCCATCGGCGCCTTCCCACCGCGCCCCGCCCGCCCAGTCACCCCATACTCAGCCGACCCGCGCGCCTCCTGACCCGCCTGCTGCCCGTACTCCGCCGGACCACCCTGCTGCGCGTGCGGCGGCTGCCCGGCGTGCCGACCATGCGACGGCCCACCAGCCAATTGCCCGTACGCCGCTGGCGCGCCCTGCTGCCCGTGTGCCGGGTGACCGGGTTGCCCGGCGGACCCCGCCGCCTGCGGCCCACCGTACGAGGGCTGCGGCTGCCCCAGCTGAGGCGCCCCCACCTGCGGCCGACCGGGTTGCGTCTGCCCGTGCTGAGGCTGCCAGCCACCTTGCTGCTGATACCCAGCCGACTGTTGTCCGAGCGGCTGCTGCCCACCGTGCCGCGCCGGAGGCGACTGCAGTCCCCACATCGGCTGTCCACCGGCCGGCTGTCCACCGGCCGGCTGTCCACCGGCCTGCTGTGCACCCGCTTGCTGTGCACCGGGCCGCTGTGCGCCGGCCTGCTGGGCGCCCGCTTGCTGGGGACTCTGCTGTTGCCGGCTGAGCTGCTGTGCATTGGGCTGTGGACCGGCGTGCTGCCCACCGGCCTGCTGTGCACCCGCTTGATTGGGGCCTAGCTGTTGCAGAACGGGCTGCGGTGCGTTTGGCTGCTGCGGGCTGGCGTGCTGCGGGCCGGCCTGCTGGGCGCCTGCTTGCTGGGGATTCTGCTGCTGCGACCAGGGCTGCTGGCCGCCAGCCTGCCCCGGCCCGGCCTGCCATCCGCCAGGCTGTTGCGGTCCGGCCTGCTGGGCGCCCGCTTGCTGCGGACCGGCCTGCTGCTGTGGCCAAGGCTGTTGCTGGGTCCAGTGGTGCTGGGCAGGCGGCTGCTGAGGTGCCGCGTGTTGCGGCGCCGAGTGTTGTGGCGCCGACGGAGGTTGCTGCCCGGGGCCCTGCTCGTACGGCTGCTGCGGACCCGGGTGCTGCGCGGGCAACGACGTACCAGCAGGCGACTGCCGGCCCTCGGCGGACTGCACCGGCGGGGGAGGAGGAGGCGGCGCCGGCGCGGGCGACTGTCCGAACAACGGATCAGACGACCCACCACCCAACGCATCAGCCCCGGACTGCGCAGACACCGCAGACCGCCCGGACACCGCAGACTGCCCGGACACCGCGGACTGCCCCGACACCGTGGACTGCCCGGACTGCCCGGCCACCGCGGACTGCCCCGACACCGTGGACTGCCCGGACTGCCCGGCCACCGCGGACTGCCCCGACACCGTGGACTGCCCGGACTGCCCGGCCACCGCGGACTGCCCCGACACCGCGGGCTGCGCAGACATCGCCGACAGTCCGGACGCCGCCGACTGCCCGGACACCGCGGACTGCGTGCTTGGCGTTGGTGGGGCTTGGGGTGTGCCGGTTAGTGGATCGCTGGAGGGCGGCACCAGGCCCGGAGCCGACGGGTCCGCGTCCGCGGGGGGCGGGGTCGGCGGGTGGGCTTGTGGTTGGTCGCCGTACTGCGGGGTGTCGCCGGAGCCATGTGGGGGCGCACTGTGGCGGGCGGGCGGCCGCTGGGGCGGTTGTGGGGTCTGGTTTTCGTTCTCAGCCAACGTTGATTCCCTTGTAGGCCTGACTCTCGGCCGCCCTCAGATCCGGCCGGGTGTTGGGGATGTCGCTGATGTACGCGACTGCAGTGCCGTCACCGAGGTCGAAAACGGCCACAGTCAGGGTAAGCACTCGAGCGGTCACCTTGGCCGACTTCGCGGTCACCGTCTGCTGGAAGAACCAGCCCGTCTTGTCCGAACGCTTCACGGCACCGTTGGCCACCGTCTTGAACGTCACCGGGATATCGCCGTACATGGAGGTCCGCAGCTGGATCGACAGCGCCGCCGCGGTCGCCTTCGGGTCGCCGTTGAAGCCCGAGCCGGTCCCCAGCGCGCCGACAAAGATGTCGGCGTACCAGTCGTTCGTGCCGTCGAACTTCTCCTGCAGTACGACGTACTGCCCGCTGGAGTCGAGCAGCTGCGGCACCAACCGCTTGCGGTCCGACCACGGCGGCGTACGACGGGGGAACGAGATCGCGTCGGACGAGATGCGCGCGCCTTCGTGGAGCTTCGGGTTCTTCGACTGACCTGGCTTTGTGCTGCTCTGGTTCGTCGGCTGGCTGCCGGTCGGCTGTGCGGTCGGCGTGCCGGTGGTGTCCGGTCCTGCCTTCTTGTCGCCGCCCGGGTTGACGATCAGGAACACCGCCGCAATCACCAACATCACCAGCGCAACCGCCGCGCCGATGATCAACGGCACCTTCATCCCCGAAGGCCCGCCACCATCCCCCTTGCCCTTCTTCTCCCGCTTCCCCCCACGCCCAGCCCCACCCGCCCCCAGCTCCTGCTGTCCACCACCCCAAGCCTCATCCTCCTCCCCCCAAGCCCGAGGACCAGTCTCCTGGCCCCCAACCACCTGCTGCGCCCCCCACGCCCCAGCCCCACTCTGCTGCCCACCCCCACCCACCTGCTGCGCCCCCCACGCCGCAGCCCCGCTCTGCTGCTCACCCACAACCGCCTGCTGTGCCCCCCACGCCGCAGCCGTGCTCTGCTGCTCAGAACCCCACGCCGCACCCGCCGTCTGCTGCTCACTGCCCGAGTTCAAGCTGCCAATCTGCCTGCCACCCCAAGCCTCACCACCACCCTGCTGCCCACCCCAAGCCGCAGCCCCCGCCTCCTGCCCACCGTTCTGTCCGCCACCCCACGACTCCCCGCCGGCCTGCTGCGCACCCCAGCCCTCAGTCCCGCCGCCCGACTGCTGCGCACCCCAAGCCTCTGTCCCGCCGCCCGAGCTCTCGCCGCTGCCGGACTGGCCGCTACGCCACGACTCACCGCCCGACTGCTGCGCACCCCAGGCTTGGCCGCTCTGCTGACCCCAGGCCTCAGTCCCGCCGCCCGACCCCTGGCCGTTGCTGGGCTGGCCGCTACCCCAGTTCTCACCGCTGGACTGCTGCGCACCCCAAGCCGCGGTCCCGCCGCCGGAGCTTTGGCCGTTGTCTTGCTGGCCGTTACCCCAGGACTCGCCGCTTGCCTGCTGGGCGCTCCAAGCCTCTCCGGTCGGCTGCGCACTCTGACCGTTGGCAGTTGCCTGCTGCTCGTCTCCACCCCAGGTTGCAGCGGCCCCCTGGGCGCCCTGGTCACCTACACCCCAGCCGCCGCCATCCGAAGTCGGCTGCCACGGGTCGGTCCCGGCTTGCTCGTGCGCCCAACCACCAGCCTGCCCCGAATCATCCCCACCCTGCTGAGCCGCCCACCCTTGCGCCTGGTCGCCCTGCACGCCGTTCTGCTGAGGCCCCCAGCCCTGGCCCTGCTGACCCTGGGCGCTCTGCTGAGCTCCCCAGGCCTGCGTTTGGGTGCCGTGCGCGCCGTTTTGCTGAGCTCCCCACGCCTGGCCATGCCCGCCGTCCGCGTCAGGCTGCTGAGGTCCCCAGCCCTGCGCTTGGTCGCCCTGCGCCTCGCTTTGCTGAGCTGTCCACGCCTGGCCCTGCTCACTCCCGCCGTTCTGCTGAGCTCCCCACGGCTGGACTCGTGCAGCGTCATCGCCGGCCTGCTGTGCACCGTGGGCCTGGCCCTGGTCGTTGTGACCGGTTTGCTCGGCGCCCCAACTCTGCGCTAGGCCAGCCTGCTCTCCGACTTCCTGCGTGCCCCAGCCTTCGTCCTGCCCGCCGGTCCGTTGCGGGCCGCAGTCCTGGGACTGGTTTGGTCGGCCGTCCTCCTGGGTGCCCCAGGTCTGTGCTGGGTCGGTGTTCTCGCCGGGTTGTTGGGTGCTCCAACCATTTGATTGGTTGGTCTGCTGCGCGGCCCAGGTCTGGTGGTTCTGGTTGGGTTCGGTGCTCCAGGCTGGCTGCACCTGGGTGGGGTCGTCGGTTGCTTCGTCCGGTCCCCATGGCTGGGTGTGGTCTGTCGGCTGCGAGGTCTGCGGATCGTGCTGGTCCTCGGGCTGCGCGCCCCAGGCGGGCTGGATCTGGGTGGGCTCGTCGGCATCTTGCTGCGCGGCCCACGGTTGCTGGTCCTCGGGTTGTGCGGGGTGCTGCGGCTGCTGGTGCGCGCTCGGGGGGCCGGTCCAGCTCACCTCTGACCAACTCTGTGCCTGGGACTCTGCGCTCGTCCCGTCGGAGGTGTCCGCGCCGCCCGCAGCAGGTCCGCCCTTCGCCGCCGTGCCTCCAACCGCGGTGAGGCCGTTGCGTGCGGCGGTTCCGCCGGCTGCGGCGGGTCCTGTGGCTGCGTTGGCTCCGCTGGGTGGGTTGTCTCCGGCGACCGTGTCACTTGCGTCGGCTGCTTTGGCTCCGGCGGTTGCGTTGGGGGTGGGGTCGGTGGCTGGGGTGTCGGTTGGGTCGGGGTCGGCGGGGGGTGGGGCGAGTCTTAGGGTCCAGGACTTTGGGTGGTCTTGGGTGGTTGTCTCGTCGAGGGGGGTGGGTTCGCGTTGGGTCCAGTGTTCTGGTGGGGCGGGGGCGATGACGGGTGCGTTCCAGGTTGCGCGGGCGCGTTCGAACGGGGTCAGGCCGTCCTCGTCGGTTTCAGGATCCTCGTCAGCGGCCGTCTCGGCAGGGGCGGTGGTGTTCTCGGGCTGTCCGACCGCGGACAGGTGCGGTCCACCAGTCGACTGGGTTCGCTCGGCGTTGGCCCAGGGTTGAGCGTTGGCTGGTTGTTGCCACCAGCCCGCGTCCGCGGTGTCGCCTGACTGCTGGGATCCCTCGGACTGCGCCTCACCGGCGGACTGCTGCCACGGGCCGGACCGGACTACGGCGGGCTGCTGCGGGTTGCCGGTCTGTGCGTTGACGGGCTCGGCGGTGGCCGTGGTGGGCTCGGCAGGGTTCGGGTCTGCCGGGCCGGTCGCGGTGAGGTCTTCTTGTTGGGTGCGGTTGGTCCATTGCTTCCCGTTCCACCAGCGGATGGTGTTCGGCTGGCCGGTGGGGTCCGGGTACCAGCCCTCGGGAGGGTTGCTCATGCGTTCACCGTAACTTCAGGTCGTGTCAGCGAGGCCGTGGTTTCCCAGCCCTCAGACACCGTCCTCCTGGCCCAGGCTGAAGGCGGCATCCAGGTCGTGCGTCGAGTACGCGCGGAACGCGATGTGCGTCTCGGTGCTGAGTACGCCAGGCACCCGGTTCACGTGGTCCGGGATGACGGTGGCCAGGTCGTCGTGGTGGGCGACCCGGACCATCGCGATCAGGTCGAGCCCGCCGGTGACGGAGTACACCTCGCTGACGCCCTCGATCGCCGCCACCTGCTCGGCGACCTCCGGGATCCGTGCGACGTCGGCCTTGATGAACACGATCGCGGTGACCATGCCGTCCTCTCCTCGAATCACACACCCCAACCCGCTGAAGCATAGTGCGGACCACCCCCCAACTCGCGCTCCGAGGTACGACGAGCCGGTCAGGTGGGGTCCAGGGCTCGGAGGGCCTTGGCGGTTTGGTCGTCTGCCGGGAGGAACGCTTCCATGCGGAGCTCGGCGACCGTGACATCGACCGCCGTGCCGAAGCGGGTGAGTGTCGTGATCAGTCGCAGGTCGCCGTACTCGGAACGGAGGCAGAGCGGGACCGCGAAGCCCAGGTGCCCCGGCGCCGGCTCTGGGCGCGGTGGGATCAGGGCGGTCAGGTCCTGGATCAGGGCGTCGGACTCGGGCGTCGGGTTCTGCACGGCTTCGCGGGTCAGCGCCTCGATCACGTGCCAGGACCATTGCGCGAAGTTGACGATGCGGGGAGCCAGGCCGGACGGGTCCAGGAGGAGGCGGGGGATGTTGACGGGCGGCGTGAGGAGATGGGCCGAGACGCCCGTCGTCAGCGCGTGGAAGGTGCGGTTCGCGAGCACCAGGTCGCCGCGTCGATCGACGACCACCGCCGGGTACGGTCGATGCCCCTCGAGGATCCCGGTCAGCGCCGTCCGGATCGCCCCGAGCCCCGGTCCGTCGTACGGCGTCTCGTCGTACGCGGGAGCGTAGCCGCCGGCCAGGAGCAGCGCGTTGCGGTCACGGAGCGGGACCTGCAGGGACTCGGCGAGGCGGATGACCATGTCGCGGCCGGGGACCGAGCGGCCGCTCTCGATGAAGCTCACGTGGCGCTGTGTCGTGCCGGCTCGGAGCGCGAGCTCCAGTTGACTCACCCGCCGGCGGTTCCGCCACAGCCGGAGGCCGTTCGACAGGTCGGAGGGGTGCGGCGAGGTCAACATGTTCTCTGTTTAGCGCATCGCACCGACAATCCATACCCAGCAGGGAATTGTCCGAGGTACAGCGCTCTCGGCAAGCTCTGAGGCAGGGGCGGCGAGGGGTCGCCCGGACTCGAGGAGGATGTCTTGTCCGACGCGCAGGAATTGGCCGAGCGGTACGTCGCGATGTGGAACGAACCAGACGCGGAAACGCGACGGAAGGCGATCCAGGAACTGTGGACAGAGGACGGCCTGCATCTGCTCGAACCGCCCGAGGAGATCGTCAAGCGGGCCGAGGAGATCGGCGTCACCGCGACGCTGGAGGCCCGCGGGCACGAGGAACTCGTACGGCGGGTGACGCGGGCGTACGACGAGTTCGTCGCGCCGGGGCAGTTCGTGTTCCGGCCGCACGGTGAGGCCGCGGCCTTGCAGGACATGGTGAAGCTGCGCTGGGAGATGGTGCCGGCCGGCGGTGGAGAGGTGCTTGCGGTAGGCATCGATCTCCTCCTGCTCGCACCCGACGGCAGGATCCGCACCGACTACCAGTTCATCGAGGCCTAGCCAACCCGCGCGGGACCGAGCGGGCGCAGGTGGCGGCGGCGTTCGGTGGGGTGGTGGTGCACGTCGGAGTGGGCGTTGTCGAGGCGGGTGAGGTGGCGGCCGGCGCCGCTGACCGGGCAGGTCCAGGTGCCGTCCATCTCGACCAGGCGGATGCCGGGTTGATCGAGCCAGCGCAGGACCAGCTCGATCTCCTCCGGCGAGGCCGAGGCCACCGGGCCGATGCCGGGCAGCACGGTCTCGGCGGACGCGCGGAGCATGTCCAGGTACTTGCGCGGATCCGTCCCGCGCGGGCTGATCCCGGCCGCCGCGAGCCGGCCGCGGCGGATCACGTGCAGCTCCCAGCCGCCGTCATCGGTCCGCCGGGCCGCGCAGATCTCGGCGCACCCGGTCACCGACGCCATCCGCTGCATCCGCGCCGAGCTGCGCACGAAAGCACTCAGCCGATCCCGGTGGACGGCGGCATCCTCGAACCGCTCGTCGGCCGACAGTACGTCGATCCGCCGGTCCACCGCCTCGACCACGGGCGTCGGATCCACGGTCAGCGCCGTCCGCAGCGCGGTCACGAACTCGCCGTACGAATCCATCGAGATGCGTCCGTCGCACGGGGCCACGCAGCGGCCCATCTCGGCCAGGACGCACGGCGACAACTGCGGGTGCCGTGACATCCGCGCGGTGCACTGCCGGATCGGGAACGCCTCGTGCAGCGCGGCCATCGCGCGCTCGGCCGTCTTCCGCGAGCTGAACGGGCCGAGGTACCCGGCGTCGTCGTCGCGCACCTGTTTCACCAGCGACAAGCGGGGAAACGGTTCGACGGTGACCTTCAGCCAGTGTTGCCGCTCCGGGAACTTCGACCGCCGGTTGTACCGCGGCTTGTGCTCCGCGATCAGCCGCAGTTCGCGGATCTCGGCCTCGAGCGACGTCCCGCACTCGATGCCGCGGACGCCGCTCGCGATGCCGACCATCTCGCCGATCCGGTTGCGGGTCTCGGACGCGGTGAAGTACGACCGGACCCGGGTCCGCAGGTCCTTCGACTTGCCGACGTACAGCACCTCGCCGCGATCGTCGGTGAACAGATACACACCCGGTGCGTGCGGCAACGTTTCGGCCAGGTGCCGCTTCGCGCGCACCGCCGGCGCGACCCGGGACGAGAACGTCTGCAGGTCCTCCAGCGTCTGCACACCGAGCGAGCCGACGCGTTCGAACAGCCCGTGCAGCACGTCGACGGTCGCACGGGCATCCGACAAGGCGCGGTGGTTCGGCGTCGTGGTGGTCCGGAAGAGCTTGGCCAGCGTGCCGAGTTTGCAGTTCGGCGCCTCGTCGGGCGTGATCACCCGGCGCGCCAGCAGCGCGGTGTCGACGACGGCGAAGTCCGGCCAGTCGTACCCGTGCACGAGGCTCTCGTGCTTCAGGAAGCCCATGTCGAACGGCGCGTTGTGCGCCACCATCACGCACCCCTGGGCGAACTCCAGGAAGGCCGGCAGTACAGACTCGATCCGCGGTGACAAGGCAACCATCGAGTTGGTGATGCCGGTCAGTACGGCGATGAACGGCGGGATCGGGTCCGACGGGTTCACCAGCGTCTGGAACTCGCCGATCAGCTCGCCGGCCCGCACCTTCACCGCACCGATCTCGGTGATCCCCGACTCACCCGGCGCGCCGCCCGTGGTCTCCAGGTCGACGACGCAGAACGTGACGTCGCGCAGCGGCGTACCCAGGTCGTCGAAACTCGGCTGGACACCGCGGATCGGCATCAGCGGTTCCGGAGCCGGCGCGCGCACGGGGCTGGTCATGTCCACGACGCTAAGAGCCACCACCGACAATTCCGCAGGTGACACGCGCGGGAGTCGACTAGGCTCTCTGTATGCGTACACAGGCGATCACCGCGATTCCGGGCTTCGTGCCCGCCCGCTGTGGTCTGCATCACTGGCTGAGCCAGGCCAGCATTCCGGCCGGACTGCGGACCGGTGACTGAGGCAGGCACCGCCGCGAGCTCCGCCGCTACGACTTTGCCCGAACCGGTCCGGCAACGGGTTCTCACTCTCGCCGCGCACGCCCTCGGCCAGCTCCCGGCGTCCGACATCCCGGCCCCGTTGCGCCGGTTCGCCAGTTTCGCGCCGGCCAAGCGTGCGAAGTTGTCGGCGTCCGTGCTCGGCCCGATCCTCGAGACCGACGACCACTTCCGCCGGCTCGCGGCCTTCCAGGTACGGCGTGAGCACCCGGAGCTCGGCGATGCCGTGGCCGAGGGCATCCCGGTTCCGACCGCGGATCCGATCGAGGTCGCGGCGCTGGCCTACCTGCTCCGCCCGGACGACTGGGAGCAGCGCGTCGCCGCGGCCGCCCAGATGCCGGTCGAGACGCCGCAGGTCGACGGCGAGGTCGTCAGCAGGCTCTCCGACCAGCTCGATCAGGCCCGGACCGAGACCCGCCAGGTCCGCGAACGGCTTCGTGAACAGGTCAACGAGCTCAAGGCCGAGAACGTCACGCTCCGCCGCAAACTGAACGAGGCGCGTCAGCGCATCAGCGGACTGCAGAGCGATCTCGAGCTCCGGACGACGCAGGCCGAGACAGCCGACGAGCGCGTCGACGCCGCCCGCGCCGAAGTGGAGCGTGAGCTGCGCAAACTCCGCGCCCGCATCACCGAACTGGAAGCGGTCGAACACGCTGCCCGTCGTACGGCGGGACAGGAACGCGAACTCGCATCGACCCGGACCCGCTTGCTGCTGGACACGGTGCTCGAGGCAGCGAGTGGACTGCGGCGCGAACTGGCGTTGCCGCCCGGGGGAGAGCTCAGGCCCGCCGACACAGTGGCCGGGAGAGAACCGGACGCCGCGCCGGTCGGGCGGACCGCACCGGAGGACGATCCGGCGTTGTTCGACGAACTGTTGTCGTTGCCGCAGGTGCATCTGATCATCGACGGCTACAACGTGACGAAGACCGCATGGCCGAACTCACCGTTGCATTCGCAGCGTCAGCGGTTGGTGACCGCGTTGGGTGCGCTGGTCGCCCAACGCAGGATCGAAGTCACGGTCGTCTTCGACGGTGCGGAGCTGTCCGGTCCGGTGCAGCTGAATCCGCCGCGTGGTGTGCGCGTGCGCTTCAGCCCGGCCGGGGTGATCGCCGATGAGGTGATCCGGCAACTGGTCCGCGCCGAGCCCCCAGGACGACCGGTAGTCGTCGTCTCCACCGACCGCGAGGTTGCCGAGAGCATCATCAACCTCGGCGCGCGCTCACTCTCCGCGGCCAGCCTGATCGCACGCATCGCTCGCGCCTGACCACGAAAACTGTCGGCGGCCTTCCCTAGCGTCCTTCTCAGCCGGATGCAAGTCCGGGTGCTTCCCCACCTTGGAGGACGTTGTGCTGATCGACTGCGACGCGTGCGTGATGAAGGGTCCGGGCTGTCAGGACTGCGTGGTCACCGTGGTGCTCGGCTTCGCTGCCGAACGGTCCGGCAGTTTGCGGATCGACGACGACGAGAAGGCCGCCCTGGACGCCCTGGCCGAGTCGGGTCTGGTGCCACCGCTCCGCCTCGTCCACGCTGTCAGCAGTGTCGACCCCGACACTGCTGCCGAAAGCCCTGCGGGTGAAGGTGAAACGGCCGTTGGGTCGGGATGATCCTTCGTTAATTTTGGATCAAACCCGAGGGGCGAATTGCACTGGTTACGAAACGGTCACTACTGTTACCTCTCGTTGCCTCAGGGTGCCGGTTGATCAGACCGGCCGGGCAGCGGTAAGCCGAGGGAGTAACCAGTCGGCACCTGTGGGTGAGACATCCACAGCCGGCGCGGTTGACGGGGACGGCGCGAGCAGAGGAAGGGACCGACCGGGCTGTGTCCACCGGACGCATCAACCGCACCAAGGGAATCGCCCTCGCCGCCATCACCAGCACCGCTGTCATCGCGGGCGTGATCTTCATCCAGGGAGCCGCGGACGCCGATCCGAAGCCCACTCTGGCCCAGGCGAAGGCGCAGGTCGCCGCACTGCAGCACAAGGCGGAGGTCGCGGGTGAGTCGGCCAACGACCTGCGCGGGCAGATCGGCGCCTCGACCGCCCGGGTGAACGCCCTGAAGGCCGCGATCGCCAAGCAGCAGGGCCAGGTCGACACGGTGAAGCGACAGATCGGATCCCTCGCGGTCGCCGGGTACCAGACCTCCGGGATGTCGACGACGGCCCAGTTGCTGCTGTCGCCGAACCCCGATCAGTTCCTCAGCCAGGCGTCGACCGCCCAGGCCTTCGCAGGCCAGCAGGACACGGCGCTGCGCCGCTACCAGCAGGCGCAGGGCAAGCTGACCGACCTGCAGGCCAGTGAGCAGACGGAGTTGTCCGCCCTGCAGGCCGTGCAGTCGCAGCAGGACGCGCTGAAGAAGCAGATCCAGACCAACCTCGACGCCGCCGAGAAGGTGCTCGACAAGCTCAGCGACACCGAGCGCCAGCGGATCGCGCAGGAGAACGCCGACGCGGCCGAGAAGGCCCGCAAGCAGCGTCCGACCCGCAGTGGCGACCGGATGGACAACATCCCGGTGTCCGCCAGCGGGCGCGCCGGCGACGCGGTGTCGGCCGCGCTGTCGCAGCTCGGTGACCCCTACGTGTGGGGCGCCGCCGGTCCCAGCTCTTACGACTGCTCGGGCCTGATGATGTACGCCTGGGGCAAGGCCGGTGTCTCGCTGTCGCATTCGTCGAAGGCGCAGGCCGGCGAGGGCCGCCGGGTCAGCAAGGACCAGTTGATGCCCGGCGACCTGATCTTCTACTACTCGCCGATCAGCCACGTCGCGATGTACCTCGGCAACGGCCGGATCGTGCACGCCCCGCGTCCGGGCAAGTCGGTCGAGATCGCCCCGATGGACGAGATGCCCTACAACACCGCGGTCCGCCCGGGCTGACCTGCGTCCTTGACATACTCATCGGCTCCGGGGGGCACGACCCCCGGAGCCGAGTCGTTTCACGATCATCGGAGTGCCGTAGTGTCGGAGGAGGCACGTAGTGTCCCGCCTGACTGGGGCAGGTGAGCAGCGAGGGGCCGAGGTGATCGACGAACAGGGCGACACAGTGCCTCTCCCGGCGGTTCCTCCGGCCGGTGACCGTCCGGAGCGAAGTGATGACCAAGCGTCGGATGCGGGCAGCCCGGCGCTGCGGGGTCGCGGGATCCCGCCGTCGTTCGCCCCGATCGCGAAGAAGGTCGCCCTCGGCCTGGCCGTCTGCCTGGTCGCCGGAGCCGGGTACGCCGGACTCCGCCAGATCGCCGACGCGCCGGCCGACCCGAACGCCTCCGGCACGCACCCACCGCAGACCTCCACCACCCCGGACGAGGCCGCCGAAGGGGTACGGCGGGCCGTCGCGGGCGAGGCCGTCCTGCAGAAGATGACCGACGCGGTCGAGAACGACAACCGCACCGAGTTCCTGGACAGCATCGACCCGAAGGCCGCCGAGTTCCGGGCCAGCGCGCGGACGATCTTCGCCAATCTGAGCACGCTTCCGATCGGCACGTTCCAGTTACGGTACGTGAGCGACGACACCGGGGCGCTCACTCCGGACCGCCAGCGCCAGCTCGGCGGCAGTCAGGCCTGGCTGGCTCAGGTCGAGGTGTCCTGGCAGCTCGCCGGGTTCGACGCCAAGCCGGCCCGGGAGACCCTCCCGGTCACGTTCGTGACGCGTGACGGAGCGACGTACGCCGCCTCGTTCTCGGAGCGGTTCGTGGCCGGTCAGCGCCGGCCGATCTGGGCTCTCGGCCCGATCGATGTGGCCAAGGGCGACCACAGCCTGGTGATCAGTCTCGGCTCGGAGGCGGACGCGAAGAGTTACGTGTCCGTCGCGGACAAGGCGGTCGAGTCGGTCACCAAGGTGTGGGGCAAGGGCTGGCGGCAGAAGGTGATCGTCTATCTGCCGGCCAAGCAGGCGCAGATGGAATCCGTCCTCGGCGCCCAGCCCAACACCTATACCCAGATCGCCGCCGTCACGATGGCCGAGCTGGACACGCCCGAGGCCGGTGCGCCGGTGCGGATCGTGGCGAATCCGAAGCTGTTCGAGGAGCTCGGCAAACAGGGCCGCCGGATCGTGCTGACGCACGAGACCACCCACGTCGCCTCGACCGCGACGGCCTCGCCGGTGCCGTTGTGGCTGGCCGAGGGGTTCGCCGACTACGTCGCGTTCACCGCCGTACCCGTGCAGGACGAGTCGGCGGCGAAGGAGCTGTTCAAGGCGATCCGGGCCGGCAAGGTGCCGGCCACCCTCCCGGCGCCGGAGGCGTTCGCGGCGTCGGCGACCGAGCTGCCCCAGGCGTACGAGTCGGCCTGGCTCGCGTGCCGGCTCATCTCCGAGCGCGAGGGGCAGAGCAAGTTGGTGAAGTTCTACCGGGCGGTGCACGCGTCCAAGACCACGAGCGGTCTGGCCGACGCGTTCAAGTCGGTGCTGGGGATGACCGAGGCGGAGTTCGTCGCCGAGTGGCAGCAGTACCTCAAGAGGCTTGCCGGTGTCTGAGCCGGTCGCACGGTGGGCACCACGTGCGGCCGCGGGCGTCCTCGCAGTGGCGCTGATCTTGACGATCGTCGTCACCACGCCCTGGCACCTGATCGACCTGCCCAGACCTGACGCGAGCCTCGACTTCACCGCCGCGGAGATCGCCCGGCAGAACGCGTTCCGCCACGAGTTGTTGCCGTGGTCAACAACCTCGTGGGTGCTCGCGATCCTGGTCCCGCTCGCGATCGGCTTCAGCCCGCTCGGCCCTCGCCTGTACGACGCCATCCGCATCCGGCGCTGGTACGTCGCCGTACCGCTGCTCGTCCTCGGACTGGGACTGCTCACCAGCCTGATCACAGTCCCGACGGATGTGATGGCCGAGCGGGTCACCCGCAAGTACGGGCTGTCGGTGCAGGACTGGGGGTTGTGGACACGTGACCGCGCCGTCAGCTGGCTGCTGATGTCGCTCGGACTCGTGGTGATCGCCCTCGTCCTGATCGGCCTGGCCAAACGCTGGCGCAGCGCGTGGTGGTTGCCTGCGGCAATTGCTGCCGCGGTGCTGGTGCTCGGGGTGTCGTTCGCTTATCCGGTGCTGGTCGAGCCGCGGTTCAACCACTTCACGTCGATGCCGGCCGGAGCCTTGCGTGACGAGTTCATGCAGCTGGCGGCGCAGGACGGCGTTCCGGTCAAGGATGTGCTGGTCGCGGACGCGTCGAAGCGCACGACCGCTGTGAACGCCTACGTTTCCGGCTTCGGTTCGACCCGCCGGCTGGTCGTCTACGACACGCTGCTGAAGGACACGCCGCCCGCGCAGGTCCGGCTCGTGGTCGCGCACGAGCTCGGTCACGCCGCGGAGAACGACGTACTGCACGGCACGATCATCGGCGTGCTCGGCGCGGCCTTCGCGGTGACATTGCCGGGATTGTTGCTCGGGGCCCGGATGGCCGACCCGCGCCGGACCGCACTGCTGCTCGCGCTGATAGTTGCCGGTACGACGCTCGCCTCCCCGGTGCAGAACCTGGTCAGCCGCCGGATCGAGGCCCGCGCCGACTACCACTCGCTGCACCTGACGAACGACCCGAAGGACTTCGTCGCGATGCAGCACGACCTGGCCGTGACGAACATCTCCGGGCTGGACCCGAGCCGCTGGCGGTACTGGCTGTTCGCCACCCACCCGACCGCGCCGGAGCGGATCGCGATGGGCCGGGCCTGGGCGTCCGAGTACGGCACGCCCGTCCCGCCGCTGGTGCCGCGATGACCGTGCTCGTCGTCACCAATGACTTCCCACCGCGCCAAGGCGGGATCGAGACGTTCGTCCGGTCGTTGTGCGATGAGCTTCCCGAGCCTGTCGTCTACACGTCGCACGAGCCCGGCGATACGGCGTACGACGCGAGCCTTCCGTTCCCGGTGGTCCGGGACCGGACGACGATGTTGTTGCCGACGGCCCGGATCACGAAGCACGCCGTCCGGCTGCTGCGCGAGTACGAAGCGGACCGGGTGCTGTTCGGTGCGGCCGCGCCGCTCGGGCTGATGGGGCCGGCGCTGCGGCGGGCTGGCGCGAAGCGGATCGTCGCGTTGACGCACGGGCATGAGACCTGGTGGGCCGGCGTACCGGGTGCGCGGTGGGCGCTGCGGCGGATCGGTGATGCGGCGGACACGATGACGACGGTGTCGTCCTGGTGCGAGGCACAGATTGCGCCGGCGCTGTCGCCGGCCGCCGTACGACGGATGCGGCGGCTGACGCCCGGTGTCGACACGGATCGCTTCTTCCCGGGCTGCGGGGGAGAGCAGGTCCGCAAGGGGCTTGGTCTCGAGGGGGTGCCGGTGGTCGCGTGTGTGTCGCGGCTGATTCCGCGGAAGGGGCAGGACACGCTGATCCGCGCGTGGCCGCGGGTCCTGGCCGCCGTACCGTCGGCGATCCTGCTCCTGGTCGGCGGTGGTCCTGATCGCGAACGGCTCGAGGAGCTGGCGGCGGCGGTGGGGGTGCGGGCGTCGGTGGTGTTCACCGGGCCGGTGCCGTGGGCGGACATTCCGCCGTACGTCGATGCCGCGGATGTGTTCGCGATGCCGTGCCGGACCCGGCGGTTCGGCCTCGAGCCTGAGGCGCTCGGGATCGTCACGCTGGAGGCGTCCGCGACCGGGAAGCCCGTCGTGGTCGGCGACTCCGGCGGTGCCCCCGACACCGTCCGCCACGGGGAGACCGGCTACCTCGTCGACCCCTACAACCCCGCGCCCACCGGCGTACGCATCGCCGAGCTCCTCACCGACCCCGCCCGAGCCCAAGCCATGGGCGCCGCCGGCCGCGACTGGGTCCAACACGCCTGGACCTGGCCGCACACCGGCACCGAACTGAGGAAACTCCTGGACATCTAGGTCCGCGAATCGTGTACCCTGGCCGACATGCAGCAGATGGGCCGACTTATTGCAGCCGTACGAGCTTCGCGCTCTCCGGCTGCCGCTGCCTGACATCTTCCAACTCCACCGGCGACCGGAAACGGTTCGCCGGTTTGTTGTTTCTGAGGCCCGGTGGTCTGGTTTCCGGTCATGGGAAAAGACAAGGACCAGAACCATGACCACCAGCAGGACTTTCATCGACTTCTTCCTCGACCGCGGTCACATCCCGACGACGGGTTCCACGCTCATCCCGCGGCTCGGTGATCCGGTGCTCTTCACGACCTCGGGGATGCATCCACTGACGCCGTACCTGGAGGGGGAACCCCATCCCCTGGGGCGCAGACTCGTGGGCATCCAGCGATGCCTGCGCACGACCGATCTCGACGAGGTGGGGGATCCGACCCACCTGACCGTGTTCGAGATGCTGGGCTCGTGGTCGCTCGGGGACTACGGGAGCAGCCAGACGCTGCGCTGGGGCTACGAACTGCTGACCGGCGGCTTCGGCATCGACCCCGGCAAGCTGTACGTGACCGTGTTCGGCGGCGACGAACAGGTGCCGCTGGACGAGGAGTCACTCACGACCTGGCAGGAGCTGGGTGTGCCGATCGAGCGGACCACCGAGGACAACTGGTGGTCGAACGGTCCGACCGGTCCGTGCGGCCCGGACTCGGAGATGTTCGTCTGGACCGGTGACGGCGAGCCGGAGGGTACGCCGAGCACCGACAAGCGCTGGGTCGAGGTGTGGAACCACGTGATGATGCGCTACCGCCGGCTCGACGACGGCTCGCTCGAACCGCTGCAGCAGCAGAACATCGACACCGGCCTCGGCCTCGAGCGGCTCACCATGCTGCTGGAGGGCAAGGACTCGGTGTACGAGACGTCGTTGTTCGAGCCGTGGCTGCGGATCGTCCCGAAGCTGTGGCAGCTGGACGAGGAGTCGCAGCGGATCGTCATCGACCACCTGCGCTCGAGCATCGTGATCGTCGGGGACGGCGTGCACCCGTCGAACACCGGCCGTGGCTACGTGCTGCGCCGGCTGATCCGCCGGGTGCTGACGATCCTGTGGCGCGACGACGAGTCCCGGTCGCTGTCCGACCTGCCGCTGGAGCTGTTCGAGCACACGCTGAACCACTTCCACCAGGGCGAGACGGTCACGCTGGTCCGCCGGATCCTGATCGACGAGGGGATCCGGTTCAGCAACCTGCTCGATCGCGGCCGCAAGGTGCTCAGCCACGAGCGGTTCCACAAGTCCCTCGACGACACCGACTACGAGTACCTGCACGAGACCCACGGGTTGCCCCGCGAGCTCGTCGACTCGTTGCGCTAGATGCGGGCCGGATCCAGTACGTCGGTGCGGGGAACGTCGGAGTCCGGGATCTCCGGAGGCACGACCTTCCCGACCGACGACTGGGCCACGAAG
The DNA here is from genome assembly GCF_036097425.1 of Kribbella sp. NBC_00359. NCBI lineage: Bacteria > Bacillati > Actinomycetota > Actinomycetes > Propionibacteriales > Kribbellaceae > Kribbella > Kribbella sp. NBC_00359. The sequence goes on along the minus strand of NZ_CP107975.1, from coordinate 8,170,589 downwards.
GCCCCGACCAGGACGATCGCGCCGCCGATGATCTGGTTGGTGCTCAACGTCTCGCCGAGCAGGATCAGCGCGAAGATGCTCGCCGCCACCACCTCGACGTACGCGACTGCTCCGCCGACGGCGGCCGACAGCCGCTGGATCGCGGCCGCACCGGCCAGGTAGGCGACGACCGTGCTGACCACGATCAGCCAGCCGGCCAGCACCCAGCCGGGAGCGTGCCGGTGGCCGATCGCGATGGTGTCGACCAGCGTGTGCCACGGGATGCCCCAGGGCGCGGAGATCAGGGTCAGCAGCACGGCACCGACCACACTCCCGGCCGCGGTCATCACCAGCGGATCCGCGGCGCCCGTGAGCTTGTCGATCAGGATGAAGTACGTCGCCTGGCACGCGGCCGCACCGAGTCCGGCGAGCAGGCCGACCGCGTCGAGCTGCAGCCCGGACCAGATCTCGACCACCGTGGCGAGGCCGATCAGCGCGATGCCGACACCGAGTGCGGCCGACCGCGGTACGGCGACCTTCTGGCCGAACTTCAGCCACGCGACCACCAGCACCGGTCCGGAGAACTCCAGCATCAGCGCGACGCCTACCGGCAGCCGGCTGGCCGCGATGAAGAACAGGGTCTGGCACCCGGCGATCCCGGTCAGGCCGTACAGCACGAGGGACTTCCAGGACGATCGGGCCGCGCGGAGTCCCGCCGCACCGCGGAAGATCAGCACCAGCGGGAGAAGCAGGGCGGCGGCTCCGAGGATGCGTAACCAGGCCGCCTGCTCAGGCGTGAAGCCGGCGCCGATCAGGGCCTTGGCGAACGGCCCCGACCCGCCGAACGTGATCGCGGAGAACACCGCGAACCCCAACCCGACCGACTTCGTGCTGTACATGGGCATAACAGTCTCATGCCCATTACATCTCTGTCGAGACGGATCTCAGAGGACGTTCACCGCACGGGCCGCGATCACCGCGATGGTGAGCAGTGAGATCAGCGACTGGACACCCATCAGCGCCTTCGTCCGCGCGCTCAGCGGCATCGTGTCGGTCGGACTGAACGCGGTCGAGGCGGTGAACGCGACGAACAGGTAGTCGGTGAACCCGGGCAGCCAGTGTTCCCACCCGCGCTGGTCGACCGTCATCTGGGGGAACAGCAGGTCCGCTCGCTCGACCTTGCGCTCGTGTTCCGGCGCCCGCGCGAACGGGCCACCGCGGTCGACCTCCCAGTACCAGACCGCGAACGCGACGAAGTTCGTCACCCAGATCACCACAGCGCCCTTCACCAGCACCCTGCCGTTGGTCGCCTCGCCGGAGTTGAGGAAGGCGATCAGGCCGGCCAGGTACAGCGCGTTGACGGCGACCAGGATCGCGACCAGCACGAGTTCCACCCAGCGCAGCCACGGCTCGTCCCGGCGAAGGTGGAACGGGTTCGTCCACACCAGCGGCAGCAGGAGCAGCGCACCGATGATGGGCATGAGCCATCGCGGCAGCAGATTGATCTGCGTCGGCACGAGCAGTTGGAGGATCAGTACCGCGAACACCGCCAGCGAAGCCGGCCACCGCCGCGTATGACGACTACTGGGTCCGGCAGCGGGTTTCGGCTCCTTGTTCACTCCAGCATTCTGACCCCGAAACCTGGTCAACCGACGGAGGCGTCGATGACGGCTTGTCCGACCTCGGTACGGCGGTAGTGCACCTGATGTCCCGTACGACGCCGAGTGGCGAGACCCGCGTCGTACAGGGCGGAGAGGTGTTCGGCGACCGTGGCCAGGGCCAATCCGTATTGAGTGGAGAGTGCACTGGTGGTCGCCGGTGGGTCGAGTGCGACCAAGAGGGTTGCGCGGGTGCGGCCGAGGAGGCGAGCCAGTGGATCCGGGGGAGCGGGTGCGTCGGACCAGAGGCGGGCTGCACCGCGGGCTGGGTAGACCAGAGTGGGTTGGTAGCTTGGGTCGACGACGATGACGAGGTAGGGCCATGCGAAGACGCCGGGGGCGAGGAGCAGGCCCTGTCCGGTGAGATCACGGTCTTCCGAGCGGTACCGGGTGGCGATCAGGCGGTCGTCCTCCCAGGTGAGTGTCGGGTGCAGGTCGTCGAAGAGCGCGGCCAAGCCGCCGTCGGTGAGCTGCTGACCGCGGTACGCGATGTCGTCCTCGAGGACGCGGCTGATCAGCGGCCAGTCGGGCTGGATCAAGGTGATCCACGCGCTCTCGATCTCGTCCGCGAGTCGTTCCCGGGTGCCGGCCAGGTCCTGCAGCATCTGGTTGATCGCCGGTGCGGCGGGGTTGCTGAGCTCGTCGCGTGAGCGGATCAGCTCGGTCCGCACCCGGTCCAGCGGCGTACTGCGGACCCGGGCGATCTCGGTCGCGAACTTGGCCCGCGACGCCTTCGGGGGTGGAGTCAGGAAGTCCGGGGTGAACCCGACGCGGGGTTGTAGCGCCTTCAGGCCGCGAAGGTCGAGTCCGGCCGCGGCTTCGCGCTTCGTCTCCACCCAGCCCGCGTACAGCGGCTGATGCTTCGAGCCGTTCAGCACCCGCACCGCCGACATCGTCTCCCACAACGGCGAAGCACCGAACCGGCAGCGCAACGCGTCGCCCTGAGTGAAGCGCAGTACCGTCATCGCAACGAACTTTCGGTCACAACCAAAACTCTACGCCCGCGCCACCGCCGTCGTGCACGCTCGCGACGTGAGCGCGACTGTTGTGACCAACCCCGGCTACCGAGGCGTCCTGCGCGTTCCCGGCATGCCCGCCATCTACCTCGCCCACACGGTGTCGATGCTCGGGACGGTGGCCGCCCAGGTCGCGTTGTCGATTCTGGTGTTCGAGCGGACCGGGTCGCCGTTGCTGTCGGCCCTGGTGCTGGTGTGTTCGTTCCTGCCGTACGCGCTGGGTGGGATCCTGCTCTCGTCGATCGCGGACCGGTTCCCGGCACGGCGGGTGCTGGTCGGCTGTGATCTGCTCAGCGGGCTGTGGATCGGCGTCATGCTGATCCCCGGACTTCCGGTGGCGGCGCTGCTCGGGCTGCTGCTGGCGACCGGGATCGTCGCGCCGGTCTTCGCGGGCGCGCGGGCCGCGAGTCTCGCGCACCTGCTGCCCGGTGACCTGTTCCCGATCGGGAGGTCGTTGCTTCGGGCAATCAGTCAGGTGACGGTGCTGACCGGGTTCGCGCTGGGGGCGGTCGCGGTGGCGGCGATCGGGCCGACCTGGTTGCTCGCGCTCGACGTGGTGTCCTTCGTCGCGTCCGCCGTGCTGATCGGCGTGGGTACGCCGTACACCCCGGCCGGTGAGCGGCGGCGCAACATGGTCCGTGATTCCTGGACCGGGCTGCGCTACCTGTTCACCACCAAAAGGCTTCGGAGTCTGATCCTGCTGACCTGGGTGGCGCCGGCGTTCTCCTCGGTCCCCGACGGTCTGGCGGTCGCCTACACGGCGCAGGCCGGAACGATCGCGGCGGCCGCCGGTGCGCTCTTCACCGGTTACGCGACCGGCACAGTACTCGGCGAGTTCGTCGCCGCGCGGTTTCCCCCTTCCACGCGGCGACGGCTCGTCGTTCCACTCCTGCTGATGACGCAGCTCCCGGCGATCGCCTTCGTCGTCACCCCGTCCATTCCGGTCGCGGCCGTCCTGCTCGCGGTTTCCGGCGCCGGTTACGCGTTCAACCAGGGCGTCGATCCGTTGATCCTGCAGGCGGTCGATCCGGCGTACCGCGGGCGGCTCTTCACCGTCCAGACCAGCGGCCTGATGGCGATCCAAGGCGTCAGCATCGCGCTGGCCGGCGTCGTCGGCACCTTCCTCGCCCCGAACCTCACCATCGCCGCGGCCGGCATCCTCGGTACGGCGACCACCCTCCTGATCGCCCGTCAGGCACTCGAGCGGACGACCAGGGGAGCGGTGACCAGCCGGCCGGGCTGATCGACGTCGCCGCTGATCTCCCGGAGCGCGCGGTCGAACAGGCACGATGCGATGTCCCGCAACGGGATCCGCGCTGTTGTCAGCGGCGTGTCGAGCATGCTCGCGAAGGGGAAGTCGTTGAACCCGGTGACCGCGACATCCTCGCCGACCGCGATCCCGCGCCGCTGCAGCGCCCGCATAGCGACCACGGCGTACGCGTCGTTGTCCGCCACGAAGACATCCGGCTGATCGGCCTCCTCGACGTACGACGCGACTGCCTCGAGCGACCCGAACGATCGCACGATCGCTGACGGGAATTCCTGCAGGAATCCGGCCTGGCGCTGATGCACCCAGGGCAACGCACTGTCGGTCGCCAGGTAGACCGCGCGCGAGCGTCCGGTCGACCGCAGGTGCTGTGCGATCCCCGCCATCGAGGTCTCGTTGTCCACGTCGACCCAGCACTGCCGATGCTGCGGCCCGGTCCGCCCGAACGCGACGAACGGGAACCGCCGCTGGCTGAGGAACTCGATCCGCTCGTCCCGCGGCATCGTCTCCAGGACGACGATCGCGTCGACCTGCCGGGCGGCGATCAGCTTCTCGTACAGCGCGATCTCCGTCGCACCCTCGGTCGGCGTCGTGACGTGCACGCCGTACCCGGACACCGCTGCCGCCTTGACCAGGCCACCGAGCAGACCGTGCAGGAACCCACCCAGGCCCGGGTTCTGCTCGCTGAACGTGTCGTCCTCGAGGTAGAGCGGCAACCCGATCACCTGGCTGCGGCCGGACGACAACGCCCGGGCCGCGTGGTTCGGGGTGTAGCCGAGCTCCTCGATCGCGGCGCGCACGGTCCGGACGGTCGGCTCGGCCACCCGGTGCGGCGCGTTCAGTACGTTCGACACCGTCATCGCCGACACCCCGGCCAGCCGGGCCACATCCGCGACGGTCGTCCGCCGCGGCTTCTGTTGCGTCAATCCAGCCCCCTCTGTCAGACCCGTTCGATCCGGGCCACCCCGGCGACCGGTACGTCGATCGCCCACACCTCCGGCGGTGTCGTCCGCCCGCGATACACCTCCGTGCCCGAGCAGTCCGACACTACGAGGTCGACCGGCCCAGGTCCCGCATCTTCCACGATGATCCGGCTCGAGGCCCCGCCGTTCACCAGCACGATCGACCGATCGGTGTCCGTCAACCGCACCACCGGGTTGGTGAAAACGGCCACCACGGTGTCCGCACCGACAGCCCGGACCTGCGTATACCGAGCATCCGGCCGCGAAGGCACCAGTACGCCGTCCAGCAACACGTCGGCGTGATCACTCAGGAAGCCGAGCCAATGCCGGACCACGCGCTCGTGCTCGGGCGACATCGCATCGAGCTCCATCGACACCTGCGGCGTACTGAACATCGCACCGATGAACTGCTGCGCGACGTTCTCCGCGGACGCCGACGGGTGCCACATCAGCATGTCCGAGTGCACCGCGCGATCGCCGGCCAGCAAGCGGCTGTCGATCGTGCGCACCCGGTTCTCCACCGGGTCCATCGCACAGTCCCCGGCGCGCAGGAATGTGCCGAACTGCCACAGCCGCGGGTTCACGTAGTCCTGCCGGAACTCGATCAGCACGTCCGGCCGCAACTTCCGCAACTCGGTGGTGATCGCCTGCAGCAGCAACTCGACACCCTCGTCGACCGACGTGCAATCGGCATCCGGCGCCGGCGGCGGGGAAGACCACGCCCAGGAGTCGATGAAGTCGATCTTGAGCCCGTCGACACCCCAGTCCCGCACCGGCCGGATGCAGCTCTCCAGGAGGTGCTCGCGCACCTCGGGGTAGCGCGGATCCAGCACCGCTGTGACCTCACCGTCCGCGAAGCCGAGGATGCGATCCTTCAACCGATCCCAGGCTTTCGAGTGCACGCCGATCAGCGGCGGCGCGATCCAGAGCACGTAACGCAATCCGAGCTCGTGCACCCGACGTACGTGCGAGGCCATGTCGGGGAACGTCCGGCTGGTCGGCTCCCAGTCACCGCAGTACGCGTACCCGCGGGCGGTGTCGTCGGTCTGCCAGCCGTCGTCGACGATCACGGCGGCACAGCCGTACGACGCTCCCGCGCGGGCGTGCCGTTCGACGGACTCGGCCGAGACGTGCTGGTGGTCGCTGTACCAGGTGGAGTACATCGCCGCCCGTGCCACCGAGGGCACGGGCGCGATGCGGTCGCCGAGCTCGCCGGTCCACTCCGCAGTCACGCCCCGAAGCGCCTCGGCGAAATGCAGCTCACGAAGGTCGATCCGCAGGGTGAAGCGCCGGGCTTCGACGTCGTCCACGGTGAGCTCGATCAACTGCTCGGCGGTCTCCTCGTTCACACCGACGGCGAAGTCGCAGCCGCGGACACTTGCCGACAAGGAGATTGTCGACAAGCTGCGGTCCTGCGCGTCGACGAGGGCCGCGACCGGCGCGGAGCGGACCGACCGGACATCGCGGTGCGAACCCCAGTCGATCGGCAGCTCGCGACGCGAGCCCTGCGTGGCGCGCCACAGTGTCACCGCGGTCTCGGCCGGCCAGGTCCACCGCAGCGTCACCGGGCCGTCGGCGGCCACGTCGTACCGCAGCACACCCGGCTCGTCGGCCGGCCGCTCGGTCACCGTGGCGGCGCCGTCGATCGTGCCGGTGCGGTGTGTGCGGCCGTCGGGCGAGCGGATCTCGAAAGTCGTCACGTTGGGGACTATAGCGGTAAAACCAGATCGCCAGAAGGTATTGACCGAATTGGTCCAGGTCTCTAGTTTTAGCGCTAATATCGGATTCATCGAGGAGTACCCGTGCTGGCTGTGAGCTCCGACAACCCGCTCGTCGAGGACGCCTTCGCCTGGGCCCGGAAGCGGGCGCTGGACTGGGTCCGGACGGACGCCGAGCCCGGCAACCTGCCGTCGTACTGGGCCGGGTATCCGTCCCGGCCGATGTTCTACTCGCGCGACGTCTGCCACCAGGCGACCGGTGCGCATCTGCTCGGGCTGGACGCGGAGAACTTCGCGATGTTCCGGCACTTCGCGCGTTCGGCGACGCCGGCCCGGAAGTGGTTCCCGATCTGGGCATTCCACTTCGACGGGCGGATCGCCGCGCTCGACTACCACCACGACGAGCACTTCGTCCGGGAGATCCCCGCGGTGTTCGACCTCAGCTTCCGGGCGCTGGAACAGTACGACTGGACCGGCGACCGCCGATGGCTCGACGACCCCGACCTGGCGGCGTACTACCGGCACAGCGTCGGCGAGTTCGTCGAGGCCCACGACGCCGACGGCGACGGCGTCCCCGAGGCAGGCGGGACCGGCGACATCTTCCTCGGCACCGCCACCTACAACGAGCGGGAGGCGCCGCTCATCGTCGCGGGCGACGGCATGGCACTCCAGTACGCCGTACTCCGCAAGCTCGGCCGGGACGCCGAGGCGGAGCGCATCCAGGCGACGTACCTGAACGACTGGTGGAACGGCGACCAGTTCGCCCGGGGGCGGACCAAGGACGGGTTGGACTACGGATGGGGCCTGGAGTCGCACGACCTCGTCCCGCTGTTCGGGCTCAGCGGCACCGGGGAACGCAACGAGCGGCTCCTCGACTACATCGAAGCCCGGATGGAGTCTCACCCGCCGCTGAACATCGAGTCGTTCAGCTACCTCCCGGCCGTGTTCTTCAAGCACGGTCGCGACGAGTCCGCCTGGCGCTGGACGAAGCACCTCATCGACAGCCGGGACGACTACCCGGAGATCTCCTTCACCGTCGTCGAGCATCTCGTCGCCGGACTGCTCGGGCTGCGGCCGGACGCGGCGTCGGCGGCGTTGACCATCGAATCCCATCTGCCGGCCGCGATCGGCCGGCTGACCGCCGACCACGTCCGGGTCGGCGACTGGGATCTCCGGATCAGTCAGGAAGGCCGGCACACGACCGAAGTCACCGTGCACAGCGGACCGGGGCCGCTGACGGTGACGGTCGGCCCAGGAAGCACCAACCGCATCCTCGAACCCGGTCGGACCGCCCGGGTCAGCACCCAGCCGAAGGACCCCTCATGAAGCAATCCAACCGCCTCATCCCTGTGGTCGCCGCCGTCCTCCTGGCGGCAGGCTGCGCCACCGGCAACCAGCCCGCCGGCAACGGCGCCGGCAATACCTCCGGGGACTCCGCCACCATCAGCTTCTCCTTCTGGGGCACGAACTCCGAGGCCGCGTCGCTCAAGGCGATCGCCGCGGCCTTCGAGAAGGCCAACCCCGGCACGAAGGTGACCACGAACTGGATCCAGGCCGACTACGAGCAGAAGCTGCAGACGTCGATCGCGGCCGGCACCCAGTCGACCGTTATGGAGATCAGCAACACCAGCCTGGCCGGGTTCGCGCCGAGCTTCGCCGAGCAGACCGTTGACCCCGGCAAATACGTGCAGCCGAACATCTCGTCCGCGCTGCAGTTCCAGGGCAAGTACTACGCGATGCCGTTCGCCGCGAAGCCCAAGGTGATGGCGGTCAACACCGACGCGTTCAAGGCCGCGGGCGTACCGTTGCCGAGTGCAACGACTCCGTTGACGCTGGACGAGTTCAAGACGATCGCCGCGAAGCTGTCCCACGGCGACGGCAAGGCCCGCGTCTACGGCTCCAGCAATCTTTGGTACCGCGGCTGGCTGACGGCCGCCGGTGGTGGCTACTACAACGCCGACGGGACCGAATGCACGTTCGGCGACCAGACCGGCGTGCGGACCGCGCAGTACGTCGTCGACCTGCAGAAGGACCGCTCCGCGCCGACCTCGGTGGACATCCAGGGGCAGGACCAGGCGCAGTGGTTCGCGGCCGGACGGCTGGCCACCTTCAGCGACTTCGGTCCCTGGACGGTCGCCGATTTCGCCAAGATCAGCAAGCCGAACTGGACCCTGGTCCCGGTGCCCGGCAAGGGATTCCCGATGGAGGTGGACGGGCTCGGGATCGCGAAGAACGCGTCCGGCAAGCAGCTCGAGACCGCGAAGAAGTTCGTCGAGTTCGCCAGCACGCAGCAGGTCGCTCAGGACCAGCTGATCCAGGGCAACACGGCGCTCGGCGTACCGATCATCGCGGCTTCGACGCCGACGCTGGAGAAGGTGCTGCCGGCCGATCGCAACCTGGCCGCGTTCACCACCGCGCTGAAGAGCGGCATCGTCGGCCCGTCGGTCGCCAAGGAGGCGCAGATCTCCGGTGACGCGGAGAAGGGCATGACGAGCTACACCCCGCTCGGCACCGGCAAGGACGACGTCGCCAAGATCCTGCCGCAGCTGGCCGCCAAGTGCACCCAGTCGCTCAAGCAGTGAGGTAGCCCGTGAACCCGACCATTGGCTGGATCCGGGGACTCGCCGAATCCTGGGGCGTCCCCACCGCACTCGTGCCGCTGGTCCCGTTCCTGCTCCTGCTGATCGTCCTGTACGCCGTCATCGGACTGGCGGCGTACGGGGCGCGGCGGAAGTGGCCGCGGGCCGACAAGACGATCGCGTTCTGGCTGTTCGTCTCGCCGTGGCTGATCGGCTTCTGCCTCTTCACGGTCGGGCCGATGGTGTCCTCGCTCTACGTCAGCCTGACCTCGTGGGACCTGATCACGCCGCCGAAGTTCGTCGGTCTGGCCAACTACACCGAGGCGTTCCAGGACCCGCGGGTCGGGCAGGCGCTCAAGGTGACCCTGCTGTACGCCGTGATCAGCGTGCCGCTGCAGGCCGTCCTGGCGTTCCTGGTGGCCCTGCTGCTGAACACCGAGCTGCCCGGGATGCGGTTCTTCCGGACCGTCTGGTACCTGCCGAGCCTGGTGTCCGGCGTGGCCCAGATGGTGCTGTTCCTGTGGGTGTTCAATCCGCAGTACGGCCTGGCGAACGACGTACTCGGCAAGGTCGGGATCGACGGGCCCGGGTGGTTCAACGATCCGTCGTGGGCGCTGCCGACCGTCATCCTGATGAGCCTGTGGACGGTCGGCGGGGCGATGGTGATCTACCTGGCCGGGCTGAAGGACGTGCCGACGAACCTCTACGAGGCGGCGGCGCTGGACGGCGCCGGCCCGGTCCGGATCTTCTGGCACGTGACGCTGCCGCAGCTGTCGCCGATCATCCTCTTCAACGCGCTGACCGGGATCATCGGCGCGTTGCAGATCTTCACCCAGGGCTTCGTCGCGAACGGCGGACCGAAGGACTCGCTGCTGTTCTTCGTCTACTACCTGTACGACAACGCCTTCCAGAACTTCCGGATGGGCTACGCGTCGGCGCTGGCCTGGATCCTGTTCGTCGTCATCCTCGCGCTCACCCTGGTGACGGCCCGAGGCAGCGCGTTCGCCGTGTACTACGAGTCCGATCTGTCCGGTCGCCGCAAGAGGAGGACCCGATGACGGCCCTGGCCGAAGCACGTCCCGCGGTGGCGTTCCGCACCGACCGTCCGTTCTGGCGCCGGAACGTGTCCCTCACCGTCTCCCTGTACGTCGTCCTCGCCCTCGGATCGCTGGTGTTCGTCTATCCGTTCCTGTGGATGCTTGCGACGTCGCTGCGGTCACTGGCCGGAGTGGGCGGTTCCGGGGCCAGCGTGTGGCCGCGCGAGTTCCTGTGGGACAACTACACCCGGGCGATCACGTCGTTCCCGTTCTGGCGCTACGCGCTGAACTCGGTGCTGACGACGTTCATCCCGATCGTCGGGACCGTGTTCTCGTGCTCGCTGGCCGCGTTCGCGCGGCTGCGGGTGCGGTTCTCCGGGGTGGTGTTCGCCGTCGTGCTGGCGACGATGCTGCTGCCGGGGGAGGTGACGATGGTGCCGCAGTTCATGCTGTTCAACAACCTCGGCATGATCGACACGCTCTACCCGCTGATCCTGCCGGCGTTCTTCGGGTCGCCGTTCTACATCTTCTTGTTCCGGCAGTTCTTCGCCCGGATGCCGTCCGAGTTGGCCGACGCCGCGGTGGTCGACGGGTGCGGCTGGTTCCGGACCTTCCTGCTGGTCTACCTGCCGCTGGCTCGGCCGGCTGTGGTCGCGGTGTCGATCCTGTTGTTCATGGGCTACTGGAACAACTTCCTCGGCCCGGCCATCTACATCAACTCCGACCAGTGGAAGACCCTCCCGCTCGCCCTGGCCGGCTTCCAGTCCGTCAACGGCACCGACACACCATTGCTGATGGCAACCTCTGTGCTGATCACCCTGCCCTGCCTGGTGGTCTTCTTCGTCGCCCAAAAACACATCACGAACGGAATAACGTTCACCGGTGGCCGCTGATCAGTCCTGGCCGAGGATGCCGAGTTCGTAGCCTTTGGCCACCGCTGCCGCGCGGTCGGTCACGCCGAGCTTGGTGAAGAGGTGACTGAGGTGGGTCTTCACCGTCGCCTCGCTGATGAAGAGCTCGCGGGCGATCTCGCGATTGGAGGTGCCTTTGGCAACCAGTGCGAGGACCTGGCGTTCACGGGCGGCCAACGGGGTCGCGGCCGGCGTACGGACGGCGGAGACCAGCCGGGAGGCGACAGCAGGGGAGAGCACCGTGCGTCCTGCCGCAGCTTCGCGGACCCCGGTAAACAACTCGTCCTGTGGCGCGTCTTTCAGCAGGTGGCCGGTCGCGCCCGCCTCGATCGCGGGCAGCGTGTCGGTGTCGGTGTCCCACGTGGTGAGGACCAGGACCTTAGCCCGGGCGCCGCGGCGGGTCAGCTCGGTGATGGCGTCCAGTCCGCCGCCCCCGGGCATGCGCAAGTCCATCAGGATCACGTCCGGGTCGAGCTCGGCGGCCAGTGCCACCGCCTCCACACCGTTGGACGCTTCGGCGAGCACGGTGAAGCCGGGCTCCGCCTCGAACATGCCGCGCAGACCGTTCCGGACCACTGGGTGGTCGTCGACGAGGAGGAGCGAGATCTCAGCCATGGAGCACCAACGGTACGCGAGCCGACACCGCCGTACCTGAGCCCGGCTCGGACTCCACGGTGAGCGAGCCGGCGATGCGCTCGGCGCGGGCACGCATGCCGTCCAGGCCGAAGCCGCCGGTACCGGTGCGGGTGGGCAGCGTCATCGGTTCGAATCCTTTCCCGTCGTCGCGGACGTCCAAGGTGACCTCGTCGTCCATGTAGCTGAGTGTGACCCCGACGCGAGTAGCGGCCGCGTGCTTGGCCACGTTCGCCAACGCCTCCTGCGTGATCCGCAGGAGCGTCGCCGACACCTCTCCGTGCAGATGTTGCGCCGGACCCGTGAGAGTGAACTCCGCGCGTACGCCGGTCCGCTCCGCCCACTGGTCGACCGTCTTGCGCATCGCCTCGGGGAGTCCGTCGTACGACAGGCCGACCGGGGCGAGGTTCTGCACCGAGCGGCGGGCCTCGCCCAGGCTGTGCCGGGCCAGGTCGGTGGCCCGGTTCACGTGCTCTCGCGCGGCCGCCGGGTCGCCGGTCTTCGCGACGACCTGAAGCTGGGCGATGATGCCGGTCAGTCCCTGGGCGATGGTGTCGTGGATCTCGGCGGCCAGCCGCCGGCGTTCGTCGGCGATGCCCGCTTCCCTGGCCTGGATGAGGAGCTGGGCCTGCAGAGCGGCGTTCTCCTCGTGGGCCTGCTGGAGCTCGGCGATGGTGGCCGCCCGGGACCGTTCCTCCTCCTGGTCGGCGAAGTGCCGGACGACGGTCAGCAGGACGTTGTTGGCCAGCAGCAGGCCGGCGAACACGATCCACTTCGTCGAGTCCTGGACCGGGATGCCGCTGGTCTGGGCGCCCGCCACCGGGATGGAACAGCCGAAGAGGGCGATCCGCTTCCAGCGCTGTGCGGGGATCAGTTCGTCGGTGTCGAAGTACCCGGCGACGGCATAGAACGCGAAGAACGGATTCAGCAGCGTCAGGGCGAAGCCGATCGCCCAGCGGGCGGTGTAGTACGTCGCCGAGATCCAGTTCGGTCCTGGGCGGGTGCGGGAGATCCAGCTCCACCCCAACTGGAACACGAGCGCAGCGACGACCAGCCCCGCGGCCGCGATCCGGATCGCCGCGGTCGGCATGATCAGCCCGGCCGTGGCGGCCGACAGGAGCGTGGCGACGCCGAGCAGTCCGTACGGCATCCCCTTGAGGTAGAGATCCCGCCGGCGGTCGAGGTCCGTGTCCGCAGTCGTCACCTGCTCAGTCTCCTACTCCCACCGGAACCAGCGGGTAGCCGCGGCCGACAGAAGGACAGCCCACGCGGCGAGGACCCCGAGGTGGGACCAGGCCGGCCAGTGGCCGATTGACGCCTGGTCGAGGGCGCGGGCCGCGGCGCCGAACGGAGTGAGTACGACGATGTGGCCAAGGAGATGCGGCATCGCTCGCACCGGCAGCCACATACCCGCGCAGAACAAGCTCGGGAAGAACACCGCGGTGCCGATCGCTGTCGCGATCCGCGCCGTCCGGGCCAGCGCTGATACCAAGGCTCCAAGGGCCAAGGCAGCGGCGGCCGTGAGCAGCAGCGCGAGCGCGTAGCCGAACGCCTGCTGCGGCAGCCGTACGTCGAACGCGAGCCGGCCGATCGCCATGCAGGCCAGCGCCGACACGAGGGCCGCTGCGCCGTTCAGACCCATCTGGGCCGACAACAGCGCGGACGGGCGGACCGGAGTCGCCGACATCCGGCGCAGGATGCCGCGCTCGCGATAGCCGGTGATGACGGGTGGCATCGCCTGCAGGCCGGTCACGATCAGCGCGACGAGGACGAGGATGGGGACGTACACGTCGATCAGCCGGAGGCCGCCGAGGCCTGGGTCGGCCTTCCGGAACGACGGGATGCTGCCCAGGATCACCAGCAGCAGCGGCGGGAAACCCAGGATCCAGAAGAGATTGCCGGGCTCGCGCCGGAAGAGCCGGGACTCCGCCCGGAGAACGGCCCGGCCGGGATTGGTACGCGTCGGTGCTGTCGTGCTCATGAGGTCGCTCCGGTGAGGTCGAGGAAGGCGTCGTCGAGGGTGGCGTCAGTGACGCGGAGCTGGTGGGCTGTGATGCGGTGCCGGGCGAGGAGCGAGAGCACCGCGGTGACGGTGTCATCGGATCCGGCCAGCGTGATCCGGCCCTCCTTGTGCTCGACCGACGCGAGCGCCGGCAGCGCGGCCAGCTCCTCGTCGTCGAGCGCGGCCGACGGGGTGAACGAGATGATGGTGGATCCCGCCGTACGGCTGATCAGTCCGCGCGGGGTGTCGAGCGCGGTGATCCGGCCCTTGTCGATCAGGGCGATCCGGTCACACAGCCGCTGCGCCTCCTCCATGAAGTGCGTGACCAGGAGGACGGTGACGCCCCGCGCGCGGACGTCCTCGACGACCTCCCAGGTGTCGCGGCGGGCGCGCGGGTCGAGCCCGGTCGTCAGTTCGTCGAGGACGACCACGCGGGGGTTGCCGATCAGGGCGAGGGCGATGAACAGGCGCTGCTTCTGGCCGCCGCTGAGGACACCGAACCGGGTGTTCAGCTGGGCGACGAGCCCGAGACGTTCGGCGAGCGGGCGCCAGTCGGCCGGGTTCGGGTACAGGGCGGCGTACAGCTCGAGCGCCTCGCGGACGGTGAGCTTGGCCTGCAGCTCGCTCTCCTGGAGCTGGGCGCCGAGGACCTGGGTGACAGCCGCGTGATCGGCGATCGGGTCGAGACCGGCGACCCGGACCCGGCCGCCGTCGGGGACGCGCAGTCCCTCGACGCACTCGACCGTGGTGGTCTTGCCGGCGCCGTTCGGGCCGAGGATCCCGAAGATCTCGCCCTCCTCGACGGCGAACGACACACCGTCGACGACACTCCGGCCGCCATAGGACTTCCGCAGCTCACTGACTTCGACAACAGGCCCTCGGGCCGTCGTCCGCACACTCTCCAAGGTCATACGACGACTCTCGCGGAGAGCCCACCCCGCCCGAATCGCCCATCAGGCTCGACCGCTCATCACCCGATCGGCTGATCTCGCAGTACGACGTCCTCGCGGTACTTAGGTCAGTGGGGCTGGGCGGTGCGCGGGCAGCGCGTCCGCGAGCGTCGGGTAGTGGTCGAGCGGCCGGTTGATTCCGGCGGCCCGGATCAGGTCGGCCAGCCACTGCCCGGCTCCGGACGCGCGCAGCCAGCCGCCGTGCTGGACGGCCAGATCGTGGGCGTCGACGAGGACGTGGAGGCCGGCTGCCTCCATCGCCGTGACGCGCCGCAGGTCGACGACGAGCTTGGACAGCTTGGTGGTGATCACATGCCCGAGCTCGGTCCGGAACGCGGGCGCGGTGGCGACGTCGACCTGACCGGCGACGCGGACGACCGCACACTCTCCGACCGCGCTCCAGCTGAAGACGAAGGGGCCGCTGATGTCAGTAGGTGGAGCTATGGATCCGACCACCCGTGGTGCCGTGCCACGACGATGGCCTGCATCGTGTCGAGACTTCATGTGGTCCCCGGTACCCGCCGGCAAACCCCCGCCTACTTGGCGTACAGGGCCTCGACGTCGGCCTCGTGGTTCTTCATCACGATGTGGCGGCGGAGCGAGAGCTTCAGCGACAGCTCGCCGGACTCCTGGGTCCAGTCGGTGGGGAGGATGGAGAACTTCTTGATCTGCTCGGCGTGGGAGACCGAGCCGTTGGCCTCGGTGACGGCCTTCTGGATCTCGGCGATCAGATCCGCGTCGTCGGTCAGCGAGGCGACGTCGGTGGGCTTGCCGCGCTCGGTGGCCCAGGGGACCACGTTCTCCGGGTCGATCGTGATCAGCGCGGCGATGAACGGCTTGCCGTCGCCGACCACCATGCACTGGCTGACCAGCGGGTGCAGGCGGATCTGGTCCTCGAGCACGGCCGGCGCGACGTTCTTGCCGCCGGCGGTGACCAGGATCTCCTTCTTCCGGCCGGTGATCTTGATGAACCCGTCGACGTCGAACTCGCCCAGGTCGCCGGTGTGGAACCAGCCGTCCGCGTCGATCGCGGCCGCCGTGGCCTCGTCGTTCTTCCAGTAGCCCTGCATCACCTGGCCGCCCTTGAACAGCAGCTCGCCGTCCTCCGCGACGGCGACCGTCACACCAGGAAGCGGCCGGCCCACGGTGCCCACGCGGATGTCGTCGGGCAGGTTCACCGACACCGCGGCGGTGGTCTCGGTCAGGCCGTAGCCCTCCAGCACCGGTACGCCGATGCCGCGGAAGAAGTGGCCGAGCCGGTCACCGAGTGGCGCGCCGCCGGAGACGGCGTACTCGACGTTGCCGCCGAGCACAGTGCGGAGCTTGGAGTAGACGAGCCGGTCGAACAGCGCGTGCTTGGCCTTCAGCACGAACGACGCGCCGCCCTTGTCCAGCGCCTGCGAGTACGCGATCGCGGTGTCCGCGGCGGCGTCGAAGATCTTGCCCTTGCCGTCGGCGTGTGCCTTCTGGCTGGCGGAGTTGAACACCTTCTCGAACACCCGCGGGACGCTCAGGATGAAGGTCGGCTGGAACGCGCCGAGATCGGCGACCAGGTTCTTCACGTCCGAGCTATGGCCGACCTTGACCCGCATCATCACGCAGCCGACCTGGATGATCCGGGCGAAC
The DNA here is from genome assembly GCF_036097425.1 of Kribbella sp. NBC_00359. NCBI lineage: Bacteria > Bacillati > Actinomycetota > Actinomycetes > Propionibacteriales > Kribbellaceae > Kribbella > Kribbella sp. NBC_00359. The sequence goes on along the minus strand of NZ_CP107975.1, from coordinate 8,154,251 downwards.
ACGTGCGCCAGCGGCAGGAACAGCAGCGTGCTTGCTCCATTCACGTCGAACAGGTCGTCCAGCACCTTCACCGCCTGGCCGAGCTCGGCGAGGAAGTTCGAGTGGCTGATCTTGCAGCCCTTCGGGCGTCCCGTCGTACCGGAGGTGTAGATGAGCGTCGCGAGATCGTCGGCCGTGACCGCGGTCCGGCGCTTGTCGAACTCGGCGTCGGAGATCTCCTGCCCGAGGACGGTCAGCTCCTCGACCGCGCCCGCCTCGATCTGCCAGATCTCTTGCAGGGACGGCGCCTCGGCGCGGGCGGACTCGACCACCGCGCCGTGGGCGGCGTTCTCGGCGATCGCCACGACCGCCTCGGAGTCGGTCAGGATCCACTGGATCTGCGACGCCGACGAGGTCTCGTAGATCGGCACCGTGACCGCGCCGATGCTCCAGATCGCGTAGTCGATCAGGGTCCACTCGTACCGGGTGGCGCTGAGCAGGGCGACCCGCTCGCCGTGCTTCACGCCGGCCGCGATCAGGCCCTTGGCGACGCCGGTCACCTGCCGGGCGAACTCGGCCGCGGACACGTCCAGCCAGCCGCCTTCGGCCCGCCGGCTGAAGATCGCGGTGTCGGGATGAGAGGACGCGTTCGCCCACACGGGGTCGCTCAGGCTCCCGGTGAGTGGCTCGGTCACAGCAGGAACGGTGTACTCACGCATCCGCGTCTCCTCAGTCGGTCACGAAATTGTCGACGTCCGGCGCACGGTACAGTCACCTACCCACAAGTAGCCAGGTTTATGTGACCCACGGAACTAGGTTCTCTCCATGTCCACCATCGACATCAGTTGCGACGACTTGGTCGTTGCCGATCCAGCCTACGTCGCCGAGCGGCTCGGTTCGGACACCCTCTGGCGCGAGTGGTGGCCGGACCTCACCCTGACCCCGTCCGAGCGGCGCGGCCCGGAGGGCGTCCGCTGGGCCGTCACCGGCGCCGCCATCGGTACGGCGGAGTGGTGGCTCGAGCCGGTTCGCGACGGGGTCGTCGTGCACTGGTACCTGCGCGTCGATCCGGCGAAACCGGTCCGCGGTCAGGCGCTCGCCAGGCTCAAGGAGCGGTACGTCGCGGCGTACCGGGAGCACCTGTGGCGGTTCAAGGACGAGGCCGAGACGGGCCGCGCCGCGGGCGAGCGCCGTCCCGGATCCGATCCCGCGATAGTCTCCGGGGAGGACACCGAGACCGGCGGTCCCAGCACGACTCGTCCCGACAGTTCACGCACCACCAGCCCTGGCAGTTAAGAGGTGTATCAATGGCGGAACAGACCACCTCGACCATCGTGGTGAACGCGACTCCCAAAGACATCATGGCGGTGATCGCGGACTTCGCGGCGTACCCGGAATGGGCCGACTCGATGCGGGAGACCGAGGTGCTGTCCACCGACGAGGCGGGCCGGCCGAAGCAGGTCAGGTTCAAGGTCGACGCCGGCGCCATCTCGGACGAGTACACGCTGGACTATGTCTGGTCCCGCAACGAGGTGACCTGGACGCTGGTGCGGGCCAAGATGGTGAAGGGGATGGACGGCGCGTATGTGTTGCGCGACCTGGGCGCGGAGGGGACCGAGGTGACGTACCGGCTGGCTGTCGACGTGGCGATCCCGATGATCGGCATGCTGAAGCGCAAGGCCGAGAAGGTCATCATCGACACGGCCCTCAAGGGCCTCAAGAAGCGCGTCGAGTCCTGATCCAGAGTGACTCGGGTTCTGCTGTACACGGGTAAGGGCGGCGTCGGCAAGACGACCTCCGCCGCGGGCACGGCCACGCTCGCCGCGTTGCGTGGGCTGCGCACGCTGGTGCTGTCGACCGACGCCGCGCATTCGCTGTCGGACGCGTTCGACTCCGAGGTCGGTCTCGAGCCGACCGAGATCGACGACCTGCTGTTCGTCCAGCAGATCGACGCGCAGCGCCGCTTCGAGCGGTCCTGGGGTGACATCCAGGCGTACCTGCGGTCGGTGCTGCACATGGTCGGGGTGGACCCGATCGAGGCCGAGGAACTGACTGTGCTGCCGGGCGCCGAGGAGGTGCTCGCGCTGCTCGAGGTGCGTGACCACGTCCGGTCCGGGCGCTGGGACGTGATCGTGGTGGACTGCGCGCCGACCGCGGAGACGCTCCGGCTGCTTGCGTTGCCCGAGGCACTCAACTGGTACATGGACCGCATCTTCAATGCCGAGCGCAAGGTGATGCGGACCTTCCGGCCGTTCCTCAGTCGTGCGTCGGGGATCCCGATGCCGGACGACACCGTCTTCGACGCGCTGCGGCGGCTGCAGAGCGACCTGTCGGACATCCGCACCCTGCTTGCCGGACCGGACGCGTCGGTGCGGCTGGTGCTGACGCCGGAGGCCGTGGTGGTGGCCGAGGCGCGGCGATCGCTGACAACCCTGTCGCTGTACGGCTACCGCGTCGACGGCGTGGTCGCGAACCGGGTGTTCCCGGCCGCCGGCGCGGACAACTGGCGGCGGCAGTGGGTCGCGGCGCAGCGCGGCATCCTCGAGGACGTGGCGGACTCGTTCCGGCCGCTGCCGATCTGGGAGTCGCCGTACCGGGCCTGTGAGCCGGTCGGCGTGGAGGAGCTCGCCGCGTTCGCAGTGGAGATGTACGGCGGGGACGACCCGTTCGCCCGTGCGACAGACGAGACGTCGCTGTGGGTGGATCGGCACATCGACACCGACGGCCGGACCTACACGCTGACGATGCCGTTGCCGCTGGCCTCCGCGAGCGAGCTGGAGTTGGCGCGCCACGGTGACGAGCTGATCATCACCGTCGGGTCGTATCGGCGGGTGCTGCCGTTGCCTGCGGCACTGGCCCGCGGAGTGGTCGCGGGCGCGCGGCTGGACGACGGTCGGCTGCAGGTGCGGTTCGCGCCCCGGGAGACCGCGCGGCCGATGCCGTCTGAGTTACCGAGTGGGACCGGGCCGCTCGAGTCCGCGCAGGAGTTGGCACAGGGTTTGACGGCCGAGTTCCACGCCCGGCTCACCCACGAGGCCGCGATCGGGGAGGGCCGGTGAGTAAGGAGCCGATCGGATCCGTCGCCGAGGAGGCGGCCAAGCTGTTCGCCGTACTCCAGCAGGCCGCAGCCGGTCCCGGTGGTACGACGCACGCCGAGGAAGCACCCGCGGACGACGAGCAGGCAGCGCACGAGCACCACGCCGGCCCCGAGTGTCAGTGGTGTCCGGTGTGCCAGCTGATTCGTAAGGTGCGGAACACCAGCCCGGAGACGATCGAGCAGCTGTCGTCGGCGGCCGCGCATGTGCTCGGGTCGGTGCGATCGTTGCTGGAGGCAGCCGCGGAGGCTGCCCGGCAGGCGCAGGCGGACGCAGCGTCGCGTACCGCTCAGGAGGAGCCGGTCCGGTCCCGGGTGGACCGGATCGACGTGAGTGAGGACCCCGAACCATGGGACTGACGATCGGCATCGATGTCGGCGGAACGAAGATCGCGGCCGGCCTGGTCGGACCGGACGGCGTGATCGGTGCCCGCGCATATCGCGACACCCCGGCGGACTCGGTCGACGGCACCGCCGCAGCGATCTGCGACGCGGCCGCCGAACTGATCGCCGGGCACGACGTGGAGGCGGTCGGGATCGGCGCGGCCGGGTTCGTCTCGTCGGACCGGTCGACCGTGCTGTTCGCGCCGAACCTGGCCTGGCGGAACGAGCCGCTCGGCGTCCGGGTCGCGGACACGCTGAAGATCCCCGTCGTGGTCGAGAACGACGCGAACGCCGCGGCCTGGGGCGAGTTCGCCTTCGGCGCCGCGAAGAACGTCCAGGACATGGTCTGCATCACGGTCGGCACCGGGATCGGCGGCGGTGTCGTGCACAGCGGCGAGCTGCTGCGCGGCGCCCATGGTGTCGCGGCCGAGCTCGGGCACATGCGCGTCGTACCCGGTGGGCATCGGTGTGGTTGTGGGGCGCGGGGATGCCTGGAGCAGTACGCGTCCGGGCGGGCCCTGGTGCGGGAGGGCCGGGCGCAGGCGGAGTCGGGTTCGCTGAGCGCGATGCAGCTGCTGAGCGTGTGCGGGATCTCCGACCCGGCCGAGCTGACCGGGCCGATGATCACCAAGGCGGCGGCCGCGGGCGATCCGTGCGCGGTGGAGCTGCTGGAGGAGCTCGGGCGCTGGCTGGGCGAGGGGCTGGCGAGTCTCGCGACCCTGTTCGACCCGACGCTGATCGTCGTCGGCGGTGGCGTGAGCGCGGCGAAGGAGCTGCTGCTGAAGTCTGCCGAAACGGCCTTCGAGAAGGTCCTCCCGGCCAAGGCGAACCGCCCGCACCCGACGTTCAGCGTCGCCGAGCTGGGCAACGACGCCGGCCTGATCGGCGCCGCCGACCTGGCCCGCCACCCAGCCCTCGTTCCAGAGAAATCCCGGTCATGAACGGGACACGGGATACTGGAGGTAGTCCGGCGGGGGCTGGGGGTACGGCGAGGAGGGTCGTGCAGTGGCTCTGACGCAGGCTTTGACGATCGGGATCGACATCGGCGGGACCAAGGTCGCCGCCGGGGTGGTCGACCCCGAGGCCAACATCCTGGACCGGGTACGGCGGGACACGCCGACGACGGACCCGAAGGAGACCGAGGACGCGATCGCGGAGATCGTCCACGATCTGGAGTCCCGGCACGACGTGATCGCCGTCGGCATCGGCGCGGCCGGATTCGTCGACGGGACGCGGTCGTCGGTGCTGTTCGCACCGCACCTCGCCTGGCGGCACGAGCCGCTGCGGGACGCGGTCGAACGCCGGCTCGGCCTGCCGGTCGTGGTCGAGAACGACGCCAACGCGGCCGCGTGGTCGGAGTGGCGGTTCGGTGGCGGTCAGGGCGAGAGCCACCTGGTCTGTGTGACGCTCGGGACCGGTATCGGTGGCGCGATCCTGAACGACGGCTCGTTGCAGCGCGGGAAGTTCGGCATCGCCGGTGAGTTCGGGCACATGCAGGTCGTGCCGGGTGGTCATCGCTGCGAGTGCGGCAACCGCGGCTGCTGGGAGCAGTACGCGTCCGGCAACGCGCTGACCCGGGAGGCGCGGGAGCTGGCGCGGTCCGGATCACCGGTGGCGCACAACCTGCTCCGCGCGGCCGGTGGCGATCCGCGCAAGATCAACGGCCCGATGGTGACCGAGCTGGCCAAGGACGGCGACCCGGTCGCGGTGGAGCTGCTCGAGGACGTCGGCCGCTGGCTCGGCATCGGGCTCGCCAACCTGGCCGCTGCGCTCGACCCCGGCACCTTCGTAATCGGTGGCGGCGTGTCGGACGCGGGTGAGTTGCTGCTGGCGCCGGCGCGGGAGGCGTTCAAGCGGACGCTGACCGGTCGTGGGTTCCGCCCGGAGGCGCGGATCGTGCGCGCCGTCCTCGGCCCGGAGGCCGGCCTCGTCGGCGCGGCCGACCTGGCCCGGGAGGAGGCGACCTGGTTGCGCCGGGTCCGCGTCAAGACGACCGCCGTCACCGCGAAGACGGCCGCCGCCCGCAGCCGCTCCACCCGCCTCGAGCGAGCCGCCCGCAAGTCGGCCGGCCGTCGTACCGGAATGCGCGCCGCGGCCGCCGACGCAGACCTGCACCACGCCGACCTGAACGGCGACCCCGAGGCATGAGCCACGAGCCCACCGACGACGGCTCGAAGCTGGGTCCGGTCGGTGGCACGGCGGTGCTGCGGGTGCTGTCGTACAACGTGCATCGGTGGGGCGACGACCGTACGGCGCTCGCGCGGGTGGTGAGGGCGTGCGCGCCGGACGTGATGCTGGTGCAGGAGGCGCCGACCTGGTGGGGGACCCGGCGGAAGCGGCGCGCGATGGCGGCGAGCTTCGGGATGCGGTACGTCGTCGGCTCGGCCCGCAACGCGATCCTGGTTGCCGACGGCACCGATCTGACCGGGCCGCTGCACTGGCGGATCTGGCGACCGTTCGTCCGCCGGCGGCTGAACCTCATCGCCACCCAACTGCCCGGCGGCGCCGTCGGCGGTCACGTCGCGCTCGGCTCGACGCGGCTCGCCCTGGTCGTCTGCCACCTCGGCCTGCACATCCGCGGCCGCCGGCACGAACTCGAACAGGTCCTGAAGGGCTGCCGATCCTTCAACCTGCCCTACCTGCTGGCCGGCGACCTCAACGAAGAACCCGACGGCCCGGTCTGGAAGCGCCTCGCCGAGGAAGGCCTCACGGACCTGGGCGCCGACGCCGGCCCCACCTTCAGCTCCACCAACCCCCACAAACGCATCGACGGCGCCCACCTGTCACCAGCCCTGACCGGCCGCATCCTCCCCACCCCAGCCACCCCCGAGGACCTGGCCGCCGCCTCCGACCACCTCCCCCAACTCATCGAGCTCACCGCCTAACCGCCGCGCCCCACCCACCCGGCAGCTCGGCCGCGCGACTTTGTGCACCGGATCCGCAGTCGGACGCTCCCGCCGTACGGATCTCGTGCACAAAGTCGAGCTCAGGCGGCTCCGGCAACTGATCGAGCTCACCGCCGAGCCGCGCCGACCCACCCACCGGGTGGCTCGGGCGCGCGACTTTGTGCACCGGATCCGCGGTCGACTGCTCCCGCCGTACGGATCTGGTGCACAAAGTCGAGGTCAGGAGCGGAACTCCAGGAGGGGGTTGGTGACGGCGGCACGCCAGTTGGTGCGGTGGTTGGTGGCCTGGAGGCGGTAGTAGAGGGTTTCGCGGCGTACGTCGTCCGCCGTGCCGGAGTGACCGCCGATGTTGTGGGCGAGCAGGTAGTGGGCGAAGAGCACGCTGCCGGCCGAGCCGGTGACCTGGATGGGATCGCCGAGGGGGATGTCCGGGTAGGGTCCGACGTTCATCTCGTCGAGGCGGGTGAGGGCGTCGGCGCCACGCTCGGCCAGGTAGGCGCCGAAGCCGAGGTGGGTGCCGGGCCAGACGTAGAGGTTGCCGCGGTCGAGTTCGTCGTGACCGGTCAGCCACAGTCCGGCGAGCATCGTGAACGTCGCCGGACTGCCGTCGTCGAGCCCAGGCGTGAGCCCGTCGACATGCGGCCCACCCGGCCGATGCGGCCACGGCGGAATCGTCGTCGCGACCTGCGCGAAGTCCGGCTCCTGTACGTCGAGATCCGCCCGCAGGAACTGCCCGGCCAGCTCCGCGATCCCGGCCGACCGATACAGCTCGAGCAACGGATGGCCACCGTCGAACCGAGGCCAGAGAAAGTGCGCTCCGACTCCTGTAGGCGGCTCGCACTCCAGCATCCGCGCGACGACCTGCCGTCCCACCGCGACCTCGTCGTCCGTCAGCACCGCCGGGACAACGACGTACCCATGCTCCCGAAACTGCGCCCGCTGCCCCTCGGTGATCTCCGGCATGCCAGCCAGTCCACCAGTGGCCTCCTGCACCGGCAAACGAATTACTGCGCCGGCTCCGGCGGTCGCTCGTGCAAGTAGTCCTCGACCGCGAACAGATGCGTGGCCATCCGGGTAGCGGCTAGCCCCGCTTGCGGTTCAGGAAGGCGAGCATCGCTTCCTGGGCCGCGGGGGAGCCGAACAGGTCGGCGGAGAGCTCGGCGAGGTCCTTGCCGCGGGCATCGATGTCGGCGAGCAGCTCGCGGTTGAGCAGCTTCTTGCTCTCCCGGAGGCCTTGCGCGGCGCCCTTGAGGAGCGACTGCACGACCGCGTCGACCGTGGCGTCCAGCTCCCCGTTGGGCACCGCGCGGGTGACGAGGCCGAGGCGCGCCGCCTCGGTCCCGTCGAAGCCGTTGCCGGTGAGAAAGGTGTACGACGCGGCGCGATCGGTCAGCCTGGGGAGCACGGTGAGCGAGATCGTCGCCGCAGCCAGCCCCAGCCGGACCTCGGTCAGCGCGAAGGTGGCGCTCTCGCCGGCGACGCTGATGTCAGCCGCCGCGACGATCCCGATCCCGCCCGCGCGCACCGGCCCGGCGACCCGCGCCACCACCGGCTTGGGATTGGCGACGATCGCGCGCTGTACGTCGACCATCCGCTGCGCGCCGACACCCATGCCGACCGTGGTCGCCTCGGACAGATCGGCGCCGGAGCAGAACACGTCCAGCGCCGAGCGGATCACGATCACTCGGACCAGTTCGTCGGTCCCGGCGCTGTCCAGCCGCTCCAGGAGCTCGCCGGTGAGCTGCTGGGACAGCGCGTTCTTGTTGTGCGGGGAGTCCAGCGTGATCGTGGCCACGCCGTCGGTCACATCCAGCTGCACGAGCTCGGTCATGCCCACATCCAACACCACCGGTCAGGGTCCCGATGGCGACGCGGTAGGGCTGAGCGGATCGGCATGCCGGTGAGCGATCTTCCATCCACCGTCCTCGGCGCGGAAGACCATCGTGGCCCGCAGCACGTGCGGGACCGCCTCGGGCTGGCTCAGGTGCCGGACGGTGCAGCGTTCGATCGCGACGGTGTAGGCCGTATCGGAGCCGACGTGCTTCTCGAGATACTCGAACTCGACCTTCGCGCCACTCGGCCGGAACTGCGAGGCGGCCCACGCGTACCGCGGCCCGATCTGCGACCAGCCGACCTCCTGGCCCCCGAACCCGCCGAAGATCGAGCTCTGCTCGCTGCGCGACACCAACGGCAGCCACAACGAGGCATCGCCGTTGACGAAGGCCGTGTTGGCCTGTTCGAACTGGATCAGGAAGGCCTCGAAGCTCTGTGACATCGCCAGGAAGTTTACTTGACCTCGGCGTACGACGGGGACAGTTCGCGGGCCAGGTGCTCGACGAAGAGGCCGACGTCGGTGACGATGCCGCGGGCGTGCGACGAACCGCGGTCGGCCAGCTTGGTCACCGTCGCCGGGTTGATGTCCACACAGGTCAGCGGGATGGACGCCGGCAGGATGTTGCCAGTAGCAACGGAATGCAGCATCGTCGCGGCCATCAGGCAGTAGCCGACACCGGGCAGCTCGGCGCGCATCGCCCGCTGGCCCTCGAGTACGTCGGTGTACACGTCGGGCAGTGGGCCGTCGTCGCGCACGGATCCGACCAGGACGAACTTCTTGCCCATCTTCACCAGTGCGTGCATCACGCCCGAGGTGAGCACCCCCTGGTCGACCGCGGCCGCGATCGAACCCGCCTTGCGGATCGTGTTGATCGCGCGGATGTGGTGCTCGTGACCGTGCTCGACGCCGCGGCCCCGGTCCAGGTCGACGCCCAGCGACGTGCCGTAGAGCGACGACTCGATGTCGTGTGTGGCGAGTGCGTTCCCGGCGAAGAGGACGTCGACGAAACCGGCCTCGACCAGCGCGACCATGGCCGGTGCCGCGCCGGTGTGGACGATGCCCGGGCCGCCGACCCAGAGCACCTTCTCGCCATTCGCCTTCGCCTCGCGCATGCCGTCGGCGACCTGGCGGACCAGGACCCGCTGAGGCTTCTCGCTGGAGACGTCCGACTCCATGAAGCCGAAGCCGCCCTCGGGGGTCTCGGCGATCGGGGGAGTGACCCGGACGCCCTGGGCGCTGGTGATGATCCGCATGCCGGCCCGCACCTCCGACATCGGGATGGTGCGGACGTCGTCCCCCTCGACCAGCAGGCCGCAGTCCATCTCCGGGTGCCGCACCTGGACCCAGTGGCCGTGCAGCCGGACGCTGGTCGGCAGGTTGGTGGTCGAGTAGAAGCCGTCCGGGAAGACGCCGTCCTGGACCACCGCACTGATCTCCGGCTCGCCCGGGTTGACCAGGTTGGCGCCCTTGGTCTGGATCCGCATGAGCAGCCGCTGCAGGGCTTCCTCGTCCTCGGCGCCGACCGTCATCCGGACCGTGGACGGGTCGTCCTTGTCGTAGCCGAGGTCGAACTTGTCCAGCGTGTAGTCACCGCCGTACCCGCGGATGTCGTCGAGGACCCGGGACAGCAGTCCGGTGTCCATCAGGTGGCCGGTGATCTCGACGGTCTCGGTGACCTGCACGGGTACCTCCCTCGGCATTCGTCGGATTGTCCGACGATCCGCACTCTAACTCAGACGACTGCCCCGTCGTCGGGAGTGTCATCTGGTGGCAACCGATCCTTCATCCGGATGACCAGGGTGAGGAAGCCGCCGACGAAACCCACCACCGCGAGCGTCGTGATCCGACCGGTGCCGAAGTCGAGCACCGCGGCCGCGATCAGCAGCAACGGGCCGCCGATCAGGCCGAGCCAGGCGAGCCGGCTGATCCAGTCCAGCCGGGGACCGCGCGGCGGCTCCGGCGGGACGAAGTGGTCGTGAGGGTCGTCGGCCTTCTTCGCCGGCTCCTCGTCCTCGTCCGCGGCCTTGTCCTCGAAGGTCAGACTCGCCGGTACGTCGATCAGCGGCTCGTACTTCTCGTCGACGTCCTCACTGGCCGGCCACCGCGGCACCGCGGTGTCCCCGCTGTCGTGCCCGGGTGCGGACGGCGCGCTGAACTGCTCGACCAGCGACGCCCACTCGGCGTCCTCGGTGCTCCGCTCGATCACCGGCCGGGCCCGGTCCACCGCGTCGGCGTCGACGAAGATCTCCTCGAACCCGGCCGGCACCGCCGCCGGTTCCTCGGCCTTGGCCGGGGCTTCGGGCTTGTCGGTCGCCTCCGCCCCGGCCCGCGGTTCGTCGGCGGAGTCCGGCGTACGGGCGTCGACGTCGGACGTCTCCGTGGTCCGGGGCTCGCCGGGAGATCCGCAGTACGCGGCGATGCCGGCGTCGGCCAGGGCGGCCAGCACCGGCTCGGCGACCAGTGGGTCGATACCGCCGAGTGAGCTGTACTGCGCCGCCGTCAGTCCGTTGTCACGCATCGCTGCGACCGCTCAACCGGCGGATGAAGGCCGCGGAGTCGGCGAAGATCCGCGGAGCGTCGTTGTCCAGAGTTGCCACGTGATAGCTGTCCTCGAGCAGGGTCTCGGTCACGTCGCGGGACGAGATCGAGGACAGCACCGTCCGCCCCGAGCTCGGCTCCACCACATGATCGACAGTACTGCGGAACAGCAGCACCGGCTGTGTCACCTTCGCGAGATCGTCCCGGGTGAGCTGCCAGAGCTGGGACAGCGAGTGCAGCGCGCGCAACGGCATCCGGTCGTACGCGCCCTCGTCGGCACCCGGCTTCTTGATGTCGTTCGAGATGCCCGGGAACGACGGCACCAGCCGGGACAGCACCGGCAGCAGCACCAACCGCTTGTCGTCCGTCCGTACCGACGGGTTGATCAGGACCAGACCGGAAATGTCCGCGCCGTGCTCCTCGGCCAGCCGCAGGACCAGGCAGCCACCCATCGACAGTCCGGCCACGAACACCTGGTCGTGCTCCTTGCGCAACCGCTCCAGCTCGTTGTCCAGGACGGCGTACCAGTCCGGCCAGCCGGTCTTGTTCATCTCCTGCCAGGTGGTCCCGTGACCGGGCAGGCGCGGCACGGCGACGCCGTACCCCTCGGCGGCCAGGTGTTCGGCGAACGGACGCATCGACTTCGGTGACCCGGTGAATCCGTGACTGAGCAGGACTCCGACGGCGGCGTTCTCCCCGGTCCCGGGACTGCGGTATTCCTCCGCGTGGCCTTGCACTGGCACGTCGACTCCTCGCCGGTCAGGGTCCTCACAGGCGGCCAGATCACGGCCGGGGTCACGGCTGGATCTGTGCGCCAGCCCATGGTCGCATCTGGGCTGCGTCCAGTCTGCATCCAGGTGACAACACGGTGAGCAACACCCGCATTCCTGGCGGTGACATTGCCTGAGGAGGAAGCTGGAACGTAATGTCCTGCACCGACGGTGGGCGCCGGCGCTGTCGCAACTGTCGCCGCGGGCGGACACTGGGTACTGGGCCGAGTGTGACGTGACGGACGAGTGACGGAGGTGAAGGCGATGCTGTACCTGTTCCTCAGACGGTTCCTGGTCGCACCGTTGGTGAAGCTGCTCTTCCGCCCCAAGGTGACCGGACTGGAGAACATCCCGTCCGAGGGTCCGGCGTTGCTGGTCTCCAACCACCTGGCGTTCTGCGACTCGATCTTCCTGCCGGTCGCCGTCCCCCGGCAGATCGTTTTCCCGGCCAAGTCGGAGTACTTCACCGCGCCCGGGCTGAAGGGGAAGCTGGTCGCGACCTTCTTCCGGTCGGTGGGCCAGATCCCGATCGACCGATCCGGCGGGCGGGCCTCGCTGGCCGCGCTGAACACCGGTCTGGACATTCTGAAGAAGGGCGAGCTGTTCGGGATCTACCCCGAGGGCACCCGCTCGCCCGACGGCCGGCTCTACAAGGGCAAGACCGGCGTCGCCCGGATGGCGATCGTGGCCGGTGTGCCGGTGATCCCGGTCGCGATGATCGACACCGAGAAGCTGCAGCCGCCGGGCACGATCTGGCCGCAGTGGCTGATCCGTGAGCCCGGCCGCCGGCTGCCCCGGCTGGTCCGCCCGGGCGTGGCGATCGGCAAGCCGCTGGACTTCTCCCGCTACGAGGGGATGGAGCGCGACCGGTTCGTGCTCCGCTCGGTCACCGACGAGATCATGTACGCGCTGATGGAGCTGTCCGGCCAGGAGTACGTCGACATGTACGCCGACAAGGCCAAGGAACTGATCAAGGCCGGCGAGTCCGTCGACGAGCACCTCCACCTCGGCGACACCAAGGCCAGCTGACGGTCTTTGCCACCCGTACGGGTCAGGATGTCGCCATGGACAGCGACCTGAACGTCCTCGGCGAACCGCTGGAGGAGTGCGGGACCGATCCGGTCACCGGCTTCTACCGGGACGGCTGCTGCACGAGTGGCCCGGAGGATCTCGGGAGTCACACGGTCTGCGCCGTGATGACGCCGGAGTTCCTCGCCCATCAGACCTCGGTCGGAAACGACCTGGTCACCCCGCGCCCGGAGTTCGGCTTCCCGGGTCTCGCGCCGGGTGATCGCTGGTGCGTGGTCGCGGTTCGCTGGCTGCAGGCGTACCACGCCGGCGCCGCAGCTCCCGTCGTACTGGCGTCGTCGCACGCCCGGTCGCTGGACACCATCCCGCTGACGGTCCTGCGTGAGCACGCGGTCGACGTACCGCCGGATCCGGGGCTGTTGACCTGAGACGCTGACTCTGCGTCGTGGCGGCTGGCCTAGAGTTGGGGCCATGCAATTTGCGACGTTGACGGCGGGGGAAGTGCCTGGGGTTCCGAGTCTGGACGAGCTGCGGGCGTTGAAGCCGCTGCAGCAGCCGGAGTGGCCGGACGCGGCGGTGCTGGATCAGGTGATCGGCGAGCTGCGGAAGCTGCCGCCGCTGGTGTTCGCCGGTGAGTGCGACGACCTGACCACGAAGATCGGGGCGGTCACGCGCGGCGAGGCGTTCATCCTCCAGGGCGGCGACTGCGCGGAGACCTTCGAAGGTGTGACGGCGGAGAACATCCGGGCCAAGCTGCGGGTGCTGCTGCAGATGTCCGTCGTCCTCCAGTACGCCGCGAGCGTGCCGGTCGTGAAGGTCGGCCGGATCGCCGGTCAGTACGCCAAGCCGCGGAGCTCGGGCCTGGAGACGCGGGACGGTCTCACGCTGCCGACGTACCGCGGGGACGCCGTCAACGGCCTCGAGTTCACCCCAGAGGCGCGGATCCCGGATCCGCAGCGGCTACGGGGCGTCTACAACGCGGCCGCCGCGACGCTGAACCTGACCCGCGCGTTCACCACCGGTGGGTACGCCGATCTGCACCAGGTGCACGCGTGGAACACGGACTTCGTGAAGTCGTCGCCGGTCGGGCGCCGCTACGAGCAGCTGGCGTCCGAGATCGAGCGGGCGCTCGCCTTCATGCGGGCCTGCGGCGCGACCTCGGACGAGTTCCGGACGGTCGATTTCTACGCGTCGCACGAGGCGCTGATCCTCGAGTACGAGCACGCGCTGACCCGGATCGACTCGCGCACCGAGCAGCCGTACGACGTCTCCGGTCACCTCCTGTGGGTGGGGGAGCGGACGCGGCAGCTGGACGGCGCGCACGTCGAGTTCCTGGCTTCGCTGACGAACCCGCTGGGCGTGAAGATCGGGCCGACCACCACGCCGGAGTACATCCGGACCCTGATCGACAAGCTGAACCCGAAGGGGATCGAGGGCCGGCTCACATTCATCACCCGGATGGGCGCGGGCAAGATCCGCGCGGCGCTGCCGCCGCTGCTGGAGGCCGTCCGGGACCACGGTTCGCCGATCGCGTGGGTGTGCGACCCGATGCACGGGAACACGTACGAGACGCCGAACGGGTACAAGACCCGCAACTTCGACGACGTCATGGACGAGGTGCAGGGGTTCTTCGACGCCCACGAGCAGGTCGGCACCTGGCCGGGCGGCGTCCACATGGAGCTCACCGGGGACGACGTGACCGAGTGTCTTGGCGGTGGTGAGGAACTGGTCGCGGAGGATCTCGTGAACCGGTACGAGACTGCCTGCGACCCGCGACTGAACCGGCACCAGTCGCTGGAGCTGGCCTTCCTGGTCGCCGAGCGGCTGCGTGGCGTGCGGGCATGATCGATCTGCGGTCCGACACGGTCACCCGCCCGTCCGCGGGGATGCTGGCCGCGATGACGTCCGCGCCGGTCGGGGACGACGTGTACGGCGAGGACCCGACGATCAACCGGCTCGAGGAGACGGTCGCCGGACTGCTCGGGCATGAGGCCGGGCTGTTCACCGTGACCGGGTCGCTCGCGAACATCCTCGGCGTACGGGCGCTGGTGCCTCGCGGTGGCGAGGTGCTGTGTGAGGCGAGTGCGCACATCGCCCGCGCCGAGCTCGGCGCGCACGCGGCCGTCAGCGGGGTCACCACGCGAACGTGGTCCGCGCCGGCGGGACAGATCGACCTCGAGCAGATCCGCGCGCTGATCGCCCCGGACCTCGGCCCGTACTTCGTCACCACGTCGGCGGTCTCGGTCGAGAACACCCACAACTTCGGCGGTGGCGCCATCCAGCACCAGTACGACGCTCTCGCCGACGAACTGGACGCCCGCGGCCTGCCGCTCCACCTGGACGGCGCCCGGCTGTGGAACGCGTCCGTGGCCGCCGGTGTCCCGGCCTCGGCGTACGCCTCCCGCGCTGCCGCCGTGAGCGTCTGCCTCTCCAAGGGCCTCGGTGCGCCCGTCGGCTCCGTCCTGGTCGGCTCGACCGAGCTGATCCGGGAGGCTCGTGTCTGGCGCAAGCGCCTGGGCGCCGGCTGGCGACAGGCGGGCGTGCTGGCCGCCGCCGGCCTCTACGCCCTCGAGCACAACGTCGAGCGCCTGGCCGAAGACCACGCCAACGCCCGCCTGATCGCGGAAACCCTGGCCGACGCCGCCCCCGGCTCCGTCAAACCCGATCAGGTGGAAACCAACATCGTCGTGGCAGACCTCTCCGCCACCGGCACATCTGTACCCCAGGTGGTCGAGTCCGCCCGCGCCGCAGGCCTGTTGGTCAGCGGCGTCGGCCCGACTCACCTCCGCGTGGTAACCCATCTCGACGCATCGACCGAAGACTGCCGCGCCGCCGCGGAAACCCTCGCCCGCTTGGTCAGTTGAGCACCGAGGTCTTGATCAGCCGAGCTCCGAGATAGGGTGCAGGTGTTGGGGTCGCAGCGTTCGGGGAGAGCCGTGCGAGAGATCGTCGTGTTCAGCGGAAGTGCCCACACTGGTTTGGCGGAGCGGATCTGTGCCGATCTCGGCGTACCGCTCGCACCGGTGGAAATCCATCGTTTCAGCAACGACTGTCTGCAGGTGCAACTGCAGGAGAACTGCCGGCAGCGGGACGTGTACATCGTGCAACCGCTGGTGCCGCCGACGCAGGAGCACCTGATGGAGCTGCTGCTGATGATCGACGCCGCCCGCGGCGCCTCGGCGGAGCAGATCACCGCGGTGATGCCGCACTACGCGTACGCGCGCTCGGACAAGAAGGACGCCTCGCGGATCTCGATCGGCGGTCGCCTGGTCGCGGACCTGCTGGTCACGGCCGGCGTCGACCGCGTCCTGACCATGGCCCTGCACGCGCCCCAGGTGCACGGCTTCTTCTCGGTCCCGGTCGATCACCTCACAGCGATCGGCGTACTCGCGGACCACTTCCGCAACCACGATCTGACCGACACCGTCGTGGTCAGCCCGGACCTGGGCAACGCGAAGACGGCGACCCTGTTCGCCCGGCTGCTCGGCCTACCGGTCGCGGCGGGCAGCAAGCAGCGCCTGGCCGACGACCGCGTGGTGATCGACGCGATCGTCGGCGACGTGGCCGGCAAGCGGGCGATCATCCTCGACGACGAGATCGCCACCGGCGGCTCGATCATCGAGCTCCTGGACCGCCTGAAGGACCGCGGCTGCACCCAGGCGGCCGTCGCCTGCACCCACGGCCTGTTCTCCGGCGCCGCGGTCGAGCGGCTGCGGTCGCACCCCTCGATCACCGAGGTGATCAGCACCGACACCGTGCCGCGCCCAGCCGGCTTCCCCGAACTCCAGGTCAGCTCAGTCGCCGGCCTGTTCGCCGAAGCCATCAAGCGCATCCACGAGGGCGAATCCGTCAGCAGCCTCTTCGACGGCGTAGACCCCACCCACGCCCCACCCCAACCCAAACTCCCGTTCTAACTGGATCCAACCCCCGCGCGCTCCGCAGACGCCACTCGTAGCCAGTCCGTCAGCCTGTTTTACCGGCCAGGCCCAGGGTGCGCTCAACACCGAGGCGCCAGCCGGCGACGCCGCGCTTCCGTTCGTCCGCGCTCATGTGTGGTTCCCAGCCGTGCGTGATGGTGTAGTTCGCACGCAGGTCGTCCAGCCCAGACCAGAACCCGGTCGCAAGCCCCGCTGCGTAGGCGGCGCCGGTGGCGGTGATCTCGGCTGCGGCCGGAGCGACCACGTGGGAGTCGAGGACGTCGGCCTGAAACTGCATCAGCAGCTCATTCTTGGTCATGCCTCCATCCACCCGGAGTTCGCCGAGCTCCGCCAGACCGGTGTCGGCCAGCATCGCTTCAACCAGGTCGTAGGTCTGGTACGCCGTGGCTTCCAGCGCCGCACGTGCGATGTGTCCCTTGTTGGCGAACCGGGTCAGCCCCACGATCACCCCACGCGCATCGTCGTGCCAGTACGGCGCGAACAGGCCGGAGAACGCGGGGACGAAGACCACGCCACCCGAGTCCTCGACGGATCGCGCGAGGGTCTCGACCTCGGAGGCGTCGGTGATGATTCCGAGGTTCTCGCTGAGCCACTGGACGAGGGCGCCGGCCATCGAGACCGAACCCTCCAGCGCGTAGACCGCGTCGGCGTCGCCCAGCTTCCAAGCGACCGTCGTGATCAAGCCATGCTTCGACATCACCGGCTCTGTCCCAAGGTTGGCCAGCAGGAAGGCTCCGGTGCCGTACGTGCTCTTCATGGCACCGGGGTCGAAACACGTGTGACCCAGCAACGAGGCCTGCTGGTCGCCGAGTACGCCGGCCACGGGGACGCCGGCCAGCTCGCCCTTCGCGGTGCCGTAGACCTCGCTCGAAGACCGGATCTCGGGGAGTAGCGCACGCGGGATGTCCATCACGTCCAGCAGCTCCTGATCCCACTCGAGCGTGTGCAGGTTCATCAGAAGCGTTCGGCTGGCGTTGCTCGGCTCGGTCACATGCACGCCGCCATCGGGACCGCCGGTGAGGTTCCACAGCAGCCAGGTGTCGGGAGTGCCGAACAACAGGTCGCCCCGGCCGGCCGCCTCCCGCCTGGCCGGGTCCTGGTCGAGCAACCAGCGGAGCTTGAGAGCCGACGAATACGTCGAGATCGGCAGGCCGGTGCGCTGCTGGAACCGATTGATGCCTTTGTCGGCCGCCAGCGCGTCGGCGGCGGCCGCCGTCCGCGTGTCCTGCCAGGTGATCGAGTTCGCTACCGGGCGTCCCGTACGGCGATCCCACAGTACGACGGACTCGCGCTCGTTCGTGATCCCGATCCCGGCGATGTCCGCCGGCTGGGCATCCGCCGCGGCGAGCGCATCATGGATGCACTCCTGGGTTCGCTGCCAGACCTCGGCCATGTCGAGCTCGACCAGGCCCGGTCCGGGGTAGTGCATGGTCTGCCCGCGCTGTGCGGTTGCGACGGCGGTGCCATCTTCGCCGAACAGCAAGCACCGGGTGCTGGTGGTGCCGTGGTCGATGGCCGCGACGAATCTGCCTGCCATTGCTCACACCTTCCACTCTGAGAGAGTCGGCTCGAACGGATCCGGGGCCGCCCCGTCGGGTGCCTCCGCTTCGATCTCGAACTTCGTCGCCTGAAGGTCTCGCAGCGCATGGTCATCGAGCGTCGGGTACTGCGGGTCGACCTCGATCAGTGCGTTGGCGATCACCGCCGCGGCTGCAATCCGGGCAAACCACTTGCGGTCCGCCGGGATGACATGCCAGGGAGCCCACTCGGTGCTCGTGTGGCTCAGCATCTGCGAGAACGCCTCCTGGTAGTCGTCCCAGGACCGGCGCTCCTGCACATCGTGCGCGGAGAACTTCCAGTTGTGCTCTGGCAGGTCGATGCGCCTCAGGAAGCGGACGCGCTGCTCCTCCTTCGAGAGGTTGAGGAACAGCTTCACTACCCGGAAGCCGTTCTCGACGAGGTAGTGCTCCCAGTTGTTGATCGCTTCGTACCTGTGCTTCCAGACGTGGTCCTCGCGCGTAGCGAGCGGCAGTTTCTGGCGGACGAGGTTCTCCTGGTGCACCCGGACGACGAGCACCTCCTCGTAGTGGGAGCGGTTGAAGATGCCAATCTCGCCCCTGGACGGCAGGTGCTCCTGGTACCGGCGCAGGAAGTCGTGGTTGAGGTCGGTCGCCGAAGGAACCTTGAAGCTCTCGACTCTCACGCCCTGGGGATTCACGCCGCTCATCACGTGGCGGATCGTCCCGTCCTTGCCGGCCGCGTCCAGCGCTTGAAGGACGACGACGACGCCGATGGTGTCCTGAGCCGCAAGCCGGGCCTGGTAGTCCGCAAGCAGCTCGATCCCCTCGGTCAACAGCTCGGCGCCGTCCTTCTTCTTCTCGACCCCCGCCTTGAACGCTGGATCGAAGTCCTCGGCGAGTGTCACGTGTGAGCCCGGAGCCACTCGGAACGGCTCGATGAACCGGGCGATTCGCTTCGCTGATGGGGCATCGGTAGGCATGGCTGAACCTCCTGTTACGAATACTTCGTCGCCCGCAGATGGCGCAGACTCCCCTCGATCGTGGCGCTGCCGACCTCGCGGCGGATCCGCGTCATCGCTGATCCGCTGCGGTAATCACGAAAGCTTCGCGGGCGGCCCACGCGAGCGCGGAGCTGCTGCGGACGGAGTTCCTCGACGAGGTGCGGAGTACTTGATTCGTGTCGGCGCCGCCGGAGTCAACTTCGCGGACGTCACGCAGACATATGGAACCTACGCCGGCGATCCTCCGGAGTCTCGGCGCCGGCCAGACCCTCGGCAAGCTTGCCCTCGACCCGTGTAGCGGCCGGATAGTTCGTGTCGCGAATTAGCTGGGAAATGAGTGCTAGCGTGGCAGGGTGGCTAAGCATGATGACGGTCGGATCGGGGTAGTCGCCGGGCTGGTTCGCTCGGCGTTCCTGGTGAATGCGGTCTACGCGCAGGCGAGCCGGGAACGAGGATTGACGCCGCAGCAGGGGCAGCTGCTCTGTGTGCTGATGGCCGAGCCGTACGGCATGAGCGCGCTGGGCACGATGCTGGGGCTGGCCAAGTCGAGCATGACCGGACTGGTGGATCGCACCGAGCGCAACGGTTTGGTACGGCGCGAGCCCGATCCGCGGGACACCCGGGCGGTGCGAGTCGCCCTGACGCCGCGCGGCCATGTGGTCGCGGAGGAGTTCTACGCGGAGACCTGCCGGCGCATCGACAGGTTGCCGGCGGGCCTGAGTGCCGGCGAGCGGGACACGCTCGCGGGGCTGTTGGGCCGGGTCGTGCTCGACAACGAGGTTCCCGCTGTCTTCCTGGAGCTGGACGAGACGGGCGGTGCCGCGACGCAGACCTGAGGCCGGCCCCTCGTATCGAATGTTTGCAGTTCGTACTACGAACCATTATGGTTCGTAGTACGAACTGTTCTCGATATCAAGCTGTGAAGGGGAAGCATCATGTCGGATCTCATTGCGGTCACGGGTGCCACCGGACTGCTCGGAAGGCTGGTCGTCGACCAGTTGCTCGCCCGGACCTCGGCCGAACGCGTCGTGGCGATCGCGCGGAACCCGGACAAGGTGCCGGCAGTGCTGGAGAAGTCTGTCCAGACCCGCATCGCTGACCACGACGACCGCGCAGCGGTCGATGCCGCCGTCGCCGGCGTCGACGTCCTGTTGCTGATCTCCGGAAACGAGTTCGGCAAGCGGATGGCCCAGCACGAGAACGTGATCCGGGCCGCCCAGGAGGCCGGGGTGTCCCGCATCGTCTACACCAGCGCACCACACGCGGACACGAGTGAGACCGCGATCGTGGCCGAGCACAAGGCCACCGAGCAGATGATCCGTGACTCCGGTCTGCCATACACGATCCTGCGCAACAACTCGTACCACGAGAACTACGTGCCGTTCCTCGAGCCGGCTCGCGCGACCGGATCGATCGTCGGCAGTGTGCGCGACGGCAGGGTGGCCAGCGCCGATCACGTCGACTACGCCGAGGCGGCCGCGGTCGTCCTCTCGAGTGCCGGACACGAGAACGTGGGCCTATGAGTTGACCGGCGACACCTCTTGGACCTATCCCGAGCT
This sequence comes from Kribbella sp. NBC_00359, assembly GCF_036097425.1. Taxonomy (NCBI): domain Bacteria; kingdom Bacillati; phylum Actinomycetota; class Actinomycetes; order Propionibacteriales; family Kribbellaceae; genus Kribbella; species Kribbella sp. NBC_00359. The sequence continues at coordinate 8,133,699 of NZ_CP107975.1, read as the reverse complement.
CGCCGCGACAGTCGCGGACGTGCTCGGTACGCCGGTGACGTACCAGGACCTCTCGCCGGCCGAACACGCCGAGGTGCTCACGGCGAGCGGCCTCGACGACCCGACTGTCGACTTCCTCGTCCAACTGGATGCAGATGTCGCGGCCGGCGTCTCGGCGGAGGCGACCGGCCAGTTGCGCCATCTGATCGGCCGACCCACCACGCCCCTACTGGACGGCCTACGCGCAGCCGCTGCCAGACTCCGCTAGCCACTCGCCGGCGACGATGTGCAAGGCCGGGGGTGACAGACGGCTTACGCCCTCTGTAAGCTTGTGCAACAGTTGCAGATGCATAGATTAGGAGTGAGCCGGTGGGCCGCAGCTTCCTGTTTCTGGAGGGGACGACGCGTCCCGGTGGCAATACTGAGGCGTTGGCGCGGTCCGCGGCGGAACACCTGCCGGCCGACGTCGGCCAGACCTGGCTGCGGCTGAGCGAGCTGGACCTCGAGCCGTTCCGTGACGTCCGGCACGACGGCGATGGTGTGTACCCGATTCCTTGCGGTGATCATCGGCGGTTGCTGGAGGCAACACTGGAGGCGACCGACCTGGTGATCGCGTCGCCGCTCTACTGGTTCACCGTCTCGGCGGCTGTGAAGGAGTACTTCGACCACTGGTCGGGCTGGATGCGGGTGCCGGGAGTGGACTTCCGGGCCCGGATGCGGGGTAAGACGCTGTGGGCGATCTGCGCCCACACGGCGAAGGATCCGGCCGAGGTCGAACCGATGCTCGGTACGCTGCGGCTGATCTCGGAGTACATGGGCATGCGCTGGGGTGGCGAGCTACTTGCCTATGGCAACCGCCCGGGGGAGGCGCTGACCGACGAGGGCGCTGCCGACCGCGCCCGCGACCTCTTCGCCGGCGTGGCGGCGGCGCAGCCGGTAGCGAGCTAGGCGTCTGCTCCCTGCGGAAGGCAGCGACGGAGGACCGGGCGGGGTGCCGCGTGGGAGGATCAGGTGCATGGCGGATACGGTGCGGATGGGTGTGGTCGGGGCGGGGAGTATTTCGGTGCGCGGGATTCTTCCGCATCTGGGGCAGGCGGATCTTGCGGGGCGGGTGAAGCTTGCCGCGGTGTGCGATCCGGTACCAGGGCGGGCGGATGCGGCGGCTGAGAAGTTCGGGGTCGAGCAGGGGTTCACGGAGTACGAGGACCTGCTGGCTCGTGGGGATGTCGACGCTGTCACGATCGCTTCGCCGATCGGTTTGCACTACGAGCAGGGCAAGCTTGCGTTGCAGGCCGGTAAGCACGTGCACTTCAACAAGACCATGACGATCACGGTCGCCGAGGCGACCGAACTCATCGATCTCGCGGCCGCCAACGGCCTGCGCATCGTCGCCTCGCCGGGGGAGATGCTGCGCCCGCATCACATCCGGACCCGCGAGCTGATCGCCGATGGCGCCATCGGCACGCTGTCCTGGGTGAGCTGTGGCGCGGCGTTCGGCACCTACCACGAGGACGAGTCCGTCCGTGGCGGCAACGACGTACTGACGAACATCGATCCGTCGTGGTACTTCCGCAAGCCCGGGGGCGGACCGATGTACGACATGACGGTGTACGCGTTGCACGCCGTGACCGGGATCCTCGGTCCGGCCAAGCGAGTGACGGCGATGTCCGGCGTACGGGTTCCCGTGCGCACCAGCGGCGGAGTCGACGTCCAGACGGACGCCGACGACAACACCGTCGTGCTGATCGACTTCGGCGACAACCTGTTCTGCGTCGCGACCGGAACCGCCGCGGGATTGATGCGCGGCGGCTTCGGCGGCGCCTACTACGGAACGACCGGGACGATCGACGGCCTGCTGCTCAACGGCGAGCCGTTCGACTTCCCCGACCGCGATCCCTCCGAGCTCTCGCCCCGCGGGACTGGCAACCAGGCTCTGCTTCCGCATGTGACCGGCGTGCATCGCGAGATCGAGGAGCAGCATGTGTACGAGGACGTCATGCAGCTCGTCGACTGGGTCCGCGAAGGCAAGCCCTCGATCGTCACCGCCGAACACGCGCGCCATGTGATCGACATCATCGAGTCCGCGTATCGGGCCTCCGCGACCGGTCGGACGCAGGACCTCACCACCTCCTTCTGACAGATCTCAAGGGATCGTCAGCCCTCGCAGCACGCTCTGTGCAGCCACCCGGGCTCGTGCCACCAGAACCTCGTCGTCGTGGGCGTGGGCTTGTTTCTCGGGACAGTGGTTGCGAGGCGTTGGCGGCGTGGACCGCAGGTTGGACCCAGGTGCCAGCGGCGTACGGCGCGAGCAGCTCGTCGACCGTGTGAAGCCGGCCCGCGACCATCACGCGATCGACCGCCGCCACGATCCGGATGTCCGCCAGTGGATCGCCGTCGACGAACGACAGGTCGGCCCGAGCACCCGGCTTGATCACGCCGATCCGGTCCTCGAGGTTCAGCCACTTCGCCGGATTGCGGTCGCCGTGGTGAGCGCCTCGTACCTCGTGAAGCCGCCCGCAACCATCGAGCGCAGGTTGGCGTGGAGTGAGACCGCGATGTTGTCGGGCGGACTGTCCGTCCCGGAGATGACCAGGCCGCCGCCGCGATGGATCCGCAGCACCATGTCCACGTTCCCGCGCAGAAGCTCGCGCGTCGTCACACCCGCTGCCGTGTCCACCATCGGTGGCGGGCGTCGGACTGATGCTGTGGTGGGCGTTATCGTCTGCGCCATGCAATCCGTGTCGCCGCGTGTCCGTGCCCTTGTCGCTGCGGTTCTCTGTGTGGTGATCGCGCTCGGTGCGGCGCTGGCGGTGGACAGCAGACTCGATCGGCATTGGATTCTGCGCGGGCTGACCTTGTTTCTCGCGCTGTGCTGCGCGGCGCTGTTGCTCACCGATCAGAGTCGGCAGTTCCGGCTGGTCATTACCGGGATCGGCCTGCTGATGTTCGGCCTGGTCTTCCCGGTCACGACGACAACCTGGTCGACGCCGCCGGAGATCGACTTCGCGCTCGCCGTCGCGACCGACGCGAAGAATGCAGCCACGAAGGACGCGCGCAGCGCGGTCACGGTCGCCGACGTGAAGGCAGCTGCCGAGGCTCGCGGTGGTGCCGTTGGCTCGCTCAAGACCGAGAAGAGCCCGCAGGTCCGTGGCGCGGACGCGTTCCCACTTATCGTCCGCGCCAAGCTCGACCAGGGCCGCCCACGCGCGTGTGTCTCGTTCGTCCACGGCCTCGACGCCAAGGTCCGCGCCTGCTGAGCTGTACCGAAGGACAGGAGGTAGTCGGTCGAGCGGCCATCGCCGACCGGCTCCCAGGCGGAGGACGGCAGCACAGCACAGATATACGTCCTGTCCTTATGCACGCGGCTGGCGCCGGCGGTCCGGAGGCAAGCGGCTGGCGCCGGCTGTGCGGAGGCAAGCGGCTGGCGCCGGCTGTTCCGCCGTGCGTGGTTAAGTGCGGCGGGCGAGTTGCTCGGCGCGGTCCAGTGGGTTCCAGGTGATGGGCGTGCCGTCGAGTTGGGCCTCGACGACCTCGAGTCCGGCTTCCCATCCGGCGGCGGCCGGGCCGGCGGCGTCGGGCTCGGACAGTACGTTGGTGAACACGAGCCGGCTGCCCTCAGGTGTACCGGTGATCTCCCAGGTCAGGATCTCGCCGGCCCACTCGTACTCGAGCACCAACGGCGGCTGGTTCCGCAGGATCCGCCCGTTCGGCGCTCGATCCGGGTCGTCCGCCATCCCGTATCGCCGCCGCTGCTCGTCGGTCACCCCGAAGAACACAGGCGTCCCGACCGGCCGATCCAGCTCCACCACGGCCGGAAACCACTCCCGCAGCTGCTCCGGATCCGTGATCGCCCGCCACACCTTCTCCGGCGGATGCGCCACCAGCCGCACGAACCGGATCGCCACCCGCCCGTCCGCGGTCCCGAACACCGTCCCACGCCGACTGTCCATCTCCCCAATATAACCCATCAGGCATATAACCACAGCGGATTCCAGGTGATGGGCAATCGATTTCTGGTGGACCCACGACCGCCTTAAGGTCCCGGGTATGACTCTTGGGAATCTGTCCGGCATCAGCGCTCTCGCCGACGTCGAGTCGCGCTCCATCAGTGCGGAGAACCCGACCGGCGAGCCAGGCCAGGGTGGGCGGCGGACCGAGGGGACCGGCGCCCACGCGGCCCGGGATCTTGGTCAGGGCTGGAAGGTCTCGCCGTCGATCGAGATCGGTCCGGGCGAGACCGCCACACTGGCCGACATCGCCGGGTCAGGCTGCATCACCCACATCTGGCTGACTACGCACGTCGACAACTGGCGGCGGCTGGTGCTGCGGGCGCATTGGAACGGCGACGAGGCGCCGGCGATCGAGACTCCGGTCGGCGACTTCTTCTGCTCCGGCTGGGGCAAGTTCGCCCAGGTGAACTCGCTGCCCGTCGCGGTGAACCCCAACGGCGGCTTCAACAGCTACTGGGAGATGCCGTTCACCGAGCGGGCCACGCTGACCCTCGAGAACACCCACGACGAGAAGGTCGTCGTCTACTTCCAGGTCGACTACTGGCTGGGCGCCGTACCGGACAAGTCGGCGTACCTGCACGCGCAGTGGTGCCGGAGCAACCCGCTGCCGGACAAGACCGTCCACACCCTGCTGGACGGCGTCGAGGGCCCGGGGCACTACGTCGGCACCTACCTCGCGTGGGGCGTCAACAGCAGCGGCTGGTGGGGTGAGGGCGAGGTGAAGTTCTACCTCGACGGCGACGACGAGTTCCCGACCATCTGCGGTACCGGTACCGAGGACTACTTCGGTGGCGCGTGGAACTTCGACGTCCCCCACCTGGGCGGCTACACCGAGTTCAGTACGCCGTACCTCGGCATGCCGCAGGTGATCCGGCCGGACGGGCAGTACGCGAGCCAGCAACGGTTCGGCATGTATCGCTTCCACCTGCCTGACCCGATCCGCTTCAAGGAGAAGCTCCGTGCCAACGTCCAGGCGCTGGGCTGGCGCTCGGGCGGCCGCTACCTGCCGCTGCGGGACGACATCGCGTCGACCGCGTTCTTCTACTCGGCCAGGACCAGTACGGCGCGACCGGACGCGCCGACGCACGACGTGATGGAGATCTGCTAACCGGGAGTCGGTAGCGCGTTCTGCAGCGCCGTGCCGGCGAGGACCACCAGCGCAGCGGTCCAGCTGAGCGGAGCCTCGCCGGCCGGTTGCAGATCACGGTTGACCTTCTCCGGCAGTGCGCCGGTGCTGGTGCGGTGCCGGTCGAGCCAGGTCAGCAACGCATCGGCTGTCGTGTCGTCTCCGCGAGCCGCCGCGCTCAGCGCGAACAGCGCGGTCTGCGGTGTCCAGGAAACCCCGTCCGCCCGCCAGTCCTCACCAGGTGTCACGCCACCATTGGGCTGCGTCAGTACGGCGCGCGCCCGGTCGATCGCCGTGGACACGACCTCCCGGGCCGGCGCGAACGGCGGCCCCAGGATGGTGATGATCGCGTCAGCGCCACCGCCGAGCTGGATGGGGTCGACGCCCGGCTCGACGAAGCTCGTCGCGCGGCCCGGGGTGCGTGGATAGTCCGGCCCGAAGGCCCGATCAGTTGCCTTGGCCAACTTGTCGAGCGCGGCGCGCCACCGCATGGCCTCGTCCGGGCGGTGCTGTTCGGTGGCGATCAGCACCGCGCAGCGGAGGCCGGCCAGCAGCGGCGCGACCGTGCCCAGGGTCAGCTGCGACTCGGGTCGTTCCCAGTAGTCGGACGACGGACCGGGCAGGCCGTCCGGGTTGAGTTCGGCGACGATCTGCTCGGCTGACTCGCGGACCAGTTCCCAGTACCTGCTACCACCCCGGCAGAACCACGTTGCCCAGAGCACCCATCCGGAGCCGTCCAGCTGGGCTTCGCGGCCGTCACCGATCAGGCCGCCGGTCGCGGTGTAGCGGGCTTCCCAGCGCCCGGTCGGCGGCCGGACGCCGTTGAGAAAGGACAGCACCTTGAAGGCTTCGTCGTACTGGCCGATCGAGCAGCGGGCCGCGGCGACGAACGACGCGTCCCGCGGCCAGACGTACCGCCACGGCCCGTCCCAGCCCGCGAGCGTCGCGCCGTTCGGCAGGGTGAGGGCGTCGAGGTCGGACAGCGCATGACGGATCAGATCGCCGTACTGTTCGCTGCCACCGCCCAGCGACGACGTCGTGTGGGGCGCCGTACGGCCCGGGACACCGTCGGCGACCAGCCGCGGTTGCGGGTTGCGGACCAGGTTGTTCGCCGTACCCGCGGCCAGGAACGCGAGCAGCACGATGATGACGACGGCCGCGAAGCCCCGCCCCTCATTCCCCTGCCGCATCGCCCCTCCTGACCCGCCTATTGTGCGAGGTGCTGCACCTCGGCCTCGATCTTGCGCCGCGGTGCGAGCTCCACCAGATACATCGCCGACAGCACCAGGGCGCCGCCGACCAGCATCCTCCAGGTGACACTCTCGGACCCGAACAGAACTGCGAAGGCCGACGCGAACACCGGTTCCATTGTCATCGCGATCGCCGCCCGTGTCGGGTTGAGGTGTGCCTGCGCCCAGGTTTGCACGATCAGTGCGAGCGCGCCCGCGACCAGTGCCATGTAGATCACACTGACCCAGTCGCCGCCGGTACTCGGGACGGTGAAACCGCCGGGCAGCGCGCCGATGGCGCAGACACAGGTGATCACGATCATCTGGAGGGACGAGAGGCCGAAGGCGTTCTGTGGTGTGGACCAGGCGCCGAGCCCGATGATGTGCAGGGCGTACAGGCCGGCCGACGCGAGCGTTAGCAGCTCGCCGGTGCCCATGCTGAAGCCGTTCAGCGACAGGACGCCGAGGCCGACCGTGGCGAGGATCACGGCGACCCAGGCCCAGCGGCCGATCTTGTGGCGCAGGATGACCGCGGCCAGCAGCGGGGTGAAGACGACGTACATGCCGGTGACGAAGCCGGACACGCTGGCCGAGGTGTGCCGCAGGCCCTCGGTCTGGACCAGCTGCGCGATGCCGTAGGTGATGCCGAGGGCAATGGCCCGGCCGCGGTCGAGGCGGCTCAGCCGGGAGATCGCCGGCGGGTGGACCAGGACGAGCGCGACCGAGGCGATCAGGAACCGCAACGCCAGGTAGTCGGCGACGTCCATCCTGGTGAGCAGATCCTTGGTCAGGAAGAACGTGGATCCCCACGCCGCCGCGACCGCGAGCAGGGCGAATACGGCCAGACGCGGGTGGTTCACGCCGGACATCTCATCAGACGCCCGGGGTAAGCACCAAAACGAGCTACAGCACTGTGATGGTGACAGTGGTGCCGGGCTGGGCCTTCTTGCCGGCGCCGGGGTTCTGCGCGGCGACGATGTTCAGGCCGAGGTTGAACGGCGCCTTCTCCACCTTCACGACGAAGCCCGCGTCGGTGAGGATCTGCTGCGCCTCGGCGGTGCTCTTCCGCTTGACGTTCGGCACGTCCACCAGCGGCGGACCCTTCGACACCACCATCTGGACCTTGTCCTTGGCGAACAGCGTGCCGCTGTTGGGTGTCTGGGTGATCACGTTTCCCTCGGGCACCTTCTGGTCGTACTGCTCGGTGCGGCCGACGAGGAAACCGAGCTTGCGCAGGGCCTTGCTCGCGTCCCGATAGCTCTTCCCGGTCCAGTCCGGGACGGTGATCGGCTTCTTGCCCTTGCTGACCGCGAAGTTGATCGCGTCGCCCGGCTTCACGACGGTGTTGAACTTCGGGCTGATCGCGATCACGAGGCCGTTCGGCACGGTCTCGCTGTACACCTCGTTGATCTGCCCGGTGTTCAGCTTGATCGGGGCGAGGGCCTGTTGAGCGGCGTCCAACTGCAGCCCGACCAGCTGCGGCACGCGGTACCGCTCGGGACCCTTGGAGACGGTGAGACCGATCTCACCGTTCTTGCGGATCCGATCGCCCGCGCCGGGGTCGGTCCGCATCACCTCACCCGCGCGCACGTCCTCGGAGAAGTCCTGGTTGTCCAGCGTGGTCCGCAAGCCGGACTGCTCGGCCTTGGTGGCTGCATCCGCGGGGACCATGTTCACCAGGTCCGGCGTGGAGGTGTAGCGGTGGATGCCGTAGTACCAGGCCGCGGTGCCGATGGCGATGGCGGCGACCAGGATGAGGAGCAGTGCGATCGGTCCGCGCCCTCTCCGTTGCTGCGCGGGCGGCTTCATCGGGGTGCCGGTCGGCCGGCCCTTCTCCACCGGTACGACGATCGTGTCGTGGCGCAGGACGTTCTGGTCGGTCGGCTCAGGCATGCCGCGCGTGTAGCCGTCGTCGTACCCGCTGTCCTGGCGGATCTGCTGGATCGGCACGGTCAGGTCGCCGGTGAGCTCCGGGTCGTCCGGCACCCCTTCCTCGAGCGCACTGCGGACCCGGTGCACCTGACGACTGAACACCCGCGCGTCGGCCGGCCGCAGATCCCGGTCCCGGGCCGTCGCGCGCTGCACGAGTGCATCGACGTACGGCGGGATGCCCGGCTGCTCCAGCGACGGAGCGGGCACGTCGGCGTGGACGTGCGCGTAAGCGACCTGAATCGGAGTGTCACCGGAGTGCGGCTTGTTGCCCGTGAGCATCTCGTACAGCAGGATGCCGGCCGAGTACACGTCCGAGCGGGCGTCCGCACTACCGTCCGTGACGAGCTCTGGCGCCAGATACGACACCGTGCCCATCAGGAGACCTTGGGTCGCGGTGTTGCCGGTCGCGCTGACCGCCCGGGCCAGACCGAAGTCGGCGACCTTCACCGTGCCCTTGTCGGACATCAACACGTTCTCGGGCTTGATGTCACGGTGCACGATGCCGGCATCGTGGGCGGCTGAGAGCGCGGACAGGATCGGGGCGAGCAGGTCCAGCGCGCGGGCGGGGGAGAGTGGTGCCTGCTCGCGGATCACGTCCCGCAGCGTGCGGCCGGGAACGTACTCCATCGCCAGGAAAAGGGTCCCGTCGTCGTCACCCTGGTCGAAGACGGCCACCACGTTCGGGTGCGAGAGGCGGGCCGCGGCCCGGGCCTCGGCCACGAACCGGCGGGCGAACTGGGCGTCGTCACCGAGCCCGTCGTGCATTACCTTGAGCGCGACGGTCCGGTCCAGCCGCATGTCGAGCGCCTGGTAGACAGTGGCCATGCCGCCCTTGGCGACGCGCGCGCCGACGCGGTACCGTCCGTCGAGCACCCGCCCGACAAGGCGGTCGCTGACCTGCGTCCCCACGTCGTCCGTCACTTGCGGTGAGCCGCCTCTCCAAACCGTTCTGCTCAGAGAGTGTAGATAACGGCGCAGCGTGACAGCGCCAGGCTCACCGCAGGGGATCCCACCCGCGTTCGAGCTGGGCCTTGATCCGGAGCACGTTCTTCACATACAGCTTCGTGTCCGGGTACATCCCGTTCTTCTTCACCCCGCCGAGGCCCTGGTAGTAGCCCGCGACGGCGATATCGAGCCGCGCGGCGCCGGTCAGCCGGTCCAGCAGCACCACTCCGGCGGTGACGTTGTCCTGCGGCCTGAGCAGATCCAGTTCGCGGCCGACGATGCTCGAGGCGAACTTGCCGGTCGACGGGATCACCTGCATCGCGCCGACCGCGTTGGCGGGGGAGACCACCCGCTGCTTCCAGCCGGACTCCTGCCAGCTCACCGCCAGCGCGAGCTCCGGGTCGACGCCGTACCGCTTCGAGGTGCTGACGATCAGGCCGCGGATCTGGGAGCGGGTCGGCAGCTTGCGGTTCTTCAGGATCGCGCGGTTGCGGTTGGCGCGCGCGACGATGTGGTCGGCGTACGTGCGGCCGGCGAAGGTGTTGTTCTTGTTCTTCGCCGGCGCTTTGGTCTTCGGCCGGATCTTGACCGGGACCTGCAGCGGCTTGCCGGCGTAGATGCGGTCGCTCGACCGTAGTTTGTTGGCGGCCAGCAGGTTTGCCTGGGAGCACTTGTAGCGCTTGGCGATCTTCGAGATGGTGTCGCCTGGTTTGACGATATATGTGACCCGGCCGAGCTGGGAGCGCTTGGCCGGACGTGCCGCGGTCGTGCTGCCCTTGCCGGGAACCTTCAGCACCTCGCCGGCGTAGATCGCGTTGCCGTTGCCGGGCAGGCTGTTCAGCGCGACCAGTGTCTTGACGCTGGTGCCGTAGCGACTGGCGATGTGGCTGAGGGTGTCGCCGTCCTTCACCTTGTAGGCGCCGAAACCCGGCGAGCCGGCGGTGATCACGGCCGCGGTCAGCACCGGTACGGCGATTCCGGTCAGTATTCGTACGACGCTTCGCATATCCATCTCCCCGTGTGAACGTCACTTGACCGTAAGTGCTGATGCTGATGTGACAACAGGGGTGCATGGGGTGCTTGTTACGCCTGTAACTCAATGTTTACAATTCAAGGCTGAACTACATGGTTGTGGTTCACAAGCTTCCCGTTGCTCAGGGCAACCGGCAGACCTCAGTGGCCGGACTGGCCGAACCGGCTGCCCAAAAAGGGTTTCCCGAGCTCTGGCAGGACGCCGGTGCGCACGGTGTCGGCGATGATCTGCGCGGTGATCGGAGTGAGCAGGACGCCGTTGCGGTAGTGCCCAGTTGCCCACAGCAACCGATCCAGACCGGACGGCCCCAGGATCGGTGCGTTGTCCGGTGTGGCGGGCCGGAGTCCGGCGATCGTCTCCACCAGCTCCAGCTCGTCGGTGATCGGCAACACGGTCCGGGCGTCCCGCAGCAACGCGAACACGCCACCGGCGAGCACGCGGGTGTCGTAGCCGAGCTCAGAGGTGGTCGCACCAACGACCAGCTCGCCACCCGGCCGCGGCACCAGGTAAACCGAGAATCCTCGCGCCGTCGCGCGTACGGTGTGCCGCAGTGCGGGCCGGTAGGCCTCAGGCACCCGCAGCCGCAGCACCTCACCCTTCACTGGCCGCACGGGCGGCCGCAGCTCATCCGGAATGCCCTCCAACTGCGACGACCAAGGCCCAGTCGCGGCGATCACGTGCCCGGCATGCACGGTGTCCCCGTTGTCGAGTTGTACGCCGACAGCCGTCGTACCGGAGGTGATCACGCGGGCTACCCGCTGGCGGATGAGCAGAACGCTGGAGAGGTCGATAGCGCGGCGGAGTGCCTCGACTGCTTGCCTGTTGTCGACGGAGTGGTCGCCTGGGACCCAGACGCCACCGGAGACGCCCGCTGCGAGCAGGGGCTCGCGTCGACGGGCATCGCGACCGGATAGCTCCTCGACCTCGAGCCCGAGCCTCCGCTGGTAGTCGGCGAGCCGGCGCAATGCGGCTGCGTCGTCGACGTCGTACGCGACGGACAGCGTGCCGGTCTGGTGCAGGCCTGCTGACAGTCCGGTCAGCTCTTCCAGCTCGGCCGCGAACGCCGGCCAGGCGTTGACACTGGCCAGATTGAGGGCCAGCAGGTCGTCCTCGCCGTACTCCACCTCAGTGACCGGGGCGAGCATGCCGGCGGCGACCGCTGAGGTCTGGGTGCCCGGCGTCGGGTCGCATACCGTCACCTGGATACCGTCTGCGGCCAGCCGCCAGGCAGTCGCCAGTCCGATCAGCCCGGCGCCGATCACCACCACATCGGACGTCTGCTCAGGCATGCCGTAAGCCTACGTCTGGCTGGTCATGGCAGGCTTTGGGGTGTGACTGACACCGACCGTCTCGCTGATGCCCGGCTGTACCTGTGCACGGATGCGCGCGAGAAGCAGGGCGATCTCGAACAGTTCCTGGATGCCGCACTGGCCGGTGGCGTGGACATCGTGCAGTTGCGCCAGAAGGAGATGGAAGCTGCGGACGAGTTGGCGGCTCTGGAGGTGTTCGCGGACGCCTGCAAGCGGCACGGCAAGCTGCTGGCGGTCAACGACCGGGCGGACATCGCTTTCGCGGCGGGAGCCGACGTACTGCATCTTGGCCAGCGGGATCTGCCGGTGCACGCGGCTCGGGCGATCATCGGTGCGGAGCCGATCGTCGGACGCTCTACGCACACGTTCAGCCAGGTGAATGCCGCCGTGACCGAGCAGGGCTCGGACTACTTCTGTGTCGGCCCCACCTGGGAAACCCCGACCAAGCCCGGGCGGCAGGCCGCCGGCCTCGAGCTGGTCTCGTACGCCGCCAGTCGTCCGCAGACGAAGCCGTGGTTCGCGATCGGTGGCATCGATCTCGATCGGCTGGACCAGGTGCTCGAGTCCGGTGCCACCCGGGTGGTCGTCGTCCGCGCGATCACCGCCGCGGACGACCCGGGCGCGGCGGCCGCGGAGTTCAGCCGGCGGTTGCGGGACGCCGGGTGATCAACAACCCGAAGACCGCGCGGATCGTCGCGATCGTGGTGATCGCGATGCTGGTGATCACCCTGGCGGCGTCCCTGTTCGGCTGCGCCGCCGCCAAGCCGTCGGCGTCGGACAGCACCGACCCGGAGAGCGGCCTGAAGATCGTCGCGGTCGCGGACCTGCCGAAGGAGGCGCAGGCCACGCTCGAGCTGATCGACCAGGGCGGACCTTATCCGTACAGCCGCGACGGCGTGGTCTTCGGCAACCTCGAGAAGCTGCTGCCGAAGCACGACCGCGGCTACTACCACGAGTACACCGTGACGACGCCGGGCGAGAAGGACCGTGGTGCCCGCCGGATCGTGACCGGCAACGGTGGTCAGCGTTACTACTCCGACGACCACTACAAATCCTTCCGCCGAATCACGGAAGACGGGGGAACCTCATGAGTGACCTGCGCACGTTGCTGGCTGACGGGCTGCGTCCCGGGGTCTACCGCTGGCAGTCGGATCGGACGCCGGAGCAGGTACGGCGTGACGTCGTGGCGGCGGGGTGGGACTTCGTCCTGCTGGACACCACCGAGATCCACGACAAGGCGGGCTTCCTCGACCTCTGTGCGACCGCGTTCGACCTGCCGCGCTGGTTCGGCCGGAACTGGGACGCCCTCGCCGACTCACTCAGCGACCGCTCCACCGGCGAGCCGGAGATCGTCTTCTGGGCCGGCCTGCAGCACCTGCTCGATCACGACCACGACACCGTCGACGTGGCTCTGCAGATCTTCACCGAGGACATCACGAACTCCGGTCAACTCCGCGTCCTCATCCACCAACCGGCCGATGCGAAGACGCCGGCCCTGCTGAGCTCACTGCCCACCGTGTAGCCGCGCGGCCAGCGCGTCCAGGTCCGGCACGAACCACAGGCTGCGCCCGCGGTTGCTCTCCCGCACCCAGTCCGCCAGCGACGTGCTGCCCGCAATCCGGCCCGCGATGTCGCCGACCACGGCCAGGCCCATCCGGTAGTCCACGAACTTCTGCGCGATCGCGCCCGCCCGGCCGGTGCGCAGTTCGAAGAACTCGTCACCCAGCTGCTCCGGTGTGAAAGCGACCCACTCGGCCTGGTGCTCGTAGTGCGCCCGGGCGATGAGCTGGACCGCGTCGCGATCGTCGCCCACCCGTACGTCACTCACGAACACCCGCAACCCACTCAGCTCGTCGATCATTCGTCTAAAGTACCTAAAAGATCCCTATCTGGCTATTTATAGGGAATTCTAAGGAACCTGCCGTAGTCTGATGGACATGCCTCAGGAGCTGTACTCGGTCGAGCAGGTGGCCAACCGGCTCGGGCTGCACGTCCGCACGATCCGGAACTACGTGCGCGACGGCCGGTTGAAGGCCGTCCGGATCGGGAAGCAGTACCGGATCGCCCGCGAGGACCTGGAGGCTTTCACCGGCACGACCGCGGCCGCCCTCGAGGTGGACGAGACGAAGCGGCATGTGGAGGCGTCGAGCATCGTGCACATCGACGCGATCGATCGGGCCGCGGCCGACCGGATCAGCACGCACGTGGTCGGATCCCTCAATCAGAGCGGGATCGGCCGGCTCCGCGTCGAGACCGTGTACGACGAGGATCGCGCCGTACTGAAGGTGATCATCCTCGGCGACCTCGCGCCGACCGCCGAGTTGCTCCGGCTGATCAACCTGATGACCGCGCCGTAGCCGGCTAAAGCAGGCGCGACGTGGCGGCGATTGCGAGGTCGGCCAGCGCCTTGCGGGCGGTGTCGTCGGCCAGGGGAGCGCGGTCGAGCGCGTCGAGGGCGTCCTCGGTGCGCTCGGTGATCAGGTCCTCGCAGGCCTGCACGGCCCGCGAGTCCTGCAGGATCTCGCGCAGCAGCTGGATCTCGTCGTCGTCCAGGTCGGGCCGTCCGAACAACCGGTCGAACTCGGCCAGCTGCACCTCCGACGCGTGATCCACCGCGTACGCCACCAGCACGGTCCGCTTGCCCTCGCGCAGATCGTCGCCGGCCGGCTTCCCGGTCAGCGCCGGATCGCCGAACACCCCGAGCAGATCATCGCGTAACTGGAACGCCTCACCGACCGGCAGGCCGTACGCCGACAACGACTCGATCAACCGCTCGTCCGCACCGGCCAGCGCGGCGCCGACGTGCAGCGGGCGCTCGACCGTGTAGGTCGCCGACTTGTAGCGCAGGACTCGCAACGCCAGATCCATGTCCGACTCGCCGCTCGCCTGCGCGACGAGATCGAGGTACTGACCGGCGGTCACCTCGACCCGGACCGCGTCGAAGAACCGCGCCGCCCGCGCCAGCGCGGCCGCGTCGAAGCCCGATGTGTGCAGCAGTTCGTCGGCCCAGATCAGGCACAGATCGCCGAGCAGGATGGCCGCGCCGACCCCGAAGCCGACCGGATCGCCACCGCGACCTGACGCCTCCGACCGGGCCCGTTGCAACGCCTCGAACCGGCGATGGGCAGCCGGTGCACCTCGCCGTACGTCGGAGGAGTCCATCACGTCGTCGTGCACCAGCGCGCTGACGTGCAGCATCTCCAGGCTGGCCGCGGCCGTCAGGATCGGCTGTGCCGGATCACCACCGGCGGCCCGGAAACCCCAATAACAGAAGGACGGGCGGAGCCGCTTGCCGCCGCTGGTCGCGTCCCGCGCCGCCTGGACCTGCTCGGTCAGCTCCGGGCCGATCGCGGCCAGTCGCTGCTCCTGCAGGTCGAGGAAGCCGGTCAGCGCCCGCTGGACCTCGGCCGGGATGTCCACATCGCCATACACGTCTCGGAGCGTAGTCGGTACGAGCGCGGCGGTAGACACCGCGGGTAACCTGTCGCCATGGCGAACGGACTTCCCTCGACGCTTCCTGGTGGTACGCCGACGATCCGCGAGCTCCTGTCCTCGGGGAGTCGTTCGTTCTCGTTCGAATTCTTCCCACCGAAGACGCCCGAGGCCGAGGAGGTGCTGTGGCGCTCGATCCGCGAGATCGAGCAGCTGCGGCCGACCTTCGTCTCGATCACGTACGGCGCCGGCGGGACCACGCGCGACGGCACGATCCGGGTCACGGAGCGGGTCGCGCAGGACACCTCGCTCACACCGCTCGGCCACCTGACCTGTGTCGCGCACTCGCGTGACGAGCTGCGGTCGGTGATCGGTGCGTACGCGGGTTCCGGTGTGCGCAACATGCTGGCGCTGCGCGGCGACCCGCCGGGCGGTCCGAACCAGCCGTGGGTCGCGCACCCAGAGGGACTGAACCACGCGGTCGAGCTGGTCGAGCTGATCCGGTCCCTGGGCGATTTCTGCGTGGGTGTCGCTGCGTTCCCGGACAAGCACCCGGAGGCGGCGTCGCTGGAGGCGGACGCGCAGGTTCTCGCGGCGAAGGCCGGGGCCGGGGCCGACTACGCGATCACGCAGATGTTCTTCGGGGCCGACGACTACTTCCGGCTGGTCGACCGGGCGGCTGAGCTGGGCTGTGACATGCCGGTGCTGCCGGGCATCATGCCGGTCACCAACATCAAGCAGATCCAGCGGATGGCGGAGCTGACCGGGATGGCGCTGCCGACCGCGGTGACCGACCGGCTGCTCGCGGTCGAGGACGAACCGGCCGCGGTCCGGGAGGTCGGCATCGAGATCGCGACCGAGCTGTGCGAGGCCTTGCTGGCCGGGGGAGCTCCCGGCATTCACTTCATCACTTTGAACAGGTCCACCGCGACCCGTCAGGTCTTCCTGAACCTCCGCTCATCCGTCGTATCCTGACTCGATGGCTGACCCGTCGGATCTGTTGATCGATCGCACGCTCGTCCTGCTCCGGCACTCGAAGTCGGTTCCGCCCGAGTCGATGCCGGACTTCGAGCGCCCGCTGTCCGACCGCGGCCGCGCCGACGCCCAGGCCGCGGGCCGCTATCTGGTTGCCCAGGGCATCGAGGCCGACCTGGTCCTGTGCTCGCCGTCCAAGCGCACCCGGGAGACCTGGAAGTACGCCGTCGAGGGTGGGGCGACCGCGACCGACGTCTGGTACGACCGCCGCATCTACAGCGCCGGCACCGACGAGCTCCTCGAGGTCGTCCGGGAGGCTCCGACCGAGGCCCGGACGGTGATCATGGTCGGCCACGGGCCCGGCATCCCGTGGCTCGCCGACGAGCTCGCCCTGGACGGCACCAGCCCGGAGCGCACCGAGCTCAGCCGGAAGTACCCGACCACGGGTCTCGCCGTCCTGCACCTCACCTGCCGCTGGGCCGACCTCGCCGCAAACGAGGCCGACCTGGTGTCCTTCGTCGTACCTCGCGGTTAAGGCAACCAGTTTGTCGTGCTGTTGACCGTGATCAGGCGCTGAGTGGCGCGGGTCAGGACGACGTACAACGCGCGGACGCCGCCCAGCGTGTCGCTGACGATGCGGTCGGGCTCGACCACCACGACCGCGTCGTACTCGAGGCCCTTGGACTCCAGCGGGCTGACCGCGACGACGCGCGGGTCACCGAGCTCGGCCAGGACCGGGTCGACGACGGGCCGCAGCTTCGGCGGCACGATCACGCCGACCGTGCCCTCGACGAGCTGGAGCAGCTCGACCGCGGCGTCACCCGCTGCCTCGGCGACCTTGCCGTCGTCGACGATCCGGTGTTCGGGGTCGACACCGGTGCTGCGGACCGCGTTCGGCAGATCGGCGTCCGGGAGCGTACGGCGGATCACCTCGCCGGCGAACGCGTAGATCTCGGCCGAGTTCCGGTAGTTGGTGGACAGCCGGAACGAGTGCCGTTGCAGGTGCGACAGCATCGAGTCCATCGCCGCCCGCGCCTCGTCCGGATCGGGCCACGAACTCTGCGCCGGGTCGCCGACGATCGTCCAGCTCGCCTGCGGACCGCGCCGGGTCACCATCCGCCACTGCATGGGGGACAGGTCCTGTGCCTCGTCCACCAGCACGTGCGCGTACTCCTCCGGCTCGTCGGCCTCCCGGGCGGCGGCGGCCCGGGCACGACGCTCGGACGTGGTCAGCACCTCGTTGACGCCGTCGCTCAGACCTTCCATCCAGTCGAACTCGTCGTCCTTGGCCTCGTTGACCGGTGCACGGCCCAGGAGCGTGCTCAGCTCGTCCAGGAGCGCCACGTCGGCAATCGTGAACTCGTCCGTGCTGCGGATCGCACGGGCGAGTGCGTCGACCTCTCGGGGGGTGAGCTCGTTCCGGGCCCAACGCTGTAGCCGCCGTGGGTCACCGAGCCAGCGCAGCACCGCCTCCGGCGTCAGCACCGGCCACCACTGGCTGAAGAACGTCCTGAAAGCAGGGGTGTCGACCACTCGGTCGCCGAACGCCTCCCGGTCGCCATAGACCCCGGTGCGCAAGTCGTCCGGGAACCGCTGCCAGAGCGCGGCCACCAGAGCCTTACGAGCCTCAGTAGCCGCCTTGTTGCGTGGCGTCCGGCGCAGTGCGTTCCGCCGTACGTTGTCGAGCTGGTTGGCGTCCAGCTCCACCGTGGCACCGCCGATGAACACCCGGAGAGTGGCCGGGGCCGTCGGCACCCGGTCGCGGGCAGCACGCGACAGTACGCCGCGCATCCGCAAGGAGCCCTTGATCGCGGCAACCTCGGCTTCATCGACTGCAGTGGCCTTGACGCCGTCCACCAGTTCGCCCACTGCCCGCAGCGAGACCGTGTTCTCACCGAGGCTCGGCAGGACGCGCTCGATGTAGGCCATGAAGGCAGCGGACGGTCCGACGACCAGTACGCCGCCCCGCTCGAACCGCCTGCGGTCGCTGTAGAGCAGGTACGCCGCCCGGTGCAGAGCGACCACCGTCTTGCCGGTGCCCGGCCCACCGCCGATGACGGTCACACCACGCGCCGGCGCCCGGATCGCCTTGTCCTGCTCGGCCTGGATGGTAGCGACGATGTCGCGCATCGTGTGACCGCGGGCCCGCGACAGGGACGCCATCAGCGCGCCCTCGCCCATCACGGGCAGGTCCTCGGGTGCACGCTCCGGCGCCAGCAGGTCGTCCTCGAGCCCGACGATGCGGGGGCCTTTGTTCCGCAGGACGCGCCGGCGGACGACCTTGAGCCGGTCAGTCGAGGTGGCGCGGTAGAACGGCTCGGCAGCCGGTGCACGCCAGTCGATCACCAGCGGTTCGTACTCCGCGTCCCGGACACCGATCCGGCCGACGTACAGCTTCTCGAGGTCCGCGGCGGTCTCGGCGGCCGGCTGGTCGTCACCGTGGTCGGAGTCGAGCCGGCCGAAGACCAGGCCCTCGTGCTCGGCGTCCAGCTCGGCGATCCGGCGGGCCGCGGCGAACACGAGGACGTCACGCTCGTACAGCCCGGTCTGCTCCTCCTCGCGGACGCGGCCGACGTTCTGCGCCTGCGCGCGCTGGTGCCCTTCGACCGCGATCCGTGACGCGGAGCGGGCAGCCTCCGCGACCCGGTCGTACACCCGGTCGACATGTTGTTGCTCAGCCGCCAGCTCAGCCGGCTCGACGTTCTCGTGATCGGCCGACGTGGGGGTTTGATCCACCGAGGTCCTCTCTACTGCCGGGCACCTACCCCGACATGGAACAGGAACGATCAATCTTAGTGCGCTCGGTATCTCAACCCCAGACCGGTCTCAGGCCTTCCCGATGGCGTCGGCCACAATCGCGGCGCCGAGCGTCGTGGCCGGTACCCCGGACCCCGGGTGAGCGCCCGCCCCGACGCAGTACAGGCCCTTGACCGGAGACACGTTGGCCGCGCGGCGGCGGGCCGTCTTGTAACCCTCCCAGGCCACACCGGCCCACCATGACGGCGAGGTCTGCCGCGACACCACGTTCTCCCGGATGTGCAGCCCACGCGCGATCAGCAGGTCCAGTACGTCGTCCGTCGGGTAGCCGTGGACCAGTACGGACCACGCCGTGTGCCCGACCGGCGCCTGACCACCGGTCCGTACGACGACTGTCGGCGTACCGTGCAGGACGGTCTCGAACGGCAGGGCCGGCACCGGATCCTTCAGTCCCAGGTGGACGACGTACGCCGCCTGCGCCTGGTGCGTCGACAGGATCCTCTTGCGCACCTTCTTGGCCGCCAGGTCGTCGACCAGGTGTCCGTAGAGCTCACGCGGATCGATGTCGCTCACGACGATGTCCGCCGGCAGGTCCGTCCCGTCAGCCAGCCGTACGCCGGTCACAGTGCCACCGGCCGTGATGACGGCGACCACCTCGGCGCTGGTGCGTACGGTGATCTTCCGTTCGCTCGCCCGCTGCACAAGTCCGTCCGCCAACGCGCCGAAGCCGCCCTCGATCGTCCAGCGGCCGAAGGTGCGTTCCAGATACGACCAGACGCCGACGTACCCCGGCGTGAGCTTCGCGTCGGATCCACCTTGCGCTGCGAAGTGGCGCAGTACTGCACGGGCTCTGTCGTCACTCAGCTCGTGCTGCGCGACCTTCTCCAGCGACTGCCAGGGTTTGAGGGTCCGGATGCTCCTCAGCGGCAGCTTGTCCTGCAGGGGTGGCTCGAGTGACGTCTTCCGGAGGATCTGCCACGTCTCGCCATAGCCGTCGACCAGTGCGGTCCATTGCTCGGCCACCTGCTGGCCGGCCAGGTCGGTCCAGGCGTCCTGCTGTGAGCCCCGGTCGTTGATCGGCAGGTCCAGCACCGAGCCGTCAGCGAACATGTGCCGCCGGGGCTCGGTCACCGGCTCCAGTTGGAGCAGACTCTCGATCGGACGACCGCTCTTGCGGAACAGGTCCCGCAGTGCGGCCGGGAGCGTCGTACTGGCTGCTCCGGCGTCCCAGGTGAACCCGTCCGCTTCGACCCGGCCCAGCACCCCGCCGAGGCGTTCGTCCCGTTCGCAGACCGTGACCTGGTGGCCGAGCTTGGCCAACCGGACTGCACTGGCGAGACCGGCCAGACCGGACCCGATGACGATCACGGTGGCCATCAGGCGGCACTGTTCCCGGTCGCCGGGTCGCGCCGTTTCTCCCGCCACCCCTTGAACCGGAGGTAGCCACGCCGGATGAAGCGGAACGCGAAGTACACCCCCATGAGGCCGAGGAACAGCAAGATGCCGGCGATGATGAGCGCGGCCTCCGGGTGGAACGCGGCCAGCGACACCACGCCGACGACGGTGATGTCCTCGGCGGACGACGCGGCGATGTTGGTCGCCGGCTCGGGGGAGGTGTTGATCGCCAGCCGCAGACTCGACTTCACCGAGTGCGAGAGCAGGGCGACCAGTCCGCCGGTGGTCGCGATGACGGCCTGGTGCAGCGTCGTCGCCTGATCGGCGAGCAGGGCGGCCAGGATCGCGCCGATCGTCGGCCGGATCACTGTCGAGATCGCGTCCCAGGCGGAGTCGACGTACGGGATTTTGTCGGCGACGAACTCGAACGCGAAGAGAACACCCGCTGCGATCAGAACGGCGTTGCTGGTCAGTGCGGTGGGGACGTCGTCGGCACCGGCGAACCGGCCGAGCAGGCCGAGAATGAGCACGCAGGCATAGGCATTGATGCCACTGGCCCAGCCCGTCGTGAACGCCAACGGCAACGCTTCCATCGTCGTGCTCCGTAACCCTCAGTCGCCGTTTCGCCGGCGGCATGCTTTCGTCAGTATCGAACCCTCCGAGGTGAGTTTTGGTTAACCGTTGACATCCGGCCCGCCTCGACTCACAGTGACTAGGCTGCCAGTCTGTGTGACCGGCACCCGCCTTGGGTTCAGGAGAACAACATGCTGCGTCGTCCGAAGATTCTCGCCGCACTGGCTGCGGTAGCGCTGCCCATTACCTTGACCGGCGTGTCGTCCGGAGGTCCACCCGCGGCCGCGGCGCCGCCACCGGCACCGGCCGCCGTCGAGGCTTCGGCGTACAGCGCGGCCGCTGCGAAGTACGGCGTACCGGAGTCGGTCCTGCTGGCCGTGTCGTACTCGGAGTCGCGGTGGGACGACCACCGGGGTGCGCCGAGCACCTCGGGTGGCTACGGCCCGATGCACCTCACCGCCATCGACCCCAGCACGGTCGCGGACCTGTCCGGTAAGCAGAAGGTCGCCAAGGCCTCGTCGTTGCGGACGCTCTACAAGGCGTCCGACCTGACTGGTCTGGACCCGGCCGCGCTGCGCACCGACACCACCGCCAACATCAACGGTGGTGCCGCGCTGCTGGCGTCGTACCAGCGGTCCCTCGGTCTGCCCGTCGGCGCCAACACCTCTCCGGCCGAGTGGTACGGCGCAGTGGCGTCGTACGCCGAGGCCGGGGACCGGGTGGCCGCGTCCGGCTTTGCCGACGACGTCTACTCGATCATGGCCCGCGGTGCGGCCCGTACGACGAACACCGGGCAGCAGGTCGTGATGCCTGCCGTCGCTGTCACGCCGGACAAGGCGCAGGTCAACAAGCTGGCACTGCCCGCGGGCACCAAGCCGGCGAACTCCGGAGTGGAGTGCCCGCCGTCGCTCGGGTGCGAGTGGCTGCCGGCGCCGTACTCGGAGTTCGGCACTGCTGGGGACTACGGCAACCATGACCTGGCGAACCGGCCGAAGACCGGCAAGATCGACTACATCGTCATCCACGACACCGAAGGCACCTGGCAGGGTGTGCTCAACCTGGTGCAGGACCCGACGTACGTGAGCTGGCAGTACACGATGCGCTCGTCCGACGGCCACACGTGGCAGCACGTGAAGGCGAACGACGTCGCCTGGCACGCCGGCAACTGGTACGTGAACATGCACAGCATCGGCATCGAGCACGAGGGCTTCGCGCCGCAGGGTGCGACCTGGTTCACCGAGGCGCTGTACCGCAACTCGGCCAAGCTGGTGCGCTACCTGGCCGCCAAGAACAACATCCCGCTCGACCGGGCCCACATCATCGGCCACGACCAGGTCCCGGGCACGGTCCCGTCGACGGTCGCCGGCATGCACTGGGACCCGGGACCGTACTGGGACTGGGAGCACTACTTCGATCTGCTGGGCGCTCCGATCTACGGGCACTCCGTGTTCCCGGTGAAGGCCGGCTCGATCGTCACCATCAAGCCGGGCTTCCAGGGCAACGTCCAGGTCGTCAGCAACTGCGACGCACCGGCCACCCCGTGCACGCCGCAGGGCACGAACTTCGTCTACCTGCGTCAGTCGCCTGACGACAACGCTCCGCTGGTCAAGGACATCGGCCTGCACCCGAGCGGCATCGACGGGACCACTGACGTGTCCGACATGGGCTCACGGGCCGCCGCCGGATCGCAGTACGTCGTGGCGCAACGGCAGGGCGACTGGGTTGCGGTCTGGTACCTCGGGGCGCTCGGGTGGTTCAAGAGCCCGGCGTCAGCTCCGGACGCGTTCGCGAAGCCGGGTCTCGTGGTGAAGCCGAAGGCGGGCCTGGCCTCGGTGCCGGTGTACGGACGTGCGTACCCGGAGCAGGCGGCGTACCCGGCCGGTATTCCGTATCAGACGGTCACGCCGCTGCAGTACACGATCAGCGCGGGCCAGGCCTACCCGGTGGGTGACCTGAACATCGAGACCGACTACTACCGGGCCGTGACGTTCGCGGGTCAGCCGCCAACCGACCATGTCCAGGTGCTCGGCAAGGACCGGTACTACCAGATCTGGTTCGGGCACCGGATGGCTTACGTTCGCGCCGCCGACGTGGACATCCGCCCAGCCATCTAGATTGGGTCCTGTGATCGACGAAGCCGTCCAGCGCTTGCTGGACGGCTTCGTCACGTCGATCCGCGAGGTCGCGGCCATTGAGGCCGTCTGGCTCCACGGCTCGCTGGCCCTCGGCGACTTTCAGCTCGGCCGCAGCGATCTCGACGTGGTCGCCGTCGTTTCTTCGCCTCCGCCGGCCGCGATCGAGGACGTGCACCGACGGCTGATCCGGTCCGCGCCACTGGCCGCCAAGCTGCATTGCTCCTATCTGGTCGCGGCGGAGCTGGCCGACCCCGCAGTCCGGCACGCCACGTTCGCCCAGGGCCGCTACTTCGACCGCCCGGTGACGCCGGTGACCCGCCGAGAACTTGCCCTGAGCAACCTCTCGCTGTTCGGCCCACCGCCGTCATCGTTGCTACCGGCAACCAGCGATGCCGAGCTCGCCGCCTTCGTCCGGCGCGATCTGCGGGACTTCTGGTTCCCGGTGACCCGCAAGCGGACCCCGTGGTACGCCGACATCTGGGTCGACCTCAGCCTGCTGACGATCGCCCGCGCCCACGTCACGCTGACGACGGGGGAGCTGATCACCAAGCGCGCCGCCCTCGACGTGCTCCCGTCCCTGCACGCCCCGGCCGCTGTGGTCTCCGACATCACTCACCGACGCTACGGCCCGTCCCGCCGCTTGACCCCATTGTGGCGGCACCGCCGGGCCGTGCTGACCCGGCGGTTCGTGAGTACGGCGATCCCGCAGGTGATCAGTTGACGGTGATCGGAGTGCCGTTGGTGAGGGTGAGGAGTTCGGCGTACGTGGTGGGAAAGACCGAGTGGGGGATCCCGGCGGCTGCCCAGACGACGGCGTACCGCTCGAGGGCGGTGTCGACGTACGTCGGGACCTGGCCGGGGTGGCCGACCGGGGCGACGCCACCGATCGACTGACCGGTGTGCTCCTTGACGAACTCCGGGGTTGCGCGGCGCAGCTTGCCGATCCCGAGCTCGGCGGCGACCTTCGGTGTGTCGACCCGGTGCGCGCCGGACGTCAGGATCAGTACCGGGGTGCCGTCGCCGTCGAAGATCAGGCTGTTGGCGATCGCGCCGACCTCGCACCCGAGCTCGGCCGCCGCGGCCGCCGCCGTCGGCACCGCCTCGTCGAGGATCACGATCTCACCGGTGGCGCCGGCCGCCCGCAGGGCGTCGGCCACCTTCTGCACGTTGGGATGACTGCTCACCCTCGGCACCCTATGCGGCGGCGCGCGGGCGGGTCACGCCGATTCCCCGTCGGCGGCTTTCGGTCCGGCGGAAAGTGTCGGTGGCGTCGTCGACGATGAGTGCATGGAGATCGAAGCAGCGCCGCCGGGCCCGCGGGCCGTTGACGATTGTCGGCGGGCGACGCTACGCTTCCAGTGTTCGAACAGATGTTCGATTACCTCTGACCCGGTTTCGTCGGGAGGCCGGGCGGGGGTGAGCCGGACAGCTGGACGGCTCCGGTGCGGAGTTGCGGCCGCATCGGAAACCGGTGGTCCCGGCGGGCCGTGCACCGGGGTGGACCTCGACCCCCACCCCGTGCCGGCCCGCCGGGCCTCCGACCAGGGCCTAGTGCCTGATCAGGGGCAGCGGTTCGTTCACAGGAGGCGATGGAGCATGTGGGAGTTCGACGAGGCCGTCGAGGTGCACTCGGTGGTTGTGGACGACACCGAGACCCCGGACCAGTTCCTCTGGCGTGGCCGCCTCTGGCGAGTCTGCTCCGTCCAATCGCACTGGACCGAGACCGCTGCGTGGTGGGAACGCGGCATCATCGGCACCGGCTTGACGTACGACGGCCGCGCCGACCACTGGGCTCACGCCGAGCGCACCCACGCGGGTGGAGGAGCGACGCGGCACCACACGAACGGCGCGGCGGCGTCGGCGAGTCCCCGTTCTCTCGCCGACTGCCTGGCCGGGCTCGCTCCCGCCGGTAGCGATGGCGCATTCGCCGCCACCGGGAAGCGCGGTGCGGATGCGGCCGGCGAGGAGCCGGCTCGCGGACTGTCCGGGAGTCCGGCGGCAGTCGGCGTACTGGATGCGGACTGGGGTCCGCGGCGGGCGGTGTACCGGGTAGAGGCGGCGTGCGGTCGGCACGGCCGGCGGGAGCTGTTCGATCTCGCGCACGACCCGGATTCCGGCCGTTGGCAACTGGAGAGGGTGACGGACCGATGACTGTTTCACCGGTTTCCCCGGCGGCCGCGGGGTCGGCGAGCCGGGAGCTGTCCCGCGCGCGAGCCGCGCTGGCCGAGGCAGTGGAGACGAGCGACCACCTGATCCGCTACTCGAGCGCCCACGTCGCGGCGCTCCGGGTCGCGGCCGCGGTCCTCGCCGTCCGCGCCCGTCCGGTCCGCTCGGGACCCCGCCGCCGGGTCCAGCGGAACGCGTGGGTGCTGCTGGCTGAGGTCGCTCCGGAGTTCGGCGAGTGGGCCACGTTCTTCGCCGCCGGCGCTGCCCAGCGTGCCGCCGCCGAGGCGGGTCTCGAGCGCGCCGTCAGCACTCGCGAGGCCGACGACCTGGTGCGTGCCGTGGACACCTTCTACACCCAGGTGGAAGCCAGCCTCCGCCTCTCCACGACCCCCGCCCTGACGGCGACCACCG
This sequence comes from Kribbella sp. NBC_00359, assembly GCF_036097425.1. Taxonomy (NCBI): domain Bacteria; kingdom Bacillati; phylum Actinomycetota; class Actinomycetes; order Propionibacteriales; family Kribbellaceae; genus Kribbella; species Kribbella sp. NBC_00359. Next base: position 8,108,291 of record NZ_CP107975.1, on the reverse strand, counting down.
ACCCCCAGTCCGTCCTCACCCAACCCTGGATGCAAGCCAGCTGACCAGCCGGCGACGCAGGAGACCCCGAACGTGATCGAACGACGCAGCCGCCTGGACCGAGGCATGGGCGTGGACCTGTGCGGCCGAGTGCACGCCATCACCGGCATCGAGTGCTACCTCCCCGACACCCACTACCCGCGCCCCCACCACTCCCTGACCGGAGAGTCCTGGCACGACGGCCTCTGCACCCACTGCGCCGGCGCCGGCACCCAAGCCGGCACCCCCTGCCCCCACTGCAACGGCACCGCCTTCGAACCAATAACCCTCCCCGCCCCAGACACCCCCCACCCCAGCTAACCCACCCCAACCCAGACCCCCACCCCGGTTAACCCACCCATCAAACTAAGCGGCCGGAGGCTGTGGTGGGGGGAATGGGGTGGGGGAGGCTTTAGGGTCTTGGGGGTGAGTGAACTTCCTGTTCTTGAGGCTGAAGATCAGCGGGTGCTCGGGAGTCTGCTGGAGAAGCAGACGACGGTGCCGGCGTCGTACCCTCTCACCGCGAACGCCCTGCGGACGGCCTGCAACCAGACGAGTAATCGGGAGCCTGTCGTCGACTACGACCAGGCGACGGTCGAGCGGACCGCGCGGTCGCTCAGGGACCGGGAGCTGGTGCGGATCGTCTGGGTCGACACCGGTCGGCGGACGCTGAAGTACCACCAGATCCTCGACGAGCGGCTCGGGCTCGAGACCGACGAGCGAGCGCTGCTCACGGTGTTACTCCTTCGCGGCGCACAGACACCCGGTGAGCTGCGCACCCGCACCGAGCGACTCCACGGCTTCGCCGACCGCTCCGAGGTCGAGGCCTGCCTGCGCCGGATGGCGGAACGCCCCGAGCCACTGGTCCGCGAGCTCGAGCTGCGCCCCGGCCAGCACGACCGCCGCTGGATCCATCTCCTCGGGCCGGTGCCGGGGCAGGCCGAGCCGGTCGTCGCGGAGACGGTCGACCGAGACGTGGTGATCGCCGAAGGAGCCGAGGCGCGGGACGCTCGGGTGCGTTCGTCGTACGACGCCGTCGCGGAGACGTACGCCGACCGCCTGGCCGACGAGCTGGCCGGGCTGTCGTTCGAGACCTGGCTGCTCAACCGGGTGATCGCCGACGCCGGTGGACGCCCAGTGGTGGAGGTCGGCTCGGGCCCCGGTCACATCACCGCGTACCTGGCCGAGCATGGCGCCGATGCCACGGGCGTCGACTTCTCCCCGGCGATGGTGGCCGAGGCCCGCCGACGCTTCCCGGACCGGAACTTTCAGGAAGGCGACCTGCGGCGGCTGGGTCGCCCACCGACCAGCTCCGGATGGGCGGCCGTGCTCGGCTGGTACTCCCTGATCCACCTGGCGGCCGCCGAACTCCCCGACGCGATCGCAGCCCTCGTGCGCCCGCTCGATCCCGGCGGCCTGCTCGTCCTAGCCCTGCACGCCGGAGCCGAGGTCCGCCACGTCGACCAGTGGTTCGGCCACGAGGTCGACCTCGACGTCGTCCTGCACGACCCGGCGTTCGTGGTCGGCGTCGTCGAGTCCGCCGGTCTCGTCGATGTCGAGTGGTACCTCCGTGGTCCGATCGCCGCCCGGGAGGAGACCACCCGGCGCCTGTACGTCGTCGGCCGCACCGCCTCCTGACCCCGCGAAATGCGATGGACATCGCTTTCCGGCCTGCCTTAGCGTTCCTCCTGGCAGCCGTATGTCGGAAGGACCAGAGGGCTTCGCGCGCTCTGCGCTGACGTTGCCCGGTCCGATGCACCAACCGACTCTCGAAGGCGGTGCTCATCCGTGACGCACGCATCCCATCAGGTCCCCTCGCCGCAGCCACCGGTGATCGTGGCGACCGACCTGACCAAGACCTACACGTTCCACCAGCAGCAGGCCGGTCTCGGCGGGGCGATCAAGAGCCTCGTCCGGCGGACGTACGAGACCCGGCTCGCCGTCGACAAGATCACGTTCAGCATCGACCGCGGCGAGGTCGTCGGGCTGCTCGGCCCGAACGGGGCCGGCAAGACCACCACGCTGAAAATGCTCTCCGGCCTCCTCTACGTCACGTCCGGCGAGTTGGAGGTTCTCGGCTTCGCCCCGTCGGACCGCAAGCACGACTACCTGCGGCGCATCGCCCTCGTGATGGGGCAGAAGACCATGCTCTGGTGGGACGTCCCCGCGATGGAGAGTCTTCTGCTGCACAAGGACATGTACGGCCTGACGACGAAGGAGTTCGACCGCAACGTCGCCGAGCTGGCCGAGCTGCTCGATGTCGAGGACCTGCTGAACGTCCAGGTTCGCAAGGTCTCCCTCGGCGAGCGGATGAAGCTCGAGCTGATGGCGGCCCTCGTGCACGGCCCGGAGATCCTGTTCCTGGACGAGCCGACGATCGGCCTCGACGTGGTCGCGAAGGCGCGGGTGCGGACCTTCCTTGCCGAGGTCAACCAGATCCGCGGCACCACGATCCTCGTCACGAGCCACGACATGGACGACATCGAGGCGCTCTGCTCGCGGGTGATGATCATCGACCACGGCGGCCTGCAGTACGACGGGGGCCTCGACGAACTCGTGCACACGGCGCGCCCGCGCAAGCTCGTGCAGGCGACGTACGCGACGACCGTCGACGGCGGCCACCTCGCCGCGCTCGAGGGTGTGACTGCGGTCGACAGCTCCGGCCAGCTGATCAAGCTCGAGGTGGATCGCGAGCGGGCCGGCGACGTCCTCGAGCAGCTGACGCGGATCGGTCCACTCGTCGACCTCGATGTCGCGGACGCCGACATCGAGGAGATCATGCGCGACCTCTTCCTGCGCCGCAGCACGCTGGGGGACGCGTGACGACCACCCTCGCGCGGAACCTCCGGGTACTGCGCCGGATGACCGCGGCGAAGATCGCCCAGCAGTCCATCTATCGCGGCGCGTGGATCATCTTCATGGCGGCCAACGTCTGCATGCCGATCATCTCGCTACTGATCTGGCGCACCGCGATCGCGAACGGCGCGCAACTCCCGATCGACGAGCGGTACGTGACGACGTACTTCGTGCTGCTCAGCTTCGTCACGATGGCCACGTCGTCGTGGATGACGGCCTTCCTGGCCAACGACATCAGGCTCGGCAAACTCTCCAGCTGGATGGTGCGTCCGGCGTCGTTGCTGCTGAGCTTCATCGCCAACAACCTGTCGGAGAAGTTCCTGAAGCTGTTCGCGCTGCTGCCGATGATCGGCGTGCTGTGGTGGATCTTCCGCGACTCGATGAACATCCCGGCCGGCCCGGACCGCTGGGCGCTGTTCGCGGTCAGCATCGTGTTCGGGGCGATCCTGGTGTTCACGATCGACATCCTGATCGCGGCGCTCGCGTTCTGGATGGACGACGTGTCCGCGCTGGCGCAGGCCCGGCTGATCATCGCGAGTGTGCTGTCCGGCTCCGTCGTGCCGCTCGCGCTGATGCCGGACTGGTCGCGCGGCTTCATCGACAACCAGCCGTTCAGGTACACGGTGTCGTTCCCGGTCGAGATCGTCGCCGGCCATCTGTCCGGTCAAGACCTTGTGGTGGGGTTGGGCGTTCAGTTCGCGTACGTGCTCGGGTTCGCAACGGTCGCGCGCCTCGTCTGGGCGGCCGGGATCCGCGCGTACTCGGCGGTGGGCGCATGAGCACGTACGCCGGCGACCGGCCGCCGCTCGACCGCAATGGGCTGCACAGGCAGCTGCGCCACCTCCGGCTGTGGCGGCGGTTCCTCGCCCAGGCAGTGGTCCGCGAAACGCACTACCGCGCGCACTTCGTCACCACCTTGCTGGTGGGCCTCGTCCAGCTCGGGCTCGGCATCGTGCCGATCCTGTTGCTGTTCGGCTTCACCCAGGAGATGCACGGCTGGTCGCGGGCCGAGGTGATCACACTCGTCGGGGCGTACCAGATCATCACCGGCCTGATGGCGGCGTTCGTCGCGCCCAACCTGAACCGGATGACGGCCTACATCACCGAGGGCGAGCTCGACGCCGTGCTGCTGCGGCCGGTGTCGAGCCAGTTCTACCTGACGCTGCGATGGATCAACGTCGCGGAGCTCAGCAACGTCGCGAGCGGCATCGTCGTCCTGGTGATCGGGCTCGTGCAGTCGGGCACCAGTCCGGACGTGGGGCAGATCCTGCAGGCGCTCGTACTCGCGGCCTGTGGGGTGGTGCTGCTCGCGTCCGTGTGGAGCGCGATGTCGTTCCTCGCGTTCTGGCTGCAGTCGGTGAACCCGATCGGAGCCATCTACCTCAACCTGGTCGAAGCGGGCCGGTATCCGCTGGTGTTCTTCCCTGCGGTGGTGCGGACGTTCCTGACCTTCGCGTTCCCGGTGGCGTTCGCGACGACGTTCCCGGTCCAGGCGCTGGCGGGCGACCTCGGCTGGGCGCCGGTCGCCGGCGGGATCGCGCTGTCGGTGGTCGCGGTGACGCTCGTCCGGAGGCTGTGGCGGCGCGGGTTGCGCTCGTACGCCAGCGCGAGCTCCTAGTGCCCGGTGCGGGTCGGAAGTGGGATGCGGGGTGGAAGTAGGGTGTGGCCCGGTGGGGTGGGTGTTGGGGGACCGGCTGGAGGGTTGTGGATGGTGGATCGGCGGCGGCGGGGTGTGCGGACCGCGCTCGTAGGCGAGGCTTTGCGGGTGGCGCTGGCGGGACGGGCGCGGACCGATCCGGGAGCCGGGCTGGACATCGTCGACCTCGGGGGCGGGACCGGCGGGTTCGCGGTGCCACTGGCTGTCGAAGGCCACCGGGTGACGGTCGTCGACCCGAGCCCGGACGCACTTGCGTCGCTGGAGCGCCGGGCCAGTGATGAGGGTGTGAGCGAGCTGGTCCGTGGCGTCCAGGGTGATGCGACCGAGCTCCCGGGACTGGCCGGTGAGTCGAGTGCGGACGCCGTCCTGTGCCACGGCGTGCTCGAGGTCGTCGACGACCCGGTGCAGGCGTTGCAGGCGATGGCCTCGGTACTGCGGAAGGGCGGCGTACTGAGTCTGCTTGTTGCCCAGCGCAACGCTGTCGTGCTGGCCCGCGCGCTGGCCGGTCACCTCGCCGACGCCCGCGTCGCGTTGCAGGACCCGGACGGGCGCTGGGGTCCGACCGATCCGATGCCGCGGCGGTTCGACGAGGCCGGGATCACGGCGCAGCTCGTCGACGCCGGCTTCATGGTGCACACGGTGCACGGCGTACGCACGTTCGCCGACCTCGTCCCGTCCGCCTTCGTCGACTCCGAACCGGGGGCCGCCGAGTCCCTCGCTGAGCTCGAGCGCGCCGCCAGCCAGCACCCGGCCTTCCGCGCCCTCGCCACCCAGCTCCACATCCTCGCCACCCGCTGACCACGGACGGTGATCGCCGGGTGACCTCCGGCGGGAGGGGCTTTCCCGCGGTTGCGAAGCTGTGAGAGAACTGTGAGCGACACGCCATCGAGCGCAGGTTTGGAGCTCGTGTTGTAGGGGCAGTTGCCGGACCGTGACGCGCTGGACAGGCGGTCAGGGTTTCGTGTGGGGCACGCGCGGCCTAGACTGAAGGCGGCCTATCGAGATCGCGCTCATCATGGAGGGATCGACGGTGCCCCTCTCGGAAGAAGAGCAGCGCCAGTTCGAGCAGCTCGAACGCGCCCTCGCTGCGGAAGACCCGAAGTTCGTTTCCGCCATGCGAGGGACCAATGTGCGCTTGTACTACAAGCGCCGGGCAGTTCTTGCCGGCGTCGGATTCGTGCTGGGCATCGCGGTGCTGATGACCGGCGCGATCGTTCCCAACACCATCATCGGAGTCGTGGGCTTCGTGATGATGGTCGCCTGCCTCTACATCGCGGCGCTGAGCATGAAGCGGATCAGCAACGCCGGGGACGCCGACGACATCCCACCGCCGCCGCCGACCAAGAAGCACAAAACCCGGCACGACTCGTCCGGCAGCTTCATGGAGCGGATGGAAGATCGCTGGCGCCGCCGCCGCGACGAAGACCTCTGACAGCGCGACGCGCCGCCTGAGCGCGACCCCGTCGACGAACCACACCCGTGCCCTGGTGGGACGGGTGTGGTTGTTTTTTGCCCCCTGAGCCGGTGGCGGAGCATGCGAAGGGCCGTGTACTCCGGTGGAGTACACGGCCCTGTGGTGCTTAGTTGGCGTGGCGGCGGGGGAGGACCAGGGACCGGAGGCGGGCCAGGAGGAGGTCGAACTCGTCCAGGAGGTCGGAGGCCTCGGTGCTGCCCCGGTTCAGGTACCAGCGCCAGGACGGCGGCAGCAGGCGCGCCCGCCAACGGCGCCGACGGGGAGCCTGACTCCAGAGAGCCTTGCGTACGGCGGCCGCCTCCGACGTGAGGTCCACAGTCGGGTTCGCGTCCCCGGCGTACCGGAGCGCCTCGATGCCGCGGGCCAGCCGGAGTGCGTCGGGCTTCGTCTCGGCAGGCAGCTTCGAGACGAGCCACTCACCGGTCTGTCGTGGCGTGGACACGTCGGACCAGTCCAGCCCGAGGTCGCGGGAGGTGTCCCGGATCTCGGCCCACAAGCCCTCGGCCGAGGCGCGGCCCGGCTCCCGGGCGAACCGCCGCCGCCGGGTCAGGCTACGGATCATCCAGGGGATAGAAATCAGCAGGATCACCCCGGCGCCGATCCCGATCGCACGGCCCCCGCCCTTGGTCCACCAGTTGCCGTTGTTGAGGGTCGGGATGCCGCTGTCGGCCGGCAGGTTGGGGTCGAGGTTCCGCCGGCTGATCTCGGGGTCGTTGGTCGCGCCGGGCGTGCCCGGCGCGGTGCTCGGCGCAATCGAAGGGTTGGTCGGGTCTGCGCCGGCGGCGACCGTCCAGTTCGGGGTGCTGGGCACCCGCGCGGCCGGGGTCGGCTCGAAGCGGACCCAGCCGGTGCCCTGGAAGTACAGCTCCGGCCAGGCGTGCATGTCGTGCATCCGGACCGTGTACTGACCGTCCTTGCCGGCCTGACCGGGCAGGAAGCCGATGCCGACCCGGGACGGGATGCCCGCGATGCGTGCCATCAGCGCCATCCCGGTGGCGAACTGCTCGCAGTACCCGGACTTGTTCTGAAGCAGGAACTCGCGGATCGCCCCCATCCCGCTGCCGCGGGCGTTCTGGGTGCTGTAGGTGAAGCCGCCGGCGCTGCGGAACCACTGCTGCAGCAGCACCGCCGCCTCGAACTTGTTGCCGTTGGCACCGGCAATGACCCGGTCGGTCAGCGTCTTGATCGCCGTCGGGGTGCGCTGCGGGACGGCGCTGGTGTACTGGTCCGGCTGGCTGGTGAAGACCGCGGTGGACAGCTGATCGGGCGTCGGTTGCAGGTCGTACGACGTCGCGCTGTACTTCTTGCCGGCGATCACCTGCCCGCCCGCGGAGACGATGTCGAGCGCGCCGGCGTCGTACCGCCAGTCCCGCTTCAGGGAGATCGAGTGCAGCGGGTAGGGGACAGGCACGAACTGGGACCGGAAGTTCCGGGTGACGTCGATCTCCATCTTGGTCTCCGGGACCTTGGACAGGTCGCCGATGTAACCCGGCGGCGGAGTCAGGTCGCCGTTGATCTTGTGGCCGTCCTCCCGGGGCGCGATCCGCCAGGTGTTGCCGTCGAAGAGGTCGAGCGCGGTCAGCCGCAGGTACGTCCCGCCGGCCGCGCCGCCCTTGTACGTGAGCGCGACCACGTTCTCGCCCTGCTTCAGGTTCTTGGCCATGTCGAGCATCGGGTCGGTCGACGAGATCGACGTGCCGAACCCGCCACCCGGGCCGCTGCCGGCCAGACCGTTGCCGATGACACCTTCCGGCAGGGCCGGCAGCAACGCCGGCAGCAGTGCGGCCAGCGCGACCACCGACAGGCCGATCCGGCGGCCGGCCTGGCCGAGCGCGGACGCCTCGACAGGCTCGGCCGCATCCAGGTGCGAGACCCCGGAGATGCGGCGGCCCCAGCGGCTCAGCCTGCTCCGGCCCTCCGCGGACAGCAGCAGGATGTAGCCGACCGCCGGCGGGATGAACAGGAGCGCCGGCAGTCCGCCGTGCACGGTCGCGGCCGGCACCGTGTACATGATCAGCAACAGCAACCCGGCCCACGCGGCCTGCCGGAGCTGTACGGCGATGACGTGGATGAGCAACCCGGTCGCCGAGATCACCGAGACCGCGAACAGGGTCAGATGCGAGTCCGGCGGCAGCGGCGCGCTGAACCGGTTGATCGAGTCCATCGCGTTGACCATCTGCTGGTTGAACTCGAGCGCCGTCGCCTTCCATGGGATCAGCCCGAACTTCAGCGTGTCCTTCAGGAAGAAGATCGAGAGCAGCTCGACCAGCACCACGAGCTGGACCAGCGGTACGACGATCCGCGGGGTGCGCAGGTTCTGCAACAGCACGCCGACGCCGGTGATCACGCCGCACAGCAGCGCACTGATGAACAGGAACGGCCCGGAGAACACCGGCGTGAGCACCAGCGACCCCAGTACGGTCGCTCCCCAGGCAGCGAGAGAGATCCTGGCGTGACCGGTCATGAGCCAACGCCCCCTGACCGCGCCCGCGCCGGACGCCGGGCCATGAAGACAATCATGCGATCCGTCCGCTCCGTAGTCCTAAGGTGGACCACACGGTGGGTAGGTGATCTCCGCGCTGGACCTTGACGACCCGCCATCCGTTCCGGCGCAGTTCGTTCTCGGTGGCGGTGGTGGCCGCGCTCAGGCGGGCCGCCTTCTCCGTCGCCTCGGCGCCGACCGCCCAGCTGGCCGCGTCCAGCAGCAGCGCGACCCCGGTCGCCTGGCTGGTCCGCCACCGGTTCAGGGCGACGACGTCATCGGAGCTGCACGCGCCGACGATCGCAATCACCAGGCTGGGCTCCTGCGCGTGCCGGTCGACGGTCAGCAGCGGACTGACCTCGGCGTACCGGTGTTCCTCGACGGTGGCGCACTCGGTCAGCAACTGCTGCGCGGTCAACGGCTGATGGACGGCGGCCGACGTGCGATGGGCGATCGCCGCCAGGGTCGTCGGCCCACCGAGCATGGTGGTGACGTAGCCGCGGCGGATCCGGTCGGTGCCGATCGAGGCGGCGGCGCTGACCGCCCATTCGAGGCTGGACGACGGTCCGTGCCCGTGGTGCGAGATCGTCCGCGCGTCCAGGAACATCGTGCACCGGCTCTGCCAGGGCTGCTCCTCGCGCCGGACCATCAGCTCGCCGCGGCGGGCCGTCGATCGCCAGTGCACCCGGCGCAGGTCGTCGCCGTCGCGGTACTCGCGGACGGTCGCATCCTCCTCGCCGGCCGACGCGATCGCCCGCGGCCGGTTCTCGCCCGAACCGGCCCGGTCGGCGCCCAGCCGGATCTCGGGCAGTCGGTAGACCCGCGGCGTGACCAGCAGGTGCTGGCTGCGGGTGAACGTCCGGCTGGTCTCGACCAGCCCGAACGGGTCGGCCACCGTCAGCATCAGCGGGCCGACCTGGAACAGCCCACGGACGTCGGACTTGACCGGGTAGGTGACGGTACGACGCCAGTTCGGGCTGACGCGGTCCACCACGAACCGTGGCCGGTGGCCCAGGACATAAGGAATGCGGTCCTCGAGCAGCAGCAGACCGGCGGGCATCCGGCCCTGGTTGCTCAGCGCGAGCTCGACCGTCGCCTGCGTCCCCACCGGGACCTGGTCCGGCGCGAGGCTGCGCCGTACCTGCAGGCGCAGCCTGGTCCGGCCGACGACGAGCGCCGCCACGACCGGCAGCGCGACCAGCAGGACGCCGACCCGCAACAGATCCTTCTGCCCGAGCAGGAGGGCGCACAGCGAAGCGGTGATACCGGCAGCGAGGAATGCCCGCCCCCTGGTGGTCAGTCCGCGCAGTGCCTGCCGCATGTCTCAGTCCCGACGCGTGCGGGGCAGCGCCACGGTGGCCACCAGCCCGGAGATGATGTCGGCTGCACCGCGCCCACCGAGATGCGCCTCAGCCGCTGGAAGGACCCGGTGCGCCAGCACCGGCACTGCGAGCTCCTGGATGTCGTCCGGCAGGACGAACTCCCGGGCATCGAGCGCCGCGGCCGCGCGCGCGGCCCGGATCAGGTGCAGCGTCGACCGTGGGCTGGCCCCGAGCCGGAGCTCCTGCGACCGGCGGGTCGCACCCACGAGGGCGATGGCGTACTCCTTGACCGACTCCGACACGTGCACCGACTGCACTGTCTTCACCAGGCGCAGGATCTGCTGACCGTCGGTGACGGGCTGCAGCGTGAGCAGGGGATCGTCGGCCGCGTGCCCGTCGAGCATCCGCAGCTCCGCGGCCGGCTCCGGGTAGCCCATCGAGACGCGGGCCATGAAGCGGTCGCGCTGCGCCTCGGGCAGCGGGTAGGTGCCTTCCATCTCGATCGGGTTCTGGGTCGCGATGACCATGAACGGCGCCTCGAGCTGGTACGTCGTGGTGTCGACGGTGACCTGGCGCTCCTCCATCGACTCCAGCAGCGCGGCCTGGGTCTTCGGCGAAGCGCGGTTGATCTCGTCACCGACCACGATGTTCGCGAACACCGCGCCCGGTTTGAACTCGAAATCGCGGATTTCCTGGTTGAAGACCGAGACGCCGGTGATGTCCGACGGCAGCAGGTCCGGTGTGAACTGGATCCGGCGCACGGTGCAGTCGATCGACTTGGCCAGCGCCTTGGCCAGCATCGTCTTGCCGACGCCCGGCACGTCCTCGATCAGCAGGTGTCCCTCGGCGAGCAGCACGGTGATGGCGACCTCGACCACGTCGGGCTTGCCCTCGATCACCTGCTCTATCGCCCGGCGGACACGTCCCGCCACCTCGGACAGCTCGTCGAAATCCCCGGCTCCTGCCAACGCCGAGCTGGTCGCGGTGGTGCTCACCCTGAGTCCTCCCCATTCATTGACGGCCGACACATTCTCACCCGCTGTAGGGGTCGGGCCTAGAGCAGCGGGGGTTTCGTTACCTGGCGTTTCGGTGTTCATCGGCACACGCCCTCACGGCGGGTCGGTCTCTGGTTTCGAGATTTGACGTCCCTCCAAGCGTACGGGCGGAGAAAGCGGTGCGTGGGGCGTACGACGTACCGAACCCCAGGAAGGTTCACGCGACGGATGCCCGGAAGGTTCATCCGGCTCGTCCGGTGCAGGAGCCGGTGGAGCGAAGTGGAGGAAACCCGCGAGCCGGTCCCGGGGAGCGGAGTGGAGGGGCGGGGGGAGCGAAGTGGAGGGGCTGAGCGTGGATTCCAGGCTCCTGAGGCGGCAGCGACACGCGGTGGAGTCGCGCCGGAATCAGGCGGCACGGGGAGCGATTGGGGCGGAAGTTGGTTGACGGTGGTGGAAAGTGGAGTAAGGTGGAGCGCAGTGGAACCGAAGTGGTGGAAACAGCTCGCCTGAGACGGAGAGTCCGCAACGGGGAGGTGGAGCGTGTTCCTCGGAACTCACTTCCCCAAGCTCGACGACAAAGGACGGCTGTTCCTGCCGGCGAAGTTCCGGGACGAACTGGCTGACGGCCTGGTGATCACGCGTGGACAGGAGCGGTCGCTGTCCGTGTGGCCCGAGCGCGAGTTCGTTCAGCTGACCGAACAGTTGAAGCAGGCGCCGATCACCAACAAGGGTGCGCGGGACTATCTGCGGATGCTGTTCGCCGGGGCCTCCAACGAGGTGCCGGACAAGCAGGGCCGGGTCACCATCCCGCCGATGCTGCGCGATTACGCGGGACTGGATCGGGACTGCGTCGTCATCGGGGCGATGAACAGGGTGGAGATCTGGAACACGGAGAACTGGAACAGGTACTCCGCGGAGCAGGAGCAGGCATTCGCCGACCTCTCCGAGGAGGTACTGCCCGGCATCTTCTGAAGCTGAACAGTGGGCAAGCGGCATCGCGAGCACACCGGCCGTCCGGTGAGATCACGGGTCCGACTTCCGACCTCAGGTGTTGGCGCCACTTCCCCGGCGCCAAGACCCCGAGGTACTTCCCCGGAAGGCGAACCCGCGATCTGACCGGACGGAGTCGTCTCCGCACGGCTCCCCACTGATCGGCACCGCAACACCACAGAACCTGCGGGGGCAGGGTCGCTCCCGCGGCGACGGAAGGGTCGAGATGGATGCTGCGGAGCGGCATGTGCCGGTGATGCTGGAGCGCGTGGTCGCGCTGCTGGCGCCGGCACTCGCGCATCCCGGTGCCGTCCTCGTCGACGCGACCCTCGGTCTCGGCGGTCACTCCGAAGCCTTCCTGCGGCAGTTCCCGGACGCCCGGCTGATCGGGTTCGACCGCGACCCGGCCGCGCTGCGGCTGGCCGGTGACCGGCTGGCGCCGTACCAGGAGCGGATCACCCTCGTCCACGCGGTGTACGACGAACTCCCGCGCGCACTCTCCGATCTCGGCGTGCCCGCGATCGACGGGATCCTGTTCGACCTCGGCGTCTCGTCGATGCAGCTGGACGAGGCCGAGCGCGGCTTCGCCTACGCGCAGGACGCGCCGCTGGACATGCGGATGGACAGCACCGGCCCGACCACGGCGGCCGACATCGTCAACACCTACAGCGCGGCCGACCTGGCCCGGATCCTGTTCCAGTACGGCGAGGAGAAGTTCGCCCGGCGGATCGCGGACCGGATCGTGCGGGAGCGCGAGACCGAGCCGTTCACCACCAGCGCGCGACTGTCCGAGCTGGTTCGCAACGCGATCCCGCAGGCGGCCCGCCGTACTGGCGGACACCCGGCGAAGCGGACGTTCCAGGCGCTGCGGATCGAGGTGAACGGCGAGCTCGAGGTCCTGCGGCGGGCCCTGCCGGCCGCACTCGGGGCGCTCGCGCTGCACGGCCGGATCGTGGTGATGAGCTACCAGTCGCTCGAGGACCGGATCACCAAGCAGACGTTCGCGGCCGCGACGAAGAGCGACGTACCGGACGACCTGCCGGTGATTCCGGCCGGGCACGAGCCGTATCTGAAACTGCTGACCCGCGGGGCCGAACGACCGACCGAAGCGGAGGTCGCGGCGAACCCGCGGGCCGCCTCCGCTCGCGTGCGGGCGGCCGAACGCATCCGGGAGAAGGGGCTGGTGGCCTGATGAGTACTGTCTTCAGCCCGCAGAAGGCGCGGGTCACGCCGGCCGCTCCGGCCAAGCGCTCGGAGCCGAAGCTGCGGGTGGTCTACGGCGCGCCGTTCCGGCCGCCGCGGATGCCGTTCGTCATCTTCGTGGTGTCGCTGCTGGCGGCCGGCCTGGTCGGCCTGCTGCTGCTGAACACGGAGTTGCAGAGCGGGACGTTCGAGATCACCCGGCTGAACAGCCAGGCCGACCAGCTGCGCGATCAGCAGGAAGGTCTGGAGAAGCAGGTCCGGACGCTCGAGTCGCCGCAGAACCTGGCCGACCGGGCGCTGCGGATGGGCATGGTGCCGAACCCGAACCCGGTCTTCCTGCGGCTGTCCGACGGGCGGGTGCTCGGCGTGCCGGCGGAAGGAAAGGCCGGCACGGGTACGGCGATGTTCGGTCCGGGGACGCCGACGGGCACAGCGACCACGCCACCGGTCAAGCCTCCGGTCGCGAAGCCACCGGTCAAGCCGCCTGTGGTCAAGCCCCCGGTGGTCAAGCCGCCCACGGCGAAGCCGGGGACGACAGCACGGACAGGTACGGCGACGGGTAAGAAGCCGCCCGCCACGACGAACAAGCCGCGCGCCGGTACGACGGGAGCGCAGGGCACCACGACCACCGGGGGATGATCGGATGACGGACCGACGGGGCAGCGAGCCGCCGCGCAAGCGCGGCACTCAACCGGGCCGGGGCAACCCGGCCCGCAAGGCTCCGTCCCGTCCGTCCGCCACTACAGACAGCAGCCGCACCACCCCCCAGCGTCCCGAATCCACCCGGGAAAGACTTCTCCGCCAGGCCCGCGAGGAGCAGGAAGGCGCCGCTCCGCGCCGCCCCGCCGCGGGCGGGGAAGGAAGGCCCACGAGTGGGCGCAAGCGCCCTGCGCCCGACGGTGCAAGGCGCGCGGCCGCGCCGCGCAAGCGCGCGGGGGGCAAGCAGGCGCCGAAAGCGGCCGCGAGCCGGCCGGCGCCTCGCCGTCCTCCTGAGGGAGCCGGGAGAGCGCCTGCCAAGAAGGCTGCGGCCAAGAAGAGCCCGCCGCGGAAGCGGCCGCAGAGCAGGCGGCCTCCGCAGCGGCGGAAGGTGCGGAAGCCGCCTCGGATGCTCAAGCTGGGGCGGTCGGGGTTGCGGTTGCGGATGACGTTCGGGGTGATGGCGTTCGTGCTGTCGCTGTTCGCCGGGCGGCTGGTGCTGCTGCAGGGTGTGGACCCGGACAGCTACGCGGCGGCGGCCACGAAGGAGAACACCCAGGGCAACATCCTGCACGCGTCGCGCGGGTCGATCGAGGACCGCAACGGTGTCGAGCTGGCGGTGTCCGAGGACGCGGTCGCGATCACCGCCGACCCGACCCAGACGAAGCCGGTGGCCGACCAGCTCGCCGCGATCCTGGCGCCGAAGCTGACCAGTACGACGTCGGCCAAGCTGGTCACCGCGATGACCGGCAAAGGCCGCTTCGCGGTCCTCGCGCATCAGGTCACCCCCCAGACCTGGAACGCCATCGAGGCCGACATCAAGTCCCGCAACGCGGACATCGCCGAGCAGAACAAGGGCAAGGCCAAGGAGCAGCAGGCTCCACTGCTGGCCGGCCTCTACACCGAGGACGACCCGATCCGCAGCCACCCCAACGGGAGCGTCGCCGCGACCGTCGTCGGAGTCGTCGGCGCCAACGGCAAGGGCCTGTCCGGGCTCGAGTACGGCCTGAACGACAAGCTGTCCGGCCATGACGGCAGGGCGATGTACGAGGTCGACACCCGGGGTAACAAGATCCCGAACGCGAATCACACGGTCGAGGAGCCGAAGCCCGGCGTCAGCGTGCAGCTCACCCTGGACACGGACCTGCAGTTCTTCGCGGAGAAGCGGATCCAGCAGGCGGTCGAGCAGTACCACGCCACCTCCGGCACGGTGATCACCATGGACGTGAAGTCCGGCGAGATCCTTGCGATGGCCAACTACCCGTCCTTCGACCCGAACGGGAAGTACAAGTCCGCCGACCTGAACAACCCCGCGCTGGAGCGCACCTACGAACCGGGCAGTGTGCAGAAGGTGGTCACGATGGCCGCGCTCGCCGACGCCGGGCTGATCGACCTGAACACCAAGCTCCGGGTGCCTGGCAGCATCGAGGTGCAGCGGCGGACGATCAAGGACCATTGGGACCACGGCCCGCTCAACCTGACCATCGCCGGCGTGGTCGCGAAGTCGTCGAACGTCGGCACGATCATGGCCGCGCAGCAGATGCGGATCCCGCAGTTCGTGAAGTATCTGCACGACTTCGGCTTCGGCGAGCCGACCGGGCTGAACTTCCCCGGCGAGAGCAATGGGCTGATGAAGTCGGGCGACGAGTGGCCCGAGCTGACCCGGTCGAACGTCGCGTTCGGTCAGGGCCTGTCGGTGAACGCGGTCCAGATGACCGCCGCGGTGAACGCGGTCGCCAACGGCGGCGTCTACGTCCCGCCGAAGCTGGTCCGCAACTACATCGACGCGAACGGCACCGTCGTACCGAACCAGACGCCGGCGCCGCACCGGGTGGTGAGCGAGAAAGCCGCCAAGGAGGTCGCCACGATGATGGAGGCGGTGACCGCGAAGAAGGGCACCGCGCCGCAGGCGGCGATCGACGGCTACCTGGTGGCCGGCAAGACCGGGACGGCGCAGCAGGTCGACCCGAAGACCGGCAAGTACGGCAAGTGGGCGACGTCTTTCGCCGGATTCGCTCCCGCCGACAACCCACGGTTCGTTACGTACGTCGTACTGCACGATCCCCTGGGTGCTCGGGGTGGTGGCTTCCAAGGAGGACCGGTGTTCCGAGACGTGATGAGCTACGCGCTGCAGAAGTACGTCGTCCCGCCGTCGGGGGCGAAGCAGCCCGACGTTCCCGTCACCTGGTGACGCAGGGTCAGGTAGGAGTCACAGGGTCCGGAGCGGTAGCCTCAGGGCCCGTGTCCACCCCTACCGCCGCAGGCGGCGCCGTCGCAGCGATCAGGCCACGACATGTCGTGCCGGTCAGCCTTGCCGACGTGGCCCGGGTCGCAGGAGCAGCCGTCCCGGCCGGTCCGGCTGCCGACGTCACCGGAGTCACGCTCGACTCCCGGTCCGTTCTTCCCGGCGACCTGTACGCCGCTCTGCCCGGAGCCGTCACGCATGGCGCGGAGTTCGTCGCGAAAGCGCGCCAGTCCGGCGCTGTCGCCGTACTCACGGACCCGACGGGCGAGGAGCGGGCCACGGCAACCGGTCTCCCGGTGCTCGTGGTCGACAGGCCGCGAGACGTGCTCGGTGCGGTCGCGGCGCGGATCTACGGGGAGCCGACCAGTGAGCTACGCCTGCTCGGAGTGACCGGGACCAACGGCAAGACCACGACCAGCTTCCTCCTGGACGCCGTACTGCGTGAGCTCGGCCGGACAGCGTTGATCGGGACGATCCAGACCCGGATCGGCGACGAGGTGGTGAAGAGCGTCCGGACCACTCCGGAGGCCACCGACCTGCAGGCGCTGTTCGCCGTGATGCGTGAGCAGGCGGTCGCGTGGTGTGCGATGGAGGTGTCGAGCCACGCATTGGCGATGGGCCGGGTCGACGGGGCTCGCTTCGCGGTCGCGGGGTTCACCAACCTGACGCAGGACCATCTGGACTTCCACCGCACGTTCGAGGAGTACTTCGCGGCGAAGGCCTCGCTGTTCACCCCGGAGCGGTGTGATGTGGCCGTGGTTAGGATCGATGACGACTACGGGCGCCGGCTCGCCGCGCAGACCGTCGTACCTCTCGTCACCGTCTCCACCAAGGGTGCGGCCGACTGGATGGTGGCCAACCAGCATCAGTCGGAGCACGGCACGACCGTTGTCGACATCCAGGGGCCGGCCGAGGCGCTGACCGTCGAGATCGCGCTGCCCGGAGACTTCAATGTGGCGAACGCGTTGCTCGCGACCGTGATGTTGCGGCAACTCGACGTACCCGCCGAGGCGATCGCGGCCGGGCTGCGGACCGCGACCGTCCCGGGGCGGATGGAGGCGTTCACCCGCGAGGACGGCCTGGCGGTCATCGTCGACTACGCGCATACGCCGGACGCGGTCGAGCTGGCGCTGCAGGCCGCGCGGAGTGCGACGAAGGGCCGGCTGTTCGCGATCGTGGGCTGCGGCGGCGACCGTGATCCCGGCAAGCGTCCCGCGATGGGTGCCGCGGCGGCCCGGACGGCGGACGTCGTGATCGTCACCGACGACAACCCGCGCAGCGAGGACCCGGCGGCGATCCGCGCCGCTGCGCTGGCCGGCGCCCGCGAAGCGGTCCCGGGCGTAGACCTGCACGAGATCGGCGACCGCCGGCAGGCCATCGCGAGCGCGATCGCGCTGGCCGGCCCGGGCGACACGGTCGTCGTACTGGGCAAGGGCCATGAGACAGGCCAGGACGTCGGCGGTGTGATCCACCCGTTCGACGACCGCGAAACCGTGCGTGAGCTGTTGGAGGCAGACCGGTGATCCCTGTCAGTTGCGGCGAGATCGCCGACGCTGTGAACGGCGAGCTCGTGGGGGTCACCCCGTCGGCCGTCGTGGACGGCGCGGTGGTGATCGACTCGCGAGCCGCCGGCCCCGGTGGGCTGTTCGTCGCCCTGCCGGGCGAGAACGTCGACGGGCACGACTACGTCGGTACGGCGACCGCCGCAGGCGTCACGGCGGCACTGACGACCCGGCCGGTCGAGGGCAGTCCGTGCATCGTCGTCGCTGACCCGCAGGCCGCGCTCGGAGCGCTGGCCCGCCTGCTGGTCAGCCGCCTTCCCGACCTGACCGTGATCGCGCTGACCGGCTCGTCGGGCAAGACCAGCACCAAGGACCTGATCGGGCAGCTGATCCGCTCGCACGGCGAGACCGTGGTGCCGGAGGGGTCGTTCAACAACGAGATCGGGCACCCGCTCACCGCGCTGCAGGCGACGGAGCGCACGAAGTACCTCGTCGCCGAGATGGGCGCGCGGCACCAGGGCGACATCGCCTACCTGGCCGGGATCACGCCGCCGAAGATCGGGCTGGTGCTGAACGTCGGTACCTCCCACATCGGCGAGTTCGGAACCCAGGACAACATCGCCGTCGCCAAGGGCGAACTGATCGAGGCCGTGACCGCCGGCGGCACCGCGGTGCTCAACGCAGACGACCATCGCGTCGCCGCGATGCGCAGCCGGACGCCGGAACGGGTGCTGACTTTCGGGGAGGCACCCGAGGCTGACATCCGTGCGGAGGGCGTGAAGCTCGACGCCGAGGGACAGCCCGCGTTCACTCTGCGCATCGGTGACTTCAGCGGCGACATCCAGCTGCAGTTCATCGGCGAGCACTACGTGTCGAACGCGCTGGCCGCCGCTGCCGTCGGGTCGGCGGTCGGTATGACCCCCGAGCAACTCGCGGACGGCCTCAACGCCGCCACGCGGGTGTCCGCGGCGCGGATGGAGCTGACCGAGCGCGCGGACGGCGTCACGATCATCAACGACGCGTTCAACGCCAACCCGGACTCGACCCGCGCCGCATTGAAGGCACTGGTCGCGATCGGCCGGTCGCGGGGCGCGCGGACCTGGGCGGTGCTCGGCGAGATGCTCGAGCTGGGCGACGCGTCGGCCGACGAGCACGACGCGATCGGGCGGCTGGTGGTGCGACTCGACGTGAACCGGCTGCTCGTGGTCGGTCCGGGGGCGAAACCCATTCATCTCGGTGCCTCGCTGGAAGGCTCCTGGGGCAACGAGTCGGCCTATGTCGACAGCATCCCGGAAGCGCTCGAGCTGCTGCGATCCGAGCTGCACGCGGGTGACGTCGTACTGGTGAAGTCCTCGAAGGGGTCGAAGCTCCGCAGTCTCGCGGACGCGCTGATCGGGGAGGACGTGCAGTGATCTCGATCCTGTTCGGCGGCGCCGTCTCGATGGTGCTGACACTGCTCGGCACGCGCTGGGCGATCACCCTGCTGGCCCGCCGCGGCTACGGCCAGGAGATCCGCGACGACGGCCCGACCTCGCACCACACCAAGCGCGGTACACCGACCATGGGCGGCACGGTCTTCATCCTCGCCACCATCATCGGGTACTTCGCGGCGAAGCTGTTCACGATGACCCCGCCGACCGCCTCGGCGCTGCTGGTGCTGTTCCTGTTCGCCGGGATGGGCGCGGTCGGCTTCCTGGACGACTTCATCAAGATCTTCCGGCAGCGCAGCCTCGGCCTGCGCAGCAAGGCGAAACTGGCCGGCCAGACGATGGTCGCGGTGGTGTTCGCGGTCCTCGCGCTGCAGTTCCCGGACGAGCGCGGCCAGCGGCCGGCGTCGCCGTTCATCTCGTTCATCCGCGACATCGGCTGGCTGGAGCTACCGGTGATCCTCGTGGTGATCTGGATCCTGCTGCTGATCGCCGGGATGTCGAACGGCGTCAACCTCGCCGACGGCCTGGACGGTCTGGCCACCGGGGCCTCGATGATGGTGTTCGGCGCCTACACGCTGATCTGCATCTGGCAGTTCAACCAGAGCTGCGCCACCGCGCAGGGCGTCGGCGCGAAGTGTTACGAGGTCCGTGATCCGCATGACCTCGCCGTTGTCGCCGCCGCGTTGACCGGTGCGCTGTTCGGCTTCCTGTGGTGGAACGCGTCGCCGGCCAAGATCTTCATGGGTGACACGGGTTCGCTGTCGCTGGGTGGCGCGCTGGCCGGCATGGCGGTGATGACCCGGACCGAGTTGCTCGTGCTGCTGCTCGGCGGTCTGTTCGTCATCATCACCGCCTCGGTGATTTTGCAGGTCGGCTACTTCAAGGTCACCAAACGCGCCACCGGCGTCGGCAAACGAATATTCCGGATGGCGCCACTGCAGCACCACTTCGAGATGCTCGGCTGGGAACAGGTGAACGTGGTGATCCGGTTCTGGATCATCCAGGGCCTGTGCGTGGTGATCGGTCTCGGGGTCTTCTATGCAGAGTGGGTGACGGGATGAGTCTCGAGACACGCACGTCGGACGGTTGGGCGACGACCCGGTTCGTGGTGTTGGGCTTCGGGACGGCGGGGTACGCGTGCGCCGACTCGCTGCTTCAGGCCGGCGCTGAGCACTTGGTCGTCCTGGACGACCGGGACAACGAGGCGCTCCGCGAGAAGGCCCAGATCCTGGAGATCCTCGGCGCCAAGGTCACCCTCGGTCCCGGCAGTACGGCCGAACTCCCCAAGGAAGTCGATGTCGTCGTGACGTCGCCCGGCGTACCGCCGCACGCGCCGATGCTCGCTCAGGCGGCCGAGCGGGAGGTGCCGATCTGGAGTGAGATCGAGCTGGCCTGGCGGCTGCGCGACCCGGCGAACGCCGCGCCCTGGTTGTGCATCACCGGCACCAACGGCAAGACCACGACGGTGCAGATGCTGACCGCGATGCTGACCGCCGCGGGTCACCGAGCCGTTGCCGCGGGCAACGTCGGGCTGCCGCTGCTCGAGGTCGTGATGGATCCCGAGCCGTACGACGTGATCGCGGTCGAGCTGTCCAGCTACCAGTTGCACTTCACACAGTCCATGTCGGCGCACTCCGCCGCCGTACTGAATCTCGCGCCGGACCATGTCGACTGGCACGGCTCGATGGACGCCTACGCCAAGGACAAGGGCCGGATCTACGAGAACTGCCAGGTCGCGTGCGTATACAACGCCGCCGACCCGGTCACCGAGCAGCTGGTGATGGACGCGGACGTGATCGAGGGCTGCCGCGCGATCGGCTTCACCCTCGGTACGCCGGGACTGTCGATGGTCGGCCTGGTCGACGAGTTGCTGGTGGACCGCGCATTCGTCGAGCAGCGAGCGACGTCGGCGCTGGAGCTGGCCACGATCGACGACGTCAATCCGCCCGCGCCGCACAACGTGGCGAACGCGCTGGCCGCGGCCGCGCTGGCCCGGGCGTTCGGCGTACCGGCGACGGCAGTCCGGGACGGACTGCGTGGGTTCACGCCGGACAAGCACCGGATCGCGCATGTCGCGGACGTTGCCGGGGTCAACTATGTCGACGACTCGAAGGCGACCAACCCGCATGCCGCCCAGGCGTCGCTGCTCGCGTACGAGCACGTGGTGTGGATCGCGGGTGGTCAGGCCAAGGGTGCGACGTTCGACGAGCTGGTGATCGCGGCCCGGGATCGTTTGCGTGCCGTCGTACTGCTCGGTCAGGACAAGGCCGTGATCGCGGAAGCTCTCGAGCGACACGCACCGGATGTCCCGAGGATCGTGATCGAGGCAACCGACACTGGAGCCATGGAGATCGTGGTGGGGGAGGCGGCGAAGCTCGCACAGGTGGGTGACACCGTGCTGCTCGCGCCTGGCTGCGCATCCTGGGACATGTTCGCCAACTACGGAGCCCGCGGGGACGCCTTCGCCGAAGCCGTACGTGCGCTGGGCGACAACTGATCCGGGGGTGATCGAGTGACATCGATCGCGGATCAGCCGGATCAGAAGAAAGCTGACGAGCGGCCCTGGCTGGCGGCCATCAAGGACGTGCTGGACCGGCCGCTGACGTCGTACCACATCCTGCTCGGCGCCACCGGCCTGCTGCTGGTGCTCGGGCTGCTGATGGTGCTGTCGGCGTCCAGCGTGCTGTCGCTGCGCGCGAACGGGAACAGCTACACGATCTTCATCCGCCAGCTGATCTGGGTCGGCGTCGGCCTGCCGATGGCGTACGTCGCCTCCCGGATGACGCCGCGGCACTTCCGCATGCTTTCGTACGTCGCTCTGCTCGGATCGATCTTCCTGCTTGTGCTGACCTACATCCCGGGCCTCGGAGTCGGCGTGAACGGCAACACCAACTGGCTGAACCTCGGTGGACCGCTGCAGATCCAGCCGAGTGAGTTCGCCAAGCTGGCGCTGGTGATGTGGTGCGCGGATCTGTACGCGCGCAAGGAGAAGCTGCTCACCCAGTGGAAGCACCTGCTGGTCCCGATGGTGCCGGTCTGCGGCCTGGTGATCGCACTGGTCGTCGGCCAGCACGACCTGGGTACGGCGCTCGTCCTGATGGCCGTGATGATCGGCATGATCTGGATCGTCGGCGCGCCGACGCGGTTGTTCGTCGCCACGATCGCGGTGGTGGGCGCGGTCGCGATGTACTTCGTCAACGCGGAGAAGTACCGGATGGAGCGAGTGACCTCGTTCCTGGACCCGTTCGCCGACCCGACCGCGGTCGGGTGGCAGGCGTACCACTCGTTCTACGCGCTGTCGACGGGTGGCTGGTGGGGCGTCGGGATCGGCAACAGCCGGCAGAAGTGGGGCAACCTGCCGGAGGCGCACACCGACTTCATCTTCTCCGTGATCGGTGAGGAGCTCGGCCTGGTCGGGTCGCTCACCGTACTCGCCCTGTTCCTCACCCTGGCCTACGCAGGGGTGCGGATCGCGACCCGGAACACCGAGCCGTTCGTCCGCTACGCGGCGGCCGGGATCACCATCTGGATCATGGCGCAGACCCTGGTCAACCTGGGCGCCGTGATCGGACTCCTACCCATCGTGGGTATCCCGCTGCCGCTATTGTCGTACGGTGGTTCCGCACTGCTGCCGACGCTGATCGCGATCGGCATGCTGCTGTCCTTCGCGAAGGCCGAGCCCGGCGCGCAGGCTGCCCTGAAGGAGACCAGGCGGCCGCGGTTCGGGTGGCTGCCGTCGCGCACGCATTGACGAGAGAACACGCGGGAGCGTTGAAAGCTGTGCCCAGCATCGTCCTGGCCGGAGGCGGAAGCGCCGGCCACACCTCACCCCTGATCGCCACCGCGGACGCGTTGCGGCGGCTCGATCCGACCATCGAGATCCTCGCGCTCGGCACCGAGCGCGGGCTCGAGACCCGCGTGGTCCCGGAGGCCGGCTACCGGCTCGAGCTGATCCCGCCGGTGCCGCTGCCGCGCCGGCCCACGCCCGCGCTGCTCGCCGTACCGGGCAAGATGTTGGCCTCGGTCGGTGCGGCCCGCAAGGCGCTGGACGAGGCGAAGGCCGACGTCCTGGTCGGCTTCGGCGGCTACGTCTCCACCCCCGCGTACGTCGCGGCCTGGCGGCGGAAGACGCCGATCGTGGTGCACGAGGGCAACGCCGTACCGGGGATCGCGAACAAGTTCGCCGCCCGCTACTGCACGCAGCACGTCAAGACGTCGTTCCCCGGCACCGATCTGCCGCACGCCGAGTACGTCGGCCTGCCCATCCGGCGCGCGATCTCCACGCTGGACCGGGCCGCGCTGCGGGCCGAGGCCCGGCGGTTCTTCGGGCTGGACCCGGATGCGCCCACGCTGTTCGTGACGGGCGGTTCACAGGGCGCGCAGCGGCTGAACGAGGCGTTCGCCGGTGCCGCCGCGGACCTGCAGGCGGCCGGCATCCAGGTCCTGCACGCGATCGGTCCGAAGAACACGCTCGAGGTCCCGCAGACCGGACCCCTGCCGTACGCCGTTCTGTCGTACATCGACCGGATGGACCTGGCCTACGCCGCCGCGGATCTCGCGGTCTGCCGCTCGGGCGCGAACACGGTCACCGAGGTGTCCGGTGTCGGTCTGCCCGCAATCTACGTTCCGCTTCCGCACGGTAACGGTGAGCAAGCACTGAACGCCAAGCCCGTGGTGGATGCGGGCGGCGGCCTGCTGGTGGACAACGCGACGGTGTCGCCGGACTGGGTTCGTGCCACCGTTCCGCAACTTCTGCACGACTCGGCGCGTCTGACAGCCATGTCCACAGCGGCGAAAGGCCTGATCCGTACGGATGCCGACGAGCGATTGGCGCGGATCATCCTGGATGTGGTGAGGTCTGCTTCGTGATCGTCACCGCTCCTGACACGACGCTGCCCGCGGAGAAGCTGGGCAAGGTCCACTTCGTCGGTATCGGCGGCGCCGGGATGTCCGGTATCGCGCGGATCATGGCGTCCCGCGGCATCGAGGTGTCCGGCTCCGACGCCAAGGACGGGAAGGTGCTGGCCGCGCTGCGCGCGCTCGGCGCCACCTGCTGGGTCGGTCACGCCGCCGAGCACGTCGCCGACGCCGATACCGTGGTGGTGTCGACCGCGATCCGCGAGACCAACCCCGAGGTGATCGCCGCCCGGGCCGCCGGGATCCCGATCCTGCCGCGGGCCGCGGCACTCGCCTCGGTGATGGTCGGCCGGCGGACGCTCGCGGTCGCCGGCACGCACGGCAAGACGACCACGACGTCGATGCTGACCGTGGCGCTGCAGCACTGCGCGGCCGATCCGTCGTACGCGATCGGCGGCAACCTGAACGAGTCGGGCTCGAACGCCCACGACGGCACCGGTGACCTGTTCGTCGCCGAGGCGGACGAGTCGGACAAGTCGTTCCTGACCTACACGCCCGAGGTGTCGATCGTCACATCGGTCGAGCCGGACCACCTGGACAACTACGGCGACGAGGCCAGCTACCGGCTCGCCTTCGAGCAGTTCTGCGACCGGGTCCTCCCGGGCGGCTTCATGGTGATCTGTTACGACGACGCCGGCGCCCGGAGGCTGGCCGATTTCGCCGGCGCGCGCGGCATCGACGTACGGACGTACGGCGAGTCCGACGATGCGGATCTGCGGGTCACCGAGATCACCGCGACCGGGGCGACGCAGTCGTTCGTGCCGGTGTACCGCGGGCGGCGGCTGCCGATGGTGCAGTTGCAGCAGGCGGGCAAGCACAACGCGCTGAACGCGTCGGCCGCGTTGACGGTCGGCCTCGGGCTCGGGTTCTCCGCGGCCGACCTGGCCGAGGGGCTGGAGTCGTTCACCGGCACCGGCCGGCGGTTCGAGTTCAAGGGCCTGGAGGACGGCGTGCGGGTGTTCGACTCGTACGCCCACCACCCGACCGAGCTCGCCGTCGACCTGACCGCTGCCCGGCAGGTGGCGGGGGAGGGGCGCGTGGTCGCGTGCTTCCAGCCGCACCTGTTCAGCCGGACCAGGATCTTCGCCACGGAGTTCTCCGAGGCGCTCGCGCTGGCCGACGAGGTCGTCGTGATGGACGTCTTCGCCGCCCGTGAGGACCCGGAGCCCGGTGTCACCGGCGCCCTGATCGCGAACCACGTGCCGCTGAAGCCGGATCAGGTGCGGTTCGAGCCGTCGTGGTCCGCCGTACCGCAGCTGGTCGCGGATCTCGCCGAGCCGGGTGACCTGGTGGTCACGCTGGGCGCGGGCGACGTGACGCTGATCGGCCCGGAAGTCGTTGGTTTGCTGGCCGAACGCGCTGCCGCCCGCGAGTCTGCGGCCGAGGCCCTCGCTCCTGTGGTGGAGTAAAAGGGTGGGGTTCACTGAATGAGCCAGAGCGTTGATCTGGCTCGGGCACAACAGCGGTTCGCGCGCCGGCAACGGCTGGTGCGCTGGCGGAGCTGGTTGCCGTGGGCGATCGGCGGCGCTCTGCTCGTCCTGGCCGGGCTGATCGTCTGGTTGTTCTACTACTCGTCCGCGTTCGCGGTCGCCGGGGTCCGGGTGAGCGGTGCGGACACGGTGCCGGTGGCAACGATCGAGCAGCAGGCGGCGGCACCGATCGGCACACCGCTGGCGCAGGTCGACCTGCGGTCGATCGCGGACCGGGTGCGGACGATCCCGGCGGTCGAGGACGCGCAGGTGACCCGCGCCTGGCCGAACAAGATCGTGATCGTCGTCACCGAACGGGTGCCGGTGGTCGTGGTCACCGACGGCTCGCGGTTCGAGCTGGTCGACGCGACCGGAACGACGTTCAAAACGGTGCCGGACCGGCCGGCCGGACTGCCGGAGGCGAAGGTGACCGGCACCCGGCGCGACGTCACGATCCGTTCGCTGGTGACGGTTTCGGCGGCTCTGCCGGACACGTTGCGGGCCCAGGTCGGGTCGATCTCGGCGCTGTCGCCGGACTCGATCACTCTCAACCTCGCCTCCGGGGTGAAGGTCGTTTGGGGCAGTTCCGATGACAGCGAGCGAAAGGCCGAGGTACTCAGCGTGCTGATGAAACGCAAGGCCAAGGTGTACGACGTCTCGGCGCCCGATCTCCCTGTCACCAAAGGGGAAAAGCGGTGACGGATCACATCACGGAGCACATGACGGGGCGCGCGGCGAGGCGCGTGGACATTGCCCGAAGCCGTCCCGTAGCGTGCGTCGTAATCTAAAGTTGACATAAGTCTAAGCATCCACTTGAGGTTCAGTCTTTTCGCTGGAACTTTTCGCTGGAACAGGGGCCAACCGGCCACAACAGGAACAGAACGAGGCGAGAGGCGCGGACGTGGCGGCACCGCAGAACTACCTGGCACTCATCAAGGTCGTCGGCATCGGCGGAGGCGGCGTCAATGCCGTGAACCGGATGATCGAGCACGGTCTGAAGGGCGTTGAGTTCATCGCCATCAACACCGACGCGCAAGCGCTGTTGATGAGCGACGCGGACGTCAAGCTCGACATCGGCCGGGAGGAGACCCGGGGCCTCGGCGCCGGCGCGAACCCGGCGATCGGGCAGAAGGCCGCCGAGGACCACGCGGAGGAGATCGAGGAGGCGCTCAAGGGCGCCGACATGGTCTTCGTCACCGCCGGCGAGGGTGGCGGCACCGGCACCGGCGGCGCGCCGGTGGTGTCCCGCATCGCGCGATCGCTCGGCGCGCTGACGATCGGTGTGGTGACCCGGCCGTTCTCGTTCGAGGGCAAACGCCGTGCGACCCAGGCGGAGGACGGTATCGCCGCCCTCCGTGAAGAGGTCGACACCCTGATCGTCATCCCGAACGACCGGCTGCTGACCATCTCCGACCGCGCCGTGTCCGTGCTGGACGCGTTCAAGCAGGCCGACCAGGTGCTGCTGCAAGGTGTCTCCGGCATCACCGACCTGATCACCACGCCCGGCCTGATCAACGTGGACTTCGCCGACGTCAAGGCGGTCATGTCGAACGCCGGCTCCGCGCTGATGGGCATCGGCTCGTCCCGCGGCGAGGACCGCGCGGTCGCGGCGGCCGAGGCGGCCATCTCCTCGCCGTTGCTCGAGGCAAGCATCGAGGGTGCGCACGGCGTGCTGCTGTCGATCGCCGGCGGCTCCGACCTGGGGCTGTTCGAGATCAACGAGGCGGCCCAGCTGGTCTCGGAGTCCGCGCACTCCGACGCGAACATCATCTTCGGCGCGGTGATCGACGACGCCCTCGGCGACGAGGTGCGGGTGACCGTGATCGCGGCCGGGTTCGACGGCGGGATGCCGAAGCGGCGCGAGCAGGCGATGAGCACCGCCCGCCCGCAGACCTCCCGGCCGTCGTCGGAGTCGCAGAGCTACTCGGCGCCGATGTCCGGCACGAACAACCCGACGGCACCGGCCGGCCAGCAGGCCGGTCAGCCCCCGGCGAGCCAGCCGGGTGGCGCGACCGGCGATGGTGGGCAGTCGACGGGTGGCCAGTTCGCCGGTGGACAGCCCGCCGGTGAGGCCGCTGGTCAGCCGGGTGCCGGTCAGGCCGCTGCCGGTCAGGGCGCCGCGGGCTCCTCGAACGGGCAGGCAGGTCAGTTCGCGAACCCGCCGGTCCCCACCGACGACACCGTCCCGGTGCCGGCTCCGACCGAGGGCCGTCCGGGTGCGGGCACGACCAACTCGGCCCGCCCTCAGCCCGGCGACCCAGTTCGCACGGTCCAGTCTGGGCAGCAGTCGCCGCAGTCGGCGCCGCACACCCCGGCCTCTCCGACCGCGCCGGGGACCCAGCACTCCTGGCCGACCCACGGCCCCAGCACCGCGGGCGCGACGCCTGGGTCGACGTCGGGCAACGGCTCGTCCCAGCCCACCCCGACCCGCCCGGCCCGCAAGCCGGACCCCGAAGAAGACCTCGACATCCCGGACTTCCTCAAGTAACACCCTCCGCCAGCTCCTGCCGCGCGCTCTGCGTCAGGTCCCGGCGGATGGCTGGGGCTGGCGGGGGTGGTAGACCGAGACGACGACGCCGTACCGGGACTCGCCCGGGCCGGCGTCGGTGAGGTCATCGACCATCCGCTCCAGCGTCGCGGCCAGTTCCGCGGCCTGGTCCGCGGTCAGCCGGACGTTCCGCAACAGCACCAGCGGGTCGGCGTCGTCGGTCTCGAGCTCGGCCGCGATCGCCTGCAGGACGACCGTGTTGTTCGCCCGCGCGCCCTCACCGACGAAGTCGAACTTCCGCGCGGATCGCCGGTAGTACTGCTCGGTCCCGCCGCGCACCTGCCGGGTCTCGGCCACGTGCACCATGCCGGCCTCGCGCAGCACGCCCAGGTGATGGGCGACGTTGCCTTTCGCCGTGCCGAGCGCGCCGGCCAACTGGCTGATCGTGGCCGCCTCCTGCCCGAGCGCGAACAGCAAGCGGTGCCGCAGCGGGTGCCCGAGCGCCTTGAACTGCGCGGCTGTCGACACCTCCAGCCGGTCGGAAATCTCGCTCATGAATCAAGCGTCAATATCTCTTGACGCTTTGTCAAGCCGCATGCTTCACTCCTGCGCATGCAGACCGAAGAGATCCGCGCCGTCGTCGGCCGGCTGGGCGCACTCGTCGCCGAGCACTACGTCTTCCCCGAGACCGGCCGGGAGGTGGCCGACCGGCTCGCCGCCGCCACCGCCACCGGCCGGTACGACGAACTCCGGGAGCCCGAGCGGCTGGCCGAGCGGGTCACCGACGACCTGCAGGTCGGCAACCACGACAAACATCTGCGGCTGAGGTTCCACCGCGACGGGCTGCCGGACGAGGCCGACCCGATCGCCGAGGAGGCCCATTGGCGCCGCCGCGCCGCTCTCGACGCCGGCGGGATGGCGCGGGTGGAGCGGCTGGACGGCAACATCGGGCTCCTGGAGATCCGGCCGTTGCTGTACGCCCCTACCCACGCCGGCCCGGCCGTGACCGCGGCGATGACGCTGCTCGCGTCGACCGACGCGCTGCTGCTCGACCTGCGTCGCTGCCTGGGTGGGTCACCCGACCAGGTCGCCTTCGTCTGCAGTCATCTGGTCGATGACGACGACGCGGTCCATCTGAACGACCTGGTCACTCCGGCCGACGGGACCGCGCGGCAGTTCTGGACGTCGCCGTACGTGCCGGGTCCGCGGTTCGGCGGCTCGAAGCCGATCTGGGTGCTGACCAGTTCGGTGACGTTCTCCGGCGCGGAGGAACTGTCCTACAACCTGCAGCAGCTCGGGCGAGCGGTGATCGTCGGCGAGCGGACAGGTGGCGGTGCGCATCCACGGCGTGGGTTCAAGCTGCACGAGCAACTCGAGGCGACGATCTCGGTGCAGCGTGCGATGAACCCGGTCTCCGGGACCAACTGGGAAGGTACCGGCGTGACTCCGGACGTCGACGTACCTGCGGACCAGGCCTTCACCGAGGCGTACCGCCGGGCTGCCGAGCACGTCCTGGGCCTGCCATCGGATCCGGACCGGAACACTGTGACCGACGAGGCTCGGACAGTGCTGGGAGCACAGGTCGCCGCTGGGTAACCTTCAGTCGTGTTCGGCTACGACGAGGTTCTCGAGGACGTCCGCTTCGCCTTCACCGACCGCTTCGGCGGCACGAGCAAAGCGCCGTACGGCGAACTGAATCTCGGCAGCGCGGTCGGCGACGATGCGGAGGCGGTGACGGCGAACTTCCGGCTGATCGCGGCCGAGTTCGGAGTCCGGCCGGAAGGTGTCGTGCGAGTCAGCCAGGTGCATGGGCGCGACGTGTCTGTCGTGCGGCCGGAGGACGAGCTTCCGATGCAGCCGATGCCGATTGCCGACGGTGTCGTCACCACCCGCGATGATGTGGTGCTGTGTGTTCGCGCCGCCGACTGTCTTCCGGTGTTGCTCGCGGGTGATGGCGTGATCGGTGCCGCTCACTCCGGTCGCAAGGGCATGTACGTCGGTGTCGTACCGGCGACTGTGGAGGCGATGCGTGAGCTCGGTGCCACACGGATCACCGCCGTACTCGGGCCGTACGCCTGTGGGAACTGCTACGAGGTGCCGGAGGAGATGCGGGCCGAGGTCACCGAGCGGGTGCCGGCGTCGTACGCAGAGACCAGCTGGGGTACGCCGGCTATCGACGTGGCAGCCGGGGTTCGCGCACAGCTGGACGAGCTGGGCGTCGAGGTGGTCGATGCGACGGCGTGCACGATCGAGTCGGAGGCCCTGTACTCGTACCGGCGGGAAGGCCCGGTCAGTGGCCGGATGGCCGGCCTGGTCAAGCTGGGCGCGGTGACCGCGGCGTGACGACGCGCGTGGACGAGCTGCGGGCGAATCTCCACCACGCCCAGGAGCGGATCGAGAAGGCCTGTCAGGCGGCCGGGAGGTCTCCGGACGAGGTCACCCTTGTCGCGATCACCAAAACCTTCCCAGTCAGCGATGTACGGGCGCTGGCGGACCTCGGCGTCCGTGACGTCGGCGAGAACCGTGAACAGGAGCTCAAGGCGAAGGCGCCGGACTGCCCGGACCTCACCTGGCACTTCGTCGGTCAGCTGCAGTCGAAGAAGGCCCGCTCGGTGGTCCGGTACGCGTCGGCCGTGCACTCGGTCGACCGGTTGTCGCTGGTGGCCGCACTGTCCAAGGCCGCGGTCGCCGAAGAGAAGATCCTTCGCTGTCTCCTTCAGGTGAGTCTCGCGTCGTACGGATCCGCGGACGCCGCGACCGGGGCCGCCCGCGGTGGCGTCGAGCCGGACGCCGTACTGGATCTCGCTGGTGAGGTCGCGTCGGCGGACGGGCTCGAGCTCGGGGGAGTGATGGCGGTCGCGCCACTCGGCTCGGACCCGGACGAAGCCTTCGCCGGCCTGCGCGAGGTAGCGTCCCGGCTACGCTCCGAACACCCCGGCGCCGACTGGATCTCGGCCGGGATGACGGCCGACCTGGACGCCGCGATCAGGCAGGGAGCGACACACGTCCGGCTCGGGCGCGCCTTACTCGGAACGCGTACCCCCGCGGGTTAGTGTCGACATCGAGCAGGTTTTGCTTCCTGCTCACCGTTGTCGTCGAACCGGATCGAGGGGCTGGAGGGCCATGAGCGGCGCGCTGCGCAAGATGGGTGTCTACCTCGGCTTGGTCGAGGACGGGGAGCGCTACAACGCGCGGTACGACGACGAGTACGACGACTTCGACGAGTACGAGGACGAAGCCGTCGACGGGGAGTCCCACGAGACCGAGCCGGTACCCGCCGGCCGGGAGAACCGGGACGTCCGCGAACCGCGGGCCGAGTCGCACATTCACTCAGGCCGCGAGGAGCAGGGCGCGACGGTCAGCAAGTTTCCAGAACGACGTGGTGTCGCACCATCCCCGGAGGTTACCGAGTTGGCCCGGATCACCACCGTGCACCCGCGCAGCTACAACGAGGCGCGGGTCATCGGTGAGCACTTCCGCGACGGCACGCCCGTCATCATGAACCTGACCGAGATGGATCACGCCGACGCCAAGCGACTGGTCGACTTCGCGGCCGGGCTGATCTTCTGCTGCCGTGGGTCGATCGAGCGGATCACCACCAAGGTGTTCCTGGTCTGCCCGCCGAACGTGACTGTGGCCGCCGAGGAGAAGGAGAAGATCGCGGCGGACGGGTTCTACAACCAGAGCTGACCCGCTCCCTTCCGCCGTCTTCTACACTCATTGACGACATGGTTGCTCTAGCGCTCGTCCTCAGTGTTCTCAGCTGGGTGCTGCTCGCCTTCTTCCTCGTGCTGGTGGCGCGGTTCGTACTCAGTCTGATCGTCATGTTCGCGCCGCAGTGGCACCCGAAGGGCCCGCTGCTGCTGTTCTTCGAACTGATCTACTCGATCACCGATCCGCTCCTGAAGCCGCTGCGGCGGATCCTGCCCCCGATCGGGGCCGGCGGGGTGCGGATCGACCTGTCCATGCTGATGCTGTTCGTCATCGTCTCTGTGGCGATGTCGATCAACTCGACGGCCTTGCGCTCACTGTGATCCAGTGCGGCGCAGACCACAGGGAACCGGTGGATCATCCACCGAGTCCGAGGGTGAGGACGCCGGGGACAGGGTAGGTACAACCACGAGAAACGGGGCCGGTTCGTTGCCGGCGTTCCGCGGGCGGGGGGCTGTTTCGCCCGCCCGGATTCCGTTAGAACACAACGAAGCGATAACGTGATCTACTGAGTCGCCGATGGTGTTGGCCACGGGGACTCCGCCAAGACACAGACAAACGAGGTGAAAGATGCCGCTGACGCCGGATGACGTCCGCTCGAAGCAATTCACGCCCGTCCGACTACGGGAGGGCTACGACGTCACAGAGGTCGACTCCTTCCTCGACGAGGTCGAAGCCGAGCTCGAGCGACTTCTCGCCGAGAACGAGGAGCTGCGGGCCAAGCTCGCGGCGGCTCAGCGCGCGGGCGCCGGCCAGGAGCGGCCGGTCGACCAGACCGCCGCGCTGCCGCCCGTCGTGCAACAGCCCAAGCCCCCGGTCGTGGTCGAGAAGCCGGAGGAGAAGCCACCCGTGGTGCCCGCTGTAGCGGCCGCGGGGGCTGCTGCGGCAGCAGGAACCGTCGGGGACGCCTCCAGCTCCGCTGTGCGGCTGCTGGAGATGGCCACCAAGCACTCCGACGACCTGGTCCAGGAGGCGAAGGACACCGCCGACAAGATCATCGGCGAGGCCCGCGCCAAGGCCGAGCGGCTGGAGAACGAGGCGCGCGGCAAGGCCGACCGGATGACCGGTGAGGCTCGCGCCCGCGCCGAGAAGCTCGACGGCGAGATCGCCGAGCGCCGGGCGCAGATGCTCGGCACGCTGGAGAAGCAGAAGGGCCAGCTCGAGCGCACGATCGACGACCTGCACGCCTACGAGCGCGAGTACCGCAGCCGGCTGAAGACCTACTTCACCGAGCAGCTCAAGGCGCTGGGCAACGGCGACGACACGCTCAGCCCGCGGAACGGCTTCCGTCCGGAGGCTCGCGCGCAGGCGCACGGTCACGGCGTCTAAAAACCTCGCGACGAGAGGCGGTGCTTTCCGGCAGCACCGCCTCTTCGTCATGTCCGGGCCCTTTTGACACACCGTCTCGTGCTGGTGACAGGGTGTCAGTGCGAGGGTCAGGGCCAGGCGAGAGGTTGCTTCCGGCCACTGAGCGTTTCGACGTCGGTAAGCCGAAGCCGGTACGGCGCGAGCCGTAGGAGTGAGGGCGATTCTCTGTTGAATGCCGCGCCTCCGGCGCGGGGGTCATGGGGCTTTGACTCCCGGCCTTCCCTCGTCGTTCCGGTCGCTGCGCTCCCTCCACTCCTCAGTCCAGGCCGGGAGGCCCCATGACCTGAGGCCGGCCCCTCGGGGAACACACTCCAGAAGTCGTACCCCAGTGGGGCCGGAGCGTCGCGATACAGCTCCCACACTCGTTGCCGGGTCGCCACATCGTCGACCCACTCCGCGTGACAGTCGGCAACCGCCACCTCCTGCGCGGGTTCCCAGTAGCTACAGCTCAGATACGGGCTGTACGCCAGATGCCGGACCTTCACCGGCGTCGCGCGCGTCACGATCCAGCCAACCAGCTCGGTGTCCAACTCCCAGAGCGGATGCAGGATCCGGGTCCGCGGCCGGTTGTCCGGCCCGACCGT
The DNA here is from genome assembly GCF_036097425.1 of Kribbella sp. NBC_00359. Lineage (NCBI taxonomy): Bacteria > Bacillati > Actinomycetota > Actinomycetes > Propionibacteriales > Kribbellaceae > Kribbella > Kribbella sp. NBC_00359. The sequence goes on along the minus strand of NZ_CP107975.1, from coordinate 8,074,884 downwards.
CGCCACCGTGCACCAGACGATCCGGTGCGCTCTGTCCACGAACTCCTTTTGCACAACCATGGTTGTAGATTATCAGATGCACAACCAAGGTTGTATAGTTCACGGGTATGGAGTTCGATCCCGCTGAAGCCGACCTGTCCCTGGCGTCGCTGTTCACCGGCTGGGCGTTGGCGGACGAGATCCAGCGCCGGCTCGGCGCGGACGGTTTCGAGGACGCACGCTTCGCCGACGGCGTCGTGTTCCAGCATCTGGTCAGCGGACCGGTGACGATCAGCACACTCGCCGAGCGTCTCGGGGTCACCCAGCAGGCGGGCTCGAAGTCGGTCGTCGACCTGGAGAAGCGCGGCTATCTCAGCCGCGCGCAGGATCCCGCGGACGCGCGCGCCCGGCAGGTGGTACTCACCGCCCGCGGCGACGCCGTGATCGCGGCGGCGCGCAAACACCGGGCCGCCCTCGATGCGGAGCTTCGTCAGGCTCTGGGTGACGATCGCGTCGAGGCGGCGCGCACACTGCTGGTCGACACGATCAACCTGCTCGGCGCGAGCCCGTCGTTGCGGGCCCGCGCCGTCCGTCCACCTCGCTAGCTCAGGCCTTCGTCAGCCAGTAGGTGAGCTGCAGGTCCTCTTCGGTGCCGGTGGCAACGTCCGCGGACTCCGACGGTGCCGACTGGCTCAGCTCGACGGCGAGCACCTCGCGGGCGATCTCGTCGGCGTGCTTGCCGAGGGCATCGGTCAGGTCGGCGTCAGTCGAGGTCAGCCAGACCTTGATCCGGTCCGACACCTCGAGGCCGGCGTTCTTCCGGGCCTCCTGCAACGTCCGGACCACCTCGCGGGCCAGGCCGGCCTGCTTGAGCTCCGGGGTCACCTCGAGGTCGAGGGCAACGGTCTCGCCCTGCTCGTTCACCACGGACCAGCCTTCCTTCGGCCGCTCCGACAGCAGCACCTCGGCTTCGCCCACGCGGACGTCCTCGCCGTCGACGACGACACTCGCCGTCCCGGTCTCCTTCAGTTCGACCGCGAGCGCGCCGGCGTCGGCGGCGGCGATCGCGGCCGCGACCACCGGCGTCTGCTTGGCGAATCGCTTGCCGAGCTCACGGAAGTTGCCCTTGGCAGAGAACTCGACCAGATCCGCGCCCGCCGCGGACAGCGGCTCGACCGCGCCCACGTTGAGCTCCTCGGCGATCTCCCGCAGCAGTTCGGGCGACAGGTCCGCGATCGCCGCGGACCCGACGAGGGCGCGGGACAGCGGCTGACGCGTCCGCACCTTCGCTTCGGCCCGTGCCGACCGGCCGAGCTCGACGACGCGCCGGGCCATCGACACGTGCTGCGTCAGTACGTCGTCGATCAGGCTCTCGTCGTACGTCGGGAAGCTCGTGAGGTGGACCGACTCCGGCAGGCCGGGCGTGACCGGGCGGAACACGTCCTGCCAGACCCGCTCGGTGACGAACGGCATCAGCGGCGCCATCACCCGCGTGAGCACGTCGAGCGTCTCGTGCAGCGTCGCCAGTGCGCCGGCGTCACCGGACCAGAACCGGCGGCGGGAACGGCGTACGTACCAGTTCGAGAGCACGTCGACGAACGAGTTGATCTGCAGACCGAGCCGCTGCGTGTCGTAGACCGCGTAGGCCTCGTCGGTGTCGCGGACCAGTCGGTGCGTCTCGCTAACCAGCCAGCGGTCCAGCACCGAGCGGTCGGCGACCGCCGGAGCGTCGGCCGGCGACCAGTCGGCCAGCCGGGCGTAGAGCGCGTGGAACGCGACCGTGTTCCAGTAGGTGAGCAGCACCTTCCGCACGATCTCGTTCAGCACGTTCGGCCCGATGCCGCGCGCCTTCCACGGCGACCCGGACGCGGCCATGAACCAGCGCACCGCGTCCGCGCTGTGGTCGTCCATCAGCGGGATCGGCTCGAGGATGTTGCCCAGGTGCTTGGACATCTTCCGGCCGTCCTCGGCCATGATGTGGCCGAGGCAGACGACATCGCGGTACGGCGACTCGTCGAACACCAGCGTGCCGATCGCCATCAGCGTGTAGAACCAGCCGCGGGTCTGGTCGATCGCCTCGGAGATGAAGTCGGCCGGGTACGCCTCCTCGAGCTTCTCCTTCGATCCGGCCGCCCACGGGTAGCCCCACTGCGCGAACGGCATCGCACCCGAGTCGTACCACGCGTCGATCACCTCGGGCACGCGGCGAGCCTCGGCGCCACAGGTCGGGCAGTCGAAGGTGATGTCGTCGACGTACGGTCGGTGCGGGTCGGTCTCGCTCAGGTCCCGGCCGGCCAGTTCACCGAGCTCGGCCAGCGAACCCACGCACACCTGGTGGTCGTCCTCGCAGCGCCAGATCGGCAGCGGCGTACCCCAGTAGCGCGAGCGGGAGACGGCCCAGTCGATGTTGTTCCGTAGCCAGTCGCCGTACCGGCCCCACTTGACCGAGTCCGGGTACCAGTTGGTCTTCTCGTTCTCCCGGAGCAGGGCGTCCTTCACCTGCGTGGTGCGGATGTACCAGGACGGGAGGGCGTAGTACATGACCGGGGTGTGGCAGCGCCAGCAGTGCGGGTACGGGTGCTCGTACGGTACGTGCTTGAACAGGATGCCGCGCGCGGCGAGGTCCTTGACCAGGTCCTCGTCGGCCTTCTTGAAGAACTGCCCGCCGACCAGCGGTACGTCGGCGTTGAAGTGACCGGTCGCGTCCACCGGGTTCACGACCGGCAGGTTGTACGCGCGGCTCACCGCGAGGTCGTCCGCACCGAACGCAGGGGACTGGTGCACCAGACCGGTGCCGTCCTCGGTGGTCACGTACTCGGCCAGTACGACGTAGTGCGCCGGCTCGGGGAACTCCACCAGCTCGAACGGCCGCTGGTACGTCCACCGCTCCATCTCGCGACCGCCGTACTGACCGGTCACCGTCCAGCCCTCGCCTAGCTTGTCCAGGAGCGGCTCGGCCACCACCAGGGACTCGTTGCCGTCGGTGGCGACGACGTACTGGACGTCGGGGTGTACTGCGACCGCGGTGTTTGAAACGAGTGTCCAGGGGGTCGTGGTCCAGACCAGCAGTGACGCCTTGCCGGCCAGTGGACCGGAGGTCAGCGGGAAGCGGACGTAGACCGAGGGGTCGACGACCGTTTCGTAGCCCTGGGCGAGCTCGTGGTCGGACAGACCGGTGCCGCAGCGGGGGCAGTACGGCGTGATGCGGTAGTCCTCGACCAGCAGGCCCTTGTCGTGCACCTGCTTGAGCGACCACCAGACGGACTGGACGTACTCGGGGTCCATGGTCCGGTACGGGTGCTCGAGGTCGACCCAGTAGCCCATCCGGACGGTGAGCTCGTTGAACGCGTCCACATGCCGCAGCACCGACTCACGGCACTTGGCGTTGAACTCGGCGATGCCGTACGCCTCGATGTCGTTCTTGCCGTTGAAGCCGAGTTCCTTCTCCACCGCGACCTCGACCGGCAGACCGTGGCAGTCCCAGCCGGCCTTGCGCTCGACCCAGAAGCCCTTCATGGTCCGGTAGCGCGGGAAGACGTCCTTGAAGACGCGCGCCTCGATGTGGTGGGTGCCGGGCATCCCGTTCGCGGTCGGGGGACCCTCGAAGAACGTCCACGGCTGTCCGCCGGCGGACTGTTCGAGGCTCTTCGCGAAGGTGTCGTGCTCGTCCCAGAGGGTGAGCATTTCTCGCTCGAGCGCGGGGAAATCAACCTGGGCCGGGACCTGCCGCCAGGGGGTTTCCGGGGTGTCTGCCGCCATCTTCGGTGTCCTTCGTCGCCAGTGACTGCTGACGAGGGACGAAGCACCAGGCGTGTCGCCTGCTACCGCGCGGTACCACCCTCCTTGGTGACTTTGAGTACAGTCACCCACTTCCTTTACGAGACGCTGCCGGTTCTAATAGGTCCTTGCGGACTGTTCTTCCGGCGGCTCAGGGGTGATTGCCCCATCACTGCCTTGCGGATCGCGGTTGTCAGTGTACGGCGTAGTACGAGGCAACTACGAATCGTTAATCGGTGGTCAGGCAAGAATTCAGGGATGAGAATTCTCCTGCGGGTGCGACCGGGAGCTTCACGGACCGCGGTCGGGGGCCGGTACGACGGACCGTCTGGTCCGGCCCTGGTGGTCGCGGTGGCAGCCCGTGCGGTGGAGGGACAGGCGACGAAGGCTGTCCTGACTGCGGTTGCTGCCGCGTTCGGCGTACGACGCTCTGGGGTGACGTTGGTGCGGGGCGCGACCAGCCGGGACAAGGTGGTCGAGGTGGAGGGGGAGGAGAGCGACATCCGGCCGAGATTGAAACGACTGCTCGGCTGAGCCAGGGGATAACCGAACTTCTGTCAGTTTCGCTGTGACGCGCGGAACATCGAGTGGGCTTGAACAACCGACTACCGTATCCCCACGGTCTGCGCGTCGGACTGGCACGTGGTGAACACGTGGCCTAGTGTCTTGCGACCAGTCCGCTTCAGTCACCGACGAAGGCAGGGGGTAGCTGACCATGGCTACATCGGCTCCCAAGAAGACCGCCCCCCAAGGCACTGCCGCGGCCAAGAAGAGTGCCGCGAAGAAGACGACCGAGCCGGCCACGACCACGGCCCGCAAGAAGGCACCGGCGAAGACCTCGCCGGCCACGAAGACTTCCGCGGCGAAGAAGTCGACATCAACCGCCGCGGCGAAGAAGGCTCCGGCCAAGAAGACCCCTGCCAAGCATGCTCCGACGAAGAGGGTGGCCATGAAGACCAACGAGAACAGGACTCCGGCAACGGCGCCGGCCAAGTCCGTAGCACACAAGGCAGAGACCCTCACGGTGAAGTCCGGCGAGAGCCCGTGGACCGCGGCCGAGCTGGCCGAGCTCCGCGGCGAGCTGGAAGCCGACGTGGTGCACCTGAGGAAGGAAATCCACGACGCCGAGCAGGAGATCGTCGGACTCCTCCGCGACGGTGGTGACGGCGCCGGGAACGACCAGGCCGACGTCGGCTCCACCACGCTGGAGCGCGACCACGAGATGTCGCTGGCGAACAACGCCCGGGACATGCTCGACCAGATCGAGCGCGCCCTGGCGAAGATCGACGACGGCACGTACGGCGTGTGCGAGAGCTGCGGCAACGCGATCGGTAAGGGTCGGTTGCAGGCGTTCCCCCGTGCGACACTGTGCGTGTCATGCAAAGAACGCGAAGAACGCCGCTGAGCCACACCGACTCGTCCCAGCAGGTGGGGGACGCGCCCTCGGAGTCAACGGAACCGGCCGACACCCCGTCGGCCGGTTCTCCGTCGTCCCCAGCCCCCGATGACGGCTCCCGTGAGCCGACCGGCGGCGAAGCGGCCGCCTCCGATAGTGGTGAGGCCGTGTCCGCTACCTCTTCTTCGGCCGCCGAGACCGGTGGCGGAGGCGGCCAGGCCGGCAGGTCCTGGAAGTGGGCGGCGCTGTTCGGCGGGGTCGGGTTGCTGATCTTGATCCTGGACCAGCTGACGAAGGCTCTGGCCCTGGCGCATCTGACGCCGGGTGAGCCGGTGAACGTGATCGGGAGCCTGCTCAAGTTCAACCTGATCCGGAACTCCGGCGCCGCGTTCAGTCTCGGGTCGGGCTACACGCCGTACATCAGTGCCGTGCAGATCACCGTGGCGGTCGGGGTCGTCTACCTGTCCCGGCGGCTGGGGTCGGCGGGCTGGGCGGTGGCGTTCGGACTGCTGTTCGGGGGCGCGGTCGGGAACATCATCGACCGGATCTTCCGCGAGCCCTCGCCGTTCCACGGGCACGTGGTCGACTTCCTGCAGACTCCGCACTGGGCGATCTTCAACGTCGCGGACATGGCGGTCACGTCGGCCGCGATCCTGCTGGTGATCCAGACCCTGCGTGGGGTCAAGCTCGACGGCACCCGGGAGCACCGCAAGTGAGTTCGCGGACCGTGATGGTGCCGGACGGACTGGCGGGCGAGCGGTTGGACGCGGCGCTGTCGCGGCTGTTCGGCGTATCCCGGACCAAGGCCGCGGAGCTGATCGAGTCCGGTCTGGTCCAGGTCGACGGCTCCCCGGCACCGAAGTCGTCGCGAGTGTCGGCCGGGGTACTGCTCGATGTGGAGCTACCACCTCCGCCCGGCGAGGTGACCGTCGTACCGGAGACGGTGGACAACCTCCGGATCGTGTACGACGACGACGAGATCGTCGTGGTCGACAAACCGGTCGGGGTCGCCGCGCACCCGTCACCGGGGTGGACCGGCCCGACTGTGATCGGCCATCTGGCCGGCGCGGGCTTCAACATCTCAACCAGCGGCGCGGCCGAACGCAAGGGCATCGTGCACCGGCTCGACGTCGGCACGTCCGGGCTGATGGTCGTCGCGAAGACGGAGTACGCGTACACCGTGCTCAAGCGCGCCTTCAAGGAGCGCACGGTCAAGAAGATCTACCACGCGCTGGTCCAAGGCCATCCCGACCCGTTCACCGGCACGGTCGACGCGCCGATCGACCGGCACCCGCACCACGACTACAAGTTCGGCGTCGTGGCGGGCGGCAAGCCGAGCGTCACGCACTACGAGACGCTCGAGGCCTTCCGGTTCGCCACGCTGCTGGAGATCACGCTGGAGACCGGCCGCACGCATCAGATCCGGGTGCACATGTCCGCGATCGGTCACCCGTGCTGCGGCGACCTCACGTACGGCGCCGACCCGGTCCTCGCCGAGCGTCTCCAACTCACCCGCCAGTGGCTGCACGCCATGCGCCTCGGCTTCACCCACCCCGGCACCGGCGAGTACGTCGAGTTCACCTCGAAGTACCCGGACGACCTCGACCACGCCCTGGACCTCCTCGTCGACGCCCAATGAAGCTCTACCTGTCCTCCTTCCGCCTCGGCGACCACCCCGACCGCCTCGTCGCGCTCCTCCCACCGAACGCCCGGGTCGCGGTCATCTGCAACTCGATCGACACCGAGGATCCCGACGTACGCCGGGCGAAGGTCGCGGACGAGATCACCTGGCTGACCGAGGTAGGCCTCCACGCGGAGGAACTCCTCGCGAAGGTCGCCGACCTCTACGACCACACCGGCGTCCCGTATCTCCCGCTGCGGGACGGCCAGGCCCTCGTCATCAACGGCGACGATCGCGAACTCGTCTGAACGGCCGCGACCTCGAGCCGGTCTCAAGCGCCTGGATCCGGCCTAGGCTGAGGCATGGCTGAGTCGAAGCCCACGGCGCCGACTCGTGGCCGGTTGCCGGCTGAGCTGACGAGCTTCGTGGGGCGGCGTCGTGCGCTGGCGGAAACGAGGCGGTTGCTGTCGAGTAGCCGTCTGCTCACGCTGACCGGTTCAGGAGGAGTCGGCAAGACCCGCCTCGCGCTCCGGATGGCGGCAGAGGTACGACGGACGTTCCCCGACGGAGTCTGGTTCGTGGAACTCGGCGCCCTGCAGGATCCTGCCCTGCTCGGACACACTCTGGCCGGGACGCTGGAGCTCAGCCAGGTGTCGGCAAACCCGACGGCCGACCTGGCGGAGTACCTGGAGGACAAGCACCTGCTGTTGGTGCTCGACAACTGTGAGCACCTGGCCGAGGCGTGCGCCGTACTGGTGAGCAAGCTGCTGGCGGCGGCACCGCACCTGCGGATCCTGGTCACCAGCCGGCACGTGCTCGGTGTCGAAGGTGAGCAGGTCCTGTCCGTGCCACCGTTGTCGACGCCGTCGGCCGAGGTGCCGGCCGCCGACGCCGACCAGTACGAGGCCTTGATTCTCTTCGCGGATCGCGTCCGCGCGGTGATGCCCGAATTCGTGATCGACGAGACCAACCGGGCTCAAGTGATCGAGTTGTGCAGGCGGTTGGACGGCGTACCACTGGCTCTCGAGCTGGCGGCGGTCTGGATGCGGACGCTGTCGCTCGCGCAGATCATCGACCGGCTCGCGGACCGCTTCCGGTTGCTGACCGGCGGGCGACCGGCCGGGCCGGCCAGGCAGCAGGCGCTGGAGGCAGCCATCGGCTGGAGTTACGACCTGTGTTCCCCGGCGGAGCGGATGCTGTGGGAGCGGTTGTCGGTCTTCGCCGGCGGATTCGAGCTGGAAGCAGTGGAGGAGATCTGCTCGGGCGACGGTGTCCCGCGGGAGGACGTGCTCGACCTGATTGCCGGCCTGGTGAACAAGTCGATCATCACGCGCACGGTGGCCACCGACCACACGGTCGCCTGGTACGACATCCTCAGCACCATGTGTCACTACGGCGGCCGACGGCTCGCCGACGCCGGCCAGACCAGCGAGTTCGAGCGCCGGCACCGCGACTACTACCGGACGCTGGCGGCTCGCTGGGAGGCGGACTGCTTCAGCCCGCGGCAGGCCGACTGGTACATCCGGATGCGGCGCGAGCACGAGAACCTCCGGGTGGCCCTCGATTTCTGCCTGAGCGAGCCGGGTGAAGGCGCGGCCGCCCTGGAGATCGCGGCACCGCTGTGGAACTTCTGGTTCGCCGGGTTCCTCCGTGAAGGGCATCGCTACCTCAGCTTGGCGATCGACGCCGCGCCGGAGCAGACCCCGACCAGGGCGAAGGGGATCTGGGCCGGTGCCTATCTCTCGATGTTCCTGGGCGAGGCCGAGCAGTCGACCCGGCTGCTGGCCGAGTGCGCGGAGCTCGCCGAGCGGTACGACGACGAGCAGTTGCGGGCCCGGATCGCCGAGGTGGAGGGGCAGGCGCTGATCTACCAAGGTGATCTCACCGGTGCCGTCGCCCGGCTGGAGCGCGGCCTGACGAGCTACCGTGCGGTCCAGGACGAGCTGGGCGAGTTCGACCTGCTGATCTTGTTGTCCGCGGCAACCTTCTTCCTCGGCGATCCGCGGGTCGAGGAGTTCAGCCGGCTGGCCTACGAGCTGGCCGAGTCCCGGAGCGCGGCCTCGTCGAAAGCCTACGCGCTGTGGAGCACCGGCATCGTCCGGTGGCGCGACCACGACCAGTTCGAGGAGGCCACGCGCGCGTTCCGCGAAGCGATCCGGCTGTGGCTGCCGATGAACGATCGCACCGGGATCGGCTTCTGCGTCCAGGCACTGTCGTGGTGCGCCGGGTCGACCGCGCCGGACGAGCGGGCGGCCCGGCTGGCGGGCGCGTCCCGCGCGGTCTGGCGGTCCAGCGGCGCGCACGTCGACGAGACGACGCCATACAGTCAGTTCGACGAGTTGACCGCCCAGCGGATCCGGGCAGTGGTCGGCGACGAGGTCTTCGACGGGGCCTTCGCGCAGGGTGCCGTGTACTCGTTCGAGCAGGCCGTCGCGCTGGCGCTGGGGGAGGAACGCGAGACCGCCACGAAGCCGGGGATGGCCGGGCGGCTGACGCGGCGTGAGCACGAGATCGCGGGCCTGGTCGGCGAGGGGCTGAGCAACCGGGAGATCGCCGCCCGCCTCGTCATCTCCCAGCGGACCGCCGAGACGCACGTCGAGCACATCCTCAGCAAGCTCGGCTTCAGCTCCCGGGCCCAGGTCGGCCGCTGGATCGCCGAACACCCCGATCGGTAACGTTTCCACGTTGGACTCGCCCGACGTACGTAGCGATATCCGTAGGTGTCCCGATGCCCGTACGCCGTCCGGCCGGGATCGTGGCTGACAACGTTGCCCCTCCCCCCACGTTGCCGAGGTACCTCGATGTCAGCCGAAGTGTGCTGCCCACCCCTGCCGGGCAGCGCCCGCGAGTGGTGGCAGACCGCGGTCGTCTACCAGGTCTACGTCCGTAGCTTCGCCGACTCCGACGGTGACGGCATCGGCGACCTCGACGGCGTCCGCGCCCGATTGCCGTACCTGCGCAGCCTCGGTGTCGACGCCCTGTGGCTCAACCCGTTCTACCCGTCCCCGCAGCACGACCACGGGTACGACGTCTCCGACTACCGCGGCGTCCATCCGGAGTACGGGACGCTCGAATCGTTCGACCGGCTGATCCGGGACGCCCACCGGCTCGACCTGAAGGTGCTCGTCGACGTCGTACCGAACCACTGCTCGATCGCGCACCCCTGGTTCCTCGAGGCCCTCGCCGCCGGACCCGGGACCCCGGAACGGGCCCGCTTTCACTTCGTTGAAGGCCAGGGCCAGGAACCGCCGAACAACTGGCGGTCGATCTTCGGTGGCTCGGCGTGGCAGCAGGTGCCGGACGGCCAGTGGTTCCTGCACACGTTCGCGGCCGAGCAGCCCGACTTCAACTGGCGGCATCCAGACGTCTCGTCGTACTTCGAGGAGGTACTGCGCTTCTGGCTCGACCGTGGCGTGGACGGGCTGAGGATCGACGTCGCACACGGGCTGCACAAGGCTGACGGCCTGCCGGACCACGAGCACGCCGGGCACGACGAGCTCACGGGCGACCCGGTCAACCCGCACGCCTGGAACCAGCCCGAGGTGCACGATGTCTGGCGCAGCTGGCGAGCGATCGCGGAGGAATACACCCGGCGGACCGGCCGCGAGCGGGTGCTGGTCGGCGAGGTCGGCCTGCTGGACACCGAGCAGCTCGCGCAGTACCAGCGTCCGGATGAGCTGCATCAGACCTTCTTCTTCGAGTTCCTCCGCGCCGACTGGGACGACCGGGCGCTGCACGACGTGATCGACCGTGGCCTCGAGACGATCGCCGGGTCCGGATCCTCCGTCGCCTGGGTGCTGAACAACCACGACATGCCGAGGTCGGTCACCCGGTACGCCGGCGGAGCACCAGGTGCCGGGCCCGGCGATCTCGACCTCGGCCTGGCCCGGGCGCGGGCGGCGGCACTGCTGATGCTGGCGCTGCCGGGGTCTGCGTACCTCTACCAAGGCGAGGAGCTGGGACTGCCCGAGGTCACGGATCTGCCGGAGAATGTGCTGACCGATCCGATGTTCCACCGCAGTGGTGGCGTCCGGCGCGGACGGGACGGTTGTCGGGTACCGCTACCGTGGACAGCAGCACACAACTCCTTCGGGTTCTCACCGGACGGCACTCGGGGTACGACGTGGCTACCGCAACCGGACTGGTTCGCGGAACACGCGGCGGACCTGTTGCTGGGCAGTGGCGACTCGATGCTGCATCTCTATCGCGAGGCGCTGGCACTGCGGCACCGGATCCCGGCGCTCGCATCCGGCGACTTCCGATGGCTGCCGACGGAGCCCGGCGTACTCGCGTTCACTCGCGGCGACGGACTCGGCTGCGTCGTCAACTGTTCGTCGCGACCGGTGTGCAATCCGGTCGACGGCGCCCTGCTGATCGCCAGCGACCCTGAAGCGGGCGAGAAGCTACCCCCGAACAGTACCGTCTGGACCCTCCTGCCAGACGGTGCGTAAGCCGGCTGACCTGGCGTCCTTGAGACCCCTGCTCGACGCCAGGTCGGCCGCTCCATCCGCTCCGAATCCCTCCGGCTGGAGAGGATGGGGGGCCTGCCTCGCCGGCCAGTTGCCGCGGCCGGCGGGGCACGGCAACTGGTGTGATCGTGGTCTGGTCCACGACCGGATATCGGGCGGCCGTGGGACTGGTCGGAGCGGCGGTTGAGAGACTGTCCATGGCGCCGTTTAGGCTGGCTCAGTCCCGCTCACACACGCCCTGGGAGGTCCGCGTCGACATGGCGTCCAGCGATAGTTTCGTGCACCTGCATGTGCACACCGAGTACTCGATGCTGGACGGCGCCGCGCGGATCGACGAGTTGTTCAAGACAGCCCAGGAAATGGGCATGCCGGCGATCGCGACCACCGACCACGGCTACGTCTTCGGGGCCTACGAGTTCTGGAAGACCGCGAAGAAGTACGACGTCAAGCCGATCATCGGCGTCGAGGCGTACCTGACCCCGCACACCCACCGCAGCGAGCGGAAGCGGGTCAAGTGGGGCGATGCGAACTCGGGCCGCGACGACGTCTCCGGCTCGGGTGCGTACACCCACATGACGCTGCTGGCGAAGAACACCTCCGGCATGCACAACCTCTTCAAGATGAGCTCGCTGGCCAGCCTCGAGGGCTACTACTTCAAGCCCCGGATGGACCGCGAGCTGCTGAACACGTACGGCCAGGGCCTGATCGCGACCACCGGCTGCCCGTCCGGCGAGGTGCAGACCCGGCTCCGCCTCGGGCAGTACAAGGAGGCCGTCGAGGCGGCCGCGGAGTTCCGCGACATCTTCGGCCGGGAGAACTACTACTGCGAGCTGATGGACCACGGCCTCGGCATCGAGCGCGACATCCAGAAGGACCTGCTCAAGCTGGCCCGTGAGCTCGACCTCCCGCTGGTCGCGACCAACGACCTGCACTACACCAAGCCCGAGGACTCGACCGCGCACGCCGCGCTGCTGTGCGTCCAGTCCGGCTCGACGCTGTCCGACCCGAACCGGTTCAAGTTCGACGCGAACGAGTTCTACGTCAAGACCGCGGCCGAGATGCGCGAGGTGTGGAAGGACCTGCCGGAGGCGTGTGACAACACGCTGCTGATCGCCGAGCAGTGCGACGTCAGCTTCACCGAGGGCGAGGGCCGGTTCATGCCGCGGTTCCCCTGCCCGGACGGCCACAACGAGGAGTCCTGGTTCGTCGCCGAGGTCGAGACCGGCCTGCACAAGCGCTATCCCGGCGGCGTCCCGGACCACGTCCGCAAGCAGGCCGAGTACGAGATCGAGGTCATCACCTCGAAGGGCTACGCGGGCTACTTCCTGGTCGTCGCGGACTTCATCAACTGGGCCAAGGAGCACGGTATCCGGGTCGGTCCGGGCCGTGGTTCCGGCGCCGGTTCGATGTGCGCGTACGCGATGCGGATCACCGACCTGGACCCGCTCCAGCACGGCCTGATCTTCGAGCGCTTCCTGAACCCGGAACGCATGTCGATGCCCGACTTCGACATCGACTTCGACGACCGCCGCCGCCCCGAGGTGATCCGCTACGTCACCGAGAAGTACGGCGACGACCGGGTCGCGATGATCGTCACCTACGGCACGATCAAGGCCAAGCAGGCGATCAAGGACGCCGGCCGGGTGCTGGACTACCCGTTCGCGATGGGCGACCGGATCACCAAGGCGATGCCGCCGGCGGTGATGGGCAAGGACATCCCGCTGTCCGGCATCTTCGACTCGCAGCACAAGCGGTACTCCGAGGCGGGCGAGTTCCGGCAGCTGTACGAGTCCGACCAGGACGTCCGCAAGATCGTCGACACCGCCCGCGGCCTGGAGAACCTGAAGCGCCAGTGGGGTGTGCACGCGGCCGGCGTGATCATGTCCAGCGAGCCGCTGATCGAGTTGATCCCGATCATGCGGCGCGAGCAGGACGGCCAGGTCATCACCCAGTTCGACTACCCGAGCTGCGAGACGCTCGGCCTGGTCAAGATGGACTTCCTGGGTCTGCGCAACCTGACGATCATGGACGACGCGGTCAAGAACGTCGAGGCCAGCCGCGGCATCACGCTGGACCTGGACGAGCTGGCCAAGAGCCTGGACGACGGTCCCACCTTCGAGCTGCTCGGCCGCGGTGACACGCTCGGCGTGTTCCAGTTCGACGGCGGCCCGATGCGGGCGCTGCTGCGGCTGATGAAGCCGGACAACTTCGAGGACATCTCCGCCGTCGGCGCGCTCTACCGGCCCGGTCCGATGGGCGCGAACAGCCACACCAACTACGCCCTGCGCAAGAACAAGCAGCAGGAGATCAGCTACCCGCACGACGAACTCGCCGTCGCGCTCGAACCGATCCTGGGGACGACCTACGGTCTGATCGTCTACCAGGAGCAGGTGATGGCGATCGCCCAGCAGCTCGCCGGCTACACGCTTGGTAAAGCGGACCTGCTCCGCCGGGCGATGGGCAAGAAGAAGCGCGAGGTGCTGGACGCGGAGTACGTCGGCTTCTCCGAGGGCATGAAGGCGAACGGCTTCTCCGACCAGTCGATCAAGGCGCTGTGGGACGTCCTGGTCCCGTTCTCCGACTACGCGTTCAACAAGGCGCACTCCGCGGCGTACGGCCTGGTTTCGTACTGGACGGCGTACCTGAAGGCCAACTATCCGGCGGAGTACATGGCCGCCGTCCTGACGTCCGTGAAGGACGACAAGGACAAGATGGCCATCTATCTGAACGAGTGCCGCCGGATGGGCATCAAGGTGCTGCCGCCCGACGTCAACGAGTCGGACTCGAACTTCACCCCGGTCGGCACCGACATCCGCTTCGGCCTGTCCGCGATCCGCAACGTCGGCGTGAACGTGGTGGCCGAGATCGTCGCGGCCCGCGAGGAGAAGGGCCGGTTCACCGACTTCGTCGACTTCATCGACAAGGTGTCGCTGCCGGTCTGCAACAAGCGAGTGATCGAGTCGCTGGCCAAGGCCGGTTCGTTCGACTCGATGAACCACGCCCGGCGCGCGGTCGTCGCGGTGCACGAGCAGGCCGTCGACGAAGCGATCGACCTGAAGCGGAACGAGGCGCACGGCCAGTTCGACCTGTTCTCGATGGGCGACGACGCGGACGAGGGCGAGGGCAACAGCCGGCTCACCGTCACCGTTCCTGAGATCGAGGAGTGGGACAAGGCGACCAAGCTCGCGCACGAACGCGACATGCTCGGTCTCTACGTGTCCGACCACCCGCTGTTCGGCGTCGAGCACGTGCTCACCAACGGCAGCGACTGCACGATCGGTCAGTTGCTCGCCGACGAGGACCGGCCGGACGGCACCCAGGTGACGATCGGCGGCCTGGTCACCGCGGTCCAGCGGAAGGTGAACAAGCGCGGCGACATCTACGCGATCGTCACCATCGAGGACCTCGAAGGTTCGATCGAGGTGATGATGTTCTCCTCGGCGTACCAGCTGCACGCGCACCTGCTGAGCAACGACGCGATCATCTTGATGAAGGGGCGGCTGCGTCGTCGCGAGGACCGGGTCGAGCTGAGCGGCTCCGAGGTGATCGTGCCGGACCTGACCGAGGGCCCGAGCGGTCCGGTGGTGATCACCATGGCGGTCAACCGGTGTACGCCGCCGGTCGTCGAGCAACTCCGGGACGTGCTGCAGTCGCACCCGGGGATGACCGAGGTCCAGCTCCGGCTGCAGGCGCGGCAGAAGACGACGGTGATGCGGATCGGCGACCGGTTCCGGGTCACTCCGACCGCGTCGCTGATGGCGGACCTGAAGGCGCTGCTCGGCCCGTCCTGCCTGGCCAGCTGATCGTCGCTGGATTCGATGCGTCACACTGTCGAGGTGACTCAACCGCACCCGGCGCAGCCTTCGTCGCCGTACTCTCCGCCGCCTGCAGGTCTGCCCTGGGGTACGCCGGCACAGCCGGAGCCGGAGATGCCGTGGGCGAAGGCGATCGTCGTGACCGTCGTGGTGTTCCTGGCCGCCGGTGTGGTGGCCGGGTGGGCCTGGCAGCAGTTCTCGCCGCTGGCGCAGTACACCGTGGACGAGAACGGTGGAGCGCTGGGGGAGGAGCAGATGACGCGGATCTTCGGTCCGGATGGCACGTTCACCGCGATCGGGTTCCTGGCCGCGCTCGTGCTCGGTGGTGCGCTCTTCTGGTGGCTCCGGAACTACGGACCGTGGTCGGTCGCGATCGTGACGCTGGGCGCGTGCCTGGGCTCCGGCATCTCCTGGGGCGTCGGCATGCTGCTCGGCCACGATCCGCTGCAGCCGCGTCTGCAGGCGGCCAAGCCCGGTGATCTGATCTCGGCGCCGCTCGAACTGCACACCTGGACTCCCGCCGCGGCCTGGCTGATCGGTGCCGCGCTGGCGTGCGCCATCCTCGCTGCCACCACCTGGCGCAGCGAGCCGGTTGCAACCACATCGCAACCTGCCGCGTCAGAGCCTGCACCACCGGTGCAATAGCCTTTGCCAGTCCGGTGGGTGAGGCCACCGGCCAGCGAGGGAGCATATGTCCGACCAGAACACCCCGCCCACCCCGCAGTACCCGGGTGCCGGCGGTCCGCAGAACCCCCAGAACCCGTACGGCCCGCCGCAGGGTCAAGGCCAGAACCTGTGGCCCCAGCCCGGCCGGCAGCAGTACCCGCCGCAGCCCGGCCCGCAGCAGCCCGCATACCAGCAGCGCCCGCCGCAGCAGGGTCAGCCGTACGGCGGACCGCAGCAGCCGCACGGTGGACCGCAGTACGGCCAGGGAGGTCCGCAGTACGGCCAGGGAGGTCCGCAGTACGGCCAGGGTGCGCCGCAGTACGGGCAGCCGGGTCAGGCGCCGTACGGACCGGCCGGTGGGCAGGCGACG
Source organism: Kribbella sp. NBC_00359 (assembly GCF_036097425.1). Taxonomy (NCBI): domain Bacteria; kingdom Bacillati; phylum Actinomycetota; class Actinomycetes; order Propionibacteriales; family Kribbellaceae; genus Kribbella; species Kribbella sp. NBC_00359. The sequence goes on along the minus strand of NZ_CP107975.1, from coordinate 8,058,791 downwards.
TACGAGCAGCTGCACGTTGGTGGGCAGCCGCCGCAGGGGCCTGGCTACGGGCAGCCGCAGTGGCAGCCGGAGCCGAAGAAGAAGCGCGGCAAGGTGATCCCGCTGATCGCGGCGCTGGCCATGGTGCTCGTGGTCGCGGGTGGCGGAATCTTTGCCTACGGCAAGCTCAAGGGCGGCGACCAACCGTCCGCCGTGCTGCCGGGCACCGCCGTCGCCTACGCCCGGGTCGACCTGAACCCGTCGGCCGGCCAGAAGGTCGCCGCGATCCGCTTCCTGCTGAAGTTCCCGTCGGTCAAGGACAAGCTCGGCCTGACCGGTGAGAAGGACGACCTCCGGCAGAAGCTGTTCGAGCAGATCAAGAAGTACGCCGGCAACGACCTGGCCGATGTCGACTACGACAAGGACATCAAGCCGTGGCTCGGTGAACGCGCCGGCGTCGCCGCGCTCCCACCCGCCGACGGCAAGGACGACCCGGTCGTCGTGCTCGCGGTCCAGGTGAAGAACGAGGGCGAGGCCACCAAGGGCCTGGACAAGCTGATGGCGAACGAGGACAAGAAGCCGGGTCGCGCGTTCAGCAACGGTTACGTGCTGCTCGGCGACGACCAGGCCACGGTCGACAAGGCCGTCGCCACCGCCAAGGACAACCCGCTGGACAAGAACGCCAAGTTCAGCTCGGACATGGACAAGCTCGGAGAGCAGGGCTTCATGTCCGCCTGGGCCGACATGAAGGGCATCGCCTCGATCTCCGGCAAGGTCGACTCCGCGGCGCTCGGTGGGATCGGCGAAGCGAGCATGGCCGCCGCGCTACGGTTCGACGCGTCGTACGTCGAACTGAAGGGCATCGCCCAGGGCGACAAGAGCATCAAGGTGAACTCGGCCGACGCCGGTGACCTGATCACCAAGCTGCCGGACAGCACGGCCGGCGCGGTCGCGGTGTCGGGCGGCGAGAACCTGGTCGACACGATGTGGCAGCAGATGGACAAGGCGTCCAACGGCAACATCAAGCAGCTCACCGAGCAGATCACCGAGGAGACCGGCCTGACGCTGCCGGACGACCTGAAGAGCCTGCTGGGCAAGAACCTCGCGGTCGCGATCGACAAGGACAGCGCGAACGGCCCGAAGATCGCGGCCCGGATGGAGACCGACCCGGCCAAGGCCGAGCCGGTGGTGGAGAAGCTGACCACCCTGCTGCACGAGCGGAGTTCGGCCAACATCCCGATCGAGACGGCCAAGGACGACGACACGCTCGTCCTCGCCACCGACAAGGACTACGCCGAGCAGGTGCTCAAGGGCGGCAACCTCGGCCAGTCCGAGAACTTCAAGCAGGCCCTGCCCGACACCAAGGGCGCGGTGACGGTCGGGTACGTCGACTTCGAGGCGGCGAGCTCGCTCAGCCCGCGGTTCAGCTCCGACAAGGACCTGGCCGCCCTCCGCTCCGGCGGTTTCGTGGCCCGCTCCACGGGCGACGGCCAGGCGGAGTTCTCCCTGCGAGTCGTCGCGAAGTAGGACTTCTTCGGCCGGTGATGTCGAAATCGGCCGGATGGCTTCTACCTCCTGGGTGAAAGCACCTTTTCACCCAGGAGGAGAACCAAGATGAACCACTTCACCGGCATTCGGACCGTCGGCGTACCGGTCACCGATCAGGATCGGGCGGTCACGTTCTACACCGAGACGCTGGGCTTCGAGCTGTTGATGGACGCACCGCTGCCGCAGTTCGGCGGCCGGTGGATCGTGGTCGCGCCGGCCGGTGCCGCTGCGAGCATCGCCCTGGTGCCGGCCTCGGAGGAGAATCCGGCCGGCGTCGACACCGGCATCCGGCTGTCGAGCCCGGACGCGCCGGCGGCGCACAAGCACTTCCTCGCCGAAGGGGTCGACACCGGCGAACTGCTCGAATGGCCGGGTGTTCCGCCGATGTTCAGCCTCCGCGACCAGGACGGGAACAGGCTCTACGTGTCTCAGGAATGACCCGGCATCGTGATCCCGGTGAGCGAGGCGCAGGCGTCCAGGAAGGCCGCCTGCACCTCGGGATCCGAGGCGGCCGGGTGCGTCCGGTGAGGCTGCAGGTGGTAGTAGTACCCGCCGCTCGGTGTGCTCGGCGCGGTGGCCAGCCAGACCTGCGTCAAGTGACCTTGGCTCAGGTCACCGGGCGCACCCCGGCCACCCATCCTGGTCGGAACCCAGCCCGGATCCACAGCATTCGATCGGACCTCGGGCCACAACCGGGCTACCGCGAAGGCCAGGATCACGTCGTACAGCTTCGAGTCCGAGTACGCCTGCGCTCCGCGCCATCGCCGTCGGGTCCACTGCAGATCATCGAGGACGACGTCGCCGCCCTCGTGCATGCCGGAGCTCAGATAGACCAGCCGGTCCGGCCGATCGATCAGGGCGGTCAGCACGTACGGCGCCAAGGCGTTGACCGCGAACACGTGCTCGAGCCCGTCGACCGTCTCGATCCGCGGTTCCTGGTAGCCGACGGCCGCGTTGTGGATCACCACGTCGAACCGCCCCGACTCGTTCGCCTGCCGGGCCAGTTCGCGCGTCTCCGCGATACTCGCGAGGTCGCCGATCAGCACGCCCGAGGCCTTCGGCAGGGCGGCTGTAGCGTCGGCGGCCCGGGCCTGGTTGCGGGCGTGGAGTACGACGTCGTGCCCTTGATCGATGAGCTCGGAGGCGGCCAGGTGCCCCAGGCCGTCGGCGGATCCGGTGACGAGAATGCGTGCCATGTCTTCAGTCTGCCGTGTCAGACGAGGACGTGGCCGCCGTCGACCGTGAGGATCGTGCCCGTCGCGTAGCCCTGGTTCATCAGGTAGACGTAGGCCTCGGCGATGTCCGTGACCTCGCCGACCCGGCCGACCGGCAGCAGCCGCGACGTCTCGTCGTACAGCGTCTGCTGGTCCTCGACGGACAGGTTCGACCACAGTGGCGAGCGGACCACGCCGGGCTTGACCGCGTTGACGCGCAGCGGTGCCAGCTCCACCGCGAGTGCGCGGACGAGGGAGTCGACCGCTCCGCAGATACTGGCCGCCACCGACCAGCCCGGGTTCGGACGGTCGCCTGCGGCACCGCTCGTCAGGACGACGGAACCACCCGGGCGGATCTTCGACGCGGCGGCGCTGACGGCACCCAGCGCACCGAAGTAGCGGAGCTCGAACGCCTTTCGGGCCTGGTCCAGGTCCATCGCTGCGATGTCGAGGAGAGTGAGCGACTCACCCGCGGTGTAGACGAGGTGGTCGAACGCGTCGAGGCCGTCGAAGAAGGCCTTGACCGCCACGGGATCCGTGAGGTCGACGGCCTGGCCGGTTGCGGTCGCGGGGAGGGTGTCCAGCGCGCGCTTCACGGACTCGTGGTTGCTGGAGGCAACGATCACGGTCGCACCCTGGGCGGCGGCGAGGCCGGCGGTCGCGAGGCCGATCCCCGACGTACCGCCGAGGAGGACGACGCGCTGATCCTGCAAAGTCATGGAACTGCCTTTCGTGGTGGGGATTCCCTTCCACGATGCGCGTCCCGAGCGGTCCCGGTCCAAGACCTGTTCCGGCCGCTGTCATACCCTGAAGGTATTATGGACGTCGACCTCCGCAAGCTCAGGTACTTCGTCGCTGTCGCCGAGGAACTGCATTTCGGCCGGGCGGCGGAGCGGTTGCACATCGCCCAGCCGGTGCTGTCCCGGCAGATCCGCGCGCTCGAGGACGAGCTCAGGGCCCAGCTGTTCGTCCGCACCAAGCGATCCACCGAGCTGACTCCAGCCGGTCGTCAGTTGCTCGACGACGCACGGCCCCTGCTCGCCTCGGCCGACGCCGTGCGTCGGCGGGTGGCTCAGGCGGCGCGGGGACCGAAGACGTTCACCGTCGGCTTCATGCCCGGCATCACCGTGACACAGGTCGTCCGGGCCTTCGCCGCCGCGCATCCCGATGTCGAGGTCGACGTGATCCGGACGACCTGGGACGACCAGGTGGACGTCCTGCACGACGGCCGCGCCGACGTCAGCATCGTGCGCCTCCCGATCGACCAGCAGGGGCTGAGCATCCGACCGTTGTTCGAGGAGCCCCGGGTCGCGATGCTCCCGTCGAACCACCGCCTGGCCGGCAAGCCGATGATCGAGATCACCGACCTCGCCGACGAACACCTCCTGCAGGACCCCGACGCCGTACCGGAATGGCGCGACATCGCACTCGAACTCCGCCTCGGCCACCCGAAGCCGGTCCCCACCTACCGCAGCGTCGAAGAGAAACTCGAACACGTCGCGGCCGGCCGCGGAGTATCGATCATCCCGCTATCGGTCGCCACCTACTACCAGCGCCCCGACGTCTCCGTCGTACCCGTGAACGACCTCACCACCAACAAGGTCGCCCTGGCCTGGACAGCCACCCGCCGCTCCCGCCTCCTCCACGACTTCGCCGACGTCGCGGCCGCGGTCGAGTGGGCGCCATCCGGCCCGCACAGTGGCATCATCGAAGAATGAGGTGGAGCGCAACCGCCCTCCTGGTGTTTGCGCTGGTGGTGGGATGTTCTGGTGGGGGAGAGAGTCCGGCGCCAACGCCGACCACGCCTGCGTCGGCGCAGGCCTTCCCGGAGCCGGGGACCGGGACACTCGACCCGGCGAAGGCGAAGGCCTTACAGAACGTGGTCGACATGGTGATCGCATCCCCCGACGCTCAAACAGGCTCGCGAGGTGCGACCGCTGCGGTCGTTACCGATCGCTGGACCTGGGCGGGCGCGGCCGGGACCGACATCCGCGGCACGCCGTTGCGTCCGGAGACGGCCATGGCTGCCGGGGACATCACGATGACGTTCGTCGCGGCCGAGGTGATGCTGCTCGCCAAGGCGGGCAAGGTCGACCTGGACAAGCCGATCTCGACGTACGTGCCGCACAAGCTGACCGCGAACAACGCGACAGTCCGGCAGCATCTGTCGATGACCTCCGGTGTTCCGGACTTCGGCGGCGACGACTACCGCGAGCTGGACAAGGCGATCGCAGCGGCGCCGGGCAGGCATTGGACGCTTGAGCAGACGCTGTCGTACCACACTGCGAGGATCGGGGCGCCGGGCAGCGACTCCGGTTACAGCAATGCCAGCTATCAGCTGCTGGGCCTGCTGATCGAGAAGGTTACCGGCGAGCCGCTCGCCGGTCGGCTCCGTCGCGACCTGGCCACGCCGGCTGGGCTGAAGCATGCCGCCTTCCAGGACGGGGAGAAGCCGCAGCCTCCGGCCGTCGTGGACCACAACGAGTCCTGCGGCGAGCCGGACGGCTACCTTCCGTGCCGCGCGTTCGCGAGCGCGGTCGCGGCGGCGGGTGGACTTGCCGCCGACGCACCGACGGTCGCACGCTGGGGATACCAGTTGTACGGCGCTCGCGTGCTACCGGCCGACCTGGTCAGCGAGATGACCAAAGGCGACGGGCCCAACGGGCTGGGAACGGAGCTGTTCGGGAATATCCTCGACATCGGCGCGGCGTTCGGTCATGGCGGTAACAATCCCGACCACACGAGCGTGATGGTCGTGGTCCCGGCGAAGAAGGTCTCGGTCGCCCTGATGGTTGCCGACGGCAGCAGAAATATCGGCACGATGGTGCAAGACCTGACCAAGGCCCTCCAGCCCCTGCTCAACTGAACGGGGCCGGAGGGTCAGGCTCAGTGGCGGACCCGGTAGCGGATGTGGGTGGCGGCTGGCGTGTCGATCACCCGCGCTACCTCCAACTCGATCTGGTTCGGAAGTACGTCGAACAGGCGCATGCCGTGGCCGAACAGGACCGGGACCTGGTCGATCTGTAGTTCGTCCAGGACGCCGGCTTCGAGGGCCTTCTGCGCGGTGTAGGCACCGTGGACCAGAACGTCCTTGTCCCCGGCCGCGGCCTTCGCCTGGGCCATCGCGCTCTCGACGTCGCTCACGAACGTCACCGTCTCGTACTTCTGCGCCGCCTCCGGCGCCGGCTGACGGCTCAGCACGAAGATCGGCACCCCGTGGTGGTCACCGCCGTACCAGTCCACCTGCTCCGCGGTCCGCCGCCCGACCAGCACCGCGCCGGTCGCGTTCAGTTCGTCCCAGATGTCAGCGGCCGGTCCGTCCGGCCGACCGAAGTCGCCGTCCGCGGTCTTGTACCACTCGTGCAACCGCATGAAGCCGTCGCCGCCCGGGTTCCCCGGGGCGTCGTTCGGACCCGCGATGTACCCGTCGACGGACATCGACATCAACAACACCGATGCAGCCATCAGCCTGCTCCTTCACTCCGTGAAGCACGGCCTGCCCGCGCTTCCTACCATCGCGTCGAAGGCGCCGGAGCAGACTCGACATCACCCGCGACGGATTTCACTCCGGCTCGGCGAGTGCCTCCAGGACGCCCTCGCCGTACTTGGCCAGTTTGTTCTCGCCGATGCCGCTGATCGTGCCGAGCTCGGCCAGGGTGCCGGGGAGGTCGGTGGCGATCTGCCGCAGCGTCGCGTCGTGGAAGATCACGTACGCCGGAACGCCCTGCTCCTTGGCGACACCGGCACGCCACGCCCGCAACCGCTCGAAGACCGGTGCGGCCTCGGGCGCCAGGTCGGCCGCGGCCTTCTTCGCACCGGAAGACCTCGACTTCGACCGCGTTCGCTCGGGCTCGCGCCGCATCATCACCTCGCGACGCCGGCCGAGAACCTCGCCGCTCTCCTCGGTGAGCACGAGCGTGCCGTAGTCGCCTTCGACCGCGAGCAGGCGCAGCGCCAGCAGTTGCCGGATCACGCCGCGCCACTCGGTGTCCTTGAGCTCGATCCCGATCCCGAACACGGACAGCTGATCGTGCCGGAACTGCCTGACCTTCTCCGTCTCCTTGCCGAGCAGGATGTCGATCAGCTGACCGGCGCCGAACTTCTGGCCGCGCTCGTGCTGCAGCCGATACACCGTCGACAGCAACTTCTGCGCCGCGATCGTCCCGTCCCACGACTCCGGCGGCGTCAGGCAGGTGTCGCAGTTCCCACACGTGTCGCCGTGCTGACCGAAGTACGCGAGCAGTTGCGACCGGCGGCACTGCACGGTCTCGCACAACGCGAGCATCGCGTCGAGGTGTGCGCTGAGCCGGCGACGATGCGCGAGATCACCTTCGGACGTGTCGATCATCTTCCGCTGCTGGACGACGTCCTGCAGCCCATAGGCAAGCCACGCCGTCGACGGCAGCCCGTCCCGCCCGGCGCGGCCGGTCTCCTGGTAGTAGCCCTCGACCGACTTCGGCAGATCGAGATGCGCGACGAACCGTACGTCGGGCTTGTCGATCCCCATCCCGAACGCGATCGTCGCGACCACCACCAGGCCGTCCTCGCGGAGGAACCGGGCCTGGTTCGCGGCGCGGGTCCGGCTGTCCAGGCCGGCGTGGTACGGCAGGGCTTCGATCCCGTTCTGCGTGAGGAAAGCCGCTGTTTTCTCGACGCTGTTGCGGGACAGGCAGTAGACGATGCCGGCGTCCCCGGCGTGCTCGGTCCGCAGCAGGTCGAGCAGTTGCCGCTGCGGGTTGTCCTTCGAGACGATGCGGTACTGGATGTTGGGCCGGTCGAAGCTCGCGACGAAGTGCTTCGCGTCGCCCAGCTTCAGCCGGGTCGCGATCTCCTGGTGCGTCGCCTCGGTCGCCGTCGCGGTCAGCGCGATCCGCGGTACGTCGGGCCAGCGCTCGTGCAACTCGGACAGCATCAGGTAGTCGGGCCGGAAGTCGTGGCCCCACTGCGAGACACAGTGCGCCTCGTCGATCGCGAACAGCGCGATCTTGCCCTGGTCGAGCAGCCGGACTGTCGCCTCGACCCGGAGCCGCTCGGGAGCGAGGTAGAGCAGGTCCAACTCGCCGGCCAGGAACGCCTGCTCGACCTCGCGCCGCTGCTCGAAGTCCTGTGTGGAGTTCAGGAAGCCGGCCCGGACGCCGAGCGCCGTCAACGCGTCGACCTGGTCCTGCATCAACGCGATCAGTGGCGAGATCACCACTCCGACACCGGATCGAACCAGCGCCGGGATCTGGTAGCACAGTGACTTCCCGCCGCCGGTCGGCATCAGCACCAGCGCGTCGCCACCGGCGACGACCGTGTCGATGATCTCGGCCTGCTCACCGCGGAAGGCGTCGTACCCGAAGACCCGGCGCAGCACATCGACAGCTTCGGAAACGGGCAGCCCGGTTGTCTCGGTCACCCCGCGAGTCTAGTGAGAACGCCCCGGCGATGCTGGGCGCGGAAGGCAAACCTGTGGATTACTGCGCGACTTCGCCGCGATAGGTCCCGACGCTCCACAGATTGCCCTCGTGGTCCTTGACGGTGAAGCCGCGCGAGCCGTAATCCTCGTCCTGCAGCCCGCGGACGACGACCGCGCCGGCGCCGATCACGCGGCCGATCAGGCTGTCCGGGTCGTCGTGGACGAGATAGATCGACTGGGTCCGGTCGGCCAGCGCCGTGAACTCGTCCGGCGCGGACTTGGCGTCGGCCGAACCCATCATGATGCCGCCACCGAACGGCCAGGTCAGCTCGGAGTGCGCGATCGATCCCTCGGCCACGCCGGGGTACGACGCGACCAGTGTGAAGCCGAGGCCCTCGGTGAGGAACTTCAGCGCGGCCTGACCGTCTCGGTAGTGGAGCCCAGGCCAGACCCCGATCACTGCTTTCTGTTCAGTCATGCTGTTCATGCCTCCGACTCTGCGGCCCAGGCCGGGACGAAGTCTTGAACGTTTGGGAGTTCCTCGGCCATCCACTGCCGCGGCGAGCAGCCGGCGATCGCCCGGAACTCCCGGGTCAGATGCGCCTGGTCGGCGTACCCGAAATGGGCGGACAGGTCGGCGAGCCGGATCTCCGGCCGCCGTCGCAACCGGCCGACCGTGCGCTCGAACCGCAGCACCCGCGCGGCCACCTTCGGCGCCAGGCCGAACTCCGCGGTGAACCGATCCGTCAGGTGCCGGCGGCTCCATCCGACCTCGGCCGCCAGCTCCTGTACGGCGATCGCCCCGCCACGCTCGCACAGTCGCTGCCAGGCCCAGCCGAGCTCCGGGCGCACCTTGGGGGCATCGCCGGCCCATCGCTCCAGGAACAGTCCCTCGAGCAGGTCGAAGCGCGCATCCCAGCTCGGCGCCTCCCGCAGTTGATCGATGAGCGCGCGAGCCGGCCGCCCGAGTACGTCGTCGAGCCCGACCACTGTGGACGCGAGCTCGACCGGCGGCAGGCCGAGCAGGACACGGGCGGCGGCCGGGGTGAGTGACAGCTGCACACCGGCCCGGCTGGGTGTCGCACCGACGTGGACAGCGGTCGAGTGCAGACCCCCGACGAGCGCGTCGAACTTCTCGACGGGTGAGCCGGGCCAGGCGACTCCGAGTGGCTCGTCCAAGGTGATCACGAGCGTCAGGTGCCGGGACGGGAGTCCGCGATGGAGGGTTGGCGGATCACCGTCGTACGCGTAGCCGCTGAGGTCGCCGACGTACGGGCGCAGGGCCGGGTGCACCGGTCGCGTGTGGTGCTCCAAGCCCGCCATGTCCTCAGGCTAGATGCGGCCGTGGACAGAATCACCTGCTCCAGAATCCGGGACCCGCGTACCGCCATCCGGACGGGCGTGGCACCATCGGACAGGTCGTCTACGTAGCAAGGAGATGTCGTCGTGCCCGCTCTGAGGTCCCGTACCGTCACCCACGGCCGCAACATGGCGGGCGCCCGCGCGCTCATGCAGGCCTCCGGGGTAGCCCGCGAGGACTTCGGCAAGCCGATCATCGCGGTGGCGAACAGCTTCACCGAGTTCGTCCCCGGCCACACCCACCTCGCGCCGGTCGGCCGGATCGTGTCCGAGGCGATCCACGCGGCCGGCGGGATCGCGCGCGAGTTCAACACGATCGCCGTCGACGACGGGATCGCGATGGGCCACGGCGGCATGCTCTACAGCCTGCCGTCCCGGGACCTGATCGCCGACTCGGTCGAGTACATGGTCGAGGCGCACTGCGCCGACGCCCTGGTGTGCATCTCGAACTGCGACAAGATCACCCCGGGCATGCTGAACGCCGCCCTCCGGCTGAACATCCCGACCGTGTTCGTCTCCGGCGGCCCGATGGAGGCCGGCCGGGCCACGCTGGTCGACGGCACCGTCCGCAAGCTCGACCTGATCGACGCGATGTCCGAGGCCGTCAACGAGAACGTCTCCGACGCCGACATCCTGCGGATCGAGGAGAACGCCTGCCCGACCTGCGGCTCGTGCTCGGGCATGTTCACCGCGAACTCGATGAACTGCCTGACCGAGGCGATCGGCCTGTCGCTGCCGGGCAACGGCTCGGTGCTGGCCACGCACACCGCGCGCAAGGCGCTGTACGAGAAGGCCGGCGAGACCGTCGTACAGATCACCAAGCGGTACTACGACAACGACGACGCGACCGTGCTTCCGCGCAACATCGCCTCCCGCGAGGCGTTCGGGAACGCGATGGCGCTGGACATCGCGATGGGCGGGTCGACGAACACGATCCTGCACCTGCTCGCGGCCGCGCAGGAGGCGGAGGTCGAGTTCGACCTGGACGACATCAACGCGGTGTCGCGCCGGGTGCCGTGCCTGGCGAAGGTCGCGCCGAACGTCGCGCCGGGCGGGACGTACTACATGGAGGACGTGCACCGGGCCGGCGGCATCCCGGCGATCCTCGGCGAGCTGCACCGGGCCGGACTGCTGAACGAGAACATCCACACCGTGCACAGCGACTCGATCGACGAGTGGCTGAAGACGTGGGACCTGCGCGGCGGCTCGCCGTCGCCGGAGGCCGTCGAGCTGTGGCACGCGGCGCCGGGCTGCAAGCGCTCGGCGACCGCGTTCTCGCAGTCGGAGCGGTGGGAGACGCTGGACACGGACGCAGCTGGTGGCTGCATCCGCGATCTGGAGCACGCGTACTCCAAGGACGGCGGACTCGCCGTACTGAAGGGCAATCTGGCCGTCGACGGCTGCGTCGTGAAGACGGCCGGTGTGGACGAGTCGATTTGGACCTTCCAGGGTCCTGCGGTGGTGTGCGAGTCGCAGGAGGAAGCGGTCGAGAAGATCCTGGCGAAGCAGGTCCAGCCGGGTGATGTCGTGGTGATCCGTTACGAGGGACCCAAGGGCGGGCCGGGCATGCAGGAGATGCTCTACCCGACGTCGTTCCTGAAGGGCCGCGGCCTGGGCAAGGTGTGCGCATTGGTCACCGACGGCCGCTTCTCCGGCGGTACGTCGGGCCTCTCGATCGGTCACGCCTCACCTGAGGCGGCCTCCGGCGGCGCGATCGCACTCGTCCAGGACGGCGACCAGATCAAGATCGACATCCCGGGCCGCTCGATCGAGCTGCTGGTGGACGAGGCCGAGCTGACCGCGCGCCGCGAGGCCCTCGGCGGCGTCTACGCCCCTCGCGCCCGCGACCGCAAGGTGTCCCAGGCACTCCGCGCGTACGCCGCGATGGCGACCAGCGCCGACAAGGGCGCCGTACGGGACGTCTCCAAGCTGGGTTAGAACTCCAGGTCGAAGGCGAGGTTGATGGCTTCGGCGAGGGCTGGCTCCTGGTCGGGGTGGAGGTAGCCGATCAGGCGGCCGAGTTGGGCCTTCGGGATGGTCTGGATGTTGTCGCAGGAGATGGCGCTCGGGTGATCGAGGCCGTTGTCCGGGCCGACCAGGACTTCGGTGGACAGACCGCGGATGGTGCTGGTGATCGGGGCGACCGTCACGTTGGTGAGGCGTGGACGGATCAGCTCGCGGGTCAGGACCACGACCGGCCTCGGCTTGTCCAGCCGGGCGATGTGGAGCGGACGCATCAGTCGAGGTCAGCGAGCACAGTGCCGGCGGCCGCGGGGGCGAGGCCTTCGAGATCCGGGTAGTCGCCGTGCTCGGTCAGGATGGCGAGGTCGCGGGCGGCGAGCTCCCGCCGGCGCTCGCGCTCCATCGCCCGGGCGACCACGGACGCCCGGCTCGTCGCCTTGTCGGTGGCCACGAGTTGGTCCATGAAGTCGACCAGCTCATCCGGCAACCGCACAGTGATCTGCTTGCTCATACCAACACCATACCGCCCTGGGATTCACTTCGGTAGCGCCGTCTGTTCATCGCAGGTCTGCCACAGCCGCGCAGCCGCGGTCCGGTCAGTTCGGGGACATCGTCGACCAGTTGATGAGGTCGGTCGCGGGGAGGGAGGGGAGGGCCGCGATTGCGGCGAGCTCGCTGTCGAGGAGGCCGACCAGCTGGACCAGGCGGGACGTGGTGTCGGTGGCTTCGAGGAGTTTCTGGCGGTCGGGGGTGAGCAGCGTCATCGCGGCCGACATCAGGAACGAGAGCGTGCTCGGGTCGTCGGGCAGCTCGCCGATGTGCAGGCCGGGCCGGCTGATCTCGGTGACGGCCTCGGCGTACCGGCGGAAGCGGGCCATGGCGATCGTCGCCGAACCCAGGGGATCGTCGCCGAGGTCCTCGTCCAGCCACTCGACGTCGGCGACCAGATAGTCACCGCCGCCGTCCAGCTCGGCCACCTTGAACCGCCGGTTGCCGGTCAGCGTGATCTCCACCGGGCCGTCGTCGTCCGGGTCCAGGCTGATCTCCGAGATCGTCGCCGCGCAGCCGGTCCCGTACAGCGACCGGAACACCCGCTCGCCCAGCTCGTACCCGTCCCGGACGGCGAGGGCGCCGCAGACCAGTTCGCCACCGTTCTCGACCAGGTCGCGGACCACCGCGCGGCCCTGGACGTCGGTCACCGGAATGGGGAGCACCAGCCCGGGGAAGATCACCGTCTCGACAGTGAGCAGCGGCAGGCGCGAGTCCATACCAATGAGCCTAGGCCATGCCGCCCCCCGATCACGCCTCGTGACTGCCACCTTGTGGATACGGCGCAAGCTCAGCGGGGCGTCACCACTAGACTGAGGCCATGATTCGCCGCGTCGACCTGCGGGGCCGAGTGGCGGCCGGAGAGGTGTCCGACCTCCAAGCCGAAGTGAACGCCCTCGTCCCCCGAGCCGTGTTCGACGTCGAGAAGGCTCTCGACGTCGTCCGACCGATCTGCCTGGACGTCCGCCATCGTGGACTCGAGGCGATCAGGGAGTACGGCGAGAGGTTCGACCATGTCCGGGTCGAGGACATCCGGGTCCCGGCCGACGCGCTGAAGACGGCGCTGGAGGAGCTCGACCCCGAGGTGCGATCGGCCTTCGAGGAGTCGATCCGCCGGGTCCGCGAGGTCAGCCAGGACGAGCTCACCCCCGACATCGCCTCCGAGCCCGCGCCCGGCGGCCGGGTGACCCAGCGCTTCGTCCCGGTCCAGCGCGTCGGGCTGTACGTCCCGGGTGGTCGCGCGCCCCTCGCGTCCAGCGTGGTGATGAACGTCGTACCGGCGCAGGTGGCCGGCGTCCCGTCCCTGGCCGTGGCTTCGCCGCCACAGAAGGAGTACGGCGGACTGCCGCACCCGACGGTGTTGGCGGTGTGTGCGCTCCTCGGGATCGAGGAGGTGTACGCGATGGGTGGCGCCCAGGCGATCGCCGGCTTCGCCTACGGCTTCGACGGCTGCCGCAAGGTCAACCTGATCACGGGACCCGGCAACATCTACGTGGTCGCGGCCAAGCGGTTCCTGCTCGGTGAGGTCGGCATCGACTCCGAGGCGGGCCCGACCGAGATCGCGATCCTCGCCGACGACACCGCCGACGCGCAGCACGTAGCCGCCGACCTGATCAGCCAGGCCGAGCACGACCCGATGGCCGCCAGCGTGCTGGTCACGCCGTCCGAGGCCCTGGCTGCCGCTGTGGAAGCCGAACTACCGGTCCAGGTCGCGAAGACCAAGCACCAGGACCGCGTCACCGAAGCGTTGACAGGTCAGCAGTCGGCCGTCGTACTGGTCGACGACCTGGAGCAGGGCACGGCTGTCGTCGACGCGTACGCCGCGGAGCACCTGGAGATCCAGACCGCGGACGCCGAGGAGCGGGCCGGCCTCATCACCAACGCCGGCGCGATCTTCGTCGGCGGCTGGTCGCCGGTCTCCCTCGGCGACTACTGCGCCGGCTCCAACCACGTCCTCCCGACGGCCGGGTGCGCCTGCCACTCGTCCGGCCTGTCGGTCCGCAGCTTCCTGAAGGCGGTCCACGTCATCAACTACTCCCGCGACGCGCTCCAGGAGGTCGCCGGCCACGTGGTCGCGCTGGCCCACGCCGAGGACCTGCCCGCCCACGGCGCCGCGGTGTCGGTGCGCTTCCCCGGGGAGAACTGATGGGCCGCTTCGACGGGCTGCCGATCCGCGACGAGCTGAAGAGCTTCGAGCCGTACGGCGCCCCGCAACTCGACGTCCCGATCCTGCTGAACGTCAACGAGAACCCGTACCCGCCGAGCGAGGAGACCGTCGCCGACATCGCCGCGGCGGTCACCGTGGCCGCTCGCGGCATGAACCGCTACCCGGACCGCGAGTTCCTCGACCTCCGCGCGGATCTCGCGGCCTACCTGGACCGTGAGTCCGGCGCGCAACTCACGGCCGAGCAGGTGTGGGCGGCCAACGGGTCCAACGAGGTCATGCTGCATATCCTGCAGGCCTTCGGCGGCCCCGGGCGGACGGCGCTCTCCTTCGCGCCGACGTACTCGATGTACCCGGAGTACGCCCGGGACACGAACACTGCCTGGGTCACCGGCCGCCGGGCCGAGGACTTCACCCTCGACCAGAGCAAGGCACTGGCCGCGATCTCCCGGCATCACCCGTCCGTCGTCCTGCTCGCCTCGCCGAACAACCCGACCGGTACGGCGCTGCCGATCGACGTGGTCGAGGCGATCGCCGCCCGGACCGCCGCGATGGGATCCGTCCTGGTGGTCGACGAGGCGTACGCCGAGTTCCGCCGGACCGGGACTCCGAGTGCGGTGACACTGTTGCCGACGTACCCGAATCTCGCGGTGGCGCGGACGATGTCGAAGGCGTTCGCGCTGGCCGGCGGCCGGGTCGGATACCTTGCCGCGAGCAAGCAGTTGGTGGACGCGCTGCGGATCGTCCGGTTGCCGTACCACCTGTCCGCGGTGACGCAGGCGGTCGCGCGGGCGGCCCTGCGGCACTCCGACGAACTGCTCGGCCGGGTCGAGCAGTTGCGGGTCGAGCGGGACGAGACGGTCGACTGGCTGCGGTCACTGGGCCTGCGCGCGGTCGACTCGGATGCGAACTTCGTGCTGTTCGGCACGTTCGCCGATCGCCACGCGGTCTGGCAGTCGCTGCTGGACGACGGCGTACTGATCCGCGAGACCGGACCGGACGGCTGGCTGCGGGTCTCGATCGGCACCAGCGAGGAGATGGCCGCGTTCCGCGCCTCACTGGAGCGCGTCCTCAAGACAGACACGGGAAGGCTGACATGAGCCGCACTGCGCGGATCGACCGGGAGACCAGCGAGTCGAAGGTCCTGGTCGAGCTGAACATCGACGGCGAGGGCCGCGCCGACATCTCTACCGGCGTCGGGTTCTACGACCACATGCTCAACGCGCTGGCCAAGCACGCGCTGCTCGACCTGCACGTGAACACGGTCGGCGACCTCGAGATCGACGCGCACCACACCGTCGAGGACACCGCGATCGGCATCGGCCAGGCGCTGCGTGAGGCGCTGGGCGACAAGCGCGGGATCCGCCGGTTCGGCGACGCGACCGTGCCGCTGGACGAGGCGCTCGTGCACTGCACGGTCGACCTGTCGGGGCGCCCGTACTGCGTGCACACCGGCGAGCCGGACGGTCAGGTGTACGCGATCATCGGTGGCGACTACGCCGGCTCACTGACCCAGCACGTGTTCGAGACGCTCGCGTTCAACGCCGCGATCTGCATCCACATCCGGGTGCTGTCCGGCCGCGACCCGCACCACATCGTCGAGGCCCAGTTCAAGGCCTTCGCCCGGGCGCTGCGGGCGGCCGCCGAGCTGGATCCGCGGCAGCCGGGGATCCCGTCGACCAAGGGCGCCCTGTGAGCAAGAAGGTCGTGCTCCTCGACTACGGATCGGGCAACATCCGGTCGGGGGAGCGGGCGCTGCAACGGGTCGGCGCGGACGTCAAGGTCACGTCCGACTACGACGAGGCGCTGAACGCCGACGGTCTGCTGGTCCCCGGCGTCGGCGCCTTCGAGGCCTGCATGACCGGCCTCAAGGCGGTCCGTGGTGACGTGATCGTCGACCGGCGGCTGAGCGGTGGCCGCCCGGTGCTCGGCATCTGCGTCGGCATGCAGATCCTGTTCGCCCGCGGCATCGAGCACGGCGTCGAGACCGAGGGCTGCGACCAGTGGCCGGGAGTGGTCGAACGGTTGCAGCCCGCGAACGGCGAGCCGGTCCCGCACATGGGCTGGAACACGGTCGACGTCCCCGCCGAGACGTCGTTGTTCCAGGGGATCGAGAAGGAGCGGTTCTACTTCGTCCATTCCTACGGTGTCCGCGCGTGGGAGCTCCAGGACGCGCGGGCCTCGGTGACACCGGCCGTCACCTGGACGTCGTACGCCGGTGACCGGTTCGTCGCCGCGGTCGAGAACGGTCCGCTCAGTGCGACCCAGTTCCACCCCGAGAAGTCCGGCGACGCCGGCGCCGAACTCCTGGCCAACTGGGTCCGCGCACTCTGACCGCCGCGCCGACGGACGACGGCTGCCTCATGCGGAGCGGGTGACGACGTGCCGGGCGCCCGGGTGTGGGATGGATCGCGGCGGCAACTCGTGTCGCCGCGACCGAGGGGTGGATCGGCGATGACCGGGATCAGCAGCACAACGAAAACCGCGACCGGCGACATGGCCGTCATGCCACGGTTCACGAGGGACACCGTGCTGACGGTTCCCAAGGACCGAATGCCGGATGACGAGATGCTGCCGCAGTCGGCGTACCAGCTCGTCCGGGACGAGGTGATGCTGGACGGCAACGCCCGGTTCAACCTGGCTACGTTCGTGACCACCTGGATGAACGACGAGGCGGACCGGCTGTACGCCGAGACGGTCGACAAGAACATGGTCGACAAGGACGAGTACCCGCAGACGGCGGAGATCGAGGCCCGGTGCGTGCGCATGCTCGCCGACCTGTGGAACGCGCCGGACACGACCGACGCGATCGGGACGTCGACGACGGGCAGTTCCGAGGGCTGCATGCTGGGCGGCCTCGCCCTCAAGCGGCGCTGGCAGCACGCGCGTCGCGCCGCGGGTAAGCCCTTCGACCGGCCCAACCTGGTGATGGGCCAGAACGTGCAGGTCGTCTGGGAGAAGTTCGCCGAGTACTGGGATGTCGAACCGAGGTATGTGCCGCTGGAGGGCGACGACCTCTATCTGACCGCCGACCGGGCCCTGCAGTTCGTCGACGAGAACACCATCGGTGTGGTCGCCATCCTCGGTTCGACGATGGAAGGCAGTTACGAACCGGTCGAGCAGATCTGCGCGGCGCTGGACGAACTGGAGGAGCGGACCGGACTGAACGTGCCGGTGCATGTCGACGCCGCGTCCGGTGGCTTCGTCGCTCCCTTCATCCAGCCCGACCTGGTGTGGGACTTCCGGTTGCCGCGCGTGGCGTCGATCCAGGCGTCCGGTCACAAGTACGGGCTCGTCTATCCGGGCGTCGGCTGGGTGCTGTGGCGGCACAGCGAGAACCTGCCCGAGGAGCTCGTCTTCAAGGTGAACTACCTGGGCGGGAACATGCCGACGTTCGCGCTGAACTTCTCCCGGCCCGGCGCGCAGGTGCTGCTGCAGTACTTCCAGTTCGTGCGACTCGGCCGGGACGGTTACCGGCGGATCCAGCAGACGTGCCAGGACGTCGCCGTACACCTCAGTGACGCGATCAAGGAGATGCCTGAGTTCGAGCTGGTCTCGGACGGACGGGACCTGCCGGTGTTCGCGTTCCGGGTGGCCGACGGCATCACGAAGTACACCGCGTACGACGTCTCGCGGAAGCTGCGCGAACGGGGCTGGCTGGTGCCGGCGTACTCGATGCCGCCGAACCGGGAGGATCTGGTCGTCCTGCGGGTGGTCGTGCGGAACGGATTCAGTCACGACATGGCCGACCTGTTCCTGCGGGACGTGCGGATCGCGGTCGACTGGCTCGACGGGCTGGAAACCCCGATGCCGCAGGAGGAGACGCCGGCCGGGTTCCATCACTGACCGGACAGCGACCGGTGATGTCCTGGACGGGTGCCTTCCGGGCGCGCCAGTTCGTTCGGCAGAGCCTCTGGGTGGTTCCGCTGCTCGGCGGGGTGGCCGGCGTGGTGCTGTCCGGGGTCGACCTGTGGGTCGAGGGCTTGATCGACCTGCCACCGTCCTGGTCGTACTCCGCGGGCACCGCGAACAGCGTGCTGTCGGCCGCTGCCGGCGCGATGGTCGGGCTGATCGGGTTCGTGGTCACGATCGGCGTGCTCGTCGTGCAGATGGCGACCGGCACGCTGTCGCCGCGCTTCATGCGGCTGTGGTACCGGGACCGGTTGCAGAAGTTCGTGCTGGCGGCCTTCACGGCCACGTTCACCTTTGCCTTCGCGTTGTTGCGCCATGTGGAGTCCGACTCCGTGCCTGATCTGGGCGTTTCCCTGGTCGGGCTGGCCGTCAGTATCGACCTGGTCCTCCTGCTGCTGTACTTCGACCGGTTCGTGCATGCCTTGCGGCCGGTCGCGGTCGCGGCGGCGATGGCCCAGGCCGGTCTGGCGATCGAGGCCGAGGAGGACGGCCTCGTCGCATCCGCCGAGAACGCTGACCAAGGGGCCGGACGGGGTGAGCCGGACGCACGGATCCTGGCACCCCGCTCGGGCGCCATCCAGGATGTCGACATCGCGGACCTCGTCCGGTACGCGGCGGCTCGCGGCCTGGTCTGCGTCATACCGCACACGATCGGTGACTTCGTCACCGCGGGGACCGTGCTGATGGAGGTTCACGGGGCGGCGAGCGAGACCGATCTGCGGCGATTGCGCGGGATGGTCTCGCTGGGCCGTGAGCGCACGATCGACCAGGACCCGGCCTTCGCGCTGCGCATCATGGTCGACATCGCCATCCGGGCGCTGTCGCCGGCGGTCAACGATCCCACCACGGCGACCCAGGTGCTCAACCACATCGACGATCTGCTGCTCGGGATCGGCTCGTCCGATCGAGCCTTCCGGGGAACCGCGCTCGACGCCCACGGGCAGGTCCGCCTGGTCGTCCGGACCCGTAGCTGGTCGGAGTACCTCGACATCGGCGTCACCGAGATCCGCCAGTACGGCGCGGTCTCGCCGCAGATCTGCCGCCGATTGCGGGCCATGCTCGAGGATCTGCGTGACGGGGTCCCGCTCGCACGCCGGGCGGTAGTGCAGTCTCAACTCGACGCGCTGGACCGGGCGACCGACGCGGCGTTCGCCGACCCGGTTGAGCGGGCGCTGGCGCGGATGAGCGACCGGCAGGGCCTTGGCGCCACCCGGTCCGGTGAGACCTCCGATGCCCGCGGTTGATCGGAGACTGATCGCGCGGACGCGGGCCGTCCGGGCGTTGTTGCTGTGGTCGGTCGCGCTCGGGATCGCGACCGCTGCCCTGGTCGTCACGCAAGCCTGGCTGCTGGCCGAGTTGCTCTCCGCGTCGTTCCAGGACGGCGCGAGCGTCCACGGGTTGCGCGGTCCGCTGCTCGTCCTGCTAGGCGTCGTCATCGGTCGCGCCGTGCTCGCCTGGTGGGCCGAGCTGATGGCGCACCGGTCCGGGACCCAGGCCAAGGCGGAGCTGCGGATGACCCTGCTGCGGCACGTTGTCGCCCTCGGTCCGGCGTGGCTCACCCGGCACCGCACGGCCGAGCTCGAGTCCCTCGGCACCCGCGGTCTCGATGCTCTCGACGGCTACTTCACCCGCTACCTGCCGCAGTTGGTGCTGGCGGTCGTCATCCCTGCTGCCGTCATCACCGCGGCCGTGACCCAGGACATCGTGACGGCGGCGATCATCGCCGTCACGGTTCCGCTGATCCCGCTGCTGATGGCCGTCGTCGGCGCCGGTGCCCGGACCCGCGCGGCCAAGCGCCTCGTCATCCTGCAGCGTCTGGGCGGCCACTTTCTCGACAGCGTCGCCGGACTGACGACGCTCAAGGTGTTCGGGCGGGCGCGCGCCCAGGCAGACCTGGTCCGCCGTACGACGGACGACTTCCGCGCGGAGACGATGGGCACGTTGCGCGTGGCCTTCCTGTCGTCTCTGGTGCTGGAGCTGCTCGCGTCGTTGTCGGTGGCAGTGGTCGCGGTTGCGGTTGGCATCAGGCTCGTCAGCGGCGACCTGGACCTGTCCACCGGGCTGTTCGTGCTCATCCTCGCTCCGGAGGCCTACCTTCCGCTGCGCACCCTGGGGGCGAGCTTTCACGCCAGTGCGGATGGGGTGGCCACCGCGGACCAGGTGTTCACGGTGCTGGACAGCCCACTTCCGGAGGTCCGTTCGGGCGCAGGAGTCCCGGACTGCCAGTCGGTGGAACTGCGCGTGGACCAGGTTTGCGTGAGCTATCCGGACCGGGCCGAACCTGTGCTCGACCGGGTCAGTCTGTCTGTCGGCGCAGGGGAAGTGGTGGCCTTGACCGGGCCGAGCGGCTGCGGCAAGTCGACCATGATCAACGTTCTCCTGGGCTTCGTCGCCCTGGACTCCGGGCGAGTGACGGTCTGCGGGCAGGATCTCGGTGGGCTCGATCTGCACGCTTGGCGCCGCAACGTGGCATGGGTCCCGCAACGGCCCTACCTGCTGGCCGCGAGTCTGGCCGACAACATCAGGCTCGGCCGGCCGGATGCCTCCGAGGACGACCTCCTGCGAGCGGTTCACGACGCGGGGCTTGCCGAGGTGGTCGGCCGGCTGCGGCACGGACTCGCGACACCGCTGGGCGAGCGGGGCGCAGGTCTGTCCGCAGGTCAGCGGCAGCGCGTCGCTCTGGCCCGGGCCTTCTTGATGGATGCAGCGTTACTCCTGCTGGACGAGCCAACGGCCACTCTGGACGGAGAGACCGAGGCGTCGGTCCTCGATGCCGTCGACCGGCTGACCGCCGGCCGTACCGCACTGATCGCCGCACACCGGCCGGCTCTGGTCGCTTTGGCGGACCGGGAGATCCGGTTGGAACCGACGGCCGCGGTGGGACAGCGATGATTTCCGGCATGACCACCCGGCTGGCCGCGGCCACCCTGCTCGGCGCGGGTGGCGCCGCCGCCGGCCTCGGCCTGTCGGCGACCGCCGGCTGGCTGGTGGCGCGCGCCTCCGAGCAGCCCAACATGGCCGCCCTGGGGCTCGCCGTGGTCGGAGTGCGGTTCTTCGGGATCAGTCGCGCGCTGCTGCGGTACGCCGAGCGCCTGGTCGGGCACGATGCGGCGTTCCGGGCGCTGGCCGACGTGAGGATGCGGGTCTACCGCAGGCTCGAGCGCCTGGCCCCGGCCGGCCTGCCGGCTTTCCGGAGCGGCGACCTGCTGGCTCGTTTCGTCGACGACGTCGACTCACTGCAGGACCAGATGCTGCGCGTGGTCCCGCCGTACGTCGTCTTCGCCGCCGCAACCGGGTTGACGGCCGGACTGGTCGGGTCCCTCGTGCCGGTCGCGGGCATCCTGGTCGTGGCCGCCGCGCTGCTCTGCGCGACGGTCGTTCCACTCCTGGCCCGGCACCTGGTCCGGCGGTCCGAGGCGCGCCGGGCAGAGACCCGCGGTGAACTGTCGACCGCCGTGGTCGACCTGGTCCAGGGAGCGCCCGATCTGATCGCGTACGGCGCCGCGAACGCGCAGCTGCGCCGGGCCGGGCGGGCCGATGCCGAGCTGACCAGGGTGGCCGGCGCGGCTGCTCGAACCGCAGGCACCGGCTCGGGGCTCACGACGATGCTCGCGGGCCTGTGCGTCTGGGCCGTGGTGGTGGCCGGGATCGTCGCCGTCGACGACGGCAGGCTCCGCGGTGTCCTGCTCACCGTCGTCGTTCTGATGTCCTTGACCGCCTTCGAGTTGGTCACCGGACTGCCGCAGGCCTTCGCGATCCACGAGCGGGTACGGCGTTCCCGGGACCGGGTCGACGTGCTCCTGGCGGCCGATGACCCGGTCCGCGAACCCAGTGATCCGGCGCCGATGCCGGCCGCGCCGTACTCGATCCGGCTGCGCGATGTGCGCGCTCGCTACGGGTCCGGACCGCTCGCGCTCGACGGGATCGACCTGGACCTGGCGCCCGGAGAGATCGTCGCGGTGGTCGGACCCAGCGGGGCCGGGAAGTCCACGCTGGCCGCCGTCCTGCTGCGGTTCCTCGATCTCGAGTCCGGTTCGGCCACTCTGAACGGGATCTCTGTCGCCGACCTGGACCCCGACGCCGTCCGGCAGGTCGTCGGGGTGGCCGGCCAGGACGCACACGTCTTCGATCGCACGATCGGTGACAATCTCCGGCTGGCGCGACCGGACGCGACCGAGGTGGAGCTGCGGGCGGTCCTGGCAGCGGTCGGTCTGCTGGACTGGGTCGACGCTCTGCCCAGAGCCCTGGAGACCGAGGTCGGTGAGCACGGCGCCCGGCTCTCCGGCGGCCAGCGACAGCGGCTCGTCGTCGCGCGCGCCCTGCTGGCGGACTTCCCGGTGCTCATCCTCGACGAGCCGACCGAGCACCTCGACACCGCGGCGGCCGACACGCTGACCGCCACCCTGCTCGCCGCGGCCGCCGAACGCAGCATGTTGCTCATCACGCACCGGCTGTGCGGCCTGCAGGCCGTCGACCGGATCCTGGTGCTGGACGCCGGTCGGGTGGTAGAGGCGGGCACGCACGCGCAGCTGGTCGTGGCCGGCGGGGCGTACGCGCGACTCTGGGCGGAGGAGCAAGCGCATCTCATCCAGCCGGAGTGATGCGCTGACCGTGCCTCTCGGGCGAGCCTGCCCGGAGACGACGAACGCTTCCGACGAGGGCGAAGGCCTGCGATGGACCCGACCGACCTGGCACGCATCCAGTTCGCGACCACGAGCATCTACCACTTCGTATTCGTTCCCGTGACGATCGGGCTGGCCTTCCTGGTGGCCGTACTGCACACCCAGTGGTACCGATCCGGCCAGGAGGACCACAAGCGGCTGACCCGGTTCTTCGGGACCCTGCTGCTGATCAACATCGCCGTCGGCGTCGTCACCGGGCTGGTGCAGGAGTTCCAGTTCGGCATGAACTGGTCGGCGTACTCGCGGTTCGTCGGCGACGTCTTCGGCGCGCCGCTGGCGATGGAAGGGCTGGCGGCGTTCTTCCTGGAGTCGACGTTCCTGGGGTTGTGGCTCTTCGGCTGGAACGTGCTGCCCCGGCGGATCCATCTCGCCACGATCTGGCTGGTCGCGGTCGGGGCGTCGCTCTCGGCCGCGTTCATCATGGCCGCGAACTCGTGGATGCAGCACCCGGTGGGCTATACGACCAACGCCGAGACGGGGCGGCCGCAGCTCAGTTCGATCGGCGACCTGTTCACGAACCCCGTGTTCGTCTGGGGCTACATCCACGTGATCCTGGCCTCGCTGGTGACCGGGGCCGTCCTGATGCTGGCGGTGTCCGCGTGGCAACTCAGGCGCACCGAGCACGGCGGGCTGTTCCGTCGCTCGGCCAAACTCGCGATCGTCGTCCTGCTCCCGGTCTCGATCCTGGCGCTGGGGGTCGGCAGCCACCTGGGCGTGATCGAGGCGAGGTACCAGCCCATGAAGATCTCGGCCGCCGAGGCACAGTGGGAGACCTGCCAGCCCTGCTCGTTCTCCTTGTTCCAGGTCGGCGGCGGCAGGAACGACGAGACCCCGACCCAGCTGATCGAAGTTCCCCATCTGCTGTCCCTGCTCGCCACCGGCACCTGGAACGGCGAGGTGGAGGGCCTCAACGAACTGCAGGCGGCCGACGTTCAGCAGTACGGCGCCGGCAACTACGTGCCGAACGTGTTCATCCAATACTGGTCGATGCGGGTGATGGCCTACCTCGGCAGCCTGGTCACGCTGCTCGCCCTCTGGGGCGCCTGGCTGCTGTACCGCAAGAAACTCACGGCGTCGCGGATCTTCCTCGCCGTGGCGACCTGGGCGGTGCTGGCACCGGTACTGATGAACACCGCGGGCTGGATGCTGACCGAGAACGGGCGCCAGCCGTGGCTCGTCCAGGGGCTGATGAAGACCGCGGACGGCGTGTCCACCTCCGTCAGCACGACCGAGCTAGCGATCAGCGTCGGGGTGCTGGTGGCCGTCTACGTGCTGCTCGGGATCGTCTACCTCTTCCTGATGCTGCGCTACGCACGGCGCGGTCTCGAACTCGAGCACGCCGACGACGAGCCCTCTGGTGATCCCCGGACGCCGGCGATCACCTACTAGCGACTGACCCGGGAGGCGGGTGTGGGACTACCCGAGCTGTGGTTCGTGCTCATCGCGATCCTGTGGACGGGCTTCTTCGTCCTGGAGGGCTTCGATTTCGGGGTCGGGATGCTGCACCGCGTGGTCGGCCGGACCAGTCTGGAACGCCGGGTGGCCATCAACACCATCGGTCCGTTCTGGGACGGCAACGAGGTGTGGTTGGTCGTCGGCGGTGCGGCGATCTTCGCCGCCTTCCCCGACTGGTACGCCACCTGGTTCTCGGCGAGCTACCTCGCGGTCCTGCTGCTGCTGGTGGCACTGATCATCCGCGGCGTCTCCTTCGAGTTCCGCGGCAAGGTCGACCAGCCCGGTTGGCGCCGGCTGTGGAGCGGGACGCTGACCACCGGCAGCCTGCTGGCGCCGCTCGTGCTCGGGATCGCGCTCGGCGATCTGGTGGCGGGTCTGCCGGTCAACGCCGACGGTGAGTTCACGGGCACGTTCTGGGATCTCTTCACGCCGTTCGGGCTGTGGACAGGGCTGACGATGGTGGTGCTCTGTCTCATGAACGGGGCGACGTTCCTCGGTATCAGGACCACTGGTGAGCTGCGCGAGCGCGCACACCGCACTGCTCGATGGATCGGCTGGGTAGGACTCGTGGTGGTCACGGTCTTCGCGGTCTGGACCCTGATCGTCGCCGACCACGGCTGGGGACCGGTCGTCGTCCTGGTGGTCGCCCCGGCAGCCATGGTCGTCTCCGTCCTGGCAGTGCACCAGGAACGCGACGCCTTCGCGTTCATGCTGTCGGCGGCGGCGACAGTCTGTTCCGTGGCGGGACTGTTCGCCGCCCTCTACCCCCAGGTTCTGGTGTCCAGCACCGACCCCGCGAACAGCCTCACCGTGCAGAACGCGGCTTCGGGGAACTATGCGCTGACGGTGATGACCGTTGTCGCGGCGGTGTTCCTCCCGCTGGTGCTGCTCTACCAGGCCTGGTCGTACTTCGTGTTCCGTCACCGCTTGAGCACCTAGGTCACGTCATCCAACCGGGATGAGGCATCCGGCCCGTACTCGTCGAAGGCTGGAGACATGGCTGACGGTCAGCACTACGACGTGATCATCATCGGCACCGGAGCGGGAGGCGGCACACTGGCCCATCGGCTGGCGCCGTCCGGTAAGCGGATCCTGCTCCTCGAACGCGGCGACTACCTGCCGCGAGAACGCGAGAACTGGGACTCCACGGCGGTGTTCGTCCAAGGCCGGTACCGCGCACCGGAGTTCTGGTACGACGAGCACGGCCACGAGTTCCCGCCGGAGACCAACTACTACGTGGGCGGCAACACCAAGTTCTACGGCGCCGCCCTGTTCCGGCTGCGGCCGCAGGACTTCGGCGAACTGCGGCACCACGGCGGGGTCTCGCCGGCCTGGCCGCTGCGGTACGAGGACCTCGAGCCGTACTACACCGAGGCCGAGCATCTCTATCGGGTCCACGGCCGCCACGGTGAGGATCCCACCGAAGGTGCGGCCAGTGCGCCGTACCGGTTCGCGCCGGTCGAGCACGAGCCGCGCATCCAGCAGTTGAGTGACGACCTGGAGAAGCAGGGGCTGCATCCGTTCCATCTGCCGATCGGCGTCGATCTCATCCAGGACGAGCAGGGCCGGGCGACCCGGGACAGCGCCTGCATCCGGTGCGACAAGGTGGACGGGTTCCCGTGCGTGCTGCAGGCGAAGTCGGACGCGCAAGTTATCTGCGTCGATCCGGCGCTGAAGCACGAGAACGTCTCGATGGTGACGAACGCCCACGTGGTGCGGCTGGAGACGGACCCGACCGGACGAACCGTCTCGCAGGTCGTGACGGAGGTCGACGGGTCGACCGTCCAGTTCAGCGCGGACCTCGTGGTCGTCGCCTGCGGGGCGGTCAATTCCGCCGTACTGCTGCTGAAGTCGGCGAACGACCGCCATCCGCGGGGGCTCGCGAACAGCTCGGACGTCGTCGGCCGCCACTACCTGCGACACAACAATCTCGCGTTGATGGCGGTGTCGAAGGAGCCGAACCCCACCCTGTTCCAGAAGACCCTAGCGATGAACGACTGGTACCTCGGTGCCGACGACTGGGACTACCCGCTCGGCGGGATCCAGATGCTGGGCAAGTCCGACGCCGAGCAGGTCCGCAGCGGCGCGCCGCGCTGGGCCGGCAAGGTCTCACCGAACATGCCCTTCGAGACGATCGCCCACCACGCGGTCGACTTCTGGTTGTGTGGTGAGGACCTGCCGATGCCGGACAACCGGGTCACCGTCCGCGAGGACGGGTCGATCCAGCTCGCTCTCGACGAGAAGAACAACATCGAGGGCGTCAACCGGCTCAAGCACAAGTTGGAGGGCATGCTCGGCGAGCTCGGGATGCACGAGCACCGGCTGCTCGACCACAGCATCTACCTGCACAAGGGGATGCCCATCGGCGCCACCGCGCACCAGGCGGGCACGGTGCGGTTCGGCGACGACCCACAGAGCTCGGCCCTCGACGTGAACTGCAAGGCGCACGACGTCGACAACCTCTACGTCGTCGATACCAGCTTCTTCCCGAGCATCGGTGCGGTGAACCCTTCGCTGACCGCGATCGCCAACGCGCTGCGGGTCGGCGACCACATCCTCGACCGGCTCGGCTGAGAGCCCAGCCGACCCGGACTGGTGAGGAGAACCGCTATGCCGACCGCCGATATGGACGCCCTGGTCATCTTCGGTGCGACCGGTGACCTCGCGAAGCTGGAGACCTTCCCCGCCCTGGTCGGGCTGGTCGAGCGGGGTGTGCTCGACGTACCGATCATCGGGGTGGCCAAGAGCGGCTGGGGACTCGACCAGTTCCGCGCGTACGCGACGGCGTCGTTGCGGGCGAACGGGATCGACCCCGACAAGCCGGCGGCAGCCGGCATGCTCGGCCTCCTGCGCTACATCGACGGCGACCTCGACGACGCCGCGACGTACTCCGCGATGGCCGACGAGATCGGCGCCGGGAAACGAGCCCTGTTCTACCTCGAGGTGCCGCCGCCGCTGTTCGGCCGGATCGCCGAGGGCATCGCGGGTGCGGGCAAGGCCGACGGGGCCCGGGTGATGGTCGAGAAGCCGTTCGGCACCGACCTCGCCAGCGCCCAGGAGCTCAACGCGACCATGAACAAGGTCTTCCCCGAGGACGCCATCTACCGGGTGGACCACTGGCTCGGCCTGGACCCGCTGGAGAACGTGCTGTTCGCGCGTTTCGCCAACTCGGTGGTCGAACCGATGCTCAACCGCGACCACGTCGCGAGCATCCAGATCACCATGGCGGAGAACTTCGACGTGTCCGACCGCGGCAGTTTCTACGACCGCACGGGGGCGATCCGCGATGTTCTCCAGAACCACATGCTGCAGGTGCTCGCCTGTGTGACGGCCGATCCGCCGGGCCAGTTCCACGACGCGACCTGGCGGGCGCAGAAGTCCGCTGTGATCAAGTCACTGCGACCGCTCACCGCCGACGACACGGTGCGCGGGCAGTACGACGGTTACCTGGAGGTCAACGGCGTCGATCCCACGTCGCGGACCGAGACGTACGTCGCGATCCGGCTCGCTCTCGACACCTGGCGCTGGGCCGGCGTACCGATCGCGATCCGGGCCGGGAAATGCCTGCCGGTCACCGCGACCGAGGTGAGGATCCGCTTCCACCGCCCACCGCAGGACATCTTCGGGCTCGGGGACTCCAGCGCCGCGAACGAGTTACGGTTCCGGATCTGGCCGGAGAGCGAGGTCGGGCTCATCCTGTGCGGCAAGAAGCCCGGCGCCGGCTGGACCGCGCAGCCCGAGCACCTGACCTTCGCCGAGGTGGCGGGATCCGACCAGCGACCGTACGACCGGCTGATCGGGGCGGCGCTCCTGGGCCAGCAGTCGCTCTTCGCCGCGCAGGACACGGTCGAGGCCGCCTGGCGAGTGGTCGAGCCCGTGCTCGGTGACGTTGTCCCCGTCGTTCCGTACGCCAAGAACAGCTGGGGGCCGAAGGAGGCCGACGCCCTGCTGCCGCCCGGGGCGAGCTGGCATGACCCGGCCGGATGATCCGGGGGCCGGTCGATGAGCGAGCGAACCAGCAGTGGCGCCGGGGGCCGTCGCCGGGTGGTGATCGTGGGCGGGGGCTTCGCCGGCCTGTTCGCGGCGCGCGCGTTCCGGCGCCGACCGGTGCAGGTCACCGTCGTGGACCGCGCCGCCCACCACCTGTTCCAGCCCCTGCTGTACCAGTGCGCCACCGGCGTACTGTCCGAGGGCGAGATCGCGATGCCGCTGCGGGCGATCCTGCGCAGGTACTCGAACGTCGAGTGCGTGCTCGCCGAGGCGACGGGCTTCGACGTCGAGGCCCGCATCGTCCACGCGCTGCGGCCGACCGGCGGCGAGATCGAGTTCCCGTACGACGACCTGATCCTGGCCGCCGGCGTACGGCAGTCGTACTTCGGGCATGACGAGTTCGCCGCGTTCGCACCCGGTATGAAGACGCTGGCCGACGCGTTGCTGATCCGGCGCCGGATCTTCGGTGCGTTCGAGATGGCCCAATCCGCCACCGACCCCGAGGAGCGCCGGCGGTGGCTCTCGTTCGCGCTGGTCGGCGCCGGCCCGACGGGTGTCGAGCTGGCCGGGCAGATCCGTGAGCTGGCCACGTCGACGCTGAGCAAGCAGTTCCACCACATCGATCCCACCGAGGCCAAGGTGATGCTGTTCGACGGCGGCGACGCCCCGCTCGCGCCGTTCGGCCCGAAGCTGTCCGCCAAGGCCGCCGCCGCGCTGACCAAGCTCGGCGTCGAGCTCCACCTGGGATCGATCGTCACCGACGTCAGCGCCCGTGGGCTCGTGGTCCGCGGACCCGACGGCGCGAGTACGCCGTACGCGGTCGGGACCGTGCTATGGGCCGCGGGGGTCGCTGCGCCACCAGTCGCCGACATGCTCGCCAAGGCTGCCGGGGCGGAACAGGACCGGGCCGGGCGGCTCAAGGTCCAGCCGGATCTCACCCTGCCCGGCCACCCGGAGATCTCGGTGGTCGGTGACGTGATGAGCCTCGACGATCTTCCCGGCGTCGGCGAGGTGGCGATGCAGACCGGGTACTACGCCGCGAAGCGGATCAGGAACGAGGTGGACGGGCACACCGATCCGCCGAAGCCGTTCAAGTACCGCGATCTGGGCTCCGCGGCGTACATCGCGCGCGGTCAGGCGGTCGTCTCGGTCAGCCGGGTCCACCTGAGTGGGCGGATCGGTTGGCTGGCCTGGCTTGGCATCCACCTCGCCTTCCTGACCGGATTCCGCAACCGGTTCGGGGCGGTGCTCAGCTGGGCGATCGCCTTCAGCCGCGAGACCCGGCGCGAACGCGCCTTCACGATGCAGCAGGTCGCGCCGGGTGGCGTCGATCTTTACCGCAACCGAACGGGAGACGACTCCTCATGACCGACTACCCACGCATCGCCGACCACGGGTTGATCGGCGACCTTCAGACCGCTGCCCTGGTGGCAACGGACGGCTCTATCGACTGGTTCTGCTGTCCACGGTTCGATTCGCCGAGCGTCTTCGCGGCGCTGCTCGACCAGGAACGCGGCGGCTATTTCCGGACGCGGGCGACCGGCCCCGACGTCACCAGCCGGCAGCTGTACTTCCCGGACACCGCCATCCTGATCACCCGGTTCATGACCGAGGAGGGCGTCGGCGAGGTCGTCGACTTCATGCCGCCGGCCGGCAAGCAGCCCACCGCGAACCATCGGATCGTGCGGATCATGCGGTGCGTGCGGGGGCGGATCGCGTTCGAGGTGGACATCGCGCCCCGCTTCGACTACGGCCGCAAGGAGCACGAGCTGCAGGTGGTCGAGCCGGGGGCGATCTTCGCGACCGAGGATCTGAGCCTGACGCTGCACGTGGTCCGTGAGCCGGGTGACGAGCGGCTCGCGCAAGTCCGGGTGGACGGCGGCGACCTGCACATCGACTACGAGATGTCGGCCGGGCAGACCCGGGGGCTGGTGCTGGAGTCGGCGGCCGACGGACCACCGCGCGAGATCGGGGTCGCGGAGTTCACTGCCATGTTCGACGACGCGACCGCGTTCTGGCGCGACTGGTTGTCGCAGTCGACGTACACCGGCCGGTGGCGGGAGATGCTGCAGCGCTCGGCGATCACGCTCAAGCTGATGACGTACGCGCCGAGCGGCGCACTGGTGGCCGCTCCGACGGCCGGGTTGCCCGAGCAGATCGGCGGCGAGCGCAACTGGGACTACCGCTACACCTGGGTGCGGGACGCGTCGTTCTCCGTCTACGCGCTGCTCGGCCTCGGCTTCACCGAAGAGGCCGCGGACTTCTGCCGCTGGTTGCGTGACCGCGTGCAGGAGAAGGCCGGTGGGGGAGGCGGCCCGCTGAACATCATGTACCGCGTGGACGGGTCGTCCGATCTGACCGAGGAGTCGCTCGAGCACCTGGAGGGCTACCGCGGCTCCCGGCCGGTACGGATCGGCAACGGTGCCTCCGACCAGCGGCAGATGGATATCTACGGCGAGGCGCTGGACAGCATCTACTTCGCCGATCAGCACGGGATCGACCTCGATCTCCAGACGTGGGCGGCCCTGCGGGGCATCGTCGACTGGCTGACCGAGAACTGGGACCTGCCGGGGGAGGGGATCTGGGAGACCCGCGGCGGGCAGAAGGACTTCACCTACGGCCGCGTGATGAGCTGGGTCGCCTTCGACCGCGCGATCCGGCTGGCCGCCGAACGGGGCCTGCCCGGCTCGGTGGGCCTGTGGGTGACGACCCGGGACGCGATCCACAACCAGCTGATGCACCGCGGCTGGAACGAGAAGCTCGGGGCGTTCGTGCAGCACTACGGCGACACCGTGCTCGACTCGTCCATGTTGCGCATGGCAACAGTCGGCGCCATCGGGCCCACCGATCCGATGTGGCTGTCGACGCTGGACGCGATGGATGCCGAGCTGGTGGTCGACAGCCTGGTCTACCGCTACGACCCGGCCGCCTCACCGGACGGGCTGGCCGGTGACGAGGGCACGTTCTCGCTCTGTACTTTCAACTATGTCGACGCCCTGGCCCGGGCCGGCCGCCTCGACGAGGCCCGGCTGATCTTCGAGAAGATGCTCACCTACGCCAACCACGTGGGCCTGTTCTCCGAAGAGATCGGCCTGACCGGTCAGCAGCTCGGCAACTTCCCGCAGGCTTTCACGCACCTGGCCCTGATCGACGCGGCCATCACCCTGGATGCCGCGCTGGACCGCGCGAAGTCCACCCACCGGTACACCGCGGCGGGCATTCCGGCCCCACACCGGGCGGCGGACGCGGCGGCGACCTGACCGGCGGACAGGCTACGGCACGGGTTCTCCGGTCTCGCCGTGGGTGCGGGCGAGCCGGCGGTCGATGGCGACGGCGATCGCCGGGTAGACCAGCACCGACAAGACGCCCGCGCCCACCAACGCGGCCGCGTTCTCGGGCAGCATCTCGCCGGTCTCGAGCCCGATCTCACTCAGCGCGACGAGCAGCGGCAACGCGGTCGACACCACGAAGACGAGCTCGAGCCGTCGCTGCCAGGGCAATGCGGTTCGGTACACTGCCAGCGTCGGCAGTCCGCGCACGATGAGCAGCAGGAGGAAGAACAGGACCAGCCGCCCAGGTGCGTGGATGATCGACTCCAGGTCGAGACCCATCCCTGAGGACACGAAGAAGATGGGAATGAAGAAGCCGTAGCCGACGGCATCGAGCTTGTGGTCCAGCCCTTCGACGTTCCCGGGTGCCCACCGATGCAGGACGACTCCCGCCACGAAGGCCCCCAGGACGGAATCGAGCCCGAAGTCGCTGGCAATCACGAGCAGGAGCAACAACATCGCGACCGTCCACCGCAGCGTGGTCTGCGACGTCGCGTCCTCTCCCTCCCTCAGAATCCGCGCGATCCGGCCGCCCCGCCCCAATCTGGGCGCCAGACTCAGCACGAGCCCGAGGAGGCCCACCGCGACCAGTGAGATCAGCCCGATGAACCGGCCGTGCGATCCGAGGAAGATCGCGATGGCCACGACCGGCAGGAACTCCCCGACCGCCCCGGCGGCCAGGACGTAGGAGCTGAACGACCCACGCAGCATGTTGTTGTCGCGCAGGATCGGTAACAGCGTTCCCAGCGCCGTCGTCGTCAGGCCGAGCGCGACCGGCACGAACGCCCGCACGAGCCCTGCCGCCGCGAGCGCCGCGACCACCCCGATGGCCAGCACCATGGTGACCCCCCACCCGACGAGAGCGAGCTTGCCGGCTCGCTGCCGGAAGATCGCCAGGTCGAGCTCATAGCCCGCCATCAGGAACAGGAACCCCAGACCGACGTTCGAGAGCAGGACGATGCTGCCCGGGTCGGCCAGATCGAGCACGTGCGGACCGACCACCACGCCGCCGAGAATCAGGATCACCACCTGCGGAATCCGCATCCAGCCGAGTAGCCCGACGATCACAGGCGTGATGGCCGCCACCAACGCGACGATGAACAGGCTGGTCAGTCCCAGACCGAGGTCAGTGTCCATGCCACCAGCCTCACTGCCCGTCCGTACCGGAAACCTCACCCGGACCGGACGATCCTCACCCGTCACGACCCCTCACGATCCGTGACGTGGCCGGACGTCGGACGGGTCGATCGGTCGGCCGG
Source organism: Kribbella sp. NBC_00359 (assembly GCF_036097425.1). Lineage (NCBI taxonomy): Bacteria > Bacillati > Actinomycetota > Actinomycetes > Propionibacteriales > Kribbellaceae > Kribbella > Kribbella sp. NBC_00359. The sequence goes on along the minus strand of NZ_CP107975.1, from coordinate 8,025,991 downwards.
GTGGACCACGCGGTCCACCCGGCCTTGCGCTACTGGGCGACCTTGAACAGCTCGTCGAGTTGCGTATTGAGCTTCGTCAACGAGCTGACCGGTGAGCTGCCGATGTAGACGGCGTCGAAGCGTGGTGCCATCAGCGCCGCGATGTCGGCGGCGTTCGTCGTCACCGGGAACAGGAACGTCGTCTTGTCGGCGACCTGCCGGGTGAACGGGGTGACGTCGAGTTTGCGCTCGGACTTGTTGTAGGCGATCGCCAGTTGGGTGCCGGCCGGCCGGGCCGGGAAGACGACGCCGGACTGGCCGATGATGTTCTGGCACTCCGCGCCGGACAGGAACGCGACCCACTTCGCGGAGTTCTCAGGCTGCTTCGACAGCGTGGTGACCGAGTCGGCCAGGCCGTTGAACATCGACGCCCGCTTGCCGCTCGGCCCGATCGGGGTCGGCGCCAGCCCGATGTCCAGCTTCTTGCCGGCGGAGTCGGTGAGCTTGGTGAAGCTGGAGATCATCCACGACCCGCTGAGGCCCATGGCCGCCGTACCGGACTGGATCTGCTTGTCGGTGCCGATCGCGTTCGCGCCGCCGATCTCCTCGTAGCTGGGCATGTAGCCCTTCTGCACCATGCCGAAGTACCAGCTCAGCGTGTCCTGCAGGGCCGGCTGGTCCAGGTTGAACTTGGTGCCCCACGGGTTCTTGTCGGTCGCCTGCCAGCCGGCGCTGCCGGCGAACGCCGACCACTGCGTCTGGCCCCAGCCACCGCCGCCGGAGCCTTCGGAGGCCAGGCCGTGCGTCTTGACGTGCGACTTGTCGAAGCCCGGCTCGTCGCCCCGGACGCCCTTCTCGTCGATGCTGAGATGCGCGACGAGCTTCTCGAACGTGCCGCCGTCCTGGGGGTTCCAGGTGAGGTTCTCCAACTCGGCGGGATCCACGCCGGCGGCCTTGAGTGCGGCGCCGTCGTAGAAGATCGCGATCGTGTCCCAGTCCTTCGGTGCGCCGTACCGCTTGCCGTCCTGGCCCTTCCACAGTTCCGCCAGGCCCTGCTGGTAGTCGCCGTCCTTGATCCCACTGGTCGGCCCGAGGTCGTCGAGGGGGCGGAGGACCTTCAGATCGACGTACTGGGCGAACTTCGACAGGTGGTCGGTGAAGACGTCGGGTGCGGTGTCGGCGATGAAGCCGGCGGTGAGCTTGGACCAGTAGGCGTCCCAGCCGTACTGCGAGATGTGGATCTTCAGGCCGGGATTGGCCTTGGCGAACGCGTCGGCGCACTTCTGGTAGCCCGGCTGCTGGGCCGAGTCCCACAGCCAGTACTCGATGGTGCCGTTCGCGCTGCTACCGGTTGTACTGGCGCAGCCGGTCAGGGCCGCGGCGGTGAGCAGAGCGACCGCGGCGGTGCGGATCCGGTGCCGGAAGGTGATCATGCCGGGCTCCTCACTTGATCCCGCTGAAGCCGATGGAGTTGACGATGCGCTTCGCGAAGAGCATGAAGAGCACGAGCATCGGCAGGGCGGCGACGAGCGTGGCGGCCATCAGGCCGGACCAGTCGGGGCCGGTCTGCGGCGTCTGGGACTTGAAGACGCCGAGTGCGACGGTGAGGACGCGCGACCTGTCGGTGTAGCTGACCATCAGCGCCCAGAAGTACTCGTTCCACGCCGCCATGTAGGTCAGGATCGCCAGCGTCGTGATCGGGGCCGCCGACATCGGCAGGATGAGCCGGAAGAACACCCTGACCTTGGTAGCGCCGTCCATCAGCGCGGCCTCCTCCACCTCGCGGGAGATCCCGAGGAAGAACTGGCGCAGGAAGAACACCGCGAACGGCGTCATGAACATGGTCGGCAGGGCGATCCCGATCAGGGTGTCCACCAGACCGAGTTGCTTGAGCAGCACGAAGTTCGGCAGCAGCGTGAAGATCGCCGGGATCATCAGGCCGCCCAGGAAGAACGCGAAGAACCTCTCACGGTGCTTCCATTGCAGCCGCGCGAACGCGTACGCCGCCATCGCGGAGAAGAACACCTGCCCGGCAGTGATGAGCGTGGCGACGACGACGGAGTTGAACAGGTAGCGCCAGAAGTTGATCGCCTGCCCGGCGCCACCGGCATCGATGGCCTCCTGCCCGGTCTGCAGGCCGAAGACCCGCTCGAAGCCGCCGGTCGAGGTCTGCACCGGCAGCAGGCTGCCGGAACCCGCATAGAGGGCGTTGTTGCTGGACAGCGCCGTACGCAGCATCCAGTAGAACGGGAACAGGCTGACGAGGATCACCAGGATCATGAACGTCCAGGCGAGTGCGCGACCGGGGCTGAACCGGTGTGGCTCGCTCGGGGTTGCCGCGGGTTCCCTGACAACTGTGGGCGGCGCGGCGGCGACCTTCGGGGTGGTGTCGGTGGTCATGGTCGCTCCTCAGGCCAGGTCGGAGGACTCGGCGCGGGTGAGCCGGTACTGGACGAATGTCACGATCACGAGGACGGCGAGCAGCGCCACCGACATTGCCGACGCGTAGCCGAACTGGAAGCGGCCGAACGCGACGTCGTAGATGTAGAACTGCAGCACCCGGGAGGAATTGACCGGTCCACCCTGCGTCGCGATCGCTACCGTGTCGAAGACCTGGAACGAGCCGACCACCGTGATGATCAGAACCAGCGAGAGGATCGGGCGCAGCAGCGGCACCGTGATGCTGCGGAACATCCGGACTTCGCTCGCGCCGTCGATGCGGCCCGCCTCGTAGACGGTCTCGGGGATCATCTGCAGACCGGCGAAGATCAGCAGCGCGGTGTAGCCGACATGTCGCCAGACATTGATGAAGGCGATCGTCGGGATGACCCAGGTGCTGTCGGACAGGAACGGGATCCGGTCGAGGCCCATCGCGGCGATGATGTTGTTCGCGATGCCGAGCTGGTAGTCGAGGATCCAGAGGAAGACCATCGCGGCCACCACGTTCGAGACGAGGAACGGCGTGAGCACGATGCCGCGCAGCCAGGTGCGCTGCGTCAGCCGCTGCATCATCACGGCGATCACCAGGGCGATCACCGTCTGGAAGCCGATGTTCAGGATCACGTAGTAGAGCGTCACCTTCAACGCGTTCCAGAACACCGGGTCGTGGATCATCCGGACGTAGTTGTCCAGACCGTTGAACTTCGGCGGCGTCAGCAGGTTGAACTTCGTGAAGCTGAGGTAGATCCCGCGCAGGGTCGGCCAGACCAGGAAGACGCCGAAGCCGATCAGTGCGGGAAGGATGAACAGCAGCGCCAGACGGGTGTCGTCGCGCGGACCGTTCCTGGCGCGGCCGGTCTTCGCCGGCCGGATCGAAGTCGTGGTGACCATCAGCTCTCCTTCGCCCGGGGTTACTGCGAGCCGGGGTCCGGGGCTATTTACAGTCAGATTGAAAATAAGCCAGGATGGCCGATGTGACAAGGGTCACGTGGTGTCGATTTGTAAACTGGACGGATGGTGACTGGCACGTCGGAACGACCGGCCGGTGAGCGGGGTCTGACCGCGGGAGAGCTCGCCGTCACCCGCCAGTTGCTGGTGCACGGGCCGGCGACCCGTGGCGACCTCGGCGATCGGCTGAATCTCTCCTACGCTTCGATGTCCCGACTGGCCCGCGCCCTCATCGTCGGCGGCATGGCCACCGAGGACCTCGAGCCGGCGGCCGCGATCGGCCGGCCCCGCCAGATCCTGACCGCGGTGCCCAGTGCCCGGCACGTCGTCGGCGTCAAGCTCACCGGCGACACCGCCTATGGGGTCGTCTGCGACCTGTTCGGCGAGGTCAAGGCGACCACCCGGGCGGCCCTGCCCCGGCGCGAGGAGGGCGGTGTGGTGCCGATCGCCGCCACGGTGAAGCTCGTTGCCCAGCTGGCGAGCAGGCTCGCTCCCAAGGTGCCGACCGTGGACGGCATCGGGGTGTCCGTCGGCGGGGTGATCGTGGACGGTTCGGTCGTCCGGGAGGGGACGTTCCTGGGTTGGCGCGATGTGGACCTCGGTGGGCCGCTGCGGGACCGGACCGAGCTGCCGGTCATTGTCACCAACGACGTCACCGCGCTGGCTCGCGAGCAACTGTGGTTCGGTGCCGGCCGCACGCACTCGACCTTCGGCATCGTCACCGTCGGCGCGGGTCTCGGTGTGGGCGTCGTCCGGAACGGCGTCGCCGTCGAGGAACTGATCGACAACGGTCATCTGCTGGCGCACTCGCCCGTCGACAGCAGTGGACCCAGCTGCAGCCTCGGCCACCGGGGGTGTGTGGCGGCCTATCTCAACCGGGAGGATCTCGAGCGCCAGGCGTCGGCGGCCGCCGGGCACCCGGTGACCATCGGCGATCTGGTCCGGGCCCGCGCCGGCGGCGACCAGGCCGCCACCCGTCGGCTCGACGACGCCGCCCGGGCGCTCGGGCATGTCGTGGCCTCCTTCGCGGGGGCGCTCCAGACGACCTGCATCGTGCTGGGCGGCGAGGACCTCGCCGCCTTTACCGACTCGCCCGCTCTGCAGGAGGCGATCGATGATCGGCTCCGCCCGGGGCCATTGGAGACCCAGCGCTGCACGCTCGACGTCCTCACCACCCCGCTCACCTTCACCGACTGGGCTCGCGGCGCCGCGGTAGCAGGCATCCAGCACGTCCTCGGCGCCTAGACACCTCCGACACCGGCCTCATCGGCCCGTGGCGCCGCCGGGGAGAGCCTCGACGTACACCCAGGTGCCGTTCTCGCGGGTGAAGTGGCTGTTTTCGTGCTGGTGGGCTGGGCGGCCGTCGAGTGTGTAGTGTGCGCGGAACTCGACAGTTCCTTCGGTGTGGAACGGGCTTCCGTCGGTGGTGTTCAGGATCTCGAGGCCGGTCCAGACGAGGTCCGGATCCAGCTGGAGATCGGGCGGGCGCGTCGAGGAATGCCAGCTGCGCAGCAGGTACGGCACATCGCCGACGACGAAGGCCGAGTAGCGCGAGCGCATCAGTTGCTCGGCGGTGTTGGCCGACGTACGGCCTTGGTGCAGACGGCCACAGCAGTCGTCATAGGTGGCGTCGAGCCCACACGGACAGGACCTGGCCATCTCACACTGCGCCGGGGAAGGCCACCGGAGCGCCGCCCCAGGCGACCTGGGCGCTCGCGGCGGCGAGCAGGCTCTCGATGGCGAAGGCCCGGACGGCCGGCTGCTCGGCCGCCTCGACCAGGTCGCCGTACACGGCTGCCACTCGTCGCTCGATCAGCAGGACGAGGGCGGCGGCGGTGGCCGCGTTCGTGACCGCCTGAGGCAGGTCGTACGCCGGTTCCGCCGCGACCGGGGTCTCACCGGCGGCGACGACCAGGGCGCTCAGGTGGTCGCGGTGGTCGCGGTGCTGCTCATAGGAGTCCGTCGCGGCCTTGAAGCGGGCGCCACTCAGCTTCCCGCCGGCCACGCCCACGCCGTACATGGCGGCGTGTTCGCCGGCGAGCGCGGCCTGCAGAGCTTCGAGCTGAGTCATGGGGCCTCCCGGCCTGGACTGAGGAGCGTAGGGAGCGCAGCGACCGGAGTGACGAGGGAAGGCCGGGAGTCAAAGCCCCATGACCCCCGCGCCGGAGGCGCGGCATTCAACACGGTCACGAGGCGTTCGCCTTTTTCTTCGGGGTCAGGGTTGTCGCCAGCTGGGTCTCGGCGGCGGCGATCATCGCCAGCAGGCGGGCCGGGGCGCCGGACACCTTCGCTGCCGCGGCGGCGTGGGCGATCGCCGCGACCTTCTCCTGCCTGGCCAAGGCGGTGAGCGCGGCCGCCGACGTCCCCGCGACGGCAGGTGCCTTGCCAGCGGTGGCTGTGACCCCTGCGGTTTCCTTGAGCTTGGCCAGGTGACTGGCGTGGTACTTCGCGCCGGCCGCGAGCTGGGATCGCAGCGCCGGGAACTTCCGGCTCGTCCCCGCGAACGCGAGGGATAATTGAGTCACCTGGGTCGCCGCCGCGCTGAGAGCCGCGACGACCGCGGGGTCGACGGTCGGCGTCTCCTGGGCGCGCCCATCGGACGACGAGGGGTTGACGGCGCCCGGCGTACTCCCGGCCGGATCGTCCTTGCAGCCGGCCAGCGTGACGGCTCCGGGCACCAGGGCCGCACTCACCAGGAGGCTGCGGCGGGACACGCGGCGGGGTTCGATCGGCACGGCGGAACGATACCTGGTGACGCGCCGGTGACCGGTCTGGGACGAGCCGGTGACCCGAGCACTGCGACCGGCCGGATATGGTGGGCTACTGCCCTCGGCCGGACCGCCGGGGGTGGAACGGGTGCACAACTGGAGAGAGAGGCAGGTCAACCTGTGAGCCGAAGGACTGACCACACGGACACCACGAGCCTCGAGAACTTCCTGCGGCCGATCGCCGAGCAGTTCGGCTGCGACCTGGAGGCCGCGGAGATCACTCCGGCCGGCCGCCGCCGGTTGCTGCGCGTGCTCGTCGACCGCGACGGCGGCATCAGCCTGGACGACGTCGCCGACGTGACCCGGGCGATCTCCAAGGCACTCGACGCCGACGACATGATGGGCGACGGCGCCTACACGCTGGAGGTCTCCAGCCCCGGCGTCGACCGGCCGCTCACTCTGCCCCGGCACTGGCGGCGCAACATCAGCCGGCTGGTCGCGGTCACGCTGACCGCGGGCGGCAAGCTGACCGGCCGGATCAAGTCCGCCTCCGAGCAGGCGGCCGAGCTGGACGTGGACGGCACCATGCAGACCGTCGCGTACGCCGACGTGGCCAAGGCCAAGGTCCAGATCGAGTTCAACCGGGCTGCCGGCAACGACGAACCTGCCGCTGACGGCACGGTGGAGGAGAACTGACATGGACATCGACATGGCCGTACTGCGGTCCCTGGAGCGGGAGAAGGACATCTCCCTGGACGTCGTCGTCGAGGCGATCGAGCAAGCCCTGCTGGTGGCCTACCACCGCACCGAGGGCGCCCAGCAGCACGCTCGCGCCGAGCTGGACCGCAAGACCGGGCACGTCACCGTGTTCGCCCGCGAGCTCGCCGAGGACGGCACCGTGGCCCGCGAGTACGACGACACCCCGGCCGACTTCGGCCGGATCGCGGCCACCACCGCCAAGCAGATCATCCTGCAGCGGTTGCGCGACGCCGAGGACGAGGTCCGGTACGGCGAGTTCTCCGGCAAGGAGGGCGACATCGTCTCCGGCGTCGTCCAGCAGGGCCGCGACCCGCGCTCGGTGATGGTCGACCTCGGCAAGATCGAGGCGGTGCTGCCGGCGCCGGAGCAGGTGCCGGGGGAGAAGTACGAGCACGGCTCCCGGCTGCGGGTGTACGTCGTGGGCGTCCGGAAGGGCTTCAAGGGCCCGCAGATCACGGTCAGCCGCACCCACCCGAACCTGGTCAAGAAGCTGTTCGCCCTCGAGGTCCCCGAGATCGCGGACGGTACGGTCGAGATCACCGCGATCGCGCGTGAGGCCGGTCACCGGACCAAGATCGCCGTCCGGACGCTGAACCCGTCGGTGAACGGGAAGGGCGCCTGCATCGGGCCGATGGGCCAGCGGGTGCGCAACATCATGCACGAGCTGCACGGTGAGAAGATCGACATCATCGACCACAGCGACGATCCGGCCACTTTCGTCGGGAATGCGCTGTCCCCGGCGCAGGTTACATCTGTTGAGGTCGTGGACGCCGCGGCACGCGCGGCGCGGGTCGTCGTGCCCGACTACCAGCTCTCGCTCGCGATCGGCAAGGAAGGGCAGAACGCCCGCCTGGCCGCCCGGCTGACCGGGTGGCGGATCGACATCCGGCCGGATACGGATGTGACTCGTGAGGACGAGAAGGTAGACTGATCTCTCGGTCGGTCGACTGAGTCGCAACCACACCCTGAGGATCACGTACCAAAGTGACTGCAGACGCGCGCCCTGGCAAGCCCCGGGAGCGCACCTGTATCGGGTGCCGGAAGCGGTCCAGTCCGGCTGACCTGCTGCGGATGACGGTGTCCGGAGGACGTGTCCTCCCGGATCCCGATCGTCGGGCGCCTGGCCGCGGGGCGCATCTGCACCCGGTGGCCGCGTGCCTCGACCTCGCCGAGCGGCGTAAGGCGTTCCCACGGGCCTTCAAGGTCCCCGGTCCGCTTGACCTGGCGCTCGTACGGGAACATGTTGCGCAGCGCAGTACCGAAAGCAGTACCGAAACAAGTGCGGCCACCCGGCCGCCCGCGACGACCGTCGCGACGACATGAAGGCGGGTCATCGACTCATGACCACTCGATGAGTGTCGAACGATGAGTGCAATGCGATGAGCATGTACGTCAACTAACGGTCCGCGCCCCAGGCTCGGACCAGAGGGAGAGCAGTGGCAAAGGTCCGGGTCTACGAGCTCGCGAAAGAGCTCGGAGTTACCAGCAAGGTCGTTCTGACCAGGCTGAACGACATGGGAGAGTTCGTCCGATCGGCGTCCTCGACGATCGAGGCACCCGTCGTTCGACGGTTGGCGGAAGATTTCGAGAAGAACCCGCCGAAGAAGCGCGCGGCCAAGAAGGCCGCCGCAAGCACGTCTGCGGCGCCGCAGGCGACCGCACCGGTCGCGCCTGCCGCGCCGGCGAAGCAGGCCGCACCGAAGTCCCCGGCCGAGCGCCCCGCGCCGGCCGCTGAGGCGACTCCGGCGCCGGTCGCAGAAACCCCCAAGGCGGAGGTGGCCGAGAAGGTGGAGTCCGCTCCGGCTCCGGTGAAGTCGGTTCCGACCCCAGGCGTGAAGCCTGGGCCGCGTCCGGGCCCGAAGCCCGCGCCGCGGCAGGAGACCGCGCCCGCCGAGGTCGCTCCGGCGGCCAAGGCCGAGACCCCGGCGGCACCGTCGTTCGAGGCACCGGCCGCCAAGGCCGCGCCGGCCGCGTCGGCGCCCAGCCCGGCGGCCGCTCAGCCGGCCGCTCCGGCCCAGCAGCGTCCGGCCGCCGAGCAGTCGACCCGGCCGGGTCCGCGTCCGGGTGGACCGGGATCCGGTCCGCGTCCGGGTGCGCCGCGTCCGGGCGGCCAGGGCAACGCGCCCCGTCCCGGCGCCCCGCGCCCCGGTGCGCCGCGTCCGGGTGGCCAGGGCGGTGGGCCCCGTCCGGGTGCGCCGCGTCCGGGCAACAACCCGTTCAGCTCGACCCAGGGCATGCAGCGCGGTGGCGCACGCCCCGGCCAGGGTGGTCAGGGTGAGCGTTCCGGTCAGGGTGCGAGCCCGGCCGGGATGGCGCCGCGTCCGCCGCAGTCCCGTGGTGACGACCGTGGTCGCAGCAACGACCGGCCGCGTCCGAGTGTGCCCGGTGCGCCGCGGCCCAACCCGGCGATGATGCCGAAGTCCTCGGCCGGCACGTTCACCGGTCGTCCGTCCGGTCCGGGCGGTGGTGGCGGTGGCGGTGGCGGCGGCGCTGGTGGCCGTGGCCGTCCCGGTGGCGGTTCCGGTGGACCGGGTGCCGGTCCGCGCGGTGGCGGCGGTGGCGGCGGCGGTGGCTTCCGTCCCGGCGGAGGCGGCGGCCCGAGCGGCCCGCCCGGTGGCGGCGGTGGCCGTCCGGGTGCGGGCAACCGTGGTCGTGGCGGGACGCAGGGTGCCTTCGGGCGTCCGGGCGGTCCGGCGCGCCGTGGCCGCAAGTCGAAGCGGGCGAAGCGCCAGGAGTTCGACAACATGCAGGCGCCGGCAGTCGGCGGCGTTCGCGTCCGGCACGGTGACGGCGAGGTCGTGCGCCTCGCCCGTGGCGCGTCGCTGACGGACTTCGCCGAGAAGGTCGGCGTCGACCCGGCGTCGCTGGTGCAGGTGCTGTTCCACCTCGGTGAGATGGTGACCGCGACCCAGTCGGTCAACGAGGAAGTCCTGGAACTGCTCGGCACCGAGCTGAACTACGACGTCCAGGTCGTGTCCCCGGAGGACGAGGACCGCGAGCTGCTGCAGTCGTTCGACATCGACTTCGGTTCGGACGAGGGCGGCGAGGCAGACCTGGTCAAGCGGCCGCCGGTGGTGACCGTGATGGGTCACGTCGATCACGGTAAGACCAAGCTGCTGGACGCGATCCGGATGGCGAACGTCGTTGCCAAGGAAGCCGGTGGCATCACCCAGCACATCGGCGCGTACCAGGTGACCACCGAGGTGGACGGCGAGCAGCGGGCCATCACCTTCGTCGACACCCCGGGTCACGAGGCGTTCACCGCCATGCGTGCCCGTGGTGCGCAGGCCACCGACATCGTCATCCTGGTGGTCGCGGCCGACGACGGCGTGATGCCGCAGACGATCGAGGCACTGAACCACGCCCGGGCGGCGAACGTCCCGATCGTGGTCGCGGTGAACAAGATCGACGTACCGAGTGCGGACCCGGCCAAGGTGCGCGGTCAGCTGACCGAGTACGGCCTGGTGCCCGAGGAGTACGGCGGCGACACGATGTTCGTCGACGTCTCGGCGAAGTCCCGGATCAACATCGACGGGCTGCTCGAAGGCGTCGTACTGACCGCGGACGCGGCACTCGACCTGCGGGCCAACCCGAACATGCCGGCCCAGGGCATCGCGATCGAGGCGAACCTCGACAAGGGCCGTGGTCCGGTGGCGACCGTGCTGGTGCAGCGCGGCACTCTGCGGGTCGGCGACTCGATGGTGGCGGGACCGGCGTACGGCCGGGTCCGGGCCATGCTCGACGAGCACGGCGACCCGGTCGAGGAGGCGACGCCGTCGCGTCCGGTGCTGGTGCTCGGTCTGACCGCCGTACCAGGTGCGGGTGACAAGTTCCTGGTCGTCGACGACGACCGGAGGGCACGGCAGATCGCCGAGAAGCGCGAAGCTCGCGCCCGGGCGGCCGCCAACGCCAAGCGTCGTGCGCGCCGGACCCTCGAGGACTTCATGGCCTCGATGGAGAAGGGCGAGACGCAGGAACTGCTGCTCATCCTCAAGGGCGACGTGTCCGGTTCGGTCGAGGCACTGGAAGACGCCCTGGTCCGGATCGAGGTCGGCGACGAGGTCAACCTCCGCGTCATCGACCGCGGTGTCGGTGCGATCAACGAGAACGACGTCAACCTGGCCATCGCGTCGAACGCCGTCATCATCGGCTTCAACGTGCGGCCGGCGGGCAAGGCCGGTGACCTGGCCGAGCGCGAGGGCGTCGATGTCCGGTACTACTCGGTCATCTACGCGGCGATCGACGACATCGAGGCGGCCCTGAAGGGCATGCTCAAGCCGATCTACGAGGAGGTCACCCTCGGCCAGGCGGAGATCCGCGAGATCTTCCGCTCCTCGAAGGTGGGCAACATCGCCGGTTGCTGGGTTACCAGTGGGCTGATCCGCCGCAACGCCAAGGTCCGGTTGATCCGGGACGGCGCGGTGGTCGTCGACAACACCGAGTTGTCGTCGCTGAAGAGGTTCAAGGACGACGCGTCCGAGGTCCGCGAGGGCTTCGAGTGTGGTCTGACCGTCAACAACTTCAACGACATCAAGATCGGTGACATCGTCGAGTCGTTCGAGCTCCGCGAGAAGCCGCGCAACTGACACAGCAAGGGTGATCCGCCCGGATCGCCTGGGAGTAACGTCCGGAGAGACGGTCTATGTCTCTCCGGACGTTCTCATGAATGAGGGAGTGAGCCCTGATGGGTGAAGCAAGGGCGAAGCAGCTGGCCGACCGGATCCAGGTGCTCGTCGCCGAACTGCTCGAGCGCCGGGTCAAGGACCCCCGGCTGGGTTTCGTCACCGTGACGGACGCCCGGCTGACCGGTGACCTGCGCGAGGCCAGCGTCTTCTACACCGTGTACGGCGACGAGCAGGCGCGGGCGTCGACCGCGGCCGCCCTGGAGTCGGCGCGTGGCCTGATCCGCAGCGAGGTCGGCAAGGCGCTGGGCCTGCGGCACTCGCCGAGTGTCACGTTCTTCCTGGACGCCGTTCCGGAGACCGCCGGCCAGATCGAGGACCTGCTGGCGAAGGCCCGCGAGGCCGACGCCGAGGTGGCCAAGGCCGCCGCGGGTGCCAAGCCGGCCGGCGACGCGGATCCGTACAAGCACAAGGACGACGACGAGGACCAGGACTGAGTGCTGCGTTGACCGGCATCGACACCATGTCCCCGAACGGCACCCCGTCCAGTGACTTCACCTCGTCGTCCGACGGGATCGTCGTCGTGGACAAGCCGGCGGGGCTGACCTCGCACACCGTCGTCGCCCGGGTCCGCCGGCTCGCCGGCACCCGCAAGGTCGGGCACGCCGGCACGCTCGACCCGATGGCGACGGGTGTGCTGGTCATCGGCCTCAACCGGGCGACCCGGCTGCTCGGGCATCTTCAGCTGGCCGACAAGTCGTACGACGCGACGATCCGGCTCGGCGCGACCACGACCACCGACGACGCCGAGGGCGCCTTGCTGACCACGGCCCCGGTCGACGGGGTCACGGCCGAGGCGATCGAGTCCGCGGTGGCCGGTTTCCGCGGTGAGATCTCGCAGGTGCCGTCGAAGGTCTCGGCGATCAAGGTCGACGGGCGGCGCGCGTACGAACGCGTCCGGGCCGGCGAGGAGGTCGCGCTGAAGGCTCGCGCGGTGACGGTCTCGCGGTACGACATTCTCGACGTACGCCCGGGGCCGGACGGGATCGATGTCGACGTCTCGGTCGACTGTTCCAGCGGCACCTACATTCGTGCCCTGGCTCGCGATCTCGGCGCCGAGCTCGGCGTCGGCGGTCACCTGACCGCGTTGCGTCGTACCCGGGTCGGCTCGTTCGGCCTGGCGGCGGCGCACACGCTGGAGTCGCTGGCGCAGGACTTCGCCTGGCTGCCGATCGCGGATGTTGCCGCCGGCACCTTCCCGCGGTACGACGCCGACGCCGGCCAGGCCGCCGCCATCCGCACCGGACGGCCACTGTCCGGCCTCAAACTCCAGCCCGGCCAGACCGCGATGTTCGACCCGACCGGCACCTTCCTCGCCCTCTACGAACCGCACGGACCGGTCGCCAAACCCACCGCAGTCTTCGTCAGCTGAAGTTTCGTTCCATCACATCGGCTACGCATGCTCCCCATGGGTACCTGAGCCGCATGGGCGTGCGAGGCGGGGATGGCGGCGAGGAACAAGACGCCGAGTTCGGCACCGTCGCGTCGTGGACAGCCGACGCTGTCGCGGCGCTAGGTGACGAGTACGCGATCGTGGCCGGCTGCCGGGGCAGTGGCGATCCCGCACTGCTGGATTGGCTTGCTCGGTCCTGCGCGCTGAGCCCCTCGGTGGGCATGGTCGATGTGGGTGCGGGCGTCGGTGGTGCATCCGCGTGGGCTGCCGAGAAGTACGGCGTACGGCCGGTGCTGGTCGAGCCGATGGAGGATGCGTGCCGGGCGGAGCGCCGGATCTTCGGTCGTACGGCGATCTGTGCGAGCGGTGACCGCCTCCCGTTCGGCGATCGGGTCTTCGACGTTGCCTGGTGCGTTGGCGTCCTCTGCACGGTGCATGACAAGTTCGCCCTGCTTCGAGAGATCCGGAGAGTCCTGCGGCCGGGCGGATCACTCGGCATGCTGGTGCTGGTGGCCGAGCCAGGTCTGCACAGTGAGCTGCCGCGAGGAAACGAGTTCCCGGACCTGGACGAGCTGCGCGATCTGCTGGCGCAAACCGGTTTCGACGTACGTGAGCTGATCGAGGCGGCAGGCGGGACCGAGCCCGCGGAGTGGCCGCGTCAGGCGCAGCGTGTCGACGAGCTGCTGGCGAAGTTGCACGGTGACGACCCACGCTGGCAAGAGGCCGAAGAGCAGTCGGGCAAGCTCGCACACCTGCTGGAGACCCGACAGCTCACGCGGCGGCTGGTCCACGCGGTCAAGGCGTGATTCCTGTCGGTGGGAGCGCTTAGCGTGCTGGGCATGAGATACGGGTTCGTGATGGCGTCCGGGGATGCGCGGGCGGCTGCTGAGCTGGCTGCTTTGGCTGAGGAGCACGGGTGGGACGGGTTCTTCGTGTGGGAGGCGGTCTGGGGGATCGACGCGTGGGTGATGCTCGGTGCGGCGGCGATGACAACCGAGCGGATCCGGCTGGGCACGATGCTGACGCCGTTGCCGCGGCGGAAACCGTGGGATGTGGCGGGGCAGACCTCGACAGTGGACAACCTGAGCAACGGCCGGGTGACGCTGGCGGTCGGGCTCGGGGTGTCGGGGGAGGAGCGGTTCTGGTTGTTCGAGGACGATCCGGGGCGCAAGGTCCGGGCCGAGCTGATGGACGAGTCGCTGGAGATGCTGCAGTACCTGTGGCGTGACCAACCGTTCGAGTTCTCCGGTCAGCACTACCGGTCCAAGAAGGTCGCCGACCTGATGCCGCCCGCACCGCCGCCACCGGTGCAGCAGCCGCGGATCCAGACCTGGGTCGTCGGCGCTTGGCCGCGGCCCAAGTCGATGCGCCGGGCCGCGCTGCAGGACGGCTGGCTGCCGAACTACATCGTCCCGCCCGGTCAGCAGCCCGGCGAGTTGACCCCGGAGCACCTCGCCGAGGGTGTTGCCTGGATCCGCCGGGAACGCGCTGCCCACGGCCTGACCATGGAGGGGTACGACGTCGTCGCCGAAGGGTCGACCGCCGCGAACGACCCGAGGGCCGCCGACGTGGTCCGCCCGTGGGCCGACGCGGGCGCGACCTGGTGGATCGACGCCGACTGGTCATCCATGGACCCCGCCATCGCCCGCGCGGCCGCCGAACGCCGCCTGCGGGCCGGCCCCCCGCGCCTCGATTGACATGGCGCGTTAAGGCCGCATCAAGATCGGTGGCCCGGCCGTCAAGGGGGTGTCAAGACCGGGGCGACGGCGCGCGGCGGGGCGGTTGGCTGGTGTTGTGAAGTTGTTAGAGCTACCGAAGAGATTCCTGGTGGGGCGGCCGCTGCGGAGTGAGCGGTTGGGTGAGACCTTGCTGCCGAAGAAGCTGGCTCTGCCGGTCTTCTGCAGCGACCCGCTCTCCTCGAACGCCTATGCGACCGAGGAGATCCTGCTCATGCTCAGCCTGGGCGGGTTGACGCTGCTGCACCTCACGCCGTGGATCGCCGCCGTCGTCCTCGCGCTGCTCGCCGTGGTCGTCGCGTCGTACCGGCAGACCTGTTACGCCTACCCCAGCGGTGGCGGCGCGTATGCGGTGAGCCGCGCGAATCTCGGTCAGAACGCCTCACTGGTCGCGGCCAGCGCGTTGCTCGTCGACTATGTGCTGACCGTCGCCGTGTCGGTGGCGGCCGGGGTCCAGAACATCGTCTCCGCGCTTCCGGCGCTCGGGCCGCACGCGGTGGCGGTGTCGATCGGAATGATCGCGATTCTCGCGCTGGCGAACCTGCGCGGCGTCAAGGAGTCCGGCACGGCGTTCGCGATCCCGACGTACGGGTTCATCGCGGTCGTGCTGGCGATGATCGCGGTCGGGTTCGTCCGGATCCTCGCCGGCGACCCACCGCGGGCCGAATCCGCGCCGTACGGCATCGAGGCCGGGAACCACCTGACCGGGCTGGCCCTCGTGCTGCTCGCGATGCGTGCGTTCGCATCCGGATGTACGGCGCTCACCGGAGTCGAGGCGGTCAGCAACGGGGTGCCGAACTTCAAGCCGCCGAAGAGCAGGAACGCGGCGGCGACGCTGACAGTCATGGGCGCGGTGACGATCGCGATGTTCGTCGGCATCACCGCGCTGGCGATGGTGTCCGATGTCCACGTCGCCACCGATCCGGGCCGGCTCACCGGTACGCCGGACGGGTACGAGCAGCGCACGGTGATCGCGCAGGTCGCCGGTTCGGTGTTCGGCGGGTATCAGTCGATCGGGTTCTTCGCGGTTCAGGCGTTCACCGCGGCGATCCTGGTGCTGGCCGCGAACACCGCCTTCAACGGGTTCCCGATCCTGGCCTCGTTGCTCGGGCACGACGGGTTCCTGCCGCGGCAGTTCTCGCGGCGCGGCGACCGGCTGGTGTTCAGCAACGGCATCGTCATCCTGTCCGCGCTGGCAGGTGTGCTGATCTGGGTCTTCGATGCCAGCACGACCCGGCTGATCCAGCTGTACATCATCGGTGTGTTCGTATCGTTCACACTGAGCCAGACCGGCATGGTCGTGCACTGGACCCGCCTGCTGCGGGAGTCGTCAGGGGCCGGGGTCTCGATGCATCGATCCCGGGCGATCAACGGGTTCGGTGCGGTCTTCACCGCGGTGGTCCTGGTCGTCGTCCTGATCACCAAGTTCACTCACGGAGCCTGGATCGTGGTACTGGCCATGCCTGCCCTGTTCCTGCTGATGAAGGGCATCCGGAAGCACTACGACCGGGTGGACGCCGAACTGCGGCCGAGGCCGGGCGGTGTCATCCTGCCGCCGCGGGTGTTCGCGATCGTGCTGGTCTCCAAGCTGCACACGCCGACGTTGCGCGCGCTCGCCTATGCCCGCGCGACGCGCCCGACGTCGCTGACCGCGGTCACGGTGAGCACGGACCCGGACGCGGCGGACCTGCTGTTGAAGGAATGGGGCGAGCGGGACATCCCGGTGCCGTTGAAGGTCCTCCACTCGCCGTACCGGGACGTGACCGGTCCGGTGCTGAGCTACGTCCGGGACGTACGACGGAACAGTCCACGAGACCTGGTTGCGGTGTTCATTCCGGAGTACGTAGTAGGACACTGGTGGGAGGCGTTCCTGCACAACCAGAGCGCACTGCGCCTGAAAGCACGCCTGCTCTTCCAGCCTGGCGTCATGGTCATCAACGTGCCCTGGCAGCTCGGTTCCGCGGAGGTCCTCGAGGCGCGCCGGATGCCGCCCGCGGACATGATCGCGGTCGCAGGGACCACGACACCCAGGGTCGAGGAGCCCGTCTGACCGAGCGGCTGACGCGGTCCGCCACGGGACAGCGGCACCGTGTCAGAGTGGTGCCGTGGACAACACGAGGCCGCCCGGACGAAGGACTGCCGGCGTCGCGCCCGCCCGGAGGTCCGGGCACGGTCGGTGGCGGCGGCTCTGGACCGGCTTGGTTCTCGTTCTCGCCGGTCTGCCGGCCCTGACGGTCGCGCTCGTCCCGGTGCGCGACAGCCTCGCGCTCGAGAGCATCCTCCTGCTGTATCTCCTCGTCGTCGTTCTGATCGCGGTGACCGGCGGCCTGGTGCCCGGGGTCGCGGCGGCTCTGGCTGCCGTGCTGCTCGCCAACTTCTTCTTCACCACGCCGTACCACACCCTCGCGGTCGAACAGCGGGACAGCATCATCGCCCTGTTCGTGTTCGTCCTGGTCGCGGTGACGGTCAGCGTGACGGTCGATGTGGCGATGCGGCACCGGATCGCGGCCGCCCGCAGCCGGAGCGAGGCTGACGTCCTGTCCCGCCTCGCGGCCGAACCCGTGACCGGCGACTCGCTCACCGCGGTCCTCGAAGAGGTCCGGGAGACCTTCGGAATGGTGTCGGTCGCACTGCTCGAGCGCCGCGGCGAGATCGAACACGTGGTCGCGGTGGCCGGCGCGCCCCTGCGCGGCAGTCCCGTGATCTCGGCCCCCGCGCGGGACGGACTGCGGTTGGTTGCCGAGGGCCCCGAGCTGTTCGCCGAGGACCGGAAGCTGCTGACCCGGCTGGCAGGTGCGGCTGCGCGGGCCTGGGAGGACCAGCAGTTGGCCGGCGAGGCGGCCCAGGCTCGGCAACTCGCGGAGGTGGATCGGTTGCGGGCCGCCTTGCTGGCCGCAGTCGGACACGACCTGAGGACACCGCTGGCCGGCATCAAGGCCGCCGTCTCCAGTCTCCGGCAGCGCGACGTGACCTGGAGTCCGGACGAGCAGAGCGAACTGCTGGAGACCATCGAGGAGTCGGCCGACCGGCTCGACGACCTGATCGCGAACCTGCTGGCGATGAGCCGGCTGCAGGCGGGCGCCTTGTCGGTCGACGTGCGGCCCGTCGTGCTGGAGGAGGTCGTCGCCAAGGCGCTGGTCGGCGTACCGGCGGACATCGTCACCGTCGACGTCCCCTACGACCTGCCCCTCGTGCGCGCCGACGCGGGGCTGCTCGAACGGGTGATCGCCAACCTGGTCGACAATGCGCGGCGGTTCGCCCCGGCCGGGGTTCCGGTCCGGGTCGAGTCGTCGTACGACGAGAACGCCGTACGGGTGCACGTGGTCGACACCGGGCCCGGTGTACCGAAGGAGGACCGGGAGCGTATCTTCACGCCGTTCCAGCGGCTCGGCGACAATCGGTCCGACGGCGGTGCCGGCCTGGGGCTCGCGATCGCCCGTGGCTTCGCCGAGGCGATGGCGGGAACCGTGCTGCCGTCCGAGACCCCTGGCGGAGGATTGACGATGACTGTGACCCTGTCGGTGGTGCCTTGATCAGCGTCCTGATCGTCGACGACGACCGGCAACTGCTGCGGGCGCTGGCGATCAACCTGCGCGCCCGCCAGTACGACGTCGAGACCGCGGCCGACGGGACGACGGCGCTCGCCGCGGCGGCCCGGCGCCCACCCGATCTGGTCATCCTCGACCTCGGCCTGCCGGACCTCAACGGGGTCGAGGTGGTCGGCGGTCTGCGCGGCTGGTGCTCAGCCCCGATCATCGTGCTGTCCGCTCGCGACACCCAGGCGGACAAGGTCGCCGCCCTCGACGCCGGCGCCGACGACTACGTCACGAAACCCTTCGGCATGGATGAGTTGCTCGCCCGGATCCGGGCCGCGCTCCGGCGCACGACAGCGGACGCCGGGAGCCAGGTGGTCGTCCGGACGGAGGCATTCACCATCGACCTCGCCGCCAAACGCGTGATCACGGCCGAGGGCGACGTACGCCTGACCCCAACCGAGTGGAGCCTGCTGGAGATCCTGGTCCGCAACCCCGGCAAGCTCATCAGCCAGAAACAGCTGCTGCGGGATGTCTGGGGACCCGGCTACGAGTCCGAGACCAACTATCTCCGCGTCTACATGGCCCAGCTCCGCCGCAAGCTCGAGCTCGACGCCTCCCGCCCCGTCCATCTCATCACCGAACCCGGCATGGGCTACCGCTTCCAGCCCTAGCGACCGGTCCGGCTCGGTACGCTGGGAGCGTGCGTTCCCGTCCGACACTCAGCTGGGCTCCCGGTCCCGAGGTTCTGGCATTGCAGCCTGGTACGACGGATGTCGGAGCTCTTGCGGATGTCGTGGACCATGGGGGAGTCGTCGTACTGAGCGGGGCTGGCATCTCGACCGAGTCGGGGATTCCCGACTATCGCGGGGAGACGGGCAGTCTGCGGACGCACACGCCGATGACGTACGGCGACTTCGTGGCGAGCGAGTCCGGTCGGCAACGGTACTGGGCACGGAGCCATCTCGGCTGGCGCACGATCGCCCGAGCGGAGCCGAACGACGGGCACCGGGCGGTCGCGGCACTGCAAGCCCGCGACTACCTCAGTGGCGTCATCACGCAGAACGTGGACGGCTTGCACCAGGCCGCCGGTGCGCGGGACGTGATCGAGTTGCACGGGAACCTCGACCGGGTGATCTGCCTGCAGTGCGGGACGACCTCGGCCCGGGAGGCGCTCGACCGTCGCCTCCGGCTCGCGAATCCGGCGTTCGAGGCCGAGGTGACCCGGATCAATCCGGACGGTGATGCCGAGCTGCCCGCCGCGGCGGTCGGCGGCTTCCGGCTGGTCGACTGCACGAGGTGCGGCGGCGTACTCAAGCCCGACGTGGTGTTCTTCGGCGAGAACGTGCCGAGGTCCCGGGTCGAGCGCTGCTACCGGCTGATCGACGACGCGAACGCCGTCCTCGTCCTCGGCTCGTCCCTCACCGTCATGTCCGGCTTCCGTTTCGTCCGCCACGCGGCCAAGTCCGGCACGCCGGTCCTCATCATCAACCAAGGCCTGACCCGCGGCGACCCGTACGCCGCTCAGCGCGTCAACCTCCCCTTGGGTCAAGCGCTCACCGAGCTCACGCAGCGGCTGTGAACACCACCGGGCCGGGCCACGCGTGAGGTGGCTCGGCCCGGGGTCCGCCGTACGGATTGGAAAGGGTCAGCGTTGCGCGCTGGTCCGTCGGCGGTTCAGGGAGGCCTCGAGGGCCTGAGGGGAGGCGACGGCCTGGCGCGCCAGCAGTCGAGCGTGCGCGGCCCACTCCGACTGTTCCTCAGCGGTCACGATCGCTGGTGCGCCGGCCAACGTCTGGTACGTGAGGGATGTGACGCCGGCCTGGCCTTCGTAGCGCGGGTGGTAGTTCAGCGCGCGGAGCAGGTTTATGTCCTTGCCCTGGATCCACGCCTGGCCGTCCGGCGCGCAGGCGTCGTGTCCGGTCGAGGGGCCGAAGGTGTCGACGTACGTCGCTCCTGTCGCGGCGGCGGCCGTGGACACTGCCGAGTTGAGCGCCTGCTCGATCGAGTACAGGTAGCCGTAGTCCCCGTCGGCGAACGGCAGGATCGCCGGGCAGGTCCCGTGCTCCGGCGCGATCTTCGGGTAGCCGACCAACAGGATCGTTGCCTTCGGCGACCTTTGTTTGATGCCCTGGACAACGGCCGTGATCCGGACCTGCGTCTGGGCGACGCGAGCCTTCAGCGTGTCCACGCCGTCGACCGTGAAGTGTGTCTTGCACGGTGCGCCGATCGGGTCGGAGGCGCGCAGCCCGGGACACGTGCCGACGATGTCGCCGAACACCCCGAAGTCGTTGCCGCCGATCCCGAGCGTGACCAGGTCCGTGTCCGGGGTCAGCGCGTCGAACTGCGGCGCGGCCGTCCCGAGCGGGGTGCTCTGCGGCTGCGTCATGTTCGTGGTGTCGGCGCCACCGCAGCTCACGTCGGTGAAGTGGCGAACCCGCAGTGCGGCCGCCAGCATCTTCGGGTAGTTGCTGTACGAGCGCACGCACCCGAGCGACAACAGATCCGGCAAGGGGACGAGCGGCGCGGAGGTGTACGAATCGCCGAGCGCCACGTAGTTCCGGAACGCGGGCGTGGCGTCGGCCTGAGCGATCGGCAGCGTGCCGAGGAGAACCAGGGACGCGCAGGCGGCGACCAGGCGGCGTAGCTTCACGGGACCCTCCCCAGAGTTCGGCGGTGCGGGGCTCACCCTAAGTTGAGTCACCACCCGATCACAAGGGGTGATCGTGGACCTGCTGCGCGGAACCCCGCGGCGACATGGAATCCTGCTGTCATGCGTGTCTGGCACGGATTGGACCAGGTGAGCCCGGACTTCGGGCCGACGGTCGTCACGATCGGCAACTTCGACGGCGTACACCGGGGGCATCAGGAGGTCCTCGCGCACGCCAGGGCGCGGGCGGCCGAGCTGGGTGGCCTGCCGGTGGTCGCGCTGACCTTCGACCCGCACCCGATGGTGGTGCTGCGGCCCGACCGGGCGCCGGCGATGCTCAGCCGCCCCGAGGAGCGGGCCGGCCTGCTGACCGGGTACGGCGCCGACGCGGTGCTGATCCTCCCGTTCACCAAGGAGGTGTCGGGCTGGTCGCCGGAGGAGTTCATCGACCGGGTCCTCGTCGGCGCGCTGCACGCCAAGGCGGTCGTGGTCGGCGAGAACTTCCGCTTCGGCCACAAGGCCGCCGGTCACGTCGACACGCTCGTCGCGGCCGGCGCCAAGGACGGTTTCCAGGTCGAGGGTCTGAGCCTGTCGGGCGACGGGCAGCCGTGGTCGTCGACGTACATCCGGGAGCGGATCGCCGAGGGCGACGTCGAGGCCGCCGCGGAGGCGCTCGGGCGGCCGTTGCGGGTCACCGGAGTGGTCGTCGAAGGCGACAAGCGCGGCCGGGAGCTCGGCTACCCGACCGCGAACATTCCCGCCGACGCCACGGCCGCGATCCCGCTGGACGGTGTGTACGCGGGCTGGCTGACCGTGCTCGAGCCGGCTCCCGGCGCTCCGTCGTACGACGAACCGCTGCCCGCCGCGATCAGTGTCGGCAGCAACCCCACCTTCGACGGCATCGACCGGCGGGTGGAGTCGTACGTCCTCGATCGCGACGACCTGGAGCTGTACGGCGCCCGGATCGCGGTGGATTTCGTGGCCCGGTTGCGGGGCAGCCAGATCCGGTTCGAGACCATTGACGAGCTGCTGGTCCAGATGAAAGCCGATGTCGACGGAGCGCGCCGGATCCTTACCCAGAATTAGGGTGACGCGTCCACGGACTGATACTCTGGGCGCTGCCGTCTGAACGGCCGCGGATCGAGAGTGCCCGGGTGACCCAAGCCCCGGTGCGCCGCGCAACGGACATCGAGAGGATCGCACGTGTCGTCAGCCAATCCTGAGGCGAAGAAGAAGATCATCGGCGAGTACGCCCTGACCGAGGGCGACACCGGTTCCCCCGAGGTCCAGGTCGCGCTTCTCACGCACCGCATCGCGGAGCTCACCGAGCACCTGAAGGAGCACAAGCACGACCACCACAGCCGTCGTGGCCTGCTGCTGCTCGTCGGTCAGCGCCGCCGGCTGCTGAACTACCTGGCGAAGAAGGACATCAACCGCTACCGGTCCCTGATCGAGCGGCTCGGCCTTCGCCGATGACGTCGCGAGGAGCGGCCCCCGAGCTCGGGTGGCCGCTCCTGGCGTATCCGCGCCAAGGCTGAATCACGGGGCGCGGGTCATAACTGAATACAGAAGCACGCAAGACGAACGAGGCGACGCGAAGCGCGTGGCGGGAGGACGACCGGTCCTCGGTAGTGGCTTTCGGGTATCAGGCAACACCGGACACCCGCGGGCCTCGATCGAAGACCGGCACCCCGGAAGCTCGCGCCTCGCAGTCGTCACACTGCTAGAGAGGGGTATCCCGTGTCGGGATCCACAAGCGCGCCCATGGAGGGCGCAGATTTCGCTGAAGCCGTCATCGACAACGGCAGCTTCGGCACCCGTACCGTCCGCTTCGAGACGGGCCGTCTGGCCCAGCAGGCCGCCGGCTCCGCCGCCGCCTACCTCGACGGCGACACGATGGTGCTGTCGGCCACCACGGCCAGCAAGAAGCCCAAGGACCAGTTCGACTTCTTCCCGTTGACGGTGGACGTCGAGGAGCGGATGTACGCCGCGGGCCGGATCCCCGGCTCGTTCTTCCGCCGGGAGGGCCGCCCGTCCGAGGAGGCCATCCTGACCTGCCGGCTGATCGACCGCCCGCTGCGGCCGTCGTTCGTGTCCGGCCTGCGCAACGAGATCCAGGTCGTCATCACCGTCCTGGCGCTGAACCCGGACAAGCTGTACGACGTTCTCGCGATCAACGCCGCGTCGATGTCGACCCAGCTGGCCGGCCTGCCGTTCTCCGGCCCGATCGGCGGCGTCCGCGTCGCGCTGATCGAGGGCCAGTGGGTGGCGTTCCCGACCCACACCGAGCTCGAGGACGCGGTCTTCGACATGGTGGTGGCCGGCCGGGTGACCGAGACCGGTGACGTCGCGATCATGATGGTCGAGGCCGAGTCGACCCCGGGCACCTTCGAGAAGGTCGCCTCCGGTGTCCAGGCGCCGACCGAGGAGATCGTCGCCGAGGGTCTCGAGGCCTCGAAGGCGTTCATCAAGACCCTGGTCGAGGCCCAGGCCGACCTGGCCGCGCGGGCCGCGAAGCCGACCGGCGAGTTCCCGGTCTTTCCGGACTACGCCGACGACGCGTTCGCCGCGGTCGAGGCCGCCGCGAGCGAGGAGCTGGCGCAGGCGCTGACCATCGCCGGCAAGCACGAGCGTGAGGACGCCACCGACGCGGTCAAGGCCGCCACGGTGGACAAGCTGGCCGCCGACTTCGAGGGCCGCGAGAAGGAGCTGTCCGCGGCGTTCCGGTCGCTGACCAAGAAGCTGGTCCGGCAGCGGGTGCTGAAGGACAAGATCCGCATCGACGGCCGCGGGCTGACCGACATCCGGCCGCTCAAGGCCCAGGTGCGGGTGCTGCCGCGGGTGCACGGTTCGGCGCTGTTCGAGCGCGGCGAGACCCAGATCCTGGGTGTCACCACGCTGAACATGCTCCGGATGGAGCAGCAGCTGGACACGCTGTCCCCGGAGACCCGCAAGCGCTACATGCACAACTACAACTTCCCGCCGTACTCGACCGGTGAGACCGGCCGGGTGGGTTCGCCGAAGCGTCGCGAGATCGGTCACGGCGCACTGGCCGAGCGGGCCCTGGTGCCCGTGCTGCCGTCGCGTGAGGACTTCCCGTACGCGCTGCGTCAGGTGTCCGAGGCGCTCGGTTCGAACGGGTCGACCTCGATGGGTTCGGTGTGTGCGTCGACGCTGTCGCTGCTGTCCGCCGGTGTGCCGCTGAAGGCCCCGGTCGCCGGTATCGCGATGGGTCTCATCTCCGGTGAGGTCGACGGCGAGACGGAGTACGTCGCGCTGACCGACATCCTGGGCGCCGAGGACGCGTTCGGCGACATGGACTTCAAGGTCGCCGGTACGAAGGACTTCGTGACCGCCCTGCAGCTGGACACCAAGCTGGACGGTATCCCCGCCAGCGTGCTGGCCGGTGCGCTGACGCAGGCCAAGGACGCGCGGCTGACGATCCTGGACGTGATGGCCAAGGCCATCGACGCGCCGGGTGAGATGAGCGAGTTCGCGCCGCGGGTCATCTCGGTGAAGGTCCCGGTCGACAAGATCGGCGAGGTCATCGGCCCGAAGGGCAAGATGATCAACCAGATCACCGAGGACACCGGCGCCGACATCTCGATCGAGGACGACGGCACCGTCTACATCGGCGCGACCGACGGTCCGAGCGCCGAGGCGGCCCGGGCCGCGATCAACGCGATCGCGAACCCGACCATGCCGGAGAAGGGCGAGCGCTACCTGGGCACGGTCGTGAAGACGACCAACTTCGGTGCGTTCATCAGCCTGCTGCCGGGCAAGGACGGCCTGCTGCACATCAGCAAGCTGCGTCCGCTGGCCGGCGGCAAGCGGGTCGAGGCGGTCGAGGACGTCCTGTCGGTCGGTCAGAAGCTGCAGGTCGAGATCGCCGAGATCGACGACCGCGGCAAGCTGTCGCTGATCCCGGTGATCGAGGGTGAGGGCGACAAGAAGGCCGACGAGAAGGTGGCTGACTCCGCCGAGTGACGCGAGCCATCACCAGCATCCTGCTGAGCCCGGAGGCGGGCGGTCCGGTGAAACGGACCGTCCTGCCCTCCGGGCTTCGGGTTGTCTCCCAGTCCGTGCCGGGCTTCCGCTCGGTCACCTTCGGCGTCTGGGTCGGCGTGGGGTCCCGGGACGAACCGGACCACCTCGCCGGCGCGACGCACTTCCTCGAACACCTGTTGTTCAAGGGCACCGAGCGCCGCGACGCACTTGAGATCTCCGCCGCGATCGACGCGGTCGGCGGCGAGATGAACGCGTTCACCGGCAAGGAGTACACCTGCTACTACGCGCGGGTGCTCGACTCCGACCTGCCGCTCGCGGTCGACGTCATCTGCGACATGATCACCTCCGCCACGCTGACGGCTGCGGACGTGGAGAGTGAGCGCGACGTCATCGACGAAGAGATCGCGATGCACGCCGACGAGACGTCGGACCACATCCACGACCTCTTCGCCGAGCAGCTCTGGGGCATGTCCCCGCTGGGCCGCTCCATCACCGGTTCGCCGGAGTCCGTGGCCGGGCTGACCCGCGAGCAGGTCGTGGGCTGGTACCGGCGCCGCTACAGACCGTCCAACATCGTCGTCTCGGTCGCCGGCAACGTCGACCACGCCGACGTCGTTCGCCTGGTCCGTAAGGCTTTCGAGCGCCATTGGGTGACCACCGGGGCCGAGCCCGCGCCAGTACGGCTCCCCGCCGCCAAGCCGGTTCCGACGTACGGCGGAGTGCGCGTTCACCATCGTGATGTCGAGCAGGCGCACCTGGTGCTCGGGATGCCGGGCCTGGTGCGGAACGACGAGCGCCGGTACGTCGCCGGCGTACTGCACGGGATCGTCGGGGGCGGGATGTCGTCGCGGCTGTTCCAGGAGGTCCGGGAGAAGCGCGGCCTGGCGTACTCGGTCTTCACGTTCGGCTCGGCGTACGCCGACTCCGGCATGGTCGGCGTGTACGCCGGCTGCCTGCCGAAGAAGGCCGGCGAGGTCCTCGACGTGATCCGCGCCGAACTCGAGGTGATTGCCAACGGCAACATCACCCCGGACGAACTGCTCCGCGGGAAGGGCCAGATGCGCGGCTCGGTCGTGATGGGCCTGGAGGACGCCGGCGCGAAGATGACCCGCATCGCCAAGGCGGAACTCGTGTACGGCGAGCTCCCCACCGTCGACGACATCCTCCACCGCATCGATGCCGTCACCCTCGACGACGTCAGCCAGCTGGCCGCCGAGCTCTACGCCGGCACCCCGGCCCTGACCGTGATGGGCCCCTTCGACGAAGACACCACCGCTTTCACGCTCTGAGCACCCTCGACAGGCCCGTGCCGTGGAGGCACACTGGCCTGTGACAGCGACCTGGGGGACTCGGGGGGGAGCTGGTCATGAGTACGATTACTTCGGAGATTCAGGCACTCGGTGAGAACTTCCGTGGGGAGCTGATCCATCCGGGCGAGCCGACGTACGACGAGCATCGGAAGGTCTGGAACGGGTCGATCGACCGCAGGCCAGGGCTGATCGCCCGGTGCACCGGGGTTGCCGATATCCGGTCGGCGCTCGCGTACGCGCGTCGCACGGGTGGGCCGGTCGCGGTCCGGGGCGGCGGGCACAGTTTCCCCGGGCACTCGACGTGCGACGGTGGGATCCTGATCGATCTCGCGCCGCTGAAGGGCATCCGGGTCGATCCGGTACGACGTACCGCCCGCGCGCAGGCGGGTGTGCTGCTGGGGGAACTCGACCGCGAGACCCAGGCGTTCGGCCTGGCGACGCCGTCTGGCATCGTCACGCACACCGGGCTGGCCGGCCTCACCCTGGGCGGCGGGATCGGCTGGCTGATGCGCAAGTACGGACTGAGCATCGACAACCTGATCTCGGTCGACATGGTCACCGCCGAGGGTGAGTTGGTGATCGCGAGCGAGGACGTGAATGCCGATCTGTTCTGGGGTATCCGCGGCGGTGGCGGGAACTTCGGCATCGTGACCGAGTTCGAATTCCGGCTGCATCCGGTCGGACCGATCGTGTACGGCGGCCTGGTGGCGTGGCCGATGGAGCAGTCGCCGGAGTTCATGCGCTTCTACCGGGACTGGATCACCGACGTCCCGGACGAGCTGACCACCGCGGTGATCCATCGCTGGCTCCCGGCCCTGCCGACGATTCCGGCCGAGCTGCACGGCCGGCCGGTGGTGGCGGTCGTCGTCAGCTACGCCGGACCGGTCGAGGAAGGCGAGAAGGTGGTGGCGCCGCTCAAGGCGTTCGCACCGTCGTTGCTGGACACGTGCACCGCGACGCCGTACCTCGCCCTGCAGTCGATGTTCGATCCGAGCTTCCCGCATGGGCGGTGGTACTACATGCGCGCGTGCGACGTCGGCGAGTTGACCGACGACGTGATCGACATCGCGGCCGAGCGCGGCTTGGCGATCGATTCGCCGTACACGGCGTACCCGATCTTCCACCTCGGCGGCGCGATCTCCCGGGTGCCTGAGGACAGTACGGCGTTCGGCGGGCGATCGAGCGGTCACACGTTCAACTTCGTCGGAGCGACACTCGGACCGGAGGGGTTCGAGCAGCAACGGGAGTGGGTCCGGGACTCGTGGCGGGCGATGGAGCCGCACCAGTCCGGCGTGTACGTCAACTTCCTCACCGACGAGGGCACTGACCGCATCCGGTCCGCGTACGGCGCTTCGACGTACGACCGGTTGACGGAGCTGAAGCGGAAGTACGACCCGGGCAACCTGTTCCACCTGAACCAGAACATCCCGCCCAGCTGACGCGGAGCTACCGCTCGACAACCAACTGGGTCAGCAGTGGGGTGGCTCCTGATGGCACAGCCGGACGGGCGGTTCGCACGGCTGTTCGCCACCCACCACGAATCGGCAGACGGGCCGTCCCGGCACAGCATGCAGGGGATCGGACACTCACCGCAGTCGTCGATGTGATGAGCACAACGGCCTGAGTGCGCATTTGTGTGCACATAGCTTATTGGGTGAGATCTGACCTGACGTCTGATGACTCACGGAGGTTATGTGATTAAGGTGGGGCGGTCCTCCGTGATGGCTGGCTGGTCGTCTGAGGTCTTGGGAAAGTAACGCCTGCGTTACGCGCCGCCGTTTTGTGCCTGACAACGTTGACATGCGCAGTTTCGACCAGCCACCATGACGCTTGATCCGCCCGCCTAACGGCCCTCCCGCCGAGGAAGTTGGTTTGACTGTGCGACGTCTGACTGGGGTTGTGGGGGTGGCACTCGGTCTCGCACTGGTGCTCGCCTCTTGTGGAGATGGGAAGTCCGGCGGCAGTTCCGCCGGCGGTGCGAAGAGTGAGATCATCGCGATCGCCGCCGACCCGCTGGAGTACATCAACCCACTGAACGAGAACGGCAGTCCGGGCATCCAGGTCGCGATGGCGATGTTCGCCCCGCTGGTGACCACCGACCCGAACTCGGGCAAGCTCGAGAACGTGATGGCCGACTCGGTCACACCGGACAAGACCAGCCAGACCTGGACGATCAAGCTGAAGCCCGGCAACACCTTCCAGAACGGCCAGCCGCTGACCGCGAAGGACTACGTGGACAGCTGGAACATGACCGCCGAGGGCTCGAACGCCTGGAAGAACAACGGCTTCTTCTCCAAGGTCGAGGGGTACGAGGCGCTGAACCCGCCGACCCCGGACGGCGCCACGCCGAAGCCGACCGCGGTGAAGACGCTCAGCGGCCTGAAGCAGGTCGACGACCTGACCTTCACGGTCAAGCTCAAGGTGCCGTTCTCGCAGTTCGGCCTGACCCTGCAGTACCTCGGTCTGGCCCCGCTGCCGGAGGAGGTGCGGAAGAACCCGGACGCCTACAAGCGCAAGCCGATCGGCAACGGCCCGTACAAGCTGGCCGCCGACTGGAACGCCGGTGACGACATCAAGCTGGCCAAGTGGGACGGCTACAAGGGAGCGAACGCGCCCGAGGCGGACTCGATCACCTACCGGTTCATCCCGAACGCGGACACGGCGTACAACGAGTTCCTGGCCGGCAACGTGGACTTCACCGACGTGCCGTCGACCAAGGTGCAGAGCTTCAAGACCGACGCGCCGGACAAGTGGGTGACCAGCGTCAGCTCCGGCGCGAACTACCTGGTCTTCCCGGCCTGGGACCCGCGGTTCAAGAACCCGAAGCTGCGGCACGCGTTCTCGGAGGCGATCGACCGCAAGGCGTTCGCCGACCTGGTCGGCCTGTCCGACCCGGCCAAGGGCCTGATCGCGCCGGACATCGCCGGCTACCGCGACAACGCCTGCAAGTACTGCGACTTCGACGCCGCCAAGGCCAAGTCGTTGCTGCAGGAGGCCGGCGGTTTCTCCGGCCCGCTGAACATCAACTACAACACCACGTCCGCCACCGGCCAGATCTTCGCCGAGGCGATCGGCAACATGCTCCGGCAGAACCTCGGCCTGCAGGTGAAGTACACCGGCAAGCAGGGTTCGGAGATCACCGAGCTGGCCGACTCCCGCAAGCTGGACGGCCTGCGGTTCGGCGGCTGGGGACACGACTACCCGTCGATCGAGGACTACCTGACCCCGATGTTCAAGTCCAACGGTGACGCGAACTTCGCCGGCTACAACAACCCGGCGCTGGACGCCGTGCTGGCCAAGGGCGACGCCGAGCCGGACCAGGACAAGGCGATCAAGCTCTACCAGCAGGCCGAGGACATCGCGCTCGAGGACATGCCGCTGATCCCGCTGTACACCAAGTCGAACGCCTATCTGCACTCGGACAAGATCGAGCCTCGGGTGTCGAAGTACGTCGGGGTGTCGGCGCTCTACGCGACGTTCAAGTGATCCGGTTCGTCCTGCGCCGCGGGCTGGCGGCCGTCCCGATCGGGCTGATCGTCACGCTGGGGGTCTTCGCGCTCGTCTTCGCGATGCCCGGAGACCCCCTGCGGGAACTGGCCGGCGACAAGCCGATCCCGGCGGCCGTGCTGGCGGCCAAGCGGGCCCAGTTCCACCTCGACGATCCCTTCATCATCCAGTACCTGCTGAGCATGAAGGACATCCTCACCGGCCACTTCGGTACGACGTTCGCGGGCGCGGACATCGCCGACCAGCTCCGGCTGCGGATCCCGGTCACGCTGAAGCTGACGCTGCTGGCGAACGCGTTCCAGTGGACACTGGGGCTGTTCTTCGGCGTCTACGCCGGCTTCAAGCGCAACGGGCTGATCGACAAGTCGTTGCTGCTGGCAACGTTGGTGCTGCTCGCGGTGCCCGGGCTGGTGGCGTACTTCGCCGCGCAGTACCTGTTCGGCGTCGAGCTGAAGTGGTTCCCGGTCTCCGGTGTGCTGGAAGGGTTCCCGCGCTCGTACCTGTTGCCCGCGCTGGTGATCGGCGTGCTCGGGTTCGCCGGTCTCGCCCGGCTGATGCGGACGTCGATCGTGGAGACGGTGAACGCGGACTTCGTGAAGACCGCGCGGGCGAAGGGACTGGGGGAGCAGCGGGTGCTGTGGTCACACATCCTGCCGAACGCGCTGCTCCCGGTGGTGACCTTCATCGGGATCGACCTGGCCGGCATGTTCGGCGGCGCGATCATCACCGAGAGCATCTTCAACCTGCCCGGGCTCGGTCAGTTCATGTTCCAGGCGATCAAGCTGAAGGAGGGTGGCGTCGTGGTGCTGCTGTCGACCCTCGCCTTCATCTCGTTCATCGTGATCAACCTGCTGGTCGACGTGCTGTACGGCGTCCTGGACCCGAGGGTGCGCAATGTCTGAGATCCAGGCGGTTGTCGGCGCCGAGGCACAGGAGCTCGGCGACGGCCGCACGCTGTCGAACCGGGAACTGCTGCGGGCGCTGCTGCGCAAGCCGCAGTTCGTCGTCTGCAGCCTGCTCCTGCTGTTGTTCTTCCTGATGGCGGCGGTGCCGAAGCTCTTCACCCCCGTCGATCCGCGGTTCTGCGAGCTGACCAAGAGCCGGCAGGGCCGGAGCCCGGGACACCTGTTCGGTTTCGACATCCAGGGCTGCGACTACTTCGCCAACGTGATCTACGGCGCCCGTCCGTCGGTCCTGGTCAGCATCTGCGCGAGTTTCGGGGTGTTCATCCTGGCCGGCTCGTTCGGGTTGCTGGCCGGGTACTTCCCGGGCTTCGTCGACGCGCTGATCTCGCGGACCGCCGACGTACTGTTCGCGGTGCCGGGCATCGTGGTGCTGATCGTGATTCTGAACTCGGTACCGAACCGCAGCATCTGGATCATCGTCGGCGTGATCCTGCTGATCGGCTGGCCGGGCGGGATGCGGCTGATGCGGGCCACGGTGTTCTCGGTCCGCAACCGCGAGTACGTGCTGGCGGCCCGGTCGATCGGCGTACCGCCGGTGCGGATCCTGCGCAAGCACGTGTTCCCGAACGCGATGGCGCCGCTGCTGGCGATGACCACGCTCGGCATCGGCGGCATGGTCGGCCTCGAGGCCGCGCTGACGTTCCTCGGGGTCGGGCTGCAACCGCCGTCGATCTCGTGGGGTTCGCAGTTCGGCGTCGCGGCGTCGTACCGGGACACTCCGCACCTGTTCATCTGGCCGGCGTTGTTCATCTCGACGATGACGATCTCGTTCATGATCATCGGCGACTCGATCCGCGACGCCCTCGACCCGAAGTTGCTCCGATGACTGTGCACATTCCTCGCCTCCGGCTCGGTGGGTCATCGGGCTTTGTCTCCCGGTCTTCCCTCGTCGCTCCGGTCGCTTCGCTCCCTGCACTCCTCAGTCCAGACCGGGAGGCCCGATGACAAGACATGGTGAAGTGCTGCTGAAGGTCGAGGACCTCAGCGTCGAGTTCGAGACCCCGCGCGGGCCGGTGCGTGCGGTCGACGGGGTGTCCTGGCAGGTCCGCGCCGGCGAGACGCTGGCGATCCTGGGGGAGTCCGGGTCGGGGAAGAGCGTGTCGACCCAGGCGCTGACCGGGATCCTCGAGATGCCGCCGGGCCGGATCGTCTCCGGTACGGCGGAGTACCGCGGCGTGGACCTGATCGGGATGACCGTGAAGGAACGGCGCAAGATCGTCGGCGACCGGATCACGATGGTGTTCCAGGACTCGCTGTCGGCGCTGAACCCGGTCCAGTCGGTCGGCACCCAGATCGCCGAGTGCTACCGCGTGCACCGCGGCATGTCGAAGAAGGCCGCGCTCAGGCAGGCCGCGGACATGCTCGACCAGGTCCGCATCCCGGCCGCGGCGAAGCGGGTGCGCGACTACCCGCACGAGTTCTCCGGCGGCATGCGGCAGCGGGTGATGCTCGCGATGGCGCTCGCGCTCGATCCCGACGTACTGATCGCGGACGAGCCGACCACGGCCCTCGACGTCACCGTCCAGGCACAGATCCTGGAGCTGATCGCGGAACTGCAGGCCGAACGCGAGATGGGCGTCGTCCTGATCACCCACGACCTCGGCGTGGTGTCGGACGTCGCCGACAACGTGGTGGTGATGTACGCCGGGCATGTCGTCGAGCGAGCGTCCACTGCGGAGGCCCTGGAGTACCCCGTTCATCCTTATACGGAAGGGCTTCTGGGCTCGATGCCGTCGGCGGACCTGAAAGGCCAGGAGCTGCCGACCATCCCCGGTACGCCGCCGTCGTTGCGGGCGATCCCGTCCGGCTGCGCGTTCCGGCCCCGGTGCCCGCACGCGATCGACGACTGCGCGCGTGAGGTGCCCCCGCTGCTCACCGTCGCACCTGGCCGGGATGCCGCGTGCATCCGCCGTACGTCGATCGCGGAACGGGAGGCGGTGTGATGGCCGACGAGTTGCTGGTGGCAACCGACCTGGTGAAGCACTACGACATCAGCCCGGCGCTGAGCTTCGGGACCAAGACACTGGTCCGTGCGGTCGACGGCGTCGACCTGACGCTCCGCCGGGGCGAGTCGCTCGGCATCGTCGGCGAGTCGGGCTGCGGGAAGTCCACGCTGGTCCGGCTGCTCGCCGCCCTGGAGAAGCCGACGTCGGGACAGCTCTTCTACGGCGGGGTCGACGTCAGCAAGCTGAGGGCGCGCGATCTGCGGCGCTGGCGGCGCAACGTGCAGGTGGTGTTCCAGGACCCGTACTCGAGCCTGAACCCCCGGATGCGGGTCGGCGAGATCGTGGCCGAGCCGCTGGAGGTCCACCCGGACGTCGCGAAGAGTGTCGACGTCCGGTCCCGGGTGCGTGAACTGCTCGAACTGGTCGGGCTGCGGGCCGAGGACGAGACCAAGTTCCCGCACCAGTTCTCCGGCGGCCAGCGGCAGCGGATCGGGATCGCCCGGGCGATCGCGCTGAACCCCGACGTACTGCTCTGCGACGAGCCGGTGTCCGCGCTGGACCTGTCCGTCCAGGCGCAGGTGGTGAACCTGTTGATGCGCCTGCAGCGTGAGCTTGGTCTCAGCATCATCTTCGTCGCCCACGACCTCTCCGTGGTCCGGCACGTCTCGGACCGGGTCGCGGTGATGTACCTGGGCAAGGTCGCCGAGCTGGGCGAGCACCAGCAGGTGTACGACGTACCAGCGCATCCGTACACGCAGGCGCTACTGTCCGCCGAGCCCGGTCTGGCCCGGCAGGGCAGGAGGCGGATCGTGCTGGCCGGTGACCCGCCGTCTCCGGTGATGCCGCCGTCTGGCTGCCGGTTCCACACCCGCTGTCTGCGCGCGGATTCCCGCTGCAGCAGCGAGGAACCGCAGCTCCGCGAGATCCCCTCCGGCCAGACCGTCTCCTGCCATTTCGCCGAAGATGCCCAGACCGCCTACGCCCCGGCCCAAGGGGTATCTGTGGAGTGATGGCCTAGGGTGGCGGCCGTGAGCGCACTACCGATGACCCCGAAGAGCAGGCAGTTCGCGCTGCTGGCCGGGGTCATCGTGGTTGCCGGCGGGCTCGCGGGGTGGTGGATCCTGACCGCGGGCCGGGCCGCCAACGAAGGCTTCGACATCACCGACGAGGGCTACTACCTGCTGTCCTACCGGTGGTGGAACAGCAATCCGCTGGCGCTGACCGGAGTGCAGTACCTGTACGGCCCGGTCTTCGAGTGGCTCGGGTACGACATCGTCCGGTTGCGGCTGTTCCGGCTGCTGACCGTGGTCGTCGTCCACCTGATCTTCGGGTACAGCTTCATGCGCTGGTTGCGCGGCCGGCGGCCGGGCGCGGCGCCGACGAGGCTGTGGGAGCTGGCCGGTATGGCGGTCATTCTGGCCGCGGGCGGCATGTGTTACAGCTGGCTGCCGCAGTCGCCCGGCTACAACGATGTGGTCCTGCTCGGTGCGCTGACGCTGGTCTCGTGCGTGTTGTGGATCGCGACGGCGGTCGATCGCGGGCGCACCGTGCCGTTCTGGGTGCTGCTCGTGGCCGGTCTCGTTATCGGAGCGATGGTGCTGGCGAAGTGGACCTCGGTGGTGGTGATCGGGCTGATCGTGGTCGCCGCCCTGATCGTCCTGGCCGGCCAGGGCTTGCGGGCCGTTGCCCGCGGTGTCGGTCTCGCGCTGGCCGGTCTCGCGGTGGCGGCGCTCGTGGTGCAGTTGTTCGTGGTCCGGCTGAACGTCGCGGTGCCGGGGATCATGGCCGTGAACAGGTTCATCGCGGACACGTCGTACTCGCCGGCCGCCCTGTTGCACGTCTACTGGTCGACCGGTCTCAACCTGCTCGGACGGACACTCCGCGACCACGGGATCCTGCTGGTCGCGGCCGCCGTCGCGGTGATCGCCCGATGGCGTTGGCTGCGCATCGTCGCCGGGGTCCTCGTGCTCGTTGCGTTCGCTCTGTCGGTACGCCGGGTGGTCGCCGATGGTGCCGCGGTGGGTGGGTCCGGGCACACGTCGCGGTACACGGTGACGCTCCTGGCCGCCGTACTCGTCGCGCTGGTGACGGCCGTGGCCGCTGTGGTCGCCGGTCGGCTCCGGCTGACGGATCGGTCTGTGCTGAGCCGCGAGAACGCGCGGGGATGGGTTGTCCTCGGGCTGCTGGTCGTGCTGCCGCTGGTGCAGGCGTTCGGGACGAACAACCCGCTCTACACGATCGGCTTCAACGCGTTCGCCGCCTGGGCCGCAGTGATGATCGCGGTGGTGACCGGGATCTGGGCGGCGCCGATCGTCGCGCGGGCGACCGTGGGGATCGTGGCCGTTGCGTCGCTGGTGGCGGTGGCGTCCATCGCCTACACCGGCCTGTTCCAGTACCCCTATCGGTCGGTCGGGCACACACAGCTGACCTCGGCGGCGTCCCTGCCGGCGTTGAAGGGCCTCTACGTCGAGCCGCTGGCCGAGCGGAACTACTCCAAGCTGGCGACCGAACTCCGGGCGTATCTCCAGCCGGCCGGTCGGCCGATCCTGGCGTTCGACAAGATGGCCGGGATCGTCCTGATGCTGCAGGGGAAGCCGGTCGGCGAGGCCTGGGTCGCGCCGAAGGAACGGTCCAGGACCGCGGCCGGGATCGAGGAGGTCTGCCGGAACGGCCCGCCCTGGGGCGCGAGCCGCCCGCCGATCATCATCCTCAACCGTCCCATCTCCGACGTCGAGGTCACCGCCCTGCGCGCCTGCGGGCTGGACTTCCAGGCCGACTACGCGTTGCTCGCGCCGGCGAAGGACACGATCAAGCTGCAGGTCTACGTCCCGCGCGCCGAGCGAGCCGCGCAGAAACCCTGACCCACCGGCACCCTGACCGGAACGCGGAGGACCGGATGAGATCCTGGTGCCCTCGATTCCAACCGGAAGGGTGCGCATGATCAAGGTCGGTGTGCTGGGAGCCAAGGGCAGGATGGGCGCTCAGACGTGCCTCGCGGTCGAGGAGGCCGACGACTGCGAGCTGGTCGCCCGGCTCGACCAGGGCGACGAGCTCGAGGAGCTGACCAAAGCCGGTGCGCAGGTGGTGGTCGACTTCACCCGGCCCGAGGTCGTGATGGACAACCTGGCCTGGTGCATCGAGCACGGCATCCACGCGGTCGTCGGGACCACCGGGTTCGACGACGAACGGCTGGCCACGCTGCGCTCGCAACTCGACGCCAGCCCGGGCACCGGCGTACTGATCGCGCCGAACTTCTCGATCGGCGCGGTCCTGATGATGCAGTTCGCCGCTAAGGCCGCCCGGTACTACGAGTCCGTCGAGATCGTCGAGTTGCACCACCCGGACAAGGTGGACGCTCCGTCCGGGACGGCACGCCGTACGGCGGAACTGATCGCCGCCGCCCGCCGGGACGCCGGGGCCGGACCGATCCCCGACGCGACCACGACGGCGCTGGATGGCGCTCGGGGAGCGGATGTCGACGGGATCCGGGTGCACGGGGTCAGGCTGCGCGGCCTGGTCGCGCACCAGGAGGTCCTGTTCGGTGACGAGGGGGAGACGCTGACGATCCGGCACGACTCGATGGCCCGGGTCTCGTTCATGGCTGGCGTCCTCCTAGGCGTCCGGCGGATCGTCGGCACGCCTGGGCTGACCGTCGGCCTCGAGCACTTCATGGATCTAGCCTGAGATGAGCGCGAAGCGTGCGGCGATCGTGATCGCGGTGGTGTTCGTCGCGTACGCCGTACTGCTCGGCTGGCGTGGTGTGTTGTTGATCGGGACCGGCGACCCGGTGGCGATCGGGCTCGGGATCGCGGTCCTGGTGATCCCGCTGCTCGGGATCTACCTGGTCTGGCGCGAACTGCAGTTCGGCCGCCGGACCGAGGCCCTCGCCGGCGAACTCGAGGCGGACGGTGGCCTGCCGATCGACGATCTGCCGCGCCGGCCGTCCGGACGGATCGACCGAGCCGCCGCGGACGCCGCATTCCTCAAGTACAAGGACGAGGCGGAAGCGGCGCCCGACGATTGGCGGGTGTGGTTCCGCCTGTCCACTGCATACGACGCCGCGGGCGACCGGAAGCGGGCCCGCGCGACGATGCGGACAGCGATCGCTCACCACGACCAGACGGTGGACTGAAGGCCGTTAGTTACCTGGGAGTTCGCTGTGAACGACATGGCGGTAACTGACAACCAGGTGTGAAACGGGATACTTTCAAGACGTGCGTGGCAACCGCCACGTGCAGGTCGGAGACTGGGTGGAGCCGTCCTGTGCCATCAGACGGGTCTGGCCGCGCTTCGGACGACGTGCAGGGGGCAGGATTCGGCGGCCTGCTGCGCCGGCATCGGCGTGAGGCCGGGCTGTCGCAGGAGGGTCTGGCGGAGCTGGCCGGCTTGAGTGTCGATGCGATCGCGGCCTTGGAGCGGGGACGTCGGCGAGCGCCGCGAGCACACACGCTGCGCCTGCTTGCGGACGCTCTCCGGCTGGAGGATCCGGACCGGTCACAGCTCACCGCGTCCGCGCGCCGGGAGACCGAGACCAGTCGGCCGCCGATGCGCCAGCCGCCCGCCCCGCCGAACCAGCTGATCGGCCGCACCACCGAGCTCACCGCCACCAGACGCTTGCTGGGCCAGCGCATCACCCGCTTGCTGACCCTCACCGGGCCGGGCGGCGTGGGGAAGACCCGCTTGACCATGGCGGTGGCCAACGAACTCACCGACAGCTTCCAGGACGGCGTCTGCTGGGTGCCACTCGCCGCGCTGAGCGACCCGGCCGCCGTCGTACCGGCCGTCGCGGCCTCCACCGGCCTGCATCTGGTGGAGAGCACCCGGCTGGTCGAGGAGATCGCCGAACAGATCGGCCGCAGTCACATGCTGCTGGTCTTCGACAACTGCTCGCATGTCGTCGCGACCGTCGGCCAGATCTGCGCCGCCCTCTTGGAGTACTGCCCGAACCTGTCGATCCTCGCGTCCAGCCGCGAGCTCCTGCGTGTCCCCGGCGAGAGCGTGTACGTCGTCCCTGCGCTGGCCCTGCCACACGACGAGGATCAGCTGGAGTCGTCGGCCGCGGTCCGGTTGTTCGTGGAGCGCGCGATTGCCCGCGGCTACGATCCGGCCGGGCAGATCGACCAGGTCGCGCGCGTGGTCCGGCGGCTCGAGGGCATGCCGCTCGCGATCGAGCTGGCCGCGGCGCGGACCAACGTGATGACCATCGAGGAGCTGGCGAGCGAGCTGGAGACGTCGTTCGGCATCCTGGCCGGCGGCTCGCGGACGGCGTCACCGCGCCAGCAGTCCATGTACGGCGCGATCGAGTGGAGCCATGACCTGCTCACTCCGGCGGAGCGGGACGTGTTCGCGCAGCTGTCGGTGTTCGTCGGCGGTTGGACGCTGAACGCGGCCGCGACCGTCATGTCGGGGAAGGCTTCACCAGGGCCGTTGGAGCGGGCCGAGGCGCT
This sequence comes from Kribbella sp. NBC_00359, assembly GCF_036097425.1. Taxonomy (NCBI): domain Bacteria; kingdom Bacillati; phylum Actinomycetota; class Actinomycetes; order Propionibacteriales; family Kribbellaceae; genus Kribbella; species Kribbella sp. NBC_00359. The sequence goes on along the minus strand of NZ_CP107975.1, from coordinate 7,987,981 downwards.
CGACCTCACCGGGCGGCTGGTGGACAAGTCGCTGATCCGGGTGACGCGGCGGCGCGGCATGGCGCGGTACTACATGCTCGCGGTGATTCGTGAGTTCGCCGCCGACCGGTTGGCGGGGGCCGGCTGGACGGAGGAGGCGGCCCGGCGGCACGCGCAGTACTACATCAGCTTCGCCGAGGAGGCCGAAGGTCACCTGCGTGGTCCGAACCAGGCCGACTGGCTCGAGCGGCTGGACGACGAGCTGGACAACCTTCGCTCCGCCATGGCGTGGGCCTTGCGGACGCATTCGCTCAGCGAGGCGCTGCGGTTGTCCGGCGGCCTGTGGCTCTTCTGCTACCTGCGTGGGCACTATGCCGAGGGCAGCCAGTGGCTGGAACGTTCGCTGGCTCTCGCCGACTCGGTGCCGGCCAAAGAGCTGGGCGGTCTGGCTCCCGCCTGCGCAAAGGCGAATCTGGGCGCGGGCATGCTGGCGTTCCTGCAGTGCGAGTACGACGCCGCGACCGTCCGGCTGGAGACCGCCCTGAGGCAGTACAAGGAGCAGGAAGACACAGCCGGTACGGCGCTCGTCCTGCAGCGGCTCGGGGGAGTCGCCCGGGAGCGCGGCGACTACTCGGCCGCGGAGGACCTGCATTGCGAGAGTTTCGACCTCTACGAGAGTCTCGGCGACCGGTCCGGGATGGCCTGGGCGCACAACCACCTGGGGTTCGTGGCCTGGTTGCGCGGCGACCTCGAAGTGGGTGCGCGGCGGTGCCAGCGTGCACGGGACAGCTTCCGGGTGATCGGTGACGGCGAGGGGCTGGCCTGGTCGCTGATCAGCCTCGGCGCGATCGCGCAGTACAGCGGTGAGCTGGTCGAGGCCGAGGACCTGCTGCAGGAGAGTCTGGCGTTGTCCCAGCGGCTCGGGTACCGCGAGGGTGTCGCCTGGTCGCTCAACCAGCTGGGCATCGTGGAACGCCGTCGCGGCCTGACGGAGCGCGCCGTACATCTGCTGGACGAGAGCCTGGCCGAGCATCGCGATCTGGGTGATCGGTGGCGGTCGGCCAGTGTGCTCGAGGAGCTCGCGGCGGTCGCCCAGCAACGCGGCCGCAGCGACTACGCCGCGTTCCTGCTGGGAGCCGCGGATGGTGTCCGCGAGGTCATCGGCGCACCGGTGCCGGAGATCGAGAAGCCGGACTACCAAGCGACTCGGGCCGCGATCGAGGGGTCCCTGGACCGGCGGGCCTTCCGGACCGCCTGGTCGGCCGGGCGTGCGGCCCCACTGGCCGCGGTCGCCGACGGCTACCCGCCACCGGCCTCGAGCCACAACCCGAATCACACCGGCCGGCTCTGACGCCGGGCAGAACAAAACCGATCAGCAGTCCACCAGGGCTGCTGATCGGCGTAGGTCGGGTCTGGTGATCGAGCCCCTCGACCTTGTGCCTCGCGGAGCACCACGACCTGGGGGATCGACGGCACCCCGCGAGGGTTTTGGGAGCGCGGGCGAATAACGCCGTGTGCGTGGCCCGGCCGGCTGTGTCTCTGTCTGACCCCCCAGGCAGTCCCCCCACCTCACAGCCGGCCGAAGCCACGTCGGCGATGGACACCTGCCGTCGAGCCCTCCCGGTCGACGCCTGGTCCTCCGCGCTGACTCAAGGTTGTCGAAATCACGCTCTGTCGCACAGGGACGTTACCCTGACATCGCCCTGACAAATTTGTCCTGACAACGAAAGCGTGGTCCGGATTTCGCCGACGGTGATCATGATCTGTCCGAGCGTAGGGAATTCGGACAGAAATTGACGGCCCTTTCCGTCCGTGGCGGACAATCCTTTCCTGCGATTCAAACGGTCGCTCGGATCAGTGCAGATATCCCGAGACGGCTTTGGTGAGTCCCGCGATCCGGCGCAGTGGTGCGCTCCCGGCGTACCCCTGCTCGCCGCTCTCCTCGAGTTCCGGGGCCGGCGCCGACGGGGCGGGGATGCCCTCGCCGGCGCAGCTGACGTCCTTGGCCGGCGCCTTCCCGGTGGTGAGGAAGGCGTTGACGATCTTGTCCGCGCACTTGTTCACGCCGCCGTACACGCCGTGGTCGCCTTCGCGGGTGACGGTGAGCAGGCGCGAACCGGCGTACCTGTTGTGGGCGGCGACGGCGAGGGAGTAGTTGGTCGCCGGATCGTGCACCGACTGCACCATCAGCGTTGTAGGCAAGCCTTTGCCGGTCGGCGTGGGCATGGTCAGGTTGGGGCGATCCCAGTAGAAGCACGGGTTCTCGGTCATGGTCCAGCCGAGCAGTGGGTTCTTCGGCCCGAGGCGACCGGCCAACTGCCGGCCGTACTCGCGGCCCTGCGGCCAGGGCGTGTCGTTGCAGGTGATCGCCGTGAAGGTCGCGCTCTCGGCGTCGTCCCCGATCATCCGTCCCAGTGGAGGGAGCCCGACGACGCCGCGGTTGGCGCGCTGGACCAGTTCGTGCTGCCGGGCGGGCGACAATGCGTCCACCTGACGTTGCGCGGCCCGGGGTCCGCCCTTTGTCTGAGCCGCGGAAAGGTCGCGGAGAAATGCCAGGTCGATCGCCAGCGAATAGAAGTCGAGTTTTGTATACAAATCCCCGGAAATGATCGAGTCCAGGGTGTTCTGGTCGTAGCCGACCTTGACCGAGCCGTCCAAGAACTCCTCGACAGCCGGTTGCTTCTTCAGTGCCGCGCGTAACCGCTCGTAGGTCCGGATGACCGCGCCGGGTGAGGTGCCGAGGTGCAGCTCGCCGTCGTACTTCGCCGCCCAGGTCGCGAAGTCCGCGCGGAACCGGCGCTCGAACGCCGGCGGCTGCGCGACGAAGGTGTTGATCCAGGGCTGCGTGAAGTCGGTGTTCGAGTCCAGCACGAAGCGTCCGACGTGCTCGGGGAAGTAGGTCTGGTAGTACGCCCCGAGCCAGGTGCCGCCGGAGTACCCGAGGTAGTCGATCGTGTCGAAGCCGAGCAGTTGCCGGATCAGATCCATGTCCTGGACGGTCTGCGCGGTGGTTACGTACGGGAGCAGGCCGCGCGACTGGCGGTCGCAGTACGGCTGCGTCATCGCCGACGCCTCGGCGATCAGGTCGAGGTTCCACGGATCCCGGTCGCGCGCGTCCATCGAGTAGCCGGGTGCGCCCTCGCAGGTCACGTCGGTGCTGTCACCGGTGCCGCGCGGGTCGAACCCGACCGCGAGGTGATCCTTCGCGAGCGGTGCCTGGCTCGCCAGGTACGGCGCCATCCCGAGGCCGGCGCCACCCGGGCCGCCAGGGTTCCCGAAGATGACCCGGCTCGGTTTGCCCTTGGCCGGTGCGACCTTGCTGACCGCGATCTGGATGTCGTTGCCGGAGTACTGGTTCGTCCAGTCGCGCGGTGCGGTGATCTTGGCGCAGTACGTGCGCAGCTCTTTGTCGCCGCACTGGGTCCACACGGGTCTCTGCTTCAGGTACTTGTTGGCCACCGGATGCGCCCGGTCGACCACCGTCGCCGTTTGCATCGAGGCGGTCGCCCCAGACCCCGGTACGACGAGAACAACAGCAGCGGACAGCCCCAGACTCACGGCCAGGGTGAGGTACTTCATGCAGACTCCAGCGGATGGCCTTTGCGTAATCGGACCGTCGCAATCTGTCATGCCCGCCGATGCCGGTCGAGCACCACCCCCGGCCGGTCGCCAATCCGCCGGATGGTATGTACGGCTTGCCCTGGCCGTCCGACGGCAGAAGTACGCGAGACTGCTGGGACGCCCAAGTAAGGAGTGTCGACCATGCCCGCGTTCGACCTGCACATCGTCTTCGACTGCGCCGACCCGGATCGCGTGGCCCGCTTCTGGATGGCGGCGCTCGGCGGCTACGACTTCCCGTTCGGTGTGCCGGCGGGCTTCGCCACCTGGGACGAATGGGCCGACGCCAACAACATCCCGGTCGGCCAACGCAACACCGGCCGCACCCTGGTCGACAAGGACCGCGACCGCCCCGACATCTTCTTCCTGCAGGTTCCCGAGGCCAAGCAGGTCAAGAACCGCCTTCATCTGGACATCAAAGTCGCGCAAGGGCTCGAGGGTGCGGACCGTCGTACGGCGATCGAGAGTGAGACGGATCGCCTGATCGGGCTCGGGGCCACCGTGGCTGAACGGCTGGACGAGGCCGACGGATATCACGTGATCATGCGGGATCCGGAAGGCAACGAGTTCTGCCTGGCCTGAAGGGCTCAGATCTCCAGGCCGGTGTGGGTGGCGATGTGGGCGGGGAGAGGGTCGTGGTGGTCGCCGGTGGTGGGGATGCCGGCGGGTTCGATGACGACGATGGAGGCGCCGGCGTCGGAGAAGGGGCGGTGGTAGGTGCCGCGGGGAACGACGAAGACCTGGCCGGGGGAGAGGGAGACGACGCGTTCGTCCGGGTCGCGGACGGCGATGCTCAGATCGCCGTCGAGGACCAGGAAGAACTCGTCGGTGGTGTCGTGCACGTGCCAGATGTACGACCCCGCCACCTTGGTGACGCGGACGTCGTAGTCGTTGATCCGCGCGGCGATCCGCGGGCTCCAGAGGTCGTCGAAGGTCTTCAGGACAGCGTGCAGATCAACCGGTTCGTGGCTCATGCGGCCCAGTCTTCCCGCGTGCGCGGGCGAAGAGTGAGTGCTAGAAATGGCAGATGCCGAAAGAATCCTCGCACCATGTCGCCGTGATCGTGGACCACGGTTCGAACCCGTTCGAGCTGGGCGTCGCCACCGAGCTGTTCGGCCTGCGCCGGCCCGAGCTCGACCGGGACTGGTACGAGCTCAGCCTCTGCGCGCCGGACCCCTCGATCCGCATGCATTCCGGCTTCTTCACGCTGACCGGGGTCGCCGGCCTCGATCAGGTGGATCGCGCCGACACGGTGATCGTGCCGAATCGTCCTGATCCCGAAGTGCCACCGTCGGACGCCGTGCTGGACGTCGTACGGCGGGCCGCGCAGCGGGGAGCGCGGTTGGTGAGCTTCTGCACAGGGTCGTTCACGCTGGCGGCCGCCGGAGTGCTGGACGGCCGCCGGGCGACGACACATTGGCGATGGGCTGACACCTTCCGGCGGTCGTATCCGCAGGTGGAACTGCTGCCGGACGTCCTGTTCGTTGACGACGGCAACGTTCTGACCGCGGCCGGGAGTGCGGCGGCGCTCGACCTCGGCCTGCATCTGATCCGCCGCGACCACGGCGCCGAGATCGCGAACGCGGTGAGCCGGCGGTTGGTGTTCACGGCGCATCGCGACGGCGGTCAACGCCAGTTCATCGACCAGCCGGTGCCGGTGGTCGCGGACACCTCACTGGCGCCGCTGCTCGAGTGGGCGCGGGAGCGGCTCGGCAGCCCGCTGACGGTCGCGGACATCTCGACGTACGCCGCGGTCAGTCAAGCGACCCTGCATCGCCGGTTCCAGGCCGAGCTGGGTACGACGCCACTCGCCTGGCTGACCGGTGAGCGGGTGGCCTTCGCCTGCCGGCTGCTCGAACGCGGCGAGGTCCGGCTGGAGACGATCGCGAGGACCTGCGGCCTCGGTACGGCGGCCAACCTCAGGATCCAGCTGAAACGCACCACCGGCTTGACGCCCAGCGACTACCGCCGGCGGTTCGCGCTGCGGTCAGTCAGCTGAACCCGGGTCGGTGTGGAGGCGGATCTGCTTGATGCGCACCGACTCGTCGCCGTACAGGTCGAGCTCACGATGCGCTCCGTCCGGGGCCCAGCCGGCCTCGGTGTAGAAGGCGCGGAGGACGTCGTCGGTGGAGTTGACCCACACTGTCACGCGGCTGAACCCGTCGGCGCGGATGGTGTCGACAACCGCGTTCAGCAGCCGCGAACCATGGCCGGCGCGGGTGGCCTCCGGCTTGACCGCGAGCTCGGCGATCAACGCGTCCCGGCGCGGGTCGGCGTCCGGGTCGTCGGACGGCGTGATCGCGGCGAAGCCGACCAAGGTGCGGCCGGCCAGCGCGACCATCACCCGGTTGCGCGCCTCGCCCGGCGCGAGCAACGCGGCCCGCCACTGCGCCGCGAACTGCGCCGGGCTGAGGTCGGCGAGGACATCCAGCGGCAGCAGACCGGCGTACGCCGTCCGCCACGCGGCGACCTGGATCTCGCCGATCTCGTTCGCCTCGGCCGGAAGCGCCAGCCGCACACTCGTCTCGGCCACCGGGCTCTCACCGGAGAGGTCGGACAGGTTGGCGGGTTCCGGTACGCCGAAGTCACTCATGCCCGCCATCCTCCCAAAGCCGACGGGCGCTCAGTACACGAGGTGCCGCAGCAGGGTCTCGGCCGGACCACGGTAGGAACGCCTGCTCATCGCGTAGGCGCCGATCACCGAGACGACCCACACACCAACCGCGATCAGGGCCGCGGTGTACGCCGTACTCCCGAAGTGAAGGTCCAACGTGAAGGGAGCCAGCAGCACCATCCACGAGACCGACTGGAACAGATAGCCGGACAGCGATCGCTGACCCAGCGCCGAGACCGCGCGGACCGGCAGCGACAGCGTGGTGATGCGCGAGACCAGCAGAGCGAACAAGGCGATGTAGCCCGGTCCACCGAACATCCCACTGACGTGCGAAAGGAAGCTCAGCGAGTCGACCGCGGTCTCGTCGACGTTCAACCAGCCGGCACCGACCAGCGCGAGCGGCAGACCACCCAGGATCGTGATCCCCAGGCCGACAGCGGCGACCCAGGACAACAGCTTGCGGTGTGCACCCGGGTTCTCCAGGATCTGCTTGCGGGCCGCCCAGATGCCCAGCCAGACGACCATGATGAAGCCGACGACGCTCGCGGTGTGCAGTGGGTACTCGTGCAGCCGATCGATCACACTGGCGCCGTACGACGTGGCAGCGAGCGAGGGATTCGGGTCGTTGGTGAGCGGGTGTGCGGGCCCCGAGCTGTTGACGACCGTGAGGGCGGCCTGGGCAGCGATGACCAGGACATAGACGATCTCCAAGGCCCAGACGCCGAGGATGATCCGGTGGAACTTGTCGCCGCGGTTGAGCAGGAACAGCGTGCAGATGATGCCGACGATGCCGTAGGCGCCGAGGTAGTCCCCGAAGTACAGCAGCGTCGCGTGGACCAGGCCGAAGGCGATCAGCCAGCCGTTGCGCTTGAGCAGAATCCGCCGGACCGCGCCGGGGGTCGCGCCGGCGGAGCGCTGCCGCCGGGCCAGCTGGACCAGGCCGTAGCCGAACATCACCGCGAACACCGGGTAGGCCCGGGCGTCCACGAAGGTGAGCTTGACGAAGTTCAGCACGCGCTCGAGGCCGTGCGGTGAGCTTTCGACGCCGGGCTGGCCGGCGAAGGCGAAGTTGGCGCTGTTGGCCAGGCCGATCAGCAGCAGCATCGCACCGCGGATCAGGTCGGGTGCGAGCGCACGTTCCGTACCGGTGACCGGTCCGCGATGATCGACGGCCGGGAGCGTCTGCGTGGTCACGAGGAGTCCTTTCCAAAACTGTATAAGCCTTGAACTGAATACTCCCGGTGCACCTGGCGCGGACCCAGCGCGCTGCCACCACTTCGCGGGTGGACCTACCACCACCCCGTCCGACTTTGTGACACTTGTTGTCGGTTTGGAGAGAAAGTGTCACATCTCGGCTATGCTGCCGGTATGGACAGCTTCCAGGCGACCATCGACGCCGACGGCCGGATCGAGCCGCGGGACGCGATGCCGGCGGGGTACCGCAAGACCCTGATCCGGCAGATCGCGCAGCACGCGCACTCCGAGATCATCGGCATGCAGCCGGAAGGCAACTGGATCAGCCGCGCGCCGTCGCTGCGCCGCAAGGCGATCCTGATGGCGAAGGTGCAGGACGAGGCCGGCCACGGGCTCTACCTGTACGCCGCGGCCGAGACGCTCGGCGTGGATCGCGCAGACCTGCTCGACCTGCTGCACAGCGGGAAGCAGAAGTACTCCAGCATCTTCAACTACCCGACCCTGACCTGGGCCGACATCGGCGCGATCGGCTGGCTGGTCGACGGCGCCGCGATCGTGAACCAGGTCCCGCTCTGCCGCTGCTCCTACGGGCCGTACGCGCGGGCGATGGTCCGGGTCTGCAAGGAGGAGTCGTTCCACCAGCGGCAGGGCTTCGAGATCCTGCACACGCTGTGCAACGGCACTGAGGCGCAGAAGGCGATGGCCCAGGACGCCCTCGACCGCTGGTGGTGGCCGTCGCTGATGATGTTCGGTCCGCCCGACTCCGCGTCCACGCACTCGGAGCAGTCGATGGCGTGGGGGATCAAGCGGCACAGCAACGACGAGCTGCGCCAGCGCTTCGTCGACATGACCGTCCCGCAGGCCGACGTACTGGGGATCCGGGTGCCCGACGACGGCCTGTCGTACGACGAGGAGTCCGGGCACTACCACTTCACCGAGCCGGACTACACCGAGTTGTACGACGTGGTGAAGGGCAACGGCCCGTGCAACCAGCAGCGGCTCGCGCATCGGGTCAAGGCGCACGAGGACGGTGCGTGGGTCCGTGAGGCCGCGGCCGCCTATGCGGCGAAGCAGGCCGCTCGCAAGGAGAGTGCAGCATGATCGAGCCACTGTGGGAGGTGTTCGTCCGCTCGCGCAGAGGGCTGTCGCATACGCACGTGGGCAGCCTGCACGCACCGGATGCCACCATGGCGCTCCGCAATGCGCGCGATGTGTACACCCGTCGCCAGGAGGGAGTCTCCATCTGGGTCGTGCGGGCGTCCGACATCACCGCGTCCAGCCCGGACGAGAAGGACGAGTTCTTCGACCCGGCGGGCGACAAGGTCTACCGGCACCCGACCTTCTACCAGGTCCCGGAAGGCGTCGACCACCTGTGAACGATCTGTTCGTGTACGCGCTCCGCCTCGGCGACGACGCGCTGATCTCCGCGCAGCGCACCGCCGAGTGGATCGCGGCCGCCCCGCAGCTCGAGGAGGACGTTGCCCTCGGCAACATCGGCCTGGACCAGCTGGGCCAGGCGCGGTCGCTGCTGCAGTACGCCGGTTCCGTCGAAGGAGCCGGCCGGTCGGAGGACGATCTCGCCTACTTCCGGGACGAGCGCGACTTCCTCAACCTGCAGCTGTGCGAACTGCCGACCGGTGACTTCGCCCACGCGATGGCACGGTTGCTGTACTTCGCGACCTATCAGCATCTCTTGTACGACGAGCTCCAGACGTCCGCCGACGAGACGCTGTCCGGGGTTGCCGGCAAGGCAGTCAAAGAGGTTGCCTACCACGTCGACCACGCGACCCAGTGGGTGCTGCGCCTCGGCGATGGCACCGACGAGAGCCATAGCCGGATGCAGACCGCTCTGGAAGCGGTCTGGCCTTACACCGCCGAGATGTTCGAGTCCGACGACCTGGTACGACGTCTCGCGGTCGCAGTGGACCCGTCGACGCTGCAGGACGAGTGGACGCGTCGAGTGATGGCAGTGATCGACGAATCAACGTGCAGCCGGCCAGAGGCGTCGTACCAGCACAGTGGTGGCCGTCAGGGGCGTCACACCGAGCACCTGGGGTATCTGCTCGCGGAGCTGCAGCATGTGGCTCGCTCGCACCCGGGGGCGACATGGTGACCGACACCGCGATCCTCGAGGCCGTCGGCGAGGTCACGGACCCAGAGGTGCCGGTGCTGACGATCGCGGACCTTGGTGTGTTGCGCGGGGTGCGGCACGAAGGCGATGAGGTCGTCGTGACGATCACGCCGACGTACTCCGGCTGTCCGGCGATGGACCTGATCCGGCACGAGGTCGAGCTGACACTGCAGGCTCTCCACGTCGACGGGCGTGTCGAGACCGTCCTGTCGCCCGCGTGGACGACGGAGTGGATGAGTGAGGCCGGCAAGGTCAAGCTGACCGAGTACGGCATCGCCCCACCGACTGGTCGTCGCGCCGTTGGTGGGCCTGTCCTTCTGTCGTTGACGATCCGGTGCCCGTTGTGCGGGTCGCCCGACACCACGGAGCTGAGCCGCTTCGGCTCGACCTCCTGCAAGTCGCTCTGGCGGTGCAACAGCTGCCGGGAGCCTTTCGACCACTTCAAGGCGATCTAGATGACGACGACAGTGGCCCGGCGCCGGGCGGTCTTTCACCCGTTGAAGGTCGCCGCGATCGAAGCGATCACCGACGACTCGGTGGCGATCACGTTCGCGGTGCCTGCCGAGCTCGTGGGGGAGTACGAGTTCACCGCAGGTCAGCACCTGACGATCCGTCGTGCCGGGGACGAAGTACGGCGGAGCTACTCGATCTGCTCGCCCGCGGGGTCGGGCGTCCTGCGGATCGGCGTGAAACGGATCCCTGGCGGCGAGTTCTCGGCGTACGCGGCGCATGACCTGAAGGTCGGTGACGAGTTGGAGGTGATGACCCCACTCGGCCGATTCGGTACGACGCTCGACCCGGCGAATGTGAAGCACTACGCGTTCGTCGCGGCGGGCAGCGGGATCACGCCGGTGCTGTCGCTGGTCGCGACGATCCTCGCTACGGAACCAGGCTCGCGCGTGACCCTGCTCTACGGCAATCGGACCGCCGGGTCGGTGATGTTCGTCGACGAGCTGGCCGATCTGAAGGACCGATACGCCGAGCGGCTCCACCTGGTGCACGTGTTGTCGCGGGAGTCGACCGAGGTCGAGTTGTTCAGTGGTCGGATCGACGCGGAGCGGCTGCGGCGGATGTTCGCGACGATCCTGCCGTTGGACAGTGTGGACGAGTGGTTCCTGTGCGGGCCGTACGCGATGGTCGTCGGTGCGCAGGAGTTGCTGCTGGGGGAGGGCGTGGCGCGTGAGCACGTGCACGCCGAGCTCTTCCACGTCGGCGACGAGGCCCCGGCGGCTCCGGTCGAGGAGACGGTCGTGGACGAGGACGCCGCCGAGGTGACCGTCATCCTCGACGGTCGCCGTTCGACCTTCTCGCTCGGCGAGCACTCGAAGGCCGTCCTCGACGCGACGCTGGCGGTTCGCTCCGACGCCCCCTTTGCTTGCAAGGGCGGCGTCTGCGGCACCTGCCGAGCCAAGGTCCTCGAAGGTTCGGTGCGCATGGACACGAACTGGGCGCTCGAGCCCGACGAGATCCGGGCCGGCTACGTGCTGACCTGCCAGTCCCACCCGACGACACCACAGGTGACGCTGGACTTCGACGCATAGCAGCGACCGGCCTCCCCTGAAGGCCGGTCGCTGGACTGAGGTGGATGGATCAGTCGGTACCGGACTCCATCGCGGCCCGGTCGAGGAGCTCGTCCTGCTCGGTGGCCTCGCCGCGGGATGCGATCGCGTCGGCGCCGCCGGTCGGCATCGCGCCGATCAGGTCGGTGGAGGACGCGAGCGCCGGGTTCTGGCTGCCGAACATGCCCAGGCCGGCGTACTGCTCGAGCTTGGCGCGGGAGTCGGCGATGTCCAGGTTGCGCATGGTCAGCTGGCCGATCCGGTCGACCGGGCCGAACGCGGAGTCCTCGACCCGCTCCATCGACAGCTTGTCCGGGTGGTAGCTGAGCGCCGGACCGGTGGTGTCGAGGATCGAGTAGTCCTCGCCCCGCCGCAGCCGCAGCGTGACCTCACCGCTCACCGCCGTACCGACCCAGCGCTGCAGGGACTCCCGCAGCATCAGCGACTGCGGGTCCAGCCAGCGGCCTTCGTACATCAGCCGGCCGAGCTTCCGGCCCTCGTTGTGGTAGCTGGCCAGCGTGTCCTCGTTGTGGATCGCGTTCACGAGCCGCTCGTACGCCGCGTGCAGCAGCGCCATCCCCGGCGCCTCGTAGATCCCGCGGCTCTTGGCCTCGATGACCCGGTTCTCGATCTGGTCCGACATGCCCAGCCCGTGCCGGCCGCCGATCGTGTTCGCCTCCAGCACCAGATCGACCCCGGAGCCGAACTCCTTGCCGTTGATCGTCACCGGCCGGCCCTGCTCGAACGCGATCGTGACGTCCTCGGCCGGGATCTCGACGGACGGATCCCAGTGCGCGACGCCCATGATCGGGTCGACGGTCTCGACGCCCGTGTCGAGGTGCTCCAGCGTCTTCGCCTCGTGGGTGGCGCCCCAGATGTTGGCGTCGGTGGAGTAGGCCTTCTCGGTGCTGTCCCGGTACGGCAGGCCGTGGGTGACCAGCCACTCGGACATCTCCTTGCGGCCGCCGAGCTCGGAGACGAAGTCCGCGTCGAGCCACGGCTTGTAGATCCGCAGGTGCGGGTTGGCCAGCAGGCCGTAGCGGTAGAACCGCTCGATGTCGTTACCCTTGAAGGTCGACCCGTCGCCCCAGATCTGGACGTCGTCGTCGAGCATCGCCCGGACCAGCAGCGTGCCGGTCACGGCCCGCCCGATCGGGGTGGTGTTGAAGTACGTCCGCCCGCCGGACCGGATGTGGAACGCACCGCACGCCAGCGCGGCCAGCCCCTCCTCGACCAGCGCCGCCCGGCAGTCGACCAGGCGGGTGATCTCGGCGCCGTACGCCGTGGCCCGTCCCGGGACGGACGCGATGTCGGGCTCGTCGTACTGACCGAGATCGGCGGTGTACGTGCAGGGCACCGCCCCCCTGTCGCGCATCCACGCGACCGCGACCGACGTGTCGAGACCACCCGAGAACGCGATCCCGACCCGCTCACCAACCGGCAATGACGTAAGCACCTTGGACACAGGAAAAGTATGCACCCCTCTGCATGATTATGCAAAACGACGACGTCGGGCGAGCCTCCCTGGAGGACCGGACCACGGTTGAAAGGATGAGCCGTTCCAGGGTGAGGGGAGTGTGAGGCACGGTGATGGGGCGGTCGCATGCCTTGTCGGGGTGGTGCGCCGGGCTGGTGGTGGCGCCGCTGATCGGGCTGACGTCGGTGGCCGAGGTGGTGCCGTTCGCAGCTGCGACAGCCGGCTACGCACTCCTGCCTGACCTCGATCATCCGGGAGCGAGCGCTTCCCGGCTGCTCGGACCGATCACCCGGCTGGTGTCCGGTCTCATCCGCGCCTTCTCCGGCGTCCTCTACGACCTCACCAAGGGTCCGCGCGATGAGGACAGTACGGGGAGGCATCGCCACGCTACCCACACATTGGCCGCCGCGATCCTGCTCGGCGTACTCACGGCCAGCCTCGGCGACCGGGGGAAGTGGGCGGTGCTCGCGGTCGCCGTGACCGGTCTGGTGTTGGCCGCCGACGTACTCGGCGACTGGATCGTCCTCGCGGTCCTCGGCGCTACGGCCTGGTCGGTCTTCGGTACGGCGCTGCCCGGTACGACGACGGCCGACGCCGTACAGGCCGGCTTGTCGGAGATCGGCGGCTGGATCGGGATGGCGGTCGGCCTCGGCATGTTCGTCCACTGTCTCGGCGACAGCCTCACTCGCTCCGGCTGCCCGTGGCTCTGGCCGCTGCCGATCCGCGGCGAGACCTGGTACGAGATCCGGCTCCCGCGTCTCCTCCGCTTCAGCACGGGTAGCTGGGTCGAACGCCTGGTGATCGCGCCGCTCCTGCTGGCGGCCGGCGTACTGCTGCTTCCGGGCGGACTGCGGGCGGTCCAGCATGTTTTCGACGCAACCTCGATCTGGCTGGCGCGCTGAAGTGGTCGACGCTGCGCAGCAGTCTGGCTACGGAAAGTATTCGCAGAAGTTTTTCCGGATTTTTTTCGTGGAAGCTGTAACGACTGCCGGGGCAGGCCCGATAGGACGAGTGAGCCTGGTGGCTGCCCGGACCCCCGAGCGGACAGCCATCAGGCCTACTCATTTCTCCGAGGCTGCGGAGCGGTAATCTGAGCCCCATGTCCTCGCCAGCTTCCTCCGCCACGCCAGCGCCGCCGTTCGGCCGCCTGACGACGGCGATGATCACCCCGTTCCGGCCCGATGGCGCGCTCGATCTCGACGCCGCGCAGAAGGTCGCGACCTATTTGGTGGACCGCGGTAACGATGCCCTCATCATCAACGGGACCACGGGCGAGGCGCCGACCACCTCGGACCAGGAGAAGGTCCAGCTGGTGAAGGCGGTGCTGGCGGCGGTCGGGGACCGCGCCAAGGTGATCGCCGGTGTCGGGACCAACAACACCGCGCACACGATCGAGTGCGCGAAGCAGGCCGAGGCCGCCGGAGCCGATGCGCTCCTGGTCGTCACGCCGTACTACAACAAGCCTCCGCAGGACGGGCTGCGCGCGCACTTCACCGCGGTCGCCGACGCCACCGCCCTGCCGAACATCCTGTACGACATCCCCGGCCGGGCCGGCGTGGAGATCAAGAGCGAGACCCTGATCGCGCTCGCCGAGCATCCACGGATCGTCGCGGTGAAGGACGCCAAGGGCGACCTCGCCGGGACCACCAAGGTGCTGGCGAACACCGATCTGTTCTACTACTGCGGTGCCGACGAGCTGAATCTCGCCTCGCTGGCGGTCGGCGCGGTCGGCATCGCCAGTGTCGTCGCGCACGTCGCGAGCCCGGAGTACCGGCAACTGATCGACGCCGTGGTGGCCGGCGACCTCGCCACCGCTCAAGAGATCGACCGACGGCTGGTGCCCGCCGTCGAGACGATCATGACCAGGACCCAGGGCGCCATCATGGTGAAGGCCGCGCTCAAGCTGGCCGGCGTCATCGAGCACGCGACCCTCCGGTTGCCGCTGGTTGAGGCGACCGCCGAACAAGTGGACTGGCTCACCACCGACCTCAAAACGGCAGGACTGATTGCATGAGCCATCCCCATCCAGATCTCGACGCGCCCGGACCACTCGCTCCGGGCGCTTTGCGGGTGATCCCGCTCGGTGGCCTCGGCGAGGTCGGCCGCAACATGACGGTGTTCGAGTACGACGGCAAGCTGCTGATCGTGGACTGCGGCGTACTGTTCCCCGACGAGAACCAGCCCGGCGTGGACCTGATCCTGCCGGACTTCCAGCCGATCCGGGACCGCCTCGACGACGTCGTCGCGGTGGTCCTGACGCACGGCCACGAGGACCACATCGGCGGGTTGCCCTACCTGCTGCGTGAGCGGGGCGACATCCCCGTGATCGGCTCGCAGCTCACGCTCGCGCTGCTCGAGGGCAAGCTGAAGGAGCACCGGCATCGCAACGTGCCGCAGCAGACCGTGGTCGAGGGCGAGAAGCTCCAGATCGGGCCGTTCGTCTGCGAGTTCGTCGCGGTCAACCACTCGATCCCGGACGCGCTCGCGGTGGCGATCACGACGCCGGCCGGCACGGTGCTGCACACCGGCGACTTCAAGATGGATCAGTTGCCGCTCGACAACCGGCTCACCGACCTGCGCGCGTTCGCCCGGCTCGGCGAGGAGGGTGTCGACCTGTTCATGGTCGATTCCACCAACTCCGAGGTGCCCGGCTTCACCACCAACGAGCGCGACATCGCGCCGGTGCTGGACCGGGTCTTCACCAACGCGAAGCACCAGCGCATCATCGTCGCCTGCTTCGCCTCGCACGTGCACCGGGTGCAGCAGGTGATGGACGCCGCGGTGAAGCACCGCCGCAAGGTCGCGTACGTCGGCCGCTCGATGGTCCGCAACATGGGTGTGGCCCGTGATCTCGGCTTCCTGACGGTGCCCGGCGACACGCTGATCGACATGCGCGAGCTGGACAACTACCCGCCGGAGCAGGTCGTGCTGGTGTCGACCGGTTCGCAGGGTGAGCCGATGTCGGCGCTGTCCCGGATCGCGGCCAACGACCACCACGTCGTCCAGATCCAGCCGGGCGACACCGTCGTACTCGCGTCGTCCTTGATCCCGGGCAACGAGAACTCGGTCTACCGGGTGATCAACGGCCTGACCCGGCACGGCGCGAACGTGATCCACAAGGGCAACGCGCTCGTACACGTGTCCGGACACGCCAGCGCGGGCGAACTGCTGTACTGCTACAACATCGTCAAGCCGCGCAACGTGATGCCCGTGCACGGCGAGATCCGGCACCTGCACGCGAACGCGGAGCTGGCCGTCCAGACCGGCGTACCGGCGAAGAACGTGGTCGTCGTCGAGGACGGTGTGGTGGTCGACCTGATCGACCGGCAGGCCGTGGTGGCCGGCAAGGTGGACTGCGGGTACGTGTTCGTCGACGGCTCGACCGTCGGCGACATCACCGAGACCTCGCTGAAGGACCGCCGGATTCTCGGCGACGAGGGTTTCATCTCGGTCATCGCCGTGATGGACTCGGTCACCGGCAAACTGACCGCCGGGCCGGAGATCCAGGCACGCGGGTTCGCCGAGGACGACACCGTCTTCGACGACCTCAAGCCGAAGATCGAGGCGGAGATCGAGAAGGCGATCGGCAGCGGCGTGGACGACATGTACCAGCTGCAGCAGGTGATCCGCCGGGTGGTCGGCAAGTGGGTCAGCGACACCCACCGCCGCCGCCCGATGATCATCCCGGTCGTCGTGGAGAGCTAAGTGCCTCGTGCGCTCTGTAACTTGACGCTACCGGCGCCCAGGCACGCACCTCACGGCACTGGCGAAGCACCCACGATGCTCCGCATCGAGGGCGCTTCTCCAGCACCGTGATGCACGCACCTGGACACCGCTATCGTTCAAGCTACAGAGCGCACGAGGCACTGACACAACAGGGGAGAGAGGGGCCGGCGATGACCATCAGCGGAGTGAACGGGACGGGCCAGCGCCGGCCCACGATGAAGGAGGTCGCGGCCCGGGCGGGGGTCGCGCTGAAGACCGTCTCCCGGGTGGTGAACGAGGAGCCGAACGTCAGCCCGGAGCTGACCGCCAAGGTCCAGGCCGCGATCAAGGAGCTCAACTACACGCCGAACGAGAGCGCCCGGATGCTGCGCCGCGGCAAGACCGGGACGATCGCAGTGGTGATCCGCGACATCGGCGACCCGTTCTTCGCCTCGCTCGGCCGGGCGGTCGAGCTGTGGGCCCGGTCGTCCGGCTCGGTCGTGATGATCGGGCTCACCGACGAGGACCCGGAGCGCGAGCGGGAGGTCTGCCTGGAGTTCGTCGCCCGCCGGCCGGACGCGCTGATCATGGCGCCGATCGGGGAGACCCAGGACTACCTCGCGCCGCACGTCGACGCCGGGATGGCCGTGGTCACGATCGACCGGCCGGCCCACGGGATCGAGGCCGACGCAGTACTCGCGGACAACGCCGGCGGGATCGATCAGGCGATCGACCACCTGGTCCGGCAGGGGCACCGGCGGATCGCGTACCTCGGTGACGACGAGCGGATCTTCACGGCCCGCGAACGCGTGGTCGCCTATCGGGCCGCGATGGCCCGGCACCACATCGACGTGGACGAGGACCTGGTCCACCTGTCCGAGCCGACGACCGAGGGCATCGGCATCACGCTGTCCGCCGTACTGGATCGTCCGGAGCCGGCGACGGCGTTGCTGTCGGCCAACAACATGACCACGGCCGAGGTCCTCCGCGGTCTCGCGGGCCGGCGGGATCGGGTCGCGCTGGTCTCCTTCGACGACCTCGCCCTCGGCGACCTGCTGAGCCCCGGCCTGACCGCGGTCGCGCAGTCGGCCGACGTGATGGCCCGGACGGCGATCCAGCTGATGACCGAGCGTCTCCCGGAGCCACATCGCCCCGGTCGGACGGTCCGCGTCCCGGTGAAGCTCACCATCCGCGGATCAGGCGAGATCCCGCCGGCCTGAGCGCAGCTCCGCCGCCAGCGGGCACTGGAACGGGTCCCTGGCGTGCAGGCCGACGTTGTTGAGGTAGTCGACGACGATCTTGTACGACGTGAACAGGCCGACCTCGGTGTAGTTCACGCCGTGCAGAGCGCAGTACTCGCGGACGATCGGCTGCACCCGCCGGAGCGTCGGTCGGGGCATGCTCGGGAACAGGTGGTGCTCGATCTGGTAGTTCAGGCCGCCCATCGCGAAGTCGACCAGGACGCCACCGCGGATGTTGCGTGACATCAGCACCTGGCGGCGGAGGAAGTCGAGCCGCATGCCGGCCGGGACGAGCGGCATGCCCTTGTGGTTCGGCGCGAACGCCGCACCGAGGCAGACCCCGAAGACCGCGAGCTGCAGGCCGAGGAATGCACTGGCTTTCCCGGCTGGGAGCAGCAGATAGAGCGCAGCCACATAGCCGGCGAGCCTCGTGACCACGACCGCGGCCTCGATGCGTTCCAGCCGGTTCGCGTCGCGGCGCAGCAGGTGCCGCAGGCTCGACGCGTGCAGGCCGAGCCCTTCCAGCGTCAGCAGTGGGAAGAAGAGCCAGCCCTGGCGTGCGGCGAACCACTGACCGAGTCGGCCGCGCTTCGCGACCGCATCCGGCGTGAAGGCGATGGCCTCGAGCTGGACGTCGGGATCCTTGTCGACCTGGTTCGGCGCGTTGTGGTGCCTGGAATGCTTCGTCCGCCACCAGGTCACACTCATGCCCGCGACTGCGCCCGCGAGGATGCGTGCCGTCCAGTCGTTCCGGGCCGCGGAGTCGAAGACCTGCCGATGCGCGCTGTCGTGGCTGAGGAACGCGACCTGCACGAGCACGAGCGCGAGCGCAACGGCCAGCACCAGCTGGAACCAGGAGTCGCCGAGCAGGACCACGCCGACGGCGACGGCCAGCAACGCCGTCAGGACCACGCCGATCCGGGTGTAGTAGTAGCCCTGGCGCCGCCGCAGCAGGCCGAGCTCCCGCACAGTATGGAGGAGATCCGTGTACAGGCTGACGTACCGCTGCTGGGCGCCCACGCCGCCATCATCAAGAATCATCGTGACGCCAGGCGTGCGGTGAGGTGGACCGGTGAGGTCGGCTGGGCAAAGTGCATCAGTTCCGGTTCTGCGCGACGAGCGGGCACTGGAACGGGTCGCGCGCCCGCAGCCCGACGTTGTTCAGGTAGTCGACGACGATCTTGTACGACGCGAAGAAGCCGACCTCGGTGTACTTCACCTCATGCAGGGCGCAGTACTCGCGGACGATCGGCCGGACCGCCTTGAGCGTCGGCCGGGGCATGCTCGGGAACAGGTGGTGCTCGATCTGGTAGTTCAGGCCGCCCATCGCGAAGTCGACCATCACCCCGCCGCGGACGTTGCGGGACATCAGCACCTGGCGCCGCAGGAAGTCCAGCTTCATCGTCCTCGGCACCAGCGGCATGCCCTTGTGGTTCGGGGCGAACGAACCGCCGAGGCAGACCCCGAAGACGGCGAGCTGCAAGCCGAGGAACGCGCCGGCCTTGCCGATCGGCAGCAGGATGAACAGCACGGCCAGATAGGCTCCGATCCGGCCCACCACGATCGCGGCCTCGATGCGCTCGACGGACGTCGCTCCCCGGCGCAACAGGTGGCGGATGCTCGAGACGTAGAGGCTCAAGCCTTCCAGGGTCAGCAACGGGAAGAACAGCCAGCCTTGGCGACGGGTCAGCCACGCCTGGAAGCCCGTGCGCTCGGCCACGTGGTCGGGGGTGAACGCGACGACCCCGATCGCGATGTCCGGATCCTTTCCCAGCTGGTTCGGTGCCCCATGGTGACGGCTGTGCTTCGACCGCCACCACGCGGCGCTCATCCCGACCAGTCCACCGGCCAGCAGGCGAGCGGTCCAGTCGTTCCAGGCGGCGGAGTCGAAGATCTGCCGGTGCGCGCTGTCGTGGCTGAGAAAGGCGACCTGCGTCAGCACCAGCGCCAGGGCGCCTGCCATCAGGAGCTGCAACCAGGAGTTGCCGAGCAGGCCGACGCCGACCCAGACCGCCACGAAGGCGGCCAGCACCAGGCCGATCCGGGTGATGTAGTACCCGCGCCGCCGCTTGAGCAGTCCGAGCTCGCGGACAGTCGTCAGAAGGTCGGTGTAGAGGTTCGTGTAGCGCTGCTGCGGCCGTGACGGATCAGGGTCTTCCGCGACAAGCTGTGACATGAGAATGCCCCGCTCCGGAGTGCATCGGTCGATGCGCTACCGGGTCCAGGGCAGCGGGTACGAGAAGGTGGCTGGTACCCCCAACGGAACCACGCCCGGTAGCCACAAGCAAGCCGGCGTCCGGTGACCGCGGCCGGCTGTCCGCCGCTGCGGGTGATTTGGCGCCCAGTTAGCCCGGCCGTCATCTGACCGTCATCAGCGGAGCGCATTTTCGGCTCATGAACTTGAGCCGCCGCCAGCTCCTGGCCGCATCCACCGTCGCCGGCGCCACCCTCGCAGTACCAGGGGTTGCGACCGCGGCCCCCAATGTCGTCCGCCGTGATCGGCCCGCCCTGCCGTCCGGCATCGCGAGCGCCGACGTGACCCCGCAGTCCGCTGTCGTCTGGTCCCGCACGGACCGCCCCGGCCGGCTGGTCGTCCAGCTGACCAGCAACGGTCGCTTCGACAAGTCGATCCGGCTGCGCGGTCCGGTCACCATTGCCGCCGACGACTTCACCGCCCGGCTTCCGCTGCGTGGCCTGCGTCCCGGCCAGCGCTACGACTACCGGATCGGCTTCGAGGACGCCCGCGGCCGGGTCGGCGAGACCCTCGACGGTTCGTTCAGTACGCCGGGCCGCAACCGGCCGGTGTCCTTCGTGTTCACCGGCGACACCGCGGGTCAGGGCTACGGCATCAACCCGGACCTCGGCGGCATGATCGCGTACAAGGCGATGCACGACACCCGCCCTGACTTCTTCCTGCACTCCGGCGACAACATCTACGCCGACGGCCCGATCGCGGCCGAGCTGAAAGTTGCCGACGGCACCATCTGGAAGAACGTGGTGACCGAGGAGGTCGCCAAGGTCGCCGAGACCCTGGCCGAGTACCGCGGCCGGTACAAGTACAACCTGCTCGACCACAACGTCCGCGACCTGTACGCCGACGTGCCGCTGGTGGCGCAGTGGGACGACCACGAGACGCTGAACAACTGGTATCCGGGGGAGATCCTCACCGACGACCGCTACACCGAGAAGCGCGTCGACGTCCTCGCGTCCCGGGCGAAGAAGGCCTTCCTCGAGTACCTGCCGATGGAGCACGTCGCGGGCCGGGACCGGATCTATCGCAAGGTCAGCTACGGCCCGCTGCTCGACGTCTTCTGCCTCGACATGCGGACGTACCGCGGCGCGAACCCGACGCCCGCCACCGTCGGCCCGGTCGCGATGCTCGGTGCCGAGCAGGCCGCCTGGCTGGTTCGCGAGGTGGCCGCGTCGAAGGCGACCTGGAAGGTGATCGCGAGCGACATGCCGCTCGGCCTGCTGGTCCCGGACGGCGACCTGATCGAGGCCGTCGCCAACGGCGTCGCCGGTGCGCCGGGTGGTCGCGAGCACGAGATCGCGTGGGTGCTGAGCCAGTTCAAGAAGCGCAAGGTCCGTAACGCGATCTGGCTGACGGCCGACGTGCACTACGCAGCCGCCCACCACTACGACCCGTCCCGCGCGGCGTTCACCGACTTCGACCCGTTCTGGGAGATCGTGGCCGGCCCGATCAACGCCGGCACGTTCGGGCCGAACGCGCTCGACAACACGTTCGGCCCGGAGGTCGTGTTCTCGAAGGTCGCGGACTTCGCGAGCCAGTCGCCGGCGAGCGGCAACCAGTTCTTCGGCCACACCACGATCGACCCGCGCACCGGAGTCCTCACGATCTCCTTGCGCAACCTGTTCGGCACGGTCCTCTGGACCAAGGACATCACCCCGGCCCACCACTGAGGGCCCGTCGTACTCACCTGGCTCCGGCGCCTGCGCGGGATGCCGCCCACCGGAGCAGGTGAGTGCGACGCTCATTGCTCGTACGGACTCTGCTGAGGGTTGTCATGTCCGGTTAGGTTTGTCCGCATGAGCTATCCGGAGAGCCGCCGCGACGATGTGGTCGACACGCTGCATGGGCAGGAGATCGCCGACCCCTACCGCTGGCTGGAAGACCCTGACGCGCCCGACACCCGGGACTGGGTCCGCAGGCAGAACGAGTTCACCCAGGCCGAGCTCTCCGGCTATCCGGAGCGGGAGTGGTTCCAGACCACCATGGCGGCGATCCTGGCCCGCCCACGCGCCGGCGTCCCGGCGAAGAAAGCCGGCTGGTACCTCGTCGGCCGCAACGACGGCACGCAGGCCCAGGATGTCGTGTACGTCGCCGAGTCACTCGACGCGCTGCTCGCCGGCGGCCGGGTCCTGATCGACCCCAACACGCTGTCCGCCGACGGCACTGACTCGTTGGGCTCGTTCACCGTGAGTCCGGACGGCAAGTACTTCGCGTACGGCGTCAACGAGAGCGGCAGCGACTGGACGACGTTCCGGCTGCTCGACATCGCCACGGGCACGCCCGTCGACGATGTGGTCACGGGGGCGAAGTTCTGCGAAGCCACGTGGCTCCCGGACAGTTCGGCGTACCTCTATTTGCACTACCCGGCGAGTGGCCGCAGTGAAGGGACTGAGACGAAGACGCTCACCGGCGGGCGTCTGATGCTGCACAAGGTCGGCACACCGCAGTCCGATGACGAGCTCGTGCTGAGCTTCCCGGACCAGGACCGCTACTTCATCACACCGGAGGTGTCGGAGGACGATCGCTACCTCGTCGTCCACATCACCGAGGGCACTGACCCCGGCGCTCGGCTCTGGGTCTTTCCGATCACCTCCGACGGCTTCGGCGAGCCGGTGAAGGTCGTGGACTCCTTCGCCGACGAGATCGCGTTCGTGCGGATGTCCGGCGACCAGCTGGTACTGCGGACCGATCGTGACGCCTCCCGTGGTCGCGTGGTGCTCGCTTCGCTGGACGGTGAGTTCGTCGACCTGATCCCGGAGGGCGAGGCCACACTGCAGGCCGTTCGCGGCACTGCCGCCGGACTGGCCACCCTGACGCTGGTCGACGCACAGCCGGCGCTGACGCTCTTCGCGCTCGACGGGTCCGATGCGCGGGTGATCGACGTACCGGGCGGGGGAGTGGTGGGCTTCGACGCCAGCCCCGAGTACGACGAGCTCTTCGTCGGCCTGTCGACCACAACCGATCCCACCGTGTCGTACGTCGTCTCGACGTCGTCGGGCGTCGTCCGTGCCTTGCCGGAGCTCGTCCGTGGCTCAGGTGGATTCACGTCCCCGTCGGTCACCGTGACGCGACGCGTCGAGCCAGGCCGCGAGGTGCCGTACTTCCTGATCACTCGCTCAGACCTGGACGTCTCCGCACCACGTCCGACGCTGCTCTACGGGTACGGCGGCTTCCGCATCCCGATCCTGGCCGACTACAAGCCGGGCTGGCCGGCGTGGCTCGCGGCCGGCGGAGTGCTGGTGATCGCGAACCTGCGGGGCGGCGGTGAGTACGGCAGCGACTGGCACGACGCGGGACGGCTCAAGAACAAGCAGAACGTCTTCGACGACTTCATCGCTGTCGCAGAGCACCTGCGGGACACCGGGGTGACCACGCCTGCGCAGCTCGCGATCCACGGTCGCAGCAACGGCGGTCTGCTCGTGGGAGCGGCCATGACACAGCGACCGGACCTGTTCGCGGCCGCACTGCCCGGTGTGGGCGTCATGGACATGTTGCGGTTCCACATGTTCACAGTGGGCGCCGCGTGGGCCTCTGACTTCGGCCATCCGGACGATGCGTCGGAGTTCGAGGATCTGCTGGCTTACTCACCACTGCATCAGTTGCGTGACGGGACGTCGTACCCGGCGACTCTCGTGGTCACGGGTGATCACGACGACCGGGTGGTGCCGTTGCACAGTCACAAGTTCATCGCCGAGCTGCAGCATGCCCAGTCCGGTCCGGGACCGGTCTTGACCCGCGTCGAGGTCAACACCGGTCACGGCTTCGGGAAACCCGCCGCCATGGTCGCGGCGGAATGGGCGGACCTACTGGCGTTCGCTGCTCACCATGTAGGCCTTGTACCTCCTGAGCAGTAGGAGGGGCCGGCGTTCGCTACCAGATGCGAGGAGCTTGGAGGTCCCGCGGGTCGTCGGTGGGCTGACAGCCGTGCGCGGTGTCCTCGTACTCCGACCGCGGTCCACCGGCGGCCAGCGTCCGTACGGCGTTGACGAGCCGGTCCACGTGCTCACGCGTCGTACCGAGGCCGAGGCTCGCCCGGACCGCGGTGCCGTGCTCGGGGGAGTCCGCGAGCAGGTGACCGACGAGCGGGTGCGCACAGAACTTGCCGTCCCGGACACCGATGCCGTACTCGGCGCTCAGCGCCGCTGACACGAGCGTTGAGCTCAGACCGGCAACCGTGAAGCAGACGGTGCCGACACGGTCCGCGTCCTCGCCGAAGATCGAGTACGTCGTGACGCCGGGGAGCTGAGCCAGTCCGGTCCGGAGGCGGGCGAGCAGGCTGCGTTCGTGCTGCTCGATCGCGTCGCGGTGCTTGCTGATCGCGGCACACGCCGCGGCGAGGGCGATAGCGCCGATGACGTTGGGGGAGCCGCCCTCGTGCCGCGCCGGACCGGTCGCCCAGACCACGGTGTCGCCGGTGACCGCGGTCGTAGCGCCGCCGCCGTACAGGTACGGATCGGCGGCGTCGAGCCAGTCGGCGCGGCCGATCAGCGCACCGGCGCCGTACGGCGCGTAGAGCTTGTGGCCGGACAGTGCGACCCAGTCAACGTCCAGTGCGGCGATATCGACCCGCCGGTGTGGGGCCAGTTGCGCGGCGTCGAGGCAGACCCGCGCACCGTGCGCCTTGGCGACCGCGGCGATCTCCGCGATCGGGAAGATCTCACCTGTCACGTTGGAGGCGCCGGTCACGACCACCAGCCGCGGACCCTCAGGCGCGGTGCGCAGAGCGTCGGCGACGTTGGTCACCGCTTCACTGGGGGAGGCGGGCGCCGTCAGGCGGACGGTCCGCTCGGCCGGCCAGGGCAGGAGCGCGGCGTGGTGCTCGGACTCGAAGACGATCACAGTCGCGTCCGCGGGGACGGCGTGGGCGAGCAAGTTCAGCGCGTCCGTGGTCTGGCGGGTGAAGATCACCTGGTCGTCGGCGCGGGCTCCGACGAACGCGTGCACCTCGGCGCGAGCGCGCTCGTACCACTGGGTGGTGATGCGGGAGGCGTAGCCGTTGCCGCGGTGCACCGACGCGTACGACGGCAGCGCCGCCTCGACGCTGGCCCGGACAGACTCCAGACACGGCGCACTGGCTCCGTGGTCGAAGTTCGCGTAGTCGGTGACTCGGCCGTCGGCCAGCGGGACCAGCAGGTCCGAGCCGACCGTGGTGGGGATGCTGCCGGTGACGAGCCGGGTGACCGTCGGCCGCGGCGTACTCGCGCTGGCCGGTTCGAGGATGGAGAGAATCGACATGCTGCTGCTCCAGGAAGTCCGCACTTGCCGAGCGGCGTATCCGCACGGCCTGGTCTTCACCCGGGGCACCCCACCGCGGAGGAGGGTTGCCGGCCAGCGAGCCGGGGCTTGGCGCTGGCACTCATGACCTGCCGAGAACCGTAACGAACAGCCTGAGCCGGCGCCAGTGGCAATCTCACATTCCGGGATTCCCGAACACATCCTGAGACGTGCAGACTGTTGCCATGATCGGACGGCTGCACCACCTCGCGATCGACTGCCCGGAACCGCTGGAGCTCGCGCGCTTCTACTCGGCCCTGCTCGGCAAGCCCATCACGTACGAGAGCGACGGCTGGGTGGTGGTCGCCGACAACGACCACACGTCAGGTCTCGCCTTCCAGCGTGCGCTCGGCCACCAGCGCCCGCAGTGGCCGGACCCCACGCGTCCTCAGCAGATGCACCTCGACGTCATGGTCGACGACCTCGACGCGGCCGGGTCGGCGGTCCTGGCGCTCGGCGCTCGCAAGCTCTCGGCCACTGTGTACGAGGATCCGGCCGGACACCCGTTCTGTCTCATCCCGCGACCCGGCTGGGCGCCGCCGGTCAATCCGTAATGGATTCGCTCCGGGCGACCGGGGCGTGTTGGATGGCGGCATGACGTTGACGACGGCGTGGACGGCGCCAGCGGTCGAGCGGCCGGACGGCTCGCTGACCGCGCCCGAAGCCGAACTGCTGCGGGGCTATCTGGACTACTACCGGACCACGCTGCTGTACAAGTGCGCCGGTCTGACGGCCGAGCAGCTGGCCGAGCGGCCGTCGCCGCCGTCCAACCTTTCCTTGCTCGGCCTCATCCGGCATCTCACCAAGGTGGAGCGGATCTGGTTCCGCATCCACTTCGCCGCGGAGTCGCCGGCTGAGCCGCTGTTCGCTCCCGAGCTGGGCAAGGACGCCGATTTCGAGCGCATCGATCCGGCTGAGGCACAGGCGGCGTACGAAGGCCTGATCGCCGAGTGGAAGCTGTCGGACGAGGCCGCGGCCGGGCGGTCGCTCGACGATCGCTTCACCTTCAGCGGGACCGAGTCGACGCTCCGGATGATCTACATCCACATGATCGGCGAGTACGGCCGCCACTGCGGTCACGCCGACCTGCTGCGCGAACAACTCGACGGCACCACGGGGGCGTGAAGCAACCTCTTGCCCTCGGTCCATGGCATGCGGAGGGGTTGGCGGCGTTGTGACGTTATGTATGGGGCAGCGTAATCGGCGTGTGACACGTGGGACTCGAGAGGTAATCGGGGTAGCCTGCTAGATATGGCGACCCGCACGTCTTCCCCGGCGCGGGCGCAGAAGTCGGCAGCCAAACGGCCGAGTTCGGCTCGTTCGGCCGCTGGTGGACGCTCCCGTCCGTCAGGTGCCCAGAAGCGTGGGCAGAGCGCGAAGCGCGGTGGATCCTCCGCCGCGCGGACCAGTACGCCCAAAAACAGCGGACCGGGCCCGTTCGCGGCCGCCATGATCGTTCTCGGTCGCGGCGTGGTGAAAGTCTGGCTCGGCATCGCGCATCTGATCGGCAGCATGGTGCGCGGCATCGGTCACGGCGCCCGCGAGCTCGACCCCGAGCATCGCCGTGACGGCGCCGGCCTGTTCCTGATCGGCCTGGCGGTCGTTGTGGCCGCCGCGATCTGGTGGGACCTCCCTGGCGCGGTCGGCAACGGCATCCGGACTGTCGTCGGCGGCAGCGTCGGCATGCTCGGCTGGGCCGTGCCGCTGATGCTGCTGCTGACCGCGATCCGCACTCTGCGTCACCCGGACCGCAACGGCCCGGCCGGACGTCAGGTGATCGGCTGGACCGCCATCTCCCTCGGCGTACTCGGCCTGGTCCACATCGCCAACGGTCTGCCCCGTCCGAGCAACCCGGCCGACGGTTCGTTGCGGGACGCCGGCGGCGCGATCGGGTACGTCGTCTCGTCCCTGCTGTCGGACCTGTTGACGCAGTACGTCGCCGCACCGCTGCTGGTGCTGCTGTCGATCTTCGGTGCCCTCGTCGTCACGGGCACTCCGGTCTACGCCATCCCACTGCGGTTCCGCGCGGCGTTCGACGTACTGATGGGGCGTACGGCGCTGCCGGAGGACGCACCGTCCGTCGTGGCCGCGCCGACCGACGACACTGTGCGGCTGACCCGCAAGGAGCGCCGGGCCAAGGCCGCGCAGGAGGAGGACGGCGAGCCCACCATCAAGCCGTACGACTCGCCGGTGCTCGAGGGACGTGAGCTCTCGAAGCGAGGCCGCAAGGCCAAGGCAGCTCCGGTTCCTGAGGAGGACGCGTACGACGTCGACGGTGAGGCGGCCGCTGCCGCCGGGGCTCCGGGGCTGGGCATCGCCGTCGGCGCCGGTGGTGGTCCCAGCAAGCCGGAAACGCCGCCCGAGCCGCCTCCGCACACGCCGATCCCGCAGCGGGTGGAGCAGCTCAGCCTGTCCGGCGATATCACGTACACGCTGCCCGACGGGCAGATGCTCAAGCCGGGTTCGGTCCACAAGGCCCGGACCAAGGCGTCGGACGCGGTGGTCGACCGGCTGACCGAGGTGTTCGAGCAGTTCGGCATCGACGCGCAGATCACCGGCTACACGCGCGGCCCGACAGTCACCCGCTACGAGGTCGAGCTCGGCTCGGCGGTGAAGGTCGAGAAGGTCACCGCCCTGAGCAAGAACATCGCCTACGCGGTGGCGTCGGCCGATGTGCGGATCCTGTCGCCGATCCCGGGCAAGTCCGCGATCGGCATCGAGATCCCGAACACCGACAAGGAGATCGTCAGCCTCGGCGACGTGATCCGGTCGGCGACCGCGCGCAACGACCACCACCCGATGGTGGCCGGCCTCGGCAAGGACGTCGAGGGCGGCTTCGTGGTCGCGAACATGGCGAAGATGCCGCACCTGCTGGTCGCGGGTGCGACCGGTTCGGGCAAGTCGGTGTTCGTCAACTCGCTGATCACCTCGGTCCTGATGCGGGCCACGCCGGACGAGGTGCGGATGATCCTGGTCGACCCCAAGCGGGTCGAGCTGAACCACTACGAGGGCATCCCGCACCTGATCACGCCGATCATCACCAACGCCAAGAAGGCGGCCGAGGCGCTGCAGTGGGTCGTCCGCGAGATGGACATGCGGTACGACGACCTGGCCGCGTTCGGCTTCCGGCATGTCGACGACTTCAACAAGGCGGTCCGCGCGGGCAAGGTGAAGCCGCCGCCGGGCAGTGAGCGCGTGCTCTCGCCGTACCCGTATCTGCTGGTGATCGTCGACGAGCTCGCCGACCTGATGATGGTCGCCCCGCGCGACGTCGAGGACTCGATCGTCCGGATCACCCAGCTGGCCCGGGCGGCCGGCATCCACCTGGTGCTCGCCACCCAGCGGCCGTCGGTGGACGTGGTGACCGGTCTGATCAAGGCGAACGTGCCGTCGCGACTGGCGTTCGCGACCTCGTCGCTGGCCGACAGCCGGGTCATCCTGGACCAGCCGGGTGCGGAGAAGCTGGTCGGCCAGGGTGACGGCCTGTTCCTGCCGATGGGCGCGAGCAAGCCGATGCGGATCCAGGGCGCGTGGGTGACGGAGTCCGAGATCCACGGCGTCGTCGAGCATTGCAAGACCCAGTTGGAGCCGACGTATCGCGAGGACGTCACCGCTGTCGCCGGGCCGAGCAAGGATCTCGACGACGAGATCGGCGACGACCTCGACCTGGTCGTGCAGGCCGCGGAGCTGATCGTGTCGACGCAGTTCGGCTCCACCTCGATGCTGCAGCGCAAGCTCCGGGTCGGCTTCGCGAAGGCCGGCCGGCTGATGGACATCCTGGAGAGCCGCGGCGTCGTCGGTCCCAGTGAGGGCTCGAAGGCCAGGGACGTCCTGGTCAAACCGGATGATCTAGAGGACTTCATCACCACCCTCCGAGGAGAGTGACCCGTGACCGCCGCGAGCGCACTGCCCAGGCCGGACCGTTTCGACCTCGACCCCAAGCCGGTGCCGTTCACCGTCCACGCCTCGCAGAAGGTGCACGGCGGGCTCGCCCTCGGGGCATTGCTGGTCGCGGTGGGCTTCGCCACTTCCGCATCCACCAGTCCGACCGGCATCCTGCGATGGTTCGCGGCGGCGGGGTTCGCCGTACTGGCTGTGGTCTGTGCGCGGGCGCTGACGGTCGGGGACATGCTGGTGGCCGACGAGGTCGGCATCCGGCTGCGGATCGGCCACGAATGGATCGGGACGCGCTGGGAGGACATCGACGAGGTGACGGTGCTGCAGCGCCGCCACCTGCTGGACGACGGCCGGATTGCCGTTCATTTGCTGGATCCTGGACCGGTGCTGGGAGTGATGCCGAGTTCGACTCGCAAGACAACTGACGCGAACCGTCGACTGACTGGCTCCTCGCTCGCGGTACCGTTCGGGTTGACGGCTCGGCCGTCGAACGGGGAAGTGGTACAGGCATTGCACATGCTGGCGAATGCCAGATGCCCGGTCAGGGAACAACTCTGATACGTCCGTGACCCCGTCGCACCAAGGCCGTTGACTTGATGTCGACGATCCGGTTGTCGGCATGGCGGTGTCGACGGACCGCGGAGATACGCCGGGCGATGGAGAGGATGGTGGGGACGTGAGCATCGGCAGCGAGCTCACGGCGGCCCGGGAACGGGCTGACATGTCGATCGAGCAGTTGAGCGCCGCCACCCGGATCAGAACCGGGTTGCTCGTCGCCATGGAGGCCGACGACTTCTCCCGCTGTGGCGGGAACTTCTACGCCCGCGGCCATATCCGCTCGATCGCCCGGGTGGTCAAGGCTGATCCCGCACCACTGCTCGCCGCCTTCGACGCCGAACACGCCGTCGAGGAGGAGAAGGCTCGCCGCGAGGAACGCGCCGCAGTCAAAGGCCCGACCCTGCATCCGGCCCGGCCGCGGTGGGCGCTCGTGGTCGGCGCGATCCTGGTCAGCCTGATGGGCTGGGGGATGGTCCGCCTCTTCACCCTCCCCAGCGACATCGAGGCCAACGCCTCCAAGACCACGACCACCGCCGCGACCGTCACAACTCCCACGCCCAAGCCGACCCCGACCGTCCGTCCCACGCGGACGCCGTCCAAGAAGCCACCGGTGCTGAAGACCGAGCTCACCCTCACCGCGAAGGGGGACGGCACCTACCTGACGGTCCGCGACAAGAAGGGCAAGCGGCTCTTCCAGGGGCACCTGAGCCCCGGGATCGCTCAGTCCGTCACCACGACCGGGGACATCCGCATCACCGTCGGCATCCCGGCCAACCTCATCGTCACTCTGAACGGCAAACGCCTCGATACGAAGCTCTACCGCTTCACCGCCCACCCCAACGGCACCCTCACCAAGTACCCGTCCAACTGACTTTCCGCTCGGTGTGGTCGAGGCCCGGGCCGTCGCGTCCGCTGCGTTCCTTGAGGTCGCGGAGCGTGGTCCTGAGTTAGGTGCCGGACAGCGCGGCGAGTCATACTCGGGGGGATGACTACGCCACCCACCACCGTCGCCCTGGTCACGCTGGGCTGTGCCCGCAACGATGTCGACTCCGAGGAACTGGCCGGCCGGCTCGAAGCCGGCGGGTTCCGGCTGGTCGAGGACGCCGCCGAGGCGGACACCGTGGTGGTGAACACCTGCGGGTTCGTCGAGGCCGCGAAGAAGGACTCGGTCGACACGCTGCTCGCCGCCGCCGACTACAAGGACTCCGGCCGCACCCAGGCCGTCGTCGCGGTCGGCTGCCTGGCCGAACGGTACGGCGACCAACTCGCCGAAGCACTCCCGGAGACCGACGCGGTCCTCAGCTTCGACGACTACGCGGACATCTCCGACCGCCTCCGCTCGATCCTGGCCGGCACCAAGCACCAGGCCCACGTCCCCCGCGACCGCCGCAAACTCCTCCCGCTGGCCCCCGCCGACCGAGCCTCCACCACAGGCCTAACCATCCCCGGCCACGGCGACCCCACGCACGCCGGTCACGGCGACCCCGCCCGCGTTCAGGACGCCGGTCACATTCCTGACCAGCTGAGGCCGGCGCGCGAGGCGTCTACCGCTGACGACGCCTCGGTTGACGGGCCTGCCCTGAAGGGCCGCTTCGCCACCGGTCGGCCCGACGAGCTGAAGATCGAAGCCCCCGACCTCACCTCCGCCCCGGCGAGCGGCCCGCGCGTCATGCGCCGCCGCCTCGACGGCGGCCCGATGGCCCCGCTCAAGCTCGCCTCCGGCTGCGACCGCCGCTGCGCGTTCTGCGCGATCCCGATGTTCCGCGGCGCGTTCGTCTCCCGCCGCCCCGCCGAGGTCCTCCGCGAAGCCGAGTGGCTGGCGGAGAACGGCGTACGCGAACTCTTCCTCGTCTCCGAGAACTCCACCTCGTACGGCAAGGACCTCGGCGACCTGCGCCTGCTCGAGACCCTGGCCGGCGAGATCGCCGCGGTCCCCGGCATCACCCGCGTGCGCGTCTCGTACCTGCAGCCGGCGGAGATGCGCCCGACGCTGATCACCGCGATGACCTCGACCCCCGGCGTCGTCCCGTACTTCGACCTGTCCTTCCAGCACGCCTCCGGCCCACTCCTGCGCCGGATGCGCCGCTTCGGTGATTCCGAGCGTTTCCTCGACCTGATCGCCCAGGTCCGCGCGGCTGCCCCGACGGCCGGCATCCGCAGCAACGTCATCGTCGGCTTCCCCGGCGAGACCGAGGACGACGTCGACGTCCTGTGCGACTTCCTCTCCCGCGCCGGCCTCGACGCGATCGGCGTCTTCGGCTACTCCGACGAGGACGGCACCGAAGCCGAGACCTACGACGGCAAACTCGACGAGGACACCATCGCCGCCCGCCTCGACCGCGTCACCCGGCTTGCCGAAGACCTCACCTCGGCCCGAGCCGAAGCCCGTACCGGCGAACTGCTCGAAGTCCTCGTCGAATCCCTCGACACCACGCCCTCCGCAGACACCAAGTCCGCAACGGGCACCGAGTTCTCCGCCGACAACGCCACCTCAGGTGACGAAGTCGGGCGTACGGGGGAGGGACGGGCGGCTCATCAGGGGCCTGAGGTGGACGGCTCGACGACGGTCACCGGCCTGCCGGAGGGCGTCCGGGTCGGCGATCTGGTGTCCGCGAAGGTGGTCGGAAGCGACGGAGTCGACCTGATTGCCGAGTTCGCGGCACTCGTGAGCACCCGGGACGGCCGTCCGGCAGTTAACCTGACCGCGTGACCAACTCGCCGACGAACCCGGCGTCGCACGCATCCTCCGGTCCGCTCCACGCCCCCAGCGTGTGGAACGTGCCGAACGCGCTCACGGTTCTGCGGCTGATCCTGGTCCCGCTGTTCGTCTGGCTGCTGCTCCGCGACGGCGGCGAGGACGTCGGCGACCGCCTGCTCGCCACCGCCGCGTTCGTCGTGGCGATCGTCACCGACCGCTTCGACGGCGACATTGCGCGCCGCTGGAACCTGGTCACGAACTTCGGCAAGATCGCCGACCCGATTGCCGACAAGGCACTCACCGGCGCCGCCTTCATCGGTCTGTCGTATCTCGGTGAACTCCCGTGGTGGGTCACCATCGTGGTGCTGGTCCGTGAGTGGGGTGTGACGGCACTGCGCTTCTGGGTGATCCGGCACGGCGTGATGCCGGCCAGCCGCGGCGGCAAGCTGAAGACCGTGCTCCAGGCGATCGCGCTCGGCCTCTATCTCCTCCCGTGGCAGTCGTTCGCGCCCCTCCACTGGACCGCCGTCGCGTTCATGGCCGCCGCCGTCATCGTCACGATCGTCACCGGCATCGACTACGTGGGCCGAGCACTCCGCCTCCGCGCCGCCGCGAAACGTCCCCTCCCGTGACTCCGGCCCGGCGTGTCGACGTCCGGGGTCAGTGGTGGAGTCTGGTGGGGTTGCTGGGATCTGTTGGGAACTGGCGGAGGTGACAGGTGGCCGGTGGGGACGCGGAGCTCGAGGTGGTACTCGCGCGGTTGGTGGGGCTGTTGAAGGATCGCGGGGAGACGCTTGCCACAGCTGAGTCGCTGACCGGCGGACTGGTCGGGGGCGTGCTGACGGATGTGCCGGGCGTGTCGGCGGTCTATCGCGGCGGAGTGGTCGTGTACGCGACTGACCTGAAGGCCAAGCTTGCGGGCGTTCCTGAGGACCTCTTGGCCGCTGTGGGGCCGGTCCACCCAGATACGGCCGCCGCGCTCGCCGCCGGCGTACGAGAGCGGCTGGAGGCCACCTATGGCCTTGCCACGACCGGTGTGGCCGGGCCGGACCCGCAGGCGGGGATCGAGGCCGGCACGGTGTACGTCGCCGCGGCCGGACCGGGCTCTGTCCAGGTGCGGAAGTTGCAACTAACTGGTGACCGGGCAGCCGTACGCCGAGCAAGTGTGTTGGCCGTTCTGGAACTCGGAGCAACTCTTGTGGCGGAAGAACTCGACTGATCGAGGTGTTGAGACCACCATGGGGACAGGTAGGACAGACCGGCGCGGCGCACCGAAGGTGGACATTGCGAGGAGCAGTGACCCAGCAACGGGTACCGTTGGTTCCTACGGTCGAGCTACCGTGCGAGTAGAAACGACCGGACAGGCGGAAGGGAGAAACCTCATGGTGCTGGTTCGTGGCCTGCTGGGCGACGTCCTGCGGCGCAAGCGGCTGCGCCAGGGGCGCACCCTCCGCGAGGTATCCGCCGACGCCCGCGTCAGCCTGGGCTACCTCTCCGAGGTGGAACGCGGCCAAAAGGAAGCCTCCAGCGAACTCCTGGCCGCCATCTGCATGGCCCTGGACGTCCCGCTGTCCACCGTCTTCGCCGAAGTCAGCGAGGACCTGGCCCGCGAAGAGGCTCTGGTCCTAACCCACCCCACCATCGAGCCCGAGGTAGTAGCCTCCGCCGCCTAACCGGCCCGGACCGCCTCCTCCACCACCTGACGTGATCGTCTTCGCCGCCTAGCGAGGCCCGGGCTCGTCGCGTCCGCCGCCTCGCGCGGATAGCCGCAGCCCGCTGCGCCGCGGGGAAGTCGGGATCTGGACCACGACGCTGGATCTCTGCCGGGCACCTCCTACCCGGCTCCTGGCGGTTAGCGGTGGCGGATTGCCGGCTCGAGAGCTGGCTTGGTGGCGGGCGTGTCCAAGGTCTCGCAGCATTCGAGAGCGGCAGTGGTGGCTGCCGGGCTGGACGGAAGCAGCGGTAGGCGCACGTGTGGGCTGGGGATCCGGCCGTGAGCCGCCAGTACGGCCTTGATCACCGCAGGATTGGGCTCGGCGAACAGCGCGCGGGCCAGCGGAACGAGCCGGTTGCTGAGCGTACGCGCGGGTTCGAGCGGCCCGTCGCGCCAAGCGGCGAGCAGATCTGCGTACGCCCCTGTCGCCACATTGGCGCAGGCCAGGATCGCCCCGTGTGCTCCGAGCGCCAGCAGCGGCCCGACGTACAGGTCGTCGCCGGCTAGAACCGCGACATCCTCTGGCACCCTGCTCATGAACTCGACAGTCGCATCGTCGATCCCACCAACTGCGTGCTTGAACCCGGCAACGTTGGGGATCCGAGCGAGCCGCCCGAGGGCATCTGCGCCCAACGGCCTGCCCGTACGGTAGGGAACGTTGTAGACGAGCAACGGCATCGGACTGGCAGCCGCCAGTTGCCGGAAATGCTCAACGACGCCACCCTCAGACGGCCGGGTGTAGTAGGGGACCACCGTGAGAGCAGCGGTGGCGCGCGGATCGATCGCGGCGAGCGAGTGAATCGAGCCAGCGGTCGAGTTCGACCCCGCGCCGACAATCAAGTCTGCGCCGCGCTCCACGCACACGTTGGCGCAGATATTGACCACCTTGCGGCGCTCCGCGGACGTCAGCGTCGCCGGTTCGGCAGTCGTGCCCAAGGCAACGATCCCGACCGCTCCGTCATCGAGGACGGCATGGGCGAGTGCCTCCAGCGAATCGGAGGCGAGTTCCCCCGCGGCGGTGAACGGCGTGACGAGCGGAACGAAGAGACCAGAGAGCGACATGCCTCGACGATCACCCATTCCGCTCTGCAGATCCAGTTCGCATTTCTGTCGTCGAGCGTAAGCTGAGCTGATGCTCGACGTACGCAAACTCCGGCTCCTCCGCGAGTTGGCCCACCGGGGAACAATCGCCGCCGTCGCCGAGGCGTTGACCTACTCGCCGTCAGCGGTGTCACAACAGCTCACCGCCCTCGAACGCGAGACCGGCGTACCGCTACTCGAACGGACCGGCCGGCGAGTCACGCTGACCCCAGCCGCACGCGCCCTCGTCGAGCGCACCGAGTCGATCCTCGCGATCCTGCAGGAGGCCGCCGCTGACCTCGCATCGACCGCAACCGCACTCACGGGAACCGTACGCATCGGTGTCTTCCCGACTGCAGTCCCGACCATCCTGACCCCAGCCATCGTCGCCCTCAGCACCGACCATCCAGGCCTGGACCTGATGGTCACCGAACTGGACCCGGTGTCTATGCCCGATGCCCTCCGCGACGAAAGCCTCGATGTCGCCCTGCTCCAGGAATACGACTACGTCCCAATCGCATCCGATCCCGGTTTGCAGACAGAACCACTCCTCGAAGAAACCGTCCACCTGGCGGCCCTGACCACCGGACCCTTAACCGACCGGCGTGATTCCCCGTGGATCGCCGGCACCCCAGGCACCCTCTGCCACTCCCTTACCGTCCGGGCCTGCGAGGCCGCAGGATTCACGCCCCGCATCCGCCATCACGCCGACGACTTCGGCGCCGTGCTCGCACTGGTGGCGGCCGGCCAAGGCGTAGCCTTCGTCCCCGACCTGGGCGCCGCCGCCCCACCCGCCGCCGTCGTACTGACACCCCTTTCCATCCGACGCAGAACCCACCTGGCCTACCGCCGCGGCACCGCCACCCACCCAGCCATCGCCGCCGCCCGCACAGCCCTACACACAGCCATCACACCCCCGACCGCCACATCCATGAGCGCCGTGTCTCCGAGCGCCACCTCCCTGGGCGCCGCAACACGGCCGCCACATCCGCGGGGGCCGCACCCATGAGCGCACATCTCCGGGCGCCACGTCCCGGGCGCCACGTCCTGGGCGCCAGGTCCCTGGGGCGCCACGTCCCTGGGCGCGGCATCCGCGGCCGCCACGTCCCTGGCACGGCATCCGCGGTCGCCACATCCGCGGCCGTCAGCTCCATGAGCGCGACATCTCCGGGCGCAGCATCCATGGGCGCCACGTCCGGGCGCCACGTCCCTGGGCGCGGCATCCGCGGCCGCTACATCCGCGGCCGTCACGTCCATGAGCGCCACGTCCCTAGACGCAGCATCCATGAGCGCCATATCTGCGGCCGCTACATTCGCGGCCGCCACGTCCATGAGCGCTACATCCACGGGCGCTACATCCGCGGGCACCACCCCGGGGTCCGCCGAGTACTGATGGCTCCAACCGCCGGTGCCCTTCCCGAGCGGTGACCGTCGCCTACTGCACAACCTGGCTCGACAGCGCCCTGCTCGACCACGCCACCCGTCACGACCTGAGACCTCGCTGAATGGGAACTGTCAGGCGATCAGCGCCCGTCATTGGCGTCTCGCTTGGGGGTGGGGTGGCTGGTGCTTGGCTGGATGAGGGTGACGCGGTGGGGCCAGAGGAGTTGTAGGGCGGGGAGGGGAGACTCTTCGGGGTCGCGGAACATGTGGTTGGCGGTGAAGAGGTGGGTTGCCGAGTCGGGGAAGCGGAGGAGCTCGGCGGTTTCTGGTGGTGGGAAGAATGCCGAGAGGTCGTCGCCTTCGTCGAAGACAGCGCCGTCCATCACTGCCCAGGCCAACGGTTTGAGGCCTAGGTAGGCCCAGGCTGGATCGGGATCGAAGACGATGATCTCCGGGTGGTGGTACAGGCTCAGCCCGAGGCTGTATCCAAAGCCGGGATTGCGCGCGCCGTCGCCCTCGACGTACTGCATCGTCCAGCCGTAGGTCTGGATGTTCCGTTCGATCTGCCGCGAGTACTGCTCGTTGGTCAAGCCACCACACCTGTCGCACATCAACCTCTCCTCTCGTTCGAACAAATGTTCGATGCGTCAAAGAAGATATCCGTGTCGCGTCCCGGTGATGGCGTTGTCCACAGGTCAGTTCTCGGGCTGGCAGGCCGGGCACCAGTACGTGATCCGGTCCCGGGGTGGTTCGCCGAGCGAGGCGGTCAGGATCGTCGTACCGCAGCGGCGGCAGGGTTTGCCGGCCCGCTCGAAGACCCAGGATCGCTGGCCGGGTCGGTCGACGCCGGTGCTCACCTGCGTGCCGTTGCGGACATTGGCCTTCATCAGCCGGCGGCTGAGGTCGACCGCCGCGGGTACGTCGACCGTGGACACCGGGCGCCATGGGTGGAGTCCGAGCAGGAAGCAGACCTCGGTGCGATAGAAGTTGCCGATGCCGGCCAGGTTCCGCTGGTCGAGCAGCGCCTCGCTGATGGTTCGCTTCGGGTCGGCTTCGACGTTGGCGATCGCGACGGCGCGGTCGAACGACGGCGACAGAAGATCCGGCCCGAGGTGACCGACGACGGTCTCCTCGGCGTCCGTCGCGACAAGGTCGAGCACCGGCAGTCGGTAGCCGACGGCCGTCCAGGAGGCGGTCTCAAGCACGGCGCGGATCTGGTGGTCAGGTCCGCCATGCCATCGCTCGCCGGGGCGGTACAAGTGCCAGCTGCCGTCCATCCTGAAGTGACTGTGCACTGTCACTCCACCGGAGAGGCGCATGAGCAGGTGCTTGCCGCGTGCAACGACCTCCAGCACCGTGCGACCGCTGAGGTCGGTCGTCGCCAATGACGGCACGCGGAAGTCTGTCCGGAGCAGCTCCTGGCCGCCGAGCGCCTGGTTCAGCCGCTTGCAGGCCCGCCAGACTGTATCCCCCTCAGGCATCCCCAATCACCTCAGCCATCTCACCAGCATCGCCGATCGCCGAGCATGGTGCTCGCGGCGATGGGTCGGCGCCCGCCGCCGGGTGGAGAGGTGATCGCAGGTGCCGGGCACAGGGGGTGGGTTTCAGGCTCGGAGGCGTAGGCCTCGGGGGGTTGCGTGGAAGCCTGCTTTGGCGAGGGCGTCGCCGAAGGCTGTGTGGCGGACCTGTTCGCCGTCGGCTGTTTCCACGCTGAGCTTGCCGAGTTGGCCGTCTCGGATGGACAGCGCGAGGGCGTCGACTGCGGGCTGGAGGAGGTCTGGGTCCTCGGTGAAGCTGAGGACGGTCCGGCCGCCGCGCTCGACGTACACGATCAGTTGCCCGTCCACCATCACGATCAGCGCGCCGGCCTTCCGTCCGGGTCTGTGCCCGCCGGCGCTCTCGCGCTCGGGCCAGGGTAGAGCAGCGCCGTAGGGGTTCGCGGGATCGGACGCCGCGAGTACGACGGCCCGCACGGTCAGCTCCTCGTCACGTCGACTGCGTCCCGGACCACCGGCCGCAGACCCGGGCAGCTCAGCCAAGGCGCGCAGCCGATCCACCGCACCAGGCAGGGCGAACTGTGCGGCGCCGAGCCCGGCCACAAAGTATCCGCGCCGGCACCGTCCCGACTCTTCGAACGCACTCAGCACCTTGTAGACCGCAGCAAACCCACCGGGCGTCCGCTCGGTGATCACGGACCCTCGCGTGACGATGCCGTATCGATCCAGCAGTGTCTCCGCCGCAGCATGCGCCCGCCGTGTCGCATCGGTACTACGGGCCGGAAGCAACGACCATCGCCCACCAGCCGTCGGCGGCCCACTGCGTGACGGCATTGCCGGTCGGCCCGGCCGCGTCGGACGTCCCGGCCGCGCGCGAGGCGTCGTACGGCGAGTTCGGTGACTCCCGCGACCCCCGCCCACGAGCGAGCGCACCGGAGCGAGTGTGTCGTTGGTCAGGTGACCAGCCCAGACGAGATCCCACAACACCCCGACCAGCGTCTCGTCGTTCACCACTCCCGAGGCCGCCCCGACAACGTCGCTCAACTGCCGGAAGAAGAACGCGCCACCACCCGACAATGCGTCGAGCACGGCCTGATGCGTCTCTCCGAGCTCGAGGGCAGGATCGGGGTCAGGCAAGGTCAGATCGCAGGTGTCCGCGAGATGGAGGGACACCCACCCATCCGTCCCCGGCAACGATCCCGAACCCGCCCACACCACTTCACCGGTCGCCGTCAGCTCGTCCAGCATCGACGCCTGATACCCCGGCACCCGCGACGGCAGCACGATCGACTCCAGTGCTGACGCCGGCACCGCACATCCGGCCAACTGCTCGACCGCACCGAGGAGTACGTCGTACCCACGGCCGCGGCTGCTCGTGATGCCTTGCCAAGCGGGCAGGAAGCGAGCGAGCGCGGATGGATCGACCGGCTCGACCTCCTTGCGCAGCGCCGCCAGCGACCGCCGCCGGAGCAAGCGCAGGATCTCGCTGTCGCACCACTCGAGAGCAATCCCGCCCGGCAGGAACTCGCCCTCGACGACCCGCCCCGCCGCACCCAACCGCCGCAACGCCTCGGTGACGACAGCAACGCCGATCCCCAGATGCGTCGCCAGGTCGATAGCCCGGAAAGGTCCGTGCGTCCGCGCGTAGCGGGAGACCAGGTCCCCAAGCGGGTCGGCGACCGGCTCCGCGTGCGCTTCCGCGACCCCAGGTGGGAGCGGTACGCCGAGAGCGTCCCGCAACCGGGCCACATCCTCAACCACTGCCCACCGATGCTCGCCGGCGATCCGAACCCGTACGACTCGACGAGCCGCGGCCAACGAGGTCAGCCAAGACTCCGCGTCCGATCCGTCGACACAACGCTGCGATGCTTCGGACAACGACAGCGGACCGACCATCCGCAGTACGTCGAACAGCCCTTCCGCATCACGAGCTCGCCGATCGTCGGCGAGCCGTTGCAGCTCGGCCTCGGTCCGCAGCACGACCTCGGCGTCGAGGAGCTCGCGCAGCTCGGTCCGGCCTAGCAGCTCCGCGAGCAAGCTCTGATCGAGCGCGAGGGCGGCCGCGCGTTTCTCCGCGAGCGGACTGTCGCCCTCGTACATGAACGCGCCCACATACCCGAACAGCAACGACTTCGCGAACGGCGAGGCCTCCGGCGTCTCCACCTCGACGACCGAGATCCGTCGTTCGCTGATCCCGGTGAGCAGATCCTTCAATGCGGGCAGGTCGTAGACGTCCTGCAGCACCTCGCGCAAGGTCTCCAGCACGATCGGGAACGATCCGTACTTGCTAGCCACCGACAACAGTTGAGCCGACCGCTGACGTTGCTGCCAGAGGGGCGACCGCCGCCCCGGATTCCGCCGCGGCAGCAGCAACGCGCGGGCCGCGCACTCCCGGAAGCGCGCTGCGAACAACGCCGATCCGCCGACCTCAGCGGTGACGAGGTCCTCGATCTCCGCCGGATCGAACAGCACCAGCTCCGCACCCGGCGGCAACTCGTCCGTCTCCGGCAGCCGCAGCACGATCCCGTCGTCACCCGAGACCGACTGCGCATCCATCCCGTACCGCTCGCGCAGCCGCGCTGCGATCGCCAGCGCCCACGGTCCGTGCACCTGCCCGCCGTACGGCGAATGCACGCAGACCCGCCAGTCGCCGAGCTCGTCGCGGAATCGCTCGACCACGATGGTCACGTCATCGGGCACTCGGCTGGTCGCATCCCGCTGCTCGGCGAGATACGAGACCAGGTTGTTGGCGGCGTACTCGTCCAGGCCGGCAGTCCGCGCTCGCTCGATCGCCTTGGCCGCGGGTAATGCTGCCATCTTCCGAACGAACGCACCGGTGGCCGCACCCAGCTCAGCCGGCCGCCCGACCGCATCGCCCTTCCAGAACGGCAAGCGTCCCGGCTGTCCAGGTGCGGGGGAGACCAGCACGCGATCGTGGGTGATGTCCTCGATCCGCCAGCTCGACGCTCCCAGGGTGAACACGTCGCCGACCCGCGACTCGTACACCATCTCCTCGTCGAGCTCGCCGACACGGTGGTTCGTCGACTCGCCGACCAGGAAGACGCCGAACAGGCCGCGATCCGGAATCGTCCCGCCGCTGGTGACCGCGAGTCGCTGCGCCCCCGGCCGCCCCGAGATCTCGCCGCTGACCCGGTCGAACACGATGCGCGGGCGCAACTCCGCGAACTCGTCCGACGGGTACCGGCCCGAGAGCATGTCGAGGACCCCGTCGTACGCCGATCGTGGCAACGTCGCGAAGGGCGCACAGCGCCGTACCAAGGCGAACAGCTCGTCGACGTCAACGGTGTCCAGGGCAACGATCGATACGATCTGCTGCGCCAGCACATCGAGCGGGTTCGCCGGGATGTGCAGGCTCTCGATCAGCCCGTCGCGCATCCGTTGCACAACAACGGCAGTGTCGATCAGATCGCCACGGAACTTGGGGAACAGGACGCCACGCGACACCGCCCCGACCTGGTGGCCGGCGCGGCCGACACGCTGCAGGCCGCTGGCGACCGACGGCGGCGCCTCGACCTGGATGACGAGATCGACCGCACCCATGTCGATGCCGAGCTCGAGGCTGCTCGTCGCCACCACGCACGGCAGCCGGCCGGACTTCAGGTCGGCCTCGATCAGCGCCCGCTGCTCCTTGCTGACCGAACCGTGGTGCGCCCGCGCGATCAACGGCGGCGCCGCGAGCGACGCACCCGACTGGGCCATCACCTGAGCCGGCGAACCCTGGTCGGCCAGCTCGAGCTCGGCCCGCTCGGCGGCGATCTCGTTCAGCCTGGCGGTGAGGCGCTCGGCTAGGCGGCGCGAGTTCGCGAAGACGATGGTCGAGTTGTGCTGGCCGATCAGGTCGAAGACCTGCTCCTCGACATGCGGCCAGATGGAGGCGTGCTGCGGCGGTCCCGCAGCGGATCCGGAGGTCTCGAGCTCGGTCGACGCCAGCTCGGCCATGTCCTCGACCGGCACGACGACGCTCAGCTCCCACTGCTTGGCGAACTTCGGCTGCACGACGGTCACCGGCCGCTCGCCACCCAGGAACCGCGCCACCTCCTCGACCGGCCGAACGGTCGCCGACAGGCCGATCCGCTGCGCCGGCTTCGGCAGCAGCGAGTCGAGCCGCTCGAGCGTCAGCGCCAGATGTGCACCGCGCTTCGTCCCCGCGACCGCGTGCACCTCGTCGACGATCACGGTCTCGACACCGCGCAGCGACTCCCGGCCCTGCGACGTCAGTAACAGGAACAAGGACTCAGGAGTGGTGATGAGTACGTCGGACGGCCGCGAGGCGAACCGTCGTCGCTCGCCGGCCGGCGTATCGCCCGATCGCACCGCAACCTCGATGTCGAGCGGCGCCTCGCCCAGCCGTCGAGCGGTCTCCCGGATCCCGATCAGCGGGGCCCGCAGGTTCCGCTCGACGTCGACCGCGAGCGCCTTCAGCGGCGACACGTACAGCACCCGGCAGCGCAGCTTCGGATCGTCCGGCGGGGGAATCGTGGCCAGCCGGTCGAGCGCCCACAGGAAGGCAGCCAGCGTCTTGCCTGAGCCGGTCGGCGCCACCACCAGCGCATCCCGGCCCGCGGTGATAGCGTCCCACGCCTCGAGCTGGGCCGGGGTGGCCGCCTCGAAGACGTCGCCGAACCACGCCCGGGTCGCGGGCGAGAACCGGCTCAACGCGCTGGTTTTCTTCACGTCGCCCATCTTGCCGGGTCCCGCCGACAGTTTTCATCACCCTTCATCGCCCGCTGTGAACGGGCGCTTTCCGTCCGATGCCGATCTTGTCCCCCTCGTCTGGAATGATCGGCGACATGATCAACCGCGTACGCGCAGCGCTCCTCGTCGTGGCCTGCCTCGTCGCTTTGACCGGGTGCGTGCAGCTCGACGCCGATCTCAAGGTCGGCTCGAACGAGACGGTCTCGGGCAACATGAAGATCGGCGTCGACAAGCAGCTGCTGCAGGCCAGCGGCCAGTCGCTCGACACGATCCGGAAGCGGATCGACGACGCGATCAAGCAGACCACCACCGAGGGCGTCACCTGCACGCCGTACGACAACGACAAGTACGTCGGTTCGAGCTGCACGTTCGAGAGCGTTCCGTTCGACAAGATGGGCAGCTCGAGCGGGGACGGGGTGAGCTTCCGCAAGGACGGCGACAAGGTCATGGTCTCGGTCAAGGACTCGAGCCTCGGCCAGGTCCCGTCCGGCAGCCAGCCGGACGTGAACTTCAAGATCACCATGCCGGGCAAGATCCTCGAGCACGACGACGGTGCGAAGATCGACGGCCGGACCGCGACGTACGACAGCCTCGACAAGCTCGGCAAGGTCTCGCTGACGTCGGAGGCCGGCGGCGGCTTCCCGACCTGGGCGATCATCCTCATCGTCGTGCTGGTGCTGCTCATGATCGGCGCGGTCCTCTTCCTCGTACTGCGTCGTCGCAAGGCCAAGGCCCAGCAGGGCTACGGGCCGTACGGTCAGTACCCGGGGCAGTACGGCGGACAGCCGGGGCCGTACCCAGGTCAGCCGGGCTACGGGCAGCAGCCTGGCTACGGTCCGGGCGGTCAGTACCCGGGGCAGCCTGGACAGTACGGCGGTCAACCTGGACAGTACGGCGGTCAGCCCGGCCAGTACCCGGGTCAGCCGGGGCCGGGCCAACCTGGACAGGGTCAGCCTGGACCGGGGCAACCGCCGTATCCGGGACAGCCTGGACAGCCGCAGTACCCTGGACAGCCTCAGCCGCAGCAGGGCCAACCGGGGCAGGGGCAATGGGGTCCGCAAGGACAGCAGCCACCGGGGCAGCAGGGGCAGCCGCCGCAGCAGGGTCAGGGTGGTTGGGGACAGCAGCCGGGCCAGGGACAGCCGCCTGGTCAGCCGCAGCAGGGATCGCCGTACGGCCAGCAGCCGCCCCAGCAGGGCGGCTGGGGACCGCCACCGAAGGACGACAACGGGCAGGCATGAGACTGACGGAGTTCTGGGACCGGATGGATCGCCATCTCGGTACCGCCTATGCACGGACCTGGGCCGAGACCCAGGTCGTCCAGGGGCTCGGCGGCCGCACCGTCGTCGAGGCTCTGGCCGACGGCGAACACGCCAAGACGGTTTGGCGTGCCGTCTGGGCCCACCTCCAACTCCCGCCCAGCGAACGCTGACCCCTCACCTCCTACGTGCCGGTGAGTGCCGTCTCGCTCTCCTCGGGCACGCTGTCGACCGGCTCGGGATCGCGCTTGTGGGCCAACTGGCTGGGCCACCACAGGTGCCGGCCGATGTCCAGGTTCAGGGCCGTGACCA
Organism: Kribbella sp. NBC_00359; assembly: GCF_036097425.1. NCBI lineage: Bacteria > Bacillati > Actinomycetota > Actinomycetes > Propionibacteriales > Kribbellaceae > Kribbella > Kribbella sp. NBC_00359. The sequence goes on along the minus strand of NZ_CP107975.1, from coordinate 7,943,825 downwards.
GCACGGAGCGGACGATGATGGTGTCGAGCAGTACGCCGAGCGCGACCGCGATCCCGATCTCCGCGAACGCGACCACCGGCAGCGTCGCCAGCACCGCGAACGTTCCCGCCAGCACGAGGCCCGCCGAGGTGATCACGCCACCGGTCGCGGCCACGCCGATCAGCGCCCCGCGCCGGGTGCCGTGCGCCTTCGACTCCTCGTGCACGCGCGTCATCAGGAAGATGTTGTAGTCGATGCCCAAGGCAACCAAGAAGACGAAAACGAACAACGGCAGCGACGTGTCAGCCCCCTCGAACCCGAGCGCCTTGAACACCAGTGAGCTGATCCCGAGCGCCGCGCCGAACGACAATACGACCGTTGCCACAAGCATCAGCGGCGCAACCAGTGCCCGCAGCAACAGCGCGAGGATCGCCAGCACCACCAGGAGCACGATCGGGATGATCACCTTGTTGTCGTGATCGGCCGCCCGCTGTGTGTCGAGCAGGATCGCCGCACCACCACCGACCAGGGCGTCGGCGCCCGGCACCGCGTGCACCGATGCCCGTACGCGATCCACGGTGTCCTTCGCCGCCTGCGAGTCCGCGGCGTCGGTCATCGTGCCCTCGAGGTACGCCAGTCCGCCGCCGACCCGCGGTTCCGCCACTGCGGCAATACCCTGCGTCGAGGACATCGCCGTACGGACCTCGGTGACCTTGTCGGCCTTGCTCACTACGACCAATGGATTGCCGGCACCCGCTGGGAAATGGGCTGCCACGACCTTCTCACCGACCACGGAGTCCGGCGTACCGACGAACGACTCCTCGTTGGACAGGCCGTTGGCGTTGAGTGTCAAGGTGCCGAGGGCGGCGATGGCCAGGATGACGGATGTGGTGATCCAGGTCAGTCGTGGCCGTACGGCGATCCGCCGGCCGATACGACCCCAGACACTCGTCTCGGTGTGGTCATCCGATCCGTATGTCGGACGCAGCGGCCAGAACACCCAGCGACCACAGATGACGAGCAGTGCGGGCAGCAAGGTCAGCATGGCGATCAGGGCGATCACGATGCCGACCGCTGCGACCGGACCGAGCCCGCGCGTGGAGTTCATCGACGCGAACAGCAGACACAGCATGCCTGCCACCACGGTGGAACCAGAGGCGATGATTGCCGGACCTGACCGGTGCAGCGCGAACGCCATCGCCTCATGTCTGTCCTCATGCCTCCTGAGTTCTTCGCGGTAGCGAGCTATCAGTAGCAGGGCATAGTCCGTCCCAGCACCGAACACCAGGACTGTGAGGATGCCTGCGCTCTGGGCGTTGACGGTCAGGTTCGCTTGGGTCGCCAACACGTAGATCACCGCCTGTGCGGCGAAGAGTGCGACACCTGCGGACAGCAGTGGCAGCAGCCAGAGCACCGGGCTGCGGTACGTCAGCAGCAGGATGACGATCACCACGGCGGCAGCGGAATACAGGAGTTTGCCGTCGATCCCTGCGAAGGCCTCCTGCGAGTCGGCCGAGAAGCCGCCCGGCCCGGTCACGTGGAACGACAGTCCGTCCGGGCGATCCGCGGCAATGCGCCTGATGTCGTCGGCGCGCGCACCGATCGTCTCCCAGCCGCCAGACCCGGCGTTGATCGGGACAAGGACCTGCAGTGCCTTGCGATCCTCGGACGGGATCGGCCCGATGACATCACGGTCGACATCGGGCAGTTCGCCGTACTGCGTGACGTGGCCTGCCACTGCTTGCTGATCGGCGGCAGTGATACCGGACGAGCGCTCGTACACCAGCACCGCCGGGATCTCGTCAGGGGACGAGAACTGCGCGGACTCCTTCAAGACCTTGGTGGACTCTGCGTTGCCGGGCAGCCAGGAGACAGCGTCGTTCTCCTGCGCACCGGTCAGCTTGCCCGCCGGGCTGAAGCACACCGCCACGGCGACTATCCACAGCGCCAGCACGATCCACTTGGACACCTTGCCGCACGGCAACGCCGCCAGCCGTCCTGCTCCGGCCACCCGAACCACGCCCCCTGAGAGGGACACCCGCCCGCACGCCGGGCCGACCACGACGTCCCTGCATCAAGCCTGCTGGCTGCAGCAGACCGGGGTCAACGACCGCGCAGTAGTACTGCGCTCACCGTGTGTCCTGCTCGGGCAGCAGATCGCTCAGGTCGTCCAGCCGGTGCGTGCGGCCCACTCTTCGGCGGGCAGGTAGATCAGGTCGCAGACCGGATCCTTCAGATCGGTGTAGTCGGCGACGTCAACTTGCAGCGCAGCGGCCTGGCGCTTGAAGGCGCCGTACGCCTGTGCTGTCTCCGGATGACTGCGCAGATAGTCGCGGAAGAGCAGTGCGTACCGCTGGTTCGCACGACCGGCGACTCGGACGTGCAGGTTCACCCGTCGCCGATACATCGGCTCGCGCAGCATGCGCTTCACCCACTGCAGGTCGTCGGTGGGCAGCCCGGGGACGGGATGATCCCGTCGGGGCGGGCGGAGCTCCCAGTCCGCCGCCACCATCCGCTCGGCCACGTCGTCGAGCTCCGGCTCCGTCCCGACCGTCACCTGCATGTCGAGGATGTCCTTGGCAGGCAGGCCGGGTACCGAGGTCGATCCGATGTGGTCGATCCGCTGTGCCAACTCGCCGAGCAGTCCGCCGACCGCGTGCGCGATCTTCTCGTACTGCGCCGGCCAGCTGTCGTCCGGTCGTGCGATCACGATCCCAGTCATGCCGAGATCATCCCAGGACCGCGGCCGAGGCCCCAGTGTTTGTCAGAACGGCTTGACCCGGAACGCACTGCTGCTGAGCAGCTCCGCGGTCTCGTACGCCGCCTTGCGGATGCCCTTGCGCTCGTCGAAGAATCCGCCGACCACGCCGACCCCGGGAAGCTTGCCGACGAGCCGGGCACCGATGCTGCCGCGCGGGCGGTCCTCGAAGACCTCACCGAGCCCACCGAACAGCTTGCTGATCCGCCACACCAGCCGGACGCCCATGCGCAGTCCTGCCTCCTCGAACTCATCGCCGAGCCCCAGTTGCTTCGCGACATCCTGGCCCGCCGCTGTCGGGTCGTCGTACTTGAGTACGTCGTCCGGAGTGATCGGACGGTCCGTCAGTACCCGTGCGATCACCGCCGTACGGTCGGCATGCGCCTCGACGCCGTACTCGCGGCAGACCGCACCGATCACCATCGCCTGGACGGCCGCGCCGAGCGTGTCCTTGACCGGCAGCCGGTCGGCGGCCGCACCAGCGATCCGGGGGAGACCGGCGACGACGGCGGCGAACCCGCCGAGTCGCTCGACCCACCAGTCGCAACGCTTGGCAAGCGGCATCGTCGGCCACTCGGCATGCCCGGGCACTCTCATCCTCAGCAGTTGGTCGACCGCCAGGATCAGGCCCTTCTCGGCCAGGTTGGGTTGCTCCTGGGCGGAGTAGTCGGCCAGGATGCTGCGGATGCCGAACGGGTCCTGGGTACGAAGCGCGTCGAGGACCGAATCGATGCCGAACTCGACCCGGCTGAGGGCGAGGACGACGGCGGAGTCGGGGACGTCGGGACGGTCTGCCACGCCCGCCAGGGTAGGGAGCTGGCGGTCCAGGATGGTTGCCGGGACAGCTTCGGCGTGTCAGTTGCGATTCGAACACGTGTTCGGGATAGTTTGGTGTCCTGAAGGTGCGCCGGGCGGCCGAGTTGTCCACAGATTCGAAGTGGCGGCGAAAACTGTCCGAGCTGATGGATACCTTCTCTGGCGACACGAGAAGTCCTCCGGGCGGCTGGGAAGCGCCCCGACTATGAGATGGGTCAGGTGGCAGTCACATGGCTGGTGCAGCGGCGAGTGCGGAGCGCGCGGCGAGCGATCGCGAGAAAGCGCTTGCAACCGCGCTGACGCAGATCGAGCGGCAGTGCGGCAAGGGTTCGGTGATGCGCCTGGGGGAGCAGAACAGGCCTCCGATCGAGGTCATCCCGACCGGGTCGATCGCGCTCGACATCGCGCTCGGGATCGGCGGTCTGCCGCGCGGTCGCGTGGTGGAGATCTACGGTCCGGAATCTTCCGGTAAGACGACGGTCGCACTGCACGCGGTCGCGAACGCTCAGCGCGCCGGCGGTATCGCGGCCTTCATCGACGCCGAGCACGCCCTCGACCCGGATTACGCGCGGAAGCTGGGCGTCGACACCGACGCGCTGCTGGTCTCGCAGCCCGACTCCGGTGAGCAGGCGCTGGAGATCGCCGACATGCTGGTCCGCTCCGGCGCGATCGACATCGTCGTGATCGACTCGGTGGCCGCACTGGTGCCGCGGGCCGAGATCGAGGGCGAGATGGGTGACAGCCACGTCGGTCTGCAGGCCCGGCTGATGAGCCAGGCGCTGCGGAAGATGACCGGTGCGGTCAGCGGGACGAACACGACCGCGATCTTCATCAACCAGTTGCGCGAGAAGATCGGCGTGATGTTCGGCTCCCCGGAGACGACGACCGGTGGTAAGGCGCTGAAGTTCTACGCGTCGGTGCGGCTGGACGTGCGCCGGATCGAGTCGCTGAAGGACGGTTCCGACGTGGTCGGCAACCGGACCCGGGTCAAGGTCGTGAAGAACAAGGTGGCCCCGCCGTTCAAGCAGGCCGAGTTCGACATCATCTACGGCCAGGGCATCAGCCGCGAGGGCAGCCTGCTCGACCTCGGCGTGGAGCAGGGCTTCGTCCGCAAGGCCGGCGCCTGGTTCACCTACGAGAGCGACCAGCTCGGCCAGGGCCGGGAGAACGCGCGGAACTTCCTGCGCGACAACCCCGATCTGGCCAACGAGCTGGAGAAGAAGATCAAGGAGAAGATGGGCATCGGCCCGACGCTGGACCAGCCGGCCGACGAGGCCGCCACGGCCGAGGTCGATGTCGACTTCTGATCGACCCCCCGCGGGCGGCAGCGTCCCCCGGCCCCCAGCCGACGACGCTGCCCCCACGGCCCTGTCCCTACCCCACGAAGAACGCCTAGCCCTGGCGCGAAAGCTCCTGGCCCAAGGCTCAGCCGCGCCGTCCGACAGCGCCTCCCCGCGCCCCAACCGAGGCACATCCCCGAAGTCGCCGCGAGCTGCTGCCGACCGACAGCCCGACCCGGCTGCCCGTACCTCGAGGAGCGACCGCGGGGTCGCTGACCATGGCAGCGCTCCCGGCAAGCCGACCGCCCGCGCCTCCGTGCGCGACAGCAGTCCCGCCGAGCCCGACAGCACCCCCGGCCCAGCTGCTCGTGGGTCCACGCGCGAGAGGAGTCCCGCCGAGCCCGACAGGACTCCCGGCGACCCGGCCGCCCGCATCTCCGTTCCCGACGGCAGTCCCGCAGGGCGCGACAGCACCGACGATGATGCTGCCCCGGCGGCTCTGTCCCTTCCCCGCGAGGAACGCCTGGCCTTGGCGCGAAAGCTCCTGGCCGAGGGCATGGCCGCATCCACAGGGCGTTCCGGCACCTCCGCACAACCCAACCGAGGTTCCGCCCAACACGGTCCGGACCCGGCTGCACACGGCTCCACGCGTGACGGCGATTCGGCTGGTGACGGCGGTTCTCGCCTCGCCGGCTCTCCGCGAGACGGTGGCTCTCGCGCCACCGGTGCTTCTCCCAACGGTGGCTCTCGCGCTGGCGGTGCTTCCCGCGACGGTGGTTCTCGCGTCGGTGGTTCTTCTGACGATGGTGGCTCTCCGGGCGAGGGGCGTCGTACCCGCGGCCGTAGGTCGGGTGCGAGGGTTGTTGATCCGTGGGCCGATCCGGACGATGTCTCGGCTGACGACGACTTTGCGGGGTCGGGCTCGCCCCGACGCCGGGCAGGCTCGATCCGTCGAATCGCCGAGAACGACGAGGTTGCTGAAGCCGCGGCACGCAAGGCCGACTCCCGGGCAGCTGCCCAAGCCTTCGCAGCCGAGGACGAGCTGCCGAGCCGCGACTCGCGCCCGTTAGACCCATGGGCAGATTCAGATGACACCGCGTCTGTCGACGACCAACTCAGCCGCACCCGAAGCGCACGCCGATCCACGGGACGCGCGGCCGATTCCCAGGTGGATGCTGACGAGACGGCGTCCACCGGTGAATCGCTGAGCCAGGCGCGCGGCGGTGGCTCCGATGCGAAGCTCGTTGATCCTTGGGCAGATCCGGACGACACCGAGTCCGTCGACGAGTCGCCGGGTAGCTCTCGTGGTCGTGGTTCAGAGGCAGGCAGCGCCGATCCGTGGGGCGACTCAGAAGACGGTTCGGCTGACGAGGTTGCCGGACCTTCGGCCGACACCGGTGCCGTCGTACGTCGGGCACCGAACACCGCCGCCGGAGGAAGGTCCAGTGCCTCGGGCACCGAAAACGATGAGTTGGGTGCCGAGCAAGGCCTCGACCGGGCCCGGGACGCGGGCACCCGCGCTGGTGCCGTAGCGGATGCTGGCGCGGCGGGGCGTGCCGACGCCGGTGATGCGCCGCGTGCCGGGGCTGACCGGGATGCCGACGCTGGGCGTGCGCGCTCCCGAGACGCTTCGGCTGAGCGTGGTCGCGGCGTGCGTGCATCGGGTGGGGGTGCTCGGGTTGGCCGGGCATTGGGTGATGGGGATGGTGGGGCTGGGGACGGGTCGGCCGCGGATGTTTTGGGTCTGGGTGGGAGAGCTTCGAGTGGTGATGGCGGAGGTCTTCCGGGCGGGGGTCGGGCCGGGCGTACTGCGGAGGGGCGTGCCGCGGGTAGTGGTGAGGGGGCTCGGGTTGGGGGTGGCTCGGGTGCGGGTGGTGCGGGGGATCAGGCAGTGGGCTCTGGTGGTGCGCAGGGGGCTCGGGGTGGCGGAGGGGCTCGGGAGGTTGGCTCGGGGACGGGTTCGGGGGGCGGGGAGAGGAGGCAGCGGCGGACTGTGGGGCGGCGGGGGTTTGGGGGCGGGCGGGGGAGTCGGCGTGGGGCGGAGGGGCCTGAGGGGGTGGCGGATCCGGAGTTGGATGGGGTGGAGGATCCGGGGGTGGTGGCTCGGGGGATCTTGCTGGACAAGTTGACGGGGCAGCCGCGGACTCGGGCTGAGTTGGCGGATGTCTTGGCGGAGCGGGAGATTCCGGATGAGGTGGCCGAGGAGGTGCTGGATCGGTTTACCGACGTCGGGTTGATCGATGATGCTGCGTTTGCAAACGCGTGGGTTGAGTCGCGGCATCGGGGGCGGGGATTGGGGAAGCGCGCGCTGGCTCAGGAGCTGCGCCGGCGGGGTGTGGATGACGAGCTGGCGCGGGACGCGCTGGATGAGCTCGATCCTGAGCAGGAGGAAGAGACGGCTCGCGCTCTGGTTCGGCGGAAGTTGCGGTCTATGCGTTCGCTTGATCGGCAGGTTGCGATGCGTCGTCTGCTCGGGATGCTTGGGCGGAAGGGGTACCCCGGCGGCCTTGCGATGACGATCGTGAAGCAGGAGCTGGACGCCGGCCACGACGAGCTCCCGCTGCTGGATCCGTCGGGGCTGGAGCCGGACTGACCGCGGCTGAGTCACTCGTGCAGTTCGAGTACGACGCTCTGCACGACCAACTGCCGGCCGTGTCCTGGCTGATGACGGCGGGTGGTGTGTCCGAGCACCCGAAGGAGATGCCGGCGGCCGGGGCCGACTTCGTCGCGGCGAAGATCGCCGCGATCGCCGCCAACCCGGACGTGTGGAAGAAGACCGTCTTCATCCTGAACTACGACGAGAACGACGGCCTGTTCGACCACGTCGTACCGCCGACCGCTCCGGCCGGTACGCCGGACGAGTACGCTCTCGATCTCCCGATCGGCGGCGGGTTCCGGGTGCCGTGCATCATCGTGTCGCCGTGGACCGCGGGTGGTCGGGTGAGCAGTCAGAAGTTCGACCACACCTCGGTCGTGCAGTTCCTGGAGAAGCTCACCGGCGTTCGCGAGACCGACATCAGCCAGTGGCGTCGACCGGACCTTCGGTGAGCTCACCTCGGTGTTCCGCCAGGACCACGCCGCCAAGCCGCCGCTCCTCCCGGAGACCGGCTCGCGGCTGAACCTGGCCACCTATGAGACGGCCCAGCTGCCGGCCCCGACCTTCCCGGGGTCCGCGCAGGTCATTCCCCACCAAGAACGCGGCACCCGCCACCGCCTCTGACGAGCGAGCGTGACCAGGCGATCGCCCCATCGCCTGGTCACGCGACCCCGCCGATCACGCTACCCCGCCGATCACGCGGGCCCGCCGATCACGCGGGCCCGCCGATCACGCGGGCCCGCCGATCACGCGGGCCCGCCGATCACGCGGGCCCGCGGGTCACGCGACCCTGCCGGTCACGCCGCCCTCCACCGGTCACGCCGCCCCCCGCCGGTCACGCCGGCCCCCACCGCCGGTCGCGCCGCCCCGCGCCGGTCACGCCGCCCCCGCTGCCGGTCGCGTCATGTCGACGAGAGGTCGCGTCGTGCTGGTGAGGAGGTCGCGTCCAGCCCGCGAGAAGTCGCGTCGTGCTGGCGCGGCGGTCGGGTTGTGTCGGGGAGGGCGCGTCGTGTCGGCGCGGAGGTCGCGTCGTGCGCTGGCAAGGAGGTTGCATCGTGTCGGCGGGGTCGCGTCGGCGACGAGGTCGCGTCGGGCCGGCGATAGGTCGGTGGGGATACCTCCTTTTGTTCAAGTCGAGGGGGTGGTTGGCGGGGTAGCGTGACTGGCATGGCGACTCTGGATGACGTGGAGCGGCTGGTTGGGGCGTTGCCGGAGACTGAGCAGACGACGCGGTACGGCAACCGCACGTGGGCGGTCGGCGGCAAGGGGTACGCGTGGGAGCGCCCGTTCAGCAAGGCCGATCTGAAGCGGTTCGGCGACGAGACCCCGCCGGACGGCCCGATCCTCGCGGTCCGCGTGGAGGATCTTGGCGAGAAGGAAGCGTTGCTCGCCGCTCGGGCCGCCGACGGGTTCTTCACGATCCCGCACTTCGACAACTACGCCGCCGTACTCATCGAGCTGGACCAGGTCTCGGAGCCCGCCTTGAGCGAGGCATTACTCGACGCGTGGCTGCTCTTCGCGCCGCCGGCGTTGGCGAAAGCGCACCTCGACGCCACCGCGACCTAGTCAGCAGGTCGATCCGCACCGAGATGGCGAAGGTAGAAGCGGGCTGAGTCCTCGACCTCGAACCACGGCACGTGATGGTGGCTGCCGGTGTTGGCGTGGAGCGTCTTGTCTTTCGAGGCGAAGGCGTCGAACAAGTCGAGACCGGTCTGGCGGTGGATCTCCTTGTCGTCCCACGGGAGCAGGAACTGGATCGGGATGGTGATCTGACGCGCCGCCTCGGTCAGAGCGTCGTACACGAAGACCCCGCCGACGACCGCGGCGGTGATCCGGGGCTCGATCGCCATCAATGGAAGGCCGATCGCGCAGGCCAACGTCATGCCGCCGTACCCGATCGGTGCCTCGGGCCCGATCTCGGGCAGTGACTGGAGGGCGTCCAGGGTGGCCTGCCATTCCGGGACGTGGCGCTCGGCCAGTGAGATGTTGTACTCGGCAATGATCGGGCCCATCGGCTCGCCGGCCGCCCGAGCGTTCTGGAGGGCGGCGACCCACTCTTCGTCCTGCGCATTACGCGGTCGGTCGCCGTGTCCGGGTGCGTCGATGGCGGCGACGGTGAAACCGCAGGTGGTCACGTAGTGGTGAGCGCGGGCCACGAGTCCCGGTGCCTTCTTGTGCAGGCCGCCCGGGTGACCCATCAGGATCAGAGGCGCACCGGTGACGCCGGATGCGGGTGACCAGAGGACGCCGGGTACGTCGCCCAGCGTGAAGTTGCGTTCGACGACACCGTTCGACGATGTCTTCGTCGTGAAATGCATGGCTGTTGCCTTTCGGGAGTGCCTGTTGGTCGAGGCGCTCCCGGCGACGGCTACAGCAGTCGCCCAACCGTGAAAACGAAGAGAGCGCCCATGGGGGCCTCACCTCCTCGCGCGTCATGTCACGGACAGCCGAACGGTAGCAGTCCGAGTGTCACGTGGCCCACGCTTTTCAGGCCAAGGGCGAAGGTCTCAGGGCGTTGACGACGGAGAGTGAGGCCAATCGGAGGGGGTGCGAGCGGCGAGGGGCGTTGACGGGTGCGGTGTGACGGTGTGTTATCCGAAGTAGGGCCGGTGTTTTGGCCGGTCCGTAGGCTGGGGATTTTCCGTCGATCCGCCCCTGAACACCGCGGAGGGTGCAATGAACGATTTCCAGGAACAGGCGAAGAACTGGCTCCGGAATGTCGTCAAGCAGAACCCGGACAAGATCAAGGCCGGCGTCGAGAAGGCCGGAGACCTGGTCGACAAGCAGACCGGCGGGAAGTACGCGGAGAAGGTCGACGCTGTGCAGCAGAAGGTCGGCGGCCTCGTGGATTCCCATGCGTCCGAGAGCACCTCCGCCGAAGCGCCGTCCGCCGCCGACCAGGCGAGTGAAGCCGGTGCGGGTGGTGTCGCGTCGCCCGGTGGTGGCGGTGCGCCGGAAGCCGGGGTCGTCGGCGGAGAAGCTCCCGACCCGGCGTCCCAGCCGGACAGTTCGGTCGGCTCAGGCACGGAAGGCGCCGGCACCGGTGGCACCGCGACCGGTCAGACCGACGCCGGAACCGCCGGCACTGAGCCGCCGCTCGAGTCCGAGGGCGAACTGCCCGGCCCGCGCCCGTAGCCCGAGCCGACCTCCAGAAGCCGCGCTCGAGAACAGAGTCCGAGCCGACCTCCGCAAGCCGCGCCGACCTCGGGAACCAGAATCCGGGCCAGGCTCGAGAATCCGGGACGACCGCCAGAATCCGGAACCGGCTGCCGAAACCTTCGGCCGACTCCAACAGGTCGCCCCGGGGCTGTGTGGCGCCCGGAGGGGCTCGTTGTGGAGTAGACCAATGCGATTAGTGGTCTTGTGACGGGGAAGAGTGGTCTTCGTGCTCGCGGTGATCGGAGGCCGGGCTGCGAGTGTCCGTCTTGACCGCGTGGTAGGGCACGCCTAGCCTCGGAATCAGGAAGGGATCACTCCACCTGACGGTGGCGGATATAGCACCGGCGGGCCGGTTGATCCGGCTGACCGGCCGGACAAACGACACGTAACGCTCGACCGAGCTGAAGGAAGGACGACGGCGGCTCGCAGCGCCGTCGGATAGACGGCACCGCGGCGGACGGATCCGGCGGTGGCAGTGGCCATGAGCAGCGATCCTGGGTGACACATACCCAGCCAAAGCTCCGGCAGCGGCCACGATCGGCAACGGACGGCGCGAACACTGCGCAGCCTCGCACGGAACGCACCAGCGTTGTGGGCGGTGGCGCCGTAACGGAAGGACAAGGCACCGCCGGAGGCCGGTGGTGCGTTCAGCCGTATCTTCGACCGTACGAGTGGCGAGTCCCTTCGACCGACGCCAAAGTTCCGCCTGGGCGGAACTCGAAGGAGAGGGGAGACGCCGATGTCACTCGCGGCCTTGCCAACAGCGACGTCCCTCGGGCTGACCCTGATCGGACTGCTGATCGCCGGCTTGCTGGCCTGGATCGGCTTCACCCTCTCCCGCCGGAAAGCCGCGGACAGTTCCGCGGCCGCCGCCAGCGCCCAACTCGAGGCCGCCCACGTCGCCGCCGGGGCCAAGTCCGCGGCCGAGCTCGTCCGGCGCCAGGCCGAGGAAGAGGCCGCCGTACTGCGGGTTCGCGCCGAGTCGGCCGAGCAGCGTGCCGAGGAGATCCGCCGCGCCGCGGAAGACCGGTCCCTGGAGGTACGGCGGGAGGCCGAGCAGCGGGCGTCCGACGTACGGCGCGAAGCCGAGGCCGAGGCCCAGTCGATCCGGGACGATCTGCGCGAGCAGCGCCTGGAGATGGAGCGTCGTGATCACCGGCTGACCGAGCGGGAGGAGCGGCTCGACGAGCAGCACCGCTCGATCGAGGAACGCCAGGCCGAGCTGACCGCGCAACTCGCGGTTCTCGACCAGCGCAAGGTCGAGATCAAGGATCTCGAGGACGAGCGCCGCCGGATCCTGGAAGGCGTCGCGAACCTCACCACCGAGCAGGCGCGGGCCGAGCTGGTCGCGTCGATCGAGGCCGAGGCGAAGCGGCACGCGCACACGATCGTCCGCGACATCGAGCGGCAGGCGCTCGACGAGGGCGAGGTGAAGGCGCGCAAGATCATCACCGGCGCGGTGCAGCGGCTGGCGTCCGAGCAGACCAGCGAATCGGTCGTGTCGGTCGTGCACCTGCCGAGCGATGACATGAAGGGCCGGATCATCGGCCGCGAGGGCCGCAACATCCGGTCGTTCGAGCAGACCACAGGCGTGAACCTGATCATCGACGACACCCCCGAAGCGGTGCTGCTGTCCTGCTTCGATCCGGTACGGCGGGAGACCGCGCGACTGACCCTGGACTCGCTCGTGCTCGACGGCCGGATCCACCCGAGCCGGATCGAGGAGATCTACGAACGCAGCAGGGGCGAAGTGGCCGAGCTGTGCGAGCGGGCCGCCGAGGACGCGATGGCGGAGGTCGGCATCACCGACCTGCACCCGGAGCTGGTTCGGACGATGGGTCTGCTGCGCTACCGGACGTCGTACGGGCAGAACGTGCTCAAGCACCTGATCGAGTCCGCGCACATCGCCGGGATGATGGCAGCCGAGCTCGGGCTGGATCCGAAGCTCTGCAAGCGCGGCGCGTTCCTGCACGACATCGGGAAGGCGCTGACGCACGAGTCCGAGGGCAGTCACGCCATCGTGGGCGCCGAGCTGGCCCGCAAGCACGGCGAGAACGACGACGTCGTGCATTGCATCGAGGCGCACCACAACGAGGTCGAGGTACGCACGGTCGAGGCGGTGCTGACGCAGGCCGCGGACGCCGTCAGCGGCGGACGGCCGGGTGCGCGGCGCGAGTCGCTGGAGGCGTACGTCCAGCGGCTCGAACGGCTGGAAGAGATCGCGATGCACCACGACGGCGTGGAGAAGGTGTTCGCGATGCAGGCCGGCCGGGAGATCCGCGTGATGGTGCTGCCGGACGCAGTCGACGACATCGCCGCCCAGGTGATGGCGCGCGACATCGCCAAGCAGGTCGAGGAAGAGCTCACCTACCCCGGCCAGATCCGGGTCACCGTCGTCCGTGAGTCCCGCGCCACCGAGGTCGCCAAGTAAGATCAGTTGCTAGCGGCAACGATAGCGTCACCAGGTCCAGCGGGGCATCTCGCGGAGCGGGTGGAGGTCTTCGTCGGACTCGGCGTTCGAGTTCTGCATCGCGACCTGTGAGCCGAACTCGGCGTGCGAGTCCCATGCCGCGCGGAACCGTTCGTCGGAGGGGAGACCGGCCTTGTCGGCAGCTGCGATCATCAGCTCGACGAATCGCTGCCGCTGCGGCTCCGCGATGTGCAGCCCGCGGTGAGTGGCGACGATGTGGTCGAACCCGCCCAGCTCGTCGGTGTACCTCGCGGGACCGCCGAACACCTCGGCCATGAACGCGGTCAGGTGATCGACGTGCTCCGGCCGACCGTCACCGAACAGCGGCTTCAGGACCGGATCGGCCAGGACCGACGTGTAGAAGATGTCCACCGCGCGGCGCAGCGCGTCGTCGCCGCCGAGGTGGTCGTAGATCGTCGTCACGATTACATGATTACTGCGATTCTTCGGGAGGGGAAGAGCCTTCGGCGTACTTCGCTCTCCAGGCCGGGGGTTCGAACGGGGCGCCGTAGATGCGCGTCTCGCGTGCGATCCGGCCGTCGCGGAACTCGACGACGTTCGCGACGTAGTAGATGTCGCCGCCGTAGTCCGATCGGCCGAGGACGACGAAGTGGTCGCCTTCGCCGGTGATGCGCAGGATCTGGATCGACGGCGGCGCCGGATACTCCTGCTGCATGGCCCGCATCCGGTCCCGCCCGACGATGCGCTCACCCGACTGCGGCATCTCCAGGACGTAGTCGTCAGCACGCAGCTCGTGTTCCGCCTCGGCCGACAGCGCGAGCTGGTCGTCCGTAGGCCACAGGCGTTCGAGTAGTTCCCGATTGCGATCCATGAAGCCACCGTCCGCGCGCTTCTTCAGGCAACCTTAACGCCCTACCGCAAGCCTTTGTCGTCCCCGCGCAGATGGGTGGGAGTGACGTCGATGGGCTCGTCGGCGACCTGGTGCGGCGGCTCGGTGCGGTACTGCTTCTCCACCTCCGGGTCGATGACAGCTGTCTCGCTGCGCCGACGCCGATTGGCGAGGCGGTAGGACAGCCAGATTCCGGCGCCGCCACCCAGCATGATGATGATCCCCAGGGCGGTCAGGTTCAGCGTGTCGGACGTGTCGCGGACGGCGAAGGCGATGATGGCCCCCGCCACGATGAGTGCGATTCCGGCCCCGATCCGCATACCTGCTCCTTCCCGAACACTCGCAGTAGCTGATCCCACCCCCGGTGCCCAGACCGGGGGAGCATCATGCGCGAGCCGTCAGCGGAAGGCGGCCTGGCCGGTGAGCGCCTGGCCGATCACGAGCTGGTGGACCTCGGAGGTGCCTTCGTAGGTGAGGACGGATTCGAGGTTGTTCGCGTGCCGCATGATCGGGTACTCGCCGCTGATCCCGTTCGCGGCCAGGATGGTGCGGCATTCGCGCGCGATCGCGATCGCCTCGCGGACGTTGTTGAGCTTGCCGACAGAGACCTGCTCCGGGCGCAGCGTGCCCTTCTCCTTCAGCCGGCCGAGGTGTACGGCGAGCAGGATGCCCTTGTTGAGTTCGACGGCCATGTCGGCGAACTTCGCCTGGGTCAGCTGGTACGCCGACAGCGGCTTGTCGAACACGAGGCGCTCACCGGCGTACGCGACCGCGGTCTCCAGGCAGTCCCGCGCCGCGCCCATCGCGCCGAAGATGATGCCGAAGCGGGCCTCGTTCAGGCAGCCCAGTGGGCCGGAGAGTCCGCGCGCTTCCGGCAGCTGAGCCGACGCCGGCAACCGGACGTCCTCGAGCACCAACTCCGACGTCACCGACGCCCGCAGCGACATCTTCCGGGTGATCTCCGGCGCCGAGAATCCAGGCGTCGAGGTCGGTACGACGAAGCCGCGCACGCCGTCGTCCGTGCGGGCCCAGACCACCGCGACATCGGCCACCGAACCGTTGGTGATCCACATCTTCGAGCCGTTCAGCACCCAGTCGTCGCCGTCGCGGCGGGCATTCGTGCGCATCCCGGCCGGGTTCGAGCCGAAGTCGGGCTCGGTCAGCCCGAAGCAGCCGATCGCCTCACCGGCGGACATCCGCGGCAGCCACTCGGTCTTCTGCTCGTCGCTGCCGTACTTCCAGATCGCGTACATCGCCAGCGACCCCTGGACCGATACCAGCGATCGCATCCCGGAGTCTGCCGCCTCGATCTCCAGGCACGCCAACCCGTAGGCGACCGGTCCGAGGCCGGCACACCCGTAGCCGGTCAGGTGCATCCCGAGGAACCCGAGCGCTCCCAGCTCCTTCGCCAGTTCGCGCGCCGGAATCGACGCCGACTCGAACCACTCCGGCAACGACGGCCGCAACCGCTCGTCCGCGAACCGCCGCGCGGTCGCCCGGACGTCGACCTCCTCCTCGGTCAGCAGGGAGTCGACGTCGACGAGATCCAGCGAAACGGTCATGCCTGAACGCTAGCCGCAACGGGCTCCCGGATCACTTCCGGTACCAGGGCCACCACCAGTGCCGCTTCCGCGGATGCCGGACGGTCACCGAGCTGTGGCGCGCGCGGCCGGTGACGTACAGGTGGACGCCGTTGGGGGAGGACACGGTCGCCTTGTTCTTGGTCGAGCTGCCGTGCAGGTCGACGTCGTCGATGGTGACCGACCAGCCCTGCGGGATGATCATCACGATCGAGCTGTGCTGGATGTCGGCCGCCACCTGGACCTCGGGCCACTGGACCACCGCGTCGGTGAAGTCGAGCCGCACCGACGAGTGCCTCGCCTGCGTCACCACCCGCTCCGGCACGAGCCAGGCGCCCTCGCGCTTCTGCGAGCTGTGCGTCGCCTTGATGACGATCTCGGCCCGGTTGTTGCCGGACCGCACCGGCACCAGATCGGCCGTCGCGTTCCGCAGTTCGAGCTGCGTCTTCGCCGAGTAGATCTGGGTCAGCCGCTCGTCCAGCTCCTCGAAGTCCAACCGCCCGTCGCTGTGTGCTTCCTGGACCACGGCGGCGGCGCGCTCGCGGTCGTTGTCAGATGCCCGATGACCGGGCGGCGGCTGCTCCAGACTCATGCCCCCAAAGGTAGCGCCGCGGCAGGTTCCCGAGATCCGGCGAGGTCCAGGAAGCGGCCGAACACTCCGGACCAGATCCGCTCGAGCTCGGCGTCGTACCGCTCGGCCTCCGCGATCACGTCCTCCGGGCTGAAGCCCAAGGAGCGCAGCGTATCGACGCTCCAGCGCCGCACCCGGTCGGCACTGACCTCGGGATGGAACTGGACACCCCAGCTGCGGCCGATTCGCAGCATCTGATGCGGACAGCGTTCGCTGGACATCAGCAGCACCGCATCGGTCGGCAGCTGGGTGATCTGATCCTGATGACTCTCGATCGCCCGCACCTTCGCCCGCAGGCCGGCGAGCAACGGATCGTCCTCGGCGCCGGGCAGCAGGGTCAGCTCGGTGACACCCTTCTCCGGGAGGCCGTATTTGCCCAGCACCTCACCGCCGAACGTGTGCGCCAGCAGTTGCGCGCCCAGACAGATGCCGAGGACCGGCACCCGGTCCTGCTCCGTCGTCGAGCGCAGCAACTCGCGCTCGGCGGGCAGCCAGGGAGAGGCGTCGTCCGCGTCGGGCAGCATCCCGCCGCCGAGCAGGATCAGGGCGGCGTGGCCGTCAGTGCTCGCCGGGATCGGCTCGCCGTCCCATGCGCGGACGACGACCGCTGAGAGACTCCGCTCCTCGAGCCAGTCGAGCAACCGGCCCGGACCGCTCCCGGGATCGTTCTCGATCATCAACACTGTCGTCGGGTGGGTGGCAGCTTCAGACACAGTCGCCAACGCTAAACCACGGCGGCACACCGCGTTCCGCCGTACCGGGGTCGTCGTTCCGGGATACTGATGTGCCGGGGGTGACGATGGAGCCGATCAGTGGATTCGTGCGGGCCGTGGTGGGCGACGTTGCCTTCGTCTTCGGCAAAGGCATGGTGAGTGCGTTCCTGCTGGCACGCAGCAAGGACAGCTCGGTGGGACCGCGGCTGAACCTGCTCGTGCGGTCTCACGGTCAGTACGCCCCGCTGTCCATCCCCACTGGGACAGTCCCCGCCATTGACCGGGTGGTCGGACTCGAGGAGGCCCGGCCGGCGCCGCTGCTGACAGTCGAGTTCACTCCGGGCGACAGCGGGGCCGAGGCACATCTCACCGCCAACAACCCGGTGCTGATCACGATCACCGATGTCAGTCACCGCGAGTACGACGCTGTGGTGCTCACCACGGCGCTGGGCGGAGCGGCGTACGCGCAGCTGCCTCCCGGCTACTACCACGTGTCCGCTGTGGTCATCGACGAGTACGACAACCTGCTGGTCGGGTACGGCGCTCAGCACAACCTGCATGTGGACAAGGGCGACGACCTGATCGTCTCGCTGGCGATCCACACCGACGGCGTGGGCGAGATCGCGTCGGCGCTGGAGTCCGGACCACAGCCGGTGCTCGTGGGAGCGGACGGGGACGTCGTACCCCTTCTGGACCTGGTGCGGATCGGGCGGGCGCCGGACTGCGATCTGATCCTGGACCAATCAGAGGTGAGCCGGCACCACGCGGAGCTGCTCCGGATCGACGCCGCGACCTACGAGGTGCGCGATCTCGGCTCGACCAACGGGACCCGGGTGAACGGCGTACCGGTCGAGTCAGCGATGGTCGGCGACGGGGCCGAGATCCGCCTTGGGAGCCTCCCGCTGCGCCTCTACCTCGCGTGAACGCACCGGATCGTCACCATGGGTGCACACCTGGGACAATGGCGCCGTGAACCCGCGAACCGTCGTCATCCTCGGCTCGACCGGCTCGGTCGGCACCCAGGCGCTGGAGCTGATCGGCCGTAACCGCGACCGGTTCCGCGTCCTCGCGCTCTCGGCGGGCGGCGACAACGTGGCGCTGCTGGCGGAGCAGGCGCTGGAGTTCGGCGTCGAGGTGGTCGCGGTGGCGAAGGCCACGGTGGCCCAGGACCTGCAGCTCGCGTTCTACGCCGAGGCGCAGCGCAAGGGATACGCGCAGGGCGAGTTCAAGATCCCGAAGATCATCACCGGCCCGGACGCCTCCAGTGAGCTCGCGGCGATGCCGTGTGACGTGGTTCTCAACGCGATCACCGGGTCGGTCGGGCTGCAGCCGACGCTGACTGCCCTGGACGCGGGGACGACGCTCGCACTCGCCAACAAGGAGTCGCTGGTGATCGGCGGACCGCTGGTCACCCGCCGGGTCAAGCCCGGGCAGATCGTGCCGGTCGACTCCGAGCACAGCGCGATCGCTCAGTGCCTGCGCGGCGGGACGGCCGATGAGGTACGGCGCCTGGTGGTGACCGCGAGCGGTGGTCCGTTCCGGGGCCGGACCCGGGCCGAGATGGCCGACGTCACCCCGGAGCAGGCGATGAACCACCCGACCTGGGACATGGGTCCGGTGATCACGATCAACTCGGCCAACCTGGTGAACAAGGGCCTCGAGGTGATCGAGGCGCACCTGCTCTACGGGCTCCCGATGAGCCGGATCGAGGTGGTGGTGCACCCGCAGTCGATCGTGCACTCGATGGTCGAGTTCGTGGACGGCTCGACCATGGTCCAGGCCTCGCCGCCGGACATGCGGTTGCCGATCGGGCTCGCGCTCGGCTGGCCTGACCGGATTCCGGACGTTGCGCCGGCTTGTGACTGGACCACCGCGAGCACCTGGGAATTCGAGCCGCTCGACAACGAGGCGTTCCCGGCGGTCCAGCTCGCCCGTGAGGCCGGCGCCCGAGGCGGCACCGCCCCTGCGGTGTTGAACGCCGCGAACGAGGTCTGCGTGCAGGCGTTCCGGGACGGGCGGCTGCCCTTCCTGGCGATCGTCGACACCGTCGCCCGGGTGGTGACCGAACACGACGTACCCTCGTATGAGGAACTGTCCATCGACGACGTACTCGCCGCGGACGGCTGGGCCCGTGCCCGGGCCCGCGAACTGACCGCCGTACAGGAGACCAACCAGGCATGAGCGCGCTTCTCACCCTCGTCGGCATCGTGCTGTTCGTGGCCGGAATTCTGATCTCGGTCGCTCTGCACGAGATGGGCCACATGCTGCCCGCCAAGGCCTTCGGGATGAAGGTGACGCAGTTCTTCGTCGGCTTCGGCCGGACGGTGTGGTCCACCAAGCGCGGTGAGACCGAGTACGGCTTCAAGCTGATCCCGGCCGGCGGCTTCGTCCGGATCATCGGCATGATGCCGCCGTCGAAGGGACAAGACCCGACGAAGGTCCGCCGGGCCAACACCGGCCCGATCCAGTCGATGGTCGAGAACGCGCGGTCGGCGGAGTACGAGACGGTCGCGCCCGAGGACGACGGCCGGCTCTTCTACCAGAAGGTGTGGTGGAAGAAGCTGATCGTGATGGCGTCCGGGCCGATGGTCAACATCGTCATCGCCTTCGTGCTGTTCGGCGGCCTGTTCATGCTGTACGGCGCCAACGTCGCGCAGACGAGCGTGGCCACGGTCACCGACTGCGTGATCCCGGCCTCGCAGGCGACCGCCGACCGCAAGTGCGAGCCGGGGGACCAGGTCTCGCCGGCCAAGACGGCCGGATTCCAGGTCGGCGACAAGATCGTCTCGTTCAACGGCACCGCGATCACCAGCTGGGACCAGCTCACCCCGCTGATCCGGGCGAACACCGACAAGCCGGCCACGATCGTTGTCGAGCGCAACGGTCAGCAGCAGACCCTGCAGACGAAGACGATCATCAACCAGGTTCCCGACCAGGCCGGGTCGGACAAGATCGTCTCGGTCGGGTTCCTCGGCGTCTCGCCGGAGATGAAGCTCGAGCGGCAGAACTTCGGCTTCGTCGTCGGCAAGATGGGCGAGCTGACCGTGGCGACGGTGAAGGCGATCGGCAACTTCCCGGAGAAGCTGGTCGGCGTGGCCAAGTCGATCGTCGGCGGCACCCGCGACGAGAACAGCCCGATGAGTGTGGTCGGCGCCAGCCGGGTGGCCGGCGAGATCGCGTCGAACCAGTCGCTGACCGGCGGTGAGCGGATCGCGTTCCTGATCTCGCTGCTCGCCTCGCTGAACCTGTTCCTGGCCCTGTTCAACTTCATCCCGCTGCTGCCGCTGGACGGCGGCCACATGATCGGCGCGATCTGGGAGGGCATCCGGCGCGGCTTCGCCAAGCTGCTGCACCGGCCCGACCCCGGGTACGTCGACGTGGCCAAGCTGCTGCCGATCGCGTACGTCGCGGCCAGTGTGATCGTGGTGATGGGCGTGCTGCTCGTCATCGCCGACATCGTGAACCCGATCAAGCTCTTCAACGGCTGACCTCACACCAACGGTTAAGGACTCATGAGCATCAACCTGGGCATGCCCGCGCTGCCGCCGCCGACCCTGGCGCCACGCCGCAAGACCCGCCAGATCAAGGTGGGCAAGGTGCTGGTCGGCGGGGACGCGCCGGTCTCGGTGCAGTCGATGACGACGACACCGACGAACGACGTCAACAAGACGCTGCAGCAGATCGCCGAGCTGACCGCCGCCGGTTGTGACATCGTGCGGGTCGCCTGTCCGCGGCAGGAGGACGCGGACGCGCTCGCGGAGATCGCTCAGCACTCGCAGATCCCGGTGATCGCCGACATCCACTTCCAGCCGAGCTACGTCTTCGCCGCGATCGAGGCGGGCTGTGCGGCGGTCCGGGTGAACCCGGGCAACATCCGCAAGTTCGACGACCAGGTGAAGGAGATCGCGCAGGCCGCGAAGGACCACGGCACGTCGCTCCGGATCGGCGTCAACGCCGGCTCGCTGGACCCGCGGCTGCTGCAGAAGTACGGCAAGGCGACGCCCGAGGCGCTGGTCGAGTCCGCCGTCTGGGAGGCGTCGCTGTTCGAGGAGCACGACTTCCACGACTTCAAGATCTCGGTCAAGCACAACGACCCGGTCGTCATGGTCCGCGCGTACGAACTGCTGGCCGAGCGCGGCGACTGGCCGCTGCACCTCGGCGTGACCGAGGCCGGGCCGGCGTTCCAGGGCACGATCAAGTCGTCGGTCGCGTTCGGCGCGCTGCTGTCGAAGGGGATCGGCGACACGATCCGGGTGTCGCTGTCCGCGCCGCCGGTCGAGGAGGTCAAGGTCGGCCTGCAGATCCTGCAGTCGCTGAACCTGCGCGAGCGCAAGCTCGAGATCGTCTCCTGCCCGTCCTGCGGCCGCGCCCAGGTGGACGTCTACACGCTGGCCGAGCAGGTCACCGCCGGCCTCGAAGGCATGGAGGTCCCGCTCCGCGTCGCCGTGATGGGCTGCGTCGTCAACGGCCCCGGCGAGGCCCGCGAGGCGGACCTCGGCGTAGCCTCCGGCAACGGCAAAGGCCAGATCTTCGTCAAGGGCGAGGTCATCAAAACCGTCCCCGAGGCCGCCATCGTAGAAACCCTCATCGAAGAAGCCATGCGCATCGCCGAACAAATGGGCGAATCCACCGAATCCGGCGACCCCACCGTCACCGTCGGCTGATCTCCGGCCGTGACCGAATACCTGGTGGTTAGTGCGGTTGCTGGGGAGGCTCGGTATGTGCCTGAGGGGATTCCGGTGGTTGTCACTGGGGTGGGCAAGACTGCTGCGGCTGTTGCAGTTAGTCGCGCGTTGGCGGGGCGGGACACGTCTGACGTGGTGGTGCTGAATGTTGGGACTACCGGAGCGCTCAGGGATGGGTTGTCGGGGTTGTATTTGCCGAGCACGGTGATCAATCACGATGTGAATGCCGAGGCGATCCGGGGGATCGGGCTGGATCCGCAGGAGGAGTTGCACGTCGAGGGTGGGGACGGGACGGTGCTGGCGTCGGGGGACGTGTTCGTGACGGATCCCGTCGTACGGGCGCGGCTTGCGGAGCGGGCGCATCTCGTCGACATGGAGGCGTACGGCGTGGTGTACGCGTGCCGGGAGTACGGCGTGCCGGTGCGGGTCGTCAAGCATGTGTCCGACTCGGCCGACGAGGCGGCGCTTGACTGGCCGGCCCTCGTGGATGCCAGTGCGAAGGTGTTGGGGGAGTGGGTCAGCGCGTACGTCGACTGAGCCAGTCGAGTACGGCGGTCTCGCGCGTGAGCCAGCGCATGACACCGACACCACCTGCCAGCACGGCGTGGTTGGCGGCCAGGGCCTCGTCGACCGTTACCCAGCACGGGGTGAGTTCCAGGTCGGCCTCGTAGCCCTCGAGTTGTTGGCCGCCGACCGGTGATCCACCGGAGCAGGCGAAGTAGTGCGAGGTCATGCCGAAGACGTCGTACTCCGGCTCGACCGCCGGCACCTCCTCGCGGGTCGTGCCGAGTTCGGCGCCGACCACCACGTCGGCGTACCCGCACTCCTCGTGGAACTCGCGGCGCAGCGCCGACGCGAACGACTCGCCGGGCTCGACACCGCCGCCGGGGAACTTGTAGTCGCCGTGGCGCGAGGAGAGCAGCAGCAACTCCCGCCCGCGGAAGAGCACACCCCGGACCGCGGTCCGCTCGACCAGCCGTCCGCCGGGCGGGAGTTCGGGTGAACGAAAGGTCCCCAGCAGCATGCGGTCTATGCTGACTTGGCCTTGGGGCCAAGGTCGGTGTCAGGGTCTCGTACGCCACTCCCCTGGAGGTCCGCATGCCCGGCTCGTCGCCCTTGTCGGTACTCGTCGCAGCACTCGCCGACGGGTCGATCGAGGTGGTGGATCTGACGTCGCCGCTGTCCGCGTCGACGCCGGTGATCCAGCTGCCGCCGGAGTTCGGGCAGACGGCGCCGTTCGCGCTGGAGGAGATCAGCAGGTACGACGACCGCGGGCCGGCGTGGTACTGGAACAACTTCACCAGTGGCGAGCACACCGGCACCCACTTCGACGCACCCAACCACTGGGTCACCGGCAAGGACCTCGCCGACGTGGCGTCGGTCCCGGCCGACCGGCTCATCGCGCCGGTGGTCGTGCTCGACTTCACCGCGGAGGTCGAGAAGAACCCCGACTTCCTCGTCGAGGTCGACCACCTCAAGGCCTGGGAGGCGGAGAACGCACCGCTGCCCGCCGGTGGCTGGCTGTTCGTGCGCACCGGGTGGGCCGCGCGGTCACACTCGCAGGAGGCGTTCCTCAACGCCGACGATGCCGGGCCGCACACGCCCGGCCTGTCGCCGGAGTGCGCGCGGTGGGTCGCGCAGGAATCGCCCGTCCTCGGCCTCGGCGTCGAAACCGTCGGGACCGACGCCGGGAAGGCGCACTCGTTCGACCCGCCGTTCCCGTGCCACTCCTACCTGATGGGCAGTGACAAGTACGGGTTGACGCAGTTGCAGAACCTTGCCAAGCTGCCGCCGACCGGCGCCGTCGTCATCGCCGGACCGTTGCCGATCGTCGGCGGCTCCGGCGCTCCCGCACGAGTGCTCGCGCTGGTCGAACGCCGGTGAACGTCGCGGTCGCCGTCGGCCGGGCGTTGGCGGCCGCAGGCGTCCGCCAGGTCTTCGGTGTGATCGGGTCGGGCAACTTCCATCTGACGAACGCGATGGTTGCCGGCGGCGCGCGGTTCGTCGCCGCGCGGCACGAGGGTGGCGCGGCCACGATGGCAGACGCGTACGCGCGGATGAGCGGGACGGTCGCCGCGGTCTCGGTCCATCAGGGGTGCGGCCTGACGAATGCGATGACCGGGATCGCCGAGGCCGCGAAGAGCCGGACGCCGATGATCGTCGTGGCGGCGGAGGTCACCGAGCCGCGGTCGAACTTCTACGTCGACCAGGAGGCGCTCGCCCGTTCGGTGGGTGCGGTGCCGGTGCGGGTCACCTCGGCGGAGACCGCGGTGGCGGAGGCCCTGGACGCCGTGGCGACGGCCGTTCGGGAACGCCGTACGGTGCTGCTGAACGTTCCGCTTCCCGTGCAGGCGTTGGAGACTGAGGCACCGACGGTCGCGCCCCCGCCTTCGCGGGATGCCGTCCTGCCGCACGCCACCGAGGTCGCTGCGCTGACCGACCTGCTGCGGCGCGCGGAGCGACCTGTGTTCGTCGCCGGGCGCGGGTCTCGGGGCCATCGACAGGCCCTTGAGCTGTTGGCGGAACGCTGTGGCGCGCTGCTCGCGACCTCGGCCGTCGCGCACGGTCTGTTCCACGGCAACCCGTGGTCGCTGGGGATCTCGGGAGGCTTCGCCTCGCCACGGACCGCCGAGCTGATCCGCGGCGCCGACCTCGTCGTCGGATGGGGATGCGCGCTGAACATGTGGACGATGCGGCACGGTCAGTTGATCGGACCCGACGCGATCGTGGTGCAGGTCGACGACGACGCGTCGGCGCTCGGCGCCCACCGCGAGATCCAGCTCGGCGTCACCGGCGACGTCGGCCTCACCGCCGCGATGGTGCGCGAGGCATTCGGCGAGCAGCGGGTGGGCCGGCGCACGGTTGGGCTCGGGAGCGTGCGCTGGCGGGACGTCCCGTACGACGACACGAGCACGGCGGAGCGGATCGACCCACGGACGCTGAGTATCGCGCTCGACGACCTCCTTCCGGCCGAACGCGTGGTCGCCGTCGACTCCGGCAACTTCATGGGCTACCCGAGCGCCTACCTGTCGGTGCCGGACGAGGACGGTTTCTGCTTCACCCAGGCGTTCCAGTCGGTCGGGTTGGGGCTTGCCACCGCGATCGGTGCCGCGCTGGCGCAGCCGGACCGGCTGCCTGTCGCCGCACTCGGCGACGGCGGTGCGCTGATGAGCGCCGCGGAGCTCGACACCGTACGCCGGCTCGGCCTGCCGATGCTCGTGGTCGTGTACAACGACGATGCGTTCGGCGCCGAGGTGCACCACTTCGGTCCGAGCGGGCACCCGTTGGACACGGTGACGTTCCCGCCGACCGACCTCGCCGCGATCGGCCGGGGCTTCGGCTTCGAGGCCGCGACTGTCCGCTCCGCCGGCGACCTCGCGGCGGTCACGGACTGGCTGAACGGACCGCGGTCGGCGCCGATGCTCGTGGACGCGAAGGTCGTCGCGGACCATCCGTCCTGGTGGCTGGAAGAGGCGTTCCGCGGCCATTGACCCCGGCTATCCTGGCTTGACCTTGACCCTGGGGGCAAGGTTTAGCGTTGGGTGGAGGAGGCGGGATGCGGATCAGTGATCTGGCGGCCGAGGCCGGTGTGACGGTCAAGGCGGTGCGGTACTACGAGTCGCAGGGGCTGCTCAAGCCACGGCGGGAGCCCAACGGCTACCGGACGTACGAGGCGGACGACGTGGTCGTCGTACGCGAGGTGAAGGCGCTGCTGAGTCTCGGGCTGACCGCGGAGCAGACGTACCCGTTCATCGAGTGCCTGCGGGCCGGCAACGAGCGGGCGGACGTCTGCCCGGCCTCGCTGACGGCGTACCGGACCCGGATCGCCGAGGTGGATCGCCGGATCGCGGAGCTCGCCGACCTGCGGGCCCGGCTGACCGACCTCCTGACCGATGCCGAGAGCTGGAGGATGAACCAACGATGAGTGACCTGCGGACCGTTGACGACGCGACCTTCGACGAGCTGGTACTGCGCTCGGACAAGCCGGTGCTGGTGGACTTCTGGGCCCAGTGGTGCCCGCCGTGCCACCAGATCGCACCGGTGCTCGCCCAGATCGGTGCCGAGCGCGAGGACCAGCTGACCGTGCTGAAGCTGAACGCCGACGAGAACCCGGTGATCTCGGCGAACTACCGGGTGATGGCGTTGCCGACGCTGATGCTGTTCCGGCAGGGCGAGGTGATCTGGTCCGTCGTCGGCGCTCGCCCGAAGGCCAAGCTGCTCAAGGAAATCGACGACGCCCTGCTCGCCGCCGTCTGACCTACTCCAGTCAACAACCGACGGCGAACAGGAACGCCGTCGGTTATTGACTGGTAGCTGTCTAGGATGCTAGCAATATAGCTATGGCCGAGAAGGTGCAGTTCAACGTGTATCTGCCGCCGGAGCTGGTGCGGCGGGTCAAGCACAAGGCGATCGACGAGGCGGCGAGTTTGTCGGCGCTGGTGGAGCAGGCCCTGACCGAGTACCTGGACAAGCACGGGGAGGCCCGAGGATGAACGACGTACTGATCCGGCCGCTGCGATTCACGGCGGATGTGGACGCGATGCGCGCCTTCCTGGAGGCGCTGGGGTTGAAGTCGCGGATCGAGTCCGAGCGCGGCGGGTGGGTGGACATGCTGACCGGTCGCGGCATGGTCGCGTTGCACGATGCCGCGGGCAGTGCGATGGGTGGCCGGCCGGGGCAGACCAGCCTCACCTTCGAGGCCGACGAGATCGACGAACTCAAGGACAGACTGGAACAGGCGGGCTTCGCCGACGCGACGATCTGGGACGAGGCGTACGGCCGGGTCCTGTCGATCACCGGGCCGGGTGGAGTCGAGCTCTGGATCGACGAGCGCAGCAAGGACCTGTACGGCTACAAGCTGCACGAGTCCCGGCCGGACGATCGCTGGTCGGTCACGCCGTACCTGACCGGCGTGGATCCGGCGGCCTGGCTGCAGGTGCTCGAACTGCTCGGTGTCGACGCGACCCTGCGCTTCGGGCCGGCCGACGCGGAGTACGCCGTACGCCTCGATCTGACCACCACCGAAGACCTGGACGACGTACGGCGGCGGCTCAGCGGCCACCAGGTGACGCAGACTGACGAAGGGCTGGAGATCATGGATCCGGACGGGGAGACGGTGGTGGTGCACGGGTGATCGAGATACGAAGGGCCGAGCTCGCTGAGGTCGACGCGGTGCGGCAGATCGGGGTGACGACCTGGCCGGTCGCGTACGCCGGTCTGGCGTCTGAGGAGTTCATCACCGACGGAATCGCGCAGTGGTGGTCGGCGGAGGTGGTCGAGTGGGGGATCCGCAACGGGATCACCCTGGTCGCGGCCGAAGGCGATCACCTGGTCGGGATGGTCGGCCTCGGGCCGGAGGACGACAAGTGGGTGATGTGGAAGCTCTACGTGCTCCCCGAGCACCAGGGCAAGGGGATCGGCAAGGCACTGCTCGACGCGGCGATCGCGGCGCTTCCGGAAGGTACGACGGAACTCCTGCTGGATGTCCTGGTCACCAACGAGAAGGCGATCGGCTTCTACCGGGCGCACGGGTTCACCGAGGCACGGGCGACCCCGGACCGGGATCTCGGCGTCGACTTGATGTGGATGGTCATTGACCTCCACCGCACGTGAGGTTGCAGGATTCCGCCATGACGAGGCTGCGCGACGATCCGGACTTCCGGCGGTACTGGCTGGCCCGCGCGCTGTCGATCACCGGATCGATGGTGACCGCGATCGCGTTGCCGGTGCTCGTCTACCGCTTGAGCGGCTCCACCGTTCTGACGGCGATGGTGACCGCTCTCGAGGCAGCGCCGTACCTGCTGGCCGGGCTGTTCGCCGGTGCGCTCGCTGATCGCTGGAACCGGCGCCGGACGATGGTGACCGCGGACCTGGTCAACGCGGTCCTGGTCGGGTCGATCCCGGTCGCGCACCTGTTCGGCGTACTGACCGTCGTCCAGGTGCTGGTGGTGGCGTTCACCGTGCAGGGCGTCTACACCTTCTTCGACGGTGCGAACTTCGGCGCCCTGCCGGTCCTGGTCGGCCGAGCCCGCGTCGCGCAGGCGAACTCGGCGGTGTGGACGGCCTCGAGCCTGATCGAGTTGTTCGTCCCGCCGGTGACCGGCCTGATCCTCGCCGTCCTGAACCCGGCCACCCTGCTCACCGTCGACGCGTTGAGCTTCGTCGCGTCCGCACTGGCGGTGCGCGGGATCGTGCGAGCGATGTCCGAGCGCCGGGAAGGATTGCCGCCGCTCCGGCCGCGAGTGGTCTTCGCCGACATCGCCGAGGGACTCCGCTATCTGATCCGGCATCCAGGCGTCCGGACGATGACGATCGTCGGCAGCGTGCAGTCGTTCGGCGGCGGCGGATTCATGGCGCTGATCGTGGTCTGGTGCGACCAAGTCCTGCACGTGGGTACGTCGGGACTCCGGTTCGGACTCGTGTGGGGCACGTGGGGGATCGGTGGGCTGATCGCCGCGCTCGGGTTGCCGCGGTTGCTGAAACGGTTCTCGCCGGCGGCGATCACGCTCTACGCGCTGCCGGTCTCGGCGCTCCTCGGAGTCCTCACGCCGCTGTCGCAGGACTGGGTCACGGCCGCGATCGCGTTGCTGGTGTGGGGTTCGGCGTACGTGCTGGTCATCGTCAACGCCGTGTCCTATCGGCAACAGGTGACGCCGGAGCACCTGCTCGGCCGCGTCAATACGGCCGGGCGGATGCTGTCGTGGGGTGTGGGCTGGACGTTCGGCGCGGTGGTCGGCGGCGTGCTGGGCAAGGCGGTCGGGATCCGGAGCGGCATGGTGCTGATGGGCCTGAGCATCTTCATCGGGGTGGTGGTCGCCTGGACATCGCCGCTGCGCCGGATCGCGGCGACACACGATCCGGCGGCGGTCTGATCCGGCCCCTTGCATGCCGAACTGCTGGACATCCGCTAGGTTCTGCGCGTGGGCGTACGGGTTCTCGGTCCTCGTGACCTCGCGGCGGCGCGCGCGGTCATCGCCCGCGATCCGGTCGTGAACGTGTTCGTCGACAGCCTCGTGCAGGCGTCGGGACTCGATCCGCGCCGGGGTGCGGAGGTCTGGGGGTACGTCGAGAAGGGCGCGCTGGAGGCCCTGTGTC
The DNA here is from genome assembly GCF_036097425.1 of Kribbella sp. NBC_00359. Taxonomy (NCBI): domain Bacteria; kingdom Bacillati; phylum Actinomycetota; class Actinomycetes; order Propionibacteriales; family Kribbellaceae; genus Kribbella; species Kribbella sp. NBC_00359. The sequence continues at coordinate 7,915,213 of NZ_CP107975.1, read as the reverse complement.
ACGCGGGCGGCAACATGGTGCCGGTCGGCGCGGACGACGCCGCGTTGCGCGCGTTCGCGGCGTACGCGATGCGCCGGGGGCGGAACTGTTTCCAGATCCTCGGCCAGGCCCGCGCGGTCGAGCAGTTGTGGAGCATCCTCGAACCGCACTGGGGACCGGCCCGCGAGGTGCGCGACAACCAGCCGTTCATGGTGATCGAGGGCCCGCCGGTGATTGCCCCCGATCCGTTGGTCCGCGCGGTCGAGCCGGTGGAACTTCCGATCCTGTACCCGGCCTGTGTCGCGATGTACACCGAGGAGGTCGGCGTACCGCCGCAGACCGGGCCGGACGGGACGTTCTACCGGTCGCGGGTGGCTGAGCTGATCCGGGCCGGGCGTGCGTTCGCCCGGATCGAGAACGGGCGTGTCGTGTTCAAGGCCGAGGTCGGGTCGGTCGGTACCGGGGTTTGCCAGATCCAGGGGGTCTGGGTGGATCCGGAGTTCCGCGGCCAGGGATTCGCCGCGCCGGGGATGGCGGCGGTGGTCGAGCTGGCCCGGCAGATCGCGCCGGTGGTGACGCTGTACGTCAATGCGTTCAACCTGCCGGCGCGGGCGGCGTACGAGCGGGTCGGGTTCCGGACGATCGAGACGTTCGCGACGATTCTGTTCTGACTACCAGCGAGTAAGCTCCGGCGCATGGCGTCTCGGAGCAAGACCACCACCGGCCTCGCCGTTCTGTTCGGCGTTCTCGGCACGCTGCATTTCCTGACGCCGCGGCCGTTCGAGCAGATCGTGCCGCGGGCATTGCCCCGGAAGAAGGAACTCGTCTACGCATCCGGAGTGGCCGAACTGGCGTGCGCGGCCGGTCTGCTCCACCCGCGCACGCGACGGGTGGCCGGCCTGGCCAGTGCCGGGCTGTTGGTGGCGATCTTCCCGGCGAACGTGCAGATGGCCGCCGACCTGCAGCGCAAGGGATCCCGGCCGGCTCAAGCGATCGCTTGGGCCCGGCTGCCGCTGCAGGTGCCGTTGATCCGCTGGGCGCTGAAGGCCGCCCGCGAGGACCGGGCGGCGTGAGCCTGTGGATAACGTGGTGAGAGCATGACCGCCGGGCCGATATTCTCTGTTCCGTCCGTTGTTGTATTCCTGACCCGTTGCACGCTTGGAGACTCCCGTGATTCTGCGTATGTCGTCGCTGTTCCTCCGCACCCTTCGCGAGGACCCGGCGGACGCGGAGGTCCCGAGCCACAAACTGCTCGTCCGCGCCGGGTACATCCGGCGGGCCGCGCCCGGCATCTACACCTGGCTGCCGCTGGGGCTGCGCGTGCTGCGCAACGTCGAGCGGATCGTGCGCGAGGAGATGGACGCGATCGGTGCGCAGGAGCTCGTGTTCCCGGCTTTGCTGCCCCGCGAGCCCTACGAGGCGACCGGCCGCTGGACCGAGTACGGGCCGAACATCTTCCGGCTGAAGGATCGCAAGGGCGCCGACATGCTGCTCGGGCCGACGCACGAGGAGATGTTCACGCTGGTCGTGAAGGACCTCTACTCGTCGTACAAGGACCTGCCGCTGTCGATCTACCAGATCCAGAACAAGTACCGCGACGAGGCGCGGCCGCGGGCCGGCGTGCTGCGCGGGCGTGAGTTCGTGATGAAGGACTCGTACTCGTTCGACGTCGACGACGACGGCCTCGCGGCGTCGTACGAGCTGCATCGCAAGGCGTACATCAACATCTTCGACCGGCTCGGCTTCGACTACGTGATCGTCAAGGCGATGTCCGGTGCGATGGGTGGCTCACGCTCGGAGGAATTCCTCGCGATCGCGGAGAACGGTGAGGACACCTTCGTCCGCTCGCCTGGTGGGTACGCCGCCAACGTCGAGGCGGTCGTGGTCCCGCAGGCCGCGCCGGTCGACGCGTCGGCCGTGCCTGCCGCGGAGGTCGTCGACACTCCGGACACGCCCACCATCGACACGCTGGTGGACGCGATGAACGCGAAGCACGCTCGGACCGACGGGCGGGAGTGGACCGCCGCGGACACGTTGAAGAACGTGCTCGTCATGCTGGTGAACCCTGACGGCACACGTGTGCCGCTGGCGATCGGCGTACCCGGGGATCGGGCGATCGACGAGAAGCGGCTCGGCGCGCAGGTGGAGCCGGCCGAGGTCGTGGCCTTCGAGGAGTCGGACTTCGAGAAGCACCCATCGCTCGCGAAGGGCTACATCGGGCCGGGCGTGCTCGGGTCCGAGAACACCTCGGGCATCCGCTACCTGCTCGACCCCCGGATCGCCGAGGGATCCGCGTGGGTGACGGGTGCGGACAAGGCCGGGTTCCACGTGATGAACCTGGTGCACGGCCGCGACTTCACCGCCGACGGCACGATCCAGGCCGCGGAGGTGCGCGACGGCGACGAGGCGCCGGACGGTTCGGGTCCGCTGTCGAGCGCGCGCGGGATCGAGATGGGGCACATCTTCCAGCTCGGCAAGAAGTACGCCGAGGCCCTGGATCTCAAGGTGCTCGATCAGAACGGCAAGCTCGTCACCGTGACCATGGGCTCGTACGGTGTCGGCGTCACCCGCGCGGTGGCCGCGATCGCCGAGGGCAACCACGACGAGCTCGGCCTGATCTGGCCGCGCGAGATCGCCCCCGCCGACGTCCACCTCGTTGCCACCGGCAAGGATGCCGAGCTGTTCGAGAAGGCCGCCGCACTGGCCGCCGAGCTCGAGTCCCGCGGCCTGTCCGTCATCTACGACGACCGCGAGAAGGTCTCCCCAGGCGTGAAGTTCAAGGACGCCGAACTGCTCGGCGTCCCCACCATCGCCGTGGTCGGCAAGGGCCTCGCCGACGGCACCATCGAGGTCAAAGACCGCCGCACCGGCACCCGCACCGACATCCCAGTAGCCGACGTAGTCGACCACCTGGTGACCACAGTCCGCGCCTAACCACATCGGCCCCCACTCCCGCGAGCGGGGGCCGATCTGCATTCGGCGCACCCACTGCCACCTGAGGTGGTCGATGGTGCGTCTGTCTTCGTGGGACCTGTCCCCAGAAAGTCGTAGCCCCGGCGACATGACCTGAGTCAGCGGTCCACCGGGGCTTTCACTGTCGATGCTACCACCCGAAGCGGGGAGGAGCCTGTGCTATCCACCGATCTCGAGCCGCCGCCCGCAGGCCCATGGGTGCGGCGCTGGCTCAGCGCGGCGCGGCTCGCGAAGTACAGCACTGCTGCCGGCGGCGATATCGGCCGCGCCCTCGCACTCTATGAATGGAACTCCCGCATCAGCGCCGCGCTGATGCGGGATCTCGGCCACATCGAGGTCGGGCTGCGGAACGCCTACGCAGCCGTCATCGAACGCTACTGGGCTGGTTCTCCACTGCATTGGACCCGCTCGTCCCAGGCTCTCTTTCCGCCGGTCTTCCGGATGCGTGACGGCCGGCAGGTGGATATCAACACCCAGCAGCGGGCTCAGCTCGAGCAGGCCTGTGAACGGGTGGGGCCGGAGGGCGCGCCGGGCAAGGTGATCGCCGAACTGACCTTCGGCTTCTGGCGGTTCCTGAGTTCGTCGGCCCACGAGAAGACGGTCTGGGTGCCGTATCTGCACCAGGTGTTCCCGCCTGGCACCGATCGGAAGCGGGACGTGGACAGCAAGGTGGCAACTCTCAACCGGCTGCGGAATCGCGTCGCCCACCATGAGCCGCTGATCGGTGAGAACCTGTCGCGCGAAGCAGCCAAGATCAGCGCCCTCGGTGGTTTGCTCGATCGTGATCTCGGAGCCTATGTGGCGGCTACGTCGTCGGTGCCGGAAGTTCTGTCGGAGCGCCCGGTGTGGGCGAGGTTGGTGGGTTAAGGGCGGACCCAGACGGTCCAGCGTTCTAGGCGGAGGTAGTTGAGGCGTTGGTAGACGGGTTGGCCGTTGTCTGAGGCGATCAGGGCGGCGGGGTGGTCGGGGTGGTGGGTGGTGGCTGCCCAGGTGATGGCTGCGCCGGCGCCGCGGCCGCGGGCGGCGGGCATGACAGCGACGTTCTCGACGACGGTGAGGCCGGCGGCGTGGTGGGCTGTCGAGGTTGCCAGGGGTACGTCGCCGTCGTAGCCGACCCAGACCGCGGAGCCCTCGAGGAACGAGACGTCGTACACGGCGCCGGGCTGGAACGGCTGGAGTTCGGGGAGCGGGTAGCCCTCGACCAGGACGCGTTCGGCGTCGGCCAGACCGGCGGCGTCGGTGACCTGACGGATCTCGAGATCCGTGGCCGGGGGAGTCGTCGGAATCGCCGGGAGGTGGACCATCAGCGGCGGGTGACCGGCCAGGGCTAAGCCGTGCTCGCGCAGATCGCGCGTCGGCCAGGCACTGACGAACAGGTACGGCACGTTGTTCGGCAGTTCCCGCGCGGCCTCGGCGATCACCTCCGCCGGGTCGACGGGTTGCTTCGGGACGACCCAGTTCGTGAGTGGGCCGCGGTCGCCGAGGATCCCGCCGGCCCAGGTGTCACCGTCGTACCAGGGTTGACCGGCGCGGCGGGGCGCGTCGATCGCCCAGGAGGCGTGCGCGAGGACGGCCTGCCGGACGAGTGAGTCGGCCGGCGCGAGCTCCGGTTCCCAACCGGTGGCGAGGGTTTCGCCCTCAGGTGGCAGGATCGAGGACGCCATCTGCCCACTGTGGCATCGCGGACGTGGTTTGTCTCTCATTCCCCGGTGTAATGGTTGAGCCGAACTATGGGCTTACCTGATCATCGGTGCGTGAGGACTCCCCGCCGTGCCTGATGTTTCGTTGTGGACCCTGGTATTCCTGGTGATCGCGGCCTTCGCGGCCGGCTGGATCGACGCGGTGGTCGGCGGAGGAGGGTTGCTGCAACTGCCCGCGATGCTGCTCGGACTGCCGAACGCGTCGCCGGCGCAGATCCTGTCGACCAACAAGATCTCGTCCTTGTGCGGTACGGCGACCAGCGCGGTCACGTTCGGCGTGAAAGTGCGCCCGGACAAGAAGACCGTCCTGCCGCTCGCCATCCTGGCCGGACTGGGATCCGCGGCCGGGGCCCTGGTGGCGACGAAGATCCCGATGTCATGGTTCAAGCCGATCGTGCTGGTGCTGCTGATCGGCGTCGCGATCTACACCGCCCTCAAGCCGTCGCTGGGCGCACGGACCGCGCTCCGCTTCGACGGCCGTGACCACTACGTCGCCGCGAGTGGGATCGGCGTACTGATCGGCTTCTACGACGGCGCGGTCGGTCCCGGCACGGGTTCGTTCCTGATCTTCGCGCTGGTCGGCTTCCTCGGCTACAACTTCCTCCAGGCGAGCGCCAAGGCGAAGATCGCCAACGTCGCCACCAACCTCGGCGCGATCATCATCTTCGCGCTGCACGGCTCCCCGCTCTGGCTCCTCGGCCTGATCATGGGTACCGCCAACATGCTCGGCGGCCTCCTCGGCGCCCGCACCGCCGTGGCCCGCGGCAGTCGCTTCGTCCGCGTCATCTTCCTGGTCGTCGTCTCAGCCCTCATCCTCCGCCTGGCGTACGACGTCTTCCACGGCTGACTCTCAGTGCTTGGTGAAGGTGGGGGCCCAGGGGGCGTTGTCGAGGCCGATGCGGTGGATGGCGATGGAGGTCTGAGTGGCCAGGTCCTGCAGGGCGGCGATCTCGGCGGGAGTGGCGTGGTAGTGGCGGGACCAGTAGGCGCCGATGGCGGCGACGGGGGTGGGTGAGCCGACCGGGACCATCACCAGGCTGCGGACGAAGGTAGGGAGGTAGGCCTCGAGGGGGATGCGCTCGTCGACGGAGATGTCGGGGACGACGGCGGTCTCGTCGTGGAGCATGGCCCAGCCGCTGATGCAGGTGGCGATCGGGAAGCGCTGTCCCTTCCACAGCGGCGCGATCGCGTCCTCGTCGGCGTAGAAGCAGCGGTCGTTCTCGCGGAGGACGAAGGTCGCGCCCTGTGCTCCGGTCCGGCGGCGCGCCTCGACGCGCACGATCTCGCCGACCTCGCCGAGGGTCTGCGCCGCGTCCAGTCCAGCCAGCAACTCCGTCATGCCACCATTCTCCGGCTGATCCGCGTCAGGCGATAGGGTCGGCGTCATGGTCGACTACGACGGTCGAATGGGCAGTGTGTACGTCGCCGGCCGGGGGATGTCCCCCGAAGGAGTACGACGGTGGACCGCGGCGCTCGCGGCGTACCTCCCTGAGCGGCGACCCGTGCAGATCCTCGACCTCGGCAGCGGCAGCGGCCGCTTCACCCCCGGACTGGCCGAGGAGTTCCAAGGTCCGGTGTACGGCGTGGAGCCGTCGGACCGGATGCGGGAGACGGCGGAGCGCGCCGCCGCGCATCCCGCCGTGACTTACCTGAAGGGCAGCGCCGAGGACATTCCGTTGCCTGAGGCATCGGTCGACGGGGTGCTGATGTTCCTGTCCTTCCACCACTTCCCGGACCAGCTCAAGGCGCTCCAGGAGGTCCACCGCGTGCTCCGGCCCGGGGGAGTGGCGTTCCTGCGCAGCCAGTTCGCCGACCTGATGCCGGACCTGTTCTGGTACGACTACTTCCCGTCGGCCCGCGCGGTCGACGCCGGCATGTATCTCACCGTCGAGCAGTCCCAGCAGCTCGCGCGACAGGCCGGACTCGTCCCGGACGATGAGCCGGTCTGGGTGACGACCGACGAGCCACGCACGCTCGGCGCGGCGTACGAGCGGCTCAAGCTGCGGGCGCTCTCGACGTTCGAGCACCTGCCGGAGGACGAGATCGCGCCCGGTTTCGAGCGTTTCGCGGTCGACGTGGAGCGCGACCCGGATCGCCTCGTGCCCGTCTACTCCGCCGCGATGCTGGTCCTCACGCGCCCCGGTCGGTGAGGTCGGAGGAGCGCGTCACTCGGAGCGCCTCGCTGACCGGATCGCCGGCGAGCAGCCAGGCCCCAGTCTCGTCGGCGATCGTCTGGCTCGCACCGGCCCCGGCCAGCGCGAGTGGTGCGACCGACGCCAGTTGGCGCAGCTCGCCGGCGATCGGTGTGAGGCGTTCGGGGACGGTGGCGGCGAGGACGACCAGTTCGGGTGTGTTGTCCTCGGCGATCCGGAGTACGTCGGCAATCGGGGTGTTCGCGCCCAGATAGCCGATCCGCCACCCGTTCCGCGCCAGCACGATGCCGAACACCATCAGCGCAAGGTCGTGGTACTCCTCGGGCGGGCACGCCAGTACGGCGTGGGGTCCGCGCCCGCCGCCCCAGCCTCGGGCCAGCCCGGCGAGCCGGCCGCGGATCACATGGCTCGCGAAGTGCTCCTGACCGATCCCGACCACGCCCTGCGCGACACGCTCGCCCAGGTCGTGCAGGTAGGGGATCACGACGTCACGGAGCACGGTCTCGACGGTGAATTCGTTCAGCAGTTGGTCCAGCGCGCCCTGTGCGCCCGGCTCGTCCATCGCGTCCAGCGCGACACCGAATACCGCCGCGGCGCCATCCACGGGCGGTACTTCGTGGACCGCGCGGTCAGCTATGCCCACCGGCAGATCGCCGGCCAAGGCCACGCGGGCCGCCTGAGCGGCTGACAGCCCGTTGGCCAGCTCGGCCTGCATCCGTCGTACCCGGCGCTCGTCGCTCTCGGAGTACAGCCGGAAGCCGCCGGCGGACCGCACCGGGGAGAGCAACCCGTACCGGTTCTCCCACGCACGCAGGACGTGGTCGCTGACGCCGACCCGGCGGCTCAGCTCGCCGATCCGGAGCAATCCGGGCGCGTCCGCGGAATCCATGGCAGACACTCTACCGTCCTTAGACGGACATTAGACAGACCTGGCTTGATTGCTCTAGTATTCCTAGACAAAACCTAGACAACCTGGAAGGCCACCCGATGAGAGCTCAGCTCCTGCCCCGTTTCCTAGGACTGCTCACCCTCGGGTACGGCGCCTACACAGCAGCCCGCCCGGACTCGCTGATCCGGGCCGCGGATCTGGCGGACGGCCTGGCGATCGGCCGGTCCGGGCGGGTGCTCGGCACGGTGATCGGGGTCCGGGATCTGTTGTCGGGCGCGACGATGCTGCTGGCCCCGGCGGGTCGCCCGCTGCAGGTTGCGATCGTCGCGCGGGTCGCCTGCGACCTCACCGATGTGGCTGGGTTCGGCCTCGCCGGATCACCACGATCGCGGGCCAAGGTGGCCGGCATCGCTGGCGGCTGGGGACTGCTGTGCGCGTCCTCGCTCGCGGCTGCGCGGGACCGCCGATGACCCGCACCACCCAGCCGACGGTCGCGGTCGTCGGAGCCGGGGTCTCCGGCCTGACTGCGGCGTACCTGCTGTCGCGGTCGCACTCGGTCACCCTGTTCGAGGCCGAGCCCCGGCTCGGCGGCCATGCGAACACCCAGGTCGTCCGCGACGCTGCCGGCGCTCCACTGGCGGTCGATACGGGCTTCATCGTGCACAACGACCGCACCTACCCCAAGCTCCGCAAGCTGTTCGGAGAGCTCGGCATCGCGACCCGGCCGACCGAGATGAGCATGAGCATCAGCGATCGAGCCACCGACCTCGAGTACGCCGGAGGCCTCGGAGCCGGCGGGGTCTTCGCCCAGCGTCGCCGGGTCGCCGATCCCCGGTTCCTCGGTGTCCTCGGCCAGGTCGGCCGGTTCCATCGGCGGGCGGCCGCGTTCCTGGCCTCGACCAGCGATGCGGATCTGACCAGCCTCGGCGACTTCCTGGACTCGGAGGGCTTCTCAGCGCGGTTCCGGCGGCTGTACGCCGTACCGCTGGTGTCGTGTGTCTGGTCGACCGGTGCACAGTCGTCGCTGCAGTATCCGGCCCGCTACCTGTTCCGCTTCCTCGAGCGGCACGGCATGTTGTCGTTCCGGGATTCGCCGCAATGGTGCACGGTCGTGGGCGGTTCGCGAACCTATGTGGACGCGATCGCCGACCGGCTCGAGTCGATCCGTGCGGGCCGGCCGGTTCGGGGCATCGTTCGTGGAGTCGACGACGTACGGGTGACGGACGCCGCCGGCGAGACGGCGTGCTTCGACCGGGTGGTCGTCGCGACCCACGCCGACACCGCGCTCGAGTTGCTGACCGATGCGGATCCGGCCGAGAAGGAGGTGTTGTCCGCCTTCGAGTACTCGCGCAACGAGACAGTGCTGCACACCGACCCGTCGCTGCTGCCACGGACGCCACGGGCCCGGGCGGCGTGGAACTTCCGCACCACCTCCGACGACCGGCCGCCGGTGGTGACCTACTGGATGAACCGGCTGCAAGGCCTGGACACCGAAACCCAGTTCCTGGTCACGCTGAACGCCCGGGAGCAGATCGATCCTGCCGCGGTTCTCGCGGTGATGGACTACCGCCATCCGGTCTACGACGCGGCCGCGGTCGCAGCTCAGGCAACGCTCCCGGCCCTGAACACCCATCGCACCGCCTTCGCGGGCGCCTATCACGGGTGGGGCTTCCACGAGGACGGCTGCCGCTCGGGCGTCGCGGCCGCCGCCGCGTTCGGAGTCGACTGGTGACGACACTGAGCGATCTGCCGACGCTCCCGGCTCTCGTCGTCGGACATGTTTGGCACCGGCGCCGAATCCCGGTCCGGCACGAGTTCCGGCACCGTGCGTACCTGTGGCTCGTCGACCTCGACGAGTTGCCCCAGCTTCCACCCTGGTTGCGGCCGCTCGCCAAGTTCGACGCACGTGACCACCTGGGCAGCGGATCGGCCGGGATCAAGCCCGCTGTCCAGCGCTACCTGGCGCACCAGGGCGTCGTACTCGGACCCGGCGACCGCGTCGTGATGCTCGCGAACGCCAGGGTGCTCGGCTATGTCTTCGATCCGCTCACCGTGTTCTGGTGCTTCGCCGCCGACGGCACGCTCCGGTGCGTCGTGGCCGAGGTGCACAACACGTACGGCGAGCGGCACGCGTACCTGCTCCGCCCCGAAGCGGACGGTACGGCGGAAGTCGGCAAGGAGTTCTTCGTGTCACCGTTCAACGACGTCTCCGGGCGCTATGCCTTCCGGTTCGCGGTGTCGCCGGAGCACCTGTCGATCTCGATCACGTTGAACCGTGGCGACCGACCGGTCTTCGCGGCCGGCTTCGGCGGCCGGATCCGCCCGGCGACGGCCATGGCCGTGGCCAAGACCGCACTCGTCCTGCCGGCGATGCCGCAGCGCGCCTCCATCCTGATCCGCGCGCACGGGATCTGGCTGTGGCTCCGCCGCCTGCCGGTGCTGTCCCGACCCGTTCACCAACCACCGGAAGGAGTCCGATGACCTCGATCATCACCTCGCCGCGCATCCACAATCAGCCAGGCCCGCTACGTCCCCGCGCCTGGCTCACCCGGGCCCTGGTGGACCAGGTCCTGGCGGGCGTGCCGGTACGGGCGCTCTACCCGGACGGCGCCGTCCGGGGTGGCGGCGGCCCGGACGATCCGGCCCTGCGGATCGTCCGGCCCGTCGCGTTCTTCGAGCGGCTCGGGCGCAACCCGAAGATCGGTCTGGGTGAGGCCTACACGGCCGGCGACTGGACCGTTGCCGAGGGCACCGATCTCGGCGAGTTGCTGACGCCGTTCGCGGCCCGGCTCACCGCGTTGCTGCCCCGCCCGCTGACCCGGCTGCGCGGTCTCGTGGACCAGCGCGTTCCCCGCGGGTTGCGCAACTCGCTCTCCGGGGCACGCGCCAACGTCAGTGCGCACTACGACCTGAGCAACGAGCTCTTCGCCCGATTCCTCGACCCGACGATGAGCTACAGCTGTGCGGTGTTCGACGGACAGCCGCCGTACGGCGCTCAGAGTCTGGAGACGGCCCAGCGCCGCAAGATCGACCGGATCCTCGACCTGGCCGGAGTGACCGAGGGCACCCGGCTGCTCGAGATCGGTATTGGTTGGGGCGCACTCGCGATCGCGGCCGCGCGCCGGGGTGCACTGGTCACCGGCGTGACCTTGTCCAGCGAGCAGCTCGATCTCGCGACGAAGTGGGTGGCCGACGCCGGTGTCGGGGATCGGGTCGAGCTGCGGCTGCAGGACTACCGGTCGGTGCAGGGTGAGTTCGACGCGATCGTCAGCGTGGAGATGATCGAGGCCGTGGGTGAGGAGTACTGGCCGACGTACTTCGCCGCACTCGACCGCCTGCTGGCTCCTGGTGGCACGATCGCGTTGCAGGCGATCCTGATGGACCACGACCGGATGCTGGCGACGCGCAACTCGTTCAGCTGGATCCAGAAGTACATCTTCCCGGGCGGTCTGATTCCGTCCCGGCGGGCGATCGAGGAGAGCCTGGCGGCGAACACTGGGCTCCGGATCGTCGCCGATGATCGGTTCGGTCCGCATTACGCGGAGACGCTACGGCGCTGGCGGCGACGCTTCGAGGACCAGTGGCCACAGCTCCGGCAGTTCGGGTTCGACGAGAGGTTCCGCCGGACGTGGGAGTTCTATCTGGCCTACTGCGAGGCGGGCTTCGCGGCGGGCTATCTCGATGTCGGTCAGCTGCAGCTGGCCCGGGGATCGCGATGAGCGCCCTCGCGGGCCGGGCGGTCTGGGTGGTCGGTGCCTCCAGCGGAATTGGTGCCGCGTTGGCTGCCGAGCTGGTCGTTCGGGGCGCGCGGGTGGCGATCTCGGCTCGGCGGGCCGATCAGCTCAAGGAGGTTGCCGGCGAGCGGATGTCCGCCGTACCGCTCGATGTGACCGATCGGATCGCTGTCGATGCAGCCGCCAAAGAGGTCGCCGGCCTCATCGGTGCGCCGGACCTGGTCGTGTTCAGCGCCGGCGTCTGGGAGCAACTGGACGCCGCAGCCTGGGACCGGGACCTCTTTGCCCGGCACATCGAGGTCAACCTGCTCGGCCTCAACAACGTTCTCGGTGCGGTGCTGCCACCGATGCTCGAGCGTGGTCACGGCGGTTTCGTCGGGGTGTCGTCCGTGGCGGGATATCGCGGCCTGGCCGGGGCCGAGGCGTACGGCGCCACCAAGGCCGCGCAGATCAACCTGCTGGAGGCGTTGCGGATCGCGGTCGCCGGGCTGGGAGTCGATGTCGTCACGGTCTGTCCCGGGTTCGTCAAGACCGAACTGACCGCCGGGAACTCGTTCCCGATGCCGTTCATCATCGAGGCGGATCAGGCCGCCCGGGCGATCTGCGACGGACTCGAGCAGGGCCGGGCCGAGATCGTCTTCCCGCTGCCGATGGCCGTGCTGATGAAGATCGCCCGCCTGCTTCCGGTCCGCCTCTGGGCGACCGCGATGCAGCGGGTCAGTCGTCCCAAAGGACGTTGAGAGCGGACGGCTTGCGGAAGACGAGACCCCGCGGTGGTGGTGACCCAGGTGCGAGGCGCAGGCCCGGCAGTCGCAGTACGGCGTCAACCGCGGTCAGCGTCTCCAGGCGGGTGAGGTGCATCCCGAGGCAGATGTGCGGTCCGCTGGCGAAGGCGAGATGGCGTCGCGCGTTGGACCGCCGTACGTCGAACTCGTCGGGCGACTCGAAGACCGCCGGGTCGCGGCCGGCGCCGGCGAGCGACACGGTGACGAGGTCGCCCTGTCGGATTGACTCACCGGCCAGGTCGACGTCGCGGGTGGCGTAGCGGTCGACCACCGCGGCGGCCGGTTCGAGACGGAGCGACTCCTCCAGCGCGTTCGGCAGCAGCGTGCGGTCGGCCAGCACGAGATCCAGCTGATCCCGGTGCGTCAGCAGATGCCACAGCGCGTTGGTGATCATGCCCTCGGTGGTCTCGATCCCGCCGAACATCAGCACCGCGGCGTTCGCCACCACGTCGTCCACGCCGAGCCCGGCCTGGGCCGCGGCGGCGAGCAGCGAGTCCGACGAGTCGATGCCCGAGGCAACATGTTTGTGCAGTTCCGCAAAGGCGGCCGCGCCCTCGGCGGTGACCGGCCGTCCGGCCGAGACGCCCGTCACCGAGTCGGAGATCGCGGTGTACCAGCCCAGCACTGTCGAGGCCGAGGCCGGCGGCAACCCGAGCGAGTACGCGACCACCGCCACGGACAGCGGCCCGGCAAGAGCCGTCCGAAGGTCGGCGCCGGCCGGCTGGACGGCGGCGAGCAGCTCGTCGACGGTCTGTTGCACGAAGGCGGTGAAGCGACGGCGGGTCTCGGCGAGGCCGAACGGCGGATCGAAAGGCTCGCGGTGCGCGGCGTGCGCGGCCCCATCCAACGACAGCATCGAAGGCCCGACCACCTGCGCGGTCGAGAACCGCGGGTCGTCAACGGTGAAGGTCTCCGGATCACGCAGGACCTGGAGAGCCAGCCCGCGCGACGACACCACCCACCCGCCGAGCGCCTCCACCCACCCCACCGGCCGGAGCGCGGCCAGCGCCGGATGGGGGTCCTCGGTCAACTCCTCGACGGTGATCATCGCCGACCAGCTTAAGCACGCCCGAACTGTGGTCCTGGCGAATACCGAAACGCACACTGAGGCATGGACTGGTCGGCACTGCTCACCGCACTCCTGGCACTCGGCGGCGTACTGGTCGGCGCCTACCTGCAGCGCGTCGGCAGCTACGAGGAGTGGCGCCGCAACCAGCTCTACGACCTGTACGTGGAACTCGTCCCGATCCTGCGCCGCGCCCAAGGCGCACTGGGTTCAGAGCTGGCCGTGACGTCCAACAAAGTTGCGACGGAGCTGAGCCGGTTGATGCCACGCGCAGAGATCTTGTGCTCGGCGGACGCCCTGCAGGGCATCAAAGGCGTCTACACGACGATGAGCCGGACCGGTGTGCCGTGGTACGTCGAGGGCGAGGATCGCGACACTTACCCACGGGAGAAGGGACTCGGCGACCAGTCGGCGATGCGGCGACGGGTCGACGACCTGATGTCCGTGTTGGTGCGGGATCTGAAGGCGCCGCGGGGGCGTTCGGCCAGCCGGCTCGTGCGTTTGCTCAAGCGGCCTCCGCGCCCGGTCGAGGATCGCGCGACTGGATAGGACCACCGACTATACTGGTATTGCTGAGACAGATTGGATCTCAACGACTCAGCGGGCCTCCGGGTTACGGATCCCGGAGGAACGCCCTCTAGGGTGTGGGCCATGTCTGAGAACCTGGTGCTGCTGCCTGCCGTGGATGTGGCGGACGGTCAGGCGGTCCGGTTGGTGCAGGGCGAGGCCGGAAGCGAGACGTCGTACGGCGATCCGCTGGCCGCTGCGACGGCCTGGCAGGACGCCGGTGCGGAGTGGATCCACCTGGTCGACCTGGACGCGGCGTTCGGCCGCGGCAGCAACCGTGAACTGCTCGCCGAGGTGACCGGCAAGCTGGACGTCCAGGTCGAGCTCTCCGGTGGCATCCGCGACGACGACTCGCTCGAGGCGGCGCTCGCGACCGGAGCGCGCCGGGTCAACATCGGCACCGCCGCGCTCGAGAACCCGGAGTGGTGCGACCGGATCATCCAGCAGTACGGCGACCGGGTCGCGATCGGGCTCGACGTCCGCGGCCGGACCTTGGCGGCCCGCGGCTGGACGAAGGAAGGCGGCGACCTGTACGAGGTGCTCGAGCGGCTGGAAGCGGCCGGCTGCGAGCGGTACGTGGTCACCGACGTCACCAAGGACGGCATGCTCCAGGGCCCGAACCTGGACCTGTACCGCGATCTGTGCGCGCGCACCGCGAGGCCCATCGTCGCCTCCGGCGGCGTCTCCAGCCTGGACGACCTGAAGGCGCTGAGCACACTGGTCCCGGACGGCGTCGAAGGCGTCATCGTGGGTAAGGCTCTGTACGCCGGTGCGTTCACCCTGACCGAGGCACTCGAGCTCACGCGTGGAGGCGACAAGTGAGTCTGGCCGACAAGCTCAAGGACAAGAAGGTCCTGGTCACCGGCGTCACCGGGTTCGTCGGTGAGGCCTTGCTGCATCGGATCATCGGCGACCTGCCCGGCACCACCGTGGTCGCGATCATCCGCCCCAAGGGCTCGCTCACCGGCACCGACCGGATGGCGCAGCTGCTGAAGAAGGACATCTTCAAGCCGTTCTACGGCGAGGGCACCGAGCACGCCGACGCCGAGGCGCTGTCCGCGGCCCGGATCCAGGTGATCGACGGCGACCTGTCCGACGTACCGGAGCTGCCGACGGATCTCGACATCGTTGTGCACTGCGCCGGCGACGTCAGCTTCGACCCGCCGATCCACGAGGCGTTCACGACCAATGTGCTCGGCACCAAGAGCCTGCTCGAGCGGATCGTGGAGACCGGCCGCCCGGTTCACTACGTGCACATCTCCACCGCGTACACCGCGGGCCGCCGGCGGGGCGCGATCCCCGAGGCGTCGGTCGAGCACACCGTCGACTGGCGGGCCGAGGCCGAGGCCGGGATGGCGATGAAGTCGCGGATCGAGGAGCAGTCCCGGTCCGCGCCGATGCTGGCCAAGTTCCGCAAGGACGCCGAGAAGCTGCACCGCCGCGCCGGTCACCTGACGGCCGCGGCCGACACCGAGCGCCGCCGTACCGAGTGGGTCGCGAAGAAGCTGGTCGAGACCGGCACCGAGCGGGCCCGCAGCCTCGGCTGGACGGACTGCTACACGTTCACCAAGGCGCTCGGCGAGCGCGTGGTCGAGGAGTTCTCGTCGAAGCTGCCGACCTCGATCGTCCGGCCGGCCATCATCGAGTCCGCGGTGCAGAGCCCGCACCCGGGCTGGATCGAGGGCTTCAAGATGGCCGAGCCGCTGATCCTGGCCTACGGCCGCGGCGAGCTGCCCGAGTTCCCGGCCAGCCCGGACTCCGTGGTCGAGATCATCCCGGTCGACCACGTCGTCGGCGCGATCTGCGCCGTGATGGCGACCGAGCCGGAGCTGTCCAAGCCGGAGTACTACCACGTCAGCTCCGGCGCCCGGAACCCGCTGACCTTCGAACAGCTGTACGCCGGAGTCCGCGCGTACTTCTCCAAGCACCCGTTCGACCTGGGTGAGCGCGGCGCGGTCCGGCTGCCGGTGTGGAAGTTCCCCGGTGGCGACTCGGTCGAGTCGATGCTCCGGTACGGCGAACGCGCGCACAAGCTGGCCGACGCCGTGATCACCCGCGTCCCGCGCGGCGAGCGGACCCGGAAGTACGCCCGCGAGCTCGATGTGCAGAAGCGCCGGCTCGACTTCCTCCGCCGCTACATGGATCTGTACTCCGAGTACGCCCAGGCGGAGCTCCAGTTCATCGACGACAACGTGCTTGCCCTGCACAACGCGCTCGAGGGCGACGACCGGGAGAAGTTCTGGTGCGACACCTCGATCGTCGACTGGCAGCACTACCTGCAAGAGGTGCACTGCCCGAGTGTCACCGACTCGCTGCGCCGGCTGGACGTCGTCCGCAAGAAGCGGAACAAGGCGCTGGCCGAGTCCGCCGGCGTCCTGAAGAAGGTCGAGCCGACGCAGGACGCGGAGGTGATCGCCGCGTTCGACATGGACGGCACGCTGCTGTCGTCGAACGTGATCGAGACCTACCTGTGGATGCGGCTGCCCGAGCTCGACAGTCACCAGCGGGTCGGCGAGATCGGCTCGATGCTGCGCCGGCTGCCGAAGCTCATCTCGGCCGAGCGCAAGGACCGGGGCACGTTCCTCCGCACGATCTACCGCCGCTACGAGGGCGCCGATCTGGAGGAGCTGAACCGCATCGTCGACGAGATCCTCGCCGAGCACGTGCTGGAGCGGCTGAGCGGCGCCGCCGTACGACGGATCCGCGAGCACCGCGCGGCCGGGCACAGGACGATCCTGATCACCGGCGCGATCCGGCCGCTGACCCGGCCGCTCGAGCCGCTGTTCGACGAGATCGTCGCGGCCGAGCTGGCGGTTGACGACCGCGGCCGCTGCACCGGGTTCCTGTCCGGGCCGCCGCTGGTCGGTGAGTCCCGGGCCGCGTGGATCAAGCACCGCGCCCGCGGCACGAACATCGACCTGTCCAAGTCCTACGCCTACGCCGACAGCCATTCGGACCTGCCGATGCTGACGACCGTCGGCAATCCGGTCGCGGTCTCGCCGGACGTGTCGCTGTTCCGGGCCGCCCGGGCCGCGCGCTGGCAGATCGTCGACTGGAAGACCCCATCCACCTCGTCCCGACTGGAGCTCCCTGGGGTGAACGCCCGATGATGCTCGCGCTCGAGATGTACCGGTCGCCGGCCAAGTTCCTGGCGGCCAAGGCGGTCGGCGGCCGCATCCCCGGCATCCTGACCGGTCCGGCCGCGCCGCTGCGTCTTGTCACGATCAACGAGCCGAAGGCCGAGCGGGAGGGCTGGGCGCGGATCCGCCCGATCCTGTCCGGCATCTGTGGCTCCGACCTCGGCATGGTGACCGGGTCGACCAAGCTGTATTTCTCCGCGGTGGTGTCGATGCCGTTCGTGCCCGGCCACGAGGTCGTCGGCGAACTGCTCGACGACTGCGAGGACCTGCCGAAGGGCACCCGCGTCGTGATGGACTCCGTCCTGACCTGCGCCGCCCGTGGTGTCGAGCCGTGTGAAGGCTGCGCGTCGGGCAACACCAACCGGTGCGACCGGATCACCGTGGGCCACGTGGCGCCGGGTCTGCAGACCGGGTTCTGCCACGACACCGGTGGCGGCTGGGGCAACGTGATGATCGCCCACCGCAGCCAGCTGTACGCCGTACCTGACGGGCTGACCGACGAGCGGGCTGTGCTGGTGGAGCCGTTGGCCGGTGCGGTGCACGCCGCGCTCCGGGCCAAGGTCGAGCCGGGGCAGTCGGTGCTCGTCAGTGGTGCCGGTGCGGTCGGGCTGTTCGCCACGCTCGCGTTGCGGGAGCTGACCCAGGCCGGCCGGATCACGGTGGTCGCCAAGCACGCGAAGCAGCGTGAGCTGGCGCGGGCGTTCGGTGCCAGCGACGTGGTCGCGCCCGACGAGGTGTTCCGCGGCGTCCGGCGGTCGACCGGCGCGTTCCGGCTGAAGCCGGACTTCGGGGCGGGCGAGTTCCTGCTCGGTGGTGTGGACGTCGCGGTCGACGCGGTCGGCAGCAAGGACTCGATCGACACCGTGCTGCGGGTCACCAAGGCCGGCGGCCGGGTGGTCCTGTCCGGGATGCCGGCCAGCGGCGCCGACCTGTCGCCGGTGTGGTTCCGCGAGCTCGAGGTGACCGGCACCTATGCGTCCGCGCGGGAGGAACCGAACGGGCGCCCGGCGTTCGAGACCGCGCTCGACCTGGCCGGCCGGGCCCCGCTGGACGGGATCGTCGGGGCCCGCTACCCGCTGTACCGCTGGCGCGAGGCGATCGACCACGCGCATTCGGCCGGCCGGCTCGGCACGGTGAAAGTCGCATTCGATGTGAGGGCCTCATGAGGGCGCTGAACGTACGACGAGAGAGGTTCTGACATGTCTCGGCCAGGGTTTGTGCTTGAGGTTGACGACCGGACGCCGCCGCTGCTCGTGCACAACGGTGAGGGCTTCCTGCTGGAGCGGTTCCCGCTCGGTACCCGGGTGGTGTACCCGCCGGAGGCGCTGCCGCCGGTCCGGGACGTCGAGGAGGCGATCCAGGACGCGCTGCTGAACCCGATCGACTCCGAGCCGCTGCCGGAGCTGCTCCGGCCCGGGATGCGGCTGACCATCGCCTTCGACGACATCTCGCTGCCGCTGCCGCCGATGAAGAAGCCGGACATCCGCCAGCGCGTCATCGAGGCCGTCCTGACGCTGGCCGCCGACGCGGGCGTCGACGACGTCGAGCTGATCTCGGCGAACGCGCTGCACCGCCGGCTGACCCCGAACGAGTTGCGCGACATCGTCGGCGAGCGGGTCTTCCGGTCGTTCTTCCCCGACGGCAAGCTCTACAACTTCGACGCCGAGGACACCGCGAACCTGACCCACCTGGGCCAGACCAAGCACGGCGAGGACGTCGAGATCTCCAAGCGGGCGGCCGAGTCCGACCTGCTGGTCTACGTGAACGTGAACCTGGTGGCGATGGACGGCGGCCACAAGTCGACGTCGATCGGGCTGGCGTCGTACAAGTCGCTGAAGCACCACCACAACAGCCACACGATGATCCACTCCCGTTCGTTCATGGACCACAAGGCCTCGAAGATGCACCACTCGGCCTGGCGGATGGGTGAGGTGCTGACCCAGCACGTCAAGGTGTTCCAGATCGAGACCACGCTGAACAACGACATCTTCGGTGGTCCGCTGGAGTTCCTGCAGAAGCGCGAGTGGGAGTGGTCGATCAAGGACCAGGCCTCGATGCTCGGCACCAAGCGCGCGCTCGCGGCGGCGCCGAACAAGCTGCGGCACCGGATCTTCACCGACGTCCGGTCGAACTACGGGCTGACCGGGATCCACGCCGGCGCGATCGAGCCGGTGCACGAGAAGACCATCGCGAACGTGCACCGCCAGCACCTGGTCGAGGTGCAGGGCCAGTCCGACGTCGCGATCATGGGCGTGCCGTTCGTCGGCCCGTACAACGTGAACTCGGTGATGAACCCGATCCTGGCCGCCTGCATGGGCCTGGGCTACTACTTCAACTCGTACCGGGGCAATCCCGTGGTCCGCAAGGACGGCGCGGTCATCCTCTACCACCCGGTGCCGTACGAGTTCAGCCAGTTGCACCACCCGTCGTACGTCGACTTCTTCGAGGAGGTGCTCTCGGAGAGCACCGACCCGGCGACGATCGAGGCGAAGTTCGAGAAGCAGTACGCCGAGGACCCGTGGTACATCCACCTGTACCGGACGTCGTACGCGTATCACGGCGTGCACCCGTTCTACATGTGGTACTGGATCTCGCACGCGCTGGATCACTGCGGCGACATCGTCTGGGTCGGCGCGAATCGCAAGACCGTCGAGCGGATGGGCTTCCGGTCCGCGTCGACGCTCCAGGACGCGCTCGAGATGGTCAGCCACTCGGTCGGGCGGTCGCCGTCGATCACCTACCTGCACAACCCGCCGCACCTGCTCGCGGACGTGCGCTGATGGGTACCGGCCTGGTGAAGTTCAGCCGGGACACCGCGCGTGACGTGAAGCAGGTCGCGCGCGGGTGGCGGTGGGGCCGGCGGCCGCAGGTGCCGCGGTCGGCCGAGCCGTACGTGATCCCGAAGGAGACCTCGGTCTTCCCGACGAAGTGGGCCCGGACGCCGGCCGCGATCGCGGTCCGCGAGGTGCTGCAGAAGGGCGCGCTCAACTCGGTGCTGCGCTTCGAGGTGAACCCGCAGGTGAGCGGGCTCGACTCGCTGCTGAAGCTCAACGGCCCGGCGCTGATCGTGGCGAACCACTCGTCGCACCTGGACACTCCGTTGCTGCTGTGCACGCTGCCGGACGGTATGCGCCGCAAGACCGCGGTGGCCGCGGCAGCGGACTACTTCTTCGACACCTGGTGGCGGGCGACCGCGTCGGCGATCGTGTTCAACACGTTCCCGATCGAGCGCCGTGGCGGCAAGCTCAGCTCGACCCCGGGCGACCTGCTCGCGGACGGCTGGAACGTCGTCGTCTTCCCGGAGGGGACGCGCTCGCCCGACGGCTGGATGGAGCGGTTCCGGATGGGTGCGGCGTACCTCGCCGTC
Organism: Kribbella sp. NBC_00359; assembly: GCF_036097425.1. Lineage (NCBI taxonomy): Bacteria > Bacillati > Actinomycetota > Actinomycetes > Propionibacteriales > Kribbellaceae > Kribbella > Kribbella sp. NBC_00359. Next base: position 7,894,860 of record NZ_CP107975.1, on the reverse strand, counting down.
GAGCATGGTGTGCCGGTGATCCCGGTCGGCATCAAGGGCTCGTTCGCCGCGATGCCCCGTGGCCGCGGCTGGCCGGTCCCCGGCCGCCCGGCGGTCGCGGTCCGGTACGGCGATCCGCTACGCCCGGCCGAGGGGGAGAGCGCGCGCGAGTTCGCGCCGAAGATCTCTGCCGCGGTCTCGGCCCTCCTCGACGAGGAGTCGACCACCTGGTACGAGTCCCGCCGTCGCGTCGCGGCCGGCCAGTCCCCGTCCCAGTCCGGTCCCGACGCCGCCCGCTGGCGCCGGGTCTGGGAATCCACCGCGCCGATCAAGCCGGCCGGCACCAGACACCGCGCCTGGAAGTAGCCGCGAAAAGGGGGCTGTGGGCAACCACAGCCCCCTTTCGTCAGGAGATCGGTCCGGCGGCAGCCGCAGCCAGTGCCGCGTAGCCAGAGTCGTTCGGATGCAGGTGATCCCCGGAGTCGTACGCGGGGTCTAGCCGCTGCTCGTCCGCCGGATCACCGACGGCCAGGGCGAAATCGGCGACCGCGTCGTACTGGCCCGAGGTGCGGATCCAATGGTTGACCTGGTCGCGGATGGCCTCCGCCCGGGCGAACTCGGCCGGTTCCATGTAGTCGGCCTTGAACGGCGTGATCGTCCCGCCGACGATCCGGACGCCGTGCGCGTGCGCGGCGGCGATCATGCGGCGGTAACCGCCGATGAGTTGCTCCGCGGTGACCCTCGGAGTGACGCCGCAGCCGAAGTTGTGCTCGCTGTCCCAGATGTCGTTCTCGCCTTCCTCCACGATCACGGTGCGAACCCCAGGCTGCCCGAGGGCGTCGCGTTCGAACCTGGACACGCCCTGCGCGCCGAAGCACTGCAACTCGCTGAGCAACAGGTTTCCGGTGATGCCGACGTTGGCCACGCCGAGCCGACGCGTCCGGAGCCGCTGTGCCAATGCGTCGGAGTAGCGGTGATCGGCACCGACGGTCGAGTTGTGCCCGTTGGTGATCGAGTCGCCGAACGTCACGACGGTGCCCGTCGCGCCTGTCACATCGACGCCGGTGAGGTAGTAGACCGAGTGACTCGTCTGGCTAAAGGTCGCGTCGTCGTACAGGTGGTTGCCGTCGGCCGCGTACGCCGTGGTGAGGCCGTCCTCGTGGAAGGTGGCCGGCCCGGTGGCACCGTCGACGTACAGCGAGATCGTGAGTTGCTCGCCGGCAGTGGTCGCGACCTTCAGTGGGTCCGAGGTGATCGTCCGGCCGGTTGCGATGGTGGTCTGCGGTGAGCCGTGGAAGGTCGCCGTCAGGTGCCGTTCGCCGAGTGTCAGGCCGGTGAGGTGGAGCGGCTTGGTGCCGTACTGGTTCGAGAGCCGGACCCGCAGACTCCGGCCGCCCGTGCTGAGCCGGATCGTCTGCCGGACCGTCTGGTGATCGAAGCCGGCCGTGCTCCAGTTGCCGGTCGCCGGGGTGGGACGTTGCATCGCCGTCGCCCAGGCAGCCGACCACGTGGGGTCGCGAGGCTCGGCTTGCGCCGGCGACGTGACGAGCGCCGTGGCGGTCAGGGCAAGCGCGGCGATCAGGGTGGTGCGCATCGTGGTCCTCTCGTAGGAAGATCCAATAGTTGCAGGGAATCTAGTTGCAATGCAACTAGATTTCGGACACGACCGGGTTTGCGAGGTTCGAGTCGGTACCCTTTCCGCGTGACTCTTGCCGTGCGCGTGATCCCTTGTCTGGACGTCGACGCCGGGCGGGTGGTCAAGGGGGTGAACTTCACCGGCCTGCGGGACGCCGGGGATCCGGTCGAGATGGCCCAGGTGTACGACGCGGAGGGCGCCGACGAGCTCACCTTCCTCGACATCACCGCGTCCTCGGGCTCGCGCGAGACGACGTACGACGTGGTCGGGCGGACCGCCGAGCAGGTCTTCATGCCGCTCACCGTGGGCGGCGGGGTCCGCGAGGCGGCGGACGTGGACCGGCTGCTGCGGGCCGGTGCGGACAAGGTCGGCATCAACACCGGCGCGATCGCCCGGCCGGAAGTGATCCGGGAGATCGCCCACCGTTTCGGGAACCAGGTGCTGGTGCTGTCCCTCGACGTACGGCGTTCCGCGGAGCAGCCGAGTGGGTTCGAGGTGACCACCCACGGCGGCCGCCGGCCGGCCGGACTGGACGCGATCGAGTGGGCTCAGCGCGGGTGTGAGCTGGGCGCGGGGGAGATCCTGCTGAACTCGATGGACGCCGACGGCACCAAGCAGGGCTTCGACCTCGAACTGATCCGGGCGGTCCGCGAGGTGGTCGACGTACCGCTGATCGCCAGTGGGGGAGCGGGGGCGCCGGAGCACTTCCCGCCCGCGGTCGAGGCCGGGGCGGACGCCGTACTCGCCGCCAGTGTGTTCCACTTCGGGGACTTCCGGATCGCGGACGTCAAGAAGGCGTTGCGCGACGCCGGGATCGTGGTCCGGTGAGTGTGCAGATGCCGGAGGCCGGACGATCGGAGCACGGCGAGCGGCTGGTCGCGGACATCGAGCAGGAACTGTCCGCGCTGTTCCGCCGATCCCGGTCCGCCTCGCTGCGGCTCGCGCGCCGGGTGCACCCCGAGATGGACGCGGCCGGCTACGCGCTGATCTCCCAGATCGAGCTCGGTACGGCGAGCGGTGGCGCCGGGGTCCGTGCGTCGGACGTCGCCCAGGTCCTCGGCCTGGACAAGTCCACGGTCAGCCGCGGCATCACCCAGCTCGAGAACCTGGGCCTGATCGAACGCGTCGGCGACCCCGACGACGGCCGCGCCCGGCTGCTCCGCCTCACCAGCACCGGAGCCGAGCGCTTCGACGCGATGCGCGCCCAGCGCCAGACCGAGTTCCGCGCGATCCTCGGCCGCTGGAACCCCACCGATCTCGCCGACCTCGGACGCCTCCTCGCCCGCCTCAACACCGACCTGGGCTGACATCGTTCAGCGGGGCGCGCGTTCGGCCCGGCCGTCGGCGTCGTGACCTAGCGCGAGCCAATCGGCCCAGTCGAGATCGGTGTCGTGCCAGGAGAAGTGCAGGCCGCCGAGGTCGGTCAGGTAGTAGGTGTTGTTCTCGAAGCGATTGTTGTTCCGTTCGCCGTAGATCGCAGTGTCACCCGTGTCCTGGACGGCACCGCTGGTCTGGCCCGGCTCCATCGTGATCCGGTTGTCGTGGACCCAGATGTTGCGGACGAGGTGCGGACCGTGGGGGGCGGGCGACTCGTGCACCCGGTTCCCGCTGTCGATGAGGACGATCCCGTTGGCGTTGCGCGCGACGGTGTTGCCGGTGACCTCGATGAGTCCGGCCCCGCCCGACGACTGGATCTGGATGCCGCCTTCCCAGGCCCACCCCTTGTGGTCTTTGCCGTTGCCGGTGATCACGTTGTCGCGGATGGTGGCGTCGTAGCTGAGCTCGTGCTGGATGCCGGCTCCCCAGTTCCCGGTGATGCGGTTGGCGGCGTACTCGGTGTGGATGGCGCCGCCGTCGGACCACAGTCCCGGGCCGAGGTTGTCGTGGATGTTGTTGCGGGTGATCGACTGGCCGTCGGTCTGCCAGCTCTTGCTGCCGCCGGCTTCCCAGTCCTGCGCGTAGCCGGCGGTCCCGTTGAACGAGATCTCGTTGCCGTTGACAACCGTTCCGGCACCCCAGGCTCCGAAGCCGAGCTGGCCCTGGTGATGGACGAAGTTGGCGGACACGAAGGCCCAGTCGGCGATCCCCAGGCCGACGCCGTGGTTGAGCCGTACCTCGTTGTGGAGGATCCGCCAGCCGGACCCCATCGCGTACGGAGTCACCTGACGGCTCTCGAGGGCGGCGACCTGAGCCTCGTTGGCGGCCTGCTCGAGGACGAGGTTGGCGACGGTGATGTCGTCGGCCGTCGTACGGATCAGGCTGGGTGCGACAGCTTGCTCGACCAGGTGCCGCGACGGGTTGTCGCCGATCGTGATCGTGTTCGTGCGGTAGTCGGCATAGACGGTGCCGTTGACGAGTTTGGACAGGGATCGCACGCGGTCGAGCCGCTGCTTGTCGACGAAGACGTCCTCGGCGTACGTGCAGGCCGGCTCCGACTGCCGGCAGTTGCCGTGGTCGCCCGGGGCGGTCGGCAGGAATCCCGTGGTTGACCAGCCGCGCCCGGTCTTCCGCCAGCCGGTCAGGACCTTCGACCCGCTGATGACGGCACCTTGACGACCGATCAAGGCGTCGCCTGGCTTCGGTCGCAGCGGTTCGCGCAGCCGGTAGATGCCGGGGGAGAAGCAGTACGTCGTTCCCGGTGGATGCGCGTCGATGACGGGTTGAACGGCGTCGGACGGCTCGACCGTGACTCCGTCACACGACCTCGCGATCGGTCCGACCGGGCCGACTGGTCCGATCGGACCGGCCAGGCCGGCCCTCGCCTGCGAGGGCCGTTCGGTCGGCTCGTGGGAGCAGGACGACGACGCGGCCAGGACGGCCACGAGCGCTACGACCGCGGTCCACCGCCGCGTCACGGCTGCGCCCTACGCTGCCCCGTGGCCTCTTCGGGCTCCGCGCGTACGCCGGGGAACCACGGCCGGATCGTGGTCACGGTCACCCCGATGCCGAACATGGTCCACAACAAGGCCGCGATCTGTGGCCCTTCCAGTTGCGGGTCGAAGAAGGAGGACACCAGCACCGCCGTACACACCATCAGCGACAGCACGGCGACCTGGCGTTCGGTGTGCCGGCCCTGCCGCGTCAGCCGTCGGCAACCGGCGATCATCCGCCAGAACCAGGCCGCCCACAGCGCGATCCACAGCGACAGGCCCACCAGGCCGAGCCTGGCCGTGATGTGCAGGTGGGAGTTGTGCGGACTCCGCAGGGTCTCCTTGCCCTCGTCGTACACGCCCACCTCGGCGGCCAGGTTCTGCCCGAAGCCGGAGCCGTCGACGAGATGGCCGTCCTTGACCTGCTTGTCGAGGATCCGGGTCCACAGGTCCTGACGGCCTTCGACGGTGCCACCGAGGTTTCCGGGGGAGTCCTTCCCGGTGAGGCTCACGACGTTGGCGATCAGCTGGGAGGCGGAGTACGCCCGGCCCTGGACACCGGGCGTCGGCACCTGCAGCGACAGCAGCGACGCCACACCCAGCCCCACGACCATCACGAGCACGACGCGGCCCGCGAGTCGCAACGGGTGGCGCATGAACGTCAGCCCGATCGCTCCACCCGCCATTACTCCGAGGAGACCGCCCCGATTCTGGGTGGCGGCGAGTGCGATCACCAGGAGTGCCGGAAGACTCCACAGCGCGCGGCTGCGGGCACTGCGCTTCCCCGGCATCAGCCACATCAGCCCGAGCACCATCAGCGCCGCGACGGCCGCGCTGCCGGGCTTGCGCGACAGCACCGAAACGGCGGAGAAGGGCACCTTCGGGGCGACGTCGGCGAAGGGCGTGAGGACGAGCGCGAGCGGCAACCACACCAGCAGCCAAGGGGTGATCCGCTGGAGTCCGGCGATCATCTGGTCGAGGAGCTCCGGAGACCTGGCGAGCGCGGCTGGGATCAGGAACGCGAACAGGCAGTAGTACCAGAGCGCGGCGTCTCGCACGGCATCCAGCCCATAGGTGCCCACGCCTGGCAACGTGCGGATCAGTCCCCAGAAGACGAAGGCGAGCAGCAGTGCGAATACCGGCTCGTCCCTGAGCGGCACCACGAAGTACCGGGTGGACGCGAGGGCTGCCAGCACACCGAGCCCGAGCACCATCTCACCGATGAACAGCGGACTCCCCGGCAGATGCAGGTACGCGAACGCCCGGTCGAACAGCAGGTAACCGCCGAGGAGGAATGCGAGCGACCGGCCGTAGAGGACGAAGAGGCGTCCGGAGGACGACGGCATCCCGCGTCACCCCCGTGGCGGCCGCGCCGAGTGCGTGTCCCCGGTCGGCCCGAACGTGAAGTGGGGATCGGACGTTCGCTCCGCCCGTGCACCGGCCCGGAGAGCCGCCGGCTTCCACAGCCGGCGTACCAACCTCTGCCAGCGGCGCTCGCGCCGGTAGATGTAACCGACGACGTCGGAGTCGGCCTGGTCCAGTCGGTCCGCGACGGTGACGTGGTCGTCGACAGCCTCGCCGGGGCCGAGGACGAGGACGGCCGCGTCGGAGTCGTGCACCAGGTCCACCGCTGTCGCGGCATGCAGCAGCCCGGGGGAGTCGATGAGGACGAGCTCGAAGGATTCCTTGGCTTCCGCGATCAGCTTCGCGACGGCCTCCGGGTAGGGCACACCGGACGGCTGACGCGCCCGGGCGTAACCAACCGGGAGAACGGCGACGGCCGAGTTGAGCGGGCTTGACTCCACGCAGTCCGACACCGCGCAGCGACCGGACACCACTTGCCCGAAGCCGTCGGCCGGTCGGCTGCCGGGAAGGAGGAGGCCGGTGAGGCCGCCCTCACCGGTGTCGGCGTCGACCGCCAGAACCGGCGTGCCGCTCTCGGCGACGGCGAGGGCGATATTGGCCACGACCGTACTCCGGTCGCTCTCGCTGCCGGCGGAGACGAAAGCGACGACCAGGTGCCGGTCGCGGCCGACGCGAATCCGCTCGACCGAACCCGCGGTGAACCGGAACGCCTCGGCGGCAGGGGAGTCCGGATCGCGGGCCACCGGCAGGGGATCGGCGGCCTCCGCACGGCCGGGAATGATCCGGTTCCGCGCCGGCGGGATGTCGCCGATCAGAGGCGCGTCGTAGATCGCCCCCGGATCATCCGGTCCCTCGACGCAGCGGTGGCGCCGGGCACGTGCGTACGCCAGCCCGGCAGCCAGCCCGAGCCCGGCCATCAGCCCGATCGCCGCGGATCGCTTCGAATTGCCGTTGATCGGCACCTGCGGTTCCGGTGCCCAGCCGATGGTCGGATGGGTGGCGAGATCCACCTGCAGGTTGAGCAGGGTCTGGGCCCGTTGCTTCAGCAGGTCGGCCTGCTGGCCCTTGGTCCGCGCGTCCCGGATCGCGCGCTCGACGGCGGCGACGGACGCCGCGCCCTGAGTCGCGATCTCCGCCGAGCGCACCTCGTCGAACGCCTGGAGTGCGGCGTTGACACCGGCCTGGGCCACCATGGCGTCGGGCCAGGTGAACGAGATCGCGACGATGCTCGAGCCGAAGCTGCCCGGCGTGGCGTGCTCCGGTGGAGTGATCTCCAACGCGCTCGCCTGGCCACTGAAGTTCGCCGGGGACAGCATGGTGCCGTTCAGGGTCGTGTTGGCGATCCGGGCGGCGCGGTCGGCGACCCGCTGGGACTGCAGGAGCAGCACCTGGCTGTCGAAGTACTGGTCGGCGGCCTCACTCTGGGCGGAGGCGCTCTGCGGGACCGTGACCGTGGCGCTCGCGCGGTACACCTCCGCTTGCACCAGCGAGTAGGCCAGCGCGGCGGCGGCCACCAGGAAACTGATGATCAGCACCATGACGCGATAACGGCGCACGGCGCCGAAGACGGTCGGCTCGAACCGGCCTTGATCGATTCTGGTGGCCGTCATGGCCTCACCTCAGTCGCTCCCCTGGACTTCGGTGCACCGCCCCAGCAAATGCCCCCTTCGGGCGATGATAGACGGAGAGTTGCCGAAAGAGGGCGGTCTCGGCCGAAGACTTACACTCCGTAAACGGAACCGGCCGGTCTGCCATATGGTTGCAGAAACCAACTAATTTGATATATAGTTGGGTTATGCAACTAGCTCAGCAACCCCTTGTCCCGGGGGTAGAGCGGGACGCGTCGGCCCAGGAGCTGCTCGAAGGTGTCAGCTCCCTGGTGCGGGCCGTGCGCTGTATCGAACATCGGCACCTGATGCCCGACGGCGGTCTGCGCCGTTCGGACGCGAGTGTGCTCAAGGTCCTGCTGCGCGACGGTGAGCAGCGCGGCGGCGAGATCGCCGCCAAGCTCGGCGTCGACGCGTCGGTGGTGAGCCGGCAACTGACCGCACTGGAGGCCGACGGACTGGTGAGCCGCCGGCCGGACCCGGCCGATGCCCGGGTCGGGCTGGTCAGCCTGGCGCCGCGCGGAAGGGCCCAGTTGGAGTCCCTCTACTCGTCCTACACCCAGCATCTTCGTGCCGCCCTGGCGGACCTCGACGACGACGCGCTGCTGGCCGCTGCGGACACCATGCAGCGGATCGCCCGCGCCATCACCGAGGCCAGTCAGGTCGTACGGCGTACCCAATCGACTGGAGACTGATGACTGTCACCGAGACCCGGCAGCAGCACCTGCCCGCTGCACCGGAACTCACCCATCGCGAGATCCTCGAGATCCTGATCGGCCTGCTCGCCGCGCTGTTCACGGCGATGCTGAGCTCGACGATCGTCAGCAATGCCCTGCCGACGATCATCGCCGACCTCGAAGGCACCCAGACGCAGTACACCTGGGTGCTGACCGCGAGCCTGCTGGCCACCACGGTGTCCACCCCGATCTGGGGCAAGCTCGCCGATCTGATCAACAAGAAGCTGCTGGTGCAGCTGGCGATCTCGCTGTTCGTGGTCGGCTCCGCTCTGGCCGGCCTGTCCCACAACGTGCCGTTCCTGATCGGTGCCCGCGTCCTGCAGGGCCTCGCGATGGGCGGTTTGATGGCGCTGGCGCAGGCCATCATCGGCGCGGCGATCCCGCCCCGCAACCGCGGCAGGTACTCCGGCTACATGGGTGCGGTGATCGCGGTCGCGACCGTGAGCGGGCCGCTCATCGGCGGCGTCATCGTCGACACCTCCTGGCTGGGCTGGCGCTGGTGCTTCTACGTCTGCGTCCCGCTGGCCGTGATCAGCCTGGTGATCCTGCAGAAGTACCTGCACCTGCCGACCTTCAAGCGCAAGGTCCGGATCGACTACCCCGGCGCGATCCTGATCAGCATCGCCGCCAGCCTGCCGCTGCTCTGGGTCAGTTTCGCCGGCTCGGACTTCGCCTGGATGTCCTGGCAGTCGGCCCTGTTCGTCGGTGGCACGGTGCTGTTCGGTCTCCTCGCAGTACTGGTCGAGAGCCGGAGCCCGGAGCCGCTCGTCCCGCTCAAGGTCGTCAAGCAGCGGACCACCGCGCTGGCGATCATCGCCAGCCTCGCAGTCGGCGTCGCGATGTTCGGCAGCGCGCTGTTCCTCGGTCAGTACTTCCAGATCGCCCGTGGCTACAGCCCGACCGAGGCCGGCCTGCTGACGATCCCGATGATGCTCGGCTCGTTCCTCGGGTCGATCGGCTCCGGGCAGATGATCACCCGCTACGGCAAGTGGAAGCGGTACCTGATCGCCGGCGGCTTCCTGCTCGTCGCCGGACTCACGGTGCTCGGCACGATCGACCACACCAGCCCCTACTGGTATGTCGGTCTCGGCATGCTCGCGATGGGTCTCGGCATGGGCATGACCATGCAGAACCTGGTGCTCGCCGTCCAGAACACCGTAGACGTCCGGGAGATCGGCGCGTCGAGTGCGACGGTGGCGTTCTTCCGCAGCCTGGGTGGTGCGGTCGGCGTGTCCGTGCTGGGCGCCGTACTCGCGGCGCGGGTGAAGGACCAGATCATCCAGGGTCTGCTGGCCGGACCGGGCGGTGCCGAGGCGGCGCGGAAGCTGCAGGAGGGTGGATCCGGCGGCACGAGCCTGCTGGACGTCAACCACCTGCCGCCGCAGCTGGCCGAGCTGGTGCGGCAGTCGTACGGCGACGCCACCGGACGGATCTTCCTGATCGCGGCCGCGTGCGCCCTGGTCAGCCTGGTGGCCGTGTTCTTCATCAAGGAGGTCCCGCTGCGGCGCACCGTCGCCAAGGTCGACGAGATCGAGGACCTGGTCGACAGCAGCGTGCACGACTAAAGCTCAGGTGGGTGCAGACCGGTCAGGTCGCGGGTGCGGATGATCGGTGAACGAACCAGCCAGAGCACGGACAACAGGCCGCCGGCCGCGGAGACGAGGAGGGTTTCGCGGACACCGATCCAGGTGCCGAGGAATCCTCCGACGACCGCGCCGAGCGGCCTGACACCGTAGTTGATACTGCTGAACGCGCCGGCGACGCGGCTGCGCATGTGGTCGTGGGTGACGGCCGCCTGCAGTGAGTTCAGCGGTACGTCGAAACACATCACCGCGAACGTCGCGACGAACATGCCGCCGGCCAGCACCGCCGCGCGGACCCAGTCCGGCCCCTGGGCGAGGACGGCCAGCGCCATCGAGCCCGGAAAGATGATCGTGCCGGCTGCGATCACCCGGCCGGCCCCGAAGATCCGGGTCAAGGGGCCGGCCGCGACCGCGCCGAGAAGACCGCCGGACGAGCCGATCCCGAAGGCGAGACCGATCGTGCCGGGCGAGAGTCCGAGATCGCGGCTGGCGTACAGCACCAGCAGTGCCATGCCGATCATGTTGAAGAAGTTGACCGTGGTCGCGCAGCCGAGGCTGCGGCGCAGGTACGGGTGTTTGAGCAGATAGCGCATCCCGGTCCGGGCCCGGGACAGCAGTGACTCCGGCGTCTCGTCGGCCTCGCCTGGTTGGACGTCGAGCCGGCTGATCCGGATCGCCGAGAACACGAACGACAATGCGTCCACGACGATCGCGACCGGCGCGCTCAGCCATTGCACGAGTACGCCGCCGACCGCCGGGCCGCCCATGAACGAGATCGAGCGGGTCGCCGACAGCTTGCCGTTCGCCTCGAGGAAGTGGTCCCGGTCGACCAGCCGGACGAAGAACGACGCGTAGGCGGTGCCGAACACGACGCCCGCCGTACCGGCCAGGATCGCGATCACGTAGAGCTGGCCGAGGCTGAGCAGGTCCAGCCAGTACGCCACCGGGATCGTGAGCAGCAGGATCGTGCGGGCCACGTCGGCGGCGATCATCAGCGGCCGCTTGTCCCGGCGCTGGTCGACCCAGGACCCGACGAACAGGCTGGCCAGGCTCGGCAGCCAGACCGCCGCGGTCAGGAAGCCGACCTGGCTGGGGGAGGCGTCGAGCAGCGTGACGGCGATCAGCGGCAGCGCGAGTTCGGTGATCCGGTCGCCGAACTCGGACACGGTCTGCGCGGACCAGAAGGTCCGGAACCGCCGGTCGTGCCACAGACTGGTGGCGGCAAGCGTCCTCACAGCAGTCCCCCAGAGTCTGGTCAGGTGGTTGCTTCGGGCAATGACATGCGGAGGTAGCGGACCGGCCGGGCGTCGGCCGGTGTGTCGCCCGCGTCGCGGCGCTGGACGTACGGCGCGAGCAGTTGCTCGATCGCGGACTCGACCGCCTCGGCCTCGGCGGGCGTGAGGACCAGGAGGGTGTTCGCGGATCCGCCCAGCCGGCTCCACTCGGGATCGAGGACCGGCTCGGTCTCGGCGATCCAGTGCTGGGCGGATTCGAGCGCCTCGTTCATCATCTCGGTCCGCAGCAGGCGGCCCGCCTCGGTGCCCTCCGGGGTGTCCGGCATCGCGTACCGGAACCCGCGGGCGACCGCGTTCCACCACCGCTGCCGTCGGTCCGACCCACTCGGTGGTGGGCCGTCGACCACCAGGCCGAAAGTCGCCAGATGCCGCAGGTGCCAGCTGGTGACCGACGGCGAGGCGCCGACGTGCTCGGACAACTGCGTGGCGGTGGCTGGGCCGTTCTTCTGCAGGTAGCTGAGCGCGGCGAGCCGGACCGGATGCGCCAGCGCCCGCATGGCCTGCGGGTCGGTGATCTCGAAATCGCCGTACGGATTTCTGAGAGACATGTTTCGAGAGTAATCTCTCAGACTTCTCGTAGGCAACCTCTGTCGCTGGAGCGGGTCCGGCGCGACACTGGCCGCGTGCGGGACGACAGTGATCCAGGCGCGGACAGAGCTGCCCTCTACCGGCGGTCCTGGCCGGAGCTGGTCGGCGTACTGGTGTCGATCGGGGAATCGCCGGCGGCCGCCGAGCAGGTGGCCCTGGACGCGTACGTGAAACTGCTCGGCCGCTGGGACGCGATCCGCCGGTACGACGACCCGGAGGCCTGGGTTCGCGGTGTCGCCGTCCGGACGATGCTCAGCCGATTGAGCCGGCGACAGGTGGTGACCCAGGCGCTGGCCAGGCTCGCCGGTCGCCAGGACACCGTTCGTGGTCCGAACGGCGACCCGCTGGATGTGGCGGCCGCGCTGGCCCGGATGACGCCCGAGCAGCGGGCGGTCGTCGTACTACATGACGTCATGGATCTGCCGGTCGAGCAGATCGCCGAGGAGCTGCAACTCGCGGCCGGCCCGGTCAGGTCCCGGCTGGCCCGGGCCCAGCGGGTGCTTGTGCCTGGGCTCGGGCTGACCGAGTACGTCACTGCGCGAACGCCGGATGAGGCACCTCCGATCGAGGAGGTCGAACGGGCCGTCAAGGAGAGACGTCGGCGCCGATACGTCGTGTCCGCGGCCGTTGCGGCCGTCGTGATCGTGGCCGGCATCGCCGCCGGACTCGGGCTTCCGAGAGCCGAGACCGAGCCGACGATCGGCCTCGAGATGCCCCAGTACGTCGTCGACGGACCGGCCCCTGAGCACTACAAGCTCGGTACGACGACGATCCTGCTCCGCGGCGAGATCGCAGTGACCTCGGCGCGGGTGGATCCGGACCACCTGTCGGTGCTGACCGTCGGGGTCGAACCCGATGAGGTCGCGATCGAACCGTGCCTGCCGAACACGGTCGTCCGGATCCTGTCCCAGGACGCCTACTCGGTCCGGATCGCGGCGTACCGGTACGGCATCGGCCCCGACCAGAACGAAGGTCACCAGTGCACCGCCCCGGCGCCTGCGCCGACCACCCTCCGGCTCGACCTGATGAGCCTGCTCGGGAGCCGCACGGTGTACGCCGGCAGCACCGGTGAGCGGGTCGTGCTGAAGGGACGAAGTTGCGTCAGGCCGGCGGGATCGTTCGCCGCCAGATGTCGCTGATCAGGTCCGGGCGCATGCCGACCGCGGTGTAGAGCGCGACCGCCGGAGTGGGGTTGCTGCTGTCCACGTGCAGGATGGTGCCGGATCGTCCGGCGGCGGCGTCGACCGCGAAGGCGTCATGCAGCAGGAACTTGGCCAGGCCGCGACCGCGAGCCGACGGGACCACGGCCAGCCGCCCGATGTACCCGCAGTTGTCGGTGCTGACGAAGTTGTCGTTGCACTCGGTCACAGCGACCGCCTGCCCGTCGAGTTCAACCGTGGTCAACTGAGACCAATCGAAGGTCGATCGGCTCTCCCGTGACGCCGCCCACTCCTCGAACGGCCGCGGCAACGCCGACGGCTGCCCACTGAAAGCCTCGATCAGTACGGCGTGCGCCGCCCGGCGACTCGGTTCGTCGAGGGCTCCGCGCCGTACCACTGCACCGTCGGGCGCTGTGGGTCGCGGGACCGGGCCGTCGAAAGTGATGCGCATGCGATGCACCGACGTACCGATCTCGAACCCCTGGGCGGCGACGATCCCTCGCAGGAACTCGTCCTGCCGGATGACCCCGACGCTCATCAGCACGTCGGCCCGGCCGGCGGCTTGCGCGACCTCGACGGCCCGGCGCGCGGCCCGATCAAGCAGCCACGTCACGATCGCCGGCGTCTCACTTAGCGCTTCGACGTTCACTCGCGACCCGTCGCCGGTAGACATGGCTGTCGCGGATCCGGCGAAGCCGCCGTCCGGGTCGAGCACGACCCATCCGTCCGTCGCGGGGTTGAAGCCGGGGTCGCCCAGATAGTTCGCGACGTCCTCGGGGCTGTGCTTCGCGAAGCCGAGCAAGGCTCGTGTGTACTCGCCGGACTGCACGGCGATCGTTGCAGCGTCGTCGAGTCGCATCGGCCGGGCGGTGTAGCCGGTGGGCAGCGTCATACGGCGTCGACCTGGAGGCGCAGAACGTCCGTCACCAGCACCGCCCGCATGCCGACGGAGAGGTAGAGGCCGAGCGCCGGGGTCGGGTTGTTGGTGTCGACGTGCAGGATCGTGCCGGTCCGCCCGGCCGCCGCGTCCAGGGCGAACTGGTCGCGCAGCAGGAACGTCGCGAGCCCTTTCCCGCGGGCTTCCTCGAGGACGCCCAAACGGCCGATGTAGCCGCAGTCCTCGTCCTCGACGAACTGGTCCGTGCACTCGCGCAGCGCGACCGCCCGGCCTTCCATCTCGAGCAGGGTCGTCATCGACCAGTCGAAGGATGACTGGCTCTCGTGCGCCGCCCGCCACTCCTCGAACGTCCGTGGCGTGAACGCGAACTGCCCCTCGAAGGTCCTCGTCAGTACGGCGTGGGCCGCCCGCTGGCTGTCCTCGTCCGGAGCGCCCCGGCGCACCGTGACACCGGCCGGGACCTCGGGCGCGGAGACCGGGCCGACGTGATCGATCCGCATCCGGTGGTACGTCGTGGCGGGCTCGAACCCGTCGTCCGCCAGCCGATCCCGGCGGGCCTCGTCGGCGCGATAGGCGACGGCGTCGAGCTGCACCGCCGGGTGTCCGTACTGTGTGGCGAACTCACCGGCCCGGTGCGTGATCCGGTCGAGGAGGTAGCGCCAGACCAGCGGGTCGGTGGTGACGGCGTCCAGGTCGAGGTGGCGGTGGTCGCCCCGGCCGAAGACCATGCCGAACCCGACAAGGCGGTCACCGTCGAAGACCAGCCAGGCGTCGGTCGTGGGCTCGACCCCGGGATCGGTCAGCTGGTCGACCATGTCGTCGAGGGTGTAGTCCGGGAAGCCGAGGACGGCGGTGTCGTACGCGGACACGAGGCCGAAGACCGCCTCCGCGTCGTCCTTCGTCGGCGGGCGAACGGTGTAGGTCTCAGGCAGAACGGCGGTCATTCACCCATCGTGGTGAACGACCGCCGTACTGTCGAACGGATTAGCTCAGCAGGCCTTGTCCCACTCCAGGTCACAGGTGGTCTGGGTGGTCCTGAGGCTGTTGGGCGAGACTGCGGCCGGAGCGGCCTGGTCCGACCACGAGGCCAGCGTGACGCCGACCGCGTCCTCGATCGAGCGCGGGCTGACCAGGTAGTTGTTGCTGAGCATCGAGAAGACCAGCTTGCGGCCGTCCTTGGTGCTCACATATCCCGACAGCGCCGTCACACCGGTCAGCGAGCCGGTCTTGCCGTGCAGGTTGTTGGCGGCCGGGGTGTTGAGCATCCGGCTGCGCAGCGTCCCGCCGACGAAGCGTTCCGGGTTGCCGGCGATCGGCAGCGCGTCGTACCACTGCTGCCACCAGGGCTCCTTCTTGGCGCCGATCAGTACGTCGGTGACGCTGTCGGCGGTGACGTTCACCTTGCGGGACAGGCCGGAGCCGTCGGAGAGCCGGATCCGGCTGGTGTCGACGCCGATGCTCTGGGCGTAGTCGGTGACGACGCCCAGTCCGGCCGACCAGCTGCCGTCGGCCTCGACGACCGCGCCCATCGCCTTGACCAGGGTCTCGGCGTGCATGTTGTTGGACAGCTTGAGGAACGGCGTCATCAGTTCGCCGACCGTCATCGACTCGTCCCGGGCCAGCTGCTTGGCGGTCGAGGGAGTGGCGGCGTTCTCGATCCGGCCGCTGACCTGGATGCCCTGGGATGCCAGTGCGCGGCGGAACACGTCGGCCGCGTAGAGCTCCGGCTCCCAGACCGTCACCCACTCCTGGCCGACCGAGGCGCCGAGCGGGACCGAACCGGTCACCCGGACGATGTTGGTGCCGTGATCGCGCTCGATGTTCAGCGTGTTGGACGACCCGGCCGCGCCGGTCGTCGCGGTGTTGATCAACTTGATGACGCCGTTCGCCGGGACCAGCGAGAGGTTCACCGGTGTACCGGCCGCCGCTCCGGGCCGGCTCTCGACGATCGCCGTACCCGAGTCGTAGTCGGTGTTCGGGGCGAGCGTGAGGGCGGAGATCTGGGCGTTGTAGTAGAACGGCTCGTCGTCCCAGGCCCAGCTGTCACCGAGCCGGACGTGGTCGAAGTAGGTGTCGTCGGCGATCAGGTCACCGTCGACGCGGCGGACGCCGGCTGCGCTCAGTTGCTTGGCCAGTCCGACGTAATCGGACTCCAGTGCGGTCGGATCGCCGTACCCCTTGAGGTACAGGTTGCCGCGCAGCTTGCCGCCGACGACGGGCGCGGTGGCCAGCACATCCGTGTGGAAGCGGTACGACGGGCCGAGGACGTGCATCGCGGCCGTCGACGTGAAGAGCTTGGTGTTCGACGCGGGCAGCATCCGCTGATCGCCGTTCCGGTCGTACAACGTCTCGCCGGTCGTCGCGTCGCGGACCACCAGCGCGACCTGCGAGCCGTCGTACCGGCTGTCGTTCAGCAGGCTGTCCAGCCGCTGTTGCAGCGCCGTCGCTTGGACGGCGGTCGGCGCTCCGGCCGACTGGGAGACCACCCCACCCACGGCCGCCGCGACTGCGGCGACGGAGGCGACGACCGCGCGCCCCGACACTCTCGGTAAATACTTCACGAGAAACTCCCTCAACCCAGGCGGAAATCAACTAGCGGGAGTCTCCACCCCGGATCGCCCCGGGTCCAGTGATCAGCGCGATTGACCTCCCGCTCTCGAGGTGAATCGATGAAAAAGTTCTCCGCACAGGTACCCGCCCCCACCTGAGGAGTGTCATGCGCAGATGACTTCTGGGTGGAGAACTCGGTCTTCGCGCCGGTCGCGGGTGGTTACACGCTGCACGTCGGGTACGCGAACGGCTCGGCCGCGACCGCCGGCCACGGACTCGTTGTCAATGGCAACAGTCAGGGAGCGGTCAGCTACCCGGTCACCGGCTGGGACAACTGGCAGCAGAGCTCGGTCCCGGTCACGCTCAACGCGGGCTGGAACACCATCCGTCTCACCAAGGGTGATCTGTACACGGAGGTCGACTACCTCGAAGTTCAGTGAGGTTGCCGGGTCAGGGGATCACCCCGCGTGACCCCGGTCCTGACCCGGGAACCACCCGTCCGGAGCGTGGCGTGGTGCCACGGCGCTTCAGCGCGCCTCGTACTCTCGTAGAGCACAGCGGGACCGACGGGGAGCATGAAGCGGGCGATGACGAAACCACCAGAACAGATGTCCGGCGACCGGCGGCGGAGACGCCCGCGGCCGATCTGGCTGGACCTGCGCCGGACCGGCCGGGGCCTGCAGGCAATGCTGCTCGGCGGTCTGGCGTCGCTGATCTCGCTGATCATCGTGTTCTGGACGCTGCCGCAGATCAGCAGTGACGGCCGGCTGCCGATCCTGCGGCTGGTCGTGCTGCTGGCGGTCTTCTCGATGCTGATGCGCTGGGCGCTGGCCGGGGTCGCGATCCTGATCGGCTCGATCGGCGTCCTCGTCGGGGGACTGCTGTCGCAGTTCGGCGTCGTCTACCTCGGCATCACCGTGGATCCGGGCGTGAATCTGCACGGCGGCGTCGAGGCGCCGCTACTGGTCGCGATCTGGATGTCGACGGTGAGCGCGTTCGTCGGCTGGGTCGCGTACGCCGGCACCGACGACGCCTACGTCGCCGAGGTGATGCGGGTCGTGCACCGGCGGGCCCGGAAGATCGAGGCCGCGCCGAAGACCGGGATGCTGATCATCCAGATCGACGGGCTGTCCGAGCCGCTGCTGAACTGGATGGTGCTGGCCGGGAACCTGCCCAACCTCGGCGGCTGGATCCGGGACGGCCGGCACTCGATGGTCGGCTGGCACACCGGCGTACCGGCGACCACTCCGGCCAGTCAGGCCGGCATCCTGCACGGCGGCTCCGGGCAGATCCCCGCGTTCCGGTGGTACGAGAAGGAGACCGGCCGGGTGATGGTGACCAACCGTGGCCGGGACGCGGCCGAGATCGAGACGCGGATGTCGACCGGGCGGGGGCTGCTGGCCGACGGCGGGGTCAGCATCAGCAACAACTGGTCCGGGGACGCGGACAAGTGCGAGCTCGTGTTCAGCCGAGCCGGCCTGCCGGACAGCCGGAGCCGCGGCTATGTCCGGTTCTTCTCCAGTCCGCAGGGTGCGGCCCGCGGTCTCATCCTGTGTGTCGCCGAGATGGTGAAGGAGTTGCACCAAGCCCGGCGGCAGCGAGTCCGGCACCTGGTTCCACGGGTCAAGCGCGGTGGGTCCTACATCTTCCTGCGGGCGATCAGCAACGTCCTGCTCCGCGACCTCAACGTCTCGCTGATCACCGACGAGCTCGTCAAGGGCACCCCGGTGATCTACTGCGACTTCGTCGACTACGACGAGGTCGCGCACCACGCCGGCCCGACCCGACCGGAGTCGCTGCAGACGCTGGAGGGTCTGGATCGGGTGCTCGGCGCGCTGCAGCGGATCATCGACATCCTGCCGCACTCGTACGAGATCGTGGTCCTGTCCGACCACGGCCAGAGCCAGGGCTCGACCTTCCTGCAGCGGTACGGCCGGACGCTCACCCAGGTCGTCGACGACCTGGTCGACACGACGAAGGAGCCGGTCGCGGCGGTCGGGAGGTCCGAAGGCTGGGGTCCGGTGAACGCGTTCCTGACCGAGCTGTCGCTGCGCCGGAGTGTGGCCGGAACCGTCACCCGCAGGGCGCTGCACGGCAGGGCCAGGAGCGGTGAGGTCGAGCTTGGCCCGAAGGACTGCGAGCCGGCGGTCGCCGCCGACGAGCAGGTCGTGGTCACCGCCTCGGGCAACCTCGCGCTGATCTACCTCGCGACCACCCCGGGCAGGGTGCCGCTCGAGGAGATCGAGCTGCTGCACCCGAAGCTGGTGAACGGCTTGGCGACGCACCCAGGGGTCGGGTTCATCGTGGTCGACTCGCTCGCCGAGGGACCGGTCGCGATCGGCCGGGCCGGGGTCCGGGTGCTGCGGTCCGGCCGGATCGAGGGGGAGGACCCACTGGCGCCGTACGGGCCGTTCGCGCCGGCGTCGATGCTGCGGCAGGCCGAGATGCCTCACAACGGCGACATCGTGGTGGTCAGCCGGCTGGACGACTACACCCACGAGGTGGCGGCGTTCGAGGAGCTGGTCGGGTGCCACGGCGGCATCGGCGGCTGGCAGACCGAGGCGGTCCTGGTGCACCCGAGCCGTTGGGTCCTGAAGGAGCCTCCCGTAGGCTCCGACGCGGTTCACGAACTGCTGATCAACTGGCTGGAGAAGCTGGGTCAGCGCAAGGACCTGCGAGAATCGGTCGAGTCGAGTGTGGAGGCCTGAAGCGTGCGGATCACCTGGTGGGGGCACGCCACCACCACCATCGAGGCCAACGGTACGCGGCTCCTGACCGACCCGGTGCTGACCTCGCGGATCGCGCACGTGCGCCGGCGGCGCGGACCGGCTCCGCTGCCCGAGGCCGGCCAGTGTGACGCCGTACTGGTCTCGCACATGCACGCCGACCACCTGCACCTCAGCTCGCTGCCGCTGGTCGCGCCGGACGCCGCGCTGGTGGTGCCGCGGGGGGCGGCCAAGCTGATCCACCAGGACAGCGGCGCCGCGTACTCGGCCCGCTGCATCGAAGTTGCCCCGGGCAACCAGATCCGGATCGGGTCGCTCGACATCACGGCCGTCACCGCGCTTCACGACGGGCGCCGGCTGCCGTGGTCGTCGTACTCGGGGCCCGCCCTGGGATACCGGGTGGAAGGTTCGCCCAGCGTGTGGTTCGCCGGTGACACCGATCTGTACGACGACTTGGCCACAGAAGCCGGACCGGTCGACCTGGCCCTGATCCCGGTCGGCGGCTGGGGGCCGTCGCTCGGTCCGGGGCATCTGGATCCGGTCCGTGCGGCGGAAGCGGTTCGCCTGGTCGGCGCCCGGATGGCGATCCCGATCCATTTCGGGACGTTCTGGCCGATCGGGTGCGACTGGCTGAAGCCGGACCTGTTCCTGCCACCGGGGGACAAGTTCAAGACCGCGATGACCGAAGTGGCTCCCGAGGTGTCGGTGGAGGTCCTGGCGCCCGGCGAGTCGACCGAGGTCGCCCCGTGAGTGGGGACACGCGCTTCGATCTGTGGTATCTCATTGCGCTGGCCGGGGCGGTGCTGGTCGGCGCGGTCCTGCCGGTGCTCCCGACCGGCGCGGCCGTCTCGGCGGGCGCCGTACTCGCGTTGCACAACAATCCGATCGGGCTGGGCGGCGTCCTGATCGCCGGTATGGCCGGGGCGTATGCCGGCGACCTGATCGTGTATGCCGGCTGCCGGTTCGGCGGTGAACGGCTGGCCAAGCGGGTCGGGTGGCTGCGCGACAATGCCTCGCTCGACGCACTGCGGGTCCGGCTGGACGCGCACGAGATCAGCGTCCTGCTGACCTCCCGGCTGATCCCGGGCGGCCGGGTGCCGGTGCTGCTCGCGGCCGGCCTGGCCGGGTACCCGTGGGAGCGGTTCGCGCTGGTCGATCTGGCCGCGTCGTCGCTGTGGGCCGCGGTCTACATGGCCATCGGGCTGCTCGGGTATGCGCTTTTCGACGAGCCGTGGGAGGGCGTGCTGGCGGCGATCGTGCTTGTTGTGCTCGTGACCGTGCTCAGCAGCCTGGTCCAGCGGGCCCGGCGCAAGCGGGCCGCCGCGAGGTCAGACTCCGAATGAGGCGCTGCGGAGCCGCTCGACGGTCTCCGCGTCGCCGTCCAGCTCCACGTCGGCCACCTGCTGGCGGCCCATGCAGAACAGGACCAGCTCGGCCGGCGCGCCGGTGATGGTCACCGACCCCAGCTCGGTCGGCCGCTTCGCGACGGACGTCGTCCCGTCCGGGAGCCGGAGCACCAGGCCACTGGGCGCCTTTCGGGTCAGCGTCTTCGCGCCGAGCCGGATCGACTTCCACAGTCCCGCCTCCTGATCGGCCGGCAGTGTGCGAATGTCGTACGTCGGCTGTGCCCGGCGGACGTCCTCGTGGTGCACGAAGTACTCGGTCGTGTTCAGCTGGTGACCGAACTTGGGGAACGCGTAGATCGAGATCGGCGGCGGCCCGTTGCGGACCTTGTCAACCACCTCGGTGAAGCTGTAGCGCTCCTTGGCCCGCTTCATCCGCCGCTCGGTGGTCTCGGCCAGCGCCGCGATCATGATCCCCGGCCCGGCCATCGGATCCGCCTCCCGGACATACAGATGGACGGCGAGATCGTACGTCGTCCACCCTTCACACAGCGTGGGCTGATCAGGCCCCAGTTGGTCGAACAGATCACACAGAGCGAGTCGTTCTACCCGGCTGTAGTCGGTCACAAATCGATCGTAATCACCAGTCGCAACTTCTTCTCGGCCAGAGGTGGAGGGAAGGAAAGCAGGAGACAGGAGGTGGAGCGGGGGTGGCAGAATGTCAATCGTTGTCATGCCTATGCCCGGTGTTCGCACCTGACTGTCCTGGAGAGCGTCTTGCCCATGCCGAAGGTCCCCGACAAGGGCAGCGTCACCCGGAGAGGGCTCGCGGTTCTGCGGGTGGCGATCTGGGAGGAGCCACGTATCTTCGCGCTGTCGGTGCTGGCCGCGGGGCTCTACGGCGCGATGACGGTGGCCGGCGGCTGGGCGCTCGGCTGGGCCACCGACCACGTGCTCCGGCCGGCCTTCGAGAGCGGTGACACCACCTTCGCCGCGATCGCCTCGCTGATCGGGTTGTTCATCGGGATCGCGATCCTGAACGCGATCGGCGTGGTCGGGCGCCGGCTCGGCGCCGGTGTGATGCAGTTCCGGCTGCAGGCGACGTACCGCCGCCGGGTCACCCGGCAGTACCTGAAGCTTCCGCTCGAGTGGCACCACCAGCACTCGACCGGCATGCTCCTCTCGAACGCCAACGCGGACGTCGAGTCGACCTGGTTCGTGATCGCTCCGCTGCCGATGGCCATCGGGGTGCTCGCGATGCTGGGGTTCGCGACCGTCGCGATGTTCGCGGCCGACGTCTGGCTCGCGCTGGTCGGCTGCCTGGTGTTCCCGCTCGTGTTCCTGGCGAACGTGATCTTCCAGCGCTACCTGCAGCCGCTCGCCACCCGGGCGCAGCAGTTGCGCGCGGATGTCTCCGAGGTCGCGCACGAGTCGTTCGACGGTGCGCTCGTGGTGAAGACGCTGGGCCGTGAGTCCGCCGAGACCGAGCGCTTCCGCGCCCCGACGTACGCGCTCCGGGACGCGAACATCGCGGTGAACAAGGCCCGCGGCATGTTCGATCCGGTGATCGACGGCCTGCCCCGGCTGGGGGTGCTCGGGGTGCTGCTAGTCGGTGTCTACCGGGTCAGCTCCGGCGGCGCCGACGCGGGTGACGTGGTCCAGGTCGCGTTCCTGTTCACGCTGATCGGGTTCCCGATCCGCGCGCTCGGCTGGGTGCTCGGCGAGCTGCCGCGCTCGGTCGTCGGGTGGGACCGCATCCAGCGGGTGCTCACCGCCGAGGGCGGGATGGAGTACGGCGACGCCGTGCTGACGTCGGCGAAGGCGGCCCGGTTGCAGGTGGCCGACGTACGGTTCGGGTACTTGCCGGAGCGCGACGTACTGGCCGGTGTGGACTTCGTCATCGAGCCCGGGCGGACCGTCGCGATGGTCGGACCGACCGGCTCCGGGAAGTCCACGATGACCACGCTGCTGACCCGGCTGATCGATCCGGAGGAGGGTGCGATCAAGCTCGACGGCGTCGATCTGCGCGACCTGGCCCGGGACCAGCTGGCCGGCTCGGTCGCGCTGGTGGCGCAGACCGCGTTCCTGTTCGACGACACGATCCGCGGCAACATCACGCTCGGCGGCGACTACAGCGACGAGGACGTCTGGGACGCATTGCGGATCGCCCAAGGCGACGGCTTCGTGAAGGTGCTGCCGAACGGTCTGGACACGAAGGTCGGCGAGCGCGGTACGACGCTGTCCGGTGGCCAGCGGCAACGGATCGCCCTGGCCCGGGCGCTGGTACGGCGGCCTCGGCTGCTGATCCTGGACGACGCGACGAGCGCGGTGGACCCGCAGGTCGAGGCGCGGATCCTGGCGGGGCTGCGGTCCGCGGTCCAGGGCGCCGAAGCCGCGACGACCGTGCTCGTGATCGCCTACCGGAAGGCGACGATCTCGCTCGCCGACGAGGTGCTGTTCCTCGACGAGGGCCGGATCGCGGCGCAGGGGACGCACACCGACCTGCAGGAGACGTCGGCCGCCTACCGCAACCTGGTCGACGCCTACGAGAAGGACGCGGAGCGCCGCCAGGAAGAGGCGGACCTGGCCGCGGAGATCGAAGACCTGGACGCGGAAGGAGCGACGGCGTGAGCGCGGCGGAAGCAAGTCGGCTGGACCATGCCGATGACGCGAGTGGCCTGGACACGTTGCGGCAGGGGCTGAAGGTCTCGCCCGAGCTGGCCAACGGCTGGTGGGTCACCGGGATCCTCGCGCTGACCATGACGGCCGGGCGGATCGTCGTACCGATCGCTGTTCAGCAGACGATCGACAAGGGCCTGTCCGGTGCGGGCGGGCCGGACATCTCGTACGTCGCGTGGATGTGCCTGGTCTGCACGCTGGGCATCGTGGTCACGGCGGGAGCGTCGTACCTGACGACCGTGCGGCTCGCGATCAACTCGGAGCACGGGCTCGCGACGATGCGGATCAAGGCGTTCCGGCACGTGCACGACCTGCCGGTGCTGACACAGAGCACGGAGCGGCGCGGCGCGCTGGTCAGCCGGGTCACGTCGGACGTGGACACGGTGTCGCAGTTCCTGCAGTTCGGCGGGTTCATCTTCCTGGTCAGCATCGGGCAGATGCTGCTCGCGACCGTGGTGATGTTCTTCTACTCCTGGCAGCTGGCCCTGGTCGTGCTGGGGTGCTTCATCCCGCTGTTCGCCAGCCTGAAGTACCTGCAGCGCGCGATGTCCAAGGCGTACGGTGTGGTCCGGGCGAAGGTCGGCGAGATGCTGTCCGCGATCGCGGAGCCGGTGGTCGGCGCTCAGGTGGTCCGCGCGTACGCGGTCGAGAAGCGGACCCAGGACCGCATCGACGCCTCGATCGAGGACTACCGGCGGACCGCGACGAGGGCACAGGCGCTCACCGGAGTGACGTTCTCGATCGGCGGTCTGGCGGCGGGCCTGGCCAACGCCGGTGTGCTGTCGGTCGGTGTGCTGCTGGGTGTCGACAAGCAGGCGACGCTGGGGGAGCTCCTCGCGTTCATGTTCCTGGTCGCGCTGTTCTCGGATCCGGTGCAGATCGCGACCCAGGTGCTGACCGACGCGCAGAGTGCGTTCGCCGGGTGGCGTCGGGTGCTCGGGGTGATCGCGACCCCGGCCGATGTGGTCGACCCGGGTGAGGAGGGGGTGAAGCAGCCGCGCGGTCCGATCACGGTCGACTTCGCGGACGTCGACTTCGCCTACCCGGAGGGCGAGCTGGTTCTGCGGGATGTCGACGTACGGATCGAGCCGCACCGGCGGGTCGCGGTGGTCGGCGAGACCGGGTCCGGGAAGACGACGTTCGCGAAACTGCTGACCCGGTTGATGGATCCGACCGCGGGCGAGGTCCGGCTGGACGGGGTGGACGCGCGGGAGATCTCGTTCGAGTCGCTGCGGGAGCGGGTCGTGATGGTGCCGCAGGACGGGTACCTGTTCGACGCGCCACTGGCCGAGAACGTGCGGTTCGGGCGTCCCGAGGTGACGGACGC
The DNA here is from genome assembly GCF_036097425.1 of Kribbella sp. NBC_00359. NCBI lineage: Bacteria > Bacillati > Actinomycetota > Actinomycetes > Propionibacteriales > Kribbellaceae > Kribbella > Kribbella sp. NBC_00359. Next base: position 7,870,517 of record NZ_CP107975.1, on the reverse strand, counting down.
GCAGTTGCTCGATGCGTTCCAGTCGCTCGGGCTGACCGACTGGCTGGAGTCGCTGCCGGACGGTCTGCAGTCGCCGGTCGGCCAGCGGGGCGAGTCGCTGTCCGCGGGTGAACGTCAACTGGTCGCGCTGGTGCGGGCGAACATCGCCGACCCCGACCTCCTCGTGCTCGACGAGGCGACATCGGCCGTCGACCCCGGCACCGAGGTGCGCGTCAACGCCGCGCTGGAGCGACTGATGTCCGGCCGTACGTCGGTCACCATCGCGCACCGGTTGTCGACCGCGGAGGCAGCCGACGAGGTCCTGGTCTTCGACAACGGCGAGATCGTCGAACGAGGCCCCCACGCAGACCTCGTCGACGCCGGCGGCGTCTACACCCGCCTCCACAACAGCTGGATAGCCCAACGGAGCACCGTCTAACCCCAGGCAGCGGCAAGACCGTCGAGCCCCGCACAACGGCCGACCCGTCGAGGCCTGCGCGACGGCCGGGCCTGTCCAGACCGGCGGGATCCCCTGGGCGCGCGCGACGGCTGGGCTCGTCTGAATATGCGCGACGGCTGGGTCCGTCTGGACGAGCGGGACCCGTCTGGGCGTGCACAACAGCTGCCCGTCTAGAGGTGCGGGACGGGCGGGATGGTCTGGGTCTGCGCGACGGTCGGGCTCGTCTGGATGTGCGCGACAGGCGGGACCGCCTGCGCGTGGGCGGCGGCGGGCCGTCTAGACGTGCGCGACGCCCGGATCGTTCAGGCGTGCGCGACGGCTGGGACCGTCTGGACGTGCGCGACGACGGTGGGCCGTCTAGACGTGCGGGACGGGCGGGATGGTCTGGGCGTGCCCGACGGGCGGGATCGTCTGGGCGTGCGCGACGGCCGGGCTCGGCTGGATGTGCGCGACAGGCGGGACCGCCTGGGCGTCGGCGGCGGGCCGTCTAGACATGCGCCACGGCCGGATCGTTCAAGCGTGCGCGACGGCCGGGACCTCAGGGGAGGCTCCCGGCCGTCGCGGTCTTACCTGTCAGGCGGTCGGCGCAGTGCCGGCACCAGGCTGCGGTACCAGCAGGAACTCGACGCCGCCCTTGTCGTCGACCGCCGCGTCCAGAATCTTGTCGTCGAGCGCGTTCGCCGCGTTCTGCTCCAGGAACACCCGCGCTCCGGCTTCCTCGACCACCTGGTCACCGGGCCGCGGTGCCTCCGTCGTCGTCACCGCGAGCGCCGGATCCGCCGGGTTCTCCTGCGAGATTCGCACTCCGGCCCCCTCCGGCGCGCCTTCGACCCCGGTGATGCTCTTGATCACCAGCGTCGCGTTCTCAGTCAGGGTAAGCACAACCACTCCATCCGTCGGTCAACACTGAACCCGCCCCGTGCCCCCTCACCCAAACCCCAAACAACCCGCCCCCCACAACCACCCCGCCGCCTCGCCGCCCCGCCGCAACCATCCCCCGCGCGGCAACCACGCCCGCCTGGCCGCCCGCGGTACGCAAATCCGCGACTTTGTGCACCAGATCCGTGCGGCGGGATGTGAAAGGTACGGATCTGGTGCACAAAGTCGCGGAGTACAGGGCGGCGCGAGGGGTGGTGGGGCGGGCGGGTCAGGCCGGGCTCCCGCCGTGCGCAACGTCCCCGCGCAACAGCGGCGGCCGCGCCGCCCGCCGTACGCAATCACCCCGGCCGCGCCGCCCACCGACCGCAACCCCCGGCGCAACCACGCCGTGGGTCGCCCCGCCGACTGCAACCACCCGGCACAACCATGCCGGCGGGACCGCCCGCCCGCCGTACGCATCTCCGCGACCTTGTGCACCAGATCCGTACGTGAGGAAGCGAAAGGTGCGGATCTGGTGCGCAAAGTCGGGGTCCGGGCGGCTCGAGGGTGGTGCGGTGGGCGGGTCAGGCCGGGGCGGCCGCCGTACGGAACCATCGGCGCATCCACGCTGGCCGGGCCGCTCGTCGTGCGCGGATCCGCGACTTTGTGCACCAGATCCGTACGTGAGGTAGCGAAAGGTACGGATCTGGTGCACAAGGTCGGGGTCCGGGCGGTTAGAGGGTGGTGCGGTGGGCGGGTCAGGCCGGCCGGCGTGCGTAACCATCCGGCGCATCCACGCTGGCCGGGCCGCTCGTCGTGCGCGGATCCGCGACTTTGTGCATCAGGTCCGTGTGGCGGGGTGTGGAAGGTGCGGATCTGGTGCACAAAGTCGGGGTCCGGGCGGCTCGAGGGTGGCGCGGCGGGCGGGTCAGGCCGGGGTGGCCGCCGTGCGCAACCATCCGGCGCATCCACGCTGGCCGGGCCGCTCGTCGTGCGCGGATCCGCGACTTTGTGCATCAGGTCCGTGTGGCGGGGTGTGAAAGGTGCGGATCTGGTGCACAAAGTTGGGGGGACGGAGTGGCTTGGGGGGTGGGGTGGGTGGGTTAGGCGGCGGGGCGCCAGGTGGGTGGGGGTCGGTGCGGCGGGATCCGCGGGTGAAGGCGGTGCGGAGGCGGTGGATGAGCTCGTTGGGGGCGCGTGCGACGTCTTCCCAGCCGAAGTGGATGAGCTCGAGACCGTGATCGGCCAGGCGTTGGTCGCGTTCGAACGCTCGGCGGAGCAGCCAGCGGCGCTCGGCGGCCGTCGGGGCTTCGAACTTCGCCAGGCCGTCCGCCTCGCCGATCGTGCGGAACTCCGGCCACCAGAAGTCGACCCGGTCCGCCAACCAGCGATCACCGTTCGAGAACTCCGCTTGAAGGATCGGCGCCGGCAGACCACCCTCGACGAACACCGCACGTGCGAACGACTCCAGCGCCGACTCGGAGCGCGGGTCGCCGAGACTGACTGCTGCCCGTGCGTTCTGGACGCCGGGCCAGCGGTACTGGCGCTCGAGTGCCTCCTCGAGCTCGGCGCGGGACACGAATCCGGACAACGCGTGGTCAACGGTCACAACTGCCTCACGGAGGGGCAGCTCCCGGGCGATGTCGACTGTGGTTCGTGCTTCGGAGGTGAGCCACAGCCCCCGGTGGAATCGGAGGTCCGCCTCGGTGAGGCCGGCCCGGCGGAGTACCACGTCGGCACGCTTCAGGTTGCGACGGCCGCCCGGCTCGCAGCTGAGCCAGACTGCGTCCGGAGACGGCCCGCGACCATGGTCCGTCCAGACTCTCAGCCCCGTGAGCTCCGCTGCCGTGAAATGGCTGATGACGGACCTCGGATGGGCCGCCTGCGCACAAGCGATGCAGGCGAGCCGTGCGTCAACGTGCCCGCGGACATAGCGAGCGTGGGCCGTCTGGAGCTGACCGCGTCGGACGAGCCGCTCCACGTCGTACTTCTGCAGGCCGAGTTCCAGCAGCTCCAGGTGCCGCAGCGGTCTGGCCCACTGATCGGCCAGCCGCTCCCGTACGTCGTCCCCGAGCCGCTCCACCGCCCGATCCTCCCCGGAATCGCCTCCCGGCCGCTCAGACGCCTGTGGATAACCCGACTATGTGCACCAGATCCGTACGACGACTCGCGAGATGTACGGACGTGGTGCACAAAGTCGCCTCCTGAGCCGAGGGCCGAGGGCGAGAGATCCAGCCGGTGGGGGACGGTGGTTGGGAAAGTCGGGTGCGGGGTGTCGGTGGGGTGGTGTGTGATCGGGGTATGGCGACTGTGTTGGGGACTCCGGGGATCGATGGGTTGGGCGAGGTTGTGCGGGTGCTGCGGGAGTGGCAGTACGACGGGGCCGCTGTGCAGCTGCATCCGGGGGATCTGGGGTGGTTCTGGCGGTTCGGTGACGAGGCGATGGCGGCCGCGACCAGGACCTGGAGCCGGGACGGGGAGATCCTGGCCGTCGGGATGCTCGACGATCCGGAGCTGCTGCGGCTCGCGATCGCGCCGGACACTCAGCAGGACGAGGAGCTCGCGCAGCGCCTGGTCGAGGACGTGTCCGCGCCGGAGGCCGGAGTACTGATCGAGGGCAAGGTGTACGTCGAGGCCCCGATGGGAGCGCTCGTCCAGGACCTGCTGTTCAAAGACGGCTGGATGGCGGACGATCCGTGGGTGCCGCTGCGGCGCGACCTGAGCGAGCCCGTGCCGGACCCCGGCCTGCGGGTCGATGTCATCGGGGCCGAGGAGGCGCACGAGCGGACCGCCGTCCAACGGGCGTCGTTCGACGGGTCGACGTTCACCGACGCCCGGTGGCACGCGATGGCCGACGGCGAGCCGTACGCCGACGCGCGCTGTCTCGTCGGCCGCAACCAGCTGGGCGAGTCCGTGGCGGCCGTGACCGTGTGGTCGGCGGGGGAGGGCAAGCCGGGGCTGATCGAGCCGATGGGCGTGCATCGGATGCACCGCGGGCGCGGCTACGGCACGGCGATCACCGTCGCGGCAGCGCGAGCCCTCCAGGAGCTGGGTTCGTGCAGCGCGGTGGTGTGCACGCCGGGCTTCAACGTCGGCGCCATCGCCACCTACGAGGCGGCCGGCTTCGAGCGGTTGCCAGAGACCAGAGACCTGTACCGGGACGCCTAAGCGGCCGCGTCGTCGGCGGCGCGGAGGACGCGGAGGATGTTGCCGCTGGCAAGTTTTGCCAGTTCGGTGTCGTTCCAGCCGCGGTCGGCCAGCGCCTCGAAGAGGGCCGGGTACGACGCGACGTCCGCGAGGCCGGTGGGGAATTCGGGACAGCCGTCGTAGTCGCCGCCGAGGCCGATGTGGTCGACGCCGGCGATCCCGCGGACGTGGTCGACGTGCTCGACCACGTCGTCCAGGGTGACCTCGGGCTTCGGCACGTCGTACGACTCGGCCAGCTTCGCCTGGTCGGCCGGGTTCATCGGGTTCAGGTCCGGCTGCGCCTCCTTGGCTCCCTTGACCCAGTCGACGTACGCCTGGGAGACGAAGTACGGGACGAAGGTCACCATGCAGACGCCGTCGTTGCCGGCCAGGGTCTCGAGCACGTCGTCCGGCGCGTTCCGCGGTACGTCGCAGATCGCGCGGGCCGACGAGTGGCTGAAGATCGCCGGCGCGCTGGTCACCCGCAACGCATGCCGCATGGTGTCCGCGGAGACGTGCGAGAGGTCGACCAGCATGCCGATCCGGTTCATCTCCCGGATGACCTCCTCGCCGAACTCGTTCAGCCCGCCGAGCACCGGCTCGTCGGTCGCCGAGTCCGCCCAGGACACGTTGTTGTTGTGCGTGAGCGTCATGTACCGCACGCCCAGCTCCCGCATGACCCGCAGCACCCCGAGTGACTCACCGATCGAGTGGCCGCCCTCCATCCCCATCAGCGAGGCGACCCGGCCGGCCTTGATCGCGGCGTCGACGTCATCCGCGGTCGATGCGAGCTGGAGCCAGGCCGGGAACCGCTCCACGAGCCGATGCACGAAGTCGACCTGCTCGAACGTACGCCGTACCGAGTGCTCGTCCTGGGGGACCCACAGGGACCAGAACTGCGCGCCGACGTGTCCGGTCCGCAACCGCGGCAGGTCCGTGTGCAGGGACGGCACCGAGCCGCTCAGGTCGTGGGCGTCCAGGTCGTACCCGCACAGCTCGTAGAACGCGATCGGCAGGTCGTTGTGCCCGTCGATCACCGGGTGTTCGGTCAGCAGTTCCTGGACGCGTGCCTCACTCGTCGTCATGCCCTCATACTGTCAGCCCGTCCCACTACGCGCGTTCATCGCGAGGCACCGTGTTCGGAGTGCTCCTTGTGATCGGCGACAATGGGCGGGTGAGCATTGACGAGCTGACCTTCGACGCGGCCGGGCTGATCCCAGCAGTGGTGCAGCAGTACGACACGCGTGAGGTCCTGATGGTGGGCTGGATGAACGCCGAGGCGGTCCGCCGGACCGCGGCGACCGGGCGGAGCACGTTCTGGTCCCGCAGCCGGCAGGAGTACTGGGTCAAGGGCGAGACCAGCGGCCATCGTCAGCACGTCAAGCAGATCCTCGTCGACTGCGACGCCGACACCCTGCTCGTCCTCGTCGACCAGGAAGGCCCGGCCTGCCACACCGGCACCCGCACCTGCTTCGAACACGGCGAGATCGAGGTCAAAGCGTGACAGTGCTTTTGGCCGGGCCTTCGGCGCCGGCGGGGTCATGGGGCCTTGGCTCCCGGCCTTCCCTCGTCGCTCCAGTCGCTGCGTTGGATGCCACGCCTCCGGCGCGGCAGGTCATGGGGCTTGACTCCCGGTCTTCCCTCGTCACTCCGGTCGCTTCGCTCCCTGCGTTCCTCAGTCCAGACCGGGGCCCCATGACCGGGCTCCCTGCGCTCCTCAGTCCAGGCCGGGAGGCCCCATGACCACGAACCCGGCCATCGAGACCTTCCGCGACTATGCCAAGGACCGCCGGGTCATCCCGGTGACGCGGCGGCTGATGGGCGATGCGGAGACGCCGATCGGTGTCTACGGCAAGCTCGCCGCCGAGCGCGAAGGCACCTTCCTGCTGGAGTCCGCGGAGAACGGCGGCGTCTGGTCGCGCTACTCGTTCATCGGCGTGCGCAGCGCGGCGACGCTGACCGAGCGCGACGGCGAGGCGATCTGGACCGGGAACCCGCCGGTCGGCCTGCCGCAGACCGGTGACCCCCTGAAGGCGCTGCGCGAGACGCTGGAGATCCTGCACACGCCCCGGCTGCCCGACCTGCCGCCACTGACCGGCGGCATGGTCGGCTTCCTCGGGTACGACGCGGTCCGCCGGCTCGAACGGTTGCCCGACACAACGACCGACGACCTCGGCCTGCCCGAGCTGACGTTCCTGTTCGCCACCGACCTGGCCGCCCTCGACCACGAGACCGGCGAGATCTGGCTGATCGCGAACGCGGTCAACTGGGACGACTCCGACGAGCGTGTCGACGAGGCCTACGCGGACGCCGTACGCCGCCTCGACGCGATGGAGGCGGATCTGGCCCAGCCCACCCCGTCGTACGTCGTGCGCGCGGACCGGACCGCGGTTCCGGATCCCCACCGGCAGCGGTCCAGCGCGGAGTACCGGGAGGCCGTCGAGCACGCCAAGGAGGAGATCCGGGCCGGCGAGGCGTTCCAGATCGTCGTGTCCCAGCGGTTCGAGCTGCAGACCACGGCGTCCGCGCTCGACATCTACCGGGTGCTGCGCCGCTCCAACCCGAGCCCGTACATGTACCTGGTCCGCCTGGACGGGTTCGACATCGTCGGATCGAGTCCCGAGGCGCTGGTCAAGGTCACCGACAACAAGGTGATCCTGCACCCGATCGCCGGCACCCGCCGCCGCGGCGCCACGCCGGAGGAGGACCACGCGCTGGAGGAGGAGCTGCGCGCCGACGCCAAGGAGCGCGCCGAGCACCTGATGCTGGTCGACCTCGGCCGCAACGATGTCGGCCGGGTCTGCGCGCCCGGCACCGTGGAGGTGGTCGACTTCATGGACGTCCGCCGCTACAGCCACGTGATGCACCTGGAATCGACCGTCACCGGGCAGCTGGCGGCCGGCAAGACCGCGTTCGACGCGCTCACCGCCGCGTTCCCGGCCGGGACGCTGTCCGGTGCGCCGAAGCCGCGGGCGATGGAGATCATCGACAAACTCGAGGTGACCCGGCGCGGTGTGTACGGCGGTGTCGTCGGCTACCTGGACTTCGCCGGTGACGTGGACACCGCGATCGCCATCCGGACCGCGGTGTTGCGCGGCTCCACGGCGTACGTGCAAGCCGGCGCGGGCATCGTCGCCGACTCCGATCCGGCCGCCGAGGACGCCGAGTGCCGGACCAAGGCGGCCGCCGTCCTGAACGCGATCGCGGTCGCGGGAACGTTCAGCGACGTATGAAGCCGCAGCGACTCGTCGATCTCCTCGCCCTCGTGGCGCTGGTGCTGCTCGGGTTGTCGGCGTACCTGACGTGGTCGACGGCGCATCCGGGCAGCGGGCGCCCGAGTGTGGACTTCAACGGCTACACCGTGACCAAGGCACCGGTGACGCTGGCACTCGCTTCGGTGGTCGCGATCGTCGTTACGAAACTCGCAGGTACAGCATTGCGCCGCGTGCTGGGCGCGCTGGTGCTGTTGATGGGCGTTGCCGCGATCGCCGTCGCGCTGCAGGTCCGGCCCGACGTGAGTGAGCTGAGCAGGATCCGGCCGGAGCTCAGTCAGGCGGTCACCGACCACGTCAGTCTGTCCGGCGGTCCGGCGCCCTGGTTCGCCCTGGCCGGGGGCGTCGCGCTGGTCGCGACGGGCCTGATCGCCTTGCTGACAGCGCATCGATGGGGTCGCGCGACGGCGCGCTACGAGCGTGATCCGGCCGCCGCACCGGCCGATCAGTGGAAGGCGATCGACGCCGGGGAGGACCCGACTCTCTGACCGCGGCGGCCTACCGCCACAATAGGACGGGACGACAACGAGGAGTGGCGCCAACCATGGACAATACGACGGCCGATCAAGTAGCGACGCGGGTGAGCGAGGAGGCTCCCCACGACCTGCACGGCAACAGCCCGGCGGCGTGGACCGCGGTGACCATCGTGCTGATCGCGTTCACGGTCGGCGCCATCGCGATGGTGCTCGGTCCGAACTGGGTGCTGTTCTGGATCTCGGTCGCCATCGCGGTGCTGGGTGCGCTGACCGGCAAGGTCATGCAACTGCTGGGGTTCGGGGTCCCGGCCGACGGCGACCACTGAGGGGCGGACGGACATGACTGTGCTTGACGACATTCTCGCGGGGGTCCGGGAGGACCTCGCGGAGCGCCAGGCGCGGGTCAGCCTGGACGACCTGAAGCAGGAAGCCCAGCGCAAGCCCGACGCCAAGGACCCGATGCCGGTGTTCCGCGGTGACGGGATCGCGATCATCGCCGAAGTGAAGCGATCCAGCCCGTCCAAGGGCGAGCTGGCCGAGATCACCGACCCGGCCGCGCTGGCCGGGGAGTACGAGGAGGGCGGTGCGGCGGCGATCTCCGTGCTGACCGAGCGACGCCGGTTCAACGGCAGCCTGGACGACCTGCGCGCGGTGCGCGGCCGGGTCGACGTCCCGGTCCTGCGGAAGGACTTCATCGTCTCGTCGTACCAGCTCTGGGAGGCGCGTGCGGCCGGCGCCGACATGGTGCTGCTGATCGCCGCGGCGCTGGAGCAGGAGGCCCTGGTCTCGCTGATCGAGCGGGCGCACTCGATCGGCCTGTGCCCGCTGGTCGAGGTGCACGACGAGGAGGAGACCCGGCGTGCGGTGGATGCCGGCGCTCAGCTGATCGGCGTGAACAACCGGAACCTGAAGACTCTCGAGGTCGACCGGGACACCTTCGCCCGGGTCGCGCCGACGATCCCGTCGAACCTGGTCCGGGTGGCGGAGTCCGGCGTTCGCGGCCCGCATGATGTAATCGAGTTCGCGCGCGCCGGGGCCGATGTCGTCCTCGTCGGTGAAACCCTGGTGACCGGCCGCGATCCCCGCGCCTCGGTCGCCGACCTCGTCGCCGCCGGATCGCATCCCGCCATCCAGCAGCGGCACTAGACCTCCTCGGCCGGTCCAAACGGCACGGGGCAGTATCTCTCCCGGGCCTTGGGCCGGGTTTGGAAGGTTTGTCGGATGAGTACTGTGCTGCCCGACCAGCTCGGGCACTTCGGCCGTTTCGGCGGCAGGTTCATGCCCGAGGCGCTGATCGCGCCGCTCGACGAGCTCACCACGGCCTGGCGCGAAGCCATGGCCGACCCGGAGTTCACCGGTGAGTTCGAGCGGATGCTGCACGAGTACATCGGCGCCCCGAGCCTGCTGTACGACGCGACCCGGCTGTCCGACGCGGCCGGCGCCCGGATCCTGCTGAAGCGCGAGGACCTGAACCACACCGGTGCGCACAAGATCCGGAACGCGATCGGCCAGGCCCTGCTGACCAAGCGGATGGGCAAGACCCGCGTGATCGCCGAGACCGGCGCCGGCCAGCACGGCGTCGCAACCGCGACGGCGTGCGCCTACCTGGACCTCGAGTGCGTGGTCTACATGGGTGAGGTCGACACCCAGCGGCAGGCGCTGAACGTGGCCCGGATGCAGCTGCTCGGCGCCGAGGTCATCTCGGTGAAGACCGGCAGCCGGACGCTGAAGGACGCGATCAACGAGGCCCTGCGCGACTGGGTCGCCAGCGTGGACAAGACGCACTACATCCTGGGGACGGCGGCCGGCTCGCACCCGTTCCCCGCCATGGTGCGCGACTTCGTCCGCGGTATCGGCGACGAGGCCAGGGAGCAGTCGCTCGAGTTGCTCGGCAAGCTCCCGGACGCCGCGGTGGCGTCCGTCGGCGGCGGATCGAACGCGATCGGCCTGTTCACCGCGTTCATCCCCGACGAGAACGTGAAGCTGTACGGCATCGAGCCGGGTGGCGACGGGTTCGAGACGGGCCGGCACGCGGCCACGATCACCGCCGGGCAGGTCGGCGTACTGCATGGTGCGCGGTCGTTCCTGTTGCAGGACGAGGACGGGCAGACGATCGAGTCGCACTCGATCTCGGCCGGGCTGGACTACCCCGGGGTCGGGCCGGAGCACGCGTGGCTGGCCGAGACCGGGCGGGCGTCGTACCGGCCGATCACGGACGCCGAGGCGATGGAGGCGTTCAAGCTGCTGTCCCGGACCGAGGGCATCATTCCGGCGATCGAGTCCGCACACGCGGTCGCCGGCGCGCTCGACATCGCGACCGAGTTGGGGCCGGAGGCAACCATTCTGGTGAACCTGTCCGGTCGCGGGGACAAGGACATGGACACGGCCGCCACCTGGTTCGGCCTCGGCGAGAAAGAGGCCACCGGTGAGTGATCTGGTTGCCCTGGGCAAGGCCGGCGCCGCGATCCGGAAGGCCAACGACGAGGGCCGCGGCGCCCTGGTCGGCTACCTGCCGGCCGGCTTCCCGACGTACGACGGCGGTGTGGACGGGATCAAGGCGATGATCGACGGCGGCGTCGACGTGGTCGAGGTCGGCCTCCCGTACAGCGACCCGGTGATGGACGGCGTGACCATCCAGCGCGCCACCGAGGTGGCCCGGGCCGGTGGGCTGCGGACCCGCGACGTGCTGAGCACGATCGAGAAGGTCGCGGCGTACTCCGATGTGCCGGTGCTCGTGATGACGTACTGGAACCCGGTCGAGCGGTACGGCGTGGACCGGTTCGCCGCGGACTTCGCCGGCGTCGGGGGAGCGGGCCTGATCACGCCCGACCTGATCCCGGAGGAGGCTGCCGAGTGGATCGCGGCCGCGGACAAGCACGACCTGGACAAGGTGTTCCTGGTCTCACCGTCGTCGACCGACGAGCGGATCCGGATGACCACGGCCGCCTGCCGCGGCTTCGTCTACGCGACCGCTGTGATGGGTGTCACCGGTGCCCGGGACAAGCCGTCGGAGCTGGCGGCGCCACTGGTGGCGCGGACGAAGGCGGTCACCGGCCTGCCGGTCGGTGTCGGTCTCGGCATCTCGAACGCCGACCAGGCGGCCGGTGTGGCGGCGTTCGCGGACGCGGCGATCGTCGGCGCGGCCCTCGTCAAGGCGCTCGAGGACGGCGGGTCGGCCGGGGTCCGCGCGCTCGCGGAAGCCCTGTCCGAAGGCGTCCGCAGGGAACCCAGCGCCGCCGCGAGTCGTTAGTACGCCGTGAGTCGAACCAGGAACGCGGCACTTCTACTGGCCGCGGTGGCTCTGCTCGCCCTCGCGGGCTGCAGTGGCGGCGACAAGGAGAAGGCGGACAACCCCGGCGGTGCGATCATCCGCACCACGCAGGATCCGAACGGTCTGCGCGGGGCGACGCTGGACCGGCCGTACTCGTTGCCCGCGGCCACCCTGACCGACACCGGCGGGAACCCGTTCAACCTGGTCACCTCGACCAAGAAGCCGGTCACCCTGGTGTTCTTCGGCTACACGAACTGCCCCGACGTGTGCCCGACCGTGATGGCCGACGTGGCCTCCGCGCTGACCAAGCTCGACCAGCCGGTGCGGGACCAGGTGCAGTTGCTGTTCATAACCACCGACCCGGCCCGTGACACCGGCCCGGTGATTCGCAAGTACCTGGACCGGTTCGACCCGTCGTTCGTCGGGCTGACCGGTTCGCTGACGTCGATCAAGGACATCGCGAAGGCCGTCGGCGTACCCGTGGAAGGGATGCAGAAGCTACCCTCCGGCGGGTACGAGGTCGGTCACGGTGCGCAGGTGATCGGCTTCGGCAAGAACGACAAGGCGAACGTGCTCTGGTTGTCGAACGCCGCCATCGGCGACCTGGCCCACGACTTCGGGAAGCTGGTGGAGGACAACCAGTGAATCGTCGACCCTGGTTCGAATGGGTCTCGCTGGGAGCGCGGCTCGTGCTCGGCGGCGTGATGCTGGTGGCGGGCGCGTTGAAGGTGACCGATCCGGAGACGGCGGCCCAGGCGGTCCGCGCGTACGAGCTGCTGCCGGCGTCGCTGGCGGCGCCGGTGGGCTGGGGACTGCCGTTCCTGGAGATCGCGATCGGATTGCTGTTGATCGTCGGTTTCGGTGTCCGCGCCGCCGCGGCCGCCGCGGGTGTTTTCATGGTCGTGTTCATCGCCGCGGTGGCGTCCGCCTGGGCGCGCGGCCTGGCGATCGACTGCGGCTGCTTCGGCGGCGGCGGCCAGGTCGCCCCCGGTCAGACGAGGTACCTCCAGGAGATCCTGCGGGACGTCGGCCTGCTGCTGCTGGCGGCCTGGCTGTGGTTGAACCCCACCAGCAAGTACGCCGTGGAACCCGAACCGCAAGGAGTCACCGCGTCGTGAGCAAGACCAATGCCCCCGCGAGTTCGCTGCCGCAGCAGCCGAAGCGGCGGATCTCGCCCGGCATCATCGTGGTGATCGTGCTGGTGCTGGCCCTCGCGGGCGGCGTCGGCGTGCAGTACTGGCGTGGGCACTCCAAGGTCGAGGTGAGCTCGAACGGCAAACCCGAGCCCACCGTGATCACCGGCCCGGGCACGTCCGGCAAGGGCGTCACCGTCGGCAACGCCGACGCCAAGGTGCACATCGACATCTACCTCGACTTCCGCTGCCCGCACTGCGCGGAGTTCGAGGAGTCGACCGGTACGACCGTCGACAAACTCGTCCAGGACGGTACGGCGACGCTGACCTACTGGCCGCTCGCCTTCGTCAACCCGGACGCCTCGCCCCGGCTGGCCAACGCCTTCGCCGCCGCGGCCGCGAACGGCAAGGCGCTCAGCTACGCCGACGAGATGTACGGCGACTTCAGCAAGTCGTGGACCACGGACCAGCTGCTCGACTTGGGCAGCCAGCTCGGTATCGGTGACGCGAAGTTCCAGCAGGCCGTGCGGGACAACAGCTACGGCGGCTGGCTCGACACGGTGTCGAAGGCCGCGGACGACCGCGGCGTGACCGGGACCCCGACGGTCTACGTCAACGACAAGCAGCTGGAAGCCGACCAGCTGACCGCCGACGGCTTGCAGAAGGCCGTCGATGCCATCGCGAGCTGACGCACCGAGTCCCCATCGTGACCATGAGTTTCTGGTCGTGCCCGGGCCGGTCGAGTAGCGTTCCCCTTTGCCATGTCTAGTCTGATTCCCGCCGTGATGGTTCCGGCGTTCATTCCCAGCCCGAGCCAGGGTGTCTGGCACATCGCCGGCCTGCCCATCCGCGCGTACGCGCTGTGCATCCTGGCCGGTATCTTCGCCGGCTACTGGCTCGGCCGCCACCGCTGGGTCGCCCGCGGCGGCTCACCGACCGTGCTCGCCGACATCATGTTCTGGGCCATCCCGTTCGGGCTGGTCGGCGCCCGGATCTACCACGTCGTCACCGATGCCGAGCTGTACTTCGGCGAAGGCCGGCACCCGATCGACGCGCTGAAGATCTGGCACGGCGGGCTCGGCATCTGGGGCGCGGTCGGCTTCGGTGCGCTCGGCGCCTGGATCGCCTGCCGGCGGGCCAAGGTGCCGTTCCTGGCGGTCGCGGACGCGATGGCGCCGGGGATCGCGCTGGCGCAGGTGTTCGGCCGGTTCGGCAACTACTTCAACCAGGAGCTGTTCGGCAAGCCGACGACCAAGCCGTGGGGCCTGGAGATCTCGCCCGAGCACCGCCCGGACGGGTACGCCGACTTCGCCACCTTCCACCCGACGTTCCTGTACGAAGCGATCTGGAACCTCGGCGTGGTCGCGCTGGTCATCCTGGTCGACCGCCGCTTCAAGCTGGGCCACGGCCGCGCGTTCTTCCTCTACGTGGCCGGCTACACCCTGGGCCGCGCCTGGATCGAGAACCTGCGCATCGACACGGTCAACCATTTCCTCGGCCTCCGGCTGAACGTGTGGACCGCCATCATCCTGTTCGTCCTCGCCGTCGCCGCCTTCATCATCAGCGCCCGCAAGTACCCCGGCCAGGAAGACATCTCCACCGGCCCCTCCGCCGGCAAGCCGGCCGGTGCTGAGAAGACGGAAGCCGACGCCGACGCCGCGGCAGACGCCGACGAGCCGAGCGAAGCGAAGGCCGACGCGGCGACGCCGGAGGCGAGCTCCGCGGATCCGGCTGCTGGGACGGGCTCTGGCGACCCCACCTCCGCCTCGGCGGAGCCGGCCGGAGGACCGGCTGCCGAGGCGACCCCGGCAGACAAGCCGAAGGTTGACGCGACCAACGGTTCCGACTCAGATAGGTCTCGTGACTGAGGTTCCCGAGGTTTCTGCCGAGCATCACGGAGATCACACTCACCGTGATGTGAACGGCGGCTGGCTGCGTCCGGCCGTGTTCGGCGCGATGGACGGCCTGGTCTCGAACTTCGCCCTGATCGCCGGCATGGACGGCGGTACGGCGTCCGGCTCGAGTGTGATCGTGCTCGCCGGGCTGGCCGGCCTGGCCGCGGGCGCGTTCTCGATGGCGGCAGGGGAGTACACCTCCGTCGCCTCCCAGCGCGAGCTCGCCCACGCCGAGATCGAGCTCGAACGCCAGGAGATCAAACGGCACCCGATCGACGAGGAGATCGAGCTCGCCGAGACCTACCGCGCCAAGGGCCTCGACCCGGACCTGGCCAGCAAGGTCGCGAAACAGTTCCACACCGACCCCGACCAGGCCCTCGAGGAACACGTCCGCGAAGAGCTCGGCATCGACCCCAACGACCTGCCGAACCCGGTCATCGCGGCCGCGTCGTCGTTCATCTGCTTCGCGGTCGGCGCGTTCATCCCGCTGCTGCCGTACCTCCTCGGCGCCGGCAGCGTCATACCGGCCCTGATCATGTCGCTGACCGCGCTCTTCGTCTGCGGCGCGGTCGTCTCCCGCGTGACCAGCCGGTCCTGGTGGTACTCCGGCTTCCGCCAACTCATCCTCGGCGGTCTGGCCGCGGCCCTCACCTACTTCGTCGGAACGTTGGTCGGAACCGGCATCGGCTGACTGTGCGTGAACAGCCCGCTGTAGGCGTTGAGCGCGGGCTGGCCGCCCAAGTGGGCATAGAGGACATTGGAGTCCTTGGGGATGTCGCCGTTCCGGATCAGGTCGATGAGTCCGGCCATCGACTTTCCCTCGTAGACCGGGTCGATGATCATCCCTTCGAGCTGACCGGTGAGCCGGATCGCGTCCAGCGTGGACTCCACCGGGATCCCGTACCGGTCACCGGCCCAGCCTTCGAGCACGGTGATCTCGTCGTCGCGCAGGTCGCGGCCGAGCTCGATCAGCTCCGCGGTGGCGCGGGCGATCCGCTCGACCTGGTCGCGGGTCTCCTGCAGCTTCGCGCTCGCGTCGATCCCGATCACCCGCCGCGGCCGGTCCTGCCCGGCGAACCCGGCGATCATCCCCGCCTGCGTCGACCCGGTCACCGCACACACGACGATCGTGTCGAAGAAGACCCCGAGCTCCCGCTCCTGCTGCTCGACCTCGACCGCCCAGTTCGCGAATCCGAGTCCACCGAGCCGGTGGTCCGAAGCACCTGCCGGGATCGCGTACGGCGTACCTCCGCGCGCCTCGACGTCGGCCAGGGCCTCCTTCCAGCTGTCCTTGAAGCCGATCCCGAACCCGGCCGGATCGAGCCGGACCTCGGCGCCCATGATCCGGCTGAGCAGGATGTTCCCGACCCGGTCGTTGAGCGCGTCCGGCCAGTCGACCCAGTTCTCCTGCACCAGCACGGCCTTCAACCCGACCTTCGCCGCGACGGCCGCGACCTGCCGGGTGTGGTTGGACTGATATCCGCCGATCGACACCAACGTGTCCGCACCCTGCGCCAGCGCGTCCGGAATCAGGTACTCCAGCTTCCGGGTCTTGTTCCCGCCGTACGCGAGCCCGGAGTTGCAGTCCTCCCGCTTGGCCCAGACCCGAGCCCCACCGAGATACGCACTCAGCCGATCTAGCGTGTGCACCGGACTCGGCCCGAACGTGAGCGGATACCGCGGAAAATCACCCAGCGCCATACGTTCCTCCCAAAACTCGGTCGCCGTCCGGCGTGGTCCTGACTAGCGTGCCCCAGGTGTTCCCCGGCGAGATCGACGTACTCCCAGACATCTACCTCAATCACCTGGGCACCATCTTCACCCGCTTCACCACCCAGGACTCCGGCAACATCTCGTACGGCGTCCGGACCGCCACTCGGAAGAAGTACTTCGTCAAGACCGCGGGCGATCCCGCGGACTCCGCGCCGTACCTCGACTTCGACGGCCGGGTCGCGTTGTTGCGCAACGCCGCAGCCCTTGCGGAGTCCGTCGTACACCCGGCCCTCCCAGCCCTCCACGCCGTCATCGAATCGCCGGCCGGCCCGCTCCTCGTCTACGACTGGCGTGACGGCGAGCACCTCGGCACCAACCGCGACGACCCTGCCAGCGCCCACCAACGCTTCAAGGCCTTGCCGGTGCCGGAGATCCTCGCCGCTCTGGATGCTCTCTACGACCTCCATGCCCGCCTCGACGCGGCCGGCTGGGTCGAAGGCGACTTCTACGACGGCGCCCTCCTCTACGACTTCGACGCCCACCAGTTGACCGTCGTAGACCTCGACACCTACCGCCAGGGCCCTCACTTGAACGACATGGGCCGCATGTTCGGCTCCAGCCGCTTCATGGCCCCCGAACAGTTCTCCCGTGGCGCTCCCATCGACACCCGAACCACCGCCTACGTCCTGGCCCGAGCCGCTCTCGTCCTCCTCTCCGACACCACCCTGGACCCCGACGCATTCCGCGGCACCCACGCCCACTACGCAGTACTCCAAGAAGCCACCACCACCCGCTACCCCAGCTACGAGGCCTTCCACCACGCGTGGTCGTCCGCATCCGTGCAGACGGACGGGTAGCGGTCGACGCCCAGACACGCCGGTCTCAGCAGGTGAATTTCAGGGGCTGTGGGTGGTTGTGGGGGCAGTTGGCTGGGATGATGGAGGCTGGTAGTGAGCGCTTGCTTACTGAGGGTTATGAGGGCGTTGTGACGGTGGAACGGCTGTCCATCTGTCGAGCGTCATGAGGTAGTCTCGGGACACCCGGCTTGGGCCAATGTTGTCCCGCGGCCAGTTGTTGACCGTAGGACGACGGGAGCCCCTGAATGTTTGGTCGCCCCCCATTCCCGAGCGAGGGACTCTACGACGGACAGCACGAGCACGACGCTTGTGGTGTCGCCTTCGTCGCGACCCTGACCGGTGAACCGAGCCACGACATCGTGGCCAAGGCCTTGACCGCCCTGCGCAACCTCGAGCATCGCGGCGCGTCCGGCGCCGAACCGGACTCCGGCGACGGCGCCGGCATCCTGATCCAGATCCCGGACGCCTTCTACCGCAAGGTCTGCGAGTTCGAGCTGCCGGTGCAGCGCGGTTACGCCACCGGCATCGCGTTCCTGCCGGCCGAGGCCGACGACGCGGCCAAGGCGGTTGCCCGGATCGAGGAGCTGGCCGCGGAGGAGAACCTGGCCGTCCTGGGCTGGCGGGACGTCCCGACCGACCCGGACCTGCTCGGCGCGACCGCACGCTCGGTGATGCCGACCTTCAAGCAGCTGTTCGTCGCCGCGAAGGCCGGCCGGGTGCTCGGCCTGGCGCTGGAGCGGATGGCGTTCCGGCTGCGGAAGCGGGCCGAGAAGGAGACCGAGACCTACTTCCCGTCGCTGTCGGGCCGGACCATCACCTACAAGGGGATGCTGACCACCGACCAGCTGGACAAGTTCTTCCCCGAGCTGACCGACCCCGACTTCGCGTCCGCGATCGGTGTCGTGCACTCGCGCTTCTCCACCAACACGTTCCCGTCCTGGCCGCTGGCCCACCCGTACCGGTACATCGCCCACAACGGCGAGATCAACACCGTGCAGGGCAACCGCAACTGGATGCGCGCCCGTGAGGCGCTCCTAGCCAGCGACCTGATCCCCGGCGACCTCGAGCAGCTCTACCCGATCTGTACGCCGAGCGCGTCGGACTCGGCCTCGTTCGACGAGGTCCTGGAGCTCCTGCACCTGGGCGGCCGTTCGCTCCCGCACGCGATGCTGATGATGATCCCGGAGGCGTGGGAGAACGCCACCACGATGGATCCCAAGCGGCGCGCGTTCTACGAGTTCCACTCGACGCTGATGGAGCCGTGGGACGGCCCGGCGTCGGTGGTCTTCTCCGACGGCACCAAGGTCGGCGCGGTCCTGGACCGCAACGGTCTCCGGCCGTCGCGCTACTGGGTCACCGAGGACGGTCTCGTCGTACTCGCGTCCGAGGCCGGAGTCCTCGACATCGACCCGGCGACCGTGACCGAGAAGGGCCGGCTCGAGCCCGGCCGGATCTTCCTGGTCGACGTCGAGGCGCACCGGATCATCACCGACTCCGAGGTGAAGAACGCGCTCGCCGGCGAGCACCCGTACGACGAATGGCTGCACGCCGGCCTGATCCGGTTCGAGGACCTGCACGAGCGCGAGCACGTCGTCCACAGCCACGCGTCGGTGACGCGCCGCCAGCAAGTGTTCGGGTACACCGAGGAAGAGCTGCGCGTCATCCTCACCCCGATGGCGAAAGCCGGCGCCGAGCCGATCGGCTCGATGGGCACCGACACGCCGATCGCCGTACTGAGTGACCGGCCGCGGCTGCTGTTCGACTACTTCGCCCAGCTGTTCGCGCAGGTCACCAACCCGCCGCTGGACGCGATCCGCGAAGAGCTCGTCACCTCGCTGTCGTCGAGTCTCGGCCCGGAGGCGAACCTGCTCAGCCCGAGCCCGGCGTCTTGCCGTCAGGTGGTGATCCCGTTCCCGGTGATCACCAACGACGAGCTCGCCAAACTGCGCCACATCAACCTGGACGGCGACATGCCGGGCCTGGCCACCACTGTCCTGCGCGGTGTGTACGACGTCGAAGGCGGCGGCGAGGCCCTCCGGACCCGGCTCGACGAGATCTGCGCCGAGGCCGACGCGGCGATCACCGACGGCGCCCGCATCCTGGTGCTGTCCGACCGCCACTCCAACGCCGACAGCGCGCCGATCCCGTCGCTGCTGCTGACCGCGGCGGTTCATCACCACCTGGTGAGGGAGAAGACCCGCACGCAGGTCGGACTGGTCGTCGAGGCCGGAGACGTCCGCGAGGTGCACCACGTCGCCCTCCTGATGGGGTACGGCGCGGCCGCGATCAACCCGTACCTTGCACTGGAGTCGGTCGAAGACCTCTGCCGGCGCGGCACCTACCTGCCGGGGATCGAGCCCGAGCAGGCTGTGCGCAACGTGGTCAAGTCGCTCGGCAAGGGCGTGCTCAAGGTCATGTCGAAGATGGGTGTCTCGACGGTCGCGTCGTACACCGGTGCCCAGATCTTCGAGGCGAACGGGCTGTCCCCGTTCCTGGTCGACATCTACTTCACCGGTACGTCATCGAGGATCGGCGGCGTCGGTCTGGACACGATCGCCGAAGAAGTACGCCGCCGGCACCTGCGCGCGTACCCGACGGACGGCATCCTGCCCGCGCACCGCAAGCTGGAGATCGGCGGCGAGTACCAGTGGCGCCGTGAGGGTGAGCCGCACCTGTTCGACCCGGACACGGTGTTCCGACTGCAGCACAGCACTCGGACCGGGCGCTACGACATCTTCAAGCAATACACCTCCCGCGTGGACGAGCAGTCCGAGCGGCTGATGACGCTGCGCGGCCTGTTCGGCTTCAACTCCGACCGGGAGCCGATCTCGGTCGACGAGGTGGAGCCGGTCAGCGCGATCGTCAAGCGGTTCTCCACCGGCGCGATGAGCTACGGCTCGATCAGCGCCGAGGCGCACACCACGCTGGCGATCGCGATGAACCAGCTCGGCGGCAAGTCGAACACCGGTGAGGGCGGCGAGGACTCCGACCGCCTGCACGACCCGGCCCGGCGGAGCTCGATCAAGCAGGTCGCGTCCGGACGGTTCGGCGTCACCGCGGAGTACCTGACGAACTCCGACGACATCCAGATCAAGATGGCCCAGGGCGCCAAGCCGGGCGAGGGCGGTCAGCTGCCCGGCAACAAGGTGTACCCGTGGGTGGCGAACACCCGGCACTCGACGCCGGGTGTCGGCCTGATCTCGCCGCCGCCGCACCACGACATCTACTCGATCGAGGACCTGGCCCAGCTGATCCACGATCTGAAGAACGCGAACCCGCGGGCGCGCATCCACGTGAAGCTCGTCTCCGAGGTCGGCGTCGGAACGATCGCCGCGGGGGTGAGCAAGGCGCACGCGGACGTCGTACTGATCTCCGGTCACGACGGCGGCACCGGTGCGGCGCCGCTGACCTCGCTGAAGCACGCCGGGGGTCCGTGGGAGCTCGGGCTGGCCGAGACCCAGCAAACCCTGCTGCTCAACGGTTTGCGCGACCGGATCGTCGTACAGACCGATGGTCAGTTGAAGACGGGCCGGGACGTGGTCATCGCGGCGCTCCTCGGCGCGGAGGAGTACGGCTTCGCCACCGCGCCGCTGGTGGTGTCGGGCTGCATCATGATGCGGGTCTGCCACCTGGACACCTGCCCGGTCGGCGTCGCGACGCAGAACCCGGTACTGCGCGACCGGTTCTCCGGCAAGCCCGAGTTCGTGGTGAACTTCTTCGAGTTCATCGCCGAGGAAGTCCGTGAGTACCTGGCCGAGCTGGGCTTCCGGTCCCTGGACGAGGCGATCGGGCACGCCGAGGTGCTGGACATCCAGCGCGCGGTCGACCACTGGAAGGCCGACGGGCTCGACCTGTCGCCGATCCTGCACGTGCCCGCGCTGCCCGAGGGTGCCTCGCGGCACCAGATGGTCGGGCAGGACCACGGCCTGGACAAGGCACTCGACAACGAGCTGATCCGGATCTGCCAGCCGGCCCTGGACAGCGGCGAACCCGTCCGGGCGCAGCTGGCGATCCGCAACGTCAACCGAACCGTCGGGACGATGCTCGGTCACGAGATCACCAAGCGGTACCGCGCGGCCGGCCTGGCCGACGGCACCATCGACCTGACCTTCACCGGGTCGGCCGGCAACTCGTTCGCCGCCTTCGTCCCGCGCGGTGTCACGCTGCGGCTCGAGGGTGACGCCAACGACTACGTCGGCAAGGGCCTGTCCGGTGGCCGGGTGGTGATCCGGCCGGATCGGCACGCGCGGTTCGACGCGGCCGACCAGATCATCGCCGGCAACGTCATCGGGTACGGTGCGACGTCCGGCGAGTTCTTCATCAGTGGTGGCGTGGGGCAACGGTTCTGTGTCCGGAACTCGGGCGCCACCGCGGTCGTCGAATCGGTCGGCGACCACGCCTGCGAGTACATGACCGGTGGACGCGTCGTCGTACTCGGCGCCGTCGGCCGGAACTTCGCGGCGGGCATGTCGGGCGGCGTGGCCCACGTGCTCGACCTGGACCACGCCCTGGTGAACCCGGAGCTGGTGGATCTGCACCCGGTCACCACGGACGAGTCCGAACTGCTGCACGACCTGGTCCGCAGGCACTTCGAGGAGACCGGATCGGAACGGGCGGCCAAGCTGCTCGCCGACTGGCCCGCTGCCGCCGCCAGGATCACCACGGTGATGCCCCGCGACTACGCCCGGGTGCTGGCGGCCAAGGCGGCCGCCGAGCGCGACGGGCTGGACGAGGACGCCACCACGCGAGCGATGATGGAGGCCATCTGATGGCTGACCCGAAGGGATTCCTGACCACCCGGCGTGAGGTCGCCGAACGGCGTCCGGTGGACGAGCGGGTGAAGGACTGGAAAGAGGTCTACCCCGGTGGGCCCGGCAAGGCGCTGCTGCCGATCATCACCAAGCAGGCCGGTCGCTGCATGGACTGCGGCATCCCGTTCTGCCACAACGGCTGCCCGCTGGGCAACCTGATCCCGGAGTGGAACGACCTGGTCTGGCGCGACGACTGGACCGGCGCGATCGAGCGGCTGCACGCGACCAACAACTTCCCGGAGTTCACCGGCCGGCTGTGCCCGGCGCCGTGTGAGCCGGCCTGCGTGCTCGGCATCAACCAGGAACCGGTCACGATCAAGAACGTCGAGGTCGCGATCATCGACAAGGCCTGGGAGTCCGGTGACGTCAAGCCGCAGCCGCCGGAATGGCTGACCGGCAAGACGATCGCGGTCGTCGGTTCCGGTCCGGCCGGCCTGGCCGCCGCCCAGCAGCTGACCCGCGCGGGTCACACCGTCGCGGTATACGAGCGTGCGGACGCGCCGGGTGGTCTGCTGCGGTACGGGATCCCCGAGTTCAAGATGGAAAAGGAACAGGTCGACCGCCGAATCCAGCAGATGAAGGAGGAGGGCACGGTCTTCCGCTCCGGTGTGAACGTCGGCGTGGATGTGACCGGGACCCAGCTCAAGCAGCGGTACGACGCCGTCGTGATCGCGACCGGCGCGACCGCTGCTCGCGACCTGCCGGTGCCGGGCCGTGAGCACGGCGGCATCCACCAGGCGATGGAGTACCTGCCGCAGTCCAACCGGGCCTCGCTCGGCCATCACGTCGAGGACCAGATCGTTGCCACCGGCAAAGACGTGGTGATCATCGGCGGCGGTGACACCGGTGCCGACTGCCTCGGTACGGCGCACCGGCAGGGTGCTCGCTCGGTCACCCAGCTGGAGATCATGCCGCGCCCCGGCGACGACCGGCCGGCCGGGCAGCCGTGGCCGACGTACCCGATGATCTACCGGGTCGCCTCGGCGCACGAGGAGGGTGGCGAGCGGGTCTACTCGGTCTCGACCGTCAACTTCGAGGCCGATGCCGAGGGCAACGTCTCCGGGCTGAACCTGGTCGAGGTCGAGTTCAAGGACGGCAGGTTCGTCCCGGTCGAGGGCACCGAGCGGACCATCCCGGCGCAGCTGGTGCTGCTCGCGATGGGCTTCCTCGGCCCGGAGCGCGAGGGCTTCCTCGAGCAGCTCGGCGTCGAGCTCGACGAGCGTGGCAACGTGAAGCGGGACAAGACCTACCAGACCTCGGTCGAGGGCGTCTTCGCCTGTGGCGACGCCGGCCGCGGCCAGTCCCTGATCGTCTGGGCCATCGCCGAGGGCCGCTCCTGCGCCAACGGCGTGGACACCCACCTCACCGGGTCGTCGACCCTGCCCACTCCCATCCCACCGACCGCCCGCCCGCTGGCGGTCTGAACCAGTACGACCACGGGTTCCGGTCAGCGTCTGTGTGGTTGGCCGGTGCCCGAGGTGGTGCATCCCGATAGGTTGGGAGTGTGGCTACGCGCCTGGTGACCAGAGCGAGGCTCCGTGCGATCGCGCCGTGGGCCGCACTGAGCGCGCTCTGGCTGGTCACCTCGGTCGCGATCGGTCTGTTCGCGTTCGCCAACGATTCCGAGCGGGTCACGATCGGCGCCCACGCGGCCACTGTCTCGCCGACCTTCGACGGGCACGCCACCGTCGACCTCGGCGCCGTGCTGCCCCGGTTGCGGATCCCCGCCCACAATCCGCTCGGGCTGGGCGTGAACATCGACGTCCAGGAGACCGACGCCGACAACCTGACCGACCTGATCAACCGCGACGCCCTGATCGCCTCGCAGCCCGACGGTGAGATCGCGCGGATCCAGCAGGTGGTGCAGGACATGGCGGTCGACGACGGGCTGGCCGGCGCCGGTTCCGGTCTGCTCGTGGTCGTGGTGGTGGCGACCCTCTGGGCGGTGATCGGCGCCCGGCGCCGCCGCGAGCTGTGGCATCTGGTGCACGGGCACGAACGACGCATCGAGCACCGCGCGATCGTCGTCCTGGTCGCGATGCTGATCACGATCGCGTCGATCTTCGGCCCGGCGCGGATGCGGCCGGCCGACGTACCGCCGACCGAGTGGCGCCCGCTCGCCGAATTGCTGCCGGAGATTCCCCTGGACAAACAGCTGCAGGGCGTCGAGGTCGCGTCCGGGTTCTCCACCACGGGTGGGGTGGGGGTGATCCGCACGGCGGTCGATACCTACCAGCGATCCACCCGCTTCTACGGTCAGCTGAAGGACCGGGTCGGGGACGTCGCCGACGAGATCCATCAGCCCGGCGAGGGCCAGAAGGTCGCGATCCAGGTCAGCGACCGGCACGACAACATCGGCATCGACGGCTTCGCGGCCGAGGTGGCGAAGGCGGCCGGTGCGAAGATCCTGATCGACGCCGGGGACGACACCTCGTCGGGTCAGTCCTGGGAGGTGTTCAGCATCAACTCGTTGCGCCAGCACTTCAAGGACTTCAAGGTGGTCGCCGTCGCGGGCAACCACGACGCCGGTGGACACGTCGAGAACGCCATGCGCAAGAACGGCTTCACGGTGCTCGACAGCAAGCCGGTCGACGTCGAGGGCATCCGCTTCCTCGGTGACAGCGATCCGACCAAGACCGGCCTGGGCAGTGCGGACCAGCCCGGCGACGAGACCACCTCCGAGCAGTCGAAGCGGCTGGCGGACATCGCCTGCGAGCAGCCCGAGGACAAGCGGATCTCGACGTTCGTGGTCCACGACCCGTCGTCGTTCGCCGACACCGCCGCCCGGGGCTGCGCGACCCTGCTGCTGTCGGGTCACCTGCACCGGCAGGTCGGCCCCGAGAGCAAGGTCGTCGACGACCGCCCGGTGACGACGTACACGAACGGCACGACCGGGGGAGCGGCGTACGCCTTCGCCCTCGGCTACACGCTGCGCCGGCCAGGTGAGGTCACCCTCATCACGTACCAGAAGGGGCAGCCGATCGGTCTCCAGACGGTCACCGCCGAACTGACCGGCGACATCACGGTCGGCGCCTACACCCCCTTGCCTTCTTGACGATTCAGGCTTCGGCCCCGGTTGTCATCACCTGTTGACGGGCCGGTAAGGGGGGCGGACCACCGGGTGTAGTGGTTTGTAGGAGTAGGGTTTTGTGACGTGCGTCGCGCAAAGATCGTTTGTACGCTTGGCCCGGCTACGGCCGCCCCCGAGCGCATCCTGGAACTCGTCGAAGCCGGTATGGACGTCGCCAGGCTGAACCTCAGCCACGGTGCCCATGCCGAGCATGAACGCATCTATCAGCGGATCCGTACCGCAGCGGCGGAGACCGGCCACAACGTCGGCATCCTCGTCGACCTGCAGGGCCCGAAGATCCGCCTGGCCGAGTTCGCCGAGGGCAAGGCCACGCTGACCTACGGCGAACGCTTCACGATCACCACCCGGGAGGTGCCTGGTGACGTGACCATCTGCGGTACGACGTACGACGGCCTGCCGGGCGACGTGAAGCCGGGCGACCAGCTGCTGATCGACGACGGCCGGATCGCCCTGGTCGCCGAGGAGGTGACCCTGACCGACGTGGTCTGCCGGGTCACCGTCGGCGGACCGGTGTCGAACCACAAGGGCATCAACCTGCCAGGTGTCGCGGTGAGCGTGCCGGCGATGTCGGAGAAGGACGCCGAAGACCTGCGCTGGGCGCTGCACCTGCCGGCCGACATGATCGCGCTGTCGTTCGTGCGCGACGCCGCCGACATCCAGCTGGTGCACAAGATCATGGACGAGGAGGGTCTGCGGATCCCGGTCGTCGCCAAGATCGAGAAGCCGCAGGCGGTCGCCAACCTGGACGAGATCATCGACGCCTTCGACGGGTTCATGGTGGCCCGCGGCGACCTCGGCGTGGAGCTCCCGCTCGAGGAGGTCCCGCTGGTCCAGAAGCTGATCATCGACCAGGCCCGGCTGAACGCGAAGCCGGTGATCGTCGCCACCCAGATGCTGGAGTCGATGATCTCGGCGCCGCGGCCGACCCGGGCCGAGGCCTCCGACGTCGCGAACGCCGTACTGGACGGTGCCGACGCCGTGATGCTGTCCGGTGAGACCAGCGTCGGCCGGTTCCCGATCGAGACCGTCAAGACGATGTCCCGGATCGTGGAGTCGACCGAGGAGCACGGCCTCAGCCGGGTGCAGTCGATCGAGTGGGAGCCGCGGACCAAGGGCGGCGTGATCGCCCGGGCCGCCGCGGACGTGGCCGAGCGGCTGGAGGCGAAGTACCTGATCGCCTTCACCCAGTCCGGCGACACCGCGCTCCGGCTGGCCCGCTACCGCACCGAGGTCCCGCTGCTGGCGTTCACCCCGGTCCCGTCCGTCAGCGCATGGCTCAGCGTGGTGTGGGGCATCGAGACGCACATCGTCCCCACCGTCGACCACACCGACGAGATGGTCCGCCAGGTGGACCAGCGCCTGCTCGAGCTCGGCAAACTCCAGAAGGGCGACCTGGTCGTCATCGTCGCCGGCTCCCCACCCAGCATCCCCGGCTCCACCAACGCCCTCCGGGTCCACCGCATGGGCGACGCGATCGAAGGCATTGCCCCGGCCTACCGCAGCCCCAACCCGTAACCACCTGAGGTGAGGCGGGCAGCCGGGTCGGCTGTCCGCCTCTCGTCATTCCTGCAGGTTGTAGGCGACTGGGTGCAGTGGCTGGTACACGGGCAGGCGCGCGCCGCTCGGCAGCGGGATGCTGGCGAGCCGGCCCCAGCGTTCCTCGCTGATCTCACGCGAGACCTCGACCCCGGCGTCGGCCAGCTTGTCGAACAGCGCCTCGATGTCCTCACACATCAGATAGAACTCGTGCCGCTCGTCCCCATTACTCGGATGCACCGCAACCTCCGCCGGCGGCAACCGAAAGATCAACCACCCGCCCCCGGTATCCACATGCGGAAACCCCAGCACCTCCGCAATAAACCTCCGATCAGCCTCAGCATCCCCGCTGTACAAAATCACATGAGCCCCAACAAACACGCCGCACTCCTCTCGCTCCTGCCTCACAGTACGACGAGCAACTCGCCTACGACTTCGGCCCGACAAACTCGTCCAGCCGGGCGACCCCCTCGCCCCTGGCCACCGACAACAGGTTCCGCCGTGGCATTCGCCAGGGGATGTCCAGCAAGCCGAGCGCCCACTGACAGATCCCCATGATGTCGGCGGACTCGTTGGCGAACATGTAGCGCGGGTACTCGTACTTCTTCACCTGGCCGCCCACCGTCCGGGTCGCCCAGTTCGCCACCCGGCACCCGTCCGAGTTGAACAACCCACGCAGCAACAGTTCTGGATGATCGGCAACGATCTCCCGCTGCCAGTCCGTCAGCCAGATCCGGCGGCGGTGCTTCGGCCCAGGGCCGTGTTGGGGGAACATGCACGGCCAGTGCTTCCAGTAGGAGAGGACTGAGGTGTGGCCGGCCGCCTGGACCCGGTGCACCGGTCGGCTCGGGTGAACGGCAACGATCGCTGCCTCCGCCTCGGCGATGAGGCGCGGATAGATGTCGTCGCAGGCCACCCGCAGGGCATAGACGTCTCTCCGGTGCTTCGAAAGGCAGCCGTCGCCCAGGTAGAGGCCGAGGAGATGCGCGTACGGCGGTGCCGGCAGCTTCCCGTTGGTGCAGCGTGGGCAGCCGGTCGGGTCAGAGGTGCGGCCCTCTCGACCCCGCCAGTCACGGAGCGTAGCCCGACTCACCCCGAGCCGTCCGCTGATCGCGTTGAGACTGTCGCCGGCCGCGATCGCCGCCAGTGCGACAGCACGCACCTGCTCGTCGTACATGATCCGAGCTTGCCGCGCACGACCGACAGATTGCGGTCGATGTCTGTGCCCTGGGTGGGATTCGAACCCACACTGTACGCAGTTTGAGTGCGCCCTCTCTGCCGTTGGAGTACCAGGGCATTGCGGAGAAGATCGTAACCCATCGAACGCACCGGGATCGCGCAAGGGCCGTGCCGCCACGAGGTCGTTGCCGAGTGCCCCGAAAAGCATCCCGGTGGGCAGTTCTCACCCGATGGCGCCGGATCTGCTGGGGATCGGCCGGGGTCGATAAGGTGTCGGGTGTGACTGCTAAGCGTGTGGTGATCGCTGAGGATGAGGCTTTGATCCGGATGGATCTGGCCGAGATGCTGGCCGAGGAGGGGTACGACGTCGTCGGGCAGGCGGGGGATGGGGAAGAGGCCATCCGGCTGGCGACCGAGCATCGGCCGGATCTGGTCATCCTCGACGTGAAGATGCCGAAGCTGGACGGGCTGAGCGCGGCGGAGAAGATCGCCGGCGACCGGATCGCCCCGGTGCTGATGCTGACCGCGTTCTCGCAGCGCGAGCTGGTCGAGCGGGCCCGTGACGCCGGCGCCATGGCGTACCTGGTGAAACCGTTCTCCAAGGCCGACCTGCTGCCCGCGATCGAGATCGCCGCCTCCCGGTATGTCGAGCTCGCCGAGCTGGAGCGTGAGGTCGCCGACCTGGCCGAGCGGCTGGAGACCCGCAAGCTGGTCGACCGGGCCAAATCGATCCTGCAGACGAAGTTCGGGCTGTCCGAGCCGGACTCGTTCCGGTGGATCCAGAAAACCGCAATGGATAAAAGAGTTTCCATGCGTCAGGTCGCGGAGTTGGTTGTTGACGAGGCTGGCGGTAGCGACTGAATCACTCTCCGCTCATACCCGTGAGCGCGCGTACAGCAATCACTGAACCTCACACTGCTTACCGCTGTAACGACCTCACAACACACGCTCCGTCACATCGCCGGAAGAGCTTGCTGAGGTCTAACCTGCGGGTGCTCGCGGGAAACGCGGGAGTCCGGAGTTTCCCGGACTATCCAGACATGGGAGGAACAGTGCACCAGCGTTCCGTAGTAAGGGTCGGCGCGTCGCTGATCGTTGCGTCGTTGGCCCTGACTGCCTGCGGCTCACGCAGTGGCAACGACTCCGGGGGGAACTCCGGAGGTTCGACGAAGACTGCCAAGATCGGCGTGATCGCGCCCTTGTCGGGAGACTTGTCGGCGCTGGGCCTGGGCATCCAGCACTCGGTCGAGCTGGCCGTGAAGCAGGCCAACGACTCCAACGCGATTCCGGGCTGGAAGCTCGAGGTCGTGCCGAAGGACGACGAGGCGAAGCCGGACCCGGGTAAGAACGCCGCGACCGCGCTGGCCGGTGACAAGGACGTGATCGGCGTGGTCGGCACGCTGAACACCAGCGTCAGCCAGCAGGTCCAGCCGGTCCTCGCCTCGGCGAAGATCGTCCAGGTCTCGCCGGCCAACACCGGCCCGGGCCTGACCCAGGGCGCGAACTGGCAGACGGACCCGAAGCGGCCGTACCCGACGTACTTCCGCACCTGCACCACCGACGCGGTGCAGGGTCCATTCGCGGCCCGGTACCTGTACGAGACGGCGAAGATCACCAAGGTCGCCACGATCCACGACAAGAAGGCGTACGGCCAGGGCCTGGTCGGCACCTTCACCGACGAGTTCAAGAAGCTGGGTGGTCAGGTCGTCGCGGCCCAGACCATCAACCCGGACGACTCGAACTACCAGGCCGTGATCTCCTCGATCAAGCCGTCCGGCCCGCAGGCGATCTACTACGGTGGTGAGTACCCGCAGGCCGGTCCGCTCTCGCAGCAGATGAAGGCCGCCGGTCTGAACGTCCCGCTGATGGGCGGCGACGGCATCTACGACCCGAAGTACATCACCCTGGCCGGCAAGACCAGCAGCAACGACCTGGCCACCTCGGTCGGCGCGCCGGTGGACACGCTGGACTCGGCGAAGAAGTTCGTCGCCGACTACAACGCGCAGGGCTACAAGGACCCGTACGCGGCGTACGGCGGTTACTCCTTCGACGCGGCCAACTCGATCATCAACGCGCTGAAGACCTCGCTGAAGGACGCCAGTGACGCCGAGTCGGCCCGCCAGGCCACGGTCGATGCCATGAGCAAGGTTTCCTTCGACGGTGTGACCGGCAAGGTCGCCTTCGACCAGTACGGCGACACCACCTCCAAGGTGCTCACCGTCTACAAGGTTGCCGACGGCAAGTGGGCCACGGTCGAGACCAAGGCCTTCGAGGCCAAGTAACCGGAGTCGACCTCATACCCCGGGGGTGGGAGCGATCCTCCCACCCCCGTGGTGTGTCATAACTGAGGTAGAGGGGAGGTCGACGTGGACCAGTTCTTCCAGCAACTCGTGAACGGGCTCACCCTGGGGTCGCTGTACGCCCTGATCGCGGTCGGTTACACCGTCGTCTACGGCATCGTGCAGCTGATCAACTTCGCCCATGGCGAGGTGTTCATGATCGGTGCGTTCGGCGCACTGACCACGTACCTGTTGTTCTTCGACGGCAAGACCAACGTGTGGATCCTGCCGATCATGATCATCGGCGCCATCTTCGCCTCGGTCGGCACGGCCGTGGCGATGGAACGTGTCGCGTACCGTCCCCTGCGGAACGCGCCACGACTCGCACCGCTGATCACCGCGATCGGCATCTCGGTCTTCCTGCAGGAGTTCGTCCGGCTGTTCTACGAGCGCCCGGGCTGGACGTTGTTCGCCTTCGCCGGCATGGCTTTGGGCGTCGGCTACTACGTCGGCGCGCGAGTGGCGAAGGCCGAGCTGAACCACCCGGTGAGCAAGTGGTACGACCGAGCCGCGCTGATCGGCGCCGTGGTCGGCGCTGTCGCCGTCTGGGTAGTGGTACGCCAGAGCAACAGCGACCTGTCCGCTGTGCTGGTGGCGGGCGTCGTCATTGTCGGCGCTGTCGTCGGCACGGCGATCGGCTGGCTGGCCGGTCTCGCCGTACGACGGAGGGCGCGCACGGAGATCAAGATCCCGGCGATCGCGGCGGCGGCGGCCACCGCAGCTGTAGGCGCGGTGGTGGGCTGGGTGCTCTTCGAGAAGCTCATCAGCAGCATCACCTGGCCGAGCGCCAAACAGCGCATCCCGTTCCCGCAGATCGATGTGGTGACCGGGACCGCGTTCGATGTCGGCGGCGTGACGATCCAGCGGTCCGCGATCTTCACCATGGCCGCGCTGGCGGTCTGCGCCGCTCTGCTGTGGTTCTTCATCAACCGGACCCGGCTCGGCCGTGGCATGCAGGCCGTGTCGCAGGACCCGGACACCGCCCGGCTGATGGGTATCAACGTCGACCGGATCATCGTGGTCGCGTTCGCGCTCGGCGCCGTACTCGCGGCTATCGCGGGTGTCTCGCAGGGACTGCAGAACAACAACATCGACTTCCGGATGGGCTTCCTGGCCGGTCTGAAGGCGTTCACCGCCGCCGTCCTGGGTGGTATCGGCAACATCTACGGCGCCGTCGTCGGTGGCCTGGTGCTCGGTGTCATCGAGGCGATGGCGACGCAGTACATCCCGGGCCAGTTCGGTGGTAGCACCTGGAAGGACGTCTGGGCCTTCGTGATCCTGATTCTGGTACTGGTGTTCAGGCCGCAGGGCCTGCTCGGCGCGAGGGTGGTGGACCGGGCATGACCGATGTGAAGACGCCTCCGGCGGAGCCGGGGACCGCGGCTGAGCCGCAAGCCAAGCCCATCGCCTGGCCGATGGGTCTGGCCGGGGTGGTGCTGGTCATCGTCGGCTCCTTCCTGTCCTGGAGCTACGACGGCTCGATCCTGGGCGACCTGTCGATCAACTTCTACCCGGGTGGCCTGCAGATCCTGGCGATCATCCTCGCCGTGGTCGCGCTGGTCCTGCTGCTGGCCGAGAAGGGTCCGCTGACCAAGCTGGGCGCGTGGCTCGACGCCACCGCCGGTCTGCGGGCACTGGGCGTGACTCTCACCCTGTACATGGTGCTGGTCGTGATCGCGATCTCGGCCGACTCCGACGGCCTGATCAACGTGAACCCCGGTGCGTACATCTCGCTCGCCGGCGCCGTGCTGATCCTGGTCAGCGCCTGGATGCTGCCGTTGCGGCACTTGCGGGACATGAGCGAGGCGAGACTGCCGGCCTGGTTCGAGATCCTCTCGATCGCGGTCCTGATGGCCGCGGTGCTGTTCGTCGCGGCGTACGCGCTCGGCCTGGAGGACGCCTGGTCGTTCATCCTCTGCCTGGTCTTCCTCGCCGCGGTCACGGCCGTCCTGTTCCGGACCGGTGCGTTCTCGTGGGTCGGCCATGTCGCGCAGCGGCAGCGCAAGGTGCTGACGCTGTCGGCGGTCGTGGTCGCCTTCCTGTTCCCGTTCACCCAGGGTGGCTCGGACGCGAACATGTCGATCGCCACCCAGGTGCTGGTCTTCGCGGCGACCGCGATGGGCCTGAACATCGTGGTCGGTCTGGCCGGCCTGCTCGACCTCGGGTACATCGCGTTCCTCGGGTGCGGCGCCTACGTGGCCGCCACCATGTCGACGTCGGCGTTCGCGACCATCGGGTGGAAGCCTCCGTTCCTGGTCGTGATGCTGATCGGCGCCAGTGTCGCGGCGACCCTGGGTCTGATCATCGGCACGCCGACACTGCGGGTCTCGGGTGACTACCTGGCCATCGTGACCCTGGGCTTCGGTGAGATCTTCCGGTTCTCGATGTTCAACCTGGACGGCAACAACGGCCCGAACCTGACCAACGGCCCGAACGGTGTCCCCGGCATCCCGGACCTGGAGATCGGCGGCTTCAATTTCGGCGACGTGCATACGGTCGCGGGGATCGAGCTGGGCCGGTTCTCGAACTACTACTTCCTGCTGCTGGTGCTGACCGGCTTCGTCATCCTCGTCTTCTCGCGGCTGAACAACAGCCGGATCGGCCGTGGTTGGGTGGCGATCCGGGAGGACGAGAAGGCGGCCGAGGCGATGGGCGTGAACACGTTCGGGCTGAAGCTGCTCGCGTTCGCGACCGGTGCCTTCCTGGC
The DNA here is from genome assembly GCF_036097425.1 of Kribbella sp. NBC_00359. NCBI lineage: Bacteria > Bacillati > Actinomycetota > Actinomycetes > Propionibacteriales > Kribbellaceae > Kribbella > Kribbella sp. NBC_00359. The sequence goes on along the minus strand of NZ_CP107975.1, from coordinate 7,837,754 downwards.
CGGCCTGGCCGGCACCATCAAGGCCCATCAGGACGGCGCGGTCAGCCCGGACCAGTTCATCTTCCTGGAGTCGGCGTTCCTGCTCGCCGCGATCGTGCTCGGCGGTATGGGCACCATTGCCGGTGTGTTGCTGGGGGCAACGATCCTGAAGCTGCTGCCGGAGAAGCTGCGGTTCTTCTCGGAGTACCGGCTGCTGCTGTTCGGCCTGCTGCTGGTGCTGATGATGCGGTTCCGCCCGGAGGGTCTGGTCGCGAACAGACGCCGCCAGTTGGAGTTCCACGAAGAGGACGAGCAGCTGGCCGTCGAGATCGACGAAGAGCATCTGTTCGTCGAGGAGGCGAAATGACCGTCACCGAAACAACCCCGGCACCGGCCCGGGCGTCCGGCGCCGCGGTGCTGGAAGCCACCGGCGTGACCATGCGGTTCGGTGGTCTGCTGGCGGTCAACGACGTCAACCTGACCGTCCGCGAAGGCGAGATCGTCGGCCTGATCGGTCCGAACGGGGCCGGCAAGACGACCTTCTTCAACTGCCTCACCGGCCTCTACAAGCCGACCGGCGGCGAGGTCCGGTTCGCCGGTACGCCGCTGCCGCCGAAGCCGCGGGCGGTCGTCAAGGCCGGGATGGCGCGGACGTTCCAGAACATCCGGCTGTTCGCCAACATGACCGCGCTGGAGAACGTGATGGTCGGCCGGTACTGCCGGACCAGCTCGGGCGCGCTCACCTCGGTCCTGCGCGGGCCGAAGTTCCGCCGCGAGGAAGCTGCCACCATTGCCCGGGCCCAGGAGCTCCTCGACTTCGTCGGCCTCGGCAAGTCCACCGACCATCTGGCCCGGAACATGCCGTACGGCGACCAGCGCCGGCTCGAGATCGCGCGAGCGCTGGCCACCGACCCGAAGCTCGTCCTGCTGGACGAGCCCACGGCCGGTATGAACCCGCTGGAGACCCGGCAGGCCAGTGACCTGATCTTCAAGATCCGGGACTCGGGCCTGTCGGTCGTGGTGATCGAGCACGACATGCGGTTCATCTTCAACCTCTGCGACCGGGTGCTCTGCCTGGTCCGCGGCGAGGCGCTGATCGAGGGCACGCCGCAGGAGGTGCAGTCGGACCCGCGGGTGATCGAGGCCTACATCGGCACCGGCGAGCAGGACGACGAGGACGTCGAGGACGTCGAGGACGTCGTACCGCAGGACGTAGTCGACGGTGAGGGGGAGAAGCCGTGACCGCGATGCTCGAGGTCCGCGACCTGGAAGTTGCCTACGGCAAGATCGTCGCGGTGAAGAAGATCAGCTTCAGCGTGGAGCAGGGGCAGGTGGTGTCGCTGATCGGCACCAACGGCGCCGGCAAGACCACCACGCTGCGGACGATCTCGGGGCTGCTCCGGCCGACGTCGGGCGAGATCCTGTTCCAGGGCGAGCGGATCGAGCAGGTGGCGGCGCACGACATCGTGGCGCGCGGGCTGGCGCACTCGCCGGAAGGCCGGCGGATCTTCCCCCGGCTGTCGGTCGAGGAGAATCTGCTGCTCGGCGCGTTCGCCCGGAAGGACCCGTCGGGGGTGCGCACCGATCTGGACGCGGCGTACGACCTGTTCCCGATCCTGGGGGAGCGGCGCAAGCAACCGGCCGGGACGTTCTCCGGTGGTGAGCAGCAGATGCTGGCGATGGGCCGGGCGATGATGAGCCGGCCGAAGCTGCTGATGCTGGACGAACCGTCGATGGGGCTGTCGCCGATCATGATGAAGCGGATCATGTCGACGGTCACCGAGCTGCGGCAGCAGGGCACCACGATCCTGCTGGTGGAGCAGAACGCGCAGGCGGCGCTGAAGCGGGCCGACTTCGGTTACGTGCTGGAGGTGGGCAAGATCGTGCTGTCCGGCACCGGTCGCGACCTGCTGGTCAACGACGAGGTCCGCAAGGCCTACCTCGGCGAGGACTGACTCCGTTGCTCTGGGCCCCTTGGTGCGAACGCCGCACCAAGGGGCTCAGCTGCGGATGACCACCAGGAGCTGCACGAGCAGGGGCGCGACGATCAGCGCCGGCAGCAGATCCGCCACCGCGACCTGCTTCAGCTTCAGCAGCCGCAGTGCGACCCCGATCAGCATCACCCCACCGGTGGCCCCCAGCGCGGTCACATGCGCCTCCGGGAGTACGTCGCCCAGGACGGCGCCGACCGCGGTCACCGAGCCTTGGACGACCAGCACCACCAGGGCGGACGCGGCCACGCCCCAGCCGAAGGACGCGGCGAACGCGATCGAGGTGAAACCGTCCAGGACCGCCTTCAGGTACAGCTGATCCGCGCCGTTGCCCAGCCCGTCGGACAACGCGCCCAGGAACGTCAGCGGCCCGACACAGAACACCATCGACGCCGACACGAACCCTTCGACGAAGGTGCTCTGCCCCTCGCCCCGGTCGAACCGCTGCTGGATCCACGCGCCGAAACCCTCCAGCCGCTGCTCGATCCGCAGCAGCGAGCCGGCGATCCCGCCGATCAGCATCGCTCCGAGCACGATCAGTACCGGAGCGCTGTCGCCGACCGCGTCGCTGAGGGCGCGATCGCTGACCGCGAGCGCCCCCGAGATCGCGATCAGCAGCGTGACCAGACCGATCGCGTCGGTGACCAGATCGCGGGTCCGGTGACTCAGTCGATGGCCGACGAGTACGCCGAGTACCGAGCCGACGAGCACCGCCGCGACGTTCACCACGGTGCCGATCCCGATGAACAAATCTGTCTCCGATCACCCGTGCGGCGCAGCTTTTGCAAGTGACCTTCGAGGGCCTACTGTTGCGCGAGGACGAGCGTATCCGCCGTCTCCGTTCACCTCGGGGGTGGACCAGACCAGGAGGTCGCTGTGGCAGCAGCCATCGAGGTGCGGGACGCCCGGCGGGGTGACGCCGATGCCCTCGTCGCGTTGTGGCGCGAGCTGGCCGGCGCCGGCGCGCATCCGTCCCGGTTGCCCGCGACGCCGTCCGCGGCCGCCGTCGAGGTTGCCGTCAGCAAGCACCTGGACGATCCGTTCGGCCGGCTGCTGGTGGGCGAGCTGGACGGCGAGGTGCACGGGATGGCGTACCTGCGCCGGACCGCGGTCACTCCGCTGCACGACGACCAGACGGTCTCGGTCGAGTACCTGCATGTCAGCGATGTCGCCCGCCGGCACGGACTGGGCAAGGCGCTGATCGCCGAAGCCGTCGCCTGGGCCGAGTACGAGTGCTGCGCACACCTGGCCGTGGTCGCGCCCGCGATCGCCCGCGAGGCGAACCGGTTCCTCGCCCGGTTGGGTCTCGGACAGGCCGGCGTACTGCGGTTCGCGACCACCCACACGGTGCGTCGCCGGCTCGCCGCCGAGCACGCGCCGAACCTGCTCGCCCTGCTGTCGTCGCGACGGTCCGTGATCGCCCGCCGCGCCCAGCTCGGCCGCCCGCTGCCGGCCGACGCGCCGGCACTGGGCGCCGACGTCAGCTACCCGGCGGAGCCTGAATCAGCTGGCACGTGATCCGCGCGGTGCAGACCCGCTTGGCCCGGTCGTCGGTGACGACCACTTCGTACGACGTCGTGGTCCGGCCGAGGTAGATCGGGGTGGCGACCCCGGTCACGGTCCCTTCGCGGACCGCGCGGTGGTGGGTGGCGTTGATGTCGACACCGACCGCGACCTTGCCGTAGCCGGCCGCGTGCAGCGCGGATCCGATGGAGCCGAGGCTTTCCGCGAGTACGCAGGAGGCGCCGCCGTGCAGCAGTCCGTACGGCTGGGTGTTTCCCTTGACCGGCATCGTGGCCACCACCCTGTCCGGGGTCGCTTCGCTGACAACGATTCCCATCAGCTGCAGCAGGGTGCCCTCCATGCCCATGCCCGGCCCGAGGTCTACTTGATCAGTCACAGGGGCAGACTACGCGGGTGTGCGGGAAGTGTCCGTGGTAACCACTAGAGTCGGTACGTGGCTCCAGAAACCAACACCTCGACGATGACCAAGGACACCCCGCAGGCCGGCGCCGGCCGTCCGCGGATCCTGCTGCTGGACGGGCACTCGCTGGCGTACCGGGCGTTCTACGCGCTCCCGGTGGAGAACTTCTCCACCACCACCGGGCAGCACACCAACGCGGTGTACGGGTTCACCTCGATGCTGATCAACATGCTCCGCGACGAGCAGCCGACGCACATCTGCGTCGCGTTCGACGTGTCCCGCAAGACCTTCCGCTCCGAGCAGTACGCGGAGTACAAGGCGGGCCGGTCGAAGTCGCCGGACGAGTTCAAGGGACAGGTCTCGCTGGTCAAGGAGGTGCTGGAGGCGCTCCGGATCCCGACCACCGAGATCGACGGCTGGGAGGCCGACGACGTCATCGCCACCCTCGCCACACAGGCCGCCGAGCAGGGCTTCGAGGTGCTGATCAGCAGCGGTGACCGGGACGCGTTCCAGCTGGTCAGTGACGACGTCACGGTGCTGTACCCGAAGCGCGGCGTGTCCGAGATCGCCCGGATGGACCCGGCGGCGGTCGAGGACAAGTACGGCGTGACCCCGCAGCTCTACCCGGATCTTGCAGCCCTGGTCGGGGAGCAGAGCGACAACCTGCCCGGCGTGCCCGGGGTCGGGCCGAAGACCGCGGCCAAGTGGCTGAACCAGTTCGGCTCACTGAACGACGTGGTCGACCGGGTCAACGAGATCAAGGGCAAGGCCGGCGAGTCGCTGCGTGAGCACCTCGCCGACGTGATCCGGAACCGGCAGATCAACGAGCTGGTCCGCGACCTGACCCTGGACGTCACGGTCGACGACCTGGTCCGCACGCCGTGGGACCGGGACAAGGTGCACACGCTGTTCGACAGCCTGGAGTTCCGGGTGCTGCGCGAGCGGCTGGTCGCCGAGCACGAGGAGGTCGACGCGACCGTCGACCACGGGTTCGAGCTGCACGGTGTGCAGCTCAAGCCGGGCGAGGTGGCCGGCTGGCTCAAGGAGCACGTCAGCGCCGGCGAGCGCGTCGGCGTGGCGGTGCAGGGCAGCTGGGGCCGCGGCACCGGCGAGATCACCGGCCTGGCGCTGGCGAACACCTCCGGCGCGGCCGCCTGGTTCGACCCGATCGCACTGACGCCGGACGACGACGCGGCCTGGCAGGCCTGGCTCGCCGACCCGAAGCAACCGAAGGCGCTGCACGACGCGAAGGGCCCGCTGCTCGGTTTCCTCGAGCGTGGCTGGACCCTGGCCGGCCTGAGCTCGGACACCCAGCTGAGCGCGTATCTGGCCCGTCCGGACCAGCGCTCGTACGACCTGGCCGACCTGACCGTGCGCTACCTCAAGCGCGAGCTGCGCAACGAGGAGGCCGAGAACGGTCAGCTCAGCTTCGACGACATCGAGGGCGGCCCGGCCGCGGACCACACGATGCTGCGCGCCCGGGCGATCGCAGACCTGGCCGACACTCTGGACGCCGAGCTCGAGAAGCAGGCCGGTACGGCGCTGCTCGCGGATGTCGAGTTGCCGCTGATCGACGTGATCGCCGGGATGGAGCGCGACGGGATCGCGGTCGACCGGCCGTATCTGGAGGAGCTCGAGGAGCGGTTCGCCACCGGAGTCCGGGAGGCCGCGACGGCGGCGTACGAGGTGATCGGCAAGGAGATCAACCTCGGGTCGCCGAAGCAGCTGCAGGTCGTGCTGTTCGACGAGCTGCAGATGCCGAAGACGAAGCGAACCAAGACGGGGTACACCACCGACGCGGACTCGCTGCAGGCGCTGTTCGAGAAGACCGAGCACCCGTTCCTGGCCTACCTGCTCGCACACCGCGACGCGACCCGGCTGCGGCAGACGGTCGAGGGGCTGCTGAAGACGATCAGCCCGAAGGACGCCCGGATCCACACCACGTTCAACCAGACGATCGCGGCGACCGGCCGGCTCAGCTCGACCGATCCGAACCTGCAGAACATCCCGATCCGGACCGAGGAGGGCCGCCGGATCCGGCAGGCGTTCATCGTCGGCGAGGGCAACGAGGCGCTGATGTCGGCGGACTACAGCCAGATCGAGATGCGGATCATGGCGCACGTGTCCGAGGACGAGGGGCTGATCTCGGCGTTCAACTCGGGCATGGACTTCCACTCGGTGACGGCGTCCCGGGTCTTCTCGGTCGAGCCGTCCGAGGTGACGCAGGAGATGCGGGCCAAGATCAAGGCGATGAACTACGGGCTCGCGTACGGCCTGTCGGCGTACGGGCTGAGCCAGCAGCTCAAGATCGGCGTGGACGAGGCGCGCGGGCTGATGGACGAGTACTTCGAGCGGTTCGGCGGTGTCCGGGACTACCTGCGGTCGATCGTCATCGACGCCGGCAAGAGCGGCTACACCGAGACGATCCTGGGCAGGCGGCGGTACCTGCCGGACCTCACCAGCGACAACCGCCAGCGCCGTGAGATGGCCGAGCGGATGGCGCTGAACGCCCCGATCCAGGGTTCGGCCGCGGACGTGATCAAGATGGCGATGCTGAAGGTCGACGCGTCGCTGCGCGAGTCCGGCCTGAAGTCGCGGATGCTCCTGCAGGTCCACGACGAGCTCGTCTTCGAGATCGCCCCCGGCGAGCGCGAGGCGCTCGAGGAACTGGTCCGCCGCGACATGGGCCACGCGGTCGAGATGACCGTCCCCCTCGACGTCTCCGTCGGCATCGGCCGCACCTGGCACGAGGCCGCCCACTGAGCTGATGGAGCCGACCCGGCCGTTTCGGTGGAACCCGATCCGGCCGGATCAGCTCAGCTCCCTGCTCGACGACGGGTCTAGGCCGCGTCTCGTTCCGCTGCGGCTCTGGTCGCGCGGGCGATCTTCACCACTCGCTCTGCCTGGACGCGAGCCGCCGCGCGGGTGACGTCGCCGACGGGTACGGTGCCGCCTTGATCGAAGTGGGACGTGCCGTACGGGTTGCCATCAGCGAACTTCGCGGCATCGGTGTAGCCGGGCGGGACGATGATTCCGCCGAAGTGATGGAACGTATGGGACAGGGCCAGCAGGGTCGACTCGTGTCCACCGTGCCCGGTGCCGGCGGATGTGAACCCGCTGTACACCTTGCCGGCGAGCAAGCCTTGCTGCCAGATCGGGCCGAGCGTGTCCAGGAACTGCTTGAGCTGAGCGGCGACGTTGCCGAACCGGGTCGGGGAGCCGATCAGAACACCGTCGGCCCAGACCAGGTCGTCAGACGTGGCCTCGGGGATGCTCGCGGTCGCCGCGGCGTTGGCCGCCCACGCCGGGTTCGCGTCGATCGCGGCCTGCGGGGCGAGCTCTGCCACCTTGCGCAGCCTGACCGCGGCGCCGGCCTTCTCGGCGGCCTCGGCCAGTTCGCCGGCCACCTCCGCGATCGTGCCGGTGGAGGAGTAGTAGACAACAGCGATGTTGACAGGGTTTTCCATGGTGATGTCTCCGGGGGTCAGAGGGCGTCGAGGTCGACGGCGTCGGCGACAGCGCGGTAGCCGGCGTCGTTGAGGTGAATGTGGTCACCGCTGTCGTAGGCGGCGCGGATCCGATCGCTGTTCGCGACGATCCGGTCGAAGTCGACGACGGCGTCGTACTCGCCGCTGGTGCGGATCCAGTGGTTGACCTGCTGCCGGATCCGCTCGCCGTCCGGGCTGTAGGCGGCCGAGGCACCCATCGGCGTGATCGTGGCGCCGATGACTCGGAGGCCGCGGGCGTGCGCCAGGCGGATCAAGGTGCGGTGCCCGTCGATGATCTGCGCGCAGGTCACCGGACCGGTCTCGTTCCAGGCCGCCAGGTCGTTGACGCCGTCCAAGATGATCACGCTGCGGACGCCGGGCCGGGCGAGCACGTCGCGGCTGAATCGGGTCAGGGCGTGCTCGCCGTAGATCGGCGAGTCGGTCAGCACGCGGTTCCCGCCGATCCCGGCGTTGACCACGCTGCGGGGGAGGCCGGCCGCCTCGAGTCTTTCGGCGAGCCGGTCGGGGTACCGCGCGTCGGCGCCCTTGGTGGAGCCGACGCCGTCGGTCAGGGAATCGCCGAACGCGACCACGGTGCCGCGGTGCGCACGTCCGCTGGTTTCGACCCCGGTCAGGTAGTACCAGGAGTCGCTGTGCTGGGTGAACGCCGTCGCGCCGGTGTCGTCGAGGTGGTCGCCCGGGGCGCGATAGCTGGTGGTCATGGCGAAGTGATGGAAGGTCGCCGGCCCGGTCGGCGCGTCCAGCCGGAGAGTGACGGCCACCCGATCGCCGGTGGAGGTACGGAACGGCGTCGCGTCGCTGACGATCTCACGCCCAGGCGGAACCACCGTCGCGTCCGTTCCGCCGAACCGCAGAGTCCGCAGGGAACCCGCTTCTACGGCCGCGCCGATGCCGGCGTATCCCACCATGGCGCCGGCGATGTGTAGCGGCTTGGTCCCGTAGATGTTCGACAACCGGATCCGGATTCTGGTGCCGCCGCCGGTGAGGCGTACCACCTGCCGCACCGAGTCGTCGGTGAAGCCCTGCTCGGACCAGTTCACGCCGTACCAGTCTGCGGTCGGGACGGCCGGCTGGGCCGCTGCGCCCCAGACGGCGGCCCAGCGGCCCTGGTCCGCCTGCGCCGGAGCGGCGGTCGTACCGAGAGCGGCGAGCAGCGCCGCCGCGATGACGACGGAGCGCCGGTGCCGCCTCAGCTTCGCTATTCCAGTCATGAAAATTTCAGCACTGAACAACATGGGTACTACTGTAAGCACTAGATCTTTCAGTACGCAATTATTCAGCGTGATAGTTTTCTGGTATGACGGAGATGCGATGGCTCAGCGACGGCGAGCAGCGCAGCTGGCGGGCGTTCGGGCTGGCGACCCGGCTACTGTTCGACCGGCTGGAGCGGGACCTGCAGGAGGCGGCCGGCATGCCGCCGACGTACTACGAGCTGCTCGTGCTGCTCTCGGAGTCCCCGAACCGCACTTTGCGCATGAGTGAGCTGGCGCGCTGGACCCACTCCAAGCCGAGCCGCATCACGCACGCGATCGGCAAATTGGAGCAGGCCGGATGGGTCCGGCGCGACCACGCGGCATCGGACCGCCGGGGCTGGCTCGCCGTCCTGACCGACGAAGGACTCGCCGCCCTCGAGGCCGCGGCGCCCCCGCACCTGGAGAGCATCCGCGCGAACCTGATCGACCTGCTCTCTCCCGAACAAATCAAGCAGCTCGGCGAGATCAGCGAGACGCTGCTCGCACACCTCGACCCGCCGCGCTCCGGGAGCGCGTGACCGCCGGGCAACGGCCCCTCAGGTCACAGACCCCGGTCGGTGGTGAAGATTGGTTGGGGGTCGGGGAAGAGGGCGTACTTGATCAGGGTCAGTTCGCGAGGGTCGAGTGGCGGGAGGTCGGTCAGCGGCCACCAGCGGACGTCGAGGGACTCGTCGTCGTTGACACGGGGTTCGCCGCGGAGCGGGCGGCAGCGGAAGCAGAGGTCGAGGTACTGGACCTGGTCGCCGTTGGGGTAGCTGGACGGCGGCAGTGACTCGACGCTAACGAGGCGCTCGGCGATCGCCTCGACGGCGGTCTCTTCCTGGATCTCGCGGACCAGGCCGACGGCCGGCTGCTCACCCGGCTCGAGGATCCCGGACACGAGTGCCCAGCGGCCGTTGTCCGCGCGCCGTACCAGCAGGACCTCGTCGCGGTCGTTCAGGACCACGCCGGTGACGCCGGTGAGCCAGAGCAGGTCGTGCCCGATCTTCTCGCGCAGTTCGAGGATGAACTTCGGGGTCGTCATGCGCAGCACCCTATCGAGGCGCTGCCCGGACTTACTTTCTGCAAGAAAGATGTCCGATAGACAGCAAGTGGAAAGCGTTTGCACGCAAGATGCGGACAGTGAGCGATCGATTCCGTTCGGTTGCCGTCGAGGTCTTCCGCGCCGTCTTTTTCTATGTCATCCTCCCGGGCAAGATCCGAGATCCTATCGGATATTGCTCTCGGATATTTCGTCTCGTTCCGACCCAGCCGCCTAGGAGGAACTCATGCCGAACGACGATGCCCGGCGCACCGGACTCAGCCGCCGATCACTCATCGCGGGGGCACTCGGACTGACCGCCGCGACAGCCGGCGGCGGTCTGCTCAGTGCCTGCAGTAGTTCGAGCAGCGCCGGCGGTGCTGCTGCCGGCGCCGGCCAAGCCGCGCCCAGCGTCACCCTCGGCCCGAAGCTGACCACGGTGCAGTACCCGGAGGGGTACGTCGGACCGGTCGCCCGGGAGCTGAAGCCGATCACCAGCGAGAAGGTCACCTTCAAGATCGTCGTACCGCAGGACGTGACGATCGGCGACTGGAAGACCAACGCCTTCACCAAGTGGCTGGAGCAGAAGACCAACATCCACATCGAGTGGAACCAGGTCGGCGGGACCGACGACGACATCATGACCAAGGTGAACGCGATGATCGCGGCCGGCGACATCCCGGACGCGTTCATGGGTGTGCACTTCACCCGCTCCCAGCTGTACCTGTACGGCCAGCAGGGACTGTTCACCGACGTCGGCCAGTACATCGACGGGTACGCGCTGAACCTGCAGCAGGCGATGAAGGACTACCCGGACACCCGCAAGCTGGTGCAGGCGCCGGACAAGAAGATCTACTCGTTCCCGAACATCAACGACTGCTACCACTGCCGGGCCAGCAACAGCCGGACGTTCCTCAACACCGACTGGATCAAGCAGGTCGGCCTGGACGTGCCGAAGACCACCGACGAGTTCCGCGAGGTGCTGCGCGCCTTCAAGAAGGCCGACCTCGGCGGCAACGGCCGGACCATCCCGTTCGCAGGCTACAAGGACGCGCCGCTCGACACGTTCTTCATGAACTCGTTCCTCTACAACCCGGGCGATCCGTGGCTGGTGGTCAACGACGGCAAGGTCGACGTCACCTTCGACAAGGACGAGTGGCGCGAGGGCCTGAAGTACATCCACGGCCTGTACGCCGAGGGCCTGATCAACAAGGACGTGTTCACCGCCGACCAGGACCAGATGGACCGGTACGGCAAGGCGCCGGGCAAGCCGATCATCGGCGGCGCCCGGTCCTACTACTGGGGTGGCTTCCTCGACATCGACCAGAAGGACCCGAACGCGCGCTGGCGCAAATACCTGGCCATCCCGCCGCTGGAGGGACCGAACAAGGTCCGGTACGCCGCCTGGAACTATCTCGGCGTGGGTGTCGAGGTGGCCAAGCTGGTGATCACCAAGAAGTGCGCCAAGCCGGAGTTGCTGGTCCAGTGGGCCGACGCGCAGATGGAGCTGGAGGCGATCCTGCGCGGGTACGGCGGCCCGAAGTTCGAGTGGGCCAAGAAGGGCGACCTCGGGATCAACGGCAAGCAGGCCGTGTACGGGTTCTCGGCGACCTGGAACACCGAGAAGAACATCAGCTGGAGCCAGGACAACACGATGTACCGGTCCCAGGACTTCCGGCTCGCCGAGCGGGTGAACCCCGCCGACCTGACCTTCGAGAAGCCGCTCTACCAGCAGACCGTCGACAACTACTTCCCGTACAAGCAGCCGCAGGAGATGCAGTTCCCGCCGGTCACCCTGGACCAGGACCAGGCCGCGCAGGAGTCGGAGCTGAAGACGAACCTGAAGACCGAGGTCAACCAGTCGTTCGCGCGGTTCGTCACCGGGCAGCTCGACCCGAACGACGACAGCGCCTGGAACGACTTCAAGGACCGGGTCGGCAAGATCGGCGTGAAGCCGTACCTCGATCTCCAGCAGGCCGCCTACGAGACCTACAACGCATGAGCGCCGCGGGCACGCTGCCGCCGGACGAGCGGAGGCTCGCGGTGGGGGCGTCGATCCAGGACACGCGTGGCGACAAGATCGCGTCGGCCTGCATCTACACCGCGCTCGGACTGTTCTGCCTCGCCGTCCTCTACCCGTTGATCTACGTGCTCAGCGCCTCGGTCAGCAACACCAAGAAGGTGGCCTCCGGTGAGGTCTGGCTGTGGCCGGTCGGGTTCACCCTGGACGCGTACAAGGCGATCTTCGACTACGACTCGATCGTCAGTGGCTTCGGGAACTCCGTGTACTACGCGGTCGTCGGGGCTGTGGTGGCCACGGTCCTCACGCTGCTGGCGGCGTACCCGCTGTCGCGGAAGGGGTTGCCGGGCAAGGGCCTGATCATGGCGGCGTTCGTGTTCACGATGATGTTCAGCGGCGGGTTGATCCCGACGTACCTGGTGGTGGACAGGCTCGGCTTGCTGAACACGCGGTGGGCGATCATCCTGCCGGCCGCGCTGGCGGTCTGGAACGTGATCATCACCCGGACCTACTTCATGGTGACGATCCCGGAGGAACTGGTCGAGGCCGGGAAGGTGGACGGCTGCAGCGACTTCGGCTTCTTCTGGCGGATCGTGCTGCCGCTGAGCAAGCCGATCATCGCGGTGAACCTGCTCTTCTACGCGGTCGGGCAGTGGAACTCGTTCTTCAACGCGCTGATCTACCTGACCAACGAGCACCTGTTCCCGTTGCAGGTGATCCTGCGGCAGATCCTGATCCAGTCGAAGATCGACCCGTCGCAGATGCCCGACACCAGCAAGCTGATCCAGCTGAAGGAGCTGCAGCAGCAGCTGAAGTACTCGCTGATCGTGATCGGGATGATCCCGCCGCTGCTGGTCTACCCCTTCGTCCAGAAGCACTTCGTCAAGGGAGCCATGATCGGCTCCCTGAAGGGTTGAGCGCATGACGACCTCGACAGAAGCAGAGGCCCAGTCTGCGGTACGGGCGCCGGCCCAAGAGCGCACGCGTACGGCGAGGTCCGCGGTCGGACTGGGGTTGCGGATGCGCCGGAACTGGCAGCTGTACGCGATGCTGGCGCTGCCGCTGATCTGGCTGGCGATCTTCGCCTACTGGCCGATGTACGGCGTGATCATCGCGTTCAAGGACTACAACGTGGTGTCCGGGATCTGGGGCAGCCCGTGGGTCGGGACGAAGCACTTCCACCGGTTCGTGGAGTCGTACCAGTTCTGGCGGCTGATCAAGAACACCGTGTACCTGCACGTCTACGAACTGGTGGCCACGTTCCCGCTGCCGATCATCCTCGCGCTCTGCCTGAACACGATCCGGAAGAAGTGGTTCAGCCGGTCGGCGCAGCTGATCACCTACGCGCCGCACTTCATCTCCACGGTGGTCGTGGTCGGGCTGGTCGTCGTACTGACGAACCCGAACACCGGGGTGGCGAACAAGTTCCTCGGGCTGTTCGGCTTCGGGCCGGTCGACATCATGGGCGACTCCGGGATGTTCCGGCACATCTATGTGTGGTCGGGGGCGTGGCAGACGATGGGGTTCGCCGCGATCATCTACCTGGCCGCGCTGACCAGCGTGCCGCCCGAACTGCACGAGGCGGCGATCGTGGACGGCGCGTCCCGGCTGCGGCGGATGTGGCACATCGACCTGCCGGCGATCGTGCCGGTGGCGGTGATCCTGCTGATCCTCAACATCGGCTCGATCCTGTCGGTCGGGTTCGAGAAGGTGCTGCTGATGCAGAACAACCTCAACCTCGACACCGCGGAAGTGATCGACACCTACGTCTACAAGATCGGTCTGGCCTCGGCGGTGCCGCAGTTCAGCTATGCGACGGCGATCGGGTTGTTCCGCTCCGTCATCGGGCTGGTGCTGCTGGTGCTGGCGAACACCTTCGCCCGCCGCTTCGCGCGGTCCAGCCTTTGGTAAAGAGTGGCCAGTCTCTGGTGACTCAAGTGCTGGCCTGGCGGTGGAGTCCTGCCGCCAGGCCGGCCGACAGCAGTAGCGCGCAGGTGCTGGTCATCGCGACCAGCACCTTCACGCCGTTCAGTCCGGTGGCGATGCCGGTGCCGAGCACGATCCCGGCCGCGACCGCGAGTACGACCAGGCCGAGCCAGATCAGGAGGGCGGCGCGCTTCTCCTGCTGCGCGATCGCGGCGTACACGACCAGTTGCAGTACGGCGTACGCCGAGCCTGAGACCGCGAACAGCCACGTGTAAGGACCGAGTGCCGCGTACTTCTCCTTGCCGCCGATGATCGCGACGATCAGGTTGGGCAGCACGAGGGTGCCGATGACCGAGCAGGCACCGAGCCCCGCGACGGCAACGATCGCCCGGCGTAGCCGGAGCGTGTCACCGGGGGAGCTGGCCAGTGACGGGAACACGAGCACGATGACGAACTGCGGCAGGAACAGGCACGCCTTCGCCACGATCAGGCCGGCTGCGTAGTACCCGCTGTCCCTGCCGTCCAGCAACGCACGCGCGAACAGGACGTCCGCGTTGGCGATCGCGAAGAACGCCAGCAGGGTGTGCGTGCCGTGCACCGTCTCCCGCAGTACTTCCTTGACGTGCCCGGTCGTGGCGCCTCTGGACCCCCGCAGCAGGAAGCCGCCCAGCAGCGCAGGTACGGCGGCGCCGAGAGCGAGACCCAACATCGCCCAGTCGAGGGACGGGTGCAGCAGTAGTGCACCACCACCGAGCACCAGGCGGCCGACGCCGACAGCGGTGTAGACGGCCGCGAGTTCGGTCCAGCGCTGGCTGCCCTGCAGTACACCCAGCTGTGAGCCCATCATCGTCAGGAAACCGAGTGTAGGAGCGAGCAGGAGGATCGACACCACGGAGTCGATATGCAGCATCCACATGAACAGTGGCGTCGCCAGCAGGGACACCACGGTGAGCCCGAGCGCCGCCCGGCGGCCGGCCTTGAGCATGGCATCGCCCAGCGCCGCGGCGTCGTCGCCGGAGCCGGTGTGGGTGGCGAGCTGGCGGGCCCCGGTCGCCTGCAGTCCGAGCGAGGCGACGTTGCCGATCAGCAGCAGCCCGAGCAGCGCAGTCATGGCCCCGAACTGCTCGGGCACGAGCGTGTGCGTCCCAATCAGGGTGAAACCGTAGGCGGCTACGTTCATGATGGCCATGCCGACGGCAACGACCGTGGCGCTGCGCAGGAATGCCAGTCGTCTGGGCTCTTGCTCCGGAGTGGTGTCTGAACTCATGCTCTACTGCCTCAGGGCATTGGGTGGGGAGGTGGTCATGTCAGAACGTGCAAAGCGCGTCCTGCCGTGGTTGTGGCCTGTCCTGCTCACCCTGCTGATCACTGCTCCGCTACTCGCTCCAGGCTTCGTGGTCGGCTACGACATGGTGTTCGTGCCGGACCTCACGGTACGGCTTGACCTCTTCGGTGTCACAACGGCCATGCCGCGCGCGGTCCCGTCGGATGTCGTCGTGGCTCTCCTCGACGTGGTCGGCGGCGTACTGGTCAACAAGCTCGTCCTCGTGGCCATCCCATTACTCTCCGGCCTCGGCATGACCGCTCTGTGGCGCGAGGTCCGGCTGGGTGGCGCGCTGCCGGGCGCTGCGGCCGCCACGCTCTACCTGTGGAACCCGTTCGTCGCCGAGCGGCTGCGGCTCGGTGCGTGGGCCCTCCTCCTCGGGTACGCCGCGCTGCCGTGGCTGGTGCGGTCTGCGCTACGACTGCGACGGGGACAAGGGTGGCCAGGGTTCGTGCTGGCGTCGGCCGGTTGTGCGCTGACGGCGTCGGGTGGAATCACCGGACTGCTGATGGCGGGGCTGATCCTGCTTTGGCCGCCACGGGCTCCGAAGATCTGGCCGCTGGGCGCAGCACTGCTCGTCAATGCACCGTGGCTGGTGGCGGGTCTCGTCCATGGCGGAGGTGCAACCAGCGATCCAGCCTCGGTGACTGCGTTCGCGGCACGTGACGAGGGCTATGGAGGAGTGCTGCCCACACTCCTCACGCTCGGCGGCGTGTGGAACGCAAACGTTGTCCCCGGCAATCGAGGCGCCCTGCTGCCGACGATCTTTGCAGTCGTCATGCTGGCCCTGTCGGTGGCCGGCGTCGTGCTGTGGTGGCGACAAGAACGCGTAGTCGGCGCACTGGTGACAGCAGCCGCAGTCGCTTTGCTCATCGGGTTGGCCGGGGTGGTCGCGCCGGGTGCGTTCGCTCAGGTCGTTGCGCACGTGCCAGGAGCCGGCCTGTTCCGCGACGGGCAGCGCTATCTGCCACCACTGATCCTGCTCGAGTCCGTCGGCTTCGGTGTTGCAGTGACAGCTGTACTCCGGCACGTTCGCCTCCAGCGTGTCGTGGGGGTCACTGCGGTGCTCCTGCCGATCGCCGCTCTGCCCGCGCTGGCCGGGGGAGCCGGCCTGAAGGTCTCGGAGTATCCGTCGGACTGGCAGCAGGCACAGCACGCGGTCGCCGGTCGCTTCATTCCTTGGCCCTACGAGACCTATCGGGCACCGGTGTGGAACAGCCGCCGTCCAGTGCTCGACCCGATGCCCCGCTACTTCGCGCAGCCTTCGATCGCTCCCGACGAACTGATCGTCGGCGGCCACCGCCTGGCCGGCGAGGATCCACAGGCGGCCGACGTGGCGACCGCGATCCGGGCCGGCGTGCGGGACGGGTCGGATCCGACCGACGTTCTGCTGCAGCACGGTGTGGGCTGGATCGTGGTCGATCGCGAGGCGGGCGGTCCGATCCCGACCACGCTGTTGCACGGGCTCAAGGAGGAGTTCTCCGGTCCGACCGTGACCGTCTACCGGCTCGACGGAACGCCCGTGCCGCAACACCACGCGCCCTGGCGGGTTGTCGTCGTACTGGCTGCCTGGGCGGCTGCCGCGGCGACCTTGATCGCCGCTCTGGTTTCTCTGGCGAGGCGTTGTTACTCTTCGGTTCACTTGACCGGGAGGGGACACGTTCCATGGGATCACTGATCGGTGCGGCCATCGCCGTACTCGCCGGACTGGCAGTCGCTACCACGACGGTTGTCGGGGTGGTGCAGTCGGTGAAGGACGACCCGGCGCCGCCGCCCGGCCAGACGCAGGGGCAGGCGGACGACCCGATCGTCGGCTACGGGGTGAAGTAGGCGTCAGCAGCCGGTCGAAGGCCAGTGCGGCCGCACACCAGGTGAACTTGCCCGCACTGGCCGACGCCCCTTCCGACAACCGCTGCCGCAGTGCGTCGTCCTGCAGCAGCGCGGTGATCGCGCCGGCGAAGTGCTGCGGGCTGTCCACCAGCACACCCGACGTTCCGTCGTGGACGGACTCTGTCGGGCCGCCCGCACTGCGGTAGGCGACCGTCGGTACGCCGTGACCCGCGGCCTCGCCGACGACCAGACCCCAACCCTCTTTGAGGCTTGGCAGTGCGAGCACCCAGGCCTCGTCGTACGCCGCGTGCTTGTCGTCCTCACTCACATGGCCGCGGAACTCGACCGCGTCCCGCAGACCGCGCTCGTCGATGTACGCACGGAGCGAGTCCTCCCACCAACCTGAGCCGACAACGATCAGCCGGGCATCGGGAAGGACCGTGCGTGCTTCGGCGATCGCGTCGACCGCGTGCTCGAGTTGCTTGTGCGGAACGATCCGTCCGACGCAGACGACCGTTGGCACTGTCGATTGCGGGCGCTGGCGTGGCGGCGCCGGATCGGTGCCGTTGTGGATCACCGTGATGTTGCTGACGCCGAGTCCGATGAGTTCGTCGCGGGAGGCCGACGACACGGTCACATAAGGGCAGTCGTCGTACAACCGTGGTGCTATCCGCGATTCGAGCCACCAGCCGAGCCGGCCGCGCCAGCCCGGGTACACGACCTGCCATTGCTCCTGGTGCACGTGATGCACGAGGACGACGACGGTACGACGTACGAGACGGGTAAAGAATGGGAGTCCGTTCTGCACGTCGACAACGCGGTCGGGTTGGTGCAGCAAGGCGTGCAGGAGACCGCGGAGGTACACCGTCACCTTGGTGCCTCGATACACGTACCGGACGTCGTGGCGACGGGCTTCGCGTGGGCTCCCCGGGTACGCCGCGCACAGCACGGTCACCGACCAGCCCAGTGCTGCAAGGCCTCTCGCCACCTCCTCCACATAGCGCTCCGAACCTCCACCTTCCGGGTTCGTCGTGTCCCGCCAATTCAGCAACAGCACGCTCTGCGCACGCACCTGGTCAGCCCCACCCCTCCGGTCACCTCCCCCGAGGTAATGGGCCGGGACGTTACCAAGGAGTAACGATGTCCGCCAGACCTCGCGAGATCCGTTAATGTCCCGCCTGTGCAGGTGATGACCAACGCGACGGAAAACCCGGAGTGGACGGCCGATCTCGGCCGTGCGGTCCGGCTGTTCCGGGCGTTCGGAGTCGAGCAGTCGGATCCGGATCGCTTCTACGAAACGCTTGCTGCAGATTCGGTCGGGCAGGTCCGGCAGTACGCCGAGCTGCACGGCGCACTGCTGCTCGACGTCGGTGGCGGGCCCGGGTACTTCGCCGACGCGTTCCGCCGGGCTGGAGCGACGTACTACGCGATCGACTCCGACCTCGGCGAGTTGAGCGGGCGCGGCGAGCCCGCACCGGGGACTGTGCTCGGCAGTGGAATGGCGCTGCCGGTCGCTGACGCCGCAGTCGACATCTGCTTCTCGTCCAACGTGCTCGAGCACGTGCCCGACCCATGGCTGATGGCTGACGAGTTGGTCCGAGTCACTCGGCCCGGTGGGACGGTCTTCCTGTCGTACACCGGCTGGTGGGGACCGCATGGCGGTCACGAGACCGCGCCGTGGCACTACCTCGGCGGACACCGCGCTGCCAGTCGGTACGAGCGACGTCAGGGGCATCCGCCGAAGAACCGGTTCGGTGAGTCGCTGTTCCCGATCACAGTGGCCGGGGGACTGCGGTGGGCTCGCTCCTGCCAGGCAGCGGACCTCGTCGCGGCCGTGCCGAGATATCACCCGCGCTGGGCGTACGGCGTACTCGCGGTGCCCGGTGTGCGGGAGGTCGTGACCTGGAATCTCGTCCTGGTCCTCCGGCGCCGATGAGGAGACTCAAGGCGGGCAGTTCGGAGCAGGTGGTCTGGCGAGCGAGGCTCGTGCTGGGCTGCCTGGTCTTGATCGCCCTGTGCTTCCATCAGGCGCCCGGCAAGATCGTGCCCGACACCAAGCTCGACCTGACCGCCGGACCCGGCGGCTTCCTCGTTCGGGCCCTGCACCTGTGGGATCCACAGGGTGCCTTCGGTCAGCTGCAGAACCAGGCCTACGGCTACCTGCTGCCGATGGGCCCGTTCCACTGGCTCCTCGACTCGCTGTCGGTGCCGGACTGGATCACCCAACGCCTGTGGTGGTCATTGGTCCTGTGCGTCGCGTTCCTCGGTGTCTGGAAGCTGTGCAACGCCCTGCAGTACGGCGTGCCGTGGACGCGCTTTACCGTGGCGCTGCTCTACGCACTGAGCCCTCGCATGCTCGGCGAGTTGTCGATCACCTCGATCGAGGTGTGGCCGATCGCGATGGCTCCGTGGGTGTTGCTGCCACTCGTCACGCCGCGCGCCCGCTCAGGCTGGTGGCGGGTCGGCTGGTCGGCCGTGGCGTTCGCACTGGTCGGGGGAGTCAACGCCGTCGCGACCGGTGCGACGCTCGTACTGCCGGCGATCTGGCTGATGACGCGACGGCTGGACCGGTCGACGCTGAAGGTGGCGGTTGGCTGGCTCGGCTGTGTGGTGGCGGTTTCGGTCTGGTGGCTCGTGCCGCTGATGCTGCTCGGCAGGTACAGCCCGCCGTTCCTCGACTGGATCGAGAACGCCCGGGTGACGACCGGCATGGCGAGTGTGTTCGAGTCTGTCCGCGGTACGTCGCAGTGGCTCAACTTCCTGTCTGGCGGTGGCGGACCGAGCTGGCCGGCCGGCTGGCTCTACGTCACGCAGCCGATGCTGATCCTCACCACCGCAGCCATTGCCGTGCTTGGCCTTGCGGGCCTCGCGATGGGCTCGTTGAAGAACCGCGGATTCCTGCAGCTCTCCCTTGTGGCAGGGCTCCTGCTGGTGACGCTCGGCCACGCCGGCGCGGCCGGCTCACCCTGGGCGCCGCAGTTGCAGGAGCTGCTCGACGGACCGCTCGCAGCGCTTCGCAACACGCACAAGTTCGAGCTGGTCGTCCGACTGCCACTCACCCTCGCCGCAGCGCACTCCCTGAGCCGTTTCGCCGAGTGGGCGGTATCGCATCGCATCCACCGTCGCGTCGTACCGGTGCTGGTGGCCTGTCTGGTCGTGTCGGTCGCAACGCCGGCCATCTTCGGTCAACTGCCCAGGAGCGAGGGGTACGACGCTATCCCGGCGCACTGGCGGGAAGCCGCCTCCTGGCTCGACAACCAGTCCGCGCCAGGCAGTGTCCTGGTCGTGCCGGCCGCATCCTTCGCGGACTTCACCTGGGGCTCGACGAAGGACGAGCCGTTCCAGGCCTTGCTGAAGCGACCCATGGCCGTGCGAGACGCCGTACCACTGGGGTCTGCCGGGACGACGCGATGGCTCGACGAGGTGGAGCGCCGGCTCGGGTCCGGCGTGGGCGACCAGACACTGCGGCAGGCCCTCGCGCGTGCGGGCGTCAGGTACGTCGTGGTGCGCAACGACCTCAGGTACGACGCGCAGGTGACGCCGACCATGGCCGTGCACGAGAGCCTGGCCGAGTCGGGCATCAAGCGAGTTGCATCCTTCGGCCCGCCCACCGGCAGCACGATCGAACAGCCCGGTGTGACGCTCGACGGCCACATGCGGCTGCCCTACCCGAGCGTGGAGATCTACGACGTCAGTGACACCAGTGCGGGCCGGCTGGTGCCGGAGTCGCGACTGGTGGAAGTCCGCGGCGCGGCTGAGGACGTCCCGGCCGTGTTGACGGCGCTCGGCGGTGATCGTGACGCGGTGACCAGCTCCGACGCCGTCGGGCGACTCGACGGACTACCGCTGATCCAGACCGACGGCATGCAACGTCGTGAGGTGTCGGTCGGCCGTCCGGCCGAGAACTACTCGCCCGTGCTCACCGCGACCGAGCAAAGCCGGCAACACCGTCGCACCCTCGGGTACGACGACGGCACCGCAACTCCGAGTACGACCAGGACGTGGGGTGGCGGCATTGCCGACGTACGCGCGTCCTCGTCGGCATCGGATGCGGACGCCACGTTGCGGACCGGGCCGGGCAACGGATCGTTCGCCGCGGTAGATGGCGATCCGTCCAGCCGCTGGATCTCGGGGACCTTTGGGCGGAGCAGTGGGGAATGGCTGGAGCTGACCTTCGACTCGCCGCGCACGGTCGACGGGCTGAAGGTCCAGTTCTCGCTGGCGCCACCGACGACCGAGCCGGTCCGGACGTTGCAGGTGGACACGGACGCCGGATCGCTGACGTCAGTGGTCTCGGGGTCGGGCGATCCGCAGAGCATCCCAACCCCACCGGGCCAGACGAAGCGGCTGCGGCTGAGTGTCGGTGTGACCGACGGCAAGAACCCGAGTGGCGTGTCGATCGCCGAGGTGACCCTGCCGGGCATGCAGGCGGTCAGCCGGCTCAGCGTGCCGACTACAGAGCGGCAGCCGAGCGCACTGGTGTTCAGGAACGAGCAGATCGGGCGGTCTGCCTGCCTTCACGTGGACACCCGGCCACTGTGCCGGCAGAGCGTCGCCAAGGACTCGGAGGAGCCGACCGGCCTCTTGCGCAGTGTCGAGCTGCCGCAGGCGGCGTCGTACCAGCTGCACGGGACCGCACTGCCGAAGGACGGCGCGACTCTCGAAGGCATGCTCGTGGTGCGGGGTGCCATCACCGCATCTGCCTCGTCCCGAGCCGTCACGGCTCCGGAAGGGCGACCGGGTGCTGCCGTCGATCGTGATCTCGGGACCGGCTGGGTAGCGGACCCGAGCGACCCGGCTCCGAGCCTGACCCTGAAGTTGCCTGTGGCAAGGGAGATCAGCGGGCTGCAGTTCCTCACCGATCCGTATCTCACGGCCTCTCAGCCGACCGAGGTGCTGCTGCGGTTCGACGGCGGTGCGCCGACCCGGAGCACGGTGGACTCCGAGGGCTACGTTCGGTTCGCCGAGCGGAAGGCGCGGACGGTCGAGGTCGACTTCGCCGAGACCCGACCGACGGTGGACTTCGACTCGGCGACCGGGTTCGCCCAGACCGCGCCGGTCGGTGTCGCCGAGGTGCGAGTGCTCGGCGCCGACGATCTGCGCAAGGCACTCGACCTGAACAGCCAGACCGGGGCGTACTGCGGCTACGGGCCGGGGGTGCGCGTTGACGGCGTACCGGCGGACACAGAGCTCAAGGCGACGGTGCGAGACCTGCTGCAGCGGCGGCCGGTCGCGTTCAGCACGTGTGGAAAGGACTCCGCGGTTCCACTGCAGGCAGGACGCCATGCCGTGGATGTCCTGGCCGGTGGCGGCTTCGTACCGATCGAGACCACGCTGACCAAGGCAGGTTTCAGCGACGTCTCCGTCACGCCGGTGCAGGACGTGGACGTGTGGCGGCCGAACCCTGCTGAGCTGACCGCCGAGGTGCCTGCCGCAGACGAGCAGTCCGTGCTGACCGTCGCCCAGAACTACAACGACGGCTGGGAGGCGTACGACGGCACTGGCCACAAGCTGACGCCGATCCGCATCGGCGGCTGGCAGCAGGGCTGGGTGCTCCCGGCCGGGCCCGAGCAGGTGGTGACAGCCCGCTTCATGCCGGATCGCACGTACCGCGGCGGCCTGCTGGTCGGACTGCTCGCACTGCTGTCGGTGATCGCCATGGCCGTGTTCTTCCGGCGTCGGTCCAGGCATTCGGGGCATCGCCTGCGCGAAGGCCGCAACGTCGGGCCATGGGTCGCTCTGGCCCTCGGTGCGGTCGCGGGCACGGTCATGTCCGGGTGGATCGGCCTCGCTGCCGTTGCGATTGCTGCCGTCTGCTCGTGGTTCCTGCCGAAGCGGGCCGTGCTTGTGGTGGTCGCGGCTGTGGTGACGCTGGGGACTCTGGCGGCGGCCGTTCAGCCCTGGCCGAACGGAGATGCCGGAGTGACCTCGGCAGTGGTCCAGTCGTCGATCTTGTTCGGATGTGCGCTGGCCTTGTTGTCCACGTTCACCGGTGAGACGTCGTACGACTTGTCTCGCCTGCCCAGGCGCATGATGGGCCGCTCCATCCCGTAGTAGCTCGCTGCGGCGACGGCGGCCGAGATGACGAGCGTGGGGAAGAAGAGCAGGGCGAACCTGCCGCTGAACAGGTTGTAGCCGCTGACGCGCTCGACCAGGCCCAGCACGATCAGGTGGTACGCGAAGACGCCGTACGAGATGTCTCCGGCGATGTGACCGACTCTCCCGCCGAGGACGCCGGCGATGCGGGTGGTCGGGGTCACGGCCGGGAAGAGAACGCACGCTGCTATGGCCGTGTAGAGGATGGCCTTCACGAACGCCTGGCCCGGTGTGGACGCGGACAGGTTGTACGGCCCGGCCACCGGGCTCGCAGCGAGGAACAGCAGCGCTGCACCGGCACCCCAGACCGTCCCTGGGACCTTGGTGAGCGTGTCGAGCGCGGACGGCCCGAGCCGGCCGCTGCTGCGAGCCACCTGCCACAGGGCGAACCCCATCCCGACGGCGAACCAGCCGACGTACCCGGGGAGCCAGAGGCCCGCCTGCGGGTGACCGGTCGCGTTCACAGCGGCCATCCAGACCGGTCCGAGAACGATCAGCACTCCGAGTACGACGAGTCGCCAGCGCACGCTGCGTCGAGTGGGACGCTCGTACCCGGTCAGCAGTTTCGCCAGCCCTGGCAGGAGAAGGTAGAACGCGACCTCGGTCGCCAGACTCCACAGCTGGGTGAGTCCGTCCGCCGCCGGCCCGTGGAAGTAGATCTGGGTGAGGGTGGCGTGCTGGAGATACGTCGCCCAGGTCACGCCGTCCTTGTGCGGCACGAGGACGACGGCGAGCACTACTGCCAGCCAGAGCGCCGGCAGGATCCGCAGTGCGCGGTTGCGCAGGTAGGGCAGCGTGAGCGGCGGCAGCGTCCCCTCGAACCACGCCACCGCGTGCGGCCGGTAGAGCAGGAACCCGGAGATCGCGAAGAAGATCGCCACCCCGATGTCCAACCGGGCAAGGATCCCGGCGAACGGCCCGTTCAGCGAGGTCCCGGTGTGAAACCCGACATGGGTGGTCAGCACCGCAAGCGCACCGACAGCCCGCAATCCGTCCAGCGCCGGGAATCTGGTCCGTGTCATCTGGGCAATCCGATCTCGAGGTTCTCGATGCACAGGTTCGTCGCGGGATCGGAGGAGCGTAGCCGCAGTTGTGTGGCGGTGATCCGGGGCGACGGGCCGAAGTACATGTTCCCGGCTCCAGCGGGCCAGTCGGCCGCAGGGAGCGCCGCGACGTTGCCGTCGGCGTCCAGTAGTTCGATCGCCACGGTGTTCTCGCGGTTGGAGAAGTACGCCGCCTTGACGAACCACTCCGCGGTCGCGACTCCGGACTGGGTGGGCACCAGCGGCACGGTCACCGGATCGGTGCCACGCACCAGCAGGTTGCAGAAGGAGTTGGCCTGCGACGTCGGCGCACCCCGTGACCAGACCGCGAGCTGCGACCGGCGGAGGTGCCCGGTGTCGTCGACCAGCAGCGGCTCACTGGTCGGTGCCTGCAACTGGAACGGAATCCTGGCCATCCTCAGCACAGGCGACAGCCGGATGTCTGCCATCAGCGCGGTGGCGATCGACCGCGGCATCGGGGTGTCCCAGAGATTCACGTTCGGTCCGGCCCGATCCAGCTCCGCGGTGACGGTCGCGAAGTACGCCTTTGCCGGGTTGTTGCCCCACTCCCGGGCGAATCCGGCGTCCGACACGACCACGCCGACGACCAGACAGGCGACGGGTACGACGGCCAGCCGCAGCTGGACCGTCCGAACCGACAGCACCACAGCCAAGGTGAGTGGGATCGAGAGATCGGACCAGTAGTGGTAGTGCACGGTGAAGATCGACCCGAACCCACGGAAGCGTCCGTAGGACACGAGGAGCACGGTCACCAGAACGTAGACGGCGACCGAGGCCCACAGCAGCAGCGCACGCCGGTCCCGTCGCCACGCGGTCGCGAGCAGCACGATGGCGACCAGGCCGCCGAGCGCGAACGCCGCGGCGGGAGGCGTGGCGACACTCATCGACTGCCCAGTCCCGGCCCAGGTCCAAGGGCCGCCGACCAGCGCGGACAGCGGCACTCCGAAGCCGCGCGCCGTGAGCTCGAGCAGCTTGCCGGGGCCGGGCAGCCGGCCGGTCGACGGATTGCCGTGCGTCAGGTAGAGGATGCCGAAGGCAATGATCGGCACGGTGAGCGCGGCGGCGTACCGCCACCAGTCGCGGAGCAGGTCGCGAAGCGGATCGGTGCGCAGATAGAGCGCCAGGGCAACGGCCGTGACCAGGATCAGGGCGGATTTCTCCCAGCAGGCCACCGAGATCAGCAGCGACAATGGGCCGTAGGCAACGGCCCGCCGGCGGCGGCCGTCGTGCCAGTCGATGGTTGAGTGCAGCAACAAGAGACCGAAGACGTGCGCGGACAGGTTGTTCACACCACTCGACAGCGACATGAACGACGGCATGCTGAGTGGGGTGATCGCGTAGAAGATCGTGCCGATGACCACCCACCAGTTCGAGCCCAGGATGCGTTGGAGGAGCAGACCCATCAGGGTGATCGCGAGCGCCTGCATCAGCACCCGCCAGCCGATGGTGAAGCCATGGTTCAGCGGAGCGACGTCGGCGAAGATCGCGTAGACGAGGCGGAGCCCGGGCGCGATGTGGTCGTTGACCGGTGTCAGCAGCTCGGCGGGCGCGAACCCGCGGCTGCCCTGGACGAGGAAGTCGAGGTCGTCGCTCAGCCACGAACCCCGGCGGGCGAGCAGTCCGAGCACGGCAGACTGCAGCACCGCGATGGCCACGACGACCCCGCGAAGCACCGATGTCTGTGGTGGCGCCGGCACCGCCCAGTTCCCCCTCATGCGGCGCGACTATATGACAGTTCGAAATTCCCGCCCGCATCGTCTGTTCAAGGTGGCTACCCGCTGGTAGCGTCCCGCGAACAGACCGGGAGGGGTTGCAGTGGGGACACGCAGTCGTGCGGTGTTGATCGGGCTCGGGGTGTTCTTCGTCGGCGTTGCGGCGCTGGCCAGGTTCTATGCGTATCCAACGCTGGCGGTCGCGCCGGCGGGCCAGATCGCACATACGGTGTCGGCCGGTCCGGACGCCACCATCTTCAGCGTCGCGGACCTGAAGGAGAAGAAGGGCGTCGAGCTGGAAGCCCGGCGGACGGTCCGCGGTGACGTGGCCGCGGCCGAGAAGATCAGCAAGGCGCTGAATCGCAAGGTGGTCGTGTTCGACACGGCCGTGGTGACGGACGACTCCAAGAACTACAAGTTCCCCGACGACGCGTCGCTCACCGGTCTGATGCCGCTGAGCTTCGTCCAGGAACGCGTCGTCCTGGACGCGCGCACCGGTGAGGCGGTGCGCTGGAACCCGTCGGGTGGCGACGACAGCGGCGAGTACATCTCGACCACGCTGGAGAAGGCGGACCGGCTCAAGCCCGACCCGAAGAGCCCGCTGTTCAAGGGGCACGATGGTCTGGTGCTGAAGTTCCCGTTCGGCACCGAGAAGAAGACGTACTCCTTCTGGGACACCACGCTGCGCAAGGCGTTCCCGATCCAGTACAAGAACGAGACCACGCTGGACGGGCTCAAGGTCTACGTCTTCGAGCAGGAGATCCCGAAGCAGGAGGTGCCGCTGGCCAAGCCGCTGCTCGTGCCGGGCAGCCTGGTCGACGACTTCAGCGAGGACTCGGTCGCGGTGCAGCGCACGTACAAGAACACCCGGACCTTGTGGATCGAGCCGATCACCGGAGCGATCATCAAGGGCGAGGAGAAGCAGCTCGCCACCATCGCGTACGACGGTGAGGACAAGCTGACCGCGACACAGGTCACGATCGCGTACGACGACGCGACCGTGAAGAAGAACGTGAAGGGCGCGACCGAGAACGGGGTCGACGAGGGCGGCTACCAGTCGAAGGCGGCACAGCTGCACCTGATCGGCTTCTGGGTGCCGTTGCTGTCGCTGATCCTCGGACTGCTGTTGCTGGGGGCCGTCGGCTTCCTGCAGACGCGTCGGCGGACTGAGGCGGACTGACCTACGGCTTGTGCGCGGACCAGATCGCGGTGCCTGGGACCAGGCGGCCGCGGTCTGGTCCCCAGCCACCCCAGACCAGGTCCTGCCCGGCCGGCCACTCGGGCTCGAGCAGGTCGTCGACGACGAACCCGGCGTCGGTGAGGTCGCGGATCCAGTCACCGGTCGTCCGGTGGTGTTCGGCGTACACCGGCGTACCCGCGGCGTCGACCTCCACGTACGGCGTCCGGTCGAAGTAGGAATGGGTGATCCGCAGGCCGGCCGGAGTCGGGTCGTCCGGCATGGTC
The DNA here is from genome assembly GCF_036097425.1 of Kribbella sp. NBC_00359. NCBI lineage: Bacteria > Bacillati > Actinomycetota > Actinomycetes > Propionibacteriales > Kribbellaceae > Kribbella > Kribbella sp. NBC_00359. The sequence goes on along the minus strand of NZ_CP107975.1, from coordinate 7,810,641 downwards.
CAGCGGAACGGATGGGTCACCGAGAACACGAGCAGGCCGCCCGGCTTCAGCGTCCGGGCGATCTCGCGCAACGCGGTCCCGGCGTCGGCGACGAACGGCAGCGCGCCGAACGCCGAGCAGACGATGTCGAAGGTGGCGTCCCGGTAGGGGATCGCGGTCGCGTCGGCCGCGACCGTCCGGACCACGGTGCCGGTGCGGGCGTCGAGCTCTCGCGCGATCCGGAGCTGCTCCACCGAGATGTCGAAGGCAACGACGTCCGCGCCCTGCTCGACCAGCCACCGCGAGCACTGCGCGGCGCCGCAGCCGACCTCGAGGATGCGCCGGCCCCGAACCGGGCCGAGCAGTTGGGCGTGCTCCTCGTCGACCCCCTCGGGACACCAGATGAAGCGGGCGTCGCCGAGGAAGTCGCCGTGTTCGGCGAGATACTCGCCGGCCGCCGAGTTCCAGTAGGCCCGGCTGGCCCGGGAGGTCTCCGCCTCGGTCAACTGCACCCGTACCGGCCCGGTCACGAGGGAAACTCTAGGGCGTGAGGTTGGCCCGGGTCTCTTCAACGTCCATGCCGTGCAGGCGGAGCAGATTCTCGCCGAGAATCTTGCGCTTCGCCTGCTGTGTCAGCTGCGGATAGCCGTACCCGGCGCAAAGGTCCTCGGGGATCTCGAAGTTCCAGAACGCCTCCAGGGCCCACTGCGGTTGCCAGAGCGGCGCCTCGCTGCCGTACACGATCTTGTCCTCGCCGCACCAGAACAGCAGCTTGCCGAGGATCTCGGCGAACTGTCGTGGCGCCCGGACAACGAAGTTGATCGTCGCCGCCAACGAGGCATACAGGTTGGGATAGCGGATCAGCTGCCAGCAGGTCTCGTCGATGAACGGCAGCCCCACGTGGAAGATGACGAAGTTGATGTCCGGGAAGTTGGCCGCTGCACCGTCCATGTCCCAGGTCTGGGTGTACTCGATCGGCTGCGGCCCGAGCGGTACGCCCTTGTGTACGCCGATCAGGTTCACCCCGAGTTCCTGGATCCGCTCGAACACCGGGAACGCCACCTTGCGATCATCCATCCGCCACGGCACCGGCCCGGCGTCCTCGTACCGCACGTTGTAGAACTTGAACGCCTTCGCACCGGCCTCCACCTGGCGGGTCACGTCGTCGAGCGCCTTCTTGCCCTCGAGCGGGTTCACCGTGCCCCAGAAGACGCTCTTCCCGGGGTCCAACTGGGCGAGTCTCGCGCACTCTTCCCATGGCGACAGGCCGTCCTTGTACAGGTCGGTCAGCGGCAACGGCATCGCCACCAGCATGTCGGTGTCGGAGTGCGCGTAGACCATGTCGCGGATCTCGTCGACGGTCCACCGGTGCAGGAACTGCTCGGGCGGCATCACCGGTTGGCCCTCGGGCGTCAGCGTCGCGTGGAAGGCGTACAGATGGTTCGAGAACATCTCGCCTGCGCTGCCGTAGGCGTTGTCCTTGTCGAAGTTGAACGGGTGCGCCACACCGTCGAACACGATGGCATCGCCGATCACAATTCCTCCTGGTGGGTTGGTGCCGGCCAGTGCGCGGCGACGTACTGGGCCGGGTCGCCTGCCTCGCTGGGCGGCGGCAGGAAACGCAGCTTGCTCCGGGCGCTGTCCGCGAGCCGCTCCGGACTCCAGGCCTCGTCCCAGACGATCCGCACCGAGGCCTCCCGTACGCCGGGCAGCCCGGCGACGGCGCTCTCGACGTCGGTCAGCACGCTCGTCGCGAACGGGCACCAGCCGGATGTCAGCAACAGATCGACCTCGGCTCTGCCGTCGCTGATCGACGCGCGGTGCAGCAGACCCATGTCCACGACGGAGATGCCTTTGTCGCGGCAGCAGGGGTCGTAAACGTCCCGTAGCACCTCGGTCACGATCGGGTCGACGGTCATCCGGCCTCCTCCTTCTGCCTCCCTTCCGAGTCTCCGACCGTCCGCACGACTCGTCCAGAGCGTGTCGCGCGCGCCGAACTGATGCGCGTCGCCCACGGTCTCTCCGATCACTAGTGTTCGGCTGTATGAGCGACTTCGCGGCCAGTGCGGTTCCCTTGACGGGCGGGTACGGCGGTCAGACGTATGCGGTCAGCGCCGGCGGCGAGGACGCCGTACTGAAGTTGTATGTGCAGGACCCCGGGCGGGCCGCGGTGGACGCTGCGCTCCTCCAGCTCGTCCGCGGGCTGTTGCCGGTTCCGCGAGTACTGGACACCAAGCGCGAGGGATCCGCCGAGGACCCGCCCTATCTGCTGACCGAGCGGCTGCCGGGGATGAACCTGCAGGTCTATCTGGAGACGGCGGGGGAGGACGAACGCCGGACGGTCGGCGAGCAGCTGGGTGAGCTGCTGCTGCGGCTGAGCGGGATGCCGTTCCTCACCTTCGGGATGTTCCGTGACGGCGAGCTGGCGATCGAGCCGTTCGGGATGGGCGACCTGGAGCGGTACGTCGCGGGCCTCGACCTGGGGCTGAGCCCGGAGCAGTCCGAGCGGTTCGCCGGCGTGATCGCCGAGGCCGAGGACGTGCTGGCCGACGGGGTGGACCGGGTCTGCCTCGTGCACAGCGACTTCAATCCGAAGAACCTGCTGGTGGACCCGGCGACCGCGCGGATCACCGGGCTGATCGACTGGGAGTTCGCCCACGCGGGGTCGCCGTACACGGATCTGGGAAACCTTTTCCGGTTCTGCGTGGACCCGGTGCTGGCCGGGGCGGTGCTGAGCGTGCTCCGGGGGAGTGGGCTGGAGCTCGGAGACCCGCTGGTGGACCTGGGCCGGGCGGCCGATCTGTGGGCGCTGCTGGACCTCGCCGCGCGGTCCACCGAGCACGAGATCGCGGCCGCCGCGCACGACCTGGTGGCCCGAATGGCGGACACCAGTACCCTCTCCGGAGGACGACCCGCCCTGGACGTCGTACATTGAGATCAGTTGTTCATTGTCAGGCACGTCGGGAGACCTCGGCGGGCGGCCGGTAGGCACCGGGTGCCCCAGGTTGTGCTGCCTTCGTCAGGACCGGTATTCTGTCAGGTGCGCTATGGGCCCGCGCGACCTCGGACGGAGCAGGCTCGTGCTCGCAGCAGTCGGTGGTGAATCTGTGCTCTTCAGGCAATCCAGCGGTTTGATGCGATCCAACGGTTCATGACGCGACCGCACAACACCACCAGTCCACGGAGCAACCCACCACATGACGGCCAGCATCGAGGCACCTCTCGACCCCGCAGTACGCAGCACCCCGCAGGTAGCGGTCAATGACATCGGGTCGGAGGAAGACTTCCTCGCGGCGATCGATCAGACCATCAAGTACTTCAACGACGGCGACATCGTCGAGGGCACCATCGTCAAGGTCGACCGGGACGAGGTCCTGCTCGACATCGGCTACAAGACCGAAGGCGTCATCCCCTCCCGCGAGCTGTCGATCAAGCACGACGTCGACCCGAACGAGGTCGTCAACGTCGGCGATCACGTCGAGGCCCTGGTTCTCCAGAAGGAGGACAAGGAAGGCCGTCTGATCCTCTCGAAGAAGCGCGCCCAGTACGAGAAGGCCTGGGGCACGATCGAGAAGATCAAGGAAGAGGACGGCGTCGTCACCGGAACCGTCATCGAGGTCGTCAAGGGTGGTCTCATCCTGGACATCGGCCTGCGCGGCTTCCTGCCGGCCTCCCTGGTGGAGATGCGCCGGGTCCGCGACCTCCAGCCGTACGTCGGCCAGGAGATCGAGGCCAAGATCATCGAGCTGGACAAGAACCGCAACAACGTGGTCCTGTCCCGCCGGGCGTGGCTGGAGCAGACGCAGTCCGAGGTGCGGATGAACTTCCTCACCCAGCTGCAGAAGGGCCAGATCCGCAAGGGCGTCGTGTCCTCGATCGTCAACTTCGGTGCGTTCGTGGACCTCGGCGGCGTCGACGGTCTGGTGCACGTGTCCGAGCTGTCCTGGAAGCACATCGACCACCCGACCGAGGTGGTCGAGGTCGGCCAGGAGGTCACCGTCGAGGTGCTGGACGTCGACATGGACCGCGAGCGCGTCTCGCTGTCGCTGAAGGCGACCCAGGAAGACCCGTGGCAGCAGTTCGCCCGGACCCACCAGATGGGCCAGATCGTGCCCGGCAAGGTCACCAAGCTGGTTCCGTTCGGTGCGTTCGTCCGCGTGGAGGAGGGCATCGAGGGTCTGGTGCACATCTCCGAGCTGGCCGAGCGGCACGTCGAGATCCCGGAGCAGGTCGTCCAGGTCAACGACGACGTCATGGTCAAGATCATCGACATCGACCTGGAGCGGCGCCGGATCTCGCTGTCGCTGAAGCAGGCCAACGAGGGTGTCGACCCGGTCTCGGACGACTTCGACCCGACGCTGTACGGCATGACCGCGACGTACGACGACCAGGGCAACTACGTCTACCCCGAGGGCTTCGACCCGGAGACCGGCGAGTGGCTCGAGGGCTTCGACAAGCAGCGTGAGGAGTGGGAGCGGCAGTACGCCGAGGCCCACGCGCGCTGGGAGGCCCACAAGAAGCAGATCGAGGACGCCAAGACGGCGGACGTCGAGGCCGGCGAGGCGTCGACGTACTCCTCCGCCGCGGCTCCGAAGGACGACGCTCCCGTCGAGGGCGCGCTCGCTTCCGACGAGGCGCTGCAGGCCCTCCGCGAGAAGCTGACCGGCCAGGGCTGATCCTGACTCGGTAAGTACGTAAGGCCCGAGACCCCCGCATCCCCGTACTGGATGCGGGGGTCTCGTCTGTCCGCGCGTCGGTCAGTCGTAGGGGAGGCGGGGCTTCTTCCGCTTGCCGAAGTCGATGCCCCAGCGGCCGCGGCCCTCGCCCTTGAGTTGGCTCTTCAGTTCGATCACCTGCGCCCTGGCCGCGCTGGCGGCGAAGAAGCCGACCCGGTACGGCTCGTTCGGCGCGCCTGCCTCCCACGCCGGCACCTGCACCTCGCCGTACCGGACCATCCGGACCGGGGGTTCTTCGCCGGCCCGGATGCGGGCCGCGTCCTGCGCACAGGCCGGCACCCGACGCGTCGGTCCGCTGGCCGGCGTCCAGACGACATCTGTGCTCGACGGTCCGTGCTGTGGGTTGAAGAAGCACGGCGTACGCCGCTCCGGCAGGGGATCGCCCGTGACCCGGGCCCGGGCGCACGCCAGCGCGTACCGGCCGGCGGTGAGGGTGTCGACCATGGTGCTGACCGACTCGGCCGAGGTCAGCTTGTCGACCATCCGCTGGGCGGACTCGTAGGCATCGAGCGCGGTCTGGTAGTCCTGCCGCGTCTCGGCGTCGAGTTCGCCGGTCCGGACCTCGCCGAAGCGCGCGAGCTCCTCACCGAACTGGGTCACGTCCTCTTCGGCCATCGATCGGACCTGCCGCAGATCGAGTGCGCCTCTACGTCGAAACCACCCCATAAGTCATGGTAGGCCGCCACTGACTAAGGTGCTGGCGTGCTGAGAGTGGGACTGACTGGTGGGATCGGGTCCGGGAAGAGCGCTGTGTCGTCGCGGCTGGCCGCTCGTGGGGCGGTTGTGATCGACTCCGACGTACTCGCGCGCGAGGTGGTCGCAAAGGGGACCGATGGGCTCGCCGAGGTGGTGGAGGCGTTCGGGAACGACGTACTGACCGCCGAGGGCGAGCTGGATCGGCCCGCGCTCGGGCGGATCGTGTTCGGTGACGAGTCGGCCCGGCGGCGGCTCGAGGCGATCGTCCATCCGCGGGTTCGCGCCCGGGCCGCCGAGATCGAGGCGCAGTCGCCGGTCGCCGCGATCGTCGTGCACGACATCCCGTTGCTGGTCGAGACCGGCCAGGTGGATCGGTTCGACCTCGTCCTCGTGGTCGACGCGCCAGTCGACGTACAGCTCGAGCGGCTGACCGCGGAGCGAGGAATGACTGACGAGGAAGCGAAGCAGCGGGTCGCCAGCCAGGCGTCGCGGGCGGAGCGGCTCGCGGCGGCGGACCTGGTGGTCGAGAACTCCGGCACGCTCATCGACCTGGACCGCCGGATCGACGAGGTGTGGGCCACCCTCGAACAGCGCGCAGGCCACGGTCCGGACACGAAAAGGTGACCCTCGCGCGGTAAATGATGACTCCGGGACCGGCTGTACGAGAATCTGTCCCGGTTCGGCCCGGGGTGATCGGGCCGTGACCACCGACGGCGCGCCCCGCGCCGGTCCGGAATGATGTCCGAGGTTGGGAGGATGGCGTGGTTTGTCCGCGCTGCAACTCTGACGTCCCCGAGGTGTCGCACTTCTGCCATCACTGTGGCAACGACGTGCGCTCCGGGGATGCGGAGCGGAAGAAGGCGTACGCCGCCAGGCCCGATGAGCCGGTCGCGTCGTTCAAGCTGGTGTCCACGATCATGCCGCAGGGCTCGGGTAAACAGCCCTACACGTACAAGGTCGCGCTGGGCGTCGCCCTGCTGCTGACCGTCGTGACGGCCGCGCTCGGCGCGTTGCCGGTGGCGATCATGATCGCGGCGTTCGCCATTCCGATCGTCTACATCCTCTACCTGTACGACGTGAACCTCTGGGAGGACGAGCCGATCCCGGTCGTCGCCGCGGCGTTCGTGCTGACCGGCGTCCTGGCCGCGGTGTTCACCTGGCTCTGGTCGGACAAGCTCGCGCTCTCCCTGGACACGATCGGCGGCAACCACGCCGGCCCGTCCGGGCGCGACCTGCTGATCCTGCTCCTGCTGGTGCCGGTGGTGTCGGAGCTGATCCGCCAGATCGGCCCGCTCTACCTGGCCTCCCGGCCGCGGTACGACGACCTGATGGACGGCTTCACGTTCGGCGTGGTGGCCGGTGTCGGCTACGCGTGCTTCGAGACGCTGGTGCTGCACTGGGGCTGGATCAGCGGCGGCTTCGCCGGTCCGGGCAGCAGTGCCGGGACGTGGATCTCGATCGTGGTGCTGCACGGCTTCATCAAGCCGCTGATCTACGGATCGGCGACCGGCCTCGCGGGCGCGGAGTTCTCCGGCCTGGGCGAGGGATACGACGGCTTCACGCCGCGCTGGGTGTTCGCTTTGCTGCAGGCGATCGCGATCAACGCGCTGTTCCAGGGCGGTGTCTACCTGCTCGGCTTCGTCGGCGGCCACGGCTCGACCATCGGCGCGATCCTCGGTGTGGTCTGGGGTCTGCTGCTGCTCGGCGCGCTGATCATCCGGGTGCGGACCGTGCTGCACAAGGGTCTGCTCGAGGCGGCCCTGGAGTCGGCCGCGCGCGGTGGCTCCAACCACGCGTCGGGCGACCTGGCCTTCTGCTCGCGTTGTGAGATGCCGCTGCTCCCGCAGTCCGACTTCTGCTCCGCATGCGGCAACTCAGTGCGCTCCGTGCCGAAGTCCGCCCGCGGCCTGGCGGCCGTGGCGGGTGCGAGTGGCTACGAAGCGACGACTGGGGAGGCGCAGGCATGAGCAACCAGCAACCGCCCTACGGTCCGGGCGGTCAGCAGCCGTACGGCGGCCAGCCGGGCCCGCAAGGTCAACCGGGCCAGCCGGGCTACGGCCAGCAGCCGGGCCGGCCGCAGGGTCAGCCAGGCTATGGCCAGCCGCAGGGCCAGCCGCAAGGGCAGCCTGGGTACGCGCAGCAGCCGCCGCAGGCTCAGCCTGGGTACGGGCGTCCGCCGCAGGCACCCCCGGGATACGGCCAGCAGCCGGGCCAACCGCCGTACCAGGGTCAGCCCGGTCAGCAGACCTTCCCCGGTCAGCAACCGCCGTACCCGGGCCAGCAGCAGTACCCCGGTCAGCAGCAGTACCCGCAGCAGCAGGGCTACCCGGGCCAGCAGCAGTACGGCGGCGGCCAGCAGCAGTGGGGTCAGTACGACGGCCGTTCCCCGCGCGGCAAGGGCGGTAACAAGATCCTGTTCATCGCCGGCGGCGCGTTCGCTGTCGTCGCGGTGATCGGTGTCGTCCTCGCCCTCGTCTTCAGCGGTGGCGACGACAAGAAGGCGGAGCCGGACCCGCAGCCGACGACCAGCCAGAGCAACCAGCCGACCGGCAACGTCGACGAGGGCATCGAGGTCGCCGAGGGCGTCTTCGTGAAGCCCCAGCCCGGTTACATCCGCAAGAGCCTGGACAAGTTCACCGGCGTCTACCTGCTCAAGCAGGGCGAGGCCTACTTCATGGTGAACGCCTGGAAGGCGGAGGCCGACGAGAACACCGCGACCGTGCTCCCGCAGCTGCTGACTGCCGAGACCAAGGACCTGTCCTCGGTCAAGACGGGTCAGCCGAAGGAGAGCAAGCCGGGTCCTGACGACAAGACCGACGTCAAGGTCGTCACCACCCAGAGCTTCGACGCGGTCTCCAGCTCCCAGAACGGCAGCCTGCCGGTGGTCGGGTTCGTCGGTGTGATCGAGCGCAACGACGGCGTGATCACGATCATCCGGGTGTACGGGCGCAAGGACAAAGTGTCCACGATCCAGCCGGACTCGACGGCGATGCTGCAGTCGGTCGTCAAGAGCCAGTGAGCGGAAAGCGCGACAAGGGTTCCGGAACGGGCAACCCCTGGGTCAACCAGCCCGGTCCGGACGCGGACGACGCGGCAGAGCCGACTGAACCGGCTCTGCCGCCGTCGCCGTGGAACCTGGAGGTGCCACCGCCGCCGTCGCCGTGGGGTGACCCGGACACCGCCGGGCCGGGACCCGGACCGGCGACGGAGACAAGTTCGGCGTGGGGCGACAAGGTCGGGCCGCCGTCGTTGCGGCGGCCGCCGCCGGAGAAGAAGGGGCCGCGGGTCCCGCCGCTGCTGATCCCGATCGGCGCCGGCCTGATCGTGGTCGTGCTGGTCGCGGTCGCGCTGGTCCTGCTGTCCGGTGGCGACGACAAGACCGCGGACCCTGCTCCGAGCCAGTCCCCGGCGCCGACCGCGAGTACGCCGACGACGTCGTACCAGCCGCCGGCCAACGCGATCCCGGTCGGCTTCGGCGTCTCCGTCGTACCGATGGAGGGCTGGAGCCTGCTGGCGACGGAGACCCGCGGCAAGGAGCTGGTCACCTACGCACCGAACGGCGATCCGCGCGCGTTCTTCTGGGTCCGGCAGAAGGAGAACGTGACCGCGCAGGCGTACGTGCTCGGCATCGTCGAGGGCGAGACCGAGAACGAGATCGCCCAGCTGGGCAACGTACGGAACCTGCCGTGCCCGAAGGACGTCTTGGAGGAGTGCGTCGCGATCAGCTACACCTCCACCGCGAAGGACAAGACCGGTGCGGACGTGAAGGTCCAGGGCTACGTCGAGGCGTACCGGCGCAAGGACAAGGTGGTCACCGCGCTGGACTTCCGGACCCGGGTCGACTTCGCCCCGAAGGCCGAGGCCGACGCCGAGACGATGAAGAAGTCCGTGCTCGACAGCTTGTGATGACGAAACCAGAGACACACCGCGAGGAACAGCTATGAGTCAGCAGTACGGGCCGCCCCCGGGACCGCCTCCCGCCCCTGCTCCTGCCAGCTGGGGACCCGGACCGGGTACTCCCGCACCCGCTCCTGGCGGCTGGGGTCCGGGGCCGATGCGACCGCAGGACCGGCCGGGCAAGTCGAGCCGGAACCAGTGGATCATCATGGGCTGCGCCGTCCTCGCGGTCGTGCTCGTCGCGGTCGGCGTGGTCCTGCTGGTGACCGGTGGCAGCAAGGACGCGGACCCGGTCGCCCAGCAGACCCCGGATCCCGTCGGCACGCTGTACACGCCGTCGCCCACGCCCACACCCAACGACTCCAAGGGTCCGAACGACACCGGCGTCGAGGTCGGCTGGGGCGTCTGGTTCACCCCGGCCAAGGGCTGGCTGCCGGACTGGGACAAGTCCAAGGGCGGGAAGAACTACATCCTGCAGCAGTTCAACGCGCGCGGCCTGATCGACGGGTACTACTGGGTCCGGCAAACCGAGTTGTACGACGCCAAGGGGTTCGCCGAACACCTGGTCGACATCGAGTCGAACGGCATGCAGGGCGTCCGGATCGGCAAGGGCGTGGCGTGCAAGCCGGCCACCCCGGCGGTCAAGGCCTGCTACGCGCTGTCGTACACCGGGGTGTGGGTGGCCAAGAACGGCAAGAAGATCGCGATGCAGGGCTTCGTCACGGCCTACCAGGACCAGTTCGACCGCGTCACCGCCACCGACGCCGCCCTCGAGACCCGCGTCTACAAGCGGCGCGTCAACGAGCTGATCTACATGAACAATTCGGTGGTAAAGAGCCTCTGACCTGCGGTTTTAGAAAGTGTCGGCGGCGGGTCGTACGGTTGGGGGCATGAGACAGGTCTCGGATCTCCAGCGTATGGTCGCCCCGCTGAAGGTGGTGTCCGATTTCGATCCGGCCGGTGACCAGCCGGCCGCGATCGCGGACCTCGAGCGGCGGATCAACGCCGGCGAGCAGGACGTCGTCCTGCTGGGCGCCACCGGCACGGGTAAGACCGCGACGATCGCCTGGCTGGCCGAGAAGATCCAGCGCCCGATGCTGATCCTCCAGCCGAACAAGACGCTCGCCGCCCAGTTCGCGAACGAGTTGCGGCACTTCTTCCCGCAGAACGCGGTCGAGTACTTCGTCTCCTACTACGACTACTACCAGCCGGAGGCGTACGTCCCGCAGACGGACACCTACATCGAGAAGGACTCCTCGATCAACGAGGAGGTCGAGCGGCTGCGGCACTCGGCCACCTGGTCGCTGCTGACCCGCCGCGACGTGGTCGTGGTCGCGACCGTCTCCTGCATCTATGGCCTCGGCTCCGCCGACGAGTACCTGAACCGCATGATCCACGTGAAGGTCGGCACCGAGATGGACCGCGACGGCCTGCTCCGCAAGCTCGTCGGAGTGCAGTACGCGCGGAACGACCTGGCCGGCACCCGCGGCACGTTCCGGGTCCGTGGCGACACGCTCGAGGTCTTCCCGGTGTACCAGGAGCTCGCCGTCCGGGTGGAGTTCTTCGGCGACGAGATCGAGCGCGTGATGACGCTGCACCCGCTGACCGGTGAGGTGATCAGCGAGGAGGACGAGGTCTACATCGGCGCCGCGACGCACTACGTGACCGCGCCGGAGCGGATGGAGCGCGCGATCACCTCGATCGAGGCCGAGCTGGAGGAGCGCCTGGCCGAGCTCGAGCGCGGTGGCCAGTTGCTGGAAGCCCAACGACTGCGGATGCGGACGACGTACGACATCGAGATGATGCGTCAGATCGGCACCTGCTCCGGTATCGAGAACTACTCGCGGCACACCGACGGACGCGAGGCCGGTACGGCTCCGCACTGCCTGCTGGACTACTTCCCCGAGGACTTCCTGCTGGTCATCGACGAGTCGCACGTGACCGTGCCGCAGATCGGCGGCATGTACGAGGGCGACATGTCCCGGAAGCGGACGCTGGTCGAGCACGGGTTCCGGCTGCCGTCGGCGATGGACAACCGGCCGCTGCGCTGGGAGGAGTTCCTGGAGCGGATCGGCCAGACGGTCTACCTGTCGGCGACCCCGGGGCAGTACGAGCAGGACAAGTCCGACGGGTACGTCGAGCAGCTCATCCGGCCGACCGGTCTGGTCGACCCCGAGGTGATCGTGAAGCCGACCAAGGGCCAGATCGACGACCTGATCCACGAGATCCGCGGCCGCGTCGAGCGGAACGAGCGGGTCCTGGTCACCACGCTGACGAAGAAGATGTCGGAGGACCTGACCGACTACCTGCTGGAGATGGGCATCCGGACCAGGTATCTGCACAGCGAGGTGGACACCCTGCGCCGGGTCGAGCTGCTCCGCGAGCTGCGGATGGGCGAGTACGACGTACTCGTCGGCATCAACCTGCTGCGTGAGGGTCTCGACCTGCCGGAGGTCTCGCTGGTCGCGATCCTGGACGCGGACAAGGAAGGCTTCCTGCGGTCGGGCCGGTCGCTGATCCAGACCATCGGCCGCGCCGCCCGGAACGTGTCCGGCCAGGTGTTCATGTACGCCGACAAGATCACCCCGTCGATGGAGATGGCGATCGACGAGACGAACCGGCGCCGCGCCAAGCAGATCGCCTACAACGAGGAGCACGGCGTCGACCCGCAGCCGCTGCGGAAGAAGATCGCCGACATCACCGACATGCTCGCCCGCGAGGACGCCGACACCGCCGAGCTGCTCGGTTCGGGGCGGACGCAGTCGCGCGGCAAGGCGCCGGTGCCGGGTGGCGGCAAGACGAAGGCGGGGGAGAAGGCCAAGGAGCTGGCCGGCGGCCTGCCGTCGTCCGACCTGGCCGACCTCATCCAGCAGCTCACCGACCAGATGCACAACGCGGCGGCCGAGCTGCAGTTCGAGGTCGCGGCCCGCTACCGCGACGAGATCTCCGAGCTCAAGAAGGAGCTCCGCCAGATGACGAACGCGGGGATGAAGTAGCCGGCTACTGATTGGGTACGACGGTGTGCTGCGGCGACTCGTCGGCGAACAGGGTGAACACGTCCGGCCGCGAATAGTGGCCGACGGCATCGAAGTCGAACTTGCTCCGATCCAGGTCGCCGAGATCGAGCTCCGCAACGAGGACACCCTCGCCGCCCCGCAACGGGCCGGCGAGGATCTCGCCGAGCGGGGAGACGATCACGCTGCCGCCGTCGATCAGGACGGTCCCCGGTGCGTCGCCCTGGACCGGGTGGACGTCGTCGGGCAAGTCGGCGCGGGTGAGGTACTGGTTCGCGCCGATCACGAAGCAGCGGCCCTCGAGTGCGACGTGCCGCATCGTCGCCTGCCACTGATCGCGATCGTCCACCGTCGGTGCGCACCAGATCTCGACGCCCTTCGCGTACATGGCCTGGCGGAAGAGCGGCATGTAGTTCTCCCAGCAGATCGCCGCGCCGAGCACACCGAAATCGGTGTGCACCGCCGGCATGGTCGAGCCGTCGCCCTGCCCCCAGAGGAAGCGCTCGGCCGCCGTCGGCATCAGCTTGCGGTGGTGCGCCACCAGCCCGTGCCGCGGGTCGATGAAGACGGCGGTGCAATAGAGCGTCCCGCCATCGCGCTCGATCACGCCGGCGACGAGGTGAACGCCGAGTTCCGCCGCGAGGTCCGCCAGCCGGGCGATCTCCGGACCGGACAGTTGAACGGCGGCCTCGCGGTAGCGCCGGAAGACGTCGCGCCCTTCGGGTGACCGGGAGCCGACCGTCACGCCGAAGTCGAGCCCCTTCGGATAGCCGCCGAGGAACGCCTCGGGCAGCACGATCAGCCGAGCGCCGGTCGCGGCGGCCTCGCGCACGTACCGCTCGGCCTTGGTCAAAGTCGCGGGCGTGTCGAACAAGGTGGAACCCGCCTGTACTGCGGCGACGACAACGGAAGTCATGTCGAGCAGCGTAGTTCTGTCCGCGACGGGGTCTACTCTGCCTCTCAGAGCCACCCCAGGGGAGGAACCATGTTCGACCACCTGTCCTTGCAATGCGACGACGTGGACGCGAGCCGTCGCTTCTACGAGACGGTCCTGACACCGCTCGGCATCGGCGTGTCGATGGAGTTCGGCGACGTCCTCGGGTTGTCCGGGCAGGACGGCGTACCGAAGTTCTGGCTGGGGAAGACGACCACCGGGGGAGCTCAGCGGGAGATCCACCTGGCGTTCACGGCGCCCAACCGTGCGACCGTCGACAGCGTGTATCGCGCGGTCCGGGAGCTCGGGGCCGAGGTCCTGCACGAGCCTCGCGAATGGCCGGAGTACCACGCCGGCTACTACGCGGTCTTCATGCGCGACCCCGACAGCAACAACGTCGAGGTCGTCTCCCACAGCTGAGAGGAGCACGCGATGGCGAGGCTGAGTGGGGACGACATCCTCGCGCACTGCCTGGGCAAGCCGGGTGCGTGGCAGGACGAGCCGTGGGAAGGGGATGTCGTCGCGAAGGTCGGGGACAAGATCTTCGCGTTCCTCGGTGGCGGCGAGGGGGTCGGGCTCAAGTGCGGCGCCAACCGGGACGAGGCTGACGAGCTGGTCGACACCTATCCCGGCGACGTCAGCAAGATGGCATACATCGGGCGCTCGGGGTGGAACACGGTGCGCCTCGGCGGCAGCGTCCCCGACGACGAGATCCTCGAGCTGATCGACACGTCGTACGAGACGATCGTGGCCAAGTTGCCGAAGAGCAGGCGTCCGGTCGTCGACAACTGATCACTCGGCGCGACTATTCCCCGAACCGACTGTGATCATTTCGACAGCCGGACACGGTGTCCCGGATTTGGAGACTCGTACGTCGACCCGTCAGAATGGTCGTGGAGAAGGGGAGTATTCCTTCGCGGTGGCATCGTCATCACGGTCAAGGGCTTGTGTCCCGCGCCCGGTGCCCCCGGCCAGGCTCACTCGGTGAGTCCGGCGGAAGAGACCTTCGGAGTCCTGTTTCGTCTGAGCTCCGGAGGTTTTCTGTGCACGTTGCTGACTACGTTTGGTACATCACCGTCGGCGTCCTGCTCGCGCTGCTGGCCTTCGACGTCTTCATCATCGGCCGCCGCCCGCACGAGCCGACCACTCGTGAGTCGGCCACCGCGATCGCGTTCTACATCGGTCTGGCGGTGCTCTTCGGCCTCGGGGTCTGGGTGTTCTCCGGCGGCAACTACGCGGGGGAGTTCTTCGCCGGCTGGCTGACCGAGTACAGCCTGAGTGTCGACAACCTGTTCATCTTCCTGATCATCATGGCCAGGTTCGGGGTGCCGAGGAAATACCAGCAGACCGCGCTGCTGATCGGCATCATCCTGGCACTGGTCTTCCGCGGCATCTTCATCGCGGTCGGCGCGGCCGCGATCAACGAGTTCTCCTGGATCTTCTACCTGTTCGGCGCGTTCCTGGTCTACACCGCGATCCACCTGGCCAGGCAGGGCGAGAACGACGACGAGGACTTCAAGGAGAACGCGGTCATCCGGTTCGCCAAGAAGCGGCTGAACGCCACCGACGAGTACAACGGCGTCAAGCTCACCGTGCTGAAGAACGGCAAGCGACTCGTCACCCCGATGGCGATCGTGATCATCGCGCTCGGTACTACCGACCTGCTGTTCGCGCTGGACTCGATCCCGGCGATCTACGGCCTGACCCAGGAACCGTTCCTGGTCTTCGCCGCGAATGTGTTCGCGCTGATGGGCCTGCGGCAGCTGTACTTCCTGCTCGGCGATCTGCTGAAGCGCCTGGTCTACCTGTCGATCGGCCTGTCGGTCGTGCTCGCCTTCATCGGCGTGAAGCTGGTTCTGCACGCGATGCACGTCAACGAACTCCCGTTCATCAACGGCGGCCACCACATCGACTGGGCCCCCGAGATCCCGATCTGGTTCTCCCTGGGCTTCATCATCATCACGCTCGGCATCACCACCGTCGCCAGCCTCCGCAAGTCCCGCACGTTGGAGGCCGAGGCCGCGGCCGACGGTACGCCGACCTCGCCGGAAGCCTCACCCGCCCCGTCGGAGCCGGAGCTCGACCCGAAAACCAAAGCCGAACTCGACGCGATCCGCCCGCCAGAGCCGCACGAATCAGACGCCAAGAACTCCTGATCTGACCTCGCCACGTCGCCCCGGACCTCCGGTCCGGGGCGACGCATTTGTGGGTAGAGCAGGCGCGTGCTGCCGGCCCGTCGGCCCGACCGGGAGAGGCGGTCGTCCACCACGGTGGAGCTCTGGCGTCGGCGCTTGCAGACGAGCCAGGACGTTGTGCACTCGCCACACGTCGTCCGTCGTACCAGCGACCTCGTTGTGGTCGTACGAGCGACCTCGTTGCGGACGGGACCGATCCGGGGGCGTGGTCTGCCCCGAACGCCTGCGGAAAGGCGGGGACTGCACTGCGACGGTGGATCGGCGGAGGGATCGGGATCATGCGAGTGCCCGGACTGCACAACCTCATCAAGCGACCCGGACGAGACCGGGGACGGCATCGCCGCGGCCGGCCGGCGGTCCAGAATCACTGGCAGGTGGCGGGATCGATCGCCGCGGTGGTCACCCTCGCCGCGTTGGCGACCGCGCAACTCCCGGACCGCCCGGCGAGCGGCGGGTACGCCGCCGCCGGCGGGTACGACGCGGCCGGGGCTGCGCAGGCGTCCGCGGCCGATCCGTTCATCGATGACGAGGTGCTGGACGAGTTCGTCACGCCGGAGCAGCTCGTCGCGGTCCCCGTCGGGCCTGGCCGGGTCGCGAAACCGGTGCAGATGGTGCTCTCGGGCGCGCCGGTGATCAGGACGCTCGGCGAGAGCGGGATCCCGGACGTCGCCGTGCGGGCGTACAAGAAGGCCGAGGCACGGTTGGCCGTCAGCGACCCCGGCTGCGGGGTGCCGTGGACGCTGCTCGCCGCGATCGGGCGGGTGGAGTCCAATCACGGGCGGTTTGGTGGTGCACAGTTGCGCGACGACGGCTCGGCGACCCGGCGGATCCGCGGCATCCCGCTCGACGGCCGGCCGAACGTCGCGCTGATCCGCGACTCCGACGGCGGCGCGCTCGACGGCGACACCGTGTACGACCGCGCGGTCGGGCCGATGCAGTTCATCCCGTCGACCTGGCGCGCGGTGAACGCGGACGCCAACGGCGACGGATTCGCCGACCCGAACAACATCTTCGACGCCGCCCAAGGCGCCGCCCAATATCTCTGCACCGGCACATCGAACCTGCGCGACCCCGCCCGTGCAGCCCAGGCAGTACGGCGCTACAACAACGCCGACTCCTACGTCCGGCTAGTGCTCGCCCTGGCCCAGACCTACCAGGCCGGCCGAGTGATCGGCCTCCCGTCGACTGGCGAACTCCTCCCCGACGAGCCCAATAATCCCCCGGCACTACACCGCTGGCCGACCGACAATCCGCCGGCACTACGCCCCTGGCCCACCGACGCGCCCCCTGCGGACCGCTCCTGGCCGACCAACCCGCCGCCGGCGCTACCCTCCTGGCCCCCGGACGCACCGCCTGCGGTTGGCTCCGGGCCCACCGACGCGCCGCCGGGGGACACGGTGCTCGCGAAGCCCGCTCCGACCCAACGGACCGAACCCGTGGCGCCACCTCGCGCGGTGACCCGCCCGCGGACGACGGCCCCTGCGCCGAACCCGGTCGTCCCCCGGCCCAGCAAGCCCGTCGCCCCCAAACCGGCCCCGACCACGACCGCCCCGGCCATCAACCCGAAGCCGTCCGAGCCGGCCCAGACCCAACCAACCAAGCCGAAGCCGTCGCAGCCCACGGTGAGCGAGCCCCAACCGTCCGAGCCGACGCAACCACCCAAGCCGAAGCCGTCTGAGCCGAGGACCACCGACCCCCAGCCGACCGCGCCGAGGCCGTCCGCGCCGAAGCCGTCCGAGCCGAGGCCGTCCGCGCCGAAGCCGTCCGAGCCGAGGGTGACCGAGCCCCAACCGTCCGAGCCGCAGGCGTCCGAGCCCGAGCCGACTCCATCGCCCAGGCCGGAGCCGTCCGAGCCGAAGCCGTCCGAGCCGAGGGCGTCCGAGCCGTCGGAGTCCGGTTCACCCACGCCGGCACCGTCCGCCGAACCCACCCCTGAGCGGAAGCCGACCACAGCCGCCGTCGGCTGGGCCCCGGCGATGCGCCAAGTAGTCGGCCGAGCCCTGGCCCGACCAGCCTGCCCCCAACCCCAAACCGCACAACCGGACAAGCACTCCAAGGCCTGCCCCGCCGATTCAGCGAAACCGTCCCCGGCTCGCGACGACAAGAACCGGGAACGGTGCACACCGCAGCACACGTGCAAGATCCCGAGCTCCCCGCGCCCGTCCGCCGGACCTGGACCCGGGCGCTGAGCGGACATAGCAGCCATGCTTCCGAGATGCACGATCCAGCGCGTCACCGGGCCGAAGGGCGGGGTCCGGCGGCAGTGCCCGCACCTGCTGGTCAGTGGCGCTTGCGGCGGTCGGCCTTTGACTGGGCGCGGCGGCGCTTGCGTTCGCGGTGGGCTCGCTCCTCCTCGGTGTGGGTATGGGTGTGGGTGGAGCTTCCCGGTGATGCGGTGTCTTCTCCGCGCTTGACGCGGGCGTTGCGGATCAGGACCACGACCACACAGAGGATCGCCAGCCCGGCGAACATGAACACGTACCACATACTCGTCCCCTCCCGGTCGCGTCGATTCTCGGCGGGATCAGCCGCCGGCGCCTCATCCGTTGCGGCTGACTCACCGTGTGGCGCGCCGGGCCACCCAGAGTTCTTCGGCCGGCCACTGCGAAGCCCAGGCGGTGCTGACGATCTCGTAGTACGGGTGGTCGGGTGCGTCCGGTGGGGCGTAGAGCTCGTGCAGGGCGTCGACGCTGAAGCCGAAGCGGCGCAGGAGGCGGATCCAGTCGCCGTGAGAGGGGTGGAACTCGGCGCCGCCGCCCGGCCAGCGGATGTGGTACGCGGCGCGCTGTCCACGGTGGAGGCTGTCGGTGGCGACGCCCTCGTCGGCGGGTACGCAGAGCGCGGACAGCAGGCTGTTGGTGAGGAACACGAGTCGTCCACCGGGCCGCAGTACTCGGGCAGCCTCGGCGAGCCAGCGTTCCGGGTCGCACCACGCGGCGGCACCGTGTTCGCTGACGACGAGGTCGAAGGAGGCGGTCGCGAGCGGCACGTGCTCAGCGTCCGCCTGCACCAGCGGGAAGGTGGGTCCGGTACGGCGCTGCAGCGCGCGAGCCGTCCGGAGCTGTTCAGCCGACAGATCCACGGCCACCACGCTCGCGCCGGACCTGGTGAGCCATGCCGAGCAGTACGCCGTACCGCAGGCCAACTCGAGTACATCGAGGCCGTCGACCTCCCCGAGGACGCCAAGATGCCGCTCCGGTATCTCGTACAACCCCCACACCAGCTCGGGCCTGGACCACAGCCCCTCCGCCGCCGGACCGGTGAAGCGCTCGTTGACCAGCGCCCACAGGTCGCGGTTCAAGGCGATCTCCTCGGCCCGCTTCCCCTCCATCCAGCCAGCGTAGGCGCGAGGCGTGCTGATCAGCTCGGCGAGAGCGCCTGGCGTACGGCGAGGGTCCGGGTGGTCAGTTCGTCGATCGTGATGCGGTCGAACCCTCGGACGGCGCTGCGGACAATGCGATTGCCTTGGGCTACCAGCTCGGCGGGGACGGCGGACGCGCCGTGGAGGGCGCCGAAGGTGCTGCCTACGGTGGCGGCGTTGGAGTCGGTGTCCCGGCCGGCGGAGACGGACAGGCCGAGAGTACGGCGATAGTCGCCGTCGCCCCAGAGCAAGGCCGTGCTGATGATCGCCGCATTGTTGAGAGTGTGGACCCAGTTGTAGTCGAGGGCCGAGTCGACCCAGTCGAGGGCCTCCTCAGCGGTGGCGCCGTCGGTGTGCAGCTCGAGGACGGCACGCTGGCTGACGGCCAGCCGCGAGTTCGGCGGGACGACCTCGACGGCGACGCGGAGCGCCTCCGCGGCCGAATCGGCGACGAGTGCTTGGGCGACCAGGGCGGCGGCCCACTGTGCGCCGTACACGCCGTTGGCGGTGTGGGACAACGACGCGTCGACCAGCGCGAGCCGGGCGGCCTCGGCGGGATCGCCTGGGTTCGCGTAGCCATAGGTGTCGACACGGATCAGGGCGCCGATCCACTCCCGGTAAGGATTGCGGACCGTGGCCGTCAGCGGCGGCCGCAGCCCCGCCACAAGGTTGCGGTAGGCGACGCGCTCGGCCGTGTAGGTCTGGGTGAACGGCATCCGGTCCAGCCACTCGCGGGCGACGTCGTCGGTCGTCAGCCCGCGGCCGTACGTCTCCAGCAGGTGGAGCCCGAGCATGGTCCAGTCGATGTCGTCGTCGCGCGGGATCGCGTCGAACCGTCCGTCCGACGCCTCGCCGGCTGACAGGTGCGGCCGGATTCCCTCGGGTGGTGTCTCCAGATACGGCACGAATCCGGTCAACGGCCACGCATCGGCCGCTCTCAGATAGGTCTGCACCTCCGCCCGGGACAGACCCTCAACCGGTTTCCCCATGGTGTTGCCGATACAGCGCCCGAGCCACGCGCCGCTGATCCGGTCCGCCAGCGTGTCCTCGTCGACCGGGGCTGGCGGCAACTCCACGGGTGCTGCCGGCGGTTCGTCGTACGGCCAGTCCGCGGGCCGCACGAGGGCGGTGAGCTCAGTCTCCACCGTGGCGAGCGCGGTCAGGTCGTCGTCGGCGGCAGCCTGCCGGGCTCGCGCCAGCAGGTCCGCGGCGGGATAGCCCGCGCTGACCAACTGCTCGGCCTCGTCCGGAACCAGGTCGCGCGGATCCAACGCGTTGTGCACAACAGCTCCTCCGATGTGGCGGTCAGAAGCGTGCGGCGGTGACCAAGGTGGCTCGGCGGTCGTCGGTGAGGGGTGCGTTCTCGAGCCTCTTCCCGGTTTCGGAGGCGTGCAGCATGCCTTCGGCGGAGACGAAGCCGACGTGATGGACCTGCTGGCCGGGGCGGCCGAAGAAGTAGAGATCGCCGGGCCGAGCCTCGTCGACGGGGATGTTCTCCAGCGCGGCGGCCTGGTCATGGGCGTCCCGCGGCGTCCGCAGGCCGAGGACGCGCCCGACCGTGTGGATCAGACCCGAGCAGTCCAGGCCGTACGCGGACGTACCACCCCACAGGTATTCGAGGCCGAGGAACATCGACCCCAGCCGGAGCCGGTCCTCGGGAGTCGATGGGTCCTCGACAGACCGCAGTACGTCGTCCGCCAGCCAGCCTGATCCGTCGTCCGGGGTGGCGACCCGCGTGTAGCCGTCCGCGTGCTCGGTCGACGCCAGCACGGTCCCGAACGACAGCTCGGTCAGCGCGGCACCGCCGGGCTCGGCGGTCAGCGATGCCGTCGGTACGGCGATCGCGACCGGAGCCGAGGCGCTGCCCGGCAACTCACCCAGGTGGCTCGACGGGACCCAGCCCGGGTAGCCCAGCTCGTCCTGGGAGGACGGCTGCCACGGGGCGACGATCTCGGACCAGCCGTCGCGTTCGGAGCGGACCAGCACGGGCTCGGCGAACAACAGCTGGGTCAGGGTCCGGCCGTGCAGGCCGAGGCGGGTCTCGGTGTCCATCGACTTGGCCCAGGCGGCCACGTCGGGCCGGGCAGCGGTTGCCGGGGCGTCGATGTCACGCGGCGCATCCGGTGAAGTCCACACGGTACTGACCGGGACTTTGGCGGCGACTAGCTTCATACGGTCAAGCCTGTCACGCCGAGCCCAGGAGCCGAAGGCAGGTGGATCAGCGAGCCTTCATAACGAATGCCGCCGGTCACGGGAGCATCGCGAAGCCACCACGCCGCGTCCAGGTCGTTGACCGCCGTCGTCGGGTACGCCGACACCAGCGCGGCTGCTGCCCCGACGCCGACGTGGCTCTCCATCATCGAGCCGACGATCATGCCCAGACCGTGTTCCCGCGCCAGCTCGAGCAGCGTCCGCGCCGGACCGAGCCCGCCACACTTGGCCAGCTTCACGTTGACCAGGTCCGCGGCGCCCTGCCGGATCACGGCCACCAGATCACGTACGCCGTACACCGACTCGTCGGCGAGGATCGGCGTACCGACCCGATCGGTCACCCACGCCATCCCGTCGAGGTCGGCCGCCACGACGGGCTGCTCGACGAGCTCGATGGCGCAGCCCGCGTCCTCCAGTGCACGGATCGCGGTGACGGCATCCCGTCGCGACCAGCCCTGGTTGGCGTCCAGCCGGAGTGTCGGTCCCGGGCCGATCGCCTCGCGGACCCGCCGGACCCGCTCGACGTCGGCCTTGGCGTCGGTGCCGACCTTGACCTTGAGTACGTCGAAACCGTCCGCGACCCGGTCTCGTCCGGCGGCCGCCAGCGCATCGGCGTCACCCACCGACAGCGTCACGTCGGTGCGCACGACGTCAACCGTCGACCCGAGGAACCCGTGCAGCGTCTGACCACGACGGCGCGCGGCCAGGTCGTGCAGGGCGACGTCGACGGCCATCTTGGCGCCGAAGTTGCCGGCGGCGGCGTTCTGCACGCGCCGCAATGATTCGGTGAGATCGTCCGGGCCGAGACCGTCGAGTGCGGTGGAGATCGGGCCCTCGACGCAAGCCTGCGCACCGGCGAGCGAGTCGCCGGTCACCTTCCAGACCTGCGGCGACTCACCCCAACCGCTCAGCTCACCGTCGCTGATCTCGACGAGCAGTGAGTCAGCGTGCGTCGCCGTTCGCAGGGCCGTCACGAAGGGCGTGTGCAGCGGCGCCGACACCAGGTGTGTCGTGATCTTCACCGGATCGCCTCCAGGTCGTGCCGGTGGTTCCAGGCTTCGAGGGCGATCCCGGCGATGAGCTTCTGCGCCTCGGAGTCCGGCAGGTCGGACGTCGTACACACGACCAGGACGAACGGGTCCGCATCCGGGGGCCGGACGATGCCGCCGTCGTGCCGGATCCGGGTGTCCCAGCCGTTCTTGTGCTCGACCCGCGTGCCGGTCGGCAGCAGGGCCGGGATCTCGCCGTTCCACTGGTTGCCGGCCAGGAGGTCCCGCAGGTAGTCGTCCTTCTGGTTGCCTACCGCAACCAGTACGCCGGCGAGTCCGGCCGGGCTCATCAGGTTGCTGATCCCGGCCCGCTGGGCGGCGGCGTCGTCGATCCCGCGCCGGATCGCGCTGTCCCCGGGACCGTACTCCGCGAGCACCGCGTGGGCGGCGTCGACGCCGACCTGTTCGAGCACGAGGTCGGTCGCCAGGTTGCTGGAGCGGGTGATCATCTCGCTCGCCAGCCAGCCGAGCGGCACCGGCGTACCCAGCTTCGTCCAGGTCGCCGGCGCCTCGTCCTCGTCCGGGTTCACCCCGAACCGTCCGCCGGCCGCGGACGCGAAGTCGTTGTGTACCGTCACCGGCTCGTCGAGCGTCAGCTCACCCGCCTCGACCTTGCGCAGCATCGCCATCGCCACCGGCAGCTTCATCGTGCTGGCCGCGTAATGCGTCCGCTCCGCCGCGTGCTCGAACACCGGTACGCCGTCCAGCCGACCGAGCCAGACCCCGAACTCCCCGCTCCCGCCGACCTCCCGGAGCAGCTCCGCGATTCCCATGCGGATCACCCAATCACAACCCCACCTGGCAGACTGCCGAGGGTGTCCAGGGCTCTCGGCATCCTCCTCGGGTTCGCGGCCGACCGTGTCCTCGGCGACCCGCGGCGCTTCCACCCGGTCGCCGGCTTCGGCCAGGCCGCCGCCCGGCTCGAGTCTCGCTGGTACGGCGACTCGCGCGTGACGGGTACGGCGTACGCGACAGTCGTCGTCGGTACGGCGACCGCCGCCGGAGTCGTCGCCGAACGGCTCACCCGGAATCGTCCGATCGTCCACACGATCGTCACCGCGGCCGCGACGTGGACCGTGCTCGGTGCGCGCAGCCTGGAGCGTGAGGCCGAGGTGATGGCCGGGCTGCTCGAGGAGAAGGACATCCCGGCCGCGCGAGACCGCCTCAGCCATCTCTGCGCCCGCGACGCGACCGACCTGGAAGCCGACGAGCTCGCTCGCGCGACCGTGGAGTCGATCGCCGAGAACACCTCCGATGCCTGTGTGGCGCCGCTGCTGTGGGGCGGTGTGCTCGGCGTACCCGGGCTACTCGGTTACCGCGCGGCCAACACGCTGGATGCGATGGTCGGCTACAAGTCGGCGAAGTACCTCAACTTCGGCTGGGCATCGGCGCGGCTGGACGACGTACTCAATCTGCTGCCCGCCCGGGTGTGCGCGTTGCTCACCGGACTCGCGGCGGGGCGGCCGCGGCAAGCGGTGGCCGTGTGGCGGCGGGACGCGACCAAGCATCCGAGTCCGAACGCCGGACCGGTCGAGGCTGCGTTCGCCGGGGCCCTCGATCTGACGCTCGGCGGGACCAACAGCTACGGGTCGTATCAGGAGGACCGTGGCACGCTGGGCGACGGGCCCACGCCGGCGGTTGCCGACGTACGCCGTACCGCCGCGCTTGCCCGGCGCGTCGGTGTCGCAGCGGTGGCGGTGGCCGCAATGCTGGCAGTACGGCGGAGGGGGAGACGATGGATCTGAGTCGGCGGCCGCTGCGGATCGCACTGATCCGGCACGGCGAGTCCGAGGCCAACCTGGACAAGACGATCTTCGAGCGCGTCCCCGACCACGCGATCCCGCTCACGCCACACGGGCACGAGCAGGCGGCCAAGGCGGGCAGGGAGCTGCGGGAGCTGTTCGAGGACGAGCCGGTCCGCGTGTATGTCTCGCCGTACCTGCGGGCCCAGCAGACGCTGGACTCGCTCGGTCTGGACGATCTGATCGGGTTCGGCTGCGAGGAGCCGCGGCTGCGGGAGCAGGACTGGGCCAACTACCAGGACACCGCGGACATCGAGCAGCAGAAGGAGCTGCGAGACCGGTACGGGCACTTCTTCTACCGGTTCACGGACGGCGAGTCGGGCTCGGACGTGTACGACCGGGTGTCGTCGTTCCTGGAGACGATGCACCGCGATTTCGAGAACCCGAACGCGCCGCGCAACGTGCTGCTGGTGTCGCACGGGCTGACCATGCGCTTGTTCTGCATGCGCTGGTTCCACTGGTCGGTGCGGTTCTTCGAGACGCTGCGTAACCCGGGCAACGCCGAAACACGCGTCCTGCTGCGGCAGCCGGATTTCCGGTACAAGCTGGACCGGCCGTTCGAACAGTGGACGCACTACGAACCGACGGAACGGGAGCGATCGGCATGGTTGTAGAACAGACCCAGGAAGCGGTTCTCGAGCTGCTGGCGAGCCTCACGCCCGCCCAGCTCGACAAGATCAGGGCTCCCTTCGACACGCCTGATCACCAGCAGTGGACGTATCTGCCCGGTGCCGTTCCGGGCCTGCCGCTGCACGAGCTGTCCGCGGCGCAGGAGGCCTTGGTGGTGCGCCTGCTCGGACTCGTCTACAGCGAGCGCGGCCTGGCCGATTTCCGCGGGGTGATGGCGGCCGAGATCATCGTCCGCGGCCTCGCCGATCCGATGGAGATCGCCGAGCGCGGCGGCTGGGCCGGTTCGACGGTGGGCGATCGCTACTACCTTCGCGTGCTCGGCGACCCGGCCGGGACCGAGCCGTGGGCCTGGCGGCTGAACGGTCACCATCTCGCGCTGCACGTCACGCTCGTCGACGGCGCCATCTCGTTCACCCCACAGTTCTTCGGCTCGAACCCGGCAGAGGTCCTGACAGGCCCGCACGCCGGGCGACGGTTCCTGGTCGCGGAGCAGGACCTCGGTTTCCAGCTCCTGCACGCACTCGAGCCCGCCCAGCTCGCCGTCGCCCTGGTCTCCGACGCGGCGCCGGACGACATCCTGACCCGGCACGACCCGGTCGCCGACGCGTCCCTGCTGCACCGCGGGCTCGCGTACGGCGACATGACACCGGAGCAACGCCAGCTCCTGAGCCTCCTCATCGGTCAGTACGTCGGCCGCGCCGCCGGACCGATCGGGCTGCAGACTTGGCAGGACATCACCGACCAAGGCATCGAACGCCTCACCTTCGCGTGGGCCGGCGAGACCGAGCCCGGCGTCGGCCACCGCCACTACTACTCGATCGCCGGCCCCACCTTCCTCGCCGAGTACGACAACACCCAGGACAACGCCAACCACATCCACTCCGTCTGGCGGGACCTCCGCAACGACTGGGCCACCGATCTCCTCGCCGCCCACTACGCGATGCATCGCTGACGCAGCGCGCGGCGAGGAACAGTCCGAGTCGACACTCAGTGGTGGAGCGGCCTGAACTCGTGGGTGATCGTCCACGAGGCGGTGCGGTGGCCGAGGCGGTTGGCGTCGGTCATGGCCTTCCGGAAGTGGATGCCGAGCCAGATCCTGGCGTTCATGGTCTCGGCATCGAGGGCCGCGGCGCTGTCGTAGTGCCGGGTCGTCATGGTCACCGACGATGAGATGTCCAGATCGATGGACCGGGCGCCGAACAGGTAGCTGAACGTTCCGGTTGCTGCGCCGGTGCCGGATGCGTGCCCACTGACGTAGTCCGGATAGGGCGGCGTCTGGACCAGCGACATCCAGGTGGCGTCGGGCTTGGTGGCCGGGTTCCCGTCGGTGTCCGCGAGCCGGATCGCGGTGATCGGTCGCCAGTAGGCGTAGTCATACTTGGACCGCCAGCACGCGATCAGCGCATCGGCGATGCTCGTGCTGAGCAGGGCGAACGCCCGGGCACTGTCGGTGATGTTCATCCTCCGTGCGATGACCTGCTCGCGGAGCGCCGTCTCGTACTGCACTACGGCGTTGGCGCTCCAGAACAGCGCGGTCTCGGTCTGAACGCGGTCCGGGTGGATCCGACCAGTGCACCCTTGGCCTTCACCTCGGCGAAGTCCCGGGCATAGGCCTTCGAGGTGATCGGGTACGGGCCGCTCAGCCGGAACTGCGTCGGCGATCGGAGTGCCAGCGGTACGACGAAGCCGAGCCACGGGGCCAGCATCGGCGCGAAGGCATCAGGTGTCGGACGCCAGACTCCCGGGGCGGGCGTCACCGTCAGCTTGATGTTCGCGTCTCTGCCGTCGTTGGCCCGAGCTTGGATCAGCGTCTCAGCCGCGTGCCGGCCGACCTCGGTTCCGCGGGCCTTGGCGCGACCGTCGGGGATGGTGCCGAGCGACGCGGCGTAGTCGGTGGCGAGGTTCGCGGCCGAGGCGGGGAAGTAGTACCGCAGCACGTCGTACGCCGCAGTCGCGGCCGCCGCCTCGGAGGAGGCCTTGCCGCGGATCTTCGGTTGCTTCAGGTACGGCTCGTAGCGGCCCTCGATGGCCACCACCGCGTCGTACACGGCCAGCGACACGAAGCCGTAGTACAGACTCCCCTGGCTTGTCCTGAAGAGACGTTGTCGTGCGACGCCAGAGGGGGCGTCCACAGTACAAGCGCGTTTGGTATTCCGGCCTACTCCTGTAGCCCGCTCAGGTCAATGAGCTGTGCCCGGCAAGCCGCCGCGCTGGTCGGCTACAGTCGGCACGTCAATCGACGGCAAGTGCAGGAACCCGGTGTGAGTCCGGGACGGTCCCGCCACTGTGAGCCCCTCGCGCCGAGGGGAAGTCAGGAACTGCCGCCGTCGTACCTCCGGTCGGGGCGTGGACACCCCGAGGAAGGACCGGTTACGCGTGCCCGCGAACCTGCTGCTGCTCTCCACCGCCGACACCGACCTGCTCGCCGCCGCCGAGGCGGACGCCGGCTGGACGGTCGCGAACCCGGCCCGGCTCGACCTCGACGGCCTGGCGCCGTTGCTCGCCGCCGCCGAGGTCGTCGTGGTCCGTCTGCTCGGCGGGCGCCGGGCCTGGGAGGAAGGTCTCGACGCGGTCATTGCGTCCGGCAAGCCGGCTGTGGTGGTCAGCGGTGAGGCCGCACCTGACGCCGAGCTGATGTCGCTGTCGACCGTGCCCGCGGGCGCGGTGACCGAGGCGCTCGCGTACCTCCGCGAGGGCGGGTCCGAGAACCTGGGCAACCTGGCCGGCTTCCTGCGCGACACACTGCTCCTGACCGGCGACGAATTCGAGCCGCCGCGCGCACTCCCGGCGTACGGCGTCCGCGGGACGTACGTCGAGGACGACCGGCCGGTGGTCGGGATCGTCTACTACCGCGCGCACGAGATCTCCGGGAACACCGCGTTCGTCGACACGCTGGCCGCCGCCGTCGAAGCGGCGGGTGCGCAGCCGTTGCCCGTGTACTGCGGGACCCTGCGCGGACTGGATCCGACGTCGTCCGAGAATGCCGGACTGTTCGACCTGCTGCGCAAGTGCGACGTCCTGGTGACGACCCTGCTCGCCGCCGGCGGATCCGTCGCGGCCAACGCGAGCGCCGGCGGCTCCGACGACTCCTGGGATGCCGGGGCGCTCGCCTCGCTCGACATCCCGCTGATCCAGGGCCTCGCGCTGACGTCGACCCGTGAGCAGTGGCTGGCCAGTGACGCCGCGATCAGCCCGCTCGACGCCGCCACGCAGGTCGCGATCCCGGAGTTCGACGGGCGACTGATCACGATCCCGTTCTCCTTCAAGTCGTACGACGCCGACGGGCTGGCCCGGTACGCGCCGGACCCGGAGCGGTGCGCCCGGCTGGCCGGGATCGCGGTCGCGCACGCCCGCCTCCGCCACGTGCCGGCGCACGACAAGCGGCTCGCTCTCGTGTTGTCGTCGTACCCGACCAAGCACGCACGGATCGGGAACGCGGTCGGTCTCGACACACCAGCCTCGGCCGTGGTCCTGCTCGGTCAACTCCAGGACGCCGGGTACGACCTCGGCGACCTCGATCTCAGTGAGCTCCAGGGGCCGGACGGCGCCGACGGGCTGATCCATCGGCTCATCGCCGCAGGTGGTCACGACGTCGACTGGCTGACCGACGAGCAGTTGGCGAACGCCGTCGCGAAGGTCCCGCTCAGCGTCTACGAGCAGTGGTTCGGGCGAGTGCCGGAATCGTTGCGTGCGGCAATGATCGAAGCATGGGGCGAGGCGCCGGGCCAGCTGTACGTCGACACCTCCGGCGACGAGCCCGCGATCGCCCTGGCCGCGTTGCGTTTCGGCAACGTCGTACTGATGATCCAGCCGCCGCGTGGCTTCGGCGAGAACCCGGTGGCGATCTACCACGACCCGGACATGGCGCCGTCGCATCACTACCTGGCGGCGTACCGCTGGCTCGAGGCCCCGGCCGAGGAGGGCGGCTTCGGCGCGCACGCCGTCGTCCACCTGGGCAAGCACGGGACGCTCGAATGGCTGCCGGGCAAGGGGATCGGGATGGCGGCCGACTGTGCGCCGGACGCCGTCCTGGGGAATCTGCCGATGGTCTACCCGTTCATCGTCAACGACCCCGGCGAGGGGACGCAGGCCAAGCGGCGCGCGCACGCGACCGTCGTCGACCACCTGGTGCCGCCGATGGCCCGGGCCGAGACGTACGGAGACATGGCGAAGCTGGAGTACTTGCTCGACGAGTACGCGACCGTGTCCGCGCTGGATCCGGAGAAGGTCCCGACCCTGCGGGCGCAGATCTGGACGCTGATCCAGGCGGCGCAGCTGCACCATGATCTGCACACGGACGAGAAGCCGGACGACGCGGAGTTCGACGAGTTCGTCCTGCATCTCGACGGGTATCTGTGCGAGATCAAGGACGTGCAGATCCGCGACGGGCTGCACATCCTCGGCGGTGCCCCGGCCGGCGAGGCGCGGGTCAACCTGGTGCTCGCCGTACTGCGGGCTCGTCAGCTGTGGGGTGGTTCGTACTCGATCCCCGGTCTGCGGACAGCGCTGGGGGAGACGTTCGGCGTGGACGAGGCCGCCATGCTCGCCGACCCCGGTCGGGCCGTTCCGGAGTTGGTCGACCTCGCGACGCTGGCAGACCTGCCCGCCGTGAGTGGAGCCGACGGCGTCGACCTGCTGGAGGCGGTGGCTCGGAAGCTTGTGATCGGGATGGAGACCCTGAGCTGGGACGCCGCGAAGGTTCCGGTCGTCGTGACCGAGGTGCTCGGGCGGTCGTCGGCCCAGGTCGAGTCGTCACTGACCTTCGCGGCCGAGGAGGTCGTGCCGCGGCTGGCGCGGACCGGTGACGAGCTGACCAACGTCCTTCGCGCGTTGGACGGTCGGTTCGTCGAGGCCGGGCCGTCGGGCTCGCCGACGCGTGGTCTGGTCAACGTGCTGCCGACCGGCCGCAACTTCTACGCCGTCGACCCGAAGGCGATCCCGAGCCGCAACGCGTGGGACGTCGGCGTCGCGCTGGCCGACTCACTCCTCGCCCGGCACCAGGCCGAGACAGGGGAGTGGCCGCGATCGGTCGGCCTGACGATCTGGGGTACGTCGGCCATGCGCACCCAGGGCGACGATCTCGCCGAGGTGTTGTGGCTGCTCGGCTGCCGCCCGGTCTGGGACGAGGCGTCGCGGCGCGTCACCGGCTTCGAGGTGGTCGGTCCGGAGGAGCTCGGCCGGCCGCGGATCGACGTGACGATCCGGATCTCCGGCTTCTTCCGGGACGCGTTCCCGCACGTGGTCGCCCTGCTCGACGAGGCCGTGCGGACGGTCGCCGCCCTGGATGAGGATGCGGCCGGCAACTACCTGCGCGCGCACGTCGACGCCGATGTTGCTGCGGGCAACGACGTACGCTCCGCCACCGCGCGGGTCTTCGGCTCCAAGCCCGGCTCGTACGGCGCCGGTCTGCTGCCGCTCGTGGACGCGCGGAACTGGCGCACCGACGCCGAGCTGGCCGAGGTGTACGCGGTCTGGGGCGGGTACGCGTACGGCAAGGACCTCGACGGTGCCGAGGCGCGCGGCTCGATGGAACGCGCGTACGCCCGGATCCAGGTGGCGGCGAAGAACGCCGACACTCGTGAGCACGACATCATGGACTCCGACGACTACTTCCAGTACCACGGCGGCATGATCGCGATGGTCCGCCACCTGACCGGATCCAATCCGAAGGCCTACGTGGGGGATTCCGCCGTACCGGCGCAGGTTCGGACGCGGACGCTGGAGGAGGAGACGAAGCGGGTCTTCCGAGCCCGGGTGGTGAACCCGCGGTGGATGGCGGCGATGCGACGGCACGGGTACAAGGGCGCTTTCGAGATGGCCGCGACAGTGGACTACCTGTTCGGGTACGACGCGACCGCGGGCGTGGTGGACGACTGGATGTACGAGACGCTGACGACCGAGTACGTCGCCGATCCCGAGATGGCCGAGTTCTTCCGGAAGTCGAACCCGTGGGCGCGGCACGGGATCGCGGAGCGGCTGCTCGAGGCGGCGCAGCGCGGTCTGTGGTCGGCTCCGACTCCTGAGGCGCTGGAGACGTTGCGCAGCGCAGTCCTTGAGACGGAAGGTGACATCGAAGACCGCGGCTGATTGGGTAGAGGTATGGCGTCCGAGCAGCTGAGAGTCCTGATCACCAACGATGACGGGTACCAGGCTCCGGGGATCCGGGCGCTCGCCCCGGCGATCGCCGAGCTCGGGTACGACGTACTCGTGGTCGCACCGCTGCTCGACGAGAGCGGGGTCGGCTCGGCCCGCGCCGGGATGGTCGGCCGCCCGATCCGCACCGCTTCCGACGAGGAATCCGGCGTCACCTTCAACGGAATCGACGGTACGCCGGCACTTGCAGTGACGCTGGCGTCCGTCGGTGCGTTCGGCCGAGCACCGGATGTGGTCCTGTCGGGGATCAACCGCGGCCACAACATCGGCGTACCGATCCTCCACTCCGGCACCGTCGCCGCGGCGCTCACCGCGGCCGGGCAGGGATTGTCGGCTGTTGCCATCAGCATCGACTCCGAGGATCCCGGCCACTGGCCGACCGCGGCCACCGTGGCCGCCGAAGCCCTCGCCTGGATCCTCTCCGAACCCTCCGGCACGGTCCTCACCATCAACGTCCCCGACCGCCCCCTCGACCAACTCGCGGGCGTCCGCCACGCTTCACTGGCGCCGATCAAACGCTCCCGCGTCATCGGCACCACGGCCCCGACCGGCGAGCCGATGATCGCGCTCGAACCGCCCCTGCCGAACCCGGTCGCCGACTCGGACGAGGCCCTGCTCGCCGCCGGCTTCGTCACGGTCACCCCGATCGTCGGCATCCGAGAGGTCAAGGACGACGCGGCCGCCACCGCCCTCGCCAAACGCCTGTCCTGAACCTCCTCGTCGCATCCGGTTGGCGCTCAGTGATCCGGTAGCCGTCGCTCAGCCAGGGCGGCGGCTGCCACCCGGCTCGTCGTACCCGTCTTCCGAAGAATGTTCGAGACATGCACACTGACCGTCTTGTCACTGATGAACAGCTCTTTGGCGATCTCCCCGTTCGACCGCCCAGCCACCAGAAACGCCAGCACCTCCCGCTCGCGATCGGTCAGTTGTGCCAGCAGTGAACCGTCGGCGGTCGTCGCGATCGGGACCGGCTCGTGGAGATCGATCCGCGACCGGCGGGCCAACGCTTCGACCTCGACCCGCAAAGGTACGGCACCGAGCTCGACCGCGCATCGGTGAGCTTGGCGCAGCAGGTCGCGTGCATCCGGCGAGGTCCGGTCAGCGGCCAGCTCTGCCTCGGCGAACCGCCACTGGGCGACTGCCTGATACCAGCGACTTCCTGTGATACCGCAGGTCTCGACGACCCGGCGCCAACGCTCGGGCTGGTCCGGAGTATCCCGGCAGCGGCCGATCTCAGCGGCCAGGAGCGATTGATTCATCGCCTGGAAGTCCAGCCCACCCGTGGTGTCGACGAGAGGATCCCGCCACCATTCAGCGATGACGCCGTCCAGCGCCTCCACCGCCGCGGCCACGCCGGCAAGATCACCGCTGTCCCGAGCGGAGCGCGATGCCTCGGCCGCCGCCTGGGCATAGATCGGAAGTACCTCATCGTCCCGGGGATCGGGAGGCTGATCCTGAGCTGCCAGGCGTGGGCGTGCCCAGGTCACAGCGTCCGCAGCCATCCCTTCCGCGATCATCAGCTCGATGCCGGCGCCGGTCATGGCTCGACGGAGCCCGTTGAAGTCTTCGGAGATCAACTCCAACGCCCGATCGAAATGCTGCCGTGCTTCTTCGGTCCGGCCTGACCTCACGGCCAGCAGGCTGGCAGCCAGCCGGACGCATGCTCCAGGGATTCCGGCGGATCGTCCCGCTAACGCAGACCGCAGCAACGCTCGGCTTTCGTCCCAGCGGCCGACGCTGATCAGCTCTGTAGCGGCCTGGCCGGCGAGGAAGTACGCCCACGTCCCGGCGCCGTCCGCGACCGCGTTGAAGTACGCCGCGCGGGTGGATTCGGCTGCATCAGTGAGCCTGCCGAGCGTGTGGAGGGCATTGAACCGCCAGATGGCGGCATCAGTGGCGGTGTCGACATCTCCGCAAGCCGTCGCCAACTTCTCCGACAACTCGGCGTCGGCGAGCGAAGCCAGCGGCGCGGAGTAGTCCGACACGGCCGCGCGGCCGCAGAGAGCTCGTGCGAGCGCTTGCATCGAGCCTGACCTGCGCCCGATCCGGACGGCTTCCTCCGCGTGCACCGAGTCGTTCGGCAGGCTATGAATCCTCTCCCGCTCGGCCAGCATGGCGAACGCGACTGCACGCTCAGCGGCCTCGGGGGTGTCCGTGGTCAGCTCGATTGCTTCTTGCAACTCCTCCAGGTCCGCCAAACCGGGCGATGTCGATTGCCACCGGGCTTCACACCTCGTGACGAGCAGATCGCAGGCGAGCAGGGGCTCCTGCTGCCCGTCCACGAGATTCAACGCCTCTGTGAGGAATGTCGTCGCCTCGTCCAGCATGCCTGCCCTGAGGCAGACTGCGCTTGATCGTCGCAACAGGGCGATTCTCTCGTCGCGGCCGCCGCGGATGGCCGGTGACACCGTTTCCCAGAGAGCGCACGCGCGGCGGAGTTGGATCGCCTCTTCCGTTGGCGCCCTCAGACCCGCCGCGTGATCGGCTGCTACGAGGGACCAGCGGTAGGTGGCGTCGAGGTTTCCGGCTCGCTCGTTGTGGATCGCCAGGTCGGCAGCCTCAACCTCGGTCGGCCGCGATTCGAGTACGCGGATGTAGTCGGCATGCAGTTCGACCGCGTGGTCCGGCGACAGGCCGTCGTACAGGACCTCGGCGAGCAGTGGGTGCCGGAACCAGGAGGTGCCGTCGGGTGCGGTTTCCACCACGCCGCGGTCCTGGGCCTCCGCCAGACAAGGGGCGATGAGGCTCGCATCGAGTCCGTGGCCGGCGGCGACCTCGGTCAGGACGGCCGATGAGGTCGGGCGGCCGCCGACGGCGAGGATTCTGGTGATCAGGCGGGCGTGGTCGGACAGGCTGTGCCAGGTGGCGAGCAGGGCTTCGCGGAGCGCGGCGGGAACCGTCGTGGGGAGGGTGTTCTCGGTGCCGGACAGGCCGCTGACCAGGAGTTCGATGAGGTAGGGGTTGCCGTCCGATCTGTCGAGGACTTCGGTGGTGAGTTCGATGTCGGGCGTCTGGCCGAGCAGTCCTTCGATTTGGCTGCTGGTGGCGTCCAGGTCCAGTGGGTCCAGCCGGAGCTCGCCGAAGAAGGGCATCCGGCGCATGTCGGCAAGCCAGGAGTGGAGGGGATGTCCCTCGCCGCGTTCTTCCGTCCTGCAGGTGGCGAGGAGCACCAATGGCTGTGAGCGGAATCCGGCGGTCAGGTAGGCCATCGCGTCGAGCGAGGCGACGTCGGCCCATTGCAGGTCGTCGACGACTACCACTGTCGGCCGTCGTGCCGCGATCCGGTTGAGCACGAGGTCGACGAGCACCGGCAGTCTCGCGGCGTCGACGCCCGCGCTGGTGCCAAGGGAAGGGAGCAAGGCGCTCAGGCCCTCGGTGCCGGCGAGGGTTTCGGTTCTTTCGTCGGCATCCGCCCGGCTGAGCCAGTCTTGTAAGGCGCCGGCGATCGGGGCGAAGGGGACCGACGCGCCGCCGAAGTGTACGCAGGATCCCCAGAGGACGTTCAACTCTGAGGCTCTGCAGACTTCGCGGGTCAGGCGGGTCTTGCCGATGCCGGCTTCGCCGTGGATGACGATCGCGTGCGGTACGCCGGCCACGGCGTCGAGCAGCGCATCGCCGAGGAACTGTTGTTCGGCAGCGCGTCCGGCGAAGCGACGATCGGGCCGCAGACCCCCCATACGTCCTCAGTGAACACCCTGCGGCCCCTTGGCGGGACCCTTCGGCCAACTGATCAAGCGTTCGACCCCGATGGTGGACACGTATCTCTGGAACGCTCCTAGGTGAGCCGCAGTCCGGCGATGAGGAGGTCGACCATGCGGCGGGCGTCGTACCGGACGTTGTTCTCGGCGCCGATGCAGAGGTTGCCGACGCCTCGCATCAGTTCGTAGGCGTGCACATCGGAGCGGACCTCGCCCGCCGCAGCCGCGGCCTCGAGGAGTTGGGCGCACACGGGAACCAGGCGGTCGAGGAAGTAGGTGTGCAAGGTCTGGAAGGCGGCGTCGTCGGACTGCAGGGCCTCGGCGAGACCGTGCTTGGTGACGAGGAAGTCGACGAAGAGGTCGATCCAACTTGCCAGGGCCGCGTGCGGTGAGCTGCTCTCTGCCAGCAGCGCCGGGCCCGCCTCGGCGCACGCCTCGACCTGGTGACGGTAGACGGCGATGATGAGGTCGGCCCGGGTCGGGAAGTGGCGGTAGATCGTGGCCACGCCGACGCGGGCTCGGCCGGCGATGTCGCGGACGGGCGCATCGACGCCGGAGTCGACGAAGGCCGCTGCGGCGGCGTCCAGCAGTGTCTTCTCGTTCCGCCGGGCGTCGGCCCGCTTCCGCTGAGCAGGCTGCTCCGATCCGCTGCCGGCCCGCTTCCGCGCGGCAGGCTGCGCTGATCCGTCGTCGGCCATGCTCTCGCTGCCTCCACCTTGCTAAGCGGAACGTCGTTCCGTATGTTGGGTAACGGAACATCGTTCCGTATCCGCTCATCATGCCAGGAGGAGCACCGTTATGCAGTACCGCACCTTGGGCCGCACCGGCGTACAGGTCAGCACCCTCGCGCTCGGCGCGATGAACTTCGGCGCGATCGGCCGTACCAGCCAGGACGAGGCCACCGCGATCGTCGACGCCGCTCTCGAGGCCGGCATCAACCTGATCGACACCGCCGACATGTACGGGCAGGGCGAGTCCGAGGAGCTGGTCGGCAAGGCGATCGCCGGCCGCCGTGACGACCTCGTGCTGGCCACCAAGGCGACCATGCCGATGGGTGACGAGCGCAACCACCAGGGCAGCTCGCGTCGCTGGCTGGTCACCGCGCTCGACGACAGCCTGCGCCGGCTGGGCGTCGATTACGTCGACCTGTACCAGATCCACCGGTGGGACCCGAGCACCAGCGACGAGGAGACGCTGTCGGCACTGACCGACCTGCAACGCGCTGGGAAGATCCGCTCGTTCGGCTCCTCGACGTTCCCGGCGTACCGGATCGTGCAAGCCCAGTGGGCTGCCCGCGAGCACCACCTCAGCCGCTACGTCACCGAGCAGCCCAGCTACTCGATGCTGCAGCGCGGAATCGAGGCCCACGTCCTGCCCGTGACCGAGGAGTACGGTCTCGGGGTGCTGGCGTGGAGTCCGCTGGCGTCGGGCTGGCTGTCGGGCGCGGTCCGCGCGGGCCAGGAGATCAGCACCAGCCGCTCCGTCTTCGCGCCGGAACGCTTCGACACCACGCTTCCGTACAACCAGGCCAGGCTCGACGCGGTCGAGCAGTTGGCGAAGGTGGCCGATGAGGCGGGCCTGACGCTGATCCAGTTGGCTCTCGGCTTCGTCACCGCCCACCCGGCCGTCACCAGCGCCCTCATCGGCCCACGGACCTTGGATCACCTGCACTCGCAGCTCGCCGCTGCCGACACCGTCCTCAGCCCCGATGTCCTCGACGCGATCGACGCCATCGTTGCCCCCGGCATCGACCTTGCCGCGCACGAGAAGTTCGACACGCCACCGGCGCTGCTCGAGCCGTCGCTGCGGCGCCGGTGAGAGGACAAGCTATGTCGCAACCCAGTTTCGGGATCATGACCGCGCCAATGCAGGTCGACTATCACGACGTACTGCGGGTGTGGCGCGAGGCGGACGCTGTCCCGGCGATCGAGCATGCGTGGTTGTTCGATCACCTGATGCCGATCGGCGGTGACCCGGGCGGACCGACGTACGAAGGCTGGACGCTGCTGTCGGCGCTTGCCGCACAGACCGAACGGCTGCGCCTCGGCCTGCTTGTGACCAGCAACCGCTTCCGGCCGCCGGCGATGCTGGCCAAGATCGCGGCGACCGTCGACATCGTCTCCGGCGGGCGGCTCGACTTCGGGATCGGCGCGGGTTCACGACCGAGTCACCCGTTGGCCCGGCGCGAATACGAAGCGCACGGCCTGCCGTACGACGACTTCGCACACTCGGTGGGGAATCTCGCCGAAGCGTTGACAGTCATCCGGCGGTTGTGGACCGAGGCTGAGCCGTTCGACTTCGAGGGCAGCTACGTCCGCCTGACCGGAGCGTTCGGCAACCCGAAGCCCGTTCAGCGCCCGCACCCGCCGATCCTCATCGGCGGACGCTCGTCCGCCGTACTCCGCGTGGTCGCCGAGCACGCCGACCTGTGGAACATCCCCGGGGGCGACATCGACGACGCCGTACGCCGCAGCGCACTGCTGGACCGCTACTGCGCCGCGATCGGCCGCGACCCCGCCCCGATCACCCGCTCGATCCACCTGCAGGTCTCCTACGACGAGCCCAGCGCAACCCAGAAGGAGATCGGCGAAGCGCTCGACGCCGGGTTCGGGCACATCGTTCTCGGCCTGTCGGCTCCCTATCCGGCCGACGTCGCGCAGTGGGTCGCCGACAAGCTCATCGCCACCTCGACGCGCCACCATCCGCCCACATAAGGGGGTGCGGCGCAGATCTAAGGGAGGGCGCCTGATGTGGCGGTCGCAGCGCTCAGCGCACGGTGGATGCAGACGGCGATCCACGCCGTGAGGAGGAGTTATGAAGCACATCTACACCCTCGTGGCCGTGCCCGTCCTGACCTGCGGTGCCGTGATTGCCGGCGCATCGCAAGCCTCGGCCACCAACGTCGACCCGGAGCCAGGCGCCCACGGCGAAGGCTTCATAGTCATCACCACGCCAGGCCCCAGGGTCAGCGTCGACGACACCGTCACTGAGGTTCTGCAAACAGGCGCAGGCGCCCTCGGCGGCGCAGGCATCGCCGTGGCAGCCTTTTGGGCCTACCGGCGTCGCCATCCGATCAGCGTTCACTGATCCGGCAGCCGTCGCTCAGCCAGAGCGGCGGCTGCCACCCGGCTCGTGGTGCCGGTCTTCCGAAGGATGTTCGAGACATGGACGCTGACCGTCTTGTCACTGATGAAGAGCTCCTTAGCGATCTCACCGTTCGACCGCCCGGCCACAAGGAAAGCCAGTACCTCCCGCTCCCGGTCAGTGAGACCTGCCAGGACGGGGTCATCGGCCACCGGCACGACCGGGACCGGCTCGTGAAGATCGATCCTCGCCCTCCGGGCCAGCGCCTCGACCTCGGTCTGTAGAGGCCCGGCGCCGAGTTCGACCGCGCTTCGGTGTGCTTGGCGCAGCATGTCGCGTGCCTCCGGCGACGTCCAGCCAGTGGCCAGCTCTGCCTCGGCGCACCGCCACTGGGCGATCGCCTGGTACCAACGACACCCCGCGGCACCGCAGGTCTCCACGGCCCGGCGCCAACGCT
This sequence comes from Kribbella sp. NBC_00359, assembly GCF_036097425.1. Lineage (NCBI taxonomy): Bacteria > Bacillati > Actinomycetota > Actinomycetes > Propionibacteriales > Kribbellaceae > Kribbella > Kribbella sp. NBC_00359. Next base: position 7,772,745 of record NZ_CP107975.1, on the reverse strand, counting down.
CGGGCTGATCCGGAGTATCCCGGCAGCGGCTGATCTCGGCCGCCCAGAGCGCCTGATTCATCGCCTGGACGTCCACCCCTCCCATGGCGTCGACGAACGGCTCCCGCGGCCAGTCGTCGATGACACCGTCCAGCGCCTCCACCGCCGCGGCCACTCCGGCGGGATCACCGCGATCCCGGGCAACGCGAGCCGCCTCGGCTGCGGCCCAGGCGTAGAGCGGAAGCACCTCATCGTCCCAGGGATCGGGAGGCTGATCCAGAGCCGTCAGCCGTGGGCGTGCCCAGGTCACGGCTTCCGCAGCCGCGCCTTCGGCGAGCATCAGTTCGATACCGATGAAGGTCACGGTCGGGCGGAGCGGGTTGAAGTTGTCGGAGATCAACTCCAGTACCCGATCGAAGTGCTGTCGTGCTTCTTCGGTCCTCCCTGACCTCACACTCAGCCTGCTCGCAGCCAGCCTGACAGCTGCTCCAGGGATCCCGGCGGATCGTCCGGCGAGCGCGGACCGCAGCAATGCCCGGCACTCGTCCCAGCGGTCGAGGTCGATCAACTCGAGCGCGGCTATGCCCGCGAGGAAGTATGCCCAGGAGCCGGCGCCGTCGGCGAGGGTGCTGAAGTAAGCCGCGCGGGTGAGCTCGGCTGCTTCGGCCCACCGGCCGAGCTCGTGCAGGGCATTGAAACGGATGATGGCGGCGTCGTTGGCGGTGTTGGTATCTCCGCAGGCCGTCGCCATCTGCAGTGACAGGTCAGCCTCGGCGAGCGAGGCCAGCGGCGCGTAATCCCCCAACACCGACGCGCGTGCGCAGACCGCCCGGCCAAGAGCCTGAACCGAGCCTGATGTGCGGCCGATCCGGACGCCTTCGTCCGCATGCATCTCGGCGTTCGGCAGGCCATGCATGCCCTCGGTCTCAGCTAGCTCGGCGAACGCGACGGCGCGTTCCGCACTTTCGGGGAAGTCCGTCGTCAGCTCGATCGCTTCGAGGAACTCGTCCAGGTCGGCCATCGCCGGCGATGTCGATTGCCAGCGGCAGTTGGCCCTCAAGACCAGCAGATTGCTGGCCAGCAACGGCTGCTGCTTCCTGTTCACCAAACTCAGCGCCTCCGTGAGGAGCGTGACTGAAACCTCGGGCCAGCCTGCCCGCTCGCAGACTGCGCTCGTTCGCCGTAACAGGCCGATTCTCTCGTCGCGCCCGCCGCGGATGGTCGGTGACACCGTTTCCCAGAGAGCGCACGCGCGGCGGAGTTGGATCGCCTCCTCTGTTGGGGCTCGCAGGCCTTCTGCGTGATCGGCTGCCACGAGGGACCAGTGGTAGGTGGCGTCGAGGTTTCCGGCTCTTTCGTTGTGGATCGCGAGGTCGGCAGCCTCAATCTCGGTGGGACGTGATTCGAGTACGCGGATGTAGTCGGTATGGAGCTCCGCGGCTTGGTCTGGTGACAGGCCGTCGTACAAGACGTCGGCCAAGAGCGGGTGCCGGAACCAGGAGGTGCCGTCGGGTGCGGTTTCCACGACACCGCGGTCGTGAGCTTCCGCGAGACAGGGGGTGATCGAGCTCGCGTCGAGTCCGTGGGCGGCGGCGACCTCGGTCAGGACGGCCGATGAGGTTGGTCGGCCGCCGACGGCGAGGATTCTGGTGACCAAGCGGGCCTGGTCCGACAGGCTGTGCCAGGCGGCGAGCAGGGCTTCGCGGAGCGCAGCGGGAACGGTGGCCGGAAGAGTGCGCTCAGCGCCGGACAGACCGCTGACCATCAGTTCGACGAGGTAGGGGTTGCCGTCCGATCTGGCCAGGACCTCGGCGGCGAGTTCGACGTCCGGCGCCTGGCCGAGCAGTCCTTCGATCTCGCTGCTGGTGCCGTCCAGGTCCAGCGGATCCAACCGGAGCTCGCCGAAGAAGGGCATCCGGCGCATGTCGGCAAGCCAGGAATGGAGGGGATGCCCCTCGCCGCGTTCCTCGGTCCTGCACGTGGCCAGCAGTACCAACGGCTGGGAGCGGAATCCGGCGATCAGGTAGGCCATCGCGTCCAGGGAGGCGACGTCGGCCCATTGCAGGTCGTCGACGACCACCACTGTCGGCCGTCGTACCGCGATCCGGTTGAGTACGAGGTCGACGAGCATCGGAAGCCTCGTGGCGTCGACGCCGCCACTGACGCCGAGCGAGGGCAGCAAGGCACTCAGCTCATCGGTCCCGGCGAGAGTTTCGGCCCTCTCGTCGGCATCCGCGCGGCTCAGCCAGTCCTGCAAGGCGCCGGCGATCGGGGCGAACGGGACCGACGCGCCACCGAAGTGCACGCTCGATCCCCAGAGCACGTTCAGCTGCGAATCGCTGCAGACCTCACGGGCAAGGCGGGTCTTGCCGATGCCGGCTTCGCCATGGATGACGATCGCGTGCGGTACGCCGGCCACGGCGTCGAGCAGCACGTCGCCGAGGAACCGTTGTTCGGCTGCGCGTCCGGCGAAGCGATGATCGGGCCGCAGACCCCCCATACGTCCTCAGTCAACACCCTCAGGCGGGCTGACGGGAGGCCCAGAGCCGACCGAGACCCACACCGCGGTCACTGAGCGCGAGCCGCCGGGCCTGATGCACTTCGGGACGGTGGTGTCGACGTGGGGGTTGCCACGTGACCGTGATGGTTGCCGGGCGGGCGGGGTGTGCCATGATCGGGCCGACGGTTGTGGAGGAACACCGGTGACCGGCTGAGGCCGGGAGTCCGGGGCGGTCCCGCCACTGTGACCGGGCCTGATCGAAGTCGACGCGGCCCGGGAGCCAGGACATCCGCGTCCGTCCGCCGGCCCGCGGTCACCGCGGTACGGCGTACCAGCCGTGGCGGGCGTGGATACCCGCTCGACGAAGGGACCCACCGCCGATGCGGCCAGCCTCACCGTCCACCGGATTCCCGTTCACCGCCGTGGTCGGAATGGACGACCTTCAGCTCGCCCTGATCCTGGCGGCCATCTCGCCGGCGATCGGCGGGGTGCTGATCCGGGGCGAGAAGGGTACGGCGAAGTCGACCGCGGTCCGCGCGCTGACCGAGATCCTCCCGCCCGTGGACGTTGTGCCGGGCTGCCGGTTCTCCTGCGACCCCGAGCACCCTGACGACACCTGTCCCGACGGCCCGCACCACAGCACGGAGGCCCTCAACCGGCCTGCCCGGCTGGTCGAGTTGCCCGTCGGCGCGACCGAGGACCGGGTGCTCGGGTCGCTGCATCTGGAGAAGGCGCTCGCCGAGGGCATCACGGCGTACGAACCCGGTCTGCTTGCTGCCGCGCACCGTGGATTGCTGTACGTCGACGAGGTCAACCTCCTGCACGATCACCTGGTCGACGTACTGCTCGACGCCGCCGCGATGGGCCGCGCGACCGTCGAACGTGACGGGGTGTCCGTCACGCACCCGGCGCGCTTCGTCCTGGTCGGCACGATGAACCCGGAGGAGGGCGAGCTCCGACCGCAGTTGCTCGATCGCTTCGGCCTGACCGTCGACGTCGTCGCCAGCCGCGATCCTGCCGTGCGGGTGGAGGTGATGCGTGCGCGGCTCGCGTACGAGGCCGATCCGGCGGGCTTTGTCGCGCGGCACGACGGACCGCAGCGGGAACTCGCCGAGCGCATCGTCAAGGCGCGCGACCTGATCACCGAGGTGATCCTGACCGACGCCGCGCTCCGCCAGATCGCCGAGATCTGCGCGTCCTTCGACGTTGACGGCATGCGCGCCGACCTGGTCACCGCGCGTACGGCGGTCGCTCACGCGGCCTGGTCCGGTCGCACCGTCGTCGAGGTCGACGACGTCCGCGCCGCCGCCAAACTCGCCCTGCCCCACCGCCGCCGCCGGAACCCCTTCGACGCCCCCGGCCTCGACGAGGACCAACTAGAACAAGCCATCCAAGACAGCACCCCACCACCCAACCCCGACGACAACCCCGACGGCCCGGGTGGTGGGGGAGTGGACCCCACAGACGACGGCAGTCCGGCCGATCCGACCGACGCAGACCGGCCCGACGCAGACCGGGCGGAAGCAGACCGGTCGGAGGCGAACCTATCTGGCGCGGACCGCTCCGAGGGGCGCCGGGCGGATGCCGACTCGGCCGCCTCGGGTGGTGCTGAGTCCGGCGCCGATTCGGACTCGGCGGCCACCGGCGCGGGCCGAGAGGCCGGCGAGGCGGGCGGCCGGCCGGCGCCGGTCGGCGAGGTGGTTGGAAGCTCCGAGCCCTACAAGGCGCGACTGCTCAGCGTGCAGGCCGCGGGCGCCGGTGTCGCCGGGCGTCGGTCCCGGGCGATCACCGAGGTCGGGCGCGTGGTGGGTGATCGCGCCCGCATCGGTCGGGAGGCTGGGCGTCCGCATCTGCTGGCGACCATCCGGTCCGCCGCCCCGCATCAGCACGCTCGGGGTCGCGCCGGTGCCGGGCTCGCCGTACGACCCTCGGATGTGCGGCTCGCCGTGCGGGAAGGGCGCGAGGGCAACCTTGTTCTGTTCTGTGTTGACGCGTCGGGGTCGATGGGGACGAAGCAGCGGATGGGGGCAGTGAAGACCGCGATCGTCTCGCTGCTGCTCGACGCGTACCAGCGTCGCGACACCGTCGGCCTCATCACGTTCGCCGGCGCCGCGGCCACGGTTGCCTTGCCGCCCACCGGCAGCGTTGAGACCGCCGTACGACGTCTCGAGTCGCTACCGACCGGTGGGCGCACACCCCTTGCCGAAGGTCTGCTCCAGGCGGCGGAGGTACTACGGATCGCCGCGATCCGCGACCCACGACGTCGGCCCCTGCTCGTGCTTGTCACCGACGGCCGCGCGACCCACGGAGACAAAGCGTTCGCCCGGGCGAGGCAGGCCGCCGGATGGCTCGCTCAGCAGGGGATCGCCACCGTCGTGGTCGACTGCGAACCGCGTCGCGGGGTCCGGCTCGGCCTGGCCGGGGAGCTCGCCGCGGACCTGGGCGCGGAGTACCTCGACCTCGGGGAAGTTGCCGCGGGCAACCTCATCCGCACCGTCACCGAGCGGAGGGCGGCCTGAGATGCCGAAAGGACAGCCGACGGTCGTCCCGGCGGACGGCCTGACCACCCGGCAACGCCGGAACCGCCCGCTGCTGATGGTGCACACCGGCGAGATGAAGGGAAAGTCGACGGCCGCCTTCGGGATGGCGCTGCGCGGCTGGAACCAGGGCTGGAACATCGGCGTGTTCCAGTTCGTGAAGAGCGCGAAATGGAAGGTCGGTGAAGAGGGCGCCTTCAAGGCTCTCGGGCAGTTGCACGCGGCAACCGGTGCGGGCGGCCCGGTCGAGTGGCACAAGATGGGTGAGGGGTGGAGCTGGTCGCGCAAGGCCGGCACCGACGAAGACCACGCCGCCGACGCGCTCGAGGGCTGGCGGGAGATCCAGCGGCGGATCGCTGCGCAGACGCACGACCTCTACGTCCTGGACGAGTTCACGTACCCGATGAAGTGGGGCTGGGTCGACGTCGACGAGGTGGTCGACACGCTCGTGAACCGGCCGGGCCACCAGTACGTCGTCATCACCGGCCGCAACGCTGATCCGCGGCTGCTCGAAGCCGCCGACCTGGTGACCGAGATGACGAAGATCAAGCACCCGATGGACGCCGGCCAGAAGGGCCAGAAGGGCATCGAGTGGTGAGCGCACGGTCGCGGGGGGAGGGCGCGTGATTCCGCGGGTGGTGGTGGCGGCGCCGTCTTCGGGGGCGGGGAAGACGACCGTTGCCGTCGGGCTGATGGCAGCGCTGCGGCAGGCCGGGCACACGGTCGCGGGATTCAAGGTCGGACCCGACTACATCGATCCCGGTTTCCACGCGGTCGCCACCGGGCGACCGGGGCGGAATCTCGATCCGATGCTGTCGGGGGAGGAGCGGGTCGCGCCGCTGTTCGCGCACGGGGCCGTCGGTGCGGACCTCGCCGTCGTCGAGGGCGTCATGGGTCTGTACGACGGTGCCCTCGGGACCGAGGGATATGCGTCCACCGCCCACGTCGCGAAGTTGCTTCAGGCACCCGTCGTACTGGTCGTGGACGCGTCGGCGGCCGGACGCAGTGTCGGTGCCGTCGTCCAGGGTTTCGTTGCCTTCGACACCGAGGTGCGGATCGTCGGCGTGGTCCTGAACAAGGTCGGCTCGGACCGGCACGAGGCCGAGGTCCGCGCCGGCGTCGCGCCGACCGGCGTACCCGTGCTCGGTGTCCTCCGGCGCGACACCCGCCTGACTGTGCCCAGCCGGCACCTCGGTCTGGTCCCAGCCGGTGAGCAACGGGAGCAGGCGGCCGACGCGGTCGAGGCGGCGGCCGAACTTGTCCGTCAGGGGGTTGACCTGGAGGCCTTCGTCGCGGCTGCTCGAGCCGCGGCGCCGGTCGTCGTCGAGCCGTGGGATCCGGCCGCCGAGGTGACTCCGGCCGAGGATGGGCGTCCGGTGATTGCCGTTGCCAGCGGCCCCGTTTTCTCGTTCCACTACACCGAGACCACCGAGTTGCTCGTTGCCGCCGGTGCCGAAGTGGTTGCCTTCGACCCGTTGTCCGATCCATTGCCTGAGGCGACTGCGGCGCTCTATCTCGGCGGTGGTTTCCCCGAACTGCATGCCGAGGCGTTGTCCGCCAACGAGGGCCTCCGTCGCCAGGTCGCCACCGAGGTGGCGGCCGGGCTCCCGGTGATCGCCGAGTGCGCCGGGCTGCTGTACCTGTGCCGCGAGCTCGACGGCCACCCGATGACCGGCGTCCTGCCCGCGGCCGGCCGCATGACGAGCCGTCTGACCCTCGGCTACCGGACGGCGATCGCCGCCACGACCACCGCGTTCCTCGACGAGGGCCGCCGCGTTCGGGGCCACGAGTTCCACCGTACGGCGATCGAGCTCGACGCCGAGGTGGATCCGGCCTGGTACCTGCCGGGTGGCGTCGAGGGGATCGCGTTGCCCCGACTGCACGCGTCGTACCTGCATCTGCACTGGACGGCGACCCCGGACATCCCAGCCCGCTTCGTCGCCGCGGCCCGCGTCCATGCGGGCCTGGAGAAATGAACCTCGTCGTCGGAGTAGGCCTCCGCGCCGGCACCCCCTATCAGGAACTCCGCGACCTGGTTGCCGGTGCGCTGGAGTCGGCCGGCGCCGGCGTGGTGCGCATCGTGGTCACGATCGAGGGGCGAGAGACTGAGCCGGGGCTGCAACGCCTGGCGGCGTCGCTCGGCGCCGAACTCCGCACCGCCTCACCCGATGAGCTGGCACGCCACCCGGTCCCGACGCCGAGCCAAGCGGTCGAGCACCTGACGGGCGTCCCAAGCGTCGCGGAGGCGGCTGTCCTTGCAACCGGAGCAGAGCTCGTGGTCACCAAGCGCCGGTCCGCACAGGCGACAGCAGCTGTCGGCCGACTGCCGGAAGCGGCGCCGGCGCCTGGCTATCCGGCTGAGGAGCGTGCGGTGGTGCATCGTGTGATCGCTGAGCGGCGGGATGTGCGGCGGGGGTTTCTGGATGTGCCGGTTGATGACGAGGTGCTGTTGCGGGTGCTGGAGGCGGGGCATCGCGCGCCCAGCGTGGGGTTGAGCCAGCCTTGGGACTTTCTGTTGATCCGGGATGTGGCTACTCGGCGGAAGGTGCATGAGCTCGCGACGGCTCAGCGGGATGCGTTCGCTGCGTCGTTGCCGGCGGATCGGCGCGGGGCGTTCGACGGGCTGAAGATCGAGGCGATTCTCGATACCCCGTTGAACATTGCGGTGACTTGCGACCCGGGCCGGGGTGGGCGGCATGTGCTGGGGCGGCACGCGGATCCGCGCACGACGTGGTTCTCCGCCGCGATCGCGATCCAGAACCTGTGGCTGGCCGCGCGCGCCGAAGGGCTCGGCGTCGGCTGGGTCTCGTTCTTCGCGCCGGATGAGGTTGCGGCGGTGCTTGACCTCCCGGCTCACATCGAGCTTGTCGGATACCTGTGTGTCGGGCACGTGGAGGAGTTCGCCGCCGCGCCCGAGCTGGTGCGTACGGGCTGGGCCGCGCGCCGGCCGCTCGCCTGGGCGGTTCACCACGAGGAATGGGGCCGGCGCGCGTCGATTGTCGACGATGCGTTGCAGGCCGGGCAGAACGCCGTACCAGCTGCAAGCCGTCAGCGAATCACCGTGATCGTGGGCGGCGATCCGGCGAGAGACCTGGAGCAGTCCGACGCGTTGGTCGTCGTACTGCGTGCTGAGAAACCGGCGGCCGACTTCGGGGTGCTGTGGCGATCGGCGCGGACGCCGGTGGAGGCGGTCGAGCTCGGAGTCGAGATCGCACGGGATCTGGCGATGCAGGGTGTCGGGGAGATCGTCGTACGGACGGCAGAGCTGTCAGCGGAGGCGGACGCGCTGGCTCGCGGACTGCGAGTGGGTGCCTTGGCCTGTGGCGTGAGCTGTGTCGATGAGCCGGATGAGATGACACACTCCTCCGCATGACACCGGAGCCGATCATGTACGTGCCCGCGTTCTCGATGAAGCAGCGGGTCACCATGATGGCCAACAAGTACGAGCTGATCGCCGCCAATCCGGACGGGAGCGACGGCCCGCTGCTGGCGTTCGCGCAGCAGAAGCGGATGGCGTTCAAGGAACAGGTCACCTTCTACACCGACGCCACCAAGTCCCGGCCGGTGTTCTCGTTCAAGGCGCGCAAGACGATCGACCTCAGCTCCGGCTACGACGTGTTCGACGCGAACGGTCAGCAGCTCGGGTGGTTCAAGAAGAAGTTCGGCAAGAGCCTGCTCCGGTCCAGCTGGCAACTCAGCGGCGCCGGCGTGGACGCGGACGGCACGGAGCGCAACCCGACCATCGCCGTCGTCCGCCGGGTCTGGGAGTTCGTCCCGTTCGTCGGGGAGATCCCGCTGCCGTTCATCTTCCACTTCGACTTCACCGATCGGGGCACCGGGCAACCGGTCTTGTCGGTCGAGCGGAAGATCTCGGTCCGGGACCGCTACCACGTCACCGTCCGGGACCAGCGCCTGGATTTCCGCGTCGCCGCGGCGATGACGGTCGCCCTCGACGCTCTCCAGGGCCGCTGATCCACGCCGTACGGCGAGCCGGCTGAGGGGAACCTGAGTGCGGTGTACGACCACGGTCTTACGCCGGGCTCACTCTTTTGGGTGAACTGACCCTGAGACACTTGGTTCCGGCCTGCGCCGGTGCGAGTCTTGAGCCATGGGTGTAGCGCAGCGCAGTCGACGGTGGTTGGTTCCGGTCGCGACGGTCGCCGTGGTGGCAGGTGTGGGGGCACTCGGGCCGGTTGTCGCCGATGCCTCGCCCAAGCTGCCAGGGATCACCGCGCAGGATCTGCTCGCCAAGGTGCAGACCGCGAAGGTGGACGGCCTGAGCGGCACCGTCCGCTCCGCCACGGATCTCGGCCTGCCCGCAATCCCTGGCATGCGCGGTGGCAGCAACCAGATCCTCGACCTGCTGAACGGCGAGCACACCGCCCGGGTGGCGTTCGCGAGCCCGGACAAGGCTCGGGTCTCGGTGCTCGACAACATGGCCGAGCGGGTGTGGACGACGGATGGCAAGACCGCCTGGGCGTACGACTCGTCCAAGCGTGAGGCCGTCAAGCTGACTGTCCCGGCGCACACGGCGAAGCCCGAGAAGGCCACGCCGCAGGACTACAACCCGCAGACGGTGGCCAAGCAGTTCCTGGACGCGATCGACCCGACCACCACGGTCGACGTGAGCGGCACGGAGAAGGTCGCCGGCCGGGATGCGTACAAGCTGCGCCTGGTGCCGAAGACGGACAAGTCGACCGTCGGCTCGGTCACGCTCGCGGTCGACTCGAAGACGTGGGTCCCGCTCGAGGTGACCGTGATGCCGCGCTCGGGGAACAACCCGGCCGTCCAGCTCGGGTTCTCCTCGGTGTCGTTCGACGTACCGGCTGCCAGCACGTTCGCGTTCACCCCGCCGCAGGGTGTGAAGGTGACGGAGCAGAAGGCGCCCGCGGCCGGCGAGATCCCGAAGCAGGGCACGCCGCCGAAGGCGATCGGCCCGAAGGGCGAGAAGCCGGGCAAGCCCGGTACGGCGAAGTCGGACGGACCGACCGTGATCGGTAAGGGCTGGGAGAGCGTCGCGATGGTGCGCGGCGTGACGGCCACCACCGGTAACGGAGCGCTGGACCAACTGCTGGCCAAGGCGCCGACCGTCCAGGGCTCGTGGGGTACGGGCAAGGTCCTCACCAGCAAGATGGTGAGCGCGCTGATCACCGACGACGGCCGCGTCTTCGTCGGCCTGGTCACCCCCGACACCCTGCAGGCCGCCGCAGCCAAGGCCCCCCGCTAACCGTGAGCACACCGACCCCGCCCCCTCCGCCGTCACCTCACGCAGCGGAGGGGGCCCCTCCATCGCCAGCACCCGAGACGGCGTCGAGCACCCCTCGCCCCGCCGACCCCACCCCGGCAACGGAGTCGGCCCGCTCGACCCCAACCTCCTCGGCGACGGAGTCAGCCTCCGCGAGTCCAACCCCGGCGACGGGGCGGGTTGTCGCGACGCCCCCGGCGTCGGCGACGCAGGCGGGTGGGAACCCGGTGGTGACTCGGGGGTTGACGAAGCGGTTCCGCGGGGGCCAGGTGGCGGTGGATGCGGTTGATCTCGAGGTGCCCGCGGGGAGTGTGTTCGGGTTTCTCGGGCCGAACGGGTCGGGGAAGACGACAACGATCCGGATGCTGCTCGGCCTGATCGCCCCCACGTCAGGCTCGGTCGAGCTGCTCGGCGAGCCGATGCCGAAGGCGCACCTCAGGGTCCTCCCGCGCGTCGGCGCGCTGGTCGAAGGCCCGGCGTTCTACCCGTTCTGGAGCGGCCAGGCCAACCTGCTCAGGTTCGACGCCGCCGACCGCACCGCCGATCCCCGGACCCGCAAGGCCCGCGCGGGTGAGGCGCTCGAACGGGTCGGCCTGTCGAACGCGGCCGGGAAGAAGCTCCGCGCGTACTCACTCGGGATGCGGCAGCGCCTCGCCATCGCGGTCGCGCTGATGCAGCGCCGCGAACTCCTCGTCCTGGACGAGCCGACCAACGGTCTCGACCCCCAGGGCACCCGCGAGGTGCGGCACCTGATCCGCGAGCTCGCCGCCGACGGCACCACGGTCTTCACCTCGACCCACCTGCTGGCCGAGGTCGAGCAGGTCTGCACCCACGCCGCCGTGATGAGCCGCGGCCGCCTGGTCCGCCAGTCCACCGTCGCCGACCTCCGCTCCGAGCTCCGGACGCGCCTGATCGTCCGTACGCCGGACTTGAGCCAGGCAGCCGAGACACTTCAAGGCATGGGCGTCACCGACGTCAGGACCACCGCCGAGACGGTCGAAGGCGACCCCGGCGAACTGCCGATCGAGAAGTTCGCCGCCGCGCTGGTCGCCGCCGACGTCCGCATCCACGGCTTCGGGCTGGAACGGCCGAGCCTGGAAGATGCCTTCGTCGCACTTACCGGGGAGGGCTTCGATGTCGCAGAGTAGTGCGGTGGCCGTCGCGGGGCCGGTGTCCGCCGGCCGCCATACCCTCGGGCTGTTCCGCTCAGAGTTGCGGCTCGTCTTCGGGCGGGCCCGCACCCAGGTCGGCCTCGGCGTCCTCGCGGCCGTCCCGCTGCTGATCGGGATCGCGGTCAAGCTCTCCGACTCCGAAGGTGGGACCGAGGGATTCCTCGGCCAGGTCGCCGGGAACGGGCTGTTCCTGATCGTCGCGAGTCTCGGGCTGTCGCTGCCGTTCTTCCTGCCGACGGCCGTGACAGTGATATCGGGGGAGTCGCTCGCGGGCGAGTCCAGCCTCGGCACCCTGCGGGTCCTGCTGACCGCGCCGGCCGGGCGCTCCCGGTTGCTCGCGGCCAAGATGGTCGCGCTCGCCGTGTTCTGTCTGGCCGCGACGATGACGATCTGGATCTCCGGTCTGATCGTCGGATTCGTGCTGTTCCCGGTCGGCGACGTGCTCCTGCTCTCCGGTACGACGGTCTCGCTCGGTGACGGCCTGCTCCGCGCCCTGGGGATCGCCGTGGTGATCTCGCTGTCGCTGCTCGGGCTCGCCGGGATCGGGCTGTTCGTGTCGTCGCTGACGTCGACCCCGCTGGCCGCGATGGCCGCCACGTTCGGCACGTTCATCGTGCTCGGCATCATGACCGCGATCCCGCAGATCCACGTGATCCACCCGTGGTTGCTGATGTACCGCTGGTCGTCGTTCGCCGACCTGTTGCGAGATCCGCCGTACTGGCATGACATCGGCCTCAACCTGCTGCTGCAGGCCGGCTATCTGGCTGTCTTCTACGCCGCCGCCTGGGCCCGGATCACCAGCCGCGACATCACCTGAGAGGCTGGGCCGGTGGAAGCCGACCTGGTAGCGGTTCTGCGCTGTCCCGTCTGCGGCGGCGCCCTCGCCCTGACCGACCGGACCGCGCACTGCCCGCGCGGCCACGCCTACGACCTGGCCAAGCAGGGCTACCTCAACTTGTTGCCCTCGGCATCCACCGGTATCGACGGCGACTCGGCCGGGATGATCGGCGCCCGGACCGTCTTCCTCGGCAGCGGCCACTACGCGCCGATCCGGGACGCGCTGATCCTAGCGGCCGCGGGTCTGCGTGACGACGACCTGGTGGTGGAAGTCGGCGCCGGCACCGCCTACTATCTGGCCGGCGTCCTCGGCACCGCAACCGGCCGGCGCGGGGTCGCCCTGGACGTTTCGCGGTACGCCGCCCGCCGCGCGGCAAGAGCGGATTCGCGGATCGGGTCGGTGGTGTGCGACGCCTGGCAGGAGCTGCCGCTGCTGGACGACTCGGCTCAGCTGATGCTGAACGTGTTCGCCCCGCGCAACGCCGCCGAGATGGCCCGGGTACTCGCGCCTGACGGCACACTGCTGGTGGTCACACCGAATCAGCAGCACCTTGCCGAGCTGGTCGGCGTACTGGGGCTGGTGACGGTGGACGAGGAGAAGGAGCGCCGGCTGCAGGAGTCGTTCGCCGGGGTGTTCGTCCGGTCCGGCAGCGAGGTGGTCGAGGAGACGATGCGGCTCGACCGAACAGCGGTCGAGCAGTTGGTGCTGATGACGCCGAGCGCGCGGCACGTGAACTACCGGGAGCTCACCGGGCGGCTCGCCGTACTCCCGGAACCGGCGATCGTCACGTTGTCGGTCACGCTGTCGACCTGGCGGCCCGTCTAGGCGGACTCCCGCCACTCACCAACCTTCCATCTCCCGAGCGGATCAGGTCGGGCCTCGGCCGGCACCGGCCGGCGGAAGGGTTTGGTGAGTGGCGGGAGTCCGCGACCTGTCAGGCGGCCTTGCCGACGAGCTCGCGGCCTACCACGGTGCCGTGTTCCTCGGCGGTGACGTGAGCGTCGGACTCGGAGACCTTGGAGGCGTCGATGAGCTCCTCCATGCCCGGGGTGACCGGGGCGAGGGTGAGCTCGGCGACGGCGGTCCGGATGTTCATGCCGAGGATGTCGCCGAAGACGCGCTCCAGGTACGGCGTTGCGTGGTCCCAGCCGTGCTTCGGGGTGCCGGGGCTGTAGCCGCCACCGCGAGCCAGCGTCAAGATGATCGGCCGGCCGGCCGTCGGGCTGGGACCGCGGACCAGTTCCTGGTCGATCAGCAGGAGGTCGATCCAGGTCTTCACGTGCTGTGCGATGCCGTAGTTGTACAGCGGTACGGCGAGCAGGATCGCGTCGGCGTTCTTGACCTCGGCCGCGAGCTGCTCGGCGAGCGCCTTCGCCTCCGCCACCGGCATGCCGTCGGCAGGGGACTCCTGGCCCAGCATGGCTCCGGCCAGGGCCGGCCAGGCGGTCGCGGGCAGCGGATGCAGCCCGAGGTCGCGCCGGACCACGACGCCGTCCGGGTGCTCCGCCTTCCAGGCGGCCTCCGCGCTGTCCGCCAGGGCGCGGGTCACCGATCCGTCCACGCGGATGCTCGCGTCGACGCGTAGCAGGGTGCTCATGTCGTAGATCTCCATCGGAGTGTGAGGGGGTTAGGCTGTTCTGAAGATAGTCTGTAAAGCAGAACATATTCAAGTCAGATCGTATTCCGAGTGGCGTACACCACGTACGATGGGGACGTGAGCAGTCCTTCACCCGAGGTCGCGACCCGGGCTACCCGAGAGGCCGAGACCGGGACCGCCAGTGGCGCGCCCGTGGAGTCCGACCTCGGTTGGGCGCTGGGCGTGGTGTTCCGGCGGTACGCGAAGGCGGCGGCCGCCGCGCTGGACGACCTACCGGGCGGGCCGCGGGGCTACCAGGTCCTGGCGACCACGAACTCCGAAGGCCCGAAGCGCCAGCTGGATCTGGCCGCGCTGCTCGGCGTGGACCGGACGGTGATGACGTATCTGCTCGACGACCTCGAGAAGGCGAGTCTGGTGCAGCGCCAGCCCGATCCGGCCGACCGGCGGGCGCGGCTGATCGTGCCGACCGAGCAGGGCCTGGAGACGCTCTGCGACCTCGAGCGCCGCCTGGCCACCGCAGAGCAGGAGGTGCTCGGCATCCTCGACGAGTCCGAGCGCTCCAGCTTCCGCCTGCTCCTGCAGCGGGTGGCGATGAGGGCCGACGCGATCGACCCGCTGCACAACGCGTGCGTCCTGGCCGACGACTCCGTCGACCTGGCCGACACCTAGGCCGACCGACTCAGCGCAGCGGCACGAAGCCTGACTCGTACGCGCGGATGACGGCCTGAGTGCGGTCCCGCGCGTTCAGCTTGGCCAGGACGTTGGCGACATGAGTCTTGACCGTCTGCAGGCCGAGGATCAGCTCCTCGGCGATCTCCGCATTCGACAGGCCGCGGGCCATCAACCGCAGCACCTCCTGCTCGCGATCGGTCAGCTGGTACTCGTCCAGGCCGGTCGGCCGGGATGCGTCCGTGCCCACGTGCGCCAGCGCGAGGGCCCGGATCGCCTCCGGGAACAACAGCGACTCGCTCCCGGCGACCGTGCGGATCGCGGCGATGATGTCGTCCGGCGGCGTCCGCTTCAGCAGGAACCCGGACGCGCCGGCGCGGAGTGCGTCGTACACGTAGTCGTCGTTCTCGAACGTCGTGACGACCAGGACGCGCGGCGCCGGGTCGAGGTTCTCCAGCAGCAACCGGGTCGCCTGGATGCCGTCCACGTGCGGCATCCGGACGTCCATCAGTACGACGTCGGGGCCGGTCCGGCGGACCACCGGCAGCACCTCGGCGCCGTCACCGGCCTCACCGACGACTGTCAGGTCGGGCTCGGCGTTGATGATGGCGCGCAGCCCGCTGCGGATCAGCGGCTCGTCGTCGACCACGACCACCGACAGGTTCATGTCATCCCTTCGTCGTCACGCTGACCGGCAACATGACTGCGAGCCGCCAGGTGTTCCCGGTCCGGCCGGCCTCCACGGTCCCGCGCAGTACGGCGACCCTTTCACGGATCCCGGCCAGTCCACGGCCGCCGCCCGCGTGGTCCGCCGGACCGTCGACCGGCCCGCTGACCGGGTTGGTCACGACGAGCCGCAGTCCGGTGGCGTCGAGCCGGATCGACAGGTCCACGCTGAGCGCACCGGCAGGGTGACCGGCGTGCCGGATCGCGTTGGTCAGGCCCTCCTGGATGATCCGGTACGCCTCCCGGGACAGCGCCGCCGGCAGCTGGTCGAGATCGCCGGAGCGTTCGAGCTCGACCGTGATCCCGCCGGCCCTGGTCGCGTCGACCAGCCGGTCGAGCTCGCCGAGGGTCGCCTGGGGAGTGGTCCGGGAACCCGGCCGCCGGTCGTCGCGGAGCAGGCCGAGGACATGGTCGAGGTCGGCCAGCGCGGCCCGGGCGGACGTCTCCATCGCGGCCAGCGCGGTCTCGGCGAACTCCGGATCGGTCGCCAGCACCCGGCGTGCGGCGGCGGCCTGGATGGTGACCAGACTGAGGGCGTGCCCGACGCTGTCGTGCAGCTCCCGGGCCAGACGGTTGCGCTCGGCAAGGGTTGCGGTCTGCCGCTCGAGCAGCTCGATCCGCTCCGCGGCGGTCGGGCCGAGGACGCGCGGCGCCAGGTGGGCGAGCAGCGCTCCGACCGCGGCGGACAGCATGAACAGCGCGACGATCCCGCCCAGCGCGGCCGCAGGCAGCCAGATGTCGGTCCAGGTGCCGCTGATGTCGTACGACATCCCGGGGACGATGTCGTGCGGGCCGGGGGAGCGGAACGGAGCCGCCAGCCACATCGCGCCGACCCCGAACACGATCGTGCTGAGGATGCCGACGACACCGCCGGCGACCAGGTGCAGGCAGAACCAGACCGCCGTACGCCGTCGCTGGGCTCCGGTCCGCGCCGGACCGAGCGGGCGCTCCTCGAACCGCACGTCGAGCAGCGACTCGACCGCGATGCCCTCGACCTCGCGCACCGCCGGCAGCATGCCGAGCACGAGCGGCGGCCCGGCCACCAGGATCGCTAGGACGATGCCGGCGGCAACATTCGGCAGCTGGAGGTCCTCGACCACCGAGCCGAGGGCACTGTCCACCAGGATGAACGCCAGGACCAGCGCGGCGCCGAGCAGCAGATAGACCCAGCGCAGGTACGTCGACGTCCGGACCAGGCTGGTCACCGCGTGTCCGGCGTACCACGCCCAGCGGCGCAGCGGCGACGTGGATCGGCGGCCCGGCTCGCGCGCGGGACGCGCCGACCCACGCACCAGTCCGTCCGTCACCCCCTCATCGTGTCAAATCCCGTCTCCGGCCACCTCCCTCCCCGGAGGGATCGCGGCGAACCCCTGGATCCGGCCCCCTGGGAGGGTGGCCTGAGGCGCCCGGAAGTGAGGGTTAACGCAAATTTGACGGGGTAGGGACGGGTTCGGAGCCGGTGGACGTCGCGATCTGCTGTCCGGACGGGTACGGTCTGTGGTCGGGGCGGGTGCCGGTCCGACCACGGACAGGTATGAGGAACGGCTCCAGGACAGGTGGCCGGTAGGCTCGGCGAGGATCGGCGTGGTGGATGTGAAATCACCGTGAAGTCCCCGGAGGGCCGATTGACCACCTTTCCATATTTGATGTTTGATCAAATATCGGACGAGAGAGGTCGATATGAGGTTGAGGCGTTCCGTCATCGCACTGGTGACGGTCCTGGGGCTCGCCCTGGTCAGTGCTTGCAACAGCGGTGACGACAAGAACAAGGCAGCGGACAGCGGCCTGACGAAGGTCAGCTACCTGACCTCGTTCAACACCTTCGGCCGGGAGGCCTACGCCTACGTGGCCCTGGACAAGGGCTACTTCAAGGACGCCGGCTTCGACGTCACGATCAACCCGGGCTCCGGCACGGTCGACGTGATGAAGCTGGTCGCCGGCGGCCAGGCCGACTACGGCATCGGCGACTTCACCGCGGTCGTCATCACCCTGGGCAAGCAGAAGCTGCCGGTCACCACGGTCGGGATGGTCCACCAGCGGTCGATGGCCGCGATCATGTCGCTCGAGGGCTATGGCATCAACACGCCGAAGGACCTGGTCGGCAAGCAGATCGGCGACCAGCCGGGCTCGACCAACACCGTGATGTTCCCGGTCTATGCCAATGCGGTCGGCATCGACCCGAACTCGGTCAAGTTCATCCCGTCGCCGCCGCCGGCGCTGCCGAACCTGCTCGCCACCAAGAAGGTCGACGGCATCGGCCAGTTCGTGGTCGGCCAGCCGCTGATCGAGAAGGCCGACCCGAAGCACCGCAAGGCGGTCACGCTGTCGTACGGCAAGGCGCTGCCGGACCTCTACGGCAACGCGATCATCACCCGCTCCGACCTGGCCAAGGACCACCCGGACCAGGTGAAGAAGTTCACCGGTGCGCTGCTCAAGGGCCTGCAGGACACCGTCGACGACCCGGCCGGGTCCGCGGCGATCCTGAAGAAGTACGTGCCGAACACCGATCTCGCGGTCGCCACCCAAGAGCTGACCATCATGAAGGACTACACCAAGCCGGCTGACTTCACCGGCCCGCTCGGTGAGGTCGACGTGGACCGGGTGAAGACGATCATCAAGCTGCTCGAGGCCGCGAAGGCGATCAAGCAGCCCGGCTCGGTCACTCCGGACGACGTGGTGACGGTCAGCCTGGCTCCGAAGGCCTGAGAATCCTGTCGATGATCCAGCTGGACGGTGTGGGGCAGGTCTTCGACGGACGCGAGGGCCAGGTCACGGCCCTCGAGAAGATCGACCTGCACGTCCGCGACGGCGAGTTCGTCACGCTGATCGGCCGGTCCGGGTGTGGCAAGTCCACCCTGCTCCGGCTGATCGCGGGACTCATCTCCCCGACGTCCGGTTCGGTCCAGGTGGCGGGCGAGCCCGTCACCGGGCCGCGCCGGGACGTCTCGTTCATGTTCCAGCGCCCGGCCCTGCTGCCGTGGCGGTCGGTGCTGTCCAACGTGATGCTCCCGGTCGAGATCGACGGCGGCGCCGGTGACCGGCGGGAGTCCCGGGGCCGGGCGGCGTACCGGGACCGGGCCCACGAGTTGCTCGAGATGGTCGGCCTGCAGGGGTTCGAGCGTCGGCTGCCGCACGAGCTGTCCGGCGGCATGCAGCAGCGCGTGTCGCTGTGCCGGTCGCTGATCCGCGACCCGCAGGTGATGCTGATGGACGAGCCGTTCTCCGCGCTCGACGCGCTGACCCGGACCGAGCTGTCCGAGGAACTGCAGCGGATCAAGATGGAGCTGTCCACCACCATCGTGTTCGTCACCCACTCGATCGAGGAGGCCATCGTGCTGGCCGACCGGGTGGTCGTGCTGACGCCGCGGCCGGGCCGGATGCGTGAGGTCGTCGACATCGACATCCCGCGGCCGCGCAGTCTCGGCCAGGACGCGCACCTGACCGAAGTTGCGCAGATCAGTGGCCGGCTGCACGGACTGCTGGCCGAGAAGACCGCGCAGCGCCCGGTCGACGAGGTGCGGCAGCGATGACCAAGCGCTCCTGGCTGACCAGCTCACCGGCCGCCGCCGTCGTCCTTCCGATCATCGGCCTGATCGGCGCGATCGCGCTGTGGTGGCTGGCCACGATCGTGTTCTCGATCGAGCCGTTCCTGCTGCCCAGCCCGGGTGATGTGATCAGCAAGTTCTCCGAGCAGCCGGTGTACCTGCTGAAGGAGACCGGGGTCTCGCTGCTGGAGACGATCGAGGGCTTCGTGCTGGCGATCGTGATCGGTGTGCCGATCGCGATCGTGATCGTCCGCTCGGCGGTCCTGGAGCGCCTGGTCTACCCGCTGCTGCTGATGGTGAACGCGATCCCGAAGATCGCGGTCGCGCCGCTGCTGGTGGTGTGGATGGGCTTCGGGCAGTTGCCCAAGGTTGTGATGGTGCTGCTGATGTGCTTCTTCCCGGTGGTCATCTCGACCGCACAGGGGATGAAGTCGACGCCGGTGGAACTGGTCGAGTTGCTCCGGTCGCTGAACGCGAGCCGGGCCCAGGAGTTCTTCAAGCTGCGGCTGCGCTACGCGATGCCGCAGATCTTCACGGGCTTGAAGGTGGCGATCTCGCTGGCGGTGATCGGTTCGGTGATCGCCGAGTTCGTCGGCGCCACCCGCGGTCTGGGCTACGTGATCCAGCAGTCCGGCGCGAGTGCCGACACCACGCTGGCATTCGCCGCGATCACTCTGCTGAGCATCATGAGCATCGTCCTGTTCTACAGCCTCGTCCTGCTCGAGCACCTCTTGCTTCCGTGGGCGCAGGAGACCCGATGACGGTACTTTTGGCCGGGCCTTCGGCGCCGGCGTGGTCATCGGGCCTTGGCTCCCGGCCTTCCCTCGTCGCTCCGGTCGCTCCGCTCCCTGCGCCCCTCAGTCCAGGCCGGGAGGCCCGATGACGGCTCAAGCCTCCGACGAGGATCGGCGTGTTCTGGTCCGGCCTGCGTGGCTGGAAGCGACTGTCTCGGCGGTCTTCAGTGCGCTCGGCTTCGACCCGGCCGACTCGGCGAAGATCGCCGCCGCGCTGGTCGAGGCCGACCTGCGCGGTGTGAGCTCGCACGGCGTCATGCTCGTCCCGATGTACGTCGAGCGCCTGAACGCCGGCGGCGTCACCCGCGAACGCGAGCTCGACATCCTGTACGACGCCGGCGCCGCGATGGTCGTGGACGCGCGCGGCGGCATGGGGCAACTGTCCAGCCCGCAAGCGATGGGGCACGCGATCGAGCGGGCCGGGCAGTTCGGCATCGGCCTGGTGTCGGTCCGCAACGCACATCACTTCGGAGCCGCCAGCCGCTGGGCCATGCAAGCCGGTCAGGCCGGGTGTATCGGTATCGCAATGTCCAACACCACGCCGTTGATGCCGGCCCCCGGCGGGGCCGAGCGGATCGTCGGCAACAACCCGCTGGCGATCGCCGTGCCGACGTCGGCCGGGGTGGAGATCGTGCTCGACATGGCCTTGTCGGCCGTTGCCCTGGGCAAGATCCGGCTGGCGGCGTCGGCCGGCCGGCCGATCCCGGACACCTGGGCGACCGACCCGTCGGGGATCCCGACCTCGGACCCGGAGGAGGCCGTGCTCGGGATGTTGCTGCCGGCTGCCGGTCACAAGGGCTTCGGACTCGCGCTGATGATCGACGTACTGACCGGCGTGCTGAGCGGCGGCGGCTGGGGCGACCAGGTCCGGCCGCTGTACCGGGAGCCGGACCGGCCGAACGACTGCGCCCACCTGTTCCTGGCCATCGATCCGGAGCTGATGGGTGGCGTGGAGAGCTTCCGGCGGCGCTCGTCCGGGCTGGCCGCGCGGGTCCGGGGCAGTGCGACGGCGCCCGGGGTGAACCGGCTGCATCTGCCGGGGGAGATCGAGGCGGAACGGGCAGCACATCAGCGGCGGCACGGCGTACTGATCGAGAGGTCGGGGCTGGACGGGCTGCTGGCGGCCGCGCGGGCGGTCGGTGCCGTCGTGCCGGCGGGAGGGTTACTGAGCTGATGGCGAAGACACAGGTTTCGACGACCGCGCTGCACACCCCGAACGGGGTGTTCTCGCAGGCGACCACGATCGAGGCGACCGGGCGGTTGGTGTTCGTCTCCGGGATGACCGCGCGGCGTCCGGACGGCGGTATCGCCGGCGTCGGCGACATCCGGAAGCAGACCCGGCAGGTGTGTGAGAACGTGCGGGCCGCGGTCCAGGCGGCCGGAGGCACGCTCGCGGACGTCTGCCGGGTGGATGTGTACGTGCGCAACATGGAGGACTTCGCGAAGATCCACGAGATCCGGGCGCAGTACTTCGCCGAACCGCTGCCGGCCTCGACCATGGTCGAGGTCAGCAAGCTCGCGCACCCCGACTATCTGATCGAGATCAACGCCATAGCGGTGATCTCATGACTGTGCTTTTGGCCGGGCCTTCGGCGCCGGCGGGTCATGGGGCCTTGGCTCCCGGCCTTCCCTCGTCGCTCCAGTCGCTTCGCTCCCTGCGCTCCTCAGTCCAGGCGGGGAGGCCCCATGACCGGGGTGATGTACGTGCGTGGTGTCGAGTGGACCTGAGATGAGCGGTCCCTTGGAGTTGCTCCCAGGTGGGGGTAAGGGTGGGCGTCGTACGCTCGCGGAGCATGCCGCGGCCGAGTTGCACCAGCTGATCCTGTCCGGTGAGCTTCCCAGCGGTACGCCGTTGCGCCTCGTGGAGCTGGCGAATCGGCTGGAGATGAGCCAGATGCCGGTCCGGGAAGGGCTCCGCCGACTCGAGGCGCTCGGACTGGTCGAGATCATCCCGCACCGCGGTGCGTGGGTGCGTGATCTGTCGGTGGAGGACTTGCGGGACACCCACGAGACCCGGCTGGCCCTGGAGTCGCTGGCAGTGCGTGCCGCCGCGGGGCGGTTCACCAGTGACGACTTCGAGAAGGCAGCGGCCGCACTGGCCGATCACCTCCAGCTCTCCCGCGCGCACGACTCGGCAGGTGCCAGGCAGGCGCATGCGGACTTCCACTTCGCCATCTACCGGGCGAGCGGGTCGCAGTGGTTGCCGCGAGCAATCGAGCCGGTCTGGCAGAACAGCGAGCGATACCGGTTCGGCAGCCGGCCCACCGCGTTCCTGATCGAGCGGAACCGGCAGGAGCACCAGGCCATCCTGGACGCCTGTCTCGCGCGCGACTCGGACGGGGCCGAGCAGGCGTTGCGCAACCACCTCGCCGGCGCGTTCCAGCGGATCACCGAGACTATGACGAGCCGGGCCGAGGGGAAGCAGCATGAGACGTCGAAGCAGAAGGAGACGTCATGAAGGTGAGCTTCGACGCGACCGGTGAGGTCGTGGTGATCACCGGTGGTGCGCAGGGCATCGGTGCGGCGCTGGCCGCGGCCGTGAACGCCGCCGGTGGTACGGCGGTGGTCTTCGACGTCGTGAAGCCGGCCGACGCAGGGGTCGAGTACGTCGAGGTCGACGTCGCGGACCGGTCATCGGTGCAGTCGGGTGTCTCGTCCGTCGTCCACCGCTACGGCCGGATCGACGGACTGGTCGCCGGAGCGGCCGTGCAGCCTCGGTCGCCGGTGCTGGAGATGGACCCGGCCGAGTGGACCAGGACTCTGCAGGTGAACCTCGACGGAGTGGTGTGGCCGTGCCAGGCCGTCGTACCGCACATGGTGGCGCGGCGGTCGGGATCGGTGGTCGTGTTCACATCGGGCATGGCTGTCACCGGGTACGCCGGTGCGGCGGCGTACGCGTCGAGCAAGGCCGCACTGATCGCCTTCGCGAAGACACTGGCCGCCGAAGTAGCTCAGCACCGGGTCCGCGTGAACGTGGTCGCGCCGGGCGTCATCGACACCGAGCAGTTCCGTACTGCGAACGCGGGTGCGGACCGGGAGCACTGGCACGCCACCATAGGTATCGGCGACCCCGAGGACGTGGTTGGCCCGTTGCTGTTCCTGCTGTCCGACGCGGCCGCGATGACCGGGTCGGTGCTGACCCGGGAACGTGCCTTTGCCAAGCTCACGAGGTTTGCGGAGTGATGAGTGACTGACCAGCTTCCCGTCGCGGTAGTCGGTGCCGGACCGATCGGCCTCACCACGGCCCTCGGCCTGGCGCACTACGGCGTACCGTTCGTGCTGCTCGAGGAGGACGCCGTCCTGTCCTCGGACACCAAGGCCGGTACGACGCTCAGCCGGACACTGGAGATCTGGAACCGGTACGGGGCCGTCGACGGGATCCTGGCGGCCGCACTGCGGATCGACGAGATCGGTGACATCGACCGGGCCACCAACACGCCCCGGGCGTCGGTGCAGCTGGCGGAGCTGGTCA
Source organism: Kribbella sp. NBC_00359 (assembly GCF_036097425.1). Taxonomy (NCBI): domain Bacteria; kingdom Bacillati; phylum Actinomycetota; class Actinomycetes; order Propionibacteriales; family Kribbellaceae; genus Kribbella; species Kribbella sp. NBC_00359. The sequence goes on along the minus strand of NZ_CP107975.1, from coordinate 7,749,671 downwards.
ACGACACGCAGTTCCCGTTCGTGATCAACCTGCCGCAGCAGAAGATGGAGCCGATCCTCGCGGCGGCGCTGGAGCAGCCGGTGCTGACCCGGCACCGCCTGCTGTCGTTCGACGTCCTGGACGACCGCGTCGTGCTGCACGTGGAGACGCCGGACGGGCCGCGGGACATCGAGGCCTCGCATCTGCTCGCGTGTGACGGTGGCCGGAGCAAGATCCGCGACGCGCTCGGTGTGAAGGTGGTGGGGGAGACCCTGCCCGAGCGGTACATGCTGATCGACGTCCTGGTGGATCTGGACGTCACCAACGCGCGCGACTACCCGTACCTCGCGTACTTCGCGGACCGGTCCGAGTGGATGGTGCTGATCCGGCAGCCCGACAACTGGCGCTTCCTGTTCCCGCTCGCTGCCGGGGCAGAGCCGCCGGACGACGAGGACCTGCTGGTGAAGGTTAAGCAGTTCATCGGCGAGGTGGACCGGATCGAGCTGATGGGGTCGGTGGTCTACAACGTGCACCACCGAGTCGCCGAGCAGTGGACCAAGAACCGCAAGGTGTTCCTGATGGGCGACGCGGCGCACCTGATCACGCCGATGTGGGCACTGGGTCTCAACACGGGTGCGCTGGACGCGTCGAACCTGCCGTGGCGCCTGGCGTGGGTGCTGCGTGGCTGGGCGGAGCCCTCGCTGCTGGACGGGTACGAGCAGGAGCAGCGGCCGGTGGCGATCGAGGGCTCGGGTGAGATGGCCGAAGCCGCCCGCAAGTACATGGCGCAGCAGCGTGGTGCCGTCACCGAGGACACGGGTGCTTGGGCGACGGCGTACAACCGCACGCTGCTGAGTGTCCGGCTCGACGTGGAAGGTGTGGGCGACTGGTCGATGGTGGCGACCAGCGCCGAACCTCCGGCCGTCCGTGCGGGTGACCGAGCCCCTGACGTGGTCCTGCAGAGTCCGACCGGCCGGACCACGATCCACGACCTGTGCCGGGACTCGTTCGTCGCGCTGTACTTCACCGACGTACGGCGGCGTCCGGACATCCCGGTGAACGACTCGCCGGCGTTGAAGCACTACGCCGTCTCCAGGTGGGACGCACCGCACGACTCCGGCCTGCGGGACCGCGCTCTGTTCGATCCGGGCAGCGTTGCCACGAACAGGTACGGCGTACCGCCGGAGAGCGTCGTACTGGTTCGGCCGGATGGACACATCGCTGCCGTGGCTCCGCTGGCCGCCGGTGTGGCCGAGGAGCTGTACAGCCACATCACTGGCCGCCCCTTGCCCCGGGAGGTCTCGTGACTTTCGACGAGCCGCTGCGAGAGGTGTTGCTGCAGACAGCGGACCTGGAGTGGGTGGAGAAGTCACTCGCCGGGCTGTCGCACAAGATGCTGTGGCGCGACCCGGAGACCGAGGCGTCGATCGCACTCGTGCGGTTCGAGCAGGGGTCGGGGATCCCGTCGGAGCACAAGCACGCGTCGAACCAGTTCATGTTCTGCCTGTCCGGGCGGTACGTGTACCTGCCGACCGGGACGACCCTGACCAAGGGCAGCTTCTACTGGAACCCCAAGGGGTGCGCGCACGGGCCGACGCTCGCCGAGGAGACCTCGATCCTGCTGGAGGTGTACGACGGCCCGCACTACCCGGAGCGGCCGGAGTTCTACGACAACGACGAGGACGCTCGCTGACATGGCCGGCTGGGACGTCCACACGCACCTGATTCCGCCGACCGTGCTGACGGCGGCGCACCGCGGTGAGTTCGGTCTGTCGATCGACAGCGGCCAGCTGGTGGTCGACGGGCAGCGGCTGCCGTTGGGGCGCCTGGCTGACCCGGCTGCATTGCTGCAGTGGATCGCCGACCAGGAGTTGGACGGTGCTGTGGTGTCCGTTCCGCCGGCACTGTTCCGGTACGACGCCGGCGTGGAGTGGGCCGAGCTGGTGAACCAGGGCCTTCGGGAGCTCGTCACACCCCAGCTGCGCGTCCTCGGCCAGCTGCCACTGCTCGATCCGTCCGCACCGGCGGTGGCCGCGGACCTGGCCGGTGAAGGTGTCTTCAGCGGCTTCGCCCTCGGTACGCCGAGCTACGCGGGACTGGATCCGGTGTGGCGGGTGCTGCACGAGCTGGAGGCGTTCACTCTTGTTCATCCGGGTCCCAGTGACGACAAGCGGCTCGATTCGTTCTACTTGTCGAATCTGTTGGGGAATCCGTACGAGACCGGGGTGGCCGCGGCGTCGCTGGTCTTCGCGGATGTGCCGGGGCGGTTTCCCGGGATCCGGTTCTGCTTGTGCCATGGGGGTGGTGTGACGGCGACGCTGGCCGGACGGTGGCAGCGCGGCATCGATCAGGCCCGGCCGGGGATCGAACCGCTGTCCTTGTCGGTGGGGGACGCGCTGCGCCGGTTCTACGTCGACGATCTGGTGCACGACGACGCCGTACTGGAGCTGCTGACCAAGACGTTCGGGGCCGAGCGGGTGCTGGCCGGAAGCGACTGGCCGTTCCCGATGGGCAGTGACGTGGTGTCGGCCGCGCGGTCCGGCGTGGCCGAGGAACTGACCAGGCCGCTGGCGAAGGAGGTTGTCGCTTCGTGAGACAACGCTTTCAGCAGCGCCATGGTGTGATCAGATATCAAATTGTGAACGGGGTGGAGACGTGAGTACACGGGGGATCGTGCTGCGGTGTCATGGGCCTGGAGAGCAGTTGAAGGCCGAGGAGATCGAGCTCGTCGCCGAGGCGGGCGAGACGCTGGTGGAGATGCGGCTGGCCGCGGTGACCCAGCAGGACAGGTCGGCGCTGGCGGGCAAGCAGCCCAGTACGCCGTTCACGCCGGGCTCGGAGGGAGCCGGGGTCGTGGTCAGCTCTGACGTGTTCGAGGCCGGCACTGCAGTGGTGGTTCGGGGCGATGGCGTCGGGGTGACCAGGCCCGGTCTGTGGGGCCGGTACGCCGTCGTACCGGATGCCGCCGTACATCGTCTGCCGTCGAGTCTGGAGCCGACGGCCGCTGTCGCGTTGCTGACACCTGTGCTGACGGCCCATACCGCCGTACGACGCGTTGCCGAGGTAGCCGAGGGCGAGACGGTCGTGGTCACCGGGATCACGAGTCTGCTCGGTCGGCTGTGTGCCGCGGTGGCCCGGTCGGCCGGGGCGGCCAAGGTGATCGGACTGGCGTGGACTGGTGAGTCCGTCGAGTCCGCGGCCGGGTTGGTCGACCAGATCGTCCGGGTGGACTCGCTGGGGCAGGTCGGTCGCGAGCTGTCCTGGTGTGACGCTGCCATCGACACAGTTGGTGGTCCGGTGACCAGTGGGGTGCTCGGGCACATCAGTCCGGGCGGACGGGTCGCCGTACTGGGTTATCACGCCGGTGAGTTCGCCACGATCGATCTGCATCAGCTGATCGGCCGGGACCTGCGAGTGCTGCCGGTGAATCTGCAGCGGACCAACCTCGAGCCCGGTGCGGTCGCTCAGGCGCTCGCGGATGTCGCGACGGCGCAGTGGCGACCGGAGTTCGAACTGCTGCCCGCGGACCGTGTCGGTGAGGTGTTGGATCCGCAAGCAGGACGGGTTCTGCTGGACCTGACGACGCTGAGCTGACTGCCCCCTGTGGGCTGGGTGGCCTAGACCACACAGGGTTGTCAGAGCCTCCACTGGGCAATCTCTCGTCGGAGTGCCCGTGATACCCCGAGGGGCGGCTACGGTTACCTCCCAGAGTTGTATGCAATGAAGGAGAGAGGCAGCCCGCAACCGATGACCCGACGACTCGAGCTCACACCTGGGGGACCGACCGGCCGTCGTACTCTCGCCGAGGAAGCCGCCGCCGAGCTGCACGAGCTCATCCTGTCCGGCGAACTTCCCAGCGGTACGCCGCTCCGGTTGGAGGAGCTCGCGAAGCGCCTCGACATGAGCCAGATGCCGATCCGGGAAGGACTGCGGCGGATGGCGGCGCTCGGGCTGGTCGAGATCGTTCCGCACAAGGGCGCCTGGGTGCGCGAGCTGTCGATCGAGGATCTGCGCGACACCCACGCGACCCGGCTGGCGCTGGAGTCGCTCGCGGTCCGGGCGGCCGCGACCCGGTTCGCCGAGTCGGATGCGACCCTCGCCCGGGCCGCACTGGCCGAGCATGTCCGGCTGTCGAAGCTCGGCGACAACATCGCGTCCCGGCAGGCGCACACCGAGTTCCACTTCGCCATCTACCGGGCCGGCGGCTCGCGCTGGCTGCCACGGGCGATCGAGCCGGTCTGGCAGAACAGTGAGCGCTACCGGTTCGGCTCCCGGCAGACCAAGGCGCGGATCGAACAGACCCGGCGCGAGCACCAGGCCATCCTCGACGCCTGCGTCGCGCACGACGAGGAGGGCGCGGAGGCGGCTCTGCGCGAACACCTCGAAGGCGCCATGCAGCGCATCACCGAGACGATGGAGCGCCGCTCCGCCAAGCCGTGAGCACCTCGAACCGGTCCTGCTGCCAGCCGGACGCGTCGAACACCGCCCTCAGCAGCACTCCGTCCCCGCGACCGCCGTACGTCGTGACGAGGTCGGGGAGCGACTGAGTCCCGAGGCCGTCGTAGTACTGGTCGAGTGCTTGGCGCCGGCGCAGCTCCGGTACACCGGAGATCTCCTCCAGCGGTGTGCCGTCGTCGCATCCGGTGACACGGCCTGACCCGATCGACTCACCTGGCAACAGCTCCCGCACGAGTCGCTCACCCGCACGGACGTCCTGGGCTCGCAGCCGTGCGCCCAGCGCCCGGCACGGCCGGTCCTTCAGAGCGAGTCGGACGGCTTGTGAGATCGCGATGTGGTCCGGGTGGCCGGTGAGGCCGTCACTGCCGACGGTCAGCAGCAGTTGCGGCGAGAGCTCGTCGATGGCCCGCGCGATCTCCTCCGCGACCGCACCGGGCTCAGCGCGGGCCAGTGTGCGGGGTCCGTTGACTCCTCCGTCGTCGATCCACCGGTCCGCGTCGCTGAGCCAGCCCCACTCGTCGATCCCGAGCAGTGCGCACGACGCGGGGAGGTGGTCCGCAGTGCCATGCCATCCCTGCGTGGCAACGCGCAGGACGACCCGCCAGCCGGCGTCGTGCAGCACCCAGGTCGCGGCGCCGGTGGCGAACGCCTCGTCGTCCGGGTGGGCGTGGACGACGAGCGCCGTACGCACGTCAGTCGGCAAGGCGGGCCGGGAAGCCGCCGGTGGCGACCGGGCTCCAGCGGTCCGGAGTGATGCGGATCAGGCACTTGCCCTGGGTGCGCATGGCCTCGCGGTACTCGTCCCAGTCCGGGTGCTCGCCCGAGATCGAGCGGTAGTAGTCGACCAGGGGCTCCACCGCGTCCGGCAGCTCGATGACCTCGCCGCTGCCGTCCACCTGGACCCACGCGCCGTTCCAGTCGTCCGACAGCACGAGGACGCCGGCCCGCCCCGCACGCTTCACGTTGGTGCTCTTGGCCCGCTCCGGGTACGACGAGATGACGATGCGGCCCTCGGGGTCGACACCGCCCGACACCGGCGACGCCTGCGGCGTACCGTCCGCCCGGGTGGTGATCAGCAGCATGTGGTGACGGGGCCGGACGAACTCCAGCAGTCCCTCGAGGTCGACCTTGGTGTTGGTGGCAATAGTCCTCGGCATGCCTCCACCCTATGGGTCCGGCGACCGGATTGACATGTTCGAACAGGTGTTCGAACATGGAGTTATGACGGGGACTTCGACAGCCGGGCAAGCGGGCCGGGTCACAGCGCTCGACCGGGCCCGGATGCTCCTTGCCCAGGTGCAGGCCGGCAAAGCCCAGGATGCCCCTGTCGCCGACGCTCCGGATTCTCCCGCTCGCCTCGCCTCGGTCGCGAGCTTCGACCCCGACTCGAGGCACGACCTCGATCCGGACCCCGCCACCCTCGAGGCTCCCACCCCTCCCACCCCTCGCCTGGCCTCGATCACCGGTTTCGACACCCGGGTCACCGAGACCCGGATGCAGCAGGCTCTGGACACCGCCGGAGTGGATCGGGAGTTGCCCACGCTGCCGGCTGTTTCCGAGTTGCTGTCGGGAGCCGCCCTGCGCGGCGGATCGGCGTACTCGGTGCGTGGCTCGGCCGCGTTGGTGATGGCGTTGATGGCCGGTCCGTCCGCGGAGGGGGCGTGGTGCGGGGTCGTCGGACTGCCGTCGTTCGGCGCGGAGGCGGCGCGCGGGCTGGGGGTCGACCTCGAGCGTCTCGTGCTGGTGCCCGACCCCGGGCACGACTGGCTCAACGTCGTCGCCGCGCTGGTCGACGCGCTGACCGTGGTGGTCGTCCGGCCGCCCGGTGAGGTGACGCCGGGGGAGGCGTCCCGGCTCGCCGCTCGGCTGCGGACGCGGGGGGCGTTGCTGATCGCGTACGGGTCCTGGCCGGGAAGCGAGGCCCGGCTGGAGGTGGAGAGCAACACCTGGACCGGTCTCGGCGACGGGGAGGGTCTGCTCACCGCCCGGCAGGCGACGGTCGTGGTGACCGGCCGGAGAGCCGCCGTACGCCGTCGGCACCAGCTCTGGCTCCCCGGCCCGGACGGCGTCATCCGCTCCGCTGAGATCGTCCGTGACGAGGCGCCGCGCTGGCAGGAGGAGGCGGTGGGCTGATGGGCGACGGAGGTCTCACCCGCACGATGGTGATCTGGGTGCCGGACTGGCCGGTGACCGCGGCCGCGGTGGCCACGGGCCGGTCGCCCGACGAGCCGATCGCCGTACTGGAGAAGGGCAAGGTGCTCGCCACCTCCGCCGCCGCGCGGGCCGAGGGCGTACGCCGCGGTCAACGGGCCCGGGACGCGCAGTCGCGGTGCCCGGAGCTCGTCGTGCTCAAGTACGACCCGGTGATCGACGCCCGCGCGTTCGACCCGGTGATCGCGTGCCTGGAGGCGCTCACGCCCGGCATCCAGGTGATCCGTCCGGGCATGTGCGCGTTGAAGGCGCGGGGGCCGGCCCGGTTCTACGGCAGTGAGTCCGTCGCCGCGGAGAAGCTGCTCGACCGGCTGGAGACGTTCGACGTCTTCGGCGGCCGGGTCGGGATCGCCGACGGTCCGTTCGCCGCCGAGCAGGCGGCACGGGCGAGTTCGGTGCGGGCGCGGGTTCTGGTGGTGCCGCCGGGGGAGTCCCCGGAGTTCCTCGCGCCGCTCACCGTCGACGTCCTCGAGCAACCCACCCTCACGGACCTGCTCCGCCGGCTCGGGCTGCGGTCGCTGGGTGCGTTCGCGCAGCTGCCGCGCACCGAGGTGCTGACCAGGTTCGGCCCGACCGGCGCCTTCGCCCACCGGCTGGCCCGTGGGTACGACGATCGCCCGGTGGTGGGCCGGGAGATCCCGCCGGAGCTCACCCGCACCCTCGACTTCGAGCCGGCCGTGGACCGGGTCGACCAGGTTGCCTTCGCGGTCCGGTCGGTCGCCGACGAACTGATCGCCCGGCTGACCGAGCTCGGCCTGGTGTGTACGACGCTCCGGGTCGAGATCGGCACCGAGTCCGGGCGGATCCACGAGCGGGAGTGGTTGCATCCACGCTGGTTCACCGCGGCCGACGTGGTGGACCGGGTCCGCTGGCAGTTGCAGGGGAGTGGCACGGCGACGAGTGAGCTGACGTCACCCGTCGTACGGCTCCGGCTCGTCCCCGACCAGGCGGATCCGGTCGGTGCGCATGTCGACGGGTTGTGGGGCGGTGGGCCGGACGAGCGGATCCACCGGGCGTTGTCGCGGGTGCAGAGCATGCTCGGCCATGGTGCGGTCACGTCGGTGGTGATCGGTGGCGGCCGGGGGTTCGCGGAGCGGCAGACGCTGGTCCCGTGGGGCGATCCTCCGGTGCCGGCCCGGCCGCCGGATCAGCCGTGGCCCGGGGCGATCAGTTCGAGTGACCCCGTCCGCTGGCCGACCCTCGCACCGACGACGATCTTTCCCCAGCCTCTGCAGGCGAAGGTGTTCGCTGCGGACGGCACTCAGGTCTCGGTCAGCGCCCGCGGCGAACTCTCGGGCGTCCCCACCGCCTTCTGCCTGGGCCCCGCCCCACAGGTTGCCGATAGCAACAAGATCCACCCGATCACCGCCTGGGCCGGCCCCTGGCTGACCGACGAACGCTGGTGGGACCCGAGCACCGAATCCCGCCAGGCCCGCTTCCAGTTCCACACCGCCGACACCCGCGCCTGGCTCTTCACCCTCCACCAAACAACCTGGCAAGCCCAAGCCACCTACGACTAACCCACCGGCACTACAGGAGGCGGCCTGCAAGCTCGAGGCCACGGACGCGCGCGTGGTCAGGAGGTGGAGAAGTCGATGCGCATGACGGTGCGGCGGAGGGTGGGGTGGGTTATCTGGTGGAAGCCGGCTTCTTCGAAGGCTTGGTGGGGCCCTACGTGCAGTTCGCCCCAGGTGATGGTCCTGCCGGGCTGGGTGACCATGGGGTAGGCCTCGAGGGCCCGGGCGCCGCGGGCGCGGGCGTGGTCGATGGTGGCGCGGGCGAGCAGGTAGGTGAGGCCACGACCGCGGAAGCCTTTGCGGACGATCATGCAGGTGACGGCCCAAACATTCTCGTCGTCCTTGTCCTCGGACCGGTCGGTCCACGGCACCCGCAGACCGCGGAGCTTCGGGTACGCCGTCCTCGGTTCGACCGCGACCCAGCCGGCCGGCACGCCGTCGACGTACGCGACCAGCCCGCTCGTGGACGGCGCGTTCGGGGTCCCGCACGCGGTCTGGTCCTGCAGCATCGCGGTCCGCTCGTCGTAGGTGGAGTCGCGCCAGATCCACCCCCGGATCTTGAACCACTGACACTGGCAGTGCCCCGCGTCGGCGGTGCCGAGGATCGCCTGCAGGTCCTCCCACGACGCCTCGTTCGCCGGTACGAAGGTCACCTGCGTGTACTCGATCACCGCGGCCTGCTGCTTCATGCCCGCACGCTAACTCCGGTTCCGGACGATCACCGTCCGGAACAGAAACCCCGGGCGACACGGCATACTTCACCGAACACTCGACCGTCTGGGGGAGCGCATGACAGATCTTGCGGCGACGTTCAAGCACGAGGCCGTGGCAGAGGCGTACCAGCACCGGCCGCCGTACCCGGACGAGGTTTTCGATCGGCTCGACGCGCTGATCGCCGACGAGCCGCGCCGCGTGCTCGACATCGGTGCCGGGGAGGGCGCGATCGCGCGGCCGCTCGGGTCCAGGGTCGAGTCCATCGACGCGGTCGACATGTCGCAGGCGATGGTCGCCGCGGGACGGCAGCGACCCGGCGGAGACCAGGCCAACATCCACTGGCAGGTGAGCAGCATCGAGACCGCCGAGCTGACCGGGCCTTACGCACTCGTCACCGCCGGCGCGAGCATTCACTGGATGCCCTGGGAGGAGACGTTCGCCCGGATCGTCCCGCACCTGACCCCCAACGCCCAGCTCGTCGTGATCGAGCACGGCGCAGTGGACGAACCGTGGTGGGACGACATCGCGCCGGTCCTCCAGCGTCACTCCCGCAAACAGAACCACGACCCGAAGTTCAGCGTCGTCGACGCGATCCGCGAGCGCGGGCTGCTCGACCTGACCGGTACGACGAGGACCGCGCCGGTCACGTACCACCAGCGGATCGACGACTACATCGAGCAGTTCCACTCGACCTCGAGTCTGGCTCGCGATCTGATGCCAGCCGACGAGGCCGCGACCTTCGACACGTCGATCGAGCGTGCGGTGTCGCCGTACGCGCTGGACGGCGTGCTGGAGCTGCAGATCGTCGCCGAGCTGAGCTGGGGCCGGCCGCGGGTCGCCTAGGTGTGATGTCCAGGGAGGTTGTCCCGCTCGTTGGCGGTGAGTCGGCCTGACAGGTGAAGGCCTCCGGTTGTGAAGTGGAGCTGTCTAGTGCACCGCTTCACCAACCTGGAGGCCTTCGTGTCCCACGTTAACGCGACTTTGACTCCACGCACCCGGCTGCGCCTGGCACGTTTGATTGTCGATCAGGGCTGGACGTACTCCGCGGCGGCGAAGATGTTCATGGTCGCGGCTAAGACGGCCCGCAAGTGGGCCAACCGTTACCGGGCCGAAGGAGTCGCCGGGATGGCCGACCGCAGCTCGCGGCCGCGGTGCAGCCCGGCCAAGACCTCCACACAGCTGACGCGCCAGATCGTGGGTTTGCGGTGGCGACAGCGGCTCGGCCCGGTCCAGATCGCCGGCCGGCTCGGCGTACCTGCCTCGACCGTGCACGCCGTACTGGTCCGGTGCCGGATCAATCGGCTGTCCCACATCGACCGCGTCACCGGTGAACCCCTGCGCCGCTACGAACACGACCACCCCGGCTCGCTGATCCATGTCGACGTCACCAAGTTCGGCAACGTCCCCGACGGCGGCGGCTGGCGCTACGTCGGCAAACAGCAAGGCGACAAGAACAAGTCCGCAACGTCTCGGCGGACCGGCCAGTGGAGCCCCGACCGGCACGCCCGAACCGGCGTCAGTTACCTGCACACCGTCCTCGACGACCACTCACGCGTGGCCTACGTCGAGATCTGCACCGACGAGAAAGCCGCCACCGCGATCGGCGTCCTGCGACGTGCGGTGGCCTGGTTCGCCGACCGAGGCATCACCGTCGAACGAGTCCTGTCCGACAACGGAGCCGCCTACCGCTCCCACGCCTGGCGCGACACCTGCGCCGAGCTCGGGATCACCCCGAAACGCACCCGGCCCTACCGGCCACAAACCAACGGCAAGGTCGAACGCTTCCACCGCACCCTGGCCGACGGCTGGGCCTACGCCCGCTTCTACACCTCAGAAACCCACCGCCGAACCGCCCTCCCCGGCTGGCTCCACTTCTACAATCACCACCGACCCCACTCCGCCATCTCAGGCCAGCCGCCCATCACCCGACTGACCAACCTCCCTGGACATCACACCTAGAGGGCGTCGGCGCGGGTCTGCAGATAGCGCTGCTCGGGGACGCTCTGCGTCAGGCGCGCCGCCAGCTGGTACGCGGACCGTGCGGCCGCCCGGTCGCCGGACAGTTCGAGCAGATGCGCGCGTACGGCGGCCAGCCGGTGGTGATCCTTCAACGCGGGATCGGCGTCGTCGAGCAGCGCGAGCCCGGCCGCCGGACCGTGCACCATGGCGACCGCGACGATCCGGTTGAGCGTCACCATCGGGCCCGGCGCGGTCGACTCGAGGAGTTCGTACAGCATCAGGATCTCGCGCCAGTCGGTGTCCTCGGCGCGCTTCGCCTCGTCGTGGACCGCGGCGATCGCGGCCTGCAGCTGGTACGGACCGACCGGTGCCGACTGCAGCGTCGACGCGATCAACTCGGTGCCCTCGGAGATCGCCTGCGTGTCCCACCGCGTCCGGTCCTGCTCCGGCAACGGCACCAGCGCACCGTCGGCCGTCGTCCGCGCGGGCCGGCGCGCGTCGGTCAGCAGCATCAGCGCCAGCAGCCCGGCGACCTCACCTTCGTGCGGCAGTGCGGAGTGCAGCTGCCTGGTCAGCCGGATCGCCTCCGCGCTCAGCTCGACCCGATGCAGTGACGAGCCGGACGACGCGGTGTAGCCCTCGTTGAAGATCAGGTACAGCACACGCAGTACGGCGGCCAGCCGCTCGGGCTGCTCGGACGCCGGCGGCAACGCGAACCGAGCACCCTGCAGCTTGGCCTTGGCCCGGCTGATCCGCTGCCCGATCGTTGCCTCCGGCACCAGAAACGCCCGGGCGATCTCGCTCGTGGTCAGCCCCCCGACGGCCCGCAAGGTGAGCGCGACCTGCGACTGCGGAGTGAGTGACGGGTGACAACACAGCATCAGCAACGTCAGCGAATCGTCGATCGACGACGCGGGCTCCGGTTCCGGAGCGGCGGCGATCGTTTCCTCCCGCCGCTGCCGTGCCGCCTCGTTCCGCAGTGCCTCGATCCGCCGCCGCGACGCGACCGTGATCAGCCACCCACGCGGATTGTCCGGTACGCCGTCACCCGGCCACTGCAGGGACGCGGCCAGCAGCGCCTCCTGGACGGCGTCCTCGCACGCGTCGAAGTCGCCGTACCGGCGGACCAGCGCGCTCAGCACCTGCGGCGCCTGCTCCCGCAATTGCTCCTCGAGCTGCATCAGGTGTACGCCGACAGGTCGCGAACCGGGCGTACTTCGACGATGCTGAACGGCGCCTCCGGGATCTGCGCGACGATCTCGACAGCACGATCCATGGAGTCGCAGTCGAGCAGGTAGAAGCCGGCCAACTGCTCCTTGACCTCGGCGAACGGGCCGTCGGTGGTCATCGGCCGGCCGTCACGGACGAGCACCTGCTTGGTCAGGCCGGGGTCGTCCAGCGATTCCGACGCGACCAGCTCCCCGCGCGCGTCGAGTGCCTCGCGCAGCGCGGCGTACCCGGCCATGCCCTCCGTCTTCTGCTCGTCGGTCAGCGAGTCCCAGACCGCTCTCGACTCCGGGTTGCCGTAAATCAGCACCAGGAACTTCATGGCCACCCCTCCCGTTCGATACAACAAGCATCACCCTTGCGTATCGATCGGGTCACCGGTTCATCGCGGGCGTAGCGGGAAGCGGGCCGGCGCGTTCAGGTAGCAGGGGATGGCCCGGCCTGCCCCGGGATGGCCGGGAGTAAACCTGTCGGGGTGCCCAAGTACAGTTACGACCGGTATCAGGGTGAGAGAGGGAGGGAGGGGTCGCGTGCCGGAGGTGGAAGTGTCCGACCGGGTGCTCACGATCCCGAACGCGCTCAGCTTCCTCCGGTTGCTGGGAGTGCCGCTGTTCCTGTGGCTGATCCTCGGCCCGCAGGAGGACGGCTGGGCGCTGCTCGTGCTGGCCGTCTCCGGGTTCACCGACTGGGCCGACGGCCAGATCGCCCGCCGGATGAACCAGACCAGCCGGCTGGGCCAGATGCTCGACCCGGTCGCGGACCGGCTCTACATCTTCGCGACCGTGATCGGCCTGGCGCTGCGCGATATCATCCCGTGGTGGCTGGCGATCGCGCTCCCGCTGCGCGACCTGCTGCTCACCTTCACCCTGCCGGCCCTGCACCGCCGCGGCTTCAACGCGCTGCCGGTGCACTTCCTGGGCAAGTCGGCCACGTTCTGCCTGCTGTACGCGTTCCCGCTGCTCCTGCTCGGTGACGGCGACAGCACCCTCAACCTGCTCGCGCGGGTGTTCGGCTGGGCGTTCGCGATCTGGGGGACCGGGCTGTACTACTGGGCCGGCGTCCTGTACTTCGTCCAGCTGCGCCACCTCGTCCAGACGGTGAAACCGATCAACCATCCGGCCGGGTAGACCCGTGACTCAGCAATCCCCACCGAAGCCGCGGCGCGTCGACGCGTCGATGTCGCTGCTGAACAACCTGATGGCGCACCCGCTCGACGAGGGGTACGCCGTCGCCGCCCGGACCCGCCCGAACAAGGGCGGCAAGTCGCTCCGGTCCCGGCACCGGGTGATGCTGGTGGTGGCCACCATCGTGCTCGGCTTCCTGCTCGCGATCGCGGCCTCGCAGAACTACCGCGGCGCGCCCGAGGCGGAGAAGCAGCGCAAGGAGCTGATCACCCGGATCAATCAGGCCAACACCCGGCTGAACGGCATGCGCACCCAGCAGACGCAACTGGCCGACGAGGTACGGCGGTTGCAGGCGAGTGGACTGAGCAACACCAGTTCGGGCGCGACGCTGCAGCAGCAGCTGGACGCGCTGGAGCTGCAGACCGGCGCGGTCGCGGCCACCGGGCCCGGGATCAAGGCGGTGATCGACGACGCGAAGGACGCCGACGCCAAGGAGGGCCGCCTGCTCGACGTCGACCTGCAGCAGCTGGTCAACGGCCTGTGGACCGCGGGCGCGGAGGCGATCTCGGTGAACGATCACCGGCTCACCTCGATGACCGCGATCCGGAGTGCGGGCAGTGCGATCACGGTCGACTACAGCTCGCTGACCCCGCCGTACACGGTGCTCGCGATCGGGGACACCGCGACCATGCCGGCCCGCTTCGCGCAGAGCTCGGGCGGCCAATGGGTGCAGTACCTGGTCAGCAACTTCGATGTCCGGATGACGACCACGACGGAGGACTCCTTGCTGGTGCCGGCCGATGCGACCATCGCGTTGCGCTACGCGAAGGTGGGACCCAGATGATCGCCGTACTCGGACTGGTGATCGGCGTCGTGATCGGCCTGCTGGTCGCGCCCGACGTCCCGGAGTGGGCCCAGCCGTACCTGCCGATCGCCGTCGTCGCCGCCCTCGACGCGGTGTTCGGGGCGCTGCGGGCGTTCCTGGACGGGATCTTCGACGACAAGGTGTTCGTCGTCTCGTTCGTGTCGAACGTCCTGATCGCCGCGCTGATCGTCTACCTCGGTGACCAGCTGGGCGTCGGCTCACAGCTGTCCACCGGTGTGGTGGTCGTCCTCGGTATCCGCATCTTCACGAACATGGCCGCGATCCGCCGGCACATCTTCAGGGCCTGACATGAGCGACGACAAACCCGACCCAACGCCTGATCCGGCAGCCGCCGATCCGGCCGACCGGCCGCAGCCGGAGGCGCCGACGCCGATGCCCAAGCCCCGGACGCCGAACCTGGCGCTGCGACGGCTGCGGGCCGGGTTCAAGCCGTCCCGAGGACAGGCGATCGTCGCCGTCGTGCTCGCGCTGGTCGCCTGCGTGGCCGTCGTCCAGGTGCGCGTGAACCGGGCCGACGACGGTTACCAGAACGCCCGCCGGGAGGACCTGATCGCGATCCTCGACGGCCTAGGCCAGAACACCCGCCGGCTGGAGAGCGAGATCGCCGAGCTGGAGGCGCGGAAGAACTCGCTGTCCTCCAGCGCGGACAAGGCCCAGACCGCGCGCGAGCAGGCCGAGGCGCAGGTCCGGGTGCTCGGCATCCTGGCTGGCACGCTGCCGGCGCAGGGGCCCGGCGTCCGGATCACGCTGAACGACCCCGACGGCAAGATGACCTCGAGCAACCTGCTGGACGCGATCGAGGAACTGCGCGACGCCGGCGCCGAGGCGATCCAGATCAACGGTTCGGTCCGGGTCGTCGCCAGTACCGACTTCGTCGACGACGCGCCGGGGATCCGGATCGACGGCCAGAAGCTGAACTCGCCGTACGTCGTCGAGGCGATCGGGGAGTCGCACAACCTGTCCGAGGCGGCCAACTTCCCGGGCGGCCTGGTCAGTGAGGTGACCGGTCCGCAGGTGGGTGGAACCGCCGAGGTGACCGAGGTTCCGACGCTCCAGATCACCGCCTTGCACGCGCCGGAGGAGCATCGCTACGCTCGCCCGGCACCCAGCCCGACCAAGTAGCTGTGTCCGATGCAAAGAAAGAGGACCGAGGTGTACCCCGAAGACCTGAAGTACACGGCCGAGCACGAGTGGGTCAAGGCCGACGGCGAGGCGCCGGTGCGGGTCGGCATCACCGACTTCGCACAGGACGCGCTCGGTGACATCGTGTACGTGCAGCTGCCCGAGATCGGCAGCGCGGTGCGGGCCGGCGACGCCTGTGGCGAGCTGGAGTCGACCAAGAGCGTGAGCGACCTGTTCGCGCCGGTCAACGGCACCGTGACCGCCGTCAACGAGGCGCTCGCCGACCAGCCCGACCTGGTCAACAGCGACCCGTACGGCGAGGGCTGGCTGCTCGACATCGAGGTCGAGGACGCCGCCGAGGTGGCGGCGCTGATGGACGCCGAGACCTACCAGGGACAGCTCGACCAGAGCTGACCGTCACCGGCCGGGGAACCGGCTTGGCCCGAACTGATAGGTTGTCCGGACCTCAACCGCTGGTCGAGGGTTGAGGTCCGCGAATCTGCGTCCACACTTGTTCATACGGGGTCTATCGACAACGTCGCCGGACCACCGGCGATCGGGAGGATCACAGCATGCCGTTCTGCAACCAGTGCGGGCACGAGAACTCCGACGGCAGCCGGTTCTGCTCGCAGTGCGGAGCGATGCTTCCTGGCGCGGACCGCCCGGCGGCAGCCACGGCGGCCCCGCCGGCGACCAACGGTGTCAGCGACACCGCGATGCTGACCCCGATCGGCGCCGAGCCCGAGCCCGAACGCACCGGCGAGCCGCTGTCGGTGGAGGACGAGGCCGCGGTCGGCGCGCTGCCGGCCGGATCCGCCTTGCTGATCGTCCAGCGCGGGCCGAACGCGGGCAGCCGGTTCCTGCTCGACGTCGACGTGGTCACCGCCGGCCGGCACCCGGACAGCGACATCTTCCTCGACGACGTCACCGTCTCGCGCCGGCACGCGGAGTTCCGCCGCGATCCGTACGGCGTGAAGGTCCGCGACGTGGGCAGCCTGAACGGCACCTACGTGAACCGGGACCGGATCGACGAGGTCCAGCTGACCAGCGGCGACGAGGTCCAGATCGGCAAGTACCGCTTGGTGTACTACGCCAGTGGCCAAGCCTGAGCCTTCCGTCGAGGGCCCCGCTGAAGGCCGCGGCATCGGTGAGGTGCTGCAGCTGCTGCAGGCCGAGTTCGCCGACGTCACGATCTCCAAGATCCGGTTCCTCGAGGCCGAGGGGCTGGTGACGCCGGCCCGGACCGCCTCGGGCTACCGGAAGTTCAGCGCGGCCGACGTCGAGCGGCTGCGCTACGTGCTGACCGCGCAACGTGACCAGTACCTGCCGCTGAAGGTGATCAAGGAACATCTCGGCGCGATCGATCGCGGCCTGCGCCCGGCGGCCGGCGGTCCACCGGTCGCGCCGAGTTCGTTGCCGGAGCCGGCGGGGCTACCGGTCGCCGACGACTTCGGTGCTGCGGGCATCGATCTGAAGCTGACCAGGGAGGAGCTCCGCGCCGCCGCGGGGATCTCCGCCGAACTGCTCGGTGAGCTGGAGGGCCATGGCCTGGTGGTGGCCCGTGGCAACCACTACGACGGGGACGCGATCGTGATCGCACGGTTGGCGGCGGACTTCGCGCCGTACGGGATCGAGCCGCGGCACCTGCGCCCGTTCCGGACGGCGGCCGATCGGGAGGCCGGCCTGATCGAGCAGGTGACGGGCCCCCGCCGTACCGAACAGACCGAGGAACTGGCCGCGCTCGCCGTCCGCCTGCACGCGGCGCTGGTCCGTTCCCGCCTGCCCAGGTAGCCGGGGCACCCCGCGGGCCTACCCGGGGCTTCCCTGCGGAGTAGGCTGAAGGGGTGCGCGAAGTCGACGTGGTCGGAGTCCGGGTGGAGATGCCCTCGAGTCAGCCGATCGTGCTGCTACGAGAGGTTGGCGGGGAGCGGTATCTGCCGATCTGGATCGGCGCGGCCGAGGCGAGTGCGATCGCTTTCGCCCAGCAGGGGATGGAGCCGCCGCGGCCGCTGACGCACGACCTGTTCGCGGAGACCATCCGGGTGCTCGGGCACACCCTCAGCCAGGTCCGGATCGTGAACCTGACCGACGGCATCTTCGAGGCGATCCTGGTGTTCGACGACAAGACCGAGATCTCGGCGCGACCGTCGGACTCGATCGCGCTGGCGCTGCGCACCGGGACCCCGGTGTTCTGCACCGAGGAGATCCTGGCCGAGGCCGGCA
The DNA here is from genome assembly GCF_036097425.1 of Kribbella sp. NBC_00359. Taxonomy (NCBI): domain Bacteria; kingdom Bacillati; phylum Actinomycetota; class Actinomycetes; order Propionibacteriales; family Kribbellaceae; genus Kribbella; species Kribbella sp. NBC_00359. The sequence continues at coordinate 7,732,251 of NZ_CP107975.1, read as the reverse complement.
TCCCGGTTCCGGAGAGTGAGACCGACGACGCCGAAGAGGTGGTGGAGGAAGAGGAGGTCGAGCGCTTCCGCGAGTTCCTCGACCAGGTGACACCCGAGGATTTCGACAAGAGCTGACCAGTTCAGTTCACCGGAGTGGTGCAAGACCAGATAGGTAACGATTCGTACGACGGCCGCGACACGCTCCCGGCTCGGTGCGGTTGTCGTTGACCCTCCCTGGTCGGCGGCTTACCTTGAAGGAGTCGTGGGGTGTTGTCACTCCACGGATGTGACCCGTTCCAGTCGGTACCCAGGGAGGCTCAGGCGTGACACGCACCGGCGACACGGATCTGACGGCGCAGTCGACGTCCGACGCACACGCCGAGGCGGCCGCTGCCGCGGGCGTCCAGGGTCTGCTCTTCGACGACGACCTGCGGCCGATGCCGGAGGATGTCGGGTTCCGCGGTCCGACGGCGTGCGCCGCGGCCGGGATCACCTACCGTCAGCTCGACTACTGGGCCCGCACCGGCCTGGTCTCCCCGTCCGTGCGCCCGGCGACCGGCTCCGGCACCCAACGCCTCTACGGCTTCCGTGACGTCCTGTTGCTGAAGGTGATCAAGCGGCTGCTCGACGCCGGCATCTCACTGCAGCAGATCCGGACCGCGATCGCCCACCTGAGCAAGCGCGGCATCGACGACCTGACCCAGATCACGCTGATGAGTGACGGCGCCTCGGTCTACATGTGCACCTCGCCGGACGAGGTGATCGATCTGCTCGCCGGCGGTCAGGGCGTCTTCGGTATCGCCCTCGGTGGTGTCTGGCGCGAGGTCGAGGGTTCGCTGTCCGAGCTGCCGACCGAGCGTGCCGACGGTCACGACGACGGCGACAGCCACGCCAACGACGAGCTCGCGGCCCGCCGCCGGGCTCGGATGACTGGCTGACCTGATTCATCCCGTGCGCCCACTCACCGCTGATTCGCTGCGCGGTGTGTGGGCGACGTTGTTGTTGCCGCTGAACGCGGACGACTCGATCGACGTCGGCCGCCTCGAGACCCAGGCCGCGACCCTGGCGACCACCGAGCTCGACGGCCTCTACGCGCACGGAACGGCGGGGGAGTTCCAGACCCTGACCGAGGCGGAGTTCGACCAGATCAACGAGGTGCTCGCGGGAGCCGGCAAGCCGTTCCAGATCGGAGCCAGTCACCCGTCGGCCCAGGTGCAGCTCGACCGCGTACGACGTGCGGCCGCCCGCGAGCCGGGTGCGATCCAGGTCATCCTGCCCGACTGGCTGCCGCTGAACGATGGTGAGGTGCTCGCCTTCCTCGGCCGTGTCGCGGAGACCGCCGGTGAGGTGCCCCTGGTGCTCTACAACCCACCGCATGCCAAGACGCCGGTCGGTCCGCATCTGTTGAGCACGCTGGCCGACGCCGTGCCGAGTCTGATCGGATTGAAGACCGCCGGTGGTGACAAGGCGTGGTTCGACGAGGCAACCAAGTCCGGGTTGTCGATCTTCGTGCCGGGTCACTTCCTCGCGAGCATGTCGCTACTCGGTGCGCATGGCAGCTACTCGAATGTGGCGGCGTTGTCACCGAACGGATCCGTCAGGCGTGCCCGGGATCTGGACGTCGAGCGCCGGATCGCGGAGTTCTTCGGGCAGCACGTCGTACCGCTGCAGAAGGCTGGATTGTCCAACCCCGCGCTGGACAAGTTCCTGGCCGCGGTGGGGAACTGGGCGGACGTCGGCACTCGGGTCCGGTGGCCGATGACCTCGGCGACACAGGCTGATGTGGAGGCGGCCCGGCCGGCCGCACGACGGCTCCTGCCCGAACTGTTCGAGGATTCCTGGTAGCCTCGGTTCAGCCGTACACAGCACTCGGGAGAGACCCGTGCAACCGGGCGCCGAAGGGGCAATTCCTCCCCGGAACCTCTCAGGCCCATGGACCGAGTGCCACAGGCGACTCTGGAGCGCCCCTGCGTGAGCTGGGCGTGACAGAGGGGGAGGCGACCGGAAGCACTGTCAGCAACGGAGCCTCTAGATGAACAACTCACCCCAGCTCTCGGCGACGTTCGCCGACCGGCACATCGGGCCGCGTCCGGACGAGATCGCCCGCATGGTCCAACTCCTCGGGTACGACGACGTCGACGCGCTGGTGGATGCCGCGGTGCCGGCGTCGATCCGGTCCGCCGAGGCGCTCCGGCTGCCCGAGCCGGCCTCCGAGGTCGACGCGCTGACCGAGCTCCGCCAGCTGGCGGCCCGCAACACCGTCGCCACCTCGATGATCGGCCAGGGGTACTACGGCACCTTCACGCCGTCGGTCATCGTCCGGCGTCTGGTCGAGAACCCCGCGTGGTACACGGCCTACACGCCGTACCAGCCGGAGATCTCCCAGGGCCGGCTCGAGGCGCTGCTGAACTTCCAGACCGTCGTGTCCGACCTGACCGGTCTGCCGACCGCGAACGCGTCGCTGCTGGACGAGGGCACCGCCGCCGCCGAGGCGATGACGCTGGCTCACCGGTCGAACAAGAAGAGCAAGTCCGATCGTTTCCTGGTCGACGCCGACTGCTTCGCCCAGACCATCGCCGTGGTGCGGACCCGGGCCGAGGCGCTCGGCATCGAGGTAGTGGTCGCCGACACCACCGACGGTCTGCCGGACGGTGACTTCTTCGGCTTCCTCGTGCAGTACCCGGGCTCCGGCGGTGTCGTCCGCGACCTGAAGCCGCTGATCGCTGCCGCGCACGAGCGTGACACGCTGGTCGCGGTCGCCTCCGACCTGCTTGCGCTGACGTTGCTCGAGGCACCGGGTGAGGCCGGCGCCGACATCGTGATCGGATCCTCGCAGCGCTTCGGTGTACCACTGTTCTACGGCGGTCCGCACGCGGGCTTCATGTCCGTCCGGTCCGGCCTCGAGCGGTCGTTGCCCGGTCGTCTCGTCGGTGTCTCCGTCGACTCTGACGGCGCCCCGGCGTACCGGCTGGCGTTGCAGACCCGCGAGCAGCACATCCGCCGCGAGAAGGCGACCTCCAACATCTGTACGGCGCAGGTCCTGCTGGCCGTGGTCGCGTCGATGTACGCCGTCTACCACGGGCCGGACGGTCTGAAGGCGATCGCGGAGCGCGTTCACGACTACGCCGGTCGGATGGCCGCGTCGTTGCGTGCGGGTGGTGTGGAGGTCGTGCACGACGACTTCTTCGACACCGTGCTCGCCCGGGTCCCCGGTCAGGCCGCGGATGTGGTCGACGCCGCCCGGCAGAACGGCATCTGGCTCCGGCTGGTCGACGCGGACCACGTCGGCATCTCCTGCGACGAGAAGACCGACGTCGCTACCCTGACCCGGGTCTGCCAGTCCTTCGGCGTGCGGTACGACGGTTCGCTGGACGCGGCCGTGGTTGCCGTGCCGCGGACCACGGACTACCTGACGCACCCGGTGTTCAACACGCACCAGTCCGAGACCGCCATGCTGCGGTACCTGCGCAAGCTGTCCGACAAGGACTACGCGCTGGACCGCGGGATGATCCCGCTCGGGTCCTGCACGATGAAGCTGAACGCGACCACCGAGATGGAGCCGGTCACCTGGCCGGAGTTCGCCGACCTGCACCCGTTCGCGCCGATCGAGGACGCGGCCGGGTACGCGGTACTGATCGGTCAGCTGGAGCGCTGGCTGGCCGAGGTGACCGGGTACGCGAAGGTCTCGATCCAGCCGAACGCGGGCTCGCAGGGTGAGCTGGCGGGGCTGCTCGCGATCCGCGGCTACCACCACGGGCGGGGCGATCTCGATCGCACGGTCTGCCTGATCCCGGCCAGCGCCCACGGCACCAACGCCGCCTCCGCGGTGATGGCCGGCATGAAGGTGGTCGTTGTCAAGGGCAACGACGACGGCACGATCGACCTGGACGACCTGCGGGCGAAGGCTTCTGAGCACGCGGCGAAGCTGGCGGCGATCATGATCACCTACCCGTCCACGCACGGGGTGTACGAGGAGAGCGTGCGCGAGGTCTGCTCGATCGTCCACGAACACGGTGGTCAGGTGTACGTCGACGGCGCGAACCTGAACGCGTTGCTCGGTCTCGCCAAGCCCGGTGAGTTCGGCGGCGACGTCAGCCACTTGAACCTGCACAAGACGTTCTGCATCCCGCACGGCGGAGGTGGTCCGGGTGTCGGCCCGGTGGCGGTCGCCGCGCACCTGGCGCCGTACCTGCCGAACCACCCGCTGTTGGACCAGGCCGGTCCGGAGTCCGGGGTCGGCCCGATCAGCGCGGCGCCGTTCGGTTCGGCGGGTGTGCTTGCGATCTCGTGGGCGTACATCCGGATGATGGGCGCCGAGGGTCTGACGGCTGCCACGAAGGCCGCCGTACTGACTGCGAACTACGTGGCGAAGCGGCTCGAGGGTGTCTTCCCGGTGCTCTACACCGGCGAGAACGGCCTGGTCGCGCACGAGTGCATCCTGGACCTGCGGCCGATGACCAAGGAGACCGGGATCAGCGTCGACGACGTCGCGAAGCGGCTGATCGACTACGGCTTCCACGCGCCGACGATGTCGTTCCCGGTCGCGGGCACGCTGATGGTCGAGCCGACCGAGTCCGAGGACCTCGGCGAGCTGGACCGCTTCTGCGACGCGATGATCGCGATCCGGCACGAGATCGACCGGGTCGCCGCAGGGGAGTGGCCGGCCGGCGACAACCCGCTGGTGAACGCGCCGCACACCGCCGAGTCGGTGATCAACGACAAGTGGGAACACGCCTACACTCGCGAGGAGGCCGCGTTCCCCCGCTCCGTCGACCGCGCCTCGAAGTACTGGCCCCCCGTCCGCCGCATCGACGGCGCCTACGGCGACCGCAACCTCATCTGCTCCTGCCCACCCCCGGAGGCGTTTGAGTAGACGCAGCGCGGGCTGCGGATCCAGCTCCTACCCGGCTACCTGATCCGCAGCCCCGCAGCTTCGACCGCCCGACGAAGGTGTCCAACGGCGCAGAACGATTGACCGGACAATTCCCAGACCGCGACGCCGTGTACCTCCGCCGGAGCTGTGAGGACACCGAGGGACTCGCCGGCCGAGTTGACCAACTCCGGCCAGGGACGGTTCAGCTCACCCATGGCGTCGTCCTGTAGCTGGAACGCGGCGAAGGCACAAGCTTGCTCCACGCCACGGCGCCCGACGTCGAGCGGGAACTCGTGTCCGCCGGCGATCAAGATGGAATCGTCACCAGGCGTTCCGGTCCAAGCAGGGTCACCCCGGAACTCGACGCTCTGCAGTCCGGTCCCGGCAAAGTCCGCGTTCAGCCGATCAGCGACGAAGGCCTGCGCCGCCCCCGTTTCGCTCTCGGTCCAGGTGTCCATGACAGCTCCCAGGTCGTTGATCACACTAGTTTGCACTTGATGAAAAACTTCTGCACGACTGCGCCTTTGGTGTCGTACGACGTGCCAGTGATCTTGAAGATCTGTCCCGGCTTGTACGTCCGCAGATACCGGTTCTTCGATCTGTCCCACGTTCTCGCCGGAAGCGATCCGTGTGGCGGGTAGCTCTGCTTCTTGCCGTCGACCTTCTTCGAGCCGACATAGATGCTCACGACGTACCGCTCGGCGGGCAGGTTCGGGTATGTACCCCATTGAATCGATGTTCCAGGACCCTTCTGCTGGATCGACAGTCGTCCTAGCTTGTTCTCGTCGGTGTAGTTCGGCGAGCAGGAGTGGATTGTTGTCGAGCCCGAGCCAGGCGGGGGCACGTCCGCGGCGCATGCTTTGACCGTCGGTCCAACCATCGCGACAAGCGCCAGTGCGTGCGCCGGCCTCCCGGCCCGCATGAGCTTCCTCACGAAGTTTTCGTGGTGGTTGGCAGAGCATCTTGCGATGCGGGTGACCATAGTGGCGAGTTGACGCGGTTTCTCCTTGAGTTCCTCGACAGCGGGCATCGTCCTGTCTCCGATCTGGTTCTTGGGCGGCGGCTGCCCCCGCTCGGCGTGCAGGGCACCGAGTGAGGGCCGCCTCGGGTGGGATCGGCCATCCGGTTGGCGAAACTGCGAATGGCCGATCCCGGTGGAACGGCGGAACGGACGCGGAGCGCCGGGGACTTGCGAGGAAGTGCCCCTCTCAGCACGTTCGCTCTGCCGGCTCGGTGGCGATCAGCACTTGATGGTCGCTGCAGTGGAGGTGGTCGCGGATGTCCAGGGGATTGCCGAGAACTGCCAAGTGATGCAAGGTCGGTACGACGAGTGGCAGGCCATCCGACTCCAGTAGCGAACCGAGGAGGTCGAAGACGGCATCCGGAGGCCCGAGCCTCTGCACATACACCGTCTCGAGCCGATACCCGCGCTCGGTGGCGCAAGCGACCAGCCTCCGATGCGTGGCCAAAAGCTCACCGGTGCTTCTCACGAAGAGCATCGATATGAATCCGAGTGCAACCCTGCCTTGGAGCTGATCGGCTTCCCTGCCATCGCTCATTCCTGTGCCCGGCATCTCGCAACAAGCGGTTTCAGCATCGCCATCGTCGAACCTGCCGTGATGCGCGGCAGAAGTAGCCGCTCTGTCGCCATGCTTTGTCCTCCCGAGACGGCTCACCGGCCCACTCCGCCCAGACTCAGCCAAGTTGCTGGTTACGGGGAGGTACTAATCGCGTCAAAACTGTCAACTTCTGCAAGAATTCGTGCAAGGTGACACGACGTCGAGGAGACGCTTCGCTTGTGAACGAGGTTCTGGACGAGCTTCTGCGGGAGCTGGGCTGGTCACCTCGTACGTTGGCGCGCCGTCTCAACCGGGACTTCGGTGCGGGCACGGTCGCGGAGACAGCGCCGTACCACTGGCGAGACTCGGACGGCGTGCCTCGACCACCACTACCCGCGCTGGCGGCCCATCTCCTGTCCCGTGAACTCGGGCGACTGATCACGGTCGGCGAGCTCTGGCAGGGGCGCGCGGTGGACTCGCCGCTCGTCGTCCCTGCTGACGCAGCTCTACGCCAGCCCTGGACTCGAGCCGGCACACTCAGCGCTCTCGACGACTGGGTGGTCGCGGGGCTGTTGGACAGGCGACGATTCCTGGCGATCTCCGGTGTGAGCCTTACATCGATCCCCGGCGACTACTTGGCGGGCGGGAAGGCTGCACGCGAGTTCGCGCGCGTCGCCACAGACAGCCCTCTGATCGAGCAGATCGAGCAGACAATTCCCTTGCTCCAAAGGTTGGACGATGCCAGTGGAGGTGGTGGTCATCTCGAGTATGTAGGCGCACAGTTTCGCTCGGTCGCGTTGTTGGTACGCCAAGGGGGACAACCACGTCCGATCGAGATTCGCCTACTTTCGGCACTCGCCGAGATCGGCCAACTGGCCGGTTGGATGGCCTTCGACGCAGGTCTCCACGGCCCGGCACAGCGCTACCTCTTCACCGCCCTGCGGGCTGCCCACGGGTGCGGGTACAAGACGATGGCCGCTCACATCGTGGCGGATCTTGCTTTCCAAGCGGCTACCCGGGAGCAGCCGTCAGACGCGGTGGCTCTGGGCGAATCTGCAGCCAAGATCGCTCGGCGCGCCCCGGCGAGCGTTCGAGCATCAGTCCAGACGCGCCTCGCTTACGGATACGCGATCGCAGGCGACATCTCCGCCTTCGAGCAGGCACACAAGAGCGCTGTGGATGTTCTGGCTGACAGTGATCGTTCTGAGGATCCAGCCTGGATGTACTACCTGACGCCAAGCCATCTCGACACGCAGGCCGGCTACGCGCTGACGCACGTCGGCATACTCGCATCCGAAAACGGCGATGCATCGGTCGGCCGTTCGATGCTGCGCGAGGGCGAGAAGCTCCTCCGCAAAGGTGCCTACGACACACCACTCACTGCTGAGGCGCAACGTCGTGCACTCTTCGAAGGTGCGTGGCTTGCGACTGCGGCCGCAGGCCGGGGCAATCTGGAGGAGGCCTGCGCTCTTGGACGGACAGCCGTCGCGCGAACGGCGACAGTGCGTTCCGCTCGAAGTCTCGACGTGCTCAGTAGGCTCGCGGCTCGGCTGCGGCGGGCGAGGCGTAACGAGCACGTAAGGGACTTCCTGCCGTCGCTTGAGGCTTGCCTTGGTAGGACGTCGGCGTCGTGAGGCAGCGTGTTGTTGTTGTCGGGGCGGGTGTGATCGGGCTGACCAGCGCTGTGCGGCTCGCTGAGGTAGGTCATCGGGTGGATGTGGTGGCGGCCGAGCCGCCGCAGGCGACGACTTCGGCCGTGGCCGGTGCACTCTGGGGTCCGTGGCTGGTGGAGCCGCGCGAGCGAGTCCTTCCGTGGGCCGCACACACTCTGAGGGTTCTGGGCGAGCTCGCGGATCACCCGAGTTCGGGCGTTCGGGTGGCAACGGGCGTCGAGGTGTCCCGGATGAGCTACGACCCGCCGGACTGGGCAGACCTGCTGCCTGACCGGACGCCTTGCACGGCGGAGGAGATTCCACAGGGCTACAGCCAGGGCTTCCGGTACAGTGCGCCGCTGGCTGACATGCCAGTTCACCTCGACTATCTGCTGACCAGGCTGCGAGCTGCGGGAGGGACGCTGACCATTCAGCGGCTGACGTCGCTGGATCAGGCAAGTACGGACCCGCGGGCGGTGATTGTGAACTGTTCGGGCATCGGCGCCAGACAGCTCGTTCCGGACACGGCTCTCTTTCCGGTTCGCGGCTACCACGTCGTGACCACGAACCCCGGTCTGACGGAGTTCCTCGAAGCCGACACCGAAGATCCAGTGGACCTGCTCGCGATCTACCCGCACGGCGACCACGTGATCCTCGGTGGAACCGCCGAGCCTGAGGTATGGGACCGTGCGCGTGACGACGCGATCGCAGCCGCCATCGTTGCCAGGTGTGTGAGGCTCGAACCCCGCCTTGCCAACGCCACCGTCATCGAGCACCGAGTCGGCCTACGCCCGACCAGACCTGCGATCCGCGTCGAGGCCGAGCGATCAGCGCTCGGACGCCTGGTCATCCACAACTATGGGCACAGCGGCGCCGGCGTCAGTCTCGGCTGGGGATGCGCGGAGGAGGTCGTCTCCTTTGTCTCCGCCGCAGGCTTCTGACGTCCGACGAAAGTGGGTTGCGTCTAGGATGACGGGGTGGTCGATGAACCTGTTCGCGAGGACGCGTTCATCGACTCGCAGGCTGCTATCCCCTGCTGATCTGCCCGTGCTCGCCCTGGAGGCCTCTGAGTGAGTTGCGTTCGTCCCGACACTGCCGCTGCTCTGTACGCCCAGATCGCGACAGCGCAGAGCGAATGGAAGTTGCCTTCGGTCAATGCCGGGGTGGTCCGGGATGGTTCGCTGGTGTGGACCGGGTCGCGGGGGCAGTTCGCCACCGCGGACGGTGGTGTGCCGGGGCCGGATGTGCAGTACCGGATCGGCTCGATCACGAAGACGCTGACGGCTGTGCTGGTGATGCAGTGCCGGGACGACGGGCTGCTCTCACTGAACGATGCCGTGGGCAAGCATCTGCCGGGGATCGCGTTCGGAGATCGGACGATCCGGCAGCTGCTCGCGCACAGCGGCGGGATGAACGCCGAGCCCGACGGGCCGTGGTGGGAGCGGAACCCGGGCGTCACGTTCGACCAGTTGACCGCGGCGATGGACGAGTCCCAGGCGGTCGGGCCGGCCGACCGCCGGCACCACTACTCGAACCTCGGCTACGGACTCCTCGGCGAGATCGTCGCCCGGCTGCGGAGCGCTTCCTGGTTCGACCTCGTGCAGGAGCGCATCCTCGATCCGCTGGAGATGCGTCGTACGACGTACTTCCCGACGGGCTCGTCCGCGCAAGGGTTCTCGGTGCACCCGTTCAGCGGTCAGTTGATGGACGAGCCGGCGTACGACGCGGGTGCGATGGCGCCGGCCGGGCAGTTGTGGAGCACGATCGAGGATCTGGCGAAGTACGCGAACTTCTGGATCGATCCGCTCTACGAGGTGCTGAACCGGGACACGGTCGACGAGATGGCGGCACCGGTGGCCGCGGATCCACGAGAAGGACTGACCGCGTCGTACGGCCTGGGCCTGCGCCTGATCGCCGACAACCCGCACCTGCTGGTCGGCCACACCGGCTCGATGCCCGGCTTCTTGGCCGGCCTGTTCGTCGACCGCGTCCGCCGCGTCGGCGCCGTCACCCTCGGGAACGCGACGTACGGTCGCGTCGCCTCGCTCCCAACCGACTTGATCGAGACCGTGGTCGCCTATGAGCCCAGCCTCCCGCTGGAGTGGCTGCCCGAGCCCCCACTCGCCCAGGGCTCGGACCTCCTCGGCCACTGGTACTGGGGCAACACGCCAGTCACCATGTCCGTCTCCGCCGGCATCCTCCAACTCTCCGGCGGTCTCACCACCCGTTTCTCCCCACTGGGCCCCGACCTCTACCAGGGCCGCGACGGCTACCTGGCCGGCGAGAAACTCCACGTCATCCGCGAAGGCAACCGCATCACTCACCTCGACGTCGCCACTTTCGTCCTCACGAGGACGCCGTACGGCCTAGGAGATGATCTCCACCAGGCGTAGTTGTTCTGTCGGGCCTCGGACGGAGAGCTCGGCGACCTGGCCGATGTCTTTGACGTAGTACCTGTTGTCGAGGACGTCTGGTTCGAGGGCGGTTGTCTCCGCGGTGCGGAGGGCGTGGTGGAAGGTGCCGCGGGGGACGGTCACCGTGGTGTTGCGGGCGATGAGCCAGAAGACGTCTTCGGCGTGGCCGGCGTACCACTCCTGGCGGAACTTGCGGCCGAGTTGGGGGTGGGCCTGCATGAAGACGCCGGGCTGTGCGCCGTCGACGCCCGCGTGGAAGCTACCTTCACGGCTGACGACGCGGCCGTGGCTGTCCAGCTCGGCGGTGTCCTCGCCGAAGTACCAGACGTTGCCGCAGCGGTCCTGCGCGTAGTAGTCGCTGGTGCGCTCCTCGAGGACGTTGTTCAGGTAGAGGCGATCCTCGACGACGCGGGTCCGGACTCCCGCGATCACTCTGGTCCGGGACGTCGCGGCGAACAGGTCGAGAGCCTTCTCGCCGTCCTTCACGCCGGTGGAGACCAGCGTGCGCCCGGGTTTGAGCGGGAACCACGGGTTGGTCACGTTCGGGGAGAAGTCGTCGGGGTCGATCTTGGGGTGATACCGGCTGCCCGGTCCGAACACCGGTAGCACGCACGCCGACGGGTGGTGGTGCTCCACGTGCGCGGAGCTTGGGATGGGAGTGGCACCGGCAAGCAGAGCGGTGACTGCGAGCAGGACCCCGGGTTTCGTCCAGCCGATCATGAGCTGTGCTCCTTTCGTCCACGGCTCAGCCTGCGTCGGGCGGGCTGAACCAGGCCTGAACGGGTGAGAGGCTCGCCACTCCGCGGGTGGCCGAGTTGACACGATGAGTGACTCGGGACAAAAGTTAGGCCTGCCTTAGTAAGGGTTGCCTTACTCGACAACTTCCCGGGAGATCTGGTGCCGCATCCTGCGCGTCTGACCGCGTTGCCCTCGCCTGTGCGCAACCCGTTCGCCTCCGCGTGGCCGCTCGCTTCGACGGTGTCCGATCGCGACCGGGGGCCGTTGCCGCACGGCTCGCCGGCCGAGGTGCTGCGGCGTACGGCGGAAGTCCTCGGCGAGCCGCGGGTCCCGTCGACCGGCGTCGGTGAGTCCGCGGCGCTCGACCTGATCGCCGGACTGCTCGAGGAGAACGGGATCGACCTGAGCCACCCGCACGCGGCGGCGCACCTGCAGCCGCCGGTGCTGCAGGTCGCGGTCGACGCGGACGCGCTGGCGTCGGCGAGCAACGCCTCGATGGACACCTATGACTCCGGTCCCGCGACACTCGCGATCGAGCAGTGGGTGGTGAAGGCACTCGCCGGCCTGGCCGGGTTCGGTCCGGAAGCGGACGGCGTACTGACGCCCGGCGGGTCGATCTCCAACCTGCTCGCCGTACTGATCGCCCGTGACAACGCTGCCGCTGCGATTGGTGTCGACGTACGGCGGAACGGCCTGCGGGGACTGGATCGCCCGGTCGTGTTCTGCTCCGAGCTCGCCCACTTCTCGGTCCAGCGGGCTTGTGCCGCGCTCGGGCTCGGGGAGGAGGCCGCGATCACGATCGCCTCCGACGAGGACTTCCGGATGCGCACCGACGTACTCGCGGACGAGTTGGCCAAGCCGGGCCGGACGCCGATCGCGGTGATCGCGACTGCCGGTACGACGGACTTCGGCTCGGTGGACCCGATCGCGCCGATCGCGGAACTGGCCCGGCGGTACGGCGCCTGGGTGCATGTGGACGCGGCGTACGGGTTCGGCGCGCTGTTCTCCGAGCGGCTCGCGCCGTTGCTGGCCGATCTGTCGCAGGCTGACTCGGTCACGCTCGACCTGCACAAGATCGGCTGGCAGCCGGCTGCGACCAGCGTGCTGCTGGTGGCCGACCGGAATCGCTTCTCCGCGCTCGGCCGCTCGGTCGACTATCTGAACCCGGCCGACGATATCGACTCCGGGCTGGACGGCCTGCTCGGCCGCAGCCTGCAGACCACGCGCCGTCCGGATGCGGTCAAGGTCGCCACCACGCTGACGGCATACGGGCGGGCCGGGCTGGGCACGATGCTCGACACCTGCCACGAGCTCGCGCACGCCGCCGCGGCCCGGGTCGTTGCCGACAGCAACCTTGAGCTGCTGGCGCCGGTGACCCTGACCACGGTGCTGTTCCGGGTCGCCGGGCAGGGGCCGGAGGCAGCTGCCGATGCTCTCCAGGGTGAGGTCCGGCGCCGGTTGCTGACGTCCGGGCGGGTGCTGATCGGCCGGACCAGGATCCCGACCGGCCGCGGCCGCCCGGCGGTGGTCGCGTTGAAGCTGACGCTGCTGAATCCGAACGCCACCGCGACGGACATCGAGGACCTGCTCGATCAGGTCGTTGCCACCGGCCTCGACGTGCTGGCAGACCCGACCGAGGCGGCGGCGCGGAGACGGACTCTCGATGGGGAAGGAGCGGCGTGAGATCTACTGCGATTGCTGCCCACCTCAACGCGATTCTGCGGTGCTACACGCGGGAGACGGGGGTTCCCGTCGCGATCGGCTCGTTGACGTTGCCGGTCGGGGACTCGACCGTGACGGCGCAGGTCGAGCATGCGTCCAGGACAGGCCTGCACGTATTCACCGACGTACACGTGGATGGTGTGGAGCAGGCCCCGGAGGATCTGGTGCGGCTGCTGTCCGCGGACGCGGACCCGGCGGAGATCGACGACCTGGCGGCGCGGACCGCCGAGTCGGTGCGCAACGTCGAGCTGTTCTGGGACCAGGCCGACGGTGAGCGGGGGCCTGGTCGCTTCCTCGAGTTCGAGCAGGCGTTGCTGCTCGGTCATCTGAATCACCCCGCGCCGAAGAGCCGGGACGGATTGAGCGGTGACGAGCTGGCGGCGTACTCGCCGGAGCTCGGTGGCCGCTTCGCTGTGCACTGGTTCGAGGCCGACGCCGAGCTGGTGTCGTCGGACCAGGTGGCCGACGCGCCCTCACTGCAGGGACTGGACGCTGTGCAGTTGATGGGCGCGCTGGCCGGCATCACTCCGTCGTCCGGTCGGGTGCTGATCCCAGCGCACCCCTGGCAGGCGGCGTCGTTGCTGGAGCGCGCGCGGGTGGCTTCGCTGGTCGAGGCCGGCCGGGTGAAGGCACTCGGTCCGCAGGGTGCGCAGTGGTATCCGACGTCGAGTCTGCGGACCGTCTTCCACCCGGACCTGCCAGTGATGCTGAAGCTGTCACTCGGCCTGCGCATCACCAACTCCCGGCGGGAGTCGACCTCGACCGAGCTGCGACGCGGGCTGGAGATCAACCGGCTGCTGGACGCGGCCTACAACGCCGGTACGGCGACCGCACACCCGCGCTTCACCATCGTCCGCGACCCGGCCTGGATCGCTCTTGACGAAGGTGGACCAACATTGACTGGTCTTGATGTTGCTGTACGAGAAGTGCCAATAGACGTCAACAGTTATGGATGTTTGGCCGGCTTAGTCGCGCCGCGGCCTGGTCGGGTGAGCCGGTTGAGCGAGTACGCCGCTGAGGACCCGGCCGGCTGGGTGGCGTCGTACATCGACAACGTGCTGATCCCGATGCTGCATCTGTACGCCGAAACAGGGATCGGGCTCGAAGCGCATCAGCAGAACACCCTGGTCCGATTGGACGAGGCCGGCCGGATCACGGGTGGCGCCTATCGCGACAACCAGGGCTACTACCTGGCTTCGTCGTACCTGCGCGGTCTGTTGGCTGTGACCGGTCTGCGCGACTCCACGCTGGCTGTGGTCGATGATCCGATTGTCGACGATCGACTGACCTACTACCTGCTGCACAACCAGGCGCTGGCTGTCGTCGGCTGTCTGGCGGTGGACGGGCTCGCGGACGAGGCTGAGCTGCTTGCTGTGGTGCGCGATCGGCTGACGCCGGCGCTGCCGCTGCTGAAGTCGGCCGGGCCCGGAGGCGATCGGCTGGCCCGGCGCTGGCTCGAGGCGGAGACCCTGCCGTGCAAGGCCAACATGATGACCCGGCTGCGCGGCATCGACGAGGTCGTCGCTCCGCTCGATGCGCAGTCGGTCTACCTCGACATTCCGAACCCGCTGCGATGAGGTGTGACATCAGGCCGGTGCTCCACCTGGACAACGGGTTCGACCTCCGGCCGGCCGGGGTCGAGGACGCCGCCAGGATCGCGGTGTGGATGGCGCAACCGCACATCCAGCGGTGGTGGCAGCAGGACTGGTCGGTGGAGCGCTGGACGGAGGAGATCACCCGGCAGGCGGCGGGGGAGCACTCGGCCCCGTGTGTGGCGGCGGTCGACACGGAGGACCTCGGGTACGTCGAGCTGTACCGGGTCCGGCACGACCGGTTGGCGGAGTATTACGACGCTTCGGAGCACGACTGGGGTGTACACGTGGCCATCGGGGACGTGACCCGCGTCGGTCGCGGCCTCGGGCGCCAGTTGCTGCGTGCGCTCGCCGATGCGTTGCTCCGGGCCGATCCGGCCTGTCAGCGCGTCGTGGCCGAGCCGGACATCGAGAACACGCCATCCGTCCGCGCTTTCGTCGCAGCGGGCTTCGTCCAGCAAGGGGAGCTGCAGTTGCCCGAGAAGACAGCACAACTGATGGTCCGCACCCGGACCGTGGAGGCATGACATGTACGACGTTGTCGCGATCGGCTGTGGTCCGTTCAACCTCGGACTGGCCGCGCTGGCCGACGGTGTGGACGACGTACGCCTGGCCGTGCTGGACAGCAGGCCGGAGTTCACCTGGCACCGCGGGCTGATGTTCGACGACGCGATGCTGCAGGTGTCGTTCCTGGCGGACCTGGTGTCGTTGGTCGAGCCGGCTCATCACCTGTCGTTTCTGTCGTTCCTGAAGGACAACGACCGGATGTACCAGTTCTACGTGCGGGAGAAGTTCCACCCGACGCGACGGGAGTACGAGACCTACCTGCGGTGGTGTGCGGCGCAGCTGGACTCACTCCACTTCGGTCACCACGTGCGCTCGGCGTCCTGGAACGGTTCGTTCTTCGAGTTGACGGTTGAGCGGGGTGACGCGGTACAGACGTTCGAAGCCCGGCATCTGGTCGTGGGCGTCGGCACCGAGCCGTCTGTGCCTGCCGCGCTGGCCGGACTGCCTTCAGAGCGCTTCCTGCACTCCGCGGACTACCTGTTCCGGCGCGAGGACCTTTTGAAGGCCGGCCGGGTGACCGTCGTTGGATCGGGCCAGTCCGGCGCTGAGTGCGCACTCGACCTGCTGCGTGCGAACGGTCCTGCGGTGTCCTGGATGACCCGGACGCCGGCCTTCACCCCGCTGGACTACTCAAAGCTGGTGCTCGAGATGACGACGCCGTTGTACGTCGACTACTTCCATGCACTGGACGAGTCGACGCGTGACAAGCTGGTGAAGGAGCAGTGGCGGCACTACAAGGGCATCTCGTCGGACACGCTCGACGACATCCACGATGTGCTCTACCAGCGCGATCTGAACGGCGCACCGGTCGACCTGCAATGCGGTGTGGCCGTGGTGTCCGCTGTTGCCCTTGCTGACGGCATCGAACTGACCATGCACCACGCGGACAGCGGCAAGACCTTCCAGCACACTTGCGACGCTGTAGTTGCGGCCACCGGCTATCGCAATCGGCCGCTGCCGTTCATGACCTCTCTGGAGGATCGGGTACGACGTGATGCCGCGGGCCGGTGGATCATCAGCCGGGACCACAGCGTTCTCGCCGACGACGAGTTGGCCGGCCGGATCTTCGTGGCGAACGCGGACCTGCACAGCCATGGTGTCGCCGCACCGGACCTTGGCATCGGGGCGATCCGCAACGGGACCATCCTGAACAGCGTGGCCGGGCGTGAGGTGTTCCGGCTGCCGAAGTCCACTGCCTTCACGACGTTCGCCATCCCCGGATGAGTGGGTGGAGCCGCTGTTCGTCAGAGCTACTGGCGAAGCTAATCTCCCAGTTCTGCACGGAGAACCTGCTGCAGCCTGTCGACAATCGACTGCACCTCGGCGGTGTGTCGTACACCTTTGAGGCGACCCGTGGTGCCTTCGGCAGCTGGCGGGTGGCGGCTGACTCGATCCGTCGTACCACTGCTGGCATCTTGGGAAATGACGAGAGCGAGGTTGCCACTGACCCGATCCAGTTCTTCGTCGAGGCAGCCGGCGTACTCGGACTCGACGGGTCCACTGTGGCGGGTTATGTCGCGGAGTTGACCAGCACGCTGGCGGCCGACGTACGTCTCGCGTCTACCGGTTTGCCGCCCGCTGAGCTGCTGGATCTGCACCACAGCCGGTTGGAAGGACATCTGACCGGGCATCCGTTGCTGGTGGCCAACAAAGGCCGGCTCGGGTTCTCTGCCTCGGACAGCCTGCGCTATACGCCCGAGGCGCGCACACCGCTTCGGTTGGTGTGGCTGGCTGTCCGACGCGGCCTAGCAGAGTTCCGCGGTACGCCGGACCTGTCGGAGCACTCAGTCATCGCTCGTGAGGTGGACCCGGAGACGCTGGAGACCTTCCGCGCCCAGTTGGTCGATCCGGATTCGTATGTGTGGCTTCCGTGTCACCCCTGGCAGCTGGATCACGTCGTACGCACGCAGTGGGCCCGTGAGCTCGCCACGGGCGAGATCGTCGTACTAGGGGAGGGGCCGGACGAGTATCTGCCGACCCAGTCGATCCGCACGATGGTCAACATCACCAACCCCGCGCGGTACCAGGTCAAGCTTGCCCTGAAGATCCTCAACACCTCGGTCTACCGCGGCATCCCCGAACACTGCACCCTCGCGGCCCCCATGATCACGCAATGGCTCCGCGGCCTCTGGTCACGCGACGACGTCTTCACCCACCTAGGCACCGAACTCCTCGGCGAAGTCGCCTCCGTCACCGTCCGCCACCCGCAACTCTCGACGGCTCCCGGCATCCCCTACCAATGGACCGAAACCCTCGGCTGCATCTGGCGCGACCCCATCGACCCCCGCCTCCGCGAAGGCGAATCCGTCTGGCCCCTGGCCGCAGTCCTCCACCCCGGCTTAGCCCGCAAGCTGATCACTCGCTCCACCGCAAACCCCCAAACCTGGCTCAGCCACCTACTAGCCACCCTCTTACGCCCCCTGCTCCACCTCATGCACCACTACGGCATCACCGTGAACCCCCACGGCGAAAACCTGGCCATCATCACCAACCCCAACGGCCTCCCCACCCGCCTGGTCATCAAAGACCTGGTAGACGACATCAACATCTCCACCACCCCCATAGATGCCCGAGGCCCCGAACCCGACTCCCACACCCGAGTCCTCCCGCGCAAGCCCTGGCACATCCTCCGCCAATACCTGGTAGACGCCCTCCTCCTAGGCGTCCTGAACCCCCTGTCCGACCTCAACCTCATCCCCGAAGACACCTTCTGGGGCTTGGCCCGAGGCGAAATAGACCTCTACGCCACCACCCACCCCGAATACACCGACCGCCTGTCCGCCACCGCCCTAACCGCCGAAACCTTCGCCCGCTACCCCCTCAACGCCTACCGCCTAACCCTCGGCTACACAGACCTCGACACCCGCCCCCCAATCCCCACGACAGGCCGAATCCCCAATCCACTTCACTTGGCGGAATCCATCCCACCCATCAGCTAAACGGCGGTTGGGGGGCCGTGGCGCCAGAGGTGGAGGTCTTCGTCTATGCGGATGCCTAGGGCTAGGAGGTTGGCTTCGCGTTCGGGGGTGGTGGCCAGGGAAAGGCCTACGGGGAGGCCTCGGGTGTCGAAGCCGGCGGGGACGTTGAGGGCGGGGAAGTCGGCGATGGACCAGGGGACGGAGAGGCGGATGCGGGGGCCTTTGGGTGGGCGGGTGTGGTCGATCAGGGGTGGGGCGGCGTCGATGGTGGGGTGGGCGATGGCGTCGAGGCGGTGGGTAGTCATGATCTCGCGCCAGTCGTGGGTCCACTGATCTCTCAGGCGGAGGGCTTCGGCGTAGCGTTCGGGGCTGATGCGTTCGCCTTTGCGGACGCGTTCGCGGACCTGCGGTGTGTAGAGGTGGCTGTGCGGGACGAGGGCGTCGTGGATCTGGTGGGCTTCGCTCTCGTTGATGGTGTCGAAGACGCCGGTGGACTTCTCGAGGACTGTCTTGGCGTTCGGGGGGTTGCCGATCTCGACCAGCTGAGCGCCGCGGGCGACCAGGAGGTCGAGTGCGTCCCGGCAGACCGCGGCGATCCGGTCGTCGACCTGCTGCCAGGACATCTTGGTCGGCAGACCGATGCGTACGCCGCTCAGATCGGTCGGCGGCTCGAGCGGGTACGCCGGGATCGGCTCGTCCCGTGTCGCCGGGTCGCGCGGGTCGTGGCCTGCCAGCACGTGCATCAGGATCGAGATGTCGAGCATCCGCCGCGCCATCGGTCCCGCTACGTCGAACGACGGGCTCAGCGGGATCACGCCGTACCGGGAGATGCGGCCGCGGGCGCTGCGGAGGGTGCAGACACCGCACGCGGCGGCCGGGATCCGGAGCGAGCCGCCGGTGTCGGTGCCGGTGGCAATCGGGACCATCCGGCCCGCGAGGGCGGCCGCTGATCCGCCGGACGATCCACCAGGGGTACGGCGTACGTCCCACGGGTTGGCCGTCGGCGTCGACGCCGTACCGTAGGCGAACTCGTGGGTCGTGGTCTTGCCGAGCAACCCGGCACCGGCCGCCGACAGGCGCTCCCAGACGGCGGCGTTCTCGGCCGGGACATAGTTGGCCAGGACCTGGCTGCCCGCGGTGGTGAGCACGCCCTTGGTGAGGAACACGTCCTTCACCGCGACGGGTACGCCGGCCAATGGGCCGACCGGCTCGCCCGTCACCCGGGCCCGGTCGGCGCGGTCGGCGGCTTCCAGCGCGAGGTCGGGAGTGCGGGTGACGAATGCGCGAACCGATGATTCGGACAACTCGATCCGGCGCAGGCAATCCTCGACGAGTTCACGCGCGGACAGTTTGCGCTGCCCCAACAACGGGAGCACCTCGGTCAGGCTGAGATCCGCGGCGGAGTCACTCACGTCTGCGAGCCTACGGAAAATACCCGCCCGGGGGAGTCCCGGGCGGGTGTCGAGGGGTACTGCGGGGACGCTGCGGTCAGTGCCCCATGGCGGTGGCGACGTTGTACAGGCCGAAGCAGAAGACCATGACCACCCCGAAGAGCAGAATGAACAGAATCTGTTTCCAGAAGGAGATCAAGAGCACCGCACTGGCCAGCACGACAACGGTCGCGACGAATTCGTTGGGAGGCATGGCGTTTCCTCTTTTCCTTCGATTCACTTCCCTTGAGTTCTTGTCTTTCGCCGCTCACTGGTTAGAGTTGGGCGGCGGCTCGGCGTTACTGGTTACGCTTTCAGTGAACGCCGCGACAATCGGTTGTCAATCCAGATAAATTGGCACGACTTTCTTTGTCCGGACATGATTTTGGCAACCTCGCGACGGCGCTCACCAAGGCTTTGGCGGGCGGCCTTGATACGCTGGCAGCTTTCCCGGTATCGCTTGCGCCAGTTGGCAGACCTCGCCTGCCAACTGGCAGGACCTGGCACAACACGCCGCCAAAACTCGTCCGGTTGGGAAGTTGCGAGGACGTGGCAACCGTCCGCTAGCATTCCGGGTGTGGTGATCAGCGCCGCCGGCCCGGCGGCTAAGGCGGACGTCCCACCGCCTCCAGTTCCAGCAGTCGTCCACTCCCCGGCAGCCAGGTTCTCGCTCGACGATTGCCGAAGGCATGCACCGGGGTTCGCCGACCTGCTGCTCGACGCCGTGCAGCGGCACGACGTCCCGAGCCGCGCCCTGAGCGTGCGCACGCTGCTGCATCTGCCCCGGCTGGCACGGCCGAACGGGACCATCGGACGCAACGCGGTGATTGCCGAGCTGAATCGCAACGCGGCCCGTCTGCAGCGTGATCAGCAGGCGATAGAAGACCTCATTCCGAAAGACAAGTACGAGCTCACGGACCTGCGCTTCGTGCGGCTGGGGAATACCGATGCGGACCAGATCTTCAGCCGTCTGCATTACCTGCGCAGCGCCCGTGCAGGCTCGGTGAACTTCGCGCTGGTGGACCCGGTGAACCAGCTCCCGGTCACGCTCTGCAGCGTTTCCCCGCTGGAATGGATGCGGGTCGGCAAGCAGTTGCAGGCGCAGTTCGGCGTACCGCTCGGCGCGGCCTGGGACGTGTCCCGGGTGTATTCGTTCGACGTCGCTCCGGTGAATGCGATCTCGTATCTGCTGTCGAAAGTCCGGCAGGTGATCCGGCGCGAGATTCCCGGTGTACAACTGCTGACCACCGCGGTCGACCCGAATCTCGGATTCGTCGGATCCAGCTACCGGGCCGCCAACTGGCAGCAGTGGATGTCGATCGAAGCGCGACCGTATCTGTATGTGGACGGCATCTACGCCAGCCCACGTCAGCTCCGGACCCGGTACGGCGGGGCCAACCTGGCCGAACTGCGTCGGGACAACCCCGGCGGCCGCTTCGAGCAGAGCCGCGCCAAGCTGCTGGACTCGGTGATCTACTGCTGCCGCCTCCGCGGCATCACCGAGCCCGTCCCGCTCGAGAACCAGCGCCGCCTCCGGCGCTAGCCCAGACCTCCGCCGGTCACCGTGAACGGCGAGCGTGACAGCAGCGCGTCGATGCGTTTGCGGTCGGGCATCGAGTTGGACAGCGGGAAGTCGGCGGACGCGCAGGACATCGCGGCGGCCGCCCACAGCGCCACCTCGCCGGTGAACTTCCGGTCGCTGTCGATCAGCCTGGCCGCCAGCGCCGCGCAGAACGCGTCACGCGAGGCCGACGACTCCTTGTAGATCGACGGGATGATCGGCACGCTGAGCACCTCGTGGGCAGGGCCGGAATACACCGTGCAACCGCCGTTGACCAGCAGGCAGAGGGTCTCCACCCCGAAGGCGAGCAGGTTCCGCGCGACTGGGTCCGGGTCGAACGGGCTGAGGCCCTGCGACGCGAAGTGGCCGAGCTCCCAGGGGTGCGCGACGAGGTAGTCGATCCGCGGGAAGGCGTCCCGCGAGATGCGCTCGTCGACGTACGGCTGTCCCGGCGTCACGATCACGAGTGGCCGACTGGCCGGGGTGCGATGGGCCAATGCGAGCGTTTGCTGCATCGTGTCCCGCGGGACCTCGAAGGTCATCAGCAACGCGTCGCAGCCGGCCAGGTGGTCGTACCGCTCGTCCATGTCCTCGGGCTCCAGGAACACCTCGGCCTGGTTGCGCCAGTTGACCGCGATGCTGTCGCCGAGCTCTCGTTCGAAGACGCCGGTGAACGGCGTACGGCGGCCGCGGACGCGCTTGACCAAGGACGTGTCGACACCCTCGTCGCGCAGGTACTGCAGGATCTCTTCGCCGAAGCGGTCGTCGGTGACCGCAGCGATCAGGGAGGTGTGCAGACCGAGCCGAGCGGCCGCGACCGCCTGAGACAGCGCCTTGCCGCCGGGGGAGAGGTCGAAGCCGTACGCCTCAGTCGACGTCTCGGGAGCCGGCAGCGCCTTGATCCGGAACGTCGCGTCCATGACCGCGCCGCCGACGACGATCACACGGCCTTTCCGTGGAGTGTCGGCGGTCGGGGCGGCGTCCAGCATCGCGACGGTCTTCGAGCCGACGGAGTAGATGTCCCGGCGGATGAGTTGGTTGGCGAGCTCCCGGAGTACGGCGGGTTCGGTTGTGCCGCGGAGAGCTCGGTCGCTGGGGGCTTCGCCGGGTGTGTGACCGAGGGCCTGGTGGAGGCGGTGCCAGTGGTTGAGGAGGGTCTCGCGGCGGCGGCCCAGGGAGGTGCTGTAGAGCGCGACAGTGATGCGCTCCTCGATCCCGGCGCGTGTGTAAGTGTCGGTATGGATTCCGAGGGCCAGGATCGCGTCGGCGACGATCTGCTGGGTGCCGTTCAGGTCGTCGCCGACGCAGGTGGCGACCAGGTCGAACGCGGCCGACGCCGGGTCGAGCTCATGAACCGAGGCGAACCGGCGGGTGGCCGCGAGCTCCATCAGAGGTGCCGCGATGCCGGACCGGCCGGCGTGCAGTCGAGCGGTGGTGAGGCCGTCATGGGTGCGGAGTTTCTCGAGCACGCTGGCAAGCAGCAGCACATCCGCGGTCTGCTTGTCGCTGCGGTTCGTCATCCGGCCCCCGGGTCGTGATTCTCCTCGAACCAAGTATGCGGACCAGCAGGCCATCCGGGAAACCGAGCGCGCGCGTCACCGCAGGGCGGTGACCCAGCGGGCGGCTTGTTTGGCCTGGGTGAGGCGGCGTTCGTAGGTGGCGCCGACGGTGAGGAGGACGGTGCCGGCGGCGCCGAGGGTGATCCAGCGGGGGATCAGCGGGGCGACCTCGAGGAACTGCCAGATGCCGATCTTGGCGAGGACCGCGGCGCCGATCACGAAGGGGGCCTGGAGGCCGCGGTAGACGCCGACCAGGATGACCGCGAGCGCGGCGGCGACCACGAAGGTCACCCGGATCCAGTTGTCGTTGCTATCGGCAAGCAACGCGGAAGGAACCAGCCCGATCAGCAGGCCGGGGCCGAGGTAGACCCAGCTGGATTCGTTGCGCCAGGCCAGTACGCCGATCGCGAGCATGACGACCGCCGGCGGGACAGTGAACAACTCGACCGTGGTTGCGCCGGACGCGACGACGAAGGCCGTGTTGGCGATGATCAGCAGCAGGCCGGCGACCAGCAGTCCGATCCGCCGGGCCGGACTCATGCCATAGGCAATCAACGGTGCCGCCGCAATGGTCAGTACGACGCCGGTCGCCGTTTCGGTGGCGGTCACCATCAGGGCCATGAGTTGCGCGAGTACGACGGCCAGCGCCGCGGTACTCATCAGCACCCGTTCCAACGGCTGACCGACGTACCGGCAGGCGAGTCCGATGCCGGCCGCGCCGACGAGCGCGAGGCTGACCGCGGCGGCCCAGAGACCGATGAACTCGTCGCCGGCGAACAGCATGATCGCGAGCTGCGCGGCAAGCGATGCGACTCCCGCGGCCGGGACCGCGTCGACCACCTTGCGCAGGGCGGCGGAGACGGCCAGTACGGCGACGATCGCGGCGAGGAAACCGAGTTGCCGGATGTCGTCCCGCGCCAGGCAGAAGAGGAGGTCGACCGCGGTGACGGTGATGATGGCGACGTGCAGGACGAGTGCGAGCTTGCCGGTTCGACGGGCCAGCATGATCTCCGCGATCCCCAGGGCGGTGAGGACGCCGGTGGTCAGCCAGCGGCCGGGTCCGGGGATCTGCGGGAGACAGGTGGCGACGGTGAACCCGGCCGCGGCGGCGCAGACGGCCTCGCCGAGTCCCCACTGGACCGAGGCGGGGAGGGGGCGCCTGCGGAGGATGACCAGGCCGGTCGCGGCGGCGAGACAGACGACGGCGGCCGTCGCGATCGTCTTCAGCAGCTCCGCGTGCGTGGGGACCGGGCCGAGGTCGAGGTAGCCGCCGGAGTACGTCGCGAGCAGGCCGGCGAAGGTTCGGGCCATGCCGGCGAGCAGGATGCCGCAGAAGACCACGGCCGAGGTGATCGCGCCGGTACGACGGACGATCGCGGTGCCCTTGGCCGACAGGATCAGCGTGATGACCACCTGGGCCAGCAGAGCGGCGAGGAGCACCGGGAGGCTGGTGCGGTCGACCAGGATCAGCGCCAGCGGAAGCTGACCGGCGATGACGGTGGTGACACCGTACGTGACGACCTTCTGTGCTGTCCGCGTCATCAAGAGGTTGATCAGGGCAAGGGATCCGAAGACGATCGCGCTGTAGGTGAACCAGTCGATGGCTTCGAGTGAGCCGAGGCCCAGGGCGCGGACGCCGTACAGGTCGACCGTGAGCAGGCCGCAGCCGAGAATCGCGAGGGCCTCGGCGGTGCCGGCCAGGGAGCGCCGGCTCGCGGGGACGGAGCCCGCGAAGGCGAGGACGGCCAGGGTGCCGATGATGCCGGCCTGCAGGGAGACGGGAAGGCTGTCCCAGTTGACGGCCAGGAAGGTGACACCGGCCGCGAGGAGCAGCAGTACGCCGAGGCTCAGCAAAGTGCCCTGTGGACTCAGGTGTCGCACCTTGTGGGTGGGCTTGGGCTGTCGCGGCGGCTCCGGCAGGCGGTGTGGCGCGCCAACAGACTCGTACGGCGGTGCCGGCCTGGTCGTTCGAGCTGCGACCGGTGCGGGTTTCGGAGTGGCGACTCCCCGGGGCGGAGGCGCTGGAAACGCAGCCGGAGGCAGCGTGTACACGCGCGGAGGCGCCGGGAACTGAGGCTGCGGAGCGGGTTGCACAGGCTGCACGGGCTCGATGCTGAGCTGCAGCGGGGTGTGGCACGTCGGGCAGGTGATTGCGGCGGTCGGCATCGCGTCCTCCTGAGGCTCACTTCACTATCCCGAGGAGGAACGGATGCCTGCGTGAGTACGTCTACTCAACTTGTGACGTAGGCTGCTGCGGTCTGCCGGTCGTCCAGACCGGCGTGACGAACACGGGGAGCACCATGAAGACTGGACACGTCGAGCTCGCGAGAGCTCAGCAGGAACGTTGGCAGACAGCGTACGCACACCATCCGCAACTGCACGGATCGGAGCCGTCGGCCGCCGCGCAGTGGGCGGCCGAGGCGTTCGGTGCCGCAGGCATCGATGACGTGCTCGAGCTCGGCGCCGGGCATGGTCGCGCCGCGCTTTTCCTGGCCAGACAGGGTTTCAGCGTGCACGCCACCGACTTCAGCGAGTCGGCCCTCGACCAGCTGCGCCTGGAAGCACAGCGCGAGGGCCTGGACGACCGCGTCACGGCCGCGCTCCACGATGTCCGCGATCCGCTGCCGCCGGCCGACGCCACGGTCAACGCGGTGTTCGCGAATCTCCTGCTGAACATGGCGTTCTCCCGGGCCGAACTGCGATCCCTGGTCGCCGAGATCCACCGCGTGCTCTGCCCTGGCGGCCTTTTCGTGTACGCCGTGTGGTCGGTGGCGGACCCGTGTTCGGGCAACTGGCAGCAGCTCGAGGGCGGCCTGTCCGTGCACGACGGTTTCGTCGGGCGGTTCTTCGACGAGCAGTTGGTCGCCGAGCTGGCCGATCAGTGGGAGTCCGGCGACGCGACGCCGTACGACGAGGGCCGGCGGCGGCTCTGGCGCGTCACGCTCACCAAGCCGGCAAGCTGAACCCGGCTCTAGCTGTCGGTCGGTTCCGAAAAGGTGAAGTTGGCTCTAGTTCCGGCGCGTCAGATTGCGGTGTGGTCACCAAAGCGAAAACCTGCATTGACGAACCCGACCAGTTCCGACAGGCTCTGTCCGCGTCTCACCTTCGACCATCGGAGAATCAGCAATGCAGTGGTACATCGACGTTCTCAAGAAGTACGCCGTGTTCAGTGGCCGGGCTCGGCGCAAAGAGTACTGGATGTTCGTGCTCTTCAACGTGATCGCCTCGATCATTCTGGGCATCGTGGACAAGATCATCGGCACGGACTACGGCAACGGCGGTAGTGGTGTGCTCTCGACGATCTACAGCCTCGCGGTGCTGCTGCCGTCCATCGGTGTAGCCATCCGGCGGATGCACGACACCAACCGCAGCGGCTGGTGGATCCTGATCAACCTGATCCCCTGCATCGGCTGGATCTGGTTCATCGTGCTGGCGGCCCAGGAGGGCAACCCCGGTGACAACCAGTACGGTCCGGACCCGAAGGCGGCCGAGCGGTTCGGCCAGCCGGGTGCCGGTCCGGCCGAGCCGGGCTACCCGACCGTCTGATCCAGACACGCAGAACGCCCCGCGAACCCTAGGTTCGCGGGGCGTTCTGGTTGCGAAACGTCAGCTGGCCTGGCTGACGCTCGACATGTTGAAGTCGGGGACCAGCAGCGGCGGTGTCGCGGTCCGGGAGAAGTAGTCGCCCCACTCCCGCGAGAACGACGGGACCGTGGCGCCCGCGGTGGTGAAACGGGCGAGCAGGTCGACCGGGCTCTCGTTGAAGCGGAAGTTGTTCACGGCACCGGTCACCTCGCCGTTCTCCACCAGGTAGACGCCGTCGCGGGTCAGGCCGGTGAGCAGCGATGTCTGCGGGTCAACCATCCGGATGTACCACAGGCAGGTCAGCAACAGTCCGTGCTCGAGCCCGGCGACCAGGTCGTCGGTCGATCCGGAGGCGCCGTCGACGGACAGCACATAGTTGTCGATCGCCGGTGTCGCGGCCGGAGCCTCGATCAGCGCGGCTGTGTGCCGGCTGGTCATCAGGTGCTCGAGCTTGCCGCCGCGGATCCAGTCCGTCGCGGTCAGCGTCAGCCCGTTGTCGAAGACGCTCGACGATCCGCCGGATGACCGGGCCACCGCGAACGGGAAGGATTCGAGACCGGGCAGCTGCGGGTCCGACACCAGGTTCACCGGCTGCGACGACAGCGTGTCACCGAGCCGCGTGCCGCCTGCCGGCTTGGAGAAGACAGTGCGTCCCTCGAAGGCCTCGCGCCCGTCCAGCTGCCAGTACAGGTACGTCATCAGGTCCGCGACGGCGGCCGGCGGGAGCACAGTCGCATGCCGGCCGGGCTCGACCGAGACGGTCCGCGTCGCCCAGCCCAGCCGGCGGGTGAGCTCGGCGTCGAGCGCCAGCGCGTCGATGTCGGCGAAGTCCCGGGTGGCCGCGCCGACCCAGGCCGACTGGCTCAGGTCACCCGACTTGCCGGTCGCGGTGACGTGCCCGCGGGGGAGCGCCTGACGCAACCGCAGTCCGGCGGACGAACCGACGTACAGGGTGACGACCTCGTGGTCGGCGAACCCGTAGAGCCAGCGGCCCTCCTTGGTCGCCCGCTGCAGCGTCTCACCGAGAGCGGGAGCGAACTTCGAGTAGACGTTGACCGACGTTTCCTCCGGCTCGGCGTCCCAGTCCGCGTCGGCGGTGCCGTCGACGAGGGGGCGGGCGTCCTCGGCCGGGCTGGACGCGCGGGCGGTCGCGACGGCAGCCGATACGACCTCGCGCAGGGACTCCTCCGTGACCGACGAGCGGCCGACCACCCCGGCCGACGTACCCTCGCCGGCACCGACCGTGGCGATCACGGTCACGCTGGTGCCGCGCATCGCGCCGTTGGTGGTGAGGGTGTTGTTCGCCCAGCGCAGGTTGGCGCTGGAGGTCTCCGCGACGATGACGACGCAGCCGTCGGCGCCCTCGGCCGCGGCCAGGGCGAGACCCCGCTCGATCGTGTCCTGCGGAGTGAGCTGAATGGCGGTCGTCACCGGCCGGCCTCCTGCGTGGTGTTGAGAATGCGGACGCTGCGGAACAAGGCGGACGGGCAACCATGGCTGACCGCACCGGACTGCGCGGGCTGGGCCTTGCCGCAGTTCAGCGCGCCACCGAGGACGTACGTCTGCGGGCCGCCGACCGCCTCCATGGACCCCCAGAAGTCGGTGGTGGTCGCCTGGTAGGCCACGTCGCGCAGCTGGCCGTCGAGCTTGCCGTCGGTGATCTTGTAGAACCGCTGCCCGGTGAACTGGAAGTTGTACCGCTGCATGTCGATCGACCAGGACTTGTCGCCGACGATGTAGATCCCGTTCTTGACCCGGCTGATCAGCTCCTCGGTGGACGGGCCGTCCGCGGCGGGCTGCAGGGAGACGTTGGCCATCCGCTGGATCGGGATGTGGCCGGACGAGTCGGCGTACGCACAGCCGTTGGAGCGCGGCGTACCGAGCAGGTCCTCGTTGACCTTCGCCATCCGGCGGTCGACCTGATAGCCGACCAGTACGCCGTCCTTGACCAGGTCCCACTGCTGTCCGGCGACACCCTCGTCGTCGTACCCGACGCTGGACAGGCCGTGCTCGGCGGTGCGGTCGCCGGTGACGTGCATGACCGGCGAGCCGTACTTCAGCGTGCCCAGCTTGTCCGTGGTGGCGAAGCTGGTGCCGGCGTAGTTCGCCTCGTAGCCGAGGGCGCGGTCCAGCTCGGTGGCGTGGCCGATCGACTCGTGGATCGTGAGCCAGAGGTTGGTCGGGTCGATGACCAGGTCGTAAGTGCCGGCCTCGACGCTCGGCGCGGCCATCTTCTCGGCCAGCCAGCCGGGGATCTGGGCGAGCTCCTCGTCCCAGTTCCACCCCGTGCCGGTCATGTACTCCCAGCCGCGGCCGGCCGGCGGCGCGACGCTGGACATCGAGTCGAACCGGTCGGCCTGGACCGCGTGAGCGGTGATGTCCGGGCCGATCCGGACCCGCTGCTGGGTGTACGACGTCCCTTCGGAGTTCGCGTAGAACTTGCTCTCGTGGACCGTGGCGACGTGGACGCTCACGTGTGCGACACCCTCGGCCTTCAGCAGCCGGTCGCTGTAGTCGGTGAGCAGCGCGACCTTCTCGGCCCGCGGCACGCTGAACGGGTCGATCTCGTACGACGAGACCCAGGTGACGTCGTCGTACACCGGCTCGTCGGCGAGCTCGATCGGCTCGGCGTTGATCGGCCGGGACACCTGGGCCATGTTCACCGCCTGCTCGGCGACCTGGACCGCCTCGTCCTCGGTGAGCGCGACACCGGCGGCGAACCCCCAGGTGCCGTCGTGGATCACGCGCACCGCGAGGCCGAGGTCCTCGTCGTCCGTGGCGCTCTCCAGCACGCTGTCGCGCAGGGCGATCGACTCGGACCGGATCCGCTCCAGTCGGAACTCGGCGAAGGTGGCACCGAGGTCGCGGGCACGCTGCAGCGCGGCCTCGGCGAGCTCGTGACGGGGAAGGGCGAGGAAGGTCGCATCGACTTCAGGCACAACCCGACCCTATACACGGGAACCCGGCGATCACCCGCGGTGTAGTCACAATGTCAGGAAGTTGACCAGGAGGCGCGATCAGTCAGGCTGACGAGGCGGAGATTCTGGCTCGGGTGCGCGGTGGGGAATCGGCCGCGTACGGCGAGTTGGTGCTGCGGCATGCCTCGGTGGCGAAGCGTACGGCGGTGTTCCTCGGAGCGGGCGCGGATGCGGACGACGTGGTCCAGGAGGCGTTCGTCAAGGCGTACCGGGGGCTCGGGGGCTTCCGGTCGGGGTCGGCGTTCCGTCCGTGGCTGCTGCGGATCGTCGCGAACGAGACACGGAATGCAGTGCGGTCCCGCGGCCGCCGGTCTCGCCGTGAGGAGCTGGCCGCGCCGCTGGACGTCGTACTGGATCCAGCGGAGGAGGCGGTGTCGCTGGAGCGGCGGACCGAGCTGCTGGCCGCAGTACGCGCGCTGCCCGACCCGATGCGGCTTGTGGTGACCTGCCGCTACCTGTTGGACCTGGACGAGCAGGAGACGGCGGTAGTGCTCGGCTGGCCGCGCGGAACGGTCAAGTCCCGGCTGCACCGCGCACTGGGGCGTCTGCGGGACTCACTACCCGACAAGGAGGTGCAGCGATGAGCTTGGACGAGGAACTGCGAGTCCTCGGACGTTCTGCCGTCGTACCTCCGGTGGCTGAGGACCTGACCGCCGCAGTGCTGTCCCGCGTGGCCGATCTGCCCGTCCGAAGGCGACTGCGGGACCGCTGGCGCGCGTTCGTGGCCGGATTGCTGGTGCTGGTCGCCGGTGCGGCGCTGACACCGCCAGTACGCGCGACCGTCGCGGAGTGGCTGAACATCGGGGGAGTGCAGGCCCAGCCGGTCGGCACTGGACCGAGCACCGCACCACCGGTGCCTGGAGTGCCAGGGCACCTGTCGCTGGAGGAGGCCGAGCGTGTCGCCGGTTTCAAGCCTGTGAAGCCGAAGGACCTGGGCGCTCCGGTCGGTGTCGAGGCGTCGAAGGGATTCGTGGCGATGAGCTGGGACGGCATTCGGCTGGAGCAGTTCCAGGCGCAGATGTCGATGAGGTACATCAAGAAGTACTACGCGAGCCTCGAATATGTGCCCGGGATCGACGGCTACTGGTTCAAGACGCCGCATGAGCTCGTGCTGGAGGACGCGAACGGCGCGGAGCGCGTCGTACGGGTCGCCGGGCCCACGCTGGTGTGGGTGCACGACGGAGTCACCTTCCGCCTCGAAGGGGTCGAGAAGGCCAAGGCAGTCGAGCTGGCGAGCGGAACCTCCTAGCCGCCGGCGGTGTATCCGGGGTGAGTCCTCGTCTTCAGGGAGAGCCGCCATGGTCCGCCGTACGCTCGCATTGCTCGCCACCCTGCTCGCCGTCGCCGCCCTCGGCGCCAGCCCCGCGCACGCCGGCGGGCCGACCAGCGTCATCCTCAGCGCACCACCGCATGTGGTTGCCGTCGGCTACGAGGATCCGGCGTACGGCGAACTCCAGCGGGTGACCGAGAACGGCGGATCGACCAGCGCGGGGAGTGCGGGCGACGTCGAGGAGCATGCCTCGGGTCACTTCGTCCGGGCGACGTGGCTGATCCACGACATGTCGGTCTGGCGAATCGACATCATCTACCCCGACGCACCCGGTGGACCCTGGATCGCGACCACCGAGTCGCTGACGACCGGCAGCATGCCTGAGACGCCGACGTGGCACCTGGCCACGGACGGGGCCGCCCTCGTCAAGCTCCTCGACGCGCTCAAGCTCCTGCACGGCCAATCCTTCGACGGAGGCCCGACCACCCTCGACTACCTTCCGGCGCCGGCTTCTGAGCCCTCAGCGGAGCAGCCCTCCGCCGCTGCACAGCCGCCGGCAACAGCCCAGGCCGCGTCCCCCGGAACGTTCACCGGCTGGCGCTGGACCATCCCCGGCTTCCTCGTGGGTGCCGCAGCAGCGGTCCTCGCCGTCCGCCTCCTCCCCAAACGCCGCTGGGACCTCATCGACGCTGAGTGAGTACTAGACGTCGGCAGCCAGCTCGAAGCCGTCGAAGAGTCTCCCGCCGTACGCAGCGAGAATACGGTCGACCTCTTCGGCGAGGCTGTCGTCCTCGGCTCTGACGCCCTGCATCAGGGCCTGGGCGTGGTCGGTGCCATGCGTGGAGTCGTAGGCGACGACTTCTCGCAGGAGGCCCTTGCCGGTGCCGGACCAGTGGTGGGCTCCAGTGAGGAGGAGCCGGGCGGCGTCTTGCCAGAGGACCGAGGCGATGGCGGTGCGCTCGTCACCGGAGGCGTCGGACATGTCGTCCAGCAGGTTGGTGATCGTGTAGCGCAGCAGGTCCAGCTCCGCGGCGCTCAGCGGGGTCGGCCCGGCTGCCACCTCCGCGCGGCAGCTCTCCTGGAGGCGCACACCGGACCCATCGGTGTCCAGCAGTACGACGGACTCGCCGACGAGCCGCATCATGGTCGGCTGACGCCGTTCCTGGTCCTTGCCGGAGAAGTACGCCAGCGACTTCTCGGTATGCACGAACAACTCCACCGGCCACCCGCCGTACACAAGGGACTTCCGCATCGGCGCCGGCGGCCCGTCGAGCAGCACGGTGATGTCCAGGTCGGACGTAGGCGACGCATCGCCCCGCACCACGCTTCCCCCGAGCCACGCCGCCCGAGCACCCGGAAACTCTTCCTCCACAAGCCGCCGCGCAACATCCACTGGACTCATCCCCCCAGTCTCCCGCCCAACCAGCGCAAGAGGTCACGGTGGGCAGCCGGCGGTGGGATGTGGCCCCCGGTGTAGGGGATGCGCTCGGCGTGGGGCATCGCGCGGGCCAGGATGTCGGCGTACTTGCCGGCCCGCTCATCCCCGGAGCCGTACCAGATGCTGACCGGGACACGGATGTCGGACAGCTGAAACCCCCAGTCGGTGGCGAAGGCGACATGGTCGTCGACCCAGCCGTCATGGCTGGTGACGAAGGTGGCGGTGAGACGGGCCATCGCCGAGGGGTCGTCACGCGCGGGCGGAGCAGACGGGCCGGGGGAGTGCGGGTCGGGCGGGATCTCCGGTCCGCCGGCCTCGATGCCCGCCATGATCCGCTGGGCGGTGTCTTCGAGCAGCGGCCGGAGGTGGTGTTCGCCACGGGCCGCGAGCCAGGAGGTGCGGTTGCGGCGGGGGTCGGCAGCCTCGTCGTCGTCGGTTGGCTCCGGGCCGTCGACGATTGGTGGTGCGTTGCTACCACTCACGGCGCACCTGGTCACGCGGTCGGGAAGTAGGGCGGCGCAGGCCAGGGCGTGCGGGCCGCCGCCGGATCCACCGGTGACGGCGAAGCGGTCCCAGCCGAGCGAGTCGGCCAGGGCACGAGCGTCTTCGGCTACTGAAGCGACTGTGCGACCCGGTTGCCGCGTGGAGCCGCCGTACCCGGGCCGGTCCGGCGTCACCATCCAGAGGCCGGATTCCTCGATCGTCCGGAGCGCGGCCGGCCGTTTCCAGCGGGTGCTGGGCGACCCACCGAACGACATCGCCGGCAGGCCCTCGACCGAGCCGTGCACGGAGTACCGCACCACCCGCCCGCCGATCCGCACTTCGCTGTCCACCTGCGGAGGGTAACCGAGCCGGACCAGCTATCCGAATGTGGAGTTGGTGAGGCGAGATTCTCAGGATTCGGGATGGAACTGACGTGGTGGGAGGATGCGGCCTAGCGTTTGTCGGCTGCGTGAAATCGAACTGTCGGGAGTGCTTGTGAGTTCCTCGGTCGCCGGGACCGTTTCGCCGACCCGGCAGGCGTTGCGCCGGGTACGGCGGGATCGCAGTGCGCGGGTGGGCTTCGTGCTCGTCGCCGTGCTGATCCTGGTCGCGGCTGCGGCGCCGTTGCTGGTGAAGCTGTCCGGCCAGGACGCTTACACGTACCACATCGACCTGCTCGATCCGGCCCGCGGCAACGCCCCGAGAGGCGCGCTCGGCGGGGTGAGCGCCGACCACTGGTTCGGCGTGGAGCCGCTCACCGGCCGCGACCTGTTCTCGATCACGGTCCTCGGCCTGCGCACCTCGCTGTTCATCGCGATCGTGGTCACCGCGATCACCACGGTCGTCGGCACGCTGGTCGGCATCAGCGCCGCCTACTTCGGCGGCTGGTACGACTCGGTCGTGTCCCGGGTGCTGGACTTCCTGTTCGGTTTCCCACAGCTCGTCTTCATGATTGCCCTGGGCATCATTGTCCCGGCCGCCTTCCCGCGCTGGCTGCTGCTGATCCTGGTGCTCAGCGTGTTCGGCTGGGCCGGCCTGGCCCGGCTGATCCGCAACCAGGCCAAGTCCCTGGTCGCCCGCGAGTTCGTCGAGGCGGCCCGTAGCGTCGGCTCGACCGGATGGCATGTGATCACTCGTGAGCTGCTCCCGAACCTGCTCGGCCCGGTGCTGGTGATCGCGACGCTGGCCATCCCCGGCTACATCACGGCCGAGGCCGCACTCTCCTTCCTCGGCGTCGGCGTACCACCGCCGACACCGAGCCTGGGCCGGTCCATCTCCGATTCGATCGCCTGGGTCTACACCGGCGCGGACCCGTGGTTCCTGGTGTTTCCGGGGTTCGCGCTGTTCCTCGCCGTCCTCGGGTTCACCCTGCTCGGCGACGGCGTCCGCGACGCGTTCGACGTCCGGCTGCGGAGGGATCGCTGAGATGGCCGGCGTCACCTGGTTCGTCCTCCGCCGCCTGTTCGCGGCGTTGCTCGTGATGCTCGCGCTCAGCCTGGCCGTCTACCTGGTCTTCTACGCGATCCCGGCCGACCCGGCCCGCCTGGCCTGTGGCAAGCCCTGTACGCCGGACCGGCTCGAGCAGGCCCGGCACTTCATGCAGCTCGACCAGAGCACCCTTCAGCAGTACTTGAGCTTCCTCAAGGGCGTCTTCGCCGGCCGGACGTACGGCGAAGGTACGGCGGTCGTGCACTGCGACGCACCGTGTTTCGGGTACTCGTTCCCGCTGGCCCGTCCGGTCACCACGCTGATCCTCGACCGGCTGCCGGTCACCGCGTCGCTCGCCCTCGGCGCTGCCGTGCTGTGGCTGCTGGTCGGGGTGTCACTCGGCGTGGTCGCCGCCCTCAACCGCGGCCGGCTGCTCGACCGGCTGTCGATCGGCTTCGCGCTGATCGGTGTGTCGATGCCGTCGTTCCTGCTCGGGCTGCTGGCGATCCTGGTCTTCGGATTCTGGCTGAACATGGTCCCGGTCAACGGTTACGTCCCGTTCACCGAGAGCCCGGTCGACTGGGCCTGGCACCTGATCACGCCGTGGATCGTTCTCGCGACCCTGCAGGCGGCGGCGTACGTCCGGCTCACCCGTGCGCAGATGCTCGAGGAGATGAACCTCGACTACATCACCACCGCCCGGGCGAAGGGCGCCGGCCAAGCACGCGTGGTCGTGACGCACGGGTTGCGCGGCATTCTCGTGCCGATCGTGACGCTGTTCGGTCTGGACCTCGGTGCTCTGCTCGGCGGCGCGATCGTCACCGAGAAGGTGTTCAGCATGCAGGGCCTCGGCGAGCTGCTGATCAGCTCGGTCGCCCAGTTGGACGTGGCCGTGGTCGTCGGCGTGACGCTGTTCGCGGCCTTCCTGATCATCCTGGCGAATCTGGTGGTGGACGTGGTGCACGGTGTGCTCGACCCGAGGGTGAGCCATGGCTGAGCCGGTGCTGGAAGTGCACGACCTGCACGTCACGTTCGCGACCGAGGGCGGTCTCGTCCCGGCCGTCGACGGCATCGACTTCTCGGTCGCGCCCGGGAAGACGCTCGCGATCGTCGGCGAGTCCGGTTCCGGCAAGAGCGTCAGCTCCGCCGCGGTCATGGGCCTGCTGCCGTCGAACGCCGCCGTCACCGGCGAGGTGCTGCTGGACGGCCGGGAGCTGATCGGCCTCCCGAACGACGACCTCCGCAAGATCCGCGGCAACGACATCGCGCTCGTGTTCCAGGACGCGCTGTCCGCGCTGAACCCGTACTACAGCGTCGGCTGGCAGGTCGCCGAGGCGTACCGGCTGCACCACGACGTGTCGAAGAAGGTGGCCAACCGGCGAGCGGTCGAGATGCTGGACAAGGTCGGCATCCCGGACGCGGCCCGGCGGGCGGACAGCTACCCGCACGAGTTCTCCGGGGGAATGCGGCAGCGGGTCGTGATTGCTATGGCTCTGGTGAACGACCCGAGAGTGCTGATCGCGGACGAGCCGACGACCGCACTCGATGTGACCGTGCAGGCACAGATCATGCGCCTCCTGGACGACGTCCAGGAGGAGTTCGGTACTGCGCTCGTCCTGATCTCGCACGACCTCGGAGTGGTCGCGGAGGTCGCCGACGACGTTCTGGTCATGTACGCCGGTCGCGCGGCCGAGCGGGGCACGGTCCGCGACCTGTTCTTCCGGGCCGCGCATCCGTACAGCCTGGGTCTACTCGGTGCCATGCCGCGGGTCGACGTACCCCCGCAGCCGCGGCTGACCACGATCCCCGGGACCCCGCCGTCGCCCGGCTCGATCAAGACCGGGTGCCCGTTCCAGCCGCGGTGCGCCTACACGCACCTGGTGGGCGAACGCTGCATCACCGAGCGCCCCGAGCTCACGCCGCGTCCCGGCGAGGGCGATCACGAAGCCGCCTGCCATCTCGGTCGCCGGCCCGAGGTGATCAGGTGAGTGACGAACTGCTCCACCTCAAGAACGTCAAGAAGTACTTCGGTCTCCGCGGCGTGCCGTGGCGCAAGGCCCAGGTCGTCAAGGCCGTCGACGGGGTGAACTTCGTCGTACGCAAGGGTGAGACGGTCGGTCTGGTCGGCGAGTCCGGCTCCGGCAAGTCCACGCTGGCCCGAGTCGCGACCCGGCTCCTGGACCCGACCCAGGGCACTGTCGAGATCGGCGGTGCGGACGTCACCAAGGTCCGCGGCCGCAGGCTCCGGCCGGTCCGGCGCAAGATCCAGATGGTGTTCCAGGACCCGCAGGCGTCGCTTAACCCGCGGCAGTCGGTCGGCACCATCCTGAGTACGCCGTTCCGCGCCCAACGGATCCGGCCGACCAGGGCGCAGCTCGTCGAGTTGCTGCATCAGGTCGGGCTGTCCGAGGAGCACCTCGACCGCTATCCGCACGAGTTCTCCGGCGGTCAGCGGCAGCGGATCGGGATCGCGCGGGCGTTGTCCGTGAAGCCCGATCTGCTGGTTTGCGACGAGCCGGTGTCCGCCCTCGACGTGTCGGTGCAGGCCCAGGTGCTGAACCTGCTCGCCGACCTTCGCGACGAGCTCGGTCTGTCGTACGTGCTCGTCGCCCACGACCTGGCCGTCGTCCGCCAGGTAGCGAGCCGGCTGGCGGTCATGTACCTCGGCACGATCGTCGAGGAAGGTCCGGCCGACCAGGTGTACTCGGCGCCGGCCCACCCCTACACGAAGGCCTTGCTGTCCGCGGTCCCGGTGCCCGAGCCGGGTGTCGAGCGGGACCGGATCGTGCTGACCGGCGACGTCCCGACGCCGATCGCGCCTCCGTCGGGCTGCCCGTTCCGGACCCGCTGTTACAAGGCGGAGGACGTGTGCGCCACCCGACGACCGGTGCTCGAGCCCGCCCAGGGCAGCACCGAACACCGGGCCGCCTGCTACTTCCCTGAGCCCCCCACCTCCTGAGAGGACATGATGAAACACCTAACCCGAGCGGTCGCGGTAGCGGCCGCGTTGGTGCTGGCGGCGGCCGCCTGCAACGCAAACGACAAGTCCGCCCCCAGTGGCGGCAGCACCGCGGCCGCGGAGCAGGGCGGCACCTGGCACGTGCTCACCACGAGCAAGGAGATCAACCTCGACCCGGCCAAGAGCCAGAACCTGGGGATCAGCACGATCCACCTGGTGCTGCGCGGCCTGACCTCGTGGAAGACCGAGCAGGGCAAAGCGGCGCAACTGGTTCCCGACCTGGCCACCGACACCGGTCAGGTCAGCGACGGCGGCAAGACCTGGACCTACAAGCTGAAGCCGGGCCTCAAGTACGCCGACGGGTCGCCGATCGTTGCCGCCGACATCAAGTACGGCATCGAGCGGTCGTTCGCGCCGGAGCTGTCCGGCGGCCTCGGCTACCACAAGTCGCTGCTGGTCGGCGGGGACAAGTACACCGGCCCGTACAAGGGTGGCGACCTGGCCTCGGTCCAGACGCCGGACGACACCACGCTCGTCTTCAAGCTGAACAAGCCGTTCGGCGACTGGCCCTGGATCGTCAGCATGCCGGCGTTCTCGCCGGTGCCGAAGAAGGCCGACACCGACCCGGCGCACTACGGTGAGAAGCCGGTCGCCAGCGGTCCGTACCAGGTGAAGTCGTACGCCCCGGGCTCGAAGCTCGAGCTGGAGCGCAACCCGGGCTGGGACAAGTCGACGGACCAGGCTCGCACCGGCCTGCCGGACTCCATCGAGTTCGACATGGGCCTGCAGCCCGACGTGGTGAACCAGCGCCTGATCGCCGACGCCGGCGACGACAAGTTCGCGGCCACCACCGGCACCTCGGTGCCGGCCGCCCTGATCCCGACGGTCTCCGGCAATCCGGCCGTCAAGGCCCGCGTGGCCACGTCGCCCTCGGGCGCCCTGCAGTACCTGGCGATGAACATGAAGCGCCCCGCGCTCGCCGACCCCGAGGTCCGCAAGGCGATCCAGTTCGCCGTCGACAAGCAGGCCGTCCAGGTCGCCGAAGGCGGTCCGGAGTACGGCGGCGAGCTCGCCACGACCCTGATCACGCCGGGCATCGACGGCTTCAACAAGTTCGACCTGTTCCCGGCGCCGCCGCAGGGCGACCCGGAGAAGGCCAAGCAGATGCTCGCGGCCGCCGGCGTCAGCAACCTCAACCTGGTGCTGGTCGCCGACAACACGACCGCGACCGGCCTCCCGGTGGCGCAGGCGATCCAGCAGGGCCTGAAGCGGGCCGGGATCACGGTCACCATCAAGCCGCTCGACACCGAGCCGCTGACCGACCTGATCACCGGGAACAAGCCGGACTTCGACCTGACCGTGTCCAGCTGGCTGCCGGACTTCCCGAGCGCGATCGGCAACATCCAGCCGTTGTTCGCGTCGTCGGAGATCGGCAACGGCGGGTACAACATCTCCCGCTACTCGAACCCGGCGGTCGACTCCGCGATCGCGGCGGCGACGGCCGAGTCGGACCTGGGCAAGGCCGCCGGGATGTGGGGCGCGGTGGACAAGCAGATCATGCAGGACTCGCCGGTCGTGCCGCTGATCTACGCGCGCAACGCGTTCCTGCACGGGTCGAAGGTGCAGAACTTCTACCTGTCCGCCTACCCGCCGTACCCGAACCAGTTGATCGTGGGTCTGAGCAAGTAGGGCCTCAGGTCCGTCCTTCGGACTCCTGAGCGTCGAAGAGGGTCGGCTGGGTCTCGGCATCGAGTCCCCAGTCGGCCCTCATCACCGTGTAGCCGGCCTTCTCCGCGGCCGCGCACACCTTCACGTCGTCGTCGACCAGGACGGCGACCGGACGGTCCTCGGCCAGGCGCTTGAGCCGGCCGAGCTTCATCACCACCGACGGACGGCGGTCGGTGTTGCCGCGCATGTAGACCTCGCCGCCCGGGAAGCCGTTGTCCTTCAGCCACTTGAGCGTGTCGCGCCGCAGCCGCTCGGGCCGGCCGGTCAGGTAGACGATCTCGTGGTCGGCGGCCAGCGTGGTCGCGACCGCCAGGCCTTCGTCCAGGACCGCGTCCTCCTTCGCGTGCGCGAAGAACGAGTCCCAGTCCTTCGGCCGCTTCGCCAGGAAGTGGATCCGCTCGCTGGTGTCGGACAAGGTCGCGTCGATGTCCAGTACGGCGTACGGCTGTCGATCGTCAGGCACGTCGCCCAGCTTCCCAGGTCCGCCGGTCGACGGCGTACTCGACCTCGCCGAACTCGGTCCCGGGCAGCGGATCGTCGAAGTGCTCGTGGTAGAGCCGGGCGAACCGCAGCCCGGACCGCCGCATCACCGCGCGGGAGCGGTGGTTGACCGCCATGGTGTCCGCGACCACCCGCTCCATCCCGAGCTCGCCGAACGCCTTGTCGATCAGCGCTCTGGTGCCCTCGGTTGCGTAGCCCTTGCCCCAGGCGGTCCGCTTCAGCCGGTAGCCGACGTCGACGGTCTTGGGTGTGGCCGCCGGCTGCAGGCCGAACCACCCGATGAATGCGCCGTCAACCTTCTGCTCGGCGGCGAACGTGCCCAGCTCCGGATGCTCGCCGTACATCTTCAGGATCTCCGGCAGGACGACGTTCTCGATCTCCTTCCGCGGCGTCGGCTGACCGGTCAGGAACCGCATCACTTCAGGATCCGAGTCCAGGTCCACCAGCAACCCCACGTCGTCCGCCGTGAACCGCCGCAACCGCAATCGCTCCGTCTCCACCCTGCGACCCTCTCATTTCACCTGTCCGGAGTGTGGGCGGTGTGGGGGTTGGGGTGTGTTGGGTTGGCCGGTTGTCGGCGGGGCAGGTTAGCGTTCTCAGCGCGATGGATGAGTCGATCACGTTTCTGCACAGTTCGGACTGGCAGCTGGGGATGATGCGCCGGTTCCTGGGGCCGGACGGCCAGGCCCGGTGGGGTCAGGCGCGGCTGGACGCTGTCGCGCGGATCGGCGAGGTCGCGACGGCCACCGGGGCGGCGTTCGTGGTCGTCACCGGGGACGTGTTCGAGCACAACCAGGTCGAGCGGCAGACCATCCTGCGGGCGTGTGAGGCGCTGAAGCGGATCCCGGTGCCGGTGGTGCTGCTGCCCGGCAACCATGACGCGCTCGAGCCCGGCTCGCTGTGGACCTCGAGTCAATGGCAGGCGCACGCACCCTCGCATGTGACCGTTCTGACCGATAGCAAGCCTGTCGAGATCGTGCCGGGTGTGGAGATCGTCGGCGCACCGTGGCGATCCCGCCGGCCGATGTCCGACCCGGCCGCGCCCGGGTACGCCGAGCTGACGCCGGCCGAGCCCGGTACGACGAGGATCCTGCTGGCGCACGGTCAGCTGACCAGTCTCTCCGGCGGCATGTCCGACGTACCGACGATCGATCAGGCCGCGCTGGAGGCGGCGGTCGCGGACGGACGGGTGCAGTACGTCGGTCTCGGCGACCGGCACTCGACGACGCGCGTGACCGATCGGATCTGGTTCTCCGGGACGCAGGAGGTCACCTCGCCCGAGGAGGACGCGCCGGGCAACGTGCTCAAGGTGAGTGTCGGCGGCGGCGAGATCGAGGTCGAGCCGGTGCGGGTCGGCGCGTGGCACATGGTCGACCATCGCGTCGAGCTGTTCGACGAGGAGTCGCTGCAGGCGCTGGAGGACTGGTTCGCGGAGCTGCCGGAGAAGGAGCGGACCTATGTCCGGCTGGCCGGCGACGGCTCGCTGCCGCTGCCACTGCTGAGCCGGCTCGACTCGATCATCGACGCGCAGGGCGAGGTGTTCGCCAGTGTCGAGCGGTGGGCGAAGTTCTGGACCGTGCGGCCGGCGCCGGACGCGGCGGATCTCGACGCGCTGCAGTTGAGCGGACCGGCGCGGGCCGCGATGGAGGAGTTGCGGCAGGCACTGGCCGGTGGCGACGAGGGTGCGGGCGCCGCGCTGTCGTTGATGCACAGACTGGCGCGGGACGCGGGATGAGGCTGCACAGCTTGGCGCTGCGGGACTTCCGCGGCGTCAAGGACCGTACCGTCCGGCTCCCCGCGCTCGGCACCACCGTGGTGGTCGGCGACAACGAGGTCGGCAAGTCCAGCCTGGTCGAGGCGTTCGGGCTGGTCTTCGACCTGCCCGACGACTCCAAGTCGACCCGGATCCGCGACATCCAGCCGGTCGGCCAGGACGTCGGCCCGGAGGTCACGGTCGAGCTGACGCTCGGCGGCCGCGAGCTCATCTACACCAAACGCTGGCTGAAGAACCGTTCCACCGAGCTGACCATCGTCGAGCCTGACGGCCGACGCCAGTTGTGGACCGGCCGTGAGGCCCACAACGAGGCCGAGCAGCTGTTCCACCAGCACGTCGACCCGGTGTTGTGGCAGACCCTGATGGTCAGCCAGGGCCAGTCGTTGGTGCTGCCAACGCCGGCCGACGCCGAGCCGTTGATCACCGCGGTCACCGCCGAATCGGGGACGCCGGTCGACGGTGCGTCGATGCCGCTCGTGTCAGCGGTCGAGCACGAGTACCTGCGCTACTGGACGCGTGGCGGTCGTCCGACCGGCGACTTCGCGAAGTCCGAGCGGGCCGTTTCGGCGGCCGAGCTGGCCGCGGCCCAGGCGTTGAAGGCGATGGAGGAGGTCCAGCAGGACATCCGCCGCGCCGAGCGCCTGACGCTCGACCTGTCCGATGTCGACAATCGTTCGCTCGACCACCTGAAGTCGGTCGAGGAGTTGCGCGAACGCAAGAAGGCGACCGACGAGATCCTGCTCCGCCGCGACTCGGTCCGGCACCGCGCCGAGACCGCGCGGGCCCGGCTGGAGAACCACACCCGGACCCGGGTCGAGCGCGAACGCCTGCTCGACGAGGTCGAGCGGTTCACGAAGACCGATGCCGAGCTGGCCGAGCGCCGGGCCGATGCCGACCTCGTCGCCAAGACCGCGGCCGAGACCGTGCAGGCGGCAGAGGCCGCGCTGGCCGAGGTGATCGAGCTCAAGGACCTCCGTCGTACGGACGTGCAGGAGGCGGAGCGCCGGGTCTCGGAACTGATGGACCGCGCCGAGCTCGACCGGCTGCTCGGACAGCAGGCCGAGCTGGTCGACGTCCGCGCCCGGATCGCCGCGGCCGGGACGATCCTGGACCGGATCAAGGTCGACGACGGGCTGGTCGCCGCGTTGGAGGACGCGCGGGCCGCTGTCGTCGAGGCCCGGGCCGCGCTGGCGGCCGGCGTACCGGAGGTTCTCGTACGGCGGCTTGGCGCGGAGCCGGTCGAGTTGTCGGGGACCGGGTTGGACGGCGACGTGCCTTCCGAGCTGGGCTTCGACGGGTCGGCCGAAGTGCTGGTCTCCGGTGAACTGGTCGTCGGCGTACCGGGGCACGTCGAGGTGACCGTGCGGGCCGGCGGCGAGGCGGCGACGCTGCGGTCGCGGGTGGACGACGCCGTACGGCGCGAGAAGGACCTGCTGAAGAAGGCCGGCGTGAAGGATGTCGCGGCCGCGCGGGAGTTGCTGCGCAAGGCCGACACCGCGTCCGCCGAGTTGCACGAGGCTCGCCGGACCGAGAAGTCGCTGACGGCCGGTGGGGATCCGGGGGAGCGGATCGCGGTCCTGACAGCGCGGCTCGGTGA
This sequence comes from Kribbella sp. NBC_00359, assembly GCF_036097425.1. NCBI lineage: Bacteria > Bacillati > Actinomycetota > Actinomycetes > Propionibacteriales > Kribbellaceae > Kribbella > Kribbella sp. NBC_00359. The sequence goes on along the minus strand of NZ_CP107975.1, from coordinate 7,689,944 downwards.
CGAGGACGACGCCGAGGAGGCCGGCGGGAAGCAGCCCGCGGTCGAGGGTGTGCCGGGGCAGATGTCGCTGTTCGAGGAGTTCGCCTCGCCGCACGACACGCTGTTCGACGACTTCGAGGTGCCGGCTCCAGCACCTGGGGATCTGGCCGGTGCGCAGCGGGCGCTGGAGGACGCGCGGGACGCGTTGGCCGAGGTCGAGCGGATCCTCGCGGACGCGGAGTTCGCGGCGGCGCAAGCGCGGAAGGCGGCCGACGAGGATCGGTCCGAGGCACAGCAGGCCCGGGCGCGGTCGGAGCTCGCGGGGGAGCGGTTGGCCGCCGCAGTCGAGGCCTTGGAGGCGGCTCGGGCCGTGCTCGATGACGAGGCGGTGTCCGCGGCGGAGGGCGAGGCGACGGCTGAAGTCGAGGCTGTGCTCGAAGAGCTGACCGCCGTACAGGAGCAGGTGGACGCGGCCGGGGCCGATCGGGTCGCCGGTGAGCTGGCGGATGCGTTGGCGGTGGCGAAGCGGCTGCAGGATGAGCGGGACACGTTGCGCGACGCGTTGCGGACGACCGAGGGCCGGTTGGAGCAGTCGGGCCGGGACGGATTGGCGACACGGCACGATGTGGCCGACCTGGAGTTGGCCGCCGTACGCGCGGAGCACGACAGTCTGCGTCGGCGCGCGGAAGCGGCCCGCCGGGTGCATGAGACGCTGAGCCGGCATCGGGCCGAGGCGCAGACGAAGTACTCCGAACCGCTGCAGAGCCGGATCGAGTCGCTCGGGCGGAGTGTGTACGGTCCGTCGTTCAAGGTCTGGCTGGACGACGACCTCGCGGTGGCCGAGCGGGAGCTGGACGGCGTCCGGCTGCCGGTGGAGGCGTTGTCGACGGGTGCTCAGGAGCAGCTCGCGATCATCACCCGGCTCGCGATCAGTCACCTCGTCAGCACCGGCGACGGCAGCGTGCCGGTCATCTTCGACGACGCCCTCGGCTGGTCCGACAAGGCCCGCCTCCGCGACATGGGCGCCCTCCTCGGCCGAGCCGGCGACCACGGCCAGATCATCATCCTCACCTGCATGCCCGACCGCTACGAATACGTCCCCAAAGCCACCTTCATCAAGCTGGACGCGTGACCCTGCTGGCGACCGCCCGGCAGCGGGTGGAGACTGAAGTGATGAGGGCCGTGGGGGTGCGGCTTGGTGGTCGGCTCGCTGGGCGGGATGCCGAGGCGGATCTGCTCGCCCAGGTGGTGCGGGCCGGGGCGGCGGGGGAACCGCGCGCGGTGGTTGTCCGCGGCGAGGCTGGGGTCGGCAAGACCCGACTGGTTCGAGATGTGTGTGACGATCCGGGGCTGCTGGTCCTGTGGGGTTCGTGCGTGCACTTCGGTGGCGCATCGCTCCCGTACGCGCCGATCATCGGTCTTCTGCAGGACTGGCTGGCCGATGCGGACGAGGCGGAACGGGCGGAGGTTCTGGCCGGTGCGGACGAGCTGAGCACACTGCTGCCGACACTGGGAACCACCCGGGTGTCTGCGACGGTTCGGCTGATCCCGTTGATCGACCTGGTCCTCGATCGCATCGCGCAGCGCCATCCCGTGGTCGTGGTCATCGACGACCTGCACTGGGCGGACATGTCTTCGCTGGACGTCCTCTCGTACCTGATCACCTGCTTCCACGGCCAGCGCCTGACGCTGTTGGCCACCTGCCGCGACGAAGACCTCGGCGAGGGTCATCCACTCCACAGTTGGCTGGCGGACATGCGACGTACGCCGGCCTTCGACGAGATCCACCTCGACCGGCTCGGCCCGGATGCGACCGGAGTACAACTGGAGCACTTGTTCGGGCGGCCTGTGGACATCGACCTGGTCACTCAGGTGCAGGCGAGATCGGATGGCAACCCCTATCTGACCGAGCTGCTCGCCGGGCAGCTGTCAGGGGCCGAGTCCAGCCTTCCGGCCACGGTTCCGGAGGCCCTCCGTGATGCGCTTCTCGCCGCCTGGCACCGCCTGTCCGGGCCGGCGCGTCAGCTGGTGCGGGTCCTCGCGGTCGGTGGGCGGCCGACCCCGTTGCCCCTCTTGGCCGCAGTGGCCTCGGAGCATGGAGTCGACGCAGCCACGCTGTCCGGATGTGTGAGTGAAGCAGAGCAGCACGGCGTCCTCCGGTCCGGCTCGGTCGACCTGCCCTGGTTCCGCCACCCCGTGCTCGCCGAGGTTCTGTACGACGCTCTGCCGCGGGACGAGGCGGCACTCATCCATGCCACCTACCTCCGGGAGCTGGAGGCGCGGTCGGTCCCGGTGGAAGCAGCCGCGGCCGATCTGGCGGTCCACAGCCAGCAAGCCGGCCGGATCGCTGACACGTACCGTTGGTCTCTCATGGCCGCTGAGTACGCAGCCAGGCTGCGGGCACCTGCGGAGCAGGCCATCCAGCTGGAGCGACTGTGTGCCCTGTGGGAGCACGTCCCGCCGGATGTCCGTGGCCTCGTCGATCGGACCACTCTCGCGCTCCAGACGAGCGAGGTGTGCCTGCGAGTCGGCCGGAACGACGCTGCCCTGGAGCAGCTCGACACCGGTCTGGGTCTGGTGGACCGCGAACGCGACCCGCTGATCGCGGCGAACCTGCTCGTCGAACGGAGCATCCTGAGCTGGCACCGGACAGAGCCGATCGAAGCCGTCCTGGCAGACATCTACGAGGCGCTCGACCTCACAGCTGCCTTCCCGGCCAGCGCTGAGCGGGCGCGGGCACTGTCCGCCCTCGGGTCGGCTGAGAGCTGGAGCGGTAAGCCCGGAGCCATCGCCCATGCGGACGAAGCAGTACGGATCGCCGGCCTGGCCGGATCAGAGCGGGCGCTCGCGGAAGCATTCGCGGAGCGATCGAGTGTGATCCTCGACGAATCGCCCCTGCTTGCCTTGGCGGACGCACAGCGGGCCGAGTCGCTGGCACGCTCGTGCGGGTCGATGCTCGATCTGCTGAATGCCTTCGTCTGGCAGGCCAACGCGCTGCGGACTCTCGGGCGCCGGAAGGACGCGATCGAGGTAGCCCTGCGCGGCCAGGCCGAACTGCTGGCGCCTGGCCCAGATCCGTTTGCCTACTTCCTGGCCTTCATGGCAGCTGACGGATTGCTGGAGTCCGGCCGGTGGCGGGCGTGTGACGACCTGCTCCGGCCCGCACTGGCCGCTCGCAGTCACAGCATCGCCGGAGCCGCCATCCGGCTCACAGCCGCGTCGCTGGCTGTCCGCCAGGGCCGGGTGCCCGAGGCGCGGCAGCATCTCGACCGGGCCCGCGAACTGATCTCCACGACCTTCATCGGAATTCGAGCTGCCCTCGCCATCGGCGGCAGCGAGGTGCTCGCGGCCGAAGGCAAGCCGCGGGAGGCGCTCGACTGGCTGCGGTCCAGGCTCACCCGCCCGGGCGCCGCTCCGGACGAGGACGACGACACCCTGCTGGTGCACTACGTCCACACTGCCGCCGACCTCGCCCTCGCCGCCCGAGACACCCGAGACGCCCGCGACGCCGACGGCGTCGCTGCCGCAGTGGCCGCCGCCGAGGAGGTGGTGAACGGGTGGCCCTGGGAGTCCTTCACGACCGGGCCGGACAGGGTGTTCCACTTGATGAACCAGGCGCTGGTCCAGGCTGAGCTCGCCCGGTGCCGCGATGACCCGGATCAGGTTGAGCGGTGGCAGCGCGCAGCCGAGGCGTGCGATGCGGCCGGTGTGCCTTGGTATCGGGCGATCTCGCAGTGGCGCTGTGCGGAAGCGGCGGCCGCTGGTCGGCCTGCGGTCAGCGTCGGTGCCCTACTGCGGGATGCCCATCGGTGCGCCGTCGATCTGGGTGCGAAGCCGTTGCAGGACGAGGTCGAATCACTCGCGCGGCGTTCGCGTGTCAGCCTTCGTGAGCCGGAGCCTCTCGTCGTACGAGAGCAGGCGGCCACTCCGTTGTCGACGCTGACCGCGCGGGAGCGGGAGGTCCTGACGTTGCTGGTCGCCGGCCGCTCGAACGGCGAGATCGCGAAGGAACTCGTCATCACCGACAAGACCGTGAGTGCTCACGTCTCCAACATCCTGCGGAAGACCGGTACGTCGAGCCGGATGGCGGCTGCTGCCCTGGCGACGCGGCTCGGCGGTCCTGGCGGATGAACGACGCGGCTCGGCGGTCCTGGCGGTGGACCTCCGCCAGGACCGCCCCCCGAGCCCGCGCGTCAGTGAACAGCGAGCGGATGACGACGCCGGTACATCCAGAGGCCGGCGACGGCCAGACCGGCGCCGCCCAGGGCTCCGGCACTCACCTGGAGCGCTTCGGTCAGCGGGTCGTCGACCGGTACCTGCTTGGTCGGTCCCGGCTGCTCGACGACCACGACGGCGTCGTGGTAGCCGGCGTCCGGGTCGATCGGTCGCGCCGACGCCTGGGACGAGCCGGCGACGATCGATCCGACGACCAGCACCGGCAGTGCGGCGAGGGTGTAGCTGTGCTTCATGATTCCTCCCTCACGGCGATGATCGCCGTCTGCCTCCACGATGCGGCGGCAGGAGGGACCCCCACATTGGGCATACCCCCTTAGATCTGGGGGTCACCTCCTTACGCGGTCACCGGAGGATGCGCTCGGGGGAGCTGTAGAGAACGCAGCGTTCGCCGCGGGTGAAGCCGGCGAGGGTGATGTTGAAGCGGCGGGCGAGGTCGACGGCGAGGCTCGAGGGGGCGCCGACGGCGACGATCATGCCGATCCCTGCCGCGACGGCCTTCTGGATGATCTCGTAGCCGGCGCGGCCGCTGACGGCGAGGACGAGGCCCTTGCGGCTGTGGTGGTTGAGGACCGTCCAGCCGACGACCTTGTCGACGGCGTTGTGGCGGCCGACGTCTTCCTTCACCACGATCTTGCGGCCGTCCGTCGTGAACAGGCCTGCTGCATGCAGGCCGCCGGTGCGACTGAAGGTCGGCTGCGCATCCCGGAGCAGATCGGGAAGGCGGCGTACGACGTCAAGCGGCACCTCGACCGGGTCGACCGGGTCGTACTCGCGCTCGGCGAGTTCGTCGAGGCTCTGCTGGCCGCAGACACCGCACGCGGCCGACGTGACGCCGTACCGCTGGGGTGGTTCGCGATCCGGCGGCCCGTCGAAGGTGACCGTGACGGTGTTGAACTGCTGGTCCCGGGTCAGTTTCACATCGGTGCAGTAGGCAACGGTCCGGATCGCGTCCGGCCGGACCGCGAACCCCTCGCCGAGGCAGAACCCGGCTGCCAACTCGAAGTCGGAGCCCGGCGTCCGCATCGTCACCACCAACGGCTCGGGCGGCCGGCCCGGCCACTCCAGCCGCAGCTCCAGCGGCTCCTCGGTGACGACGACATCCTCACGCCGGGACGTCCGGTCGCCGTCCAGCACCTCGACCTTGAACCTCGTGGTGGGGCCTTTCGTCATACCCCCACCGTAGGCGCTCACCAGCCGCGGCGTACGGCGAGCCAGTCGAGGAAGGTCCAGGCGTAGAACCGCTGATGCTCACGGAGCGCCGGCGTACACCCGAGCGGCGGGGGCGCGTCGGCGTTCCTCATCATGTACGCCGCGATCACGCCGGCGAAGCAGTCGAGGTGTTCGGGAGGTACGTCGGCCGTCAGCGGGCTGCCGTGGATGGCGGCGGCTGTGTCGATGCCTTGGTGCTGGGCGACCGGAAGCAGTCCGACCCAGTCCATCCAGCGTGGGCCAAGCGCCAGCCAGTTCCAGTCGACGGTCCAGCAGGTGCCGGTCGCGTCGAGCAGGAGGTTGTCCGGCCGCAGGTCGCCGTGCGTCGCCGCCTCTCCCGCGAACGCCTCCGGCGCCAGCTGCACCAAGTCCGCCAGCTCAGGCAGGATCCTGGGCACCCACGGCTGCAACCGGTCCGGCAGTGGCCGCTCACCCGCGACGATCTGGCCCGGGATCTGCAGCGGCGACTCGTCCCCTTCCAGATCCTGGATGAAGGCGTGCAAACCCTCCAACGGACTCGGCTCCATCGCCACCGCGATCCGCTCACACATCGCGGTCACCACCGCGAAGTCGTCCGCCGTCCACGGCGCCCCCGGCATCCGCCCCTCCACCCACTCGGACACCACAGCAAACCACCGCGGCCCGCCTTCGCCGACCCTTTCGACAGCGTGGGCGGTGGCGATGATGGGTGGGACGCGGATCGCCGCCGGTAGCTGGGGGACTACCTCGGCTTCGCGTTGGTAGGCGTGGTAGGCGTGCATGGTGTCGTCGGCGGCCTTCACGAAGACGCGGCGGCCGTCGGCCAGGTGGACCGAGGCTGCGAAGCCGCCGGTGAAGCCAGAGCCGACCGGAGGACCGGCCGCGGTGATCTCGGTGCCTAGGGCAACGGCTAGGGACTCGTGGAGGGCGGGCGGGAGCGTGTTCCAGTCCGGACGCAGCGAGGTTGCGGTGTAGTCGACGTCGGGCGCTCCGCTCATGTCCACCGACGATAGAGCGCACAGGCCGCCGGGCACGCGTGGTTTAGCGTGCGGGGTGTGAGTGGATCCGTGGTTCTGCAGGTCCTTGATCTGGTTGGCATCTTCGTGTTCGGGATCACCGGCGCGCTGGTCGGCGTACGCAAGAAGCTCGACGTGTTCGGCATCCTGGTGCTCGCGCTCGTGACCGGGCTCGGCGGCGGCTTCATCCGGGACGTGCTGCTCGGTGCGACGCCGCCCACGGCGCTGCGGGACTGGCGTTATCTCGTGGTGCCGGTCGTGGCCGGGCTCCTCACGTTCTTCCTGCATCCACGGATCGGCCGGGTGGAGCGGATGGTGAACGTCTTCGACGCGGCCGGTCTCGCGCTGTTCTGCGTGACCGGCGCGCTGACCGCGATCGACTACGACCTGTCGCCGCTCCCGGCCGCCCTGATCGGCACGATCGCCGGCATCGGCGGCGGCGTGATCCGCGACGTCCTCAGCGGCCGGGTACCCGTCGTCCTTCGGTCGGAGATCTACGCCACGCCCGCCTTCCTCGGCGCCGGCATCGTGGTCGTCGCCGCGGCCTTTGGGTACCACGCCCTCTGGGTGCCGATCGCCGCGGCGGTGGCATGCTTCGCCATCCGCCTGATCGCGATCCGCCGCGGCTGGAACGCGCCGCTACCCCGCAATCCGTGACGGCGCGGCCCAGCCGTTGACGACGGCAAGCAATTCCAGATACCGCGGCCAGCGCGGGCCGGCCTCGGTTCGGCGAAGCTCGATCAACCGCCCGCGGAACTCCGGATCGTGCCGTAGCGGGCCGTCCGCGACCAGGGCACGGTAGCCGACGGCCATCCGTCGTACGGCGGCCCGGAAGTCGTCGTCCTGCACCAGCGCGGCCAGCTCCAGCCACGCCTCGACCTGCCGTGCGTCGGCGTCGTCGGGGAGCACCGGCGTCAGGTTCTGCCGGATCGCCGCGAAGGCGGGGTCGTCGCCGAGCGTCGAGGTGAGGAAGTCCGCGATCAAGGTACGGCGTTCCCGCTCGGACTGGGCAGTCAGTTCATGCATGAGGTCGAGCTCCTCCGGGGTCGAATGACGATGGGCGGCCACCGACAGCACCGCCTGCTGGAGCCGCAGCGTCCGGATCTGCAGCGCGACGGCCTCGGCATGCGCGGTCAGCACGTCGGCCAGCGTCCGCTCGCGCTCCAGCACGGCCCGCACCGTCGGCAGATCGATGCCAAGGGAACGCAGCGTCCGGATGAGCTCGAGCCGCGCCACCGCGTCGGCGTCGTACCGACGATGACCAGCAGCGGTACGCCGTGACGGCAGCAGCCCGTGGTCGGAGTAGTACCGCACGGTCTTCACCGTCACGCCGCCGAGCCGCGCCAGCTCACCGATCGAGTGGTCCATGCCGACACCCTCACATCTCCCGTAAGAGGAGATACAAGCCTAGTTGTGGGCGAAGCGAGTCTTGGGGCGGGCGAAGGTCGTGGCGAGGGCGGCGACCAGGGCGCAGACGATGCCGATGGAGAAGGGGACCCAGTAGGCGGTGGAGGGGCCCCAGACGTCTACTGCGTGGCCGGAGGCGGCGTTGCCCGGGGCCACTCCCAGGAGGATGCCGGTGACGGTCCAGGTGATCGCCTCGGTGAGGCGCTGGGGCGGGACCCACTCCTCGACGCAGGCGGTGAGGGCGACCATCGTGGGCGCGATGGTGAAGCCACAGAAGAACAGCACCACACCGACGAGCAGCACACTGTTGACCCAGGGGAGCGGTGCCAGGCTGACGGCGAGCAGGATCGTGCCGAACAGCAGCCGCCGCTCGACCGGAGCGCGCCAGTGGACCGAGCCGTACCAGAGACCGGCCAGCAGGCTGCCGAACGCCCACACGGCCAGTACGACGCCGGACAGCCCGGCCTGACCCTTCTCGGTGGTGAACGCGATCGTGACCACCTCGACGCCACCGAGAGTCGCGCCGAGCCCGAGACCGATCAGGCTGAGGAGCATCAGCGAGAGCCAGGGGAGTGGCGCCTGCTCGGCACCGTCGGACTTACCGCGGCCGGGCGGATCGGAGGCACGCAGCGACGCCAGCCAAACTCCGCCGGCCAGTCCCAACACTCCCGCCGCGGCCAGGGCGGCGTATGGGCTGATCTGGGTGGCGAGCGTGGTGACGAGGACCGGACCGACGATGAAGACGACCTCGTCGCCGACCGCCTCGAGGGCGAACGCGGTCTGCAGAGCCCGCCCGCGGCCGAGCAGATGGGTCCAGCGGGCGCGGACGAACGAGCCGACCTGCGGACGGGTGCCACCGGCAACGAACGAGACCGCGTACAGCACCCAGACGGGTGCGTCGGCACGCACTGCGACGAGGAGTGCCGCGAGAGCGATCGTGCAGAGGATGGAACCGATCAGCAGCAGCGTCCGCTGGCCGAAGCGGTCGACCAGCCGGCCCTGGATCGGGCCGGTCAGCGCGCCGGCGATCACCGCGACGCCGGACACCGCGCCGGCCAGGCCGTACGAGCCGCTCTCGCGCGCGATCAGGATGACGATGCCGAGGCCGATCATCGAGATCGGCATACGACCGAGGATCCCGGCAGTGAAGAAGGCACTGGCACCGGGACGGCGCATGAGGTGGACGTAGGGCTTGAGCATGAGGGACCGGCAACACCCTAACTGTTGCCGGTCTGAGAAACTCGGAATATGCCGTTGCCCCAGTCGCCCGCCGCCGCGCCGTACGACGCCGTCCTCCTGCTGTCCTTCGGTGGTCCCGAGAAGCCCGCGGACGTGTTGCCCTTCCTGCAGAACGTGACGCGCGGCCGCGGCATCCCGGACGAGCGGTTGAAGGAGGTCGGGGAACACTACTACGCGTTCGGCGGGAAGAGCCCGATCAACGACCAGAACCGCGCGCTGCTGACAGCGCTGCGGGAGTCGTTCGACGAGATCGGCCTGGACCTGCCGATCTACTGGGGCAACCGCAACTGGGCGCCGTACCTGACCGACACGCTGCGCGAGATGGCCGCCGACGGGATCCGTCGCGCGGTGGTGATCGTGACCGCCGCCTACCCGTCGTACTCCGGCTGCCGGCAGTACCGGGAGAACCTCGAGGACGCGGCCCGTGAGGTCCCGGACGCGCCGCGGATCGACAAGCTCCGGCACTACGCGAACCACCCCGGCTTCGTCGGATCGTTCGTCGAGTCGACCGCCGAGGCGCTGGGCAGGCTGCCCGAGGGGTCGGCGATCGCCTACGTGACGCACTCGATCCCGACCACGATGAACGCGACCAGCGGCCCAGACGGCAACGGGTACGTCGACTGGCACCTGGACGTGGCCGCGGAGATCAGCGCCGAGCTCGAGCGCCGTACCGGCCGGATCCGGCGGACCGACCTGGTCTACTGCTCGCGGTCCGGACCGCCGCAGATGCCGTGGCTCGAGCCGGACGTGAACGACCACCTCGAGACCCTCGCGGCCGAGGGCGTGCCGGGCGTCGCCGTCGTACCGATCGGGTTCGTGAGCGACCACATGGAGGTCATCTACGACCTCGACACGGAGGCCGCCCGGACGGCCGAGAAACTGGGCCTGCCGATGGCCCGGGCCGCGACGCCCGGGACCGACCCGCGGTTCGTCACGATGCTGCGCGATCTGGTCGTCGAGCGGGCCGCGGCCGAGCGCGGTGAGCAACCGGCCCGCCCGTGCGTCGGCAAGCTCGGCCCGGGCTGGGACGACTGCCGCCACGACTGCTGCCCACCCCTGCGCCGTCCTACCTCTAAGGAAGCTGTATGACAGCCGAGAGCCCTCAGGACCTCCTCAAGCTGGCCGTGGAGGTGGCGGAGGAGGCGGCGAGGCTGATCGTCGAACGCCGCCGTGGCACGATCACGGTCGCCGACACCAAGAGCACCGTCACCGACGTCGTCACCGCGGTCGACCGCGAGTCCGAGGAGCTGATCCGGGCCCGCGTCCTGAAGGCCCGCCCGGACGACTCGTTCCTCGGTGAGGAGGGCGACGACGTGGCCGGGACCAGCGGCGTCCGCTGGGTGGTCGACCCGATCGACGGCACGGTCAACTACCTCTACGACCTCCCGACGTACGCCGTCTCGATCGCGGTCGAGTACGACGGGGAGACGGTCGCCGGTGTGGTCGTGGACGCGCCCCGGGGCGAGGTGTTCACCGCGACCAAGGGCGGTGGCGCGTTTGTGGACGGTCAGCCTATCCGGGTGTCGGGATGCACCGAGCTGAGCAAGGCCCTGGTCGGGACCGGGTTCGGGTACGATCCGGACCGCCGGCAGGTCCAGGCCGAGGTGATCCAGCACCTGATCACCGAGGTCCGCGACATCCGCCGGATCGGGGTCGGCGCGATCGACCTGTGCTACGTCGCCTGCGGCCGGCTCGACGCGGTCTTCGAACGCGGTCTGAATCCGTGGGACTACGGAGCGGGTGCGCTGATCGCGGCCGAGGCCGGCGCGACCATCGGCGGGCTGAACGGTGCCCCGGTCTCACCGGAGATGTCGATCGCGTCCAGTCCGGCGCTGTTCGGGCCGTTCCACGACCTGCTCGCCGCCGCGAACCCCTTGCGGGCGTAGGCGTCTCTGAGTGCTCGTTTCTGCGCAGTACTGAGCATTAACGAGCATTCTCGTGTTCGGTCATGACATTTTTGCGACACGCGGGTCAGAACCTGGACCCCGACGCGCGCGAAGGGCCCTTCATAGGGCACAATCCCGTCCTCGGGAACGGTTTGTTGCCGGTCCCGGCCTGGCTGTCAAGGGTTTCGGGGGACGAAGATTCGGTGCGGTACACTCGCGCGGAATTTCTCGGCCGCTCTACCTGTTCAAGGGCTCAGCAGGCAACACCACGGGTACGAAGAGGGCAGGGAAACACCATGGCGACTGATTACGACGCCCCGCGCAAGACGGACGAGGACGCATCCGAAGAGTCGATCGAGGAACTGAAGACTCGCCGTCACGACAAGAACTCCGGCAAGGTCGACGAGGACGAGGCCGAGGCCGCGGAGAGCTTCGAGCTGCCCGGCGCCGACCTGAGCCACGAAGAGCTGGCGGTGCGGGTCCTCCCGCGCCAGGCCGACGAGTTCACCTGTTCGAGCTGCTTCCTGGTTCACCACCGCAGTCAGCTCGCGGAAACGAAGAACGGGCAGTTGATCTGCCGCGACTGCGCGGCCTGACACCAGCGCCCTTCTTCGGCTTGACCGGCACGGGACCGTCCCCAGATCCTCGGGGACGGTCCCGCGCTGTCTCGAGTCAGTCCTGCTTCTTCACCAGACCGGTGTCCGTGTCCTTGACCAGGCCCTTGGTCGCGTCCTGCTCGTACCCCGGCGGCGCGTAGCCGGTCGACTTCAGCCAGTACTCCGCCGCCCGCCGCTCCGCGAACAGCTTGGCCGCCGCCGCGGCGGCACCACTCGCCACCGCCCAGCTGACCACCTCGGCGTACCCGCCCTCGCCGGCCTTCGGCGGCTTCCCGCCCGAGCCGAGCTTCCAGGCCGTGCGGACGGCCTTGTTCGCGACCAGTCCCACCACCAGCGTGAACGCCGCCAGCACCAGCTTCCAGCCGATCTTCGCTCCGACCACAGCAGCCTCCTAACGCAAGTCCCCGACAGTCAGGATCTTGCCACGCGGTTGCCTCTCAGGGCTGCCGCCAGCCGATCCGGGTGCCGCGTGGCGATCACCCAGTACGGCGCCGGGTCGCGCGGATCGGTGATTTGGACCCGGACCGCGCTCCGCACATACGGGCGCAGGAGGAGGTACGCCTTCGGGTCGCAGTCCCGCCCGAACGCGCGCCGCGCGTCGTCGCCGGTCAGTGCCTCGACCGTGCCGAGGTGCGCCCGTTCGATCACGGCCCGGCCGGCCCGGAACCGCTCGCCGTCCACATCGACCCGCGCGGCGCCGTACTGGAGGAAGAAGAGCACCAGCAGGACCGCGGCGGTGCCGCCGACGAAGACGCCGCCGAACGACCCGACCGGTACATAGGTGATGACGAAGAGCGTGACAGTCGCGATGACGGCGATGATCCACCACGACACCGGCACGCTCAGCTTCTCGCGATAGGTACCCACAAGGACCAGCCTGGCACGAGGGCGGTGCAGGCTCGTCGGTAAGGTCGCCTCTCGTGACCGAGGTTCTCATCCAGCGACTCGACCCCGACCTCCCGCTCCCGTCGTACGCGCATCCCGGCGATGCCGGCGCGGACCTGGTGGCGACGAGCGACATCACTCTCAAGCCCGGCGAGCGTGGCCTGGTCGGCACCGGGATCGCCATCGCCCTGCAGGACGGGTACGCCGCCTTCGTGCACCCGCGCTCCGGGCTGGCCGCGAAGCACGGGGTGACGCTCGTGAACGCACCCGGCACTGTGGACGCGGGCTACCGTGGCGAGATCAAGGTGTGTCTGATCAACCTCGACCCGCGCGCCGAGGTGACGCTGCGGCGCGGCGACCGGATCGCACAACTGATCATCCAGCAGGTGGAGAAGGCGCGGTTCGTCGAGGTGACGTCGCTACCCGGTTCGGCCCGCGGCGAAGGCGGACACGGCTCGACCGGCGGTTTCGGCGATGTGACACGCTGAGCCCTGACGCGATGAGCGGTCCAAATGTGAACAGGGTGCACCCGTTGACCTGACGGATGCGCGAAACTACGGCGGGCTTGTACCGACACAATAAGGAAACAGAATGATCTTCCGCCGCAAGGCCAAGAACGAAGACCCCGAGACGACCGAGACGGATGCAGTCGTCGAGGAGACGGCGGAACCCCGCGCCGAGGGTCCGTTCGACTCCAGCGAGGTCGACCCGTCGGTCCTTGAGGCGGAGGACCGGATCGACCTGGGCGCACTGGTGATCACCGGCATGCCCGGGATGGAGCTGCGGCTACAGGTCGACGAGCAGACCGGCCAGGTGCAGGCGATCCTGCTGGTGCTCGAGGACTCCGCACTCGAGCTGCGGGCGTTCGCGGCACCGAAGAAGACCGGCATCTGGAGTGAGGTCCGGCGCGAGATCGCCGCCGAGGCCAGCCGGATGGGCGGTACGGCGACCGAGACCGAGGGCACGTTCGGCACCGAGCTCGTGCTCGTCGTGCCGGTCGAGGACCCGGACGGACAGATCTTCAGCCAGACCTCGCGGGTCGTCGGCGTGGACGGTCCGCGCTGGCTGCTCCGGGCAACGGTGCTCGGCCGGGCCGCTGTCGAGCCGGATGCCGCGGCACCGATGGAGGAGACGCTGCGCAACGTCATCGTCGTCCGCGGCGCGGAGCCGATGGCCGTCCGCGAGTCGCTGCCGTTGCAGCTGCCGCCGGGCGCTCAGCCGGCTCCTGACGAAGAGGCCTGACGGACTACACTCGATCGCATGGGTAGTGAGAAACCCGCGGGGCTCTGGCGGCGTGCCTTCCGCGGGCTGGCCGGAGACCGCGACCAGCAGGACGCCGAGGTCCTCCAGGACTTCGCGCAGGACTGTGGTGCGCGGTCGATCACCGGCTGCCACGACCGCGAAATGGTCACGCTGTACGGCACGCTGCGCACGATCACGTTCAGCCCACGCGGCGGCGTACCGGCCTTGGAGGGCGAGTTGTACGACGGCACCGGCACGGTCAAGCTGATCTGGCTCGGCCGGCGCAAGATCGCCGGGATCCACCCCGGCTCGGAACTGATCGCCTCCGGGCGGATCGGTGTCGTCGACGGCGACCGGGTGATGTTCAACCCGCGCTACGAACTCCGCCCGACGGCCGCCCATGGCTGAGCCGACGCCGCGCCGCGACCAGGTCGAAGAGAACCTGGAAGAGAAACTGGTCGACATCCTGAAGCCGGAAGTGGAAGCTGCCGCGACCACACCGCCGGCCGAAGCGAGCGACAAGCCCGCGCCGAGCACCGACAAGGACTTCTTCCAGGCCCTCGGCGGCTGGGGTGCGCTGCTCGACATCGGCTTGCCGTGGATCGCGTTCCTGATCGTCTACGCGGCCACCGACCACAACCTGCAGGTCGCGCTGATCGTCGCGGTCGCGTGCGGTGCCGCGGTCGCCCTACTTCGCCTCATCCGCCGGCAGCCGCTCCGCAACGTCTTCGGCGGTTTCGTCGGCGTCCTGATCTCCGCCTGGGTCGCGAACCGCACTGGTAACGCCAAGGACGTCTACGTCCCCGGCCTGCTGACCAACCTGGGGTACGGCGCTCTGTACCTGATCACCGTGCTCGTCCGCTGGCCGCTGTTCGGCGTGCTGTACGGCGTGATCACCCAAACCGGTACGGCCTGGCGCAAGGACCCCGCGATGTTGAGGGGCTTCTCCCGGGCCACTCTGGTGTTTGTCGGCCTCTTCGCGGTCCGGCTGATCGTCCAGGTGCCGCTGTACTTCACCGGCAGCCTGAACGCGCTCGGCATCGCGAAGATCGGCCTCGGGCTCCCGTTCTACGCGCTCGCGCTCTGGCTCGCGTACGCCGTACTGCGCGGCTCACTGCCGCCGGAGAAGTGGGACGAAACGCGTGACCACGTGACCCACCTGCTCCGGGGCAACAAGAAGTAAGAGGTCCTACTCGGCCTTGCGGTGATGCGGGGAGAGCATGTCCTCGAGCTGCTCCTCCGTCTCGTCCGCGGCGACGAACAGCAGTTCGTCGTTGAGCTCGAGCGTGCCTTCCGGGTCCGGCCGCAGGACGCGGCCCTCGCGCAGGATGACCACCAGCGCGGTGTCCAGCGGCCAGTCGATGTCGCCGACCCGCTGACCGATCATCGGGGAGTCCTCGGGCAGGGTCAGCTCGACCAGGTTCGCGTCGCCCTGGCGGAAGGTGAACAGCCGGACCAGGTCGCCGACCGAGACCGCCTCCTCCACCAGCGCGGACATGATCCGCGGGGTGGAGACCGACACGTCGACACCCCAGGCCTCGTTGAACATCCACTCGTTCCGCGGATGGTTGACCCGGGCAACGGTCCGGGGAACGCCGAACTCGGTCTTGGCGAGCAGCGAGACGACCAGGTTCACCTTGTCATCACCGGTGCTGGCGATCGCCACCTGGCAACGCTGCAGGGCGGCCTCCTCCAGGGAGGACAGCTCGCACGCGTCGGCCAGCAGCCACTCGGCCCGCGGCACCGACTCGGCCTTGATCGCCCGCGGGTCCTTGTCGATCAGCAGGACCTCGTGGCCGTTCTCCAGCAACTCGGCGGCGATCGACCGACCGACGTTCCCGGCTCCGGCGATGGCTACCCGCATCACAGCTCCTCAGGCTTGGTGCCGAGTTGGGACTCGATCGCCGCGACATCCCGCTCCAGCATCACGACGTGGACCAGGTCGCCTTCCTGGATGACCGTGTCGGCCCGCGGCAGCAGGCCCTCGCCGAGCCGGGTCAGGAACGCGACCCGGGCACCGGTGGCCTTCTCGATGTCGAGCGCGAGCCGGCCGACCCAGTCGGTGTGCACGTGCACCTCGGCCAGCCGGACCGTCCCGGACGGGTCACGCCACTCCGGCTCGGAGCCCTCCGGCAGCAGCCGGCGCATCATCTGGTCGACGGTCCACCGCACGGTGCCGACGGTCGGGATGCCGAGCCGCTGGTACACCTCGGCGCGGCCGGGGTCGTAGATCCGGGCCACCACGTTGCTGATCCCGAAGTTCTCCCGGGCCACCCGGGCGGCCAGGATGTTGGAGTTGTCGCCGTTCGAGACGGCGGCGAACGCCTCCGCCTCCTCGATCCCGGCCTCGATCAGCACCTCGCGGTCGAAGCCCATCCCGACGATGGTGCGGCCGGTGAAGTTCGGGCTCAGCCGACGGAAGGCGTCGGCCGACTGGTCGATGATCGCGACCGTATGGCCCCGCTTCTCCAGGCCCCGCGCCAGCGTCGACCCGACGCGGCCGCAGCCCATGATGACGACGTGCACTCGCTGATCACTCCCTGCCCCGCACGGGGCCGCTGGGTCGGTTCGGCAGGGATAGACGCTACACCGGAACTGAGGTCGTGTCTGACACGCGCTCGCAGCCCTCTAACATCACCGGTGTGACTCCCGCTCTAGGCGATATCGGCAAACGGCTGCTGCTCGGTCGCAAACTGCGCAGCACCCAGCTGGGCGAGACGCTGCTGCCGAAGCGCATCGCTCTCCCGGTGTTCGCCAGCGACGCCCTGTCGTCGGTGGCCTACGCCCCTGACGAGATCTTCCTGACGCTGTCGATCGCCGGCCTGGCGGCGTACAGCTACTCGTGGAAGATCGGCCTGCTGGTCGCGTTCGTGATGCTGGTCGTGGTCGCGTCGTACCGGCAGAACGTGCACGCCTACCCGTCCGGCGGCGGTGACTACGAGGTCGCCACGGTGAACATCGGGCCGTCGGCCGGCCTGACCGTGGCCAGCGCCCTGATGGTCGACTACGTGCTGACGGTGGCGGTGTCGATCTCGTCGGGGGTGCAGAACGCCAAGTCCGCGTTGCCGTTCCTGGCCGGTCACGAGGTGCCGTTGGCGGTCGGGCTGGTGTTGCTGCTGACCGCGATGAACCTGCGCGGGGTCCGCGAGTCGGGGGCGATCTTCGCGATCCCGACGTACATCTTCATGCTGTCGATCATCGGGATGGCGATCTGGGGCCTGATCCGGCTGACCGCCGGGAACCTGCCGTTGGCCGAGAGCGCCGGCTTCGAGGTCCGGCCCGAACCGGGGCACGAGGTCTTCACCGGCTTGGCCGCGGTCTTCCTGCTGGCCCGGGCGTTCTCGTCCGGGTGTGCGGCGCTGACCGGTGTCGAGGCGATCAGCAACGGCGTACCGGCGTTCCGCAAGCCGAAGAGCAAGAACGCCGCGACGACGCTGCTGCTGCTCGGCACGATCGCGGTCACGATGCTGATGAGCATCCTGTTCCTCGCCTCCAAGATCCAGCTCCGGTACGCCGAGGATCCCGCCACCCAGCTGTACGAGAACGGCCAGCCGGTCGGCGAGTCCTACACCCAGAAGACCGTGATCGGCCAGATCGGCGACTCGGTGTTCTCGAACTTCACGCCCGGCTTCTACCTGGTGATCGGCGCGACCATGCTGATCCTGGTGCTGGCCGCGAACACGGCGTTCAACGGCTTCCCGGTGCTCGGCTCGATCCTCGCCCGGGACGGGTACCTGCCCCGGCAGTTGCACACCCGCGGCGACCGGCTCGCCTACAGCAACGGCATCATCCTGCTGGCGCTGTGCGCGATCGGCCTGATCATCGCCTTCGACGCCCAGGTCACCAAGCTGATCCAGCTCTACATCGTCGGCGTGTTCGTCAGCTTCACGCTCAGCCAGTTCGGCATGATCCGGCACTGGACCCGGCATCTGAAGACCGAGACCGACGCCGCCAAGCGGCGGCAGATGATCCGCTCCCGGGTGATCAACGCGATCGGCCTGACCATGACCGGGATCGTGCTGGTGATCGTGCTGCTCACCAAGTTCGTCCACGGCGCGTACATCGCGATCCTCGCGATGGCCGGGTTGTACGTGCTGATGAAGGGGATCCACCGCCATTACGACACGGTGCGCCGGCAGACGGCGGCCGAGGGGGACGAGCCGCTGATGCTGCCGTCCCGGGTGCACGCGATCGTGCTGGTGTCCAAGCTGCACAAGCCGACCCTGCGGGCGCTGGCGTTCGCGAAGACGGCCCGGCCGTACATGCTCGAGGCGGTCACGGTCGACGTCGACCGGGACGAGTCGGACGCGCTCCAGGCCGAGTGGGACGCCCGGGGCATCCCGATCCCGCTGAAGCGGCTGGCCTCGCCGTACCGGGAGATCACCCGGCCGATCCTGCAGTACGTCCGCGACATCCGGCGGCAGTCGCCGCGGGACGTGGTGATGGTCTACATCCCGGAGTACGTCGTCGGCCACTGGTGGGAGCACATCCTGCACAACCAGAGCGCCCTGCGGCTCAAGGGGCGCCTCTTGTTCACACCTGGTGTCATGGTTACGTCGGTTCCTTACCAGCTGATCTCGGCGAGTGACGCGGAGGAGCGGCAGGACCGGGTGGAACGGGTGGCCGGCCAGGTACGGCGTGGGGCCCGCAAGGCGTCAGGAGATCGGTGACAGACGAGGACATCGTCGGGACGGTAGTCGAGCTGGAAGTAGGCCCAGTCGCGCACGGGGGACACTGTGTGGCCCGGCACGAGGGACAGGTGGTGTTCGTCCGGCACGCGTTGCCGGGTGAGTTGGTCCACGCTCGCATCACCGAGCAGAACGCGAAGTATCTGCGGGCGGACGCCGTCCAGGTGCTGACGCCGTCACCGCAACGGATCGAACCGCCCTGCCCGTACGCCGGGCCCGGACTGTGTGGCGGCTGTGACTTCCAGCACGCCAACATCGTGGAGCAGCGACGGCTGAAGGCGACCGTGGTGTCGGACACGCTCCGGCGCATCGGCGGCATCGAGCGCACGATCGTGATGGAGTCCCCGGGCGACGACGGCCTCGGCTGGCGGACCCGGATGCGGTACGCCGTGGTCGACGGGCGACCGGGGATGTACGCGCACCGCTCGCACGACCTGATCCCGATCGACCGGTGTCTGATCGCTCACCCGGGGACTCCTGACGTACTGAGTGATCGGTGGCCCGGTGCGTCGTCCGTGCAGGCTGTGGTGTCGTCCGAGGGCAAGACCGCTGTTCAGACGGACGAGGTGCCCGGTGGGCGGGTTGTCGAGGTCGTGCGCGACCGGCGGTTCCGGGTGGAGGCCGGTGGGTTCTGGCAGGTGCACCCGGCCGCTCCGTCGACGCTGGTGGACGCCGTCATGAGCGGGCTCGAGCCGATGGCGGGGGAGACGGCACTGGACCTCTACTCCGGCGTTGGGCTGTTTGCGGCATTTCTGGCCGAGGCCGGGTGTCCGGTGCTGGCGATCGAAGGGGACAAGGACGCCGTACGGAACGCGCGGCGGAATCTGCATGACCTGCCGGGGGT
Organism: Kribbella sp. NBC_00359; assembly: GCF_036097425.1. Lineage (NCBI taxonomy): Bacteria > Bacillati > Actinomycetota > Actinomycetes > Propionibacteriales > Kribbellaceae > Kribbella > Kribbella sp. NBC_00359. The sequence continues at coordinate 7,670,717 of NZ_CP107975.1, read as the reverse complement.
GACGCTGGAGACCGGCGACGTGGATCGGGTGCTCAATGCGGCCGCCAGCAAGGGGTTGGAGCATGTCGATCTGGTTGTGCTGGACCCGCCGCGGACGGGCGCCGGGAAGGACGTCGTACGGCGGATCGCGGCGCTGGGCCCGCGACGCGTGGCGTATGTGGCGTGTGATCCGGCGGCGCTGGCGCGGGATCTGAAGACGTTCGGGCGGCTCGGGTACGGGATCGCGTCGCTGCGGGCGTTCGACCTGTTCGGGATGACGCATCACATCGAGTGCGTCGCCATACTCGAGCCTGTGGACAGTACTGATGCCACGCCTCCGGCGCGGCGGATCATGGGGCTGTGACTCCCGCCCTTCCCTCGTCGCTCCAGTCGCTGTGTCGGATGCCACGCCTCCGGCGCGGCAGGTCATGGGGCTTGGCTCCCGGTCTTCCCTCGTCTCTCCGGTCGCTTCGCTCCCTGCGTTCCTCAGTCCAGACCGGGGCCCCATGACCGGGCTCCCTCCGCTCCTCAGTCCAGGCCGGGAGGGCCCATGACCGGGAAGTCGCGGCCGGTGGAGGGCTCGGGTAGCGTTCTGGCCCTGGATTCCCATGCGCTGGAGACCTGATGCCGCTCGTTGACCTGGACGACCCGGAGGAGCTGCGCGCCCGCTGGACCGCACTCGCCGCGGTCGCCCATGCCACGGGCTTCGACCGGCGGTGGTACGCCGACGCCGACGGGTACCACCATCAGGACGAGACCGCGTCGGTGCTGCGGATGCTGCGGCTTGTCGACGGGCGGGCGGTGCTGTTCGGGTTCCACACGCAGCACAGCCAGACTGCGGGCGCCGATCTGCTGGCCGGGTCGCCGGATTGGATCGGGCAGCCCGAGGTGCGGCAGCGGATGGCTGCGGGCGAGCTGGGTTTCGTGTACGGCGCGTTCAACGGGACGTGGGCGCGGGCGTCGTACCCAGGGGATCCGTGGCAGCCGGTGGAGGACGGGTTCGCGCCGATCGGCCAGTGGGTCACCTCGGACGAGGCGGCCGCCGACGAGATGATCGAGTGGATCGCCGGGTGGGCCGACTACCTCGGCGGGCTCGACGAACTGCGGCCTTTCGGGGTGCAACTGATCCGGAGCGTGGGTGCTTCGGGTGTCACTGCCGGCGCCTTGCAGGCCTTCTTCGATCGCTTCGAGATCGACCCGCGCTCGCCGGTGCAGCCCGACCTGCCGGCCGGGGTGGTCGCGGGGGAGGACTTCACCCGGAACTTTGCGGTACCGGAAAGTTTCGCCGACGAACCTGACACAGCCGAGGTCTCGGTCGTTGAGGATGTCGTGATCGGAGCACCCGACGCCAGGCCGGTCGACGACGAGGAAGAGTCGTTCGTCGTCCCACCCGGTATCAGCCCGTTCACCGGCCAGCCGATCGACGACCCGCCGCCCCGGATGACGCCGGCTTCCCACGACGAGGCTCCCGCCCGTGACGAGGCTCCTGCCCGTGACGAGGCGCCCGCCCGTCACGAGGAGTACGGCGTCACGGCCAAGAAACAAGGCTGGCTCCGCCGCCGCAAACACGACGACCCCACCGAGCCCGACGCGGACTTCCCGAGCGAGGCGGGCGCTTACCCGCCCGACGGGCCAGCGCGGGACACCTATCCCCAGGGCGGACCCGTCGGGGACGCCTATCCCCAGGACGGGCCCGCGCGGGACAGCTATCCCCAGGGTGGACCCGCGCCCGGCACCTACCTGCCTGACGGCATGGCAGGCACCGGCCTCCCCATGCGTTCGGCGTACGACTCACAGCTCCCATCCTCCGAGCCGCCCCGCGTCGGCGGCGGCGTCCACGAGGGCGACGACTTCTACGCCAGCCTCTTCGCCGACGCCCCCGCCGCGGCCGGCTACCAAGACACCCCCGCCCCCGACGAACAAGACTGGGAAACCGCCGAACAACCGGCCTGGTCCGACCAAGAAGCCACCAGCGAATACACCCCCTTCGCCGACAAGCCCCCCACCGCTCCCCACCGAGAATGGGTAGGCGGCGCCTGGATCAACGGCGAATGGATAGAAGACCCCACCACCCATCGCCCCAACACCCCACCCCCCTCACCCTTCGACGCCCCCACAGCCGACACCCCCTACCTCCAACCGCCCGAGCCCCCACCCGCGGACTCCCCATTCACCCCCGCCGATCCCGCACCGCCCGGATCCCCCTTCGCCCCCGGCAGCCCCGCGCCGGCCGGGTCCCCGTTCACCCCGCCCCACCCAGCCGACGCCCCCACGGCCGACACCCCCTCCCTCCAGTCGCCCGAGCCCCCATCCGCGGAGTCCCCGTTCGCCCCCGCCAATCCCGCGCCGGCCGGATCCGCCTTCGCCCCGACCCACCCAGCCGACGCCCCCACGGCCGACACCCCCTTCCTCCAATCGGCCGAGCGCCCATCCGCGGAGTCTCCGTTCGCCCCGGCCAGTACGGCGCCTACCGGATCCCCGTTCTCGCCGACCCATCCAGCCGACGCCCCCACGGCCGATACCGCGCTCCTCTCGCCAGCGGATTCGCCGTCGACCGCCTCGCCGTCCGCCCCCAGCGGATCAGCTGACTCAGCGCCGGCCGACTTCCCGTTCGCTCCTACACCGACTGCCGCCGATCTCGAAGACGACGACGCCCCCACCGCCGAGATCGCCGCTGTCCTGGACACAGACCCAGCCGAAGAAGAACCCTCCTCCTTCACCGGCCCATCCCCCTTCGCCCCGGTCCCACACCCGGAGCCCACGACCACTCCACCCTCCGCACCCACCCACCACGACAACCTCCACCCGACAGACCACCCCACACCCCCCGCCGCCCACCCGAGCGACCCGCCAACAGCACCCGTCACACCAGCTGCCCGTCTCACAGAACCCCACAGACGGCCCCCCGCCCACCCGAGCGACCCGTCGACAGCGCCCGGCACTCCAGCCGCCCGCCTCACAGAACCTCAGACACGGCCCGCCCATCCGACGGCCCCCGAGGCACGGCCCGCCGCGCGTACGACGGACCCCGGCGCGCAGCCCGCTGCTCGCCTGGGCGACCTGTCCTCAGCGCCCGGCGCTGCGGCCGCCCGTCCGACGGAGACCGAGGCGCAGCCCGCTGGCCGCCTAGGCGACCCTTCGACGGCACCAGGCACTCCGGAAGGCCGTCAGACCGATCTCGCAGCCCAGTCCGCCGCAGGCGACCGCCTCTCGGCCCCGTCTGCTTCCGCCTCACCCTTCTCGGCCCCGCACGCAGACCCTGCTGCTGAGCCCGCTCCGGACGCCCGTTTCTCGGCCCCGACCACCGACCCCGCCGCCCCAGCCGCGCGTTTCTCGGATCCGTCCGCGGAAGCCGACTACGCCGACGACCAGACCGCCGAGATCCCCGCAGTGCCGGCCGACTCCACCGAGCCAGCTGCGGACGAGCGTCAAGCACCCACAGCAGCGCAGCGGCCGCAAGCACCCACAGCCGCGGAGCCGGACCAAGCTCCCGCAGCAGCGGAGGCCCATCAAACATCAGCGGCAGCGCAGGCGCATGATGCATCTGCGTCAGCGGGCGAGCAGCAAGCATCCGCGGCGGCTGAGGAGACCTACCGGGCAGCCGGAGAGGGGTTGGCGGGCGCGGCGCATCCGGGGCTCCGGTTCCACGTGGTGGGCGAGGACGACGAGGAGCAGGGCTACGACGTACCGGCTCCGACGGCTAAAGCTCAGGTCGAGCCTCACCCTCAACCCCAGCCATGGCCTCAGCCCGAACCGCACCCGGAGCCGTGGCCGCAACCCGAGCCCCACCCGGCCCCCTGGCCCGAGCCCGCCCCACCGAGTCCCGAACCGACCCCAGCCCCCGACCCGTACCCCACACCCACTCCGGGCCCCGATCCGTACCCTGCACCGCCCACCCCTGGGCCGGAGCCGCACCCGCAGCCGATCCCCGGCCCAACCCCGGACCCGATCCCAGGCCCCGACCCTCAACCGAACCCGAACCCAGAGCCCCAGCCCTGGCCAGACCCAGAACCAGTCCCACAACCCGAGCCCGAGCCAGGACCACGCCCGGAGCCAGAGCCAGCCCCCTGGCCGGATCCAGAGCCATCCCCACAGCCAGACCCAACCCCACGCCCAGAACCCACCACCCACGTAGCGCACGGCCAATGGCCCGACGCCGACGCGCACTCGCGGCAGCAGGACTCGACGCACGAGCCGGACCGCACCACGCAGGTGGCGCGAGACGACTGGGCGGCGCACGACGAATGGGCGGACGGTGGCGAGTTGGAGTCGTCGCGGGAGGATGACGCGGCGAGTGACCTTGAGCGCACGCAGCGTGTGGCGGACGGCGACTGGGTGGACAGTGGCGAGCCGGAGTCGGCGCGGGGGGATGACGCGGCGAGTCGCCTCGAGGGTACGACGGATGTGGCGCGGGCCGGCTGGGTTGAGGACTCGGGAGCCGTGGAGCAGGCGGGCGCTGAGGTGTCGGCTGGGTTTGCGGTGGATGAGGATGACGAGCCGACTGGGTTTGTGCCCGTTATCGGTGATGACTGGCCGACTGGGTCCTTCCCCGCGCTGGACGGGTTCGCGGACGAGGCGACCGAGGCGGATCGGCACAGCGGGGATGAGCGGGACGGCGCGCCTCACGGGGTGCGTGGGGAGTCGGCTGCGGATGTTGTGGCTCGGATGTCTATTCCTGGGTTGGGGCTGGTGGGGGCGGACGGGCCCCGGATCGCCCCGCCTCCAGGGTCGATCGAGGAGGCCATGCGCTCCGAGGTCGAGCGGCCCCGGCCGCGGCCGCAGGAGTCGGAGGCTATGAAGGCGCTGCACGACTGGTGCCGGGCGAGGACCGCGATCGTGCCGTCCGGGTTCACCATCCAGATCCAGGTGCTGGACCCGAGCGCGCCGTCGTACCGGTTCGACCTGGAGCCGCCGGAGGTGGACGACCCGGAGTTCGCCATGGACAAGCTGAGCGGTCTGCTCGGTGACCTGTGGCAGACCGAGGCGCAGAGCGACGTGGGCGGCTGGTTGTTCGCCCGCATCGACGCGGCCGGCCGGACCCTGCGGATCGACCGGTGGTACGACCAGGTCCCGGACTGGTGGGACAACCCGATCGAGCCGCGCCTCGACGTACACGGTCTGGTACGCCGCCTGTACAACCGCGGTCCCCAATGGCAGCCGTCGTACCTGGAGAAGCTGTACACCACCGCGCGATAGCGTGGGCGCCATGCTTCTCAGGATCTTCACCGAACCTCAGCAAGGTGCCTCGTACGACGATCTGCTCGCGGTGGCACGCAAGACCGAGGAGAACGGCTTCGACGCGTTCTTCCGGTCGGACCACTACCTCGTGATGGGCGAGGACGACGGCCTGCCCGGACCGACCGACGCCTGGATCGCGCTGGCCGGCCTCGCCCGCGAGACGAGCCGGATCAAGCTCGGCACACTGGTCAGCTCGGCCACCTTCCGCAACCCGGGTGTCCTGGCGATCACCGTCGCCCAGGTCGACCAGATGAGCGGTGGCCGCGCGGAGCTCGGGCTCGGCGCCGGCTGGTACGAGACGGAGCACAAGGCGTACGGCCTGGACTTCCCGGACACGCCGGGCCGGTTCGACCTGCTGACCGAGCAGCTCGAGCTGATCACCGGCCTGTGGGACACGCCGGTGGGGGAGAGGTACAACTTCCAGGGCGAGCACTACCAGCTGACCGATTCCCCAGCGCTGCCGAAGCCCGTCCAGCAGCCGCACCCGCCGGTGATCGTCGGCGGCGCGGGCAAGAAGCGTACGCCGTCTCTGGCGGCCAAGTTCGCGAGTGAGTTCAACGCCGGCTTCCGCTCCGTCGAGCTGACCGACACACTCTTCAAGCGCGTCCAAGCCGCCTGCGACGAGATCGGCCGCGACCCGAAGACCCTCAACCTCTCCACCGCGCACACCGTCGTGGTCGGCAAGGACGACGCCCAGGTCAAGCAGCGCGCTGCCGCCATCGGCCGCGACGTCGAAGACCTCAAGGCCAACGCGATCGCCGGCACCCCTGCCGAGGTCGTCGACCGCCTCGGCCAGTTCGCCGCCGTCGGCTCCCAGCGCCAGTACGTCCAGATCATGGATCTCCAGGACCTCGACCACCTCGACCTGATCGCCGCCGAAGTCCTCCCGCAGGTGTCCTGATCACAGCGCCGTCCAAGTCGGAACAACGCGGATTAAGTCCGAGTTACACTGCATAAGTCGGAATATCTCCGACGATGTTCCGACTTGGAGGCGTGACGTGGAGAGCTGGCCTGCCCACCTGCCGGAGAAGCGTGCGTGGCGGCAGCGCAGTCGAGGTGGGAGCGCCGCGGATCGCACACTCAGCGAAGTAGTGGCCATGCGACCGCCGTTGATCGGGGAGCGCGCAGTACGGCTGAGCCCTGAGGTCGCGGCGGCCATGGAGGCTTGCGTGCTCGAGATCGCCGCGCTCGATCACTCGCACGGCGCCGAGCTGGCGGCGCTCGAGACACTCCTGCTGCGGACCGAATCGGTCGCCTCCTCCAAGATCGAATACATCGATGCCACGGTGGACGACTATGCGCGAGCGCTGCACGGCATCAGGTCGAATCCGTCCGCGACGTCGATGGCCGCATCCACAGCCGCCCTGGACGCGCTGATCAGATCCGTGGACGGCGGAGCGAGTATCGAGCCGGCGATGATCCTGATGGCGCACCTCGCCCTCATGGACGACGATCCGTACGAGCATGCGTACGCCGGCCGCTTCCGCGATCTGCAGAACTGGATCGGCGGCAGCGACTACTCACCACGTAACGCGGTCTACGTGCCGCCGCCGCCCGAGACCGTTGACGACTACATGGCCGACCTGGTCGTCTTCGCCAACCGGACCGACCTCCCGGTCCTGGCCCAGGCAGCGATCGTGCATGCCCAGTTCGAGTCGATCCACCCGTTCACCGATGGCAACGGGCGGATCGGCCGCGCTCTCATCAACACTGTGCTGCGTCGCCGCGGGGCGACCCGGCGTGTGGTCGTTCCGCTGGCCTCCGCGTTGGTGGCGCGCCGCGACGACTACTTCGATGTACTGGGTGCCTATCGCCAGGGCCGGGTCGAGCCGATCATCCGATCATTCACCGCGGCCTCCACCATCGCGGCGCGGGAGTCACGGGCGACAGCGGACAGGATCGCCGAACTGCGGCCGGCCTGGGAGCGGACGGTCGGAGCCCGGCGAGGCAGTGCGGCATCCCGCCTGCTGGAGGGACTGATCTCGGCACCGATCTTCTCGGCGAGCGAGGCCGAGGAGGCGATCGGTGGTGCCGCCAGCAGTGTGTACGCCGGAATCGAGCGACTGCACGCGGCCGGCGTGATCCGGCCGCTGACGAACCGGACGCGGAACCAGGTGTGGGGAGCGACGGACCTGCTGGACGAGCTGGACGACCTCGCGGTCCGGATCGCGGCCGCTGCGCGGTGAACGGCAACTGTTCGTCCACAGGTTCCTGATCGTTGGCCGGGGTGGCTCGATGTCGTGTATCTTGATGTCGAGAGAGTTTTGGGGCGAGGTTAGGGGAGCCTGATCTCGCGGCCGGGCGGCGTGCTCGGCAGGATGGGCTCAGCGGAACTGGACTGGACAGAGGAGCAGGTTGATGGCGAGCGTCGACAGCTTCGGTGCCAAGGGTGCACTCGAGGTCAACGGTCAGTCGTACGAGATCTTCAGGTTGGCGGGCATCGAGGGTGCGGACACGCTGCCGTACTCCTTGAAGGTCCTGCTGGAGAACCTGCTGCGCACCGAGGACGGCGCGAACATCACCGCCGAGCACATCACCAAGCTCGGCAACTGGGACGCGAACGCGGCGCCCGACACCGAGATCCAGTTCACCCCGGCCCGGGTGATCATGCAGGACTTCACCGGTGTGCCGTGTGTCGTCGACCTGGCCACGATGCGCGAGGCGGTCGCGGAGCTCGGCGGCGATCCCACCAAGATCAACCCGCTCGCTCCGGCCGAGCTGGTCATCGACCACTCGGTCATCACCGACGTCTTCGGCCGCCCGGACGCGTTCGAGCGCAACGTCGAGTTCGAGTACCAGCGCAACGGCGAGCGGTACCAGTTCCTCCGCTGGGGCCAGACCGCGTTCGACGACTTCAAGGTCGTCCCGCCGGGCACCGGCATCGTCCACCAGGTGAACATCGAGCACCTCGCGCGGACGGTGATGGTCCGCGACGGCGTGGCTTACCCCGACACCTGTGTCGGCACCGACAGCCACACCACGATGGTGAACGGCCTCGGCGTGCTCGGCTGGGGCGTCGGCGGCATCGAGGCCGAGGCGGCCATGCTCGGCCAGCCCGTGTCGATGCTGATCCCCAAGGTCGTCGGCTTCAAGCTGACCGGCTCGGTGCCGGCCGGCGCCACGGCGACCGACGTCGTACTCACGATCACCCAGCAGCTGCGCAAGCACGGTGTGGTCGGCAAGTTCGTCGAGTTCTACGGCGAGGGTGTCGCGGCCGTGCCGCTGGCGAACCGGGCCACGATCGGCAACATGAGCCCGGAGTTCGGCTCCACCTGCGCGATCTTCCCGATCGACGACGTCACCCTGGAGTACCTGCGGCTGACCGGCCGCAGCGACCAGGACGTCGCGCTCGTCGAGGCGTACGCCAAGGAGCAGGGCCTGTGGCACGACCAGTCGGTCGAGCCGCGCTTCTCCGAGTACCTCGAGCTCGACCTGTCGACCGTCGTACCGTCGATCGCCGGCCCGAAGCGGCCGCAGGACCGGGTCGCGCTGACCGAGGCCAAGGAGGCCTTCCGCGGTGCGCTGACCGACTACGCGACCGAGGAGCTGGACGTCGACCCGTCGGAGACCGGGAGCTTCCCGGCCAGCGACGCGCCGAACGGTCACGGCGACGTGAACGACGAGCCGCATGTCCCGCACGGCGGTCCCGGCCGTCCGGCGAAGAAGACCAAGATCACCATGAACGGCGCGGAGACCGAGCTCGACCACGGTCACGTCGTGATCGCCAGCATCACCTCCTGCACCAACACCTCGAACCCGTCGGTCATGCTCGCCGCCGCGCTGCTGGCCAAGAACGCGGTCGACAAGGGCCTGGCTTCCAAGCCGTGGGTGAAGACGTCGCTGGCACCCGGGTCGAAGGTCGTGACCGACTACTACGAGAAGGCCGGCGTCACGCCGTACCTGGAGAAGCTCGGCTTCCACCTGGTCGGCTACGGCTGCACCACCTGCATCGGGAACTCGGGCCCCCTGCCCGAGGCCGTCTCGGCCGGCGTGCAGGAGGCCGACCTGGCGGTTGTCTCGGTGCTGTCCGGCAACCGCAACTTCGAGGGCCGGATCAACCCGGACGTGAAGATGAACTACCTCGCCTCGCCGCCGCTGGTGATCGCCTACGCGCTGGCCGGGACGATGGACTTCGACTTCGAGACCGATGCCCTGGGGCAGGACACGGACGGCAACGACGTGTTCCTGAAGGACATCTGGCCGGCCGCGGACGAGGTCGAGCAGGTGATCGCCTCCTCGATCAGCAAGGAGATGTTCACCAAGGACTACGCCGACGTGTTCGCCGGTGACGAGCGCTGGCAGTCGCTGCCGACGCCCGAGGGCAAGACGTTCGCCTGGGACGCCGAGTCGACGTACGTGCGCAAGCCTCCGTACTTCGAGGGCATGGCCAAGGACCCGTCGCCGGTCACAGACATCGCCGGCGCCCGTGTACTGGCCAAGCTGGGTGACTCGGTCACCACCGACCACATCTCCCCGGCCGGTTCGATCAAGGCCGACAGCCCGGCCGGCACGTACCTGGCCGACCACGGCGTGGACCGCAAGGACTTCAACTCGTACGGCTCGCGCCGCGGCAACCACGAGGTGATGATCCGCGGCACGTTCGCGAACATCCGGCTGCGCAACCAGATCGCACCGGGCACCGAGGGCGGCTTCACCCGCGACTTCACCAAGGACGACGCGCCCGTCACGTCGATCTACGAGGCCGCGCAGTCGTACGCCGAGGCCGGCACGCCGCTGGTGATCCTGGCCGGCAAGGAGTACGGCTCGGGTTCGTCGCGTGACTGGGCGGCGAAGGGTACGGCGCTGCTCGGGGCGAAGGCCGTGATCACCGAGTCCTTCGAGCGCATCCACCGGTCGAACCTGATCGGCATGGGCGTGCTGCCCCTGCAGTACCCGGAGGGTGAGACCGCGGAGTCGCTCGGCCTGACCGGCGAGGAGACGTTCGACATCACCGGCGTCACCGCGCTGAACGAGGGCTCGATCCCGAGCACCGTCCACGTCAAGGTCACCTCGCCCGACGGCGGCTTGAAGGAGTTCGACGCGGTCGTCCGGATCGACACCCCCGGCGAGGCCGACTACTACCGCAACGGCGGCATCCTGCAGTACGTCCTGCGGTCGCTGATCGCCGGCTGAGAAGCATCCTGAGAGGGCCGGTCCACTGTGGACCGGCCCTTTCTGTCGGTCCAGGACGCTTTACTGGTCGGCATGGTCAAGGAACGCGAGGCGCCGCGCGAGGTTGTGCGTGTGGCGTGCGCCAAGTACGGCGACGACACCGTGATCGACTGGTGCGTCGCGTTCCTCACCGGGGAGATCTCGGGGGAGGACGCGTACGGCGCCGACCTGCCGAAGCTGGTGGCGATCACGGGCAACCCGAACCCAGGCGGCTGGTCCGCGCCGGTCGACCCGGTGAACTACTACTGGATCAGGGTGTGGGCCGCCCGCGTGCTCCTCTACGTCTGGCGCGATGACGCCGTCGACGCGCTGCGGGTGGCCGCGAGCGATCCCGCCTGGCGGGTGCGAGAGCACGTCGCTCGGCTGACCGCGCAGCGGGAGCTCGGTCAGCTCGTCGACGCCCTGCTACCCGATCTTCAGCACGAGCTGCCCAGGGTCCGTGCGACGGCCGCCCGCGCCGTCGGCGCCGCGGGCGAGGCCGAGCACGCCGAGGCCCTGCAGGATCTCCTCGAGGACCCGGACCTCACCGTCCGTGTCGCAGCGGAGAAAGCCCTGGCCCGCTTGGAGAAACGGCTGGACCGCACCTTCGACCGGCGCCCTTAACTCGACAGTGCAGCGCGGAGTTTGCCGGCGTATTCGGCTGCCTCGGCGTCGTCGGCGTACTTGGTCCGGGGCCAGAAGAAGCCGCGCAGTCCGTCGCCCTTCGTCCGTGGCACCACATGCACATGGAGATGCGGGACGGACTGCGACACGATGTTGTTCACGGCAACGAACGAGCCCTGCGCGTCGAACGCCGTACGCACGGCATCCGCGACCGACCGCGCTGCGCCGAAGAACGGCACCATCAACGCGTCCGGCAGCTCGACCAGCGTCGGCACGTGCTCGCGCGGCACGATCAGCGTGTGCCCCTTGAACACCGGCCGTACGTCGAGGAATCCCACGACGTCCGGTGTTTCCAGCACGATCTGCGCCGGCGTCGTACCGGCGATGATGGAACAGAACAGACAGTCGGCCATCAGGTCATGACTCCTAATCCCGTGCAGTCGCGAGCATGTGCTCGGTGGTGTGGCTCGGTGTGCTGGGGTGAAGGTCTCGATGCGGAGCATCGTGGCCTTTGCACCAGTGCAGCGAGGTGCGCCACCGAGTGCAGCGCAGCACGCAGGGGATTAGGAGTCATGACCTCAGCCGAGTTTCTCGTCTGCGAAGCACCAGCGCCAATTCTCGCCTGGTTCGAAGCTGCGCATCACCGGGTGTTCGGTGTCGTCGTAGTGCTTGCTGGCGTGCTTCATCGGCGACGAGTCGCAGCAGCCGACGTGACCGCACTCGAGGCAGAGTCGCAGGTGGACCCAGGAGCTACCCGTCGCCAGGCACTCCTCGCACCCCTCGGGCGTGTTCGGCGCGACCACCAAGGGAGCTTGTTCGAGGTGCTTGCAGGCACCGCCCGGTGAGGTCTTGACCCGCAGGTCCTCGGACCGGCCGCCCACGTCGTCGTCCTCGTCGCGATCCAGGATGGACTCCTCGATGTCGAGGGCGATCTGCGCCCGCTGCAGCACCTCGTCGGCGACCAGGCCGGCGTCGCGGACCTTGAGGATGTGCTCGCGTTCGGCCTCGAGCATGGCGATCCGCAGCCGGCGATAGGCCTCGCTCGGCGTCTCGTACTCGCTCTCCGGCCGCCCGAGCCGCTCCCACGCGGCCTGCGCCCGGGCCTCGCCACGCTGCCGGAGCAGGTTGACCACCTCGGGCGGGTCGTCCGGCGTGACGATCTCCTGCAGCTTCTCCTCGGCCGCGCGATGCGCACCTTGCAGTACGGCGGCCTCCTGCAGCGCATCCTCCGCCGGATCCGGGCCGGGCAGCCGGAGCCGCCGTACCAGCCAGGGCAGGGTCGAGCCCTGGACGAGCAGCGTGCCCGCGGTCACGGCGAGCGCGATGAAGACCAGTACTTCGCGATCCGGGGTGTTGTCGGGGAGGGTGAAGACCGCGGCCAGGGTGACGACACCGCGCATCCCGGCCCACGACACGACGATCAGCGCCTGCCACGACACCGGTCCCGGCCGGGACGGTCCGAGGACGCGCCGGGACAGCATCGTGGACGGGATCAGCCAGATCGGCCGGAGCAGCACCACTGCCAGGAAGACCGCGATGGTCGCGGCCGCGATCAGCCAGCCCGGCAGCGGACTCATCGCCAGGTCGTCGAGGATCCACCGGGTCTGCAGGCCGATCAGCAGGAAGACGGTGTTCTCGAGCAGGAACTGGAAGGTCCGCCAGTTCGTCCGCTCCGACATCCGCGACTTGGCCGACTGGATGATCGGCGACTTGTGCCCGAGCAACAGGCCGGTGACGACCACGGCGAGGACGCCGGACGCATGGATCTCTTCCGCGGCGACATAGGCGATGAACGGCGCGGTCAGGCTGAGCGTGGTGTCGAGCACCGGGTCGGTGAACCGGCGGCGGACCTTGGCCAGCACGAACGCCACGGCCAGACCGATCACCACCCCGCCACCGGCCGCGCGGAGGAAGTCCAGGCCGACCTGCAGGACGGTCGGCGTGACCACTGCGGCCGCGAGCGCCGTACGCAGACAGACCAGCGCGGTCGCGTCGTTCACCAGGCTCTCGCCCTCGAGGATGGTGACCACGCGGCGGGGGAGTCCGACCCGCCTGGCGATCGCGGTCGCGGCGACGGCGTCCGGCGGCGCGACCACGGCGCCGATCGCGAAAGCGGCCCAGACCGGCAGCGGTTCGTGGCCGAGCGACTCGGCCACCACGCCGAGCAGCCACCACGCGACCACGCCGACGCCGAGCGCGGTGAACACGACCAGTCCGACCGACAGCAGCCCGATCGACCGGCGGTGCTTGGAGAAGTCGACCAGGCTGGTCTTGATCGCCGCCGAGTAAAGCAGCGGCGGCAGGAAGCCGACCAGGACGACCTCGGGGGCGAGCTCGACCCGGGGGACGAACGGGAGGTACGACGCCGCGATCCCGATGACCACGAGCAGCAGGGGAGCCGAGATCCCGAGCCGCCGGGCCAGTGCGGCCCCGGCCGCGACCACGGCGACGAGGGCTACGACCTCGATCGCGATATGCACGCTGCACAGTGTCGCAGCGTCGGCCCGGTTTCGGCCGCTCGGTTCGCCCTCGGCTGAGCCGGGATCTGGTCAGTGCGGGCACGGTCGTCTAGCGTGTGCGCAACGAGATCTGTCGATCACTGGGGGTGACTGATGCGTCGTCGTGTCGTCTCACTGGTTTGTGCGCTTGTCGTTCTCGGCTCGTCGCTCGCGGTCCCTGCCGCGGCCGCCGTCACGGTCACCAACGGCTGCGTCGCCTCGGTGCCAGAGCCCGGTACGACGACACCGGTCCGGATCTGTTATTCGCTGTTCGAGCCCGCCGGCGCCTCGGGCGCACACACCGTGCCACTGATCTTCCACAGTCATGGTTGGGGCGGCAGCCGGACCAAGGACCCGGCCGCGTTCCAGGCCTGGCTCGACGCCGGCTTCGGCGTACTGAGCTTCGACCAGCGCAGCTTCGGCGAGAGCACCGGCGTTGCGCACGTGATGAACCCGGACTACGAGGGTCGCGACGTGGTGAAGCTCGTCGACTTCGTCGCCGGTCTGGACTGGGTGACGAAGCAACGGCCGGGTGATCCGCTGATCGGGGCGATCGGCGGGTCGTACGGCGGCGGGTACCAGTTCGCCGGCGCGTTCACCGAGGTGCGGGACAGCGGGCGGACCCGGTTCGACGCGCTCGCGCCCGAGATCACCTGGTGGGATCTCAAGCAGAGCCTCGCGCCGGAGGAGGCTGCGCGGACGCTCTGGCTCTCGATCCTCTTCGCCGGCGGCGGCACCCACCTGCCGCCCGCGGTGTCGGCGGCGTTCGTGCAGTTGATCGCGACCGGCGGCTGGCCGGCGGGGAAGGCCGGGCGCGATCTTGATGCGTTCTTCGCGCACAACGGGCCGGCGTGGCACGTGTCGCAGGGCCGCAGGCTGGATATCCCGGTGCAGTTCGGGCAGGGGATCTCGGACAACCTGTTCAACCTCAACCAGGGCCTGGCCAACTTCGATCACGCGCTGACCGCCCGGGCCCGGGCGCGGTCGATCTTCGTCGGGTACAACGGCGGTCACACGCTGCCGAGCGTCGTACCGCCGGGTTTCGCGACGCCGGGGGATCCGTGCTCCATCGCGCTCGGCTCGCCGAACTTCTCCGACCTGGCGGTGCGTTTCATGACCGCGAAGCTGCTGGGGACGGCGACCGGGCTGTCCGGCTTCGGCGTCTATCACCTGTCCACCGCGGACGGTCGTTGCCTGACGCAACGGACTCTGGCGCCGAACACACGCCAGGCACTCGGCAAGATCCTCGTCCCGACCGGCGCCGGACTGCCGCTCAACCTGAAGATCGCGACCGGGCCTCTGACCGTCGCGGGAACTCCTCGGCTCTCCGCGAAGGTCTACACGCTCGTACCGGACTCGGGAGCCTTCTTCGCCCTCAGCGTCGGCACCAACCCGCTGACCGCGAGGGTCGTGCAGAACAACACGATGCCGCTGCGGGAGGAGCACGTCGCCAAGGGAGTCCGGCGCACGATCGAGCTTCCCGCGATCGCCGTCGACGTCCCGGCCGGCAAGAATCTCTACCTGACCGTCACCCCGGTCGCCGACATGTACGCCGGCCAACGCGGCCCGCTCCCCGGCGCGCTGCTGCTGAAGGACGGAACGCTGACCTATCGGATCTTGTCGAGATAGGTCTTGTAGACCGTCAGGAACGGCTCCTCGTTCGCCACCGCACCGACCAGCCAGTCGCACGTCTCCTGTGCCGTCGCGATCACATCGGCCGGATACCCGTACTTGACCTGGTGTTCGGCGAACTCGTCCTCGTCGTCGACGATCACCGTTCCGTCCCGCTTCTTGATCACGTCCAGATCGAGATCGACCATCGTGACCACGTCCTCGGAGAACTCCACTGGTGTCGTCACGTCGCAGTAGATCTCGGTCGACCGCGGCTCGTCGTTGAAGAGTGCCGTGAACCACTGGTCCCGCGGGAACAACTGCACATGAGCCTGCTCCTGCGTCACCACCGGCTCATCCCCTCGCTGCGACACCGAGTTCGCCGGCGCTCCCAACCACACCCCGAACGCGTCCTCCCCGAGATACCGCATCCACTGATGCCAGTGCAGCTTCTCGTCGTACTTCCGATACACCACCCGAACATCACGCATGCCGGACAACCTATCCCGGCAACGGTGCGCCCGGCCGCGGACCGCCCGCCGGACGCGCGGGCGTTACGGAAGTTGCAGGTTGCTGCAGTTTTGTGGCCCGCGACCGGCGCCGACCTCCAGGATGAAGGGTCGAACATCTGGGGAGGAACGCATGGTGCGGTGGAGACGGCTGAAGGTCCTGCTGGCGGGACTGGTGGTCGTGGTGGGGATCGCCGGATGGGCAGGACTGCCGGCGAATGCCGCCGAGCCTCCGACCGCGCCGACGGTGACCGCGACGTACCAGGGCGCCCAGTTGGCCAACTGCCTGGAGCAGACGGTGTGCCCGGAGATCGTGGTGTTCGACGATCCGGTGACGTTCACCTTCACGACGAGCTCGCCCGATGTGGTGCGCTACCGGTATGGCTTCATCGGCGAGCCGGCCCAGGAGATCGACGGCTCGTCGATCACCCTCGACCTGAGGCCGCCGGAGGAGGGCTGGGTCCGCCTGGACGTCCAGGCCATCAACTCGGACGGGCAGTTCAGCACGACGACGGCCTTCCTGTTCAACGTCGCGCCGGCGCCCGGGCCCGTGGGTTCCTGGGCATTCGACGACGGCAGCGGTACGACGGCTGCGGACGGCTCGGGGAACGCGCATGCGCTGGCCTTGAACGGGGGAGCGGCCCTCGACGGCAAGGGCCGCCTGGACGGGTCTTTGGCGCTGGACGGCGTCGATGACTACGCGCAGGCGAGCGATTCCGTGGTCGACACGTCACAGAGCTTCACCGTCTCGGCCTGGGCACGACCGACCAGCAGCACCAAGCTAGGCGTCGTAGCCGCGGCCGACGGGACCAACAGCAGCGCCTTCGGCCTGGGCTACGACCCGTCGACGAAGCGCTGGGTGTTCGCGCGCACCTCCGCCGACACCCGGACGCCGACCCTGTACCGCGCCTCGTCAGCCGAGGCCCCGGTGAATGGCGCCTGGTCCCACCTGCTGGCGTCGTACGACGCATCGGCCGGTGAGCTCAAGCTCTTCGTCAACGGCCGACTGCAGCAGACCACCGCCTTCCCGATCGCCAAGGCGTGGAAGGCGACCGGGCAACTGACCGTCGGCAGCGGCCTGTACGCCGGTGCGACGGGCGGCTCCTTCGCCGGATCACTGGATCACGTGCAGGTATGGCAGCGCGTCCTTCGCGCCAACGAGATCACGGCTCTGCAGGACCCGCGCATCAACGATCGCGTGGCTTCGGGAATCGCCGCCCGTTGGCCGCTCGACTCCGCGGTCCGCGGCTCCGACCGGGTCTGGCGCACGCCGGAGACCGTTCGTGGCGCGGATCTGAGTGTGTCGGGGTTCGGCACCGATCAGTCGAAGGCGTTCGTGGACGACCCGGAGCGCGGCAAGGTGCTGGAGCTGACGGGCGCCGCCCGCGAGTCGGTCAGCCTGACCCGGCCGGTGATCGACGGCAGCGCGAGCTTCTCGGTGGCGGTCTGGGTCAAGATCGGCGACCTCTCCAAGCCGATGGTGATTGCTCGCCAGGGGACCACCGCCCAGGACGCTTGGCGGCTGTCGTACCAGCCGCTCGACCAGTTCACCGGTCAGTACAGGTTCGCTCGAGGCCATGCCGACGGCAGCACCGAGACCGTGGCAGTCAGCACGGTCGACCGTGACTCGTTGGAGGGCTGGCATCTGCTGATCGGGAGCTACAACAGGACCGGGACCGGTGGTTTCGGCAACCCCGACGGCCGGATCGAGCTCACCGTCGACAACCGGGGCAGTGACGGCGGCCAGAAGGCCTACAGCGCACCGACCCGCACAGGCAGCACGATTGTCGGCGCCGCCGCGACGAAGGGCGCCGGTCTGATCGGACGGCTCGACGAACTGCGGGTCTACGCCGGCGTCCTGTCCCAGTCGAAGGCCTGCACCGAGTTCCCCGAACTCGACGGCTGCGGGTCCTAGGTTCTCGCTGACCCTCGCCGGTGTAGGGGGGCCTTATCCGGTGGGGGTCAGCGAGCGGATCTGTTGGAGGTAGGGCCGGTAGGCGGTGGTGAAGGGTTCTGTGGTGGTGATGTGGGCGGCCAGGTAGTCGCAGGTGGCCCGGGCGGTGGCGATGACCTGGGGCGGGTAGTCGTAGAGGACCTGGTGGTGGTGGAACTCGTCCTCGTCCATGACGCGGACCGAGCCGTCGCGCATCAGGCGGATGTCGAGGTCGAGGTCGACGGTGGTGACGGAGTCGACGCCGAACTCGGCGGGCATGGTGATGTCGCAGTAGATGGCGGTCTGGTGGGGAGTGTCGTTGAAGAGAGCGCTCCACCACTGGCCGTGCGGGAACAGGCGGACGCGGTGGTGGTCGATGGTGGTCCAACTGCCGTCGGCGCGCTGGCCCTTGGTGCCGGGGAGGGAGCCGACCCAGAGGCCGTGCTCGTCCTCGCCGAGCCGGACGGCTTCCACCAGGCGATGGGGCTGTCCGTCGTACTTGCGGAACAGCGTCCTCACCAGCTCCATGCGATCACTCTAGGTGAAAGCCGAACCATCCTGCCTGAGGAGGCGTCTTGGAGTGTGAGATAGCTCCGGTCGGGCTTGCCGAGTTCGGAAACCGGGCGCGGGGTGAATAGACTCAAGCATCCGAGGACGACCGCGGGGAGGAACTCGATGCGCGTGCTGGAGACGGTCGGAGGGCCGGCGGACCTCAAGACGCTGTCCGATCAGCAGCTCACCGATCTCGCGGCGGAGATCCGCGAGATCCTGGTCGAGACCGTGTCCCGGACCGGGGGCCACCTCGGCCCGAACCTCGGGATGGTCGAGATCACCCTGGCGATGCACCGCGTGTTCGACTCGCCGCACGACCGGCTCGTCTTCGACGTCGGTCACCAGGCGTATGTGCACAAGCTGGTCACCGGCCGGGCGCCGAAGTTCGACACTCTCCGTCAGCAGGGCGGCCTGTCCGGCTACCCGAACCAGGCCGAGTCCGAGCACGACATCATCGAGAACAGCCACGCCTCGACCGCCCTGTCGTACGCCGACGGCCTGGCCAAGGCCTACCGGTTGCGCAAGGAGGACCGGCACGTGGTCGCGCTGATCGGCGACGGCGGCCTGACCGGCGGCATGGCCTGGGAGGCGCTGAACAACATCGCCGCGGCCAAGGACCTCAAGCTGGTCATCATCGTCAACGACAACGGCCGCTCCTACAGCGACACGGTCGGAGGCCTGGCCACCCACCTAACCAGCCTGCGCACCAACCCGCGGTACGAGAAGGTCCTCGACCTGATCAAGAAGAACCTGGCCCGGACGCCGTATGTCGGCCCGCCGATGTACGAGGTGCTGCACGGGGTGAAGAAGGGCCTGAAGGACATGCTCGCCCCGCAGGGCATGTTCGAGGACCTCGGCCTCAAGTACGTCGGTCCCGTCGCCGGCCACGATCGCGAAGCGATGGAAGAGGCACTCCGCAGCGCGAAGGCGTTCGGCGGTCCGGTGATCGTGCACGCGGTGACCCAGAAGGGGTACGGGTACGCCGCCGCCGAGGAGGACGAGGAGGACAACTTCCACCAGGTCCGCCCGGTCAACAAGCCGCGCGGCTGGACGGACGTGTTCGCCGACGAGATGATCCGGATCGGTCACCGCCGCCCGGACGTGGTCGCGATCACCGCGGCGATGCTGCACCCGACCGGCCTGGCCGCGTTCGCGGCTGAGTTCCCGGACCGGATCTTCGACGTCGGCATCGCCGAGCAGCACGCGGTGACGAGTGCCGCCGGTCTCGCGCTGGGCGGTCTGCACCCGGTCGTCGGCCTGTACTCGACCTTCCTGAACCGGGCGTTCGACCAGGTGCTGATGGACGTCGCGCTGCACAGGCTCGGCGTCACGTTCGTGCTCGACCGCGCGGGGATCACCGGTGACGACGGTCCGAGCCACAACGGCATGTGGGACATGTCGATCCTGCAGGTCGTCCCCGGGCTGCGGCTCGCGGCGCCCCGTGACGGCAAGCGCCTGGAGGAGCTGCTCAACGAGGCGGTCGAGGTGAAGGACGCCCCGACGGTACTGCGCTTTGCCAAGGGCGAGGTGTTCCCGGACATCGATGCGATCGACCGGTTCGGCGAGACGGACGTGCTGAAGCGGTCCGGGACCGACGTACTCCTGGTCGGCATCGGCGCGATGGCGGCGACCGCGATGGATGTCGCGCAGCGGCTCGAGGCGCACGGCTTCGGCGTCACCGTGGTGGACCCGCGCTGGGTCAAGCCCGTCGACGCGAAGCTGGTCGAGCTGGCCGCGGACTTCAAGCTCGTGGTCACGATCGAGGACAACGGCCGGGCCGGTGGCTGCGGGTCGATGATCGCGCAGGCGTTGCGCGACGAGGGCGTGGCGACACCGGTCCGCGACTTCGGCATCCCGCAGAAGTTCCTCGAGCACGCCAAGCGTCCCGCCGTACTGCAGGAGATCGGGCTGACCGGGCAGGAGCTGGCGCGGGAGATCACCGAGCTGATCGCCCGGCATCCGGGCGAGCCGCTCAGCGAGCCCGATCCGGCCAGCGGCCGTCAGGGCAGTGCCTGAGTCAGGGCGGCACTCCGTTCCACCGCGGAGCCGTCATGCAGCAGCTCGCCGCCGCACCCGCGCCTGGCCGCTGTTGCTCTCCTTGGTCCTCGTCGCGGTCGCCGTTGCCGGTGGCCTGGCCCTGCATCACTCCAGCGAGGGCGCGGACGGTTCCGAAGCGACGACCGCCACCACGCCGGACATCGACCTGGCGGCCCGGGCCGCCGCCGTGGACAAGGTGCTCAAGAAGCGCGCACAGGCCGTGCTCACCGACAACCAGAAGGACTTCCTGGCCGACGTCGACCCGGACAACAAGAACCTGGTCGCCCGGCAGCGGACCCTGTTCACGAACCTCCGTCAGTTCGGCTTCGCGAAACTGACCTACCAGCAGCTGTCCCAGCAGTTCGACGACGCCATCACCCAGAAGTACGGCCCGTCGACGTACCTGGTCGCGATCGCGATGACCTACCAGATCCGGGGCATCGACACGGTCCCGGTCCGCGCGATGCTCGGCTACACGTTCACCGAACGGCCGACCGGCGACTGGATGCTGGTGTCCGACACCGACCTGGACAAGCGGCTGCCGCGCGGCTCACACCAGGAGGCCTGGGACACCGGCGAGGTGCTGGTGAAGCGCGCGCCGCGGGTGCTGGTGGTGGTCGAGAAGGGCCAGGACCGGCTCGCGACCAAGCTGGTCGGTATGGCGAGCAGCGCGGTGAAGGCGGTCAGCAAGAGCTGGCCGGGCGGCTGGAACGGCTCCGGTGTGGTGATCGGGCTCGACGACAAGGTCGTGCGCGGTGCCGACTACACCCAGCCGAAGAACGCCGAGGACGCGATCGCCATGGCGACGTGGGTCTACCGCACGCTGCCCGGCGAGGTGACGGGGGAGGGACAGCGGGCCGATTCGTACGTCGTGATCAACCCGCGCAACCGTGACAAGGTCGACGCGCGGACGCTGGCGCATGAATTCACCCATGTTGCGACCGCGCCGTACGGGCCTTATGCCCCACGGTGGCTGGTCGAGGGGGCGGCGACGTACGTCGAGTTCCTGCCGATGGACGGTGCACAGCCGTTGGCCATCGGGAAGTACCGGCAGGACGTGCGGACGAAGTACCTGGCGAAGGCGAAGAGCCTGCCCGCCGATGCGACCTTCTTCCAGCAGTCCGACAGTTCGTACCCGCTGTCCTGGCTGGCCCTCGACTACCTCTTCACCCGGTTCGGTGGGACCGAGGTCGGCACGCTCTACCGCGAGATGGCGGCGCTCGGCACGACGCAGGCCGATCGGGATCGGATCATGCTGGAACACGTAGGCATGACCGAAGCCGGCCTCTTCCAAGCCCTCAAGGCCGCTGCGGCTGCTTAGGGTGCGTCTGATGGTCCCGCGGCTACTGCGCGGCACTCGGCACGGCACCTCGCCGCACTGGCGCAAAGGCCACGATGCTCCGCATCGAGACCTTCGCTCCAGCACGCCGATGCACCGCACCGAGCACCTACTCGCTACGCCGCGGGACCATCAGACGCACCCTGAGCCCGCAAGAGTCGAGTAGGGTAGCCGGGCTGTGACTGACGGGTACTCGGAGGGGAACGACCCGACGTGAGTGCGACCACCCCTGTTCCGCCTGCTGGGCCCCGCCGCTGGCTGGGGTTGCTGGCGGCGGTGGCGCTGGTCTCCGTCGGCGTGGCCTACACCGTTGAAGAGCGGCACGAGGACGAGCGCGCCGGGGTCGTTGCGACCCAGACCCCGGGGCCGAGCCAGAGCCCGCAGACGTCGCGCACGGCCGCCGCGATCGCCGCCCGCCGGGTCGCCGTCGACACCATCCTGCTGCGCCGCGCCCAGGCCGTGCAGACCCGCAACCAGGCGCTCTTCCTGGCCGACATCGATCCGGCCAACACGAAGTTGCGCGCCGCGCAGGCGGTGCTGTTCGCGAACCTGGTCGAGATCGGCTTCACCGAGCTCGGCTACAGCCAGGCCGAGGAGCGGTTCAACCCGTCGGTGCTCCAGGCCCACGGGCGTACGACGTACCTGGTCCGGGTGCTGATGCGCTACCAGATCCCGCAGGTCGACCTCGCCCCGGTGACGACCGAGCTCGGCTACACGTTCGTCAGCCGGGCCGGCCGCTGGGTGATCACGGACGACGACGACCTGGACAACGACCTCGGCCCGGGCGCGCACCAGGAGGCCTGGGACCTGGGCCGGATCGAGGTGGAGCGCGCGCCGCGGGTGCTGGTCGCGGTGGAGAAGGGCGACACCAAGCGCGGCCGGGCGATCGCGGCCGCGGCGTCCCAGGGGCTGGCCGAGGTGTCGGCGTACTGGCCGCGGAAGTGGCGCGGCTCGGTGTTCGTGATCGCGCTGGACGAGACCGAGGTCCGCGACGCGCGTTTCGCCGACGAGGACATCGAGTCGGCCGCGAGTTCGGGCTCGACCTTCTCGTCGCTGCCCGGTCAGGACACCGCCGACGGCACGGTCGCCGGCGCCTACGTCGTGATCAATCCGAACGAGCGCGATCGCGTCGACGAGATCCTGCTGTCGCACGAGATCACCCATGTCGCCACCGCCGACCTCGGTGGGTACGAACCGCTCTGGCTGGCCGAGGGCGCGGCCGAGTACGTGTCCTGGCGCGGGATCGAGGCGATCAGCGGACCGGGTGAGGTCGCCAAGTGGGAGCAGGAGGTCATCGACGACGCACTGCCGAGCCTGACCTCGCTGCCGAGCGACGCCGGCTTCTACCAGAACTCCGCCGACGTGTACGGCGTCAGCTGGCTGGCCGTGCGCTACCTGGTGCAGCGGATCGGGATCGCCCACGTCGAGGAGCTGTACGAGGACATGGCGACGAACGGCACCGACCAGGCGGCCCGGGACCGGATCCTGCTCAGCCGCACCGGCCTCACCGAGGCGACGTTGTGGACTGCTCTGCAGTCGTACACTCCGCAACGCTGAGTGGCGGTTTGACCTCAAGCGGTCAGAGAGGCAATCTCGAATGGTTCCGTCCACGTCGAGGAGGCGCAGATGAGTCTTGTCCGGAAGAAGACGATCGAGCAGTCGATCGCCGACACCGACGAACCGGAGTACCAGCTCAAGAAACGTCTGACCGCGATCGATCTGACCGTCTTCGGCATCGGTGTGATCATCGGCGCCGGTATCTTCACGCTGACCGGCCGCGCGGCGAAGGCCTACGCCGGACCGAGCATCGCGTTGTCCTTCGTGCTCGCCGCGGTCTGTTGTGCGCTGGCCGCGTTGTGCTACGCCGAGTTCTCGTCCACCGTCCCGGTGTCGGGATCGGCGTACACCTTCTCGTACTTCTCGCTCGGTGAGATCTTCGCCTGGATCATCGGCTGGGACCTGCTGCTCGAACTGATGCTCGGGGCAAGCGTCGTCGCCCAGGGCTGGTCGACGTACGCCGCTCTGTTCCTCGAACAGATCGGGTTGGGCTGGCCGGCGTCGATCGGGCCGGACAGTCATGTGAACGTGCTGGCGATGCTGCTCGTGGCCGTGCTGGCCACGCTCGCGACGATCGGCATCAAGGAGTCGCTCCGGGTCAACCTGGTGCTGGTCGCGATCAAGCTGTTCGTCGTGCTGTTCGTGATCATCGCCGGCCTGTTCTACATCAAGGGCTCGAACCTCTCGCCGTTCATCCCGCCGAGCGTGCCGGCCCCGAACGGCGACGTCACCATCACCACCCCGCTGTTCCAGGCCATGTTCGGGTTCACCCCGTCGACGTTCGGCGTGATGGGCCTGGTGTCCGGCGCGTCGCTGGTGTTCTTCGCGTTCATCGGGTTCGACGTGGTCGCGACCACTGCCGAAGAGGCGAAGAACCCGCAGCGCGACCTGCCGCGCGGCATCATCGGCTCACTGGCGATCTGCACGGTGCTCTACGTGCTGGTCTGCATCGTCATCACCGGCATGGTGAAGTACACCGATATCAACGGTGAGGCGGCGCTGGCCGAGGCGTTCCGATCGGTCGGCCGGGACAGCTTCGCGACCCTCATCTCGGCGGGTGCGGTGGCCGGTCTGACCACGGTGGTGCTGACGTTGATGATCGGCGCGGCTCGCGTGGTGTTCGCGATGAGCCGTGACCACCTGATGCCGCGTCAGCTCGGCAAGACGCACGCGAAGTGGGGGACGCCGTACCGGCTGACCATCGCGATCGGCGTGATCGTCGCGATCGTTGCCGGTCTCACCCCGATTGGGAAGCTGGAGGAGATGGTGAACATCGGCACCCTGGCCGCGTTCACCCTGGTGTCGATCGCCGTACCGCTGCTGCGCAAGAGCCGGCCGGACATCAAGCGCTCCTTCACCGTGCCGGGCAACCCGGTGGTCCCGATCCTGGCGGCGCTCATCTGCGTCTACCTGATGCTGAACCTGTCGCTGGAGACCTGGCTGCGGTTCGCGATCTGGATGGTGCTCGGCTTCGTCGTCTACGCCCTGTACGGCTACCGCAGGAGCCGCGTCGGCATCGAGGAGCGCACCGGCGAGGTCACGAAGGCCTGACCGTTCCGTTCGGATGGTCGGCGACCCGGTAGGATCAGCCGACCATCCGAGGGGGATCGCATGAAGCACCCGAGGCGCCTGCTCGCAGGCGTCGCCGCGCTGGCGCTGGCCGCGACCGCGGGTGTCGTCGCTGTCCGCGTCCAGCACGGCTCGCCGCCCGGCAGCAGCGCCGTGGCGGCGGTCGAAGCGACCGCGACGCCGGGCTTGCTGAACGACGCGCAGAAGGAGGCCCGCAAGGGCCAGGTCGACGTCGTGCTGGCTGCGCGGGCCACCGCGGTTCTGAAGGGTGATCTGCGGAGGTTCCTCGCCGCGGTCGATCCGAAGCAGCCGCAGCTGGTGGCGCGGCAGCGGCTGCTGTTCACGAACCTGCGGAAGTTCGGGTTCACCAAGCTGACGTACTTCGCCGCGGACGAGCGTGAGTCGCCGGAGCTGACGACGAAGTACGGGCCGGGCGTGTTCACCACCCGGGTGATGATGCGGTATCAGCTGACCGGCCTGGACGCGAAGCCCGTGCAGACGGACCTCGGCTACACCTTCGTACGGCGAGCAGGCGCGTGGATCCTGGTCGAGGACAGCGCGATCGACGGCGAGCTGAGCGCGGACGGGCATCGCCAGCCGTGGGACTACCAGGAGGTCGCGGTGGTCCGGCGCGGCAAGGTCGTCGTCGTGGTCGACAAGCGCGAACTGGCGCTGGGCCGGAAGATCGCGAAGGTGTCGCAGGGCTCGGTCGACGCCGTACGGCGGCACTGGCCGCGACCGTGGAACGGCGCGGTGATGGTGGTCGCGATGGCCGAGCCGCGGGTGATGGCGCTGCTGTGGACCTCTGGGTCGGGCTCCGGCTGGACCATCGCCGCGAAGGCGGTCACCTTGTACGACGGGGAGCCGATCGGACCGAAGAAGACGACGCCGGTGAGCAGCCGGATCGTCGTGAACCCGGCCGTCCGCAAACAACTCGACGAAGACCTGCTCGTGCATGAGATGACGCACGTCGCGACCGTGCCGATCGGGAACAACACGCCGATCTGGTTGGTCGAAGGGCTCGCGGAGTATGTCCGATGTGCGTCGATCGAGGACGACCCGCACTGGACGGTCGATCCCTACCGGAAGACGGTGCGGACCAAGTATCTGCCGGGGATGAAGGTGCTGCCTGGTCCGGCGGAGTTCGACGCCGATGGTGATCGGTCGTACGGGCAGAGCTGGTGGATCACGGCGTACCTGGAGTCGAAGCTGGGGGAGCAGGGGGTGGCGTCTCTCTACGCCGACCTCGCCGTCCACAGCACCAACGAGGCCACCTACACCAGCATCATCAAGAAACACACGGGCAAGACCCCCACGCAGTTGGTTGCCGCCGTCAAGAAGTTCAAGGGCTAGAAAAGCCCCCGCCCCCTCGCTTCGCTCGGGGGCGGGGTTCGGGTGGGAGCCCGCCCACCCCATGGTCCTGCTGGAGCCGGGCTCGGAGCGGGGTTGCGGCCCGCATCGCCCCGAGCGGGTGTGGTCAGGTCAGGCTGGCGATGCCCTTTCGGAGGAAGCGGGAGCCGTTGACTTTTTCGGAGATGCCCGTGCGGTCGAGGTATGGGGTGATGCCGCCGAGGTGGAAGGGCCAGCCGGCGCCGAGGAGTAGGCAGAGGTCGATGTCCTGGGCTTCGGCGACCACGCCTTCGTCGAGCATGATCTTGATTTCTTCGGCGAGCGCGGCCAGGACTCGGGTGCGGAGCTCCTCGGGCGTCGACGGCTTGTCGCCGACCGTCACCAGTGCCTCGACCTCGGGGTCGACGACGGGCTTGCCCTCCGGCCACAGGTAGAACGAACTCTTGCCTGCGGCAACGACCTTGGCCAGGTTCGCCGACACCGCGAACCGCTCCGGGTAAGCCCGGTTCATCGTCTCGGCCACGTGCAGCGCGACCGGCAGCCCGACCAGCTGCAGCAGCACGAAGGGCGGCATCGGCAACCCGAGCGCCGACAACGCCTTGTCCGCCGCGGGGATCGGCGTACCCTCGTCCACCGCCGCGCTGACCTCGCCGAGGAAGCGCGTCAGCAGCCGGTTCACCACGAACGCCGGGGCGTCCTTCACCAGCACGCACGACTTCTTCAGCGTCTTGCCGACCGCGAACGCGGTCGCCAGCGACGCGTCGTCGGTCCGGTCGGCCCGGATGATCTCGAGCAGCGGCAGCACTGCGACCGGGTTGAAGAAGTGGAACCCGACGACCCGCTCCGGGTGCTCCAGGTCCGCGGCCATCTCCGTCACCGACAGGGACGACGTGTTCGTGGCCAGGATCGCGTCCGGCCGGATGATCTTCTCCAGTTCGGCGAAGATCGTCTTCTTCAGCTGCAGTTCCTCGAACACGGCCTCGATCACGAAGTCCGCGTCGGCGAACACGGCCCGGTCCACCGAGCCGGTGACGAGCGCCTTGAGCTGGTTCGCCTTGTCCGGCCGGATCCGGCCCTTGCCGAGCAGCTTGTCGATCTCACCGTGCACGTACCCGACCCCGCGGTCCACCCGCTCCTGGTCCAGGTCCGTGAGTACGACGGGAACCTCGAGGCGCCGTACGAACAACAGCGCCAGCTGGCCCGCCATCAGACCCGCGCCGACGACGCCGACCTTGGTGACCGGGCGGGCGAGCGACTTGTCCGGCGCACCGGCCGGCCGCTTGGCCCGCTTGTTCACCAGATCGAAGGCGTACAGGCCGCTGCGCAGTTCCTCGCTCATGATCAGATCGGCGAGCGCCTCGTCCTCGGCCGCAAAAGCGGAGTCGCGGTCCCACCTGTCACAGTCCTTCGCCGCCGCGATCAGGTCGAGCGCCCGGTACGGCGCCGGGGCCGCACCGCTGACCTTGAGGTCGGCAAACCCCTTGCCCCGGGCAACGGCAGCGTCCCAGGCCTCGCCGCGGTCGATCTCCGGCCGCTCGACGACCACCGAGCCGGTGAGCACCTTGCTCGCCCAGATCAGCGACTGCTCCAGGAAGTCGGCCGAGTCCAGCAGCACGTCGCCGATGCCGAACTGCACGGCCTCCGGGCCGCTGAGCATCTTGTTCTGGTTCAGGGCGTTCTCGACCACGACCTTGACGGCCTTGTCGGCGCCGATCAGGTTCGGCAGCAGGAAGTTGCCGCCCCAGCCCGGGATCAGGCCGAGGAACACCTCGGGCGTCGCGAGCACCCCGGCCGCGGCGGAGACGGTCCGGTACGTCGCGTGCAGTGCGACCTCGAGCCCGCCACCCAGCGCGACGCCGTTGACGAACGCGAAGCTGGGCTTGCCGCCGTCGACCAGCTTGCGCATCACGCCGTGGCCGATCCGGCCCAGGTTCAGCGCCTGCTCGCGATCGACCAGCTTCGGTACGCCGGTCAGGTCGGCGCCCGCGGCCAGGATGAACGGCTTGCCGGTGACGCCGATCGCGACGACCTCGTCCCGGGCCAGCGCCGCGTCGATCGCGGCGTTCAGCGAGGCAAGGCCCTTCGGCCCGAAGGTGTTCGGCTTGGTGTGGTCATGCCCGTTGTCGAGCGTGATCAGCGCCATCAGGCCGGCCTTGCCCGGCAGTACGACGTCCCGCGAGTGCGCGAGCGTGACGACTTCGTCGTCCGACAGCGCGACAGCCGAATCCATCAGTTCCTGCAAGCTCATGCGGCCGCGTTCCCTTCCCAGTTCGGGTTCTCCCAGATGACCGTTCCACCCATGCCCAGGCCGACGCACATGGTGGTCAGGCCGTAGCGGACCTCGGGGCGCTGCTCGAACTGCTTGGCCAGCTGGTTCATCAGCCGGACGCCGGAGGACGCCAGCGGGTGGCCGTAGGCGATCGCGCCGCCGTACGGGTTGACCCGTGGGTCGTCGTCGGCGATGCCGTAGTGCTCCAGGAACGCGAGCACCTGGACGGCGAACGCCTCGTTCACCTCGAAGGCCTGGATGTCGTCGATGGTCAGCCCGGCCAGCTTGAGTGCCTTCTCGGTCGCCGGAACCGGTCCGAGGCCCATCACCTCGGGCTCGACGCCGACGAAGCCATAGGAGACCAGCTTCATCTTCGGCTTCAGGCCCAGCTCGGCGGCGGCTTCGGCCGAGGTGATCAGCGCGGCGGTCGCGCCGTCGTTGATTCCCGCGGAGTTGCCCGCGGTCACCCGGCCGTGCGGGCGGAACGGGGTCTTCAGTTTCGCCAGGTCCTCCATCGTGGTGCCCGGGCGCATCGGCTCGTCCGTGGTGGCGTAGCCCCAGCCCTGCTCGGCCGATCGGGTGGCGATCGGCACCAGGTCGGGCTGGATGAGGTCGTTCGCGTAGGCCTTGGCGGCGCGCTCCTGGGAGGCCACCGCGAACGCGTCGGCGCGCTCCTTGGTGATCGAGGGGAAGCGGTCGTGCAGGTTCTCCGCGGTCGACCCCATCACCAGCGCGGACGTGTCGACCAGCTTCTCGGAGATGATCCGCGGGTTCGGGTCGACGCCCTCGCCCATCGGGTGCCGGCCCATGTGCTCGACGCCGCCGGCCACGACCACGTCGTACGCGCCGAAGGCGATGCCGGCCGCGGTGGTGGTGACGGCGGTCATCGCACCGGCGCACATCCGGTCGATCGCGTAGCCGGGGGTGGTGTTCGGCAGGCCGGCCAGCAGGGCCGCGGTCCGGCCGATGGTCAGGCCCTGGTCGCCGATCTGGGTGGTGGCCGCGATCGCGACCTCGTCCACCCGCTCCGGCGGGAGCTCCGGGTTCCGCCGCAGCAGCTCCCGGATGCACTTGATCACCAGGTCGTCGGCGCGCGTCTCGGCGTACTGGCCCTTGGCCTTGCCGAACGGGGTGCGAACGCCGTCGACGAACACGACATCGCGGATCTCACGGGGCACGAGGGCCCTCCTCTGGGGGTCGGGAAAGCTAACCCGATGCTACCCGTCGGTAACAGAACTCCCCAAGCACCCCCGCCTGTGCGGCTGCTCACAGGGCCAGGACAGCCGCCAGCACGGTCAAGGACAGGGCGGCGGCGAAGCACACCTGCTGCGCGCCGAGCGAGATGTCCCCGATCCGCGTGTGCAGATTCAGTGCGCTGCCGTCCTTCGGCGCCAGCGCGCCGGTGAGGGCGAACAGGTGCACGACGCCGGCGAAGATCGACAGCAGGAACAGCCCCCAGCCGATCGTCATCAGCACTTTGGACGTGTGCCCCGCGCCGGTCGCGAAGTCCTTGTAGAAGGTGATCGTCAGCGCCACCACCGCGGTCGACAGTGTGATCAGCTGCTTGGCCGCATCCTGCGAGAAGTCGAAGGCCTTCGCCTGCCGGTCGTCCATCGGGCGGCCCTCAGCACCACGGTGACATCGGGCAGAACCAGCGCCGGATCGACCGCAGCGTGCTCGCGTCCATCACGTCGCCCTCGTGCAGGCCGCCGACCTGGCCGGCGCCCGCGACGATCGTCCGGGCGAGCGCGCGGGCGCCGTCCTCGGCCGCCGCCGCGTCCTCGCTCAGACCGTCGTCGATGATCGACTGTAAGTAGTCGACCGCCTCGTCGGTGAGCCGCATGCCCTCCTGTTGGACCTGGTCCAGCACGACGTCCCGGATGTAGTCACCGCGTGACTGCGTCGCCCCTCCACCGGACATTGGTTCCCCCCTCGGTTCGGTCGTCCAACCGTAGGCCGCGGCTCCGTCGGCGGCCAGATCTCGTAACCCGTGGCGCACGGCGTCGAATCGGCGCATGCTGGTGCCAGGTAGCTATGGGGAGCCGTTCTATGAACAACCTTGATCTCGCCGTACCGGTGCTGAGCCGGGGCAAGCACCGCAACCCGCGCAAGGGCGCATGCTTCATGGAGTTCGCGTCGTACCTGGCGGGGGAGCCCTGGTCGGATCACCCGTCCTGCACGCACCCGCTGCTGGCGGGCGTGGCCCGGGATGTCAACGACTGCACGACGGACAGCGGCCGGTCGCGGCTGGCTCCGCTGATCCCGTCGGTGATCGGCCTGACGCCCGACGACCCGCACGTCGTGGCACGAGTGACCGCGCGCTGCATCCAGCACGCGTTGCCGGTGGTCTCGCAGGAGCGTCAGTACATCCTGGCCGTGGCGTTGCTGGTGGGGGAGAAGCACCTGGCCGCGCTGGACGGGCGTCCGCTGGACGACCTCGAGCCGGACTCGCTCGCGGTGCTGGAGGCGGTGCCGTCCGCGACCAAGTGGGCGCGGTCCTTCACCTCGCGGGCCCACCGGGGTACGCCGGACTTCGCGCGCCGGACCGCACCACGTGCGGTGTCGTGCGCGGTCGAAGGGATCTCGCAGGCCTGCGTGCCGAACCCGGACGAACGCCTCTACAACCTGCTCACCGCGGCGATCGCGGAGTGCAGGGCGTGGATGCCGGCGCCCGCACCGCTGCCCGTGCAAGAGATGCCCGTCCGCGAACAGCGCGTGGAAGTTCGCTAGGGCGTGGCTAGGCGACCAGTAGGCTTCACTGTGTGACTTTGGAGATCGATACCGGTACAGGATTGATGCCAGTCCACGAGTGGGGTTCCACTGGCGATGACACGCCGGGGCTGCTGCTCCTTCAGGAGATCTTCGGGGTCTCCGACTACATCAAGCAGCGCGCTTCGGATCTGGCCGCGCTCGGGTACTACGTGATCGCGCCTGAGATCTACTGGCGGCTGGACGACACGTCCCTGGACGAGTCCGACCCCGAGTTGCTGCAGCGCGCCATGGGCATCGTGCAGCGGCTCGACTGGGGCCAGGCCGTCACGGACTCGGTTGCCGCGCTGGACTACCTGCGTGCCCGCGGCAAAGGCACCGGGATCGTCGGCTTCTGCTTCGGCGGTGGGCTCGGATTCAACGTCGCCGCAGCGTCGTCGCCGGACGTGCTGGTCAGCTACTACGGCTCCTCGCTGCCACAGCTGATCGACCTTGCGCCGGAGGTGACCGCGACCAGCCTGCACCACTTCGGCGACGCGGACACCTATCTCAAAGCCGACGCCGTGATCCCCGCGCTGGGCGATGCCGAGATCCACAGGTACGCCGGCGCCGGTCACGCGTTCGACAATCCCATGCCTGCCTTCCACCACGCGGACGCTTCCGCGCTGGCGTGGCGGCGTACCGTCGACTTCCTTGCCCGTCACCTCCCAACCTCCCAAGGACAAGCATGAGCCTGTACGACATCCCGCTGACGACCCTTTCCGGTGCATCGACCTCGCTCGGCGACTACAAGGGCAAGGCCGTCCTCGTCGTGAACGTCGCGTCGAAGTGTGGCCTGACGCCGCAGTACGAGGGCCTGGAGAACCTGCAGAAGAAGTACGCCGCCCGTGGCTTCACCGTGCTCGGTGCCCCGTGCAACCAGTTCGGCGGGCAGGAGCCGGGGACGGCGGAGGAGATCGAGACGTTCTGCTCGACGACGTACGGCGTGAGCTTCCCGATGCTGGACAAGCTCGAGGTGAACGGCGACGGACGCCACCCGCTCTACTCCGAGCTCACCCTGACCCCGGATGCCACGGGCGAGGCCGGCGACATCCAGTGGAACTTCGAGAAGTTCCTGATCAGCCCTGAGGGCACGGTCGCGGCCCGCTTCCGGCCGCGCACCGAGCCGGAGTCCGAGGAGATCGTCACCGCGATCGAGACCCAGCTCCCGAACTAGTTCTGCCTCCTCACCACCCGCCCGCCGCGTCTTCGCGGCGGGCGTTTCTTTTGGTCCAATTTCTATTGCAACACTTCTTTCGAAAGAGTACTTTCGATGGATGCCGACCCCGCATCGCCATCTCAGCGACCCACGTGAGCTCAACGCCCTGGCGCACCCTGTGCGGATGGCGATCGTCGAACTGCTGTCGATCAGCGGACCACTGACCGCCACCGAACTGGCCGACCGGCTCGACGAAACGCCGGCCAACTGCTCGTGGCACCTGCGCAAACTGGCGCAGCACGGGTTCGTGGAGGAGGCCGGGGGCGGAACGGGCCGGCAGCGGCCGTGGCAGGTGCCAGGGCTCGGATTCGGTTGGGACGACGAGCACGCGTCGGAGTCGATCCAGGAGCGGCGGGCAGCGCAGGCCCTGTCCGAGGTGGTGATGAGCCGTGCGATGGACCGGCTGCGCGAGTTCCAGCAGCGCGCCCCGGAGGAGACCGAGGAATGGCGCACGGCGCAGACCAGCAATGAGATGGTCGCCTGGCTGACCGCGGACGAGCTCAAGGAGATGAACGACGCGATCACTGCGGTGCTCGACCGCCATGTGGAGCGACTGACCGAACCGCAGCAGCGACCACCCGGCTCGCGGCTCTGCGAGTTCGTCGCGTGGGGCATACCGACGTACTTCCCGGGGGTCGAGCCGGCATGAGGAAGGTGTTCGCGCAGCCTGGGTTCCCTCGCCTCTTCGGCGGGCTGAGTACGTCGATGCTCGGCGACTCGGTGATGCTGCTGGTGCTGAGCATGTGGGTGAAGACACTCACCGGCTCCAACGCGCTCGCCGGGCTGACCTTCTTCTTCATGGTGCTGCCGGCGCTCGGCGCTCCGCTGCTCGGTGTCTGGGTCGACCGGCTGCCCCGCAAGTCGATCCTCGTCTGGGGGAACTTCGCCAGCGCGGCCGCGGTGCTGCCGCTCGTGCTGGTGCGCGACGAGAATGACGTCTGGCTGATCTGGGTCGTTGCGTTCCTGTACGGCGTCTCGTTCGTGGTGCTGCCCGCGGCGCTCAACGGGCTGCTCAAGGAGCTGCTGCCGGAAGACCTCCTCGTCGACGCCAACTCCAGCCTCGCCACGATCAAGGAGGGCTATCGGCTGTTCGGGCCGCTGGTCGGGGCGGCGATCTTCGCGACCGCGGGCGGCTGGCTGGTGGCGGTCGTCGACGCGGCGACGTTCGCCATCGCCGGGCTGCTGATCGCGACGATCAAGGTGACCGAGACCCCGGCACCGGTCAGGAGCACCTTCCGGGAAGATCTCCTCGGTGGCATCCGCTTCCTGGTCGGCGACCGGGTGCTCCGCCACGTCGTCGCCGGGCTGGCGATCTCCATCCTGGTCATCGGCTTCTTCGAGTCGTCGATCTACGCGCTGATGGACGCCTTCGACAAACCGCCGACGTTCTCGGGCGTCTTCGTGACCTGTCAGGGCGTCGGTGCGGTCCTCGGCGGCCTCACCGCGAGCTGGGCCGTACGCCGTCTCGGTGAGATCGCGACCTGTGCCGTCGGCCTGACCGCGCTGGCCGTCGCCACTGTCGTCTGTGCCGCCGCGCCCACCATTGCACTTGTCCTCGTCGGCGCAGGCATCTGCGGTCTCGGGCTGCCGTGGACCTTCGTCGCGTTCACGACGCTGATGCAGCGGCGCTCGCCGGGCCACCTGATCGGCCGGGTGTCGACCGCGGTCGAGGTGCTCGTGTCCACCCCGCAGGCCATCTCACTGGCGCTCGGCAGCCTGCTTGTCAGTCTGCTCAGCTACCGCCAGATCTTCGCCATCATCGCGACGGTGATCCTGCTCGGCGTACTCCAGATCGTTCTCACCTTGCCCGATGAGATCCGCGGCGACCTGGCGAGCGGCGACCGGCAGCAGGACGCCGTCAGCCTGGAGGAGTAGAGGACCGAAGCTGTCCTGTACTGCTTCTACGGTGGTGTCAACCGACCGCGAAGGAGCAGGAATCATGACGACTGTCACGCCGATCCCCGAGGGCTATCACACCGTGACCCCGTGGATCATCGGGCACGACACCGCCGGGCTGATGGAGTTCCTGGCCGCCGCGTTCGGCGCCGAGGACCTGGGTGGGCGGGTGGTCGACGAGCACGGGAACATCGGGCACGCGGAGATGCGGATCGGCGACTCGGTGGTGATGATGTTCGACAAGCCGGACTGGCCGCCGACGCCGGCGTTCCTGCGGCTCTATCTGCCGGACGTCGAGGCCGCCCTGAAGCAGGCGGTCGCGGCCGGCGGCACCGTCGTGACCGAGCCGACGCACCTGTTCTGGGGCGACATCGTGGCGCGGGTGCACGACCCGTTCGGCAACCTGTACTGGCTGCAGACCCGGATCGAGGTCGTCGACGAGGCGGAGCTGAGACGCCGGTTCGGGGACGAGAAGTTCACCAAGGCGCTGGACTACGTGCAGAGCTCGCTGTTCCGGCCGGTCGGCTGATCAGTCCAGCGGTTTGGCGGGCGCGGCCTCGGAGGACATCGCGTCGGTCAGGGCCTCCGCGGTGAGGGCGATCTGCCAGCCGCGGGCGTGATGCTCGCGCAGGAAGGTCGTCACCACGTCGAGGCTCAGGTCCGGTGGTGGCGACCAGGCGAGCCGCCGGATCGTGTCGGGGGAGAGCAGGTTCTCCGTCGGCAGCCGGTGGGCTTCGGCGATCTCCGCGACCGCGGCCCGCGCGGCGGACAACCGGGCCGCCGCGTCCGGGTCCCGATCGGCCCAGGCGCGCGCAGGCGGCGGACCGTCGTACCGGGGTCCTTGCTTGGGGAGCTCGGAGTCGGGGAGCCGGCGCGCGTGGTCGACCGCCTCCCACCAGGTCCGCATGTGGCGGTGTGCGCCGCGGCCCTTGAAGGCGGTCAGCTTCTGCAGCGTGTCCCGGTCCGCCGGCATCGCGGACGCGGCCTCGACGATCGCCGCGTCCGGCAGGATCCGGCCGGGGGAGATGTCCGCGGACTCGGCGATCTGGTCGCGGGCCTCCCACAACGCCCGTACGACGGCCAGACTCCGGCGATTGCGGACCCGGTGCATGCCGGAGGTGCGGCGCCACGGGTCGGGCTTCGGCTCCCGGGGCGGCGCCTCGAGGATCGCGGCGAACTCCTGGTCGGCCCAATCCCACTTGCCCTCGCGACGCAGCTCCTGCTCGATCGCGTCGCGCAACTCGATCAGCATCTCCACGTCCAGAGCGGCGTACACCAGCCAGGGTGCGGGCAGCGGACGGGTCGACCAGTCGGCGGCGGAGTGCTCCTTGCGCATCCGGTAGCCGAGCACTTCGCTCACCAGTGAGGCCAGGCCGACTTTCGGGTATCCGAGGAGGCGGCCGGCCAGTTCAGTGTCGAACACCTTCCGCGGCACCATCCCGACCTCGGCCAGGCAGGCCAGATCCTGGTTGGCGGCGTGGATGATCCACTCGGCGTCGACGATCGCGTCACCGAGCGCGGACAGGTCGCCGAACGGGATCGGGTCGATCAGCGCCGAGCCAGCGCCCTCGCGGCGAAGCTGGACCAGATACGCGCGGTGGGAGTAGCGGTAGCCGGACGCGCGTTCGGCGTCGACGGCGACCGGGCCGGTGCCGGACCGGAACGCGTCGACCACCTCGGTCAGTGCGGGTTCGGTGTCGATGACGTCCGACAGCCCGTCACGGAGCTCGAGCAGTGGCAGGTGCGCGGTCGGGTCGTCCGGGACGGGCGTCGGTTGCTGGGTCTCGGCTGGGCTCATCGGCCCCGCTGTCCGCGCCGGGTCGGCATCGCGACCACCCCCGGCGGCACCGGCGGCAGGCCGGCCGCCGTGCAGAGCACCTCGCCCCACGCCTCCGCGTGCCGGGTCACGTCCACCAGGCCTCCAGGTCCCGGCACCGGGCTCCAGGACGCGCGGATCTCGATCTCCGCCGTCGCGTCGTCGTCGGCCATGCCGCCGAAGCTTTCCGATACCACCCTGGTGACGGTACCGCTTGGGGCCAGGAAGTCGGCGCCCCGGTCGGCCAGCGCCTCCATCAACCAGGTCCAGCCCACGCCGCCGAGCAGCGCGTCGGTCACCATCTCCGGCTCGACGGCGGCGCGCACGTACGCGACACAGCGGAAGGTCGACTGCCAGGCGTCGTTCCCGTCCGGGTCGTAGAGGATGACGAGGCGGCCGGTGGCGACATCGTCACCGTCGACCGTCACGTCCGCGCTGACCGCGGCCGCATGCGGAGCGATCCGCTGCGGCGCGGGCATCTCCTCGACGAATACCTCGGGCCGGAACCGGGCACCGCGTAGTTGCGTCACGGCCTCGGCGAACTCGGCGGGTGGCGCGTCGACCTGCTTGCGGGCACCCATGCTTGGCAGCCTACGACTGATTACTCACCGACGCCTGTGGCGACGCGCCGGTAACGCAGTGCTCATGGCCGCGCCTCCGGCGCGGCGGGGTCCTGGGGCCCTGGCTCCCGGCCTTCCCTCGTCGCTCCGGTCGCTTCGCTCCCTGCGCTCCTCAGTCCAGGCCGGGAGGGCCCCAGGACCGCCCTGTCAGCGCGTCAACAACAGCGTGGGATTATCGCTGTGTGTCTCAGCCACAGCCGCTCCCGCTCGACCGTTCCGCCTTCCTGCTCGCTGCCCGGGGCGAGCCTGCACCACACACCCCGGTGTGGTTCATGCGGCAGGCCGGCCGCGCGCTGCCCGAGTACCGCGCGGTTCGCGAGGGCACGACGATGCTCGAGTCCTGTATGCGTCCTGACCTCGTCGTCGAGATAACGTTGCAGCCGGTACGCCGTTACGGCGTCGACGCGGCGGTCTTCTACTCCGACATCGTGATGCCGCTGAAGTCGGTCGGCTTCGACATCGAGATCAAGCCGGGCGTCGGCCCGGTGGTCGCCGACCCGGTCCGGGACCTGGCGGGTCTCGAGACCGTCCGCCCGGTCACCCCGGCCGACGTGCCCTACATCACCGACTCGGTGAAGCAGCTCGTCTCCGAGCTCGGCGGCACGCCGCTGATCGGCTTCGCGGGCGCGCCGTTCACGGTCGCGTCGTACCTGGTCGAAGGCGGACCGAGCAAGGACCACGCCAAGACCAAGGCGCTCATGCACGGCAACCCGTCGCTGTGGCACGCGCTGGCGGACCGGCTGGCCGACGTCGCGATCGCGTACCTCTCGGTGCAGGTCGAGGCGGGCGCGTCCGCGATCCAAGTGTTCGACTCCTGGGCGGGCGCCCTGTCCCCGCGTGACTACGGGCGGTTCGTCCTGCCGCACTCCGCGAAGGTCTTCGACGCGCTCGCCTCGTACGGCGTACCGCGGATCCACTTCGGCGTGAACACGGGCGAGCTGCTCGGCCTGATGAGCGCGGCCGGCGCCGATGTCGTCGGGGTCGACTGGCGCGTGCCGCTGGACGAGGCGGTACGGCGGATCACCGCGACCGGCTCCGGTCCGAAGCCGGTGCAGGGCAATCTGGACCCGGCCCTGCTCTTCGCGGGATGGGACGCCCTCGAGCCCGAGATCGACCGGATCCTCGCCGAGGGCCAGGCGGCTCCCGGGCACATCTTCAACCTCGGCCACGGCGTCCCGCCGGACGCCGATCCCGAGGTCCTGACCCGCATCGTCAAGTACGTCCAAGCGAAGTCCGCCCGTGTACCTGCCTGACCACGAGGTGACGCTGGAGCGTCTCACCGCCGCGCACGCCGACGCCGTACTCGCGTTCGAGCTGGACAACCGCGAGTACTTCGCCGCGTGGGTGTGGGACCGCGGTGACGACTACTTCACGTCCTTCGCGGCCGTTCACGCGGCCCGACTGGCCGAGCAGGAGGCCGGGGTCTGCCAGTTCCACGTCCTGGTGGACAAGTCCGGTGCGGTGGTCGGCAGGGTGAACCTGGTCGACCTCGAGAACGGGTCGGCCGAGCTCGGCTACCGGATCGCGGAGAAGGCCGGCGGCAAGGGACTCGCCACGGCCGCGGTGCGCGCGGTCATCCAGCTCGCTGCGTCGGAGTACAGGCTGACGAGGCTGCGGGCGGGGGCGTCGGACCGCAACCCCGCGTCGCAGGCGATCTTGACGCGGGCAGGCTTCCGGCCGATCGGCAAGTCGAACACGGACCTGGGACCGGGGACGAGGTACGAGTTGACGCTGGAGGAAGCGTGAGCAGGGTGGTTGTGGTTGGTGGCGGGATCAGCGGGCTGGCCGCGGCGCACGCGCTGGCGACCGGGCCGAACCCTCCACAGATCACCGTGCTCGAGGGGTCGCCGCGGCTGGGTGGAAAGCTGGCGGGCGCTGAACTCGAAGGTGTGCCGGTCGACCTGGGTGCCGAGTCGGTGCTGGCCCGGCGGCCGGAGGCGGTCGACCTGATCCGCGCGGTCGGGCTCGGCGACGACCTGGTGCATCCGGCCACGACATCCGCCGGGCTGTGGGTCGGTGACCGGATCCGGGCGATCCCGCCGACCATCATGGGTGTCCCGGTCGACCCGGCGGCGACTGTCGACGTACTCGGCCCAGCGGCGGCTGACGCGGTGGCACGCGAGGCGGAGTTGCCCGCGCCGGCGCTGACCGAGGATGTTGCGATCGGGCGATTTGTCGCCGACCGGATGGGGTCGGCGGTGACGGACAAGCTGATCGATCCGCTGCTCGGTGGGGTGTACGCCGGCAAGGCCGAGGAGATCTCGCTGGCGGCCGCGGTGCCGGAGCTCTACGCGAAGCTGCGGACCGCGCCGAGCCTGCTCGCGGCGACCGCGGAGCTCCGCGAGGCGGGGCAGCGCCGGGCCGGCCAGCCGGTGTTCGCGGGCGTCGTGGGTGGGATCAACCGCATCATCGAGGCGCTGGAGAAGGATCTGACGGCTCGTGGCGTCGAGATCCGGCGCAAGCTCGCCGTACGGCGGATCACGCGGACGCCGGCCGGTTACGCGCTGGAGGCCGGGCCGGTCCCGGCCCCGACTCTGATCGAGGCGGACGCCGTGATCATCGCCGTACCGGCGACCCCCGCGGCCCGCATGCTGGCGGACCTGGTGCCCGCGGCATCGGCCGAGCTCGCGTCGATCGAGTACGCCAGCATGGCGATCGTGACGCTGGCGGTCCGGAAGCAGGACTGGCCGGCCGGAGCTACCGGGTCCGGGTTCCTCGTGCCGTCGGTGGAAGGGCGGACGATCAAGGCGTCGACGTACTCGCACGCCAAGTGGGAGTGGTCGGGGGAGGCCGGCGGAGAGCTTGCCGTACTGCGTGCCTCGGTCGGACGGCTCGGTGAGGAGTACGTGCTGCAGCGGTCCGATGAGGAGCTGGTCGCACTGGCCGCCGCGGACCTCGGGCGTGCCATCGGGTTGCAGGGGCCTGTGGTCGGGTCCCTGGTGACCAGGTGGGGTGGTGGGCTTCCGCAGTACGCCGTGGGGCATCTGGACCGCGTTGACCGGGTGGAGGCGGCCGTGGCTGCGGAGCCCGGGCTGGCTGTCTGCGGAGCGGCGTACCGGGGTGTGGGGATCGCTGCTTGTGTGGCGTCTGGCGGTAAGGCAGCCACCCGGGTGCAGGCTCACCTAGCCACAGTGGGGACAATGGCTCCGTGACAGAGAAGCCGAAAGCTCGTGAACTCAACAATGTGATCCGGTACACCCTGTGGTCGGTCTTCAAGGTGGAGACGCCGCTGGGTGATGCGGACCGGGACGAGCTGACCGCTGAGCTGTCCGATCTGCTGGCGAAACTGCGGGCCGACGACGACGTGGTGATCCGCGGAATTTACGACGTCGAAGGATTCCGGGCGGACGCCGACTTCATGATCTGGTGGCACGCGCGGACGTCGGACGCGTTGCAGAAGGCATACCACGCGCTGCGGCGGTCGCGGCTCGGGCGGCACCTGGCGCCGATCTGGTCGCAGTTCGCGCTGCACCGGCCGGCCGAGTTCAACAAGAGCCACATCCCGGCGTTCCTGGCCGACGAGGAGGCGCGGGCGTACGTCTGCGTGTACCCGTTCGTGCGGTCGTACGAGTGGTACCTGCTGCCGGACGAGGAGCGGCGGTTCATGCTGGCCGAGCACGGCAAGATGGCCCGCACCTACCCGGACGTGCGGGCGAACACGGTGGCGTCGTTCGCGCTCGGCGACTACGAGTGGATGCTGGCGTTCGAGGCGGACGAGCTGCACCGGATGGTCGACCTGATGCGTGACCTGCGCGCCTCGACGGCACGGCGGCACGTGCGCGAGGAGGTCCCGTTCTACACGGGCAAGCGGACCGAGCTCGGCGAGCTGGTCGCCAACCTGGCGTAAGCCGGTGCACCGCAAAGCGTTCCCGGTGCTCTACGTGAGCAACGTGCGCCGGTCCGTCGACTTCTACGCGCTGCTCGGGTACGAGCCGACGTACCAGTTCCCGCTGGAGGGTGACCCGCACTACGTCGGCCTCGAACGCGGCGATTCCTCACTGGGCCTCTCGGACGCGAGCTGGCCCGAGGCCCAGCTGGGCATCACGGTCGGCGCGGCGCCCCGCTTCGAGCTCTTCGTGTACGTCGACGACGTCGACGCCGAGGTGGAGTCGTTCCGGGCCGCCGGGCACACGGTCCTGCAGGAGCCGGTGACCATGCCCTGGGGCGAGCGCCAGGCCTACATCGCCGACCCCGAGGGCAATCCGGTCGCCCTCGCCACACCGATCTAGGCGACTCAGGTCCCGGGCTTCTGGAAGAGGTAGTCCTCGGCGCGCATCGAGGTCGGGGGCTTGATGTCCTGCGGAAGCAGCTCGCGCAGATCGCGCTCGGTCAGGCTGTCCGGGTCGTACGCCGACAGCCGGGTCGCCTGGTTGGAGATGGCCTCTTCGAGCACGTTCCGGATGAAGCGGCCGTTGCCGAAGTTGTGGGCCCGGGGAGCCGGCGGGATGACCGCGCGGAGCGCATCCAGCACGTCGCCGGAGTAGATCATGCCGTTCAGCCGGGCCTGCAGCTCGAAGATGGCGACGAGCTGGTTGGTGTCGTACTCGCTGAAGGACAACAGCTTGGGGAACCGCGACGCCAGCCCGGTGTTGGACTCCATGAACCGCTGCATCTCGCGGTGGTAGCCGGCGACGATCACGATGCACTCGTCGCGATGGTCCTCCATCAGCTTCAGGATGGTGGCCACGGCCTCGAGGCCGAAGTCACCCGGGCTGTTCTCCGGAACCAGCGTGTAGGCCTCGTCGACGAACAGCACCCCGCCGAGCGCCTCGCGGAACTTCGCCGCGGTCAGCGGCGCGGTGGTGCCGACGCTGGAGCCGACCAGGTCGGACCGGTCGACCTCGACCACGTGACCCTTCTCGAGGACGCCGAGTTGCTTGTAGACCCGGCTGAGCAACCGGGCGATCGTGGTCTTGGCCGTGCCGGGCTTGCCGACGAACACCATGTGCCGGGCCCGCTCGTGACTCGGCAGACCGAGCTCCTTGCGACGCAGGTTGGTCTTGACCTCGGCCACCATCCGGCGGACCGCGTCCTTGATCGAGTCCAGCCCGATCAGCGCGTCCAGCTCGGCCATCGGGTTGTCGGTGTAGTCCACCGGCTCCGGCACGGCCAGCATCACCGGCTCCGCCCGGATCTCGGCAGCTTGGGCGGGCTCGGGCTCGACCTCGACGACTGGTTCGGGCACGGGCTCGACTGGAGGCTGCTGTTCGGGTTCAGCCTCGCGCACCGGAGCCGGCGGGTTCGGCGTACTGGAAACCGGCCGGGGATCACGGAGGAAGGCGTTCAGGTCCGGGACCTGCAGCTCCGGCCACGGTGCGCCCGCGAGTACGTCGGCCAGATGCACCGAGACCCTGGTAGCCGCAGCAGCCCAGGACCGCGCGAGCCCTTGCTGGTCGCGACGCACCGCGCGGGCCAGCCACACGGTGTTGGCGGCCAGCCAGGTGTGCGCGTCGAAGCCGGCCTTGAGGTCGGCGAGGGCGTTCACGACGTCCCAGCCGGCGCCGCCCAGGATCTGGCCGACGGCCGGAGGCAGGCCGTGGAGCCCGGTGGCCAGGATCATCCGGGCCAGCAGCTGCGCAAAGTCGCCGGCTTCGTCGTCGGGGACTTCCGTCACCAGCTTGGCGTGTGTGTCCCGGAGCGTGCTGAGCGAGTAGTACAGGGCCGACGCGGTGCCCGCCAGCTCCGGCAGCGCCAACCGCTCGTCATCGCTGAGTACGGCGGTCCGCCAGAACTGAGCGATCGTCTCGTAGTCGGCGGCGGTGTGCATGCGGGTCAGCTCGCGGTCCCAAAGCACCCGGTCGAACGCGCTCGTCAGGGCCCGGGCCCGGGTCGCCATCGGCGGCGCGTCGACGAAGAGGCTGACGACGTCCCGGGACAGCTGCAGCGCCTGCCGGCGAGCGTCTTCGCGGAAACCGCGAGCGCCGGACACCAGCTGCAGCGGCCAGTCGGCGTCCGCGACCCGGATCAGGTGACCGGCCCCGCCGTACCGGACCGGCGACCGGTAAAAGTCCCGGGTCAGCACGGCGGAGATGTCGGCGTACTCGCCGTGGAGCACCGGGATCCAGCCGGTCAGGAGTGGGGCGATCTGGTGGGTGAACCACACGGCGGCCGGCGTTCCGTCGACGAACTCCGGGAAGGCGACCGGCCGCAACGTGCCCGGATCGTCGCCCCACGCGCGTAGCCGGTCACGGACACCGGCCAGCCAATCCTCCGGCACCTCCCAAGGCTGGTCGGCTCCAAGAGCATCGAGAACGCGAGGTCCGAAGTCGTCAGCCACGCTGGCCAACTTTAGTGTGTCAGCGGCCGACGTCCCGGCAGCTTCAGGCGGGTTGCAGGGTGAGGCTGATGCTGTTGATGCAGTAGCGGAGGTCGGTCGGGGTCTCGTAGCCCTCGCCTTCGAAGACGTGGCCGAGGTGCGAGCCGCAGTTGGCGCAGCGGACCTCGACGCGCTTCATGCCGAGGGTGCTGTCCTCGATGTACTGGACCCGGTCCTCGGCCAGCGGGGCGAAGAAGGACGGCCACCCGCAGTGCGAGTCGAACTTGTTCTCGCTGCGGAACAGCTCCGCGTCGCAGGCCCGGCACTTGTACACGCCGACGGTCTTCGTGTCGGTGTACTCACCGGTGTACGGCCGCTCGGTCCCGGCCTTGCGCAGTACCTGGAATTCGGCGGGGGAGAGCTGCGCCTTCCACTCCGCGTCGGACTTGGTCACGGCGTACTGCTTGGTGTCATCTGTCACGAGTCCAGTATCGGCGCCCGGGCAAGGAAAACCCCGCCCGGGCGGCCGCACGTAAGACTCCCGTGATCGCCGCGCCCTCAGGCCCGCCGGATCACCGGACCCAGGACGGCAGTGGGATGACCCGCACCACCTGGGGGTCGTGGTCGCTGATCTGGTCCGGGAACTCCGCGTTCATGTGCACCACGTCGTACGTCGAGGCCGGCTGCAGGTTCTTCGAGATCAGGATCTGGTCGAGGATCTGGCTGTTGCCCTCGAACACGTAGCTGTAGCGCTCCGGCAGCGGGAGGGTCCGCGGCATGTCGATCAGCGCGGTCTTGCCCGAGCCGACCAGGATGTCCGCGGTCTCGGACCAGTCGAAGTCGTTCAGGTCACCGAGCACGACCACGTTCGCGCCCTTGTCCTTCGCGAGGATCTGGTCCACGAACCCACGGACCGCCTGAGCCTGCTGGTGCCGCTTCTCCGCGGTCACCTGCACCGGCGGCTGGAACCGGCCCCACAGCGGGTTGTCGCCGCCCTTGGAGCTGAAGTGGTTGACCACCACGAACAGGCTCTGCCCGTGCCAGGTGAACTCACCGGCCAGTGGGACCCGCGTCGCGGGCCAGGCCGGGTTGGCCGGGTCGACCCGGCCCGGCGACGAGCTCAGGTGCGGCCGGCCGAACCGGTCGGTGGTGATCGTCGTCGGCACCGTCGAGCCGCCACCGGGGCGGTCGACGAACTTCACCGGCTTGTCCGTCCGGTACATGAACGCGACCCGGATGTTGCCGCCCGGCTCGCCACCCTCGGCGTTGTTCACCGGGTCGATCTGGCGATAGGCGTACTTCGGTCCGCCCGCGGCCTGGATCGCGGCGACGAGCGTGTCCAGGGTGACGTTCGCCTGGGTGTTGCCGGAGTTCGTCGCGCCGTCGTTGTCCTGCACTTCCTCCAGACCGACGATGTCGGGCGAGGCGAGGTTCTTCACCACTGCCTGCGCCAGCCCGTCGAACTTGGCCGGACCGTC
This sequence comes from Kribbella sp. NBC_00359, assembly GCF_036097425.1. Taxonomy (NCBI): domain Bacteria; kingdom Bacillati; phylum Actinomycetota; class Actinomycetes; order Propionibacteriales; family Kribbellaceae; genus Kribbella; species Kribbella sp. NBC_00359. The sequence continues at coordinate 7,626,468 of NZ_CP107975.1, read as the reverse complement.
GGACGGGTCCAGGTTCTCCACGTTGAACGTCGCCACCGATACCTGCAGCGGCGAGGACGCCTTGGTCGTCTCGCGCTTCACGCCGCCGTCGATCACGGTCGGGGTCTGCGTCGGGAGGAACTTGAAGTTCCCGAACGAGTAGTCCAGGACACCGGTCACCACACCGGCCAGCTTGTCGCCGGTCTTCGCGTCCGGGATCGGCGTCAGCACGTCGTCGAGCAGGACGCGCTCGGGGTTGCTGTCGGTCTTCTGCAGCAGGATGCCGCCACGCACGGTCCGCACTCCGGATCCGGCCGGTACGACGGACAGCTCACGGAACGAACTGGTCGGACCGGTGACCTGGGGCTCGTTGATGCCCAGCCACATCCCTTCCAGCGACTCCCAGAAGTCCAGGCCGTCGTTGGCGGGGTCGAACGCCGTACTGGTGGTCTCGACGTCACCGGCCGAGTCGTCCTCGATCACGGTCGACGGCGGGACGCGGCCACCCGGGCCGACGATCGTCGGAGCCGGTACGGCGGCCGTGCCGGTGACCGTGATCGTCGGGTTGGTGAGCTCGGTGGTGGTCAGGTTCGTGACTCCGCCCGAGCCGCCGGGACGGAACTCGGCAACCGTGCCCTGCACCGTGACGGCGTCACCGACGGAGACCGTCGGCGCGGAGCTGGTGAAGACGAACAGACCTTCGCTGGTCGCGGGGTCGGTGTCCGGCTGCGGGTCCTGGAACCAGAACCCGTTGCCGGTCTTCGCGGTCACCACACCGGTGACGTTGGCGGCCACCTTGCCCTCGAGCGGCGACCGGTGCGCGGCGCCCTGGATGTCGTGGATCTTCGCGTCGACCGGCGGCTCGGTCGGGGTCGAGGTCAGCGTGCCCGGCGACGGGTTGCCGACGGCGAAGTCGGCACCGTTGTTGTCGGTGTCCTTCGTCGGGTCGATGCGCGCGGCCGAGCTCGTGTTCGAGAGCGTGCCCGTCGGTGCGGTCTCGGAGTCGGTCGCCGCGGAGCCGAAGCCCACGTAGTCCCGAACCGCCGGATCGGCGTGGCACACGGAGCCACAGGCCAGCGCGGTCTGGTTGGTGACCAGCGCGACCTTGCCCGCGCTCGCGGACATCGCGATGGTGCCCGAGACGTCCGGGGTAGGCATCGGCGCGCCGTTCCCGGCGCCGGCCCCTTCCTGGACGAGGTACGCCGCACCGGGGGCGATGCTGCCCGTCAGCTTGGTCACCTGCCAGGTGACGCCGGTCGACGACGCGTACTGGACCGACCAGCCGCTCACGTCGACCGGAGAGCTGCCGTTGTTGGTCAGCTCGACGAAGTCGTTCGTGTACGGCGCGCCGCTGTTGCCTCCACCGCCGTACACCTCGGTGATGACCACATCGGGGGAGGCGGCGTTCGAGGGTGCGGCCAGCAGCACTCCGGCGGCCGACAAGGCGAGACACGAGGTGATCACGAGGGCGCCCAGGCGGCGCCGCGATCGGTTCTGGGCAGACATGAGCCGGATTCTCACACCCGGACCAGTCGCCGCCAAGGTCCAACACGTGAACAGCCGGTGCGCGCCCGGAAGGCACGGGTGATCATTCGCCGGGGTGCATCGCCAGCAGGTGGTGGACCTCCATCGGCTCGGCCTTGCCCTTGAGCCTGAGCAGCCCGAGCGACTCGGTGACCGCGTCCGGCAGGAGTGCCTTGGTGGCCGGCCCGATGGCCACACCACCGCCGGGAGCCTTGCCCTCGATCCGGGACGCGACGTTGACCGTGTCGCCGATGACCGTGTGCGTCCGCCCGCCTTCGGTGCCGAGCAGACTGACCGACGCGATCCCGGTGTTGATGCCGACCCGGAACCGCGGCCAGTTCGGGTGCGCCGCCTGGACCGCGATCGCCGCATCCTGCAGCGCCAGTCCCGCCGCGGCCGCGCGGGCGGCGTGGTCCGGCTGGTCACCACGCTTGTTGAAGGTCACCATCAGCGCGTCCCCGATGATCCGGTCCACAGTGCCGCCATGCCGCCGTACGACGGGAGGTACGACGACCTGAAAGTACGTGTTCAGCATCGCCGCGACCTCGGCCGGGTCGTGCTTCTCCGAGAACGGGGTGAACCCCTCCAGATCCGCGAACAACACGCTCAGCTCGCGCTGCCCCGACACGGTGTCCTCCAGGTAGAGATCCGCGAACCTTTCCTCGTACCACTGGAGCCGCACCCCGACCAGAACCAGTGCGAACGCGGTGAGCAGCAGCACATGCCACTCCCACCACGACAGCGCCCAGTTCTGCGCGAACACCAGCGCGACCATCGCCTCACCGAGCAGCACGTTGGCGGCGACCATCGCCAGCACCATCAGCGACGGGCGCTGCCACCAGCTCCGCAGAAAACGCGCCGCCGCGATGGCGTACAGCAGCACAGCCGGTACGGCGATCACCTTGAGGATGCCGTCGGCAACCTCCGGCACCGAGGCGGCGTGCAGCGGAGGCAACCGCAGGACCGAGGCCGCGGCCCACAAGCCCATCAGCGTCAGCAGGCCGGCCCGGAGCCACCGTCCCCACCGCATCGCGGACGCCACCCGATCCCCGGAGAAGTTCAGGGTGGACAGGACCGCGAACACCGAGCCGAGCGCAACGCCCACCGGGGTCGCGAGCGTGAAACCGACGTTCGGCGTGTCGAGCAGCACCTTCGGCGTGGCCAGCGCGTGCAACCCGAGAAACCCGGCCGCCGACAGAAACGTCAGCGAGATGAACAGCACCCGGGGATCCCCCCGCCGAAGCGCCGCCGCACCCGTCACGTACGCGAGTACGGCGCTCAGCCCGGCGGTCAGGAGCACCAGCCAGAAGTGCGCCGGATGGTGCTCCCAATGCACGTTGAGCCGAGGCGCATTCAGCAGCAGGACCAATCCAGCCAGCGGTATCAGCAGCGCGACGGCGGTCAGCGCGACCATCGCCGGGGTGTAGACGAACCGTCGCTTAGCCATCCGCCGAGACCCTGAGATGGGTGTGGATCTGCGACACGACCACGGAACCCTCGCCGACCGCGGACGCCACCCGTTTCACCGACTCGCTGCGTACGTCGCCGATCGCGAACAGCCCCGGGACGGTGGTCTCGTAAGGCTGCGGCGGCCGGCCCTCGTGCCAGTGCGGATCGACGCCCGCATCCGTGCCGGTCAGGACGAAGCCCCGCCGATCCCGGCCGACCTCCTCCGGTAGCCAATCCGTACCAGGCACAGCACCGATCATCACGAACAGTCCGTCGACAGCGAGCGTCTCCTCGGCGCCGGTCTCGCGATCCCGAAGCGTGACCTTCTGCAGCCACCGGTCGCCGCCGCCGTCGACAACCTCACTGGAGACCCGCACGGTCACATTCGCCGCGGCCTGGATCACGTCGATCAGGTACTGCGACATGCCCGCGGCAATATCCTTGCCGCGGATCACCAACGTGACCTGCCGGCAGTACCGAGCCAGATCCACGACCGCCTGCCCGGCCGAGTTCCCGCCACCGACCACGCAGGCGTCGAGACCCTTCAACCCATGGACCTCCGAGACGTTGGCGCCGTAGTACACACCGGTCCCCATCAGCTTCTCCAGCGACGGTACGCCGAGCCTCCGATACGACACGCCCGCCGCGAGTACGACGGCCCGCGCGGTCACCTCACCGACGTCCCCGATCACGGCGACGAAATGGTCGCCACGCTTCTCGACCCGCTCGACCGTCCGCATCAGCATGAAATGCACGCCGAACACCCAGGCCTGCTGGTATCCGCGCTGCGCCAGCTCCGAGCCACGAATACCCCGGGAGAACCCCAGATAGTTGCGGATGAGCGACGTGGACCCGGCCTGCCCGCCGATCGACTCCCGCTCCACCACCAACGTCCGCAAACCCTCGGACGACGCGTAGACGGCGGCCGCCAACCCACCTGGACCGGCCCCGATCACCAGCACATCGAACGACGGCTCCTCGCCGGGAGCCAGCCTCGTCGGCACCCCCCACGCCTCGGCGATCTCCACGTCGGTCGGATCGTGCAACAGGGTGCCGCCGACCGCCGGCATCCAGACCAGCACACCGTCGCCGGGATCCGGCTCCCCGATGAACTCCAGTGCGTCGTTCGCCGACGCCGAACCGCTCGGCCGGAAGGCGCTCGGGATGCCGTTGCGTGCGAGCAGGCTGCGCACCGCCTGGGCCCGGACCGAGTGGTCGGAAGCGATCACGACCACCTCGCGCAGGTTCGCCACCTCGTTGCGGGACCACTCCTGGACGAACTCCGCGACGGTCCGGTGGAACAACTCGTCCCGCGCGATCCACGGCTTGAGGACGTAGTAGTTGATATCCCCGACCGACATCGCGGACAGGATCGCGGCCGCCGTCGCACGGTCCGCCCAGGCGCCCCACTCGATCAGCAACGCCCGGCGCGCGTCCGGATGCAGCGTGCGAGCCGCGGCGAGGATCTCGGTTCGCGCGGCGTCGGTGAACGCGTGATCGACCAGGACGACGGCGACCCGCTGTCCCCAGTCGTGAGCTTGCTGTAAGGAATTGATCGCAGCAGCGGCGGTCAGCTCACCGCGGACTCTGAAGTCAACGCCGAAGCCCCGCTCCAGCTCGGTTTCACAGCGCTCCAGACGCTCCGGGTCAGCGTCGACGACGAGCAGCAGTGGCCTGGCCTCTTGAAGCCTGGCCACCTGCACTCTGGAATCTCCCCCGAGCTCCCCACCCATGCATGTGACGGTAGGTCCGCGACCGGCGGACGGCAATGGACAAAGCGTTTGTTCACCAGTCTGTACTTGATTGCCGCGCCTCCGGCGCGGCGGGTCATGGGGCCTCGGTTCCCGGCGGGCCCCATGACCTCACCGACTCAGTTCACGCTGACGGCGGACCAGGCGGCGGCGACCGCGGCCCTTTCTGTGCTGTTCGCGCCGTACAGGTCGGTGGCCGCGTTGAGTGTCGCGGTCCGGGCCTGGGCGTACGTCGTACCGCTGGTCATGTACGTGGTCAGTGCGCGGTACCAGATCTTGCCGAGCTTGTCGTGGCCGATGCCGGTGACCGTCGAGCCGTTGCAGGTCGGCGAGTTGTGCGGGAAGCCGCCGATCGTCTTGGCGCCGCTGCCCTCGGCCAGCAGGTAGGCGAAGTGGTTCGCGATCCCGGACGAGTAGTGCACGTCGAGGTTGCCGACGCCGGAGGACCAGCAGTCGGGGGAGTTGCCGTCCTTGCTCGGCTTGTCCATGAAGCGCAGCGCCGGCCGGTCCTTCATGATCCGCTCGCCGATGTAGTAGTCACCGGGGTCGGCGGCGTTGTTGGAATAGAACTCGACCATGGTGCCGAGGATGTCGCTGGTCGCCTCGTTCAGGCCGCCGGACTCACCGGAGTAGGTGAGGTTGGCCGTGTGCTCGGTGACGCCGTGGGACATCTCGTGGCCGGCCACGTCGATCGAGACCAGCGGACCCGCGACGACGTTGTCGCCGTCGCCGTACGTCATCTGCTTGCCGTCCCAGAACGCGTTCACGTAGTTGGTGCCGTAGTGCACCCGGCTCGGGACTCCCTTGCCGTCGTTGAAGATGCCGTTCCGGCCGTGCACGTTCTTGTAGTAGTCGAACGTGGTCGCGGCCCCGTAGTGCGCGTCGACGGCGGCGGTGGCCCGGTTCGCGTTGGTGCCGGTGCCCCAGTGGTTGTCGGCGTCGGTGAAGCGCGTCGGCGTCGGGCAGCCGAGGCCGAACAGCTGGCAGAGGATGGAGTCGGTCTTGTTGTTGGCGTCGGCGGTGAAGCCGTTGCCGTGGACCGGGTCGGTCAGCGTGAAGCCGCCGGTGGCCGCCGTGGTCTGGAGCGGCACGGTCCCGCTGTAGAGGCTCTGGCCGTCGCCGGTCGCGGTCTCGATGTGCTGCTCGCTGACCAGCTTGGCGCCGGTGAGTGCGTCGATGGTGGTCGTGATGTTGCTCGGCGTACCGTCGGGCTGCGTGCCGACCGTGGTGACCAGATAGGCCAGCCGCGGCGCACCCTTGCGGGCCTCGATCACCAGCGCGGGCTTGCCCTCGGCCTTCAGGCCCTTGGCCAAAGCCTTCGGCGTCGCCGTCGCGACGCTGACCTTCGGGGTCCGGCTCACGTCGGCGCTGCGGCTCAGCGTCAGGCTGGCGCCCTTGAAGGTGCCGTCCTTGGCCTGGTGCACGACCACGTCACCACCGAGGACGGGCAGCCCGCCGATGGTGCGATCCATCCGGACATGGCTGGACCCGTCCGGGTCGACGATGACGTCCTTGACGGCGAACGCATCGGCGCCGGTGGCACGCAGTACGGCGAGATGGTCGCCGATCGCGGTCTTGGCCCGGGCAACGGCCGCGGCCGGACTGGGAACGGGGTCTGCCATCGGTGCACCCGTGGCGGTGGTGACACTGGACAGACCGAGGGCGGTGGTGGTCGCCACTGCGGTGGCAGCGGCGAACAGGGCGGATCTGTTCATCCTCGCGCTCCTTCATCAGCGTCCCGGGGGCCTCACGCCCCAGGAACGAGGGTGCTGGAACGTTACCGCTCGGTCACCCACGGTGGCCAGAGGTTGGGAAAAGTTGCCTTTCCCGCACGCTCCCGGGCAATTCCGGGACTTGGTCGGTGCGGGGCGATAACGTCGCGGCATGGCGAAGAGCACAGGGGTGGTGGTCACCGTCGGAGACCGCGAGGTCCGGGTCTCCAGCCCCGATCGGGTTGTTTACGAGGCGACCGACTGGGCTCCGGAGGTCACGAAGCTGCAGGTCTGCGAGTACTTCATCGGTGTGGCTCCTGCGTTCATGCGAGCGTCGGGCGACCGTCCGGTCGCGCTGGAACGCTGGCCCGGTGGGTGGCGCGAGGGTATGACGCTGTCGGTGGACTCGATCGGTCGTCAGACCGGGGACGGCTTCTACTCCAAGCGCCTCCCCAAGGGTGCTCCCGATTGGCTCCAGACCTGCCGCGTCCTGACGCCGAACGACCGCCCGATCGACGAGCTGTGCTTGACCGAGCCTGCCGCTGCGGTGTGGGCGGCCCAGATGGGCACGCTGACCTTCCACCCGTGGGCGGTGCGCAGCAGCGATCTCGACCACCCCGACGAGCTGCGCCTCGATCTCGATCCACAGCCCGGCGCGACCTTCGCCGATGCGCGGAGGGTGGCCGGCGTCGCCCGCGAACTTCTCGAGGAGCTGGGCCTACGGGGATATCCGAAGACCAGCGGCAACCGCGGGATCCACATCTACGTGCGGATCCGGCCGGAGTGGACCTTCGACCAGGTCCGGCATGCCGCGATCGGCCTCGGCCGCGAGCTCGAGCGGCGCGACGACGGCGTGACGACGGCCTGGTGGAAGGAGGAACGCGGCGAGGCCTCGATCTTCCTGGACTTCAACCAGAACCTCCGGGACCGGACGGTCGCGGGCGCTTGGTCGCTGCGACCACGGCCGGGTGCGCCGGTCAGTACGCCGATGACGTGGGACCGGCTTGCCGAGGTGGACGACCCGCGTGCCTTCAACCTGCACACGGTTCCGGACTACCTCGCCGACGGCGATCCCTGGGCGGACATGGACGAGACGGCGTACCCGCTCGATGCGCTGCTGCGCCTGTGGGAGGAACTCCCTGGCGGCGAGCTGAACTTCCCACCCGACTACCCGAAGATGCCGGGAGAACCGCCCCGCGTCCAGCCGAGCAAGAAGGTTGCCGGGCACTGGGACGAGCAGGGCAACCGGATCGCGCCGGACTGACCCCGGCCGAACTCACACCTTGCGGGGCTGTCTCGTCGGAGTGGTGTCAACAACACATCCGCTAAGGAGAAGACACCACTATGGACGCCCGCTTGGATCTGTTCACCAACTCGGTCGCGATGAAGTTCATCAAGCATGTCAACGCGGGAAGCCTGGTCGCGAGGTCGGCCGGCGTGCCGATCGACACGCTCGAGCTGATGGCGTTGCGGGTCAGCCAGATCAACGGCTGCGCGGTCTGCGTCGACATGCACACCAAGGACGCGATCGAGCGCGGGGAGACCTCGCTGCGCCTCAACCTGGTCGTGGCCTGGCGGGAGGCGACGGTCTTCACTGAGGCCGAGCGCGCCGCACTCGCGCTGGCGGAAGAGGGCACCCGGCTCGCCGACGCCGCACCGGGAGTCACCGACGAGGTGTGGGCCAATGCGGCCAAGCACTACAACGAGGAACAGCTTGCGGCGCTCATCGCCACCATCGCGAGCATGAACACCTGGAACCGCCTCAACGTCATCACCCAGCAGCCGGCCGGCGACTACGTCCCCGGCCAGTGGGGCTGATACCTAGAGGGCTCGGAGGGCTCCGCCGTCGATGGGGAGGATGGTTCCGGTGATGTAGGAGGCGGCGGGGGAGAGGATGAAGGCGGCGACGCGGCCGAATTCGTCGGGGTCGCCGTAGCGACGCAAGGGGATGGTCTTCTCGGAGGCGCGCCGGGCCGCCTCCGGGTCGCCACCCTTGGCGTCGAGTTCCTTGAGCCGGTCGGTGGCGATCCGGCCGGGCATCAGGCCGTTCACGCGGGTCCCGTTCGGGCCTAGCTCGTCGGCGAGCGTCTTGGCCACCATCGCCAGACCGGGGCGCAGACCGTTCGAGATGGCCAGGCCGCTGATCGGGGACTTCACCGACGACGACAGCACGAAGACGATCGACGTACCCTCCGAACCCGCTCGGGCGACCGAGCGGGCGATCCGCAGGCCGCCGAGGAAGACGCTGTCGAACGCCGCCCGCCAGTCCTCCTCGTCGGTGTCCAGAGCCGTGCCCGGCCGGGGGCCGCCGACACTGATGAGGGCGCCGTGCAATGCGCCCCACTTGGCGATCGCGGTCGCGGCCAGTCGCTCGGCGCTCTCCGGATCGGCGTTGTCGACCGGGATGCCGACGACGTTCTCGCCGAGCTCGGCCGCGGCGCGGGCGATCGACTCCTCGTTGCGGCTCGAGATCACCAACCTGGCGCCTTCGCCGGCGAGGGCTTTCGCGGTGGCGAAGCCGAGTCCGGCGCTGGCTCCGGTGACGATGTAGGTGCGGTCGCGCAGTCCGAGGTCCACGTCACCATCCTGCCTCACCACACCCCGTAGCGCACCTCGACTGTTCGTGGCCTCCGGCAAGAACCGGTGCCTAGTACGCCGACCGGCGCAGCGGCGACTCGGCGGTGGTCAGATGCCAGGCGGTGTTGACCAGCCCCAGATGCGAGAAGGCCTGCGGGAAGTTCCCGAGCATCCGGCCGGTGGCCGGGTCGTACTCCTCCGCGAGCAACCCCACATCGTTGCGCAGGGCAACGAGCCGGTCGTACAGGTCGCGAGCCTCGCCGACCCGGCCGATCATCGCCAGCGCGTCGGCCAGCCAGAACGAGCAGATCAGGAACACGCCCTCGTCGTCGTGCAGCCCGTCGTCGGTGTGCTCGGTCAGATACCGCCGGACGAACCCGTCGGTGGCCAGCTCCCGCTGCACCGCGTCGACCGTCCCAACCACCCGCGGATCGCTGGGCGGCAGGAAGCCGACCTGCGGGATCAGCAGTACGGCGGCATCCAGCGCCTTGCTGCCATAGGCCTGGGTGAACGTGTTCCGCTCCGGGTCGAACGCCTTCTCGCACACGTCCCGGTGAATCTCCTCGGCCATCGCCCGCCACTGCTTGGCCGGTCCGCCCAGCCCGAACCGCTCGACCGCCCGCGCGGCCCGGTCGAACGCGACCCAGGCCATCACCTTCGAGTGGGTGAAGTGCTGGCGGCCGCCGCGGACCTCCCAGATGCCCTCGTCCGGCTGGTTCCAGATCTCGGAGAGGTGGCGCATCAGCCCGCGTTGCACGGCCCACGCTTCGTCGCTCGCCCCGATCTGCGTCTCGCGGGCCAGCGCGAGGACGTCCATCACCTCGCCGTACACGTCGATCTGCAACTGGTCCGCGGCGGCGTTCCCGATCCGTACGGGCGCCGACGCGGCGAACCCGGGCAGCCAATCCGCCTCGAACTCCCGGAGCCGCCGTTCCCCGGTCACGCCGTACATGATCTGCAGGTCGGCCGGCGATCCGGCGATCGCCCGGAGCAGCCAGTCCCGCCAGGCATGGGCTTCCTCGCTGTAGCCGGATCGCAGCATCGCCGCTAGCGTCATCGTTGCGTCGCGCAACCAGCAGAACCGGTAGTCCCAGTTGCGCTGCCCGCCGAGCGCCTCGGGCAACGAGGTGGTCGGCGCCGCGACGATGCCGCCGGACGGGCCGTAGGTGAGCGCCTTGAGCGTGAGGATCGAGCGGGTGACCTCCTCGCCGAACTCGTTCGCGCCCTTGCTGCGAGCGATCCACTCGGTCCAGTACGTCGCGGTCGGCTCGAGCGACGCGAGGGCGTCGGTGGGCTCGGGCACCGGGTGGTGCGACGGATGCCAGGTGAGCACGAACCAGGCCCGGTCCCCGGCCGAGACCCGGAAATCCGCGTACGTCGCGAAGTCGCGCCCGTACTGATGGATGTCGGACCGCAACGACACCGCGTCCGGACCGGCGATTGCGACCACTTGGCCGTCGAGGTTCCGCACCCACGGCACCACTTGACCGTAGTCGAACCGCAGCCGCAGCTCGGACCGCATCTCCACGGTCCCGCTGATGCCTTCGACGATCCGTACGACGTCGGGCGCGGCGTCCCGTGGTGGCATGAAGTCGATCACCCGGACCGATCCGGTCGGGGTGGACCACTCCGTCTCCAGGATCAGCGTGTCGTCGCGGTAGTGCCAGCTGCTGACCGCGTCGGCGTCGCGGGGAGCGACCCGCCAGTGGCCGTTCTCGTCGGTGCCGAGCAGCGCCGCGAAACAGGCCTCGGAGTCGAACCGCGGGAAGCACAGCCAATCGATCGAGCCCTGCTTGGACACCAGTGCGGCGGTCTGCAGGTCACCGATCAGCGCGTAGTCCTCAATCCGCCGCTCCGGTACGTGCTTCGGGTCGGGACGGTTCCGGCGATGCGGCCGCTGCGCTGTCACCCGCTGATCGTTCACCGCGTACTTCCTGTCTGGAGAAGTAGACCAGTCCACCGAGCGCCAGCAGCGCGAAGAAGAACCACTGCAGCGCGTAGAAGAAGTGTGGCCCGTCGTCGATCTCCGGTCCCGGGAACGCGCCGAACGCCGGGTCGTTGGCCGGTTCCTGCTTGTCCACGGTGATGTAGCCGTCGTACAGGTTCAGGCCGAGGGCCTTGGCGAAGTCCGGTCCGTTGATCAGTCGCGCCGTACCGTCGTCCGGCGTCCCGCCGTTGGTGTTGCCGCCGCGTTCGCTGCGCTGCAGCCGGCCGGTGATCGTCACCTCGCCGGCCGGTACGGCGGGAATCTGCAGCGGAGCGAGTTCAGCGCCTTGGCGGGCCAGGAAGCCTCGATCGACCAGGATCCCCTTGCCGTCGGCGAGCATCAGCGGGGTGACGATCTCGAAGCCGGGCCGGTCACTGACATTGCGGTACCGCATGACGATCTGCTTCGACGCGTCGAACGTGCCGGTGACGACGACCGTCCGCCACGCGTGCTGGTCGCCGATCACGCCCTGCTGGCCGACGACCTGGTCGAGCGGCGCCGGCGGAGCCTTCAGATTGGCCCGGGTGACGTCGTTGCGGGCCTTGCGCTCGTCCAGCCGGTGCAACTGCCAGCGGCCGAGTTGGACGCACACCGCGGCGAGCACGAGGACCGCCAGCGCGGTGGCGATCCAGCGGACATTCATCAAGCGACCCACATCTCGAACTTAAGCCATCGCCTGAAAAGACTCGCGCCCGGCACGTAGGCTGAAGGCATGACGGCTACGGAAGAGGTGACCCAGGTGGGTCTGGCGGACCGGTTCGGCCGGCTCGCCACCGACCTGCGCGTGTCGCTCACTGACCGTTGCAATCTGCGCTGTAGCTACTGCATGCCCGAGGAAGGCCTGGACTGGCTCGCCAAGCCCGACCTGCTCACCGATGACGAGGTCGTCCGCCTGGTCTCGATCGCGGTGACCCGCCTGGACGTGCGCGAGATCCGCTTCACCGGTGGTGAGCCCCTGCTCCGCCGCGGCCTGGTCGGCATCGTCTCGCGTACGACGGAGCTCACGCCACGGCCCGAGGTGTCGCTGACGACGAACGGGATCGGCCTCGCCCGGCAGGCCCAGGCCCTCAAGGACGCCGGTCTGGACCGGGTGAATGTGAGCCTCGACACGATTCGGGCGGAGACCTTCGTCGAGCTCGCACGCCGGGACCGCCTCAAGGACGTGCTGGCCGGACTCGAGGCGGCACACACAGCCGGGCTGACACCTGTGAAGGTGAACGCCGTCCTGATGCGCGGCGTGAACGACCAGCAGGCGCCCGAGTTGCTCGACTACTGCTTGGAACGCGGCTACGAACTGCGCTTCATCGAGCAGATGCCACTGGACGCCCAGCACGGCTGGGACCGCGCGACCATGGTCACCGCGGACGAGATCCACGAACTGCTCGACGAACGGTTCGGTCTGACGCCGACCGACCCGTCGGCCCGGGGGAGTGCGCCGGCCGAGTCGTTCCTGGTGCGTGGCGGGCCGCAGACGGTCGGCATCATCGCGTCGGTGACGCGGCCGTTCTGCGGTGACTGTGACCGGGTCCGCCTCACCGCCGACGGTCAGGTGCGCGACTGCCTGTTCGCCCGGACCGAGTCGGACCTGCGGACGGCGCTGCGGGCGGGTGCGGACGACGACGAACTGGCCGATCGCTGGCGGCGCGCCATGCGCGACAAACTCCCCGGCCACGGCATCAACGACCCGAGCTTCCTGCAACCCACCCGGCCGATGTCCGCGATCGGCGGCTGACCGCCATACCGGCCCAATCCGGAAATGTGCTTTTTCGGGTCTGGGTCTTTAGCCGGAGAAAGGCTCGACCTCGCGCAGGAATGACCGGCGGGCCAGGAAGTCGGACAAGCTGTCCTTGTGTTCGTCGCAGGCCAGCCAGGTCTTGCGCCGGTCGGGTGTGTGGATCTTCGGGTTGTTCCACAGCAGCGCCCAGGTGGCCGGCTGCCCGCATCCCCTGGCGGAGCAGACCGATGGGAGTGCCTCGTCAGTCATCGGGGACACCCATTCCTGTGCATGCGGGCAATTGTTCCTGACCACTCAATTATCAATAGCCTGGACGAAATGAAGCGACGTCGGACAGCCACGGGGGGAGCCGTCCGACGCCGCATCAAGTCCCTGAATTTCATCCGTGAACTTCAGAGCACGCGGGAGATTCTGACACGGATCCCGCCAAAGTTTCCAGTCCCGGCACAGATCACTTTTCGGTGTCGATCGCGGGCTCCGGATCGGGAGCCTGATCCGGTGGTGTGACGGCCGCCGGATGCGAGCCGATCGCGGGTCGCGCGGGGGCCACGAACGGCTGCGCGTCGGACACCGTCGTGGTCCGTTGGGTGTTCGCCAGCACGACCGCGATGTAGGGCAGGAACACGGCCGCGACGATGAACATCCAGCGCCACGGCGAGGGGGTGATCACGGCGAGCACGAAGCAGACGATCCGGATCGACATCATCCAGGCATACCGAGCGATCCGGCTGTCCAGATCCGCGGACCGGCCCGGCTGCGCACTCGTCACCGAGATGACGGTCTCGCCGCTCCGTTCACGACGTCTCGACATCTATCCTCCTCAACAAGAACAACGGTACGCCGCGTCGTTCGCCCCGGCGCGGCCAGGATGGAGAGGTACGTCTCATGACCGACCGCACCTACCGCGTGACCGAGATCGTGGGCACGTCCAAGGAAGGCCTGAACCAGGCGATCACCAACGGAATCAGCCGGGCCGGCGATACCCTGCGGCACCTCGACTGGTTCGAGGTCACCGAGATCCGCGGCCATGTCGCCGACAACCAGATCGATCACTACCAGGTGACCATGAAGGTCGGCTTCCGCCTCGAGGACTCCTGAACAGCACGCCTCGCCGCGCTCGGCGGAGGGGCGGGGGCACCCGCCGTCCGGGCACGCGGGCGGCGGGCGATAGCGTTCCTCCACTGGTGCCGAGTGAGGAGGGCTTGTGAGCAGGTCTGTGTTGGTGACCGGTGGCAACCGGGGGATCGGGCTGGCGATCGCGACCGCGTTCCGCGAGGCCGGTGACCAGGTCGCCGTGACGTACAACAGCAGCCCGCCGCCGGAGGGTTTCTTCGGGGTCAAGTGCGACATCACGGACCAGGAGCAGGTGGACGCGGCGTTCGACGCGATCCAGGAGCAGCAGGGCCCGGTCGAGGTGCTGGTGGCCAACGCCGGCATCACCCGCGACACCCTGCTGCTGCGGATGTCGGACGACGACTGGGACGCCGTCGTACAGACCAACCTCACCGGCTCGTTCCGGGTCGCCCGCCGGGCGGCGAAGGGGATGCTGCGGCTGCGCAAGGGCCGGATCGTCTTCATCTCCTCGGTGGTCGGCATGCTCGGCTCGCCCGGCCAGGTGAACTACGCCGCCAGCAAGTCCGGTCTGATCGGGATGGCCCGCTCGATCGCCCGCGAGCTCGGCAGCCGCGGCATCACCGCGAACGTGGTCGCTCCCGGCTTCGTCGAGACCGACATGACCGCGGTCCTGCCGGAGGAGACCCAGAAGCAGTACCTGAGCCAGATCCCGCTCGGCCGGTTCGGCCGGACCGAGGAGATCGCGCAGGCGGTCCGCTGGCTGTCGTCCGAGGAGGCCGGATACATCACCGGTGCGGTGATCCCGGTCGACGGCGGCATCGGCATGGGCAACTGACAACACACCATTTCTAGAAAGGGACGCCGGTGGGCATCCTCGACGGCAAGCGCATCCTGGTCGCGGGCGTCACGCTCGACTCCTCGATCGGCTTCGCGACCGCCAAAGTGGCGCAGGAGCAAGGCGCCACCGTGCTCATCTCCAACTTCGGCCGCGCGCTGGGCATCACCAGACGGATCGCCAAACGCCTCCCGGTCGAGCCGCCGGTGCTCGAGCTCGACGTCACGGATCCGGACCATCTGGCCGCGCTGCCGGATGCCGTCCGCGAGCACGTCGACGGCCTCGACGGGGTCGTGCACTCGATCGCCTACGGCAACCCGGAGACCATCCTCGGCGGCAAGTTCCTCGACGGCCCGTGGGACGACGTGTCCCAGGCCGTGCACGTGTCGGCGTACTCGCTCAAGTCGCTGGCGATCACCTGTGCGCCGCTGATGGGCCGTGGCGGCAGCGTCGTCGGGCTGACCTTCGACGCCACTGTCGCCTGGCCCGGGTACGACTGGATGGGCGTGGCCAAGGCCGCGCTCGAGTCGACGAGCCGGTACCTGGCCCGCGACCTCGGCGCCCAGGGCATCCGCTGCAACCTGGTCTCGGCCGGTCCGCTGAAGACCCTGGCCGCGAAGGCGATCCCGGGCTTCGAGAAGTTCGAGGGGCCGTGGCTGGACCGCGCCCCGCTGGGCTGGGACCCGACCGACCTGGAGCCCACCGGCCGGACCATCGTCGCGTTGCTGAGCGACTTCTTCCCGGCGACCACCGGCGAGATCGTCCACGTCGACGGCGGCTACCACGCGATGGGAGCGTAGGTGGCCACATCGCTGGTTGAGCTCCGGGTCCTGGACGGCGCCAACCTCTATTTCAGTCGTGCCGCCGTCAAGCTCACGCTCGACGTGTCGGCCCTCGTCGACGCCCCGGCTCCGGCCGCTAAGGCCTACGGCCAGGCGATCGGTCTCGGCACCACCCGGCCCGGCCGGATCGGGTCCGGGTTCCGGCAGCGGTTCGCGATCCGCGTCGCCGGTCACGTCGTACGGCGGATCGCCCGCGAAGCCGGGATCGGGCGGATCGGTGTCCGGGTCCGCCCGGAGTCCGACGTACGGCGCCTGGTGGTGGCGTTCCCGTGGGCCCACGAGAACCGGGCGCGGGCGCTCGGGGCCGCGATCGTCGAGGTGCTGGACGCGTTCGGGTCCGACGACCTGACCGACCTGATCACCTCCGTCGGCGACCGGGTCCGGAACGAACCGCCCGGCAACCCGCCGCCGACCCTGCGCCCGAAGGTGCCCGTGGTCGCGGTGACCGGGACGAACGGCAAGACCACGACGTCGCGGATGATCGCGCACATCGGCCGTGCGGCCGGCCTGCACGTCGGCTGGTCCAGCACCGACGGCGTCTACTTCGACGGCGAACTGGTCAAGTACGGCGACTTCTCCGGACCGAGTGGCGCCGGTCAGGTGCTGTCCCAGCCGGGGATCCAGCTCGCGGTCACCGAGACGGCCCGTGGCGGCATCCTGCGCCGCGGCGTCGGCGTGATCTCGAACGACGTCTCGGTCGTCACGAACGTCACCGCGGACCACCTGGGCCTCGGCGGCATCGACACGGTCGACCAGTTGGCCGAGGTGAAGGCGGTCATCACCCACATCACCCGGCCGCGCGGCTGGTGCGTGGTGAACGGCGACGACCCCCGGACGTTCGCGATGCGGCTCGGTTCGCCGGCCAAGTGCTGGGTGTTCTCGCGCGATGCCGACTCGCCGTCGATCCGGACCGTGCTGGACGAGGGCGGCCGGGCGACGACCGTCCTGGACGGATTCATCACGGTGCTCGACCAGGCCAGTGACCCCGAGCCGTTGCTGAAGGTCGTCGACGTACCGATGACGCTGTCCGGGCTGTCGCACTACAACGTCGAGAACGCGCTGGCCGCGGCCTCGGCGGCGCTCGGGCTCGGGCTGCCGCGGGCGGCGGTGATCGAAGGGCTGAGCACGTTCGCGCCGAACGAGAACAACCCCGGCCGGATGAACATGTACTCGCTGCGCGACTTCACCGTCGTGATCGACCTCGCCCACAACGAGGCCGGGCTGGAGGCACTGCTCGAGATCATGAACGGCGTCCGGCCGGAGGGCGGACGGTTGCTGCTGGCTCTCGGTTCGCCGGGGGACCGGGCCGACGACATGGTCGCCGCGCTGGGTGCCATCGGCGCGCGCGGGGCGGACCGGGTGGTGATCGGCCACAAGACCGAGTACCTGCGGGGCCGGCCGCCGACCGAGCTTGAGGCGGTGTTCCGCGAGGGCGCCGCGTCGGTCGGTGTGGACGACGTACCGGCGTACCCGACCGAGCTGGAAGCGGCGCAGGCACTGGTCGGGGAGGCGAAGCCCGGGGACGTCGTCGCGGTGATGTCTCTGCAGGATCGGGCGAGTCTTGACGCGTGGTTGCGGTCCCAGGGAGCTACCGTCGACACACCGGAGATCTTGAAGAGCAAGGTCGAGAGAACCCAGCACTAGCCCCGTCCGCCGTGGTTGGGGCGGGGAACGGGGTGTCATGCGTTACCTGTGGTCGATTCCGTCCGCGGTGATCGCCTGGTTCGTGGCCGGGTTCGCCGCGACGTACCTGAAGGGATTGCCGGGCGGTATGACGCTGTTCGTGCCGCTGCGGATCGATCTGCTGGTGCTGGGCGGATTCGCCGGCGGGGTCCTGGCCGGGCTCCTGATCGCGCGGGTGCGCGCCGCCGTGCCGGTGGTCCTGATCGTTGCCGGGGGCATGTGGTGGCTGACCGGGAACAGCTGGTCGGACCGGTCGCTGGTGATCACGTTGCTGGTGGCAAGCGCCGTCGGCGCGTTCTTCGGCGCCCTGGGCTCCAGAAGCTCGGTGGTCGCGGCGTTCGCGCTCGCGCTTCCGGTCGCCTGGTACGCGATGCGCCCCGCCGAGCAGTTGACCGAGTGGCGCTGGCTCTGGCAGCTGAACGGCCTGCTCATCGCGGCCGGTCTCGCCCTGCTCCTGTACGCGGCCTGCTGGCGGCGCGGGTGGCGATCGGCATCCTTCTGGTTGCTGCTGACGGCTCTCTACCTGGCGTCATTCGGAGTCGTGGACGCGGTCCAGGTGATCAGCGACTCGAGCGGCAAGCCGATGGACGCGGTCGGCGACGCCGCCACCGAGGCGTTCTTCCAGTCCTTCGAGCCACTGCTCCGTGAGTACTGGCCCTGGCTGGTCCTCGCCGTCCTGCTCGCCATCCCGATGGTGGCCCTCAAACTCCGCGCGCTCCCACCGCCGCCACCCCCGCCGGACAGGTACGCCGACAAATCCAACGACGCCGTACTCTCGGACGACCTCGACTGGATCGACCAGGAGGAGCCCAGACGCCGGCTCCTCCCGAGACGAGACCCGGTCATCTAGGGACGGGTCATCCGGTCATTCCATTGGTACGTCGGGCTCGTCGCCGGGCTGTAGGTAGTCGGGATCGCCGCCTTCGTCGCCCGAGCGGGCGCCGGCCTGGGCCAGGTGGGAGACGGATTCGAGCTCGGCCAGCACGGTCTGGTGCTGATCGACGCACAGGACGACAAGGTCGCCCCTGTTCGACCGGCTGAGGGCGTGGCGGACCGCGGTCAACTCGTCCAGCACCGTGTCGACCTGGCGGCAGCGGGCGCCGTTGCCCATCGCGGACCGGACGCCGGCCTCGATCAGCGCCGCGGCCTCGCCGCGCTTGCGGCCGCGCAATCGCGCGTCCTCACGGATGATGACGACGTCGAAGTGCCCGGCGGCGACCTCACCCAGTTCGCGGATGTCGTCGTCGCGGCGGTCACCCGCGGTCGCGATCACCCCGATCCGCGACGGCCGGCCGAGCTCGGACGAGGCGCTCAGACTCTCGCCCAGCCGATCGACGAAGTCGCCGAGCATCCGCATCGCCGGCGCGTTGTGGCAGTAGTCGACGATCACGGTCCGCCCGTCGACGTCGATCTCGTTCAACCGCCCGGGCGACAGATAGTACGACGTACTGAACGTCCGCAGGCCCTGCCGGATGTCGTGCAACGGCGCGCCGGCCGCGAACGCCGCGGCCGCGGCCGCCATCGAGTTCTGCACGTTCATCATCGCCCGGCCACCGAACGTTGCCGGGAGCAAGTGTGTCCACGCCAGCTGCATCGACCGCCGGCCGTGCTTCACCACGATCATGTCGCCGAGATCCGAACGCTCCAGGACAACCGCCCGGCCACCCCGCCGGCAGTGCCCCTCGATGTACTCGCGCACCTCGCTGCCCGGCTCGGCCATGCTGAACCACACCACCTGGCCGGAACACCGCCGCCGCATCTTCCGCACCAACGGGTCGTCCGCGTTCAGTACGGCGTACCCGGTCCGCGGCACCGCCTCGACGAGCACGGCCTTCACGTCGGCGAGTTGCTCGAGGGTGTCGATCCCGCGCATGCCGAGGTGATCCGGCTGGATGTTGAGGACGACCGCCACGTCGTTGCGCTCGTACCCGAGCCCTTCGCGCAGGATCCCGCCCCGCGCGACCTCGAAGACGGCGAAATCGACCCGCGGGTTCTGCAGCACCATCCGGGCGGACTTCGGCCCGGACGCGTCCTGGCGGATCACCAGCCGCTCGTCGATCACGATGCCGTCGGTCGATGTCATCCCGACCTTGCGGCCGATGCCCTTGAAGACATGGCTGATCATCCGCGCGGTGGTGGTCTTCCCGTTCGTCCCGGTGACCGCGACGATCGGGATCCGGCTGGTCGCGCCCGGCGGGAACAGCATGTCGACGACCGGCTTGGCGATGTACTGCGGTTCGCCGATCGTCGGGTTCGTGTGCATCCGGAAGCCCGGTGCCGCGTTCACCTCGCAGATCGCGCCGCCGGTCTCGCGCACCGGCTGGGTGATGTCAGGGCAGATGAAGTCGATGCCGGCGATGTCGAGCCCGATCATCCGGGCCGCCTCCTCGGCGATCTCGACGTTCTCCGGATGCGCCTCCCAGGTCCGGTCGATCGAGATGCCGCCGGTGGACATGTTGCCGGTCAGCGTCAGCTTCACCATCACGTCTTCGGGCGGTACGTCGTGCAGCTCGAAACCCTGGCTGCGGACGAGCTCCCGGGCGGCCGCGTTCACGGTGATCCGGGTCAGGATCTTCTCGTGGCCGACACCACGCCGCGGGTCGGCGTTGGTGATGTCGACCAGCTCGGCCACGGTGTGGACGCCGTCGCCCACGACGTGCGCGGGCACGCGTTCGGCGATCGCCTCCATCCGGCCGTTGATGATCAGGCAGCGGTAGTCCTTGCCGGTGACGAAGTTCTCCACGATCACGAAGCCGCGCCGGGACTGCTCGGCCGCGATCGGGAACGCCTCCCGGAGCTCGTCCGCGTTCTGCAGGTTCAGGCAGACGCCGCGGCCGTGGTTGCCGTCGAGGGGTTTGCAGACGATCGGGTAGCCGATCTTGTGCGCGACCGTGATCGCTTCCTCGACCGTGCGGACCGACTCCGACCGCGGCACCGGCAGGCCGGCGGACGCGAGCAGGCGGGTGGTGAGGTCCTTGTCGCTGGCGATGTCGACCGCGATCGACCCGGTCTCGGACGTCATCGTGGCCCGGATCCGCTTCGCGTGCACGCCCTGGCCGAGCTGGACCAGGCTGGCCTTGTTCAGCCGGATCCACGGGATGTCGCGGGAGACCGCCTCGTCCACGATCGCCTGCGTCGACGGGCCGAACGCGGTCCGCTCGGCCCGCTTGATGAACTTCTCCAGCTCGGTGGTGAAGTCGAACTCCGGGTCCGGCTGCACCAGGTGGTTGACGAACCGGACGGCCAGCTCACCGGCGGCGAGTCCGACCGCCTCGTCGGCGTACGCGTAGGTGATGTTGTAGCGGCCCGGGACGCCCTTGACCTGGCGGGTCTTGCCGCGGCGCATGTCGTGGCCGGCCTCCTGCTGGAGCTGCAGCGCGACGTGTTCGGCGATGTGGCCGAGCCAGGTGCCTTCGTGCAGCCGCTCGATGAAACCGCCCCGACGACCGCGCGAGCAGTGGTGCTGGTCGAGCCGCGGCAGGTACTCGAGGAGCTTCTCGGAGAAGCCCGGGATAGTGTTCGACGGGAAGTTCTCCAGCGATCCCAGGTCGACGACCAGGTGGATGGCCGGGTCGTAGCTCCACACGTTCGGACCGCGGTAGACCCGGGTCTCGATGATCTTCAGGTCGGGGGCGGGGGTGCCGGTGGTCTCAGCTGGTGCGGCCATCAATGCAGCTCACTGTTCTGGTTGCGGGGTGTCGGGGTGGCTGAGTTCGGCGCCGGCCGTGATCGGCTCGGTCGCCTCCGGTCTGGACTCCCCGGCGGCGGCCGGCCTGGTGGTCTTCGCCGTACGACGCCCTGCTCGCCGCTTGTGCTCCTCGTAGTACCTGGGTGACACCCCCTCGGCGGCGATCTCCTTGGCCAGCTTGCGCAGGTCCGCCTCGGCGGCCTCGAGCTCGGCGATCTCCGCGGCCGGCGGCTGCGGGCCGTACGACAACAGGACCCGGTCCCGCAGGTCGAACGTCGCGGTCGCGGGCAGGACGTGCAGTACGACGCCCGACGCCAGGATCGGCTCGGATCGCTTGGCGTAGTGGGCGTTGGACGTGATCCGGCTGCCGTCGAAGATCGTCACCGCGCCACGGCCGACGACCTCGAGGTGCGAGCCGCGGACGACGGCCGCGGTGTCCTCGTCCACACCGATCCCGAGCAGGCCGGGGGACTGGGCGACCAGCGACAGCAGCCGGCCGTACCGGTTCCGCTGGGCGAAGTGCTGGTCGACGATCGCGCCCTGGACCAGGCCGAGGCCGCCGGCCAGCTGGCTCATCCGCTGCCGCGGGGTGGCCCCGGACCGGCCGAACGCGATCATGTGCTCGGCCAGGATGCTCGCGCCGGCCGACGTCCCGCCGACCGCGGCACCGCGCTGGTGGGCGGCGGTGACCGCGCGGCCGAACGCCGTACCGGTGACGACGCCGGCGAGCTTGAGCTGATTGCCGCCGGTCATGAAGATCCCGGTGGCGTCGTCCAGCGGCTCGAGGAACGCCGGGTCGTCGGCGTCCTCCCGATTCTCCGGACGTACGCCGACCACACTCGCGGCCCCGAGCGCGGCGAACAGGGCGCGGTACACGTCGATCACGTCCGGCCCGAGCGCGGACGCCGTCGGCACCACCACGATCCGCGCCTTTGCCCCGCCCGCCGCCTCGACGAACTCCTGCAGCACCATCCGCTTCTTCAGCTTGTCCTCGGCGCCACCAATAGCAAACAGAGCCCCCGGCCCACCCTGCACATCAGACATAGCCGAAGAATAGGTGCTGACCCCCGCCAACCCCCCAATCCGTCACCGCGGACGGAACACGAGCCGCCCCTTGATCCGCCGCTCCTGGACCGCCTCGATCACCGCCGCCGCGTTCCGCCACGACTCCTCGACCGCCACCCCGACATCCAGCTTGAACGTCGCCACCAGCTCGACGAGCCGCTTCAGGTCGCTGTGGATGGCGTCGGCCGCCGTCACGTCGTCGTACTCGTCCAGAAACTGGATCCGCGCACCGGCAGATCGATCGACCCGCCAGGTCCGGAAGCTCACCCGGCCCCGCAGCTCCGGCGTCGCGACCGCCACCAGCACCCCACCCGGCTCCAGGGACTCGATCGCCTCGCCGAAGGTCTCACCCCCGACGGTCTCGATGATCAGATCGAACCGCCCCGGCAGGTGTTCGGTGACGCGATCGGCACCGGGGACCTGATCCAACGGCCGGTGGCTCCGTGGAGCCCGCTCGCCAGGACGCACGTAGGCGACGACATGCGCGCCGGCGAGGTGCGCCAACTGACAGGCGAGCCGGCCGACCGCACCGCGGGCGCCGGTGACCAGCACCTCCTTGCCGACCAGGAAGCCACCGTGCTGCAGCGCGCGGAGCGCGGCCAGGCCCGGGGTAGGAAGGGTCGAGCCTTGTACGTCGGCGACGTTGTCGGGGAGGCCGGCGAGACGCGTGTAGGGAACGGCGACCAACTCGGCCCACGCACCCGCGCGGACTGTGCCGACGAGGCGGGCACCTTGGACGGCTCCCATTTTCGCGGTCGGAGTGACGGCAGCCGGATACTCGACCAGGGATCCGGCGAAGTCGCGACCGACGACGGTGCCGTAGGGGACATCTCCGAAGCCCGTCGGGTCGACGAGGTCGATCAGGTCGCGGTGAGTCAGGGCGAAGGTGTTCACCCGGACGAGTGCCTCGTGGGACTGGGGGACCGGATCAGGGACCCTCCGCAGTGATACCGAGGATCCTGCCTTGACGAGGGCCAGCATGGTTCGACGGTACGGCTGGTGCCGGGGATCGGCACCAGCCGCTGTCGGTCAGTGCCCGAAGGTGAACCAGTTGAGGTTGACGAAGTCGGCCGGCTGGCCGCTGGTGAAGGTGATGTAGACGTCGTGAACGCCCGTGACGCTGCTGATGTTGGCGGGGACCGAGCGCCAGGATTGCCAGCCGCCGGTGTTGGCGATGGCGAAGCTGCCGATCGGGGCGTTGGAGCGGCTGTCGGGGCGTACTTCGACCAGGCCGCTGACTCCTCCGGCCGCACCTGAGGCGACCCGGGCGACGAACTGTGTCGCGGCGCTGCTGCCGAAGTCGATGCCGCGGTAGAGAGCCCAGTCGCCGTTGCCGATCTGCATGAGGTTCTGGCCGCCGCCGGTGTCGGTCGTCGTCTCGGTGCCCATGCCGGACTGCTGCTGGAAGGACTCGGCCTGCAGCGTGCTGTACGCGCTGCCGCCACCGCCGGGCGGAGGAGTAGTCGGCGGGGGAGTCGTGCCGCCGCCGCGGCTGGAGACGGCCACGTAGTCCACGATCATCGGGCGATCGGGGACGGTCTCGGCGCGCGGGGTCGGACCGTTGAGCGCGTCCGGGAAGGCGCCGCCGATGGCGACGTTCAGCAGGACGAAGTACCCGGCGTGCGACGTCATGGTGTTCCACGTGTCGGCCGGCAACTGGCCCTGGCTGACGGAGTGGAACTGCTGTCCGTCGACGTACCAGCGCAACTGGTTCGGCGAGACGCTCGTGTCCCACTCGAAGCGATAGGTGTGGAACGCGGTCTGGCAGGACGAGCCCGGGCAGGCGCGGCTGGCGCCGATGCCGGTGGTCTCGTTGCACGGGCCGCCCGGGTTCACGCCGCAGTGCAGGACGCCCCAGACCGAGTTGATCCCGTTGACGTTCTCCATGATGTCGAACTCGCCGATGCCCGGCCAGTTCCAGTAGTTGCCGCGGTACGGCGCGCCCAACGCCCAGAACGCGGGCCAGTATCCGAGCGCCGCGTTGCCGGTGACGTTCGGCATCTGGATCCGGCTCTCGATCGCGAGCACCCCGCCGGACGGCGGCTTGAAGTCACTGCGCTGGGTCTCGACCCGGGCCGACGTCCAGTTGCCGGCGCTGTCGCGGCGAGGCGTGATCCGGAGATTGCCGGTGCCGTCGAGGGCCACGTTGTTCGGGCTGTTCGTGTAGCTCTGGATCTCGCCGGTGCCCCAGTTGCCGGGGCCGCCGGGATATCCGTGGCCGGTGTCGATGATCCAGTCGGCGCCGGACGGCAGTGTGCCGTTCGCGCCGTCGAAGTCGTCACTCCAGACAGTGGTCCAGCCGGCCGGCGGTGGCGGGACACTCGCCTGCGCCGCGACAGCCAGGGCGCCGGTGACCAGGAGTGGGGCGAGCAATGCGGTGATGAGGGGGCGGGAACGCATAGCGACCTCCAGGGATTGATGAGGCAATGAGAGCGCTCTCACCCCGAAGTGTCAACAGCTCGTCACGGAACGGATCAGAAGCCGGATCAGAAGGTGTTGCGGTAGACCGTCGTACTGCGGCGGACGCGCATGCCGAGGTGTTCGTACATGCCGAGGGCGCCGGTGCCCGAATGCGTCCAGAGGATGCAGGTCCGCCGCCCGAGCCGGTGGAACTCGGCACAGGTGTCGTCGAGCATCGCCCGGGCGATCCCCTTGTTCCGCTGGTCCGCGCGTACGGCGAGCTGCTCGACGTACCCCTCGTTCGTGTCCTGCAGGTCGAGCGCGATGACGACACCGACGAGCTCGTCACCGGCGTACGCGAGGGTCGAGGCATTGGGCCGGAAGCTCGACCGCTCAACGGTCAGCCGGGCCCATTCGTCGTACGACTTCCGCCGCTGCTGGAAGGCGGAGAACGCGTCCTGGATCAGCTCGTGGACAGCGCGCGCCTGCGTCTCGTTGTACGGCGTGAGTGTCAGCCCTTCGGGCAGGTCTCGCAGCACCGTGGGGTCCAGCGGACGCTCGAGCAACCAGTTGGTGGCGAGTACGTCGTACCCCCGCGATCGCAGCAGGACGGTGCCGGCCTTGTCCTGGTCGTCGACCGCCTGCGCCAGCCACTCGCTGCCGGCCTCCCGCGACCGCTGCTCGGCCCAGTCGAGCAGCGCCGTCCCGATCCCGAGCCCGTGGTACGACGGATGCACCTCGATCTGCGCGCGTTTGCCCAGGTGCTCCCAGGCCCAGCCGGCCAGTTCACCATCAGGTGCGTGGACGAGCAGGGTGTCCTGCTCGAGGCGCAGCTCCGGCCGCCGAAGGTCCGCCGCGACCTGATCCGGCACCACCTCGGCCCGCCCGTGCCACTCGATCTCGGCTGCCGCGACGAGCTGGTAGATCGCGTCCGCGTCGTCGGCAGTCGCGGGACGACTGGAGAATCCGGGTGGCACCATGCCTCGATCTTCCCGCACCGCGGCCGGGATGCGCGGCGTTTTGCACGTTCTTGCAGTCAGGCCGGGTTGTCGGCGTCCGCGGCTTCGACTTCCTCGCGGCTGATGCCGAGCAGGTAGAGGATCGTGTCCAGGTAGGGCACGCTCAGGTGGGTGTCGGCGGCCGCGCGGACGACGGGCTTGGCGTTGAACGCGACGCCGAGACCGGCGACGGCGAGCATGTCGAGGTCATTGGCCCCGTCGCCGATCGCGACCGTCTGGGTCAGCGGCGTACCGGAGCGTGCGGCGAACTGGCGCAGGGCCGTCGCCTTGCCGGCCCGGTCGACGATCTCGCCGATGACGCGGCCGGTGAGCTTGCCGTCGACGATCTCCAGCTCGTTCGCCTTGGCGTAGTCGATGCCGAGCTCGGCG
The DNA here is from genome assembly GCF_036097425.1 of Kribbella sp. NBC_00359. Classification (NCBI taxonomy): domain Bacteria; kingdom Bacillati; phylum Actinomycetota; class Actinomycetes; order Propionibacteriales; family Kribbellaceae; genus Kribbella; species Kribbella sp. NBC_00359. The sequence continues at coordinate 7,600,779 of NZ_CP107975.1, read as the reverse complement.
GCCAGCTTGTCGGTGATCTGGCTGAACCCGCCGCTGACGATCGCGAACTGGTACCCGAGCCGCTTCAGCGTCCGCACCAGCGTCCGGGCCCCGGGTGCCAGCTCGATCGCGTCGTACACCTCGTCCAGCGCCGACACCGGCAGACCTTCGAGCCGGGCGACCCGGTGCCGAAGCGACTCGGCGAAGTCGAGCTCGCCGCGCATGGCCTGTTCGGTGACCGCGGCCACCTCGTCCTGCCGGCCCGCGTGCCCGGCGAGCATCTCGATGACCTCGCCCTGGATCAGCGTCGAGTCGACGTCCATCACGATCAGCCGCTTGGCCCGGCGGTACAGCCCGCCGTCCTGGACGGCGACGTCGAGGCTCTGCCGGACACCCTCCAGCGCTAGCACGGTCCGGAGCGCGTCCGGATCGGCACCGGAGACGGCGAACTCCATCGCGGTCACGGGGTAGCGCGCCATCCGGCTGATCCGGTCGATGTTCGCGCCGGTGTCGGCGATCCGCCCGGCGATCGCGGCGAGTCCGGCGGCGGACAGCGGCCGCCCGATCACCGTCACCTGGCTGCGGCCCTTGCGCCGTGGCTCGTTGTCGCCGACACCTTTCTTCACCGAGATCTCGACGTCCAGGACGCTCGCCAGCGCCTTCAGCTCGTCCTTCAGATCCTTGTAGTCGCGCGGTGCGGACAGCAGCACCCCGAGGACCAGCCGGCCCCGGAGGACCACCTGCTCGGCGTCGATCACCTCGAGCCCACGGGTGGCGATCGTCGACAGTACGGCGGAGGTCAGCCCCGGCCGGTCGGTGCCGGTCAACGTCACCAGCACGGTCGGCCGCTCGGCGGCCAGCTTCTCGTCCTCACCCTGTCCAGTCATGGCAGCACGAACGCTACCCATATCGGATGACGTCGCGCTGTCCGGTCCAGATCTCAGGCATGAACAGGCGGATCGCAGGCCGCGACCAGAGCGCGACGCGCTGCGGCGGCGAGGTCGAGGAGGGCGCGACGACGCGCGTCGGCCTCGGCTCCGGTGACCGCGGCGCCGTCGTCCTCGAGTGCGGCGTCGGCGATCGCCAGGCAGCGCCGCGCGGTGGCGGCCGCCTTCACCGCACGCGGCTGGTAGCCGGGAGCGAGATCGTCATTCCGGCCGCTGCCGATCCGGCGGATGTCGATCAGCGCGTCCGCGACTTCCGGCTTCCAGCGTGCGACGTCGAGCGCGGCCAGTGACTCCGCCGCGTCGATCAACGCCATCCGCAGACCGCGATCCGCCTCGCCGAGATCGGCCGGCAGCGGGCTCGCGGCCGGCATCACGGACCACTGCACGGCCGGCCCGACGTACGCCGGAACCAGTCCGAGGTCGGCGCCCGTGAGTACGACCGCCTCGCCGGTTTCGAGCGCGGCCTCGTTGAACGGCGGTGGACCGGCCAGCCCGATCGGATCACCCGGGACGGGCAGCGCGAGGTGGGCCTGGGTTGCTCCTGCGGCGCGCAACAGGTTCAGCGCGACCGGCAGGGTGGCCGGCTCCGGATGCCCGGCCAGACCCGCGACGTGATGACCGACGTCGTCGCCGAGAATCTTCTGTGCGGCGGTGTCGGGGTCGCAGGCGCCGGTCAGCATCGCGTTCGTCCACACGGTGAACCGGACCGAGGCGGAGGTGGTCAGCACGCCCGACAGTCTCCCACCATGAGCCCGGCCGGACGACTCCGGCAGGGTGCGCGACGATCGCACGCGGGCACCCCGTAGGTTTTGAGCATGACTGCAGTGGTGGAGCTGGCCGGGGTGTCGATCGTTCGCGGTGGCGCGCGTCTGCTCGACGGGATCGACTGGACCGTCGACGAAGCCGATCGGTGGGTGGTGATCGGTCCGAACGGCGCCGGCAAGACGACCCTGCTGCAGATCCTGGCCGCCCAGATCCATCCGACCGCCGGTGTCGCCGGTCTGCTCGGTGAGGTGCTCGGTGCCGTCGATGTCTTCGAGTTGCGGCCCCGCATCGGACTGACCAGTGCCGCATTGGCCGACCGGTTGCCCAGGAGCGAGCGTGTCTCGGATGTCGTGGTCTCCGCGTCGTACGCCGTACTCGGCCGCTGGCGCGAGGAGTACGACGAACTGGACCACCAGCGGGCCAAGGAGTTGCTGGCCGAACTCGGCATCGCGCACCTCGCCGACCGCACCTTCGGCACGCTGTCCGAGGGGGAGCGGAAGCGGGTCCAGATCGCCCGGGCCCTGATGACCGACCCCGAACTGATGCTGATGGACGAGCCCGCGGCCGGTCTCGACCTGACCGGACGGGAGCAGCTCGTCCGCTCGCTCAGCTCGATCGCGACCGCGGTCGGCGCGCCTGCGATGGTGCTGGTCACCCACCACGTCGAGGAGATCCCACCCGGCTTCACCCACGCGCTGCTGCTGAAGGAGGGCCGCATCGTCGCGGCCGGCCCGATGGACCAGGCCCTGACCGCCGAGACCCTGAGCGACACCTTCGACCTGGCCCTCTCCCTGAAGCAGGAGGACGGCCGCTACACCGCCCGCGCCCTCTGACCCGGGATCCCGCACCCCGGCTGACGCGTCCAAACATCTGCTTGGAGGCCCCGACGTGGATAGGCTTGGGAAATGATGGATTGGCTGCGGGACAACATGTGGGCGGCATGGCTGACGATCGCCGCCGTCCTCGGCCTGGCTGAGTTGGCCTCGCTCGACTTCACGCTGCTGATGCTGGCCGCCGGTGCGCTGACGGCCGCCGGGGTGGCGGCGTTCTTCCCGGGACTGTTGTGGCTGCAGATCGTCGTCGGGTTGATCACCGCCGCGGCGATGCTCGGTGCCATCCGGCCGATGATCGTGCGCAAGCTCCATGACGGCACCGAGCTGAAGACCGGTTCGGCCCATGTGATCGGGCGTACCGGGACCGTGGTCAAGGAGATCCATCCCGACGGCGGCGGCTCGGTCCGGCTGAACGGCGAGCTCTGGACGGCTCGCCCGTACGACGAGGTGTCGACGATCGAGCCCGGGACCCGGGTCGAGGTGATGTCGATCGACGGCCCGACCGCGGTCGTGTACCCGGTCGGCGAGCCGCTGCACCACGAGCTCAACCTCCCCGAGCCGACCGACAATCCGGCCCCGAACCCGAATCCCACCGACCCACCGCAGAGCTGACCTCGGCCCCTCGGTTGAGTGGCCCCGCGTGCGCAGTACTGTCGAATTGAGGACGGTGGAAGTACCTGCTCGATCAGGCAGCCGACGCGCCGGGAACCGGAACGCCAGGTGGACCGTCGATAGGAAAGACTGTCCGTCCTGAGGGTTCTGTCGAGTGGAGGGTCAAGTGACCGCGTTCCTCATAGTGTTGGCATTGGTCGCCTTACTGGTGATCGTCACACTGGTTAAGTCCGTCCGGGTGGTGCAGCAGCAGACGGTCGGGATCGTCGAACGGTTCGGCAAGTTCAGGACCGGTCTGCAGCCGGGCCTGAACCTGTTGACGCCGTACGTCGACAAGGTCCGCTACACCATCGACATGCGCGAGCAGGTCGTCGCGTTCCCGCCCCAGGGCGTCATCACCGAGGACAACCTGATGGTGTCGATCGACTCGGTCATCTACTTCCAGGTGAACGACCCGGTCCGGGCGACGTACGAGATCTCCAACTACATCCAGGCGATCGAGCAACTGACCATGACCACGCTGCGAAACATCATCGGCGGCATGGACCTGGAGCAGACGCTGACCAGCCGTGAGGAGATCAACGAGAAGCTCCGTTACGTGCTGGACGAGGCGACCGGCAAGTGGGGCATCCGGGTCAACCGGGTCGAGCTGCGCTCGATCGACCCGCCGCCGTCGATCCAGGACTCGATGGAGAAGCAGATGCGCGCCGACCGGGACAAGCGCGCCGCGATCCTCACCGCGGAAGGTATGCGGCAGTCCGCGGTCCTTTCCGCCGAGGGTCAGAAGCAGTCCGCGATCCTCACCGCCGAAGGTGACAAGCAGTCCCGGATCCTGCGGGCCGAGGCCGAGCGGCAGGCGCGGATCCTGAAGGCGCAGGGTGAGGCGCAGGCCATCACCACGGTCTTCAACGCGATCCACGCCGGCAAGCCGGACCAGGGTCTGCTCGCGTACCAGTACCTGCAGATGCTGCCGTCGATCGCCCAGGGCGACGCGAACAAGCTCTGGATCGTGCCGAGCGAGATCGGCGACGCGCTCAAGGGCCTGGGCAGTGCGGTCGGCCAGGTGGCCGGCATCCCGGCGAAGGCCGAGGGCACGTGGCAGGCGCCGGAGCTCTCCAACGGCGAGGTGCCGGAGCTGGACAGCACCGGGGCGACGACCGGTGCGCCGGCCGCGGCGGTGGCCGAGGCCGACAACGCGGTCCGCGAGGCGATCGCCGCCGCCGAGAACGCCGCCGTCGGCAACCGCGGCCAGATCCCGGTCACCCCGTCGATCACACCGCCGCCGGCCGCTCCCTCCCAGGAGCCCCCGGCCGCCGAGCCCCCGCAACGCTGACCGTCAGACAGCACCACACACAAAGCCTTCCCAGGCCCATCCTGGGAAGGCTTTCTGTTGTCGCCGTTGTTCAACGGACGGACTGGTGAGCGGGCGGTGCGGTCAGGTGCGTAAAGTCGGGCAGCGATGACATGGTTCGAGGCGCTGTTCGTCCTGGTGGCGGGGATGGGCGCAGGCACGATCAACGCCGTGGTGGGATCGGGCACCCTGCTGACCTTCCCCGCGTTGCTTGCCGTCGGCATCCCACCCGTGCTGGCGAACGTCAGCAACACCATCGGCCTCGCCCCGGGCACGGCCGCCGGCGCGATCGGCTACCGACGCGAACTCCAGGGGCAACGCGGCCGCATGATCCGGCTGATCCCGGCCTCGCTGCTCGGCGGCATCCTCGGCGCAGTGCTGTTGCTGACCCTGCCCGACTCCGCGTTCCACGCCGTCGTACCGGTCCTGATCCTGCTCGGCTGCGTGCTGGTCGCGTTCCAGCCCTTGCTCTCACGGTGGATCAGCGTGCCGACGCACGTGCACCGCGGTGCCTGGTGGGTGATTCCCGCGGTCTTCGCGACCGGCGTCTACGGCGGGTACTTCGGTGCCGCGCAAGGCGTCCTGCTGATGGCGATCCTCGGCCTCGGCCTGGACCCGAACCTGCAGCGGATGAACGGCCTGAAGAACGTCCTCGCCACGGTCGTGAACTCGGTGGCCGCGATCCTGTTCATCATCGTCGGCGACGTCGACTGGCTCGCCGCCGGGCTGATCGCGGTCGGCTCGACCATCGGCGGCTTCGTCGGTGCCCGCTACGGCCGCAAGCTGCCACCGATCGCGTTGCGCGCACTGATCGTCTGCATCGGCATCCTCGCCATCGTCACGCTGGTCTTCTGACCTGCAATCCCGCCAGCAGCAGATCCAGCCCGTAGTCGAACTGCTCGTCGCCACCGGTCGTCCGCGCCAGCTCCGGCGCGAGCTCGACCACCGACGGGAACTCCCGCGCCGACAGCGACTCCATCGTCGTCCGCAGCCGCCGCCAACTGTCCGGGTCCCGGCGCTCGGCGGCCATCTGGATCTCCCAGGACGTTGCCCCGAGCACATAGGTGAACAGCGTGGTGTGCGTCCGCGCCGCCGTCTGCGCGTCGAACCCGGCGGCCAGCAGTACGCCGAGCAGCCCCTCGGCCACCCGGGCGGTCTCGTGCCCGCTCAACGGCCGCCCCGCAAGTAGTTGCGCAAGGCAAGGATGTTGCAGCATCAGCAGCCGCAGCGACCGGCAGACCGCGCGGACCTGGTCGGGCCACGACGCATCCTGCGGTACGGCGGGCAGCAGCCCCATCAGGTGGTCACGCACGGCGTCGTACAGGTCGTCCTTGTTGCGGAAGTAGGTGTAGAGCGCCATCGGGCCCACCCCGAGCTCGGCGGCGACGCCGCGAAGGCTGAGGGCGTCCGTGCCTTTGCCCTCCATCAGCTCGAGCGCGGTGCGCACGATCAGGTCGGCGCTGAGCGTGTTGCGCGGCGTCCGCGCCATGTGACCCATCTCCCTTCGAAGCTCTTAACGTACAGTGTATAGTACGGTGTATGCGAGCTATTCAGATCACCGAGTTCGGCGGACCCGAGGTCCTGAAGGTCAGCGACGTCGCGGAGCCGGTCGCCGGTGACGGCCAGGTCCTGATCACTGTCGATCGCGCCGGCATCAACTACGCCGACACGCATCAGGTCGAGAACAGCTACCTCTCGAAGACGGAGCTCCCGCTGATCCCGGGTGGTGAGGTCGTCGGTCACACCGAGGACGGCCGCCGCGTCGTCGCCCTGGTCGGATCCGGCGGGTACGCCGAGAAGGCCGTCGCGCACGCGCCGTACGTCTGGGACGTCCCCGAAGCTGTCACCGACGGCCAGGCGCTCGCCCTCGTGCTGCAGGGCACCACCGCCTGGCACCTGCTCAAGACCTCCACGCACCTCCAGCCCGGTGAGTCCGTCCTGGTGCACGCGGGTGCCGGCGGGGTCGGCTCGCTCGCCGTACAGCTCGCCAAGTTGTGGGGCGCCGGCCGCGTGATCGCGACCGCGTCGTCGGACGAGAAGCGCAAGCAGGTGCTCGAGCTCGGCGCCGACGCCGCGATCGACGGTACGCCGGACGGCCTGAAGGACCGCATCATCGAGGCGAACGGCGGCAAGCGCGTCGACATCGTGCTGGAGATGGTCGGTGGCTGGACCTTCGACGAGTCGTTCGCCGCGCTGGCCCGGTTCGGCCGGCTGGTCACCTTCGGTGCCGCGTCCCGCGAGTCCGCCGCGCCGATCGACCCGAGCCGGTTGATGAAGGGCTCGAAGACGATCTCCGGCTTCTGGCTGGCCGACTGCTTCGCGAACCCCGCGTCGCTCGGCGACCCGCTGGCCGAACTGTTCGAGCTGACCGCGGCCGGCCAGCTCCGACCGATCGTCGGCGGCGAGTACGCGCTGTCCGACATCGCCACCGCCCACCAAGACATGCGAGCCCGCCGCACGGTCGGCAAGCTCGTGCTCGACCCCTCCCACTGAAAGCTGGAGACCCAACACATGACGATTGCAGTAGAGAAGGTTCTGTACACCGCTCACGCCACCGCCCACGGCGGTCGCGACGGCAAGGTCGCGACCAACGACGGGAAGCTCGACGTCACCGTCGCGCCGCCGGTCGAGATGGGCGGCAACGGCCAGGGCACCAACCCGGAGCAGCTGTTCGCGGCCGGCTACGCGGCCTGCTTCCACAGCGCGCTGAAGGTGGTCGCCCGGAGGGCCCGCCAGGACGCCGACGGCTCGACCGTCACCGCCGAGGTGGGCATCGGCCCGATCAACGGCGGTGCCGGCTACGGCCTCGAGGTCGCGCTGGTGGTCAGCCTGCCCGGCGTCGAGCGTGCGGTCGCCGAGGAGCTCGTCGCCAAGGCCCACGAGGTCTGCCCGTACTCCAACGCCACCCGCGGCAACATCAAGGTCGACCTCGAGGTCGAGTGATCAGTCCATCCGCGCCAGGGCCTCTTTGAGCAGGCCCTCGGTCGCCGAGACGGGTGCGGCCGCGATCGTGAGCCCCTCCATGATCGCGACGTACTCGTCCACCTCGTCGAGCTTGTCCAGGTACAGCGCACTGGCCGCGTGCTCGATGTAGACGACGTCCGGCAGGTCCCCCTCGGGGAACCGCAGGATGCTGAACGCGCCACCCGCGCCCGGATACCCGATGCTGCTGAACGGCATCACCTGCAACGTGATGTTCGGCTGCGCGGCCCACTTGAGCAGGTGCTCGATCTGGGCCCGCAGGACGTCCTCGCCACCGACCGGGCGATGCAGCACCGACTCGTCGATGACCACCCACAGGCGGGCCGGGTTCGGCCGGGTCAGGATCTGCTGCCGGGTCACCCGCAGCGCGACCCGCTGATCGACCTCCGCACTCGGCAGGTACGACTTGCCGAGCTGGACGACGGCACGCGCGTACTCCTCGGTCTGCAGCAGGCCGGGGACGAACATCACCTCGTAGGTCCGGATCAGCGTCGCCGCGACCTCGAGGCCGACGTAGTTGGTGAACCAGCTCGGCATCACGTCGCCGTACCGGGACCACCAGCCCGGGTTGTTCGCGGCCCGGGCCAGCTCCATCAGCCGGAAGCGTTCCTCGTCGTCGGCCATCCCGTAGAGCTCGAGCAGGTCGCTGACATCGCGTTCCTTGAACCCGACCCGGCCGAGCTCCATCCGGCTCACCTTGGACTCGGAGGCGCGGATCTGCCAGCCCGCGTCGGCGCGACTGATCCCGGCCTGCTCCCGCATCCGCCGCAGCTGTCCGCCGAGCATGATCCTGAGCGCGGTCGGACCGCCGTCGCCACCACTCACCGTCAAGAGTTCACCCGCACCCTCGCTTCGCTCGGGGTCGGTAGAAATGCCCGCACCCGTCCACTCACCCATTTCAGCCCGCGATGCTACCGCCTGTCCACGGCAACGGGCCGGTCGGCGCTCCGCCGAGCGAGATCGCGGATCCGCCGGACCAGGTAGCGGGCGTCCCGGTCGACGCCCTGGATGGTCGATGACGCGATCGCGTACTGGAAGTCCAGCCCGAGGAACAGCAGCCCCGGCTCGTCCGGCGAAACCCCGCGCACATGCCGCGGCCGCCCGTCGTCGGATCCCACCGGCAGGTCGATCCAACTGTGGTCCGGAACGGAGCCGGTGCACCACACCACGGTGGTGACGTCCTCGAGTACGTCGCCGTCCGCCGTCACCGGCAAGCCGTCACGGACGCCCGCGATCCGGCTTAGCCGGGTGATGCCGGCCGCGTCGAGGTGTGCCAGCTTGTTCCGGGTCAGCGGGAGACCGTTCTGCTCCGCGTTCGCGATCGCCTTCCGTCCGACCGACCTCGCGCGGGTGAACACGTACTTGAAGAGGAACATCACCAGCGGCGTGAACAGACGCCCGGTGGTCGAGTCGATGTCGACCGGCACCTGACCCGGATGGCGCCCGGCGAGCAGGGTGCGATGCGTCTTGACCGCCTCGAGGGCGATGTCGGTCCCGGAGTTGGCAGCGCCGACCACGAGCACCGTCCCGTCCGCGAGCTGCTCCGGATTCCGGTACTCCATCGAGTGCAGCTGCCGGATCGCGGGATCGAGCTCGCCCGCGAACGACGGCCGTCGTTCCTTCGTGTGCATGCCGGCCGCAACGACGACCTGATCGGCGTGGCAGGTGCCGTCACTGGTCTCGATCACGAAGCCCTGGTCGTCGCGGGACAGCCGCGTCACCCGTACGCCGGTGCGGACCGGCAGCTCGTGGTGAACGGCGTACCGCTCCAGATAGTCGGCCATCTCGTCGCGCGTCGGACAGTCCCGCGTGCCGATTCGCAGCCCGGGCAGGCTGGCGTAGCGCGGCCGGCTGAACAGCCGCAACGAGTCGTACCGCTTCCGCCAGCAGTCACCGACTCGCTCATCGGCATCGAGTACGACGAAATCCTCGCCCGCCTGGCGCAGGTAATACCCCATCACCAGGCCGGCCTGTCCGGCTCCGATCACCACAGTCCCGACCCTGTTCATGACAGCACCGTAGGACTGCGGACCCTGCCGCCACATCGACCGACCACGCCATCTCCGCGCCGAGCGGCGTGGTCATTTCTGCCCAGACACGAGGCCGTGCTCATACGCGTACGCCGTCGCGGCGGCCCGGCTGGAGACACCGAGCTTGCCGAAGATGTTGCTGACGTGGCGGGCGACAGTCCGCTCACTGAGGAACAGCTGGTCGGCGACCGCCCGATTCGTCGCGCCGGTGGCGAGCAACCGCAGCACCTCGAGTTCGCGCGGGCTGAGCCCACCGGTCCGATCCGACTGGTCGAGCGCGGCCAGGTCGGCCACCGCACCGAGTCGCTCGAACACCGCCCGCGCACTGTCGATCTCCATCTGCTCGGCGTCGACGTCACCGAGTGCGCGGCAGGCCCGCCCGACCAGGAGCCGGGTACGCGCGCCTTCGTACGGCATCTCGAGTTGCTGCCACAGCGACCACGCCCGCCGCAGGGCTGGGATCGCGCCGCGTGGATCGCCGCACGCGATCCGCGCCGCGCCCTCCGAGTACGCCGCCAGGGCCTGGAGGTACGGCGAATCCGCGCGGGCGAACTCACCCAGCTCGGAAGCCGCCGCCCGGGCGGTCTCGCGGTCGCCACACTCGATCGCCACTTCGACTCTGGCCGCGAGCAGCACCGGACGGTTCTGCGAGAGTGGATCCTCGGCCAAGGCGCGTTCGAGCCCGGCGATCGCCGCGCCGTGGTTACCCTGCGCGGCTCGCAAGCGGGACAGTCCGGGCTGCACTTCAGCGCCGTCGCTGCCCGCCGCCTGGTAGGCACGTTCCGCCGCCGCGTAGCGACCGCGATGACGTTCCACTTCGGCCAGCCGGTACCACGCGGATCCGACCGCACCAGGGGACAGCCGGCGACATGCGTCCTCCGCAGCGCCGGCCGCTTCCGACCACGCGCCGCGCAACTGCAGGATCTGCGCCCGATGCACCAGACACACCCCGCGATAGGGAACCAGGCCGGACTGCTCGTCGCACCAGCCGGTCAACGCCTGTGTCCACTCCTGTGCCCGGCGTACGTCATACATCCGCATGCAGACGTCGATCACCGAGCAGTAGGCCATGCCGGCGACCTCTGGCCCGACGCCGCTGCCGGTGACGGTCACCATCGCCTCGTCGAGCGCGGTGAGGGCTTCGGCATGGCGGCCCAGCATCCCCAGGCAGTTGCCGCGGCCGAGGGTGCCCAGGGCAATCGTGTTCGGATCCACGGCCAGGGGAATGCATCGGTCGAACAGGGGGAGTCCGGCGGCCGGGTCGCCGGTGTTCATCAGCAGGGCGGCGTCGGCCATCAGGAGCAGACCGGACAGTTCACTGTTGTCGTCGGGGACCAGACGCCCGATCCGGGCCCGCCAGCCGGCCGCCCGAGCCAGCTCGCCGTGCTGCTGCAGATGGAACCCGAGCCAGAAGGCGCTCCGGACCGCCCGCACCACGTCCCCGCGCGCTAGGTGCTCCTCGTGGGCCCGCTCGCGGTATCCCGCGACCTGGTCGTCGTGACCGAGGACGAACGCGGCGACGGCCAGCCGGTCCAGGTCCTCCGGCGGGAGCTGACCGCGCCGGTCGGCGGCGGTCAGCTCCGCGTACTCCGCGGGCCAGTCGTACTGCTCCATCGCACCCCGCCCCGGTCCACCATCAGTGCTGGGCCAGGTCCAGCACGGTTGCCGTTGGCAACTTCGCCAGCTCGGCGCCGTCGAGCAGCAGCTTGGAACCGCGGATGCCGCTGCCGATCACCACCGGCCCGGCCTGCGCGACCGCCTCGTCCACCAGGACCGGCCAGTCCGCGGGCAGTCCGATCGGCGTGATTCCGCCGTACTCCATGCCGGTCGAGGCGACCGCGTCGTCCTGCGCGGCGAAGGAGATCTTCCGCACGCCGAGGTGCTTGCGGATCACGCCGTTCACGTCGGCCCGGTCGGTGGCCAGCACCAGGACGGCGGCGTACGTCGCCTCACCGGCCCGCTTGCCGAGCACGATCACGCAGTTCGCCGACGCGGCCATCGGTACGTCGTACTCCGCGCAGAAGGCGGCGGTGTCGGCCAGACCGGGGTCGATCGCGGCGGCGTACGCCGGGATCTCACCGAGCGCCGCACGCACCGGCGCCGCGAGCAACCCCGGTACGTCCGCGGTCGGCTGCCACTCGACCTTGCCCATCACCGGTGCGGTCACTGCGCCGCCTCTTCGCCGGGGTACTTGACCAGGTCGGCGTACTCGGGGTGCTGCTCGAGATAGTCCTGATAGAACGGGCAGGCCGGCCTGACCCGCAGGCCGAGGGCGCGGGCGTCGTCGAGCGATTTCGTCGCGATCCGGCCGGCCACGCCGCGGCCGCGGAAGGCGGGCAGGGTCTCGGCGTGCAGGAAGCTGATCACACCCGGGTGCAGACGGTAGTCGACGAATCCCATCAGGCTGCCGTCGGCGTCCAGCGCCTCGTACCGGCTGTGCTCCTTGGCGTCGACCACCTTGATCTCGTTCTCCATGCCGCAACTCTAGCCAGTCTCACTCTGGGTTTGAGATTTGTGACTCCCGGGGTACGGGGTCGAAGGACCGAGCCGCGGAAGGAGCAGGGATGAGCGAGCACGCGTTGGAAGAAGGCCGGGCGATACCGAGCCTTGTGCCGGCCCGGATGGACCGGCTGCCCTGGACCCGGTTCCACTGGATGATCGTCGTCGGTCTGGGCGTCTCCTGGATCCTGGACGGCCTGGAGATCCAGCTGGTCTCGCTGGTCGGCAACGTGCTCAAGGAGCCGCAGACCCTGCACCTGACCACGTCCGAGGTCGGCCTGATGGCCTCGGTCTACCTGGCCGGCGAGGTGGTCGGCGCGCTGGTCTTCGGCCGGCTCACCGACAAGTGGGGCCGGCGCAGCCTGTTCATCATCACGCTGATGGTCTACCTGATCGCCTCCGGTCTGGCCGGCCTGTCGTGGAACCTCTTGTCGCTGCTGACCTTCCGCTTCATCGCGGGAATGGGCATCGGCGGTGAGTACGCCGCGATCAACTCGGCGATCGACGAACTGATCCCGTCTCGCTATCGCGGCCGGGTCGACATCGGTGTGAACGGTACCTACTGGGCCGGCGCGCTGATCGGCTCCTCGGTCGGCCTGGTGTTCCTGAACACCGACATCGTCCCGGTCGAGTGGGGCTGGCGGCTGTGCTTCCTGATCGGCCCGGTGATGGGCCTGATGATCATCTACCTGCGCCGGCACATCCCGGAGAGCCCGCGCTGGCTGATGACCCACGGCCGGATCGACGAGGCCGAGCGCACGGTCGACGACATCGAGGCGACGGTCCGGCGCCAAGGCGGCGAGCTGCGGGAGGTGTCCGACGACGAGGCGATCAACCTGGTCGACTACCCGCCGGTGACGTACCGCGAGATCGCCCGGGTGATGCTGCGCGACTACCGCAGCCGGTCGTTCCTCGGTTTCTCGATGATGGTCACCCAGGCGTTCCTCTACAACGCGATCTTCTTCACCTACGCGCTGGTGCTGAAGGCGTACTTCGGGCTGAACGACTCCAGCATCGCGCTGTACTTCTTCCCGTTCGCGATCGGCAACCTGGCCGGACCGCTGCTGCTCGGCCACTTCTTCGACACCATCGGCCGGCGGAAGATGATCTTCGGCACGTACTCGGTCGCGGCCGTGGTGCTGTTCGTCACCGCGCTGCTGTTCAACGCCGGCGCGCTGAACGCCGCGACGCTGACCGGGTTGTGGTGCGTGGTGTTCTTCTTCGCCTCGGCCGGCGCGTCGTCGGCGTACCTGACGGTGAGTGAGATCTTCCCGATCGAGCTGCGCGGGCAGGCGATCTCGTTCTTCTTCGCGATCTCGCAGCTGGCCGGCGGTGTGATCGCGCCGTTCCTGTTCGCCTCGCTGATCGGTTCGGGCGACAACCCGGCCAGGGGACCGCTGACCATCGGTTACATCATCGGCGCTGTCGTCATGCTGGCCGGCGGCATCATCGCGTGGATCTTCGGCGTGGACGCGGAAGGCCAGTCCCTGGAGAACGTCGCCAAGCCGCTGTCGGCGACCGGTGGCTCGGGTACCCGCTTCCAGGGTGCAAGGCCAAGATTCTCAAGCACCGACGAACCCTAAGATGACTGCGTGGGTTCACTGCTGATCGCCGGTACGACGTCCGACGCGGGCAAGACGACCGTGGTGACGGGGTTGTGCCGGTGGCTGGCCCGGCAGGGCGTCCGGGTGGCGCCGTACAAGGCGCAGAACATGTCGAACAACTCGATGGTCTGTGCCGACGGCGCCGAGATCGGCCGGGCGCAGTGGATTCAGGCCGTCGCGGCCGGCGCCGAGCCGGAGGCCGCGATGAACCCGGTCCTGCTCAAACCGGGCAGCGATCACCGCAGTCACGTCGTCCTGATGGGGGAGCCCTGGGGTGAGCTGTCGGCCCGCGGGTTCCTGACCGAGCGGGCCGAGCTCGCCAAGGCGGCCTTCGCGGCGTACGACGACCTGGCGTCGAGGTACGACGTGGTGATCAGTGAAGGCGCCGGCAGTCCGACGGAGATCAACCTGCGCCGGTCCGACTACGTGAACATGGGGCTCGCGCAGCACAGCAAGGCTCCGGTGGTCGTGGTCGGGGACATCGATCGCGGGGGAGTGTTCGCGTCGATGTTCGGCACGGTCGCGTTGCTGGACGCCGCCGACCAGGGGCTGATCAGCGGCTTCCTGGTGAACAAGTTCCGTGGCGACGTCTCGCTCCTGCAGCCCGGGATCGACATGCTCACCGCGGTCACCGGCCGTCCGACGTACGGCGTCCTCCCGTGGTTGCCCGAGCTCTGGCTGGACTCGGAGGACGCGCTGGACATCCCCGTACGGCGAAGCTCCCCGGCCGACCTGCTCACCGTCGCCGTGGTCAGGTTCCCGCGGATCAGCAACTTCACCGATCTGGACGCGCTGGCGGTCGAACCGACCAACAGCGTCTTCTTCACCACGAGCCCCGCCGAGGTCCGCGACGCGGATCTCGTCGTGCTTCCCGGCTCGCGGGCGACCGTGTCCGATCTGGAGTGGCTGCGGTCGCACGGCCTGGCCGAGGCCGTGGCGGCCCGAGTCGCGGCCGGGCGGCCAGTGCTCGGCATCTGCGGCGGCTACCAGGCTCTTGGTGGTGCGATCTCCGATCCCGATGCAGTCGAGGGCGGTGGTGATCACACCGGCCTCGGTTTGTTGCCCGTCGCAACGACTTTCCGGGCGGAGAAGACGCTGGCTCGTTCGGCGCCCACGGCGTACGAGATCCACCACGGCGTGGTCACGGTCACCGGCGACGCGACGGCCTTCCCGGGCGGCTGCCGCGCCGGCAACACCTGGGGGACCATCTGGCACGGCCTGCTCGACGACGACGCCACCCGGCACGGGTTCCTCGGCGAGGTCGCGCGGCTGACCGGCAAACCCGCGCCCGACGGTACGGTCTCCTTCGCGGCGTTGCGGGCGGCCCGATTGGACCGCCTGGCCGACATGATCGACGAGTACGCCGACACCACGGCGCTGATGCGGTTGATCGAGACGGGTCCGCCGCCGGTTCCGTTCGTCCCACCGGGAGCCCCATGAAGTCCGACCTGCACAACTATCTCCAGGCGACCCGCGCGCTGCTGCTCGCGAAGCTCGACGGACTGAGTGAGTACGACCGGCGCCGGCCGATGGTGCCGTCGGGGACCAACCTGCTGGGATTGGTCAAGCATCTGGTCGGCATCGAATACGTGTACCTCGGGACGAGCGTCGGCCGGCCGCCGGGGAAGGTGCTGCCGTGGGAGGAAGACCTCTCGGTCTGGGCGGGCGCCGACATGTGGGCGCTGCCATCCGAGTCGACGGACTACATCACCGACCTCTACCGCGAGGCATGCGCACACAGCGATCGGTCCATCGCCGAGCTCGACCTGGACACGCCGGCTGAGGTGCCACACTGGCCCGAGGGCGAGCGACGTACGACGTTCGGCGCGTTGCTGGTCCGGGTTGTCGACGAGACCGCGCATCACGCCGGCCACGCGGACATCGTGCGAGAGCTGATCGACGGTCAGGGTGGCGCGGACGCGGACATGCTCGACGAGGCGGCCTGGTCGGAGTACTACACCAAGATCCAGCGGGCGGCGGAGACCTTCCTGACAGACTGAATCCGTGGATGACTTCGAGCGCCTGCGGGGACGGCTGTTCGGGATCGCCTACCGGATGCTGGGGACGGCCACCGACGCCGAGGAGATCGTGCAGGACGCCTGGCTGCGCTGGCAGGGCGCCGACCGCTCGACCGTGCGCGACCCGGCCGCCTACCTGGCGAAGGTGGTCACGAATCTGTCGATGAAGCAGCTGACCTCGGCCCGGGTACGGCGGGAGACGTATGTGGGGGAGTGGTTGCCGGAGCCGGTGCTGACCGGGCGGGCGGAGTTCGACGCGCTCGGGCCGCTGGAGGTCGTCGCGGAGCGCGAGTCCGTGTCGTTCGCGCTGCTGTTGTTGCTCGAACGGCTCACGCCGGCCGAGCGGGCGGCGTACGTCCTGCGCGAGGCGTTCGCCTACAGCCACCGCGAGGTCGCCGAGCTGATCGGCACCACCGAGGCCAACGCGCGGCAACTCGCATCGCGTGCGGGAAAACGACTGGCGGCCGAGCCGCGACGTGATCAGCCTGTCGACCGAGCCGGCTGGCGGAAGCTCGTGGAGCGGTTCCTCGCGGCGGCGCGCCTCGGTGAGATCGAGGAGCTGGAGCGGTTGCTCGCCGCGGACGTGGTGTCCACGGCGGACGGCGGCGGCAAGGTCGTCGCGGCCCGGAACCCGGTCGCCGGCCGGGATCGGGTCGCCCGCTACCTGATCGGTACGCTCCAGCGCTTCGGCGCCGGGATCGAGCCGCACCTGGCCGAGGCGAACGGCCGGCCCGCACTGGTTGCTGTCGGCCCCGAGGGAGTCGTGGCGATCTGCTTCGTCGACGCCGGACCGGACGGTGTGACCGACCTGCGCTTCGTGATGAACCCGGACAAGCTCGCCTTCGCCGCCGCCCAGCTGTCACGAATCGGTGGGCTGCCGGATCTGAGCTGGTGACCGAAAGGACTCCAGATGACCTCCATCCTCGTCACAGGCGGCACCGGAGCGCTCGGGCGCCCGACCGTCGACCACCTGGTGGCGACTGGCCACCAAGTCCGAATCCTCAGCCGCCGCGCGCCGGCCGGCCGGCCCGCGGGTTCGGAGTGGGTGACCGGCGACCTCATGACCGGCGTGGGCCTGCCGGCTGCGGTCGAGGGCGTCGGCACGGTCGTGCACCTGGCCACCAGCCTCGGGCGTCGCGACGTCCAGCACGCACGCAATCTGCTCGCCGTCCTACCGCGGACAACACACCTCGTGCTGATGTCGATCACCGGCATCGACCGCATCCCGATGCCGTACTACCGCACCAAACTCGCGGTCGAGCGCCTCGTCGCGGACTCCGGCGCGCCGTACACGATCCAGCGAGCGACCCAGTTCCACAACCTGCTCGACCGGATCTTCACGGCGCAGCGATTCCTTCCGGCGCTGCTCGCTCCGGCGATCATCCTCCAGCCGATCGCCGTCGAGGACGTCGCCGTCCGCCTCACCGGACTGGTCGATGAACCACCGGTCGAAGGCCGGGCTCCCGACATCGGCGGCCCGGATCGGCGCCCGGCGCCGGACCTGGCGCGCGCGTGGTTGTCAGCGCGGACGACCGCCGCCGCGCCGGTCGTCCGCCGGCGGGTCGTCCCGATCCGCGTGCCAGGCAAGGCCTTCCGTGCCTTTGCGTCCGGCGGCGCTCTCGTCGACGGAGCGCCGTACGGTCGGATCACCTTCGAGGACTACCTCGGAGCGAAGTCATGAGGACCTACATCCGGACGGTCCTGGTGATCCTCGCCGCCTACGAGGTGATCCTCGGCCTGTGGCTCACGGTCGTCCCGAAGACGTTCTACGACCACGTGCCGACGGTCGACTGGACCCCGCCGTACAGCGATCATCTGTTCCACGATTTCGGCGGAGCGACCCTCGGTCTCGGCATCGTCCTCGCGGCCGCGGCGATCCGCTTCGACCGTTTCCTCGTCGTGGTCGCGCTCGTGGCCTACCTCGCCTACGCGGCGCCGCACCTGGTCTTCCACCTCGGCCATCTGGAGGGCGAGGAGCCGGGCTGGTCGATCGCGCTAGCCGTCGTGCTCGCGCTCAGCGTGCTGGTTCCGCTCTCTGCCCTGGCGGGGGCCCGGAAGCTGACTTGACCATTGTGACAGTAGTACTGTCACAATGGCGGGCATGGGTCCACTCGAGGGCGTGAAGGTGGTCGAGCTGGCCGGCCTCGGTCCGGCGCCGTTCGCGTGCATGTTGCTCGCCGAGCTCGGCGCCGACGTGCTCCGGATCGACCGCCCCGGCGGCGGCATGTCCTTCGGCCCACCGGAGCTCGATCTGGTCAACCGCGGCCGCCGCAGCGCCGCTCTGGACCTCAAGAACCCCGCGGCGATCGACGTCGTACGGCGCCTTGCCGCCCAAGCCGACGTACTCGTCGAAGGGTTTCGGCCAGGGGTTGCCGAGCGGCTCGGGGTCGGACCGGACGACTGTCATGCGATCAACCCACGGCTCGTCTACGGCCGGATGACGGGCTGGGGTCAGGACGGTCCACTCGCGCAGACGGCCGGGCACGACATCGACTACCTCGCGTTGTCCGGCGCGCTGCACCTGATCGGCCGGGCCGGCGGTCCGCCGCAGGTCCCGGCCAACCTGCTCGGCGACTTCGCCGGCGGCTCGCTCTACCTGGTGATCGGCGTACTCGCGGCCCTGCACGACGCCCAGCGCAGTGGGCGGGGTCAGGTGGTCGACGCCGCGATCGTCGATGGTTCGGCCCACTTGACCACGATGCTCCTGGGCGCACTCGCGGCCGGGACGTGGCAGCAGGAGCGCGGCACGAACCTGCTCGACACGGGCGCGCCGTTCTACGACGTGTACGAGACCGCGGACGGCAAGCATGTCGCGGTGGGCGCGCTGGAGCCGCAGTTCTACGCCGAGCTGATCGAGAAGCTCGGCGTCACCGCGCCGGATCGCAGCGATCCGGCCCAATGGCCCGACCTCCGGAAGGTGCTGACGGAGACCTTCCGGCAACGCACCCAGGCCGAGTGGGCCACGGTGTTCGACGGCTCGGACGCCTGTGTCACGCCCGTCCTCCCGCTCGCCGCCGACCATCCGCATCTCGTTGCCCGAGGCACCTTTGTGGACGACGACGGCGTCCGTCAGGCCGCACCGGCACCTCGCTTCGACCGTACGCCGACCAGCCTCGGCCGACCGCCCGCGCGACCCGGGCAGCACACCCGTGAAGCCCTGACCGACTGGGGCATCACCGATGTCGACGACCTGCTCGAAACCGGCGCCGCAATCCAGACCTGAGAGGAACCGCCCTGTGGAACGTCAGCTGTTCGATGCCGATCACAACGCCTTCCGGGAGACCGTGCGGGCCTTCTGCGACAAGGAGATCGTGCCGCACCACGACAGCTGGGAGGCGGCCGGCATCGTCCCGCGCGAGCTGTGGGCGGCGGCCGGTCGGGCCGGTCTGCTCGGCTTCATGATGCCGGAGGAGTACGGCGGTGGCGGGGTGCGCGACTTCCGGTTCAACACGGTGCTGATCGAGGAGCTGACCAGGGCGCGCGCGAGTGGGGTCGGCTTCACGATCCACACCGACATCAACTCGGCGTACCTGCTCGACTATGCGACCGACGAGCAGAAGGCGCGCTGGTTGCCCGCGTTCTGCGCGGGGGAGACGATCAGCGCGATCGCGATGACCGAGCCCGGCGCCGGCAGTGACCTGCAGGGCATCCAGACCACGGCCCGGCGCGACGGTGATCACTACGTGCTGAACGGCCAGAAGACGTTCATCTCCAACGGCATCCTCGCGGACTTCGTCATCGTCGTCGCCAAGACCGATCCGGCGGCCGGTGCGCAGGGCATCTCGCTGCTGGTGGTCGAGCGGGGGATGCCCGGCTTCGAGCGCGGCCGCAACCTGGACAAGATCGGACTGAAGGCGCAGGACACCGCCGAGCTGTTCTTCGACAACGTCCGGGTCCCGGTCGCGAACCTGCTCGGTGCGGAGGGCAACGGTTTCGTCTACCTGATGGAGAAGCTGCCGCAGGAGCGTCTGACCATCGCCGTCGTCGCGGCCGCGGCCTGCGAGAACGTCCTCGAGCAGACACTGCGCTACGTGAAGGACCGCACGGCCTTCGGCCGACCGATCGGTTCTTTCCAGCACAACCGCTTCGTCCTGGCCGAGCTGGCCACCGAGACCCAGATCGCCCGGGTCTTCGTCGACCGCTGCATCCAGGAGCTGAACGCCGGCACGCTGACCGTGGCCGAGGCCGCGATGGCGAAATGGTGGACCACGGAGCTCCAGCAGAAGGTCGTCGACCGTTGCCTGCAACTCCACGGCGGCTACGGCTTCATGACCGAGTACCCCATCGCCAAGGCCTACCTCGACACCCGCATCCAGACCATCTACGGCGGCACCACCGAGATCATGAAGGAAATCATCGGCCGCACGATGGGCGTGTAACCGACGGCCACCTGCCGGTGAGGAGCCGGCAGGCGGTCCGCCGTGGGCCCGCCCGCTGCAACGAGCGCCGCGCCTGATCCATCAACCGAGCGGTGAAACGCGTCTGAAGCTGATTGACACAGCGCCGCGCCAACCCCTCCCAGGGGCGCGACACATCCGGCGCCAGGGTCTGGGGCGTACCTGAACAGGCGGCCTCAGCGTAGCCACCAAACCGGCAGGGCGCCAGGGTGTACCGCCGGTAGCGCGAGCTACTCGGGTTTGGCGGACTGGAGCCAGGGCATCGTGAGGCGGCCCTGCACGACATCGTCGGCGACATCCGTCAACCGGCGGTTGTTGGCGCGGGCATAGGCCCGCATGATGGCGAACGCCTCGTCGACGTCGACGGACAGGCTGTGGGTCAGGAACCCCTTGGCCTGCTCGATCAGGATCCGGCTGTTGAGGGCAGTCTGCAGTTGCTCGGTGACGATCTCCTGCCGAGCCAGGGCGCGCTGGTGCACGATGCCGATGGTGGCGGCGTCGGCCAGCGCCTGCCCCAGGGTGATCGTGTCCGCGTCCAGCGTCCCGGTGGACCTGCTGAACAGATTCACCGCGCCAAGGACGGTGTCGCGCAGCCGCATGGGCATCGCCTGCACCGACAGATACCCGGCGCCGACGGCCGCCTTGGTGAAGCGGGGCCACGTGCTGCGGGCGTCCCGCAGATCGGCGTGCTGGACCGGACGGCCGGTGGTGAACGCGTCCAGGCACGGGCCTTCGAGATTCTGCAACTGGGTCAGCTCGACCAGGCGCGCCTGTTCGCTGGATGCCGCGACGAGGTTCAGGACGCCGTGGTGGTCGGCGAGCAGGATGCCGCAGGCCGAGACCCCCAGCAACTCGCTGCACCGGGCCGCGAGGCGGTCCAGGAACTCGATGATGTCGAAATCGTCGACGAGGGTGTCCGACAGTTCGATGAACACTTCCCGCACTCTACGGTCAGAGGCGCTCATGAATCCTCTTCCTCTTCCGTCTCGGCATGTTCAGGACCCAGCTCGGCGGCGCCGTTCTGGTCGTTCTCCAGGCGTAGGCGGTCGGCCATGACATCGGTGGCGACCTGTTGCAGCGAAAGACCGCTGCTGTAGGCATGTGCGCGCAGGCGCGCGAACGCGTCGGTGACGCTGATGCTCTGCTGGGCCGCGATCCGTCCTGCGGCTTGGTGCACCTCGGCACGACGAGCGGTGAAGGCGACCTCGATCATCTCGTCCAGGTCGGCGCTGAGGCCATGGCGGTGGTCCAGGGTGAGGACGAACACGGCGTCGGCGAACACCAGCGCGTCGGCCAGCTGATCGGATCGGAGCGGGCCGACCTGTCGCCGGTAGACACTCAGCACGCCGACCTTCGCGGCTCCGGCGCCGATGGGGAACGCAAAGGTCCCTCGCACGCCCCGCTCGGAACCCGCCGCCGCGAACGCCGGCCACCGCTGGCCGGCGGCGACGCCGGCCAGGTCCGACTCCAGCACCGGCGCGTCGGTGCGGATCGCGTCGCGGCCGGGACCTTCGCCGAGGGCGAACTGCAGTTCCTCGAGTTCGCCGGCCTCGGGATCGCTGGCGAGCAGCGGTTCCAGGACCCCGCCGTCACCGGTGATGGCCAGCCCGGCACCGATGGCCGACAAGACCTCGGCGCAGGCGGTCACCGCATGCAACAGCGTCGGGGATGCGCCATTACCGTCGGCAACGGCTCTGATCGTCCCCCACACTCGGGCACTGCGGTCGTGATCCACCCATTCCGCCCACACTCGAACCGCCGCCGGGCGGATGGTCCACTCTAGCGGCAGGACTGCCGAACCGCTGTTCATCGCGACGCGCGCCACCAACTGTCTGTCAGGATCACCCTGTACCCGGTCCCCGCGAACCTCACTCCTCCGCCACTGGCTCCTCGCTCGGCGGCGGCACCTCGACCTCGGGCTCCGGCGCCGCCGGCGCTTCGGGTCGTCTCGGCGCGGTCTTCTCGCTCACGCCGGCCGGGCGTAGGCCGTACCACTCGCTCATCAGGGCACCTCCCGGACTGTGGCGACGCGCGAGGCTACCGAAGGTCCGGGGCAGCGTCACAGGGTTGGAATTCTAGTCCGGTGTGCGGCCCGGCGCGCGGTGCTCGCGCGGGTCGGGCCGCCGGGTGACGAAAATCGGCGCCGGAGTGGTGGGAGTTCCAGGAGTGCCGTGATTGACTGCCTTCAGGGATGTTGAGGGAGGTCGTGATGGGCATCGTTTCGCCTGGCTTCACCGGTCGTCGGCGGGGTGGGTCGGAGTTGCCGCCGGGGCAGTACCTGACGCGGGACTTCCCGGTGCTGTCGGCCGGACCGACGCCGCACATCCGGACCGAGCACTGGGAGTTCACGGTCACCACCGAGAGCGGGGAGATGTACCGGTGGGACTGGGCCGCGCTGCTCGCGTTGCCGGCCGAGGAGATCACCAAGGACATCCACTGCGTGACCCGGTGGTCGAAGCTGCAGACGGACTGGAAGGGCGTCTCGCTCGACACCCTGCTCGCCGACGTCGAGACCGGCGCGGACTTCGCCCTCGCGACCAGTTACGGCGGGTACACGACCAACCTGCCGATGGACGACCTGCTCGACGGCCAGGCCTGGATCGCCTACGAGTACGACGGTGGGCCGCTGGACCCTGAGCACGGTGGCCCGGCCCGTCTGCTCGTGCCACACCTGTACTTCTGGAAGAGCGCGAAGTGGGTGCGCGGCCTGGTGCTGTCCGACACCGAGGACCTCGGCTTCTGGGAGACGGCCGGCTACCACGAGTACGGAGACCCATGGAAAGAACAGCGATACGCCGGCGACTGACCTGGCAGGTGGCCACGGTCGCCGACGTACGACGTGAGACCGCGACCGCACGGACGCTGGTGCTCGACGTACCGGAGTGGCCCGGGCACCTCGCCGGGCAGCACCTCGACGTCCGGCTGACCGCACCGGACGGCTACCGCGCCTCGCGCTCGTACTCGATCGCCTCGGCGTGGACCGGTGACACGATCGAGCTGACCGTCGAGCAGGTGCCCGACGGCGAGGTGTCGCCGTACCTGGTCGACGTGGTGAAGGTCGGCGACCCGCTGGAGATCCGCGGTCCGGTGGGTGGGTGGTTCGTCTGGAAACCCGAGCAGGACGGTCCGGTCCAGCTGATCGGCGGCGGATCGGGCATCGTCCCGCTGCGCGCGATGATGCGCGCCCACGCCGCCGCGGACAGTACGACGCAGGTCCGGCTGCTCTATTCGGTACGCCGTCCTGCCTCGGTCATCTACGTGGCCGACCTGAAGGAGCTGGCCGCGTCGGACGATGTCGACGTACGACTCGTCTACACGCGTGAGGCGCCGGCTGGGGAGCCACGCGTCGGGCGGATCGACGCCGAGCTGATCGAGGGGCTGGCCTTCCGGCCGGAGGACGCGGCGACGACGTACGTGTGCGGGCCGACGCCGTTCGTGGAGGCGGTGGCGGACCTGCTGGTCGAGGCCGGGCACGACCCGGCTCACGTGAGAACAGAGCGGTTCGGACCGACAGGAGACCAGCGATGAGTGAGCCCACTTACCTTGACGGCAACGCCGCGGCCGGTGCGATGAGTGAGGTGTTCGCCATGGACGTGACGGCGGCGATCACCCGGTGCGACGGCTGTGGGCAGACCGCGGTGTTCGCCGAGTCCCGCTTGTACGTCGACGCCCCCGGGCTGGTCGCCCGCTGCTCCGGCTGCGACGCCGTCCTGCTTCGGGTGGTCTCCACGCCCAACGACACCTATCTCGATCTACGTGGTCTGACCTACCTCCGCGTCCCGAACTCGTAACTGCTCCGGCCCCCAGCCAGCTGGCTGGGGGTTTTCTTTGCGTGTCGGGACCTTGACAGCGCGCACACAGCCACAACATGGCCGACGTACGCGCGGTTGCCGATCAGGTCGTCGTACTGCGTCTCGGCCGGAACAACGGCGTGTTCGACGCGCAGAGTACGTCGTCGGAGGAGATCGTTGCCGCGATCACGGGTGCTCGGGACAACGTGGTCTCCCAGCGCGCGGCCCGCGTTGAAGGAGTCGGCCAGTGACCACAGCGGATCTGACGGACGAGCGGCTCCGGCAGGCGACCGGCCTGCGCGGGTCCGCGACCGAGTTGGTGGATCGGGTCCGGGCCGGCGAGCTCGGCATGGTGCCGGTCGTCGCCGGGCTGCTGGTGATCTGCGTGGTGCTGCAGATCCTGAACCCGATCTTCCTGTCCAGCACGAACCTGGTGAACCTGCTGATGGAGTGCGTCCCGGTCGGCATCATCGCGCTCGGGATCGTCTGCGTGCTGCTGGTCGGCCAGATCGACCTGTCCGTCGGGTCGATCAGCGGGCTGTCCGCGGCGATCATGGCGATCCTGGTCGTGAAGGAAGGCTGGCCGGCCTGGCTCGCGGTCCTGCTGGCGCTTGTCACGGGATGCGCGATCGGGCTGCTGTCGCCGAGATCTTCAACCGGGTCGGCATCCCGACGTTCGTGATCACGCTGGCCGGGTTGCCGTCGTTCCTCGGCCTGCAACTGAAGGCACCGGGGCGAGCGGCTCGGTCAACCTGCCGTTCGACTCCGGCCTGGTCGAGTTCGCCCAGTTGAATTTCGTCCCGGCCTGGTTGTCCTACGTGTTCGTGCTGCTCGCCGCGGCCGGGCTCTTCGTCGTCGGCTTCCTCCATGCGGCGCTGGTGCTGCGCTACGCGCTGACGTCGACCAAGTGGGGCAAGGCGGTCTATGCAGTCGGTGGCAACGTCGAGGCGGCGCGGCGGGCGGGCATCAATGTGCGGCTCGTGTACGCGTCCGTCCTGGTGATCTGTACGACGCTCGCCGCGTTCGGTGGAGTGCTGGGCGCGGCGAGGCTGGCCGCGGCCAACCAGGCGAGTGGTGGCGGCGACGTCAACCTCAACGCGATCGCGGCCGCCGTGATGGGTGGCACCAGCTTGTTCGGCGGCCGGGGTACGGCGTTCGCCGCCGTGCTGGGCGTGCTCGTCATCCAGTCGATCTCGAGCGGACTGACGTTGCTCAGCCTCGACTCGTCGTGCCGCTTCTTCGTCACCGGACTCGTTCTGCTCCTGGCGGTCGGCGTCGACTCACTGGCCCGCCGCAGCCGCACGACGCACGGACGTGCGTGACGACCTGATCCTGACGTGACCTGGTGCCGGAGTAGCAACCCGCAGTACGGTGCGATGGTAGGGCTGCCCTGGACCTCGGCACCGAGTGTCTTCTGGCGAGGGTTGGGTGGACCGCGATGACTTCGCAGTATCTCGAGCGCCTGGCGCGTTCGGATCAGTTGGACGCGTGGAAGCCTGGGGAACTGACGGAGGCGCTGGCCGCCGTCGAGAAACTTGTCACCCTCAGCAGGCAGCCGGCCGGCGAGCCGAGGATCCTCAACCTCCGGCTGGCGATCTACCGTCGCCGGCTGCGCTACGAACTGGACCGGCGAGCCGACCACGACGACGATGCCGGCGAGCCCTGACCGCGGAACAATGGCGCGGTTCGTCAGCGGCGCTGTTTGCTCTGGGTGCGGCGGATGGTGTCGCGCTGGGTTTCGCCGACGGCGCGTTCGTAGGCGAGCACGAGGCCCTGGATCGTGACCGGCTTGAACCGCTCGACCAGGTGCTGGATGTGCTCCGGCGGTCCACCCGAATCCCGGTAGTGCGGCCAGACCTTGCTCCGGAACACCTCGGTGAGTTCTTCGGCGATCGCCCGGCCGTGCTCGGTGAAGATCCGCCCCGCGTCCTGCACTGCCTCGACCGGCAAGTCCAGGTCGAGCAACTCGACTCCGAGGCTCAGGTGGGCGGTCGCCACCTGGAAGACGTCCTCGTCGGGCGTCGGTTCGACTACGCCGAGCGCGACCAGCATCTCGATGTCGTCGTCGGACAGCTCGCGTCCGGTGCGGCGTACCAGCGCGGCGCGGTCGAGGGTCTCGGGTAGGTCCCGCATCCACGGCGTCAGCAGCGTCCGGTGCAGCGCGATGTCCTGCGGGGTCGCGTTGGTCGGGATGCGATCCAGGTATCCCTCGATCGCGGACAGCGTGAACCCGTGAGCCTGCAACTCACGCACCAGGTCGAGCCGGGCGATGTGTTCCGGCCCGTAGTACCCCACCCGTCCGCGCCGGATCGGCGGCGGGATCAGCCCGCGCCCGGCGTAGAACCGCAACGTCCGTACCGTCATCCCGACCCGCGCCGACAGCTCGTCGACGGTGAGGGTCGCGCCCTGACCTTCTGATCCTGCCCCCGTGACTTGCGACATGGCGGAGATCATAGCCAGCCCCCTTGACCATCGTGACACCAGAACTGTCACAATCTGGAAGACGACTCGACCGACAGGATCATCATGAGTAACGAAGCCTTCCTGTACGACGCGATCCGCACGCCCCGCGGCAAGGGCAAACCGACCGGCGCGCTGTACGAGGTCAAGCCGATCCAGCTGATCACCGGACTTCTGCACGAACTACGGAACCGCCATCCCGACCTGGATCCGGACGTCATCGACGACGTCGTCCTGGGTGTCGTGACACCGATCGGCGACCAGGGCATGGACATCGCCCGGACTGCGGTCCTCGCCGCGGGCTATCCGGAGACGACCGGTGGCGTGCAGCTGAACCGGTTCTGCGCCTCCGGCCTGGAAGCCGTGAACCAGGCGGCCCAGCGGGTCCGTTCGGGCTGGGAGGACTTCATCCTCGCGGGCGGCGTCGAGTCGATGTCGCGGGTGCCGATGGCCTCCGACGGCGGCGCCTGGGCGATGGACCCGGAGACGGCGCTGCAGACCAACTTCATCCCGCAGGGCATCAGCGCGGACCTGATCGCGACCCTCGACGGCTTCTCCCGCACCGACGTCGACACGTACGCCGCCGAGTCGCACGCACGCGCCGCGAAGGCCTGGGCCAACGGGTACTTCGCCCGCTCCGTGGTGCCGGTGAACGACCGCAACGGCCTGCAGATCCTCGACCATGACCAGCTCGTCCGGCCGGGTACGACGGTCGAGACGCTCGCCGGGCTGCCCGCGTCGTTCGCGGCGATCGGGGAGCACGGCGGGTTCGACGCGGTCGCGCTGGAGAAGTACCTGACGGTCGAGCGGATCGAGCACGTGCACCACGCGGGCAACTCGTCCGGGATCGTCGACGGCGCCGCCCTGGTTGCTATCGGCAACGAGAAGGCCGGCGAGGCGCTCGGCCGGGCGCCCCGCGGCCGGGTGGTCGCGGCCGCGGTGAGCGGCGCGGACCCGACCATCATGCTGACCGGACCGGCACCGGCCGCCCGGAAGGCGCTGGCCAAGGCCGGGCTCGAGGCCGGCGACATCGACCTGTTCGAGATGAACGAGGCGTTCGCGGCCGCCGTCCTGCATTTCATGGCCGATCTCGGCGTACCGCACGAGAAGGTGAACGTGAACGGCGGCGCGATCGCGCTCGGGCACCCGCTCGGCGCGACCGGCGCGATGCTGATCGGAACCCTGCTGGACGAACTGGAGCGGCGCGAGCTCCGGTACGGACTGGCCACCCTGTGCGTCGGCGGCGGGATGGGCGTCGCGACGATCATCGAGAGGCTTGCCGCATGATCTCCTGGGACCTTGACGAGGGTGTCGTCACGCTGACGATGGACCAGCCCGGCGCGTCGGCGAACACGATGAACGAGACGTACCTCGCGGCGATGGGCTCGGTGGTCGAGCGCCTGCAGGCCGAGAAGGATTCCCTGCGCGGTGTCGTGATCACCAGTGCGAAGTCCACCTTCTTCGCCGGCGGCAACCTCCAGATGCTGTCCAAGATCCAGCCCTCGCAGGCTGCCGAGGTGTTCGAGTCGGTCGAGGAAGTGAAGCGGCAGCTCCGGGCACTGGAGACACTGGGCGTCCCGGTCGTTGCCGCGATCAACGGGTCTGCTCTGGGTGGCGGCCTCGAGATCGCGCTCGCGTGCCACCACCGGATCGTTGCCGACGACGGCCGGATCGAGATCGGCGTACCGGAGGTGACACTCGGTCTCCTGCCCGGCGGCGGTGGGGTGACCCGCACGGTCCGGATGCTCGGCCTGCAGGACGCGCTGATGAAGGTCCTGCTGCAGGGTCAGCGGATGAAGCCCGCGCACGCTCTGAGCGTCGGCATCGTCGACGAGGTGGTGCCGGCCGACGAGTTGCTCGACGCGGCGCGCCGGTGGATTGCGGCGTACGACGGGGACGCGAAGCAGCCGTGGGATCGGGACGGCTACAAGATCCCGGGCGGTACGCCGGCCTCGCCGAAGCTGGCTGCGTTCCTGCCGGCGTTCCCGGCGAACCTGCGCAAGCAGTTGAAGGGCGCGCCGTACCCGGCGCCGCGGGCGATCATGAGCGCGGCGGTCGAGGGCAGCCAGGTCGACTTCGCCACCGCGTCCCGGATCGAGTCGCGGTACTTCGTCTCGCTGGCGACCGGGCAGATCGCGAAGAACATGATCCAGGCGTTCTTCTTCGACCTGCAGGCGATCAACGCCGGCGCTTCGCGGCCGAGCGGCGTACCTCGCTACTCCGCCCGGAAGGTCGGCGTACTCGGAGCCGGGATGATGGGCGCGGGGATCGCGTACGTGTGCGCGAAGGCGGGCATCGAGGTCGTACTCAAGGACGTCTCGCTCGACGCGGCGTCGAAGGGCAAGTCGTACTCCGAGAAGCTGCTTGCGAAGCAGGTCCAGAAGGGACGTCTTTCCGCTGCTGATGTGGAAGCCTTCCTCAGCCGGATCACGCCGACCGCGGATCCGAACGACCTGGCCGGCTGCGACCTGGTGATCGAGGCGGTGTTCGAGAGCGAGGAGCTCAAGCAGAAGGTGTTCGCCGAGATCGCCGGTGTGGTCGAGCCGGATGCGGTGCTCTGCTCGAACACCTCGACCCTGCCGATCACCTCGCTCGCCGACGGCATCGACCGGCCGGACGACTTCGTCGGCATGCACTTCTTCTCGCCGGTCGACCGGATGCCGCTGGTTGAGCTGATCGTGGGGGAGAAGACCTCGGACCGCACGATCGCCAAGGCGTACGACGTGGTCCGGCAGATCAAGAAGACGCCGATCGTGGTCAACGACAGCCGGGGCTTCTTCACCTCGCGCGTGTTCGGCACGCTGGTGATGGAAGGCGCGGCGATGGTCGCCGAAGGCATCGATCCGGTCACGATCGAGCGGGCCGCGACCCAGGCGGGCTTCCCGGCGCCGCCGCTGGCGATGCTGGACGAGGTCACGCTGACGCTCCCGCAGAAGATCCGGGACGCGGCCAAGGCGGCGGGCGACAGCGCGGGCGCGTTCGACGACCACCCGGGGATGGCGGTGACGGATCGGCTCGTCAACGAGTTCGACCGCCGCGGGAAGGCTGCCGGTGCGGGGTTCTACGACTATCCGGCCGACGGGCCGAAACGCTTGTGGCCAGGACTGTGGGAGCACTTCGCGCATGACGCCGAGGTGCCACTGATCGATCTGCAGGAGCGGATGATCTTCGCGATGTCGCTCGAGACGGTCAAATGCCTCGACGAAGGAGTACTACGCTCCGTCGCCGACGCGAACATCGGCTCGATTTTCGGAATCGGTTTTCCACCGCTGCACGGAGGCGCGTTGCAGTACGTCAACGCCTACGGATTGAAGGCTTTCGTCGAGCGATCCCATGCACTGGCAGCGTCGTACGGCCGTCGTTTCGAGCCGCCGGCGCTGCTGCTGCGCATGGCGGCGGCCGGCGAGATCTTCGGCTGATCACGGAGCGATATCAACTCAAGCAAACTCCACAGAATCGAACAAAGAACAGCGCGCCCGGTCTTGCGCCGGGCGCGCTTTTGCGTCATGGTGCTGCCACTTCTACAACGATTGACTTGACGGGTACCGGTACCTTCGGGCCGAAGTCTGTTGCGCTGTTCGCTGTAGCTGTACCGTGTGCGAAATCAGAGATGCTTAACACCGTTAAGTAACTCGGAACCCCTGGCGCCGTACCCCTGCGGCGTTGCTCCCCGGGAAGGTGGAATTCATGCCTGCTCATGTTCCGAATGCCGGTCTGACCCGGCGGGACCTGCTCAAGCGGACCGGTGGTCTGGCCGCCCTCGCCGCATTCACCGCGGCCTGCGGAGGCAATACCGGCCGGCCGGCCTCGTCAGGCGCCAGTGGAGGCGGAGCGAAGGTCAATCTGGCCCAGTGGTACCACCAGTACGGCGAAGCCGGCACCCAGCAGGCGGCGGCGAGGTACGCCAAGGCCTACACCGACGCGAACGTCGCCGTGCAGTGGACGCCGGGTGACTACGGCGCCAAGCTCTCGTCCGGTCTGCTGTCCAGCAAGGGCCCCGACGTGTTCGAGAGCCAGCTCAACATCGGCATGGTGAAGAGCAACCAGGTCGTGCCGCTGGACGACATCATGGCCGACGTGAAGGACGACTTCCTGCCCGGCGACCTGGCCACCAACACCGTCGACGGCAAGATCTACGGCATCCGGATGATCATCGACCCGCAGGTCATCTACTACCGCAAGTCGCTGCTGGACAAGGCCGGCATCAAGCCGCCGGAGACGATCGATGACCTGATCGCCGCCTCGAAGGAACTGACCACGAACAAGGTGAAGGGCATGTTCGTCGGCAACGACGGCGGCAATGCCATGGGTGGGCCGGCACTGTGGTCCTCGGGTGGCTCCTACCTGACCGACGACAACAAGCCCGGCTTCACCGACGCCCGCGCGGCCCAGGCCTTCGGGAAGCTGCACGAGTTGTATGCGAGCAAGAGCATCCTGCTCGGCGCGCCGACGGACTGGTGGGATCCGAGCGCGATCAACCAGGGCCTGGTCGCGATGCAGTGGATCGGCATGTGGGCGGTGCCCGGTATGCAGAAGGCCTTGGGTGACGACATCGGCGTGATCCCGTTCCCGAAGCTCGACGCGCAGAGCAAGCCGGCCGTGTACTCCGGCGGCTGGACCCAGTTCGTGTCCGCGAAGAGCGCGAACATCGACGCGGCGAAGAAGTACGTGAAGTGGCTGTGGCTCGACAAGGCGGACTTCCAGGAGGACTGGTCGCTGAACTACGGCTTCCACATCCCGCCGCGGAAGAGCCTCGCCGCCAAGGCTTCGAAGCTGCAGAGCGGCGTCGCGGCCGACACGGTCAAGCTGAACGAGGATTACGGGCACACCGACAACCCGGCCTGGACCCCGAAGATGGGTACGGCGTTCGGTGACATGCTCACCAACATCATCAAGAAGGGAGCCGACCCCGCCGCCGAGATCAGCAAAGCCGAGAAGACCGTCAACGCCGAACTGTCCCGGTTGTTCGGATGAGCGCTCCGGTCAAAACCGCCCGGGCCGTGGACCCCGCCGTCACTGGTGAACGGCGGGGGACGCGGCGGCGCAAGGGGATCGCCGGGAACACCCTGTGGTTCTGGGTGTTCGTCGGCCCGTTCGTGCTGGGGCTGTTGATCTTCTCCTACCTGCCGATCATCTGGAGCCTGATCCTCAGCTTCTTCGAGGCCTACAACACGGTCACGCCGTCGAAGTTCGTCGGGCTGCAGAACTACATCGACATGCTCACCGACCACAACTTCCTGTCCAGCCTCGGCACATTCACGATCTTCGCGGTGTTCATCGTGCCGCTGACGTTCGTGCTCTCGCTGGCGCTGGCGTTGCTGGTCAACCAGGTGAAGATCGCGCGGGCGTTCTTCCGGTCCGTGTTCTTCCTGCCGACCGCGTGCTCGTATGTGGTCGCGTCGCTGATCTGGCGGTTGTCGATCTTCAACGGGGTCCGGTTCGGCTTGGCGAACACGATCCTCGGCTGGTTCGGCATCGACGGGATCGCGTGGCTGTCGACGGTCGATCCGCCGTGGTACTGGCTTCCGATCGTCACCGTGCGGCTGTGGCTACAGCTCGGGTTCTACATGATCCTGTTCATCGCCGGACTGCAACGGATCTCGCCGACGTTGTACGAGGCGGCGTACGTCGATGGGGCGAAACCCGGGTGGCAGGTGTTCCGGTACATCACGTTGCCGCAGCTGCGGGCGACGTCGGTCGCCGTACTGATCCTCAATCTGATCGCGGCGTACCAGGCGTTCGACGAGTTCTACAACCTGATCGGCAACGTGAACTACGCGCGGCCGCCGCTGGTCTACCTGTACGGGATCTCGTTGGGCACGATCCAGGATCTCGGCCACGGCTCCGCCGGCGCGCTCATCCTGGCGGTCATCATCATGGTCGTGACACTGCTGCAGGGCCGGATCTTCGGCTTCGGAAAGGCAGGTGACTGATGGCTGTCGCCGAGCGTACGACGGGAACCCCACAGCCGATCGGCTTCAGCCAGAGCGTCATGGGCCGGGTCGGGATGGTGCTGCGCTGGATCGCGCTGTTCATCGCGGTGGTGCTGTTCCTGATCCCGTTCTACCTGATTCTCCGCAACGCGCTGTCCACCGAGGCCGACATCACCGCGCCTTCGTGGACGTTGTTCCCCTCGCATCTGCAGTGGAGCAACATCAGTGAGCTGTTCAACGACACCGAGGTGCCGATGGCGCGGGCGCTGTACAACTCCGCCGTCGTGGCCGTCCTCGGGACCGGGGGACAGTTGCTGTTGGCATCGATGGCGGGGTACGGGCTGGCGCGCATCCCGTACCGGCACGCGGACAAGATCTTCTACGCGATCGTCGCGACCCTGATGATCCCGGCCGCGGTGACGTTCATCCCGAGCTTCATCGTGGTGTCGTCGCTCGGATGGGTCTCGTCGTTGCGTGGTCTGATCATCCCGACGTTGTTCAGCGGGTTCGCGGCGTTCTTGTTCCGTCAGTATTTCCTGGGCTTCCCGAAGGAACTGGAGGAGGCGGCCCGCGTTGACGGTGCCGGCTATTTCGGTGTCTTCTGGCGGATCGTCGTACCGAACTCCCTGCCGTTCTTCGCCGCCCTCGCCGCGATCACCTTCATCGCCAACTGGAACTCCTTCCTGTGGCCGCTGGTGATCGGCCAGGACTCCTCCTCGTGGACGGTCCAGGTCGCGATGTCCACCTTCGTCACCGCCCAAACCATCAACATCCACGAACTCTTCATGGCGGTAGCGGTCTCGATCCTCCCGCTGGTCCTGATCTTCGCCTTCCTCCAGCGCTACCTGATCCAAGGCGTAACCCAATCCGGCATCAAAGACTGAAAGGACACCGCTCCGCGGCGGCTGTTCCATCGGCCGCCGCGGACCGGGACCCGGACCGGGCCGGTCGGCGGACGAACTGTCAGCACATGAACTGTCAGCGGAACCCAACGACTCCAACGGCCCCGACCACCGAGAACGTTTGGAAAGCTCCGGCGGGGAGTCCACCAGGCTCCCCGCCGGCCCGCCACCAACAACAGCCGAACACGAAATCGGACACCGCTCCGCGGCGGCAGTCCTTCCGACCGCCTCCGGCGGGGACCGTGGACACGAGTCGGCGTATTCCGTGAGTTGTTCACCGGGCTGCGCGAACCGCAAGGACACCGCCTTCGGCGGCGGCAGCTCTTCCGGCCGCCTCCGGCGGCGCGCGAACTGTGGACACGGGTCGGCTTACCACGCGGATGAACCGTGACCAGGTCACCAGGCGTGGTTGAGGGGCAAAGGACACCGCCTTCGGCGGCGACAGTTCTTCCGGCCGCCTCCGGCGGCGCGCGAACTGTGGACACGGGTCGGCTTTCCACGCGGATGAACCGTGACCAGGTCACCAGGCGTGGTTGAGGGGCAAAGGACACCGCCTTCGGCGGCGACAGTTCTTCCGGCCGCCTCTGGCGGCACGCGAACTGTGGACACGGGTCGGCTTTCCACGCGGATGAACTGTGGCCAGGTCACCGGGAGAGGGTGAGGCGTAAAGGACACCGCCTTCGCCGGCGACAGTTCTTCCGGCCGCCTCTGGCGGCGCGCGAACCATCGACACGCGTCGGCTTGCCACGCGGATGAACCGTGACCACGTCACGAGGAGTGGATGAGGCGCAAAGGACACCGGTCGGCTTACGGCGCGGACGAAGCGTGACCAGGTCACCAGGTGTGGGTGAGGCGCAACGGGCACCGCCTTCGGCGGCGGCTGATTTCTTGGCGGCCTCCGGCGGCAGCCGCCAACCGGGACCCGGACCAGGCGGTCGGCGGACGAACTGTGAACAGACGGGTCAAGTCCCAGCGAGTGGTGTACGACGGTTGGTCCTTCGTCGTTGTTGGTTAGGCGCTGATGGCGCCGGTGGTTGGGGTGTTCTCCTCGGTATTGGTGATGAGGGTGAGTCGGCTGCGGTGGAGTACTTCGAGGCCGAGGTAGCGGCGGCCGTCGGCCCATTCGTCGTGTTGTTCGGCCAGGACAGCGCCGACGAGGCGGATGATCGAGGGTCGGTCGGGGAAGATGCCGACGACGTCGGTGCGGCGCCGGATCTCGCGGTTCAGGCGTTCGTTGGGGTTGTTGGACCAGATTTGGCGCCAGACGTCGCGCGGGAACGCGGTGAACGCGAGCACGTCGTCGCGGGCGTCGTCGAGATGGGCATGCACGTCGGGCAGGCTGGTCTGGAGCTGGTCCAGGAGTTTGTCGTACTGCGCGTGCACGGCCGCGGTGTCGATCTGGTCGAACACCGAGTGCAGCATCGCCTTCACCCCACCCCAGGCATGCTTGGGGCAGGTCGCCATCAGGTTCGCGGTGTAGTGGGTGCGGCACCGCTGCCAGGACGCTCCGGGCAGGTTCGCGCCGATCGCGTCGACCAGCCCGGCGTGCGCATCCGAAGTCACCAACGCGACACCGTTCAGGCCGCGGGCGACCAGGTCCTTGAAGAACGAGTTCCAGCCGGCACCGGACTCGGCCGTGGAGGTGGCGACGCCGAGGATCTCACGGAACCCGTCGGCGTTGACACCGGTCGCGACCATCACCGCGATCTTGATCACCCGACCGCCCTCGCGGACCTTCATCGTCAACGCATCAGCCGCCAGGAACGTGTACGGACCCTCGGCCAAGGGTCGTTCGCGGAAGTCGCGGACCAGTTCGTCCAAGTCCCGAGCCATCACGCTGACCTGCGACCTGGACAGGCCGGTGATGCCCAGTGACTGCACCAGCCGGTCCATCCGCCTGGTCGACACCCCGAGCAGGTAACACGTCGCCACCACACTGGTCAGTGCTGCCTCGGCGCGGCGGCGCCGCTCCACAACCAGTCCGGGAAGTAGCTGCCCTCCCGCAGCTTCGGCACCGCGACATCCAGTGTCCCGACCCGGGTGTCGAGCTCGCGGTGGCGATACCCGTTGCGGGAGTTCACTCGGTCCGGGTCACGTGTCCCGAACGCGGCACCACACACGCTGTCGGCATCGGCGGACAGCAGCTTGTTGATGAAGCCTTCCATCAACTCGCGCAGCAGGTCCGGGCTGGCCTGCTCGAGATGTTCGTGCAGGAACTCGGCAGGGTCGATACTGGAGCCAGCGGTCATCGCGGTTTCCTTCTTCGAGTCGGTTGTGAGAGATCACTCGAAGGATCACCCGATGACCGCGTTCACGTCTCCGCCACGCGTCACCAGGAACTCGTCGTACACCACTCTGCTGGACTCAACTGAACAGACGAACCGCTGGTGCAGCGCGTTGTTAGTTGATCTGCGGTTGGTGGTTGGGGTCATGAGATCCGCCTCGTCCCCCCGCACGCAACACCAACGCAGCAGCAGGACGACAGGGCGGGGCTGACCTGCGCGAGCCACCCAGGCCGAGGTTGGCCTCGGGAGCACTGGTGGTGGGGCAGGGCACTGCAAGGTGCTGCGGCTTGGGACAGGAACTCGTTGGCAGGTACACGCTCTTTCGGCTGTCCTGTCGTTCCTGCAAGTGCGCCTCCGGCCCGCTTCCATCCCGGCCGACACCACCCCGCCCGGCCGCACGGCAGCCCGTCCGGACGGCAGCCCGGCCGCACGGCAGGTCGGGCTGCCCGGCAGTCCGGCTGCCACGCGTGGTCGGGATCGGTCACTTTGTGCACGAGATCCGTACGGCGAGAGCCTCGGCGTACGGATCTGGTGCACAAAGTCGTCGCCGTCGTTCACAGCTCCGATCTGGCCGAGCGAGGACGGCGCGGGTGGTGCAGTGGATGGGACGGACTTGACCGCGACACGGGGGCGGTCCGGATCCGCGGGCCGGATCTGTGCCACTCACCAAGCAGACACCGCCCTGGCTGGTCACGCTCAGACCTCTGCCGGTGATGACGTGGCGGTGGGGTTGGTCAGTGCCTCAGGTCCACACGAGCAACGGTCAACGCAGACCGGCCTCGAAACCGCAAGGACCGCTCACCCACGGAAACGACAGAAGAGCGCTATTTCCTGTCCCCTGCCCCCAGAACGTGTCCCAAGCTCCGAGAGGAGTCGGCCAGGCCCTCGCCGCGGTGCTTTCCATACCGTGCGCGTGGGGCGGGGATTGTCGGCGGGTTGGTGTGCTGGTGGGGTGAGAATGTTGGGTTGTGGACAACGGGAGTATCAGGGCTGGGTGGCTTAGCTTGCGGGCGTTCACTGTGGCGGATGTTGGGTGGGTGTTCGAGGTTTCTCAGGACCCGGCGTTGCAGCAGTTCGTGCAGTTGCCTTCGCCGTACCTCATGGAGCATGCGCGGTTCTTCGTTGAGTGCTTGGCTATCGAGAAGGTTGCCAGCGGGGAGCGGGCGGAGTTTCTGGCCGAGGATGCGGAGACGGGGGAGCGGCTGGGGCGGGTTGGGCTGGGGATGAACGCGAATGCCTCGGCGGAGGTCGGTTACTGGGTTGCGCCGGGTGCTCGGGGGCGTGGTGTCGCGCCGTCGGCTGTGCGGGCCGTGTGCAGGTGGGCGTTCGCGGAGCGGCAGTTGGAGCTCATCGAGTGGCGTGCTGAGGTGGGCAATGAGGCCTCGCGGCGTGTTGCGCAGAAGGTCGGCTTCCTGATGGAGGGGCAGCTACGCCGACGATTGGTCCATCGTG
Source organism: Kribbella sp. NBC_00359 (assembly GCF_036097425.1). NCBI lineage: Bacteria > Bacillati > Actinomycetota > Actinomycetes > Propionibacteriales > Kribbellaceae > Kribbella > Kribbella sp. NBC_00359. The sequence continues at coordinate 7,563,939 of NZ_CP107975.1, read as the reverse complement.
GTGAGCGCGTCGACGCCTGGATCGGTTCCCTCCTCAAGGACGAGCTCGAGGCTGGATCCGAGCAGTCAAGATCCTCAGCTGGCCATTGAGTCCTTCGCTACCTGGCTGTGCCGGTGGGCGTTAGATGTCCTCAAGCGGCCTAGCTCGATTCGGTGGTCTTGTTAGGGTGCTGGATGCCTTCTCAGCGCGTCGTACTGCCGCGGTCGACACCGGCCGCATCGGGGATGTCGGCCCGTTCGATCACCGCGCTGCTGGACCGGCTCGAAGCACAATCCGTCGAGTGTCACTCCGTCATGGTCGTACGCCATGGTCACGTGGTCGCCGAAGGCTGGTGGGCGCCGTACTCGGCCGAGCGCCCGCACCTTCTCTACTCGCTGACGAAGTCGTTCACCTCGATCGCGGTGGGGCTAGCGATCGCCGACGGGCTGCTCTCGCTGGACGATCGGGTGGTCGACGTGTTGCCCGACCACGTGCCGGCCGACATCTCGGAGCAGGGACGCCGCCTCACCGTTCACCACCTGCTGTCCATGACGACCGGACATCGCACGGACAGCCTGACCGAGGCCTGGCAACTGGAACCGGGCGACCTGGTGAAGGGCTTCCTGCGCGTACCGTTTCCCGAGGCCGAGGGAACACGGCACGCCTACGACAATCCGACGACCTTCCTCCTGGCCCGGATGGTGGAAAGGGTCACCGGCCGCGGCCTGCCGGAGCTGCTCGACGAGCGCCTCTTCAAGCCGATGGGCGTCGACCACGCCGAATGGGACCGGGTGGCGAGCGGCGCTGCTTTCGGATTCCACGGACTGCACCTCACGACCGAGGCCGTCGCCGCCTTCGGTGAACTGCTGCTGCGCAAGGGCCTTCGGGGCGACCGGAGGCTCGTCCCGCGCGAATGGGTGGAGCTCGCGACCAGACGGCACATCGATACCCTGCCATTCGAGGACGGATCGGGGGATGCCGACTACCTGTGCGGTTATGGCTACCAGTTCTGGATGTCGCGTCACGGTTACCACGGTGACGGCTCCTTCGGCCAGCTATGCGTCGTCGTCCCGTCGTACGATCTCGTGGTCGCGCTGACCGGTGCCAATACGCAGGCACAGGCAATTCTCGACGCGATCTGGGAGTGTCTCCTGCCGGGCACGGATCAGGCGGGAAGCGCCCGGGAGGACGAGATCCTCGCCGATCGGCTGCGGCGACTGTCGTTCGCACCGGTGCTGGGTTCGGCCGAGTCGGGCCTGTCGGTCAAGGCGAGACTCGACGCCACCGCCGAGAATTCGGCTCTGCCCGACGGAAGCACGGTGATCGTCGATCCCGTGGACGGTGGATGGCTCCTGCGCTTGGGTTCATCCCTGAAGGTCGAGGTCGGCCACGGCGAGTGGCGGGAAAGCTCGCCGCTCGGCCGACCTGTCGTCGCGGCCGGCGCCTGGCAGGGCGGGACGTACGTCGCAGAGCTTTACGTCATCACCACCCCGCACCGGGTCCGGCTGGTGGTCGACGCCGACGCGGGGACAGCGGTGGCGACGTGGAACATTGTGCCCCTGACCAGCCCCAGTCTGGCGTTGCATTTGCGATCTCCGCTGATGACACGGCCTGACGTCGCGTAGGTGATGTTGGCTACGGTCACTAGCCTGCCTGGGAAAGGAAGGGGACCACGTTGTCCGAGCCATCAGGAACCGGCGATCCGTTCGGCGGGCGGCAGCCGACGAGTCATGAACGGATGACAGGCGAGCCTTGGGACGCGTCGTACCACGATGGTCCTGCCCCGTGGGACTTCGGCGGCGCTCAGCCGGCGGTCATGCGGTTGGCCGCCGAAGGTGCCTTCACCGGTTCGGTCCTCGATGCAGGCTGCGGCAGTGGCGAGAACGCCCTGCACATCGCCTCTCTGGGTGCGTCGGTCCTAGGCGTAGACGTTGCCGAAACAGCCTTGGCCTTGGCCCGCCAGAAGGCCGTCGACCGCGGCATCAAGGCCGACTTCACCACAGCCGACGCCCTCCACCTGGATCGCTTGGGGCGCACGTTCGACACAGTTCTGGACTGCGGCCTGTTCCATTCCTTCGACGCCGACGAGCGCCCGCCGTACGTCGCCAGCCTGGCCGCGGTCACCGAACCCGACGGAACCCTCTACGTCCTCTGCTTCAGCAACGAAGGCCCCGACACCGGCCCCCACCCCATCACCCGCGAAGACCTGACAACAGCCTTCAACCCCAACACCGGATGGCACATTGCGACACTCGAAAACACCAAACTCGAAACGCGCTACCACAACAACGGCGCCCCAGCCTGGCTGGCAACAATCAACCGGACGTGACGTCAAGCATTGGCAGTTGCTGGGGTGAGTTGGGCTTGGAAGTGGGATGCGACTTCCGTGGCGATTGCGATGGTTCGTTTGGTGAGGGGGGATTGGGTGCGGCCGGAGGGCCAGAGGAGGTAGATCTCGCGGCGGGGTGGGGCGGGGAGTAGGTCGTGGATGGACAGGGCCGGGTCGGGGGTGGTCAGGACCAGGCGGGGGAGTACGGCGGAGCCGAGGCCGGATCGGACCATGGCCAGGACGGCTTCGTTGCCTGCGGCCCGGAACACGATGTGGGGATGTACGTCGTTGGTGGCGAACAACTGCTCCACGCGGGGCTGGTCGCAGGTGGGTGGCCAGGCCACCATGGGGGCGCGGTGGAGGCTGGTGAGCTGGACCGGGCCTTCCGGGAAGGCGCCGCGTGGGGCGACCAGGACGTACGGGTCGTCGAGCAGTTTGAGGTGTTCGATGTCGCCGGCGACGCGGCCGTCGAAGAACATCAGGTCCACCTTGTCGACCGGTGGCGGATCGGACTCGTCCTCGAACAGGCGGATGTCGCAGCCGGGGTGTTCCTCGCGCAGTTGGCGGACGACGTGGGGGAGGAGCACGTTGGAGACGCTTTGGAAGGTGCCGATGTCGATGCGTCCCTCGCCGGCTTTGAACCGGTCGAGCGCGGCGGTCATGGCCTGGCTCCTGGCCAGCAGGTCGCGACCGTGGGACAGCACGACCGTGCCGAGCGGGGTGATCCGCACCGGCTTCGGGCCGCCGGGGCGGTCGAACACCGCGCCGCCGACGGCCTTCTCCAGCGCGGCGATGTGCTGGCTCACCGTCGACTGGGTGTAGCCGAGCCGGGTGGCCGCCCGACCGAACGAGCCCTCGTCGGCGACGGCGGCCAGGGTGGCGACATGCCGGAGTTCAACGTCGGACATGGATGCGAGCGTACGCCGGATGATCGTGGTTCGCGATGGGGTCGATCGAGGACTATCGCTTTTCACGATGCTGAGTGGGGCTTAGCGTCGTTGCCGTGAGCTGGGGATCGACGAAGGGGACGCGACCATGACGGCCGAAGCGCAGCGCGGGCAGTTCGACTATGACGCCGAGCTGAGCCGGTATCACCCGCGACTCCTGGCGGCGATGGGTGTCAGACCCGATGACCACGTGCTCGACATCGGATGCGGTAGCGGGCTCACCACCCGCGCGGCCGCCAAGAGCGCGGTCTCCGGGAGCGCGCTCGGCGTCGACGTCTCCGCCGAGAGGTTGGCGGCTGCGCGCCGACTCAGCGAGCAGGAGGGTCTGCAGAATGTCAGCTTCGAGCGGGCTGATGCTCAGACACATCCCTTTCCGGCGGAGCACTTCTCCCTCGGCATCAGTCGTTTCGGCACGATGTTCTTCAGCGACCCGGAGGCCGCGTTCACCAACATCGCCCGCGCGTTGCGTCCGGGGGCTCGGCTGGTGCAATTGGTCTGGCAGGACAAAAGGCACCAGGAGTGGGATGCCGTGGTCCGTCGTACGCTCGCCATCGGAGGGGCGGCGCCGGATGCCGGAGGTGAACCGTTCTCGCTCGCTGACCCCGCGGCCGCGGAGCGTCTCCTGACCGGCACTGGGTTCACCGACGTACAGGTCATCGACGTCCGTGAACCCGTGTACTACGGCCCTGACGCGGAAGCCGCGTGCGACGCCGTACGCGGCCTTTGGCTGACAAGGGACCTGCTCGCCGAGCTAGGCCCGGCCCGTGCCGAGCAGGCACTCGAGCGATTGCGCGCCAGCCTCGCCAGCCGTCAAACCGCAGACGGCGTGTGGTTCGACTCTCGCGCTTGGATCGTCACCGCACGCCGCTCGTAGTACCCGGGGTACCTGTTGAGCGGAGTCACCTCGGCTCACACGCCGAGGCGAGTCCGCATTCAGTCAGGCCGGAATCTGGTAGGTGGCGGTGAGGATGGCTCGGGCGAGGGTGTGGAAGGCGAGGTTGAAGCTCACCACGGCGGGGGACGCGTCGGCGTCTACGTCCAGGGCTTCTACGTCGATGGCGTGGACGACGAAGTAGTAGCGGTGGACCTGGTCACCGGGAGGTGGGGCGGCGCCGCCGAAGTTCTTGGTGCTGAAGTCGTTGCGGACGTGGAAGGCGCCGTTGTCGAGGCGGTCGGTCGCGCCGGCATTGGTGGGGAGTTCGGTCACGGTGGCGGGGAGGTTGACCAGGACCCAGTGCCAGAAGCCGGACGGGACCGGGGCGTCGGGGTCGAAGCAGGTGACGACGAAGGCCTTGGTCTCCGCGGGGAAGCCGGACCAGCTCAGCTGCGGCGAGGAGTTGCCGCCGGCGAAGGCGTGGTCGTCGGACAGGGGCTCGCGGTCGGCGATGTCGGTGCTGGTGACCGTGAAGGTGCCGGCCTTCGGGAGCAGTTCGTACGGGTCCGGGGCGACGGGACGATCGAGCGACATCTGTGATCCTCCGGGATCTCGAGACGTGTGGTGATTCCGACATTACTGTCCACGTCACGCTGGTCCGTCCCGGGGCACGGGTACGGGGATGCGAAGATCGGGGCGGGACACCCCACGGTGTCCGTGGGTGTGGTCGCGGGTTACGGATGGAGGACGTGGTGGAGGAGTACCTGGGCCGGATCGGGCCGGCGGATGAGGTGGCGATGCGGGCTGCGGCCGCGCGCCACCTCACCTTGACGAAACCGGCCGGTTCCCTCGGCGTGCTCGAGGAGCTGTCGGTCCGTGTCGCCGGAATGACCGGTAGCTGCCCGCCTGCGGTGCCGGCGCCGGCCGTGGTGACCGTGTTCGCCGCGGACCACGGCGTCCACGCGCAGGGTGTGTCGCCCTGGCCGCAGGAGGTGACCGCCGCGATGCTGGCGAACTTCGCCGCCGGCGGCGCCGCGGTGAACGCGTTCGCGGCGAACAACCGGGTCGACGTCCGTGTGGTCGACGTCGGCGTGGCGACGCCTGTCGACGAGCTGGACATCATCCACGCGAAGGTGCGCGCCGGCACCCGCGACCTGTCCACGACCGACGCCCTGACCGAGGACGAGACCCGGGCCGCGATCGCGGTCGGCTTCGACCTGGCGGACACACTGGTCAAGGACGGCTACCGGTGTCTGCTCACCGGCGACATGGGGATCGCGAACACCACCGCGAGCGCCGCCCTGATCGCCACCTTCACCGGCTCGACGGCCGACGTGGTCACCGGCCGCGGCACGGGCATCGACGACGCCACCCTGGCCCACAAGACCGCGATCGTGCGGTCCGCTCTGCAGCTCCACGACGTACCGGCGACCGACCCGCTCAAGGCACTCCAGGCGTACGGCGGCCTCGAGCATGCGGCCCTGGCCGGGTACATCCTCGGCGGCGCGGCCAACAAGGTGCCGGTGATCCTGGACGGCGTGATCGCGGGAGCCGCCGCGCTCGTCGCGCAGGCGTTCCACCCCGCGGTGATCGATTACTGCGTCGCCGGGCACCGGTCCGCCGAGCCGGGACACGCGGTCGCGCTGAAGACGCTCGGCCTGCAGCCGTTGGTCGACCTCGACCTTCGGCTTGGTGAGGGGACCGGCGCGGTGCTTGCGTACCCGATCCTGACCTGTGCGGTACGAGCGCTGGGCGAGATGGCGACGTTCGAGTCCGCGGGAATCGACTCGTGACGAGCCAATACCTGTCTGGTCTGGTCCTCGAGGGGCGGCGCGTTGTCGTCGTCGGAGGTGGCGGCGTCGCCCAGCGGCGACTCCCACGCCTGCTGGAATCGGGCGCGAGCATCGACCTCATCTCGCCGTCGATCACGCCGACGATCGAGGGCCTGCTGAGCAACCCGTCGCTGACGTGGATCGAGCGGGGCTACGCGGACGGCGACCTCGACGGCGCCTGGTACGTCGTGGTGGCGACGGACGACGCCGCGGTGAACGACCGGGTCTCGGCGGAGGCCGAGGAACGGCGAATCTTCTGTGTCCGCTCCGACGACCGGTCCCGCGCGACCGCGTGGACCCCCGCGTCCGGGCAGCACGACCAGGTGACCATCGGCGTACTCGGTGGCGGCGATCACCGGCGCTCGGCCGAGGTCCGCGACGCGATCCTCGAAGGCCTGCGGACGGGGCAGCTCGGAGCGCGCACCCAGGACAAGAAACCGGGGGTGTACCTCGTCGGTGGGGGCCCAGGCGATCCGGATCTGATCACCGTCCGCGGCCGGCGGTTGCTGGCCGAGGCCGACGTGGTCGTGGCGGATCGGCTCGCGCCGCAGCAGTTGCTGGATGAGCTGCACCCCGATGTCGAGCTGTTCGACGCAGCGAAGCTTCCGCGTGGACGGGCGGCTCAGCAGGAGGAGATCAACCGGATCCTGGTCGATCGCGGTCGCCAGGGGAAGGTCGTCGTCCGGCTGAAGGGCGGCGATCCGTACGTGTTCGGCCGCGGCTTCGAGGAGGCGCTCGCCTGCGCCGAGGCCGGGGTGCCGTGGTCGGTGGTGCCGGGGATCACGAGCTCGATCTCGGTGCCCGCGGTGTCCGGGATCCCGGTCACGCATCGCGGCGTGACGCATGAGTTCACCGTGGTCTCGGGGCACATTCCGCCGTCGCATCCGGATTCGCTGATCAACTGGGACGCGCTCGCCCAGTTGCGCGGGACGCTCGTCCTGCTGATGGCGGTCGAGAATCTGCCGGCGATCACCGAGCGGCTGATCGCCGCCGGCAGGCCGAAGACGACGCCCGCCGCGGCGATTGCCGACGGCACCCTTCCGGGGCAGCGGATGGTGACGTCCGACCTGGCCGGGATCGCCGCCGCGATGGCCGGGGCCGGCGTCGGCGCACCCGCGATCGTTGTCATCGGCAACGTCGTGGAGGTGGCCGCGCAGGCGCGCGGTGGACAGGGCGACGACGGGCCGAGGCGGGCGTGAGTTCGCTGGTGCCGCTGGATGATCCGGCGGATCCGCGCCTGGCGGACTATGGGCAGCTGCGGGAGGTGAACCTGCGGCGCTTGCTCGAGGAGGAGCACGGCCTGTTCATTGCCGAGGGCGACAAAGTGATCCGTCGCGCCGCGGACGCCGGATACGAGCCGCGCTCGTTCCTGCTCGCGCCACGGTGGCTGGACTCCCTGCACGATGTGCTGGCGAAATGGCCGGACAAGCCGGTGTACGTCGTCTCCGAGGAGCTGGCCGAGCAGGTCACCGGCTTCCACGTGCACCGCGGCGCGCTCGCGTCGTACCGGCGTCGCGCCGCCCGGTCGGTGACCGAACTCCTCCAGGACGCACCCCGGCGGATCGCGATCTTCGACGACATCGTGGATCACACCAACGTCGGCGCCGGCTTCCGGGCCGCCGCGGCGATGGGCGTCGAGCTCGTCCTCGTCACCCCGACCTGTGCGGACCCGCTGTACCGGCGCTCGATCAAGGTCTCGATGGGCACGGTCTTCCAGGTCCCGTGGACCCGGCTCGACACCTGGCCCGGCGATCTCGAGCTGCTCCAGGACAGCGGGTACGTCGCCGCCGCGTTCGCGCTCACCGACGACTCGATCACACTCGACGACCTCGTCGCGCGGCACGACGAACGGCTCGCGCTGATCTTCGGCACCGAAGGGCACGGCCTCAAGCCGCACGTGCTCGACAAGGCAGACCTGACCGTACGCATCCCGATGGCCGGCGGCGTCGACTCCCTCAATGTGGCATCCTCGGCAGCAGTCGCGTTCTACGCCACGCGACCGTAGGGGGAGTCATGCGTACGACGGAACGCCTGGTGCTGCGCCCGTTTCGCGAAGAGGACCTGGAGCCGTGGGCCGCGCTGAACGCGGACCCGGCGGTGACCGAGTACCTGGGGGAGCCGCTGAGCCGGGACGAGTGTGACCGGATCGCGGTCGCGGTCAACGAGCGGTACGCCGCCGACGGGTTCGGGTTCCTTGCGGTCGAGCGACGTACCGATGGAGCGTTCCTCGGCGCGGCCGGCCTCACCCGTGAGCAGTGGTACCCCGACGATCTCGAGATCGGCTGGCGGCTCGCCCGCGAGTACTGGGGACACGGTTACGCGACCGAGGCCGCGGCCTCGTGGATGGAGCACGGCTTCACCGCGCTGGGGCTGCCGCGCATTATTGCGGTGACCGATACGCCGAACGTCCGTAGCATCGCGGTCATGCGCCGGCTCGGGATGAGCTTCGACCACGAGGCGGTGCTGGAGGAGGACGGCGTCGAGTTCGGCGCGACCATCTACTCACTCACGGCGGAGGCATGGACCGCAGCCCGAAGGTAGTGCTTGTCACGGGGATGCAGGCGGCGGGGAAGTCGACGGTGGCGCCGATGGTGGCCGCGCGGCTCGGGCCGCCGGCGGCGACGCTGGATGGCGATGTGTTCTACCGCGGGGTGGTCGCCGGCGCCGAACAGATGACGCCGGAGCCGTCGGCGGAGGCGGTCCGGCAGCTGGAGCTGCGGTACGACGCGACCGCGGTGGTGGCGCAGCACTATGCGGACGCCGGATTCGACTTCGTCTGCAGCGACATCATCCTGGGCGAGCACGTCGAGAAGTGGTTCGCCCGGCTGCGGGACGTGGACACGTATCTCGTCGTCCTGATCCCGTCGGTGCAGTCGATCGTCGAGCGCGAGATCGGTCGCGGCGGCAACAACAGCTACCGCGACTGGGGACCCTCGCTGGAGGACGGCGTCCGGGCCCTGCAGGCCGGTCTGGAGGACATCCCGCGCCGGGGTCTGTGGCTGGACACGACCGGCCAGACCCCGGAGCAGACCGCCGGCGCGATCCTCGCCGACCTCGAGAAGGCCCGCTGGTAGACCGTCAGGTGGCGGTGCTGTCCTCGTGGGCGTCCTGGTGCTCGATCATCGGGGTGACCGGCCAGTCGGAGGGGTAGGCGGGGGCGAGTTCTTCGGCTTCGGCGAAGAGGCGCTTGCGGTACTTGCGGGACACGCGGTCGCCGAAGACGGTGCCCTGGGTGTGGTCGGTCTCGTGCTGGAGGCAGCGGGCGAGCAGGCCGTCGCCCTCGAAGCTGACAGGTTCGCCGTGCTGGTCGACTCCGGTGACCCGGGCGAAGTCGGGGCGGGCGCACTTGGTGAACGCGCCCGGCAGGGACAGGCAGCCCTCGTCGCCCTCGTCCAGGCGGCGGTCCTTGCCCTCGGGGAGCTCGATCACCGGGTTGCAGACGATCCCCTGGACCCGGTTGCCGTCCTTGTCCGGGCAGTCGAACACGAACAGCTGCAGGTCCACGCCGACCTGGTTCGCGGCCAGGCCGACGCCCTCGGCCGCGTTCATCGTCGCGACCATGTCGGCGACCAGCTTCTGCAGCTCGTCCCCGAACTCGGTCACCGGCCGGTTGACCCGGTGCATGACGTCCTCGCCCCACCGGGTGATGGGCAGCACCGAACCGTTCTCAGGCAACGTAGACATGGCGAAAATCCTAGCGCCCCGTCAGGTGGCGGCCGACCGGCCGCCACCTGAGGCCGGTGCTACTTCTTCAGGTCGTCGCGCCACGCGACCCAGTCGCGCAGCAGGCCCAGGTCGTAGTCCGGGCCGGAGGCGTGCACGGTGAACAGCCGGGTGCCGACGTCGAGGAGGGACTTGCCGACCTCTTCGGGGGTCTTGGTGCCGACGGCCGTCGAGCGCTCGATCTCGCCGGGGTCGCGGCCGATCGTCTTGCAGTGCTCGTCGAGGACGGCGTGCTTGTGCGCGATCGTCTCGGCGTCGCCGAAGCCGTGCCAGATGTGCGCGTGCTGGGCGACCAGCTTCAGCGTCTTCTTCTCGCCACCGCCGCCGATCAGCACCGGGATGTCCCGGGTCGGCTTCGGGTTGAGCTTGGTCCAGCGCTGCTCGATCCGCGGCAGCGCCTCGCCGAGCGCGTCCAGCCGGCCGCCCGCCGTTCCGAACTCGTAGCCGTACTCGTCGTAGTCCTTCTCGAACCAGCCGGAGCCGATGCCGAAGATCAGCCGGCCCTCGCTGATGTGGTCGACCGTGCGGGCCATGTCGGCCAGCAGGTCGGGGTTGCGGTAGGAGTTGCAGGTGACCAGGGCGCCGATCTCGACCCGCTCGGTCGCCTCGGCCCAGGCGGCCAGCATGGTCCAGCACTCGAAGTGCAGGCCCTCGGGCTCACCGGACAGCGGATAGAAGTGGTCCCAGTTGAACACCACGTCGACGCCGATCTCCTCGGCCGCGGCAACGGTCCGCCGGATGTCGGCGTACTGGGCGTGCTGGGGCTGGATCTGCAGGCCGATCCGTACCGGGAAGGCGGCGTACGGACGGTCGGTGGACTTGGAATCTGTCATGGTGGTGATCTTATCCGGCGTTGCGGAGGACCCTCCGGATAGGTCCAGCACAAGGGGGTACGGCGCGATGCCGGACGAGACCGAGATCGACGAGTTCGCGCGGCTGTTCACGCGGTTCCTGGAGCGGATGCAGCAGGCCGGCGGGCGGACGGGCCGGGAGAGCCTGCGGGACCGCTTGCGCGCGCATCTCGGCGTCGACCCCGAGCAGGTGCCGGTGGTGTCGTCGAGCTTCCCGTCGTACGACCTGCCGAACGTGCAGCGCGGGATCGAGGCGTGGTTCGACGAGTTCGAGGTGCTCGGGCTGGCCGGGTCGAACCGCGGCCACCACTCGCTCGGCGAGCTGCTCGAGCTGGCGGAGTACGACCGGTTCGGGATCGGCGCGGTCGACTACCAGCGGGTGCAGATCGACGTCGACGAGGAGATGGACTGCGTCGCGTTCGGGTTCTACCTCGGCGTTCAGGGCGAGGACCGGTACGTCGCACTGTTGCGCGCGGCGAACCCGCAGTACGGGCGGATGAGCGTCGAGCTCGAGGTGCTCGCGGTGGCGAAGGAGGCGGCGGATCGGTTCCTCGGTGCGCTGCCGGACCTGATCCGCGAGCACAACGTGTTCCGCGGCAAGGTGGTGTCGTTCGAGGGGCACGAGTTCGGTCAGGGGGTCGGGCCGTTCCGGTTGCATCCGCGTCCCGGGATCGTGCGGGCGGACGTCGTACTGCCGGATGGCGTGCTGGAGCGGGTCGAGCGTGAGGTCGTCGGCATCGCGGAGCACCGGGAGAAGCTGCTGTCGGCCGGCCAGCACCTGCGCCGGGGTGTGCTGCTCTACGGGCCACCGGGGACGGGCAAGACCCACACCGTGCGGTACTTGCTGTCCAGGTTGCCCGGGTTCACCGTCGTACTGCTGGCGGGGACGAGTATCGGGTTCATCTCGCAGGCGTGTTCGCTGGCGCGGATGCTGCAGCCGGCGCTCGTCGTACTCGAGGACTGTGACCTGGTGGCCGAGGCGCGCGACTACTCGCACGGGATGGGGAACCCGCTGCTGTTCCAGGTCCTCAACGAGATGGACGGCCTGGCCGAGGACGCGGATGTCGCGTTCCTGCTGACGACCAACCGTGCCGACCTGCTCGAGCCTGCCCTGATGCAGCGTCCGGGCCGGGTCGACCTCGCGGTCGAGGTGCCGCTGCCCGATGCCGAGGGTCGCGCGCGGCTGCTGAGTCTCTACGGACCGCGGCTGCAGCTGGACGCCGACGTGATCGAGGAGGTCGTCGGGCAGACGGAGGGTACGACGGCGTCCTTCATGAAGGAGCTGGTACGACGGACCGTCCTGCTGGCCGCGGAGTCGGGGGAGACCGCGGGACCCGCTGAGCTGCGGATCGCGGTGGCCGAGCTGCTGTCGTCCCGCGATGCGCTGACCCGGCGACTGCTCGGCGCGGCCGACGGCGACGCGCCGGACTACTCGCCGGGACCGGCACCTGGACCGATGCCCGGCGTGTACAAAGGGCTCATCGGCTGAAGTACGACGCCATGTGCCCGAGCATCGTCGCGACGCCGGGCTTGATCGTGGTCTCCTGCTCGGCGGGCAGGCCCACGCTCCGGTAGTCGAGCCGGGTCCGGTCGTCGCCGAGATCCGTCAGCTGGACCGTGATCTCCTCGGTCGGCTCGTCGAAGTGGAGTACGACGCTCCACGGCAGGTCGACCTCGCCGAAGCGCAGGGTGAAGGGCACCTCGACGTCCCCGTCGCCGACGAAGACGGCCGAGATGAGTCCACCGGGGCGGGCATCGATGGAGACGCGGTCGGCGGGAGTGGTGAAGCCTTCGGCGAGGAACCAGGCGGCGAACGGCTCGGGCTCGGTGAAGGCGCGGGCGACCTGGGTGGGCGCTGCGTCGATGGTCTGGGTGAGGGTGAACATGAGCTTGACCTCCTGGAATCGGGCTGACTCCAGCACTGTGCCGCGACCCGTTTACGAAATCCTTCCGGCCAGAATCCGATCGGCGTAAACGGCTCCGTTGGCAATCGGGTCAGTTCTCCCCGGGCGGCGACGTCGTACCGGCAAGGCGGAGGCTCCAGGCCGGGAAGAGCAGGTAGGTGCCCGCCCAGCTGAGGCCGCCGACGTAGGTCCAGCCTGGTGCGGTATTCAGGTCGTCGAGACCCATGATGATGCCGGGCACGCTGACGAAACCGAGCACCATCACGGCTCCGGCGACCAGGCCGGCTCGTTGCAGGCGCTGCGGCCACGGGCTGTCGGCGAGTCTCCGGCCGGCCGCGATCAGCCAGACCCCGATCAGCGCGAACCCGGTCGCCGACACCAGCCCCGCGAGGAAGAATCCGGTGGCGTCGGTCAGGATCAGGATCGAGCCGACGACGATGATCATGGCGCCGAGAGCCGCGATGCCGACGAAGACGGGCCGGACCTTCGCGGCGGACTCCTGGAACCGCCAAGCGAGCCCGCCGCTGAGCAGCCCCAGCGCCGCGTTGCCCACGTCGTTGATGGAGCCGAACGCGTCGGCGCCGAGGTAGAACACGATGAGACACAGGCAGGTCGCGAAGCCGACAATCCCGTGAACGATCGCCATCCGGCGCAGTCTGTCCATCACCATCGTTGCCCCCAACCCCGTGAACCGAGAGTGCTCCCGGGATACGTCGGCAGGCAACTGCTGGAGTCAGCGCGCTGGTCGGCTTCCGAAGAGCTGGTTGAGCTCGGCTTGCGGGATCTGGTCGGCGGCGAAGGTGATCGTGCCCTTGGTGGCCAGCTCCTCGGCGCTGCGGCGGATGAAGCCGAGGGCGGCGCGGGCGATGCTGCCGCCGAGGCTGATCCGGGTGACGCCCGCGGACTGCAGGTCGGCAACGGTCAGGGTCGACGTACCGAGGCCGACGACGACGTTGAGCGGGCCGTCGATCTCCGTCACCAAGGTGCGGATCGTGTCCAGGTCGTTCACGCCGGGCACGTAGAGGCAGTCGGCACCAGCCGCGCGGAAGCGGTTGGCGCGCTCGATCGAGTCGGTCAGGGAGGTCGGCGTACGCAGCATCTGTCCGTCGGTCCGGGCCGTGAGCACGAAGTCCGCGCCGGCCGCCTCGCGGGCCGCGACGATGCGCTCCACGGCGAGCTCCGCGTCGTACAGCTCGCGTCCGTCGTAGTCCTCGATGTTCCCGCCGGCCAGCCCCGCCTCGCGGGCGAGCGCGATCGTCTCGGCGACCCGCGAAGGCTCGGCGCCGTACCCGTCCTCGAGATCCCCGTTCACCGGTACGGCGCTCGCCGCCGCGATCTCGCGGATCCGCTCGAACATGACCTCGCGGGACACCGACGGCGCGCCATCGGGCAGCGTGTGATCGCCCTTGGCGAGCGAGAACGCGATCCCGGCGCTGGTGGTCGCGATCGCCGGGAAGCCCGCGCCGGCCAGGAGGACGGCGCTGCCGGCGTCCCAGGCGTTCGGCATCACGAAGAACTCGGTGTGCAGCTCGCGGAAGGTCATGACCGCGATCCTGCCAGACCGACGCTTCGGCACCGGCCGAAGTCTGGTCCGCGGGCCGGGCTACTCGATGTGCGACGCGGCGGCTTCGTCGAGGAGCCACAACGTGCGGTTGCGGCCCTTGGGTGCCGAGGCAGGAAGGGTGCTGGTCTCTTTCAGGGCATCGGCCACCGCATCGGCCTTGTCTTCGCCGGAGACGACGAACCAGACCTCGCGGGAGCGGTTCAGGGCCGGGAGCGTGAGCGAGACCCGGGTCGGCGGGGGCTTGGGGGAATCGTGTACTGCGACCGCCGACACGTCGGTGATGGCGAGCTGCGGGTAGCCCGGGAACAGCGACGCAACGTGCCCGTCCGGCCCGACACCGAGCATCAGCACGTCGAAGGCCGGTACGGCGCGACCCTTGACGTCGTTCAACGCCGAGATGGTGGCAGCGAGTTCGCTGGCGTACGCCTCGGCGGCCGCCTCGGGCGATTGCCCGGTATCGGCGGGCATGGGGTGGACGCGAGCCGGGTCGACGTCGACGTGGGCGAGGAGGGCGTCGCGAGCCTGGGTCTCGTTGCGCTCGGGGTCGCCGGGCGGCAGGAACCGCTCGTCACCCCACCAGAACTCGACCCGCTGCCAGTCGATGCTTGCGCCGGCCGGCCACTCGGCGACGGCGCGGTGCACCGCGGCCGCGACGCGACCGCCGGTCAGCACCACCTGCGCGACCCTACCGTTGCTCTGGGCATCGACCAGCGCCGTCACGAACCGCGCCGCCACCGCGTGCGCCAACGCAGTGGCGTCGCGGTGGATCAACAGCTCCGGGTCGACCACCCGGCCGGGAGCGGATGCATCAGTCATGAGTGCCTCGTGACTGTCTTGCCCGCAGCCTTCTTCGCAGCGGTCTTCTTGGTCGCAGTCCTCTTCGCAGCAGTCTTCCGCCCACCCGCGTTCTTCGCCGCGGCAGCCTTCTTCGCGGCAGCCGACTTCCGCGCAGCGGCCGTCTTCTTGGCCGAAGTCGTCGTCGCGCCCGCGGTGTGGGCAGCTGCCTTGGAGACCGCCGTCTGCACCGACCGCCGGTCGGCGGCATCGACCTTCTTCTCGGCTTCGGGCATCTTCTCCCGCTTGACCATGCACGCCAGCGTCTTCGCGTACACGTCGTCCGGGTCGAGTCGCCGCAACTCCTCGCTCAACAGCTCGGACGTCGTACGCCGCTTCAACGCCACCGGCCGATCCGGCTGCCCGGGAATGCTGAACGTCGCCACCGCGCCGTCCGGCCGGGTCAGCGCGATCGGGCCCGACGGCGTGAACATGCGTACGGCGGTCACACCCGGGCCGCGCGAGTTCCGCTGCTCGACCGGGACGCCGAGCCGGCACTGCAGCCACGCGGCCATCAGGTCCGCACTCGGGTTGCCCTTCGCCGACACGACCTCCGCACCCGTCACCTTGGTCGGGTACTGATCCAGGGCAGCCGCCATCAGCGCCCGCCACGGCGTCAGCCGGGTCCACGCGAAGTCCGTGTCGCCAGGCTCATAGCCCTCGGCCCGAGCGGTGAAGTCGACCGACGCCCGGCGGGTCGCGGCCGCGTCGCTCACCCGGCGCCGGCCGAGGCGGCCCAGCGGGTCGTCGGCCGGAGCCTTCGGTCCGCCGCCCGGCCACCAGACGATGACAGGGGAGTCGGGCAGCAAGAGTGGCGTGACCACGGACTCCGGGACCTTGGCCAGCTCACCGTGCAGCCGGAGCAGCACGGCCTCACCCGGAATGCCTTCGCCCACTCGCACCTCGGCATCCAGGCCGGAGGCACCGCGGCCCGGCCGCAGGATCGCGACCAGGACCCGGGACGGGTGTTCGCGGCCGGCCTCGTTCGCGGCCTTCATCGCGTCGTGGTGGGACGCCTCGTCGACGACCACGACGATCGTGCCGACCATGCCCATGGCCGGCGAACCCGCGTTCCGGCGGGCCTTCAGCAGCGCCGACGCGATCTCGCTCGACGTCGTGTCGGTCAGGTCGATGATCATGGCCGCCTCCAGGCGCGTCCGTCGCGGGCGAGCATCTCGTGCGCCGAGTCCGGGCCCCAGTCGCCGGAGGCGTACTGCTCCGGCTTGCCGTGTTCGGCCCAGTAGTTGATCACCGGGTCGAGGATCTTCCAGCCCAGCTCGACCTCGGTGTGCTGCGGGAACAGCGGCGGATCGCCGAGCAGGACGTCGAGGATCAGCCGCTCGTACGCCTCGGGTGAGGACTCGGTGAACGAACCGCCGTACTGGAAGTCCATGTTCACGTCGCGGATCTCCATCGCGGTCCCGGGCACCTTGGCGCCGAAGCGCAGAGTGATGCCCTCGTCCGGCTGGATCCGCAGTACCAGCGCGTTCTGGCCGAGCTCTTCGGTCTCGGTCTTGTCGAACGGCAGGTGCGGCGCCCGCTTGAACATCACCGCGACCTCGGTCACCCGGCGGCCGAGCCGCTTGCCGGTCCGGAGGTAGAACGGGACGCCGGCCCAGCGGCGGGTGTCGACGTCGACGCGCAATGCCGCGAAGGTCTCCGTCGCGGAGGTCTTCGGGATGCCGTCCTCCTGCAGATAGCCCTTCACCTTCACGCCGCCGGCCCAGCCGGCCGCGTACTGACCGCGGGCGGTGTGCAGGTCCAGGCGCTCGGGCAGCTGGACCGCGTTGAGTACCTTCTTCTTCTCCTGGCGCAGCGACCAGGCGTCGAAGCTGACCGGCTCCTCCATCGCGACCAGGGCGAGCAGCTGGAGCAGGTGGTTCTGGATCACGTCCCGCGCCGCGCCGATGCCGTCGTAGTACCCGGCCCGGCCGCCGATGCCGATGTCCTCGGCCATCGTGATCTGGACATGGTCGACGTAGTTGCTGTTCCAGATCGGCTCGAACATCGCGTTGGCGAACCGCAGCGCCAGCATGTTCTGGACGGTTTCCTTGCCCAGGTAGTGGTCGATCCGGAACACCGATTCGGGCGGGAACACCGACTCGACCACGCGGTTCAGCTCGCGCGCGCTCTTCAGGTCGTGGCCGAACGGCTTCTCGATCACGACCCGCCGCCACGAGCCGGGGACCTCGTCGGTCAGCCCGTGCTCGGACAGCTGCCGCACGACCTCCGGGAACAGCCCTGGCGGGATGGACAGGTAGAAGGCGTGGTTGCCGCCCGTCCCGCGGGTGACGTCCAGCTCGTCCACGGTCTCCCGCAGCCGCTTGAACGCCTCGTCGTCGGTCAGGTCGCCCGGCACGAACCGGAAGCCCTCGGCGAGCTGCTGCCAGACCTCTTCGCGGAAGGGAGTCCGGGCGTGCTCCTTCACCGAGTCGTGCACGATCTGGGCGAAGTCCTGGTTGGTGTAGTCGCGGCGGGCGAACCCGACCAGCGCGAAACCGGGCGGCAGCAGGCCCCGGTTCGCCAGGTCGTAGACCGCCGGCATCAGCTTCTTGCGGGCGAGGTCGCCGGTGACTCCGAAGATCACCAGGCTGCACGGCCCGGCGATCCGCGGCAGCCGCCGGTCCTGCGGATCCCGCAGCGGGTTCACCGGGCCGGGCCCGTCGTCGAGCTCAGCGGTCATCAGCCGCTTCCCTCCGTGTTGTCTAGTTGCCGAACAGGGACAGGAGCTGTTGTACGCCGTTCGCCGGATCCGTCAGGTGGAGACGGAGAACCGGACGGCCGCGCTCGGCCAGAACGTTCGCGTCACCGGCCGCCTGGGCCGAGATCAGTGTGCCGAACGTGAACGGCCGATCGGGGATTTCCACGTCCGTCGGGTGCGCCGCGGTGATCTGCAGGAACACGCCCTCCGGGTGGCCACCCTTGTGGTACTGGCCGGTCGAGTGCAGGAACCGCGGACCCCAACCGAAGGTGACCGGACGGCCCGTGCGGGTCGCCAGCGCCGGGCGAATCGTGCCCAGTGAGGCGTCGCGCTCGGAGTCCAGGTAGGCCATGACGGCCAGGTACCCCTTGGCGTCGAGCTTGCCCAGCAGCGCGTCGACCGCGCCCTGCAGCGAGTCCACACCGTCCAGCAGGCCCTCGGAACCACGAACCTCGACGGCACCCTCGGTGAAGGCCGCGGCCTCCGGCTCGGGCTGTGCGTCGAGCAGGCCGCGCGCCGCCTTCTTCGCGCTTTCGACGTCGGGCTGGTCAAACGGGTTGATGCCGAGCAGGTAGCCGGCCACCGCCGTCGCCATCTCCCAGAGCAGGAACTGCCCACCGAGCGAGCCCGAGGTCAGCGCCGTCGGCACCCCGCTGGTCGCCTTCTCCGCGAGCAGCGCGTTGGTCAGGTCCGCCGCCTCGCTGCGCAGCTCCGGAGCGCCGACCTCGACCGCGACAGGTAGGACGCCGGTGCCGTTCTTGCCGGTGCTCTCGGCGATCAGCTGCTCTGCCCAGTCCGGGAAGCCGACGATGTCCGAGCCGTCGGCCGTGATGATCGCCTTGTCCCGCCCGGCGCTGGCCGCGAGTACGGCGCCCAGCCACAGGGCCGGGTTGTCCGTGGAGTCGGCCTGGAGCTCGGGGGCCGCCTCGGCGGCCTGGTCGAGCAGCTCGGCGATGTCCGCACCGGCCAGGCCGGACGGCACCAGCCCGAACGCGGTGAGCGCGCTGTACCGGCCGCCGATGTTCGGGTCGGCCAGGAACGTCTTGCGGTAACCCTCGTCGGCCGACAGCTTCTCGAACGGCGAACCCGGGTCGGTCACCACGACGACCCGGGACGCGGCGTCGATGCCCGCGTCTGTGAACGCCTTGACGAACGTCCGCCGGTGGCTGTCCGTCTCGACCGTCCCACCGGACTTGCTGGACACCACGATGACTGTCTTCGACAGGTCGCCGGCCAGCGCCCGCCCGACCACACTCGGGTCGGTCGAGTCCAGGACGACGAGCTCGACGCCTGCCGTCCTGGTGATCACCTCGGGGGCCAGCGACGAACCGCCCATACCGGACAGCACGATCCGGTCCAGACCCTCGGACCGCAGGTCCGCCTGCAGCGCCTCGATCTCGGCCAGCAGCGGGCGGGAAGTCTCGTGCAGGTCGACCCAGCCGAGCCGGATCGAGGCCTCGGACTCGGCCTCCGGGCCCCAGATCGTCGGGTCCTTCGCGGCGATTCGGGACGCGATCTTCTCGGCGACCAGTTTGCCGACGACCTCGGCCCAGTCGCCGTTCTGCGTGCTGACCGACGGAGCGCTCACTTGGCGGCCGCCTTCAGCGCCGCGGTGACGGTGTCCTGCAGGTCCGACCAGGACGCGTCGAACTTGGCCACGCCCTCGTCCTCGAGCACCTGGACGACCTCGTCGTACGAGATGCCCAGCTTCTCCAGGTCGTCGATCACCTTGCGGTCGGCCGCGTAGTCGCCGCGGACCGTGTCGCCGGAGAACTCGCTGTGCTCCTCGACCGCCTTGATGGTTGCCTCAGGCATCGTGTTGACGACACCGCTGGTGACCAGGTTGTCGACGTACAGGGTGGGGGAGTACGACGGGTCCTTGGTGCCGGTGGACGCCCACAGCGGGCGCTGCGGCTTCGCGCCGGCGGTCTCGATCTCGCGCCAGCGGTCGGTGTCGAAGATCTCCTCGTACGCCTCGAACGCGAGCCGGGCGTTGGCGATCGCGGCCTTGCCCTTCAGGGCCTTCGCCTCGACGGTGCCGATCGCGTCCAGCCGCTTGTCCACCTCGGTGTCGACCCGGCTGACGAAGAACGACGCGACGCTGGCCAGCTTGGTCACGTCGTGGCCGTTCTCGATCGCCTGCTCCAGGCCCCTCAGGAACGCGTCCACGACCGCCTTGTAGCGGTCGAGGGAGAAGATCAGCGTCACGTTCACGCTGATCCCGGCGGCGAGCGTCGCGGTGATCGCCGGCAGGCCCGCCTTGGTGGCGGGGATCTTCACGAAGACGTTCTCCCGGCCGACGATGTCCCACAGCAGCTTGGCCTGCTCGATCGTCTTCGCGGTGTCGTGCGCCAGGCTCGGCTCGACCTCGATCGAGACCCGGCCGTCCTGGCCCTCGGTGTCGTCGTAGATCGGCTTGAAGACGTCGGCGGCGTTCCGGACGTCGTCGGTCGTGATGGCCCGGATCGCCAGGTCGGTCGTGACTCCGTCGGCGGCCAGCCGGGACACCTGCTCCGCGTAGGAGTCGGCGTCCGAGATGGCCTTGGCGAAGATGGTCGGGTTCGTGGTCACGCCGACCACGTGCTTGTCCTGGATCAGGGCGGCCAGGCTGCCGCTGGTCAGTCGTTCGCGGGAGAGGTCGTCGAGCCAGATGGAGACACCCGCGTCGGTGAGTGCTTTCAAGCGATCGTTCATGTCCGGAGCCTTCCGAATCTTCTGTTGTGGGTGTCGTCAGTTGCCGGCGTCGGCGGGTCCGACCGGCCCGGCGGCGGCTCGCTTGGGCGGCACGCCCGGACCGCTGATCTCGGCGGCCGCGGCGATGCTGTCCTTGGCTGCCTGTACGACGGCGCCGGCGGTGATGCCGAACTCGTCGTACAGCGTCTGGTAGGCGGCGGAAGCGCCGTAGTGCTCCAGGCTGACCGTGCGGCCGGCGTCGCCGACGATGTCGTGCCAGCACTGGGCGATGCCGGCCTCGACCGACACCCGGGCCCGGACCGCCGCCGGGATGACGGACTCGCGGTACGCGTCGTCCTGCTCGTCGAACCACTCGCGGGAGACCATCGAGACCACGCGCGCCTTGATGCCCTCGGCCGCCAGCGTGTCGCGGGCCGCGACGGCCAGCTGCAGCTCGGAGCCGGTCCCGATCAGGACGACGTCCGGCGTGCCGTCCGTGTCGAGCAGCGTGTAGCCGCCCTTCTTCACGTTCTCCGTCGTCGCGAAGCCGTCGGTGCCACGTGGGAACGTCGGCACGTTCTGCCGGGTCAGCGCCAGGCCGGCCGGGCGGTCGGTGTGCTCGAGGATCACGGCCCATGCGGCCGCCGTCTCGTTCGCGTCACCGGGCCGTACGACGTCCAGGCCCGGGATCGCCCGCAGTGCGGCCAGGTGCTCGACCGGCTGGTGGGTCGGGCCGTCCTCGCCGAGGCCGATCGAGTCGTGCGTCCACACGTAGGTGACCGGCAGCTTCATCAGCGCAGCCAGCCGGACGGCCGGGCGCATGTAGTCGCTGAAGACCAGGAAGGTGCCGCCGTACGGGCGGGTCAGCCCGTGCAGGGTGATGCCGTTCAGCACCGAGCCCATGGCGTGCTCGCGGATGCCGAAGTGCAGCACCCGGCCGTACTCGTTGCCCTGGAACTCCTTGGTGGCATGCTCCGCCGGGATGAACGACGGCTCGCCCTTCGGGGTGGTGTTGTTCGAGCCGGCCAGGTCGGCCGAACCGCCCCACAGCTCGGGCAGCTCCGGCGACAGCTTGGTGAGCACGTCACCGGACGCCGCGCGGGTGGCAACGCCCTTGGCGTCGGCGTCCCAGCTCGGCAGCGCGTCCTTCCAGCCGGCCGGCAGCTCACGCTTCCGCAGCCGGTCGAGCAGTGCCGCGCGCTCCGGGGCGGCCGTGCGCCAGGCGTCGTACTTCACGTCCCAGTCGTCCTGCAGCGCCTTGCCGCGGTCGAGCGCCTTGCGGGTGTAAGCGATCACGTCGTCGGCGACCTGGAAGGTCTGCTCCGGGTCCCACCCGAGCACCTTCTTGGTGGCGGCGACCTCGTCCGCGCCGAGGGCCGAGCCGTGGATCTTCCCGGTGTTCTGCTTGGTCGGGGCCGGCCAGCCGATGATCGTGTGCAACCGGATGAAGCTCGGCTTGTCGGTGACCGCGTTGGCCGCCTCGATCGCGTCGTACAGGGCCTGGACGTTCTCCTCGTAGCCGGTGCCGCCGTTGGTCCAGTCGACGTCCTGCACGTGCCAGCCGTACGCCGCGTAGCGGGCCGCCACGTCCTCGGAGAACGCGATGTTCGTGTCGTCCTCGATCGAGATCTTGTTGGCGTCGTAGATCACCGTCAGGTTGCCGAGCTGCTGGTGACCGGCCAGCGAGGACGCCTCGCTGGAGACACCTTCCTCGAGGTCACCGTCCGAGGCGATCACGTAGATGTGGTGGTCGAACACGCCCGCGCCGCGGGCCGCCTCCGGCTCCAGCAGGCCGCGCTCGCGGCGGGCCGCCATCGCCATGCCGACCGCGTTGCCGACGCCCTGGCCGAGCGGGCCGGTCGTGGTCTCGACGCCGGGGGTGTGGGAGTACTCCGGGTGGCCCGGAGTCCTGCTGCCCCAGGTCCGCAGCGACTCCAGGTCGTCCAGCTCGAGGCCGAAGCCGGCCAGGTACAGCTGGATGTACAGGGTGAGGCTGGAGTGACCGGCCGAGAGCACGAACCGGTCGCGACCGGCCCAGTGCGGGTCGGCGGGGTTGTGCCGCATCACCTTCTGGAACAGCAGGTACGCCGCCGGTGCCAGGCTCATCGCCGTACCGGGGTGGCCGTTGCCGACCTTCTCGACCGCGTCCATCGCGAGCACCCGCACGGTGTCGACCGCGCGCTGGTCGAGCTCGGTCCATTCAAGCTTGGGGCTGGTCTTCTCCGTCACGCCGGCGGCGCTCCTCTCGATGGCTGCGAAACACGTCTGGTCAGCGTCGAGGGGATCGCTCCGCGACCTACCGGCCGGTCACGATCGCGCCCCCGCGCGTCACCGTGAGCGAGCCTACTCGCCCAGGCGTCCGGCGCCTTCCATAGACTCCGAACCCGGCCCGCGTGGTACTTGTTCCCAACGTCTGCCAGGTCACACCGATGACTCGCCCAGGGGGGTGGCGAGTCACTCCTACGGGCAGTCGTAGACTGTCGAATCGTCAGCGCCGGACCTCCGGCGTCAACCCACTGAGTTCGAGGTGTTCGTGACGGCCGTCGACCCGCGTCCAGCCGCGACGACGTCGTACCCGACGCCGCTGGTGGACGCTCCTGCTGTGGTGAGTCCGTCGGTGCGCGACGTGGTGAAGGCGTACGTCGGTCTGACCAAGCCTCGCATCATCGAGCTGCTGCTGATCACGACCGTGCCGGTGATGTTCCTGGCCGCCGGGGGAGTGCCCGGTCTGGAGGTCGTCGCGGCCACCCTGGTCGGCGGCATCCTCGCCTCCGGCAGCGCCAACACGATCAACTGCGTGCTCGACCGGGACATCGACGAGCAGATGCGCCGGACCCGGCGCCGGCCGCTGCCGCGGCACGCGGTCAGCCCGCGCTCGGCGACGGTCTTCGGCATCGTGCTCGGCGTCCTGGCCACGCTCGAGCTCGGGTTCTTCGTCAACTGGCTGTCGTCCGGCCTGGCGCTGGCGGCGAATCTCTTCTACGTGTTCGGCTACACGATGGTGCTCAAGCGCCGCACCGTGCAGAACATCGTCTGGGGCGGCATCGCGGGCTGCTTCCCGACCCTGATCGGGTGGACCGCGGTCACCAACGAGCTGGCCTGGACCCCGGTCGTGCTGTTCCTGGTGGTGTTCTTCTGGACGCCGCCGCACACCTGGTCGCTGGCGATGCGCTACCGCGAGGACTACGCATCGGTCGACGTACCGATGCTGCCTGTAGTCGCGACCCCTGTCGCGACCGCCCGGCAGATCATGGCGTACTCGGTGATCATGGTGATCACCTCGATCGCGCTGTGGCCCGTCGCGGACACCGGATTCGTCTACCCGCTGGCCGCGATCGCGCTCGGTGTGGTGTTCCTGCGCGAGGCCCGCGCGTTGTTGCTCCGGGCCCACACCGGCGCCGAAGGAGCCGCGCTGCGGCCGATGCGTTTGTTCCACTTCTCCAACATCTACTTGGCTCTGCTGTTCATCGCGGCGGCCGTGGATCCCTTGCTGCACTGAGCGTTGCCCCGCGGGCGCGGGGAGTCCTCCCGTTGACCAGACCGTGACTTGATGTTCGGATGGGTCCTGTCTGTGGGGGGTTCCACATCTGGGGAGACGCAGATGTAGGGGGAACACATGGGGGTTCGAACACGCATCGCCGCAGTCGCAGCACTGGCGCTCGCCGGGTCCGTGCTGGTTGCGGGACAGGCCGACGCCGGTGGCTCACACAGCAGTTTGAAGCCGGTGGCAACGGGTCTCGACGGTCCGCGGGGAGTGTCGACGTTTGGGCACAGCGTCATCTACAGCGTCACCGACGGTTCGGTGTACGCGACCAACGGCAAGAAGACCGTCAAGCTCGGGCAGGTGCCGGGCGGCTTCGCACCGGCGATCGACACGAGCAAGCGGGGCGTGACGTACGCCCTGACCGGCGGTGGCGGTCCGGAGGGTGACACTCCACCGGGCGGCGCGACGCTGTTCCGGCTCCGGGGGCCCGGCAAGTCGCCGGTTGCCGTGGCCGACATCGGGAAGTATCAGGCCACCGATCCGGACCCGTACAACCAGGCCGACTCGCCGACGGAGTCGAACCCGTTCGGTGTCGCCGCGCTGAACGACGGCACGGTCCTCGTGTCCGACGCCGCGAACAACGATCTGCTGCGCGTCTGGCCGAACGGCAAGATCAAGACCGTCGCCAGGCTCAAGCCGCGTCTGGTCGAGGTTCCGCCCGGTCTGCCGGCCACGGATCCGGAGGGCAACCCGCTGCCGCCGGCTGGTACACCGATCAACTCCGAGGCCGTCGCGACGTCGGTCACGGTCGGCTCGGACGGCTACTGGTACGTCGGTGAGCTCCGGGGCTTCCCCGCGACTCCGGGCAAGTCGCAGATCTGGCGCATCAAGCCAGGCTCGGTGGGTGCGGTGTGTAACCCGGACAGGCCCAACAAGGGCAACTGCCAGCGGTACGCGGACGGTTACACGTCGATCGTCGACCTGGCCGGCGGACCGCGTGGCGTGCTCTCCGTGGTGCAGTTGGCGCGGGACAGCTGGCTCCAGTTCGAGCTCGGCGGCTCGACGATCGGCTCGCTGTACCTGCAGTTCCCCGGCAGGCACCACAAGGCCGGGTTCAAGAAGGAACTCGTGCGCGGCCAGCTCAACCTGCCCGGCGGTACCGCCTGGAGCAGATGGGGTGACCTGTACGTCGCAGGACCGGTCTTCGGACCAGGTGCGGTCTACAAGGTGAAGTTCTAGTCGCAGACACCCGCGACCTGGGCTCTGGTCCTAGGTCGCGGGTGTTCCGCGTTCGCCGTAGACCGCTGTTACCAGGGCGATGAGCAGGCCGGCGAAGAACATGTGAACCAGGACCAGGCCCCAGGGGAGGCCGGTGAAGTACTGGGTGAAGCCGACGGCGCCCTGAAGTAGTTCCATCGCGAGCAGCCAGGCGGCCAGCTTGCGCAGCGTTCTCGAGGTCGCCGTCACGCGGGTGGCGATCACCAGTGCGATCGTGATTCCGAGCAGGCCGAACACGACGTCCGCGTGCAGCTGGCTGATCATCTCCTCGTTGAACCCGTTCCGCCCGGTGTCGGGATCACCCGAGTGCGGACCCGCGCCGGTGACCAGGGTGCCGAGGGCAACGGTCAGCCAGACCGCCACGACACCTGCGGTCGCGAGGGCGCGGACCACCGGGGGAGTGTGCGGGTAGGGACTGGTTCGGGACCGGCGCATCATCGACACGGTCAGGGTGATGATCACCAGCGAGACCAGGAAGTGCGCGGACACGATCCACGGGTTCAGCCCGGTCAGCACGCTGATGCCGCCGATCACGGCCTGCAGCGGGACGCCGAGCGCGGCCGCCGTGGCGAGCCGGCGCAGGTCCCGGCGAACGGGGCGGTACCGCATCACCACGAGCCAGGTGCAGATCGCGATCACCGCGACCACGAAACCGAGCATCCGGTTGCCGAACTCGATCGCGCCGTGGATGCCGAGCGCGCTGTGCGGCACGTACGACTGGTCGGTGCACTGCGGCCAGGTGGGGCAGCCGAGGCCGGAGCCGGTCAACCGGACCAGACCACCGGTCACCACGATGCCGATGTTCGCCACCACCGAGGCCCAGCCCCAGCGCCGGACGACGTCCAGGCTCGGTGCGGGAACCAGTCGCCAGAATCCGCTGACTGGCTCGGTCTCTTGGGGCGGCGTCTCCGTGCTCATCACCGGCACACTCTAAAGGTCAGTCCCATCGGAAGGTTCGGGAGACCAGGTAACCCAGCACCCCGGCCCAGAGCGCCAGCGACAGCGCCGCGGCCCACGGGATCACACCTTCGACGGTCGAGTTCGCCAGCCCGTTGGCCAGGGCGGCACTCGGCAGGACGCGTACGACGCCCTGCATGCCGGCCGGATACTCGTCGACCGGCGTGAGGACCGCGCCGCCCACCAACAGCAGCAGGTAGAGCAGGTTCGCCGCGGCCAGCGTGGCTTCGGCGCGCAGTACGCCGGCCAATAGCAGCCCGAGCGACGCGAAGGCCGCCGTACCGCACAGAACCATCAGGATCACACCGAACACGGCGTCGAACCCACCCGTCGGGTTCCAGCCGAGGGCGAAGCCGGTCCCGATCAGTACTGCGAGCTGGATCGCCTCGACCACCAGGACCGCGCCGATCTTCCCGGCCAGCAGACCGGTACGGGACAGCGGGGAGGCGCCCAGCCGCTTGATCACGCCGTACCGCCGCTCGAAGCCGGTCGCGATCGCCAGTGACGTGAAGGACGTCGAGAGCACCGCCAGCGCGAGCACCCGTGGCACGGCCTGGTCGATGGCCGGCCCGTCGCCGAGGGGGAGTCGGTCACCGAGTTCCGTGCCGCCCAGCAGTAGGAGCAGGCCCAGCGGGATCACCAGGGCCAGCAACAACTGCTCGCCGTTGCGGATGAGCAGCTTGAACTCCATCCGCGCGTGCGCGAGCACCTTGCGGGGCCACGGAGCACCGCCCGGCCGCGGTGCGTAGGTCGCGGCGCTACTCATCAACCCTCCCGCTTCGGGGCCGTCAGCTCGAGGAAGACATCCTCGAGCGACTTCGTGTGATGTTCGGTCAGCGAGTCCGGCGTGCCGGACGCGATCACCTTGCCGGCGGACACGACGTGGACCTGGTCCGACAACTGCTCTGCCTCGTCCATCGCATGCGTCGTGAGTACGACGGTCACGCCGTCGTCCCGCAGATCGCGGATCAACTGCCAGATCTCGCGCCGTCCGTGCGGGTCCAGCCCGGTGGTCGGCTCGTCCAGGAACGCGATCTCCGGCCGCCCCACGATCGCGAGCGCGAACGACAGCCGCTGCTTCTGCCCACCCGACAACCGCCGGTACGGCGTCCGCCCACAGCTGCCCAGGTCGAGTCGCTCGGCCAGCGCCGGGATGTCCAGTGGATGGGTGTGCAGGGTGGCGACGTACCGGAGCATCTCGAGCGCGCGGACGCCGGACCAGGCGCCGCCCTCCTGGAGCATCACGCCGATCCGCGGCATCAGTTCGTCGTGGTCCGTGATCGGGTCCAGCCCGAGCACCCGGACCCGGCCGGAATCCGGCCGCCGGAAACCCTCGCAGCTCTCCACGGTCGTGGTCTTGCCGGCGCCGTTGGGGCCGAGCACGGACGTCACCGTGCCGCCGGTTACGGTGAGACTGAGACCGTCGACCGCGGCCTTCTCGCCGTACCGCACGACGAGGTTGTCGATCTCCACCGCAACAGGCACGGCAGCAGTCTAGGACTGGGCTATCAGGCCCTCGGCCCGGGCTGGGGTGGTGGCGAGCGGCGTGACGCTGGTCACGGCAGGGCTCCGCCGCCTGCGGGGCGGCGCGAACCGGTTAGGTGAGCCTTATTTGAAGGGTCCGGGGAATTACGCGACACTGATGTTGTGAAAACTCCTGCGACCAATCCTTCGACCGGTGGCCCAGCGCCCTCCGGCGTCGGTGCTGTTGCCGGTGTCATGCGGGACGAGTCCACCCGGGACCGGGTCGCCCGCTCGATCCTGACTCACGGTCCGTCCAGCGCCGCGGTGCTCGCCGAGCGCCTGGAGCTGACCCCGGCGGCAGTCCGCCGGCACCTCGACCATCTGCTCGACGAGGGCCTGGTCGAATCCCGCGAGGAGCGTGTCTACGGCCCGCGTGGCCGCGGTCGCCCCGCGAAGGTCTTCGTGCTGACCGACACCGGCCGGCACGCGTTCCACCAGGCGTACGACGACCTGGCGGCCACCGCGATGCGGTTCATCGCCGAAGCCGGCGGTGAGCAGGCCGTCGCCGACTTCGCCCGGCGCCGGGTCGCCGAGGTGGAGCAGCGGTACCGGGAGCTGGTCGACGCAGCCCCGGAGAGCAACAAGGCCGAGGCGCTCGCCCAGGCGCTGACCGTGGACGGCTACGCCGCTTCCACGGCGAAGGCCGCGCACGGAGAACAGCTCTGCCAGCACCACTGCCCGGTCGCGCACGTGGCCGAGCAGTTCCCCCAGTTGTGCGAGGCCGAGACCGAGGTGTTCTCCCGGCTGCTCGGCAAGCACGTCCAGAGACTGGCCACCATCGCCCACGGCGACGGTGTCTGCACCACACATATCCCCGGCCCCCAGCCGGTTACTGCCCCTGTATCCGACGGCGAATCTGCGAGGACTGCACGATGACGCAAACCGCTCACCCTGAGCTCGAAGGGCTCGGCACGTACAAGTTCGGCTGGTCCGACAGTGACGCCGCCGGTTCCGTCGCGAAGCGGGGCCTCAGTACGGACGTGGTGCGGGGCATCTCGACGCTGAAGAACGAGCCGGAGTGGATGCTGGACCTGCGGCTGAAGGGCCTGAAGCTCTTCGACCGCAAGCCGATGCCGTCGTGGGGTGCCGACCTTTCCGGGATCGACTTCGACAACATCAAGTACTTCGTCCGCTCCACCGAGAAGCAGGCGACCAGCTGGGACGAGCTGCCCGCGGACATCAAGAACACCTACGACAAGCTCGGCATCCCCGAGGCGGAGAAGCAGCGCCTGGTCGCCGGCGTCGCCGCGCAGTACGAGTCCGAGGTCGTCTACCACCAGATCCGCGAGGACCTGGAGGCCCAGGGCGTCATCTTCCTGGACACCGACACCGGCCTGCGCGAGCACCCGGAGATCTTCAAGGAGTACTTCGGCTCCGTCATCCCGGTCGGCGACAACAAGTTCGCCTCGCTGAACACGGCGGTCTGGTCCGGCGGCTCGTTCATCTATGTGCCCAAGGGCGTCAAGGTGGACATCCCGCTGCAGGCGTACTTCCGGATCAACACCGAGAACATGGGCCAGTTCGAGCGGACCCTGATCATCGTCGACGAGGACGCCTACGTGCACTACGTCGAGGGCTGTACGGCGCCGATCTACAAGTCGGACTCGCTGCACTCCGCGGTGGTCGAGATCATCGTGAAGAAGGGCGCCCGCTGCCGCTACACGACGATCCAGAACTGGTCGAACAACGTCTACAACCTGGTCACCAAGCGCGCCACCTGCGAAGAGGGCGCGACGATGGAGTGGATCGACGGCAACATCGGTTCCAAGGTGACGATGAAGTACCCGGCCGTGTACCTGATGGGCGAGCACGCCAAGGGCGAGACCCTGTCGGTCGCGTTCGCGGGCGAGGGCCAGCACCAGGACGCCGGCTCCAAGATGGTGCACAACGCCCCGTACACCTCTAGCTCGATCATCTCGAAGTCGGTGGCCCGCGGCGGCGGCCGGACGTCGTACCGCGGTCTCGTCGAGGTCGCGCCGGGCAGCCACCACAGCAAGTCCACGGTGCGCTGTGACGCGCTGCTGATCGACACGATCAGCCGTTCGGACACCTACCCGTACGTCGACGTCCGCGAGGACGACGTGGCGATGGGGCACGAGGCGACCGTGTCCAAGGTCAGCGACGACCAGCTCTTCTACCTGATGAGCCGGGGCATGGCCGAGGACGAGGCGATGGCGATGATCGTCCGCGGCTTCATCGAGCCGATCGCCCGCGAGCTCCCGATGGAGTACGCGCTGGAACTCAACCGGCTCATCGAGCTGCAGATGGAAGGGGCCGTCGGCTGATGTCCGCCGCTGAAACCCTTGTTGCCACCGGTAACAGGGCGCACTCCCACGGACCGGGGTCCCTGGTCCCGCTCCAGGCCCGCAGTGAGCGGCCGACGTCGTACGACGTGGCCGACTTCGCGGTGCCGAACGGACGCGAGGAGGAGTGGCGCTTCACCCCGGTCAAGCAGCTCAAGGCACTGTTCGACGACGCAGCGGGCAGCGAGACCCCGAAGATCGACGCGAGTGGCCCCGAGGGCGTCGTGTTCGAGACCGTCGCGGCCGACTCGCTGAAGGTCGGCAAGCCGCAGGACCGGTCGGCCGCCATCGCCTGGAACCGGGCCGGCGAGGCGTTCGCGGTGCGGATCCCGATCGAGGCCGAGCTGACCGAGCCGGTGCACGTGAACGTCGCGAGCCTCGGTGCGCGCGGCTTCACCCACCTGATCGTCGACGCCGGCCGGCACAGCCGCGCGATCGTGATCATCGATCACACCGGCGCGGGTGAGCTCGGCAGCAACGTCGAGATCGTCACCGGCGACGGCGCCGAGCTGCGCGTGGTCAGCATCCAGCAGGGCGACCACGAGTCGATCCACCTGGCCCAGCACGACGCGCTGGTCGGCCGGGACGCGAAGCTCCACCACGTCGTCGTGACGCTGGGCGGCAAGATCGTCCGGATCGCCACCAACGTCCGGTACGCCGGGCCTGGCGGCGACGCGGAACTCCTCGGCGTGTACTTCGCCGAGTCGGGCCAGCACCACGAGAACCGGCTCTTCGTCGACCACGAGGCCGCCAACTGCAAGAGCAACGTGATCTACAAGGGCGCGCTGGCCGGTGACCACGCCCGCTCGGTGTGGATCGGCGACGTCCTGATCCGCGCCGCGGCCGAAGGCACCAACACCTTCGAGCTGAACCGGAACCTGGTCCTGACCGACGGCGCCCGCGCCGACTCGGTGCCGAACCTGGAGATCGAGACCGGCGAGATCGAGGGCGCCGGCCACGCGTCGGCGACCGGCCGGTTCGACGACGAGCAGCTGTTCTACCTGCAGGCCCGCGGCATCCCCGAGGACGCGGCCCGGCGGCTGGTGGTGTCCGGCTTCTTCAACGACATCATCGGCAAGATCGGCGTTCCCGAGGTCACCGAGCACCTGCACGACGTGATCGAGGAGAAGCTGGCGCGGGCCGCGGAGTTGAGCGCATCGGCCGAGGCGGTCGTCGGGCAGTGAGCGACAGCTTCGAGCGCGCCTGCGCCGCCGCCGACGTACCGGATGAAGGAGTCATCCCGGTCGAGGTCGGCGGCGTCGAGGTCGCGGTGGTGAAGAGCGAGGGACAGTTCTTCGCGGTGCGGGACGAGTGCTCGCACGCGCAGATCCAGCTGTCCGAGGGCGATGTCGGCGAGTGCGAGATCGAGTGCTGGCTGCACGGCTCCCGCTTCGACCTGCGCACCGGCGAGCCGACCAGCCTGCCGGCGTACGACCCGGTCCCGGTGTATCCGGTCCGGCTGGACGGCGACGATCTGATGGTCGACGTGAAGAACCCCCTGAACAGCGCTAGTTAACGCATCCCTGTAAAGCGACGGAGATAGAAACCTCATGGCGACACTCGAGATCCGCGACCTGCACGTGTCGGTCGACACCGAGAGCGGCCCCAAGCAGATCCTGCGCGGCGTCAACCTGACCATCAGCGGTGGTCAGACGCACGCGATCATGGGCCCGAACGGTTCCGGCAAGTCCACGCTGGCGTACTCGATCGCCGGCCACCCGAAGTACAACATCACCAGCGGCACCGTCACCCTCGACGGCGAGGACGTCCTCGCCATGAAGGTCGACGAGCGCGCCCGGGCCGGCCTGTTCCTGGCCATGCAGTACCCGGTCGAGGTGCCCGGGGTCTCGGTGGCGAACTTCCTGCGGACCGCGAAGACCGCGATCGACGGCGAGGCGCCGAAGCTGCGAACCTGGGTCAAGGACGTCAACAAGGCGCTCGCCGACCTGGACATGGACGCCGACTTCGGGACGCGCAACGTCAACGAGGGCTTCTCCGGTGGTGAGAAGAAGCGGCACGAGATCGTCCAGCTGGAGCTGCTCGACCCGAAGATCGCGATCCTCGACGAGACCGACTCGGGCCTCGACATCGACGCGCTGAAGATCGTCTCCACCGGCGTGAACCGGTTCGCGGAGAAGGGTGACAAGGGCGTCCTGCTGATCACCCACTACACGCGGATCCTGCGCTATATCAAGCCGGACTTCGTGCACGTGTTCGTCGACGGCCGGGTCGCCGAAGAGGGCGGACCGGAGCTGGCCGAGGAGCTCGAGGCGAACGGCTACGAGCGGTTCCTGAAGGCAGGCGCGAAGTGACCACCGCCCGGACGTTCAGCAGTCCCCTGGACCTGCAGTCGGTCCGGGCGGACTTCCCGATCCTGTCCCGCGAGCTCGCTGGCGGTTTCCCGCTGGTCTACCTGGACTCGGCGAACTCCTCGCAGAAGCCGCGCCAGGTCGTGCAGGCCATCGAGGACCACTACCTCAAGCACAACGCGAACGTCGCCCGGGCCATGCACCAGCTCGGTGCCGAGGCGACCGCGGCGTACGAGAACGGCCGCGACAAGGTTGCTGCCTTCATCGGAGCGCCGGCACGGGACGAGATCGTCTTCACCAAGAACGCCTCCGAGGCGCTCAACCTGGCCGCCCACACACTCGGCGCCTCGCTGAAGCCGGGCGATGTCGTGGTCGTCTCCGAGATGGAGCACCACAGCAACATCGTCCCGTGGCAGCTCGCGTGCGAGCGGACCGGTGCGACGCTCAAGTGGTTCGGTGTCACCGAAGAGGGCCGGCTCGATCTCAGCAACATCGACGAGCTGCTCACTCCGCAGACCAAGGTCGTGGCACTGACCTGGGTGTCGAACGCGCTCGGCACGATCAACCCGATCACCGACATCGCCGCCAAGGCGCACGCGGTCGGCGCGACCGTGGTGGTGGACGCGTCGCAGGCCGTGCCGCAGTTCCCGGTCGACGTCTCGACGCTCGGCGCCGACCTGCTGGCCTTCACCGGCCACAAGGTCGTCGGCCCGACGGGCATCGGCGTGCTCTGGGGACGGTACGACCTGCTCGCCGCACTGCCGCCGTTCCTTGGTGGCGGTGAGATGATCGAGGTCGTGCGGATGACGGGTTCGACGTACGCCGCTCCGCCGGCCCGGTTCGAGGCCGGTACGCCGCCGATCGCGCAGGCGGTCGGGCTCGGCGCGGCGGTCGACTACCTGTCCGGGATCGGGATGGACAAGATCGCGGCGCACGAGCACGCGATCGTCGAGTACGCGCTCGAGGGGCTGAAGACGGTCCCGGGCGTGACGATCCTCGGGCCGACCGACGCGGCCGACCACGGCGGCGCGATCAGCTTCGAGGTCGAGGGCGTTCATCCGCACGATGTGGCGACCGTGCTGGACACGCGCGGGATCGCGGTACGGGCCGGGCACCACTGTGCGCGGCCGGTGCACGAGCGGTTCGGCGTCCAGTCCTCGACGCGGGCGTCGTTCTACCTCTACACGACTCCGGAGGAGATCGAGGCGCTGGTCGACGGCCTCGGCTTCGTCCGCTCTTTCTTCAAGGTGGCCTGACTTTCCATGCAGCTGGACGCGCTGTACCAGGAGATCATCCTGGACCACTACCGCAGCCCGCACCACGCGGGACTGGCGGACCCGTACGACGTGGAGGTGCACCACGTGAACCCGTCCTGCGGGGACGAGGTCACGCTCCGGGTCGAGCTCGACGGCGACACCGTGAAGGGTGTGACGCACGAGAGTGTCGGCTGTTCGATCAGCCAGGCGGCGACGTCGGTGATGTCGGATCTCGTCATCGGCAAACCGGTCGCCGAGGGCATGGCGACGTACGAGAAGTTCCTCGAACTGATGCAGAGCCGGGGGAATGCCGAACCGGACGAAGAGGTTCTGGAGGACGGCGTCGCGTTCGCGGGCGTCGCGCAGTTCCCGGCCCGGGTGAAGTGTGCACTGCTGGGCTGGTCGGCCTGGCGGGACGCGACCGCCCAGGCTCTGGCCGCGAAAGAAGGAGTGAGCAATGCCTGACCAGACCGACGAGAAGATCGAGCTGCCCGAGGTCGACCTGGAAGCGGCGGCCGCTCAGCCCGGCACCAGCCCGGCCAAGGAAGAGGACGTCACCGAGGCGCTGAAGGACGTCGTCGACCCCGAGCTCGGCATCAACGTGGTCGACCTGGGCCTGATCTACGGCATCACGGTCGACGACACCAGTACGGCGATCATCGACATGACGCTGACGTCCGCGGCCTGCCCGCTGACCGACGTGATCGAGGACCAGACCCGGATGGCGCTCGACGGCCTGGTGAACGACTTCCGGATCAACTGGGTCTGGATGCCGCCGTGGGGCCCGGAGAAGATCACCGACGACGGCCGCGACCAGCTCCGGGCGCTCGGCTTCAACGTGTGACCAAGATCGTCTCGGTGGCACCGGAGCGGCTGGACAGGTGGCTGGCCGGCTTCGGTGACCGCCACGGCGAGGTCTCGTACGACGTGACGCCGACGAGCGTCACGGTCTCCGCGGCGGACGGCTCGCTTGCGGTCGTGGCAGTACCGTTCGCGCCGTTGGGTGAGCTCACTCGCGCGGGGTTGATCGCGCACGTGCTCGGCGACCATCGGCTCGGCGTGCTGCTGGTGCGGCGCGGTGGTTACGGCGCCGGAGTGTTTGCCGGCGGCAAGCTTCTCGACTCCAAGGTCGGCTCCCGGCACGTGCAGGGGACGACCAAGGCCGGCGGCTGGTCGCAGCAGCGGTACGCGCGGCGCCGCGACAACCAGGCGCGGGAGGCCTTCGCGGCCGCGACCGAGGTCGCCGTACGCATCCTGGCCCCGGCGAAGCTGGACGCGCTGGTGTGCGGGGGAGACCGGCGCGCCATCGACACCGTGCTCGAGGATCCGCGGTTGAAGGACCTGCCCGGACTGGTGCGGCCGCCGTTCCTCGGCGTACCGGATCCGAAGCAGAAGGTGCTCGAGCAGGCCGGTGTGGACGCCCGGGCGATCCGGATCGAGGTGACTCAGGAGGATCCGTCGTAGAGCGCGCGGAAGTCCTCCAGCGTTCCGCGGTAGTACTCCAGGTCGTCTTCCAGCTTGGCACGCGTCACCAGGTGCCGGTTCTCCGCCCGGGCCTGCCGCCCGAACTCCGACCACACCGCCGCGTCCGGCGCCTCATTGGCTCCCTCGGGCACGAACTTGAGCGCCTCGCGGACCGCGTCCGCCGCGAACTCCCAGTTGATCTCGACAAGGTAGCGATCCTGGTCCGGCGCGCCGGTGTAGGCCATGTCGGCCTCCAGCGCCCGCCGTGCGAAGGTCGCGGCCACCACGGCCCACTGCGCCGCGTCGACCAGCTGTGAGACGCCGAGGCCGAACCGGGCGCCGACCGTCCGGGACGCCTCCTCGGACGCGTAGGGGACGAGCAGATCGCCGGCCGGCGATCGCAGCGTCCAGCCGTCCGGGCCTTCGAGCAGGTTCTCCCCGGGCTGCAGCGGGGCGGGCTCGTTCGCCGGCACCTCCAGATCCGCCGCCGTCATCAGGCTCACGTAGATCTGCGCCTCGGCCAGGGTCCTTGCGGTCAGCATCGGTTATCTCGCTCCTGTCTCTCGGACCAGATCGTGGTACGTGTCGCGAACCACCAGCAACCGGTCCAGCCGGAACCGGCCCGGATCGGCGTCCCGGACCGCCTGGCCCTCGGGCGTCCAGAACTCGTCCTCCGGTACGGCGTCCTGCCCGGCCGGCACAAACTTGACCACCTCGTCCACGGCGGCCCGCGCGACGGCCAGCACCCTACCCGCCTCGACCGGCTCGCTGGGGACCGCCGCGGCGGCACGATCGGCCACAGCCATCCACTGCCCGGCATCCAGCAGCTCCGACGGCTCCGATCCGCCGAACGTCGGCCAGCCGTTCACCCTGGTCTCCCGCGCGGGCAGACCGAACAGGTACTCGCGCTCGGCCGCGCAGCCGGGGCAGGTCCCGGCGTAGCTGATCGCGAGCCCGCCGTCGGCCTCGATCAGGCCGTGCTCCCAAGGCGTCTCGATCGAACCGCAGTCCGGGCACGGGTGCAGTTCCAGATACAGCTGCGCCTCATCCCGGGTGCGTGCCACCGCGAACGCCATACCGTCCCTCTCGTCGTCTCGAACCATCATGCGATCACGGGCCTGACAGCGACGGCCCGTGGCCGCTCGGTGCGATGGTCCGGCCGGACGCGGCCGAATGCTTCCCGCCCTTGCTCGGCGACGCCGCGAACTCGCGCGCGGTGGTGGCGTAGTCGAGACCCTTGAGCATGCTGGCCGGCACCCCGCTCTTCTCCAACTCGGCGGCCACCTTGGCGCTGAAGCTGCCGTCCGGGGACGAGGTGTTGTAGAGCTTGCGCAGGTCGACCCGGCCCTCCGCCATCCGCACCACGTCGCGGTGCAGCGTGGCGAAGGCCGTGGCGAAGCCGCCGTCGCCGGCGCACCGCATATTCCCGTCCTGGAACGCCTCGTAGACGCGTTCGGTGCCGTCGGTCTCCCGCATCGCCAGTACGACTGTCCTCCGCTCGGCCTTGGCTTTCGCCAGCGCCTGCAGCAGCGGTTGGTACGGCTGGTAGACCGGTCCCGACGGGCCTTCGGCGTACTCCGTCGCCTCCAGGTCCGGTCGGCCCAGGTCCGGCGGCACTGCCTCCAGCCGCGCACCGGCCAGGACGGCGTCCATCGAGGCGCCCTCCTCCATCTGCCGGAGCCCTTCGAGGTACTCGTGCCGCAGCATCTTCACGTAGTACTCGCCGTGGGCCACGTCCCGGAGTTGGGTCGTCCGTGTGGTCTGCGGCGTACCGCGGCCCTTGTCGGTGGTGTGCCGGACGGTGACGTCGTACACGACCGGGATCCGGACCGTGACCAGCTTGCCTTCCTCGATCTTGGTGGCCTCCAGCCGCGTGCCGTGCGCATCGGAGGACTGTTCCTTGACCTGCTCTCCGACCGAGCCGGTGACCGCGACGATGCCGGCGTCGAAGCCGCCGGTCGCCGTGACCGGGGTGGCGTGGTTGCCGGTGCTCGATGACCGGGTGGCCTCCTGCCGCCGGCGGACCTTGCCGCTCTGTCCGTCCACTCCGTCGTCCTCGAGTACCCAGCCGATCGGCGTGGCGTTGATCGCGACGGCGACCGTGGTCCGGCCGTTGCCGCGCGCCGCCATCGGCACCAGGTGGAGGCCCTGCGCGCTGGTCAGCCGCTCGAACTTGGCCTTCAGCGCGGTCGGCTGCAACTGCGCCCCGACCATCGCCTTGTGCTCCGCGAAACCGGCCTCGCCGAGGACGCCGGGGCGGCTGAGGAAGGCTCCGACCTCGTCGAACAGGCGATCGGACTCCGGCTCGCCCTTCAGGTACGGCGCGGCCCGCTCGACCGAGGCGCTCTCGGGGAGTTCGAATGTGCGGTGCTCCGGGAGGCGGTCGCCGGCCGTCTGCTGAGCCACGGCGGCCGGCCCGTCGGTGATCAGCCCGCGGGGGACCAGCGCGGTCAGGTCCGCGCGCAGTTGCCGCGGTTGCGACACGGTGGTGACCTCACCCAGCGTCGTCCGGTCGAGCTTCCACCGCAGGCTCGCCATCGTCGCGGCGCCGGCGTTGTGCAGCCGGACGACCTCGGTGGTGAAGACGATCTTCCGGTTCACCTTGGCCACATCGAAGTGGCCGGTGCGATCCAGCGTGGTGTTCTGCTCGCCGCTGCCGGCCGTGTGCGTCCGGGTCCGGTCGGTCCCGGCACTGCCCGACATGCTGCCGCCCGCACTGTTGGCGTCCGCGGCCTGGACTGTCCCGGAGTACGTCGTG
This sequence comes from Kribbella sp. NBC_00359, assembly GCF_036097425.1. Lineage (NCBI taxonomy): Bacteria > Bacillati > Actinomycetota > Actinomycetes > Propionibacteriales > Kribbellaceae > Kribbella > Kribbella sp. NBC_00359. Next base: position 7,526,395 of record NZ_CP107975.1, on the reverse strand, counting down.
GTGTGGCCGGTGGACCGGTCCCGTTGGGCGTAGTCGTAGGCCTGGTTGATGCTGCCCGCCGCGACCTTGGGGATCTCCGGCGTACCGTCGGCCGCTTCCGGAGTGCCGTCGATGGTGATCTCACCCTCGAAGTGCGCCCGGACCCGGACGAGCAGTACGTCGGGTAGCTCCCGCCCCTCGACCGGGACCTCGATCGAGCCGACGTACCCGCGTGGTCCGAGCATGTCCTCGAGGTGGCCCTGGTAGCTGTCCGGGCTGAGATCGGCCTGCAATTCGGCGGCGAGCAACGGACTGGCCTGCTGCAGGCCGGGCGCGACCTCCTCGATCTGCTGGTTGATCAGCGCGAGGAGCTCGACCTGCTCGTCCGGCTTGCCCTCGGGAGTGATCGACTCGAGCTGGCTCGAGGCGAGGCTGGCGTCGTACGCGCCGGACAGGTGCACGATCCGGGGTTGGTCGGCCAACCGCTCGGCCCGGTCAGCGGCCGTCTCCAGCCGCTCGCTCGGCGTCGGCGCGTGCGGCATCGGCACCTTGGTCTGCCGCACCACCTTCTCGGTCAGGCGTTCGTCGGTGTGCGTGGCCGCGAGGCCCGTGGTCGCACCGGCCTTCTCGTGCCGGTAGCGACGGACGAAACCGGCCGCGGTCCGCGGATCGAGCTCGAGCTTGCCCTCCAGGTACCGCTCGGCGGCGTCGGCCACGACCGGCAACGGCAGGTCGAGCTTCCGGCCCGCGTAGAGCTCCAGGGCGCGGCGTTCGGCCATCGCCTTCTGCGCCAGTGCGTCCTCCAGCCGCACGGTCTGGATGACGCGCCCGTCCTGCACGATGTCCGCCACCAGCTTGTACCGCTCGAGGAACTCGTAGTGCGTACCGCCGTTGACCAGCAGCCGTTCCTCACCCGAGGTCTGGCTGTTCGAGGTGGACTGCGACCTCCCGCCGGTCCGGCCGATCGTGGCCCCACCGGACCAGCCGGAGCCGTCGGCCTCGGTCGGTCCAGCGCCTCCGTCGACGGTCAGCCCACCGGAGTGCGACGTACCGGATGTCAGGCCGACGTCGGTCATCGTGAAGTTGATGTCGACCGTGGTCTGCTCACTGATCGCGGCGAACGTGAGGGCGGTGGCCTCACCGCGGATGACGATCTGGAGCTGTTGCGGCAGCAGGGTCCGGTCCTCGAGCGCCTGGGCCGGGTTCGCCGGTGCCGGGATGACGACCATGGGCAGCTCGTAGCTGCCGCTCATCCAGTCCCGGTTCGCGACCAGGCTGTCGGGGGAGAGGAACGTGTGCAGCTGCTGGAAGGCGCTCGAGTCCGCACGGATCGCGCTGACGGCCGAGAAGATCCGGTCGGCCGGGTTGCCCGCGTCCACCGCGACCGGGATCGCCTGCCGAACGGCGAGCGCGCTCGGTGCCTTCGGGTCCGCCTCGAACACCGGTGCCTCGGCCCGGGACAGAGCACTGTCGTACTCGACCTCGAAGCTTCCGCGTACGTCGGCCAGCGGCTCGGAGTCACCCTTGTCGGTGACCTCGGCGAACGTGATCCGGGCGCCTTGCCTGAGCCGGTCGGTTTCCGCGCTGCTCTCGTTCAGCGTGACCCGCTGGACCCGCCGGCCGACCGTCCAGCTGAAGCTTCGGCCGAGCGCGCTGCGGCTCAGCTTGATGCCGAGCCGGCCGGCCCAGCCCCGCACACCCGGCGCCGGACCAGCTTTGGCGCCGACCCCACCCGAGATCGGGACTGCCTTCGATCGTCCGGACGTCCGCCCGGTGGCTCGCGAACTGATGCCGAGCCGGACGATGTTCTCTGTCGTACTGGTGCCGCGGCCCTGGACGTCGTCGAAGTCCTGGGTGACGGACAACCGGAAGTTGCGATAGTGCGGCGCCCGGCCGGTGCGGTGATCGTCGAGGACCACGATCAGGCCACCCTGGCAGGCCTGGTTCATCCCGGCCTCGATCCGGGGCGCGGTGATCTGCTGGGTGATCCGGTCGTAGTTGGCCAACTGACTGGCCCTACGCAGCGGATCCGTCGGCATCTTGTCCCGGCGCGGCTTGAGCCTGGAGTCCAGCGGCGGCACCAGACCCATCGCACTCAGCTTCAGCAATGCCTGGCGCTGGGTCTCCTCGGCACCGCGGAGGTTCTGCGGCAGTGCCTTGCCCGGGCCGCGCAGCTGGTTCTCGCCGCGACCGAGCCACGGCGGCAGGGCCTGCGGTCCGGTCGGCGGCTCGGGGTCGCCGCGGAGCAGCACCCGGTCGTCCTGGTCGAACCGCATCGCGCCGTCGGGCTCCCGCCGTACGGCGTTCTTGTCCGCGCGGCCGCCGGCCCGCAACAGGTCGTTCTCCGGGACACGCAGCCGCGCCTTGCAGGTGTCCGCGATGACGATCGGCTCGGACTTGCGGTCGTTGACGTTGCGCAGGGTCGCCTTGACCCTCAGGTCGACGATGACCCCCTGGGTGGGGCCTTGGTTGCGGTGGACGGCCGGGGTGATCGAGGTCGAGCTGACCGCCTGCCCGCCTTGGCGTGAGACGTTGCGGCCGACCGAGACGCTGGGCGACAGGTCCGCGCCGGAGCCGGCGACATCGTTCAAGGCCTTCGGGCTCGGCAGGAAGCCGGGGACCGGCTGGGCCACCGCCTTGCCCGGAAAGGCGAGCGAGGCAGTCCCGGTCAGCGACGTGCCGTAGGACTGACTCGCGTTGACTCCGGCGAAGTCGACCAGGACCTCTTCCTGCCACATCTCGGAGCTGGACTCACCGCTCAGCTCGGCGGTGCTCCAGACCGGCTCCACCTCGAGGGTGAGTTCGTACTCCGTCTCGCCGCCGGACGGGATCGGCCGGGTGATACCGCCGGGGGCGGTCGCCTCTCTGAGCAGGCGGTGCGAGTCCTGAGTGATGAGTCCGCTGATGTGGTCGAAGGTGACGCGGTCGATCCCGCCGTACTTCTGCTGGGTCTCGGCGACCAGGCGGTCGTTGAGGCGCTGCAGACCGCTGATCCTGGTCACGGTGTGCCGCGGGAACTCCGTCGTGCACTCCGCGCCGCGGCCGAGCTCCTCCAGCGACACGGTCTCGGCAGGCGGCTTGACGGTGTAGGCGCTCGACACCCACGTCAGTTGCCGGCCCGCGTCGGCCGTCTCCACCGGCGACCAAGGCTCGGTGGGTGAGTTGCGGACCTCGATCTCCCACTCGCCGGACCACTCGTACAGCAGTGACTCGCCCCGGTTGACATCCACCCAGCCGGACTGGTGGTGGGCGGTGGCGCCACTGGTCTCGGCCAGCGTGCGGCCCGTCGAGACCTCGCCGCGCGGCGAGAGCAGCTGGGACGCGACGTGCAGAGGCGTCCCAGGGGCGGCCATCGCGAGGAACGGCTGCACATTGACGCCGACCGTGACGTTCGACGCGTGCGTGCTGGTGGTGGCGAAACTCTGGCCACCCTCGCCGAGGGTGCCCGACATCTGCTCGGCCAGGTCGTAGTCGCGATCGACCACCTCGGTGACGTCGCGCGGCTTGATCCGGAGCCGGACCTGCGTGATCCGGGTGACGTCGTCGTCCGGAGTGCCACCGACGGTGAACACCATGCCGTCGGGCGACAGCAGCCGGCGGTACTCGGCGCCCGGCATCGGGATCGGCGCGTCGGATCCGAGCCGCTCGCGACAGTCGTACCTCGCGAGCACCTGGTTGATCTCGTCGAGCGGCACGGTCAGCGGCTTGCCGGTCGGTACGCCGGTCTCCAGGAGATCCTTGACCGGTGTCGCCTGATCGGCGCTGCTCTCGTACACCTCGACGCGGCTCGCTGCCTGACGGGCCAGCTCGGCGATCCGGGTCTGCGAACCGTTCGCGTCGAGCTCGCTGAGCAGGGCCTGGTAGCCGGCCAGCGCGTGCCGGGCGTCGGTCGCCGCCTGCCCGTACGCGCCGGCGATCTCGGTGTGCCGCCGCGCCTTGTTGCCGGCGGCAACGGCTGCCACGCGCAGCTTGCGGGCCCGTTCGGGCGCGCCGAGGTCCTTCCCGGTCTCCTCGACCTGAGCGTCCCGCTCGCTCTGACCGGCCTCGGTGATCGCCGTGGCGGCACTGAGGGTCTTGGTCCGAGCCTTGCCATCGAGGTCCGCAGCCGCGGCTTCCAGCGTCGTGATCTGCGTGATGACCTGCTGGCGGAGGTGGCCCGGCGTGTGCCGCGCGGGTGTGGCGTCCGCCTCGGCGCGGGCGGCCGCCAGGCCGGTCTCGGACGCGTCAGCGGTTGCGATCGCGTCGACCGCCCAGGGGAGGGCCGGCTCGGTGCCGCTCCGGCGTCCGATAGCCTTCGCCAGGCCCTGGATGTCCTGCTCGAGCTCCGCGACGCTGCGCGGACCGGTGGGTCGCCCGTTCGCCAGCGTCTCGGCCCGCGCTTGCCGCCAATCCTGCGTCAGCAGTTGGTACGCCGCGTTGTCGGCCCGGACGCGGCGATCGCGCCCCTCGTGGCCGAAGGGGGACCGCAGCCGGCCGAGGATCCCGGTCGGCCGCTCGGCCTTCGCGGCCGCGAGTTGCTGCGTCATCAGGGAGAGCTGATGCGCCCAGATGTGGCGGTACTGCGTGTCGGCGAGGCCGGGCGAGATCCGCAGTACGTGCGGGTCGTTCGCCGTACCGGAGCGGACCCGGCCCTGCGCCACCAGGCCGCCGACCGTGGGGAGCACTTCGACCCGGACATGCTGAGGGGCGGCGCTCGCCGTCATCCTCACCACGGCTAGCTCGGCCTGCGGATCGACGGCCGGCTTGGCGGTGAGGGACGAGCCGAGCTCGTCCTGACTCATGGTCTCCAGGACATCCAGCGCGGTACGCCGGCTCTGCTCCGGGTCTCCCGCGGCACCTGTCACCAGGCCGGTGCCTCGGATCGCTCGGGTCAGCGTCTGGCGACGCGACGGCCGGCGATGGTTGTTGCCGACCTGAGGACGCCGGCGTCCGGGGGAGGAGCGCGCGGGTGCCGTCGTGGCGAGCAGGCGGGCGTCGCGGCTGATCTGCTGCGATGCCGACACGACCTCGGACGCCGCGACCGGCTTCGACGTACCCGGTAGGCGCTCGAGTCGAGCGGCGGCTTCCGGCGACTCCGGCGCTGCGCTTCGGAGCGCGACACGGAGCATCGCCTCGGCCTCGGTCCGGCGGGATTGGTCCAAACCGGGGACATGGAGGAACCGATCCAGCGCTGCCGTCGCTCCGTCCGCGGGCGATTCGCCGCGGACGCGGGCGACCTCGGCGCCGAGTACGCCGACGGCCTCGGCCAGCAAGCGGTCATCGTGCGCATGGTCCGCGGCGCGGCGGCTGAGTTGTGCCTCCAGCGCCCGGACGACGTACGCCGGCAGGACGTCCTGCCGGCTGGTCAGCCAGACGCGGCCGTCACTCAGCGGCACTGCCGTCGGATAGACGATGCCGAGGGCGGTTCCGATGGCCGTTCGGGCCCGGACCGCCGGCTCAGGGGCGGCCATCGTGGGTGTCGTCAGCCGACCCACCCCCTCCCGTAGGTGCCTCGGTGCTCACCAGTTGTCACCAAGACGTCTGCTTCCGGAATTTAGCAAACTTTCGGTTACTCGCCAGCTACTCGGAACACCCGAACTGTTAACGATTTACGCCCCGTCGGCCCCCTAGGATCACGCGCATGGACGACCGGCTGGGTTCATCGGAGTGGAGCGTGCCCGAGGCGCGGAACGTGGTGGCCCAGTTGCGGCACGTCGCGGCCGAAGGCCCGGAGTACGACGGTGTCGAGCTTTTCCTCGCTCTGTGTGACTATCTCGACGAGCTCCACGGCGGGGCCGGATTCGACCGGGTGCTCACCGGGCCGGAGCGGTCCGCGCTGGCCGGCGCCGTACGCCGGGTGCACGGGCGGAGCGCCGTACCGGATCGGGACGGGGAGCGGCTCGTCCAGCCGGTGAACGCGGCCGTCACACTGACCGAGGGGCGGGCGCTCGCGGCCGAGCTGGAAAGCGCTGACGCATGGCAACGGGAGCTGGGACGGGCGCTGCATGGCCTGTACAGCTATCTAGACCAGTTGTACGGCGGACCGGGCGCCTTCACGGACCTGCTGACGACCGCGGAACGGGACCGGGTCGCGAGCCGATAACGGCACCGACCTGGCGGCCCGGATGGCACCTCGCTGCCACTACGGTAGGGCGCGTGAGTCTCTCGTCCTCTACGCGCACACCCTCCCAAGGCACCCGCGGAGCGGGCCGATCGGCGGGCGGTGGCGCGACCCGCCTCCCGAGCAGCCGGGAGCGCCGTCCGGCCCTGGCCGCGCTCGCGGTCATCCTGATCCTGCTCGGCGCCGCCGGGTCCGCCCTGATCGCGCTGAACAGCGGCAACCGGTCCGACTTCGTCGCGATCGCCCCCGACAAGCTCGCGCCCGGCCACCGGATCGAGCCCAAGGACCTGTCCCGCGGCGACCTCGCCGGTGCGACCGGCGGCCTGATCCCGTGGTCGGAGGCGAACCAGTACCTCGGCCGCTACACCACCACCTGGCTCTACAAGGACCAGTTCGTCACGCCGGACAACTTCACCAAGGTGGGCGCCAAGCCCATCCCGGCCGACGGTGCGCTGGTCGGTGTCAGCCTCGAGGCGGGCCGCGCGCCCTCGGACGGACTCGACGTCGGCGACATGGTGTCGGTGATCCGGGTCCCCGCGGCCACCGGGGACTCGGGGATCCCGACCACGCTGGTCAAGGCCGCCGAGGTCACCTCGACCGCGGGTGCCGTCACGGACCCGAAGACGAGCGCCAGCACGACCCTGAACGTGACAGTGCTGATCCCGACCGACCAGGCGCTGCCGGTGGCCGCTGCCGCGGCGGCCAAGACCCTGGTGCTGGTGAAGCTCGCGCCGGGCACCAAGCCCGACGTCTCGCGGACCGACGGGACCAATTGATGGCACTGGTGGCATTGGCGAGCGCGAAGGGCTCGCCCGGGGTGACGACTGCCAGTCTCGTCTTCGGCGCGCTCTGGCCGCGGCAGGTGCTGCTGGCCGAGTGCGACCCGGCCGGCAGCGATGTGGCGATCCGGATGACCGCACCGGGTGGTGCGGCGCTCAACTCCGACCGTGGCCTGGTCAGCCTGGCCGCCGCGAGCCGGAAGGGCCTGGGCGACGAGGTGATCCTTGCGCACAGCCAGCAGCTCGACGGTGGTCTCGACGTACTGCTCGGCGTCCGTTCACCTGAGCAGGTCGGTGGCATGGGCGGTCTGTGGCATCCGCTCGGCGTTTCGTTCAACCAGATGCAGAACGGCGACGTACTGGCCGACTGTGGCCGGATCGGCGCGTCGTCGCCGCAGCTTCCCGTCATCCAGTCCGCGCGGCTCGTCGTACTCGTGTGTACGGCGACCGGGTCGTCGGTCGCGCACCTGCGGGAGCGACTGTCCTCATTGGTCCACCATGTCGACGCACAGCTTGGCGTGGTCGTGGTGGCCGACCCGAAGCGGCGCGACGGGGTCAAGCAGGTGTGGACCGTGCTGGACGCGATGTCCGTGCCCGTTCGGCACCGGTGGCATCTGGCGTACGACCCGGCCGGTGCGGCGTTCTTCGACGGGCGTGGTCACGGCCGGCTCGACAAGACACCGCTGATCCGGTCCGCGACCGACATCACCGCGGAGATGGCCGCACTCGCCGCGGTGCCGCCGCAGCAAGACTTCGACATGGCCCAGGCCGCGTTTCCGCCGCAGGGGGAGTGGCAGTGAGCGCTGATCAGGAGCTGGTCCGCAAGTTGCGGGTCCAGGTCGCCGAGCGGCTGAACGAACAACGCCGCCGCGACCAGGTGAACGGCGTACCGCCGATGAGCGCCGAGGACGAGCGCGAGTACGCCCGTTCGCTGATCGTCCAGGTGCTCGAGGACCACGCCCGCTACGAACTGGCCGAGGGTCGGACGCCGCCGACGCCGGACGACGACGCGCAGATCGCAGGCGCGATCCATTCGGCGCTGTTCGGCGTGGGCCGGCTGCAGCCGCTGATCGACGACCCCGAGGTCGAGAACATCGACATCAACGGGTGTGACCAGGTCTTCGTCCAGTACGGCGACGGCCGCGAGGAGATGCTCGGCGCTGTCGCCGAGAGCGACGACGAGCTGGTCGAGCTGATCCAGGTGCTGGCCGCCCATGCAGGCTTGACCAGCCGGCCGTTCGACTCCGCGAACCCGCAGCTCGACCTGCGGCTGCCCGACGGCTCCCGGTTGTCCGCGGTCATGGGTGTCACGTCCCGCCCCGCGGTGTCCATCCGGCGCGCCCGACTGGGCCGCGTGTTCCTCCGTGATCTGGTCGTCAACGGCACCATGTCCGACGACGTCGGCTCGTTCCTGCGGGCGGCGATCGCGGCCCGGAAGAACATCATGATCGCGGGCGCGACGAACTCCGGGAAGACCACGCTGCTGCGCGCGCTGGCCAACGAGATCGGCCCGTCCGAGCGGCTGATCACGGTCGAGCGCTCGCTCGAGCTCGGCCTCGGCGAGTTCAAGGACCTGCACCCGAACGTGGTCGCGTTCGAGGAGCGGCTGCCGAACTCCGAAGGCGTCGGCGAGGTCAGCATGGCCGACCTGGTCCGCCGCTCGCTGCGGATGAACCCCTCGCGGGTGATCGTGGGTGAGGTGCTGGGCGACGAGATCGTGACGATGCTGAACGCGATGAGCCAGGGCAACGACGGCTCGCTGTCGACGATCCACTCGAACAGCTCGATGGAGGTGTTCAACCGGATCAGCACCTACGCGATCCAGGCGATGGAGCGGCTGCCGATGGACGCCACCCAGATGCTGATCGCCGGCGCGCTCGACTTCGTCGTGTTCGTCCGCAAGCACAACGACTACCAGCACGGCGGCGGCCTGAGCCGGTACATCGAGAGCATCCGCGAGGTGACCGGCTGGGACGGCCGGGTTCTGTCCGGCGAGGTGTTCGCGCCGGGACCGGACGGCCGGGCGGCCGCGCACGCGCCGATCGCCTGCATGGACGAGCTCGAGCACTTCGGGTACCAGCCCCTCGTGCACGGAACGTGGGCGTGACGCGATGAACAACAGGACGCTGCTCGCCCTGCTCTGCGGCGCGGTCGTCGGCGGCGCCGTACTGCTGCTGATCGTCGCGATCCGCGGCACCGAGCCGCGGGAGGAGACCCCCTCGGTGTTCCGCCGGGGCAACGCCGAGAGCCGGAAGAACCTGATCCGGTTCGGCGTCGGGATCGGCGTCGGTCTGATCGTCCTGGTCGTGACCCGCTGGCTGGTCCTGGCCGTGGCGCTCGGCCTGTTGGCGGCGATGGCGGACCGCTTCTTCGGCGGCACCGGCGAGGAACGCCGCGCGATCGAGCGGCTGGACGCACTGGCCACCTGGACCGAGGCGCTGCGCGACACGATCGCCGGCGCGGTCGGCCTGGAGCAGGCGATCCCGGCGACCGCGGTGAACGCGGCCCCGGCGATCAAGCCCGGCCTGAACCTGCTGGTCGACCGGCTGCGCATCCGCGAACCGTTGCCCTCGGCATTGATGCGGTTCGCCGACGACCTGGACGACCCGTCCGCGGACCTGATCGTCGCGGCTCTCGTACTGAACGCCCGGCTGCGCGGACCCGGTCTGCGCGAGGTGCTCAGCGCCCTGGCGGACTCGGCCCGCGAGGAGCTCGACGTACGGCGGAAGGTCGCGGCGGAACGCCGATCGACGCGGCGCAGCGTGCAGGTGGTGGTCGCGATCACGCTGGTGATGGCGGCCGGACTCGTGCTGTTCAACCCGACGTACATGCAGCCGTACACGAGCTTCATCGGGCAGGTCGTGCTGGCCGTCGTGATCGCGCTGTACGCGCTCGGGCTGATCTGGTTGCGCCGGCTGGCCAAGATCGAGGTGCCCGAGCGGTTCCTGATCAGGAGCGACAACGCCCAGCGGGGCAACCGGTCCGGCGACCAGCGGATGGAGGTGGTGGGCGGATGACGTGGGCCTTCATCGCGGGCGGTCTCGTCGGCCTCGGCGTGTACCTGGTGGTCCGGATGTTCATCAAGCCGGCGACCAACGTGCTGTCCACCATCGCCCGGATCGACGCCGGCCGGGGCGGATACACCAGTGGCGCGACCACCAGTGCGGCCGGCGAGCGGGTGCTCGGCGGCGTGGACCGGGCCCGCGAGACGCTCGGGCGGCGGCTGGAGCTCGAGGCGAACGCTCGCGGCTGGGGGTTCGGGAAGCTCCGCCGCGACCTCGCGGTGATGAACCAGCCGTTCGCGGCGATGCTTGCCACCAAGGTGTTCTTCGCGCTCGGGGCGATGATCTTCATCCCGCTCGTGCTGTTCCTGTTCGGGGCGATCGGTCTCAGTGCGCCCGGGGCCAGCCCGGCGATCGTGACGCTGGCCGCGATGGCCCTGGCGTTCTTCCTTCCTGACCTGGCGTTGCGGCAGGAGGCCGAGAAACGGCGCCGTGACTTCCGGCACGTGGTCGGCAGTTTCCTCGACCTGGTCGCGATGAACCTGGCCGGCGGCCGTGGCCTGCCCGAGGCGCTGATGACCGCGTCCACCATCGGCGACCACTGGGCGATGGCCAGGATCCGGCAGGCCCTTGCGAACGCGCGGCTGATCGGCATCACACCGTGGGACGCGATGGCCCGGCTCGGCGAGGATCTCGGCGTCGAGGAACTGCGCGACCTCGCGTCCGCTCTCGCGCTGGCCGGTGACGAGGGTGCGAAGATCCGTGCCTCGCTGCTGGCCCGGGCCGCCTCGCTGCGACGCAAGGAGCTGGCCGACGTGGAAGGCAAGGCGGGTGAGCGCTCCCAGTCGATGCTGGTCGCGCAGCTCGTCATGATCGCGGCGTTCTTCCTGTTCCTGGCCTTCCCGGCCGGCGCGGCGATCCTCGGGAGCTAGTGGGATCCAACGGACGAAGTTGTCCGTCGTAGAGGGCATACTGAGGCCTGCTTCGGCCTCACGATTCGGAAGGCTAACGGATGATCTCGGAACTGCAGTTCTGGCGGGCGATGGCTGGTTACGCGATGGCGCGTGCCCACGCTCAACGAGCCCGGGCACGCCAGGGCCGGACCGATCTCGGCGCCTCCGCCCTGGAATGGGCGATCATCTCGGCGATCCTGGTCGCCGCCGCGCTGGCGATCGGCGTGGTCGTCAAGCGCGTCATCACCAAGCGGACCGGCGAGATCGACCAAGGCTGACCCGATCATGCGTTTCCGCCCCCGCTCGGAGCGCGGCGTCAGTTCGCTCGAGCTGGCCATCCTGGCGCCCGCGATCCTCGCGCTGATCTTCATGAGCATCCAGACCGCGCTCTGGCTGTACGGGCGGTCGGTGGCGCTGAACGCCGCGCAGGAAGGGGTTTCCCGGCTGCGGCTGGTCCAGCCGCCGGTCTACAGCACGGGTGTGGGGGAGAAGGTCCGGGCCGACATCGAGTCGTACGCGCAACAGGTCGGTGGGACGTCACTGCAGCACGCGAGTGTCGCGCCACCGTCGTACAACAACCCCGAAGGCATGGTCTCCTTCACGGTCACCGGTGAGACGGTCTCGCTGGTTCCCGGCCTGACGCTGAAGGTGAGCCGCACCGCCACCGGCCCGATCGAGCAGTTCGAGGCCGACGACAAGTGAGCCAGGAGATGACGCGGAGACTGGGGATCCGGTGCCGCCGCATGGTCGCACGGCGGCGCGAACGAGGCGCACTGGCGCTCGAGCTGGCGGTTCTGGCGCCGGTCCTGCTGGTGCTGTTCATGTTCCTGCTCGCCTGCGGCCGCTACTTCCAGACTTCTTCGCTGCTGGAGGGTGCCGCCCGCGACGGCGCGCGCTCCGCGAGCCAGGCACGCTCCCTGACCGATGCCCAGGCACGGGTCGACCAGGCGGTCAGCGATGCGATGGGCCAGGCGGTCAAGTCCTGCAAGGAAACCGCGTCCGGCAGCATCACCACCGGGTTCACCGCCGGTGCGCCGCTGTCCGTCGAGGTGAGCTGCACGATCAACTACCGCGACCTCGGGCTGCTCGGCCTCGGCGGCGACACCACCATCACCAAGCGATTCACCTCGTCGCTCGATCCGTACCGGGGGGTGCGCGGTGACGGCTCCTGATCGGCACCGGATCCTGGAGTTCTTCCGGATCGATGCCCCCGGCAACCATCGGATCGTCCTCGGCCGAGGCGCCCTGAGCCCCGCGGTGGCGATTCTCGCGGTGATGATCTTCACCCTGGCCGGCCTGGTGATCGACGGCGGCCGCCAGCTCGGCGCCCGCTCCCGCGCCGTCGGCTACGCCCAGGAGGCGGCCCGCGTCGGCGCCGCGGCGATCCAGCTGAACAACGCCGAAGCCAAGATCGACACCACCAAGGCCGCCACCGCGATCAACGGCTTCTGCGCCCAGGTGAAGTCCAACGACTCCACCGTCACCTCCTGCGGTCCGACCACGCTGACCGACGAGCAGGTCGACATCCAGGTCGACATCGCCAACAAAACGACGTTCCTGGGCCTCATCGGCAAACAAAGCCTCAAAGCCGTCGGCACCGGCCAGGCCCACGCCGAGCAAGGCATCAAGAAGGCCGACGACAGCCCGACGATCCCCTCGATCGTCGTCAACAGGACCCCGGACGACCCCGGCGCACCCATCACCACCGCGGTGCCACCGACCATCGACTTCCCCTGCCCGACCTGGACCGTCGGCTCACCGACCCCGATCTGGACGTTGACGCCGTTCCCGTTCCCGGCCACGTGCACGCCGAACGTGACGCCCACGCCGGACCCGTCGTCCACTCCGCCCGAGAGTCCGCCGACCGGGACGCCACCCACCTCCACCCCGCCAAGCCGCTAGAGACCGAAGGAATGTCATCCGTGCGTAGGTTCGCTCTCCCCGCGGCGCTGGCCGGCGTCCTGCTGCTCTCCGCCTGCGGCGGCAAGGACTCCAACGACGGCGGCCTACCCGTGCCGGCCGGCGGCGACTCCGGCCCAACAACCTCCAGCACCCCGTCGACCGGGACGGCCGAGCCCACCACAGAACCGTCGCAGCCGACCACGACAGCCAAGCCCACCACGCAGCCGAAGGCACAAGTCATCGTCGAGGCCGGGAACTTCGCGTCGAACGCCGCCGTCCAAGGCCTCGTGAGCAGCTATCCGCTGTACTTCCAGGCCCTGGTGTCGAAGGACGACACCGTGCTGAAGAAGTCGTTCCCGTCCTTCTGGTACGCCGACGTGTCACAGGCGATCTTCGATGCCCAGCGCAACGGCTGGGTGATGCGCCCACCGGGCAGCGTGGTGGTGATGGGTGTGCAGAACCAGTCGGAGGGCATCGTTCGGGTGAAGACGTGCCGATCGCAGACCACGCAGTACTGGGATCTCAAGGCGAAGAACTGGATCGATGTCACGCCGCAGGGATCGCCTCAGGTGATCGACATGGTCCGGACCGGCCGTGGCTGGCTGCCGTACCGGCTGGCTCCGTCGACCGGCGTCAGTTGCTCGGGCGTGCACTATCCGGCCTAGGTCAGAACGCGAGAATTCAGGTTCCGGTTAGGTGACGGGGACAGCGAGTACCGGGCATGATGCCCCTGGTCGAAGATAATCTGCGGGTAGACGAGTCTGGGGAGTGAGGATGCACAACCGAGTCGGGCGCCGACTGCTCGTCGTGAGCGCCGTACTCGCGCTGCTGATCGCCGGCCCCGCCGCGACGGCCACCGCCGACACGATTCAGACCGGCAACAGGGTCTGCAGCATGTACGTCAACTCCGTCGGCTTCGGCGCGTACTGCAGCTCCGGCCTGGCGTACGTCGGTGGGAATCCGCCGCCGACCTGGCGCGAGAAACTCGCCGGCCGGCCGTTCATCCCGTGCCGCGACTTCGACATTCCCGACGGGATCCGCCTGCCGCAGGCGCCGGAGGGCAAGAGCTGGGTCATGCGGATCACGATCACCGGCTACAAGCTGGACAGTTACAACGGTGGCCCGCACGCGCACCTGGAGCGGGCCTACGTCGCGGTCGACGCGGCCGAGCGCGCCCAGTGCCCGTTCCCGGACTACATGAAGGACTTCTGGTGGCCCTTCAAGAGCACGTACCCGGATCCGGCGCTGCAGATCATGCCGACGTACACGCCGCGAGTGAACGTGCCCGCGTACTTCACGCTGACACCCGAGAGCTCGATGGCAGGGAAGACCGACGGGCGGACGGTGGATCCGAAGGACTTGACCAGCGGGTACTTCGACCAGAGGCACAACCTCACCATGCGCGGGATGGTCGTCAAGATGGTGATCGACCCAGGTGACAACAGCGGCACGTTCACGTGCCCGGTGGGCGTGACGCCGTTGGACGACCCGGACGGGTACGACCAGTCGCAGGAGCCGGATCACCAGATCAACCCGTGCAAGCACGTGTACACGCGGTCCAGTGCGAACCAGCCGGACGGCATGTACACGGTGAAGCTGACCATTACCTGGGAGGTCTCGTACTGGGTCGGCCAGCACTCCGGCTGGATCTCGATCGGCAAGGCCGATGTGCATGCGGTGCAGCGGTTGCCTGTGCAGGAAGTTCAGGCTATCGGTGGTTAACGGTGGGGGTATGGAGGCGTGATGGTCAGGACGAATGAACCGGTGCGGGCGGCGCGGTTGCCGCAGCGGGGGTCGGGGAGCCCGGGGGCGGACCGGCTGAAGGGGTTCGTCGCGCTGCTCGCGATCCTGGCGATCGTCGGCGGGGTCCCGTACGTCCTGCTGCGGTTCTTCGGTACGCCGTGGCCGGACAAGATGCCGAGCAGCAGCATGCTGTTCAGCGAGCTGAGCATCGAGACCGTCCTCGGCATCATCGCGTTCTTCATCTGGGTGGCCTGGCTGCACTTCGTCATCTGCCTGATCGCCGAGGCGGTCGCGGAGATCCGCGGCCACGGCCTGTCGCCACGGATCCCCTTCGGGGGCGGCTCGCAGACAGTGGCCCGCCGGCTGATCGGGACCGTCGTACTGATCGCCGCGGGCGCCGGCGTCAGCCTGCCGGTCGCCAGCGCAGTAACGACGAGCGTCGCCACGCCGACCTCGGTCACTGTGACGCAGGGCGGCGAGCAGGGTTCGACGGCGCAGTTCCGCCAGACCGAGGCTCGCAGCACCGTGCTCAGTGGTAACCAGGCCAAGACGACAACGCATACCGGCGTACGGACGAATCACGATCACAACGGTCAGGTCATCAAGTACACCGAGGTCCGCCCGCCACAGGGCCGGAACTACGACTGCCTGTGGGACATCGCCGAGCGCTACCTGGGCGAGGGCCGGCGGTACAAGGAGATCTACGACCTCAACAAGAACAAGCTGCAGCCCGACGGCCGCCGCCTCACCAACCCGGACCTGATCCTGCCGGGCTGGCAGGTCCGCCTGCCCGGTGACGCGAAGGGCCCGGGTGTGCACACGGTCCGCGTGAACATCGAGAACAACAGCAACACCAAGCTCCCTACGGGCTCGAAGGTCACCACGGGCACCAAGACGACGACCGGGTCCAAGACCACGACCGGCAGCAAGGTGACCACCGGCGCGGAGACGAAGACGACGCCGGGCACGGGCAGCCGCTGGTCCGAGCAAGGTGCCGAGTCCGGTTCGACGATCACCATCGGGAACGCGAAGAACGACCCGGGCGCGAAGAACGTCAAGCCGGGGGAGCCCGGCATCACGGTCAGCCCGCACGGTCCTGGTACGTCGCAGTCCGAGCCTGGCGACCCGGCCGCCGGTGGCACTCAGGTGCCCGAGGCAACGCCGGTCGCGACGGACGACGGGTTCAGCCTGACTGATGCCGGCATCTACGGCTTCGGTGCGACGCTGCTCGCGGCCGGCCTGGCGCTGGCGCTGAAGCGGCGCCGCGGCTGGGCGCTGGGTCCGGGCCCGAAGGCGGCCGGCCACCGGCAGACCGAGGTCGGTCTGCGGCTGGCGTCCGACATCCCGACCGCACAGTTCGTCGACAACGCGCTGCGGAAGCTCGGCGCCGACATGACGCAGGCACAGCGTCCGATGCCGAAGGTCGTTGCCGCACTGGTGACGGACCGGGCCCTGACGCTCGTACTCGACCCGTACGAGGCGCCGTCCGCACCGCCCGGCCCGTGGCAGGCGATTGCCGAAGGCACCCGCTGGACGCTGCGTCGCGGCTACGCGCCGACTGGTGACGTGAATGCGCCGGCGCCGTACCCGACCCTGGTCACGATCGGCCAGAATGCGGATGGCGCGACCGTGCTGGTCGACCTCGATACCGCGAACGGCATCGTCAGCTTCGGCGGGGTGACCAACGCGTCCCGGGACGTGGTCGGCTCACTCGCGGTCGAGCTGGCGACGAACCTGTGGTCCGAGGGCGCACACATCAGCATGGTCGGGTTCGGCGACGACCTGTCGTCGCTGGCGCCGAGCCGGCTGAGCTACTGGGTCCGGCTCGACGACGCGATCGCCGAGGTGGCTCGCCGTACCGACGCCCAGGTGCAGGCCTGTGCGCGGCGTGACCTGAACTCGGTCGCCGACGCGCGGATGGCGTTCCCGGACCCGGTGCTGTGGGGTGCGGAGATCATCTTCGTGTCCGCGCCGCCGTCACCGGAGGAGCAGGACCAGCTGAACCGGCTCGCCGCGGACCAGCATCGCAGCATCGCGGTGGTCGTGGTCGGCGACGTGATCAACTCGCCGTGGCGGTTCGTGGTGGACGAGAAGAACCAGGCGGTCTGCCGGCTGCTCGGACTCGAGGTCGATGCCCACAGCATCGATCCGGGGCAGTTCGCCAACCTGGTCGCGCTGTTCGACGCGGCCGAGTCGGACTCGCGGGACAAGCGCCGGGCCGAGCAGGACATGCCGGCGTACGAGTTCTCCGGCACCGATCTCAGCCAGCCGGCACCGGTCGAGGTCGACCTGCTCGGGCCGGTCGAGGTGGATGCCCGCGGCACCATCGACGACGGCCGGATCCAGCTGTCGACCGAGATCATCGCGTTCCTGGCCAGCCAGGACTACGGCGTCCACCCGAACGTGCTGGCCGGTGCGATCTGGCCGCGCGGCATCAGCGACGAACTGCGCGACGCCGCGCTGGATCACACCCGTCGCTGGGTCGGCATGGACGCGATGTACGCCGACGAGTCCGGCCGCTGGATGCTGAACCGCAGCATCGTCCGGGTCGACTGGGACGTGTTCCGCACGCTGGCCAAGCAGGCGACGATGATGGACGACCCGCGCGGGCCGCTGTCGACGGCGCTGAGCCTGGTGCACGGCCCGGCCTGGTCCAACCTGCCGGCCGGTCGCTACTCGTGGCTGGCCGCGTCGGGGATCGAGCGGCGGATGGTGGAGTCCGTGGTCGACGCCGCCCTGCGGCTGGCGGAGTCGGCGCTGAACCACAGCGACGGCAACCTGGCCCGCACCGCCCTCCAGACCGGCCTCAGCTTCTCGCCGGCCTCGGAGGAACTGTGGCGAGCCACGCTCCGCCTGGCCTCGCACTTCGGCACCGCCGCCGACGTCACCAACGTCGCCGGCCAGCTGTACGCCGCCCTCGCCAAGCACGGCGGCCCCCGCGGCCCCGAAGCCGAGACCGATGCCTTGGTCGACGAACTCCTCCCGGGCTACCACCGCCCGGCCGCAGTCGCCTGACAGACAGCAAACCGCCCTGCACCTGGTGCAGGGCGGTTTGTCGTTTCGGGGGATCAGAGCGGGTTGGCTGACCAGGTGTCGCAGGCGGTCATGTCGCCGGAGTCCATGCCGGTCTTGAACCACTTCATCCGCTGCGCGGCGGTGCCGTGGCTGAAGCTCTCCGGGGTGACCTGGCCCTGGGTCTTCTCCTGGATGCGGTCGTCGCCGACGGACGCGGCGGCGTCGAGGCCGCGGGCGATGTCGTCCTCGGTGAGCTCCGTGATGAGCGGCTGGCCGCTCTTGTTGGGGACCGTGGTGGCGTGGTTCGTCCAGATGCCGGCCAGGCAGTCGGCCTGCAGCTCGGATCGGACCGAGTCCGAGGTCGGCCCGTTGCGGCTCTTGATCCGGTCGAGGATGCCGTAGAGGTTCTGGATGTGGTGGCCGTACTCGTGGGCGACGACGTACGCCTCGGCGAACTCGCCGCCGCGCGCGCCCAGGTCCGTCTGCAGGGTCTTGAAGAACCCGATGTCCAGATACACCCGCTTGTCCGGCGGGCAGTAGAACGGTCCGACCGCGCTGGTCGCCGGGCCGCAGCCGGTGCTGACCGAGCCGTCGAACACCCGCATCGGCGCCGGGATGTACTTCTTCCCGCGCCGGGGCAACTCCGCCGCCCAGAAGCTCTGGATGGAGTTCTGGTAGAAGACGAACCGGCAGTCCGAGTTCTGCTGCAGGTCCGAGCCCTTCTTGCAGGAGTCCAGGTTGCCGGCCGCGGTGTTCTGGACCGCCGGCTGATCGCCGCCGTCGCTGCCGGGCAGGCCGCCGCTGAGCAGCAGGATGACGACGAGCAGGATGATGCCGCCGATGCCGCCGCCGACGGGGATCATTCCGCCGGGCAGGCCGCCGCCGCCTCGGCCACTACCGCGGGTGTCCTCGACACCGCTGGTGTCGAGATCCGCGTCCGGGTTGAATTTCACCTGGGGCGCCGCGGGCAATCCCATCGTTCAGGACGGGGAGCGACCGCGACTCCCTCCTTCCGAGATCGGGGACTGTCGGTCCCGGCTGATTGGGTAGGTGGAATGTCTGTGTTCCACCTGTACCCAACTGCCCCACAGCAGGTATGCCCGGCACAGGTGGAACCGCGCGGATGTGAGGACGTCGAAGCACTTAGACTAGACCTCGGTGCGGGGGATTCTGCCGTGTCGTGACGCAGTGCTTTCGACCCGCCACAGACCGACTCCTCGACCCAAGGACGCCTGCCACCGCGATGATCAATGTCTCCAATCTCGAGGTCCGCGTCGGCGCCCGTCAGCTCCTCGCCCCCGCCTCGTTCCGGGTCGGGCCGGGCGACAAGGTGGGGCTCGTCGGCCGCAACGGCGCCGGCAAGACGACGCTGACCAAGATCCTCGCCGGTGAGGGCCTCCCGGCGAGCGGCTCGGTCACGTCGTCCGGTGAGATCGGCTACCTGCCGCAGGACCCGCGCACCGGCGATCTCGAGGTCCTCGCGCGGGATCGGATCCTGTCCGCCCGCGGCCTGGACGACGTCGTACGGCGGCTGCGGAGTGCCGAGAAGTCGATGGCCAGCGCGGACGACAAGACCCGCGCGAAGGGCATGCGGCGGTACGAGCGCGCCGAGGCGGACCTGCACGCCGCCGGTGGGTACGCCGCGGAGGCCGAGGCGGCCCGGATCGCGGCGAACCTCGGCCTGCCCGACCGCGTCCTGGGCCAGCCGCTGGGCACACTCTCCGGTGGTCAGCGCCGGCGCGTCGAGCTGGCCCGGATCCTGTTCGCCCAGGCGGAGACGCTGCTGCTGGACGAGCCGACCAACCACCTGGACGCGGACTCGATCGTCTGGCTGCGCGACTTCCTCAAGTCGTACGCCGGTGGCGTGATCATGATCAGCCACGACGTGAACCTGCTCGAGGAGACCGTCACCCGGGTCTTCCACCTGGACGCGAACCGGGCCGAGATCGACGTCTACAACGTCGGCTGGAAGGCCTACCTGACGCAGCGCGAGACCGACGAGCGGCGCCGCAAGCGCGAGCGGGCGAACGCGGAGAAGAAGGCGACCCAGCTGGTCGACCAGGCGAACAAGATGCGCGCCAAGGCGACCAAGGCGGCCGCGGCCCAGCAGATGCTGCGGCGGGCCGAGCGGTTGATGTCCTCGCTCGAGGACGAGCGCAAGCAGGACCGCGTCGCGAAGATCTCGTTCCCGACGCCGGCGCCGTGCGGCAAGACGCCGCTGATGGCGCGCGAGCTGTCGAAGTCGTACGGCTCGCTGGAGATCTTCACCGACGTGGACCTGGCGATCGACAAGGGGTCGCGGGTCGTCGTGCTCGGGTTGAACGGCGCGGGGAAGACCACGCTGCTGCGGGTGCTGGCCGGGATCGAGAAGTCGGACACCGGCGAGGTGATCGACGGGCACGGGCTCAAGCTCGGGTACTACGCGCAGGAGCACGAGACGCTGGACGTCAACCGGACCGTGCTCGAGAACATGAAGTCCGCCGCCCCGGATCTGAACGAGACGCAGGCCCGGAGCGTGCTCGGCTCGTTCCTGTTCACCGGCGACGACTCGGACAAGCCGGCCTCGGTGCTGTCGGGTGGCGAGAAGACGCGCCTCGCGCTGGCGACCCTGGTCGTCTCGGCGGCGAACGTCCTGCTGCTCGACGAGCCGACCAACAACCTGGACCCGGCGTCGCGGACCGAGGTGCTCAACGCGATTCGCTCGTACGCCGGTGCGATCGTCCTGGTCACCCACGACGAGGGCGCGGTCGAGGCGCTCGAACCGGAGCGGGTGCTGCTCCTGCCGGACGGCGTCGAGGACCTCTGGACGAACGACTACGCCGACCTGGTGTCGCTCGCCTGACCTACTCCGCAGTAATGTTCGGCTCATGACGGATCTGGGACTGCGGTTCACGGTGGACGGGCCGGTCGCGCGGGTTGTGCTGGACCGGCCGGCGGTGCGCAACGCGCAGACGCCGGCGATGTGGCGGGCCTTGGCCGAGTTCGGTACGGCGCTGCCACCCGAAGTCCGCGTGGTCGTCGTGTCGGGGGAGGGGCCGTCGTTCTCGGCCGGTCTCGACCGGCGACTCATCATGGGCGAGAACGAGTTGGGCGAGGAGCCGCTGCTGAGCCTCGGGGCGAAGCCGACCGCCGAGGTGTACGCGCTCATCGCCGGGTTCCAGGCCGGGTTCTCGTGGTTGCGGCGGCCGGAGATCGTGAGTATCGCCGCGGTCCAGGGGCACGCCGTCGGCGCCGGCTTCCAGTTGGCCCTGGCCTGCGATCTTCGGGTCGTCACCCCGGATGCCCGCTTCAGCATGCGTGAGCCGGCCCTCGGCCTGGTCCCCGACCTCGGCGGCACTCAGCCGCTGGTCCAGCTGGTCGGCTACTCCCGGGCTCTCGAGATCTGCGCGACCACGCGCTGGGTCGAGGCGGCCGAGGCGAAGGAGCTCGGTCTCGCGAACATCGTCGTACCGGCCGAGGAGCTGGCCGGGACGGTGAAGGATCTCGCCGACGCTCTGCTCGGCCCGCTCCCCGGAGCGATCCGCGAGACCAAGGCGTTGCTCCTCGGTGCTGCGGATCGCTCGTATCAAGAGCAGCTGAAGGCCGAGCGGGAGGCCCAGGAGCGCCGGTTGAAGGAGCTCCTGGCCGCCCTCGGGTGAGACCTAGTGCCAGTTGCTGATCTGGACGTCGCGCGGAGCGGGGTCGCCCTGACCGGTTTCGACGTACTTCTTCAGGCTCAGCAGGTACGAGCCCCACTTGGTGCTGCAGTGGTACATGAACTCGACCGGCTCCTTCCAGCCCTCGTGCCGGAACAGGACGATCGTGTACTCGTCGGCCGTGCTCAGCTCGAAGCTGACGTGCGTGCCCATCCACTCCTCGGGGCCGTCGACGACCTCCCAGCGGACGAGCTTGCCGGGCTCGACGTCCAGTACCTTCATGTCGAAGCCGCCGCCCGCTACGGGGAACTGGAACCGGATCACGCCGCCGACCGATTCGTCGCCGTGCGTGTCGTCGGTCCACCAGCCCGCGAGTCCGGGGATCGTGGTGAGGGCGGTGGTGACGTCCTCGGGGGACGCCGTGATGCCGATGCGGTGCAGGATGTCTACCATGTCGATTCCTCTTTCTGATATCAGTTGGTGCGGTTGCGCTGGATGGTCTCGGCGATGCGCTTGATCCGCTGCAGCCGGCCGTCCCAGGCCTCGCTCACGGATGCCATTTGCGCGACAGCCCGGGCGAGCTGTGCTTCGTCGACGGTGTAGCGGCGTTCGCGTCCGGACGGGGTGGAGTGCACCAGCCCGACCCGGCCGAGGACGGTGAGGTGCTTGGCGACCGCCTGCCGGGTGACCGGCAGCTGATCGCTGAGGCTGGTCGCGGTCCCGCCGCTGCCGGCCAGCAGCAGGTCGAGCATCCGGCGCCGAGTCGGGTCTCCGATCGCCGACCAGAGCTCGTCGTCGATCACGGCCTCGCCGCCAGCCGATCTACGTACGGCGCGAGGCGGGGGAGGAAGTAGTCCCAGCCGCTGACGTGGTCGTGGTACACCTCGTCCGGCTTGGCGGCCTCGTCGTACCCGGTCTCGGCGAACCGCAGCAGCGTGCCACCGTCGGACGGGATCAGGTCGAACGTCACCAGCAGCGAGTTGGCCGCGGTCGCGACCTCGCCGTCGTAGTCCCAGCGGAACGAGAACCGCCGGGGCGGGTCGGCCTCGACGACGGTGAGCGCGACGACATACGTGTCACCGAACGAGACTGTCCCGGTCGCGCCGGCCACCGGCTCGAGGTCCGCGTCGTCCGGCCACCACTCGCGCAGGTGCTCCGGCGAACTGACCACCTCGTAGACGACCTCCGGCGAAGCCTCCACCCGAATCTCCCGCTCGATACTCCGAGACATCCCGTCCCACCTTTCCTTTCGCAACCTTTGGTTGCCTATGACTCTAGGGCACGGATCCGGGATGCGCAACCATCGGTTGCAGGAAAGATCTGTCCGTGCCGTGCGGGAAGATTGCGGTGACCTGAACTGTTGTGAAGGTCCACGAGGAAGACGTGGGGAGGTGACCGGATGTCAGGCATGATGCGCCCGGGCATGGGTGCGGCCAGTTGGCGCCGCCAGGACGAGTCAGTCGTCGGGAAGAAGCTCGCGAAGGGCACGCTGCGGCGGATCGTCCGGTTCGCCAAGCCCTACCGCTGGTACATCACGCTGTTCCTGCTCCTGGTGATCATCTCCGCCTTCCTGGTGATCGCCTCACCGTTGCTGTTCAAGAAGATCGTCGACGACGGCATCAGCAAGGGGAACGCGCCGCTCGTGACCGCGCTCGCTCTGGTCGTCGCCGTCCTGGCGGTGCTCGAGGCCGGGCTCGGTCTGATGCAGCGCTGGTTCTCGGCGCGGATCGGTGAAGGACTGATCTTCGACCTGCGCACCAAGGTGTTCTCGCACGTCCAGCGGATGCCTGTCGCGTTCTTCACCCGGACCCAGACGGGTGCGCTCGTCTCCCGGTTGAACAACGACGTGATCGGCGCCCAGCAGGCCTTCACCTCCACGCTGTCCGGCGTGGTCTCGAACATCATCAGCCTGATCCTCGTGGTCGGCGCGATGCTGGTGCTGAGCTGGCAGCTGACCGTGGTGGCGATCCTGATGCTGCCGATCTTCCTGATCCCGGCCCGGGTGCTCGGACGCCGGCTGGCCACGATGACCCGCGAGCAGATGAACCTCAACGCGGAGATGTCGACCGCGATGACCGAGCGGTTCAGCGTCGGGGGAGCTCTGCTGGTCACGCTGTTCGGTCACCCGGCGATCGAGAACCGCGACTTCGGCGAACGTGCCGGCCGGGTCCGCGACCTGGGCATTCGGATCGCGATGGTCGGCCGGGTCTTCTTCACGGCGCTGACGCTGGTCGCCGCTCTCGCGACCGCACTGGTGTACGGCGTCGGCGGCAACCTCGCGGTCCGCCAGGCGCTGACCGTGGGGACACTGCTGGCGCTCGTCGCGCTGCTCGGCCGCCTGTACGGACCGTTGACCGCGCTGTCCAACGTGCGCGTCGATGTGATGACCGCGCTGGTCTCGTTCGAGCGCGTCTTCGAGGTGCTCGACCTGGAGCCGATGATCAAGGACAGCCCTGGCGCTCAGGACTTGCAAGCGGGCGCGGCGAGCGTGGAGTTCGAGCACGTCGCGTTCTCGTACCCGACGGCCGACCAGGTGTCGCTGGCGAGCCTCGAGTCGGTCGCGGTCCTCGACAAGCGCGTGTCGGCGCAGGTGCTCGAGGACGTCAGCTTCGCCGTCCGCCCTGGTCAGATGGTTGCCCTGGTCGGCCCGTCCGGCGCCGGCAAGACCACGATCACGAACCTGGTCGCGCGCCTGTACGACGTGACCGGTGGCGCGGTCCGGGTCGGCGGCCACGACGTACGCGATGTCACGCTGCGGTCGTTGCACGATGCCATCGGCTACGTGACGCAGGACGCGCACATGTTCCACGACACGATCCGCGCGAACCTGGCCTATGCGAAGCCGGGCGCGTCGGACGAGGAGATGATCGAGGCGCTCCGGGCGGCGCAGATCTGGGACCTGGTGTCGTCGTTGCCCGATGGTCTGGACACCGTGGTCGGGGATCGCGGGCACCGGCTGTCCGGTGGCGAGCGGCAACGACTAGCGATCGCCCGATTGTTGCTGAAGGCACCGCAGATCGTCGTCCTCGACGAAGCGACCGCGCATCTGGACTCCGAGTCGGAGGTCGCCGTCCAGCGGGCGCTCGACACCGCGCTGGAGGGACGTACGTCGCTGGTGATCGCGCACCGGCTGTCCACCGTGCGGAACGCCGACCTGATCCTGGTTGTTGACCACGGCAACATCGTCGAACGCGGCACCCACGAGCAGCTGCTCGCCGCGGGTGGCGAGTACGCCGACCTGTATCACACGCAGTTCAAGGAAACCGGCACAGCGGCAGGTGTCTGACGGTCAGGTTGTCACCTACGCGGCCCTGCTGGTGCAGTGACTCCTATGACGCCGGCTCCTTCGGCTGCTGGTCGTGCTCCAGCAGATGGAGCACCGGTACGCCGAGGTGGCGGCGGGCCGAGTTCGTCCAGTCGAGGTGGAAGAACTCCGCGACGACGTGCGCGCGGGTCAGGATGATGACCTCCTGCCCCTGCACGTGGTCGACGGTCGCGACCAGGGCGTCGATCGGCCGTTCGTGGGTGATGCCGCCCTCGGCGTGCTGACCGAGATCGCGCAGCCGCTGGACGCTCCGCCCGGTGCACCCCTTCGCCTCGGTGTCGATCGCGTCCTGGGCCTCGGCGAGGTCCTGGCGCTGGGTCGCGAGCCCCGGCCCGTAGAGATCCGCGGTACCGAGGGCGCTGATCGAGGCCTCCACGCCGGCCTCAGCGTTGTGGCACGGCACGAGCACGTGGTACTTGACCGGCTCGGGCATGTCCTGATGCAGGTCGACGACGCGCTTGGCGTCCGGCTCGGACAATTCCTGTTCGACGAGCAGTACGACGTCGTACATCTCGCAACCTCCGGTTCCTACCAGTCGGTATGCCTCCATGATGCCCCTTTTACCCACCAGGAGTCAGCTGGATCGCCCCAGTTGCCGCCGGCCGTAGGTACGAAGCGCACGCAGCAGATCGATCTCCCGAAACGCCGGCCAGTAAACATCGCAGAAGGCGATCTCGGACCGCGCTGTCTGCCAGAGCAGGAAGTCCGACATCCGCAGCTCGCCGCTGGTCCTGATCACCAGCTCCGGATCCGGCAGGTCCGGCAGGTAGAGGTGCCGCCGGATGTCGTCCTCGGTCAGCGCAGCCGCGACCTCCGCCGCCGAGCGGCCCGACGCGGCAGCCTCGTCCAGCAGTTCCCGGATGGCGTCGAGCACCTCACCCCGGCCGCTGTACCCGATGGCGATCGTCAGTTCGCCCGCCCCTGAGCGGTTTCGGGTCACCTCGACCGCTTCCTTCAGCGCGCGAGCCGTTGAATCAGGCAACAAATCCAGCTGCCCGGCGACATGCAGCCGCCAGGTGTGGTCACGTCGTACGTGGTCGGCCAGGACCGTCTCGGCCAGGTGCATCAGGTAGTCGACCTCGGCCGAGTCGCGCCGCCGCATGTTGTCCGCGGACGCGACCCATGCCGTGACACAGCGGATCCCGGCATCCGAGCACCACCGCAGGAACAGCTCCAGGTGCTCGGCGCCGAAGCGGTGGCCGATGCGTACGTCGTCGTACCCGGCGCCCCGTGCCCAGCGGCGGTTGCCGTCCATGGCGATCGCGACGTGCTGCGGCATCGGCAGGGCGGCCAGCTGACGTCGCAGGATCCCGGCGTACAAGCGGCACAGCGCCTTCATCAGCGTTGGGCGCTGGACAGGACGTCGGCGAGGTCGAACTTGACCGGTTCCTCGAGTTGCTCGTAGGTGCAGGACTCCGGGGTGCGGTCCGGGCGCCAGCGGACGAACTGTGCCGTGTGCCGGAACCGGATGCCCTCCATGTGGTCGTAGCGGACCTCGACCACCAGCTCCGGGCGCAGCGGTGTGAACGAGAGGTCCTTGCCCGCCTGCCAGCGGCTGCCTTCGGCGTTGCGCGGCGTCCGCACGCCCTCCTCCTGCTTGGCCCACGCCCACGGATGGTCGTCGAACGTCGTGACGAGCGGCTGCATCTCCTCGAAGAGCTCCTTGCGCCGCTCGAGCGGGAACGCGCCGATCACGCCGACGCTGGCCAGCGTGCCGTCCTCGTTGTAGAGCCCGAGCAACAGAGAGCCGATCCGGTCCGGGCCGCTCTTGTGGATGCGGTACCCGGCCACCACGCAGTCCGCCGTACGCTCCGGCTTCACCTTGAACATGACCCGCTTGTCCGGCTGGTAGAGGCCGTCCAGCGGCTTCGCGATCAGCCCGTCCAGGCCGGCGCCCTCGAACTGCTCGAACCACTGCCCGGCGGTGGCGTGATCGGTCGTCGCGGGCGTCACGTGGATCGGCGCCTTGACGCCGGCGAGCGCGTCGATCAGAGCGGTACGGCGTTCCGCGAACGGGCGCTCCATGTAGTCGTCGTCCCCGAGCGCCAGCAGGTCGAACGCGACGAACCGGGCCGGGGTCTTCTCGGACAGCATGTTCACCCGGCTCGCGGCCGGGTGGATCCGTTGCTGCAGCACCTCGAAGTCGAGCCGGTCTCCGGACTCGCCGATCACGATGATCTCGCCGTCGATCGCGCACCGCTCCGGCAGGTTCGCCTTCACCGCCTCGACCAGCTCCGGGAAGTACCGGGTCATCGGCTTCTCGTTCCGGCTGCCGATCTCGACCTCGTCGCCGTCGCGGAAGATGATCGAGCGGAACCCGTCCCACTTGGGCTCGTAGCTCAGCTCCCCGCGCGGGATCTCCTTCACCGGCTTGGCGAGCATCGGCTTGACCGGTGGCATCACAGGCAGTCGCATCCCGTCATTCTGACCCACGCACCAACTCCGCACCTACGGGACGCGTCCCACAGCTGAGGACGAATTGACCAACTCGGGAGGTTGATCATGAGGATCAAGGGTCTTGGTAAGGGTGGAGTGATGGCGGCGGCGCTGGCCGTCACCACTCCACTCGTGCTCGGTGGCGCGGCGGCTCCAGCGGTCGCGACGAGCGCTCGGACGACGGCGGTGACGTCGTGTCGCGGTTCCGTCGTACGGCTCGACCCGGTGACGTACGCCGACCGCCTGGTACGCGCCTGGGGTCGCGGCGACCGTGCGACGGCGGCCTGTTACGGAACCGCGAGCACCGTGCGAGCGCTGTTCGCGCAGGCGTCGCCGGGCGGCATCCACTGGCGCCGGGTCTCGGCGGAAGGCGCGGCCGGGACGGCCTTGGTGACCTACCACGACGACGCTCGTGGCGGGAATCTGACCGTGGGCGTGCAGGATGCGGCGCCGGAGCTGCGAGGGCCGGGTGGCTGGCACGCGGCGTACACCCTGCGCTTCATCGGTGAGCCGCGCGCCTGGAGCTCGGTGCAGTGGTCCGACAACCTGGTCCGGGCCTGGGGTCGGGGCGACTCGAAGTGGATGTCGTACTACGCAACGCCCGCGGTGAAGAAGGCACTGACGCACATCTCGGCCGTCGGCGGTCCGAACTGGCGCCGGGTCTCCACGCAGGGTGCGGCCGGTACGACGTTCGTGACGTACCGCAACTCCACAACCGGTCACCGGTTGACCATCGGAATCTCGAACGTCAGGCTCTCGCAGGGCGACGCACACGTCGCCTACCTGTGGAGCTATCGCTGACCGCGCGCCCGGCCGCCCCCGGGCCCAGCGTTGGACACTGAACCGGCCTGGACCGACAATTCGAGGTATGACATCGGCGCCGGTGGAGGGGACGCGTCCATCGGACGCCGAGCGGGACCGCGCCCTGGCCGTCCTGCGCGAGGGCGCCGGGTCGGGCCGCCTGTCGCAGGACACCTTCATCCGGCGGATGAACTTCGTGCTCCGCGCGCAGAGCCGCGGCGAGCTCGCCAACGCGATCCGCGACCTGCCCCGAGCCGAACCCCGCCGCCCCGGCTGGATCCGGCAGTTGCGTCGCAGAGTCGACACGATGCTCGCCACGTTTCCGCAGTTCGCCGTCGCGCGACGTACGCCGGACCTCCCGCTGCCCGGACTCGCGCTGCCGGCGCCCGGCTCACCGACCGTCCGGATCGGCCGCGGCCCTGGCGCCACCCTGCGCCTGGCCGACGTCACCGTGTCCCGCTGCCACGCCGAGCTGCGGCACGTTGACGACGGTTGGATGCTGCGCGACCTCGGATCGATGAACGGGACCGAGGTCAACGGCTCGCGCATCACCACGCCGGTCCGGGTCCGTCCCGGCGACCGCATCCGGTTCGGAGCGCTCGCCTACGTGCTCACCTGGACAGATCAGCCGTAGGGCTTGCATCCGGTACCTGGGTACGGGTTTACCGTCGATCCATGGACACCGACTGGACCCCTTCCGCTTGCACCCTTCCGACCGCCGAGAGACCGCTGCGGCGGGCCGAGTTCGACCAGCTCTTCGCCGATCATCTCCGCGGCGCCGATCGCGTCGACCCGCACACCCTCGACCTCCTCCTCGCCGCCGACTCCCGCGCGACAGCCGCTGACCTGACCGCCCGCGAGAACGAATGCTGCTCGTTCTTCACGTTCACCTTCACCGAGGCATCGGACGACAGCATCCGCCTCCGGATCCACGTGCCGCCCGCGTACGTCGCCGTACTCGACGGGTTGAGCGAGCGGTTGCCGCGGTGAGACCTGGAGAGGTCGCCGCCGCGGCCGGCGTGAACCTGCAGACGTTGCGGTACTACGAACGCCGCGGGCTGCTCGACGAGCCGGTGCGCAGCCTCGGCGGGCACCGGATGTACTCGCACGACGCTGTCACGACGTTGCGGGTGATCAAGGCGGCCCAGCGGCTCGGGTTCACGCTCGCGGAGGTCTCGGAGCTTCTCGACACCGCCAGGCATCGGCATGGTCTCGGCGAGGGAGCCGGGCTGCAGGCCCGGGCGCGCGAGAAGCTGGCCGATGTGGAAGCGAAGATCGCCGACCTGACCGTGATCGCCGAGACCCTGCGCGCCGGGATCGCCGCCGGTTGCGACGATCTGCAGACCTGCGCCGGCGACCCGGACTGCCCGCTCCCGTTCACCGACCTCGGCCAGGGCGACCGCTCGTGACCGTACTGCGGTCGGTCGGGCTGTTCGTCCTGGCCGCGCTGGCAGAGATCGGCGGCGCCTGGCTGGTCTGGCAGGGCTGGCGCGAACACCGCGGACTGTGGTGGATCGCGGGCGGCGTGATCGCGCTCGGAGCCTACGGCTTCGTCGCGACCTTCCAGCCGGATCCGAACTTCGGCCGCATCCTCGCCGCGTACGGCGGGGTGTTCGTAGCCGGCTCGCTCGTGTGGGGGATGGTCGTCGACAAGTTCCGCCCGGACCGCTGGGACCTGCTCGGCGCAGCGATCTGCCTGGTCGGCGTCGTGATCATCATGTATGCGCCGCGGAGTTCGTGATCAGCGCTCGGCGACGATGTGGCCGCCGTCGAGGAACGGGTCGAACGACCCGTGGGCGCTCGTACCATCCTTGGCCGGGATGACCTCCTTCGAGTACTGGGCGATGTAGACGCGCCGGTTCCGGTCGGTGAGGTTCGGTCCGCTGCGGTGGATGACGACGCTCGAGAAGACGACGATCGATCCGGCCCGCGCGGTCATCGGGATGCCGGGATCGCTGCCGAAGTAGCACACCATGTCGTTGAGCTCGGGGTCCTGGATGTGCTTGATGTACGACCTGATGCCGGACCGCGAGTACGGCAGCAGATAGACGGAGCCGTTCTCCTCGGTGACGTCGTCGAGGGCGATCCAGCAGGTCAGGTAGGGCTCGTGGTCCTCGTGGACGTAGCCGGAGTCCTGGTGCCAGGCGAACGCCGTGTTCGGGTCGCCGGCCTTGATCACGTACTGCTCCCAGAACAGGTACGCCTCGTCGCCCAGCGTCGCCCGGCAGATCTCGGCCATCGTGTCGCTGAACAGGAACTGCCGCAGTTCGGGCCGGTCCTGGTAGATCATGCTGCTGAAGTACCGCTTGCCGCGGTGGTTGATGCCGAGCGAGTCGGTGCCGGCGGCATCCATCGCGGCGTCGAGCTTGTCGATCGAGTACTGCGCTCCGCCGCGCAGCAGCTCGAGTTGCTCGTCGGAGAGCACGCTGTCCAGCACGAAGTAGCCCTCGTCGCGGAACTGGTCCAGGTGCTCGCGCGTGACCAGGTCGGTGGTCGATGTCATCGTGCGGTCCTCCGGTCGATCGGCTGGTCCCTTCCACCGAGAACGCTAGGGCGGCAGCGCCCGACAGAGAATGTCTGCCCGCGACCCAGGCATGAACATTCTGGCGTTTCGAGTGATGGACGCGTACGTGCTGTCGGTGCTGATCGATGGCGAGGGCAACTATCGCGACGCCGACGGCCGCGACGAGCGGCTCCGGCCGGGCGCGCACACGATCCTGCCGCCCGGGTTCCCGCACACGTATCACACCGATCCGGGGGAGCGGTGGACGGAGCTGTTCGTCGTCTTCACCGGACCGCTGTTCGACGGGCTCGCCCAGCTGGCCGGGGCCGGTCCGCGGTACCCGGTGCCGCCGCCGTCGATCGAGGCGCTGCGCACCGTACTGCGCTCGCCGCCACGGACTCGCCGGGTCGCGGAGCATCAACTGCTGGCCTTGGCCGACTGGCTGATCGAGACTTCGGCAACGCGCGCTTCGCCTCGATCGCGACCGGGTTCACCGTGCAGCAGTACCGGTCGCCGGCGATCGAGCTGTACGGCGCCACCGGCGTACTGCAGTTGCTCGGGGACGACTGGGCTCCGGACGGGTTCGAGCAGTGGTCGAACGAGCGTGGATCCTGGGAGGTGTTCGGCGAACGCGATCCGAACTGGCCGTGGACCGACGGCCTGCGGCACCTCGTCGAGTCGGTCGAGAACGGTACGCCGACCGTCACCCGGCCCGAGCACGCCTTCCACGCCCTCGAGGTGATGCTCGCCGCCAAGCGCTCCGCCGCCGAGGGCCGCGTGATCGAGGTGACGAGCCCGTTCCCTGACCTCGACTACGGCACTCCCACCGGCCCCGCAGAAGCCGCAGGCCCGGTCCACGATCCCCGCACTTCGTGAGCTGGGGCCTCGTCTCAGGGGATGAGGACGACCTTGCCGGTGGTGGCGCGAGTCTCCAAGGCGCGGTGGGCCGCCGCCGCTTCGGAGAGCGGGAACGTCGTGGTGAGCGCCTGCCAGCGACCGGAGAAGGTCTCTTCGAGGGCCGCTGCTTCGAGCGCGCGCAGCTGTGACGTCATCTTCGCGCCGAGCGCCCAGCCGGCGGTGAGGCTGCGGGCCATCAGCTCCTCCTGCGTGAACTCGATCGGGCCGCCGCCGGACCAACCGAACATCAGTACCCGCCCACCGACCCCGAGCAGCTCGAAGGCCCGCTGCCCGCTCGCACCGCCAACCCCGTCGAGCAAGACGGTGACGTCCCGATCACCGAGTTCGTCCTTCAAGGCAAGCGCCCACTCCGGATCCGTGTAGTCGATCGCGTACTGCGCACCCAGCGACCGAACCAACTCGACCTTGGCAGCGCCTCCCGCCAGACCGATCACCGTCGCACCCACGTTCCGCGCGGCCTGGACCAGGTAGCTGCCGATCCCGCCCGCGGCCGCCGTCACCAGGACGACATCGTCCGCGCTCAGCTTGGCCTGGTTCAGGACTCCGGCCGTCGTCCGGCCGGTCCCGATCGCGGCGACCGCCTGCGCCGCGTCGACGTGGTCGGGGAGTTCGTACAGCGACTCCACCTTGGCCACCGCGAGTTCGGCGTACCCGCCGGGGTCCATGCCGAGGTGCACGACCACCCGTTTGCCCATCCACGACGGGTCGACGCCGGGCCCGACCGCGGTGACGCGCCCGGAGACCTCGCGGCCGGGGATCGTCGGTAGCTCCGGCACCGGGATCCGGCTGCCGCCGGTCGAGCCGGACCTGATCATCGTGTCGACCAGGTGGACCCCGGCCGCCTCCGCCTGAATGAGCACCATGCCCGGATCGGGGGTGGGATCCGGAGCCTCCTCGTACCGCAGGTTCTCCGCCGGACCGAACTCGTGCAATCTGATCGCCTTCACAAAGACCGAGGCTAGAACCTCAACAATCATTGAGGTCAAGCTATCCCACTTTCTTACTTTGTGTATTAAAGTGCGGAGCGAGGGAGGGTGACGTGGCGAAGATTCTGAAGGGTGCGAACGCGCAGGAGACGCACAGCGCGATCCTCGACCTGATCCGCTCCAGTGGCACGGTCACCCGGGTCGACCTGGCGGAGCGGTCCGGCCTGACCGGCGCGTCGATCTCCCGGGTGGTCAAGCAGTTGCTCGCGGACGGCCTGATCGTCGAGACCGGCCTCGGCGACCCGACCGGCGGCAAGCGCGCGACGCTGCTGCAGTTCAACCCTCGTGCGCGGCACGCTGTCGGCATCTCGATCGACACGCCGAGTACGACGTACGTCGTCACCGACATGAGTGGACGGGTGATCGAGCAGGTCTCGTCGCGCGGCATTGGCCGGGACGCGCCCAGCACGGCGGTCAAGCGGATCACCGCCGAGCTCGAGGACCTGATGGTGAAGGCGGAGATCGAGCCGGCCACCCTGGTCGGCGTCGGGGTCGCCCTGGCCGGTCGCCAGGGCGGGGGAGGGCAACGGCTGCTGCGGACGAACTCGTCGAAGTACGCCTGGGAGCCGTTCGCCGTCCGCGACACCCTGCGGGCCGCGATCGACCACCCGATCGTGGTGGAGAACGACTCGACCTGCGCGGCGATCGGCGAGTTCTGGGCCGGCCGGATCCCGTCGGTGAACGACTTCGCCACCGTCTACATGGCGGCCGGTTTCGGGCTCGGCCTGGTCACCGACGGCGACGTGTATCGCGGCTCGTCGTCCAACGTCGGCGAGATCGGCCACATGGTCCTGGACGTGAACGGCCCGGAGTGCTGGTGTGGCAGCCGCGGCTGCCTGGAGAGTCTCGCCGCACCGGCGGCCGTGGTGAAGCGTGCCGAGCAGGACGACGCGCTGGTGAACGAGCTCGCCCTGCGTGGCCGGAAGCTGGCGGTCCGGTCCGACTTCGCGAAGATCGCCCGGCTCGCGGCCGCCGGCGATCCGCGGTGCGTGCGGCTGATCGAGGAGTCCGCGACGTACCTGGCGAAGGCGCTGCTGTCGATCACGAACCTGCTCGACCTCGAGCAGATCATCCTCGCGGGTCCCGGCTTCAGCGAGGCGGGCGGCCTCTACGTCCGGATCGCGTCGGCCGAGATCAACCGGCTGTCGTTCGTCCGCGCGATGCACCCGACCCGGGTCGAGTTGTCCAAACTAGGACCCAGCGCCGCTGCTCTCGGCGCCGCGTCCCTCGTCCTCCACAGCCAGCTCACCGCCCGCCAGAAGTCGGGTCGTTAGCCGAGGAAGTCCTTCAGCCAGAGGCCGCTCTTCTTCACGGTCCGCTGCTGGGTGGTGTAGTCGACGTACACGATCCCGAAGCGGCGGCTGTAGCCCCAGGCCCATTCGAAGTTGTCCATCAGGGACCAGGCGAAGTACCCCTTGAGCGGGAAGCCCTCGGAGACGAGGTCCTGGCACACCGCGGTGTGCTGCTGCAGGTAGTCCAGCCGCTCGTCGTCCTCGACGGTCCCGTCCGCGGTCAGTTCGTCCGGGTACGCCGATCCGTTCTCCGTCACGTACAACGGCAACTCCGGCGCCATCTTGTTGATCGTGACCAGGATGTCGCGCAGTCCGGTGGCCTGGATCGGCCAGCCCATCTGGGTCCGCGGCAGACCGGTGTCGACGGCAACGACATTCTCACTGCCGGGCTGGGTCGAGGGACCGGGCGTGGAGATCGGCCCGTCCGGCGCGGCGACCGTCGTCGGGCAGTAGTAGTTCACGCCCATGAAGTCCATCGGCGCCGAGATCACCGCGAGATCGGCCTCCTGCGCGGCGAACCACTCCGTCATCCCGGTGTCCTCGAGCACGTCGGCCGGATACGTGCCGGCGAGCAGCGGATCGAGGAACATCCGGTTCCGCAGTCCGTCCACCCGCCGCGCGGCGTCGAGGTCCGCGGCCGAGTCCGAGGCGGCGTGGATCGGCGCCGGGTTCAGGGCGATGCCGTACGTGCCCTCTGACGAGCGCAGCGCCTCGAGCGCCAACCCGTGCCCGAGCAGCAGATGGTGCACGGCCTTCAGCGCTTCGGCACCCTCGGTCCGCCCCGGCGCGTGCTCGCCGTTCCCGTACCCGAGGAAGGCCGAGCACCACGGCTCGTTCAGCGTCATCCACTGCTTGATGACGTCCGACAGCGCGTCGTGCGTGACAGCCGCGTAGTCCCGGAACCGCTCGGCCGTGGAGCGCACGAGCCAGCCACCCGGGTCCTCGAGCGGCTGCGGCAGGTCCCAGTGGTAGAGCGTCGCGTACGGCGTCACGCCGTACTCCAGGCAGGTCTCGGCGAGCCGCCGGTAGAAGTCCAGCCCGGCGGAGTTCGTCGCGCCGGAGCCGGCCGGGACGATCCGCGGCCAGGCGATCGAGAACCGGTACGCCGTCAGGCCGAGGTCCGCCAACATCCGGATGTCGTCGGCGAACCGGTGGTAGTGGTCGACCGCGACGTCACCGTTGGTGCCGTCGGAGATCTTGCCCGGCGTGTGCGCGAAGGTGTCCCAGATGCTCGGGCCGCGCCCGTCCGCGGAGACCGCGCCTTCAACTTGGTACGACGCGGTCGCCGCGCCCCAGATGAAGCCCGATGGGAAGCTGTTCGTCACGTCGTCTCCTTTGTTCCTTCAACCCAGTATCGCTCTTGGGGGAGGAGGCTACCTAACCGGTTAAGGAGCTCAGCTGGGAGGTCGGCCTCGAGTGATGTGATCAACACGTCGACCCGTGAGGGCTTGCTGATGCCGACCACGGTGCCGGCGATGTCCGGGTTGTCCACCGAGTGCCGGAGTGCGGCCGTGGCGAGGTCGGTGCCGAACTCGCGGCAGGCCTTGTCCATCTCGGCGACGGCTTCCAGTACGGCGTCCGGCGCGTCGCGGTACGCGTACTTCGTCGCGCCCTGCGGGTTGGCCAGGATCCCGCCGCCGTAGATCGCCGCGTTGACCACCGCGATCCCGTCACCGGTCGCCCGGCGGATCAGGTCGCCGGCGGAGTGGTCGACGAGGCTCCACCGGTTGTGCACGAGCAGCACCTCGAAGCCGCCGAGGTCGAGATAGCGGCTGAGCTCCACGGTGTTCCCGCCGGCGAGCCCGACATGCCCGATCTCGCCGTCGGATCGGAGTTGCATCAGCGTGTCGACGGCCTCGCGCATCGAGTCGAAGTCGTGGAACTCCGGATCGTGCAGATAGACCAGCGGGAGGTCGTCGAGCCCGAGCCGCTCCTTGCTCTCGGCAACGCTCGCGCGAACCCGGGCGCCGGAGTAGTCCTTGCCGCGGGCGTCGACCTTGGTCGCGACCAGGAAGCCGTCCGGGAGGCCGCCGTACTCGCGGATTGCCTGGCCGATCCGCAGTTCGCTCTCGCCGTCGCCGTACCCGTTGGAGGTGTCGATCCAGGTGAGCGGGCTGTCGAACACCCGCAGAACGAGGTCGACCGCCTCCTGCCGGGTCACGTCGTACCCGAAGACCGCGGGCATGCCCGCGATCGCGCTGCCGCCGGCGCAGACGGCGGACACGGTCAGTCCGGTGGAACCGAGGGGCCTCAGCCAGTCGTCTCTCATGCCCCGGAGCCTACGGCGAACGCGAAACCGTCGGGATCGATGTAGACACTCGTCCCGTCCGGCGCGGTGGCCGTGGTCAAGTCCGTCGGGGGGTCGCCGGCGAGTTCGGCGTACGCGAAGCCGGCGACGTCGAGCTGGGGCTCGCGGGAGGTCTTGTCCACCTCGTACGTGAACACCTCCAGGACCGTGTCGCCGCCCTTGAGGTAGCCGATGCTGAAGCCGCGCTGGTCGTGCGGCTGCTCGATCGTCCCGATGAACGAGAAGCCGTAGTGCTCGTGGTAGTAGTCGCTGGTCGCGGCCCGGTCCTCGATCGTCACCGCGACGTGGTCCAACCGCGGCCGCCGCGGTACGCCGAGGGCACGTTCCCGCGCGACTCCGTCGGCGTCGAGCACAGCGGCGTACTGGAGATCGCCCTGGATCATCTCGAGCAGCGTGCCGTCGGGATCGTAGAAGAAGCAGATCCGGACCTCGCCCTCGGCATCGAGCGGATCCAGTTTGAACTCCACCCCGGCGGCCTTGAGTACGTCGGCCCGCTCGTCGAGCCGGTCGACCTTGAAACCGATGTGGCGGAAGCCCTTCTGCAGATCGTCCGGCGACCAGGTGCTCCGATCGCGGCCGTTGCCCACGGCCCGCAACTCGACCGTCGCGGTCACCGCGTCCAGGACGGCCCGCTCCGGCGTCGGCTCGCCGACCACGCGGAGCTCCAGGAACTTGGTGTAGTACTCGACCGAGCGCTGCACGTCCGTGCAGTTGACCACGACGTTCTTGATCGGCATAAGACCTCTTCCAGTCAGCTAGTTCTTGACCGCGCCGAGCATCATCCCGGCGACGAACTGCCGCTGCATCCGGACGTAGACGAGGACGACCGGTACGACGGACAGCGTGAGGCCGGCGGTGAGCGCCGGCCAGTTGGTGGAGTACTGGCCCATCAGGGTGAACAGCACGGGTTGCAGGGGGAGTGACTCGGTGTTGCGCAGGACCGTGTTGGCGATCAGGAACTCGTTCCAGGTGGAGAGGAACTGGAAGATCACCACGGTCGCGATCCCGGGCCGGGTCAGCGGCAGGATCACCCGCCGGAAGATGGTGAGCTCGCTGCCGCCGTCGACCCGGGCCGCCTCGATCAGCTCGTCCGGCAGCGTCTGGAAGAACGCCCGCATCAGGAACATCGCGAACGGCGCCGAGCCGGAGATGTAAAGCACCAGCAGACCGGCCTGGCTGTCGAGCAGTCCGAGCGACTTGAGCTCGAGGTAGAGCGGGATGATCAGCGCCGTCGACGGCATCATCAGGGTCGTCAGCAGCAGCACGAACAGCGTGTTGCGGAACGGGAAGTCGAGCTTGGCGAACGCGTACCCGCTGAGGGTGGCGAACACGAGGACGCCGATCACCGTGACGGACGTGATCCAGACGCTGTTCCAGAAGTGCAGCGGGAACTCGATCGAGGTCCACGCCTCCTTGTACGCCGTACCCGTGAACTTCCGCGGGATGATCGGCCCGTTGAAGATCGTGTTCTGCTCGCGTAATGAGGTGAGCAGCATCCAGACGAACGGGAACGCCATCAGCACGCAGAACGGCAACAGCACGAAAGTCGCGAACGACCTGCCGACCCAAGGCTTCTGAGCATTCGTGACACTCATCGGTCCGCCCTCCTCGTCAGCCAGAGCTGGGCGATGACGGCCAGCGTGCAGAGCACCATCGTCACGACGCTGAACGCGCTGGCGTAGCCGAGTTGCGGGATCGAGCCCGACGTCGAGCCGAAGGCGAGCGAGTAGAGATAGGTACCGAGCACCTCGCTGGCGTGGTTCGGCCCGCCGCCGGTCATCACGAAGATCACGTCGAACGCCTTGAAGCCGTTGAGCAGGCCGAGGCTGACGATCAGACCGGTGACGACCCGCAGGCTCGGGACCGTGATGTGCCGGAACTGCTGGACGGTGTTGGCGCCGTCCATCGCCGCCGCCTCGTACAGGTTCGGGTCGATGCTCTGCAGACCGGCGAAGTAGATCAGCATGGTGAAGCCGAGACCGCCCCAGACCGTCACCACGACGATGGCCGGCAGCACGGTCTTCTGATCGGCCAGCCACGGGTGCTGCAGGCTGTCCAAACCGATTGCCCCGAGCAACCGGTTGAGCGTGCCGATGTTCGGGTCGTAGATCAGCTTCCACAGCACGGCGGACACCACGAACGACACGATGCCCGGGATGAACAGGATGGTCCGGACCAGGACGCCGACCTTCGACCAGACCACGTTGACCAGTACGGCGGTGACGAGGCCGAGGAACGTGAGCACTGCCGTGGTGACACCGGTCAGCACCAGCGTGATGATCAGGGCTCGCCGGGCGACCGGGTCGTTCAGCATCCGGCTGTAGTTGTCGAAGTTGACGAATCTCGGCGTACCGAAGCCGCCCCAGGAGGTGAGGCTCAGGTACGCCGTGTAGAGGATCGGCCAGAGCACGAACCCGAGGAACAGCGCGAACGTCGGCAGCACGAACAGGTAGCCGGCGATGCGCTGCGATTTCCGCAACGGTGAACCGAACCGGTACGGCGGCCGCCGGGGGAGCGGTCGCCGATCGGCCGGGGCGATGTTCTTGCTGGTGAGGGCAGTCGCCATCCGATCAGCCGCCCTTGGCGTTCTGCACGGCCTGCTGCATCTCCTTGGCGACCGCGGCGGGTTCTCCCTTGCCGTCGAAGATCTTGGCGAGCGGATCGCCGGCCGCGACCGAGCCGGGGCCGAACGGGATGTGCGGGCAGCCGTCGCCGTCGAGCAGCCAGGACGTCATCTGCTTCATGATCGGCAGCTCGATCCGGCTCGCCGCGCTCTTGGTGGCCGGCATCGAGTTGGACTCGTTCATGGTGGGGGAGTACTGGTCGGCGGAGTACATGAACTTCAGGAACTCCAGCGCGGCGTCCTTGTTCTTGCTGTTCGCCGACACGGCCCAGCCGGCGCCGGCCTGGTTCGCGGTCCAGTGCCGCTTGCCGGCCGCGAGGGCCGGGGTCTTCATCACCTTGTACTTCTTGTTGAACGCCGGCGTCGCGTCCTTGGTCAGGCCCTGTGGCGTCCAGCTGCCGTTGAACAGCATCGCGGCCTTCTCGGTGTAGAAGATCTGTGGCGCCTGGTCTCCGCTGGTCCCGGTGGTGCCGGGCTGGAAGACGCCGCCGTTCACGATCTTCTGCTGCAGCTCGATCGCCTGCACGACCTTCGGGTCCTCGTACGTCGCCCCGTCCTTCAGCTGGTCGAGCTTGAGGTAGAAGGTCGGGTCATCGGCAACTTGCGTGATGAGCGGAAGGAAGAAGTCCAGGGAGCTCGTCGTCGGGTTGCAGCTGAGCGCGACCGGGAACTTGCCGGTGGCCTTGATCTTCGCCGCCGCCGCGATCAGGTCGTCCCAGGTCTCGATCTCGTCCTCGCCGACGCCGGCCTTCTTCAGCAGGTCCGGGTTGTAGAACAGGCCGAACGTCTGCGCCATCCAGCCGACCGCGTACTGCTTGCCGTCCAGGGTGTACTCCTGGTTGGCCGAGTCGAAGAAGTCCTTCAGGAAGTCGTCGCCGAGCTCCTGCTTCAAGTCGGCGGAGATGCCGCCGGTGCCGTAGGTCAGCGCCCGGGTGTGCGGCGCGAAGATCTCCGGGACATCGCCACCGGCGACCGCGGCCTGGAGCGCGGGCAGGTACTGGTCCGGGGTGCCGAAGATCCGGTTCTCGATCGTGATGTTGCTGTGTGCTGCCTGGAACTTCTCGATCAGCTTCGGGAACTGATCCTCCTGGTCGTTGTACCAGGACCACATCCGGACCACGGCCTTCCCGCCGCTCGTGGTCCCGCCGCCGCTGTCACTGCCGCCACAGGCGGCCAGCGTGGACCCCAGTCCGAGGGCCGCCGCGCCACCACCCAACGCGCCCTTGAGTACCGTCCGCCGCCGTACGTGCCGTTCGCCCATCGCCGACTCCTAGTCGCTCACCTCACGAACCTCACATCAACTTCCTAACTGAAAGTAAGAAAGTGGTCAAGGTCCGGGACTGCGCTTTCCGACTTTTCCGGAGCCGCGGCCCGGCCCCTAGGGTTGGGGCATGGTGATTCGGCTGAGCGAGCGGTGGCCGGAGGTGAGTTCGGATCGGCTGCTGTCCGAGTGCGTGCCGCCACCGCGGTTCGCCGGCGTCCGGTTCGCCACCTACCGCCCGGATCCGAACGAGCCCTCCCAGGCCGAGGCGCTCGAGGTGCTGTCGGAACGCGCGACGAAGTTGGCCCGCCCGCGCCCGGCGCCGACGCTCTGGTCCCGGCTCCGCGGGGGCCGCGGCGGTTCGTCGCCGGACGGACGCGGGTCGGCGGCGGACAAGCCGGGGATCTATCTCGACGGAGGGTTCGGCGTCGGCAAGACGCACCTGCTCGCGTCCCTCTGGCACGAAGCCTCCGGACCGAAGATGTACTGCACCTTCGTCGAGCTCACCAACCTGGTCGGCGCCCTCGGTCTCCGCGCCGCCGTCGAGGCGTTGTCGTCGTACCGGCTGATCTGCATCGACGAGTTCGAGCTGGACGATCCCGGCGACACGATGCTGATCTCCCGGCTGCTCGGCCAGCTGGTCGCCGCCGGGGTCGAGCTGGCCGCGACGTCGAACACCCTGCCGGACAAGCTCGGCGAGGGCCGGTTCCAGGCGATCGACTTCCTCCGCGAGATCCAGGCGCTCGCCGCGCATTTCGACGTACGCCGGATCGACGGACCGGACTACCGGCATCGCGGCCTCCCAGTGGCTCCCGAGCCGTGGCCGGACGAGCGGGTCGAGCAGACCGCGGCCGAACGCCCTGGCGCGTCCTGCGACCACTTCGTCGACCTGCACCGCCACCTGGCCGAACTGCACCCGAGCAGGTACGGCGCTCTGCTCGACGGCGTCGAGACGGTCGCGATCACCGACATCCGCCCACTCACCGACGAGAACGTCGCCCTCCGGATGGTCGTCCTGGCCGACCGCATGTACGACCGGAACCTGCCGCTCCTGGCCGGCGGCGTACCACTGGACCAGCTGTTCTCCCCGGAGATGCTCAAGGGCGGCTATCGCAAGAAGTACCTCCGCGCGCTGTCCCGGTTGATCGCCCTGACCCGCGAGCAGGTCGATCACGCCGCGTCCTGAGATCGGCACGATCTCCACTCATCTCAGCGGTTGATGAGGCAGGATGGGCAGATGGCGAAGCAGAAGAAGGGTCAGAAGGCGGAGGACGGTGGACTGCGCGGCGAGCTGCGAGTGCCGTCCGGGCCGGTGGACCTGACGAAGTACGACACGCGAGCCACGCCCGGGTTCAGCGGGAGCAAGGACGACGGCAAGGCCGCACTCGAGAGCCTCGGTGCCGACGTCTCCGACTGGCAGGAGCGGCTGTTCGCCGAGGGGCGCAAGGATGGGCAGCGCAGCGTGCTGCTCGTCCTGCAGGGGATGGACACGTCCGGCAAGGGCGGAGTGATCCGGCACGGTGCGGGACTGATGGATCCGCAGGGATTGAAGATCACGTCGTTCAAGGCGCCGACGGCGGCCGAGAAGCGGCGCGGGTTCCTGTGGCGGATCAAGCAGGCGCTGCCGGAGGAGGGGATGATCGGGATCTTCGACCGGTCGCACTACGAGGACGTGCTGATCGCCCGGGTACGCAACCTGGTCACGCCGAACGTGTGGAACCGGCGCTACGACCAGATCAACGACTTCGAGGCGGAACTGGCCGCGAACGGCACGACGATCCTGAAGTGCTACCTGCACATCACGGCGGAGGAGCAGCGGGCGCGGCTCGAGGCGCGGCTGGACGATCCGACCAAGTACTGGAAGTACAACCCGAGCGACGTTGACGAGCGCAAGCTCTGGCCGGACTACATGGACGCCTACCACGCGGCGATCGAGCGCTGTAACACGCCCGAGGCGCCGTGGTACGTGATCCCGAGCGACCGCAAGTGGTACCGCAACTGGGCCGTCACCACGATCCTTCTCGAGACGCTCGAGGAGCTGAACCCCGAGTGGCCGGCCGCCGACTTCGACGTCGTCGCCGAGAAGAAGCGTCTCGCCGCCACCTGAGCTGAGCGGACGCCTGATGCCCGGCCGAGAAATCAGGCGTCGGGATCGATGTCGTGCTCCCGCAGCAGGTTGCGGAGGTGAGCCACCTGCTCGTGGAGGCGTTCGTTCTCGTCCAGGACGTGGTTGAGCTCGCCCAGGAGGTGGTGGCGACGGCCGAAGGTGGTCCAGCCCGAGGTGTCGTCGGCGAGCATGCCGGCGACGGCGGACTCGGACCGCCGGCGGCGATCGATCCGATCCTCGACCTTGCGGCGGATGGCGTCCGGGTCGGAGGTGAGCTTGGTCAGGATCTGGCCGGCGACGCCCTCGCCGTCGCGCAGCAGGCCGAGCAGCAGATGCTCGGTGCCGAGCTGGTCGGAGCCCCGCCGCCGGGCCTCGTCCCACGCGTGCTCGAACGTGCTCTTCGCCCGCGGCGTGAACGGAATGGTCCCGGCCTCCCCGCGCCCACGGCCGAGGATCTCCACCACGAGGTCACGGACCGCTGGAGCCGTGATCCCGAACCCGGCCAGCACCCGCTCCGCGATGCCCTGTCCCTCCTCGATCAGCCCGAGCAGCAGGTGTTCGGTCCCGATGTAGACATGGCCGAGTTTCCGCGCCTCCTCCTGGGCCAGCGCGACGACCCGCCGGGCTTGATCACTGAATCTCTCGAACATCCGGATTCCCCTCCGCCACTCGTTGTCGACAGTCAGTTCGGCGACCGCGTCCTCCAGCAGCAGGTCGAGCCGCAGATGCTCCTGCAGGTCGTCGGCAGTGATCGGTTCCTGCTCGAGCCGGGCCCGGACAAATTCGGCGACCTCGGGTGCGGTCGCAGCGCCGGCTGTGATCCGGTCCAGCAACTCGTCCACTTCCGACACCGGCTCGAGCCGCAGCTCGGCCCGGTTCAGCGCGGTGAACTGCAGGACGACCGCGACCGCCACCACCCGATTGGGTCCCTCGAACGGCCGCTCCCGGACCAGCCCCGCCAGCAACACCCCGGCCGCCTCAGCCATCCCAGG
Source organism: Kribbella sp. NBC_00359 (assembly GCF_036097425.1). Classification (NCBI taxonomy): domain Bacteria; kingdom Bacillati; phylum Actinomycetota; class Actinomycetes; order Propionibacteriales; family Kribbellaceae; genus Kribbella; species Kribbella sp. NBC_00359. The sequence goes on along the minus strand of NZ_CP107975.1, from coordinate 7,483,735 downwards.
GGTACGCCGGACGTCGGCCAGCACTCGGTCGATCGCGTCCAGGTCCGTCCGGCGTACGGCGTCCTCCGACTCGCACTGCAACACGCGAGCCGCCACCGCGAGCACGTCGTACCGGCCGAGGTAGCGCATCAGTCGTCTCCACGGAGGCGGCGCAGCGACTCCTCGTGGCGGGCCAGGTTCTCCTCCAGGAGCCGGCTGAACCGCGTGTCCTGCCGCCGCTGATCGACCAGCGCCGTGATCGCCTCCCGCGCGACGTCCGACACCGACCGGCCCTCCACCGACGCCACCGTCTGCAGCCGCTCGGCCAACTCCGGATCAAGCCGCAGCAGAATGTTCTTCGTCCCGTCCTTCACCATAGATAGCAAGATATCACGCTATCTCGGTGAACCACGGCCGACGGAAGATTGGCAGCATGTTCAGGGCGCCGCAGATCACGTTCTACTCCGATCAACTACCGAGACTTCGGGACTTCTACCTCGGGCTGGGCTTCGAGCAGGGGTTCCAGCATCCGCCGGACGGCGAGCCGATCCACGTCGAGCTCGGACTCGACGGCTTCAACCTCGGCATCGCCGATGTCGCCTCCGCCCGCAAGGATCACGGCCTGTCGCCGGCGCTCTCCGGCCGCGCGGCCGAACTGGTGCTGTGGTGTGACGACACGGATGGCGAGTTCGCGAGGCTGACCGCTGCCGGCTGTGCGTCGCTGTCAGCGCCGCACGACTGGCTGGGTGATCTCCGCATCGCGTGGATCGCCGACCCCGACGGGAACCCGATCCAGCTGGTCCAGAAGGTGGGCGGCGGCGGCTCTTGAGCCGGGGAGTGGGGCAGGGTGGGGGAATGCGAGCGGATGTCGTGGTGGTGGGGCTGGGCGCGTTCGGGTCGGCGGCGTTGTGGCGGCTGGCAGCGCGCGGCGTGAACGTCGTCGGGATCGAGCGGCAAGGGATCGGGCATCCGTTCGGTTCGTCGCACGGGACCACACGGCTGTTCCGGGTCGCTTGCATGGAACACCCCGGGTTGACGCCGATCGCTCGCAAGTCGCTGGAGCTCTGGACTCAGCTCGGGGAGGGGACCGACGAGGTCTATGTCCGTCAGACCGGGTCCCTCAACGTCGGTCGGCCGAAGAGCCGTCCGGTCAGGGGTGCCCGGCAGGCGGCTGCCGAGGCGGGGGCGCCCACCACGGACCTGACCCACGACGAGCTGGTCGAGCGATTCCCGCAGTACGACCTGGCCGCCGAGGACGTTGCCGTCTGGGACCCCGGCGCGGGGATCTGCTACGCCGAGCCGACCGTCCGCGCGCACGTCGCGGAGGCGCAACGGCTGGGTGCGACGGTCTTTCCGCACACGATGGTGACGGCGATCGACCTCGGCCGCGACGAGGTGACCGTGCGGACGCCGACGATCAGCATCACCGCGGATCAGGTCGTCGTCGCCACGGGCGCCTGGCTCAGCAAGCTGGTTCCAGGTCTGCCGCTGTCACCTCGGCGTACGCCGCTGTTCTGGTTCCAGCCGAGGGATCCGGCGTCGGACGCCTTTCAGCTGAGGAACTTCCCGTCGTTCATCTGGGAGTTCGCGGACGGACGCGGGCTGTGGGGACACGGGTCCGACGAGGACTTCCTGGTGAAGGTCGGTCTCGACGGTGCCGAGCGCGAGCGCGACGTCGATCCGGACGAACTCGATCGCTACATCCACCCGCGCGAGGACATCGCCGAGCTGTCGGCGGCGATCGGCCACGCCTTCCCGGACCTCGATCCCGAGCCGGTCAAGCTGATGCCGTGCATGGTGACGGACTCACCCGACGGCCAGTTCCTGGTCGGCCGGTACGACGAACGCGTGGTGATCGCCGGCGGTGACAGCGGCCACGGCTTCAAGCACTGCGCCGGTCTGGGTGAGCTGCTGGCTCAGATCACGACGAAGGAGACGCCGTACACCGACGTCTCCTTCGTTGATCCGTTGAGGTTCTAGGCGGTGCGGACGAGCTCCGGGCGGGCGATGACCGGGCGGGGGGCCGGGGTGAGGGTGAGCAGGTCCAGGCCGGCTACGCCGTAGCGGAGGAGGACCAGGCGGGCTACCTCGGCACTGACACCCAGCGGGCGCGACACGGCGACGGCGCCGGCACGGCGGGCGGTTGACTCGGCGCGGTCCGGCAGGACGCCGGGGGCCAGGAAGAGTGATCCGACGGCCACGTGACGCCGGCCCTCGAGCCGCCACTGCAGCACGGCCTCGGCCGGTGACGGCGACGCCGCGCAGGTGAAGGCCGCGGTCACCGGCAGCTTGTGCCGCTGACCCCACAGCCGCGCGAGCCGGGTCACGCTGGCGTTCGCCTGCGAGTCGCTCGAACCGGCGCACGCCAGCACCAGCGCGTCCAGCTCCCGCACCCGGCCGTCCTTGAGCTCGGCCCGCATCCGGCGATCCAGTACGTCGAGCAGCGACTCGTCGTACCCTAGGACGTCGGAGGCGATGATCCGCAGCGCCGGGAACCGGGTGCGTGCCTCGTCGACCACGGCCGGGATGTCGACCCGGGCGTGGAACGCTGACGACAGCAGCAGCGGCAGGATGACGACTTCCTCCACGCCCTCGGCGGCGAGCTTGCCGAGCTTCTGGTACGGCGTGGGCGGGCAGTGGTCGAGGAAGGAGGCTTCGATCCGCAGGTCGTCACGCAGGTCACGCAGGCACTTGACGAGGGCGTGGACGGTGGCGGCCGAACGCGGATCGCGGCTGCCGTGGGCGAGGATCACGAGCGCTGGAGCAGTCACAGCAGTTCCCCTTCTTCGTCGTCGATCATGCCGGCTGCCAGCGTCCACCCGTCGTGGGCGTCGATCAGCAGGAACGATCCGGTGATGGTGTTGCTGGAGTACGGGTCGGCGGCCAGCGGTGCGGCGATCTTGAGTTGCACCTTGCCGATGTCGTTCAGGTCGAGCCCGGTGGCGTCGATGACTCCGAGCGTGTCCAGGTCCAGCGCCCCGGTGATCTTGGTGACGATCGCCTGGGCAGTGGTCGTGGTGTGCTTGATCAGCAGCCGGGCGCCCACGGTCAGTGGGCGGTCCGACAGCCAGCACACGGTGGCGGCCAGTTCCCGGCGGGTGCCGGGGGAGGCCTCGGCGGCGACGATCACCGAGCCGCGGGCGACGTCGATGTCGTCGGTCAGCCGGACGGTGACGGCCTCGCCGGCGACCGCGGACGGCCGCTCGACCACCGCGGTGCTCGTCGACGTGACGACGGGCCGGTCGATGCCGGCGATCGACGTCCGGCGGCCGGTCGGGAGCACGATCACCGGGTCGCCGACGGTTACGGTGCCGGAGGCAACGGTTCCGGTGTAGCCGCGGTAGTCGCGGTACTCGTCCCCGGTCTGCGGCCGGATCACGTACTGCACCGGGAACCGCAGCGGCTGGTCGGAGGAGTCGATCCGCCCGGTCGCGTTCTCGAGCACCTCGAGCAGCGTCGGTCCGTCGTACCAGGACGTCTCGGTCGACCGCTCGACCACGTTGTCGCCGACGAGTGCGGAGACCGGGATGGCCTTGACGTCGGCGATCCCGAGCTGGTCGGCGACCTCGTTGACGTCCTTCGCGATCTTGGTGAACACGGTCTCGTCGTAGCCGACCAGGTCGACCTTGTTCACCGCGAGTACGACGTGTGGCACGCGGAGCAGACCGGCCACGGCCAGGTGCCGCCGGGTCTGCTCGAGGACGCCGTGCCGCGCGTCGACCAGGATGATCACCACATCCGCGGTCGAGGCGCCGGTGACCGTGTTGCGGGTGTACTGCACGTGCCCGGGGCAGTCGGCCAGGATGAACGAGCGCTTGTCGGTGGCGAAGTACCGGTAGGCCACGTCGATCGTGATGCCCTGCTCGCGTTCGGCCCGCAGGCCGTCGGTGAGCAAGGCGAAGTCGAAGTCACCACCACGGGCTTCCGACACCGTCTTCACGTGGGCGATCTGGTCGGCCAGGATCGCCTTGCAGTCGTGCAGCAGTCGCCCGACCAGCGTGGATTTGCCGTCGTCGACGGATCCCGCGGTGGCAAGCCGGAGAAGTGTGCTCATCAGAAGTACCCCTCTCGCTTGCGGTCTTCCATCGCGGCTTCGCTGACGCGGTCGTCCGCCCGGGTGGCACCGCGCTCGGTCAGCTCGCTGGCTGCCACCTCGACGACCACCTCGGCCGCGGACGACGCGGTCGACGCGACCGCGCCGGTGCAGGACATGTCGCCGACGGTCCGGTAGCGAACCACCCGGCGCTCGACCACCTCACCCGAGCGAGGCTGCGAGTAGGGGCCGACGGCAAGCAACATGCCGTCGCGCTCGAACACGTCCCGCTCGTGCGCGTAGTAGATGCTCGGCAGGTCGATGCCTTCGCGCTCGATGTAGTTCCACACGTCCAGCTCGGTCCAGTTGGACAGCGGGAAGACGCGCACGTGCTCGCCCGGCCGGTGCTTGCCGTTGTACAGCGACCACAGCTCCGGCCGCTGGTTCCGTGGGTCCCACTGACCGAACTCGTCGCGCAGGCTGAAGATCCGCTCCTTCGCCCGGGCCCGTTCCTCGTCCCGCCGGCCGCCGCCGAACACGGCGTCGAACCGGTGGCCGTTGATGGCATCGAGCAACGGAACCGTCTGCAGTGGGTTCCGCGTCCCGTCCGACCGCTCCCGCAGCCGGCCGTCGGCGATGTAGTCCTCGACGCTGGCGACCTCGAGCCGCAGGCCGAGCGTGTTCACGGTCGCGTCGCGGTAGTCCAGAACCTCCTGGAAGTTGTGCCCGGTGTCCACGTGCAGCAGCGCGAACGGAACCCCGGCCGGCGCGAACGCCTTACGGGCCAGGTGCAACATGACGATCGAGTCCTTGCCACCGGAGAACAGGATCACCGGCCGCTCGAACTCCGCCGCCACCTCACGGAAGACAAAGATCGACTCGCTCTCCAGAGCATCCAGCTCGGTGACGACAGGGCTTTCCACGATGGCCGTCATGTGTGGAGCCCGCATTCGATCTTGCCCTGGCCGGCCCAGCGGCCGCTGCGCGGGTCTTCGCCGGGGGCGACGCGCTGGGTGCACGGCTCGCAGCCGATCGACGGGTAGCCGTCGTACTGGAGCAGGTTGACCAGTACGCCGTTGTCCGCGATGTAGGTGTCCAGGTCTTCCTGGGTCCACGGGGCGATCGGGTTGAGCTTGACCATGTCGCGCTTGGCGTCGTACTCGACGACCGGGGTGTTCGCCCGGGTCGGCGCCTCCTCGCGGCGGATGCCGGTGACCCAGGCCTTGTAGCCGGACAGGTACCGGTTGAGTGGCTCGACCTTGCGCAGCGCGCAGCACTTGTCGGGCTCGCGCTCGTAGAGCTTCTCGCCGTACTCGGCGTTCTGCTCCTCGACCGTCTGCTTCGGCAGGGCGTTGATCAGGTTGATCGGCAGCGTCGCCGCCACCGCGTCCCGGGTGCCGATCGTCTCGGCGAAGTGGTAACCCGTGTCGAGGAACAGGACGTCGACGCCGGGGGCCGCCTCGGCCGCGAGGTGGGGGAGTGCCCCGTCTGCCATCGAGGCGGTCACCACCAGCTCGTCACCGAAGGTCTCCCGCGCCCACGCCAGCAGTTCCTGCGCCGAGGCGTCGGCTAGTCGCTCGTTCGCCTCTTCGGCGAGCGTCTTCAGATCTGTGCTCATTCCACCGTCACCCGCAGTCCGATCATCTTCAGCTGGAACACCCGTGCACACGGCCGGCACTCCCACGCGCCATGGCCTTCCTCGGAAGGACGAAGATCCTCGTCCCCGCAGTAGGGGCAGTAGAGAGGTGCCGCACGCTCACTCACTGGAGTGCCTCCTCATCAGCTCGGGTGACCCACTCGGCGAAGCGCTCGCCCTCGTTGCGCTCCTTCAGGTAGTTCTGGGTGACGCGCTCGACGTAGTCGGTCAGACCGTCCGCGGTGACCTTGTGGCCGCGGAGCTTCCGGCCGAAGCCGGCGTCCAGCCCGAGCCCGCCGCCGAGGTGGACCTGGTAGCCCGGGACCTGCTTGCCGTCGGCATCCATCACCAACTGGCCCTTCAGGCCGATGTCGGCGACCTGGATCCGGGCGCAGGAGTTCGGGCAGCCGTTCACGTTCACGGTGATCGGTACGTCGAGCTCCGGGATCCGCTCCTCCAGCTCGTCGATCAGCTGGGCCGCCTTCGCCTTGGTCTCGACGATCGCCAGCTTGCAGAACTCGATGCCGGTGCAGGCCATCGTGTTCCGCCGCCAGGCCGACGGGTTCGCCTGGAACCCGAGCGCGTCGAGGCCGGCGATCAGCGAGTCGACCTGGTCCTCCTCGACATCGAGCACGAGCAGCTTCTGCTGCGCGGTCGTCCGGATCCGGTTCGACCCGTGTGCCGCAACCACGTCCGCGACCTGCGCGAGCTTGGCGCCGGACACCCGGCCGACGACCGGCGCGACGCCGACGTAGTACTTGCCGTCCTTCTGCTTGTGCACGCCGACGTGATCACCCTGGACGGCGGGCACCTCGGGCGCGGGCCCGTCGATCAGCTTCCGCTTGAGGTACTTCGTTTCGAGAACTTCCCGGAACTTTTCGACGCCCCAGTCCGCGACCAGGAACTTCAGCCGGGCCCGGGTCCGCAGCCGCCGGTAGCCGTAGTCGCGGAAGATGCTGGTGACACCCCACCAGGCCTCGTGCACCTCTTCCAACGGGATCCATGCGCCGAGCCGCTGCGCGAGCATCGGGTTCGTCGACAGGCCGCCGCCGACCCACAGGTCGAAGCCAGGCCCGTGCTCGGGGTGCACCACGCCGACGAAGGCGATGTCGTTCACTTCCGGTACGACGTCGTGCGACGGGTGACCGGTGAGCGCGGTCTTGAACTTCCGCGGCAGGTTGGAGAACTCGGTCGAGCCGATGTACTTCTCGACGATGTCGTCGATCGCCGGGGTCGGGTCGATGATCTCGTCGGCCGCGATCCCCGCGACCGGGCTGGCGATCACGACGCGCGGTACGTCGCCGCAGGCCTCGGTGGTGTAGAGCCCGACGGCCTCCAGCTTCTGCCAGATCGCCGGCACGTCCTCGATCCGGATCCAGTGCAGCTGGATGTTCTGCCGGTCGGTGATGTCGGCGGTGTCGCGCGCGTACTCGGTGGAGATCTCCGCGATCACCCGCAGCTGCTCGGTGCTGAGCTGGCCGCCCTCGACCCGGACCCGGAGCATGAAGTACTTGTCGTCCAGCTCCTCCGGCTCCAGCGTCGCGGTCTTGCCGCCGTCGATGCCGGGCTTGCGCTGGGTGTAGAGGCCCCACCAGCGGAACCGGCCGCGCAGGTCGGCGGGATCGATCGAGTCGAAGCCGCGGTGCGCGTAGACGTTCTCGATCCGGGCCCGGACGTTCAGGCCGTCGTCGTTCTTCTTGTTCTCTTCGTTCTTGTTCAACGGCTCGCGATAGCCGAGCGCCCACTGGCCCTCGCCTTTGCCCTTGCGCGGGCGGGCGGGCTTACGGGGAGCAGCAGGAGGAGACGTGACGCCAGTCATCCGGAGGGGTGTCCTTGTCCTCGTGACAGGTGCTCACCGAGGGCGGCGGGATCGAAGCGTCGTCGATTCGATGCGTTCCGCGCGGTGCGCACCCAGCGGTGATCGGGGGTGATCAGGGGCCGTCGTCGGGCCCGGCGGGGTGGCTGTCAGAACATCGAAGGACAACAGATGGCGCTGCGCATCCGCCCGAGGTCGACATGAATCCGACCTACGAGGTGAGTGGAGCGGGCAGCGAGCATGCTCACAAGCGTCAGTCCCAGAGCCGGACATTGCAACTGTCAATCCTGCATCGTGAGACCGGATCTCACGATACGGCTATCTCTACAAGTCTGGTGGAGATTGCCGCGCGCTCGGAATCTGTTCCGCAAGAGTTATTGTACAAGACCTCTTGTGCAATCTACTCTGGCCCGCATGACCCCCGCGAACCGGCGCCCGGCCGACCCCTCGGTGATCGCCGCCATCCACCATCCGCTGCGCCGGCGGCTGATCGACCTGCTCGGCGTCGAGGGCCCCGCGACCGCCTCACAACTGGCCGAACGCACCGGCGAACTGGTCGGCAACATCAGTCATCACCTGAAGGTGCTGGCGGTCGCCGGAGTGATCGAGGAGGCGCCGGAGCTGGCCAAGGATCGCCGCGAGCGTTGGTGGCGCAGCGCCCGGTCGTCGTGGACCTGGTCGGTCGCCGACGCGGGCGGCGAACCGGCCGGTGAGCTGATTGCAACCGTTTCCGAGGAGAGGAATGTCACGTACCACGCGGACAAGGTCCGGCAGTGGTTCGAGGCCCGGCACGAGTACGGCGAGGAGTGGGTGCGGGCGGCGTTCGCGACCGACAGCTGGCTGATGCTGACGCCGGAGCGGCTGACCGAGCTCTCGGATCGGATCCGGGACCTGATCCAGGAGTACTACGAGGATCCGTCGGACGACTCGTCCGCGCTGCCGGTGTACGTGTTCGCGCACGGCGTGCCGGCCCGGCCATGACCAGCCCCGCGGCGGTCGCGGACACGACCGGCATCCCGCCGCTGGGCCGGGATCGCCGGGTGCACGCCTGGATCCTGTCGGGAGCGGTCTCGGAGGCCGGCGACGTCGCCTGGTACGTCGGCCTCGCGTGGAGCGCGGCACAAGTCGCCTCGCCCGCCGGTGCCGGTCTGGTGATGGGCATCGGTGCGCTGCCGAGGGCCCTGATCCTGCTGTTCGGCGGCGCGCTCGCCGATCGGCTCGACGCCCGGCGCACGATGATCGCCGCCAACCTCGGCCGGATCGTCGTCCTCGTCGCCGCCGCTCTCGTCCTCGCGGCGGCCGGGGTTTCGATGGCCCTGCTGCTGACGGTCGCGATCCTCTTCGGCGCCGTGGACGCGCTCTACAACCCCGCGTCGGGCACGCTGCCGCGCCGGATGGTCCGCTCCGACGACCTGGTCCGGTTGGCAGCGACTCGCCAATTGGCCAACCGACTCGCGGTGTTCGTCGGTGCGCCGCTCGGCGGACTGCTGGTCGCGCAGGGAGGCCTGGCCATGGTGATGGTCGCCGACGCGATCTCGTTCGGGGTCATCGCCGTGGCGCTGGCGTTCGTCGTCCGGCCGCGGTTCCCACGGCCGGCGCCCAGTCGTCACTCGATCCGGCGGGACCTGTCCGCGGGCTTCGGCTACCTCCGGCGCGATCGGATCGCCTGGACCTTGGTCATCGCGTTCTTCGGACTCAACCTCTGTGTCGGGCCGGTGCTGGCCGTCGGCCTGGTTCAGCGTGTCCATCTGGACGGCTGGGGCTCGGCGGCGCTCGGGTGGTTCCAGGCGTGCTCCGGGATCAGTGCCGCGGTCGGTGTGGTGGTTGCCCTGCGCTGGAAGCCGCGGTTGCCGGCCCGTGCCGGACTGCTGCTGCTCATCCTGCAGGCGGCCGGATGCGTGATGATCGGGCTGGTGCCGCGGGCCGGCGTGTTCGTCGCGATGGCGATGATCGGATTCACTGCCGGACTCGCCTCGGCCTTCCTGTCCGGCGCCTTCCAGCAGACCATCGAACCGGCGTTCCTCGGTCGGACCTCGAGCATCGTCAGCCTGTCCGACGAGGGCCTGATGCCCATCGCCATGACCGGTTTCGGCGCGCTGATCTCGCTGACCGACGTCGCCGTGGCCTGTGCGCTGCTGGGGACCGCGTTCGCGGGACTGATGGTGTGGTCGGCCTCGCGCCTGAAGGGCTGAAGTCTGTACTCCGGTGGCGGCGTGCGCTACCTTCCGACCAACAATAGGAAAGTTTCCTAACGATTGGTGGGAGGAGTCAATCGTGAGGTCCTTGCGTCGGGTCGGTTCGATGATGGTGGCTGTTGGTCTGGTGGTGGGACCGGTGAGCACAGCGAGTACTGCGGTTGCCGCTCAGGATGGCGTGGTCCGGGTGAACCAGCTCGGGTACGGCGCCTTCGACGGCAAGGCGGCGTACGTGATGACGCGGGCCGCCGCGACGGGCGCTCGCTATCAGGTCGTCGACCGGTACGGGCGACGGGTGCTGAGCGGCCGGGTCGGCGCTGACGTGGGGGAGTGGAACGCGACGTACCAGCATGTCTACCAACTCGATCTGTCCGCGCTGAAGGTGCCGGGGAGTTACCGGATCCAGGTGTCCGGGGTGGCGTCGGGCGCCTTCCAGATCCGGGCCAACGCGGACCGGTTGCTGACCGGCGCCAAGGACAAGGCGGTCACGTTCTTCACCGAGCAGCGGGACGGGGCGAACGTCGTACCCGGGCCGCTCGGACGGCAGCCCGCGCACCTCACGGACCCGGCCGCGCTGGTCTACGACACGCCCGTGTTCGTCGATCCGGACAGCGATCAGACCGTCGGCGAGCTGCATCGGATCGGTGGTCCGGTGAATGTCGAGGGCGGTTGGTACGACGCGGGGGACTACCTCAAGTTCACGCACATCGCGGCGTACTCGGAATCGTTGCTCTGGGCATCGGCCCGGGACGCACGCCGGCCGGATCGCGAGGTGCTGGCCGAGGCCCGGCACGGGCTCGACTGGCTGGATAAGATGTGGGACGAGCGGACGAAGACCCTCTACATCCAGGTCGGTGTCGGCGCCGGGAACGTCGAGGAGACGTTCGTCGGCGACCACGATGTCTGGCGGTTGCCGGAGGTCGACGACCACCTGACTGACCCGTCGGAGCGCTTCCTGCGCAACCGTCCGGTGTTCCGGGCCGCGGCGCCCGGCAAGCCGATCAGCCCGAACCTGGCGGGCCGGACAGCGGCCGCCTTCGCGCTGGCGGCGCAGGTCGAGACCAACCCCGCGACCGCCCGGCGTCATCTCGAGACGGCTGCCCAGATCTACGCGCAGGCGCAGACCAAGAACGTCGGCCAGCTCGTCACTTCGTTGCCTTTCGCCTTCTATCCGGAGACGGCCTGGCGTGACGATCTCGAGCTGGGCGCCACGGAACTCGCGCTCGCGGCGAAGCGGCTTGGCGATCGCCGCGCGGGGGCTTGGCTGAAGGAGGCCGGCTACTGGGCTTCGCAGTACATCGCGCATGAGGCCGGCGGGGACACGCTCAACCTGTACGACGTGAGTGCGTTGGCACATGCGGATCTGATCCGGGCGGCTCGCGGCGACCACCAGCTGGTGAGGACGCTCGTGGGTGACCTACGGGCGCAGTTGCAGATCGGCCTGGACCGTGCGTCGGCGGATCCGTTCCGGGCGGGAGCGCAGTACGACAACTTCGACGCCGTACCGCATGCCTTCGGCCTGGCCGCGACCGCGCGGCTGTACCGGAAGGTGACGGGCGACCGGCGGTACGACGACTTCGGTCAACAGCAACTCGACTGGAACTTCGGCGCGAACGCGTGGGGCGTGTCGTTCATGGTCGGCGTCGGGCAGAACGCCGAGCGTTGCCCGCATCACCAGATCGCGAACATCACCGGGAACGTACTCACCGGCGCGGTTGTGAACGGACCGAACTCGGCGGACCAGTTCGAGGAAGGGCTGGGCGACTACCTGGACGGCATGAACCCGTGCCCGGCGGACGGTTCCGACCAGTACGCCGTGTTCACCGGCCACGGCTCGCGCTACGTCGACGACGTTCGGTCCTGGCAGGCTTCCGAGCCGGCCGACGACTTCGCCGCCATCGCCGTCTACGCACTGACCCGCTGACGCTAAACTCACCCGGTGCTTCAGCTCGACTGGGAGAACGTGCGCGAGCTCACCCTCGCGCCCCGCGTCGCTGGGGCTGCGTGACCGCGGTGTCCATCGCCGCTCAGGTGCGATCCGGCGAGCGGACTGCACTCGAGGTGATCGACCAGGCGCTCGAGGCTGCACTGCGCCTCGACCCGCTGCTCCATTTCGTCGACGAGTTGGACATCGTTGGCGCCCGCGCAGCAGCCGAACGACTCGAGCCCACCGGTCCGTTCGCGGGTGTCCCGTTCTTCATCAAGGCAAGGACGCCGGACCACTCGCCGATCATCAGCCGGATCGTGGCGGCCGGCGGGATCCCGATCGGTACGGCGACGCGCGCCCGGCCTGGCGCGGTGTCGCAGACCTTCGGGTGGAACGGGCGCGACTACACCCGCAACCCGTGGGACTTGTCGCGATCGCCGGGTGGCTCGACCGCTGGTGGTGCGGCGGCGGTCGCGGCCGGCGTCGTACCGCTGGCAACTGGTGGAGACTCCGGTGGTTCACTGCGCATCCCGGCCGCGTTCTGCGGGGTGGTCGGCTTCAAAGGCACGTATGGCCGCATCCCACGTGCGGTAGGCCGCGCGCTCGGCGGCCTCACCACCGCCGGCTTCATCGGTGCCGATCTCGACGATGTGATCCTGGCGACCAGCATCGCCAGCGGTCCACACCGCCTGGACCCCACCGCGCTGCCGGCGTGGCCAGTCCCGACCGTTCAGGATCGCTCGTGGCGGATTGCGTACCGCTCGACCCTCGGACGTCATCCGGCTGATCCCACGGTCGACCACGTGATCCGCGAGCGGCTGAATGACGCCGGCGTCACCGTGGTCGACGTACCGCTCGAGCTTCTCCCGACTGATGAGGCGTGGCCTGTGCTGTCGGGGCTGGATGCCGGCCGCGGTGCGGAAGCAGCCGTGGCGAATCGGGCTCGCGAGGTGCGCGATCACAACAACACCGCGCTCGCCGATCTCTTCGCCGAAGTGGATGCCCTGATCACCCCGACGACGCTGACTGTTGCCCACGGCTACGATCAGCACGAGTCCAGCATCGTCACCGGCGACCCGTGCTGGGCCTTCAACGTGACCGGGCACCCCGCGGTCAGCGTCCCTGCCGGTCTGGCGGGCGGATTGCCTGTGGGTGTTCAGGTTGTGGCGCCGCATGGGTCGGACGACGTCGCGCTCGCGGTGGCGCGGCGGATGCAGGTTGTCCTGCCGCCACCACCGATCCGCTGACGGGTCTCAGCGTGGGTGCTCGGCGCGCCAGTTCTTGATCAGCTGGTCGAGGTCGGTCTTGATGAAGGCGAAGAAGTCGGCGGCCTCGGTGAGGCGGTGGCCGACGGGGGAGTCGGGGCCGAAGAGGTTGGCGCCGGCGCGGCTGCTGGACTCCCATTCGCCGAGGGCGTCGTTGCGGCGTTCGAGGATCGCGGCGAAGACGTCCTCGCGGATCCGGTAGTGGTCCTTGCGCGACCCGGGCAGCCGCTCGCGGGAGATGAACGACACCTGGAGCAGTTGGCGGACCGCGCCGGAGACGGCGGGCTGGCTGATCTTGAGCGACTCGGCCAGCTCGGCGGCGGTCATCGTGCCGGTCGGGCTGACCAGCATCCGGCCCATCACCCGGGCCGACATCGTCGGGACGCCGCTGTTGGCCAGCACGCCGGCGAAGCGCTCGACGAACTGGCTGATCTCTTCCGGGCTCGGTTCCTGCGCCATGGTTGAAGCTTACAGTAATTTGATGTATCGGAACTATCACAAACTTCTGATAATTTGAACCCATGACTTCGACCTCCGTTGCCGAAGGGCCGACGCTCACCGGCGCCCGCCGCTTCGGAGTACTCATCGCGCTGTGCCTCGCCGTCCTGGTCCTCGGCCTGGACACAACCGTGCTCAACGTCGCACTGCCGACGCTGGCGTCCGACCTCGACGCCTCCACCAGCCAGTTGCAGTGGATGGCGAACAGCTACAACCTCGTCCTCGCGGCCCTCCTGCTGCCGGCCGGTCTCCTCGGCGACCGGTACGGGCGGCGCAGGATCATCGCGATCGCGCTCACCCTGTTCGGCGCCGCCTCGCTCGCTTGCGGCCTGGCCGACTCGGCCGAGGGCCTGATCGCCTCGCGGGCGTTCCTCGGTGTCGGGGCGGCGATGATCGTTCCGGTGGCGCTGTCGCTGATCACCGTCCTCTTCCGCACCGAGGAGGACCGGAAGAAGGCGATCGGGTTCTTCGTCGTTGCCAACAGCATCGGTATGCCGCTCGGCCCGATCGTCGGCGGACTGCTGCTCGACCACGCCGGCTGGCAGTGGATCTTCTTGATGAACGTCCCGATCGCGTTGATCGCGGCGCTCGCGGTCACGCTGCTCGTCCCCGAGAGCCGCAGTTCGCGGCGGCCGGCCATCGACTGGCTCGGCATCGTGCTCTCCAGCGCCGGTCTGGCGTCCCTGGTGTACGGCGTGACCAAGGCCGGCGAGACGTCGTGGACCGATGGTGTCACCGTGCTGTTCCTGGGATTGGCCGTCGTACTGATCGCCGCGTTCCTGCTCTGGCAGCGGCGGACCACGCGGCCGTTGATCGAACTGCGGTTGTTCCACGAGAAGACGTTCACTGGCGGCGCGGTGCTGCTCACGGTGTCGGTGTTCGCGATCTTCGGGTTGCTGTTCACGATGCCGCAGTACTTCCAGGGCATCAACGGATCGGACGCGCTGCACACCGGGCTCAAGTTGTTGCCGTTCATCGCCGGGATGACGCTCGGCGCGAAGCTGGCCGAGCCGGTGGAGGCGAAGGCCGGGACCCGGCTGGTGGTGATGGCCGGGTTCGTGGTGATGGCCCTCGGGTTCATGCTCGGGGCCTTCACGGAGCTCGGCATCGGGTACGGGTACACCGCGATCTGGTTCGTGGTGGTCGGTTTCGGTCTCGGATGTTCGATGCCGCAGGCAATGAACGCGGCGTTGGGCGTGCTCGATCCGGAACGGGCCGGGACCGGATCCGGGCTGCTGCAGGCATTCCGTCAGGTTGGCGGCACGGTCGGCATCGCGGTCCTGGGCACGGTGCTGAACTCGGTCTACCGCAGCAATGTCGACGCAACCGGACTGCCCGCCCAGGCTGCGGGTGCGGTCGAGAAGGGGCTTGGTGGCGGGCTCGCCGTTGCGACGAAGTCGGGCTCCGCCGACCTGCTGAGCAATGTTCGGGACGCGTTCATGACCAGTCTCAACACCACCATGTGGGTGTCGGCGGGAATCGCGGTCGCGGGCGCCGTCCTGGCGGCGGCTCTGATGCCGAAGCGGGCCGCCAAGCCGTCGCGGGAAGCCCTGATGGGCGTCGAGAAGCAGAACGCCTGACTCGCTGGCGCCCCTCGGCCGCCCGCTCCCCGGACGGGAGAGCGGGCGCCGCTGGGTGTGTCAGCTGAGCTCGAGGCCCGGGTACAGCGGGTGCTTGTCGAGCAGTTCGGACGAGGCGGCCTTGGTCTTGTCCGCGACGCCGTCGGCGAGCACGTACTTCGCCTTGGACGGGGCGCCGGCCGACGTCGTAGTCGGCGTGGTGGCGGAGAGGACGTCGACGATGAGCTCGGCGACCCGGTCGAACTCGTCGCCGCCGAAGCCGCGGGTGGTCAGCGCCGGCGTGCCGATCCGGACACCCGAGGTGTACCAGGCGCCGTTCGGGTCGCGCGGGACGGCGTTCCGGTTGGTCACGATGCCGGCGTCGAGCAGCGCGGACTCGGCCTGCCGGCCGGTGATGCCGTACGACGAGACGTCGAGCAGCACGAGGTGGTTCTCGGTCCCGTCCGTCACGAGCTTCACGCCACGCTTCATCAGGCCCTCGGCCAGCGTGACCGCGTTGTCGGCGACCGCCTGCGCGTACTCCTGGAACGACGGCTGCCGGGCTTCGGCGAGCGCGACCGCCTTCGCAGCCATCGTCTGGCTGAGCGGTCCGCCCAGCACCATCGGGCAACCGCGGTCGACCGAGTCGGCGTACTCCGGCTGGCACAGCACCATGCCGCCGCGCGGGCCGCGCAGCGACTTGTGCGTGGTGGTCGTGGTGACGTGTGCGTGCGGGATCGGGTCGAAGTCGCCGGTGAACACCTTGCCCGCGACCAGGCCGGCGAAGTGGGCCATGTCGACCATCAGCGTCGCGCCGACCTCGTCGGCAATCTCGCGCATCTTCGCGAAGTTCACCTTCCGCGGGTACGCCGAGTAGCCGGCGATCAGGATCAGCGGCTTGAACTCGCGGGCCTTCCGGGCGACCTCGTCGTAGTCGAGCAACCCGGTCTCCGGGTCGGTGCCGTAGGAGTGCTGGTTGAACATCTTGCCGGAGATGTTCGGCCGGAAGCCGTGGGTCAGGTGACCTCCGGCATCGAGCGACATGCCGAGCATCTTCTGGTCGCCGAGCGCCTTGCGGAGCTTCGTCCAGTCCTCGTCGGACAGGTCGTTGACATGCTTGGCGCCCGCCTCGGCCAGCGCCGGGGACTCGATCCGCTGGGCCAGGATCGCCCAGAAGGCGACCAGGTTCGCGTCGATGCCGGAGTGCGGCTGGACGTAGGCGTGCGGTGCGTCGAACAGGGCCATGGCATGGTCGGCCGCGGCCTGCTCGACGGTGTCGACGTTCTGGCAGCCGGCGTAGAAGCGGTGCCCGATGGTGCCCTCGGCGTACTTGTCCGAGAGCCAGTTGCCCATCGTGAGCAGAGTGGCGGGGGAGGCGTAGTTCTCGCTCGCGATCAGCTTCAGCGACGAGCGCTGGTCGGCCAGCTCGGCCCTGATCGCGCCGGCGATGGTCGGTTCCACCGCGCCGATCACCTCGAGCGCGTTGCGGTACGCGGCCGAAGCGGCGGCGGCATCGAAGGGTTGAGTCATCGTTGTCTCTCCTGCGGTTGCAGTGGGTCGAAGGCACCCAGGCGCACGGTGCCGCCGTTCTTCGCTCCCCGGTGGTTCTCCACCTCAGCGCGCCAGTCGCGACCCACTCACCCTATCGCGCGCGGGCGCCCAGGTCAGCGAGGTGCCGGGGATCACCCAGCGATCCGCAGAGCGGCCGCCGGAGCCAGGTGGGCCGCACGCAGAGCCGGGTACGAACCGGCGACCAGTCCGACCACGACGGAACCCGCCAACCCGAGCCCCACCGGCAGGAGCGGAACCTGTACGGCGGCCGCCTGGTTCACCGCGGACACCCAGGTCACCACCAGTCCGGCAAGGCCTCCGGCCACCGCGCCGGCAACACAGAGCAGAGTGGATTCGATCAGAATCAGGCTGCCCACGAAACCCCGGCGGGCACCGAGCGCCCGGCGCAGGCCGATCTCCGATCGCCGCTCGAGCACCGACACCACCATCGCGTTCGCGACGCCGACGCCGCCGACCAGCAGAGCCACCGCCCCCAGTCCCAGCGCAAGATTGTTGAGGGCACTCTGTGCGGTGAGGCGAGCCACCAGGAGATCGGACGGACGGCCGACCACGACAGCGCCGGGGTCGTTGGGAGAGGTGGTCGCTGCGAGCAGCGAGTGGACCGGACCGACGGAATCCGGGTCGGCCCGAACGTAGATCCGGCTCGGGCCGCGGTGAGCACCAAGCCGGGCATCGGCGGCCTTGGTACCGATCAGCACCGCACTGTCGAGCTCGGGCGCGAGCGATGCGTCGGCGAGGATGCCGAGTACGCTCGCAACGACGGTACGACGGCCGTCCGCCGTACCGAGTGTCACCAAGCGGTCCGGTCCGGTGGTGTCGATCCCGAGTGCGCGGGCAGCACCGGAACCGAGTACGACGGCCGGATAGCGGCTCGTGGCTGCGTCGAGGAAGCGGCCATGCGTGACTCGTAGGTCGAGTGTGGTGGTGAGGTCCGCGTCGACCGCGATCACCGCGAGCCCGTTGGTGTCCGCGACCGGTATGAGCCCGGATCGCCGGGCTGTCCAGCCGGACTGGTAGGCGGTTGCCGAGAGCTGCAGCACGCCGTCGATTCGCCGCACCATCGCCGGCGACTCAGCGGGCAGAGGCGCGGGTTGGTTGTCGATGGTGTTGCCCGAGCTGACCGTCAGCAGGTTGCCGTCCTGCCCAAGCTCGTCGAGGAGGGCTTGCCGAGTGGTCGCCGGGATTGCTACCACCGCAACCATGGCTGCCATGCCGAGGGCGATACCGCCCGCACACAGGGCGCTGCGCAGCGGCCGGGCCCGCAGGCCGCGGATGGCCTCACCGAGCAGGTCGAGCGGGCGAGCCATTAGTCACCCCCCGGCCGGTGTCGTGCCGGAGGACGCCGTCGCGGAGTTCGATCCGGCGCTCCGCCGCCGCGGCGACGTCGCGGTCGTGAGTGATGACGACAAGCGTCGTGCCGGCGGAGTTGAGTTCCCGGAGCAGGGCGAGGATCTGGCCTCCGGTCACGCTGTCGAGATTGCCGGTCGGTTCGTCGGCGAGGATGAGAGCCGGCGACCCGACCAGGGCACGAGCGATCGCGACCCGTTGGCACTCGCCTCCGGACAGTTGACCAGGCAGATGGTGCCGGCGGTGGCCGAGACCGACGCGTTCACAGGCCTCCATGGCCGCGGCGCGGCGGCTGCGCGCGGTCATCGAGCGATAGAGGAGCGCCTGGGCGATGTTCGCGAGTACGTCGCGATGCGGGAGCAGGAAGAACTGCTGGAACACGAAGCCGAGATGGCGCGCGCGGAATCCGGCCAGTGACGCGTCCGACAGCCGGCGGGTGTCCGAGCCCGCGATGCGGACCGCGCCGGTGGTCGGCCGCTCGAGTGTGCCGGCGATCTGCAGCAGCGTGCTCTTGCCGGATCCCGACGGTCCGACGACCGCGACCAGTTCGCCGGGATCGACCCGGAGCGTGAGGTCGCGCAGCGCGGTCGTCTCGGGGCTGCCGGCGTACGTCTTGGTGACGCCGACGAGCTCCAGCACGGGCGTCATGAGGCGGCCACCAGAACTCGGGCGCCGGCGATGATGCCGGTGCCGGTCACCTGGACCAGCGTGTCGGTCGACAGCCCGGTCTGCACCGGGACGTCGCCGCGGCCGACGACGGTTACGGCGAAGCCCCCGCCGGGGCGAGCGAGCAACGCAGTGACCGGTACGGCCAGCGCCCCCTTCACCTCGCTGAGCGTGACTTCG
The DNA here is from genome assembly GCF_036097425.1 of Kribbella sp. NBC_00359. Taxonomy (NCBI): domain Bacteria; kingdom Bacillati; phylum Actinomycetota; class Actinomycetes; order Propionibacteriales; family Kribbellaceae; genus Kribbella; species Kribbella sp. NBC_00359. The sequence continues at coordinate 7,465,062 of NZ_CP107975.1, read as the reverse complement.
ACCTGGACCGGCGCTGAGCTGTACGCCGACGCGAGCGCGGGCCGCTGGAGCCGAATCGTCGCGTTGACCACGGCGGTCTGCGGACTGCCGTTGCGATTGTCCGGCGAATCGGTCTCCGGCAGCGTCGCCACTCGGGCCACATCCACGACCGTGCCGGGCGTCGTGGTCACCGCATCGGGCAGCGTGACGGTCACAGCCGCGCCGCGGTGCACGAGATAGGCCTGGTCAACCGGCACGGGGACCTCGACGACCAGCGCCGGTGACGTTGCCGATAGCAACGGTGCGCCCGGCTGGACCGGCTGCCCGAGCCTCGCCTGTACGGCGTTCACCCGCAACGGCACCGTGGCGAACACCAGTTGGCCACGGTCGATCGATCCCGTCCGCGGGAAGTGGTGCGCGCGCTGCCATCGACGTACCGCGGTTTCCGTGCGCCAGGTGTAGAGCGACCCGTCGGCCGGGTGATAGCCGAGCCGGGCGAGCGCGGTGTTGAGCTGCCGGACATCCGGACCGCCGAGGCCCCGGTGGAGCGATCGCCACATCGGACGGGCACCAGCCAGGATAGGTACGACGCGACCGTCGGCCTCGTACAAGGTGTCGTCGGCCTGGAGCACGGCGCCCGGCGCCGGAAGGCAGGTGAATGCCTGGCCGGAGGTCGTGGCGACGAGGTCGACCGCGGTTCCGTAGCCGATCGTCCCGTAGTACTGCCTGCTGGTCCGCAGATCGGTGCGGATCACCCGAGCTGTTGCGAGCGGTGTGGATTGCGTGGCGGCCTCCGCGGCTTGCTCGGCGTGGAGTGGCGTCCGCTGGGAGAGCCAGCCGCCGGCGCCGCCGGCGACGACCGAGAGGCCGACTCCGACCAGGACCGTTCGGCGCGAGGTGCTCACTGGCCGGCCAGCTTGGTCAGGTTGGAGGCCTCGATCTCCGCGTCGAGTATCGAACGGCAGGCCTGGAGCGCATGCTGCACAACCGGGCTCCGCTTGTCGGCTCCTGGCGGAAGCTCGTCAGCGGTCATCCCGAAGCCGTGGCCCGGAGTGTAAGGGGATTGAGCAGTCGGGTCCTTCACGTTCGGTAGGCCGTTCTGACGCAGGCAGCGCGCCCCCTTGACGCCGGCGGCAACCAGTGCGGCGGGCGCCGGAGGTTGGGTGTCGGGGTTCCAGGTCGCCGCGCGCAGTTGCTCGGCGCAGTCGGACCTGGCCTTGTCGAGTGCGTCCCGCGGCGCATCCTGGAGCGGGCGTTGGTCGGTGAAGACCTGGCCCGTCGCACCGAGCACGGGATCGCTGAAGTTCGGGATGCCGTGCGAGCGGATGCACTGGGCGGCGGTGTGCAGTTTGGCGATGCGGTCCGCCGAGGTGTCGGCGGTGCTGCCGATGTCCCGGAGGTCGGTCTTCTTCGCGCATCCGGTCAGCAGGATTGCGGCGATCCCGATCGCCGCGCACGCCGATCCGAGGTGACGTCTGAGGGTCATAAGAGCACTCCTTGCGACGATGATTGGGACCAGGAGTACGCGGATGGCCGTGACATCGCGCTAACAGTCGCGCGTTATCCCGATGTCACCCCGTGGCGGCGACACTGCGACCGGAGGTGCCGACGTGAGATTGCTGGTGGTCGAGGACGAGGCCGTGCTGGCGCGGAACCTCGCCGATGGTCTGCGCGACGCGGGCTTCGCCGTCGACGTCGCGCTCGACGGCACGGACGCCCTCGACGAGGTCGCCGTGACCACGTACGACGTGGTGGTCCTGGACCGGGATCTGCCCGGCGTACCCGGGGACGAGGTGTGCCGGACGCTGGTCGACAGCCGGCCGCGGAGCCGCATCCTGATGCTGACCGCGGCGTCGGAGGTCGACGACCGGGTCGCCGGGCTGGGACTCGGTGCCGACGACTATCTGGGGAAGCCGTTCGCGTTCGCCGAGCTGGTCGCCCGCGTCCGCGCCCTGAGCCGGCGCTCGCCGTCCCTGGCGCCGGTCGTCACCCGGGAGGATCTGGAGGTCGATCTCGGCCGCCGCACAGTACGCCGGGCCGGTGAACCCGTCCTGCTGACACGGAAGGAGTTCGGTGTGCTCGAAGCGTTGGTACTCGCCGATGGTGGGGTGGTCAGTGCCGAGGAACTGCTCGACCAGGTGTGGGACGAGAACCTCGACCCATTCAGCAACGTGGTCGCGGTGACGCTCGGGAGGCTGCGCCGCAAACTCGGCACCCCATCGCTGATCGAGACCGTTGTCGGCACGGGGTACCGGATATGAGCGCCGCGTTGGCGTGGTTGTCGCCTGCACGGTTGACGCTGCGGGCCCGGCTCACACTGATCCTGGCGGTCGTGTTCGTGGTCGGCGGCGCCCTGCTCGTCGCGTTGAGCACGTCACTGGCCAACCGGAGCATCGCGGCCGCGACCGCCGCCTCCGCACCCGCGGCGGCCGAACTCCAGAACCAGATCGGCGAGATCCTCAACCAGGCGAACAAGAACCCGAAACCAGCCTCCGGATCGACGACTCCGCCCAGCGGCAAGCCGACGACGGCGGAGCAGAAACAGTCGTCGGATCTCAAGCAGAAGCTCGTCGCGGCCAACAGCGAATTCGCCGCCGCCACCAAGACCGATGCGGTCAGCCAGATCGTCGGCAAGTCGGCGATCGGAGCGGCCGTCATGGTTCCGCTCGCCGGTTTGCTCGCGTGGTACCTGGCCGGCCGGTCGTTGCGGCCGGTACGGACGATCACCGCGGCGGCGCGCCGTACGTCGGCGGAGCGGTTGTCCGAGCGGCTGGCGCTGACCGGGCCGAAGGACGAGATCACCGAGCTCGCCAACACCTTCGACGCGATGATGGAACGCTTGGAGCACGCGTTCGAGGCGCAACGCAGGTTCGTCGCCGACGCATCGCACGAGTTGCGCACACCGATCGCGGTGGCCGCCACCTCGGTCGACGTCGTACTCGCGAAGCCGGACAGGACTCCAGAGCAGCTCGAAGCGATGGCTCACGACGTCCGTGCCGCCCTGACGCGCGTGGAGCGGCTGGTCGACAGCCTGCTCGCGCTGACCCGCAGCGAGCAGCTCGACCGGGCCCGCGAGCAGGTCGACCTGGCCATCCTCGCCGAGGACGCTCTCGACGCGCAGCGCGCGGCTGTCCGGGCGCGCGGGCTCACCGTCGACGTACAACTGGCGGAGGCCCGGACGGTCGGTGATCCCGCCCTGCTTGATCGTATGACGGGCAACCTCGTCGACAACGCGATCCGCCACACCGTCGACGGCGGACACATCAGTGTGACGACAGCCGCGACCCACGGCGGCGTCTCGCTGTCGGTCGTGAACTCAGGCGCAGTCATTCCGCCGGAGGCCCTCGACCGGTTGCGCAGACCGTTCCACCGGCTGAGCGGCCGGGCCAGGACCGAGGACAACGGGCTGGGCCTCGGTCTCGCGATCGCGGACGCCGTCTGCCGCGCACACGGCGGGAACCTCACCCTCGTCGCGGTGCCGTCGGGCGGACTGGAGGTGCGGGTCGACCTGCCTACAGAATCCGGTCGATGACCGCCCCGAAAGGTGTGGTCCGCGGGAGGGTGCCGAAGACGCCGCCCCAGTCGTTTGCCAACCGTGAGGCGACGAAGGCGTCCGCGACCTCGGGTGTCGAGTGCCGGACCAGCAGTGACGCCTGCAGGCACAGGGCCATTCGCGCGGCCAGTCTGCGGGCGCCTGCTTCCGCGTTCTCGATGTCAGCAAGCGCTTGCAGTACGTCGTTCACTGCGGCATCCAGCCGGGCATCGGCCCCGCGTGCCGCGCCGACCTCGAGCAACCAGGCCTCGAGTGACTCCGGCCTCCTGAGCGCGCGGAGCACGTCCAGCGCGTTGACGTTGCCGGACCCTTCCCAGATCGAGTTCAACGGCGACTCCCGGTACAGGAGAGGAAGGCCGGACTCCTCGACGAAGCCGTTCCCACCCAGACACTCGAGCGCCTCGGCCACCATGAACGGGGTCCGCTTGCACACCCAGAACTTCGCCAGCGGCAAGGCAATCCGCCGGAACGCGGCAGCCTGCTGGTCACCCGTTTGCGACGCGTCCATGGCCGCCGCGAGTCGCATCCCCAGTGCGGTGGCCGCCTCACTCTCCAACGCCAGGTCGGCCAGCACGTTCTGCATCGCAGGCTTGTCGGCGAGCAACCCGCCGAAGGCACTCCGATGCTGCGCGTGCCACGTCGCCTCCACCAGCGCGCGGCGTTGGAGAGCGGCAGAGCCGAGCACACAGTCGAGGCGGGTGGCGGCGACCATTTCGATGATGGTGCGGACGCCGGCGCCCTCGTCGCCGAGGCGGTAGCCGATCGTGCCGTGGAACTCGACCTCGCTGGACGCGTTCGACCGGTTCCCGAGCTTGTCCTTCAAGCGTTGCAGCGCGAACGCGTTCCGGTTGCCATCGGCAAGCACCCGCGGCACGACGAAGCAACTCAGTCCGTCCGGCGCCTGCGCGAGTACCAGGAAGACGTCGACCTGTGGCGCCGAGCAGAACCACTTGTGACCGTTCAGCTGATATTCACCGTCCGGCCCGGTCGGCGTCGCGGTGGTGAGGTTGGCCCGGACGTCCGAGCCGCCCTGCTTCTCGGTCATCCCCATCCCCGCGAGTACGCCGGTCTTCTCGGCCGCGGGCAACCGGCGCACGTCGTACGACGTGGCCGCGAGTTGCGGGATCCACTCCTTCGCGAGCCGCTCGTCCGCCCTGAGCGCCGGGACCGCGGCGTACGTCATCGAGATCGGGCAGCCGTGACCCGGCTCGACCTGGGACCAGACGTAGAAGCCGGCGGCCCGGGTCAGATGGGGCGCCGGACGGTCGCTCGTCCACGGCGCGGCCTGCAGCCCGAACCCGACCGCGCGCTCCATCAGCCAGTGCCAGGACGGGTGGAACTCGACCTCGTCGATCCGGTTCCCGTAGCGGTCGTGGGTGCGCAGGACCGGCGGGTGCTGGTTGGCCGGGAGGGCCTGCGCGAGCGCCTCCTCGGAGCCCGCGACCGCGCCGATCCGGCGCAGACCGGGGTCGCCGGCGAGATCGGCGTACGGACGCAGAGCGTCACCGAGCGGGGTGTCGTCGGTGAAGAAGTTCACCCCCTGCAGTGGGGGAGCCTGGTTCGTTACAGCAAATGGGTCCGCCATGTCAGTACGGTAAGCGGTATGGCACGTTCAGGGGCAGGACCCCGTGGTGGGAGCTCCCTCTCATTGGCATGGGTCCGCAAAGTCCCCGCGACGACCTGGAAGCTGTTGACCCAGACCGTCGGGGTGTGTCTGCGCTACCGGGTCACCGGTCTCGCGGCCGAGGGGGCGTTCTTCGCCATCCTCTCGCTGCCGCCGCTGATCTTCGGGCTGGCCGGAAGTCTCGGCTACATCGCGAGCAAGTACTTCGAAGTCGAGACGATCGCCGACATCAAGCAGCAGATCGCCGCCCTCGCCGCCCGCGCGCTCACCGACGAGTCGGTGCAGAGCGTGATCGTGCCGACCCTGAACCAGGTGCTGAACGGCGGCCGGCCGGATGTGATCTCGATCGGTTTCGTGCTGGCGCTGTGGTCTGGCAGCCGCGCGCTGAACGTGTTCGTCGACACGATCACGATCATGTACGGGATGGGCGGCCGGCGCGGCATCGTCCGGACCCGGGCGCTGTCGTTCTCGCTGTACTGCGCCGCCCTCGTCATCGGTGTGATCGTCCTGCCATTGGTGCTGGCCGGCCCGAACGCGGTCGACGCGCTGCTGCCGCACCGGCTGGACTTCCTGAACCAGCTGTACTGGCCCGTCGTGACGATCCTGTCCGCAGGCTTCTTGAACACCCTCTACCACCTGTCGGTGCCGCTGCGGACGCCGTGGGTGTCGGACCTGCCGGGGTCGTTCCTGGCGCTGTCGATCTGGATCCTGGGCAGCTTCGTGCTGCGGTGGATCCTGCAGAGCACGGTCGGCGGTACGTCGATCTACGGTCCGCTGGCGGCGCCGATCGCCGTACTGATGTGGCTGTACATGACTGCGATCGCCGTACTGATCGGTGCGGCGCTGAATGCCGTCGTCGACCGCCTGTGGCCGCACAAGGCGCGAGTGGTGGAGCTCGCCCAGCAGAAGGAGGCCGAGGAGGACGAGGTCGAGCCGGTGATGAAGGCGGAGCCGGAGCGGCACCACCACGAGCACCCGGTGACCCCGCTGACGGTGGAGGAGCGGCCGGAGACCGCCATCGCGCGGAAGGTCGAGGGGCTCGGTGAGCATCGGCCGCGCGTCGTCGAGGCGCCCGCCGCTTCTGACGCGCCCGTCGTTCCTGCCGCGCCGGCCGCTTCTACTGCCCCCGCCGCTTCTGACGCGCCGGCTGTGCCTGGTGCGGACGAGGAGCCAGCGGACGAGGCGGATCGCAAACCTGCCTCGGTCGGAAAATCCGGTGCGCAAGGTGAGGGCGACGACCTACGCTGACGGCATCGCGACAAGCGGTCCTCGATCAGGACCGCAGGACTGGAAGGGAGGCACCGCCATGAGCTTCCATCGGGCCCACCGGGCCGATGTCTCCCACACCGTCCGTCCGCTGAGCTGATCTCGCGGCCGGACCCTCCGAAAGGTTCGCCGCATGTCAGCCACACTCCAGGCCCTGGGACTCGACAGTTCCACGGCCGACTTCCTGCAGTCCGTCCCGCATGACCTCGTGCCGGGACGCGTCGCCCGGGTCGACAAGGGCCTGGCGACGGTACTCACCGAGGACGGGCCGGTCCGCGCAACCTGGTCCGGTGCGCTCCTCGCGGCGATGGCCAGTGACGCCCAGGCCGGCCCATGTACAGGGGACTGGGCCGTACTGCGGTTCTGGCCGGACGAGCGGATCACGCTCGAGTCCCTGGCGCCCCGTCGGTCGGCGATCGTCCGCGCCGAGGTCAGCGGTACGTCGAAGGGCCAGGTGCTGGCCGCCAACGTCGACGTGATCGCGATCGTGGTCGGCCTCCATCCCGAGCCGAACATCGGCCGGATCGAACGTTTCCTCGCGCTGGCGTGGGAGAGCGGTGCGCGGCCCGTCGTCGTACTGACCAAGGCCGACCTTGTCGGCGACGCCGACGCTGTTGCCGAGGACGTGGCGAACGCCGCGCCCGGTGCCGACGTACTGGTGTGCAGTGCGACCACTGGCGACGGTTTGGAGGCAGTGCGGTCGCTGCTGGACGGCAACGCGACTATGGCGTTGCTGGGATCGAGTGGCGCGGGCAAGTCCTCGCTGGTGAACGCACTGGCCGGTGTGGAGCTTCTGGATGTGCAGGACATCCGCGACGACGGCAAGGGACGCCATACGTCAGTGCGGCGCGAGCTGATCGTGCTGCCCAATGGTGGGATCGTCATAGACACGCCAGGGCTGCGGGGGATCGGTCTGCAAGAGTCGGGGGAAGGGCTGGCTGCTGCGTTCCCGGACATCACGGCGCTGGCCGAGCAGTGCAAGTTCAAGGACTGCGCGCACGTCACTGAGCCAGACTGCGCGGTCCAGGCCGCCTTGGCGGACGGCTCGCTCCCGGTCCGTCGCTACGAGAGCTGGACGAAGCTGCAGCGCGAGGCCGCGTTCATGGCCCGCCGCAACGACCTCCGCCTCCGCGCCGAGACCAAGAAACAGTGGGCCCGCGCCTCCAAGTCGTACCGCCGGGACATCAACCCGAGGCCGTAGCCCGTGCTCCCGTGATGAAAGGATCGGGAGCATGAATCGTTCGGTACTGGTGACGGGAGCTTCGCGGGGCATCGGTGCGGCGACGGCACGGGCATTCGCGGCCGCGGGGGATCGCGTGGCGGTGCACTACAGCGCATCGGCCGACGCCGCGGCCCAGGTACTGAAGGAGCTGCCGGGGACCGGACACGTGCTGGCACACGCGGATCTCGCCGACCCCGTCGCGATCCAGACGATGGTCGACGACGCGGCGACTGCGCTGGGCGGCATCGACGTACTGGTCAACAACGCCGGCGTCTACCACCCGCACAGCATCCGCGAGACGACGTACGCCGAATGGCAGCAGGCGTGGGCCGACACCCTCGCCGTGAACCTGGTCGGCCCCTCGAACGTCACCTGGTGCGCCGTCCGCCACATGAGCCGCGGCGGCCGCATCGTCAATGTCTCCTCCCGCGGCGCCTTCCGCGGCGAGCCCAACCAGCCCGCGTACGGCGCCTCCAAGGCAGCGATCGTCTCCTTCACCCAGTCCCTGGCCCGGGCGCTCGGACCAGAGGGGATCGCGGTGACGGCGATCGCTCCCGGCTGGACGGTCACCGACATGGCCGCCGTACACCTGGACGGCGACGGCTACGACCGCCGCCGCCTGGAAAGCCCGCTCGAACGAGTAGCCGACCCCTCGGAGGTCGCTGCCGCGATCCTCTACCTAGCCTCCCCGCAGGCCGAGTTCGCCACCGGCACCGTCCTCGACTTCAACGGCGCCTCCCAGCTCCGGATGTAATTCGGTCGGCAGACGCGCCCGGACTGGCTAAGGTCCTGATCATGCATCGCATCATCACCCCGCCGACCGCCGCCTAGGCGGACGGTCGACCGGTAGTGCCCAGGCTCTGACCTGGGCTCCTTCGGGCTGTTCGCAGAAGCCCCACGTCACCTTGCGAACACACCCCGGAGTCTGCAATGCATCACCGTGTCGCGTCCTCATCCAGGCGCGGTTTCCTCTACGTCACCCTCGCCGGCATCGCCTGGGGCACTGGCGGCCCGACGGGCGCGCTGTTGTTCGACCACGCCGCCCTGGGCACCACCGCCGTGTCCTTCTGGCGCCTGGCCGCCGCTGCTCTGTGGCTGGCCCTCGCCCGCCTCGTTCTCCGCCGAGCCCCGATCCGCCCGCTGCTCGCCGCATCACCACTGCGCTTCCTACTGACCGGCGTCGGCCTGGCCGTCTGCCAACTCGGCTACTTCGCCGCAATTCCGCAGGTCGGGGTAGCTGTAGCCACTGTCGTCGCCCTAGGCGCCGGCCCGTTCTTCATCGCCCTAGGCGCCCGAGAACGCATCACCCCGGCTCTACTAGCCGCAGTCGCCGGCCTGGCCCTCCTCGTGTCCAGTGGAGGTGCCGGCTCCGGAGCCCTGCTGGGCATCGCCTTCGCACTGCTATCTGCGGCCGGTTACGCCCTGACCACTCTGCTCAACCGGAACGAGCCAGACCCCATCACCGGCGCCTTCCTGGGCTTCGTCGCCGGCGCCGCACTCCTCTTGCCGTTAGCAACCATCGACGGCATCATCCCGACCGCCCCTGGCTGGCCCTTGATCGCGTACTTCGGCCTGGTCCCCACCGCCCTCGCGTACACCCTGTTCTATGCCGGCCTCACCACGCTCCGCGCGTCCACCGCCGCAGTAATAGCGCTCATAGAACCTGTTGTAGCCGCAGCCCTCGGCCTGCTTCTCTTCCACGAGCACCTGACCACCCTCAGCCTGGTGGGCGCCGCCGTACTGCTGGCCGCAGTGGTCCAACACGCACGACGGGAGTAACAACCCAACCGGGGCGCCGCCGTACAAATGACGAAGGCGAGGTGGCCTGCGTGTTCCGCAGGCACACCTCGCCGATCGCCTTGGTGGACGATACTGGGATCGAACCAGTGACCTCTTCCGTGTCAGGGAAGCGCGCTACCGCTGCGCCAATCGTCCGAACAACAACACACTCAACAATACGCACGTCTGAGGGTGTCGAGGTGGAGACGGGATTCGAACCCGTGTACACGGCTTTGCAGGCCGTTGCCTCGCCTCTCGGCCACTCCACCAGTGAGAAAGCTGGCCTGCCGAACCCTCTCCGAGCGGACGACCGGGTTCGAACCGGCGACCTCAACCTTGGCAAGGTTGCGCTCTACCAACTGAGCTACGTCCGCATCGCTCCGGCGACTGTTTTCGCTCGGTGCGAGAGCAGAACAGTAGCGCACTTTTCGCCCATGCAAAAACCGGATTCCAGGGTGTCGCGATGCGGACAGTCCGAGCGTGATTCGCACCTCATCCGTCACAACAGCCCCATCCGGCAAGACGCCGTTTGTCCACCCGCCACGCCGGACCGCGCCGCCTCAACTCTCCAGCGCTGCGAGGTCGACGTCGCGGAGGTAGTCGGAGTCGCCGCGCAGATCGATCGCGGTGATCAGGCCGTCGACGATCGTGAACACAAACACGACCTGCGGCCGGCCGTACTGCGACCACACCAGCCCGGCCAGCCCGTCGACCAACGTCAGCTTGGCTGCCTGCGCGCGCCCGGCGAACGACGCCGCGACCGTCCTCGCGCCGGACCCCATCGCGGCGGCACCACGTGCCGCGACGGCCGAGTCGGCCCGCACGACGACGCCGGGGTCGAGCAACTCGAGCAACGCCTCGAAGTCGCCACTGCGTGATGCGGCCAGGAACGCGCCGACGATCTCCTTCTGCCGGATCGCATCGGTTCCGGACGGTTCCGGCGTACCTTGCACTCGACGCCGCGCCCGGCTGGCGAGCTGCCGCACGGCGGTCGGCGACTTGTCCAGGATCGGCGCGATGTCGTCGTACGGCACGGCGAACATGTCGTGCAGCACGAACGCGAGCCGCTCGGCCGGCGTCAGCGTCTCGAGTACGACGAGCAGCGCGAGGCCGACCGAATCCGCCTGCACGGCTTCGAGTTCGGGATCGGGTACGGCGTCGTCCGCGAACGCGGGGGACTGGTCGGCAACCGGTTGCTCGGGCCGCCGGCGCCGGGTCCGCAGCATGTCGAGGCAGATCCGGCCGACCACCGTGGTCAGCCACCCGCCCAGGTTGTCGATCGAGCCGGTGTCCGATCGGCTGAGCCGGATCCACGCCTCCTGGACCGCGTCCTCGGCTTCGGGCTCGGAGCCTAGGATCCGGTACGCGACGACCTGCAGGCGGTCCCGGTTCTCCTCGAACCGGGTCGCCAGCCAGTTGTCCTCACCCATCCCGACCACGTCCTTCTCCTGTGTCACACTCTCCGGCCCGGCGCCGTCATCCGATTGACGGACGACCCGCCGCACATGTGACACCAGAATCCAGAGGAGCCCACCATGACGGACCCGGCCCGCCCGCTCTCCGAACGCAAGCAGGACACCCTCCGCCGGCTGGAGCACGACGTCGACGCCTGGGTCGCCACCGCCTCCCCGGACGGTACGCCGTACCTGATGCCACTGTCCTTCCTCTGGAACGGCGAGACACTCCTCCTGTCCACCGCGGCCGGCAACCCGACCGCCCGCAATCTCGCGAAGAGCCCGACTCTCCAGCTGACGCTCGGCCACACGCGGGACGTCGTCCACATCGTCGCCACGACCGAGACACTGCGCGCGAGCGATCTCACGGACGCGGAAGGCGACGCGTTCGCCGAGAAGGCCGGCTTCGACCCGCGCCCGCTCGCGAACTACTTCTACTTCCGCGCCACCCCCACCAGGATCCAAGCCTGGCGCGAAGTCAACGAACTGAAAGACCGGGTCCTGATGGAATCCGGGTCCTGGCTGGTGTAGCCGGTCGCCGCCCAGCCTGCGCGCGGAGGTGAGGCAAGATGGCGGACATGGTCGAAGGGGTCCGCGAGAGTCAGGTGATCCGCCTGATCGCGGCCCTCGAGAGCGACGATGAAGTGGTCGAGCCGATCCTGCGGCGGGTGCGGAGCGAGATCCCCAGCTACCAGGCGGTCGGTCGTGAGCAGATCGTCGCGAGCGTCGACCGGATCCTCAGGCGGGTGTGCCGCACGTTGCGGGCGGGGGAGGTGCCTCCTCCGGACGAGTTCTGGGAGGCCGAAAGAGCCACGGTCGAACGGCTCCGGGCCGGTGTGCCGATCGAGGACATCATGGCCGGATTCCGCGTCACGATCGCGAGCATCCAGGGCCGGCTGGTCGAGTTGGCGGTGGAGTGCGGAGTCGACGGGGCCGATGTGGTGGCGTTGACCTCACTGTTGTGGAGGTTGAGCGACGCGTTCTCGGCGCGGGCCGCGGCCGACTATCACCGGCAGGGACTGGCCCTCGCGATGGCGGACCAGCGGCGCCGGGACGAGTGGCTGGCAGGCGCACTCGCGGGCGAGCTCGACTCCGCACAACTGGAGAGGGGATACACGGTCTATCGGCTGCGCCGGGACACGACCTACCGCGCCTTCTGCACCGGCTCGGCCGAAGAGCAGAGGATCGAACAGGTTCAGCGTGCACTCGCCGAGCACCACGGGGACGGTGTCCTGATGGCTCCGACCCGCGACAGGCTGGTGGGCATCATGGAGAATCTGCCCACGCCTGTGCCGGGTGAGCTCATTGCGCTGGGAGCTCCGGCGCCGGTGGACCGGCTGGCCACTTCTTATCGGAGCGCGCAGGATGTCCTGGCCGCCGCCCTTCTGCAGTACCGCGATGGCGTGCATACCCCGGAGACCTTGGGCTGGCGGCTCGCCGTGCCGACGCTTGGTGAGTTGGGTGAGCTACTAAGGATGCGTTACCTCGAGCCACTTCACCGCGCAGGTGCTTTCGGCGACCAGGTCATCGAGGCGCTTCGCTGCTACCTGTCCCATGGCCGGAGCATCCCCCAGACCGCGGCGGCCCTGCATGTCCACGTCAATACCTTGCGCTACCGGCTGTCGCGCTTCGAGGAGTTGACCGGCCGCTCGCTGCAAGACACCGACACGATCGTGGAGTTGTCGTGCGTCCTCTACGGAGCACCTGCCTCGTAGCTGGCTACGAACCAGCTCTGCCAACGTTGGACCGGCGTTCGTAGCGAACCGAGCGACCAACGGCGCATTGTCGATGCCGGGACGTCAGCAACGCAGGAGGACATGATGAGTGCCAGCACCCACATCGAGCAGCCGCCGCTGGGCATCCGGCTGATGCATGCCCTCGGCAAGGAACCGTCCTGGTTGACGATGACCGACCAGGAACTCGCCGCCTTTCGTGACGCCGAGAATCGCAAGCGGATGTCCCCGCTGGCCCGCGTGATCACCGGCCGTCCGGACCGGGGGGCCGTGATCGAGTGGCAGGAGATGGCGCTGCCCGGGCGCGAGCTCAGGGTCCGGGTGTACCGGCCGTCGTCCGGCGGCGCCGGCCTCCCGTTGGTGGTCCACGTCCACGGCGGCGGATTCGTCGGTACGGCGGTTCAGAGTGACTGGGTGAACAGCCACCTCACCGCGCGGCTGCCGGCGGTGGTCGTCTCTGTCGAGCACCGCCTCCTCAGCTCGGAGACTCCGCTGTCCGCGGCGGCCGACGACGGCTGGGACGTGCTGGAGACCGTGGTGCGGCAGGCCGCGCAGTGGGGGATCGACCCGGCCCGCGCCGTTGTCTTTGGTGAAAGCACCGGCGGCCTGATCGCCGCCCTGGCAGCGATCAGGGCCAGGGAGTGCGGCCTGCAATTGCGGGCGCAGGTCCTGGTGAACGCCGCCGTCGATGTCACCCCAGCCCTGTACGACCACGCGTCGATGACCAGGTACGCCGACAGTCCGACCCTCACGAGGACGCAGATGGAACTGTTCTGTCGTCTCGCTGTGCCAGAGGGGACGGACCCTCGCCCGCTGTCACCGCTGCAGGCTGACGACCTGAGCGGTTTGGCCCCAGCACTTCTGGTCGTGCCGACGTTCGACCCGGTCTCCGATCAGGGCCGTCGGTATGCAGAGCGCCTGCGCGACGCCGGGACCTCGGCTCGCCTGGCCGAATTCCCCGGCGCAACGCACGCGTTCCTCAGCATGCCGAGCGTGGTTCCGCAAGCAAAGCCCGCCCGGGCGGAGATTCTGGACTTCCTCCGGGACCGCCTCGCCGACTGACCGCTGCGTCCGCCGGCCTTTGCCGTCAGCTGTGGTGCAGGGGTGTGCGCGGCATCGCGACGGGTGTCAGGCCAAGGTCGAACGCGACTGTCTGAAGGGCGTCGACCAGGGCTTGGGTCCGTGGTTCCGGGCCGGCCGGCAAGTCGCGCCGCAGGACGGTGATGCGGCGGTGGCCCGCGACCGGCACCGATGGCATCGCGATCGCAAGGGGCGACGCGCCCGCCAGCGCCAGCTTCGGAATGACCGCGGCGCCGAATCCGCCCGCGACCAGCGCCAGGACGGTGGGGAACTCCAGGCAGGTGTGGGCGCGTTGCGCGGTGAATCCGTACTGACCGGCGATCCTGTCCAATGCCCGGCCGCACGCGGTGTCCGGCGGACTGGCGACCCACGGGCGAGCAGCCAGATCCTTGATTGAGGCGGGACGAGGCGACCACGCCGATGGCGTGACGATGCAGTACTCGTCGTCGGCGACCGGAGCGGCGGACAGGCCGCGCAGTGGGCCAGGCGACCCGGAGCCGTCGGTGTCGTACTCGGCGATCACCAGATCGACTGCTCCAGTGCGCAACTCGGTCAGCGCCGGAAGACCTTCCAGTTCCACGACCTCTGGTTCGAGATCGGGATGAGTAGTCGCCAGTTCGCGCAGCGCCGGAACGACGAGATGGCAGACCGCCGAGGAGAACGCCGCAACCGTCACCGGGCCGCTCAGCCTGCCACTCAGCTCGGTCAGCTCTCGGCGGGCCTCGGTGAGTTCCTGCTCGATGCGCTCTGCGCGGGCGGCCAGCAGTTCTCCGGCCGGTGTGAGGCTCGCAGTCCGGCGAGAGCGATCGATCAGCGGCTGGCCGACTTCCCGCTCGAGCTGCGTAAGCTGCTGGGAGACCGCGGACGGGGTCAGGTGGAGCAACTGCGCAGCGGCCGCCATGCCACCCCGCAGCGCTACCGCGCGCAGTACCCGGAGGCGGCGGGGGTCGAGCTCCATAAGCATCACTGTAGCAACGCTTCAGATAATCTCGCTTGTCATCAAGTATTCCTTCACGGAGCATCGAGTCATGAGCGACAACACCGACGAATGGCGGGTGCAGTTCGATGCCGGCGTGACCTTCGCGAACGGAGGCGGTCTCCAGGCCCAGGACTTCCGGCTGGATGTGCCGGGCCCCGACATCGGTGACGGCGCCCTGGGCGAGTTGTTCGTGCGGCACCTCGGCCTCCTGATGGTCGACAAAGTGGCCATCAGCAACAAGCGGCTGCTTCGCGAGCCGCACAAGGGATCCCGGGGTACGGCGGCCGGGCCGGCCAGTGGACCGCGGACGGTCGACCTCAGTCACGGAATCCGTGATGGGATGGTCACCTACCCGGGCCTGCCCGCCCCGGAGATCAGCGATCACCTCTCGCGGCAGGCGTCCCGCGAGCTCTATGCGGCCGGCACCGAGTTCAGCATCAACCGCATCTCGATGGTCGCCAATACCGGCACATATCTCGACAGCCCCTTCCACCGCTTCGCCGAGGGGGCCGACCTAGCGGCGCTGTCACTGTCCCGGCTCACCGATCTCGACGGTGTTGTGATCCGAGTTCTCGGCAGCAGCGAGCGGGCCATCGAACGGAGTGTGCTGCTTCCCTACGACGTTGCGGGAAAGGCTGTGCTGCTCCACACCGGCTGGGACCGGAACTGGGGCACCGAACGCTATGCCAGCGGCTATCCCTATCTGACTGCGGACGCGGCGGCGTGGCTTGCAGCGCAGCAGCCCGCATTGGTGGGAATCGATTCGCTGAACATAGACGACGCAGGCGACGACACGCGTCCGGCGCACACGGCACTGCTGGACGCCGGAATTCTCATCGTGGAGCACCTGCGTGGTCTGGAGCAGTTGCCGCCGTACGGTTTCCGGTTCCATGCCGCGCCACCGGCCATCGAAGGCATGGGGACATTCCCGGTCCGTGCGTACGCCATCGTGGACCGATAGTCCGATGGAAGCCATCGTCGCAGTGGTCGGCTGGACCGGCGCTGGGGTGCTGCTGGCCGCCTATGCGCTGGCTTCGGCTGAACGGATCGCGGCAGGCGGGCACGTATTCCAGGTGATGAACCTCTTGGGTGCGATGGCGCTCACCGTGAACTCGGCTTGTCATCGGGCCTGGCCGTCGGCCGTACTCAACGCCGCGTGGATCACGATCGGCATGGTGGCGCTGAGCCGTCGCTCAATGTCTGTGGAGAGCGTGGACGTCGCCGTACCAGACCGTCACGACGCGGAGGATCTTCCGCTATCACCATGAGCGGCCTTGGGCTTGTGCCGCGGCTCGATGCCCAGGGCGGCGCAGGCGCCGTCCACGGCCACCCGGCGGAGCTCGTCCTGTGGCACATCGGCGAACTGGATGGTGCAGTCCTGGAGGCCGCCCAACGCGATCACGGCCCGGGCGGCCTGCTCCAGCGTGGGTTCGGGGCCTTGCAGCAGCTTGACCAGCCGCCTGCGCCAGTCCAGTACGAGGTCGATCAGGCCCAGGTCGGCGAGCGTGGTCAGCTCGCTGAGCATGAGCACCATCTCCGCGCGGTGGCGGTAATGGAAGTCGAAGTAGCCCTCCAGCAGGGCGCGGGGCTCGACCTCGCCCAGCGCCTCCTGGCCCACGAGGAACGTCTCTTCCTCGTCGAGGATCGGCTGCACGATGCTGCGGACCAGTTCCTCGCGTGAGGAGAAGTGGTAGTACAGCGACGGCTTGGTGATGCCCAGCCGGTCGGCGATCTCCTGCAGGCTGGTCCGCTGCACACCCCGCTGTGCGAACAGCTCGCGGGCGACCTCCTGGATTCGCTGCTTGGTGCCAGGGGGACGACTCATGCCGCCAGCCTAGCCTACTTAACGATAGGTAGGTGGCCGTGATACCTTACCTACCTATCGTTAGGTAGGGAGACGTGATCATGCGAGTTCTCATCTCCGGCGCCAGCGTTGCCGGTCCGGTGCTGGCGTACTGGCTCACCAGGAACGGCTTCTCCGTCACGGTCGTCGAGCGCGCGCCCGCTCTGCGCAAGACCGGTGGCCACTCGGTTGACCTGTTCCGGCCTGCGATGGCCATCTCGGACAAGATGGGCTTGCTCGCGCGCATCAAGGAGCGAGCCACCGGCACGAACTGGATGACCCTGAAGCGCGAGGGCGTACGACGTCCCGTCCGGGTGGACCTCTCGAAGATCTTCAGCGCCACACCCGACGAGCACGTCGAGATCATGCGCGACGACCTGAGCGGGATCTACTACGACGCCGCCCGCGACGACGTCGAGTATCTCTTCGGTGACTCGATCACCGCGATCTCACCCGACGGCGAGGTGCGTTTCGAGAACGCGGCGCCGCGCCGCTTCGACCTCGTCGTCGGCGCGGACGGGCTGCACTCCAACGTGCGCCGGCTCGTCTTCGGCGACGAGTCTCGCTTCAGCGACTTCATCGGGGCCTACTTCGGGGTGCTGACCCTGCCCGATACCTTCAGCCTCGACGGCGAGCTACTGATCCACGTCGGCGTCGGCCGCACGGCCGGCATCTACAGCGCGCGGCACCTCGACGAGGCGCGCGCGCTGTTCCTCTTTCGCAGCGAGGGCGAGCTCGACTACCATCACCGCGACGTGCCCCGGCAGAAGGACCTGCTGCGCGGTGCGTTCCGCGGCCTTCACGCCGACGTGGACCGCTGGCTGGACGAGCTCGACCGCACTCCGGCCTTCTACTTCGACTCGATCACCCAGGTCCGCATGGACACCTGGTCGCGAGGACGGGTGACCCTTGTTGGCGACGCGGGCTACTGCCCAGGCCCGGCCGTCGGTGGCAGTACCAGCCTGGCCGTCGTCGGCGCATACGTCCTCGCCGGCGAGCTGGCACGGGCGGGCGCCGACCACGAGCGCGCCTTCCCGGCGTACGAGCGCGCGATGGCAGAGCACGTGCGCGGCAGCCGCGCGGTCGCGCTGAGCGCCGCGAAGACCCTCATCCCCACGTCTCGCCTCGGCGTGTCGGGACTGGCGCATGGCGCCCGCCTGATCTCTGCCCTTCCCGCGGCGCCCAGCCGCGCCCTCCTGCGCCTCACCACCAAGAGCACACGCGTCTACAACTCCATGACGGTCGACGACTACGCACCAACAACTAAAGGCGGTCACCTGATTAGACTGGAGTCATATGAATAATGAACCGAACTACGAGCACGCGGGTATCTTCTGGGTGGGTGGTCCGGCGGCGGCGGGCAAGACCACGGTGAGCCGCCTTTTCGCCGGAAAGTATGATTTCTCCGGTGCGGCAATCTTTGATTCGTATCTGCAATCGCCAACTCGCTGAACAGGCGACCGAAAGACTGCAGAACGGACACCACGCGGTTCGGATATTCGATTGCGAGTGCGCGCAGGCAAATTGCCATGAGGTCGTCGAGTTTGCCGTCGACGAGATGCCTGCTTTGCTCGCTCAGGTGCCCCCATCAATTGTCTCACCCGAACACTCCAACTTAACCTGAAGCGAAGGTCCCTCGAACGGCCGGCACTCTCTGCGAGTCGAGCGCGTGGCGGTCGAGGTCGATGGTCACGTGCCCCGAAGCCCGGCGAGTCCACGACCCCAGACGTCGGATGTGCCGCAAAGGTTGCAACTCCCGGGGGGTGATCTTTCCCACCCGTAAGTAAATTACGGCGCCCTGGCGGCAGGCGTAACGTGCTTTCCGTGAATGAGTTGATCTTCCGAGGGAAGGACCGGGTCCGCCCTTCCTGGCGGGTATTTTCAATCGTTGGGCTTGGGCTGATCGTTTCTGTGATCATGGGACACGTCGGCGTCGTGGGACTCTGCTTGCTGGCGGGCTTCACGGCCGCGGTGATCGGCCTCGGCGTCGGCGCCGCGCTCCGGAGCTGGACCAGGGTCGGGCCGGCCGGAATCACCATCTGCTGGGGCATCGGTCGGCGTGGTCGAACCTTTCCCTGGCAGGAGATCCGATGGATCGACGTATGGAAGAGCCGCGGTGCACACAGCGGAGGCGCGGCCCAGATGACCCTCGCGAACGGGCGGCGTCTCAGGCTGCCTGCACTCGCGAGCACCAGCGCCTACCCACAACCGACTTTTCCCGAGGACTTCCGGCGAGTCGTCGCCTGGTGGGAGTTCAGCACGGATCCAGCCGCACGGTTCCAGCCGCGGCTGACGTTGCGAACCCGGCTGGCGCCGTATCTGATCGGCGTGACCATAACTCTGCTCGTACTGGCCGGCTTCGTGATCGTCCGGGGCATACAGACTTAGCGGGTCGAACCGTCCTGTCGTGTCGGTCCGGCGGGCTCTTGCGGCGCCGGGTTTCGAGGTGACTCGGAGAACTCCGAAACATGATCTATGCCCCGCGGAGGACCCGGTCGCCGAGGTCCGAGCGGCAGTAGAGGATTGAGCGGCCGTGCCGAGCCGAGATGAGCAGGCCTGCCGCGCGCAGTGCGCGCAGGTGCTGGTTGACCGCGGTCGGCGTGACGTCGAGGCGCACGGCGAGCTCGGTCGACGATGTCGGCGTCTCGAGCAGCCTCAGCAACTGAGCACGGACACGGCCGATCAGGCCGACCAGAGCGGCCGGCGGCGTAGTCGTCCTGGTTTCCCACAGCGTTCCGAGACCGCGGGCCGGGTACATGATGTGCGGCGGCTCCTCGGAAGAGATCGGCGCCGCTGCACGCCGGCTGAAGAGCGAGGGAGTGAGCGTCAGGCCGCGACCCGCGGTCGAGGTGCGGTAGGAAAGGTCGCTGCGCAGACGAATCCGCAGGACGGTGTCGTCGAGGCGCACATGTGGGTCGATACCTGCGAACATCGCCGCGAGACCGGCCTGCGCCGTGACCCGGCCGCGGTAGACGACGTCGGCCTCGAGCACTGTCCGCATCCGCGCCCAGTGCGGCTCGAAACAGGCCTCCCAGTAGTCCCGCAGCGCTGCCAGCACACGGTCGAGCACCCTGTCCGGGCGACCCCGAAGTACCGGCGGGAGCGTGGCCGGATGGATCTCCGCGAGATCCGCGCGTACGACGCCGTCCGGTGTGCCCGTGAGCCCCGCCAACTCGTCGTCGATCCTGCCGAGCGGTGTGTAAGGCCGCGGAGTGAGGAAGTCCGGCGTCCACAGTGACTCGTTCGTCAACGCGCCGAGCAGTTCCAGGTCGAGCCCGGCACGCGCCGGCGCGGTGGCCCGCAGCCAGGGCAGTTGAAGCGGGAATCGGCCGGGATCACGCAGGGTCCGCAGGGAGAGGACCAACTCGTTCAGCGGCGAGATCGCGAACCGCACTTCGCCGAGATCGTTGCCCGCGAGCTCGTACTCGATCATGAAGCAATACGCTACATCTCTGGTCCCGGAGGATCTCCGGATGCAACAACTGTCAGGTGCCTGAACTCCTCCGCGATCCCCTCGAGCGCGCACTCGCTTCCGCCGTGGCCGCGATGTCGCTGTCCCGCGGAATGTTCTTCGCAGTCAGCGCCCTGTACTTCACCCGCGGAGTCGGCCTGTCTGCCGCCGTCGTCGGGATCGGTCTCACCGTCGCAGGAGGGGTCGGCGTCCTGGCGTCGTACGCCGGTGGGCGACTGAGCGACCGATACGGAGCCGATCGGCTCCAGCAGTGGGCGCTGGCTGCGAACGGAGCCTCGCTGCTGGCGTACGCCCTCGCCGGCAACCTCGTCAGCTTCGTCCTGGTCGCGGCCTGCGTCTCCGCCTCCCGCGGCCTGATGAGCACAGCTCAGATGACGCTGCTCGCCCGTTGGTACGTCGGCCCGGAGCGGGTCGCTGTCCGCGCCCGGCTGCGGGTGGTGATGAACGTCCTCATCGGCGTCGGCACCCTGCTCGCGGGACTGGCTCTGATGGCCGACACCACCATGGCATACCGCCTGACGGTGGTCCTAGTCGGCGTGATCACGATCCTCGGCACGGTCCCACTGATCGGCCTGCGGCGCAGGGTCGCCGGGCTGGCTGAACGGATGGACGCCTCCGGTAACGCCGAGGCGCCACGCGGACGCTCCCCCCTACGGGATCGTACGTACGTCGCCTCGACAGTCCTCAACGCCGTACTCGCGATCCACTTCGGGCTGACAACGGTCGGGATCCCGCTGTGGGTGGCGGACCACACCGACGCCCCGACCATCGTCGTATCGGCGCTCCTGCTCGTGAACACCGCCTACGTAGCGCTCTTCCAGGTCCGTGCCTCCCGCGGCACGCAGAACCTGCGCACCGCCGGGCGGTCAGTACGCAGAGCGGGCCTGCTCCTGCTCATCGCCTGCCTGCTCTTCGCGTTGGCAGGCCATCTCGGTGCCGCGGCTGCAATCGCCGTCCTGGTCCTCGCCTCCCTTGCCTCCTCCGCAGCCGAGACGCAGGGCGAAGCCGGAGGCTGGGGCATGGCTTTCGAACTCGCCGACCCCACTCGCGCCGGCGCCTACCAAGGCCTCAGCCAAACCGGCAACGCATTCGCCCTGATGCTCGCGCCCGCCGTCGTCACCACAACCGCGATCGACCACGGCACGCCAGGTTGGATCGCACTCGGCACCCTCTTCGCAGCCACCGGCACCGCAACCGCCCTCGTCGCAAACCACGCCGCCACACGCCGGGACCAGCCCAACACGCCCGTCAGCACCACCCCCGCCCGCACTTGATGCCAATGCCCCAATGATCAACCGCTCCTACGACGTACGCCGACCGAACCCAGAACCACACCGTCGGCTATCGGAGTCAACCGTTGGTGAATGCAACCTTCTGTTCACAGCGGGTGTGACAGGCAGACGATCAGCCGGGAGGAGTTGACCACTCGACTGCCCCCAGCCGTGCCAGAGCACCACCGCGCGATCGTTCCCCTTGCCGGCGGCACCGGTCTGCGGGAGGAGAAAGCGTAGGACTCCGCTGGGAATCGGTCGACCCCGTGGCCGTGCACTCCGCGAGTCGAGCGCGTGGCGGTTGAGGTCAACGGCCACGTAACCCCAGGCCCCACCCGAAGTCGCAAGCCCGACGGCGAACAACCACGGAGCCGAGCGCAGCGAAGGCCGCAAAGCCGACGGCGGCGAGCAACCACGGAGCCGAGCGCAGCGAAGGCCGCAAAGCCGACGGCGGCGAGCAACCACGGAGCCGAGCGCAGCGAAGGCGTAAGGGGGTGCGGGTGGCGAAGCCCCCGCTCGCGGCAAGCGAAGCGCAGCCGCACAACACGAAGCAGGCGACGCGGCTCGCGCTTTCCGCGAGCACACGTCGCCTGTCGACTGCGTGGGCGATGCTGGGTTCGAACCAGTGACCTCTTCGGTGTGAAGGCGGATCCGTCGTACTACCGTTGGCTCGTAGGGTTCTGCCAGTCGTACGTATAGCCGTGCAAGACCCCACCGGTCGGCTGACACTCACTAGGTTCGCTGCCTTCTCGCTGCCAGCGCCCGCGACACAGCCTGCGGTCGCGTACTCCGTGTAACGATCCTAGCCAGGCGCCGATGTAGGCAGACAGACGTTACCGAGAGAGGGCGGGGCATTGCCGAAATTCGCAGGATTCGGAGTCAGATGGTATCGGAGCTTCTTCTCTGAGACTCCACAGCTGGTCGGCCCTCTCCAGCAGGTGAATCTGCTTGCGGGACAGAACAACAGTGGTAAGTCGAACACGCTGCGCGTGGCTCAAGAACTACTCGACCAGTACAGACGGACCGGATCCACGGTCAAGACGCTCGATCCGACCCTCGATCTGCCTGACGACCGGCCCGATCGATATCCAACTGAACTAATCATCGGCATTGATATCAGTGATGGGATCGCTCAACTCCTGCCCAGCGATAAACGGGACCTAAACGATCAAATGATCGACGCCCTCCACGCAATATTTGCTGGGCCCCACTTTCGGCTCCAGCCAGACAACGAAATCGCGTGGTTTCGTCATGTCATCGCGCTTGACGATAATTCGAACCTCGACAACGCCCAGGTCCTCTACTCGGCTGAGCAGGCTCTCGCGGCTACTGAATCGTTGGATCCCTACCAGCGGCAAGGTCTTGGGGAGTGCTGCGGTCACCTCATGGGTGCTTCAGGCGGTGAACAGACGGACGATCTCAATCGCATACTGACCCTCATTAAAGCCTATCAATATATTCCGTCCATTAGGACGCTCGCAGCTTTCAGGCGCGCTACGTCCGCTGAACTTATCGAGCCAAATTCTGGCGTCAACATTAATAGTCGCGAGAACCTGGAATTCCGTGAGGCGATCAACGGCACGGGCATTATCAACCATCTCCATCGGCTCCAGAATCCAGGGAACGCATACAAGGCCGATCGACGAAAATTTGCCGCAATCAATGAATTTGTCAAGAGTATCCTTGATGACCGCACGGCGGGAATCTCGATACCTTACGACCTATCTACCATTCAAGTGCATCACCATGGGCGTGAGCTGCCATTGGAGAGCGTCGGGACTGGCTTGCATCAGGTCATCATCATGGCAGCAGCTGCAACGCTGGTCGAGAATGAATTGATCTGCGTTGAAGAACCGGAAATTCATCTGCATCCTCTATTGCAGCGCAAGCTCATCAGGTACCTCGCTGAAAAGACGAGCAATTCGTATCTCATCGCCACCCACTCCGCGCATCTTCTGGATGCCGAGGTTGCGAATCTGTTCCATGTGAGCCTGTCTGCTGCGGAAGGCACGTCCATCAGACTTGCCAGCGGCCCCAAGGAACAGGCAGCGATCTGCGCTGACCTTGGATATCGGCCGTCAGATCTTGTCCAGGCGAATTCTGTGATCTGGGTTGAGGGTCCGTCTGATCGGATCTACCTGCGTCACTGGATAAGCTTGATTGATCCGACGCTTGAGGAGAATATCCATTATTCGATCATGTTCTATGGTGGAAGATTGTTAAGTCACCTCAGTGGAGACGATCCAGATTTCGAAGAAGATTTCATCTCGCTTCGGAAGCTGAATCGTCATATCGCGGTGATGATCGACTCGGATAAGACTTCGCCGCGAGCGGCCATCAACGCAACGAAGATACGGATCCGGGATTCCTTCAATGCCGGCCCTGGATTTTCCTGGATCACCTACGGCTACGCGATCGAGAATTACGTACCAGTCGATCTATTCCGAAAGGCTGTTTCTGCAGTACATCCGAATGTCAATCTTACCTGGAACGGCGAGCGGTACTCGAACCCTTGCGCGGTGGCCGAAAACAAGAAGGGTCCAACTGCGCTAAACAAGGTCGCGATTGCTCGATATGTGGTCGATGAGTGGGGCGCCGATACGAAGTGGGTTGGCGATCTTCGTAGCCACGTTCAAGAGGCGGTGGAGTTCATCCGTGCTGCTAACGGATTGAAGCCGCTTGGAGATGGAAGTCTCGAGTTCGAAGTCTCGAATTCGCCATCGCGCTAACTGCTCTGGCTGACTGATGGCGTGCGCTCGAACTGACACAGCACCGATTACCACTCGAAAGCTACGGCGACCTGTTCACCGGTTCCTGACTCGATCGGATCCAGCTTTGATGTAGATCCGCTGTGGGGGGTCAGCGATACGGACGCCCGCATGCCTAAGTACAGCGAACGAAGCCAACTAGGCCGGATGTCCTGCAAGATCATGCTTTGCGAAGGGCACAGCGACCGTCCGAGTACGAGACCCAAGGGCTGCGCACAATGTCGTGAGCGGATACGTATGAGCGCTGCCGTTTGCCCAGGCGTTGAGGGTGTTGAGGGTCATTGGTACGACGGCGACTGCATCCGCCGGTGGAATGCGCTTAGGTTCGCGTGGCTTGCGGTTGCCGGTGATGACGGGGGCATCTCGTAGGTCCTGGTCCGCTAGCCAGGGCAAGGCCGCGTCGGTGGGGATGATGTACGGGTCCCAGCCGTTGGCTCGGACGGCTTTGAGGCCGTCGCCCGCTCGTGCAGCGAGCGGAGCACCGCAGACGACGATGTAGAGGGTTCGATTGGTCACGCGAGGACTCCTGCGCGGGTTGCGATGGCGGTTAGGGCCGGGATGGGTTTGCGGAACGCTTGAGGAGTTCGCGGACCAGCTCGCGGGCAATCGTGTGGTAGCGGATGGACTCCGGGGCGACGCGTTCGGCCTGCTGTAGGTGCAGGATCGCTTCCATGTCGTACTTTGCTTGAGCCTGCGCCCAAGCGAGGTCGAGGTGTAGGCGCGAGCGGCGGTCCTGGAGACCGGCCGGCAGGGCCTCGGTGCCTACTTCGGTTGCCACTCGCAGTACACCTGATGGATCGCCGAACCCGGCTGCGACCGAGGCCCGATGGATCAGGACGTTCGTCGGGCCGAATGCGGTCCACCAGTGGTTGCCGTCGTGCGCGAGGAGGTCGGCGAGCTCCGTAGCCGTATCGAGCCGCTCGGTGGAGTTGGCGCGATCGGACCGGCGAGCGGCGATGACGGACGAGATTAGCCATAGCGACCGGCGAGCGATACGGCGTCCGGGAGCGTCCGAGCCAGCGAGGGACATTAGACCTTCTGCCGACCGGACGGTGAGGCGTTCGGCATCATCGGTTCGCTGGCTGCGGAGCAGCGCGATCACCACCTGATGGACGGCCATGCCTTGCGCAGCCTTCGACTCGGCGGCCAGAGCCGCATGGGTGGCGCGGTCTGCGGGCAGCCAACCGAGCTGGTGTTCGCCTACCTTGGTCAGGAGCTTGGCGGCCGCCGTGTAGACCGCGCAGCGGGCGAGGTATGTCTCCCGGCCGTCGCGGCCTTGGTAGCCATCGTACGCGTCTGCGACCTGGATGAGGTCTGGCAGCATCGCGGTCGCCGTCCGGTACTGAGCTGCCTGGTAGGCCTGGTTGACCTGGACAGCGCCGTTCCGGAGTTGCGGAAGTGGCCACGGTGACGTCGGCTCGCCAAGCATTCGGTGGTAGCCCGCGAGTTGGCTGCGTACGGCGTCAACTGCTGTGACCTGCTCGGACGCGTCTGGCGCGAGGCGCCCCGTTGAGGTGCGCGCTCTTCCGGGCGTGGACCTGGCGGCCGTCGCTCGTGTGCGCGGGACTGCTGGGCTGGGTCGGGGCCGAGGGCGACAAGTTCGGGGGACCTGGCCGACAGCGGCCGGGGACGAGACCGAGCTGTTCAAGACGAAGGCACAGGCCGTAAAGGTGGTGTCACGCCGCGCCGAAGGTGGGCTGCGGTTCCACGACCTTCGGCACTCGTATGCGTCGTGGCTGATCACCTCGGGTGTGCCGGTTCCCGACGTACAGATGGTCATGGGGCACGAGCGGCCGACGACGACGCTGGCGATCTGCACGCACGTCCAGGGAGGCTCCCAGGAGCGGGTTCTAGGGGCTCTTGCTGCCTTTTCGCTGCCTGAGAAGGGCTGAAACGAGTAGAGCGGGGACCCGGGTGCTGGGTTCCCGCTCTGACCTGCGTGTTCTTCGGGTGGGCGATACTGGGTTCGAACCAGTGACCTCTTCGGTGTGAACGAAGCGCGCTACCACTGCGCCAATCGCCCGTACTGTTGGTGCTGTTGTTGCTTTCTGGTGCCTTGCGGGTGAAACCTTAGCGCATCATGGAGCGACGATCTAATCGGCCCGGGCTACTCTTGCTCCAGGACGGAGACCCCGTCGCGTTGGAGACGTGATTGTGACTTTCTCGCACGACACCGAGCAGGCGCTCGGCACGCTGGTCCGGCTCGTCAACACCCTGCCCGGACCGAACAGCCAGGTCGACACGATGGAGACGCTCGAGGAGCTGGAGAAGTTCGTCCACGAGCGCGAGTTCAGTGCGGTCGACACGCTGACGGAGAAGGACCTTGCGGAGGTCCGCGATCTGCGGCCGTTGTTCTCGCCGGTGTTCACCACGGATTCCGACGCCACGGCGGCGGTGATGATCAACGCGATCGTCGCCCGCGGTACGACGACGCCGCGGCTGACGAATCACGACGGGCACCCGTGGCACATCCACTACTCGCGGGACGGCGCGTCACTGGCGTGCCGGATCACCGTGGAGTGCGGGATCGCGCTGGCCCAGGTGATCTCCGCCGGCGAACGCGAACGCCTCCGTCGCTGCGAGGCACCGGATTGTGACGACGCGCTGATCGACCTGTCCCGCAACCGTTCCAAGCGGTACTGCGACGCCCGCACCTGCGGCAACCGTCTGCACGTGGCCGCCTACCGCGAACGCCGCAAAGCCTCCGGAGAGTAGCCCCTGAACTGGGCATCGGGTCGCGCTTTCGGAGCATTCTCTGCGCCAGGCAGCAGAATTGATCCGGAAGTGCGTCCGTCAGGGGTTGGGGTTCTCGGCTGAGCGTTCGGTGAAGATCTTGGTGACCTGGCCGGTGATGGCGCCGGGTGCCGGGAGGTCGCGGTCGTCGACGCGGTGGATGGCTTGGACGTCGCGGGTGGTGGAGGTCAGGAAGACTTCCTCGGCCTCGTGCAGGCGCTCCAGCGGTACATCTCGCTCCACGCCGCCGAACCACTCGAGCACCAGCGCGCGGGTCACGCCGGCCAGCGCCCCCGACTCCAAGGTCGGCGTGACGAGCTCGTCGTCGTACACGCAGAAGATGTTCGACCCCGTGCCCTCGCACAGGTTGCCGATCGTGTTCGCGAAGATCGCCTCGCTGCCGCCGCGTTCCTTCGCGTAGGCGAGTGCGCGGACGTTCTCGGCGTACGACGTCGTCTTCAGGCCGGCGACCGCGCTGCGTTCGTTGCGGACCCACGGCACCGTGACGATCGCCGACGTCGGCCCGGGGCGCTTGATGGCTTGTGTCGCGATCAGGATCGTCGGTCCCGACGTACCGCGATCGGACGACAACGGTGAGACACCACCCGTGTACGTGATCCGCAGCCGGCCGAACGGGATGTCGGGATCTGCCTTCACGACCGCCGCGACGCCCTCCTCGAGCTGGGCCACGTCCGGCTCCGGCAGGCCGAGGCCGACCGCGGACCGAACCAGTCGCTCCAGATGCCTCGTCACCGCGAACGGACGCCCGTCGACGATCTTGATCGTCTCGAACACACCGTCACCGGTGGTGAGCCCGTGATCCAGTGGCGAGACCGTCGCCTCGTCGTCCCGCAGGGCGCCGTTGAGCCAGATACGCATGTGCTGCTCCTTCCGCGGGACACCTTAGTGCGCAGGCGATCCGGGTCTGCCGGGCGGTCCGAAGGTGACCGGACGATGACGGTACGTCGACGTCGAGGGGGACCCCGATTTTTGAACTCCGGGCGAGATGGGCTAGTCTTCTTCTCGCGCCGGGGGAGTCGAAAACCCGGTCGCGATGCGGACGTAGCTCAGTTGGTAGAGCGCAACCTTGCCAAGGTTGAGGTCGCCGGTTCGAACCCGGTCGTCCGCTCGGAGAGGGTTCGGCAGGCCAGCTTTCTCACTGGTGGAGTGGCCGAGAGGCGAGGCAACGGCCTGCAAAGCCGTGTACACGGGTTCGAATCCCGTCTCCACCTCGACACCGTCACGTGAGAGTGTTGTGTGGTGTTGTTGTTCGGACGATTGGCGCAGCGGTAGCGCGCTTCCCTGACACGGAAGAGGTCACTGGTTCGATCCCAGTATCGTCCACGAAGGCGATAGGCGACTCGTGTCCGCGGAAAGCGCAGACCGGGTCGCCTTCGTCGTTTGTGCGGCAGCGCTGCGCTCGCCGCAAGCGGGGGCTCCGCCACCCGCACCCCCTTGCGCCTTCGCTTCGCTCGGCTGCTGCGGTTGCTCGCCGCACGGACGGTCCGACGCTGGGGTTGCCCGCCGCTGAACGTTTCCAGAGGTTGTTGGCCACGCGTGAACAGCTCCGGCCTGTGGTTGCTCGCCGCTCGGACGGTCCTCCTCTGCAGTTACCCGCACTGAACGTTCCCGGCGGTGGTTGCCCCAGGTCTGGCGGTTCTGGGCGGTGGTTGCCCGTCGCTGAACTGCTCCGGGCTGGGGTTGATCGCCGCTCACATGGTCCGGCACTGGGATTACCTGCGCTGAACGTCCCCGGCGGTGGTTGCCCACGTGGCAGTTCCGGGCTGGGGTTGCCCGCCACTCATACGGTTCGCGCTCGGGTTGCTCGTCGCTGAACGTTCACGGCGGTGGTCGCCC
Source organism: Kribbella sp. NBC_00359 (assembly GCF_036097425.1). NCBI lineage: Bacteria > Bacillati > Actinomycetota > Actinomycetes > Propionibacteriales > Kribbellaceae > Kribbella > Kribbella sp. NBC_00359. The sequence goes on along the minus strand of NZ_CP107975.1, from coordinate 7,436,449 downwards.
ACGTCTGGCAGTTCGCGGCTGCGGTTGCCCGCCGTTCAACAACTCCGGGCTGGGTCTCATCGCCGCTCACATGGTCCGGCGCGGGGGTTGCCCGCGCTGAGCGTTCCTCGCTGTGGTCGCCCACGTGTGGCAGCTCCCGGCTGCGGTTGCCCGCCTTTGAACAGCTCCGGGCTGGGGTTGATCGCCGCTCACATGGTCTCGCGCTGGGGTTACCCGCGCTGAACGTTCCCGGCGATGGTTGCCCACGTCTGGCGGCTCTGGGCTGTGGTGCCCCGCCGCTGGACAGGACCCGGCTCTGTGGCCCACCTCTGGACATGTGCCGGCTCCGGTTGCTCGTTGCGGTCGCATCCGGCTGGGCTGGCGGGTTCTGACGGGTGCTGGCTGTGGTTGGTCGCTGCGGCGTGCTCTCTGGCTGAGGGTGCGCCGGGCGCGCGACCCTCGGATTGGCCTGCGCAGGGGCCCTCGACCCTCGGGTGTGGTTGCGCCGGGAGCGTGACCGTCGGCTGTGGTTGCGCTGGTACACGGCTACCGGCCGGCCGGCCTGGTTTGGTTGCGGATGCTGCGCCGGGCTGGGGACGAGATCGAGGGTGGTGGCGGTCGCCGGATCGTGGAAGGGCGGGTGTGGGCTGACCTGCGTTGAGGGTGAGTGCGTCTTGTGTACAGCGAACCGGGCCGATGGCGCTGGCTGAGGTGGAGGCGCGGAGGTCGCGGTCAGATTGGGATTGATTGGGCGAGGCGTAGGCCGAGGTCCTCGATGGTGAAGGTTGGGTGGGAGCGGCGGCGGACGGTGGAGCCGACTGAGCGGTCTGGGTCGTCGAAGCCGGCGCCGCGGAAGATGCGGTAGGCGCCGTACGTCGTCGGGTCGTAGAGGTTCCAGCACCACTCCCAGACGTTGCCGAGCATGTCGTGCAGGCCCCAGTTGTTCGGCGTCTTGAGCCCGACACGATGTGGGTGACCGTCGGAGTTGCCCGCATACCAGGCAATGTCGTCGACAGGTCCGTAGCGGTAGGCCGGCACACCCGCGGTGCACGCGTACTGCCACTCGGCCTCCGTCGGCAGCCGGTACCCGGGCGAGCTCGACGACCAGGTGACCTCCTCCCCGTCGATCACATACGCGGCGGGCAGACCGTCCTCACCGGACAACTTGTTGCACAAGGCAACCGCGTCGTACCAGCTGATGCCGGTGAGAGGTACGTCGTCCGCCCCGACGACCGGGTAGCGGCCGAGGCGGAACGAGGCCAGCGAGACCTGCCAGCGGGTGCCGAGGCGGTCGTCCCGGAGGGCGATGGAGCCCGGCGGGAGGTCGACCAGAGGGAGCATCGTCCAACCGTACGTGCGTCAGTAGTACCTCCTCAGCTTCGGCCACAGCGTGGACCATGGCTCGGTCGGCGCCGAGCACAGCACGAGCGCGGTACCGTCCTCGTCGTTCGAGACGATGTTGTCGATCGTGCCCACCTGCGAGCAGTCCCGGAAGTTCGCCTCGAACGACGGCGTCCGCTCGATCTCGACGAGCAGAACCGGCCCGGTGTTGCTGTCCGGCGGGCGGCCCCAGTCGGCGAAGCTCATGTGTCCCGAGTACGCCGGTGGCAGCCCATGTGCGGGCCCGTAGCGGAGCAACGCCCCGGCCTCGCCGTAGTTGCCGGCGAAGATCGTGGCCGACGACCGTTGATCCGCTGGGATTCGCTCCCACGCCGTCGCGACGGCTGCCGCCATCGAAGGCCAGCCGATCTGCTCGCCCTGCTCTTTGTTCACCGGGATGACGAAGTCCACCGCCGACGCCGGAAGCACTGGCAGGGTGAACAGCGCGGACGTCAAAGCGGTTAGCACGAGCCCGACGACCGCAAGTGGCCTGTGCCGGTCGATCCAGCCCAGCGCCGGCTCGCTCCCGGCTGCCACCAGGACGAGCAGCAACGGCAGCGCGTAGTACGACTTCCCGCCGACCGCCAGTACGACGACACACAGCAGCGGATAGGCCAACGCGATGGATCGAGCCCACGGAGTCCGCCACAGCCGCAGGAACCCGGCCACCCAGATCGGCACCAGGAACGGCGACAGTTGCAGGATCTGCAGCGGGATGAACATGATCCGGTTCTCGGTGCCGTCGTCCTCGCTGATCCCGCCCGCGACGGTGAGCTGCGGCCAGTCGTGCTGGAACTGCCACACCACGTTCGGCAGAGCGGCGAGCCCGGCCAGCGCGACGCCGGCCAGCAGCCACCACGACCGCAGCACCTCTCGCGGACCGACGATCAGCAACGCCACCAGCAACGCACCGACCGGGAGAACGACGAGGTACTTGTTCTCCAAGGCGATCCCGACCGTCAGCCCGAGCGCGAGCCACCACCGCCCGTCGCGGGTCCGCAACAACTTGACCGCGAACAGTCCGATCAGCATCCACGCGAGCAGGTCGTAAGTCGCCGTCGACACGAGATGCCCGACGCCGAGGACGAACCCGGACACGGCTGCACACACCGCCGCCAGCACCTGCCCGCGCCGATCGCTGCCGAACTCACGGGCGATCAGCGCCACCACGATGATCGTGATCACGGTGCTCACCGTCGACAGCACGCGCAGACCCATCACCGTGTCCCCGAACACCGAGGTCGAGACCCGCGCCAGCAAGGGCGTCAGCGGCGGCTGGTCGACGTACCCCCAACTCAGTCGGTGGCCGGCGACCATGAAGTACAGCTCGTCGCGATGGAACCGTACCGCCCGGACAGCGCCGTCAGCACGAGCCCGACGGCGACCGCGACGGACACGACGGGACGAGCTGCGAAGGCGGGCACTGCTGGGCGGGTCATGCGGGAATGTTGTCAGCCCATCGGGTCCCCTCACCAGGATCTGATCCGGAACTCCTCCAGACTTTTCCAAGCACGAAGCACCGAGCACGAAGCACGAGGCACCAAGCACCGACGTCACTCGAGAAAGCGCGGCTCCGCACCGCGATCCAGCAGCACCACCCGACCGGCCAGAGATTCGTCCTCGACGAAGCGCACAATGGCGTCGGTCAGGACCTCGAGCGAGACCAATTCAGGCCCACGTTCAGCCACCGGAAGAGCGGCCCGCTCGCGCACTCCACGCTCGGTCGCCACCCAGTCCGGTACGACGCAGTTGACCCGGACGCCATGGCTTTGACTCAACGGCGCCAGCGTCGCGGTCAGCCGGATCAACGCAGCCTTGGCCGCGCTGTACTCGGGGGACACGTGCGGCCCGAACCCCAGCCCCGCAGTCGATCCAATGTTCACCACCGCGCCACCCCCTGCGGCCTGCATCGCGGAGAGCGCGAGCTGCGTGGTGAGCATCGGCGCCCGCAGGTTGAGCTCGAGAGACGCCGACCACCGCTCGACCGACGCCTCGGGGAAGCACGGTCGGAGCACGGCCCCGCCGCCGGCGTTGTTGACCAGGATCTGTGGTTGACATGCCATCAGGTCGGTCACCGCCGCGTCGTCGCGCATGTCGACCCGCACGAACCGCGCCGCTGAGCCGATCAGCTCAGACGTGCGACTACCGCCCGCGACGTCGATGTCGGCGATCGCCACCTCCGCGCCGGCCGCGGCCAGGCGCAGGGCGATGGCGCGGCCGATCCCGACCGCACCTCCGGTGACCACTGCGCGTTTCCCGTCGATTCGCATGACGGTCACGCTCCCACCGCCCACCGACAGTAGAGGATGATTTGATATGTCAACCGGACGACAGGTGAGGTGGCGGCGTGGCATTGCTGTACGAGCGGATCTGCAACCACGTCCTGGAGCAGCTCCGGCGCGGTGCACTGAGGCCCGGTGACCGCGTGCCGTCCGAGATGGAGCTCGCAGCGCAGTTCGAGGTCAGCCGGATCACTTCGAAGCGTGCTCTCGAGGTCCTGCGGGAGGCCGGCCTGGTCGAACGCATCCGCGGCAAGGGGACGTTCGTCGTACGGCGCCTGCCCGATCTGAGCCGGATCACGATGCCTCTGCGCGGCCGCCCGGGTGCGCGGCAGGAGGCTCGTTCGATCGCGCTCATCGTGCCGGACATGTCGGAGGCCTACGGTCTGGATCTCCTGAACGCCATCGAGGAGCGCTGCGCGGAGTACGGCGCCCATCTGGTCGTACGGCGAACCCACGGGCGGCAGACCGACGAGGAGAAGGCCGTGGACTCGCTTGTGGCGAGTGTGGACGGCCTGATCGTGTTCCCGGTCCACGGCGACTTCTACAACGCCAGCCTGCTCCGGCAGGTGCTGGACGGCTACCCAGTGGTCCTCGTCGACCGGCATCTGTCCGGGATCCCGGTCGCGGCCGTGCACACCGACAACGTGGCGGCGGCGCGGGCGCTGACGTCGCGGCTGCTCGACCAGGGACACCGTCACATCGCCTTCCTCTCCCCGCCGCCCGTCAACACGTCATCGATCGAGGAGAGGCTGGAAGGGTTCCGCTCTGCGTTCGAGGGGCGGGGACAGGCTTACGAACTGACCGACCTGCGCAGCACTCTGCCCGGTTCGACGACCACCGAGAGTGTGCGGGCGGACATGGAGGTGATCCGCGCGTTCCGGGAGCGGCTGCCGGAAGTGACGGCGTACTTCGCCTGTGAGTACAACCTGGCCAGGATGGTCGACCGTGCACTGGGCGGCGACGGCGTGGTCGCGTGTTTCGACTCACCAGGCGACTCCATCGGCGGACCGCCGTACCTGCATGTCCGGCAGAACCAGGCGGAGATGGGCCGGCGCGCAGTCGACCTGCTGCTCGCCCAGCTGCGCGGGGAGGCGGTGCCGAACCTTTCCCTGGTCCCTTTTGAGCTGGTCGATGCCGACAGCAACACCTGACTTCGGCAGTACGGCGGCAGACAAGCGACTGTGTAGCGTCTACGGCATGACGTGGCGGCGCCTGGGAGACGTCGGCCTGTGGGCCGCGCTGAGCTTCCTCGTGCTCGCCGAGAGCGGCACACGCGGCGACCCGTACTGGGTGCGTGCGGCGTGCGTCGGCGTACTGCTGCTGGCTGCGTTCGGTCGGCGCAGGTGGCCGCTGGCCGCACTAGCTGTGGTCGCCTGGGCCCAGATCCTCATTCTGATCTTCGCCCTCGGTACGACGCACGGCGTGCAGATCGCACTGGTCCCGGCGATCAGCCTGCTGAGCTATCTGGCCGGCCGGCGCGAGACGCAGCTGAAGCACTTCGTCATGGTGTGCAGTTGGTCGCTGCTCGGGGGTCTCGCGCTGACGTTGGCGATCAGACGGCAGGTCCGGGCCACGGAGTCGATCCTGTCCTGGCTGGTGATGCTCCTGCTGGCCTTGTTGCTGGTCGTGCTGCCATGGCTGGTCGGCCGGTACCGCGCCCAGCAGGCGCTGCTGGCCTCGGCCGGCTGGGAGCGGGCCGAGCGGATCGAACGCGAGCAGCGGATGGCGATCGACCAGGAGCGCTTGCGCGAACGGTCCCGGATCGCCGAGGACATGCACGATTCGGTCGGTCACGAGCTGAGCCTGATCGCGCTGCAGGCCGCTGCGCTGGAGCTCGATCCCGCGCTGCCGGAGGAGCATCGGCGGGCCGCGACGTCGCTGCGTGAGGCAGCGGCCACCGCGACCGAGCGACTCGGCGAGATTGTCGGCGTACTGCGAGACGCGGACGCGCCCGTCATGCCGCATGACGAGACTGTGGCTGCACTGGTCGACCGAGCGGCCGCGTCAGGCCTCAACGTGCGACTGGTTGAAGAGGGTACCGGTGAGCTTTCACCGATGGTGGACCGGGCAGTCCACCGCGTCGTCCAGGAATCGTTGACAAATGCGAACAAGCACGCGCCAGGTGCTGCGGTGACTGTGTCCGTGACCTCCCATGAGGACGACGTGCAGCTAAGCGTCGTTGACACCGGTGCAACGCGGCCACAGCAGGCAGTGCCGTCAAGCGGTCGTGGCCTGGACGGGTTGCGGGAGCGCGTGCGGCTAGTTGTTATGACCCGCGAGGTTGTTGACGCGGGTTGAGCCGGGTGATGGGTGGTTTGCCTGCGAGGGCGGAGTGGCCGCGTCGATTGTTGTAGTGGTCGAGGAAGTTGTCGAGGGCTTGGTTGCGGTCGGTGTTGCTGGTCCAGGGTTGGGCGTAGGCCCATTCGGTGAGCAGGGTGCGGTTGAAGCGTTCTGCTTTGCCGTTGGTCCAGGGGCAGCGGGGTCGGGTGTAGCGGCGTTTGAGGTGCCAGGTGGTGCAGGTGGCGGCCCAGCCGTGGCCGCGTCGGTAGACCATGGCGTTGTCGGTGAGAACGCGTTCGACGGTGATGCCGTGGGTGGTGAACCAGGTCAGGGCGCGGTGCAGGAACACGGCGCAGGTTGGGTCGCGTTCGTCGGGCAGTACTTCGGAGTAGGCCAGGCGGGTGTGGTCGTCGATGGCGGTGTGGACGTAGTCGTAGCCGATCAGGGTCTTCTTGTGCTTGTGGGCGACGGTGGCCTCGGCGCCGCGCAGGCGCCAGCCCCCTCCGGCCGGGACCCGGGCGAGTTTCTTCACGTCGACGTGGATCATCGCGCCGGGGCGGTCGTATTCGTAGCGGATCTGGGAGTGGCGTGGTGAACGGACTGGCTGGCCGGTGATCGGGTCGAGTGTGGCCAGGTGCGGAACCTGGTGGCGGGACAGGACCCGGCCCACGGTGGATGGGTTCAGGCCAAGCTCGGCGGCCAGCACGACCGCGCCGCGGCGGCGGTGCCGGCGCGCGGCCAGTACCGACTGCTCGGTCCGGGCCGGCAGCCGGTTCGGTGAGCGTCGCGGCCGCGACGACCGGTCGACCAGGCCCGCGTCTCCGGCCTGTCGGTAGCGGCGCAGCCACTTGTGCACCGTGGCCCGCGAAATGCCCAGCTGCTCGGCCACCTGCGCCGGCGGCCACCCGGCCGCGACCCGCTCAACGATCAGCCTGCGACCAAACAAGTTTGTCCGGGCATTAGCGTGGGCCATGAGGACCTCCGTGGTCGAAGTCGATGCGTCAGACACATCCACTCCGCCCGGAGGTCCTCCCACGATCAAGCCACCACGCCGTCAACAACCTGCTGGGTCACAACAGCTAGTCGGCGGGACGCTGACCGCAGGACCTCGGCCCAGTGGTGGATTCGAGGTGGTCGCGACGATGCCGCGCGCCGGTGGCCGCCCCGAACCGGAGAAGGCGACAAACACGGCGGAAGAGCGAGCCACGGTACGGCGGTCCGCCCGCCGCGGACTGATCACCGTGGTGGCCGCGCCGCTGATCCTCGGCGCCGTCGTCGGAGTGGTTGCCCTCGGCTACTACCTCGTCGCCGGCTACAGCTCGATCCTGCGGCCCGCGCAGTACGACGCGCTGACGATCGGCCAGCGTGAGGACGACGTGGAGAGGGTGCTGCCCGCGATGCAGATGATCGACCCGCCGGGGGAGGGGTACCGGCCACCGGCCGGCTGGAGTTGCCGCTACTACCGCCCGGACGCCCCGTTCTCCATCACGTATGTCTATCGCCTGTGCTTCGCGGACGGCGCGCTCGTCGCCAAGCACCTGGTGCAGAGCGGTTCCGTCACACCGACCCCGGAGGCGTCCGGATGATCCGGGTGATGCTGGCCGACGACGAGGCGATGGTGCGGGCCGGGGTCCGCGCGATCCTCGGCACCGATGACGCGATCGAGGTCGTTGCCGAGGCAGCCGACGGCGTGGCAGCGGTCGAGGCGGTACGGCGGCATCGGCCGGACGTCGCCGTACTCGACATCCGGATGCCGCGGATGGACGGACTGGCGGCCGGTGCCGAGATCCGGCGGACTGTGCCCGAGACCGCGGTGGTGATGCTCACGACCTTCTCTGAAGACGCGTACATCGCCCGAGCGCTCGGCGACGGCGCCAGCGGGTTCCTGTTGAAGTCGGGAGACCCGCGCGAGCTGATCGCCGGCCTGAAGGCTGTGGCGGAAGGCGCCGCGTATCTGTCGCCTCGCGTCGCCCAGCGGGTGATCGCCGAGCTGAGTGCCGGATCCGGCGGCGGTGCGATGGCCCGGGCCGCGGCCGCCAAGGAGCAGGTGGCCGTCCTGAGTCCCCGCGAGTTGGAGGTGCTCGGCCTGATCGGCGCCGGGCTGTCGAACGCCGAGATCGCCGCGCGGCTCTACCTGGTCGAAGGGACGGTGAAGGCCTATGTCAGCGCCGTCCTGCTGCGGCTCGCGGTGAAGAACCGGGTCCAGGCCGCCATCGTCGCCTACGAGGCGGGATTGGTGACATCTTGAGTCGTCAACGGCCCAGCGACGCTCCGGGTCGTGACATTGTGTGGACACGGTGTCATGGGATAGTGGACCTCTCCCGGAGACCTCACCTCCGGAATCGAACCAGCAGCCTCCAGGGGCACCGCCCCCTCTGACAGAATCGGGGATCCAGGTCGTGACCGACTCGCACAACTCCGGACAGCACAAGGACCGGGAAGCAGCGGCGGCCGAGGTCCGGAGAATGTGGCAACCGACCCCCTCCTGGACCCAGCCGGACCCGAACCGGGAAGGCGACTCCGAGCCCGCCGAGACCGAGAAGAAGCCGGACGCCTTGTCGGCGGACTACCCGGTCGACACGTGGTCCCGGCCCGCCGACCAACCTGCCCCGTGGGCTCAGCCCCAGCCGTCAACCCCGTCCTGGACGCAGCCCGCCGCCGAGTCCGCCGCCTCGTGGACCCAGCCTGCGGCCGAGCCCGATGAGCTCGAGGAAGCCGGCGACAGTACGGCGGACGACCAGGAGACAACCGGGGGAGCTGCTCAGGCCGACTCCGGCACGACGCCTACCGCGGGTCCGAGCAGCCCAGTCTTCGGCGGCGCGTCATTCCACGGCTCAGGCTCCGGCAACAGCGCTCCTGGCACTCCGGCCGCCGGTGGCCCGGCGCAGGGCGGTCAGCAGCTGTCTCCGGCCGCTCAGCACTTCTTCCCGCAAGGCATCCCCGGTCAGCAGGCACCGCAGCAGCGCGAGGTGTCCTACCGCACCGACGAGCTGATGCAGGCCCTGCCGCTGCCGCGGGAGGCTCCGGCCGAGCGCGGCGTACGGAGTGTGCTGAAGCTGCGTCCGGGCAGCTCCGAGCGGTCGGAGCGGATCGCGCGGGCGACCGCGGCGACCGCGTTCCGCCGTCCGGTGACGATCGTCGTCGCGAACCCCAAGGGTGGTTCGGGCAAGACGCCGACCACGCTGCTGCTCGCCGGTGCGCTCGGTCAGGCCCGTGGCGGCGGTGTCGTGGCGTGGGACAACAACGAGCTGCGCGGCAACATGCACCTGCGCACGCACGACACGAACGCGCGGTCCACCGTCACGGACATGCTCCAGGCGATGCAGATGCTGACCCAGCCGGACGCCCGGCTCGGCGACGTCGCAGCGTACCTGCGGCACCAGGTCGCGGGTCAGTACGACGTGCTCACGTCCGCGACCACGACGTACGCACAGATCGAGGCCAAGGACTTCGACCAGATCCACCGGCTGCTGAGCCGCTTCTACAAGGTGCTCGTGATCGACACCGGGAACAACGAGGGCTCCAGCAACTGGCGTGAGGCGATGAAGGCGGCCGACGCCCTCGTCATCCCGATCAAGTGGAAGAGCCTGTCCTGCGCGGCCGCGGTGCAGATGCTCGAGGAGCTCGACAACCAGGGCCCGGAGGCGCAGCGGCTGATCCGCCGCGCGGTGATCGCGGTCTCCAACGGCCCTGGCGACGTGAACAAGGAGGTCGAGAAGCAGCTCCGCCCGTACTTCGAGTCCCGCGCGGCGGCCGTGATCGACATCCCCACCGACCCGCACATCGCCGCCGAGGGTCCGCTCGACCACTCGGCCCTGCAGCCGGCCACTCGGCGCGCCGGCCTGGAGCTCGCGGCCAAGGTGTCGGAGCAGATCACCATCGCCCTCAACGTTCCGCGCTGAGGACGGCGAGACTCAACCGGCTGAGGCGGTCCGGATCGGCGATGACGTCGTACGACGTGATCCGGTCCGCCGCGCTGGTGAAGACGATGGCCAGGAACAGCTGCCCGTGCGGGGCCAGGACCAGGCCGACCTGGCCGTCGACGAGGGCCAGCTCGGCCAGCTGAGAGCGGCGCGCGAGGACGACCGTGCCCTCGGCGACGGCGCGCGCACCCCGCAGCTCCGCGGCCATTCCAGGTGCCAGGGCGGCTGCGTCGACCCGGCGTACGACGTCGGGGTCCAGCACATTCAGGATGGCCGTGAGATCACCGGCCCGGGCGGCCTCGAGGAAGGCTGACACGACGCGCCGCTGCCGAGCGAGCTCGGCCGCCGGCACGACGGGCGTGCCCTGGACCCGCTGACGAGCCCGGCTGGCGAGCTTCTTGGTCGCGACCGGGGTCCGATCGACGATCGGCGCGATCTGAGCGAACGGTACGGCGAACATGTCGTGCAGCACGAACGCGATCCGCTCGGCCGGATCCAACGTGTCCAGTACGACGAGCAGCGCCCGGCTGACCGAGTCGGCGACCAGCGCCTCGTCCTCCGGCGTGCTGCGGGTCGTGGGCGCCTGCGCGAGCAACTCGGGTCCGGCGGGGTCCTCCGGGCGAACCTTGCGAGCGCGCAGCACATCGAGGCAGATCCGGGTCACCACGGTTCGGAGCCAGGCGCCGAGGTTCTCGACGTCCTCGACTCGATCGAGCCGGATCCAGGCCTCCTGCACCGCGTCCTCGGCCTCACTCCGCGAGCCGAGCAGCCGGTAGGCGACCGCCTCGAGCTTGCCGCGCTCCGCCTCGAAGGCCCCGGTCAGTTCGTCGCCGATCACTGGTCACCTTTCCCGCTGCGGTCCGTCACCCAGTCTGACGACCACGACCTGACGAAGGTGACCATGTTGCTCCACCTGGATTCGAGTGCCAATCGCTCCGACGAGTCCGTGACGCGGCGGCTGACCCGGCTGTTCGCGGACCGCTGGCAGGCTGTCCACGGCTCGGCCGGGTACCGCTACCGCGACCTCGCCGCGGACCCGGTGCCGCCCATCGACACGGCGTACTGTCGGCTCGGCCGGCGGTCCGAGCGGCAGGGCGTCGTACCGCTGACGTTGGTCGGCACACTGATCGAGAGCACGGCCGAGGCCAACGCCTGGGCGCTGACCAAGCCGCTGATCGACGAGGTCGTGTCGAGCCGGACGATCGTGATCGGTGCGCCGGTGTACAACTACTCGCTTCCGGCCGCACTGAAGGCTTGGATCGACCGGATCACCTTTCCCGGTGCCTTTCGCGACGGGGTTCTCAGCGACACGGAAGTGGTCGTGGTCAGCAGCCGTGGCGGTGCCTACGGTCCGGGAGCTCGCCGGGAGGGCTGGGACTACGAGTTTCCTTATCTGCGGGCGTACTTCACCAACTACGGAGTCCGCGAGGACAACCTCCGCTTCATCAGTGCAGAGCTCGCTCTGGCCGACCTCATCCCGCGGTTCGCACACCAGCGTCCGTCGGCGGCGCGTTCGCTGGCCGCGGCGCGTGAAGAGGTGATCTCAAGCGTCGCGGCGGCTGAGCACGCGCGTGCCCAGCGCTAGACCCCCGACAGCCCACGCGACGAGCACCATGGCGCTCAGAGTGGGGGAGATCGGGTCGGTAGTGCCGGTCAGATAGTTCTGGCCGACGCGATCCCGGCACTGAACTGACCGGCTGCGGTCGCGTAGAACCACGATGTGGTTTAGCCAGCTTGACCGGACCGTCCACAGCTTGGTCCACTCCGAACCCACCGCGTTCATCGTTCTCCTGCTTCCACGAGTTGAGGCTCTACCTCAGCTTGAGGCTTCCGTTTGCGCAGGCGGTGCCGGGCGACCTCGACGATCACCGTCACCGTGAGGGCGAGGCCGATGCCGAGGAGCACGCCCTTCAATGGGTTGTCCTCGAAGGCCTTACCGCCGATGTAGCCCACCAAAGTGCAGTACAGACCCCAGCTGAGGGCGGCCAGTCCGGCGTACGCCGAGAACTTCCGCAGGGGATAGCGCACCGACCCCATGGTCAGCGTGACGGCCGTGCGACCGCCCGGGACGTACCGGGCGACCACCAGGACCAGTCCGCCTCGCTCTGCCAACGCTCGCCGGGCCCAGAGCACAGCCGCATGCCGTTTGGTGCCAGGCTTCATCCGATCGAGCAGCCGGCCACCGGCGCCGCGGCCGAGCGCATAGGACACGTGGTCGCCGACGAACGCGCCGATCGCCGCGACCACGATCACGGCGTACAGGTTGGGTTCACCGTTGGCTGCCGCGAACACGCCCGCGGTGATGACCAGCGTCTCGCTCGGGATGGCCGGGAAGAAGCCGTCCAGCGCGGCGAAACCCCACAGCGCGAGGTAGATCCACCACGAGGACATCAGCTCGTCGGCGAAGTGCAGGAGCTGGTCACTCACGATGCCAGGCCTACGACGTACAGGACCTCGTCGACCCGGCTGACTGGGATGCCGTTGCTCCGGGCCATCACGATCAGGTGGTTGCGGGCGCTCCGCCGCGGGTGCAGAGCCTTGGCGTCGAGCAGAGCGCCGACCTTGGTCAGTGGTGCCGGCCAGTACAGCTTGGTGAGTCCTTCGAGGGTGATCACGCTCTAGAACCTAGGAATCCGGACACCCTGGGCACATCGGACCAACGGCTGGGCCGACCCCCGACTTTCGTCAGGTGCCGCGGGCCTGTGGATACGCCGTCGGGGCGCGGCGCCGGAGTGGATACCATCTGTGCTGACCGGCAAACCGGCTGGTCGCCGTACCCGAGGAGTGAACGTGTCGGAAGTCAAGGTCCATCTGATCGGCGTCGAGGGCGAGGCTGAGCGGAGTGTGACCGAGACGACGACGATCGGGGAGCTGTTCGCCGGGATCTTCGGTCAGGACCGCTCCGCCATCGCCGCCCGCGTCAACGGTGAGCTGCGGGACCTGTCCCGGGTGGTCTCCGACGGCGACCAGATCGAGCCGGTCAAGGCGGCGTCCGAGGACGGCCGGGCGATCATCCGGCACTCGACCGCGCACGTGCTCGCGCAGGCCGTCCAGGACCTGTTCCCGGAGGCGAAGCTCGGCATCGGCCCGCCGGTGCAGAACGGGTTCTACTACGACTTCGACGTGCCCACGCCGTTCACGCCCGAGGACCTGGGCAAGCTCGAGAAGAAGATGCAGCAGATCATCAAGGAGCGGCAGCGGTTCAGCCGCCGGGTGGTCTCCGACGACGACGCGCGGACCGAGCTGGCGAGCGAGCCCTACAAGCTCGAGCTGATCGGCATCAAGGGCTCCGCGGCCGACGCCGCCGAGGGCGCGAGTGTCGAGGTCGGCGGCGGCGAGCTGACCATCTACGACAACGTCCGGCGCGACGACTCGGTCGCCTGGAAGGACCTGTGCCGTGGTCCGCACGTCCCCGCAACGGGCTACTTGGGCAACTTCAAGCTGATGCGGACGGCCGCGGCGTACTGGCGCGGCAGCGAGCGGAACCCGCAGCTCCAGCGGATCTACGGGACGGCGTGGGAGTCCCGCGACGAGCTGAAGGCGTACCTGACCCGGCTCGAGGAGGCGGCCAAGCGCGACCACCGCAAGCTCGGCAGTGAGCTCGACCTGTTCAGCTTCCCGGACGAGATCGGCTCCGGCCTGGCGGTGTTCCACCCGAAGGGCGGCGTGCTGCGGAAGGTGATGGAGGACTACTCCCGCCAGCGCCACGTCGAGGACGGGTATGAGTTCGTCTACTCACCGCACATCACCAAGGCCCAGCTGTTCGAGACCTCGGGTCACCTGGACTGGTACGCCGACGGCATGTACCCGCCGATGCACCTGGACGAGGAGCGCGGTGCGGACGGGCAGATCCGCAAGCAGGGCCAGAACTACTACCTGAAGCCGATGAACTGCCCGATGCACAACCTGATCTTCGCCGCCCGCGGCCGGTCCTACCGGGAGCTGCCGCTGCGGCTGTTCGAGTTCGGCACGGTCTACCGGCTGGAGAAGTCCGGCGTCGTGCACGGCATGACCCGGGCCCGCGGCTTCACCCAGGACGACGCGCACATCTACTGCACCCGTGAGCAGATGCGCGACGAGCTGCGCGACCTGCTCACGTTCGTGCTCGGCCTGCTCGCCGACTACGGCCTGGACGACTTCTACCTCGAGCTCTCCACCAAGAACCCGGACAAGTTCGTCGGCTCCGACGAGGTCTGGGACGAGGCCACCGAGACCCTGCGGGAAGTTGCCGAGGGCTCCGGTCTCGAGCTGGTCCCGGACCCGGGTGGCGCCGCGTTCTACGGCCCGAAGATCTCGGTCCAGACCAAGGACGCGATCGGCCGGACCTGGCAGATGTCGACGATCCAGCTGGACTTCAACCTGCCGGAGCGGTTCGAGCTGGAGTACACCGCGCCGGACGGGTCCCGGCAGCGGCCGGTGATGATCCACCGTGCGCTGTTCGGGTCGATCGAGCGGTTCGTGGCGGTGCTGACCGAGCACTACGCCGGCGCCTTCCCGCCCTGGCTGGCCCCGGTCCAGGTGATCGGCATCCCGATCACCGACGGCCACGTGGACTACCTGTACGACGTCGCCGCGCAGCTGAAGGCGCTCGGGATCCGGGTCGAGGTCGACTCGTCCGACGACCGGATGCAGAAGAAGATCCGGAACGCGCAGAAGTCCAAGGTGCCGTTCATGCTGATCGCCGGTGACGACGACATGGCCGCCGGGTCGGTGTCCTTCCGGTACCGCGACGGCACGCAGAAGAACGGCGTACCGATCGCCGACGCTGTCGCCGAGATCGTCGAGGCCGTCCAGAAGCGCGTCCAGGTATGACGGGAACCCCCGACCAGCCGTCCTCCAGCGATGTACCTGACTCGCCGTACGCGCCGGACGAGGTCGTGCTGCAGGACGGGGTCGGGGTGCCGGACGAGTTCCTGCGGTTGTGGACGCCGCATCGGATGGCGTACATCGAGGGGGAGAACAAGCCGACCAGCTCGGCGGCCGGGTCGGGGTGCCCGTTCTGCCGGCTGCCGGGGTTGCCGGACGCCGAGGCGCTGATCGTGCACCGGGGTGAGGCGGCGTACGCGGTGCTGAACCTGTACCCGTACAACCCCGGTCACCTCATGATCGTGCCGTACCGGCACGTGGCCGACTACACCGAGCTGACCGCCGAAGAGGTCACCGACGTCGCCACGCTGACCCGGCAGGCGATGCACGCGGTCCGTACGGTCTCGGGCGCGCACGGCTTCAACATCGGCATGAACCAGGGCGAGATCGCCGGCGCCGGGATCGCGGCCCACCTGCACCAGCACGTCGTACCCAGGTGGGCCGGCGACACCAACTTCATGCCGGCGATCGCGCACACCAAGGTCCTGCCGCAGTTGCTGCCCGACACTCGGGCCCTGCTCGCCAAGTCCTGGCCGACCGAGCCCTGACCTGCGGATCGCCCCGCCTCAGCCAAGGCGGGGCGACCGCGATGGATCACTCGCCGGCGAGGTTGGGGTCGGTGAAGTTCTTCCAGTGGAAGTAGACGGGGTCGGTGAAGGTGCCCGGCACCTTGCCGAGTCCCTTGATCACCGTGGCCGTCCCGTTCGCGTGCCCGACCGAGTACAGGTAACCCGAGCCGGTGTCCTTGTCGATGCCGAGCAGCAGCGTGCCGGAGCCGCACGGCGCCGCCACCAGCGACTCGAACCCCTGCCAGGTCGAACCGCGGACCTGCTTCACGACCCCCGGGATGATCTGGCCACCGGCCAGCGGCAACCGCGCCGTGTAGAGCTTGCCGCTGGTCAGCGTCATCAGGAACGTGTCGTACGTCGGCGTCTGGCTGATGAGCGTCATCGCTTTGACGCCCTTGTAGCCGGACTGCCACCCGGTGATCCGGCGAACCGGATGACCGCTCGAAAAGGTCACGTTCCGCCGGTAGATCGTCCCGTCGACATGCAGCGAGTAGTCCGTCTCCCGTGATCCGCTCGCGATGTCGACGTACGACGTGTCGAGCGTCCGGTAGACGCCCCAGCCGCCGCCGATCCGGGTGACGGCCTTCTCGGTCACCGGGGCGCCGCCGCCGCGCGGGGTCCGGTAGGTCGACTCGTAGAACGTCGAGCCCATGATCACCGAACCGCTGTGGAAGTCGGTGCTGTTGATGCTGGCCCCGAACTGCTGGGTCGCGCTGAGCCGGACGCCACCGTCCGGGTAGATGTCCTTGGCAACCATGTTCAGTGTTTGTCGGGGGTTGGATGCCGGACTACACCAGAAAGTTGCCGCGGGTCTGTTCAGCGCAGGAACAAGGGCAGCAGCGGGTCGACGATGCCGGTCAGGGCGTCGAGGGAAACGACGCGCGGCGGGTTGGTCAGGCCGGTGACCCGGACGACCCGGCGGCCCTGGCGGAAGACGAGTTCGCCCGCCTCGGGCAGGTAGTAGCCCGGCTGGCCGATCGGGGCGAGCCGGGGCGGGGGCACCCGCTCGGCCTCCGGGATGCTCGGCTGGTCGAACGCCTCGACGATCGACACGGTCGCGTCGAACGTCCCCCAGATGCAGGTCAGCGCGCCCTTGACCCGGTAGTCCCGCCGCAGCTGCACGCTCAACCCGACGAACCGCTCGGCCGCCGAGTTCGACAGCTGACACGCCGGGTCCGCCTGTCGCGCCGGCCGCAGGTTCCCAGGTACGGCGTCCCGCGCGGCAACCGCGATCGTGAGAGCCTTCTCCCGGTCGATCCCGTCCAGAGCACCGCTGTCGAGCCCACCGGCCGGGGTGATCCGGACGGCCCGGTCACCGGTGATGAAGACGAGTTGCGAGTCGGCGATCAATGCCTGCGGCCCGAGCTCGGGCAGCGCCTGGATGGTCGCGGCGCCGTGCATGAGGCGGGTGAGCGCGTCGGGCTGGCTCGGGAGCGCGCTGACGCCGATGGTCACCCTGCGGTTCTTGACGAACAGGGTGCAGAGATCCATGGACGGCAGGCCGCCGTCGTTCCAGGCGTTGGGTTTCGCGGTGACGGGGACGCGGAGTTTCGCGGTCAGCGTGCCGGTGATCGCCGTACACACCTGTGGTCCGGGGGCGCCCGCCGTACCGTCCAGGCCTTCGGCCTGCGGGGGAGCGACGACGGTCGGGACGACGGTCGGCAGCGGCGTGATCCGCGGCGGGGACTCGTTGGCCTTTCGCGCGACCGAGCACCCGACGGCCGCGATCAGCACGGCCAGCACACCCGCCAGCACGCTCCGGCTCCGGGCCCGCATCCACTCACCTCCTGCCGCACTGCCTCCAGGATCGCGCGAATGGAGGCCTTTCGCAGGCGGAATCGGGTGGCTTGTCACCTGAAGGTGATCCGGCTGGACTACGATCGCGTCGCCATGCTTAACAGATTCCGGCAGTTCTGGACCAAGGTGATCACGCCGATCGCCAACCTCCTGCTCAAGCTCGGCGTGAGCGCCGACGCGGTCACGCTCGTGGGCACCATCGGGGTGTGCGCCGGCGCGCTGATCTTCTTCCCGCGCGGCCAGCTCTGGCTGGGCGTCGTGGTCATCACCTGTTTCGTGTTCTCCGACATGATCGACGGGTACATGGCCCGGACGTCCGGGACGTCGTCGAAGTGGGGCTCGTTCCTCGACTCGACCCTGGACCGGATCGGCGACGGCGCGATCTACGGCGGCCTGGTGCTGTACTACGCCAACTCGCGGGCCGGCGACTCGACGCTGATGGCGGCGGTGACGCTGTGGGCGCTGGTGATGGGCGCGGTCACGTCGTACGCGCGGGCCAAGGCCGAGAGCCTCGGACTGAAGGCGAGCGGCGGTCTGGCCGAGCGCGCGGACCGGCTGGTGTTCACCCTGATCCTGGCCTTCTTCTCCGACGTCCTGAACCTCCCGATCCTGCTGGAGATCGTGCTGTGGGCGGTCGCCGTCGCGAGCACGATCACCGTGATCCAGCGGTCGCTCGGGGTCCGCAAGCAGGTCCTGGCCGACCCGGCCAACGCCGGCCTGGACACGCCGCCGCCGGCCGAACCCGACGCGCAGAGCTGAGGATGGGCGGCCTCCGTCAGCGGGCGGTCGATCTGGCGTTCGCGCTCGCCTGGGCGCTGGTACGACGCCTGCCCGAGCGGACCGTCACGTGGTTGTTCCACCAGGCCGCGGACCGCGTCGTACGCCGGAACGGGCGCGGCGTACGGCGGTTGCGCAGCAATCTGGCCGTGGTCCGTCCGGACGCGACCGAGGCGGAGCTCGACGCGCTGACGCGGGCGGGGATGCGGTCGTACCTGCGCTACTGGCAGGAGGCGTTCCGGCTGCCGGAGTGGAGCGACGAGGAAATCGTCGGGCGGGTCCGGACGGTCAACGAGAAGCTGGTGCGCGATGCGTACGCTGCTGGCCGCGGAGTGATCTGCCCGCTGCCGCACCTCGCGAACTACGACCACGCAGGCGCCTGGGCAGGCCTGACCGGGATGCCGGTGTCGACCGTGGCCGAGCGTCTGCAGCCCGAGTCGCTGTTCGATCGCTTCATCGCCTACCGGAAGAAGCTCGGCATGGAAGTCCTCCCGCTGACGGGCGGTGACGAGGACGTCATCGGCGTACTCGCGGAACGCCTGCGCGCGGGCGGATTCGTCTGCCTGGTAGCCGACCGGGATCTGTCCGAGCGGGGCGTCCCGGTGACGTTCTTCGACCGTCCGTCCCGGATGCCGGCTGGTCCGGCCGCGCTGAGCCTGCGGACAGGTGCACCGGTCATCCCGGTGACCCTGCACTACGACGGGCCTGACCTCGTCATCACCTTCCACGACGCCATCGACCCCGACGGCGGCATGGCCGCGATGACGCAGCGCTGCGGGGACGCGTTCGCCCAGGGGATTGCGGCACATCCGCAGGACTGGCACATGCTGCAGAGGATTTTCCTGGACCAGTAAGAATCGTTCCGTGAGGATCGGTGTGGTGTGCCCCTACTCGCTGGGCACGCCCGGCGGGGTGCAGAACCACGTGCGCGACCTCGCCGAGGCGCTGCTGGCGCTGGGCCACGAGGTGTCGGTCCTGGCTCCGGTCGACGACTCCGACGCGGCTCCGCCGTACGTCGTCTCGTCCGGCCGCGCGGTCGGGGTCCCGTACAACGGGTCGGTCGCCCGGGTCACCTTCGGGCCGCGCACGGCCGCCCGAGTCAAGAGCTGGCTGGCCGAGGGCGACTTCGACGTCGTCCATGTGCACGAGCCGACCACGCCGAGTGCGTCGATCATCGCGCTCTGGTCGGCCGGGGGACCGTTCGTCGCGACGTTCCACACCTGGCAGGTCCGGTCGCGCGCGATGAGTGCGGCGGCCGGTCTGCTCCGGCCGGCGCTGGAGAAGATCGACGCCCGGATCGCGGTCTCGGAGAACGCCCGCTCGATGATGGTCCAGCACATCGGCGGCGAGGCCGTGGTGATCCCGAACGGGCTCTACACCGCTCACTTCAAGGGGAGTCCGCGGCGGGAGTGGCTGGGCGCCGACGGCACGATCAGCTTCCTGGGCCGGCTGGACGAGCATCGCAAGGGCCTCGGCGTTCTGATGAGGGCTGTGCCGACGCTGGTCGCCGAACGTCCCGGTCTGAAGGTCCTGGTCGCCGGCGCCGGTCAGGCCGACGAGGCCCGCCGCCTGCTGCCGGCGCACTGTCGCGACAACGTCCTGTTCCTGGGCGCTGTCGATGACGAGGCTCGCGCGGACATGCTGGCCGGTTCGGATCTGTACATCGCGCCGCATCTGGGCGGTGAGAGCTTCGGCATCGTCCTGCTCGAAGCCATGGCCGCCGGGGCGCCTGTGCTGGCGAGTGATCTGGCCGCCTTCCGCCAGGTGCTCGACGGCGGCCGGCTGGGGGAGCTGTTCGAGCCAGGCGACGTGGGTGAGCTCACCACTCGTGCACGGCGGCTGCTCAGCGCTCCGGACGAGCGTGAGAAGCTCCGCGCCGCGGGACTGAGCGCCGTAAGGCGCTATGACTGGGCGGTGTTGCTCCCGGAGTTGCTGTCCGTCTACGAGCTGGTCGCCCGGCGGTAGCGCTCGGCCAGTCGCTGGAGGTAGTCCGTCAGCTCAGGCGGGCCGTCCCGTACGACGAAGTCCGCGTCGAGCAGGCCCAGGTGGACCGCCAGGCTCTGGACCGAATCAGCGCCCGTCTCGAAGAGGCAGCTGGAGTCGTCCAGCGGCTCGACCGTGCCTGCGGCCGGCGTCAGGTGAGCGGCGAGATCAGCCGCGGATCGCTGAACGACGACCGACGCCTGGTAGCGCCAGGCCGCCGCGGACACCCGTCGAGACACGTACGCCGCGACGTCGCCGTCCTCCGGCAGCTCCCGGGGACCGAACCGCGGACCGGTCGGAATGCGCGGCTGCACCCTGTCGACCCGGAACGTGCGCCAGTCCTGCCTCTCCAGGTCGAACGCCACGAGGTACCAGCGCCGGCCCCAGTTGACCAGCCGATGCGGCTCTACCCGTCTGAGCGTCGACTCGCCGCCGTGAGCCGAGTAGTCGAAGCGCAACTGCTCCCTGTCCCGGCAGAGCCCGGCCAACTGGGTGAGCAGCTCCGGATCGACCTGCGGACCCTCGACGTCCGGCGGGACCTGCACGGTGTAGCTCGCAAGTGCATTGACCCGCCTGCGCAGCCTCGACGGCAGCACCTGCTCCAGCTTGGTCAGAGCCCGCAGCGACATCTCCTCGACGCCCGCCACACCCGCAGCCTTGCGGAGGCCGACAACGACCGCCACAGCCTCGTCGTCGTCCAGCAACAGCGGCGGCAGCGTCCCGCCGGCGCCCAGCCGGTAGCCGCCGACAGAGCCGCGCGTGGCGTCGACCGGGTAGCCGAGCGCTCGCAGCCGCTCGATATCGGTGCGGACCGTCCGCGGACTCACCTCCAGCTTCTGAGCGAGCTCAGCGCCCGTCCAGTCCCGTGGCGACTGCAACAAGGTCAGCAGCTTCAGCAACCTGGCCGAGGTCTCGATCATGTCCGGAAGTCTGCCAGGTCATTAGGAAGGGAACCCGCCTAATGGACTCCTAGCGTTGAAGCATGACGAACAACACCGAGATCCAGCCCTTCCGCATCGACATCCCGCAGGCCGACCTGGACGACCTCCGCGATCGGTTGACCCGGACCCGCTGGGCCAACGAACTCGAGCTCGACACCACGAACGCAGTACAGACCGGACCGCTCCCGCCCGAGTGGGAGTACGGCGTACCGCTGGCGTACGTCCAGCGGCTCGTCGAGCAGTGGCTGACGACGTACGACTGGCGGAAGTGGGAGGAGCGGCTGAACTCCTATCCGCAGTTCGTGACCGAGATCGACGGCCAGACGATCCACTTCCTGCACGTCCGCTCGGCCGATCCGGACGCGATCCCGCTGATCCTGACGCACGGCTGGCCGAACACGGTCCTCGAGTACGTCGACCTGATCGAACCGCTGACCGCGCCGGCCAACGGGGAGCAGGCGTTTCACCTGGTCATCCCGTCGATCCCCGGGTTCGGCTTCTCCGGCCCGACCCACGAGAAGGGCTGGAACCGGTACCGCACCGCGGCCGCCTGGGCCGAGCTGATGCGCCGGCTCGGGTACGAGCGGTACGGCGCCCACGGCAACGACGGTGGTTCGTACGTGTCCCCGGAGGTGGGGCGGGTCGATCCCGAGCATGTGATCGGCGTGCACGTGACGCAGTTGTTCTCGTTCCCGAGCGGGGACCCGGCCGAGCTGGAGAACCTGACCGAGGAGGAAGCGGGGTACCTGCAGTTCCTGCAGTACTTCAACGATAACCTGGGAGCGTACGCGAAGCTCCAGGAGCAGTCGCCGCAGAACGTCGCCCACGCGCTGGCCGACTCGCCGACCGGTCAGTTGGCGTGGGTAGCGCAGTTGCTCAGCGGGTGCAGCGACGAGCACGTGCTGACCAACGCGACCATCTACTGGCTGACGAACACCGGTGCGTCCTCGGCCCGCTTCTACTTCGAGGACAAGCACGCCGAGCACCCGAAGGAGCCGACCACCGCGCCGACCGGGCTCGCCAGCTTCGCCTTCGACTTCCGGCCGCTCCGGCGCTTCGCCGAGCGCGACCACGCGAACATCGTGTCCTGGCACGAGTTCGACCGCGGCAGCCACTGGGCAACACAGGACGCCCCCGACCTGTTGCTGCAGGACCTGCGCGACTTCTTCGCGTCGATCAGCGGCGATCGCGGAACGCGTTGAGGAGTGCGCTGCGGGCGTCAGCCGGCAGTGCGTCGGCGGGGAGATCGGTGAGGGCCCGCGACGTCTGGCGGATCTGGTCGAGGTAGCGCTCGCAGCCGTCGCACAGGGGGAGGTGGTCGACGAAGTCCTGCTCGGCTTCGGTGCTCAGGGCGCCCTCGAGGAACGCCGTGACCTGCTCGACGAACTCACGGCACTCGAGGTCGCTCATGAGTCATCACCTTCCCGTCGGTAGTACTCCTCCAGTTTGCCGCGCAGGAATGCGCGCGCCCGGTGCAACAAGACCCGCTGGTTGGCCGGCGTGATCCCGAGCAGTTCACAGACCTCGTCGTACGGGCAGCCCTCGATGTCTCGCAGTACGACGACCAGGCGCTGGCGCTCGGGGAGTTCGGCCAGGGCCTCGGTGAGGTGGCTGCGGACCTCCGTGGTGAGCAGGCCTTGCTCGGGGGACGGCCAGGCCGGCGGGAAGTCCCACCAGTGACCGGGGAAGGGATCGTCCGCCGGCCGGAAGCGGCTCGGGTCCACGGTCGGGCCGCTGTCGTCGACGCTGCTCATCGGGACGACCTTGTGCTCGCGGACGCCGCGCCGCTTGGCCGTGTTGGTGAGGATCCGGTAGACCCAGGTCTTCAGCGACGACCGGCCTTCGAACCGGTCGATGCCCTCGATCACCGCGAGCCACGTCTCCTGGACGACGTCCGCGGCCGATTCCTCGGTCGACACGAACGACCGGGCCAGCCGTAGCATCCCGCCGGACCATCCGTCCAGGAGCACCCCGAACGCGTCCTCGTCCCGGGCGCGCAACCGCTCCAGGAGGGCGTCGTCCGTCATCGGCTCAGCGTAGTGCGTCAGCATGCCGCTGAACCCAGACCAGCGCGGCCCCGCCGAGCGCGACCGCAGCGGTGATCATCCAGCCGGACACGTACACCCCGGCATGCTTGCTCACGGCACCGAATACGAGCGCGAACGGCGTGAACAGCATCCACGAGACCGCACTGATCCCGGACGCCACACCGGTCCGGATCGTCGACGGTACGGCGTCGTGCAGCAGGCGACTGAGGTGGATGCCGATCACCACGAGCAGGAAGGTCAGCGCGGTCATCGCGGCCGTCAGCGCGGCCAGGCTGCGGCTCGTGGTCATCGTCACGCACGCCGCGAGCATCGTCAGTACGACGGCCGCGAGCGGGAGCGGTCGCTCGAGGTGGATCCGGTTCGCGAGCAGGCCGCCGATGCCGAGCGTGCCGACCAGGAGCGCCCAGAACGGGCCGTAGTACCCGGCCTCGGTCTTCAGCGTGATCAACCACAGCGGCCCGAACTCGAACATCGCCTGCAGGATCATCGCGGCCATCACCGTCGCTGCCGCGATCGGGATCAGCCGGCCGCGGTCGGTGATCGCGCGGTAGGTGACTCGGAGGTGGTCCCGGAGCGGGGTGCGCTCGGCGGTCTGGTGCAGCTTGGGTTCACGCAGCCGGGTCAGGGCGACGAGGTAGAGGAGTGCGAACGGCAGGGTGAGGAAGTAGGTCGCTCGGGGCGAGAGGGCTGCGGCGATCCAGCCGCCTGCGAGGGCGCTGCCTACGAGGGCGACGCTCTCGACGAAGCGGACCCGGCCGATCCGGCGCTCGTACTCCGCGCTGTCACCGGTCTCCTCGAGCACGACGTCGTACACGATCGCCTCGACGGTTCCGGAGTACATCGCGAAGTAGATCCCGAGGATGAGCGCCGCCACGATGTACGTCGCCACGTTCTGGCTCACCGCACCGATGAAGACGCTCACCGCCAACGCGACGCCCGCCACCATGAGTACCCCGCGCCGCGACCACCGGTCCGCAAGTACGCCGGACACGACCTCGGCCAGTGGTGTCATCGCGGCGTACGCGGCGGCCATCAGCCCGATGGATGCCGCATCGAACCCGATGCCGGTCATGAACAGCTTCTCGACCGGCACCCAGAAGCCCACCCCTTGCAGGAAGGCGGCAACCCAGAGGGGCCTCAGCCGCACAGCCACCCCAGCGCGGAGCGCGAGGACCTCGTCTGACCGGGTTGTGGTTGCTGCGTTCGGCATGACAACTCCAGGGCTGGTTAGTGCGGACTGCCCTGCAGTGTCGTGGGGGTAGGGAAGTGTTACACCAGCTTCGCGGCGGTGGCGTTGATCTGGTCGAAGTCGCCCGGGGTCGGGTGCCACGGGAGTCGGAGCGGGTCGTCCTGGTAGCGGGGTATGACGTGCAGGTGGGTGTGGAAGACGGACTGCCACGCGGCCGCCCCGATGCAGCTGAGGAGGTTGGCGCCGTCGGCGTCCAGGCGCTCGATCACCCGGCCGACCAGCGACTGCGCGAGCAGGGTCGCCGCGGTCAGATCCTCGGCGTCGGCCGTCCGCAGGTCGGTCGAGTGCGCTCGCGGGATCACCAGCAGGTGCCCGGCCGTCGCGGGATTGATGTCCATGAAGGCGATCGCCCGGTCGGTCTCGGCCACCCGCGTCGACGGAATGGTGCCGGCCACGATCCCGCAGAACAGACAGTTCTCGCTCATCGCACCAGGCTAGTGCCCGCCACGTCGGTGCCGGCCAGGAGGAAACGGGGGGAGGATTCGGCCCAGGTTATACACTGCGCGAGCCGAACCCTGCCCGCCGAGGAGCCCCATGCCGGACGAACTGTTGCGCCCGACGATCGGCGCCGGTGTGGACATGTCGGTGCGTCCGTGGCGGCTGATGTCGCAGGCGTACGTCGCCTTCTTCGGCGGCGTGGTCGGCTCGACGATCATCGCCTCGCTGAACGCCCGCCGCCTCGGCGTGGATGCGGCCAAGCGCCGCCTCATCGTGCTCATCGGCGCCGGCGGCCTCGTGGCCGTGATCGCGGTCTTCACCCTGCTGAACGGCGACGACGACCTCGCGTCCGGTTTCGGCGTCGGCATCCGCGTCGTGGCCATCCTCACCTGCCTCGCCCAGCTCCGGGTCCAGCGCCCGATGGACCGCGCGTTCCAACTCCGCGGCACCGACTACGGCTCGCTCTGGTGGCCGGGCATCGCGGCCACGATCGGCGGCGCGATCGCCGAAGCCCTGATCCTGCTCGTCGCTGCGAGGGTGTTGTGAACGAACCGACTGAGGCCCGCCTCCGGATGGCCGGCCACTGGCTCCAGATCGGCCACCCCGAGCGCACCCTGGACGAGCTCCAGGGCCTGACGGGTGGCGCGGCCCTCGACTACCGCGCGTACCTGTTCCGCGGCGCCGCTCTGCACACCCTCGACCGGAACGCCGAGGCCATCGACGTACTCCGCGAGGGCCTGGCCCAGCACGGCCCCTTCCCGCAGCTACTCCAGGTCATGGGCTCCTCGTTGCGTTCCGAGGGCCGCCTCCCCGAAGCCGAGGCCGCCTTCCTCCAGGGCCTGAGCCTGGACCCGAACGACCCCGACCTCCTGATCGGCTACGCCCGCGTCTGCCTCGCCGCCGGCCAGGCCGAGAAGGCGAGCGCTCTCGTCGAGCGCGCCGCCTCGCACGCTCCCGAGAGCGCCGCCGTCTCCGCCGCCCGCGCGCAGGTCGCGTTCGCCCTCGGCAACGACCGCGACATGCACCGCCACAGCACCGACGCCCTGTCCCACGACCCCGAGGACCCGAACGCACGGGCCCTGCACGGTACGGCGTCGATGCTCACCGGCGACTCGCGATCCGGGTACACCTCGCTCGCCTCCGCGGCAGCGGCCCAGCCGGGCGACGCGGATCTGCGTGCTGCTGCTCGTCAGGCCAAGCTGATCAACCATCCGTTGATGCTGCCGCTGCGGCCGTTCGCGCGGCTCAACCCGCTGGTCGTCTGGATCGGCGCGGTTGCGATCATCTACGGTCTCCGGATCGCCGGCCTGGGTCCGCTGTCGTTCGCGTTCGCGATGATCTGGCTGGGCTTCTGCGTGTACTCCTGGGTGGTCCCACCCCTCGTCCGCCGCTGGCTCAACAGAAAGTGGGGAGCCTGAATGACCAACGATCGGATTGTCGCGTTGCGGAAGGCGGTCGAGGCCAACCCGGACGACGTCCTGCTGCGGCTCGTCCTGGCCGAGTCGCTGGTGACTGCCGGTGACACCGACGAGGCGCTCGACCAGTACGTCGTACTCCTCGATCAGCAAGGGCTTCCGGACGATCAGTTCGTGCCGGTCGGCGAGCTGGCGGCGGCGAACGGGCGGCTTGCGCTGCTGCGGAGCCTGCTCGAGGCGGCCCGCCTGCAGGGCGTGGTCGAGGGGACCGGTCGGCTGCAGCAGCTCGTCGACGGGATGATCGCGGAGCGCAGCGGGGTGCGGATCAAGGTCGGTCCCGAGGCAGAGACGCCGTACGACGTGGAGACGCCGAAGGAGACCACCACCTTCGACCAGGTCGGGGGCATGGAGGAGATCAAGCGGGTCATTCACCGGATGGTCATCCTGCCGCTGAGCCGCCCGGAGCTGTACGAGAAGTACGGGCGCAAGTCGGGCGGCGGCGTGATGCTCTACGGCCCGCCTGGCTGCGGGAAGACGTTGCTGGCGCGGGCGACCGCGGGGGAGTGCGGTCTCCCGTTCGTCAACGTCCGGATCGAGGACGTGATGGACCCGTACCTCGGCGTGTCCGAGCGCAACCTGCACGAGGCCTTCGAGCGTGCGCGCGCGAACGCGCCGTGCGTCCTGTTCCTCGACGAGCTCGACGCACTGGCCTTCGCCCGGCACAAGCACGGCGGATCCGAGGCCCGCCGGCTGGTCGACGTACTCCTCCAGGAGCTCGACGCGATCGGCTCCGAGAACGAGGGCCTGCTCGTCCTCGCCGCGACCAACGCGCCCTGGGACGTGGACGAGGCGATGTTGCGTCCCGGCCGGTTCGACCGGGTGATCTTCGTGCCGCCGCCGGACGAGCCCGCGCGGGCCGACATCCTGTCCGTGCTGGTGAAGGACGTGCCGGCCGACGGACTGGATCTGAAGGCGCTCGCCGGTCAGACGCCGATGTTCAGCGGCGCGGACCTGCGCGCGCTGATCGAGCGCGGCGTCGACCGGGTGATCGACGAGGCGCTGGCCGGCGGTGGCGAGCCGCCGCTCGCGATGCGGCACCTGACCGAGGCGCTGCCCGCGATCAAGCCGTCGACACTCGACTGGCTGCACCGCGTCCGCTCGTACATCGAGTTCGCCAACCAGAGCGAGCGGTACGACGACGTCGCGGCGTACCTGAAGTCCCGCGACGTCCGCCGCCGGCTCAGCCGCGACACCAAGGGCTGAGCCGGCTCACAGTCGTCAGGTCGCCTTCACCTTCGCCGCTGCCGACTCCGGCATCGGCTCGTACCGGGAGAACTGCCGGCTGAACGAGGCCGAGCCATGTGACAGCGACCGCAGGTCGATCGTGTAGCGGGTGATCTCCACCTGCGGAACCTCGGCCTTCACGAGCGTCCGGTCGTCGCCGACCTTGTCGGTCCCGAGCAGCCGCCCGCGCCGGCCGGACAGATCGCTCATCACCGTGCCGACCAGGTCGTCCGGCACCAGCACCGACACCAGATCCACGGGCTCCAGCAGGTTCACCTTGGTCGCGGCCGCGGCCTCGCGCAAGGCCAGCCCGCCGGCCATCTGGAACGCCATGTCGGACGAGTCGACGCTGTGCGACTTCCCGTCCAGCAGCGTGACCCGGATGTTCACCATCGGATACCCGGCGTGGACCCCCTTCTCCATCTGCGCCCGGACGCCCTTCTCGACGCTCGGGATGAACTGCCGCGGCACCGCGCCGCCGACCACCTTGTCGACGAACTCGAAGTCGGACCCCTGCGGCAGCGGCTCCACCTCGATGTCGCAGACGGCGTACTGGCCGTGGCCACCGGACTGCTTGACGTGCCGCCCGTGGCCCTTCGCCTTCCCGCCGAACGTCTCCCGCAGTGGCACCCGCAACTCCACGGTGTCCACGGTCACGCCGTACCGGTTGGCCAACGCGTCGAGCACGACGTCGGAGTGGGCCTCACCCATGCACCAGAGCACGATCTGGTGGGTCTCCGGGTTCTGCTCGATGCGGAGCGTCGGGTCCTCGGCCGCCAGCCGCTGCAACCCGCCACTCAGCTTGTCCTCGTCGGTCTTCGCGTGCGCCTGGACGGCGATCGGCAGCAACGGCTCGGGCATCGTCCACGGCTTGAGCAGCAGTGGATCAGCCTTGTCGGACAGCGTGTCGCCGGTCTCCGCCCTGGTCAGCCGCCCGATCGCGCACAGATCGCCCGCGACCACGGCCGCCGCCGGCCGCTGGACCTTGCCCAGCGGGAACGACAGCGTGCCGATCCGCTCGTCCTCGTCGTGATCGGTGTGCGAGTTCTGCTCACCGAAGAAGGACGTGAAATGGCCCGACACGTGAACCGTCGTGTCGGGCCTGATGGTGCCGGAGAACACCCGCACCAGGCTGACCCTGCCGACGTACGGATCCGACGTCGTCTTCACCACCTCGGCCAGCAGTGGCCCGTCCGGGTCGCAGGTCAGGCCCTTGCGCGCCACACCGTGTGGGCTGAACACCTCGGGCAGCGTGTGCTCGAGCGGCGACGGGAACCCGCTGGTCGCGACCTCGAGCAGCTCGAACGTGCCGACCCCGGACGCGCTGCAGACCGGGATGACCGGGAAGAACGAGCCGCGTGCGACGGCCCGCTCGAGGTCGTCGATCAGCACCTTCTGGTCGATCTCCTCGCCCTCGAGGTACCGATCCATCAGAGACTCGTCCTCGGACTCCTCGATGATGCCCTCGATCAGGGTGCCGCGCAGTTCCTCGATCTGGTCGTCGTACGACGACTCCGGGGCCGAGGTCGAACGTTTGCCCCCGGCGTAGCCGTAGTACGTCTGGGAGAGCAGCCCGATCAGCCCGTCACCAGCGGGCAGGTAGAGCGGCAGCACCTTGTCGCCGAACGCGGCCTGCGCGGTGGCCAGCGCGTTCTGGTAGTTGGCGCGGGCATGGTCGAGTTTGGTGACCACGACGGCCCGCGGCATCCCGACCTGGTCGCACTCCTGCCACAGCGCCTTGGTCGGCTCGTCGACGCCCTCGCTCGCCGAGATCACGAACAGCGCGCAGTCGGCGGCGCGGAGTCCGGCCCGCAGTTCGCCGACGAAATCGGCGTACCCGGGGGTGTCGATCAGGTTCACCTTGACGCCGTCGTGCGGCAGCGAGGCGAGCGACAGGCCCACCGAGCGCTGCTGCCGGACCTCGGCGTCGTCGAAGTCGCACACCGTGGTTCCGTCCAGGACGGTGCCGGGTCTGTTCAGGACGCCGGAGGCCACCAGCAAGGCCTCGACGAGAGTGGTCTTGCCGGCTCCGGACGGGCCGACGAGCACCACGTTGCGGATGGCGTCCGGGCTGTCCACAGCGGGCGCGGCTCCGGTGCCTTGGGAAGTGTTCGCCTTGTCTGCCATGACGTTCCTCCTGGTCCACCCACCATTCCCCCAACGGCCACTTCGCACAAGAGTCTTCACGTTCCGGATTCGCCTGACCCGTCAGCCGCTGCCCCCGGCGGGCCGCCTCCCACCGGCGGACCCCCGCCGTCGGTACTGTCACAGCATGCGTAGGGCACTTCTCACCGCGATCGCCATGCTCGTCACGGCGCTGGCCTTGGCCGGCTTCGCGCTTCCCGCGTCGGCCGCCAGTGGCGACGAGGTGAAGAACTTCACGATCGACTACACCGTGACCCCTGACGGCGTGCTGCAGGTGAAGGAGACCATCGCCTACACCTTCGGAAGCACCGGCCGGCACGGCATCTACCGCGACCTGGTGACCCGGGAGCCGTACAAGGACGACGATTCGAAGGACCAGAAGTACGAAGTCTCGAACGTCAAGGTGTCCGCGAGCCCGGGCGTGTCCAGCGAGTTCAGCACCGAGACGACGTCGTCCAACCAGGGCCGGTACGAGACGATGCGGATCAAGATCGGCTCGGCGAACAAGACGATCTCCGGGTACGACGCGACGTACGTGATCACGTACGACGTCCGCGGCGCGCTCCGGCATTTCGGGGACCACAGCGAGCTCTACTGGGACGCGACCGGATCGGCCTGGGACGCCGAGCTCAAGCGGGTCGACGTGAGCGTCACTGTGCCGGAAGGTGTGCAGCAGACCCAGTGTTTCCGGGGGACCGCCGGCTCGACGCAGAACTGTGTGAACACCGTGAGCGACGGCAAGGGGATCTTCGGCGCTGCCAACCTCGCTCCGGGCGAGCAGATGACCATCGTCGCCGGGATCAAGGCCGGCGTGGTCAGCAACGACGCGCCGATCGTGGTCGACCCGCCGAGCTGGATGGAGCGGAACGGCGTGACCTGGCCCGCGCTGGCGGGCTCGGCCGCGGTGAGCCTGGCCGCGATCGCCGCGGCGGTGCTGTACTCGCGGAACGGGAACAAGGATCAGCGGTTCGCGGGGATGCCGCCGGGCACGTTCCCACCGAGCGGAGTCGCGGCCGAGCCCGTGAAGGACGACCTGACCGAGGACCAGATCCCGGTCGCGTTCGCGCCGCCGCGGATCCCGGTGGCCGAGGGCGGCCTGCTGATCGACGCGAAGGCGACCACCACGGAGACAGCCGCAACGCTGATCGACATGGCGGTGCGTGGCGGCATACGGATCGAGAGCACGGGGAAGAAGCAGAAGGCCGTGCTGCTGAACCCAGCGGTTGCGACGGCGCCGCACGAGCAGGTGCTGATGTCGGGACTGTTCCCGTCGCTGCAGCCGGGGTCGGAGATCAAGTTGCGCCGCGGCAAGGTGGGTGACCACACGATGCAACAGGCGCACGACGGGATGATCGCGGCGCTGCGGGATCAGGTGAAGCAGCGTGGGTGGTATCTGCGGATGCCGCGGGCGGGCGGCGGCTCGGTGTTCAAGAACGGCTTCGGCTGCGCGTGCATGGGGATGATTGCGATCTGGGTGTTCGGGGCCGGGCTGGCCGGGACGATCACTGGTGCGGCGACCGGTGGGCTCGGGCGCGCCGTCGTGATCGGGATCCCGGTGGTCGCCGTACTCGTTGCCGTCGGCATCTGGATCGCGAAGCGCGGCAAGGGGCAGCGGAACCCGGCCGGCCGGGCGGTCGCGGACCAGCTGATCGGGTTCCGGAAGTACCTGGCCACCGCGGAGGCCGATCAGCTGCGGTTCGAGGAGGGGGAGGACATCTTCAGCAAGTACCTCCCGTGGGCGATCGCGTTCGAGCTGGCGGACCGCTGGCAGAAGGTCTGCGAGCAACTGGTCGCCGCCGGCCGTCTGACTCCTGACCCGTACTGGTACAGCGGCCCGTCGTACTACACCTCCGGCTGGACCGCCGGCCTGGTCGGCTCCACCCTCGCCCACAGCTTCGACCCGCCGCCGGCTCCGGCCAGCAGCGGCGGAGGCGGCGGCAGCTCCTCCGGCTTCAGCGGCGGCTCCTCCGGCGGCGGCGGGGGGGGCGGTGGAGGCGGCGGCAGCTGGTAGGAACTCAGACCGCGCCACCGGCAGCCGGGGGCGCGGTCGGGTCGTTGCCTGAGTCGCCGACCACCTCGCGGGCCAGGAAGTCCTCGAGGTGGAACAGGTTGTCACCGGCCCGCTTCGCGACGTTGACCAGCGTCTTCATCGCGGCGACCTCCTCGACCTGTTCCTTGAGGAACCACTGCATGAACTGCTCGCCGACGTAGTCGCTCTCGTCCCGCGCGGTCCGGGCCAGCGTCTCGATCTGCTTGGTGACGGTGATCTCCTGCGCCAGCGCGAGCTCCAGCGGCTCGAGCGCGGTCTTGAAGTCCGACTCAACCTCGCCGACCGACGGGATCTGCGGCCGGATGTCCTTGTCCAGCAGGTATTGCACCATCATCATCGCGTGGTTGCGTTCTTCCAGCGCCTGCTTGTAGAAGTGCCCGGCCAGCTGCGGCAGGTCCTGATCGTCGTACCAGACAGCCACCGCCGTGTACTGCTGGGACGCCGTGAATTCGTTACGGATCTGTTCGTGCAGAAGTTTTTCGTACGTGCTCATCCCGTCAATCTAGTGGGCACGACCGGATTCCACATCGTTGGGGAGCCTCCCCTAACCGGCTCGATTCCGTCCCAGTTCGGCCACCTCGGTGTCGCCGCCGGGCAGGCTGATCCGGACCGTCGTCCCGTCCACCGCGACATCGATGCCCTCGGCAAGCGCTTCCGGCCGGAGCGCATCCCGGATCAGCAGTACGGCGCTCACCAGCACCAGCGGATCGCCGTGGTGCGGAGCCGTCAGGTACGGCGTCGCCGAGTGCACACCGAACGGGTTCGCCCCCAGACCCCGGTGCACACCGGCCTCGTCGTACCCGTGCAGTCCGACCACCGCGGACAGCAAGCCGTCGTCGTTCCGCGCCGACGCCGTCCGTGCTCCAGCGGTTGCCTCAGGCAAGGACTCGCCGGCGACCGCGAAGCCGCCGCTGCGCACCATCGACCCGGCCGGTCCTTCGACGAGTGCACACCGGATCTCCCAGCCATCGTGGACGACCGACGCGGTCTCGATCCGCCACGGTCCGTCCGAGCCGAGCCACGCCTTGTGCCACGAGGACGCCGTACGCCCACTGACCGCGATTCGCCGGATCCGCCCACGCGAGCTCGACCGGCCATCCGCGTCGACCAGCGAGATCAGGTTGTCGATGTGCGGCGCGTGGTCGGACAGCTCCGGCCCGGCGTGGTTCGCGTACGCCAACCGGTTGTAGTGCGGGTCGCCCTCCGGCTCCACACCCTCGGGCTCGGCGACCGGCGCGTGGTCGGCGCCATGGTTGACCAGTTGCACGATCTGGTCGTGCCGGCTCGCGTGCACGATCCACCCCGGCGCCGGCATCGCCCGTACCTGATCCGCGTCGTCCAGCGGGATCGAGTCCTCAGGATCCGTCCACACCGGGTGGTCCGGCGGCAGCACCAGCCCGATGAACCCCTTCGACGCCCAGTACGGCGAGCCAGGCCCGGAGTACTGCTGTGTCGTCGGCAGGAATGTGTCATACCACCCCAGCGTCAGCAGACCACGCTCATCCGGCACACCGTGCTGCACGAAGTGCCGTGCGATCCCCGAGCACAGCCGCCGCGTCTGTCCGGGCGACAGGGGAGTGGCGTCCAGCAGCGCTCCCATCCAGTACGGCGTCGCAGCGGCCATCCGGTAGGTCAGTGAGCGGCCCTGGTAGATCGGTGCGCCGTCGTTGCCGACCAGATGCACCGCGTCTTCCAGGAACAGGCTCAACCGCTCGCGATACAGCTTCAACCGGTCCTCGTACGCCGCACCCGGCGTGGCAGCCGCCATCCGGGTCCACAGCGCCGGGTAGAGGTGCATGGCCCAGCCGATGTAGTTGTCGAAGTTCTGCCCGTCGCCGTCGGAGTACCAGCCGTCGCCGACGTACCAGTCCTCGATCCGGTCCAGCCCGCCGTCGATGTCCTCCTGCGAGTACGGCGCTCCGACCGACGCGAGGAACTGCTCACTCACGACCTGGAACAGCCGCCAGTTGTTGTCGTGCGTGGTCGACCCGTTGAAGCCACCCAGCCACTCCGCGACGTGTTCCTGCGCTCGGTTGTCGAGCCGGTCCCAGATCCACTCCCGCGTCTCGTGCAGGGCGACCGCGATCGCCGCCGCCTCGACCATCTGCTGGGAGCGCGGGGTGAGCCGCAGCCACGCCTCGGGGTGGTCCGGATTCGCTCCGTTCGCGACACCCCGCGCGTACCGCTCGATCAGCTCCTCGCAGCCCTTGCCCCGCACGCCGGCAATCCGGAAGGCGGCCAGCATGAACGACCGCGCAAACCCTTCCAACGCGTCAGACGCCGTACCCGATCGACTCGGCCGCCCAGGCAATGCGATCAGCGACGCGCCGGGGGAGAAGTACGGCACCAGCGAATCAAGCAAGTGATCCGCCAACGCCTCCCAGTGCGCGCGACTCCACCCCGTCTGGCGGGACAGAACACGATCGGTATCAGGCAGTACTAGGCGTGTCATGGGGCCTCCCGGTCTGGACTGAGGAGTGGAGGGAGCGAAGCGACTGGAGCGACGAGGGAAGACCGGGAGTTAAAGCCCCATGACCGCCGCGCCGGAGGCGCGGCCAAAAGCACTGTCATGCGAGCCTTCCAAGTTCGGTGGGGCTGATGGCGTGCAGTAGTGGCCGGCCGGTGGCGAGGCGTTCGAGCTCGCTGACGGCGAGTTCGCCGAGGCGGGCGATTTCGTTGCCGACGGCACCGGCGACGTGCGGGGTGACGAAGACGTTCGGCAGGTCGAGCAGTGGCGAGTCCGGCGGCAGCGGCTCGGGATCGGTCACATCGAGGACGGCGTCGATCCGGCCGGATACGCATTCGCGGACCAGGGCTTCGGCGTCGACGATCTTGCCGCGGGCGGTGTTGATCAGGACCGAACCGTCCCCGAGCAGGCCGAGCAGGCGGGCGTCGACCAGGCCGACGGTCTCCGGGATCAGCGGTGCGTGCACGCTGAGGATCTCACTCCGACGGAAGAGCGTGTCGTTGTCGACCAGCTCCGCGCCGAGCTCGGCCGCCTCGGCCGCGGTCAGGTACGGATCGCTGATCAGCACCTGCAGGTCGAACCCGCGCAGCCGCTCGGTCACCATCCTGGCGATCCGCGACGCGCCGAGCAGGCCGACCGTCGTACCGTAGTTGCCCGGCATCCCGTGCGGGTCCGCCTTCCGCCGCTCGATCCGGTACTGCGCGGCCAGCCGGAACGCCCGCTTCCCGGCGAGCACGATCGCGGCGACGGTGAACTCGGCCACCGGCAGCGCGTTCGCGGTCGCCGCTGACGACACCTGGATCCCGCGGTCGAACGCGGCCGGGTCGACGATCGCCTTCACCGAGCCGGCCGCGTGCAGGATCGCTTGCAGCTTCGGCGCCGCGTCGAGCACCTCGGGCCCGATCCGCGGGCAGCCCCAGCCGGTGAGCAGTACGTCGACCTCCGGCAGCGCGGCGCGGATCGCCGGGTCGGCCAGGAAGCTGGTCCCGGGACCGACGGGGAGGACGGTCGCGGCCGCCTGCAGGCGCTGCCGGACGCGCGGGATCAGGACACGCTCCCGGCTCGCGTCGCTCATCGCCAGCATGACGGTCAGGGCGGAGTCTGGTTCGCTGCTCACGACAGCCAACTTAGCAAGCGCTTTCCAAGGTGTCTTCCCGAGTGCCGAATCTTGGAAGATGCTGAAAGTTCCGGACGGTCGGAATGTGGGCCCGCATCTCAGGCGTTAACAGGTGAGAGGGCAGGATAGAGGAGCCTACCCGCCCTGTTGGCCACTGTGTGAAGGAGACGACCATGCTGCGACCGGACGACCTCTACGAGATCGTCGACGAGTCGGTGGCGACCGGCCCGGCGGCGACGCCGAAGGTGCTGGTGCATTCGCTGGACGGGTTCATGGACGCGGGGCAGGCGGGCCGGGTCACGGCCGACCACCTGCTCGAGGTGCTGGACAACCGGCTGCTCGCGCGGTTCGACATCGATCTCCTGCACGACTACCGGGCGCGGCGGCCTGAGGTGACGTTCGCCGAGGACCGGTTCATCGACTACACACCGCCGCACCTGAGCCTGCATCTGCTCACCGACGACGCCGGTGTCGAGTTCCTGCTGCTCGAAGGTGTCGAGCCGGACAACCAGTGGGACCGGTTCGCCGGCGCGGTCCGCCAGCTGATCGAGCTGTACAACGTGACGCTGACGGTCGGCGTCCACGGCATCCCGATGGGCGTCCCGCACACCCGTCCGCTCGGCCTGACCGCGCACGCGACCCGGCCCGAGCTGGTCACCCGCTCGAACATCTGGGACGGCGAGATGCGGCTGCCCGCGAGCGCCGGCACGATGCTGCAGGTGCGCCTGGGCGAGGCCGGCAAGGACGCGATGGGCTTCGCGGTCCACGTGCCGCACTACCTGGCCGAGAACCGCTTCCCGGGTGCCGCGCTGGCCCTCGTGCACGCGATCTCCGCCGCGACAGGCCTGCTCCTCCCTAGCAAGGCCCTGCTCGACGAGGCCGCCGTCACCGGCCGGCTTGTCGACGAGCAGGTCGAGGCATCGGAGGACGCGAGCGCGGTGGTGAACGCCCTCGAGACCCAGTACGACGCAGCCGCGGGCTCCCTGAGCCGCAAGAGCCTCCTGGCCGACTCCACCCCGTCGGCCGAAGAGCTCGGCGCCGAGGTCGAACAGTTCCTGGCCGAACTCAACCGCAACGACGACGAGTAACCCGGCCACCAGCCAGGACGGCAACTCCGCCGACCGCGGCGGGGCGTTGGTCCCAGCGCTCGGACAACGGGCGGGGCTCGGACAGGTTCTGGGGGCCTGGGGCAGGTTGTTTCTTGTCCCAGGCCCCCGGTTCTTGGGCGAGGCCCCGCCTGTCAGGATGAGGCATGCCTGAGTCGCTGGAGGATCTGGTCGAGCTGCTCGACCTGGAGATGATCGACGTCGACCTGTTCCGGGGGCGTCAGCCCGACACGTCGATGCAACGGGTGTTCGGCGGCCAGGTGCTGGGTCAGGCGCTGGCCGCCGCGAGCCGGACCGTCGACCCCGAGCGCGTCGTGCACTCGCTGCACGGCTACTTCCTGCGCGCCGGCGACACCGCCGTACCGATCGTCTACCGCCCGGAGCCGACGCGCGACGGCGGCTCGTTCAGCAGCCGCCGCGTGGTCGCGTCGCAGAACGGGAAGCCGATCTTCTACATGTCGGCGTCGTTCCAGCGCCCCGAGCCCGGTCTCGACCACCAGGATCCGATGCCGGACGACGTCGTACCGCCTGAGGAGGCGCCGCGGCTGGCGACCGTCCTCGAGGCTCGGTCGGGCCGCTCGGCCGCCGACTGGGACAAGGAGTGGGCGGCCCTCGACGTACGCCTGGCCGGAGTCACCGGCCGCCAGTTCTGGATCAGGGCTGCTGGCAAGCTTCCTGACGATCCGGCCTTGCACGCTTGCGTTCTCGCGTATGCGAGCGACCTGACGTTGCTCGGGGCAAGCTTGCTGCCGCACGGCATCGTGATCGGCGACCGCCGGATCCAGCCCGCGTCGCTGGACCATGCGCTCTGGTTCCATCGCGAGTTCCGCGCCGACGAGTGGCTCCTCTACGACCAGGCGTCGCCGTCCGCCTCCGGTGCGCGCGGCTTCGCGACCGGCCGCCTCTACTCGGCCGACGGCCGTCTCGTCGCCTCGGTGGCCCAGGAAGGTCTCATCCGTCCCGTCGGCCTCGACCTGGACAAAGATCTGTAGAGCGGTCCAGTGAGCTCTGATATCGTGGAGGCATGTTGCAGCGCGCAGTAGTGACGACGACGCCGGAGTTCGTCCCGGCGCGCTGACACCTGACTGTCTGACAAAGCCCCGGGGCGAGTGCCCCGGGGCTTTGTCGTGCCTTCCGTGGGTTGCTCGCCCCCAACTCGTGGAGGAACACCATGTACGACCACCGCAAGCTGGGCCGTGAACTCGGCCTGTTCGACTCCGACCCGCTGATCGGCGCGGGCCTGCCCTACTGGCTGCCCGCCGGTGCCGCGATCCGTCGCGCCTTGGAGAGCTACATCGCCGAGGTGGAACGAAGAGCCGGCTACCAGCAGGTCTATTCGCCCGTGCTCGCCAAGCGTGAGCTGTACGAGATCTCGGGTCACTGGGCCAAGTATCACGAGGACATGTACCCGCCGATGGATATGGGCGGTGAGCAACTGGTCCTACGGCCGAGCATCTGTCCACACCACGCGCTCATGTACCGCTCCCGCTCCCACAGCTACCGCGAGCTGCCACTGCGGATCTCCGAGCTCGGCGGCCAGTATCGCGCCGAGCTCTCCGGCGCGATCGGCGGCCTGAGCCGGGTCCGCGCGATGCAACTCAACGACGCGCACATCTTCTGCCGCCTCGACCAGGTCGCCGAGGAGGCCGGGAACGCGCTCGCTCTCATCAACCAGGCCTACAGCGACATGGAGATCAGCCCGTCCCGCTACGTCCTGGCACTGCCCGCCGAAGACGCCGACTTCGACAGCCCGGCCAGCAAGTACGTCGGTGATGCCGCGAGCTGGTCCGACGCCGCGCGACTCCTTCGTGAGGTTCTCGACAACGCCGGCGTGGACTACGAGGACTCGCCCGGGGACGCCGCGTTCTACGGACCGAAGATCGACATCCAGATGGAGGATTCGGCCGGCCGCGAGTTCAGCCTGTCGACCGTGCAGATCGACTTCCATCAGCCGGAGCGGTTCGGCCTCGAGTACGTCGGTGCCGACGGCAACAAGCACCGTCCGGTGATGGTGCACCGCGCGATCGTGGGCAGTATCGAACGCGTGGTCGCGCAGCTGATCGAGGTGCACGGCGGTGCGTTCCCGGCCTGGCTCGCGCCGGTTCAGCTCGTCGTAATCCCGATCTCCGACGACGAGGAGAAGGTCGCCGCCGAAGTCGCCCGGCGCGCGGTGGACCGGGGGTTGCGGGTCGAGGTCGCGCACGCGGACGAAGGCAGTCTCGGTGCCCGGATCCGCGAGAACCGGTTGGCGCCGTACCAGGCCGTCATCGGTGCCCGCGAGGCGGCGGCCGGTCTCATCGCCGTACGCCGACGGGATGGTCAGCAGCTCGACCCGGCTGAGATCGGGCAGGTCCTCGACGACCTCCGCGACGACTGCCAACCTCCCGCACTCCGCTCGGCGGGCGAGGTCAGGCCGGATGCTGTGCGCGCCGTCGCAGGATCCAGGTCGCGATCGGAACCACGATGATCGTCCCGATCAGCGCACTCAGGAGTCCGCCCCAGTCGAAGATGTCGTCGTCACCGATGCCGAGGCCCAGCGTGAAGATCACGTAGCCGAGCAAGGCGCCGAGCAGGCCGAGTCCGATCGAAACCAACCAGGACTTCGGCCCGCTCATGTGCCGGAAGGCGTCACGGGGGACGAGCATCCGGGCCAAGGCGCCGCAGACCAGGCCGAGTAGCAGTGCTCCAATCATGTCCACCCCTCCTATGGTTCGGAGTGTCCTCCACGTTCCAGTCGGAGTCGAGTGGGTGGGCGGATCGGGTCACTGTGCTTGCAGTTGGCCGATCAGGTGGGTGAGCTCGTGCTGTTCGTCGTACAGGGCGAAGTCGGTGGTCTTGCCGGTCTGCTGGTAGCCGAACTGCACCCGCGACGGCAGCAGCAGCGGCTTGCGGAAGTCGACGCGGACGGTGAAGGTGTCCGGCAGCTTCCCGCCGCGCTCGATCGAGGCGAGCGCGGCGGCCTTGGCCCACATGCCGTGCGCGATCTGGCGCGGGAACCCGAACGCCTGAGCGGTCAGCTTGAACAGGTGGATCGGGTTCCGGTCGCCGGACGCGGCGGCGTACCGGCGGCCGAGGTTGCCGCGCAGGTCCCACCACGCGGTCGGGTCCAGCTCGGGGTCCTTCAGCAGGTCGACGTGCGCCGACTCCGTCCCGGACGTGCGACTGAGCAGCGTGGTGAGATCGGTCCACACCAGCTCGCCGTTGACACGCACCTCGCTGACGACGTCGAACACCGTCCCGTTCGGGTGCGGGCGTTCCGGCGTACTGTGCACCCGGATCGCCGGTTCCGCGTGGATCGGGATCGGCTGCCGCTGGCTGATCGTGTTGGACAGGTGCACGATCCCCATCGGCTTGTACGGGAACGAGGGGTCGGACATCAGGTCCAGGTGCAGCGGGAACGCGAGCACATGCGGGTACGTCGCCGGCAGCGCCGGGCCGGCCGGGAACCCGGTGACATCCCGGTACGCCGACAAGTGGTCCTGGTCGATCGCGGAGCGAGGGAGCTCCAGCGTGAGGCCGTCCGCGTCCGGCTCGTAGTCGGCCCGTCGCAGCGTGGCTTTGACCGTCCGCGCGTAGAGCGACCCGAAGCCGGGGGAGTCGTCGTACCGTCGGGTCGGCATGTCAGGCGCCCAGCATGCTCTGGCCGCAGACGCGAACCACGTTGCCGGTCACACCCGCCGACGCCGGGTCGGCGAACCAGGCGATCGTCTCGGCCACGTCGATCGGCAGCCCGCCCTGCTGCAGCGAGTTGATCCGGCGGCCGACCTCGCGAATCGCGAACGGGACCTTCGCGGTCATCTCGGTCTCGATGAAGCCGGGCGCCACCGCGTTGATCCGGATCTGCCGGTCGGTCAGCGTCGGCGCGAGCGCCTGGACCAGGCCGATCACGCCGGCCTTCGAGGTCGCGTAGTTCGTCTGGCCGTTGTTGCCGGCTATGCCCGCGATCGAAGCGACGCCGATGATCGAGCCGCCGTCCCTCAGCTCTCCGGACTCGACCAGATGCTTCGTGATCCGCTCGGGGGCGCGCAGGTTCACGTCGAGGACGGCGTCCCACGCGTCGGTGCGCATGTTGGCCAGCCGCTTGTCCCGGGTGATGCCGGCGTTGTGGACGACGATGTCGAGCCCGCCGTGCTGCTCTTGTGCGTGCGCCCCGATCCGCTGCGGTGCGTCGACCGCGGTCACGTCGAGGAGGAGCTCGGTGCCGCCGATCTTCGAGATCACCTTGCGCAGGGCGTCCGCGTTCTGCGGTACGTCGACGCCGATCACGGTCGCGCCGTCCCGGGCCAGCGTGTTGGCGATCGACGCGCCGATCCCGCGGGCCGCGCCGGTCACCACTGCGACCCGGCCGGCCAGTGGGCGGGCCGAGTCGTTGCTGACCAGTGGTCCGGTCCCGATCCGCGCGACTTGGCCGTCGACGTACGCCGACTTGGGGGAGAGGAAGAAGCGGAGGGTCGAATCCAGCTGCTCGTGCGCGTCCGGGGCGACGTACACGAGATTGACTGTGGCGCCGCGCTTGACCTCCTTGCCGAGCGAGCGGGTGAAGCCCTCCAGTGCGCGCTGTGCGATGTGCTGCTCGGTCGACTGGGCGAGCTCCGGCGTACGGCCGATGACGATCACCCGCCCGGCCGGCGCCAGCTGGCGGATGACGGGGGAGAAGAAGCGCTGCAGGCTGGTGAGCTCGGCCGTCGACGTCGCGCCCGTCGCGTCGAAGACGAGCGCCTTCGGCCGGATCTCGCTCGACGCCACGCCCTCGGTCGCCGTACTGAAGGAGGCTCCGATGTCCCGCAGCAGCGCCTGGATCGCCTTGCCGGTGTCGGTCTCGGAGATCCCGCCGAACACCACCGGCCCGTCGATCACCGGCGAACCCTCGGTCCAGCGCGGCAGCGGTGCCGGGTCGGGCAGACCCAGGTTCTTCACCAGGGTCTGGCCGAGCGGCGTCCGGGTGAAGGTCTGGTAGCGATCCGTCATCTCAGCTCCTACTTCTCGAGGATGGCGACGACACCCTGGCCGCCCGCGGCGCAGATCGAGATCAGGCCCCGGCCGCCGCCGTTCTCGTCCAGTTGCTTGGCCAGCGCGGCCACGATCCGCCCGCCGGTCGCCGCGAACGGGTGGCCCGCGGCGAGCGAGCTGCCGTTCACGTTCAGCTTGTCCCGGTCGATCTCACCGAGCGGCGCGTCCAGGCCGAGCCGCTCCTTGCAGAAGATCGGATCCTCCCATGCCTTCAAGGTGGCGAGCACCTGGGATGCGAACGCCTCGTGGATCTCGTAGTAGTCGAAGTCCTGCAGCGTCAGTCCGGCCCTGGCCAGCATGCGTGGAACGGCGTACGCCGGAGCCATCAGCAATCCCTCGGCGCCCTTCACGTAGTCCACCGCCGCGGTCTGCGAGTGGGTCAGGTAGGCGAGGGGCCTGAGGCTGTGCCTCGTGGCCCACTCATCGGTCGCCAGCAGTACGGTCGACGCACCGTCGGTGAGCGGGGTCGAGTTGCCGGCCGTCATCGTCGCGGTCTCGCCCTTGCCGTACACCGTCTTGAGCGTGGCGAGCTTCTCCAGCGAGGTGTCGGGGCGGAGGTTCTGGTCCTTCTCGAGGCCCAGGTACGGCGTGATCAGGTCCTGCTGGAAGCCGCGGTCGTAGCTCTTGGCGAGGTTGATGTGGGAGCGGTACGCGAGCTCGTCCTGCGCCTCCCGCGTGATGCCCCACTCGAGCGCGGTCAGGGCCGCGTGGTCGCCCATCGACTTCCCGGTCCGCGGCTCGGCGTTGCGCGGGATCTCCGGTACGACGTCCTTCGGACGGACGCGCGCGAGGACCCGGAGGCGATCCGGGTAGGTCTTGGCCCGGTTGAGGTCGAGCAGGATGCTGCGGAGGCGGTCGTTGACCGCGATCGGCGCGTCGGACGCGGTGTCGACACCGCCCGCGATGCCGGCCTCGATCTGGCCGAGGGCGATCTTGTTGGCGACCAGGATGGCCGCCTCCAGACCGGTGCCGCAGGCCTGCTGGATGTCGTACGCCGGGGTCGTCGGGGCGAGCTTCGAGCCGAGGACCACCTCGCGGACCATGTTCCAGTCGCGGGCGTGCTTCAGCACCGCGCCGGCGACCACTTCACCGAGCTCCTGGCCGCCGAGGCCGGTCCGATCGACCAGGCCGTTGAGCGCGGCGGTGAGCATGTCGGAGTTGGAGGCGTGCCGGTAGGTCTTGTCCTGCCGGGCGAACGGAATCCTGTTCCCGGCGACAACGGCCACCTTGCGAGGTTCGGTCACGATGTCTCTCCTGCTCTGGTGGTTCTGCTTCTCGGAGCCCGGCTGCTGTGGTTGAGAGCTTTTCGGCCTACCGCGGTCGCGAGGGTGGCGGTGATCGCGGTCGCCCGGACGGTGGCGATATCGGCATGATGCACGACCGGATGCCCCGGCTGACCGCTCGACACGATCAACCCGACCCTTGCCATGTGCAACGATCCGAGCGTCTGCGTGTACAGGTGGTTGGCCAGGTAGTCGGTGTCTACGTCGTCGAACACACCTGACCGCTGCCCGGCCTTGAGGATCGCCGCGATCCGCTCCAGCGCCGTGGCCATCGCCGTACCGAGCTTCATCATCACCGGCTCGGTGATCTCGCCGAACAGTTCCTCACCGGTCCGGCGGAGCAGGCTCATCGCGCAGTCCGCGAACGCCGGATACTCGAGGCAGAAGTCGACGAAGACCTCACTCAGTGCTTTCAGCCGGTTGAGCGGTGCCTTGCGCGGGTTGTCTGTTGTGGACAGGCGGTCGTCCAGCTCGGCCAGGTAGTCGACCAGGGTGAGCGCGAACAGCTCCTCCTTGCCGGCGAAGTGCCGGTAGATCAGCGCCTTGTTGATGCCGACCCGCTTGGCGATATCGTCGATCTGTGCGTCGATCGTGCCGCGCTCGTCGAACAGCTCCCGGGTCGCCCGGATGATGTCCCGCTCCCGGTCGCGACGACGCTCCGCCGTGGTCCGGCGGCGTCCGATCGCGAGCAGCGCGGAGCTCATGGCTCGATCTTAGCCACACCGGTACCCCCTGGTGCAAACGACGGTTACACTCGTGGGTAACATCAGGCTGTTGAGTCTTCCCCTGCTTCGGAGGATGTTTGATGACCACCCCCAAGGCGACTGTCGCCGCCGACGTGATGGCGCTCGCCGGTGAACTGGGCGCCGAGCGGTCCAAGCCGGGCTGGAGCACGTTCTCGCTCGCTCTGAACGACGAACAGCGCGAGATCCGCGACTGGGCCCACACCTTCGCCGCCGAGGTGATCCGCCCCGCCGCCGCCGAGTGGGACGAGCGCGAGGAGACACCGTGGCCGGTGATCCAGGAGGCCGCGAAGATCGGTCTGTACGGCCTGGACGCGAACGTGAACCTGTTCGTGGATCCGTCCGGGCTGCTGATGCCGCTGGTCCATGAGGAACTGTTCTGGGGTGACGCCGGCATCGGGATGTCGCTCAAGGGCACCGGCCTGGCGTCGTCGGCGATCTTCTCGAACGGTACGCCGGAGCAGTGGAGCCAGTGGATGGGGCGGTGCTACGGCACGCCGGACGACGTGCGTGTTGCGGCCTTCTGCTCGTCGGAGCCTGGCGCGGGTTCGGATGTGTCCGCGATTCGTACGCGGGCGACGTACGACGCTCGGACCGACGAGTGGGTGATCAACGGGCAGAAGGCGTGGGCGACGAACGGCGGGATCGCGGACATCCACGTGGTCGTCGCGACGGTCGATCCGTCTCTCGGGACCAAGGGGCAGGCGGCCTTCGTCGTACCCAAGTCCGAAGTGCGCGGCCTGGAGCAGGGCACGAAGCTGCGCAAGCACGGCCTGCGGGCGTCACACACCGCGGACGTCTTCTTCGACAACGTCCGCATCCCGGCCGAGAATGTGCTGGGCGGCAAGGAGAAGCTCGACGAGCGCCTCGCGCGCGCCCGCTCCAGCGAGGGCCGGCAGGGCCGCAACGCCTCGATGGCCACCTTCGAGATGACCCGCCACATCGTCGGCGCCCAGGCGATCGGCATCGCGCGGGCTGCTTATGAGGTGGCGTTGGATTACGCCAAGAGCCGCGAACAGTTCGGCCGCCCGATCATCGACAACCAGGGCATCGCCTTCAAACTCGCCGACATGGCCATGGAGATCGACGCCGCCCGCCTGCTGGTGTGGCGCGCCGCCAACATGTCCGCCGCCCTGATGCGCGGCGAAACTCCCGACTACAGCCACGGCGAAGGCTCGATGGCAAAGCTCAAGGCCGGCGAGGTCGCCGTCCGCGTCACCGAGGAAGCCATCCAAATCCTCGGCGGCAACGGCTACACCCGCGAATACCCCGTAGAACGCATGCACCGAGACGCCAAG
Organism: Kribbella sp. NBC_00359; assembly: GCF_036097425.1. Taxonomy (NCBI): domain Bacteria; kingdom Bacillati; phylum Actinomycetota; class Actinomycetes; order Propionibacteriales; family Kribbellaceae; genus Kribbella; species Kribbella sp. NBC_00359. Next base: position 7,392,019 of record NZ_CP107975.1, on the reverse strand, counting down.
ATCTACACCATCTTCGAAGGCACGTCAGAAATCCAGCGCCTAGTAATAGCCCGAGCCATCTCCGGCATGCGCATCAGGTAGTCCGACCCACGCGTGCTACGCAGACGCTCCGGTCGCTCCGCTCCCTCCCGCACCTGCTACGCGCGCTCCCACCCACCCCCGGCTCAGCGCCGGACTTGCCGGCTACCGCCGGCGATCTGCGGGCTGCCGCCCGCGGGTGGCTCGCTCCGCTCGCATGCGACGACCAGGTACTGCGGGCTACAGCGGATCTGGAAGGCGCCAGACAGCGCGTAAGTACTCGCGATCGAGGGTGGCGATGCTGACGAAGGAATCTCCTTGGGACAACTGGCGACGCGCTCGCCGCTGTCGTGCGGCCGCCGTGAACAATATGGCCGAGCCGTTCGGGCAGGCCGCCACGCAGGCGCCACAGCCGATGCAGGCGGCGTTTCTCGAAGGCACGGTCGGCGTCCGGCTTCGGAACGGCGGTGGCGTGTGCGTCGGGCGCGGAGCCTGTCGGCGCGGTGATATGGCCCCCGGACTGGACGATCCGGTCGAAGGCCGAGCGGTCCACCAAGGTGTCCTTGATCACCGGGAAGGCTGCCGCCCGCCACGGCTCTGAGCCGTCGCTCTCGGCCTTCCGATGCCGTCGTCCTCTGCGGCAGTCTGCGAGTGCTGGACGAGCGGAGCTCAGGTTGCGGTCGAGTGGAGAAGCTCACGCACCGCTGGGAGACCGTCCTCGTCGAGACGGATGACAAGGTGCCGGTTCCACCGTTCGTCGGTACGAGGGTGGTCGGAGCGCCAGTGACACCCGCGGCTGTCCTCCCGGGTGATCGCTGCCGCGACGACCGTGCGTGCCACCGTCGCCAGGGGGCCGTCGCCCGCCGACGCGAGCTCGTCGGCGGCGGTCTGCAAGCCGGGGCCGTCGCGGCGGATACCGGCGTGTTCAGTCAGGATCGCCCGGATCCTGTCCGGTTCGCGGTCCTCGCCCAAGGTCAGCCGGCTCGGCTGTCCGTACGACGCCGAGGGAAGGTCGAGGGTAAGAGCCGTGGCGACACGCCGCCCGAACACCAGGCCCTCGAGCAGGCTGTTGGATGCCAGTCTGTTGGCACCGTGGACACCGCCGCCCGCGACCTCGCCCACTGCGTAGAGCCCCGGCACATCGGTGGCACCGTCGCGGTTCGTCCGGATTCCGCCGCAGAGGAAGTGTTCGGCCGGGGCGACCGGAATCGGCTCGCGCAGCATGTCGACGCCGATCCGCCGGCAGGACGCGAGGACGGTCGGGAACCGCCGGCGGATGGTGTCCTCCGGGATCGACCGGGCGTCCAGCCACACGTACTCACACCCGTCGCGCCGCATCGTCGACTCGATCGCCCGGGCGACGATGTCCCGCGGAGCGAGGTCGGCGCGCGGGTGCACGCCGGTCATGATCCGGTGGCCGCGCAGGTCACGGAGTACGGCGCCTTCACCGCGGACGGCCTCGGTGACCAAGGGCAGCTGACCCGTGCTGTCGCCGGTGAAGAGTGCGGTCGGATGGAACTGCACGAACTCCATGTCGACCAGCGACGCCCCGGCCTGCAGCGCCAGGGCGATGCCGTCGCCGCGGACGGTCGACGGATTCGTACTGGCCAGGTAGGCGTTGCCGATCCCGCCGGTGGCCAGCACGACGGCGCGAGCGTCGATCTGGCTGACCTCCGCGGCCTCCTCGACGAGTACGCCGGCGATGTGTCCGGAGCCTGACTTGACCAGGCCGACGGCCCGTCCTGTCACCGTCCGGACACCGGCGAGCTGCACTGCCTGGTGGAGCGCCCGATGAACTTCGGCGCCGCTGGCATCGCCGCCGGCATGGACGACCCGGTGGCGATCGTGGCCACCTTCGAGGGTTCTCGACAGCGAACCGTCGTTGTCGCGGTCGAAACGAGCGCCAAGGGCGATCAGTTCGGCCAGGCGCTGTGGACCTTCCTCGACCAGTGCGCGGACATTGCGCGGGTCGCAGAATCCTGCGCCGGCGATCTCGGTGTCGTGGGCGTGGTCGAGCGGGTCGTCGTCGCCGTACGCGGCAGCGATCCCGCCCTGTGCCCAGGGTGTACTCCCGGAACCGGCACTGACAACGAGTACGTTCCGGGTCGCCGCCAGGCCTAGCGCGGACGACAGGCCGGCCGCACCGCTGCCGATGACGACGACGTCGGCGGATCGTCTCACCGAGCACCACCAGGTGTGCCGATGGCAACCATCCGCTCGACCGACTGCCGGGCACGTTCGGCTACGTCGAGAGGCACCTGGACCTCGTCGCGGCCCTCGCGGAGGCACCGCAGCAGCAGCTCGGGCGTGATCATCTTCATGAAGCGGCACGAGGCCTTCGGGTTCACCGGCCGGAAAGTCGTGTGCTGGTTGACCTTGCGCAACTGATGGAGCATGCCGATCTCCGTCGCGATCAGCGCCGTCTTCGCCGTCATGTCGCGGGCGGCGCCGAGCATCCCGGAGGTGGAGAGGATCCGGGTCCGGTCGGCGGGCAGGTCACCGACGCCGGCGAGCCAGATCGCCGAGGACGCGCAGCCGCACTCCGGGTGCACCAGAACCTCCGCCGCCGGATCGGCCTCCACCTGAGCCCGCAGATCGGCCGCACTGATCCCGGCGTGGACGTGGCATTCACCCATCCAGACGTGGATGTTGTCGCGCCCGGTCTGCCGTCGCACGTGGTTGCCGAGGAACTGGTCGGGCAGGAACAGGATCGGCTGGTCCGGCGGGATCGACTCCACGACGGCCACAGCGTTCGACGACGTGCAGCACACGTCGGCTTCCGCCTTGACCGCAGCGCTGGTGTTGACATAGGCAACCACCGCGGCCCCGGGATGCTCGGCCTTCCAGCTCCGCAGCTGATCGGCGTCGATCGTGTCGGCCAGCGAACATCCGGCCTGGGCCGTGGGGATCAGCACGGTCTTGTCCGGACTGAGCAGCTTCGCGGTCTCGGCCATGAAGTGCACGCCGCAGAAGACGATCGTCGATGCATCGGTGGTGGCGGCGATCCGCGACAGTTCGAGCGAGTCGCCGACGTGATCGGCCACATCCTGGATCGCGGGGTCCTGATAGTTGTGGGCGAGGATGACCGCGTCCCGCTCGCGGGCCAGGCGTCGCACCTCTTCCGGCCAGGTCGTCGCAGTGCTCTGGGCAACGGACATTGCCTGTTTCCTTCCTTCAGCCAGTTTTCGCCTGTTAGGCGATAACTGGTGTGACGGTACCATCGGCAACATGCCCGTGGCCAAGAAAAGTGATCCGGTCAACATCCCCAGCTATCCGCACGAGGTGCTGGCCGTGGTGCTGTCCGTCCGCGACGGCAACCTGTGCGTCCTGCTCTGGAAGCGCGGGCAGAGCCCGTTCCGGTATCGGTGGGCGCTGCCCGGGGGTGGCGTGCGGCCCACGGAACGGCTCCGGGAGGCGATCACCGGTCATCTCGCGGCAAAGGTCGATGTCCGTGATGTCGCCCACTTGGAGCAGTTGGCCACCCACAGTGCGATCGATCGCGATCCGCGGGCGCGGGTCCTCGCGACGGCGTACCTCGGGCTGGTTCCGTCCGACGTGCGGCCGAATCTGCCGGCCGACACGGCCTGGCACCGGGTGGACGAGTTGCCGCGTACGGCGTTCGACCACCACTACTTCATCGACGCCGCCGTTGGGCGACTGCGGGCGAAGCTGTCCTACACGAACATCGGGTTCGCTCTGGCTCCGGCTGAGTTCACCATCGCCGAGTTGCGCGACCTGTTCAGCGCCGCCTTGGGCTATGAGCTCAGCGCGACCAATCTGACCCGGGTTCTGACCCGGCGACAGGTGATCGGCCCGACCGAGCGGACCGCCCGGCCCGGACAGTCCGGCGGGCGCCCCGCCACGGTCTACAAGTTCGTGGCCCGCGAGTTGACGGTGACCGACCCGTTCGCCGTGCTGCGCCCACCCCGATGATCCGGCTCACGGCCGCACAGTGTTCTCCTGATGCTCGAACGGGCTGATCAGCAGGCTGGTGTCGAGCGCCGGCGCCGAGTGCGTCAGTGCGCCGACGGACAGGGCGTCGACTCCGCTGGCGGCGATGTCGGCGACAGTCTTGAGACTTATGGTGCCCGAGGCCTCGAGCCGGCAGCCAGACCCGGATGCGTCACGCTGCTCGACCACTGACCTCATGACGTCGTTGGACATGTTGTCCAGCATGATCCAGTCGACCTGGCAGTCCATTGCCTCGTAGGCTTCGGCCAAGGTGGTGACTTCGACCTCTACGGCCAGGTGCCGGCCGGTCGCAGCCATGCCGTCGCGCACCCTTCGGACGGCCGGGCGGACGCCACCTGCGGCGGCCAGGTGGTTCTCCTTCAGCAGCACCATGGCCTTGAGGTCGAGTCTGTGGTTGGTTCCGCCGCCGCAGGTCACCGCGTACTTGTCGAGAGCCCGGAGACCTGGCGCTGTCTTGCGGGTGTCGAGGAGTTTGACGTCGTGGTTGCCGATGGCGGTCACGAACGCGGAGGTCAGCGTGGCGATGCCCGACATCCGCTGGACGAAGTTCAACGCCGCCCGCTCGCCGGTGATGATCGAGCGCGCCGGTCCGCTGATCCACGCCAGCGCCTGCCCGGGGCGAACCTGGTCGCCGTCGGCGACCGCCGGTCGCACCGTGACGGAAGGGTCGATCGCGACGTACACGCCTTCTACCAGTGGTAGGCCCGCCACTCGTCCTGCCTGCTTCGCGATCATCGCGGCCTCGACGTGCACGTGCGACGGGACGCTCCATTGTGTGGTCACGTCGTTCTCTGCGTGGTCCTCGGACAGTGCGGTGCGGACGGCGGCCCGGATCGTGTCGATCGCCAGGTGCATGAGTTCGTCTTCCTGTTCTCGATTCAGCTAGTTTTCGCTCTATAGGCGATAACTCCTCGCACGCTACCACGGCGAGCAGCAGTTTGCTCATTGGATGGACACCAGACGGCCGCTGGTCACTCTCCATGGGAAGGTGGCGAGGTCAACGCTTCTCCGCCATCGGCAGGTTCTTGGCGAAGGTACGGAACAGGCCGATTGGTGGCTGCCCGGGCGGCAGCATCGCGGCGACTGGGTTGCCCGCCTGCCGTGAGGGGCGGTTCCAATGGAGTTATCCGTGCCTCTCTCAACGCACACTCCGAATGACGTCGGCGCTTCGATATCAGAAGCGCTAGCGGGCGTCTTCGGAACCGGCGGCGGAGAGGGTCGCGGCCCACTCTGCGGACCACCGGGCGAGCGGGCGCAGTGCGCGGTGGGCGCCGTGGCCCAGCTCGGTGAGGGCGTAGGTGGTGTCCGGATGCTGTTCGACAACGGCGGCGTCGAGCAGCTCGGTCAGCCGTTGCCGCAGCACGCTGGAGGACATGTTGTCGCAGCGCTCCTGCAACGCACGGAACCCGACCGGCCCGTCTCGCAGTTCCCAGACGATCCGCAGGTTCCACCTACGGCCGAACAGGTCGAGAGCGGCCATCAGCGGCCGGCCGGTGCTCGACCCTCGGACTGCCCGTCCCGGCCTGGGTGTCGCCATCCGTCGTTCCGTCCCCTCTTGCGGCTTCGATATCCGACACACTATCGTGCGCCTTGACGATTCGATTTCCGAAGCGCTTTGGGAGCGGCTTCGTGAGGCGATCACGACCAGGTTGTGCAACCGACTGGGTATCAAGGTGGTGGTGCCGCTATGGCGCCGTCCCGAGATCTCCGGGGATGTTGTGGTCGCTCGCCGCTGAATGGAGGTTGTTATGCACAAGCTGATGGTCCTGTATCCCGAGCCCGCCGATCCCGACCACTTCCGCGACTACTACGTGAGCAAGCACCTCCCGCTGGTCACGCGCATGCCCGGCTTGCTCGCGTGGCGTTACAGCTTCGAGGTGGCAGCGGCGCCGGGACAGACGCCGTACTTCGCGGTCTTCGAGGCCGAGTTCGCTGACGCTGCGGCAATGACCGCGGCGAGGTCGTCTCCGCAGGGCCGGCAGGTGGCTGCCGATGTCGTCAACTACGCCACCGGTGGTGCGGTCGTCATCCACTTTCCGGTGCAGAACGGCACCCTCTGAGCCTCGCGAGAGATGGTGCGTCAACGGGCCGAGAGGGTCCCGGAGGCGTCTCTTGTCGGGCTGCAGCCTGACGAGTCAACCAGAGCGCCGGAGCCCGAGCCACTCATGGAACGGCCGCGGGTCCGGTTGACAGACGAAGAGGTGACACGCGCGAAGGAGTTGATGCCGACCGGCGCCGCGCACCCACGCCCCCGGAGTCCGAGACAGGACGGGCGTTCACTGAGTTCATGGACCTCCTGTTTCGCTGCAGAGGACCGCGGCGCCACGGCGTACACCATGGCTCAGCAGTTGGGAGTGACGACAGCGGCGGTTGGATGAGCGGTCCTCTGCGGTGGGCCTGACGTCGGGGGAGTGCGGTCGGGTAAGGGGTGTTGACCCCGCGCCGCTGGTCCGCGCTCTTACGTCGCGGGCTGGCGATGTCAACCCGTTCTGGCCCCACTGTGAGGGCTTGGTTCGGCCCCGGTGAGCGGATGTCCGTTGCTCGTCGGGCAAGCTTGTTGTCGTGATCAGCTCGCTGACCTTGATGCCCGGGACACGTGCCGACGGTGCAGTGTCGCCCGGTGGTCAGCGAACTGAACGGCGCTTTCTGGAGTTCGTCGTGGACGGCCAACGGCTCGGCCAGATCCTCGGGCCGTTCCTCGCCGATGACGACGCGACCGATGAGGATGGCGACGCGACCGATGAGTACGTGCCCGTCCTTGTCACCGATTGGCCGGTAGGCATCGCATTGGAGGACCTCGATCGGCTGCTGGGCGCAGACGCGCCGCCGTCGTTGGGTGGGCGGACCGCCTTGTATATGTGTGCCGAATGCGGTGATCTTGGCTGCGGCGCGGTGACGGCTGTCGTCGAAGTGGATGATGACAAGGTCGTGTGGCGCGACTTCGGTTATCAGAACGACTACGAGCCCTTCGACCAGGAAGCCGTCTTCGCCGGCGTCGGGCCGTTCACGTTCGACCGCGATGCGTATTCGGTTGTCCTGGCGCATTTCCGCTCAGTCGTTAGTGGGATCCCGCGAGGGCCGGGCGACGTCGGCGAGCCCCAGTCAGCCGATAGTTGACCGTGCCGGTTTCGATGGTCTGTCCGGCGAATGTCACGCGGTCGACGATGGCGGCGCGGAGCCGGGGATTGAGGTCGAGTGGAGGACGTCCGCCCATCAGCGACTCGATGGGAGGGCGGTCACTCCAGCGGCTGAAGGCCGGCGCATGTCTCCTGCCACGCTGCGCCCGCTCGGCTGTAGAGAACGCAGCTCGGGTACTCGCTGCTTGACGTGGAGTGGGCTCCAGCGACGAGGCTGGAGCCATGAACACACCCACGATGGCCCTCGGGACGATGTACTTCGGCACCAGAGTGGACGAACGGACCGCTTTCTCGATCCTCGACCGGTACGCCGAACTGGGCGGAGCCTTGGTCGACACCTCGGACAACTACAGCTTCTGGACCTCCGAGACCGGCTTCGGCGGCCAGAGTGAGGCGCTGCTGGGCCGCTGGCTGGCGTCGAACTCCGGGGTCCGCGTCCGCCTCAGTACCAAGGTCGGCGCACAGCCCACGCGGGTCGGCGGGTTCCCCGACCACCTCGAAGGGCTGAGCGAGAACGTCGTGCGCGGAGCCATGGCGAAGAGCTTGGAGCGGCTGGGCGTGGACGGTGTGGACCTGTACTGGGCGCACGTCGAAGACCCGACCGTTCCGGCCGAGGAACTGGTCGAGACGTTCGGCGGCCTGGTCCGTGACGGCCTGACCGCTCGCTGGGGCGTGTCGAACCACCCGTCCTGGCTGCTCGAGCGGATCCGGGCCACCGCCGAACGCGCCGGCCACCCGCAACCAGCCGCGTACCAGGAGCGCTACTCCTACCTTCAGCCCGCCGGCGGCATGGCCGTGGAGGGCCAGCCGATCCCGCTGGGAATGCTGTCGCCGGACGGCCTGGACTTCCTGCGGCGCAACCCGTCGTTCGACGGCTGGGTCTACACCGCCACCCTCCAGGGCCGATACGACCGCAACGACCGCCCGCTCGAGACCGAGTACCGCCACCCCGGCACCGAACGACGGCTGGCGGCGCTGACCCGTGTCGCCACTGCGCGCGGACTCCGACCGGGCCAGGTGGTGCTCGCGTGGCTGGCCTCCGGGAACCCGGCGCTGACCCCGATCGTCGGAGCCAGCAGCGTCGAACAGGTCGAGCAGGCCGTAGTCGGCGCGTCCACCATCCTCACCGAGGATGAACTCGCGGCGCTGGACGGCGCATAGGCGACGACGCGCGCACAGCCCCAATGCCGGAGGGAGTCAGGACGTCGCACCCCCGTCCGGCGGAGTTCCGGCCCACGCGTGCTACGCAGGCGCTTGCTTCGTCGCTCCGCTCCTCAACGCGCCTGCTGCGCCCGCTCCCACCCACCACCGGCTTGTCGCCGGTGCATTCCTGCCGGCTACTGCCGGCGACGTGCGCGCTGCCGTGCGCGGTCGACAGGGTTGGCGTTCTCGCAGATGAACTGTGGTGACGCTGACCGGGACGTTTCTCCCACGCATCCTGCGGTCGATGACCCTGCACGGTCCTGAACACCCACCCGGCTCGGCCACGGGCGGCCGACAGTAGCCGCAGTTCTCGGGCGCGCCGTACGGCCGAGGAGCGATCCTGGGCCTGGAGGTTGGCGTAGATGTTGCGGATGTGCGTGTTGACCGTGTTCACCGAGATGGACAGCTCGCCGGCGATCTCCGGTCTGGATAGGTTGGTCGGGAGATACCGCAGCACCCTGAGCTCGCTCGGGCTGAGCTCCTCCACCGGCGGCGATGAGGGCTGGTCTTTGGCTCGCAGGGATGAGCCATGCAGGAGGTCGAGGATATCGGCGCGCAGTGCGGCGTGAGCCGTCTCGGGCCGCGGCAGCGCCTCCAGTAGCTCCAGTGAGCCAGTCATCGCGAACGGCAGGACCAGCCGGTCGGGCTCGGCGAGGCCGAGAGCGCGTTCGGCAGCGTCGTTCGCGGCACGCTGGTCACCGAGCTCCCGGTGGGCGAGCCCGGCCAGTAGATGGGTCTCGACGATTGTGGCGTCACCAATGACCGGTGCTCTGTCGTCCAGAATCTGCTGTACTGCGGCGAGAGCGGCCGTCGGATCGCCTTCCGCGAGGCAGATCACCGCGTGGGCATTAGCGATTTCGCCCGAATTGGCCCGCTCGGCGTCAAGGGCCACGAGGGAAGCGCGGGCCTCACCGGGCAGCCCGATGCGGGCCTGGGTGGCCAGCCTCCAGCCGGTCACCCGGCTCGCCAGGGCGTGCGATGCCTCTAGCTGTGATTGCAGGTGTTCGGCCGCGCTGAACTCCTCGAGCGCCTCGTGGCGCCGGCCGCGGGCGGCCTGCAGCATGCCGCTGACGATGTGGACCAGCAGCTTGCCGCCCGGCCCGGCATCTCGCTCCAGGGCCGTTACGCTGCGCTGCAGCCATCGCTCACCTTCGTCAAACTCACCCGTAAAGACCAGGCTGCCGGCCAGCGTGACGAGCGCGGGCGCGACGACGGGCTCCGCACCCCAGACGTACCGCTCAGCGAGCGCTATCGCCTCCTGGCAACGCTGCCGGTTGGTGGCGAACGGGCGGCCCCTCGACGCGAAACCAAGCTGCGCCAGGCAGCCGACCTCGAGATAGGGCCGGCCGATTCTCCGGGCCAGGTCGGCGCCCTCCCGGAGGTGGCGCTCGGCATCTTCAAGGCCGAACGCCCATGCCTCGACGATGCCCAGGTTGTACAGCGCCACGGCTCGGAGGTCGTTGCTGAGTGCGATGTCCTGGCCAGTTTGTCCGGTTACCGGGGAAGCGAGGAATCGGACCTGCCAGATGACGTCGGTCAGGTGACCACGCCGCCGGGCCAACGACAGCTTCTGCGACGCGATCGCAACTCGAAGGCGGTGCCGGCGATCCGGCGGTCCCGCGTCGGCGTACTTCTCGGCGATCGCCAAGTGGGCGGCGGCCTCATCGAGGCGTCCGTCGACCAGGTCGCTCCCTGCGCGCACCAAGGCCAGCTCGTGGTGATCCTCGCCCGGTGGGAAGGCGCGCACCAGCGCCTGCATGGTCTGCGCCTGCCCGTCGAGCGTCAGGCTGAACGAATGGTCAGCGAGCATCCGGGCCGCATCGGCCCAGTCGCCGGCCGCTTGCAAGTGCCGGATGGCGTCGACCACCTGGCCCTGCCGGGCGAACCATTCGGCGGCGCGTCGGTGCAGCTTCGGTAGTTCCGCAGGCAGCGTCCGTCGCAGTTCCAGCCGGAGCAGATCTCCGAAGAGGTGGTGGTAGCGGAACCACGTCCGTTCGGGGTCGAGCGAGATAACGAACGCGTTCGCGTCCTCGAGTTCCAGCAGGGTCCGTTCCGAGCCGGGGCGGCCGGTCAGCAGGTCTGCCAGTTCACCGTTGACCCGATCGAGCACCGACGTACGCAGCAGCAGGTCCTGGACGTCGTCGGGCTGGCATTCCAGCATCTCCCCGATCAGGTACTCCGAGACGGTGCGGTCGCTGCCGGAGAACTCCACGACGAAACGCTCCGGGTCGGGGTGGCCGGCCAATGAGATCGCCGCCATCCGCAGGCCCGCGACCCAGCCCTCCGTCCGCTGGTACAGCAGCGCTGCTCCCGTATCAGACAACGAGATCCCCGAAGCATTCAGAAGCTCCCGCGTTTCGCGCTCGGAGAAGCGCAGATCCGCCGCCCGGATCTCGGCCAGCTCGCCTGCCAGGCGCAGCCGATGGAGACGCAGCCGCAGATCGCGGCGCGTAGCGAGCACTGCCCGTACCTCGTCGGGAAGGTTTGTCAGCAACCGGGTGAGCTGAGCGAGCGCATCCGGCGAGTTCAGCTCGTGCAGATCGTCGATCACCAGGATGACGCGACCGGGTTGGCCGCCGAGCTCCGACAGCACTCGGTCGGTCATCGCCGGCCCATTGAACTCCGGTGTCGCTGCCGGCGCGTCCGCGCCGCTGGTTGTGCCGAGAGCTTCACGGACCGCGCCGAGCAGGGCAAGCCAAAACTGCTGGGCATCGTGCTGGTCGCGTTGCACCTGGACGAATGCGACCCGGTGGGGCTGGCCTGGACGATCAGCCCAGGCGCGCAGTAGCGACGTCTTCCCGCCGCCGGCGGGAGCCGAGATGGTCGTCACCTTCTTCGCCGCCGCGCGATCCAATGCGGCGAGAAGATCGCCCCGGTCGACCAGCCGGGAAACTGCTTGATCCACCGTCGGCCTGCCTAGGTACCTGCGTCCGACGCGTGCCGTCGGCGACCACAGTCCTCTCGCTACCAGGCCCGCGCAGGTCCTGTCAACGGCGCGAAATCGGTGCCACGGTCGCGCTGATCGCCAGGATCTGGTGAGCGCTGTTCACCTGGTTGGGGCAAGTATCGAAGGCATGATCACAGAATTTGTTCTCAACAACGGAGTCTCGATGCCCGCACTCGGCCTGGGTGTCTTCCAGAGTCCGCCGGAAGAGACCGCGGAGGCGGTCCAAACCGCGCTCAAGGTCGGCTATCGGCACATCGACACGGCGGCCGTGTACGGCAACGAGCGCCAGGTCGGCGAGGGTATCCGCCGCTCCGGTCTCGACCGTTCCCAGGTGTTCATCGAAACCAAGGTGTGGGTCAGCGACTATGGCTACGACGAGACCCTCCACGCCTTCGACAAGGCGGCCCGCAAGCTGGGCGTCGACCAGCTCGACCTGCTCATCCTCCACCAGCCGGCGCCCGACCGGTTCGACAAGACTGTTGCGGCCTACAGGGCGCTCGAAACTCTGCTGGCCGACGGGAAGGTCCGAGCGATCGGCGTCAGCAACTTCAAGCGTCACCACCTGGACGATCTGCTCGGGCGTACTGGCGTCGTCCCGGCGGTGAATCAGGTCGAGCTGCACCCCTACTTCGCCCAGATTGACGTTCGGGCCGCCGATGCCGAACAGGGCATCCTCACTCAGGCCTGGTCACCCATCGGCGGCATCACGTTCTACCCGGGCTACGGCGAGGGCCGCAAGAACGTTCTCGACGACCCGACCATCGCCGCGATCGCGGCCGAGCACACCAAGAGTCCCGCCCAGGTGGTGCTGCGCTGGCACCTTCAAGAGGGCCGCTCGGCGATCCCGAAGTCGACCAATCCGGTCCGTATCGCGGAGAACTTCGACGTCTTCGACTTCGAACTGACCGAGGAGCAGATGGCGACCATCGACGCGCTCGACACCGGAGTCCGCAGCGGACCCGACCCCGACATTCCTCGCCCCGAGGTGTTCGACTGGGTGATTCCCGAGGACTGACCCGGATTGCTCTGGCAGCGGGCGTCACGCGCTAGGCCGTGCGGATGGGCTCGCTAAGCTGCGTGACGTGACTGGGGCTTTCGAGGGTTGGCCGAGGTCTGCTTTCGATGTGTTGCTGGAGCTTGATGGTGATCCTCCGGCGGAGGTGCGGCGGCGATGTCGGCGGGATCGGGAAGACCTGGTTCGCCGGCCGATGGTCGAGCTGATGAATGCGGTGGCTGACGCGGATCCGGAGTACGAGGACTTCGCGGTCTGGGGCTATGGGGATGTGCTGGTGCAAGCGTGGCAGCGGCAGCACGCGATCGTCCGGCTGGCTCGGAACATCGAACTGGGGGTCCGGTTCGATCTGGACGGGCTGGAGGTTGGCGTGGCGTGGTGGTACGGGCCGTCGGTGCAGATCGAGCGGTACCGCGCCGCGGTGGCGGATCGGGGTTCCGGGCCGCGCTTGGTTGCCATCATCCGGAGTCTCGAGCGGGACGGTTTCGTGATCACGGGCGACCTGCTGAAGCGACCACTGCGCGGCCATCCTGCCGACCACCCGCGAGCGAAGCTAATGCGACACAGGTCGGTCATCGCAACCCGACCCCTCGGCTGCGAGGAATGGATTCACACCCCCGCCGCGGCAGATCACGTACTCGCCGCCTTCTCCCAGCTACGCCCGCTGGCCCGCTGGCTCGTCAAGAATGTGTCCGGACCGCGACCGTGACGCGGCGTGCCGGCTCGAGTCATGGTCGCAGGTGACGTCGCGATGGTCCGCCACACACCGCCCATGGAGCGCTCATATTCCGGCCGGACCGCGCCAGGCTACGTCCTCTCAGACAGGGCGCTGAGAGGACGCAGCTTCGGAGCGGGAACGCCGACCCGACGTGGTGAGGTATCGGGTAGCGCTCCCAGTGGAACGGCGGAACGGACGCCGGGTGCAGGGGACTTGAGGAGAACGAGGCGATGTCCCTTGAGCACGTCCGCTCCGCCGGCTTGGTGGCAATGAGGACCTTGTGGGCGCGGTGGCGGAGGTGGTTTCTGATCTGCACGGGGTGCCCGAGTACGGCGAGGTGGTGCAGGGTCGGCAAAACCAACGGCTGCCCGTCGGATTCCAGGAGTGATTTGAGGAGGTCGAAGGCCGCACTGGGCGGTCCGGATTCTTCGACGTACACCTTGGTGAGCTGAAGCCCATGTTCAGTCGCGAACGTATTCAACTGTCGGTGGACCGTGAGGAGTTCGCCGGTATTGCGCACGAGGTGCAAGGAGATGAACCCGAGGGGGCTGGCGTCGCCGACATGTGCGTTCTTTGCGCACCTAGTCGGCGATCACGATCGTGATGCCGTTCGACTCAAGTCGCTGTCGTACCGACGACGGGTCGCCGGTGCCCTCGAGATGTTGAACGTCCGGCGTGATGATCATTCGCTGGACTTCCTGCATCACGACCGCGAGCAGATCGTGGAAGGCCTCGGGCGATGTCTCGATCTCCTCGACGTGAATTGCTACGAGCTGCACACCCCGAGTCTGAGCCGCTTCGATGATGAGCTTCCGAGCGTTCGCCAACTCGGTCTCGTTCATGAGGAAGTGCTTCCGGATGTAGCCGTGCGCCCGCATGGCGTCGCCCCGCTCGTAGCGATCCGTATCTGGAAGAGTGCTAGTCATCGGTCCCACCGCCATGTCATTCGTTGCGGCCGGACAGGTCTCGCGCCAGGTCCGTGATCATTGCGATAGTCGGCCTGCGGTCAGGCAGATCACGATGAACAGCGGCGTCGTCATGATGGGCGTCCTTATCGGTTGTTGTAACGCTCTGTATCCACACCATGGCGCTGTGGCCGCCGTCCCCACTACAGGCAGTGCTCGTCGAGCCGACCTATCGGTAGTGCCGATAGACGCACCGGATGCGGTCGGGCCAACCTCACAGAGCCGCCTAGGGACGAGGAGTGACGATGACGGCACCGCAGCCGATGCTCGACTCCGCCTGTTGGGATCGGCCGGAGCTGCTTCTCGTCCTGGCAACTCGTGAGGTGGCCGGCATCTTTCGCTGGTTGCAGCGGCACGGCTGGAGCCAGACGCAGATCGGTGGCCGGACCTACAGTCCCAGGGCGAGGTCTCGGAGATCCTCATCGGTCGCCAGGTCAAGGCGTACGACGTCCTCGAACGCATCGCCGACGCATTCGACATTCCGCGCGGCCGGATGGGGCTCGCATACAGCTCGACGGGCCAAGGCGAGATCGACAAGTCGCGTGCACTGACGAGCGACGATCGCAGGAACTTCGCCGGCGCGGTGGCGAGCGCGGCGTTCGGATCGGTGAATGATCAGGCTCGGAAGTGGCTGCCCGAGGTGGTCAACAGAGTGGCCGCTGCGCCGCCGGTGATCTCCGAGACTGACGTGGAACAGGTCGTGTCGATGACCGCCGAGTTCCGGAAACCTCAATCAGCGTTACGGCGGGGGGAGCACCGGTCGACGCTGCCCGTGGTTTCTACGGCTACGCACGGCGGATGATCCACTCCACCGCCGATCAGCGCACGCACCGGGACCTCAAAGTGTCGCTCGCAGACTTCAGCAGCCTGCTCGGGTGGTCGTTCCACGACATCGGCGATCAAGCCGCGGCTCGACGCTTCCTCATGAACGCACTCGTGCTCGCCAAGGACGCGGACGAGCCGTCTCTGGCTGCGTCGATCCTGTACCGCCTGGGGTCGGGTCAGCATGTAGGAAGCTCATCCCGTGGAGGCGTTGAAGATGCTGCAACTAGGCCAGCTCGCCGCGCAGGACGCAGGCGATCCAGCTGAAGTCGCCAGGCTGCACGCCAACGAAGCGTTGGCCTACGCGATGCTCGGCAAACACGGCCATGTCGCCGATGCGCTCGCTCGTGCGGAACACGAGATGGGACTTGCCGACAAGCGCAGCGTCTCGCCCTGGACGACCCTGTACTTCACTCCAGGTGACTACACCGGACATCAGGCGCTGGTGTACAACTCGCTGTCGGCTTACGCGAAGGACGATGCGCAAGCTCGCGAGTACGCCCTACGCGCCGTCACATTGCGCAACAGGCAATCACCGAATCCGGCCCCGACAGATCGCGCCGAAGTCGGACGTTCGATCCGATCATATTGTCGACGAACCTCCTGCGTACGAACGAACTGGAAGTCGGCATCGACGTGGCTCGTGACGTGATCAATGAAGCGCAACATCTCCGCATCGGCCGCGGACTCAGCCGCCTGGCCGAGATCGGCACCGCAGCCTCACAACACTCTGGCAACTCCGACGCCGTGGACTGTTACACCAGCTCGATTCCGTCCGCACAACAGCGCCGAAGGCACTCACCGCATGACGAACCTGTCCCCAGAGCTCGACCAACGGCTCAAGCACGCACTCAAGGGCATCTGCCAAGAGGCCAGCCTTCTGCCAGACGAAGCCGAGCTGATCAAGTACACGAACAACGCCGTGTACCGGCTTCCAAGCCAGGGCGTCGTTGTCAGATTCGGCGCTGGCGACCTGGCCAGCCAGCGGGCGGACCATGTCGCGCGAATCGCCACCTGGCTGGAGCTCCACGACGCGCCGGCCGTCAGGCTCGCGCCAGGTCTGATCCAGCCCGTCTTGTTCGAGAACTACTCGGCAACAATCTGGCAGCTCCTCGAAGGCGGCCACCCCGCATTGACCGGCGCCGAGTTGGCAGCACCGTTGCTCGGCTGGCACAAACTCGAGCCCATGTCCGGCCTCAAGCCCTGGGACCCGTTCAGCAGTGCGCGCAGCCGACTCGCCATGGCCGACGGCCTCACGGCCGACGACCATGCCTGGCACCCAGCAATGGGCCAACATCGAATCCGATTACCGCGCCCTCACGCCCGACCTCCAGATGGGCCTGCTCCATGGCGACGCCTACATCGGCAACCTCCTACGTGAACCCACCGGCCGCGTCGTCCCCTGCGACTTCGACGGCACCAGCATCGGCCCGCTCGCCTATGACCTGGCTGTCGCCGCTGTCAGCGCTCTACGCTTCGGCGCGATCCAAGACCACGAGGCCCTAGCCACCACCTACGGCCTAGACGTCACCACCCTCCCCTCCTGGCCAACCCTCAGCCGCATCCGAGAGCTGGTCCTCGTCACCAGCGTCATCACCGACCTGCGCAACCGCCCCGACATAGCCAAGGTCCACGCGCATCGGCTGGCCACTCTCAGATCGGGCGCCAACGAACTGTGGCACCGCTACAAGTAGCAGTTGTAAGCACCGGTTCAGAAGAGGTCGCGGCTGGTTCATCCGCTGCGTTGCCTGTCGTGGCCTTGCCGACTGTGGCATCCAGCAGGTCGGCGAGTGTGAGCGGCTCGCGGCCGAACGGCGTCGCGAAAAGAGAGGAGCCGAGCGCAGACCAGCGCCTCGTACGGCGCACCGTGCGGCACCAGTCGGCTGGAAGGCCCGTGTCCAGGCCGAACGAGTCGGCAAGCGCGCCGAGCTTGTAGGAGGCGCGGCCGGGGAGCAATCGCCGAGCGAGCTTGAGGGTGTCCAGGACGCGGGCGGGTTGGAAGCCGGCAGTTTCGTCCGAGTACGCCGAGATCGACGCACGCATTGTGGACGACGAACACCTTGTCACTCAGCGCGTGGCGCAGTTCCTCTTCGACGTCGGCAACAATCGGTGCGTCTGCGAGCTGGTCGTCGGTGATCATGTGGAGGCGTCGCGCCATCGGAGGCGTCGGCCTTTTAGGCGGGCGGACCAGCCAGCTCGGACCCATGAATGCTTACCGACTCTGGGTGGCCGCATGGTAGTCCCGTCGGATGCAGTCGACAGGGCCGTCCCGTGGGTGTGCACGGTGACGTCAAACATGAGTCTCCGCGACCGTGGCACTCCTCGTGGTGATCGCTTGCCGATGGCGTGGTGCGAGCTATCTGAGGCAGTCCGCTAACTCGAAGCTCTAAATGCATGCGTAGTCGATTCAGATCGCTGAGGTGCGCATGCTGGCTCGGCGACACTGTCGGGGTCGCGAGACTCACGTGAGACCGCATTCCTGGCCGACGCGTTCGTCGCCTGGGACCGGTGTCGTCGGCACGTCTCAACTCGCCCTGATCCCTCGCGGCCCTCACCGCGTGGTCCGCAATCACCTGGTGCTGAGTCACAGTCCAACGTCATGAAACCCGAGCTAGCCGTCGATCCAGCTGTCGAGTCGGCTCCAGTTCGCCCCCGGGTCTGCGAGGACCTCGACGTCGCGGTTGCCGGTGATGGGATCCGCGAAGAGCATCGGTGCGACAGGATCCGGTTGGCTGCGTCGGCGTTGCTTGATTCCGTCGAGCACGTGGAGAACGCCGTCGACCGACGAGAACCACGGACTGACTGAGACAGGTGCGGATCCGTCGCCCCGCAGCAGTAGGACGGTTCCGCTCCGGATGGGCAAGTTTGACCGGTAGACGACAGGGCGAGGCTGGCCGAGGCCGATGAAGCAGAGCGTCTGGACGTCGAAGGCCGCTCCGTCATAGTCCATCGAGGTCGCCACGCCGACCTGCCACGGCCAGTTGCTGGTGATCCGGTGCGCCGCCTCGACGAGGAAGCGGCGTAGCGCGTTGCTGTCGTCGTCGGTGGGTTCGTACCCGCTGTGCGCGATGTCGTTGCGGAGCTTGACCAAGCTCCGCATGTCCTGTGTCGACTTCTTGTGGGGCGAGAGTGCCCGGCACAACGTGGAGAACGCAGAGCCCGGCACGGCGGCTGGCCGCAACGCGTTGAGCAGCGAGTTCCAGGTACCGAGGCTCGGCCGGGCGATCTGATCTGCCGAGAACCCGCGTAGCGGACCGGCCTCCGCCGGTTCGAGTGTGGCGAGTCCTAGGAGCGCGGCGAACTGAATGACGCCCTCGAACGCGCGCAATCCCTCGGTGACGACACGTCCCGGTGGCGCGGCCCGGTATCGAGCGAACCGGTGCGCCAGCGGGCTCGGTCCGATTGCGGCGATCCCTTCGAAGGCCTCGGCATGGGCGCCTTCGAGGAGCGCCGTACAAAGCGGCTCCAGTTCCGAGAAGGCGTCCTCCTTGAAGATCCAGTTCTTCGCGCCAAGTCGCAGCGCCTGGACGGTCTGCCGCTGCCCGCCTTCGCCGGACAGCGCCATCACCGGGAGCCGGGATCCGGCATCCTTGAGGCGCTCCAGCACCCACAGGCCGCCCCAATCGTCAGGCGGCATTTTCATGTCCAGGATCAGCAGGTCGTATCCGCCCAGGAGAACCTCATCGAGCGCCTGTTGCCCGTCGGCAACCTGGCGTACGACGGCGCCGGCGGCACGGAGGGGGTGGCACAGTGTTTTCGCGACGTCGACCTGGTCGTCCGCGACCAGAATCCGCGCGTCACGCAGGATCGGATTCATCACGGTCGTCTTCCACAACTTCTTGCGCCAGCGGCACTGTCGCGTGCCATCGCGTGCCCTGCTGGGACGGTGCCGCCTCCAGGCTGCCGCCGATCCGACGGAGCAGGGCCTGGACGCCCAGCAGCCCCAAACCGTTCCCACCTGATTTCGACGTGTTGACCCGTCGCCCATCGGCGAGTGCTTCGGCGATGCCATCGGGCAGCCCCGGCCCATCGTCGGCGACCTCGAGCACGGCCTGCCGGCCGTCGTGTGTCCAGTCGAAGGTGACCGTGCCGCCACCGGGCATGGCCTCGACTGCGTTCTTGACGAGGTTGTCCAATACGGCGCGCAACGACGACTCGTCCAAACCGACGTTGACCTCGTCCGCAGTGCGCGGGGGCACGATTGCTACGTGTGCCGGCACCCTCCGCAAGGCCCGAGCCGCATAGTCTCTGAGGAACTCTGCCAGCGCGACCGCGTCGTCGTCGGGTGTACGGAGCAGAGAGCTGTTCGCCCGAATGCGCTGGGCTAAGGCCTTGGCCTGGTCAAGGTGCTCGCTGGCGTCGGCCATACGACGCAACTCCGCTGTACGTCCGCCGCCTGTGGTCATTGCGGCTTGCCGTGCGGCGGTCAGCTCGTTCTTCAGATCGTGCAAGAGGTTCGCGATCGCGGCGCTCAATGGAGCAGGAACTGGCACCAGCGCTCGCTCGACCGCCTCGCGCACCGGCCCGCGCTCGGCCAGACCCCTGCGCGGCAGGACGCATTCCAGTGCGTCCGCGCCCGATTGCAGCCGTATCCGCGGGCTTACTTCACCCCACACCCTGACCAAGAATCGCGCTTGCATGATCGGGATCTGCACTGGATTGAAGGTGATCGAGCCGTTCGCGACGTGGACATTGATGGAGCGCCGATCTTGTGTCAACGCCTTGGCGAGGCCGTCAAGGACAGCCAGCTCCCCAGCTGAGAGACACAGGCCGGGTACGTCGCCGTGCACCGTGATCCTGTCCCGGTAGAGCATTGGCCACTCGGCCAGCAAGAACTCCCGGAGCTCTCCGTCGCCCCCGTCGATCCCTGCAGCCCGATAGGCGCCGGCCAACTGGACCACGCGGCCCATGTACGCCGTGTCGATGTCTCCAGGATTCTCCAGCTCGGCCAGCCAGTCCAAGGCCTGTACGAGCTCAGAACGGAGGCCGCCCTGGGAGGACTTGTCGCCGGTCATTGCGTTCACGAAGTACTGCTCGAGGCCGTTCGGGTCTAGCAGCGCGCGCGTCTGCGCGTCCAGGAGCGTGTCGACCGCCTCGGCCCAGAGAAGCATCTCCTGCGGCCGCGCTGCGAGATGAGCGCCGAAGAGCCGGCGCTTGATCCAGATCCGCGCCTTATCCGGAGACCCGCTGGCCGTCGTAGCCAGATGTGCCGCCAGGAACTTGGTGATGACCTGGTTCCTGGAACGATCGGCATACGCCTCAGACCCGTCGGCGAGGTGTTCCGCGGCGTCAACGACCAGCATCGCTGCTCGGTGTCTCGCTCCGGTCTTGCTGCGGTCCGGCTGCCCCTTGACCCGAAGTCGTCGGCGCAGCCGACTGCTGTTGATCGTCAGCGTCGCCTGGCAACGAGAGTCATGATCAGGACCCGTCTTGTCGACTTCGAATTCCCTGATCAGCCCGGCTGCGGTAGACAGCTCCTGCAACTTGGTCGAGGGGTCGGCCGGCCTGGGGCGTGCTGGCGCGATGAGCGCGACGGCGGCCTCCCATTGGCTGGGCCAGTGGTTGAGCAGGGACGCTCGTGTGTTCTTGGCAAGGAAGACCGCTGCCATGGCGGCCTGGAAGGCTGTGGCAGCGATGTCGACGCTGATCGAGCTGCGCTGACCGGCCCCCAGCAACAGTCCGGGACCCAAACCCATCTCCAGCAAGGCCTTAGCGTAGACGTCGTTCCGCGTACTGTTGAACGACAATGTTTCCGGTGGGCTCTTGATGGCCTTCTGCGCGACGGACAGCGCGAACTCGTACTCCAGAACTTTGCTGCCGACGAAACCCAGCAGCAGG
This sequence comes from Kribbella sp. NBC_00359, assembly GCF_036097425.1. Classification (NCBI taxonomy): domain Bacteria; kingdom Bacillati; phylum Actinomycetota; class Actinomycetes; order Propionibacteriales; family Kribbellaceae; genus Kribbella; species Kribbella sp. NBC_00359. Next base: position 7,371,387 of record NZ_CP107975.1, on the reverse strand, counting down.
TTGTCTCTCTGCGCAGAGGCCTGCACGCCGCGGGTGTTCTCGTAGGTCCAGGACGGATGCATGAATGCCTGGCTGAGCAACGGCAGGCGCGAGCTATCGAGCTCGAACCCAGCTATCACCTCGTCCAGGATCCGTCGGTGTTCCCGCGGCGCCTCCACGGGAACCGACCGGGGTGGCTCCGGAGCGCTGGGGCGGCCGAGGGTCAGCGCCTGTGGATAGTACTGGCGTAGGTAGCGCTCGGCAGCCGCGGCTCGAGCGGTCTTCTTGGCCGGCCCGTCGCCATCGGCTCGCCGCCCCCTCGAGTCAACGAGCCGTGCAGCGAACCACTTCGAGTGGTCTGGGCCCTTGCTCTCGTAGTGCCAGTCGACAGTGAGCCCAGATTTGCTGGCCATCTGCGGGGCGAGCGTCACGGGGTCGAGAACGGTGGCGCTGGCGCTCTCGAATATTCGATCGACGAAGGAGGCCGCGAAGCCGTGTACCTTCTCCTCCTCCCCGAGGAGACAGAGCATACCTAACAACTGCAGCAGAACCCGGGTCGCGATGCGTTCCGGTAGTTTGGCCGGGGCGATCGAGCGGCCGAACAGGCCCGCGCCCCGCAGCCAGCCAATGCTGGCTGACCATTGCCCGACGTTGGTGCGAGCGAACGCGACAGCGGCGCTGAGGCCGCCAGCTTTGTCGTAGTTCCGGCGCGCGTAAAACGACAGTGTCAGCTCTCGTGACAGCCAGCTGCTTCCGAGGATCTCAAGTGCCTTCAATACACCGGGAGTGAGATGTGGAGCCTCGGCGTGGTGCTCGTACAGGTACGAGTCGTGCGTCAGTGCGGCGCCCAACGCTCCCTCAAGCCGACTCTGCGTGACCACAGCAGGGTCGAGACCGAGCTCCGGGATGACAGCAGACCAGTCGGCGGGTAGCACCGAACCACGGAACGCCTTCGCGTACCCCACATCAAGTGTCTCCATTGTCGCGGACATGACATGCTTATTCATCCCGTTGTTCCCCCAGGTCGCACATCCCCGACCAGCCCCCTCCCCAAGCTGCCGATCGGCTCACAAGTTTGATTGCCAACCACCGGTCCGGTCAAGCACGCACCACAGACGGTTCCGCGCAGGATTTGCACAGTTGGCGTTCAGCGGACCGGCGTTGAATTGTCGGGCACACGACCAGGAGGTCCGATGAGTGAGTCTTCCGCCGTGGCTGAACACGCTCTCGCTGGACGCAACGGAGGCGTGGGTTGAACACGCAGAAGGCGTGCTCCGCCCCCGTGGCCGTGACCGGAAGCGATCGGATCCTAGGGTGCACGGGGACTCGTGAGGCTCAATGAGTGCCGTACGCATCGAGTCGACGCGGTGCGTTCGGTTGATTCGCGCGCGGATAGCGCGGTGGTAGTCCACGCGGCGGGGGACTCGAGCGCTGCAGGCTTGCGGATTCGAAGGCTACGGGCAGCTGATCCGGCAGTTGGTGGACGTCAACATCGCCTATCTCCACCACGTCGTCAATGCCGGCGACAACCTGCCGCTCGAGTTCGGCGAACGTGGACCACGCCTGATCGTGAACCGCGCTGGCGCGGACCTCGCCGAACGCGCTGACGACGTCAGGAGCGGTCTGGCCCAATGATCTCGATCGGCTCGCTTGCCCTCGCCAACCCAGACATCGCTGACCGGCTCAAGCGGGATGAGAAGCTCAACGTTCCCGACCCGAGCAGCTTCCATGGCGGCGACGACCACACGGGGCTGCACCGACTATCCATCACTCTCGCCTGACCCTCGGCCGACTCTTCAGCCGTTCCTTCGAGCGCCTTCGACCCGTCGTCGAACCGGGGCGGGTTCGGATGGTGAGGCGTCTTGCGGACCTTGAGGGCCGCGTCCTCCTTCGCAGCGTCCCAGTTGACCTTGAACCGCAGTGCCTCGATCTGAGCGCGCCCTTCGTGATGGTCCGCCGCGACGTCGGCCGGCACCCGTCCTGCGCGCCGTGCCGCGTGCACACTGCCGGATTGAACCTCGAGGAAGCCGAACTCGTGAAGCTCGTTGTGCGCCTCGTACACCTCCGGAGTAATCCCGTAATACGGGCGGCGGGTCGTGTCGGGCGCACCGACGCGTTCCGCGTAGACCGCTGGTTTGCGTTGCGCGAGATCGGCGAACATCAGCAACGTCACGAGTTCCCGCGGCCGCAGCACGAGATGCCAACCGTTCCGGAAGAACGCAGGCGGCCGGACCAGGGCCGACTCGTTCTGACCGGTCACCAGGTACGGCGTACCCCGCTGAGTCTCACCGAGCAGGAGCCAGTGATCCCAGCGCCCGGAATCGGCGCTACGCGGCTCAGCCAACTGCAATGCGTTGAGCCGTCGCACGGCCCGGACGATCAGGCGCCGGCGTTAGTCGTACCGTCGGTCGACGGCCGTGAGGTTGGCCCAACTGTCGGTACCGTCCGCATTCTTGATCTTGGAGTCGAATCGGCGGCCGGGTTTCGTGTGTTTCGTGGCGACATACAGCGCAGCGAGGTGGAGTCGCAGTGCGAGCTCGCCGGGCCGGGACAGGACGGTGAGTGGAGGTCGCGTGTCGACGTCCTCCCGAACCCCTGCGCGGAGTGCATGTTCGTGTTCACTTGCACGGAAGGGCGAACGGTCCGGGTCAGGATCTCGGGTGACATGGCGTCCGTCGCGGAGCCGGAAGGATCCTGTTCGGATGGCGACGCCGTGATGGTGCTTGAACATCGTCTGGTTCAGCCCCGACGCCGTGTGAAGACTTGCCCGGTCAGCCGTCAGTGTCTGCAATCGACGTGCTCGATCCTCTCAGTGTCCGGCGGTGACACGCTCAAACCACTCCCTACGACGTGCATTGTCCAATGAAGGCGCCATCAAAATATCCCCTGGAGCGGCGACCACCGACGCGGTCCATAAGTCTCTACTCAATTCCATTCCCTAGTAGCAATTATGGACCGCTTCGGTGGGACAAAGACACCGCTTCGATGGCCGTACGAGCGGGGTGGAGGGCCGCCAGGGTTCCGTCACTCTGGGCCCATCACCCCGATCGCGGAGCCTTAGAGAACGAGTCAGGTATGAGTGCGCTCCGTCCGCCGGATGGAGCGCCATTCGGCCAGTTCCAGTTGCTGGTTCTGGTCGTCACCGTGGTCGCGTTCGGCGCGGTGATGCGCTGGCTGCCATCAGAGAGGCGCTTGCGTGCGCAGTCATCGGCACGCTCTGGGGCGCGACCTGCACGCTGCTTGCGAAGTACCGTCCATGAGCGCGGGGCGGGCGTGAGATCCTCGGCCGGTGGGCAAGCAGGCGCGTATGTGGTTTCGGTGGGCGGTTCCGGCACGGTCGGACGGTCGGTCTCGGCATCGGCATATTCCTCGGCCAGCGCATCGACACGGACGCCTGGGGTGCGCTGGTGGAGTGGCTCGGCGCCGCAGGGACCGTTGCCGCGGTCCTCCTGGCATTGCACATCGCGAATCGCGAGGCGGAGGCCAGCCGAAACCGCGCGATCGCCGATGCGAGCGAACGCAATCAGCGAGCGATGGCCGAGCGGCTGGCACTTCAGAAGCGCGAGATGGTCGAGACCCGTGAGCACGAGAACCGTGCGCGCTGACGCTCTCGATCGCGAGCAACGCGAGGCGGAGGCCTCGCGCCTCCAGGGGATCCGCGACGCCAGCTTGGTCCTCGGAGAGGTCGATGCGCCGGCCGATGATCCGCAGGACATCAGCCCCGAGTGGTGGATGGTGTTGAAGAACTACGCCACTCATCCGGTGATCCACCCTCGCCTGGACCTTCCTTCATTCGGAGGGCGGAACCGCGAACTGGAAGTTCGACGACCCCGCCGCCTCCACGACTCTCTCGTGGCCATGCGCCCGCTGGCCGACTACCGGAGGGGAGAGCGCCGAGACGCGAGCCCGAACTGGGGGCCCGGATCGTGGACTCGAACTATGACGGTCGCGATGTCGTCGTCGCCGGCGTTCATTGCCGCCGAATAGCGCTCAGCGGCAGGACGTCGGCTCGGTGGAACTCTCGAACCTGCTGAGGGTCTTGGCGTCCGCGGTGCCCTGGGTGTAGACCGGGACCGCTTTCGTCGGCTTGCCGACCAGGCGGAAGGGTGCGCTCTTGGTGCCGACGATCTTGCGGTAGGTCTTGCCGCCCGTTGCATAGGTGATCTGAATGCCCCACTCGAAATAGCCGGAACATCCGGTTGCGCTCACCGTGACGACTGCCTGATCGTCGTGTGTGACCTGGAACTTACGTCCGAGGGGCACCGTTCTCACCTTCGGTCCAGCCGGCTGAACTCCGTCGCCATCACCGCCCTGAACACCGGCGTCCTTCGCGGTCCTCTTGTCGAGGTCAACTTCCAAGATTCGCTGGTAGCTGTCTCCGCATCCACCGAGTGGGTCGTAGACCCACTTGGGATCGATCTTCTTGTTCGCGTAGATGACTGGCTTGATGCCGAGGACCTGAATCGTCGTCCCGATCTTCGCTCCGATGCTCAGCGTGACAAAGCCGTGCCCGTAGGCGGCTCCGCGCTCGCTTGTGAGCGTATCCCTGACATCGGTGCCTGCAATCAGCCGCACTTTCGTGGCATCGGTGTTCCATGGCATCGCTCCGACGGCAGTTCCACCATCACAGTCGGGCAGAACCGGCCAGGCTGGGTCGCTGACCTCAATCGAGTCTTCCGTCTCGGCGACTGGCGTCGGTGCGCCGTTGCAGACGTTTCCCGATCCATTGATGTTGCAGTTGTTGTTGCCATCGCCCCCAACCTTCGGGCCCTCATCATCCTTTGTCAGCTCGATGATCATCAGCGGGATCGCGATGACGGCGGCTATGGCTGCGATTCCGGCCCACCACTTCTTCCCCAGCTTCTTCTTCATCGGCTCGCTCCGTTGCCTTGATGGTGATTCAGGCATAGCTGAGCTCGGTCGTGTTGCACGTTCCCCCCTGCGTATTCGATCGGACCGCTACGCGGTCCACCCCGGGGGCGAGCATACGCACACGACCGTACAATTGCGAGCCTTCGTGATTTGCTACTGCCGAGTTCGTTAGCCTCGTCAGAACGTCATTCAGTGCCCAATTAGCGGATGTCCCGATCCCGGGAAGCGGCCCAGGTTGTGTACCTGCGGTTCACCGCCCACCAGCCGAACGAGTGCTGGCAGTCCGACTTCACCCCTACCCGGTGGTCGGGGACGTGGAGATCATCAGCTGGCTGGACGACGGCTCGTGCCACGCCCTGCACGTGACCGCGCACCACCGGATGACCGGCCCGATCGTGCTCGCCTCGTTCCCTGAACCCATTGCCCAGTACAGAATCCCGGCCTTCACGTTGACCGAAAACGGGATGGTCTGCACCACCCGACTGTCGGGCGGGAAGGGCGGTCGCAACGGCCTCGCAGCCGACCTGTGGAAGCTGAACGTCATCCGGAAGAACTCTCGCCCCAATCACACCACCACCTGCGAAAGGTGGAGCGGTTCCAGCAGACGGTGAGGAGCTGCCTACCCGCCCAGTCCACGACTCTGGCGGCTCGACCAGTTCGCCGAGCTCTACGATCAGCACCGGCTGCACCGATCACTGCCACACCGAGCACCCCGCGACCGCCTACAGGCCCGCCCGAAAGCAACTACCAGCCGCGACCGCCGGCGAGGTCCAGCACCGCGTCCGCACCGACCGCGTCGACTACACCGGCGTGGTCACGCTGCGGGTGAACGGACGGCCGCACCCATCGGCATCGGCCGAATCCACGCTCGAACCCACGTCCTGACCTTCGCCCAGGACCTCCAGGTCCGCGTCGTCGACGCCGCCACCGGCGAACTCCTGCCCGAACTCACCCTGGACCCCACCAAGGACCACCAACCCACTGGCAGACCACCCGGACCTATCCCCAAACGAAACAGGTGAACCCACATTCCATGGTTCACTTCTCCGGCATGTCCTTGGGACATGGCACGGTGCCCAGGCAGGATTCGAGCCGGCTACGCACAGTTCAGGAAGCCGGCGGCGACGTTGCGGCTACGTGATCCAAACGCCCGGCCTGAACTGGCTTGACTGGCGACGTTTGTAGTTACGATCTGCAATGTACCGGGGTGGGGCAGGCCGCTTGACGCTGCAGAGTGCCCGGTCGGACTGCTGGCCGGAACTCAGATTCGCTCGTGAGTTTAGGCTTTTACACGCTCGAAATGTTGCTGTGGGCAAATTCTTGCCGTCACAGTTCCGTGAGACGCTGACAAACCCTGGACACCGTTGATCATCGACGAAGGACGAAACGGCAGGTCAGAAGCCAGATATGCTTATCCCAAACGAGATGGCCGCCAGGCTCAAGAAGGTCTACACCATCTTCGAAGGCACCTCCGAAAATCCAGAGATTGGTGACCGCCCGCGCCATTCCGGCGTGCGGATCAGCTAAACCGACCCGGCGCCCGCTACGCAGACGCTCCGTGCTCCGCTCCTCCCACGCCTGCTGCGCCCGCTTCCACCCGCCCTCCGGCTGCCGCCGGTGCATCCTTTCCGGCAAGCTCCGGGCTTGCCGGTTTCCGCCGGCGATCTGCGGGCTCTCGCCCGCGAAGTCTCGATAGCGCTCGCGGGCAACCGCTCCGTGGCCACGCCGACCGGATGAATGAACAATCACGCCCCGGCCGCCGAGCTCGAAGGTGCGGACCGAGAGCGTGGCGAGCTGTGTCGCCTGCATTTGATGGGGGTCAGGCACTCGTGTCGACGGCTCGTGAGTTGAACTGGCAGCGAGCGTCACGCGTCAGGCTGTGGGGATGGGCTCGCTAAGCTGCGTGGCGTGACTGGGGCTTTCGAGGGGTGGCCGAGGTCTGCCTTTGATGCGTTGCTGGATCGGTTGCCGCGAGGCGGCCCCTCGGCTGCGAGGAATGGATTCACACCCCGGCCGCGGCAGATCACGTGCTCGCGGCCTTCTCCCAGCTACGCCCGCTGGCACGCTGGCTGGTCAGGCATGTCGCGCAGCCGCGACCGTGCCGCGGTGCGCCGGCTCAAACAACGCGCGGATAACGTCGTGATGGTCCGCGACGCACCGGATCTCCCCATCCCCGCAAGGCACCGGTTCCCGCACCCCACCTAGTGCCTCGTCAAGCAACGTTGGGTAGGTAATCGGGTCGGCGGATCTTGGAGTCGACGGCGAAGTGTCGTTTGGGCCGGGCGCGCTTGTTGCGCCAGCGGACGTAGCCGGCGATCGCGTTCTCCTGGGCGGTGTGGTGGGGGTAGTCGCTGCCGTCGAGGGTGAAGTAGCGCAGGGCGGTGAACTCGCACTCGATCCAGTTCAACCACGACGCGTTGCTCGGCGTGAACACCAACTCGACCCCGTTCAGGCCGCACCAGTCGATGACCTCGGCCTTGTTGTGCGGCCCGTAGTTGTCACACACGACGTACAGCTTTCCGGCCGGGAAGCGGTCCCGGAGTTGCTTGAGGAAACCGAGGAACTCCCGCCAGCGCTTGCGGTCGCGGAACCGGTAGAACGCCTGCCCGGTGGCCAGGTCGAGCGCGGCGAGCATGTGCCGCACCCCGCCGGTGCGGTTGAACGTGGCCCGCAACCGCGCCGGGCGCCTCGCCGGGAACCAACCCCCGCCAGGCCTCGGCTGCAGGTTGAGCGGGCCGAACTCGTCAGCACAGATCACCCGACCGTCGGCCGGCGGATCGTCGTACAGGGCGAGGACGCGGGCCATCTTCACCGCGAAGTCCGGGTCACGGCTGGCCTTCCACGTCTTGGTCGCCTGCCACCTGATCCCGGCCTTGCGCAGGATCTGGCGGACCGACTCGGCACTGATGGCGATACTCTTGTGCTCGGCCAGGTACTCGACCAGCTTCGACAGGCTCCACGTCGTGAACGGGCGGCCCAGCTGCTGCGGCGGGGTCTTCGCGACCCGATACACGGTCTCACGAACCGGGGGGGCCGAACCGAGGTGGTCGGCCCCCGCTCCATTTTGGGTCCAGCGCCGCGAACCCCTGTTCGTTGAACGCATGGATCACCTCCCGCGCATACTGCGGCTTCATCGCGAACATGCCCGCCGCCCCGCCGCACTCCGCCCTTGCGCCGAGGCCAGCACGATCCCCGCCCGGCGCAGCCGCACCCGATCCCTCGTGGTCCGCGTGATCCGCACCAGACGCTGTGCTTCCTCAGATTCCAGCGACCGCACGAACACCTCAGCCTGTCGAGCCATCACCACCTCCGACAGCAAGCCTCCAAACCCACCACCGAACCGGTCAACCCGACACGGCTACAACCCCAACGTTTCTTGGGGCGGCACTAGCTGTACGAACGCGCGCAGTCGTCCTATCCGCTTGCTTCACCGACCGTGGTCACCGATCCTTCACCTAGGCCATCGCGCCGCACCTCCGTCGTGTTGATATGCAGTACCCGGATGGCAGCGTCACTGCCATCCGTGCCTGGGGATACTCAGTTGCGCACGGCCTCGATGGCGAGCTTCCAGGGGTAGCTCGTCATCGCGGTATCACCGGTACGCGGCGGGTGCGGCTCGAACTCGCCCGGACCGAAGAGGATGCGGACACCTGCGTTGCGCAGTGTTTCAACGCTTTGAGAGAATGCGTGGTTTCGGGCCAGCGCCTGATTGACAAACGGAAGTACGACGATCCGCACTCCGAGCCCAGTGAGCTCCGCCAATTGCGTGAGAACGTAGTTGTCTGCGATCCCCGCGGCCCATTTGTTAATGGTGTTGTAGGTGGCGGGAGCAACGATTACAGCATCGGGCTGTGGTGTGGGCGTATTGCCAGCTGTGCGGTACGTCGTCCGGACAGGATGCTGCGTGATCCTTGCCAGCGAATCCGTATCGATGAAGTGCTCTACAGCGCTATCGGTTGCGACGCAGTAGACATCCCACCCATCACCATGGGCGAGGTCGAGCAGGTCTTGAACTCGCTTGGCCGGCCCGGCGCCACAGATGAACAGATGCAGTACGCGACTTGCTGTCATGCCGTCAGACCTGCCCGCGTCGCCATGTTGTGGACTGTCCGACTGAGCGATCCGTTGGTGCTGGTCAGGAGGGCTCGCAGCAGAGCATGTGCCAGTGGTCGGCATCGCACCTCTTGCGGTGCAAGTCGTTCTGCCTCGTTCAAAGACCGCACCGCCTCTTCGTACCTTCCGGTGTAGGTGTAGGAAGTGGTTAGGTCGAGCAGATAGTTCGCCCGACGCTCGGCGGGCAGGGAGACCATGATCGTAGGATCGATATTCGCGACGTATTCGAGCGCCCGGCCGCCCTCGCGAAGGCGCGTCAACGCCGCCACTCGATGAGCGGCGACATTTGCTGGACCGAAGACGGTGTCATGCGTCCGATGCTCGTCGCCCAAGCGTGCGACGACGGCATCGGCCTCATCGTGCATCATCAGCGCGACTGCATGATCATCAATCCTCGCGGCTGCTATGGAAGCCGCGAGAAACAGCATGCCGAACAAGGGCAGCAACTCCCCGTCGGACTGTTGCAGGTCCGGGCGCATCCGGCCCGCCATGTTCGCCAGCGCCGCGATCGCGTCAGATTCCTGGCCCGCGCTGGTCATTGCTCGCGCGACACTCCGAGTGGCACGAGCCAAGGCCACGGTGTCATCGGTTGGCAGCGCTGCTTGCATGGCTCGGTCGGCCGCGAGCCAGGCAATGTGGTTCGCGTCGAACTTGAGCAGCATCGATGAAGCGAGCCTGTACGTCATGACCAGGGAACGTCGTGCGGCCAGCTGTTCGGGCCCGGTGGACGCAATCTCAACTGCGATCTGGGCATCGTCAATCAACTTTGGAAGATGCTGAGCAACTGCCGTGAGGTTCGAGGACAACCAGGCTTGGCCTAGGTAGTTCAGCTGCCGCACGATTTGCGCGTGGGTTGTCGGGGTTGCGCTCGACAGGTTCGCAGAAAGGGCAGGATAGCGGCCGAGAGCAGATCGAATCGCCTGCACTTCGACGGCGTCCACGCAGTCGGCAGCGCGGTGCGCTGCTGGACCGTCTGTCAGTATCTCAGGGGTCACTCCGAGTGCGTCAGCCACGCGCTCGAGCATCGGCAACCGCAGGATGCTGCGCTCGCCCTTCTCGACCTTGTCCAGCCATGACATGGACCGCCCCACCATGTCGGCGAAGCGCTGGCGGTCGAGGCCGCGACGCTGACGCCAGTACCGCACCCGGCTACCGATCGCCTGCGCCTGGTCATCCATGCCCGCTCGCACCTCCCTACTGCTGGTCACCCACAGCATAGCTAGCCCTGAGTCACACATTTTGTACAGCCAGTGTCTCGCGCCTGCTCGTAGATTCGCCACATGAGGCCCAGCCAGGCTCGGCAAGGCCGGTCCGGTGACGTCGGAGCTCGTACGAACGGGGAATCGTGGGTACGCGTTTAGTGTGTGGCTACTTCAGGAAGGGATTCCTGATGAGTGGGGCCGAGGCGGCGGTACTGAGGCAGATGATCCTCGATTGCGCGGTGAGTCATGAGATGCCGCTCGATGCGATCTACGTGGATGAGTTGGACACTGCGCCCGCCCAGCTCACGGAATGTATCGCTGCGGTCGTTGCTGCTGACGAGTCAATCCTGATTGTTCCGAGTCTGCTGCACTTCGCGGGCCTCGGCAATCCAGTTGAGGTTCGAGCTGATTTCGAGAGACACGGGGTGACGATTCTGATTGCTCAGCAATGAGCGATGGATGCCTTATCCGTGCGAGTAGAGCTGCAGCGTCTTCGCCGCAACCCCGGGGTCTGGCGTGAAGCGTTCTGGAAGACTGCCCAGGCTCGCGCACGCTGAGCCGCCAGTCGCAGGCGGTGAGGAATGCCGGGGCGTGTTCGACGACGAGCGCGCTGTTGCCGGCGGCAACGAGCGTGGCGAGCGTGCGGACGAGCAGTGCGACATCGGTTGCTTGGAGGCCGACGGTGGGTTCGTCCAACACGTACAGAGCTGTTGCCTTCGTCGGACGGGCGAACTTCTTCGTGAGCTTGAGCCGGTGCGCCTCGCCGCCAGGGAGGCTCCAGCCCGGCTGGCGTAGGACCAGGTAGCCGAGTCCGAGCGAGATCCAGCGCTTCATCATCGCCCGAGCCATCTTCGGCATGCGGATCCGGTAAGACTGCGGGCGCCGGAGGGTGTGGTCGCGCGGGGTAATTCTGGTGACGGGGGTGGTTGGCGTCGTGATAATGGCGGGCGTGGAGGAGGTTGAGGTTGTTGTTGCGCATAGTGAGCGGGTGACTTTGCGGGTTGGGGATGTGTTTTTGAAGGTTGACGGTGATCAGGCGCGTATGGACGTTGAGGTCGAGGCGATGGCGTTGGCGCCGACACCTACTCCGGAGGTTTTGTGGCGGAAGCCGCGTGTGCTTGCGATCGCCGCCGTCACGGGGACTGCGCTCGGGCGCCTCGGGGAGCCGTCGACCGCGTCGCCGGCGGCTTGGGGTGCGGCAGGTGCTGCCGTACGGGAGTTGCACGAGGCGCCGTTGCCGCCATGGTCCGGTCCGAGTCGCGACGAGATCGCGTCGCATCTCGACGCGGAATGCGAATGGCTCATCACGAGCGGCGTCCTTCCCACCGACTTGGTCACGCGCAACCGCGAGATTGCGGAGGCTGCGCTCCGGCCGTGGACACCGGTTTTCACGCACGGGGACTTGCAGATCACCCACGTGTTCGTCGACGGTGACAAGGTCACCGGCGTCATCGACTGGTCCGAGGCGAGCCAGGGCGATGCGATGTTCGACCTCGCCACTTTGACGCTCGGACACGAGGACCGCCTTGGTGATCTCATCGCGGGCTATGGCGCCGACGTCGACCTCGAGGTGATCCGGCGTGGTGGTCGCTGCGAAGCCTGGGGGCGGCCCGCTGGCTGGTCGAGCACGGCTTCGACCCAGACTCGCCAGGCTGCGAGTTCGACGTACTGAGATCCCGGATGTAAGGCTGCACGACCTCGACTGGCGGCTCACCTTGTCGTCGGCCGCTTGAGCGTCGCGGCCCCGAGATGCCAGATCTTCGCTTGGATTGGGGGATCCGGCACCCGGAGCCCGCTGTTCGAGTTGAGTCGTCCGACAGTAAGCGTGCGGTGAGGGCGGTGTCGGTGCCGCGGTAGTAGTAGACCTTGCCGTCGCGGAAGCGCCACCAGTGGTGCAGGTCCATCTCGCCGGATTTCCCGGTTCGGGTGCTTGTCATGGCGAAGTGGATGATCGCCATGACATCGGTGTCGTTGGCTGCGATCGACAGTGGAGTGAACTCGGTGATACTGACCGCGCCACCCAACTCCTTGAAGAATTCGGGCACCTCGGCCTTGCCGTGTTTGACGCCGTACCAGGGCGCGGCCGACGACTCGGCTGCGGATGCCCAGTCGACGTCGTCGGTGAGTTGGTCGACGATGAAGCCGACGTCACCGCGGCCGAACGCGTCGTAGATGGCCTCTACCGTGCGGATGTTGTCATTCACGATTGCTCCTCGGGTTCCTGGGGCCTCTGCTCGCGCGCTCTGCAGGCCACTCGCTGTCCCGACCTGGCTGCGAGACGTGCGACCCCTTCCTCCAGCTGCGAGGCGCGGCCCAGATGTAGACCGCTCGCTGTTGTCGAGGACGTACGCCGTCTCACGGCTCACAAAGGTTGCTACAGGCAAATAGCAGCTCTGTACGAAGTTTCCTCGCGCCGCGAAGTCCGGGGGTGGCTCTGCTGATCTGAGGGGTTGTCCCCGATGCGGTTGCCTGGTCGGCGGACCGACCGTAGGGGCAGGGCCAATGCCCGCAACAGCAGCCTCGGAAGGGAAAGTCATGAACAGCAAGCATTCAGTCGTCGCTGTGCTCGCGCTCGCGGTGGGCGCGGGCGCGTTCGCCTCGAGCGAGGCGTGGGCAAGAGATCCGGTCAAGGAGGAGCAGCCGGCGTACGTCGTCCCGCGCGATCCGGGCCCGCCGAACTATCCGGACTTCGACCCGCCCGATCAGGTCAGCCCGGTGGAGTCCACGGGAACCATCGCGGCGTCGTCGCACGACACCGGGCTGGAGGTTGTTCAGGCCGGGGCGTCTGCACTCGGCGGAGCGGGCGTCGCTTGCGGCGTCATGTGGCTGTACCGCCGTCGCAACCGGCTGGCCAGTTGAATCCCGGAGCGCCGTATCTGTGCACCCGCGCAGATACGGCGGACCGGCGGAGCATGCTCAATGGCCTATGTCGTGGGGAGGTCCAGCTGTTGAGCAGTCTTCGCGGCTTCGCGACGGTTGGGGACACCGAGCTTGCCGAGGATCCGGGAGACGTGGTGCTCGACGGTCTTGTCGGAGACGAAGAGCCGAGCGCCGATCTCCGCGTTGGTCAGGCCGTCGGCAACGAGCTGGAGCACCTCGACCTCGCGGGAGGTCAGGCCGGCCGGGTTGCCTCGTGTGCTTGGTCGCAGCCCACGTGGCACTCGTTCGCCCAGGCTCCGCAATCGTTCGGCAGCGAGCGTCGCGGCGGGACGGGCACCGAGACGGTCGAGGATGTCGAACGCCTGGGTCAGCGCGGTTGGTGTGCCGACCTCGATCAGTGCCAAGGCCTGTTCGTAGGGTCGCTCGAGTGTGCACCAGGCGGCAGCCGCCTGCTGCCACTCGCCGTTGATCTCCAAGGCGATCTGGGACGGTGTGCCGGCCGGTACGTCGTGAGGGTCGCCGAGTCGTGTCGCCCAGGAGGTCAGGTGGCCTCGATGGTGAACGGTGAGCGGCTTGTCGTTCCGGCTGAGCGCGTTTCTTATCGAGCTGCGGGCACTGTGCAGGTCGCGGTGTAGCCACGCTTCCTCGGCGAGCGCCAACGTGACCGGGACGATCCGCTGCATGTCCTCGGCGGACTCGGCGCGCTGCAGTGCCTCCAGGAGCGTGGAATGCGCGTCCGGCTCGCCGCGGCGCATGGTGATCGTGCCGATTGTGGTCAGCGCCGGGATGTGCCCGACCGCCATCGTTCCGGCTCGTTGCAGGACGCCCCAGGCGTCGGCGAGGGCGTCGTCCCACCGGCCGCGTCTCAGCTCCACGTCGGCCAGCACCGAGGTGATGCACACCCATCGCAGGGTCAGGTCGTGGTCCTCGGCATGCCGGAGCCCGTCGGCGATGACGGTGTCGGCGCTGTCGAACCGGTCGTTGTCGACGAGGACGGTTGCGAGGTTCGCATAGGCCCGTCCGCTCAGGTGGCCGAAGCCGTACTTCAATGCATCCTGTAGGGACTGCTCGAGATGGGTGACTGCGCTGTCGACGTCGCCGTAGTAGTAGGCCAGCGCCCAGCCGATGGAGTTGAGGGTGTTCGACTGGCCGTACGGGTCGCCGGTCGAGGTGGCGATCTCGAGGGCGCGTCGAAGCGTCACGATGCCGTGCTGTGGGTCTGCGGTATCCACCTCGAAGGTGCCCGCACCCGTCAGGGCTCGACCCAGCTCGACAGTCGGCCCATGAGGTTCGAGTACCGCGACGGCGTCGGAGGCATGCTGGAGTGCCAGATCGCCGCGCCCGAGGTACCACGCGATGTACTCGAGGGCGATGTGAGCCGCGCCGACCTTGATCGGGTCACCGATCTCGTTCCACAGTTGCAGGGATTCCTCAGCCGCCGTCAGGGCCTCGTCCATCTGATCGGTGACCATGCATTCGGCGGCGAGCGCACCGAGCAGCGTGGCGCGCTCGCTCGCTGGTTGAGGTGAGGCGAACCGCAGCGCAGTCCGGTAATGGTGAACGGCTTCGCGATGTGCCCCGAGATCGGCCGCGCGCTGAGCCGCCCGGAGGCCGTAGCGGAATGCGCGCTCCGTCTCGTAGGCCGCCGCGGCATGGCCGGCCAGCCGCGCGACATCGATGCCACGCCGCTGCTCGAGCGCTCGCAGGATGGCCCGGTTCACCGTGGCTCGCCGGATCGGCGGGATCTCGTCGGCGATGGTGGCTCGCGACAACTCATGGCGGAATCCGAGTTCAGTCCCGAAGGTCATCAACATGCCCTGCGCGACACAGTCGTCGACACCACCGGCGTCGGCGCCACCGGCCTCGATCAGGAGATCCGCCTCGAACCGCAGGCCGAGCTGAGAGGCGACCTCCAGAACGCGCCGGCCGTGGACCGGCAGCAGGGCTGCCCGAGCGAGTACGGCGTCGCGGATCGTGCCAGGCGTGCTCGATCCTGCCGCGAGGCACTCGGTGACGAAGAAGGGATTGCCCGACGTCTGCCGGAACACCTCCGCGGGATCGAGGCCGGATCCCGCGACCAGGGCAGCCACACCCGACTCGGAGAGCGAGCCCACCGAAACCCGCCGTGCCACGCCCAACCGGGCGAACTCGCCGATCGATCGCGTCAGCGTCGCGTTCGATCTGATCTCGTCGTCGCGGTACGTCGCGATGAGCATCGCGGGCAGGTCGTCCAGGCGGCGCCCGGCGTACAGCAGGAAGTCGGCCGTCGCGTCGTCGGCCCAGTGCAGATCCTCGACCAGCGCGATGGTCGACTGCCGCGCGAGCGCGTCGAGAATCGCGGCGAACAGTTGATCGCGGGGGAGCATGGCGTCGACCTCGAGCTGCGCCGCGATGTCGATCAACGGCCCGAGCGGCCGAGGCGTCGACAACCCGTCGCACGAGCCCGCGACGACACGAACCGCCACGTCCGCAAGGAAATCCGAGACGAGTGCCGACTTGCCGCTGCCGGCTTCGCCTGCCACCAGGACCAGAACGCCCGATCCGTCCCGGGTGTCCTCGAGATACTGCGACAGCGCGGCCAACTGGGGACCGCGCTCGATCAGCGCCATGGTCTCACGCTAGGAACCGGCCGAGCCCCGGGTCAACGAACGACCGCCAAGATAGGGGTCGGCCGACGCCAAAGTAGGGGACTCACACCGACGCCGTACACGGTCCTCGCCCCGCATCCTCGTGGCATCCGCCAGGCTCAGGAAGGGGCTCGAGATGAATATCAGGCTGGCCATCGGATCGGCCGTGGCCACGATTGCGCTCATGGTCACCGCCTCATCCGCTGCCGTAGCCCATCCGCAGCACGGTCTGGCGTCGCTGCGGCAGGCCACGGCTAAGTACCACAGCATCGCCGTCGCAGAGCAGAGCAAATACGCCTTGCTCACCGATACCCAGGGAATCGCCTGCATCGACATGCCCGGCATGGGCGGCATGGGCATCCACTGGGCCAACTCCTCGCTGGTCGGCGATCCCGCCATCGTCGCCAACCGGCCCGAGGCGCTCGTCTACGCCCCCGCCCACGACGGCACCCTCCGGCTCGCAGCCGTTGAGTACGTCGTGATCAAGTCTGCGTGGGACGCGACACACACAGCGCCGCCCAGACTGTTCGGGCACACGTTCAATCTGACGACCGAGCCGAACCGGTTCGGGTTGCCGGCGTTCTATTCCCTGCACGTCTGGGTCTGGAAACACAACCCGGCCGGCACCTTCGAGATGTGGAATCCGCGAGTCACCTGCCCGCCGGGAAGGTGAAAGTCAGTCGCTTGCTTCGGAAATCCTGACAACGTCGTCGCCTTCTCGGGCGCCGTACCCAGCCCTAGCGTGAGCCCCGTCACACTCACTCCAGGGAGGGGATCCTCGTGAGGGACGTCCGGAGAAGTCCGTTCGCGGTGACCGGGGCGATCGCCCTGGTCGCTGCCACGCTCGCGGTACCGGTCACAGCCGGTGCTGGAGCTACGGGAGTCACTGGGGGAGACACCGAGTACCTGGTCCTGCTCGAGACGGGGGCGGACCGCAACCAGGCCATCGCGGCGGTCAAGGCCGCCGGCGGTGAAGTGGTCAAGGAGAACGCGCATCTGGGCACGCTGACCGTGCGCGCGGCGGCGTCGGGGTTCGTCGCCCGCGTGTCCGCGTCCAGCGCGGTCGAGGGCGCGGCCCGCAGCCGGCCGATCGGCACGGTGCCGCAGCAGAAGCCGCGCACGGTCGAGCGCGAGAACGGCGGGACCGGCAAGGCCGGGGCGGGCAAGAAGACGGTCGGGATGGACCCGCTCGACGCGCAACTGTGGGGTCTGCGGATGGTTCGCTCCGACCTGGCGCGGCAGGTCCAGCCGGGCAAGAAGTCGGTCAAGGTCGGGGTGCTCGACTCCGGCATCGACGCCCGCAACCCGGACATCGCGCCGAATTTCGACTGGAAGTTGTCCCGCAACTTCGCACCGGACATCCCGGAGATCGACGGCGTGTGCGAGTTCCGCGGCTGTGTCGACCCGGTCGGCTGGGACGACAGCGGTCACGGCACCCACGTGGCCGGCACGATCGGTGCCGCGGTCAACGGCGTCGGTGTCTCCGGCGTCGCGCCGAACGTGACGCTGGTGGAGATTCGCGGCGGCCAGGACAGCGGCTTCCTGTTCCTCGGCCCGGTCACGGACGCACTCGCGTACGCCGGTGACGTCGGACTCGACGTCGTCAACATGTCGTTCTACGTCGACCCGTGGCTGTACAACTGCACCGCCAACCCGGCCGACAGTCCGGAGGCGCAGGCCGAGCAGCGCACCATCATCCGCGCGATGAACCGAGCGCTGAACTACGCGCACAACCACGGCGTCACGCTCGTCGGCGCGCTCGGCAACAACCACGAGGACCTCGGCAAGCCGCGCACGGACCTCAGCAGCCCGGACTTCCCACTGAACACGGCGTACCCGCGGCCGATCGACAATGCGACCTGTGTCGACCTGCCGGCCGAGGGTCCGCACGTGATCGGTGTGTCGGCGCTCGGTCCGTCGACCACGAAGGCCGACTACTCCAACTACGGCCTGGAGCAGACCGACGTGTCCGCCCCCGGTGGGTGGTTCCGCGACTTCTTCGGGACGCCGCAGTTCCGGACCAACGAGAACCTGATCCTGTCCACGTACCCGGTGAACGCATTGCAGGTCGGCGGGCTGGTCGACGCGACCGGCAACATCACCCCGGCCGGGGTCGCGGCCGGGGCGCAGAAGCAGTGCCCGGGCGGTGTGACGGAATACACCAAGTGCGGGTACTACTTCGTGCTGCAGGGCACGTCGATGGCGTCGCCGCACGCCACCGGTGTGGCCGCGCTGATCGTCAGCCAGTACGGCAAGAAGAGCCACGGTGACTTCGGGATGAACCCGGACAAGGTCGGTCGGATCCTGATGGACACGGCGCAGGCCCGGGCGTGCCCGAACCCGCCGCTGCAGACCTACACCAACGAAGGGCGGTCGGACGAGTTCAACGCGCTCTGCGAGGGGACGCGCAACTTCAACGGCTTCTACGGCCATGGCATCGTCGATGCCTACGCCGCGGTGACCCGCCACTAGCCCGAACTGATCGGTTGGCGTCTCGACGATGGAGTCGCCCCCTCGAAGTTCGAGGGGGCGACTCCGCCGATTCCGGCCGCCGGGTCAGTCCAAGGCGCCGAGCAGTTCGTCCGAGATCGCCTGGGCCTCGCTGATCAGCAGCGGGACTGCCGCCTTGCCGAGCTCCGGCGTCATCCGGAAGGCCGGCCCGGAGACCGAGATCGCCATCGAGACCGGTACGTCGGGGACCCGTACGGCGTAGCAGACGACACCGAGCTCCTGTTCGCCGTTGTCCCTTGCGTATCCCGTGCGGCGGATCCGGTTCAGTTCGGTGCGGAGCTTCGCCAGGTCGGTGATGCTGTGTTTGGTCGCGGCCGGCAGGCCGGTCCGGCTCGTGATGCGGGCTACCTGGTCGTCGGGCAGTCCGGCGAGGATCGCCTTGCCGACCCCCGTCGAATGGGTGTGCGCGCGGTGCCCGACCTCGGTGAACATCCGCATCGCGTGCGGCGAGGGGGACTGGGCGATGTAGACGACCATGTCGCCTTCGAGCACCGCCAGATTCGCCGACTCGCCGATCTCCCGGGCGAGCGTGTCCAGGTGCGGTTTCACGATCGGGCCGAAGTCGACCCGGCCCGCCAGTCTCGCCATCCTGAGTCCGAGCCCGTAATGGCGGTTCGGCAGCTTGCGGACGTATCCGAGCGCGACCAGCGTCTTCAGGAACCGGTGCGTGGTCGGCGCCGGCACATCGATGGCGGCCGAGAGATCGGTCAGCGACGAATCGCCGCTGTCGGCCAGTAGCTCGAGAAGGTGGAAGGCCCGTTCGACGGATTGGACACTTCCCGACGTCCTGTTCTCCACCATCCTGCTCTCTGTCTCGGACCCGATCGGGACTCAAGCATAAGTGCTCCGCCCACCCCCTCCGTGCGGGCCGGCAGGCGGGCTTCAGACTTCCGAATATTGGAAGTTCTATTCCGCATAGTGTTGACACTCTGGTCTGGCAGGCGAACACTTGGGATACACCCAAGATCAACAGCCCGCAGCTGTCAGCGCCGCGTAGTACATCGGTGTAGATGGCTGTTGTTGCGCAGACTCTGGGGGCCTGTGCCGGGCGAACCGCCTGTCAAGGGAGACCATCGCCATGACCTCCGGCTCGTTGTTCACCCGCCGCCGACTACTCCAAGGGGGCCTTGGACTGGCCGCCGCCGGCGTTGCCGGCAACTCGTTGATCGCCTGCGGATCGCAGTCGTCCGGCACGCCCGCGGGCTGGACCGAGGTGACCTTCAGTTCCGTCGGTGATCCGACCACCCAGAAGATGTTCAAGGACATGATCGCGGCTGCTCAGAAAGAGAGCCTCGACGAGCACAAGATCAAGATCGTCTGGAAGCCCGCCCCTGGAGACGACTGGGCGAGCGTGATGCTGCAGTTCGCCTCCGGCACGGCGGCCGACCTGCAGCGCATCGACGACGACCGGGTGTACGACCTGGCGACGAACGGCAAGATCCTGCAGTTGGACAAGATGATGCAGGACGCCGGCGACGGGTTCGACCTGACCAAGTACAGCCCGACGTTCACGACGAAGGTCGCTGTCGAGGGATACCAGTTCTCGATCACGCCTGGCATGAGTGCGAACGCGCTGTACTACAACAAGAAGCTGTTCGCCGATGCCGGGCTCACGGCGCCGACCTCGTGGTCCGAGGCGTGGAGCTGGGACGAGTTCGACGCAGCCGTCAAGACGTTGACGAAGAAGAATGGCAGCCGGACCGATACCTACGGTCTGCAGTACGCCGTCAACACGGTCCAGGCCACGGCGTACGGTGCTGGTGACACCGCGCTCTACAACAACCAGACCGAATGCGGTTACGGCAAGCCGGAGACGGCGGCCGCGATCGACAAGCAGGTCTCCTACATCCGCGACGGTTACGCCCCCACCATCGACGTGGAGTACCTGCCGCTGTTCAACGCGGGGAAGCTCGCGATGACGTGGCAGGCCATGGACATCAGCGCGCAGATCAGCAAGAGCATCGACTGGGACGTGATGCCCTGGCCCAAGACGCCGGTCTTCGCCATGACGAAGAACTACGCCCGGACCTGGGTCATCCCGAAGACCGCGAAGGATCCGCAGGCCGCCTTCCTGGCGATGAAGGCCCTGTGCGGCAAGGCGGCCTCGGAGGTGATGGCCAAGGCACAGTTCGCCGTTCCGGCGCTGACCGAGGTGGCCAAGAGCGCCGCGTTCACCGACCATCCGCGGCCGAAGACCGCCCACGTCTGGGCCGAAGCGCTGGGCAACGCGGCAGGCCACCCGGTCGATGTGCCGTTCCCGCGTGGGCCTATCGGGACGGTGCTCGCCGACTCCTTCGTCGAAGGCACCAATGCCAACAACCTGATGAGCGGCAAGCTCGCCACCGCCGACTACATCAGCCGCGGACGGGCCGCAGTCAACGCTGAAATCAAGAAACGCGGCTGGAACGGGAACAAGGGCAAGGAGTTGCTCGAGAAGGGAGGAGCGCTCACCGATCCCGACCTGAAGGTCGCGGCGAAGTGACGGCCGCACAGACCATCCAGGCGCCGGACAACAAAGCAGCCCACCGGCAGGTGCGACACCGCGGAGTGCGGCGCCGCAACCTCCGCGGCTGGATGTTCATCGGTCCGGTCGTGCTCGGGACGCTGCTCTTCAACGTCATCCCGGTCGTGCCCACACTGGTGACGAGCTTCACCGACTGGGACGGCCTGGCGGCACCGACGTTCAAAGGCCTGGCCAACTACCAGGAGATGTTCTCCGGGCAGGATCCGCTGTTCGGCAAGAGCTTGATCAACACGGCCATCTACACGGTCGGGTACGTCCCGGTCGGGATCATCATCGGGATCGCCCTGGCCCTGCTGGTCAACAACCGGCTTCGAGGCATTGCCGTCATCCGGGCGCTGATCTTCCTGCCGTACGTGACGTCCCTGGTCGCCGTCGGCGTGGTCAGCCGGTGGGTGTTCAGCGATCAGTACGGCGTCATCAACGCGGTCCTGGCGTCGTTCGGCATCACCGGACCGCACTGGCTGGGTGAACCCGGATCGGCCATGGCCGCGGTGATCGCCACCGCGATCTGGGCGAACATGGGCTTCAACATGATCATCGTCCTGGCCGGCCTGCAAGGGGTCCCGGAGACGCTGATCGAGGCAGCCACCCTCGACGGGGCCGGCCGGTTCTCACGCTTCGTCCACGTGACGCTGCCGTTCCTCACGCCGACGATCTTCCTGTTGCTGATCCTGCAGACGATCGGCTCGTTCCAGGTCTTCGCGCTCGTCCTGGTGATGACGGGCGGCGGACCGGGCGACGGCACGTACGTCTACATCTACCACCTCTGGTACGAGGCGTTCACGCTGCGACGGATGGGCTACGCCTCGGCACTGGCGATCGTGCTCTTCGCCGTGCTCCTCGCGGTCACCTGGATCCAGAACCGGCTTTCGAAGAGGTGGGTGTTCTATCAATGACGGTCGAAGACACTCGGGCTCCCCAACAGCTCGCGCCACCGCGGTCGCCGGTGCCGCAGGACGATCCCGGCGTCGAACGGCGACGCCGGCCGCGCCGGATCGTCGCACCGACGGCGACGTACGTCGTCTGCGTCATGGTGGCGTTGGTTGCCATCGGCCCGTTTCTGTGGATGCTGTCAAGCTCGTTCAAGGAGCCCGGCGACGTGATCAGCCTGACGCCGCATCTGCTGCCACAGCCGTTCACCGGCGAGAACTACGCCTACCTGATCAACAACGGCGTCCTGCCCTTCATCCGGTTCCTCGGCAACAGTGCCTACATCACGGTGCTGGTGATCATCGGCCGGCTGTTCGTCTGTGCGCTGGGCGCCTACGGCTTCGCGAGACTGCAGTTCCGCGGGCGGGACGCCGCCTTCGGGCTGTTGCTCGCCTCGCTGATGATCCCGGACATGCTGATGGTGCTGCCGCTGTACTCGGCGTACGTGAAGGCCGGTCTGATCGACACCCACTTCCCGTTGATCATTCCGCCGATCGTCGCCAACACGTTCGGCACCTTCCTGCTCCGGCAGTTCTTCCTGACCATCCCCAAGGAGTACGACGAAGCCGCCCTCGTCGACGGTGCGAGCCATTTCCGGATCTTCGTGAGCATCATTCTGCCGCTGTCGAAGCCGGCCCTGGCCACCCTCGCGGTGCTGACCTTCGTCAACGTGTGGAACGACTTCTTCGGCCCGCTGGTCTACCTCAGTGATGTCAACAAGTTCACCGTCCCGGTCGGGCTGGCGTTCTTCCAGACGCAGGACAGTACCCAGTACGGCCCGCTGATGGCCGGAGCGACGCTGGCCATCATCCCGACCGTCCTGGTCTTCGTCTTCGCGCAGAAGTACTTCACCCGCGGAATCTCGATGACCGGAATCAAATGATGCCTTCTGGACAAGGAGACAACGTGACGAAGTACGTAGTGGCGACCGTCGACGAGATCCCACCCGGCCACCGGAAGGTGGTCGAGATCGCCAAGCGGTCGATCGGCGTCTTCAACGTCAAGGGCAACTACTACGCGATCCGCAACCAGTGCCCGCACGGCGGCGGACCGATGTGTGAGGGCGTGACCTCGGGACTGGTCCGTTCGGACAAGCCGGGGAAGTACGACTACATCATGCGCGGGGAGATCATCCGCTGCCCCTGGCACGGCTGGGAGTTCGAGATCGCCACCGGGCAGTCCTGGTTCGACCCCGCGAAGACCAAGGTCAAGGCGTATCCGACCGGGGTGGAGTCCGGTGAGGCCCTGGCCAAGAATCCGGAGCTCTCCGCGGCCGGGTTCCAGCCCGGTCCGTACTCCGGTGAAACGTACGAGGTCGAGGTCGACCGCGACTATGTCATTGTCAATATCTGACGCCCGTGGGGGAGCGGAGTTGGTGCGCGAAACGAGCATGCCGTTGCGGGTGAAGTCCCACCAGCAGGTCTCGTCCGGCGTGAGCGAGCTGGTGCTCGTCGCTGACGATTCCTCGGAGCTGCCGTCGTGGGCTCCGGGGAGTCATATCGACGTACAGGTTCGGCCCGGGCTCGTTCGGCAGTACTCGCTGTGTGGCGATCCCGAGGATCGCAGCCAGTGGCGCATCGCCGTACTGCGGGAGCCCGAGAGTCGAGGTGGATCCGCCGCGTTGTGCGAGCGCGTCCAGCCCGGTGACGTGCTGACGGCGACCGGCCCGCGCAACCACTTCCCGCTCCACGATTCCCCGCAGTACCTGTTCATCGCCGGCGGGATCGGGATCACCCCGATCATCCCGATGATCGCTGCAGCGCACGCGGCGGGCGCCGAGTGGCGCCTGGTCTACGGCGGTCGCAGCGAGGCGTCGATGGCCTACCGGGACGAGGTCGGGAGTTACGGTCCCGAGCGAGTCCTCGAATGGCCGCAGGATCGTCGCGGCTTGATCGAACTGGATCAGCTCCTCGCCGAACCCCAGCCCGGGACGTTGATCTACTGCTGCGGTCCCGAACCGCTGATCGCGGCCGTCGAGGCGAAGAGCGCGCACTGGCCGCACCGGACCCTTCAGGTGGAGCGGTTCGCGCCGAGACCGCTGACCGAGGTCGCTCCCAACACGTCCTTCGAGATCGAACTGGTCGAGAGTGACGAGGTCCTCGTCGTACCGCCCGACAAGTCCATCCTCGAGGTCGTGGACGAGGCCGGTGTCTATGTCCTGTCCAACTGCGAAGAGGGAACCTGCGGCACCTGCCAGACGACCGTGCTGGAAGGCATTCCGGATCATCGGGACTCGGTTCTCGACGACGACGAGCGCGCCGCGAACGACACGATGATGATCTGCGTCTCGCGCGCGCTCTCGTCCCGGCTGGTCCTCGACCTGTGAGTTCCCCACAACCACGAAGGTGAGAGCACAAGTGGCCATCCAACAACTCGAGAACTACGCACGCCCCCAGCAGTGGGCCGGACTCGCCCTGATCGACACCGACGTACACATCAACCTCGACAGCCTGAAGAGTCTGTTCCCCTACCTCGAGGCTCGGTGGCGCGACTACATCACCGAGTCCGGTATGGGCGGGCTGGCCTCGACCCTCTATCCGTCCAACGCGCCGAATCTCTTCCTCGAGGGTTCCCGGCCGGAGCAGGGACCGCCCGGGTCCAGCCTCGAGCTCCTCCGGAGTCAGTTGCTCGACCCGTGGGAGTTGCAGTACGCGATCCTGAACTGCACCTACGCCATCGACTCCATCCACAACGACGACCTGGCGGCTGCGCTCGCCCGGGCGCTGAATCGCTGGCAGTTGCACGAGTGGCTGGAGCAGGATCCCCGGCTCCGCGGATCGGCTGTGCTTCCGCTGCAGAATCCGGCGTTCGCGGCCAAAGAGGTCGAATGGGCCGCGCAGCACAGTCAGTTCGTCCAGGTGACCGTCCCGTCCCGCAGCCGTGAGCCACTCGGCCGGCGCGGATTCTGGCCGATCTACGAAGCCGCGCGAAACGCCGGGCTCGTTGTCGGTGTCCAGGCCGGCGGGCTCAGCGGCAACCCGGTGACGCCTGTCGGCTGGCCGACGTACTTCGTCGAGGACTACGTGAATGTTCCGCTGGCGTTCCAGGCACAGCTGCTGAGCTTCGTCACCGAAGGTGTCTTCGTCGAGTTCCCCGAGCTGACCGTCGCGACGATCGAGGGCGGCTTCAGTTGGCTGCCGCCGTTGATGTGGCGGTTCGACAAGGACTGGAAGGGTCTGCGCCGTGAGGTTCCGTGGGTGGAGCGGCCTCCGTCCGAGGTGCTGCGCCAGCACGTTCGGATGACCATCGCGCCGCTCGACCGGCCCGACACCCCGGAGTTCCTCGTCGAGGTCATCGACCAGCTTCTCTGCGACGAGATGCTGATGTTCTCGACCGACTACCCGCATGCGCACTTCGCGAACGCCGCCGACGCGCTGCCCGACGGGATCTCAGGGGATCTGCAGACCAAGATCATGTCCGGCAACGCGCACGCGACGTACCGGCTGGGATGAGGAGAGACATGACTGAGACACAGACGCAGCCACGGGCCGTACGCCGTACCGCTGCGAAGCAGATGATCATCGACTGCGACATCCACAACGTGATGGCACCTGGCGCCCTGGAGCCCTACCTCTCGAGTCGCTGGCTCAACCATCTGAAGACCTTCGGCTCACGCCAGCACTCGGGAAACGTGTATCCCAAGGGATCGCCGGCCCGGTACGACGCCTTTCCGCCGTCCGGACTGCCCGCGGGTGCCGATCTGGGGTTCATGCAGAAACAGCATCTCGACGGATTGAACGTCGAGTTCGGGATCCTCGGCCCGCTGAGTTCCTCCGGCAGCCAAATGGATCCCGAGTTCTCCGCGGCGCTGTCGGCGGCGACCAACGACTGGCAGATCAAGGAGTGGCTCGAGCCGGAGCCGCGGCTGCGAGCGGGCATGATCGTGCCGGCCGAGCACAGCGAGCAGGCGGTCGCTGAGATCGAGCGACTCGCGGGTCATCCGGGGTTCGTGCAGGTTCTGCTGGTCGCACGTAGTTCGGCACCGCTCGGCGATCGGCGCTATTGGAAGATGTACGAGGCCGCCGCCCGTCATGACCTGCCCGTCGGCATTCACTACGGCGGTGGCGTCCGCGGCGTACCCATCAGTGCGGCAGGTTGGCCGTCCTTCTACCTGGAGGATCACGCCGGGATGTCCGGTGCGTTCCAGGCGCACGTGGCGAGCCTGATCTTCGGCGGGATCTTCGAGCGGCTTCCGAACCTGCGCATCGCGCTGATCGAGGGCGGGTTCGGCTGGTTGCCGTCCCTAGCCTGGCGAATGGACACCCATTGGGAGCGCTTCCGCTCGGAGGTTCCGCACGTTCGGCGCAGGCCGTCGGAGTACCTGCGCGAGCACTTCTGGATGACGACGCAGCCGATCGAGGAACCGCATCGGCCGGCCGACCTGCACAAGGTGTTCGCACACCTCGGCGGAACCGACAAGGTGATGTTCTCGACGGACTATCCGCACTGGGACTTCGACCATCCCGCGCACGCCTTCCAGGTCCGGTTGCCCGCGGCGCAGCGGGACAGCATCTACACGGAGAACGCCCGGGCCTTCTACAAGCTGCCGGCTCGGGCGGAGTCGCTTTGACCAAGATCATCTCGATCGAGACGTTCGACGGCCACGGCTGCATCGTCCGCGTCCGTACCGACGACGGGCTCGTGGGATATGGGCAGACCGCGCACTCCGAGGCCCGGATCACGGGGGAGGTGTTGCACACTCTGATCGCGCCGAACTATCTCGGTCGCGACCCGTTCGATGTGATGACCCTGGCCGAGGAGTGCGCACGGGCCGAGTACAAGTACTTCGGCAGCTTCGTGTTCCGAGCACTGGCCGGCGTGGACACCGCGCTGTGGGACCTGGTGGGCAAGGCGAAGTCCCAGCCGGTGTACCAGCTGCTCGGTGGAAAGTTCCGGCCGTCGGTGCCGGTCTACGGCTCGGCCATGCGTCGCGACACGACGCCTGCGGAGGAGGTTGATCGGATGGTCGCCGCCGTCGCTGCGCATGGCTTCCGCGCGGTGAAGATCAAGATCGGCGAGCGTAACGGTCGCGATGCGGAGTCGCGTACCGGCCGGACCTGGCAGTTGGTTCCCCTGCTGCGGAAGGAACTCGGCGACGACATCGAGATCAGCGCGGATGCCAATGGCGCCTACTCCCCGGGCCAGGCGGTCCGGATCGGGCGACTGCTCGAGGAGCACGACTACCTGCACTTCGAAGAGCCGGTGCCGTTCTGGGAGTACGAGAACACCAGGAGCGTCGCGGCCGCCCTCGACATCCCCGTCGGGCTGGGGGAGCAGGAGTTCTCGGTCGAGAACATGGGACGGATCGTGCGGGACGGCGTGGCCGATGTCATCCAGCCCGATGTCTGTTACATCGGCGGCATCACGCGTGCTCGGCAGGTTGCGGAGCTGGCCAACCTTGCCGGGCTCCCGTGCGTACCGCATTCGTCAGGGAGATCGCTGACGGCGATCTTCACCGCGCATCTGGTGACAGCGATGCCGGCGTGCAACCTCTTTCACGAGTGGACCATCGAGGACGCCTCGGCGATGCGGGTCTACGAGCCCTTCCCGGTCGCGCGGGACGGCGAGGTGGTGCTGTCCGACGCGCCTGGTTGGGGAGTGGAGATTTCCGACTCCACCCTGCAGCGGATGGAGCGAAGGGTGTCGTCCCTCTGACCGTGGACGGCTCGCCAGGGGTTGGCAAGCGCTTGCCAAACTGGCATAGGGTGAGTGGCAGTCGAAGCTTCGTCGAGTCGGGAGGAATACGAGTGACTTCCACGCAGGCTGTCAGGTTCGCCGCGGTCGGGCTTGATCACGCGCACATCTTCGGTCAGATCGCGGGCCTGATCGGGGCTGGTGCGGAGTTCGTCGGGATGGCGACCGACGATCCGTCGGCTGCGATCGCGACCCGGGTCCGGGAGCAGTACCCGGATGTTCCGGTGGTCGAGAGTCCGGACGACTTGCTCAGCCGGGACGGGATCGACTTGATCGTGACGGCCGCCGTACCGGATCGGCGGGGGCCGATCGCGGTGGCGGCGTTGCGGGCCGGCAAGGACGTGATGACCGACAAGCCCGGCTGTGTGAGTTTGGAACAGTTGGAGGAGATCGAGAAGGCGGTCGGTCAGACCGGGCGGTTCTGGTCGGTGACGTTCTCGGAGCGGTTCGAGGTGCCGAGCGTGATCAAGGCCGGTGAGCTGGTCCGCGAGGGCCGGATCGGGACCGTGGTGCAGACACTGGGGATCGGGCCGCACCGTGTGGGGGACCGGGGCCATCTCGGTGGTGGGGCGGGTCGCCCGGACTGGTTCTACGACAACAACCGGTACGGCGGGATCCTGACCGACATCGCGTCCCACCAGATCGACCAGTTCCTGTGGTTGACCGGCGCCCGGACCGCTGAGGTTGTGGCGAGCACGGTGGGGAACTTCGCCAACCCCGACGAGCCTGGTCTGCAGGATTTCGGTGAGATCCTGCTGCGCAGTGACAACGCCCAGGGTTACATCCGGGTCGACTGGTACACCCCGGCCGGTCTGCCCACTTGGGGCGACGGTCGCCTGATGATCCTCGGCACGGACGGCTACATCGAGTTGCGCAAGTACGTGGATATCGCGGGCCGGGATGGTGGCGACCATCTGTTCCTGGTCAATCAGGAAGGTATGCAGTACATCGACTGCTCGCAGGTGCAGACCACCTACTACTCCGATCTGGTTCGCGACGTACGGGATCGAACCACCTCGGCCGCACCGCAGGAGCACACTTTCGAAACCATGCGCCTGGCCCTGACGGCCCAGCAGCGGGCGACCGTCCGCGGAGCGGCACGGGGATGAATCGTCGATGGTTCCCAGGAGTTAATCGATTGACGCTGGTAGAGGCGGGCTGATCTGCTGGAGGCGGTGTGCCGGATGAGCCGGCGCGGACCGGAAGGAGGGAAGCCGATGTCTGTCCTGTCCAGCAGCTTCGCTCTGAAAGGTTCTTTGGCTTGGCATTCGCACGTTCGTTCAGCTGTGAGCACTGCGGCGTAGAGGTTTCCCTCGACGCCCCTGGAACTACCCATCGCAACCATTGCCCGAGCTGTCTGTGGTCGCGCCATCTCGACCGCAACGTCCCGGGTGATCGCAAGGCCGATTGCGCCGGCGGCATGGAGCCGATCGCGGTCACGGTCCGCGGCGAGGGCCGCTGGGTCCTCATCCACAGGTGCACCAACTGTGGGCGACTCCGTCTCAACAAGACTGCCGGAGACGACAACGTCCTGCTCCTGATGCGGCTGGCGGCGCTTCCGCTGACCATGCCGTTCATCCCGTTCGCGGCCGAGCCCGAGCCGGAGACCAACGGCAACGGCTCGCATCCCGCCATCCGCAAGCCGAGGGCCCGCAAAACCAAGGCCTGAGTGAGGCCGTCAGACCCGTGGCGGCGCCTTATGGGACGCCGACCACGGGCCTGACGAGCGCGGCCGGCCGAATAGTTGCGTTAGGCAATAACACCCTCCGTCGCTCGGAGCCGCATCGCATGCCTGGGTTAGGTGTTCTGCTGTGCAGCTAGCAGGCTGGCAACCGGTACGGCGTTTTTGCCGGGTTCGACCAGTACGACCGTGCGGGCCGCGGCGTGGGTCACTGCGGTCGTGAAGCTACCGTCGGCGAACTGGGCCGCCGGCCCGCGTGGGGACCGACCGACTGCAACCACGCGCGCGTCGACGTCGTCGGCGTGCTGGGCGAGGACCCGGCCTGCGGCAGCGTGGTCGCCGACGCTGGTGAGCACCTGACCGGTGGCAGCGATGCCTTGCGCGAACAGCCGGTCGAGGTGGTCCTGGACCGCGGTGTGTGCCTGTTCGGCGTCCTCGGCGTCGATGGCCAGTTCTTCGACCACGGCGGTCTCGCGGACGTGGACGACCTCCAATGGGCGACCGGCGTCGCGGGCGATCATGGCGGCCGCGTCGACGATTTCGGCGGCGTCGTCGGTGGCACCGACCGCGACGATGACCGGTTGGTACCCAGCCGTCGGTGTGTCGCCGACGGGTTGCAGGCTCGGGCGTACGGTCTCGCCCTCGGCCGCGCCCTTCTCGGCTGCGGCGACCAGTTTGTGGCCGGAGGCGAGGACGACGATGGCCAGGATGAAGGCGACGCCGCCGACGTAGAAGGGGACGCTGAGGTTGGTAGCGTCGGCGAGCTTGCCCGCGGCGAACGGCGCGAGGCCGCCGCCGATGAACCGGACGAAGCCGTACGCCGAGGAGGCGACCGGCCGCTCCACCGGCGAGACGAGCATGACCGCCTGGGTGGTCAACGTGTTGTTGATGCCGATGAACGCGCCACTGATGATGACCGCGACGATGACCGCCGCCGGAGTGTTCACGCCGATCGCGATCACGGCCATGACGATGCCGAGGCAGAACAGGTTGACGTAGAGCACCGGCGCCGTACCGAAGCGCGCCTGCAGCCGCGGTGCGAAGAACACGCTGAAGGCGGCGACCAGCAGGCCCCAGCCGGTGAAGACGAGGCCGAGCTTGTGGGCGTTGAGTTCCATGGGGTACGGCGCGTAGCCGAGCATGGTGAAGAATCCCCAGTTGTAGAGCAGCGCCATGATGCCCATGGTCAGCAGGCCGCGGTGCCGCAACGCCTTGAGCGGCGCGGCCAGCGATGTCTTGTGCTCTGGTTTCGGCAGGTTCGGGACGAACGCGACGGTCGCGACGAGGGCGATGAACATCAGGACCGCGACGCCGAAGAACGGCCAGCGCCAGCTGATGCTGCCGAGCTCGCCGCCGAGCAGTGGCCCGACCGCGATGCCGAGGCCGAGCGCGGTCTCGTACAGGATGATCGCCCCGGCGAAGCCGCCGCTGGCCGAGGCCACGATGACGGCGAGGCTGGTCGCGATGAACAGGGCGTTGCCCAGGCCCCAGCCGGCGCGGAAACCGACGATGCCGCCGATGGTGTTCGAGGTGCCGGCGAGCGCGGCGAACGCGACGATGAGGATCAGTCCGAGGATCAGAGTTCGCTTGGCACCGATGCGGCTGGATACCCAGCCGACGACCAGCATCGCGACCGCGGTCACGACCAGGTAGCTGGTGAACAGCAGCGACACCTGGCTCGGCGTGGCGTGCAAGCTGCCGGCCAGTGCGGGCAGGATCGGATCGACGAGCCCGATGCCCATGAACGAGACGACACAGGCGAATGCCACGGCCCAGACGGCACGCGGCTGCTTGAACGGGCTCGGAGCCGTCCCATGGGATGCAGTCATCTGCAGGTTCTCCTGACGGTGGTGTTGTCGATGCGCGTAGTCAGTCGGATGCCCGGGACTCGACGAGTCGGGCGAGCGCGGGAAGTGCGGCGGCGATGGCGGCCTGATCCTGCGGATCCAGGCGGTTGAGCAGGTGCTGCAGCGCCTCGGCGCGCTCCGCACGCCGGCGCCTGAGGAGATCGAGGCCGGCTTCGGTCGCTTCCACCAGCACGGTGCGGCGGTCGTCGCTCTTCGCGGTGCGGCGCACCAGGCCCTCGCGTTCCATCCGGGTGACCAACTGCGTCATCCCTGGCTGGGAGGCGCGCTGGGCGTGAGCCAGCTCCGTCAGCCCGTGGGGTCCGTCACGTCCGAGGCGATTCAGGGCGGACGAGGCGGCCGCGCTGAGGTCGCCGGCGGTCGAGACCTGGCGGATGAACGTCACGAGGTGCTCGAGCACCACGACCAACTCAGCGCCGGAGGCATCCGATTGCATAACCCCATTATGCATAACCTCCTTATGAAAAAAACCGCCACCCTGAAAAGAGAGACGGACCTCACGTCCCGGGTCGCAGAGGCCCTACCAGCGGGTGACCGTCTCAGCCCAGGTCGCGGGCGGCCCGTGGGTGGTTAGCCGTTCGACTCATCGAGGCACCCGGTGCTGTGACCACAGCTTCGCCGATGAAGTTGCTGAAGGCAACTACTTGTTCGCATCGGCTGGGCGCTGGAGCACTGACGAAGGTGCCAGCGCCTGCCGGGGGCTAGCTTCGGCTGAGGTGCTTGGTGGAGTGTTTGCCGGTGTACCAGTGCGGCAGGAGGAGCAGTTCGTCTTGTTGCGAGGCCTCGTCGTCGCGGCTGCGGAGGTAGCGCCGCGTTTGGTCGGAGTCGACGCGAACCCGGGGGCCTCGACTGCCGTCGGTACGCCGTACGAATGCCCGGCCGTCGCCGTGGTCGAGCCACCGGATGAAGTCTGCTGCCGACGACTCTTCCGGATCGCGCCCGCCGGCGTCCCACCGCACCGCGAAGATGTTCTCGAGGTCCGGGTCCCCGGCCAGCCCGATCGCAGTCACGTACAACGTCGTGTAGCTCGCCAGGCTGGACATCGAACCGGTCCTTCCGTCGGTCTCGATTGCATCATGTGCCGGAACGGGCGCTCACGGAAGGCCTTGGCGGCAAGTCCAGGAATGCTTGTCCAGTACGTCGTACGAGCGTCTCGGCGTTGATCACTTCGGTGACGAAGGCGCGACGCACAGTTGCACTGAGGTGGTCCGGGAACCATCCGTCGGGGGTGAGGCGGTAGGTCTGGCCGACGCACTAGAAACGAGTATGTCGCGGTTGCGATTGGCCCACCTATCGAGGGAATCCCATGGGAAACAAGATCGTTGTGTTGGCAATTTTCGGGGACGAGGCGGCGGCGGATTCCGCTGCGCAGACACTCAAAGACTCCGGGCTCGCTAAGCATGATGCGATCGGGGTTCTGGTCCTGAACGAGAAGGGCGAGGTCAAGGCTGAAAAGGTCGGCAAACGCAGCACTGGCAAGGGAGCGGGAATCGGTCTGGCGCTGGCATTGTTCACCCCCGTCGGCCTCGCTGTCGGAGTAGTCGGTGGCGGACTTGTCGGTGCGCTGCACCACAAGGGGCTCGGAATGGACAAGGCCGCCCGTGAACGCCTCGGATCCGCGCTCAGCGATGGCAAGGCCGCCGTCGGAGTGCTGGCGCCGGTCGATGAAGCGACGGCGGTGTCGGACAAGCTGACAGAGCTGGGCGGTACGTCGGAGTCGCACACAGTCACCGACGAGGATCTCGAGGAAGCCAACGAGGCCGCGCCTGCCGCGTCCTAGCCGCGCCCCCTGGAGCCGATCGCAGCCACGGTCCGCGACGCGGGCCGTGGCCGGCCGGATAGTTGCGTTGGGCAATTGATTGAGCGGAAGGCGGGGGGACCGCCTTCGAGCGACCGGCGGGATGCGTCGTCGTCGGAGAAGAAGTTCGGCACCTTGTTCTCGACGTCGTGGAAGACCGGGGTCTGCGAGCCGGACATCGGCGACACGATCCGGCCGGGTAGGAGACACCGCCGATCTCCAGCCGGTCGTTGCTGATCACGGGGACCGCGTGCCACCGCATGCCGAGGTCGGCGAACCAGGTCAGCTCGGGGTGCTCGAGCGGGACCTCGTGAACCGCTTGACCGGGGAGCGGGAACATCCGCGGTCCCTCCTCGACGGTCTCCACGACGAGCGGGAGCCCGTCCAAGGCTCCCGTGCGCTCGGGCGGCCGCCACCCGCGCCGGATGAGTTCGCTGGTGAAAGCTCGGTAGCGAGGGTCCCCGAGGACACCCCCGTCCGGCTGCTCGTACCCGGCGTACCGGATGAGCTGCTCGTTCCAGATCCTAGGAGCGGGCAAACGCGCAGGCCAGATGCCGATTCGTGGCGCCACCACCAGCGTGACGCCAACGCGGCCGGCCGCCGCCGGCCAACCTACGGCGGTGGCTTCAGTGTGTGAAAGCCCACGCCGCTGCGTGCTGATGCCCCGTCAGCAGTCAATCGATTGATTGCCGACGTGGGTGGGTGCGGAATGGTGGACCCGGCACTCAGTTGTCAGCGACGAGAATGACATCCGAGGCCTTGATGAGGGCCGTGACGGTGCTGCCTTCCGCAAGGCCGAGGTCGTTGACCGCCTCGACGGTGATCGACGCCACGAGACGGACCCCGTTGGCATCGAGCTCGACGTTCGCGATCGCCTCGCCTCGGGTGATGCCGGTGACTCGCGCGGGAATCTGGTTGCGTGCGCTGATCTTCATGAGCCTGAGTGTAGTGATGCCTCCCGGATCGGCAGTTTCCACGAGCTGCCCGGCGGGCGCTTCAGGGTGGGGTGGGACGATGAGGCGTGCGGTGGGATTGGCGTTCTGGTGGGGTTGCGCCATCGCGTCGAGCACGTCGTCCAGCTCCGGGACGATCAGCTCGCCGGGATGGCCCGGGCTGAGGATGATCGCCATCGGCGGTACTGACACACCGTGGCTGGTGCTTGCCGTAGGCAACCAGATGCCTCACGGGTCACCCCTCGTGGTGATCTACCAGGCGGTGACCCGGCAGAGCCCTCTCGGCCGTCCTCCGGAGGACGGACGTCGCCGTGGACTCGTTGCTGGATATCCAGGTGCTCGCAACCGTGGTCGGCGGCCAGGTGGAGTACTGCGCCGACAGCGCACTGTGCTGACTACGAGGCGGATTCTTGGTGGGCTCGGGTGAGGGCGTCGACCAACTCGTTGAGCACTTGCTCGCTTGAGCCGAAGGTGAGGCGGACGTGGGTGTCGGGGGCGTGCATGTCGGCGCCGCGGATTGTCGCGATGCCGTGGCGCAGCAGAGTGCGGTCCATGTCGGCCGGGGTCTTGCCGAGGCGAGAGCAGTCGGCGAGCAAGAAGGCGCCGGCGGCGGGTCGCACGGGATCGGGCAGGCCGCTCGCCACGATGCCGTCGCAGACGAGGTCCCGCTTGGCCTGGTACGTCGAAAGCGCGCTGTCGAGCCAGTCGCGCGGCCCGGTGAGGGTAGCGACCGCAGCCCGTTGTGGAACCACGCCGCAACACACCGCCTCCCATTGGAGCCGGCGCTCGAGCGCGTCGATGATGGTCGGCGGCGCCACGACATAGCTGAGACGCCAGGTCGCGAGTGCGTAGTACTTGCTGAGACTGGTGATGGTGACGATGTGCGGCCAGCGGTCGGCGAAGGCCTCTACGGGTTGGTAGTGGCGACCGTCGTACGTGAAGTGCTGCCAGGAGTCGTCGGAGACGACGAGGAGCCGGTGGCGCGCCGCGATGTCGACCACCGCCGCGATGGTCGCGGCGTCGGGCAGGTAGCCCGTCGGGTTGTTCGGGTTGCACAGGAGGATCGCGCGGCTGTGTGGCGTGATGGCGGCCTCCAGCCTGGCGGGGTCGAGCGCCCAGCCGTCGCCCTCGAGGCACGGGACGTACGCCGGCGTCGCGCCGGATTCGCGGATGAGGCCGTCGAAGAAGAAGGTAGGCGTCGGGACGATGACCTCGTCGCCCGGAGCGAGCACGGTGCGCAGGACGAGGGAGAGGCCGTGCATCGCTCCGTGGGTGATGAGCAGGCGACGGTCGGGATCGACGCGGAGGCTGTGGTCGCGCCGGAGCTCGACGGCGATCGCCATCCGCAATTCGGGGAGACCACGGCTGTTGCGTGGGTCGGGCTGGTCCATCGCGTCCGCGACCGCCTGGCGTACATGCGCCGGCATGGGAAGGACCGGGGCGCCCACGAGCGGGAGGACCCGCACGCCGGCGTGGGTGCTCCGTGCCGCGCGGTCGCGCGCGCTCATCGCACCCATGGTCGGGAGGTCGCGCACGGGGGGAGTCCAAGATCGCTGCACAAGCAGAGTTTATCCCGTTGAGATATCAAAAGGGAATATAAACATCTTAGAACACATCCATTCGCTAGTGCTGCTGTATCAATTCGGCTCGGTGGTACGCTGATGGAGTGCCAGACATCCATTCTGTGATCCGGGGAACGCCTCACGTTCCCGCGCTCCTGCTGGTCGGTAGCGAAGAGAGCGGCCTCGACCGCACCAGCCAGGCCTATCGGGCGATCAGGCGCCAGATCATCGATCTGACGTTGCCGCCCGGGAGCAGCTTCACCGAGACGTCGCTCGCGCAGCAATGGCGGATCAGCAAGACGCCGGTCCGGGAGGCACTCGCGCGGCTGCGGCGGGACGGACTCGTGAACGCGCTCCCGCGCGCGGGGTACGTCGTCAGCCCGATCACACTCCAGGACACCGATGATCTGTGTGCGGTGCGGACACTGCTGTGCAGCGAGGCCGCCGCTGCCGCTGCACACCGAGGCGTCGAGGCGCCCGCGCTCAGGCGGCTCGAAGTGCTGTCCAAGGTGTCTTTCGAGCTCGCCGCGGGCGAAGTGGGGCTCGAAGAGTCGCTGCAGGCCGGGATCGAGTTCGAGGCCATCATCGCCAACTACAGCGGCAACAACCGGCTGGCCAAGGCGATCGTGGATCTGCTCGACGAGCTGGAGCGGGTGCTGCGGATGGCCACCTTGATCTCGCCTGACATCGCGAGTCCGCCGGGGGAGCTGCAAGCCATCTTCGAGCGACTGCGCGACCGGGACGTCGACGCCACCCGGGCCGCCTCGCACAAACGCTGCGAGCGGGTGCGCCAGGACGTCCTTCAGGTCCTGT
Organism: Kribbella sp. NBC_00359; assembly: GCF_036097425.1. NCBI lineage: Bacteria > Bacillati > Actinomycetota > Actinomycetes > Propionibacteriales > Kribbellaceae > Kribbella > Kribbella sp. NBC_00359. Next base: position 7,335,383 of record NZ_CP107975.1, on the reverse strand, counting down.
CGAAGAGCGCCTCGGTCAGCAGGGCCAGCATCGAGATGCCGGTGCCGGCCCGCCCGAAGTAGCTCGCGCGGGCCGGCACCTGCGGCACCCGCCGGGGATCGGGTGCCGGGACGCGGCCTTGAGGGGTCAGACCGCGGTGGGGAAGTGGAGGTGCGGGCCGTCCGTCGTCTCCTCCGGCCAGCGAGTGGTGACGGCCTTCGCACGGGTGTAGAACGCGATGCCCTCGGGGCCGTGGACGTGATGGTCGCCGAAGAGCGAGTCCTTCCAACCGCCGAACGAGTAGAACGCCATCGGCACCGGGACCGGGACGTTGACGCCGATCATTCCGACCTGCACGGAGCGCTGGAAGGTACGCGCCGCCTGCCCGCTCGCGGTGAAGATCGCCGTGCCGTTGGCCCAGGGGTTGCGGTTGACGAGGTCGATGGCCTCCTCCAGCGTGCCCACCCGGACGACGACCAGCACCGGACCGAAGATCTCGTTGCGATAGACGTCCATCGCGGGCGTGACGTGGTCGAACACGGTCGGGCCGACGAAGAATCCGTTGCCCTCGACATCGAGTTTGCGGCCGTCCACGACGAGGTCGGCGCCCGCGTCGACGCCGAGGCCGATGTAGTCCCTGATCCGCTCGAGCGCCTCGGGTGACACGACCGGACCCATCTCGGCCCCGGCCTCCAGCCCCGGACCGACCTTGACGGCCTGCGCCTTCTTGCCCACCCGCTCGACGAGCGGATCGGCGACGTCGCCGACCGCGACGGCGACGGAGATCGCCATACAGCGTTGGCCCGCGGAGCCGTAGGCGGCAGCGATCAGGTGGTCGGCGGCCTGGTCGAGGTCGGCGTCCGGCAGTACGACGGCGTGGTTCTTGGCGCCACCGAGTGCCTGCACCCGCTTACCGCGCCGGGTCGCCCGCTCGTGCACGTACTGCGCGATCGGTGTCGAGCCGACGAACGACACCGCGGCGATGTCCGGGTGGTCGAGGATCGCGTCGACCGCGACCTTGTCGCCGTGGACGACGTTGAAGACGCCGTCGGGCAGGCCGGCGTCCACATACAGCTCGGCGAGGAAGTTGGAGGCCGACGGGTCGCGCTCGGAGGGCTTGAGGACGAACGTGTTGCCGGTCGCGATCGCGATCGGGTGCATCCACAGCGGGACCAGCGCGGGGAAGTTGAACGGCGTGATGCCGGCGCAGACGCCGAGTGGCTGGCGGAAGGAGAACAGGTCGACATCGGTCGAGACCTGGTCGGAGTACTCGCCCTTGAGCAACTGCGGGATCCCGCAGGCGAACTCGACCACCTCCATGCCGCGCAGGACCTCGGCCCGGGCGTCGTCGAGGACCTTGCCGTGCTCGGAGCAGACGATCCGGGCCAGGTCGTCGAGGTACTTCTCAACAAGGTTGCGGAAGGCAAACATCAGCCGCGAGCGGCGCATGACCGAGGTCTCGGCCCAGCCCGGCAGCGCGGCGCGCGCCGCCTGCACCGCCGCGTCGACGTCGGCGGCCTCGGCCAGGTAGACCTCGGCCTGGCGCTCACCGGTCGCGGGGTCCCACACCGGGGCGGTGCGGCTCGACTCGCCGGCGGTCTTCCGGCCGCCGATGCGGTGATGGATGGTCTTGATGGTGCTCACTGGCTTGCTCACCCTTCTGATCGGTTCCCAAGGAGTTCTGCGGGCCGTCGGCTCAGACGATGAGATCACCTCCGTTGATGTCGACGGCCGCGCCCGTGATGTAGGCGGCCCGATCGGAGGCGAGGAAGGCGACGAGCTCTGCGACCTCCCAGGGCAGGCCGACCCGGGGCACCGGGAACGACCGCGTCGGGCGCTCGAGCGAGCCCTCGGGCAGGAGGCCCCGGGCCATCGGCGTGTCGATCAGGCCCGGGCACACCGCGTTCACAGTGACCCCGACCGGCCCGTAGGCCTTCGCCAGGTGCCGGGTGAGCCCGAGGACGCCGTGCTTCGCGGTCGTGTAGTGCGCGCCGCCGGCCGTACTGATCGTCTTGCCGGCGGTGGAGGAGAAATTGACGATCCGGCCCCAGCCGCCGTCGCGCATCGCAGGAAGCGCTCGTTGGCAGCAAAGGAACGTGCCGTTCACGCTGACCGCGAGCACGCGGCTCCACTCGTCCTCGGTGATGTCCTCGAACGCCGTCGGCGGTGCGATACCCGCCGCGTTGATCAGGATGTCGAGCCGCGTCTGCTCCGCCAGCACTGAGGCGACCGCACGGTCGACCTGTCCGCTGTCCGTGACGTCCACCGCGACCGACCGGACACGGTCCGCCGCCACCTCCAGCATCGACGCCAGCTCGGTGCGGCCAGGCGCTGCGAGATCGAAGACCGCGACGGTCGCGCCGCGGCGCGCCAGTGCGTGCACGGTCGCGAGGCCCATGCCGCTCGCACCGCCGGTCACGATCGCGACCCGGCCCTCCAGCTCCGCACTGTCCGCGCTGGTGGGTGCGCGGAGCCCGTCGTCGGCGCTCATACGCCCGCCATGACGGCGTACGCGCGACCGAAGGCGGCCGCCGCGAGTTCGAGTTGGTTGGTGGTGTGTGACGCCGAGACCTGCACTCTGATCCGCTCCTCGCCCGCGGGCACGACTGGATGTGACAAGGCGAAGGCAAGGACGCCGTCTCGCCGGAGGGCGGCTGCTACGTCGCGGGCGAGCGAGCCGCCGCGGAGCATCACCGGGATGATGGGGTGCTCACCGGGCAGTACGCCGTACCCGAGATCCTGCAGTGCCGTCCGGAGCCAGGCCGAGTTGGCGGCCAGGCGTTCCCGAAGCTCGGGGTGTCCTCGCGCGATCCGGATCGCAGTCAGTGCCGCAGCGGCCAGGGGCGGTGACATCGCGTTGGTGAAGATGTACGGGCGTGAGACCTGGCGCAGTGTCTCCACGACAGCATGGGACCCGGCGACGAAACCGCCGGCGCCACCGCCGAGCGCCTTGCCCAGCGTCCCTGTCAGTACGTCGATGCGTCCGTCCAGTCCGTAGTACTCGGCTGTGCCGGCACCGGTGGCGCCAAGTACACCCGTGGCGTGAGAGTCATCGACCATGAGCGCCGCGTCGTAGTGCTGCGCGAGTTCCGCGAGCTGTGGCAAGGCAACGATGTCGCCGTCCATGCTGAAGACTCCGTCGGTGACGATGAGCCGGTGGCGGGCATCCGCGCAGGCGGCGAGTTGGCGTTCGAGCTCGTCGAGGTCGGCATGGCGGAAGACGTACCGGCGGGCCGACGTCAGGCGGATGCCGTCGATCAGACTGGCGTGGTTCAGGGCGTCGCTGAAGACGGCGTCATCCCGGCCGAGCAGGGCGTCGAAGGTGCCGAGGTTCGCATCGAAGCAGGAGCTGTACAGCACTGCGTCCTCGGCTCCGACCAGGTCCGCGATGGCCGCCTCGAGCTCACCGTGGATCTCCCGCGTGCCGCACAGTACGCGTCCCGCAGTGACGCCGAGTCCCAGGTCGCGCAGCGCCCGCTGCGCCGATTCGAGCACCTCCGGGTCGGCGGCGAGCCCGAGATAGTCGTTGGAGGCGAAGTTGACGAGGATCTCCCCGCCGACGCGCAGGGTCGGTCCTTGGATGCCTGAGGCAACGAGATCGCGGCGCAACCCGGTGGTCTCCCGGCGTACGTCGAGGTCCGTCCGGAGCCGGTCCAGCAACGTAGCGTTCACGCGTCCAACCCGTTCCAGTCGGTGGAATCGACGACCTCGAATCCGCGGCTGGGGAAGACCGCGTCCATGAAGAAGTCGTGCATCGCCTGGTCGCCGTCGGCGCACCCGTCCCGCAGTACGGTCACCTGGTAGCCGCGGTCGGCCGCGTCGTAGCACGTCGCGGCCACCATCGCGCTGGTCGCGACGCCGGCGATCACGAGCCTGTTGACGCCGGCCGCGCGCAGCACCAGGTCGAGATCTGTGCCGGCGAAGGCGCTGGCGCGGCGCTTGAGTACGACGACGTCCCCGTCGGCGACCGTTAGGTCGACCTCGGTTCCGGGCGATCCATCGTGGAAGGCGTCCCCGGCCTCGTAGAACGATCTCAGCAGGGCACTGTCCGGCGGCACGTCGGTCCCGTTCGCCCGGAAGGCGAAGTGGACGAACACCACGAGAACGCCGGCCGCACGGGCGCGCGACAGCAGTTCGGTGACGGGTGGGACGACGTGCCGGGCGAACGGATAGTTGCCCGTGATCCCCTTCTGGAGATCGCCGATGATCAGTGCAGTGGTCAAGACCGGCTCCCGTCCAGCCGCTCGATCCGGCGTCCTGTGGTCAGCAGGACACCCATGGCGGCGAGCATGATGATGGCGATGGTCAGTAGGGCATAGGAGAAACTTCCGGTCGCGTCCGCGATGGCTCCGGTGATGTAGGGACCGACGAATCCGCTCAGGTTGCTGACGGAGTTGATCAGCGCGATCCCGGAGGCGGCGGCCGCGCCGGTCAGGCCGATCGCCGGGATCCGCCAGAACTGGGGCATCGCGGAAATGATCCCGGCGACGCTCAGGCAGACCGCGAGCACGAACGGAAGGCCGCTGTTGGTGAAGGTCGCCAGCACGAGCCCCGTCGCACCACAGGCCAGCGGTACGGCGGTCGCCGTGACCGCGGTCTTGCGGCCGGCGAAGTGCGCCCAGGTGAGCAGAGCCACCACAGACACGGCCCACGGGATCGCGGACAGCAGCACGCTGCTGACGTCGCCGGCCGGACCGATGCTGTGCGTGATGGACGCGATCATCGTGGGCAGGAAGTACGCCAGCGGATACAGTCCGAACGCGATCGCGAACCACGTCACGGCCATCGCCCAGACCCGGCCGCTGGTCAGCGCCTCGCGCAACCCGGTGAGCGCACCGTTGGCGCGGTGTTCGGCGGCCTCGGCGGCGAGCGTGTTCTCGATGCCGGCCTTCTCCCCGTCGTCGAGCCACTGTGCGTCGCTCGGGCGGTCCGGCAGCAATGCGAAGATCAGGACGCTGACGACGACGGTCAGCGCGCCCTCGATGAGGAACAGGGCCCGCCAGCCGGTGAGACCGAGCACCTGCTCGCCCCACTTGAGCACTGCCGCCGCCAGGGGAGACCCGATGATCGCCGACACCGGAGTCATCAGGATGAACAGCGACAGGGCCCAGGAACGCTGGCGGCGCGGGAACCAGTAGGTGATGTAGAGCAGGATTCCGGCGCCCAGGCCGGCTTCGGCGAACCCGAGCAGGAGCCGGGCGACGAACAGTGTGGCCGCCGAGTCGACGGCCGCCGTCGCGGCGGTGATCAGACCCCAGGTGATCATGATCCTGGCGATCCAGACCCGTGCGCCGAACCGGCGCAGCATCATGTTGCTCGGCACCTCGACGAGGACGTAGCCGATGAAGAACAGGCCGGCGGCGAGGCCGAGCTGCGACTTGGTCAGGCCCAGGTCACGCGACATCGGTGCGGCGATGTAACCGAGGTTCGCGCGGTCGGTGAAGCTCACCACGTACGCGAGGCCGATCAGCGGGGTGATCCGGAGGCTGACTTTGCGCCAGGTCTGAGGTGCGACGGAGTTCTGGGTGGTAGCGGCGGTTGAACTCATCAGAAGTCCAATCGGGTCGGTGGGGATGATGTTTCCGCGACCGTGGTCGGGCCGCAACGACGCATCAGGGCGTCTTGCCGCGCAACCTGGCGGTGGCAGCGGCATCGATGACGCCGTCTTCGCTGACGACGACGCCGTAGTCCCGGGCGGCCCCCGCGTGCGTGACCTTGCCGTCGAGGACATCCTCGAGAACCCTCTCCGGGGCACGCTCGAAGGCGGACCCGTGGCCGCCGCCGCCGGCGGTCACATGCCGGTGGCGGTCTCCTGCTGTCATCACGAAATGCGGTTTGGAGGCCAGCATCCGCTCGTCGTTACCGTCGGGGTCGAGGATGTTCAGCGACGGTGTCCCCGGCGCGCCGCCGGCCAGCCCGTAGGGCAGGAACATCCGCCGGTCCGACCTGATCTGCACGGTGGCCTCGGGTGCCAGCAGCGTCATGTCCCGGAACGTCGCCAGGCCGCCACGCCAGCGACCTGCTCCACCGGAGTCCGGGAGGTAGCCGTAGCCGTCGATGCGGAGGTGACCTGAGCGTTCCAGTTCCTCGATCGGGGTGTTCGTCAGGTTGGAGCCCAGCGCGCTGATCCCGTCCACACCGTCCCGGTCGGGCCGCGCGCCCCACGCTCCGGCCAACGGATCCCACAGCACGGTGGAGTCGCCGTCCGCCTCGACGATGCCGATCGCGATCCCGTTGGGCCCACCGTCTCCGGCGGCGGGCACCCGGGTGGGGAAGACCGGGGCGAGCGCCCCGAGCACCGCGTCGACGATCCGGAAGCCCACGAGGCCACGGGCGGCGCGCGCGGCCGGCCGCTGTCCGTTCAGGATCGAGGCTTCGGGGATGACGAACGTGAACGGCCGGTAGAAGCCGCTGTTGGCCGGGATGTCCGAGGCGAGGACACCTTGCAGGGCGGCATAGCCGGCGGAGCGGGTGAAGGACTCCGTCGCGTTGAGCGCGGAGTTGACCTGCGGCGCGGAACCGGTGAAGTCGAGCTCGATCCCGGCCTCGGACAGCGTGGCCACCACCCGGATCGGGATCGGGTCCGAGCCGAGGCCGTCGTCGTCGATGTGGTCGGTGAACTCGTAGGTGCCCGGGACCGCCTCGGCCAGCGCGGCTCGCAGCAACGTCTCGGAGTAGTCGAGCAACTCGTCGATGAGGGAGACGAATCGTTCGGTGCCGTGGCGTGCCGCGAGCGCGCGCAGGCCTTCGGCCCCGGTGTGGCAGGCCGCCAGTTGGGACTCGAGGTCCCCGCGCAGCAGTTCGGGTTCGCGGACGTTGCGCAGGATGAGTCGCAGGAAGGTCTCGTTCAGGACGCCGGCGTCGAGCAGCCGCGAGGGCGGGATCTGCACGCCTTCGGCGAAGATGCTGGTCGACTGCACGGCCATCGAACCGGCCGCCCACCCGCCGACGTCGGTGTGGTTGACGACCGTGACCGAGAAGCCCAGGAGAGTCTCGCCGGTGAAGACGGGGGAGACCGCGAAGATGTCCGGCAGGTGCATGCCGCCCAGGGACGGGTCGTTCAGCAGATAGAGGTCTCCTGGCCGGATCGCGTCGCCGAACTCGTCGAAGATCGCCTCCATCGCGCCCGGAATGGACCCGAGGTGGAGCGGCAGGGTGTTGGCCTGGGCGATCACCCGGCCCTGCGCGTCGCACAGTGCGGCGGAGAAATCCATGCTGGAGGCAACAAGCTGCGAGTGCGCCGTCCGCAGGATCGTGATCGCCATCTCGTCGGCGAGTCCGGTGACGGCATTGCGGAAGACCTCGAAGGTCACGGCGTCGCGGATCATTCGGGACTCCAGGTGATGACGATGTTGTTGAACCGGTCACGGTGTACTCGCGCACCTGGCGGGACGAGGGTGGTGGCGTCCATATCCTCGATGATCATCGGACCGTCCACGGGCTCGGTGCCGAGATCGGAGCGCGACACCACCGGCGTACGCACGGTCGCGGCGAACCGGCAGTCGCGGGTTGTGGGCTCGTGAGCCCGGACGACGGGGGAGTCCAGCACGTCGGCGATCGACACGTCGGTCAGCATCCGGCCGCGGACCCGGAGATTGACCAGCTCGACCAACTCGTCGGAGCCGGCCCGGCCGTACGTGCGTTTGTGCTCGGCGTGGAACCGGGCTCGTACCTCGGCGAGCAGGTCGTCGGTGAGGTCGCCGTCGGGCACCCGGATGCGGAGCTCGAAGCGCTGGCCGTGGTAGCGCATGTCCAGCAACCGGTCCACGACGGCGCCGGGTCCCAGGTCTGCGCTCACCTTCGTTGCCAGCAGCCCGAACTCCGTGGCGAGCGCCCTCACCTCGGCGAACTCCTCCCGGTACGGCGTGAGCTCGTGGCGTTCGGTGTCGGCGACGAGCAGGCCGAGGCTGCTGAACAGGCCCGGATACACAGGCACGATGACGGTCGAGATCCCCAGCTCCTTGGCCAGGGCGGCGGCATAGAGCGGTCCGGCGCCACCGAAGGCGACCATCGTCGCCTCGCGAGGGTCACGGCCACGTTCGCTGGTCACTGCCTTGACCGCGGTCGTCATGCTCGACACAGCTACCTGGTATGCCCCGCGCGCCGTACCGGGTACGTCGCCACCGAGCTGCTCGGCGACCGGCGACAGCGACTTCACCGCCAGCTCGGGATGAATCGCCACCCGGCCACCGGCGAGGTCGTGCGGGCTGAGATATCCCAGCGTCACGTTGGCGTCGGTCAGAGTCGGCTGCTCACCGCCCTGGCCGTAGCAGGCCGGGCCGGGACGCGACCCTGCGCTGGCCGGTCCGACATGGAGCGCGCCGGCGGCGTCGACGGAGATGATGCTGCCACCGCCGGAGCCGACCTCGGCGATGTCGATGGACGGCGCCCGCACCGGATACCCGGCACCGGAGCTGATGCCACGGGCAACGTTCATCCCGCCGCCGACCTCGTAGTCGGCCGAGACGAACGGCTCACCGTGCTCGATCAGGGAGGCCTTCGCCGTGGTCCCGCCCATGTCGAACGCGACCACAGTCGACAATCCGATCAGCTGCGCGAGCTTCTGTACGGCGGTGACCCCGGCCGCCGGCCCGGACTCGATGATCTGCACCGGCCGGTGTGCGACGGACGCCGCATCGAGCAGTCCTCCGCTGGACTGCATGACCATCAGCGGGGCGCTCACCTTCACGGCTCGCAGCCCTTCCTCCAGCCGGGTGAGGTAACCGTGCACCGCGGGACCGACGTACGCGTTGACCGTCGCGGTGCTCGTGCGCTCGAATTCGTGCGGCTGCGGGGACACGTCGACCGATGCTGTGACATAGACACCGGGCAGCTCGGCCCGCAGCAGTTCGGCGACGCGACGCTCCTCGTCCGGGCGGACGTAGGAGTTGATCAGGCAGAGGGCGACTGCTTCGATGCCGTCCGCTCGCAAGCGCGCGGCCAACGTCCGGACCTCCTCGTCATCGGCCGGTGGCTCGAGACGCCCGTCGGCCGTGATGCGCTGGTCGAGTTCGTACCGATGCCGGCGCCGCGCGAGCGGCTCGGGCTTGGACCACGACAGGTCGTAGAGCACCGGCCGTCGCAGGCGCCCGATCTCCAGTACGTCGCGGAAACCGCGCGTCGTCACCACCGCGGTGCGCACACCGTTCATCGCCAGGATGGCATTGGTGGCCACGGTTGTCCCGTGCAGCATGCCGACCACGGATTCCGGCTCGGCGGAGGCCGACGAGAGTACGCCGACGGTTGCCGCCACGACGCCGGAGCCGAAGTCGGGGGGCGTGGACGGGACCTTGATCGGCACCACCTCGCCCGCTGGGCCCAGTGCGATGACATCGGTGAAGGTGCCGCCGATGTCGGCGCCGACTCGCCAGCCGGGCGTGCGCGGATCGGGACTGGGAGGCACTGGGATCTCCTTCGCTCGGCGACCGATTGAAATCACAGTAGGATCGAGTTGAGATATCAGCAAGACCTAGTTGCTGTCTTTTTTCAGACGTGTGATAGACGCGGCCATCGAACGGGCGTCGAGCTGACGCCGTGTCAGTGTGGTGACTGGTCGGCGTCAGTGCGGCTGGTGATGGTGGTGCCAGGAAGACCGGACAACTCTCGAAAAGGGCGGTTATAGCAGCATGAACACGACGAACGTGCACGGACACGTTGAGGACGGTTGGGGGAAGGTCGCGGACGCGTTCCGCGCCAACTTCGAGGGGAACCCCGGCGAGGCGGGCGCGTCGTGCTGCGTCTACGCGGGAGGTCGCCCAGTCGTCGACCTGTGGGGCGGCTACGCCGACACCGCGGCGAAGCGGCCGTGGAACGAGGACACCATCGCCCAGGTCGCGTCCACGACGAAGGGTGCCACCGCGATCTGCGCGCACATGCTGGCGCAGCGCGGTGAGCTGGACCTGGACGCCCCGGTCGTCAAGTACTGGCCGGAGTTCGGGGCAGCCGGCAAAGACCAGATCCCGGTGCGCTGGCTGCTGTCGCACCAGGTCGGTCTGCCGGTCATCGACGGACCGTTGACGCTCGAGGAGGCGTACGCCTGGGACCCGGTGATCCGGGCGCTCGAGGCGCAGAAGCCGTTGTGGAAGCCGGGCACCGAGCACGTCTACCACGCGATGACCTTCGGGTTTCTGGTCGGTGAGGTCGTGCGCCGGATCTCGGGCAAGTCGCTCGGCACGTTCTTCGCCGACGAGGTGGCCGGTCCGCTCGGTCTGCACGCCTGGATCGGGTTGCCCGAGGAGCAGGAAGAGAAGGTGGCCACGATCGAGTACGCCGCCCCGTTCACCCTGGAGGAGATGACCGAAGGGATCATCGAGACCACCGGGCTGGACGCGGACACGGTCAACGCCTGGATGACCTCGGTGTGGGGCGAGGGCTCGGTCCAGGCCGCCGCCGGCACGCTCGGCGGCGCGTTCGACCCGACCTCCGACTACTTCACCAAACGTGCCTGGCGGGCGGCCGAGGTTCCGGCCGCGAACATGGTCGCCGACGCGCGGTCGGTGGCCCGGATGTACGCCGCAACGGTGAGCGACGTCGACGGCATCCGGCTGCTGGACCCCGCCACGGTCGAGCGGGCGATCGAGGTCCAGACCGACAAGACGCGGATGTACGGGCTCCCGCCAGGCCTGGACATCCCGGCCGACCGCTCCTTCTACATGTCGCTCGGGTTCTGGCGGTCCTGCCCGCCGCAGCCGATGCTCGGGCCGAAGTCGTTCGGCCACCCGGGCTCCGGCGGATCGATCGGCTTCGCGGACCCCGACGCCGGGCTCGGCTTCGGCTACGTGATGAACCTCTGGTCGTTCCGCATCGGCGAACCGCGCGCGTCGAGCCTGGCCGCCGCAGTCAAGGACTGCCTCGGCTGAACCGCCGTACGGCGTACCGCGACGGGGCTCCGGCAATGTCCGGAGCCCCGTCCGGGCTGTGAGGTCTGGCGACGGTGTGCGATGCTGTGCCGACTATGAGTGAGGTGGCACGGCGGTACGTCGCGCGGCCGGTGGCGCCGCGGACTGCGGAGTCATTGGCTGGGAGCGTCCTGCTGCAGCTGAATGCGGTGACCGACGCGCTGGTGCAGACCATCTACGAGCAGAACCCCGCCTATCGCGAGGTGAACTCGGTTCCGCCGGACGACCTGTGGCAGTCATGTCATGACAACGTCGCCCGGGTTGTGCAGATGGTCGCCGACACGGACCGCTGCCTGGGCCGGTCCGCGACCGACGACTACTTCGACGCTGCGCGGGAGACGGGACGGCGCCGGGCCGAGCAGCGGATGCCGCTGGATGACGTGCTCCGCTCGTTCCGGCTCGGCGGGCGGCTGGTCTGGGAGGCGCTGATCGACGAGGCCCGTGCGCAGGGCGTGGTCGACTCCGATGCGCTGCTGGATGTCGCGAGCAAGGTCTGGGAGGTCGTCGACAACACGTCCTCGCAGGTCGCGGCGGCCTATCACACTGCCGAACGTCAGCTCGTCCGCGCCGACGAGCGACGGAGATCGACGCTCTGGGAAGGGTTGCTGCACGGCCGCGGGAAGGACCGGGCTTTCGTCCAGGAGGCGGCAACGGTCCTCGACGTCCCGGTGAACGGCCGGTACGCGGTGGTGGCGATCGACAACCTGGTCGACGACGACTGCACGACCGCTTCGCTCAAACGGCGGCTGGCCGGTGTCCGGGTCGGCTCGGCGTGGCAGGTGCGTGCGCACACGGTCGTCGGATTGCTTGCCCTGGGCACGGAAGTTCCGGACACAGTACTCCGGTCGCTGCGCGCCGCCGTACGCGCGCCGGCCGGCGTGTCTGGCGTGGTATCCGGGCTTGCCAACGTGGACGTCGCGTACCGCCTGGCGACGCTGGCCAGGCGAACTCTGCCGGTCGGTCAGGTCGGGGTGGCGTCGTTGACCGAGCGGCTGCCAGAAGCCTTGCTGCTCAGTGCCCCGGAGCTTGCCGAACAACTCGTCCAGACGTGGCTGGTGCCACTCATGGACGTGCCGACGGCCGAGCGGGAACTACTGCTCGACACCCTCGAGAGGTGGGTGGCGGCAGGCGGTTCCGTCCGCGGCACAGCGGAGTTGGCGCACTGCCATCGCAACACGGTGATCAACCGCCTCCACCGGATCCAGCAGATCACCGGACGCGACCTGACCGACGCCGCCTACCACCTGGATCTCGGCCTCGCGCTCCGTGCCATCAGGCTGTTTCCGCCGCAGAGCGGCTGATCCCTCCGCTGTGCGTTGTGCACAGTCAGGCTGGGCCAAACGTAGGCGTTCTGGCCATGCCGCGGCGGCTTCCGCGCTGTCAGACTGCGTTCCCAGCATTGGTCGAACACGGAGGAATCTTCATGGCCGAACATCGTCGGTCGCCGGACGAGTCAACAGAGCAGCGCGGCCGGCTGGGGCGCCGTCGGGTCCTCGGGTACCTCCTCGCCGCGCCGACCCTGGCGGTCGGAGTGAGCTGGATCGCCGACTCGGCCGAGACCCGGCCGGCGGATGCCGCGGTGCCCTCAGTGCCGCAGCCCGAAGACATCTTCGACCTCGGCGATCTGCAGAACCTCGCGGCCGCGCCCACGTCCGGCCTGATCTCGGTCGAACTGAAGACCGACGGCACCGCGTTCTTCGCCGTACCCAGGGCAGAGGTCGGCCAGGGCGTGACCACGTCGATCGCGATGATGGTCGCCGAGGAACTGGACCTGCCGATGGACAAGATCACCATCGGCCTCGCCGACGCGCGGCCGGAGTTGCTGATGAATCAGCTGACCGGCGGTTCGAACTCGATGCGCAGCATGTACATCCCGGTCCGCACGGCCGCTGCGATCGCTCGGCAACGCCTGGTGGAAACGGCCGCCGCGCAGTGGGGTGTGGCCGCCGGCAAGCTCACCACTCGCGATGGGGTGGTGAGTGGGCCGAGCGGACGGACGGCGACGTACGGGTCGTTGGCGAAGGCCGCGGCCAGTTCCCGGACGATCACGGTGTCCGCCGAGCTCAAACCCCAGTCCGAGTTCACCGTCCTCGGGCGCCCGCACAACCGCGTCGACGCTCTCGACATCGTCACCGGCCGGAAGCAGTTCGGGATGGACCTGGAGGTCCCGAACGCCAAGCCGACCATGGTGGCCCGGCCGCCGACGATCAACGGCACGGTCAAGTCGGTCAACAATCTCGCCGCCGTACGCGCGATGCCCGGCATCACCGACGTCGTCGCCATCACCCACGGCGTGGCGATCCGGGGCGAGACGTTCGGTCAGTGCATCGACGCCATCCAGGTGGTCGACGCGACCTGGGGTCCGGGGACGGTGGACAACGAGTCCGATGCCACCGTGCTGGCGAAGCTGCGTGCGGCTCAGCTGCCGATGGCCGTGCCGCCGCTGCTGTCGAGCACGATCGACGCCGAGTTCGTCTTCGCCTTCGCCAGCAACAGCCCGCTCGAACCGGACTGCGCGATCGCCGACGTCCGCCCGGACAGCGCGGAGATCTGGGCCAGCCTCAAGGTGCCGATCGTCGCCCAGGAGGACATCGCCAAACGGCTGGGGCTCCCGATCGACGCGGTGAAGGTGCACGTGATCCAGGGCGGTGGCTCGTTCGGCCGGCACCTGTTCCACGATGTCGCCGCCGAGGCGGCGGAGATCTCCCAGAAGATGGGCAAGCCGGTCAGACTGTCCTGGTCGCGCACGGACAACTTCCGCCAGGGACGCGTCCACCCGATGTGTACGTCGCGCGTGCGGGTGAACTACCTGGCCGGCAACGTGCTCAGCTACGAGCAGCGGCACACCAGTGTGCAGACCGAGTTCGGTCATGGCCTCGGTGAGATGATCACCGCGACCGCCGCGCATCTGCCGGTCGGCGGGAACCTCTCGTTCGCCGAGACGATCTTCGCGCTCAGCCAGTCGTCGCCGTACAACTTCGGTGTCACCACGCAGTTGCTGAACGAGATCCCGTTGAAGTTCAACACCGGCAGCATGCGCAACATCTACTCGCCGAACGTCGTCTGTGCCGAGGAGCTCGTGGTCGATCGGCTCGCGGCGAAGCTGGGCCAGGACCCGGTCCGGTTCCGCCGCAACTTCCTGAAGGACCCGCGATTGCTGGCGGTGCTGAACAAGGCTGCCGAGGTCGGCGACTGGGGCAAGACGATGCCGAAAGGCATGGCGCAGGGTGTCGGGCTGCACGCAGAGTACCGCGGCGCGGTCGCGACCCTGGTCGAGATCGACTGCCGGCCGGAGACGGTGAGCAGGCCGATTCCGGACGGCGTGAGCGGCCCGCGCGTGACGAAGGCACTGATCGTGGTCGATCCAGGCTTCTGCATCAACCCCCGCGGACTGGAAGCCCAGATGATCGGGGGTCTGCAGGACGCCATCGCGCTGGCGCTGACCTCCAGCCTGCACATCAAGAACGGCATGCCTCTCGAGGGCAGTTGGGACAACTACTTCTACACCCGGCAGTGGAACACGCCGCAGGACGTCCAGGTGATCATCATGCCCAACACCAGTGACAATCCCAGTGGCGCCGGCGAGCTGGCGGTGGCGCCGGCCTTCGCCGCGATCGCGTGTGCCTACGCCCGCGCCACCGGGACCATGCCGACGTACTTCCCGATCAACCACGGCACGCTCGGCTTCGAGCCGCTGCCGCTGGAGCCGTCCACCCCGCAGTCACCGACCGACGGTCTCGACCACACCTTCTGAGGAAGTCATGGCAACGCACACTTTCAAGCTCAACGGCAAGCAGATCAGAGTCGATGCCGAGGGCAACGTTCGTCTTCTGTGGGTTCTGCGCGACCTGCTCGGCGTCACCGGCCCGAAGTACGGATGCGCACTCGAGGTCTGCAAGTCCTGCACCTCGCACATCAACGGCAAGGCGTTCAACCCGTGCTCCGTGCAAGTCAAGGACATCGAGCCGGCCGACGAGATCACGACCATCGAGGGCCTGCCGGCGACCGTCGGCAAGGACCTTCACCCGATGCAGCAGGCCTGGCTCGACCATGACGTCGCCCAGTGCGGCTACTGCCAGCCCGGCCAGATCATGGCGGCCGTGGCCAAGGTCAAGCAGGCCCACGCGGAGGGCCGCGAGATCACGGACGCGGACCTGGACGAGCTGCGCAACATCTGCCGGTGTGGCACCTACTCCCGGATCCGCGAGGCCGTCAAGGCCGGCGCCGAGAACATGTGAGGCGGCGTGCGTGACCTGCTCCCGCACCTCCGGCAGTGGTACGCCGATGGCGCGCCGTTCGCCGTGGCCACCGTGATCGACACGTTCCGCTCGGCGCCTCGCCAACCGGGAGCGGCGATGGCGGTCTCCGGCGACGGCGTCGTGGTGGGCAGCGTGTCCGGCGGCTGTGTTGAAGGCGACGCGTACGAGGTGGCTCGTGAGGTCATCAAGACCGGCCTACCGACTGTGCGGCGGTACGGCGTCTCCGACGATGACGTATTCGCGGTGGGCCTGACCTGTGGGGGAGTGATCGAGGTCCTGGTGCAGCCGGTCGACCTGGCCGCGTTCACCGAGTTCGATGCGGTGGCCGACGCGGTCGACTCAGGTCGGCCGGTCGCTGTCGCGACCGTTGTCACGACCGGAGATCGCCTGGGTCAGCGGTTGATCGTCTGGCCGGACGGAGTGACTGGCAGTCTCGGTGACTCGGGCCTGGACGCCGCCGTCGTCGAGGACGCCGTGGCCATGCTCGAGCAGGGCGCCACCGCGATCCGGTACTACGGCGCGCGGGGCGAGTGTCAGCATGCCGAGATCGCGGTGTTCGTCCAGGCATTCACGCCCCCGCCGCGGATGTTCGTGTTCGGCGCGATCGATTTCGCGGCCGCCGTGGCTCGGGTCGGCAAGTTTCTCGGCTACCACGTGACGGTGTGTGACGCGCGTGGAGTGTTCGCCACTCGGCAGCGCTTTCCCGAGGCGGACGAGGTGGTGGTGTGCTGGCCCCACCGTTTCCTCGAGGAGGCACTCGACCAGGGTCTGGTGGATCGGCGCGGCGTGTTGTGCGTGCTGACCCACGACCCGAAGTTCGACGTACCGTTGCTGGAAGTGGCGTTGCGCACCGAAGCCTGCTACATCGGCGCGATGGGATCGCGCCGTACGCACGAGGATCGGCTGTCCCGGTTGCGAGCGGCAGGTGTGACCGACGCAGAGCTCGCCCGGCTGTCGTCACCCACCGGATTGGATCTCGGCGCGCGGACTCCTGAGGAGACGGCGATCTCCATCGCGGCGGAGATCATCGCAACCCGATCGTCGGCCGGCGGACAGCGCCTGTC
This sequence comes from Kribbella sp. NBC_00359, assembly GCF_036097425.1. Classification (NCBI taxonomy): domain Bacteria; kingdom Bacillati; phylum Actinomycetota; class Actinomycetes; order Propionibacteriales; family Kribbellaceae; genus Kribbella; species Kribbella sp. NBC_00359. The sequence continues at coordinate 7,319,183 of NZ_CP107975.1, read as the reverse complement.
TACCACCACGGGACGGATCCACGGCGAACCCGCAGGCGTGGCGTAGACGATCAGGAGTACGCCGCTGTCGGAGCGCGGAGGCTGGTCAGGAAGTCGAGCAGCAATGCGTTCACCTGGTCGGGTGCATCGAGTTGTGCCCAGTGGCCGATGCCGTTGATCCGCTCGTACCGCCATGGGGCGTCGACGAAAGCTGCGGTGCCGGTCAGTGCCTTTTCGGTGATGGCAAGATCTTCGCTGCTCCAGATCCCCATGGTCGGTACTTGGATGGGCGGGAGTTCGGTCGAGGACCGGGTCAGCGATTCCGGCGGCAGGATCGCCCGGTACACGGCGAGACTCGCGGTGAGGGCCGCTGGGTCGCGGAGGCGGGCGATGACGGAGTCGATGTCCGGATGCCGGCTCCAGTTGCGCAGGTTGGCGAAGTCGTCGGCCGCGAGCCAGCGCTCGGCGATGCCCGGGAACTGGAACAGCAGCATGTACCAGGACTTCTCGCGTTGTTTCCAGCCTGCGGCGGCGAACGCGGCCGGGTGGCCGACCGACAGGCAGGTCAGGCTGGCGACCCGTTCGGGTGACAGTGCCGCGAGTACGGCGCCGATCGCACCACCCCAGTCGTGGCCGACGACGTGGGCCGGGCCCGCCCCGAGGGCGTCAAGGAGGCCGATCTGGTCGCTGACCATCTGAATCATTCCGTAGCTCGCGACGGTGCCGGGTTTGTCGGACTGACCGAAGCCGCGGAGGTCGGGCGCGATGGTTCGGTAGCCGGCCTCGCCGAGCGCGGTGATCTGGTGGCGCCAGACCTCGTGGCTGTCGGGCCAGCCGTGGAGCAGGAGGACGGGCTCGCCGTCGCCGACGTCCGCTACCTCGAGGGTTGTTCCGTTGATGTCCAAGCGCATGGTGAACTCCTTCAGTGGCGTCAGCGTGGGGTGGCGATCGTGGCGAGGAGTTGTGCGCGGTCGGGGCCAGGGGTTGGGTATTGGGGGGCGTTGGCGCCGAGCGTGAGGACCTTGGCGACCATGCCGGGCGCCGCCAACGCCTCCGGGGGAGTGCAGAGCATCGACGCGACGGACGCGTAGGCACGCAGTACGTCGGGATCTTGTGGTGCGGCCGCGTACAGCGCTTTGGTCATCGCCCAGCTCGGGTCGGATGTCTGGTAGGTCTCGCCGGCCACATCGGCGGCGATCTCGTTCAGGCGGTGCCGATCGAAGGCCAGGGTCATCCGGTACAGCGGGGTGACCGTGCTCTCGGTGATCTCGTCGAACCGGCGTACCAGCTTCTCCGGCTGGTCCGGGCCGACGTCGCGGAGCAGGTCGCGGAGTGCGCAGGCGTGCAGCATCCCGATCGACGCGCCGCGGCCGAGTGAGGGGTTGGTGCAGGCCCACGCGTCGCCGATCGCGACGAGCCCGGTGACCACCGGTTCGCCGTCGACGACGTACCGGTGGTAGCGGTCCTCGATACCGGCGATCACCTGCACGTCCGTGATCGGGTCGGCCTCGCCCCACTGAGCCGCGGTCGGGTAAAGCTTCAGCGCGGCCTGCCAGGCAGAGACGTCGCGCAGTCCGCGCACCTGCTTGTCCTGCGCCGACGTGGTGAACCCGACGCCCCAGGTGCCGTTGTCCGCCGGAAGGGTCAGGATGGACAGGCTGTCGAAGTGCTGGAGCAGTGGGCTCAGGACCGCTGGACGGGACCCGTCCGTCGAACGGAAGTGGCGGGCGTAGTACACGAATCCTGAATCCTCGCGCTCCTCGTGGGGGCGGCGGCCACCGGCGGACTCGATCATCGCGCCGACCGGCGACCGTCGGCCGGTGGCATCGACGACGAGATCGGCACGGAGTACCGCGCCGCCGTCGATCACGACACCGGTCACGTGTGGTGCCGCTGCGATGATGGCCGGCCCGGTGAGCAAGCCGGTGACCTTGACGTCGCGGCGGATCGAGACAGCCTGGGTCCGCTGCGCGACGGTTGCGGCTGCTGCCTCCAGGACCGGGCGCCGGGCCGTCACCGTCTCGAACCGCTCGTCGCTGTCGCGCCGGCCGCCGGTCACGGCGGCGGGCAGTTGGTCGAACACGTTCACGCGGGAGCCGCCGAAGGCGATCAACTGCTCCAGCACGGCCGGCAGTTCGCGCTGCATCAGCGTTCGCCAGCGCGGCAGCATGTAGTGCAACTGGCGGAACTGGTTGACGCCGGGTCGTTGCCACTCGAGCCAGGCCTTCCCGGCATCGTCGCCGGGTGGGGCCTCGTCGCGTTCCAGGATCGTGACGCTGTGGCCGTCGCGGGCCAGGAGCATCGCGGTGACCAGGCCGTTCAGGCCCGCGCCCAGTACGAGGATTTCCGCCATGTCGCACCTCCGGAGCTGTCTCAGTGCGGGCAGCGTGCGGCATCGACCTGCTCACCTTCCAGACCAATCACTGTCCAATCGCTGTCCGAACGCCGTACGCGGTGTCCGTCCGTCTTGACCGCCAACCGGACGAGGGGCAGGTTGGACGGAGGCGCGGCGCACGAGAATGCTCGGAGTGCCGAAGGGGGTGGCGCATGACGAGCCGTGGCAAGTCGACACCGACGGCACAGCTCGGTGCGATCACGGTTGCCGATCGGCTTCGGCAGGCGCGGCGCCGTCGGTTCGTGGGGCGGACCGGTGAGCTCGAGCTGTTCCGGACTGCGCTGACGCCGGGCGAGTCCGGCTTCACCGTTTTGTTCGTCCACGGTCCGGGTGGGATCGGGAAGACGACCTTGCTCGGCGCTCTCGCTGAAGCCGCCGACGAGGCCAATGCCACGGCGGTGCGACTGGACGCCCGGACGATCGACCCTTCGCCGCCCGCGTTCTACGCCGCACTCGGCGCGGCTCTCGGCGTACCGGACCGGGCAGCACCACTGGAGAGCCTCGCCGCGCGCCCGCGCCCGATTCTCTTCATCGACACCTACGAGCAGTTGATGCCGCTGGACAACTGGCTGCGGGAGGAGTTCCTACCGGCACTTCCCGCGGACGCGCTGGTCGTGGCGGCCGGGCGGACGCCGCCGTCGCCGCAATGGGCCAGCGATCCCGGCTGGGGTGAGCTGTTGCGAGTGGTTGCCCTGCGCAACCTGCAGCCCGACGATGCACGCGCCTACCTGCACGCCGCGGGCGTGCCCGAGGACCTGCATGGACGGGTGCTGGAGATGACGCACGGTCATCCGCTCGCCTTGTCCCTGTTGGTGGATGTCGTCGAGCAGCACCGAGGTGGGCTCGCGCCGGGTCTGTCCCTGCAGGAGACGCCGGACGTGGTTCGGGTGCTGCTCGAGCACTTCGTCGAGTGGGTCCCCAGCCCACGGCACCGGGAAGCGCTGGAGGCCTGCGCGCACGCCCGGTTCACCACGGAAGATCTGCTGCGCACCGCGCTCGGCGGCGACGACGCGCATGAGTTGTTCGGCTGGCTGCGCGGTCTGTCGTTCATCGAGGAGGACCCGTACGGCGTGTTCCCGCATGATGTGGCGCGGGATGTCCTCGACGCCGACCTGCGCTGGCGGGACCGTGCGTCGTACGTCGACCTGCACCGGCGGGTACGGCGGCACCTGGTGGAACAGGCACGTCGTACGACGGGACTGGAACAGCACCGGTGGTCTGCCGACATCATCTTCCTGCACCGCAACAACCCGCTGATGAGGAGCTTCTGGGACTGGGAGTCGTTCGGCCAGGCGTTCCCGGACGAGGTCCGCGACGAGGATGGGGCTCCGATCCTGGCGATGACCAGGCGGCACCAGGGGGCTGAGCAGGCCGAGCTCGTGGCGCACTGGATGGACCATCCCGCGGCGAAGTTCGTCGCCTTCCGCGCCGGTGCCGGCGACCCGATCGGCTACGCCGGGGAGATCAACCTGGAGCAGGCCGGCGAATCCGGCCTCGCCGCCGACCCCGCCGCGGCGGCGATCTGGGATTACGCACAGCGACACGGGCCGCCGCGGCCGGGCGAGACCGTGTACGCGGCCAGGTTCTTCATGGATCGCGAGGCCTACCAGAAGCCGTCGGCGTCGAACAACGTGATCACCGCACGGCACGTCCAGCACGTGCTCACCACTCCGGGACTGTCCTGGGACTTCATTGCGTGTTTCGAGGACGCGGCATTCTGGGAGCCCTTCTTCGCCTACATCGATTACCACCGGGCCCACGAGGCGGAGTACGACATCGGCGGTCACCACTACGCCGTGTACGCCCACGACTTCCGGCGGCTGGGGCCGTTGGACTGGCTGGAGCTGATGGCCGATCGGGAGATCGGCGCCCCTGCCGGACCGCCGACCGGCGCCGACCCGGAGCTGGTGCTCTCGCAGCCCGAATTCGCCCACGCGGTCCGTGCCGCCCTGCGGTCGCTGCACCGGCCGGACCGGCTCGCCGGCAACCCGCTCCTGCGCTCCAGGCTGGTCCGTGACCACGGAGATTCATCCGCCGACACGCTTCGTACCCTCGTCCTGGAGGCCGCTGAGTCACTCCGGGCCGACCCGCGTGACGACAGACCCTTCCGGGCTGTCGACCGCACCTTCCTCCGACCCGCAGCCACCCAGGAACGCGCCGCGGAGGTGCTCGGCCTGCCGTTCACGACCTACCGCCGCCAGCTCGCCCGGGGCGTCGACCGCATCATCGACTGGCTGTGGGCCCGCGAAGTCCACGGCCCGTAGGGCGCACCGCCCGGAGCTCGGTGAGCTGCCCTGGAAGTTGCTATGGGCAAATACCGGACTCAGCCGTGGAGGGTGGGGCGGTAGGTGAGCTCTTGGGTCCGGCCGTCGAGGGTCCGGCTCTCGAGCAGTTCGAGGTCGAAGTCCGCCGCATCCTGGAAGATCGGCTCCACCCCGGTCTGACCGGCGATCACCGGGAAGAGCGTTACCTGGATGCGGTCGACCAGGCCGGCGGCCATCAGCGCGCGGTTCAGGGACAGGCTGCCGTGGGAGCGCAGCGGCACGTCGGACTCCTCCTTGAGCCGGGTGACGACGTCGACGGCGTCACCGCTCACGACGGTCGCGTCCGGCCAGTCGAGGGGTCCTTCGAGTGTCGTCGACACCACCGTTGCCGGCAGGTTCCTCATCCGGGTGACCCAGGGGTCGCGGACCTCGGACTCCGCGGTGCTCGAGGCCAGCATCCGCGCGAAGGCCCGGTACGTGGTGGCTCCGAAGACCATCCGCTGCTCCCCGCCGTACACGGCAAGGCGATGCTCGAGCAACTCGGGACCTTGCTTGCCCCAGTAGCCGCCCCAGTCGCCGTCGTCGTACGAGCCGAAGCCGTCGAGGCTGGAGAAAATGTCGAAGGTGTAGGTCGCGGTCATGGTGTTCTCCTTGCGTACGGCGGCGCTCTCGCGGCGGCCGCTCACCCCTGCTACGAAGACAGCGGTCCCGATCCGACACTGCCTTTTTCGTCAAGAGATCGTAACCAGGTGGTTACCGTAACCGATGGGTTACAGTTGAGGCGTGGTGACAGAGGCGGGGCGGGATCCGTTCTCGGCGTTGGGAGACCCGACCCGGCGGCGGATCCTCGAGTTGCTGGCTGATGCGTCGCGGTCGGTGGGGGAACTGGCCGAGGAGTTGCCGATCAGCCGGCCCGCCGTGTCGCGCCACCTGCGACTGCTCAAGGAAGCAGGTCTGGTCGAGGAGGCGCCGGAGGGCACGAGACGGATCTATCGCCTCCACGAATCGGGCGCCGAGGTCGTGCAGGCGTACCTCCTGCAGGTGTGGGGCGAGGCGGTTGGGCGGTTCAAGCTGCTGGCCGAGAACACCCGGCCGCCATCACCCGGGGGAGCGCCGTGATCGAGCCGTTGCGGGTCGAGGTCGTCCTGGACTGTTCTGTCGAGCATGCGTTCGCGACCTGGACGGAGCGGTTCTCGTCGTGGTGGCCCCGAGGCCACTCGGTCAGTGGCGACCCGGCCGCGGTCACGTTGGAGCCGCAGATCGGTGGGCGCATCTACGAGCGCACCAGCGATGGCGAGGAGATCGATTGGGGATTGATCACCGCGTGGGATCCCCCGCACCGGCTGAGCTACCGGTGGCACCTTCGCCGGCCATCCGCCGAGGCCACCGATGTCGAGATCCGCTTCGTCGCCGTACCCGGAGGCCGAAGCAAGGTGGACATCACTCACACGGGCTGGGAGCGGCTCGGGACTGAGGCCGAGCACTGGCGCGACGCCAATCTCGGCGGCTGGCGGGGGCTCCTCCCGCATTTCGTGGCCGCCCTGCAACCCCACAACTGAAGGAGAAGGATGACGATGAGTGCTACCGGTAGCCCGGACGATCCCTGGGTTCTCAAGACACCACCCGGTACGTCGGAGTACACCATGCACCGCGACGACACCGCGGAACCGGCAGAGCTCGTGTGCCGGGTCGGCTCGACGAAGCTGCGGTATCTCGCCCGCTGTCTCGACGACGTCCCCGCGATGCTCAAGGCGCACGGTGACTGGATGGAGTTGGGCAGCGCGGACGAGAGCAAGCCGGCGAAGGACGGCACGCTCGAGGCCTGGGCGCGCTCGGCCGACAATCCCGTCGGCGGCTGGTACGGCCTCCGCAACGGATACCGGGGCCGCTTCGCGATGTACGTCCCGCCACTGCTGGAAGTGCTCGGCCTCGTCGAACTCGAACACAACCCGCGCAACAACCGCATCCGCGTCCCCTGACGGGTTCAGCTCTTGGGCGGATCGAGGAGCTTCACCATCAGCGCGATGAACTGACGGCGTTGCGCGGCGGTCAGGGGTTCCAGGACTTGCTGCTGGATGTCGTCGATGACCTCGTCGAGTTCCAGGAGTTGTGCGACTCCCGCCGGGGTGATGGTGACGATGTTGCGGCGCTTGTGCCCGGGGTCGACAGACCGCTCGACGAGCCCGCGTGACTCGAGCTCGGTCAGGGCCGCCGTGACGTCGCTGCGATCGATCCCGGTCCCGCGGCCCAGCTCGGCCTGGCTTGCGGGTCCCCACTCCTCGAGCGCGGCCAGCAGGCGGTAGTGGTAGCTGCGAAGTCCGCGGCCGTGCGACTCGAATCCGGCGGCGAGGAGACCCGACGAGCGCGCGAAGGTCCGGCTGATGAGCCAGGTCGGACGATCCTTGACGCGGGCGGGAGTACGGCTCGGCGGGTGATCCATCGGCATGCAGTCGACGATATCAGTTGTTGGCACGGCCAACACTTGCTATGTTGGCGACACCAACACTCAACTCTCCGGGGAGACCGGCTCATGGACGCATCGACCACCAGCATTCTGATCATCGGCAGGAGCCCGGGCGTGATCCTCGAGGCCGCCGGCATCCTGCGGGACAAGGGCTTCCACGCCGACGCGACCAACCAGTTCGACGAGGTGCTGACGGCGTACGACACCACGCAGTTCGATGTCGTCGTGTTCGGCGGGATGGTTCCGCCCGCCACCAAGCAGCACCTCAGGGAGGAGATCTCCAAGGGCAACGGTCACGTCACCTTCGTGCAGGGACTCGGCGGCATCGCAGGTCTTGTCGCGGCCCAGGTCGAGGGCGCGATCTCGACTGCCCAGGACGACAATGACGTGGCCTATGACACGACTTCCCGAACGGTGCACCTCACCCTGAAGGAGCCGTCCCGAGTGGTCGTCGAGGCTTGGTGGGCCACGTCGTTCACACCACCCGAACCAACGAGCACGTCGATGCGCGTGGTCGACTCCCACTTCGATGCGGGGGAACATCTCATCCCGCTCCCGGCCGAGGTGCCGACCGTGGCGTCGTTCGTCACCGTCTCCGCCGGGCCGGCCGTCCGCGCCTTCACGGTCGGCGCGATGCCGGAGGCAGTACGCCGCCTGGTCCCAACCGGCGACCCAACCCAACCACCGGCCCTCCCGCCGGTCCGGCCAGTAGCAACCCACACCACCTGACCAGCGTTATGAACCCAGCAACCGCTGGGTGGCGGTCTGGGCGCAGACCCGGGCGCTGCCGAAGGTCTCGATCCAGCCGGCGAAGGCGGAGTAGTCCGTGCCGGGGACGCCCATGTCGACGACGATCATGTCGGGGTGCTGGGTCTGCAACTCGCCGATGAGTTTCTCCTGCCAGTCGAAGCGGTGTGCGCCCCTGACCATCAGGACGACCTGGCTGTCCGCGCCGTACTCCGACCGGAACTCGCCGACGCCGGCCCGAGCCATCCCGGGTCCGTTGTAGGTCTGCCCCGACAGACCGATGCTCTCGACAACCTTCCCGGCGTCGCGCAGCAGTTGCTCGACACCCCAGCCCGCCGAGCCGGCGGCGGGGGAGTGGGTCGGTTCCAGCCGGATGATCAGTACGGCGTTGCTCCGCAGTACGGGATCCCCGTGAGTCACCGCGACCTGGTCCGCAAGCCGCTCACCGAGCGCGTTGTCCCGCAGTGCGACATCCGCCTTGGGCCGCGTCCCCAGCCGGGCCAGTCGCTCGTTGGCGCTCCGCAACCGCTCCACCGGCAGCCGTCCACCCTCGACCGCCTCGACCAGGGCGGCGGCCGCCACGTCCACGTCGTCGAGGAACGCCCACGAGCCGAGGCAGAGCGCGTCGGCCCCGGCCTCGATCGCACGTACGGCGGCCTCCGGCAACGGCGCCACATCGGCGATCCCGTACATCTCCAGGGCGTCGGTGATCACGACCCCGTCGTACCCGAGCTCTCCGCGGAGGATGTCGGTGAGCAGCACCTTGCTGATCGTCGCCGGTACGTCGTCCACCTGTGGCACCAGGTCGTGGGACACCATGATGCTGTCGACGCCGGCCGCGATCGCCGCACGGAACGGATCGAGGTAGCTGTCCAGCAGCTCAGCGCGGGACACGTCGACGAGTGGGGTCGCGAGGTGCGCATCCGTGCCGCTGAGACCGTGGCCCGGGTAGTGCTTGGCGCACGCGCTGACGCCGGCCGATTGCAGGCCCTCCACCCAGGCGGCGGTGTGCCGGCTGACCAGGTCGCGGTCGGAGCCGAAGCAGCGGATCCCGTTCGGGCTCATCGGGTTGACGGCGGTGTCGACCGCCGGGGCCAGGTCCCAGTCGATCCCTGCCTCGACCAGCGACAGGCCGATCTGGAAAGCGGCCTGTCGGGTCAGCTCGAGGTCGTCGAGCTCGCCGAGCGCCCGGTTGCCGGGCATCGAGAAGCCGCCGAGATTCTCCAGCCGGTTGACGTCGCCGCCTTCCTCGTCGATCGACAGCAGCACGTGGTCACGCAGCCCGTGGAGCTCCCGGGCCAGTCGCCGGAACTGGTCGCCGTCGACGATGTCCTTGCCGAAGATCACGAAGCCGCCGAGACCGGCCTCGATCCGCGGTCCGACCCAGTTCGGCACCTTGGGCCGGCCGAGGGCGGGGAACAGTACGCCGTGCGCGAGCCGGTCGAGCTCTGAGTTCACAAACATCCTCCTGTGGAGACGCATCCTTCGACGGCGCCGCTGGGGACACCATCATGACGGATTCTCCGTCTGCTCGGCGGCGACTTCACGGGTTGGCGGACGGGTGACGAGGATGACCACGCTGACGACGAGAACCCAAGCGGGAAACACCAGTTGGGTCCACTTGTGCTCACCGGCCGCCACAATCAGCGTCACTGCGACGAGACATCCGAGGATCACCAGCCACCGGGGGAAGGCTGAAGTGCGCAGACCCGCGGTAGTCACCGAGAGGGTGAACACTGCGGCCATGCGCATGGCGTAGACGGAAATGAGCTCCTGTGTGCTGGTGCGGCCGAACGCCCAGAGTTCGGCGTTGATGTCCGGTCCCGCGAGCATTGCCGTCATGCTGGACGCATTGACGGCGCCGATGAAGAGCATGGCCAGGAAGAGGAGCCCACTGCCCAGGAAGACGGTGGAGAACAGCCGGTCCTCGACGTCGCCGAGCTGATCACGAATGACGCCGATGAACCACAGAAAGGCGATTCCGGCAAACGGCACGAGCTGCAGGCTGATCCGGATCAGCCTCCGGCGCGCTGCGTCGGATTCGAGCGACTGAAGGCTGTCCGCGGACAGCGCGAGTCGTAGCATCGTGAACGCTGCCAGGAGCAGCACCGCGAACACGATGCCCGCGATGGCTGCCGACCGTCGGCTTCGCCAGAATCGTGCTTCCAGCCTCGGTGCCCTGGTATTCATGCCGTCCCGGCCTGTGCAGTCGGCAGGGAGGCCTGCCGAAGCCCATCAAGCCACGCGAAGCCCCGTGATCGGACCATGTGCCCCTCCCCGTTCGTCAAGCTACGCCGAAGCGGCCTCCCCAGGCAACGGACCGCCGAATTGCCGCACCCGCTGGGCGAGGTTTCAGGCGATCGGTGCCGGGGAGTGTTGCGAACAGTGTGACTGACAAGAAGCCGCGGGAGAGGACGTTCAAGAGGATGAGCGACAGGTAACGTCGAGCAAAGCGCGGGGGTCAGTGGAGGTCGGCTTCTTCTGGGACCACTACCTGGTCGATCATCTGCTGGATCTGGGCAGCCGGGAGGGCTACTGCCCTGGCCCAGTAGTAGATGACGAGGCTGAAGACCGCGACGACGAGCATGTCCCACCAGAGCGGGAACCACGGGTGCTTGAGTGGGCCGAAGTCACTGAGATAGACGATCAGGCCCATGCCGATCAGGTAGACCGGTAGCCACTGGGCGGCCCGCAGGTCGAGCTGGGGGGTGATCGGGTTGAGCTTGAACACGCGGTTGGCGATCAGGATGGCGTAACCGATCAGGATCGCGACGCCGAGCTTCCAGTCGGTGGCCCAGCCGGACCAGAGGATCAGCAGGTTGGCGACGACGAAGGCGAGTGGCGACATCCAGGCGCCGCCGGGCAAGCGGTACGGGCGGTCGGCGTGCGGCAGGCGGCTGCGGAAGACTCCGAAGGACAGTGGCGCCCCGGCGTACATCAGCACGCTGGCGCTGGTGATGAGTCCGACCAGGGAGCGCCAGCTGGGGAAGGGCAGGAAGCAGATGCAGCCGATCACGAAGGCGGTGATCAGTCCGACCCACGGCACGCCACGGCGGTTGGTGCGCTCGAAGGCGGACGGAATGTAGCCGTTGCGGCTGAGGCCGTAGGACACCCGGGAGCTTCCGGTGATGTAGATCAGGCCGGTGCCGGCGGGGGAGATGACGGCGTCGAGGTACAGGATCGTGGCCAGCCAACCCAGGCTGACCAGGGTTGCCAGCTGGGCGAACGGGCCGGTCAGGGTGTTGAACGCGGCGGTGGCCCAGGTGCCCTTGATCTGTGACGCCGGGAGCGCCGCGATGAACACGATCTGCAGCAGGATGTAGATGATCGCGCCGATCACGATCGAGCCGATCACCGCGCGCGGAATGTCGCGTTTCGGGTTGCTGCTCTCACCGGCGAGCTGATCGGCCTGTTCGAAGCCCAGCAGGGCGAAGATGATGCCGCTCGTCGAGACCGCGGACAGGATGCCCTTGGCGCCGTACGGGTTGAAGCCATTGGCGGCGGTGAAGTTGCTGCCGTGGAACTGGACGATGGCGAGGACGAAGATCGTCAGCAGTGGTACGCCGACCTTCCACCAGGTCGCCGCACTGTTGGTGTGCGCCAGCATCCGGATGCTGAGGAAGTTGATCGCCGTGATGATCGCCATCAGGACGACCGCGACGACGATGCCGGAAGGGGTCAGCACGTGTTGCCCGCCGGTGGTCTTGATCCAGCCGCTCGCGAACGAGTAGTGCTGGCCGTAGGTGATCATCGCGAGCACCTCGATCGGTGCCACCGTGGCGGCCTGCAGCCAGGAGAACCAGCCGAACGAGGCGCCGGCGGCTCCGCCGAAGGCGTAGTGCGGGAAGCGTGCGGTCCCGCCCGAGACGGGATACATCCCGCCGAGCTCGGCGTGGACCAGTGCGAGGATCAGGATCGCGATACCGCCGATGACCCAGGAGATGATCGCCGCGGGGCCGGCGGTCGACAGCGCACCCTGCGCACCGAACAACCATCCCGAACCGATGATCGATCCCTCAGATGCCCAGATCAGCCCGATGAAGCCGATCTCTCGCTTCAGCCCCGGCCGCCCGCGACGTGCGGACGGTGTCGCCTCAGATATGGCCATAAGCCCCACGATGGTCCGCCCCGGCCTGCCGGTGCAGTGACGCTGGCGGTAGTCCCGAACCCCCTGCTAGCCGGTAGTTTCAGCTGCCCGGGCTGTTGTATCTCCGGGTCATCCGGTCGAAGAACGCGAGACCGATGACGAAGACCACCAGTCCATCGAGTCCGCCCGGAATATTCGCCGGCGAACGGCGGATACGGTGAGGGCCGAAATGGGAGTTGCTAGAAGATCTTTGCCCAGTCGTTCTTCATGCTGACGACGGTCCAGCCGGCGGCGGGGGCGCGGTCGAGGGCTTGCTCCGCACCGGACGTGTACTCGAACTCCCGCTCGGCGTCGTCGTGAAGCACCAGCAGCCGCAGGAAGGGCTTGTCGTCATGCTGGGTGAAGTCGAGCATCGGGACGTCGCCGTTGGAGTTGCCGCCGGCGAGCACCGGCCGTCGTCCGGTCCGCGACCAGATCCGCACCGGTTTCTCCGGCCCGTCGTCGAGGTAGTCGGCGGCGGCCACGCGCATGATCGTGCCACCGTGGTCGTCCGGCGTGTAGGCGAGCGCCGTACTGCTGCCGATCACCCGCTCACTCGGTATGGAGTACACCTCGTCGGTGATCGGTCGCATGAAATCGCGGCCGCCGCCGGAGACGATGTAGTTCGAGAAGCCGTTGTCCGCCAGGTAGGCGAGCAGCTCGACCATCGGCGCGTAGGCGCATTCGAGGTAGCCGCGATCGAGTGTGGGATGGCGAGCGGTGCGGAGGAACTCCTCTGCCCTCGCTGCGAAAGTCTCGACGCTGATGCCCCCGTGCGCCGCGAGTACGCCGGCGGCGAGCGTTCTGACGTTCGTGTCATCGCCCGCATAGTGCTCGGCCATCACCTTGCTGAACCAGCCGTAGTCCTGCTCGCGGGCGGCTTTCCAGGGCTGGCGCTCCCGCAGGTCGGGATCCGCCTCCGCCATCTCGACGAGGCGACGCAGAATGAAGTCGAGCTGGATCGGCATCGGCTTCTCGCACCACAAGGTGCCGTCGTTGTCGAAGACCGCCACCCGGTCCGCCATCGCCAGTCCCGGTGCGGAGCCGTTGCCGCTGGCCCGCCGTACGAAGTCGACGATCGCGTCCTTGCTCCGGCCCTCGTTCCAGCTCGGCAACGGATCAGGCATCCCGGGACTCCTCTCGTACGACGGGTCAAGGATCGCCGCGGCCTCGTCAGGCGCGCCTCACCCCCGCTGGGTGATTCCCCGCTCAGCCGGCCGAGCACAGACTGAGGACTTCCGAGCAACGACGGGCAGGTGAATGTGGCACAAGACATGGTCCGGATCCCCGGCGGAACCTTCGTGATGGGTTCCGATCACCATTACCCCGAAGAGGCGCCCGCCCACCGGGTCACTGTCGACGGCTTCTGGATGGACCGTCATACCGTCACCAACCGCCAGTTCGCGCGTTTCGTCGCGAAGACCGGCTATGTGACGCTGGCCGAGCGCGCCGCCGATCCGGCCGACTATCCCAACGCGAAGGCCGAACTGCTGGTGCCGGCGTCCACGGTCTTCCAGTCCCCGGATCACCCCGTGGATCTGGGCAATCATTACAACTGGTGGTTCTACGTGACCGGAGCGAACTGGCGCCATCCCCAAGGACCGGGCACCTCGGTCAAGAAGCGACCGGACCATCCCGTGGTGCACGTTGCCTGGGAGGACGTCCGGGCGTACGCCGAATGGGTGGGCAAGGAATTGCCGACCGAGGCCGAGTGGGAGTTCGCCGCCCGCGGCGGCCTCGAGGGCGCCGAGTTCGCGTGGGGTGACGAGTTCACGCCTGAGGGCACGTGGATGGCGAACACCTGGCAGGGCCAGTTCCCAGTTCAGAACCTCAAGCAGGACGGATACGTGGGCACCGCGCCGGTCGGATCGTTCCCACCCAACGGGTACGGCCTGGTGGACATGATCGGCAACGTCTGGGAGTGGACCACCGACTGGTACCAGGCGCACGCCGAGACCTCGCACGCCTGCTGCACCGTCGAGAGCCCCCGGGGCGGCGATCGGGAGCGGAGCTACGACCCCCAGTTGCCCGACATCCGCATCCCCCGGAAGGTGATGAAGGGCGGCTCGCACCTCTGCGCGCCGAACTACTGCCGCAGGTACCGCCCGGCCGCGCGGATGCCGCAGGCGATCGACACCGCAACGTCCCACCTCGGATTTCGCTGCATCATCCGCGCGGGGTGAGGTCCTGGACGGCTGAGGCGGCGACGATCGAATCGCCGACGTGCAGCCGACACTCGAGGAGGCACAGCATGTCTGACCCGGACGCCGCGCTGTCAGCTGGTCCAGAACGCAGCGTGCCCGAGGAGGCATCCACCGTGAGGCGGTCGTCCAAGGGGCGGTCGGCCGCGGTGATCATCTGCGTGGTGCTGGCGGCCTTGCTGACGACGCCGGCGGCGATCGCGTATTGGGGACAACGCACGCTGAACGACGCCACACGCTACGTGAACACCGTCGGCCCGCTGGTGAACTCGCCAGAGGTGCAGGATGCCATCGCGACAAAGGTCACCGACACGATCCAGAAAGAGGTCGACGTCGAGGCACTCCTCAACCAGGTGTTCTCCGGCGTCATCACCGACCGGCCCCGGCTGCAGCGACTAGTTGGTCCGCTCGCCGCTGCGATCAACAGTTTCATCGACCGCCAGGTCCGGGAGTTCCTCGCCTCGGACCAGTTCGCCGAACTCTGGACCGCGGCCAACGTACGGGCGCAGCAGTCCCTCCAGCGCATACTGAAGGGGGATCAATCCGGCGCTGTTCAGCTGCAGGGTGATCAGGTTGTCCTTGACCTCTCCGACGTCATCGATCAGGTCAAGCAACGCCTGGTCGACCGGGGACTCACGATCCTGCAGAACGTGCCGATCCCCAACGTCGACAAGCAGATCGTGTTGATGGATGCGCCGCAACTGAAGCAGATCCGGACGATCTACGCGTTCGCGAACCCGCTGGCACAGTGGCTGATCGTGCTGGTCGCGGCTCTGTATCTGGCCGCTCTGGTGCTCGCGCGCCGGCGTCCACGGATGACGGTGATCATCGGGGCACTACTGGCGGCGAACGCGCTGCTGCTGGCGCTGGCGCTGTCCGTCGGGCGGCAGTTGTTCATCGACGCCTTGGCCGGCACGACGTTCGGTCCGGCGAGCAGGGTCTTCTACGACACGTTGCTTTCCTACCTCGAGCGCGGCCGGCAAGTGTTCTTCTGGCTGGGTCTGAGCCTCGTGGTCATCGGCTGGTTCGCGGGATCCAACCGGTACGGAACCGCGGTTCGCGGGGGCGTGACCGGCGGTCTGGAAGGCATCGGGGGAGCCTTGGCCGACAGCCCGGTCGGCGGCGCCGGGCGATGGGTCGCGGCCAACGTCCGATGGTTGCGCGTCGTCGTCGCCCTGCTGGGTGTCGTCGTACTGCTCTGGGGCAACAACATCTCGCTGTCGCGCCTGTTCTGGTCTCTCGCTCTGGTGGTCGGGTTGCTGGCTGTTCTGCAGGTCCTGGTCGGCGCCGGCCGGGCACCAGTTGCCTCCGGCCCCGTTGCGCCGCCGGGAGCTGTACCCGGAACCGCGAAGTAGCCCGCTGTGGCAGCGGCGGGCAGGCAGGCATGAACATCGTCTGGGCCGCTCTGATCACGGTCTTCGCGACGGCGGTCACCGTCACGGCGATGCTCCTCGTGCGCAGGCGGGCGCCGGAGGGCAGCTACTTCACCGACGGTGACCGCGCCTCGGGCGTCTTCGGTGTGCTCGCCACCGGGTTCTCGGTGCTTCTCGGCTTCATCATCTTCCTGTCGTTCACCTCGTACGACCAGTCGCGGTCCGGCGCCGAGAGCGAGGCGACGATCGTGGCGCAGCAGGTCGAGACGGCTCAGTTCATGCCCGCCAAGACCGCGTCGGAACTCACCGGCGAACTGGTCTGTTACGCGCGGACCGTTGCCGGGCCCGAGTGGAATGCCGTGGACAGCGGTACGCTCGGGAACTCCGTCAACCCGTGGGGTGCGGAGATGTTCCACACGATCCGGGCTGTCAACCCGGTCACGCCGGCCGAGCAGTCGGCGTACGACCGGTGGATGGATCAGACGTCCCAACGGGAACAGGCGCGCGTCGATCGGGTGCACGGCGCGGAGGGGATCATCCCGACGCCCTTGTGGCTGGTCCTGGGCGTGATCTCGGTGGTGATCTTCGTGTACCTGCTGTTCTTCGCCGACCGGGCCGAAGGCGCTGTGACACAGGGCGTTCTGATGGGCAGCGTGACGGTGGTCATCACGCTTCTGCTGTTCCTGCTCGTGTTCTTCGACCATCCACACGGAGCAGGTGTCGGCAGGTTGCAGCCGACCGCGATGGTGCGAACGATCGACCTGATCGACACTCAGTTCAAGGCCATCGGGGTCGTCGTGACGCCGCCATGTGACGAGCATGGCAACCGCCGCTGAGGAGAAGCCCAGCCGTGGCCGCACCGCGCAGGAGGTGCTGGTCACCGTCCTGCTGGTGGTCGCTGCTCTCGGGACCTCCTGGAGCAGCTACCAAGCCACACGGTGGAACGGCGAGCAGGCCAAGGCGGCCTCCCGCACGAACGCCATCAGGATCGACGCTGCCCGGGCCCAAGGCCTGTCCCAGGCCCAGAGCCAGGTCGACGTAGCCACGTTCATCGCCTGGGCGGATGCGGATCGCCGGGGTGAGGCTGCCGTCGCCGCCTTCTACGCCGACCGGTTCCGCGCGGAGTTCCGGCCCGCGTTCGACGCCTGGATGGCGACCCGCCCGTTGACGAACCCGGGTGCGCCGCCGACGCCCTTCGCCATGCCGCAGTACCAGCTCGCATCGCGGCAGGACGCCGCACGACTCGACGCGGCCGCCGAGACCTCCGCGGCCGAGGTGAGACGGGACCTCCAGATCGCCAGCGACTATGTGCTCACCGTCGTCCTGTACGCCGTGGTCCTGTTCTTCGCCGGGATGAGCACCAAGATCGCCGCCCACCGCCTGCGATGGATCCTGGCCGGGGCCGGCTGTCTCGTCCTCGCCGGCGCCATCGCGTGGATCGCCACCTTCCCGATCAGCTTCCAGGTCTGAGCAGGGTCGCAGTCACCCGCTGCGGATGATGCCGGACCTGACGTGGTTCGCCAGCCTGGTGTCACTCCGCGGTGGCGGAGGGGTCCGTCTACGCAAGGCGTGGCGGCGAGAGAACAGGGGAGTGAATCACAGTGGCACAAGGTGCAGCAGCATCGCATTACGACGCGGCGGGCGAGGAACACGAGGTCAGCGGCTGGGCGGTCGGGTTCGTCCTGTTCGCCGGCCTGATGATGATCATGTCCGGAGGCTTCCAGATCTTCACCGGTCTGGTGGCACTGTTCGAGAACGAGTTCTACGTTGCCACCCGCAACTACATGTTCCAGTTCGACGCGACCGCGTGGGGCTGGATTCACCTGATCGGCGGACTGCTGGTGTTGCTGGCCGGTTTCGCGGTCATCGCGGGCCAGACCTGGGCCCGGATCGTCGCCATCGTCCTGGCGGTGCTGAGCGCACTGGCCAACTTCGCCTTCATCCCGTACTACCCGTTCTGGGCTCTGACCGTCATCGCCATCGACGTCTTCGTCATCTGGGCGCTGGCCGCGCACGGTCGCGATGTCGCTGCCTGACGGCACCCGCGGAAGGCGCACCGCCCTCGGGTGGCTGACGATCGCGATGGTCGCAGCCGCCTGCGGTGCGCCGACCTCCGCCCCGCCGGAGGCGGCCAGTACCGAGACACCGGCGCCGGCGCAGCCGCAGTCGACGGATCAGACCGTCCCGGCGGTCGACCGGGACGCGATGAAGGAGGACCAGGAGATCGCCGTCAAGGCGGTGGACTCGTTCTGGCACCGTCACTTCACCCAGCTCTCCGGACAGCCGTACCAGAGTCCCCGAGTTGCCGGGTCCTACATCGGTACGAACGGACCTCCGTGCGGAGGCGAACCGGAATCCGTGCCGTTCAACGCCGTGTACTGCAGGCCGGGTGACTTCGTGGCCTGGGACGACGATCTGATGGCGGCCGGCTACAGCCAGATCGGCGATGCGTGGGTGTACCTGATCATCGCCCACGAGTGGGGCCACGCGATCCAGGCGAGGCTGCGCAGCGACCGGGTCTCGGTCGCCGCCGAGCTCCAGGCGGACTGCCTGGCCGGGGCCACGCTGCAAGGAGCAGCCGACGACGGACTGATCGCGATCGAGCCCGGCGACAGCGAGGAGATCGCCAAAACCCTCGCCGCGGTCGCCGACGACTATCCGTGGACCAAGGAGAGCGACCACGGGAACGCCGAGGAGCGGACCTCCGCGTTCAACACCGGCGCGGAAGGCGGCGTCCAGGCGTGCATCTGAGTCGTTGACTCAGCTCGCCCGGCGCCGGGCGTCCTCGACGTACGGGAACGGGTTGCCGGAGGCCCGTGCTCCGGAGGCAAGCCAGGCCGTGAGCCCCTCCGGAGACCGCCGCTGGAGTTCGTCGAGGTATTTCTGCCGCTGGTCGACGATCGACAGGCGTATCGCCGCCGAAGGCGCAGTCTCCAACAGGCGGAAGCTCCGGCGCCAGGCCAGGCACAAGGCCTGGTCGTCGAGGGAACCGAGCTCTCGCGCCGCGTCGTCCGCGGGACCGTCCGTGGATGGCGTCGGGGGAACGGCAGGTGTTGCCGGCTCCAGGTGACGGGCGGGAGGATCCCCTTTGGCGTGCCTTCGCGGGAACCTCGCTGTGAGAGCCGGCGTGGTCACTGCGAGTGCCACCACCACCAGGACGCCGGCGAACTTGAAGACCGCGATCAGCCCCACAGCCGCCGGCGTGATCAGCGCGCCGGCGAAGGTGACCCGAAGGATCCTGGGCACCTCGCTCTTCCCGTCCGCTCCCCACATGGACGAGGCGACGACGGCGGTCGACATCCCGACCACGACGGCGCTGATGATGGTTCCGCCCACGCCCCAGCTGGCGACCGCGCAGATGAGGCCGACTGTGGCGGCCAGGTAGATACAGCACGTCCGGACACTCTGACCCTTGCTGCGGGGGGCGCCGGATTCACGCCCCCCGGCGCCTGATGACCGCGTCGTCTCACTCACGTTGTCAGTTCCTTTGCCCCGGTTCTCGACTCCCCATCGAGTTCACTCAGACGAAAGCATGCCTCGCACCGGCAGGTCCGCGCCTCCTCCGTCCGGGGTGAAACGGGGGCCGGCACGGCTACTGCCGGGCCAGGTGGGCTCGCAACTCGAGCTCGGGATCGTGGATGAGCTCACCGCTGATGTCGATGACGGCCTTGTGGATGGTGCCGGTGAACCTGAACGGGCTGCGGTAGTCCGGGGTCACCGGCGCGCCGGGGTTGGCGCCGCAGGTCAGGGCGCCGGGATTGAGGACGAACGGCGTCGTCACCGCCGCATCGGCAGCGGCCACGAGGTTCCCGTCGACGTACAACTCCAGGTGTCCGGGCGCACCCTTTCCGTTGGGCAGGTCGGGTTTCCCCGTCGGCTCGAACTCGAAGCGGAGCTTGTGTTCGCCGGGCGGGACCGGGTCGGGTGACGACACCTCGAAGAGGCTCCGGCCGACGTAGTTGTGGACGTAGTGCATCCGCTGATCCTTCATGTACAGCGAGTAGCCGCCGGCCGCGGTGCCTTGACAGAGGAGGACTCCTTCGGCGCCGCCGTCGGGGATCTCGACGAACGCCGTGATGCTGTGCGGCCTGTTCAGGACCCGCGGGCCCGCGAAGAACGGGACCGGCTGGGTGTTCGGCCAGATCGTGTACTGATCGCGTGGAGGCGCGATCAACGGTTTGTCGGCGACCATGCGGGCCAGCCCACTCCCGTCGATCGGCAGTACGCCGTGTTTCCCGGCCTCGGCGTACCAGGTGGAGATCAACGCGATGAGCCGATCCCGATGGTCGGCCGCGACGTTGTGGGTCTCGGTGGGGTCCTCCGCCACGTGGTAGAGCTCCCAGCCGGCACCGTCGAGCTCAGACAGTCTCCTCGCACTGATCGGCTCACCGAAGCCGACACCCGCCTCGGTGAACGAGGGACCGGGCCACGGGCAGACCGCGCGCCACCCGTCGTGGTCGATGGCGCGGTGGCCCAGCATCTCGAAGTACTGGGTGTGATGCTTGCTGGGCGCGGCCGCGTCGTCGAGGGCGTGCGCGAAGCTGACACCGTGCAGCGGCGCCTGCGTGACACCGCGGATCGTCGTTGGCGGTTGGGTTCCGAGCAAGTCCAGGACCGTCGGCACCATGTCGATGATGTGGGCGTACTGGTTCCGGACCTCGCCCTTCGCCTGCACGCCGGCCGGCCACGAGACAATGAACGGGTCGCAGGATCCGCCCCGGTAGGTCTCCCGCTTCCACCGCCGGAACGGGGTGTTGCCGGCCCAGGTCCAGCCCCAGGGATAGTGGTTGAAGTGCTTGGGGCCGCCGATCTCGTCGATGACCTTCAGGCTGTCCTCGAGCGGCTCCTGAGCGTTGTTGAAGAACTGCGCCTCGTTCGTGGTTCCGGTCGGACCGCCCTCGGCGCTGGCCCCGTTGTCGGAGATCACCATCACGATCGTGTTGTCCAGCTCGCCCTGTTCGCGCAGGAAGGCGAGCAGCCGGCCGAGGTGGTGATCGGTGTGGCTGAGGAAGCCCGCGAACACCTCCATCATCCGGCTGAACAGCCTGCGCGCCTCGGGTGGTTGCGACGGCCAGTCCGGTACGTCGGGGTCGTGCCGGGACAGCTCCGCGTCGGCGGGCATGATGCCGAGTTCCTTCTGCCGGGCGAAGACCTTCTCCCGGTAGGCGTCCCAGCCCTCGTCGAAGGCACCCGCGTACTTGTCAGCCCACTCCTTCGGCACATGATGGGGCGCGTGGGTGGCCCCGAAGCAGAGATGCAGGTAGAACGGCTTGCCCGGGTCGATCTGCTTGGCGTCGGCAATGAACTCGATCGACCGGTCGACCAGGTCCTCGGTGAGGTGGTATCCCTCCTCCGGCGTGTGCGGTGGGTCGATCTGGTGGTTGTCGTACACGAGGTCGGGATACCACTGGCTCGTGTCGCCGCCGAGGAAGCCGTAGAAACGCTCGAATCCGCGGCCCAGCGGCCAGCGGGTGAACGGGCCGGTCGCAGTCTCCTGATTGCTCGGGGTCAGGTGCCACTTGCCGACCATGAACGTGCTGTAGCCCTGCTCCACCAGCATCTCCGACAGCATCCCGTTCTCGAACGGGATGACCCCGTTGTAGCCGGGGAAGCCGGTCGACAGTTCGGTGATCGCGGCCATGCCGTTGCTGTGATGGTTCCGCCCGGTGACGATGCAGGACCGGCTCGGCGAACACAGCGCCGTGGTGTGCATGTTCGTGAACCGCAGTCCGGCCGCCGCCAGTGCGTCGAAGTTCGGCGTCTCGATCGGACTCCCGTAGCACCCGAGCTGACCGAAACCGGTGTCGTCCAGCACCACGAACACCACGTTCGGGCTGCCGCCCTTCGCCCGGGTGGGGGCCGGCCAGGCCGGACTCGACTCGTCGGTCGTCCGGCCCACCACACCGGTGAACGGAGTCCCGGACGGATACTCCTCGATCGCCACGACAGCCCCTCTTTCGCTCGAAACGCAGTACGGGGCGGCGTCTCCCGCCGACGATGCCAGCCTGCTGACCGTTGGAAACCCTCTCGGGCGGATGAGGTGGCCGTCGGGCGGCGGCTGTCAGGGTGTGGGGGAGCCAGGGCGGAGGCGGGGCGGTGACTGAGGGCACGTTCGCAGTGCTCGCGCTCCTTGTCCTTGCCTGGGCAGTGACCTCGGATCTCCTGGCGCGCCTGAACATCACCGGACCGTTCGTGTTCGCCGTCGCCGGCTATGTGCTGGGGAACCCCGACTGGGGCCCACTGTCGGTGGACGTCGAGACTCCGTCCATCCATCGGATCGCGGAGCTGACGCTGGCACTCCTGTTGTTCTCGGACGCCGCCCGGGTCAACTTCTCGCGGCTGAAACGCGATGCCCGCCTGCCTGGCCGGCTGCTGGGGGTCGGCCTTCCCCTCTCCGTGGTCCTGGGCTCTCTCCTGGCCGCCTGGTTCTACGACGACTTCACCTGGGCACTCGCAGGTTTCGTGGGCGCCGCTCTCGCTCCCACCGACGCTGCTCTCAGCGCCCAGGTGATCAACGACCGCCGGATCCCCATGCGTCTGCGTCGCACACTGAATGTGGAAAGTGGACTCAAC
Organism: Kribbella sp. NBC_00359; assembly: GCF_036097425.1. Taxonomy (NCBI): domain Bacteria; kingdom Bacillati; phylum Actinomycetota; class Actinomycetes; order Propionibacteriales; family Kribbellaceae; genus Kribbella; species Kribbella sp. NBC_00359. The sequence goes on along the minus strand of NZ_CP107975.1, from coordinate 7,297,061 downwards.
GACGGCATCGTCACACCGGTCGTCACCTTCACACTGGCCGTCGCGGCCGGCCAGCTCGGGACCGCAAATCCCTACGGCGGCTCCAACCACGGCGGCGGTGCGCTGCTCGAGCTCGCCGTCGGTCTCATCGTGGGCCTGGCGATCGGGCCGGCGAGCGCCAGGCTGATGACGGTCGGCTCCCGACGGCACTGGATGACTACGGGCGCGGGGTTGCTCGGCACGCTCGCGGCCGCACTCAGCAGCTTCGCCCTCGCCGCCACGCTCGGCGGCAACGGATTCATCGCGGCGTTCGTGGCCGGCATCGCCTTCCGAGCCGCAGTGGACGAGAACGTCGTCGACGCAGACCACGCCGTCGAGCTACCGGAGCTTCTCGGTGAGGTCCTGGCACTCGCGGTCTGGTTTCTCTTCGGAGCCGCGCTGGTGCCGATCGCCGTGCACAACTTCGATCTCACGCTGCTCGCATACGCCGTACTGAGTCTGACTGTGGTCCGCATGGTTCCGGTCGCCTTGTCGCTGCTCGGCACCGGGCTGGATCGCAACACCGTCCTGTTCGTGGGATGGTTCGGGCCGCGCGGCCTGGCCTCGGTCGTGTTCGCGCTGCTGGCAGTCGAGCAGCTCGGCGAAACCCCGGTGGTCGAGCACGCCGTCGCAGTCATCGCGCTCACCGTGCTGTTGAGTGTGGTGCTGCACGGTGTCACGGCCGGTCCGTTCGGCAGCCGGTACGTCCATGTCGAGCAGGCAGGCGACGATCCGGGCACCGCCCCCCGATCACGACGGTCCGCCCACCACTAGCAGCGATATCGCCCGGCTCGAGACGGCGAGCGACGGTCGCTCCAGGCTCAGTCCCGACGGTCCTCTCGGCGGTCGCCACGGTCGTCCTGGCGGTCGTCTCTGCGGTCGTCTCGGCGGTCGCTTCGCCGGTTGACCCCGTGAACGACCACGGCGGCTGTCGCTGCCGTGGTGGCTACTCGCGCCACCGGTTGGCCCCCGGTCACACCAGCGCTGCGCATCCGTCGTCGTGCGAGAGGCATGTCAGTCACCGTCCGTCGCGAGTCGTTCGTCGTCTTCCTCGAGCACTGCCAACATGGCCTGGACCGGGATCCGTCCGCTGGCGACCAGTTGTCCGCCGGCTCGGCGTACGGCGGATCCGAACGGTGCTGCCCAGAGGTTCTCCCAGACAAGGACGGCAGCAGTGCTGCCCGGCTCCACGGCTGCCGCGATCGAGGTCACGTCGTCCTCGCTGAGCAGCATGGCCAGTTCCGTCTCGTAGCTGCGCAGAGCGCCCAGCTCGGAGTCGTCGAGATCGGAGAGCTCGAAGGCTTCCAAGGTGCCGTCCGCGTCCTTCTTCATGAGCAGAAGATCCAGGACGCGCACGATGTTGCGATCCACCAGGCTCTGCAGCTCGGGCACGATCTCGCCCTTGAACCTGCTTCCCGGGAACTCGACCACGATCCAGTCGACCGGCCCCAGCTCGTCAACCACGTCTCTCGTCGCGCTGCTGGTCTCAGTCACGGCACATTCCTCATCTCAACGGTCGGTGGTGTCGGGTCACGCCTGGGCGGTGCCCGGGTAACCGGGGGCTGCGCGGCGTTGGGTCCAGCCGGAGCCCCAGTGCACGACGTCGAGGATGGCGGCCAGGACGATCCAGAACCAGTCGCCGCCGCTCAGGCCGCCTCCCGTGTAGAGGATGACGTACATGAGCGTCGCGAAGGGCAGGAAGATGATGCCGAGCAGCGGCCAGATCCACGTGTCGAAGGCGGAGTCGACCAGGTTGGGGCGCGCCACCCACACGATGAACAGCGCCAAGCGCGGAAAGACCCCGGCCAGCAGAACGAAGAAGCACCCCATGGTCGTTCCTCTCGCGCACGCCTGATCGCCGCAGTGCGGCGATGGTGGACTTGGATCCTTGCGCGCGGGCCGACGGCGAGCCTCATCCCGGCGGGGTGAATTGATCCGGGGTGCTGCGGCTAGTCCGCCCGGGGTGAGGTGTTCCGGCCGGGATCGGAGGCATCGTCGGGGCGAGATGTACCTCGGACCGCGTGCGGTCGCCCGATCAGGAGGAGAGACCCGTGGGATCTGACAGCAACGCTCCCGTCGACCTGTACATCGCCGCTTACATGGACGCGGACGCGGCGCGAGGCGATTGGGACGCGATCAAGCAAGCCGCGTCGGACGACGTCATCAAGGTCGATGGGCTCGTCCTCGTCAGCCGCGGTGCCGACGGCAAGATCAATGTCGACGACGACTTCCACACGGCCCGCAAAGGCGCCAAATGGGGCGCGGTCGGCGGTGCGGTGATCGGCCTCATCTTCCCACCCAGCCTGCTGGCCAGTGCGGCGGTCGGTGCGGGCGCGGGGCTCGGCATCGGTGCGCTCAAGTCCCACCGGGAGAAGGCGGCGATCAAGGCCGACGTCGAAGACGCCTTGCCGCCGAACAGTTCCGGCATCGTGGCGTTGTTCGAGGAAGTGTGGGTCGCGGACGTCGACAAGGCCCTGTCGCATGCCGACAAGGTCACCAAGAACGAGGTCGACGCGGACAGCGCGACGGAGGTCAAGAACGCGGCCGAGTAGATCCGGGGAGAACGATGCCGCGCATCGGCGTACGCCGATCGATCGTTGCCGCGTTGGTGACCGTTGCCCTGCTCGTCGTACCGATGGCCTGCAGCGACAGCTCGACGCAAGGGCAGTCGAGTCCGTCCACGAGCGTCGCGCCGCCGGCAACAGGTACGCCGGCAACAGGTACGCCGACGTCGGACTGCGCTGCCACGTCCGCGCTGAAGTCCTCGCTGGCGGACCTGGCGAATGTGAAGCCCCTGCAGGACGGTCTCGCCGCGCTGACGACCGCGATGGCCAACGTCAAGAGCAGCCTGGGTGTCGCGGTAGCCGCGGCATCGGCTGCTCTGCGGCCTGCCGTCCAGAGCGTCAAGGCGGCGTTCTCACAGCTGGAGACCGCGGCGAGTGGCCTGAGCACGGACAACTTCAGGCAGAAGGCGCCGCAGATCAACTCGGCGCTCCAGCAAGTCGGCAGCGCGGCCACGTCGTTGGCCACAACGGTGACGCAGAGCTGTCCGGCAGGCTGATCGCCGGCTGTGACCAGCCTCATCCGCGCCGGGTGAGGCGAACGCGGGCGGCGCGGCACAGCATTCAGGTGCGACCCGCCGCCGATTCCGCGGCGCCGCACCGAGAGGAGATAGCACGATGGCTGAAAAAGGAGGCGGGGGCGTCATGGCGGGCACGGTTGTGTTCGCCGGCTCGATGCTCCTGGTGATCGGACTGGTCAACATCTTCCAGGGATTCATTGCGTTGTTCTCCGACGATCGGGTGGCGATGACGCGGCGCAACCTCGTGATCGTGAACGTGACCGGCTGGGGATGGACCCTCACGATCTCGGGGCTGCTCCTGATGGCGGTCGGCGCCGGCCTGCTCGTGGCGCAGACGTGGGCCCGGATCACTGCGATCATCCTCGTCTGCGTGCACGCGGTGACGCAGATCGGCTGGATCAATGCCTACCCCGTGTGGTCGTTGCTGATGCTCGCGCTGGATGTCGTCATCCTGTTCGCGCTCACCGTCCGCTGGTCCGACGTACGCGACCGGCTCGGAGAGGCCGGCGAGGCGGGATGGGGTGGGGAACCGGCACCCGACTACTCGGCCACCGAGCGGACTACGCCTCCGCTCCAGCGTTGAGAGCCGCTGACCCCGGGTCGGCGCGATAGGCGTTGAAGGTGTCGGCGATGGTCCGGTAGATGTTGCCCTCGCCGATCGCGGCGAGGGTCCCGTACGACCGGAGCGTGGCAAGCAGTTGGGTGTCCGGCCGGACGAGCACGAAACGGGCGTGGTGAGCCTGGCAGTAGTTGACGAGGTTGGCCAGGGTCACCCCGGCCGAGTAGTCGATGTCGTCGATCGCGCCGCAGTCCAGCGCAACCCAGCGGACCGGATCGGGAGCGGTGGCGATGATCAGTTCCAGATGGTCGGCGAAGCGGTTGGCGTTGGCGTAGAAGAGCTCGGCGTCGTAGCGGAAGACCACCAGCCCGGGCAGACTCTGCACGCCCGGCCGGGCCGCCAGGTACGTCGGCTCGCCGGCCCCGTCCTGGCCGATCACGTAGTCGCCCGGTTTGTACTGCCGCCGGATGAGGTCGAGCATCGAGAGCACGACGGCGAGGATGATGCCCTGCTCGACGCCGATGGCGAAGACGGTGACCGTGGTGACCGCAGCGACCACGAACTCGTTCCGGCGCCGGACCCACAGCCGCTGCAGGCCGCGGATGTCGATCAGGCTGACGCCGATCAGGAAGACGATCCCGGCGAGCACCGCCTTGGGCATGTCCACCAGCAGCCCGGTGAAGAAGAGCGTGAAGAGCAGTACGACGGCCGACATCGTCATGTTGGCGAGCTGCGTGCGCCCTTTCTGCTCGTCGAGGATCTCCGTCTTGGTCGGGCTGCCGTTGACCACGAAGGTGCCGCTGAGCCCGGCGGCGAGGTTGGCACCGCTGAGTCCCAGGATGTCCCGGTTGATGTCGACCGCGTCGCCGTGCCGGAACGCGAAGCTGCGGGAGGTGGCGGCACTCTGGGCGATGATGAGCACGAAGCAGGACAAGGCGGTCGGCAGCACCTTGGTCACGTCCGACCAGGAGATGCCCGACGGCAGGCCGATCGGCGGGAAGCCGCCCTGGACGGCGCCGACCACGGCGACGCCGTGCGCCTGTGCATTGGTCATCGCGGAGATAGCGGTTAGCAGGATGACGGCGACGATGGCTCCCGGGACGACCGGGACGAAACGCTTGAAGATCAGGATGATCACGATCGTGCTCAGTCCGAAGGCGAACGTTGCGAGCTGGATCGAGGACAGCGAGCTGATCCAGTGCCACTGCTGTTCGAACCAGCCGCCCTTGCCCTTCGGGATGCCGAGCAGGTCCGGGATCTGGCCGGACAGCACCTGGATGCCGACGCCGGTGAGGAACCCGATCAGCACGGACGTGCTCAGGAAGTCTCCGATGAAGCCCAGCCGCAGCAGCCGCGCCACGATCAGCAGAGCGCCGCAGACCAGCGCCGTGAGGCTCGCGAAGGCAAGCCACTCGGACGATCCGGGTGTGACCCCGGCGATGCCGAGGCCGGTCAGGCCCGCGGCGAGCACCGCGGCGGTGGCCGAGTCCGCCCCCACCACGAGCAGCCGCGAGGAGCCCAGCAGCGCGAAGAGCAGGGTGGGGAAGATGACGGTGTAGAGCCCGGTCACGATCGGCGTCCCGGCGATGGACGTGTAGCCCATCACCTCGGGGATCGCCACCGCCGTGAGCGTCAGGCCGGCGATGATGTCGCGCGCCAGCCAGGCCCGCTGGTAGCCACGCAGCGGCGCCGGGAGCAGGTTCATGTCGCCCTGTGCTGGTCAGACTTGCTGGACGGCTTCGATCCGGTTCGAGCTGATGGCTTTGGCGAACTCCGCGAAGTCCTGGTCGTTCTGGGCTGCGTAGCGTTCGGAGAAGTCGGTGATCGACTTGTCGAAGGCATCGTTGTCGCCGAGGTAGGCAGCGATGGCCACCGCGTCGCCCGATCGTGCGTGGGCACGGGCCAGGGTCCATCCGCACGTGCGGGCGTAGAAGTCCAGTGTCGCGGGCGCCATCAGCTCAACGAGCGCTGAGCCCTTCATGTCGCGCAGTTGGCGCCAGTAGAAGTACCGGTCGGCCTGAACCCCTTTGGACCAGCCCAGGAAGATGTCACTGCTCGCCTGCATCAGTCGCTGGCCCTGGACCACCCGCTCGCCCGCCTGCTTGAACCTGCTCTTGGCCAACGGTCCTTCGAGAACCGACCGGGTGGCTTCCTTGACCTGGAGGAACAGCGGATCGCCGCGGTCACGGCCCTGGAGCAGGACGACGAACGCTCGCGTTCCGACACTGCCGACGCCGACGACCTTCCTGGCCCAGTCGATGACCTCGAAACGCTCCAGTAACTGCCGGACGTCGGGCCGAAGGGTGGAACGGTAGTCCCGGAAGAGGTCGAAGACGACGTTCTCGAGAGTTCCGGGCTCCAGGCCGTACACGGCGTGAAGATCGCGCGCGGGGACGATCACCGGCGGGGCGCTGACGATGCGGTAGCGGCCGTCGACCTCTTCGCCGAGCTTGGACAGCGCCTGATCGCTGTTGCGGGAGTGGGCCTTCTGCGCGTTCTTCTCGAAGCGCTTGTAGGCCTGTTTCATCTCCTTCGACGTCATCTCGCTCGTACCGTCGTCGCCGGTGCGCTTGTGCTTGCCCTTCTTGGATCCCTTGCCCTTGCCGTCGGCTCCGGCCATGAGGGCGTCGACCGACTGGTTGATCTGGTCCTCGGTGATGTGGGCGTACCACACGTCGAGGGTTTTCATGGCGGCGAACTCGGCCATCGTCTCCCGGTAGGAGGTGACACAGGTCTTCGTGATCGCACGACCGTCCGACTCCGAGAAGCCGTTGTTCTGTGCCGCCACCATGAGACTCGCGGCCAGCCGTTTCACGTCGTACTCGAACGGGCCCGGAAGCGTCTCGTCGAAGTCGTTGATGTCGAACACCAGGTTTCGCTCCGGCGAGGCGAAGACGCCGAAGTTCGACAGGTGGGCATCCCCGCACAGTTGGACATTGAGACCGGCCGTAGGCGTCTCGGCAAGGTCCGTGGCCATGATCTTGGCCGCACCGCGGTAGAACGTGAACGGCGAGACCATCATCCGGCCGTGCCGCACGGGGACCAGATCGGCGTCGCGCCGGGCGTTCTGTTCCTCGATGAGAGCGACAGGGTCGGGCCGGTCCGCGGCTGGCGTCCACCCTGCGTGACTGTCCGGCATCGCTCGGGTGCGAGCCTCCAGACCGCGTGCGCGGCGCTCCTCCAGAGTCGGATGTTCAACCTTCGTCGCCATGATCGGCCGCCTTTCTCTCCGTTGCCGACAATTCAGCAGGACTCCGGTCGCCGCATCACCCCTGAGGGACTATCAGCCTCGACCCGGGCAAAGACCGTGGCCCGGCGGGCCGGGCCACGGTCTTGAGTCGGGAGGTCCTACTCGCGCATCAGCATCAGGGCGGCTTCGCGCTCGAGGTCCAGGTAGGGGTCGCCGCTGACGTCGACTGCGACCCGGTTGATCGTCCCGCCGATGAACTGGTGCGGCGGTTCACCGGGGTAGTCGTCGGTGATCGGTTCTCCGCTGTGCCGGCCGACGTACAGCCCGGAACCTGCGATCGCGAAGGCCCCGAGCTGGGTCTTGATGTGCCCCTCGCCGACCTTCTCGTCTCCGTAGTAGAGCGAGAGCGTGCCGGTTGCGGCGTCGGGGTCCATCCCTTCCTTGTCGAACGAGGCCGAGAGGATCAGGTTCTCGCCGGTCGGGATGTCTTTCGTCGCAACGACCTGCTGTTCGAGCGCGCCGACGAAACTGTTCACGTAGTGCAGCCGGTTGTTCTTCACGTACAGCGCATGGCCACCGAATCTGGCGCCCATCGCGAACAGCACGCCTTCGGCTCCCGGTGCGGGGATGTCGACCAGGGCGCCGATCGAGAACGAGCGGTTGCGGGTGTTGACCGCCTGCCACTCCGAGACCGGGGCAGTGCCGGGGTAGTAGACGTACCGATCCTTCGGAGCGCTCAGCTGGGGCCGGGGGGTACCGAGGATCTCCAGTGGAGAGCGGTCGTCGAGCGGGAAGGCGTCGTTCGCGCCCGCCTCCGCGAACCAGATGTTCACCAGTTCGCGCAGCTTCTCCGGCTGCTCCGCCGCGAGGTTGTTGATCTCGGACCGGTCGACCTCGACGTGGTAGAGCTCCCATTCGTCGGCGTTGAAATGCGCCCAGCCCGACACGGTCGGGTGGGTGGTGACCGCCTTCCAGCCCTCGTGGTAGATCGAGCGGGACCCGAGCATCGAGTAGAACTGCGTCTTCCGTCCGGAGTCGGCGGACGCGTCGTCGACGCTGGCCCGCATGCTGATCCCGTCGATGGGGCTCTGGGTGTGTCCCTTGATCGTCTCCGGGGCGTCGACGCCGAGGACGTCGAGGATGGTCGGGACGATGTCGATCGCGTGGTGGTACTGGTGGTGGATCTCGCCGCGGGCCGTCGCACCCGCCGGCCACGAGATGATGCAGGGGTCCGCCGTACCGCCGTTGAACTCGTAGCGCTTCCACATCTTGAACGGCGTGTTGAACGCCATCGCCCAGCCGTTGGGGTAGTGGTTGTAGGTCTTCGTGCCACCCAGATCGTCCAGCTTGGCGAGGTTCTCGGCCAGATCGTCCTCGATCCCGTTGGCGAACTTCATTTCGTTGACCGAGCCGTTCGGGCCGCCTTCGCCGCTCGCACCGTTGTCGGACACCACGACGATCATGGTGTTGTCCAGCTGGTCGGTCTGCTCCAGGTAGGTGAGCAACCGGCCGATGTGGTGGTCGGCGTGCGCGAGGAATCCGGCGTACACCTCGGCCATCCGGGCGAACAGGCGCCGCTCGTCGGCGTTCAGGGTGTCCCACGGACGGGTGTAGTCCAGCGTCGGGAACGGCAGGTGATCCGGGCCGCTGCGAGTCTCGGGTGTGCCGATCGGATTCAGTGCGGGTAACTCGGTGTCGGCCGGCACCACACCGAGTTTCTTCTGGCGGGCCAGGGTCTCCTCCCGCATCGCCTCGTACCCCTGGTCGAACTGCCCGGCGAACTTGTCGATCCATTCCTTCGGCGCGTGGTGTGGCGCGTGGCAGGCGCCGGGTGCGTAGTAGAGCAGGAACGGTTTCTCCGGAGCGATCGCCTTGGCGTCCCTGATGAACTCGATCGCCTTGTCGGTGATGTCGTCGGTCAGGTGGTAGCCCTCCTCGGGCGAGCGCGGCTGATTGACGGGGTGGTTGTCGTAGACCAGGTCGGGGTACCACTGGTTCGTCTCGGCCCCGAGGAACCCGTACCACCGTTCGAAGCCGCGGCCGCTCGGCCAGTTCCGGCGCGTCGCCGCGAGGTTCATCTCGTCGGTGGGGCACAGGTGCCACTTGCCCACCATGTACGTGTTCCAGCCGCGCTCTCCGAGGATCTCCGGCAACATCCCGTTCTCTGGTGGGATCGTGCCGCTGGCGTTCGGGAATCCGATCGCTGCCTCGGTGATGCACGCCATGCTGTTGCGCGTATGGTTACGGCCGGTGAGGAGGCACGACCGGGTCGGCGAGCACAGCGCCGTCGTGTGCCACTGGGTGAAGCGCACCCCGCGGGACGCGATCGCGTCGATGTTGGGCGTCTCGATCGGGCCGCCGTAGCAACTCATCGCCGAGAAGCCGACGTCGTCCAGGACGATGTAGACGACGTTCGGTGCACCGTCCGGCGCCTTCGCCGGCTCGAACGGCGTCCAATCCGGCTCGGAGTCGCGGATATCGACCTTGATGGTCCCTCGGAACGGCACAGGCATAACGTCCCCTCCTCATTGCTTGCTGACAGCAGTCGGCCTCAAGCCTCGATCGAGCCCGAATCCGAGTCGCCACCCGCCGCGGATGAACCGGTATTCCCGCGTGGCAACGGGCCGGTAGATCATCCGGGCTGTGGGATGCCTCGAGGGTGGGGGCCGGACAGGATGGCGGTGGTGTCGGGGCTCGGCGCTGAAGCGGAGATTCTGAGGGCTGGCCGATGGGGTGGAATTCGTGAGGCGGCGGATTGCGGCGGTGGTCGCGCTGGTGGTGGGGGCGGCGACGCTGGTCTTCGGTGTCGTGAACGCCGTGAACGTGTTTCCGCGCGGCCTGATCTTCCTGGCGTGCGTCGTGATCGCGGTCGCAGCGGCTTGTTACGGCGTACTGCGGCGAGGGATCGCGCGCCTGGCCGGGTTGTACGTGGCCGGTCTGGCGCTGGTCGGTGCGCTGCTCGTCATCATTTTGGGTGGGGATCTCGGCCGCGATCTTCTGCTTCTCGCCGGACTGCTGGTCACACTGGCAGCTACCCGTGCCAGCTTCACCTCCCACGTGGATCTCCCGTCCGCGTCGGCCCCGCAGCATCCGGTGCTGTTCTACAACCCGAAATCCGGTGGCGGGAAGGCAGAACGCTTCGCAGTCGCCAAGGAAGCACGCGACCGCGGGATCGAGCCGATCGAGCTGAAGCGCGGGGACGATCTCGAGACCCTGGTCCGCGGCGCGGTCGCGCGGGGCGCCGACGGACTCGCGATGGCCGGCGGGGACGGCTCGCAGGCGGTTGTCGCCGCGGTCGCCGCCGAACTGTCGCTGCCCTACGCCTGCGTGCCGGCCGGCACCCGCAACCACTTCGCGCTCGACCTCGGAGTCGACCGGGACGATGTGGTCGGTGCTCTGGACGCTTTCGTCAACGGCGGCGAGCGCTTGGTGGATCTCGCCGAGGTCAACGGGCGGGTGTTCGTCAACAACGTGTCGCTCGGCGTGTACGCCGAAGCCGTCCAGCGCACCGGCTACCGCGCGGCGAAGATCCGGACTCTGCTCGACACCGTGCCCGACGCCCTCGGCGCCGGTGGCAGCGACCTCGATATGCGCTGGGCGGGACCGGGCGGGCAGGAACACCGCGGGGGAGCTGCCGTGCTCGTCTCCAACAACCGCTACCGCCTCGGTCGTGCGGTCGGCTCCGGCACCCGCCCGCGCATCGACGACGGTCTGCTCGGCATCACCGTCATGGGCGCGCCGGCGGATGAAGGTCAACGCCGCCTTCAGCGTCCTATGCGCGAGTGGACGACTCCGTCCTTCCAGGTCGATGCCGATCGGCCACTGCCGGCCGGCGTCGACGGCGAGGCGCTCATCTTCGACGCGCCGCTGCGCTTTCAGATCCGGCCCGGAGTTCTCCGGGTCCGTATCGCGCCCCAGCACCCGGGCGCATCGCCGTCGGCGATGCTTCCCGAGGGCCTCCGCGACGGCCTGGCCGCGCTGGTGCGCATCGCTCTCGGCCGCGACCGGCACTCGGCAAGCTCAACCCCTGGGAGGCCGTAATGGATCTGATCGAGATCCACGAGAAGGAGCCGATGAGCCGGGAGGCCGCCGCGGCCCGATTGCGCGCTCTTGCCGACAGCCTCACCAAGGAGAACGATGTCGAGTTCGACCGGGGCGGCCTGCGGGTCAGGGTGCACGTTCCGGACGAGGTGTTCCTGAAGCTCGAGTTCGAGCTCGGGGACGACGGGAGCGAGCTCGAGGTCGAGCTCACATGGTGACGGAAACCGTTGCGTGATCGGCTCATCGCACCGGCTCTCTGCCTACGACCGCGCGCTGTACCGGTCGGTGGCAGAACTGCCCACGCCCGTCCTGGACGAGCCGCTACGACGGGTGTCCGACTTCGCCAACTTCTCCAAGCCGTGGTTCCTGGCGGCCGGCGCCCTTGCGCTGTTCGGCGGCCCGCAAGGCCGGCGGGCCGCGGTCGCGGGGCTCGGGGCAATCGGGGCGGCGTCGTTGCTGGTGAACCAGCCGCTCAAGAAGATGGTCGGTGAACGCCACCGGCCCGACCGGGTCGGCCTCGGCGTCCCCGTACAGCGCTGGGTGCGCATGCCCTCGTCGGGATCCTTTCCGTCCGGACACTCCGCGTCCGCGGCGGCCTTCGCCGTCGCCGTCGGGGAGGTCGTGCCCGCGCTGCGGCCGGCACTGCGGGGAGCGGCGGCGGTCGTCGCGTTCTCCCGGGTTTACACGGGCGTGCATTACCCGAGTGACGTTCTGGTCGGCGCGACTGTAGGGGCGCTGTTCGGACGCTTGGCCGGATGGCTGGCGCTCCGCGGCCGCCCACCGAAGCCAGCCGAAGACAAGGAGCACACGTCATGACAGTTCAACCCACGCACGGCGGTGCGAACGCGATCGCCGCCGGCCGCCTCTGGGCGGGAGGCGCGGCCACGGCCGTCGTCGCCGCACTGATCGCGGTGGTCGGCATACTGCTTGCGCGCGGCGTCTTCGACGTACCCATCCTCGCACCGGAAGGCGAGGGCACCTGGGGAGACGTGGACACCCTGAGGTACGCGTTGTACTGCGCTGCCGCGGCACTGGTGGCTACCGGCCTGCTGCATCTGCTGCTGATCTCCACGCCCCGGCCCCTGCAGTTCTTCAGCTGGATCATCGGGCTGGCCACAGTCGCCGCGACACTCCTGCCGTTCGTCGCCAACGGCACGACGGAATCGAAGATCGCGACGGGTCTGATCAACCTCATCGTCGGGATCGCCATCGGCACGCTGCTGACCGGAGCAGCGCGGTCGGCCATGCGCGACCGCCGTACCACCACCTACTGATCGGAGTTCGGCGGTCGACGCCGCACTGCCCAGGCCTCGGCCTCCAGCAAGGCTTGCGTCGTCGATTCCCCGACCACCTCGGTGGCCTCGAAGACGCCGACCGGTTCGGACGCCCCTGGCCGGTCGGTACGACGCAGCAGCTCGGCCACGGCGTGGTCGACCCCGCTGAGGTACAACCGGCCGTCGACCGCGCTCAGGGCGGCGGCGTAGTCGTCCACGACCTTGACGAACGTCGCGCCAATGGCCGTCCGGCCGCGCATCCGCAGTACGACGGTTGGTGCGTCGGCGCCGGCCGGGTCGGGCAGCTTGGCCTGGAGAGTGCGCGAGCCGGCGTACAGCAGGCTCCCGTACACATCGAGGACGGTCGCTCGATAGCTGGGCAGCTTCGCGGGAGCCGGGTGCTCGCTCCACCGGCCGTCGCCGATGGGCGACAGCTGGACGACCTTGAGGTCCGACGCCTCCTGGTTGAGCTGCAGCAGCAGCGAGAGGGACACGCCGATGCCGACCGCGGCGGCGATCGGCAGGAACAGGGTGGCGCAGAAGGTCGTGACGACCGCGATCTGCGACGTCGGGCCGGTCCGCAGGATCGACACCAACTCGCGGGGCCGCAGCGACTTGGCCGCCGCGTAGATGAGCACGGCCGCCAGTGTCGGCATGGCGACCAGCCCGATCACCTGGGAGAAGGCCAGGAGGATCGCGATCATCCACAGGCCTGAACAGATCGCCGCCCACCTGCTGCGGCCGCCGACCGTCTGGTTCAGGGAGGTCTGGCCCACCGAACCGCCGACCGGCAGGCCGCGGAAGAAGCCGGCCGCGGCGTTGCCGATGCCCTGGGCAACGAAGTCCCGGTTCGCGTCCGAGGGGGTTCCGTCCCGGTTCGGCGCGGCGTCGGCGACACCACTGCCCTGCACGAGGACGATGGCCGCAACCGCCAACGCGCCGGTGATCAAAGAGACGGACAGCTGGCCGAGGTCCGGCAGCTGCGGCAGCGGAATGCCGCGAGGAATCTCTCCGGTGTCCTTCACGAGGGTCACCTGATCGGCGCCGGCGAGGGCCAGGCCGGCGGTCGGAACGGCGAGCGCCACCAACGCGCTCACCCTCGCCAGCGGGGTCCGGGACAGGCCGACGAGGATAGCGAGCGCGGCGAGCCCCGCGAGCAGCGACGCGAGATCGACCTGCCCGGGGTGGAAGATGTCCATGGCCCTCGTGAGCGCGACGTCGCCGGTGGCCTTCGCGCCGGCGAGACTCGGCAGCTGACTGAGGATGATGTTGACCGAGATCCCGGTGAGGAAGCCGGTCATCACCGAGTGTGACACGAAGCGGGTGTAGCGCCCCAACCGCGCGATGCCCGCCAGGATCATCACCAGGCCGGCGATGATCGTCAACAGCAGCAGGGCTTGCGGCCGGTCCGCGGGGTCCACGCCTTCCAGGGCCGATCCGGCCGCCAGGGCCCCGGCCGTGGTCGTGGTGATCACCATCAGTTGACTACTCGTCGCGAATCCGCCCGCGACCGGACCGGCGAAGCTTGCGTAGAGCCCATGGATCGGGTTCACGCCGATGAGTGCCGCGGACGCCATCCCGTTGGGAACGCTGCTGATCGCGCCCGGCAGACCGGCGATCACGTCGGCGCGCAGGTTCCGTCCCTCGGGGCGGATCGATCGCAGCCACCGCAGCAGCGGGCGCGCGCTCACGCGGTGACCGGCCACGCGTGTCTCCCTCCGCGATCGAGGGTCTGATGGTTGCGAGCCTAGGGGTTGAGCGTCAGCGCCATCTCACCCTGGATGGACGATGCGGTGAGGGGGATCGGCGGGCATCGTCATCACCGTGGGGGCGGATGACCAGAAGGGGTGGCACCATGACGCACGAATACGGCCCGATGGACGACCTGGCACCGCAGCGGGATGTCTCGAGCGGAGCGGTGGGCGGCGTCGCGTTCGCCGCGACCCTGACGGCCATGATCGGGTCGTTCTCGATCGTGGCGGGGCTCGCCGCGATTCTCGACGATGACTACATGGTCAACAACCGGCGCTACGCGTTCCACCTCTCCGTTCCCGCGTGGGGGTGGATCCACCTGGTGCTGGGCATCGCACTCGTCGTGGTCGGGATCGGGCTTTTCGCCAACAAGGCGTGGGCAGGGATGGTCGCGATCATCTTCGCCGGGCTGACCGCCCTCGATTATTTCTTCTTCATTCCCGTCCAGCCGGTCTGGTCGATCGTGGTGATCGCGCTTTGCGTGTGGGTCATCTGGGCCGTGACAAGGGCGCGAGAAAGCCAGGTCTGACGGGTCGGCGTCAGGGTCTGCGCACAGCCGTCGCGCGCCGCCGTCCCCAGTGCCCGCGGCGGCTGAGGGCGCGGATGAAGAACTCGCCCAGCTGATAGCGCGGGTCGGGCGCGGTGGGGATCGACGCGGGGGAGCCGAAGGCGACGTCTTCGATGGTGAGCCGGGAACCTCGACTCAGCGCGTCGTGATAGCCGACGAGTCGCCCGTCCACGCGCAGGTAGGTCTTGCCGCTGGTGTGCCAGTCGAATCTCAGTTCCGCGAAGTGCGTGCTGGGGTTCGCCAGCTGCCCGATGTCGTGCCAGGCCCGGTGCACCCGGACCCGGACCAAGGCCTTGAAGCTGGTCAGTGGTTCGAGGCTCAGGTCGAACTCGTCCCCGAGGCGAAGGATCCGCAGCGACGAGCTCACGGTCCGGCCGGGGTGCTTGAGCTGCAATTGGCAGCTCACCCCGATCACATCCACCAGGGGAGTGTCGAGGACGTAGTGGAGGCTGCGGCCCGGTGCGATCAGCACGGTGCCCTCGGACGGACTCAGCGCGAGCGAGTGGGGCGACAAACTGCCCGGCAAACCCTCGAGGGACCGGATGTTGTGGTCCGGAAACTCACGCAGCAACACTGACCGCCACATGGCGATCCCCTAGCCGGCCCGCTCGGCCGCGACATCGCCAGGAGGGAGGTCGGCCGCTTCCGCGGTCGGAGCGTCCTCCGGGGACGGGGCACCGGAGATCAGGCCGGCGAGCCAGCGGGTGGACGGGTCCGCCTCCAGCAGCAGGGCCTTGACCAGGAGCGACAGCGGGATGGCCAGGATGGCGCCCAGCGGGCCGAGGACCCAGGCCCAGAAGACCAGGGAGACGAAGGTCAGCGTCGTAGAGAGACCGACCGCGTCGCCGACGACCTTCGGCTGGATGATCGACTGGATGATGAAGTTGATGACGCTGTACGCCACGATCACCCACAGAAAGGTCTCCCAGCCCGAGTCGAGCAGCCCGAGCAGCGCGGGCGGGATCACTCCGATGAAGAACCCGACGTTCGGGATGTAGTTGGTGATCAGAGCGAGCAGGCCCCACAGCCAGGGCAGCGGGATGTCCAGCACGTAGAGGACGCCGACGTCGAAGATGGCGACGATCAGCCCGAAGACGGTCGAGACGATCAGGTAGCGCGTCGTACTCCGGGCGAAGCCGGTCAGGGCGCCGGTGATGTCCGGCCGGACCCGTGCCGTCTCGCGCAGGCGGTCCGAGAAGTGGGTGGCGTCGATTCCCATGAAGAACAGCAGGATGACGACGAAGGCCAGGTTCGAGAAGACCCCGAGGAGTCCGCTCAGCCAGCCTTGCAGGACATCGAGGAGTGCCCCCAGGTCGAGCTTCTTCAGGGCGGCCTGGAGTTGCTCCTCGCCCACGCCGAGGTTCGCCAGCCAGTTCCGGACGTCGTCGACGATGCCGGCGAACTTGTCCTGGTACGTCGGCAGCAGAGTCGCCAGCTTCGCGAGCGACAAGGCCAGCGCCGCCGCCACTGCCAGCAGGAAGACGATCACGACCACGAGTGCGATCAGCGCGGCAAGCCAGCGCCGGAGGCCTCGTCTGATCAGCAGTTGGCGCAGCGGCGTGACGGCGATCGTCAGCACGAGCGCGAGGAAGACGGGTCCGACGATGCCCGGGATGCTGCGCAGTCCGGCGGCCGTCAGGACCGCGGCGCCCGTCCCGAGGAGGACGACCACCCCGCGCGGCAGCGCCCAGGTAGGTGGCGTGCCGGCAGCCGACGCCTGGCCATCGGGGGACTCCGTGGAGCCTGCGGACATGTCGCAACCTCCCTCCCCGGACTCCATCCGGGCTTCGAAGATCGCTCAGATCACCCTGGGCAGCATCACCCGCCCTGGATGATCCTTCGCGTCATCCGATCGGGGTGAGGTGGCGGGGTACGTCGCCGCGGGAGGCTGCTCCTGATCCCATGGCACTGACCTGAGCGGCACGGTGAAGGAGGCCGGATGGGTGACGGGCCGACGGCCGACTCGGCCACTGCGCGCCAGGAGCGTTCCCCGTCCGACTACGCGGGGGCGATCTACGGGTCCCTGCTGGCGGCGTCGGTGGTGGCCGGCACCGGCCCGGGGCATCAGCCTCCGAACCCTGGCCAGCTGATCGCACTGCTGCTCGCGACCGGCGTGGTGTTCTGGCTGGCCCACGTGTATGCCCACCTGGTCGGAGAGAAATCATCCCGGGCCCTCGTGTCCCTGACGGAGTTCCGCGTCTGTGCCAGGCGGGAGTGGCCGATTGTGCAGGCCGCCGTACCTCCCGCGGCGGCGGTCGGCGTCGGTGTGCTCCTCGGGTTGTCGAACGCTGGCGCCGCATGGCTGGCGCTGGCGGTGGCGGTCGGATCTCAGTTGGGATGGGCGCTGTACGTCGCTGCCAAAGCAGGCGCCACCAGGGGCCGCCTGGTGGCTGCAGGCGTCATCAACCTCTTCCTGGGCCTGGTGATCGTCCTGCTGAAGGCCGCGTTGACCCATTGAGGCTGGTACGTCGTCCGCCAAGGGTGACGCGGCGGCGGCCGGTGCGGTCCTACTGTCGACGCGCACTCGACATCCGTCGAGCCCGAGCAGGAGGGGTGGACACAGATGACCGACAACCGCGGTGTCGAGCCGCAGGCAGAATCGGGTTGGGCGATGAGCGGAGTCGCCTTCGCCGCCACGATGCTGCTGCTGATCGGCGCCTTCCATGTGGTCGCCGGCTTGGCTGCGATCCTGAACGACGAGTACTTCGGGATCGTCCGGGGCTACGCCTTCCATCTGGACATCACCTCCTGGGGCTGGATCCACCTGGTCATCGGACTGGCGCTCATCGTCACCGGCGTCGGTCTGTTCTCCCGGGCGGTCTGGGCAGGAGTGGTCGCCCTGTTCGTGGTGGTGCTCAGTGCCATCGACAACTTCTTCTTCATTCCGTACCAGCCGTTCTGGGCGCTGCTGCTGATCGCCCTCGACGCTTGGGTGATCTGGGCGCTCACGCGTCCGCGCGCGCTGCGGACCTGACGGCCGGACAGCCGTGGCCACCCCGCTGGTCCGGACTGGCGATCTCGGCCGGATCGTCGCCACCTATGTCACCTCGGCCCTGGCGCTGGCGCTGGCGGCGGCCGTGCTGCCCGGCCTGAAGTTCTCGTCGTTCACGCAGTTGCTCGCCGCGGCCGCGGCGGCCTTGTTGGTCGGTGCGCTGGTGCGCCCGGTCCTCGTCGCCGCGAGTGCGGCGATCGGCTGGCTCGCGGTGCTCCTGCTGGCATTTCTCGGGCAGGCCGTGATCCTCGCGGTGGCGCTCACGCTGATCCCGGGCGTCGAGGCGGACTCCTTCTGGGTCGTGCTCGCCGCCGCCTGGATCGTGGCGGCAGCGACGACGATCGTGGCCTGGCTCTGTACCTCCGGTACGCCGGAAGCCTTCACCGCGGCCCTCGTCCGCCGGACCAGGCGCCGGCGCACACCGGTCGACGATCCCGAGACTCCCGGCGTCATCTTCGTTCAGCTCGACGGCGTGCCCTTCCCCGTCCTGCGCTGGCAACTTCTGGCCGCCACCCTGCCCACCGTGGGCCGCTGGGTCCGCGACGGCGGCTATCGGCTGGTGGAATGGACGCCGGTCCTGCCGCCCACTACGCCGGCCAGCCAGTTGGGGATCCTGCACGGCCGCATCGACGGGGTCCCCGCGTTCCGCTGGTACGACCGGGCCCTCGGACGGGTGCTGGTGGCCAACCGCGCCGCCGACGCCGCCGAGATCGAGCGCCGCGCCTCTGATGGTCGGGGTCTGCTGGCTGACGGCGGCGTGAGCATCTCCAACCTGTTCAGCGGAGACGCCGAGCGATCCGTGCTGACGATGAGCAAGATCGAGCTCAAGCGGGGTTCCGCTGACACGCGTCGCCGCGTCGCCTGGTATCTCGCCCGGCCGGACGGGTTCGCGGGCAGCCTGTTCGGGGCGGTCGCGGAGATCGCCCGGGAGCGGTTCGAGGCCCGGCGCCAGCGCCGCCGCGACGTTCAGCCACGGGGACACCGTGGCTGGCTGTTCGCCGGCATGCGGGCCGTGACGAACGTCGTACTGCGGGATCTCAACACCGCGCTGGTGGCCGAAGAGATGATTCGCGGCACCCGGGCCGTGTACGTCGACTATGTCGACTACGACGAGGTCGCTCATCACGCCGGCTGTCTGCGGCCGGAGTCGCTCGCCGCGCTCGATCGGCTCGATCACGTGCTGGCGTGCCTGGAGGAGGTCGCCGCGGCAGCGCCTCGCCCGTACCGGCTGGTCATCCTGTCCGACCACGGGCAGTCCCAGGGAGCGATCTTCGCCGATCGGTACGGAGTCGACCTCGCCGCCGTCTGCGCCCAGCTGACCGCGGCACAGGTCGAAGCCGTCGAGCAGCCGGTCGAGGGCTGGGGCCGCCTGAACGGACTCCTGGCCGATCTGTCCGGGAGTGACTCGAGCCGGGGGCGTGCCGCCCACGGCGCGGCGCTCCGGGTGCAGCGCCGCTCCGCGCCGCCGGCGGTCACCGCAGGTTCGGACCTGGTCGTCCTCGGGTCGGGCAACCTCGGCCTGGTGTACGCCGCCGAGGAGGTCCGGCTGACGATGGAGGAGATCAACGGCCGGTGGCCGGCCCTCATCCCCGGGCTGGTGAACCATGACGGGATCAGTTTCGTCGCGGTGATGAGCACCGAGCACGGACCGCTGGTGGTCGGGCCCTCGGGTCTCCACCGGCTGTCCGACGACAAGGTGACGGGGGATGACCCGCTGGCGCCTTTCGGGCCGCTGATTCCGGCCGATCTGCTGCGAGCGGTGTCGATGCCCGAGGCACCTGATCTGTACGTGAACAGCTCGGTCGACCAGGACACCGGCGAGGTCTCCGCGTTCGAGGGTCTGGTCGGCAGCCACGGTGGGCTCGGCGGCTGGCAGGGACGGGCGCTCCTGCTCGCTCCGCCCGACCTGGCCGTTCCGGACCAGCCGATCCGCGGCGCGGACGAGCTGCACCGCGTGCTCGTCGGCTATCTCGAACAGCTCGGGCAACGCGGCGGGATCTCTCGCGACGATGCGACCCAGGTATCACCGCCGGACCGACGGAGACTCACCCACAGAGGATGATCAACCTGCGCGGCCAGCGGGCAACACTCGACCGAGGGGTGTCACGATGATCGACCAGACTGCCGGTGAGTGGTTCCTCCGCCCGGACGAGCGCGGTAATCCCGGCACGGACATCGACCGGGTGGGCGACGTGGACGGGTCCTGGGTCGAGGGCAACCTGGTCCGGCCGCTCATCCACGGGGCGACGTACTTCCGCCGGCTGTACGAGGAGCTGTGTGCGCTGCAGCCCGGCGACCGCGTGTACTTCACCGACTGGCGTGGCGACGCGGACGAGAAGTTGCTACCCGACGGCCCGACGATCGGGACCGTGCTGGCCGATCTGGCCGGATCGGGGATCGAGGTCAGGGCGCTGCTGTGGCGATCGCATTCGGACCACATGCAGTTCAACGCACGGGAGAACCAGCGGCTCGGGAGGAAGCTCAACGAGGCCGGCGCCGAGGTGCTGCTCGACCAACGGGTCCGGCGGATGGCCTCGCACCACCAGAAGCTGTTCGTCATCCAGCACAAGGGGCGGCGGGAACTGGACGTCGCGTTCGTCGGCGGCATCGACCTGTCCCACCAGCGCCGGGACGACGACGAGCACCTGGGGGATCCGCAACAGGCGCCGATGGATCGCCGGTACGGCGACCGCACGCCCTGGCACGACGCGGCGCTGGAGATCCGCGGACCGGTCGTCGGGGATCTGCTCCGTACCTTCGTCGAGCGCTGGGACGACGGACACCCGCTCGACCGGCGGACGCCGTACCGGATGATGATCCAGCGGCTCGCCCGGATGCCGCGTCATCCGAAGGCGTTGCCGGAGAAGTTCCCCGATCCGCCACCGGCCGGGCCGCACGCCGTACAGGTCCTGCGGACGTATGCCTACAAGCATCCCGCCTATCCGTTCGCGCCCGAGGGGGAGCGGAGCATCGCCCGTGCGTACACCAAGGCGTTCGGCAAGGCCCGCCGGCTGATCTACCTGGAGGACCAGTACCTGTGGTCCGAGCTGATCGCGCAAGGGATCCACGATGCCCTCGAGCGGTCACCCGAGCTTCGCGTGATCGTCGTTGTGCCGCGGTACCCGGACGCGGACGGTGCGGTCAGTGGACCTCCCGCTCGCTTCGGTCAGCTGCGCGCCGTGGAGATGCTGCGGCGGACCGCGCCCGAGCGCGTCGGGATCTACAACCTGGAGAACGCCGCGGGTTCACCCATCTACGTGCACGCGAAGATCTGCATCGTCGACGACGTGTGGTTCACCTGCGGCTCGGACAACTTCAACCGTCGCTCCTGGACCTGTGACAGCGAACTCACCTGCGCGGTCCTGGACTCGACTCCCGAGGGCGGGGAGTTCGTGACCGAAGGCACCCGCCGGCTCGCTCGGGAGTTGCGGCTGGAGGTGTGGTCGGAGCATCTCGGCCTGCCGCGTCGCAACCTGGCGCGCCTCGACGCGCGGACGGGCTTCGACCTGTGGGCGCAAACCGCCGCGGACCTCGAAGCCTGGTACGCCGGGGGCCGCAACGGCCTGCGGCCACCCGGGCGGATCCGCCCGCATGAGCCACAACCAGTGTCCCGGTTCCAAGCCCTCTGGGCGGAACCGCTCTACCGGCTGATCTACGACCCGGACGGCCGGCCCCGCCGGATGCGCCGGCGTGGGGAGTTCTGACATGAGTGTCGAGTTCGTGTTCTGGACCGTTGTCCTGGCGCGCTTCGTGCTGCCGCTGTTCATCCCGAAGTTCCCGCTGCCGGCGATCATCGCCTGCCTGCTGCTCGACGGCGTCGACCAGTCGATCTTCCAGTGGTTCGGTTTCGACCCGCCGTTCTACCAGAGCTACGACAAGGCGATGGACGTCTTCTACCTGTCCATCGCCTACCTGGCGAGCCTGCGGAACTGGACCCACCCGGGGGCGGTGAAGATCAGCCGCTTCCTGTTCTTCTTCCGCCAGATCGGCGTGGTCGCGTTCGAGCTCACCGGCGCGCGGGCGCTGCTGTTGCTGTTCCCGAACACCTTCGAGTACTTCTTCATCGCCTACGAGGGGGTCCGGACCCGGCGGAACCCGTTGCGGTACAGCTTCAAGTTCTGGGTGATCGTCGCCGCCGCGATCTGGATCTTCGTCAAGCTGCCGCAGGAGTACTGGATCCACATCGCCCAGCTGGACCTGACCGACACGATCCGGGACGTCCCCTGGTTCCTCCCGGCGCTGATCGTCGCCGTGCTCGCTCTGCTCGCCGTCTTGTACTTCTTCGTCCGGCCGCGGCTCAGCCCGGCCGACTGGGCCTGGCGGTTCCGCGCCGATCCGCTGCCCGAGGGAATCGACGAGGCCCACGAGCGGGCCGCGTACCAGGCCGCGCACCGGAAGGTCTTCGACAGCACAACACTGGAGAAGACCTTCCTGATCGGCCTGATCAGCATCATCTACGGCGAGGTGCTGCCCGGCGTCGAGTCGAGCAACCTCGAACTGTTCCTCGGGATCGCAGGCTTCGTGGTGATCAACGCCGCGATCGGGCTGTGGGCGGCCAAGCGCGGCTACTCGTGGGACTCCGCGGCGGTCTCGTTCGGGGTCGTCTTCGCGACGAACGTCGTACTGGTGGTGCTGGCCGACGTGTTGCTGTCGCGGGGACCGGGCCAGCTGCACCTGGTGGACGCGCTCTTCTTCATCTTCCTGTTCAGCATTCTCACCACCCTGTACGACCGGTACCGCCCGATCGCCGACTACCGCGCCGCCGCTGCTGATCGGACGGGAGCCGAGCGCTGACGGGTTGGCGACTGGAGGCGATCACGCGGCGGCTGGAGCAGACGTTCCTGGGCCGGTGCGTCGACTCGTTCGTCGCCATCCGCGGCATCGACCGGGCGATGGTGATCGCCTCACAGGCGTTGACGGCGCTCGTTCCACTGCTGCTCCTGGTCTCGACGCTTGCTCCGGCCAACCGCCGTGACGTCGTCGCGCGGGGACTCGTCAGGAAGTTCGAGCTCACCGGCAACGCCGAGATGGCCGTCAGGGAGGTCTTCACGCGGCCTCCGGGTGGATCGAACATCGGTGTGCTGAGCGTGGTGATCCTGCTCTTCTCGGGAGTGTCGCTCGCCCGGCGGGTGCAGCGGATGTACCAGGATGCCTGGCGGCTCGACAGTGTGTCGGGCGTTCGTGGGTCGCTCACGACGTTCGTCGGCCTAGCGGCCCTGCTGCTGCAGATCGCCTTGCTGTATCTGGCCCGCTCGGCAGTGCGGTCGATGCCGCTGAACTGGTTGCTGAGCGTTACGGCCTCGATCGTGACCGGACTGGTGCTGTGGATCTGCATCCCGTGGCTGCTGCTCGACGGCCGCGTCCAGTGGCGACGGCTGGTGCCGACAGCAGTGATAGCGAGTCTCTGCGGCGCTGCCTACAGCAGTGCGTCCACGATCTACATGCCGCGGATGATGGAGACCAACAGCGAGCGGTACGGCCTCTTCGGTGTCACGCTGGCTCTGGTCGGCTGGTTGCTGGCTGTCTCGCTGATCCTGGTGATGGCGACCGTGGTTGGGGCGGAGTTCGACCGCAGCCAGGGCTGGTTCGCTCGCCGCGTTCGTACCTGGCTCGGAACCGAAGCTCACCCAGGGCCGGGCGTTCTCCCCCACCATGGATGAGGTGGCGCCAGGCGGCGGGACGGAGCATGGTCGCGTGGGTACATCAGAGCAGCCGGGGAACTCGCCTGACGCACCGCTGGGTGACGTGCCGCCGAGTGAAGCGCCGTTGGGCGACGTTCCACCGAGTGACGCGCCCACGAGTGACCTTCCACCGGGTGAAGCGCCGTTGGGCGACGTTCCACCGAGTGAAGCGCCGTTGGGTGACGTTCCGCCCGGTGAAGCGCCGCTGAGTGACGCACCGCCGCTGGGACCACAGGCGATCCGCGTGCTCGACACGGCCGTCGGGGCTTCCCTGCTGGCCGCGGCAGTCGCGCAGACGGTAGGACGCCGGGTCGGGGGCGCTCTCAGCCCGGTCCGACGCCGGGTCGGGGGAACTGTCAACCCGGTCGCCGTCGTGATCCTGCGGCCGCCGATGCTGGCAGAGCGGTACCAGCCGGCCACCTGGCTGGATGGTCTGGCTCAAAGCGGTGGCAGGCAACGCGCGGAGCTGGAGCGGCAGCTGCTGGCCTTGGTGGACTGGATGGTTCCCGCGGTGGCAGCGGAGGTGATGAAGCGGATCGATGTGGCCGGGGTGATCGCGGAGGTCGATCTCGCCGAGATCATCCGGCAGTCCTCCGGATCCGTTGCCTCCGACACCGTCCGCGGCGTCCGCATGCAGGGCATCTCCGGTGATCAGGCCGTCGGCCGCGTGGTGGCCCGGCTGAAGCTGCGGCGTGGCCGCAAAGACCCCGAGATGACGCCAAAGCAACCATGAGAACGGACGCGCACGTGTCGATCGTCCCGCGCGAGGCCGAGCCGTACCAGGGAGGTCGAGCGGGCCTCGTCACCCGATCGATCGCCGCTATCATCGACGCGCTCGTGGCCGCGGTGGTGCTGATCGCCGGTTATGTGGGCGTCAACGGGCTGAGGTTCCTGATCGATCCCCGGCATTTCCAGTTCAGCGAGGCCTCGCCGCTGCCGGGTATCACGACCGGGCTGCTCATCCTCGTCGTCTACCTGACGGCCGCCTGGTCGATCAGCGGACGAACCTACGGCTGTCAGCTGATGGCGCTGCGGGTGGTCGACCATCGCGGGAGGTTGCTGCGACCGGTCGTCGCGCTGCTGCGGGCCCTCTTCTATGTCGTGTTCCCGCTCGGACTGCTGTTGTGCGCCGGCGGCCGCCAGCACCGCTCTGTGCAGGACCTCGTCCTGCGGACGTCGGTCATCTACGACTGGCTGCCCGGGCAACCGATGCGGAGGTGACCGTGGCGGACACCGACCAGCGGGCCGCGACACCGACCGGGGTCTGGGTCGGCCCGATCGTCTTCGCCGGCGTGATGATGATCATCCTCGGCTTCTTCCACGGCTTCCAGGGGTTCGTCGCCCTGTTCAACGACGGGTTCTACGCGGTCCGGGAGAACGGTCTCGCCGTCCACATCGACTACACCGCCTGGGCCTGGACGCACCTGATCGTCGGCACGATCGTCCTGGTGGCCGGATTCTGTGTCCTGCTCGGTCAGGTGTGGGCCCGGGTCGTCGGCGTGATCGTCGCCGTCCTGAGCATTGTGGTGAGCGCGGGGTTCCTCTCCGCGGCTCCGGGCTGGTCGACGATCATGATCGCGTTGGGCATCCTGGTGATCTGGGCCCTGACCTTCCACGGCCGTGAGGTGCGGCCCGAGGGTGGTACCGGCGGCCTTCCGTAGCGAGGCCGCCGGGTCAGGCCTCCGGACGTGCGGGCAGCAGTCCCAGCTCCCACGCCCGCCGTACCGCCTCGTTCCGGCGCGACGCGCTCAGCTTGCGAAGAATGCTGCGCACATGGCTGCGAACCGTGTTGACCGAGACGTACATCGTGCTGGCGATTTCCTCTGTGGTCAGTAGCTCGGCGAGGTACTCGAGGACCTCGTGCTCCTTGCTGGTCAGCGAGGCGGTGACGACCAACTCGGTCCGTGGCACTCCCCAGTGACCGGCCGCGCGGTCGCGAGTCCCTGGCAGACCCGGGGCGCGGAGCCACGGGTGATGTCTCATCAGCTCACCGCTCGGCTGCAGCAATCTGCGCACCGTCGGTGGCGCGTCCGCGAACGGGCGGCGGAGCTGCTCGGGAGCGGCCAGCCTGAGCGCGCGTTCCAGACAGAGCCCGCTGCGACTGGAGTCCCCGGTCCGGATCGACTCCGCGGCCTGGACCAGCCAGCCGTCCACCTGGGTCTCGAGTGGGACGGCGCGATCGGTGACCGGGGTTGGCGGACCAGGCGGCCGCTCGCCGGCCTCGGCAGCCGCACGCTGCAGTACAAGGACCGATCCGATCTGGTCGCGACCCTGGGACTTCTCGATCACCGCGATGGCCTCCTGGGGCTGGTGCTGTGCCAGCAGCATCTTGGCCTCGTCGACGACCATGGCCTGATCCAGCCAGCCGCCTTGTGCGCCGTACCGGTTGCTTGCGGCCCGCAGCTCCGCAGCGGCGAGATCGATGTCGCCGCCGGCCCGCAGCAGCCGAGCCCGAACCAGAGCGAGAACGGCCGCGAGAACTCGCGCGTCCTGGGTGGGGGCGGCCTCCGCGGCACGCTGCACCATCTCTTCGGCGCCGGACAGATTGCCCCGGTCCGCATGCACCCAGGCCTCGGCCACGATCGCGGACTGCGGCAGCTCCGGTCCCGAATCCGGCATCGACTCCGCCAGCGCGGCCGCGTGGGCGACGACCTCCCCGGCGCGCCGCAGATGTCCCCAGACCGCTTCCACCAACGCCGCCATGCCGAGGAAGTCGGCCAGGCTCTCGTGGGCAGCGGCCTGCTCCGCGATCGCGATCCCCTCGGTGAAGGCTGCCAGGGCGGCCGGGAAATCGCCACGCTGCAGCAGCACCCGGCCCTTGCAGCCGGCGACCAGGAGCCTCGATTCCGGCTGCGCGACGGCCGATTCCGGCGATGCCGCTCTCAGGTCGACCTCCGCGGTCAGGACAGCGCTCAGCCCGGCCTCGGTGTTCTCCAGGAGGCTTCCGCTGACTGCGTGCAGGACACTGATGGCCAGCTCGGCCGCGCGGCTGCGAGTGGGTACCTGCTGGTTCAACCAGTCCCTGGCTTTGCCGAGTTCCGACCTGCAGAGGTCGACATCGAACGCGGCCAGCGCCTGGGCGGCTCTGACGACCGCGGGCTCGGAACCGTCCAGATCCGCGGGAAAGCCGGCGAACAACGTGGTCAGCTGCCGACGCCGGCGCCCGACGAGGAGACCGGCGACGTCGAGATCCTCCACCAGGTACCGGGCTGCTTGCCGCCAATCACCGGCCACGATGGCGTGGTGGATCGCATCCAGCGGCTGATCGTTCTGGGCGAACCAGGCAGCGGCGGCGCGGTGCAGCGCAGGGACGACGGTAGGCCGCTCGTACAGCAGCTGGGCGCGCAGGAACTCCCGGAACAGCGGCTGGTAGCTGTAGCGGTCGGCTGTCTCCGGAACGGGCTGGATGAACGAGTTGCCGTGGGAGAGGAACTCCAATGACCGAAGGTCGCAGGGGTGCCCGGTGAGCGCTTCGGCCAGGCCTGGCCGGACCTCGTCGACGATGCTGGTCCGGAGCAGGAAGTCGCGCAGCTCCGGGGGCTGCGCGTCGAGGACCTCGGTCATCAGGTACGCCGCCACGTTCCCGGCGTCTCCGCGGAAGTCCCGGATGACCCGTTGCGCGTCGGGCTTTCCGGCAAGGTTCATGGCAGCGAACATCAGGCCGGCCGGCCAGCCGTCGGTCCGGGCCTGGAGTTCGGTCACGTCCGCGGCGGTCAGGTCGAGTTTGTGCCCGCGCATCAGCGCCGCGGCCTCGTCTGTCGTGAACGCCAGCTCGTCGGCCCGGATCTCGGCAACGGTGCCCGCCAACCGGTACAGGTGCAGGGGGAGCGGCGGGTCGGTCCGCGTCACCAGGACGACCCGGACATGTCCGGCGTTCTCGCGGAGGAGGCGATGGAGACTCTGCCCGAACTCCGGTGTCATCGTCAGGTCACCGCAGTCCAGCACTAGCACCAGTACGTCGTCGTGATCGCGGTGCGGATCGTCGCGGACCGACTCCATGATGGCCGCAGGTTCATCGCTGCCGTTCAAGGCGAGGCGCCGGACCTCGGCCGGACCTGGATAGCGCGCTGCCCATGCGTCCAGCAGCATCGTCTTCCCGAAGCCCGCGGGCGCACTCACCAGTGTGAGCGGCCGATGAATCGCGAGGCTCAGGCGTGCGACAAGACGAGGCCGCGGCACTGTTCCTGGTGGGATCACCCAGGTCCTGGCCATGGACCTGTTGTGACCTGGTGCATCCGATGAAGTACTGCCTCGGTTTCCCGCCCCTGCGTGCTGATCGCTCGGCATAGCCCCTCCTAGCGATGTGCGGCATCACTGAACGCTGGGGAGGCGGTGCGTGGCGAGTCGCACACTCTGACGAAATCACGGAACCGCCTGTAAAACCAGCGTCCGCCGTCCGATTGCCGGACGTTCCGAGACGAGAGGGGTCTTAAATTGAGAACCAGCGAAACACGCGCATCGCGCCCCGCGGGCAGTTCACCCCGCAGGGATGAAGCCGCGACACCGGACCTTTGCGAGCGTCGAACGCACACGTTGGGAACGGAGTGGGTTCGATGGTCGACGCGACGTACGAAATCCGCGTGGCGGGGGCCGTACCGGAACAGGACCTTCGAGACATGGGGGCCGTGACGCTGGCGGTCGACCAGGTGAACACCGTGGTTTACAGCATCCCCGACCAGTCGGCGCTCTACGGTCTGTTGGCACGACTGCGGGCCCTGGGCATCGAGGTCGTCGAGGTGCGCCGGGTCCTGGACCCGGCCTCGCGGTCGACGGAATTGATCGACATCGATCAGGGGAGGGAAGACGATGAAGACACGTGAGGGCCTCGGCGCGTCGTACCAGGTGACGGTTCGGGGGGAGCTGAAGCCGGCCGTACTCGCCTTCTGCGCCGGCCCGCAGGCCGATCACGAGACGTCCGGAGTCTTTCGGTTGCAGGTCCACGACGACCAGGGCATCGCCGATCTCGTCGCGATGCTGCAGGCCGCGGGCCTGACGATTCTCGGCATCCGGCAGGTCACGCCGTCAGAAGCCCCGTCGCCCGCGAGCCTGTCCGCCTGACTTCATCCCGCGCGGGTGATGACTGCCGCCGCGGGCCACGGCAGTGTGGCGACGAACAGGGCGCGGGATCGCCACGATCCTGGTGGAGGGATGGAGAGTCATGCCAGACGCAGACGTTCATGGACCCATCGATTACGTACTCCTGGAGTTCACCGGCAACAAGATGACCGGCCGAGCGGCCGAGGAACTCGTGAACCTCGTCGATCGCGGCATCGTTCACGTGTACGACGTCATGATCGTCGGCAAGCAGGCCGACGGAACCGCCTATGCGGTGGACCTCGCCGAAGCGTCCGGTCAGGCCGGCGGCTTCGCGGACCTCAGCGGCGCCCGGTCGGGAATCCTGGCCGACGACGACCTCGCCCAGGCGGCCAGCGCGATGGAGCCCGGCACTCTGGCGGCACTGATCGTCTACGAGAACACCTGGGCGATCCCGTTCGTCGCCGCTGCCATGGAGTCCGGCGGCCAAATGATCGCCGGCGGCCGCATTCCGGCCGAGGACGTGATGGAAGCACTCGAGGCCCTCGAAAGCCTGGAACCGATGAGTTGAGGAGCCTGACATGCCTGGACTGTTGCGAGGAATAGCGAGGACCGCGGCTGTCGCCGGCACCGCGACGGTTGTCGCCGGCCGGGTCCGGCGGCATCAAGACGAGAAGTTCGCCCAGCGCGACGCCGACACGGCGGCAACCCGCGACCAGGCGTACTACGAGGACACGCAGCCGCAGGAGTCCGCCGCGCCCGCGCCGGCACCGGCCGCACCGGCGGCGGACACCACGGCCGACCGCTTGGATCAGCTCAAGACCTTGGGCGAGCTCAAGCAGTCCGGCGTTCTCACCGACGCGGAGTTCGAGGCGCAAAAGGCCAAGATCCTCGCCGGCTGATTCCCCGTCATGACCGAGGAGATGAGCGAGGTTCCGGCCGGGACGAAGCCGAGCCCGCGGCTGGCCATCCTGCTGGCGATGGCGATGTTCGTGCTCGTCGTCGACACGTCGCTGATGAACGTCTCGATCTCCTCGGTCGTCCACGATCTCGACACGACCGTGAGCGGGGTCCAGTCGGCGATCGCGCTCGAGGCGCTGGTGTCCGCGGCGTTCATCCTGATCGGCAGCAAGGTCGGTGACCTCATCGGCCGCAAGCGCGCGTACCTGCTGGGATTGTGCGCCTACGCGGTCGGCGCCTTGGCGATGGCGCTGGCTCAGAGCCTGACGGCGATCATCATCTTCTGGGCCTTGGTGGGTGGTATCGGGGCGTCGCTGCTGCTGCCCGCGATGCAGTCACTGATCCACGGCAACTTCGAAGGCGCGGCTCAGGTGAAGGCCTATGCCATGGTCGGTGCCGCCGCTGCGCTGGCCGCCGCAGTCGGTCCGCTGCTCGGAGGGTTCATCACCACCTACTTGTCCTGGCGGGTGGCGTTTCTGCTCGAGGTCGCGGTGATCGCGGTCGTGCTCATCGGTCAGGGCCTCATCAAGGACGTGCCGTACACGGGCGCGCGGCAGGTGGATGTGATCGGTGCCATCCTGTCGGTGCTGGGGATGGGCGGCATCGTGCTGGGCATCCTGGTGTGGCAGGAAGGCGGCGAATTCGTCGGCCTGCTGCTGGCCATCGGCATCGTCGGGCTCGTGGCGTTCGGCTATTGGCTGGTGCGGCGCAAGCGCCGCGGCCGGCCGACGCTGATCGACCCGGCTCTTTTCAGCTCCGCCGTCTTCAAGTTGGGCATCTCCCAGCAGATGCTCCAGCAGATCGCCCTGGGCGGCACGATGATCGCGCTGCCGATCTACCTCCAGATGGTTCTCGAGTACAACGCGATGGAGGCCGGCCTCACCCTGGCACCGCTCTCGCTCAGCATGTTCGGGATGGCGCTCCTCGCGGAGAGGAAGGCGGGCGGGCGACGTCCGAGCAGCATCGTCAGATGGGGATTCCTGCTCCTGTCCGTGGGTCTGCTGCTGCTGATCGCGATCGTGCCCCGGGCCGACTCCGGCTGGGCCCTCGTCGCGCCTCTGATCCTCGCGGGGGTAGGTCTGGGCCTGCTCGTGTCCCAGCTCAACAACTACACGCTGTCTCCGATCTCTCAGGAACGGGTCAGCGAGGCGGCGGGCGTCAACTCGGCGGCGGGTTCGTTCGGACTGTCCTTCGGTCTGGCGTTCGCCGGTGCCATCATGCTGGCGACGCTGTCCTTCACCTTCACCAACATGGCGGAGTCGAGTGCCGTCCTTCAACCGGCGCAGCAGGAGCAAGTCGCCCAAGCGCTGGACGAAGACGCCGAAGTGATGAGCAACACCGAGCTCGCGAAGGTGCTCGTCAAGCAACCAGCGGATGTTCAGGCAGAGATCATCCGGATCAACACGGACGCGCGACCGATCGCCCTCCAGGTGGCGCTGGGGATTCCGCTTCTCGCCGCGCTGATAGGGCTGGTGAACTCGTTCCGGATGGCCCGCCAGAAGGACCCGCCGTCCGTGGCCCTCACTCCTCCCGCTGGCTGAGGTTCTGCTGGACGGCGCTGAAGAGCACGCGCGCGACCAGGCCGACGATCAGGAGATCACCGAGCATCTGAACGATGGTCACGATGCGGGCGACCCCCGACACAGGCACGATGTCGCCGAAACCGACCGTAGCGAAGACGGTCACCGTGAAGTACGCCGAATCGAGCTTGTTCAACGGCTGCGAGAAGTTCGCCGGATCGTTACGTCCTAGCAGGTAGTACGACGTCGCGAAGATCGCGAGGAACAAGGGGAGTGACGTCGCCAGCGTGCCCATCGCCCTGATGCGGGGGTAGGGGGAGCGGGTGATCTCGCGGATCTGCCACGCCAGCAGGAGGGCCACCACCGCCAGTCCGCCGGCCAGGGCCAGGCTCAAGTCGCCGTCGAGGTGGGTCATGGGCAGCAGGAAGTAGCCGACGACGATGATCACGGACACCAGCAAGGACCGCAGCAGCGACCTCATGGCGAGGCGGCGGCGCATCCGCTTGGGCAGCTGGGCGTAGTCGTCCGGGGTACTTCGCACAGTCTCAGTGAAGACCGATCCCCGGCCGGCCGGTTCATCCGGCGGGGGTGATGCTGGCCAGGCGACTCCAGGTGTTGTCTAGATCCTCACGAATCAGAGTCTGGCTCGACCATGACCGGAGGGGGAAGGCAGCATGACTCCACAGAACCCGATGGCGACGTCACGGCGGGCCACATCCCCGACGAGGAAAGCCGTTCGCACCACCCGGTCGGTTCGCGCGGACGGTGGAGCGGCGATCGCTGCCCGTCGCCTCGCTCCGTCCGATCGGGCCCGCCTGGGACTCGCGGCGCGGGTCGCGCTCCCGCCGGGCGCGCAGGCGGAGCTGGTCCTGGCCCCGAATCGCCCGGATCCCGTTGCGCTGCTCGAGGAGCAGGCCGGGTCCCGCGTTCCCGAACTCGTGCCGGTGCGGCACGGCCGGATGATGGTGTCGCCCTTCACCTTCTTCCGGGGCAACGCCCTCGGGATGGCCGCCGACCTCGGCGCGGCGCCGGTGTCCGGCCTCGTCGCGCAGCTGTGCGGTGACGCCCACCTGTCGAACTTCGGGCTCTTCGGATCTCCCGAACGGCGCCTGCTCTTCGACATCAACGACTTCGACGAGACCCTCGCGGGTCCGTGGGAGTGGGACGTCAAACGTCTCGCCGCGAGTCTGTCGGTCGCGGGCCGGGGGAACGGGTTCTCGCGGAAGGAGCGCCGCAAGTGCGTCCTGGAGACGGTACGGCGCTATCGCGACGCCACCGCCGTGTTCGCGACCATGCGATCTCTCGACGTCTGGTACGCCCGCGTCGACATCGACGAACTCGAGGAGGCGCTGGGCAACAGGCTGTCCTCGAACCGGCGCCGGAACGTCGACCAGACGTTGCTGAAGGCCCGCGGCAGCGGAAGCCTCAAGGCCTTCGCCAAGCTCACCGAGATCACCGACGACGGGGTCCGGATCAAGGCCGATCCGCCGTTGGTCGTGCCGATCGCCGAACTGCTGCCCGACGCCGATCGGCAAGAGCTCGAGAACGGGGTCAAGGACCTGCTGAACCTCTACCGCCGGTCGCTGCCGACCGAGCGGCGGGTGCTGTTCGACCAGTTCGAGTTCGTCGACATGGCCCGCAAGGTGGTCGGGGTGGGCAGCGTCGGCACGCGGTGCTGGATCGTGCTCCTGCGCGGCCGGGACGACGGTGATCCGCTCTTCCTGCAGGTCAAGGAGGCCGGGCCGTCGGTGCTCAAGACGAAGGTGCCCACCGTGCTCAGGCAGCGTTCCGCACCCCGGAACGACGGGGAGCGCGTGGTGGTGGGGCAGCGTCTGATGCAGGCGGCCAGTGACATCTTCCTCGGCTGGCAGCGGGCCGAAGGCATCGACGGACAGATCCGCGACTTCTACGTCCGGCAACTGCGGGACATGAAGGGCTCGGCCGTGGTGGAGCGGATGGACCCGCGCGGCATGATGATGTACGGCCAGTTGTGCGGCTGGACGCTGGCCCGTGCCCACGCGCGATCCGGCGACCGGATCGCCCTGGCGACGTACCTCAACAGCGACGACGCGTTCCCTGAGGCGATGGTGGAGTTCGCCGAGGCGTACGCCGACCAGAACGAACGCGACTACGAGGCGTTCCTGGAAGCGATCAGGACCGGCCGGCTGGAGGCCGAGAGCGGACTGTAGGCGTGGTCAGGCCGGCGCGCTGGGACGGGCGTCGTCGGCCGGGGGACGCCCGATGAACTCGATCAGGGCGACCGCGAGCAGGACGACGCACGCGGTGACTACGACGACCGAGACGGTCGGCCGTGACCAGAACGTCAGTACGAGCGCGCCGCCGACCACACTGGCGATCAGCAGCAGACGCTTGTGGGCGAACGTCCACACTCCGACGCGGCCCGTGCTGAGTCCGGCAGACTCCGTTCTGCCCCGCAGGTACCCGATGCCCTTGGTCAGCCCGGCGCGCGTGCGCACCGCGGAAACGGACGGGCCGGTGAAGAAGGCCGCGGCGGCGACGATGAGGCCCAGGACGGCGACGGCGCGCAGGCCGTAGCGCAGGTAGCGCACGAGGGTGTCGAAGACGGCGCCGCCCGCGTCTCGCGAGATCACCTGTGTCGGCAGGGCATTGAGGTAGAACACGCGGGCGAGGGTCAGGGCGACGCCCAGCACCAGCATCGATCCGGCGAGTCCCAGCGCACCGAGCAGGAGAGCCCGGCGGTGGTCGCGGGCCACATAGACGCCGAGGGCAAGCAGGAACAGGGCGATGATCGGTGCCAGGTTGAGCGTGACGGTGTCGTTCTGCGCGCTGAGCGCGCCGCCTTGCCGGCCTTCGAGCAGATTGACGAGTGATGCGTGCGCCGTCTGGTTCGCCTGCCTCCAGACGGCGGCGAACTGAGGGCTGGCGACGAAGTTGTCGACCTGGCCCCGGACGAAGCTCTGGATGCCGCTGACGAGCGGTCCGCTCAGCCTCGAGGTACCGAGACCTGCCTGCTCGCCCAGACGGCCGTCGCCGACAAGGGTGCGAGCAGGCAGGCCAGCGTGATGAGCACGGCCGAGACCACCGTGCGCCAGGACTCCCGGCGGCCCGCCGGCTCGCGAGTCGCCGAGTGCTGTCCGGCGGCCAGTTCGGCTTCGAGTTGAGCCACCCGTTCGCGCAGTCGCCGTACCTCGTCGGGGTCGCTCACGGCCGGTCCTCCTCCGCTGGATGACAGGTCAGACCGCCAGCGCCTTCGCCTTCAGGGTGTCGAACTCGGCCTGCGAGATGGTGCCCTTGTCGAGAAGCGCGCTGGCCTGGGCGATCTGGTCGGCCGGACTGGCCGATCCCGCGACCTGCTTGATGTAGTCCTCCTGCTGCCGCTGGGCCGCCACGCGGCTGGTGACCATCCGCTCCGACATGCCCTTGCCGCGGACGATGACGTAGACCAGCGCGGTGAGCAGCGGGAAGATGAGAAGACAGATCAGCCAGACGGCTTTGACCACTCCTGAGGTCTCGGAGTCGCGGAACAGGTCCGCGATGATCGAGAACAGCATCATCAGGTAGGCGACGAAGACGAAGCTGATGATGATGAACCACACAATGTCCCAGAAACTCATTGCGAGCGTCCTTTCTCGGAGCGCGAACACGTTCCTCAACCGTTGCGTCCGATGACCGGACCGTCCTCACCTTTCCTGGGTGATCTTCCGGGCTCCGATCCGGAGAATCATGGGCCGCGCAACCTGTGCTGTGCGGAAGGCCGGGGAGGTCTGGACATGGATCGGGAGCTGTTCACGTCGAGCTGGAAGATGATGGTCGTCCGCGGGGTGGTCGGGATCGTGATCGGGATCCTGGCGATCGTCTGGCCGATCGAGACGGCGATCGCCCTGATGGTGCTGTGGGGCTTCTGGGCACTGCTCGAAGGCATCAGCCTGCTGGTCCAGGCGTTCCAGTCCAGCACGCAGGGGAGCCGGCTGGGGCGTGGGGTGCTGGGGGTCATCGCGCTGGTCGTGGCGTTCTTCGCGATCTTCAGCCCGGACGTGACCGCCAGGACACTGACCTGGATCTTCGGCCTCTGGCTCATCATTCGCGGGGTGGCGGAAGTCTTCACCGCCTTCAGCAGTTACCGGCTCACACCGCGGTGGTTGCTCCTGCTGGGCGCTGCGCTGTCGATCGCACTGGGCGTGTTCTTCGTCGTGAACCCGGGCCGTGGCGTCGTCGGGATCGCGGTCTGGCTCGGACTGATCGCGCTGTGCTGGGGCGTGGTCTTCGTCGTGACCGGCTTGATGCTGCGCCGCGAACATTCCTGGCCGGCTCCCGCCAACCCGGCACCCGCGTGATGACCGCGTTTCCGGACGGAGATCGTCCGGATAGTGTCCTAACCTGAGCCATGGCCAAGACCAAGGTGGTGCCGGGTGAGCTCACCGTCCGATCGCTCACCCCGGAAACCTGGGCCGCCTTCGTGATGAGTACGACGGTCTCACCGGCATGAAGGCGACCGAGTTCCAGCAAGCCGGCGGCGTCGAGGACTGGCGGGTTCTCGGCAGCGGCGCGAGCACCTGGTTCGACGCGCCGTCGCAGACCGCGGGCGCGGCGCTCGTCGGCCGCATCGCCGACCTGGCGCCCGTCCTGCCGGACCTGGATCTTCGCGCCGGCGGGGTTCGGGTCCGGATCGGTGCTTCCTCCGATCTCGACGTGGAGCTCGCCCGCGCCATCTCGGCGGCGGCTCAGGACCTGGGCCTGCCTGCGGATCCAGCCGCGCTGCAGACCGTCCAGTTCGCGATCGACGCCGTGGACAGGCCCTCGGTGATGTCGTTCTGGCGTACGGCGCTCGCCTACGAGCCGGCCGATGACGACAGCCTGGCGGACGCGCTGCGACGGGACCCGCCGATCTCGTTCCACCACCTGGACCAGCCACGACCGCTGCGCAATCGGATCCACTTCGACGTCAGCCGATCGCCCGAAGCGGTGGACGCGGTCAAGACGGCCCTCGGCGCGGAGGCGTACGGCGCGTGGGA
The DNA here is from genome assembly GCF_036097425.1 of Kribbella sp. NBC_00359. Lineage (NCBI taxonomy): Bacteria > Bacillati > Actinomycetota > Actinomycetes > Propionibacteriales > Kribbellaceae > Kribbella > Kribbella sp. NBC_00359. Next base: position 7,261,396 of record NZ_CP107975.1, on the reverse strand, counting down.
GCTCACGCTGGCCGACACCGAAGGGAACGAAGTCGATCTGGTCCCGGGCGGCGAGCTCTCGGAGGGACCGGAGACCGCCGACTGGCGGGTGGTGTTCGGCGCGATGACCTTCTATCCGACCTCCTCGCCAACGCAGGCCGCCGCGCTCGCCACGGCCGTTGCCGGTCTGGCCGACGACGCGGGTGTGCCGCTGCTGGTGGATCTCCGGCCGGACGGCGTCACGATCGACAGCGGGAAGGACCTGTGGGAGCAGGACGTACCCCGCTTCACGGCACTGGCCGGTCGGGTCCAGGCCGCGGCGCACGACTTGGCACTCGCCGCGGACCCGTCGCGCCTGCGCTTCGTCCAATTCGGCATCGACGCCTTCGATGTTCCCGCCGTGCGGGACTTCTGGACGACCCTGCTCGGCTACCAGCACGACCCACGGACCAACGTGTCCGACATCTACGATCCGCGCCGGCTCAACCCGGTGATCATCTTCCAGCAGATGGACGCAGCGGACGGGGAACGGCTCCGGCAGCGCAACCGGATCCACTTCGACCTCGTCGTCCCGGACGACCAGGCCCGGGCCCGGATCGACGCGGCCGTCGCCGCCGGGGGACGGATCGTGGCCGAGCCGGCTCAGGGTCGCTGCAGACTTGCTGACCCGGAAGGCAACGAGGTGGATATCGTCGCCCCGGCGTAGATGACGGTCGCGGCGGCCAGGATGCCGAAGCTCGGAGGCACGTTCGGCACCGCGAAGCTGAGGGCGAGCCCGGCCCACATCTCGGTGACCGCCAGCCCTGCCGACAAGGCGAGAGCCCGATAGGGCCGATCGGTGAGGCGCTGCGCGGCACCGGCGGGAGCGGCCAGCAGCCCCAGAATCAGCAGCGAACCCACGGCCTGCGTCGCGACGGCCGCACAGGCGCCGGCCAGGGCCAGAAAGCCCAGGCCCAGGAGTCGAACGGGTACGCCGCGAGCAGCCGCCACCGCCTCGTCGATCGATGCGAACAGCAACGGCCGGGCGATGGCAACGACGATCGCGCAGATGGCGGCCGCGATCGCCGCCGCGGTCACGGCCTGCGAGGCCGACAGCCCGAAGATCGACCCGAACAGCACGTTGACTCCGGCGCCGCCGTTCGCCGCGCTGCGTGAGGTGGTGTAGACCGTGAGGAAGAAGACGCCCAGGCCGAGGATCCAGCTGAACACACTGCCGATGGCGACGTCGTCGGGCCGACCGCGACGGCCGAGTACGCCGAGCAGCAGCGCAACACCGATCGTGGCGGCGAAGAGCCCGAACCGTGGATCGACACCGACCGCCAGGGCGGCGAGCGCGCCGGTGAAGGCGACATGGCTCAGTGCATCGCCGGTGAAGACCTGGGCACGCAGGACCAGGAAGTACCCGACCAGGCCGGCCGCGGCGGCGATCGCCGTACCGGCGAGCAAGGCATGCTGAAAGAACGCCGTCATGCCAGCGCCCGTCGACCGGTCGAGGCCAGCACGTAGCCGGCAAACGCGAAGGTGGCGACGTAGAAGCCGATCGGGTACGGCGAGTAGTAGGCGGCGATCAGGCCGGCCCAGGTGACCACGAGAGCGATGAGCACTGAAAGTGCCAGCCCGAGACGTGGGCTCGCGGTCAACGCCTGGGCCGTTGCGGCCGGCATCACCAGCAGCGCGAACACGAGCAGACTCCCCGTGATCTGACTGGCCCCGGCGACCGCTGCCCCGAGGAGGACCAGGAACACCAAGCCGAGCAACCGCACCGGAACACCACGCCCGGCCGCGACATCCGGGTCGATCGATGCGAACAGCAACGGACGCCCGATCGCGGCCAGCAGAGCCAGTACGGCGATGGCCACTGCGAGCAGCATCCAGACCTGAGTCGCCGTGATCCCCAAGAAGCTGCCGAACAGCAATGCGGTCACGCCGCCGAGCAATCCCTTGTACAGCGCTGCGAACAGGAAACCGCAAGCAAGCAGGAAGGCCTGGATCGTGCCCGTCAGCGCGGACTCGTGGCCATCGGTGTCCCGCGGGATCATCCCGATGACCACGGCCGCCGACACACAGAAGGCGAAATAGCCGTACGACGCACTGACGCCGACCAGCGTCGCACCGGCCGCGCCGGGGAACCCGACCACGGCCAGCGTGTGACCGGCGAAGCTCTGCCGGCGCAAGACCATGAACCAGCCCACCACCGCGGCGGCGACCGCGACGATCGTGCCCGCGCGGAACGCGTTGACCATGAACGGGAACGCCCACATCTGCTGCAGGTCGGTCATCGGGTTCCACGACCACGCCTGCCCACCGACCGGCATCATCGGGCGTGCGGGGCGGGTGCGTCCGGTTGCCCGACGACCACGAGTCTGCCGTCGGAGGTTCGCAGTACCTCGATCGGAGTGCGGTAGAGCCGCGACAGGATCTCGGACGTGATGACCTGCTCGGGCCGTCCCGCGACGGCGCCGCCCTCGGCCAGGTAGATGACGCGGTCCAGGCGGGACAGGATCGGGTTGATGTCGTGGGCAACCATCATCACCGTCACGCCCTCCTCCCGGCAGATCCTTCCGACCAGGGCGGCGATCGCGGCCTGGTTCGGGAGGTCGAGGCTGTCCAGGGGCTCGTCGAGGAGCATCAGGTCGGGGCGGCGTACGAGCGCCTGGGCGATGAGCAACCGCTGTTGCTCGCCGCCCGAGCATTGCCCGATCCGCCGGTGCGCATAGGCGGAGGCGCCGACCAGCTCGATGACCTCGGCAACCCGGGCGGCCTTGCGCCGGCGTCCAGGCAATGGAACACCCCAGCGGTCGCCGTCCCAGCCGAGTCCGACGACGTCGATGCCACGGATCCGCAGGGAGGCGTCGAAGCTGCGCCGTTGCGGGAGGTAGCCGATCCGGTCGCCGGCGCGCCCGGCTCGCTCGCCGAGCACGCGTACGTCGCCCGCAGCCGGCGGCATGATGCCGAGCAGCACCTTCACCAGGGTGGACTTGCCGACGCCGTTGGGACCCAGCACAGCGACGAACTCGCCCACACCGACGTCCAGGTCGACCCCCGACCACAAGGTCCGGCCGCCAACCCGCACCGCCGCACCCCGCAACGAGATCGCCGCGGCCGGATGTGTTGCCGCAGACAACGAGCCCGTCGGTGTTGCCACTGACAACCATCCTGGTGTCGTTGCTGGTGGCAACCGTGACTGCGACGGCTGTGGCGTGTCGTGTTGCACTGGTGGAAGTGGTTCGGCGGTCATTTGGCTGCGGCCTTGGCGAGGGCTTGTTCGATGCCCTCGAGTTGCCGCACCTGCCAGTCCTGGAAGGACACGCCGGCCGGAGTCGGAGTCTCGGTGACCGTCGCGACGGGAATGCCCTCGGCCTCGGCCGCCTTCACCTGCGTCTGCACGTCCGGCGTGCTGTTCTGGCTGTTGTAGACGTAGATCTTGATCTGCTTCCCGGCGATCTGCTGATCGACGATCGACTTGTCCCGCGCGGTCGGGTCGGTGCCCTCGCTGATCGCGCTCAGGAACGAGTCCGGAGTCAGCATCTTCAACCCGAGTCCGTCGGCGAGTGGACTGACGATGGACTCGGAAGCACCGATCGGCGTACCGGCGTACTTCATCTTGATGCCGGAGATCAACTCGTTGTACCGAGCAAGGGTCTTGGTCTCGTACGTCGTCTTCAGCGCGTCGAAGTCGGCGGCGTCGGCCGGATCCAGCGACTTGTAGTCGGAGGTGACCTTCTCGATCACCTTGTGGACGTCGTCAGGGGAGTACCAGCGATGCGGGTTCCCGCCCGGCTGGACGCCGACGAGGTCGCCGATCGTCAGGTCGGTTCGGCCATCGGTGGGATTGGCGGACAGCAGTTTGTCCGCCCAGGCGTCGTACCCGATGCCGTTGACGATTGTGTACTGCGCGCCGGCCACGGTCCGGGCGTCGGCAGCGGTCGGCTCGTAGTCGTGCGGATCCGCGTCCGGATTGCTGATGATGCTCGTGACCTTGACGTGGTCGCCGCCGAGCTGGGACGCGATGCTGCCCCAGAAGTTCTCCGCGGCCACGACCTGAATCGTCTTCCCACTCGTGGACGAATCGGCAACCCCAGGCGCCGAGGTCGAACAGCCCGCAGCCGCCACCACAATGGTCACCGCCATGGCGAGCCCCGACAGTCGACGTACGACGGAATCCGATGGCACAACGCTCTTCACAACGATCTCCTCGACCGGCCAAGCCTCAGCGTAGATGAAAATGACTTTCATAACCATACGCCAGTGAGCATGGATTGCAACCGGCGATCGGGCTCGCCGTAGTCTTGAGATCCTGACGTTCGCGGAACGGCGAAAGGAGCTTCCGATGGCCGGCTTCTTCCACCAGGTCCTGCGCGCCCACCAGTGGATCTACGAGCACACCGACGGATTTCTCGGTCATCACCTGCTTTTCGGCAACCCCACGCTGCTGCTCCGCACGACCGGCCGCCGGACTGGCGAGGTCCGTACCAACGGACTCACCTACGCCCGCGACGGCGACGACTACCTGGTCGTCGCGTCCAAAGGCGGATCACCCAAACCCCCGGCCTGGCTGGCGAACCTGAAAGCCGATCCACGCTGCGAGATCCAGATCGGCCGCCGCCGCATCCCGGTCACCGCACGCTCGACGCTGCCGGACGACCCCGACTACGCCCGCCGCTGGACGATCGTGAACTCGGTCAACGCCGACCGCTACACGCAGTACCAGACCAGAACCTCCCGCCCGATCGCCGTCGTCGAGCTACGTCCTGTGTCCGACGGCTGAAGGCTGGCGGCGCGGTCTGGTGTAGGGCCTGTACGGCGGGGGCGCCGGTCGGCGAGTGGGCCGAGTTGGTGTGGGCGCCGGGGTGAGCCGGGGAACGGGTGAGGGCCAGGGCTGGATTCGATGGCGGATGACTCTGCGGCGCAGCGGGGTGGGGGCGAGTCGGCGGAGGAGAGTGCGGAAGGTGGGGTCGACGCCGACCAGCCGGAGACCGTCGGGGCTGCAGGCAACGATCACGTCGGAGGCGCGCAGCTGGCAGTGCCGGACGTGGTGACTGAGCCGGATGAGCCTGGGGGCCAAGGGCCGGGGAGTGACGCCGACGGTGCAGAGGTACACCGTCCGGTCGCGGATGCCGGCGATGGCGGCTTCCGGGAGGTAGACCAGTCGCCCTTTGGCGCGGACCAGAGCTCCCTGGATCCGCGGCCGGGGGTCGATCGTGTCGGGGCTGACGAGCAGGTCGACGAGGCGCCCGACTCGGAGGCCCGTGCGGTCGTAGACGGAGCAGCCGCGCAGGCCGGCGATCGACATCAGCTCCCCGGCGATCTGGAGTGGCGGATTGATCTGCTTCATGACCCTGCTCCTCAGGTACGGCGAGGCGCGGGCGGTGGATGCCACCCGCGCCGTTCGGGCCGTGCTTCGGTCAGTAGGTGACCGTCAGGTCGTCACGCACCGCTGTGACGCCCGGTGCCGACCACGCAGCGCCGATCGCCTCGTCCCGCTCGGCCCACGAGCCGACGGTTCCCTTGACGGTGACGATCCCGTTGTCGGTCGACACCTGCAGACCCTCGGCGTCGAGCGCGGCGTTGCGCTTGAACGCGTTCGTGATCGAGTCCTGCACGTCCCCGGAGTTCGGCTTCGGGTTCTTGATCTCGATCTCGTCGATCACGTCGAGGGCGCCGACGATGTTCGAGGCAACGAACTCCGCCTCGTCGCGCTCGTACTGCCAGTCGACCGTGCCGGTGAGGGTCACGACGCCGCCCAGCACCTTGGCGTCGACCGCGCTCGGCACCAGGCTGTCGAGCATCAGGGCCTGCAGGACGTCGCCGCGGATATCGGCGTCCATGCGTCCCTCGTCGCCCATCAGCCGCACCTTCAGCTGGTTGTCGACCTCCAGTACGCCGACGACGCGTTGTGCCGCCTTCTTCGCCTCCCGCTTCTCCCGCAGACCGCCTACGGTGCCGCGCAGTGTGACCGTGCCGGCCTTCGCCGAGACCGCGATGGCCTCGTTGTCGACCTTGGGGTCCCAGAACAGTTCGTCGCTGACGTTGCCGACCAGATCGCTGTCCCAGCTCATCTCAGTTCCTTTCGTCGGGTGTCTCTGTGCTTTCGATCCTCTGCGGGGTGACACCCTCGCGGCATCGGAGCCTGCACTGACCGGTTGCGGGAATCACGAAGGAGCCTCGGCCCGGGCCATCGCATCCAGCGCGGCGCGCAGGGCCGTGCGCGAAGCGACACCGAGCTTGGGGTACAGCCGGTGAAGGTGCGACGCCACGGTCCGGTGGGACAGGAACAGCCGTTCGGCGATCTGCTTGTTGGTCAGCCCGGTCGCGGCCAGGTCGGCGATCTGCCGCTCCTGCGCCGTCAGTGGAACCGCCGAGTTGTCGGGCGGTACGGCGTATGCGACGCCGGCCGCACGGAGTTCCGCGCGGACCCGCTGGGCGAAGCCTTCGGCGCCGATCCGGTCGAAGGTCTCCAGGGCTGCGCGGAGATGTATCCGGGCAAGAGTGGTGTCATGAGTGCGGCGGAGCCATTGTCCGTAGGCGAACTGGACACGCGAGTGCTCCCATGGCCACCGAGCCGCATCGGGCATCGCCAGCGCGGCTTCGAACAACGCGCCGGCTTCGTCGTCGGCGGCGGTCAAGGCTGCCGAGCCGGCGATCATCAGTGCGATGCGCGGGCCGATCCGGTGCAGGCCGGCCTGCTGGGCGGCCGCGACGTGGGCGCGGGCGAGGTCCATGCGACCGGAGCGGACTGCGGCCTCGACCAGGTCGAGCACCACCCACCGGCCCGGGATGCCGACGCTCGGGGCGCCGGCCGGGGCGATCCTCGCCGCCTGGACCAGGGCCTCGTCGAAGTCACCCTGCCCCATGGCCGCGAGGTTGCCGGCCGACCGCGCGTACGCCTCTGTCACCCCCATCCCGCGGGGCGCCGCCCAGTTCGTGGTCTCGGTACGGCGGGATCGGGAGAGATCCGCGTTGCCACGCAGCGCCGCGCCCGCGGCCAGCAAGGCCCGGATCTGGCCCTCCCAGAAGTGGTAACCGTAGACCTCGGCCAGATCCAGCCCCTCCTGGGCCACGCGCTCGGCCTCGTCCCACTGCCCGTGGACGTACGAATCTTGGCAGAGCAGCATCAAGCCGGGGATGACCATGGCGATCGCGCCACCATCGCGCTCCCGATCGATCATCCGCGTGAGCAGGTAGCGGTAGTCGGACAGCACATCCATCGCATTGGCCGCGAACGCCAGGGGCAGGAGTTCCCAGGGGCCCGCGTCGGCGGGCAGCGCGGCGAATGCCTGAGCGAGGCCTTCGCGCACCGCACTGGCGGATCGGGACGGATCGACGTACGCGTCGTGACACAGGCGGAACGGGACGACTGCTTCCGGTTCGAAGCGAGCCATCGCCTTGTCGAGCAGCTCCCACGGCTCCGGCCGGAGGGAGTAGAGGCTGACGAGCAGTAGTGCGTAGAGAATCCCGCAAGAGTTCCACCGGCGGTCGTTGTTCGCCGTACTGTCGACATCGTCGAGCGCGCGGGTCAGCAGCCGGTAGGCGGCGTCGACATCGCCGTCCTGGTTGGTGAGGAGATGGGCGGTGGTGGCGAAGACCAGGCCGGTCGGCGTGTCCCGGGCCTGGCCGGCGTCGGCCAACAACCGGGGTACCTCGTCGAGTTGGCCGGTGATGCCGGCGAGGTGGGCGGCCTCGATCAACCGCCGGCACCGATCGGCCGCGTGCGGGCTGAGGTCCGCGGCCCGGATGAGCGCGGTCACAGCCGCGGACGCCGCACCCCCGCGCCGGGCGGACGTCGCGGCCTCGTCCAGGGCACGAGCCACTGCTTCGTCGGGTCCGGTGGCGGTCTCGGCGAGATGCCACGCGCGGCGCTCGGGGCTACCGGTCATGATCGTGGCGAGGGCCTGGTGCGCGCCCCGGCGTTCAGCTGGCGCTGTCTGGTGCACGATGGCCGAGCGGATCAGCGGATGGCGGAACCAGATGCGGCGGCCACCGGCATCGGCATGCACCAGGTCGGCCCGCACTGCGGGAGCGAGATCGTCGACGTCCACCGAGTCCATCGCCGATCCCTGGATCGCAGCCAGACTGACCTCCGGCTCCAGGGCCACATGTAACAACACCCGTCTAGTTGCTGCGGGCAACGTTCCGGCCTCTTCGGCGAAGGCGGCCCGTAGTCGCCCGGTCAACGGCAGGAATTCGGGCAGCGGGTCCTGGCCGGAGCGCTGCCGGTCGTCCAGCAACACGGGCAGGTCCTGGAGCGCCAGCGGGTTGCCCGCGGCCTCGGCCAGCATTCGCCGCCGCACCGGCGGAGCCAGTCCGGGCCACTGGATGTCCAGCAGCCTGACGGCCGCCCCGGCGTCGAGTGACCCGATGACATGTTCAGGCAGCTGGACCCTGTCGTGGAGACCGTGAGTACCTGTGCGCGCGGCCGCCAGGAGGGCGATCGGGTCGTGTCCGAAGCGGCGGACCGCGAACCCGAGCGTGGCCGCGCTGGCGGGGTCGATCCAGGGGATGTCGTCGACAATCAGCAGCAGTGGCCGCTCGGCGGCGGCCTCACTGAGGAGGGCGAGCACCGCAGTCGCGACCAAGGGATCCGGCGACAGTCCCGGCGTGAGATCCAGGATCTGCTCGAGAGTACGGCGGTGCGGGCCGACGAACTGGTCCACCCGGTCGCGCAGCGGGTAGAGGAGTTGATGCAGCGCCGAGAAGCACAGCCCCGCCTCGAACTCCGCACCGAAAGCACGCAGGGTCCGAATTCCGCGGGCCGTCGCCCGCTCTGCGGCGGCGTCGAGCAGCGCGGTCTTGCCGATGCCCCGATCGCCGCGCAGCAGCAGAGCGGGCTGGGTCGAGGTGCACCGCTCGAGGAGTGAGTCGATCCGCTCCAGTTCGGCGGCGCGCCCCACGGGGTCTGACTTCACGGTCGTGCCTCCGTATCGCAACTGATAGTGACCTGATTCCTGCGGGAGGCAGTTCGGCCTCTACCAGGATCCGATCGGGTCGAGCCAGAGTCGATGTACGCGGTCACAGTGTTCGGCGCCGCCAGCAGTGGTGGGAAACATTCGGACCTACCATCAGCAGATGGACATCGGGAACGACGACGCGGATCTCGATCGCCAGATCGCCGTCCTGGCCACGGCCTTGCTGGACCGGATCGGCGAGCTCGCCGAGTCGATGGCGGAGTGGATCCAGAAGGAGGTCACGTCGTACGTCGACACCGGTCTGGTCCCGTACGCCGATCTCCGCGAGGACTGCCGTGCGCAGCTGCAGTCGGTCCTGCCCGCGCTGTGCGGACCTGCGGCCGCGGACGTCTCCTACGCGCGGCAGAGCGGCCGGCACCGTGTCGACGCGGGTGTGCCGCTGGCCAAGGCGATGGACGCCTACCGGGTCGGCGGCAGGTTCATCTGGGAGGCCATGGTCGCCGAGGCGCGGGAGACGCGTGCGCTGAGCAGCGACGCACTGGTTCGGGCCGCGTCCAGGATCTGGCTGATCCTCGACGACTTCACGGACGCGATGGCAGACGCTTACCGGGACGCGGTGGCCGACCGGATCGTCGCCCAGGAGCACGAACGCTCCGCTCTGGTGGGGGCGCTCCTGGAGGGCCGGATCACTGAGAACGAGACCCTCTGGGAGGCCGCCGAGATCCTGCGGATCTCCCACCGGGGACCGTTCGTCGTGGTCGCCGCGGAGGTGCCGGAGGTCGGCCGGCAGGCCTTCCCCGACATGGAGGTGCGGCTGCGGTCAGTTGGTCTGGCGTCGGCGTGGCGACTGCAGGCGGACCTCCAGGTGGGCATCGTCGTGCTGCCGGTGAGCGGCCGCAGGGTTCAACTGGTCGCCACGCTGACCAAGCACGCCGAACACCGCGTCGGCGTCAGTCCGCAGTACCCCACACTGGACGGGACGCGCGAGGCGCTGCGCTTCGCGAAGTTCGCGATTCTCGGCACCGCACCCGGCGCCAAGGTCACCCTCTTCGACGACTCGCCGCTCGCGGTGACCGCGGCGAGTACGCCCGAGGTGATGGCCCGGATCGTCGGCTCCACCCTGGGCCCACTGGATGCTGCGGCCGACCGTGAGGTTCTGCTGGACACGCTGGAAGCCTGGCGCGACTGCGGCGGATCGACCGCGGAGGCGGCCAAGCAGCTGTTCGTCCACCCCAACACGGTCCGCCAACGACTGCGACGGATCGCCGAGCTGACCGGCCGTACCCTGACCGCACCTCGCGACGTCGCGCAACTCTGCCTGGCCCTCGAGGCCACCCGGCGGCAGCCACACTGAGTCCAAGTGCGCGCAAAACGCAGAGAAGTGGCGCGTTCGGCGCAGATCAGGACGGCCGGTGCACTCCTACCGTTTCGGCACAGGCATGACCCACATGCCCACCCGAGAAGGAAGTGCGCGATGAAGGCGATGCTCGAACACCTGATCAAGCTGGCCGACCGGCGGCAGGAGCCGGCGGCGACCCCGGAGAAGAAGGCCGCCGGACCTCTGATCCGGAAGGCCGTTCCCGCCGCGTTGATCTGTTTCGTGGCAGTCGCCGGAATCCACCGGCACCGCGCTCGGCGGGGGTGACGGTCGGCCCAATTGGGTCATCGTTGCGTCGGATTGCCGATGTCTGGGCCGTCCGCGGCCTCCTAGCGTCGTCCATGTCGAGCGCAGGACGCTCGCGCTGACCGCCAGGAGGCTGCCATGGCTCACTCGTTGCCATCCGACCGGAACAGCTCGTTGCCCGAGTTGTTCGACACCGCGACCATGCCGCCGGGCGACCGGCTCCGGCTGCTGCGGGATGCGATCGGCAGCGCCGCGGTGCCGGTCGAGGTCCTGCACCACGTCGGTCCGGACGAGGTGTCCGCGCGAGGTACTGGTGGCAGGCTGGGCCGGCTGTCGATCCTGACGATCACGACGACGCCGTTGACCGTGCGGCGTACGGTACGGCTGGCCCGGGCGGATCCGGAGCCGAGCATCATCGTCGAGCTGCAGCTGGCGGGCCGGCGATCGGTCGTCCAGTACAACCGGCGAACGGTGCTGTCGCCGGGCGATCTCATCCTGCTCGACGCTCGCCGGCCGTACCTGTCGACCAGCCAGGACGGGAACCACCAGCATTCCGTGCGGGTGCCGAGGGCGGATCTGGCACTGACCGATCACGCCCTCGCCCGCGTCGCCGGGTTGCGCCTCGGCCCGCGCAATCCGGTCGCGAACCTCGCGGCGGCGTACCTGACCCGGCTGGTCGGTGATCAGCGGCTCGCGGCCGAGGCCGATCTGGACGTCTTCGAGGCGCCGACGATCGAGCTGATCCGGGCTGTCGTCGCCACGCAGCTCGGCGCGGGCGTGCTGGCCAGCGAACCGCTGGAGAACACGCTCGCGCTGCGGATCATGGAGTTCACCCGGCAGCATCTCACCGATCCGGACCTGAGCGCGGCGAAGATCGCCGCCGCCCAGAACATCTCGGTCCGGCATCTCTACACGACGCTGTCGCGGTCCGGCATCGTTCTGGGGGAATGGATCCGGGTACGTCGGCTGGAGGGGTGCCGGCGTGAGCTCGCCAGGAGCGCGATGGCGGGTCGGACGATCTCCGCCATCGCGCATGCCTGGGGCTTCGGCGACGCGACCCACTTCAGTCGCACCTTCCGCGAGGCGTTCGGCATGTCGCCGCGCGAATGGCGTGCGCTGCACCAGAACAAGCAGCGCGCCTACGCACTCACCACTACCCCGATCGACGCCGACGTCGCGTCGTGACCAATCACCAAGGAGGCAGTTGATGTTCAAATCTGTGTCGTCGTCATTGCTCTGGCGAGGCCTGCTGGCCGTCGCGATCGGCGTGGTGTCCGTCGCCTGGCCGGATGTCACCGTCGGCGCGGTCGTGATTCTCTTCGCGATCTACGCCTTCATCGCGGGAGCCACGGATGGAGCCCGCGCGTTCGCCGGCCGCAGCGCCGGTCCCGTGATCGGCTACCTGTTGCTCGCACTGCTCGACGTGGTCGCCGGCATCGCGGCCCTGGCGTGGCCCGGCATCACGGCGCTCGTGCTGACGATCTGGATCGCCGTGTGGGCGTTCGTCTCGGGCGTCATCGAGGTCACGATGGCGTTCCGGCAGGGCGAAGAGGCGGGGGAGCGGGCGATGTGGGCTCTCACCGGACTCGTCTCGATCGCACTCGGCGTCGTCCTGGCGATCCGGCCCGACATCGGCGCGGTCAGCCTGGCCACCGTGTTCGGCCTGTTCAGCATCGTCTACGGCATCTCCACGCTGGTGCTGTCGGCGCAGCTCCGGAAGGCGGGATCGGCTCCCCAGAATCTGGCCGAATCCGTCGGCTGACACACCCACGACTGAAGCCGGCTCCAGGTGGTTGCCCACCGGGAGCCGGCTTCAGTCTCTTCGCGGATCAGTACGAGACGACCAGCCGGTCGTTCACGGTGGTGACGCCCGGGGCGGCCCAGGCCGCTGCGAGCGCCGCGTCGTGCTCGGACCAGGACCGAACGCTCCCGGTGAGCGTCACCGTGCCGGCCGAGGCTGCCACCGCGAGACTGTCGGCGTCGATCTTGGCGTCCCGTTTGAACGCCTTCTGGATGTCATCCGAGACCTCGCCGGCGGTGTGGGCGTCACCGCCGACGATGATCTCGTTGTCGACGCCGGTCACACCGAGAACGTTGCCTGCGACAAACGTCGCCTCGTCCCGCTGGTACTGCCAGTCGACCGCGCCGGACAAGGTGACGTACCCGTCCTGGATCTTGGCGTCGACCGTGGTGGGGATCAGCGAGTCGAGCAGCATCGCCTGCAGCACATCGCCGCGCAGGTCGGCGTCGGCGCGCCGGCTCTTGGTGAGAATGCGTACCGACAGCTCGTTGTCGACGTACACGACTCCGTGGACGCGTTCCGCGGCCTTCTTGGCATCGCGCTTCTGCCGGAAGCTGCCGACGGTGCCGCGCAACGTGATCGTTCCGTCGTCCGCGGATACCGCGATCTCCTCGCTGTCCACCTTCGGGTCCCAGAACAGTTCGTCCTTGACGTTCAGGGCCACTGCTTCGTCAGTCATTTCTCCTCCTGAGGATTCGGTTCGGGTACTGACGATCTGCACGCTAGCCACGGCTCCGGCGTACGACTGTGTTCTCCGTGCACGGAGCCTTGCCAGGCGTGCAGGGTTGCCGAATCTCCTTAGTTCCTTGCTGATTCCGGCCCTAGGCTCGGTTGTGTGATGAGGATTCTGATCGTCGACGACCACGGTTTGGTCCGTGCCGGGCTTCGGGCGCGGCTGGCGGGGGAGGCTGACATCGTGCCGGTCGGCGAGGCGGGGAACGCGGCCGATGCGGTGGCACTTGCACAACGGCTTCAGCCTGATCTCGTCCTGCTGGACGTCGTGCTGCCGAGAACGAACGGCTGTGACGCCATTGCACCGCTCAGACGTGTCGCGGCCGGCACGAAGATTCTGATGATGTCAGCTCAGGCGTCCGCGAGCACCGTACGGCGTGCTCTGCTGGCCGGTGCGTCCGGGTACATCTCGAAGGGCTCGTCGGACCAAGCGTTGATCGGTGCGATGCGCCGGATCTGTGCCGGCGAGACCTATGTCGAACCGTCGCTCGGCGCGAGGCTGGTCGTGGGCGATCAGGTCGCCGCGCTCGAACCCCTGTCCGAGCGTGAGTGCGAAATCCTCTACCAGTTGGCGCTCGGCTACACCAACCAGGAGATCGCACGGAGTCTGTTCATCTCGGTGCGGACCGTGGACACGCACCGCGCGCACATCATGCGCAAACTCCGGCTCGGCACTCGCGCCGAGCTGGTCATGTTCGCCCTGTCCCACGGCCTGATCGGCCAGTCCTAGAGTTCGAGGAGTCCACGGATGAAGTACCGACGGATCGCCGAAGAGTTGGCGGAACACGTTGCGCGCCTCGCACGCAGGACCGAGGCGCTCGAGGACGCGTCCGCCATGGTCGCCCACGACGTGAAGTCGATCCTGAGGTCCGCGATCGACGCCGACGAGCCACGCGAGGCCATGCAGCGCGCCCTCGACCTCGTCGACTCGATCCTCGACGCGGCACGTGCCGATCAAGCCGACCGGAGTCACGCGCCCGTCGCCGATTGCCTGCGACAGGCTGCCGCGGATCTCGACCACCTGCCCGCCGAGGTCGTCGCCAACGTGACCAGCGACTTCCCGCTGCCACCCGCCGCTCTCCGCCTGATCCTCCGCAACCTGCTCGGGAACGCGGTCGCCGCCGGCGCACAACGCATCCACATCCAGGCTCGCAGGGTCGGCGATCGCAGCGTGCTCACCGTCGAGAATGACGGCGCCGCGCCAGGGGCGACGGGCCGCTACGCCACCGGCGCCCAACTCGGTCTCGCCCTCTGCCGCCGCCTGGTAGCCAGATGCGGCGGGGCCCTCGAACTCAAGCCAGGCCTGGCAAACGGCGCTCGCGTGGAGATCGTCTTGAGCCAGTAGTCAGAGGAAGGCGGAGTGGCCGGTGATGGATTTGCCGACGATGAGGGTGTTCATTTCGCGGGTGCCTTCGTAGGAGTAGATGGCTTCGGCGTCGGCGACGTAGCGGCCGACGTTGTGTTCGAGGAGGATGCCGTTGCCGCCGAGGAGTTCGCGGGCGTAGCCGACGGTTTCGCGCATGCGGACGGTGCAGAAGGCCTTGGCGAGTGACGCGTGTTCGTCGAACGCGAGGCCGGCGTCCTGGAGTTGGGAGAGGCGCGCGCACAAGGTGGCGGAAGCTGTGGTGTTGGCGAGCATGCGGACGAGCAGGTCCTGGACGAGTTGGAACGACGCGATCGGCCGGCCGAACTGCTCGCGTTCTCCCGCGTAGGCAAGGGCATGACGGTAGGCGCCACGGGCACAGCCGACGGCCATCCAGGCGACGCCGGCGCGGGTCATCAGCAGAACCTTGGCGGTGTCGCGGAAGGACTCCGCACCGGCCAGGCGGTTCGCTTCCGGGACCCGTACGCCGTCCAGGGTGATGAGCGCGTTCTGTACGACGCGCAACGCCATCTTGTCCTCGAGTTTCGTGGTGGCGAACCCGGGTGTGTCCTTCTCGACCACGAAACCCTTCACCTGACCGTCCTCGACGTCACGAGCCCAGATCACAGTGAGATCGGCGAAGGTCGCGTTGCCGATCCACTTCTTCTGGCCGTCCAGGACCCACGTGTCGCCTTCGCGCCGGGCGGTGGTCTGCAGCCCGCGCGAGGCGCCGGACCCGACCTCGGGCTCGGTCAGGCCGAAGGCGCCGATCTTGTCCAGCCGGGCCATCGCCGGCAACCAGCGTTCCTTCTGCTCCTCGGAGCCGCACAGGTAGATCGATCCCATCGAGAGCCCGCTGTGTACGCCGAAGAACGTGGCGATCGACGGGTCCGCCGTACTGAGCTCCATCGCGATCAGCCCGTCGAGCAGGAAGCTGCGGCCCGGGCAGCCGTACCCGGTGTACGGCGTACCGACGATGCCCAGGTCGCGCAGCGTCGGGATCAGTTCGAACGGGAACGCGGCCCGGTTCCAGTAGTCGTTGATGATCGGCGTCACCTGCTTGTCGCCGAAGTCGCGGACGGCGCGCAGCAGCTCGCGGTCATGGTTGTCCAGCAGCAGCTCGAGGCCGTAGAAGTCGATCGGGTCGGTGGTCATGCGTCCCCCTCAGCGGACAGGAATCGGGTGATGACGGGCACCAGCGCGGGTGCCTCGGTGACGAGCTCGACGTGCCCGCCGCGGTAGATGTGCAGTTCGGCGTGCGGGATCAGACGGGCCAGGATCCGGCCGTTGACGACCGGGATGATCGGGTCGTCGTCGCCGGTCAGCACCAGCGTCGGCTGCCGGATCAGGCCGAGGAACGGCAAGCTGGTCCAGACGGCGCCGGCCGCGAGCTGGTAGAGGTAGCCGCGCAGCGATCCGGCCCGCACCTGGTTCTGGAACACCTCCCGGATGTCACCGGCGTGCTCCCGGGCGCTTCCGCCGTAGATGGCGCCGGCGATTCCGGCGGCGTACTCGGGATCGCCGAAGCGTCGCGGCGTGAGCATCCGCAGCAGGGTCGTCGGCCTCCCGGGCACCATCAGGGCGCCGGTGCCCGTGCTCACCAGCACCAGTCGTCGGACACGCCGCCGGTGCTGGGCGGCGAGCTGCTGCGCGAGCGCGCCACCCCACGACAGTCCCAGTACGTCGACCTGATCGAAGCCGAGCTGTTTCAGCATTCGCTCGACCATCCAGGCGAGCCGGGGGATGCCGTCCGGCAGCAATCCGGCCCGCGAGCCGCCGACGCCGGGGACGTCGAACCGGATCACCGTCCGGTCCAGCGCGTCGACCACCGGCTGCAGTACCTCGAAGCCGGCCCCGATCCCGCAGCACAGCAGCAGCGGCGTCTGTCGCGGGTCGCCCAGACGTACGTCGTACCGGATCCGTCTTCCGGCGGCGGTCAGCATCTCCACCTCAGGCCTCTCGGACGTAACTGCCGGGCGCGGCTTCGAGCGGGTCCAACCCGCCGCCGCCGAGGTCCTCCGGCGCGGCCTTCAACCGGCCGCTGCGCCTGCCCAGCCAGTCGGCGTAGTCGGGCCACCAGGAGCCCTGCTCTGTCGTTGCCGTACGCAACCACTCGTCGGGGTCCGGCGGGTTGGTCTCGTTGATCTGGTACGTCGCCTTCGGGTTGCCGGGCGGGTTCACCATCGAGGCGATGTGCCCGGCCGTGGACAACACGAACCGGGTCTCGCCGCCAAGCAGCTGACTACTGCGATAGCACGCCTGCCACGGGCAGATGTGGTCGGCGATCCCGGCGATCACGTACGACGGGGTGCCGACCTTGCCGAGGTCGACCGCGGACCCGAGCATGGTCGCCTTCCCTGGCTGAGTCAGCGCGTTGGTCATCGCCAGCTCGACGAAACCACGATGCAGTGCGGCGGTCATCCGGGTGGTGTCGGCGTTCCAGAACAGGACGTCGAAGGCAGCCGGTGGTCGTCCCTGCAGGTAGTTGTTGACCCAGTAGCTCCAGATCAGATCGGTCGGCCGCAGCCAGGCGAAGACCTCGGCAAGCGCCCGGCCGTCCAGGTACCCCTTGGCCGCCGATGAAGCTACGGCCGCCGCGGCCACGCGCTCGTCCAAGGCAGCCGACGCGAAGCCGGCGTGGGTCTGGTCGAGCACTGAGACCGCGAGGGTGAAGCCGGCGACGCGGTCGAGTTCACCGCGATCGGCGAGGTGTGCGAGCACCATCGAGGCCAGGATGCCGCCGGAGCAGGTCGCGAACAGATGGGTGCTGTCGGTGCGGCAGATCCGCTGGACGGCGTCCATCGCGTCGAGGATCGCCTGGCCGTAGGTGTCGAGGTCCCAGTCGCGATGCCGGGCGTCCGGGTTCCGCCAGGAGATCGTGAACACCTGCTGGCCTTGCGCGACGAAGTACTCGACCATGCTTCGGCCCGGTGCCAGGTCGACGACGTAGTACTTGTTGATCACCGGTGGCACGATCAGCAGCGGCACGGTGCGGACCTTCGGGGTCTGCGGGGTGTACTGGATCAGCTCCAGGATCTCGTTGCGGAACACGACCGCGCCGGATGTCGCAGCGACCGTCGTACCGACTTCGAACGCCGTCGGCTCGACCATGCTCGGCACCCGGGGCGCGGTGGCCAGGTCGCGGACCAGGTTGCGGGCGCCGGCGACCGAGCTCAGCCCGGCGGTGTCGATCAGCGCCTTCCAGGCCACCGGGTTCACCAGCGGGTTGTTGCTCGGGGCAAGTGCTTCGACGACGTTGTCGACGACGAAGCCCATCCGTTGCCTGTCCCGCCACTCCAGGTGTGCGTCCGCGGTCAGCGCGCCGGCGGTCTCGGCCGCGGCCAGGTAGGCCTGGACGATTCGTCGCAGTACCGGGTTGTGCGTCCAAGCCGGATCCGAGAAACGGCGGTCGCGGCGGGACGGCGCCCGGTCGGAGTGACCGATCGCGATCCGGCCGAGTTCGCCGGCCAGGTCCACGGCGCGGCCGGCGACCGTGCGCGGCCGGGCGGCCAGTCCGGTCGTCATCCGGGCCCAGGAGGCGTTCGGCATCAGCCGGCGCATCGGGCCGATGGCGGCGCTGGTCAATAGCAGGTCGAGCGGCGCGGCGAGTGCGTCGGCGCGAGCGTCGTGGGTGGTCATCGGAGCACACCCTCCGGGACGACGACGTCGCGGCGCTGGATCTTGCCGGTCGGTCCCTTCGGCAGATTGTCGACAATCCACACCGCGCGCGGATACTTGTACGCCGCGATCCGGGTCTTGACGAAGTCGCGCAACTCGTCGGGCGTCGCCGTCGTACCGGGCTTGAGGGCGACGGCCGCGCCGATCTCCTCGCCGAGGGATGCGTGCGGGATGCCGACCACGGCCGCCTCGGCGACCGCCGGGTGCTCGTAGAGAACCTCCTCGACCTCGCGGGGGTAGACGTTGTAACCGCCGCGGATGAGCAGGTCCTTCTTGCGGTCGACGATGAAGAAGTAGCCGTCCTCGTCCTGCCGCGCCATGTCCCCGGTGCTCAGCCACCCGTCGGCGTCGATCGTCTCCGCGGTGGCGTCGGGTTTGTTCCAGTAGCTCTTCATCACGTTGTGGCCGCCGATCTGGATCTCGCCGATCTCGCCCGGTGGGACCGGCCGGCGCGCGTCGTCCACGACCCGCATCCGCACGCCCTCGATCGGCGTACCGATCGAGCCGGGCTTGCGGGTCGCGTCCGGATGGTTGAAGGACGCGACCGGCGACGTCTCGGACAGCCCGTAGCCCTCCAGGATGATGCAGCCGAACGCCTCCTCGAAAGCGCGCAGCACCTCGACCGGAAGGGCCGCTCCGCCGGACACGCAGGTGCGCAGCGTGCTCACGTCGTACTCCTCGCGCCCGGGGACGCCGAGCATGGCGGCGTACATCGTGGGCACGCCCTCGTACACGGTGACGCCGTCGCGGGCGATCACCTCCAGCGCCTTCGCCGGGGCGTAGCGCGGGATCAGGGTCAGGGTCGCGCCGTTGGCGATCGCGGTGTTGAGGCCGCAGGTGAGCCCGAAGACGTGGAACAGCGGCAGGCAGCCCATCAACACGTCCTCCGGGCCGATCCGGAACAGTGTCCGGGCGCTGACCGCCTGGTTGGCGTTCAGGCCGGCGTGGGTCAGTTCGGCGCCCTTCGGCCGGCCGGTGGTGCCGGAGGTGTAGAGGATCACCGCCGTGTCGGAACCGTCCTTGCTGACCGGGTCGGGCGCCGGTTGGCGGGTCGAGATCAGCGTGCGGAACTCACCCGGTGCCACCGGCACGTGCTCGGTGCCCGCGGCCTTGGATCCGGCTTCGGCCTCGGCGGCCACCTCGTGCCAGGCGAACAGCACCTTGGCACCGGAGTCGGTGAGGTAGTAGTCGACCTCACGCCGCTTCAGCAGCGGATTCATCGGTACCGCGATACCGCCGGCCCGGAGGATGCCGTAGAACACGATCGCGAACTCGGGGATGTTCGGCAGCATCAGGCCGACCCGGTCACCGGACTGCACGCCGTACTCGCGGAGCAGGCTGACGACGCGGGATGCCGCGTCGTCGAGGTCGGCGTAGCGCAGGACGTCGTCGTCCAGCCGGATCGCGGGGTGGTCCGGGTACATGGCCGCGGACTCGGTGAGGTTCAGGCTGAGATTCGTCATGGCGTCGCTCCGGGGTTCGGGGATTGACTCCACGATCGGTCCGGCGCCGGTCCGCGTCGATGGCCGGCCGGCCAACGTGGCGGGCGCACGAGTGTCCCCGTGAACAACGTCCCGGGGCTTATGCTCCGAAGGTGAGCACGGAGCGCGCCGGCCCGGAGATCGAGGATCTCGTCGGCCGGCTCCGGGTCCGGGCCGACGAGTTGGTCGAGGCGATGGCGGCCCAGATCGAGAGCGAGATCGACTTCTACCGCACCGGGGGACTCGTACCGCCGGCCGCGTTGCGGGCGTCCTGCCGGGCCAACTTCGACTTCATGCTCGAGTCACTGGTCGGCGAACGCTCCGACCCGGTGTCCGCCCGCGAGACCGGGCGGCTGCGGGCGGAGCAGGGCGCGCCGCTGGCCGACGTGATGGCGGCGTACCGGGTCGGCACGCGGTATCTGTGGGACGCGGTGCTCGCCGCGGCCGCTTCGGCCCGGGTCACCGACCAGGTCCTGGTGCGCGCATCGAGCCGGCTGTGGCAGATGCAGTCGTCCTACACCGATGCCATGACGGACGCCTACCGCGACGTGCAGTCCCGTCGCATGCTGGAGCAGGACCAGCAGCGCTCGGCCTTGGTCGAAGCGTTGCTCGAGGGCCGCGTGAGTGGTGGCGGCACGCTGTGGGAGGCGGCCGAGCTGTTGCGGTTGCCGCACAAGGGTCCGTTCGTGGTCGTGGCCGCGGAGGTGCCCGAGGTGGGCCGTCAGGCGTTGCCCGCGGCGGAGGAGCGGCTGCGGTCTGTTGGTCTTGCGTCCGCCTGGCGGCTGCTGCCCGAGCTGCAGATCGGTGTGGTGGGCGTGCGGCCTGGGCGTCTCGCCGTACTGATCGACCTGCTGCGTCAGTCCGCGACCGGTCGCGTCGGCGTCAGTCCGCCGTACGACGAGCTCGACGGGACCGGGCAGGCGGTGCGGTTCGCGCGGGTCGCCCTGGCCGGTTCGACGGCGGACGCCCCGGTGGCGCTGTTCGACGAGTCACCGTTGACGATGGCGGCGGTCGCGGCGCCGGACGTGATGCAGTACTTCGTCCGGAAGGTGCTCGGCGGACTCGACGACCTTCCGCCCGACGACCGCGAGGTGCTGCTCGAGACCTTGGCGGTCTGGTCGACGCATCACGGTTCCGCCACCGAGGCCGGCGAGCGCCTTTACTGTCACCCGAACACGGTCCGGCATCGCCTGCGCCGGATCGAGGAGCGCACCGGGCGCTCGCTCAACGATCCGCATTCGCTCGCCGAGCTCCTCCTCGCGCTCGAAGCATCCCGCCACGCCTAGCTCACGATGAGCGCCTCCTGCTCGGTGAAGGTCAGTTCGGTGCTGGTGTCGCCGTACCGGATGCGGTGCGTCGTTGTTCTGGATGGGTGGATTCGGGCGTGGTCGAGCCGGCCGTCCTTCCAGCTGATGTCGACCGTGAAGCCGCCACGGGCGCGGAGCCCGCGAACGGATCCGTTCTGCCAGGTTGTCGGGAGGGCGGGGAGCAATTCGATCTCCTGGCCGTCGGATTGGAGAAGCATCTCGGCGACGGCAGCGGAGCCGCCGGCATTGCCGTCGAACGAGTAGATGTTCTGCGCGGCACCGGCGACGCCGCCGACGGAGTAGCTCAACAGGTTCGCCTCGCTGGCGTCGGCGACCAGGTTGGTCAGATGGGCGAGCGCCTTGTCGCCTTGCAGTAGGCGGGCGTGGAAGACGGCGAAGTTCGCCTCGACCCATTCGGTCTGCTCCCAGCCGGCCGCACTCTGCCGCCGTTCGATCGTCACTTCGGCGGCGCGAGCCAGGTCCGGCGTCGTGCGGGGTGTGATCTGCCGCTCCGGGAAGAGCGCGCACAGATGGGACGTGTGCCGGTGGGCCGGATCCGCATCCTCGAAGTCGTGAAGCCATTCCTGCAGCTGGCCGTGCCGGCCGATCAGGTACGGCGACAGTCGGGCTCGAGCGGCCGTGATTCGCTCGCGCAGGTCCGGGTCGACGCCGAGCACCTCCGCGGCGGCCGCGCAGTCACGCAGGATCGCCTCCGCGAAGACCCGGTCGACGGTGTTGCCCATGGCAACTGAACACTTGCTGCCGTCGGGCGCGACGTACCAGTTCTCGGGGGACTCGGACGGTCCGGAGACGAGGAGGCCTTGGTCCTCGGTGAGGTAGGACAGCAGGAACTGCGCGGCGCCACGAAGGATCGGATAGGCCACGTCGCGCAGGAACTCGTCGTCACCGCCGTACTCGTAGTGCTCCCAGAGATGAGTGGCGAGCCAAGCGCCACCGGTGACGTTGAGGCCCCAGCCCAGGTCGGTGCCCGGAGCCGAGTAGCCCCAGGCGTTCGTCACGGTGTGAGCGACCCACCCGGGAGCGTCGTACATCTGGGTGGCGGTGGTCTGGCCGGTCTCGGCGAGGAGTTGGAGGAGGCGGAACAGGGGAGTGTGGCACTCGGCCAGGTTGGTGGGCTCGGCGGCCCAGTAGTTCTGCTGGGTGTTGATGTCGAGGTGGAAGTCGTTGCTCCACGACGCACTGCTGGCCAGGCCGTCGTTCCAGAGTCCCTGCAGGGCCAACGGCAGCGGGGAGTCGGCGCGGGATCCGGCGACGGTGAGGTAACGCCCGTACTGGAAGTACAAGGCGAGGAGGCCGTCGTCGCGCCCGCCGCGGGCGAGATCGTCGCGTCGGCGGTCGGTCGGCACCGGGTCGACCTCGGTGGCCGCGTCGAGGTCGAGCGAGACCCGCCGCATCAGGCCGGCGTGATCGTCGACGTGGGCGGCGCGGATGGCATCGAATCCGATTGCGGCGGCCGTCGCCGTCAACGTCTCGACCTGTCGCACCGGGTCCTCGCCGGCCCAGTCGGTGCCGACGGCCACGATCAGTACGGCGGAGTCGGCGCTGTCGACCTCGAACGCGTCGTCGGTTCGTCGTACGGTCCCACCGACAGCCTCGACGTTGACCCGGATCTCGACCGCCGTGCCCGTGCTGCCGTCGCTGTGCAGGGACTCGACGGCGCGACCGCTGAACGCGACGCCAGCCTCCGTACTGGTCGTCCTGCCGGGAATGACCGACCCGTCCAGGCCGACCGTGAAGCTGACCGCCCCAGGCCGATCAGCCTCGATGCGTACGGCGATGACGCGCTGCGGATGGGATGCGAGGACCTCCCGGGTGAACCGCGTCCCGCCCTGGTCGTAGGTGACTGCCACGATGCCCTGGTCGAGGTCGAGAGACCGACGGTAGCTTGTGGCTGGTCCGCGGTCGGCGAAGGTCAGGCGGACATGGGGAAGGGGCAGGTTCGTGCCGAACGACGCCCGCGTGCCCAGCAGGTGCTCACCCGCGAGCCGCTGCGCCTGGGCGTAGTCGCCCGCGAGGAGCAGCTTGCGGACGGCCGGTAGTTCCTGCCGGGCGGTCGGGCTCAGGTCGATGGTCGACTGCCCTCCGGACCAGGCGGTCGACTCGGAGAGATCAATCCGTTCCGTCGGCAGGCCGCCGTACACCATGCCACCCAAGCGGCCGTTGCCGATGGGCAGCGCCTCGAACCAGCGCTCGCCCGGCCGGTCGTACCAGAGGGTGCCGGCCGGGGTGACGGAGGGTCGCGGCCCGGTTGCGGGTGAAGCGATCAGCATGGGTCTCCTACTTGCCTTCCGCCAGCAGCGTCCGGCTCTGGTCCTGCATCTTCGGGAAGATGCTCTCGTCGGCCTTGTTCGTGAAATACGACTCGAACTGCGGCACCATCGCGTTGGTGAGTGCCGCGCCATTGTTGTACACCGGGCACGGAACGAGCTCGCCACTGGTCAGGTACTGGTTGAAGACCGAGAAGTCCGCGCCCTTCGCGGCCTGCTGGTCGGTCAGTGCCTTCATCGATGCCGCGATGGACGGGAAGAACGAGCCGTTGAATTTCGCGGCCGTCGTCTGGCACTCCTCGCTCTCCTGGTACTTGACCCACTTCCAGGTCTGGTCGGGATGCTTGCTGCCGGCCCAGAGGTTGTTGCCGTTCGCGTTGGTCATCAGGGCACGCTTGCCGGCGGCGCCGGCCGGGAGCGGAGCAGTACCGATCTTCGCGCCCTTCAACGCCGCGTAGGTAGCGGCCTCCCAGGTCCCGCCGACGACCATCGCGACCTTCCCGGACCCCAGTTGCTGGCTGTTGGCCGTGGTGAACTGGTTCAGCTTGGGGGTGTAGCCGTCGTTGGCGAGCGCCCGGACCATCTGGACCGACTTGACCACTTTCGGATCGTTGTAGTTGAAGACGGTCGCCCAGTTCTGCTGGTCCGGGATGTTGATCCCGTCGTTCGGGAGCAGCCAGCCCCAGGCATTCTGGCCGAACGGGTCGCCGGTCGACTCGATGTTGCCGAGCCCGTACGTCTGTACGGCGTTCGCGTTGAAGCCGGCCTGGTCGCCACGCTTGCCCGCTTTGTCGACGGTGAGGTGCTTGATCATCGGCCAGAGCGTGCCGCCGCCTTCGGACGTCCAGTTGAGGGCGGCAACGTCCTTCGCGGTGTAACCGGCCTTGGCCAGCACATCGGTGTTGTAGTAGAGGGCTCCGGTGGCCCAGTCCATCGGCAGGGCGTACTGCTTGCCGTCCTTGTACTTCCAGCCCTCCGTGCCGATGGCGTACTGGCCGAGGTCGAGCTTGTCCTTGGAGATGTAGTCGTCCAGGGGCAGCAGTTGTCCCTGACCGGCGTAGGACTGCAGGTAGGTCACGCTGTTCATGAACGCGTCGGGTGCGTCACCGGAGACGAATCCCGAGGTGAGCTTGGTGAAGTAGTCGCTGACGTTGTAGTTGGTGATCTTCACCTTGATGGTCGGATTGGCCTTCTCGAAGGCAGGGATGCACTGTTCGTAGGCGATCGCCTGGTCCGGGGACCAGGTCCACCAGTTGACCGTGGTCGTCTCTCCCGAGGCGCCGGAGTTGTCGCCTCCGGAGCAGCCGGTCAGTACTGTGAGCGCGGCTGCCAATGCGGCAGCAGAGCGGACGAGTCGTGTCCTGTTCACCGTGTCCCCTTTCGGAACGGCCGAGAGTGGGTGGCCGGCTACCGGAGTCCGGTGAAGCCGATCGAGTCGACGATGCGCCGGCCGAAGAGCATGAAGATGACGAGCATCGGGAAGGCCGCGACGAGGGCGGCCGCCATCAGGCCGGCGAAGTCCGGCTGGGTCTGCGGCGAGGCCTGCTGGAAGACGCCGAGGGCAACGGTCAGCGGCTTGACGTTCGAGTTGCCGGCCACCATCAGCGGCCAGAAGTAGTCGTTCCAGGCGTTGATGAAGGTCAGCAACGCCAGCGTGGTCAGCGGACCCTGACTCATCGGGACCGTGATCCGGAACAGCAGCCGGAACCGGCCGAGTCCGTCGATGAGCGCGGCGTCCTCGATCTCGGTCGGCAGTCCGAGCATGAACTGGCGCAGGAAGAAGATGCCGAACGCTGAGAACAGCGCCCCCGGCAGGATCAGGCCGGCGAAGGTGTTGGTGAGACCCAGGTCGTGGATCAGGACGAAGTTCGGGAGCAGCGTCATGATCCCCGGGATCATCAGCGCGCTCAGGAAGAGGCCGAAGACGAGGTCTCTGCCCCGCCAGTGCAGCCGGGCGAACGCGTACGCCGCGAGCAGCGAGGAGAACACCACGAGCACGGTCAGCGTGGTCGCGTAGATGACCGAGTTCCGCAGGTAGAGCCCGAGTTGGATGGTGGCGCCGGACCCGCCCTCGGCGACGGCCTGCTCGCGGGTCGCCAGCCCGAGGACGCGCTCGAACGGTCCGAGAGTGAGGTCGACCGGGAGCAGCGAGGACGGGTGGTCGATCAACGCGTAGTTGTTGGACAGCGCAGTACGGAGGATCCAGTAGAACGGGAAGATCGTGACGGCGAGGAAGAGGACGAGATAGACCCAGGCCACGGTCTTGCCGATGGGGGGTTTGCGGCGTTGCGGTGGCAGATCCGGCCGTGCCGGGGCGTGCGTCACCTGGGGGAGTGTGGTCGTCATGGTTGCGCCCTCAGTTCGTGTCGGACTCGTTGGCTCGCAGCAACCGCATCTGGACGAACGTGATGGCCAGCAGGAGGATGAACAGGGCCATCGACATCGTCAGCGCGTAGCCGAAGTCGAACTCGGCGAAGCCCTTGCTGTAGATGTAGAGCGGCAGCACGTTCGAGGCGTTGGCCGGCCCGCCCTTGGTGGTCACGGCGACCAGGTCGAACACCTGGAACGAGCCGATGACCGTCAGGACCGTCACCAGCGCGAGGATGGGACGCAGCAGCGGCAGCGTGAGGTGCGCGAACATCCGCGGCTCGCTCGCGCCGTCCAGCCGGCCGGCCTCGTAGATCTGCGCCGGAATCGTCTGCAGGCCGGCGAAGATCAGGATCGCGTTGTAGCCCATCGCCTTCCACACACCGATGCAGGCGAGCGTCGGGACGACCCAGCCCTGGGAGCCGAGGAAGAGGATGTCGTGCCCGGTGACCGCCTTGACGGCCACGTTGACGATGCCGAGTCCCGGATCGAGCATCCACTGCCAGACCAGCGCCGCGACGACGCCGGACACCAGGAACGGCAGCAGCACGAGCCCACGGACGACCGTCGACCGGGTCAGCCGGTGCATGATCACCGCGGTCGCCAGCGACACGGCCAGGCCGAGGACCACCGAGAGTACGACGTATTGCACGGTGACACCGAGCGATTTCCAGAAGACGTCGTCACCGAGAAGACGGCGATAATTGTCCAGACCGGTCCAGGTGGCCGGGGTCAGGATCCGGAATCTGGTGAAGCTCAGGTAAATGCCGCGCAGCACCGGACCGGCGGCGAAGACGATGAATCCCACGGCGGCCGGAAGAATGAGGACGACCGCGAGCCGCCAGTCCGACCGATGCGCGGGACCCCTGGTTTTTCGGAGATGTGACGGCGTGCCGGTGGCAAGTGTCACCACGGTGAGCTCCTTCGCGGAACAATTGCGGCGAGTCGTTTTCAGGAATGACCGCCGTGAATGCGGCTCGACTCGAAGGATTAACCTCACCGACATTCAGTCATGCGCGTGCTGTCCGGTGCAACGACGCATACCGGATGGGGAGTATTCGTCCGGCGAATAGGTCAGGCGGCCGGGATGGGCTGCGTCCCGGCCGGGCATTCCGCCGCGAGCACGAGGTCGACGAAGGCCTGGGCGGCCCGGCTGAGCGGTCGCTCGGAGGGCCACCACACGCCGACATCGCGGTAGAGCTGCGCACTGTCCACCTGGCGTACCTCCAGACCGTCCGTGCGCACCATCGCCGCGGCGAGGCCGTTGATCAGGCCGATGCCGTGCCCGGCTCGGACCATGGCCGCGAGCGTGGTCGGCTGGTGGGAGACGATGCCCCCGGCCGGCTCGATCCGGCTCGACTGCATCGCCGACCAGGCCTCGTAGCCCAGGCTGGGATCGCCGAGTGGATCGCCGATCGTGATCATCGGGTGCGCCGCCACGTCCTCGAGGCCGATCGCGTCCGCGGCGAGGATCGGATGGCCAGGTGGCGCCAGCACGACGAACGGCTCGCGCCAGAGGCCGCGGTGGATCCAGGCGTGGTCGGCCGGTTCCGGCCGGAGCGGACGGAGGGCGACCGCCGCGCGCCGGTCCGACAGCCACTCGTCGCTGATCTGGACGTCGCCGTCGAGGACGGCGATCTCGAGCAAGGGGTTGGCGGTCCGCAGCTGCTTCAGGATGCCGGGGAGGAACTCCGAGCTCCCGCTGGCGAAGCTCGCGATGGCCAGCTTCCCGGTGATCGATCCGGCCGTTGCGCGCAGGTCGGAGACCGTGTCGTCCACCTCGGTCACGATCAGCCGGGCCCGAGGGAGGAGCCGCCGGCCGTCGTCGGTCAGCGTCAGCGGACGCATGCGCCGTTCGATCAGCACACATCCCAGCGAACGCTCGAGGCTGGCGACGCGCGCCGACACCCGAGGCTGGGAAAGATGCATTCGGGCGGCCGCGCGGGCGAACCCGCCGGAATCGACCACTTCGAGCCAGGTGCGGAGCCAGGCCAGCTCGACATCCATGACCGGCTGTCTCCTTTCCGAACGACCTTGGTGATTCGGACGCTATCAGCCGGGCCGGATGCGATCGGCCATCGGTATTCGTCGTACGAAACCTCTGCATTCGTACTTCGGCGTTGTGGCGGACCAGACCGGCATGTCTGAATGGCGGTGCCGAATGACGTGCGAACAAAGGGGTGTGGAGTGGAGTTCAAGCTGCCGGATGACGCGCTGGGGCTGCTGTCGCCGGCGCAGACCGACCTGGTCCCGGGCGACGAGGGCAACGTCATCGTCTCGATCGAGACCTACGCGCTCGCCGTACCGCTGGTGCAGCCGCTGGCGGACTCGACCGCGGCGCTGAAGTCCTGGATCGTCCCGGTGGTGGAGATCCGTACGGCGGACGGCCGGGTCGGTACCGGGATCTCCGGAGTCCATTGCGGACCCGAGCTGCTCTGCCACGTCATCGACCAGTACTACGCACCCGCGCTGGTCGGCGCTTCGTCGGAGGACATCCTCGGCACCTGGAAACGGCTCTATTGGTTGCCGACGCACTGGATCGGCCGGGCCGGCGTCGTCCACATGGCTCTGTCGATGGTCGACATCGCCCTGTGGGATCTCGCCGCGCAGCGTGCCGGGGTACCGCTCTGGCGCCTGCTCGGTGGCTCGGCCGACCCGATCGAGACGTACAACACCGATGGCGGCTGGTTGAACCTGAGTGTCGCGGAGGTGGTCCGCGATCTCGGTTCGCTGATCGACCGCGGCTGGCGACGGGTGAAGATCAAGGTCGGCAAGGCCGACTGGCGTGAGGACGCGGCCCGGGTGCGCGCCGTACGGAAGGCGGTCGGATCGGACATCACAGTGATGGCCGACGCCAATCAACGGTGGGACCTCGCCACCGCCCAGCGGATCATGCCGGTTCTGGCCGAGGCCGAGCTGGACTGGATCGAGGAGCCCGTGCACGCCGACGATCTCGGCGCGCACCAGCGGCTGCAGGCGGTGGGGACGGTCGATGTCGCTGCGGGGGAGAGCCTGTACTCGTACCACGCGTTCGCCTGTTTCATGGCCGCGGACGCCCTCCGCGTGGTCCAGCCTGACGTAACCCGGCTCGGCGGTGTGACCGAGTGGTTGCGGGTCGCCCACCAGGCGGCGGGGCACAGTCTGCGGCTGGTCCCGCATGCCGGGGACATGATGCAGGTCCATCAGCACCTCGCCGGCGTCGTACTGAGCGAGAGCCCGGCGCTGCTGGAGTTCATCCCGTGGACACAAGACGTCTTCGAGGAGCGCAGCGTCGTGAACGAAGGGTTCGCCGAACGGCCGCAGACTCCGGGAGCGTCGACGGCTGTCCTCAAGCAGGCCAGGGAGAAGTGGCAGCTCAAGGGCGTCGGCCGGCGGACGTCGAATGACTGACCGGATGGGCAGCACCGGCCTGATCGTCCCGCGGATCGGGTTGGGGACCGCTGCCCTGGGCAACTTTCAGCAGGCGATCAGCGACGCGGACGCCGTGGCGGTGGTGGATCGCGCTCTGGCGTTGGGTGTCCGTTACCTCGACACTGCCCCGCTGTACGGGCATGGGCTCGCCGAGTCGAGGGTCGGGCAGGCGGTGGCGAAGGTGGCGCGGGACGAGCTCATCACCTCGACGAAGGTCGGCCGACTGCTGCGGGAGGACGCTCCGCGGGACGAGACGCAGTACCACGACGGTGTCCCGTTCTATCGGGATGTGCCGGCGGCGGGTCCGGTGTGGGACTTCAGCTATGACGGCGTTCGCCGGTCGGTCGAGGAGAGCCTGGAACGAACCGGGCTCGATCACTTCGACGTTCTCCTGCTGCATGACCCGGACCAGCATCTGGCCGCGGCCGCGTCCACCGGGTACGCCGCTCTCCGCGAGCTGCGGGAGGCCGGGTTGGTCCGCGCAATCGGCGCCGGGATGAACAACTCGGCTCCACTCGCCGAACTCGTTCGCTCGTGTGACTTGGATGTCGTTCTGCTCGCGGGTCGCTACACATTGCTGGATCAGTCCGCGCTGTCGGACCTGCTACCTGCGTGCGAGGCCCGGGGGACCTCGGTGGTGATCGGTGGTGTCTTCAACAGCGGGGTTCTCGTCGATCCGGCGCCGGGAGCGTCGTTCGACTACATCCCGGCCGCCGACTCGGTCCTCGCAAAGGCTGCGGCGATTCGGGAGGTTTGCCGGCGGTACGACGTACCCCTCGCTGCGGCGGCACTGCAGTTCCCGCTGGCGCATTCGCGGGTGTGCACGGTGCTGGTGGGGGCTCGGACGATCGACGAGCTCGAGATGGATCTGGCGCTGTTCGGCTGCGAGATCCCGGCCGGCCTGTGGGCTGATCTTCGAGCCGCGGGACTGCTCGATCCCGACGTACCGACACCGGAGTAGGCCATGCGAATCGACGCACATCAGCACTTCTGGGATCCGGCGCGGCACGAGTATCCGTGGATGGCCGGTGACGCGATGGATCCGGTCCGACGGGCGTTCACACCGGACGACCTCCGCCCCGTACTGCGTGCGGCGGACATCGACGGCACCATCCTGGTCCAGACCATCTCCAGCGTCGCCGAGACACGGGAGTTCCTGCAGTTGGCAGCCGCCAATGACTTCGTCGCCGGCGTCGTCGGCTGGGTCGACCTGACGTCGCCCGCGGTGCGCGACGACCTGGACGAGTTGCTCGACGGGCCGGGCGGGAGCCGGTTGGTCGGCATCCGCCATCAGGTGCACGACGAGGCTGACCCCGAGTGGCTGGGGAGGGACGACGTACGACGCGGTCTCGCCGCGGTTCTGCAGCGTGGGTTGTCGTACGACCTGCTCGTCCGGGCCCGCGAGCTACCTGCGGCAGTGGATGTCGTCCGGGCCTTTCCGGACCTTCGGTTCGTCCTTGACCACGGGGCGAAACCACGCATCGCGGCCGGCGCCGATCCGGAATGGACAGAGCGGATGCCTGGTCTCGCCGCGGCGCCGAACGTCGCCGTGAAGTTGTCGGGGATGGTCACCGAGGCGAACTGGAGCACCTGGACCGCGGCGGACCTCCGCCCCTTCGTCGAGCGCGTCGTGCACTGGTTCGGCCCAGACCGTCTGCTCTTCGGCTCCGACTGGCCGGTCTGCCTGCTCGTCGGCACGTACGACGAGATCCGCACCGCACTCGACGCCGCTCTCCCGACACTGAGCCCGTCCGATCGAGATCTCCTGTACGGCGGCAACGCGAAGCGCACGTATCGGCTCGAGGGCTGGTCACGCGCGGCCGACTGACAGCAGGCGCAGGTCCCGGCCACGCTGGACGGCCGAGGATCGGTCGCTGGCGCCCAGCTTGGTGTAGATGCGGCGGATGTGGGTGTTCACGGTGTTCAGCGACACCGACAGCTCCGTAGCGATCTCGGGCCTGGTCAGGTTGGTCGGCAGGTAGCGGAGCACGCGGAGCTCGGTGGGGCTGAGCTTCTCGACCGGCTCGGGAGGTGTAGTGCTGGTCGGGCTGTCGCCGTGGACGGCGTCGAGGATGTCGGTGATGAGTGCGGCGTGCGACGTACCGTGCGGTGGCAGGGCCGTCAGCAGCTCCCGGGCGCCGGTCATCGCGAAGGGGACGATCAGCCGGTCCGGTTCGGCCAGCTGCAGCGCGCGCTCCAGGGCCGCCCGTGCCGCGCGCTCGTCGCCCAGGTCGCGGCAGGCGAGCGCATCCAGGAGGTGAGCCTCGATCAGCGTGGCGTACGGGTTGATCGGGGCGGCGCGATCGAGGACGGGCCGGAGTTCGCGGCGAGCGCCGGCTGGATCGTGCTCGGCGAGGCGGACCACCGCGGCCGCGGTGCGGATCTCGCCGGCCGCTGCCAGTTGGTCGTCGACCGCGGCGAGGGTGGCGCGGGCCTGATCGATCTCCCCGAGACGGGCCTGGGTGGCGATCGTCCAGCCGGTGACTCGCGACGTCAAAGCGTGTTTCCCGGTGATGCGAGCGCGCATCTGCTCGGCGGCGCCGAGCTCGGCCAGTGCCTCGGGCAGCCGTCCCCGCGCCGCCCGGAGCATCGCAGTGATCAGATGGATGAGCAGGCGGACGCCTGGCTCCGCGCCGGCCTCGGTGGCACGCCTGGCACGCTCCAGCCATTCTTCGCCGCGGTCGAACTCGCCCGCCGAGATGAGGAGCCCGGCGAGTGTCGCCTGGGCCGGCGCGATCACCGGCTCGGCGTCCCAGCCGTGCAGCGCCGCCTGCGCGATGGCGTTCTCGCAATGCTGCCGGGCGAGGGCGTAGGACCGGCCAGTGACCGCGAAACCGAGGTGGGCGAGGCAGGCCACCTCCAGGTACGGCCGCCCGATGTCGTGGGCGAGAGCCGCGCCCTCCGACAGACTCTTCTCGCTCTCTGCCAGTCGCAGCGACCACGCCTGCGTGACGCCGAGATTCAGCAGCGCGATGGCCCGCAGATCGTTGCCCAGGGCCACTTCGGCGTTGGTCTGTCCGTAGGCCGTTGCCGGCAGCGCGTCCACCTGCTCGAAGACGCTGTCGAAATGACCGCGAAGCCGCGCCGACAGCAGGTCCAGGGATGCGAGGGCCAACCGCAGTTGGTGCTGCTGGTCCGGCGGCGTCGTCTCGGCGTACGCCCTGACCACGTCGAGGTGTGCGTCGGCCTGGTCGAGGTGGAGCTGGTCGAGATCGGCGATCGCGTACACCAGGGCCAGCCCGGGGAAGTCCTCGCCGATCCGGGCCGGGAAGGTGCGCAAGAGCACGGCCACCGTCCCGGCCTGACCGTCGAGGGTGAGGCTGAGGGCGTGGTCGGTCAGCAGGTGGGCGGCGTCGGTCCAGTCACCGGCGGCCTGCAGATGGTGGATGGCGTCAGCGGTGCCGCCGTGATCGGCGAACCACCGCGCGGCGATCCGGTGCAGCTCCGGGACGTCTCCGGGGACGGTACGGCGCAGTTCCAGCCGGAGCAGACCGCCGAACAGGTGGTGGTAGCGGAACCAGGAGCGCGCGGGGTCGAGTGACACGACGAACGCGTTGGCGTCCTCGAGATCCAGCAGGATCCGCTCCGATCCACCTGAGCCGGTGAGGAGGTCGGCCAGCTCGCCGTTGACCTGGTCGAGCAGGGAGGTCCGCAGCAGCAGACGTTGCACCTCTGGTGGCTGCCGGTCCAGCATCTCGGCCATCAGGTACTCGGCGACCGTGCGGTCACTGCCGGAGAACTCGGCCACGAACCGTTCCGGATCCGGGTGCCCGGCCAGCGACAGGACGGCCAGCCGCAGCCCGGCCGCCCAGCCTTCGGTCCGCTCGTACAGCGTGGTCACCGCCTGGTCGGGCAGCGTGATCCCGGCGGCGGTCAGCAGCTTGCGCGTCTCGTCCTCGGTGAACCGCAACTCCGCGGCGCGGATCTCGGCCAGCTCTCCCGCCAGCCGGAGTTGATGCAGGCGCAGCGGAAGGTCGCGGCGGGTGGCCACGATCGCGTGGATATCTGCGGGGAGGTTCGTCAACAGAACCGTGAGCTGGTCGGTGGCCTCGGCGGACGTCAGCTCGTGCAGGTCGTCGATGATCAGGACGACGGGCCCGCCGTACGCCGTGAGCTCGGACAGCACCTTGTCGACCATGGCCCGGCCGTTGAACCCAGGTGCCGGGGGCGGGGCCTCGGTGCCGCGGATCGCGCCCAGCAGGGTGAGCCAGAACAGTTGCGCGTCGTGCTGGCCGGGCTTGACCGACAGGAAGGCGATCCGGCGGTCCTGGCGCCGGCGGGCGGCCCACGCCTGGAGTAGCGACGTCTTCCCACTACCGGCGGGCGCGGAGATGACCGTGACGTGCTTGTCCACGGCTTGGTCCAGCGCGGCGATCAGGTCGCGACGGTCGATGAGCCCGTGCACCCGGTCAGCGTACTCGCGGAGATCACTGGAATCAGGTGACGACCTCTCACCAGCCCTCTGGCGAAGCTGAACCCGCCTTGATCGATGCGGAACGAAACAGAGGGTGATCATGAGTACGTCGAGTACACGCGAGAACGACCTACCGGACTACGTGCCGGTCCCCGAGGCGGCCTTCGGCCCGGCCCTGAACGACCAGGGGTATTTCGTCGGCCGCGTCGAGCGCAACTTGTTCTGGGTCACCGACGGCACCTACCAGTCGGCGTTCCTGGCGACGGCCGACGGTGTGGTCCTGTTCGACGCCCCGCCGACCATCGGCCACAACCTGCGCCGGGCCGTGGACGAGGTCGCGGCGGCCGAGGGCATCGGCAACACGGTGACGCATCTGGTCTATTCGCACCACCACGCCGACCACGCCGGTGCGGCGAACCTGTTCGGCGACGACGTCGTGCGCATCGGGCACGTGGAGAGCCGGAGGCTCCTGCTGCGCGACAACGACGCGACCCGGCCCGCGCCGGAGGTCACCTTCGAGGACACGTTCACGCTCGAGGTCGGCGGTGAGCGGGTCGAGCTGGCCTATCACGGGCCCAACCACTCGCCGGACAACATCTACATCCACTTCCCGGACCACGACACGCTCATGCTGGTCGACATCGTGAACGCGGGCTGGGTGCCCATCTACAACCTCAACCTGAGCGAGGACGCGCCCGGGTACATCGGCGCTCCGGCGCAGGCGATGGACTACCCGTGGAACCACTTCATCGGCGGTCACCTCGGCCGGCTGGGGACTCGCGACGACCTGGTCCTGCACCAGCAGTACATCGCCGACATCGTCGACAGCTCGTACGCCGCCCTGGCCTCGATCGACCCGACCCCCTACTTCGTCAAGTACGGCGCGAACGTCTGGGCCGGTGTGGGTGGCTATCTGGACGCCGTCACCGCTGAGGCGGCCGCGCCGGTCATCGCCAAGTACACGGGCGTCCTGGGGGCCGCCGACGTACCCGCCTTCACCACGAGCACGACCTTCAGCATCCTCCAGTCCATCCGCCTCGACCTCGGCACCGGATCGCAGGTGCACCCATGAGCGCGCGAGTGGCCATCGTGGTCGGCGCAGGTGGCGAACTCGGCCGGTCGACGGCACAGAAACTGGCAACCGCCGGGTTCACGGTGGTCGCCGTCGATCGCAACGCCGACGGCCTGAAGGAGTTGCCGGACGGCATCCGCTCCGAGGTCGGTGACGCGACCGACCCGGCCGTCGCCAAGGAGCTCGTCGACCGGATCGCCGCCGAGGTCGGTCCGCCCGAAGTACTGGTCAACACCCTCGGCACCTATGCCCTCGGTGACGCACTCGACGCGACACCGGAAGATCTGCGGCTCATGATCGACGTCAACGCAGGCGCTGCGCTGTGGCTGACCCAGGCTGTAGCGCCGTACATGAGAGACCGCGGTACGGGCGTCATCGTGCATGTGGCCGCCAAGCCCGGGCTGGAGCCGACCGCCGGGATGGCGGCGTACAGCGTGAGCAAGGCGGCGCTGGTCCATCTGACCCGCGTGCTCGATCTGGAGCTCCGTCCGCTCGGGATCCGGGTCAACGCCATCGCACCAGACATCCTCGACACGGCGAAGAACCGGCCGTACCTCAGTCCCGAGGCGCTGGCGCACGCGGTCGCACCGGACGCCGCCGCCGACTCCATCATCTTCCTCGTCAGTGACGCCGCGGCTCCGATCAGCGGTGTCGTCGTACCGACCTACGGCGCCTGACGTCGTACCCCAGGAAAGGTCCGCCATGTCATCCAGTTCGACCACGAATCGCCGCTCGTTCCTCGCCCGTGGCGCGGCGATCGCCTCCGTTCCGGCGCTGGCCACGGTTGCCGGGGGAGTCCTCGCCGAGCCGGCCGCTGCCGCTGCCGACGACACGTTGCCCGACTACGCGCCGATACCGCCGTCCGCCCTCGGTCCGGCCGTCAATGCGCAGGGCTACTTCGTCGGGCGGTTGGAGAAGAACCTGTACTGGGTCACCGACGGCACCTACCAGGCCGCCTTCCTGACCACCAAGGACGGGGTGGTGCTGTTCGACGCACCCCCGAGCATCGGACACAACCTGCAACGCGCGATCGACGAGATCGCGTCCGCCAACGGGGTGTCCAACAAGGTGACGCACATCGTCTACTCGCACCATCACGCCGACCACCTCGGTGCATCCTCCTTGTTCGGCCGTCACGTGGTCCGCGTCGGCCACGTCGAGACGAAGCGGTTGCTTGCCCGGGACAACGATCCGGCGCGGCCCGTACCCGACGTGACCTTCGAGACCCGTCGCACGCTGCGCGTCGGCGGGGAGCGGATCGACCTGGCCTGGCACGGCACCAACCACACGCCCGACAACATCTACATCCACCTGCCGGCCCACGACACGCTGATGCTGGTCGACATCAACCTGCCCGGCTGGGTGCCGTTCGCCAGCTTCAACATCAACGAGGACGTCCCCGGGTCCATCGCGGCCCCCGCGAAGGCCTTGTCCTACCCGTGGAAGCACTTCATCGGCGGCCACATGGGCCGGACGGGCACCCGGCAGGACATGGTCGTCTACCAGCAGTACGTCGCCGACCTCATCGACGGCGTGAAGAAGGCGCTGGTCGCGGTCGATCCGACCCCGTTCTTCACCAAGTACGGCAACAACACCTGGGCCGCGGTCAAGACCTACCAGGACGCGCAGGCCGACTACGCGGCCGCGCCGGTGATCAAGAAGTACACCGGCGTGCTGGCCGCCGCCGACGTCTACACCGCCAGCACCGCGTTCCTCATCCTCGAATCAGTCCGCCTCGACAGCGGTGTCGGCTCACAGGTCCACCCGTGACGCTCGGCGGATCCTCCGCACTCGGCCCGAGGCATGTGCACCGGGCCGAGTGCTGCGCTCTGCATCGCGCACAGCGCGCCTAGAACCGCGCACAGTACGCCTAGGATCGCGTCGAGGGTCGCGCCTAGGCTCGTTCTACGAAAGGCCCCGACCTCACCGGCTCTGGGCACCGTCAGCCAACGGCGTGAGGGATGTATGACCGTCGACATCGTGTTCTGGAGCGTGGTGACGGCACGCTTCGCGCTGCCGTTGTTGATCCCGAAGTATCCGCTGCCCGGGGTCGTCGCCTGCCTGGTGCTCGATGCGGCCGACCAGACGATCTTCCAGGCGTTCGGTTTCAACCCGCCGTTCTACCAGAGCTACGACAAGGCGATGGACGTGTTCTATTTGTCCGTCGCGTACACGGCGAGCCTGCGGAACTGGACGAACATGTCGGCGTTCGGCATCAACCGGTTCCTGTTCTTGTACCGGCAGATTGGTGCGGTGGCGTTCGAGCTGAGCGGCCTGCGGTGGCTGTTGCTGGTGTTCCCGAACACGTTCGAGTACTTCTTCATCGCCTACGAAACGGTCCGCACCCGGTGGAACCCGCTGCGTTACGGGTTCAAGTTCTGGGTGAAGGTGGCCGCGGCGATCTGGATCTTCATCAAGCTGCCGCAGGAGTACTGGCTGCACATCGCGGAGCTCGACGTGACCGACACGATCAGAGACGTGCCCTGGTTCGGTCCGGCGCTCGCCGCCGCCATCATCGTCCTGATTCTGATCCTGGTGTTCGTCGTGCGCCCCCGGCTGCCGCAGGCCGACTGGTCCCTACGGCTCGCGGCCGATCCGCTGCCGGCCGCGATCGCCGACGCGAGCCGGCGCGCCGCGTGGCAGGCCAAGCACCGGAAGGTCTTCGACGAGGCGGCGCTGGAGAAGATCCTCCTGATCGGGCTGATCAGCGTGATCTACGGACGGGTCCTGCCCGGGGTCGAGGCGAGCAGCCTGCAGATCTTCCTCGGCGTCGCCGTGTTCGCGATCATCAATGCCGCGCTCGGGCTGTGGGCGGCGAAGCGCGGCCACTCGTGGCAGTCGGCCGGGGTCTCGTTCCTGGTCGTCTTCGTGACCAACGTCGTCCTGGTCGGAGTCGCGGCCCTGCTGCTGAGCCGGGGCGAAGGCGGCCTGCGGCTGGTCGACACGCTGTTCTTCGTCTTCCTGTTCAGCATCCTGACCATGCTGTACGACCGCTACCGTCCGATCCACGACTACCGCGTCGAGGCGGCGAGAGCCGAAGCCGCGGCCCGAGCATCCACGGCGCGATGACCCGTCGATCAGGATTCGGGTTCGAGTAGGTGGTTGTGGGTCATGAAGGCGGTGCGGAGTTCCTTGTAGCCGACGCGGTCGAAGAGGACGGTCATCGTAGTGCCGTCGTAGTGTTCGACCAGGCCGGGTCCGAAGGTGGGGTGTCTGACGCGGCTGCCGACGGGGAAGGGCTGGTCGGGAGGTGGTGCGGCGGTGCGGCCGGCCAGGTCGTTGTCGCAGTTGCCGCACGGGCCGTCGTACTGCTCGCCGAAATAGCTGAGCAGCCACTCGCGGCGGCACCCGCCGTACTCCGCGTACGCCGCCATCATCTCGACCCGGGAGCGGGCGACCTCGCGGCGATCGTGCTCGACGGCCGAGGCGGCGGCGACCGCCTGGTCGACGGTGGTGCGGGCGGCCAGGTGGAATTGGTGGCCGATGGCAACCACCCGGGCGTCGGTCAACCGGCCGAGCGCGCGTTCGACCCGGGCCGGACTGAGCCGGGTCGTCGTGGCGAGCTCCTCGACGTCGGTCGGACGGTGTTCCTTGATCGCGGTGGCGACGGCTTCGAGGTCCTCGTCTGTCACCCCGCCGGAGGCGAAGAACCGGTTGAGCCCGAGGTTGGCGTGGCGGAAGAACAGCTCGATGTCGGCCGGCTCGCCGTCGCGGCCCGCGCGCCCGATCTCCTGGTAGTACGCGTCGATCGAGCCCGGGGCCTCGGCGTGACTGACCCAGCGGATGTCCGACTTGTCGATGCCCATCCCGAAGGCGATGGTCGCGACCACGACCCGGTACCGGTCGGCGAGGAAACCGTCCTGGACCTCACGACGTTGCCGCGCCGACAGGCCGGCGTGGTACGCCTGCGCGGACACACCGGCGATCTGGAGCTCTGCGGCGAGGTCTTCGGCGTGGTGGTGGGTTGCGACGTACACGATGCCTGGTCCGCGGGAGGAGCGGACGTGGCTGAGCAGCCGGCGGTTCTTGGTCTCCTCGTCGGCGAACGTGAACACGGCGAGATTGAGGTTCGGCCGGTCGAATCCGCCGACCACCACCGCCGGGCTGCGCAGCTCCAGCCGGTGGACGATCTCCTTGCGCACCGGTGGCGCGGCGGTCGCGGTCAGCGCGAGGGTCGGTGGCCGCCCCATAGCGCGGATGGCAGCCGCGAGCCGCAGGTAGTCGGGGCGGAAGTCCTGGCCCCACTCGCTCACCAGGTGAGCCTCGTCGACAGCCACCAGCCGGGGCCGGGACGCCGCGAGCAGGTCGAGTACGTCGGAATGCGTGAGCTGCTCCGGCGACATGAGCACGAAGCCGGGACGATTGTTCGCCAGCAGGTCGTGAGCCGCCCGGCGACCGGCGTGGTCACTGGCGTTCAGTTCCGCGACCTCGACGCCTGCGGGGTGTTCGGACAAGGCCCGCAACTGGTCCCGTTGGAGAGCCACCAAGGGGCTCACCACGATCGTCACTCCACCGAGCGCCAGTCCGGCGAGCTGGTAGATCGCGGTCTTGCCGGTCCCGGTGGCGAGGACGGCGAGCGTGTCCTGTCCCGCCAGGACCGCCTGGACGGATTCCTCCTGTCCCGGGCGCAGCGTGTCGAATCCGAGCCGCTCGCGAGCGAGCTCGGCGATGTCGGAGGAGCCCAGCACCCGCCCATCATGCCTCAGGACTGCCGGGCCGTCTCCGCCCATTGCCACAGGTAGAGGCACGCGAGTGTGCGGTACGGGCGCCAGGGTTCGGCGATGCGCTCCAGCTCCGCGGGCGCGGGCAGGCCCGGAAGCTTGTACGCCCTTTCGACCATCCGGCGGATCTCCAGGTCGCCGACGGCCAGGACGTCCGGCCGCCGCAGGTGGAAGATCAGGAAGATGTCGGCGGTCCAGCGGCCGATGCCCTTGACCGCGATCAGCTGCGCGGCCACCTCGTCGTCGGACAGCTCGTGCAGGTGGTCGAGCTCGAGCTCACCGGAGCTGACGTGCTCGGCGAGCGAGCGGAGCGAGGCCGTCTTGGCCCTCGACAGCCCGACCGAGGTGCGCAGTTCGTCGGGATCGTCGGCCAGGATCTCCTGCGGCGTCGGCGGCGTCCCGCCGAAGCGATCCCGCAGACGCTGGAAGATGGCGCGCGACGCGAGGTTCGAGATGTTCTGGCTGACGATCGCGCGCAGGAGTACGGCGAAGTGCTCACTCGGAAGGTTCGGGTCGGGCGTCAGTGCTGGGTCCGGCTCGACGGTCAGCGGCCCGCCGTTGGCCCGCACGACATCATCGATGATCGAGCCGAGCACCGGATCCGCCTGCCGCAGGTGCCGCTCCGGCGCTTCCGTGGTCCGCCGCATCACCCCAGTATCCACGCCTCACCGGACACGGTCACGGAGTACCGCCTCGACCTCGTCGAGCTGTGCCAGCATGATGAGCGCCGCCTCGTGCCGGGCTCGGCCATAGGCCTCGAGCGATGCATCGACGGCGCCCGGGTTGTCGAGCGGCTCAGTGAGTGGGTAGGTCGAGGCCAGCGTGTAGGCGCAGCCGACGGCGAGGGTGGCGATGAGGTCGTCCGTTCGGGCCGCGGGGTGCTCCTCGCGATACGCCAGGAGAAGCTCTGGCAGCCCGGTCATCCACTGATCCCCGAGGACGATCGTCCTGGGATCGCAGCCGATCCGCGCGATCTCCCACGCCACGGAGCGTGAGGTCGGCGGCTGGAAGTCGATCACGGCCGCGACCGCATCACCACGCAGCAGCAGAT
This sequence comes from Kribbella sp. NBC_00359, assembly GCF_036097425.1. Taxonomy (NCBI): domain Bacteria; kingdom Bacillati; phylum Actinomycetota; class Actinomycetes; order Propionibacteriales; family Kribbellaceae; genus Kribbella; species Kribbella sp. NBC_00359. The sequence continues at coordinate 7,221,201 of NZ_CP107975.1, read as the reverse complement.
TCGGGCCGGCCAGGTCGCCGTGCACGATCTGTTGGGTCAGCTCGGGGAGACGCTCGAGGATGCCGCCGACGCGATCCAGCAACGACCGCTTCTCCCGGGCGGCCTCCAGCGCGAACACCTCGAAGGAGCTCAGCCCGCTGCGCCGCCCGTACTCGCTGATCAGCCGGTCCAGGAGATCCCGCGACCGCTCGACATCGCGGACTCCGCCCGCGCCGACCCGAGCCGGTGCCGCCGCCGGATGACTCGCGAGCCGCCGGTGCAGCCGACCAAGCACGGCCCCGACAGCCCGCCACCGCGCTCCGGTCAGTCCGCCCTCGGCGGTCTCGGCGTCCGCGACGTACTCCCACACCGACATCGCCGGCGACCCGTTGTCCGCAATCAGCTCGCCCGCGCAAGTACGCCGTACGCCGGGAACCGGGACACCTCCCGCCCGCGCAAACTCGGCCAACTCCACGGCAGCCCGCTCGCGCTCCAGCCCGCCGCCATCCCGATAAACCTTCGCAAACCACCGCCCACCCGACTCCTCGGTGACAAGAAAGTTAGCCGTAGCCGTCCCCGCAGCAATCCGCGTGACCCTCACCGGCCGAATCCCGTAAGCAACAACAAGTCCGTCGGCAACACCATCCACCAACCGCTCGTCATCAGTCATAGGTGCCTTCCTAGGATGGGGGCATGCGAAGGACAGGCGGTCCGACGAGCTTGGAGGTCCTGCACGTCCCGGACTGCCCGAACCTGCCGACTCTCCTCGATCACCTCAGCCAGGTGACCGACCTGTCTGTGGTGACGCGCGTGGTGAGAACTGACGCAGATGCCGTGCGGTTCGGCATGACGGGCTCGCCCACGCTATTGGTCGATGGGGTCGATCCGTTTCCCGCGGGGGAGTGCGGTCTGTCCTGTCGTCTGTACCGCAACGAGTCCGGCGCCCCCGTCGCCGTACCGTCGATCCAGCAACTCCGCGCCGCGATCAGCCCGCCGGGCTCGGTCGGCTGAGGTCACGGGAGGTGGCGGTTGATTCGGCGGAGGATCGGGCCGATCAGCGGTCGTTGGTGCCAGCCCCGGGCGATCACGCCGTCGCGTAGCCGGCGTACACCGGTCCGGACCGTCGTGCCCCAGGTCGGCCTGAGCTCGTCCTGACGCTGACCGGCGCGCTGCTTGATGTCGACGGCGCAGGCACCGCAGATCCCGACCTCCGGATGAGCGCCCAACCGCACCAACTCGCGCTCGTCGTACTCCCTGTCGCAACACCAACATCTCGTCGGCGCCGGCTCCTCTGCACTGGTCACGCACCCATCATGTGCCTGGGTCCTCGAGGAACGTGAGGCGGTTGCCGTCGGGGTCCTGGGTGGCGGGGCGGCTGTCGGTTGTGAGGAGGGCGAGGTGGTTGACGGAAGTGGTTGCTGGGGGCAAGGATTTGTGGAGTTTGACGGCGTCGGCGCCGAGGCGGAACGTGGCGGTGCCCGGGGAGTCGTCCGGGACGGGCTGCATGCCGAGGTGGGTGCCGTAGAACTCGGTGGCCGCGTCCAGGTCCGGTGCGAACAGTGCGATGTGGGACAGGCGGCGTACGGGACCTGAGGCGATGGGTGGGATGCGGAACTCCTCCGAGCGTTGCAGGAGTTCGATGCGTACGCCGTTCGGGTCGGCGAGGAAGGCGAGTCGGCCCTGGCCGCTGCTCGCTGTCCTGGGGGACGAGAGTTCGGCGTACCCCAGGGCGATCAGGCGGGCGTAGTCCGCGTCCAGGTCGTCGGTCATGAAGCCGACGTGGTTCAGCCCGTAGGTGGCGTCCGGATCGGGCTCCTCGTTGTGCAGCAACTCCACCAGCCCGGTCGCGAGCTGAATGTGCACCCGGTGGACGCGACTACCGGTCATGAACAACCGGTCGACCACCTCCGCGCCGAGCCCGGTGTAGAACGCCAGGCTGGCGTCGAGATCCTGGACCCGACCGCCGACGTGGTTCAGCTCATAGATCACCGGATCACGATAGCAAGCGCTTACCGACGAGGGTCAGGATCGCGTGTTGGTGATCAGGGTTTCGCGGTCGAAGGCTTTGGCGGCGGTCTTCCAGCCGAGCACGTTGAGGAGGATCAGGACCGCCGCGGCGGTGACCGCGAGCCTGGGGGAGGGCTGGATGACGTTGAGGGCGATCAGGGTGGTCAGCGCGACCGTCGGGAGGCTCGCGAGCGTCGCGAACTGCTGGGCCACGCGGACGTCGCTCGAGCGGGTGGAGATGACGATCGCGAGCCAGATGGACCAGCCGGCCAGGAGCGGCGTGAACAGGAGCTGGGCGACCAGATCCGAAGGCCGGATGAGGGCTGACGCGACGCCGTCGGCCGCGAAGAGTGCGACGGCGAGCAAGAACAGGCCGTAGACCGCATAGGCGATCGCGACGGCCGGCAGGAAGGTGGCCAGTGCTTTGCCGAGCAGCAACTCGTCGGCGCGGATGGGGGTCGTCAGCACTGGCTCGAGGGTGCCTTGCTGGCGCTCGCCCACCACCGAGTACGCCGCGATCAGCGACGGGACGAGGGCCGGGATGCCGAGCATGTAGAGCAGCACATGCTCCTGCGCGAGAGGTGCCGAGGCGGCAGGCTGCAGCGCGAAGATGCTGACCAGCGGCTGGACGCTGAAGACGAGTGGGATGATCGCCATCCCGGCGGTGATGGATCGGTTGCGTCGGAACTCACGCACCTCCTTGGTGAAGACGGCTCGCACCCGCCGCGCGCTGAGGCTCATGATCTGTTCTCCACCGTCTCGAGGTAGACGTCCTCGAGTGAGTGGTGCGACTCGCCGATCGACAGTACGTCGGCGCCGTCGGCAACGAGCGCCCGTGTCACGGACGGCGCCGCGGCGGCCGGATCGGAGACGGCGAGGACATAGGCGGCAGGGCCGTCCGGATGCCAACCCTCAACACCTGGCAGGCCTTCGAAGACGCGCCGCGGGTCGGCGAGCGGCGCCGCGATCCTGATCCTCAGCGTCTTGGCGAACAGTCTGTCGCGCAGCTCGTCAGGACGGCCGATCGTGCGCAGAGTGGTGTTCAGGATCGCGACGCGATCGCACAGGCGCTCAGCCTCTTCCAACCGGTGCGTCGTGAGGAAGATGGTCACGCCGCGCCGCCGGAGATCGTCCACGAGCGTGTGAACGTCGCGCGCAGCCACCGGGTCGAGCCCCGAGGTGGGTTCGTCGAGGAACAGCACCTCCGGATCACTCAGCAGCGCACGCGCCAGCGAGACGCGCTGCCGGAGGCCCTTGGACAGCGCGCCGCACGCGTCCCGGGCGCGGTCGGTCAAGTTGACGGCAGCCAAGGCGCGCTCGACGCGGTCGCCGGGGTGCGGCACTTCGTAGAGATCGGCGAAGCACTCGAGGTTCTCCTGCACGCTCAGCCGGAGATACAGCCCCGGTGCCTCGGGCATGATCGCGATCCGCCGGCGGATCTGTACGCCGTTGTCCGGTGTCAACGGGATCCCGGCGACCGTCGCCGTACCCGACGTCGGCGCGATCAGCGTCCCCAGCGTCCGCACCATCGTCGTCTTCCCGGCACCGTTCGGCCCGAGGAACCCGAACACCTCGCCGTACCCGATCTCGAACGAGACCCCGTCGAACGCAACCCGCTCGCCGAACCGCTTGCCCAACCCCTCGACAGCCAGGGCCGACCCATCCCGCACCGGGTCACCCACGTGCGCCGTCGCCATACTGCGATCATCCCTCGCCCGAACCTCCCACACGAGGTACGCCGACCGAGCGCGGTGTCACCAGGTCTGGTCGGTGGCTCGGAGCAGGAGTTCGTTGAGAGAGACCCGGCGGGGGCGGGTGACGATGTAGGTGATGGCGTCGGCGACGTCCTCGGGGTGGAGGGGGTCGATGCCGTCGACCTGGCGGCGGACGGCGTCGCGGAGGTCGTCGGTGAGGTGGTCGACGAGTTCGGTGTCGACGGTGCCGGGTTCGATCACGCTGACACGGACGCGTTCCTCGAGGAGTTCCTGGCGGAGGGACTCGGTGAAGCCGTTCAGGCCGAACTTGGTGAGGTTGTAGACGCTGCTGGCCGGGCGGGCGACGCGGCCGGCGGTGGAGCTGACGTTCACGATGTCGGCGACGCGGCGGGGTGACGTCGCGGCTGCGTCGATGAGGTAGGGGACCGCCGCATGGGTGACGTGGAGCAGCGCGGACACGTTCAGCGCGATCATGCGATCCCACTGGTCGGTCGTGGTGTGCAGGGCGGTGCCGAGCAACATGATGCCGGCGTTGTTGATCAGGATGTCCAGGCGGCCGAGGCGGTCGACCGTGTCCTGCACCGCACCGGACGCGACCTCCGGGTCGGTGATGTCGCCCTCCAGGACCGCGGCCCCGTGACCGTCGTCGGTCAGCTCGGCCGCGAGTTGGTCGAGGCGGTCGCGGCGGCGGGCGATGAGCGCCACCGCGGCACCTCTCGCCGCGAGGCTACGAGCCGTCGCGGCTCCGATACCGCTGCTCGCGCCCGTGACGAGCGCAACCGCCCCGGACAGGGGCGTTTCAGTCATGGCCACGCCACGAGACTCCTCCGGGCGTACGCCGGTCGCGCCAGGGAGTGTCCCTGGCCGACCGCGACCAGGGACCGGGCTAGCCGGTGGCCGCCTCGTAGTCGGTCCGCGGTAGCGCGCTCCGCAGCTGCCGGCGCGAGTTGATCGACAGCTTGTCGAAGATCTTGCGCAGGTGCCACTCGACCGTCCGCGGGCTCAGGAACAGCCGGGCTCCGACCTCCGGGTTCGACAGGCCGTCGCGCACCAAGAGGGCGATCTGCCGTTCCTGAGGGGTCAACTCGGCACCGGCCGACGACGACTCCGTCCGCTTGCGCACCTTCTCCCCCGTCGCGAGCAACTCCCGCCGCGTGCGTTCCGCGAACGCCTCCATCCCGATCGAGACGAACAAGTCGTACGCCGCTCGCAGTTCGGCCCTGGCGTCGACGCGACGACTCTGCCGGCGCAGCCATTCGCCGTACAGCAGATGGGCACGCGCCAGATCCGGCCGCAGCCGGGTGGTGCCCAGTTGCTCGATCGCCTCGCGGTAGGCGGATTCGGCGGTGGGACCTTTGCTCACCAAGCCACGGGCGCGGGCTTCGAGGCCCAACCCCCAGGGCTCGTGCGTGCCCCGGATCTGCACCTGGAGCCGCGCGAGTGCCTCGGTCGCCGCCCGCGGGTTGCCGCTCCGGACGGCGGCCTCGACCCACTCGCTGAGCGACCACGACGCCACGAAAAGCTCGGGGATGTCGTCGGCGGCCAGCCTGGCCGACATCAAGGCCTCGTCGTGGCGGCCGAGGGCGTTGAGGACAATCGATCGGGCCCAGTGCGCGTACTGCACCGCGGTGCCCTGGCCTGCGGCCGTTGCTTCGGCGATGGTGTCCTCGATCAGGGTGAACGCGTCGCTCTCACGTCCCCGCAGTGCTGCGAGCACCAAAGCGCCGTACTGCGCGACCTGAGTGCCGGTCGCCTCCCGGACCGCGTCGGCCTCCGCCTTCAGCGAGGCCGCTTCGGCGAAGTCGCCCTCCAGCGCGACGACCTGACCCAGTACGTTCACGCCGACCGCGAGTACGGCGAGGGCGCCGGCGCTCCTGGCCACCTGCACCTGCCGGGTGGCTGCTCCACCACAGGCCTCGAAGTCCCACGCAAAGGCCGCGGCGGCGGTCCCGAGCCATCCCCAGCGCAGGACCTCCTCGGTCGAGACGTCGCCTGCTGCGAACGCGCCGGCCGCCTGCTTCAGCAGCGGTAGCGCGTGGCCGCGGTCGTCGGTGAACAACAGCGCGAACCCGTCGAGGAGCAGATCGGAGCCGCGTGCCGGGGCCTCGGCCGGGGGAGCCGCCCTAGCTGCGCGCGACACCTCGCGGAGATCCGCGGTCGTCGCCATCCGGCCGGCGAACAGTGCCGCGCTCCACGCGTCGAGATAGGTGTCCCGGGCAAGCCGAACGTCAAGCGGCTCGAGCGTCCGGGCCGCGCGGAGGAGCAGCGCCGGTGCGTCGCCGCCGCGCTGAAACGCGAAGGCGGACTCCGCTCGGAGCAGGTCGACCCGCGCACGCCCGAGCTCATCCAGGTCGCCGGCCCCGGCCGTGGCCAGGAGGCCTTGGGCGGTTTCGAATGCTCCTGCCTGCAGGCTGGCCTGGGCCGCGGCCAACGCACGGTCGGTCCGGCGGGCCGGGTCACGTGTCAGGGCGACCGCACGCTGCAGGAAGGCGGCGGCAGCAGCGAATCCGCCCCGGGCCTGAGCCCGGTCGGCCGACCGCTCCAGCTCGACGGCGACATCCTCGTCCGGTCCGGCTGCCGAGGCGGCGAGGTGCCAGGCCCGGCGGTCGGGGTCGACCGTCGAGTCGGTCACGTTCGCGAGTGCGAGGTGCACAGCGCGTCGTTCCGGCGGCGTCGCCGAGCCGTAGAGGGCGGACCGGACGAGCGGATGGCGAAACGTCACCCGTTCGCCGAGCGTGAGCAGACCGTCGATCTCGGCGAAGGCGGCGGCGATTCCGAGCTCGTCGGCCGCTCGCCACACCAGCACCGGATCGCCCACCGGCTCGGCGGCCGCGACCAGCAGGAGCTGACGGGTCGGCGCCGGCAACGTGTCGGCCTGGCGCAGGAAGCTCTCCTCGATCCGGCCCGGCAACGTCTGCGTGCCCAGCAGCCCGAATCCACCGGCGAGTTGCGTCGCGGTCAGCCCGCGGGGGAGTTCGAGCAGAGCCAGCGGATTGCCGCCCGTCTCCGCCACGATTCGATCGCGGACCGGCCCGTCGAGCAGGAACCCGACCGCCGATCCCAGCAAGGCGCGGGCGTCGTCCTCCTGCAAGCCGTCGACGGCGAGCTCGGCGAGACCGTGCAACTCCTCGCGGACCTCTCGCGCCCCGAACAGAAGACCGACAGTCTCCGCGTGCACCCGCCGCGCGACGAACCCCAGCGTCTGCGCGGTCGCGGTGTCGAGCCACTGCGCGTCGTCGACGATGCACAACACCGGTCGCTCATCGGCCGCTTCGGCGATCAGACTCAGTACGGCGAGGCCGACCATGAACCGGTCCGGCGGCGGGCCCGGCTGCAGCCCGAAGACGGTCGCGAGCGCCGTGCGCTGTGGGGTCGGCAGGTGGTCGACCCGACCCAGCAGTGGTGCGCAGAGCTGGTGCAGTGCGGCGAAGGCCAGTTCCATCTCGGACTCGACGCCCGCAGCGCGCAGAATCCGCATGTCCGGCGCGGCCGCGTCTGCCGCGTGCTCCAGCAGCGCCGACTTCCCGACTCCCGCGCCGCCTTGCACGACAAGTACCCGGCTCTCACCCGTGCGAACGGCCGCCAGCGCGTCGTCGAGGAGGTCACACTCCGACCGACGCCCGAGCAGCCTCATGCTCCGCCCTCGCCCCCCAGCGATGATCCGCACGACGCACACCGGGCCAACTACGCCACACCTGTGCCGAACCCGGCCAGATTATGCCGAGCAGATCCCCTTTGACCACTGACCCGCTCGAGTTTGTCCGGCCGGCCCGGTGAACCGTGTGGCCCGCGGTCAGTTCGCGGGCTGGAACAGCTCGACGAGGTTGCCGGCGGGGTCGGCGACCAGGATCTGGCGCCCGCCTGGGCCGGTGGTGACTTCGCTGCGGAACGGAACGCCGGCGGCCCGGAGCCGGTCGATCTCGGCATCGAGGTCGGCCACGATCAAGTGAATGCGGTTTCGGCCGGGCCCGGCGGCGTCGGCCGGAGTCGCACGGGCGCCGGACGACGGTGGTCCGGACAGCAGCAGGCGCAACGGCCCGAGCGTGACGTCGGCGAAGGCCGGTGCGGGGTTGCTGCGCACGACGAACCCGAGATGGGTGGTGTAGAAGTCGATGGCAGCCGGCACGTCGTCGACTATGTAGCGAACGCTCGCGAAGGTGTCCATGGTCAGTCCTCCTTCTCGGTGCTGAGGCTCGGCAGTAGCTGCCGAACGCGGGTGTCGATCTCGGCCGCCGCCGACAGGTACCTCGGATAGCTGCTTCGGCTCTCGTCGCCGGCGGCTGGATCGGCGATGCTCCAATGGGCGCGCGGCAAGTACTCGCCGTCGGGCAGCGCCTCGCGCGCCTTGTCGCACAAGGTGACCACACGGTCGAACGGACGGCTCCGCGTGGAGTCGAGCGGGCGCGGTGCCTGCCCCTCGATGTCGATGTCGTACTGCTCCCGCAGCACCCGGACCGCGTGCGGATGGATACGGTCCTTTGGCTGGGTGCCGGCGCTGCTCACGCGTACCCGGTTCCCGGCGTGGCGGCGCAGCAGCGCCTCGGCGATCGGTGATCGAGCGCTGTTGCCACTGCAGACGAACAGGACGCTCAATCGCCCTGACCGCCGCGTCGGAGCGCCGGGTACTGGCGCCATCCGCAGGGCCGGATGCAGTGCGACGCCGACGTCGGCCAACGCCACGGCGCAGCGCTCGAGGTCGAGGTGGTAGTAGCTGTCGCGCGCGTCGAAGCTGCTGCGCCTGGCCGAGACCAGGCCGCCGTCTCGCAGGAGCCGCAGGTGATAGGAGACCAGATTCTGCGGCTCGTCGACGATGGCGACGAGCTCACGGACGCGCAGATCGCTCCGCGCGAGCTCGGCGACCAGCTGCCACCGCAGCGGATGGCTCACCAGTCGAACGAACTCGGGCAGCGCCGCACCGTCGGTCATGCCCATCCAGCCGACAGTACATCAAACACAATTGATGCAATAGATCGCTCGGCGCTACTCCGACAGCGCGTTGGTGAGGAGGGCGACGAGGGCTTCGAGCTGGAAGTCGGCCGATGCCGCCACCTCGTCGTCGGACCCGTCCAGGGCGGTGGCCGCGAGGCCGGCCTTGGCGTCGATCAGGTCGGCGATCTTGGTGTCGATGGTCTGGGCGGCGATGATGCGCCACGCCGTGACCGGCTCGGCCTGACCGATGCGGTGGACCCGGTCGATGGCTTGGGTCTGCTCGGCGTTGGTCCAGGACAGTTCGGCGAGGACGACGTTCGAGGCGACCTGGAGGTTGAGGCCGACGCCGGCGGTCAGCAGTGAGCAGACCGCGATGGAGACGTCCGGGTCGTTGACGAAGGCGTCGATGTTCTTCTGCCGGGTCGTCCGGGACTGGTCGCCCCGGATCGAGGAGAAGCGGATGCCACGCTCGGTGAACAGCTCCTCGGCCGCGTCCAGCACCTCGATGTGCCGGGCGAAGAACACGACCTTGCCGACGCTGTGCGCGAGCTGCGCCGCGTAGTCGGCGGCCAGGCCGGCCTTCGCGCGGCCGATCCGCCGCACCAGGCTGAACACGTTCTCGCCGGTCTTGGCGCTGTCCCGGTCGGAGCGCTCCCAGCCGGCCACCCGGCGGACGAGGTCGTGGTCGATGCCGTCCACGGTGCTGCCGGAGGTCCGGGTCGCGAGGGCGGTCTCGTAGCGGGCGACGAGGCGGTCGGCGAGCTCGCGCTCGGCGTCGCGGATGGAGCGGCCGATCGCACCGTCGAGCTCGACGGGCAGGTCCGCGATCCGGCGGGCCGGGATGTCGGCCGCCACGTCGACCTTGCGGCGGCGGACGATGCCCATGTCGATGACCCGCGCACGGGCGGCCGCCGAGAAGCCGGGATCGGCCGGTGTCAGGTCGGTCTCCTCGAGCGACTCCATCAGCTCGGCCCGCGGTCCGGTCTCGTCGATCCAGCCGAGGAACTCCCAGATCGCCGTGAAGTCCTCGATGTCGTTGATCAGCGGCGTACCGGTGAGTGCCATCAGCAACGGTCGTCCGGCACGGGTCCGGATCCGCTCGGACAGCTGCAGCACGTTGCGTGACCGCTGGGACTTCTTGTTCTTGATGAAGTGCGCTTCGTCGACCACCATGCCGCGGAAGCCGAGGTCGCCGAGCCAGCCGACGTGCCGGTCGAGCACCTCGTAGTTGACGATGACGATGTCGGCGAAGCCGTCGACGGTCTCGCCGTCGCCGTGGATCACCGTGGCGTTCCGCTTCGGTGTCCACAGACCCGCCTCGCGGGCCCAGTTGGTCTTCACGACGTTCGGTACGACGACGAGCAACGGGTAGGCGCCCACGGCCCGAGCGGCGAGCAGCGCCTGCGCCGTCTTGCCGAGCCCCGGCTCGTCGGCGAGCAGGAATGTCCGGTGGCCGGCCGCGGCGGAGGCGATCAGGCGTGCCTGGTGCGGCATCAGCTCCAGGCCCTCGGCCGTCCGCAGGGTGGTCGGCTCAGGCAGGGCCTTGCTGGCGGAGGCAGCGGCGTGCTCGAAGGACCTCAGCAGCGGGGTGATCAGCTCCCAGCCGGCCAGTCGTCCCGGGCGGGGCGGACGGGCGGGGGCCGACGAGAAGTCGGGCGCGAGGAACGGGTTGGCCAGCTGTCGCTGGACCACGGTCTGCGGCACGACCCGGCGTACAGTCGTGTCGGCAGGAGTCGTCGGCCGGCTGACGGGCTCCTCGCGGGGCGGCTCCTGGCCGGCGGCGATCAGCATCTCGCGCTTGAGTGACGCGGCCGCTTCGGAGATGACCGCGTCCTCGGCGAGCAGCCCGAGGAGCGTGGTCTCGCGGGCGGCGGACTTGGCCAGAATCGTCGCGATCCCGTCGAGCCGCCGCAGCTGCTCGGCCCGGTACGCGTCGCTGGAGGTGTGGTCGGCGTTCACCCGGGACCGCTCCTCGCGGACGAGCAGCGCCACGACCTGGAACTTGGTCCGGACCGACGGCCGGACGTCGGACCGCTCGACCGCCGACTCGACCTCCCGGACGGCGCGGGCGAGCACCGGGAGCAGGCCGTCGGCATCGCGGGCGGGACGACGGCGCTGAGGAGCCGGTCGGGTAGCGCCGGACTGGCGCTGGCCTCGTCGGGCCAAAGAATCCTCCTAGGGACTGCCATGGCACCCCCGGCCATGGTGAAACGCGCACCGTACGGCGTGATGCCGTCGACGAGACGCCGTGTGTCCGACGAAGCCCACCGCGAGACTGGCTCAGCCCATCGCGAGCTGGTCGGTCCGTCGATTCCGACGAGACCGGCCAATGCACGGGGGACCGATGACCATCAGTCGGTGGCCGTGAGCTCCAGCAGAATCCGCGGCGATCGGCGTCGCCGATGTCGGTGCGGTTCCAATACTAACCGCAGTCCGCCGGTCGGTGACCCCGGCGCCCCCACCTGGCGCGCTGGTTGTGTCATCTGTTCGTTGCTTGGCGGCCACCTGTTGTCCCGAGATCGCGCATACGTTCCGGGTGTTCCGTCCAAGCAGAAAGGCCCGAAATGATCAGGAAAAAGGCCGTCGTGGCCGCCTTCGCCGCGACCACGGTGATCGCCGCGGCAGGCATGGCTTCGGCCGCCGCCAGCGGCGCGTTCTCGTCGGCGCAGGGCGCGGAGGCGCATTCCGCGCCGCACGGGCCGAAGAACGTGATCTTCCTGTTGGGCGACGGCATGGGGACGCAGGAGATCACCGCCGCGCGCTACTACCAGGGTGTCCAGAACAAGCTGAACGTCGACCGGGCCCGGTACACCGGCTTCGACACGACATGGTCGGTGAAGCCGGCCGCCAAGCCGCCGTACAAGCCCGACTACGACCCGGACTCGGCGTCGACCGGCTCGATGTGGGCGACCGGGACGAAGACGCTCGACGAGCGGATCTCGCAGGGGCCGAGCAGCGCCATCGACGTGCCGGGGAAGAACCTCACCACAGTCCTGGAGCTGGCCCAGAAGCGCGGCCTGAAGGTCGGAGACGTCTCGACCGCCGAGATCACCGACGCCACGCCGGCGGTGCTGACGTCGCACATCTCGCTGCGCGGGTGCCAGGGGCCGGCTGACATGACCGCCTGCTCGAAGGAGACGAAGGCCGCTGGCGGCCTGGGTTCGATCGCGGAGCAGCAGGTGGACCACAAGGTCGACGTCCTGCTCGGTGGTGGCCGCGGCCGCTTCGAGCAGACGATCACCGGTGGGCCGTTCGCGGGTAAGACGGTGGTCGACCAGGCCAAGCAGCAAGGCATCCAGTACGTGACCGACGCGGCCGGCCTGAACTCGGTCAAGAGCGGCAAGCCGGTGCTCGGCCTGTTCAACAGCAGCAACATGTCGCTGGAGTGGAGCGGCCCGTCCGCGGCGCTCGGCAAGAGCAACACGCCGGCGGCGTGCAAGGAGAACCAGCGTCCGGCGAACGAGCCGAGCCTGGCGGACATGACCACCAAGGCGATCAAGCTGCTGGAGAACCGCAAGGGCTTCTTCCTGCAGGTCGAGGGCGCCTCGATCGACAAGCAGGATCACGCCACCAACGCCTGCGGCCAGATCGGTGAGACCGTCGCCTTCGACAAGGCGATCGGCGTCGCGCTCGACTACCAGCGCTCCCACCCCGACACCCTGGTGGTCGTCACCGCGGACCACTCGCACACCAGCCAGATCGTCGGCGAGGACGCGTCCGGCTCGGGTCTGCCGACCGGCTACTCGACGAACCTGACCACCAAGGACGGCCAGACGCTCACCCTGACCTACGGCACCGCCGGCTTCGGCGGCGACGGCAAGGCTCCGGTCGGTACGCCGCCGAGCCAGCAGCACACGGGTTCCGTCGTACCGGTCTGGGCCCAGGGTCCCGGCGCCGACGCGATCCTCGGTACGAACGACCACACCAACCTGTTCAAGGTGCTCCAGAGTCGGTGATAACATCGCCGAATGGCGATGACAGCGTCGACTGGTGTCGAGTCCGAGGTAGTCGACGAGGCGGCCGCGCTCTCCGCGGCCGCCTGTCTGTTTCACGGGTTCAGTGACTCGTCGAGGCTGGCGATCGTCCGGCACCTGGCGCTGGGGGAGCACCGGGTGGTGGACCTGACCGAGCATCTCGGTCTGGCGCAGTCGACGGTGTCGAAGCATCTGGCGTGTCTGCGGGACTGCGGTCTCGTCGAGTCCAGGCCGCAGGGTCGTGCGTCGCTGTTCAGCCTGACCCATCCCGAGGCGACCCTCGAGCTCCTCACCGCCGCCGAGCGCCTGCTGGGCCTGACCGGGGACGCGGTCGTCCTCTGCCCGGTCTACGGCGAGGCGGCGGGCCGGTCATGACCGAGCCGCTCCGGATCACGAGCGCTCCGACCGGCTCGTGGACCACTGACCCAGACCAGCGGCGACGGCTGGGCCGACGGGCGCAGCTACTCGCCGGCGCCTCGGTGGCCTACAACATCGTCGAGGCTGTCGTAGCCGTCAGCGCGGGTCTCGTCGCGGGATCGGTTGCGTTGGTCGGGTTCGGCCTCGACTCGGTGGTCGAGGTCTCCAGCGGCCTGATCATCCTGTGGCAGTTCCGTCACCGGCTGCCCGAGAGTCGTGAGCACCAGGCGCTGCGCCTGCTCGCCGTCTCGTTCTTCGCGCTGGCCGCCTACGTCTCCTTCGAATCGGTCCGCGCGCTTGTCACCGGCGCCCATCCCGACGTGTCCCCGGTCGGAATCGGCCTGGCGATCGCGTCGCTCATCGTGATGCCGTTCCTCTCCTGGGCCCAGCGCCGTACCGGCAAGTCTCTGGGCTCGAACGCCGTTGTCGCCGACTCCACCCAGACGCTTCTGTGCACGTACTTGTCCGCCGTACTCCTCGTCGGCCTCGTCCTGAATGCAACCCTCGGCTGGACCTGGGCCGACCCCATCGCCGGCCTGGTCATCGCCGCCGTCGCCATCCGCGAAGGCGTCGAAGCCTGGCAAGGCAAAGGCTGCTGCTCGCCAATCCCCGGCGCCACAGCGACCTGCGGCTGTGGTGCCTCCTGCATCGACGGCTGCTGCGATTAGTCGCGCGGGAGTAGGCCGCTGACCAGAGCTTTGAGGCCCTGGGGGTAGGTGTTCTGGGCGGCGAGGGTGGGCCGGCTATGGCCGCCAGGTGCGGGGTTTGGGTGGGGTCGAGGGTGGTGAAGAACGGGTCGCGGTCCAGGGGGCGGCGGGGGGAGTGGGCCCGGACCAGGATCGCGCCGTACTCGCGGTCAAGCTCGGCTATCGGCTTCCGGCCCGGACCCTCTGGTCGGTGGCGCGCCGCTGTCGGCACTGCCGCTCACGATCGCAGCGGGCAATCCGTGACACCCCGAGCACTCAGTGATGGCTACGCCCTCGGCTTCACGCTCTGCGCGGCGCTGCTGGTCGCCGCTGCGCTGATCGCGTTTGCTGTCGTACGGCGTACGAACCCGGCGGTTCAGGTCGAACGTGACTTGGTTCCGTTGCGCGATTGACTAGGTTGGGTGGGTGGCGAAGCGCTGGTGGTGGGTGGCGGTCGGAGTCGTGGTCGTGGGCGTCTGGGCCGCGCGCCACGACGGCGACCGCAAGACCGCGGACACCGCGGAGACCGCGACCGCCCAGCCCACTCCCTCGGCGACGCCCCCGCGGACTGTCAGTACGACGCCCGCCGCGAAGCCGTGGTACGACGACTACGACCCGGCCCGCTTCGCCCCGCAGGTACGCCGGTACGCCGGTCAGGCCGGGATCCGTCCACAGTTGCTGATGGCAATCTTGTACAACGAGGCGTACAAGCCGCACGACCCGAAGTTCGAGCGCTCGTGGGCGCAGGTCGACTCGGACCCCGCCTTCGGCATCGCGAACATGCATCGGGCCGCCTTCGACGACACCAAGCGTGGGCGCGACTTCGCCGGCCGGAAGTGGGAGCAACTGCCCGACGATCCGGGCCTGGCCATCGAGGCCGCGGCCTGGCACCTGCACGACCTGGCCAAGCGGCTGCCTGACAAGCGAAGCCAGCGGTACACCAAGGACGAATTACTTGCCCTGGGCTACAACACCGGCGCCGGGAACATGCGGGCCTTCGCCAAGGGTGCGAAGGCCGGTGCGCAAGCCCAGTCCTACCTCGACCGCCTGCACGACAACTGGGACAAATCCGCTCGAGCCGTCGGGTGAACCCGGCGGCGCCGAAGTCTCGTCGCCGGGTTCGCAAGGGCGGCGGTCAGGCGGCGCTGCCAGCCGTCGATCGCCGCGCGGCCACGACCGCCGCGATCGCGCCGATCGACAACACAGCCGCGAAGCCGATCATCGACGGGCGCAACCCGGCGTGCCGGATGACCAGGCTGAAGGCGATCGAGGGCAGGCCCATCCCGAGGTAGGCGAGCACGAAGAACGTGGCCAGCACGCCGGCGCGCGAGGCGGGCTCGGCGGTGCGGACCGCCTGGGTGACGGCACTCTTGAACATCATGCCTGCGCCGGCGCCGGCCAATGCGGCCGCGATCAGCGCCAGCCACAGCGCCGGGTGGTAGAGCGAGGCCGCCGTCAACGCGAGGCCGATCGGGAAGAGCGTCGTACCGATGATGAGAACGGCCCTGTCCGTCAGGCGTGCGAAGGCGAACTGGGCGACGGCCGAGGCGGCGAAGGCGGTGAACGGCGCGAGCCCTGCGATGAAGTAC
Organism: Kribbella sp. NBC_00359; assembly: GCF_036097425.1. NCBI lineage: Bacteria > Bacillati > Actinomycetota > Actinomycetes > Propionibacteriales > Kribbellaceae > Kribbella > Kribbella sp. NBC_00359. Next base: position 7,205,905 of record NZ_CP107975.1, on the reverse strand, counting down.
GACGTGATGCCCAGCTCACCGCGGACGATGATCGCGCCCAGCGAGGAGAACAGGCCCATCACGGCGAAGGCGAAGGCCCCGACGGCGGCAGCCGTGCCGAAGGCGGCACCCTGCCCAGGCTTCAGGGCGAACCGCACCGGCCGGATTCGATCAGTCACCTCGGTGTCGACGGTCTCCGGACTCGTGAGGACGAGCACCAGCAGGAGTGCCATCAGGCCGGCGAACAGGATGTACCCGGTCCGCAGCGGCGCTGGGCCCCACTGTGCGAGGGCGCCTCCGACGAGCGGGCCGAGCGCCAGGCCGCCCAGGTTCGCGGCCGCGGCCACCACTGTGGGCACGGCGGAGGTCGTCCGGTCGGGACGTGCCTCGTGGAACAGGTCGGTGAGGTAGGCGGTCGCGGTCGATGCCATCAGCCCGATGGCGACGCCGGTCAGGATCCGCCCGACGATCAGCCCCGGCAGTGCAGGCCAGATCGCGAGGTCCGCGGCCGCGAGTACGCCGACCAGCGAAGCGGGCACGATGATGCGGCGGCGGCCGAGCCGATCGGACAGATGGCCGAGCAGCAGGAAGGCGGCTGCGGCGCCGACCACCAGGACGGCGAACGCGATCGTCACCGTGGTCGCCCCGAAATGATCCCGCTGCTGGTAGATCGGCCACAGCGGGGTGGGCACGGTGCCGAACGCCATCAGCGTCAGGAACGCGGCGGCGACGAACCAGAAGCCGGCCGCGTACCGGACGCGCGCTGGAGCCGCGGCGCCGACGGGTGGTGCGATGGTGCTCATCAGGTGTTCTCCTCGGAGATTTCGGTGGACACCTGATCAGAACCGGGCCCGAGCCGGGGGCGATACCAGCTTTCGTGCACCGGTAAGAGATGAATTCCATCTCTGTCGGAGATACTGGTCAGCGTGGAACTCCGGCACCTGCGGCATTTCGTGGCGCTCGCGGAAGAGCGCAGCTTCACCCGGGCCGCGGCCCGGGAACTCATCGTCCAGTCCGGCCTGTCCACGTCGATCCGGGCGCTCGAGAAGGAGGTCGGCGCACTGCTGTTCGTCCGCGGCACCCGGCCGGTGCGGCTGACCGCCGAAGGTACGGCGCTCCTCCCGGCCGCCCGTCGTACGCTCGACGCGGCGGAGGCAGCTCAGCAGGCGGTTCAGGACGCGCATGGAGTCCTGGCCGGCACGTTGCGGATCGGCGCGCTGCAGTCGAGCGGACACCGGCTACCGGTGTCGTCCTGGGTGGCGGAGTTCGCGCTCGCGCATCCGCGGGTGGACATCTCGGTGCAGCAGCTGCCGGCGCTGCAGATGGCCGACCTGGTGGCGGACGGACGACTCGACTGCGCGCTCGTCTCGCTGGACGACGCGCGGACGGATCTCGAAGCTGTGCCACTCGTCGCGGAGCCGGTCATGCTGGTCGTCGCCACCAGCCACCGGCTCGCTCAGGCCGGGTCCGTCACGCTCGAGCAACTCGACGGGGAGCGATTCGTGGAGCCGCCGCCACAGTGGACGATCCGGGAGGTTGTCGACGCCGCGTTCCGTCAGGCCGGGCTGACCCGCCGGATCGCGTGCGAGGTGAGCGAGTGGACCATGCTGATCGAGCTGGTCGCGGCCGAGGTCGGCGTCACGCTGGCGCCGGCCGGCTTCGAGCTCTCCCCGCGCGTTGCCGGAGCCATCACCTTCATCCCGCTTGCCGGCGTCGAAGCCGTCCGCCGGATCGACCTCGTCCTGCCCCGGGGTCACGCCGCGAGCCCGGCCGCCCGCCGCTTCCGCGAGTACGTCGTCCGTGGGCGGTGATCACGCCGTTGGGGTCGCCTCCGTAGTGTCGTGGGTGAGCAACCGGAGAGAAGAGGCAGTGTGAAGGACGATCAGGTGGAGTACGCGTCCGTGCTGGCTGTGGCCGACTGGCGCCGGCGGGTGTTCGCGCTCTACGGCGCGGTTCGGGCGGAGAACGATCCGGCCAAGGCGCACGCGGTGTGGCAGGCGGGGCGCGGCGAGTTGCTGATGACCCATCCCGCCTCGCCGGTGGACGATCGCGAGGCCTACAAGGGCGCTGAGATCGGGGCCTATCGGCCGGAGCTGCGCTTCGAGGTCGCCGTCGACACGGATGTCGAGCCGGTGCAATGGGAGGTGCCTTCGGCAACGGATGGCGTGATCCCGTTCACCCGGGCGGGAGTCCTGCACGTGCCGACCGTGGGTGACCTGGATGTGTGGTGGCTCGAGTCGTACGGCGGTGGCCTCTTCGTGCCGGTCAAGGACTCGCTCGCCGGTCAGCGCACGTACGGCGGTGGGCGTTATCTGCTCGACACGGTCAAGGGTGCCGACCTCGGTGGCGACGTCCGCGAAGGCTGGCTCGTCGTCGATCTGAACTTCGCCTACAACCCCTCGTGTGCCTACAGTCCGCGCTGGACGTGCCCGCTGGCACCGACGGGCAACACCGTGGCAGCGGCATTGCCCGTCGGTGAACTGACGAGGTCGTAGGTCAACTCCCTCCGACCTCGAGCGCTGTCAGGAGGACCAGGACCAGAGTCGCGAACGCGAACAAACCGTGGCCGCCGACGACCGCCATGGGGAAGTGACGCTCGGCGGGCGCGTCGGCGGCCGGGGCCTCGGTCGTCCGATTCCGGTACGTCGGCAGCCAGCGGAAGAACATGGTGTAGCCGAGAAGGGCCACGGGTAGCAGGAGGACGAACGCGATCCAGGCCAGTGCGTCGCTGTCGACGATCAGGTAGATGATCCACAGCACCAGGCCGATCGCGGCCAGGGCGAAGTGGCCGAAGATCAGTGCCGGCGGGAAGTGGCTCGAGCTCGGCTTGCGGGGGCCGCCGTTGCTGATCCAGGTGTACAGCAGGAAGAAGCCACCAAGCGCGGTGATCAGCCACGTGACGAGTGCTGCGATACCCATGTCATCTCCTCGGCTCGAAGCCTTCGGCCTGGTCATGGTCCTCGGCGACGCGGACGCCGTACCGGAACGCCAGCTTGCCTCCGAGATAGCCCGAGACCATCAGGGCTCCGAGGCTGACCGCGGACAGCACGATCGGACCGACCGGGACCTGGTCGGCCTCGGATCCACGGCGCCACAAGGCATTGACGACGTACGCCACAGTGACGGCGAGGTTGAGGACCAGGTGGAGGAGGCCGGTGCGGAACGCGGGGGTGCCTGACGGGATGGCGAAGAAGTCGAGCAGGCCGACGCTCGCGGCCGCGACGGCGCCGACGATGCCGATCACGATCAGCCAGACCGACGCCTGCACCAGGAACGCGGCGTCCGCCACCCGCGACCCGATGTCGAAGACGAAGCTGGCCACCCACGCGCCGATCGGGATCGTCACCAGGATCGGATGGAACGGATGACCGTACGGACCGGTCAGCAACGCGCTCACCGGACGCTTCGCCGCAGCGGACCGATCGGACACCGGTACCTCCCTATTCCACTAATGGAGTTTGGTCTTATTGCGGATCGCAGGTCAAGGGTTGAGGGGCTACCGCGGATGCTTTTCGCCAATGATGATGTCCGTTATGGTGGAGCGGTGAGAGCACGGGGGAGCGGAGCGGACGCGACGATCCAGGCGGTGTCGGTGCTGAGCGACGACACCAGGCGCCGGATGTTCGCCTTCTGCCGTCGGGCCGGCAAGGCGATCAGCCGGGACGAGGCGGCGGCCGAGGTGGGGATCTCGCGGAAGCTGGCCGCGTTCCATCTGGAGCGCCTGGTCGATGCCGGTCTGCTGCGGGCTCATTACGACCGTGCCGGCGGGATCCGCAGGGTCGGCCGGGCGCCGAAGATGTACGAGCCGGCCGCGACCGACCTGCAGGTGTCGATCCCGCCGCGCCGGCCGGACCTGCTCGCCGAGATCCTGCTCGACGGCGTCCTCAATCAGGACGACGTCAGTCCGCTGGAGTCGGCGCGCCGGGCAGCCTTCCGGCACGGCGAGCGGGTCGGCGAAGAGGAGCGGGATCGGACCCGCCCGGGCCGCCTGAGTGCCGAGCGGGCGTTGACGATGTCCGAGGCGACGTTGGCGAGCGTGGGCTTCGAGCCGGTCCGCCCACGCCCGGGCTGCGTCCGGTTGCAGAGTTGCCCGTTCCACCCGCTCGCGCAGTCGCAGCCCGAGGCCGTCTGTGGCATCAACCATGCATTCGTGAGCGGAGTGGTGTCCGGCCTCCAGGCGACGGCCATCAACGCCGTACTGGATCCCGAGAGTGGCGAGTGCTGCGTCGAGCTGAGCGCGGACTGACGCCTACGAGCGGTTGGTGCGGCGGAGTTCGGGGAGAACCTCGGTGCGGTAGAGGTTCATCATGTCGACCGAGTGCGGTCCCATGTTGGCGACGTAGACCTCGTCGAAGCCGGCCTCGACGTACGGCGTGAAGGCGTCGACGTGGACGTCCGCCTTCGGTCCGCAGGCGACGGACTGGGCGGTCGACTCTTTGGTCACCAGTTGGCTGGCCTGCTCGAAGTGCCGAGGGGATGGCAACACCTGGGCGAGCTCACCCGGGAGACCCGAGTTGGCCCAGATCCGGTGCGCCTGCTCGACACCTTCGGCTTCGCTCGGCGCGTAGCTGACCTTGAATCCTGCCTGCGCCGGCTTGTCCCCGCCGCCGTTGTCGCGGAACCGCTGCAGCAGCTCGGCGTCCGGCGTCGTACTGATGTAGCCGTCCGCGATGCGCGCCGCGACATCCGTTGCCTCCGGCCCGAATCCGGACATGTAGATCGGCAGCGGCGCCTCCGGACGGGTGTAGATCCGGGCGGTGTCGACCGTGTAGTGCTTGCCGTGGTGTGAGACGAACCCCTCCTCCGTCCACAGCCGGCGCATGATCTCGACCGCTTCCTCGACCATCTCGAGTCGTACGTCGACGGTCGGCCACACGGATCCGACCACGTGCTCGTTGAGCGCCTCGCCGGTGCCGATGCCGAGCGTGAACCGCCCGTTCAGCAGTACGGCGCTCGTCGCGGCAGCCTGCGCGATGACCGCCGGATGGATCCGCACGGTCGGACAGGTGACAGCCGTCGTCACCGGCAGCTCACAAACCTGGGAGATCGCTCCGATGGTGGACCACACGAACGGGCTTTGCCCCTGCTCGTCGTTCCACGGATGGAAGTGGTCGCTGATCCACAGCCCGTCGAACCCGGCCTCCTCGGCAAGCCGCGCCTGCTCGAGCAACTCGGACGGCGTGTACTCCTCACTGGACAGGAAATACCCGATCTTCACAGTTCTCCGATCACTCGCTTTCCCCCCGAGTGCCCGCCCGCCGAGGTTTCATGCGGTGCTCCAAGGCGTGAGGACCGGGACGGGTCTGTTGCCGCGGAAGTGATGGCGGTGGTCGCCCGGGGTAGTGTCCAGGCGCCTGCAGCGGGCCTCCGTATCCGGACGATGGGGTCAGGGGTGCAGGGTGGGGTGGTAGATGAATTCTTGGGTGCGGGCGTCGAAGGTGCGGCTCTCGATCAGGTCGAGGTCGAAGTCCGCGGCTCCCTGGAAGATGGGCTCGACCCCGGTTTGACCTGCGATCACCGGGAAGATCGTTACCTGGATGCGGTCGACCAGGCCGGCGGCCATCAGGGCCCGGTTCAGCGACAGGCTGCCGTGTGAGCGCAACGGTACGTCGGACTCCTCCTTGAGCCGGGCGATCACGTCGACGGCGTCGCCGCTCACGACGGTCGCGTCCGGCCAGTCGAGCGATCCTTCGAGTGTCGACGACAGCACCGTGGTCGGCATGCTCCGCATTCGCGCGTTCACCGGGTCGAGCGCCTCCGACGGCACGGTGCTCGAGCCGAGCATCTCCACCATCAGCCGACCGGGTCTGCGCCGAGGGTGTGATGGTGGCGGCAGAACTCTTGCTCGAGGAAGTGTCGGATCTGCGGTGAGGCGTTCGTGGCAGGAGTGAGGCGGCCGACAGTGCCGCACTGATTCGAGGAGCACATCGTGACCGTTACGTATACCTTCGACGTCTTCTCGACGCTCGACGGCTTCGGCTCGCCCAGTGGCGGCGACTGGGGTGGGTACTGGGGCAAGCAGGGACCCGAGTTTCTGGAACACCGCCTCGCGCAGTACGGCGAGAAGCAGCGGATGGTCCTCGGGGCCAACACGTTCCGAATGTTCGCGGGGATGCTGGCCACGTTCCCCAAGAGGTCCGAGATCTACGACCCCTGGGTCAGCCGGATGATGGAGCTGCCGGCGACCGTGGTGTCGAACACCCTGGACGAACCGCTCGACTGGGCGGACGGGACCATTGCCTCGGGCAACGCCATCGACATCGTTGCCCGGCTCAAGGAAGAGTCCGGCGTACCGCTGCGCTCGCACGGCAGCATCTCGCTCAACCGCGCTCTGCTGACCGCCGGTCTGGTCGACCGGGTCCAGGTGACGGTCTTCCCGGTGCTCACCGGTCAGACCGGAGCGAACCCGGTCTTCCGGGGCGCGGCCGACTTCGACCTCGAGCTGCTCGAGACCCGGACCCTCGACGGCAACATCCAAGAACTCACCTACCGACCGACCCTGCATGTCCCAAAGTGATCAGGTCGCTACGGATCCGGAGGAACTTAGGCGGCAACCCCGGCACCGGCAAGGTCTCGAGCTGACCCACGGGAGGTTGTTTGCAGCGTTTGGGGTGGGGCACCGGAGGTCGTGCACGGGGAGTTCAGCCGCCGGGTTTCCGCCCGGCCGGAGAGATGGGAAGGACCATGGGTCTCATTCTGTGGATCATCGCTGCGATCCTCGTCATTGCGGGAATCGTCTCGCTCTTCCGCGGCCAGTTGCTGTGGGGCGCCGCACTGATCGTGATCGGCCTGCTGGTCGGTCCTGGGGGCGTCAGCATCTTCACCTGACCCGCTACCGGATCTGGTCGCCCTCACGTCCCCGGCGTGGGGGCGACCTCCTGTTTACGCGAGGAGGTCGGCTGCGGCGCGGAGGTCCTTGACGAAGTCGGCGAAGTCGCGGCGGAACTCCTGCGAACGGACCACCGCGGACGGGTGGACAGTCGCGACCGCGGCGCGGCCGTCCGGGAGTTCGACTCGCTCGCCGCGATGCTCGGTGACCTTGAAGCCGGTTCCGAGCAAGGACCGCGCGGCCACCGCGCCGAGGATCACCACCAGCTCGGGTTTCACGATCGCGAGCTCGCGGTCCAGCCACGGGTGGCACGCGACGATGTGGCCGACGGCCGGGGTCTTGTGGATGCGGCGCTTGCCCTGGCGTTCGAAGCGGAAGTGCTTGACCGCGTTGGTCAGGTACACCTCCGAGCGGTCGATGCCGGCCTCCGCCAGAGCCTTGTCGAGCAGCCGTCCGGCCGGCCCGACGAAGACGTGACCTTCCTTGTCCTCGACGTCGCCGGGCGTTTCACCGACCAGCATCATCCGGGCGCGGACCGGACCCTCGCCGGGCACGACCTGCTCGGCGTACTCCTGCAGGTCGCACCCGCGACAGTCCGGCAGTGCCGCGCGCAGCTTCCGGATCCCGCCGTCCTGCGGGACCCACCGCGTTGCTCCGGCGAACTCGTCGGTTTGCATGCTTCACCAGTACCCGACTCCGGTCAGTCTCAGCCGCCGTCGGGATCCAGCGCCTGGCGAATGATGACCAGGGCGAACAGCACGAGGGTCAGGGCGTGGACGACCGTGCACCACAGGCAGATGGCGTCGATCTGGAACAGTTCGGCCCAGATCAGGTAGCAGACGAAGATCACGCCGACGACGACGGCGGTCAGCCGGAGGCGGCTCGGCCAGGGGGACGACGTACGCCACATCGGAGGCAGTGAGAGCGCTGTCATGCCGGCGAAGAAGGCCAGGCCGAGAAGGGCGACCGGAATGCCGAAGACCTTGGAGTACTGACTGCTGGTGACCTTCGCGCAGTTGACCACCCCGGTGTTGGGGCAGGCCAGCGTGGTGCCGGCCGTGAAGTGCTCATAGGTCAGGTACGACGCGACCGCGAGACCGGCGATCGACAGGACCAGGATGGTCCAAGGGATCCAGCCGAGCCCGGCTGTGGTCCGCTCGGAGCGCTGTGTGGTGCCGCTCATCGCTCAGCTGCCCCCGAGCTTGGCCGCGGCACCGGTGACGGCCTCCGTCGAACAGACGTTGGCCGGCTGGTTGTTGGTCATCTTGCAGATCGCGGCGGTGTAGACGTTGGCGGAGCCGATGACGGCCTTCGCGATCGGGTTGGACGGGTCCTTGAGCGCGTCCGCGACCTCGGCCTGGGTCTTCCCGGCCAGGATCTCGGGGCTGTACGTCGCGCCCGACGACACGAACTTCCCGCCGAGATCGATGAACGGGATCGAGCCACCGGTCTTCACGTACGGCGGCGCGTTGTAGGTGTCGAACGTCTTCTGATCCTCGGCCGTCGGGGTGTCGAGCGGCGCGTACTGCCCGTTGACCTGCTCGTTCGTGGTGGTTTCGACGCCGGTGAAGGTGAGGTACTGACTGGTGAAGCTGGAGCCGTGGAACGACAGGGTCGGGGTGTTCGGATACACGTCGCTCGCGGAGGAGTGCGTCGTACCGAGGTTGCTGAAGGTGCCGAACCGGGACAGCGCGACCGTGACCGGCCACCGCTCGGCCGCGCAGAACGGGCAGTACTCGGCGCCGATGTAGAGGACCTTCGGCTTGCCGCCCGACGTCAGGGCCGGTGCGGTGATGGGCGACGGTGCGGCCTGGACGCCGGCCGAGCCGACCGCGGCGAAGGTCGACTCCGGGATGGAGGACAGCGCGGTCACGATCTGGCTGTCGGCGGCACCCGACGGTCCGGTCGTGGTCTTCTTGCCACCACCGGCCAGGCGGACGGCGACCAGGCCGCCGACGATGACGATGACGACCACGACGGCCCCGACCGCCAGCAGAAGCCGCCGGCGTCGCTCCGCCCGCTGCTGAGCGGCCAGTTGCGCCGCGATCCGCTCGCGGGCCTTGGCCTTCTGCTCGACACGCCTGCTCATGACTCTCCTTCGCTCGCCACGCCTGGTCCGATTCGGCGCCCATCAAGGACAACTGCTGATCGCCCGCGGAAGTTCCTGCCTCTCCGTCACCGGGAGATTACAGAACGCGGGCACGCCGACCGGAAGGTGGTCAGGCTGTCCGAGGGCGGCGCTAGGTTGCCCGCATGGATTGGCAGAGATGGCATAACGATTATGACCGGCCCGGGTCGGGGTTGGCACGGCGGCTGGCAGTGGTTCAAGGGCAGGTGCGCGCCGCGTTGGACCGGGCACCGACCGGCGCGGTGCGGGTGATCAGTCTTTGCGCTGGGCAAGGACGGGATGTGCTCGATGTGATGGCCGAGCATCCCCGCCGAACTGACGTCCGGGCCAGGCTGGTCGAGTTGGACCCGCGCCTCTCGTCGTTCGCCGACAAGAGGGCACGAGACCTCGGCCTGCAGCGCCAGGTCGATGTGGTGACCGGAGACGCCGCCCAGATCGATCAGTACGGCGGGATGGCGCCCGCGGGCGTGGTGCTGGTGTGCGGGGTCTTCGGCAACATCTCGGATGAGGACATCGAGGCCACGATCGACTCGTGCCCGCAACTGTGTGCAACCGGCGCGACGCTGATCTGGACGCGGCACCGCGAGGATCCGGACCTGGTCCCGCAGATCTGTGCGTGGTTCGAGGCGCGGGAGTTCGAGCGGGTGTGGGTGTCCGATCCGGACGCGGGCTTCGGTGTCGGCGTCCATCGCTTCACCGGCGAACAACGACCACTGGTCCCGGGCCGGACCTTGTTCAGCTTCGTCAGCGGCGGAGTCTGACGCCGGTCAGCTCGTCCAGGGGCGGAGCTTCTCCGGGTTGCGGACCGCCCAGATGTTCGTGATCCGGTCCTCGGCGATGTCGAACGCGAGCACCGTCTCGGTGACGCCCTCGAACTCGATCACCAGACCCGGCTGGCCGTTGACGGTCCGCTCCACCAGCGTGCGGCCGTAGTCCAGGATCGGCAGGCCGGTGAAGTACTGCGCGACGTTCGCGCCACCGTGGACCGGCTCGAGCGCGGCGATCACGACGCCGCCACCATCGGCGACCGCGGTGACGTCGGGGTCGAGCAGATTGACGAGGGTCGCGATGTCGGTGGCCTCCCACGCCTCCTTGAACTGGCGAATGAGCTCGGCGCGCCGGGCCGTCGGTGGTGCGGGGGTCTGCGCCTCGCTGATCCGGCGCCGGGCCGAGGACGCCAGCTGACGGCACGCCGCCGGGGTCCGGCCGACGATCTCGGCCACTTCGGGGAACGGGTACCGGAAGACGTCGTGCAGGATGAACGCGACCCGCTCGGCCGGCGTCATCGCGTCGAGTACGACGAGGAACGCCATGTTCACCGACTCGTCCAGCGTGACCCGATCGGCCGGGTCGGTGCCCGCCCGCCAGTCGGCGTTCTCCGGCAGGGGCTCCGGGATCCATTCACCGACATACCGTTCGCGCCGGACCCGGGCCGAGCGCAGCAGGTCGAGGCAGATCCGGCTGGCGACCTTGGTCAGCCAGGCGCCGGGGGAGTCGATCGCCTCCTGCTCGCGGCTCGGCATCGCGTACCAGCGCGCGTACGTCTCCTGGACGACGTCCTCCGCGTCGGCGAGCGAGCCGAGCAGGCGGTAGGCGAGGTTGATCAGCTGCCGCCGCTCGCTCATGATCGCGCTCAGGCCCGGCTCGACCTGGTCGTCCCCGGTCATGGTGCTTCCCTTCGTCGGTTCCGCCTCTCCTCGGTACGACGAAACGCCGTACCGAAGTGTGAGGTCATCACAGTCCGGCCGACCGTTCCGTCGTACTGATCATGACTACCCAACACGCAACAGACGAAGCCGACATCCGGGACCGGATCAACACGCTGGTCGGCGCTATCCGGACCGGTGACATGGGGGCCGTGAAGACGATCTTCGCGCCGCATGTGGTCTCGTTCGACATCGAGGCACCGCTGCGGCACCTGGGCGCTGAGACGAAGTGGAAGAACTGGGAGAAGGTCTTCACGATCTATCAGTTGCCGCTCGACTACGAGGTCCGTGACCTCACGGTGCTCGTGGACGGCGACCTCGCGGTCGTGTTCGCGGTCAACCGGATCAGCGGCACGCTGGTGAACGGTGCCAAGACCAACCAGTGGGTCCGCTGGACGGCGGCCTGGCAGCGGATCGACGGTCGCTGGATGGTCGTCCACGACCAGGTCTCGGTGCCGACCTACTTCCCCGAGGGGCGCGCCGCGCTGGACCTCACGCCCTGAGCCAGGCAGGCCACGGGCGGAGGGCGCCGGCCGTCTCGGCCAGGGCCGTCAGCGCCTCGGCCGTGGTGAGCCGCTGGTCCGGTTGTGGCGCGATCAGCCCCTGCAGGCTCGCTGGCAGCTCGGCGCCCGCCTCGGCGAGGGTCTGGCCGAGGCTGTAGAGATCCATCGCGATGGACACCGGCTCGCACGCCTCCTGCTCGGGGGAGGCGTACCCGACGGTCCCGACCGGGTGACCCGGCGGTTGCTCGCTGCCGATCCGGCGAGCGCTGCCGAAGTCGATCAGGACCGGGCGGGCGTCGCGAAGGACGATGTTGTCCGGCTTGACGTCCAAGTGGGCCAGACCGCGGTTGTGCAGCGCCATCAGGGCCGGGAGCAGTTGCGCGCCGAGCAGCGCAGTCTCTTCGGCGGTCAGTACGCCGTTCTCCTCGAGCTCGTCGGTCAGCGTCGGGCCGTCGACATACTCGAGCAGGACGTGGGGGATCGGGTCGCCGGTGCCGTCGGCCAGCAGACGGGGGAGAGCCGGGTGGATGTTGCCCGCCAGGGCGGCGGTCTCCCGTTGGAGCGACTTCATCGCGCGGGGATGGTGGATCTGATGCGGGCGCGCCGCCTTGAGTACGGCGGGGGACCACAACGCAACCGACCAGACCAGCCAGGTCTCGCACCGGTGGCCGACGCCGAGACGCTCCAGCGCGAAGGTCCCGCCCGGGAGTTCGCAACCCTCGGCCCAGTCCCAGACGGCCAGCCCGTCCTCGGTATCGACAATCATCGGTCCGCCTCTCTACTTTTGGCCGGGCCTTCGGCGCCGGCAGGTCATGGGGCCTTGGTTCCCGGCCTTCCCTCGTCGCTCCAGTCGCTGCGCTCCCTGCGCTCCGCAGTCCAGGCCGGGAGGCCCCATGACCGCCTGCCGCCGGCTGAGTGCCGGCGGCAGGCTGGTGGGTCAGCCGCGGGAGCGGCTGCGGGAACGGCTGCGGCTGCGGGAGCGCGAGCGGCTACGGGACGGTCCGTGGCCGTGGTGCATGACCGGCTTGATGCGGAGCATGGTGGTCACCTCCTTCCACTGAGTTGGTGTTCGTGCAGGCTGACGACCCGGTCGGCGATGGCCGCCAGGTCGCAATCGTGGGTGACCAGCAGGACCGTGCGTCGCGCGGTCGTGGTCCGGATGGCCTCGATCACCGCGGCGGCCGAGACCGGATCGAGGGAGGCGGTCGGCTCGTCCAGGAGGACCATCGGCGCGGACGACACGGCGGCCCGGGCCAGCGCGACCCGGCGGCGCTGACCACCGGACAGCCGGACACCGCTCTCGCCCAGCGGCGTGTCGTACCCGTATTCCAACCGTCCGGTGAACTCGTCCACCAGCGCCGCCTGCCCGGCCGCGATGACACCCGCGCGGGTCGCGTTCTGGTTGCCGAAGGCAATGTTCTCGGCGACCGTCGCGTCCAGCAGCCACGGGTCCTGCGGGACGAACGCGAACCGGTCCCGCAGGCTGCGCTGGTCGCAGTCCCGGACGTCCACGCCGTCGATCAGGATCCGGCCGGCGTCCACGTCGTACAGGCGGAGCAGGAGGTGCAGCACTGTGCTCTTGCCGATCCCACTCGGTCCGAGCAGGCAGACGGTCTCGCCGGCCGCGATGTCGAGGTCGAAGTGATCGAGGACCGGCCGACCGGTCTCATAGCCGAACGAGACCCGCTCGAACCGCACGCCGGACCGCAGCGCCGGGGCGGGCCGAGCGTCGTACCGATCCTCGACCGCCTCGTCGCAGTGCAGGATCTCGCGGACCCGGGCCGCGCTGGCACCTGCCTTGGCGAGTACGACGGACAGCCGGGTCAGGCCGCGCACCGGCGAGTAGAGGTCTCGCAGGTAGGCGAGGACGACGAGCAACTGACCGACCGTGAGCGCTCCGGACAGCACGTGCCGTCCACCGATCACCAGCACCAGGGCGGCGCCGACCGCCAGCACGACATCGGCCATCGGGGTCCAGCGCGCGTCCACCTCGATCGCTCGCAGCTCGACATCGAGTACGGCGCGATTCCGGGTGCCGAAGATCGCGGCGGCTCGGTCGATGCGCCCGAAGGCCTGTACGGCGCGGACGTTCCGCAACAGATCGGTCGTTGCCCCGGCCAACCGTCCCGACTCGGTCCTTGCATCCTGCTGTGCCACTCGGATGAGCCGACGCTGCCGGACGGCCAGCGCGCCGAGGATCGGTGCGACCGCGAGGCCGATCAGGGCGAGCTCGGGGTCGAAGGCGAACAACAGCGCGAGGACGCCGGCGAGCATCACCGCATCGGGCAGGAACGATGTGGTCACCGCGACCACTGCGTCGAGCACGCGGCCGACATCCGTGGTCAGGCGGGACACGAGTTCGCCACTGCGCATGCGGTCATGCCACCGCAACGACCGCGTCATCGTGCGCTGGAACATCGTGGCGCGGAGTGAGGCGCCGATCCGCTCGGCCGCACCTTCGACGGTCCGCAGACTCGCCATGTCGAGCAATCCGATGATTGCCGACAAGAGGACACTGCCAACGGCTGCCAGTCCGAGGACGACGACTGGATCCGCCGCGGGATCCGGCCCGAGGGCGTGATCGACCGCGAGGGCCAGGGGCCACGGACGGACCAGAACCGCGCCGACTCGCAGTACGACGAACCCGGCCGCGACGGCGAGCGCAGGGAACTGCGCTCGGGCGGCAGGCCCGGCGACGGCGAGTGAGAGCGGAAGCTTCATGCCGACAACCGTCGTCGCCGGCCGGTCGGCTTCGGTAGTGCACCTTGGTACTACGACTGTCGTCGGGCTGCCGCGCGGCGCCGGGCAACCCCTACGATCCCAGGCATGGTGAGACTGCGACGCTCGCGCACGGACCGTGGGCCGATCTCGACGGTCGGGCTGCTGGTGCGATTCACCGCGGCCGGACTGATCGTGCTGCTGTCCCTGGCCGCGCTGATCGCGCTCGTGGCTCGTCAGGCGGGTGTCGAGCAGGCGAGGGAGTCGGCTCGGCAGGTGACCTTTGTGACCGCGCGCGGGGTGGTCGAGCCACGCCTGGACGCCGGCGTGATCGCCGGACAGCAGGCCGCCTTGCGGTCGTTCGACGCGGCGATGCGGAAGTACGTGCTGCAGGGATCGCTGGTGCGAGTGAAGTTGTGGAATGCCGATGGCCGGATTGTCTACTCCGACGAACCTCGGCTGATCGGTCAGCAGTTCCCGCTAGGCGCGGAGGAGGAGGCGGCCCTGCGGCAGCAGGGGAGCAGCGCATCCGAAGTGAGCGACCTGAGCCGGCCGGAGAACCAGTTCGAGATCCCGTACAAGAAGCTGCTCGAGGTGTACGTCGGGGTCCGGGGGCCGCAGGGGGAACCCATGCTGTTCGAGGCGTACTTCCAGTACCAGGCGGTTAACGACGCCGGAAAGGCTGCCTGGCAACGGTTCGCACCGCCCGCTCTGGGTGCGTTGCTCGTGCTGGAGCTGGTCCAGATTCCGTTCGCCTGGTCGCTGGCCCGGCGGGTGCAGCGGCAACAGCGGGAGCGGGAACGGTTGCTGCAGCACGCTGTCGACGCCTCGGACGCCGAGCGTCGGCGGATCGCGGGGGAGTTGCACGACGGCGTCGTGCAGGAGCTGACCGGGTTGAACTACGCCTTGGATGCCATGCGGCTGGGGAATCCGAGCGAGGGGCAGCGAGCGGACTTGATCGCGGAGAGTGCGGGGAGGTTGCGCGCGAGCATCGGGTCGCTCCGGTCGTTGCTGGTGGACATCTATCCGCCGAACCTCGCCGAGGAGGGGCTCACGTCGGCGTTGGCCGAGTTGGCGGCGGGGCTCGAGCGGGCGGGGGTCGACGTACGGCTCGAGACCGACGGGGTGGAGGAGTTGCCGCCTGCGGCCGCGGCGTTGTTGTTCCGGGCGGCGCAGGAAGTCGTGCGGAACGTGGCCGCGCACAGCGGTGCACGTGAGGTGCTGATCAGGGCGCAGCGGGTCGACGGCCGCGGAGTGCTGATTGTCGACGATGACGGCCGCGGGTTCGACGAATCGCGACTCGATGAGCGGAGCAGCAACGGGCACCTAGGGCTACGCTCGATCGGCGACCTGCTCGCCGAGTCGGGTGGCACGCTGACGGTCCGGGCCGCTCCCGGGCAGGGGACACGGGTGGAAGCCGAGGTGCCGGTGTGATCCGGGTGCTGATTGCCGACGATCATGCGATCGTCCGGACGGGCCTGTCCCAGCTCCTCGGTACTGCGGACGACATCGAGTTGGTCGGAGCCGCGAGCGACGGTGCCGAGGCGGTGACGATGGCGGCCGAGTTGCGGCCGGACGTCGTACTGATGGATCTGTCGATGCCCGGGACGGACGGGATCTCGGCGACCGGGCAGATCGTGGCGGCTGATCCAGGCGTGCACGTGCTCGTGCTGACGTCGTTCAGCGATCAGGCTCGGATCCTGGATGCCTTGCAGGCCGGAGCCGAGGGGTATCTGCTGAAGCACAGCGAGCCCGAGGTGATCCTGACCGGGGTGCGGGAGATCGTTGCCGGCGGATCGCCGCTGGATCCGAAAGCGGCGCGCGTCCTGCTGACGAACCGGCGGAGCCCGGGTCCGGAGACGAAGCTGACCGATCGTGAGCAGGAGGTGCTCGACATGGTCGGCGCCGGCCTGCCGAACAAGACGATCGCCCGCCGGCTCGGCATCAGCGAGCGCACGGTGAAGGCGCACCTGACGAACGTATACCAGCGGCTCGGCGTGACGGACCGCACCCAGGCCGCGCTGTGGGCTCAGCGCCAGCGCCGGGACGACTAGGTACTAGTACCAAGGTCTGATAGCGCCGGCCGGGTAGCTGGGACAGCATCAAGGCATGGACTCGGAAGACCTGCGCCGCCGCCCCGTCGTACTGCGCACCAGCGGAGACGACGTGGAGCCGCAACGCCGCCCGGTGCGCTACCTCGCCTGGGCCGGCACCGGCTTGCTGGGCCTGGTCGCGGCAGCCGGACTGGTCGCCGGAGGTACGGCGGTCTGGTCCGCCTTCGATCCTGGTACGCCGGGCCGGTCGCCCGCGCCACTGTGGTTCCCGCCACCGGAGAACATCACTCCCCAGAGCGCGAAGGTCACCCCGACCCCGGACGACCACGGCGGCGACCGGACCCGCACTCCCGGCCCCAGCACCGCTACCACCGAACCCGGCGACGACAAGGGTGGCGACCGGACCGCCACCACCAAGCCGACCTCAGGTGTCTCGTCCTCAGGTAAGTCGACGTCTGGCAAGTCGAGTTCGGGGACGCCGACTTCAGGACAGAGCGGCTCGGGCAAGTCCGGCTCGGGGAAGTCGTCCGACGACGGCTCCGGCCACCACTGAGGTCAGCTCACCCGTGGACTGCCGGCAACGATCTGGGTCCCCTTGGCGCCCGCGATCACTGCGGCCGCCTCGTCCAGAGAGCCGATGGCGGCCCGGCCCTTGGTCGCTTCCACGAACCGGCCGGCGGCGGTGATCTTCGGCCCCATCGATCCCGCGGGGAAGCGGAGCGCGGCGAGGTCCGCGATGCCGATCTCGTGCAACGGGCGCTGGGCCGGCGTCCCGTAGTCGAGATAGACCGCCGGCACATCGGTCAGCATCACCAGCAGATCCGCCCGGAGCTCCGTCGCGATCAGCGCCGCGGTCAGATCCTTGTCCACGACGGCGTCGACCCCGGCCAACCTCGCGGCACCTTCGACCACTGGGACGCCTCCGCCACCGGCCAGGATCACGGTGACGCCGTTGCGGAGGAGGATCTCGGCGGCGTCGAGCTCGACGATCCGGCGCGGCTCCGGTGACGCGACGACCCGGCGCCACTCGGGGCCGTCCTGGTGAAAGGTCCAACCTGTCGTCGACCTGAGCAGGCGAGCGTGGTCCTCGGGATACCCGCTCCCGACGTACTTCGTCGGCGTACCGAAGGCTGGATCGCCGGCGGAGACGACGGTCTGCGTGACCAGGGTGACGGCTCGGCGGGCCAGTCCCGCGTTGGTCAGTGCCTGCTGGATCCAGTAGCCGATCACGCCCTGGGTTTCGGCGACCAGGTCGCTGAGCGGATACGGCTTGGTCAGGCCCGGGTCCGCCGTACTCTCCAACGCGAGCAGCCCGACCTGCGGTCCGTTCCCGTGCACGATCACCACCTCGTGCTCGGCCGCCACGGCCGCCAACGCCGGCGCCGCCACGGCCAGATGGGCCACCTGCACCTCTGCATCCGGCCGTTCCCCGCGCCGCAACAACGCATTCCCCCCGAGCGCGATCACCATCCGCATACCTTCAGCGTGACACGCTCACCCAGCGAGCTCGTGCCCTCACAGGCCGTGTGGCGCGGGACCTTTAGCCCTGAGCACACGGCAGCGGGCATGGGCGAGCAGGCTCAGCTGCGCGGCTGGGCGAGTGGCACGCGCAGTTCGAGGACGGTGCCATGCGGCTGATTCCTTTCCAGCCGCACGGCACCGCCGAGTGCTTCCGCGCGCTCCTGGAGGTTGCGGAGTCCGCTGCGGTGGTCCCCGGCGGGCACGCCGACGCCGTTGTCGGCAACCCGGCTGATGACCTCGGTGGCGGTCGCCGTGACGTCGACTGTCACCGCGGTGGCTTCGGCATGGCGTACGACGTTCGAGAGCGACTCACGGACCGCCGCGAGGAGCTGGGGACGGACCTCCAGCGGTACGACGGCGTCGAGCGGGCCGGTGCAGGTCAGCTCGGCGCGGAAGCCGAGGGGGCCGGCGTACTCGGAGACCAGTGCCTGGAGGTCGGATCGGAGTGAGCGGCGAGCCGGGTGGTGGTGCAGCTCGAAGATCGCCGCGCGCAGGTCGCGGATGGTGGAGTCGATGTCCGCGATGGCGCGATCGATGCGTGCCTGGATCTCGGCGTTCACCATCCGGTGGATGCCCTGCAGTTGCAGCCCGGTCGCGAACAAACGCTGGATCACCAGGTCGTGCAGATCCCGGGCGATCCGGTCGCGGTCCTCCAGGACGGCGATCATCGAGTGCTCCCGCTGTGCCTGGGAGCGATCCAGCGCCAGCCGCGCGTGGGCCGCGAACATCCTGACCAGCTCGTCGGCCTCGTGCACCGCACCACCAGGCTCGGCCGCCACGAAGAACAGCCCGCCCACCGCGGACGACGCCGGCGGCAGCGGAGCGACGAGGGCCGGTCCGAGTGACGCGATCTGGGGGATGTCGACCACACTCACCCGGTCGGCGCGCACCAGGTGATCCAGTCCCGCGACCCGCTTGCCGACGTACTCCTCGAGCTCGGACGGCCCGTCGAGCGCGGCGAACACGAGGTCGTCGTGGTCTGTCAGCAGGACGGCACCGGCGTGCGCGCCGGAGACCTCGCGGGCCCGGCGGGCGATCAGCCGGAGGGCGTCCTGCTCGTCGAAGTCCCCGAGCAGGAACTGTGTGATCTCTGCGGTCACCTCGTACAGGCGCCGCCGGCCGACGTCGTCCTGATCGCTCACCTGGCCACGGTACGAAGCCCGTGGCGGTTTGGGAACGCTTCGGAGCCGTTGCCCTGAGCATCAATAGACGCACGCCGGCCGCTGAGCGACTCGACGCCGAGCCGGAACAACGGGCGGCCACGCAGCCCCACCCACGACGGCGCAATCCGCTCCAGGTCGGCCGCCTCAGCAGCGGGTACGACGGACAGATGGCCGATCGAGGTCACGGTCCACCCGAGGCGCCGGGACGGATCGAAGTCATCAACCTCGAACGCGACCACGTCACCACGGTGGGCGGACCGGACCCATTCGGAGTCGTCGGACGCGAAGACGATCGTGTCCGTGTCGACGAGGAAGTTCACCAGCCGGATGACCGGCAGGCCGCCGTGGGTGAAGACCAGCCGCCCGACCGGGACCGAGGCCAGCAGGCGGAGACATTCGCCGGCGTCGAGAATCTCGCCGGCGGCGCCGTCATGGCTTCGCATCACAACCTCCGGGGTCGGCTTACTCTGAGCGGGACGGGTGCTGCCGGGGGAAGCGAGACGCGATGACGATCAAGGTGTTCCTGCTCGACGACCACGAGGTCGTCCGGCTCGGGCTGCGGCAACTGCTCGAGAGCGAGCCGGACATCGAGGTGATCGGCGAGGCGTCGACCGCGGCGCACGCGATCGCGCGGATCCCGGCGCTCAGCCCGGATGTCGCCGTGCTGGATGTCCGGCTGGGTGACGGCGACGGGATCACCGTGTGCCGCGAGGTGCGGTCGTCGATGGACACGCCGCCGGCCTGCCTGATGCTGACCTCGTTCTCTGACGAGGAAGCCTTGTTCACCGCGATCATGGCCGGTGCGGCCGGCTACCTGCTCAAGCAGGTCAGCGGCACCGACCTGGTCGGAGCGGTACGGCGTTTGGCCGCGGGGGAGTCGCTGCTCGACCCGGCGATGACGGCCCTGGTCCTGGAGCGGCTGCGGAACCCGGTCGATGTCGAGGACGACCCGCGGTACCAGTCGTTGACGGATCAGGAGCGGCGGATCCTCGACGAGATCGCGGTGGGGAAGACCAACCGGCAGATCGCGCAGAGCATGTTCCTGGCCGAGAAGACCGTGAAGAACTACGTCTCGGCCCTGCTGCGCAAGCTCGACATGGAGCGGCGGACCGAGGCGGCCGTGTACGCGGTCGAGCGCGCGAAGCGCCGGCCGAAGACCTGACCCGCTGTCACCAGGCGCGGACGCGGCGGCCACTGATGTGCTCCGGCTCGATCACGACGAGGATCTCCGGTTCGTCGCCCGACTCGTCCGCGAACGGTCGCCACGCGAACATCTCCTGGAGGGAGCCCTGCCGGCAGCGCCCCGAGACGAGCACGCTCCAGCCGTCCCGCGCGACCCCGTCCAGCCGATCGACCTCGAACGCCACCGGACCATCGCCGTACTGCGCGATCGCCGTGGCAGCCCCGGTCCGGAACACGATGAGCCGGTCGTGGAGGGTGTAGGTGACCGTCCGTACCGACAGCCGGCCGGACAGGTCGAACGCGAGCCGGCCACTGCCACCGGGCGCGAGGAGTGCGAGGCACTCGTCCTCGCGGAGGTGGTCGAGGACCGGATGGAGGGCGGCGAGTCCACGGACGGGCGTTGTCCGTGAACCCGTGCGACCGGAGACGGTGGTGTCCAGCGCACCGGCCAGCCGGATCAGAGCCCCAGCCGTCAGCTGCTGTGACTCCTGCGACGCGTCGGCATCCGGCCCGGACCGCGCAGACCCCTCCTCCTGCGCCAGTTCGAGCGGGACCCGCCGCGACTGGTCTCTCTCCTGAGGAGACCGTGATCGGCTGGACGATGTCATCGAACACTCCTTTCCTGCCGCACCATCGATCCAAGCGGGGGAGCCGCCCCGACCGGCAGTGCCGGAGGACCTTTCCCGGCAGGTCCGAAAGTCCCCGCCGGCTGAGGCCCCCACTGTCGGATCCGGCCGGATCCCGATCGTCTTGGTGGTGTCGAGTGAGTGTGAGACTGACCGCAGGAGGTGTGCGCGTGAAGTACGTGCTGATGTTCGTGGAGACCGAGGAGTACGCGAAGGAGCTTGAGGCGATGGCGCCGGACGACCGGGACCGGGCGTATCAGCGGGTGATGCAGTGGTTCGACGATCACCGGGACAAGATCCGGAGCGGGAGCAAGCTGCAGGCGGCGGAGTCCGCGACCACGGTCCGGTTCAGCGGCGGCGTACCGATGACCACCGATGGGCCGTTCATCGAGGGCAAGGAAGTCATCTCCGGGTTCAGCGAGATCGAGGTCGCCGATCTCGACGACGCGCTGCGGATGGTGAAGACCTGGCCGGCCTGCCCGATCGTCGAGATCCGGCCAGTGCAGCAGCTGTGAACACCGACGACGAGCTGGCCCGCGTGGTGCGTGATCACGCGGGCCGGCTGGCCGGATCGCTGGTGTCGTTGCTCGGCGACTTCTCGGCGGCCGAGGACCTGGTCCAGGACGCCGTCGAGATCGCACTCCGGCGCTGGCCGGTCGAGGGGATCCCCGAGCGACCCGACGCGTGGCTTTTCACGGTCGCGCGCCGGCGCGGTCTCGACGTACTGCGGAGGCAGCAGAACTACCGCGCCAAGCTGGCCCAGCTCCAGTGGCCCGTGCAGCCGGCTCCGGACGACCGGCTCCGGCTGATCTTCACCTGCTGCCACCCGGCGCTGGCCCGCGAGGCGCAGATCGCCCTCACGTTGCGCGTCGTCTGCGGACTGACGACCGCGCAGATCGCGGCCGCGTTCCTGGCCTCGGAGTCGGCCGTCGCGCAACGGATCACCCGGGCGAAGCGCAAGATCACCGATGCCGGGATCCCGTATCGCATCCCGCACGACGACGAACTCCAGGAGCGTCTCACAGAGGTGCTGACCGTCATCTACCTGCTGTTCAACGAGGGGTATCTGTCCAGCACGGCCGAGCGGGTCCACTCCCGCGATCTGGTCGACGACGCCGAATGGCTCACCGCGCTCCTGCACGGTCTGCTCCCGAACGAGCCTGAGGTCGCCGGCCTGCTCACCCTGATCCGTCTCCATCGAGCCCGTACGGCGGCCCGCTTCACCACCACCGGCGACCTTGTCCTGCTCGAGCACCAGGACCGCGCCCGCTGGGATCACGCCGCCATCGCCGACGCGACGGCCTTGCTCACCCGCACCGCCCGGCGTCACAGGGCTCCCGGTCCCTACCAACTCCAGGCTGCCATCGCCGCCTGCCACAGCGAGGCCCGGACCTGGGCGGCGACGGACTGGGAACAGATCCTCGTGCTCTACGACATGCTCCTGGTCGTGCAGCCGACACCGGTCACTCGCCTGCAGCGCGCGATCGCCTTGTCGTACGTCGAAAACGCCAAGGCGGCGCTCGCCGAACTGGATGAGCTCTCGACGGACCTCCAGGCGTATCCGTTGTTCCATGCGACGCACGCACAGTTCCTCCGCGACCTCGGTCGCGACGCCGAAGCGCACGCGGCCGACCGACGGGCCGCCGATCTGACCGCCAATCCCGCCCAACTCGGATTGCTGCAGGAGCGGCTGGCCCAGTAGTCGAGCTGCTCGGCGTCAAACGCTCCGCAGCACCGACACGACGATCCCGAGGATGGCCGCGTTGTCGCCGTCGATGACGTCGTACGCGGGGTTGCGCGGCTCCAGGTACACGTGGCCGTTGCGGCGGCGGTAGACCTTGACGGTCGCCTCGTCGTCGATCATCGCGGCGACGATCTGGCCCGAGTACGCCTCGGACTGCTGCCGGACCACGACGATGTCGCCGTCGCAGATCGCGGCGTCGATCATCGACTCGCCCCGGACCCGCAGGCCGAAGACGTTCCCGCGGCCGGTCAGTCCGCGCGGCAGTTGCAGTACGTCGTCCACGTGCTCGACCGCCGAGATCGGCGTACCGGCCGCGATGTCACCGACCACCGGCACCGGTACCGAGTCCTCGGACTCCCGGGCGGTCGGCTCCGGCAGGAACATCCGTACGTCGATCGGCCGCGAGACCGACGGGCTCCGGCGCAGGAACCCCTTGTCCTCCAGGCTGGCCAGGTGCTTCGACACCGACGACGAGGACCGCAGCCCGACCGCGTCACCGATCTGCCGGCTGCTCGGCGGGTACCCGTACCGCGTCACCCAGTCCCGGATCACCACCAGGATCCGCTGCTGCCGCTCGGGGAGCGCGGCGGTGTCGAGGTCCCCGAACAGATCGAGATCAGTCACCACGAGATCCTAGAGCGACCCACCCCGAGGACCTCCGCCCGACCCGCCGCACCGGATCGGCAACATCCGCGGATCGGCTCCGACGTCGCCTCCGAAAGCGTGCAGAGGGCGCGCCGAGGAGGTTGTGATGAACGTCGGACGCGCACGCTGGGCCGTGACCGCGGTGTTCTTCGTGAACGGATGCCTGATCTCCAGCTATCTGTCCAGGATCCCGTCGCTCAAGGCCGAGCATCAGCTGACCGAGAGCCAACTCGGCATCGTGCTCACGCTGTTCGGTGCCGCGGCGCTGGTGTCGATGCAGTTCGTCGGCGGTCTGGTCGCTCGAGTGGGCAGCCGGCGGCTGATCAGGATCGCCCTCGCAGTCCTTCCGTTCCTGCTGGTGGGTGTCGGTCAAGCGCGCAGCGTCGTACAACTCGGCCTTGCGGTGCTCCTGATGGGACTCGTGCATGGTGCGGTCGATGTGGCCATGAACGCCCACGCGGTCGCGGTCGAGCGGCTCCGTGGGCGGCCGATCATGAGCGGGTGCCACGCGGCGTGGAGTATCAGCGCGGTGCTGACCTCGCTGTCCAGCGCCGTGGCTACTCGTGCCGACGTCGAGCTCGGCAGCCAGTTCGTGGTCGTGGCGGCGGTACTGCTCCTGGTGGGACAGGTTGTCACGCGCGGGCTGCTCCCACCCGCGGCCGACCAGACCGATCGCGTGACGCGATCCGGGTGGACGGTGGGCTGGACCCGGCCGGTGCTGATCTTCGGTGCGATGGGCTTCGTCGTGATGGTCGGCGAGGCGGCTGTGATCAGCTGGAGTGGCGTGTTGCTGCACGAGTCGCGCGGCGCGGACCTCGCGACGGCCGGCCTGGCGTTCACCGCGTTCACCGCGTTCCAGACCGTCGGCCGCTTGATCGGCGATCGGTTGACCGAGCGGTACGGCGCCGCCGCACTGTTCCGGACCTGCGCACTGGTGGCCGTGATCGGGCTGACCGTGGTCGTCGCCGTACCGCTGTGGCCGGTGTCGATCGCCGGCTTCGCGCTGGTCGGGCTCGGCGGATCGGTCCTGCTCCCGTTGGTCTTCAGCGCGGTCGGTCGCACCGGCGGGGTCGAGGCCGCGACCGCGGTGTCCCGGCTGACCACCTTCACGTACGCCGGAGTCCTGATCGGACCGGCGATCGTCGGCTGGTTCGCGGCGGCGGCCGGGCTGGTCTGGACGTTCACCGGGCTGCTGCCGCTCCTCGTCGGCGTCGCGGCGAACAGCCGGCTGCTGTCGGCGAGGCCGCGTGTGCGGCAGCCCTTGACTTCGGCAGAGCGGTAGGAAAGACCAGACCAGCAGCCAGCCGGACGTGCCGTCTACGATCGGGCGGATGAACGGTCCGCCGGAAACTGTCCTGGAAGCGTTCGGCCTGTCCGACAGCGCCGTACTCCTGCCTGGTGGGCAGGGGGACACGTGGCGGTGCGGGGCTGTCGTGCTGAAGCGTGCGGGGTTGCCGGCGGAGGCCGAGTGGCGGGCCGCCGTGCTGGATCAGCTGCCGGAGTCGACTGCGTTCCGGGTGGCTCGGCCGGTGCGGAGTGCGAGTGGTGCTTGGGTCGCGTTCGGCTGGGAGGCCTCGGAGTTGCTGGCCGGTGCCACGGACGTGAGCCGGCAGGACGAGGTGCTGACGGCCGGCGTCGCCTTCCACGAGACGGTTGCGGGACTGCCGCGCCCGGACTTCGTCGCTACGCGGGACGATCCCTGGTCGGACGGCGATCGGGTCGCCTGGGACGAGCGGTCGATCGGCGGGAGTCCGGCGTACGTCGAGTTGGTGTCGCCGCTCGTCGAGGCGCGTCGGCCGGTCGACCTCGTGGCACAGGCGGTGCACGGGGATCTGCCGGGGAACGTGATGTTCGCCGCCGGGTTGCCGCCGGCGATCATCGACTGGCCGGTGTACTGGCGCCCACCCGCGTGGGCGTCGGCCGTCGCGGTGGCCGACGCCCTGTGCTGGTACGACGCCGAGCCGGAGCTGGCGGCGCGGTGGTCAGAGTTGCCGGAGTGGGGGCAGATGCTGGTCCGGGCGCTGATCTATCGGATCGCGACCGACGAGCTCGCCCACGGCCCAGAGGTCTGGACGCCCGATCGCCGGGCGGTCTATGAGCCGGTGATCGAGCTGGCCCTCTCGTACGTGGGCTGAGCTTCTGGCGCCGCACCCGCGAGCCGGGCCGCAACGACAATGGTGCCGAAGGCAAGGATCGCGAGGCCGGCGCCGATCCAGCCGAC
This sequence comes from Kribbella sp. NBC_00359, assembly GCF_036097425.1. Classification (NCBI taxonomy): domain Bacteria; kingdom Bacillati; phylum Actinomycetota; class Actinomycetes; order Propionibacteriales; family Kribbellaceae; genus Kribbella; species Kribbella sp. NBC_00359. The sequence continues at coordinate 7,180,886 of NZ_CP107975.1, read as the reverse complement.
CGCGGGATAGCCGGCGCCGGCGATCTCGGCGTACCTGACTCCGGCTGCGATCAAGCTCGGCGCGTCCACGGTGCTGTACGGCTATGTGAACCCGCCGCACGCGGGCACGACGGCGTACCTGCAGCGGCGGTCGGGGACGACCTGGGTTGCGGTGACGACCGGGAAGCCGGCGACCAACGGCAAGTACGCCTTCGGCATCAAGCCGACCGCGCGCGGGACCTACACCTACCGCGTGGTGTGGCTGGCCGACGCCGACCACCAGGGGACGCAGACGGTGTCCAAGGTGCTGACGGTCAGCTGACCGTAGGTCCAGGCCGGCCGCTCGGTGTGTGCGGCCGGCCTGCGGGGCGATCGCCACGGGCGATCAAGATCATCGGAAACAATCGCTTTTCGTGATGGTGTTCGGCTTCTACGGTCGGAGACATGACTTCCGAGAAGCTCTATCCGGTCAACGGCGCGGAGATCTGTGCGGAGACGTTCGGTGATCCCGCCGATCCGGCGGTCCTGCTGATCCACGGCGGTTCGGCCTCGATGCTCTGGTGGGACAGCGGGTTGTGCGGGAAGCTCGCGGTCCGCGGCCGGTATGTGATCCGCTACGACCAGCGCGACACCGGGCGATCGACGTCGTACCCCGTCGGCCGGCCGCCGTACTCGATGCGGGACCTGGCCGCGGATGCGGTCGGACTGCTGGATGCCTTGGGCGTCGATCGTGCGCACGTGGTCGGGCAGTCGATGTCCGGCGGCACGGCGCTCACCCTCGGCGTCGACTACCCGTCGCGGGTTGCGTCGGTGACGTTCGTGTCGACGAGCACGGGTGCGGACGGCCTGCCGCCTCCGTCGCTGCCGCACCTGGAGGGACCCGACTTCGACGACCCGGCCGCGGTCGAGGAGTACGTCGTACGGTCGATCGAGGCGGAGTCAGCCGGGTACTTCGACGAGACCGCGGCGCGTGATCTGGTGCGTCGCGACATGGCGCGGGCGCGGGACTATGAGGCGTCGCTGACGAACCACTACGCGATGGCGTTCGACGGACCCGTGAACGGTGGGTTCGCTGACTTGTCGATGCCGGTGCTGGTGGTGCACGGCTCGTTGGATCCGGTCTTTCCGCCGGCGCACGGGGAGGCTCTGCGCGCGGCCGTGCCCCATGGTCGCCTGGTCGTCCTCGAGGGTGCGGGGCACGGGGTCCCGCCTGAGCTCTGGGATGTCTTTGTCGACGTCCTCAGCGATCACACCGCGAGCCGATGATGCGCTTCGCGGTGTGGGTGCCGCTGTTCGACGAACTGGCGGATCCGTTGACGGTTGCGCGGTTGGCAGCCGCCGCGGAAGGGGCCGGGTGGGACGGGCTGTTCGTGTGGGACCAGCTGTGGTGGCGGGCACCGGTCACGGCTGTTGCCGATCCGTGGATCGTGCTGGCCGCCGTGGCCGCGTCGACCGAACGGTTGCGGATCGGGCCGATGGTGACACCGGTCGCGCGCCGGCGCCCAGTCAAACTGTTGCGCGAGGCAACAACGCTGGATCGGCTGTCCGGTGGACGTCTGAGGCTCGGTGTCGGTCTGGGGAGCGATCGGTTCGCGGGGGAGTTCTCCCGCTCGGGGGAGGAGGTCGACGATCGCGTCCGCGCCGAGCAACTCGACGAGTCCCTCGAGATCCTGAAGGCCGGCTGGACCGGTGAACCTGTTTCTCACCAGGGCAAGCACTACACCGTCGACTCGGTGCGCTTCCTGCCACGGCCCGAGACGGGCCGGATCCCGATCTGGGTGGCCGGGTTCCCCGGGAATGCGAGGCCGCTGCGCCGGGCCGTGTGCCACGAAGGCTTCTTCCCGGTCAACCTGACCTCGCCGGATCAGTTGGCCGACGTCGTGGCGACCGTGCAGTCCCTCCGCGGGTCCCTCACCGGGTATGACATCACCGTCGCTGTCTCACCGTCCGCCGACGTACGCCCGTACGCGGCTGCCGGCGCCACCTGGTGCCTGACCGACTTCGACCCGGCCACCCTGCGGCTGGCCGACGTACGCGCGGTGATCGACGCCGGACCGGCGCGCTGAGGCCGGGCTTCTTCCTGCGACGCCGGTTCGGGTGTGTAATCGGAGGAATGTGGGTTCCGCGCAGGCGGGATCGTCCACGGGAGGACGCATGGCGAGTGTCAGCGAACACACCGGGGTAACTGAACGCACCGGTCCGGTCGCCGTCGGGCCGGCTCGGCGGCCGCTCGGGGTGGTGATCGGACGGTTGCTGTCGACGACCGATCACAAGGTGATCGGCCAGTTGTACCTGATCACGTCGTTCGCGTTCTTCCTCGTCGGCGGAATCATGGCGCTGATCATCCGCGCCGAGCTCGCCGAGCCGGGTCTGCAGATCGTGAACGAAGAGGTCTACAACCAGCTCTTCACCATGCACGGCACGATCATGCTGCTGCTGTTCGCGACCCCGTTGTTCGTCGGGTTCGCGAACGTGATCATGCCGGTGCAGATCGGTGCGCCGGACGTGGCGTTCCCGCGGCTGAACATGTTCAGTTACTGGCTGTTCCTGTTCGGCGGGTTGATCACGCTGGCCTCGTTCCTGACTCCGGGCGGCGCGGCCGACTTCGGCTGGACGGCGTACTCGCCGCTCTCGAACGCTGTGCGCTCGCCGAATGTCGGTGGCGACCTGTGGGTCATGGGCCTGTGGATGGCCGGTCTCGGCACCATCCTCGGTGGCGTCAACTTCGTCACCACGATCATCACGATGCGGGCGCCCGGTATGACGATGTTCCGGATGCCGATCTTCTGCTGGAACATCCTGGTCACGTCGATCCTGGTGCTGATCGCGTTCCCGATCCTGGCCGCGGCCCTGCTGATGCTGGAGGCGGATCGGCGGCTAGGGGCGCATGTGTTCGATGCGGCGAACGGTGGTGCGTTGTTGTGGCAGCACCTGTTCTGGTTCTTCGGGCATCCCGAGGTGTACATCATCGCGCTGCCGTTCTTCGGCATCATCACCGAGGTCCTGCCGGTGTTCAGCCGCAAGCCGGTCTTCGGCTACATCGGCCTGGTCGCGGCGACGATGGCGATCGGCGCGCTGTCGATCGCGGTGTGGGCCCACCACATGTTCGTGACCGGTGGCGTGAATCTGCCGTTCTTCTCGTTCATGACGTTCTTGATCGCGGTCCCCACCGGGGTGAAGTTCTTCAACTGGATAGGCACGATGTGGGGCGGGTCAGTGTCGCTGGACACGCCGATGCTGTGGTCGCTCGGCTTCCTGGTGACGTTCCTGCTGGGCGGTCTGACCGGGATCATCCTGGCCTCGCCCGTGCTCGACTACCAGTTGAACGACTCGTACTTCGTGGTCGCGCACTTCCATTACGTCGTGTTCGGCACCGTGGTGTTCGCGATGTTCGCCGGGTTCTACTTCTGGTGGCCGAAGATGACCGGGCGGATGCTCGACGAACGCCTCGGTAAGGTGCACTTCTGGCTGCTGTTCATCGGCTTCCACACCACGTTCCTGGTGCAGCACTGGCTCGGTGTCGAGGGCATGCCGCGGCGCTACGCGTCGTACGGCGCGCACGAGGGCTTCACCACGCTGAACCAGGTGTCCAGCGTCGGCGCCTTCATCCTCGGGCTGTCGACGCTGCCGTTCTTCTACAACGTCTATAAATCCCGGCGGAACCCGCTCGTGGGCGTCGATGACCCGTGGGGCTGGGGCCGGTCGCTGGAGTGGGCCACCAGTTGCCCACCCCCACGCCACAACTTCGACCGCCTGCCCCGAATCCGCTCCGACAGCCCAGCCTTCGACGCCAACCACCCAGAACTGTCAAGCATCAACCCAGCCCAAAACCTCCTAACCCCAGACGACTAACCCCGCCAACCCGAGTGCCACGCCCAGCGAGGTGTTGCTGGCGCTGCGCCGCCGCGCGAGCTCCTTCGGGCAGCGCGCTCCCGGGCGCGCCCCGCGCGTGACCGCCGTCACCAGAGCCGCCCCGCCCGCGCGCTCAGCCATAAACCCAGGGGAAGCACGCGTGGAGCACCACCGACCCGCGTGCACCTTCGGGCAGCGGGCCTGCAGCACCACCGACGCCAGCGGCCGGTGGATGTGCGCGTGCGCGCTTCCTGGGACGTGCGGTGAGGGTTAGGGGAGTTGGTTGCGGAGGGTGGTTAGGAGGGCGGCGGTTTGGTGGGGTGGGGGGCTGGTGGCGGCTAGCAGGTCCAGGGCTTGGGTGTAGGTCTCCACGTCGTCGCGCTTGTCGAGGTAGAGGGCGCTGGTGAGGTGCTCTAGGTAGACGATGTCGGGGAGGTCGTGCTGGGGGAAGCGAAGGAGGGTGAAGGCTCCTCCGGTGGCGGCGTGGCCAGCGCTGTCCAGCGGGATGATTTGCAGCGTGACGTTGGGGTGGGCGACGGCCTCGCTGAGCGCGTCGAGCTGGTTCCGGAGGACGTCGGGACCGCCGATCGGCCGGTGCAGTACGGACTCCTCGATCACGGCCCAGAGCTTGAGCGGCGGCTCGCGGTCCAGTGCGCGTTGCCGCCTGGTGCGGAGGGCGACGATGCGCTCCACCTCGTCGTCGGCTCGTGCGTTGCCCGGCGTCAACCGTGCCACCGCCCGCGCGTAGTCAGCGGTCTGCAGCAGCCCCGGCACGAACTGGATCTCGTACGTCCGGATCAGCTCAGCAGCCGCCTCCAGCCCGAGATAGGCGTCGAACCAGTCCGGCGTGACATCGCCGTACCGATGCCACCAGCCGCGATCGTTCGCCTCGCGCGCCAGCTGGAGCAGGCGATCCCGCTCGCGCGCATCGGTCACGCCGTACAGGCTGAGCAGGTCCTCGACGTCGCGCTCCTTGAAGCCGACCCGCCCGAGCTCCAGCCGGCTGATCTTCGACTCCGACCCCCGGATCGCCCAGCCGGCGTCCGTCCGGCTCACCCCGGCGCGCTCCCGCAGCCGCCGCAGATGACTGCCCAGCATCATCCGCAACGCCGTCGGCCCCACCACGCCTTGCCCCGCCATGCGCCCAGTCTACAGCATTATCGAACATATGTTCCCCTGCGTTCGAGGGCCGGATCACCCCTCTTGCGATGTCTCAGGACATGGGTGACTGTTCTGTATCAAGACATCGGTGACGGGTGGTCGATCGCCAGCTCAGAGACCTCATTGAGGAGCTGTGAGCACCTCGCCGATGGCGTGCCGCGCACCGTTCGCCAGCGCGGGGTTGGTGTCCTTGTGTAACGCCAACACGATCAGGGCCTGTGACAGCACGCGCCCGCGTCCGCGGAGCCACGTCGCGTCGTCCACGTCCAGCGCCGCACGGAACTCGTCGCGGACGCTCGCGGGCAGCAGATACCACACGGGGAACAGGTCGCACGCCGGATCGCCGACACCGCACGTCTCGAAGTCGAGCACCGCGGTCAGCCGGCCCTCCGCCGACACGAGCATGTTGCTCGGCGTCAGGTCAGAGTGCACCCACACCTCGCGCCCGTCGTACGGCGCTGCGAGCGACTCCTCCCACGACACCAGCGCTGCGCGAGTGTCGATCAGGCCATCCAGCTCGCCGATCGCCTTCCGCGTCGAGGAGTCCATCGAGACCATCGGAGCGCGCGTCCGGCGCTCGCCCGGATACGCCGGCGGCCGGTCTGGCAGGTCGATCCGCCGGAACGCGTCGACGAACGCCGCGAGGTCCGTCGCCAGCCGGCGTGGGTCGGCGAGCGCGTCGGGGGAGGGGTGCGTACCGCGGAGCCAGCGGTGGACGGACCACTCGCCCGGGAACGCGTCGGTGGGTGAGCCGATCGCCTCGACAGAGGGGATGGCCACAGGCAGGAACGGCGCGAGTGCGGCGAGTTTCGCCTGCTCCCGTTGCACTATGTCGTTGATCGAGGGCCGGAGCGGCAGCCGTACGGACAGGTCGGAACCGAGGCGGTAGATCGCGTTCACCAATCCACCGGAGTCGACCGGGTCCAGCGGCAACGCGGCCCACTGCGGGAACTGAGCGGCCACCAGCTCGCGGACGAGCGTCGTGTCGATGTCGGCCTGATCGGCGTAGACCTTGCGGGGACTCACGAGCCCCATCGGAACGGTCGGCCCGTCGGCTGTCAACCCGGTTTCGGATCGAGTCGGTCAACAGCAAGCGGCCAGGCCGGCGAATCCGCCCGCGACAGCTTCACCGGCGTGACCTCCAGCCTGCAGGTGAGGTGGGTTAGTCGCGGAGGTATTCGGCTCGCCAGCGGTTGATGGTGGGGTCTACCGGGCTGGGGGATTGGATGAGCTCGATCAGGTGGAGGTCGGGGGCGGTGAAGGAGTCGATCGCGGCGCGGGTGAGGGGCCAGGGCGGGCCTTCGACGGCGTCGTCGGGCTCGTCGTCGGCACGGGCGGCGGCGATGACGAGGAGGGTGCCGCCGGGGGCGACGAGTTCGGTGACCTGGGTGATGGCGGCCGGCTGGACCGGGATCGGGAGGGCTTGGACCGTGTAGATCTCGACGACCAGGTCGAAGGCGCGGTGCCAGTCGGCAGGTGGTGCAAGGAGGTCGGCGGTCATGTAGTGCGCCTTCGAGTCCGGGTGGTTCCGGTGAGCGGTCTCGATCGCGGTGGGGGAGATGTCGAAGGCGGTCGTGTCGTAGCCGCAGTCGACGATCCGCTCCGCGTCCCAGCCTGTCCCGGCCCCGACGACCAGAGCGGTCTTCCCGGCCCCGTCCGGGTGCGCTTCGTCGATCCACTCGATCAGCAGCGGATGTGCCGTACCGCGATCCCAAGGTACGACGGCGGCGCCTTCCGACGCGGCCGAGTAGAGCTGCTCGAACCAGCCGGTCGGGTCGTCGCGGTCCAGCGACTCCCGGGCGATCCGTCGCGACACGACATCGGGGTCCTCAGCCATCGGACGCACCTTCCTCCTCGACGCCGGGGCCCACATGGATCGCCCGGACGGTTTGCACCGTATCAACGTCGGAAGGTCGCTTGTCCTCGCGATATCGCAGCACGCGGGCGAACCGCAACGCCATCCCGGCCGGGTACCGCGGCGAGGTCTGCACGCCGTCGAAGGCGATCTCGACCACCACCTCCGGCCGCAGGTACACGACCCATTCGTCGCGCCGCACCGCCAACTCCTGGAACCGCTCGGTCTGCCACCGCAGCAACTCGTCCGTCAGCCCCTTGAACGTCTTCCCGAGCATCACGAACTCGCCGGTCTCCTCGTCCCGCGCTCCCAGGTGGAGGTTGGACAACCATCCGGTACGGCGCCCGTGCCCCCACTCCGCCGCGAGTACGAGCAGGTCGAGCGTGTGTGTCTGCTTGACCTTCACCCACCCGGATCCGCGCCGGCCAGCCTCGTACGGCACGGTCAACGACTTCACCATCACGCCCTCGTGGCCCCGCTGCACCGCATCCACGAAGAACGACTGCCCGGCATCCGCATCGGAGGTCACCAGCCGCGGAATCCGCCGCTCCTCGGGCACGAGCTTCGACAACCGCTCATGCCGAGCGGCTCCGTCGAGCCCGAGCAGATCCTCCCCGTCCTGGTGCAGGATGTCGAAGAAGTACGGCGTCAACGGCACCGACTCCGGTCCGGTCGCCGCACGGGTCGCCGTCCGCGACCCCGTCACCTGAAACGGCTCGGGTCGCCCGTCCGGCCGCAGCGCGATCAGCTCACCGTCGAGCACGACCTGCTGCGCATCGAGCTCGAGTACGGCGCTGACCACCTCAGGCACCCGGGTCGTGATGTCGTCGAGCGTCCGCGTGTAGACCACGACCTTGTCGCCGGCGCGGTGCGCCTGGATCCGGATGCCGTCCAGCTTCCACTCGAGGGCGGCCGGCGTACCCGTCTTGGACAACGCCTCGGCGACGCTGGTCGCGGACTGCGCGAGCATCGGCTGCACACCCCGCCCGACCTCCAGGCCGAACTGCGCCAGCCCCGCCTCACCCTCGGTCAGTACGGCGACTGCCACCGGAGCCGCCGCACCCCGCAGCATCGTGGCAGCCCGGATCTTGTCCAACGGGATCCCGGTGGCCCGCGCGACCGCATCGGCCATCACCCCGTCCAGTGCACCCTGCCGCAGCTCACCACCCACGAGTTGCCGCAGGAACCATTGCTCATCGGCGGTCGCCCGGCCGAACAGCGCGTCGACCGCCTCCCGCCGCCTGGCCTGCACCCCCGCGCCGCCCATCTCGGCCAGCTCCGCGAAGGCCCGGTCGACCTCCTCGACAGTCAACGACGGCTCTGCGGCGGGCTCCGGCGCGTCGGCCAGCGTCCGCCAGCCCACGCCGGTCCGACGCTGGCGGAGCTCACCGGACAGGTACGTCACCACGATCTCGGTGTCGCCCGGTTCGGTGGCCTTCGACAACAATCCGGCGATGAACTCGGCCTTCTTCAGGCGCGACCGCGTCCCGGCCAGCGCGGCCGACGTCTCCACCACCTCGGTGAGCAACATGACCCCAGTCTCGCCCATCCTGCCGACACTTTCCGGGAGACGACTTTCGTCACCGACCGGAGTGACGCGGGCTCAGGGAGCAGGCGGGAGGTCGTCGAGGAAGTCCGACGGTGGCGTGAAGAAGAGAGTGCCGGTGACCGCGGTCGAGAAGTCGAGCAGGCGGTCGTGGTTGCCCTCGGGCTCGCCGATGAACATCCGGCGCAGCATCAGCTCGGTCACCGCCGGCGTCTTGGCGTACCCGATGAAGTAGGTGCCGAACTCCTGGGTCCCGACGGTGCCGAACGGCATGTTGTCGCGCACGATCTGCAGCTCGTTGCCATCCTCGTCCTCGATCACGTTCAGCGCGATGTGGGCGTTGCTCGGCTTGACGTCGTCGGCCATCTCGATGTCCTCGAGCTTGCTCCGGCCGACCGCGCGTTCCTGCTGCTCGACGGTCAGCGCGTTCCACGCCTTCAGGTCGTGCAGGTACTTCTGCACGATCACATAGCTGCCGCCCGCGAAGCCGGGGTCCTCGTCACCGATCAGTACGGCGTCCTGGGCCTCGGAGCCGGTGGGGTTCTCGGTGCCGTCGACGAATCCGAGCAGGTCGCGCATCTCGAAGTACTTGAAGCCGTGCACCTCGTCGACGACCGTGGCGGCGCCGTCGAGGACGTTCATGATCTGGCTGGCGAGCTCGAAGCACTGGTCCTGGTGGGCGGCGCGGATGTGGAAGAGCAGGTCGCCCGGTGTGGAGACAGCGTGGTGCGTGCGGCCCTTCAGCTCGATGAACGGGTGCAGCTCGGCCGGCCGCGGGCCGCTGAACAAGCGGTCCCACACGTCCGACCCGATGCTGGTGACGCAGGACAGGCTGCCGGAGGGTACGCGGAAGCCGACGGAGCGGACCAGACCGCTCATTCGCTCGAGCAGGTCGCGGGCCGTCGCCTCGCCGCCCGGGTCGATCGTCACGACCAGGAAGATCGCCGAACCGGTCAACGGCATCAGGACCGACTGCGGCAGCGCCCGTGTCGACGCGGCCGGTCCAGCTGTCGGATCAGTCACCACCGTGCTCTCCGTCCACTCACGCTTGCCCTGATCTTCTACAGTCCAGTCATGGACCCGCAACAACCCGGGCCGCCCTCGCAACCGGGCCCATACTCCCAGCCGGGGCAGTACCCACCGCCGCCGCCCCACCCGCAAGGCGGCTACCCGCCCCCGGGTCCATACCCCGCGCCCGGGACTTACCCACCGCCAGGCACTTACCCACCGCCCGGCACTTACCCGCCGCCAGGTACTTACCCGCCGCCCGGTCCGTACCCGCAGCAATGGGGTGCGCCGCAGTACCCCGGGCAGTTCGCCTACCGCGAGCCCCGGATCGTCCCGGCCCCGGCGGGTACGCCGTTCCACCGCCTCGCCCGTACGGCGAAGAACGCGTGGTGGCGCCCGATCGTCGGCACCCTCTTCCTCGGCGTCGGCGTCCTGTTCATCACCGCGGGCGTCCTGGTCGGCTGGGAGATCGTCCACGGCCTGATCACCGGCGAGTTCTCCCAGCCGCAGGGCAACAACATCTTCCCGAGTGACACCGAGAACCTCGCCGTCACGCTGGTGATGCTCGGCGTGCTCACGCCGTTCGTGATGTTCACCGCCTGGCTGGTCCAGCGCCGCCCGTTCTGGAGCGTCGCGTCCGTCGTGAATCGGATCCGCTGGCGCTGGATGCTGTTGTGCTGTGTGCCCGCGCTGGGCTACCTCGCACTGTCGTACGGCCTGGGCCTGCTGGTCGACGTGATCTTCCCGGGTCAGGATTCGGCCACGGCCGGCGACGGCGGGTCCTGGGTCGGCTTCGGTGCGTTCGTCGTACCGGCGCTGGTGATCATCTGCCTGGTGCCGTTCCAGTCCGCGGCGGAAGAGTTCCTCTTCCGCGGGTGGTTGATCCAGGCGGTCGGCGCCTACGGGCCGGACCAGAAGGAAGGCCGCGGGCGGTGGGTCCGGGCGGTGTTCCGCTCGCCGTGGCCCGGGATCGTGGTCGGCGGCGCGGCGTTCGTGGCCGGGCACGGGTACACCGGCTGGGCGATGGTCGACATCTTCCTGTTCGCGCTCACCGTCGGCTGGCTGGCCGTCCGGACCGGCGGACTGGAGGCGGGTATCGCGCTGCACGTGCTGAACAATCTGCTCGCGTTCTTGTTGCCGGCGGCAACTGGTCAGCTGTCCGGCTGGGACGATCAGGGCGGCGCGCCCTGGACGCTGCTGCTCTCGGACATCCCCAGCCTGGCGTTCTACGCCGTGGCCGTGGTCTGGCTGTCGCGGCGCCGGGAGATCGCGCGGCTCAGCAGCTGAAAATCAGGCGAGGACTGTCGGCGGGGTCTGGCAGGGTATCCGCGTGACGAACGTGAAGATCGAGGCCGTCCTGTTCGACTGGGGCGGCACGCTGGCAACCTGGCACACGATTGACCTGCTGGCCGCCTGGCGCCCGGTGGCGGCGTTGCTCGACGAGGCCCGGGCCGACGAGCTGGCAGCCCGGCTCGTGACCGCGGAGAACGCCGTCTGGCGGCGCTCCCGAGACGAGCACCGGAGCAGCACCTTCGAGGAGGTGTGCCTGCTCGCAGACGCCGTGATGACACCGGCCGCCCTGGCGGAGTACGAGCGGCAGTGGGACCCGCACACCGAGCTGGAGCCGGACGCCATCGACACGCTCCGCGCGATCCGGGCCGAGGGTCTGAAGGTCGGCGTGCTGTCGAACACGATCTGGTCGCGCCGGCGGCACGAGGACATCTTCGCGCGGGACGGCGTACTCGAGCTGCTCGACGGCGCCGTCTACACCAGCGAGATCCCGTACACGAAGCCGCACCCGGAGGCGTTCCTGGCCGCGATGCGGGCGGTCGGGGTGTCGGAGCCGTCGCGATGCCTGTTCGTCGGGGACCGGCTCTTCGACGACGTGTGGGGCGCGCAGAACGTCGGCATGCGTGCGGTGCACATCCCGCACAGCGCGATCCCGGTGGAGCAGGTCGGCCACACCGAGGGCACGCCCGACGCCACGGTCCAGCGCCTGTCCGAGCTCCCGCCCCTGATCGACAGCTGGAACACGGCCGCCGCCTGACAGACGAGAAGAACCCCGAGCCGGGTGGTCGGCTCGGGGTTCTTCGAGGGGTTTCGGGGTGGGGTGTTACGCGGCCAGCGTCGGGTCTGCCAGCAGGCGGAGGCGGCCCAGGGCCTCGCGCTCGATCTGGCGGACGCGCTCGGCGGAGATGCCGTGCACCGCGCCGATGTCGGCGAGCTTGGCCTGACGGCCGTCGTGCAGGCCGTACCGGCGCCGGATCACGTCCGCCGACCGCGGGTCGAGCTGGTCGACCAGGCTGAACAGGCCCGAGCGGTCCGACGCGTCGGCAACCAGCTGGTCCGGGCCCGGCGCGGTCTCGGCCGCGATCAGGTCGCCCAGCGAGGTCTCACCCTCGTCGTCGATCGGGTTGTCCAGGCTGATGTGGTCCCGGCCGATGCGGATCAGTTCCGTGACCCGCTCCACGTCCAGGTCCAGCTCCGCCGCGATCTCGTCGAGCTCCGGCTCGCGCCCGAGCTTGCGCTCCAGCGTGCGCCGCGCCGAGCCGATCTGGTTCAGCTGCTCCACCACGTGCACCGGCAGCCGGACCACGCGGGCCTGCTGCGCGATACCGCGGGTGATCGCCTGCCGCACCCACCACGTCGCGTACGTCGAGAACTTGAATCCCTTGCGGTAGTCGAACTTCTCCACCGCCCGGATCAGCCCCGTGTTGCCCTCCTGGACCAGGTCCAGCAGCGGCATCTGGGAACGTCCGTAGCGGCGGGCGATCGACACCACCAGCCGGAGGTTCGCGGTCACGAACCGCTGCTGCGCGCGCTGGCCCTCTTCGGCCAGCCACTCCAGCTCGTCCTCCGTCGCATATTTGGGCGCTCCGCCCTTCTTGCGTCCAACCCGCCCCTCGGCCAGCAGTTGCTCCGCCAGGAGTCCTGCCTCGACCGTCTCAGCGAGCTCGACTTCTTCCTCTGCGGTGAGCAGGGGCGTACGCGCGATCTCTTCGAGGTAGAGACCAACGCTGTCCTTGCCGTCGATACCGTCGTCCGTGCTGCGGACACGAGCCATGCGAGCCACCGAAACTCCCTTCGTCGTTACATGGAGAGCAACGCTCGAGTGAGGTTCAAGATTCCAGGACCAGTGTGTAAACAGCCTGAACGTTCCCTGAGAGTTCCCGGCAGCGATCCGCGCCGGAAACCGGTGTCCAGGATCCTCCCGGAACCGTTGCCCGGACAGGTTTTCGCCGGGCATCCCGAATTCTCGTGACAACCAAGGGAATTCGGTTACCGCCTGTCCAGTGGCACACCGGCCACTGAACCTGAGAATCTCGTCAGAATCACACGCTCCAGTGCCCCCCGATGTGTTGCACAACACACGGGGGGCGGGAGAAATTCCGCTCGGGTCAGGCCAGGCCGAGCGTGTCGAGCTCCCAGGCGAGCGTGAAGGCCACCTCGTGCCAGGCGTCGTACCGGCCGCTGCGGCCGCCGTGGCCGGCTTCCATCTCGGTTTTCAGCAGCACGTCGACCTCGCCGGTCGCGGTCGCCCGGAGTTTCGCCACCCACTTCGCCGGCTCGACGAAGAACACCCGGGTGTCGTTCAGGCTGGTGATCGCCAGGATGCGCGGATACGCCTGCGCGGTGACGTTCTCGTACGGCGAGTAGGACTTCATGTACTCGTAGACGGCCTTGTCCTCGAGCGGATTGCCCCATTCCTCCCACTCGATCACGGTCAACGGCAGGGACGGGTCGAGGATCGTGGTCAGCGCGTCCACGAACGGCACCTCCGCGACGATCCCGCCGAACGCGTTCGGCGCCAGATTCGCCACCGCGCCCATCAGCAGGCCGCCGGCGCTGCCACCCTGCGCGACGATCCGCTCCGGCCGGGTCCAGCCGGCCGCGACCAGGTGCTCGGCGGCCGCGATGAAGTCGGTGAAGGTGTTGCGCTTGGTCAGCATCTTCCCTTCGTCGTACCAATGCCGGCCCAGCTCACCCCCGCCGCGGACATGCGCGATCGCGAACACCACACCGCGGTCCAGCAGCGACAGCCGCGGGATCGAGAACCAGGGATCCATCGAGCTCTCGTACGACCCGTAGCCGTAGAGCACGACGGGCGCGTTGCCGTCCTTCACGACGTCCTTGCGCGCGACCATCGAGATCGGCACCTTCGTCCCGTCCGGCGCGGTCGCCCACTCCCGGTACTGCGTGTAGTCGCCGAGGTCCACGCCACCGAGCACTGGCTGCTGCTTCAGCAGCCGCCGCTCGCCGGTCGCGACATCCACGTCGTACGTCGAACCCGGCGTGACCAGCGACGTGTAGCCGAACCGGTACCGGGTCTCGTGCCACTCGTCGTTGCGTCCGGGGGAGACGGTGTGGATCGGCTCGTCGAACTCGAGCACCTCCGGAGTGCCGAAGCCCCCGGGCGTGCGGCGCATGATCGCCAGCTCGGTGAGCGCGTCGCGACGGCGGTACAGGACGACGTGGTCGGCGAAGGCGTCCGTAGCGAGCAGGCGGCTGGACTTGTCACCCTGGATCAGCGTCGTCCAGTCGCTCGGGGAGTCGAGTCGAGCCGTGGCCAGCGAGAAGTTGGCGGCCTCCGCGTTGTGCGTGATCAGGAGCTGGTCGCCGGCGTGCTCGACGTCGTACTCGACGCCCTCGCGGCGCGGGGCGACCACGACCGGCTGACCGGCCGGGTCGTTGGCGTCGAGCAGCCAGACCTCGCTGGTGAGCTTGCTGCCGAGGGCGATCTGGATGGCCTGCTCGTTGCGGCTCAGGTCGACGCCGACCCAGAACCGCTCGTCCGGCTCCTCCATCACCAGGACCTCGTCGGTGCTGCCGAGGGCGTGCCGCCAGACCTGGTACGGCCGCCAGGCGTCGTCGACCTTGGTGTAGAAGATCGTCGAACTGTCCGCGGACCAGGCCGAGCCGTAGTGCACCTCGGGCAGCTCGTCCGGCAGCAGCTCGCCGGTGCTCAGGTCCTTGATCCGCAGGGTGAAGCGCTCGTCGCCCTTGAGGTCGACGGAGTACGCGAGTAGGCGGCCGTCGGGGGAGATGTCGACGGTGCCGAGCGAGAAGAACTCCGAGTCGCCGGCCACCTCGTTGCCGTCGAGCATCACCTCTTCGCCGGCGATGTCGCCGTCGGTGGCCGGCGGCTGGTCGCCGTCCACCTTGACCCGGCAGTGCAGGGCGTACTGCTTGCCCTCGATCGTGCGCGAGTAGTACCAGTAGTCGCCGCGCCGGTTCGGCACGCTCAGGTCGGTCTGCAGGGTGCGGTCCGAGATCTCCTTGTAGATTGCCTCACGCAACGATTCGAGATGCGCCGTGCGGGCCTCGGTGTAGGAGTTCTCGGCGCGCAGGTGGCCCAGCACCTCGTCGTCGGACTTGTCCCGCAACCACTCGTACTCGTCGACGAACACATCACCGTGATGGCGACGCTCAACCGGCTTCTGGGCGGCAACCGGGGGCTTCGGGGAAGAATTCAACTCGGACATGCCGCGAGACTACCCGCCGCCCGCGCCGCGGCTAAGCGCGCAATCGTGCCGTCACAGTGGACAGAGCGGTGGTCACCGCCCGGCGTGATTCGTCGGTGTGGTCCAGGACGTCGAAGCCGTGGTGACCTTCGGGAACCTCGACCACCTCCAGGTCGGCTCCCGCCGCCCGCGCCGCCGCGATGAACGGCGGTTGCGTGGGAGCGACATCGGCAAGCTCCCGACCCACCACGGTCATCACGATCGGCAACCCACCGGCGCCGGCGACGGCCTCGATCGGATGCATGCCGCGGATCGTGACGAGGTCTGAGTCACCCAGCACCGGATAAGTCAGCGCCACACACCGCAGCCACTCGGGCGGGTGCTGCAGGTACGTCGCAGCCAGTGGCGCGCCGCCGGAGAAGAACCACAGTCCGACCCGGTTGCCGTTCACCCGCGGATGGGCTCGGACGGCCGAGATCGCCGCGCTCAGGGCCGCGATGGACCGGTCGTCGTCGGGCCGTCCATCGGGACTGTGGTCGACGACCGTCGCCACGCAGCCAAGGTCGGCCAGCTGACTCGCGTATCCCTGGTAGATCGGCCACGCACTCGGCACTGGCCGGCCCTCCGCGGTGTACGGCACACCGTGGACCAGGATCACCGCCGGAGCCTGCTCGGCTGCCACAGGGAGGTACAGCTCGAATCCCTCGTGCGGCGTGCGCTGCACGTCCGGTGTGGGCAGGACGAAGGCAGGCTGGGAGTCGGGCATGTCGTCCACGGTATTCGCGCCCGGTGTCAGACCTGGCCGAACGTCGGACCTACACGTCGTACGTCGCGACGACTGGGGCATGGTCGCTCCAGCGGGCGGCGTAGGTCGGGGCGCGGTGGACGACGCAGGTCGTGGCTGCGGTGGCGAGGGCGGGGGAGACGATCTGGTAGTCGATGCGCCAGCCGGCGTCGTTGTCGAAGGCTTTGCCGCGCCAGGACCACCAGGAGTACGGGCCGGGGCCTTCGCCGCCGAAGCGGCGGCCGAGGTCGACCCAGCCGGCGTCGAACAAGCGGTCCATCCAGGCCCGCTCCTCGGGCAGGAAGCCGCTCTTCTTCCGGTTCGCCTTCCAGGCCTTCAGGTCGACCTCGCGGTGGGCGATGTTCAGGTCGCCGCAGATCAGCACCTGCCGCCCGTCGGTACGCAGTTCGGTCAGCCGGGCGGTGATCGCGTCCAGGAACGCGTACTTCTCCTCCTGCCGCGGCGGCGTCTCGAACTCGCCTGTGAACACGTACGTACTCACCGCGGTCAGCGTCGTACCGTCATCGAGGACCACGTCGGCCTCGACCCACCGCCCGCACCCGTCGAACCGCGCCGGCCCGATCTCGCCCCGCTCGTCCTTGATCGGCCGCCGGCTCGCCACCGCGACGCCCGCGCGTCCCTTGTGCCCGTCGATCGACGGCTCGGCATGCGCGATGTTCCAGTCCCCGCCGAGCAGCTCCCGCAGTACGTCGTCCGTCGCCCGGACTTCCTGCATCAGCAACAGGTCGGGATCCGTCTGCTCCAGCCACGCCCCCATGCCGCGCCGGAACGCGGCCCTGATCCCATTCACGTTCACCGTGGCAACCGTCAGCACCCGAGAACCTTAGCGGTCGCGCTCAGCCGGCCGTCGTGGTGAGGATCGCGTCGAGGGAGTGCTCGCAGAGGTGCTCGAGGGCCTCGGCGGAGATCGTCGGGTGGTCGATCCAGGTGAGCAGGGTCTGCTCGACGTACCCCTGCCAGCCGTGACAGGCGAGCTCGACGGTCGGGGTGATCTCGATCCCGCGCTCGGCGACGGCGCTGATCACCCATCGGCCGAAGACCTGCCGGATCTCGGAGTGCAACGCCCGTACGTCGGGATCGCCGGCGGCTGACATCAGGAGAGTCGCGCGGTAGAGCTGCGGTGCCTCGAGAACGGCGCGGACGAACGCACGGATGCCGGAGCGCAGCCGCTCGTCCGGGGGCAAGGACGGATCCGGCGCGGTGCGGAGCATGACCTCCGCGGCCGCCTCTTCGATCACGGCGTACTGGAATTTCTTCTTCGAGCCGAAGTAGTGGAACAGCAGGGCGGGGGAGACCCTGGCCTCGGCGGCGACGAGCTCGACGGTCAGCTCCCGGTGCGGATCCGCGAGCAGCACGCGCCGGGCAGCCGCCAGTATCTGCGCCCGCCGTTCGTCGGGCCGCAGCCGGGCGGACGAGGTCTGGGTCATAGGGACAGTCTATTGAGTAATCGGTCAACAAGCACTTACTGTTGAGTATCCACTCAACAAGCTGGAGGTTCAGATGCGCCCGTTGACCGGTCAAGTCGTCCTCGTCACCGGCGCCTCCCGGGGGATCGGGGCCGCGGTCGCGCGGAAGCTGGCCCGCGAGGGCGCGACGCTTGCCCTGGTCGGCCTGGAGCCGGACGAGCTGAAGAAGGTCGCGGAGGACTGTGGCCCGGACGCCGGCTGGTGGGAGGCCGATGTCACCGACACCGAGTCCCTTCGTACCGCGGTGGAGGCCGTGGCCGGGCGCTACGGCCGGATCGACGTCGTGATGGCGAACGCCGGGATCGCCGCGCCCGGCTTCAGCCGGAGCATGGACCCGACGATGTGGGAGCGCGTCCTCGACGTCGACCTGTACGGCGTCTGGCGGACCGTCCATCTGACCCTGCCGTACCTCCTGGAGAGCAAGGGCTACCTCCTGCTGGTCTCGTCCCTCGCGGCGATCGTGCACATGCCCGGGCTCGCGTCGTACAACGTGGCGAAGGCCGGCGTGGAGGCGATGGGGGACACTCTGCGGCCGGAGCTGAGACATCTCGGGGTCCGGGTCGGCGTCGCGCACATGACGTTCGTCGACACCGACATGGTGCGCGGAGTGGACGACCACCCGGTGTTCGGCAAGGTGCGGACCGGCATCCCGCTGGCGAGCAAGGTGTACCCGCTGGACTTCGCCGTGGACAAGTTCGTCGACGGCATCCGGAAACGCTCGCGGACCGTGCACGTGCCTGGTTGGATCGGGGCCATGAAGGTGTTCCGCTGGCTGCTTCCACACGTGATCGAGCTGGGCTCGCGCTTCAGCGTGCCCAAGGCCGACCGGGCCGCGCTTGCCGACATCCAGGCCCGCGGCGCTGCCGAGTCGTCCCGTGCCACGGGCGCCGGCGGTAGGGCCGACGAGGAGAAGGCCGCGAACAAGTGAGCCGCGCGTACGACGTCGTGCTGCTCGGGGCGAGCGGCTTCACCGGAGGCCTCACCGCGGAGTACCTCGCGAGGAACGCACCGGCCGACCTCAAGTGGGCCGTTGCCGGACGCAACCAGAAGAAGCTGGAGGTCTTCGGCAAGGACGTCCTGCACGCGGACGTCACCGACCCGGACTCCCTCGAGGCCCTGGCCGAGTCGACCAAGGTCGTCGCCACCACGGTCGGTCCCTACATCCAGTACGGCGAACCAGTGGTGGCGGCCTGCGTGGAGGCCGGGACGGACTATCTCGACCTGACCGGTGAGCCCGAGTTCGTCGACCGCATGTACGTCCGCTACCACGAGCGCGCCGTCCAGACCGGCGCCCGGATCGTCCACGCGTGCGGCTTCGACTCGATCCCGTACGACCTGGGCGTCCAGTACACCGTCGAGCAACTGCCCGAGCGTGTCCCGATCAAGGTCGACGGACTGCTCCGGGCCGGCGGCCGGCCGTCCGGCGGCACGTTCCACACCGCGATCACCGCGTTCTCCCGGCCGAAGCAGAACCTCGACGCCCACCGCGCGCGTCGCCGGGCCGAAGCTCGTCCGGACGGTCGCAAGGCCGGCGCGGTCACCGGCCGGATCCACCGTCAGCAGGGGTTCTGGGCCGTCCCGCTGCCGACCATCGATCCGCAGATCGTCGGCTACTCGGCGCGGCTGCTGGACAGTTACGGCCCCGACTTCCGCTACTCGCACTACGCGGCGATGAAGCGGCTCCCGATGGTTGCCGGAGGCATCGGTACCGTCGGCTTCCTGGTGGCGGTCGCGCAGGTGCCGCCGCTGCGCAACGCGTTGCTGAACCGGCTGAAGCCCGGCGACGGCCCGAGCTCGGAGCGCCGCGCGAAGTCCTGGTTCAACGTCCGTTTTGTCGGCCGCGGTGGCGGCAAGCAGGTGATCACCGAGGTCGCCGGCGGCGATCCCGGGTACGAGGAGACCGCGAAGATGCTCGGTGAGAGCGCCCTCTGCCTGGCCCTGGACGACCTGCCGCCGACGGCCGGCCAGACCACGACAGCGGCGGCCATGGGCCCGGCCCTGCGCAACCGTCTCGTCGCAGCGGGAATGACCTTTGCCACCCTCAGCACGGACGATTACTGACCGGGATCGCCGTTCACGAGACCGTGAAGATGGTCAGGGCTGCCCCGGAGCGATCCCGGACTTGTGCCCGATTGGTACGGGAACACACCCGCCAGGTGGCAGGCTGGGGGATATGAGGACGCTTCTCAATCTGATCTGGCTGGTGCTGGCCGGATTCTGGCTGGCGGTCGGTTACGCGATCGCCGGCATCATCTGCTGCGTGCTGATCATCACGATCCCGTTCGGCATCGCGGCGTTCCGGATCGCCGGGTACACGCTGTGGCCGTTCGGCCGGACGATGGTCGACAAGCCGGGCGCCGGCGCGGGCGCGCTGCTCGGCAACGTGATCTGGATCGTCTTCGCCGGCTGGTGGCTGGCGCTCGGACACCTCACCACCGGCATCGCGCTGTGCCTGACGATCATCGGCATCCCGCTCGGTGTGGCGAACTTCAAGCTGATCCCGATCTCGCTGGTCCCGCTCGGCAAGGAGATCGTGCCGACCGACCAGCCGTTCGCCGTCCGGTGAGGTCGCTCACCGTCCTCGGCTCGTGCGGCGCGTGGCCCGAGGCCGGCCGTGCCTGCGCCGGCTTCCTGCTCGAGTACGACGGCTTCCGCGTGGTCCTCGACCTCGGGTACGCCGCCCTCCCGCGACTCCTCGAGCACCGTCCGAAGGGCGAGGTCGACGCGGTCGTGGTCACGCATCAGCATCCCGACCACTGCGTCGACGTGAGCGCGCTCGCCCGGGTCAGGTACTACGAGGCACCCGACGCACCGCCGATCCCGCTGCACTGCACTCCGGGCGTCCTCGACGTACTGCGAGCCCTCGAGCCCATTCCGGATCCGGCCAGCGTCTTCGAGTTTCACGACCTCGCGTCCTCCGAGCAACTCGGGCCGTTCACCGTCGAGACCATCGAGTTGCCGCACTACAAGACCAACTTCGGCGTCCGGTTGTCCGCGCCGGGCGTGTCGGTCGCCTACACCGGCGACAGCGGTCCGTCCCCTGACCTCCGGAAGCTGGCCGAAGGAACGGACCTGTTCATCTCCGACGCGACCCTGCAAGGTCCGTCGCCGGACACGACGCCGCGCTATCTGATGACGGCTGCCGAGGCCGGTCGTGGTGCGCGCGGCGCGCGCCGGCTGCTGTTGACGCATTTCTGGCCGGGCTCGGACCGGTCGGTCTCGGTGGCCGAGGCGCAGCAGGAGTTCGACGGCGAGGTCATCGCGGCGGACGAGGGCCTGACCATCACGTTGTGAGAGCAGGACGCCGGAGACCAGGTAGTGCAGCCCGGCCACACCGGAACCCTCACTGTGGCCGGGCTGCCGCTCACTTCGCCCGGGCGACGATCTTGCGCACGTTGGCGATGTCGCCGCAGCCGGAGTCGATCAGTCGCGCCCGCTCCTCGGCGAACGCGTCGCCCAGGTTGCGCCGTACCTCCTCGGAGACATCCGTCCGCGCCGGGTTGAGGACGTCGCGCTCCTCCTCGTCGAGGTGGTGGGTCAGCGCCTCGGACAACTCGTGGAGCTGCTTGCTGAACTCCTCGCTGTCCGTGTCGTCGATCTCCATCAGGTCGAGCAGCGCCTCGTTGCCCTCGTCGTGCTCGTGCTCGGAGTGCTCGACCTCCTCCGCGTCGATCGCATCCTTCTTCCGCAGCGCCGGGTAGACCTTCGCCTCCTCGGCCTCCGCATGCGCGATCAGCACGGTCGCCAGATCGGCGAGCACAGCCTCCCGGTCGCTCTGGACGTCGCGCAGTTCGCGCAGCGCCTCTTCGAACCACCGGTGGTCCGCCAGGATGATCTCGACCACGTCGCCACCCGTCGCGGGCAGGATCTTCGGCATCCGTTCCTCCCTTCGTCGAGCCCTCCGGTACCCGGTTACCCTGCAGCCATGCCGACTGCCCTGGTCCGACGCCCCAGCCCGCGGCTCGCCGACGGACTCGTCACGCACATCGAACGGACCCCGGTCGACGCCGAGCTCGCCGTACGGCAATGGCAGGGGTACGTCGACGCGCTCGAGGCGACCGGGTGGACGACGGTCGAGGTGCCGGCGATCGACGAATGCCCC
This sequence comes from Kribbella sp. NBC_00359, assembly GCF_036097425.1. Classification (NCBI taxonomy): domain Bacteria; kingdom Bacillati; phylum Actinomycetota; class Actinomycetes; order Propionibacteriales; family Kribbellaceae; genus Kribbella; species Kribbella sp. NBC_00359. The sequence continues at coordinate 7,159,650 of NZ_CP107975.1, read as the reverse complement.
GACGGTGTGTTCATCGAGGACACCATGGTCGTGTACGGCGACCTCGCGGTGATCGCGCGATCCGGAGCCGACGAGCGCCGGCCGGAGGCGACCACGGCGAAGCAGACGGTCGCAGGTCAGGGCTACCGCATCACGCACATCACCGGTCCGGGGACGCTCGACGGCGGCGACATCCTGAAGATCGGCCCGACTGTGTACGCCGGACTCGGCGGGCGGACCAACGACGAAGGCATCCGGCAGTTGCGGGACGCGCTCGCGCCGCTCGGGGCCGACGTACGCGCGGTGCCGGTGCGCAAGGTGCTGCACCTGAAGTCGGCGGTGACCGCGCTGCCCGACGGGACCGTGATCGGCTACGAGCCGCTCGTCGACGACCAGGCGGCGTTCGACAGCTTCCGTCCGGTCCCCGAGGAAGCGGGGTCGCACGTCGTGCTGCTGGGGGAGGACCGGCTGTTGATGGCGGCCTCCGCGCCGAAGTCCGCCGAACTGTTCGAGGAGCTCGGCTATACGCCAGTGGTCGTGGACATCAGCGAGTTCGAGAAGCTCGAGGGCTGTGTCACGTGCTTGTCGGTGCGCCTTCGGCGTTGAGCAACGGCAGTGCCGCCTCCGCCGCCTGCAGGTCCCGCTTCTTGCCGCGCGCCTTGGCGACGTCGCACGCCTCCATCAGTGCTGTGCGATAAACCGAGGTATCCGGATGGTTCGGGCCGAGTGCGGCAGCGGCGCCACCGACCGCGTGCGCCAGCATCTCGATCGACGCCGCGATCTCCCCACCGGAGAGGAGTGCTCGCCCGAGGGCGGCGCGGTCGCGGAGCAGTTGCGGGTCGTGCTGATCCAGGTCCAGCGTGTCGACGGCAACGATGTCCTGCAGGAGTTCCGCCTCGGAGTGCGGTCCGCCGATCATCAGGCGGGCTCCGGTGACGGCCTCGGTCGCTGTCCGGGTCAGATCGTGGTTTGGCCCGAACACATCCACCAGTTGCGGTGTCACGAGCTCGAACCACGCGATCGCCCGTCCGTAGTTCCCGGTCGCCAGCAGTCCCTGCGCCACTCGCAGCCGGACCCGTAGTGTCGCTGGGTCGTCCGCCGCGAGCACCTTCTCCCGCTCGACCAATGCGGATTGATAGAAGGGCAACGCCTGCCCGGGCTCGCGCTCGTGCCAATACGCCTCGGCCTGCTGGTACGCCGGATCGCCGTCGAGCTCCGGGTGATCCGCGAGCGCCGACACCGGCTCACGCCGTACGACGGTCCGGACCGGCCGGTCGATCACCTTCCGGCCGATGTAGCTACGGCCGCCGGTCGGGATGATCCGGTACCGGGCGACCTTCGACACCGGGACCCACAGGATCGTGCTGTAGAGCGTGCGTACCGAGGACCCGCAGCTCTCGCAGACGTCCCGGTGCCCGTAGAACCGGCTGCCCATCGGGCCGGCCGTCACGGCCGCGCGCCAGGCGATCGACGACGACGCGCACGCGCCACAGAACGGGTAAACCCCCCGCCGTTCCTCATTCACTCGACCTATTCTGGTCGCTTTCGGGTTCGTCGTCTTCCTCTTGCAACCCGATGGTGACCTTTGACAGGGCCGGGTCGTCGGTGGCGAACGTCCGCACCGGCCCCGGCGGGGTGTCCGCGGTCTCGAAGCGGACCGTGACGCGGCCGCGTCCGGAGCCCCACACCCAGCCGTGGCCGTAGTCGGGATGGGCGACGTCCTGGCCCGGGTAGAACCCGATCTGGTCGCGCGAGCGCTCCGGTAACTCGACCACCTCGACCGGGGCCTCGGCGTACTCGCTCTCGGTGAAGAGGTCGTCCTGGATCCAGTCGGCGAGGGACGACACACCGACACCGAGCAGCCGGATGCCGCCGCCGATCTCGCTGTCGTCGAGCAGCCGGCGGGCGACCCGGGCGATCACGCGGGCGTCGTCGGTCGGGCCGGCCAGCGTGGACGAGCGGGTATGGGTGGTGAAGTCGTGCATGCGGGTCTTCACCGTGACGGTCCGGCCGGAGAGCTGCGCCTTCTGCAGGCGCTCGGAGACGCGGTGGGCCATCCGGTCGCCGATCGCGGCCAGCAGCGAGCGGTCGATGATGTCGGTCTCGAAGGTGTCCTCGACACTGACCGACTTGGTCTCCCGGTCGCTCACCACCGGGCGGTCGTCGGCCGCGGTCGCGAGCCGGTACAGGCTCGAGCCGTGCGCGGAGCCGACCTGGCGGATCAGCTCCTCCTCGTCGAGCTGCTGCAGGTCGGCGACCGTGCGGACGCCGGCCATGCTCAGCCGCTGGGCGGTGGCCGGACCGACACCGGGAATCACGGTGACCTGCATCGGCGCGAGGAACTCGGCCTCTGTCCCGGCCGGCACGACGACCACACCGTCCGGCTTGTCGAGATCGCTGGCGATCTTCGCGATCAGCTTCGACGTGCCCGCGCCGACCGACGCGGTCAGGCCGCCGCTGACCTTCCGGATCGCCGCCTTGAGATCGTTCGCGATCGCCTGCACGTCGTCGACCGTGAGCCCGGTCAGCCCGGAAGCGGCCAGGTCGATGAACGCCTCGTCCAGCGACAGCGGCTCGACCAGCGGCGACAGCGCGCGCATCTCCGCCATCACCGCTCGGCTGGACTGCCGGTACACCTCGAACCGCGGCCCGAGGTACGCCGCGTGCGGGCACCGGGACCGCGCCTCCGCGGTCGACATCGCGGACCGGACGCCGTATTTGCGGGCCTCGTACGACGCGGTCGATACGACACCGCGGACGCCGACGCCGCCGACCACGACGGGCTTGCCCCGCAGCGACGGCTTGTCCCGCTGCTCGACGGCCGCGAAGAACGCGTCCAGATCGACATGCAGCACCGACGGATCCCCACGCACGACCCCAGTGTCCCTGCCATGACCGACAATTCCGTCATGAGCTTCCCCGACCACTGGGACGACGGCACCGATCCGGCGAGTCCCGACCATCAGGTCCATTGGTACGACGAGCGCACGGTGATCATCCGGCAGGCGCTCCGGACCAACTTCGAGGGCCCGTTCCTGTACCTCCTGCTCGGCACAGAGCGCGCCCTGCTGCTCGACACGGGCACGGGTCACGTGAAGCTCCGCCCACTGGTCGAGAGCCTGCTGAGCGGACAGGAGCTGATCGTCGCGCACACCCACGCGCACGGCGACCACGTCGGTGGGGACGCCGAGTTCGACAGCGTCGTCGGCCGCTCACAGGAGGAGGTGGCGGCGTACTTCGGGATCGCGGACTGGCCGAACGACGTGGTCCAGCTCGATCTCGGCGACCGGGTCCTCGACATCATCCCGATCCCGGGGCACCACGCCTCGCACGTCGCGGTCTACGACCGGGCGACGCGGCTGCTGATCAGTGGGGATTCGCTGTACCCCGGCCGGCTGTACGTCTTCGACTGGCCGGCGTTCCGGGCGAGTGTCCGGCGGCTGGCCGACTTCGTTGCCGCGGGCAATCCCGTCGAGTGGATCGCCGGCGCGCACATCGAGCTGACCGACCGGCCCGGCGAGGACTACGAGATGGGCGCCGACCGCCACCCCGGCGAACACGAGTTGCCGCTCGATCCCGCCGTACTGACCGAGCTTGCCGGCGTGCTCGAGGAGGCGGGACCGGAGCCGGTCCGGATCGTCCGCGACCACTTCATCGTCTACCCGGTCTGATCCACCACGCGATTGCGCCACCCACGGATGGGCACCTTCAGGCACACTGAGGCCATGCTGTAGCGGGAGCCACCAGGGAGGCCGAAATGGGTGAGGAAGTCGACCGGGTCGAGTTCACCCGGGCGGACCGGACCGCGTTCCGCAATCAAGTGCATCGCAATCTGGACGCCTTCGCGCGGATGCTGCGCGAGAACCGGTTCGCACCCGAGCGGCCGATGACCGGGATCGAGATCGAGCTGAACCTGGTCGACGAGCAGTGCGACCCGGCGTTCAAGAACGGCGAGGTGCTGAGCGCGATCGAGGACGACGCGTTCCAGACCGAGCTCGGCCAGTTCAACATCGAGATCAACGTGCCGCCCGGGCAGATCGACGGCATCGGCCTGGACACGATGGAGTCCAGCATCCGCGAGAGCCTGAACGCGGCCGAGGAGAAGGCGGCCCGGACCGGGTCGTCGATGGTTGTCGTCGGTATTCTGCCGACACTGCTGACCGAGCACATCCATCGCGAGGCACTGAGTACGAACCCGCGGTATGCCTTGCTCAACGACCAGATCTTCGCCGCGCGGGGCGAGGACGTGCAGATCGCCATCGACGGGATCGAGCGGCTGCAGGTGACCGCGGACAGCATCGTGCCCGAGGCCGCCTGTACGTCGACGCAGTTCCATCTGCAGGTGACACCCGAGGCGTTCCCGCGGTACTGGAACGCGGCGCAGGCGATCTCCGGCGTCCAGCTCGCCGTCGGCGCGAACTCGCCGTTCCTGTTCGGTAAGGAGCTATTGCGGGAAACGCGCATCGCGTTGTTCGAGCAGGCCGCCGACACCCGGACGCACGAACTGAAGACCCAGGGCGTGCGGCCGCGGGTGTGGTTCGGTGAACGCTGGATCACCTCGATCTTCGACCTGTTCGAGGAGAACTCCCGCTACTACCCGGCGCTGCTGCCGGTGACGTCGGACGAGGATCCGATCGCCGTCCTCGATCGCGGCGACACACCGGCCCTTTCGGAGTTGCGGCTGCACAACGGGACGATCTATCGCTGGAACCGGCCCGTGTACGACGTTGTCCGGGAGAAGCCGCATCTGCGGGTGGAGAATCGCGTGCTGCCGGCCGGGCCGACGGTCGTCGACACGATCGCGAACGGCGCCTTCTACTTCGGTCTCGTGCGGGCCCTTGCCGACAGCGAACGGCCGATCTGGTCGCAGATGTCGTTCAGCGCGGCCGAGGAGAACTTCCACGAAGCGGCCAAGAACGGGATCGACGCGGAGGTGTTCTGGCCGGGTATCGGTACGGTGCGCGCAACCGAGCTTGTGCTCAGACGCCTGCTGCCGTTGGCATCCCGGGGACTCGAGGCCTGGGGCGTCGACACCGCCGTACGGGATCGGCTGCTCGGAATCATCGAGCAGCGCTGCCTGACAAACCGCAACGGTGCGTCGTGGCAGGCCGACGAATTCCATCGACTGTATACACGGGGATCGCACGGACGGCGGGACGCGTTGCGCGGAATGCTGCGGCGCTACCGCGATCACATGCACGAGAACACGCCAGTTCATGAGTGGCCGGTGGACTGAACCGGTTAGTTATTTACGACAACGTTGGACAAGGGCACGCACGCCTCGCCCCGCCCGGCGGGTGTGCGGCCGCGGAACCGGGGTCCCTCCGGCGGAACCGTGCCGATCTCCGGCGACCTTGCCCAAGGCAACTGGGTGGACGAGTTCGATAACGACCCGGACTACAGGGGTGGCGCGTTGGGTGACAGCCCTGCAAAGGTGTGGCCACCGGAAGGTTAGAGAGTTTCGTCGCGGGTAGTACTCGGGCACCGGCGTGGCTGCCACCACGGTGGTCCAGCCGGTGGTGGAGTACTACCCGCGTAACGATCTGTCGTCCGTCACGGCCGCGACACAGCTGGTGTAAATGCAGCGGATGCCGACCACGGTCGAGAGCAGTATCGTTCGGAACGGGTCGACACGACACCCGGAGGTGAGGCAGGGCGATGACGACCATCGTCGTGGGTTACGTGCCGAAGGCGGAGGGCCGTGCGGCCCTTCGGCGGGCGGCGGAAGAAGCAACGCTTCGGGACGCCAAACTGGTGGTGGTGAACTCGCACCGGGGTGGACGCAGCTTCGACAGCGATGAGGCCGCGGCGAGTGATGCCGCGCTGACGGAGGTACGGGAACAGCTCGACTCGACCGGCGTGCCCTACGAGGTGCGGCAGTTGGTGCGTGGACTCGATCCGGCGGAGGACCTGGTGGCCGTCGCCGAGCAGGTGCACGCGGAGTTCATCGTGATCGGCCTGCGGCGCCGATCTCCCGTCGGCAAACTCATCCTCGGCAGCAACGCCCAGCGGGTGCTGCTCGATGCTCCGTGTCCGGTGCTGGCCGTGAAGGCCGAGGAAGGGGAGGACTGAGGTGACTTCGACACGCAGCAAGAAGCTGTGCCTCGCACAGCAGCCCGACGCCGACGAGATGCTGAGCAGAGATCCGTTCGCCCTGCTGGTGGGGATGTTGCTGGACCAGCAGATCCCGATGGAGCGCGCGTTCGCGGGCCCGGTCGCGATCGCGCAGCGGATGGACGGGCCGTTCGACCCGGCCACGGTCGCGCACTACGACCCGGACGCGTTCGTCGAGGTGGTGGCCGGTCCGCCGGCCGTGCACCGGTTCCCGACCGCGATGGCCGCCCGGATCCAGACCCTGGCCAAACACCTCGACGAGGAGTACGGCGGTAACGCTTCGGGGCTCTGGTCCGATGTCAAGTCCGGGGACGACCTGCTGGCCAGGCTCTCGGCCCTGCCGGGGTTCGGCGCGCAGAAGGCGAAGATCTTCGTCGCGCTGCTCGGCAAGCAACTCAAGGTCCGCCCGCGCGGGTGGCGCGAGGCGTCCGAGCCGTACGGCGAGGACGGCGCGTACAAGTCCGTCGCGGACGTGATCGACGTCGCGTCGCTGGTGCGGGTGCGGCAGTTCAAGCAGGAACAACAGGTGGTCCGGCAGCGGGTCGTGGCCCGGCCGCTGCGGCAGACCCGCAACGGGTGACGGCAGACGACATCGAACGCTGACGCGATCAGGCCTCTACCGAAGCGGGAACGCCCGTACGGTGGAGGCCTGCGCATGTCCTTCGGGGGGTCGCGCGACGCCTGGGCTTGGTTCGCGGATTACAATGTAGTGTTGCCGCCGCCTGACCAGCGAGCAGCGCACACACAGTCATACCCAGAACGTGGCACCACCAGCACCATCACAACGTCGTACCGCCGTACAAACCCTGCGTCAGACGAGAGGTAATTCGTGTCGTCCAGCTCGTCCGAGAATCTTCCCGCCGAGTCAGCCCGGGCCGTGGCCGCCACCGCCCGCAGCACGGCTCCGAGGACCAGCGCCCGAGTGACCGAGCCCGCTGCCAAGAAGGCGGCCGTGAAGAAGGCCGCGGCCAAGTCTGCCGCCAGCACCAAGGAGGACGGTATCCCCGCCGCGAAGAAGGCCGCCGCCAAGAAGGCGCCGGCGAAGAAGGCCGCAGTTTCCGAGGCGGGTCTGGCGATCGACCCGAAGACCGGCAAGCCCCGCTCGCTGGACGAGGTGGACGAGGCGGACTTCAGCCCCGACGCGGTGAAGCCGCTGGAGAAGGAGCTCACCGAGGACGAGGGCTTCGTCGTCTCCGAGGCCGACGAGACCGACGAGCCCGAGCAGCAGGTGATGGTCGCCGGTGCCACCGCGGACCCGGTCAAGGACTACCTGAAGCAGATCGGCAAGGTCCCGCTGCTGAACGCCGAGCAGGAGGTCGAGCTCGCCAAGCGGATCGAGGCCGGCCTGTTCGCCGAGGAGCAGATCGGCGATGAGGCGAACAAGCTGAAGGAGAAGGTCCGCGACGAGTACGAGTGGATCTCCGAGGACGGGCGCCGGGCGAAGAACCACCTGCTCGAGGCCAACCTGCGCCTGGTGGTGTCGTTGGCCAAGCGCTACACCGGCCGCGGCATGCTGTTCCTGGACCTGATCCAGGAGGGCAACCTCGGTCTGATCCGCGCGGTGGAGAAGTTCGACTACACCAAGGGCTACAAGTTCTCGACGTACGCCACCTGGTGGATCCGGCAGGCGATCACCCGCGCGATGGCCGACCAGGCCCGGACCATCCGGATCCCGGTGCACATGGTCGAGGTCATCAACAAGCTGGCCCGGGTCCAGCGGCAGATGCTGCAGGACCTCGGTCGCGAACCCACTCCGGAAGAGCTCGCCAAGGAGCTCGACATGACCCCGGAGAAGGTCATCGAGGTGCAGAAGTACGGCCGTGAGCCGATCTCGCTGCACACCCCGCTCGGTGAGGACGGCGACTCAGAGTTCGGCGACCTGATCGAGGACTCCGAGGCGATCGTGCCGGCCGAGGCGGTGTCGTTCACGCTGCTGCAGGAGCAACTGCACGCCGTCCTGGACACACTGTCCGAGCGCGAGGCCGGTGTGGTCTCGATGCGCTTCGGCCTGACCGACGGCCAGCCGAAGACGCTGGACGAGATCGGCAAGGTGTACGGCGTGACCCGCGAGCGGATCCGGCAGATCGAGTCGAAGACGATGTCGAAGCTGCGCCACCCGTCGCGTTCGCAGGTCCTCCGGGACTACCTGGACTGATGACAGTGGGTCAGGCGATCGCCGGCGTACTCGCGCTGGTGATGCCTGCCTACGATTCGGCAACCCTGGCCGCCGCCGTGCTCACGGCGGCGGCCTTGCTGTTCACGCTGCTCCTCGTCGCGCGCACCTCGGCGCCCCCGGCCGCTCCGCTCCTCGCGCGGGCGACCTCGGTCCGCGATCGTGCGGAGCAGACCGTCTTCCTCCGGCTGTGTGATCCGGACGACGCCGGGCGGCCTCGTCCACGAGCACCGGGACGGTAGCGCTCCACCTCGCTACCCGTTCCTTCTCACTCGTGGAGTTGTGCTGTGCCTTCATTCCTGGAGGCACCGGTCGCCGGTGCCTATCACGTGCTCACGTCCCTCGTCACCGCCATCGAACCGCTCACCGGCAGCTACGCCGCCGTGATCGCGATCGTCGTCTGTACCCTCGCGGTACGCCTGTGTCTCGTTCCGCTCAGCCTGCGGGCGCATCGCGGGTTGCGCGCCCGCGCGGAGCTGCTGCCCGAGTTGAAGAAGCTCAGTGATCGCCACCGTGGCGATCCGGAGCGGCTGCAGCGCGAGCTTGCCAAGCTCCAGGCGGAGTCGGGTACGTCGCTGTTCGCCGGGTTCCTGCCAACGCTCGCGCAGATGCCGTTCTTCTGGCTGATGTACACGCTGTTCTCCCGTGCGGTCGTGGCGGGGGAGTCGAACCAGTTGATCAGCGGCAGCCTCCTCGGCGCGCCGCTCGGCCTGCACTGGCCGGTCCTCACCGGGACCCCGGCGTTCCTCGTCCTCGCCGTCCTGCTGGCGGTCGTCGCCTGGTTCTCGGCGCGCCTCGCCCTGCGCCAACTCGACGAGACGGCCACGCCACTGTCCCGCCGGATCGCCCGCCTGCTGCCGTACGGCACCCTGCTCAGCGCCGCCTTCCTGCCACTGGCCGCCGGCCTGTACCTGCTCACCACCACCGCCTGGACCGTCGTGGAACGCACGGTCCTGGGGGGTCGGTAAGAGCGCTGTCACCAACAGCAAACCAGCGGGTCAGTGAGGCTACTGCTGGTGGTGTACGGCGCAGCGGCTGGCGTCGAGGGGCTGGCCGGCGGCGGTGAAAAGCTCGGCGGCCTCGAGCAGCCGCTTGCGCGCGGCGTCGCGGTCGCCTTCGGCGCTGTGCAGGTGCGCCCGGGCCTCGGCGATCGCCGCCTGCCATGCGGTGCCCTTCCACAGCGCGGCGGACCGCTCGGCCGCGGCGAGGTGCCGGCGAGCGTCGTCGAGATCGCCGGCGTCGGCGCAGGCCGTCGCGGCAGGCACCGCCAGCATGATGGAGCAGAAGGTGCAAGCATCTTCCTGGCCGAGGGCGGCCACAGCTTGGTCCACGACGGCGCGGGCGCTGTCCACGTCCGGCGCGGCGCTGATCATCGTTCCGTACACGCGCTGCAGCAGGTGCAGCGCAATCGACGACCAGCGGGCCAGCGGAAGCGCTAGGTGCAACAGCCGCGTCGCCTCGGCACGGTCCCCCTGCGCGAGGCGCACTTCGGCGAGCCGCTGCAGGCTGTGGGCCTCCCCTGCGGTGGAGCCGATGTCGTGGTGCAGTTGCGCGGCCTCGGCCAGCTCGGACTCGGCGAGGGCCAGGTCTCCGGAGAGCAAGGCCGCCTCGCCGCGCAGCGCCGTGGCGAACGCGACGGCCCGCAGTACGCCGGATCGACGCGCCGACTCGCGCAGGGTGGCACCGAGCGCCAGCACCTCCGCGTACGGCGTGGGTCCGTACAGCAGGAACTCCGCCACACACAGGTGGCTGTCGAACATCGACCGCGCCAGGTCCGGTCTTTGCGCCCCGGCACGCAGTTCGACGACGAGCCGACCGAACCACTCCCCGCGCAGGTGTGCGACCAGACCCTGCAATGAGATCAGGTCGTACATCCGCCAGTCGCCGGGGTCGGCCACCCCGATCCGGCGGCGCGCCTCGTCTGCGGCCGCCGCGGCCGCCGCCAGATCGCCGGTCAGATAGGCGAGGATCCCGCGCTGGAGCAGCAGCGCGGCGTCGTCAGCCGATCCGTCGGGCTCCAGGCCGTCGAGCGCCTCGGCCGCGGTCGCGTAATCGCCGCCGAAGGTGGCAGCCCGAGCCAGCCGTGGCAGCAGGCGCCGCCGTTCGGTGGCGTCGTCTGTGGCGCTCAGCGCCTCACGGTAGGCGAGTACGGCGCCGGCATCCCCAGTTGCCAACAGCATGTCCGCCCGCAGGGCGAGCAGCGGCCCGCGCTCCGGGTCGCGGACTTCCTGGCGCACCAGGTCGATCAGCCTGAGCGCGTCGCGGTAAGCCCCGATGGCCGCCCCGGTGCGGGCGGCCTGCAGCAGGAACGGTGCGGCAGCGCCGACGTCGCCGGCCTGCAGCAGTTGGTGGCCGATCCGGGCCGGGGACGCGCCGAGGCCGCGCAGCGCTTCGGCGGCCTGACGATGGAGCGGCAGGAGGCGGTGCGGGGGCAGTCCGTCCAGCAACGCGTCGCGCACGAGCGAGTGCCGGAAGCGGTAGCCGGCGCCGGTCCGCTCGACCGCGCCTGCGGCGAGCGCGTCGTCGAGCAGCTGGTACGCCTGAGCCTCGCCGACGCCGGACATCGCGACGTACTCGTCGGTGTCGAACGAGCCACCCAGCACTGCCACCCTGGTCAGAGCCGCGGTCGCGTCACCACTGAGGCCGCGGAGTACCAGCGCACCCATCGGGCCGGCGCGGTCGTCGGCCGACCCGGCCGTACGCGCCAGTTCCACAGCTGCGAAGGGGTTGCCGCCGGCAAGCTTCACGACCCGCTCGAGCAGCACCTGATCCTCGCCGACGGCACGGCCGGCCAGCCGGCGGATGTCCTCGTCGGCCAGCGGGCCGAGATCCAGCGGCTCTGACGTACCGCGGCCTATCAAGCTGCGGCGCATCGCGTCCATCGCCGGACGCAGCGGCCACGGGCGGTGCGCGACCACGATCACGATCCGCTCGCCGACCGAGGTGCGGGACAGATAGTGCAGCAGCCGCAGGCTGGCCTCGTCGGCGTCATGAGCGTCGTCGACGACGAGCACGGCGCCACCGCCGGAGGACGCGAGCCGCAGCAGTTCGGCGGCACTGACGAACAGCCGCTGGTGGCGGCTCTCGCCGGTCCAGTCCTGGGCGGTGCCGCGCAGGGCTCCCTCGATCTCGACGCGGTACTCGTCGGCCAGGCCGTCGAGCAGGGCCGGGTGGCGACGGCACAGATCCGCGAGCGCCTCCAGCGCCGGAGCGTACGGCCAGGCCCCCTCGATGCCGGCGGCGGTGCCGAACCCCACACGCAGCCCGCGCTCTTCGGCCCGCCTGTCCAGCCACCGCAGTACGGTGGTCTTACCGATGCCCGCGGGGCCGGAGACGAAGAGTGTCCGGCCCTGGCCGTTGCTCGCGGCAACGATAAGGCGGCCGATCCGGCCGAGCTCGGGATCGCGGCCCAGCGGCGGCCATTGACCCTCAGGTTGTGGGGCGTCGATGGCTCGCAACTCGGCGCGCAACGAACCGACGGCTGGACTGGGGGTGACGCCCAGCTCGCCGCGCAGTGCTCGCTCCAGGCGCTCCAGCTGTCGTAGCGCCCCGCGCCGGTCGCCGCTGTCGGCGAGCTGTCGCGCAAAGGCCAGGCTGGCGTCCTCGTCGGCCGGATCGGCAAGGGCGAGTTCCTCCCACCGGCCGGCGCGGCGCAGTATCCCCTGGTGTAGTTGTCGCAAGCGATCCCGTGGGCCTTCCAGCCATGCCTCGTACGGGTCCTCGGGCAGCAGGTCGCCGGCCCACAGATCTGCCGCAGCAGCCGCCACGGCCGCACCGTCTGCGTTGCCGCGGCCGTCCGTAGTGCCGGGTCCGTCCGCGGCTGCGAGGGCTTGCCGGGCGCGTCGCTCGAACACCTCGGCGTCGACGACAACCTGCGCGTCGGGGAACAAGGACACCAAGTCCCCGGCCAGGACCAGCGCGCGCGGATCACCGAGCGAGCGCCGGGCGTAGTACGCGGCTTTGTGCAGCCGTGGCGCCGCGTCGTCGATCCCGGTGCCAGGCCAGAGCGCGTCGATGACCTGCTCGCGGTGCAGCGCCCGGCGTGGGGCGAGCGCGAGGAGTTTGACCAGCGCTGCCGCCCGGCGGCGGCGCCACTCCTCGGCGGGGACGGGCCGCCCATCGACACGGACGGCGAAGCCGTCCAACAGGTCGATCTCGACGCGCATCGCTTCTCCCATCCGCGAGTTTAGTCCCGCTCGCCCTGTCTGACGGCTGCCCTGTCCGACGCCTGCTCTGTCACGCGGTGCGAGTGGGCGCGAGGTCGAAGCCGCGGATCGCCTCGACCTCGTCGGCCATCACCGAGGACAGCCCGCGCAACAGCCGGCGGGCCTCGGCGAGGTCCCACTCGTGGGAGGCGAGGCGATCGACGATCGGCTGCATCGGCAGGGCCATGCGGTCCCGCTGCGCCTGGTAGTCGGCGAGCGCGAGCCCCTCCGCGCGCTCCGATGCCGACCCGGAGACGATCGCGGCGGCAAGCAACTCCGCGTCGCGCAGCGCGTCGGTGATCCCATGAGTCGAGAGCGGGTCCACCCAGCAGCCGGCGTCCCCGACGAGCGCCCAGCCCGATCCGTACGGACGATGCAGCCGCGCCGGCATACCGCGGAAGAACCGCACCGGCCCGTACGGCGCCGCCGCCGTAAGGTCAGCGAGTTCGCCATCGAGCCGCGCCAGCAACCCGCGAAGCGCGGCGACGGGACCGAGGTCGCGCGTCGCGTCGGCGAGTATGTCCCGCGAGCCGCCGACGAACACGCACGTGAGGCCATCGTTCGTGGGAATGGTCCCGGCGGACAATGCATCGCCGTAGTACCAGTGATAACCGTCCAGGTCCGCAGCCGGCCAGTACCCGTAGAAGTACGACGCGGCGTGGGCACCCGCCGCGATAGTCGGTGCGGCCACCCGACCAGCCACCACGGAGCCGCGTCCGTCGGCGCCGACAACCAGCCGTGCGCGCTCGGTCCAGCTAGCCCCGCCACGGTCGCGCAGGACCACACCGACGACCCGGCCGGCGCCGTCGCGAGCGAGGTCTGTGACAGCCGGCCCGAAGCGGAACTGCGCGCCGGCCTCCTCCGCGGCGTCGACGAGGATGGCGTCGAGGACGGTACGGCGCGGCGCGTACAGGGCATCAACACCGGCATACGGTTTCAACGAAACCGGCATGGACTCCGCGCCGTAGTGGAACGTCACCCGGCGTACCGCCGGCGCGCCGGTCGCCGCCACCTTGTCGAGCAAGCCCCAGCGCCGCAGTTGCAGAATTCCTCCGCGCATCAGCGCGTGCGTCGACACAGTGTCCGAGCCGCGGCGGGCACGGTCCACGACCAACACCCGCAGGCCGCTGCGGGCGAGCAGCAGCGCGGTCGAGGCTCCGGCGACGCGGCCACCGACGACGATGGCGTCCCAACCGGCGCCGGGCCGGCTCAGCGGATACACGATGGCTTCACTGGAGAGCTGACACCCGCCGGGGTCAGGCCCTGGTTCGGAGGTCGTTGAACCGTTGCGGTCATGGCAAGACTCCGTTCGGTTAATGGACCACGACCCCGCCGACGCTAGGAATGCCGCCTTCCCCCAACCTTCCCCACGACTTCCCGAACTCCTCGACTCAGGGCGGCCCAGGCGTGATGAGGCCATCCTGCAGCGTTGATAGTTGCTGGGAGCAACTATTTGTTTGCGGTCTGTCGCATCATTCTGCTACCGTCTTTAATAAAGCCGGTTGCATAACCGCGATGGAGGGCGATGGATCCCGTACGGTCGGCGAATCAAGTCGCCTGTCTGCGTTTCCTGGCCGATTCCGACAACGCGCAAACGGTCGGAGTCATCAGCGCTGAGACCGGACTGTCCCGGCCCACGGTGCACGCCGTCCTCGACGATCTGCTCGTGGCCGGTCTGGTCGTGTCCACGGACCCGGCGACCGTGGGTCCGGGCCGGCCCGCGCGGGCCTTTCAGTTCGCCCGGGAGACAGGGCTGGTAGCCGGCGTCGATCTTGGTCCGCGCGGGGCGCGAGCGGTCATCTGCGACCTGTCCGGCCGCCGGGTCGGCTACACCGAACTGCCGCGGGACCGGCGTGCCGGTCTCTCCCTGATCCGGCACGCGATCGACGCCGCGGCGGAACAGGGCGCGGTCGACGCCGGACGGCTTCGTGCGGTCGGCTTGGCTCTGCCCGGTGTGATCGAGGCGAACGGTCACCTGCGCGCCAGTCTCGCGTTGCCCGAACTGGTCGGCCTCCCGATCGTGGAGACCGTGTCGCAGGACCTGCGCCTTCCGGTTGCCCTCGACAACGACATCAAGCTGGCGGCGCTCGCCGAGCAGCGCGGCGGTGCGGGGCGCGGGTACTCCGACGTGGTCTACCTCCAGATCGGTCATCGGCTGTCCGTGTCGATCGTCCTGAACGGAGTCATTCGGCAAGGACGCCACCGCATGGCCGGGGAGCTCGGCGCGCAGCGCGGCATGCGCTGGACGCGGAACGCGCAGCGCGGGCAGTTGATCTGGACCTCACACCCGAGCGGCGAGGCCGTGCTGAGCGCGGCGGCCGCCGGCGACGCGGCCGCCCGGGCGGAGATCGCGGACTTCTGCGCGCAGATCGCCGGTCGCATCGCCACCGTGTTGCTGGTGGTCGATCCCGAGGTCGTGGTCGTGCGGGGCTGGCTGGCGCAGGACAGTGACGCGCTGCTTCGTCCGCTCGAGGCCGCGGTCGAGAAGGAGTTGCTCTTCCCCGAGCGCCCACCGTTCGTCGCCTCGGCGCTCGGGCGTGAGGCCGTGGTGCTCGGGGCGGTCGGCACCGCGTTCGACCAGTTCAGTTCAGACATCTATGGGATTCACGGCTACCAAAGTCCGTGGAGCCGGATCACTCACGACGTGGAGAGGACCAGCACGTGAAGCTAGGAGTCAGCTCGTACTGCTTCCGAGGGCTCATGAACAGCGGCGAGATGGACCTGATCGGGGTCCTGGATTGGGTCGCGTCATCACCCGCCGGGCATCTGGAGATCGCCGCGATGGACGGCGAGTACTACCTGGAGAACGACGGCGTCGTCCGCGACGCGGCCAAGCACTCCGACGATGTCGGCGTACCGATCGTGAACTACCTGGTCAGTGGCGACCTGCGGACGGCGGAGGACAAGGAGATCGATCGTCTCCGCCGGCAGCTGGACGTCGCGCACCGGTTCGGCGCTCGCATCTTCCGGCACGACGTCGCCCCGTGGGCGTGGCGTGAACAGGACCCGGGGGAGTTCGAGTCGACGTTCGAGCGGGTCGTGGAAGGTTGCCGTGCCGTCGCCGACCATGCCGCGGAGCTGGGCATCGTCTCGACGATCGAGAACCACGGCTTCTTCATGAACGGCAGCGACCGGCTGGCCCGGCTCGTGTACGCCGTGGACCGCCCGAACTTCCGGGTCACGCTCGACCTCGGCAACGGCCTGTGCGTCGGCGAGGTGCCCGGCAAGACCGCTGCCGGACTGATCGACCTCGCGGCCTCCGTGGGCGTTAAGGACTTCCACATCCGCCGGTCGGCAGGCGACGGCTGGCTCAAGACGCTGGCCGGGGACTATCTGCTCGGCACGATCTCGGGGCACGGAGATGTCGACCTGGCCGGCCTGCTCGCCCTGGTCGCCACCAAGCCCGACGTACCGGTGAGCCTCGAGTTCGAGGGTCTGGAGTCGACTCCGGACGCCATCGAGCGCTCGCTCAACAACATCCTCCGACTGGCGGGAGCTGCCTGACATGACGACCCGGATTGCTGTCATCGGTGTGGGTGCCATCGCGACCCAGCACCTGATCTCGTACCAGAAGAACCCGCAGGCCGAGCTGGTGGCCGTCTGCGACATCGACCGGACCCGGGCGAAGGCCCGAGCCGACGAGTTCGGCGTACCGCGGGCCACCGATGTCGTCGACGAGGTCCTGGCCGACCCCGGTGTCGACGCCGTCAGCATCTGCGTGCCGAACCTGCTGCACGCGAAGATCGCGGAAGCGGCGCTACGGGCCGGCAAGGACGTGCTGGTCGAGAAGCCGATGTCCGTGACGGTCGACGAGGCCGAGTCGCTGGTCCGCGCGACCAAGGAAACCGGCCAGGCTCTGCAGATCGGCTACGTACGGCGCTTCGCCCCGAATGCCCTGGTGACCAAGCGTTTCCTGGACGAGGGCGAGTTCGGCGACATCTACGCCGCGCGGGCCACGATCATCCGGGCCGCCGGCAACCCCGGTGGATGGTTCGGCGACGTCGACATCTCGGGTGGTGGCCCGCTGATCGACCTGGGCGTGCACATCATCGACCTGTGCTGGTACCTGATGGGCATGCCGACCGCGGTCTCGGTGTCGGGAGCGACGTTCTCCCCGCTCGGTGCCCGGGACAACATCCAGCACCTCACCCGGTACCGGGCCGCGTCCGAGTCGCGGGTCAACAACGTCGAGGACTACGCGACCGCGCAGGTCCGGTTCGCGAACGGGGCGGTTCTCGACGTGGACACGTCGTACTCGCTGCACGCGCGGAACTGGACGAGTGTGAAGATCCACGGCGACAAGGGCGGCGCGGAGATCGAGCCGGAGCTGCTGATGGTCACCGAGCGGCACGACACCCTGCTGCACGTCCAGCCGCAGATCGACTCGCTCGGGTTCGACTTCGCGGTCGGGTTCGCCAACCAGATCGACAACTTCCTGAAGATCTGCCGCCGGGAGATCCCGGCCGACGCAACCGCGGAACAGGGCCTCGAGATGGCCCGCATCCTGACCGCGATCTACGAGTCCGCCCGGATCGGATCCGAGGTGACGATCACTCGGTGACCGGGTCCGGCTTCAGTCGGCCCATCGTCTTGGCCGCGGCCTGGATGGCGAGGACGGAGGCCGACGAGGTGTTGCGGAGCCGGGACTCGAGGCCGTCGAGGATGCGGTTGAGGCCGTAGCTGAAGTTGTCCTCGGCGTCGACGGTCAGGTCGGTCGCGTCGTGGGCGGCGTACAGGGCGCGGATGTGGGGGTAGGGCTCGGCGGCCTTGACGGCGGCGGGCCAGACCGCCGCGCGCCAGGCGTCGTGGTCCATGCCGCTGCGGTGGAGTTTGGTGATCGTGGCGGCCTCGGTCGAGGCGATGCCGATCACGTATCCGAGGACGGTCTTGGAGGCGTGGTCGGCTTCGACCAGCTCGAAGCCGGCGGTCAGGTAGACGCCGAGCAGCTGGTCCGAGACGCGCATCAGGTTCGGGCCGAGGTAGTTCATGCCGACCTCGGCCAGCGTCGGCGCGACCCACGGATGGCGCACGATCATGTCGCGCACGCTGCGCGCCGATGACTCCGCCGCCGCCCGCCACTGGCCGGTCTCGGTGACCGCGGGCACCTCGATCTCGCCGTACACCTCGTCGACGACGAGCTCGACGAGCTCCTCCTTGTTCGCGACGTGCCAGTAGACGGCGGTCGCGACCGCGCCGAGCGCGGCCCCGAGCTTGCGCATGGTGAGCGCCTCCAGGCCGTCGGCGTCCAGCAGCTTGAGCGCTTCCGCGACGATCTGCTCCCGGCTGAGCGCCGGCTGCTCGCGCCGCCGCCCACGCTTGGGCCGGGTCCAAACGGACGTGTACTCCTCGGTCGCCATGGCCTCACTCTAGCGTTGCCTTGAACAACGTACAGGGCTTTGACCAGCGTTCAGTTTCAGCTGAGCAGGGCGGTGGTGATGGAGTCGGCGTGCTGGTCGAGCCAGGTCTGGCGGTTCTTGATCTTGTCGCCGACTCCTTCGCTCCACATCCGCTGCCAGCCACCGCCGAGGGTCTCCGCGCGGTACTTCATCGTGTGCCAGACCCGTTCGTTCAGGGCGATCGCAAGCTCCATCAGGCGCCGGCGGTCCGGATCGGACAGGTCGTAGGCATCCGCGATCAGCCGGCACCGCCGCAGCCGATCCAGACCGTGGAAACCGGGGTCGACATCGGCGTCGGCGCCCAGCGGAGCCCACCACAGCATCAGGTTGACCATCTCCCTGGCCCGGCTGACCGGGCGGGCGAGGTCGAAGTCGATCAAGGCGTACGCGCGGCCGTCGCGGAACACCACGTTCTCCGGGGTGATGTCCTGATGTCCGACGAGTTCCACGGGGTCGGCGACGGCCGGCAGACCGGGTGGTTCGATCGGCGCCGGCAGATTCATCGGGATCCCGAAGCTCTCGATCGCGTCGTCGTACGCGCGGACCAGCCGGGCCAGCGAGATCAGCCGGTCCTCGTCAGCGATCCAGTCCGGGTGTGGGCGGCCGGCGACCTCGCCCTCGACGTACGAGAGGACCTGACGCCCGGCCGAGTCGACGCCGAGGAACCGGGGAGCACCCTCGAACCCGACCGACTCCAGGTGCAGCAGCACGTCCCTGACCATCTCGGCTCGCTCGCCGGGCGGCCGCCGTACCGTGTCGCCGACGCGGACCAGTCCTTCGGTCACATCCCCGCCGGTCAGCGGAATCTCTTCACCCTCGTCGGCCATCGTGTCCCATTCTCCATCCGCTGAGCTGTTCACCTGGACGTCATCGGCAGCGCAGAATCTTGGCATATGAGTACTCCTGATCTGGTGCAAGAGCTCGGCTTCCGTGTCCTCGACGAGGAGGACGACGATCCGGTGCTGCTGCGTGCCGACGGTACGCCGGTCGACACCTGGCGCGAGGGCTATCCGTACGGCGAACGGCTGCCGCGCGAGATCTACGACCGGGACAAGCGGCTGCTGCAGATCGAGTTGCTCAAGCTGCAGTACTGGGTGAAGCGGTCGGGGCAGCGGCTGGTGATCGTGTTCGAGGGCCGCGACGCGGCCGGCAAGGGCGGCACGATCAAGCGCTTCATGGAGCACCTCAACCCGCGCGGCGCGCGCATCGTCGCGCTGGAGAAGCCCACCGAGCGCGAGAAGACCCAGTGGTACTTCCAGCGGTACGTCGAGCACCTGCCGGCCGCGGGGGAGATGGTGCTGTTCGACCGGTCCTGGTACAACCGCGCCTGTGTCGAGCGGGTGATGGGGTTCTGCACGCAGGACGAGTACGAGGAGTTCCTGCGGCAGGCGCCGGAGTTCGAGCGGATGCTGGTGCGCTCGGGCATCCTGCTGATCAAGCTGTGGTTCTCGGTGTCGCAGGCCGAGCAGCAGACCCGCTTCACGATCCGGCAGATCGACCCGGTTCGGCAGTGGAAGCTGTCGCCGACCGACCTCGCGTCGCTGGACAAGTGGGCCGACTACACGGAGGCCAAGGAGGCGATGTTCCACTACACGGACACGCTGCACGCGCCCTGGACCGTGGTGAAGAGCAACGACAAGAAGCGCGCCCGGCTCGAGGCCATGCGGCACGTGCTCAGCCGCTACGACTACACCAACAAGGACGTCGAGCTGGTCGGCAGTCCGGACCCGAAGATTCTCGGCCCGGCCGCCCAGGTCCTCGAGCACGGCGAGTCCGCTACTCGCGCCTTCCCAGCCCTCTGACGTTTCAGGGGTCAACCCCTCACCGGGTGGGTTGCGGACCCGAATTCTCGGTCCGCAACCCACCACCTCCGGGGTTGACCCCTCAAATGGGACGGGGGCTAGGGAGTGGCTGCGAGGGGCAGGTGGACGGTGAAGGTGGCTCCGGTCGGGATGGAGTCGGTGACGGTGACGTGGCCGCGGTGGGCGGCGACCAGGGCGGCGACGATCGAGAGGCCGAGGCCCGAGCCGCCGGTCGAGCGGGTCCGGGCCGAGTCGGCGCGGTAGAAGCGCTCGAACACGCGGGCCTTCTGTTCGTCGGTCAGCCCGGGGCCGGAGTCGCTCACCTCGAGCACAGCCTCGCCGTCCCGGGTCCCGATCGAGACCAGGATCGGTGCGTCGAGTGGTGTGTGGTGGAGGGCGTTGCTGACCAGGTTGCCGAGCACCTGGCGCAGGCGGGCTTCGTCGCCCTGGACGACCGGCGCCTCCGAGTCCGGCAGGATCTTGAGCGAGATGTTCCGTACGGGCTGCACCGCCTGGGCGTTGTGGAGGGCGTCGGCGGCGATCGGGAGCAGGTCGACCGGCTCCATCTTCAGCGGACGCTGCTGATCGAGCCGGGCGAGGAGCAGCAGGTCGTCGACGAGGAGACCCATCCGCTTGGCCTCGTCCTCGATCCGCCGCATCGTGTCGGCGTCGCCGCCATCGCCGCGTTGCCGGGTGAGCTCCGCGAAGCCACGGATCGACGTCAGCGGCGTCCGCAGCTCGTGCGACGCGTCCGCGACGAACCGGCGCATCCGCTCCTCCGACTGCCGCGCCGCCTCCTCGGACTGGCGGGCGACGTCTTCGGACCGTCGAGCGGCTTCCTCGGACCGGCGGGCCGCGAACTCGGAGGCGGTCCGCTGCGCGAACGCGGTCTCGATCTGCCCGAGCATCTGGTTCAGCGCGAGTGACAACCGCCCGACCTCGGTCCGGGGATCCCGTTGTGGCACGCGCTGGCTGAGGTCCCCGCCGGCGATCGCGACCGCGGTGTGCTCGACGTCCTCGAGTCCGCGCAGACTTCGCCGTACGACGTAGGTCCCGACGCCGGCCAGGAGCACCAGGAGGATGAGGCCGGCGGCCGCCTGGATGCCGACCAGGCGCTGGATCGTGTGGTCCATGTCCTTCAGGCTCTGCGCGACCATCACCGAGCCGTTGCCCTTGTCCGTCGGCACTGCGACCACCCGCCAGGTCGCACCGCCGGAGACGGCGTCGACGTTGAACGAGTTCCCGTTCAGCGCCCGGATCTGGTTGAGGTTGAGCGTCGGCAACTTCGGCAGCGGCTCGGTCTCGGCCAGCCGGGCGCCGATCGGCGGGCCGTCACTGGTGCCCTCGGAGTCGCTGAACTTCACCACGAACTCACTCGGCAGCGACCGGGGACCCGGCTGCTCGCCGGAGTTCTGGGGCTGCGGGCGCCGGTCGAACGGAATGTGCTGGAGCTGCATCGCGGTCTGGTGCAACTGTTCGTCCACGCGGTCGATCAGGTAGCCGCGCATGATCGTGGTGGCCAGGACTCCGGAGGCGGCAAGAGCGAGCGCCACCAACGTCAGCAGGACGACGACGATGGTGACGCGCAGCGGGTACCGGTCTGCGAAGCGCCGGTGGGTCTGTTGCATCAGTTGGGGCCTCGCGGGGTACGCAGGACATACCCGACCCCGCGGACAGTGTGGAGCAGCTTCTGGTCGCCGGTGTCGACCTTACGGCGCAGGTAGGACATGTACGACTCGACCACGCCGGCGTCTCCGGCGAAGTCGTAGTTCCAGACCGCGGACAGGATCTGGCCCTTGGACATCACCCGCTCGGCGTTCTCCAGCAGGCAGCGCAGCAGCTTGAACTCGGTCAGCGAGAGCTGGACCGCCTGACCACCCTTGAACACCTCGTAGCTGTCCTCGTTCAGTTCCAGATCGGCATAGCGCAGTACGGCGGCCTCGGTGGTGGTCTGCTCGCGGTGACCGGACCGGCGCAGCAGTGCCCGCACCCGGGCGACCAGCTCGTCCAGACTGAACGGCTTGGTGACGTAGTCGTCGCCACCGGTGTGCAGGCCGAGGACCTTGTCCTCGACCGCGTCACGGGCGGTGAGGAACAGCACCGGCACATGCCGGTCCTCACCGCGCAGCCTGCGGACCACTTCGAATCCGTCCAGGCCCGGCATCATCACGTCGAGGACGACCAGGTCGGGCTCCACCTCACGGGCCTTCCGCAGCGCCTCGGCGCCGTGGGTCGCCGTGGTCACGTCGTACCCGGCGAAACGCAGACTCGCGGACAGCAACTCGACGATGTTCGGCTCGTCGTCGACCACCAGCAGATGCGGACTCATGCCCCACAGTCTGCCGCTGGTACCCGTGTGAACCCTGGAAGGTTCCTGGCAATCAGCTGTGAGTCGTCAGCGCGGCCCGTGCTTGAACCCCCATTTCTGACCCGCCGCGTCGCGGGCGGTGCCGTCGTTGATCGTGGTCGCGGTCGCGGTGTTGTCCGCCACCACGGCACTGACCGACACCTTGCTGCCGGTCTTGATCGAGGCGATGCCGTCGCGGGCCGAGTTCACCAGGGTCTCCGCCGCGACGGTGTAGGTGCGGCTGTACCCGTCCGCACTCTTCACGGTGATCGAGTCCTTGCTGACCGCGGTCACGTCACCCTGCTGGGTGGCGATGGTCTGATAGCCGCCGCCGTCCTTCGGGACCACGAACTCGCCGTGCAGCGCCCCACCGACACCGAACTCGCCGCGATGCCCGAACCCGCCCTTGCCGGGGCCCTGCTCGTTCGACGGAGCCGAGGGTGAGGCAGAGGGGGAGTTCGACGGAGACGGCGTCGGGTCGGCGCTGTTCGCCGCCCAGGCGACTCCGCCCACGGTGGTCGTCACCGCCACGGCCGCCACCGTGCCGGCCAGCCTCCACCGCTTGTCCGAGAACTTTTGCAACGTCGCCATACGTGCCTGCCTTCCGTACTGCGTGCCGGGCCGATCACCTGGCACTGGTCTTCCCACGCTGCCGCGCGGACCTGAGACAGGGCTCCGGCGCGGTTGAGAAAACCCTGGCAATCGGTCCGGTGCGGAGCGTGATCAGACCACGAAGAGCACGGCGGCCAGCCAGACCGCCGCGGCCAGCGACGTGCCGATGAGCTCGATCAGGATCGACACCCCGGTCTCTCGCAGCGCGTGCTTGGTCGATGTCCACGCGGCGGTGTGCGTGCGCAGCCGCTGGACTTCGGACAGGTAGACACCGATCGGGAAGCCGACGAACATTCCGACCACCGGGATCACGAAGAACCCGACGATCCCGAGCAGGACGCCGACGAGCATGGACCGGCGGGGCACTCCGGCGTCCCGGAGCCGTCGCTCCGGTACGACGTACTTCACCACTTGACTCGCACCGATCAGGGCCCCGGTGATCGCGAACACGATCCAGCCGGTCGCGCTGTGCGCGAGGATCGCCCAGAACAGGATCGCCGCCAGACTCAGGAGCGCCCCGGGCAGGATCGGCACGACGATCCCCACGATCCCGACGAAGATCGCGACGCCGACCAGGACGGTCACTCCAGTTTCCACACCGACACTCTGCCGCATAAACCCGCCCTTAGGGTGGAGGTATGTCCCAGCTGCACGAACTGGTCACCGCATTGGCTGCTCCATGGGTGGTTCTCTCGCCGCGATCCGGGCAGCTCACCGGCTCCGGCGCCGAGGGGGTGTACGCCCGCGACCGGCGCATCCTGTCCCGGCTCAGCGTCACGATCGACGGCCGGGAGCCGATCCCGGTGCACGCCGTCGAGCGCTCCGCGGCGGCTCATGAGTACGTCGCAATGGTCGAAGGACTCGGTGACACCCGGCACGATCCGACCGTGATGCTGTACCGCACCCGGGAGGTGGACAGCGAGGGCCTGACCGAGCGGATCACGCTGGTGAACCGTTCCCGCGCGGCGATCGCGTGCCGGCTGGATGTTGCCCTGGGCACCGATCTCGCCGGGACGGCGGCGGTCCGGAGCGGAGCGGCCGCCGAGCTGCCGGACCTGACGCCGCTGCCGACCAAGGCCGGGGAGTCCGGTTGGCTGCACTGGGAGAGCGCTGGGACCCGCGTGAGCGTGAGTGCCGATCCCGGAGTCGCCACCATGCCCCGGCTCGAGCCGGGGGAGGAGTTCACTATCACCCTGCGCGTCAGGGCCGACTTCCCGACGTCGACCACCGGCTTCTCGATCGAGCCGCCCGCGGACAGAGCGCCGTACGGCATCGGCCTGAGCTGTGACGACAAGCGGGTCGAGCGTTGGCTGCAGCGCTCACTCGACGACGTGCTCGCACTGCAGTTGGCCGTCGGCGCCGATCGCTATCTCGGCGCCGGCCCACCGTGGTATCTCACGCTCTTCGGCCGCGACTCGCTGATCTCGTCCGGCATGCTGATCCCGGTCGACCCCGGACTGGCCGCCGGAACCCTGCGAGCGCTGGCCGCCTGGCAAGGCACCAAGGTCGACCCGGACTCCGCCGAGCAGCCCGGGAAGATCCCGCACGAGCTCCGCGCCGAGGTCGCCGACCACGGCGGCGGTCTCGTGCTGCCCGCGGCGTACTACGGAACGCATGACGCGACCCAACTCTGGATCACCACGCTCCACAAAGCTTGGCGCTGGGGCATGCCGGCCAAAGAGGTCAGCGACCTGTTGCCGAACCTGCGCCGTGCACTCGGCTGGATGAAGGACTACGCCGATCCTGACGGCGACGGCTTCCTCGAGTACGTCGACGAGTCCGGCCACGGACTCGCCAACCAGGGTTGGAAGGACTCCGCCGACGCGGTGCAATGGCCGGACGGCACGCTCGCCGCCGCACCCATCGCGCTGTGCGAGGTGCAGGGCTATGCGTACGCCGCGGCGGTCAAGGGAGCCGAGCTTCTCGAAGCGCATGGTGAGTCCGGCGACGAATGGCGGGAGTGGGCGGCCGCTCTGCAGGAGCGATTCCGCTCCGCGTTCTGGGTCGACGGTTATCCGGCGATCGCGCTCGACGGCGCCAAGGACCCGGTCGTCGGGCGTGCGTCGAACATGGGTCATCTGCTCGGCACCGGTCTGCTGGATGCGGACGAGGAGCAGGCGGTCGCCGACGTTCTGGCCGGCGCGGAACTGAACAGCGGCTTCGGGTTGAGAACGTTGTCCACGGCCATGACTCGGTTCAACCCGCTCGGCTATCACACCGGCAGCGTCTGGCCGCACGACACCGCGATGACGATCCAGGGCCTGTACGCATCCGGTCACGGGGCGGTGGCTTCGTCGTACGTGGACGGTCTGATTCGTGCCGCGGAAGCCTTCGGCTATCGGTTGCCCGAGTTGTACGGCGGTCGCGGTACGGACGAGGAGAACACGCCGACGCCGTACCCGTTGTCCTGCCGGCCGCAGGCGTGGGCGGCCGCATCGGTCGTCGCGGCGGTGGTTGCGGCGCTGGGCATCGAGCCGGATGTTCCTGGTGAGACGCTGATCGTGAACCCGGCTGAGGCGCCGTGGAACGTGCTCGAGGTCAGAGGACTCCGGCTCGGTGACGACGTACTGTCTGTCCGCGTCGAGGACGACGTCCTGACCGTGCTGGAAGCGCCTCAGAACGCGCTGATCAGGGCGAACGCCGACACCCCGAAGTAGATCGCGGCGTGAACGGAAGGATGGCGGCCACCCTTCCGGGTGACCGCCATCGAAGCCTGTATGACTTTGGCGCCGCCATTGGCGCGTTTAGGAAGCCAGGTCCTTACCGATCCTCGTCCGTGGCCACGGTCGGGGTCGCTTCGAGCCGTCCCGTCTCGTCGTGGATGGTGATCGCGATGTTGCGCAGCTTCTCCGCGTGCTCCCGGCCGTGGTGGGCGCAGAACAGAAGCTCCCCACCGCTGGTCAGGGTGACACGAACGTAGGCCTGCGCGCCGCAGCGATCACAACGGTCCGCAGCCGACAGGGTCGAGCTCGGGGCGAGTGCTGTAGTCATTGAGGCCTCATCTCATCTAGTTCCGTACTCACCAGATAGCAACATCCTGACATGCGGATCGCTTCCCGGGTGGGGCAGCGTGTCCGTATGTGAGACGAACCACCTGTTCCCGTATGACGCATCTTGACGAGGAATCGTTTCGGAGACGGGCGAATTCTTGTTTCCGGCGGGTGTCGGGCGTGTCTACTCTCACTGTGCGCCATGGTGTGGTCACAGCGCGCTGATGATCGGAGTGTCGAACACCACTCCCGGATCGAGTCCAGATCGATACCTGCCACAACACCTATCTCCGGCACCCGTCGTGATTCCACGTCCAGCCCCGCCTGCCACGATTTGGGGGTGCGGCCGCATAGGCTGTGACCATGCGTTCGGAGCCGATCCGGTCCCGGACGTGTGCAGGTGGAATGTGAACCAGTGAAGGAGCCAAGTGGCCGCCCCGACGCCTCGCAGTACCGAGCTCGACCCGACGTACAACGCCCGCAACCTGCTCGTCCTCGAAGGCCTCGAGGCGGTCCGGAAGCGCCCCGGCATGTACATCGGGTCCACCGACAGCCGCGGCCTGATGCACTGCCTGTGGGAGATCATCGACAACGCCGTCGACGAGGCCCTGGCCGGGCACGGTGAGCGGATCGACGTGGTGCTCTACAAGGACGGGTCCGTCGAGGTCCGCGACCGCGCCCGCGGCATCCCGGTCGACATCGAGCCGAAGACGAAGCTCAGCGGCGTCGAGGTCGTGTTCACCAAGCTGCACGCCGGCGGCAAGTTCGGCGGCGGGAGCTACAACGCCTCGGGTGGTCTGCACGGTGTCGGCGCCTCGGTGGTGAACGCGCTGTCCGCGCGGCTGGACGTCGAGGTCGACCGCGGTGGCGTGATCTGGACCACGTCGTTCCGGCGCGGCGCCGCCGGGGAGTTCGACGGCGAGGGCGCGAACGCGCCGTTCACCCCGGCCAAGGGCCTGCGCAAGGCCGGCCGGGCGAAGAAGGGCGTCACCGGCACCCGGATCCGGTACTGGGCCGACCGGCAGGTCTTCACCCGCGACGCCACCTTCAACTACGACGAGCTGGTCACCCGGGCGCGGCAGACGTCGTTCCTGGTGCCGGGGCTCGAGCTGGTGATCCGGGACGAGCGCGGCGACGAGATCACCGAGGAGACCTTCAAGCACGACGGCGGAATCAGCGAGTTCTGCGAGTTCCTCGCCACCGACCAGAAGGTGACCGAGGTGATCCGGCTGACCGGCACCGGTCACTTCACCGAGACCGTGCCGATGCTCGACGACGCCGGGCACATGACGCCGACCGACGTCGAGCGCGACCTGGACGTCGACATCGCGGTCCGCTGGGGCGACGGGTACGAGACCGAGGTCCGCTCGTTCGTGAACATCGTGGCCACGCCCAAGGGCGGCACCCACGTGGCCGGCTTCGAGCGCGCGCTGTCGAAGAGCTTCACGAACGCACTGGACGGGACCCGCCTGCTGAAGAGCGGCGAGGAGATCATCAAGGACGACGTCCTCGAAGGCCTGACCTCGGTGGTGACGGTCCGGCTGGCCGAGCCGCAGTTCGACGGCCAGACCAAGGAGGTGCTCGGCACGCCGGCCGCGTCGCGGATCGTGGCGAAGGTCGTGCAGAGCGAACTGGAGGCGTTCCTCACCTCGAACAAGGCTGCCCAGAAGGCACAGGCCCGCGCGGTGCTGGAGAAGGTCGTCGCCGCGTCCCGCACGCGGGTGGCGGCCCGTCAGCACCGGGAGCTGCAGCGGCGGAAGACCGCGCTGGAGTCGTCGGCGCTGCCGGCCAAGCTGGCCGACTGCCGCAGCAACGATGTCGACCGCTCGGAGCTGTTCATCGTCGAGGGTGATTCGGCTCTGGGTACGGCGAAGCTCGCGCGGAGCTCGGAGTTCCAGGCGCTGCTGCCGATCCGGGGCAAGATCCTGAACGTGCAGAAAGCGTCGGTCGGCGACATGCTGAAGAACGCCGAGTGCGCGTCGATCATCCAGGTGGTCGGCGCCGGATCGGGCCGGACGTTCGACCTCGAGCAGGTCCGCTACGGCAAGATCATCTTCATGGCCGACGCCGACTCCGACGGCGCCCACATCCGCTGCTTGTTGGCGACGCTCTTCTTCCGGTACATGCGGCCCCTGGTCGACGCCGGTCGCGTCTACACCGCCGTACCGCCGCTGCACCGGTTCGAGCTGACGAACCCGAAGAAGGGTCAGGAGAAGTACCTCTACACGTATAGCGACGCGGAGTACCAGCGGAAGACGGCCGAGCTGATGAAGAAGGGCGTCCGCTGGAAGGAGCCACCGCAGCGCTACAAGGGCCTCGGTGAGATGGACGCCGACCAGTTGGCCGAGACCACGATGGACCCGCGGCACCGCACGCTGCGCCGGATCACCGTCGACGACGGCGAGGCCGCCGCGAACGTCTTCGACCTCCTGATGGGCAACGACGTCGCCCCCCGCAAGGAATTCATCGTCCAAGGCGCCTACGACCTGGACGAGAACCGCATCGACGTGTGATGCCCCGGCTGGTCTGTTTCGATCTCGATAACACGTTGATTGATCGGGATGGGGCGTTTGTGGCGTGGGCTCGGTGGTGGTGGGTCGCGCGGGGCTCGGGGCGGATGCGGTCGAGTGGTTGGTTGCCCATGACAACGGTGGGTTCACACCGCGGCTGCAGTTGTTCGCCGGATTCCGCGAACGCTTCGGGGTTGCTGTCTCCGTCGACGAGTACGACCGGGAGCATCCGTCGTTCACCTGGGTCGACCAGCCGGTGCTCGACGGGATCGCCTCCTTGCGTACGGCGGGTTGGCGGGTTGCCGTGGTCACGAACGGTGGCGTGGTCCAGCAGAGCCGCAAGCTCGAGCACACCGGGATCGGCGACGCGGTCGACTACTGCTGCATCTCGGAGGCAGCCGGCGTCCGGAAGCCCGACGCGCGGATCTTCGCGATCGCAGCCGAAGGCGCGGGGGCAACGCTGGTCGGCGGGTGGATGGTGGGAGACCATCCGTCGTACGACATCGCCGGCGGGATCAACGCCAACCTGAGTACCATCCGGATCGGCCACCGTCACGACGCGCCGACGCCGATCGCGGATCATCACCTGATTTCGGTCCAGGGCGTATTCCCGATCATTCTCGCCGGCTGACCTAGTCGGGACTTATGCCTCTGTTGACGCCGTTCGCCCGGGCGTAGCGTCGAATGCCTCGATGCTGTTCGGTGCGGCGTCGTGGGGGCTGGGGGAGTTGGCAGCATGCTCGGAAAATCGAAGAGAGTGGCCGGGGTGGCGGTAGGACTCGCGGGGATCGGGGCGGTGATGGTGGGGGCTCCATCGGCCTCGTCGGCACCGGCGGCGCCACCCGGAATCGCGATCCTGCCGGATCTTCCGGAGCCTGGAGACGCGCAGTTCGCAGCGGGTCAGAGCAACATCGTTCCGCCGGTCGCGCCGGCGGCCAAGGACATCGGGGCGGTCCCGATCCAGTCGGCTGCGGCCGGCTTCTACACCTGCTCGGGTTTCGGCACGATCGACGACCAGACGCCGCTGGGCGCTCTGTATCGCGACACCTACACCTGGGGTCCGTTCGCACCGGTCAAGGTCGGCAACGGTGGTGGAAACATCAACTGGCGGTTGAATCCCTACAAGAACGCCAGCTGGTACATGTGGTTCCACTCGCTGCGCTGGCTCGGTCAGGGGATCATCGCCGCCGGCCAGGGTGATCTGACCGCGCTGACCCGGGTGAACACCATCGCCTACGACTGGTACCGGGACAATCCGTATTCGTGGAAGGGCGACGTCGGCGCTTGGGAGTCGACGATGCACCGGACCAACGTGCTGATCTGCTTGCGGCAGGCCATCCTTTCGGGGCTTCAGACAACGACCTTGCCGGCGCGCTACGCCTGGCTGAACACCGCCCTGGTGAGTCATGCAGCGTTCTTGATCAACAACTGGAGCGGCGCCTGGAACCACGGCACCGACGAGAGCATCGCGCTGTTCGGTCTGGGCTGCATCCTGAACCGCACCGACTACAAGAACCTGGCCCAGCAGCGACTGGCGGTCGGCATCACCACGTCGATCGACGCGGAGGGCTCGACGAACGAGCAGTCGACGGCCTACGCGCAATTCAACTACTCGCTCTGGGGCCGGGCAGCGACCGTGCTGCAGAACTGCGGCGTGAGTCCGGGAACCACGATCGCGAACCGCCGCACGCTGATGGCGACCTGGCTGGCCCTGGCGACGAACTCGCTCGGCAAGCTGCACCAGATCGGGGACTCTGAAGTGGTCGCCACCTATCCCTGGCCGGTACGCCGATGGAGTACGCCGGCTCACTGGGCACCAAGGGCACGGCACCGGCTCGGCGGGTCGGGATCTACTCGGCCGGCTACATCCTCGGCCGCACCGGCTGGGGTGCCACCAGGGGCTTCACCGGCGAATCGGCGTACAGCATCCGGTTCGGACCGGCCCGGGCGTTCCACGGGCACAGCGACCACACCAGCCTGACCTACACCGCCCGCGGGCGGGACATCGTGATCGACAGTGGTCATGCCGGGTACCAGAACGACGTCTGGCGGACGTGGGCGAAAGGCCCGACCGCGCACAGTGTGATGACGACGCCGCTCTCGGCGGACCGTGCCGCGGCCACCAAGCTGACCCGGTCGCTCGTCAAAACGAACGCCGACTTCTTCGAGTTCGTCGACGCTCCCGGTGTGGGGATCACCCGGATCCGTGGAGTGCTGGTGCTGAAGGATCCGGATCTGATCGTCACGTTGGACCGCGGGTCGTCGAAGACCGCGCAGCAGTTCCAGACCCTGTGGCATCTGCCGTCGGATCAGCGGGCGACGGTCTACTCGCGGTCGGCCGCGGTGGCGATGGCGCCGGGCGACTCGACCAAGACGATCCTGTTCCAGGTCCCGTACCGGCAGGCGCTGCCGGCCGGCGCGATCCTGATCAAGCAGGCGAAGTCGAACCCCATCCAGGGGTGGCACTACCGGAACATCTTCACCCGGAAGTCGGCGCCGACGCTGATGTTCGCACGGTCGGGGTACTCGGCCTCGATCCTGTCCTTCGTCGTTCCGCTGCGCGCGACCGGCTCGGTCACCTACACCACCCGCTACTCGGGTACGACGTTCATCGTCAACCTCAACGTCGCCGGGCAGCGGGTGTCCGTCGCGATCTCGGCAGGGGGCTCGGTCTACCGCGTCACCTGAGGGCGTCGGCCAGCGCTTTCGGGCCGCCGACCACCGGGATCACCAGCGAACTGTGGGCCAGGTCGAGGGTGAGCCGCGTGCCGGCGGGGGGCCGGATCGTGAAGTCGCGGTCGCTCGACACGACCATCAGCGCGAGCCTGTTCCCGGCCGGTACGACGGTGTCCTTCGGCTGCAGGTCGACGTTCATCCGGTACAGCTTGCCCGGCCGGACCGGAGCGTCGACCCAGTCGGAGAGACGGTTGGCCGGGTCCATCCAGCCACGCGTGAGGATCGTGCCGTTGCCGGTCGGTGGGTAGCTGACCAGCGCCGCGGTCAGGTTCGCTTTCGACGCGCTGAAGGCGACCTGCAGCGCGGCCGACGGCGTACCACTGATGCGGACGGGCTTGGTGAGCGGCGGCGTCTGGTAGCTCAGCCGTACGTCGGAGGAGGCGGCGTTCGCCGACGTGATGGCGGCGATCGACGCGTCATCGGTGAGCGTTTCCGCCGCGGTGCCGGCCGCGGTCGGAGCGAAGGTCAGGCCACCGCGTGCCGGGGCTCCCGGCGTGAGGTGGAGACCGGCCTGCCCCGAGGCGGGGTCCGGCCACTCGGCGTACGGGGTCGGGTTGGCGTTGCTGCATTGCAGGCTGACGGTCGCGCCGTCGGCTACCTTCTGACCCGTCGCGGTGGCCACCGCCGACGCCAGGACCAGATGGGTCGAGTCGGGGATCCTCGCGATCAGCCGGGTCGTGGTGGTGATCGTCCCGTCGGCGTTGGTCTGCGGCACGGTGAGGGAGAACCCGATCCGGAACGGGGTGGTGTCGGCCACCGCCAGCGTCGCCGTGTTCGACTGGTCTCCGCTGACAGTGGTCTGGCGAGGCGGACAGGAGGCGGCCTCGCGGACGACCCACGACCGTGGCAGCCGCTCGACTCCGTTGGGTACGCCGTACAGGTACCGGGTGAACCAGTAGTTCACCAGCACGTCCGGCGGTGCGCCGCCGTGGCCACCCTGGTGGAAGTAGAACATGTGCGGCACGTGCTGCTTCTTGAGCGCCGCGTAGAACTGCGCCGCGTTCTTCGTCATCACGTTGAAGTCGTTGTTGCCATGGGCAA
Organism: Kribbella sp. NBC_00359; assembly: GCF_036097425.1. Classification (NCBI taxonomy): domain Bacteria; kingdom Bacillati; phylum Actinomycetota; class Actinomycetes; order Propionibacteriales; family Kribbellaceae; genus Kribbella; species Kribbella sp. NBC_00359. Next base: position 7,127,745 of record NZ_CP107975.1, on the reverse strand, counting down.
GCAAGGTCGCGGCGTGGACGTTGCGCACGTCCTTCATGTAGTTGCGCTCCTGCCAGAAGCCGCTGCGGTTCCCGGTGGCGCGGTCGATGTGGTGCTCGAGGTCGTCGATCACCGGCTGGCAGATCTTCCGTTCGCCGGTCTCGTCGAGTCGCGAGTACACGACGTCGGCCAGCACATCCAGGTCCTCGCCCTGGAAGGCATTGTTGTTGCCGGACGGGTTGGACGACGAATGCGGTGCCCGCACCATGCCGTTCGCCCGGTAGTAGTCGTACCAGTCGGAGATCGCCGAGATCGGTACGATCGCCTTCAGGCCGTCCACCCCGGTCGTCGCGACAGCCTCCGGCAGGGTGCCGTTGTACGACGTCCCGATCATGCCGACCTTGCCCGTGGTCCAGCCGGCCACGGCCCGGGTCGAGCCGTCCCTGGTCGTGTACGCCCGGGCACGACCGTTGAGCCAGTCGATCACCGCCTTACCGGCCAGCGTCTCGTTCCTGCCGCCCGACGTCGGGCAGCCGTCGGAGTGGCCGGTGCCTGGTGACTCCGCATGGACGACGGCGAATCCGCGCGGCACCCAGGTCGACTCGAGGCTGGTGCTGATCACCGGGCTGGTGTCGAAGGCGGTCCAGAACGGCGCCCGCGGCCGGAGCAGCGGCGGCGAGCCGAGCGGGTGGTCGACGGCCCAGTTGCTGTACTCGTCCGCCGTACCCGCGTAGTACGGGCTGTCCTCGAAGACAACCGGGACTTTCAGCCCCTCGGTGAGCACCTCGCGCGGCGCGGAGAAGTCGGTATGGATCCGGTCGGGCTCGCCGTCGTGGTCGCTGTCGAACGGCGCCTGGACCCAGACCTCACCGCTGTACCAGTCGGTGGGGTTGGTGGAGAAGACCGCCTGGGCAAGACCATCGACGAAGGTCGGCGCCACCGGCGCTGGACTGCCGGTCGTCGCGGGTCGTGCCGAGGCAGGACTGGCAACTGCCGCGACCACCAGGAGGGTAGTCGCGGCAGCGCTCGCCAGAAGTCGGATTCTCATGTCTGGTCCTCTCCGAGCGTTCGCCTGGCAGATCAAACCTCTGAATCATGCGGCGGGACTTCGCGAATCGCAACAGCTAGGACCGCGGAGATACGGCGAGAATGGTGCCGTCCTGGCCGGGTGACAGCCGGCGGCCGTCCACGGAGACCTGGAAGCCCTCGGGCGTGATCGCGACGTCGATCGTGTGGCCACGGTAGCCGAGGCCGTGGACGCTAATGTTGCCCGCGGCAACGGGTTGAGGGTGGACGGTCAGGGATCCGTCGGGGTGCGGGCGGATCCCGGCCAGGCCGGTGAGGACGGCCTCGGCGCCGGTGAGGCCCGCGATGACGTTGATGCGGCGGCCGGTGGCGGGGGCGCCCGGTTTATCGGAATAGTGGTCTTGCGGGAAGTACGGGTAGTGGTCGCCCAGCCAGAGGTGGCGACGGAGCACGTCCCAGGCGAGGTCGGGTTCCCCGCGTTCCCAGAGGGTGAGGGCCAGTTGCGGGCCTTCGCCGGTGTAGGCGCCGGCTCCGGACCAGTCGATGTCGGCAGTCTCGTAATGGAGCTCGTCCTCGCCGCTGACACTGCTGACGCCGTACTCGCCGAGGAACGCGTCAGGGCGGAGGTGCTTGAGCAGTGCGGCCGCGACCTCGGGCGGGCAGGCGCCGGAGCGCAGTACGTCGTAGGCCTGGATCGAGTAGGTGAGCTCGGTGTGTCCGTCGGGATAGCGGGTCCGGAACCAGCCTGCCTCGTCGTCCCAGAGTTGCCGGATCACCTCCTCACGGATCTGTTGCGCGGATGCTCTGAGGTCGTCGGCCGGCAACGCGGCGCCGGTGAGGTCCGAGAGTTCCGCGAGGGTCTCGAGTGCCCACGCACGCTCGGCGTTCGGGCTGGCGACCACGTGCTCCCAGCCGGAGCCGCGCATCTCGAGCAGGTTGCTCTGGTCGCCGTAGTCGCGCAGTACGCCGGTCTGGTCGTCGGGCTGGAATTGCTTGTCGAGCGCGATCAGTACGTCGTACAACCGGGCGACCACTGTGGGGTCGAGCCGGTGTTCGGCGGCGGCTGCTCTGGTGAGCGCGACGAGGGACCAGCCACTGTAGGCATAGGCGACTCCAAGGCCGGTGCCGTCGGGGGCGATCGCGTAGCGGTCGGTGAGGTCGGCGTCGAGGAGTGACTCGATGATGTCGAGGACGCTGTCGCCCAGCATGAGACTGAGGACGTTCGGCGCGTAGCCGCCGGTGTCCCAGGCGTACGCGCACAGCGCGCCGCCGTCGAGGCCGGAGGTCGCGATGAACGGCTGCGTGACGAAGTCCGGATGGTCCCACCAGCAGACGAGCCCGCTGGCGAGCGAACGACGGTAGTACTGCTCGAGCCCAGGGATGTCGGAGGTGAGGGTCGGGAGCCGGTGGAGTGCCTGGGCGAGGCGGGATTCCCACTCGCGCGTGGTGTGTTCGGCGTCGGTCACGTCAGACGTCGGCGCGACGTTGACGGTCAAGGTGAAGGTGACCTCGCCTTGGGGTTCGAGGGTTGCCGACAGACCGGCGTGCGACAGGGTGATCGGCTCGCCGGAGCCGGCAGCGGGCGGCACCCAGCCCCAACCGGAGAGCGGCACGTTATGGGCTTGGGTCTCCGTCAGCTCCGGGTGGATCGTCAGCTCGTGGGTGCTGTTGGAGCGGTTGCGGACCACGAGGGTGAGGACGTAGCCGGGGGAGCCGTGGCGAGGCGTGAGGATGGACTCGACAGCGAACGACGTCATCCGGCTGTCGGCGTAGTGATGATAGGTGCCGCGGCGGATCAGGCGGTCGGGACGCCAGGTGCCGCCGGTGGGCAGGATGCCACGGTTGCCGGCTCCCGGGCGCGCCGCGTCGACGACGTCGCGGCCGTCGACCTCGAGCGAGATGGTCAGGCGGCTGTCGGGTGCGGCGAGTGGGGGAGAGAACCACCCGGCGACGCCGCAGACACTTCCTGCGAGCTGCGTGACGGTACCCGTGCCACTGCCGACCCAGATCTCGGCTGGAGGTACGGCGCGGCGCAGGTCGAAGGTGAAGTCGTCAAGGGAGTACGGCGGCATGGGCGGCCTTCCGATGGCACGAGGGGGAGCCGTGCCGGACCGGTCCCGGGCAGGTGATCCCGGCCTGCGTAGGACCGGTCCAACACGACGCGTCGATGGTGGCACGAGGTCGGTGACGGGCGCAATGGCTCGGGTGGAAACCGATTGCGCATCGGGTGTTGACGACGTACCCGGCCGCTGTTACGTTCCGGAGCACAGCCGTTGGACCAGTCCAACGGACCGAGCAGAGGACAACCGGATGGCGAAGCTGACGATTCGTGACATCGCCGCGCTGTCCGGCCTGTCCAAGTCCACGGTCTCGCTGGTGCTGAACAACAGCCCGAAGGTCGACCCGGCGACGCGGCGGCACGTGCTCGCGGTGATGCGCCGGCATCGGTACGTGCCGAGCTTCGCGGCGACCGCGCTGGCCAAGGGGAGCACCCGGCTGATCGGCATGGTCGTGCCCGGCCTGTCCTGGCACATGGTTGCCTCGATCAACATCGGGGTGGCCGCCGTGACCGAGCGGAGCGGGTTCGACATCATCCTCTACACCGCCACCAACGACCGCGACTACGGTTCGCTGATCGACCGGATCCTGACCTCGAGCATGGCGTCCGGCCTGCTCGTGGTCAGTCACGAGCAGCCGCTCGAGCCGCTCGTCCAGCTGCACCAGGAGGGCCTGCCGGTCGTCCTGGTCAACACCATCGACGCCGATGTCGCGCTCCCGTCGGTCACCGCCGACAACTACGACGGCGCGGTCACCGCGATGGATCATCTGCTGCAGCTGGGCCACGAACGCATCGCCTGTGTCCAGGGCCGGATGGTGTACCGGTGCTGCCAGGACCGCTACCGCGGTTACCTGGACGCGCTGCGGACGGCGGGCATCCAGCCCGACCCCGAACTCACCAAGCCCGGTGACTTCGTGCCCGAGCAGATCCGGTCCCGATCGCGCGAACTGTTCGCGCTCCCGCCCGATCAACGGCCCACCGCGGTCTTCGCGCACTCCGACGTGACGGCGTACGCCGTGATGACCGCCGCGGCCGATGCCGGACTCCGGGTGCCGGAGGACGTGTCGGTGATCGGCTTCGACGACATCGAGTCGGCCGGGCAGATCCGCCCGCCGCTCACCACCATCCAGCAGCCGTTCGTCGAGATGGGCAAGCGGGCAGCGGAGATGTTGCTGTCGGCCATCGGTCCCAACGACGAGGAAGACACCGGCGAGGTGGACGACGACCTGGAGTTGTCGACCGAACTACCTCGGCTGGTGATGCCGACGAGCTTGATCGTCCGGGCGAGTTGCGGGCCGGCGCCCGTGACCCGGTCCCCGCGCGGACGGACGCAGACGACCAAGGCCTGATCCGCCGGATCGAGGTCCCGCCTCACCAGACCGCCCGACTCCCGGCGCCCGCCCGGCGCCGCCCACCGACAGAGCACCCAGCAGACCCAGGCCCGGCCGCCGCCGGGTCATGCGCTGCTGCGCGCCCTCTGGAAGGACCCCGGAGTGATCAGAAAACTGGCCACCGGTGCGACCCTGGCAGTCCTCGCCGCCATGGCGATCCAGCACGCCGCCCGCGCCGACGCGGCACCCTTCGAGGTGCTGCCGACCGACCCCGTCGCCAACTTCACCGAATTCAAGAGCCTCCCGGCGGACGCGACCCACCAGGTCCCGATCACCGGCAACCCCGACTTCACCAAGGCCCTCGAGATCGCGGTCCCGAACGCACCGCAGAGTCCCGGCCTGGACGGTGAGTACGAGATCACCCTCGGCGTACCGACCGCCGCGACCGTGACCGAAGGCGACGCGCTCGTCGCGACCCTCTGGGCTCGCTCGATCGAGCCGACGCCGGGTGCCACGACCGGCAACGCACACGTGGTGTTCGAAACGGACGGATCGCCGTTCAAGAAGTCGCTGAACGCTGCCCTGCTCTACGGCACCGACTGGCAGAAGTTCCAGTTCCCGTTCCGCGCCGCCGTCACCTACACAGCAGGGACTGCTACCACCGCGCACCTGAACCTCTGGCTCGGGTACGGCGCTCAGAAGTTCCAGATCGCCGGAGTCTCGGTGCAGGACTACGGGCCTGGCAACCCCGCCGGCTACCCGCAGGTGACGTACGACGGCCGCGACGCCAACGCAGCCTGGCGTACGGCGGCCAACGCCCGGATCGACCAATATCGCAAGGGAAACCTCGCCGTCTCGGTCGTCGACCCGGCCGGCAACCCGATCAGTGGTGCGACGGTGTCCGCCGTACAGCAGACCAGCGCCTTCAAGTTCGGCGCCGCGTCGGACGGTGCGCGGCTGATCGGCGATCCGTCCGGCGGGATCAGTGGCACCGACCTTCAGCAGTACCAGAGCAAGGCCTCGACGCTCTTCAACCAAGGGGCCCTAGGCAACAACCTGAAGTGGAACCACTGGGAGAACCAGACCGAGCGTGACACCATCACCCTGCCCGCCCTGCAGTGGATGCGGCAGCACGGGCTGCGGATCCGCGGCCACAACCTGATCTGGCCGTCGTGGGGTCTGATGCAGCCGGATCTCGTCACGCTGCAGAACGATCCGGCCGCGCTGCGAGCGCGGATCAACACCCACCTCACCGACGAGGCGTCGGCTCTGGCCGGCATCGTCGACGAGTGGGACGTGGTGAACGAGCCGTACTCCGAGCACAACGTGCAGGACATCCTCGGCCCGAACGAGATCGCCTCCTGGTTCCAGCTCGCGCACCAGGCCGACCCGAACGCGAAGCTGGTGCTGAACGACTACGGCCTGGTCGAGAACAACGGCTGGGAGAAGCGCCACCGCGACTCCGTCTACAACACCGTGCAGTCGCTGAAGTCCTCCGGGGCACCGATCGACGAGGTGGGCTTCGAGAGCCACTTCAACGGGCTGCAGCTGACCTCGCCCGACGACCTGACGGCGATCGTCGACCAGTTCGCCGGACTCGGCGTGAAGGTCGCGGTCACGGAGTTCGACGTCGACACCGACGATCTGCAACTGCAGGCGGACTACACCCGCGACTTCATGACCGCGATGTTCTCGAACCCGAACGTCAACCAGATCAGCAACTTCGGCATCTGGGCGAACAACATCTACAACCCGCGCGTCGCGCTCTACAACGCGGACTGGTCGGCCAAGCCCAACGGCCTGGTCTGGGAAGACCTCATCAAGCACCAGTGGCACACCAGCGTCTCCGCTCAGACCACATCAGCCGGGACCTTCGGTACGCGCGGCTTCCTCGGTGACTACCTGGTGACGGTCACCGTGAACGGCATCTCGAAGCAGGTGAAGGTCGCGATGCCGACCACGGCCGGCGCCTCGGTCAAGGTGATCGCCGACGGCATCGCCACCACCGTCCGGACCGACCAGCCGAACCCGATCGGCGATGGAGACTTCGAGAGCGGCGCCCGCGGCTGGACCCCACTCGGCACCGGCCCCGCGACGGCGGCCAACGCCCACAGCGGACACACCGCACTCTCCCTCAGCCCAGGTTCGGGAGTGACGCAGAACATCACCGGACTCACACCGGGCACGAGCTACTTGCTGTCCGGCTGGGGTCGTCTGAATGGCGGCGGCACCCAGTGCTACGTCGGCGTCCGCGGCGGCGCCACAGCAGGTACGCCGACCTTCCAGTACGTGCTCACGTACGCCGACGAACGCGCGTACACGCAGAAACTCGCGGCCTTCACTCCACCGACCGGGACGAAGTGGACCCAGGTGTTCGCCTGGTCGAACCCCGGTGCGACCTCGACGGAGTGCACGCTCGACGACCTCGCCATCACGCCGACGGACGGCCCACCACCACCCGCCCAGGGGCCGCCCGCCACGACGCCGTACCTGCCGACTCCATCTGTGCTTGGGAACGGGACGCTGGAGAACCAGTCGAACACCACCGGCTGGTACTGCCTGGGGACCTGCACGCTGAAGAACGCGTCGACGACCCCGCACACCGGCTCCGGCGACTTGTCGGTCACCGGACGAGCGGCCGCTTGGGCCGGTCCGGCGCAAGGAGTGTCGGTGGTGAACGGCGGCCTGTACGACTCGTCTACCTGGGTGCGGCTGGCGAGCGGTTCGGATACCGCGATGGTGAGTCTGAAGCTGACCACCTCGACCGGATCGACCACGATCAGGCTCGGCTCAGCGCCGGTCAGCAGCACCGGCTGGACGCAAATCTCCGCTGCGAACACGACTGTCGCCTGGACCGGCACCCTGACGAAGGCCGAGTGGTGGATCAGCACCACGACCGGCACCGGCGATCTCCTGGTGGACGACGCGTCCTTTGCTCCGCTGGCAAAGACCGTCAGTGGCGGGAGTACCGGTCCCGTGGAGACCGCGTTCAACCCGGTGCAACCGACGGCGGCCTGTGTCGTCCGCAACACGGTCGACAACACCTACACCGCGTACTTCGGCTACAACAACGCGAACAACTTCTACATCCCGGTCCCGGTCGGCAGTGACAACGCCTTCAGCCCCGGACCGTCGGATCGCGGCCAGACCGTCTCGTTCCTGCCCTTCCAGCGGCCGCGTCGCGTCGCGGTCACCTGGGACGGCAGCCCACTGACCTGGCGGCTCGGCTCACAGACTCAGACCGCGTCGTCCGCGTCGCCGGCCTGCTCTTAGTACTCACTGGAGGAATGTCATGTCATCACCCATCTCACGGCGGACACTGCTTCGTGGTGCGGCCGCACTGGCCGGCGCCGGCGCGCTCGCCGGCTGTTCCTCGGACAACAACGCCGAGGGGTCCAAGGCCAAGACCACCATCACCTATTGGGACTGGTACGCCAGCCAGGCCGGCTGGGTGGACAACGAGATCAAGCTGTTCCAGGAGGCGCACCCGGGCGTCGTCGTGAAGAAGACCACGCAGGTCAGCGACAAGTACGCCGACCTGGTCTCGCTCGCGTATCGCAGCAACAACGCACCGGACATCCTGATGATCCCCAAGAGCCCGCAGCTCAGCCAGCAGGTGTCGCAGGACTGGCTGCTGCCGGTGGACAAGTGGGCGACGACGTCATGGCAGTCCCGCTTCCCGGAGAACAGCTTCGTCGAGGGAGTGGACGTCTTCGACAGCAAGGTCTACACCGCGCCGTTCGCGGCGCCGGCACCCTCGCTGCAGCTCTACATCCACCACGGTGTCTTCAAGGACGCCGGCCTGACGAACGCCGACGGCAGTGTGAAACTGCCGAAGACCTGGGACGACGTCAGCAGCGCGGCCGACGCGATCGCGTCGAAGAGCGGCGGCAAGGTGGCGCCGTTCGGGTTCGGCAACTCGACGAACACGACCCTGGCCTGGTGGCTGGATCTGTTCGTCCGCGGCGCGGGCTCGCCCGGTGGTGCCGCGGTCGGCGGGATCGACGGCATGGACTACCGGGTCGGGCAGTGGACGTTCGGCACCGACCGCAACTACCTCGACGTGATCAACCTGCTGCTGGAGTGGAAGAACAAGAACTGGTTCTACCCGAACTCGATGAGCATCTCCGACGAGCAGGCCCGGGCGTTCTTCGAGCGCGGGCGGTTCGGGATGACGGTCGGTGGCGTCTGGAACCAGCCGGAATGGACCCAGCACAAGTTCACCGACTACAGCCTGGTCACCCTGCCCGCCCCGGGTGGTGAGCCGAAGGCGCTGTTCTACGGACCGCCCGGCGGCAAGTTCGTCGCGGTGTCGTCGAAGACCCCGCACGCCGATGAGGCCTGGGCGTGGTTCGACTGGCTCTACAGCCCGGAGGCGGGGAAGCGCTGGGTCGAGCAGGGCCAGGGCCTGTCGGTCTACGCCAAGAACAACGACCCGAAGGGCGTGACGTTCGCACCCTTCGCGCAGTACGTCGCGATGTCCGCGACGGCGGTGGTCGGTCCGCAGCCGACCATCCGCAATCCGCAGTTGACCAAGCTCGAGCTGCCCGCGGTGAAGCCCGACATCAACGACGTGCTCGCCGGGGTCTACACCGGGCAGATCAAGGACGTCCAGGGTGCGCTGACGTCGCTGACGGACAAGCTGAACCAGGCGCTCGGCGACGCGGTGAAGAAGGTGGGCACCGGCGCGAGCCTGAAGGACTTCGCGTTCCTCGACTGGGAGCTGACCAAGCCGTACACGACGAAGCCAGGCGCCTGATGGCGATGACCGCCGTGCGGGAGGACGTCGCCACTGCCGGGCCGCCTCCCGCGGTGGCCCGGCGGCGGGCGCGTCGCCGGACCTATCTGTGGTCGTACGTCTACCTGGCGCCGATGATGGTGCTGCTGCTGGTGTTCGTGGTGTACCCGATCATCGCGTCACTCGGCTACACGTTCTACCGGTGGAACGGGATCGGCGACCCGTCGAACTTCGTCGGACTGGGCAACTTCCGCCAGATCGTCCACGACAGCATCTTCTGGCGATCGCTCGGACACACCTTCGTGTACGCCGCGTTCGTCGTACCGATCCAGCTCGTCCTGGCGTTGGCCCTCGCGCTCGTGCTGAACAGCAAGCGGCTGCGGTTCGCGTCGTTCTACCGGACGCTGTTCTTCCTGCCCGTAGTGACGTCGGCCGCGGTGATCGGCGTCGTGATCCAGCTGCTGGTGTCGAACTTCGGCGACTCGATCAACGACCTGTTGCTGAAGCTGCACCTGATCCACCAGCACATCGACTGGCTGGGGGATCCGCACTTCGCGCTCGCGATCATCATCCTGGTCGGGATCTGGCACACGTTCGGCTACAACCTGGTGTACTTCCTGGCCGGCCTGCAGACGATCCCGGACGAGCTCTACGAAGCCGCCCGGCTGGACGGCGCCGGCCCGCTGCGGACCTTCCGGTACATCACCGTCCCGATGCTGCGAGCGGTCGGCGTGGTGATCGTGATCCTGGCGGTGATCGGGACGTTCCAGATCTTCGACCTGGTCCAGGTGCTGACCAGCGGCGGCCCGTACTTCGCGACCGAGGTCGTGAACACCTACATCTACCACCTGGCGTTCGGCGGCAGTAACGCGAACGCGGTGCAGCCCGACATCGGTCTGGCGTCCGCCGCGTCGTTCATCTACGGCGTGCTGCTGATCGCGTTCTCCGTCGTCCAGGTCGTCGTACTGCGCTCACTCGCCAAGCGGCGGGGGACAGGGGGACTCGCATGAAGCGTCAGCGTGTCGTCACCGCGATGACGCATATCGCCTTGCTGGTCGCCGGTCTGGCCTGGCTGTACCCGCTGTTCTGGGCCTTGGGGAGCTCGCTGAAGAGCGATGACGACTTCTTCAGTGAGGGACTCAGTCCGCTGCCGTCGCACTTCCTGTGGGCGAACTACCTCGACGCCTGGCGGGAGGCATCGTTCGGCCGGTACTTCATGAACACAATACTGATCACCGTAGGCACGGTAGTGATCACTTTAGTAGTCACTTCCTGCGCCGGCTATGTACTTGCCCGCACCCGCTTCCCGGGCCGTGGCTTCTGTCTCGGGCTGGTGTCGGCGACGTTGTTCCTGCCGCACGGCTACACGATCATTCCGGTGTTCGACCTGATGCAGCGACTGCACCTGTTGAACAGCCTGTGGTCGGTGATCATCGTGCAGGCATCCGGTGGCGTCGTGTTCGGGACCTTCCTGTTCATGGGCTACTTCATGGCCATCGACCGTGAGCTCGAGGACGCGGCCCAGGTGGACGGGGCGAACTTCCACCAGACGTTCGCCCGGATCATGCTGCCGCTGTCCGGCCCGATGCTGGCCACGGTCGGCCTGTTCACCGCGATCACGGCGTGGAACAGCTTCTTCATCCCGCTCGTGTTCACGCTCGGGCGGCCCGAACTGCGCACGCTCGCGATCGGCATGTACGCGTTCATCGGCGAGAACTCGACCGAGTGGACGCTGCTGTGTGCGGGAACCGTCATCACGCTCGCGCCGATCATCTTGCTGTTCGTGCTGCTGCAGCGCTTCTTCGTCAACGGCCTGGCCGGCGCGGTCAAGCAATAGGAGGGTCCGAATGCCCACACCTGTGCGGACCGCGATCGTCGGTACCGGCAACCGTGCCCAGCTGTTCACCGAGGGCCTGGCCAAGCGCGACGGGTACGACGTCGTGGCGTTGTGCGACTCGAACTCGGTCCGGATGGCCTTTCACAACCGCATGCTGCTGGCGGCCGGCCGTCGTACGGCGCATCAATGGCCGCCGGCGCGCTTCGAGGAGATGCTGCGGGTCGAGCGGATCGAAGTGCTGGTGGTGACCAGCGTCGACGCGACGCACGACGGCTACATCGAGGCCGCGCTGCGGGCCGGCGTACGGGTGATCAGCGAGAAGCCGATGACGACCGATGCGGTGAAGGCTCAGAGCATCCTGGACACCGTGCGGGAGACCGGCGGTGAGTTGTCCGTCGCGTACAACTACCGGTTCAATCCAGTGCATCGTCGCGTGCGGGAGCTGCTGGCCGGGGGCGCGATCGGGGATGTGCACTCGGTGCATTTCGAGTGGATGCTCGACGTGTCGCATGGTGCGGACTACTTCCGCCGATGGCATCGCGACAAGGCGAACTCGGGCGGTCTGATGGTGCACAAAGCCAGCCACCACTTCGATCTGGTGAACTGGTGGCTCGGCGCCGAACCCCGCATCGTCTATGCACAAGGACAGTTGGCCTTCTACGGTCCGGGGCGCCGGCACGGGTACGCGCGGGACTACGTCCGTGCCCATGGATCCGCGGCCGCCCTCGACGATCCGTTCGCGCTGCACCTGGCCGACAACCAGACCCTGCGTGAGCTGTACCTGGACGCGGAGGCGGAGGACGGCTACTACCGCGATCGCAACGTGTTCGCGCCTGGGGTGTCGATCGAGGACGACATGGCGGTGCTGGTTTCCTACGACTCAGGGGCAACCATGACGTATCACCTGACCGCGTACTCACCGGCCGAGGGCTACCGCGTGATGTTCAACGGTTCGCGGGGACGGCTGGAGCTGAATGTAGAAGAGTCGACATTTGTCCTGCCCCACCAGCGGGTGGAGTCGGCCAGGGGAGCGGTGCACGGCGACCTCGCCGCGCCGACGGCTGGACGGACGAGCATCACCGTGCGGCCGCTGTGGTCGCCGCCAGTCGACCACACCGTCGACCACGATCACGCCGGCCATGGTGGCGCCGACGCCCGGGTACTCGCGGCGCTGCTCGACGACTCGCGGACCGAGGGAGCCGAGGTGGCTGATGCCCGGCAGGCGGCGCTGGCGCTGGTGACCGGGCTGGCGGCGAACCGCTCCTTCGAGACCGGAGAGCCTGTTCGAACGGCCGACGTACTGGCTCTTTGAGTGTGCGTCGCCACGCTTGGCGTGATCAGAAAACTGTCCATGCCAAGCGTGGCGATGAGTAGTTTTCTGTTCTAGCTGAGCGCTGCGCGGAGGATCGCGTGGGCGCCGGTGACGATCGCCTCGCGGTTGGCCTCGTACGTCGGGTCGGTGATGCCGGTCGTGTTGGCCGGGTCGAAGGACAGCACGGGGACGTGCAGGTGACCGGCCGGCATCGACGGGTCGAGCAGGTCGCGCTGCAAGGTGTTGCGGTAGGCAACCTCGTTGGAGAGGTAGCCGCCGCCGGTGCCCTCCGAGGCGATCGAGCCGGGCGTCGGGCCGAGCGGCTGACGGACCGGCTGGGTCTGGCCGGCCGGGATCTCCAGCACGGACGTGTTGACGCGGGTGCGGAACGGCGTCACGTCGGCCTGCGACATCCGCGCCAGCGGCAGACTCGACGTGATCCACTCGGGTCCCGGCGGCATGCTGGGGGAGACGACCGGAGCGGCGATCGTGCCGCCGCCCCAGAGGTTGTTGTTGTCGCCGATCGAGCTGACCGAACGGCGCCGGCCGTTGAACACCTCGAGGTCGAAGATCCCGACCCGCCCTTGGCTGGCCGTCATGACCAGGTCCGCGTGCTGTGGACCGGGGCGGTAGTGCGGTGCGAGGGCGTTCTCGACCATGTTCTCGTCGAAGTCGGTGTAGCGGACCGGGAACACGACGGTCTGGATCTCGTAGGTCCTGCCGTTGATCGTCCAGCGCTGCCCGTCCAGCGTCAGCGCGTTCGCCCCGGACGGGTTGCCGATCCGGATGTCCGCATCGAGCGTGAACGGGTCGAAGCCGGTCACCAGGATCTTCCGTACACCCGGTGCGAACCGGGTGCTCGTGATGCCGCGCGAGGTGTATTCGAGGGATCGGATCAGTCCGGCGCGTTCCGTCGTACCGAGGCCGAAGCGGGGGTGCCATTGTCTCAACGCGAGGGCCATCGAGAGGCGGGCCCAGTAGAGGCCGCGGTCGTCGGTGGCGGGTAGTGCGTCCGGTCCTGTCGGCGCGTGCTGGGCGCGGTGGGTCGCCGTACGCCAGAGGGCTTCGCCTTGCGCGTGCACGAGGGCAGCTGCGGCTTGGCGGTTCGGGATCGAGCAGAGCAGGCGAGAGAACAGCGCAACCTGGCGGTCGAAGCCGGACCGGCGGAGGATCTCGGCCGGGACCGATGGACCGCCGGCGACGCCGTTGTCGAGACGTTGCTCCTCGACCGACCCGGTGACGGACTGGTCGAGGCATCCGGTGACAGACGGGATGGCGTGGACGGTAGGAGTGCCGGACAGGACCGTCGTAAGGGCGAGGGCGCCGACGAGCAGGGATCGCGAAAATGAGCTGGGGCGGAGTCTCATACGTGGTGTCTACCAGATCCCACCGCGAGTTCCGAGAGATTCCGAACAACCGCAGGTGATCATCTGGCCGTCACGCGCAGAGTTGGGTGTGAAGGGTTTGGGTGGCCCAGGTGAGCCAGCGGTCGTGGGGCCAGGCGCGGTCTCGGGTGAAGAGGAGGTAGAGCTCGGGGCTGAGGATGCCGTAGAGGAGATCGGCGGCTTCGTCGGCCTTCAGGCCATCGCGAGCGCCGGGCTTGGTCACGAGTGCGTCCGCCGCTGCGCGCTGGACGACGTACCGGAGGTCCTCGTCCTGGGGCCAGAGAGCGGCGACCTCGGGGTCGTTCGCGACGGCCGCTTCGAGGACCCGCATGATCGGGGACACCCGGGCCAGGACGGCGCTCGAGCCGGGGACGTACGCGGCCAGCATCTCCCCGGCGGTGCCGGCGGCGACCGCGTCGGTGAACCACGGGCGATCCATCGTGGCGACCGGCTCGCTGTCGCCGGCGATCGTCACATCGACCAGCTCTTTCAGGAGAGCCCGTTTGTTGCCGAAGGTGAAGTAGATCGTCTGCACTGCGACGCCGGCCCGGTCGGCGACGTCCTGCAGGTTGGTCGCGCCGTACCCGTCCGCGACGAACAGCTCCCGCGCGGCCTCGATGATGCGCCGCCGGGTCTCCTGCGCCTTCTCCGCTCGGCGGTTGGGCCGCTTGACAACAGTCATGACTAGAGTCTATCTCTAGATTCGTTCGCTATAAGTCAACTCTAGTGAAAGGCCTAGTCATGTCGCTCATCGCAATCACCCGCTTCGAGGCCACCACCGATGACGCCACCGACATCCGCGGCAAGCACAACGCCCTGGTGGACGCCGTCCGCGCTGCCATCCCAGGCCTCACCGAGGCGCGGCTCGGCCGGCTCCAGAACCAGTGGGTCGGCGTGTGGCGCTGGGAGTCCGCCGACGACCTGAAGGCAGCCCGTGAACTCGCCCCGACCCTCGCCGAGACCAAGGCAGCCTTCGCCCTGGTCCGCGAGGGCACGTCGGCCGTCGACGAGATCGACGTGATCGACGAGCGCTAGGCGCCGGGAAGCGATCGCGGCAGGCCGAAGGCCGGGAACACGCTGTTCTCGAACCGGGTCATGGCGGAGATCCGGTCGCCGCTGAGGGTGAGGACGTACAGCCCGGTGCCGTGCCGGACACCGGTGGCGCCGCGCAGGTACGCGCCGAACGCCGGCTGACCGTTGGCTCGGGTCGGGACGAGGTCGAATCTCCGGCCCGAGCCGAACAGCGTGGCGCAGAAGCCGGCCACGATGTCGCGGCTCTCGTACTCGAACGGCAGCGGCGGCATGGACATGAAGACGTCGTCGGTCAGCAGGGCCAGCAGTCCATCGATGTCGGCGGACTCCCACGCGCTGACGAACCTCGTCACCATCGCATCCTCGGCGGCTGAGTCGGCGGCGGGAGGCGGTTCGGCGGCCGCCGACTGCCGGCGCTGCAGGCTGACGCGGGCCCGTTTGAGGGCGCTCTTCACCGACTCGACGGTCGTGTCGAGCATGCCGGCCACCTCGCTCGCGCGGAATCCGAGGACGTCGCGCAGGATCAGTACGGCGAGCTGGCGAGGCGGCAGGACCTGAAGGGCGGTCACGAAGGCCAGCGAGATGGATTCGGTCTGCTCGTAGCGGGCCTCCGGGCCGAGCGGCACGGTGATCGCCCCGTCGAGAAGCGCGTCGGGGTACGGCTCGAGCCAGACGACCTCGCCGAGCCGAGTCGGCTCGGGCGGCTCGACCCCGGGGATGTCCCATTCCTTGGCGGGACGCCGGCTGGCTGACCGCAGCGTGCTGAGGCACCGGTTGGTGGCGATCCGGTAGAGCCACGTGCGGAGCGAGGCGCGCCCCTCGAACCCGCTGAGCCCCTGCCAGGCAGCCAGCAGCGTGTCCTGGAGGGCGTCCTCGGCGTCCTGGAACGATCCGAGCATGCGGTAGCAGTGCACCTGGAGCTCCCGGCGGTGCGGCTCGGTCAACGCCCGGAACGCCTCCTCGTCGCCGGCCCGCGCCCGGCTGATCAGGTCGGCTCTCACCAACTCCACTCCGGCCACCTCTCTGTCGTGTCGCGCTTCCATCCTGTATGGACGCCGGCTGAGGAGCGAAGGGGGCGGTCTGCGCGCGCCCCGTTTCCGGACACCGCGGAGTCTCCATCAGCAGTAGTCGACATCACGACAAGGGAGAACCGACATGGGAAAGCTCATCGTCACCGAGAACATCACGCTCGACGGAGTCATCCAGGACCCGACCGGTGAGGAGGGCCTCGGCCGCGGCGCCTGGAGCCAGATGGGCGCCACGGATCAGGCTGCGTGGTCCGAGTTCTTCACCGACGAGGCGCTGGACGTCGAGGCAATGCTGCTGGGGCGACGGACCTACGAGTACTTCGCCGGACGGTTTCCGTCCCGGACCGGCGTGTGGGCGGAGAGGTTGAACAGCATGCCCAAGTACGTCGTCTCCGCCACCCTCGAGGCCGCCGACTGGAACAACTCGACCGTGCTGACGGGTGACGTCGTGGACGACGTCTCGAAGTTGAAGGAAACGCTCACCGGCGACCTCGTCGTCTACGCGAGTGGCCGCCTCGTGCCGACACTGCTGGAGCACGACCTGGTCGACGAACTGCGGCTGATGACATTCCCGTGCGTACTCGGCGCCGGGCAACACCTCTTCGGCGAGACCGGCGAGCAGAAGCCCCAGCGCCTCGTCGGCAACCGGACCATCGGCGACAGCCTCGTTCTGCTCATCTACCAGCGCACCAACTGAACAAGCGGTAGGCGTCAGTCGATCTGGGTGAGTTGCCCGGTGTCGACGTCGTACATGAAACCGCCGACGAGGATGTCGTCGCCAATCAGCGGATGTTCGCGGACGGCGGCGACGTCGCGGCGCAGGGCCTCGAGCTGGTCGGGGATGACCGGGATGGGCAGGTAACCGGCCGGTTTCCCGGCGGCGGCCTCGACCTTCGCGCGCAGGTCGTCCTCCGACATCGCGGCCATCGCGCAGCGGGTGTGCGGGATGATCATGATCCGGCGGACGCCGAGCAGCTGGACGCCGAGGACGAGCCCGGTCAGCGTGACCTCGGTGACCCGGCCGCCGGCGCTGCGCAGCACCTTCGCGTCACCTGGCTTCAGCCCGAGCATCTCCAGCGGCGGGATCCGGGAGTCCATGCAGGTGACCACGCCGATGCCGGCGTGGGCGATGCCGTCGAACCCGCCGTAGTGGAAGTCGGCGACGTAGTCGGCGTTGGCGGCCAGCACGTCCTCGAAACCGGTACTCAACGGACCTCACCAGGCTCAGGGGTTCCGGCATGCAGGATCGACATGGCGAAAGGCTCCTTTCCGCAGGATTCCGGTCGGGGTGGATCGGCGGGTGCGCTGGTCACCGGCACGGTCCAGGACCGGCCGTCGACATGCCGTACGGCGACGGCCTCGAGGTCTTCGCCCACGACACTGAGGGCATCCAGCGCGAGCTCACCGACAAGACGGCGTACGGCGATCTCCGCGGCCTGACCGCGTTTGGTCCAGGTCGACCGGCCGCGTAGCCCGGTCAGCACGATCTCACCACGACAGGCCGCGTCCAGCACAGCCGTGGCGGTCTCGAGAGTCAACTGGCCGTGCATGGTGCCGGCCGGCAGGAACGTCGCGGTCGGCGCGAACCGGTGACCGCCGAGGTGGTTCGCCTCCCAGACCCGGCCCGGCGCGAGCTTCTCGAGCCCGGAGACGAGTGGCCGGCCGAGGAGTGCGCAGCACTCGTCCCGCTTGCCGTTCGTGCAGACCAGCACAACGGGCTCGTCGATCGGGGCCAGCGACGGCAGCGACGCGAGTACGGCGGTCCGGTCGCCGCGGCTGACCGCGTCGAGGTCGAGTTCCTTCAGCACGGCGGGATCGTCGACACAGCCACCGAGCAACCACGTGCGCCCTGGAAGGGTCGAGGCGACGTACACCTGATGCGAGCGCTCGACCTCATCCGGGTGGCGGCCGGGGGAGCGGATCAACCCGAAGCGGACGTCCACCTTCTTGCACGCCTCGTCGAAGGCGCCGCCGAAGGCCGGGTCCAGGTGACTCTGCGTCGGTGCCTTCGCGCCCCACGGACCCGGCTGCTCGACAACCACCCAGCCCACGGCGACAACCGCCGTACCGGCGAGTGGCTCACGCAACTCGCGGCAGAAGGTCGAACACAAACCGGCACGACCGGTGGCGTCGAGACGATGGGTCACAGCATCACCGTACGCGAGGTGAGACGGCTGTCCCTCATGATGATCAGGATGTGTGCACAACGCCACGTCGGCCGAGCAGGAGTGCGGCCACGAGGGCCGCCAGGAAGGCGCTGACGGCGGCGCCGGCGAAGATGGTGTGAACTTGTGAAACGGCGGCATCGCGGAGCGCGTCGACGAACGGGCGGCAGTTGCCGGGCGACTTCGGGCACAGTTCGTTCGGGGAGGGGATGTCGTCGGCGAGCGCGAAGTACCGCCGCAGGCCGATGGCTGTGAGGGCGGACACTCCGACCAGCATGCCGACCATCCGCGCGACCACGACCAGCGCGCTGACCAGGCCGTGACTGTCGGCCGGCGTGGCACCGAGCATGGCGGTGTTCACCGGAGACAGCGCGAGCCCGAAGCCGAAGCCGCAGAGCAGGAGTACGACGGTCGCCGGCCAGTGATCGAGCGCAGTACGGCTCCAGAAGGCCATCAGCACAAACATCGCGCCGGACAACCCGAGCCCGGCACCCGTGATCAGGCCGAGGCCATAGCGCCGAGTCAGCCAGCCGCCGACGACCGCGCCGACCGGCAGGGCGATCAGGAACCGCAGCAGCACCAGAGCGGCGGCCAGTTGCCCCCCGCCCCGGGTCGTGCGGGCGAACACGGGTACGTCGACCAGCGCGGCGATCAGCGCACATCCGACGAGGAAGCTGACGACCAGCGATCCCCAGGCCGGCCGTGCACCGAGGAGACCGTGCGGCACGATCGCCCGCGTCGTACGGCGTTGCCAGACCGCGAACGCGATCGCGAAGACCGCGGCGGCGAGCAGGAGCCATGGGCCGGCCGGCGACATCAGCTCACGCTCGGGGTCGGCGGTCGCGAACGCCAGGACCACACCCGCAAGGGCAAGCGCCAGGAGGACGGCTCCGACGAGGTCGACCTGGGCCAGCACGGTCCCCATCCGGCCGCGGCTGCGCCACACGACCAGACCGAGCCAGAGCAGACCCAGCACCAGGGTGGCGACTCCGATCGGCGTGAGCAACCGGGAAGACCCGGTGAACGGCACGAATGGCACGCCGAGCGTTACGCCGGTTGCCAACCGCTCGGGTGCGGTGAGGGTCAGCCCAAGGGCAATGCAGGCGAGCACCCCGACGAACGCGGACACCGGCGGTGGTCGCCGTCCGCGCAACAACAGGGCCAGCACGACAGCGACGGTGAGATTGAGCCAGAAGATGTACCGCCAGTCCGCGATCGCCAGTACGGCGGCGCCGAGGAGTGGACCGAGCACCGCGCCCAGCTCCTGCACCGCACCCACAACACCCAGCGGAAGGCCTCGCCGCTCAGCCGGCCACAGATCCGCCACCAGGGCCAGCGTGGCCGGGACCAGGCCACCACCGCCGACGCCCTGGAGAAACCGACCGGTCACCACCAGCGGCAGGTCGTACGCCCCGGCTGTGATCAGCGAGCCGACCGCGAACAGCAGCAACGCACCGACCAGCACCGGCGTCCGCCCGACCACATCGGCGATCCGCCCGATCAGCGGCAGCACCGCGATGTACCCGAGCAGGAACCCGGAGATGATCGGCGCCGCCCGCTGCAGCTCGTCCGCCGACAGCCCGACCCCGGCCATCATGTCCGGCAGCGCGAGGACGACGACGTACGTGTCGGCCGCCGCGAACGCCACCGCGATGGAGGCCAGGGTGAGTCGGGTCCTCGGGTTGCTCACCGGCGCCGGGCGGCCGACGGACGAGCTCACGGCTTGGTGATCTCGATCTTCTCGCCGTACTTGTCGAGGGTGACGTCGTAGCTGCTGGTGGCGTCGCCGTAGAACGGACCGCTGATGGTGGCGGAGACCAGTTGCTTGGTGTCCTTGTCGATCTTGAACGAGCTGGGGAAGTCCTTGTCCGCGGGGGCCTTCGGGAAGATGCCCTGCAGGGCCTGGCCCGGGATCGAGCCGGTGACCTCGGTCAGGACCTTCGCTCCGTCCCGGCTCTCACCCTTCACCTTCGGGTCCTTCACGGCCGTCAGCAGCGACGACAGGCCCTTCGCCGGGTCCAGCAGGACCGCCGGGTCGGGCGCGCCGAGACCGGCCAACTGCGACGGCGGGAGCTCGATGTAGCTCGGGGTGAACGACAGCTTCGCGTAGACCTTGCTGCCGACCGACACCACCTGGGCGTCGATCGGTGCGCCGTTCGAACGGACCGTCAGCTTGCCCTTGAACGCCGGGGCGTGGGTGGCGACTCCGTCACCACTCGCCAGCGTCTGTGCGTTGTCCGGCAGGTCCCGCCCGGTCAGCACGATGTGCACACTGGCCGCGTCGTCGATCGACTTCTTGGCCGCGGTCAACAGCGCGACCGCATCATCGCCGGACTGACCGTCGCCCCCGCCGGAGTCCTTCTTGTCGCTGCAGCCCGCCAGCGCTACCACGAGCACCGCGCAGAGCGCGAGCAGTCTCTTCACAGGGTCAGCCTGCCAGATCAGGAGCGCAGGCCGCGATCGGCTGAGCCACCGGAACGCCGGAACCGTCGCGCCGCATGTCGATCGGCGGCAACTCGACCGGAGCACCACTGCTCGCGCTCGCCCGAACCGGCGCCGAACCGACGAACCCGAGCAGCAGCCCGTCCTCGCCCTTCAGCAACCGCTGGCACCGCACACCACCAGTGCCACGGCCCTTGCCCGGGTACTCGTTGAACGGCGTCACCTTCACCGCACCGACCTCGGTCCCCGGCAGCGCCGACGACGAGCCTGCGATCGTCACGACCTGCGCCTCGCGACCGGTGTTGACGGCACCGAAGAAGACCACCTTCGCCCCGGTGGTCAACCGGATGCCGGCCATGCCACCCGCGGTCCGCCCCTGCGGCCGCACCACCGACGCCGGGAAGTGCAGCAGTTGCGCGTCCGACGCGATGAAGCACAGCTCCTCGTCGCCCGTGGTCAGCTCGACCGCGCCGATCACCTCGTCGCCGTCGTTCAGCCGGATGATCTCCCACGAGTCGCGGTTGCTCAGGTGGTCCGGTATGACGCGCTTCACCACGCCGCCCGTCGTCCCCAGGGCGACGCCGATCGAGTCGGGATCCATCGTGGTCAGCGCGAGCGCCTTCTCACCCGGCTCCAGCGAGACGAACTCCGCCACCGGCGCGCCACCCTGCAGGTTCGGCGCGTTCGCGGTCGTCGGTACGGCGGGCAGGTCGAGCGACTCGAGCCGGATCAGCCGGCCCGTACTGGTGATCAGCCCGTACTGACCACGCGCCGTGCTCTTCACCGCGGAGACGATCGCGTCGTGCTTCGCCCGGGTGTCACCGGTGCCGAACGGCTCGACGCCGTTCGTCCGCGCGAGCAGGCCGGTCGAGCTCATCAGGATCCAGCACGGGTCGTCGGTGACCTCGAGCGGCACGGCCGCCGTCTTGGTCGCACCGGACGACTCGAGCAGCACGGTCCGCCGCGGGGTGCCGTAGGTCTTCGCGATCTCGGCCAGTTCGTCGGACACCGTCTTGCGCAGCAGCGCCTCGTCCTCGAGGATCGCGGTCAGCCGCTCGATCTCACGCTCGAGCTCACCCTTCTCGGTCTCCAGTTCGAGCTTGGAGTACTTCGTCAGCCGGCGCAGCGGCATGTCGAGGATGTAGTTGGCCTGCACCTCGGACAGGTCGTAGATCTCGATCAGCCGGCCACGGGCCTCGGCCGCGTCGTCGCTGCCGCGGATGATCTGGATGACCTCGTCGATGTCGAGGATCGCGATCAGCAGACCGTCGACGATGTGCAGCCGGTCCTGCGCCTTCTGCCGGCGGAACTCGCTGCGCCGGCGGACCACGTCGTACCGGTGGTCGAGGTAGACCTCGAGGAGGTCCTTGAGCCCGAGGGTGCGCGGCTGGCCGTCGACCAGGCAGACATTGTTGACGTGGAAGGCGTCCTCGAGCGGGGTCAGCTTGTAGAGCTGCTCCAGCAGGGCCTCGGGGACGAAGCCGTTCTTGACCTCGATCACCAGCTGGGTGCCGTGGGTGCGGTCGGTCAGGTCCTTGACGTCGGCGATGCCCTGCAGCTTCTTCGCCTGGACCAGGGTCTTGATCTTCTCGATCACCTTCTCCGGGCCGACGGAGTACGGCAGTTCGGTGATGACGATGCCCTTGCGCCGCGGGGTGACGTTCTCGATCCGGGCGGTGGAGCGCATCTTGAAGCTGCCGCGACCGGTCGCGTACGCGTCCTTGATGCCGTCCAGGCCGACGATCTTGCCGCCGGTCGGCAGGTCCGGGCCGGGGACGAACCGCATCAGGTCGTCCAGGGTCGCGGTCGGGGTCTTGATCAGGTGCCGCAGCGCCTGGATCACCTCGACCAGGTTGTGCGGGGCCATGTTGGTCGCCATCCCGACCGCGATCCCGGTGGCGCCGTTGACCACCAGGTTCGGGAAGGCGGCCGGCAGCACCGACGGCTCTTCCTCCTGGCCGTCGTAGTTCGGCCGGAAGTCGACGACGTTCTCGTCCAGGCCCTGCGTCATCGCCATCGCCGGCGGCGCCATCCGGCACTCGGTGTACCGCATCGCGGCGGGGCCGTCGTCGAGGGAGCCGAAGTTCCCGTGGCCGTCGATCAGCGGGACCCGCATCGACCACGGCTGCGCGGTCCGGACCAGGGCGTCGTAGATCGCGCCGTCGCCGTGCGGGTGGTACTTACCCATGACCTCACCGACGACGCGGGCCGACTTCACGTGCCCGCGGTCGGGGCGGATGTTGTTCTCCGCCATCGAGAACAGAATCCTCCGCTGGACGGGTTTCAGCCCGTCCCGCGCGTCCGGCAGCGCCCGGGCGTAGATCACCGAGTAGGCGTACTCCAGGTAGCTGGAGCGCATCTCGTCGGAGACATCGACGTCGAGGATGCGCTCCTCGAAGTCCTCGGGCTCGGCGGTGGTGCTGCTACGGCGTGCCATGCGGGTCTGCGAACTCCTCGATCAAAACCGGTACGGCGCCGCGACGGTCCGGCGCCGTGCCCATTGTCCCTGGTAAACGATGGTTTCCCCGGCCACGACCCGCCCGCCCGGTGGTCGAAGCGCCCGATACCGGTCTACTCCACCGCCGCGGACGGCTGCGACCGGCGCAGGATGTACGTCGTCGGGGCCAGAGCGGACCCTACCGCCAGGCCCAGACAGATTCCCGCGATCCCCAGCAGAACCGCCCACGGCACGGTGACGGGTACGTCGGCCACCCCCGACGTCATCGCGTGCCGGATCAGGATCCCGACCGTCACGGTGATCGCCGTACCGAGCGTGAGCGCGACCGCACCGACCAGCGACGACTCCCACAGGACCATCCGGCGAATCTGCGCCGGCGTCGCCCCGAGCAGCCGCGACGTGACGAACTCGTGCCGCCGCTGCAGACTCCCCATCAGCAGCGTGTTGGCGATCGCGATCGCGCTGTAGAGAGCGGCCGGGCCGAGCAGCAGGATGAGGCCGAACTGGTTCCCCTTGCGGACACCGTCAGCCTGCTCCGCCTCCCAGTCGGCGGCCGGCACGGCGTGGTCGATCGTGCTGACCAGCGACGCCGCGTCCACGCCATCGGCCGGCAGCACGAACAGGCGGTCGGGCTTGGCGGTCGGTGCGTGCTTGCGGGCGAGGTCCAGCGGGATCAGCAACGACGGGTTCACGCCCATGGCGTCCGGCAGGATCGCGACGATCTTCAGCTTCGCGGCGGTCCTGTCCAGGAAGGTGACCGACACCTCGCCGCCCACCCGGTAGTGCTCGAAGCCGGACATTTCCTTGCTGACAGCAACGGTATTGCCGGTGAGGTTGCCGAGGTCGCCGGACAGGGGAGTCAGGTCGCGGGTCCTGGCGGCAATCGCCGGGTCGATACCCTCGGCGTCCTCGAGTCGGGCGTCGTCCCGGCTGATCCGGACCAGCTGCAGCGGCAGCCCGGCGTCGACCGCACCCACCCCAGGGACCGTGGAGAGATCGGCCGCCTCAGTCACGACGACGGGCGCGCGAAGGGTATCGCGGATGGTCGCGGCGGCGCTGTCCGCGGCGAAGCTGAGGCTGAGGACCATCGAGCCGGCGATCGCGGAGATGGACAGAATCGGTGCCGCGAGCGATGCGCTGCGCCTGGGCGCGGCGACCACGTTGCTCCGGGCGAGCCGCCCGGACACGCGCGTCCAGGCGACCAGTGGCAGCGCCCACAGCCGGCTGATCCACGGCACCACGAGCGGCGCGAGCAACGTCAAAGCGATCACCATCACCATCGGCGTGAACATCGCCAGCGGTACGGCGCCCTCACCGGTCGACGGCCGGATGAGCGTCAGCATCACGATCGCCCCGGCCATGAACAGCAGCCCGAAGACGACCCGCACCGGCCCGATCCGCGGCGGCTCCAGCGCCGCCTCCCGCAGCGCGTCGATCGGACCGACCCGGCCGGCCCGGCGAGCTGCGGACCGGGCGCCGAGCATCGCGACCAGCAGCCCAGCCCCCACCGCGATCGACAAGGGCACCCACGGTGACGCCGTCTCGAGCTTCACCGGTGCCAGCTCCGTGTACGACGCCCTCCGCAGCAGCATTGGTGTCGCCAGTTGGGCGAGGACCGCACCCGTGAGCGACGCAGCCAGCGCGACGACCAGCGCCTCGCCGAGAACCATCCGCCGGATCTGTCCCGGTGTCGCGCCGATCAGCCGCAGCAGCCCGAGCTCGCGTCGCCGGGACGCCACCGCGAACGCGAACGTACTCGCGATGACGAAGATCGTGATGAACCCGCAGATCACGCCGACGAGACTGAGTACCGTCTGCAGCCCGGACACGTCGGCGTCGGACATCGGCACGCTGACCTGCCGGGGCGCAGCGTCGTCACCGCCGAGTGTGGTCACGACGATCTTCGCCGCGGCCGGCCCGTGGTAGGCGATCGTGGCGGCTGTGGCTGTCGCCGCCAGACCGAGCAGGAACACGCCGACGGCGAGTGCCACGAACGAACCGGCGTACAGGGAACGATGGCGGCTGACGGTCTGCCGGCTGAGATGGAACATCACCGCTCCAGGTCGCTCATGGCGGCGGCGATCTGGGCCGGCATACCGCGGTCGAGGTGACCCGCGATGAGGCCGTCGGACAAGAACAGCACGCGCTCGGCGTACCCGGCGGCGACCGGGTCGTGGGTGACCATCACCACGGTCTGCCCGGCGCGGTCGGTTGCCTCGCGCAACAATGTGAGGATCTGCCGGCTGGTCCCGCTGTCCAGGGCTCCGGTCGGCTCGTCGGCGAAGAAGACCGACGGCCGGGTGATCAGGGCCCGCGCGATCGCGACCCGCTGCTGCTGACCACCGGACAACTCGGCGGGCCGCCGCTTGGCCTTGCCCTGCAGCCCGACCTGGTCCAGCACGCGGTTCACCTCGTCCCGGCTCGGCCGACGACCGGTCAGCCGCAGCGGTAGCGCCACGTTGTCGTACACGGTGAGTGAGGGCAGCAGGTTGTAGGCCTGAAACACGAAGCCCATCTCGGCCCGGCGCAGTTTGGTCAGCGCGACCTCGTTGAGTCCGCTCAGGGTCACACCGCCGAGTACGACGGTGCCGTTGGTCGGCTGGTCGAGTCCGGCGGCGCACTGCAGCAGAGTGGACTTACCGGAGCCGGACGCTCCCATCACGGCCGTGAACGAGCCCCGGGCGAAGTGGTAGGTCACGCCTCGCAGCGCGTCGACCGCTCCGGCCTTGGAGCGGTAGGTCTTGGTGATGCCGTCCAGCAGCAGAGCCGGCGGCTCGGTGGGTACGACACTCGGGTACGTCGGCGCGGTAGCGGTCATGGTCCCAGCCAACCGCCGTACGCCGCTCCGCACCCTGGCCTGCGGAGGACACCTGGAGTAGCGCGCACGCTACCGTCCTGGGAGACGTACCACCCCTAGGGTTGGCAGTGTGGAGAGACCGACGACTACCTGGGCCGCACTCGCGTCGTCGCGGTATCTGGTGTCGTCGTGGCCGTGGCGGAGCTATGCCTACCTGTTCACGTCGGTGCCGGTGGGTGTGCTGACGATCGGCGTTCTCATCGGTGCCGCGGCGGCCGGCGCGGTGCTGAGCCCGATCCTGATCGGCGTCCTGCTGCTCACCGCCTTCCCGCTCCTCGGCGTGCTGATCGGCCGGGTCGAGCGGTGGCGCGCCCGCCTGGTGCTGATCGACGGCATCAGCAGTCCGCACGCGACCATGCCGTCCGCGCTCAGGCGGCGGGACAAGCTGAAGTTCCGGCGCCGCGAGCAGGCTTCCCTGCGCGCGCTCGGGTACGGCTTCGTGCTGGGCGTCTTCATCTGGCCGCTCAGTGCGTTGATAGCCGGGATCAGCGCGACGGTCCTCGGGATCACCTTGGCCGCGCCGATCATTGCCAACAGCGAGCAGATGGGCATGGGGCCATGGACTCTGGACACTGCGGCGGAGGGTCTCATCTTCCTGGTCGCGTTCGGTCCGCCCTTCTTCGTGGTCAGCTCGTATCTGGTCGGTGTGGTGGCCGGCGCGGAGGCATCGTTGGCGAAGGCGATGCTGGGACCTCGACAGGAGGAACTGCAGCGGAACGTCGCCGAGCTGCGCAGGTCCCGGCTCGACCTGGTCGACGCCTTCGAGACCGAACGCGTGCGGATCGAGCGGCATCTGCACGACGGCGTCCAGCAGCGGCTGGTCGGACTCACGATGACGCTCGGGCTGGCCGAGCTCGACCTGCCGGAGGGGGAGGGCCGGCGGCTGGTGGTGAAGGCCCACTCCGAGGCCGAGGCGGCGCTCGCCGATCTGCGCGAGGCGGTCCGGGGGATCCACCCGCGCGTGCTGGTCGACCACGGGCTGGAGGCCGCCGTACGGGAGGTGGCGGACCGGAGTCCGTTACCGGTGACGGTGCAGCTGGCGTTGCCGTCGCGGTTGCCGCCGCCCATCGAGGCGGCGGCGTACTTCGTGGTCAGCGAGGCACTCGGCAACGTGGCGAAGCACGCCCAGGCTTCGAGCTGCGGGGTGACCGGCCGGGTGGAGCGTGATCAGCTGATCGTCACCGTGACGGACGATGGGATCGGCGGCGCGAAGGTGGGCGCGGGGACGGGACTCACCGGCTTGGTCACGCGGTTGGACGCCTTGGGAGGCACACTCGTCGTCGACAGCCCGCCCGGTGGGCCGACCCGACTGCGGATGGAGTGCCCGTGTCGACTCGGCGACTGAGCATCGTGCTGGCCGAAGACTCGCTGTTGCTGCGGGAGGGACTGGCCAGCATCCTGGACCGCGCCGGGCACGAAGTACGGGACACCGTCGGGGATGCGGACACGCTGCTGGCCGTCGTACGCAAGGAGCCGCCGGACGTCGTCATCACCGACGTTCGGATGCCGCCGGGGCACAGTGACGAGGGCCTGCGGGCGGCCGCGGCGATCCGGGCCGAGTTCCCGTCCATCGGGATCCTGGTGCTGTCGCAGTACGTCGCCGACGCGTACCTCTCGTCGTTGCTCGAGACAACGACCGGCGGGATCGGGTATCTGCTGAAGGACCGGGTCGGTCACGTCACCGAGTTCCTCGAGTCGCTGGACCGGGTCGCGGACGGCGGGACGGTGGTCGACCCCGAGGTGGTCCGGCAACTGCTCGCCCGGCGGCGGAACGACGGGCCGCTGGCCGCGCTCACCCCGCGTGAGCTGGAGGTGCTCGCGCTGATGGCCGAGGGCCGGGTGAACGCGTCCATCGCAGATCAGTTGGTCGTGAGTGAGGCCGCCGTACGCAAGCACGTGGGGAACATCTTCGCGAAGCTGCAGCTGGACGACGGCCTGGATCGCAGGGTCTCCGCGGTGCTCACCTATTTGCGTGGTTGAGACAATGGACTCATGGACGCTGATATCCGGAAGATTCTGGCGGACTGCCAGACGTGGGCTGTGGTGGGGCTGTCGAACAACACCAGCCGGGCGGCGTACGGCGTGGCGCGGTTCCTGCAGGGGCACGGGAAACGCATCGTGCCGGTGCATCCGTCGGCGGAGTCCGTGCACGGCGAGCAGGGGTACGCGACGCTCGCGGACATCCCGTTCCCGGTCGATTGCGTGGACGTGTTCGTCCGGTCCGAGCTGGCCGGCGACATCGCGGACCAGGCGGTGGGAATCAACGCGAAGGCGGTGTGGTTCCAGCTCGGTGTAGTGGATCCGGACGCCTACACACGCACGACCGCGGCAGGCCTGACCATGGTGATGAACCACTGCCCGGCCATCGAGTGGGGGCGGCTCGGGCCATCCTGAGACCTTAAGGGGCCTGATGTTCACGATCGACACGTCAAGCGACTTCGGCAAGCGGATCGCCCGGCAGCTGGACGACGAGAAGGTGCTCTGGCTGACCACGGTCGCCAAGTCCGGTACGCCGGCTCCCAAACCGGTCTGGTACCTCTGGCACGACGGCCAGATCCTGGTCAGCAGCCAGCCCGGCACCGCGAAGGTGCAGCACGTCGTCTCGCGCCCGCGAGTCTCGCTGAACTTCAACGCGACCCACACCGGCGGTGACGTCGGCGTACTCACCGGCGACGCCGTCATCGACGACAGCGGTCTGACTCCCGAGGAGCTCGCGGCGTACGACGCGAAGTACGCCGACGACATCACCCGCCTCGGGATGACCCCGGACCAGTTCCACGCGAGCTATTCGGTCCTGGTCCGGATCACCCCGGACAATCTGCGCGGGTTCTAGGACGCGCCTTAGTTGAGGTAGCCCTCGACGGTGTCGGCGGAGCGGGCCTGGGCGGTGTCGGGGTTCTCGCCGTACTCGCGCTTGGCGCGACGCTGGCGGAGCAGGTCCCAGCACTGGTCGAGCTCGACCTCGAGGGCCTGCAGGCGCGCGTGCTCGTCGGTGTCGGTGATCTGGCCGGCGGCATGCCTGGTGCGCAGCTCCTTCTCCTCGGCGACCAGCTCGTCGATCCGGCTGAGGAGGCTCTTGTCATCGGTCATGAGGAAACGGTACGCCCGTGCTCCAGCCCGCCAGGTGTCAGCCTTCCTTGAAGTCGGCCTCGTCGTACGCGTGCTGGGTCTCGGAGCCACTCTCGACTTTCGCGGCCTCGTCCGCCCGCAGCTCGACCCGCCGGATCTTGCCGGAGATCGTCTTCGGCAGCTCGGCGAACTCGATCCGCCGGATCCGCTTGTACGGCGCCAGGTGGGCACGGCAGAACTGCAGGATCTCGCCGGCCAGCTCACGCGACGGTTCGTGACCGGACGCGAGCACGACGTACGCCTTGGGGACCGCGAGCCGGACCGGATCGGGCGACGGTACGACGGCCGCCTCGGCGACTGCCGGATGCTCGATCAGCACCGACTCCAGCTCGAACGGCGAGATCCGGTAGTCGCTGGCCTTGAACACGTCGTCCGAGCGTCCGACGTAGGTGATGTAGCCGTCCTCGTCCCGGCTCGCGACGTCGCCGGTGTGGTAGAAACCGCCGCGCATGACCTCCTGGGTCAGCTCGCGGGCGTCGCGGTAGCCGCGCATCAGCGGGACCGGCGCGGGCGCGAGCTCGATGCAGATCTCGCCGTCGTCGCCGATCTCGTCGGTGGCCGGGTCGAGCAGCGCGATCGAGTATCCGGGCAGCGGCCGGCCCATCGATCCGAGCTTGACCGGCTGACCCGGCGGGTTGCCGATCTGAGCGGTTGTCTCGGTCTGGCCGTACCCGTCCCGGATGGTGATGTCCCACGCGTTCCGGACCTGCTCGATCACCTCGGGGTTGAGCGGCTCACCGGCCGAGATGCACTCCCGGATCTGGACCTTCACCGCGGACAGATCGGCCTGGATGAGCATCCGCCACACCGTCGGCGGTGCGCAGAAGGTCGTCACGCCGTACGTCTGCAGGACCTGCAGCATCTTCTCGGCGTCGAAGCGCGTGTAGTTGTAGAGGAAGACGGTCGCTCCGGCGTTCCACGGCGCGAAGACGTTGCTCCAGGAGTGCTTCGCCCAGCCGGGGGAGGAGACGTTCAGGTGGACGTCGCCGGGCTGGAGACCGATCCAGTACATCGTCGACAGGTGGCCGACGGGGTAGCTGACCTGGGTGTGTTCGACCAGCTTGGGCTGGCTCGTCGTCCCCGAGGTGAAGTACAGCAGCAGCGAGTCGTCAGCGGCGGTATCCACTTCCGGCACGGGTCCGTCGTACGAAGCCAAGTCGTCGTAGTGCAGCCAACCCTCGACCGGCGTGCCGATGGCGACGCGGATGCAGTGGTCCGCGATCCCGGCGTATCTGCCGGCCTCAGAACTACCGGTGACCACGGCCCGGACGCCGCCGCGGGTGATCCGGTCGGCCAGGTCGGCATCGGTGAGCAGCGTGGTCGCTGGGATCATCACCGCGCCGGCCCGGATGCAGCCGAGCATGACCTCCCAGAGCGGGACGGTGTTGCCGAGGACGATCAGCACCCGGTCGCCCGGCTTCAGCCCGGCCGCGGTGAGCCAGCCGGCGACCTTGCGGGACCGCTCGGCCATCTCGGCGTACGTGCGCGAGTTGACCTCGCCGTCCTCCTCGACGATCGTCAGCGCGGCGACCTCGGGCTGCTCGACCGCGAGCGCGTCGAACCAGTCGCGGGCCCAGTTGAACCGGTCGAACGACGGCCAGTTGAAGTCCCGGTACGCCGTCTCGTAGTCCTCCCGATGCGCGACCAGGAAATCCCGCGCCTCCCGGAACTCCCGCGTGACGTCCGAAGTGCTCTGCTCCGTAGCCATGTCCCGCACATTACCCATTCAGTACGAGAACGGACCCCGCAACGACGAGTGGCGTCAGGATCATGCCGCGCCACAGGAACGACCACCACGAAATGTCGACGCGGGCGGCGTCGCAGCGGGCCCGCCAGAGCAGCGTCGCGAGCGACCCCCAGAGGGTCAGAAGGCAGCCGCAGTTCACGCCGATCAGCAGCGCCATCATCCGGTGCGGGTCGCTGGAGGCGACCGGCTCCATCGCCAGGTACGCCGGGAGGTTGTTGAACAGGTTGCTACCGACCACCCCGGTCGCACTCAGCCGCAGGTCCGAGGTAGTCCCGGCGACCCGGCGGAGCAGCTCCTCCAGGCCGTGATCGGTGAGGAATGCGACGAAGGCGAACAGCACGACCACTCCGATCACCAGCTTGGCCGGGATCAGCGACCACCGCAGCGCGCTCCGCCGCCGGACCGCGAACAACACGACCAGGATGATCGCGCCCACACTGGCCGGCCAGGCGACCTCGATCCCGGACACGAAGGCCGGACCGAGCAGCACGCAGACACCTGCCGAGCCCCAGAACAGCACCTTGTCGTCCACCTCCGGAGTCCGCGGTACGACGTACGTCCGGCGCAGATCGCGGTGGAACAGGACGGCCAGCACGGTGACCGTGATCAGGATCGCGGCGATCGCGGGTCGCCAGCTCACCGCGAGGTACGAGACGTCCAACCTGTGGAACTGGTGCAGCGCGAGCAGATTCGTCAGGTTGGACACCGGGAGTAGCAGCGACGCGGTGCCGGCCAGCCAGACGGTGGTGAACGCGAACAGCTTCGGCGGGATGTCGAGCTGGCGGGCCATCGCGAGCACAACGGGGGTCAGCAGGACCGCGCAGGTGTCCAGCGACAGCACGATGGTGAGCCCGGTCGCGAGGGCGACTACGAGGAGCCACAACCGCCAGACCCGGCCGCGCGCGAGGTGAGCGGCTTCCCGGGCGGCGACCTCGAACAGCTTGGCCTTGTCGGCCAGTTCGGCGATGACGGTCACGGCGATCAGGAAGACCAGGACGGGCGCGATCCGCGCGACCAAAATTCACCACCTTCTATCAGGCCGTTTTGAGTAGGCTGACCAAGTGACCCCGCCGGATGATGAGGAGCCGCAGCAACCGGCCCAGTATGACCCGCACCACCCGTCCGGCTATCCGGGCGATCTCGAGGCGGACGTCGTACTGCGGGACGGTGCCACCGCGCATCTCCGGCCGATCGCGCCGGCCGACGCGGACCTGATGGTGTCCTTCTACGCCCGGGTGTCGGAGCAGTCGAAGTACTACCGGTTCTTCGCCCCGTACCCACAATTGTCCGATCGGGACGTGGCGAGGTTCACACAGGTCGACTACCACGATCGGCTGGCGCTGATTGTGACCGTCGGTGACGAGATGATCGGCGTCGGACGGTACGAGCGGACCGGACGGCGTACGGCGGAGGTCGCGTTCCTGATCGAGGACGCGCACCAGGGCCGCGGCCTCGGACAGCTCCTGCTGGAGCACCTGGCGCAGGCGGCCCGGGAGAACGGCATCGCGCATTTCGTCGCCGAGGTACTGCCGGACAACCGGAAGATGATCACGGTCTTCACCGAGGCCGGCTACAAGGTCGCCCGCGAGTTCGAGGACGGCGTGATCGTGGTCGAGTTCGACATCGCGCCGACCGACACGTCCTTCGGGGTGATGCAGGCCCGGGAGCAGCGGTCCGAGGCGCTCTCGATCGCGCGGTTGCTGACGCCGTCGAGCGTCGCGCTGATCGGTGCCAGCCGGCGTGAGGGCACGATCGGGAACGCGCTGCTGCGCAACCTGCGCGACGGTGGCTTCCCGGGCCGGTTGTACGCCGTCAACACCGACACGAAGGCGGACGAGATCGAGGGTGTACCGGCGTACCCGACGATCCGCGAGGTCGAGGACACGGTCGATCTGGCCGTGGTCGCCGTGCGGGCCGAGATGGTCGCCGACGTCATCCTGGACTGCGCGGCCAAGGGCGTGCGCGGGCTGGTCGTGGTGTCGAGCGGGTTCGCCGAGATCGGGGACGAAGGGCGGAAGCGGCAGCGGTACCTGGTGGGTCTGGCCCGGTCCTACGGGATGCGGGTGATCGGGCCGAACGCGCTCGGGGTGATCAACACCGCGCCGGGAGTCGAGCTGAACGCGACGCTCTCGCCGGTGATGCCGAGCCGCGGCCGGGTCGCGTTCTTCTGCCAGTCCGGTGCGCTCGGGGTGCCGATCCTGGCCGACATGGCCGGCCGTGGCCTGGGGTTGTCGAGCTTCGTGTCGGCCGGGAACCGGGCCGACGTCTCGGGCAACGACCTGATGCAGTACTGGTACTCCGACGAGGCGACCGAGGTCGTCCTGCTGTACCTGGAGTCGCTGGGCAATCCGCGCAAGTTCAGCCGGGTGTCGCGGCGACTGGCCGGGCGGAAGCCGGTGGTCGCGCTGAAGTCGGGCCGGACCACCCAGGGCGTGCCGGTCGGGCAGATGGTCCGGCGCAGTCAGTTGCCCCCGGCATCGATCGAGTCGATGTTCCGGCAGAGCGGGCTGATCAGGGTGGACACCACCGGCGAACTGTTCGACGTCGCCCAACTGCTCGCGCACCAGCCGCTGCCGAAGGGCCGGCGGGTCGCGATCGTCAGCAACTCCGACGCCTTGACCCTGCTCGCCCTGGACACAATGGCCGGTTGCGGCCTGGAGGTGGCCGGCGAGCCGCGGAACCTCAGCGCGGACGCGACCGCGGCGGACTTCGGCGCGGCGCTGGGCGACGTGTTCGGCGACGATCGGGTGCACTCGATCGTGGTGATCTACACGCCACCGGTGCAGTCGAACGGCGCGGAGGTCGCGCAGGTCCTGGCCGCGGCGGCCGCCGGCTCGAAGAAGCCGGTCGTGTCCACCTTCCTCGCATCCCGCAGCGTGCCCGCGGAGCTGCGGGTGCCGGACGCCGATGGCGGCGCGGCCCGTGGATCGATCCCGTCTTTCCTCAATCCGCAGTACGCCGTCGGCGCACTGGCGAAGGCGACACAGTACGCCGAGTGGCGGCGGCGGTCGGACAGCCGGATCCCCGACCTGCCGGACATCGACACCGCCGGCGCCGAGGACTTCGTCGCGGAGTACCTGCAACGGCACCCGTCCGGCGCCGACCTCGAGGACGCCGACCGGCAGCGGCTACTCAGCTTCTACGGGATCCCGGTGCTGCCGGCGTTCCCGGTGCTCAGTGCGGATGAGGCGGTCGCACGCGCCGAGGACCTCGGCTACGAGGTGATCCTGAAGGCGACCGCCGAGCAGTGGCGGATGCGGCCGGACCTCGCCGACATCTGGCGGCACATCCACGACGAGGACGACATGCGCGCCGCCTGGGCAGAGATGACGCAGACCTTCGGGGTCGCGTCGGATCCCGCCCGGGCGCAGTTCGTCGTCCAGAAGATGGCGCCGCCCGGCGTGCCGGTGGTCATCTCGGCGTTGGAGGACGTGTCCTTCGGCCCGGTCGTCACCTTCGGCCTGACCGGTGTCGCGACCGACTTGCTGGGCGATCGCTCGTACCGGATGCCGCCACTCACGACCCGCGATGCCGCCGAGATGGTCCGCGAGGTGCGCGCGGCCCCGCTGCTCTACGGCTACCGGGGCTCGGACCCGGTGGACATCCCCGCGATCGAGGCCCTGCTGCACCGCGTCTCCCGGCTGACCCTCGACCTCGAGGAAGTCGTCCGGTTGGACCTCCGTTCGGTGCTGGCCGCCGCGCAGGGCGCGACAGTGCTCGACACGAGCATCCGGATCGCTCCCAACGAGAAGCCCCGCCAGGACACGTCGGCCCGCCGCCTCACCTGACGGCAGCGCACGTCACGACCGGCGCGTGTAGATGCTGCTGGCGCGATCGAGCAAGCGCGCGTCGACGAGCTGGCGCCTGAGGGCGGCGTGGTCCGGGTGCCACCGGTTGAGGATCTCGTTCACCTCCGGCTCCGGGTAACTGCGCCCGGGCTCGAAGCTGGTGACCAGGTACTCCAGGACGATCCGGAGCTTCTCCGGATGGGTCGGGAAGTGCGTCAGCCGGCCGTCCCGGATGAACGACCTGAGGACGGCGTCGCGGTCCGGATCGGGGTCGAGCGGCACCCGCTCCGGGCGACTCTCCCGCACCGCGTCCTTGAACGCCGCCTCGTCGGCCTGCAGACCGTCGCCGGCAGCCGTGATCAGCCCGCCCTTGGTCAGCCGCTGGAGCGCCTTGACGACGACCGGCGCGGGGAGTCCGGTGCTGCCGGCAACCTGATCCGGAGTCGTCGCGCCGAGGACGACGGCGGAGTACGTCCGCAGCCTCGACGGTTCCGCGAGCAGACCACAGAGCTGATCGGCGTTCATGCCATCCACGTTAATGTCGCCCGCAACCGGATTTCGCCCGAGTGTTAGACATTCACCATGACGATGCAGCCGGGTCCGCAGAACGCGATCACCGATGTCCCTGGAGTCCTGGTCGGCCAGGTCGAGCGGGTCGACGCGCCGTACCTGACCGGTACGACGGTCGTCCATCTGCCGGCCACAGCCGTGGCCGGTGTCGACGTCCGTGGTGGCGCGCCCGGAACGCGGGAGACGGATCTGCTCGAGCCGGTGAACTCCAACGCCGGTGTGAACGCGATCGTGCTGACCGGCGGCAGCGCGTACGGACTGGACACGGCCGGCAGCGTGATGCGCTGGCTCGAGGAGCGTGGTGAGGGCGTCCGGGTCGGGCAGGGCGACAAGGATGTGGTCCCGATCGTGCCGACCGCGGTGATCTTCGACCTCGGTCGCGGCGGTGACTTCCAGGCCCGGCCCGAGCCGGACTGGGGCGCCCAGGCGATCGCGGTCGCCACCGACGGTCCGGTTGCCCTAGGCAACCATGGCGCCGGCGCCGGGGCGCGCGCCCGGTCACTCAAGGGCGGCGTCGGCTCGGCCAGTGTCCGGCTGGATGACGGTACGACGGTCGGCGCGCTGGTGATCGTGAACGCGGCCGGCTCGACGGTCGATGCCGACGGCAACCTGTACGGCGCTCGCTACGGCCTCGGTGACGAGTTCACGCACCTGCGGACTCCCACCGAGCCGCCTCCGCCGGCCGCACCTGGACGCAACCTGATCCCTGGGCCGCCGATGAACACGGTGATCGCGGTGCTGGCGACCGACGTACCGCTGGACAAGGCGGCGACACGGCGGATGGCGATGGTCGCGCACGACGGGCTGGCCCGGGCGATCGACCCGATCCACACGCTGGTCGACGGCGACAGCATCTTCGCGCTGTCGACCCGGAGCGACGACGGGCCGCGGCTGAGCGTCACGGATCCGACCGCGATCGGGCAACTGGAGACGGTCTACGCCGCCGGCGCCCGGACACTGTCCCGCGCGATCGTGCACGCGATGCTCAACGCCGAGTCGGTGGAGACCCCGGCCGGCACGATCCCCAGCTATCGCGACGCCTATCCCTCTGCCTTCCGGACCGACTGACGTACGACCCCGGTCGTACGCGCGGATGGTGAAAGGCGCCGGAAGACGACGGTAAGACCGGACCGCGGGCCGACGATCCGAGGCACCGTCCGCGACAGGCTCTGCGGTATGAGCTTCCAGAGTCCCCAACCACAGGTCGTCCTGAGCGGTCACGCCCTGGTCAAGTACTACGGCGATGTCGTCGGCCTGGCCGGCGTGGATGTCGCGGTCCGGTCCGGTGAGGCGCTCGCGGTCATGGGCCCGAGCGGTAACGGCAAGACCACCTTGCTTCACGTCCTTGCCGGCATCCTCACGCCGGACCAGGGCGAGGTCTGGCTGGGCGGCGAACGCGTCGACCAGCTGAACGACGCGGCCCGCACAGTGCTTCGACGTCGCCGACTCGGCTTCGTCTTCCAGGACAACCAGTTGCTCGCCGAGCTGCCCGCCGACGAGAACGTCGCCCTGCCGTTGATGGTGGACGGGCTGAGCCGGCGGGACGCGATCGGCCGGGCCCGGATGATGCTCGCCCAGGTCGGGCTGGCGGCGGAAGCCGGGCGGCGCCCGGGCGAACTGTCCGGCGGTCAGGCGCAGCGCGTCGCGATCGCGCGCGCACTGGTCGGCGAGCCGCAGGTGGTGTTCGCCGACGAACCGACCGGTGCTCTGGACGCGACCACCGGCTCCCAGGTGATCGACCTGCTCGTCGGCGCGGCCACGCATCGCGGCGCGGCGGTGGTCGTCGTCACCCACGACAACGCGGTCGCCGCCCGCTGTCATCGGGTCCTGCGCATCGTCGACGGCCGGGTGAGCGAGTCGTCGGGTGCCGAGTCGAGCGGTCAACCGCTCGGATGGGCGACCGGCCGATGAACCCGATGACGGATCTCGGGCTGCGGTTCGTCCGCCGTCCAGGGCCTGGTGGCCGGGCGGCGAACCTCGCCGCGCTCGGTGCGACCGCGGTCGTCGCCCTGCTCGTCACCTTCCTGATCGCCGGTTCGCTCGGGCTGGCCCATCGCTCCGACCGGATCGGCTGGCGCAGCTCCGACAAGGCCGACCCGGCGACGGCGATCGGAGCCATCGACCTGACCGACGAGACGGTCGACGGTCACCCGATGATCCGCCTCGACCTCGCGACGCTCCGCCCCAACGAACTCCCGCCACCACCCGGCCTCGACCACACCCCGAGGCCGGGCGAGGTCTTCGTCTCGCCCGAGGTCGCCAAGCACTGGTCCAGCCTGAGCAAGCAGTACGGCGTGGAGAAGCCGGCCGGCGTGATCACCGACAAGGGGCTGTCCTCGCCGGAGGAGTTCATCGTCATCCGTGGCGTCGACTCACTCCGGCCCGACGACCATCCGCAGTACGTCAGCAGCTGGAACGACGACGTTATGGACAGCCGCATGCTCGGCCTCCTGATCGCCGTGGCCTTCGGCATCATCCTGGTGCTGTTCCCGATCCTGAGCCTGGTCGGTCAGGCCGCCGGCGTCGCGGCGAAGCGCCGTGAGCATCGCCTGGCTGCACTCCGCCTCGCCGGTGCCACCAGGACACAGGTGCTCTGGCTGAGTGCGGTGGAGCAGGCAGTACTCGGTCTGGCCGGTGCAGTCATCGGTCTCGTCGGCTACACACTGCTGAGTCCACTCATCGCCCGCATCCCGCTGGGCGGCGGACGCTGGTACGTGCACGACATCACGGTGAGCTGGTGGAACGTGCTCGTCGTACTGGCCGCCGTACCTGTCCTGTCGGTGGTCAGCGCGTTGATCGGACTCGGCCGGGTCAGCATCACGCCACTCGGCGTCGTACGCGGTCAGACTCGCAAGGGGATCAGTGTGCTGCGGCTGGGACTGTTGCTGATCGGTCCGATCGTTCTCGCGTACTACGGGATGCAGGCGGCTCTGATCCCGTTGCTGATCGGTGTGGGCTTCGCGGCGCTCGCGGTACGGGTGATCGGGCCGTGGGCGGTGCAGGTGATCGGCAAGATGCTGGCGAGCCTGGCCAACGGTCCGGTGGCGCTGCTCGCGGGACGGCGACTGGCCGACGACCCGAAGGCCGCCTTCCGTCCGGTGGCGGCGCTGGTGCTGAGTGGGTTCGTCACCGGCTTCATCTCGGTCTTCATGCCGCCGGGGAAGGACGACCCGA
Source organism: Kribbella sp. NBC_00359 (assembly GCF_036097425.1). NCBI lineage: Bacteria > Bacillati > Actinomycetota > Actinomycetes > Propionibacteriales > Kribbellaceae > Kribbella > Kribbella sp. NBC_00359. The sequence goes on along the minus strand of NZ_CP107975.1, from coordinate 7,089,688 downwards.
CGTTCCACGACCTGCGCATCGGAGTCGCACTGCTGCTGGCCCTGGTGTTCATGACCGTGGCCGCATCGACAGCTGCAGGTGCGGTCGGTACAGCCCTCGACCAGGCCGCGCCTGCCCGTGCGTTGCGGCGTTCTGGTGTGCCGTTGCGGGTGATCGAGCGGTCGGCGCGACTCGCCGCCGTCGTACCTGTCGTCGGGGTCGGATTGCCGGTCGTCGGGTTCGGTGCGCTGTGCGGGCTCGCGCTCAGTGGTGGCAAGGTGATCACGCAGGGGAGTTCCGGCGTACTGCTGCTGATTGGTCAGGTCGTCGCCGGGCTCGTGCTGGTCGCGGTGGCGGGCGCCGCCGGTGCACCGGTGCTGCGGAAGGCGAGCGCGAACTGATCGCCGTCGTCCACTGTGCTCGTCCACAAGGGGAAAACGGCGAGGGCCGCGTCCGTGGCAGGATGAGGGCATGCGTGACCTGAATGCCCCGGAACTCGCGGACGCGTCCGCAGCCCTGCGCGAGGCGATCGACCGGTGCGGCTACTACCCAGACGTCGTGACGGATTCGCTCGCGGTGGCCATCGCCGGCGAGCCGATCCGCGCGTTCATGCTGCAGCACGAGCCGACGTTCGACCGGGACGAAGTCCGGCGGCACATCACGATCCTGGCGCTCACCCCGACCCGGCTGATCGTGGGCCACACCGATGAGCATGCGGCCGACGAGCTGATCCGCGCGCCGTACGCGTCGACCTCGACCGAAGCGATTCCGCTGCAGCGGGTGAACGCGGTGGTCGTGAACCGGGTGGTTCCCAACCCGGCCGGCTACGCCTCCGGCAAGTCGGACCCGGCGGTGGCCGGCGGCGGTGAGGTCGTGCTCACGATCGGCTGGGGCATGGTGAACCGGATCGACCTGGAGCCGGCCGTCTGCGCCGACCCGAACTGCGAGGCCGACCACGGTTACACCGGATCCGTCGCGGCCGACGACATCTCGCTGCGGATCAGCGCCGCCGCGGACGGCCCGGCCGGGATCCAGCAGGTGCTCGAGTTCGCGCAGGCCCTCTCGTTCGCGACCAGCAGGTAGTGCGGTGATCGTGCCGGTGGAGCCGCAGTACGGCGGTGGCTCGCTCGCCGACGTGCTCCCATCGGTCGCCGGTGCGCTGTCGGTCCCCGGCGAGCAGAACGCCCTCGGCCTCCCGCCTTCACCGCGGTACGCTGTCCTACTGCTCGACGGACTGGGGTGGAACCTGCTCCAACGGCACGCGGATGCCGCGCCGTACCTGGCGTCATTGCTGCCGACCAGTCGCAGCCTGACGGCCGGAGTGCCCTCGACCACTGCGGTCAGCCTCACCAGTCTCGGCACCGGCCTGCCGCCCGGCTCGCACGGCATCGTCGGCTACACCTCGATCGTGCCGGAGACCGGTGCCTTGCTGAACGCCCTGTCCTGGGACGCGCCGGTCGACCCGCGCCGCTGGCAACCGCATGGCACGGTCTTCGATCGCGTCGCCGCTGCCGGCGTTGCCACGCGCAACGTGAGCAAGGCACGTTTCGACTCGTCGGGCCTGACGGCCGCGGCGTTCCGGGGGAGTGCCCACAGGGGTGCGGACACCATCGAGGACCGGCTGGACGCGACTCGGTTCGCGAGCCGTGAAGGTCGTTCGTCGCTGGTGTACGTGTACGACTCGCAGTTGGACTACACCGGTCATCAGCAGGGCAGCGAATCGTGGCAGTGGCAGAAAGAGCTGGCCGCGGCGGACATGTTCGCGCAGCAAGTCCGGTCCGCCTTGCCGCGCGACGCCGTACTGCTCGTCGTCGCTGACCACGGGATGGTGGACGTGGCGCCGGAGCACCGCGTCGACCTCGATGCCGAGCCCGCTTTGACGGATGGCCTGCGACTCATCGGGGGCGAGTCACGCTTCCGGCATCTGTACTGCCTCGCCGGGGCAGAGGCCGACGTCATCGCGGCCTACCGCGAGCGGCTGGGGGACAAGGCGCTCGTACTGAGCCGGGATGATGCGGTCGCGCGTGGATGGTTCGGTGCCGTCGAGGACCGGGTTGCGCCGCGCTTGGGCGACGTCATGGTCGCCGCACTCGGACCGGTATCGCTGGTCGCGAGCCGCCGGTACCCGCACGAGGCCGGACTGATCGGGCTGCACGGCTCGCTCACCGACGACGAGATGATGATCCCACTGCTCGTCGACACCGGCCGCTAGCCCCGGACGTCCGCGGCTAGAAGCTCCAGACGTCCCAGAAGAAGCTGGTCTGCGCCGTCTTCGCCTCGCCGTCCCGGGCGACGACGGTCACCTTGTAGCGTCCGGAGCCCGGGGTGAGGACTCCGGTGATCCAGCCGCGCTCGGGGTCGATGCTGAGCCCCGGCGGCAAGCCCGCCGCCGAGTAGCTGATGTCGCCCGTGCCACCGGTCCCCTTCATCAGCAGCGGAATCGCCGGCACTCCGCCGAATCCGAGCTGCTCCGACGGCTCGGTGATCGCCACCGCACCCTGCGGCTGCGCGGCCGCGGCACCGACCGCCTCCGCCGCGTCGACCATGCCCTCGCCGTAGAAAGAGTTGTTCGCCGCCGAGCCGACGCACTGACCGGACGAGCCGGCCGGGCAGGCCAGGTCGTTCGCCTGCTGCGCGAGCCGGGCACGCACCTGCGCCGGGGTCAGTCGGGGATCCACGCTCCGCAGCAGGGCCGCGACGCCGGCGACGTGCGGCGACGCCATCGACGTACCCTCGAGCACCTTGTAGGCGCCGCCCGGGACGGTCGAGTAGACGCCCTGACCGGGGGCGGCCAGATTGATCTTGTTCTCACCGAAGTTGGAGAACTGCGACTTGGTGCTGGTCGAGTCGACGGAGGCCACCACGACCACGTTCGGCAGCTCGGTCGGCAGGCTGATGCAGTCGTTGGTAACCGTGCGCGGGGACGGAGTCGAGTCGTTCGGGCTGGACTCGTCGTTGGCCTTGTCCGCCAGGTCGTAGTCCTCGTTGCCGGCCGCGGCGACGCTCACCACGCCCTTCGAGTCCGAATACGCGACCGCCCGGCGGACCGCCTCGGCGATCGCATCCTGGTCCTGGTCCGTCGGGCAGAGGAACAGCCACGGGTCGACGTAGTAGCTGTTGTTGGTGACCGAGACACCCTTGTCGGCGGCGAACATGAACGCGCAGACCGTGTTCTCCGGGAAGAACAGCTGGCTGTCGGGCTCGGCGACCCGGATCGACGAGATCTTCACGCCAGGCGCGACGCCGATCATGCCGATCCCGTTCCGGGCCGCGGCGATGGTGCCGGCGACGTGCGTACCGTGCTCGCCGACCGGCCGCCAAGCGCCGGGCCGGGTGTCGGCCTTGCCGTAGGCACAGGACGCCGACTTGCCGGCGTCGAAGTTCGCCTTCAGGTCCGGGTGCTGGTCGTCCACGCCGGTGTCGAGCACGCCGACCGTGACGCTCTTGGAGCCGGGGTTCTTCTGCCACGCCCGGTCCGCGCCGATCTGGGTCATGTCGCCGCGATCGATCTCGGGCGCGGTGGTGGCCGCCTCGGGCACCACGGGCGGGATCGCCGGGTCGTCGACCTCGGTGGGCAGGTCCGAGGTGCGGGTGGCGCCGGCCTCCTGGACACCGTCGACACCGCGCATCTTGGTGGCGAAGTCGGTCGCCGCCGAGTGCGCCACGATCACCCCGATCGCGTCGTACGTCGCGTAGACGGTGCCGCCGTTCGAGCCGACCGCGCCGGTGACCTTTCCGGTCTGGCCCGGCTCGGTGATGACGAAGTACGCGCGGAGCCCGGCCTGCGCCCGGACCGGCGTCGCCGCGGCCGGCAGGGTGGCGGTGGCGGCGACGAGACAGGCCGCGAGGAAGAGGACCAGAGCTTTGCGCACGTTCCATTCAAACCGCCCGGAGGCCCAGAACCCAAGCCGGGCCCTCCGGCACACCCCGGCGTGCGGGGTGATCCGCTGACTTGGCAGGATGTGCGCCCGTGGCTGAGCTGCTCTATTTCACCGGGACCATGGACTGCGGCAAGTCCACGCTGGCGCTGCAGATGGACCACAACCACAAGGCCCGGGGCCGGCTCGGGCGGATCTTCACCAGCCACGACCGCGCCGGTGAGTCGGTGTTGTCGTCCCGGCTCGGACTCGCCGCCGAGGCGGTCGAGGTGCGGCCCGAGTTCGACTTCTGGGACTACGTCGTGAACGAGCTGACCCAGGGCGGCCGGATCGACTATGTGGTGTGCGACGAGGCGCAGTTCTACAGCCCGCTGCAGATCGAGCAGCTGGCCCGGCTGGCCGACGAGCTGCAGATCGACGTGTTCTGCTTCGGCATCCTGACCGACTTCCGGGCGACGCTGTTCCCAGGGTCGGCCCGGTTGGTGGAGCTCGCCGACCGGATGGAGCTGCTGCAGGTCGAGGCGCTGTGCTGGTGCGGTGAACGAGCCACGCACAACGCCCGTACGATCGGTGGGGAGATGGTGACCGAGGGCGAGCAGCTGGTGGTGGGTGACATGGTGACGCTGGACCACGAGGTCTCCTACGAAGTGCTCTGCCGCCGGCACCACCGCCGCCGCCTCACCCAAGCCCGCGCCCGCGCCACCCTGTCACCTGAAGTACTGCCTTTCGGAGGAGCCGCCTCATGAGTTCTTTGATCACTGTCGACGAACTGCGGGCTGCGGATCCGAAGCCGGTGTTGATCGACGTCACCTGGAACCTGGCCGGTCCTCCTGGCAAGGAGGTGTACGACGTGGGCCACCTGCCGGGAGCACACTTCGTCGACCTGGACACCGAGCTGGCCGGCCCGCCCGGACCCGGTCGCCACCCGTTGCCCGAAGCAACCACCGTGACAGCCACGTTGCGGCGGGCCGGCGTGACCTCCGCCGACACCCCCGTGGTCGTCTACGACGCCAGCACTTCGATGGCGGCCGCACGAGCCTGGTGGGTCTTCCGCTACTTCGGCCTCACCAACGTCCGGGTCCTCGACGGCGGCCAAGCCGCGTGGCAAGCCACCGGCGAAGCCCTGACCACAGAAGTTGGCCCCACCACCGCCGGCAGCAGCCCTGACGACCTCTCCGGCGGGTTCACCGCGACGCCCGGCCACCTGCCCATGCTCGACGCCGATGGCGCGGCTGCCGTTGCGGCGTCCGGCGTACTCCTGGACGCCCGGGCGCCCGAGCGCTTCGCCGGCGAGGTCGAACCCATGGACCCGGTCGCCGGCCACATCCCCGGCGCCACCAGCGCCCCCACCACCCAGAACGTCGACGAGACCGGCCACTTCCTCCCCGCCGCCGAACTCCGCGAACGCTTCGAAAAGCTGGGAGCGACCGCCAGCACCGAGGTCGGCGTCTACTGCGGCTCCGGTGTCACCGCCGCCCACGAAGCCCTGGCCCTCGAGGTGGCCGGCCTCCCCGCCACCGTCTACATCGGCTCCTGGTCCGAATGGATCACCGACCCCACCCGCCCGATCGCCACCGGCAAGCCCTGAGCCGTCAGCACCACCCACTCGCCGAGAGCCGGGCGCCCGGCCGTCCTGCGCTGAGCAGCAGCGGGCTAGTGCGGCCCGGCGAGACCGATCAGGTTGCCTTCCGGATCGGTGAACTGACCGACGACCAGCTTCCCCGGTACGCCGTCCGGCCCGAAGACCCGCTGTCCGCCGAGCGCCTCGGCCTGGTCCAGCGCGGCTCCGACATCATCCACACCGACATAGAACAGCGCCTTGGGCTGAAGTGCCGCGCCACCACCGACGCCGCCGTTCAGGCCGGCGACGCTCGCATCCACGAAGCCGTACGAGCCTGCTTCGGAGACCTGTCCTGCTGCTGCACGGCGGGGGAGTCACCGCCGACAGCTGGCTGGCACAGGCTCCGGCACTGGCCGAGCGGTACCGGGTCCTGATCCCGGAGCGCCGCGGTCACGGCCGCAGTCCCGATGTCGACGGTCCAGTGACGATGGAGATCTTCGCGGCAGACACCGTGGCCTTCATCGAGGCCCTCGAGCTCGGTCCAGTGCATGTGATCGGCTGGAGCGACGGCGGCAAGGTCGGCATCAGCCTCGCACTCAGCCGTCCGGAGCTGGTCCGCAAACTGGTCCTGATCGGCACCGAGCTCACCCATGCCGGCGGCACCGCCGCCAACCAGGCGCTGCTGCGGCCCGAAGGTCTCGAAGTCCTCAAGGAGACCTTCCGCCAGCAGTACGATCCGCTGTCGCCGGACGGTCCCGGGCACTTCGACGTGGTCTTCGCCAAATGGGCGCGCATGTGGGACACGCTGCCCGACGTCGTCCTCACCGACCTCAAGGCCCTGCCGATGCCGGTCCTGCTGATGCAGGGTGACGACGACTGCGTCCGGATCGAGCACACCGCCGAGGTCGCCCGCGCGATCCCGGACGCCCAGGTGGCCGTCGTACCGGGGACCTCGCACGGACTGCCGCTGGAGAAGCCCGGGCTGGTCAACAGCCTGCTGCTCGACTTCCTGGCCGACCCGCAGCCGCCCAAGTTCATGCCGCTGGGCGACCTCAACCCCTGAGCGAAAGCGCTGCAGCAATTGCCTCCCTTTTAGGCATTGAATTAGTAACACGCTTGGTTTAACTTACTCGGGACCTGGCCGGTGTGTAGCTCAGAGCACATCGGCGGCATCCGGAAACCTGAGGAGTTCCGATGACGAGAGTGAGCAGGTGGGGCGCCGCCCTGGGGGTTGCCGGGCTGGTGCTCGCCGCCGGCTGCGCGAAGGGCACCACCCCGGGATCGTCCGGTGGCGCCGGTGGCGAGATCGACCAGAACGCCCCGGTCACCATCACGATCGGGGACCGCCCGACCCCCGACAAGCCGAACGACCTGAAGGCGTTCAACCAGAAGATCCAGGACTTCACCGCCAAGAACCCGAACATCACGGTGAAGTCGACCGAGACCAGCTGGCAGGCCCAGACCTTCCAGGCCCAGGTAGCCGGCGGGACGCTGCCGACGGTGATGAACATCAGCTTCACCGAGCCGGCCAACATGATCCCGAACAAGCAGCTGCCGGACATCACCGACGAGCTGAAGCTGGTCGACCTGACCAAGGACCTGAACCCGAACGTCCTGAAGATCGTCCAGGACGCAGGAGGCCGGATCTACGGCGTACCGATCGACGTCTTCTCGGTCGGCATCGCCTACAACCGGGCGCTGTTCACGCAGGCCGGCCTGGACCCGGACAAGCCGCCGACGACCTGGGACGAGGTCCGTCAGTACGCGAAGCAGATCCACGACAAGACCGGCAAGGCGGGGTACGCGCAGCTGACCACGAACAACACCGGTGGCTGGATGCTGACCACGATGACGTACAGCATGGGCGGCACGGTCGAGAGCGCGGACGGCAAGAAGAGCACGTTCAACGACGCGCCGACCAAGAAGGCGCTGCAGCTGCTCAAGGACATGCGCTGGACCGACAACTCGATGGGCAGCCGGTTCCTGTACAACCAGGAGGAGGTCCGCCAGGACTTCGCGGCCGGCAAGATCGGCATGGTCCTGCAGGCGCCGGACGCCTACGACATGAGCGTGAAGCAGTTCGGCATGAAGCCCGCCGACTTCGGTGAGGGCGCGCTGCCGCAGGACGGCGGCCCGTACGGCACGCTGACCGGCGGCTCGCTGAAGATGATCAGCCCGAAGGCGACCAAGAACGAGGTCGTCGCCGCGCTGAAGTGGATCAAGTTCGACCAGTTCGACAAGTACACGACCGAGTCGGTCGCGGTCCAGGACGCCAAGACCACGATCGCCGACAAGGGTTTCGTCGGCCGTCCCGGCATCAGCCCGCTGAGCCAGCAGACGTACGACCAGTTCAACAAGTGGCGTGAGCCGTACGTGAACGTCCCGGTCAAGCAGTTCCAGGGCTACATCGACTCGACCACGGCGCTGAAGCTGCTGCCGGAGCCGTCGAACAAGGGCCAGGAGGTCTACTCGCTGCTCGACCCGGTGGTCCAGCAGGTGCTCACGAAGAAGGACGCGGACATCGACAACCTACTGAGCGATACCGCCTCGAAGATCGACGCACGCCTGGCCCGGTAGCCGATGTTCCAGCTACGTACGCCGAAGCGGAGCCGGAGCGGTGCCAGGTCCGTCGCGACCTGGTACCGCTCCGGCGGGCTCAGCAGCATCTTCTTCGCCCTGCCCCTGGTGCTGATCTTCCTGTACTTCTCCTGGGGCCCGATCGTCCGCGGCCTGGTGCTCAGCTTCCAGAAGAACAACCTGGTCCTGCCCGCCGAGTGGGTCGGGCTGTCCAACTTCAGTTACGTGCTGACCGATCCGCAGCTCCCGCAGGCGGCGCTCAACACGCTGTACTTCGCCTTCCTGGCACTCCTGTTCGGCTTCCCGGTGCCGCTGTTCCTGGCCGTGTTCATCAGTGAGCTGCGCAAGACCGGTTGGCTCTACAACGTGTTCTCCTACCTGCCGGCCGTGGTCCCACCGGTGGCCGCGATCCTGTTGTGGACGTTCTTCTACGACCCGAGTGGCGCGGGCGTCTTCAACTCGATCCTCGGCTGGTTCGGGATCGGGCCGTTCGCCTGGCTGAACTCGCAGACCCTGGCGATGCCGGCCATCGTGCTGGAGGCGACCTGGGCCGGCGCGGGCGCCACGTCGATCATCTACCTGGCGGCCCTGACCGGCGTACGCACGGAGTTGTACGAGGCGGCCGAACTGGACGGTGCGGGGATCTGGGGCCGGGTCTGGCACGTCACGCTGCCGCAGATCCGCGGAATCATCCTGATCATGATGCTGCTGCAGCTGATCGGGACGTTCCAGGTGTTCACCGAGCCGTTCCTGTTCACCGGCGGCGGCCCGAACAACGCCACCATGACGGTCCTGCTGCTGATCTACCGGTACGCGTTCGTCAACGGAGACTTCGGCGCCGCGACCGCGCTCAGCGTGCTGCTCGCCGGGGTGCTGTGCGCACTGTCGGTCGTCTACCACTTCGTCACTCGCCGTTGGAGCACCACATGAGTCACGAGCGCGGAATCATCTCGACCAAGGACCGGCAGCGCGGCGTGGTCCGCGTCGGCCTGCCGGCGATCCAGGTGCTGATCTTCATCGGTGTCCTGATCGCCGGCGTCGGCCCGCTGCTCTGGCTGCTCAAGTCCGGCGTCTCCACCAGCCAGGACATCCTGAGCGGCCCGATGCAGCTGTGGCCGTCGGGGATCCAGCTGAAGAACATCCCCGACGCCTGGAACCGGGTCCAGATCGGCGCCTACCTCGGCAACACCGCGTTCATCGCGATCGGCTCGATGATCTCGACGCTGTTCGTGTGTACGACGGGCGCGTTCGTGCTCAGCATCCTGCGGCCGAAATGGGGCCCGATCGTCACCGGCGCCGTCCTCGCGACGCTGTTCCTGCCCGGCGTCATCTCGCTGGTCCCGCTGTACATGACCGTGCTGAAGATGCCGCTGCTGGGGATCAGCCTGCAGAACACGTTCTGGGCGGTCTGGCTGCCGTCGGCGGCCGGCGCGTTCAACGTCCTGGTGATGAAGCGGTACTTCGACTCGATCCCGCGCGAGCTGATCGAGGCCGCCCGGATCGACGGGGCGAGCAACCTGCGGCTGTTCACGGCGCTGATCCTGCCGCTGTCCAAGCCGATCGTCGGCGTCGTCGCACTACTCACGGTCATCGGGTCCTGGAAGGACTACCTCTGGCCGCTGCTCGTCCTGCCCGACCCGCGGCTGCAACCGATCTCGGTCGCCCTGCCACGGGTGCAGAAAACCACGGAGATCTCGCTGCAGATGAGTGCCCTGTTCCTCGCGGTTCTGATACCTGTCGTGTTGTTCTTGTTGTTCCAGAAGCAATTCCTGCGAGGCGTGGGGATGGCAGGGGGTATCAAAGAGTGAGTCCACTCAACGGCCGGCGAGTGCTGGTGACGGGGGCGGCCGGGCGGATCGGCCTGGCGACGGTTGAGCACCTGAACGCGCTCGGGGCCCGGGTGACGGCGTTGACCAACGTCGAGCACCCGGATCTCAAGGCCGACCGCGTGCTGATCGGGGACACCCGGTCCGAGCCGGACGTCGCCCGGGCGCTCGAGGGCGCCGAGTACGTCGTCCACCTGGCGGCACTCGCGCACCCGTCGGCCGGTACGCCGTACGACGTCTACGCGATCAACGTGGTGTCGACGTTCAACGTGCTCGCCCAGGCCGGAGCGCTCGGGATCGAACGGGCCGTGATCGCAAGCAGCATCAACGCGACCGGGATCCCGTTCAACCCGCACGAGATCAAGCCGGCGTACTTCCCCTGGGACGAGAAGGCGCCGGCCGACGTCGGCGACCCGTACTCGCTGTCCAAGCAGAACGACGAGAACACCGCCAGAATGGCTTGGCGTCGCTGGGGGATCGATGTGGTCGCGTTCCGCTTCCCGCACGTGAACTCGGCGGAGGTGCTACAGCGTCTGGCCGGCAACGCCCGGGAGAACCCGGCCGCCGGACTGCGGGAGGCCTGGAGCTACCTGGACACGCGGGACGCGGCGTACTCGATCGAGCTCGGGCTGACCGCACCGGCGTCCGGGGCGCATACGTTCTTCGTCGCCGCGGGCACTACCCTCGCGCCGTACGCGACCGAAGACCTCCTCGACGCGTTCGCGCCGGACGTGCGGCGGTCGCGCCGGTTCATCGGCCGCGAGGTGCCGATCGACCTGACCGCCGTCCGGACCGTGCTCGGCTTCCAGGCCCGGCACGAACTCGACCTACCGACCCTTCCCCTGGAGCTCTGAATGCCCTCGAACTTCGACCAGCCGTGGCCCGTCCGGGACGACGTCCGGATCCGCGAGGTCAAGGCGATCGTGACCGCGCCGCAAGGCATCCCGCTGGTGGTGGTGAAGATCGACACCACCGAGCCCGGCCTGTACGGGCTCGGGTGCGCGACGTTCACCCAGCGGTGGAAGGCGGTCCAGACCTTCGTCGACGAGCATCTGGCCCGGCTGCTGGTCGGCCGCTACCCGGGTGACATCGGCGACCTGACCCGCCTGGCCGGGTACTCCGGCTACTGGCGTGGCGGACCGGTCACGAACAACGCGATCTCCGGCATCGACCAGGCTCTGTGGGACATCGCCGGCAAGCGGGCCGGCATGCCGGTCTACGAGCTGCTCGGCGGCAAGGTCCGCGCGGCGGCCGACACCTACATCCACGCCAGTGGCAAGACGATCGAGGAGACCGTCGATCACGCGCAGAAGCTGATCGCGCAGGGCTGGCGGCACATCCGTCTGCAGGTCTCGACGCCTGGCGGCGGCGGGTACGGCGCTCCGCGGGTGCCGACCCTCTACCCGGATGCGCCGTACCACAACGGCTGGTCCGCGCGGGACTACCTGCGAACGACGCCGGAGCTGTTCGCGGAGGCGCGGCACGCGCTGCCGGACAACATCGAGCTGCTGCACGACGTGCACTCCCGGCTCACGCCGAAGGAGGCTGTGCTGCTGGCCCGGTCGCTCGAGCCGCACCGGCTGTTCTTCCTGGAAGACGTGCTGGCGCCCGAGCTGTGGGACCGGCTGCCGGAGGTGCGGGCGGCGTCGCCGGTGCCGCTGGCCGTCGGTGAGCTGACGACATCCTTCGGTGACGCGGTCCGCCTGATCCGTGACGGCGGCGTCGACTTCATCCGGTCGCACGTGTCCGATATCGGCGGTCTCACGCCGGCCCGGAAGCTGGCCGATCTCGCCGAGATCTCCGGCGTCCGGACCGCGTGGCACGGACCTGGTGACACCTCGCCGATCGGCGCGGCCGCGAACGTCGCCCTCGACGTCAGTTCCGTTGCCTTCGGCATCCAAGAGGGTCACCTCTACAACGAGGAGACCTACGAGGTGTTCCCCGGCGCGCTGCGGATCGAGGACGGCTGGCTGCGGCCGAACGAGGCTCCCGGCTGGGGGATCGACCTCGACCTGGAGGCGGCGGCCCGTTATCCCGCGCAACTGTCCGGACACGATGAGTGGGCGGCCGGCGTACGACGCATCGACGGAGCGCTCGAAGCACCGTGATCAAGCACCTTCGGCAGTACGATCGCGGCTAATCGGGAAGAGGCGGGGAGGTGGCGATGGACGACTCGGTCGAGGAATCGGAGCTGCGGCGCGCGGGCGCGAACCAGTACGACCTGGGGTCGTTCAACGAGGCGGTGATCATCGAGACGATCCGGCTGGCCGGGATCATCAGCCGGACCGAGATCTCCCGCCGGACCGGTCTCACCCAGCAGTCGGTGTCGCGGATCCTGCGCATCCTCCTGCAGCAGGGGCTGCTCGTCGAGGAAGCGCAGGAGCGCGCCGAACGCCTCGGCAAGCCACGCACCCCGGTGCGGCTGCGCTCGAACGCGGCCCACGCGGTCGGCATCCACATCGACCCCGAACTGCTGACGGTCGCGGTGGTCGACCTCGACGGCACGATCGTGCGCCGGGAGACCGTGGACCTGGCCGACGATCTGGAGGCGACCAAACTGGTCGACCTGGCCGCCGCGACCGTGACCGCGGCGCTCAGTATCAGCCAGATCGACCTCGCCTCGATGCTCGGCGTCGGCGTCGCCGTACCGGGGCCGATCGACGCGGACGGCTCGCTGCTCGCGCTTCCGCTGCAGCCGGCCTGGCGTGGTCTGAAGATCCGCCAGTTGCTGCAGCAGAAGCTCAACCATCCGGTCCTGGTCGAGAAGGACGGTACGGCGGCCGCGATCGGCGAGCGCTGGATCGGCCGCTCGGCCCGCTCCCGCGACTTCGCCTACCTCTACCTCGGCACGGGCGTCGGCAGCGGCCTGATCCTGAACGGCTCCGTCTACCGCGGCGGTACGGCGAACGCCGGCGAGTTCGGCCAGATCGCGGCGCTGCGGATGGGGGAGTGGACTCCCGAGGACGGTCCGCGGATGGTGCCCGAGTGCAACCCGACCGCCTCGCTGCCCGTGATCGCCGCCGACTTCGGGTACGTCGAGACCGACCCGAGCGCGACCGACGAGGCGAAGCGGTACAAGGCCGTCTGCAAGGCGGCCTCGGACGGGGACGCGGCAGCCGTCAAGGCGGTCACCCAGGTCGCACGCGTCATCGGGCAGGGCGCGGTCGGCTTGGTCGACCTGCTCGACATCGACCTCGTCGTACTGGGCGGACCGGCGTTCGGGAAGGAGATCTCGGAGATCTTCCTGACCGAGATCGGCCGCGCGGTGAACGCGCATCCAGTCGCCCGGGAGACCCGGCCGGTCGTGGTCGAGGAGTCGATGCTGCAGACCGACGCGGCCGCGGTCGGCGCCGCGTCGACGATCTTCCACGACGCGTTCACGCCCCGGGTCAGCGGATCCTCACAGGCACGTAGGCTGCCCAAGTGATCGAACCTCGCCCCCTGACGACCGACGTTCAGCTCCGCATCGCCACCCTCGACGACGCCGCCGCGCTGGCCGACGAACAGATCCGCAGCAGACAACACCTCCGGCCCTGGGAGCCCGAACGGGCGGAGAAGTGGTTCACTCCGGCCGGACAGGCGGAGCGGTTGACCAGCCAGCTCGAGCGGTACAAGAACGGGCACGTCGTGCCGTGGGTGCTCGACGCCGGCGACCGGCTCGTCGGCCAGATCACCCTGAGCGACCTGGTGCCCGGACCGTTCCGCAGCGCGAGCCTCGGCTATTGGCTCGCCGTCGACGTGCTCGGCCGGGGTCTGGCGACCCGCGCCGTCGACGCCGTCGCGGAGATCGCTGACACCGAGCTCAAACTGCACCGCATCGAGGCGAGCACGCTGACCGGCAACACCGCCTCGCAGCGTGTCCTCCAGCGCACAGGCTTCCGGCAGATCGGCACAGCGCCGACGTATCTGCACATCGACGGGTACTGGCAGGACTGCAACCTCTACCAGCGCATCCTCAACGACCGCGCGCCCGGCGCCTAGCCGGCGCCGGGCGCGTCCCGGTCCTCAGTTCGGAGGCAGCCGGATCCCGCGGGATACGTCCACGTCGTCGTACCGGCCTTCCAGTACGTCGATGAACTTGACCGGACGCTGCAGGGTCGACGCGATGTAGACCGCCCGGACCGTGGCCAGGGCGGCGATCCCGTCCTCCACCGTGATCGCGGGCTGCTGACCGTCGGCGATCGCGGCGAGGACGTCGTCGTACTGCGCCTTGTGGCCGCCGGGCGAGCCGGCGTCGACCGGGGCGTCCTCCTTCCTGCCGTCGACGTTCAGGCGGCTGAGGAGATCGTCCTCCACCTCGGCGCCGCCCTCGGTGCCGTGCACCGACACCCGCGTCCGGCCACCAGGGAAGGCCGCGGTCGTCGCGTGCAGGGTGCCGACGGCACCGGACTCGAAGGTGATCGTCGCGACCACGGTGTCCTCGACCTCGATCGCGTGGTGCGCGGACCGCAGGGCCTGGGCCTGGATGTTCACCGGCCGGCCCATGAACCACAGCAGCAGGTCGACGGTGTGCACACCCTGGTTCATCAATGCGCCGCCGCCGTCCTGTTCCCAGGTGCCGCGCCAGCCCGCGGAGGCGTAGTACTCGTCGCTGCGCCACCAGGCAACCGTCGCGACGGCGGACGTGAGCTGACCGAACCGGCCGCTGTCGATCGCCTGCTTGACGACCGCGCTGCCCGCGTCGAACCGGTGCTGGCTGATCACCGAGCACACCACGCCGTGGTTCGCCGCCCGGGTGGCCGCCGCGCCGAGGCGGCGGGCCCGGGTCAGGTCGACATCGAGTGGCTTCTCGACGACGACGTGCTTCTTCTCGTTCAGCGCCTGCTCGGCCAGTGTGGCGTGGGTCCCGCTGGGGGTGCAGATCGCGACCAGCGTGACGTCCGATCCACTCAGCGCACCGGCCAGATCGTCGTACAGCTTCGGTTCGGGCCGGCCCGCCTCCTTCAGCCGGGCCGCCAGCGCTTCCCGCGCGCCCGCGTCGATGTCGACGAGGGCGGTCACGGTCGCATCCGGCCGTGCCGCGATGGTGTCCGCGTGGATGCGGCCGATGATGCCGCAGCCCACGATCGCGACCTGCTGCTGGTGTGTGTCAGCCATCTCGCTCCTACTTCGCCTGGAAGTTCGCGGTCAGAACCTGGTCCGTGCTGACGGTAAAGGTGTACGACGGCTCGGTCGAGACCACCGTCCCGTTGACGGTCCAGTTCCGGAAAACGCTATCCGATGTTGCCGTCGCCGTCACGGTGACCTGCGCGCCGACTTCGTAGGTGCCGGGTTCGGATTCGTTGCCGCTGATCTTCGCGGTGCCTGCTCCACTGGTCTGGACCGTGATGGCGCGCTGGACGACATTGATCACCATCACGTTGCGGAGCGTAGCCGGGCCACCGAGGGTGGCGCCGTTGTAGCGGGCGAGGTTGGTCGCCTCCACGTCGCCGCCGGCCACCGAGACCGTGTGTCCGTCGGTGCCGAGGTTGTCCGTGCCCAGGTTGAACGCGTCCACCTGACCGGAGTTCACCACGAGTCCGTCGTGGAAGCCGTACGCGAAGACGTTGAGCAAGGTGAGTCCGCGGGCGCCGTCGACGGTGACGATCTTGGCGGTCTTGCGCATGTACTTGTCGATGACGAGCTCGAAGATGCTGCCCTCGTTCATCCAGTGCGGCTGCTGGTAGCCGACCCGGGTGACCGCGTTCCCGTTCGACAGCACGCCCTCGATCCGGCCGTCGCGGCCCGCGCCGATCGCGATCGCGTGGTCGAAGAACGCGCCGGCGACCTTGCGGACCACGACGTCGTCACCGCTGAGGTCGATCCCGTTCCACGCGTTCGGGAAGCCGGCGTTGATGACGTAGTTCCCGCCGGCGTGCCCGCGAACGGCGTACGGGTAGGAGACCACACCGTCGGTCGAGCCGGGGTTGTTGTCCGGGTAGAAGACCCGAAGTCCGCGAAGGCCCGCGTTCGTCCCGCCCAGAGTGACCAGTGCGGTTGCGGTGTCGGCCGCACCGCGGCCCTCGAACGCCTGCAGGACCGTGCCGCCGCTCGCACACCTTGGTCCCGGTTCGGCACCGCGGACGCGCCGCGCAGCTCGACCTTCGCGGGGACGGCGAGATGCGTGCCGATCCGGTACCACCCGGCGGGCAGGTAGACGATGCCGCCACCGCCGCGGCCCGCCTTGTCCAGGACCTTCTGTACGGCGCTCGTGGCGTCGGCGGCCGGCAGATACCCGACCCCGTGCGCCGCGTCGACGACATACAGCGACTGCTTCGGCTTGGGCAGCGGCTTCGTCTGGTACGTCGGTGCCGTGCCGGACATCCGGTGCACGATGCCGTCGACGGCGCCGGTCAGCGAGGTGCCGGTGACCTTGACGTAGCCGCGCGAGTTGTTCTGGATCGCGTGGTCACTGCCCTCGATCCGGCCGGCCGCGAGCGTCATGCCCCACCGGTCGTCCATCACGTCGACGAGCAGGCCGGTCCCGGTCCGCCGGATGTCGGGCTCCAGGAAGCTTCCGGTGAACTGGGCCCGCTGGCCGGCGACGACATGGATCCCGACCGCGTAGTCGGCCAGTGAGATCCGATGGAACTGATCCCACTCGAGGTCGCCGAGGACCAGGCCGGTGCCGTGCGCGCGGGTCCACGCGTCCAGCGCCGTACGGGCCGGCGGGTGGTAGGCGGCCGGGGCGGACGCCCAGTAGGAGTTGCTGAAGGCAACGTTCTCCCAGGTGCCGACATCGGCGCCGTTGTAGGCACGGGCACCCTCGAACAGCGCCGTACCGCTGATGTTGCGGATGGTGGTCGACTCGTGCACCTGGCCGGAGCTGGGGGCGTTGCCTTGGTCGTTCGGCATCGTGCTGACGCCGATACCGCGGTACGAGTTGAGCATGGTGACGTCGGAGACGGTCGCCATCATGTAGTTCTCGTTGCCGATCCAGGCGCCGCCGGGGATCTCGAACGTGTAGTTGTACGGGACCGGGTCGGTCGCGTTCTGGTTCGGGTAGTACGTCGTGACGCCGAGGACGCCGGCGCTGCCGCCGATCCGGAACAGGCTCGGTCCGTCGTCACCTGACGGCAGGTCGGCGATGACCACGGTGCCGTAGCCGGGCGCCTGGCCGTGATCACCGCGGAGGGTGCAGAACGCGTGCACCTCGATCGTGTCGGTCACCTTGTACTTACCGGCCGGGAGCCAGATCGTGCCGCCGCCCGCGTCCTGGCAGGCGTAGATCGCCTGCTGGATCGCCTTGGTGGAATCACGCCGGCCGGTGCGATCAGCGCCGTACTGGGTGGCGTCGAAGTCGGCGACGACGCCGTCCTCGGTCGGGTTGATCGTGTCGACCAGGCGCGGCGTCGGTGTCACGACCGGGGACTGCCGGAGCTCGAGTTCCTTGACGATGAAGGAGTCGGCACCGGTCATCGCGACCCGGACGTACCGCGCGGAGGTGGTCGCGAACCGGGTCCTGCTGACCTGGTTGCCGCCCGGTGAGCCGATCCGGCCGACACCGGTGAACTTGGTGCCGTCGTTCGAGACCTGGACGGTGTAGTCGGGGGAGTAGGCCTCGGCCCATTCGACGCGGACGTCGTTGACCGGTCGCGGCTTGCCGAGGTCGAGTTGCAGCCACGAGTCGCCCGGGCCGCTGGTCCAGGCGGTGTTGTGGTTGCCGTCGTTCACGTTGGTGACCCCGGTGCCGCTGCTGGCGGTCGCCGTACCGGATCCGGCGAAGTTGGTGTCGACCGCCGACGCAGTGAACGCGTCCAGCTTGGCTTGCAGGGTCTGCAGTGCCGCCTTGACCTGTACGTCGGTCACGCCTGGCGTGGCCGCGACTGCACGGGCGTCGTCGATCGCGGCGCGGAAGGCGGCGCGGGAGCCGGCCGGGTACTGGCCGTCGCGGGTGCCTTCGCGGGCGGCCTTCTCGGTCCGCGCGGCCTGGTCGATCAGGTCGAGGAGGCCCTCGGTGACGTTGAGCGTTGTCGCGACCTTGGCGACGCGGACGGCCGCGACCTTGAGGTCGACCGAGCCGTCGCCGTTGTGGATGCGGAAGTCACCGCCGTTGGAGCGGTTCGTCATCACCGCGTCGGGCAGGGCGAAGGTGTACGTCTTCCAGGTCTTGGTGTCGCCGTAGCGAACGACTTCGGAGTTCTTGAACTTCTCCGGGATCGTCTCGCCCGGGGAGTCGTAGTGCAGGCCGAACTGGCCGTTGCCCTCGTCGAAGTAGTCGATGCTGATCAGCACCAGGCTGCGGTTGTCGTACAGGTAGGTGTCGGCGACGTTCATGTAGAAGAAGTTCGTGCCCGGTGCCGGAGCGGTGTGATCGGTCTGCCAGTACGGACGGCCGTCCTGCACTCCGGTGACGAGATGCGCCGCGTCGTCCCCGGCGCGCGGACTGATGCCGCTCTGGATCGGCGACGCACCGAGCTGCACCGAGGCGCCCGCCGTACTGATCCGGAGGCCGGCGACGGTGATGTCGGCGCTCCCGAAGAGCCTCAGGTCGGCGTCGCCCAGCCGGTTGGTGAATCCGATGTCGGTGAGCTCGAAGACGCCTGTCTTCCACTGGCCCGTGTTGGTCAGCTGGACGTCCGTCGTGTCCGCCTGCGGATTCGTCTTGGCGTCGTACTGCAGCTCGAGCGTGCCGGTGCCGGTGTCGAGATAGGTCACCGTCACCAGGACGTCGTCGGTGCCGATCTCGTCGACGTAGTCACGGTCGACGTCGAACTCGAGGTAGCCGGTGTTCGCGGCCTGGTTGGTCTGCCAGTAGGTCCGGCCCTGTTCGGCGCCGGTCCGGAGCCCGGCGGGATCGTCGCCGGCCGCAGGTTTCACCCCGAGCGTCGTCGGCGTCGGTCCGAGGTCGGTGCCGACCCCGCTCGGGTACATCGTGGCGGCGTGGGCCGTTGGTACGGCGATCACGCTCGAGAGAAGGAGAGCGGGAAGGACCCGCGCGAGCAGGCGTCTGGACATGCTGAAAACCTCCAGGTGGCGGGCCGGAGTACATGCGACAGCAGGTGCGCGGATAAGTTAAACCAAGCGTGTTATTTATTCAAGAGCCCGGCCTCTGGGGCAGCAGAACGGCCGGAACGGCCGCGATCACGGTGAACGCGATCGCCCAGGTGAAGCTGTACGCGTAGGCGGTCCGCGCGGTGTGGTCGGTCAGCTGGTTCTGCAGGACCACGGCCAGGGTGGCTGCGCCGAACGCGCCACCGAGCTGCTGCATGATCCGGGTCGTGCTGCTGGCGTCCGGGATCTGCCGCGGCTCGAGCTCCCGGAAGGCGCCGACCATCACCGCCAGGTTGACCGCACTCAGTCCCGCCCCACGCACGACGAGAGCGATCGCCTGCAGGACGTACGTCGTACCCGCGAAGGCGAACGGGATCGTGCCGATTGTGGTCAGAGCGATGCCTACGAGGACCACTGGGCGGGCGCCGAGCCGATCGGTGATGCCGCCGGCGACCCGGGCGAGCAGGCTGCCGATGCCTTGTGGGACGAGGAGAAGTCCGGCGGCGGTCACGGTCTCGCCTCGAGCCTGCTGGTAGAAGAGCGGGAGCAGCAACATCGCGCCGTACAGGCCGAAGCCGGTGAGGAAGAGCAGGACGGTCGATGCGGCGAACGATCTCGTGTGGAAGAGCGTGAGGTCGATCAATGGTTCGGCGGTCCTTCTGAGAACGAAGGCGAGCAGGAGGACCAGGCCGACGCCGATCGGGAGCAGAACGGCGACGTGGCCGAAGCCGCCGTACGCGCCGACCTGGGTGAGGCCGTAGATGATGCCGGCCAGAGCGGGCGAGATCAGCAGCAGGCCGGGAACGTCCAGGGCTGCGCGCGTCGGCTCCGGGTCGGGCTTGAGCGTGCGGATGGCGAGGACGATCGCGAGGATGCAGATCGGAGCGTTGACGTAGAAGATCCACCGCCAGCTGAGGTGGCCCACCAGCAGGCCGCCGATCACCGGGCCGAGAATCGGGCCGATCAGCGCGGGCAGCGTGACGACGGCCATCAGCCGGCCGATGCGATCGCGACCGGCCGCGCGCAACAGCAGGGTCTGGAGGATCGGCAGCATGAGTCCGCCCCCGAGGCCCTGGATCACCCGGAACGCGATCAGCGAGCCGATGTTCCAAGCGACTCCACACAGCATCGATCCGGCCAGGAAGAGAGCCAGCGCGACGATCCACATTCGCTTGGCGCCGAACCGGTTCGCGGACCAGCCGGTGATCGGGATCGCGATCGCCAGGGCGAGCAGGTACGCCGTACTCACCCATTGGACCGTGGACACCGGCGCGCCCAGGTCGGCGCCGAGGGTGTGGATCGCGACGGTGACGATCGTGCTGTCGAGCAGCGGCGCCAGCGCGCCGAGGACCAGCACGGCGGCAAGCTTGAGAACCGCCCGATCCAGGCGGTCGGGCGTGATTGTGGTCATCCGAGCGACTCCTTAGAGACGTTGCGTCTCTTACGCGTTTCAGCGTAAGCTCGGATCGTTAAGAGACGCAAGGTCTCTTCGTGGAGGAGTCGATCGATGGAGCAGACGCAGCGCCGGCGGGGTGCCGAGCTGGAGGCTGTGCTGCTCGACGCCGCCTGGGACGAGTTGATGGAGTCCGGGTACGCACGGCTGACGATGGAGGCGGTCGCCGCGCGGGCCCACACCGGCAAGCAGGTGCTGTATCGGCGGTGGCGAAACCGGGCCGAGCTGGTGGTCGCGGCGATGCGGCATCGGACGGGCTCGATCGTCGAGGACATTCCGGACACGGGGAGCCTGCGCGATGACGTCCTCGCCGTACTGCAGCGGATGGCCGACCGGTTCGCGTCGGTCGGGCCCGACATCGTCCACGGTCTGCTGGCCGAGGCTCCGGATCTGGATCCGGAGGTCTACAGCCGGATGTCGGACGTGATGGCGACGATCGTCCAGCGGGCGGCGGCCCGCGGTGAGATCCCGACCGGGGATGTTCCCGCCCGGGTCCTCACCGCACCCACCAACCTGCTGCGCCACGAGATGGTGTTCGCCCGCGAGCCTGTCGCCGCCTCGACCCTCACGTCACTCGTCGACGACGTCTTCCTGCCGTTGGTCCGGACTACTTGAACGCGGGGAGGTTGCGGGTGACCCAGTCCGTGAAGGTCCGCGCGGGTCGGCCGAGCACATTCTCCACGTCGGGGCTCACCTCTTGCTCGGCCGCGGTCGGCGTACCGAGTGCGCCGAGGGTCGCCTCGACGACCGGCTCGGGCATGTAGGCGAGCATGCGAGTGTGTGCCTCCTCGCGACTGAGCTCGACGAACTGCACCGGCTCACCAACGGCCTGGCCGATCGCGTCGGCCTGCTGTCGCGGCGAGATCGCCACAGGTCCGGTCAGCGCGTAGATGTTGCCGGCGTGACTCTGGTCGCGGAGCGCAGCGGCGGCGACCTCGGCGATGTCGTCAGGGTCGACGGCCGGCAGGGCGACGTCGGCGAACGGGGCCGCCATCAGCCGCTGGGTGCGGATCGACTCGGCCCACTGGAAGGCGTTGCTGGCGAAGTTACCAGGGCGCAGCATCGTCCAGCCGAGGCCGGACTGCGTCACCGCGTCCTCGAGGTCCGACGGGTGCCGCTTGGTGCCGACGCCCTGCGAAGACAGCAGGACGACGCGCTCGACGCCGGCGGCTTCGACGACCTCCATGACGTCCTTCATGTTGCCGTTGGCCAGGAACTCGGCGGCCGTCAGCAAGAAGACCGCCTCCGCTCCTTCGAGTGCCGGCACGAGAGTCTCCGGCTGAGACAGGTCGGCCTGCAGGCGCCGTACGCCGTTCGGTACGTCGTTCGGTACGTCGGAGATCCGGCGGGACACTGCGGTGACCTGCTCGCCTGCGGCGGCCAGGGACTGGATGAGCGGGCGGCCGACGTTTCCGGTTGCTCCGGTGACCACGATCATGTTCTCTCCTCGTTCGGTTGATCTGACGCGGACGCTACTTGCCGTGGGATAGTAGGTACCTAGAGGAAAGTATTGGCTGGGAGGCGGGGTTGTGAGCGAGAGCACAGCGGTGGATCCGGTGCAGGCCTGTCCGATCGCGCCGGTGGTGGATCTGGTGTTCAGCCGGTGGACGACGCCGATCCTGTGGACGCTGAACGAGTACGGCCGGCAGCGGTTCGTGGAGTTGCAGCGCCGGATCGGCGTCATCACGCCGAAGGTCCTGACGCAGCGGCTCCGGCAACTGGAGCGAGACGGACTGATCCACCGCACGTACCACGCGGAGGTCCCGCCGCGCGTCGAGTACGAACTCAGCGACCTCGGCCGCAGCCTGGCCCCGCTGTTCCATTCACTCGCCGAATGGTCCCCCAACCTGACCAAGGTCGAACAAGCCCGCAACCACTTCGACACCCACGAACCAGCCCACCGCCGCCCCTGAACCCCGCCTGGTCCCGGCCGCCCAGAACGTTCGAGGGGATCCCGTCGTCCCGTGGTCGCCGACTCCGCCCAACCACGTGCACCGATCAACCACCGACCCACCGCTGCAAGGCTCGACCGGCGCACAATGTGGGGCGAAACGACAACCCTCTCCGACCGGCGCCGTACGGAAGCCGGACTTCGGCCAGAAGCAGAGACCTAGGACAAGGTGTCGGGACCTGGGACAGGTCATGACGTCTTCCAGGCCCCGGCATGGTGTCCGCGCTCCCCGCCCTCCACACGGCGCCGCAGACGAAACGCGCCGGAGTGGGCCGCGGTTGCGGGGGTCGGTGCGGGTGCGGACCTGAGACACTCACCAACCCCACCGTCAGCTCACCGCCGGCCCGAATCGGAGCGTGACCGGCCAGGACCCCGTCTGCTTGGCGAATGTGCCAGCACCGCGGAATCGAGCCCGGACTCTGGCCGAACCGCTGTCGGCCACAGCAGAAATCGACTTTGTGCACCAGATCCGTACCCGGAGGGCCGGCGCCGTAAGGATCTGATGCACAAAGTGACCGACCGAGGCAGCCGGGCGGCCGGGTGGCGGCTACCAGCGACTGGGGCTGGCGCAGGGATGTCGGCTGGGATGGATTGGTGTCCGGGGGACCCACGGAACGGCTGGCTATCCCCCCGGGCATGCCCGCAGGGTCGGGTGCCGCGGAATGGTCGGGGTCTCTCGGTCGCCGGGGATCGGGCAGTTCAGGCTCCCGGCATCTCGTTTTCCGCTTAGGCGACGCCGACTAGTTGGCGGGTGGGGGAGTGGAGTTGGTCGAGGAGGGTGAAGAAGTGGGTGGCGGCGTCGGGGAGGCGTAGCAGGCCGGCTTCGTGGTGCTGCCAGCCGAAGAGGAGCTCGCCGTCGATGGTGCGTACGTCGAGGGGTACGGCGTACCGGCTCAAGGCGACGCGGGTGGGGCCGGTCTGGGGGTGGTGGTCACCGCAGCCGCACTCGGCCGCGATGGTGATCGCGGTCAGCGCGTCGGGGGAGTAGCGGCGCAGGCGGAGCGTGGTGCCGCGGGCGGTGAACCGGGCGATTGTTGCGTCGGGCAACTGAACGAGCAGCTCGACCGGGACGGCGTGCGAGCCGGAGAGCAGTCGGAGACCACGAGACGCGAGCAGATCGGCGAAAGCCGGGAGATTCATGCGAAGTTCCTGTGAGTGCTGTGTCGGCGGGCGGGCCACGGAAAGGGGCAGGGCCTCGTGCGCCGGAGACGGCGCGCGTCAGCGACAACAGCAACAACACAGCAGGATCTGCATGCCGAAGATCATGACAGACCTCCCCACGCCTGCCAAACACCGTCCGGCATCTGGGACAACTGTCCGTGATGTGTCAGCAAGCGGGTGGCGGGAGCGTCAGTCGGCTTTCTTGCCGAACATGATCTCGTCCCAGCTCGGGACGCTGGCGCGCTTGGAACCTCGGCGGGCCGGCTTCTTCTTGGGCTCGCTGGGAGCTTCCTCCTGGGCGGCCGGATCGGCAGATGCGTCCGGCGCCTCGGCAGCCGACGGCTCTGCTGCTGGGTCCAGGGGCGGCTGCGCCGGCTCGGCCGGCGAGGTGGGCCGACGGTCGGCGGGGGCAGGACGTCCGGCAGAAGCCGCGCGGTCGATCGGAGCCGCATCCTCGAGGTCGGCCGGAGTCGACGGCTCGGTGGTGCGCCGACGAGGGTCCGAGGTGCGGGACTCAGGCGCCTGGCGGTCGGCGGGGCCGCGAGACTCGGGGGCCTGGCGGACCGGGGCCGGGCCGCGGTCAGGGGTGGCTCGGCGCTCGGTGAAGGGGTTGTCGGGCGCGGCGGTGCGCTCCTCCGGAGGTGCGAACGACGCGGTCTCTGCCGGGGGTTGCGTAGAACGCTCGACGGCCCGCACCGACGGCCGCAGCGCCGGTGGCTGATCGACCGGTACGTCGATCAGCGTCGGCTCGTCGTCCGGGTTCGGGACCGAGTGGACCCGGCGCGGACCACGCTCCTGCTCCCGCGTCTGCTCGCGGGAGGCCGGGTGGTTGCGGCGGGGGAGGCTGACGGTGTCCTCGAAGCCGGCCTCGTAGCTGTCGGCACCGTGATCGGGAGCAACGGACAGGTCGATGTCGGCGACCGCGGTCAGTCGGCGCTCGCCCGGCTGATGCGTGGGCTGGACCGGCGGTGCCAGCACCTGGGCCTGCTCACCGACCAGCCAGCGGGCCTCGTCGTCGTCGGGGACCGCGTACCGACCGGGAGCGTCGTACGCGAACATGGCGATCTTCTCGTCCTTCTTCTCCGCCTCGTCGTCGGCCTCGACGAAGTAGGAGACCCGGACCGCCCAGCGGCCGTCCTCGCGCCGCCATGCGTCCCACTCGGCCGACGCCGGGTCGACCTGGCGGGTGCGCAGCCGCTCGGTCACCCAGGCGCCGAGGTTGCGGGCCGGGGCGTCGGCACCACCACGGCGACGGACGGACGCGCGCTGCGCCAGGCTCGCGATGTGGTCCCGCTCGGCAAGGACCGGGCCGGCGAACGCCATCACGCGTTCCATCGGCATCTGGGCGACGGCTGCCACCGCCTCGGGACTTTCGCCGGCGCGGATACGAGCCTGGATGTCTCGTGGGCGCAGCGCGCTCTCCATTTGAATCTCCAGCTGGCCGAGTCGGGCACGGTCGCCGCGGAGGGCCGCACGCAACCGGTCGTCGACCGGGATGGCGAACTCCTCACCCGTCTCTGCCATCGCCAGGATGACTTGCTTGCCATCCTGGCTCAGACCGACGAGCCTCGCCTCGCGCATTGCCTTTGTTCTCCTGTGCGGTTCTTGACAGTCTCTCCCGGGACGTACGGCCTGACCAAGACCGGCGCGCCGTGCCGCCCGGTCATTGTGGAGGTTACGTCACGAAATCACATCTTGCCTGGTCATCAGGGTCCTCCTGATCACACCAGTCACAGTAGTCACAACACGGTGTGACCGCGACTCACTTGTCAGCTGCCGAAGGCCGAACGCACCGCAAGAGCACGCTTCAGGTCGTCCACACTGTCGCCGATCGACCGCCGGATTCCGGCCGCGACCGATTCGTCCGCGACCAGGTCGGCGGCCCGGTCGACGACCCGCTGCTCGACGGCGTACCGGGGGAACGCGAGCTTCGCGCTCTGCGCCACCACCCAGCCGGACCGCAGCTTCTCGGTGCCCGCGATCTCGGCGAAGTACCGGTCGACGTACGGCGCGGTGAGCTCGACCTGCGTGGGATGCCAGAAGCCTTCACACGCGGCGTAAAGCTCGTAGTTCGCGATGTCGGCGTCGGTCATGATCTGCGTCCACGCCCGCTCCTTGGCCTCCACCGTCGGCAGCGAGGCCCGGCAGCGGACCGCGTGGACGACACCCTCCGACGAGGTGTCCCGTTCCAGCTCGGCGTCGATCTCCGCGTCCCCGATCGCACCGAGCCGCGCGAGCCGCCCGGTCACCAGCCAGCGCAGGTCCGCATCCATCGCGAGCCCTTCGGGTACGCCGTCATCCGCGAGCCAGCCCTTGAGCAGTTCGACGTCGTCGCTGAAGCGCGCCACTCCACGGGCCGCCGCGAGTTGCAGGCTCGAACCGGTCGGTGCGGTCTCGAGCCGGGCGGCGATCGCGTCGGCCAGCCGGCCGCGATACGGCTCGTACGGCAGGTAGACACCCAGCAGGTGGGTGTTCGCCCAGTTGAGCATCGTGCCGACTGCGATGTCGCTGGTCTCGGTCGGCAGCAACCCGAGCACGACCTCGAACCCCAGCCTCGGATCGAGCTCGGCGTCGGCGACCGAGTCCCGCAGGCTGTTCAGTACGACGGCCCGCGTCACGCCGTCCTCGATCTTCGGCAGCACCGACGGCAGGTTCGCCAGGCTCTCCGCGTCGAGCCGGATCTTGGCCCAGGTGTCGTCACCGGCGTCCGGGATCACGACCGCGAGCGACGGATCGAGGGCGACCTCCACCTCGTCCGCGTCCAGCAGTACGTCGACCGTCCTACCGCGACCGTCCGCGTCGTACCCGCCGACGGTCAGCTTGTGCGGCCGGGACGCCGGGTAGGCCGCGGGCACCGTGCGGTGCAGCTTGATGCCGGTCGCGGTCCGGGAGGCGCTGATGGTGTCGAGGCCCGGAGTGCGCAGCCAGTTCTGTGCCCAGGTCTCGAGGTCGACGGCGCCGGCTTCGGTCCACTTGGTGACCAGGTCGGCGAAGGTCGCGTTGCCGAACTCGTTGGCGCGGATGTGGGCGTTGACACCGGCCAGGAAGACGTCGTCACCGAGGTAGGCGGCGAGCTGCTTGAGGACCGCCGCGCCCTTGGCGTAGGAGATGCCGTCGAAGTCGTCGAGGGAGGACGCTGCGTCCTTGACCGCGTCGGCGGCGACCGGGTGGGTGGAGGACCGCTGGTCGGCCTGCAGGCCCCACCACTTGCGGATGAAGGCGAAGTCGATCCAGTTGTCCTGGTAGTTCGTAGCGGCCGTCGAGACCCGATGGGCCATGTACTCCGCGAAGGACTCGTTCAGCCAGAGGTCGTTCCACCACTTCATCGTCACCGTGTCGCCGAACCACTGGTGCGCCATCTCGTGGACGATCGTGCGGGCCCGGTTGCCGCGCTCGGCGTCGGTCGCCGCGGACCGGAACACCATCGAGTCGCGGAAGGTCACGCAGCCCGGGTTCTCCATCGCGCCGGCGTTGAACTCCGGCACGAACGCCTGGTGGTACTCACCGAACGGGTACCGGTAACCGAACATCCGGTGGTACTCGTCGAAGGACTGCTTGGTGACGGTGAACATGTCCTCGGCCTCGCGGTCGAGCGCTTCCTTCAGTGACTGCCGCGACACCACGCTGAGCGGGATGCCGTCGTGGGAGTCGGTGAGCTGGTAGTACGGCCCGGCCACCACGGTGACGAAGTACGTCGACAGCGGCAGCGTCTCGGCGAGCTCCCAACGGCCGGGGGAGACCTGGGTGGCGGCGCCGTTGCCGAGCACCAGCCACTCCGGCGGCGCGGTGACCTTCATCCGGTACGGCGCCTTGAGGTCGGGCTGGTCGAAGCACGCGAAGATCCGCGGCGCGGCGTCGAGGAACGACATCGCGTAGGTGTAGACGAGACCGTCTGCGGCGTCGACCGCGCGGTGCAGTCCCTCGCCGTCGTGCGAGTACAGCATCGACGCGACCACGACCAGCTCGTTCTCCGGCTGCAGGTCGGTCAGCTCGAGCCGTCCGTCGTTCAGTCCGGCCACGTCGACCGCCGTACCGTTCAGCGTGACCGAGATCAGCTCGTCCGGTTTGACGTCCAGCCAGGTCGTCGGACTCGAGGCCCTGAACCTGATCGTGGTGGTGGATCCGAACGTTCGCTCGCCCTGGGTGAGGTCGAGATCGACGTCGTACGACTGGACGGAGAGCGCGGCGGCCCGAGTGCGGGCGCCCGCGACGGTGAGACTCGGCATGCTGGCAACTCTATGCGGTGATTAGGGTGAGCACATGAGCGAGATGGAGTACCGGCAGCTGGGCGACTCGGGTCTGACAGTGAGTACGGTCGGGCTGGGGTGCAACAACTTCGGGCGGCGGCTGGACGCGGCCCGGACGGACGCGGTGGTGAACGCCGCGGTCGACGCGGGGATCACGCTGTTCGACACCGCGGACGTCTATCACGGCGAGCACGGGTTCAGCGAGGAACTGCTCGGCAAGGCGCTCGGCGACCGCCGCGACGAGGTGGTGATCGCGACCAAGTTCGGCGGCGACATGCACGGTGCGAACGGGCCGGACTGGGGTGTCCGTGGCTCCCGCCGGTACATCCGCAAGGCGGTCGAGTCGAGCCTGCAGCGGCTCGGCACCGACTGGATCGACCTCTACCAGCTGCACGTCCCGGACCCTGTCACGCCGATCGAGGAGACTCTCGCCGCGCTGACCGAGCTCGTTGCCGAGGGCAAGGTCCGCTACATCGGCAGCTCGCAGTTCGCGGCCTGGCAGGTCGTCGACGCGGACTGGGCCGCGCGGACCGCGGGGCTGGAGCACTTCGTCAGCGCGCAGAACCGGTACTCGCTGCTCGACCGCGAGGCCGAGGACGAGCTGGCGCCCGCGTGCGAGCACCTCGGTCTCGGCATCCTGCCGTTCTTCCCGCTGTCCTCGGGCCTGCTCACCGGCAAGTACAAACGCGGCGAGACGCCTCCGGACGGCACCCGCCTGGCGACCCAGCCGGACCGGCTGGCCAACGCCGACTTCGACAAGATCGAGGCCCTCGAGACGTTCGCTGCCGAGCGGGACCTGAGCCTGATCGACGTCGCGATCGGCGGCCTGGCCGCGCAGCCGGCGGTCGCCTCGGTGATCGCCGGCGCCACCACGCCCGAGCAGATCGCGCAGAACGTCGCAGCCGGCCTGTGGGACCCGACCGCCGCCGACCTGGCCGCCCTGGACGATCTCACGTGACGCTGGTCCTGCTGCCGCCGTCGGAGGGTAAGACCGGACGATCCCGCGGCCGCGCCGCCGACTTCTCGGCGTTGTCCTTCGCACAACTCAATCCCGTCCGCGAGCAGGTCCTCGAGACGCTGGGGAAGGTCTCCGCTTCCTCCGACGCGTACGACGTCCTCGGGGTCGGCGCATCACTGCAACATGAGGTGGACCGGAACACGCGGTGGCGGACCGAGCCGGCCGTACCGGTGTCGGAGCTGTACTCCGGCGTCCTGTACGACGCGCTCGGCTATGCGACCTTGTCAGCAGGAAGCAAGCGGCGTGCCGGGAACCGCCTGCTCGTCGTGTCCGCCGCGTGGGGGGCGTTGCGGATGGCCGATCGCGTCCCGCCGTACCGGCTGTCCATGAGTACGACTCTGCCAGGTCTCGGTCCGCTCGCATCGGTGTGGCGCGACCCGCTCAACGCGGTCCTGGCCGAGGCCGACGGTGTCATCGTCGACTGCCGGTCCTCGACGTACGTCGCTGCCTGGCGACCCACTCGCGAACAGGCAGCCAAGTGGGTCTCGGTGAATGTGG
This sequence comes from Kribbella sp. NBC_00359, assembly GCF_036097425.1. Taxonomy (NCBI): domain Bacteria; kingdom Bacillati; phylum Actinomycetota; class Actinomycetes; order Propionibacteriales; family Kribbellaceae; genus Kribbella; species Kribbella sp. NBC_00359. Next base: position 7,060,566 of record NZ_CP107975.1, on the reverse strand, counting down.
TGCGCGAACGCGACGGCGTACGAACGGTCGTGTCGCACAACGCAAAGCACACCCGCGGCCTGGTCGCCCGGCACCTGCTCGAGTCCGGCAAGGATCCCGGTACGCCGAAGGCCCTGCACAAGCTCGTGGCCGAGCGGTGGAACGCCGAGCTCGATCGCGCCGCCGGCGGCTGGACGCTGACCGTGGTGGAGCACGACTGACCGTTCACATGGCTTTCACCGGTGGGTGGTTTCTCACCGCGCGTGACCGGGGAAGGCTTGAGGGCAGCACGTCAGGGGGGATCCGCCCTACCCTCGGAGGCTGACCGATGCGACGTTCGATCATTGCTGCCATCACCACAGTCGCCGCGACCGCGGCGTGGACCCTCAGCGCCGGTCCGGCGCTGGCCTACCCACCGACCCCGCCGTCGGCCACGACAGCGGCCACCGAATTGGCGAGCCTCACCGTGAAGACGGAGGGCTCTACGAGCGGCTACAGCCGGGATCTCTTCCCGCACTGGATCACCCAGTCCGGCACCTGTGACACGCGCGAACAGGTGCTGAAGCGCGACGGCACCGGTGTCACCGTCAACGGCAGCTGCCAGCCGACCGCAGGGAGCTGGTACAGCGTGTACGACGCCACCTGGGTGGAATCCTCCTCGTCCATCGACATCGACCACATCGTGCCGCTCGCCGAGGCCTGGAAGTCCGGTGCGAACGCCTGGACCACCGCTCGCCGTCAGCAGTTCGCCAACGACCTGAGCATCGCGCAGCTGATCGCCGTGTCCGCGTCGAGCAACCGGTCCAAGGGCGACTCCGACCCGGCCTCCTGGAAGCCGACGAACACGTCGGTGCACTGCATCTACGCCCGCGAGTGGATCTGGGTGAAGTACACGTACGGCCTGTCGCTGCAGTCGGCGGAGAAGACCGCTCTGCAGCAGATGCTCGGCACCTGCTGAGTCAGCCGGCCTGAGTCAGCCGGCTTGATTCAGTCGTCGAGGAGTTGGCGGCGCTGGGCGTGGATGCCGGCCTGGAACCGGGTCCGCGCACCCAGCGCCTCCATCAACTCGGCCACCCGCCGTCCGACCGTGCGGCTGCTCAGACCGAGCTGCCGCGCGATCGCGTCATCCTTGAAGCCGGCCGCGAGCAACGTCATCAGCCGCGCGTCCGTCGGGTCCGTCATGGGCGACGGTACGACGGGCACGGCCTGGTCCCAGAGCAGCCAGAACATCTCGATCAGCGCGTCCAGCAGCGCACAGGGATGAACAACGAGGGCACTGTCGACCAGCTGATCGACCGACAACGGCAGTAGGGCGATCTTCCGGTCGAACACGGCCAGCTTCATCGGGACCTGCGGATGGACCCGCGAGGCCTCGCCGGCATCCGCCGCGCTGTAGGCCTCGTCCACGCCGCCCGGAACGTTCAGGGAGTCGGGAGAGTAGATGCCCTGGACAACCACACCCTCGTTGAGCAGACCGCGGACCCGGGGGTCGGTCTCGCCGGGCCGGGACGCGTACGGCGGCCGGTCCAGCACCAGCAACTGGTGACGCGTGCCGTTGAGCAACTGGGCGAAGCGGGCCGCGATCGCCTCCTGCCCGACGATCACCTCGACCAGATTCTCCGGGCGGTGCTGCTCCTGCGCCCGGACCTCGGAGAGCAGCACGCGGGCCTCGGCGCGAACCCGGTCGAGCTCGGCCCGCCGTACGGCGACCAACGCGTCGACCGCCACATCCGGGCGAGTCGGCAGCAGCCGCACCGGGTGGTCCGCGGTGGTGGTCAGCAGGCCGAGCCGCTCGAGCCGCTCGACGGTCGTGGCGACCTCGCGCTCGTCGCGGTCGAGGTGTTTGGCGAGCTCGGCGATGTCGCAGCCGGGCGCCGACAACAGCACCCGGTATGCCTCTTCGTCGGGTGGCTCCACCCCCACCGATTCCAGCATTCGATCAGGTTATCTCGTCTCCTGGAACCAGGTGGACTCCTTTTCGGTTCGTGGCGACTTCGCGCCATGTCCGGGATACGTCAGGGTTCCGTCAGGTGCGATTGGCCCCTGATTGGGGTAATCCTGTCTCTGCCGGGCGCGCGCGGACCGGACAGGGGACGCCCGGTCAAGCCTCAACGCGCGCGCCCGCCCCTCCGATGGGACGATGTCACTACGTGACGCACTGATCCCAGGGAGGCACGATGAGTGAACGCACCGCCGCCGCGCCCGAGACCGGCGACCGTCCTGAACTGAAGCGGGTGATGGGCCCGGGACTCTTGCTGCTGTTCGTCGTCGGCGACATCCTCGGCACCGGCGTCTATGCGCTGACCGGCAAGGTGGCCGGTGAGGTCGGCGGCGCGGTCTGGCTGCCGTTCCTGTGCGCGTTCGTGGTCGCGATGCTGACGGCGACCAGCTATCTCGAGCTCGTCACGAAGTATCCGAAGGCCGGTGGCGCCGCGGTATACACGCACAAGGCGTTCGGCATCCACTTCCTCACCTTCCTGCTCACCTTCGCGGTGATGTGCTCCGGCCTCACCTCGGCCTCGAGCGCGTCGAAGGCCTTCGCGGCGAACTTCTTCTCCGCCGCCGATATCGACCCCGAGCGCGGGTCGCTGCTGATGATCACCGCCCTCGGCTTCATGACGCTGATCGCGCTGGTCAACCTGCGCGGCGTCGGCGAGAGCGTGAAGGCGAACGTCGTCCTCACCTGCGTCGAGCTGAGCGGGCTGCTGATCGTGATCGGCATCGGCGCCTGGGCTCTGCTCGGCGGCGACGGCGACACTTCCCGGCTGACCGACTTCAACGTCCCGGCCGGTGAGTCGCCGTTCGGCGCGGTGACCGCGGCGACCGCGCTGGCGTTCTTCGCGATGGTCGGCTTCGAGGACTCGGTCAACATGGCCGAGGAGACCAAGGACCCGGTCAAGATCTTCCCGAAGATGATGCTGCTCGGCCTGTCCATCACCGGCGTCATCTACGTCCTGGTCGCGATCTCCGCGGTCACGCTGGTGTCGCCGGACGACCTGAACCAGGGCGCCACCCCGCTGCTGAAGGTCGTCCAGGCCGGCGCGCCCGGCTTCCCGCTCGAGGTGTTCGCCTGGATCACGATGTTCGCGGTCGCCAACTCGGCGCTGATCAACATGCTGATGGCGAGCCGCCTGCTGTACGGCATGTCGCACGAGCAGGTCCTGCCCGGTCCGCTCGGCCGCGTGCTGCGGAAACGGCGGACGCCGTACATCGCGATCCTGTTCACCACGCTGCTCGCGTTCGTCCTGATCGGGTACGCCGATCTGGCGGCGCTCGGCGGGACGACGGCGTTCCTGCTGCTGTGCGTGTTCGCGGTCGTGAACGTCGCGGTCCTGGTGCTGCGCCGGGACAAGGTGGAGCACAAGCACTTCCACGCGCCGACCGCGCTGCCGGTGCTCGGCGTCGTGCTGTGCGTCTACCTGGCCAGCCCGCTGTCTGGGCGCGACTCGGCCGACTACAAGATCGCCGGCTGGCTGATGCTCGTCGGGGTCGGGCTGTGGGCGATCACCTGGCTGCTGAACAAGTACGTGTTCAAGCGGCACGCCGACTTCGATCCGTCGCATCTCGACCAGCAGGGGCCGGTCAACTGATCGGTCGGAACCGCCACATCGAGTGTGGCGGAGATCACTGTGTGCTGTCGCCGCGCCCGATTGCAGGCTAGGACTTGGGCGGATGCGGCATCGTTGGGTTATGAGCTCCCAGACTCCGGCGCGGCGGACTGGGCGGTCCGTGGAGACCGCCCGGATCGCGAGTGGCGTGAAGTTGCTCGTCGCGCTGGTCGGCGTGATGTGGCTCAGCGAGATCGTCGACACCGCGCTGCACGGGCGACTCGATCAGTACGGGATCATCGCCCGCGATCCGCAGGGCCTGGTCGGCATCATCACCGCGCCGTTCCTGCACCTCGGCTTCGGTCACCTGATCTCGAACACGCTGCCTCTGGTCACCCTCGGCCTGATCATCGCCGTCAGCGGCGCGCGCCGGTTGTTCGCGGTCACCGCGATGGTCGTCGTGATCGGCGGGTTCGGGACCTGGCTGATCTCGCCGCCGAACACGATCACGATCGGCGCCAGCGGCCTGGTCTTCGGGTACGCCGCGTACCTGATCACGCGGGGGCTGTTCAACCGGCGGCTCGGCCAGGTGCTGATCGGCATCGTGGTCGTGGTGGTCTGGGGGAGCGCGCTGCTCGGCGGCCTGCTGCCGCAGGACGGGATCTCCTGGCAGGGCCACCTGTTCGGCGGCATCGCCGGCATCCTGGCCGCGTGGGTCCTGGCCGACGACAAGCCGAAGCGGTCCCCGGTCAGGTAAGCGTCGCGGGATCGGTGTTGGCCCCGCAGATCACGACGACCACCCGCTCGCCGGCCGCCGGTCGGTAGGCACCGGACGTCAGCGCGGCGTACGCGGCCGCCGCACCGTGCTCGACGGCCAGGTGGTGGTCGTGCCACAGCTCATTGCGGGCGGCAATGATCGGCTCATCGTCGACAAGCAGCGACCGCACGTCGTGCTGCCGCACCGCCGCGAACGCAAGCTCTCCCAGCCGGCGCGCTCCGAGCGAGTCCGCCGCCACGCCGCCGACCGAACCATCGACGGGCCGACCGGCCTCCAGAGCCCGATGGAGCGTCGGCGCCAGTACCGGCTCCACGCCGATGACCTGGGCCTTGTCACCGATCGCCGTCGCGATGCCCGCGATGAGCCCGCCGCCGCCAACCGCGATCAGGACCGTGTCGAAGCCACTCACCTGCTCGAGGAGCTCCAGCCCGACAGTGCCCTGACCGGCCACGACCTCCGGCTGGTCATAGGCGTGCACGAGCAACGCGCCCGAGTCGTCCCGCGCTTGGACGGCCGCCTGGTACGCCTCGGCGTACTCGCTGCCGACCTGGACGACGTCCGCCTCGAGCTTCCGGAGTTTGGAGAGCTTCGCGATCGGCGTCGTTTCCGGGACGAAGATCCGGGCCGGTACGCCGAGCTCCCGGGCAGCGTACGCCGCGGCGAGACCCGCGTTGCCGCCGGACGCGGCGACGATGCCCTGGCCGCTCAGTTCACCGCTCTCCTTCGCGGTGAGCAGCCGGTTGAACGCGCCACGTGGCTTGAAGGAGCCGGTGTGCTGCAACAGCTCCAGCTTGAACGTGAGCCCGGGCGCCACCTCGATCACCGGAGTACGCCGTACCCGTCCGGCGATCCGCTCCGCCGCCGCCCGCACCTCGTCGAGACTTACTGTCATGCCCCAACCCTGCCACGATGGAACGGAGCCGACCGAAGGAGGCCCAGGAATGGGTGCGTACAACGAGAGCTACCGCCGGAGTCTCGCGGATCCGGAAGGGTTCTGGCTCGAGGCCGCGGACGCGATCTCCTGGATCCGGCCACCGACGCGTGCGCTCGACTCCGCCAATGCCCCGCTGTACCGGTGGTTCCCGGGCGCCGCGCTGAACACGTCGTACAACGCGCTCGACCGGCACATCGAGGCCGGCCACGGCGAACGGACGGCGCTGATCTACGACTCACCGGTCACCGGGACAGGACGCGAGTACACCTACTCGGGGCTCCGGGACGACGTGGCGGTGTTCGCCGGCGCGCTCGCGTCGCTCGGCGTCGGCAAGGGCGATCGCGTCATCGTCTACATGCCGATGGTCCCCGAGGCTGTCATCGCGATGCTCGCGTGTGCCCGGCTCGGCGCGATCCACTCCGTGGTGTTCGGCGGGTTCGCGCCGAAGGAACTCGCCGCGCGGATCGACGACGCGACCCCGAAGGTCATCATCGCCGCGTCGGCCGGGATCGAGCCGGCCCGCGTGGTCGAGTACAAGCCGATCATCGACGCCGCCCTCGAGCTGGCCCAGCACCAGCCGGACCACACGATCGTCCTGCAGCGCGAAGGCACCCTCGCCAAACTCGGTGAGCGCGATCTCGACTGGGCCGCACTGACCGCCTCGGCCGGACCCGTCGACCCGGTCGAGGTCGCGGCGACCGATCCGCTCTACATCCTCTACACCTCGGGTACGACGGGGAAGCCGAAGGGCGTGGTCCGCGACAACGGCGGGCATGCGGTCGCACTGGCCTGGTCGATGCGAGCCGTCTACGACATCGGGCCGGGAGACGTGTGGTGGACCGCCTCCGACGTCGGCTGGGTCGTCGGCCATTCCTACATCGTCTACGCGCCGCTCCTGGTGGGGGCGACGACAGTTCTGTACGAGGGCAAGCCCGTTGGGACTCCGGACGCGGGCGCCTTCTGGCGAGTCATCTCCGAGCACGGCGCGAAGGCGCTGTTCACCGCACCGACCGCGATCCGCGCGATCAAGAAGATCGACCCCGAGGCCACCGAGGCGGCGAAGTATCCGCGCGAGTCGTTCCGGACGCTGTTCCTCGCGGGCGAGCGGCTCGATCCGGAGACCTACCACTGGGCGCACGAGCATCTCGGCGTACCGGTCGTCGACCACTGGTGGCAGACCGAGACCGGCTGGCCGATCGCGGGCAATCCCCGCGGTCTCGAGCCGCTGCCGACCAAGCCCGGGTCGGCCACGGTCCCGATGCCGGGCTGGGACGTGCAGATCCTCGACCCTGTCGGCAAGCAACTCCTTGCGCACGAAGAGGGCGCGATCGCGATCAAGCTCCCGCTCCCGCCGGGTGCGTTGCCGACGCTGTGGGGTGACGACCAGCGCTACATCGACAACTACCTCAGTCAGTACGACGGCTACTACTTGACCGGTGACTCCGGCTACCGGGACGAGGACGGCTACCTGTTCGTGATGGGCCGCACCGACGACGTGATCAACGTGGCCGGCCACCGCTTGTCGACCGGCAGCATGGAGGCCGTACTCGCGGCGCACCCAGCGGTCGCCGAGTGCGCGGTCATCGGCGTCCACGACCCGCTGAAAGGCCAGTTGCCGCGCGGTCTCGTCGTACTCAAGGCCGGTGTCGACATCCCCGAAGAGGTGCTGCGCGAAGAACTGGTGGCCGCGGTACGGCGGGACATCGGGCCGGTGGCGTCGTTCCGGGACGTGTCCGTGGTGGACGGCCTGCCGAAGACCCGGTCGGGGAAGATCCTGCGCAAGACCATGCGTGGCATCGCCGACGGCCGGGACGAGGCGATCCCGTCGACGATCGAGGATCCCGCCGTACTGGACGCGCTACGGCCGATCCTGCGCCATCAGGAAGTCGAGGACCAGCGGCCCGGCGACTGACCGGAACTCGTGGAAATAGGCATGCCGGGCCTGGTCGATGAGCTCGGCACGCGCTCGAGGGATGCGGCCGGCGAGGAGTTGCGCGTTGGCGGCCGGGCTGAAGACGTCGTCCGTCCCGTGCACGACGAGCGTCGGCGCCGTGATCTGGGGCAGGCCGTCCCAGGCGTCGTGCCGGTTGCTCGCGACCAGGTGCCGGCTCTTCGCGTACGACGGCATGCTCGTGTCACCGAGGACCGGATACGGGCCGGGGTTCGCGGCCAGCCACGCCGGCGTGTACATGAGGTCGAGGAGCACGCTGTCGGTTCGTTCCGGGTCGGCGAGAGCGCGGCGGATCTCCTGGCTGCGCTCGTACCCGTGCGCCGCGCCCGGTGACGTGCAGCCGAGGACGAGGGCGTCGACGCGGCCGGGATGGTTGATCCCGATCCACTGCGCGACCCGGCCACCCATCGACGTGCCGTAGACGTGCGCCTGCGCCAGCCCCAGTTCGTCGAGCACCGCCACGACATCGTCGGCGAAGCCAGGCGTGCTGTAGACCTCGTCGGGTTTGTCGCTGTCCCCGGTCCCACGCCAGTCCAGCGTGATCGTCCGGTACGTCGCCTCGAAGTCGGAGCGGACCGGGTCCCACCAGTGGTGATTGTTGGCCTGTCCGGCGAGTAGGACGAGGGGCTTTCCCGCGCCGCGAAGCTGGTAGGCGATCCGGGTTCCGTCGGCGGTCGTTGCGTGCGGCACGGGTGCAGTCTGCCTGATTCTCCCGAGGGTTAGGCTCGGGGTATGCGAGTCGTGATTGCGGGTGGACACGGACAGATCGCGCTGCGGCTGACGAGGCTGCTGGCCGGTGACGGCCACGAGGTCGTCGGGCTGGTGCGCAACCCAGATCACGAGGCCGATCTGGCGGCGGCCGGCGGGCAGGCCGCCGTACTGGATCTGGAGCAGGTCGACGTCGCGGCGGTGGCCGGCGTACTGGCCGGTGCGGATGTCGCGATCTTCGCGGCCGGCGCCGGGCCGGGCAGCGGGAAGGACCGCAAGGACACCGTCGACCGGGGAGCCGCCGCGCTGTTCGCCGACGCGGCCGAGCAGGCCGGCGTACGGCGCCACCTCCAGGTCGGATCGATGGGCGCGGACCGGGCGGACTCGCTGCACGACGACGAAGTGTTCACCGTCTACCTGAAGGCGAAGTGGGCCGCCGAGGAAGACCTGCGGTCCAGGGATCTCGACTGGACGATCCTGCGGCCGGGCGGGCTGACCAACGACGCCGGCACCGGTCACGTGAAGCTGGCGGACAAGACGGGCAACGGCAGCATCAGCCGCGACGACGTGGCGCTGGTGCTGGCCGGCCTCTGCGACACCCCGGCCGCGATCGGCCGGACCCTCGAGCTGATCGCCGGGGACACCCCGGTGGCCGAGGCACTGACGAATCTCTGACGTTGCCGCTGGCAACAGATTGTGACGGCTATGAGCGACACACTGCGGCAGGTGCACTTCGAGCGCCTGGCCAACAGCAGCTACCGGGTCGAGAACGCGCGCGGCGGCAGCATCACCGTCGGCTCCGGTGGCGCCGCCACCGACTTCACGCCGGTCGAACTGCTGCTGGCCGCGATCGGCACCTGCTCGGCGATCGACGTCGACATCGTGGTCAGCCGCCGGGCCGAGCCGACCGAGTTCCGCGCGGTGGTCCGCGGCGACAAGGTCCGCGACCCCGAGGAAGGCAACCGGATGGAGAACCTCGCGGTCGAGTTCACCGTCCACTTTCCCGAGGGCGAGGACGGCGACAAGGCCCGCGAGGCACTGCCGCGGTCGGTCAAGATGTCCCACGATCGGCTCTGCACGGTCAGCCGCACGGTCGAACTCGGCGCCCCGGTCACCACGACGGTCAACGACGATGTATCCGGCTAGATGCATCTAGCCTGATGTAGATTGGCGGCCGTGAACGGAGTCGACCTGTTCCTGCTCGGGCGCGCGTTGATGAAGATCGGCGAGGAAGCGCTGCCTGAGCCGCCAGGCGGAGCGGGGAAGTACGCCGGGAGCGCTCGGATGGTGCTGATCGTGGCGAGCGATATCGCCGAGCACCCGGACAGCGCGGTGGGGGAGATCGCCACTCGCACCGGGCTCCCGCAGAGCCAGGTCTCTACAGCCATCGCCCGGCTGAAGGAATCCGGCGCGGTGCAGACGGTGCCGGATCCCGCCGACCGGCGGCGTGCGTTGGTCAGCCAGACGGCCGGTGTGTCGGACCGGTTGGCCCAGGTCCGTGCGACTGGCATCGAAGACGCACTCGCCGCCGCTCTCGGCACAGACAACCCGGCTCGAGTGGCCGAGCTGACCCGAGCCCTCGAACAACTAGCGCGCGCCCTCCTGCCCGACCGCAAGGTGTAGACCTCGGTCGGCGAGGAACTCCGACGGTGGGCGGAGGCGGGTCTTCAAGAGTGCCTCGGTACGGCGGCTGTCGAGGCGGACGTCTGACGGCAGACCGGGAGTGAACGGCAACATGTCCGGGTCGAGTCCGTCCCGGACGGCAATGAGACGGCCGAGCTCCAGACGGTTGAGTGCTTGGGGTCCGGCCACGTGGGCGACCCCGGTGACGTCGGACGTGAGGAGCTCGAGGAGCGCCGACGCCAGGTCGGTGACGTGGACCGGGCAGCGAATGTTGCCGGTGAAGAAGGCGCCGGGCTGACCGGCCGCGACCGCGTGCACCAGGCGCTCGGTCGCCGACCGTCCGTCGTGCCCGACGATGATCGACGTACGCGCGATGACGGCCGACGGAGCGATCGCCCGGATGGCCGTCTCGGCGGCCGCCTTGGCCGCGCCGTACGGCGTGACCGGGCAGGGTGGCTCGTCCTCGTCGTACGGCGCAGCCCGGCCGGCGAACACCACGTCGGTCGAGACGAACACCAGTCGCGCATCGGCTGCGGCGACCGCGATGTTGGCCGCACCATCGGCCGTCGTCACCCAGTCGGCCTGGTTGAACGCGGTGTGAATGATCCCGTCCGGACGGACCCTGCGAATGGCGTCCAGCACTTCGTCCTGCCGCCGTACGTCGAGCCGAATTCCATCCGGTATTGGCTGGGAGTGGTAGGCCGGTATCACTTCGTGCTCGGCCAACCGCAGCAGCTCGCGCCCCAGGAGTCCAGTGGCCCCAGTGACGAGCAGCCTCACAGCCCCACAGTACGACGTTGCAGCCGCCATCCGGCAGTCCGTGTGCTCCGCTTGACCTCGCCGACGGTCCGCACCTTCCGCGGGCTCATCCACGACTGCGACGGCTTGTGCAGCATCCACCCGTCCCCGAGCGTGATCGCCGCGTGCTGGACCGCCTGGCCGGCGTCCCGCCACACGAAGACCGTGCCTGGTGCGTCATCGCGCCCACCCGTCGTCGTGTGCTCCGCCAGCCACTGCTCGAACGGCTCCCGCTGCATCCATACCTCGTCGGCACCATCGACTCCGCACGCTGCCATCACGGTCCCGAAGCAGTTGGGCCTACTGCCGTCGGGGAACGTGCCGGCCAGTTCACGGGCTCGCGGCAACTCGGCGGGCCAGGTGCGGACCTCGGCATGCCGGCTCGGTCCGAGGTCCTCGCTCACGATCCGCGGCAGCACGACGGCGGCCTCGCTCAGCAGCGACTTCCACCAGACAAAGCGATGCCCGTCGGCTTGCCTCCGAACGTCCAGGACGCCCGACCATCGGCGCACGGTCGGGACGGCGGCGCGGCCGTGACTCACCTGCGCGCGGACCAACGCCGATCTGGTCGCCTTCGGCAGATTCATGTAGGCCGCCTCGGTCAGCCAGCTGATCCGCGCAGCCTTCCGATCGACGTCGTACACGCGATAGGTATCGCGCTGCGCCGGGGTCGGCTCCTGGTCGCCGTCCGCCGGCAGGCCCCACTTGGCGGACTGCTCCTTGGTGAGGAAGAACGGTTGCTCATCGGGTGCGAGCCAGTCGACCCATCGCTCCAGCAGGCCGGGGGAGACGTCGACGCCCAGGACGGTCAGCATCCGGCCACGCTTTCATCCTCAGCGGCGATCGGTCACCGGCTTTTGCGGACCGCGGTAGGGCTGGGTCTGGGAGTAGACCAGATTGGTGGTGGTGCTGCCGAACTCGGTGAGTTCGTTGACGAGTTCCTCCAGGTGCGGCATCGAGGCCGCGGCGACCTTCAGCGTGTAGCAGTCGTCGCCCGTCGTCCGGAGACACTCGAGGATCTCCCGCCGGTCCGCCAGCAGCCGGTGCAGCGGCTCGTGCTTGTTGCCCGGGTACTTCAGCCGGACGACGGCCAGCACGGGGTAGCCGACCTTCGTCAGGTCGACGTCCGCGCGATACGCGGTGATCACGCCGATCGACTCCAACCGCCGAACCCGCTCGGTGGTCGCGGAGGCGCTCAGGTTGACCCGGCGGCCGAGCTCGGTCAGCGACATCCGGGCCTCGTTCTGCAGCTCGGCCAGGATGGCCCAGTCGGTCGGATCGAGAGTCTCGGTCATACCGCCAATCTACCGGTGAATTCCCGGCGACGGGCGCCGGATGCCGGGAGGAATCCCTTCAAGACCGGCAGCCTGCCTGGATAGCCTGGCTCCCGTGGAAATCGGTGTGAACGTCCCGAACTTCGGCCCCGGCACGAATCCGGCGCGACTGCGCGAGTGGGCGCACGTCGTCGAGGGCCTGGGCTACGACCTGTTGATGGTGTCGGACCATGTCGCGATCACGCGCGATGTCGCGGAGCACTATCCAGCTCCGTTCTTCGAGCCGTTCACCACGTTGAGCTGGCTCGCCGGCGTCACAGAGCGGGTCCGGCTCGGGACCACGGTGCTGATCGCGCCGTACCGGCACCCGTTGCTGGTGGCAAGGATGGCGGCGAACCTCGACCAGCTCAGCGGCGGCCGGCTCGTGCTCGGCGTCGGGGTCGGCTGGGCCCGCCAGGAGTTCGACGCCCTCGGCGCCGACTTCACGAAGCGTGGAAGCGAGACGGACCATCTGCTCGCCGAGCTCCGGCGCGCCTGGGCGGACCAGAAGGACTACGGCGCCGGCAACATCCCGATCTGGATCGGCGGCCACAGTACGGCGGGTATGCGCCGGGCGGTGCGGTTCGGCGACGCGTGGCACCCGCTCCGGGAGCGGCTCGACTGGATGCGCACGGCAACGGATCGGCTGCGGGCGATCGCCGCCGCGGAGGACCGGCCGGCGCCGGACTTCGCGCCCCGGATCCTGCTCCGGCTGACCCCCGGGCCGCTGCCCGACGACGAGCGGGCCGCCGGTGAGGGCTCACTCGAGCAGGTGCTGACAGACCTCGACGCACTCCGTGATCTCGGCGCGCGGACCGTCGTACTGGATCCTTTCCAGGGGGATCCGGCCGAGACCGAACGGCCCGAAGCGGCCTGGCAGGCGCTGGCGACGATCGCCGCGCACCGACGACAGGAGACGATGTGACCCCCGAAGCAGAAGGCTTCCTCCGCCGCGCGATCGAGCTGGCCGCGGCCGCGCGGCAGGCGGGCAACCCGCCGTTCGGCTCGCTGCTGGTCGGGCCGGACGGGACCGTTCTCGCCGAGGAGCAGAACTCGACCATCACCGACGCCGACATCAGCTTCCACCCCGAGCTCAAGCTCGCGGTCTGGGCAGCGCGGGAGCTCTCACCCGAGCAAGCCGCCGGTACGACGATGTACACCAGCTGCCAGCCGTGCGGGATGTGCACCGGCGCTCTCGCCCGGTCCGGCCTCGGCCGAGTCGTCTACGCGTTGTCGGGCGAGCAGCTCGACGGACTCAAGACGACCGGCGGCTTCCCCGCCGTACCTCTGGAAGGCCCGGCGCTGTACGACGAGGCACGCGTACCGGTCGACGGCTACTACGCCTAGACCGGCACGCGCGCGTCGTAGTCAGACCGGCGCGAGGCAGAGGACGTACTTCGTGGATCTTTTTTGGTACACGTACGTCGTCTGGGCGTCGGCGAACTGATCACACTGGCTGTCGTCCGTCGTGTCGTCGAGCTTCCCGACGATCCGGTACTCCGCGTCCGAGGTACCGCAGTCGACCTTCTTCATGTCCGGCTTGGTCGATGTCCCGTTGTTCACCAGGCACGCACCGACGTCGGCATTCGAGGTGGAGTTCAGGTTCGCGAAGATGATCAGCGCGAGCAGAGCCACTGGGACCAGCAGACCGAGGATCGCCGGGCGCTGGAACAGCGGCTTGCCCGGGTCCATCGGCCGACCGGGACCCGGCGAGGGCTCGGGCAGGCTCTTGAACTTCTGCATCGGGCCGATGTTCATCAGCATCGTGATCGGGTTGACGATCGACGATCCGATACCCCACCAGCCCTGCCACAGGCTCCTCGTCGTCATGTCCCGCACCGAGGCGATACCGCAGGTGCGGCAGAACGGTCCCTGCAGCTTCAGGAACCGCATGAGGATGATCAGGCCCTGGTGCCCGCGCACGGTCGCGTCGACGGCCGGGAAGCCACCACAGAACCGGCATTGCTGCTGACCCTGCGCCGAGAAGGCCTGCTGGCCGTGTGGGAACGCCTGCCCCTGCTGCGGGAAGGACTGGCCGTACGGCGCCTGCTGCTGGAACGACTGCTGCCCGTACGGCTGGCCGTACTGCTGACCAGGCTGGCCGTACGCGTGGCCGTGCTGCGGTTGGCCGGGCTGCTCGCCGTACCCCTGGCCCGGCTGCTGACCCGGCCCGGGCTGCTGCTGAGGCTGGGCGTACTGCGGGAACTGCTCCGGGGGCGGACCGTAACCGCCCGGCTGACCTGGGTAGGGGTTCTGCGGTGGCTGGGGAGGGGATGTGGTCACGGACGTTTCCCTGTAACTCGATGTCGGATCAAGCTGAACCACCGCACCCTACTCACCCCTATGGGCCACCACGGCCTCCGATATGGCACCGTGCCGTGCATGCTCACCATCGGCCGCCTGGAACCTACCGACCGTGACGCCTGGCAGGTCTTGTTTGCCGGCTACAACGAGTTCTACGGCCGCACGATGCCGGACGACTTCTTCGATCACGCGTGGACCAGATTCCAGGACGACGTGGAGATCCACGGGTTGGGCGCGCGCCTCGACGGGCAGTTGGTGGGCATCGCGCACTTCCTGACCCACGCGAGTACGACCGCGCCCGACTCCTGCTATCTGCAGGACCTCTTCACCGCGCCCGAGGCCCGGGGCCAGGGTGCTGCGCGCGCCTTGATCGCCGCGGTCACGGACTGGGCTCGCGAGCGCGGGTGCGGCCGGGTGTACTGGTCGACCCACGAGACCAACGCGACCGCCCGACGGCTCTACGACCAGGTCGCCGAGAACCGGGGCTTCATCCTCTACCTGATCCCGCTGTAGCGGTCGGCGAGTTCGCGGCCGAGGCGGGCGAGCTCCGCCTGGACCGAAGGCGGGTCGACCACGTCGATCGAGCCGCCCCAGCCGGCCAGGTGCTGGGCGATCATCAGCGGAGTGGGCGCGGTGATCCTGAGCCGGACCCGGTCGCCCTCCGTCCCGTCGACCTCGCAGTTGCGACCGAGCCGGTCCTGCATCACCCACACGAACCGCTCGTCCATCAGCACGGTCGCCGTCAGTCCCGAGCGCCGTTCCTCCATCCGGTCGACGATCTCGCTCCACGCGACGGACAGGTCGAAGTCGGCCGGCCGCTCGAACGAGTCCTCGGTCAGCTCGGCCGACACCACCCGCTCGACCCGGAACGTCCGCTGGCCCTTCTCGGTCTGCGCGATCAGGTACCAGATGTCGTCCTTGTCCACGAGCCCGAGCGGATCGACCAACCGCTCCGACTCCTCCCGGCCTCGTCCTTGATAGAGCAGTCGCACTCTCAGCCGACGTACGACGGCATCCTGCAGCCGGCGGACCAGCTCTGGACGCTCCTTCACGTGCTCGCCCCAACGGGCCGGATCGATCACGACCGCGTCGGCCGCTGCCTGCGCGTGTTCACGGAAGGTGTCGGGCAACGCGCGGACGAGCTTGCGGAGCGCGGCCTTGGCGTCAGGTGCGATGGACGCCGCCGGACCCACCAGGAGGAAGAGGGCCTGGGCCTCGGTGGCGGTGAGGCCACTGAGGTCGGTCCGGGCGCCGCCGACGAGTTGCCAGCCGCCGTTGCGCCCGGCCTGCGGATAGACCGGGATGCCGGCAGTCGACAGCGCCTCGAGATCGCGGCGCGCGGTGGCGACGGAGATCTCCAGCTCCTCGGCGACCTGGGCCGCGGTCACCCGTCCGCGGGCCTGCATCAGCAGCAGCACCGCCACCAATCGATCTGCCCGCACCTTGTCATCGTCGCAGACAAACCGCTCATCCAGTGCGCACTTAACTCGCCGGCACCTCGCGTGGTGCGTCCTCGCCGACCAGGCCGTCGATGGACTCACGGATCAGGTCGGCGTGGCCGGTGTGCCGCGCGTACTCCTCGATCATGTCCGCCAGCATCCGGCGCAGGTTCGGCGACTGGCCGTCGGGCCAGACCAGGTACCCGACGGTGCCCAGGCCGCCGTTGTCCAGGGCCTCCGCGACCGAGGCTCGCGAGCGCTGCACGGCGCCCTCCCACAGCTGCATCAGTTCCTCGGGGGAGTCGTCGGCGGCGGTGCGCCACTCCCAGTCGGGATCCGAGTCCCAGTCGATCCGGTTCCACGGCTCGCCCGGGTCGCGCCCGTACAACCGGTGCGAGAACATGTCGTCCTCGACCAGGGCGAGGTGCTTGACGAGACCGCCCAGCGTCATCGTCGACGGGCTGAGCCGGACGTTCATCCCGGCCGCGTCCAGGCCGCCGCACTTCCATGCGAACGTCCGGCGATTGCGCTCCAGCACGCCGAGCAGTGTCTCGACCTCGCCGCCCGCAGCCGGCAACTCCACCACAGTGTTCTTGTCCATGCCGGGGACGCTACGCTCGGTTCCGGACGGTTCACTTCCGGATTGATGGAGGGACTGTGGCGTACGACGTGAGTCCGACCGCGCGGACGTTGATGGTGCTGGAGCTGATCCAGAACAGCCCGGGTATCACGGCCGACCAGTTGGGGGACAAGCTCGGGGTCTCGGACCGGGCGGCCCGGCGGTACGTCGCGATCCTGCGGGAGGCCGAGATACCGATCGAGTCCGTCCGCGGTCCGTACGGCGGCTATCGGGTCGGTCGCGGGTTGCGGCTGGCACCGCTGATGTTCAGTGCCACCGAGGCGCTCGGCCTGGTGATGGCGGTGCTCGAAGGACCGCGCGGCGCCGACGACCCGGTCGAGAACGCACTCGGCAAGATCATCCGGGTCCTGCCCGAACCGATCGCCCGCTCGACCGACGCCATTCGCCGGGTCAGTGCGCGCGGCCCCGACCCCGGCGCCCGCACGCCGGACCCCGAGATCACCGCCGCGCTCGTCTCACACAGCACCGCGTGCCGCCGCATCGTCATCCACTACCGCCGCCACTACGGCGAGGAATGGCCGATGGACGTCGACCCGTGGGCGGTCGTCGTACGGCGTGGCCGCTGGTATCTGCTCTGCTGGTCACACACGAAGAACTCGCAACGCGTCCTGCGCATCGACAAGGTCACCAGAGTCGAACCGCAGTCCACTGAATTCATCCCACCCGCAGACCTCGACCCGCTGGCTGCCGTCGAAGAACACCTGGCAATGGGCTGGAAATACCCCATCGAAGTCATCATCGACGCCCCTCGGGACGAGGTCGGGCGCTGCATCTCCCGCAGCATGGGCCGCCTCGAAGCGATCGACGAAACCCACACCCGCCTGCTGGCCAGCACCGACGAACCGTACTGGTACGCGAGCCAGCTGACCTCATTGCCGTCCCCGTACCGCATCCTCCAGTCCCCGGAACTGAAGACCGCGGCCCGGAACCTCGCCCACCGTTTGCTGGAGGCAAGTAACAGTGAATGAGATCGAGTTCGACGGGGAGATCTGGTTCTGGCGCGGGCCGGCGCCGTGGTATTTCATCACGGTGCCGGAGGAGGACTGCGCGTATCTGGAGGCGGAGTCCGGCTTCGTGAGTTACGGGTGGGGGATGATCCCGGTCACCGCGGAGATCGGGGACAGCGTCTGGGAGACATCGTTGTTCCCGAAGGACGGGCGGTACATCGTGCCGGTGAAGGCGGCGGTGCGGCGGGCGGAGGAACTGGACGACGGGGATGTCCCGACGGTGCGGTTGCGGATCCGGATCTGAAACTGTCCGCGGGCGGGTCTAGCGTTCGTCGTACATCCGGCACAGGGAGGAAACGGCATGTCCACGCTGGCAGATCGGCCGAACACGGCACTGATGGTGATCGACGTCCAGAACGGCGTCGTCGGCGGCGCGCACGAGCGGGATCAGGTGGTGGCCAACATCAGCACCCTGGTCGGCAAGGCCCGGGCCGGCGGGGTGCCGGTCGTCTGGGTCCAGCACTCGGGCGACAACCTGGTGAAGGACAGCGACGAGTGGCAATTGGTTCCTGAGCTGAAGCGGGACGACTCGGAGCCGCTGGTGCACAAGACGTTCGCGGACTCCTTCGAGGACACCGATCTCGAGGACGTGCTCGCCGATGCCGGGATCGGCCGCGTGTTCGTCAGCGGCGCCCAGACCGACGAGTGCATCCGCTCCACGATCCACGGCGCCATGGTCCGCGGGTACGACGTGACCCTGGTCGGTGACGCTCACACCACGGAGGACCTGTCCGAGTACGGCGCGCCCACCCCGGACAAGGTGATCGCCCACACCAACCTCTACTGGCAATACCACCGTGCCCCGGGCCGCACCGCCGCGGTCCAGGAGACCGCCGAGGTCACCTTCGCCGACTGATGACACATCGGATTCTGCATCTGTCCGACACCCATGTGAGTCGCACCGGTCCGGATGAGGACGGCGTCGACGGGCTCGCCGCGCTACGGGGTCTACTGCACGACGTACGCCGGGTGCCGGATCTGGATCTGGTGGTTGTCAGCGGGGACGTCGCCGACGATGGGTCCGAGGAGGGCTGCCGCGCGGTCCGCTCGGTCGTCGGCGAGTTCGCGGCGGAGCGGAGCATTCCGCACGTGTACTGCACGGGGAACCACGACCGCCGCGACGGCTTCGCGGCGGCGCTCGGCTCCGGGCACCTCGCTGCGGATGGCTCACCCCTCGGCCGCGCCGCCGACGTCGACGGGGTGATCGCCGCGGTCAGTGACGTCGCCGGGCTGCGGGTGATCACGCTCGACAGCCTCGTCGCCGGCGAGACGTATGGGGTCCTGGGTCGGGCCCAACTGGACTGGCTGGCCGCGGAGCTCGCGTCGCCGGCGCCGGCCGGGTCGATCGTCGTACTCCATCATCCGCCGGTGTCGATGGACGCGATCCCGTATCTGAAGTCCGTCGTACTGCAGGATCCTGAGGAGTTGGGGCGCGCGCTGGCCGGGACCGACGTACACGCCGTGCTGTGCGGTCACCTCCACCACCAGTTGGCCGGGCAGCTGAGCACGAAGCCCGTGTGGGTGACGCCTGGCGTCATCACGCGGATCGACCTCACTACGCCAAGCACCTTGGTTCGGGGCGTCCTCGGAGCCGGCGCGACCGTGGTCGACCTCGGCGGCCCGTTCGGCCCGATCTTCCACACCGTCCACGCCCGCGACCCCCAAGCCGGCACCGAGGTCTACGTCTACGACCCCGTGACCGGCGACGACTGCACCGAAGACTGATTCGGTGTCAGAGCTGGGCTGCCTCGGCGAGTGCGGTCAGTAGGGCCGCGATCGCGGGTGGGTCGGGTGGTTCGCCGTACGTCGCGGCGTACACGTGGCGCCGCGAGCCAGGCAGCTCGGTGGCGACGATGCCCTCGGCGCGGTGAGTGCGCAAGGCGAGGCCCGGCATCGTCGTCACGCCGAGTCCCGCCGCGACCAGCGCCTGCATCACCACCATGTCATCGGACGTGTAGCCGATCCGCGGTTCGTAGCCCTCGGCGGCGCACAGCGAAACCAGGTGACTACGGCAACGATCGCAGCCGGCGATCCAGGTCGCGTCGCGGAGCCCGGCCAGCTCGGCCTTCCGATCCCGGGACAGGACGTACAGCGGATCGTCCAGCAGGTGATGCAGTCGTACGCCGGACGGCTCCGGCTCGGTCTCGTCGTACCGGAAGACGAGCGCGACATCGATCTTCCCGGTCCGCAGCAGCTCCAGCGCCTCGGGCGGATGCGTGTCGAGGAGGCTGATCCCGAGACCCGGGTGCTTGCCGGCGAGCACCGCGAGAGCACCCGGCACGAGCGATCCGATAGCCGACGAGAAGCCGGCCAGACGGACCCGGCCCGCGTTCAGGCCGACGTGAGCGGCGAGCTCCGCATCGACGGCGTCGATCCGTCCGATGATCTCGGCGGCGCGGTCGGCCAGCAGCCGGCCCGCCTCGGTCAGCCGGATGCCGCGGCCGGCGCGTTGCAGCAACTGCGCGCCGGTCTCGGCCTCGAGGCGCGCGAGGTGGTGGGTGACGGACGGCTGCGAGTAGTGCAGCTCCCGCGCGGCGGCGGTGACGGATCCGTTCCGCGCGACCGCGTCGATCACACGCAACCTCGTGACATCGAGCATGTATCAAACCCATCTATGGGTGAGCACGAAACTTGGCATTAGACGTTATGGGTTGCTGGGCGCAGGCTCAAGACATGACCACAACACAGCTCGCCACCAGCACCTTGACCGCCCTCGTCGACGGTGTCCGCACCGCGATCGGCAAGCACGCCGACTGGCACGACACCGCAGGCCTGGTCGCCGGCGAACTCCGCCGCCACCTGCCCGGCCCGGACGAGATCATGACCGCCGAGGAGCGTCTCGGCTCCGCGGACGGCTACCGCAGCCGGACCCTGTACGTCGAACCGGACGGCTCGTTCTCGATCATCGCGCTGGTGTGGCGCCCCGGCCAGGTGACGCGAATCCACGATCACGTGACGTGGTGTGTGTTCGGCGTCATCCAGGGCGTCGAACACGAGGACTTGTACGACAGCGACCTCCGGCTGATCGGCCGCAGCGACAACCACGTCGGCGAGGTGAGCGGATTCGCGCCACCCGGGGACATTCACCGGGTCCACAACACGTCCGACAGCACGGCGATCTCCATCCACATCTACGGGACGGATGTCACCCGCATCGGCTCAAGCGTGCGGCGCTACTACGACTGAGCCTCCTCCATGCTGTCGAGTACGGCGAGTTGCCCGGGGGAGAGGCGGATCGCACCGGCCGCCAGGTTCTCCTCCAGATGCCGAGGGCTCGACGTACCAGGAATGGCCAGGACGTGGTCGCCCCGGCTCAACGTCCAGGCGAGCCGGATCTGCGCCGGCGTCGCGTTGTGCTGGTCGGCGACTTCCTGCACCGAGTCATCGCTGGAGACGCCGCCGACTTCCCGCGACGCCGCGGTGAGTGCGAAGAAGGGCACGAAGGCGATTCCCTGCTCGCCGCAGACGCGCAGGATGTCGTCATTCACCCGGCCGAAGCCGACGCCGTACCTGTTCTGCACCGCGACGATCGGCGCGATCTCCTGCGCCTGCGCGAGGTGTTCCACCCGGACGTTCGACAGGCCGAGGTGTTTGATCATGCCCTTGGCCCGCAACTCGGCCAGGACCCCGAAATGCTCGGAGACGTCGTCGAGGCCCGCCTGCCGGAGGTAGACGAGGTCGAGTGTCTCAAGCCCGAGCGCGCGCAGGTTGCCCTCGACCAACGCCGGCAACCCATCCGGCCGGGCCAGCCCGCTCTCGGTCGGCCCGACCTTGGTGGCGACGACGAGATCCTCCCGGTACGGCGCCAGCGCGCGGCGGATGACGTCGTTCGCCCATTGGAGAGGTTCGAACGAACGCGTCTGGCCGCCCTCGGCGTACGTCGGATAGAAGTCGGCGGTGTCCAGGTGGTTGACACCGAGCTCGACCGCCCGGCGCAGCAGCTCGACCGCCCGATCCTGCACGTCCGGCCCTCCGCCGGTGCTGCCCGCGAGTCGCTTCGTGCCGAACCCGATCCGCCGGATGGTCACGTCCCCGAGGCGCCAGAATTCCGTCGACTTGCTTTCCGGAATTGCTGATGATAAGTTTGATTGCAGGGTCGTATTCTTTTGCATATTCTGCATTCGGCCAGGATAAATCCCCGGCTCAATTTCGTCCAGCTTTTCCGCGCGATTTCTTCAGCGCTTCGCTACGCTCGTCGGGTGGATCTCACTCAGCGCCAGCGTGACCTCTTGCAGGAGTGGCTGCCGAACGCCGAGGTCGTGACCGACCACAGCTGGGGCCTGGTGGGGACCGTCGTCCTCGAGCTCCGGTTGCGCGGCGAGCGCTACATCGCCAAGGCCGGCGACGCGGCCGACCACCATCTCGCGCGAGAAATCCGTGCCCACCGCACCTGGCTGACGCCATGGACCTCGCGGGGGAGTGCGCCGCAACTCATCCGCGCGGATGACGAGGCCAAGCTGATCCTCACGCGTTATCTACCGGGGGAGTTGGTGGAAGGCACCGCGGCGGAATGGTCGCCGGAGACCTATCGCCAGGCCGGTGAACTGCTCGCGGCATTTCACGGCCAATTCGCCGTACCGGACGAAGCCTATGAGGCCCGGGAGAATCGGCGGACGCTCGACAATCTCCGCAAGTCGCACACGATCTCGCCGGAGCTCACGGATCGTTTGCGTTCAGAGGTTGAATCATGGCCGGCTCCGACGGCCACGCTGGTGCCGACGCACGGCGACTGGCAACCACGCAATTGGCTGATCGACAACGGCATCGTCGGCGTCATCGACTTCGGCCGCGCGGATCTCCGGCCGGCTCCTACGGATTTCGCCCGGCTGGCCGCGCAGCAGTTCCGCTCCGACCCGGCCCTCGAGCCTGCCTTCTTCGACGGCTACGGCCCGGATCCACGGGACCCGGACACCTGGCACCGCGCCCAACTCCGCGAAGCCGTCAACACGGCCGTTTGGGCCCATCAGGTCGGCGACAGTCCCTTCGAACAGCAGGGCCACCGCATGATCGCGGACGCTCTGCGCGAGAGCTGAAATCCCGTTGTGACACCTCGGGCACACTGACATGGTCACTCGCATGTCCAGCCACCTTCTGCGCGAGGCACCGACCATCGACCGCTATCCACGGTCCAACACGTATGACCCGCAATGGATTGTCGACAACTTGATGGGTCCACATCCGTTGTGGTCCGCCGAAGCCCTCCTGCAGGTGATGACGCTGCGCCCGGGCATGCGCGTCCTCGACCTCGGCTGCGGTACGGCGCTGACCTCGGTCTTTCTGGCCCGCGAGTACGACGTCGAAGTCTGGGCGACAGACCTCTGGGTGGACCCAACCGAGAACTGGGAGCGCATCACCGCGGCCGGTGCGGCGGACCAGGTGCACCCGATTCGCTCGGACGCCCACACGATGCCGTTCTCCCACAGCTTCTTCGATGCCATCGTCAGCATCGGCGCATACAACTACTTCGGCACGGGTGCCGAGTACCTCGGCTACTGCACCGAGTTCCTGCGCCCGAATGGCTTGATCGGGGTCATCGTCCCCGGTATCCGTGACACCCCCGGTGGCCCGCTGCCGTCGTACCTCACCGATCGCTGGGGGACCGACATGTGCACCTGGCTATCCCCAGACTGGTGGCGGCAGCACTGGGAGCGAACCGGCCTGGTCACCGTCGAAACCGCCGACATGGTCCCGCAAGGCTGGCTGCACTGGCTCGAGACCTGTGCCCGCGTCGGCCGCGGCTACGAGCCAGACGAGAACATGCTCCGCGCCGACAACGACACCCATCTCGGCCTCACCAGACTCGTAGCCAGGCTCAGCTGACGGTGCCCGAAAGAATTTCATGGTGGGATGTCGAGAAGCCGTGGGCGGCTCCGTCCCCGGAGTGATCGCGGCCAGAATGGGCCGTACCGCACCAAGGAGAACACGATGGCCAAGTACCTGCTGCTCAAGCACTACCGAGGCGCACCGGC
The DNA here is from genome assembly GCF_036097425.1 of Kribbella sp. NBC_00359. Lineage (NCBI taxonomy): Bacteria > Bacillati > Actinomycetota > Actinomycetes > Propionibacteriales > Kribbellaceae > Kribbella > Kribbella sp. NBC_00359. The sequence goes on along the minus strand of NZ_CP107975.1, from coordinate 7,037,575 downwards.
AGCGGTGAACGACGTCCCGATGGACCGGTGGACGCCGGAGGAGGTGTCGGACCACATCCAGTACATGCAGGACTTCGCCACCCGGCTCGAAGGCACCGGCGAATTCGTCGACGGTCAGGCGCTCTCCCCGGAGGGCACATTCGTCCGGTACGACGGCGAGGGCCGGCCGCCGGTCACCGACGGCCCGTTCGCGGAGACCAAGGACCTGATCGCCGGCTGGATGGTCATCGACGTCGACACCTACGAGCGCGCGCTCGAGCTGGCCGGCGAGTTGTCCGCGGCTCCGGGTGCCGGTGGGAAGCCGATCCACGAGTGGCTCGAGGTCCGCCCGTTCCTGACCGAGCCCCCGACCATCACGGAGTGACCTCTGTGGACGAGGCCCTGCTGCGGTCCCTCACCCCCACTGTGCTCAGCATCCTCGTCCGTCGCGGAGTCGACTTCGCGGCGGCCGAGGATGCCGTGCAGGACGCCCTGGTCGAGGCCGTGCGGGTGTGGCCCGACGACCCGCCGCGGGATCCGAAGGGCTGGCTGGTCACCGTGGCCTGGCGCAAGTTCCTCGACGCCACCCGCGCCGACACCTCGCGGCGGAACCGCGAGGTACGCAGCGAGGGCGAGCCCCAGCCGGGCCCGACTGAAGTCGCGGACGACACCCTCCAGCTGTACTTCCTGTGCGCGCACCCGTCCCTGACACCGGCCTCGGCCGTCGCGCTCACACTGCGCGCGGTCGGCGGCCTGACCACGCGACAGATCGCGCAGGCCTACCTCGTGCCGGAGACAACCATGGCGCAGCGGATCAGCCGAGCCAAGCGGACAGTCTCCGGCGTCCAGTTCAACCAGCCGGGCGACGTGGCCACCGTGCTGCGTGTGCTCTACCTGGTCTTCAACGAGGGCTACTCGGGCGACGTCGACCTCGCGGGCGAGGCGATCCGGCTGACTCGCCAACTGGCGACCAGGATCAACCATGAGGAGGTCGCGGGTCTGCTCGCGCTGATGCTGCTCCACCACGCCCGGCGCCCCGCACGGACCGCTCCCGACGGCAGGCTCGTCCCGCTCGCCGAGCAGGATCGGAGCCTGTGGAACACCCGCATGATCGCCGAGGGCGTCAACATCCTTCAGGCTGCCCTGGCTCGCGACCGCCTGGGTGAGTTCCAGGCCCAGGCGGCCATCGCCGCACTCCATGCTGACGCCCAGACGGCTGAGGAGACTGACTGGGTGCAGATCGTCGAGTGGTACGACGAACTCGTGCGCCTCACCGACAGTCCGGTAGCCCGCCTCAACCGGGTCGTCGCACTCTCCGAGGCCGACGGCCCCCGCGCAGGTCTGGCCGCCCTGGCCACGCTCGACCCGGCCTTACCCCGCTACACCGCCGTCGCGGCCTACCTCCACGAGCGCGACGGCGACCCATCGACCGCGGCACGCCTCTACGCCGAAGCCGCCCGAGCAGCCACCAGCCTCCCCGAACGCGACCATCTGACCCGCCAGGCCGCGCGTCTCAACAACCTGTGATGCGGTGTTATCTGGGGGCCAGTACGCAGAACTCGTTGCCGTCGGGGTCGGCCATGACGACCCAGCTGACGTCGCCCTGGCCGATGTCGATGCGCGTCGCCCCGAGCGCCACGAGGCGGTCGACCTCAGCCTGCTGATCGCCGTCTGCCGGGGGAGCGAGGTCGAAGTGCAGCCGGTTCTTGCCGGTCTTCGCGCGTACGGGCGGACCGCCCCAGGTGATCTTCGAACCGCCGCGCGGCGACTGGATCGCGGTCTCCTGGTCCTGGTCCCAGACCAACGGCCAGTCCAGCGCCTTGCTCCAGAAGTACCCGACCTCCTGCGAACCGTCGGACGACAGCGCCCCGATGAAGCCGGTGTCGGCCAGGAAGTCGTTGCCCGGCTCAATCACACAGAACTCATTGCCTTCGGGATCGGCCAGCACTACATGTAGTTCCTCCGGAAGCTGACCGATGTCGATATGCCGGCCACCGAGCTCGAGCGCCCTCGCCACCGTCTCCTGCTGCTCCTCCAGCGACGCACTCGTCAGATCAAAGTGCATCTGATTAGGCCTGGTCTTCTGCTCCTGCGTCGGCCCGAACCGGATCCGAAACCCGGTGTCGTCACTCGGCAGCAACACAAGACCGTCGTCGGCAACTTCCCGCCCCAGCACCCCAGCCCAGAAACGCGCCAGCCGGAGCGGGTCATTCGCATCAAAGCAAAGTGCGTCGAGTTCAAAAGTCATGCCGCTCCTCATCCCCACTGTCGCAGCAACGCTAAGTGCCCACGAGATACCACGCAACGCGATTAGGAGCCTGCCATACTCGAACATATGTTCTGGGTATCTGCTTTAGTGCAGTAGAGTGTGGGCGTGGGCGGGGTGTCCGGGGCTCATCCGGTCGGCGGGGTTGACTATCCGCGGACTTACCAGGAGCTGCTCGCGTGGTTCCCCGACGATGCGGCGTGCCTGGAGTACCTGGCCGCGGTGCGATGGCCTGAGGGGTTCGTCTGCCCGGCGTGTGGCGGCCGGGATGCGTGGCGCACCGGCCGGGGCCTGTGGATGTGTCAGGACTGCGGCCGGAAGACCTCGCTGACGGCCGGGACGATCTTCCATCGGACCCGCACGCCGCTGTCGTCGTGGTTCGCGGCGATCTGGTTGGTCACCTCGCAGAAGAACGGCATCTCCGCGCAAGGGTTGCAGCTGGTGCTCGGGTTCGGCTCCTACGAGACTGCCTGGGCCTGGATGCACAAGCTGCGCCGCGCCATGGTCCGCCCCGACCGCGACCGGCTGAGCGGTGTCGTCGAGGTCGACGAGACCTTCGTCGGCGGGGTCAGCACTGGCCACCTGGGGGCCAGCAGCGACAAGGTCGCGGTGATGGTCGCGGCCGAGAAGGTCAACGGGGGCAGGAGACTCGGCCGGATCCGGCTCGAGGTCGCCGAACGACCCGCCACGCTGGAGCTTGTCGAGTTCGCCCAACGCATGGTCGCGCCCGCCTCGACGATCCGCACCGACGGCGCCATGACGATGCGCCGGCTCGGGACACTGGGCTACACCCACGAGTACGCCACCGGCTACAACGCGCCCGACCCTACCGCCGTGCTCCCCGGCGTCCATCTGGTCGCCTCACTGCTCAAGCGCTGGCTCACCGGCACCCTGCACTACGCGGTCGCCGACCACCAACTGCCCTACTACCTCGACGAGTACACCTTCCGGTTCAACCGCCGCACCGCCCGCAGCCGCGGCCTGCTCTTCTACCGACTCCTCCAGCAGGCGGTCAACACCGACCCCGCACCCCTGCCCGCGCTCCTCAAACCGGGCCAGCACTGAGTACTGCACTAAAGGAGATGCCCAGAAAGTATGTTCTAGCGGCGGAAGTAGGACGCGATCGCTCAAACACGAGACGGGAGCACGTTGCCTGCGGGAGAGTGGATGCCTAAGCCACCTCACCGGAGGGGAACACACATGAAGCGACTTCTCGCACTTGGCGCGTTAACGGCCGCCGCGGTCGCGTTGCCCGCGTTGCCAGCCGTCGCCGACGCCCCGCCCGGACATGGTCTGGAGACGTTCACCGTCGCCTGCGCCGAGGGCGCGATCACCGTCGTCGGCACGCCCGGCGACTCGGCGAGCCGGTGGATCGACGACCAGCACATGGTCCTGCTATCAATCACCTTTACGCCTACCGGGGGCGTAGAAATCGTCGCCAAGACATTCGGCAAGAAGACTGGCCTTGCCTCGAACGCGGTCAGCTGCACGGTGACGGACCCGGACGGCACCGCCACCGTGGTACGGGCGCCCGTGCCGCCGGTGGGATAGCACATCCGGCGGCGAGCAGTTAGCCCGAGTCCGTACCAGGGCGTGCGGTGGATCCACGTCTTGGACGCGAAAGTATGAGGCGTAGTTGTGCCCGTCGCAGATGATGCCTCCGACGGCCAGGTGCTGGTATTCGGGAAGCAACCGGTCAGCGCTCGAGGGGAACCGAGTCGAGCACTGCACTAAAGCAGATACCCAGAACATATGTACGACGTGGTCGAAGAGTCATCGCTGGAGCTCGACCGTGACCAAGGCCGCATCGGTGCCGTCCTCTGGCAACTGCCCGCCGCCGAGACCACTCGTCCGCTGGTCCTGCTCGGTCACGGCGGAAGCGGCCACAAGCGGAGCTCACGGCAAGTGCAGCTTGCCCACCGTCTCGCGCGATCCGGACTGGCGGTTGCGGCAATCGACGGGCCGTTTCATGGCGAGCGGGTTGCGGAGCCGCTGAGCCCAGCGGCGTACCAGCAACTCATCGTCGACAGGGGAGTCGAGCGTGTTCTGGACGATCTGACCGAGGACTGGCTGGCGCTGATCGCCGCCGTCAGCCAGCACGCGCACGTCCGCACCGACAGGCTGGGCTACTTGGGCATGTCCATGGCAACAAGATTCGGCTTGCCCTTGGCGGCCGCACTCGGCGAGCGACTTCATTGCGCTGTGCTGGGCAAGTTCGGCCTGGAGCAGAGCCTCGCACTGCACCCCGGCTTGCACGCACCTCAGAGGATCATGAGCGACGCGTCGCGCGTCGTCGCGGGGCGCTAGCCCAGTTGGTCGCGGCGGCGGGTGAGGTAGGCGGTCTCGGCGGTGTTGCCGGCCAGTTCGATCGCTTTGTCGTACGCCGTGCGCGACTGCTGACTGCGGCCGAGCCGGCGTAGCAGGTCGGCGCGGGTCGCGTGGTAGGCGTGATAGCCGGCCAACTTGTCCTCGAGACTGTCGACGGCGGCCAGTGCCACGTCCGGGCCGTCGAGCTCGGCGACCGCGATGGCCCGGTTGAGGGCTACGATCGGGGTGGGGTCGAGGCGGACGAGCCGGTCGTAGAGGGCGACGATCTGCGACCAGTCGGTGTCGCGGATGTCGCGCGCGGAGGTGTGTACGGCGTTGATCGCCGCGAGGATCTGGTAGCGACCCGGAGCCATCCCGGTGGCCAGGCGCTCGCGCACCAGACGGTGGCCCTCGGCAACCATCGTCGCGTCCCAGGCGCCACGGTCCTGCTGATCGAGGGGGACCAGTTCGCCGCTCGCCGACACCCGGGCGGTCCGGCGGGCCTCGGTGAGGAGCATCAGCGCCAGCAGCCCCGCCACCTCACCGTCCTCCGGCATCAGCGCACGGATCAGGCGCGTGAGCCGGATCGCCTCGGCGGTCAGCTCGTGGCGGACGGAATCGGTGTCGGGTCCGGTCGCCAGATAGCCCTCGTTGAAGACGAGGAAGAGGACGGCGAGTACGCCGGACAGCCGGGCCGGGAGATCCTCCGCGGACGGCACCCGATAGGGGATGCGAGCCGCCTTGATCTTCGACTTCGCACGGGTGATCCGCTGTCCCATGGTGGTCTCCTGCACCAGGAACGCACGGGCGATCTCGGGCACCGTCAGACCGCCGACCATGCGCAGCGTCAGCGCGATCCGGGTGTCCATCGCGAGTGCCGGGTGGCAGCAGGTGAAGATCAGCCGGAGCCGCTCGTCGTCGACCGCACCGAGAGGCTCGGGCGGGTCGTCGTACACCATCTGAGCCTCCTTGTGTTTGTCGTCCCGCTTGCTCTCGCGCCGGATCCGGTCGATGGCCTTGCGGTTGGCGGTGACGGTCAGCCAGGCGCCCGGATTGGGAGGTACGCCGTCAGCCGGCCACCGCTCCACGGCGGTTGCGAACGCCTCGGCCGTCGCTTCCTCGGCGATATCGAGATCACCGAAACGCCTGGCCAAGCCTGCGACCACCCGCGCCCACTCCTCGTGGTGCGCCTGGGTGATCGCCTCCGCGACGTCGGTCACAGTCACAGGAACGGCCGCACCTCGATCTTCCGGTCGCAGACCTTCGACGCCTCGGTGGCGAGCTTGAGCGCCACATCCAGATCGGGGGCCTCCCACACCCAGACGCCGGCGAGGTACTCCTTCGACTCCACGAAAGGCCCGTCGGTCAACACCGCGTGCCCGCCCCGGTTGTCGATGACCGTGGCCGCGTCGGTGTTCGCGAGTCCACCCGAGAAGACCCAGTAGCCCTCGGCGATCAGTCGTTCGTTGAACGCGCTGATTTCAGGCTGCCTGTCCGTGCTGCCGGGATGGCTGCTGTCGTCGATCACGGAAACCAGATATTGCATCTCGAAATCATCTCCTGTGCTGTACGGCGCCCCTCGCAGGCGCCCACTCATCCCTTCAACGAACACCCACACACCGATCCGACACCACTTCCCGAAGAACTTCCAACCTTCCGGGGGAGTGCCCCCCAAACCACTACCGGACACTCTGCATATCACGGTAAAGAGGCCGTATATCGGGCAATCACGTCCACGCAGCGCCGGAACTGCGCCAGCGAAGCAGGGTTCTTCCAAGCGAGCTTTTCCAGTGCCCAGTCGATGGCGAAGGCCGGCGTCAAGCCGGCATCGGCCAGCTCGGGATCAGCGACCCGCCCGTACCCGCGGCGCACCAGGTCCGGGCGGTCATGCAAGGGATCGCCGGCAGACACCTCCCATCGGGCGAGGTCGAATGCCGGCGAAGCAGGGCCAGCGAACTCCCAGTCGATGACGCCGACGACCGTCCCGTCGTGAATCAGGAGGTTCTTGGGCAGAAAGTCCCCCTGGGCGAGCGAGGACGGCGGCGCTGCACGGGTCGTCGTCACCTCCTGGTACAGGAAGTGCGCACCGCGCTCGACGACCGTGCCTGCCGCTGGGCCGAGCATGTCCCCGACGATGCGCGCGACTCTGGCGACGACGCGCTCTTCGGGCAGTCGCAGCTCGTGCCGGATACCGCGTTCGCCGTCCACGGCCACGCTGTGCACCCGCGCCAAAATCTCACCAGCGTCCATGACCAACCGCTCGAGATCAGAAGCAGGCAGCTCGCCGATGAGGTCCGCGAGCGGACGGCCCGGCAGGAACTGCTGGATCGAGAAGGACAGCAACTCGCCGTCGTCATCCAGATGCTCGAGGCCGAGCACCTCTGCCGTCGGCACGCCTACGTCACGCGCCTGCGCCATAAGGTGCGCCTCGTCGATGAACCACGGCACACCCTGACGAGCGATCCGGACCACCACAGCGACATCGCCGGCAAGGTCGACGCGGTACGTTTCATTCATCCCTCCACCGGCGAGGGGAACCAGGCGCTCGACGCCGCGGCCGCAGACCGACCGCACCGCCGAGTCGATCATCGGCCGAGGCGTTGTGACCATCGCCCAAGTCTCGTTCAGCGACGCTGACAGGGGCCACCCAGTAAAACCGAGGGGCTAAGTTGACATAATGTCGCTTATCGGCGCACCCGATAGCGCAGGTGAAGCACCCGGTTGCTCTGAATCACCACGTCAGGATCCTCCAGCAGGTGCTGCGCGTGGACCGACCCGAAGTAGCGCTTGCCGGACCCGAACACGACGGGTACGACGTCCATGCGCACCTCGTCGACCAGGCCAGCGGCGAGCACCTGGCCACCGACGTCGCCGGCGGCGACCTCGACCATGCGGTCACCGGCAAGCTCCTGCGCTTTGGCCACGGCTGCCTCGACGCCGTCGACGAAGTGGAACGGCGCCTCGGGGTCCCAGCCCTCGGGCTCCGGCCGGTGCGTCACGACGACCACGTGGTCGATCCCGCCCGGAGGCTTCCCGTCCCAGCCGTCGGTCATGTCGAAGACGTGGCGGCCGACGATTGTCGCCCCGATCTGGTCCCAGTACGGCCGGATGTAGTCGTAGGACGTCTGCGACACCTTCACCTCGCCGCTCTCGTCCAACGCGACGTCACCGCTGGACAACCAGTCGAACAGCGGACCGGGCTGGTCGTTCTCGTCCGCGACGAAGCCGTCCACCGACACCGAGCTGTACATGACCACCTTGCCCACGGGGCTCTCCTTCGCTTTGGGGTGGCCCTCAAAGTAGCGTGTCGTGAGCTGTCGATCTTGTAAGAAATCAATCGGCCGGCAGCGGCCAGCCTTCCATCACGTGGCCGGGATGTTCGCGCAGGAACCGCCGCCGGACCTCGACGTACCGGGTCGGCGTGAGCCCGGTGAACGCCCGGAACTCGTGGCCGAAGTGGGCCTGGTCGAAGAAGCCTGCGCCACCGGCGAGGTCGCCCCAGTCGATCGGTCCGGCGGGGTTGATCGCGAACACGGTGGCGGCGAAGCGATAGGTGCGGGCCAACCGCTTCGGCGTGACGCCGACGAGCTCCTTGAACCGCTGTGCCAGATGAGTGCTGCTGACACCGGCTGCCACGCTCAGGTCGCCGATCGCCGCCGCCCCGCTGGTCGCCGCGATGACGCTGCTCGTATGGCGGACCAGGCCCAGGCCGGCGGTCTCGCACAGCCGTCGTATCAACTCCTCCTCGAACAGCGTCAGCATCTCGTGCGGTCCGTCCGCCGTGCCCAGCCGGTCTCGCAGCTCAGCAACGGCGGGCCGGCCCCAAACCTGCTCTACCGTCACCGGCCGGTCACACAGCTCGGCCGCGGGCATCGGCAGGAACGGCGCCAGCCCCCACGGCTTGAGGTGCGCGCCGACGGACCGGGTCCAGAGTGGGTAGCCGAACTCGAACGCGCGGGTTGGCATGGTGACCACGCAGCCGTCGGCGTACTCGGCCGCCTCGAAATCGGCGCCGGCGCGGATGCGGAACGGCGCCCCGAGATTGACGATGAGCAACGCCGCCGGCATCGGCGGCAACGTCAGCCAGGCGTACGGCGGCGCACCCTCCAGGTAGTAAAGGTCGTCGATCAGCCCGTCCAGCGGCGATCGCGGCACTCTGGACACGTACTCCATGCCCACAGCATCGCCGACGCCCCGCCAGCATCACACGCCGGGCTCAGCGCCTCGTGCTGAGGGAAGACCTTCCGAAGCCCGTACCCCGACCCGCCTGTCGACGTTGTTGGGCGGGTTGTCGAATTCTGGGTGTTGGGTTCGTGGACAGGGCAACCGGACCGAACAAGGTCCCAGACTCAAGGAGAACCACGATGAACGACCAGGCCGAGCGAGTCACCAGACCATTCCGATTCGGGGTCGTTGCGCCGATCCGTGCTGACCTGCCGACGTGGCGAGACCGCGTGCGCCGCATCGCCGACAGCGGCTACTCGACGTTGCTGATGCCCGACGTCCCGACCTGGCAACCAGCACTTGGCCCCACGCTGGCAACCGCAGCCGCGCTTGCTGACCTGCGGATCGGCTCCTGGGTCTACGCCGCCGCGCTGCGCGAACCCTGGACCACAGCATGGGAGGCCCACTCGCTCTCAGTACTCACCGAAGGCCGCTTCGAAATGGGCATCGGCGCCGGCCGACCCGGGATCGAGGTCGAGCTGGGGCTGCCCGCCGTCTCCCCCGCTGAGCGTCGCGCCAGGATGCGCGACACCGTGGCCGCCCTGCGTACGTTCGACGGCCCCGATCTGCACACTCCGGTCGTCATGGCGGTAAGCGGACCGAAGTCACAGGCGCTGGCGCTCGAAGTCGCTGACGCAGTCACGTTCGTCCTCGCACCGGACGACGATCGGGCCGAGACCACGAACCGGGTACGCGACTTTCCTGCGGGCCGCGACATCGAACTCGCCCAGCACGTCGCCGCTGTCGGTGACGGCGTCGCTCCGTTCATGGCGCCGCCCAACCTCGACACCGCCGCGCTCCGCGCGGCCGACTCGCTCGTCATCCTTCCGAGTGACCCCGCGGCAGCCGCCGACGAAATCCAACGACGTCGCGAGGAGATCGGCTTCTCCTACTTCGTCATCGGCGCCGACTTCGCCGACACACTCGCCCCCGTCGTGGCCAAGCTGGCCGGACAGTAGACGGTGCTGCGGCCGGCGCCGTGCGACGGCCTTGCCCGGGTCGCCCCGCGCCTTGGAGCATCGCCGAAGGTCACTTGACAGCGGCAGGGAACCAACCGGTGAGGCTCAGTCGGGTTCTCTCTGGAGAAGCTGGCGGGAGGATGCGAAACCGAGTCTCTCGTAGACCGGTACGGCCTTGCGGCCGGAGTGAACTGTGACTCGACTCGCTCCGAGGCGAAAGGCGTGTTCTGATGCGGCCTGTACGAGCGCCGAGCCGATGCCGTTCCCGCGCTGCTCCGGCACGACGAAGACGCTTTGGATGTCCGCCGAGCGGCGACTGGTGTTGCCCGGCCGCGGCGCCCGTGGAACGAGCGCCAGCCACGCCATCCCGACGACCTCGGACTCGGAAAGGCGAGCGACAAACGCCAGATGCGAGTCGTCGTGCTCGGTCCACCACGCCGCAAGGTCAGTCGCGAATGACTCGACCGACTGCTTGGCCTGCTCGTCAGGTGAGGCATTCAACCAGAGCAGGCGAGCCAGGTGCTCCAGATCCGCCTGACCTGCAATGCATGTATCCATGCGCCCAGTCTTTCGCAGCATCTCAGGTGACGTCGGCGTTCTTCCAGGCCGCCACGGCGATGTCGATGATGTCGGCGCGTGGGGTCAGGGATGGGATGTCGGTGAGTGGGATCCAGCGGGCGAAGGCTGTGGTGCCGTTGACTTCGGTGGTGCCGAGGGAGCCGCTGGTGATGGTGGCTGCGAAGATGACTCGGACGGATTTGAACGGGCGGCGACCGCTTCCTGGGTCCAAGAGGGTGAAGTGATTCGTCGCGATGGGATTGCCGACCGAGACTGTGTAGCCGGTTTCCTCGAGCACCTCGCGGACGACGGCGTCCGGCAGGGACTCGTCGTACTCGACGCCACCGCCTGGCATCGTCCAGGTGGCCGGTGAGTTCTCGTTGCCGACGAACCAACTCAGCAACAGCTGGTCGTGTTCGTCGACGATTACCGCGTATGCCGCCAACCGGGTGTCGTATTCGCTGAAGTGCACCGACCGACGATAGCGACAACCAGGGTCGCCCGCGACGGGGAACGGGCCGGTCAGGGGAGACACGTAGGTCTCCCCCGGGCCCGCTCTCCCCCGCGCGGTCGACTACTCAGCGTGTTCGATTCGTCAGCGGTCCTGGATGAGACCGAGGACGTTGCCGTCGGAGTCGGTGAAGGTGGCCACCAGGCGGCCGCCGCCGACGTCCTTCGGGGCCGCCTTGAGCGTGCCACCGGCCGCGGTCACCTCGGCGAGCTTGCCCTCGATGTCGTCCACGTGCCAGTACGCGATCGGCGAGGTCATGTCGCTGTTCGGCACCAGGCCGATCTGCTGACCCTCGGCCTCGAAACCAACGTAGTACGGCGAGTCCGCCGTCGGCTGCATACCCAGCAGCGCAATGTACGTCGCCTTCGCCTTCTCCAGATCCGATACCGGGTGCAGAACCGTCTTGATGCCTTGCGTGGAAGTCATTTTCACTCCTGAACTCTTGGGCCTCGCAGCCCTTGATGTGTACTGACTGCCACGCTATTCCGCTCACCACACCAGTGCTTCTCGATTCCTGACCGCTTCGCCGGACCCGGTCACTTGGCGACGTATTCCTTGAGGTGTTTGCCGGTGAGCGTGGTGGGCTTGGCGATCAGCTTGGCCGGGGTGCCTTCGAAGACGACCTTGCCGCCGTCGTGACCGGCACCCGGGCCGAGGTCGATGAGCCAGTCGGCGTGGGCCATCACGGCCTGGTGGTGCTCGATGACGATGACCGACTTCCCGGCGTCGACAAGACGGTCGAGGAGTGCCAGGAGTTGCTCTACGTCGGCCAGATGGAGGCCGCTGGTCGGCTCGTCGAGGACCAGGATCCCGCCCGGCTCCCCCATGTGCGTCGCCAGCTTGAGCCGCTGCCGCTCTCCCCCGGACAGCGTGGTCAGCGGCTGGCCGATACTCACGTAGCCGAGTCCGACATCCGCCAGGCGATCGAGGATCTTGTGGGCGGCCGGCGTCCGCGCGTCGCCCTCGGCGAAGAACTCGAGCGCCTCGGCCACCGGCATCGCGAGCACCTCGGCGATGTTCTTCCCGCCGAACCTGTACTCCAGCACCGACGCCTGGAACCGCTTGCCCTCGCACTCCTCACACGGCGACTCGACGGTCGCCATCACACCAAGCTCGGTGTAGATCACGCCGGCACCCTTGCAGGCCAGGCAGGCACCCTCGGAGTTCGCGCTGAACAACGCCGGCTTCACGCCGTTCTCCTTCGCGAACGCCTTCCGGATCGGCTCGAGCAGTCCGGTGTACGTCGCCGGGTTGCTCCGCCGCGATCCCCGGATCGCGCCTTGATCGATCGCCACCACACCATCGAGGTCGGCGATCGAACCGTCGATCAGGGAACTCTTCCCCGAGCCCGCCACCCCGGTCACGACCACGAGAACCCCGAGCGGTACGTCGACATCGACGTTCTGGAGGTTGTTCGTCGAGGCGCCCCGGACCTCGAGCGCATCTGTCGCCGAACGCACCGATTCCTTTAACCTCGCGCGGTCATCGAGGTGCCGCCCGGTCAGCGTCCCGCTGGCCCGCAGCTTGTCGACCGGACCCTCGAAGACCACCTCGCCACCACCCGACCCAGCGCCCGGACCGAGGTCGACGACATGGTCGCCGATCACGATGGTCTCCGGCTTGTGCTCCACGACGAGCACGGTGTTGCCCTTGTCGCGCAGCTGCAGCAGCAGCTCGTTCATCCGCTGGATGTCGTGCGGGTGCAGACCGATGGTCGGCTCGTCGAACACATACGTGACGTCGGTCAGCGACGAACCGAGATGACGGATCATCTTGGTGCGCTGAGCCTCACCACCGGACAGCGTGCCGGCCGGCCGATCCAGGGACAGGTAGCCCAGCCCGATCTCGACGAACGCGTCGAGCGCGTCCCCCAGCGCCCCGATCAGCGGCGTCACCGACGGCTCCTTCAGGTCACGCACCCACGCGGCCAGGTCGGTGATCTGCATCATGCACAGGTCGGCGATGTTCTTGCCCTTGATCTTCGACGCCAGCGCCTCCTTGCTGAGCCGCGTCCCGCCGCAGTCCGGGCACGTGGTGAACGTGATCGCACGCTCCACGAAGGCACGGATGTGCGGCTGCATCGCCTCGACGTCCTTGGACAGGAACGACTTGTGGATCTGCGGGATGAGCCCCTGGTAGGTCAGGTTGATGCCCTCGACCTTGATCTTGGTCGGCTCCCGGTAGAGCAGGTCGTGCAGTTCCTTCTTGGTGTACTTCTTGATCGGCTTGTCCGGGTTGAAGTAACCACTGCCGCGGAAGATCCGCCCGTACCAGCCCTCCATGCTGTAGCCGGGGATCGTCAGGGCGCCCTCGTTCAGCGACTTGCTGTCGTCGTACAGCGCGGTCAGGTCGAAGTCGGTGACCGAGCCCATGCCCTCGCAGCGCGCGCACATGCCGCCGGCGTAGACGGCCTCGCGCACGACCTTCTTCTCGCCCGCGCCCTTGTCGGCGACCATCGACCCGGTCGCCGTCCGCTTCGGGACGTTGAACGAGTACGCCGTCGGCGGGCCGGCGTGCGGCTTCGCGATCCGGCTGAACAGGATCCGCAGCATCGCGTTCGCGTCGGTGGCGGTGCCGACCGTGGAGCGCGGGTTCGAGCCCATCCGCTCCTGGTCGACGATGATCGCGGTGGTCAGGCCGTCCAGTACGTCGACCTCGGGGCGGGCCAGCGACGGCATGAACCCCTGGAGGAACGCGCTGTAGGTCTCGTTGATCAGCCGCTGCGACTCGGCCGCGATCGTGTCGAACACCAGCGAGCTCTTGCCCGAGCCGGACACCCCGGTGAAGACCGTCAGCCGGCGCTTCGGGATCTCGACGCTGATGTCCTTCAGGTTGTTCACCCGCGCTCCGGTGACGCGGATCAGGTCGTGGCTGTCGGCAACATGTTCGCCGGCCGACCTCGGGGCCTTGCTCATGGGTGTCTCCATCTTATTCAGGACAGCTCATCGCGTCTGGCGTCTTCAGGACAGCTCATCGCGGCTGGCTGTCGGGCGGAGCCGCGGGCGCGGTCTCCGTTCGGCACGGTCGGGGGTTGGCTCAGGAAACCTGGTTGATCCGGATGTGGTTGCCGGCGGGATCGCGGAACGCGCAGTCGCGGACGCCGTACGGCTGGTCGGTCGGCTCCTGGATGACCTCGGCGTCGGTGGCCTGCAGCCGCTCGAACACGCCGTCGATGTCCTTGGTCGCCAGCACCAGGGTGGCGTAGGTGCCCTTGGCCATCATCTCGGCGATGGTCTGGCGCTCGTCCTCGGTGATGCCCGGGTCGGCACCCGGCGGGTAGAGGACGACCGACGTGTCGGGCTGGCCGGCCGGACCGACGGTGATCCAGCGCATGCCGCCGTACCCGACGTCGGTGCGGATCTCGAAGCCGAGGATGTCGCGGTAGAACGCCAGCGACGCCTCCGGATCGGTGTGCGGGAGGAAACTCGACAGAATTTTGATGTCCATGGACGTCACGCTACGTGCCGCTCGCCGGAGTTGCTTCTCGATTCCTGATCGGCCGGGTCACCTGTTTCGCGACGCACGACGGGATGCCCACGGTCGCGTCGGCCGCCCGCTCGCGGTAGACGCTCGGCGGCATCCCGACCAGCTCGGTGAACCGGGTGCTGAACGTGCCCAGCGACTGGCAGCCGACCGCGAAGCAGACGTCGGTCACGCTCTGGTCGCCGCGGCGCAGCAACATCATCGCCCGCTCGATCCGCCGGGTCATCAGATACCCGTACGGCGACTCTCCGTAAGCACGCTTGAACTCACGGCTGAGGTGACCGGAGGACATGTGGGCCCCCCGGGCGAGTGCCTCCACGTCGAGCGGCTGCGCGTACTCCCGATCGATCCGGTCCTTGACACGCCGCAACCGCGCGAGGTCCCCCAGGCGCTGCGCATCGGCCGGACTGTTGCTCATCCCTGAAATCGTGCCACGTCCCGCCGAAGAAGTCATACCAACCTAGGCTGATCCTCGTGCCTGAGTACCCGTTGACGCCCGAGCGACTCGAGCTGGTGCTGGAAGGCCTCGCCGCGGCATGGGGCCGGCGACTCGTGGCCGCTGAGGTGCACGCGATCGGTCATGACTGGGCACCGGTCAGCCGCGTGAGGTTCGAGGGCGTACGCCGTAGCGTCATCGTCAAGACTTCGAGGGCGCCGGGTTCGGCCATATCGGCTTCGATGCGTCGTTCCTGCACTACCCGTTTCCCCACCACAGCCCGAACTGGTCGGTCCTGCCGGACCACATCGTCCAGGCGGCCGACCGCGCGTACCGCAACTCCCTACCGGTGCACGCACTCCACGGCTACGACGAGATGCTTGCCATCGGCGCAGCCGCTGCCCTGGCCAGTCGAATCATCCGCCTCCCGGTCATCGCCCGCACCGACCAGACGCCGTACGATAGCTGGCGCCGCCGAGCCCAACTCGTCCAGCAGATCTCGGTCTTCACGCACCTCACGACCTCGGCCGGCGTTCTCCCCGCCCTCACCACGTGGACAACCGCCATGGCCGCGGCCATCACCAACCGGTGGGCCGACGCAACCACACCTCCCCCGCGGGTGTACGCAGCCTTCGGTTAGCGGCCGGTGGTGCCGTCGAGTTGTTCGCGGATGATGTCGGCGTGGCCGGCGTGGCGGGCGGTTTCCTCGATGACGCCGAGGATGACCCAGCGAAGGTCATGGGTCTTGCCGTTGCGGGTGACGGGTGCGTCGGGGTCGCCGATGGCGGCGATGATCTGGTTCGAGGTCTCGCAGGCGGCGCGGTAGTCGGCGCGGAGGATCTTCAAGGTCACCGCCGGATCGACCTTCATCGAACGCTTCCCCCGGCTCACCTTGCGACCGGCGACGACCTCCTCGAACCAGACGGACTCGGCGAAGGTCAGGTGCTGCACGAGGCCGGCGATGTTGGTGCCCGAGTCGACCGTGCTGCGGCGCGCGTCCGCCTCACTCAGACCCGACAGCTTCTTCAGCACACCCGCGCGCAGCCCGTCGAGCGCGGCGCGCAGCTGCTCGAGTTCGGTGGTCATGACGAGCTGCAGGGGCCGACGGTGGAGATGATGCCGCGGTGATCCGACACTGGGATTCTGTACCAGCCGGCATCGTCGGCGCACCAGCCCGGCTTCACGAACATGTGGTCGATCCGCACCAGGAACGCCGTCCAGTTGCCGATCTCCGACGGCCTGCCCCAGGTGTCCAGCATGGCGTCGTCGAGGTGCTTGCCGAGCACCCGGTAGTCCCGGCCGCGGTCGGTGGTGTTGAGGTCTCCGGTGACCACGACCGGGTGGTCGTCGCGCTCGGCCCGCGCCGCGAGCTGCTCCATCAGCCGGTGGTGCTCGGCGACGGTGGTCTGGTACGAGGCTCCGTCATCCGGGGGCGACTGGTACGTCGCTCCGCCCGACGTCCACCACGGACGCGGTACATGCGCCGCGATCAGGTCGAACTCACCCGTCGGCGCCTGGACCCGGACCACGAAGCCGGGCAGATTCGGCCCGGGCCGTTCGACCACCGTCAGCGGCCACCGGCTGAAGATGCCGACCGCGGGTCCGTTCAAGTCGGCCACGTGCACCGGGTACGACTCGGACAGCCGAGCGGTCAGTGGAGACCCGATCTCGGAGACGACGAGCACGTCGGCGTGCAGCGCGAGCAGGCTGTCGGCGCCTTCGAGCTCGCCGCTGCCGATGTTCGCCGCCGCGATCCGTACGGCGCGAGTCCGCCCGACGGTGCCGGCTCCGTCCGGTATCCACGGCAGCACGGTCGCAACGATCCCGACCAGCAGCGTCGACACGGCAAAGACGATGGCGGCCTTGTGCCGCCGACCCAGCAAGCCCGCGATCAGCGCTGTCACCAACGTCAGCATCGGCAGCCCGATCGCCAGCACATCGGTCACCACACCGAGCCGGTCGCGCAGCAAGAACCATGCCCAAGGCAACAAGGCGGCCACCGCAACCCCGCCGTAGCGCCGGACGCGCGTCGGCCCGCCACGCACTTCTACCGCAGCCCCCTGCACCTCGGCTCCCCCCACCCGGATCCCCTCCACGAGCCAGGCTAAGCCCCTGTCCGGCGGTCCGGTACCGACATCACGTGAACAATCGTCTCAGCGGCGGCCACCCCAGTTGGCGCTGGGCCGGTGTCGTGTTGCTGGCTAGACCACAGTCCTCCGCGGCCGCGGCCCTACGGCAGGTCGACCTCCAGCGGCAGGTTCTTCAGGAAGTCGGTCGCGTCGAACATCGCCCCGGCCGTCGCCACGCCCGTCGTCAGCGTCTCCCCGGCGAGAATCCGTCGTACGGCCTCCACCGCGAGCGGAGCGGTGATCGCGTAGATGTCCTGGCCACGCGCGGTCGCCCGTTGCTCGACCCCATCGGTGCGGACCAGCACGTCCACGACGAAGGACTGGTCGGAGCGCCCCAGCGCGTCGACGGCTGCCGGCGCGGGGGTGTCCGCGTTGAACAGGTCGACCGCCGCCTCGACGGTCATATAGGTGCGCACCTCGGGTACGGCGAGGTGGCTGGGGACCGTGACGACGTCGGCCATGGTGAACTCGGGGATCACGCGCCGCAGACCGAGCGGCTCGGGGAAGATCCAGTCCTGCTGGACCGGCTTGTCGTCGTGGTACTGCAGCTCGCCGCCGGTGAACCGCAGCCGGCGTCCGGCGCGAAGGTCCTGCGAGACCTGTCCGGCGGCGCGAGTACCCGGAGTGGGGTGCCAGCTGCTGAGGCCGTAGGCGACGTGCACCTCGTCGGCGCCGGTCCGCTCCCCCAGTACGGCGGTCGTCAGCAGGTCGCCGAGGCCGCCGTAGAACGCCATCGCCGGGACGACCGGCGTGTCCGCGTGCCTGTCGATTGTCGACAAGTTCGCCTCGATCTCGGCCGCGACATCGACGTACGGGATCCTGGCCCGGCCGGCCGCCTCGATCACCTGCGTGGCGGTCGCCGCGAAGGGGCCGGCGCAGTTGATCACGGCCGCGGCCTTGGCGAGCGCCTGGTCGAGCGCGTGGGGGTCGTCGACCGCGGCCGGTCGTACGTCGACGTCGCCCCACTTCGACGCCAGCGTCTCGAGCGTGGTCGCGTCGCGTCCCGCGATGACGGTCGGCAGGCCGCGCCGCAGCAACTCCTCGACGACGAAGCGGCCCGTGTGCCCGGTCGCTCCGTAGACCACTACTGCATTCATTGTCTTCTCCTCCGATTGTCGACGATCGACACGTCGAGTCTCGCCGTCCGATGCGCCCGACCGTGAGAGGCCGGAACGACACCATGCGTACACTTTCGGACATGCACACTGTCGCGCTGGCGACCGCCGGGCATCTGCTGCACCTCGAGCTCGGGATCGCGTACGAGATCTTCGGCAATCCACCGCTCAGTCACGTCGACGACTGGTACGAGGTCGTCCTCTGCGGTCCGGGAACGGTGCAGGTCGGTCCCTTCCGGGTCGAACCCGACGACGGTCTGGACCGGCTGGCCCGCGCGGACACCGTGATCGTGCCGGCGTGTGTGGATGTCGACGAGCCGCCGCCGGCTGAGCTGGTCGAGGCAGTCCGCGCGGCGCACGCGGCGGGCGCCCGAATCGCGTCGCTCTGCACGGGCGCGTTCGTGCTTGGTGCCGCGGGGCTGCTGGACGGTCGGCTGGCGACCACCCATTGGGGGCACGCCGCCGCGTTGAGCGCACGTTATCCACAGGCGGAGGTCGATCCGGACGTGCTCTACACCGACAACGGGAGCGTGCTGACCTCCGCGGGCAAGGCCGCCGCCATGGACCTGTGCCTGCATCTGATCCACCTCGACCACGGCGCGACGATCGCGAACTCGGTCGCGCGGCGCCTCGTCGTACAGCCGCATCGGGCCGGTGGTCAGGCGCAGTTCGTGGACACGCCGGTGCAGGTCAGCGGCGACCACACGCTCGCGGACCTCCTGGCCTGGGCCCAGGAGCGACTCGACCAGCCGCTGACCGTGACCGACCTCGCCCGCCAGGCGAACACCAGTCCGCGCCACCTGGGCCGGATCTTCCGCGCGGTGACCGGCCAGACACCGCTCCAGTGGCTGCTGACCCAGCGCGTCCGCCGCGCCCAACAGTTGCTGGAAGCCACGAACGACGGCATCGAGACGGTCGCCGTCGCGACCGGAATGGGCACCGCCACCACCCTGCGACGCCAGTTCAAGCGTGTCGTCGGCGTACCGCCCGACACCTACAGACGCACCTTCCACAGCACGTAGGCTGCGACCATGGCGACCTACCCGCGACGAATGCACACGGCGTTGGCGACGACGGATCCGCGCGGGCTGGCGGAGTTCTATCGCGTGTTGCTGGGCTTGCGGTACCGGGCCGGCGACGAGCCGCCGAGTGACGGTACGGCGGATGACGCCGATTGGCTCGTGCTCGTCGACGACGCCGGGAATCGGCAGCTCGCGATCCAAGGGGTCGATGTGTTGCCTGCGTCGACCTGGCCGTCTCCCGACGTACCGATGCAGCTCCACATCGACTACGCCGTACCGTCGGTGGAAGAGTTGCGCCGGCACCGGCAGCGTGCCGAAGAGCTCGGCGCCAGGCTCCTCCTGGACCGCACGTCCGAGGATTCCGAGCCGCTCTATGTCCTGGCCGACCCGGCCGGGCATCCGTTCTGTCTCCTGGTGGGGGTCTTGTGAGCAAGCAGACTGGGTACGCCGACGTCAACGGACTGCGGATGTACTACGAGATCCACGGCTCGGGCGGGACGCCGTTGCTGCTGTTGCACGGCGGGCTGTTCAACATCGATCTGCAGTTCGGCGCGCTGCTGCCTGGACTGGCCGAGCAGCGGCAGGTGATCGCGACCGACTTCCAGGCACACGGATACACCAATGACATCGACCGTCCGTTGGGCACCGTCGGCCTGGCGTCGGACGTGGTCGGGTTGCTGAAGGAGCTCGACGTACCTCAGGTGGATCTGTTCGGGTTCAGCGTGGGCGGTGCGGTCGCGCTGTATCTGGCGATCAAGCACCCGGAGCTGGTCCGGAAGGCGGTCATCTCGTCGGTGCCGTTCAGCGTGGAGGGTGAGCGCCCGGAGAACGCCGCGGTCGGTGAGATGAAGGTGGAAATGATCGCAGGCACGCCGATGGAGGCGGAGTACCTCGCGAAGTCGCCACACCCCGATCTCGAGCACCTGCAGACCCTGCTCACCAAGCTCGGCGGCTACGACCGCGGCACCGCCGGCTGGACCGACGACG
This sequence comes from Kribbella sp. NBC_00359, assembly GCF_036097425.1. Lineage (NCBI taxonomy): Bacteria > Bacillati > Actinomycetota > Actinomycetes > Propionibacteriales > Kribbellaceae > Kribbella > Kribbella sp. NBC_00359. The sequence goes on along the minus strand of NZ_CP107975.1, from coordinate 7,017,599 downwards.
ACATCCGCGGCATCGCCGCCCCCACCCTCATCACCGTGGGCGACTGCGACGCCGTCAAACTCGACCACGCCGTCCGCTTCCTCCAGCTCCGCGGCGGCGACGTGAACGGCGACTTCGTCGGCGTCCCCACCTCCCAACTAGCCGTGTTCCCCGGCACCACCCACTTCAACGGCCTGTCCCGCACCAACCTCGTCCACGACGTGGTCACCACCTTCCTCGACGCCGACTAGGAGCTCAGGCGGAAGACTGGCCAGGCGATCTCCGTGCGCCACGATGTTGGGTTCGGGTCGTCTCGGGGGCCGACGGTGTAGGTCTCCTGGACTGGGCCGGTGACGGTCAGCGTGTGGTCGTGGGCCCAGGTGGCAAGGCGGCCGTAGGTCACGTCGATGTCGTCGTGGGCGCCGTGGTGGATAGTGGCGGCCAGGTCGACGGCGGGGAGTTCGAGTGGGCGCACCCGGCCGTACGACGGTGGGGCGGCGACCGGGTGGTAGACGACGACTGTGCCGCGGCCGGTGGTGAACAGCTCGTTGTCGTAGTGGCCGCCCGGTGGACCTAGGCGCTGGTGACTCGGTACGGCGGAGTCCAGCTCGGCCATGGCACCGTCGTACCAGGGCAAGACGTCTTCCAGGTCGACCACATCGGTGATCGCGGCAACTATTCGGGCCGGTTCGGAACGCAGCTCGACGGCCAACTCGCCAGGGTCAGGCCGCAGCAGGCGTTGCAGCGACGTCACCGCCGCGCGGGTCCGATCGAGCGAGTCCTGCAGCCGACCGAGGTGCGTGGCGATCAGCTCGGCCCGGATCTCCGGATCGTCGGTCGCGATGATCTTGCCGACCTCAGCCAGCGGTACGTCGAGCTCACGCAGCCGATGGATCACTTGCGCGGACGGGATCTGCCCGGTCGTGTAGTACCGGTACCCGCTGGACGGATCGATCGACGCGGGCTCGAGCAGACCGCTCTCGTGATACCGCCGCAGTGTCCGCACACTCAGCTGCGTCGCCTGGGCGAACTCACCAATCGTCAGTCCCCGACTCACCCCGCCACTCTGCACCCTCCCCCTGCGAGAGAGTCAATTACTTGCCCCTCTCCCACCGAGAGGCACCAGGCTGACCGGCATGGACATTTCCCTCGACCAACTGCCCACCACGATCACGGCGTACCTGGTCAGCCACACAGCCCGCGATCTCGACGCCGCGATGCGGTGGTACGCCGCCGACGCCGAAGTCACCGACGAAGGCAAGACCTACCGCGGCCGCGACGAGATCCGCGCCTGGATGGCTCGCTCTGCCGGCGAGTACACCTACACCGCCGAACTGACGGGCGCACGCCAGGTCGACGACCACACGTACGTCGCCACCCATCACCTCGAGGGCAACTTCCCCGGCGGAACCGTCGACCTCGACTTCACCTTCACCCTCGAGGACGACGTGATCACCAGACTCGTCATAGCCTGAACCTGCTATGGAGAAAGCATTGGCGGAGTTGCGAGCCCGGATCGTCGCCGCGGCCGGGCGCGAGCACGCGGTCGACGGGTTGCTGCTCTCGATCGTCGACGCGCCGACACCGCCGATGTCTTCCCTGGCGACGCCGACGTTTGCACTGGTTGCGCAAGGCCGGAAGCGGCTCGCGGTCGGCGACCAGGTCTTCGAGTACGGCGCCGGCGACTACCTCGTCGTCTCGGTCGATCTGCCGGTGACCGGGCACTTCGTCGAGGCCTCCAAGGACCAGCCGTGCCTCGGGGTCGGGCTGTCGCTGCGGGCCGAGTTGATTGCCTCGCTGCTCCTGGATGCGGCGGACAGTCAGGTGCCTGGTGGCTCGGTTCAAGCGCTGACCGTCAGCCGAGCGCCCGACGAACTCATCGACGCCGTGGTCCGCCTGCTGCGGCTTGTCGACGAACCCGAGGACGCTCGGGTGCTCGCGCCCCTTGTCGAGCGCGAGATCCTCTGGCGGCTGCTGCGCAGTCCGCAGGGTGCCGCCGTACGGGAGATCGGGCTCGCGGACAGCAGCCTGTCGCACGTCGCGCGGGTGATCCGCTGGATCCGCGACCACTACACCGAACCGTTCCGGGTCGAGGAGCTGGCGGCACTGGCCGGCATGAGTACGTCGGCGTTCCATCGGCACTTCCGCACGGTCACGGCGATGACGCCGATCCAGTTCCAGAAGAAGATCCGGTTGCAGGAGGCCCGGTTGCGGCTAGTCGGGCTGGGCGAGGACGTGACGAGCACCGGGTACGCCGTGGGATACGACAGCCCGTCGCAGTTCAGCCGCGAGTACCGGCGCGAGTTCGGTACGCCGCCCAGCCGTGACACCAGCCTGATCCGCGCGGAAGCTTCTCTGCCATAGAGCAGGATCGTGCAAGTAGCGGCGAGCAATCGTCTAGCGACTCTCCTGTGAGCGCGCGTCTACTGGACAAGTACCTGTTCAAGACGTTCGAGGAGATTGACACGATCATGCAAATAGCTGTGATCACCGGCGGGAGTTCCGGCATCGGGCAGAGCGCAGCCTTCGAGATCGCGAAGCGCGGCGTCGGGGTGATCCTGACCTACCACGGCAACCGCGACGGCGGCCTGGAGACCGCCGAACGGATCGAGAAGGACGGCGGTACGGCGGTCGCACTGCCACTGGACGTCGGTCGCCCCGACACGTTCGCCGACTTCGCGACCGACGTGCGAGAAGTGCTGCAGCGCTGGGGGCGGACGTCGTTCGACTTCCTCGTCAACAATGCGGGCGTGGGGCAACAGCCGGTGAGGTTCGAGGACACCACCGAGGAGCTGTTCGATCAGATGCTGCGGATCCATCTCAAGGGTCCGTACTTCCTGACCCAGACGCTCCTGCCGCTGATCGCGGACGGCGGATCGATCGTCTACACCAGCAGCACCTCAGCCCTGGCCAACACGCGACCGGAGCCGGGGTACTCGGTGTACGCGAGCATGAAGGGCGCACAGGTGGTGCTCACCCGCTACCTCGCCAAGGAACTCAGCGTCCGCGGCATCCGGGTCAACGCCGTCGCTCCTGGCGTGACCCGGACCCGCCTCGGCGACGACGCGTTCGCCCGCTATCCCGAGCTGATCCCGCCGATCGCCGACCGCACCGCCCTCGGCCGCATCGGCGAACCGGACGACCTCGGCAAGGTGATCGCGTTCCTCCTCTCCCCCGACGGCGCGTGGATCACCGCGCAGACCCTCGAAGCCTCGGGCGGCTACGACCTCTGACCACTCCAGCCATCTCCCCATGTCGTGCTTCGCGCGGCGCGGTAGCTGTTGGACGACTTCGGCACCACCGTCTGTTCGCGTGAACCGGCGGTGGTGCACAGGTCGAGGATCACCCGCCCCTTCGGCCGCGCGGGCCTGCCGATCACCCGGGCCGGGGCGGGATGTGCCGGTGCGCGGGTGGCGACGAGGTAGCTGAACTTCTCGTCCTCGTAGTTGCGCGTGCCGTCCTTCAGGACCCGATGCAGTTCGGTCCGCGGCAGTCGTACGGCGAAGTGGCACCAGTCGGCGGGGACGAGCGGGCACCCTGCCTGATGCGGGCAGGGAGCCGCGATCGTCAGGCCCTGCTCGATGAGCTGATCACGAGCATCGAGCATGCGGCGGTGCCCGCGCGGCGTCCCGGGCTCCACGATCACGACCGTGCCGGCTGTCCGCGCCGCTGTGTCGATGAGGTCGCGGCGGGCGGCGTCGGACAGTTCATTGAGGACGTAGCCGATCGTGATCAGGTCGACCTGGCGATGCGCGCTCCAGTGGCGGAGGTCGGCCGCCGTCCACCTCGCGCCGGCAAGCGGCGCGCTTTGGTTGCCGGCGACAACGTGCTCACCATCGGCAAGTCGTCGGCCGAGGCGGATGGCGGCGGGCTCGCGTTCGACGGTCTCGGTGGCGATCTCCGGCCAGACCGCGGCAGCCGCCCAGGCGGCCGCGCCGGTTCCCCCGCCGAGGTCGAGGTGGGTTGTGAAGGTGCTGACGACGTGTCGATCAGCAGCGAGCAGGGCGGCGTGGAGCGCACGACAAGTCGCCGGCATTCGTACGACGGCGTACGCGAGGCAGTCGAGGTCGTCGCTCATCCCCGGTGTGCTGTCGTCGACCCGCTCACACCGATAGCGGTTCGACAACGCGATGACACGGCGGCGCAGCACGTCGTGCTGGACACCGGCAAGGACGCGGACAAGGGCAGCATGCAGTTGTGTGTCCACGAAGGACATGAGGGAACTCCGGTTCGGTCGGCACGGAGTGCGCGCAGGGCGCACGAGACCCGCGGCCAGACGCCGCGACGCACCAACCGGTCCGGAAAGCTGTCAGAAGGCAGCAGAGAAGGAGGGATCGGCGCGGAACCGGCTAACCATGCAAGCCATCACGCACCTCCTCGGATCACACAACAACGCTGACTCTATCCAACGGCACCTCCACCCCGCGCCTGATTTTCAGCGATCCAGGTACGTACAGAGGCAGACCTTGTTGCCTTCCGGATCCGCCAGCACGGTGAACGACGGCGCCTCGTCGTCGGCCACCACTGACCCGCCGGCGGCCAGCGCTGCTTCGATCCGGGCCGGAACCACCTCAGGCGGCAGCCAGAGGTCGAGATGGAACCGTTGCCGGGGAGTCTCGTGCGCGTCAGTGCGCTGGAACCACAGGTTCATCACCCGTCCGGTCGGGTCGCAGACGTCGATGCGGTCGTAGGCGCCGGCGTCGCCGGTGAGTACGGCGGCCCAGAACGGACCGACCGCGGCCAGGTCGGCCGTGTCCAGCCCGAGCTCGACCTGAGCCACGGCCGACGGGTCAGCGCTGAGGCCCAGCGACTGAGCGATCGAGCTGATCCGCCGCGCCAGGTCCACATCCCGCTGCGTCACGCTCGGATAGCCCTCGTCGGTGCCAGGCTCCACCGCGTCGTCGCTGAGCAGCCGCACGTCCGCGAAGCCGTTGCCAAGCCGGACCTCCGGCGCATGCCCACCGGCGGCGCAGGCCTCGCCGACGGCGCCAACGAAGCGGGCGCCGTCGGCGAACGACCCGATCAGAAACCGTGCATGCAAGCCCTCCGCCAGCTTGCGCCAGTCGTCCAGCTGGGCGTCCCGGATCGCCTGCCAGCTGAGCATGTCCATCGCCAACTCCCCATATCGTCGTCTCGGAAGAGGCTAGGACACCACGCCGACAGATTCAGATCAGGACCTCTTTGCCGTCCTCGACCACGATGTCCCCGGTCCCGAGCGACCCGAACCCGTCCTGCCGCAGCGTCAGCGACACCGCCCCGCCGGGCAGCACCTCGCCGTGGGTGATCTTGTAGGTCGCCGGTACGGCGCCGGCCTCGAACAGCCGCTTCCCCGTCCCCACCACGACCGGGAACTGGATCAGCCGATAGGTGTCCACCAGACCGGCGTCGTGCAGGGTCCGCACGAGCTGCCAACTCCCGTGCACCTGCAGCTCACGGCCGGGTTGTTCCTTCAGCCGCCGTACCTGATCCACGATGTCGTCACCGCGGAGCACGGTGGTGTCGCCCCACGCCGCGTCCGCGTCGGAGAGTGTGTTGCTGACGACGTACTTCTTCCAGGTGTTCAAGGCGGTGGACACGATGTTGTCTGGCTCGACCGTCACCTGCGACCAGAACGTGCGCATCATCTCGAACGTCGACCGGCCGAGCAGGATCGCGTCCGCCTGCCGGAACCACCAGTCGACCGGGTCCAGCTGCCCGTCGGCCGCGTGCGGCACGAGCCAACCGCCGTACTCGAACCCGTTGCTGCGGTCCTCGTCCGGTCCGCCCGGCCCCTGCATGACACCGTCGAGGCTGACGAAGACGTTGACGCTGAGCTCCATGACTTTCTCCCTAGGTAGAGGTGCTCTCACCCAGGCGTCGATCAGGTCCCACCGGACTCGACACGCAGTACGGCGAGATCTCGCTCGGCGAAGACCCGGTGCTCCCACTCCTCGCTCAAGATGCAGCCAAGACAGTCGCTGACCTGGTAACTCTCCGACGCCGGATAGCCGGGCTCGGTCACCGGCACGGTCATCTCGCTGAGCCGCTCATCGGTGAGCCCGGCGAAGACATCGCGAACGGTCCGCATCCGGTCAGCCCGCAACGCGAGTACCTCGTCGAGTGACGGACGTACGGCGCGATCGCGCGGAACGGGCGGTACGTCGTGCATCTCGTCGTGCGGAAGGTCCAGCGGGTTCCACGGAGCCGGGTCGCCGAGGAGCGCACGCCGTACCCAGGCATCGGTCGCGAAGACCAGGTGCCGCTGCGTCTCGATGAACGACCACTCGCCGTCGACGGACTCGTGCAACATCTCCGGCGGCAACTGCCGGGCTCGCTCGACGGTCTCGCTCCACAGCTGCTCGAGCAGCGTCCACGCCTCGCGGTAACCGTCCGCGTTCGCGGGGCGCATCTTCTCGCGACCGGGGTAACGACGGTTGAGCTCGGCGTCGAGCAGCGGCACGACGTCCATGCCCCACACGCGCAGGTTGCGGATGTCGCCGTCGAGCGACACGTCGTACAGCGCCGCGCCGCGGATGGTGGCGCCGTTCAGATTGACGTTGTCGAAGCGGGCACCGCGCAGGTCGACATCGTGAAACACCGCGTCCCGCAACGACGACCGTTCGAACCGTGCGCCGGTGAGGTCCTGGTCATTGAACTCGGTCACCCGCCCAGCTTGGCGTGAGCCCGCCCGGGGCCACAATGGCGGGCACAGGCGATTTTCCGTCCCGCCTTCTGATCGAATGGAGCGGCATGTACCGCAGGCTCGTCCTCAAGCTGTCGGGGCAGGCGATCGCCGGCTCGAACGACTTCGGCTTCGACAGTGACCGGCTCACCCACCTCGCGAACGAGGTGATCGCGCTGCACGCCACCGGAATCCAGGTCGCGGTCATCGTCGGCGGCGGCAACGTCTTCCGCGGCAACCGGTCCGACGAGTGGGGCATCGACCGCGTCGAGGCCGACAACATCGGCATGCTCGGCACGGTCATCAACGCCGTCCTCCTGCGCGGCCGGCTCACCGCGCTCGGAGCCGACGACGTCCACCTGATGACGGCGATCCCGATCAACAACCTGGCCGAGCCGTACATCCGGCTGCGCGCCCTGCGGCACCTGGAGAAGGGCTCGATCGTTCTGCTTGCCAGCGGCAACGGACAGCCGTTCACCACCACCGACTACCCGGCCGTCCAGCGCGCGATCGAGCTCGACGCCGACGCCCTCCTGGTCGCCAAGAACGGCACCGACGGCGTGTACGACGCCGACCCGAACAAGCACCCGGACGCCCGCCGCTTCGACCACCTCACCTACCAGGACGTCATCGACCGCGGCCTGGGCGTGATGGACCAGTCCGCCTTCATCCTCGCCCGCGACCACCACCTCCCCCTCCACGTCTTCGACATCGACCGCCCCTCCGCCGCCGCCTCCATCACCACCGGCACCCCCATCGGCACCCTGATCAACTGACCGGCTCCCGCGCGATCGTGTCGAAGTGCGGCCGGAACCAGTCACCGCCCGCCGCATGCTCGGCCTGCAACGCCATCAGTGACCACACCACGCGGTAGCGCGAGAGGGTGTGGTTGATGGCTGGGGTGTGGGTGAGGGCGTAGCCGGTGAGGAAGGCGACGGTGTAGCGGTCGTCTAAATGGTTTGCCGGGCTGCGGCGACGGTTGGTGTACTCGTGGGCGTACCAGCAGGTGTCTAGTCAAGGAGTTCTGTCATGCGACCTCGCTTCATGTCTGTCGCGGAAGGAATTGACACCTGTTCAAAGGACATGAAGCTGCGTGAAAGTACTGAACCTTGGGATCCTGGCGCATGTCGACGCCGGTAAGACGAGCCTGACCGAGCGGCTGCTCTACGCCGCCGGGGTCATCGACGAGATCGGTAGCGTCGACGACGGCAGCACCCAGACCGATTCCCTCGCGCTGGAACGCCAGCGCGGTATCACGATCAAGTCGGCGGTCGTGTCGTTCACGATCGGCGAAGCCGACCCTGTCACGGTCAACCTGATCGACACTCCCGGCCACCCGGACTTCATCGCCGAGGTGGAGCGGGCGCTCAGCGTGCTCGACGGCGCGGTGCTGGTCATCTCGGCCGTCGAAGGCGTCCAGGCGCAGACCCGGGTGCTGATGCGGACGCTGCAGCGCCTGAAGATCCCGACGCTGATCTTCGTCAACAAACTCGACCGGACCGGCGCTCAGTACGACGCCGTACTCAAGTCCATCGCGGACAAGCTGACCCCGGCGATCGTGCCGATGGGCGAGGCCACGCACCTGGGCACCCCAGAAGCGGCATTCACCGAGTCGTACGGCGCCCTCCTCGAAGTACTCGCCGAGCGCGACGACGACCTGCTCCGGATGTTCGTGGACGGCGAACCGCTCTCCCACGACGCCCTGAAGCGAGCACTGGCCAAGCAGACGAAGCAGGCGCTCGTGCATCCGGTGTACTTCGGCTCCGCCATCACCGGCGCGGGCACGGAGTCCCTGACCGAAGGCATCCGCGAACTCCTCCCCCTGGCCGGCACACAGGAGGAACCGGTCGACGGAGCGGTCTTCAAGGTCGAGCGCGGCCCGGCCGGCGAGAAGATCGCCTACGTCCGGATGGTCTCCGGTACGGCGCACGTCCGCGACCGACTGCGTTTCGGCAGCGCCAACGAGGCGAAACTGACCGCCCTCCAGGTCTTCGGCACCAAGGCGGGCAGCGAAGTGAGAGCCGGTCAGATCGCCAAGCTGTGGGGCCTCGCCGACATCCAGATCGGCGACCGCATCACCGCGACCGATGAGCCCGCTCCCACCACGACGACCAGCTTCTTCGCGCCGCCGACGCTGGAGACGGTGGTCTATCCGCAGAAGCTCTCCGACAAGGGCAACCTTCGCGTCGCGCTGACCCAGCTCGCGGAGCAGGACCCGCTGATCAACCTGCGCCAGGACGATCTCCGCCAGGAGATCTCGGTGTCCCTGTACGGCGAGGTCCAGAAGGAGGTCATCCAGACCACTCTGGCGACCGAGTTCGGGATCGAGGCCGGCTTCCGCGAGACGACCACGATCTGCATCGAGCGGCTCGACGGCACCGGCGCGGCGGTCGAGTTCAACAAGAAGAACCCGAACCCGTTCCTCGCCACCGTCGGTCTCCGGCTCGAACCCGCCCCGGTCAACGCCGGCGTCAGCTTCGAGCTGGAGGTCGAGCTCGGCTCGATGCCGTACGCCTTCATCAAGGCCGTCGAGGAGACCGTCCGCGAGACGCTCGACCAGGGCATCCACGGCTGGCAGATCCCCGACGCGCGGGTCGTGATGACGCACTCCGGCTACTCGGCGCGGCAGAGTCACGCCCATGCCGTCTTCGACAAGAGCATGTCGAGCACGGCCGGCGACTTCCGCTTCCTGACCCCGTTGGTCCTGATGACGGCCCTCCAGCAGGCCGGTACGACGGTGCACGAGCCGATGCATCGCTTCCGGCTGGAGATCCCGACCGACACGACTCGCGCCGTACTCGCGGCTCTGGCCCGGCTGCGCGCGATCCCGCAGGTGCCGGCGCTGGCCGCGGAAACCTCAACCCTGGAAGGAGAAATCCCCGCGGCCGCCGTCTACGAACTCGAGCAACTGCTGCCCGCCCTCACCCGCGGCGAAGGCGTGCTGGAGTCCGCGTTCGAGCGCTACCAACCCGTCACCGGCCCGATCCCGGAACGCGCCCGGACCGACCACGACCCACTCAACCGGCGGGACTACCTCCTGCACGTCCAGCGCCGGGTTTGATGCCGTGGACAACAGTCGCACCGAGCTCGTCGTCGGACGTCACGCGAGCCGTCAGGCCCTGATCCGTCAGCACAGCTGCGGCCGGCGGGGCCTGATGCTCGCTCATCTCCACGAACAGGTGCCCACCCGGGGCAAGCCAGCTCAACGCCCCGGCCGCAACCCGGCGCAAGGTGGCGAGCCCGTCCGGCCCACCGTCCAGCGTCACGTGCGGCTCGTAGAGCCGAGCCTCGGGCGGCAGCAGCCGGATCTCGTCGGTGGGCACGTACGGCACGTTCGCGAGCAGTACGTCGACCCGCCCCCGCAACTGATCCGGCAACGCGGAGAACAGGTCGCCCTGATACACCGACCCACGCCACGGCACCAGATTGCGCCGGGCACACCGAACCGCGGCCGGCTCGATGTCGGCGGCGTACAACGACACCTCGCGCTCCGCCGCGATCGCCGCACCCAACGCACCAGACCCACAGCCCAGATCCAGTACGACGGCGCCCGGTGTGATCACCTCCAGCGCCTCGGCGACGAGGAACTCGGTGCGGCGGCGCGGGATGAACACACCGGGGTCGACCGCGATCCGCAGTCCGCGGAACGACGCCCAGCCGAGGACGTGTTCGAGCGGCAGCCCGGCGACGCGCTGGTCGACCATGGCCGTCACCTCGGCCGTGTCCCGCGCGGTCTCGACGATGAGCGCGGCCTCGTCCTCGGCGAAGACGCACCCGGACGCGCGCAGCCGCTCGACGACAGCGCCGAGCTCAACTGAAGGAACAGAAGATACAGACACAGAACCCCTTAGAACCGAGGCTCCCGCGGTCAGTCTCAGAAGCTGACCACTCGAGGCGGGAGCAACCAACCTGCCTGTCCGGTGATCGGTCCCACCTCCTCCATCCATCGTCCCTGGTGCGATCCACCTTACCCGAAAGCGTTCACGCCGGTGAGCTCCGCGGAGACCGTCCACAACCGGGCGGCCGACGCCGGGTCGATCGCGTACGGCCGGACGCCCGGGCTGTCGTCGGTGGACACCTCGGCGACCTCACAGTCCTCGCAGAACACGCCGCCGAGCCCGTCGAGCTGTGCCGAGGTCGCGGCCCACACCTGGGTCGCGGCGCCCTGCTCCGGGGACTTGAAGCCGGGGTTCAGCGGGTTGCCGTCCTCGTCGATCCAGCCGAAGGCGACCATCTCCTCGCGCGGCAGGTGCCGCTGCAACGGGGTCAGGATGCCACCCGGGTGCAGCGCGAACGCGCGCACGCCGGAGTCCTTGCCCAGGGCATCGAGCTGCACGGCGAACAGCACGTTGGCGGTCTTCGCCTGCCCGTACGCCTGCCACTTGTCGTACCCCTGCCGGAACTCCAGGTCGTCCCAGCGGATGTCCGAGCGCCGGTGTCCGGTCGACGACACCGACACCACGCGCGCACCACCATCGGCCACCAGCGCCGGCCAGAGGCGGTTCACCAGCGCGAAGTGCCCGAGGTGGTTGGTCGCGAACTGCGCCTCCCAGCCCGGCCCGACCCGCGTCTCCGGCGCGGCCATGATCGCCGCGTTGTCGATCATGATGTCGATCGACCGCCCGGACTCCAGGAACCGATCGGCGAACGCCCGCACACTGTCCAGATCCCCGAGATCCAGCTCGTCGATCTCGACGTTCGAGATCCCCGCCAGCGCCTCGCGCGCGGCGTCCGGCCGCCGGGCCGGTACGACGACGTGCGCCCCGGCCTTGGTCAGCGCACGGGTCGTTTCGAGGCCGAGACCCGAGTACCCGCCGGTGACGACGGCCAGCTTGCCGGTCAGGTCGATCCCGGCGAGGACGTCGTCCGCGGTGCTGTCGTGCCCGAACCCCGAACCGATCTTGTGCTGTGCAGTCATGCCTCGGACTCTACGAGTTCGAGCACACTCTAGGTCAAGCGTCGAGGTGCGGGTTCTGCCGCAGTGACTCCGCGAGCCTCTGCAGAGCAGGGTTCGGACTGTCCGGGCTCCAGCACGCGTGCAGCGTGACCGAGTGCGCGTCCGCCGCGTCGAGCTCACGGTAACGGACGCCCTCGACCCGCATCGCCATGATCGAGCGCGGGATCAGCGCGCAGCCGAGACCGGCCCGGACGAGCGCCAGCATCGTCGGGACCTGCGATGCCAGCTGACTGACGGCGTACCGATCCATGCCGATCATCGCCGCGCAGATGTCGTGCAGATACTGCGAACCCTCGGGGCTGTAGCCGATGTAGTCATCAGTGGCGTCGGCGAGAGTCACCGGGGTATCGCCGGTTGCCAGCGGATGATCAGCCGGTACGGCGAGCACCAGATCCTCCGAATGGACCAATACCGACTCGAACTGCGACGGGATCGGTGGCCGGACGAGGCCGATGTCGATCTCCAGATTCGCCAGCGCCTCGAACTGCGCCGGGCTCACGAGTTCCGTGAGCTCTGAGGTCACCGCCGGCGTGCGTTTCCCGACCATCGTGAGGAAGTCCGCGAGTACGGCGTACGCACCGATGGCGGTGAACGCGATCCGCAGGGTCCCGGTCTGGCCGTCGGCGGCCCGGCGGGTCGCGTCCGGAGCGACTTCGAGCAGCGCGAGCACCCGGCGGGCGTGCTCGAGGAAGACATCACCGGCCGCGGTCAGGCGCACTCCGCGGCCGGTCCGGTCGAACAGCCGGACGTCGAGGGTTCGCTCCAGCCCCTGGATCTGCCGGGTGAGCGGCGGCTGGGTCAGGTTCAGCCGCTGGGCGGCCCGGCCGTAGTGGAGTTCCTCGGCGACGGCGACGAACCCCCGGAGCTGCTGCAGCGACAAGTCCATACCGGCACGGTATCGGTTCATGCGAAATAGGGCTTGGACCTGCATAACGGAAAGCGCCTACCGTCGAGGCATCTGCCGAACCGAAGGAGCCTCCACGGTGCCCAAGCTCGCTGCCTTGTTCTCCCCCGACCGTGCCGCCGATGTGGTCGACCCCGCGACCCGCCGGCTGCTCGAGGACCGCTTCGAGGTCGTCTGGGCCGAGGCGGCGCACGCGGCCGGACCGGGAGCACCCGGCAAGCCGCCGGCGCTCGACCCGGCCGCCGTACCCGAGCTGGCCGCCGGCGCTGACATCCTCCTGACCAGCTGGGGTACGCCGCACCTCGGCAAGGAGCTGTGGTCCGACGGCAACGGCCCGAAGGTCGTCGCCCACGCGGCCGGCTCGGTCAAGAACCTCATCGACCCGGTCATCCTCGACCAGGGTGTCGCCGTCTTCTCCGCCGGTCCACGGATCGCGTGGTCGGTCGGCGAGTACTGTCTGGCCGCCATGCTCACCTTGGCCCGGCGCCTGCCCAGGTTCGACGGAGCGATCCGGCAGGGCGGCTGGAAGCAGACCGACTTCCGCGGCCACGAGCTCGCGGGAGCCAGGGTCGGCATCATCGGCGCCAGCAGCACGGCCCGGGCGCTGATCACTCTGCTGAGGCCCTTCGGCTGCGACCTCGCGGTTTACGACCCGTACCTGACGGACGAGCGTGCCGGCCAGCTCGGCGTACGCACGACGACGCTGGAAGAGGCGGCGAGCAGCCCGTTCCTCACCATCCACGTCCCGAACGTGCCGGAGACCAAGGGCATGATCACCCGCGCGCTGATCGAGCAACTCCCCGACGGCGCGGTCGTGGTGAACTCATCCCGCGGTCCGGCCATCGACCAGCAGGCCCTGCTCGACCACGTCCTCGACGGCCGCCTGTACGCCGCCCTGGACGTCTACGACCCGGAGCCGCCGACCTTCGACCGGACGATCCTCGAAGCGCCCAACCTGCTGCTCAGCCCGCACGTCGCCGGCGACACCGCTGAAGGCCACCTCGCGCTGGCCGGCTATGTCCTGACGGACGTGATCCGGTGGCTCGACGACGGCACCCGCGGACCGAGCTTCGTCGACCCGGCCGCCTGGTCGATCGCGGCCTGAGAGGACAGCCGATGTCGCGGATCACGCAAGTCGAAGTGTTTCCGGTCGCAGTCCCGTTCGCGCGCCGGTTCGTCCTCGGCAGCGGCGCGGTCGGCTCGCCCGGTGACGCGCCGGACCAGGCCGCCGCGGTCGTGTTCGTGAAGCTGACCACGGAGGACGGGGTCGTCGGCTGGGGTGAGCAGCGCGCGCTGCCGAGCTGGAGCTACGAGACCGCCGAGACGATGGCGGTGGTGATCCGGCGCCATCTCGCACCGATCCTGCTCGAACTCACGCCCTTCGACGTCGAGCTGTTCCACCAGCGCGCCGGCAAGCGCCTCAGCCCCGCGGTGTCGAACGGCTTCCCGTTCGCCCGCGCCGCCGTGGACGTCGCGATGCACGACGCGGCCGGCAAGCTCGCCGGCGTTCCGGTGCACGCCCTGCTCGGCGGCAAGCTGTACGACGAGATCCCGCTCTGCTCGGCGATCGGAGTCGGCGACCAGGACGCGGTCCGCGAACATGCGCTCCAGTCGTCGGACTATCCGGCGTACAAGGTCAAGATCGGTGGCGATCTGGACGCGGACGCCGCGGCGATCCAGACCGTGGCCGAGGTCGCCGGCGGCAAGCCGCTGTGGCTCGACGCCAACCAGTCCTACCGGCCGACCGCACTCAGGCAACTCCTCGACCGTACGGCGGGCGTCCGCACGATCCACTGTGTCGAGCAGCCTGTACCGAGCACCGACACGCTCGCGATGCAACGGCTGCGCGAACTGATCGACCTGCCGATCGCGATCGACGAGGGCAGCTTCTCCGCCCAGGACCTGGCCCGGGCGATCCGGCTCGGCGCCGCAGACCTCGTCGTCGTGAAGGTCTGTAAATCCGGCGGGCTGCGCAACGCCCTGAAGACCGCGCAGACCGCGATCGCCGGCGGCGTCGAGGTCCTCGCCAGCGGCCTGACCGACTGCGGGATCGCGTTCGCCGCCGCGCTGCACGTGTTCAGTCAGCTCGAGCTCGCCTTGCCCGCCGAGCTCAACGGGCCGGAGCTGCTGTCCGATCTGTATGTCGAGGGGCTGAGCATCACCAAGGCCGTCGCGACGGTCCCCACCGCCCCTGGACTGGGCGTTCAGGTCGACGAGGAGCGGATCCGCGCCGAGTCGATCGACCTGCTCTATCGGTGAGGAGAGATATGGCAACCAAGCTGTCCCGCCGCGGCTTTCTCGAGCTGACCGGTCTCGCCGGGCTCGGGCTGGTCGTGGCCGGGTGCTCGTCAGGACCACCCGCCGGTGCCGCCACCTGGGCGATGTGGTCGAGCAGTGCCGCGGAGAAGAAGGTCTGGCAGGACTTCAGCAAGTACGTCGAGCATCAGCTCGGCGTGAAGTCGGTCCCGACCCTGACCCCGTCGAACGGCTACCCGACCAAACTGGACCTGCAACTGGTCAGTGGCACGGCCGGCCTGGTGACCGCGCTCAACGGCACACTGATCCCGACGTACGCCGCCCGCGGCGCGCACCGCCCACTCGATGACCTGATCGAGGCCGACCCGGATTTCCATCTCGACGACTTCTATCAGTCGAGCCGCCGGATCTCGAGCTTCAACAACAAGACGTACGCGATCGGCTTCGATGTCGCGCCGACGGTCATGTACTACAACAAGTCGCTGCTGCAGAAGCAGGGCATCGAGCTGCCCTCGAAGACGGTGCCGATGCCCTGGGCAACCTTCCGGGACCTGGCGAAGCAGCTCACCAAACCCGGCGAGCAGTACGGCTTCACCTGTGCGCCGGCGATCGACGACCTGGTGTCGTGGATCTACTGTGCGGGCGGGAACGTGATGGACGACGCCGCCACCCGGAGCACGCTAGGTGATCCGGAGGCGATGGAGGCACTGCAGTACGTCATCGACCTGTTCGTCAAGGACAAGGTCACCCCGCCGATCAAGAATCTGGTCACCGAGAGTTCGCTGTCCAACTTCCTGGAGGGCAACGTCGCCTTCATGCAGAACGGGCCGTGGCAGGTGGTCAACGTGCGCAAGGCCAAGTTCGACTGGGACGTGATCCCGTTCCCGGCCGGGGCAGTCGGCAGCACCCCGCGGGTGTCGGGATCCAGCTTCGCGATTCCATCGGGGGTGCGCGATGGGGCCGAACTGGACCTCGCGTGGAAGCTGCTCAAGACCCTCACCAGCACCGGTGCGCTCGACATCTACGCCAAGGCCGGCCGCAACAACCCGGCCCGGCTGAGCGCAGGCAGTGCGTTCCAGCCACCGCCGGACAACCTCGGCATCGTCCAGCAGATCCTGGCCGGCAAGCTCGCCGGCGGTCACGCGTTCGACGTCACGACGAACTGGAACCAGGTCAAGCAACTCCTCGGCCAGGACCTCCCGCGGAGCTTCCTGGGACAGGTCACGGTCGCGGACGCGATCAGCGGGCTCACGCCGCGTCTCGACGTACTGATGCGGCAGCACCAGGACAACATCCGCCAAGCCACCGCCAGGAAGGGGTGATCCACCATGGCTGTCGACACTCTGGCCGCCCCGGCCACCACCGCATCACCACAACCGTCATCCGGGCCGACGCCACGCTGGCGCAACCGGGAGACCCTGACCGCCTGGCTGTTCATCCTGCCCAGCCTGATCGGATTCCTGATCTTCACCGCCGGGCCGGTCGTCGCCGCCGGCGTGATCTCGCTGCTGGACTGGAACCTGTTCAGTCCGCCGCGCTGGGCCGGGCTGCGCAACTTCGCCCGCCTCGGTCCGGATCCGACGTTCTGGTCCGCGCTGGGCAACACGGCGTACTTCACCTTCGTGAGCGTGCCGCTGACGATCCTGGTGAGCCTCGCGCTGGCACTGCTGCTGAATCAGGGTCTGCGCCGGGTAGCGGTCTTCCGCTCGCTCCTGCTGTTGCCGTATGCAACGATCACGGTGGCGGTCGCGTTCGTCTGGATCTGGCTCTACATCCCGCACGACGGCCTGGTGAACGCCGTGCTCGGGCTGTTCGGCATCAACGGGCCGACCTGGCTGATCTCGGACAACTGGGCGATGCCGGCGCTGATCCTAATGAGCGTGTGGAAGGGCTTCGGCTTCGGCATGGTCGTGTTCCTCGCCGGGTTGCAGGCGATCCCGCAACAGCTCTACGAGGCTGCTCGCGTCGACGGCACGTCGCCGTGGCAGAGCTTCCGCAACGTCACCCTGCCGATGTTGTCACCGGCCTTGTTCTTCGTGATCGTCACCTCGGTGATCGGCTCGTTCCAGGTCTTCGACCAGGCGCTGATCATGACCAACGGCGGGCCGGGCACGCGCACCACCACGCTGGTCATGTACATCTATCGGACCGGCTTCGAGAACTACGACCAGGGGTACGCCGCGGCGCAATCGCTGGTGTTGTTCGCGTTCATCGTGCTGATCACCACCACCCAGTTCCTCTTCCAGCGGAGGCTGGTGCACTATGACAACTGACGTCCGCCGCAAGCTGATTGTCTTCGCCTGCTTCCTGGTCACCGCACTCACCCTCATCCCGGTCGTCATGATGGTGCTGGTCGCGTTCCAGTCCGATGCCGAGTCGATGGCGGCCAAGCCGTCGTTCTGGCCGAGCAGCTGGCACCCGGAGAACCTGACGCGCGCCTTCGACCTCGTGCCACTGGGCAAGTACCTGCTCAACACCGTGTACTTCGCGGGCGGCACAACTCTGCTCGAGACCGTGACGGCCGCGCTGGCGGCGTACGCGTTCGCCCGGCTGAACTTCCCCGGCCGCAGCTGGCTGTTCGGCATCTACCTCGCCACCCTGATGATCCCGTCGCAGGTGACGCTGATCCCGCAGTTCGTGCTGGTCGCGAAGCTGCACGGCATCGACACCTGGCCCGGGATGATCCTGCCGCACGCCTTTACCGCATTGGGCGTCTTCCTGCTCCGGCAGTTCTTCCTCGGCATCCCACGCGACTACGAGGAGGCCGCCCGGCTGGACGGCGCGAACCGCTGGCAGGCGTTCGTCCGCGTGATCGTGCCGCTGGCGATCCCGGCGATCGCGACGCTTGCCGTGTTCAAATTCATCGGCCAGTGGAACAACCTTCTGTGGCCGTTGATCATCTCGAACAGCGATGCCACCCGGACCGCTTCGGTCGGACTGCAGGTGTTCCAGGACACGAACGGCACCCAGTGGAACCTGTTGCTGATGGCAGCCACCGTCACCACGATCCCCCTGATCATCCTGTTCTTCCTGACCCAACGCTGGTTCGTCCGAGGCATCACCATGAGTGGCTTGGGAGGCCGCTGAAATGACCTATCTGTGGTCTGTTTTCACCAAACCTTGGCTGGCGTTGCCGGGTGACGAGCTCGGTCGGCTCGTTTCCGGTCTCGGGTTCGCCGGGGCGGAGGTCCCGGTCCGCGAGGCCGCGTACGTGAGCCCGGCTACGGCCGAGGCCGAGTTGCCGAAGTTCACCGCGCAGCTGCGGGCCGAGGGCGTCGAACCGATCAGCGTTGCCAGTGACCTGACCGAGCGGGTGTTCGCCGCATGTGCGGAGGCCGGCGTGCCGATGATCCGCATCATGGCCGAGCTCGGTCCCGATGGGTATGCCGCGTCTGTACGCCGTACTCGCATGCTGCTCGAGGCAGCGGCAGTACTGACCGAGCGGTACGCCGTGCAGGTCGGGGTGCAGCCGCATCACGGGCGGTTCGTGGCGTCGACGCTCGGCGTACTGCAACTGCTCGACGGACTGCCCGAGCAGTTCAAGCTGGTCTGGGATGCGGCGCACGACGCACTGGCCGGCGACCATCCAGCAGTGACGATCGAGCTCGGCGCCGAGCGGCTCGGCATCGTCAACCTGAAGAATGTGCAGTACCTGCGGACCGACGGCGTCTGGAAGCCGTACTTCGTGCAGGCCGACGAAGGACTGTCCGACTGGTCCGCGGTGTTCGCGGCCTTGCAGAAGGTCAGGTACACCGGCCCGATCTGCCTGACCGGGCAGTACTCCGACCCCGCCGTACCGGTCGAGGAACGGCTCGAAAAAGATCTCCACGCCGCTGTCACATCCTCCGCACAGCATCCGTCAAGGGAGTGAAATCGACACACTCACTTGATGGAGAACCTCCCATGACTGCAGCACGGATGACCAACCCCGCCGAGATCCTCCCGGACGCCACCAAGGGCATCCAGAACATCTACAAGGCCATCGGGCAGGCCGGCGCGCCCGGTGCGACGCTCGAGCTCGTGCACCTGCGGGCGAGCCAGATCAACGGCTGCGCGCCGTGCGTGTTCGGCGGGATCAAGTCGGCGCTGAAGAACGGTGAGACCGACGAGCGGCTGCACCAGGTCGCGGCCTGGCGTGAGTCGGACCTGTTCACCGACGCCGAGCGGGCGGCGCTCGCGCTGGCCGAGGCCGCGACCCGGCTGGCGGACCGGCCGGAGGCGGTCACGGACGAGATCTGGGCCGCGGCAGCCGACCACTTCGGCGAGAAGGAACTGTCCGCGATCGTGCTGATGATCGCGCTGACGAACATGTTCAACCGGATCAACACGACGGTGCGCCAGCCGGCCGGTGCCACCTGGTAGTGAGTAACGTCGGAGCGCCGGTGTCGAGGACGGCATCGGCGCTCCGACGTACCCGGTGAATGGAGGCACGCGATGAAGTACATGCTGCTGATCTACGGGAACGACGACACCTGGAACGCCCTGCACGACGAGGGAATCGAGCAAGTGCTCGATCGTCATCGACAGCTGACCGAGGAGCTGAAGGCCAAGGGCGAGTACCTCGACGGTCTCGGCCTGACCACGGCGAACGCGCGGGTGGTCCGGGTGAACGACGGCGTCGCGGCGGTCACCGACGGGCCGTTCACGGAGGCGAAGGAAGTGCTGGCCGGGTACTACCTGCTCGACTGCAGTCTGGAGCGGGCGACCGAGATCGCGGCCCGGCTTCCGGAGGCGCGGTTCTCACCGATCGAGATCCGCTCGTTCACGGATCCGATGCCGGAGGATTCGTAGACCCCACTGCCGGGTGCGTCGGCAGGTTCGGGAGCTGCTCCAGGGACTTGCCGGCCTCAGCTCGGCGTTGGGACCTGAGACCGGCGAGTCACTGACTCAGCTCATCCGTGCCGGTTGGGGTTGCCCGGCGCGAGGAGGACCCCACCTGAGGCAGGCTGATCCCCCATGCCCCGGCCACCCCGGACGAACACGGTGGCACCTCGCTCCGGTGCCTGCACACCGTCGCCGAGTCGCAGCGTGGTGGTCATGCCGTTGCTCAGTCTGAGCACCGCCACGCGTCGCGGGCGCACCGGTGACATCGACGAGATCACCTCGTGGATGCCCGTACACACCGCCGGTTGGATCGCGGCCCGTCCGAGACCTGCGTTGCCGTGACTCCTCACATCACGGCACTGCTCGGCGAGCCTTGTCATCGCTGACACACTTCCCCCTTCTCTCGTTGTCCTACCCCCGAGTGACGGTAGACATGGCCGTGACGACGTCGCAGTACGACGCGACGACCGCACACTCCCCGTCCTTCCCGCACCCGGAAACGACGCGGAAGTGATCCTGCAACCCTTGCTGAGAGTGACCGCAATGGCAAGGGATCGTGACCGGAATCCCGCGTTGCGGAACCCCCGTCCATCCGCTGTTTCTGTCGGTCAGCGCGTGGTGCTGGCGCGCTGGACGATCCGGTGCGGGATCATCACCCGGCGCGGCGCCGCGAACTTGTCGGCCATCCGCTCGCCGAGCAGATCGAGGGCCGCCGCCACGAACGCCCGCCGGTCGAAGTCGACCGTCGTCAGCGGCGGGATCATGAACTGGCTCTCCAGGATGTTGTCGAACCCTGCCAGCAGCGTCTGCCCGGGGACAGCGACGCCCGCGCTCCACAGCGCCGACGAGGCACCGGACGCGAGCGAGTCGGTGAAGCAGAAGAACGCGTCCGGCAACTCGTGCTCGGCGAGGTACTTCCCGACCACCGTCGCCGCGCCTTCCGGCCGCCAGCGATCCAGGCCGATCTCGAGGGCGGGATCGTTCGGTAGGCCGGCCTCCTCGAGCGCCTGGCGATAACCGGCGGTCCGCAACCGGGAGGCCGCCGTACCGGGGGCCTCGGCGGATCCGGCCAGTACGCCGGCGCCACTCGAGCCGCGCGGCATCTCCGGCGTACCGACCGCTGCGATGCGGCGGCAGCCCTGTGCGAGCAGGTGTTTGGTCATGTCCCGGGCGGCGGCGACGTTGTCGATCGCGACCTGGCTGACCAGGTCCTGGTCGACGTCGCCGATCAGCACCAGCGGCGGCAGCGGCCCGGCCGTCGTGACCGCGCTGTCGTCCAGGTTCACCGGGTTGAGGATCAGGCCGTCGACCAGGTACGCGCGGGCCTTCGACAGCAGCTCGAACTCACGCTTGGGCTCGGCCGCGGTCTGCTCGATCTGCACACCCCAGCCGCGCTCGTGGGCGAGCTCGACGACCAGGTGGACGACCTCCGCGGAGTACGGCCGGAGCAGGTCGGGCAAGGCGAGCGCGATCATGCCGGTCCGGCCGTTGCGCAGCCCCCGGGCACTCATGTTCGGCACGTAATCGAGCTCGGCCAGCGCGCTCTCGACCCGAGCCTTGGTCTCCGGGCGGACGAACACGACGCCGTTGATGACGTTGGACACCGTCTTCGGGGACACCCCGGCCAGCTTGGCGACGTCTTTGACGGTGGCACGCATGTCGCCCATTGTCACACCTGGCCACGTTGTCACAAGTCAGCGAGTGACGAGTGCACCGCCGTTCACGTGCAGGACCTGACCGGTGAGGTGCCGGGCGGCCGGCGAGGCGAGGAAGTGGATGGTGCCGGCGATGTCTTCGACCTGGCCTTCCCGTTGGGTCATTGTTGCTGCGAGCAACGTCTCGCGGCGCTCCGGGGTGAGCCGGCCCTGGAAGAACTCCGTCTCGGCGGTGAAGCCCGGGGCGACGACGTTCGAGGTGATGCCGCGCGGTCCGAGCTCGGCGGCCACGTCCTGGTTCCACAACGCCAGCGCCGCCTTGGAGGCGCCGTACGAGCCGGGGCCGCGCGCGCCGGCGATCGAGCCCAGGTGCACGACCGCGGTGGTGAGCCGCGATGCCAGGGCGGTCGTGGTGAGGACGGCGCTGAGCAGATTGGCTTCCAGGTTGGCCAGCCAGTTCGCCTTCAGTTGCTCGAGGCCTGCGTCGGGCCGGCCGAAGTCGGTGTTCCCGCCGGCGTTGTTGACCAGTACGTCGACCTGGTCCGGCAGCGTGTCCAGCAGTCGCTCGACCTGCGCCGGATCGGTCGCGTCGCACACCACTCCCCTGGCTCCGACGTCGGCCGCGGTCTTGGCGAGCACGTCTTCCCGGCGGCCGGTGATCACCACCTCGTCGCCGTCCGCGCGGAACCGCTCGGCGGTCGCCCGCCCGATTCCGGTCGCTCCGCCGGTCACCACGATCACCCTCGTCATCGTCGATCCTCACGTTTAGATCTAAATGTTTAGACCTAAACGTATCATCATCCCGTGGCCGACTCCTATCCCCTCGACACACCCAGCCCGTATCCCGCCGCGGAGATCGCCCGCGCCTGGCAACGCGAGCGGCCCGGTACGCCGACCGACTCGATCGAGATCGTCACTCCCCTGTGGCGGCTCGCCAAGCTCTTCGCCGACGACCGCCGACGGGTGCTCGCCGACGCCGGAGTGGATCCGGCCACCCTCGATCTGCTCAGCGTGCTGCGCCGGGCGGGCGCGCCGTACGAGGTGAGTACGCGCGAACTGAGCCGCCGTACCCTCGTCACCGCCGGAGCGATCTCGCAGCGGGTCGCCCGGGCGGAGGACGCCGGCCTGGTCACCCGCCGGACCGCCGACGACGGCAGCCGGGCGGTGGTCGTGACCCTGACCGCGGCCGGCCACGACCTCATCGAGCGGACGGTCGACCAGGTGCTGACCCGCGAGTCCGAGCTGGTCGCGTCGCTGTCCCCCACCGGTCGCGCGCAACTGGCCGCCCAACTGCAGGACCTGCTCGACGACGTCGCGAAGCGGACCGGAAACCTTCGTCACGGCGTATAAGCTTTGCGCGCTGGGCTCTGGCTGGTCGTGCACGAAAAGTTACTACGACTGCTTCAATGTCACAATTGAAGGATGCCTGTTGCCGACAGCCACGATTTCATCCAGGTACGGGGCGCCCGCGAGAACAACCTCGGCGGCGTCTCCCTCGACATCCCGAAACGTCGCCTCACCGTCTTCACCGGTGTCTCCGGCTCCGGTAAATCGTCACTCGTCTTCGACACCATCGCCGCCGAGTCGCAGCGGCTGATCAACGAGACCTACACCGCCTTCGTCCAGAACTTCATGCCGAGCCTCGGCCGCCCGGACGTGGACTCGCTGCAGAACCTGTCCGCCGCGATCATCGTCGACCAGGAGCGGATCGGCGCCAACGCCCGGTCCACGGTCGGCACCGCGACCGACGCACACACCATGCTCCGGGTCCTGTTCAGCCGCGCCGGTACGCCGTACGTCGGGTCGCCGTCGGCGTTCAGCTTCAACCGGGCCGAGGGCATGTGCCCGCAGTGCGAAGGGCTCGGCCGGACCACCGAGTTCGACCTCGACGAGCTGGTCGACCGGGACAAGAGTCTCAACCAGGGCCCGATCAAGGCACCCGGGTACGCGATCGACAGCTGGCACTGGCAGCTGATGGCGAACTCCGGCCTGTTCGATCCGGACCTGCCGCTCAGGGACTACCCGGCCGAGGCCTGGGAGCGGTTCCTCTACCAGGAGCCGACCAAGATCAAGGTCGGCAAGAGCAACCTGACCTTCGAGGGCCTGGTCGCCAAGATCAAGCGCCAGTACCTCGGCAAGGATCCGCAGTCGCTGCAGAGCCACGCGCGCGCGTTCGCGGAGCGCGCGGTCCGGCAGACGACCTGCCCCGAGTGCGCCGGCGTCCGGCTGAACGAGGCCGCCCGGACGACCACCGTGAACGGGCGAACCATCGGCGAGTGCTCGGCGATGCAGATCAGCGACCTCGCCGAGTTCGTTGCCGGAATCAACCATCCGGGAGTCGGGCCGCTGCTCGACGGACTCCGGCAGACGCTGGACTCGTTCGTCACGATCGGCCTCGGGTACCTCAGCATGGACCGCGAGTCGACGACGCTGTCCGGCGGCGAGGCCCAGCGGGTCAAGCTGGTGCGTCATCTCGGCTCCAGCCTGAGCGACGTCACCTACGTCTTCGACGAGCCCACGATCGGCCTGCACCCGCACGACATCCAGCAGATGAACGACCTGCTCCTGCAACTGCGGGACAAGGGCAACACCGTGCTGGTCGTCGAGCACAAGCCGGAGACGATCCGGATCGCCGATCACGTCGTCGACCTCGGTCCGGGCGCCGGCCTGGCCGGCGGACGACTCTGCTACGCCGGCGATCTCGACGGCCTGAAGAGCTCCGGCACGCTCACCGGTCGGTACCTGGATCACCGGGTCGCCCTGCGAGACGACGTACGCCGTCCGGCCGGCAAGCTCGCGATCGAGAACGCGACACTGCACAACCTGCGCAATGTCAGTGTGGACGTCCCGCTCGGCGTCCTCACGGTCGTCACCGGGGTCGCGGGATCAGGGAAGAGCTCACTGATCCATGGATCGCTGGCCGGCCGGGACGGCGTGATCATCGCCGGGCAGGAGCCGATCCGCGGGTCGAAACGCAGTAATCCCGCGACCTACACCGGGCTTCTCGATCCGATCCGGGCCGAGTTCGCGAAGGCGAACAAGGTCAAGCCGGGGCTGTTCAGCGCGAACTCGGTCGGCGCCTGCCCGACCTGCAAGGGCATCGGAGTCGTCTACACGGATCTGGCGATGATGGCGGAGGTCGCCTCGACCTGTGAGGACTGCAACGGCGCCCGCTTCACCGCGGAGGTGCTCGCCTACCGGCTGCGCGGGAAGGACATCAGCGAGGTGCTGCGGATGACCGTGACCGAGGCCCGGGACTTCTTCCCCAAGGGTCCGGCGCGGACCGTCCTCGATCGGCTCGCAACGGTCGGGCTCGGCTACATCGGCCTCGGTCAGCCACTGACCACGCTGTCCGGTGGTGAGCGGCAGCGGCTCAAGTTGGCCATCAACATGGGCAGGACCGGCTCGATCTACATCCTCGACGAACCCACCACCGGACTGCACCTGGCCGACGTCGACCAACTGCTCGGCATGCTCGACACCCTGGTCGACCAGGGCAACACCGTGATCGTCATCGAGCATCACCAGGCCGTGATGGCCCACGCCGACTGGCTCATCGACGTCGGCCCCGGCGCCGGCCACAACGGCGGCCGGATCGTCTTCACCGGCACCCCGGCCGACCTGGTCGAGAGCAGCCCGACCGTGACCGCGGAGCACCTGCGTGAGTACGTCGGCGCCGAACCGGATCCGCAGGTCGTGGCCTAAGGCAACAGCTCGGCAGCCAGCGTCTCGATCAGGTCGTGCCAGGGGTTGAGGTAACCGGCGGCGGGGCCGGTCTGGGTGAGCACCAGACGGGCTCCGCCGTTGCCGTCCCGCAGCGTCCACGTCACCTCGCCGCCGCTCCAGCCGTAGCTGAGGCGCACTGGCTCCTCCACATCGAGGACCGGACCCGGATCAATGCCCTTCGCAACGAATCCGGCCGGCGGCGCGCTGCCGGCCGCGGCCCGCTCCGCGCCGGTGAGCAGCTGCCAGACAGCTTCCTTCGGCTTCACCAACTGCCGCTCGAACCGCACTCCGCCGTCATCCGTCACGACACCTTCGTCCAGCCCGTACACCTTCACGAAGTGCTCATGCAGTACGGCGTAGTCGCGCTCGGGCACCGATCCGCCCAGCACGCGATCCAGCGCGTCGAAGCACAGCGTCCAGCCGCCACTGAAGCTCGCGGATCCCGGACGATCGTCGTACGTCGCGGTCAGCTGCAACGTGCACCCCTCCGGCGACGGGTCCAGCTCCCAGCGCAGCACCTCGACGCCCCAGGTGTACTCGAGCAGCTTCGGCGGTTCGTACGCGCGGATCACGCCGCTGGTCTGGACGTCGACGGGCGCGCCCGGATCCGTCTCGAAGGTGAAGGTGACCGGCCCGTCCAGCCGCAGGTCGAACTCGACCGCGGCCGGGAACCATCCGGCCAGCTGTCCGGGCTCGGTGATCGCCCGCCAGACCTTCTCCACCGGATGCCGCAGCTCCCGCCGCATCCGCAGAACCGTCCGGCCGTTCTCGGTGCTCAAGGTCTCGGTCATGACTCCATATATACCCGACCCGGCATATACGATCAACCGGCGAACCGGGCCAGATCCGCGAGCTCTCCGGCGAGGTCCGTGCGGGCGCCGGCGTCGAACAGTTCGTAGGAACGGTCGGCGTGCCGCCACGAACCGATCACCCGGCCCGCCTCGAGCACCGCCGGCCGCAACATGCCGCCGCCGGGATGGATCTGCCGGTGGAACTCGGCAGCCAGCGCCTGCCGCCGATCCTGATAGCCGAGCAGATAGGCGTCGAACTCCCCCAACAGCCGCACGTCCCAGCACCCCGGCAGATCATCGACGGCGGCCAACTCAACTCCTTCGACGTCGAAAGACTTGGTTGCCGCCGCCTGCACAGCGCGGCGTGCGGTCGGCACCGGCAGCCCCGACCAGGTCGCGAAGTCGCGCGCGGTCGCCGGTCCGTACGCGGCCAGATAACGCCGGGCCAGCGTCTCGACGTCACCTTCCAGTACGAGCGGCTTACCCAGCCAGTCGCTCACCGCGACCCAGGTCTCGTCCTTGTCGTACCCCGGCCCATAACACAGCCGACCGAGCAACCCGGTGTGCCGGATCAGGGCATACACCGCTTGTCCCTTGGGCTCCGCGATCAGTCCGGCCTTCACGAGTACCTCGGCCAACTGGGTGCGCGTGGACGGGCCATGGCTCAGCAGATGTGCTTCGAGTCGGTCGGCGGCTTCAGCCCGGATCGCCTTGGTCAGACCGAGTTCGCCGTACCGGCGCTCGGTGTCCTTGATGACCTTTGGACCCAGCAGGCCGAGAAGGGGGCCCGCGTCCTCAACGGCGACGAGTTGGAGGGTCCCACGCATGAACCAGCCACGGACGACGCTCCGGTCGGTCTCCTGCGCGTGCGATACGTCAGCGAAAGTGGTCGCGGTCGAGCGGGCTCGGACGGCGTACGCGGCACCGCGCCACGCCTGGGCCTGGAGTCCCCCCGTCCGGCGCACGACGTCGGCCACCCCTCCGGGGCCGGCCTCGTCCACCGGACGTGCCAGGCAGTTGGCCTGCATGCGGGCCGCCAAGAGCCAGTCCACAGACCTCTGCGTCACCCCAGCATGACACCACGAACAACCCCGTGTCGCATCTCCAATGCCGGCGACCACCCGAACAGCACTCGGGGCCTGGGACACCAACTCGGGAGCTGAGACAGGAAATAGCCTGTCTCAGGTCACCGAACGGTGCCCCAGGCCCCAACTGCGGGACTGCGGGAGTGCGCCGATCAGAGCGCGGGCTGGACCAGGTTGGCGAAGTTGGCGTGGCCGGTGACGTTCGGGTGGTAGGACTCGCTGACCGGGTTCGACAGGCCGTTGATCCACTCCGGGCTGCCGCAGACGGCGTGGCCGATGAACAGCGAGGTCGGATTGACGAAGGTGAAGCCGGCCGCGTTCGCCGACGCCGCGATCTTCGCGTTGAGCAGGTCGGCGGTCCCGTTCAGCCGGGTCATCTCGTCCGGGCTGAAGAACGTGCCGGCGTTGCAGTCGGTGCCGTTGAACAGTCGTGGGTAGCCGACCACGACGACCCGGGCCGACGCCGCCCGGCTCTTGATCGACGCGTACAGGGTGTTCAGCCGGCCGGGCAGGGTGTTGTTGATGATCGCCCGCGCGTTCGCGACGGCGCCCGTGCAGTCACCGAGCCAGGAGGGCTTGGCGCACTCGGTGATGACCGAGGAGAAGCCGGCGTCGTTGCCACCGACCTGCACCGACACGAGGTTGGCGGCGCTCGTCACCGAGGGCAGCTGGTTGGCGGTGACGTCGGCGACGCGGGCTCCGGAGCAGGCCACGAACGTGAGGTTCGCTCCGATCCGGGCCGCGTCGATGTACGGATAGGCCTTCACCGATCGCTGGCAGGACCCGCTGCTCGAGATGTAGGTGCGGGTGCCGACACCGGAGGCGTACGAGTCGCCCAGGGCGACGTAGTTCGGCGCCGCCGCGTGGGCGACCCCCGGACTGAGCAGCATCGCGGCGCCGAGGGCCGCGGCGGAGAGCAGACTGGCGATGGACTTCATGGGCGGACCGCCTTTGCGTGTGCGAGAGGTGGCGACTGGACCACTCAACGTCACCTTCGCTGACTCGTGAGTAACACACAAGGGCCTGGTTAGAAATTCACCGCCAGTTGCCGATTCCGGTAGGCCGAGTTTCCGGCTAGTCGTTCCACGACGACAGGCCGGGGCCGAGCGGCAGCGGGTAGCAGCCGTCCACCAGTTCGACCCGGCCGTCCGCCGGCAGCAGTCCGCTCTCCACATAGATCGTGTTCGGGAGTGCGGCCAGCACGTGGATGTGTGCACCACCCCCGTGCGACGCGTACGGCACACCGAACCCGGCCGCCATCAGTCCGATCTCGAGGCAGTCGGTCAGCCCACCCGCACGCCTCAGATCCGGCTGTACGACGCCCACCCCGCCCCGGGCGATCAGATCCCGGAAGGCGGCCTGCCCGTACCTGTTCTCGCCGGTCGCGATCGGGATGTCCAGCTTGCCGGCCAGCCGGACATGGCTCTCGGTGTCGGCGGCCGGCAACGGCTCCTCGAACCACCGGCACCCGAGCCCTTCGTACGCACGGCCGCGACGCAGCGCCTCGTCGTACCCGAAGGCCTGGTTCGCGTCGACCATCAGCGGGGCATCCGGCCCGATCACGGCCCGGACGGCCTTGATCCGTTGGATGTCCTCGCTGAGCGGGCCGCCGCCGACCTTCATCTTGACGCCGCGGAAGCCCTGCTCCATCGCCTTGGCCGACACGGTCTCCAGGCCCGCGACGTCCAGCTCGAGCCAGCCCACCATCGCGTACGTCGGGATGGCGGTGCGCTGTGCACCCAGCAGCTTCCACACCGGCACGTCCAGCGACTTGCCGAGGAGATCCCACAACGCCAGATCGATCGCCGAGATCCCGTACGACGACAGCCCGGCCGTGCCCTGGTAGTCGGTGAGCGTCTGCAGCCGCTGCCGGATCCCGCGGATCAGGGCCGGATCCTCGCCGATGATCGCTGGCGCCAGTTGCTCGGTGATGATCTTGGCCAGGACCGCCGGTGAGCTCGCCACCCGGCCGAAGTACGTGCTGCTGACCCCGCTCACCCCCTCGTCGGTGTCGATCCGCACCCGGGTCTGCCCGTTGCGGTCGAGCAGCTGGATCGCGTCGCGGACCGCGTGCGCCTTCGGCTCCGACACGACCTCGACACTGATGTCCGTGATCTTCATGTCACCCCTTGCCTGCGAGGACGTCTTCGACCTTCTGCTTGACGCTGCCCAGCGCGGCCGCCGCGGTCTGCTTGCCGCTCCAGACGTCGTCGAGCACCGGGCGGTAGATGGTCCGGGCGCGTTCGATGTAGCGGCTGAAGTTCTCGTTCACCGCGTTGTCGAGCGCCTGGGTGACCAGGGCGAGGTTGGCCGGGCCCTTGTCGTCCGGTACGAACAGCGCCGCCGAGCTCTTGCTGACCGGCATGAAGCCCCGTGACTGCGCGAGCAGCTTCGACGCGTCCGGACCGGCGCAGTACTTGAGGAAATCCCAGGCCGCGTCGGGGTCCTTCGACTGCTTCGGGATCGCCAGCACGGTCATCGTGTTCACGGTCGTCCGGCGGGCCTGCATCGGCGTCGGGAAGATGTCCCACTTCACCTTCGCGTTGCTGCGCAGGTACGGGATGCCGCTGGTCAGCGAGAGCAGCATCGCGACCTTGCCGGTGCCCAGCTGGGCCAGCGCCCAGTTCGGCGTCTGCCGGCCGGCCGTGACGGTGGCGAAGTCCGGGTGGACCTTGTGGACGAGGGCGAGGTCTGCGACCCACTGGATCGCCTCGGCGCCCTGCGGCTCGGCCAGCGTGAAGCGGGTGGCGTCCTTGGAGTAGATCCCGTCGCCGCCGTTGCTGACCGGCCAGACGGTCTCCAATGAGGTGTCCGGGAAGACCAGTGCTCCCCAGCGTTCGCCGTTGGGCTTGGTGAGCTTCTTCGCCGCGTTGAGAAAGTCGTCCCAGGTCCAGCCGCTCTTCGCCCAGTCCTTCGGCGGCAGTTCGACGCCGGCTTCGGCGAACGCGTCAGTGTTGCAGTAGATGACGCCGGGGTTCGTCATGATCGGCCAGGCGGCGTGCGCGCCGTCCTCCTGCTTCGGGAAGTTGAACGCCACCGGGAAGTAGTCCTCGGGCTTGATGCCGTCCTTCTCGAGGTACGGCTTCAGGTCGAGCAGGGATCCCTCGGCGTAGTACCCCTTGACGTAGTCGTCGTTGATCCGGATCGCCGTCGGAGCTGCCCCCGACGACAGCACCGTGCGCAGCTTGGTGTCGTAGTCGTCGCCCGGTACGGACTGGATGTCGAGCGTCTTGCCGGCGCCCTTGGCCCAGTTCTCGGCGACCGTGTAGAGCGGGGTGCCGCTGTTGGTGTCCCAGGTGAGGAAGGAGGCGTTGCCGCCCCCGCCTCCTCCGCTGCTGTTGCCACCGCACGCGGCGAGCGGCAACCCGACAGCGATGGCTCCACCGGTGACGCCGAAGGCTTTGAGCACCGACCGTCGGGAAAACTGTGATGCGGTCATGGTCTTTCCTGTTCTGTCAGGGGGTTAGTTGGTGCGCAGTTTCGCGACCGCGTCGTCGTCCAGCTCGATGCCCAGACCGGGCAGCTCCCACGGCGTGATCTCGCCGTTCACGGGGACGAGCGGGTTCTGCCAGATCGGCACGTCGTCGAGGATCGGGTTGTGCTCGATGTTGTACTCCTGCGGGTACACGCAGGACGGCGTACTGACCCAGAGGTGGGCGTGCGCCGACGTACCGATCGTCTGCTGGGTGTTGTGCACCGTGATCGGCTTGGTGAAGGTGTCGGCGAGGACCGCGATCTTCTTGAACTCGGTGATCCCGCCGCACTTGATGACGTCGGGCTGCAGGATGTCGACCCGCCCGGTCAGGATCAGGTCACGGAACTGCCAGGTGGTGTACTCCTGCTCCCCGACCGCGATCGGGATGTCGACCGCGTCGGCCAGCCGTCCGTACGCCGCATAGTCGTGGGCGGCGAGTGGTTCCTCGAAGTGCCACACGCCGAGGTCCTCCAGCGCGTGAGCCAGCTTGATGGCGGTGTGTTCGTAGTACGCGTTGTTGACGTCGACCAGGATCGGGAAGTCGTCCCCGACCAGCTTCCGGACCGCCGTCACGGTCGCGATGGTCTGGTCGAAGCCGTCGTCGTGCATCCACGGCGTCGACGAGTGGATCTTGTACCCGTGGAAGCCCTTCTCCTGGAAGGACTGCGCGCGTTCGGCCTCCTGCTGCGGGCTCATCCCCCGTGCCATGGAGCTCGCGTAGACCTTGGCGCTCTGGCGGTACTTCCCGCCGAGCAACTGGTAGGTGGGCAGCCCGGCCGCCTTGCCGAGCAGGTCCCACAGGGCGATGTCGATCCCGGCGATGGCGTTCAGCTGGGCGCCGCCGGGCCCGAGCTTGTAGGGCTTGGTGTACAGCCGGCGCCACAGCCGCTCGATGTCGGTCGCCTCCTCGCCGACCAGCAGCGGCGCGAGCGCCTGCTCCACGACGCTGTGGGTGACGTGGGCGTTCATCGGGCTGACCTCGCCGACGCCCACCAGGCCCTCGTCGGTGTGGATCTTCAGGATGTGCAGCTTGTCGAGCAGGATGATCGATTCGATCCGGGTGATCCGCATGGTCAACCTTTCAGGCCGGACATCGTGATGCCCTGGACGAAGTACTTCTGGGCGATCAGGAACAGCAGCAGCGGCGGCAGGATCGTCAGCGTCGCGGCCGCCATCATCAGATTGGTCTGGGTGAAGTACTCACCCTTGAACAGCGCGAGCGCGATCGGCATCGTCTGCAACCGCGTCGAGTTGAGGAAGATCAACGGCCCGAACAGGTCGTTCCACGAGCCCATGAAGGTGAGCGCGCCGACCGCGGCCAGGGCCGGTTTCACCTGCGGCAGCATGATCCGCCAGAAGGTGCCGAAGGTGGACGCGCCGTCGAGCTTGGCGGCCTCCTCCAGCTCCATCGGCACGCCGCGGAACGCCTGCCGGAGCAGGAACGTCCCGAACACCGGCGTCAGCACGTTCGGCACCCAGAGTGGGTAGTGGGTGTCGATCCAGCCCATCTCGCGGAACAGCATGTACTGCGGGACGAGGTAGACGATGCCCGGGATCATTGCCGTCGACAACAACAGCGCGAAGGCCAGGTTCTTGAAGGCGAAGTTCAGCCGGGCGAAACCATAGCCGGCCAGCGACGCGAACAGCAGCAGGAAACCGACGTTCAGTGCGGCCAGCTTGCAGCTGTTCAGGAAGAACGGCAGCAGCCCGTCACCGGCCTGGGAGTAGTTGGCCCACTGGAATGTGGACGGGATGAACGTCGGCGGCGACTGCAGTACTTCGTTCTCCGGCTTGAGCGATGCGCTGATCATCCAGAGCAGCGGCATCGCGAACACCACGGCGAAGAACAGCAGTACGACGATCAGCACGACGCGGCGTGGGATGTGCCTCGGTGGCCGGTTCACCGGGATCCGGAGGGCCTCAGCTGTCATAGTGCACCCACCGTTTCTCCATCTTCCACTGGATCGCGGTGACGACACCGACGATGACGAACAGCACCCAGCCCATCGCGGACGCGTAGCCCAGCCGGCCGTGCCCGAAGGCCGCCTCGTAGATCTGGAAGATGAACACCGAGGTGGCGTTGTTCGGCCCGCCGGACGTCATCACGTAGATGATCCCGAACACCTGGAACGAGGTGATGAACTGCGTGATGGTGAGGAAGAACAGGCTCGGCGTCAGCAGCGGGAACACCACCGACCAGAACCGCCGCCAGGCCGACGCTCCGTCCACCGTCGCCGCCTCGATCAGCGACTGGTCGATGCTCTGCAACCCGGCCAGCAGGATCACCATCGGATAGCCGACGCCCTGCCAGAGCGCGACGATGATCACCGCGATCAGCGCCGTCCTGGTGTCGGACAGCCAGGCCGGACCGTCGATGCCGATCGTCTTCAAGGTGGAGTTGAACAGGCCGTTGTCCGGGTTGTACAGCCAGAACCAGACGAAGCCGATCGCGACGACGTTGGTGACCGCGGGCGAGTAGTACAGCGTCCGGAAGATGCCGATGCCCTTGATCTTCTGGTTGCACAGGACGGCGAGACCGAGCCCGATGAAGATGGTCAGCACGACGACGACCACCGTGAAGATCACCGTGTTCTTCAGTGACGGCCAGAACGTGTCGTCGGCGGTGAACAGCTCCTTGTAGTTCTCCAGGCCGAGGAACTTCGGTGCGTTCAGCCCGGACCAGTTGGTCAGCGACACCACCAGGGACGCCGCGACCGGTGCCAGCTGGAAGAACAGCACGCCGGCGATCACCGGTCCGACGAACAACCAGCCGGCCAGGTTCTGCCGCTTCGGTTTGACCTTCACCCGTTTGCGGGTCGGTGGACCGCCGTCGACGTCCGGGGGTTTCAGGAGGACTGCGTTGGCCATCCGTCACACCTCGATCCCGATGTACTTCTCCTCGAGGAATTCGAGGATGCCTTCGGAGCTGCCTTCGCGGCCGAGTCCGGACTGCTTCGTCCCGCCGAACGGCGCCGCCGGGTCGCTGAGCACGCCGCGGTTGACCGCGACCATGCCGGCGTCGATCTTCTGCGCGACCGCGAGCGCCTGCGCGGGATCGCCGTACACGTAGGCGATCAGGCCGTAGATGGTGTCGTTGGCCATCGCGATCGCCTCGTCGACGTCGCTGAAGGAGACGATCGCGGTGACGGGTCCGAAGATCTCGATCTGGTTGATCTCGCTGCCGTGCCGGACATCGGTGAGCACCGTCGGCGGGTAGAAGGCGCCGACCTCCGGGATCTCGCCGCCCAGCGTCAGCGTGGCGCCGTCCGCCACGGCCTGGTCGACGAGCCGGGCCACCTTGTCGCGCTCTTCCGGCGACACCAGGGCGCCGAGCTCGTTCGACCGATCGGCCCCCGGGCCCATCGTGACGCCCTTCATGGCCGCAGTGATCCGGACGGCGAACTCCTCGACGAGCGAGTCGTGCACGTAGAACCGGTTCGCCGCCGTACAGGCCGATCCGCCGTTGCGCAGCTTCGCGACCATCGCGCCCTCGACCGCGGCGTCCAGGTCGGCACCGGGCAGGACGACGAACGGCGCGTTGCCGCCGAGCTCCATCGACGAGCTGACCACCTGATCGGCGGCCTCCCGCAGCAGCACCCGCCCGACCTCGGTCGAGCCGGTGAAGGACAGCTTGCGTACGGCGGGGTGGTGCAGCATCGCGCTCACCGCCGGACCGGCCGGCACCGGCGTCACCAAGTTGACGACACCCGCCGGCACACCGGCCCGACGCAGTACCTCGACGACATAGGCGGCGGTCAGTGGTGTCTGGCTGGCGGGCTTCAACACCACCGAGCACCCGGCCGCCAGCGCGGGGGCGATCTTGCGGGTCGCCATCGCCGCCGGGAAGTTCCACGGAGTGACCAGGATCGAGACCCCGATCGGATCGCGCCGGACCACGATCGTCTTGTCGCCCGACGGGGAGAGCCGGAAGTCCCCGCCGATCCGGACCGCCTCCTCGGCGAACCAGCGGAAGAACTCGGCTGCGTAGGCGGCCTCGCCGAGTGCGTCGGCGTACGCCTTGCCGTTCTCGGCGACGATGATCTCGGCGAACTGCTCGCGCTCGGCGGTCAGGATGTCGAAACACTCGCGGAGGATCTCCGATCGTTGCCGGGGAGGGGTCGCAGCCCAGCCGGCCAGTGCGTCCGCCGCGGCATCCACCGCAGCCAGACAGTCCGCCTCGGTGGCGGCTGCGAACTGCGCCAGTTCGGAGCCGTCGGCCGGATCGTGCACCGGGAACCGCCGGCCGTCAGCGGCCGGCCGCCACTGACCATCGATGAACAGATCGTGCGGAGAGATCATCTGGGTGTGCTCCATATGCCTGGTCAGAACGGTTGGCTACGGTCGCCGGCGTACGCGGCACGAGCGATCTCGTACAGCGCGTCGGCGTCCAGCGGGCGGGGGTTGTTGTCGACCAGCCGGGCCGACTTCAGCCCCATCGACGCGACGTACGACAGTTGGTCCTCGGCGAGGCCGAGCTCCTTCAACGTGGACGGGATGCCGATCCGCTCCAGCAGACCCTCGACGGCTTCGATGCCGGCCAGCGCCTGCGCCTCACCGCCACCGGTCACCGGTACGCCGAAGATGGTCGCGATCTCGGCGAATTCCTGAACCCGGGCCGGCGCGTTGTAACGCATGACGTACGGGAGAAGGACGCCGACTCCGACACCGTGCGCGGTGTGTGTCAGGGCGCCGAGCGGATACTGCAAGGCGTGCGCGGCGGCCGTTCCCGCGACTCCGAGCGCATAGCCGCCGGCGTTCGCGGCGAGCATCACGTCGGAGCGTGCCTGCCGATCGTCCGGATGCTCGAAGGCCTCGGGCAGAGCCTTGGCCAGCAGCCCGAGACCCCAGCGCGCGTAGGAGTCGCTGATCACGTTCTTACCGATGAAGACCCGGCCTTCGCCGACCGCCGTCGACGGCCGCTGGATCGCGGTGAACGACTCGACCAGATGCGAGACCGCGTCGGCGCCCGCGCTGGCGGTCAATCCGGGCGGACAGCTGTAGGTCAACTCCGGGTCGCAGATCGCGACCGAGGGAATCAGGTAGGGCGAGGAGATACCGGCCTTCAGCTCGCGCCGGCTGTCACTGAGCACGCAGACCGGCGTCACCTCGGACCCGGTGCCGCCGGTCGTGGGAACGGCGACGATCGGCAGGACGGGTCCCGGTACGGCGTTCTCCCCGTAGTACCGATCGATCGGGCCGCCATGGCTGAGCAGCAGCGCCAGTGCCTTGCCGAGGTCGAGACAGCTGCCGCCGCCGATCCCGATCACCACCTCGATCCCGGCATCCTTCATCGCGCCGTAGCAGGCGTCGATGTCGGAGGTCGGCAGTTCGGCGGCGGTGTCCGACCACACGCTCACCTCGAGGCCGTGATCCTTCAGATCCGCGATCAGCTCGGTGAACTCCGCCGAATCGGCCAGCCGCTGATCGGTGCAGACGAGTGCCTTGCGCCCGTACTCCGCGGCCAGGCTGCCGAGCAGCGCGCGCTGGCCGGCGCCGAAGACGACGGTTCGCGGAGCTCGTTGCACGCCGAAGGAGGGGGTGGTGATCGTCATCGTGAGTGGTCCTTGTCTGGTCGGGGCGGGGTCATTCGGCCAGCACTGCTTCGGGCCGGGCTGCCTCTGGAGCGGTCAGCTCGCGCCACAGGTCGTCGGCGACATCGATGCCGTCGGCCACTGATGTGCGATAGCGGTCCCGGGCGCCGTCGCCGGGAACCGCGACCGGCGTCGCCGGGTCGGCGCGCCGACTGCCACGGACCTGATCGAGGTACTCCGAGGCGGAGTACGCGCCACCGCTCAGCAGGATGAACAGGTCACCCTTGTTGCTGAGGCGGTCGTCGTCCAACGTCCCGCCGACCGCCGTGCCGTAGGCGGCGCCGGTCAGGAAGGTGACCATCGCGCCCAGGCCCAGCCCGAGCCCGTAGCCCTTCGGTCCCCCGAACGGCGCGATGGATCCGGACTTGGCCGCCTCGGGATCGATCGTCGCGTTGCCGTCGGCATCGAGTGCCCAGCCGGGCTCGAGCGGTACGCCGCGGAGCGCGTGGTCATGCACCTTTCCCATCGAGATCTGCGACGTCGCCATGTCGAGCACCAGCGGATGCGGCTGCGCGGGGACGCCGAGCGCCAGTGGATTGGTCCCGAGGATCGCCTCGGTGCCGCCCCACGGATGGACCAGCGCCTCGCTCGTCGTCATGCCGAGGCAGACCAGACCGCGCTCGGCGATCCGGCCGGCGTAGAAGCCGAGCATGCCGAGGTGGTTGTTGTTCGTGATCGAGCAGACCGCGACGCCGTGCCGTCGAGCCGCCGGAACGACGGCCTCCAGCGCACGCAGCGCGACCACCGGGCCGAGGCCCTGCTCACCGTCGACGGACAGGTAGCACGGGCTGAGCCATTCGTGTTTGCCGGTGTTCGTCGGGCTCGCCGTACCGTTCGCCAGTCTGCGGAGCAGCCGCGGCAGCCGGAGCAGGCCGTGCGACGGCACCCCTTTCGCCTCGGCGATCAGGAGGAGCTCGGCCTGCTGAGTGGCCGCCGGGCCGGGCACACCCGCGGTGATGAGCAGACGTTCGGCCAGGGACTGCGCTGTTGCGAGGTCTATGTGCACGTCGACCATCCCAGGGGTGGACTTTGTCGATTTTTGGCAGGCTAGATCAGATCAGATATGATTTGCAATGGTCTGTGGATACGAATTCACAACTAAGGCCGACCAGGCTCCGACCGGACAGGGCAGGCATATGAGCGAGCGCGCTACGGAGCGTCCTGAACGCACCAGGATGAGCGATGTGGTCTACGAGCAGCTGCAGACGCTCCTGCTGGACGGCGTGATCCAGCCCGGTGAGCGGATCCGGGTCGATGTGATCAGCCGGCAGCTCGGCGTCTCCCAGACCCCGGTCCGGGAGTCACTGAACCGGCTCGAGGCCGAAGATCTGGTCACCAAAACGCATCTGATCGGATATTCCGCGAGTCCCAAGTTGACGCCGGAGCGGTTCGAGGACCTCTTCGAGGCGCGGTTCCTGATCGAGCCGTACTGCTCCGGCCTGGCGGCCGGCCGCCACCAGCGGGTCGAGGTCGAGCAGATCGCCGGCATCGCCGCCGACCTGCGCGCCCGCTACCTGGCCGGCACGATGTCGTACGGCGCCTTCGCCCGCAAGGACGCCGAGTTCCACCAGGCCATCATCGGAGCTACTGGCAACAGCTACTTCGGCGAGATCTTCGCCAAGCTGCACTGCCACCTGCAACTGTTCCGGCTGCTGCGTGACTCCCGGGTGACCGAGGAGGCGCTCGAGGAGCACGACCTGATCGTCACCGCGATCCGGCAGCGCGACACCGAGGCCGCGGACCGGGCGATGCACGCCCACCTGACCGCCTCCCGCGGTCGCCTCAGGTCAGCCTTCGAAGCAGCCCCCGAGCCGGCCGTCGCGACCATCACACCGGCCGCCGCCGGACAACCCGAGGCAACCCACGACGCCACGCCCTGACCCCGCACGAGCGCAGGGTCGGCGGCGTCAGCGTTCGGGGCCGGGGACGGAGAGGGGGTCGAAGCCGTACGGGAGCTCCAGGCGGTGCGCGCTCATCAGGTCGGCGTCGCCGAGGAGATCGCGGGTCTTGCCGTCGGCAACGATCCGGCCGTCGTCCATCAGCAGGCTCCGCTCACACAACTGCAGTGCGTACGGCAGGTCGTGCGTGATCATCAGCAGCGTCACGTCCAGGCCGGCCAGGATGTCGGCGAGCTCCCGCCGCGCGGCCGGGTCCAGGTTGCTCGACGGCTCGTCGAGCACGAGCACCTCGGGCCGCATCGCCAGGACCGTCGCCACCGCGACCCGCCGCCGCTGACCGAACGACAGGTGATGCGGCGCCAGGTCGGCGTGGTCCTGCATCCCGACCTGCACCAGCGCCTCGTGCACCCGATCGTCCAGCTCGGAGCCGCGCAGTCCGAGGTTCGCCGGACCGAAGGCCACGTCGTCGCGCACCGTCGGCATGAACAGCTGGTCGTCCGGGTCCTGGAACACCAGCCCGACCTTCCGGCGGACCACGGACAGATGCTCGCGGTGCAAACCGGTCCCGCCGATCTCGATCCGGCCGCTGCCGGTGCCGCCAGCCACCGAGCCGAGGATCCCGTTCAGATGCAGGACGAGCGTTGTCTTGCCGGCGCCGTTCGGCCCGAGCAGCGCGACCCGCTCGCCACGCTGGACCGTGAAATCGACACCGAACAACGCCTGCCGGCCATCGGGATAGGCGAAGACAAGACGCTCGACATGGATCGCGGGACCGCTCACAGGCCGACCACCCTGGCCGCGACCGCGATCAGCACGGCCGCCAGGGACATCGTCATCCCCTGCAGCCATTGTTCACGCGTCGCACCCGCGACGCTCAGCAGCGGCATCCGGCCCGTATAGCCGCGTGACCGCATGGCCAGGTGCACCCGCTCACCTCGCTCGAAGCTGCGCACGAACAATGCCCCCACTCCCCCGGCGACCGCCCTCAGATGACCAACCCGCCCGCCGGCATAGCCGCGCGACTCCCGCGCGATCCGCATCCGGTGCAGGTCGTCCGACACCACGCTCAGGTACCGGACCATGAAAGACAGAATCGCGACCAGCGTCGACGGCAGCCGCAGCCGCTCGAGGCCCGCCAGCACGTCACGCGGTCCAGTGGTCGCCGACAGCAGAATCGCCGCGACCACCCCGAGCGTGCCCTTGGCCAGCACGTTCCACGCCCCGAGTACGCCGGACTCCGACAACTCCACACCCAGCACCGCGACGGTCGGCCCGGTCGCCACGAAGGGCAGCAGCAACGCGAACACGATGAACGGCGTCTCCACGGCCAGCCGCCGTGACACGACCGTGGCCGGCAGCTTCGCGACGACCACGGCGGCCACGAGCATCACGGCGTACGCGCCGAAGGCCCAGAAGGCGGCCGCCGGGGTGGAGACGACGGCGAGCACGAAGACGAACAGGGCGACCAGTTTCACCTGCGCCGGGATCCGGTGGATCCGGCTGTCCACCGCGACGAGAAGACCGTCTCCGCTCACGACGC
The DNA here is from genome assembly GCF_036097425.1 of Kribbella sp. NBC_00359. NCBI lineage: Bacteria > Bacillati > Actinomycetota > Actinomycetes > Propionibacteriales > Kribbellaceae > Kribbella > Kribbella sp. NBC_00359. The sequence goes on along the minus strand of NZ_CP107975.1, from coordinate 6,978,257 downwards.
TTTGCCGGCACGCAGCGACGCCAGCTTGGCGATCGCCAGGCCGACCACGATCGTGACCAGTACGCCGATGATGCCGGCGAGCGCACCGGAGACCTGGGAGTTGCCGATCCCGCTGACGCCGTAGTCGGCCAGCGGACTACTCGCGACCGCCGAGCCCTTGGCCGCGCTCTCGAAGCCGAGCTTGGCGCCGACGAACTCGAGCCCGTCCGGATGCGCGCTCGCGAACAGGCTCAGCCCACCGGCCACCATCAGCGTGAGCGCGATCCCGACGCCGAGCGACCGACCGGCCGGCTTGGCCGCGATCGGCCTGTCCGGCGACACCGTGGACGTGTTGCCGTCGGCATCGACCAGGATCAGGTCCTGATGCAGGTGGCGGGCGGCGTACACGAGATCCGGCCGGGTCGCCACGACCGCGCTCAGTACGGCGGCGGTGATGACCGCCTCGCCGATCCCGACCAGGATGTGCCAGCCGACCATCGCGGTCGCGAGCTTGCCGATCGGGATGTCGACCGCGCCGCCGATCGCGTACAGCCCGGTGAACGCCAGCGCCGCGACCGGCACCGACACCAGCGCCCCGAGCGTCGCCGCCGGTACGACGCTGCCGGCCCGCCGCGGCAGAACCCGCAGCACCACCCGGATCAGGATGTACCCGACGAGCACCGTGATCAGCCCCATCAGCGTGATGTTCGTCCCGAGAGCGGTCAGTCCACCGTCCGCGAACAACAGCCCCTGGACCAGGAGCACCGTCGACATCACGAGTACGGCGGTCCACGGGCCGACCAGCGCGGCGGCCAGGGCACCACCGAGCAGGTGTCCGCTGGTCCCCGCGCCGACCGGGAAGTTCACCATCTGCACCGCGAACACGAAGGCGGCGGTCAGCCCGGCCAGCGCCGGACCGGTCTCGCGGATCTCCCGATTCGCCCGCCGCAGGCTGAACCCGACCGCGCCGGCCGCGATCAGCCCGGTGGCGACGGAGGTCGGCGCGTCGAAGAAGCCGTCAGGAACATGCACGGCCACATTCTTGAACTAGTTGCGACGCATTCGCAAGAAGCCGTCTCACAACGGCTTCAGGGCCTCCCCGATCGCCCGGTGGAAGGTTGGGTATGCGTAGATCATCTGTCGCAGAGTGTGAACGGGAACGGCCGCGTGCACTGCAAGCGCGAGAGCGCTGAGCACCTCGCCGCCGGTCGGGCCGGCACTCGTCGCACCGACCAGGACACCGCGATCGGCGTCCGCGACCACCTTGATGAAGCCCTCGTTGCCGGCCTTGTGGATCCAGCCGCGGGTCGAGGCCGGGATCGGGGTCGACCCGGTCCGCACGTTCAGCCCGGCGTCGCGCGCCTGCTTCTCGGTCATCCCGACCGCACCGATCTCGGGATCGGTGAACGTCACCCGCGGCATCGCGTGGTAGCTCGCGGTCGGCGCGTCCGGCTCCTGCAGGATGTCGCGGACCGCGATGTCGGCCTGGTACATCGCGTTGTGGGTGAACACGCCGACCCCGGTGACATCGCCGATCGCCCAGACCTTGTCGCCGGCCCGGACGTGCTCGTCCACCTCGATCCGGCGCGCCTTCGGGTCGAGCCCGAGCTTGTCCAGGCCGAGGTCGTCGGTGGCGATCCGCCGGCCCGTTGCTACCAGCAACTTCTCGCCACTGACCGAGGATCCGTCGTCGAGCGTGACGGTGAACGTGTCACCGGCGTACCCGACCTGCTTGGCGTGCACCCCGGTCCGGAAGGTGACGCCGTCGCGCTCCAGCGCCTCCCGGGCCAGTACGCCGGACTCCGGCTCCTCCATCGACAACACGTCGGCCGCGCCCTCGATCACGGTCACCCGCACACCGAACCGGGCGAACACCTGGGCCAACTCCATCCCGATCGCTCCGCCGCCGAGCACCAGGATCGTGGCCGGTAGCGTCTCCGCCTCGATCGCCTCCCGGTTCGTCCAGTACGGCGTCCCCGCGAGACCGTCGATCGGCGGGACCGCCGGGAGCGTGCCGGTCGCGATCACGATCCCGCGGGACACCTCGTACTCGCGGTCCCCGGCCCGGACCGTGCTGGGTCCGGTGATCGTGGCGCGGTCCTTGATGACGGTGGCGCCCTTGTTCACCAGCCGGTCCACCGCGACCTGGTCGTTCCAGGTGTCGGTGGCCTCCTCGCGGATGCGCTTGGCCACCGGAGCCCAGTCCGGCTCGACGGTCGCCGTACCGGCCATGCCGTCGACGCGGCGGGTCTCGGCGATCAGGTTCGCGGCCCGGATCATCATCTTGCTCGGGATGCAGCCGTAGTACGGGCATTCACCGCCGACCAGGCGGGACTCGATCCCCACCACCCGCAGCCCCGCCTGCGCCAGCCGGCCGGTCGTCTCCTCGCCGCCGACGCCGACTCCGACCACGACCACATCCACGTTCTCAGCCATGCCGCCCAATCTCGCAGACCGGCGCGGACCGGCCAAGTCTCGAGCCTGCGTGTCATCGGTCGGTAAGCATCCGTTCACCGCGGGACAGTACGTTCGGGGCTCGTAGAAGTGGGGACCGACACGTTGTTCGATTTCTCGGGTTTCGGCACCATCAACCTCGAAACCGTCATCGCCGCCATCGCCCTGGTCAGCACGGCTGCCGCCTGGCTCGTCGACCGGTACATCCTGCGCCGCAAGCGGCTCGTCTACCGGGGCCAGGTCGACGCGCAGATCGGGGTCTTCCCGGGCGAGGACAAGACCCAGCGGATGGTCGACGTCGAGGTGCGGCACCAGGGCGCGGTGGTGCAGGACCCGAGCATCGTGCTGCTCCGGCTGGACAACGCCGGCGGGATGGACATCGATCCGCACGACATGCACGAGAAGGTCTCGTTCGCGTTCCCGGACCGCAAGATCGTCGGCCTGCGGGTCACCGAGGCGCAACCGAAGTCGCTGGGCGAGATGCTCCAGCGGCGGATGGTCCCGGCCAACTACGTCGACACCAGCAAGCTGGTGCTGCCCCGGATCGCGATCAACCGCGGCGACCACTTCAAGTTCCTGCTCGTGCTGTCCGGGACGGGCAAGGGAGTCAGCCACTCCGGCTATCTGGCCGGTGGATCGACCGGCGGCGGGGTCTATCACGAACCGCGGCCGCGCGGTCCGGGTCGCCGTACGTTGATGTTCGGGGCGTTGTCGCTGGTCCTGGTCGGTGCGCTGGTCGCGTTCTTCCTGGTCGACGTGCTGCAGCCGCCGGACACCTGCGTGTCGGGCCAGTTGCGGGTGATCGGCTCGACGGCGGTGGAGCCGACCATGCGCGAACTGCGGACCGCCTACGCGGCCGACTGCACGCGTGCCGACATCACCATCGCGGCGAACGGCAGCCGCAGCGGCGTCCGGACCCTGGACGAGACGGGCGCGAAGGACGCGGGCGCGGCGGGCAAGCTGATCGCGATGTCGGACGGACCTGCCGAGGACTCCCCCGACCTTCGCGGCGAGCCGATGGCGGTGGTCGTCTTCGCCGTGGTGATCAACCGCTCGGCCGACGTGAGCGCGCTGACCACGAGTCAGCTCCGCGAGATCTACAGCGGGAAGCTGACGAACTGGAAGCAGGTCGGCGGCCGGGACCTGCCGATCCGGATGGTGAGCCGGGTCGGCCCGGACTCCGGTTCGCGGCGGGTGTTCCGGGAGAAGGTCCTCGGCGGTGATCAGGAGCTGGGCATCTCGTCCGACGACTGCCGCCAGGACGACGACCCGGTGGCGACGTACCACCGCTGCGAGGTCGGTACGACGGAGGAGCTGCTGACCCGGGTCGCGGGGTCGCTGACCGCGGCCTTCCTGGACTACCTCCGCTCGACCCAGGCCCGGCCGGTGCTCGAGCGCAGTGGTCTCGTTCCGTGTGGAGATCTGCCGGCCGGCTTCTGCGGTTAAGGTGCAGGCATGTACGTGATCGCGCATCTGAGTGACCCGCATCTCGACGGCTCGGACGAGGCGCGTGACCGCTTGCGGCGGATCACGGCGTACCTGAAGGACTTCCGGCGGCCGGTGGACGTCATCCTTGTCACCGGCGATCTCGCCGATCACGGGCTGGAGGCGGAGTACGCCGAGCTGGCCGCGGAGCTCAAGCTGGACCTGCCGGTGCTCGTGCTGCCCGGCAACCACGATGTGAGCTCCCCGCTGCGAGCGGCGCTCTCGTCGCTCGTCGACTCCCCCGGCGAAGGCCATCCGGTCCATCAGGTCCGCGATGTCGGTGCGGCGCGGTTCGTCCTGCTCGACACGACAGTCCCGGGTGAGAACCACGGACTGCTGCCGGCGGATTCGCTGGCCTGGCTCGACGGCGTACTGCGGGAACCGTTCGACGGACCGTTGTTCGTCGCCTTCCACCAGCCGCCGTTCAACCTCCATCACCCGACGATGGATCAGTGGATGCTCCAGACGCGTGAGCCGTTCGCGGCCGTCCTCGAAGGCAAACCGGTCACCGCCCTGTTCGCCGGCCACGTCCACAACGCCATCGCCGCGACCTTCGCCGGCATCCCGCTCCGCGTCGCCCCTGGCATCCGGTCCACGGTCCCGCTCCCCTTCGAGCCCGCTACCCCTGCAGGCACGTTGGTGGACCCCACGGCCCATCCCGGCTTCGCACTACATATCCACGTGGACGGCGAGCCCCTGCAGACCCTCTACCGCTACCCGGCGCGATGACCGACCTCACTCTCCGGGTCATCGGCCGCGTCGAGTCCCCTCTGATCGCGCGAGCCGACGCGCCACGCCAAGGCGACGAGGGTGCGCCCGACGCATGGGTGGTCTTCGACGAGTCGGTCCGGGCGGCACTCGCCGAGATAGCGGCCGGTGACGAGATCATCCTCATCACCTGGTTCGACCGCGCCGATCGCGACATACTCACGGTGCATCCGCGCGGCGACCGGACCCGACCGCCCACCGGCGTCTTCAGCACCCGCTCCCCCGACCGGCCGAATCCCCTCGGCCTGCATCGCGTCACGGTCCTCGCCACCGACGGCCCGCGGATTCAGGTGAACAACCTCGAAGCTCTCGACGGCACCCCCATCGTCGACGTCAAGCCCGTCCTGGGCGACATCACCGACCGCTGAACCGCCGCGCTCACGTCCGGATGCGTTGGTGCTTGATCGGTGACCGGGCCGGATAGGGCCCGGTGAGGTAGGTGTTGACCTCCGCGATCGTCCCGTCGGTGTCGCGGATCAGGTGCCGCAGCCCGTTCCAGCGGGCGACCTCGACGCCGATCGCGATCAGCCGCAGCCGGCTCGCCCCGGAGGCGAACGGCTCCGTGCTGTCACAACGCCGCGTGTACCACATGCCGCCCTGGTGGTAGGTCTCCACATCCGCGTGCAGCTCGTGAGTGGTATCTGGTTCGTACTGGTCGCACGATGTCATCCGGCCTGCCTTCAGCGAGAAATCCTGCGACCAAAGCTCATCACCTGACACCGCCCCGCCACTGCGGCCGAAAGTCCCGGATCCCCGGGACCTCGGTCCCGAACGACGAAGGCCCCGGACCACGTGGTCCGGGGCCTCGCTGCGACAGCGATCAGAAGTTGATCATGTGGCCTTCGAGGCCGTGGAAGGCCTCTTGGAGTGCCTCGCTCAGGGTCGGGTGGGCGTGCACGTTGCGGGCCAGTTCCTTGGTGGTCAGGTCCCACTTCTGCGCCAGGGTCAGCTCGGGCAGCAGCTCGGTGACCTCCGGGCCGATCAGGTGCGCACCGAGGAGTTCGCCGTACTTGGCGTCGCTGATCACCTTGACGAAACCGGTCGGGTCGCCGAGGCCGTGCGCCTTGCCGTTCGCGGTGAACGGGAACTTCGCGATCTTGACGTCGAAGCCCTCCAGCCGGGCCTCTTCCTCGGTCCACCCGAAGCTGGCGATCTGCGGCTGGCAGAAGGTCGCCCGCGGGATCATCTTGTAGTCGAGCTCCATCGTCTCGTGCCCGGCGATGGTCTCGGCCGCGATCACTCCCATCGCCTCGGCCGCGTGCGCGAGCATCAGCTTCGCGGTCACGTCGCCGATGGCGAAGATGTTCGGCACGTTGGTCCGGCAGAAGCCGTCGATGCCGATCGCGCCGCGCTCGGTCAGCTGGACGCCGATCTTGTCCAGGCCGTAGCCGTCGACGCGCGGCTGGAAGCCGATCGCCTGCAGGACCTTGTCGGCCTCCAGCGTCTGCTGGGCGCCGTCCTTGCCGGTCACAGTGACCTTCACCTTGTCGCCGGAGTCGTCGATCGAGTCCACCCGGGTGCCGGTCAGCATGTCGACACCGAGCTTCTTGTACGCCTTGGCGAGCTCCTTGGAGACCTCGATGTCCTCCAGCGGCACCACCCGGTCCAGGAACTCGACGATGGTGACCTTCACGCCGTAGTTCGCCAGCACGTAGGCGAACTCGACGCCGATCGCGCCGGCGCCGGCGATCACGATCGAGCCCGGCAGCTCCTCGGTGAGGATCTGCTCCTCGTACGTCACGACGCGCTCGCTCAGCTGCGTGCCCGGCAGCAGCTTGGTGGTCGCGCCGGTGGCCAGGATGCAGTTGTCGAACGTGACGGTCTCGGAGGAGCCGTCGTTCAGCGTCACGTCGAGCGTATTGGCGTCGGTGAACGAGCCCCAGCCGTCGAACTCGGTGATGTTGTTCTTCTTCATCAGGAAGTGGACGCCCTTGACCCGGCCGTCGGCCACCTTCCGGCTGCGCTGCACCGCGGTCGGGAAGTCGAAGCTGACCTCGCCGCTGATGCCGAAGGTCTTCGCCTCCTTCTGGAAGATGTGCGCCAGCTCGGCGTTGCGCAGCAGCGCCTTGGACGGGATACAGCCCACGTTCAGGCAGACACCGCCCCAGTACTTCTTCTCGATGATGGCGGTCTTGAGCCCGAGCTGGGCAGCGCGGATCGCCGCGACGTACCCACCCGGACCCGCGCCGAGGACAACAACGTCAAAGTGCGAGGCCATGCAGTGAACTTTAGTGGGTCGCACCAGCCCTCCGGACCACTGGTACGACGCCCTGCGGCGGCCGTGACCCGGGTCACTGCGATGGCCCGATCGGGCAGTCTTGTCCGTCGTACGTCGGCCGACCCGTACGCACTACGATTACAGTCCGTCCATCTGGGTTCCGTCAGGCCCGTTCGCCGCCTACGCTGGGGCCCACGCGGGGGCCGTCTCCCTCCGCGTGCGTGAGGCGAGACAACGATGGGGGCCCGATGGTTCTGGGGAGCCGCCGAGGGCTGTGGTTCGCAGCACTCGGCACAGTGCTGGCAGTGGTCGCACTGCCGGCGTACGCGGACGACCCCACGCCGCCACCACCGGCCTCCGTCACCGACGTGAACCGCTCGCTCGAGGAGCTGCAGGCCGAGGCCGCCGCCGTCCAGGCCGACTTCGCCAAGGCGACCATCGCCTACACGAACGCGCTCAAGGCCGCGCAGACCGCGGAGGCCACCGCCAAGAAGGCGGAGGCCAGCGCGACCGTCTCCAAGAACAAGGCAGAGACCGAGCGTCACCAGCTCGGTCTGCTGACCGCGCAGGCCTATCAAATGGGGATCCCGACCGTGATGGGCACCGAGTCGATGCTGTGGTCGCTCGCCCCGATCGCGGAGAACCTGCAGGAGATCGCCGACCGGCAGACCGCGATCACCCAGCTCGGCAGCACCCAGGTCGCGCAGTACCGGACCGCGATGGCCGCCGCGAACGAGGCCGACCGGCTCACGGCGACCGCCACCACCAAGCGGGCCGCCGCGAACGAGGCCGCCGCCAAGGCGAAGGAGCTCAGCCTGCAGGTCCAGCAGAAGGCTGCCTTTGCCGCGTCGGCGATGGAAGGCCAGGCAGCCGACCTCGACGGGGCGTCCGAGCTGTCCAAGCAGCTGCAACTCGCGCGCAATCAGCAGGCGCTCACGCGCTGGCAGACCTACCTGACCGAGCTGTCGACCGCGAAGGTCACTCCTCCGGCGGCCGCCGTACTGAAGAACCCGGCGAAGCTCCCGGCCGGGCTGAAGCCGCTCACCCGGCGGGGTGCACCCGTCGCCGGCGTCGCGACCATGGCCGCCGCCGGCCGCACCGTCCGGGTGCTGTCCGCCGAGACGATCCGCGCGGTGAACCAGGCCTTCAGCCTGCTCGGCAAGCCGTACGGCGTGGCCGCGACCGGCCCGGACAAGTACGGCTGCCTCGGCGCGGCGCGGGTCGCATGGCAGCCCTACACGACGCTCCCCAACCTGGTCGGCAAGGTCTATCCGGACTACCAGGCCGTGCCCACGACCCAGATCGAGCCCGGCGACCTGCTCGTGATGGGCAGCAAATCGCTCGGACTCGTCCACATCGGCGTCGCCCTCGACAGCGGCGAGATGATCGCCGCCGACGAGGCGAAGGGTTCGGTCGTCGTCACCTCTGTCCCGGACAACCTGTACGCCGCCCTGCGCCCGACGCTCGGCGCTCCGGTCAAGCCGCAGGTCGCGCCCGCCGCGACCTCGGACGCCGTCGACTTCCGCTGCGGCAACACCGCGACGTCCTACAACATCGGTTCGGGCGCCTGGACCTGGCCGCTGGCCGACGGGACGTTCGACATCGGTACGCCGTTCGGTCAGGCCGGCCCGATGTGGGCGACCGGATTCCACACCGGCCAGGACTTCCCGGCCGCCGTCGGTACGCCGGTGCGCGCGGTGACGGCCGGTGTCGTCCGGGTGGAGCACCCGGCCTGGGCCGGGAACCTTGTGCGCATCGACCACGGCAACGGCCTGGAGACGCTCTACGCCCACCTCAGCAAGATCGACGTCGCCGACGGGCAGCAGGTGACCGCCGGCCAACGGATCGGCGCCGTCGGCACCGAAGGCAACTCGACCGGCCCGCACCTGCACTTCGAGGTCCACCTCGGCGGCGAGCCGGTCAACCCGATGCCGTTCCTGGCCACCGGCTCCGCGAGCATGGGCTGGGGTGGCTACAGCAACGGCATGATCCCGGCGAGCAAGCTGTGCGGGATCGCGTCCGGCCACATGCTCCGCTGCGACGCGGCGGCGGCGTACCAGCAACTGGCCACCGCCTACCGCGCCCACTTCGGCAGCAGGCTCTGCATCACCGACTCGTACCGCTCCTACGCCTCCCAGGTCGACCTGTACGCGCGCAAGCCGTCACTGGCCGCGCTCCCGGGCACGTCGAACCACGGCTGGGGGGTCGCGGTCGATCTCTGCGGCGGCATCGAGAAGTACGGCACCGCGGAGTACCAGTGGATGAAGGCCCACGCGCCCGCCTTCGGCTGGGTCCACCCCCAGTGGGCCGATCAGGGCGGCAGCCGCGAAGAGCCGTGGCATTGGGAGTTCGGGAAGCCGCCCAGCGCGTAGGCTTGCATCGTGGCCGAGCAGAACAGTCCCGACCGCACTGATCACAACATCACGCTGGACGCTCAGGACGACCGGTGGGAGTGGCGGCGGCGGATCCGGGCGAATCCGAGGAAGCTCCTGTTCTACCGCATCGGCGTCGGGGTGGTCGGTGGGTTGCTGATCATCGCCGCGCCACTGACCGGCTGGCTGCCCGGACCGGGCGGCATCCCGTTGTTCATCGCCGGCCTCGCCGTACTCTCCAGCGAGTTCGAGTGGGCGCAGCGCCTGCTCTACCGGGTCCGTGACCTGGTGAAGGCACTCACTGCCTGGACCGGCAAGCAGCCCGCCTGGCTGAAGGCACTCGGTACGCTCGCCCTCTTCCTCTGTGTAATCGTCGCGATCTGGCTCTACCTCGCCGTCCTCGGGGTCCCGGGATGGTTCCCGGACCCCTGGGAGTCATTCCTCCACAAGCTCCCCCTGCTGCACTGAGCTGTGTTCGATTGAATAGGCGGGCAGCTCGATCAGGTTGCTCATCTTCTGGGCCATCTTGAGCATCTGGTTGAGGAAGAACCGGTTGTCCAGGATTCGGTTCCGCGCCGTGATGCCGAGGCTGGTGGCCGGCGCGAGGAACCGGCCGGCCTGGCTGCCGTCCTGCGTGGTCGAGACCGCCTTGCGCAGCCGTGCCTCGTAGCGCTCGAACGCGGCCTGGTAGTCGCCGCCCGCCTGCGCCAGCTCTCCCGCCAGGACGTATGCCCCCACGACCGCCGTACCCGTGCCGAGCGCCCCGAAGGTCGCGCCGTACCCGGCGTCGCCGAGCAGGACGAGCCGGCCGTTCGACCAGCGATCCACATGCACCCGGCTGATCGAGTCGAAGTACAACTCAGTTGCCGCCGGCAACCCATCGAGCAACGCCGGCACGTGCCAGCCGAGGTCCGCGAAATGCTCACGCACGATGGCCTTCTGCTCGTCCTGGTCGCGCCGGTTGTACCGCAGTTCCGGTGACCTGAACACGAACAGCGTCTGCGCCAGCGCCGGGTCGCGCCGGTCCGCACCGACACTCGCCAGCCTCCCCGGCACGTTGTAGTGCAGCCCGTCCCCGCTGATGCCCATCGTGTTCGGCACCTCCCAGCCGGCGACGTAGTACCCGAGATGACGCTCGGTCACCCGCTCCGCCGGCCAGGCCAGCCGGCGTACCACCGAATGCATCCCGTCCGCGCCGATGACCAGGTCGTACGTCTCCTCCAGCCCGCTCTCGAACCGAACATCCACCCCGCCCACATGCTCACGCATGCCTGCGATCGAGTCACCGAACCGGTACGCCGCCCGCTCGCGACTGTGCTCGTACAACACCCGGGACAAGTCCGCCCGCAGGACCTCGAGCTCACCGCCCGCGAACTCGGCGGGCAACCGCATCAGCCGTCGCCCGGACTCGTCCACGAACCGCATCGCGGTGCCACCGGTCTGGAGCGCCCGGAGGTCCTCCAGCACGCCCATCCGGCCGAGCACCGCCTTGTTCACCTCGCCCCGGAAGTCCACGGCGTACCCGCCCTGCCGCAACGCCGGCGCGATCTCGACCACGGTCACGTCGTGGCCGGCTCGTCCCAGCCAGAGCGCCGCCGACGGGCCCGCGACACTCGCACCCGATACCAGAACCTTCATCTCCGCCTCCTAAGTAATTGTGTCCGTCGGACACAGTAATGTGTATGGTAGACACAGTTCAAGCGCATCCGGAAGGGAGCACCGATGACCGAACTGCTCTGGGGTAGGCAGCCGGCGCCGAGCCGCGGCCCGAAACCGGCGATCACCCTGACCGGGATCGCCGAGGCCGCGATCCGGATCGCCGACGCGGAAGGACTCGACGCAGTCTCGATGCAGCGCATCGCCGGCGAGCTGCCGGTCACCAAGATGGCGCTCTACCGCTACGTGCCCGGCAAGACCGAGCTCCTCGCCGTGATGAGCGACTTGGCGATGGGTGCACCGCCGGAGCGCCCCGGCCTGCCGTGGCGCGAAGCACTGCAGACGTGGGCGATGGACCTCTACGCGGGCTTCACCCGTCACACCTGGCTACTGCAGTCGACCATCGGCCGCCGCCTGCTCGGGCCGAACGAACTCGCCTGGATCGAGCAGGGTCTTGCAGCCCTCGGCGACTCGGGCCTGCGCGGCGGCGAGCAGCTCGACTCGATCCTGGTCATCACCAGCCACGTCCGGAACATCGCCCAGCAGTCCACGACCTTCCCCGGTCACAGCGTCGGTCTCACCGAGGAGGACGTGACCCAGTCACTGGCCGAGATCCTCAGCACCGAGTCCGGGCGTTTCCCCAACCTCGCAGCGGCCCTCCGCACCGCGGACGGCAGTGAGAACCAGGGCCTCGAGTTCGGCCTCCACCGCATCCTGGACGGCCTCGAGCAGCTGATCAGCGCCCGGCGGGGCTGTGCTTGACGGTATTGAAACGTTGCCGATAGGTCGACGCACTCAGCCCGTAGTGGGACTTGAATCGGCGGGCGAAGTAGTTCTGATCCGGCCAGCCGACCGACTCGCCGATCCGGCTGATCGGCAGGTCCGTGTGCAGCAACTGGTCGGCCGCGAGCTCGACGCGATGCCGGGACAGGTAGGCCATCGGCGGCATCCCGGTCACCGACTTGAACAACCGGACCAGATACCCCGGCGCCAGATGCAAGGCGTTCGCCAGGTCGGTCAGCATCCATTGCCGGGCCGGGTCCGCCTCCATCATCCGCATCGCATCCAGTACGGCGGGATGCGTCTGCTCACCGCGGTCGTCCCGCTCGGCGACCGTCCGCGCCACACAACTCAGGTACAGCGACAGCCAGCCGATCACCTCACCGCGATGCCGGCTCAGCGGCTGGTTGCGCAACTGCCGCAATCCGTCGAGGTGCCCGATGCCCTCCTGAAGCGTGTCCGGATCGAGATGCGTGGTGAGCATCCCGCGGCGCTGGGCCGAGAAAGGACCAGTCCACAACAGGTAACCCAGTAAGGGATCCTCGCGCGCCCAGGCGAGCTCGCGGCGGACCAGGTCGGCCGCGAAACAGCAGTTGTAGACCTCGAGCGAGCTGCACTCTTGGTATTCGTGCCAGACGCCTGGACGGAGCAGGATCGCGTCCCCGACCTGGAGGCGCTGCCGGCCGGCCAGGCTGTGATGAACGCCCTCGCCGCCGATCACCAGGGCGAGCTCGAAGAAGCTGTGCGTGTGCAGCGGATGCGAGTCCTCGTGCACGTGCGGACCGGCGTGCACCAGCGTCCCTTCGACGAAGTGCAGCACGGTCCCGCGGGTCGTCACCGGCTCGTCGGCCATGCCTCACGATACGGGCCAAGGTGCATTTTGTGCTACCACGAGTGCACTCCGGGCTAGTCCCCGGCGACTACCAGCCGCAGGATCGGGGAACAGGCGAAACGTCCCTGATACGTCGCAGCCATCAATCCGCAACAGCACGAGGCGCTTCGCCGGAACACCCAATGAATCGTTTCACTCGACGTCGGTTGGAGACTCATGTCGAACCTCGCCGCACCCACCTCGCTCCGCTTCGAACACCGGGCCGCCCCCGTCCTGGGCCTCGGCACCGCGACCCCACGGTTGTCGTGGCAGGTCGCGGCCGCGGACGCCGACTACGCGCAGACGGCGTACGAGGTCGAGATCACCACCGGGACAGCGCAGGTCTACACGGTCGAGTCCCCCGAGCAGGTCCTGGTTCCGTGGCCGGGTGGCCCGCTCGCCTCCCGAGAGTCGGCGCAGGTCCGGGTGCGCGTCCGCGGCAACGGCGACTGGAGTGACTGGAGCCGGCCCGCGACCGTCGAGGTCGGGCTGCTCGGCTCGGACGACTGGACCGCGCACTTCGTGAGCCCGCGCGACAACAGCTACGGCTCCCCCGCTCCCCTGCTCGCCGGCGTCGCCGACCTGCCGGACGGCATCGTCAAGGCCCGCCTGTACGCGACCGCGCACGGCGTCTATCTCCCCGAGCTCAACGGCGAACGGGTCGGCGACGAAGAGCTCGCGCCCGGCTGGACGGCGTACCAGTATCGGCTGCGCTATCAGACGTACGACGTGACGAGCCTGGTGCGACCTGGTGAGAACAGGCTCGAGTTCCTCCTCGGCAACGGCTGGTACCGCGGCCGGCTCGGCTTCCAGGACCAGAAGGAGGTGTACGGCACCCGACTCGCGGTCCTCGCCCAGCTCGAGGTCACCACCGCCGACGGCCAGGTCCACACTTTCGGCAGCGACGACACCTGGACCGCCCGTGAGAGCGCGGTCATCGCCGACGACCTGTACAACGGCCAGAGCACGGATCTTCGCCGTACCCCGGGAGTGCCCACACCGGTCGACGTTCTCGACGCCGACCTCAGCCTGCTCGTCGCGCCCGACGGCCCGCCGGTCCGCATCACCGACGTGCTGCCCGCGGTCGAGATCAGTACTTCGCCCTCCGGCGAGACCCTGATCGACTTCGGCCAGAACCTGGTCGGCCGGGTCCGGCTGACGGTCCGTGGCGGCGCAGCGGGCGACGAGGTCGTCGTGCGGCATGCGGAGGTCCTGGAGCACGGCGAACTCGGTGTCCGCCCGCTCCGGACCGCCAAGGCCACCGACTCCTACATCCTGGCCGGTTCCGACGAGGTCACCCTCGACTCGCCGCTCACCTTCCACGGCTTCCGGTACGCCGAGGTGACGGGTGTCAGCGATCTCCGGACGGAAGACCTCGAGGCGATCGTGGTCGGCAGCGATCTGCCGCGCACCGGGTGGTTCGACTCCTCGCACGCACTGCTCAACCGGTTCCACGAGAACGTGGTCTGGGGTATGCGCGGCAACTTCGTGGACGTGCCGACCGACTGTCCGCAGCGCGACGAGCGGCTCGGCTGGACCGGCGACATCCAGGTCTTCTCGCCGACTGCGAGCTTCCTGTTCGACACCGCCGGCTTCCTGACCAACTGGCTGGCCGACCTCTCGGCCGAGCAGCAGAAGGACGGCTCGGTTCCGTTCGTCGTACCGGATGTGCTCAGGAACTCGGCACCGGCCACGGCCGCTTGGGGTGACGCGGCAACGATCGTCCCCTGGGTGATCTACGAGCGCACCGGCGACGCCGGTCTGCTCGCGCGTCAACTGCCGAGCATGCGCGCCTGGGTGGACAAGATGGCCGACCTGGCCGGAGACGACCTGCTCTGGTCCGGTGGGTTCCAGTTCGGTGACTGGCTCGACCCGACCGCTCCGCCGGAGAACCCCTTCCGCGCGAAGGCGGACCCGGACGTCCTCGCGACCGCTCACCTGGCCCGCTCGGCCGAGGTCGTTGCCAAGGCCGCGGAGGTCGTCGGCGACACCGACCTGGCCCGCGAGTACACCGACCTGGCCGCTCGTGTCCGGCAGGCGTTCGCAGCGGAGTACACCACCGAGGGTGGACGCGTACTGAGCGATGCGACCACCAACTACGCTCTCGCGCTCCAGTGGGCCCTGCTGCCGACGGAGAGCCAGCGGGAGCGCGCCGGCAAGCGCCTTGCGGATCTGGTCCGGACAGCGGGGTTCCGGATCAGCACCGGATTCGTCGGTACGCCGCTGATCGCCGACGCGTTGGCCGATTCCGGACATCCTGACCTCGCGTACCGCCTTCTGCTACAGACAGCCTGCCCCTCTTGGCTGTACTCAGTGACGATGGGCGCGACGACGGTCTGGGAACGCTACGACAGCATGCTGCCCGACGGCAGCATCAACCCCGGCCAGATGACGTCGTTCAACCACTACGCGCTCGGCGCTGTCGCCGACTGGATGCACCGGCGGGTGGCGGGCCTCGCGGCCGGCGACCCCGGCTACCGCACGATCGTCGTACGGCCGCTCTTCACCTCGCACCTCACCGCCGCATCGGCCAAACACATCACGCCGTACGGCGAGGCCGCGGTGGCGTGGACGCGGTCCGACGGCGAGATCCGGCTCAGCGTGACCGTGCCGGTCGGGTCGCGCGCGCAGGTCGCCGTACCTGGTGAGAGCGAGCCGGTCGAGGTCGGCCACGGCACGCACGAGTGGACCGCGTCGTACGCCGAGACGCCGGCGCTGCCCGCGGAGCCGACGGTCCGGCAACTCATCGACCACGAGTCCAGCTGGGACACCTTCGTCGCCGCGGCCGTCGAGACCGAGGTCGTCGCCGACGACGGCGACCTGGCCGCCCGGCTGGAGCGGTACCTCGACCTGCCGGCGAGCCAGCTGGTCGAGGCGATCAGCCGGCGCGACTTCTCCCCCGCCGCCCAAGCCCTGCAGGCGAAACTCGACGCCCTGCTCGACAACTGACCCTGTCCCACCGACCACCGCCCCGCTGCCGATGCCCTGAAGAAACATCCCCTTGGAGGTCAAGATGACATTCCGCCCAGGCAGGAGAGGACTGGCCGTCAGCACTGTTCTGGCCGTCTCCTCGCTCGCCCTGACCGCGTGCAGTGCGGGCAGTCTCGGTTCCAGCGACGACGCCGGCGGTGGCTCGGTCGAGATCACGTACCTGACCACCAACCAGGACCAGGACGTGAAGGAGGCCGAGCAACTGGCCAAGGACTTCCACGCGAAGAACCCGAGCATCACCGTGAAGGTGGAGACCCGGCCGGGTGGCACCGAAGGCGACAACCTGATCAAGACCCGGCTGTCCACCGGCGACATGGTCGATGTGTTCAACTACAACACCGGGTCGCTGTTCAATGCGATCGCACCGCAGAAGAACCTGCTCTCGGTCAACGACGAGCCGTGGGTCGCCGATCTGGACGACAACTTCAAGAAGACCGTGACCGCCGACGGCCAGGTGTACGGCGCACCCGTCGGCGGCTTCCAGGGCGGTGCGGTCCTCTACAGCATCCCGGTCTACACCAAGCTCGGGCTGAAGGTGCCGACGACCTGGGCCGAGTTCATGGCCAACAACGCCAAGATCAAGGCGTCCGGCGGCGGCGTCGCGCCGGTGATCCAGACCTACGGCGAGACCTGGACCTCGCAGCTGTTCGTCCTGGGCGACTTCCACAACGTGTCCGCGGCCGAGCCGGACTTCGCCGACAAGTACACCCAGAACCAGGCGAAGTACGCGACCTCGCCGGCCGCGCTCAAGGGATTCGAGCACACCGAGGCCGTCCACGACGCCGGGTACGAGAACAAGGACTTCGCCTCGGCCAAGCTCCCCGACGGTCTCAAGATGCTTGCCACCGGCAAGGGTGCGCACTACCCGATCCTGTCCGGCGTGGTCGCCAACATGGTCGCCACCTACCCCGACGCGGCCAAGACCGTCGGTCTGTTCGCTCTCCCTGGTGACGACGCGAGCAAGAACGGCCTGACGTTGTGGACACCGGGTGGTCTCTACATCCCGAAGTCCACCACGGGTGACAAGCTGGACGCGGCCAAGAAGTTCCAGGCCTTCGTCGCCAGCCCGGACGGCTGCGCGTCGCAGAACACGGCCGGCGCACCGACCGGTCCGTACGCGGTCAAGGGCTGCACGCTGGGGGATGACGTGCCGCAGTCCATCAAGGACATGCAGCCGTACCTCGACAAGCCTGGGGCGTCCAGCCTGGCGCTGGAGTTCCTCTCCCCGGTCAAGGGGCCGTCGCTCGAGCAGATCACCGTCGAGGTGGGCTCCGGCATCCGCAAGGCGAAGGACGGCGCGGCCAGGTACGACGAGGACGTCAAGAAGCAGGCCCAGCAACTCGGACTGGCGGGCTGGTGAGGTCCTGTGACCATATCGATGCCACGCCTCCGGCGCGGCGGGTCATGGGGCTTTGACTCCCGCCCTTCCCTCGTCGCTCCAGTCGCTTCGCTCCCTCCGCTCCTCAGTCCAGGGCGGGAGGCCCCATGACCGTCACCTCCACACGCCCGCACTCGCGCAGTGACGCGACCCCGGCCGCAGCGGCGGCCGGGGGGAAGGTCTACTCGCCGTACTCGTTCTGGTTCTACCTGCCCACCGCGGTGATCTACACCGTCCTGTTCCTCGTTCCGACCTTTGCCTCGTTCTACTACAGCCTGACCCGGTGGAGCCTGTTCGAGTCGAAGTTCATCGGGTTCGACAACTTCAAGCTGTTCTTCCAGGAGCCGGCTCTGGTCAAAGGCTTCACCAACACGCTGATCTACGCGGTGGTGACGTCGGGGTCGAAGGTCGTGCTCGGCCTGCTGCTCGCCGTACTGCTCACGTCCAGGATCGTCGGCCGCGCGTACCTCCGCTCGGTCGTCTTCTTCCCGGTGCTGGTCAGCACGATCGGCGTCGGTCTCACCTTCACGGTGCTGATGAACCCCGAGCGCGGCCTGATCAACGGCGCGCTGGGGGTGATCGGGATCAACGGACCCGGGTGGCTCACCGACCCGAAATGGGCGTTGATGTCGATCGCCGCCGTCGACGTGTGGAAGGGCGTCGGGCTCGCGACCCTCATCTACATCGCCGGCATCGTGTCGATCCCGCGCGAATACATGGAAGCCGCTCGCGTCGACGGAGCCGGGGCGTGGGAGACGTTCCGCCGGATCGTGCTGCCGCTGTGCAAGCCGGCCACCGTCACCGTAATCATCCTGTCGCTGATCGGCGGCCTGCGGTCGTTCGAGCTGATCTGGGCGATGACGCGCGGCGGGCCCGGGTTCACCTCGGACGTGATCGCGTCGGTGATCTACAAGCAGTACCAGGCCGGGTTCTACGGCCTGTCGACGGCCGGCAACGTCGTGCTGTTCGTGGTGGTCACAGCGATCATCCTGCCGCTGTCATGGTTCCTGAACCGCAAGGAGGTGGACCTGTGAGCACCGCCGAACTCGTCAACCACAAACCAGGCCGGAACTACCTGCTCAGCGCCGTCGCGATCGTGGCTTCGATCGTGGTGTTCGTGATCCCCTTCGCGTTCATCGTCCTGACCGCGGTGAAGGACCGGCAGCAGTCCGCGGATCTGAGCTTCTCCTGGCCGCACCAGTTCCGGATCGTGCAGAACTTCGTCGAGGTGGTCAAGGCCCGCGACTACATGCTGGTGATCGCCTTCATCAACAGCACGATCCTGACCGTGGCCAGCGTCACCGGGATGGTGGTGCTCGCGGCCATGGCCGGATTCGTGCTGCAGCGGCGCAAGAGCAGGTGGAACGGCTTCATCAACTTCCTGGTGCTGTCCGGGTTGATCATCCCGCCGGCCGTCGTACCGACGATCTGGGTGCTGCAGAAGCTCGGCCTGTTCAAGACCATGCCAGGACTGATCCTGATCGAGATCGCGTTCGGGTTGTCGTTCTGCATCCTGTTGTTCCGGGCGTTCGTCGCAACCATCCCGCGGGAGCTGGACGAGGCGGCGATCATCGACGGCGCGGGCCCACTCCGGTTGTTCTTCGGGGTGATCTTCCCGTTGCTGAGATCCGTCATCGTGACCGTCGTCGTGGTGCAGTCGGTCAACGTGTTCAACGACTTCGTGAACCCGTTGTACTTCCTGCCCGGCGACAAGAACGCCACCGTCCAGCTGACCCTCTACAACTTCTCCAGTCAGTTCACCACCCAGTACAACCTTCTCTTCATGAACATCCTCCTGATCACGATCCCGCCCCTGATCATGTTCCTGTTCTTCAACCGCCAGATCGTCGCCGGCCTGACGTCAGGCGCAGTCAAGGGGTGACGGCGGACCCTTCAGAGCAACGCGGGCAACCGGTCGGCGAGCGACTGATAGTCCTGCAGCGAGTTGTAGGCGTGGATGGACAGCCGGATGAAGCCGCGGTTGTCGAAGCCGGTCAAGGTGATCTCGGCCTTCAGGTCGCGGGAGACGCGCTCCTTGATTGCCTCGCCGGCGGTGAGGTCGACGGTGGACGGGAGCTCGACGAGGCGCATCGTCGGCGTTTGCCGGGCGATCTGCGCGATCCCGGTCCCGAGCGCCTTCGCCACGATCTTCGCCCCCTCGTCGATCGTCGCGCTCAGCTGCGTACGCCGTACCGGCCATTCCAGCTCGTCGAGCACGCGGAGCGACTCCGGTGCCGCGATCCACGGCGCGTAGTCGTACGTGCCCTGCATGTCGAACCGCTCCGGCAGCCGTTCGTCGTACTCCGACCAGGACACGATCAGCGGGAGCGTCGCCGACCGCCAGCGCTCCGCCACCACGAGACCGGCCGTCGCGCGCGGTGCGGCCGGCCACTTGTGGAAGTTGCCCGTCCAGAAGTCGGCGCCGTCGGCCGCCGGGGCGTCGATCAGTCCTGGAGCGTGCGCGCCGTCGACCACGACCGGGACACCGCGGTCATGGCATACCTCGACCAGCGCCGCGATCGGGAAGACCATCGCGGTCGCCGAGCTGATCTGATCCACGATGAGGGCGGCGGCGTTGTCCAGGTGGGGCGCGATCAGCGCGACCACACTCTCGTCGTCGGCCTCCAGGGGTACGTCGACGATGACCACCTGGGCCTGGTGCAGCCGGGCGAACCGCTCGGCGGCGTACCGGACCGCGCCGTACGCGTGGTTGGTCAGCACGATCCGGCTGCCCGCCCGGATCGGCAGCGTGGCCAGTGCGGCGGTCACGCCGGCGCTCGCGTTCGGGACCAGGGCGAAGCCGGCGGGATCGGTCCGCAGGAACGACGCCAACTCGAGGCGGCTCGCGGTCAGTCGCGCCGCGACCGAGCGGAACCAGGCCATCGGGTTCGCGTCGGCCTCGGTGCGGAGGGCGGCCAGCACCTCTTGGGTCCGCCGCGGCACCGCGCCGTACGAACCATGGTTGAGGTGCAGGACCTCGGGGTCGAGGGTCCACAGGTCGGGGCGGGGGCTGAGTAGCGTCACCAGCCAAACGGTACATACTTCCTGTCGTGTATCCCTACCTCGACCACGACGGGCCGATCGCGATGGCCCATCGGGGCGGCGCGCTGCACCCCGACAACATCGGCTACGAGAACTCGCTGCACGCGTTCCAGAACGCGGTGGACCTCGGGTACCGCTACCTCGAGACCGACCTGCACGCCACCAGTGACGGGGTCGTGATCGCGTTCCACGACAGCAAGCTGGACCGGGTCACCGACCGGACCGGGGTCGTCGCGGAGCTGCCCTGGGCCGAGGTCAGCAAGGCCAGGATCAACGGCCACGAGCCCATCCCCCGCCTCGACGAGCTGCTCGAGCACTTCCCGGACGTCCGGTTCAACCTCGACATCAAGGCCGAGAACGGGCTGAAGCCGGCGGCCGGCGTCCTGCGGGCCGCGAACGCGATCGACCGGGTCTGCGTCTCGTCGTTCTCCCAGTCCCGGGTACGGCGGATCCGCAAGGACCTCGGTCCGCGACTGTGCACCGGGTACGGCGAGTTCGAGATCGTGCTGATCCGGTTCCTGCCCTTCGCGCTCAAGTCCGGCGGGGCGTGTCTGCAGATCCCCGAGGGATACGGGCCGCTGCGGGTGCTCACGCCCGGGTTGATCAAACGAGCGCATGCCCGGGGCAAGCAAGTGCACGTCTGGACCGTGGACGACCCGGCCACGATGCGGCGGATGCTGGACGCCGGCGCGGACGGCCTGATCACCGATCGCACCGATCTTCTCCGCGACGTCCTGGTCGAGCGGGGCCAGTGGGATTGAAGTGTTATCCGCCGGGACGCCGCATCGTCGCCGGGACCTGACACACTTCCGCGCATGGGACTTCTCTCCGCCCCGGCTGCGGTGGACAAGCGCGAGTACTGGGGGTTCAGCCTCTACGACTGGGCGAACTCCGGCTATGTCACCACGGTCGGCACGGTGCTGTTCGCGCCGTACCTGACGTCGGTCGCCGAGACCGCGGCCTGCGGGTACGCCGGTACGACGGACAGGCCGTGCAACACCAACCTCGATGTCCTGGGGCTGGGCATCTCCCCTGGTTCGCTCGCCTTCTACGTCGTCACGGTGGCGACGCTGGTGTCGGCCCTGTTCCTGCCGGTGGTGGGAGCGATTGCGGACCGGATGTCCCGCAAGAAGGTGCTGATGTGCGGGTTCGCCTGGGTCGGCGCACTGGCGGCCTGCTCCATGGTGTTCGTGGGCGGCGGTCGCTGGTTGCTCGGCGCTCTGCTGCTGTTCATCGGCAACCTGTGCCTGGGCTCGTCGCTGGTCGTCTACGACTCGATCTTGATCGACATCGCGCCGCCGGACCAGCGCGACACCGTCTCGTCCCGCGCGTGGGCGTTCGGGTATGCCGGCGGGTTCATCCTGCTGCTCATCAACCTCGCCGTGGTCACCGCGCACGACGCGCTCGGGATGAGCCAGGGGACGGCCGTCCGCCTCAGCCTGCTCAGTGCCGGGCTGTGGTGGGGGGCGTTCACGTTCATCCCGTACGTGCGATTGCGGAACCGGCCTCCGACGAGCGTCGAACCGGTGCGCAGCAGGGGCCTGGTGCGCCAGAGCTTCGGGCAGTTGGCGGCGACGCTCAAGCACCTACGGAGCTATCCGATGACGCTGCTGTTCCTGGTCGCGTACCTGTTCTTCAACGACGGGATCCAGACGGTCATCTCGGTGTCGTCGACGTACGGCGAGAAACAGCTCGGTTTCGCAACCCAGGTGCTGATCGCGACGATCCTGCTGGTGCAGTTCGTGGCGTTCTTCGGGGCGCTGGCGTTCGGCCGGTTCGCCCAGCGGTACGGCGCGCACCGGACGATCACCGGGGGTCTGGTGGTCTGGATGCTGATCGTGGTCGCCGGCTTCCTGCTGCCCGCGCACCAGATCGTGCCGTTCCTGGTGATGGGCATCGCGATCGGCATCGTCCTCGGCGGCACCCAGGCGCTGTCGCGGTCCGCCTTCAGCCAGCTGATCCCGAAGGGCCGGGAGGCCGAGTACTTCTCCCTCTACCAGGCCGGCGAGCGCGGCACCTCCTGGCTCGGCACCCTCGTCTTCGGGCTGGTCCACCAGCTCACCGGCTCCTACCGCCCCGCAATCGTTGCCCTCGGCTTCTTCTTCCTGATCGGCCTGATCCTGCTCACCCGCGTCGACATGCGCCGAGGCATCACCGAAGCCGGCAACGCCCAGCCCTCGATCGTCTAGCCGGGGACGACGGAGGCGACAAGCTTCCGCACTTGCTGC
Organism: Kribbella sp. NBC_00359; assembly: GCF_036097425.1. Taxonomy (NCBI): domain Bacteria; kingdom Bacillati; phylum Actinomycetota; class Actinomycetes; order Propionibacteriales; family Kribbellaceae; genus Kribbella; species Kribbella sp. NBC_00359. Next base: position 6,956,035 of record NZ_CP107975.1, on the reverse strand, counting down.
ACTCGGCCGGATGCCGGTCCGATCCGCGAACAGCATGTGGGCGGCCGTGGGTGGCAGCTTCACCATCGACTCCACCGCCGTCGCCCTCATCGCCACCAGGAACTGACGTGCGCCCGGCCGGGGTACGAGCCGGGCGCACGGTTCGGGGTTACCGCGACGGCGTGGCGCTCGGGTTGCGGAAGCCGCCGCCGAAGCTTCCCTGGCGGACGGTGTTCGCCGTGATCGTGCCGTTGGCGTTCTGGCCGCTGACGACGACCTGTTCGCCCTGCTTGAGGTCGGCCGCGGTGCCCTTGGCGGTGATCTCGTACGTCGTGTCGCCGGTCAGCTTGACCGTGACGTTGCCGTTCTGGGTCTTCACCACGAGCTCGGTCCCCGTCGCCGACACGACCGTGCCGATCGCCGCGCCGCCCGGACCACCTTGGCCAGCGCCCGCGCCCGGTGCCTGCCCGTTGCCGTTCTGGCCGCGGAAGCCGCCGTATCCGCCGCCGAAGCCGCGGCCGCTCGCCTGCGGCTGAGTCGTCGTACTGTCCGACGCGAACGCCGCGTGCAGGCCGGCGCCGCCGGCGAGGCCGATGGCCAGGACCACGATGCCGGCCAGGATCGCCGTCGCCAGTGGCAGGTTGAGGCTCTTCTTCGGCGTCAGCGCCGCGTCGACCTCCTCGTCGGACCCGATCTGGGCGAACTCGTCGGGGTTCTGGTTGCTCATCGGGTATGGGCCTCTCACTCGTGTCGTAAAGCGTCGATGGGACGAAGACCGGCGGCTCGGTGCGCCGGCATGCTGCCGAAGAACAGGCCGACCGCCGCGGACACGCCGAGCGCGAGTCCGATCGACGACGGCACCAGCACCGGCTGCACACCGGCGAGCTGGAAGCGGGTGACGATCAGCGCGACGCCGACCCCGACGGCGCCGCCGATCAGGCTGAGCAGGGTCGCCTCGATCAGGAACTGGCCGAGGATCGTCCGCCGCCGCGCGCCGAGCGCCTTGCGGATGCCGATCTCCCGGGTCCGCTCGGTGACGGTGACCAGCATGATGTTGGTGACCCCGATCCCGCCGACGACCAGGCTGATCGCGGCGACCGTCGCCAGCAGGGCGGTGAAGGTCGCGGCGGTGTCCTGGCTGGTCTGCAGGATCTGCGCGGAGTTCGTGATCCGGAACGGCGAGGTCTGGTTCGCCGGCACCTGGTGCCGCGCGGTCAGCAACTGCGTGACCTCGGCCTGCGCGGTGTCCACCCGATCCTCGTTCGCCGCCTGGACCACGATCTGGTTCAGTGCGCCGTACCCGGCCTGGGTCGCGCGCAGGGTGCTGATCGGCATGATCGCGGTCGCGTTCGGATCCGAGAACCCGGTGCTGTCCTTGCTCGCCAGCACTCCGCGGACGACGAAATCGACGGCGCCGAGCTTGATCGTCTGACCGACCGCGCTCGCGGGCCGGGTGAACAGCTCGGTCGCGGTCGTCTGCCCGAGCAGGATGACCCGCTGGGAGGTGTCGACGTCCTCCTGGGTGAACGACGCTCCGGTGCCGACCGGCGTGTTGGTGGCCGGCAGGTACGCCGGCGTCGTACCGATCACCTGGCTCACCGTGTAGCTGGTGTCGCCGTTGGTCGCCGTCGTACCGCTGCTCGTCATCACCGGCGCGACCGCCGCCACGTCGGGGGCGAGCCGCTCGTCGGCCAGGGCGGCCGCATCGTCCAGGGTCAGGCTGTACTGCTGGGCCGACGGCCCGGCCTGGCCGCGCTGGAAGCCGCCGCCACCGCCGGTCGTCGAGACCGTGAGCAGGTTGGTGCCCATCGCCTCCAGCCGGGCCTGGACCGCCTTGCCCGAGCCGTTGCCGACAGCAACCAGCACGATGACCGCGCCGACGCCGATGGAGACGCCGAGGATGGTCAGCAGCGAGCGGAGCTTGTTCGCATTGAGGCCGCGCAGGGCGGCCGCCATCAGATCGCGAGGTGACATCAGCGGGTCACCTCGTCCGCGACGATCCGGCCGTCGGAGACCTGGATCAGCCGCCGGGCGCGGGCCGCCACGTCGTGCTCGTGGGTGATCACGACGACTGTGCGCCCGTCGGCGTTCAGCTGGTCGAACATGCCGAGCACCTCGTCGGTTGAGTGGGCGTCCAGGTTGCCGGTCGGCTCGTCGGCGAGCAGGATCCGCGGCCCGGTCGCCAGCGCGCGGGCGATCGCGACCCGCTGCTGCTGGCCGCCGGACAGCTCGTTCGGCCGGTGATCGGCACGGTCGGACAGCCCGACCAGGTCCAGCGCGCGACCGGCACGCTCGCGCCGCTCGGCGCGGCGCAGATGGGCGTAGGTGAGCGGGAGCTCGACGTTGGCGAGCGCGGTGGTGCGCGGGATCAGGTTGAACGACTGGAAGATGAACCCGATCTTGCGGCCGCGGACGAGCGCCTGCTGGTCCTCGGTCAGCCGGGCCACGTTGCTCCCGTCCAGCCAGTACTCGCCCCGGCTCGGGACGTCCAGGCAGCCGAGGATGTTCATCAGCGTCGACTTGCCGGATCCGGACGAGCCCATCACCGCGACGTACTCACCGGCCTCGACCCGCAGGGACACCCCGCGAAGCGCGTGCACGGTGGTCTCGCCGCTGCCGTACGTCTTGGTGACGTCCCGGATCTCGATCAGGGCGTCAGCGGCCACGGTTGGCCCCGCCGCCCGTGCCCGCGCCGACGCCGGGGAACTGGCCGCCACCGGCGGGGAACTGCCCCTGACCGAACTGGCGGCCCTGGCCGGTCTGGTTCGTGGTGCCACCGATCGTGCCCTGCAGCAGGTCGATCCGCTCACCCTCGTTCAGTCCGGAGGTGATCTGGGTGAAGCTGTCGCCGCGGACGCCGACCTTCACCTCCCGCGTCCCGCCGCCGTCGGCCATCGTGACGGTGTACGTCGTACCGCTGGTGGCGATCGCCGTGCTCGGGACGTAGAGAGCGTTGGTCGCCTTCGCGGTCTGGACGGTGACGTTGGCGGTCTGGCCAATCCGCGCGTTGGCCGGCAGCTTGGCCAGCGAGAAGGTGGCCGAGTACGAGACGACGCCGTTCGTCGTGGTCGGCGTCGGCGATACGGACGCCAGCGTTGCGGTGAGCGTCGTACCCGGCTCGGCGTTCAGGGTGACGGTGGCGGATTGGCCGGCCTTGATCTTGATCGCGTCCGCCTCGGCGAACGACGCGACCACCTGGAGCGCCTTCAGGTCCGAGATGTCGACGAAGCCGGAGCCCGACGTGGTCGTCGTACTAGCGCTGGTCGACCCTGAACCTTGACCTGAGGTCGAGCCTGAACCGGAGCCGGAGGCTGACCCCGAACCGGTACTCGAGCCGCCGGTCACCGAGCCGACCGAGCCGTTGATCGCGGTGATCGTGCCCGCGATCGGTGCCTTCAGCGTGGTCGCGTCGACCGCGGCCTGGGCGCCTTCGACGTCCTGGTCGGCCTGCTCCTTGTCCGCCTTCGCCCGGGCCAGGCTCGCCTCGGCGTTGCTGACGGCAACCTCCGGGTTCTGGGTCTGGCCCTGGTTCTGGGACTGCGACTGCTGCTGGCCGTTGGTCGGCGTCGGGCTCGGCGAGGCCGATGCCTCCGCCGCGGCGTCGGCGGCGTCCTGGGCGTCGTCGAGCGACTCCTGCGCGGCCGTCACCGAGTTGGCCGCCGCGATCTGGTTCTGATCGGCGATCCGGAGCTGGCGCTCGGCGGCGGACGGATCGACCTTCGCGACCGCCGCGCCCTTGGCGACCACCTGGCCGACCTTCACCAGGATCTGGGTGACCGTGCCGGAGGTCTCGAACTGGGGTGACGCGGTCTGGGAACTCTGCAGGGTGCCGCTGGAGCTGACGCTGGCGGTCACGTCACCGCGGGTCACTGCCGCCGTCGGGCGAGTCGCACTCGCAGCTGGTTGGTCCTTTCGGAAGAACAGGAAGTACGCCGTGAGGGCGATGGCCAGGACGATGGCCACCAGGGCCACGTTGACGAAGCTGAGGCCACGGAGCTTGTGGCGGGGTAGCACCATGGACGCAGACGCTAGGGCCGTTTGCTGAGGAACTGATCCCCGATTCCTGGCAACTGGCTGTGAACTGTGCATCGGTTCGATGCGTCGTACGTCGGACGCACGGCGACACACCGTGATGAGTGAACGCTCGATGACAGGGCGTTACGACGGTGCTGTCAGGTGCGTACCTCGGGCTCGGGCATGCCAAAATGGGAATGATCCGGGCCGGCCGACCGTTGGCACGGATGACGATCTCGGAGGTATGACATGTCTAATCGCGTACTGCGTGGTTCGGGGCTGGGTGGGGTCAGCTTCGAGGATGACCGCGGTGTCGAGTTCGCGCCGCGCCAGATGATCACGTATGACTGCCCCCGCGGCCACGTGGTCGAGGTGACCATGGCGCACGACGCCGAGGTGCCCGCGGTCTGGGAATGCCCGCACTGCGGCAGCGAGGCCGCCCGGTCCACCGGTGAGAAGCCGGAGCCGAAGCAGGAGAAGCCGGCCCGTACGCACTGGGACATGCTGCGCGAGCGTCGCAGCATCTCCGAGCTGGAGGAGCTGCTGGCCGAGCGGGTCGAGTTGCTCCGCAAGGGCGAGATCGGCCCCGCCCACCTGCACCGGACCAAGCGCACCGCCTGATCAAGGCCCTGACGGGCTCTCACCGCAACGGCGCGGTGAGGGTCCGTTTTTCATGCACCCGTTTGCCTAAAGCTTGTAGGTTTGCCCGAGCAGGCGGACCAGACCTCGACCGCGTTGGCGGTCGAGCTGGAGACTCTGCCGACCAAGCGGGAGTATGTCGGCGCTCTCCCGCGACCGGCCGGCGTGTACGACCTGGTCGTCGACGGGAAGCTGACAGCTCAGGCCACCGTGGACGGCGGCGATGTCATCACGATCGACCTGATGACCGGGTCCACCGAGAGCCGGCGCGGCGAGTCACGGACGCTGCGCTTCGACGGACTGAGCGACGTACCGAAGACCGTCGAGCTCTGGCTGCCGCACAACGAGACCACCGAACTCGTTGCCCTGCGCACCGATGCACCGATCGAGCCGGTCTCCGCCGATGGCCGGCGGGTGTGGGTGCATCACGGCAGCTCGATCAGTCATGGCTCGGACGCCGGCAGCCCGACAGCCATCTGGCCGGCACTGGCCGCGGCTCACGCTGGCGTGGAGCTGGTCAATCTCGCCTTCGCGGGCAGCTCGTTCCTTCAGCCGTTCGTCGCCCGCACGATCCGGGACATGCCTGCGGACTTGATCAGCCTGAAGCTCGGTATCAACATCGTGAACACCGACTCGCTCCGCCTCCGAAGCTTCACCCCCGCCGTCCACGGCTTCCTGGACACCATCCGCGACGGCCACCCCGACACCCCGCTCCTGGTCATCTCCCCCATCCTCTGCCCGATCCACGAGTACACCCCCGGCCCCACCGGCTGGGACCTGTCCGCCCTCGCCGAAGGGCACCTCCGCTTCACCGCCACCGGCACCCGAGAGGAAGTTGCCACCGGCAAACTCACCCTCTCGGTGATCCGCACCGAGCTGTCCCGGATCATCACCCAACGCGCCACCGCCGACCCCAACCTCCACTACCTGGACGGCCGCACCCTCTACGGCGAACCAGACAACACTGCCCGCCCCCTACCCGACGACCTGCACCCCGACGGGGAGACCCACCGAGCGATGGCCACCCGTTTCGCCAAGCACCTGTTCAGCGCGAAAGGCCCCTTCGCCTGAGCCAAGGAACATCTGCAGACCACCGGGTGGCCGTTGTGGTTCTGCTGGCTGCGGCGGCGAGGCTTGGCTGGAGGCGGCGCACCACGTCCAGGTGATCGTTGGTCCACAGGACGCGGATCGCTGTCGGGGTAGCTTGGCCGCCGGGGTCATACAGGTCGCGGCGTACAGCCGCAATCAGTTGAGCTTTGGTCGTGTGGTCGTGCGGGAGCGGATCGGGTACCCGGCCGTGGTCGGCCAGGGCGTCGGCAAGGGCGGTGTACCACTGGAGAAGCCGGTCCGCCAAGGCGAGCAGAGCGGACTGTGCGGCGCTCCGGTCCTCCGAGGGCGGTTGACCACCGGCGTACCGCTCCCAAAGCTCCACAACTGCGTCCGCCGCCAAGCGGACCCCGACGACGCCGGTGACCAGGGCTGTCATCTCGCTCAGCGGGACCGGCTTCGCTCCGCGCTCGGCGAGGTAGGTGCGGAAGGCGTCGTCCAGTCGGCGGGCTGCGGCCGCTGTCCGGCGGCCTTCCTGTGGTGTGGTCGGGCGGGACCCGGGAACGCAGCAGGACACGGCGTACCCGACGACGCTGACCAGGTAGTGCGCACTGTCCACATACGCCTCCGCCAGCGCCTTTCCGACCGCGGCGGACGCCCCACGGGGCCAGAACAACAGGCCGACGAGCAAGCTCACCGCGCAGCCCAGCGCGATGTCCTCGATGCGGAACAGGATGAGCGACCAGCCCTCTGGCTGAGCGATATTGAAGAGGATCACCAGAGTGACCGTGAACGCCGCCTGCCCTGTCGCGAACGAGACCGCAGCAGGGGCGATGCCGGCGACCAGCACCGCGATCGGCAGCAGAATCCACAGCGCCGCGGTGTTCTCGCCGATCAGCGCCAGCAGTCCGGCCCCCACGAGCGAGCCGACGACCGTACCGCCGATAGCTCGGTAGGCGTTGTGACCGGTGTTGAGCGCGTTGGAGCGAAGTACCGACAACGCTCCGAGAACGACCCAGAAGGCATGCTGGACACCGGTCACGTTCGCGACCGCTACGGCGATCGCAAGCGCAGCCGCGCCGCGGATGCTGTTGTGTAGCCACACCGAGTGCGGCTCGAAGTGCGCAGCGGCGCGTTCTGCCGCGCTGACGATGGGGCCTGTGCGCGACCTTGGCTCGCGACCGAGCAGACGGTCCGTCCACCTTCGCTGGTCCGCAGCCCGCGCGATCTCGACGTTCTGCGCGATCAGCAAGACCCCGAACGCAATCTCCTGCGCCCTGAACGACACGTTGAGACTGCCGAGAAACCCGGCCGCGCCTGGCTCCCGCGCCGCTCCGTCCGTCGATGGCAAGCGGGCCACGGCGCCGTCTTCGAGGGCCGTGACGGCATCGCGAAGTGCCTCTACCGCGGTGGCTAGTTGGTCCGGGGCGACCTTCGGATCCGCCAGGAGATCCGCACTGAGATCCAGTACGGTCGCTGCCGCGAAGTGAACTTCGGACGAGTCCGGATCCTTCGCCGCTCCCTGGGCGCTGGCGGGATTGAACTCGCCAAGGATCGCACTCAACCAGGTGAGTTGGTCGACCAAGCGCACCAGAGCCCTGGACCCCATGGACAGGCCTGTCGGCCGGTAAGGCGTCGCGGTGAAGGTACGCCGCAGGTCGTCGATGAGGGTCGCCGTCTCTTGCGTCTTCATGGCGCATACTTCGACGGTGTCGCGGGCTTCGGCGCGAAGCTGCATCGCAGCGGCTCTGCAGACTCGAGCGGCCGGTGCCCCGAGGGGATCAACCGCCGGTCTCGGCCAGAGCAGCCAGACGGCGAGCACAGCGGCTGCGGCAGCAAGAGCTACGCCGGCCAGTCGGTCCGGCAGCATCGAGAGCGGCGCGGGCGTCGCTACCGAGAGGATGAACGCGAGCAGCAAAGAAGTGCTGGCACTTGCCAGCACCGAGCTGACGACACCGGAGAACAGTACGGCGAAGCCCACAACGACCGTGGCCGCTGTCGCCGTCCACGCGGACTGCCCGGCGAGTGTGCCCAGAGAAACGAGCACGAGCCACCCCACCGCGAGCTGCACCTGCGCCCGGACGCGCTGCACGCTGGTCCCCGGGAAGTCGACCAGCAGCAACATCGCGAACGCGCCGAACGCGGCGAACGTCGCCACCACCGGGGAGTCGATCACCTCGGCGCAGAACGCGAACAGCGCCGGCATCACCAACGCTGTCCTGGCGGCCCGTCGGGTCGCGGCCAGCCCAGGATCCGCGCGCCGCAACCACGCCGCGACGCGTCCGCCCAGCACCATCACGCCTATCCCGACCTTCACTCGCTGAGCCCCGAAGCCCGATCGTGCCAGTCTGCTGCACCCAATCGTTCAGGTCACGCGGTGCGCGCCGAGGCCCCGACCGCCGAAGAGCACGCCGGTGAGGAAGACCTACTTCGTATCCGGGTCGATGACCTCGCCCTGGACGACGTCGCCTGAGGACTGGGGTGGTCGGGTGGGGCCGCCGGTGCCGGGGATGAAGCCGCCTAGCCCCGAATCACCCAGGCCGGAACCACCTAGACCGGCGCCGCCCAGTTGGCCGGCGAGCCTGCGGTTGAAGAAGGCGGACATGCCACGGCGGGCGAGCGGCCGGGTGAAGGGGAGGACGAAGAAGAAGCCGAAGATGTCGGTGACGAAGCCTGGTGTGAGCAGCAGCGTCCCGCCCACCAGTACGAGCGCGGCGTCGGCCAGTTCACGCCCGGGCATCTTGCCGGTCTGGAACGAGTTCTGCAGCGCCCTCCAGGCACGCCGGCCCTCGCGCTTGATGATCCAGGCGCCGAGCGCGCTCTCGACGAGCAGCAGCGCGACCGTCGGCCAGCCGCCGATCACCTGACCGATCTGGATGATCACGTAGATCTCCACGATCGGCACCACCAGCAACGCGAGCGCCACGAGCCACGGCATGTCCTACCCCTTCCTGCCTGAGTCACCAGCGTACGGAACGGATGGGAACGGCCAACCCTGAGAGGACCCTGGTTCAGGCCGGGACCTTCTCGCGACTCGGAGTGGCGGCCGGCGGAGTCTGCGGGCCGTCGTCGGTACGCCGCCGGCGCCGCGCGACCAGCGCCAGCACGATGCCCAGCAGCCCCAGCCCGGTCAGGATCCACTGCGGCCAAGGGCCGAGGGTGCTGGCCAGCGTCCGGGCGTCGCGCACCGGAACCGTGGCGACATAGACATCGGAGACGAACTGGCCCGACTTGTGCTCGACCGTGCCGTCGGGGCGGATCACGCCGGAGATCCCGCTGGTGGACGCGATCAGCACGGTCCGGCCGGTCTCGATCGCCCGCATCCGGGTGATCGCGAACTGCTGCTCGGGCTGCCCGGTCCCGCCGTACGTCGCGTTGTTGGTCTGCACGACGAGGACCTGGGCGCCACCCTTGATCAGGTCCGAGATCACGTTGTCGTAGACGAGCTCGAAGCAGATGATGTCGCCGTACGTCACACCGCCGATCGGCATCACGCCCGGGACCTTGCCGGGGGCGGTCTGCGCACCGATCATCTCCAGCCGCTTGATGTACGGCAGCAGCTGGTCACGGAACGGGATGTACTCACCGAAGGGCACCGGGTGCCGCTTCGCGTACCGCTGGCCGGGGCCGCTGACCGGATCCCACACGATGCCGGTGGTCTGCCGCTCGTTCGGGCCGGGGCCTTCGGTGACGGCACCGACCAGGATCGGTACGTTGACAGCCTTCACGGCCTCTTCGATGTCGGCCCGCGTCTCGTCGTCCTTGTACGGGTCGATGTCGGTCGAGTTCTCCGGCCAGATCACCACGTCCGGCTTCATCTCGGTGCCGTCCTGGACTCGCTTCTCCAGGTCGAGGGTGGCGGCCAGGTGGTTGCGGGTGACGGTCCGCGCGCGGCCGAGGAACTCCAGCCCCTTGCCGGGCACGTTCCCCTGCACCATCGCGGCCTTCACGGTCTTGCCGTCGCCCTGGGTGGACAGATTGATCAGCGAACTGCCGAACACGATCGCCACCCCGGCGACGAGAGCGACGGCCCGCAGCCGCAGTCCGCTCGTCGGCCGGAGTACGGCGTACAGCAGAACGCCGACGAAGGCGACGACGAAGCTCAGCCCCGGGATGCCGACGAACGCGGCCAGCTTGCCGAGCGACGCGTCGGAGAACGCCCACGCGAGCTTGCCCCACGGGAACCCGCCGAACGGGACCGCGGCGGTCGCGAACTCGGTCGCCACCCATAGACACGGGATCCACAGCATCCACAGCTTGAGCTTGAGCACCTGCGTCGCGAACAACCCGAAGACGGCGTAGAACAGCCCTTCGAGCACCGCCAGCGCGATCGCGGCGTCGCCACCGATGACGCTGAGCCAGGGCACCAGGACCGCGTAGTACGCGATGCCGAAGCCGGCACCGATCAGGAAACCGCCCTTGGCCGAGGCGCCGTTCAGCGCGGCCAGGAAGAGAGGTACGGCGATCACCGTGAGCCACGGGTGGTCGTGGGGTTCGAAGGCCAGCCCGAGCAGGGCGCCGGCGGCGACCGCCACGGCGACCCTCGGCAGGAGTCGCCCCAGAGCCTTCAACCGGTCCACGCGGTAACCCCTTGTCCTCACAAGCCCCGGCGGACGCCGGTCGCACGACCGTACAACGTCCCGGACACGCAAATGTATCCGGTCGGTAGCCATTCGGCACCGAACGCGGAAAGTGATGGGGTGACGACGCTCCGGAAGAGGACGAGGCTCAGATAAGAGGAAAGAGGCTCGGCGCTCCTTCGGACCAACCGGCGATCCACTGGCTGCGAACCGAACGGCTGTTGTCTACTGGGCGCCGAACCTCTTCCACCTCTGCCCCGCGGGGGGCTCACCACCAGCGATCTCAGCCCCCGTCGACTCAAGCCTGGCACTGGCCTGGTCAGCGTCGCGGGATCATCCGGTGGCCGAACTTCGTGTGACCGTGGATCGAACGGGATATGACGACTCCCAAAACGATGCTCGCTGACGGCGACGGTGTCAACCTCTCCAGCGGCTCCTTGAGGCCGTTGTAACAAGATCGCCCGCACTGCAAAGGAAAACGAGATTCCCTCACCCAAGTCACGTTACAGAGCCGTCTCGGCACTCCACGTAATCGTTACCCAGGGCAACTAACCGTCACCCAACCGGTACGACGACCGTCCCTTGTGCGCGCGTGATCACAAGCGGCTCGGCCAGGACCTCGGCCGCCGACTCGGACTGATCCGGCCGCCCGCGGCAGACGACGTACGCGCTGAACTCGAGGTCGCGACTGCGGTTGCCGACCCGGGTGATCGTTGCCTGGACCTCCACAACGTCACCCGCCCGCAGCGGCTGCAGGAACTGCACATCCGAGTACGACGCGAACAACCCCTCGTCGCCGTCGGCCTGGATGCAGACCTCGGTCGCCACATCGCCGAACAGCGCGAGGACGTAGGCACCGTCGACCAGGTTCCCGGCGTAGTGCGCGTGGCTGTACGGCACGTACCGCCGATGCGTCGCGGTCAGCCCGATAGTTGCCTTTGACACCTATGCGCTCCTCTTGCTCGGGGCATGTTTGCGTTTGGTCACCAGCGCGTCGACCAGATAGCTGGCCACCTCGCCAGGTGTTGTGCCACGGCCGAACACCCGGTCCACCCCGAGCTCACCGGCCATCTGCTCGGTAAAACGGGGGCCGCCGGCAACTAACACCGGACGGGTGTCCTCGGAGTACGCCTCCCGGAAGGCGGCCGACATCTCCTTGGTGTTCAGGACGTGCGCCTCCCGCTGGGTGACCACCTGCGACACCAGGATCGCGTCCGCCTTCTCCGCCTTGGCCCGGCGGACCAGTTCGGGTACGGCGACCTGGGCGCCGAGGTTCACCACCTTCAGCTCGCGGTAGTACTCCAGGCCCTTCTCCCCCGCGAACCCCTTGATGTTCATGATCGCGTCGATGCCGACCGTGTGCGCGTCGGTGCCGATGCAGGCGCCGACCACGGTGAGCCGGCGGCGCAGCCCCTTGCGGATCGCCAGGTTCGCGTCCTTCGGCGACAGCAGCGGGTAGTCCCGCTCGATCACCTCGACCTTGGAGGTGTCGACCAGGTGGTTGACCGGCCCGTAGACCACGAAGAACGTGAAGTCCGGACCCATCGCCTTAGAGTGCACGACCAGCGCCGGATCCATACCCATCTTGTTGGCCAGCTGGACCGCGGCACCCTCGGCGCGCTTGTCGTGCGGGACCGGCAGGGTGAACGACAGCTGCACCATGCCGTCCCCGGTGGTGTCGCCGTACGGCCGGATGATGCTCACTGGCCCTCCTCGAGCAACTCGATCGCGGGGTTGTAGTACTCGGAGGATCGGCGCGCGACCCCGTCCAGGCCACGGCCGGCGTCCTGCGGGCGCTTCATCAGGCCGAACGTGCCGTCGCCGATCGCGTTCAGCAGGCCGTCGTCGACGATCCGGTCCAGCAGGTCGACCGACTCGGCCAGCACCTGCCGGGCCCGGTTGGCGATGAAGCCGTCGGGCGCCGGATGGAAGTCCTCGTGCAGGTTGCCCGCGGCCCCCAACACGTACCGGACGTTCTGCAGCGCCAGGTCGCGGTCAGAGATCCACGGAGTCACGACCGCCTCGGTCATCATGCCGACCAGCAGGATGCCCTGGCCTGTCATCGCGCCGGCCAGGTTGAAGAACCCATCGAGCAGGAAGCCGCGGAACACGTCGCCGGTCATGTGCCGGGTCGGCGGCATCCACTTCAGCGGCGCGTCCGGGAACAGCTGGCGGGCCAGCATCGCGTGCGCCAGCTCGAGCCGGAACGAGTCCGGCAGGTCTGGGTTGATCTCGAACGCGTGCCCGAGCCCGAGCTGCCAGTCCTCCAGACCCGCCTCCTTGGCGAAGTACTCGTTGAGCAGCTGCGACACCGTCACCGTGTGCGCGGCCTCGACCGCATCCGCGGTGGTCAGGTAGTTGTCCTCGCCGGTGTTGATGATGATCCCGGCCCGGGCGTGGATCTGCCGGCTGAACCGCTGGTCGACGAAGGTCCGGATCGGGTTGATGTCGCGGAACAGGATCCCGTACATGGAATCGTTCAGCATCATGTCGAGCCGCTGCAGCCCGGCCAGCGTCGCGATCTCCGGCATGCAGAGCCCGGAGGCGTAGTTGGTCAGCCGGATGTAGCGGCCGAGCTCGCGCGACGACTCGTCCAGCGCGGCCCGCATCAGCCGGAAGTTCTCCTGCGTCGCGTAGGTGCCGGCAAAGCCCTCCCGGGTCGCGCCCTCGGGCACGTAGTCCAGCAGCGACTGCCCGGTCGAGCGGATGACGGCGATGATGTCGGCGCCCGCGCGCGCCGCCGCCTGGGCCTGCGGGATGTCCTCGTAGATGTCGCCGGTGGCAACGATCAGGTAGATCCACGGCCGCTGCTCCGGGTCACCGTGCCGCTTGATCAGCCGGTCCCGCTCCCGTCGCCGACCGTCGATTCGCTTCATCCCGGCGGTCGCGGCCTTCCGGGCCGCCGCCCGAGCGCGGACGGCGTCCCGTCCGTCCGGCAGCCGGAACGTCACGGACCCCGACGCAGCCTTCTGCGCCAGGACGCCGAGGTCTTCCGCCTCACCACGCACCAGCGCGTCCCACACCGGCAGGGCGAGGCCGTGCTCCAGCCCGATGTCGGCACGGACGGTGTCCGCGAGCCGGTTCACCCAGGGAATGCCCTCGGTGTCCGCGCCGGTCAGCCCGGCCAATCGCAGTACCGCTCGCTCGACCGACACCGTGGTGTGCTGCCGGGCCAGGTTGACGATCGGGCGCCCGGCCTTACGGGCCAGGCTGCGCGCCTTCCGCACGGTGACCGGGTCGAGGTCGAGCTTCTTCTTGGCGCGCGTCATTGCGACCATCCTTCGGCGTCGTACACGATGCGGCCGCCGACAGCGGTCCGCAGACAAGTGGGCAGCGGCGTGCCCTCGCTCAGGTCCGGCAGCACCGGCACTCCCGCGCGCGGATCCGTCGACCAAGCCGCGACGCGTTGGTCCGGCGTCTGGACGACGAGGTCCGCGTCGCTCCGCCAGATCACGTACGTCGCCGCCGTACCGGGTGCGAGTACGCCGGCGTCGTCGATGCCGGCCGCTCGCCAGCCACCGCGGGTGTGCGCCTGGAACGCGGCTCGCACCGTGATCCGCTCGGACTTCTCGTGATGGAAGGCGGCCGCTCGGACCGCCTCCCAACCACCGAGCGCGGTGACCGGCGAGTCCGAGCCGAACGCGAGTACGACGCCTGCCCGGGCGAGCGACCCGAAGGGGTTCATGCCCTGCCACCGGTCGCCGACGCGCTCGGCGTACATGTCGTCCGGGCCGCCCCACAGGGCGTCGAACATCGGCTGGACGCTGGCGACGACGCCGCACCGGGCGAGCGTCGCGATTGTTGCCTCGTCGACCATCTCGACATGTTCCAGCCGGTGCCGTGCGGCGACGAGCGCCTGGACGCCGACCTTCTCGGCCGCGAGCTCGAAGCCGCGGGCGATGTTGTCGAGCGCCTGGTCGCCGATGCAGTGGAAGCCGGCTTGGACGTTCCGCTCCGTGCAGGCAATCACGTGCTCGGCGATCTGCTCGGGGGTCAGATAGGCGTGACCGCGGTGGTCCGCGCGGTCGGCGTACGCCTCCCGCAGGGCCGCCGTCCGCGAGCCGAGCGCGCCGTCGGCGTTGAGATCGCCGGCAAGACCGGCCAGGTCATACGTCGCGATGTGCTCGAAGACGCCGGGCTCACCCCAGTACAGAGTCGCTGCCAACCCGAGTCGATCGGCCACCTCCCGCACGATCGGCAGTTCCCGCAGCGGGCCGATGTGCGGCGCCGCCATCTCGTGGAACGCGCCGATCCCCTTCGATGCCATCGCCTTCAGAGCGGCCTCGATGTCCGTACGGCGCTGGTCCGGCCCGATCAGTTCGCTCAGCGCGTCCCGGACGGCGTGATGCGCGTCGCGCTCCACCCGACCGCTCGCGTCGTAGCCATCGCCTTGGGCAGCCGGAACCAGCGCGGACGAGATCACACCGGAGTGACCGTCGATCCGGGACAGGTACACGCGGCGGCCGTCTGCGGCGCGGTCGAGCTCCGCCGCGGTCGGGGGCCGACCCTCCGGCCATTTCGTCTCGTCCCAACCGGCGCCGTCGATCACCGCACCCGCCGGCAGGCTCCGCGCGAACGCCGCGAGACGGTCGAGCGCCTCGGCCAACGACGTCGTACCGGCGAGGTCGAGGCCGGTCAGCAGCGCGCCGGACTGCGCGGTGTGGACGTGGGCGTCGACGAAGGCCGGCGTGACCAGCTTGCCCTCGAGGTCGATCACCTCGTCGGCGCCGTCGGCGTACGAACCCGCGCCGGTGTCGTCACCGAGCCAGGTGACCACGCCGTCGTCGAAGGCGATCGCGGTGGCATGCGGGTCGGCGGGTGAGTAGACGGAACCGTTCGTCAGAAGTGTGCGCACGAACTAATCCTCCGCCAGCCTGCTCTCGAACAGTCCGCGGACACCCGGCTCGGCCCGCAACAGCTCCAGCGCGTAGTCCGCGTGGCCCGGCACGTACCCGTTGCCGACCAGCATCGTCACGTCGGCGGCAAGGCCTTCCGCACCGAGGGCCGCGGCCGAGAACGACGTGGCCATCGAGAAGAAGATCACTGTGCCACCCGCGGCCGTCGACAGCACAGCGCCGTGCTCGCAACCCGGTACGTCGACACAGACAACGGTGATGTCCGACGGTCCCCCGGCGTCCTCCACCGCCTTCGCCAGCGCCACCGGATCCCGGGCATCGGCGAGCGTGACGACGTCCGCGATCCCGGCGTCGATGAGCCGGTTCTGCTCCTGCTGGACAGGCACGATCCCGATCGTGCGCGCGGCTCCGGCGGCGCGAGCGGCGGCCAGTGACAGCGAGCCCGATTTCCCTGCGCCGCCAATTACTGACACGACAGGCTTTGTGCCTTTGTCGACATACTGGCGGACCACGCGAGCGGTCAGCGCGGGTGCGCCACAGACGTCCATCACGGCCAGGGACAGCTCGGGCTTCAGGTCGTCAGGCAGCTTGGCGACGATCGACCGGGCGAACAGGATTGCGTGACCCTGCGCCGGGACCTGCTCGCCCTTGCCGTCCCAGTCGGCGAGCTCATCGGTGATCTGCAGCGGCGTCAGCGTGAGCGAGACGAGCGTGGCGACGCGATCACCCTTCTGCACACCGAGGGGCGACTCGGGACCGACCTCGTCGACCACTCCGACGAGCATGCCGCCGGAGCCGGTGACCGGGTTCTGCATCTTGCCGCGGGTCGCGACGATCTCGAGCACCGCGCGGCGGATCGCCGTACCGTCGCCGCCGTGCGCCTCGGCAAGCTGGCGATAGGACGCCGCGTCCAGGTTCAGCCGCTCGACCGCGATCCGGACCTCGTCCGGCCAGATCTCCGGACGGGCGTCCAACTGCTCCGCCGCCTGCGGCAGGACGCCGGCGGGCGAGAGTACACGGTGCAGTCCCACAGGGCTGGACGACACGGGCTCCTCCTCGGTTGCGATCGGGCAAAATACTACTGAAAGGGTAGTCTGGCGAGAATTCTTGCGGCGTACTGTTGGATCTGAGGGAAGTTCTATCGCTATCCTCACATGAGACCGCACCACCCCTGAAGCCCCCGGAGGACTCGTGACTGACCTGATCAGCCCCGCTGAGCTGCTTGAGGGTGGCGCCGTACCGGAGCCCCGCGACGATCTCGCCGGCCAGCCGTACGCATACCAACGAGCCGAGCTGGTGGAGCCTGATTGGACCCGGATCCCCGGCTGGAAGGACGTCACCGCCGAGGAGTGGCGGTCCGTGCAGTGGCAGCGGTCGCACTGTGTGAAGAATGTCAAGCAGTTGCGTGACGTGATGGGCGACCTGCTTGAGGAGCGGTTGTACGAGGACCTCGCCCGGGACCAGGCCGAGCGAGCCACGATGTCGATGCTGCTCCCTCCGCAGATGCTCAACACCATCGTGCCGAACGGCGCCCCGGACTACACCGAGGCGTTCTACGCGGACCCCGTCCGCCGCTACATGCTGCCGGTCTTCTCCGACCGGCGGAGTGACTGGCCGTCGCACCCGCATGCGACGCGCGACTCGCTGCACGAGCACGAGATGTGGGCCACGGAGGGGTTGACCCACCGCTACCCGACCAAGGTCCTCGCGGAGATCCTGCCGACGTGCCCGCAGTACTGCGGTCACTGCACGCGGATGGACCTGGTCGGGAACTCGACGCCGGTGATCGAGAAGCTCAAGTTCGTCGCGAAGCCGCAGACCCGGCTCGACGACATGCTCGACTACCTGCGCCGTACGCCGGGAGTCCGGGACGTGGTCGTGTCCGGCGGCGACGTGGCGAACATGCCGTGGCCGCGGCTCGAGTCGTTCCTGACCAGCCTGCTGGAGATCGAGAACATCCGCGACATCCGGCTGGCCACCAAAGCCCTGATGGGGATGCCGCAGCACTGGTTGTCGGACGACGTCCGCGCCGGCGTCGAGCGCGTTGCTCAGCTCGGTCGGCAGCGCGGCGTGATGATCGCGATGCACACTCACGTCAACGCCGCCCAGTCGGTGACGCCATTGGTGGCCGAGGCAACGAAGGCGATGTTCGAGGCCGGTCTCCGCGACGTCCGCAACCAGGGCGTGTTGATGCGTGGCGTGAACGACTCGGTCCCGGAGTTGCTCGACCTGTGCTTCGCGCTGCTCGATGGCGCGACGATCACGCCGTACTACTTCTACATGTGCGACATGATCCCGTTCTCCGAGCACTGGCGGGTGTCCGTGAAGGACGCGCAGCACCTGCAGCACGGCATCCTCGGGTACCTCCCCGGCTTCGCGACTCCGCGCATCGTCTGCGACGTCCCGTACGTCGGCAAACGGTGGGTGCACCAGTTGTCGGAGTACGACGAGGTCCGCGGCATCTCGTACTGGAAGAAGAACTACCGCACCGGCATCGAGCACCAGGACCCGGAAGCGCTGAACCGCACCTACGAGTACTACGACCCGATCGACACCCTCCCGGCCGAGGGCCAGGACTGGTGGCGCCAGCACGCCGGCACCTCGCTGGCCGAAGCCGAGAAGCGCGCCGCCGCCTCCCGCAACGCCGCCGAGGCCCAGAAGCTCCTCGAGATCAACTAACCACAATCAGCCTTCGGTGCCACCAATGCAGGGGGTGGCACCGAAGGCGTTCGGCATTCCGTGACCCGCACCCCTGACGGTGCCCTGGGCAACCGCTAGCATCTGGCGTCGTCCATC
This sequence comes from Kribbella sp. NBC_00359, assembly GCF_036097425.1. NCBI lineage: Bacteria > Bacillati > Actinomycetota > Actinomycetes > Propionibacteriales > Kribbellaceae > Kribbella > Kribbella sp. NBC_00359. The sequence continues at coordinate 6,938,124 of NZ_CP107975.1, read as the reverse complement.
GTGCGGCATGTCTGGGGCATGCCGCGAGCTCGGGAGTCCGTGTGCGGGTCGTCCGCTCTGTTGTTGGTGTCCTGCTTGCCCTCATCGGTCTACTCGTCGGCCTGGCCGGCGCCGCCGCGGCGTTCTGGCTGATCGGCCCGGATGACACGGTGAAGTCGGGTGATCAGCACCTGACCAGCAAGGGGCTCGCGATCGCCAGCTCACCGGAACTGCTGGATCGCCACGGCCCGGTGCTGCACGTCGAAGCGCACTCCACCAACGGCAAGCCGGTGTTCGTCGGCGTGGCCCGGGACTTCGACGTCGCGAGCTACCTCAAGGGCTTCGCGCACACCTCACTGGTCCAGGTGCAGTACCCGATCGCCCTCACCACCCAGGAGCAGAAGGGTGCCGCAGGCCCGCTCGCGGCACCGGACACCCTCGACTGGTGGGTCGCCAAGGCGAACGGCGCCGGCACCCAGTCGATCGCCTGGCCGATCACCGACGGTCCGTACGACGTGGTGGTGATGACCGCGGACGGGAAGACCGCGCCCGACGTCCAGGTCAATCTCGGCATCGAGATCCCGCACGCGTTCCTCGCCGCCCTCGGTGTGCTGCTGGCCGGACTGGTCTTGCTTGCCGTCGGCATCCTCCTGATCCTGGTCCGCCGCCGGCGTCCCAGTGCTCCCCAGCAAGTCTTCACGGCACCCGGCGTGCCAGCGCAACAGCAGCAGCCGATGCGCCGCGTCGCGGCGGTCGGCGTGGTGGTCGCGCTGGTGAGTAGCTGCTCGGCGATCCCGGAGCGCGACACCGTCGCGAGTCTCACTCGTCCGGCGATCAGCAACGAGACCGCCGCGGCCGTCGTCAAGCACTACAAAGAGGTCAACAACACCGCCAACCATGGCCGCGACGACAAGCTCATCGCGACCATCGAGGGCGGGACCGTGGTCCGGGAGAGCCAGGCCGGCTACGCGATCAGCCGGACGCTGGACAAGGCCGGCAAGGACCTGATCAAGCCGTTCACCTACACCAAGCCCGTGGTCGGGGCGCCGGAGTACGGCACGTACCCGATGCACTTCGTCGTGTCCGCGGGCATCTCCGACACCAAGGCCTACCGCTACCTCGGCGTCTGGGAACGCGCCACCGCGGGCAGTCCGTGGATGTTGACCTTCGCCGCCGCTCTCCCGGCCGCGGCCAAGGTCCCGGACATCACCGGACTGCGGACGGTCACGAACGCCGGCGCCAAGCGGCTGGCGGCCGCCCCACAAGCGGCCGCGGCCGCGCTGGCCGAGTACCTGACGGCCGGCGCGAAGTCTCCGCGCGCGGCGTCGTTCGCGCCGAACGCCAATGTCACGAAGGTCCTCGCGAGTGCAGCCGACTGGCGGTCGACGGCGGCGAAGCAGCCGAAGATCTACCAGAACGTGACCGAAGACTTCAGCATCGACACCCCACCGACCGCGTTCGTCACCAAGTCCGGAGCGGCGCTCGTCTTCGCGACCGTCACCGAGGACTTCAAGCTCGAGAACGGCGCGGGCTACAGCTTCAACTGGTCCAGCGGTGACCCGCTCGGCTTCAGCCCCGCCACGGTCAAGTACCAAGGCGGCCTCACCAGGACCACCCTGCACGACGCCGTCCTCCTGGTCCCGGCGAAGGGGGCGGGCAAGATCACCGTCCTCTCCTTCGAGTCCCAGCTCATCGACGCCGGCGGCTACTGACCGGCCAGGTGAATCATCGCGGGGAGTTCGGCGAACGACGAGATCGCCGGGCCGGTCCAGGTCGGGTCGCTGTCCGCGTGCTCCGTCGTACGGATCGCGTACATGCCGAGTGCGGCGGCCGCCTGTAGCTCGTTGTCTCGTCCGTCACCGACGTACACACACGAGGCCGGCGGCACGTCGAGCGCGGTGCAGGCAGCGAGGTAGATCGCCGGATCCGGCTTGGCCGCGCCGACCTGGGTCGAAAAGGCCGTGGCGTCGAAGTACGGCGGCAGCGGGCTCGCCGGCCACTGGAGCTCGGTGTGGGCGGTGATGTTGCTGACCAGGCCGATCCGCCATCCGGCCGATCTCAGCTCGGCCAGGGTGGCGAGCGTGCCGGCCGGTACCGCGTCCACCAGGCGGCGGGAGAGGCCTTGACGGACGGTCGTTGCCTGGTGCACCTGTTCGTCCGTCGGGTCGCCGCCGGCGCGCCGGGTGATCACGCGGATCGTGTTCGGCAGGTCGCCGTACGCGCCGGTGAACCGCTCCCGCGAGGTCGCGTCGAACTCGCGAGCAAAGGCGACCGGGTCGACACCCAGCACGTGCGCCATCTGCTCGTGGACCACATCACGCTCGACCTCACCACCAGGAACCAGAGTGCTGAAGAGATCACTCAGAAGGGCTCTGCGCACCCCCCGACCCTATCCCGGCCGTACTCACGCTCTCCTAAACATCACTGCCACCTACTGTCCGGAAACCGGCCTCGGCCCAGAGGTCGTACAGCAGGATTGGGATCGGCGTGCGCGGGCCTTCTGGCGCGCGCCGCAGCGGGTCAGCGTCGCGGTCGCTGCTGCGCCACCCGTTCACCCGCTCCTCGCTAACCGACCTCGTCCCGTGCGTGCAGTGTGCGACCTGGCGCAGGACGAAACGCGTCGCCGCAGGCAGTTTCCTTCGCGCGCCCACCCAGCGTCCTTCGCACGCCATCAGGTGTCCCTGTGCCGTCTTCGGACTGTGCGCTTAAGGCACCTGTCACACCTCATGCGGCGCTCTCTCCGATCACGCAGCCCGTGTCAGCGGTCCGCGAACCGCCGGCGAAGCCGGCCAGAAGAACTGCCGCCGCCGAAGGCGGTGTCCTTCGCACGCCCACCCAGCGTCCTTCGCGCGCCACCCGTTGTCCGTGCGCCATCTTCGGACTGTGCGCTTAAGACACCTGTCACACCTCATCCGGCGCTCTCTCCGATCACGCAGCCCGTGTCAGCGGTCCGCGAACCGCCGGCGAAGCCGGCCAGAAGGACTGCCGCCGCCGAAGGCGGTGTCCTTCGCACGCCCACCCAGCGTCCTTCGCACGCCACCCGGTGTCCGTGCGCCGTCTTCGGGATGTCCGCCTGTCACACCACATCCGGCGCTCTCGCCGACCACGTCGGCCCGTGTCAGCGGTCCGCGAACCGCCGGCGAAGTCGGCCATAAGAACTGCCGCCGCGAAGGCGGTGTCGTTTCAGAGGGCCGGGGGGCGGCGTTCGTATGGCGTGCTCAGGACGATCGTGGTGGTGGTGGATACGTTGGCTCGGGCTCGGATGATGGCGAGGAGGTTCTCGAGGGCGCCTGGAGAGGCGACGCGGACGACGAGGATGTAGCTGGAGTCGCCGGCGACCGAGTAGCAGGACTCGATCTCGCGGACGTCGCGGAGGCGCTCCGGCGAGTCGTCCGGCTGGGACGGGTCGATCGGGCGGATCGAGATCAGCGCGGTCAGCGGCAGGTCGAGCGCGGTGTGGTCGATGGTTGCCGAGTATCCCTGGATGATGCCGCGCTGCTCGAGCCGCTTCACCCGCTGATGCACCGCCGACGTGGACAGGCCGGTCGCCTTGCCCAGGTCGGTGAAACTCATCCTGCCGTCGGACGCGAGCAGCCCGACGATCTTGCGGTCCAGGTCCTCCATCCTGGAGACCCTACTGCCGCGACGCCCCGGCATGAAAGCATCGCCCCATGGCTGAGACAGGACAGCGGCTGATGCTGCTCGACACCGCGTCGCTCTACTTCCGCGCGTTCTTCGGCGTGCCGGACACGATGAAGGCCCCCGACGGTACGCCGACCAACGCGATCCGCGGGCTGCTCGACTTCATCGCCCGCCTGGCCGAGAACCACCGGCCGACCCACCTGGTCGCCTGCTGGGACGACAACTGGCGTCCGTCCTGGCGCATCGCGCTGATCCCGTCGTACAAGGCGCAGCGGGTCGAGTTCGTGACGCCGAAGGGTGAGCAGGTCGAGGACGTGCCGGACCGGCTCGAGGTCCAGGTGCCGTACATCCGCGCCACCCTCGAGGCGCTCGGCATCGCGATCGTCGGCGCGCCCGACCACGAGGCCGACGACGTGATCGGCACGCTGTCGCACCAGGCGACGATGCCGGTGGATGTCGTCACCGGCGACCGCGACCTGTTCCAGCTGATCGACGACAGCCGTGGCATCCGGGTCGTCTACACCGCCGCCCGCGGCGTCGGCCGAGCCGAGGTGTACGACGAGAAGGCGCTGCTGGCGAAGTACGACGTCCCCGCCAGCCGGTACGCCGACTTCGCCACGCTCCGTGGTGACGCGTCCGACGGCCTGCCCGGGGTGAAGGGCATCGGCGAGAAGACCGCTGCCTCACTCGTCACGGCGTACGGCGATCTGGACGCGATCCGGGCCGCTGCGGCCGACGCGAGTACGCCGATGTCGGCGTCGGTGAAGCGGAAGATCCTGGAGGCGAGCGACTACCTCGACGTCGCCCCGAAGGTGGTCGCGGTCGCCAAGGACGCGCCCGTCGGCTCGTTCGACGCGAAGATCCCACACGAGGTCAAGGACCCTGAGCGCTGGCTCGATCTGGTCGAGCTGCTCGAGCTCGGCAGCAGCGCCCAGCGCGTGATGTCCGCGCTGAAGCTGGGACCGAAGGCATGAGCACGACTCTGGACCTGGCCAAGCAGTTCGGCGACGAGATCATCACCCTCCGGCATGCGCTGCACCAGGTGCCTGAGTTCGACCTCGAGCTGCCCAAGACCCAGCAGCTCGTCCTCGAGGCGCTGGCGGGTCTGCCGCTGGAGATCACTCTCGGCAAGGAGCTGTCCTCGGTGACCGCCGTACTGCGCGGCGGTCGCGGCCCGGGTCCCGTCGTACTGCTGCGTGGCGACATGGACGCGCTTCCGGTAACCGAGCGGACCGACGTCCCGTTCATCTCCCAGCACCCCGGGATGATGCATGCCTGCGGCCACGATCTGCACGTCGCCGGGCTGGTCGGCGCGGCGAAGGTGCTGTCGGCGCTGCAGGCCGAGTTGCCCGGTGACGTCGTCTTCATGTTCCAGCCGGGCGAGGAGACCAGCGGCGGTGCGCCGATCATGATCCGCGAGGGCGTGCTCGACGCCGCCGGGCGCCGGGCGGACGCGGCCTACGGTCTGCACGTCGGGTCCGCCGGTCAGCCGCTGGGGATGTGGAGCAGCAAGCCCGGCTCCTTCATGGCCGCGGCCGACCAGTTGCACGTGCGCGTCGTCGGCGCCGGTACGCACGGCTCGACGCCGTACCGCGGCAAGGACCCGATCCCGGTGGCCTGCGAGATGGTGACCGCGTTGCAGACGATGATCACCCGGCAGTTCGACGTGTTCGACCCGGTCGTGCTCACCGTCGGGCGGATCGCGGGTGGCACGAAGGAGAACATCATCCCTGACGACGCGGTGTTCGACGCGACCGTGCGGACGTTCTCGGAGGCGACTCGGACCAAGGTCCAGCGGACGTCGACGCAGCTGGTCGAGGCGATGGCGGCCGCTCACGGGCTGATCGCGGAGGTGGACTACCAGATCGGCTACCCCGTCACGGTGAACAACGCCGCGGAGTACAGCTTCGCGCGGGACACGATCGTCGACCTCTTCGGCGCCGACCGGTTCCGCGAACGCGCCAATCCGCGCTGCGGCGCCGAGGACATGTCCTACGTCCTGAACGAGGTCCCCGGGGTCTACCTCAACCTGAGCGCCTGCCGATCCGCCGACCCCGACGCGGCCGCGGACAACCACTCCCCGCTGGCCGACTTCGACGACTCCATCCTCCCCGACGCCGCGGCGCTGTTGGCCGAACTCGCCGTACGGCGGCTCGCTCGCGGCCTCGAATAGGGAGAAATCCTGATTCGCTGACCGTCGAGGCGCCAAGAGACTACCGGCATGTCTCATCACGCGAAGGACTTCGTCGACATTCCCGGTGGCTACCTCTACTACGAGCAGCGGGGACACGGTCGTGATGTCGTGCTGCTCAACGGGGGTATGGCCGATCTGCGGATGTGGGACGCGACCGTCGAGTGGCTTGCCGAGCGGGCCCGGGTGACGACGTGGGACTACCGCGACACGGGCCTCTCGGCACCGGCGTACGGGCCGTACGACGAGATCGGCGACCTGGCCGCGGTGCTCGATGCCGCCGGCGTCTCCCGGGCCGTCCTGATCGGCTCGTCCGAGGGCGGCCGGCGGGCGCTGGGCTTCGCGCACCGGTACCCGGAGCGGGTGACGCGCGTGGGTGCCGTCGCCGCGTCCTTCGGTGAGTTCCCCGATCCGACGCCCGAGGAATCCGCCGCCCGCGAGGTGATGCGGAACCACTTCGCCGAGTGCGAGAAGGTCCTCGCGCGACCGACGGAATCCCGGCCGTCTCCGCACTCGACGTCGACGCGTGGTGTCCCGCCGCACCCGCAAACGACCGGCGCCGTCTGATCGGTCTGCAGATCGCCAACTCCCGAGTCCGCACCATGGACGTCTACCACGGTCTCGAGCTCGACCCGCCCGTCAAGACCCGCTTCGCCGAGCTCGAGACCCCGATCTCCGTCCTCATCGGCGAACGCGACTTCCAAGGTTCCCAACTCTGGGCCCGCCGCCTCGCCACCCAGGCTCCGAACGCCGACCTCACGGTGATCCCGGCCGCCGATCACATGCCGATGTTCTCCACACCCGAGGAGTTCCAGCAGTTCGTCACGCGCTCCCTGGCGTTGTGACACGGTCCCGGCGAAGGTGCGAGACCGGTCAGCGCGCTCCCCGTCATCCTGACAGCACGGCCACCGGACGACCGGCGGACGGCCCGGTCGTTGTGCCATCATCTGGCGGGTGAATGCGGCCGGGCGACAAACGAAGACGCCGTTGCGGTGGCTCAATCGCGGCGGCCAACTGGTGCTGTTCTTGGTCCTGGGGCTGGCCACGGCGATCGCGAGCGATCTCGTCGCCGAGAAGGTCGGCCCCGTGACCCCCACGTGGGTCGGCATCGTCGTGATCATCGTCGGACCGCTCGCCTCGATTGTCATCAACATCCGGCAGCGGCTGCGGTTCAGGAGAGACGAGCGCACAGACCCGCCACACGTCTGGGCCGTCGCTGACCGGGCCTGGTCCGAACAGTTGACCGACCGCGAAGTACTGCCGATCGAACCGGTACATCGCCGGCGCGGCCTCGGGATCGCGCGGGACGGCCGATGAGCCGGCTGTCCAGGAAGGCGGCCGGGCGGGGACGCACCGCGCCGCCCCCCGCGCCCAGGCCTGCTGCCCCGACCGATGATCGGGAGCTGTGGAAGAACCTGATGCGATGGGAGGCGGATGCCAGTGATGCAGCCACCCGCGTCGTTCGCCACAACGCCAGGGAGCTCCGGGACGAGGCCGAGCGGATCGCCGTACGCGCCAAGGCGAGCTCGGTCAGCCCGGAGTACGTGCGACAGGCGAGCGACCGGCTCTACCTGCATTCACCGTCCGCGAGCGCCGACGTCCAGATGGCGGTGGGCGGCATGATTCTCGGCATCGCAGGCGGGTTCGGTGCTGCCCTGCTCATCACTCCGGTCCACATCGCGCTGTGGGTAGGCGTCCTGGCCGTCATGCTCGGCGTTCTGGGCACCGCGTTGTTCTCGATCGGCTGCACCTTGAAGATGCGCAACAGATAGTCGTCGGACGGGGACGCCCGAGTGGGCGTCCCCTTCCGTCGGTCAGCGGCGGGCGGCGGGGACTGGGGTTGGGATGGCTGCGGCTTCTTCGTCGATGTCTACTACGGCGCCGCTGAACTGGGCGTTGTAGAGGCGGGCGTAGGCACCGTCGACTGCGAGCAGCTCCTGGTGGGTGCCCTGCTCGACGATCGAGCCGTCCTCCATCACGAGGATCAGGTCCGCGTCGCGGATCGTGGACAGGCGGTGGGCGATCACGAAGCTGGTCCGGTCGGACCGCAGCGCGGCCATCGCCCGCTGGACCAGGACCTCGGTGCGGGTGTCGACCGAGCTCGTGGCCTCGTCCAGGATCAACAGTTGCGGGTCGGCCAGGAAGGCACGAGCGATGGTGAGGAGCTGCTTCTCACCGGCGCTGACGTTGCTGCCCTCCTCGTCGATCACCGTGTCGTACCCGTCGGGCAGGCTGTGCACGAACCGGTCGACGTACGTCGCCTTGGCCGCGGCCAGCATGTCGTCCTCGGTGGCCTCCAGGTTGCCGTAGAGGATGTTGTCCCGGATGGTCCCGCCGAACAGCCAGGTGTCCTGCAGCACCATGCCGATCCGCGAGCGCAGGTCGTGCCGGGTCAGCTCGGTGATGTCCACGCCGTCGAGCGTGATGCGGCCGCCGTTCAGCTCGTAGAACCGCATGATCAGGTTGACCAGGGTGGTCTTGCCGGCTCCGGTCGGGCCGACGATCGCGACCGTCTGGCCGGGCTCCGCGACCAGGCTCAGGTCGGTGATCAGCGGCTTCTCCGGGTCGTACGAGAACGACACGTGCTCGAACTCGACCCGCCCGCGCGCATCGGTGACCTTCTCCGGTGTCGCGTCGTCCGGAATCTGCTCCTTGGCGTCCAGCACCTCGAAGACCCGCTCGGCCGAGGCGACTCCGGACTGCAGCAGGTTGGCCATCGAGGCCACCTGCGTCAGTGGCTGCGTGAACTGCCGCGAGTACTGGATGAAGGCCTGGACGTCGCCCAGCGACATCGTGCCGGAGGCGACCCGCAGACCGCCGAGGACCGCGATGATCACGTAGTTGACGTTCCCGATGAACATCATCAGCGGCATGATCAGCCCGGAGATGAACTGGGCGCCGAACGCGGCCTGGTACAGCTCCTCGTTCTTCTGCGCGAAACTCGCCTCGATCTCCTTCTGCCGGCCGAAGACCTTCACCAGCTCGTGCCCGGTGAACGCCTCCTCGATCTGGCCGTTCAGGGCGCCGGTATGACGCCACTGCGCAACGAACCGCACCTGCGAGCGCTTGGCGATCGCCGCCGTCAGGACCATCGAGATCGGGATCGTGATGAGCGCGATCAGCGCCAGCACCGGCGAGATCACGATCATCATCGTCACCACGCCGATCACCGTGAGCACGGACGTGAGCAACTGGCTCAGTGTCTGCTGCAAGCTGGTCGAGATGTTGTCGATGTCGTTGGTTACCCGGCTGAGCAGCTCACCGCGCGGCGCGCCGTCGAAGTAGCTCAGCGGCAGCCGGTTCAGCTTGGCCTCGACTTCGGACCGCAGGTCCAGGATCGTCCGCTGGACGACGCCGTTCAGGATGTAGCCCTGCATCCAGGACAGGAAGAACGCGCCGACGTACAGCGCCAGGACGCCCAGCAGGACGTTGCGCAGGGCATCGAAGTCGATGCCGACGCCCGGGATCAGGTCGATCCCGCCCAGCAGGTCCGCGAGCCGTCCGTTGCCGGCCGCCCGGGTCTGCTCGATCACCTGCTGCTTGCTCATGCCGCTCGGGAACTGCTTGCCGATCGCGCCGGAGAAGATGATGTCGGTCGCGCGGCCGAGGATCTTCGGCCCGAGCACCGACAGCGTGACGCTGCTGACGGCGAGCACGATCACCGTACTCACCTGCAGCATGCGCGGCCGCAGCCGGCCGAGCAGCCGCTTCGCCGACGGCAGGAAGTTCAGGGACTTGTCGCCCGGGATCCCACCGGGCGGCCCGAACGCGCGGCCGGTGGTCGGCCGCTCGGTCGCCTTCACGGTCTTCGGCGTACCGCCGGCCTCGCCGTTCACCGACGGAGCCTGGCCGTTGGGCGAGGCGGGCGGAGTCTGGTTCTCCCCGCTCATGCCGCCTCCTCCGCGGATTGCTGGGACTCGACGATCTCGAGGTACGTCGGACAGGTCTCGAGCAACTCGTCATGCGTACCGCTGCCGACGATCGCGCCGTCCTCGATGACCAGGATCTGGTCGGCGTCGATGATCGTGGACACCCGCTGCGCGACGACCACCACACAGGCGTCCGCCGTGACCGGCCGCAGCGCCGCCCGTAGCCGGGCGTCGGTGGACAGGTCGAGCGCGGAGAGCGAGTCGTCGAACAGGTAGATCTCCGGTTTGCGGACCAGCGCCCGGGCGATCGCGAGCCGCTGCCGCTGACCGCCGGACACGTTCGTCCCGCCCTGCGCGATCGGTGCGTCCAGCCCCTCGGCCATCGCCTCGACAAAGTCCTTGCCCTGGGCAATCTCCAGGGCCTGCCAGAGCTCCTCGTCGGTCGCGTCCGGGTTGCCGTAACGAAGGTTGCTGGCGACCGTCCCGGAGAACAGGTACGGCCGCTGTGGAACGAGGCCGATCCGCTCCCAGAGCGCCTCCGGCTCGATGTCGCGTACGTCGATCCCGTCCACGAGCACCCGCCCGCCGGTCGCGTCGAACAAGCGCGGCACCAGCGACAGCAGCGTGGTCTTGCCCGCGCCGGTGCTGCCGATGATCGCGGTCGTCTGACCCGGTGACGCGACGAAGCTGATGTCGCGCAAGACCGGCTCCGCCGCCCCCGGGTACTGGAACGAGGCGTCCTCGAAGACCAGCTGTCCACGCCCGGTGAAGGTCGTGATCGGGGTGACCGGCGGCTTGACCGAGGAATCGGTGTCCAGCACCTCGGTGATCCGGTCCGCGCAGACCGAGGCCCGCGGCACCATGATCATCACGAACACGCCCATCATCACCGAGAACAGGATCTGGATCAGGTAGCTCAGGAACGCGGTCAGCGCGCCGACCTGCATCGTCCCGCTCTCCACCCGGGAGGCGCCGAACCACAGCACGGCGATGCTCGACATGTTCAGGATCAGCATCACCACCGGGAAGACCAGCGCCATCAGCCGGCCGGCCCGGATGGCCGTGTCGGTCAGGTTCGCGTTCGCAACACCGAAGCGCTCGACCTCGTGCGGCTCCCGGACGAAGGCCCGGACCACCCGGATGCCGGTGATCTGCTCGCGCAGCACCCGGTTCACCCCGTCGATGTTCTTCTGCATCTTCCGGAACTGCGGAACCATCCGGCTGGCGATGAACCCGACCGATATCGCCAGCAACGGTACGGCGACCGCCACCAGCCAGGACAGCCCGATGTCCTGGCGGACCGCCATGAAGATGCCGCCGATCATGGTGATCGGCGCCGCGACCAGCATCGTGCAGCCCATCACCACCAGCATCTGGATCTGGGTGACGTCGTTCGTGCTGCGCGAGATCAGCGTCGGCGCGCCGAACTGGTTCACCTCGCGGGCGGAGAACTCGCCGACCCGGTGGAAGACCGCGGCACGGACGTCGCGTCCGAACAACGCTGCCGTCTTGGCGCCGAAGTACACCGCGATGATCGTGCAGATGATCTGCAGCAGGCTGACCGCGAGCATCCAGCCGCCGATGCGCATGATGTAGGCGGTGTCACCCTTCGACACGCCGTTGTCGATGATGTCGGCGTTCAGGGTGGGTAGGTAGAGGGAGGCGATCGTCGCGATCAGCTGCAGGACAACCACCAGGGACAGGTTTCCCGCGTACGGACGCAGGCGCGTACGCAAGATGCGAAGTAACATCAATCTTCCCCAGAGTCGTGATGGCGGCCACCGTCGAGCGCGAACTCGCCGATGTCCTCGGTGGCCAGTGGCTGACCTGATGTGTGCTTGCGAAGGCCGTCGAACGCGAAGTCGACGATCTCCTCGGCGGTCAGCACGACGCCGCCGGAAATCATTGGGTGGGTGGCCGAGAAGGTGATCAGGCCGATCCGCCGGACCACCTCTTCGGGTGAGTAGCGCAACTGGTCCTGGTCCGGCCGGAGCAGATCGGCGAACGCGGCGTTGGCCAGGTCGGACTGCCGCTTGCGACGGGCCTCGTCCATCGGCGTGGTGTGCTTCCACTCCGGCGGCCGGCGCATGCGGAGCGCGAACATCAGCTTGAACACCCCGCGCAGCCGCTTCTGGCCGATGTCGACCGCGGCGATGGTCCGCTCCCGCAGCGGCAGCGAGCGGTCCACCCGCTCGAGCGCCCGGATCAGGTCGGTGGTGTCGAACGCGGTCGCCATCGCCGTCTCGACGAGCGCGTCCTTACTGCCGAAGGCCCGGAAGATGGTGCCCTCGGCGATCCCGGCCGCCTCGGCGATCTGCTTGGTGCTGACGTCCGGGCCGAACTCCTCGAGCAGCGGCAGCGCGGCCTCGATGATGGCGGCGCGCCGTTCCTCGGGTGGTAGTGGAGTCGCTCGTGGTGTCACGGGTTCGAGGGTAACTGAGTGAGTACTCACTCACAACCTGGTTCACCCTTTTGGCGCAGACCGGTTCTCCAGCAGCGTGGAAACGCCGTCCAGAAGCCGTTCGAGACCAAACTCGAACGCATGATCGGAGTCGTACGGCGCGTCGAACTCATTCCCGACCGTGGTCCCGACCCGGGACGCCAGCGGGAACTTCTTGGCGTCGCTGATCTGATCCAGGTGGGGCACGTGCGCCAACCACCATTCCTTGTCGGTGATCCCCGACCGCTGGATCACCTGGCGCGCCTCGACCGCCGTACGCACGGCGCCGTGCACGTAGCCGTTGACCAGGGAGATGGTCGCGTCCATCTCGAGATCGGTCAGGCCGATCCCCTCGACTGCGGCGAGCTCGTACTCGTACTTGGCCATCAGGTTCGGACCGAGCGGCGGGCGGCTGACGGCGACCTGGAGCATCCACGGGTGCCGTAGGTACAGCGCCCGGTTCGACCGCGCGACCTCGTCGAGCCTGGCGCGCCAGTCCCCCGGTACGTCGCGGCGCGGCAGCTCGCCGTACACGGTGTCGAGCATGACGTCGAGCAGCTCACCCTTGCCGGGGAAGTAGCGGTACAGCGTCATCGCGCCGGCACCGACCTCGTCGGCGACCCGGCGCATCGACATCGCGGTCAGGCCCTCCGCGTCGGCGACGCGCAGCGCGGCCTCGACGATCTGGTCGGCGGTCAGCGCCGGCTTGGGCCCGCGGGTCGGCTGCGGGCGGCGGCGCCACAGCAGCTCGAGGCTCTTCGCCGGGTCGCCGCTGCCGCTGTACTCCTGATTCATGTGCGGGACTCTCCCGGATTGGCTATAGTCGTGCGGTTACTTCGTACAGCGTACTCAGTTAGGTTTTCAGTTGACCTCAAGCATTGTCGAGGTCCTACGGTCGGGAACTGTCGGTGGTCTCCGGAATCATCGGCTGTCCCGATCGACCGGAAGCGGAGCGCAACCGTGAGCATGGAGATGACCGCGTGGAACTCGCTGTACCACGCGATGCACGCCCAGGACGACAAACGCCCGTTCTCGCGGGCCACCCTCAAACGCATCCTCGCCTTCGCGCGGCCGCATCGGCGGCAGCTGATCTGGTTCCTGGTGCTCAGCATCGGCGCGGCCGTCCTCGCGGTCGCCACACCGGTGCTGGCCGGCCACGTGGTCGACGCGATCGTGGATGGCGAGGCGTTCAGCGTCGTGCTGAAGCTGGCCGTGCTGATCGCTGTCATCGCCATCGCCGAGGCGGGGATCAGCATGCTCACGCGTTGGCTGTCGGCGGGGATCGGTGAGGGGCTGATCCTCGATCTGCGGACGGCCGTGTTCGACCATATCCAGCGGATGCCAATCGCGTTCTTCACCCGGACCCGGACCGGAGCGCTGGTCTCCAGGCTGAACAACGACGTGATCGGGGCGCAGCGGGCGTTCAGCGACACACTGTCCGGCGTGGTCAGCAACCTGGTGATGCTCGTGCTGACGCTGGTCGTGATGATCGGGGTGTCGTGGCAGATCACTCTGCTCGCGCTGATCCTCCTGCCGATCTTCGTCGTACCGGCCCGCCGGATCGGCGCCAGGCTCGCGGGCCTGCAGCGGGAGGCGGCCAACTACAACGCGACCATGAGTACGCAGATGACCGAGCGGTTCTCGGCGCCGGGCGCGACGCTGGTGAAGCTGTTCGGGCGGCCGACGCGGGAGTCCGCGGAGTTCGCGATCCGGGCACGGCGGGTGCGCGACATCGGGGTGCGGACCGCGATGGTGCAGTGGATCTTCGTGACGGCGCTGACCTTGGTGTCCGCGCTGGCGCTCGCCGTGGTCTACGGGCTGGGCGGGTTCTACGCGTTGCGCGGGCAGCTCGACGCCGGCGCGGTGGTGTCGATGGCGTTGCTGCTGACGCGGCTGTACTCGCCGCTGACCGCCCTGGCGAGTGCGCGGCTCGAGGTGATGACCGCGCTGGTCAGCTTCGAGCGCGTCTTCGAGGTGCTGGATCTGGAGCCGCTGATCAAGGACAAGCCGGACGCGGGACGCGTGCCGGACGGGCCGGTGTCGGTCGAGTTCGCCGGGGTCCGCTTCGCGTATCCGTCGGCGGACAAGGTCTCGCTGGCGTCGCTCGAGGAGGTCGCCAAGCTCGACACGCGCGGTGGTGTCGAGGTGCTGCACGACGTGTCGTTCCGCGCCGAGCCGGGGCAGATGATCGCGCTCGTCGGGTCGTCCGGCGCCGGGAAGTCGACGATCGCACAGCTCATTCCGCGCTTGTACGACGTCGACGCGGGCGCAGTGAAGCTCGCCGGAGTGGATGTCCGTGACGTGTCGGCGGAGTCGCTGCGGGACACGCTCGGCATGGTCACGCAAGACGGTCACCTCTTCCACGACAGCATCCGCGAGAACCTGCTGCTCGCCCGGCCCGAGGCCACCGAGGACGACCTGTGGGATGCGATCAGTCGGGCGCGGCTCGGTGAGTTGATCCGGTCGCTGCCGGACCAGTTGGACACGGTCGTCGGCGAGCGCGGCTACCGCCTGTCGGGCGGTGAGCGCCAGCGCCTCACGATCGCCCGGCTGCTCCTCGCCCAGCCGCGCATCGTCATCCTCGACGAGGCGACCGCCGCTCTGGACTCCACCAACGAGGCTGCCGTCCAAGCTGCTCTGACCGAGGCTCTGGCCGGTCGTACGGCGGTCGTCATCGCGCACCGCCTGTCCACGATCCGCGCCGCCGACCAGATCCTCGTGATCGAGTCGGGCCGCATCGTGGAGCAGGGCACCCACAGCGCCCTCCTCGCCGCCGGCGGCCGCTACGAAGAGCTCTACCGAACCCAATTCGACCAACCCGGCACTGGGAACGCGGAGGTAGTCACGGTCTGAGGCACGTGTGCGGGTGTCGCCGGGTTCTGATCTCTCGGTAGGAGGGCGTCGGGTTGGTGGGTGCGGGGCAGGAGCTGGCTGGGTGTGCGGTGGTGTTCAAGCCGGCGGATCCGCCGCGGGAGGGCCGCGTCGCGTTCTGGGATCCCGAGGGTGGGCCACTCCCCCTCGGCGTCGGTGAACAGACCGAGCTCGACCTGATCGTCGAGGCGGCTCCACGCACCGTCCGCGCGATCGAACTCCCGGTCGCCGACGCCGTCCCACTCCTCGGCCGCGCCCGCCAGGCACCCAGCTCCCACCCCTCCGCAGCCTTCTGGGGAGCCGCAGCCTTGGCCGCCCTCCAACTGGTTGCCCGAGGCAAACTCCTACCCGGCCTCTCCCCCGCCGGCCACGACGCCTGGCGGGTCGGCCCACTCGACGCCGACGACGTCACCCGAGTCCTCACCCTCGCCGAGGCAATGCCCCCGGCCGCCCGCGCCCTCCCCCTTCCCCCACCCCAGGACTCGACCACCGGCTCGCTCTCGCCTCGCGCTCCGCGCTCGCCTTCATCCCACGACCACCCCGGCTCCCCCGCGCCCCAGGACCCACGCCCCGGCTCGCGCACGGCTAACGCCCTGCCCCCGTCCGGCGCTCGCCCGGGATCGGGTGTTGAGGTGCGGCTGCCTGTGGCGGAGGAATTGTTGCGGGAGTTTCTTGATGCGGTGGCGGATGGGATGCCTCGATCGCCGGCGGCTGCGACGGCGCACAAGGTCGGGCTGTTCGCGGGGGTTGCGCCGCAGCGGGCTGAGCGGTTGCGGTCGTGGGCTGATGAGGTGTCGGTGGGGCTCGACACCGGGGTGCGGATCTCGTTGCGGATCGAGATGGCCGAATCGCTGGCTTTCAGCGCGGTGGTGCAGTTGCACAGCCTGAAGGATCCGACCTTGGTTCGGGATGCGTACGACGTCCGGGCCGAGGACGTCGCCGGGTTCGGGCCCCGGGCCCGGATCGACGCCACGCTCGCGATTCGTCGGGCGGCCCGCGTGTGGACGCCACTCGGTCGGTTGCTGGATTCCGCCGTACCGGATCGGATGGAGTTGGCGGATGAGGACGTCGCTGAGCTGCTGGCTGGGGCGGCGCAGCGGTTGGCGGCGGCCGGGGTCGAGCTGCATTGGCCGCGGAGTCTCGGGCGGGCGCTCACGGCGCGGGCGGCGATCACCTCGGCGGACGGTCCGCCGAGCGACCTGCCTGGCTTCTTCGGTGGTGGGGCGACGCTCGACTTCAGCTGGCAGGTTGCTCTTGGCAATGACCCGCTGACCGAGGCGGAGCTGGATCAGCTCGCGGAGGCGACCCGCCCGGTGGTCCGGCTGCGCGACCAGTGGATGCTGATCGATCCCGACCTGGCCCGGAAGGCCCGCGAGCGGATCCTCAAGCCGGTCCCCGCGATCGACGCGCTCGGTGTCGCGCTGACCGGCAGCACCGAGATCGACGGCCGCCAGATCACCGTCACCCCGGCCGCCTGGCTGGACCAGCTGCGTGCCCGCATCGCCGATCCCGACCGAGTCGACGAACCGATCGACGCGCCCGCCGGCCTGCACGCCACCTTGCGCGACTACCAACTGCGCGGCCTGCGGTGGCTGGCCCGGATGACCTCGCTCGGCCTCGGCGGTTGCCTGGCCGACGACATGGGTCTCGGCAAGACGATCACCCTGATCTCGCTCCACCTCCACCGCCAGCAGTCACCCGACACTGCAGGCCCCACACTCGTCGTCTGCCCGGCTTCCCTGCTGGGCAATTGGGAGCGTGAGATCCAGCGGTTCGCTCCTGGTACGCCGGTACGGCGCTTCCACGGTTCGTCGCGATCACTCGACGACGCACGGGAGGGCTTCGTGCTGACGACGTACGGCACGTTGCGGCGGGACGCCGTACGACTGGCTGATCATCAGTGGGGACTGGTCGTCGCCGATGAGGCTCAGCATGTGAAGAACCCGTCGTCCAGTACGGCGAAGGCGCTGCGGACCGTGCCGTCGCAGGCGCGGGTGGCGTTGACCGGCACTCCGGTGGAGAACAACCTGTCCGAGTTGTGGGCGATCCTCGACTGGACGACACCTGGCTTGCTCGGGCGGCTCGGCGCGTTCCGGAGCCGGTGGGCCACGCCGATCGAGGCGGACAAGGACGAGGAGGTCGCGGCGCGGCTCGCGAAGCTGGTGCGGCCGTTCCTGCTGCGACGGCGCAAGTCCGATCCGGGCATCGCGCCCGAGCTGCCGCCGAAGACCGAGACCGATCAGCCGGTGTCGCTCACCCGCGAGCAAGTGGTCCTCTACGAAGCGACCGTCCGCGAGCTGATGGCCGAGGTGCAGACGAGCGATCGGATGGCCCGGCGCGGTCTGATCGTGAAGCTGCTGACCGGGCTGAAGCAGATCTGCAACCACCCGGCGCAGTACTTGAAGGAGGCCGCCGACGCACGGCTGAACGGCCGCGCCGGCAAGCTCGAACTCCTCGACGAACTGCTCGAGACGATCCTGGCCGAGGACGGCGCCGTCCTTGTCTTCACGCAGTACGTCGCCATGGCGCGACTGCTCGAACGCCATCTGGCCGACCGTGGCGTTGGCACGCAACTCCTGCACGGCGGGACGCCCGTGGCGAAGCGGGAGGAGATGGTCGAGCGGTTCCAGGCCGGTGAGGTGCCGGTGTTCCTGCTGTCCTTGAAGGCGGCCGGGACGGGGCTCAACCTCACGCGCGCGGATCACGTCGTGCACTACGACCGGTGGTGGAATCCGGCGGTCGAGGACCAGGCGACCGACCGCGCCTACCGGATCGGGCAGACCCGCCCGGTGCAGGTCCACCGATTGATTGCCGAGGGCACCATCGAGGACCGGATCGCGACGATGCTGACCACCAAGCGCGAGCTGGCCGACGCCGTCCTCGCCACCGGCGAGGCCGCCCTGACCGAACTCTCCGACATCGACCTCGCCAACCTGGTCGAACTCCGTGGAGGTGGCCGATGAGCGAGGCGCGGGGGTTCGGGGCGTTCGGAGCTCAGCGGCGGAGTACTCGGGGGCGGTCCTGGTGGGCTCGGGCCTGGGTGCAGGCGTTGGAGGATACGTCGCTGGACTCGGATCAACTGCGGAAGGGCCGGCGGTACGCGAACTCGGGGCAGGTTGGAGCGATCACGATCAGTCCGGGGCGGATCGCGGCGCTGGTCTACTCCCCCGACGACACCTACGAGGCCGTCGTTCAGATCGATCTGCTGAGCGAGGACGCGTGGCGGAGGTTTCTGGATCAGGTGGCCGCGCGGGCCGGGCACATTGCCGCTTTGCTCGACGGCGACATGCCGCACGATCTGGTTGAGGCTGCGGCCGACGCCGACGCGGCGCTCTTGCCCGGCATCGGTGACCTCGACCCGACCTGTACCTGTGACGGCTGGGAGCTGCCCTGCCAGCACGCCGCCGCGCTCTGCTACCAGGTCGCCTGGCTCCTCGACGACGACCCGTTCATCCTCCTGCTGCTCCGCGGCCGCTCCCGCGAAGACGTCCTCGACGAGCTCCAAGCCAGAAGCTCAAGTACCGCCGCGCCAGAAGCGGCCGAGCCAGGCGCATCCCTGCAGGACGTACTCGCGGCGCCGGTGCGCGAGCTGCCTGACCTGCCAGAGCTGCCGGGGAAGGTGACAGCCGACGAGTTGGCGGTCAGTGGGATCGAGCCCCCGTCCGGTTTCACGCCGGCGACCCTTTCGCTGCTGGTCCTTGATGCGTCCCGCCGGGCCCGGGCGATCCTCAGCGCACTCCTGCGCGGTACGCCGGAGCCGCAGCCACTCGACGAATGGTCAGACGCCGTCCGGCTTGCCGCTGACTTCCCCGAGCTGACCACGCCGCTGGCGGAGGCGACCGGGCGGCCCGAAGCGCTTGCCCTCGGCATCAAAGCCTGGCGGTACGGCGGCGCACCCGGCCTGGACGTGCTGGAACACACCTGGACGCCCGACCCGACCGACATCGCCCGGGCCCGGACCGAACTGCTGGCCGCCGACGACGAGCTCACACTGCAGGCCAGCCACAACCACCTCACCCTCGGCAACACCGTTCAGCTCCGCCTGGATCACCACGGCCGCTGGCATCCGTACGCCCTCATCGACGATCGCTGGACTCCAACCGCACCCGCGACCACCGATCCACTCACGGCGCTCGCCGACGACACGGCCGGTCGGTAATTGCCGTGCGACAACACCGGCGACCTGACTAAGATCGCGACTACTTCGGAGGATCGAGGAGGTGAGTTGATGACCGCGCCAACCGGCGCTGCCGTCCGTCCGGCAGCCGGTCCGATCAGTCAACTCACCGTGGGTTCTGCCTGAACCCCTCGCCCGAAAGGGATTTTCCGTTGTCTTTCACCTGGAACACCCGCGTCGAGACTCCAGCCGACGTCGACACGCTCCGCGACATCACCCTGCACGCCTTCGGTCGCCAGTTCGAGGTCGACTTCCTCGATGCACTCCGAGCCGACCCGGCCGCCTGGCTTCCCGGGCTGTCGATCGTCGCGACCACTCCGGACGACCAGCCCATTGCCTATTCGCTACTGACCCGCTGCCACATCGGCGGCACTCCGGTCCTGTCGCTGGGGCCGGTCGCCGTGCTGCCGGCGTACCAGAAGCAAGGCGCCGGGAGCGCTTCGGTCATGGCAGCCCTCGCCACTGCACGTGATCGTGGTGAGCAGAGCGTTGTCGTGCTCGGTCATGCGGACTACTACCCGCGATTCGGGTTCCGGCAGGCGACCGAGTTCGGCGTCCATCACCCGCAGTACGACGGGCCGAACCTGATGGCGCTCGCGCTCGACGGTCACGCCGTACCGGCCGGCGATCTGACCTATCCGGTCACGGCCTGACCCGCACCCGGGCCGTCGGAGGCCGTGGGGAAGCCTCCGGCGGCCCGGGCGGCGGTCGGCGTTGGGCGTTCGACAAGCTGTACGGCGAGGACTCGTAAAAGGTTCAGTCAAACTCGCCGAATCACTTGCGCACGTGCCTTGTATACATGAAACAGTCGTCGAGACCGCCTACCCAGGAGTTCCGCCATGACTCGTCGACTTCCATATCCACTGAACCGCTCCAGCTGGAGCAGCCGCCGCCGTACGGTGGCCGGAGCCGTGGCGGGGGTGATCGTGCTGGCCCTCGCCGGGACCGCCTGCTCCCCTGTCGAACCCGCCGGCAACGACACGAGTGGCGCGAGCCAGTCGGCAACCGGGCAGGACGTGTTCGGCGACCCGGCCGACGCGGCACAGGTCAAGCAGGGCGGCACTCTCACGGTCGCGCTGTCCGCCGACCCGGACAAGCTCGACCCGACGCTGTCGCGCAGCCTGTACTCACGGTACGTCTTCCACACCATGTGCGAGAAGCTCTACGACCTCGGACCGGACGCGAAGATCGTGCCGCAACTGGCGACCGCGCTGCCGACGGTCTCGGCGGACGGTCTGAGCCTGACCATCCCGCTGAAGCAGGGCGTGAAGTTCGCCGACGGCGGGACCCTCGACTCGAACGCGGTGAAGATCTCGATCAACCGTGGTCTGACGCTGGCCGGTTCCGGCCGGAAGAGCGAGCTCGGCCCGATCACCTCGGTCGAGACCCCGGACCCGAACACCGTGGTGATCAAGCTGTCGAAGCCGTTCGCCCCGCTCACCGCCGCACTGGCCGACCGGGCCGGCATGGTACTCAGCCCGGCCGCGGTCGCCAAGCTCGGCGCGAACTTCTCCACCGCGCCGGTCTGCGTCGGCCCGTTCAAGTTCGCCAGCCGGGTCGCGCAGAACTCCATCAAGGTGGTGAAGGACCCGCTGTACTACGACGCCGCCAAGGTGCACCTGGACGCGATCGAGTACCGGATCATCACCGACTCCAGTATCCGCTCGGCCAACCTGAAGTCCGGTGACGCGCAGGTCGCGGACTCGCTGTCGACGCAGGACGCGCCCACGCTGCAGAAGGACAGCAGCATGACCGTGCTGGAGTCGCAGTCGCTCGGGTACCAGGGCCTGACCATCAACATCGCGAACGCGAACGGGATCGGCAACCCGCTCAAGCAGCTCGACACCCCGATCGCGAAGGACCCGCGGGTCCGCCAGGCACTCGACCTGTCGATCGACCGCGCGGCCCTGGTGAAGTCGATCTTCAACGGCCTGAGCACGGTCGCCTGCTCGCAGATCTCGCCGAAGAGCGAGTTCACCTCCGACGCCGCGCAGGTCTGCCCCGCACATGACACCGCGAAGGCGAAGCAACTACTCGCGGATGCCGGCGTCACGACGCCGTACAAGGTCACGATGATCACCTCGAACAACCCCGACAGCCTGCGGCTCGCGCAGGCGCTGCAGGCGATGGTGAAGGAGGGTGGATTCGACCTGGTGATCAAGCCGGTCGAGTACGCCGCGTTGCTCGACCAGCAGGACCGCGGTGACTTCGAGCTCCTGCAGCTCGGGTGGTCCGGGCGGGTCGACCCCGACGCGAACACCTACAACTTCGTCGGCACCACCGGCAGCCAGAACGTGGCCGGCTACAGCAGCCCCGAGGTCGACAAGCTCCTCACCGACGCCCGTCAGGCCACCGACAAGGCACAACGGATCAAGCTGTACGGCGACGTCGTCACGAAGCTGCAGCAGGACGACCCGCTGATCTACATGTACCGCCAGCGCAACCTCACCGGCGTCAGCAAGAAGCTCCTCGGCATCCAGGTCTACCCGGACGGCGTGATCCGGACGGCCTTCGCAGGCTTCGCGAAGTGAGCGCTTCCTCCGCCTTAGGCGGGCGGATGACGACGAGCGAGAGGAGGTCGTGTTCGTGCGACGGTATCTGCTCAATCGGTTGTGGCAGTCGGTCGTGACATTGGTCCTGGCAACGATCGTCGTGTTCACCGGCGTCCGCGCGCTGCCGGGTGACCCGGCGCTCGCGCTCGCCGGTGAGGACCGGGATCCGGAGTCCCTGCGCGCGATCCGGCAGCAGTACGGGCTGGACAAGTCGGAGCTGGTGCAGTTCTGGCAGTTCGTCAGCCATGCGGTCCGCGGCGATCTGGGGCAGTCGATCCGGACCGGTGAGCCGGTCCGGACGATGATCGTGAGCGCGTTGCCGGTGACGATCGAGCTCTCGGTGCTGGCCATCCTGGTGGCGAGTGTGATCGGCATCGGCGCCGGCGTGGTGGCCGCCGTACGCCGGGGCGGCCCGGCCGAGTGGGCGGCCAACGCGCTCGCGCTGCTCGGCCTGTCGGTGCCCAACTTCTGGCTCGGGCTGATGGCGATCCTCTACCTGTCCGTTGCCTTGGGCCTCTTTCCGGCGTCCGGCTTCGTACCGTTCTTCAGCAACCCGGTCGACAATCTGCACCACCTGATCCTGCCCGCACTCATCCTCGGCACGGGCCTGGCCGCGGTGATCATGCGCCAGACCCGATCGTCGATGCTCGATGCGCTGAGCGCCGACTACATCCGGACTGCCGAAGCGAAGGGGCTCGCGCCCCGCGCGGTGATCGGCCGCCACGCGCTCCGCAACAGCCTGATCGTCGTCGTCACGATCGTCGGCCTCCAGCTCGGCGCCCTCATCTCGGGCGCCGTCGTCACCGAGCGGATCTTCGCGCTCCCCGGCTTCGGCAAGCTCACCGTCGACGCCGTCTTCCAGCGCGACTATCCGGTCATCCAGGCCGTCGTCCTCGTCACGGCGACGGCGTACATCGTCATCAATCTGCTGGTCGACCTGCTCTACTCGGTGATCGACCCGCGGATCCGCGTTCGGGGTGATGCGTGATGGCCGTCGCCGAAACCCTCACCGCCAGCCCGTCACTGCGCAGCAACCGCCGCAAAGTCGTACGCCGGATGCTCCGCAATCCGCTCGCGATCACCGGACTCGTCGTCCTCTGCATCGCGATCGTCCTCGCCGTGTTCGCCCCCTGGCTCGCACCGCACGAGCCGACCCAGACCCACCTCGACAATGCCTTCGCGCCACCCGGGACGGCCGGCTACCTCCTCGGCACCGACGACCTCGGCCGCGATGTGCTCTCCCGGATCATGTTCGGGCTCCGAGCGTCCCTGCACGTCGCACTGCTCGCGGTCGCCACCTCACTCGTGGTCGGCGTACCGCTGGGTCTGATGGCCGGTTACTTCCGCGGGATCGACTCACTGATCTCGAGGTTCACCGATCTCGTCCTCGCGTTCCCGTTCCTGATCCTCGCGGTCGGGCTGGCGGCGATCCGCGGCGCGAGTCTCGGCAACGCGGCGATCGCGATCGGTATCGCCCAGATCCCCGGCGTGATCCGGATCGTCCGGTCGGAGACGCTGCGGCTCAAGTCGCTCGACTTCGTCGCGGCTGCGATCGTCGAGGGGGCCGGCGATCCGTGGGTGCTCGGCCGGCACATCCTGCCGAACGCGGCCTCGGTGATCATCGTCCAGGCGACCGTCGCGCTCCCGGCGGCGATCCTCGGCGAGGCGGTGCTGTCGTTCCTCGGGCTCGGCATCCAGCCGCCGGCGCCGAGCCTGGGCACGATGCTGTCTGACGCGCAGCAGTTCGCGTCGCGGGCGCCGTGGGCCGCGGTGATGCCAGGTCTCGCGATCATGTTGCTGACGCTGGCGTTCAACATCGTCGGCGACAGCCTCCGCGACGCGCTCGACCCGAAAGCGAGCCGCCGATGACTGTATCGACGAAGAGGCCTGTCCTCGAAGTCAACGACTTGTCCGTCACCTTCCGGACCGAGGACGGCCTGCTGTCGGCCGTCGACCGGGTCAGCCTGGAGGTCGGCGACGGTGAAGTGCTCGCCGTGGTCGGCGAGTCCGGCTGCGGCAAGAGCGTCACCGCGATGAGCCTGGCCGGACTGCTCCCCCGGACCGCGACCGTCGACGGCTCGGTCAAGCTCGACGGCGTCGAACTGATCGGCGCCGACAAACGCACGCTCCGGTCGATCCGCGGCCGCGAGGTGGCGTACATCTTCCAGGAGCCGATGACCTCGCTGAACCCGGTCTTCACCGTCGGCCACCAGATCGGCGAAGTCCTCCGCACGCACGTCGGCGTCAGCCGCCAGGCTGCCCGGGATCGCTCGATCGAACTCCTCAAGCTCGTCGGGATCCCGTCCGCCGAGCGCCGGATCAGCGACTACCCGCACCAACTCTCCGGCGGGATGCGCCAGCGCGTGATGATCGCGATGGCCGTCGCCTGCGATCCCAAGGTCCTGATCGCCGACGAGCCGACCACGGCCCTCGACGTGACGATCCAGGCCGGCATCCTCGACGTACTGCGTGAACTCCGCGAACGACTCGGCACCAGTATCGTCCTGATCACCCACGACCTCGGGGTGGTCGCGGACCTCGCCGACCGGGTGGCTGTCATGTACGCCGGACGCGTCGTCGAGACAGCCGACGTGCACGACCTGTTCGCCAATCCGCAACACCCATACACAACCGGCCTCCTCGGCGCGTCACCGGCCGCGGGCCGCCATGCCGAGACGCATCGGCTCAACGAGATCCCAGGCCTGGTGCCCGTGCTCAAGGAACAGCCCGACGCCTGCACCTTCGCCGACCGCTGCCCGCGGGCACTCGACACCTGTACGACGTCCCAGCCAGAACTGATCGGCGGTCCGCACCGTGTCGCGTGCTGGAATCCGGTCCGACAACCAGTGGAGGTCTGATGGAGACCACAGCCCTCGCCCTGGAAGTCGCAGATCTGGTCATGCACTTCGGCCCGGTCCGGGCGGTTGACGGTGTGACGCTGCGGATCCGTCAAGGGTCTGTCGTCGCACTGGTCGGCGAGAGCGGTTCCGGCAAGTCGACGGTCGGCCGATGCATCGTCAGACTGCTCGAACCGAGCGGTGGGACCGTCAGACTCGCAGATGCCGACATCACGCACCTCAACCGCCGACAACTCCGACCGCACCGGCGAGACGTGTCCATCGTGTTCCAGGACCCGGCCGGCTCGCTCGACCCGCGACTGTCGGTCGGAGACATCGTTGGCGAACCACTCCGGCTCATGCGCCGCAAAGACATCCCGGCCAAGGTCGCAGAGGCACTACGCCGCGTCGGACTCCGACCTGAGGTTGCACAGCGCTCACCACACGAGTTGTCCGGCGGTCAGCGCCAGCGAGTCAGCATCGCCCGGGCACTGATCTCAGAGCCGCGGCTTCTCGTCGCGGACGAGCCGACGAGCGCACTGGACGTCTCAGTCCAGGCAGCAGTGCTCAATCTGCTCGCGGACCTCCAACGCGACCTGGGCTTCGCGTGCCTGTTCATCACCCACGACCTCTCCGCCGTCGAGTACCTCGCCGACGAGGTCGCGGTGATGTACCTGGGCCAGTTGGTCGAGCAAGGCCCACGGTCCCGCATCTTCGGCGCGCCCGCTCACCCTTACACCCAGGCGCTCCTGTCGGCGGCGCCCGTACCCGACCCGACCGAGCAGCGGGCGCGGAAGCCGGTCCTGCTCGGTGACGACCTGCCCTCCGCGATCGATCCGCCGTCCGGGTGCCGTTTCCACACCAGATGCCCGGTCGCGATCGACACATGCCGGACAGTCGTGCCGGAGTCGCGGGTGATCGGAGAGGGTGGACACCAGGTGGCCTGTCATCTCGTGAACGCCGACGGCACCGGACCAGACGTACGCACAGTCGAAGAAGGAGTTACTCGATGACCTTCACCACCCGGCCCACACTGCGCGGCACGTTCGGGATGGTCTCGTCCACGCACTGGCTGGCGTCGCAGTCGGCGATGCGGATCCTCGAGCTCGGCGGGAACGCGTTCGACGCGGGCGCCGCCGCCGGGTTCGTGCTGCACGTGGTCGAGCCGCATCTCAACGGCCCCGGTGGCGAGGTGCCGGCGATCATCGCGACCGCCGACGACCCCACACCGCGTGTGCTGAGCGGCCAGGGCGTCGCTCCGGCCGGTGCGACGATCGAGCACTATCGCTCACTCGGTCTGACGCTTGTCCCCGGTTCCGGACCGCTCGCGGCCACAGTGCCCGGCGCTGTCGACGCATGGCTGCTCCTGCTGCGTGATCACGGCACGCTGCCGTTGCGCGTCGTACTGGAGCCTGCCGTCGACTATGCGCGCAACGGTCACCCGCTGGTGCCGCGGGTCGGTGACACGGTGAACACAGTGCAGGACCTGTTCGAGGACCACTGGCCGACGTCAGCCGCGCTGTGGCTGAAGGACGGGCGTCCGCCGACCGGCAAGTTCCGCAACGAGGCGTACGCCGCAACCCTCGAGAAGCTGGTGACCGAGGGCGAGACGGCCGGCTCGGACCGAGAGGCGCAGATCGAGCGGGCCCGGAAGACCTGGCGGGAAGGGTTCGTCGCGGAGGCGGTCGACGCGTTCTCCCGGCTGCCGCATCGCGACTCCAGCGGTGCGGACCACGGCGGCCTGATTACCGGCGACGACATGGCTGCCTTCCAGGCGAGCTGGGAGGAGCCGGCCACGCTCGACTGGAACGGGTACACCGTCGCCAAGACCGGGCCGTGGGGCCAGGGACCGGGTCTGCTGCAGTCGCTCGCCGTCCTGGCCGAGTTGGGCGACGTCGACCTGGACAGTGCCGAGGGTGTGCACACGACGGTCGAGGTGATGAAGCTGTCGTACGCGGACCGCGAGGCCTGGTACGGCGACGGCGCCGACGTACCGCTGAAGACGCTGCTCTCCCCCGGTTACGCCGCCGAGCGCGCGAAGCTGATCGGCCCGGACGCAAGCCTGGAGCTCCGGCCCGGTCGCCCGGACGGCCGTCAGCCCGTCCTGCCTTCGATTGCTGTCGGCAATGATCAGGGCGATGCGACCACGGGAGAGCCGACCGTTTCGTCCGTCGGCGAGACGCGTGGCGACACCTGTCATGTCGACGTGATCGACCGGTGGGGCAACATCATCTCCGCGACGCCGAGTGGCGGCTGGTTGCAGTCGTCGCCGACGATCCCGGAGCTCGGGTTCTGTCTCGGGAGCCGGGCGCAGATGTTCTGGCTCGAGGATGGGCTGCCGGCCTCGCTCGTGCCTGGCAGGCGTCCGCGCACCACCCTCACGCCGACCTTGGTCCTGCGCGACGGCCGGCCGATGATGGCCTGCGGTTCGCCCGGTGGCGACCAGCAGGACCAGTGGCAGCTGCTCTTCCTGCTGCGCCACCTCGGCCAGGGGACGGATCTGCAGGAGGCGATCGACGCGCCGGCCTGGCACACCACGGGCTTCCCGTCGTCGTTCTACCCGCGCGCGACCGAGCCGGGTGGTCTGGTGATGGAGAGCCGACTCGGCACCGCCGTACGCGATGAGCTGGTACGCCGCGGGCACGTCGTCACCGAGGCCGATGCGTGGAGCCTCGGCCGGTTGTGCGCCGTACGCAAGGAGTCTGACGGTGTGCTGGCGGCCGCGGCCAACCCGCGCGGGATGCAGGGCTACGCGGTCGGACGCTGAGTCAGCGCGGCCTTGGCGGCGGCTTCCACATGTTCGCGCGCCGCTGTGGTCGCGGCCGCCGGGTCGCGGGCCTCGATCGCCTCGACCAGGCGGATGTGCTCCTCCCACGAGTGCGGTGCGCGCTGGGCGGCGCCGACGCGGAAGACCCAGTGCACGTGGTGGTACATCGCGGCGGAGATCGAGAGCAGCCAGCGGTTGCCGCTGACCTCGATCACCGCGCGATGGAAGGCGCTGTTCAGCTCGGCGACCAGGTCGAAGTCCTTCGCGTCGGTCGCCGAGCTCGCCTGATCGAGCAGGCGACGCAAGCGGGCCAAGTCGTTCGCCGTGGCCCGCTCGGCCGCGAGTCCGGCGGCGAGAGTCTCCAACTGCTCGCGGACGGCGAACAGATCGCGGACCGCGGTGTCGTCGAGCGTCGCCACCACCGCACCGCGACGGGGCAGAATCTGGACGAAGCCTTCGGCCTCGACCACGCGCAACGCCTCGCGCACCGGGTTGCGGGACACTCCGAAGTCGTCCGCGAGCCGGGTCTCGGTCAACCGCTCGCCCTGCGCGTAATCACCGTCGACGATCCGCCGGCGCAGTTCCTCGAGTACCTGCTCGCGTAAAGCGACATGATCGGCACCGATCGTGCGCACCTGGCCCCCACTCGGCTGCTCCACCCCAGGCTCCTCTCCCCGCTTGGCTTCGCGCCACGCTAGCCGATGGATCAGGCGTCGGCACGTGATCCCGGCGCGATCGCCGGGTTCACCGACACCCAGCTCGGTTACAAACCCACCGGGGCCGTCCACCGCCGCACGCTGGACCTGTAGCAGTTGGCTACTGGCCGAGGATCTTCTGGACTGCGGCTGTCGTGATCGGGTGGTAGCCGGGGCGGGCCTTGGCGAAGACTTCGGCGGCGAAGGCCCGGTCCGTGCCGGCCAGGGCCCGGTAGACGGGGAGGACCAGCTTCATCCGGCCGACCTTGGTGAGGAATTCGGCCAGTTCGGCGTACGACGCCTCGTAGCTGCTGGCGGCAACGATCTGGTACCACCGCCGGGCGATCTCGCCGTTCGCCGTGCCGGTCAGGCCGAAGGCGCGATCGAGCTGCTGCAAGAGCAGCGGGCTCAGTACGTCGGGGGCCGCGTCGAGGAATCGCAGCCACTCCTGCGTGGTCCACCGCTCCGCACCGGCCGGAAGCTCACCGGTCGTCAGCCACCGATCCCTGGCCTCGTCGACCGCCTGGAAGCGCTCCGACACCGCGCGGCGGGCGAACGACGGGATCCCCGGCTCGTTGAGCCACGCCGAGATCTCGGCCTCGGTCACGACCCCCGGGTGCGGTTCGAGCAGGTGCTCCTGCAGGTGCGCGACGAAGTCGTCGCTGTTGATGCTGCGGAACGCGAACCGGTCGAAGTACCCGCGCAGGAACGGGTCGAACACCTCACGCGAGAACCGCTCCTCCAGCCACGACAGGAACCACGACCCCTTGAGCGGCCCGGTCGACGTCGTCCCGTGGTACTCGGAGTGGTGGTTGAGTCCCGGCAGTTCAACGGCCAGCTCGGCCGGGGTCAGCGGGTCCAGCTTCACGACCGTCGCGTGCTGCTTGATCGCCGTCTCCATCTCCGCGAACTCGGCGCCATAGACCGCCTCGACGATCCGGTTCTCGACGTACGACGTGAAGCCCTCGTTCAGCCAGATGTCGTCCCAGCTGTCCTGGGTGACCAGGTTGCCCGACCAGCTGTGCGCGAGTTCGTGCGCGACCACGCTGACCAGCGACTTGTCCCCGATCACCACGGTCGGCGTCGCGAACGTCATCCGCGGGTTCTCCATTCCGCCGTACGGGAACGACGGCGGCAGCACGAGCAGGTCGTAGCGACCCCAGCGGTACGGGCCGAAGAGCTCCTCGGTGACCCGCATCATCTCTTCGGTGTCGGCGAACTCGGTCGCCGCCCGCCGCGCCATCTCCGGCTCGGCCCACACCCCGGACCGCTCGCCGATCGGCTCGAACACCAGGTCGCCCGCGGCGATGGCCAGCAGGTACGACGGGATCGGCTCGGGCATCACCACGTCGTACGAGCCGGTTCGGCGCGACGTCGTACCGTTGTCGGCGCTCATCAGCACCATCAGCTCGGGCGGAGCGGTGACGTGGGCGGAGTAGCTGAACCGCACGCTCGGAGTGTCCTGCACCGGCACCCAGCTCCGGGCGTGGATCGCCTGCGACTGGCTGAACATGAACGGCATCACGCCACCCGCCGTCATCGCCGGCTCCAGCCACTGCAGGCCGGTCGCGGTCGGCGCGGTGCGGTAGCTGACCCGCACGCGCTCGTGCCGAGCGGTGCGAATGGTCAGCGCCGAGCCGAGCTCCTTGTCCGGCACCGCCAGGCTGTACTCCAGTGCTTCCCAGCCGTCGCCGGTCGCGCCCTCGACCGCGACCACGGTCAGGTCGCGGGTGTCGAGAACGAGCCGGTCACCGGTGCCCGCCCAGGCCAGCGTGTGCGTGGCGCTGCCGGTCAGGACCTTCGCAGCGAAGTCCAGCTCGAGGTCGAGCTCGAGATGGGTGGTCCGAACCAGGGCAGGTTCGGCGTAGGAGTGGCGATCGTGCGTCACGGATAACTCCCCGAGTCAGGTGTCCGGGGAACACTACCCAGGCGACAGCCCGATCAGGCGGCCATTCTGAGCCAGCCGCACCATGGTGCCAAAACCCTGGTTTGATCCTGACGCCGGTTGCGAAAACCGGGGTGTCTCCTAGCAGACTGTGACCATGATGTCGCAGGGAAGTCCCGAACTGACGCTGGAAAGGCGGCCGTTCGGATCATGGCTGCTGGGGCCCGCCGACCAAAGCACGCGGCTGCTGCGTTTCCGGCTGCAGGTGCTGATGACGACGTTCTCGATCGGGACCAACCTGATCGGTGCCCTGGTCGTCTTCGTGCTCGCCGTGTTCGTGCTGCCCGGCCCTCCGCTCCTCGACCACCTGAAGCTGTTCGAGGCGATCGCCATCCCGTCGTACTTCCTGATCGCGATCGCGGTCGGCTGCATCTGGAGCACGTGCCTGACCCGGCGCGTGACCCGCTGGGTGGACGAGGGGCGGCCGGCCACCCGTGCGGAGCAGATCGCGACCCTTCAGCTGCCGCTGCGACTCACGCTGATCGAGGTTCTGCTCTGGCTGGTGGCCGGGGTGATCTTCACCGTGATGACGCTCGCGCTCCAGCCGGAGAACGCCCTGCGGATCGCCGTCACCGTCTTCGACGGCATGATCATCACCTGCGCGGTCTCCTACCTGCTGACCGAGTTCGCACTCCGGCCGGTCGCGGCCCGGGCGCTGGTCGACTCACCGCCGCCGCGGCGGCTGCTCGCGGCCGGCTTGAAGGCGCGGACGGTGTTCTTCTGGGCGGTGGGTTCCGGCGTGCCGGTGGCTGGGCTGATGCTGGCCGCCATCCTCGCGCTGATCGAGAAGGACGTGTCCTCGACCCGGCTCTCGGTCGTGATCCTGGCGCTGGGCGTCGTGGCGCTCGGCAACGGCTGGCTGCTGACGATGCTGTCGGCCCGGTCGGTGGTCGCGCCGGTTCGTTCGGTGCGGACAGCGTTGAGCCTGATCGGTGACGGGCGCCTCGACGTCAGCATTCCGGTCTTCGACGGCACGGAGCTCGGGTCGCTGCAGGCGGGGTTCAACCGGATGGCGGAGGGACTGCGCGACCGGGAGCGGATCCGCGACCTCTTCGGGCGGTACGTCGGTCCTGGCGTCGTGCAGGAGGCGCTCACTAGTGACCAGCTCGGTGGCGAGGAGCGGTTCGTCGCGGTGCTCTTCGTCGACCTGGTCGGATCGACCGAGCTCGCGGCGGACCGGCCGCCGACCGAGGTGGTCCACCTGCTGAACCGCTTCTTCGAGATCGTGGTCGACGAGGTGGATCGGCAGGGCGGGTTCGTGAACAAGTTCGCCGGCGATGCCGCGCTGGCGATCTTCGGCGCGCCGGCCGAACTGCCCGACGCGGCCGGGAGCGCGCTGAGCGCGGGTCGCGAGCTGGCCCGGCGGCTGACCGAGGAGTTGCCGGAGGCAACGGCCGGGATCGGCGTGACCGCCGGGATCGTGGTGGCCGGCACGGTCGGCGACGTACGACGGCACGAGTACACGGTGATCGGCGACCCGGTGAACGAGGCGGCTCGCCTGAGCGAGCTGGCCAAGTCGACGCCGGGCCGGCTGATCGCATCGATGACCGCGGTCGACGAATCGGCGCCTGCGGAGGCCGATCACTGGCAGCCGACCGACCGGGTCACCGTCCGCGGCCGCTCCGCGCCGACCCATCTTGCGATCCCTGCTCCTCGGTGATCAGCTCGTGCAGCAGCGCCGCACCGTGCAGCATCGCTTTAGTCTGGCGGTCGTGGGCGGCCCGTCGTTCCGCGATCGCGTCCCGCAACGCCTCGGTGCTCCCGGTACGCCGCAGTCCGTCGATCACCGGCTTGATCTGCTCGAAGTAGTACCGGCCTTGGCGCAGCATGTGGATGACCCGCGCGTCCCGCACCTGCTCCGGACCGTACCGCCGGTACTTCGTCCCCGGCTCCCGCGTAGGCGCCAACAAGCCCGCGGCCTCCCAGACCCGCAGAGCCGAGGTGCGGACGCCCAGCCGATGCGCGAGCTCCCCCACCAGCAGCGACGGCCCGGTCACCGGTGACTCCTCGACATACTCCGCAGCCATTGCACCGAGCGCCTCACTCGCGGCATCGGTGGCCAGCCGTTGCTCGTGCAGCGCGGCATGGGCTGCGTCGACGAGCCGGTAGGCCAGCGCCTCATCGCCCGTGAGCACGGCGCGCATGATCTCTGTGGCGGTCTCCGCCCCGAACCCCGGCGCCAGTGCCCGATAGGTCAGCAACGCGGACAGATGTTCCGGACCGTACTGCCGGTACCCGGTATCGGATCGCGGTGCCGGCGGCAGGATTCCGGCCGCCTCGTAGTTCCGGACGAGCTGCGTCGAGACGCCGGCTCGCCGCGCCAGATCAACCGGGCGCAGTCCCATCTCGTCTCTCCCTCGGAACTAGCGACCGCCGGAGACGTCGATGGTGGTGCCCGTCATGTAGGACGAGCGGTCGGAGGCCAGGAACGCGATCACCTCGGCGACTTCTTCCGGCTTCCCGGGACGGGCCAGTGGTGGCGTCGTACCGATGCGCTCGAGCCGGCCCGGTTCGTGGATGTCGGTCTCGATCAGGCCGGGGCGGACGCCGAGCACGCGGACGCCCTCCTTGGCGACCTCGTTGGCCAGTCCGGTGGTGAGCGCGTCGACCGCGGCCTTGCTCGCGGCGTAGTCGACGTACTCGCCGGCTGACCCGAGCACGGCTGCCCGCGACGAGACGTTGACGATCACTCCGCCGGAACCGCCGTACGTCGTGGACATCCGACGTACTGCGGCGCCTGCGACCAGGAACGCGCTGACGGAGTTGATCCGGAACACGCGGTCGAGCCGCTCGGCATCGTACTCGGCGACCCGGCCGCGTGGGGACACGATGCCGGCATTGTTGATCACGGCACCGATCGGCCCGAGCTCGGCGGTGACGGTGTCGAACAGCCGCTCGATCTGGTCGGCCTCGACCACATCGGCCTGTACGGCGATCGCCCGCCGGCCGAGCCCCGCACACGCCTTCACCACGCGCGCGGCCTCGTCCTCGCGGGTCCGGTAGTTGACGCCGACGTCCCATCCGTCCGCCGCGAGCGCGATCGCCGACGCGGCGCCGATCCCTCGACTCCCACCGGTGACCAGGACAACCCCACGCCGTACGTCAGTCATGCCCTCACCCTGTCACGCCGGCGGCAGCGAGAACTGCAACTGGGTCTCCGAGTCGGTGAATCCGAGCGCGCGGTAGATCCGAATCGCCAGGTACTCCGGGTCGGCGACCATCACCAGCGTCCGCGCCCCACCCTCGGTCAGCCCGTACGTCGACGCCCGGTGGACCAGCGTGCTCGCCAGCCCGCGGCCGCGATCCTCCGGCGCGGTCTGCACGGTCTGGAACCGTGCCAGCCCCTTCCCGTCGAACATCAGCCCGAGCGAGCTCTGCAACCGATGCCCGTCGAACGCCCCGAACCACTTCCCGTGTCCAGCCTCGACCAGAGCGCGACTCGCCACCAGCTTCCGCCGGGTGAACTGTTCGTACCCCTCGTCGACCGGCATGTCCGCGGTCGCCAAGCTCAGCTGGACCAACTGCTCCCAGTCGTCGTCATTGCCCAGCAAGCGGTACGTCGACTCCTCGTTGGGCCGGCCTGGTGCCACGACCTCGCTCGCCGTCATCACCACGCTCCGCTCGATCGTGAAGCCGGCCGCAGTCAGCACGTCCTCGGCGCCGATCTCGCCGTCCACACTGTCGATGCCCAGGGCAACATGTTGCGCGGCCGGGAACTCTCGGTGGAAGGTGTCCAGGCGGGTCTTCGTGTCCCCGGGCGCGAACGGCGTGCGGTAGAGCAGGAAGTTCCCCCACCAGAAGCCCGGGTTGTCCGGCGTCTGCACGACGACGTACTCGCCGGCGTCGCGGAAGACGCTTCCGCTCAGCTCCAGCAGCAACAGGTCGGTCCGATAACCGAGGCTCGTGATCTCCACAGGGCCATCCTCCTGCCCCCGTCAATCTCATTCCGGATTGACATGCAGCCGTTCGGCTGCCTATGGTCCTTATGCAGCCAGACGGCTGCATGACCTGATCGGAGCGTGATGGACGACGAGGTGTTCCGCGCCCTGGCCGACCCGAGCCGCCGGCAGCTGCTCGACATGCTGAACGCGCGCAACGGGCAGACGCTGGGCGAGCTCTGCGCCGGCCTGGACATGGCCCGGCAGTCGGTGAGCAAGCATCTCGCCGTGCTGGAGGCCGCCAACCTCGTCACCACCGTGTGGCGCGGCCGGGAGAAGCTGCACCACGTCAACGCCGAGCCGATCAACGCCATCGCGGACCGCTGGATCAACCGGTACGACCGTCGGCGGGTCGAGCTGTTCGCCGATCTCAAAACGGCTTTGGAGGCCGAAACCATGAGCGACAACGACTTCGTCTACACCACCTACATCAAGACCACGCCAGAGCGGCTGTGGCAGGCGCTGACCGACCCCAAGTTCACCGAGCAGTACTGGCACGTCCAGCACGAGACCGACTGGAAGGTCGGCTCGGAGATGGTCTGGCACCTGGGGGACGTCGCGATGGCCGGCCCGGGACAGGTGGTGCTCGAGCACGACCCGTACACGCGGCTGTCCTTCACCTGGCACCACATCACGCCGGAGTTCGCGAAGGCGGTCGAGATGGATGACGACCTTTATCAGAAGACCAGCCGCGAGCCGCTCTCGAAGGCCACCTTCGAGCTCGAACCGGTCGACGACCAGGTCAAACTGACCGTCATCCACACCGGCTTCGAACCAGGCAGCGCCATCCGCGCCATGATCGAAGACGGTTGGACGCGCCTGATCTCCGACCTGAAGTCGTTCGCCGAGACCAGCCCTGAACTGGCAGCCGGCTGACTACGGGCGCTTGTGGATGAGGAGAGGCAGGACTGCGGCGGCGCCTGCCTCGCGGAGTTTGGCGGTGGCCACGGTGATGGGCCATTGGGATGAGGTGGCGTCGACGAGCAGGAGGACGGTCCGGGCGGTGACAGCTTGGGCGGTGGCGCCGTCGACCTGGAGGCCGTCGCGCCAGACCCTCGCCTCCTCGGCCGATGACAGGTCGTCGGTGAAGCCGCTGCGGTCGACCGTCAGCTCTGCCTGGTCCAGGCGACCGACGGCGGCAACGTGCTCAGCGATCGCGACAGTCAGCTGACGGTGGCCCGCAGCGGGTAGGGCGACGACCACCTCGGGGCGACTTGACCACGAACCGCGCCAGCGGGACAGCGCCGCGACGGCACCGGCCTTCAGCGCTTCAAGTGCTTCGGCGGGCGGTTCGGCGTCGCCGAAGGTGGCACGGACGACCTCACGCCACTCCGGTGCGTCTGCATAGATCAGACTCCGGCCCGGCTCGGCGCCCAGCTCCGCGGGGATGCGACCCTTCGCACCGAACGCACCGCCCGGCCACATCTTCCGCGGCTCCAGCACGTGCACCTCGCCACGGAGCAACCGCGTGATCGTCGCCACGGTCTCCGCCTCCGGCCGCTCCCCCAGCGGATCGGGCAACTCCCCTAGGCACACCGAACACCGCCCGCACGCCTCGGCCGACGGATCGTCCAGCGACTCCTGTAGAAGTTGCATAAGGCAACGAGCACCACGCGTGTAGGCGCGCATGATATCCGCCTCGCGCCGCCGGACGGCAACGATCCCGTCGTAGTGGGCGGCGTCGAACGTCCACTCCGCCCCGGTCCGCACCCAGCCCCGCTCGACCCGGTCGACGACCCCGTCCACCGCCAACTGCTTCAGCATCAGCTCAACGCGCGTACGGCGCAGTCCCGTCTCGGCCTCGAGCGCCGGAACGGACGCCGGCTGATCCGGCCCGTAGCCGTCCAAGCCGCGCAGCAGACGCTGCACGTTCTCCGGGATCGGAATCGTCGCCGTCGCGAAGTAGTCCCACACACCGGCATCCGCATCGGACGGCAGCAACGCCACCACCGCATGATCGATCCCGCGCCCCGCACGACCGACCTGCTGGTAGTACGAGACCGGCGACGGCGGAGACCCGACATGCACGACGAACCCGAGATCGGGCTTGTCGTACCCCATCCCCAACGCCGACGTAGCGATGAGCGCCTTCAACTGATTGGCGCGCAGCGCATCCTCGAGACTCTCGCGCTCCCCCGCCTCCAACCCACCCGTGTACGCCGCAACCGGTACGTCGCGACCGTGGACCTCCTGAATCACCGCGGCCAGCCGCTGCGCATCAGCAACCGTCAAGGTGTAGACGATGCCCGAGCCCGGCAGCTTCGGCAGATATTCGACCACCCACGCGAACCGATCCAGCGGCGACAACGCATCGACCACCGCCAGTTGCAGACTCGATCGCGCCAACGGACCCCGCAGTACGAGCGTCGACTCGCCCAGTTGATGCGCGACGTCCTCGGTCACCCGCGCGTTCGCCGTCGCGGTGGTCGCGAGGACCGGAGTCTTCGGGTTCAGCTGCTGCAACACGTCGGAGACCCGCCGATAGTCCGGCCGGAAGTCGTGCCCCCAGTCGGACACCGCGTGTGCCTCATCGATCACCAACAGCCCAATCTGTCCGGCCAGCCCGTCGAGCACGCGCCGCCCGAAGCCGGGGTTGGCCAGCCGCTCCGGTGAGACCAGCAGGACGTCGATCGCCCCGGAGCGCAGATCGTTCTCGATACTCGACCACTCGTCGATGTTGTTCGAGTTCAACGTGGCGGCGCGCAGACCGGCCCGGCTCGCGGCCGCGACCTGATCGCGCATCAACGACAGCAACGGCGATACGACCAGGGTCGGACCGGCGCCCTCGGCCCGTCTGATCGCGGTCGCCGCCCAGTACACCGCCGACTTGCCCCAACCGGTCGCCTGCACCACGAGCACTCGCGCGGCCGGCTCACAGAGGGCCGCGACCGCGGTCTCCTGGTCTGCCCGCAGCCGCGCGCTCTCCCCCGCGATCGCCTGGATCACACCGCCGGCGATCTTGGCGCGCTCGTCGGTCAGAGTCAGCGTCGCGTTGGTCTCAGCCATGCCGAAACACTAGACGCCCGCACCTACAGTCCGCTGAGCCCAGCCGCCGGGCTGTGGAAAACCCGGATCAGGCGCACTTCCCGGGATGGCACGGTTCGCCCTCGGCGGTCACCAGTCGCTGCGGACCCGGGCCCTTCGCGGCCAAGGCGTCGTACGGATTGGCGAGGGCGCAGCGGTCGAGGGAGAGGCAACCGCAGCCGACGCAGTCCTTGAAGTCGTCGCGCAACTGCTCCAGGTGCAGGATCCGGCGATCGAGCTCGGCCTGCCAGCACTCGGAGATGCGCTCCCAGTCCGCGCGCGTCGGCGTCCGGTTGTCCGGCAGCAAGGCCAGGATCGCGGCCACCTCTGCGAGCGGGATCCCGACCCGCTGCGCGATCCGGATCAGTGCGACCCGGCGGAGGGTGTCCCGCCGGTACCTGCGCTGGTTGCCCGACGTACGACGGCTCACGATCAGGTTCTGGCGCTCGTAGAAGTGCAGAGCCGAGATCGCCACGCCACTGCGCTGCGACAACTGCCCGACTGTCAGCTCACCCGGCTCGATGTCCATCGTCCATCCCTCCAACCTCAACCTAGATCGAGGCTAGCCGAAAGACGGTCTCAGGCGGTCACGAGGCGGCGCCCGATACTCGCGGACATCAGCGCCGCGCCCGCGCACAATCCGCCGGCCAGATACCAGGCCAGGTTGTAGCTGCCCTGGGCGTCCCGGATCCAGCCGGCACCCGTCGCGGCCAGCGCGGCACCGATCTGGTGCGATGCGAACACCCAGCCGAACACGATCGGCCCGTCCACTCCGAACCACTCCCGGCACAGCGCCACGGTCGGCGGAACGGTCGCCACCCAGTCGAGCCCGTAGAAGATGATGAACACCCAGACACTCGGCTGAGCCGTCGGACCGAGCAGCGAGGGCAGCACCAGCAGCGAAAGCCCACGCAGCGAGTAGTAGGCGATGAGCAGGTACCGCGGATCCCACCGGTCGGTCAGCCAGCCGGACGCGATCGTCCCGCCGACATCGAACACACCCACCAGCGCCAGCAACGACGCCGCGGTCGTGGCCGGCATGCCATGGTCGTGCGCAGCCGTCACGAAGTGCGTGCCGATCAGTCCGTTGGTCGACGCACCACAGATCGCGAAGCCACCGGCAAGCAACCAGAACGCAGGCCGGCGCATGGCCGTCTGCAACGCCTTGAGCGCCCGTACCGCACTACTGCCGGTCGACTCGACCCGCTGTCCGGCCGTGCTGCCCTCGGGAGCGCCGTACGCGCGCAGTCCGACATCGCTCGGGTAGTCCCGCAGGAAGAACAGCACCAGCGGTACGACGGCCAGCGCGGAGCCGGCCGCAACCAGCGCCGGCACACGCCAGCCGTAGTGGCCGGCCAGACTCGCGATGAGCGGCAAGAAGATCAGCTGCCCGGTCGCACCGGCGGCCGTCAGGACTCCGGTGACCAGACCGCGACGGTGGACGAACCAACGACCGGAGATCGTTGCGACGAACACCATGGACATCGACCCGGTGCCGATGCCGACCAGGAGACCCCAGCAGAGCAGCAGCTGCCAGGACGCGGTCATGAAGACGGTCAGCCCGCTGCCAAGCGCGATCAGTACGAGCGCCCCACTGACCACCTGACGCAGGCCCAGCCGGTCCATCAGCGCGGCCGCGAATGGTGAGATCAGGCCGTAGAGCAGCAGGTTGATCGACACCGCCGACGAGATCGTCGCATGCGACCACCCGAACTCGTCGTGCAGCGGATCCAGCAGCACCCCGGGCACCGACCGGAAGCCGGCCGCACCGATCAGCGTCACGAACCCCACGGCCGCGACTGCCCAGGCCAGATGGACCCGGGAAGCCTTCTTCGTCTCCAGAATCTGCGTCACCCGGCCAAGTCTGCCGGTTCGACCACCATCGAACTAGTGGCCAGAATGCCAGCATGTGTCAAGATATGGCCATGACTCCTGCTCGCGGCAAGCGGCACCTCTCCGCGGTCGGCCCGCACCGGATCGCCGTCCTGGCCCTCGCGCCGGTCGTCGGGTTCGATCTGACGATCCCGCCGACGGTCTTCGGGGCGGCCACGCAGGCGGACGGCACCCCGCTGTACGACGTCCGCATCTGTGGACTCGAGATCGCGCCGATCCGGGCGAGCGCCGGCTTCAGCCTGATCCCGGACTACGGCCCCGAGGCACTGGCCGACGCGGACACCGTGATCATCCCGGGCACGTACATCGCGCAGCCACGCTACGAGGGCACGCTGCCCGACGACCTGGCCGACGCGCTCGCGACCATCCGGCCGGGCACCCGGATCGCGTCGATCTGCACCGGCGCGTTCGTCCTCGGCGCGGCCGGGCTCCTCGACGATCGGCCCGCGACCACGCACTGGCAGCGGGCCGAGCTGTTCCGCAGCGTCTACCCGCAGGTGCAGCTCGATGAGGACCGGCTGTTCATCGACGACGGCGACATCCTCACGTCGGCCGGGCTCGCGGCGGGCGTGGACCTCTGCCTCCATCTGATCCGCCGCGACTTCGGCAGCGAGGTGGCGAACCGGGCCGCGCGGCATTGCGTCGTACCGCCGTGGCGGGACGGTGGTCAGTCGCAGTTCATCGAGCGCGTCGTACCGGAGGAAGGCAGCGAAGGCACCGCGCCGACCCGCGCGTGGGCGCTCGAGCGGCTCGGCCGAGCGCTCAGCCTGCCGGCGATGGCCGCTCATGCGCAGATGAGCGTGCGCACCTTCAGCCGGCGCTTCAAGGCCGAGACCGGGCAGTCCCCGGGCACCTGGCTGCTGCAGCAACGCGTGCGCCACGCATGCCACCTGCTGGAGACGACCGACCTGACCGTGGATCGCGTCGCCGAGTCGGCCGGCCTCGGTACCGCTGCTTCCCTGCGCCATCACCTCCGTTCCGAGCTCGGGGTCTCTCCCCTCACCTACCGCAAGACCTTCCGCGCGGGCTGAGCCTCAGAGCACGACCAGCTCGTGCGGCTGGTTGTTCATCGACTCGACGCCGTCCGCGGTGACCACCACGATGTCCTCGATCCGCGCACCCCAGCGCCCCGGCTGGTAGATGCCCGGCTCGATGCTGAACGCCATCCCCGGCTCCAGCGGCAACTCGTTCCCACTGACAATGTATGGCTCTTCGTGCACGTCGAGCCCGATCCCATGTCCGGTCCTGTGGATAAACAGGTCGCCGAACCCGGCCGCCGCGATGACCTCCCGCGCCGCAGCATCGACCGACTCCGCCGACACGCCGGGCCGCACTGCGTCCACCGCCGCCTGCTGCGCCTGCTGCAGTACGGCGTACGTCGCGGCGACGTCCGCATCCCGGGGTTCGCCGACGGCGTACGTTCGGGTCGAGTCCGAGTTGTAGCCCTCGGCAACGGGTCCGCCGATGTCGACGACCACCACGTCGCCTGCTTCGATCACCCGGTCGGACACCGCGTGGTGCGGGCTCGCGCCGTTCTGTCCGCTGCCGACGATGACGAAGTCGGCCAGGATGTGGCCCTCCTCGACGATCGCGGCCGCGATGTCGGCGCCGACCTCCGCCTCGGTCCGGCCGGCCCGCAGCCACTCGCCGACCCGCGCATGCACCCGGTCGATCGCCGCTCCGCCCTTCCGCAGCGCTTCGATCTCGGCCGCGTCCTTGCGCATCCGCAGCTCACGCACGATCGGCCCAGCCAGCACTTGCTCGGCCTTGGGCATCGCATCCCGGACCGCGAGGACGTGCAAGGCCGGAGTGAAGTCGCTGACCGCGACTCGATCCACGCCCCGCAACCGGTCCGCGGCAACGCCGTACGGATCGTCGCCGTCCACCCAGGTGACGACCTCGACGCCCAGCTCGTCCAGCGGCGACCCGGCGAATCCAGGCGCCTCCAGCTTCGGAACGATGAGCGCGACCGGGCCGTCGGCCGGGATCACCAGCGCGGTCAGCCGCTCGAACGAGCCGCCGGCCTGACCGATCAGGTAGCGCAGATCGGAACCCGGAGCGATCAGCAGACCGGTGCCGGCGGCCGCTTCGCGTGCGCGTTGCAGCCGGGCGTTAAGGATGGAAGCTTCGGGTGCGGGACCTTGAGGTGTACGACTCGACATGAGGCGACTCTAAGACTGTCGGCGTCGGTTGCTACAACTTGTCCGCTCGCATCGAGCTCGGCGAAAGGTAACCACGATGACACTGCACCACGTGTCCTACGGCGACGGCGTTCCAGTCTTGGCGCTGCACGGCTGGACCCCTGACCACCGCTTGATGACCGGATGCCTGGAGCCGATCTTCGCCGAACTGCCCGGCTACCGGCGCCTCTACCCCGACCTGCCCGGCATGGGCCAGAGCCCGGCCGGCGACATCGACAACTCCGACGGCATCCAGGCCGCCGTCCGGGCGTTCATCGACGAGCAGATCGGCACTGAACCGTTCATCCTGATCGGCGAGTCGTACGGCGGCTACCTGTCCCGCGGGTTGATCGCGGAGCGACCGGAGCAGATTCTCGGCCTCGGCCTGATCTGCCCGGTCGGCAAGCTGGTCCACAGCGAGCGGACCGTGCCCGAACACGTTGTCCTGCGCACCGAGCCGGGCGTCCTCGAGTCGCTGACCGAGGGCGAGGACTTCACCGACCTCGCCGTGGTCCAGACGGCGGCCGCGCTGGCGGCGTACCGCTCCGACGTGGCAACCGGCCTCGCCGTCGCGGACACCGAGGCGCTCGACCGAATCCAGCGGAACTGGGCGCTGTCGATCGAGCCAGAGAGCAGACCTGTCTA
This sequence comes from Kribbella sp. NBC_00359, assembly GCF_036097425.1. NCBI lineage: Bacteria > Bacillati > Actinomycetota > Actinomycetes > Propionibacteriales > Kribbellaceae > Kribbella > Kribbella sp. NBC_00359. The sequence goes on along the minus strand of NZ_CP107975.1, from coordinate 6,896,479 downwards.
CACCGGACCGACACTGATCGTCTGCGGCAGGCAAGACTCCGTGACCGGGTACGCCGATCAGTTCGCACTGCTCCCGCACTACCCCCGCGCCACCTTCGCCGTACTCGACGTCGCCGGGCACAACCTGCAACTCGAGCAGCCCGCGTTGTTCGGCGCCCTGGTCCGCGAATGGCTGCAGCGCCTGCCATCCGCGGCTACCAGCGGGTAATGTCAGCCGCATGGTGACTGGGAAGCGTCCGATCGGGTGGTCGTTGCTTGTCGCGTTGACCAATGGGCGGGCACGGATCGCCGACGATCGGCTGGCCGCGGCCGTTCGCGACCAGGTGGTCCTGGTGACCGGTGCGTCGTACGGCATCGGCGAGGCGACCGCGCGGCGGCTTGCCCGGGCCGGGGCGACCGTGCTGCTCGTGGCGCGGACGACGGATCAGTTGGAGGTTGTAGCGGACGAGATCCGGGCTGACGGCGGTGCGGCGTTCGTCTACCCGGCGAACCTGGCCGATCCGGCGGCGGTCGAGGAGCTGGCTCGCACGGTGCTGGCCGAGCACGGCCACGTCGACGTACTGGTCAGCAACGCGGGCAAGTCGATCCGCCGGTCGGTCGCGGACTCGTACCAGCGCTTCCACGACATCGAGCGGACGAACGCGGTCAACTACCTCGGCCCGGCCAAGCTGGTGCTCGAGTTGCTCCCGTCGATGCGCGAGCGCGGCTCCGGGCACATCGTCAACGTGTCGACCGCAGGCGTGCGGACCCCACCGATGGCGCGGTGGTCGGCGTACCTGGCGTCGAAGAGTGCGTTCGACGTCTGGCTGCGGTGCATTGCGCAGGAGATCCGCGGCGACGGCGTGACCACGTCGACGGTCTACATGGGCCTCGTGCACACCCGGATGAGCGAGCCGACGCCTGTACTGAACAAGATGCCCGGGCTCACCCCGGAGCAGGCTGCCGATCAGGTCTGTACGGCGGTCGCGGAGCGGCCGCACAACATCACTCCACCGATGGTCCGCCCGGCCGATGCCCTGGGCAACCTGTTGCGCGTCCCGACCGACCGGTTGCTCGAGCAGTACTTCCGTCGGACCGGAGGCGGGACGAAGCGGGGTAAGCTATGAGGACGCCCCGCCCGATCGCGCCGATGCGGCCGCCGGAGTGGCTGATCCAGGGCGCGGCCGAGGTCGGCGGGCTGTCGGTCGCGCTGATCAAGTCCGGCCTGTGGCGCTCGGCCCGGCCGTCGCAGCTGATCGGCATCGAGCGAGCGTTGCGCACCTGGGGTCAGTCGATGGCCGCGCTCGGCGCCATTGCGGCGATCCGCTATCCCGAGCGCGCCGCGGTCATCGACGAGGCCGGCGAGATCACCTACGCCGAGCTCGACCGGCGCTGTGAGCGGATCGCAGCCGGGCTGCACGACCGGCACGGAATCGTTGCCGGCGGCAAGGTCGCGGTGCTGTGCCGGAACCACCGCGGGTTCCTCGAGGCGACGCTGGCCGCGTCTCGGATCGGCGCGGACGTGCTCTTCGTGAACACCGAGTTCGCTCCCCCGCAACTGCAGGCGGTCCTCGAGCGACACCGGCCGGACCTGCTCATCCACGACGCCGAGTTCACACCGCCGGCCGGCGTCCCGGCGGTCCGCTCGGATCTCGACGACCTGGCTGCGTCGACGGCCGCCGCCGTACCGTCGCCGGACTCCCCGGGCCACATCACGATCCTGACGTCGGGCACCACGGGTACGCCGAAGGCCGCGCCGCGGGTGCCGACCGCACTGGGGCTCGCTGGGCTGACCTGGAGCGCGCTCAATCGGTTCGGTCTCCGGTCGGGTGAGCCGGTCGTCATCTGTCCGCCGCTGTTCCACGGACTCGGCCTGCTCACGTCCATGCTCGCGCTGTTCCTCGGCTCGCCGCTCGTGCTGCGGCCGCGGTTCGACCCGGCTGCCGTACTCGCGGATGCCGACCGGACCCGAGCCGGCACCATCCTCGCCGTACCGGTGATGCTGCGGCGGATGCTCGACCTCGGGCCGACGGAGATCGCGACGTACGACCTGCGGGCGCTGCGGGTTGTGATCTCCGGGGCGTCCGCGCTGGGCGCGCCGCTGGCGGAGCGGTTCATCGAACGGTTCGGACCGGTGTTGTGCGACGCGTACGGATCGAGCGAGGTTGGGATCGCCACCATCGCGACCTCGGCCGACCTGATCGCGGCGCCCGGGACCGTCGGGCGGCCGTGTCTCGGCAGCTCGATCCGGATCCTCGACGACCAGGACCGGCCGGTGCCGACCGGCGAGACCGGGCGGATCTTCGCGGGCGGCGGACTGGTGTTCGGCGGGTACTCCGACGGCTCGAGCAAGACGGTGGTCGACGGGCGGATGAGCACCGGTGACCTAGGCCACCTGGACCAGGCCGGGCGGCTGTTCGTCGACGGCCGGGAGGACGACATGATCGTCTCCGGCGGCGAGAACGTGTACCCCGTCGAGGTCGAGCAATGCCTGGCCGCGCACCCCGCGGTCGCCGAGGCGGTCGTCACCGGGGTCCCCGACGACGAGTTCGGTCAGCGCCTGGTCGCGTACGTCGTACTCCACGAGCCGACCACCGAGGACGACCTCATCGCCCACGTCCGCGCCAACCTGGCCCGCTTCAAAACCCCCCGCCAGATCGTCATCCTCGAAGACTTCCCCCGCAACGCCACCGGCAAAGTCCTCCGCACCAAACTCAGCCCGCCGTGACGTGTCACCCGATCGCACTCGCCGCAGCGGACATCATCGCCGAGGCCCAGAACGTACACCCGTTGCCGTGGCCGGTCCCTGCCGCTGACCAGGGGTGTACTCCGTCCTGGAGGTAGTACGGGATGCGGCTCGGATTCGAGGCGAACCACCAGGACCACGGGATGAGCTGGGACTTCGAGAGATTCTCTCGCAGCTGATTGTTGACCCACATCGAGTTGCGCTGATCCGCCAGTTGCACGGCGGGGGCGTAGCGGGTCCGGGCGACCTGGACATCCGACCACAGCAGTCTGGTGCCGCTCGGCAGGCCGGCCTTCAGCCGAACGACCTGCGCGCTGACCGGACGGGGATCGAAGATGTCATTCGAGCCTGACTGCACCAGCAGGACTCTCGGGGTCCTCGGCTGGGCCAACAGCCAGTCGACGGTCGGAGCGGTGGGACGCCCGGACCAGTAATTGATCGCGAGCGTCCGGCCTCGTCCCGCTACCAGTGTCGCGAATGATCGGTAGCACCGCGCGGTGATCGAATCGCCGATCAGGCCGACATCCGCGGTCGACCAGTTGCCCACACTGCCGTGAGACATCGCCGGCCAGTTTCCCAATGTCCCGGAGCCGAAGTCGGCCCGCGCCGGGACAGCTATGCCGACCAACAACGCGACAGTCGCTACCGCACTCCCCAGGATGGCAAGGTGCTTCATGGTTCTCCCCCTCCGAAGACGCCAGTCCTCACTCCAGGACAGAACTCTTCCGCCTCATGCTCAAGACCTCGCCGACCATCGACTGTGATCGCCCGCGTGGGAGGCCGGCCCGGAACAGGCTCAGCCCGCCGTGAACAGGGTGCGGAAGCGGGTCATGCGGGCCAGGGTGTCGTGTTCGTCGCCGAAGGAGACGGCCATGGTTTCCGCTCCGGCTTCGGTGAGCTCGTAGGCCAGCTCGACGATCGGGCCCGGATCACCGGCGGACCAGTCCAGGCGAGTACCAACCCGCACCGGCCGCGCTGCGTCCGCCCAGGCCGGCTCCACCCCGCCGTGCGCTGCGAACTCCTCGTCCAGCGTCGCGGACTCCTTGCTCGGCGTTGTGGACTCCTTGCTCGGCGTTGCGGACTCCTTGCTCGGCGTCGCGGACTCCTCGCGGAGGGAGCGAAGGTTGGTTACGGCTGCGGCGAAGGCGGGGGCGTCCAGGCCGAGGCCTTGCCATTCGTCGCCGTAGCGGGCGGCTCGGCGGAGGGCGGCCTTCGTCGTACCGCCAATCATGATCGGAAGGCGAGCGCGGAGCTTCGGCTCGAAGACGCCGCCGCGGTCCTTGCCTGCGAACAGGTCGCGGATGATCGCGAGGGACTCGTCCGTACGGCGGCCTCGGTCCTCGAATGTGGCGCCGACGCTCGCGAACTCGGTCGCGTCCCAGCCGGCACCGATGCCGAGGACGAGACGCTCCCCGGATAGCCGGTGAAGCGTCGCGGCCTGCTTGGCGACGACGTACGGGCTGCGCATCGGCAACACCAGCACCGACGTGCCGAAGCGGATCCGGGTCGTGCGCGCGGCTAGGTACCCGATGGTGACGAGCGGCTCGTAGACGCCGCCGTACGTCGAGCCGAACTCGCCCGGCGGCAGCAGATGATCCGGCAACCAGGCTGTGCCGTAGCCGAGTTCCTCCGCGGCTACGGCGAGCTCGACCAACCGTTCGGGAGCCATGGCCGCCGACTCGTCCGGCAGGACCACCTGCAGTTCCACCATGCGCTTGACCCTAGCCGCTCAGCGGGGGCCAAGCGGCTGAGGCGAGCGCCCTCACTTGCCCGGCCGGACGTGTGCCACTCATCAACGCACATGCCTGACCGGGGCCGAGCGGTGGCCGAGCGTGAGCTGCGCGGCTCTCGGTTGTTTGGTGAGTGGTACAGGACCGGCGTGGAGGGGTGAGTGGCTTGGAGACTGATGGGAGAGTGAGGGCGTGAAGATCCTGGTCGGTTACGTGCCAACTCCCGAGGGCGAGGCGGCGTTGACGGCCGCGGCCGCTGAGGCGGAACTGCGGGGGGCGTCCGTCCTGCTGCTCAACACCAGTCGCGGTGACTCGTACGTCGACACCCGCTACGCCAACGCCGACGAGCTGGCCGCCGCCGAGGCCAGACTGCGCGAGCTGGGAGTCGAGGTGGCGATCCAGCAGGCCGTCACCAGCGGCGACGTAGCCGGCGAACTCCTCAAGGCGGCCGCCGCCGAGGACGTCGGCCTGATCGTCCTCGGCCTCCGCCGCCGCAGCCCCGTCGGCAAACTCATCCTCGGCAGCACCGCCCAAAGAGTCCTCCTCGAGTCCCCCGTCCCTGTCCTCGCAGTCAAGGCAACCTCCCTCCCCGACTGACCGCCCCGATCGCCAGCCGGGCGCTGGCTCCCGGGGCGGGGTGGAAACGCAACCCCCGACCCCTGTGGGTCCAGCCTGCTTGCGGGTACGGCCTGGCTCGGTACACCGGCGCAAAGTGAGGGGATTGGCGTCGACTGATGGGTGGAGGGGGCGCAGTGGTGCGTCTCCGGGTTGGAGGGATGTACGCATGAGCTACCCCGAGGTGGGAGTCGGACTGCCGATCATCGGGCCGGAGGCGAGTCCGGGGGTGATCGCGGACATCGCGGTGGCGGTGGAACAACTGGGCTTCGCCGCGGTGTCGGTGTTCGAGCGGTTGCTGTTGCCGGCGGCGCCGGATTGGGTGAACCACGCCGGCTTGCCGGAGTATCCGGCGTACGACGCGTTGGAGACGTTGACGTACGTCGCGGCGCGGACCGAGCGGGTGCGGTTGCACACGGCGGTGCTGATGCCGTTGTTCCAGCAGCCGGTGGTGCTGGCGCGGCGGGTCGCGACGATCGACCACTTCTCGGGCGGCCGGATGGATCTCGGCATCGGGCTCGGCTGGCTGCCGGAGGAGTTCATCGCGACCGGCGTCCCCGCTCACGGGCGGGTGGCGGCGTACGAGGAGGCGGTCGCGGTACTGCGGGCGTGCTGGGGACCTGATCCGGTCGAGTTCGCCGGTCAGCACTTCACCGTCCCGCCGGCGAAGATCGGGCCCAAACCACTGGCACCGCTGACGCTGTACGGCGGTGGTGTCGCGCGGCCCGCGATCGAACGGGCCGCCCGGATCGCCGACGGACTCACACTGGCCCACCGCGACTGGGAGTCCACCCGCGCGGCCATCGGCTGGTACCACGACGCCGGCGGCTCCGGCCCGATCATCCTCCGTGCCGGGCCGCTGAAACCGCACCCGATGCTCAACGGCCCACTGACTTTCACCCCGGCGGCGATCCTCGACGATCTCCAGTTGGCGGCCGAGTCCGGCATCACCCGCGTCGACTGGGATCTGAACATCGTCGAGACCCCGATCGCCGACCAGCTCGCGGCGTTCAAGGCCCTGGCAGGGCGCCTTTGGTAATCCGGGTGAGTGGCTGTGCCCGGCCGCCTAAACTGGACGGGTTATGCCTGATGCCCGGACCGAGTCGTCGAGTCCTTCCCCAGCCACCGGTCCCGTCCAGGACCCCGCCGTACGTCGTCGGCCTCGTCGCCGGCGTGGACCGAAGCCGGGCGGTGCCCGTCCGGCCGAGGCCGCCGATCACCCGATCGCTGAGGATGGGCCGTCGCTGGCTGACGTGGTTGCCCGGCTTGATGGGCTGACCACCTACGACCGGGACCAGCTCGGGCGGCGGCTCGAGCGGGTTCGGACGACCAAGGACGCGCTGAAGCGCGAGCAAGCGCTGCGCGGGGTTCAAGCAGCGGTCGAGCAGGCTGAGCGGCGGGTCGAGGTACGGCGGATGTCCGTGCCGGAGATCACGTATCCGCCGGAGTTGCCGGTCAGTCAGCTGAAGGACGAGATCGCGGCGGCGATCCGGGATCACCAGGTCGTGGTGGTCGCGGGTGAGACCGGGTCCGGGAAGACGACGCAGATTCCGAAGATCTGTCTCGAGCTCGGGCGCGGTGTGCAGGGCATGATCGGGCACACGCAGCCGCGGCGGCTCGCGGCGCGGACGGTGGCGGAGCGGATCGCGGAGGAGCTCGGCACCGAGCTGGGCGAGACGATCGGCTTCGCGGTCCGGTTCACCGACAAGGTCAGCGACCGTTCGCTGGTCAAGCTGATGACCGACGGCATCCTGCTCAACGAGCTGCAGCGCGATCGCGACCTGACCCGCTACGACACGCTCATCATCGACGAGGCGCACGAGCGCAGCCTGAACATCGACTTCATCCTCGGTTACCTCAAGCGGCTCCTCCCCCGCCGCCCCGACCTCAAGGTGATCATCACCTCGGCGACCATCGACCCCGAGCGGTTCGCCGAGCACTTCGCGGACAGCCAGGGCACGCCGGCGCCGATCGTCGAGGTCTCCGGCCGGACCTATCCGGTCGAGGTGCGCTACCGCCCGATCAACGACCCGGACGACCCGAGCACGATCGACCGCGACCAGACCCAGGCGATCCTGGATGCCGTCGACGAACTCGAATACGAGGCCGATGGCGACGTACTGGTGTTCCTCAGCGGTGAGCGGGAGATCCGCGACACCGCGGACGCGCTGAACGACAAGTTCGCCCAGCAACGCGGCCGGCCGGGCGCGGTCGAGGTCCTGCCGCTGTACGCGCGGCTCTCGAACGCCGAGCAGCACCGCGTCTTCCAATCGCACTCGAACCGCAGGATCGTCCTGGCCACCAACGTGGCCGAGACCTCGCTGACCGTGCCCGGTATCAAGTACGTGATCGACCCGGGTACGGCGCGGATCTCGCGCTACAGCCACCGCACCAAGGTCCAGCACCTGCCGATCGAGCCCGTCTCGCAGGCCAGCGCCAACCAGCGCAAGGGCCGGAGCGGCCGGACCAGCGACGGTATCTGCATCCGGTTGTACTCCGAGGAGGACTTCGAGAACCGGCCTGAGTTCACCGATCCGGAGATCCTGCGCACCAACCTCGCGTCCGTCATCCTGCAAATGACCTCGATCGGCCTCGGCGACATCGCGGCCTTCCCGTTCATCGACGAGCCGGACAAGCGCAGCATCACCGACGGCCTGCAACTGCTCACCGAGCTCGGCGCGATCGAGGCCGCGAAGGCGTCCGAGCGGCACCGCCGACTCACGCCGATCGGCCGTCAGCTCGCCCAGATCCCGCTCGACCCACGGCTCGCCCGGATGATCGTCGAAGCCGACAAGAACGGCTGCGTCCGCGAGGTGATGGTGATCGCCGCCGCGCTGTCCATCCAGGACCCGCGCGAACGCCCGACCGAGGCCGAGGCTCAGGCCCAGCAGGCACACGCCCGGTTCCGCGACCCGAACAGCGACTTCCTCGGGTTCCTGAACCTCTGGAACTACCTGAAGAAGCAGCAGAAGGAGCTCTCCGGCAACCAGTTCCGCCGGATGTGCCGCAGCGAGTACCTCAACTACCTCCGCGTCCGGGAGTGGCAGGACATCTTCGCCCAGCTCCGTCAGGTCGCCGCGCAGATCGGCGTCACGCTCAACAGCGGTGCGCCCGCCGACCCGCAGAGTGTGCACGTCTCGCTGATGTCCGGACTGCTGAGTCACCTCGGCATGAAGGATCCGGCCAACCAGCACCAGTACATCGGTGCCCGCGGCACCAAGTTCGCGATCTTCCCCGGTTCCGGTCTGTTCAAGAAGCCGCCGCAGTTCGTAATGGCCGCCGAGCTGGTCGAGACGTCCCGGCTGTGGGCGCGGGTGAACGCGAAGATCGAGCCGGAGTGGGCTGAGGACCTCGCCCAGCACCTGATCAAACGCACGTACTCCGAGCCGCACTGGGAACGCAAGGCCGGCGCTGTCATGGCCTACGAGAAGGTCACGCTGTACGGCGTACCGATCGTGGCCCGGCGCAAGGTCAACTACGGCAAGGTCGACCCGGAGGTGTCGCGCGAGCTGTTCATCCGGCACGCACTCGTCGAGGGCGACTGGGACACCCACCACAAGTTCTTCCACGAGAACCGCAAGCTGATCGAGGAAGTCGAGGAGCTCGAGGAGCGGACCCGGCGCCGGGACCTGCTCGTCGACGACGAGACGCTGTTCGCCTTCTACGACGAGCGCATCGGCACCGAGGTCGTCACCGGCACGCACTTCGACACCTGGTGGAAGAAGGCCCGCCAGCGCGACCCCGACCTGCTCGACTTCGAGCGGTCGCTGGTGGTCCGCGAGGGCGCCGAGGTGAAGGCGGAGGAGTTCCCGCTGCACTGGACGCAGAACGGGATGACCTTCGACCTTACCTACGCCTTCGAGCCCGGTACCGACGCGGACGGCGTGACCGTGCACATCCCGCTGCTGGTGCTGAACCAGGTCACCGCGGACGGGTTCGAGTGGAGCGTGCCCGGATTCCGCGAGGAGCTCGTCACCACCCTGATCAAGTCCTTACCGAAGGCAATCAGGCGGAACATCGTGCCGGCACCGGACCACGCCCGGCAGGTCCTCCCCCACCTCGACCCGTCCTCCGGCCCGCTCACTGACGCGCTCGCCCGCGAGCTGCGGGAACTGCGCGGTGTGGTGATCGAGACCGCCGACTGGGACTGGTCCCGGGTGCCCGAGCACCTGCGGATGACGTTCCGGGTGGTGGACGACAAGGGCAAGACCGTGGCCGAGAGGAAGGATCTCGCCATGCTCAAGGAACGCCTGAAGCCGAAGACCACCGCGGCCATCTCCAAGGTCGCCTCGAAGGCGGTCAGCGGACTGGAGAAGTCCGGGCTGACCGACTGGACCTTCGGCGACCTGCCGCGCAGCTTCTCCGAACACCGCAACGGCCTCACGGTGGCCGGCTACCCCGCCTTGGTCGACGAAGGCAAGAGCGTCGCGATCCGGCTGCAGGAGACCGAACGCGACCAAGCCGCTGCGATGTGGAACGGCACTCGCCGGCTCCTGCTGCTGACGATGCCGTCCGTGATCGACGTCGTACAGCGGAATCTGACCAACCAGCAGAAGATGACGCTGATGGCAGGACCGCACCGCAACGTCGGTGAACTGCTCGACGACGCGATCGCGGCGGCTGTCGACCAGTTGATGGCCGACGCGCATGGCCCGGCGTGGAATCTGACCGCCTTCTCCGTACTGCGCGACGCCGTACGGTCGGAGCTCGCGGACACGGTCCTGACGATCCTGCGCCAGGTCGAGCAGGTACTGGCGCATGCGCGGACTGTGGACAAGCAGATCTCCCGCGCATCGAGCCCAGCGCTTCTCGCGGCGCTGTCCGACGTCCGCGGCCAACTCGAAGCGCTCGTCCACCCTGGCTTCATCACCGAGACCGGAGCCAAGCGCCTTCCGGATCTGGTCCGCTACCTGCGCGGCATGGAGCAACGCCTGGACAAGATCGGCGCCAACGCGATGCGCGACCGCTCCGGCATGGCGATCGTGCAGAACCTCACCGACGAGTACCACAAGCATCTGCGAGCCGTCCCCACCGGCAAGTACCCGAGCCCCGAGCTCCTCGAAGTCCGCTGGATGCTCGAAGAGCTCCGCATCAGTCTCTTCGCCCAGACCCTCGGTACGCCGTACCCGGTCTCCGAGAAGCGGATCCGGAAGGCGCTCGCGGAGAGCTAGGAATCGAGCAGGCGCCGGCCGTGGTCGTGGACGGCGGCGCGTAGCTCGGGTGGGTCCAGGATCTCGAAAGGCCAGTAGATGCGGGCGACCTGGGCAACCAACGGGCCTAGCTCGTTGGCGGCGATGCGGACTTCACAGGTGGTAAGGTCGATCGGCTCGACCACCCCTTGGCTCGGTGGAATCATCCTGGTCACCGTGGCCGCGTCCGCGCGGACGCGGATCCGGGCGACGATGTCCCAGGGTGCCACTCCGGTGCCTTCGGCAACGAGTGCGACCGGATCGGGCGTCTCGTCAAAGTGGTAGCGCGAGCCGGTGAGCACGGGGGTTGCGATGCGGTCGACGCGGAAGGTGCGCCAGGCCTGCCGATCGCGGTCGCGGGCGACGAGATACCAGCGCCGGCCGGTGTGCACGATCTGCAGCGGCTCGACGCTGCGCTCCGACTCGGTGCCATCGTGGGTGCGGTAGCGGAACCGGATCCCTTCGACATCTCGGCACCCGGCGGCCAGCGTGACCAGCACCTCGCCGTCGACGGTCGGCAGGTCGCCCTGCGGCAACTGGGTCGTGTGCGCCCCGATCGCGGCGACCTGCGCGCGCAAGCGGGTGGGCAGCACCTGATGCAGTTTGGCCAGCGCGGAGATCGCCGCCTCCTCCACGCCCGACACCGTCGTGGTCGTCGCGACGCGCAGGCCGACCGCGATCGCCACCGCTTCCTCGTCGTCGAGCAGAAGCGGCGGCAGCCGACCGCCGGGGCCGAGGCGGTAGCCACCACCGATCCCCGCCTCGGCGTCGACCGGGTAGCCGAGTGACCTCAGCCGGGCGACATCCCGCCGTACGGTGCGAGGCGTGACGTCGAGCCTGGCCGCCAGGTCGGCGCCGTCCCACTGCGGGCGCGACTGGAGCAACGACAGCAGGCGGAGCAACCGGGCCGCGGTATCCATGGTCCGACCATTCTGCCTCGACCTGCGGACCGATCCTGTCCGCAGGTCGTTCTACGGTGAGCTCATGACGACCACGCTGAAGCAGAACCTCCTGGACCTGTCCGACTTCGCCTGGCAGCGGCTGCGCGACCGGGTGAAGGGCCTGACCGACGAGGAGTACTTCTGGGAGCCCTTCGACGGCTGCTGGACGGTCCGGAAGACCGAGACGGGATCTGCCGCCGACTGGGCCTGGATCCCCCCGGATCCGGCGCCGTTCACCACCCTCGCGTGGCGGATCACCCATATCGTCGACATCTTGCAGGAGGAGCGCACCGCCACGTGGCTCGGACACCAACCGGCGGCCGACGACGGCGAGCCGCCGGTGCCGGAATCGGCCGAGGCCGCGCTGACAGCGCTCGACCATGCGTACGACGTCTGGCGCCGACGTCTTGCTGCGCTCAACCAGGACGACCTCGACCGCCCGATGGGCGAGATCGCGGGTCCGTGGGCCGAGCACGACGGCACCGCGTTCGTGCTGCACATCCTGGACGAACTGATCCACCACGGCGCGGAGGTCGGGACTGTCCGGGACTTCTACGGCGGACTGCGAGCCGAGGATCCCTTCGCCGCCGCCCTGGCCGGCGAGGTGACGCCGGCGCAGCGCCCGGCGCTGCTCGCCGAAGCCGCCGCGGCGCAGCGATGGGAGATCATCCCGAAGCTCGCCGACCTGGGCTTCGGCGTCAACGAACGGACCGCGGACGGCAGGACCGCAGCGCATCTGGCCGCGGGGACCGGATCGCTGGACACGCTGCGGTTCCTGGTGGAGCACGGCGCGGATCTGTCCGCGACGGATCCCCGGTTCGGTGCCGACGTCCTCGGCTGGGCGAAGTGGTTCAAGCAACCCGAGGCCGTCGAGTTCCTCTCCGAGCTCTGATCAGGGCACGAAGGCGCGCTGGGATCGGCGGCGGAAGTCGCGGGGTGAGAGTTGGTGGGCCGTGGTGAAGCAGCGGGTGAAATAGGACTGGCTGGTGAAGCCGCACCGGGTGGCGATCGTCGCGACCGGAGCGTTTGTTGCCGCTAGCAAAGATGCGGCGTGCTCCAGCCTGAGGTCGGCGACGAACGCCGTCGGAGTGACGCCGTAAGCCGATCGCATCGAGCGGGACAGGTGGGCCGGGCTGACGGCCGCGAGCTCCAGCAGGCGAGGTACTCCGCCTCGGAGGTTGTCCTCCGAGCGCATCGCCGAACAGGCCTTGGCGAGCCACTGCGGTGTGCCCGGGCGGCCTGTCCTGTCGGCCGGGGAGATCAACGGCAGCAGGTCGATCCAGAAGCGCATCAGGTCGTACGGGCCGGGCTCGTCCTGGAATCGTCCGAGGGCGTGCTCGAAGACGGCGGTCGCGGCCGGGGCGTGGAACGTGACCGGACCGGGCGACGCCGCCCAAGTGCCGGCCGGGTCGGTCCTGGTCAGGTCGAGGAAGCCTCGCCAGGCCGAGCTGGGGAAGGCGACGTTGACGAACTCGAGTCCGTCCGGCGCCGAGCCGCGGACCGCGTGCGATCGTGCGGCCGGACCAGCACCACGTTGCCGGCGACCAGGTCGTCGACCCCGCGGGTCAGCAGGTGCTCACCGCGACCCGACAGCACACCCATGAACTCGTGGAAGTCCGCGTGCGTGTGCAACTCGGTGTCGCGGGTCCGCGCCGGGATCCGCACCCGGGCCGCGTGGTACGGCCGGCCGAACGCATGCGACTCGAACCGCAGCGCCTGCTCCACATCAACACGCTACAAGTTCTCGTCAGCTCGTTGCTAGTACCGAGCCGTGCCCCACCGCAGCATGAAGACATGTTCGAGACCGACGGCTATGTCATCTTCCGCGACGTCATCGACCAGGAACTGATCAAGGAAGTGAATGATCATGTCGAGTGGCTGCAGGCCCGGCATCCCGACGTACGGCCCGAGCAGCTCGGGCACGTGTACCTGCGCGACGACCCGTTCTGGGTCCGGCTGATCAGTGACGACCGGCTCCTGGACATCGCGGAGCAGTTCGTCGGACCAGACCTCGCGCTGTTCGCATCGCACTACATCTCCAAGCCGCCGTACTCGGGGCAGCCGGTGCTGTGGCACCAGGATGCGGCGTTCTGGCCGCTCGATCCGATGCAGGTCGTGACACTGTGGCTGGCCGTCGACCACTCGACGCCGGAGAACGGCTGCGTGCGCGTGATCCCCGGCAGTCATCGGTCGGGGGTGGCCGGGATGCGGGACAACACCGAGGTCGAGAGTGTCCTCGGCAAGGAGATCGCGGTCGAGGTCGACGAGTCAGCGGCGGTCGACATGGTGTTGGCGCCCGGTGATGTCGAGGTGCACCACCCGAACATCGTGCACGGCAGCAACGCGAACACCTCGCCGAACCGGCGCTGCGGACTGACGATCCGCTACATCCCGACGTCGACCCGGATCACGGATCCGGAGGTGCCCTACCCGAGCGCCTTCCACCTGCGCGGCGAGCCCGGCGTCAACAGCTACCAGCCACGGCCCGCGTACGTCGAGGGCCGCCACTTCCCGTTCACGGGAAGCAGTGCGTGGTCATGACACACGAAAGCCCGCCCCGGCGAGTCCGGGGCGGGCAGATGTCGATGCCTACTCGAGGCAGATTCTGAACGGGTGACCCGCGGGGTCGGCGTAGATGCGCCAGCCGCGATCGTTCTCGGCGGGCGGCGGGTCGAGGGGGTCGAGCGGTTCGGCCCCGAGCGCGACCACGGTGGCGTGGCCGCTGGAGAGGTCCTCGACGATCAGGTCGAGGTGGAGATCCTGCGCGTCGGTGCCGGGCCAGGTGGCCGGCACGTACTCCTCCGAGCGCCGGAAGGCCAGCGTCGAGAAGCCGAGCGACGAGCCGGGGCCGGTCAGGCTCCGCCAGTCGTCGTCACCGTTCTCGTCGATGTCGAGCCCCAGCAGCGCCGAGTAGAACTGGGCGAGCTCGAGTGGGTCCGGGCAGTCCAGCACCACCGAGCCGAGCCGCCCGGCAGTACTGCCCGGCTGCTCTGCCACCTGCGTCATCTGTCCTCCAGCTTCTGTTTCATGACTGCCTGCCCGTGTCGGGGCAGGACCGGCCAGGGCCCATCTGGTCGGAAGGCCCGGCCGCCTACGATGACAGGTCGAGTGGACACTTCGCATCTTTCGACACGCCCTCTTGACCGGTCAGGCGGTCGCGGACAGTCAACAGCTGCAGTTGTTACCGCTGAACACCATCGACGGTGGTAGCGCGGCGGCGCTCGCTCAGCTTCCGGATCTTGGCCTGGGTGCCGCAGTCCTCCATCGCACACCAGCGCCGCGACCCGTTCCGGCTGCGGTCGAGGAACAGGAAGCCACAGCCTCCCTCCTCGATCGGACAGGCCCGCAACTGGCGCAGCTCGACCGTCCGCAGCAACTCGACCGCCGCCGCCACCAATCGGTCCGGAATCATCAGCACCGGCGACGTACCGACCTGGAGCTCGGCGACAGCGCCGCCGGGCACAAGCACCGACCGAGCCGCGGCCGCCGACCATCGCAGCGTCAAAAGCTCAAGCGCAGCAGCCATTTCAGCGGATTCGTCCCGCCGGGCCAGCACGGTATAGACAGCCTCCCGGATCTCGATCGTCGCATGGAGTGCCTGCTCGGCCGTGCCGGCGGCGCTGTCCCATGCTGCCGCGACCGCAGTCGCCTCATTGTCGTCGGTCAACCCGATCCGCCGGCTCCAGGCCAGCAGTGCAGCAGGCGCCTGAAGGTAGTCGAGTTCGTCGGCCGTACCACCGGGCACGCGGGGCGCGACCGTGTTCACCAGGTCGAGGGCCGGATGGCCGCCGACGATCCGGAGTACGTCGTTGCGGTTGTCTGCCATACATGACATGCTACCACCATAACCACTTTTACTGGAATCGCAGGTGACGTCATGTTCATCACGTCCCGCAGAGCCCGTGCCGCGCTGGTCGTGCTCGGTGTCGGCACCTTCTCCTACGTGACCATCGAAGTGCTCCCGATCGGACTGCTGACGGTGATCGCCGCCGACCTGGGCCGCTCACGCTCCGACGTCGGTCTCCTCGTCACCGGGTACGCCGCCGTCGTCGTCCTGACCTCGATCCCGCTGGCCCGGCTCACCCTGCGGCTCCCGCGCCGACTCGTCCTCGGCACCACACTCGGCCTGATGGCCGTCGGAGCCGCTATCACCGCGCTGGCACCGACGTACGAGGTTCTCCTCGTCGCACGGCTGCTCACGGCGCTCTCACACGCGCTCTTCTGGTCGATCATCTTCCCGATCGCGACCGGATTGTTCCCGCCGGCTGTCCGCGGCCGGGTGGTCGCGAAGATCTCGATAGGCTCGGCGCTCGCTCCCGTGATCGGCATACCGCTCGGTACCTGGCTCGGTGAGCAGTTCGGGTGGCGGATCCCCTTCGCGCTGATGGCAGTGCTCGGGACTGCGACCTGTCTGAGCATCGCGATCCTGCTGCCCCGGGTCAACGCCCAGGAGTCCGCGTCGGGGCGCGGCAGCGCTCCCGACGCCCGCCGGTACGCCGTGCTCGTCGCCGCCACGGCGATCGGTGTAGCCGGCTTCCTGACCTTCAACACCTACGTCGCGCCGTTCCTGCTGGATGTCAGCGGCTTCGCCTCCGGTGCACTAGGTCCAGTCCTGCTGGCCAGCGGATTGGGCGGACTGACCGGGACTCTGCTTGTCGGCCGGATCCTCGACCAGCATCCGTGGGCTGCGATCGCCTTGCCGCTCGCCCTGATCAGTGCGGCGCTGCTCGGCCTCTACACGCTCGGACACTGGCAGGTGCCGGCAGTCCTGCTCGTCGCCACCGTGGGAATGGCGTTCAGCGCGCTGGCGGTCGCCGTACTGAGCAGGACTATGCAGGTGGCTCCCGGCAACACAGACCTGGCGTCAGCGGGTATCAGCACGGCGTTCAACATAGGGATCGCGGGAGGCGCGTTCATCGGTGGTGGGCTGCTCGACAGCACCGGCGTGCGGAGCGTCGCACTTGTCGGCGGCCTGCTCGCGGTCGTAGCTCTGGTGATCATGACTGCCGACCAACCGGTGCTGGCTCGGCGCGGCATGGTGATGGGAGAGTGCGAACATGACCGTCCTGGGCGACAGGTTCGTGAAGAGGCGGCCTGACGCGCCGGCGGGGTACTTCGAGGTCGAGGCGGCCGGACTGCGCTGGCTCGCCGTACCCGGTGGAGTACCGGTCGCGGAGCCGATCGACGTCTCCCCCGACCACCTGACCACCGTCAAGCTCGACCTGCGGCCGCCGACCGGTGCTGCCGCTGACGAGTTCGGTCGGCGATTGGCTGTCACACATGACGCCGGCGCCCACCACTACGGCGTACCCCCTGATGGTTGGCAGGCGGATGGCTACATCGGCACGATCGGACTGCCGCATGCACTCGAGCCGCTGAAGTCGTGGGGTGAGTTCTACGCGAACCTGCGGCTGCGGCCGTATCTGCGGACGGCTTACAACCAGGGCACGATCGACGGCCACCAACTGCACGTCCTCGAGCAGGTGTGCACACGTCTGGAAGCAGGTGCGTACGACGACCCGTCCGACGAGCCGAGCCGGATCCACGGCGACCTGTGGTCGGGCAACGTCGTCTGGGCAACCGACGGCGTACACCTGATCGACCCGGCCGCCCAGGGCGGTCACCGGGAGACGGACCTCGCCATGCTCGGCCTCTTCGGCCTACCGCAGCTCGAGCGTGTGCTCCGCGCGTACGACGAGGCACACCAGCTCGCGGACGGCTGGCGCGACCGGGTCGGGCTGCACCGCTTGCACCCACTGCTGACGCACGTGGTGATGTTCGGTGGGAGTTATGTGCCTCAAGCGATCGCCATGGCGCACAAATATGGATGAGACTCTTCCTAACAACTCACGCACCCACCGGAGCCCACCCTGATTCCGCAACCTGTCACCCAGAGCCCCCTGCCCGACCAGACCTTCACGCTGCAGTCCTCTGCCACTGTCGGCCTGGTCGGTGACTCCGACGCCGCCAGCCGGGTGGCCGACCACCTCGCCACCCTGCTACGCGTCTCCACAGGCTTCCCACTGCCTGTCGAGCCAGGCACCGGCACTATCACGCTCTCCACCGACGGACCGAGCTCGCTCGGGGCGGAGGGGTATGAGCTCCGCGTGGATAGCACGGCTGTGACCGTCACCGCCGCTACACCGGAAGGCCTCTTCCGCGGAGTCACCACCCTCCGTCAGCTGCTCCCCGCCAAGGCCGAGGCCGGCACCGAGCAGGCTGGTCCATGGGAGATCGACGGTGTAGAGATCTCCGACGCACCGCGCTACCCCTATCGCGGCGTCATGGTCGACGTGTCCCGGCACTTCCGCTCCGTCGCGGAGATCAAGCGGTGCATCGACCTCGCGTCGCTCTACAAGCTCAACCGGCTCCACCTGCACCTGTCGGACGACCAGGGCTGGCGCGTCCAGGTGGACTCGTGGCCGGATCTGACCAAGCACGGCGCCAGCTCCGAGGTCGGTGGCGGGCCGGGCGGCCACTACACGAAGGCGGACTACGCCGAGATCGTGATGTACGCCGCGGACCGGTTCATGACCGTGGTGCCCGAGATCGACACCCCGGGACACACCAACGCGGCGTTGTCGTCGTACGCGGACCTGAACGCCGACGGCGAGGCGCCGCCGTACTACACCGCCACCGAGGTGGGGTTCAGCTCGCTCGCGGTGCACAAGGACCTCACCTACGAGTTCCTCGACGACGTGTTCCGGGAGGTGGCCGAGCAGACCCCGGGTGACGTCATCCATCTCGGTGGGGACGAGGCGCACTCGACTCCGCACTCGGACTACCTCGCGTTCGTGCCGAAGGCGGCCGAGCTGGTCGTCAAGCACGGCAAGCGGGTGATGGGCTGGCACGAGATCGCCGACGCCTCGCTGCCGGCCGGCAGCATCGTCCAGTACTGGGGAACCGACGACGACCGGGCGCAGGACCTCACGCGCAACGCCGCGGCCCAGGGTGCCGAGGTGGTGATGTCGCCGGCCAACCGCGCGTACCTGGACATGAAGTACGACCAGGACACGCCGTACGGGCTCGACTGGGCCGGTTTGATCAGCGTGGAGACGTCCTATAGCTGGGATCCCGCGACACTCATCCCAGGCCTCGCTGAGAGCGCCGTGATCGGCGTCGAGGGGCCACTGTGGTCGGAGACCCTCGACGACATGGCCAAGCTCGAGTTCATGGCCTTCCCGCGGCTGCCGGGGATCGCCGAGCTCGGTTGGTCGCCGGCGTCCGCGCTGGACTGGACGACGTACAAGGTCCGTCTGGCCGGCCAGGCGACGCGGTGGGACGTGCTCGGCGTCAACTTCTACCGCGCGCCGGAGATCGACTGGGCTTAGTGCCGCAGGACCCGGTCCAGTAACCACGCGGTGGTCTCGTCCAGGTCCTGCTCGGCGACGGTGTGGTGCGTGGCGTCCGCATCCGGGGCGTCACGCACCTCCAGCCGATAGACGTAGCGGTCCGGCTGCGGGCGGCCGGAGCCGAGGTCAGCCGAGCCCAGCGCATGCACTGCGGCCTCGAGCCGATCCGTGTCCGGCTCTGCGCTGGTGTCCAGCTCGCCTTGAGCCTTCAGACCGGCGAAACCGCCGCTGCGAGTTACTTTGACGATCAACCAACGTCTCCCTCGGCTTGTGGTGGCTCACGATTGCGCGCGGCGCAACGAAT
Source organism: Kribbella sp. NBC_00359 (assembly GCF_036097425.1). Taxonomy (NCBI): domain Bacteria; kingdom Bacillati; phylum Actinomycetota; class Actinomycetes; order Propionibacteriales; family Kribbellaceae; genus Kribbella; species Kribbella sp. NBC_00359. The sequence continues at coordinate 6,877,623 of NZ_CP107975.1, read as the reverse complement.
GTCCAGAGCCGCGCGACACGCCGGGAAAATCGATCAATTCGACGCGCCCATCACCCGGCGTACCGATGGATTGTCCTTCGTTGCCATCCCGCGAACCCCGCTCGCGAGCGCGAACCAGCAGGTCGGCGCGGGGTTTCCGGGTCCGGACCGGACCTCGCGGACCTGGATCCGAGCGGCCACACAGCGTGGCGGGCGGCGACAATCAGCGACACGTGTTCCTGGTCACCCCTTCCACGCGGCCGCAGATCGGCTACAGTTATCGCGTTGCACTTTTGGACTCCCACTGACTTTCGCTGTGCTGCATGGCCGGTTCTGTCTTCTGGGGCCTTTCGGCGACACGTGGCTCATGAGGTGTGGGTCGCGGTTTGTTACAAGCCATCAAGGAGATAGACACAAATGGCTGTCGGTACTGTCAAGTGGTTCAACGCTGACAAGGGCTTCGGCTTCATCACCCCGGATGACGGTGGCGCGGACGTGTTCGCGCACTACTCGGCCATCCAGACCTCGGGCTTCCGTTCCCTGGACGAGAACCAGCGCGTCGAGTTCGAGATCACCCAGGGCCAGAAGGGCCTGCAGGCGGAGAACATCCGTCCGATCTGATCCTGGATCACCCTTCTCGCAACTGATGGAGGGGCCGCACACCACACCGGTGTGCGGCCCCTTCGCCGTCCCCGCCTGGGGCCGGCGTACTTAGCGCAAGCGGGGAATCACGTCGGTGACGATCTTCTCCAGGGTGTCCTCGGAGCCGGCGTAGACGCCTTCGGGGCGGGGCCAGTGGGTGATCACGTCGGTGAAGCCGAGGGCGGCGGCGCGGCTGACGACGTCCTCGAAGGCTGCGGGGCTGGAGAGCGAGTAACGAGCCGAGTCGAGGGCGAGGTAGCGGTCGAACGGGCGGCCTTCCAGTACGTCGTCCAGGCGGTGGCTGAGGTCCGTGACCGCGGCGAACCAGGTCTCGAAGTCCGGCGACTTCGGGCCGGTCGTCACCCACCCGGCGCCGAACTTCACCGCCAGCCGGAGTGAACGCGGCCCGTTGGCGGCCATGATGAACGGCACCCGCGGCTGCTGCACACACCCGGGCAACGTCCGGCCGTTGCGGGTCTCGAAGTACTCGCCCCGGAAGTCGACGCCGTCCGTGGTCAGCAGCTTGTCCAGCAGTACGACGAACTCCTCGAAGCGATCCACCTTCTGCCGCGGCGTCAGGTCCGGACCGCCCTGGATGGTCGCGTCGAGGCTGCCGCCCGAGCCGATGCCACAGAGAAAACGTCCGTCGGACACGTCGTCGAGCGCGAGGATGTCGCGGGTCAGCGCCAGCGGATGACGGAAGTTCGGCGAGGTCACAAAGGTGCCGAGCTTGATCGTCGTCGTCACCAGTGCCGCCGCCGTCAGGGTCGGCGTCGTCCCGTACCAGGGCGAGTCCTGCAGGCCACTCCAGGTCAGGTGGTCGTACGTCCAGGCGTGGTCGAAGCCGAGCTCCTCCGCCCGCCGCCACAACCGCGCGGCGTCCTTCCACCGGTACTCCGGCAGGATCGTGATCCCGAATCGCATGCCCGCACCCTAACGAATGGGCTTGCGGGCAGCCGGCTAGCGGGGTGGGGTCCGGAAGGTGGCCAGGGAGCTGGTTCCGATGCTGCCGAGCCAGACCCGGCCGTCGCGCTCCCGCACACCGGTGGGCATGTGGAAGTCGGGGTGCTTGGCCCGGAGGTCGTGCACCAGCGTGCCGGCGTCGTCGTACGCCTGGATCTCGATGATGTCGGCGGCCTTCGGCTTCAGGGCGTCGGGCAGGCTCCAGACGACTTTGCGCAGGGCCGGTTGCTTGGGCAGCAGGAAGTCGAGCACCGCATTGCGCGGCGAGCCGACGGCCACCCAGATCAGGCCGTCCGAGCCGCGAGCGATGTTGTCCGGCAACCCAGGGATCGCGGCCACCTGCACGGGCTCAGCGCCCTCCACGGTGAGGTCGAGCTTGTAGAGCGCGTACGTCGCGGTCTCGGCCCAGAAGAGGGTACGGCGATCGCCGCTGAGGGCAACGCCGTTCGGGAAGGCTCGGCCGGTCGTCAGCCGGGTCACCTCGCCGTCCGGAGTCAGGCGGTAGACACTGCCGGTCGTGGAGTGCTCGAGCAGATCCGCCATCCACTCGTCGACGCCGAACCGCGTGGACGAGTCGGTGAAGTAGATCGTGCCGTCCGGCGTCACATCCGCGTTGTTGCAGAAGCGCATCGGGCGGCCGTCGATCTCGGACAGCAGGGTCGTCACCCGGCCGTCCTTGTCGAGCGTCAGCAGGCCGCGGTTCGCGTCGCAGATCAGCACCTTGCCGTCAGGCAGCCACTCGAGTCCGAGCGGCCGGCCGCCGGTGTCGGCGACGGTCGTGATCGTCTTGCCGTCCGCACTCACGCGCAGGATCCGCCCGTCCAGCAGACCGGTCAGCACGCTGCCGTCATCGTCGATCAAGGCGTCTTCCGGACCTGGCCCTGGCACCGCGACCACTTCCACGTCGACGGTCTTCGGGTGCCGCGCCGGCGGCGCGGGCGGCGGTGTCCAGCGGACGGGCGCGATCGACGACTTCATGCCGCAGACCTTAGCGGGTACTCCGCACCGACGGTCAGTGGGTGGACACGAAGAGGCGCGAACGACACAGCCCGGGCCGATGGCTCATCGGTCCGGGCTGTCCGTGCCGTCCGTCAGAAGATGACCTCGCCGCGGGCACGCCGGGCGCGGAGCTTCTCCAAGGCCTCCTCGAGGATCTCGGCCGCCTCCTGCTCGGAGCGCCGTTCCTTCACGTAGGCCAGGTGCGTCTTGTAGGGCTCGATCTTCGGCGGCGGAGGCGGGTTGTTCACATCGGTGCTGGTCGGCAGACCGCACCGCGGACAGTCCCACGCCTCCGGGATGGCCGCCTCGACCGCGAACACCGTCGCGGTCTCGTGCCCGTTGGCACAGAAGAACACGATGCGCTGACGGGGCGCGGTTTCACCACGCTCCTCCTCGCCCATCGGCCCGGCACCGACCCGGCTGCCACGAATAGCACTGCCACCACCAGCCACGGGAACCCGCCCCTCAGCCGAGCTTGTAGAGCAGGCCGAGCGCGACGATCGCGGCGAACCAGACCAGACCGATGCCGATCGTGATCCGGTCCAGGTTCCGCTCGGCGACCGAGGAGCCGCCCAGGCTGGACGACACACCGCCGCCGAACAGGTCGGACAGACCGCCACCGCGGCCTTTGTGCAGCAGCACCAGCAGGGTGAGCATCAGGCTGCAGATGATGACGACGATCGAAAAAGCGAGAATCACGAGGAGTAGCCTAACTGAAGGTCCAGGTAACGGCAGATACCGGCGAACTCGTCGGCCTGGAGGCTCGCGCCCCCGACCAGGCAGCCGTCGACATCCGGTTGGGCCATGATGCCACCTGCGCTGGCCATCTTCACCGATCCACCGTAAAGAATCCGTACCGAGTCGGCGACGGACGGTGAGATCGTCTCCTCCAGCCGCCCGCGGATCTCCGCACAGACCTCCTGCGCGTCCTCCGGAGTGGCCACCTCGCCGGTGCCGATCGCCCACACCGGCTCGTAGGCGAAGACGAGCTTCCGGACGTCGTCCTGCTTCAGCCCGGCCAGCGCGCCGTCCACCTGGGCCAGCGTGTACTCGACCTGCTCGCCGGCCTTGCGGACCTCCAGGCCCTCGCCGACACAGACGATCGGGATCAGCCCGGCCTCGAGCGCCTTGGCCGTCTTGGCGTTGACCAGCGCGTCGTCCTCGTTGTGGTACTGCCGGCGTTCGGAGTGACCGGTCAGCACGTAGGTGCAGCCGAGCTTGCTCAGCATCGCGGCCGAGATCTCGCCGGTGTAGGCGCCCGCGTCGTGCGTCGACACGTCCTGGGCGCCGTACTTGATCTTCATCCGATCACCGTCGACCAGCGTCTGCACGCTGCGGATGTCGGTGAACGGCGGCAGCACCGCGACCTCGACCCGTTCGTAGTCGTGCTTCTTGTCCTGCAGCGTCCACGACAGCTTCTGCAGCAGGTGCACGGCCTCGACGTGGTTGAGGTTCATCTTCCAGTTGCCCGCCATCAACGGCGTACGGGCAGCTGTGCTGTCGGCCATGTGTCTCAATCCTCTTCCAGTACGGCGAGACCAGGGAGCTCCTTGCCCTCCAGGTATTCGAGCGACGCCCCACCACCGGTGGAGATGTGCCCGAACGCGTCGTCCGCGAAGCCTAGCTGGCGCACCGCCGCGGCCGAGTCACCGCCACCGACGACGCTCAGCCCGTCCACCTCGGTCAACGCCTGCGCGACGGCCTTGGTTCCGCCGGCGAACGCGGCCATCTCGAAGACCCCCATCGGCCCGTTCCAGAACACCGTCTTCGCGCCGGCGATCTCGGCGGCGAACGCCTTGCCGGACTCCGGGCCGATGTCCAGACCGAGCTGGTCGGCCGGGATCGCGTCCGCGGCGACCACGGTCGCCGGCGAGTCCGCCTTGAACTCGGGCGCGACCACGATGTCGGTCGGCAGCACGATCTCGACACCCTTCGACCTCGCGGTCTCCAGGTAGCCCTTGACCGTGTCCAGCTGGTCGTCCTCGAGCAGGCTCTTGCCAACCTCGTGGCCCTGCGCCTTCAGGAAGGTGAAGACCATGCCGCCGCCGATCAGCAGCTTGTCGGCCTTGGCCAGCAGGTTGTCGATCACCGCGAGCTTGTCCGACACCTTCGCGCCGCCGAGCACGACGACGTACGGGCGGGCCGGGTCCTCGGTCAGCTTCTTCAGTACGCCGACCTCGGCGAGCACCAGCCCACCGGCGGCGTGCGGCAGCTTGCGGGCGACGTCGTACACGCTGGCCTGCTTGCGGTGCACGACACCGAAGCCGTCGCTGACGAACACGTCCGCGAGCGCCGCCAGTTCGTCGGCCAGAGCACCCCGCTCGGCCTCGTCCTTGCTCTCCTCGCGCGGGTCGTACCGCACGTTCTCGAGCAGCAGGACCTCACCCTCGTCCAGCTTCTGTACGGCGGTCTGCGCGCTGTCACCGGTGACATCGGTGGCGAAGTGCACGGTGATGCCCTCGGGCTGCAGCAGCTCGCCGAGCCGCTTGGCCACCGGGGCCAGGGTGAACTCCGGGTTGGGCTTGCCCTTGGGGCGGCCCAGGTGCGCGGTGACGATCACCTTCGCGCCGGCCCTGGCCAGCTTGATCAGCGTCGGCAGCGACGCGCGGATGCGGCCGTCGTCGCCGATCGTCTCGTCCTTGATCGGCACGTTCAGGTCGGAGCGGACCAGCACCCGCAGCCCGCCCAGGTCGCCGAGGTCTTCGATGGTCTTCACGGTTCAGCTTTCCTCAGGCTCGGGCACGAGCCTGCGTCCGGTGAGCACCAGGCCGTCCGGACGCAGGCTGTGGATGTGAAGGGTCAGAGCGAAGCGCCGACGTGGTTGACCAGGTCGACGAGGCGGTTCGAGTAGCCCCACTCGTTGTCGTACCAGCCGACGACCTTGACCTGGTTGCCGATCACCTTGGTCAGGCCCGCGTCGAAGATGCAGGAGGCCGGGTCGGTGACGATATCGGTGGAGACGATCTCGTCCTCGGTGTACGTCAGGTAGCCCTTCAGGGTGCCCTCGGCGGCGGCCGCCTTGTAGGCGTCCTTGACCTCGTCGACGCTGACCTCGCGGCCGACGGTGACGGTCAGGTCGGTGGCCGAGCCGGTCGGGACCGGGACCCGCAGCGCGTAGCCGTCCAGCTTGCCCTTGAGCTCCGGCAGCACCAGGCCGATCGCCTTCGCGGCGCCGGTCGAGGTCGGCACGATGTTCAGCGCGGCGGCGCGGGCGCGGCGCAGGTCCTTGTGCGGGCCATCCTGCAGGTTCTGGTCCTGGGTGTACGCGTGGATCGTGGTCATCAGACCCCGCTCGATCGTGAACGCGTCGTGCAGGACCTTGGCCAGCGGGGCGATGCAGTTCGTGGTGCAGGACGCGTTCGAGATCACGGTGTGCTTCTCGGCGTCGTACAGCTCGTGGTTCACGCCCATCACCACGGTCAGGTCCTCGTTCTTCGCCGGGGCGGAGATGATGACCTTCTTGGCGCCGTTGTCGGCGTGCGTCTTGGCCTTGGTGGCGTCGGTGAAGAAGCCGGTCGACTCGATCACCACGTCGGCGCCGACGTCGGACCACTTCAGGTTCGCGGGGTCGCGCTCGGCGAACGCCTTGAAGCTCTTGCCGGCGACGGTGATGTCGTCGTCGGTGGCGGAGACCTCGCCCGGGAAGCGGCCCAGGATCGAGTCGTACTTCAGCAGGTGAGCGAGAGTCTGGTTGTCGGTCAAGTCATTGACGGCGACGACCTCGATGTCGGCACCGGACGCCTGCGCGGCGCGGAAGAAGTTACGGCCGATCCGGCCGAAGCCGTTGATACCTACGCGTACGGTCACGGGACTGCGTCTCCTCAGAACTAGCTTTCGAGCACTGCCGCTACAGCCCGAACATTAGCCCAACAGCCCAGTGAGCCAACTGGTAGTGTCCACAGCAGACCACCCGCACTGAGCGGAAGCTTTCGCAGCAGACCACCCCCACGCACCACTGCCCCGGAAATCTTCCGGGGCAGCGAGTTGAATACCAGTTGTCCTGCTGGTGACGTGGACCTACGCCGGGTCGAGCATCTCCGGGGTCAGGTTGGCCTCGGTGTTCGGGATCCCGAGGTCGGCGGCCCGCTTGTCGGCCATCGCCAGCAGCCGGCGGATCCGGCCGGCCACCGCGTCCTTGGTGAGGGCCGGCTCGTGCAGCTGACCGAGCTCCTCGAGGCTGGCCTGCTTGTGCTCCAGCCGCAGCTTGCCGGCCACCTGCAGGTGATCGGGTACGTCGTCGCCGAGGATCTCCAGCGCGCGTTCGACCCGGGCGCCCGCGGCGACCGCCGCGCGGGCGGAGCGGCGCAGGTTCGCGTCGTCGAAGTTGGCGAGCCGGTTCGCGGTCGCGCGGACCTCGCGGCGCATCCGCCGCTCCTCCCATGCGAGCACCGACTCGTGCGCGCCGAGCCGGGTCAGCAGGGCGCCGATCGCGTCGCCGTCCCGGATCACCACGCGGTCGACGTTGCGCACCTCGCGGGCTTTGGAGCCGATGCCGAGCCGGCGGGCCGCACCGACCAGCGCGAGCGCCGCTTCCGGACCGGGGCAGGTCACCTCGAGCGAGGACGACCGGCCGGGCTCGGTCAGCGAGCCGTGCGCCAGGAAGGCTCCGCGCCAAGCCGCCACCGCGTCGCAGGACGCGCCGGAGACGACCGCGGGCGGGAGGCCCCGCACGGGCCGGCCGCGGTTGTCCACGAGGCCGGTCTGCCGCGCCAGCGCGTCGCCGTCGCGCACGACGCGGACGACGTACTTGGTCTGCTTCCGGATTCCGGACGGGGAGATCACGACCACGTCCGACGGGTGCCCGAAGATCTCGGCGATGTCCTTGCGCAGCCGCCGGGCCGCCGCACCGCTGTCCAGCTCCGCCTCCACGACGATCCGGCCGGACACCAGGTGCAGCCCGCCCGCGAAGCGCAGCACGGACGACACCTCGGCCTTGCGGCAACAGGGTTTTGTGACCTGAATACTGGTCAACTCGGACTTCACCTGTGCTGTCATCGCCATGAAGGCATCCTCCCACCGCTGTCAAAGACCCTCGGGGGTCGTACCAGGACCAACGGGCCGATCGGGGACCCTGTTACGGGGGCCTGCAACCTTTCCCGTGGCTGGTCGCGTTCCCTCAGCGAGAGTACGAGGAGGGGCATGAAAGCACGGGACGAAGCCGAGTTCACCGAGTTCGCGGCGACCACGATCCGGCGGCTGCGGCGTACGGCGTACCTGATGTGCGGCGACTGGCACCGGGCCGAGGACGCGGCGCAGGACGCTCTGGTGAAGGTCTACCGGCACTGGAACCGCATCAACCGCAGCGACAGCCTGATCGGCTACGCGCATCGCTGCGTCGTCACCGCGGTCCTCGACCAGTCCAGGAAGCCGTGGCGGCGCGAGCGTCTCGACGAGACCGGCGACGACCTCAGACCGCTACCGGACACAGTCGGATCGGTCGACGACCGCCTGCTCGTCATCGAGGCATTGCACCACCTGTCAGCCAGCCAGCGCGCGTGCGTCGTGCTGCGGCACTACGCCGACCTCAGCCTCGAACAGACCGCCGACATCCTCGGCATCAGTGTCGGCGGCGTGAAGAGCCAGACCTCCCGCGGCCTCGGCCGCCTGCGCGAACTACTCGACCAGACCGAAAGGAGCGCTTCGTGAGCACCGACCTCGAACGCCTGCTGGCCGCCGCGGCCGACGACTCGGACCAGCCGCTGCACACCGACGTCGGGGACATCCTCGTCCGTGCCCGGCGTTCGGTCCGCAAGAGCCGGATCGCCGCCGCGTCCACAGCGATCGTCACCACCGCCGCGATCCTCGGCGGCATCGCCGCCTGGTCCGCGACGCGTTCCGAGAGCGCGGGACCGGCGGGCACGCCGAAGAACCAGACCATCACGATCGACGCGAAGACCGGCCGGATCGTCGACAACGAGACCGGGAAGACAGTCGTTCCGGCACCTCCGGTGAGCCCACTGTCCGACGCCGAGGTCCTGCGCCGTTGCAAGGCGTACGACCCCGCGTACCTGCACCGGGCTCAGATGCACCAGACGATGGACAAGGCCGGTCCTGTCGATGCCCGGTGGAAGATCGTGGTGAAGAGCGGCGACCGGTCCGTGCTGAACGCGCTGTTTCTCTCGCCGGACAAGTCGGTCGTCTTCATCTGCACCATGTCCGGCCCGCAGAAGCCGCGGAGCCTCCAGCGCACCATGACGACAGAGATCTCCTTCAGGAGCCGGATCCAGCAGAAACAGACCGTGGAGCAGGGTCTCCAGATTTCTGCCCCTGGTGTCACCCGCGCGCTGGTGGACATCACCGGTGAAAGCAGTCCTCGTGAGGCGCTGGTCGGAACGGATGGGTTCCTCACCCTGGGCAACCCGGGCAAGAACGACAAGCTGATCACGGTGGACCGGATCCGGGGCTACGACGCCGGCGGCACGAAGGTCTACGACCAGGTCACGAAGCCGTACTCTCCCCCGTCGCAGGCAACAGTCGATCCAACGGTGACCGTCAAGACCGCCGACCCGATCACGCCCCAGGTCGTGCTCACGAAGGATCCGCAAACCGGGAAGGCCCTCGCTCCCGCACCACCGGTCAGTCCGCTGACCGACGAACAGGTCACCACCCGGTGCCGTGCAGTGGACGACATCTACTTCAAGGACCTCGAGAACGGAGGGGCGGCGACCGCGGCCAACGCGGTGATCAAGGCCGCCGGGCCGGTCACGTCGTCCTGGAAGGTCGCGCTCAAGACCGGCACCGGTGACAAGCTCACCGCCGTACTGATCTCGCCGGACAAACGGGTCTTCGCCTGGTGCCACATGCTGACGCCCACGGCCAAGGGCGCCTACGACTACACGCGGGGTGCGGTGCAGGCCAACGGGAAGTTCGCGGACAACTTCGACTTCGAGATGGTGCCGGACGGCGTCGCGCAGATCATCGTCGATCTGCCGAAGCAGGGCCCGACCCGCGCGCTGATCTCGAACGGCTTCTACACCTGGGGACTGACCGGCGGGAACGCGGGCATCCAGAAGGTGCGGGTCCGCGGGTTCGATGCCCAGGGCAAGAAGGTGTACGACAAGCAGCAGCAGCTCGACGTCGACTTCGACTGAGCTGACCGGCTAGGCGAAGATCTCCCGGTAGACCTTGGCCAGCTTGTCCGGGGCGTGGTGGAGGTGACGGTCGTCGTCGGCGATGTCGGCGATGACCACCTCCGCTCCGAGGGATTCCGCCGTACGGCGCAACGACGCGGGATCCGGGACATGGTCGGTATCGGCCAGCACGACGTCGATGCGGAGGTCGGGGGCGTGCGCGGCCAGCACCTCGAGGTGGGTCTCGGGCGAGAAGCCGGCGGTCTCGCCCTTCTGCTCGCCCAGGTTGAGCGTCACCAGACGACGCGCGCTGGTCTGCTCGAGAGCCCGGGACAACGCCGGGACCAGCAGGTTCGGAATCACCGACGTGAACCAGGACCCCGGTCCGACCACGACCCAGTCGGCCTCCGCGATCGCCACCAGCGCCTCGGGGCAGGCCGGCGGGTCGGCCGGGTCGAGCGCGACGTCGACGACCTGGCCCTCGGTCGTCGCCACCTCGGCCTGGCCGCGGATCTCGGTGATCACCTCCGGATGGTCCGGGTCCAGTCCGAGCACCCGCGCGGTGATGTCCAGCGGTACGGCGGACATCGGCAGCACGCGCCCTTGTGCGCCGAGCAATCGCGCCACCCAGTCGAGCCCGTCGACGGCCTCGCCGAGCAGCTCCCACAACGCGACGATCAGCAGGTTGCCGACCGCGTGATCGTGCAACTCACCGTTGCTGCGGAACCGGTGCTGCAGCACGTCCGCCCAGGTCCGGCCCCACTCGTCGTCGCGACACAGCGCGGCCAGCGCCATCCGCAGATCCCCGGGTGGCAGCACGCCGAGCTCACGCCGCAGGCGACCGGACGAGCCGCCGTTGTCGGCGACCGTCACGACTGCCGTCAGCTGGTCGGTGACGTGCCGAAGTGCGGACAGGGAGGCGGCCAAGCCATGTCCCCCACCCAGTGCGACGACCCGGGGCGCTCGCGTCACTCCCGCCCCAGATCCCGGTGTACCACCAACGTCGGTGACCCTCTCTCACGCAGCCGCCGGGCGATCTCCTCGGCCATCGCCACGCTGCGGTGCTTTCCCCCGGTGCAGCCGATCGCGACGGTGACGAAGCGCTTGCCCTCGTTCAGGTAGCCGGTCCGCAGGGTGTCCAGCACGTCCACGTAGTTCTGCAGGAACTGCTGGGCCAGCGGATGGCCGAGCACGAAGTCTGACACAGGCTTGTCCTGCCCGGTCATCGGGCGCAGGTCGGGCTGCCAGTACGGGTTCGGGATGAAGCGCATGTCGGCGACCACGTCGGCGTCCACCGGGATGCCGTACTTGAACCCGAACGACACCACGGTCGCCCGGAGCTCGGCGTTCTCCTCGTCGCCGAAGGCGTTCACGATCTTCGCGGCGAGCTGGTGGATGTTCAGGTTCGAGGTGTCGATGACGAGGTCGGCGCCGGCCCGGATGTCGCCGAGCAGCGCGCGCTCGCGCTGGATCCCGTCCAGCAACCGGCCCTCGCCCTGCAGCGGGTGCGGCCGGCGGACGCTCTCCTGCCGGCGCACGATCACGTCGTCGGAGGCCTCCAGGAACAGCGTCAGCGGCCGGTACCCCTTCAGCCGCAGGTCGTGGATGGCCGAGCTCAGCTCCTCGAAGAACAACCCGGTCCGGACGTCGACGACGACCGCGAGCCGTGGCGCCGCGCCGGTGCCGATGACCTGCTCGACGAGGGTGGTCAGGAACATCGGCGGCAGGTTGTCGACGACGAACCAGCCGAGGTCTTCCAGTACGTCGGCGACCGAACTCCGTCCCGCGCCGGACATCCCGGACACGATGATCAGGTTGCCGCCCGTGTCGTCCATCAGCTCTCAGTTCTCCCTGGGTCCCCGTCGGGCGCCCCGGCCGGCGCCGGGACGTCGTCGCCCAGTATCTCGCCCGTGGCGGTATTCACCGACGGCGCCCGGCCGGTTTCCGCCGTCGTTGCGGCAGCGTTCACCGCCAGTACGACGGACTCCGCCGTCCGGCGGCCGAATCCGGGCAGCTCGGCCACCTCGTCGATCGTCGCCTGCCGCAACTTCTTCAGCGAGCCGAAATGCCGCAGCAGCGTCTTCCGGCGGACCTCGCCGAGCCCCGGGACCTCGTCCAGGACGCTCTCGACCATCGACTTCGAGCGCCGGTTGCGGTGGTGGGTGATCGCGAACCGGTGGGCCTCGTCCCGCAGGCGCTGGAGCAGGTACAGACCCTCGGACGTGCGGGAGAAGATGACCGGGTCCTCCTCGTCCGGGACCCAGACCTCCTCCAGCCGCTTGGCCAGGCCGACGACCGGGATGTCGCCCAGGCCGAGCTCGTCCATCGCCTGGCGCGCGGCCGCGACCTGCGGCGGACCGCCGTCGACGACGACCAGTCCGGGGGCGTAGGAGAACTTGCGGGCGCGTCCGGTCTCCGGGTCGATCAGCGCTGCCGACGGGTCCTCGTCCTCCTGCAGCGTGGCCCGCTCGTCCAGCAGCCGCTTGAACCTTCGCGTCAGCACTTCCGCGATCGAGGCGACGTCGTTCTGCCCGTCGACGCCCTTGATCACGAACCGGCGGTACTCGCTCTTGCGGGGCAGGCCGTCCTCGAAGACGACCATCGAGGCGACCACCTCGGTGCCCTGCAGGTTCGAGACGTCGTAGCACTCCAGCCGCAGCGGGGCCTCGGGCAGGTCGAGCGCGGCCTGGATCTCCTCCAGCGCCTGGTTCCGGGTGGTCAGATCGCTGGCCCGCTTGGTCTTGTGCATGGTCAGCGTCTGCAGCGCGTTCCGCTCGACGGTCTCCATCAGCGCCTTCTTGTCGCCACGCTGCGGGACCCGGATGAACACCTTCGAACCCCGCAGCCCGGAGAGCCACTCGGTCAACGCGTCCACGTCCTCGGGCTCGGTCGGAACCAGGATCTCCCGCGGGATCGCGTCGGCCGAATCACCGGCGTACGTCTGCTGGATGAACCGGGACACCAGGTCGCCGGTGGTCGCCGTACCGTCGGCCTTGTCGGCGATGAAGCCGCGCTCACCGCGGATCCGGCCGCCGCGGACGTAGAAGATCTGCACCGCGACCTCGAGTGGGTCCTCGCTCAGCGCGATCACGTCGGTGTCGGTCCCGTCGCCGAGGACGACCGCGTTCTTGGCCAGGGCCTTCTCCAGCGCGGCCAGGTCGTCGCGGATCTTCGCGGCCCGCTCGTACTCGAGCTCGGCCGCGGCCGCCTTCATCTCCTTCTCCAGCCGGCGCACGTACGTCGCGGTCTGGCCGGACAGGAACGCGGCGAAGTCGTCGACGATCTTGCGGTGCTCCTCCTGGCTCACCTGACCGGTGCAGGGGGCGGCGCACTTGCCGATGTAGCCGAGCAGGCAGGGCCGGCCGATCTGGCGGTGCCGGTTGAACACGCCCTTGCTGCACGAGCGCATCGGGAACACCCGCAGCAACAGGTCGACGGTCTCCCGGATCGCCCAGGCGTGGCTGTACGGACCGAAGTACTTCACGCCCTTCTTCTTCTGGCCCCGGCCGACCATCACCCGCGGGTAGTCCTCGTTGAGGGTGATGGCGAGCCACGGATACGACTTGTCGTCGCGGTACTTCACGTTGAAGCGCGGGTCGTACTCCTTGATCCAGGAATACTCCAGCTGGAGCGACTCGACCTCGCTCGCGACGACGGTCCACTCGACCTTCGCGGCTGTCGTCACCATCGCCTGCGTGCGCGGATGCAGGTTGACCAGATCCTGGAAATACGACGACAACCGGGCGCGCAGGTTCTTCGCCTTGCCGACGTAGATCACCCGCCCGGCGGCGTCGCTGAAGCGGTAGACACCAGGCGAGTCGGGGATCGACCCTGGAGCGGGACGGTACGAGGACGGATCAGCCACTCAACCACCCTAGTTCGGGTTGCCGACAAATCCGGAATTCCGCCGAAGTCTCAATCGCGACTTCAATGACACACTTGAAGGCATGACTGTTGAAGAGATGGATCAGGTGATCCGCGCGTACGACGGCATCCGGGTGCTCGAGGCCCCCGGACGCGATGAGCTGTCCCAAAATGCAGAGCGCGATGAGCTGTCCCAAAATGCAGAGCACGATCTGTTCTACCTGTACGACCCGGCCGCGGACCTGCCGCCGGAGCGGCAGCAGCCGTTCGCCACCATCGTCACCGGCGACCACTACGAGAAGGTGTCGCGGCTCGACGACCCCGGCGCCTGGCGACTCAACATCGGCCTGACCAAGGCGACGTACACCTCGTTGTTCGGTGCGGTGCCGACCGAGCGCGACGCCGACTGGGTGCTCGACTCAGGCCATGACTACACCGCCCGCGACACCCTGATGCCGCACCCCTTCTACGCCTCGCAGCACTGGGTCTGCATCGTCTCGCCCGCCGACGCCACTCCCCTGCTGCCCCTGCTCCAGGAGGCCTACGACTTCGCCGTCCGCAAGCACGTCAACTTCCAGGCGCGGCAAACGCAGTAAACGTTGCGGTCGTGTTGCGGGTTGTCTCATAAGGCTGGTTTGACCCCCGGTTGGGATGAGCGGGAGTCCTAGCGTGTCACCCAGGGTAGACGTGCAGGACCTTTGCGTGAGGCAACTGGGCCTTGCGCTGACTCGAGGGAGTTCCGCCCATGTCCCCCAGAATTCGCAGACCGCGTGCCGTGTTCGGAGCGGTCGCCGCATCCGCTCTCGCCGTCACCGGGATCGTCGCCACCGCGGCCGACAGTGACGCGTCGCAGACGGCCGCCGTCACCATCCGCGGCGCCGGCAGCCCGGCCGCGATCCCCGGCAGCTACATCGTCGTACTCGCGGGCCGGCGTTCGCAGGCCGAGACCCGGGCCACCAACGCCGGCCTCGCGACCAGCTACGACGTCAAGGTGCGCGACCAGTACGACGCCTCGATCAAGGGCTTCTCCGCGAGCATGAGCGCGGACCAGGCGAAGAAGCTGGCCGGCGACAAGCGGGTGGCCTACGTCCAGCAGGATCAGAAGATCACCGTCGCGCAGGACGACCCGCCGTGGGGCCTGGACCGGGCCGACCAGCGTGACCTGCCGCTGGACAAGAAGTACGAGGCGTCCACCACCGCGGACAATGTGAACGTCTACGTGATCGACACCGGCATCTACGCCGCACACAAGGACTTCGGCGATCGCGCGTCGGTCGGCACCGACACCGTCGGCGACGGCCAGAACGGCGTCGACTGCATGGGGCACGGCAGTCACGTGGCCGGCACCATCGCCGGTACGACGTACGGCCTGGCCAAGGGCGCCCACGTGTACGGCGTCCGGGTGCTCGACTGCTCGGGCTCCGGCTCGACCGAGTCCGTGGTGGCCGGGATCGAGTGGGTCACCAAGAACGCGAAGAAGCCCGCGGTGGCGAACATGAGCCTGGGCGGCGGCGCCGACGACGCGCTGGACGCGGCGGTGAAGGCCTCGGTCGGCTCCGGCGTCACGTACGCCGTTGCCGCTGGCAACGAAAGCGCGGACGCCTGCCAGGGCTCACCGGCCCGGGAGCCTTCGGCGATCACCGTCGGCGCGACCGACGACCAGGACAAGAAGGCGACGTTCTCCAACTTCGGCAAGTGCGTCGACCTGTTCGCGCCGGGCGTCGACATCACATCGGTCGGCATCACCGACCCCGAGGCGACCGCCAAGATGAGCGGTACGTCGATGGCCACGCCGCACGTGGCCGGTGGGGTTGCGCTCTACCTGGCCGACCACCCGGACGCCACGCCGGCCGATGTCGCGACCGCCCTGGTCGGCGCGTCGACGCCGGACAAGGTGGGCGACCCGGGCACCGGCTCGCCGAACAAGCTGCTGTTCGTCGGCAAGGTCGACCCGGCCCAGAACTGACGACTGCCCGAACCCGAAGGGCCCGGCAACAGCCGGGCCCTTCGCTCGTGCTCAGGCGGACTGGACGATGTTGCTGCCCTGTACGGCGACGTTCACCGCGGGGAGCGGCGACTGCGCCGGTCCGCTGACCGGGCTGCCGTCGGTGATGTTGAAGTGGCTGTTGTGGAACGGGCAGACGATCTGCCCGCCCTGCACCGAGCCGACCGGGTTGCCCTGGTGGGTACAGATCGCGGAGAAGCCCTTGAACTGGCCCGCGGTCGGCTGGGTCACCACGACCTTGGCGTCCGAGAACACCTTGCCGCCACCGACCGGTACGTCGGACACCGGGCCGAGGACCGTGCCCCCGCTGGTGCTCGCCGGCGCGCTCGAGGACGGCGCCGTACTGGTCGGTGCACTGGTCGGGGCGGAGCTCGTGCCGGTCGCGGGTGCGGAACTGGCGCCGCTGTCCCCGCCGGCGTTGTCGCTGCCGCCGCAGGCCGCAAGGATCGGTGCGCTGGCACCCGCGAGGGCGGCGATTGCCGCGCAGCGGAGCACCGACCTCCGGTCGCGCAGGTTGTCCCCCGCCGGGGTCTGCTGCGGGGTGGTTGGTGCCATCGTGTCATCGCTCATGAATCTGGACCTCCAGGAGCTGCCGGTCGAAGTAGTTGAACGCTTTGCTTCTGTGTAGCCGACCCTGCCAAACCGGGCCGATACCGGGTCAAACGACCGGATCATCCGATCGGTTCAACCAGCGCCGGATTCAACCGCAGTTTGAGAGTTTGCTGTGAATCAGCTGGTCGCGCGGGTGACCGTCGCGGCTACTCGGAGGCGGCCGGCCGCCCGCGCGGGGCACCAACTGGATCATCGCGCCGGGTGGTGCACACTCCGGCCCGCCCACTAGGGTTGCCTCCGCTGACCAGCCCGCGAGTGACCAGCCCGCGGACGCGGGGGGATTTCGTCCTGCTTCTGGAACGGATGCGCGAGACACTTCAGTGGTGGCAGAGGTCGAGACATGACAAGCACGAGCGAGAGTTTCGCTGTCGTCGAAGTGATCGCGGATCTCGCGCCGATGTGGTTGCCCGGCTGTGTCGTCGACACCGAGGAGCGTACGGTCGAGGTCGGCTGGGGGCGTGGCGCGTTGCAGATGTCCGCCGTCGTCGGCGTCGGCGAGATCGTCGACCGATGTCTTCAGGTACCACAGCAACGGTGGCCGGAACAGATCGAGGCTTGGTTGCGGGCCGTGGTCGCCGAAGGTGAACTTGCCACCGAGGAACATCGCTACGGCGACGTCGCCGAGCGGCAGCGTGCTGTGCTCGTGCAGCGCGGCTGGTCGGCACGGACGGCCGGACCGGTCGCGGACGCGTTGATCCCGTTCGGCGAACACTTCGAGGTGGTGGTGTTCATCCAGACCGGCGCAGAGCTGCGGCGACTGACCGTCGTACGGCGATCGATGCTCGGGCTAGGCGATCCGGGTGTGCCGTCGCCAGTGCGATTGAGTCTGGCGCAGATCACGGACCTGGAGCCGGTTGAGCACGACGGCTTCACCGTGCTCAGCCGGGACGGCGATCCGCTGGTATCGATGGCTGTCGTCGCCCGGGAAGACTTGTTGCCGGCGTCCTCCCTGGGGGCGGGGGTGCTGGTCGGGGTGCCGCGGTTGAGCATGGTTGCCTACTGCGGCGCCGACGCCGGACAGGATCAGGCCGACGCGTTGGCGCGGTTCGTCGTCGAAAGCTACCGCGACGCGCCGGACCAGTGCTGCCCGGACCTCTTCTGGCTGCAGGGCGATCGGCTGGTGCAGGTTCCGGTCACGCTGGCGACGCCGCCGACCGTCGTACTGCCGTCTGCGTTGAAGCCGCAACCCCGCCGGACGTGGCTACGGCATCTGTTCGGTCAGGTCTTCGGCCGGTGAGCTACTGACCCGGTGAGGCGCCGGCGACCCGTTTCCTCGCCGGCGCCTGCTTCGCCGGAGTCGCCTTCTTGGCAACGGTCTTCTTGGCTACCGTCTTCTTCGCCGCAGTCTTCTTGGCGGGCGCCTTCTTAGCGGTGGCGGCCTGCTGCTTAGCGGTGGCGGCCTGCTGCTTCGCGCTCGGCTTGGCGGCGCGACCCTCGAGGATCTCCGCCAGGAACTCACCCGTGTACGACGTAGGGTTCGCCGCGACCTCTTCCGGCGTACCTTCCGCGACCAGCGTGCCGCCGCGGCGACCGCCGTCCGGCCCGAGGTCGATGATCCAGTCGGCGGTCTTGATCACGTCGAGGTTGTGCTCGATCACCAGCACCGAGTTGCCCTTGTCCACCAGGCCGCCGAGCACACCGAGCAGCTTGCGGATGTCCTCGAAGTGCAGACCGGTCGTCGGCTCGTCGAGCACGTAGACCGTCCGCCCGGTCGACCGCCGCTGCAGCTCGGACGCCAGCTTCACGCGCTGCGCCTCACCACCGGACAGCGTCGGCGCGGGCTGCCCGAGACGGACGTACCCGAGGCCGACCTCGACCAGCGTGGTCAGATGCCGCGAGATCGCCGGGATCGCCGCGAAGAACTCCGACGCCTCCTCGATCGGCATGTCCAGCACATCCGCGACCGTCTTGCCCTTGTAGTGCACCTCGAGCGTCTCGCGGTTGTACCTGGCGCCGTGGCACACCTCGCACGGCACGTACACATCCGGGAGGAAGTTCATCTCGATCTTCAGCGTGCCGTCACCCGAGCAGGCCTCGCACCGGCCGCCCTTGACGTTGAAGGAGAACCGGCCCTGCTGGTACCCGCGGACCTTCGCCTCGGGCGTGTCCGCGAACAGCTTGCGGACGTGGTCCCAGACGCCGGTGTACGTCGCCGGGTTGGACCGCGGCGTCCGGCCGATCGGCGACTGGTCGACGTGGATGACCTTGTCGACCAGCTCCATCCCGGAGATCTTCGTGTGCCGGCCCGGCACCGCCCGGGCACCGTAGATCTGCCGCGCGAGCGAGGTGTAGAGGATGTCGTTGACCAGCGTCGACTTGCCCGACCCGGACACCCCGGTCACTGCGACGAACACCCCGAGCGGAATGGTCACGTCGATGTCCTGCAGGTTGTTCTGCCGGGCGCCGTACACGGTCAGCTCGCGGCCCTCGGTCAGCGGTCGCCGGACCGGCGGGATCGGGATCTCCCGGCGGCCGGAGATGTACTGGCCGGTGATCGAGTCCGGGTGGTTGCGCAGGTCCTCGACCGTGCCCGACACGACGACCTGGCCGCCGTGCTCACCGGCACCCGGGCCGATGTCGACCACCCAGTCGGCGTGGTCGATGGTGTCCTCGTCGTGCTCGACGACGATCAGCGTGTTGCCCAGCTCCTTCAGCCGGACCAGCGTCTCGATCAACCGCCGGTTGTCCCGCTGGTGCAGGCCGATCGACGGCTCGTCGAGCACGTACAGAACGCCGACCAGCCCCGAGCCGATCTGGGTCGCCAGCCGGATCCGCTGCGCCTCGCCACCGGACAGCGAACCCGCCGGCCGGCTCAGCGCCAGGTAGTCCAGGCCGACGTCGAGCAGGAACCGCAGCCGCTCGCCGATCTCCTTCACCACCCGCTCGGCGATCTGCTTCTCCCGCGGCGACAGCTCCATCTGCGTGAGGAAGCCGTGCACCTCGTCGATCGACATCGCGCTGATCTCCGCGATGTTCTTACCGCCCAGGGTGACCGCGAGCGAGATCGGCTTCAGCCGGGCGCCGTTGCAGGCCAGACAGGGGACCTCGCGCATGTACTCCTCGAAGCGCTCCCGGCCGGTGTCGCTCGACGCCTCCGCATGCCGTCGCTCGACGTACGGGATCACACCCTCGAAGGTGGTGTAGTACGAGCGCTCGCGGCCGTAGCGGTTCTGGTACGAGACGTGGACCTGCTTGTCGTGGCCGGTCAGCAGCGACTTCTTGGCCTTCGCCGGCAGCTCGCCGAACGGCGTGCTCGTCTTGATCTTCAGGTCCCTCGCCAGCGCCGCCAGCAGACGCTCGAAGTACTGCGAGACGTTCTGCCCGGACCACGGCTGGATCGCGCCCTCGTCGAGTGACTTGGACGGGTCCGGGATCAGCAGCTCCGGGTCGACCTCCATCCGGGTGCCGAGACCGGTGCACACCGGGCAGGCGCCGTACGGCGAGTTGAACGAGAACGACCGTGGCTCCAGCTCGTCGATGGCGAGGGGGTGGTCGTTCGGGCAGGCGAGCTTCTCCGAGAATCGGCGCTCGCGGTGCGGGTCGTCCTCCGGCAGGTCGACGAAGTCCAGCACGAGCAGACCACTGGCCAGACCGAGCGCGGTCTCGACCGAATCGGTCAGCCGCTGCTTGGCCGAGCTCTTCACCGCGAGCCGGTCGACGACCACATCGATGTCGTGCTTCTTCTGCTTGTCGAGCTTCGGCGGGTCGGTGAGCTGGATCGTCTCGCCGTCCACGCGGGCCCGGGACAACCCCTGACCGCTCAGCTGGCGGAACAGGTCGACGTACTCCCCCTTGCGGCCGCGGACGACCGGGGCCAGCACCTGGAAGCGAGTGCCCTCCTCGAGCTCCAGCACCCGGTCGACGATCTGCTGCGGCGTCTGGCGCGCGATCGGCTCGCCGCACTCCGGGCAGTGCGGGCGGCCGGCCCGGGCGAACAGCAGGCGGAGGTAGTCGTACACCTCGGTGATCGTGCCGACGGTGGAGCGCGGGTTCCGCGAGGTGGACTTCTGGTCGATCGAGACGGCCGGGGACAGGCCCTCGATGAAGTCGACGTCGGGCTTGTCCATCTGACCGAGGAACTGCCGCGCGTACGCCGACAGTGACTCGACGTACCGGCGCTGGCCCTCGGCGAAGATCGTGTCGAAGGCCAGGCTGGACTTGCCGGACCCGGACAGCCCGGTGAAGACGATCATGGCGTCCCGGGGCAGGTCGACCGAGACGTCCTTCAGGTTGTGCTCACGCGCTCCACGCACGATCAGACGGTCAGACACAAGCTCACTCTCAGCCGTTCTCGAGGGTATCCAGGGCATGCCCGGTCATGCTAACGAGGCCCACCGACAAAAACTTCCGGCGGCGGATCGAGGTGCCCGGAGGACGCCCGACCGCACCGGCCGCTTCGAAAGTATATTCGATCGCGGGCGGTGGTTCATGCAAGTCGGCCCCGAGATGACCGGACGGTCGCAGGAGTGCAAGGATCGGGGCTGTTCACGACTTCCAGGGAGGGCGCATGCCGGAGTACCACGGGAACGTCAAGGTCGGCGGACCGGCTCAGACACACGAGCTGGCCCGGTTGATGATCACCAAGGTCGCGGTCGGCCCGATGGACAACAATGCCTATCTCCTGCGCTGCCGGCAGACCGACGAGCAGGTGCTGATCGACGCCGCCAACGACGCGGACACGCTGCTCAAGCTGATCGGCGACGGTGGGCTCGCCCGCGTCGTGACCACCCACCGCCACCAGGACCACTGGGAGGCGCTCGCCGAGGTCGTCGCCCGGACCAGCGCCACCACTGTCGCCGGCCGGTACGACGCCGAGGGCATCCCGGTCCCCACCGACCAACTCGTCGACGACGGCGACCACATCGCCGTCGGCCAGTGCAGCCTGCGCGTCATCCGTCTGGTCGGCCACACACCCGGCTCGATCGCCCTCGTGTACGACGACCCGGACGGCCCACCGCACCTCTTCACCGGTGACTCACTCTTCCCCGGCGGCGTCGGCAACACCCAGGGTGACGCCGAGCGCTTCACGTCCCTGATCAACGACGTCGAGACCAAACTCTTCGCCGACCTCCCCGACGAGACCTGGGTCTACCCCGGCCATGGCTCCGACACTACCCTCGGCACCGAACGCCCCCACCTGAAGGAATGGCGCGAACGCGGCTGGTGAGTCGCTAGATCCCCGAGCGGGCCGCCTCGATCTGGGCACTGATCAGCACGGCTCCCACTGAAGCGGCCAGGGCAGCCGCCTCATCAGCCAGCGCCTGCGCGTCGTCGGATCGTCCTTGTGCGGCGGCCAGGTAGATGAGGCCGACGAGGTTGGCGGCCACACCTGCCGTGAAGCCGAGGGTACGGCGGAGAGCGGTGGACTCCTCGAGCAACGAGCGGGCCTGGTCGAGGTCGCCGCCCGTGTGGGCCGCGATGCCCAGGTGGCGGAGGGCGTAGGAGAGGGTCAGCTGGTCGCCGGTCTTTCTGGCCAGTTCGCTCGCAACAGTGAGAGGCGGGCCGGCGGACGTGTTGTCGTCGCGGACGACCTGGTGGAAGCAGCCGATCCAGAACAGGGCTTCGGCCTCGCCGCGCTCGTCGCCCAGGGCCCGATAGAGGTCGGCCGCTCGCTCGAAGGCCGGCAACTCCTCGGGGACCTCGATCCGCGTCTCCAGGTACTGGCCGTGCATGATCCGGCCACGACCGATCAGCAACGCGGCCTCGACCGCGTCGAGCTCACGGTCAGCCTGCGGCAGTCCGTCGTACTCGCCGTTGAAGATCGCTCGCTCGTACAGTTCCTTGGCCCGCACCAACTGTTCCATCCGGCAGATCCTAGGCTGCCGTCGTGACCAACTTCGCCGAATACGAGCCGGACGCCGGCCGGCAGGTCCCTGACAGTCCGGTCGAGATCCGTCCGATGGGCGCCGACGACCTCGACGCCTGCGCTGAACTGATCGTCTCGCGCACCGGCGGACCCGTCGCGGAGCGCCGAAGCCGCCTGCTGTCCGACCTCCACGATCCGACCCGCTACTCCGTCGTCGCCTGCATCGGGACTGAAGTGGTCGGCTACGCCGCCGTGATCCACCACGAGATCTCCCCCGACGATCCACCAACCACTGCCCCCACCGGCTACTACCTCGTCGGTCTGATCGTGTCCCCCAACTGGCGACGCCACGGCATCGGCGAGCTTCTCACCACCGAACGCATCCGCTGGACGGCCGAGCGCGCCGACGCCGTCTACTACTTCGCGAACCTCGCGAACGGCCCGATCCTCGACCTCCACCAGAGCTTCGGCTTCACCGAGGTCACCCGCGACTTCACCTTCCCCCGCGCCCCGCTCAAACCCGGCACCGGCGTCCTCCTCCGCGCCGAACTGAGTTAGCGATCGGTCAGTTCGGTGGGATGGGCTATGACGTCCACGAGGGCGTTGTTGCGGATGGCGGTGATTTCGGTGCGGCGGGAGATGGCGTCGGCGAAGAGAAGTCGTTGGAGGGACTGAGCGTCGCGGAGCGGAGCGCCGTCGACAGCCAGGACCAGGTCGCCCGGGCGAAGGCCGGCGTCGGCGGCGGGGCTGTTCGCGATCACCTCGACGACGCGGAGAGCCGTGCGCTGGTCGAACCGTTCGGCCAGGGCGGGCCGCAGCGGCGCGGGGGTGGTGACGAGACCGAGGTACGCGCGGCGGACGCGGCCGTCATGCAGGAGCGAGTAGATGATCCGGCGCGTGGTCTGGTTCATCGGGACGGCCAGCCCGAGACCGATGCCGGCCACCGCCGTGTTGATGCCGACGACCCGGCCGTTGCCGTCGGCAAGTGCACCGCCGGAGTTGCCCGGGTTCAGCGCCGCGTCGGTCTGGATCACGTCCTCGATGATCCGCTGCGCCGACCCGCTCCGCACCGGCAGCGAACGGCCGAGAGCACTCACCACGCCGGCGGTCACACTCCCGGCCAGCCCCAATGGGTTGCCCACGGCAACCACCAGGTTCCCCACCTTCAGGTGATCCGCGTCGCCGTACTCCGGCGGATCCGGGATCTCCCGGTCGGCTCGCAGTACGGCGAGATCGGACAGCCGGTCGACCCCGACCACCCGGGCCTGCGCCGTCGTACCGTCCGCGAACTCGGCGTTCGCCTGCTCGCCCTCGCCGACGACATGCGCGTTGGTCAGCAGGTGCCCGTCGCCAGTCAGCACGACCGCCGATCCCGACGAGTCGCCGCGCCGGCTGTGGATCCGCAGGCTCGCCACCCGCGGGATGAGGTGTTCCGCCACGCCCGAGACCACTCGGGAGTAGGCATCCAATACGTCGTCGCCGGCAATCTCATCAGCCATGGTTCTGCCTCCCGAATTACATCATTACACCGCGAGCAAGCCCCGGCCATCGCGTGAACCGAGCCACAATCCTGACCGATCGGTTGAAAACTGGCCGATCGGTCAGGATGATGGCTGACATGGCAGTCACCACCCCCGCCCGGGAGCGGACCCGGCACGAGATCGTGCGGCAGGCGATGGACCTGTTCCAGGCCAAGGGCTACAACGCGACGTCACTGCAGGACATCGCGACCGCGGCCGGCTGCTCGAAGGCGACGGTGCTCTACCATTTCAGCGGCAAGCCCGCGGTCCTGGCGGCCGTCCTGGAGCCAGCCGCCGCCGATCTGGCCGAGCTCATCGCGGCGGCCGACGCGCTCCCCCAGGCGGAGACGCAGGAGTTCGCCATCCAGCGCTTCATCGACCTCGCCGTGGTGCACCGCGGCGTCATCGACGTCCTCCAGGACGTGATCCCGGTGATCGTGGAGATGCCCGAGATCGCCGGACTGGTCGCGGACGGCATGAGGATGACCAGGTACCTGGCCGGCTCCGACGACCCGCTCGAACACGACCTGGCCAAGTTCGCCGTCAACGGCCTGCTCGGCGAGTGCCGGCATCCCGGCGAACGCACCGACGACGAGCTCCGAAGACTCTGCGACATCGCCCTGCGCCGGCTGCTCAGACGCGCCTGAACCGATCCCGTCCGACGGACGGTCTCCCCTGCACGCACGTACCGACTCGAAACGGACGCACTCCCGATGGCCAATCTGCTGTACCGGCTCGGCCGGTTCTCCTACCAGCGCCGGCGCCTCGTCGCCGCCGTCTGGGCGTTGTTCCTCGTCCTGCTCGGTGTCGGCGCGTTGACGCTCGGCGGCAAGACCGCGAACACCTTCTCCATCCCGGGCACCGAGTCGCAGCGCGCGCTCGACGCCCTCAAGCAGGAACTGCCCGCGGCGAGCGGCGCCTCAGCCACGGTCGTGGTGAAGGCACCCGACGGCAAGACGCTCGCGGATCCGGCGGTGAAGGCGGCCGTCGGCGCGACGGTCGGCAAGGTCGCGAAGGTGCCGGAGGTGATCGCCGCGATCGATCCGTTCACCAGCAAGGCGATCAGCCCCGACGGCACGACCGGCCTGATCAGCGTGCAGTTCGACAAGCCCGCCGACGAGCTCTCCAAGGACAGCACGACCGCGTACGACGGACTCAGCGGACTGAGCACCGGGGATCTTCGGGTGGTCCCGGGCGGCCAGGTGGCCGGCGGCGTACCCGAGATCGGAGCCACCGAGGTGATCGGGGTCGCAGTCGCGGCCGTCGTACTGGTCGTCACGTTCGGTTCGCTGGTCGCGGCCGGGATGACGTTGCTGACCGCGCTCCTCGGAGTACTGGCGGGGATGGCGGGGCTGTTCCTGGTCACCGCGTTCGTGGATGTGTCGTCGACCGCGCCGATCCTGGCGTTGATGCTGGGACTCGCGGTGGGTATCGACTATGCGTTGTTCATCAGCTCGCGGCATCGGACACAGCTTGCCCAGGGCATGGATCCGGAGGAGTCGGTCGGGCGAGCGACGGCGACCGCGGGGTCGGCGGTGCTGTTCGCCGGCGCGACGGTGGTGATCGCGCTGGCCGGGTTGAGTGTGGTCGGCGTACCGTTCCTGACCGCGATGGGCCTGGCGGCCGCGGCGACTGTGCTCACCGCGGTGCTGGTCGCGCTGACACTGCTGCCGGCCATGCTCGGATTCGTCGGGAACCGGGTGCTCCCCCGCAAGATCCGCAAGGCGCCGACGGCCGCTCCGGTCAAGGAAGGTTTCGGCTTCCGTTGGGGCCGGCTCGTGACCAGGTTCCGCGTCCCGATCGTTGCCGTTGGCATCCTCGGGCTCGGGTTGCTGGCGATTCCGGTCAAGGACATGCAGCTCGCGCTGCCGGACGGCGCCTCGGCTGCCGCCGGCACGAACCAGCGGGTCGCCTACGACCTGACCGCGGCCGCCTTCGGGCCGGGCGCGAACGGTCCCCTCGTCGTCGTTGTGAAGAGCAACAACCCGGCGACGTCCGATGCGCTGGTCAAGCAGGTACTCGCGAAGTCGCAAGGGCTGAAGGATGTCGTGGCGGCCCAGCCCGGGCCGGCCAGTGCGGACGGATCGACGCGGTTGTTGCAGGTCATCCCCAAGAGCGGACCGGCGAGTCAGGAGACCTCGGAGCTGGTGAAGAACCTGCGGACGGCGGTGCAGCCGTTGGCGACCAGTGACGCGAGCATCTCGGTGACGGGCAACACCGCGGTCGGGGTCGATGTGTCGAACAAGTTGGCCAACGCATTGCCGACGTACCTGCTGGTTGTCATCGGGCTGTCGTTCCTGCTGTTGTTGCTGGCGTTCCGGTCGGTGCTCGTGCCGCTCAAGGCGACGCTGGGCTTTGTGCTCACGGTCGGGGCGACGTTCGGCATCACGGTCGCGGTGTTCCAGCTTGGATGGGGTGCGAACCTGCTCGGCGTAGACTCCCCCGGGCCGCTGGTCAGCTTCCTGCCGATCATCATGCTGGGCGTGCTGTTCGGGCTGGCGATGGACTACGAGGTGTTCATCGTGTCCCGGGTCCGCGAGGAGTTCGTGCACGGCAAACACGCGACCGAGGCAACCATCGAGGGCCTCGGCCACGGCGCCCGCGTGGTGACGGCGGCGGCCCTGATCATGGCGTCGGTCTTCGCCGGCTTCATCATGGTCCACGACCCGATCATCAAAGCGATCGGCTTCGGCCTCACGATCGGCGTCCTCATCGACGCCTTCGTAGTCCGCATGACCCTCGTACCGGCAGTCCTCTCCCTCCTAGGCGACCGAGCCTGGTGGTTCCCCCGCTGGCTCGACCGCATCACCCCCAAGGTCGACATCGAAGGCGAATCCCTCCACGTACCCGAACAGCCCAAACAACTAGCCGACGTCCACTGACCGACCCGTGAGGCATCGGCCGAAGCCGATGCCTCACTGCATCAGACTCGAAGCATCACCTACCCGGAACCGCGCGTAGGTTGCCGCGTCGATGCCGACTCTGCCCGCCAGGACAGAACTCGGGATGACATAGATGCTGCCGTCGCCGAGGACGATGAAGAACAGATCAAGCGAATCGGGGTCGTAAGGCATCTTGCCGGCTGACTTGTCGAGGACATAGGGACGCCGGCCCACTCCGACTTGCCAACGGCCCTTGCTGTCGCGGGCTGCGCACGTCTTCACCTGCACACGCTGGATGCCCGTCCGGGTCGTCACCAGCAGGTCGTACTCCTGAGGCTCGATCGGCAACGCGACGGCACAGCCACGCAGGCTGAACCAGGCCATCGCCACAGCCGAAGCCGCATACCGGAGCAGCTCCGGCCGGAACGGCTGATCGAACACCTCGCCTGCTGGCGATGCGGCTTGCGGCGTCCTCAGGTGCGTGCAGTCCAGGCCCAGCCGAGCAGAATGCCCCTTGACCCGAACCCGGTTCTCGGCGTTGTCGACGACGCCCAGGCCGGTGAGCACGTCAGCCCAGCAGGTCGCCCCGAGCATGACCTGCCGCAGTTGGGTGTCGGACCACCGACGTTGCCCGGTGAAGTGCGAGGTGTCGAGTTCGAGGCGACCGGCATGCCGCTTGATGGTCCGGACGACGCCGGCAGACGTCCCCTTCAAGCCCAGAGCGCGTGCGACCGCACGCCAGGAATGGTTGCCCTCTACTGCCACACGCAAGTGCTCGTCAGTCCAGGTTCGCGTATCCCCCGTGGTGTTCATGGGGACAACGTAAAGAGGGGCACCGACAGAATCGGTGCCCCTCTTTTACGTCGGGCTGCCGAGATTTGAACTCGGGATCTCCGGTCCCCCAGACCGGCGCCTTACCCGGCTAGGCCACAGCCCGCTGCTCCCCTCCGAAGAGGTGAACGGGGTAAACCATACCTCATCCGAGGGGCTGGTTTTGACCAAGGGGTCAGCGCTTCTTGTTCTTTTGGCGGGCTCGGATCTGGACGTGGACGGGGCTGCCGACGAAGCCGAAGTCCTCGCGGAGGCGGCGTTCGATGAAGCGCTGGTACGACGCCTCGATCTGGCCGGAGGTGAAGATCGCGAACGTCGGCGGCATCGTCGTCGCCTGGGTGCCGAACAGGATCTTCGGCTGCTTGCCGGACCGGACCGGGTGTGGGTGCGCGGCGACCAGGCGGCCGAGGAACGCGTTCAGCTGGCCGGTCGGGACGCGGGTCTGCCAGCCGTCCAGCGCCGCCTCGATGGCCGGGACCAGCTTCTCCATGTGCCGGCCGGTGAGGGCGCTGATGTTCACCCGTGGAGCCCAGCGGAACTGCACCAGGTCGCGGTCGATCTCGCGCTCCAGGTAGTACCGCCGGTCCTCGTCGACAAGGTCCCATTTGTTGTAGGCGATCACGAGTGCCTTGCCGGCCTCCTCGACCGCACTCATGATCCGCAGGTCCTGCTCGGCCATCGGCTCGGACGCGTCGATCACGACCACGACGACCTCGGCCCGCTCGATCGCCGCGTTGGTCCGCAGCGAGGCGTAGTACTCGTGCCCCTGGGCGCTCTTCACCTTGCGGCGGATGCCGGCGGTGTCGATGAACCGCCACTCCTTGCCGGCCAGCGTGATCAGCTCGTCCACCGGGTCGACCGTCGTACCGGCGACGTCGCTGACGACGACGCGGTCCTCCTTGGCGACCTTGTTCAGCAGGGAGGACTTGCCGACGTTCGGCTTGCCGACGATCGCGACCCGGCGCGGGCCGCCGGTCTCGGGGTCGCGCTCCGGCGGTGCCTCGGGCAGGGCGGCCAGTACGGCGTCGAGCATGTCGCCGGTGCCGCGGCCGTGCATCGCCGAGACCGGGAACGGCTCGCCGATACCGAGACTCCACAGGTTCATCGCCTCGGCCTCGACCCGCTGGTCGTCGACCTTGTTCGCCGCGAGAACGACCGGCTTACCCGACTTCCGCAGCACCCGTACGACGGCCTCGTCCGCATCCGTGATCCCGACCGTCGCGTCGACCACGAACAGCACTGCGTCGGCCGCATTGATCGCGACCTCGGCCTGCGCCGCGACCAGGGCGGCCATCCCGACCGCGTCCGGGTCCCAACCGCCGGTGTCGACGACCGTGAAGCCGCGGCCGGCCCAGTTCGCGTCGTACGAGACGCGGTCCCGGGTCACCCCCGGGGTGTCCTCGACGACGGCCTCGCGGCGGCCGATGATGCGGTTGACCAGCGTGGACTTGCCCACGTTCGGCCGGCCGACGATCGCGAGCACGGGCAGCGGCCCGGTGTCCTCGCGGTCGTGCGTAGGCTCGGCGAAGTCGTAGCCGGTGGGCAGGTCAGTCATCAGGGTCCTTCTTGTCTGGCGCGCCCGGGAGGGGGTGGCCGGTGGCTTCGACGGCCGCCCTCACATGGGCTCGCAGCACGTCGCCGATCTGGTCGGCAACCGCGCGTACGTCGGAATGCCTCCTGGGAAAGGGTACGCGCTCCACCGTGAACGGCTCGCCATAGACCACATCGACCCGGCTCCCGGCCGGTGGGAAACCCTCGACGTCGCCGTGCGGCAGCCTGGTCCCGAGCAGCGCGACCGGCAGGATCGGCGCGCCCGTCACCATGGCCAGATACGCCACTCCGGTCCGGATCCGGCTGAAGTCGCCCGGACCGCGGGTTCCTTCGGGGTAGATGTTCAGTACCCGGCCGTCGCGGAGCACCTTGATCGACTGCCGGACCGCGAGGACGTCGTACGCCGATCGGTCGACCGGGATCTGCCCGATCCGCCGGAGGATCTTGCCCTGGAGCCCGCCGAACACCTCGATCTTGCCGAGCTGGTGCAGCATCCGGGGCGCGATCGCCCCGAGCAGCGGCCCGTCGAGCAGGCTCAGATGGTTCGGAGTCATCAGCACCGGACCGGTTCGCGGGAACCGGTCCTCGTGGTGAATGGTCAGCTTGTACTTGCGCCGGAAGTACGGTTTGGCGACCGTGCGCATCGGCAGCGCGAGCCGGTACGGCAGCCGAGGCAGATCGTCAGTGCGTGGCAACTCCAGGTGCCCGGTCAGCTCCGCGGTCATGCGGCGATGCGCTCTCTCATGACTTCGGGTCGCGCGGGGCGGCCTCGGCCTCCTTCGCGAGACGGCTGATCACGTCGATGACCTCCTCCAGGGACAGATGGGTCGAATCGATCGTGACCGCGCCGTCGGACGCGACCAGGAACTCCGACACGGTCGCGTCGTCGGCGTCCCGGCGGACGATCTGGTCGCGGAGCTGCTCGGCGGTCACCGCCCCGGCCGCCAGCTCGGCGCCGCGGCGCGCCATCCGGGCCTCCTGGTCGGCGGTGAGCAGCACCTTGAGCTCGGAGTCGGTCGCGACCACGGTGGCGATGTCGCGGCCCTCGACCACGATCCCGCCGGTCGGCTGGGCGTCGTCGATGATCGCCCGCTGGCGCCGGATCAGCTCCTTGCGGACGTCCAGGTTGGTGGCGATCTTGGAGACCGTCTCGCTGATCCGCGGCTCCCGGATCGCGGTCGTCACGTCGGTCCCGTCGGCGATCACGAACTGATGCGCCGGGTCGGTGCTGACCTCGAGGCGCAGCTCCCGGGACCGCTGCGCGACCGCCGCGGTGTCGTCCAGGTCGAGTCCGTGCTC
This sequence comes from Kribbella sp. NBC_00359, assembly GCF_036097425.1. NCBI lineage: Bacteria > Bacillati > Actinomycetota > Actinomycetes > Propionibacteriales > Kribbellaceae > Kribbella > Kribbella sp. NBC_00359. The sequence continues at coordinate 6,847,600 of NZ_CP107975.1, read as the reverse complement.
GAGGGCCGACCAGGTCACCGCCCGATAGGTCGCTCCGGTGTCCAGGAAGCGCAGCCCCAGCCGGCTGGCGACGCCTCGCGCGGTGCTCGACTTACCGGAGCCGCTCGGGCCGTCCACAGCGATGATCATGCCCGAAGATTACCTGTGACAGGGGACAATCCACCGATCAGGACCGCCTACCGGTGGACGACCCAGCCGCGCTCGGTCAGTACGTCGACCAACTGGTCGACCGAACCGGGTTTGACCGCCAGCTCGACCTCACCGACCGGACGGCCCGGACTGTGGTCGATCCGCAGGTCCTCGACGTTCGCGCCGGACTCGGCCGCGTCCGCGAACAAACGGGCCAGCTGCCCCGGCCGGTCGGGGATGGTCACCAGGACGGTCACCAGGTCGATGTGCGGCGTACCGTGCTTGCCCGGCACCCGGACCGCACCCGAGACGCCGAGCCCGAGGATCGAGGTCAGCTCCTCGGCGGCCTCTTCCTTGCCCAAGGCAACGAGCAGGCGGTCGAGCTCACCGCGGATCTGCTCCAGCAGGCCGGTCAGGGCGGTCGAGTTCGCGGACACGATCTGGGTCCACAGCTTGGGGTCGCCGGCCGCGATCCGGGTCACGTCCCGGACGCCCTGGCCGGACAGCTGCAGGTGCGAGGTCGGCGCGTCGGCCAGCGTGCCCGCGGCGAGCGCCGACATCAGGTGCGGCAGGTGTGACACCCGGGCGACGCCGAGGTCGTGGTCCTCGACAGACAGCTCGACGGTCCGGGCCCCGGCCGCCTCGGCCAGCCGCCGTACCAGCTCGATCGCAGCGGGCGAGCTGGTGCCGTGCGGAGTGATCGCCCAGGTCGCGCCGTCGAACAGGTCCGCGCGGGCGGCGAGTGGCCCGTTCCGCTCGGAGCCGGCCATCGGGTGACTGCCGACGTACCGGCTGAGGTCGCCGGTGAGCTTGCCCGCGTCGGCGAGCGGCTTCGACTTCACGCTGGCGGCATCGGTGACGACCGCGTCGGTCTGCTCCAGCTGCTCGGCGATCACCGCGCCGACGTGATCCGGCGGTACGGCGACCACCACGAGCTGTGGCTCGATCTGGACCAGCCGCGAACCCGCGCCGATCCGCTCGGCCATCAGCGCGTTGTCCGGATCGGCGTCGACGAGCTCCACCACGACACCCAACCGCGCCAGCGCCAGGCCGATCGACGTACCGATGAGTCCCGTGCCGACGATCCGGACCGGACCGCGCAACTCGGTCACTGGGCGCCGGTCAGGTCGGGGCGGAGAGCTACCGCGCCGTGCAGGTAGACGTGCTGGATCTTCTCCCGGGAACGCGGCGTCTCGGTGTGCACCATCAGCCTGACCACGCGCGGCAGGGCGTGCGGGACGGCGATCTCCTGCATGCACATCAGCGGTACGTCGGTCAGCCCGATCTGACGCCCCGCCACGGCGGGAAACTCCGAGTGCAGGTCCGGCGTGACGGTGAACAGGATGCTGATCAGATCCTCGTTCTCCAGATCGTTCGCCTCCAGGACCGCCCGCACCAGCTCCGCGGACCGCTCGAGCAGATGCTCGCGCTCGTCCACGTCGAGCTGGGTGGCACCCCGGATCGCCCGTACCGCCACGTCTTCGCCTCCTTGGTCGTCTGTCTCCAACCCTAGAGCAGAGTGGTCAGAGAGTGGACGGCCGTCTCGGATAGTGCCGCCTCGAGCAGCCTCCGGGCCACCGGAAGCAGCCCGGCCTCCCGGACCGGTGCGAGCGGATCGGTCAGTTGCCGGCGACGCCGGAACGATCCCGGCGGTTGGCCGTAGGCGAGGGAGAAGCGGCGGGAGAAGTGGTACGGATTGCTGTAGCCACAGTCGGACGCGATCTCCGCGATCGTCGCGTTGGTACGCAGGAGCGCGGTCGCAGCCCGGGCCAGCCGGATCAGATCCAGGGCGTACGCCGGTCCGCAGCCGTACCTCTCCCGGAAAAGCCGGTGCAGGTGTCCCGCCGACAGGTTCGCCGCAGCGGCCAACTCGGGGACGGGGATGATCCGCGGTCCGCTCCTCGCCCACACGGTCGCAACATGGTCGACCAAGCCGCTTACAGCATCCGGCATCTCCTCGCGCGGCTGGCCGGCCGGAGCGCTGAGGAAGACCTCCAGCATCGTCGCCACCAACCGGTCGCTGTGTCCCCGGACCGACGATGACGGTACGCCGGCAAGGTCCAGCAGGTAGGTGCACAGCCCGTCCAGCAGGCTCGGATCGGACTGGGATCGCACCGACGGCCAAGTCGACGGATCGCCGAGTCCGCCGAAGTCCTCGATCTGGAAGTGCACGTACGCGTGCCGTGACGAGCGATCGCAGTCCCAGATATAAGCATCCCGGTTCCCGCGCCGAGCCAATGCCACGGTGCCCGGGCGGAGGTCCTCCTCCACGGTCGCCTGCCGGACGCCGGCATCGTCGTACACGTCGGTGCGCCACCGCGCCGAACCGCTCAGGATCCAGAGCAGTTCGTAGTTCGGCAGCGTGCGTGGGCCATAGGTTGCCCCGGGCGGATAGTCCGCGACCTGGACCACGGAGTTCACGCTGATCACCGGGGGTTGCGAGGTCACAAACAGATAGTAATGCGCACGCCCGCGACATTGGCCGGGCCCGGTGTGCTCTGAGACTGTGAAGCCGGTCATCGCCCCCAAGGCCGGATGGAGCATCAGATGCAGCCTGTCACCGCCGTACCCAGCTTCGCCGAGGTCACCGAGGAGTTGGTCGAGTCCTTCCGGCGGGACGGCTTCGTCGTCCTCGATCACGCCGTGACACCCGACCAGGTCACGGCGCTCCATGCCGCGGCCGAGGCTCTGTGCCGTGGTGACCTCGGCGTCATCGACGGAGGTCCAGCCGCCGAGCCGACCGCGGATGTCCTGCGCAAGTACCTGTGCATCCACCAGCCGCACAAGGCGTCCGACGTGGCACTCGCCGCGTTACAGGCGCCACGGGTGGTGGCCGCGCTGACCGCGGTGATCGGGCCGAACGTCAAGGCCATGCAGTCGATGCTGTTCATCAAGCCCGAGGGGAAGCCGGGCCAGGCCTGGCACCAGGACGAGTTCTTCATCCCGACCAGGGACCGCTCGCTGACCGCGGTGTGGATCGCGCTCGACGATGCCACCGTGGAGAACGGCTGCCTGTGGGTTCTGCCGGGCTCCCACCGCCGCGGGGTCATCTATCCCGACCGGGAGCAGGACGATCTCCGCTTCGACTGCACGGTGGAGGCGTTCGACTTCCCGTACACCGACGACGACGCCGTCCCGGTCGAGGTGCCCGCGGGTTCGGCGGTGATCTTCAACGGCTACCTGCTGCACCGATCACTGCCGAACACCGGCCGGCACGGACTCCGCCGGGCGCTCGCCAACCACTACATGAGCGCGGAGTCGCTGCTCCCCTGGCAGTCCGTGCCACCCGGCGTCCACGTCGGCAAGCATGACTACCGCGACATCGTGATGGTGGCCGGGACCGATCCGTACGCCTACAAGGGCATCGACGATCTCGCCCGCCCGCACTCCCGCCGGGACAAGGACGGCGGGTGCGACCGCTGACTCAGCCCGCCTGAGCCTCGGCGGCGTCGACGGCCTGCTCCAGCAGAAGGGCGATCGTCATCGGTCCGACGCCGCCCGGCACCGGCGTGATCAGGCGGGCGACCTGGGCCGCGTCCTCGAAGTGCACGTCGCCGATGTTGCCCTCGTTGTACCCGGCATCGACCACCACCGCGCCCGGCTTCAGCCAGTCGCCGCGGACGAAGTTCGGTTTGCCGACCGCCGCCACCACGATGTCCGCGGTCCGGACGATCTCCGGCAGGCCGAGGGTCCGCGAGTGGGTGTAGGTGACGGTCGCGTTCGATGCCAGCAGCAACATCCCGACCGGCTTGCCGAGAATCGGGCTGCGGCCGATCACGACCGCGTGCGCCCCAGTGATCGGTACGTCGTACGCCTCGAGCAGGCGCATGATCCCGCCGGGCGTCGCGGACCGGAACCCGGGATCGCCGAACGCCATCGCGGCGAACGACCGCATCGTCACGCCGTCGACGTCCTTGGCCGGATCGATCGCCTCGAACGCGGCCCGCTCGTCGATCTGCGCCGGCACCGGGTGCTGCAGCAGGATCCCGTGTACCGCGGGGTCGCTGGAGAGCTTGTGAATCTCGGCGACCAGTTCGCCGGTGGTCGTTTCCGCGGGCAGTACGACGCTCCGCGACGCGATGCCGGCCTTCTTCGACCGGTTCTGCTTCATCCGCACGTACGTCGCCGACGCGGGGTCATCGCCCACCAGCACCGTCGCCAGGCACGGCTGCACGCCGGCCTTCTCCTGCAGGGCCTTCGCCCTGGCGGCCGACTGAGCCACGATCTCCGCGGCGAGGTCGGTCCCGGTCATCAGTTCAGCAGTCACAGCGCGCTCCTTCGGGCGTCGACGACAGGTCGTGTGCCCAGGCGCGCGGCTCGGCCGGAGTTCCCGGCGGACCGTTCCCCGGTGGTGGCCCACCTCAGCGCCAGTCGCGGTCCGCCGTTCAGCCTACGCGATGAACCAGGACCGGCAGTCCTCCAGGCCGACGACCTCGACCGGGGTCTCCTGCCAGTCCTCGCGGGTCAGGCGGAGCCGATCCGACACCACCGGCTTGCCGTGCAGCACGTCGCGGGAGATGCCGTCCGGGCGATAGCCGAGCTTGCGCGACACGCCCTGCGAGCCGGCGTTGTCCTGGAAGACCTCGGTCAGCGCCGCCTCGGCATCCAGCCCGGCGAAGGCGAGGTGCAGCAGTGCTCTCCGGGCCTCGGTGCCGAAGCCCTGGCCATGGTGCTCGAGCCCGAGCCACGACCACGTCTTGACCTCGCGGAGGATGGCGAAGTCAGTTGCCCGCAGCGCCACGATGCCGAGGGGGACGCCGTCGCGGAACACACCGAGCTGCAGTGCCCAGTTCTGCGGCGTCCAGGACGACAGGTCCTCCCAGTAGCCCTGCAGCACGCTCCGAGCGCGTTCGGAGGGCGGACGGTCTGTCCACGGGGTGAGGAACGGCTGCTCGCCCGGCTGGTGGACGCCGGCGGCCGCGACGTCGGCCAGCGCCGCCAACTCCCCCTCGTCCGGCTGTCGCAGTACGAGCCGTTCAGTGACGAGTCGGAGGCCGCGCAGCGGCCAGTGATCGATCAGCACCGGGTCATCCTCCCGGTCCGGGCGAGACGCGGCAAGCCAAATTCCTACGAGTCCATCACCCTGGTCAGGAACATGTCGGCGACGCCGTCGGCGATGCGGGGGTAGGTCTGGGAGTGCGGGAGGCGGATGTCGCGGATCTCCTCGGCCTGGGTGACCAGGTGGTTGATCTGGGCCCGGCTGGTGGCGACGTCCGAGCTGTTGCCCTCGGCTCGTGCTTCGAGGACGCGGAGGGCCTCGCGGAGCGCCTGACCCCAGTAGAAGCTCGCGTCGAGCCAGGCATCGGTCTCGTCTGCGAAGGACGGGTCGGAGACACCGGCGCGGATCTGCGCCGGAGCGTTCTCGATCGCCTCGAAGTACGGCTCGAGCCCCGCGATCGCGCCGGCCAGGTCGCCGCCCTCCCAGGTCGCCCAGAACGCGGCGATCTTCGCGGCCAGCACCGGCGCGTTCGCCAGGTGCAGTTTCCCGTCGTACGTCGTCAGGTCGGCGAAGACCTCGAGCGCGGCGATCGTCTCGGGGTCGCCGGAGGCCCGCTCGGCGATCGCGCGATGCCAGGACGCCTGCTGGTCGTACGTCGCCGGGTTCCAGCCGAACTCCGCGAACGAGTAGAGCGCGAGCTTGCTGGCCCCGGCCTGGTTCATCGGGTTCGAGATCACGCCGACGACCTGGTCGGCCAGGCCGGGCTCGCGGTTGCTGTAGTCCGCGAGCAGGATCCGGCCGTGCGCGTAGTCGTTGACCGGGTAGTTGTCCCAGATCAGGATGTCGTGCCCGAACACGGCCTTCGCCTCGGCCGCTTGTGCGCTCGTGATCGTGTGCGGGACGACACCGATCCCGGTCCAGTGCACGACGATCGCACTGTCCAGCTGCTCCCGGAGCGCCTGCTTGTACGGCGACTCGGTCACGTCGTAGTACTCGGTCGGCACCATCTGCAGCGGGGCGAGATCGGGCTTGGTCGCGACCCACTCGCGCTGGATCCGGTTCAGGAGGTCGCTCTGCGCCCGTCCGGCTCCACCGCCACCGGCGCCGTACTTCTCCTCGTCCTCGGCGCAGTGCCACTTCTCGTACTCGATGTCGTCCAGCGGCACGTTGAACGCCCGGGCACCGAGCTCGTAGAGCGCCTCGAACTTGGCGATCAGCGCCTGGAACTCGGTGTCGTCGGTGTAGCGGATCGACAGGCCGGGCGAGAGCGCGAAGGTGAAGTCGACCTTGTTCCGCAGCGAGCGCTCGATCAGCTCGCCGAGCTCGGCCAGCTTGTCGGCCGGGTACGGGTCGCGCCACTGCTCGCGGTGGTACAGGTCGTCCTTCGGGGCGTACTGGTACGTGTTCATCCGGTGGGCGCCGAGGTAATCCAGGTGGTCGAGCCGGTCCGCGTGCGACCACGGCGTGCCGTAGAAGCCTTCGATCGAGCCGCGGTACCGCATCGTCGGCCAGTCGCGGATCTCCACACCGTCCAGATGGTTGCCCTGGACAAGTTGTGCGAAGGTCTGCGCGGCGTAGAAGGTCCCGTCCGTGTCGACGCCGTCGAGCACGATCTGGTTTCCGCCCACGACGACGACGTACCCCTCGGCCGGCAATCCCTCGGCCGCCTCCACGCCAACGGCGGCAGCGCTCGCGCCGAGCCTGACCGTCACGTCCGCTTCCCCGTCGGTGATGGTCTGTACGCCGACGCGCGCGAGAGCCTCGCGGACGACGCGCTCGGCGTCCGGGTCAGTGGTCGGACCGTGCACCAGCCCGATCGTGTCGCCGAGGTCGATGCCGTCGTCGCGGCGGGTGGTCTGCTGCGGTTCTGGAGTCACGATCCCAAGCTTTCAGAGAAGTCCGGCGTGGTCGAGAGCGAGGTACGCGGCATCGATTCCCGTCATCGCGCCAGGCGTCCGGAGCTCGGTGCGGAACGCGTCCACGGTCAGCTCGACCGGCACACAGTCCTCGAACTCGTCGAGCGCCTGCTTCCCGTCCGGCCGGCAGCCGCGGGCGATCGCGACGTACTTGCGAAAGGTCGAGGACGCCGAGGACCACTGCCAGCCGACCAGGTCGAGCGACTCGCAGGTGTACCCGGTCTCCTCCTCGAGCTCGCGGGCACCGGCCAACGCCGGGTCCTCCCCCGGCTCGACCAGCCCGCCGGGCAGGTTGGTGACGATCCGGTCGGGTCCGGCCCGGAACATCCGGATCGTCACGATCCGGCCTTCCGGGGTCAGCGGCAGCACGGTGATGCCGGCCGAGATCCCGGCGGACGACTCCGGGCCGAGCACGTCCCACTCCGCCTCGCGACCGTCCGGCAACCGGTAGCGCCGAAGCTGCACGGTCAGGAACCGGTGGAACCCCGGCTCCTCGCCGAGCAACTCCCACGGCTGTGGATCGCCGGGACGAGACAGGTCAGCCGCCGCGGAGTCCGCGGCGGCTGAACCTTCAGCTGACTCGCTCACAGCGGCCGGTTGTCGTCCGGCTCCTCAGGTGGCGCGATGGGTACGTCGTCCGCCGGCGCGACCGGGGTGTCGTCGGCCGAGGAAGCCGGCGTGGCGTCCCCACCGGGTTTTGCCTCGACGGGCTCAGTGGGAGTCTCGTCCGGTTTGGACTCGGACAGGATGCGCGCCAGCGTCTCCTCGGAGATCCGCTTGAACTTGCGCACCTGGGTCCGCGTCCGGTCCAGGACGGCGACCTCGATCTGGTCCGGGGTCAACTGGCGGACCTCGGTGCCGTCATGGCCGAGCGCATCCACGGCCAGCCGGAGCGCGCCGGCCAGCGAGATGCCCTCCTTGAAGTGCTCGCCGACGTAGTCCGCGACCTGCTCGGCCGGTCCACCCATCACGGCGTACCCGCGGACGTCCGCGATCGAGCCGTCGTAGGTGAGCCGGTAGATCTGGTCCTCGGCCGTGCTGGTGCCGACCTCGGCGACCAGGATCTCCACCTCGAGCGGCTTCTCACCGCCGGAGGAGAAGATCGCGCCGAGGGTCTGCGCGTACGCGTTGGCCAGCGCCCGGCCGGTGACGTCGCGCCGGTCGTAGGAGTACCCGCGCATGTCGGCCAGCCGGACGCCGGCGATCCGCAGGTTCTCGAACTCGTTGTACCGGCCGACGGCGGCGAACGCCATCCGGTCGTAGATCTCGGCCACCTTGTGCAGCGCGGGCGAGCGGTTCTCGGCGACGAACAGGATGCCGTCGGCGTACTGCAGGGCGATCGCGCTGCGGCCCTTGGCGATGCCCTTGCGGGCGAAGTCGGCCCGGTCCCGCATCAGCTGTTCGGGCGAGACGTAGAACGGAACGCTCATCGAAGGTGTCGTCCTCTATCAGTCGATCGGGATCAGGTCAGGTCAGGGACGCCGAGGCCGGGCCGTCGGGGCGGTTGTGGCGCTCGGCCCAGGCCGCGTCGACGATCGCGGCGACCTCGTCCTCCGGCATCCGCCGGTAGCCGTCCGCGGTGACCACACCGACCACCGGGAAGATCCGCCGCAGCATGTCCGGACCGCCGGTCGCCGAGTCGTCGTCGGCGGCGTCGATCAGGGACTGGATCACGGCCGTGACGCAGTCGGTCACCGAGCTGTCCTCGCGGTAGAGCTTCTTCAGCGCGCCGCGGGCGAACACCGAGCCCGAGCCGACGCTGTGGAAGTGGTGCTCCTCGTAGCGCCCGCCGGTCGGGTCGTAGGAGAAGATCCGGCCGCCCTTGATGTCCGGGTCGTAGCCCGCGAACAACGGCACCACGGTCAGGCCCTGCAGCGCCATCGAGAGGTTGCCCCGGATCAGCGCGCTCAGCCGGTTGGCCTTGCCGTCCAGGCTGAGGGTGGCGCCCTCGAGCTTCTCGTAGTGCTCCAGCTCCACCTGGAACAGCCGGACCATCTCGATCCCGAAGCCGGCGGTGCCCGCGAACGCGACCGCGGAGTACTCGTCGGCGGGGAACACCTTCTCGATGTCACGCTGGGCGATGATGTTGCCCATCGTGGCCCGCCGGTCGCCGGCCATCACCACGCCACCGGGGAAGGTGGCCGCGACGATCGTCGTACCGTGCGGGACGTCCTGGGAGAAGTCGGCCGACCCCAGGCTGCGCCGTCCCGGCAACAGGTCGGGCGCGTGCCCGGCCAGGAAGTCCATGAACGACGAGCCACCTGGGATCAGGAAGGCTTCCGGCAACCGGCCGGAGGCATCAAAAGTCATCGAGCGGTTCACTCCCCACCCTTTTGCACGAATCCGCGGACGAACTCCTCGGCGTTCTCCTCGAGCACCTCGTCGATCTCGTCGAGGATCGAGTCGACGTCGTCGTCGAGCCGCTCCTTGCGCTCCTGGGCGTCCTCCGACGCCTCGACCTGCTCGACCTCTTCCTCGGTCGACGAACGCTTCGGCTGCTTGTGCTGCTGACCGCCGTCCTTCGCCATGGCCACACACCTCCTAGAACCGCTGGGAGAGTCGCCCAACCGACTCTCAATAGCGACCCTACCCGGCGGCGCCCCCAGTAATGGTGCGAACCAGGTCACTCGCGGTGTCGCATTGGTCAAGAAGTGCCCCGACATGCGCTTTCGTGCCCCGCAGCGGATCGAGCGTCGGGATCCGTTGCAGCGACTCCTTGCCCGGCAGATCGAAGATCACCGAGTCCCAGGAGGCGGCCGCGACCTGCGGCGCGTACTGCTGCATGCAGCGGCCGCGGAAGTACGCCCGGGTATCGGTCGGCGGGTGCGAGACCGCCATCCGGATCTCCTCGTCGGACACCAGCCGCTGCATCCGGCCGGCCTTGACCAACTTGTAGTAAAGACCCTTGTCCGGGCGCAGGTCAGCGTACTGCAGGTCGACGAGATGGAGCTTCGAGTCGTCCCAGTCCAGGCCGTCGCGGTCGCGGTACGACTGGAGCAGTTTGTACTTCGCCACCCAGTCGAGCTGGTCGGCCAGCCTCATCGGGTCGGTGGCGAGCTGGTCGAGCACCTGCTCCCAGCGGTGCAGCACGTCCTTGGTCTGCCGGTCCGCGTCGTCGCCGTACTTGTCCTCGACGTACTTGCGGGCCTGCTCGAGGTACTCCGTCTGCAACTGGACCGCGGTCAGCTTGCGGCCGTCCTTGAGCGTCAGCAGGTACGTGCAGGTCGGGTCGTGGCTGACCTCGTGCAGCGCGCTGACCGGGCGGTCCACGCCGAGGTCGTCGGTCAGCCAGCCGTCCTCGATCATCGACAGCACCAGCGACGTCGTCCCGACCTTGAGGTACGTCGAGATCTCGGACAGGTTCGCGTCGCCGATGATGACGTGCAGGCGGCGGTAGCGGTCCGGATTCGCGTGCGGCTCGTCGCGGGTGTTGATGATCGGCCGCTTCAGCGTCGTCTCCAGCCCGACCTCGACCTCGAAGTAGTCGGCGCGCTGGCTGATCTGGAAACCGTGGGCTGCGCCGTCCTGCCCGATGCCGACGCGGCCGGCGCCTGTCACCACCTGACGGCTCACGAAGAACGGCGTCAGATGCCGCACGATCGACGCGAACGGCGTGGACCGGCGCATCAGGTAGTTCTCGTGCGAGCCGTACGACGCGCCCTTGTTGTCGGTGTTGTTCTTGTACAGGTTCAGCGGCGGGGCGCCGGGGATCTGGCGGGCCTGCCGGGCGCCTTCCATGATCACCAGCTCGCCGGCCTTGTCCCACACCACGACGTCGCGCGGGTTGGTGCACTCGGGGGCGGAGTACTCCGGGTGGGCGTGGTCGACGTACAGCCGGGCGCCGTTGGTGAGGATCACGTTCGCCAGGCCGGTCTCCTCGTCGGTGAGCTGGCTGGAATCGGCCACCTCCCGGCTGAGGTCGAAGCCGCGCGCGTCCCGCAGCGGGTGCTCCTCGTCGAAGTCCCACCGGGTCTTCCGCGCGAGCGGCTGCGTCTGGGCGTAACCGTTCACCACCTGGCTCGAGGTCAGCATCGGGTTGGCCCCGGGCTGGCCGGGCACCGAGATGCCGAACTCCGTCTCGGTTCCCATGATCCGCCGAACACTCATGCGAACGAGCCTACGCGGTGCCGCCGCCTAAAGGTGTTGCCGTGTCCACAGGGTTACGTGTGAAACTGCGCCCGTGGACGAATTGGTGGCGATCCTGGACGAGGACAACCGTGTCGCCGGATCGGCGCCTCGGTCGGTCATGCGCCGGGACAACCTGCGCCACGCGGCCACCGGCGTACTCGTCCGGAATCCGGCCGGCGACATCTACGTGCACCGTCGTACGCCGACGAAGGACGTCTACCCGGGCCGATACGACTTCGCCGCCGGAGGGGTCGTCGCGGCCGGCGAGGACCCGTACGACGCCGTGGTCCGGGAGCTGGCCGAGGAGCTCGGGATCACCGGTGCCGAGCTGGTGCGGTTGCCGGAGGGCGACTATGCCGACGAGCACACCCGCTACCGCGCGTACCTGTACAGCTGCGTCTGGGACGGCCCGGTCAAGCACCAGCCGGAGGAGGTCGAGTGGGGCGCGTGGATGTCCCCGGCCGACCTCGTCGCCAAGCTGGACGACCCGACCTGGTCCTTCATGCCCGACACCGCCGCCCTGCTCGGTCCGCTGGTCAGGAGTCTGGTGTGACGATCACGCAGGGCTGGGACAGCCACGCGTGGATCGAAGGCCCGTGGATCCACCGCTCACCTCGCCGCGCCGAGGTCCGTCCCCGGCTCCTGGCCGAGGCCACACTCCTCCCCTGGCTCGCCCCACAGCTCCCGCTGCCCGTACCCGTCCCGGAGACGACGGAGGACGGCGTACGCCACCTGATGCTGCCTGGTACGCCGTTGGAGGAGGGCAGTACTGCGCTCGGCCGCGAGCTCGGCGCCTTCCTCAGGGTCCTGCACGCCGTCGACCCGGCGGATGCGGTAGCCCACGGCGCCCAGGACGCTGAGACGGCTTTCGCGGCGAAGGCGACGTTTCTCGCGGAGTGCCGGGAGCGTGTGGTCCCGCTGCTGCCGGCCGACCGCCGTGCGCCCGCCGGCGAGCTCCTCGATCGTGTCGCCCAGGTGCGCACTTCGCTGGTGCACTGCGACCTCGGGCCTGACCACATCCTGGTGGCGGACGGGCGGATCACCGGCATCATCGACTGGACGGATGCCGAGATCGGCGACCCCGCACTGGACCTGTGCTGGCTCCTGAACGACGCACCGGCCTCAGTGCGCGTCGGCGTGGCCGAGACCTACGAGCCGAGCCCTGAGCTGCGGGAACGGTCCCTCGACTGGTGCAGGCTCGGCCCGTGGTACGGCGTACACCGCGGACTCCTCCTGGACCTCCCCGAGGACGTCGAGCACGGACTCAGCGACATCCTGGCCGCACTCTGATGCAACCATCGCGACGGTATCCGGTCACTACCCGGTGTGAAGATCATCCTGACTGACGATACGGAGCCGGTCATGGCTACGGGGTCCGATCCGGAGCTCTGGGAGCGGTTGCGCACCGGGGACCACTTCGCGCTGGGCGAGCTGTTCGACCGCTACGCGGACGAGGTGCACGCCTTCGCGTTCCGGCGGACTGCTTCCTGGAGTACCGCCGAGGACGTGGTCCAGGCGACATTCCTGAGCACCTGGCGGCGATTCCAGCGCAACCCACCAGGCCCGCTGACCGGACCCAGCGCCCGCGGCTGGCTGCTGATGGTGGCCAGCAACGAGTGCCGGACCCTCTTCCGTACGGCGAGCCGGCTGCGCAAACTGCTGGATCGTCTGCCCGACCCGGCGCCCGACGGCGATCACGCCGCCGAGGTCGCCCGCCGGCTGGACGACGAGCGCCGCATGTCGGCGATCCGTCGCGCCGTGGCCCAACTTCCCCGGCACGAACGGGAGACCCTCGAGCTCGTTGTCTGGTCCGGCCTCACGATGGCCGAGGCCGCGGACGCGCTCGGCGTACCGGTCGGGACGGTCAAGGCCCGGCTCCACCGCACCCGTCGCCGTTTCCCGGACCTGCTGACGCGGGTCGCGCTCACCGAGGAGCTCTCATGAACATCCAGCTCGACCCGCCAAAGGTTCCTCCGTTGACCTCGTCCCAGCGGTCCCGGCTCCGGAACCGGGTGATGGACAAGTCGATGCCCGGACGCGATCACTCGAACCGGCGCTGGGTCGCACCGATGGTTGCCGTCGCAGCCGTGGCAGCCGTGGTCGCCGGCACGCTCGTCGTCACCAGCAAGCAGTCCAGCGATCCCGGAGTCGCCGGCACACCGTCCCAGACCAGTGTCGACACTCCGGCCCGGGGCGGTGTGGATCTCGGAGCGGTTCCACGGGCCGATCTGTCTGGCCTCCTCCGCGACTGCACGTTCCCGCAGGAGAAAGGCACCGTCAAGCTGCTTTGGAGCCGTCACGTGCGAGGTATCACCAAGGACAGCACGACGTCGGTGGCGGTGGCGGTGAACTCGACGGGCAGTCATCCCGCATCCGCCAGGCTGGGATACAGGTTCTGCATGACGCGCGTGCCGCCGTCCGCCAAACTCGGAGCCGTCGGCAGCGTCGGCATCGTCGCCGACAAGGCCTGGACCGCCCGCCCGACGGCCGAGCGAGGCTTGGTGCCGCTCGGCGGGTCGGACACCGACTTCACGAACGACCTCGGCACCCTGCAGGCGTGGACCATCTACCTGGCTCGGCCGGATATCGCCAGAGTCGAAGCCCGGTACGTGGTGAACGGCAAGGCCGGTGAGTGGACCAAGGGGGTCGTCGACGGCGGCTTCGCCTACACGGAGGTCCAGGCACACGGGAAGTTCACGGTCGGCCAGCGCCTCAAGGCGGAGGTCCGCGCCTTCGACGCCGCCGGCAGGCCGGTACCGGTCAACGGGTAGCCGGGCCGGGCTCGGGTCAGCGCCGGCGGTAGTCCGGCCTGCCCGCGATCCGCGAGATCGAGCGAGCCAGGTTGATCCCGACCAGTCCACCCCAGCAGACGATCACCGCGATCGTGCCCTCCTGAGTGGCCGCGATCGCGGTGATCGGAATACCCATGACCACGGACACGATGGCGAGCGCGAGACCGCCTGGATCGGTCTCCCGGCTCTCCTTGACCGGCTTGGCCGGCGCGGCGACGGGGACCTGGGCAGCGCGCGCATCCAGCTTCTCCAGGAAGCTGTCGATCAGCTCCGCCTCGTACTCCGGCCCCAGCTCCTGCCGTGCGGCCACCGCCGCCCGCAGGTCCTTCCGCACCTCATCCGTCGCCATACCAGCAAGCTAAACCCGCCCGCGCCTCCCCGTAATCAGGGGAAACCCCGGTCGCACCCTTCAGCTCGGCCCGGACATCCGGTGGGCGATCGCGGCGGCCTCGATCCGGTTGGCTGCGCCGAGTTTCTGCAGGATGTGCGACACGTGGACGCCGACCGTCCGAACGCTGATCACCAGCGCCACCGCGATCTCCCGGTCGGTGCAGCCGCGGGACAGCAGGGTCAGCACCTCGGCCTCACGTGCTGTCAGCCCGAGAACCTCGTCAAGACCCTCGCCGGGCTCAGCCTCGGCCGCCGGGGTCGCGAGCCGCAGACGGGCCAGTTCGGCGAGCAACTCGAGCTCGCGCCGCAACGGCTGCGCACCGATCCGGACCGCAACCTCGTACGCCGAACGGGCGGGAATGCTCGCCTCGGTCCGGGACGCTCCGGCCGTGACCAAGGCCTCCGCCTGGCGCCACCGGCAGTAGGCGATGAGCGGTACACGGCCGAGGTCTGCCCAGCGGCCCGCGGCGTCGGCCCACAACTCAGGACCGGCGACGCCCCGGGCGCGCTGGTACTCGGCGTCGGCCAAACCGAACCAGGCGCTGCCGACCGGCGTCACCGATGCGGCGTCCTCGGCAGCACCACGGGCGACCGCGATCAGTTGATCGGCGCGGTCGAGCACCCTCCGCTCCGCGGCGTCATCGCGCCGGGTCCTGGCGACCGCGGCAAGCTCTGCCTGTGCTCGCAAACCCTTTGCACAGAACCACACCCGAAGCTGTGGGGCCTCGACCGAGCCCATCCGTTGCAAGGCCGCGTTCGTGTGATCCGCGGCGTCGGCCCACCGCCGGTCCCAGAGCGCGAGTTCGGCCAGGCAAACGTCGTAGATGCCGAGCCCACGGTCCGGACGCAGGGTCTCGAGCGCGGCGTCGAGGTGCTCCCGGGCCGCGACGAAGTCACCGCGGCCGACCTCGAGATCGGCTCGAAGCATCAGCAGCATGTACGGGAAGCTCGCCAAGGTCGATCGCAACGCGGCCGCGCTCAGTGCCTCGGCCTCGTCCCAGTCGCCCAGGGCGAGCAGCGCCTCGATCAGATTCGAGACCAGTACGGCGCTGTCGATGCCGTAGCGATGGACCGCCTCCAGACCCTGGCGACCGACCTGGACGGACTCCCGTAGCCGGCCCAGCATCGTCAGCGCATCGGTCAGATTGACGTACACCCGATCCAGCCCGATCCAGTCGCCGATCTCCTCGGCCAGCCGCAGCGCTTCGCCGAGATCGGACAGGCCCTCCTCCGTCCTGCCCAGATAGACGTGGTCGGCGCCACGCACGGTCAGCGCCCGAACCAGAGCCGCTCCGGCACCGGCGTCGCGCGCGAGCGCCAATGCCTGCTCCGCCAGCCGCGCGGACTCGGCGTGGCGCCAGGCGACCATCAGGCCGCCGGCGAACGAGGCGAGTACGTACGCCCGGTCCGGCAACGGCTCGGCCCGGGCAAGTTCGACCGCGCGCTCGAGCGCCGCGAGTCCGGACAGATCGCTGCCGATCTCGTGGAGGTACTCACCCAGCCGCATCTGCAGCAGCGCCGCGCGGCGCCGATCGCGGTCTCCGACCAGGTCGATCGCACGCCGGGCGAGCTCGACCGCCCGCGGCGCCGCGCCGGTCTCGCTGGCGACCTCGGCGGCCCACGCACAGATGCCGGCCAGATCGGACCCGGCGAGCTCGGCCGCGTTCGCCACCGCCGGCCACAGCGAGATGGCCCGTTCCAGATGGGTGCGCGCTTCGGCAAGACCGGCGACGGCGATCGCCTCGCGGGCGGCGGCGACGGAAGCTGCCAGTGCCTCCGCGGCGCGTCCCGCCGCTGCCCAGTGCGGTGCCAGCTCAGCCGGCGCGGCCGCTTCACTGCGCGCCAACTCCTCAGCGAGGCGTTCGTGGATCTCCTCGCGCTCACCCGGCAGCAGAGTCGCGTAGACCGCCTCCGCCAGCAGCGCATGGCGGAACCGAAAGCTGCTCGCCGTCGGCTCGGCGACCAGCACGCCGTACTCGACTGCCTCGCGCAGCGCTGCGCGAACGTCCTGCTCGGGCATCACTGCGACCGATCGCAGCAGCGCGTATCCGACCTCCCGGCCGGCGGCCGAGGCGATCCGGACGACCGTCCGGGACTGCTGATCGAGCCGGTCGACCCGTTGCAGCAAGAGCTCACGCAAGCCTCGCGGCAGACCGCCATCGCCGGCCGCGGCGATCAGTTCCTGCGCGAAGAACGGATTGCCCTCGGACCGGACCACGATCGCATCAGCGTCGGCGGTGGCCCGTGGCGGGACGTCGTACGCCGCGACGAGTGCGGCCAGATCGTGACGGTCGAGCGGTCCGAGATCCACGAGGAGTGCCGATCCCGAACGGCGTACTCCGTTGGCGAGCCGGAGCATGCGCTCACTCGACGACGGCTCGTCCGCCCGGTACGTCGCCACCAGCAGCACCGGCCGGTCGTCGACGTACTGCGCGAGGTACACCACGAGATCGAGCGTGGACGTGTCCGCCCAGTGCAGGTCTTCGAGGACGAGCAGCACCGGTGCGGACTCCGCCCGGTCCGTGAGCAGACCCAGGATGTTCTCGAAGACGCGGAACTGCTGGCCGTCGGCTCGAGGGAGGTCACCGACCGGACGCAGCGCCTGCGCGAACGGCTGGTACGGCAGCTCGGTGCCGACCAGGTCGATCGAGCGCCCGAGCAGGACTTCGAAGCCGGCGTCCCGGGCGCGTGCGGACAGCTCGGCGGTCAGCCGGGTCTTGCCGATGCCGGCGTCGCCCGCGATCAGGACGGTCCCGCCACGGCCGTTCCGGGCAGCGTCCAGTACGCCCTCGAGCGCCTCGAGTTCACGGGCGCGCCCGACGAACACATCGCTCGCGCGAGCCGTCATCTGGTCAGTATCACGCTGCATCGACTACGTAGGCGGCAGAGCAGGGATACGTAGTCCGTTCCGGATGCCGTCCCTGCCGCCGCACGGTGACGATCGAGTCGACCGAACGAGCCGAGGAGGGGCCATGACAGCAGTCATCGAGCAGCCGACAGTCCATACCGTGACGGGCGGTGGCGGCCTGCGCCTGCACGTGCGCGAATGGGGCCGGACGGACGGGCCACCGATCGTGTTCATCCACGGTCTGTCGCAGAGCCATCTGTGCTGGCACAAGCAGTACGAGAGCGCGCTGGCCGGCGAGTTCCGCCTCGTCGCGTACGACCTGCGCGGCCATGGCATGTCAGAGGCGCCGCTGGAGCAGGAGCAGTACACCGACGCCCGCCTGTGGGCCGACGACCTCGCCGCGGTCATCGACCGGTTGCAGCTCGACCGGCCGGTCCTGGTCGGTTGGTCGTACGGCGCGTTCGTCATCTGCGACTACGTGCGAGCGTACGGCGAGGACCGGATCGGCGGGATCGACTTCGTCGGCGGCGCGGTCCGCCTCGGTCCGTCGGCGTACGGCACCCTGATCGGCCCCGGCTTCCTGGACAACTTCCCCGACCTGATCGCCGACGACCTGCCGACCAACATCCGCGGTGCGCGCGGTCTGATCAAGGCCTTCCCGGCCACCCCGTTCACGGCCGACGACACAGAGCTGCTGCTCGCGGCGAGTATGACCGTGCCGGCCCGGATCCGGGCCAACCTGGCCCGCGAGATCGACGAGGACGACGTACTGCGGACCCTCACGGTGCCGCTCGTGGTCACCCACGGCCGCGCCGACACGGTGGTGCTCCCGGCGATGGCCGAACACGTGCTGGCGACCTGCCCGACCGCCGAGGCCGCCTGGTACGACGGAGTCGGCCACACCGTGCACCTGGAGCAACCCGAGCACTTCAACCGCGAACTGGCCGCGCTCAGCCGGCGGGTCTCCGGGTAGTCCTGGAACGCCGAACGGCCGCCGGTCAGCTCAGGGGCTGATCGGCGGCCGTCTCGGTGTTCTTACAGGTATTGACCGGTGTTGGTGGCGGTGTCGATGGAGCGGCCGGGCTCGGTGCCCTGCTTGCCGGAGATGAGGGTACGGATGTAGACGATCCGCTCGCCCTTCTTGCCGGAGATGCGGGCCCAGTCGTCCGGGTTGGTGGTGTTCGGGAGGTCTTCGTTCTCCTTGAACTCGTCCACGCACGCCTGCAGCAGGTGCTGCACCCGCAGGCCCTTCTGGTTCTCGTCCAGGAAGGCCTTGATCGCCATCTTCTTGGCCCGGTCGACGATGTTCTGGATCATCGCGCCCGAGTTGAAGTCCTTGAAGTACAGGACCTCCTTGTCACCGTTGGCGTAGGTGACCTCGAGGAACCGGTTCTCGTCGGCCTCGGTGTACATCCGCTCGACGGTGCGCTGGATCATCCCGTTCACGCACTCCGCCTTGTCGCCGCCGAACTCGCTCAGGTCATCGGCGTGCAGCGGCAGGGTGGTGGTCAGGTACTTCGAGAAGATGTCCCGGGCCGCCTCGGCGTCGGGACGCTCGATCTTGATCTTCACGTCCAGCCGGCCCGGCCGCAGGATCGCCGGGTCGATCATGTCCTCGCGGTTGGAGGCACCGATGACCAGGACGTTCTCCAGGCCCTCGACACCGTCGATCTCGCTCAGCAACTGCGGGACGATGGTGTTCTCGACATCGGAGGAGACACCGCTTCCGCGGGTGCGGAACAGCGAGTCCATCTCGTCGAAGAACACGATCACCGGCATGCCCTCGGAGGCCTTCTCCCGGGCCCGCTGGAAGACCAGCCGGATGTGCCGCTCGGTCTCACCGACGTACTTGTTCAGCAGCTCCGGGCCCTTGATGTTCAGGAAGAACGACTTCTGCCCGTCCACCCCGGTCCGCTCGGCGACCTTCTTGGCCAGCGAGTTCGCCACCGCCTTCGCGATCAGCGTCTTGCCACAGCCCGGCGGGCCGTAGAGCAGCACGCCCTTCGGCGGCTTGAGCTCGTGCTCCAGGAACAGGTCCTTGTGCAGGTACGGCAGCTCCACCGCGTCCCGGATCTGCTCGATCTGACCGCTCAGACCACCGATCTGCGTGTAGTCGATGTCCGGGACCTCTTCGAGGATCAGCTCCTCGACCTCGGACTTCGGGATCTTCTCGTAGACGTAGCCGGAGCGGGGCTCCAGCAACAGCGAGTCACCGGCCCGCAGGGCCTGGTCCATCAGCGGCGAGGCGAGCCGGACGACCCGTTCCTCGTCCGCCTGCGCGATCACCAGCGCCCGCTCGCCGTCGGCCAGCAGCTCCTTCAGCATCACCACGTCGCCGACGACCTCGAACTCGCAGGCCTCGACCACGTTGAGCGCCTCGTTCAGCATCAGCTCCTGGCCGAGCTTGAGCGCGTCCAGGTCGACCGATGGGCTGGCCGCGACCCGGAGCTTGCGGCCACCGGTGAACACGTCCAGCGTGTCGTCTTCGTTGCGTCCGAGGAAGGTGCCGAATCCGGACGGCGGTTGGGCCAGCCGGTCGACTTCCTCCTTCAGGGCGATGATCTTCTCTCGCGCCTCCCGCAGCGTGTCGGCCAGCCGCTCGTTCTGAGCGGTGACACTCGCCAAGGAGGCCTGGGTTTCGGACAGTCTGCTTTCGAGCGACCGGCTGTCCGCCGGGTGCTCGAGCAGCCGACGTCGCAACGCCGCGACCTCGGCTTCCAGGTACCGGACCTGGTTACGCAGCTCTGCCGCGGTAGGACTCTCGTCTCCAGCCACGATCATCACCTCACCATGTGGGGCTCGACCCTATGGACCTTACCCAGAAAACCTCGCCGGGCAAGCTGTATCCCATCACGTGTCGGTTGCGGATGAATCAGTTGCCTTCGGCATGTCGTCGGATGTCTCGGCACGGCGCGGCCCCTGGTAGTCGTCGCCGTACGCGCCTGGTGCGGGCCGGCGCTTCTTGCGGGGTGCCTGCACCCCGTGCGCCATCCGCCTGGCGGTGACCAGAAAAGCTGTGTGACCTTGCATTCGGTGTCCCGGGCGAACCGCGAGACCCTCTACATGCCAGTCTCGCACGAGCGACTCCCAGGCGCGCGGCTCCGTGAACTCACCGTGTGCCCTCAGCGTCTCCACAAACCGGCTCAGCTGCGTCGTGGTGGCCACATAGGCACACAGCACCCCACCGGGTGAAAGCGCCTCAGCGGCGGCGTCAACGCACTCCCAGGGCGCCAGCATGTCCAGGACGATGCGGTCCACGTCCTGCTCGTTCAGCTTCTCGACCAGGTCGCCGACCTCGAGCCGCCAGGCCGGGTGCTCGCCGCCGAAGAAACCGGTCACGTTCTTCCGTGCGACCTCGGCGAAGTCCTCCCGACGCTCGAACGAGACGACCTGCCCGTGGATCCCGACCGCCCGCAGCAGCGCCGTGGTCAACGCGCCGGAGCCGGCCCCGGCCTCGACCACCTTCGCGCCCGGGAAGATGTCGGCCATCGTCACGATCTGCGCGGTGTCCTTCGGGTAGATCACCGCCGCGCCCCGCGGCATCGACACCGAGTAGTCGGCCATCAACGGCCGCAACGCCAGGTACTCGACACCGCCCTTGGACCTGATCACCACCGCGTCCGGCCCGTCGATCAGGTCGTCGTGCGCGATCCCGCCCTTGGTGGTGTGGAAGATCTTCCCGCGCTCCAGGAACACCGAGTGCCGCCGGTTCTTGGAGTCCTGCAGGGTGATCCACTCCCCCGCCTGCAACGGGCCGTGATGGACCCCGGAGAACGCCTGGTCGGGAAAGTCGCGCAAGTCAGCCATAAGGCGCTCACCTTAACTTTGAGTCACCCGTGAGCAGTAATTCAGCGGCCCGTCAACGACCTCTGAACGCCCGTTCGATGTCGGCAGTCGCGAGTACGCCGTACACGGCGCCGGTGGCGTCCAGGACCAGGTACTCCGAGGCGGGGTGCTCGCGGACCGTGGCGAGGATCTCCTCGCCGGTGTCGTTGACGCCGATGATGTGGCCCGCGCCGATGCGCGTCGCAACCTCGCTCACGGTGGTCCACGGGCGCTGGTTCGGCGCCACGGCAGTCACCGCGGACTCCGACACCAGCGCGTGCGGCTTGCCGTCTCCGTCGATGACCACGACCGCCCCGGCCTGCGACGCACCGGCCAACCGGACCGCTTCGGAGATCGGCGTACCGGAGTGGACCGCGATCGCGCGGCGGGCCAGCGTGCGGACCTGCAGAGCGGGCAGCTTGCGCCGGAGCCGGGCCTGCATCAGCGACGCGGTCGAACCCATCCACAGGAACCATCCGACCAGTGCCGCGATGATGAAGTCGATGAACGACGGCTGCCGGTTCCAGATCTCCTCGATCAGGACGGGGGCCGACAGCACCAGCAACGCGAGCACCCGGCCGGCCCATGCCGCCACGACAGTGCCGGTGTGCATGTTGCCGGTGAACTTCCAGACCGCCGCCCGCAGCACCCAGCCGCCGTCCAGTGGCAGGCCGGGGAGCAGGTTGGTGACGCCGACGATCAGGTTCGCGATGCCGAGCTCCCAGAGCGCGACGTACCCGACGCCCTCGTCGAAGGCGCGGGAGCCGAGGTAGGCGAGCCCGCCGACGATCAGCGAGGCGACCGGGCCGACCACCGAGACGGCGAATTCCTCGAAGGGTGACTTCCGCTCGCCCTCGATGTGCGTGCCGGCCGCGAAGAAGCCGAGGTTGATCTCGGACACCGGGATGCCGAACCGCATCGCCATCAGCGCGTGCGCCAGCTCGTGCACCAGGATCGACAGTGTGAACGCGACCACGAAGGCGAACGCGGCCAGATAGCGCCAGCCGCCCAGGTCCGGGAACTGCTGCCCGATGATCGCGGCGAACCCGATCGCCAGCAGCATCGCCACCGGCAGCCAGGTGAACCGCATGGTCAGCCGGATGCCGCGGACGCGACCGATCACCCAGGTTCCCGGCGGTGGGCCGGCCGGCTGGGCGGGGTTCTGGGGATCGCGCGGTTCTGGCATCGACCCAACGCTACTTGTCCGGCGGTAACACCGCGCTACATACCCACCTCACACGCCGACGCCGAGCGTGGCGACGTACCCCTCGGTTGCGTTTCCGGTGACCGTTGCGAGCTGATGTACGCCGCCGTCGTCGCCGAACACGTTGTCGTTCTCCAGGGATGTCCGGGCCAGGTTCTGGGCGCTGCCGTCGTAGCCGTCGGTGGCGTAGACCGTGTCGCACGCGTCCTTGGGCAGGGCGAGTTGGGAGGTCCTGGTGATCTTCCCGGCCGCGGTCGCGTCGTTCAGGCTCGAGTAGACCTCGAAGTGGATGTGCGGCCAGCGGCCCATGTACGCCGCCGGGAAGATCGTGGTGAAGGTGACCTTGCCGGTGGAATCGGCGGCCTGGACGCCGCGGAGGTAGTTCTCGTCGGTGGCGCCGTCGGAGTACAGCGAGTAGCGGCCCTGGGCGTCACAGTGCCAGAGGTAGACGGCCGCGCCGTTCAGCGGGGTGTCCTTGTCCGCGTCGAGGATGGTGAGCTCGACGGTGAGGGGTACGCCGCTCGCCACGCCGGATGCGGATCCGAAGGACTTGGTGATGTCGCTGCGGACGATGCCGGACTCGGTCAGCACGTTCGGTCCGTTCGAGCCGTCGCCCGGGAAGGGCCCACCGGTCTCTTGCGGGATCTCGTCGACGTCCGTCGTACCGGAGGTGGTGGAGGCGGTCGGCGAGCTCGACGGTGTGGACGCCGTCGGCGAGGACGAGGCGGTGGTCGGATCGGCTGAGACCGAGCCGGTGTCGTCCGCCGAGCAGCCGGCCACCGCGGCGAGGCCGGCGCCGGCGAAGAGACCGAGGAAACGCCGGCGGTGCAGCGTGCCCAGGTCGTACTCCAGGCCCAGGTCGTGTTCACGGGGTGGCTTCGGTGGTGGCGTCATGCATCCAGCCTGACAAGTCGAGCCGATGGTCGGCCGAAAGTCCGCTGGGAGTTCGCTGTGAACAGGTTTTCCACAGACCCGGGTGGTGCGCACGCGAAGTGTCCATGGACTCGCCTAGGGTCTTGGGTATGAGCGAGCGGAGCGAGGTCATCATCAGGCACAGCGCGTTTTGTGCCTCAGCCGCGCCCGGAGCGAAGCGAGGACGTGGATGAGTTCTGCAGCCGAAGTCGATGTGCATGGGCATCCCCGTGGGGCGTTGTCGCCGTCCCGGGCCGCGGACTTCATGAGCTGCCCGCTGAAGTATCGCTTCCGCGTCATCGACCGGTTGCCGGAGAAGCCGTCGTCCGCCGCCGTCCGGGGCACCGTCGTGCACGGCGTGCTGGAGCGTTTGTTCGATCTGCCGCGCGGTCAGCGGACGCTGGAGCACGCGGCCGAGATGCTCGAGCCGCAGTGGCAACACGTCCTGGAGCTGGAGCCGGAGGTCGCGGAGCTGTTCGCGGAGGACGCGAGCGGCGAGGAGCTGGCCAAGTGGCTGGCCGAGGCGCACCAGCTGCTCGGGAAGTACTTCACCCTCGAAGACCCGAACGCTCTCGAGCCGGCCGAGCGGGAGCTGTACGTCGAGACCGCGCTGGAGTCCGGCCTGGTCCTGCGCGGGTATGTCGACCGCCTGGACGTCGCCCCGACCGGTGAGATCCGCGTGGTCGACTACAAGACCGGCCGGTCGCCGTCGGAGTTCTTCGAGGCCAAGGCTCTGTTCCAGATGAAGTTCTACGCGCTGGTGCTCTGGCGGCTGCGCGGCGTGGTGCCCGCGATGCTCCAGCTCGTCTACCTCGGCAACGGCGAGATCGTCCGCTACGTCCCCGACGAGGCCGACCTCCGCGCCTGCGAACGCAAGATCACGGCCCTGTGGACGGCGATCACCCGGGCCCTCGAGTCCGGTGACTGGCGCCCGAGCCCGGGCCCGCTCTGCGACTGGTGCGACCACAAAGCCCTCTGCCCCGCCTGGGGCGGCACACCCCCACCCCTCCCGATCCGCTCGGTGGAAGAGGTTGCCGCCGAGTCCGCCGGGGTGGATCTGGTCGGCGTCGACGGCTGAGGCCAGCCACCCGCCCGCGGAGGAACCCTGGGTGGATAGCGTTCGTCGCATGAGTGTGGTTGACACGGCTGCGGTGCGTGCTGTCGGAGTGTGGAAGCGGTACGGCGGCGGCCAGACGCAGGTCGACGCGCTCGCAGACGTGAGTGCCGACTTCGGGAAGGGCCGGTTCACCGCGATCATGGGTCCGTCGGGGTCCGGGAAGTCGACGTTGCTGCATTGCCTCGCCGGCCTGGACAAGCCGACCGACGGACAGATCTTCCTCGGCGACGTCGACCTCACCCGGATGCCCGAGAAGCAGCTCACCCACCTGCGCCGGGACCGGATCGGGTTCGTGTTCCAGGCGTTCAACCTGGTCCCGACGCTGACCGCGCTCGAGAACATCACGCTGCCCGTCGATCTGGCCGGCCGCAAGCCGGACCAGGACTGGCTCACCACCGTGATCGACACGATCGGCCTGACCGACCGCCTCCGTCACAAACCGTCCGAGCTGTCCGGCGGCCAGCAGCAGCGGGTGGCGTGCGCCCGCGCGCTGGTCTCCCGGCCGGACGTGGTGTTCGCCGACGAGCCGACCGGCAACCTCGATTCGCGCTCGTCGGCCGACGTACTCGGCTTCCTGCACCGCTCCGTCCGTGACTTCGGCCAGACCGTCGTCATGGTCACCCACGACCCGACCGCGGCCTCGTACGCCGACCGCGTGCTGTTCCTGGCCGACGGCAGGCTGGAGTCCGAGCTGCTCGACCCGACCGCCGAGACCGTGCTCGACACCATGAAGAAGCTCGACCCCGCGGTGGCCGGCTGATGCTCAAGCTCGGCCTGCGGTCGGTCCTCGCGCACCGGCTCCGCTTCGTGCTGTGCACGGTCGCGGTCCTGCTCGGCGTCGCGTTCGCCGGCGGTGCGATGGTCTTCACCGACACCCTCTCCGCCGCCCTGAAGAAGAACTTCACGACCAGTACGGCGGACGTCACCGTCACGCCTGTCACGCCGATCGACGCCGGACCCGACCGGCCCGCCACCTTCCAGTCCACACTGGTCGAGCGCGTCGCCGCCGTACCGGGTGTCGCGAGTGCGAGCCCGCAGCTCCTGGTCAGGGACGTACAGATCCTCGCCCCGGACGGGAAGCCGATGGAGACGTACGGCCTGCCCAGCTTCGGGTCCGCGTGGCCACGGGACTCCCGGACCGCACAGTTCAAACTCCTCGAGGGCGACCTGCCCTGGGGCGTGGGCCAGCTCGGCCTCGACCGGTCGACCGCGACCCGCCTGGGCTACGACCTGGGCGACCAGGTCCGGATCGTCACCCCGACCAGGGCCGTGACCGCCAAGCTCACCGCCATCACCACGCCCGGCCTGGCCGGGATCTCGGCCGGCGCCCCGCTCGTCACTTTCGACGCCGTCACCGCGCAACTGTTTCTGCTCGGCAAGCCGGGCTGGACCTCGATCAGCGTGGCCGTCGAACCCGGCGCCGATGCCGGCACGGTGAGCAACGCGATCGCGCAGACCATCGGCGACTCGGTCAAGGTCCGCACCGCCGCCCAGGTCACCGTCGATGGCCAGAACGACCTGGACAACACGTTCGGCGGCTTCAGCACCGTGCTGATGCTGTTCGCCGGCCTGGCGCTGTTCGTGGGGACGTTCCTGATCGTCAACACGTTCGCGATGGTCGTCGCCCAGCGATCTCGCGAGCTGGCGATGCTCCGGGCGATCGGCGCGTCCCGCGGCCAGGTCACCGGCACGGTCCTGGCCGAGGCGCTCGTCATCGGCGTGATCGGTTCGACCCTCGGTCTCCTCGTCGGCATCGGCGTGGCGGCCGGCATCCGGTTCTTCTACCAGCACCTCGACATCCAGATCCCGAACGCGCCGATGCAGGTCAGCGCCGCCACGGTGATCGCGTGCTACCTGATCGGCATCGGTGTCACGATCGCGTCGGCGTACCCGGCGGCGCGCCGGGCCGGCAAGCTCCCGCCGGTCGCCGCGATGCGCGACGACGTGGCGCTGCCGGAGCGCTCGCTGCTGGTCCGCGTCCTGATCGGCGCGTTCATGCTGCTGATGGCCGTGACGCTGTATCTGATCGGGCTGGAGGCCGGTGATCTCCCCGGCGCCGTCCTGATCGGGTTCGCCGCCGCGATCACCGTGCTCGGCGTCGTCATGGTGAGCCCGCTGATCAGCAGGTACGTCGTCCGCGCCCTGATGTGGCCGTTCGGGCGCAAGGCCCCGGTGACCCTCGGGCGCCGCAACGCCGAGCGGAACCCACGGCGGACCTCGGCCACGGCTTCTGCGCTAATGATCTCGGTCGCGCTGATCAGCGGCCTGCTGGTGATCGCCGCGTCGGCCAAGGCGTCGATCGACAAGAACATCGCCGACGAGCTCGGTACGGCGGAGCTCGTCATCACCTCCGACGGCCCGGCCAGCTTCAGCCCGCAGGTCGCCGACCGGGTCACGACGGTCTCCGGCGTCCAATCGGTGCATCAGCTCCGGCAACAGGCCGGGCAGGTCGGTGCCTCCACGGTGCAGGTCAGCGGTGTCAGCGATGGCACCCTCGACGGGTCGATCACCACGAAGTTCGACGCGGGCTCGGCGGCCGGACTGCACGACGGCCAGGCTGTCCTCCCCCGGAATCTGGCGAAAACCCTCGGCCTGAGTGTCGGCAAGACGTTCGACCTCACCACGACGACGGGCAAGCACCGCCTCACCGTCGGCGGCATCCTGGTCCCGAACCGTCAACTGAACGCGATCGTCCTGTCGCTCCCGGCGTACGAGTCCGTCGGCGGCGCCGCGAGCGACTCGGTCCTGTACGTCGAAGTTGCCCAGGGCACCCAAGTGGCGCCGGTCGCCGCCCTGATCCTCGGGCAGCTGAAGGACTACCCGTCGATCCAGGTCCGCGATCAGCAGGCATACGCGGCCGGCGCGCGCGGACCGGTCAACAGCGCGCTCGCCGCGATCGGGATGCTGCTCGCGCTGGCGATCCTGATCGCGATCCTCGGCATCATCAACACGCTCGCACTCGGCGTGGTCGAGCGGACCCGTGAGATCGGCCTGCTCCGGGCGATCGGCATGGACCGCCCGCAGCTGCGCCGGATGCTCCGGGTCGAGTCGATCGCGATCTCGTTGCTCGGCGCCCTGCTGGGGCTGGCGATCGGCGTGCTGTTCGCGGCGTCCATCCAGTCCGCGATGGTCGACAACGGCCTGAACGTCCGCGACATCCCGGTGCTCCAACTGATGGTCGCCGCGCTGGCGGCCGCGGTCGTCGGCGTACTCGCTGCGGTCTGGCCATCACGGCGCGCAGCGCGTCTGGACGTCCTGCAGGCGATCGCCACGGAGTAGAGGCGACCTACAGCCATACCACTGCGTTCACAGGTAGCCTGCGATTGTGCCGGGCACTGTGCAGTCGATCGAGCGGGCTGCGGCCGTGCTGCGACTGCTCGCCGCCGCGCCCAACGGGCTCGGGGTGGCCGATCTCGGCAACTCCCTCGGGCTGGCGAAGACGACCGTGCACGGCATTCTGCGCACTCTGCACCAGGTCGGCTTCGTCGAACAGGACCACACCGGCGCGCACTACCACCTGAGCGACGCCTTCGGCCGGCTCGGCGACAGCTACCTGGATCCGAACGAGCTCCGGAGCCGCGCGATCAACTGGGCCGACTCGCTGGCCTCCCGCAGCGGCGAGGTGGTCCGCGTCGGCCGCCTGGTCGAAGGCAAGGTCGTGGTCGTCCACCACGTCTTCCGGCCGGACGACAGCGACCAGGACCTCGACGTCGGTACGACGCTCCCGCCGCATGCGACCGCCCTCGGCAAGGCCGTGCTGGCGTTCGACACCAGCGGCGCCGCCCGGCCGCACAAGCTGGAGGCGTACACCACCCGGACGATCACCGACCCGGCCCGGCTCGCCGACGAACTGGCCGCGGTCCGGGCCAAGGGCTGGGCCAGCGAGTTCGAGGAGTACACGGTCGAGCTGGCCGGCATCGCCGCTCCGATCCGGGGCCTCGGCGGCCTGGTGGTCGGCGCGGTCGGGTTGGCGGGGCGGGTCGAGCGCATCTGCGACAGCCGCCTGCGGCACCGCGCCGACCTGGTCAGCATGGTTCGTGCCACCGCGGAGGCCATCGGTCGTGACCTCCGGGAGGACACTTGACGGGTGGGCCGTCGGGTCGGTCGAGGAGAGCCGGCCGGCGGGTGATCGGGGGTTGGGCAGATGGCTGAGCAATACGTGGCCGCGGTGGATCAGGGAACGAACTCGACGCGGTGCATCCTCTTCGACCGGCGCGGGCGGTTGGTGTCGGTGGCGCAACGGGAGCACCACCAGCTCTTCCCCCGGCCGGGCTGGGTCGAGCACGACGCCGGCGAGATCTGGAACAACGTCACCCGCGTGGTGCCCGCCGCGATCCGGCAGATCGGTGCCTCGCCGGCCCAAATTGTTGCCATCGGCATCGCCAACCAGCGGGAGACCAGCCTGCTCTGGGACCGGATCACCGGGCGGCCGATCGGCCACGCGGTGGTCTGGCAGGACACCCGGACGGACCGCATCATCACCGAACTGGCCGGCACCGAAGGCCCGGACCGGTTCGCGGATCTGTGCGGTCTCCCGTTGACGACGTACTTCTCGGCGCCGCGGGTCAAGTGGATGCTCGACCACACACCCGGGCTGCGGCAACGCGCCGAGCGCGGCGAGATCCTCTTCGGCACGATGGAAAGCTGGCTGATCTGGAACTTCACCGGCGGTGCGGCCGGTGGACTGCATGCCACCGACGTGACGAACGCGAGCCGGACGATGCTGATGAACATCGAGACGCTCGAATGGGACGACAGGCTGCTGGAGTCGTTCGACGTACCGCGCGCGATCCTGCCGGAGATCCGCCCGTCGTCCGGGGTCTTCGCGACCGCGACCGAGGTGCTGCCCGGGGTCCGGATCGGCGCGGCCCTCGGTGATCAGCAGGCCGCGCTGTTCGGGCAGACCTGCTTCAGTGCCGGTGAGGCGAAATGCACCTACGGCACCGGCTCGTTCCTGCTGCTGCACACCGGGCAGGAGATCGTCCGGTCCAAGCACGGCATGCTGACCACGGTCGCGTACCAGATCGGTGACCACCCGGCGTCGTATGCGCTCGAAGGGTCCATGGCGGTGACCGGCTCACTCGTGCAGTGGTTCCGGGACGGGCTCGGGATGATCCATACCGCGGCCGAGATCGAGACGCTGGCCCGGACGGTCGAGGACAACGGCGGGGCGTACATCGTGCCGGCGTTCTCCGGCCTGTTCGCGCCACACTGGCGGAGCGAGGCGCGCGGGGTGATCGCCGGGCTGACCGGCTACATCACCAAGGGCCATCTCGCCCGCGCGGTGCTGGAGGCGACCGCGTTCCAGACCCTCGAGGTGGTCGACGCGATGAACGCCGACTCCGGGATCGCGCTGACCGCGCTGAAGGTCGACGGCGGGATGACGGCCAACAATCTGCTGATGCAGTTCCAGGCCGATCTGCTCGACGTACCCGTGGTGCGGCCGATGGTGACCGAGACCGTGTCGCTCGGCGCGGCGTACGCCGCCGGCCTGGCGGTCGGCTACTGGCCCGACCTCGAGGGGCTCCGCAGCAACTGGCACCGCGCCGGCCAGTGGCTGCCGCACATGGATCCCGCCCGCCGGGAGACCGAGTACACGAACTGGAAATCCGCCGTCCAGCGCACCTTCAACTGGATCCGCCCGGAGGACCAGAGCCTGTAGTCAGGCCGGCGACACGATGTCGGGCGCCTCGAGGCGGACCTTGTCGGCGGACTCGTCGTCGGGCTGCTCCTGGGAGTCGCGCTCGGACTGGACCCGGCGGAGGTAGACCGAGACCTCGCGCTCGATCGCCGCCTCGTCCCAGCCGAGGGTCGGGGCGATCAGGCGGGCCGCGGCCTCGGCGGCGCCGACCCCACGGTCCCAGGCCTCGATCGAGATCCGGGTCCGGCGGGCCAGGATGTCGTCGAGATGGCGCGCGCCTTCGGCCTTGGCGCCGTACACGATCTCGGCCTTCAGGTAGTCCTGCGTGCCGGGCAGCTGCTCACCGAGCGTCGGGTCCTCCTCGACCAGCGCGAGGACCTCGTCGATCATCGCGCCGTACCGGTTCAGCAGATGCTCGATCCGGGCCACGTGCAGGCCGGAGCGCTGCGCGATCAGGTGCCGTTGGTTCCACAGCGCGTGGTAGCCGTCGGCGCCGACCAGCGGGGTGGTCTTGGTGACCGACTTCGGCACCCGGCCGTCCAGGGCCGCCGCGGCGGCGTCGATCGCGTCCTTGGCCATCACCCGGTACGTCGTGTACTTGCCGCCGGCAACGACCACCAAGCCGGGCGCCGCGTGCGCGACGACGTGTTCGCGGGACAGCTTCGACGTACTCTCCGACTCGCCGGCGAGCAGCGGTCGCAATCCGGCGTACACACCCTCGACGTCCTCACGAGTCAGTGGCGTGGTGAGGACCGCGTTGACGTGCTCGAGCAGGTACTCGATGTCCTTGCTGGTCGCGGCCGGGTGGGCCTTGTCCAGGTGCCAGTCGGTGTCGGTGGTGCCGATCAGCCAGTGCCGGCCCCACGGGATGATGAACAGCACGGACTTCTCGGTCCGCAGGATCATCCCGGTGCTGGACTGGATCCGGTCCTTCGGGACGACCAGGTGGATGCCCTTCGAGGCGCGCACGTGGTACTGACCGCGCTCCCCCACCATCGCCTGGGTGTCGTCGGTCCAGACGCCGGTCGCGTTCACGACCTGCTTGGCCCGGACCTCGAACTCGCGGCCGCTCTCCAGGTCCTTGGCCTGCACCCCGGTGACGCGCTCACCTTGTCGCAGGAAACCGGTGACCTTGACCCGGTTGGCCACGTGAGCGCCGTACGACGCCGCCGTGCGGGCGAGCTCCATCGTGTGCCGGGCGTCGTCGACCTGGGCGTCGTAGTACTGCAGTGCGCCGATCAGGGCCGACTTCCGCAGGCTCGGGACCAGCCGCATCGCGCCGCGGCGGGTCAGGTGCCGGTGGAGCGGCAGTCCGGCGCCGAACCCGGAGCTGACGGCCATGCCGTCGTACAGGGCCACGCCGGCGCCGGCGTAGAACCGCTCCCACCACCGGTGCTGGAGCGGGTAGAGGAACGGCACCGGCTTGACCAGATGCGGTGCCAGGCGTTGCAGGAGCAGACCTCGCTCCTGCAACGCCTCGTGTACCAGCCGGAAGTCGAGCATCTCCAGGTAGCGCAGGCCACCGTGGACGAGCTTGCTGGACCGGCTGGAGGTGCCGCTGGCGAAGTCGCGCGCCTCCAGCAGTCCAGTGGTCAGGCCACGGGTCGCGGCGTCCAGAGCCGACCCGGAGCCGACCACCCCGCCACCGATCACCAGGACGTCCAGTTCCCGTCCGTCGGCCATCGCGTCGATCGCTTCGGCCCTCGCTTGCGGTGACAGCGCCACTACGCCCACTGTGCTGTTCCTTCCGATTCCGTTACCTACTGCCGATACCGCCTGATCAGCCGACGTCGACCCAGTCAAGCGTGCGCTGGACTGCCTTCTGCCAGCCGGCGTACCCCTTGGCCCGCTGTTCGTCGTTCCACTGCGGCTCCCACCGCTTGTCCTCGTTCCAGTTCTGGACGAGCTCTTCCTTGTTCTTCCAGAAGCCGACCGCCAGGCCTGCCGCGTACGCCGCCCCGAGTGCCGTGGTCTCCGCCACGACCGGCTTGCTCACCGCCACGCCGAGGATGTCGGCCTGCATCTGCATGCAGAGCTCGTTGGCGGTGATGCCACCGTCCACCTTGAGCACGTCCAGCTTGACGCCGGAGTCCTTCTCCATCGCGTCCGAGACGTCCTTGCTCTGGTAGCAGATCGCTTCCAGTGTTGCTCGGGCCAGGTGGGCGTTGGTGTTGAACCGGGACAGTCCGACGATCGCACCGCGAGCGTCGGAACGCCAGTACGGCGCGAACAGGCCGGAGAACGCGGGCACGAAGTACACGCCGCCGTTGTCCGCGACCTGCCGGGCCAGTGTCTCGGTCTCCGCCGCGCCGGAGATGATGCCGAGCTGGTCCCGCAGCCACTGGACGGCCGACCCGGTCACCGCGATCGAGCCCTCCAGCGCGTAGACCGGCGCCTCGTCACCGAACTTGTAGCACATCGTGGTGAGCAGGCCCGCCTTCGATCGGACCAGCTCGGTGCCGGTGTTCAGCAGCATGAAGTTGCCGGTGCCGTAGGTGTTCTTCGCCTCGCCCGGGTTGAAGCAGACCTGACCGACGGTCGCCGCCTGCTGGTCGCCGAGGTCGCCGGTCAGCGGGATCACCCCGCCAAACGGTCCGTTCGCCAGCGTCTCGCCGTACTTGTTCGGGTCCGACGAGGGCCGGATCTCGGGCAGCATCTGGCGCGGGATGTTGAAGAACGAGATCAGCTCGTCGTCCCAGTCGAGCGTCTCCAGGTTCATCAGCATCGTGCGGCTGGCGTTCGTGACATCGGTGATATGGACGCCGCCTTCGGTGCCGCCGGTGAGGTTCCACAGCACCCAGGTATCGGTGTTGCCGAAGACGGCGTCACCGGCCTCGGCGGCCGCGCGGACCCCGTCGACGTTCTCCAGGATCCACTGCACCTTGCCGGCCGAGAAGTACGTCGCCGGCGGCAGGCCGGCCTTCTGCCGGATCACGTCGCCCTTGCCCTCGCGGTCCAGCGCGGAGGCGATCCGGTCGGTCCGGGTGTCCTGCCAGACGATCGCGTTGTAGTAGGGCCGCCCGGTCTTGCGGTTCCAGACCACCGCGGTCTCGCGCTGGTTGGTGATGCCGACCGCCGCGAGGTCGCTGGCCTGCAGACCCTGCGCGTTCATCGCGGTCCGGATGACCGAGCTGGTCCGCTCCCAGATCTCCACCGGGTTGTGCTCGACCCAGCCGGCCTGCGGCAGGATCTGGTCGTGCTCCAGCTGGTGGATACCCACCTCGTTGCCGGAGTGGTCGAAGATCATGAAACGGGTGCTCGTGGTGCCCTGATCGACGGCACCGACGAAGTCAGCCATGGAAAGTCCTCTCCTCACACAGGGGTGTGCTGCGGTGAATCATGCTGCGCTCTCCTCATCAGGCACCCGGCCGACCTCCTCGTCCGCGTCGCCGACCGGCAGGTTCCGGCCGACCAGCAGGTCGTACAGGAGCGCGCCGATGAGCGCACCGATGATCGGTCCCACGATCGGGACCCAGAAATAGAGGTCGCCGAACTGGTCCTTGAAGGCTCCCCCGTAGCCGGTCAGGTAGGAGGCCAGCCGCGGCCCGAAGTCACGCGCCGGGTTGATCGCGTAGCCTGCCAGCGTGCCCCAGGCCATTCCGATGCCGACGACCAGCAGGCCGATGATGAACGGGCCCAGGTTCGCCGCGGGGGCGGTGTTGCGCAGGTCGACGATGGCCAGGATGACCAGCATGAGGATCGCGGTGCCGATGATCTGGTCGAGGAAACCGCCCCACACGCCGACCCCGAGTTCCACGTTGCCGTTGCCCGGCAGGGTGGAGAACACGCCCTGACTCTTGATGGTCAGGCCAGGGTCGAACTTCTCCAGAACGGCGTTGTAGTTCCAGCGGACCACCAGAGCCGCCACGAACGCGCCGAGGAACTGCGCACCGATGTACGGCAGCACCTTCCGCCAGGCGAACCCGCGGAACGCCGCCAGGGCGATCGTGACCGCGGGATTGATGTGGGCGCCGCTGATCCGGGCCGAGACGTACACGCCCATCGTCACGCCGATACCCCAGGCCCAGGCGATCGAGTCGTGATCCCCGATACCCCCTGCCACCACTTGGGCCACCACGCCAACACCGAACAGGATCAGGATGAACGTTCCTGCGAACTCCGCGGAACACTCAGCCAGAAGGGTTCGTGCTTTGACCGCTTCGGTCGTAGCCATACCGAGCCTCCCTTCCACGCCGTGACGACCACGGCTGTCCGGAATCTAGGAGCGATCGCGAGGCGGCACAACGCTCGTCGTTCGACATTGTCGAACGCCGCTCCCCCGGCCCCCGACTGCGACACACGGTGACCTGACCGCCTCGAACGGGTACCACCCGGGCGAGCCGGCCAGCTGCCGGTCTCAGGCGCTCAGATCTCACCTCGTGCCAACCGGCTGGGCCTGGTCCGCGTCTGGCATGTGGGTCTTCCCGGCACTCAGGAGGGGTTGGATGAACGTGTCGCTGCTCGGGGGCTGGCTTCCGGCGGTGCTGGATGTCGTGGCCGTTGCCGCCCTCGTGGTCGCGGTGGGGTGGCGGGATCGGCAGTGGCGCGTGCGGGCGGTGCCGATGATCGTGGGTGGGGCGACGCTGGGGACGCTGATCGCCGCGTATCCGGCGGTGCGATTGCTCGGCATCACCGACCCGCTGCCGTTCCATGTGTGGCTCTGGTTCGGGGCCGCGCTGGCGGCGTTGATCGTGCTGGCGGCCGGCTGGCGGAGCGCGCGCTGGTGGCGACGCGGCACGGCGGTCGTGGCGATCGCGCTCGCGACGCTGGTCTTCGCGAACCAGATCAACCAATTCGTCGGCTACTACCCGACCATCTCCGCGGCGGTGAACGACTGGACCCACACCCCGCTGCCCGGTCAGGAATCGATGGCCGGGCTGGCACACGACGCCGGTACGGCGAAACTCCCGCCGGCCGGTCGATTGGTCGCGGTGACCATCCCACCGACGTACAGCGGCTTCCGGCATCGGCAGGAGCTGGTCTACCTGCCGCCGATCTGGTTCCGCGGCCGGCATCGCCCGACGCTGCCCGTGGTGGAGATGGTCGGCGGCGAGCGCGGTGGTCCGGGTGACTGGGTCCGGCTCGGCAACGCCGTACAGGTGTCGGACGACTACGCCCACAGCCACCACGGGTACGCGCCGATCCTCGTCTTCACCGATTCGATCGCGCGGTTCAACAACGACACCGAGTGCGTGAACGGCCCGCGGGGCAACTCCGCCGACCACCTCGACCAGGACATCCCGCACTTTATCGAGCACACCTTCGACGCGTCCCGGAACCCGGCGCAGTGGGCCGTCGCCGGATTCTCGATGGGCGGCACCTGCGCGCTCGACCTGGTCGTCGAGCACCCGTCGACCTTCACCCACTTCGTCGACATCTCCGGCGACCTGGCCCCGAACAGCGGCGACCCGGCCCAGACCCTCGCCGATCTCTACGGCGGGAACGTCGCCGCCGAGCACGCGAACGAACCCCTCCTGGTCATGCATGCCCACGGCCGGTACCGCGGCGTGAGCGGCTTGTTCCTCACCAG
Organism: Kribbella sp. NBC_00359; assembly: GCF_036097425.1. Taxonomy (NCBI): domain Bacteria; kingdom Bacillati; phylum Actinomycetota; class Actinomycetes; order Propionibacteriales; family Kribbellaceae; genus Kribbella; species Kribbella sp. NBC_00359. The sequence goes on along the minus strand of NZ_CP107975.1, from coordinate 6,812,229 downwards.
CACCGCCGAGCCCCGGCACCAGCACGAGGCCGAGGAACTCTCCCAGGCCGCGGCCAAGGTGGACATCTGGTCCCAGGTCGAGGTCTCTCCCGGCAGCCACGTCTGGCAGTTCGCCGGTCCCGCGTTCGCGACCGCCTACCCTTGGTTGGCCAACCAGCTCACTGCCGCCCCGGCTCACCGTGAAGCGAGGTCCCCGAAACCGGCGTGATGCCCAGACTGCGACGGCTCACCACCGCGCTGCTCCTCATCGCACTCGTCGCCGCCCTGGCCGGCGGCGGCGCGGTGAGCGCCGCACCACGGCTGCCGATCCCAGCTGTCGGTCAGGTCCACGTCGTCGCGCTCGGCGACTCGGTCACCTCAGGTACGGCCTGCAACTGCACGGCCTTCCCCAGCATGTACGGCGATCTTCTGCACACCCGGACCGGCGACACCGTCACCGTCGACAACCTCGGCGCGGGCGGCCTCGACAGCACCGGTCTGCTCCGGCAGCTCGACCAGCCCAACTCCCCCACGGAGCAAGCGATCTCCGGCGCCGACATCGTGCTGCTCACCATCGGCGCGAACGACTTCGGCGACCACCACGACGACGTCACCGCCGGCCGCTGTACCGACACCGACTGCGTCGCCGACGAGCGCGAACAACTCACCATCAACCTGGACCGGATCCTCGGCCGCATCCACGCCCTGCGCGGCGATCAGCCGACAACGATCCTGGCCACCGGCTACTGGAACGTCTTCGAGGACGGCGACGTCGCCCGCCGTACCTTCCCGGCCACGGGTCGCGCCGCCACCGACCAGCTCACGCTCCAGGTCAATGCCGCGATCGCCGGCGCCGCCCACACGGACGACGCCACGTACGTCGACATCTACACGCCCTTCGAGCGCGACGCCGCCGACGTCACGACCTTGCTCGCCGCCGACGGCGACCACCCCAACGCCGCCGGCCACGCCCTGATCGCCCGGCTACTCCTCGAGGCGACGCCCAGCCACTGACCTCAGCTGTCCTGGACGTCCGCGCTCGGGGCCGGAGCCGCGGGCTTGTCGGAGGGTTGGTTCTCCGGGAAGTGGCACGCGGTCTGGTGACCGGGAGCCAGCTGCAGCAGCGGGGGCTCGGTGGTCTTGCAGATCTCCTGGGCTTTCCAGCAGCGGGTGTGGAAGCGGCAGGCGGGAGGCGGGTTGATCGGGCTGGGGACGTCACCCTGGAGGCGGATGCGGTCCTGCTTGCCCTTGCGCTTGGTGTCCGGGACCGGGACGGCCGACATCAGCGCCACTGTGTAGGGGTGCATCGGGCTCTCGTACAGGTCGACCCGGTCGGCGAGCTCGACGATCTTGCCGAGGTACATGACCGCGACCCGGTCCGACACGTGCCGTACGACGGACAGATCATGAGCGATCATCACGTACGTCAGTTCGAACTCTTCCTGCAGGTCCTCCAGCAGGTTCACCACCTGGGCCTGGATCGACACGTCCAGCGCGGACACCGGCTCGTCGGCGACGATCAGCTTCGGACGGAGGGCCAGCGTCCGCGCGATGCCGATGCGCTGGCGCTGACCTCCGGAGAACTCGTGCGGATAGCGGTTGTAGTGCTCCGGGCTCAGACCGACCAGCTCGAGCAACTCCTGGACAGACTTCTTCACGCCCTGCTCGGTCTTGACGTGCTGCAGCCGGAACGGCGCACCGACGATCTTGCCGACCGTGTGCCGCGGGTTCAGCGAGCCGTACGGGTCCTGGAAGATCATCTGTACGTCGCGACGCAGCGGACGCATCTTGCCGTCGCCGATATGGCTGATGTCCCTACCCTCGAGGACGATCTTCCCCGAGGTAGGCTCCAGCAGCCGGGTGAGCAGCCGTCCGGTCGTGGTCTTGCCACACCCGGACTCCCCCACCAGCGAGAGTGTCTCGCCGCGGGTCACGTTGAAGGTCAGTCCGTCGACAGCCTGAACGGCGCCGACCTGGCGCTGCAGCAGGCCCTTGCGGATCGGGAAGTGCTTCACCAGGCCGGTGACCGACAGCAGCTCCTCGCCGAGCTTCGGCGCGACTACGCCCGGGACGGCGGTGGGATCGGTGTTCGCAGTTGTCACAGTCGTCGTCCCGTTCAGAGCTTCGGCTTGATGTCGGTCTCCCACGCTGTTTTGCGGTTCTGCGGGGAGAGATGGCAGGCGACCATATGGCCGTCACCGATGTCCAGCAGCTCCGGCCGTTCGGTCTCGCTGGCGCCGCCGTTCAGGTGCGCGTAATTGCAGCGCGGGTTGAACGCGCAGCCCTTAGGCACGTTGATCAGGCTCGGCGGCGTGCCCTTGATCGGGATCAGCCGCTCGCTGCGCTCCCGGTCGATCCGCGGCATCGAGCCGAGCAGACCCCAGGTGTACGGGTGCTGCGGCCGGTCGAAGATGTCCTCCGCGGTGCTGTACTCGACCGCTCGGCCGGCGTACATGACCTGGATGTCGTCGGCCAGCTCGGCGACCACACCGAGGTCGTGGGTGATGATGATGACGGCGGAGTTGAACTCGCGCTGCAGGTCCCGGATCAGGTCCAGGATCTGCGCCTGCACCGTCACATCGAGGGCCGTGGTCGGCTCGTCCGCGATCAGCAGGTCCGGGTCGCAGGACAGCGCCATCGCGATCATCGCGCGCTGGCGCATGCCGCCGGAGAACTGGTGCGGGTACGCGTCGACCCGCCGGTCCGGCTGCGGGATGCCGACCCGGTCGAGCATCTCGATCGCGTGCTTGCGCGCGACCTGCTTGCTCACCTGGTTGTGCACCCGGTACGCCTCGATGATCTGGTGCCCGACGGTGTAGAACGGGTGCATCGCGGACAGCGGGTCCTGGAAGATCATCGCCATCCGCTTGCCGCGGAGCTGCCGGACCTCCTCGGGCGTCGACGAGACCAGGTCCTGGCCGTCGAGGAAGATCTCGCCGCTGATCCTGGCCACCCCCGGCGGGTTGAGGCCCATGATGGACAGGCTGGTCACGCTCTTGCCGGAGCCGGACTCGCCCACGATGCCGAGCGTCTTGCCCCGCTCGAGCGCGAACGACAGCCCGTCGACGGACTTCACGATGCCGTCGTCGGTCGGGAAGTGCACCTTCAGGTCGCGGACGTCGAGGAACGCCTCACCCCGCGGGATGCGCTGCACAGTGTCTTGCTGGGGTTCGGTCACGAGATCCGCACTCTCGGGTCGACGACGGCGTACAGGACATCGACGACGAGATTCGCCAGCACGATGAAGAACGCTGCGACCAGTGTCACCCCGAGCACCTTGGGCAGGTCGTTCGATTGCAGCGCGAGCACGGCGTACTGGCCGATCCCGGGCAGCGAGAACGTCGTTTCGGTCAGGATCGCGCCGCCCAGCAACAGGCCTAGATCCAGGCCGAAGATGGTCAGGATCGGCGTCAGCGCGGACCGCAGGCCGTGCTGGACAATCACGTTCCGTTCCCGCAGCCCCTTGGCCCGCGCGGTGCGGACGTAGTCCTCGTTCATCGTCTCGAGCATGCCGGCCCGGGTTAGTCGCGCGTACGCCGCGGCGTACAGGAAGGCGAGCGTGGTCCACGGAAGGATCAGGTCGTACGCCCATTCGAGCGGGTTCGAGGCGTCCATCGGGTTCGTGCCGCCCTGCGCGGTCCACCCGAGGCCGTAGCTGAAGATCGACAGCGCCAACAGGCCGGTGAAGAAGATCGGCAGCGAGACCCCGGCCAGCGCCACGGACATCAGTGATCGGTCCATCACCGACCCACGTTTGAGCGCGGAGACGACGCCGACGCCGACGCCGCTGACGAGCCAGATGACGGCCGCGCCGACCGCCAGCGACAGGGTGACCGGCATTCGGGCGACCAGATCCGGCCAGACCGGGGTCTGGTTCAGGAACGAGTAGCCGAAGCAGGGCGCCGGGCAGTGCTCGACGGCCGGGCCGTAGTTGTAGTCCTGCCCGACGAACAGACCCTTCATGAAGCGGCCGTACTGCACCCACAGTGGGTCGGTGAAGCCGAGCCTCACCGCGGTTTCGTGGATCTGCTCCGCGCCCGCACTCTTGCCGACATAGCGGGAGGCCAGGTCGTCGCTGGTGGCACCACCGAGCTTCGGAACGAGGAAGAAGATCGAGAACGTCACGGCCGTGACGATGAAGAGCAGGACTATTGCTCCGATCACCCGGCGGACCAGATATGCGAACACGGTACTTGGCTTGGTGGCCGGTGATCATCACGATCACCGGCCACCGTCAGCCTTCACCTACCTCTGCTGGCGAATGTTGGTCAGGGCAACCGACGACTACTTCAGGCCGATCCCGGCGTAGTCGTACATGTTCTGACTGTCGCTCACGTACACGTTGGCCAGGGTGTCCGGGCGGTACAGCAGGCCCTTGGCCCAGATGCCCGGCAGGACGGCGGCCTGCTCCATGACCTTCTTGTCGACGTCGACCCAGAGCTTCTCGCGCTCGGCCTTGTCGGTGGTCTTCAGGGCCTGGTCGATCAGCTGGTCGACCTCGGGGATCCGGACGCCCAGGTTGGTGTTACCACCGGTGGGCCGGATGACCCGGCTGTCGACGATCTGGCTCAGGAAGCCGAAACCGTCCGGCCAGTCAGCACCCCAGCTGTAGACGATCATGCCGAGGTTGTTGGCCTTCGCGTAGTCCGGCTTGCCGGCGTACAGCTTGGTGTAGTCGCCGGTCGGGTAGCCCTTCGGGGTCAGCTTGATGCCGACCTTGGCCAGCGACTGCTGCAGCGACTCCGCAACCGCCTTCTCCTTCGGGCGGTCGGCCCGGTAGGCGATGTTGGTGCTGAAGCCGGACGGCATGCCACACGCCTGCAGCGACGCCTTGGCCTTGTCCGGGTTGCCGTTCTTGTCCTGCTCGAAGCCGTAGTCGTCGAACTTCTGCGAACCGGTGACCAGCGGCGGCATCAGGTTCGTCGCGATGTCACCACCGACCGGACCGCCGTACGCACGCTGGTAACCCTCGTGGTCGGCGGCGTACAGGATCGCCTTGCGGCAGTCGACGTTGTCCAGCGGCTTGACCTCGCTGTTGAGCACGGTGAAGTTCAGCCGCGGCGCGGGCACGTTGTCCGCGTGGGCCTTGAGCTGCGGGTTCGCGAGGATCTTGGCCTGGGTCTCCGCCTGCACACCGGTGCCGGCGATGTCGACGTCGAGGTCACCGGCCTGCAGCCGGTTGTCGATGTCGGCGCCGTTCACGTTGTACGTGACGGTGATCTTGTCCGGCAGCGCCTTGCGGCCCGAGTTCGGGTCGGTCTTCGGGTCGTACTGGTCGTTGCGGACCAGGGTCAGGCCCTTGTTGGGGTCGTTGCTCTCGAACTTGTACGGGCCGGTCGAGATCGGGTGCAGCTTGTACTTCGCGCCGGTGTCCTTGGCCTGCGGCACCGGAGCGGTGGCCGGCAGCTGGGCGAAGTAGTCGAAGCCGGCGAACGGCTTGTTCAGGTGGAAGACGATGGTGTTGGCGTCCGGCGTCTCGATCGCCTTGGCGATCCCGGCCATCGTCGGGTCCTTGTAGACGCTGTAGTTCTTCGGCACGTCCAGCAGGAAGTCGTTGAAGTACGTCGGCCCGTTCGGCAGCGTGGTCTTGTCCAGGGAGCGGGCGACGGCGTACTTGACGTCCTTGGACGTCACCTCCGTGCCGTCCTCGAACTTGACGCCCTTGCGGATCTTGTAGGTCCAGGTCTTGGCGTCGTCGCTCGGCACACCGGCCGCCTCGGCCAGGTCCGGAACGACCTCCGCACCCGCCGCGCCCGGAGCCGACTTGAAGACCATCAGCGGACGGACGTAGTTGCGGACCAGGTTCCAGGACAGGCCGTAGTAGGTGTCACCCGGGTCCTGGGAGTCCCAGTTCTGGGTGATCGCCATCCGCAGCGTGCCACCCTTCTTGTCGCTCGGGTTGTAGATCCCGGTGACGGCCGCGTTGTACTGCGGCGTCGTCGAGTTACCACCGCTGCCAGACCCGCTGGAGCTCTTGTTGTTGTTGCCCCCGCAAGCCACCAGGCTCAACGCGACGGCCGCACTGACGGCGGTTACCGTCGTGATGCGATTCCATCTCATCTCTTGTTGCACCCCTTTTTTCGTGAGAGCCAGGCTCCCTGGTTGGAGAGAAGTCCTATCGCGTCCGCGGGTCGAGAGCATCGCGCAAGCCGTCGCCGAACAGATTGAAGGCCAGCACCGTGATGAAGATGGCCAGGCCGGGCGGGACCATGTAGAGCGGGTCGACCTGGTACCAGTTCGCGGCGATCGACAGCATGTCGCCCCAGCTGGCTGTCGGCGGCCGGACACCCACGCCCAGGTACGACAGAGCGGCCTCGAAGAGCACGTTGGTCGGGATCAGCAGCGTCGCGTACACCAGGATCGGGGCGATCAGGTTCGGCAGCAGCTCGGTGAACAGGATGTACGGACGCCGGGCGCCGAGACTCCGGGCCGCGTCGACGAACTCCCGCTCGCGCAGCGACAGCGTCTGGCCGCGGATGATCCGGCCGATATAGGGCCAGCTGAAGAAACCGATGATGAACACGATCAGCGCCACCCGCAGGTTGTCACCGCTCAGTCCGAGCAGCGAGTCCGGCAGCGCACCGACCAGCGCCAAGGCGAACAGCACCAGTGGGAAGGCCAGGAAGATGTCCATCAGGCGGCTGATCAGCGTGTCCACCACGCCGCCGAAGTAGCCGGCCACGACGCCTGCCACGGTGCCGATCACGACCGACAGCAGCGTGGCCAGGAACGCGATCAGCAGCGAGATCCGGGCGCCGTACACGATCCGGGCGAAGATGTCGCGGCCGTTGACCGGCTCGACCCCGAACGGGTGGTCCCAGCTGATCCCGTTCAGCCCCCCGATCGGCGTCTGCAGCGACGGGTCGACCAGATCCTGGTGGAAGTCGTTCGGCGTCACGCCGACGAGCTTGCAGAGCAGCGGCGCGAAGATCGCGACCAGGATCAGGAACACCACGAAGGCACCGCCGGCCATGGCGACCTTGTCACGCTTCAGCCGCATCCACGAGATCTGCCAGAGCGACCGGCCCTCGATCCTGCCGGCACCCGCTGCGACCGCCTCAGGCTGTGCTGCTTCTGATCCGGGCTCGACATCGAGTGGCACTGTCACGCGAAGGTACCCCTGCCTCGGTCGGTTGAACCAGAACGAAATCCGGTATGGCTGCGGCCTTAACCTGCCGCCATTACAGCCCGGAGTCAAACGCGGAAAGTGCTGCGTTGCCCGATCGTGATCGTCAGGAAATCGTCCCGTATCGTGGACAATCGGCAGTAAACCACGCTGACGCACCCACGGTCGCCGAGGCCTCGCGAACCGTTACTGTCATGGCATCTTTGTGTCATTTCCGCAGGACGGAGAGATAGAGGTACGACAGCGGGTCCATCGCCGCCGAAACGTTCTCCAGATCCTTGCCCGCGACCACGGTCAGCCGGCCCTGCCAGGTCGGGATCACCGGGGCCTCCCGGGCGAGCACGCCCTGTAACTGCCCGACCAGATCGTCGCGCTCCAGGCCGTTCTGCTCGGTGGTCTCCTGCTGCAGCAACTTCGACGCCGCGGCCGAGCGGTAGCCGTTCTGGAACGCTCCGTCGGTGGCGACGAACTGCGCGAGGTAGTCGTCGGCGTCCGGGTACTGCGGGATCCAGCCCGAGTGGAACAGGTCGTACGCCCCGGCCCGGGTCAGCTGCTGATACTGCGGCCACTCCGCGCTCCGCAAGGTGACCCGGAACAGCCCCGACGCCTCGAGCTGCCGCTTGAGCTCGATCACCTCGGCCTTCGCGCCCGTGCCGTACTGCGTCGGCGTCCAGCCGACCGTCAACGGCACCGGCACGGTGATGCCCGCGTCCTTCAGGATCGCCGTGGCGGCCGCCTTGCTCGGCTGCTTGTACTCCGTCCTGAACGCGTCGACCTGCCCGCCGAACCCGGGCGGCACCACGGAGTACAGCGGCGTGACGTGGTCGCCGTACGCCTTCTTGGCGATCGCCGGACGGTCGATCAGCTGCGCGATCGCACGTCGTACGGCCGGCTGGCGCGCGATCAGGGACTTCATCTGGAAGGCGAAGAACCGCGTGTCCGCGTAGTCGCTGTCGATCACCTGGACCTGATCCGACTTGCGCAGCTTGTCCAACAGGCTCGGGCCGAAGCCGTGGAAGGCCAGGTCGGCCTTGCCGGTGGTGATCGCCTGGTAGAGCGCGGTGGAGTCCTTCAGCAGGCTGATCTCGACCCCGTCGTTCTGCGCGCCGCGCGGACCGTGGTACCCGGCGAACTTCGCCAGCGTGATCTCCTCGCCGGGCTTGTACGCCGTCACCTGGTACGGGCCGCTGCCGATCGCCTTGGTGTCGAGCAGCTTGTTCGCCGGGTAGGACTCCTCGTCCACGATCGACGCGGCGGTCGTGGTCAGCAGGTACGGCAGCCGGGCGTCCGGGCTCTTCAGGTTGAACACCGCGGTCAGGTCGTCCGGCGTACTCACCGACTTCACCGAGGTGAACAGGCCGGCCGCGCCACCCGGCGTCTTCAGCCGCAGCATCCGGTCGAAGCTGAACTTCACGTCCGAGGACGTCAGCTCGTGCCCGTTCGGGAAGGTCAGGTGCTCCTTCAGGCTGCACGTGTACGTCGTCGGCGAATCGTACTGGCAGTCCGCGGCATCCGGCACCGGAGTCGGCTTGCCCGGCATGATCGTCAGCAGGGTCTGGTACAGATTCGCCTGCACCGTCCGCGAGCCCACGTCGTACGGACCGGCCGGATCGAGCGACGTGATCGCGTCCGTGGTCGCGAGCCGAAGCACCATCAGCTTCGGCGTCGTCTCACCCTGGTGCGGCGCGTTGTCGTCCGGCTCACCGCACGCGGCCAGGGACACGCCCAGCGCGCCCACCGCCGCGGCCGCCGACACCCGGCGCACCCACTCGATCACGATCTCACCCTTCCCCAGCCCGTTCCCCGAACAACAACGCCCCCGAGGGCACCAAGTGACGGTAACTCGTCAATGGAGCAGAGCGCGCAGGGACTCCGGGGTGAGGGGCTCGAGGGAGCCGACGACGAGGCGGCGTGGCGCCTCCGGGATCGACACCCATTGCGGTACGGCGACGACGTACGCGCCGGCCGCCGTCCCCGCCTGGGTGCCGGTGACCGAGTCCTCGATCACCACACACTGCGCCGGGTCCACGCCGAGCTTCGCCGCGGCGGTCAGGTACGGCTCCGGGTGCGGCTTGCCGAGGGTTACCTCGTCGCCGGCGACGATCACGTCGAACGGCTCCGGGGGCAGGTGGCCGAGGACCGCGTCGATCATCGTCCGGTAGGACGCCGAGACGAGCGCGCACGGGACTTCTTCCTTGCGAAGCGCCCGCAGGAGCTCGACCGCACCCGGCTGGAAGGTCACCTCCCTGCGGAGCGACTCGATCACCTCGGAGAACATCCGGTCGGCCAGCTCGTCAGCGGTGATCACCCCCGCGGGGATCCGCGACATCCACACCTGCACCGCGTCCCGCAGGTCACTGCCGATCAGCCCGACACAGTCCTCGACCGTCCAGGTCGCGCCCAGTTCGGCCAGCAGTCGCAGCTGGACCTCCGCCCAGACCTTCTCGGAGTCGACCAACGTCCCGTCCATGTCCCACAGCACCGCTTGCAGGGGTGGCAACTCCAGCTCCTCCGTCAGTCTCCGGCGATCACGTCTCTCCTAGTTTCCCGTGTCGCCCCAGGTCAGGACATGCCGGGGCCGTCCGACACGTTCCGCTGGGCGTGAAACCGGGCACACCCGGCCGCCTGAGCACGTAGGCTGGCAGTCCGGTTTCCGGCGACCCCGCCGGATGGCTACAGAGACGACAGGGGGCCTGCGAGTGGTTGACCTCGCGAACCTGAGGGACCCGGTCGTGATCGCCGCGTTCGAAGGCTGGAACGACGCGGCCGAGGCGGCCACCGGAGCGGTCGACCACCTCATCGACGAGTGGGACGCGGAGCTCGTCACCGCGATCGACCCCGAGGACTACTACGACTTCCAGGTGAACCGGCCCCAGGTCGGCTTCGACGAGGACGGCGTGCGACGGTTGTCGTGGCCGACCACGCGGCTCTACCTGGCCCGGCCCGAGGACACCGACCGGGACGTGCTGCTGATCCGCGGCATCGAGCCGAACATGCGCTGGCGCGGCTTCTGCCAGGAGCTGCTCGAGGTCGTCGACGAGTCCAACGCGCAGCTCGTCGTCGTCCTCGGCGCCCTGCTCGCGGACTCGCCGCACACCCGCCCGATCCCGGTCTCGGCCAGCTCGTCGGACCCGGAGCTGACCACGTCCTGGAGCCTGGAGGCGTCGACGTACGAGGGCCCGACCGGCATCACCGGCGTCTTCGCCGACCTCTGCAGCACCCTCGGCATACCGTCGGTCTCGATCTGGTCGGCGATCCCCCACTACATCGCCGGCACCCCGTGCCCGAAGGCGTCCCTGGCCCTGCTCGGCAAGGTCGAGGCGCTGCTGGACCTGCAGATTCCCGAAGGCGACCTCCCGGAGCTGGCCCGCGCGTGGCAGCGCGGCGCCGACGAGCTCAGCGAGGAGGACCCGGAGGTGGCCGAGTACGTCCAGTCCCTCGAGGAGCAACGCGACACGACCGACCTCCCCGAGGCCACCGGCGAAGCAATAGCCGCCGAATTCGAACGCTACCTACGCCGCCGCAACAAAAACCACCCGAGCGACTAGGACCCGGAGCTACAGTTCCCGGGCGGCGGTGGTGATGACGTCGTCGAGGACGGCGCGGGAGGTGGCGAGGTCGGCGATCATGCGGTCGATGCGGTCACGTTCGGCGGTCAACGAGGTGACGAGCTCCGGGGTGGCGCGCTCGTTGGGGCCGCCGTCGGGGTCGCGCATGCACGGGAGCAGCTCGGCGATCTTCTTGCTGTGTAGGCCGGCGGCGAACAGCTCCTGGATCAGGATCACCCGGTCGATCGCGCGTTCGGCGTACTCGCGCTGTCCACCAGGAGACCGCTCCGACACCAGGAGCCCGTGCTGCTCGTAGTACCGGAGCGACCGCTCGCTCACGCCCGTTCGCCGGGCCAGTTCCCCGATCCGCATCGCCGATCCTCCCGCGGGACTTGAACTTGACACTGATGTCAGATTTTACCCTCCAGGCATGACGCTCTTCGACTACAGCCCCATCACCGAACGCCCCCGGCTCACGTGGCCCGACGGCAAGCGAGTCGCCTTCTATGTCGGCCTCAACCTCGAGCACTTCGTCCCCGACCAGCCGTCGACGAGCATCTGGCCCCTCGACGTCAAGCCCGACCCCCTCAACCACGGCTGGCGTGACTACGGCGCCCGGGTCGGCATCTGGCGCATCATCGACATCCTCGACCGGCACGGCCTCCGGGCCAGCGCTCTGGTGAACTCGATGGTTGCCGAGCACAACCCACAGATCATCAAGGCCGGCGTGGAACGCGACTGGGCCTGGCTCGCCCACGGCCAGACCAACTCGACCCTGCACACCGGCTACGAACCGGACGAGGAACGCAGGGTCCTCACCGACATCACCGACACCATCGAGACGGCCGCCGGCAAACACCCCAAGGGCTGGATGGGTCCGGCCCTGACCGAGACCCACAACACTCCCCAACTGCTGTCCGAGCTCGGCTACAGCTACGTGCTCGACTGGACCAACGACGACCAGCCCTACCGGCTGAACGTCCCCGGCATGCTCAGCGTCCCGTACACGCTCGAGCTCAACGACCTCGGCCTGTTCCTGCGCGGCCTCACCGGCCCCGACTTCCTCCAGATGGTCAAGGACCAGTACGACGTACTCCGCGCGGAGTCCGAGCACAGCGGCCGGGTGATGGCGCTGGCCCTGCACCCGTTCGTGATCGGGCAGCCGTTCCGGGCGAAGTATCTGGACCTCGCGCTGGAGTACATCGCCGCGCAGCCCGACGTCTGGCTGACCACGAGCGACGACATCGCCGATCACTACCTGACGACGTAACCACTACGGGGTGTGGGGCGTTGTTACTTGCGGGTCTATTCTCGTCCGGGACCACACCACGGGGAGCCGGTACATGTGCGACGAGCGAGGCGGGAGCTCGATCCCTGCCCTGGCTGTGCTCGCCCTGCTCGGCATCGTCGCCGTCGTCGGAGTGCTCGGCGGCAAGCAGCACGAGGACGTCGACCTCACCACGCTCACGGCGTCGACGACCGCGACCACCATCACCACCGCGCCACTCGACACCCAGCCGTTCGCCGGCACCGACGGACTGGTCGTCCACCCGCGGACGGAGACCGCGCTCTACAGCGCGCCCGACGCGGATGCGTTCGCCAAGGTCGCGCCGAGTCAGTTCGGCCCGACCTGGCTGCCTGTGGTCGAGCAGTCCGACGGCTGGGTGCGGGTGCTGCTCCCGTCCAAGCCGAACCGCTCGACCGGCTGGCTTCAGGACACAGACCTCGACCACGCGTCGTCGCCGTACCTGATCCGGGTCCACACCGGCTCGCGCACCCTCGACCTGTTCCTGAACGGCAAGAGCCTCGGGGAGTGGAAGGCCGGGGTCGGCGCGAAGAAGACGCCGACGCCACCCGGACGGACCTTCCTGCTCGGTTCGATCATCGACAACAAGCGGTCGGCGTCGCCGATCGTGCTGCCCTTGGGTGCACACAGTCCCACGTTGGACACGTTCGGTGGCGGTCCTGGTACGGTCGCGATCCACGGCTGGCCCCGTCCGGACGTGTTCGGGGCCGCCATCAGCGCCGGTTGCTGACCTCGGCCTGCCGCTGCCGCAGCTGAGCACGGCTGATCTTCCGGTCAAGAACCTGCCCGACCTCTGCAACCTGCTGCTCACGCCGCCGAGCTCGCTCCTCGAGATCGACTCCCTGAACGTCTGGTGCTCGGGCGATCAGGGCGGCTTCGATATCGGCGCGTTGAGCCTGCTCGGCCAGAAGGTCGCGCTGCCGTCCACGAAGCAGGGCGCGACGATCCCGGCCGCCCCGCTGGCCACGATCAAGGTCAACGAGCAGGTCAAGCACTCGGACGGCTCGTTCACGATCAGCGGACTGAGCATCGACCTGGGCGGTGGCACTGAGGTCATCAGCCTGGCCTCGGCGACCTGCGCGCAGCCGGCCCCGAAGCCCGAGCCCACGCCGAAGCCGACCAACCCGCAGAACCCGGCGCCCCCGGTCGACCACCCGCCGGCCGCGCCGGTGCCGACGCCGATCAAGACCCACCAGCCGGTAACCGGCTAGCTAGAGCTTCACTCCGAGGAGCGCGTCGACGGCCTGGGCGACCAGGACGGGCGCCTCCGGGTCGTCGCCGTTGGCGGACGCCCAGGTGTCGACCGCCGACAGCGCGGCCACCGTGTCGAGGTCGTTGGTGAGCGCCGCGCGTACGGCGTCGACCGCCGCGGCACCGTCCGGACCCGAACCCCGGCCGATCGCGCCACGCCAGACGTCGAGACGCGCCTGCGCGTCGAGCAGATCGGACGGCATCCAGAACCAGTCCGTGCGGTAGTGGTGCGCGAGCAACGCCAGCCGGATCGCCATCGGATCGGCACCGGCCAGGCGTTCCTTCGACACCAGCACGAGATTGCCCTTGGACTTGGACATCTTCTCGCCGTCCAGGCCGACCATCGCCTGGTGCACGTAGGCCCGCGCGAACGGGTACTTCCCGGTCGCCACCTGCGCGCCGCTCGCCGACATCTCGTGGTGCGGGAAGATAAGGTCCGACCCACCGCCCTGGACGTCGAACGTCATCCCGAGATGCTCGAGCGCGATCGCCGAACACTCGACGTGCCAGCCCGGACGACCACGGCCGACCGCCGAGTCCCAGGCCGGCTCACCCGGCCGCTCGTGCCGCCACAGCAGGCTGTCCAGCGGGTCCCGCTTACCTTCGCGATCGGGGTCCCCGCCACGTTCGGCGAACAGTTCCCGCATCGTCTCGCGGTCGTAGCCGGAGACACTGCCGAACGCCGGATCCGCCTTGACTGCGAAGTACAGGTCGCCGTCGACCGAGTAGACCGCGCCGGCCCGCTGCAGGTCCTCGACCGCGTTCGCCACCAGGTCGATCGACTCCACGACACCGACGTAGTGCTGCGGCGGGATGACCCGCAACGCGGTCATGTCGTCTCGGAAGAGCTGGATCTCCTGGTACGCCAGGTCGGTCCAGTCGACACCGGTCTCGGCCGCGCGCTCGAGCAGCGGGTCGTCGACATCGGTGATGTTCTGCGTGTAGTGGACGTCGTACCCGGCGTCTCGCCAGAGCCGGTTGACCAGGTCGAACGTCAGGTACGTCGCCGCATGGCCCATGTGGGTGGCGTCGTACGGTGTGATGCCGCACACGTACATCCGAGCGGTCGCGCTGTCGACCGCCGGCACCTCGACCAGCCCGCCCGAGGCGGTGTCGTAAAGGCGCAGCCGCCGGGCCGGGCCCGGCACGACCGGGATGTCTGGTTTCGTCCACGCCTGCATGTGTCGGAGCTTATGCCAGTCCGGTTTTCAACGAAGCGACACGTTCCACTCCCCGGTCGAATCCAGGTCAGAACGCGGGCCAGGGAATGGCGGGCCAATCGTCGCTGGGCAACGGATAGACACCCGTCTTGAGCAGGGTCGCGCAGCGCTCGCGGGTGGCGGTCAACTCGACCGCGGTGATCAGCTCGCACAGCTGCTGACCGAGTCCACCGGCCAGCTGATCGGCCAACCGGCGTACGTCGTCCAGCAGGTCGGCCGGGATCGGGTCGCCGGCCCAGCCCCACAGGACCGTCCGCAGCTTGTCGTCGGCGTTGAACGTGACGCCGTGGTCGACGCCGTACACCCGGCCGTCGCCCGGGTTCAGCACGTGGCCGCCCTTGCGGTCGGCATTGTTGACCACGGCATCGAATACCGCCATCCGCCGCAACGCCTCGTTGTCCGCGTGCACCAGCGTCACCGGGTTGTGCCGCCCGTCGAGCGCGTCGAGTACGCCGAGCCAGCCGGCCGGCACCCGCCCCTGCGGGACGATGTCGACCAGCTCGGTCTCCCCCGGCCCGAGCTCGGCCTCGTCGATCCACAGCTGCACCATGCCCTCGCCAAGCGGGCCGTCCCGGAGCAGCGTGGGCGGCACGACCGACCACCCGAGCGCCTCGGACACGACGTACGCCGCGAACTCGCGCTGAGCCAGCGTGCCGTCGGGGAAGTCCCACAACGGCCGCTCCCCCTGCACGGGCTTGTAGACCACGGTCGCGGTCTCGCCGTCGAGGCTCACCGATCCCTGGAAGGTGCCGTTCGACGCGGCCACGAGCCGGCCGTGCAGGGACAGCTCCCCCTGGGCGAGCAGGTCCGGATCGCTCATTCCGGCAGGTGCCTGCGGTAGCCGTTGGCACGTGGACAGATATGCCCCTCGGGGTCGATCGGCCGGCCGCAGAACGGGCAGCTCGGGCGACCGGACGCGACCAGGGCGACCGCCCGCCGGGCGAACGCGCGGGCCTGCTCCTCGGTGATCCGGACGACGAACACCTCGGCGTCCTCGGACTCCATCGCGGCCGTGATCGGGTCGGTCTCCTCCAGGTCGGCCTGCTCGCCCGTGACGACCGCGAACACCTCGATCACCACCCGCTCGGCGTCGGCCTCCCAGGCCAGCGTCATGGTGCCGGCCCGGAACTCCTCCTCGATCGGCTGCTCCAGCGGGTCCGTGTCGTCGATCGTGGTCGGCGTGGCCGGGTCCCGGTCGAACCGCCGGGCCACCTCGTCCAGCATCACGTCGAGCCGCTCCGCGAGCGCCATCACCTGTTCCTTCTCACAGGCCACCGAGGTCAACCGGACGCCGGCCCGCGCCTGCAGGAAGAACGTCCTCGCACCGGGTTCCCCCACGGTGCCGGCGACGAACCGATCCGGGTCGTCGTAGGAATGCACAACTCGCGCCATGTCTAGACCCTATTACCGTCCGCCGACCACCGCGTCCGAGGACTGCTTCTTGGTCCGTCCCTTGGCCGGGGGTTTGGGGATCAGGGACTTCAGTTCGCTGCCGGAGTCGTTCAGCCGGACCAGGAACGGGCGGGTCGGGGTGTACGTGATGATCGTGGTCGACGCGGTGTCCACCACGATCCGCTGGAAGGTGTCCAGGTGCTGACCCAGCGCGTCCGCGACGATCGCCTTGATCACATCGCCGTGTGACACGGCCACCCAGATCGCACCGTCGCCGTGGCTTTTCGCCAGCGCCGCGTCATGCGCCCGTACGGCGTCGACGGCACGCTGCTGCATGGCCCGCATCGACTCCCCGTTCGGGAACGTCACCGCGGACGGGTGCTGCTGGACGACCGCCCACAACGGATCCTTCGCCAGGGTGCCGATCTTCTGCCCGGTCCAGTCGCCGTACCCGCACTCGGTCAGCCGCCGATCCGTTGCCGGACGCAACCCTTCGTGGTGTTTCGCGATCGCCGCCGCGGTCTGCTTGCAGCGCTCCAGCGGTGAGGTGACGATCGCCGCCAGCGGCAGCTCGGCCAGCCGCTGCGCGACCGCCTCCGCCTGCTTGACGCCGGTCTCGTCCAGCTTCACACCCGGCGTGCGGCCGGCCAGTGTGCCGGATGTGTTCGCGGCGCTGCGGCCGTGCCGGACCAGAATCACCGTGGGCATGACCTGCACGCTATCCGGTCCGGTCAAGCGACGGTGCCATGATGGTGGCGTGATCGTGGACTGCGGCGTGTACGCCGAGGGCGAACGGCAGGACCTGCCCAGGGACCCCGAGACCGTTGCCCAGGCCATCGACGACAACGGCGAGTGCTTCGGCTGGGTCGGCCTGCACGATCCGTCGGACGCCGAGATG
The DNA here is from genome assembly GCF_036097425.1 of Kribbella sp. NBC_00359. Taxonomy (NCBI): domain Bacteria; kingdom Bacillati; phylum Actinomycetota; class Actinomycetes; order Propionibacteriales; family Kribbellaceae; genus Kribbella; species Kribbella sp. NBC_00359. The sequence goes on along the minus strand of NZ_CP107975.1, from coordinate 6,795,509 downwards.
CGCCGCGTCCAGGGCCTGTTCGACCTGCACGAGCTCGCCGTCGAGGACGCCCTCAAGGCCCACCAGCGGCCCAAGATCGAGCGGTTCGGCGAGGCGATCGTCGTCGTCCTGCGCACCCTCTGGTACGTCGACGAGGGTGACGCCGTGGAGACCGGCCAGCTCAGCGTCTTCATCGGTCCGCGGTACGTCGTGACCGTCCGGCACGGCGAGGGCGGTGAGCTGGCCACGGCCCGGCACCAGCTGGAGGAGCGTGGCTCCCTGCTCGGCCACGGTCCGGCCGCCGTCCTGTGGGCGATCTGCGACTCGGTCGTGGACGACTACGAGACCGTCGCGGAGTCGGTCGAGCTCGACGTCGACGAGATCGAGAGCTCGGTGTTCTCCCCCGAGCGCACCAGCGACGCCGAGCGGATCTACAAGCTCAAGCGCGAGGTGCTCGAGATGCGCCGCGCGGTCCAGCCGCTGCGCGATCCGATGGAACAGTTCGCCCACGGCATGCCCGGGATCAACCCGAAGGCCGCGCCGTACTTCCGCGACGTCGTCGACCACCTCAACCGCGTCTCCGACCAGACCGAGTCCATCGACACGCTGCTCAGTTCGGCCCTGAACGCCCACCTGGCCAGGGTTTCGGTGCAGCAGAACGACGACATGCGCCGGATCTCGGCCTGGGTCGCCATCGCCGCGGTGCCGACCATGGTGGCCGGCATCTACGGGATGAACTTCGACAACATGCCCGAGCTGCGCTGGCACTTCGGGTACTACGCCGTCCTCCTGCTGCTGGCCGTCACCTGCACCACCATGTACCGGTTCTTCCGCAAGGTCGGCTGGCTCTAGGTCGCCGTGATCGTGCTGGTGGCCAGCAGGATGACGAGCACGATGCCGAGCAGGAGGCGGTAGAAGGCGAACACCTCGATCGTGTGGTTGACGAGGAACCGCAGCAGCCAGGCGATCGACACATAGGCGACGATGAAGCTGACCACGGTCCCGACCAGCAGCGGGACGGCACCGACGTCGCCGTTCAGGGCGTCCTTCAGCTCGTACGCACCGGCCCCGACCAGGGCCGGAATGCCGAGCAGGAAGGAGACCCTGGCCGCGGCCACCCGTTCCAGGCCGCGGAACAGGCCGGCCGAGATCGTCGCGCCCGACCGCGAGATGCCCGGGATCAGCGCCAGGCACTGGACCAGGCCCATCACGAGGGCGTCGACGAAGTTGAGCTTCTCCAGCGGCCTGCTCTTGGTGCCGAGGCGCTCGGCGGCAACCATCACGAACGACCAGCCGATCAGTGCCGCGGCCACCCACCACAGGCTGCGCAGCGGACCGGAGATGACGTCTCGCGCGAGGAACCCGACGATGACGATCGGCACCGAGCCGACGATCACGTACCAGCCCATCCGGTGGTCGAACTCACCGCGGTGCTCGGGTTTGACCAGGCCGCGCACCCAGGCGACGGCGATCCGCCGGATGTCCTTCCAGAAGAACAGGACGACCGCCGCGATCGCGCCGACCTGGATCACCGCGGTGAAGCCGGTGATCGCCGGGTCGTCGATCTGCAGGCCGAGCATCTTCGACACGATGGTCAGGTGGCCGGTGCTGGACACCGGCAGGAATTCGGTCAGGCCCTCGACGATGCCGAGGATGATGGCGTCCCAGATCGTCATCAGTGACCGACTCCGGCGAGGTCGAGGGCCTCGGCGACCGTGCGCAGGTCGGCGATCCGCTGGTCGACGGTGGACGCGAACGGCGTGATCGCGACGGTCGTCGCCCCGGCCTCGGCGTACGCGGTGAGCTTGTCGGCCATCCGCTCCTTGCCGCCCAGCAGGGAGATCGAGTCGATGAATCCTTCCGGTACGGCGGCCATCGCCTCGCGGTGCTTCTTGTCCAGGTAGAGGTCCTGGATCTCCTTGGCCTCGTCGGCGTAGCCCATCCGGACCGCGAGCGCGTTGTAGAAGTTCTTCTCCCGGCTGCCCATGCCGCCGATGTACAGCGCGGCGTACCCCCGGATCGGGTCGGCCGCGGCGTGCAGGTCGTCGCCGGTCATCACCGGTACGGACGCGACGACGTCGAAACCGTCGAGTCCGAGTTGGCGGGTCTCGCGGCCCGTCTTGACGTGGTTCAACTGCTCTCCCAGATAGGCGGGGTCGTTGAGGATGCCGAGCCAGCCGTCGGCGATCTCGCCGGCCAGCTCGAGGTTCTTCGGGCCGACCGCGGCCAGGTAGATCGGCACGTGGTCGCGGATCGGCCGGACGGTCAGCTTCAGTGCCTTGCCGGGTCCGTCGGGCAGCGGCAGCGTGAAGTACTTGCCCTCGTACGCGACGGTCTCGCGGCGGAGAGCGGAGTTCACGATCGCAACGTACTCACGTGTCCTGAGCAACGGCTGAGAGAACCGGACGCCGTGCCAGCCCTCCGACACCTGCGGTCCGGACACGCCGAGACCGAGCCGGAACCGGCCGTTCGACAGCCGGTCCAGGGTGGCCGCGGTCATCGCGGTCATCGCCGGGGTCCGGGCCGGGATCTGGAAGACCGCCGCGCCGACGTCGATCGTGGTGGTCTGGGCGGCGATCCAGCTGAGCAGCGTGGCGGCGTCGGAGCCGTACGCCTCCGCCGCCCAGGTGACCGAGAATCCGAGTCGCTCGGCCTCGCGCACCAGCCGCAGATGATCCAGATGGTCGTCGCCGCCGAAGACGAAGCCGATGTTGAGTCCGAGTCGCATGACTGGCGAGCCTAGCGAGCCGTTGTCGGTGGCCCGCAATAGGCTCGGGTCATGCAGCAGCGCTATCTCGGTCACAGTGGACTGGCGGTGAGCAGGCTCGGCCTGGGCACCATGTCCTGGGGCCGCGACACCGACGAGCACGAGGCGCGCGAGCAGCTCGCCGCGTTCGTCGCCGCCGGCGGCACGCTGATCGACACCGCGGCGGCGTACGGCGACGGCGACAGCGAGCGCCTGATCGGGTCGCTGCTCGGCGACGTGGTGGACCGCGACGACCTGGTGATCGCGACCAAGGCCGGGTTCAGCGTCCGCCGCGGCGAGCGGATCACCGACACCTCGCGGGGTGCCCTGCTGCGTGACCTCGAGGCGTCGCTGCGACGGCTGAACGTCGACCACATCGACCTGTGGCAGCTGCACACCTGGTCGGACGACGTACCGCTGGAGGAGACGCTGTCCGCGCTCGACCATGCGGTGAACTCGGGCAAGGTCCGGTATGTCGGCGTGTCGAACTACGCCGGCTGGAAGTCGGCCCGGGCGGTCACCTGGCAGCAGGCCTGGCCCGGCCGCGCGGTGCCGGTGTCCAACCAGGTCGAGTACTCACTGCTGGCCCGCGACGCCGAGGCGGACGCGATCCGCGCGGCCGGCGGGCTCGGGATCGGGGTGCTGGCCTGGTCGCCGCTTGGCCGCGGCGTGTTGACTGGAAAGTACCGAACGGGCATCCCGGCGGACTCCCGGGCGGCGTCTCAGCATCTGTCCAGATTCGTCGACCCCTATCTCGACGGCCGCGGTTCGGGCATCGTGGAAGCGGTCGCCCGAGCCGCCGACGGGCTCGGCTGGACCCCGCTCGAGGTGGCGCTCACCTGGGTGCGGGACCGGCCGGGCGTGTCGGCGGCGATCGTCGGGGCCCGGACGGCGATGCAGCTCAAGTCGGTCCTGGGCGTGGAGGAGCTCACTCTCCCGCCCGCGATCGTCGCTGCGCTGGAGGATGTGTCGTAGGACGTAGGTGGAGGTGCGGATGGCCGAATACGAGTTGCAGCAGTTCGAGGTGTCCAGGACGGAATCGCGTGGCGCGGTCCGTCGCTTGCTGACTGAGCACGCGGAGTACGGCGGCTGGGAGCTGGCCCGGCTGAGACGCTACCCCGACGGCACCCGGCGGGTCTGGCTCCGCCGCCGCATCATCCGGGTCATGCGGACCCTCTGAGCAACGCTGTCACCAGCTCCCGGCGACTGCCGACGCCGACCTTGTCGTACGCCGCTCGCACATGTTCCTGCACGGTGTGCGGCGACAAGCACAACCGCTCGACGATCTGCCGTGTGGAGAACCCCTGCAACAGCAACTCCGTCACGCGCTGCTGAGCCGGTGTCAACCCATGCACATCCAGCAGGAACGACCCCAGCTGCGCGGGGGTGACCGGCTCGATCACCACCGCGGTCCGCTCGCCACCACCTCGAAGTGTCGAGGCGTGCAGGGCCAGCCAGCGGCCCGCGTTCGTCCGCACCTTGACCGCCGGCGCGGCCGGCAGTTCCTGCACTCGCATCAGCTGAGCGGCCACCGCTCGCACCGCGACGGGGAGCTCGCTGCGACGATCCGGATCCAGCTCGGCCAACCAGTGCTCGGCCTCCGCACTGATCGACTCCACCCGCAGATCCGCATCCAGCACGACCACCCCCGGCCCGACGTCCGCGGTCTCCATCGACCCCGTGCGAAGGCCTCGTCGCAGTCCCTCGGCCAGGTGTGGTGTCAGGCGCCGTACGAGTTGCAACTCCTGCTCCGAGAAGCCGGCGTCCGCGTCTTCGCGGTGCAGGCAGATGACGCCCCAGCAGCGGCCGTTCGACACCAGCGCGGCCCGGAGCTCGTCACCGAGACCGAGTGGCCGCATCACCTCGGCGTACCGAGCGCTGCTGGCCCAGTCGCCCTTCGTCGCGTGCGCGAGTGAGCTGACCGGATCGCGGGCCGCGGCGAGCGTGGCGAACTTGTTCACATCCGCCTGGCCGAACTCGTTCGCGAGGAACTGCTCGGTCACCGCACCGAGCGGTTCGTCCACACTCACCGCCGTGAACAGCACCGTGGCCGGATCGACCGTCGCGAAGAACGCCGCGTCGATGGTCAGCAGGCCCTTCAGCCGGCGCAGCGTCTCGGACCGCAGCTCATCGGCGTCCAGCCCCGCGTAACAGCGCTGAATCAGCACGTCCAGGCGATCCGCCGCCCCCATGATCGTGATGCTACGCCGGCACGACGCCGAGCTGCCTGAGGAAACCGAGGTCGTCCAGGCGGCCCCAGCGCTCGACGATCCGGCCGTCGCGGAGCCGGAAGATGTTGATCCCGGGCAGGCTGACGGTCTTCCCAGTCGGCGCGATGCCCATCACCTCGCCCTCCTGGGTCCCGCCGGCGGTGAACCGCTCGACGACGATGTCGCCCTCGGCAACGAGTGCGTGCAGCTCGCTGTGCCAGTCGGGGAACGCGGCCCGCATCATCGCGCCGGCCGCCCGCATCCCCTCGCCGTCCGGCGTGACTCCGAACGGCGGATCGTGGTTGATGAAGTCCTCGGCGAGGTACGTGTCGACCGCGCTCGGGTCCCCGTTGGTGAACAGTCCGTCGATGAAGTCCCTGACGACGGCTTTGTTGCTGTCTGTCGTGTTCATGGCATCGATGCTCCGACGGCCCGGTTCCCCGCCGTACCCCCACTAGTTGGGGTTTCGTGCTGAAATATCTCTGCGACAGAGGTATTCTGAGCAGCATGAGCAACGAGGTCCTTGCCGAGGAGTTGCTGGCCGCGCTCGGGCTGGTGCGCCGGCATCTCCGCCGATCCGCGGGCCGGCCCGGGTCGCTGTCGACGCTGACCGGCTCACAGACCGAGCTGGTCCGGACAGTCCGCCGCAACCCCGGCATCTCCGTGACCGAGGCCGCCGCCGAGCTCGGCCTGGTCGCGAACACGGTGTCGACACTCGTCGGTCAGCTCATCGAGCGCGGGCTACTCGTGCGCGCCCCGGACGAGGCCGATCGGCGCATCGCCCGGCTGACCTTGACCGAGCCGGCCCGTGAGCAGGTCGAGGCCTGGCGCGACCGCCGTACTGCGCTCGTCACCCAGGCGCTCGACGGCCTCGAGACCGACGACCGGGACGCATTGCGGGCCGCGTTGCCGGTGCTCGGCGTACTCGCGGAGCGGTTGCATCCCCAGCAAGATGAACGCGCCCTGGTGGAGGAGCGAGGATGAGTGCGGATTCAGTACCTGACCCGGTTCCGGCCGTCCGGATCGACGGCTTGAGCCATCGGTTCGGCGATCATCTCGCCGTCGACAACCTGGATCTGGAGGTCTCACCCGGCGAGTGCTTCGGACTGCTCGGTCCGAACGGCGCCGGCAAGACCACCACGTTGCGCGTGCTCAACACCCTGTACCCGCCACAGTCCGGCACGGTCCGGGTCTTCGGGCTCGACGTCCGCACCGACGCGATGTCGGTACGACGGATGCTCGGCTACGTCCCGCAGCAGCTGTCGATCGAAGGGGCGCTGACCGCCCGGGAGAACGTGTCGTGGTTCGCGCGGCTGTTCGACGTACCGCGCCGGGAGCGGGCGGCCCGGGTCGCCGAGGTGCTCGAGATCGTCGACCTGACCGATGCCGCGGACCGGCTGGCCTCGACATACTCCGGTGGCATGGTGCGCCGCCTGGAGCTGGCGCAGGCGCTGGTCAATCGGCCGGCTCTGCTCGTCCTGGACGAGCCGACGGTGGGCCTCGACCCGGTGGCCCGGGATTCGGTCTGGGCCCGGGTTCAGCAGATGCAGGAGCGGTACGGGATGACCGTGCTGCTGACCACGCACTACATGGAGGAGGCCGACCTGCTCTGCGACCGGGTCGCCCTGATGCACGAGGGCCGGCTGCGCGCGATCGGGAGCCCCGACGAGCTCAAGGCCGAGCTCGGACCCGAGGCCAGCCTCGAGGACGTGTTCCGCCACCACACCGGCGAGAGTCTCGCCGCTGCCGAGAAGGGAGGCCTGCGCGATGTCCGTGGCACCCGTCGTACCGCCCAACGCATGGGCTGAGTCCAGGCCCCGAGCAGCCGTCCGGCTACTCTCCCGGATCGGGACATTCTGCTTGGTCGAGTTGCAGAAGCTGCGGCACGACCGGACCGAGCTCATCACTCGCGCGATCCAGCCGATTCTGTGGCTGGTCATCTTCGGCCAGACGTTCAGCCGGATCCGGGCGATCCCGACCGGCGACGTTCCGTACCTGGACTATCTCGCGCCGGGGATCATCGCGCAGTCCGCGTTGTTCGTCGCCATCTTCTACGGCATCCAGATCATCTGGGAGCGCGACGCCGGCATCCTCACCAAGCTCCTCGTCACGCCCAGCCCGCGGTCCGCCCTGGTGGCCGGCAAGGCGTTCGCGGCCGGCGTACGGACGATCTCGCAGGCGATCGTCGTCATCATCGTCGCCGCGCTGCTCGGCGTCAGCATGACGTGGAATCCGCTGAAGTTGCTGGCAGTACTCGTGGTCGTCGTCCTCGGCGCCGCCTTCTTCTCCTGCCTGTCGATGACGATCGCCGGCCTGGTCTTGCGGCGCGACCGGCTGATGGGCATCGGCCAGGCGATCACCATGCCGCTGTTCTTCGCGTCCAACGCCCTGTACCCCGTGAGCTTGATGCCCGGTTGGCTGCAGGTCATCAGCCACGTCAACCCACTCACGTACGAGGTCAGCGCCCTGCGCGGCCTGCTCATCGGCCTACCCACCAACTACTGGCTGGACTTCGGGGTCCTCATCGTCGCCGCCACCGCCGGCATCTGCGCCGCCGCCTCCCTCCTCGGCCGACTCGCGCGCTAAAGGTCGTGCCGCATCCACACATTGGGCTCGACGTACACCGCGTGGTCATGCCGTACGTCGCAATGCACCGGTACGAGCGCCCTCCGGACGATCACGTCGCCCGTCGTGTCGAAGGGCAGGCCGGTCCACTCCCGCCACTCCGCGAGTGAGCCCGCGATCACCATCGACCGGGGCGCCACCTTCACGATGGTGGCGCCCGCCTTGACGTGCACCCGCAGCCACGGGTCATGTGGCAGACCATCTGGGCGCAGTTGCTCGATGTACTCCGTCATCGGCTGATCCGCGTCCGTCTTGCCGTTCGGCCGGACCGGCGCGAACAAAGCGCTGTGTCCCTTGGCCTTCACCGCCGCCCGCATCGCCCCGAGCATCTCGTGGGACAGGCCGCGGCCGAGGTGGGAAGGCCGGATCAGGATCTCCAGTGCACTCGACACGTTCGGCTCTCGGCCGTTGCGCAGGTCGGCGAACCCCCAGTGCAGCACCCGGTCCCAGCCGCCGGACGGGAGCTCCGTGCGGTTCTCGTCCGGGAAGACGAACGGGATGCTGCGGCCGTGTGCCACCAGCTCACCGTCCTCGGTCGCCACGACGCACTGGTCGGGGAACCGCACCGGCACCTGACCCATGAACGCGTTGCCGATCGGGTCGTTGTGCATGAACTCGGGCCACGCGTCGGCGAACTCGTACATCCGCTCCAGGTACTCAGGCCGCTCGGCCAACGTGGTGATCACGATCTCGGACATACCCCGCAGTCTCGCACCGCACCAGCACGAGTACCGCGACCAGCGCCGTCAGCAGCCCGGCTCCGACCAGAGTGTGCTCAGCCCCCACGGCAGCGATGATCGGCCCGCCGGCCAGCATCCCGGCCGAACTGCTCGCGCTCACCACCACACTCTGGCCCGACAACAACGTCCGCCGCTCGGCGCCGGCCGACGACCGCGTGATGATCACGGAGATCGCCGCGATCCCGAGTACGACGGTCAGCCCGGAGAGCGCACCCATCACGGCGACTACCGCCGGAGTGGTCCACAGACCCATGCCGATCCAGCACAGCCCCATGCCCGTCCAGGCGATCGATGCCAACGGCACCGGGCGGATCCGCCGGACGACCGCCAGCGAGATCGCGGTCCCGATCACCGACCCCACGCCGTACCCGGTCATGCCGGAGGCGAGGTAGATGCCCGGCCGCCCGCGCTCCTCGCCGATCACCGACAGGCCGAGAGTGAAAGCGAACCACGTCACGCATCCCGTACCCCGGACGATCCAGCCGTAGAGCACCTCACGGCGCCCTTCGAGGCTCGCCCGGATCGAGGGTGTCGCAACACCTTCAGGTGCTCGCTCGGCGCGCACGGTGCAGGCCAGCAGCCCGGCGGCGAGCACGGTCGCGGCTTCCACCCACAGCAGTCCGTTCGTCAGGTTCGCCGCCACCGCCAGCGCGCCGACGACCGGGCCAACCATCATGCCGATCCGGCGGAGTCCGTCTTGCCAGGTGAGCAGTACGACGGCCCTGCCATCACCCCACCGGTCTCCGGTGTCGGCGAGCAGAGCCGACCGGCCCGGGGTGGACAGCGCGTCGCCGCAGCCGAGCAGGAGTCCGCTGATCACAAGCAGCTCAGGAGTGAGCAGTCCGAGCATCGCCGCGGCCGGCACGAGGGCCAGCGCTGCCGCTGAGACAGCCGCAACCACAGCGAGCCGCGGACCCGAGTCCACCCATTGCCGTGCCTTCCGGGCCCACCACGGTGACAACAGCACCGGTATGCCGGCCGCGCCCCCGACCAGGCCGGTCGCGGCGACCGAGCCGGTCTCGCGCAGGACCACCAACGGCAGCGCCACCTGCGCGATCCGGAAGGCGAAGTCCGCCGCTCCCCCACCGGCGAGCAACGCCAGCGCTTCGGACCGGGCTTTCATACCCTTGATTCTTCGAGGTTTCCGGGCCCTCAGGTAGGGAGCCGATGCTGCCTGGTTGCCATAGGCTGAACCTATGGCCTCATTACCATCGGTCGAGGACCTGCGGCTGGTCCAGGCCATCAACCGCACGGGCGCCGTCGGCACGGCCGCCCGCGAGCTGCGCATCTCGCAGCCCTCCGCGTCCCAGCGACTGAGCCGGTTGGAGCGCCTGTGCGGCACCAAGCTGTTCGAGCGCGACACCCGCGGCGCCCGCCCGACGGCAGCCGGCGCCGAGCTCAGCCGCCGGGCCGACCACATCCTCGGCCACCTCGAGGAGGTGTACGCCGCAACCCGCGCGGCCGCCGTCGGCCGGCGACTGGTGATCGGCACCTTCGCCAGCCTCGCGCCGATCCTCTTCCCGGTCCTGGACGCCGATCTGCCCGACCTGGACATCGAGCAGCAGGTCGACCACGGCCACTTCCTGGTCGAGCGCATCGCCGAGGGCACGATGGACGCCGCCTTCATCGCGATCGCCGACCAGATGACCCTGCCGCGCGAGACCGTCGCACGCCGCGTCGGCCGCGACGAGCTCGTCCTGTTCGTCCCACCCGGCGCCCGCCCACCCGGCCGCGGCCGGCACCCGCTGAAGGATCGTCCGGTCGCGTTCGCCACCTACGACCGCGGCATCGAAGACATCCACGCCCGCCTGGCCGCCCACGGCGCCCTCCCACGCCGCGGCGTCACTCTCAGCACAACGGTCGCCATGGCCCGCCGCCGCGCCCACCTGGCCCTGGTCCCCCGCAGCGCCCTCGCCACCGAACTCCGCCCCGGCGAACATCTCACCCCCGCCCCCTTCCGCTACCGCCTCACGCTCTCCGTCGTCACCTCCCCCACGCCACTCAAACCACTGATCCAGTACCTCCCGCGCCTCCGCGCCACGTTGAACTTGTCATGAACACCGGCGAGTTGCGGTCCGACGTACGGCAGACTCGGGGGCATGAACCTGCGGGGGTTGGCGCGCGACCAGCGACTGTTGACGGCGTTCTGGGGTACGACGGTCGTGCAGGTGGCGGCCGTTGCCTTCGACGTCAAGATCCTCAAACAGGCCAGCAAGGTGCCGCTGATGCCACTGCTGTGGTCATGGTCCCGAACGCAGGACGCACCACCATTCCTCCAAGCGGCCCTGCTTGCGTCGGCCGCCGGTGACCTCCTCCTCGAGACCGATCTTCAACTGGCCGGCATGGCCGCCTTCGCCGCCGCCCACGCCTGCTACCTGGCGGTCTTCCTCGCCAACCCGGCGCAACGATCGTGGCGCGTGTTCGCGGCGTACGGCGCGCTCTGGGCAGCGCTGATCGCGGCGCTCTCCCCTGGGTTGGGCGGTCAGCGCGTGCCGGTCGCGGCGTACGCGTTGTTGCTCACGGCAACTGCGATCGCCTCGCGGTGGCACAGCCCGCGCAGCGGCCTCGGCGGCACGCTGTTCTTCATCTCCGACGCACTGATCGCACTGCGGATGGCCGGCCGTGACTTCCCGGGACGCGGTGCGCTGGTGATGTCGTCGTACGCGATCGGTCAGTACCTTCTCACCTCCGGTATCACCGCATCGCGACCGGATCTGACCGGTAGTGGTCATAGGCGTTGACCTCTGGTCGCGGATCGCGATGGGGTGATCGGGTGGCGACCGTCGACGACGTACGAAGCCAGTTCCGGACACCGCCGCCCGAGGGGCGGCCGATGATGCGATGGTGGTGGTTCGGGCCGTCGGTCGACCGGCGTGAGCTCGACCGCCAACTGGGGGCGATGGCCGCGGCCGGGCTGGGCGGGGTCGAGGTCGCCTTCGTCTATCCGCTGGGCCCGGTCGACACACCGTTCGGTTCGGACAAGTTCCTCGACGACGTCCGGCATGCTGCGCGAACGGCACGCGATCTCGGACTGAGGTTCGACCTGACGATGGGCAGCGGTTGGTCCTTCGGCGGCGGGCACATCGGACCGGACCTGGCCGCCCGGCGGCTCTGCTGGGATCGGCGCGAGATCGGCCCCGAGGCGTACGACGTACCGGCGGTGGCGGCGTGGCCCGGAGACGAGGTCGTCGCAGCGTTCGTGGGCGAAGGGTCTGCGGGCGTGCCCACGTCGTTCGTCGAAATCCCGGTGAGCGACGGCACGATCCGGGTGCCGCGGGGCAACGGGCCGCGTGAGGTGGTGATCGCGTCCTCGCGCCTGACCGGGCAGAACGTCAAGCGCGCCGCGGCGGGCGCGGAAGGGCCGGTGCTCGACCACTACTCGGCGGCTGCGGCGGCCGAACACATCAGATGCGTCGCGGAACCGTTGCTGACGGCGGCCACGCCGGAGCTGGTCGGATCGGTGTTCTGCGACAGCCTGGAGGTGTACCAGGCCGACTGGACGGCGAACATCCTCGAGGAATTCGGCCGTCGGCGCGGATACGAGTTGCGGCCGCGGCTGTACGAGTTGCTCGTCGACACGACCGGCTCGAGGCAACTGCGCATCGACTTCCACCGGACGTTGTCGGAGTTGTACGAGGAGAACTTCGTCGCGGTCTTCCAGCGCTGGGCGGCCGGGCACGGCGTACCGTTCCGGATCCAGAGCTACGGCGAACCGCCCGCGACGATGAGCAGCTACCGGTTCGCCGACCTGTTCGAAGGCGAGGGCTGGGGGTGGACGAGCATCCCGGAGACGCGGTGGGCGTCATCGGCCGCGAGCATCCACGGCCGATCGGTCGTGTCGGCGGAAGCCTGGACCTGGGTCCACTCGCCGTCGTTCCGCGCGACCCCGCTCGATCTCAAGGGCGAGGCGCACGAGCACTTCCTGTCCGGGGTGAATCAGCTGATCGGACACGGCTGGCCGTACTCGCCGTCCGGCGGCCCCGGACTGGGCTGGATCTTCTACGCCGCCGGTGCGCTCGACGACCGCAACCCTTGGTGGCCGGTGGCAACGGATCTCTTCGGCTATCTGCACCGCCTGTCCTGGTTGCTGCAGCAGGGAACACCGGTCCGGCCGGTCAAGGTCTACGTGCCGGCCTCCGACGCGTACGCCGAGATGCACGGATCGCTGAATCTGTATCGGACCGTGCGACGGTTGATCGGCGACGACATCCCTCGCAGCATCCGGTCGGCCGGACTCGACTTCGACCTGATCGACGACGATGCGCTGAGTCTGATCGACCCGGCCGAGGTTCCGCTGGTCGTCGTACCCCCGGACGCGACGATGCCGGAGGCAACTACCCGCTGGCTCGACGCGGTCCGAGCGGCCGGCGGCTCAGTGGTCGGTGACCCGTCGGCGGTGCTGCCGGCTGCACCGGTGACAGCGCCGGACGACGTCGGGGTGGTGCACCGCCGACTGGACGACGGTGACGTGTACTTCGTCGCGAACACCGGCAACGAGCCGCGGACAGTCCGCTGCGACGGGCCGGTGGAGCAGTGGGATCCGTTCACCGGCGCGGTCACGGTCATCGACGGAGCGGAGGTGACCTTGGACGCGTACGAGGCGACCGTCCTCGTCCCGACCAGCTCGTCGGTAGAACGGGTCGCGGTGGAAGAGGTGACGGTCGGCTCGGGCGGAGGGGCGTGGATGGTCGCCTTCGCCGATGGGACCACGCCCGTGACGCTCCCGCACCGCTGGGAGGACGACCCGGGCCGAGCGGCGTACTCGGGATCCGCGACCTACCAGACCTCGGTCGAGCTACCTGACCTGGACGCGAGCACGCGGGTGCTGCTCGACTTCGGCGCCGGCCAGGCTGTGCCGGCCGAGACCGAGACCTATCTACCGGCGCACTCCTACCGGGCGATGCTCGTGCCGCCGATCGGAGTCGCCGCCGAGATCTGGCTCAACGACACCCTCTGCGGCACGCTCTGGGCGCCGCCGTACCGCGTCGACCTGACGCATGCGGCGCAGCCCGGACCGAACGACCTGCGCATCGTCGTCCACAACACCGCGGCCAACGCCTTGGCCGCAGACGACCACCTCGCGCCGCTCGTCGAATCCGTCACCGCTCAGTACGGACGCCGCTTCGACCTCCAGAACGTCGAGCATGCCGCCGACTTCCTGAATTCAGGTCTGCTCAACCCACCGACTGTGGTCCTGCGGCATCAGGCCTGATCGAGGAAGCGGTCCAGGACCCGGGAACCGAACTCCAGCGACGCCGTCGGCACCCGCTCGTCGATGCCGTGGAACATGCCCATGAAGTCGAGGTCCGGCGGCAGCTGCAGCGGCACGAACCCGAAGCAGCGCACTCCCAACCGGCTCCACGACTTGGCGTCCGTACCACCCGACATCAGCAGCGGCGCGGTCCGGCTCTGCGGGTCCTCGGCCGCGAGGCATGCCTTCATCGCCTCGACCAGGCCGCCGCTGAACTCGGTCTCCAGGGCGATGTCCTGGACCACCGTCTCACGCCGCACCTTGTCACCGAGCAGCTCGTCGATCGTGGCGTAGAACTCGTCCTCGTACCCGGGCAGGAACCGGCCGTCGATGTGCGCCTCGGCGTCGCCGGGGATCACGTTCACCTTGTAGCCGGCGTTCAGCATCGTTGGGTTGGAGCTGTTGCGGATCGTCGTACCGAACATCCGGCTGAAGCTGCCCAGCTTCGCCAACGTCGCGGTCATGTCGTCCGGGTCGAGCTCGATCTCGAGCACGTCCTCCAGCGTCTTCAGGAACTCCCGGACCGTCGGCGTCATCCGCAGCGGCCACTCGTGCCCGCCGATCCGGGTGACCGCCTCGACCAGGTGGGTGACCGCGTTGTCGGTGTTCACCATCGACCCGTGGCCCGCCGTACCGCGGGCCTTGAGCCGCATCCAGTTCATGCCCTTCTCGGCGGTCTCGATCAGGTACAGCCGCAGGTCGTCCTTCAGCGTGATCGAGAACCCGCCGACCTCGCCGATCCCTTCGGTGCAGTCGGCAACGGTGTCCGGGTGGTTGTTGACCAGCCACTGGGCGCCGTACACGCCGCCGGCCTCCTCGTCCGCGGTGAAGACGAGCCGCACCGGCCGCCGCGGCTTCGCACCGGCCCGCTGCCGCGCCCGGACCACCGACAGCACCATCGCGTCGAAGTCCTTCATGTCGACCGCGCCGCGGCCCCAGACGCACCCGTCGAAGATCTCGCCGGCGAACGGGTCGACCTTCCAGTCCTTCGGATCGGCCGGTACGACGTCCAGGTGGCCGTGCACGAGCAGCGGATCGGCGGACTGGTCCTCGCCTTCCCAGTGCGCGACCAGCGTGGCCCGGCCGGGCTCGGACTCGTAGATCGTCGACTCGATCCCGACCTCGTCCAGCTTGGCCGCGACGTACTCGGCGGCGACCCGCTCACCGTTGCTCTTGCCGTTGCCGTAGTTCGTGGTGTCGATCCGGATCAGCTCACTGCAGAGCTCCACCACCTCGGCGTCGGGGGTGTACGACGTACGGTCGCTCGGCGTCGGAGAAGTCATGCGACCCATCCTCCCCCACCGGGTCGGTCAGATCGTCGTCAGGTCAGGGTGATCGAGTCGCCGGAGATGGTGATCTGCTTGGGCGGGAGTGGTCGCGGCGCCGGTCCCGCGACCACGGCGCCGGTGGCGATCGCGTACTTGCTGCCGTGGCAGTCGCAGTTGATGGTGCCGTCCGCGACGGTCGCGACCGGGCAGCCCAGGTGCGTGCAGATCGAGCTGAACGCCTTGAAACTGCCCTTGGCCGGCTGCGTGACGACCACCTGGTTCGGCGCGAAGATCACCCCGCCACCGACCGGGATGTCCTCGGTCTTGCCGAGGATGGCGTTGGCCGGTGCCGGGGCCGGCGTGCTCTTGGGTTCGCCGTACTTGGCGCAGCCGGTCACGGTCGCCAGTCCGGCGGCGACGAGCAAGGTACGGCGACTGGTCTCGGACACAGGTGGTCCCTTCAACGGATGATGCCGAACGTGGTGAAGAACCACAGCGACGAGGTCAGCCACAGCCCGACCAGGGCGGTGAACACGGCACCACCGGCCACGGGCAGCAGCCACGACGGCGCGTCCCTGCGACTGAGCGTGAGCATCTTCGCGACGAACGCGCCGTAGAAGAAGCAGCCGAGCAGTGAATGGATCAGTACGCGCGGTTCGCCGTACTGGAATCCCAATGCGTACAGGCAATGCGCGACCACGGGCAGGGTGACCGCGACCGCGGCACGGCCTGACCAGCGGTGGAGCGGGCCGACCCAGGAACGCCCGGCCAGACCCTTGAAGTGTCCGAAGAGGGCCATCGCGGAGACCACCTGCACCACGCCGAGCAGCAGGGCGAGGGTCGCCATCCAGGCCTTCACGGACTGGAAGCTCGAGAAGCCCGCGACGTTGATCGCGACGCCGGTGGGGTTGTGGACCCGACCGTAGACGCCGAGTGCGACGGCGGCCGCGGCCCCGACCGCGAGTGGGATCCCGACCCTCGTGACCTGGTGAACCGGTGTCGTCGTCACATCCGCTCCTCAGAACGTCTCGTCACCGGTGATCGACTGCGCCGTCACCTGCACGCCGTCGATGCTCGCAATTCGGCTCCCCGGATCGAGCCGCGGTGCAGCCGACGGCGTCCCGTCGTTGTCGACGCCGACCTGACTGCCGTCCGGCAACACGATCCACCCGATGGTCCTGCTGTTGCTCGCCGACCGGTACAGCCCGGCCGGCGGACCAGCCGCGCTGATCGCGAAGTGCAGCGTGCGGCCACGTAACGTGAACGTGCCAACCGCTGACTTCGCGGTCGCAGTGCCGACGAGCCGTTCGCCGGTGCGGGAGCGCAGTGCGAGCTGACCTGTGGTGAACGTGCCGGTCAGCCAGGCCTCGAGCCGACGTCCGTCGCAGACGTAGGCGACGGCTCGGTCGCCCTTGACCGCTATGGCGACACTCGCCTCACGCTCCGTCGTCCTACCGGCGTAGACGGTGGTCCGTTGCGCCGAGGGTGTAGCGGTCTTCTGCGGCACCGCAGTTGGGGTTGGCGGTGTAGTCGAGGGTTCCGTAGTTGTCGGGGTACTCGTCACCGGCGCGGCTGCGGTGCCGGCCGCGGTCGGGCTGCCGGTCTGGGTGCTGTTGACCACGAGCAGGGCGACAAGACCCACGGCGGTCGCCGCAAGTGTCACCAACGGACTGCGTTGCCCCATCTCGTTCCCCCCGGAGCGCGTTGATCCGAGGATCCCGCCCGGCGCTCACCCGGTCAACGGCTGAGCGCTCGGACGACCTCGTGGCTCAGAGCACCTTGAGGCCGTACATCTCGCCCAGCGGGTCGGCGATCAGCTCGATCCTGGCGCCGTCGGGGTCACGGAAGTAGATCGACGTACCGCTCTCCTCCATGTACTCGACGCCGGCCTCGTCCAGGTTGTGCTTGAGCCGCTCCCACTGGGCCGGCTCGACCGAGATCGCCAGGTGATGCAGTCCGCCCAGCACCTCGGCGTACGGACCGAGATCGAGCCCGGGGAAGTCGAAGAACGCGAGCAGGTTCCCGTTCCCGATGTCGAAGAAGAAGTGGTTGGACCCCTGGTAGTCCCGGTTCTCGATGATCTCCGTCAGCGGGAACCCGAGCACCTCCTGGTAGAACTTGACCGTGCGCTCGACGTCCGCACTCAGCAGCGCGGTGTGATGCAGCCCGCGCGCGGAACTCTTCCCGCCCGGTGTCAGGTACGTCGTCCTGATCCGGTCGCGCTCGGCCTCGATCGCGGGCAGGTCGATATCGGTCATGCGATCCCCTCAGATCCGGAAGAACAGGTTCAGGTAACGGTCGGCGACCGCGCGGTCGCCACGGATCGTGCCGGCGTTGCTCCGGCCGAACGCGGTCAGCACGAAGCTACCCGGGTCGAACTCGAGGACCGTCGGCAGCCCGGTCGCGTCCCCCGGCTCGTAGTCCATGCCGTCCGCGCCGACCCGTACCAGGGTGTCGCCGGCGTTCGGGCCGCTGGTGATCCGGATGCCGAGCTCGCACGGATCCTTGGCGCCGGTCGTGTACTTCCACAACACGAACATGAACGGTACGAGGAGATCCGCCGCCTCGCCCGAGAGCCCGTGGGCCCGGCCGGTCCCCTGCCGGATGTCCCAGGAGTGGACGCCGTAGTCCATCAGCTGGAACGCCGGGAAGAAGAACGCCGGCAGCGGACCCATGTAGAAGTGCGGGACGTTGAACCCGCTCCACTCCTCCGGGCCCAGCGCGTCGAAGATCTCCATCATCTTGTCGAAGTCCGTACGGAGCCGCTCGACCAACTCGGTCCGCGGCACCGACCGCAGCGCCAGCGCCTGTGTGTCCACCCGCGCAGCCATCCCCGGCAACCCGTACGCCTCCGGCAGCTCCTGGTCGGCCCGAGCCGCGTCGAAGGCGACGAAGTACGCCTCCGTCGTGTCCGTGATGTGGGCCACCACGTCCCGCACCTGCCAGTGCCCGGCCCCGGTCGGCGCCTCCCAGACGTCGTCGGAGTCCACCAGCTCGAAGAACTGTCCGGCCTCCCGCCGCACCACCCCGAGCATCGTCTCCTTGCCCTCGAAGGACATGCCGTTCCAACCGCTCATGCCCCCTCACCTCCCACCGCGAGCCGCTCCTTGAATTTCAAACTACGCTCTCCCCACCCCCTCGTCACCAGCCCACCCGCCCGATGTGAATTCCACCCCTGGAGTTTGCTACTGTTCTCCGGTCAGCACCGCTGAGGCGGTGCGACCACTCGTCCGGGTGGCGGAATAGGCAGACGCGCTAGCTTGAGGTGCTAGTGCCCTTCGCGGGGCGTGGGGGTTCAAGTCCCCCCTCGGACACACACACTATTCACACGCGGGGCAGGCGTGATCGAGACTTCGGCCACTCGGGCCCGATGGTAGTAATCGATCGCCAGCCGAAGTGCGTCGTACAGGTCAGCCAGTTCTTTGGCTCGCGCAATCCAGCGCCTGTGCGATGTCGCCTAACTGATCCACCATCGCTCGGATCTCCTTCGGCGTCAGCCGCTGCGGACGCTCGATTGTCGCCAGGCCCGCTTCGGCCGCTCGCTTCTCAGCGACCGCAGCGTTGTATTGCGCTGTCATCTCAGCAGGATCCCAACCGGCCTCCAACGCGCGCCGAAGCCGCCACATCGTCGCCTCCGCCGCGGCGATCCTCCTCTTCAGATCCGCCTCCGTGCGATCTGCCGGTGCGTCCTCCTCGACCGCCGCGGTGAGCTCATCGACGGTGGCATCCAGGTACTCGGGACTGAAGAGCTTCGCAATCCAATCGTTAACCCTCGTGCTGAGCTGATCCACACGGAGGTACACCGTCGGCGGATGCTCCAGGGAGGCGCTCGCGCCAGGGGCGAGGGTGCGTGCCGCGCACCGACAGAACTCCGTGTTCCGGCGCATCGCGCCTTCCATCTTCCTGGTGCAGATGCTGCACCGAACCCGACCCTTGAACAGATACGTGTGCGGAGTGCGCACGCGCACTCGCTCTCGAGATGTCTGGTCGCGCAGGCCGGCTTCTCGGCGTGCGCGTATCTCGAGCTGGACCCGCGTGAAGTCCTCCAACGAGACGATCGCGGCATGCGCGGCCTCGCGCGAACGGACGATCTTCGACGTCGGCGACCGTCGGAACCTCACCACATGACCCGCCGCCACGTTCTCGGGATCAAGCAACTCCTCGACCTTCCGCCACCGGCCATAGACGGCGAAGCCGGTGTAGCGCGGGTTGTCCAGGATCGCTTTGACCGTCGACGACTGCCAACCGTGCCCACTCCGATGCCGATTCTGCTTCGGGGAGTGCGCCGACGGACACGCAGTACCTTCGGCGTTAAGCGTCTCAGCGATCGCCTTGAACCCCAGACCCTCCAGATACATCGCATAGATCCGCTCCACGGCCGGCGCAGCAAGCTCGTCGATCGCGAGCACACGAAGCCGATAGCCCTCCTGGACTTTCCGCGGGTTCGGGTGCGGTCCGGCGTCGACCACCCGGTAGCCATAAGGAGCACGGCCGCCCTGGTGTTTGCCATCAATCAGCACCTACGCCGCCATCGCCGCACGAACCCGGCGCTGCACGTGCTGACGCTCCGACGTCGACAACCCGCCCGTGATCGTCATCGCCATGTCATGGACCGTGTTCTCCGGATCGAACCGACCACCGAGGCTAGGTATCCACAGGGACACGCCGTACCGATCGAACTTCGGCCACGTCAGACTGAACTGATTGCTGAACCAGCACCGCGTAGCCTCCCCCACCACCAACCCATCCCACCGACGACCGGGATCCTTCAACGCCCTCAACAGCCGACTGGCCTCCTGACGCCGCTCCCACGGCAATGACCGCGACTGGCCGACATCGAAGAACTCCTCAACGATCACCCCACCCAACGGCCCCACAAAGCGCTCCGCCTCCACCACCTGCCACGCCTTCGACGTCCGCGGATCCTGGTTGTCCTCCGTCGAACACCGCCCGTAGAACGCCAGCCGCCCGATCCCCTCCCCCGCCACCGGCGTCTCAGCCAGCGCCTCCATCCCCAACAAGTCATCCGGCGTCGACCACTCATCGACCTCATCGCCGCTCAAGACGCCCCTCCTCCATCACGGAAGCGTCGTCGGTCCCGCGCTCCACCTTCGCCAGTCGTACAACAATCCGGCACAGCACACGAGCCGCCTGTGAACAAAGCACCGGCACCCCTTCCAGCACAACCACAGTTATCCACAGCTCCGAGTCACCACTTGGACCTCCTGGCTCGCTCACCGGCCGCCCACCCGTCATATCCGCTCAACGCCCCCGAGCCAGCGCACTGCCCAACCATGCGCGTCGCTGACCATCGGAGTCCGAGAGCATGCGGTCCGCAACGCCCCTTGCCGGGCCCTCACCGCAGCCGCATCGTGGACGTCAACCTCTACGGCCTGTCGCGGGAAGGCGCCGGCAACGCCGGACCACTCGTCACCGCGCTCACCGCCGCCGTCAAGGCCGGCGGGGACTACGCCACCACCTGCCCCGGCGACCTGCTCCCCGTGCCGATGATCGGCGTCCTCGACGAGGCCGCGAACGTGTGCCGGTGGAAAGACCTGCCCGACCTGTACAGCCACTACGGCTCCCGCGGCATCGTCCTCGTCACGATCCTGCAGTCCTGGGCCCAAGGCGTCGGCTGCTGGGGCGAGCGCGGCATGGAGAAACTCTGGTCCGCCGCGAACCGCCGCATCTACGGCGGCGGCGTCGACGACGCCACCTTTCTCGACCGGCTCAGCAAGCTCATCGGCGACCGCGAACTCCTGCGCTCCTCGACGTCGACCAGCAAGCAGGGCACGTCGGTCAACCGACAGCTGCAGCGCGAACAAATCCTCGACATCGCCGAGCTCGCAGCGCTGCCCGCCGGCCGCGCGATCGTGTTCTCGTCCGGGGCGCGTGCGACCCTGATCAGGTCGATCCCTTGGATGGAACGTCCGTACGCCGACCGGGTCCGCGCCTCCCTCGCGCGGCACGACCCCGGCGCACGCAGCTCGATCATCGCGCCGACAGGAGAGCCTTCGTGACGCTGCCCGACACCGAATGGGACGACACGGCGTACGGCGACGACGGCGACGAGGCGCAGCGCGACCTCGCGGACCAGCTCGAGGAGGAAGCCGCCGCGGCCGGCGACGCCCTCGAACAAGCCGCCGGCGAACAACCGCAGCTGTACTTCAAGACCCTGCCCGACTTCGTCGAGCACTTCCTGATCAAGGCCTTCCGACGCCACATCCCGCCGAACGCACCCTGGTGCAGCCAGTGGTGGAAACACGGCGAAGCCGTGTGTGTCCTGTCCGCGCTCTGGCACGCTTGGGAAGCCCTCCGGCTCGAACCCGGCACCGGCATGAGCGTGTGGTGGCGCGACCACTGCTACCCCCACATGGCCAAGCTGATGGACCCCAGCGGCACCTTCAAGAACTGCACCCGCACCAAGCACCACGAGAACGGCGAACTCGAACCTCTGCCCTGGAGCACACCGCCGCCCGAGCTGTACGACTCGCTCACGTACGGCGCCTGACCTACGGATCTCAGCGAGGATCGGCTGCCGCCTGGTCCGCAGCGCGATCTAGCGCAAGCCTTGCAAAGCCTGTGCGAGATGGCGGGGAAGCCATCAACCCGCAAGATCAGCCGTTGGTTTGACGAACGTGACCTTCCTGGGGCCTGAGCCACGAAGGTGTCAGTGCGGCGCTCAAGGGCGCTAGCGTCCCGAGATGGCAGAACTTGGCGGCCTTGGTTCGGGTTCTCGTTGAGGAACAGGTAGTAGGCAGCTCGAGCGTTGAATCTGTCCTACCTCGTATCCACGCTCTCTGGCTTCGAGCCGATGTCAACCCACGGCTGACATCGCCTTCCGAATCCGTTGGTTGCGTCCCCTCGGGTGGTGTAAGTCGGGATCTGCTCGGCGTGGATGCCCACGCGTGAGGAGGCCATCGTGTGAAGGTCGGCGAGACCACGCCAATGGTTCTCGCGAAAGGACACTTCACACGATGGCTCTGGACCAGTCTGCCCTGCTCGAGGTGCTCGAAGTTCTCAAGGGTGGTGATGTCGAGGAACGGATCCGGCAGGCCGCGACGACGATCTACCAGGCGTTGATCGAGGCCGAGCTGACCGCGGTGATCGGCGCCGGACCGCACGAACGCACCGCCGACCGGGTCGCGCAGCGCAACGGCCACCGGTCGAAGACGCTCACCACGACCGCAGGAGATCTGGAGTTGCGGATCCCGATGCTGCGAACGGGATCGTTCTTTCCCTCACTCCTCGAGCGCCGCCGGCGGGTGGATCAGTCGCTGTTCGCGGTGATCATGGAGGCCTACCTGTACGGCACCTCGACCCGCAAGGTCGACGACCTGGTCAAGGCACTCGGCGCCGACATTGGGATCTCCAAGTCCGAGGTGTCACGGATCTGCGCCGAGCTCGACGTCGAGGTGGCCGCGTTCCGGGACCGGTCACTGGCCGAGCAGCCGTTCCGCTACGTCTTCCTGGACGCCACCTACTGCAAGGCCAGAGTCGACCACCGGGTGGTGTCCCAGGCGGTCGTGGTGGCCACCGGCGTCGCCGCCGACGGGCGCCGCGAAGTCCTGGGGTTCGACGTCGGCGACAGCGAGGACGGCGCGTTCTGGACCGCGTTCCTGCGCAGCCTGAAGACCCGGGGCCTGCGCGGGGTCCAACTGGTCATCTCCGACGCCCACGCCGGCCTCAAGGCCGCCATCGAGGCGGTCCTGCTCGGCGCCGCGTGGCAGCGCTGCCGGGTGCACTTCCTGCGCAACGTCCTCGCCCAGGTCCCCAAGGGCCACGCCGACATGGTCGCCGCCGCGATCCGCACCATCTTCGCCCAGCCCGACCCGGTCCACGTCCGCGAACAACTCGACGTGATCGCCACCATGCCGGGCCGGCAACTGCCCAAGGTCGAAGCCATGCTTCGCGCCGCGGCCGACGACGTCACCGCGTTCGCCGACTTCCCGGTCGCGCACTGGAAGAAGATCTGGTCGACCAACCCACTGGAACGGGTGAACAAGGAGATCAAGCGCCGCACCGACGTCGTCGGGGTCTTCCCCAACCCCGCCGCCCTGCTCCGCCTAGCAGGATCGGTGCTGGTCGAGACCCACGACGAATGGCAGGTCTCCGAACGCCGCTACCTGTCCGAAGGCTCCATGGCGCTCCTCGACACCACCACGCAACCAGCCGAGGAGGTGGCGCCAACCGAACTCCTCACGGCATGATCAGCACCACTCGCTGACCCGCACACGGTGACGACCCACTTCCACCACTCCGCGGGACGCAACCTGGCCGCTTGGTGGTGTGCGAGGTCAAGTCACTGACGCTCGGCAATGAGATTCACCAACTGCGTGTTGGTCTGGGACAGGTGCTCGACTACGGCGATCGTCTCCAACGCCGCGGGCACGACGCGACGTGTGTGTTGTGGATCGAGCAGGCCCCCGTCGGATCCTCGATGGTCAGATCTGCTGTTGAAGGTGGGCGTGCAACTCGGCTGCCCGGTCGCAAATCGACGGTTGCTTGATGCCGTCACCTCGCCTACTCGTCGGGCAATATCAAATTGCTGCGGCGTCGGACAGTGCGGTTCTGTGCCAGACACACGGGCGCACCCGGATTTGGTCATCTTGCCAGCACTTCTCGGAACGGCAAGATCTCGCGGTTTCCTGACTCCATCGCGAGACCGAACTGGCGAGGACTGCAACTCAGGCAGAGGAGGTCGGGACCAGGAGGAAAGGTGGATCGATGCCAATGATCGATTGTTTGAATTCTGTCAAGCTCGGACGTTGCCATCAGCCTTGTCGGACGTCCCTCGACGAGGCTGATGGAAAACTACCTTTCAGACTCAACAGATCGCGCGCGCTGAGGCATCATGGACAGCACCCAGGTGGACGAACAGCAATGAGATTGTCCTCGAGATATGGCAGTTGTGAGGGGACGCGCCACCCAGGAACACATGCCTCGTCGTTGGTGTGAGCGCCTGGACCGGTGGAAGGCTCGGCTAGTCGTCGCGGCCTTGGAGAACAGGTTCGAGGACCGCAGGTTGGAGGATGGTGACCATGGGTAATGGCAACCCAGAAGCCACGAAGGATGTCGCGACGGCCCTTGCAGGCGGCGTCACGATTCTTGCCGCCATCTTCGCAGCATTCGGCGAGTTGACTGGCACAGTCGCTCGACTGGCGCGGAACTACCCGGTACTGACAGCCGTGGCCGTGATCTTGGTCGTGCTTGCGGTCGGATGCGCGCTGGCCGCCAGACTCTCAGCAAATTCCAAATTTCTTTGGATCGGCATACCCATGCTGATGGCTGGAATCATCATCGCCGTAATCTTGACGCCTATAGTCTTTGCTAAAGACGACCGACCGAGCATTACCGCGAAGGCTATCCGCGATGATGAGGACCGAATCTTTATCGAAGGTACTGCACATGCAAGTGGGTTGAGGGCTGACGACAGAATGTTCGTTCGCGTCACCATGAGCACCGTAGCGGACCCGTTCGATCGGTTGGCCTACTACGCAATCGTTGGTCCAGACGGCGACGGCGTGATGACACACGAATTCTCGATGCCCGCAGTCACCAATGCATTGAGCGTCATTGTGACAGTCGGCGCGAAGGATCAGTCTGAGGTATGTCTTCGGCCACCCCATCTGCCAACCATCCCGCCCTCGACCACGAGTAGCCCAACCCGAACCCCAACCCATACCCCAGCATCGTCGCCGAGCCCAGCACCCAACCCTTCCCCTCCAGCCGCTGGGTCGTGCGCCTATCTGATCCTTCCAATCGAGCAGGCGGCCAGCCCCACGCCGAGCCCCAGCGATTCCTGATCAGTACAGACAGCGCGGACCGGGACGGCGAGGTTCACAGACGATTCCTGATCCCCACATCTAACCCAATGTAAAATGGACGGGCAACGTTGAGAACGATCAAATGTGTCGGGGTGACCCTGGTCGTGCATCTACACAGATCACCCGCGCAATCCGGCTAGCAGACACCTCTCGTCGATCATCTCGACAGAGAATCAGCGGGTTCGGGGTTCGAGTCGCGGGCGGCCACAAAAGCCCAGGTCATGAGAGTGTCCTGGGCTTGATTGTGTCTCCCGCACACTCAAAACGCACTCAATTGCGATGGTGCTGCTTCAAGTCGCATCCACCCCAGTCCCCGACCGGAGACCATCAGGCCACCTCTTCGCTGTTCATCCGATCGTGACTATGCGTCACATCACACCGTTTCTCATCGTTGCCGTGTTCCCAGACTCGACGCCTCGGCCTGGCGTTGAGCTTCCAACCGTCACACAGGTTGGAGGCGTGAGATGTCGACGCCACCACTGCCCATCGGAAGCTGGGGCGAGATCTCCACGTGGGTCGCTCAGACCGACGACAAGGGCAAGCCCGCCAAGTACAAGTTCCGCGACCACGACGGACACGTCCGTCCCGTGTCCGCCTACGGCAAAACCAAGACCGCTGCCGAGCGCGCTGTGCTCAAGAAGCTCCAGGACCAACCAGGCCGGCGAGCTCACCGCGATGCAGAAGATCAGCCATCTGCTCGACCTCTGGGAGAAGAGATTCGAGGGCCTGGTCGCCGACGGCAACGCTCCCCCACACCGCTCGACACCTACCGACGGTCCCTCAAGAACCACATCCGCCCAGCCCTCAGCGAACTCCGCATCGGCAAAGCCAGCACGCCACGCATCGATACCGTTCTCACCAAGATCAAGAGCACCGCCGGTGCGCCCACCGCCAAGACCTGCCGCGCGATCATCCCCGGCGCCGTGAAACTCGCAGTCCGCTATGGCGCCACCTCCGTCAATCCCGTCGGTGAAGTCGACGCCATCGAGGCCCCCACCAATAACCCACCCCGAGCCTCACCCGCGAAGAAGTCGCCCCCTCCGCAAGAGCCTCGCCGCCGACCAACGAGCCGTCGAGGCCGACCTCGCTGACCTGACCACCTTCATGCTCGGCACCGGCGTCCGCATCGGCGAAGCCCTCGCCGTCGTCTGGCACCAAATCGACCTCGAAGCCGGCACCGTCGAAGTCACCCACACCATCGCCCGCCTCAAAGGCGAATGCCTCCTCCGCAAGAGCACCAAATCCAGAACCGGCTAACGCCTCCTCCACCTCCCGCACTGAGCCCTCGCCACACTTCGCATCCCGCCGCGCCGACGGCACCCGCCTCGACGACCCCGTCTTCGCCGACACCATCGGCGGCCACCGCGACCCCACCAACACCCGCCGAGCCCTCCGCACCGCGCTCTCCCCGCTGGCAAACACCGCCCGCCGCGACCTAGGCCACAGCTTGCGAGCCCTCCGACGCGAAGCTGGCATGACCCGCAAGCAGGTCGCCGACACCTTCACATGGCCCCAAACCAGAATCGAACTCATTGAAACCGGCCGCATCAAACCCAACCACAGGCTGGTCTGAGGCATCGCCAAGACCTACGGCATCCACTCGACAGCACTCCAACCTCCTTGCTCAGCTTCACGAGGCGATCCGGCTCGCCGGATCAGACAAGCTCGCCTGAATCCGCTCCCACGCACTCGGCAGACCACCGCCACTGCCCTCGACCAAGCTGGCCACACCGCCCGCCAAATCGCCGACCAACTAGGCCAAGCCAAAGTCTCCATCACCCAAGACACCTACCTCGCCCGCCAAGCCGCCAACCCAACCGCCGCCAAGCCCTCCAACAAGCCTTCGAAGACCCAGACCTTCCCTGAGATCACGACCGTGTGGCTTTACCTGCCCCACCGTCCAACCCCTACGCCGACGATTCGCTTCATCGGTCCTGAGGGGCTCTTGATGGCACCACGGTCGGATGGCCGGTTGGAATGTCGGCAAACTGCAGGACCTCGTCGCTACCTCGTGCGAGCTCAACTTTCCGCGTGATTGCGAGGCCAAAGTACCTGCTCGGAGAGCATGCCGACGGGGTGTGGGCCGTTGTTCCGGACGCTATTGACTGTGGTAGAGATAGCGTAGATCTCGAGGTTTAGCGACAATGAACCGATGACGGAGACCCCGCGACAGCGCCAGCACCGGCAAACGATGGTCGACATCCTGCGGATAGCTCACCAGCAGCTCGGCACCGAAGGGAGCGCTGGCCTGTCCCTGCGGGCGATCGCTCGCGAGCTCGGCCTGGTCTCGTCAGCGATCTACCGCTACGTGCCAAGCCGGGACGAGCTGCTAACTGTACTGATCGAGGAGTCGTACAACTCGTTGGGCGACGCCGTGGAGGCTGCAGAGTCCCGGTGCCGCCGTGTCGACCTGGGCCGTCGCTGGCTGGCTATCGGACGTGCAGTGCGCATATGGGCGGTCGCGAACCCGGCCGAATGGGCACTGCTCTATGGCAGCCCGGTACCTGGCTATCAAGCGCCTCCGGAGCGAACCACAGCCGCCGGAAGCCGCGTGCCCCTCTTGCTGCTCGGCCTGCTCGCCGACGCAAAGCTCGAGCCGACCGCCGACGATCCCCCTATGACGGGAGCACTCCACCACGAGCTGGACCGGCTCCGCCCTGGCCTATCCAGCGAGTTGGAACCAGAGGTTCTCGCCCGCGGCCTACTCGCATTCTCTTCACTCTGGGGCCTGGTGAGCCTCGAACTATTTGGCCAACTGACAAACACCGTCACACAGTTCGCCAGCCACTTGGACCACCAGCTGGCCCGCCTGGGCGCAGTACTTGGCCTCCCTGAACCTGCCTGACCAAGGAAGCAAGCCCAAGCAGCTGGCAATACTGAGCCCGAGGCTGATCACATTGGCCTGCTGCAACGACAGCACGTGCGGTGCGCTCGTCAACTCTTGATGCCAGGTGCTTGCCAGGTCGTCCTTCTTTGCAGCGAGCTCGGAGTGCGAAAGCGGGCGCGCGCACCCTTCAACGATCGAACGGTGCGGGGAAAGCCGAACGTCAACAACGATCTGGCCGAGTGGCCGGAACTGGATGCCGGTAGGGAGCCGGTTCCGTCGACGTAGTAGCCGGGGTACTGGCTTCGATCTCGAACGGCTGCTCAAACAGGCGTCGTCCAGAGTCAGGGCGGACGCAAGCGCGGGGTCTGCTGCACTGATAGGTGACATCTGAGTTGGCGTGCCGAGATGGCGACCTGGAAGGATGTTGCTGTGCCCAAGCCCTACCCTCGCGAGTTCCGTGACGACGTGGTGCGTGTTGCTCGCGACCGGGGGCCTGGAGTGACGGTCGAGCAGGTGGCCAAGGATTTCGGGGTTCACCCGATGACGCTGTTCAAGTGGCTGCGCCAGGCGGAGGTCGACGAGGGCGCCAAGCCGGGTCCGAGCCGTGGTGAGGCGGCCGAGTTGCGGGAGGCGCGGCGGCGGATCAAGTTGCTGGAGCGGGAGAACGAGGTGCTGCGTCGCGCGGCGGCGTAGCTATCGCAGGCGAGTCTTCCGGGAAAAGGACGCTTCTATGCCCTCGTGTCAAGCCATGCAGGAGCGGACTTCGCGATAGATCGCCCGGCAGACGTAGCGTTTTAGGCAGCGGCGAATCTCACGGGTGGTCATGCCCTCTGTTTTGCGACGCGCGACGTAGTCGCGTGTGGCTGGGTCGCAGGTGACTCGGGTGCGGACGATGACCTCGAAGGCTCGGTTGAGTTGGCGGTCGCCGGCTCGCGATAGGCGGTGGCGAGTGGTGTTGCCCGATGAGGCTGGCAACGGTGCGACTCCGGCCAAGACGGCGAAAGCCGCTTCGGACCGGACGCGTCCGTGGTGGGAGTAGGCGCAGACAATGATGGCGGCGGTGACAGGTCCGACGCCTCGGACGTCTTGGAGTCCGGGGGCGATCTTGTCGGTGAGTTCTCGCAGCTGCCGATGGTTGTCAGCCAGGAGCGTGGTCTGCTCGAGTACCGCCTGCGCAAGACGCCGTGCTTCTGCGCGTGCAACTGTGGCGGCATCGGTGGTCTGGTTCGGCCGAAGTCGCCACGCCGCGATGGTCCGGACCTGTGCGTCGGTCAACGGGTGGCGGGCGTCGATACCGAGGTTGTTGGTTCGGACAAGGGCGGTCAACGCGTTGCGGTTCGCGGTGCGCTGCTGGTCGATGATCGACCGGGCGGACAGCAGGATCCGTAACGCTGAACGCGCTCCGGTGTCGCGTGGTCGGGCCAGCCTGGTGAAGTCCTGGCCGAGCACGTGTCGTGCGGCTGCTTCGGCATCAATCGGGTCGGACTTGCCTGTGTGAGCACGACTCGCATGCGCCAGCGGGCGGACCTCGACCACGTCGACGCCTTCGTCTTGCAGCGCCTGGCTGATGCCGGCGCCGTAGGAGGAGGTGCCCTCGACGGCCGCCAGTACGCTGCCTTCGCTGTTGCGCAAGACCCACTGGGTCGCGCGTCGATTGCCGGCAGCGCTAGTTGGGAAGGTCTCGGTGGCGAGGACCACACCGGATCTGGTCTCTAGCAACGCGAAGGTGTTGGTCCTGGCGTGGGTGTCGACGCCGACGACATGGACGAACAGGTCTGCAACGCGGGGCATGCTTCTCCTTACGAACTGCACGAATCGGAACTTGCCCGGCCCGTGGGTCGCTCAGAGACACATCTGTAATGAGTCACGTCGGGCCGCGATCCGGCCAACGGACAGGCTTCTGATCAGGACATCTGCGCGCAGGGGCTGAGCCTTGACCAGGCGCGGGGACACGTCCTTTTGAAGACATCACCACCAGCGGTGAGTCGGATCTACCCGGAGTCACCCGCACTGGTCGAGGTCAGCCTCTCAGCCGGCCACGGGCCAACCGCAACCCATTACAGCGCTACCCGCTCGTGAGCGAGCTGGCCGCCGCCGGGATCGCGGTGGCGGTGACGTGCCGGGTACTCAAGATCGCTCGCCAGCCCTACCACCGGTGGCTGGCCCAGCGTGTCCCTGCCGCCGAGCTCAAGCGGCATACCGGCCCAACGCGCTGTTCGACGCCCACCGCGACGTCCCGGAGTTCGGGTACCGGTTCCTGGTCGACGAGGCCCGTGACGCCGGACAGCCGATGGCCGATCGCACCGCCTGGCGGATCTGCTCCGAACACCGCTGGTGGAGTGCCTTCGGCAAGAAGAAGCGTGGCAGGAACGGCAAGAAGCCGGGTCCGCCGGTCCACAACGACCTCGTTCGCCGCGACTTCACCGCAACGGCGCCGAACCAGCTGTGGCTGGCCGAGATCACCGAACACAAGACGAGGGAGGGCAAGTTGTATCTCTGTGCGATCAAGGACGTGTTCTCGAACCGGATCGTGGGCTACTCCATCGACTCGCGGATGAAGTCCCGGCCCGCGGTCGCCGCGCTCAACAATGCCGTCGCGAGGCGCACGGATGTGGCCGGTTGTGTTCTGCACACCGACCGCGGATCGACCAGTTGAACTCGCCCAATTTCGGTCCAGGAAGTTCGTCCGTGCCCTCGCACGCCACGGCATCGTCGGCTCGATGGGCCGGGTCGGCGCCGCCGGCGACAACGCCGCCATGGAAAGCTTCTTCGCGCTACTGCAGAGGAATGTTCTCGATCGGCGAACCTGGTCCACCCGCGACGAACTCCGGATCGCGATCGTGACCTGGATCGAAACGCAAGGGCGTTCGAGCGAGCCTCGTCGTGGGCGCATACGGCGTCCGCCGCCGCGCGCCGCGACAGAACGCTGCAGAAGTACCCGACCGCCATGACCGGGTTGTCCTCCGGCCGCTCCTCGCGGCGAATCAGGTGGCTCATCTCGGTGCATGACTCGAAAGAGTGCACGAAGCCTGTGGCAACGGCGCAGGACCCTGTCCCAGCCCAGGTCGTGCGCCGTTTCTCGAGCCAGACCTGCAGCGTCTGTGTGCGCACTGAGGCGAGCTTCGTGCCGCGGTCCTGTGGTGGACCGGTCTGTCGTTGTGTCCGCTTTCCGACACACGATTCGTCGTGCTGCCGACAGCGCACGAGATTCGGCGGTGGAAGCCTTCAGATATCGGCAAACGTGTCCGCGGGATCGCGCCGAGAGAAGGCCGGACGCGGCACAATCGAGGAGGAGGAGACTCCCATGAGTTACGAGTACTACGCGACGCACGACTATGACGACAACTGAGGTCCGCCGATGCATCCGGCCGTCGTTCAGTAGCCACACCGACGTGACAGCGCATCGATGTCGAGGACGTCGATGCGGCCTCGGCGGACACGCACCTGGCCTTGGTCGACCAGCCGGTGCAGCATCTGCTTTGACGAGAGCCGGGTCGCGCGGACCAGGTCCGCCAAGCTGGCCTGGCACAGGGGGATGGTTGCGGTGTTGTTGGGCGCGCGGAACGAGGCGACGAGGTCGATGAGCCGGCGGTAGATCCGCAGCTCTAGCCCGACAACCATCGTCTCTAGCAGCCGCCGGCTCAGCCGGTCGACGCTCTCGGCCAACAGGGGTCGATAACACGCCTTCCAGGTGCGCGTTGGTCTGGCAGAGCCGGTTGAGGCTGGACGCGGCAAGAGCGAGCATACGGCTGTCCTCGATCGCCACCACGCCGGCCGTTCGTCGACAGCCAGGCCGGAGAGGGGCGAGCTTATCGAGGTAGTCACCCGGATCCCAAAATGCTGAAGGGAGCCGCCGCACCCGAGGCGAGGCTGCCGCGCACGGCCAGATGGCCAGCATGGCACCAAGTGGAGCGAATCGGCCGGGTCGCCCCTCGTGGCAGACGACCTCGTTGCGCCCGAACGTCCGGGCGCGGGGGACGAACCCCTGTCTCTGCCGAGGCTCAGAGTCGCGAGCAGCGGCAAGTCCATTGAAGCCCCTGGCTTGGGGCAGCGCAACGTCGCCTCATGGCGGCGGATGAAAGGTCGTTTCCGGCGCTCGGAGCGATTGTCGCTACATCAACGTAAGGACCAGATTCAGATGCGAACCGTGACGCCCATGCGACCCGCCCAGTCGATGCCCCGAGCCACACTCCCGGAGCGTCTGGCAACGTTCCTAGGCCGTCACAGATGGGCCATCCTAGCCGGATGGGTGCTGCTGCTCGCCGTGGCGGGCATAGCTAGCGCGCCGCTGCCGCACCTGCTTTCGGCCGGCGGGTGGACGGTCGAGGGATCCGACAGTGCCCGCGCCGCCGAGCTCGTGGCGGACGGCTTCGTGGGTCGCGGACGGAGCAGCATCACCGTGGTCGTGCACGACCAGCGGTACGCGGCGGCCCAGCCGGAGTTCTCTCGCCGGGTGAGCGCAGTGCTGCGGGAGGTCGCCAGCAATAGAGAGCTGGAGACCCTAAGCGAGGTGGGTTACGCGACCTCCGATCCAGTCATGCGGAGCAGATACGTCGGCAGAGACCAGCGCACAGCGATGCAGATCCTGGGGCTGGGCCTGGACGAAGACAGCGCACGGAGGGTGCTCCCTGACGTCCAGAAGGAGTTCACCCATCGGTACGACGTCCGAGGGCTCGAGGTCTCTCTGGTCGGCACGGGACCGTTCTGGGGAGAGGTCAACGCTCTCAGCGAACGCGGGCTCGCTCACGCAGAGCTGCTTGCCCTTCCCTTGATCCTGTTGGTGCTGGTGCTCGTATTCCGGGGCGTAGTCGCCGCGCTCGTCTCGGTGGCGGTTGGTGTCGCGGCGATCGTGACGACCCTCGCGCTCCTCGCGATCGTGGCCAGCCGGGTTGAACTCTCGCTCTTCGTGCAGAACACCGCGACCATGCTCGGCCTCGGCGTGGGGATCGACTACTCGATGTTCGTCATTGCGCGCTTCAAGGAGGAACTAGCAAGGGGCCGCAGCGTCGACCAGGCCCTGGCTGCGACACTGCGAACGTCGGGGGGGAGCGTGCTGTTCTCGGGTGCCACGATCGTGGCGGCTATGGCCACGTTGTTCCTCGTGCCATTGAATGTGATCTCGTCGATCGCCCTCGGTGCGATGCTCGTCGTGGCCTTCGCCGTGCTCAGCTCGTTGCTCCTGCTGCCCGTGCTGCTCCGGATCCTTGGTCCCAAGATCGCAATGGGCCGGCTACGCCGACCGCAGCGGCGTACCCAACCTCGCGGTGGTGACCACCGTGGCGCACCGCCGAATAGGTGGCAGCAAGTCACCGAAACCGTCATGCGGCGCCCAGTCCTCTTCCTCGGCGTCGGGGCAGCGGCGCTGCTCCTCATGGGTATGCCGGCGCACGGCTTGGCCACGTTCACGCCCGACGCGCAGATCCTGCCTGCATCATCCGCGGTGCGTCAGGGAT
The DNA here is from genome assembly GCF_036097425.1 of Kribbella sp. NBC_00359. Lineage (NCBI taxonomy): Bacteria > Bacillati > Actinomycetota > Actinomycetes > Propionibacteriales > Kribbellaceae > Kribbella > Kribbella sp. NBC_00359. Next base: position 6,762,583 of record NZ_CP107975.1, on the reverse strand, counting down.
ACGACCGCATGCGGTCACAGTTCGGCGCCGGCTCGACCGCTCCGCTCACCGTCGTGGTCACTTCCGAGGCGCCACTGCTGGAAGGGGCCGGCTATGCGGCGGTCTCGCGGCTGATCGGCGAGATCGAGTCGATCGACGGTGTGGAACGGGTCGACTCCGCGCTCCCGCTCCTGGACGGGCTCGCACCGGGCCACGTTGGCGCCGCGGACGATGTCCTTGCGCGGCTCCCGGAAGGTGCCCGTGCCGCTGTCGGCCACTATCTGTCCGACGACGGCCGCCGAGTGGCGCTCGACGTGATGACCAATTCGTCCGCATCCGACCCCGCGACTCGTCGGCTGTTGGACGATGTGCGTGCGGCCGTGTTGACGACGCACGATCCCGATGTGCAGGTCTTCGTAGGCGGAGAGACGGCCGAAGGGGTCGACAGCAACGCCGTGATCCAGAACCGGATGCCGTGGGTGGCTGCAGTGATGCTCGTGGTGATGTACGTGCTGCTGATGCTGACCTTCCGTTCGTTGCTGCTACCGCTGAAGGCGATCATGATGAATCTCCTCTCCGTCACTGCCACGTTCGGCATCCTCGTCGTGGTCTTTCAACACGGGGTTGGCGCTGGCCAACTCGGGCTCGAGGGCAGCACCAAGGTGCAAAACTTCGTGCCGGTGCTCCTGCTGACATTGCTATTCAGCCTGTCAACGGACTACGAGGTCTTCCTGCTAAGCAGGGTGCGGGAGCACTACAGGTCCACAGGAGACAATGAGGCAAGCGTCGCGGCGGGCATGTCCGCCACCGCACCGCTAATCTCCGGTGCCGCGCTGCTGATGGTCGTGGTCTTCGGCGCTTTCGCGATGGTCGGGATGCTGCCGATCAAGCAACTAGGCTTCGGCATGGCCTTCGCCATCCTTATCGACGCGACCGTCGTCCGATTAATCCTCGTCCCCGCGTCCATGCGCCTCCTGGGGAGGCTGAATTGGTGGATGCCCCGCCCGTTTTCGGTGCGGCCGGCTAATCACCCGCTCTCGACTGCGCACCCAGACGTCTAAACCGACCACGGTGGCCTCTCCCATTTGTCCAGTTCCCGTCCGGAGGTATCCATGTCCATCCACGCCGTCACCGACGATCACCCAACATACGATGGAAGGAAGTCTGCCACTGGCCTTCGAGCCATCACCGAGAATCTCGCTCGGCGTCGCGCCGAGGCCGTCGACGGGCCCGCGCCGCGGCAACAAGCCGGCCGGAAGCTGACAGCTCGCGAGCGGATCGAGCTGCTGCTGGACGAAGGCACGTTCGTCGAGACTGGCCAGCTTGTCCGGCATCGGGCCACCGCGTTCGGGATTGGGATCAACCGCCCCGATACCGATGGGGTTGTGACGGGATGGGGACTCGTGGACGGGCGCAGGATCTTCGTCTACGCGCAGGACCCTCGCGTCTTCGGAGGTTCGGTCGGTGAGGCGCACGCCCGCAAGGTCCACACACTGATGGATCTCGCCGAGTCGACTAGATGCCCGATCGTGGCGATCAATGACGGAGGCGGCGCCCGTATCCAAGAAGGCGTCGCATCGCTGGCGGGCGTCGGCGGGATTTTCGCCCGCAGCGTGCACATGTCTGGCGTGGTGCCCCAGCTCGCTGTCGTGCTCGGCTCGTGCGCCGGCGGAGCCGCCTACGCCCCGGCGCTCAATGACGTCATCTTCATGGTGCGCCAGACCTCCAACATGTTCGTCACAGGACCCGACGTTGTGGCTCAGGTGACCGGGGAACAGGTCAGCCCGTGCGAGCTCGGCGGCGCGGAGATACACGGGGCATCGAGCGGCTTGGCCACGTTCGTGTACGACGACGAGGAGGAGTGCCTCCTCGAGGTGCGCTACCTGCTCTCGTTCCTTCCGTCGCACAACGAGGAGCGACCGCCGCGCTTCGAGCCCCTGCAGCGGCGGTACAACGGCGAGAACCTGCTCGATGTCGTGCCCAGCGACCCGCGGGTCGGCTACGACGTGCGGCAGGTGCTCGACCACATTGTCGACGACGGCGAATACCTCGAGTTTCATGCTGACTGGGCAACGAACGTGGTGTGTGCCCTGTCCCGGCTCGGCGGGGAGGTCGTGGGCTTCGTAGCCAACCAGCCCGCGGTGCGAGCCGGAGTTCTCGACGCCGCCGCAGCGGAAAAGGCGGCTCGGTTCGTGCGCACGTGCGACGCCTTCAACATTCCACTTGTGTCACTGGTCGACGTGCCAGGGTTCCTCCCCGGGGTTGACCAGGAGCACTCGGGGCTGATCAGACGCGGCGCCAAGCTGTTGTACGCCTACTGCGAGGCGACTGTGCCGCGCGTGCAGGTCATTCTGCGCAAGGCGTACGGCGGCGCCTACATCGTGATGAATTCCAAGTCGATCGGAGCCGATCTGTGCCTCGCCTGGCCAGGAAACGAGATCGCTGTAATGGGTGCGCAGGCGGCCGCTCGGGTCATCTTCCGACGCGAGATAGAGGCCGCGAGTGATCCGAAGGCGCGCAGCGCCGAGCTGATCGAGCAGTACGAGCGGACGATAACACCGTTTCTTCCTGCGGAGCTCGGCGTCGTCGACGACATCATCGACCCGAGGGAGACCCGACAGCGCCTCGTCGAGGCGCTAGCCATGCTGCGCACGAAGTGCACGGACCTCGCCCGTCGCAAGCACGGGAATATCCCGCTGTGACCGGCGAGCAGGTCATGGCACACCTCGTAACGAGGGAGGCGCCGGCCGACGAGGAGGTCGTAGCGTTGACGCTAGCGCTCCTTTCGGTTGACCGTGTCGATGCACCGGAGGATCCCGGTAATCGCCGCACGGTTCAGCCGCAACGAGGTATGCGCGGCCTCGGACCGTGCTCCGATCTGTTGTCCGAAGCCACTGATCTTAGGCGCCAGTTGCAGTCGACACGCCGTTGAGCCGTCTTCTCGCACCAGGACGTGGCAGGTCACATCTCCTCTCGATACCAATTCCACTGGTTCATAACGCTCAGGACATAGCAAGGAAGGTGCACCGCATGACCGACATCCATTCCCCGACAGCCGTCGTAACCCCTGTCTGCGAGACCTGCTTGGACAGTATCCCGGACGCCGTAGCCGCTATCGCACGCGGGGACATGATCGTGCTCGTCGATGACGAGGACCGCGAAAACGAGGGTGACCTCGTCGTCGCTGCCGAGTATGCGACAGACGAAGTCATCAATTTCATGATTACGCACGCGAAAGGGCTGGTCTGCGCACCGATCACACCCCATCGGGCCGAAGAGTTGCGCCTGCCCCTGATGGTGGACCGCAACGAGGATCCGCATGGCACTGCGTTTACTGTGAGCGTCGACGGCGGACCTGAGCACGGCGTCACCACCGGCATCTCGGCAGCCGACCGGGCCGCAACCGTCGCCCTGCTCCACGAAGGCAAAGCCGGGGATCTACGGCGCCCAGGCCATGTGTTCCCCCTCATCGCGCGAGCTGGCGGGACCCTCGAGCGGCCCGGACACACCGAAGCATCGGTCGATCTGGCGCGCCTGGCCGACCTCGACCCGGGAGCGGTCATTGTCGAGGTGATCAAAGCCGACGGCCAGATGGCGCGGCTCCCAGATCTCGTGGAGTTCGCCCGCGAACATGGGCTCGTCCTTACAAGTATCGAGCTCCTGCGTGAGTTCCTGCTTGCGCAGACCCAGCTTGAGGGGGTGGCATGATGCCCAGTACTGCCCAATCGGCATCCGGCCGTGCGGTCAAGCGGGCGGTGCGCGCAATGTCTGCGGTGGTCAGTCGCCGCTTCGTGAGCGAGCCCCGACTCGACGCCGTCTCGGGCCTGGAGCACGTGCCCGTCACCGGCGGCTGCGTCGTCGTGGCGAATCACGCCAGTTTCCTCGACCACCCATTAATAGAGACTGCGCTCCACGCAGTACGAGGCGATGACATTTACTTCCTCACCAAGAAGGAGAGTTTCTCGAAGCCCGTGTCCCGGATCTGGCACGAGGCTGTCGGGGCCATCCCCGTGGATCGGGAGCAATTGACTCCATCGACCTTGCGGGCTTCGGCAGAGATCCTGCGCTCGGGCAACGTCTTGTGCGTCTACCCGGAAGGGACGAGGGGTAGCGGCGACTCGCTTTTGCCGTTCCACCCCGGCGCCTTCTATATCGCCTTGCGTGAGGGCGTTCCTGTGATTCCGGTCGGCATCGCGGGGACGGCCGACCTGCTCCCGAAGGGAGCCCGCTGGCCACGCAGAGGCAAGGCTCGACTCGTCTTTGGCCCGCCGCTCGACCCTCGCCTCGACCTGCCTGGCACGGCCCGGGTCCGCGCCGTGCTTGAAGAGGGTGAACGATCGGTGGCGCGGCTCGTCGATCGAGCCCGCGACCGAACAAACCTGCGCACGCCAACCGTGACCGACCTGGTGGCCGGACGGATCGACCGGCTGCGCCGGGACAGCAAGACGGGACTATCGCACGCGGAACTTCGTCGGCTCGACACCCTGCTGAGACTGGGGTCACGCGACAAACACGACTTCGACGTCTCTCTGCAACGGCTCAGGATCGCCGGTCATCATGCGATCGCCGCCAAGGCGCCGAGCCGAATAGTCAGGGGGTTGAGGCTGCGCCGTCGCGCGCGGACCCTCGTCGCTCGCCGACCATCGGATCCGATGGCCAACTACGTGCTCGGGTCGTGTCAGGCGACGCTGCCCAGGTTCCTCGGCGGGGACCTCGACGCTGCGCTCAACCACTTCCGGGAGGCCGTCCGTCAAGTACCCGGCGACAGCCGCTATCTCGCCCCGCTCGCGGAGACGTGCCTTCGGGCGGGACTGCGCGCCGAGGCCGAGGCGGCCGTTCGCCTACTGCTGGCAGCGACAGAAGCAGGATCGCCGGAGGAGCATCGCCGCCCGCGAGCGGTGGCCCTGGCCCAGCGTCTGAGGATGGACGCCCCGGGCACGCACACAGCGCAGGACCGAGTCCCGGTCCATCAACCACGTCGGAGGGCGGCACGATGAACATGCGGTTGATCGACGGCGTCGCCGTCGTCGTCGAGGGAAGCCAGCGGATGCGATGGCGGGGTTCAGGCACGTCGTGGACCCTCGACTCGGTCTGGCCAGACGCGGCCGATCAGTGCCGACTGCGGTCGCACTGGGCCTGCAAGGGATTGACCCTAGTCGTGATCAACGACTCGGCGCCTGTGATGGCGCTCAAGACCGAGGTGCCGTCCCGCAGGGCCGTGGTCGTCGTCGCCGAGGACGAGGAGTACCTCGAGCTCCAGGCACCTTTCTTCGATTGGCTACCGGCTCACCAACGCAGGCGCGGTCTGCTGTTCGCCGACGCGGCGCGCACCAAGGTTGCGGGCACGCCGACGGCGCTGCTCCCCCCGTTCCTGGTTGACCAGGGCTTCGAGAGCGACAACATGCAGTTCGCCTACTGGACGCGGACGGACCGCGTGTTGACCGACCCGCTAATGCGATCTCTCGTGCGAGCAATGCGCTCCGGACGCGAGCCGGTGCCGGAATGAATTTCGTCCACGCCGAGCGAGTCGTCGCCGTCACGGGTGCCGGCCGCGGACTCGGCCTCGAGATCACCAAGACGCTCCTTGAGGAAGGTGCGATCGTCATCGCCAACGCCAGGTCCGATGCCAGCCTGCTCAAAGAATTGGCCGTCGTCCATCCCGGACGCCTTGTCGTGGTCACCGCGGACATCGCGACGGATGATGGAGCGCGAGCCGTCATCGCCGCCGCTGAGACGATGGGCGGTGTGGAGGTGTTGGTACACAACGCCGCTATAGCCCGGGACGGGCTGCTGGTGAGCATGTCTTCCGAGGACTTCTATGAAGTAATGTGGGTCAACGTCGGCGGGGCGTTCTTGGCGACCAAGTACGCGGTCCGCCGCATGATCGGCAGAAGACGCGGGCGAATCATCTACGTCTCCTCGGTCGTCGCAGCACTGGGAAACGCAGGACAAGCCAACTATGCGGCCAGCAAGGGTGCAATTGAGGCGCTCGCGCGATCCGTGGCCCAGGAGTACGCCGCGCAGAACATCCGCACTGCTGTCGTGGCGCCAGGACTGCTCGACTGCGGCCTGGCAGACGCCATTCCTGCGGCGACCAAGGAGGTCAAACTCTCGCGGCTGCTCTCCGGGATGGGTCGGGCCGCCGACGTCGCGCGGCTGATCTCGTTTCTGGCGACCCCGGCTGGCAACTACATCAACGGGGAGGTGGTCGCGGCCAACGGAGGCCTCGCCTTCTGAGGAGGCCAAAGTGTCCACCAGCAATGGCGCACAACTCGCAGCCGTGGACCAGGCGGAGAGGTGGTCGTTTCCAGTTTGCCCGGGCCGTTCCTCGTGGACGGGAGGCCGGTGTAATGTACCCCCGGCCATACTGGAGGCACGTGGACGGCCGCGGGCACCTTGGACCTACAGCCTATTTGTGGCGCGCGTCATCGACGAGTCCCAATCTGCGAGCAGTGCACATCTGACGGGCGCCGCCGAAACTGCATACTTCCTGGGAGTCCATCGCCAGCCACTGTTGGTGAAGCTCTGTGTGTTGAGCGCTTCCGGCAGTTGTGCGCGACGATGGATCCGTTGTCGAGGTCAACCTCCGACAGTACTAGCGCGTCAGGCTCGCCACCCCAGCTGGTGGACCTGACCCCGATGGAGGTCCACTCCACCTGGACCCGTCGCTCCAGGCGGAGCCGGTCCTCATAGTGGCGAGCCACAGTCGGATGGAGCCCCGTACCGGCGACGGACCGATGGAGCCGCCTAGGACCGGCTCCAACGACCGGGAGGTCTTCGTTTCCCTGCGCTAACGCTGCCTTGACCCCGCGCGCCCATTTGCGGCTCGCGCGTCCACGCCGGGAGGTCTTCACCCGTCAAACACATTCACTTCGTGTTGTCACACGATCTCGATCAACGTGCCTGGTCAGTACATCTAGCTATGCGTAGTGCTCGCTGATTCAGGTGCGTAAAGGGTTGAACCAGCCCTGAGCATCAATCTGGTGATCGACGACGGCTGGCCCATCGCCCGGGCGGCCGAACGATTCGACCTGTCCTGGCCGACCGCGAAACGGTGGACCGACCGATACCGCGACCACGGCCTGGCCGGCATGACAGACCGGTCGTCGCGCCCAGATCGCCAGCCCAACCGAACACCTACACGCCTGGTCCGCCGGACCGTGATCCTGCGCCGCCGCAGACGCCTCGGACCGGTCGGCATCGGCGACCACCTCGGCCTGGCAGCCTCGACCGTGCACGCCGCACTGCGCAGGTGCCGCCTGAACCGGCTGTCGCACCTGGACCGGATCACCGGCGAACCGATCCGCCGCTACCGAACACACCCCACCCCGGCGCGATGCTCCACGTCGATGTGAAGAAGCTCGGCAACATCCCCGACGGCGGCGGCTGGCGCTACGTGGGCGGGAAGGCCACCGCAACCGGGCCGCCCCTCGACAAACCAGCCAACCGCCACTCAATAACAAGATAGGCACCGCCTACGTCCACACCGTCATCGACGACCACGCACGCGTCGCCTACGCCGAAATCCACGATGATGAAACCGCAGCCACCGCAACCGTCGTGCTCCGCGCCTCAGTCGCCTGGTTCGCCAACCGCGGCATCACCACCATCGAACGAGTCCTGTCCGACATTCGATCTGGGTAGGCGACAATCCGGGCCTTCGTGTCGACGGGCGCGGAGGATCGGGGTCGTCCGGCACCTGCCCATCAACGTTGCTTGTCCGAGTGGAGCGCACTGCGACTCCTTGCCTGTTGATCCTGCTGGCGGGCGGGGCCCAACGCCGGAGGCTCAAGATGCCATGTTAGGAACCTGGCGACCCCACTGCCACGCCTGCTCGTGGGGATCCCTGTTAGCGAATGTCTGGTGCGGATCGACCTCCCACGGCCGTTGGCCGCCGGCAGCCAGTCCGAGCGACCAAGGGAGCCCGCAGTGATCCTCCGGATGGGAATCGACATCGCCGTGCGCGCGCCGCACCAGGCCAGCCTGGCCGACGAACGCGGCGAGCTTGTCTGGTCTGGATACCGATTCCGGACCACGGCAACCGAGCTGGATCAGCTGTGGGAGCGGCTCCCCGCGGGCAGCGAGCCCAGTGAGCTCACCATCGTGATGGAACCGACCCGCAACGCGTGGGTTCCGCTGGCGGCCTGGCTCCGCCGCAAGGGTGCTCACGTCGTGCTGGTTTCCGCGGAGCGGTCCGCCGACCTGCGTGCCTACTACACCAAGCACACCAAGAGCGACCGGTTGGATTCGGTGCTCCTGGCGCGGCTCCCGATGCTGCACCCCGAAGGGCTGCACCCGGAACGAGGTCTGGGGCCTGGCGACCCGCTACGTCGGACGACCAAGCTGCACTCCACACTCGTCAAGCGCCGCACCACTAGCTTGGCCCGCCTCGACGCACTGCTGGAGATCCTCGCACCAGACTGGCATGCCGCATTCTCCGCCGGCCTAGGCAACAACACGCCCCTGCGGTTCCTGGCCGCCGGATACGCCGACCCCCATACCGTGCGTCGCCTCGGTCGGGCCCGGCTCACCCGCTTCTTCCGCCGCCACTCCCGTGGGGCCGCCGCACGCGCCAGCCTCCAACTGTGGGACGAGGACATCTCCTTCCCCGACCTCGCCGAGGACATCGCGGTCGAGGCTCGCCTGGCTCTGGCATTGACCGAGGAGATCAAGGAACTCGACGAACGTATCGCCGTCTTGGTCCGCGAGCGCGACCCGCAAGGCATCGTCTCCTCCGCCCCGGCATCGGCGCAGTCACTAGCGCGGTCATCCTCGGTCGGCTCGGTGACGCCACCAGGTTCTCCTCCCTGGCCGCCGCCCGCTCGTTCAGTGGCCTGGTCCTTCCCTGGACTCCTCTGGAGTTTCTGGCCGGCACGGTGGACCCACCAAGCGCGGCGACGCCCTACTCCGCGAAGCCCTATTCATCAGCGCCAACCAAGCCCGACGCCTCGATCCGACGCTGGCAGCCAAATACCACCGCGTCATGGTCGAGACCGGCAAGCACCACAACTCCGCGCTCTGCCGCATCGCGACCACCCTGCTCACCAGGGTGGTCGCCTGCTGGAACAACCAGACGCCCTACCGGCTCCGCGACGTTGAACCAGCAATGAGCAGCCCACCTGGGCGAGCAAGGAGTCACAACGTGCTCCATCGAGGTGAAGGGCCTGTCTCGGTGTGCGGGGCCGGGTGGTCGACGAGGCCGGTTCGTGGAGATGGCGACGTGGCGACCAAGTGCCGTTTGTGACAGGCCCGGACGACGTTCCAGCGGGCTGCAGGCGGCGGTTGCCGGCATCACCGCGGGCACGGGCCGCGGGCGGTGCGATGTTGTTGCCGGTGAACCGCTGCCAGTCGCTGATCTCCACCGCCAGCGCCAACCCGGTCAGGGCGCCGACCCCGGCGCAGGCATCCCAGCCGCCGCACCAAGGGTGTGAGCTGTGAGTCCGCGGCCATCGCCTCGATCGCGGTATCGAGGCCGTGCCGGCGTGCCTGGATCGCGAGTACGGCGTCGTAGTCGGACTCGAACGTCAACCGCAGCACCGCCGAGTCGAACCGAACGCGTCGCAGCCACGCATCATGGGCATCGGTCCACGCATGGCCACCGGAGTAGACGATGCCTTCGGGCAGCAAGAGCTTGAACAGCCGGTGCCGGGCCGCATCAGGTCTGCGCGGGCGCGGACCAGGTCGCGCGCCGTCTCTTGTTCCACCATCGGGACCGACACCGGCCTGAACTCGTCCATCCGCAACAGCCGGGCCAGGTGAGCCGCGTCCTTGGCGTCGGTCTTGACCCGATCACCCCGCCAGACGCTGCAGCATGCTCGGCGCGACGACCTCATACCGCACTCCCGCCGCGATCAATGCTCTGGCCAGCCAGCCCGACCCCGGTCGAACAGCCTCGTAAGCCACCGCCACCGGCCCCGGCAAGTCCCGCAGCCACGACCGAATGTGCTCAGCAGACGCCGTCAGCCTCGCCTGCACCAGCTCGCCGATCACGCTGTCGATCGCCGCGGCCGCGACCGACCGGGCGTGCACATCCAGCCCACACTCGTACGCTCAGTAAACACCGGGGCCTCCACAAATGTCGGATAGGCCGAGCAGGCAGCCGCTACTCGGTACCCACGAATGTTGTGAGTGATGCCCCGGCCCGCAACCCCGCCACCTGGGGTTGACCCGGTTCGACGGACACGGTTGGTGTGAGGTCGGTTCAGGCTACCTGTTCGAGGGTGGTGGGTTGGGTTGATTCGAAGGTGGCGGGGCTGAGGTAGCCGAGGGTCGAGTGGCGTCGGCGGGTGTTGTACCAGCCCTCGATGTAGTCGAAGATCGCGCTGCTGGCGGCCTTGCGGGTGGGCCAGGTGCGGCGGTGGATGAGTTCGGTTTTCAGGGTGGCGAAGAAGGATTCGGCGACCGCGTTGTCCCAGCATTGGCCCTTGCGGCCGACTGACAGTCTGACACCGAGATCCCTGGCCAGGTTGGCGAACTGGGCCGAGGTGTATTGGCAGCCGCGATCGGAGTGGAACAGCACATCGGGCGCCGGCCGGCGCCGATTCACCGCGTCGGTGAGCGCCTCGGCGACCAGGCCGGTGCGCAGATGATCGGCTGTCGCCCAGCCGACCACCCGCCGCGAGGCGAGGTCGATCACGGTGGCCAGGTAGAGCCAACCTTCCCAGGTCTGGATGTAGGTGATGTCGCCACACCAGCGGCGGTCCAGCTGGCCGGGGTGGTCGGGGTCGATGCCGAAGTCGCGGCCGATCAGGTCCGGTCTGGTGGTGGCGCCCGGGTCAGGGATCGTCGTCTTCTTCGAGCGTCTCGGGATCCGGCGATGGAGGTCGGCGGCTCGCATCAGCCGCACCACCCGCTTGCGGGAACATCTCTCACCTTGAGCTCGGAGTTCGCGGTGGACCCGCGGCGAGCCGTAGGTCAGGCGGGACTCGTCGTGGATCTCGACGATCTTTGCGGTCAGGACGGCGTCGCGCTGCGCGCGCACCGAGGGGCCGCCGGTGCGGTCGGCGTAGTAGGCGGAACGAGAGACCTGCAGCAACTCACACGCCCGCTTCACGCTGTGGTCGCCTCGCTTCTCCGCCTCGATGAACGGGTAACAGTTCACCGGGTCTCCTTCACGAAGAAAGCCGTCGCCCGCTTGAGGATCTCGACATCCTCCCGGAGCCGGCGGTTCTCCCGCCGCAACGCCGCCAGCTCGTCCTTCTCGCTCGTGGTCAACCCGCCATCACCGGTGCCGGCATCGCGTTCGGCCTGCCGCAGCCACTCCCGCACCGCGGTCTCGGTCAGGTCGAAGTCCTTCGCGACCTGACCCACCGACCGGTCACCGCGCTGACACAACTCCACGATCTCGGCCTTGAACTCGGACGTGAACGAACGCCGAGGCCGCGGCTTCTTCTTGCCCATAGACTCCATGATGAACATCCTTCCGGAGCACCAGCTCCTGATCTCGGATGTCCGTCAAAACGGGTCAGGCCCAACCACGATGGCGTCACGTCATAGCGTCTAGAAGAGGATTACGTTGGAGCCGTGACTGGCGTCGCAGCCTGTACGTCTCGACACTGAGAGGGTGAGCATCCCAGTTCTCGACGCCCTCGATCAGGACACCCGGACCCGGTTGATTCGGGCTGGCAACCGTCGCCGTTTCACCCGGAACGAGGTCGTCTTCCACGAGGGTGATCCTGCCGAAACGCTGTATCTTCTAATCACCGGACACGTCTGCGTCCGCGTGACTACTCCCATGGGCGACACCGCCATCCTGGCGGTGCTCGGGTCCGGCTCGACCTTTGGTGAGCTGGCGCTCCTATCCAGCGATCAGCCGCGCGCGGCCACGGTGGCTGCACTCGACTCGGTCGAGACACTTGTACTAGCCCGGGACCAGTTCACGAGGCTACGGCACGAATTTCCCGGAGTCGACCGCTTCCTGGTCGACCTGCTTGCCGGATACATACGCCAACTGGACATGCGCCTGATCGAGGCGCGCTACGTTCCGGTCGGGAAGCGCGTGCTCCGACAGGTCCTCGAGCTGAGCCGGATTTATGGCGACGGCTCGCGGGGCACCGTTATCCCGCTCACCCAGGAGACACTGGCCGGCCTCGCGGGTAGCACAAGAGCGACGACGAACCAGACCCTCCGCAGCGCCGCGACCTCGGGACTGATCACACTGGATCGGGGCCGGGTGCGCATCGAGGATCCGGTGACGCTGGCCCGCCGCGCGAAGTGAGTGCGGCCGCGGCTCATCGATCGGCACATAGGCAGTCGAAGCCGCCTGCACCGATTATCTAGTGGTACCTGCCCGACCATCCGCTCCTCTGCCACCCCTCGGATGGAACACGGGCCACTTGGCTTCTGCCCCGAGGCCTCGCAGCTCGACGTTTCCACCGACGCACGCCTGGTCTGGGACGGGTCAACGAACACCTAGCCGGACTACCTCCTCGGCGACACCGCCGACACACCTCGTCAAGGTGAATCCCGGACAGATGGAGCGGGACCGGGGTTTAGCCAGCTGCGAAGCGGCAGGCGGCGGGTCGGAGCATCTGATCGGCCGGGGAACACCGCCTACGGGTCTAGGCGGCACCCTCCCCCGGCCGGGTCTTGCGCATCTGGAACGTGGGAACCTCGTCGAGGTCCGGTGGCTCGGTACGCCAACCGTGAGGGACGCCTAGGCTCTGAGGGCGGGAACATGATGGCCCCAAGGAGCCAATGCCTGTCGCCGAAGAGCAGCAGGAGGACTGTCAGCGAGCCGGGATCGAGACTTGCCTGACGGAAGGGATCCGTCGTCGAAGATGTCGAACGCGGCCGTACTCGCGACATCGTCGACGAAGTCGTTCATGGGCCTGACCCGTTTTGACGGACATCCGAGTTCAGGAGCTTGTGCTCCGGAAGGATGTTCATCATGGAGTCCATGGGCAAGAAGAAGCCGCAGCCTCGTCGTTCGTTCACGTCCGAGTTCAAGGCCGAGATCGTCGAGCTGTGCCAGCGCGGTGACCGGTCGGTTGGTCAGGTCGCGAAGGACTTCGATCTGACCGAGACCGCGGTGCGGGAGTGGCTGCGGCAGGCCGAACGCGACGCCGGCACCGGTGACGGCGGGTTGACCACGAGCGAGAAAGACGAGCTCGCGCAGTTGCGGCGGGAGAACCGCCGGCTCCGGGAGGACGTCGAGATCCTCAAGCGGGCCACGGCTTCCTTCGCGTCAATGCCATGATCTTGGTGCCCGGTGGGGTTCGCTCGTTTCTTCGTTGCCTCGCCCATGTGTCGATGGCTTGTCCTCGATGTGCGGCTCCGCCGGGCGCCCAGGACGCGTGGGGAGCGTGGCTTGATAAGAGCCTGCCATCGTGCTCGATTGAGGCGTGCCCGCCTCCGCGCGATCCGGGATCCGTCGTTTCCGTCAGCGTCAGGAGCTGCCTCGGCATGGTCATGATCGGTACCGATTCCCATAAGCGGACCCCATACTGTCGTCGCGGTCGACGACGTCGGTCGGCGCCTGGGCGTGAAGACCGTCCGCACCAACAGCGAGGGCCATCTGGAGCTGGTCCGCTGGTCGGCGCAGTTCGACGGCGTCACCTTCGCACTCGAGGACTGTCGGCATCTGACCCGTCGCCTGGAGGCAGACCTGCTCGCCGCCGGCCGCCGGGTCGTGCGGGTTCCCCCCAGGCTGATGGCCGGCGCCCGCCGCTCGGCCAGACAGCCGGGCAAGTCCGACCCGATCGACGCAGAGGCGGTCGCGGTGGCCGCGCTGCGCCACCCGGACCTTCCGGTCGCTGCGCTGGACGGCCCGGCACGGGAGGTGAAGCTGTTGTCGGACCACCGCCATGACCTGGTCGGCCAGCGCACCCGGATCGCCTCGCAGATCCGCTGGTATCTGCACGAACTCGACCCCGACCTGCAGATCCCCTCCCGTGGTCTCAAGCGCCACGGTGTCGTCGCCGAGCTGCTCGTGGAGCTGGACCGATTCGACGGTGTGGTCGCGCGCCTGGCCCGCAGCCTGCTGAGCCGGTGCGACGAGCTGAACCACCAGATCAACCCGCTCGAGGCCGAACTGCGCACGCTGGTACGTGCCATCGCTCCAAGCCTGCTGGACATCCCGGGATGCCGGGTGCTCTCGGCCGCGGTGATCATCGGCGAAACCGCAGGCTTGCACCGGTTCCGGGGCAAGGACGCGTTCGCCCGCTTCACCGGCACCGCGCCCGTCCCGGTCTGGTCTGGTCTGGCGCCAGCAAGGGCAAGGTCCGGCTCAACCACGGCGGCAACCGGGCGATGAACTGTGCCCTGCACATGATCGCGGTCACCCAGGCCCGCGGCATCGGCCCCGGACACACCTACCTCGCCAAACAGGAAACCCGCGGCAAGGACAAGACCGCCGCCCTGCGGCTGCTGCGCCGCCGGCTGTTCGACACCGTCTTCACCGCCCTGCGCACCGACCAGCAACACGACACCCAGACCACGCCGCGGGTGGCCATCGCGGCCTGACCAGTGAACCGCTTGACATAGGAGCATCAAGGAGACCCGGTGAACTGTTACCCGTTCATCAAGGCGGAGAAGCGAGGCGACCACAGCGTGAAGCGGGCATGTGAGTTGCTGCAGGTCTCCCGTTCCGCCGATTACGCCGACCGCGCCAGCCGACCGTCCCGCCGTGTGCAGCGCGACGCCGTCCTGACCGGCAAGACCGTCGAGATCCACGACGAGTCTCGCCTGACCTACGGCTCGCCGCGGGTCCACCGTGAGCTCCGAGCTCAAGGCGAGCGGTGTTCCCGCAAGCGGGTGGTGCGGCTGATGCGAGCCGCCGAACGCCACGGCCGGATCCCGAGACGCTGGAAGAAGGCGACGATCCCTGACCCGGGCGCGAGCACCCGCCCGGATCTGATCGGCCGCGACTTCGGTATCGACCCCGACCGACCCGGCCAGTTGGACCGCCGCTGGTGTGGCGACATCACCTACAGCCACACCTGGGAAGGGTGGCTCTACCTGGCCACCGTGATCGATCTCGCCTCGCGGCGGGTGGTCGGCTGGGCGACCGCCGATCATCTGCGCACCGACCTGGTCGCCGAGGCGCTCACCGACGCGGTGAATCGGCGCCGGCCAGCAGCCGATGTGGTGTTCCACTCCGATTGAATCCGGTCAGTACACCTCGGCCCAGTTCGCCAACCTGGCAAGGGATCTCAGTGTCCGATTGTCGGTCGGCCGCAAGGGTCAGTGCTGGGACAACGCGGTCGCCGAGTCCTTCTTCGCGACCGTGAAGACCGAACTCATCCACCGCCGCACCTGGCCCACCCGCAAGGCCGCCACTAGCGCGATCTTCGACTACATCGAGGGCTGGTACAACACCCGCCGACGCCACTCCACCCTCGGCTACCTCAGCCCCACACACTACGAATCCACCATCACGGTCACGGCCGAGCAGGTAGCCTGACCACCTCACATCGACCCTGTCCGTCGAAACGGGTCAACCCACCCTGTCCTTCGAAACGGGTCAATCCCATTCATGCGTGTGGTGGCTTTGAGGTCACTGCATCACTTCCGGCTTTGCCACACGATGGATCCGGCTGCAGCAGCTCACCAACTCCACGACATCGAACGCAACTTGGCTCGGGCCGCTGGTGTTTGGCCAGGGTCTGAGGTCACGCAGCGGACTCGAACTGGCCGCTTAGGCGGGGGAGCGTGTTTTGCTGGGCCGCGGTGAGGGTGGCCAGTTGCCGGCAGCCGGCCGTGAGGGCATCTTGCAAGGTCGGCCATCGGTTGACACACCAATACGGGTCGTCTGGTTGGCGGTCGTGGTCGTCGTCGATGTCGGCGCACCAGCCGCCCAGGTATTCGTGGTGGATGTGCAGTCTGAGCTTCATTCGTCGTGCATTCTGGTGAGGTCAGTACGGCAGTTGCCGGCCTGATGGGGTTCGAAGATCGAGGGCCTTGGTTGTCCTCCGCCTGTTCAGCGGCCGTCGACGGATCTGGATCTGCCGCATGGAACTCACCTCTTGTGGTGTTGCCTGCGCTTGAAGCTAGTGAGCGACTGCCGTCGCAGCTATCCGGTCGGCGTTTCGTTCATCCAGATTCTGCGGTGGTTCGGTGCGGTGCGGGATTCGGATAGTCGCGTCGTTCCGTGGATCGCCTCAGTGGCGAGGCGCTGACAGTTTGTCGACAGGCAACGAACCGGGGACGCGGTGGTCGTAGTGCGCGAGGTGCCGAATGAGCGGAATCCTCTCCAGGCGCCTCGACGCCGCGGCAGGGGCAGGAGGTCGGATCTGTGGCGGGAGCAGGATCGACATCGACGGCGCACCTCTGATCTCGAGGGTCTGCGATCAGTGCGTAGTGGAAGTTCACACAAGAGGTTCGGCCAACCCGGGCCAAGTCGCCTTGAAAGTCCGATCATGCTGCAGAAGGCTCTGGGCCTGCACCGCGCAGTGCGAGCTCGGCTTCAACCTTCTCGATGAACTGGGCCACCTGTTCGTGCGTGTGCTGCGCGCAGGTCAGCACGCCGATCAGCTCGGCGGTCGAGTACTGGCTCGGGTGGTGCTTGATGCCTCTCCAGTCGCGAATAGTTGCGGTTGACACAGTGGTCATCTCCTTCGGTTGCTCATCGTTGTGAGGGAATAGTCCTAAGCCGCCATTCCGGCGTCGTCGACCGCGTCCGGATCGATCAGCCTGCGAACTGCCGCAGTGCGCCGAAGCTTGTTCAGGCAGCGCGCCCGGGTGGGGCCGATGCTGCCGATGGGCATACCGAACCAGCGACCGATCTGGGCGTACGGCACCGGAGGGTCGGCCATGAGGAGCAGCAGGAAGTGTCGCTGTTTCGGCGGCAGCTCAGCGAGGCCGTCCTTGATGGCACGGCGGACCTCGTTGCGCAGCACGTCATCGCCGGGCTCGGCATCTTCAGGAGCGCTGGTCAGCAGCCGCCACCTCGAGTGCTCGGCCTCGGTGGGTGAGAGCGGGTCCACAGTGATCGCGCGGTTCCGCAGGTTCACCTCGCTTCTGCAAACCTTCGCTGTGGTGGCGGCAATCCAGCCCGGAAGTGCCGCCGGCGCCCGCAGTTCGTCGATGTGCTCGAGGAGCTTCAGCCACACCGTCTGGCTGACGTCTTCCATATCGGCGACGGGCAAGCGATACGTGCGCGTGATGGAGCGCACCAGGGTCTCGTAGCGCTCGAAGACCATGGTCCACGCGTCGTGCTGTCCTTGTCGTGCTCTGGATACGAGTTCGACGACGGAGGCTCCGGAGACATCATGCCGGGGCATCTCCGCGTCAGCTGGCCGCTCGGAGGTCGCGCAGGCTTCCTCGTCCGAGCACCGACCGGGCCAGGACTCCGGTGGACTGGCGACAACAGCAGTCTTGCAGGGTTCGACCGCCGCGGGCACCCGGCCGCGCGGCTCCGCGAGACGGTTCGCCGGCCAATCGGAGAGCCCGGTCGCGGTGGATCTGGTCATGGACCGAGATGGTTCACGTCGTTCTCGGTCGGACACCGATGCGAGTGGAAGTTCCATGGACAGATTGTCAGGCGCGGCGTGCTCGCGATCTGCTCGCTGGCCGACACAGCCAGAGACGTGCCCACGACATAACGAAGGCGGGCGCTCTGGGTGCGGGCAGGTATCTGGGTTGCGTTGTCTCGATCTGAAGTGTGAGGTCCATTATCGAACCGCGCCGGTCCACATCCCGACGTCCTCGTTCCGCGAGAAAGGAGACGTCATGAGTTATGAGTACCACGCCTCGCACGACTACGACGACAACTGACGTTTGGTCCCGCCAGCCGCCCGCAACGTGCCTAGTCTCCGCAACGGCCTGACAGCGCGGCGATGTCGAGCAGATCGATGCGACCGCGGTGTACAGACACGAGGCGTTGGCGTGCGAGACGGCGCAGCACCTGGTTGACCGAAGGTCTCGTCGCCCCGACCAGATCGGCGAGGCTTGCCTGGCTCAGCGGGATGCTGGCTCGGTTGTCAACGGCTCCATACGAGATCGCGAGCTCGATGAGACGTCTGTATATGCGGCGGTCGAGGCTGAGGTACATCATCTCCAGCAGCCGCCTGCTCAGTTGGTCGACTCGGTCGGCGAGGAGGATGGAGAGGGCTCGTTCCACCAAAGGGTTATTGGCGCGCAGCCGAGTGAAGGTCGTCGCGGCGATGGACAGGGTGCGACTCGGCTCGATTGCCACCACCGTCGCCGTACGTCGCCTGTCGTCGCGGAGCAGGGCAAGCTCTCCGAAGTAGTCACCTGCAGAAAGGATGTTTATCGTCGCAGTGGCGCCGGAGGCAAGGCTGCCCCGGACCGCAAGATGGCCGGACTCGACCAGGTGGAGCGAGTCAGCCGGGTCACCCGCGCGACAGACCACTTCGTTCCGACGAAAATTGCGTGCCCACGCAGCCGCCAGGAGCTCCTGTCTTTCGGAGGCGCTCAGTGCCGCGAGCAAGGGCCATTCCATGTTTCAGTGAAGCACACCGAACGAGGAGCGATGATGAGTCCTGTATGGCGTCGGCGCAACACCGCGCCGACCAGCATGCGATCGCCATCGTGATACGTCTGTCAACTTGCTTCACACAAGAGCGTTCCGCTGCGAACAATCGGCGCCGGTCGGCGCGCTGCCGTGGGTCGCAGCGTCGACCAGGTCCGCTGCCGACGACCCTGTCGACCGTATGACCGTGCCCGGACTGGAACGGTCGGCCGACGCGTCCGTACGCGGATCGAACGGCCGTGACCTGACGTATACCCCACGTCGGCGTGGACCAAGGGATCCCGAAATGCCGACACGCGGCGGTCCCAAACACCTGGCCCCGCCAAAGCAGGCGGTCGGGGTAAGGACGGAGGCGTGCTGGGCTGATCCGGCCCCAGACCATCGACGAGTCCTCCGCCGAGGTTGGCGTGGCCATCAACTCGGAACGCATGTAGTCCACGCGGCCGACATACTCTCCTGTGGAAACCGAGCCAAGCGGCGATGTCGAGCACGATGCCGCTCGCGTAGGCGCCTATGCGATGGCCAGCGGCGGGTCGGAGGTCATCCGGCTCGCCGGGCGTCGATGTTTCCAGCGGCGAAATAACAGCCCCGTGAGTACCGACGCACGAATACTGCGACCTATCATCCACCGCACCGACGGCGAACCGCGGATGGCGGGAAAGCTCGAGGCGCTCGAAGCCGCACGGCCCGGCGAACCCGGTGGTCTACGACACGCTTGCAGGCCTTCCCCCTGCACCTCCCGAGCTAGACTAGTCCAGTGTCCGCCGACGTCCCTCGGCTGACGCGATGGCTGCACGTGCTCGCAGCAGGTCCGGTTCCGTATCTGGAGCCGATATGTGATCGAGCACTACCCACAGGGACTGGTGCAAGCTCAGGTCCGATGGACGAATCTCAATCAGGTTGGTAACGGCGCGGAGCATGAAGCTCCATGCGCCTTGCATCGTGGCCGTCTCGGCCGCGCGCCTGAATTCGGCGGCCGCGGCATCTCTGTCTCCGCGTCTCGAGAGCAACAGCCCGCGATCTCTGTGCAGTTCCGGCAGGTGAGCGCGGCCACCGAAAGCGGCGATGTGCTGAATTCCCTCATCGATGGCGCGCAACCCGCTCGAAAGATCGCCGCTCGCAGAATAGGCCCTCCCCAGCCATCGCAGGAAAACAGGCCTGAACGCCTCCGCGCCACTGTCACGCCACGCCTTCAGAAGATACTCGAGGGTTTGAGCAGCAGAAGCGGGGTCGCCGAGCGTCGTCGCCGCGCCTGCGGCGTGCATACTCGCAGCGGCCAGCCAACCGTTGTAGCCATGAACAGCCGCCTCATCGATGGCCTTGCCGGCATAGGCGGCGGCGGTGAGCGGATCATCCGAAAGCAACGACCACCAAGCGGCGTAGCAGTTGGTGTACGTCCGGGTGAACGGGCCGTTGGGTGGACCGAGAGTCTGGGCCTCTCCAAGGGCCTCCTGTATGGTTGCCCGTCCCGTGTCTCGGAGACCGGTGATCCACTGGACAACGCCCAGCAGTATGGCTGCCGCGGCTGGTATGTCGATGGGCACCGCGCCTATCAGCACCGATGATGAGTCATCAGGGTTGACCGGCGAAGCGGACTCGGCCGCGAGCCGTCGCGCGCGTTCCAGTGAGGCGATGGCGTCGCCGAGGTTCCCCTGTTCGAACAGGTCATAGCCCATCATGGTGGCCGCCGCAGCATCCCCGCGCCGTTCGTAAAGCTGCTGCGACAGCGCTGCTGACGCAGCGAACTCGGCCCGCACATGATGGAACGCCCACAGCTGGTAATAGGTCCCGGATCCGGAGGTGGCTTGCTCCGATGTCACGAACAGCGTTCTGGCGCGTTCATTGATGCGGTTCGCTTCGGGAGAGGTATAGCCCTCTAGAGCCACCAAACTCCCGCCGAGGAGCACCAGCACCTCCACTTCGTCAACCGCCGCAGTAGGCCCAGCCGCCGGCAGCAGGTCGAGAATATGGCGAAGATGTCGAACTGCCTCGCGATGAGCTGCCAGGCCGGCAGCAGCCAATGCAGCGCGCCGCCACCACACCAAGCTCGCTGTCACGTCGGCCGCCTGCTCAAGGTGGTATGCGATTACCTCGGCCGGAATCGTCTCCGTCTCGTGCTCGCTGCGCAGGTACTCAGCTACCGAGCGGTGGATGGCTCGTCGTCGCGCCCTGAGCAGTGTCGAGTAGGCGGCCTCGCGGAGTAACACGTGGCTGAACCGATAGAGGGGGTTATGGGCTGCCCCTTCCTCCACGAGGATCCCCGCCTCCACCAACGTCCCCAGTTGGCGGCGCACCTCGTCCTGCGGCAAGCCGGTCACCCCTTCCACGACCGTCCTCTCCGCGAACATGCCGATTGTCGCCAACAACTGTGCAAGCGAACGCTGCTCGAGCTGTTGGTCGAGCCGCGCTACAAGGAGATCGTGAAGGCGGGGTGGGATTTCCGGCGGCGTGCCAGACGTCGCTCTGGCGAGGGCCCGCGCCACCTCTGTGACAAAAAGCGGGACTCCGTCGGATTTCGAAACCACCGCCGCGTGTACGGCGGGGGGCAGCTCGGGTACAACCGAACGGATCAACGACTGGACCTCCCCAGGCGCGAGCGGGCCAAGGCGGATCGTGGGAGCACCGCTGACGACCGGTTCGGCCGACGGACGGTTCGCCAGAACGAATAGCATGCCCGACTTTGGATCTCGGCTGACTAGGCGCTGGACCAGCTCCGCGGTCGACGGGTCCGCCCAGTGCAGATCATCGAAAGCGATGACTGCTGGACCGTCGGCTGCAAAGCTGTCGAGTAGCGCGACCAGCGACGTAAAGGTCTGCTCCCTCCGCTGCTCCGGCGCGCTGCTGACAGTGCCGATGCCTCCGACTGGCACGAACTCGAGCAGGTTTGCGAGGACCGCGATGGTCCCCTCCTCACGGAGGCCTCGGTCGTGGCAAAGACGCTGCAGCAGTCCGCGAGTCGTCTCCGGGGAGTCGCCGGTGGCGATTCCTGCGGCATGCATGAGAAACTGCCGCATGGCCTCGAAGGCCGTGTCGGTCCACAATGGAGAGCAACGGACCACGACTCCCGTCCCGCCCGCTGACCTCACCGACTCACACAGGTGCTGAACCAGCCGTGACTTTCCCATACCCGCGTCGCCAACGAGATTGATGACCTCTCCACTGCCATTCTTCACGTTTTGCCACGCGGTTTCGAGGGCGAACATCTCGGCGGTGCGTCCTACAACCGGCCGTTCGCGACCGAGCCGAGCCGGCGCCGACAACCGCTCTGCCGGGCGCCTGACGGTGAACACCCGTACGAGGCGAGAGACCCCGCGTAATTGGCGCGGGCCGAGATCAGTCACGTCGAACCGCTCGCGCACCAAGTCGAACGTCGATTCGCTGATTACGACAAGTCCGGGCTCGGCAACCGTCTGGAGCCGAGCAGCCAAATTTGGCGTCTCGCCCATTATGTTGGCGAACTCCTCATGAGGGCCGAGGATGGTGTCGGCGATCACGGCTATCCCGGTGTGGATGCCGACCCGCACGCGTAACGGTGGCGCCCTGCCGGGCAAATCACCGACGGCTGCCACAGCGGACGTGATGGAGAGACCGGCGAGGACGGCGCGCACGGCGTCGTCCTCCCGCGCACGCGGATGCCCCCAACTCGCCATGACGCCGTCCCCCAGCGTGTGGTGCAGGCGACCCTCATGATCTTGGACGACGGTGGCGACACATCGTCTGTAACGATCCAGAACATCCGCAAACTCTTCGGGATCGAGTCGCTCGGACAGTTCGGTGGAACCAACAAGATCACAGAAGAGCACGTTCACCTGCCGGCGCGCGGAGTCGTCAGCGAAGTTCGGGACGGCCAGATTCCGCTCGGTTGTGGACATGCGTGTTCCCCCTCCTGCGGCCTGCCCCTTCGTCGCTACGATCTGTATCGGTCAGGACAGATGCGGACCTGCATATTCCATGGTCGCGCACGACGGTCGACCACGGCAAGGCATTTCAGACACGCCGGGCGATGAAATAGGAAGCAAGTCCGCGAAGGAAGTCCTTGTGGGCGGAGTCAGGCACCTCGTTGAATGCCTCGTCGAACAAATGATCCGCAGCCGCTGCCATCGAAGCGGCGTAACCGTCCGCGAAGTCGAGCGAACCGCAGGTCTTCATCAACTCGAGGACACGTTTCACGTCAGCGCGACTCCGCTGTCTTTCAGGCTTCTCGAGGAAGACTGTTAGCCAGGCTCGCTCGATATCGTTCGCCTCCCTCAGGACATGCAGAAGCATCAAGGTCCGCTTTCCCTCCCTGATGTCCTCGAAATGCTCTTTTCGGCGGTGCTCAAAGCCGGAAATGTTCAGGATATCATCCCGGATCTGAAAGGCAGCTCCGAGAAAGAATCCGAACCTGCTTAGCGCGGACAACGACGCGGTGCCTTGCGAGCCGATAATGGCGCCTATGCGCAGCGGGAGTACCGCTGTGTACCAGCATGTCTTTCTGGCAGCCATGGCGAGGTATTCAGCCGGACCGAGGTCCACCACGTTGTTCCGCTGCCAGCCCAGGTCCATCGCTTGACCTTCAGTAGTCAACTGGACGGTCGAGGAAAACTCGTCGAGCATCCGTGCGGCAAGTCGATCACTCAGCGCGGGGCCGCGTAATGGGCGAAATGCAAGCGATGCCAGGGCGTCCCCCGCATTAATGGCGAGACCGACACCGTGCAGTTCGTGCAGCGCCGCCGCTCCCCGCCGGCTGAGGCTCTCATCTTCGATATCATCGTGGATGAGGAAAGCGTTGTGCAGCAGCTCGAGCGCGATCGCCGGCCCGATCGCCTCACGCAATGAACCACCGTAGGCCTGACAGGTGGCCAGGGCAAGCGCCGGCCGGATCCCTTTGCCTCTTCTGCTTGGGTAGTCGCGTATTAGGTCGTACAGGTATTCAGCCGGCTCCCCGCCAGCCAGATACTCACTCATGGCGGTAGAGGCCAGGCTCGCATACCTGGACAGACTCTCTTCGACCGCGGCGAGGTCTGCCTTCATCACGTGACGACGAGGCGAAGCGGAAGGCTGGCGTCCGGCAGGCCGACCGCCAGCACGTGGCCGTGGTAGACGCCGGCGGCTGCATCGTCTGGGATAGCGACGGTCAATCCCGCCGGCTCGATTCCACCAGCCGGAACTGTCAGCGCGTCCGGCGCCACCGCGCCATTCCTGGCCCTGATTATCGCGCCGTGGTGGGCGGTGAGGTCCGTCATCCAAACCACCACGTTGGTGGCGGGGAGGTTGGTTGAATTGCATATCCACAGTCGGGCGGCAGGGCGATCACCACGAGACCCAGCGAGGACCAGCGAAGAAGCCGCCACCGAGGACGCCTCTGGCAGAGCAGTGCTGAGGCCCTCCTGAAGCAAGTCCTCAAGAAGATCGACGCTCTGCAAGAATAGTGTGGAGTATACGTCGAAGGTACGTGCGATAACCGCACGCATCTGCGCAAAGCGAACCCCGTCGTGACGCGGGTTGTCAGGGGTCGGGCCCTCCCGAGCCCCGTCAGGTTGCAGCAGGGCAGCTCCCTTGGTCCCAGCAAGCAGCTCCTCGAAGACTGCCGTAGCCGCGCCGATCATCTGGCGTTGAGCGTCCGACAGGTCGTCCCCCTGTGCCGCTGCCGCCGTCATGTTCTCGGCCAAGTCGTACGGATGCGTCGGCCGCCGGAATTGCTGTAAGGCTTGCACCGCGCATGCCTTCGAGGCAAAGATCGACTACGCACGGAGGGGCCTTCTCACTTGGACGGCTTGTGATCCACGACGACCACATCAAGATGTGCCAAGGGCCTATCCAGGTGGACGAAATAGATCAAACCCTGGTAGAGGCCCACCGTGAGGTCGGTTGGTGCGTCCGAACTCTCCAGGACGTAAGAGGCACCATCCCGGCGGACCACGAGCACCGAAAGCAGCTGGTCTGCTGCATCCTTACTCGGTCCACGAAGGGCGATCTCAGCCTGCTCAGGCAGGTCGTCGCCAGAGCGAGCAGGGCCGCGAATGGTCACGGGAGGAGCAAGTCCGAAGGTATCACCGGTCGCTGCCCGAGTGAGTAGGGCGAAAGCAGTCGGTATGCCCACTGCGACGTTCAGGCGCTCCGGTATACCAGCGACGAGCGACCAGGCATCGCTAGCGTTCTCCAACGCCGTGACGAAGGCGGATAGCAGGTCTGCACTCATCTCATCGGCGGCATACTTGTCCTGCTTTAATCGCTGCGATGCCGAAGCCCACGTGTTGAGGCTCCGCTTGCCAATGGTCTGACCGACCGCTCCCATGTCCTCGAGCAGCCAGCCAATCCGATCCCACGCTGCTGACCGCTCCGCTCGCGTCCATTCAGGCCGCTCGTCGTGTCCGTGCCGTTCGTCCATTGTTCTCACAAATTCTCCGCGTTGTTCCTTTGCGCCTTCTCGTAGTTCTCACGCACCTTCGTCAGCACCTCGTCCTTATCGCTGTATATCTTGGTCTCGGCGCTATACATCTCACTCTCGAGCCACCAGGTGAGCGCTGCCGGGGCTAAGTAGTTGGCAGCCTGGCCGCTGTCCATCCATCCGTAACTGTTCGCATTAGGCGTGCGGTCACTAAATCTCAACACCTTCTTAATCGTAACGCGCCAGTAGTCGGCCGCCATGAGAGGGCGAACCTTGATGTAGCCCTCGTTCAGGACAATCCCGCCCAGCCGATCATCCCACAACAGCTGGCTGCTGATGCTTCGCACAAGCCAATATCTCAGGTCTATTCCCGTTGACTGTTTTCCCCTTGATAAGCGGGGAGGATCTACCTCGAAGACGGTCCCCAGTACGTTGTGGAATGATCCCCTCTGAGTGACGGTATCGCCCCACGTGATGTGTGCCCGCTCCTCCAGGAGGAGCTGATCATCGCCAGCCTCATGCCGACCACACTGACACCAGCCGTACCCGGGTTCTGGCCGCTTGCCTTCCGGCAACGGGTTTAGGCTGAAGCGACCGTCTACGTACCTGGCCATGCGGATCACGGAGCTCGCAAGCGGCCAGCACTGAGGATCGACCGACCTGGCCAAGGTCCGGAAATCGCCGCGCGCCACAGTGGTCACGATCGCGGTGGTCGTTAGCGAGTCTGCATCCTGCCGTATGACCGAAGAAGCCGGGTACACCGTGATACCTCGCCCGTCATTGGGTGGCCCCGGAAACATTCCCGAGTCAATGAAGGCCGCCGCGTCGACGAAGTCCTCCACAAACTCGTACAAGTTGAGACCGACTTCCGTCTCCAGGCGGACCAACTCCTTATGTGCGTAATTCTTGCGGTCGCCGTCCGTCATGTTCGAAAGAAGTGTTGGCGCGTCTATACCGAAGATGCGCTTGGTTGCCGCAGAAACGCGACTGTCGTCGAGCATATCGCTGAGATCTCTGGCCTCGTCCCTGTTGTCCTTGCCCAGAGCTATGAGCGCAGCGGCAAAGAGTGGTGCGCCGGCACGATATTCGAGCCGAAGTCGATGAAAATTACGGAGCCCTTCGTCGAGATCTTTCAGAGCTCGCAGTTCCGGTGGATAGACGTACTCATACTTCTCGTTGCCCAGGCGTCCCAGCGGCGCAGCGTGAACCAGCCGCCATACCGCGTCGCGCAACCCAGAGTGTGGGTCCAGCTCCTGCAGCTGTCGTAGTGCCTCGCCCAGAGGAAGCGGCCGCATCTCTGGTGGGAGGAGCACCGCCGCCGCGCCTTGCAGCCGCATCTGCCGGCCGACCGAATAGTGATAGACGCTCATCGCAGCCCGACGGAAGGCGTCGCTTTCCAGCATCCGCTCCTTCGGCCCTTGAAGCGACATGGCGCCCCCCGGTGCGAACTCGTCTCGTTAGCTGATGTTAGCCCCCTCCCCAGGTGCGTCAAGGGTTGGGCGATCCCGGCAACGCGCCCAGGGACGATCACGCTACGTGAGCTAGACGGTATGACGTGACGCCGTCGTGGTGGCGGGGTTGCGGGCCGGGGCCTCACTCACAAGATTCGTGGGTTACCGAGTAGGGGCTGCCTGCTCGGTCTATCCGACATTTGTGGGAGGCCCCGGTGTTTATCGAGCGTACGAGTGTGGGGCTGGATGTGCACGCCCGGTCGGTGGTCGCGGCGGCGATCGACGGTGTCACGGGCGAGTTGGTGCAGGCGAGACTGGCGCCGTCTCATGAGCACATCCGATCCTGGTTGGGTGATCTGCCGGGGCCGGTGGCGGTGGCCTATGAGGCCGGCCCGACCGGGTTCGGGCTGGCAAGGTCACTGACCGCGGCCGGGATCCGCTGCGAGGTGGTCGCGCCGAGCAAGCTGCAGCGACCCAGCGGTGATCGGGTCAAGACCGACGCCAAGGACGCGGTGCATCTGGCCCGGCTGTTGCGGCTGGACGAGTTCACGCCGGTGTCGGTCCCGACCGTGGAACAAGAGACCGCCCGGGACCTGGTCCGGGCCCGCGAGGACGCCCGCGCGGATCTGATGCGCGCGAGGCATCGGCTGTCGAAGCTCTTGCTGCGCCAAGGCATCGTCTACTCCGGCGGGCAGGCATGGACCGGCGCGCACGATGCGTGGCTGCGAGGTCAGCGGTTCGACTCGGTGGCGCTGCAGTTGACGTTCGAGTCCGACTACGACGCCGTACTGGCCGTCCAGGCCCGCCGCGACCGCCTCGATACCGCGATCGAGGCGATGGCCGCCGACAGCCAGTTCACACCCTTGGTACGGCGGCTTGGCTGTCTGCGCGGGGTCGGTGCCCTGACCGGGCTGGCGCTGGCGGTCGAGATCGGCGACTGGCACCGGCAACACCATCGGATCGTTCGTCGGCCTGGTCCCCTCGGAGTCCTCCTCGGGGGCGTCCCGGGTCCAAGGATCGATCACCAAGACCGGCAACACCCACGTCCGCAGACTCCTCATCGAAGCGGCCTGGCACCACCGCGCCCGCTACGTGACCGGCAAGACCATCCGCGACCGATGGG
This sequence comes from Kribbella sp. NBC_00359, assembly GCF_036097425.1. Taxonomy (NCBI): domain Bacteria; kingdom Bacillati; phylum Actinomycetota; class Actinomycetes; order Propionibacteriales; family Kribbellaceae; genus Kribbella; species Kribbella sp. NBC_00359. The sequence goes on along the minus strand of NZ_CP107975.1, from coordinate 6,735,227 downwards.
AGTTGGCCTCGCCGGCCGCCCCTGCCCGCGGCGATGCCGGCAACCGGCGACTGCATGATCGCTGGGACGCTTTCCGGGCCCGTCGCAAGCGCCACGTGGTCGCCAACGTCGCCATCGCCCGCGAGCTGGCCGGCTGGTGCTGGTCCCTGGCCGTGCTCGAGGACTAGATCCCACAAGCCGGCTTCGTCGACCACCGAAGTGGAAGCAGCGCGTGGAGCGACCCGCGATACAGCTATGAGCAACCCGGCCACCGCGCCGGGCGACGCTCGATCCTAGACACGCGAACCCGCTCCTGCCGAACACCCCGTCCTGCGGTAACCAACCCGCGCAAATCAGTCTGACCGCGCGTCGCCAACGACACGCTCACCACCCACCAGCCGAGGCGCCCGCCCCGAGACAAACCAGGACGGGCGCCTCACCCTGCCCATTGACAAGAAACCGCTACATATCAGCTGTACTGACCAGGCAGGTTGGTTAGGCGGGTGATGGGTGGGAGTTGGCCGATTGCGGTGTGGGGTCGGTGGTGGTTGTAGTGGTGGAGCCAGGCGGGTAGTGCGTCGCGGCGGGTTTGTTCGGTGGGGTAGAGCTGTTTGAAGGCCCAGCCGTCGGCGAGGGTGCGGTGGAATCTCTCGATTTTGCCGTTGGTCTGGGGCCGGTATGGGCGGGTCTTCTTGGGTGTGATGCCGAGGGCTAGGCAGGTGTCGCGCCATAGGTGGGAGCGGTAGGCCGAGCCGTTGTCGGACAAGACCCGCTCGGTGGTGACGCCGCGGGCGGCGAACCAGGCGACGGCGTTACGCAGTACGGCGGTCGCGGTGGTGGCGGTTTCGTCGTCGTGGATTTCTGCGTAGGCGACGCGGGAGTGGTCGTCGAGGACGGTGTGGACGAACGCGGTGCCGATCTTGTTGTTGTAGTGGGCGTTGCGGGGCTTGCCACCGGTGGCGACCCGGTTCTTGTTGCCCTGGGCGCGGCCGAGGTAGCGCCAGCCGCCGCCGTCGGGGATGTTGCCGAGTTTCTTCACATCGACGTGGAGCAGGGCGCCGGGGTATGGGTGTTCGTAGCGGCGGATCGGCTCGCCGGAGTACCGGTCGAGGTGGGACAGCCGGTGCAGCCGGCACTGGGTCAGGACGGCGTGCACGGTCGAGGACGCCAGGCCGAGTCGATCGGCGAGTTGGACCGGCCCGAGCCGGTGACGGCGGCGCAGGCTGACGATCCGGCGGACCAGGTGTGGCGGGGTGCGGTTGGGTTGGTGGTGGGGCCGAGACGAGCGGTCACCCATGCCGGCCGGGCCGAGGTGACGGTACCTGCCGGCCCAGCGTTTCGCGGTCGGCCACGACACCTGGAACAACTCCGCGGCCCGCGCGATCGGCCAGCCGTCGTCCACCACCAGACGCGCCAGCCGTAAACGCGCGCGAGGAGTCAAGGCAGCGTTAGCGTGGGACACGAAGACCTCCTGAGTGTTGGAACTGGTTCCTAGACAGCTCCACTCCACGCCGGGAGGTCTTCACCCTTCAACAACACTCACCGCGTGTCGTCACACTTTCTCAACCAACGTGCCTGGTCAGTACAGCTGATATGTAGCGGTTTCTTGTCAATGGGCAGGGTGAGGCGCCCGTCCTGGTTTGTCTCGGGGCGGGCGCCTCGGCTGGTGGGTGGTGAGCGTGTCGTTGGCGACGCGCGGTCAGACTGATTTGCGCGGGTTGGTTACCGCAGGACGGGGTGTTCGGCAGGAGCGGGTTCGCGTGTCTAGGATCGAGCGTCGCCCGGCGCGGTGGCCGGGTTGCTCATAGCTGTATCGCGGGTCGCTCCACGCGCTGCTTCCACTTCGGTGGTCGACGAAGCCGGCTTGTGGGATCTAGTCCTCGAGCACGGCCAGGGACCAGCACCAGCCGGCCAGCTCGCGGGCGATGGCGACGTTGGCGACCACGTGGCGCTTGCGACGGGCCCGGAAAGCGTCCCAGCGATCATGCAGTCGCCGGTTGCCGGCATCGCCGCGGGCAGGGGCGGCCGGCGAGGCCAACTCCCATCGGTCGCGGATGGTCTTGCCGGTCACGTAGCGGGCGCGGTGGTGCCAGGCCGCTTCGATGAGGAGTCTGCGGACGTGGGTGTTGCCGGTCTTGGTGATCGATCCTTGGACCCGGGACGCCCCCGAGGAGGACTCCGAGGGGACCAGGCCGACGAACGATCCGATGGTGTTGCCGGTGCCAGTCGCCGATCTCGACCGCCAGCGCCAGCCCGGTCAGGGCACCGACCCCGCGCAGACAGCCAAGCCGCCGTACCAAGGGTGTGAACTGGCTGTCGGCGGCCATCGCCTCGATCGCGGTATCGAGGCGGTCGCGGCGGGCCTGGACGGCCAGTACGGCGTCGTAGTCGGACTCGAACGTCAACTGCAGCGCCACCGAGTCGAACCGCTGACCTCGCAGCCACGCATCGTGCGCGCCGGTCCATGCCTGCCCGCCGGAGTAGACGATGCCTTGGCGCAGCAAGAGCTTCGACAGCCGATGCCTCGCGCGCATCAGATCCGCGCGGGCGTCCTCGCGGGCCCGGACCAGGTCCCGGGCGGTCTCTTGTTCCACGGTCGGGACCGACACCGGCGTGAACTCGTCCAGCCGCAACAGCCGGGCCAGATGCACCGCGTCCTTGGCGTCGGTCTTGACCCGATCACCGCTGGGTCGCTGCAGCTTGCTCGGCGCGACCACCTCGCAGCGGATCCCGGCCGCGGTCAGTGACCTTGCCAGCCCGAACCCGGTCGGGCCGGCCTCATAGGCCACCGCCACCGGCCCCGGCAGATCACCCAACCAGGATCGGATGTGCTCATGAGACGGCGCCAGTCTCGCCTGCACCAACTCGCCCGTGACACCGTCGATCGCCGCCGCGACCACCGACCGGGCGTGCACATCCAGCCCCACACTCGTACGCTCGATAAACACCGGGGCCTCCCACAAATGTCGGATAGACCGAGCAGGCAGCCCCTACTCGGTAACCCACGAATCTTGTGAGTGAGGCCCCGGCCCGCAACCCCGCCACCACGACGGCGTCACGTCATACCGTCTAGCGAAGCAACGATCCGCTTACGCGCTCCCACCGGGAACGGCCGAGCAGTGCGTTGCCGGCCTGAAGGCCGCTAACGACGGCAGCCTCGATACAGCCAGCGTTGATGCCGCAGTCCGTCCAGTCGCCCGCGAGCACGAGGTTCCGATAACCGCTGCTGTCCGGCCGCATCCGGAAGCGATCGGTCCCCGGAAGGGATTGGACATATTGGTCGGATGGGTCGGTGTTCGCCGTCCAGTACTGGGTATCGAATCGCTCCTGGCCCAGCGCGTCACTTTGCCCGCACAGGAGGTCCCAGCGGAAGTCACCGGTATCGGGATCGGTCGCATGCGGCCAGAAGGCAGAGCTGTGGCGCCGAAGAAAACCGATGGCCTGGTCGTGCGTGTAGTCACCCGCATCACGCCCCGTACCCGCTTCAGGTGGGAGCGTGCTGCAGAAGTAGGCTACCGTTCGGGGCGGCTCGGTCTCGGTCCACTCTTCAAACTCGGCAACGTGGGAGACGGAAGCCCAAGTATCGAACGGCTTCGCGAACGCGCTCATGGTCGTGCCGGGATGGGCCCAGCCGAGCGCAGCCTCTGCGGGTTTCAGCCACAGTTGGAAGGCGTGGGTTGAGACGGAGCCAATATTGTCTACCATCGCGCGCCAGTCCGAACGCTGATCCATCAGTCGGGTGCAGGCGCGACGCGCCGCAGCCGGGGGCATGGCGAGCACCAACAACTCGAAATCTCGTCCATAGCAGAGTTCCTCGACTTCGGCCATAGCCCCTAGACTGGGCGGCGACGAACTGTGGCGCGCTGCGCCGGGCTGGAGCACCCGCAACTGACGCCAGTCCGGCTCACTGGGAAAGCACGGAAGTCCCTTGACCGTCGTCAGGGGGTTGTACTGCTGCACGCCGGGTGCGAGGGGGATGGTCCGTCCGACAGTGATCGAGTTGATGGACGATCCGTCCCGGGACGGCACCAACTCGACCACGGGGGTCATGAAGCGAAACTGAACACCTCGGGCGACCAGCGATTGGTACAGCGGCGCGAAGACCACGTCGCCCATTCCGGCCCGCGTCCTCCAGAAGATGGAACCCTTGTAGTCCAACCATAGCTTGGCCGACAGGAACAGTCCCCAGCCCGCCGCAAACCTTGGGCGTGCCGGATCACCGTCTTCCAGCGAGAAAACCAGGTCGTATTGACCTCGTACGATTGCCGATTGCAGCGTAGTCGGTTGCACCCGATGTCGGATCAGCCAGTCCTTGAACTCCAGGTGATTGATCGCGTCGTACGCCTGGCGATCGTCGTAGAGCTGATCGGCGATCATGCCGCCCAACACTGCACGGACCAGATCGACAAGTTCATGCAGCCGACGCGCGTTCGGGTCGACCCTGATGAGGGGTGCGAGGCGGGCGAGCAGCGGCGCCAGGGTCGCGTCGACTGCGGCTGCCCCGGCCGGACCAGCGAGCCGCTGGGCTCCATGGCTCGCCAATTGAAGAAGCTGGTTGCTCGCGGCAAGGAGTGTCGAGGCGAGCGCCCGAACGGCGGGCGAAGAGCGAGGGGTGCGGGGCGGGTGTGGTGAGGCGGCCAACGTCACCGTTCCCCTTTGGGCCGCATCGAATCGCAGCGATGCATAGAAGTCGCGGATCAGCAGAGCGCTGCGGACTAGAAGGTCTGGACCAAAGAGACCGCCAGCGTCGCTCCCGGCGTCGCCTGGCAGAAGTGTGTTACCCGAGAACCTCGCTATCCAAGGCAACCAGCCGGAGGAATCGATGTCGAAGAGTCCCAGGTCGTTAGCGGGGATGAAAGCGTCTCGCCACGTACGGATCGGACAGGACGGATCGGTCCGAGCGCGATCCAGCTCTGCATAGCAGTCGCGTATCAACCGAAAGGCGTTGTCGTAGTGGCCGAGCCAGACGTGCAGGCCGTGTTCCTCGATGCGACCATGTGGACCGCGGCTGGAAGCTCCTTTACCGCCGAGCCGGAAGCTACGCTCGACCACGGTGATGGAGGAGAAGCGCTCTCGCCAGCCAGCTTCGGAGAGCCGCCAAGCCGCCGCAATCCCCGCCATTCCACCGCCGAGGACCATCACTCGGGGCGCGCCTGCTGCTGCCATCTGCTGATTTAAGCACGAGTGGGGCCATGGCCGTGCAGATCACGGCCGTCGCGGGTCGCTCTACCGCACGCAGAAACCTGGTCGCCGCCTTGCGGACTTAACGGTCCGTTCCAGTTCGGTGTGCATATGCTTCAGCCCAGCGGATCGGTGGATAGGAACCTGCGCTGGTCACGAGGCCGCAGACAGTCTTCTGGTTCAGAATGTCCCAGTCCGATGTCTCAAGACACACCGGACTGATGTCTCCAGAGATCTCGGACTAGATGTGATGTCGAGAGAGGTTGTCCCGACCGATGGCGGTGAGTCGGTCTGACAGCTGAAGGCCTCCGGTTTGTGAAGTGGAGCTGTCTACGGAACCGCTTCACACCAGGAGGCCTTCGTGTCCCAGTCAACGCGACGCTGACTCCACGGACGCGGTTACGGCTGGCGCGCCTGATCGTCGAGCAGGGCTGGAGCTGTGCTACCGCGACGAAGATGTTCATGGTCGCGCCGCGCACGGCCGCAAATGGGCCGAGCAGTGCCGGCCGAAGGCCCGGCCGGGATGGTCGATCGCAACTCGAGGCCGCACCACAGCCCGAGCACGACACCACCGCATGGGGTACGCCGGATCGTGCGGCTGAGGTGGTGACTGCGGCTCGGCCAGGTACAGATCGCCGGTCGCCTCGGCGTACCGGCCTCGACCGTGCACGCCGTACTGGTCCGCTGCCGCATCAACCGATTGACGGGTTCACCGCCGAACCGCCACGCCGCTACGAACACGACCACCCCGGCTCCCTCATCCATGTCGACGTGACCAAGTTCGGCAACATCCACGACAGCGGCGGCTGGCGCTACCTGGGCCAGCATCAAGGCAAACGCAACGCCCAGGCCACCGCCAGGAGCCGCACCGGCTACACCGACAAGTACCACCCAAACAACGGCACCCGCCTACCTTCCACCGCACCCTGGCAGACGGCTGGGCCACCCACCCATCAACTGACTAACCAACGACCCTGGACATCACAACTAGTGCCCGATGCGGCTGTGGCACCACTTGCCGGCCGCAGCTGATCCCAGCCGGCGCCCCGTGGACGTGCGAAGATCACTCTTAAATCGCCGCGTGGTGCACGAGTGTACGGTGAAGGTGTGCGGCCGGACGCTGTTCAGCGCGGCCAGCCGGGGCCGGGCAAGGGATCTGGAGTCAGGACCGGAACAGACAATGCCTGACTTTCTTCTGAGCGGTCGAGGAGCATGCAGCGCCCTGGCGAGCCGTCGATGTAGCGGAACCCGCCGAGGCGATGAAGAGCCCCTCACATCACCGCAGGGACTCGCCGGACAGAGTCCACCTCGGAGCATCGGACCGCCGGCATCTGCGCGCCCGCCCGTACCAGGTCGTCATAGAAGACAGCGAACCCTCGCTCAGTGAAGAAGACCTCGACGCCAGCCAACGTGAACAGGCTCGACTTCTCGTCTTCGCCGAAAATCCCTCCGGCTCGAAGCCGATCCAACCCGTGTCGTCTCGGCAGATGTAGAGGTCGTCCTGGCAGATGTAAAGCAGGCCGGTCAGGTTCGCCATACCGATCGGACAGCCGCGCGCACCCGCCGCGTCGTAGAACACGACCATGTCCTGCTCCATGTAGAAAGACATCGCCCTCCGCATCGCGGCGTATAGCAACCTGTCTGGGGCCTGACACCAACGGCGGCGTCTTGCGGTACATCAGCGAGAACCCCACGACTGCACCCTGCTCCCTACCGCGGCGGCATGACCGAGCGCAGCCCGAACAGGCTCACCCGCGAATCATGCCGCGGAACCACGTGCCGGGCCTGCGCCTCTCCGACGTCGATAATCAAGCTGATGTTCGGCCGAAAGCTTCCGGAGTCCGGAGCCTCGATGATCAGCCGCACCGCCGCGGCACCGGGCACGATGAACGGCGCAAAGCGTCCGACGGGGAAGCCGTTGAAGGTGGCCTCTTGGACCTCGAGGTCGTCGCCGAGCGGGGCCACAACCGCGACCCGTTCCACGATGCCGGACGCCCTGCCCCGGTTGCGGATCTTGATCTCGATGGCCTCCCGGTTCGCGTCGATCCGCGACACGAGCCGTGGCCGGAACCCGCTGGCAACCCACTGCCAGCCGGTGAGGAACAACCCGGCCACACCGAGCGCCGCAGTCGAGATGGCACTGATCCAGTCCGTCGCGCTCGACATTTACCCGGCCTGCCCGTCGTGGTCGCACATGCAGACGAGCCCGCTCCTCGGCCCTAGCACTTCGCGGATCGCGCAACTACCGCAACCCGGCGCGCACAGGCCGCGGCTCGGCAGCGCGCAGTGTCGGGCCTCGAGCATCTCGACCACAGGCGGCCCGGCGAGCGGGATGCTCATCGTAGTCGTTCCTCCGGGCAGGTCCACGAAGGCGGTGAGCTCCTCGCGCGGAGAGTCGTCGTCGGGGGCGGACACCCCGCGAACCGGGGACACGGCGACGAACGTGACCCACCGGTGGGCGTGCACGGGCGGGCGTGTCCGCGTCTCCTCGACGGCGTAGTCCCACGACGACGTATCCAGGATCGGGACATAGCCCAGCGACAGCGCGCGCTGGATGTCGGGTGATCGACTCTCTCGCTGGTCACGGATACGCGCCGGGACGGGAAAAGCGTCATTGGCCAGGAGGTCACCGAGCTCCAGGCGATCGCCATCGGAGCCGCGTTCTGGACCGTACATCAGGTCGGCCACGGCGCTTTGGCCCTCCTGGAGCAGTGGGATCAGGATATTCACGCCTCCTCCTTCGCTGCAGAGTCATAGCACCGCGGAACGATGCATCAATCCCGGGCAGCTGCCTGATGTCGCTGTTCAAGACGACATTCCCGTCGTCCAGAACCAGGAGCGGAGCGTTACCGATCACATCTATGTCTTCGGTGTTCGGCACCTTCCACCCCAACTTCATCCCCGGGCCATGGATCGCCAGGGTCCCTCCATCGGTGCGAAGCGTGCAGAGACCAACCGGCTTCCCCGTGGTGTTGGACGCCCAGACGACCGAACTCGCCGGCCCATGCACGACGAGATTCCCGTCACCTTGGAAAGCGAGTGTGTACTCCTGCTGGGCGACGTCAGGATATCGCCGGGATAGAGAGCCTGGCCAGGCTTCATCTCGCTGTCCTGCGCTGTTGGCAATTGTGCGATCCCGCTGGTGATGCTCCATGGCACGCCCATGGTGTGTATCCCCTCTCGATGCCGGTCGCTCGACCTTCACGCTCCCGATCAGGAGTCGAGGCCCCCACTCCGCTCCTCATCTGTCGGATGCGAGAAACCACTCGGAAAATACGGTGTCCGGCGCACGAACGACCCGCGGGTCCCGTCTGCCTGCCAAACAGCTCTTTTGGGCTTGCGGCCTAGTGCCGCGCGTCTGATGTCTTCTGACGGTTGGCCTTGTTGAGGATCTGGTCTGCGGTCTTGGTCCAGGCGAACGGGTGGGATCGGTCGTTCCAGCCGGTGATGAAGGCCCGGATCTTGGCGGTGAGGTCGTTGACGGATCGGAAGGTGCCGCGGTGGATGGCTTGGCGTTCGATGATGGAGAACCACACCTCGACCAGGTTCATCCAGGACGCGTGGGTCGGGGTGAAGTGCACGCTGACGCGGGGGTTGTCGGCCAGCCAGGCCTTGATCTTGGGGTGTTTGTGGGCGGCGTAGTTGTCCATGACCAGGTGCAGTTCGCGGCCGGGGTGGGCACGGGCGACCTGCTTGAGGAACGCCAGGAACTCTTGGTGGCGATGCCTCGGTTTGCAGGCCGCGGTGACCTGGCCGGTGGCGATCTCCAGCGCGGCGAACAGGGTCGTGGTGCCGTGCCGGACATAGTCGTGCGAGCGGCGTTCGGCCAGCCCCGGCTGCAGCGGCAGGATCGGCGCCGTGCGGTCCAGCGCCTGGATCTGGCTCTTCTCGTCCACACACAACACCACCGCGTTGTCCGGCGGCGCCAAATACAGCCCGACCACGTCGGTGACCTTGGCCACCAGCTCGGGATCGGTGGAGAAACGAAACGACTCCGACCGCCACGGCTGCACCCCGAACTCACGCCACGCCCTGGCCACCGTGGCATCCCCGATCCCCAGATGCCGCCCCAACAACCGCGACGACCAGTGCGTCACCCCGTACTTCTTCGGCGGCGGCCTCAACGTCGCGGCCACGATGCCCCGATGATCAACCGTCCGCGGCCGGCCCGCACGCGGCTCGTCGTCCAGCCCAGCCAGCCCCCGCTCGGCGTACCGATCTCGCCACCCGATCACCGTCGGCCGCGACACCCCGACCAACTCCGCGATCCTGGTGTTCGACACCCCCTGCGAGGCCAGCAACACGATCCGCGCCCGCTGCGCCAACCCAGCCCGCACACTCGACGCCCGCATCAACGCGACCAGACCCGCCTCGTCACCCTCACGCAACACCAACGCAGCCGCAGGACGATTCGCCATGCCTCATCATCCCAACCACCAACCGTAAATCAACTAACGACGCGCGGCACTAGCACCCGCGCACGGTGGCACAACCAGGTCCGATGGGCCGGGACGGTGCCGAAAACGACCGTCTCCGAACGGTCGGCTCCTGCTGCGGGCCAAACCTGGAGTGGTTTGCCGCGTAGCACCGAGGCACCTTCGACGCGGCGTATCGGATCAACCCGGCGTGCCGACCTCGCTTCCTCCCCTCTCCGACCGGCGACCACGTTGGCATGGTGGCTTGAGGTCTGCGCCGTCACCCAAACGCGGCAACCCGCCAGGCGCTCCGGATCGGGCCGGCGTCGAGGGCCGCAACGGTGACGTCGAACCCGGGCACCCGGCTCGACCAGGTTGGCGCATCGGGCCGAAGACCAGGGCGAAGGTGGTCATCAGCTCGAAGTACACGATCGCCTTCAAACCGATCCGGCCGACCGACTTCACGTCACCGACCTTGGCGATCCGCGTGACCATGTCACAGAAGACCAGCGGCGCGACGATCTTCTTTGATCAGCTGGATGAAGGCGTACCCCGCGCGGCTTGAGATCCGCTCCGAGCAGTCGTCGGCAGCTCGACCGGTGCAACTCCCGAGGTCGAGTTATGCAGCACGGGACAGATGACCTACGCCTTCAGATGCTCATCCGAAGCCTCCTGCCGCAAGCATCCGGAGACTCCGACGAGGCGAGGTCGTCGAGCACGTCGCCGTCGCCGAAAGCGGCTGGCGTCATCAAACTCGCCGGCCTCGGCCGCATCGCTACGGCCAAGTGGTGTCGGTCCGAGACGGCCTTTACGACGTACCTCCTGTCACCCGAGTGCCGGCCGGGGTTTCCTGCACACCTCTGTACGCACCCGAATCAGCGCGAAAGGACGGACAATGATGAGGACTGACGCGTCTATCGCGGCCACTGAATCCCTTACCTGCAAGGCATCTCGCTCACCAGTGGCGATTCACGATCAACGTAGACTGCAACTCAGCGGTTCCGGGGTTCGAGTCGGTCTCCCCTCATCTCATACGCTCAACTGCAGGCGTGTGGATAGTGTGCGTGTTCCTCCTCGGACACCAACGCTGAAGCCACGCAGGGCGGGGCTTATGGCGACTTCGGCCGTTCTGGTCTCGTGGTTGCAATTCACTTGCAGATCCAGCACCTCGTACAGCTCTCCGACCGGCGTGACGAGGACACCTCAGTCCACACGAAGCTCGCTTCCGAGAGCGGCCGCCGCGACCGGCGGATCGAGCTCAGGCGACGTGGAAGGCGGGAGGCTCGGCGAGCGCGAAGAGGCGGTCGAACACCGCGACCCGGTCGAACTGCAACGCGTACGCCCGCGCGCGCCGCTCGGCCTCCGCCCGCTGCTCGCGGGTCCAGTCGCACACGACCTCGTCAAGGACGGTCCGCAGGGTGGCCGGGTCACGCTGCGGCACCAGCAGGGCCGTATCACCGACCGCCTCGGGTACGCCGCCGGTCGCGCAGGTGATGATCGGCCCGCCGCCGGCGAGAGCCTTCTCGACCAGCGCGATCCCGAACGTCTCCACGAACTCCGGCTGCTCGCGTGTCGGCAGCACGAACGCCGCGCTCCCGGCCATCAGCGCCGGCTTCTCCGCGTCGTCCACGTCGGTCAGCACCTGCACCCGCTCGCCCAGGCCCGCTGCAGCCACCCGCGCCACCACCGCATCTTCGTGCGGCCCGCGCCCGGCCAGGACCAGCGGCACCCGCTCGGCCGACCGCGACCCGGCGTAGGCGTCGATCAGGTCGTCGACCCCCTTCGCCGAGGCGATCCGGGACAGGAACAGTACGTACCCGTCCCTCGAAAGGCCGCGGTGGGCAAGATCTTCGGCGATCCTGTCATCAGTGAGCGACAGGTAGGTCCAGGAGTCGACGGCTGGGTAGGAGATGGCGATCCGCTCACGGCATCGCTGCGCGAACGTCGTACCGCGCATGCCGTCGAGGGTTGCTGCCGAGGCCACGATCAGGTCCCTGGTGTACGCCGACACCGCCACGCAGTGGTCGGCCGCCAGGTAGACCGACAGGATGTACGCCGCCGCCCCGAACCGGCCGGTGGCAACACACTCGCGCACCACGTTGGTGATGTCGGAGCCTACCGCCTCAGCCACAGTGATGACCCGTGCGGGCCCGATCCGGCGCGCCACCTGGACGGCCTCCTGTACGGCGATCGCATGCGGGCTCAGGTACAGCGACATCGCCACCGTCGGTACCCCGTCGCTGAACAGCTCGACCAGCCGCCCGATGAGCCCGGACAGGAGGCGCCCGTCCGGAACCCGGTAGTCGCCAACTGGATCGGGCCGCTCCACGGTGATGCCAGGGCTGTACGGCAGCACGCGATCGAGTGGTTTCAACGGCAGCCCGGTCGCCTCCAGCGCATCCAGCGGCCAGGTCACGATCCGTACGTCGTCGAACCCGCGGGTGAGCGCCACCTCCGCGAGGCACCGGGCCTCACCGGAGTGCCCACAGATCACTGGGTCTGCGCGGACAACAATGACCAGGCGGCGGTTCGGTGTGGACGGGACGAGCGTGTCGGCAGCGATATTCATGCCTCACCTCCAGCGGTGTGCAGCGGGTCGGATGTGGATGGTGGCCTGGTCCGGGTGCCCCAGCCTGAGGGCTGAGGGCCGAGCTCGATGTGCAGGTTGCGGATGTGCCGCAGTTCCATGCCGGAGATCCAGGGGCGTTCGAGTGTCTTGCCGTCTACCGCGACGGATTGGACGTAGGAGACCGGCCCTCCTGCCTCGACCGGCTCGAATCCTGTTGTGGTGATCGAAAGCTCGCCCTCCGGTAGCCGGCTGGTGGATTCCGCCACGGCCGGCGCGCTCACCAGGAACAGGTTCTGCCCGGCCACCGGGAACAGCCCGAGCGTCGCCCACACGTACCACGCCGACAGCCCGCCGGAGTCGTCGTTACCTGGCAGCCCGCCCCGACCGGTGCCGAACTGGTTGGCGACCGCGGCATGCACCACCTCGGCGGTTCGGTCCGGCCGTCCGGCGTAGTGGTAGGACCACGGCGCCTCGTAGTCCGGTTCGTTGTTCAATCCTTCGAACCGGCACAGGCCGTACCCGGAGTTCATCTCGGCCACGCCCGGCGTCACCCCTGGCTGGGTGACCGGTGCCGCGTCGTACCCGAAGAACCGGTCGAGCAGCCCCACGAACGCCGCATCGCCGCCGGCGAGCGCGATGCGGGAGCGCATGTCGTGCAGCAGCCGGAAGGAGTAGTTCCACCGGCCGCCCTCGTAGAACGTCGAGTCGCGCAGCAGGCCGGTGTCGGGGTCGTACGCCGCCTGCCAGCCTTTGGCGAGGTTGCGCATCTGCTGGGCCAGCGTCCGGTCGCGCACCTTGTGGGCGATCGCCGCGGTGCAGTGGTAGGCGTACGCCAGGTCGAGGGTGTGGCTGATCGGGTGCGCGACACCGTGCACCAGGTAGTCCTCGCCGTACGTCCGGCGCAGGTCCATCTCCAGGTGCACCATGGCCCAGTCCCAGTCGATACCCGGCAGATCCAGCTGGCACAGGTCGGCCAGGAACGTGTGCGCGAGCGCGCTGCCCTGCCGGGAGAACCGGTCGGCGCCCTTGGCCATCCGATAGCCGATCGGGAGGTTGCCCTCCTGCTCGGCTATCGACAGCATCGCGCCGGCCAGCGCGACCGAACGCTGCGGGAACAACGTGGTCATCAGTGGCAGCTGGGTACGGTAGATGTCCCACATGGTGCAGATGTCGAACGCGTAGGGGCCCTCGGTCGTCCACGACGGACTCTCGTCCGGGGCGAAGCACGGCTTGACCATCGAGTGGTAGAGCGCGGTGCCGAAGACCGTTGCCTGGTCGTCGGACTCGGCCTTGATCGCAACCTTGGCGAGGTGGTCGCGCCAGGTGGCTGCCGTGTGATCGCGCCGCCCGGCGAAGGTGACCTGGCTGCGGCCGACCTCCGTGTGCAGGTTGTCGCGGGCCTTCTCACACCCGCGCAGGGAGAACCCCAGCCGCACCTCGACGGTCTGCTCGGCACGCGAGGGACCCATGAACATCACCCCGAACGGCCGCAGTGTGGTCGGCCGGATGTAGTCGAAGTCGAGGCGGGTGCCGCCAGGCATCAGGCGCCGGTCGTACCACAGCAGTTGCCGCCAGCCGGGGGCGTCGACCTCCAGGTGTACGGCCAGCGGCACCCCCTCCACGTGGATCTCCCCCTGGGCCACCCCAGGCTCCAGCATCGCCAGGTGCGCCTTCAGCGGCACCGTCCGGCTGTGCGGGATGGCCAGGCCGCCGGTCGATGCGTCGATCACGATCCGGGCGGCGTCATGCGCCGGGAAGGTGTACCGATGGACGGCCGACTTGGGGCCGACCGTCACCTCGCAGCGCACCCCGGAGCTCAGCGTCGCCGCGTAGTAGCCGGGCTCGGCCACTTCCTCCAGCAGGTCCCAGGTGGTGCCCAGGTCGTCGAGCGGACCGAGCATCGGCGTGACCCGGAAGTAGTTGTAGTACTTGCGGATCGCGCCAGTGCCGGACTGCTGGAAGTGAGTGAAGCCCGAGGCGACCGGGCGGTCGTACAACAGGTCGGGCACGCCCTCGGTGTTGAAGTCGTACAGCCCGTAGCCGGTCGGGTAGGCACCGGAGTACGGACAGGCCGACACCATCCCGAAGGGGTGCATGGCGCCCGGGTGCGTGTTGCCGACCTGCGGCTTGGGCCACCACCAGGTCGCAGCCAGGCCCTGGGGCGAGGGCAGGTCGGTGGCGCCGGTCCCGATGAACGGGTCGACGTGCTCGTACATCGGCTCACCGCCTCGCGCGGCTGACGTGGACTCTCAAGGTAAGAAGTGCATGTTTCAGCCGCGTGACCGAAGGAGACGCGCAGGTTACGTCGCGAAGGATCTCCGGAGAGGCACCGAGAATCTCGACATCAACCCGCAGACCGTCACACAGGACGAGTTCGCCGGAGCATGGCGGTGAGGACCGGCTCGGTTCACTGCCGAGGTTTTAGTCGCTTGGTCGGGACGGCGGTGAGTGGATCTTCCGGCCACGGATGGCGGGGGTAGCGCGCTCGCAGGTCGGCGCGCACCTGGGGATAACCCTGCTTCCAGAAAGAGGCGAGATCGCTCGTGATCGCGACCGGGCGCCGTGCGGGCGACAGTAGGTGCAGAACGACTGGGACACGACCGTCCGCGACGGCCGGAGTGGCAGTCCAGCCGAATACCTCCTGCAGCTTCACCGCGAGGACCGGCGGCTCGACACCGTCGTACGCGAGTCGCACCTCGGAGCCCGATGGGACCCGGAGCCGTTCCGGTGCGAGTTCGCCGAACCGGGTTGCTGCGGGCCATGGCAGCAGTCGCCGAAGCGCCGAAGCCACGTCGATGTGGGCAAGATCGCGCGCGCCTCGCACCGAGGCAAGCTCGGTACCGAGCCATTCGTCAAGATCGGCCAGGAGTGCCTCGTCGTCGACCGCAGGCCACGGCGCTCCGAGGTGGGCATGGCAGAACGCGAGCCGCTCCCGCAAGGCGAGCGCGGCCTCCGACCAGCGCAGTACGGACAGACCGCTGCGCCGGATACCGTCGCGGACGGCCGCTTGGACGAGCAGCCGGTCGGGGTTTGCCAGCGGGACGTCGTTCAGCACGATCGCCCCGAGTGCCTCGACGCGCCGCGTCACGATCCGGCCGTCGTCCCAGCGGATCTGGTCGGTGGTCGAGACGAGGTCGCCGGCGATGTCTCGCGCGGTCTGCTCATCGATCGGGGCCGCGGAACGGATCCTGGCGTCGGCGCGACCGGGTGCCCGGTCAGCAACCGCGATCGCCAGCCAGGTCGTGGTCCGCAACGGCGACTGCGGATCCAGCGCAGCACCCGTGCCACCAGACATCTGGTACGTCGCCGAGTCGACCCCCCGGACCCGCGCAATCCGATCCGGATACGCCAACCCCACCACAACCCCGACCGCAAGATCATCCGGTACTACGCGCGTCCCCCGACCAGCCGGCCCACCAATCGCCGGCCGCACTCCATCGCCATCCAACGGGGCGCCGGTCGTCGTGCCTCGGCCCAGGCGCTTTGTTTCTTCTCGCCAGCGGGCCGTGGCTCCGCGGTCCTCGCCGCGGCGGAGGGCTCGCCAGCGGGCCGGTAGATCATCGCCGAAGTCGCGGCCGGAGTCGTCCGAGAGCATCGCGACGACCTCGCGTGCCCGGTCGGCGCCGACCCGTGGTGTCCCGTCCAGCAACGCACGAGCCAACCGGGGATGCGCCCCGATCGCCACCATCCGCCGTCCCCGCTCAGTGATCCGGCCGCCGTCGTCAACGGCATCGAGGCGGCGCAGCAATTCGGTGGCCGCAGTCATCGCCACCACCGGCGGCGCCTCGAGCAAGCTCAGACCGTCACCAGCAGGCGCACCCCACGCCGCGAGGTCGAGGGCGAAGGCTGCCAGATCGGCGATCGCAATCTCCGGTGCCGCATGATCGTCGAGATGCGCGTGGTCGGTGGCAGACCAGCACCGATAGACGCGGCCAGGCGCCTCCCGCCCGGCGCGACCCGCTCGCTGGTCGGCCGACGATCTCGAGACCCGGCAGGTGACCAACGCACCGAGGCCACGGGATTGATCGGTCCGCGGCTCCCGGGCAAGACCCGAGTCGACCACAACCCTGACCCCCGGCACAGTCAGCGAACTCTCCGCGACCGACGTCGTGACCACGATCCGGCGAGTGGCGGACGACGCCAACGCGCGCTCCTGTTCAGCCCTGGACTGGCGACCGAACAACGGCAGGACATTCTCACCGGCCAACCGGCGAGTCACGCCGTTGATCTCGGCCTCCCCCGGGACGAACACGAGGATGTCGCCGTCGTTCTCGGTCAGTGCACGCCGGACGACGGCCGCGACGTGATCCAGTAAGCGCGGGTCGACCCGCCCACCGGGAAGCAGCGGCACGGGGACCGGTGGTGGGGCCCACTCGATCGCGACGTCGTACAGCGCAGCAGAAGCGGTGATCACAGGAGCTGGAACCTCAGCGCCCAAGGCGCGACTCAGCCTGATCGTGTCCGCCGTGGCCGAGGTCGCGACGATCGCCAGGTCGTCCCGAAGATTCGCCCGGATGTCGACGCAGAACGCGAGCAGCAGATCGGCATCGAGGTGCCGCTCGTGGCACTCGTCGATCACAATCGCGGCGACACCCGGCAACTCCGGGTTCTGCTGCAGACGCCGTACAAGGAGCCCTGTCGTCACCACCTCGACACGGAGTCCCTGGCCGCCGCTGCGTTCACCGCGCATCGCGTAGCCGATCCGCTGCCCGAGCGGTTCGCCGACCAGCATCGCCAGCCGGACCGCAGCCGCGCGGGTTGCCATCCTTCGCGGCTCGGCGACGATGATCGTGCCCCCGAGCGCGTCGCCCAGCGCAAGCGGCAACAGCGAGGTCTTCCCCGATCCAGGCGGCGCAACCAACACCGCAGTACCGCGCGAACGCACCGCATCGACCGTGGCAGGCAGAACCGCCCGGACAGGCAGATCCGCCCCCGGCACCGACGACTCAGGCAACAACACGCCCCGACGCTAGCCGACCACCACCACAGAACCGCCCAGCCAACCGCAAGCGGATTCACCCAAGCCACCGACTCGGAATCGAACGGCGCCTCGAAGCCGGCGTACCGGCCAATCTCACCGGCCGCATCTGCCGGATCGCGGTGTCGACGTCGCCCAGTTGGCGCAAGCGGATGCCGCCGGCCCGGTGAGCGATCGACGCGGTGAACTGCGGCGGTCCGCTCCCGAGGAGCAGTTGCTCGGCGGAAATCGCCTCATGCGGACGTGACAAAGCCGAAGTCAGCAGATCCTCCGGCGCCCTCGACACACCCTCTGGTTTGTCGGCACAGTGAAATGTTAACTGGCCGGGATGTACCTGCCTGTGATGATCGAGGGGGAAAGAAGATGCCGGACGACAACAACTCAGGCGGGAACAACAACCAGCCGGACGGTGACTCAAACGATAAATTCGAAGACCAGGTCGAGCTGATTCTGGCCGAATTCGGCGACGAGATCGAGATCGATCCGCCGAACTGGCGCACCGCCGGGGTGAACGCCATCTACCGGTCCAGGGGCGTGCTGGTCAGGGATCACGACGGTCCCCGAGCGGTGGATTTGTTCGGCGGTGGAAACGCTCGGCGCAGCAGCCTCGGCGTCACCCGGCTCGACCTGCCGGACGCCGTACCGGCCGACGCACCGGACGGCGACGGCTTCACTGAGATCCAGCGTTTCCTGGCGCATGCCGACAGCCGGTTCGGCCGCGGTCATGTCACGCCGGAACACCTGTTCTACGTCTGCAGCGTCAGTCCTTGCCCCGCGACGGAGCCCGAGGAAGTGCTTGAAGGCGCGCTCCCAGATCCATTTCTGACCAAGGTGGGCAAGGCCGACGGCCGCGGGGTCAAGGTGGTCGTCCTGGACGTCGGCTGGACCCCGGCACCGAGTGCACGCTGGCTGAAGGGCGTTAGCGGCGATCCCGAAGTGGCCTTCGACCCGGTGACCAAGCTGATCCGCCCGTACGCGGGTCACGGAACCTTCATCGCGGGCGTCGTCCGCGCGATCGCGCCGCGGGCCGAAGTGGTGGTGAAGAGCTACTTCAACAAGGCTGGAGCGGTGTTCGAGGCGGATCTGGCCGATCGACTGGCGGAAGTGATGGACGAGGGTCCGGACATCATCAGTCTCTCGGCCGGCTCCACGACGCGCTTCGACGTACCGTCGATGGCTCTCGACACCTTCACCCGGCCGCGGCAGGGCGGCGCGGACGGCCCCGTACTCGTCGCCGCGGCCGGCAACGACGGCACTGACCAGCGGTTCTGGCCGGCCGCCTACCCCGACGCCGTTTCGGTGGGAGCACTGGCCGCCGACGGAACCAGCCGTGCGTCGTTCAGCAACTATGGCAGTTGGGTCGACGTCTATGCACCGGGCGAGAATCTCGTGAACGCGTTTCTGACCGGGCGCTACAAATGCACCGAACGACCAAACGCAGGCCGGTTCCGCGACTTCGCCGGTATGGCGCAATGGAGCGGCACCTCATTCGCAACTCCCATGGTGGCGGGCCTCATCGCCGCCCGAATGTCGTTGACCGGCGAACGCCCCAAACAGGCAGCCAACGCCCTGCTCGCCTTCAGCCACCGCCGCGTTCTGCCGGCAGTCGGGCCGGTGCTCCTGCCGGGTGACGCGAAGGCGTCGACCCACCGCTAAGCGCACGCTGACGCAGTGCGGCCGATCAGCTCGATCCGCACTGCGTCAGTACGCCTCTCGGGTGCCGACCGGCAAGTCAGCTGTTGACCGTGTTGCCGAAGGAGTACTCGCGCCACCGCGATCCACTCCACCCGGGCATGAACCCGAGAGCAGCTCATCGAACAGACGATTCGGGCCGACATGCTTCGCGGACGAAGTCGGTCGGGCTGTCCCCGGGTCGGGCCACGTGACCGAAATGTCTATTTCCCCGCGACGTAAGCACAACCCTCACGAGCAAGCTCCTGCCACGACAAAGCCGAATCAGGATCAACACTGAACCATTCCTTCATCGGCACACCCTTGTTCGCGTCGAACCGAACTCCCTCCCCAGCGGCCACCAACACATCGACCCGGGCCGCCGGCAACTTCACCACCAGCCGATCGTGCGCCAGCATCGCAAAGATCTTGTTCCCGACACGCAACGCCGAAGAACCGAAGCCCCGCCCCGAACCTGGCCCCGTCACTCCAGGCATATCCAGGAACTCGCCAACCAACTCGTCGAACCGCTCCCCCGGCGTCATCCCAGCCTCCCGGTGATCCCGATACCGATCATGACACTCGCCTCACCCATGAGATCAGGTGCAACGGACAATCACGTCAGGCACACTCCCGACCGGCTAGGTTGGGATTGCCCCGTTCGACGGACAGGGTCGATGCGAGCACGCGAGCGGGCCAGCCAGGGCAATGAGCTGCTGACTATCGGCCCGGAGGTATCTCCTGCGCAGCCTGATCGGCCCAGTCGAGCAGGTAGGTCTCCATCGGGCCCTTTCCCTTGACCTGGATCGTGCCGCGCGGCCGCACCACGAACTCCGGGCCGAGCGCGGCGGCAGCTCGCCCGGTCACCTGGATCTCGCCGGGCTGTCCATAGGACTCCATCCGGCTCGCCGTGTTCACGGTGTCGCCCCACAGGTCGTAGATGAACTTGCGCCGGCCGATCACTCCGGCGACCACCGGTCCCGAGTCGATCCCGATCCGGACCGCAAGCCAGCCCTGCCCCGGGCGGGCCGCGATCCGGGCGATCTCCTCACGCATCGCGAGCGCGGTACGGGCAACCGCCGCAAGGTGGTCCGGCTGCGGCTCCGGCAGCCCGCCGACCAGCATGTACGCGTCCCCGATCGTCTTGATCTTCTCGACGCCCGCGGCATCGGCGAGCCGGTCGAACGCGGAGAACACCTGGTCCAGCAGCGCAACGACTTCCGCCGCCTCCGTCACCGCGGACCGCGCGGTGAAGCCGACGATGTCGGCGAAGAGCACGCTCACTGCATCGTAGTGTTCCGCGATTACGCCCGGCTCGGCTTTGAGACGCTCCGCGATCGGCTCCGGCAGCACGTTGAGCAGCAGCCGCTCCGACCGCTCCCGCTCCAGCTGGAGCTCCCGGTGGGCGCGGTCCCGCTGCTCCACGAAGTAGCCGAGCATCACATACGCGCTCACCGTGACGCCCGCGATGTTCAGCACCAGGAACGTGACCACGAACCCGGCCGGCAGCGCCGCTGGGGAGTATGGGAGCCGGGCGTCGGGGACGGCCAGCAGGACCAACTCGACCAGGTACGCCGCCAGCCACGGCACAGAGCGCCCGAGTCCGAGCAGCGCAAGCGCCGCCAGCGGCGTGACCATCGCCCACAGGATCATCCCGCTCGAGGCCACGAAGCCGCCGAGCGAGAGCTGCAACAAGGCAGGCAGCACCAGGAACGCTGCGAGCTGTGTGGTGCGGAATGTGCCGAAACGCCGCGTCCGAGCCAGCACGACCAGCCCGACGACGGTGACCACCTGATAGGCGCCTGGAATCGCCGCCGAGACCGGGTCGCCGTAGGCGAGGTAGGTGAGAACCCAGATCGTGGCGATCAGGGCGATCAGAACCGACACGAAGATGAGCGTCCCCTGCCGAAGCCGCTCGTCATGGGAGTCCTCCGGCCGAGCGCCGAGCCCCGCCAGTCGCTCCAACTGGCGTGCGACCGTCCGCCTCGGGCTGGACCCGGCGGCGCCAGATTGGACCCGCGACCCGGTCACCCGGCTGAGCCTATGCGGCACGGTCCGGCGGCAACAGCCACCGAATGTGCCTACGGCGGCCAAGGCCGGGCGGGCGCGCGCGGTGGCTGCGCGACAGATCCCGATCCTTCTAGACAGTTGGCCCGGGCGCTGCCACCTGCCCCAACCCCAGTCCGAGCTTTCCCAATGCATCCGAGCGCATCCTGCGCGGCCAGACCGTGACCGATCCTGGCTCCTGCTAGGGAGAGTCCCAATCGCCGTCACCGGGTTCTACATCTTCTGACCCACGTACGGCGGGCAGTGTTCGGGGCAACCCGCATCTGGCCAGGAGCATCTTCTCGAACCGGGTCATCGCACTGATCTGCTCGCCCGCCAGGGTGATCACGAACAGGCCGGTGCCGTGGAAGACACCGTCGGCGCCGCGAACATAGGTACCGAACGCCGGCTGGCCGTTGGCGCGGGTGGGCACCAGGCGGTACTGGCGATTCGCGTTGAACAGCAGCCGCCAGAACTCGGCGACGATCGGCTTGCCTTCATACTCGAACGGCATCGGCGGCATCGAGAGGAACACGTCGTCGGTGAGTAGCGCGATGACCCCGTCGACGTCGCTCGCCTCGTACGCGCGGACGAACTGCGCGACGAGCCTCGCTTCGGCGGGCGAGCCGGGCTGTGGTGCCGCCGGCCGCTCGGCCACGCCGGCGGGCTCCTTGAGCAGCGCGGCCCGCGCTCGTTTGAGGGCGCTCGTCACCGACTCTGTCGTGGTGTGCAGCATGTCGGCCACGTCATGAGCCCGATAGCCAAGGACGTCACGCAGGACGAGTACGGCGAGCTGGCGGGGTGGCAGCAACTGCAAGGCGGTCACGAACGCGAGCGAGATCGACTCGCTCTGCTCGTACCGCGCCTCCGGGCCGGGCGCCGTGCCGACATCAGCTGACAGGTGTTCGGGGAGTGGTTCGAGCCAAACGACCTCGCCGCTGCGTGTCGCGGCCGGTGGTTGCACTCCAGGCACGTCCCACTCCTTTGCCGGCCGACGGCGGATCGCCCGCCGCGCGTTCAGGCAGCGGTTGGTTGCGATCGTGTAGAGCCAGGTGCGGACTGACGAGCGGCCCTCGAAGCCGGGCATGGCCTGCCAGGCGGCCAGCAGGGTCTCCTGCAGCGTGTCCTCGGCGTCCTGCAGCGAGCCGAGCATCCGGTAACAGTGCACCAGGAGCTCCCGCTGATACGGCTCGGTGAGCTCCCGGAACGCAGTACCGTCCCCGGCCTGCGCTCGTACCAACAAGTCGTCCTCGATCGGTCGCATGCGCCAACCACCTCCTTTGCCGGTACAGACACCACCGGAGACGAGAACTGGGCGGTGCCCCGCCGCCCAGTTTCGGAGCCGCCCGGTGCCTACCTCAACCGTCCGTACCGAAAAACGACAGGAGACTTCGATGGGACGCATCGTGATCAGCACCAATGCCACGCTGGACGGGATCAGCCAGGATCCGACCGGCGAAGAGGGTTTCGAGTTCGGGGGCTGGTTCACCCGGATCCCGGACGCGGACCGCGAGGCCTGGGCCAAGGTGGAGTTCGAGGAGGCACTGAACACGGCAGCGCTGCTGGTCGGTGGCCGCAGCTACGAGTGGTTCGCGCAGCGATGGGTGGGACGTCCGGGCGACTGGGCAGCCGCCCTGGACCGGATACCCAAGTACGTCGTCCGTTCCACCGCGGGACGGACGGACTGGGGCCCGACGACCGTCCTCACCGGTGACATCGCCGCAGAGATCGCGGGGCTGCGGCAGCGGGTCGACGGCGACGTCGTCGTGTATGCCAGTTACCAGCTCGTGCGCACGATCGCCGAGCACAACCTGATCGACGAGGTGCGGCTGATCGTCTTCCCGCACATCGTGGGCTCGGGCGAACGGGTTTTCAGCGACCTCACGATCCCGCGCGCGCTGCGGCTGTCCGGTGTCGCGACCGTGGGCGAGGGACTCGTCCAGCTGACCTACGAGCGGAGCGCGTGATGCGGACGCGCCCCAGATCAGGCCTCGTTCTGCTGCTGTGCTGCCTTGCGCAATTCATGGTCGTGCTCGACGTCGCGATCGTGAATGTCGCGCTGCCAACGATCCAGCGGGACCTGCACATCACGCAGGGCTCGGTGCAGTGGATCGTGACGGCGTACGGGCTGATGCTCGGTGGCTTCCTGTTGCTCGGCGGCAGAATCGCCGACTTGTGGGGACGGCGCCGTACCCTCATCACCGGGCTGGCGGTCTTCACCACGGCCTCGGTACTCGCGGGGTTCGCCGGGTCGACCGGAGTACTCGTTGCCGCGCGCGCCGTACAGGGTCTGGGTGCCGCCATGGTCCCGCCGGCAGCGCTGGCGATCCTCGCCGTGACGTTCGCCGAAGGCGCCCAGCGCAATCGGGCTCTTGGCGTCTACGGCGCCACCACTGGCATCTCGGCCTCGATCGGAGTGCTCGCAAGCGGTCTGCTGACCGCCGGTCCGGGCTGGCGTTGGATCTTCTTCATCAACGCGCCGGTGGGGGTGGGGCTGATCGCGCTGGGAGTACTGCTGCTTCCGCACCAAGCTCCAGGGCGCGCGGTGCGGCAACGCTTCGACCTCGGCGGCGCGCTCACGGCAACCGGTGGCCTGTTGTTGCTGGTGTACGCCGTGAGCCGATCGAGCACTCACGGATGGCGATCGACCGGCACCCTGGGCCTACTCGCCGCGTCGGCCGTGGCGTTCGTCGTGTTCGTGGTCATCGAGACCCGATCGTCCGCGCCGCTGGTACCGGCGGCAGCAGTACGGAACCGGTCGCTGGTTGCTGCGAACCTCGCCGCGTTCCTGCTGTTCGGCGCAATCTTCGCGTCCATCTTCCTCGGGTCGCTGCTCATGCAGCAGGCGCTTGGCTACTCCCCCACTCGCACGGGTCTGGCCTGGCTGGCAACCACCGTCACGTCCTTCGTGACCGCGGCGACGAGCGGCGCGAAACTCGTGGGAATCGTCGGACCGCGGCGCCTGATCACAGCGGGCTTCGGAGTGCTGGCCGTCGCCGCCTACCTGCTGACCCGAGTCCCCGCACATCCGCATTATGCGAGCAGCCTGATGCCGATGTTGATCCTGACCGGGTTCGCCGGGGGCCTGGCCGCACCCGCCGTCCAGATCAGCGCTCTCACCGGGGTGCACCACGACATGGCCGGGCTTGCCGGCGGCCTCGTCGAGACGATGCGAGAGGTCGGCGGAGGCATCAGCGTCGCGGTCGCGGCCACGGTCCTCGCGTCCCGCGGTCTGGACGCCCACGCGTTCCACCGTGCGTACTGGGTCGTATTCGCGGCAGCCGGCCTGGGGTTGCTCGTGACACTCGTAGCGTTCCCGCGCCGCGGTCGCGGCGGCGACCTGTCGATCGCATCCGGCAAGCGGCGAGGCGGCGAGCCGATCCCGCAGCCAACCGGACCCACGCACCGCTAGCCGTGTCGGGCACCTGAGGCAGGTGTACTCCGCCCACACCGATTCTGAGACCGCAGGCAGCATGCCTTGAGGTACGCGTTGATTCGGCAAGAGGCGGCCATCGCGCCTTCGCTGTCGGCTACAGAGCTTGGGCAGTTCTTCGGCCGGTGCGGACCCGGATGAATCATCCGGGTCCGCACGGTGATCGTTGACGGGAAGCAGTGCGCCACGGTGCTGTTGGCACGGGCAACATCGCGGCCGACCATGAGACATGGAGCGGAGTCAGGCGCATGAGGAGTGGGAGCGGGCTCGACGCGACTTCCACCAACTCGTCGAGCACGCCGACAAGGCCGCCCTGCGTAGACCGTCCAACGGAACGCGGTGGACCAACCGGCAACTGCTGTTCCACATGCTGCTCGGGTACCTGATCCTCCGGGCCCTGCTCCGACTGGTACGGATCTTCGGGCGCCTCCCCAGCGGAGCCAGCCGGAGGTACGCACGGCTACTGAACGCAGGGACCAGGCCGTTCGACGTGATGAACTACCTCGGTTCGTACGCCGGCGGCAACACGCTGAGCCCTCATCGCATGCTGGTGATGTTCGACCACGTTATCGACAAGCTGCACCGGCGCTTGGATGCGGAGAGCGAATCGGACCTGGCGCGGGGAATGTACTACCCGACGCGATGGGATCCGTTCTTCAGGGAGTACATGACGCTGGCCGACGTGTACCGCTTCCCGACACAGCACTTCGACTTCCACCGGCAACAGCTCACCCTGAACTGACCTCAGTTCCGCAGTCCGCGCTGGTAGTCCGAATCGCCTTCTGCCATGAGGCGTGAGGTTCAGTCGCGGCGGGGGCGAAGCCGCGGGTCAGTAGGTTGACCAGGTGGTCGGCAGTGCGGCTGGTGGTCCAGCCGTAGTCGCTGTGGTGGGCGCGTAGGTGTACATAGGTGAGTAGCAGAGCGTCTGTCAGTGCTACGACGAATCTCGACGGGTCCTCGATCGGTGGCAGGGTCCCGTCGGTGGCGGCCTGTTCGAGGATCTGGAGCCAGGGTCCGAAGTAGTCGAGCTCGACGCCGATCGCGTCCAGGTCCGGTCCATGGAACGCGAGGTCGGTGTGAGCGAGTAACGGCAGGTTTCGCTCGGCCACCTCGCAGAGTGACCTGAGCGCGAACTCGAGGCGATCAACGCCCGAGCCGGGCGTCGGCGGGCGCCACATCAGCTCCTGATAGTCGGCGGCCAGCCTCAGTCGCAACAAGCGTTCGACATTGGTGCGGGTGAGCCCAGCTCGCCAGACCGTCGCGCGAGAGACGCCGGCCCGCTCAGCGATTCGGTCGAGACTGAGGGCGCTCCAGCCGTACTCGTCGAGCAGTTCGGTGGCCACAGCGAGGAGTTTGCTGTCCACTGCCACCCCCGGTCGGCCGATGGTTGAAACAGTGAGTCTCATGCTACGACGAGGCATGCCGCATCTGGAGAACCTCACCTCGGGTCACGAGGTCACACTGCGCTGGGTGGAGACCGACCCGACGCACCCTGCTGTGGACGTCCTCGTCAGACTGGTCGCCTTGACCGATGACGCCCAGGAGGCCGGGAATCTCTCCCATTTCCTGATGGTGCCCGGACCGGGTGGCAGCTGGGCCTGGACTTCGAAGCTACCCGCCGACCTGCGGACGGCCTATCAACTCTGCCCGGTTCGCGATCTCTCGCTGCGTACACCGAAGCCGGACGAGGATCAGTGGCTGCAGGTCCTCGCTGCCGGGGTGCCGGATCCACACATCTCGGCGGGACTGCCACCGGGGACGTTGTGGGGCAACCCCGGTCCGGCCTCGATTCTCGAACTTCCAGCTGCGCTGCCGCAGCCCTGGGCAGCCAGACGACCCGACGTACGGCGGGGACAGCTCACCCGCATAGAACTCGACGACTCGGTCATCCAGGTCTGGACCCCGGACACCGATCGAAGGTCAGCGGATCTGCCGCTCGTGATCTCCTTCGACGGCAGCTCCTGGGTGCGGCTCGATATCACCGCAACGTTCGCGAACCTGATCGCCGATGGCGTCGTACCGCCTTTCGTTGCCGTCCTGGTCGAGTCGATCAACGGTTCCGCCGAGCGCGGGCCGGAGCGGGTCCGCAGCCTGACCCACCCGGATCAGTTCGTCGAGTTCGTCCTAGGCGACCTGTTGCCGTATCTGCGCACGGCCTACCCGGTCACCGACGAGCCAAGCCGGACTGTGCTCGCCGGGCAAAGCCTTGGCGGACTGGCTGCTGCGCATGTCGCCGCCGTCGCGCCAGATCAGATCGGCTGGGTGATCGGCCAGTCGGCCGCCATGTGGTGGCCGGGCGATGACACCGGCGGACTCTCCGGCGCGACGGTCATCGCCGCCTACGAAGAGCCCACAGCGCGGCCCACGAGGTTCTACCTGGAAGCCGGCAGCGAGGAGGGCGAGCTCCTGAAGGCCAACCACCGATTCCACGACGTACTGACGAAGCGCGGCCACGCCGCCTCGTTCAGGGAGTACCGCGGTGGCCACGACTACGCCTGCTGGCGGGGAGGCTTGGCGGACGGCATCATCGCCGCCCTGCACTGAACGGATCGGCGGTCGGCCTGCACCCACAGGTCGCCGAGGGCGCGAAGCGGTGCCGGGCGGGATCGCCGCACCTGTCGGCTCTGAGCAGGGGGTCTGCGTTGTGGACGGTGTGGTCGACGCAGGGAGTCATGTCCGTCGGTTTGCTGCGGGCATAACGGTCGAGACTGCTGGACGCGGACCCACTGCTCTACTGTTCGATCATGTCCGACGCCCTGGTGGTGCATGACCTCGTCGAGCGGCTCACGGGCTGGCTGCGCCGGCTGATGCCACCCGGCGCCCGCCGCGACGAGCTGATCGCCGTGCTCACCGAACGGTTCGAGGCGGTGGATACCCCGGTCACTGACACCGACTGCGTGGCGATCGAACGGTGCGCGTGGACGGTCTCCCGCCATCTCGCGCTTACCTTCGAGCCCGGCGGCACCGGCCGGCCCGACAGCGTGTCGCCGGGCTGGCCGGATCCCGACCCGGACGTGGTCCGGGCTCGGGCCGCGGGCGTTTCGCAGGTACGGCGGCTGGCGGACGGCACCTGCCTCATCAGCGTCGATGAGCTCGACCCCGTCAGCCTCGCCCAGCCGTATCTCGACGCCGCGTTCGCCCTCGCGCACGGCTCGGCCCGGATCTTGCTCGACCTGCGCGCCAACGGGGGCGGCGACTCGGCAACGGTGGCGCACATCGCCGGCCGGCTGCTCGGCGATACGCCGACGCAGCTGTCCGAGGTCGTCTATCCGAACCGGCGGCGCCAGTGGTGGACACCCGCCCTGCCGTCCGGCACGAGTCTGCGGCAGCAGGTCGCCATCCTCGTCGGCCCGGGCACGTTCTCGTCCGGCGAAGCGCTCGCATATCACCTGCAGACACGGGGCCGGGTTGTCGTCGTGGGTGAGACCACGCCCGGCGCCGCCGATCACATCACGCCGATCCGGCTTGCGCCGACGGTTCTGGCGTACCTGCCCGAGGCGTACGTCGTCGACAGCATCACCGGCACCAACTGGGAAGGCACCGGCGTCGTGCCCGACGTCGTGAGCCCTCCCGACACGGTGATCGAGACCGCAGTGGCGGCGCTCCGCTAACGGCTACTGGCTAGCAGGGCCAGGTCATTTCGTTTCCGATTGAGCCTGTCCCAGCCTCGCGCGCCGACAGGGCGCAGTAACGTCCGGGCACTGCGCGAACCCGTGATCACCCTCGACGGCGGACCATCCTCGGCGAGGTTGTTCGTCACGCGTGTGTAGCGCTTGGTCACCGCCGAGGACGAGCGTCCGCCGCGTCGACACAGGGGCGCGTCCTCGCTACATGCGTCCGGCGGCCTCATGGCCTGATACCCTTCAATTGCCGTCGGCTTTCAATCACCGCCATTTGGCCCTGTCGTCCTCGGTTACGACCTACCGGGCAGTTGCCCAGGACCGAGACGAGCGACCGATGGCTTCCAACGTGAATCACGATGCGCGCAGCACCGTTCGCCCCCTGCCGACCCGGCTCACATTCGAAGTCCTTCGCGTGATGGAAGACTCCTCCGTGGCGGTGGCGGGGACCGCTGCCCCAGCTGACGTGTTCGCTGAGCTGGCGATCGCGCTGCACGACTTGCCGACCGTAGACGAAACTGTAGATGCAGTGGTGCACTTCGCACTGCAGGCGCTGAACTGCAGCTACGCCGGTGTCGCACTGCTCACCCGAGGCCGGCCGGAGATTGCCGCGGTGACCGCCCCGGTGGTCGAAGCCATCTACCAAACACAAATCAGCACCCGGAAGGGCCCGCTGGTGACCGCTTTGCACAACCGATCTACGGTCTTGATCCGCGACACCACCAATGAAACCCGATGGCCGGATTGGGCGGCGAAAGTCACTGAGCTCGGCGTGCGCAGCGTGCTCGACGTTCCGCTCGCGGTCGGCAACGGTAGCGCGACAGTCGGAGTGCTCGGGTTGTACAGCACCAGGCTGGACGCCTTCTCCGACGACGACGAGGCGGTGGCCCACATCCTGGCTCGGCACGCCTCGGTCGCGGTGGCCAGCGCGAGGCGAGACAAGACCCTGGCCGAGGCGGTCGACGCGCGGAAACTGGTGGGACAGGCGATGGGGATTCTGATGGAGCGGTTCGACCTGGACGCCGATCGTGCCTTCGCGGTCCTGCGACGCTACTCCCAGGACAGCAACGTCAAGCTCCGCGATGTCGCCCAGCAACTCATCGACACCCGCAAACTCCCAGGCTCTCCCGGCAACCCACGTTGACACGTAGGCATCTCCAACGGTGACGTAGTCGCAACCGCAGTTGCCATCACCCGAACCTCGAAACCTCCACCGACGAGTGCAGGGGCGGACATGTCGCCGACAGTCACCCGGGGCGCGGCCTGATCGGCCTTCGACCGCAGTTGCTCGAGCATCGCGGTGGACAGCTCGATCTCGCTGACCGGTACGCCGCGCTCCGCCAGCGGTACGGCGACCCGCCCGGTGCCGATCGCGAACTCGAGCGCGCGCCTGTCAGCCGCGAGCTCCGCCAACCGCTCGACCGTGGGCAACGGCACCTCGGGCGCGAACATGCCGGACCCTGGAGTGTCATACCTCTGCGCGGCGTCGGCGTTCCAGATCTCGTTCTGCCGTTCCGCGGCCGGCGGGAGCCAGCGGACTTGTCCTCCCTGTCGTCCTCGCCGATCTGCGGAAGCCGAGGCGGTCGTATACCGGACTGATTGGCGGTGTCGGTACAGCGCTCGGCGTGGTCGGGCTGCTGAACAAGATCGTCGACTGAGGCCACATGCCGGTAGGCCTCAGGTCTTGCAATCGGACGCGGGGATCGGAGGTAGCGGTGGGTTTGACCCGGTACGACAGGCCGGCCGCACACAGTCGAAGTGTGGCGGCCGGCCTGACCGCGGTCAGCTGACCGTCAGGACCTTCGACGCGGTCTGCGTCCCCTGGTGGTCGGCGTCTGCCAGCCATACGACGCGGTACGTGTACGTGCCGCGTGCAGTCGGCTTGATGCTGAACGCGAACTTTCCGTTCGTCGCCAGCTTTCCCGTTGTCACCGCGACCCAACTGGTTCCCGACCGGCGCTGCAAGTAGACGGTCATCCCGGCGTGCGGCGGGTTCAGATACCCGTACAGCACCGACGACTGGCCGAGCAGAATCGGGGACGGGGTCAGGTACGCCGACATCGCCGGCTGGACCTGGACCAGCACAGTCGCGCTTCGCGTGCCCAGCAAACCCGTCGTGCCGTTGTAGCCCCACATGTAGTACGTCGACACTGCGGGCTTCTGCGCCGAA
Source organism: Kribbella sp. NBC_00359 (assembly GCF_036097425.1). Taxonomy (NCBI): domain Bacteria; kingdom Bacillati; phylum Actinomycetota; class Actinomycetes; order Propionibacteriales; family Kribbellaceae; genus Kribbella; species Kribbella sp. NBC_00359. Next base: position 6,705,165 of record NZ_CP107975.1, on the reverse strand, counting down.
CTGACCACACCGTTGGCGTCCGACGTGAACTGTCCCACCAGCGACCACTTCGTCGCGGTCTTCGCCTTGGCGTACAGGTAGACCGGTACGCCGGACAGCTTGCCGCCATCGTTGATCCGCGTCACCGTGGTGCTCACGGTGACCGGCCGGGTGTACATGATCGAGGCGGCACTGGCCGTGATCGTGGCCTTCGTGCCGATCAGACGCACGCCGATGCCCGGGCCGATCTTTCCGGTGCTGTCCTTCACCCAGGCCCGGTAGGCGTAGCTGGCGGAGTTCGCCAATCCAGTCACGGTATAGAGGCTCGCGGTGCCGTTGTAGATCGCCGTACCGGACGTCGGCAGCGCGGGCGCGGTGTTGCCCGGCGCGCCGCGGACGATGATCTGGCCGAGCGTCGTACCGGCCGGACTGGTCCAGCGCAGCGTGGCAGAGCCCACCGAACCGGTCACGCTGAGGCTGCTGACAGGTGGCGGCGGTGGGGTGAGGTCCGCCCAGTTCTTGTCGATGTTCATGCTCACGCCGCCGTGGGTCTCGGTGGCGTTGCCGACATACTGGTGGACTCGCTGGTGGTTCGTCCAGTACGTGCTCGAGATGTACTTGTCGTCGGTGACGGCCGCCACGTTGTTCCAGCGGGCGAACCACAGGTTGTCCGGCCGCGTGTACGCCGTACTGGTGTACGCGCTGTTCAGGTCGACACCACCCGACCCGGCGGCGACGTAGGCGCCACCGAGGTAGCCGCGGGCGTTGAGCTCCTGGGTCCAACCGCTCAGGTAGGACAGCACTGAGGCCTTGCACGCGGCCGTGGAGGCGTAGCCCTCGATGTCGCTGTAGATCGCGCTTCGCTGCGCGAACCCAAGCGCCTGCGCCGCTGCAACGGCGTTGGCGGCGGCGGTCTTGCCCTGCGCCAGTGCGGTGGCCGGGTCAGTAGACATCTTGCTGCTGAAGTTCGTGCAGGGTGCCTGCATGCCGACGTCGATCAGCAGGAACTGCCAGCCCTTGCTCGCGTTGGTCGACACCCAGTCAGGCGTCAGGTTCGCCTGCGCACAGGCGCGCAGGCCACCACTGATGTAGATGCCGACGGCCTTGTAGTCCGGCAGCCACGCGTCCATCGTCGACTGGCTCGGCGCCGTACAAGCGTCGAACGCCTGACCGGTGAAGTTGCCCGTGGCAACCACCGAGGGCGCGACCGCGGCCGGCTGAGCGACCTGGGCGGACTGGGTCTTCGAGACGACGCGACCCGTGGCCAGTACGTCGTCGGCCGCCTGCTCGTCGCCCGGAGCGTAGTAGGCCGTCGCGAGTACGCCGGCATCCTTGACGGCACGACGCAGCAGGCCAGGTGCCGACCGCTGTTCCTTGGTCAACGGCTCGAGAACGAGTCCCTCGCTGCGGCCGACCAGATGGGCCGGGCAGTTGGCCTGAGCGGTGCTCCGGCCGAGATACACGGCGGGACGGTCGAAACGCACACAGCTAGTCGGATTGGCGGCCAGGTCGACGACCGGCCAACTCACTGGCACAGTGACTTCGTAACCGCGGTACGAGACCTTCTGGGTCTCCTCCGCGGCGGCCGGGCGGCTGATGGTCACCACGGCGGCCACCCCGGCCACCAGCCCAAGGGCGACAATCAGCACCCCGGGTCTGTACAGCCTCACAGAAGCTCCTCACTTTCGGCGGACGGCTGGCCCGGCGGAAAGTGCGACCCCCAGTCCCAACCCCTGATCCCCAAGTCAAGGCGAGTGCCCGCCGCTCTGTCCAAGAGCCTCAGGCACTCGCCTCGATGCCCGAATGCTATCGATGCAGATCACAGGAGCAGCGGTTGGGGGCAGCGTCGGTGGCAGCATGCGCTGCGGACCAGGAAGCGCACAGAGACGCGGATCGAGCTCGAAGACAACGACGACCATGGCCGGTACGGAATTTCGACGAAACCGGCGACGGCCTCGTTCGCCACGAGTTCCCGACTTCGGCCTGCACCCCTGGCGAGGCCACGGCATGACCGCCACCTGCGACCACGAGACCCACGGCCTCCAACGACGCCGCGGAGAACGCGGCGTCTGATTCCCCACGGACTGCCACGATCGCCACGAAGGCGAGACGGTGCCACAGACCGGAGGCCAGCAGGCGATTAGGAACGTCCTGATCTGCCGATGTCAGGATGTTCCCTGAGCCTCCGGTCTACCGGTGGCTCGTGGTTCCCTGGGATGGCTGAACACCCACAACACCTTCGAAAGGCTGCCATCATCTTGGCGTGCCCTCGATGAACCCGTTTGAGAATCCGCTGATCCTGATCGGTTACTGGAGCGGCGGCTACGCAGACCGTGGCTGGCCGGACGTCGGAGAGTTCGTTGATGAGGACTGGGACGAAGACGAGCGCCTGGAAGTCGGCCTCTACCTGAGGAATGGCCTGGTCGCGCGGGCGTGGATGGGCTTGTCGCCTTGCCGCCTGTGCGACAACGCAACCAACGGCAACCTCGATTTGACCGACGGCGTCTACATCTGGCCTGAGGGACTTGCCCACTATGTACTCGACCACCACGTGCGGCTTCCTCAGGAGTTCGTGGAACATGTACGGGACAGAGACGAACTCACAGATGAAGTGAACGTCGACGAACGCTGGTGGCGAAGCGTAGCCCCGCCCAGCGGATGAGGCTCACCTGGACGCACGGATCTGCCACAAAGCGAGCTGGTCGCCGCAGCTCAGAAGAGACTGACGTAAACGGTTTCGTCGGGGATCGAGTCGTCGGCGAACGCACTTCGGTTGGTCAGGTGTCCGTCGACCTGACCAACTCTCACCAACTGCCCGCCGTCCTTGAATACGAGGTTCAGCCCGTGTTCGGGTTCCCATGCGCACTCGTTTTCGATGCTCAGGTACCAATGGGCTTCGTCGCGTTGCACCCAAACCTGATTGCCGAGGGTGACGAAGTCCCACACTGCTTCGATTCCGGGTATCGCTGGAAAGCCGGGCTCGGAGCCGTAGCGCTCCGCGAAGTCGCGGTAGTAGGCCCAGACGTGGTCGCCGGCCTGGCGTCGGAGGTCCTCGTTACTGAGGCTGCGAAATCGCTCGACGCTTGCGGCGAGCCTCGGAGACCACGAAGGATCGAATCCATCGATGGTGAAGCGGCATGGGGATCCGAGGGCCTGAACTTCTAGCGGCTCGCTGACCAGCCAGTCGAACTCTTCGTTGGCCAGCGTGCCGAGGCCTGGAACCGTGCGGGTCATGGGTCGAAGTATCGCCCGCTAACGCACTGATCTGCCGCGTTCCGCGCGCTCATGCCGAATTCAGGAAGGGCTCGACGGGAAGGCCAACTGCGGACCATGCCAGGGCCCGGCGTTATCGGGTCGAGCGCTCGTGGAGCAAATGTGCCGCCGGGCCTGGCCTGGTTACCCTCGGCGCGGCGAGTGTGGCAGCGGGTTCGCCTGCCAGGCGTGTGCCTGCGATGATTCGCGTGTGAGCACAGAGCGTCGCGTGGGACCGCAGTTGGCTGACGGTGCGGTCGGCCGCTGTTGGCGGGTGGCCCTGTCCATCCGGCTCGGCACGGGAGCGGCAGTCGTCGCGACTGGCGCGATCGCCCTGATCTCCACCGCGATGCAAGACGACCACCCGATCAGCGACCCGCTCACGGCGATCGCGATGTACGCGGCGCTGTGGTGGTTTGGCGTCGTACGGCCCGCGGTCTGGCTGTCACCCGACGAGCTGGTTGTGCGCAATCGGTTGCGGACTCACCGAATCGCCAGAGACAACGTCGTTTCGGCCAGGTCCGGCTCGCACGGAATCATCATCATTCGGCGAGGTGGTCGCCCTTGCACCGCCGTGGGCTTGTGGAAGCCCAAGCGCGCCGAGGAGCGCGCGGCCAGCCTGAACACCTACTGGGCGCAGACCCCGCGATCGAGCAATCCTGGCGAGGCTCCCGAGAGTTCTTACGCGGAGACTCAGGAAAGCCCGACCAGGCGGCGCGTTGTCGACATCTTGGCCGCCGCCGGTCTCGCCATCGCCCTCACCATTCCGGCCGTACTCGTGGGCCTGGCCCCACAACCCTGAGTGGCTGTGGCCAATCGCCTGCCTCATCCTGGTCATCGCTTTGGTGCTGGCCATGACCTCGAGCTCTGTCACACACTCTTCCTCGCGCAGGCTGACGTAGCGCTTCCACTCCTCGTCTATTCGCTGCCCGCTTCGAGCTTCAGCCATGTGCTGGTCAGAGGTACGGATCTCCGGGCGGAACGCCCGGATTCGCCGCAGATAGTGAAGGCGTGGACCTGCTGGTACGACGACCGTCTCTCCCAGACCCTCCGCCGGTTCGTTCGCGTGCGGTGGTGGACCGCGGTCTTCGACGATGGCATGCCCAGCGAAGAGCATGATGGCTGCATGCCTGATTTCATGTGGCTCCCGGCCAATCAAGCATCGACAGAGGACGTCGAGGCGGTCTTCGCCATGGGCGGAGCCCACAAGTGCCGTTGCCAAGCGCTGAAGGTGCCCGGCTGGATCTGGCGGGACACGACCCAGGAGCAGAGGGATGCCGCGCTGCTGGAGCAGACCGCCTGCGGTACCACCGGACCGACGTCGGGGCTGATCGGGTACGTCGACGGCGAGGCGGCCGGCTGGGTCGCGGTCGAGCCGCGGGAGAACTACCCGAGGCTGTGGAGCCGGAAGCAGGCGTGGATGCGGATGGACCCCGAGCTTGAGGGCGTCTGGTCAGTCACGTGCTTCGTCGTGCGCAAGGGCCGGCGTCAGTCGGGGCTGACCTACGAGCTCGCCGCCGCCACCGTTGAGTACGGCGAGCAGGTCGGCGCCCGCGTCCTGGAGGGGTACCCGATCGAGCCGCCGCCGGGCAAGACCGTGATCTGGGACGAGGCGTCGGTCGGGCTGGTGCAGGTCTTCCTCGAGGCTGGTTACGAGGTGGTGGCTTCGCCCACCCTGCGGCGGCGTGTGGTGCGGCGACGACTGGGCAACCATTCATGACCGTCGCCAGACCGGCCCGACGAAGGGACCATCTCGCTCGGACGTGCCGCAGATGGCGTGCGCTGCGGCAACCGGATCTGCCGCATTCCGCGCGGTCATGCCGATGAACGAGCGCCGGGGATCGGATGATTGGGTCAGGGGGCGTCGGGCTGGCTCCGGGCCGACGGGCTTGGCTTGGTCCACGATGGTCTTGCGTGAGCAGATAGGAGGGTGCGGTGCTGGTCGAACTGGCCGTCGGTGACGCCTACGGTGCTGGGTTTGAGTATGCGGATCCGGAATTTGTCGCCACGCACAACACCTTGGAGGGATACGTCCAGCATCCAGCCCACTCAGGCGTTCGTCCGGGTGCGTATACCGACGACACGCAGATGACCATCGCCATCACCGAACTGCTGATTTCGGGTGGACCGTGGACCGCACAGCGGCTGGCCGACCAGTTCGTCCGCGTCTTCAAACGAGATCAGCGCGAGGGATACGCCGACGGCTTCTATCGGCTGCTGCGCGAGGTGGGTGATGGCGAGGAGTTGCTGTTCCGGATCAATCCGCACAGCGACAAGAGCGGTGCAGCCATGCGGGCCGGGCCGATTGGCCTGTTGCCGACGGTGTCCGACGTGCTGCACCACGCCGCCGTACAGGCCCGCGTAACGCACGATACGCCGGCCGGCATCGAGGCCGCGCAGGCCGCCGCGCTGGCAGTGCACTACTGCCACTTCGAGCTGGGGCCGGTGGCAGAGGTGGGACGTTGGATCGACCAGCAGTTGCTCTCGAGTGGTGGTGCCGGCGGCTGGTCACGACCCTGGCGCGGCACGGTAGGTGCACACGGCTGGATGAGCGTTCGGGCGGCCCTCACCGCGATCACAACCCCCGCCAACGGCAGTCTGAGTGAGATCCTGCGCACCTGTGTCGCCTTCACCGGCGATGTCGACACCGTCGCCACCACGGCGATGGCCGCGGCGTCACGCTCGCAACAGATTACCCGCGATCTGCCTGTGGTGCTGCAGCGCGACCTGGAGAACGGCCCGTACGGGCGGGGTTACCTGTGGGACCTGGACGCCCGCCTGCTCTCCTGGGCTTCCCCCACCGTGACATCCGGCCCCACCGATGCCAACGGTCCGTCCCTGCTCGGTCTATGGGCCGACGATGCGCTCTACATGGGGGCGATGGAAGGACGTCGCGTCGCCTTCCTGGCCCGCGGGACCGGCTGGTTCGAACACGCCAACGCGCTGGCCACCGAAACGGAACGCTTCACCTGGGAACAACACCCTGGCGGCGCCATCCATATCCGCGTCACCCACTACCTGTTCCGGCAGAACCGCCAGCCCGCGAAGGTCGAGGAGTACGGGCAAGGCGAGCCGCTCGTCATGACCGCACGGGTAGGACGGGGCACCGACGCCCTCAACCGAGAGGTGACGGTACTGACCCTGGAAGACCCCACCAGACAGGCACGCCGATACGCGCTTGTCCGCCGCGACGTCCGGGACACCGAGGATCCCGCCAACAACCTGGGTTGAGTCCCTGCCAGCACCACCCGCGCCCGACCGCCCCCGCCCGAGGTCACAGCCGAAGCGTTTGGAGCATCCGCACATAGCCGCGATCCGCGCTCATGACGACGAGCGGTCACGACGCTGGCGATGCACCTATCCTCATCCGGGTGAACGAAGAGGCGCTCGGATGAGCCAGTACTACCGGGTTGGTGACGTCGTGCTTTGGACCCCGTCATCGGGGGTCTCCCGGGTGGTTCTCGGCCGGGCGCGCCTCTTCGAGGATGAACTGTCGTTGGCATCCGGCGCGGGGCCTATGGAGGCCGACTAGTGCCGACTCGATGTCGAGCGATTCAGCACGTTCGCTCAGGCGCGCGCATCCGGTGCTGCGCTTCATGCCGCGGTAAGGAGCAAACCGCGGGTCGAGCGTTTGCCCGTCCCCGAGAGGCCCATGGTCCCCCCGCGTTCTGGTCGGGCGGGGCCTACGAAAGCGCCCGTGCGGATAATGGCTGCTGCATTGGTTTGGGAGCTCTAGTTGCGCTCAGCCATGGAAGTTCGGCGAGCAGTTCCGCGGTGCAGAGCCAGATGCCCGCCGAGGAAGCCCGCACCCGCGATGACGAAGTTCCCGGCGATGGCAAGCTTTGTGCCGAGCCGGTGCCTGCCGCGCAGCCGCGCGACGAGTGATCCGGCAAAGAGGAACGTTGCAGTGTCCGCACCGAGGGCGTGGACCGCACCGATCCGGCGTTCGGCGCCTGACAATTCCGCCCAGTCTGCGGCCCCTGCGAGAGCCGTCGGCACGGACGCCAGCAATCCGAACCCGGCTAGGAGCGTCGCCCCACGACGCGACTCGGACCCTCCGGCGAGGTCGAGAAGGGACGTGCTGAGCCAGCACCCGGCGGTCACGTCGGTAAGCGACGGATGTAGGGAATGACCGAGCACGTCGGTGTGCAGCGGGCTGCGTCGTACCCGTTCTATCAGTGGCCCGTAAACCAGATCCTGAGCACGAGCAACGCGCTCGGAGAGCGGGCTTTCGCCGACCGCCCGGGCTACGCGTTGCGGCAAAGATCTCGACGCCACGCGCTCAAGATACGCTCCTGGCCCTCGCCCTGGAAGCAGCTAGCTCACTCCTTGCTGAGTACGCCGGCCTGTCCAGAGAAGGTGTCGCCGCTGTGCCCAGCCTCGCAGCCGGACCCTGCAGCCTGGGCCCTGTACGGCGAAACTTGCGGTCCGCCGTACTGGCTGCGTGTGTGAGCCGCCCGGGGTTGTTGTGCACCTGGGGCCTTGATACAGGACGTGCACACCGTCAGCTTGGACTCAGCCCGCTCAGCAGGTTTGAAGGCACTTCATAATGAGGGGTGCCGGGTGCGCGCGATGGCTCGGAAGGTGGTTGCCCGGCATTGTCTGCAGGCAGCGTCCGAGCAAGTCGATGAGCTCCGGAGTCACCCGTCCGCCCGAATCCGCGCTGCAGCCTCTCGCACAAGCCGCGCCTCCGTGGCGTCGCGCATCCGTTGGCGGAGGACAAAAGCTCGGATCTCGTGTCGTGTGCCACCTGATGCCTGACGATTCCGTGCCAGTTGATGGTTGACACCTCGCCTAAAAACTGACGAACCGTCCGCGGCCGGTTCTTCGGTCAAGCGTGGGTCTGCAGATGGACTAGAGAACTCTGAACAAGCCGGTGTCGCTTTCGGGGTCGAAAGCTCGGACATTGAGTCGGTCGAGGAGTTGCGCGGCGAACTGGTCGGCGGCGGCCTGGTCGGCGGCGCGGACGTGCAGGACGAACGAGTCGAGCTGCGGCTCGTCGGAGATGTTGACCTCGATGGCTGCGCCAGGGATCCCGACCTGTCCCCAAGTGGGGTCGCTGAAGTCTGCAGACGGGACGATTTCCCGAACGGCGGCCACGACCTCAGCGAGTCCGAACGGCAGCGGGGACGGCCGCCACGAGTCGGGGATTTCCTCGACGCTGCGGATGTTTGGCGGGATGTCCTCGATGAAGATGTCGCGGCTCACAGCGACGATGATGCCAATTCAGCAGGATCCGGGCGGAGGCTATTCGCCCGTCGCGCCGTCGATGCGTTCACGGATGAAATCCGCGTGGCCATTGTGGCGCGCGTACTCCTCGATCATGTGCAGGTAGATCCACCGCAGCGTGTAGTCCTCGCCCGGGATGGCTTCGTCGAGACCGCGCCCCGCGACGGCCTTCCGCGACCGGGCGACACTCGCTTGATAGCTCGCCAGGTCGTCGGCGGCACGCGCGATATCGACCTCGTCGCAGCCTTCCCTCGAACCCGGCACGTAGTCCCAGAAGTACATGTGGTCTGGTTGACCGTCGTACGCATGGAACCAAGCCTCGACTCCAGACAGGTGCCGAACCAGGCCGAGCAGCGAGAGCGTCGACGGCGGCACCGACCGCAGCGCCAGTTGTTCCGGCGTCAGCCCACCACATTTCAGCAGCAATGTCGTGCGCTGGAACTCGAGGCGGTCTTCGAGCGCGGCCCGCTCGTCGATCGGGTTCTTCGGCGGCTCGGGTCGCTCGGGCGCGGTCCACGTCGACATTCCAGCAACCTTACGTGCGCGTCGACCCCCTTCGCCATCAGTTACCGGTGGAGTGGGGCCGCGTCCTCGAAGAGTCGATGTGCTGCCGTGGACGGCGGCAGCTTCCCCGCCTCGGACTCGACCGACGAGGAAGCGGCCGAGTTGCGACGTGCTAGCAGATCCGTTGCCAAACCCCGCTGGGGAGGGCTCCGGACCGAGGTTTGCCCTGCTCCCCCGCCAGGTCTCGATCCTGGTCTTCGAGATTCAAAGTTGCTGATCACCCGCCCATCCGGGTCCATGCCGCCTGCCTGCGAGCCCTCGCTGAGCGTGGAACCCGGCTCCCTCGTCCCTGCCTTTCTGCCGCAATCCACACCGCCTGTTAGCAGGTCCGTTAGCAAACAGCGCTCAGTGGTCAGGCTTTGTTGATGGCTGTTCAGGGTTGTCCGCGGGTCATGGGCCACGCTTGCGCTGTCCGCAGAACCCGACAATGAGGTGTCGCCAGGTCCGGAGGCGGCTCCCAAGGTAACGACGGTTGGTCCGCATGGCGAGAGCAGGTGCTCACGTCGGTGCTGACGCTTACGTGCCACTGAGCGTCTGCGGATAACTCGCGACGCGCGGCCACCTGGCGTGCCACTCTGTTCACCAGGTCCGGTGAGACCAGCGACCCAGGCCCTGGCCCGAGCCACAACGCGCAACGAGTAGATGCAGCGATCCCCTGCATGAACTTGAAGTTCTAGAGAGAGTAGGAGTGATGGGCGATCCACTTCAGACGCCGGGGCTGACTGTCCAGCGGCGCCCGGCAAAGAGGATGGCTGCGCGGCTGGAAGGGATTCTTGGGGTGGATGTGGCTGCCAATTGCCTGGTCGTCCACAACGGTGGACGTCGCATCGATGTGGCCTGGCCACCCGGATTCTCAGCAGCCGTGCGCGACGGATCGATCGTACTGATCGACACCTCCGGACAGACGGTTGCCAAAATGGGCGACAGGGTCGTATTGGGCGGCGGCTACGTTCCACCATCGGCTGCGCACGCAACCTCCTGCACAGGCAGCGAGAGGGTATTCGCAGCTTCTTCGCTACGTCTGCTCTCGGTGTGATACGCCGGTTAGTTGCCCGCAACGGCACGGCGGAGGACCCCGAACGCCCGTGCTGTCCTCCGAGCGCACATCCGAGGAGGCGCGTCGGCAGGTCACTGGACCGCCTACCGCCCTGAGAGGATTCTGGAGCGAACTGGGCGCAACAGCGGTGTTGAAGTAGGCCCAACTCGCAACAATCAGGAAGGCGAAAACGCCTTGTAGGTAAGGGAATGAGCGTCGTCCCGCGGAGACCTCAATGCGACTCCCGCTCATGGCATGATGAGGTTGGAGGCTCGCACCAATGCCGTCCGGTCTCAGATGGTCCGAGGCGCGCATTTAGTCATGACAGCACCCAACCTGGTGTCTAGGTCCTCACCGTGCGGCCTGGGGATATCGGGGAACCAGTTCGAGGTGGCCCGATTCCCATCGGAGCGCCTCCTCTTCAGCCGAGGCGGAACTGTCCTCACCCATAATCTTGTGGAAGTCGTGCCCGTTGACCGTCCGGCGAGAGCGCGCCGATCTGCGCGTACTCGCGGCCCCCGCGGTGGCTCTCTCCGGGACTCGTCGGGCCGGGGTGAATCCTGTCACTGACAAGGCCTCGTCCCCGAGGGAGTCCACACGCAGCGAGCGCGGAACTTCGAGTCACGGGCGGCGGGAGTGGGGCGGGCTGGTGCCCGCCCCACTCAGCGCTTCGGTGTCAGGAGGTTGCCGCCAAGGCGTTCACCATGCCGGCGCCGAAGAAGGTGTTGCTCGACGGCCCGCCGGTGCACTGGCGGACGTCATCGGCCGGCCAGACGGCCGGGCATGCCGTCGGCGTCGCAGTGCGCCGAATCTGCGCTGCCACGGCACCCGGGCTCCAGTTGGGGTGGAGCTGACGGATCAGCGCTGCCACCCCAGCCACGTGAGGCGATGCCATCGACGTCCCACTGATCCAGACCCAGCGGGCGCCGTTGGCGTCCTCGACCCCGCGCCCGGCGGCGGCCAAGGCCTCCCATTGGCCGGTGCCATCAGTGCGAGACCAGGCCGCAAGGACCCGGCCGAACGTCGTACCAGGAGTCTGCGCCGCGTCGCCACCCGGCGCCGTCACGTCCACGGTCGGACCTCCGGTGTTGGAGTAGCTGGCCAGCGTGCTCACGCCAGAGGCCGACACCGCGACCACACCGGGGAGTTCAGCAGGCGCCACTCGGCAGTTGTTGCGTACCTCGCGGGTCACGGCTGTGTCCGGCGGCCAGTCCGGGCTGATGGTGTCGGTGGTCGGGTGCCCCAGGTCCTGCGCCTCGTTGCCGGCCGCGGCCACGACTACGACGCCGCGCTGCTGTGCGTACCGAGAGGCCTTCGCCAGGTCTGCGAGGATCGCCCGCTGCTCGGCGTCGTTGCCGCAGAAGTAGAGCCACGGGTCGGCGAACAGGCTGAGGTTGACGACGTCGAGGCGCTGGTCACCGGCGTACCGAAGCGCGGCGGCCACCGAGTCGGCGAAGCAGAAGCCCGCGATGGTGCAGGCCTTGATGGCGACGATCTTGGCACGGGGTGCGACGCCTGCGATGCCGACGCCGTTGACCCGGCCGGCGATCGTGCTGGACACGTGCGTGCCGTGGCCTTGCAGGTCCTGTACTGCGGCCTTGTTGCTGCAGTTACCGTTGGCGACCTCCCGCGGGTCGGCCGTCGGCGTCGTCGAGAAGATGAACGAGCACGACCGAGCGACGTCGATGCTGCCGACAAGGTCGGGGTGGGTGAAGTCGACCCCGCCGTCGATCACTCCCACGTCGACGCCGGCACCAGTGGCGTTGGCGTACGACGCCGCACCGACTCCGATCGCACGCATGTCCCACTGACAGGCAGACAACGGCTCTGGTCCGGCTGGGACGCCGAAGAAGGCCTGACACCTGGCAGAGGCCGTCGCCGGGGTCAGTGCGCCGGGCGTGACCGCAGACGCCGGCGTCAGCAACCCCAGCGTCAGCGCTAGCACGGCTCCCACGAGCAGCACGAACTTCCTCATCTGATTCCCCTTCCCCAGGGAGGCGCGGACGACTCAGAACGGAACCGGCGCACCCCCCAATCAATGCCTCATAATCGATCCGCACAGGCAGCCGCGCAACGCCTCAGCCAAGGTCGTCCTCCGGAACTACACGGCGATCTAGCGCCCTCGGCTCCCCTGCCCGGAGCCGGGGAGGAAGGTTGCTGAGCTGCCACGCATCGTGATCGCCGTCGCAGGACCCGCAGACGCACCCCAGCTGATCGCGGCACGAGCGGCGCGTGGAGGGTTCAGGTCATCGCCTAGTTGAGGACCTCTCCAGCGGTGCCATTAGTTCTGTCGAGAATCGCCGCCACTCCCCCTACCACCCGCCGACGGCCTCGCCGCGGAACCGGGTGTCGGTTCGGCTGGCCGGCATGTGCCTGAGCTGGATCGCGGCGGGATGCCCGGGTGAGGAAAACGTGGGGCGGATTCGGCGTACCGAAGAACTGGCAGTGGTCCTCCATACCGGTACGCGATGCTCGCCCCGAGGTGGACCGCAGGACCCTGGGCCTGGCCACTGGCTGTCCGCTCGGTGCACGCGACACCTCCCGAGGCACTATCCGACAAGACCACAATCCCCCTCCACCTGCTGCCCCGACCGAACGGTGCTGATCGTCGGAACCGACGGAGGCGGCGGCTATTGGTCGTCGGGCTCGGTCGGTTTGCCTTCTTTTACGGGGTGTTCCACCAGGGCAACGACTCGACTCGCCATGAATCGTGCTGTGCGGACTACGGCGCCACTTCGGGTCAGCTCGGTGACCTCGACCAGGCCGCGTCGTACCGCAGTCTCTACTCGACGTCCGGCCCTGGTCGCCACCACCTCGTAAGTGCGGGTGGCATCTCCGACATCGACGACGATCTCGACCCGATCACCCTTCATCGGCGGCCTCCCTGCCGTCTGCCCGCCGCCCGCGTGCAGCGAGCCCCTCCGAGGATATTCGCTCGATTGGTCCGGCGTCGCAGTACTGCTGGTGACCAACGTCGATGAGATCGACATCCTCCAAGGCGCCGTCCGATCACGCGTACAGCCGCGGGATGCGTTCTGTCAGGTAACGGTGATTGCCGACGACGCTGATCCGGAGTGCGCGCGAGCCTGGTGCTGCTCGCCGAGCGATGGTGCGATGTGACTAGTGAAGTTGCTGGAGCGCGGTGCGGACTTCGGCGTCGGATGCGTCGGTGGGTAGGAGGGTCGACGGTATGCCTTTGCTGTCGAGGAATCCGATCACTCCGGACTGGCTCGGATCGATGCCCGCGGCGTCGCTGAGCCAGACGGCGGGCTCGGTGGCCGGGTAGCCGACCGGGACCGGCAGTTGGCCGGCCTTGCGTTGGATCTCGGCTGTCGGCGCGGGATGCTCCTTGTCGCCGACGGTGTCCCAGGTCAGGCCGATCACGGTTGGCGACGTGCCGCCGGAGGTGAACTTGGCGAGGCGACGGACTGCCGGGGCAATGTCGGTGACGTCGCCGGCGGCCACCACGATCGGTCTCCCGGTGTAGTCGGCCCAGCGTAGTTGTCCGCCGCCGAGACGCGGCACGGTGAAGGCCGGCATACCTTCGGAGGCCGGGTTGAGTGCCGGATCGTCGTACAGTCCCGGTCCGTGCTCGCCCGGGCGACGGCCGCAGGCGGCATCGATGAGCGTGAGTTTCGACGCCGGCGGAGGCGGCAACGTCCCGGCCGCGGCCGACTCACCGACCCGGCGCAGTTCTTTCGCGGCCTGTGCGGCCAGCTCGACATCGCCGGGCGTCGTGCCGACGCGGATCGCGAGCGGGCCAGTGAAGACGACGACCGAGTCACCAGCGAGGGAGACGGTTGGTACGGCGTGAATCGGGGCCAGCCGCGAGCACCCGGCAACGTTCTGGTCGAGTGGGATTTCCTCGGCGCCGACCTCGATCCGTGAACTGCAAGTGCCTTCGCTGCAATAGGATCCGTAGCCCACGCTCAATGACTGGCCGGGGTCGAGGGAGGTATCGCCCTGCGCCTCGGTGCCCCCGGTGAAGATGATCGCGTCCTCCAGCGGCAATCCGTGGAATTCGGCGCCGAGGTAGTAGATCGGTGTCGCCGTGGTGGCCGCGATCTGGCGGAGCCGGGCCTCGGTCTTTGCCAGCCCCGGTCCGGACGGACCGCTTCCTGGTGCTGCGTTGTCGCCGCCAGGTGGCATCTTCGTCGAGAACGTGTCGGTAGCGATCACAGGGGCGAACGTCACCCCGGTCAGTTTGTCCGGGCCGCCGTCCGCCAGGACCAGGCCGGTCTGCTCATCCAGAGCGATCTCTCGCGCGTCCATCGGCTCCGCCGGCGAGTCCTCAGCCGGCACCACCTTGTCGCAGTGATAGCGCACCGCTGACCTGGCGAACAGTGTCGTCGTTCCCAGCCGCTTCGCTGCCGGACACATGTCGGCGAACTCCTTCGTGCCGGGCCGGTAGAAGAACGTCGCTCCAGGGAACTCGTCCTTGCTCGGGTGCTCCTGCCGCTGGTACTTCGGATCGCTCTGCGGGTCGTAGGACAGCAACACCTTGCCGTCCCACACGACGTACGCGCCGGCGTCTGGTCCAGTGAGTAACGTCTGCCGGAACCGCCTGTTTCCGTCCACGATCAACTCGTACGACCCGGCGTCGTCGGCAGCCGTTCCGCGCATCTTGACCAGATCAGGCGACACCGGCGCCGAAGGCGACCCACCCCCGGGCCGTTGCCCGCCACAACCACCCGCTGCCGCGACGACGAGCACGACCGCGACGACGAACATCTTTGCTTGCTTGGCCCGCACAGTCACGCCGACTGCGCTCCTCCCCTGTCGACGATGCTCCAGGGACCGGCGGCGGCGACCGGCCATCATCCCGTGGTGCACCCCAGACCTGCCCCCTCGGCGCACGCAGCGGCTTCAGCTCAGTCTGCACGCGGAGACGCCGGCGCGAGCTGAGTAGTAGTGCTCAATTCGCCCGGGGATCGTCCCAGATTCGGCCTGGTACTCCAGCCGTACTTCGTTATCTGGCGGTGTGAAGGTCCGGGGCAGGGCGCGGCCACCATTGATGATCCGGAGTTGTTTGGACGTCCAGGTGATCGGCGATCACGATCTGACTGCCCTCGTATTGAGTGACGACCTGAGATGCATCGCCCGTCGGTCATACGCAGTGGGGAAGTCGTCCGCCGTTGCCTCGCTGGCCAATGCGTCCCACACTCCGATGAGTACCGTGCGATTGCCGGGAGCTGCCGGGTGTGGAAGATGTATCGGTGGGCCCACTGTGTCGGTCACGTCGTACACGACGCCTACGCGGAAGCCATTGACCTGCTGGTCGACCTTGCCGCCCAGAGTGTAGTTCTGACCGGCCGCACCGAATGCCGGGAACAATGCTGCCACTTCCAGCCGCGTGGCCCAGTCCGTAGCGGTCGTCATCTCGCGTACCTCTGCCTCGAGTACCCCGTGCAGATCCTCGGCGCTCAGCCGTTCATTGCCCACAGCAACCTCCACGAGACTTGGCTGGTACAGGCTCAAGGGTCGAGCCGCCCATCTCGTGGAGACATCCACATCGCCTACCGCCACCCGAGCTTGACGGTCCACCCTGCCCAGGGCGTCACAACCCTGACCGCCGTACTCATCCCCTGCGCGACTCCCAGTTCCGCCGGGCCGTGACCCCGTTTCACCAGGTTTGGTCCGCGGCCCGGACGGGAATCTCGTTCACCGCGACGCGTCGTGGACTGGCAACGACGAAGGTCACCAGGCGGGCGATGTCCTCGGGAAGCGTGCGCTCGACGCTCTGCACCTGCGACTCGATTCCATCCCGCAGCTCAGCATTGCCGATCTTGTGTCGACTTGAATACGACCTCAAGTTGACTGAGGTCAGCCACCGCCTTACAGCTCCGAGGACCTCCGAGGGATCAAGCGCCGGATCAGTGAGGAGACGCCAGCCGTGTACTTCGATCAGGACCGTCGGCCCGCCCGATGTGCGTGACAGACGTCGTTCAGGCGTTGGTTGCGGTCGGCCAGCCGGCTTGCTTGGCGGCCCAGGCGAGGGCGTAGTCGGCGACCTCCTCCCACCCCTTGTGCGCGGGTAGCAGGTGGGGCATGCCTTCGTATTCCTTGATCTCGGTGATGGTCTTCGGGGACTTGTAGTGCTTGGCGTTGGAGCGCTGCACGCTCGGCGGCATCAGGTGGTCCTCGCTGCCGGACACGAACAGCAGCGGGGGCCGGTTGTCGTTGTGGTAGTCGACGTGGACGTCCTGCGGGCCGGGCTCGAAGTTCGCCAGCACGCTGTTCCAGAAGATCCGCCCCGAGGCCGGCACGTGGTACCGCTGGTAGAGCTCGAGGGACTCTTCCTCGGTGAAGGTGTTGGCGAACGTGTACTTCCACTGCTCGGGCGTCAGGCCGACGGCCTTGTGCCGGTTCGCCGGGTTCTTCAGCACCGGGAACGTCGCCTTGAGCTGCGACAGCGGGATGACGCGCACACCCTCGGTCGGGGCGGAGTTGATCGCCACGCCCGCAACACCGAATCCGTGGTCCAGCAGGACCTGGGTGAACGCACCGCCCGCGGAGTGGCCGATGATGACCGGCGGCTCGTCGAGGGCGCCGACCACCGACTCCAGGTGCGAGATGATCGCCGGGGCCGTCAACGCCTCGATCGGCGTCGGGTCGGCGTTGAGTGCCTCCACCTCGACCTCGAACCCCGGGTAGGCCGGCGCGACGACGTGGTAACCGGCCCGTTGGTAGCGGTCGATCCAGTGTTCCCAGCTGCGCGGGGTCACCCAGAAGCCGTGGACGAGAACGATGGTCTTCATGAGCGGGCCGTCCTTCCGGCGAGGATCTGGTTACACCTCTCTTGACCGAACAGCCCCGCGAGATGTGACAGGAGTGCGACCTTCAACCATCTGTGGATCCGGGCTTAGCCTGTGGTCGACCGCCAGGAGGAAGTCATGGCAGACGACCACAACGATCCGACCGGCTTCGAGACCGACATCAAACCCTTGTTCCGCGAAAAGGACCGCCAATCGATGCTGAGGCATTTCGACCTCTGGTCGTACGACGACGTCAGTCGGCTGGCCGAACCCATCCTCGCGCGTCTCCGAGAAGGCACCATGCCCTGCGACGGGGCGTGGTCCCAAGCGCAGGTCGACCTCTTTCAACGGTGGGCCGAAAACGGGAAGCCACAATGACCGCTGAACCGGTTCGGTACCAGTCACTACCCATCGCCGCGCTCCCGGAGGCGCGGTACGGCGACCCTCAGCTTCATCGATAGCTGGGGAGATCGGCGCCGCCGCGGCACGTGGCCGACGAAGGGGCCGATGCGTCGGTTGCTGCGCCGTCGCGCTCGAGTACGTCGCAGTCGGGGCACGTCACCGGTGATGTCCGACCAGGTCCTCTGACTGGTGCGAGCGGGTCCTGACGCGAGGAGAGTTTGAGTCATGCCCTGCACGACCCGATCCGGAGGTGTCCATGACTGCCACACCGCACTTTCCGTCGAGGGGGTCACCCCGCAGCACTGGCGCGTTACGCTCGACCACAGGCCGATCAAGGTCAATCGCGTCGTACCCGACGACGAGGCCGACCGCATCGCGCGACGCATCGCGTCGTTCGACAAGCGAGCGACCGCGGAGACCAAGGCCTTCGTCGATACAACCCCTGCCGCCGACGAACTGCCACCGGCGCTCGCGGCGTTCTTCGTCTCCGCCGCTCGCCCTGCGACCCAGGCCCGGATGGCGCCCCTGGCCTCCCCCGGTCTCGGGCGCGACAGCGAGCCCGAGCGCCGACTCCGCGAGCTCATCGCGGTCGCGACCCGATGCCCCCACAACATCACCCCGACTGACGTCCAAGGAGTAGACCCGTGAACACCACACCCATTACCGTCCCGTCTCCGCCCGAGGGGCAGGACCTCGCAACCGTTGCGATGAGGTTCGAGGTCACGCCGATCCCGGTGACCGACTTCGATCGCGCGAAGGCGTTCTACCAACGCCTCGGATGGCGACTCGACATCGACGTCCAGTTTAGCGAGAAGGTTCGCGCTGTGCAGTTCACCCCGCCCGGCTCGCCGGCCTCGATCCAGTTCGGTCCGCCCGGCCCGGCTCCGCTGCAGCGTCTGCTGCTTGTTGTCGAGGACATCGAGGCAGCCCGAGCCGAACTGGTCGACCGCGGCATCGATGTGGGCGAGATCTGGAACGCCGTACCAGGACAACCACCCAAGCCCGGTCGCGATCCGGAAGGCCGGTCCTACTTCAGCCAGGCTGTCTTCTCGGACCCCGACGGCAACCAGTGGGTGCTGCAAGAAGTCACCGAGCGCATCCCCGGAAGGGTCTGACATGAACGTCGAGGAACTCGCGCAGCTTCTCCACGAAACCGCCCTGCGCCACGGATCCTTCGAGGCAGTCGCACCCCCACACGACTGGTGGGACTGGTACGCGGCATACATGGTCAACCGCCAAGACGGCGGCAATCCCGATGAGGCCGCAACCGCGGCCAACCGTTACATGGCCGAGGTCAAGCACGTCGTAGTACCCCACGCTTGACCGCGACTCGCTGAGCCGGAGACCCACCGCCACAGGTCTCCGGTTCAGCTACGTGGCGCCAGGAGGGCGCTGACCTCGGCTTTGAAGATGAGTTCGGCGTCGAGGCCCATGGATGCGAAGTCGGACTGCGAGTCGTAACCAGGAACCGGGGCGGCGTATAGCAGTCCTGGCCACCGCACTCAGCTCGGCGTCAGCTTCTTGCAGCGCGCGTACAGGCCGCACGCCCTGACTCGGGCGCACAACCTCGGCGAACCGAGGCAGGTCGAACGAACTCATCAGCAGCGTCACCGTCGACATCAGACTTCGCAGCTCGTGAAGCTGCGGCACCAGTGCCTTGGCCGCTGCGTGGTCGGCCGGGCGCTGACGCAGGATCTCGACAGCGTGCCGCAACGGCACGCTCGCCTCCTGCAACGAGCCTTCCACGCTCCCTGACATCGCCGCCTCCCTCTCCGTCAGGTTCACTCACGGCATGGAGGCTGCTACAGCACCAGATCGTGAGCCGGACACGCAAGCAGTTGGCCTTCGGCGCGAACCGTGACTATGGCAGTTACCGCAACCGAGCCTTGGCGGCCCAGGTCGGCCGGACCATGAGCATCGTCGGCCGGAACCGGACAGTCATCTGGTGCGACACCCAAGTCGCCCGAACCGCCCAGCCGACTGCCGTCTAGTTCGCCGAGCAGCGCGACAGCGCCTGGATTTCGTCGGCACGGCGGCAAACATTTGCCTGTGCTGGGCTGATCCCTTCACAGGTTTACGGCTGGGGAGGAGGATCTGAGGCAGGGGTGGAGAGTCTTAGGTGGTGTGGCGCTGCGTTGATCGGTGGCTGGAGTGCGGCTGTCGTGCCGGATCCTGGGGTGCGTGAGGTGGTGCGGGGTCTGATCGGCGTGTGATGTCCGGGGGCGAAATGTCTGTGGAAGCCCATGTGGTGAAGGAGGTCTGGCTCGATCGTGCGCTCAAGAGCGCGGGGATCGATCGAGAGACGTGGCGGCCCGCTCGTGGCTTCGCTGCGAACCGGCGGACGGTCGAGGCTGTCTATGACTACTACGGCAAGCTGTTCCTCGAGCACTCGCACCTCGAGTGGGCTGGGATGGCGAGCCTGATCGGCCCGTCGTTCTACGCCGGATTTCAGGATCTCGGCTTTCTGCCGGACACCGCCCGCAAGATGGCCATGGCTGTGTTCGGGCGGCCGATGAGACGCCTCACTGTGCACAGCGTGGCCGATCTGGGTTTCTATGCGACGACATTCCTACGGATGCAGAGAAAGATCTTCGAGGACCAGGCGACGATGCACGAGGCGTACGTCGCCGGCGGTCTGCACAAGATCGAGGAGCTCTACCAGCTGCGCATCATCGATGTGGCCACCCTCGAGGCCTGGCAGGACATCGACCGCGGTCAGGCGACGAACGACGCGACGCTGATCGATCGCGGTAACCGCACCCTCTTGTTCCGCGAGCAGTTCGACATCATCGACCGTTTCTACCTCCAGATGCTGCGCCACGATCGGCCGGAGGGCGTGCTGTTCACGTATCTGCTGACACTCGTCGGTGCAGCATCGATACCCGGTGTCCACTCCTTCCCCGAGCGGTTCCCGTTCGCGCTGGTCGCGCGCCTGCCGCGAGGCGTGATAGTCGTGCGGACACCGCTGGCCAACGGGAACATCGCCGTGTTCGCGAACCGCTGGCGGCTGATCGAGGACGACACACTGCCGACGTACCTCGCATTCGTCCGGGACCACGCGGACGAAGCACGCAAGCTGGCCGGCACCCCGGTGTCCGAGCGCGCGGTCGGACACCGTCTCCTCGAACGCGCCGGCCGCCTCATCGCCGGTGCTTTCAGACGGTGGGACGTGGACGTCAGCGCCGGACGAGCCGGAGACGTCTCCGCGATCCCACCGACGAAACCGCTGTCGGAAGCCTCGACCGAGGACCGGACGATCGACCTTACGAGCCCACCTACCCGCGGCTCCGCCGGGTTCGACGCGGACGCGGACAGCCAGGTCTGGATGAATCCCAACCGCCGGCCATTTGACCTCACCGTCCTGCTGCCCGGCGGGCGGGTGTACCGCACGCAGGCGGCGGAGGCGGTGATGCTGAGTTCGACACCGATGAGCGACCCCGACCGGCTGATGGTGCAGCAACCGGCGGCCGGACTCGACCCCGATGCCACCCAGCGGCTCATCGCGGAGTACGCAGCCGAGTGGGGCTTCCCCACCGCCGCTGCCACGGACTGGCGTGCTGGAGTGGACCGCCGCGTTGCGAGCGACCGCAGCTACAGCACCCATGTGTTCACGCCCGACGATGTCGGCTTCGTCCACCTCGAATTCCAGGTCTCCCACCACGTGACCGAGGGCACGTTCGTGATCTCGACCTTGTTTTCCTGGCCCGGCACAGACCGCGCCACCAATTAGGCGACACACGCAGGTCCAAGACCCACGCCGACCAGGTCGCTTCTGTTCAGGTCGCCCACTTGGTCGCGGCCAAGACCGTCTCGTGTTCTTCAGCCGTCGTCCACGCGTCGCGCGGCGCCCTCCATCTTCCGGACACAGTTCTCGCACAGCGAGTAGACCCGCACCTTTGACTCTCGCCGCCGCTCCGCCGAAGACAGCGAGGCCGGCCATCCGACTCGCGCTTGCGCTGGGCGAGTTGAGCCGCCGTGAAGGTCTCCACACAGACGGTGGCCGGGTGCGCCGGCTGCCGCGACCGCACGGTCTTGGTCTGCGGCGAGCGGCGAGACATCACGACGTACCCAACGGCAACGTCTTCGAGGTCGAGCGGTTCCTCGGACGTCTCGTGCATCTCAAAGTGTGCAGCGGATGCAGCGTAAGCGGGCTGGGTTTCCGTCTTGAGAGGGACAGGGAGAGCGGAGGCGGGGATGGCGGAGCGGGACGAGGCGTTCGTCGAGTTCGTGGAGGCGGCGATTCCGTCGCTACGGAGGACGGCGTACCTGATCGGCGGCGACCGGCACAAGGCGGATGACGTCGTCCAGGAGACGCTCTACAAGCTGTACCTCGCCTGGCCGAAGGTGCAACGGGCCGGGAATCCGTTCGCCTATGCCCGCCGGATGCTGGTCAACGTCGCGTACGACGATGGCCGGCGCCCCTGGCGTCGGGAGGTCACCATCGCCGAGGTCCCGGAGTTCGCCGTCAAGAACGGCGACTTCGCGGCTGGGCACGCTGACCGTGACGAGGTGCTCGAAGCGCTGCGAGCACTGGCGCCACGGCAGCGTGCCTGCGTCGTCCTGCGGTACTACGAGGACCTCTCGATCGAGCAGACCGCAGAGATCCTCGGGTGCTCGGAGGGCACGGTGAGAAGCCAGGCCGCCCGTGGCCTCGACACTCTCCGCAAGGCCATCGATCGGCGACGGAGTCCGGCGCTGTGAAGGAGAACGAGATGGAAGACACCCGCGAGGTCAGCGCTGAGCTACGCCGACTGGCCGACACCGAACCACTGGATCACTTCGACACCGGAACGGTCCTCGCCCGAGGCCGCCGTGGCCTCCGGCGCCGCCGCTTCCTAGGCGCAGGCGGCGCCATCGTCGGCGTCGCAGCGGCAGCCCTCGCTGTCACCCTCATCCCCAACCTCACCACCACCGGCAACGACCCCGGTGTCGCCGGCACCCGAACCGAGAACTCCCAGTTCAGCCCGGTCCCAGGTGTCCCCCGCGGCGAGGACGGCGCCGGCCAGCGGATCTCCAGGCAGGAGGCCGCACGCCGCTGCGCGCTGCGGTACCCCGGCGCAAAGGGCACGATGAAGGGAAGCACCGGCTTCCGGTCCGTCAGCTCGCAGATTTACATCCGTAAGATGTCTGCCGGGGACCCGGTGACCCCGTACTGCACCATCCCCGGCGGGGACAAACCGTCCGCCGCATTGGTCGCTGCCGCGAAGGCGGATCCGTTCCCGAAGGACCCAGCCGACCAGCTTCGCAACTGCTCGGTGAACGCATGGGTCGACATGACCACATGGCACATCCTGGTCTCCGACCGTCTGAATCTGGATGGCGAGAAGAACTACCGCGGATTCAGCCGCGAACTGCTGATCGCGATCTCACCGTCCGGCAAGACAGCGATCGCCTGCCAGTTGACGAGGGACGAAATCCAGCAGGGCGCCGGCTACGGCTGGGGGGCCACCGCAGTGCGCCTCGACGACCTTGACACGGACTACCCGCGGATCGAGTGGCCTGACGGGACCCGCGGCAAGGAGATCGCCACGATCCTTCCCGAACGCACGGACTGCAACGGCAACATCTGTGGCCGGTCACTGCCCACCGGTTGGGGGCAGGCACCGGCGAACACCGCCAAGGTCGTCGTACAGATCGGCTCCGGCCCGACGTACGAATCGCCGCTCAAGGACGGCTGGTACGCCTTCACCGCGCTCGACAAGAACAGTCACTCCAACGACGAGCAGCTGAAGGTCAGGGCGTACGACAAGGACGGAAAGCTCCTCGGCAAGCTCTACCCCGAGAAGTGATCGGCGCGCCGGCCCGGAATCGCCCGGGCCGGCGTCCTGGTCTCCGGGTCGGGTAGCCTCGCACGGTTCAGCGGGTCCGTGGGTCAGATCGGGAGGGGATCGTAGTTGGCGCCGAATGGGGCGTCCGGCCTTGCGAACTCCCCCATCATGGCGCGCCTCAGGGGGGTGGTGCGCTCGAGGAACTCGGGGTCGTTGGTGAAACGGTCGGCCATGCGGACCCACGGTGGGCTGTAGACGTAGTGCGTCGTGAAGCGATCGTAGTCGCCGTCGTGGCGGAAGGTTCGATGCCAGACGCCGTTGTGGAACACCAGAGCCGCCCCGGCCTCGGCGCATACGACATGGCCGATCGCGATGTCGTCGTTGCGCTCACGGACTGAATCAGGTAGACCGACCCGCGAGCGGTGGCTGCCGGGAATCAGCTCCATGTTGCCCATGCCAGGCACGGTCTGATCGGTGAGCAGATACGACACGCGGAGCTGAAGCAACGGAACCGGGTATCCCAGGTCCTTGAAGTCGAAGGCGGACGATCCGTCCTGGTGCCAACGGCCGTTCCCCGCGTGCGCCGGCTGCATCGTGTTCCAGCCGGCCTGCAGCACGAATCGGTCGCCGAGCAGACCCTGCACCTTCGGAAGGACGTCAGGATGATCTATGAGCCGCTCGAGAACCGGCTCGCTCTCGTAGGTCCGGCCGATCTGCCCGAACTCGCGGTCGCGGCTCTGGTGCAGGCGCCGCGAAACGTCGTACGCCTCGGCGGCCTCGTCCTTGGTCAAGACGTTGGGAATCATGAAGTAGCCCCACGACTCGAAGATGAAGCGGTCGGTCTCGGTCAGCTGACCTTTGTCGACGACGGGATCGAGCATCACTGTGTCCTCTTCTTCATGTTGTTGGAACGGCTTCCCGGATCTGGCATCACTGCGACCGGGAGTCGGACGGATCACCAAATCGGCTGGTGGTCAGCGCAACAGCCACCATCTCGACGCAACCCGCGGATGGTGGCTGTCAGCGTTCGCGAGGTACTCAGATCCCACGCGACCATCGCCGGCAATGCGGCACCGCGATGGTGTCGCGAGGTTCCGCAAGAACCTCGTCCAGGTACGAGCGGAGCCCGTGGCAGTCCGCCGGAATGCGGCTCGCCGGGCCGTGAACGACGTGGATGATTGCGGTCACGATCCAATCCTGACGCCATTCGTATACCGATAAACATCCAACTCGCCCAGATTGACACCCAACTCAGAACTCACCAGCTCGACTGCACAAGGTGGCTGGGGCATGGCTGGCGAGCGTCAAGCCTCGCCGACGGATTCGGTGGTGTTGCCTGGGCCATCTCGGTCACACAGCAAAGCCTCGAGATTCTCTAAGGCCATGCTGTGGCCGGTCTCGGCGGCCGCGCGATACCAGCGCTCGTACACCAGCAGCCAGCCCCACAGAACCGACGGGAGGTTGAGCCTTTGCCGACGCGGATCGTACGCCGTTGGCCGCGTTACCATCGACGGGTGAGTATCCGCTTCCTCCTTACCGGGCCGCGCTGACAGATCCAGTCAGTGCGGCGAGCCCTCGTGGACTACGGGGGCTCTTTTCGTATCCGTACCCGACAAGGAGCGACGATGAGCGAAGTAGGCGACGGGTCCACCGAGACACTGCCGGCCGGTATCCCTTCGCACCGCTACACCGCGGCGCTGGCCGGGCGGATCGAGAGGGCCTGGCAGGACCGATGGGAGCGGGAGGGCACCTTCCATGCCTCCAACCCGACCGGGCCGCTGTCCGACGGCTTCGACAAGGTCGCCGGGCGGCCGCGCCGCTACGTGCTGGACATGTTCCCGTACCCGAGCGGCGCTGGGCTGCACGTCGGCCACCCGCTGGGCTACATCGGTACCGACGTCTACGCCCGCTACCTGCGGATGTCCGGGGCCAACGTGCTGCACACGATGGGCTTCGACGCGTTCGGCCTGCCAGCCGAGCAGTACGCGGTGGAGACCGGGCAGCACCCCCGAGACACGACCGAGGCGAACCTCCGGACCTACCGGCGGCAACTGCGCCGGCTCGGCCTGGGCCACGACCTGCGCCGCAGCATCGTCACCACGGACGTCGACTTCTACCACTGGACCCAATGGATCTTCCTGCGGATCTTCGACGCCTGGTACGACGCGGCCGCGAGCAAGGCCCGCCCCGTCGCGGAACTGTGGGCCGATTTGGACGCCAGGGTCCGGGAGCCGGACCAGGGCACCAACCCGTACGGCCGACCGTGGCCCGAGCTATCCACAGTGGAACGCCGGCACGTGGTGGACGCACACCGACTGGCGTACCGGTCGGATGCGGTCGTCAACTGGTGCCCCGGCCTCGGCACCGTGCTGGCCAACGAGGAGGTCACCCCCGACGGCCGCAGCGAGCGCGGAAACTTCCCGGTCTACCGGCGGCCGCTGACTCAGTGGATGCTGCGGATCACCGCGTTCGCGGACCGGCTGATCGACGACCTGGATTCGGTCGACTGGCCGGAGTCGGTGGCCCAGATGCAACGCAACTGGATCGGCCGGTCGAGCGGTGCGCGGGTCCGCTTCGGCTCCCCCGCCGGCGACATCGAGGTCTTCACGACCCGGCCGGACACACTGTTCGGCGCCACCTACTTGGTTCTGGCCCCGGAGCACCCGCTGGTGGACGAGGTCACGGCCGACCGGTGGCCGGACGACGTACGCCCGGAGTGGACCGGTGGCGCCCCGACGCCGGGCAAGGCCGTCACCGAGTACCGCAAAGCAGCCTCGGGGCGCTCGGACCTGGAGCGGCAAACCGAGGGCCGGGACAAAACCGGCGTCTTCACCGGCTCAACAGCGCTCAACCCGGTCAACGGCGAGCAGGTGCCGATCTTCGTCGCCGACTACGTGCTGATGGGTTACGGCAGCGGCGCCATCATGGCGGTGCCCGCACACGACCAGCGGGACCTGGAGTTCGCGCAGAAGTTCCACCTGCCCGTCGTCAAGGTGATCGAGCCGCCGGCGGAGTGGACCGAGCGGCACCGGATCGGCCCGCAGACCCCACCGGCCGAGTGGCCGGAGGCATACACCGGCGACGGCATCCTGGTCGCCTCTGCGAACGCCGACGTCTCGCTGAACGGACTGGGTAAGGAGGAGGCGGGCACCCGGATAACAGCCTGGCTGCAGGTGCAGGGCCGGGGCGAGCCGGCGATCACGTACAAGCTGCGGGACTGGCTGTTCAGCCGGCAGCGGTACTGGGGCGAGCCGTTCCCAATCGTGTACGACGAGCATGGGCTGCCGGTGCCGCTGCCCGACTCGATGCTGCCGGTCGAGCTGCCTGAGATGACGGACTTCTCGCCGCGCACGTACGACGGCCCGGACGCGGCCGACTCGGAGCCGGAGCCGCCGCTGTCCCGGCTGCCGGACTGGGTCGAGGTCGAGCTGGACCTGGGCGACGGGCTGAAGAAATACCACCGCGAGACCAACACGATGCCGCAGTGGGCCGGTTCCTGCTGGTACGAGATCCGCTACCTGGACCCGACCAACCACGACCGCTTCGTCGACCCGGAGGTCGAGCGGTACTGGATGGGGCCGACCGCCGACAATCCGACCGGCGGTGTCGACCTGTACGTCGGCGGCGTCGAGCACGCCGTACTGCACCTCCTGTACGCGCGCTTCTGGCAGAAGGTGCTGTACGACTTGGGGCACGTGTCGGCGTCCGAGCCGTTCGCCCGGCTGTTCAACCAGGGCTACATCCAGGCCGCCGCGTACGCCGACGAGCGCGGCTTCTACGTACCGGCGGCGCAGGTCACCGAGGTTGACGGCAGCTTCACCTACGAGGGCCGGCCGGTCACCCGCGAGTTCGGCAAGATGGGCAAGAGCCTGAAGAACTCCGTCGCCCCGGACGAGATGTACGCCGAGTACGGCGCGGACACGCTTCGGCTGTACGAGATGTTCACCGGTCCGCTGGAGCAATCCCGGCCGTGGGACAACAAGGCTGTCATCGGTGTCTACCGGCTACTGCAGCGAGTCTGGCGCAACGTCGTCGACGAGGAGACCGGTTCGCCGCGGGTCTCTTCGGACGCGGCCGACGAGGAGACCCGGCGGCAGCTCCACCGGACCATCGCGGCCGTGCGCGAGGGCATGGAAGCGCTGCGCTTCAACACCGCGATCGCCCGCATCACCGAGCTGAACAACCACCTGACCGCGCGATGGGGTGCGGCCGGAGGAGCACCGCGTGAGGTCGTCGAGCCACTGCTGCTGATGCTGGCCCCGCTGGCACCCCACGTCGCCGAGGAGCTGTGGTCGCGGCTGGGGCATGCAAGGTCGCTGGCGTGGGAGACCTTCCCGATCGCCGACCCGACCCTGCTGACGACCGAGACGGTCGAGATCGCGGTGCAGGTGAACGGCAAGGTGCGGGCGACGACCGTGCTGCCTGCCGATGCCGACAAGGCGAGCACCGAGGCGCTGGTGTTGGCCGACGCTCAGGTGATCCGCATGCTGGCCGACGCCGACGTACAGCGGGTGATCGTGGTGCCCGGGCGACTCGTCAACATCGTCACCGGGTAACGCTCGTACACGGAAGCAGTTGCCATCAGCAACCGCACGATCCGCAGTCGGGGGTCAGCGCGAGAATCAGTGCAGTGCGACCGTGAGCAGGAGGACGGACGATTCCAAGGCTTCGACGTCGTGGCGCTGCGGCGGCACCGCGACCAGATCACCAGCACCGAGCTCGACCTCCGCGTCGCCCGCACGGACCCGGACACGGCCACGTAGGCAGAGCAGCGAGGCATCCCCGGGACTCTTGTGCTCACCCATCACCCGACCTGCGGCAAGCGCCGTGAGCGTCTGCCGGAGACGGGCACCAGGCCTGCTGTAGACCGTGACCGAGCTGCGCCCGCTCTCGGCCGACGCTGCCTTGGCAAGCCGTTCAGCAGCCAAATCGTCGATCGACGAGACATCCATCCGTCGATGATCGCACGGCAAGAGCGTGAACCCGAGCGGACTAAGGTGGGCCAATGGACCAGCAGACCGCTCAGGACTGGCTCGACCGGTACGTCGAGGCGTGGATGTCCTACGATCCGGGCGAGATTTCAAGGCTGTTCAGCGAGAACGTCGCGTACCGCTACCACCCGTACGACGAGCCGATCGCCGGCCGGGACGCAGTGGTCGCATCCTGGCTCGGACAGAGCGCGTCGGGCGACGCCTCCACCCGCGACGCGCCTGGCACCTACGAGGCCGAGTACTCTCCGGTCGCCGTCGACGGTGACACCGTGGTGGCCACCGGCAGTTCGCGATACCGCGAAGTGCCTGACGGACCCATCGTCCGCGCGTACGAGAACTGCTTCATCATGCGCTTCGACGGCGAAGGACGCTGCCGCGAGTTCACCGAGTACTACATCCGCCGCCCCTGAACGCTACGGGCAAACGACCGCTCGGCAACTCGGTGAACGAGGTGACGACCGCGCAGCTGAGAACACGCCAGTGGTCACAGTAGGGCCGGCAGGAGGCCGAGGATCGGCGCTCCGAGGGCTCCCAGCCAGTGCGCGAGTACGCCGAGGGGCCCAACGAGGGCCGATCCGGCCGAGGCCAAGGACCCAGCGGCGAGGAGCATGCGGGTCAGACGCTCGAGCCTCGGCGCGATCCGGGTCCGATCCGGCTCCGGCTGGCGGAAGCCGGCCTCGATGTCGTGGAGTTCCGTCTCCACGGCGACCGAGGACACGGGGTCGAGACGCGTGGCGTTGACGCCTGCTCGCAGGTCGGCGAGCGCCTGCAGGGCCTGCTCCGATGTCACCACGATGCCGGTCTGACCGCCCGTGATGTGCTGGTCACGGCCGACGTTGTTGATGTTGGCGGCGTTCTGGTTGCCGATGTTGAAGGTCATCGCGACTCATCTCATGAGCTGGGGTGGCGGCAGTTCCCGGTCGACCCGCCGGCGGCGCGCGGTGGCGACGATGTGCAGCACGATCCCGGCGATGATCAGCAGTACGCCGACCAGGTTGACCAGGCCCCCGAGCGCGAACACCAAGAACCCACTGAGGTCGTCCTTCGTAGGCATACTTGTCGCGGACGAGAGGCCCAGGAGCTGACCGAAGTACGTGTACCAGCCGACGGCGGCGATGGCGAGTCCGACCAGGAACACCACGACACCGATCCAGATCAGCCCACGGGCCCTCGTCTTCGTCGCGGCGATCTCGCGGAAGAAGTTCTCCCGCTGCTGGATCACATGCTGCACGTACTGGTCCCGCCCGACATTGTTGATCGTGTGCGCTCGCTGATCGCCGATGTCGTAGCGAACCGCGGTCCGCGCGCCCTCGCCCGTGTCGTAGCGAAGCCGCAGGTCCGCGAACGCAACACGGTCCCCCGGATACAGCCGCCGTGGCGCCGTGATCGCCTCGCCGTTCACGAAGGTGCCGCCGGCCGAACCGAGATCTTCGACGTAGTCCACACCGCCCTGCTGCCACAGCGCCGCATGCGTCCGGCTCAGGTACGGGTCCTCGAACCGCACCTCGCAGCTCGGCAACCGGCCGACCGTCAGACGGGCGCCGGTCAGGTTGATCCGCTGCCCCTCGTGCGATCCGGCTTCCACCACGAGGTACGTCGTACTCGATCCATCGCTCATGGTCCTCTGCGGCGACCGCAGGCACCTCGCCCGCCCGCACCGCACCCCCACGATCAGGAAAGCACTCGCGCCGGATCGTCACAAGATATGGGCTGGCGCGCGTCCATCCAGGTCAGTGCTGTGGGAAGCAGGCAGCCACGGCCAAGCCGTCCACGAAGTCGTTCATCTCGTGGCCGGAATGGCCCTTTACCCATTGGAAAGCGACATCCCCGCGCTTTGTCACCAACGCCACCAGGGGCTCCCAGAGGTCCCTGTTGGCGACCGGCTTCTTCGCTGAGGTGAGCCAGCCTCGCTCGAGCCACCCTGTGTGCCACCCGTCGCGGAAGCAGTTGACGACGTACGTCGAATCCGACACGACCAGCAGTGGACCGTCGATGGCCCGCACGGCCTCGAGGGCGGCACGGATCTCCATCCGCTGGTTCGTGGAGGCAGCCTCGTGACCAGCCGCATACTCGGTCGTCGACAGCGCCCACGCCCAGCCCCCAGGTCCGGGGTTGCGCGAGCAGGCACCGTCGGTGAACACCGTGCGGGCGCCGACGGGGACTGTCATGTCGGCCGGACGAGGACGGCGAGCGCGGGCAGGAGGCATCAGAGCGAAACACTACCCCGGCCGGTCGCCTGGCGGGGCCTTGTTTAGGCGGGCTGCGCCTCAGCGGGAGCCGGCGTGCGTCGAGCAAGAACTGCTGGCCGTGCGATGGTCGAGCCGACTGCGGCGATCGCGAGGCCGAGTACGATCCAGCCGACTGCCTCCAGCTTCGTTCCGCTGCCGAAGAACGCGAAAGCCGTTCCGATCGTGCAGACGGTCGCGAGCCACCACGGGATCTGGCGAGCTCGCACCATGCCGAACGTGAGCCACGGCAGCCCCACGAGGTGGAAGCAGAGCAGGGCGAGGACGAACGTCGGGATGGCCGCAGGGCTGCTTCCCATGCGGTCGGCGGCGTCGACCAGGGTCGCGCTGATTGGTCCGTTGCCGGCGACGGCGACCTCGATGCCGCTCATCAGCAGGAAGCCGAAGGCGCCCACGAGGCCGGCGCCGTACACGACGCCGCCCGATATCACGGTGGCGCTCCCTCGTCCCACGGTGCGGCCGACGATTGCTGCCACACCCGGCAGGATCAGCAGGACGGCCGCTTGGAATACGAGCGACTTGGCCACCGTCGGCGTGGGGTTTGCGGCCAGATCAGCCAGCCGTTGCCGGGTGTCGTCGGCGCCGTTCGGTGGGCCCAGGAACGGTGGCACCGTCATCGCCAGCCCGCCGGCCATCATCGACCATCCTGCCAGCCTGGTCCTCTTCCGCAGAGTCTCCATGATTCCTCCCTGGTCCGATTCCCTCTCGACGCTAGGAAGCGGCACGGCCGGAGTCGTCGGGCATTCTGGTGAGGAGTGTCGTTCTTTCTGAGGACGGCGGCTCCGGGAGGCCGGCCGTAGACTCGTGCCATGTCCTGGGTGGGGCGGGCTCCCTTGCGGGCGGATGTGGGTCTGGCCGCCGCGCTGGCGGTGTTCAGCGTGGTCGAGCTTTACTTCGGCTACGCGTTCGAACGCGCACCCGTCGATCATCCTTCGGCGCTGCACCTCGCGGTCGCTGTGGTGGCTGCGTCGTCGCTTGCCTGGCGCAGGGTCTACCCGCTGATCGTGGCGCCGTTCGTCGCTGCGCTGGTTGCGCTCCAGGACTACGTGACCGCACCGCCGAACGTGTACGGCGAGGCGCTGGTCGGCATCATCGCTGTCTACAGCCTGGCGGTGTACGCGCCGCCCTGGCGCCGGGCGATCGCGTCGGCGACGCTGACGACGGCGCTGTTGTACGTGCAGGGGTTGAGCGATCCGGACGACCCGATCGGCGAGGCAGTCACCTATGCGCTCATCGTCCTGCTGATCCTCGGCACCGGCGTACTGGTGCGCCGCTACCGCGACCGCGCCGACGAAGCCGAGCACCGTGCCCAGCAGATCGCCGCAGACGAGAGGGCACGCATCGCGCGCGAACTGCACGACGTCGTCGCCCACGGGATGAGCGTCGTCGTGCTCCAAGCTCGTGGCGGACGCCGCATGCTCGACGTAGAGCCCGGGACGGCCCGGCGGGCCTTCGACGACATCGAGCGGGTCGCTGCGGACTGCCTCGACGAGATGCGCCGATTGCTGGGAATCCTGCGATCGGCCGAGCCGCAGACCGCCGCCCCATTCGCACCACAGCCCAAGCTCTACGAGCTCGAGGCACTGGTCGACCAGGCCCGGGCGTCAGGCGCGGTCGTCGAACTCGTGGTCGATGGGAAACGCCGCGACCTCGCCCCGGCCATCGAGCTGTCGGCCTACCGCATCGCGCAGGAAGCCCTCACGAACGCGCTCAAGCACGCTCCGGGCAGCCCGGCCCGGCTGCACGTCAGCTACGAGCTCGACGCCGTGGCCATCGAGGTGACCGATGACGGTCCGGGGTCGCTCAACGGCGGCGACGGACACGGACTGATCGGAATGCGCGAACGCGCCGAGCTCTTCGGAGGCAGCTTCCATGCGGGCAGCGAGCCGGGCGGCGGCTTCGGCGTACGCGCGCGCCTCCCTGTTCCTGGTACGGCGCCGTGAGCATCCGCGTCCTCGTCGCCGACGACGAGCGACTGATCAGGGCCGGCTACCGGATGATCCTCGACACCGAGCCTGACGTTGAGGTGGTCGGCGAGGCAGCCGACGGCGTCGAAGCCGTCGAGCAGGCCAGGCGACTTCGACCGGACGTCGTGCTGATGGACGTCCGGATGCCGCGGCTCGACGGGATCGCCGCAACCCGTTCGCTGGTCAAGATGGAGCCGCCGCCCGCTGTACTTGTGGTGACCACGTTCGACCTCGACGAGTACGTATACCAGGCGCTTCGAGCCGGCGCGGTCGGGTTCCTGCTCAAGGACGCCCCGGAGCAGCAGCTGCTCGCTGCCCTTCGCGCCGCCCGCGACGGGGTCGCACTGATGACACCCTCGGTCACCCGCAGACTCGTGGAGACCTTCGCCACGGCGACGCCGGTTCCGGACGAGCGGCTGCACGTCCTGACCGAACGCGAAACCGACATCCTCACCCAGCTCGCCCTCGGGCTGTCGAACAGCGACATAGCCCGCGACCTGTCGATCGGTGAGACGACCGTGAAGACGCACGTCTCACGAGTGCTGACCAAGCTGGGGCTGACCAGCCGCAGCCAGGCAGTGGTGCTCGCCTACGAGACCGGGCTCGTAGTCCCTCGGCACGGCAAGGCAACCGAGCGATACACGTTCGGTGGATGATCTTGTAGCGCGGGCAAGACTTCGCACGCGGCAGCAGGAGAACTGCCGCCCCGGAGTGTCTGTCCGGGCGGCGTTGGTGTCTATTGGGTCCAGATCTGGAATTCGGAGAGTTGTGCGGCCGGCCAGCTGGTGTTCGCGGTGACGGTGGCTCGCCAGTACCGCTGGGTTGACGCGGGGAAGGTCAAGGTCACTGAGTTGCTCGCTGTCGGCGAGAAGGTGTACGCCGCGGCAGCCTTCACAGTCGTGAAGGTGTTGCCGTCGGTCGACCCGAGCAGCGACAAGGTCTGGTCACGCGCTCCCCAGGAAGCGGGCAACTGCAGCACGACCCGGCTCGCGGCCTGAGCGGAGCCGAGATCTACCTGCGTCCACTGCGGGAAGACGTTGTTCGTGCTCTCCCAATAGGACGACTGGTTCCCGTCGGTCACGTTGGCCGACGCGTAGATCTGGTTGTGCGAGGACTCGCTGGTGGGCTTGCCCGCCGCCAGGTTCGCGGGCGCCGTCGACCCGCTGGTGAATTGCAGGCTGTTGAGATTCCAGCCGCCGTTGTCCTGGTAGACCGTCAGGGTCTGCAGCCCGGCCGGCAGGGTCACCTGAGTGGTGACGGTTGACCAGATCTGCCAGCCACCGGTCGACGGGAGGCTGACGTTGCCACTGAGATTGGTACCGGAGGCGCTGGCCAGATGGAGTGCGTTGGTCACCGCGGCCGGCGTCGCGACCCGCATCGCCAAGCTGTACGTACCGGCGGTGGCGACGCTGACTGTGTAATGGAACCACTGGCCGCTGCCGGTCCAGCCCACGTTGTAGCCGCCACCGGTGTCTGACGTGGACTCGAGGTCGACGCCGTCGGTGCGATAGCTGTTCGCGGTCCCGTTGATCGAGCCCACGTTGTACGCGACGCCCTGCCCGCCGGTGTTGTAGTTCTCCGCCTGCACGGTGCCGGGGATCGCGGCGGGCATCCCGCCGTACGGGCCTTCCGGCGTACCGCCCTGCCAGCTGTTGCCGCTGAGCGACGCACTGAATCCCCCGGAGTTGTTGAGGTACGGCGTACCGCCGCCGGTCACCGTGCTACCGGTGATCGTCGCCGATCCGGAGGGAGCTGGGTAGAACGGCGGCGCGATGACGATGCCGTTGCGCCCTGGCGAGGTGACGGTGTTGTTCTGGAACTGGGTGTTGGTCGAGGTGGAGAAGCCGATGCCGTCGTAGACCGAGTTGAGGATGGTGTTGTTGCTCGCCGTGACGCGGTCGACGACGCCGACGTTCTGGCCGTCACCACCGTTCCCGATGTGGAACGCCGGCTGCCCCTGGTTGTACGCATTCCCACCGGACCGTACGACGATGTTGCCGGTGACGGTGGCCGACAACAGGTCGTTGCCGTTGACACCGAAGCGGCCCGCGCCCAGGCCGATGTAGCGGGCGGTGTCGGAGACGTAGTTGTTCTCGATCCGATGGCCGCTGCCGCCGTACACGCCGACGCCTTTGCCGCCCCATGGAGCGATCGACGTATTGTTCGTCACCACCGCGTTCGCCATCGGGGTGTAGTAGACCCGGGTGCCGTCGATGTCGTTGTAGTTGACGGAGTTGATCGCCAGGGCGTCGTCACCGGTGCCACGGACGAAGTTGTTGGTGATGGTCAGGTTGTTCCCGACGGAGTTGCCCATCGAAACGTTGTTGATGTTGGCGCCATCGGCCCAGATCGTCGTGAGCCGGTTGTTCCGGATGGTGCCGCCGGTGCCGGAGGCCCAGAAGCCGGAGAGCGTGTGCTGGGTCCAGATCCCGTCGGCCACCCAGTTCGTTCCGGTGACGTCCATCGAGCCGCCGGCGCCGTCGACAGTGGCACGGCTGGTCGCGTTGGTGTCGACGTGCAGGTTCTGGATCGTGGTCGAGGTCAGGCCCCACAACGCGGGCAGCGGAGTGCTGTTCGGCAGCGGTACGTCGCGATAGATCGTGCTGTACCACGCACCCGCGCCGGCGATCGTGATGCCCTGAGCCTGCAGACCCTGCGTCCCCTTCACGTAGAAGGTTCCGGCCGGGATCCACAAGGTCCTGCCTTGCGACTGCGCCTGGTTGATGCAGTTCTGGATGGCGGCCCGGCTGTCGACCGACGCGGGGTCGGCAGCACCGTTGGTCGGCGTGTTGTCGGCGACCGCGCCGCAATCAGTGATGGAGATCGAGTTGGCAGGCTGGGCGAGCGCAGCCGGCGGGCTCTCCACGTCGACGACATCGACGTCGTAGAAGGCGGCCGAGTTCGCCGAATCCTTGCGCAGCATGAACGTGCTGCCCGCGGCGATCGGCGTACCGGTGACGAAGGTGTGCGTCTCGTCGAAGAACACCCGTGGGTTGCCGTCGGAGGGATTCTGGCTGTTGCCGTTGTAGTTGTTGTTGCCTTCGTACAGCCAGGTCTGCTTCGAGTTGACGTTGAGTGCCTGGCGCAGACCTCCGTCGACGTACAGGTTCAGCGTGCTGGTCTGCCCACCACCGTTGCTGCTGTCGGGGATGCTCAGCCGGACGGTGATCGCGCTGATCGGGTGGCCGGTGGTGTTGGTCCACTGCACGCTCTGGCCGGCGCCCGCGAGGTGGGCGTAGGCGTGCCCGGATGCCTCCAGCGAAGCACTGGAGTACTGCGTCGTCGGCGCGGCGGACAGCGAGACCGAGGCCGCGCCGCCTCCGAGCGAACCAGCCTCGGCTTCATAGGAGGTGAACGGCATAGTGGCGCCGACAGCCGTGTCAGCAGCCGCCGGTACGACGACCGCAACGGCGATGGGAACAGTGGTCAGGACCGCAGCGCACGCGGCGCCGACCAGTCGACGGGGCGGGACTGGACGCATGGTCTTCCTCTCTGGCCTCCGCGGGGTCGGGAGCGGGGCGTCCCGATGGTGGGCGCCGCGTCGGCCACGGTGTCAGAAATTTGCTACGAAACATCGGGAAATTGCGAAGACACCGTGAGGAGGATAAAACGCGAATGTCATCGATGCGTCAAGACGGAACGTCCAGCGACGGTGCCGGTGATTTCATGGTGGTGTGGAGCACGATCAGGAAGAGATCCTCGAAGTCGGGAAGACGTCGAGACGTGGGCGCCGAAGGGCCGGATGGATTCTCCTCCTGGTGGCGGTGCTGACCCTGATCGTCCTCCGTGCCTCGACGGACCGTCCGCCCCATCAGGCCGTGCCGAGTCCCAGCACCCCCTCCGAGGCGATCAACGCGATCCCGGGCGGGCGGACGGCGACGGCGTGGCCGACGGCACCCGGCGCATGCGGAGCGGACACGCTGCTGCCGATCGTGTCGAGTGCGCCACCCGCGGAGCGCACCGGGATCCAGGTGCTGCTCGGCGGAGACCGGCTGCGACTCGTCGACTTCGACAGCGGCCGCGCGACGACCCTGCCTGACGCAGTCGTCCGTCCCGGCGAGTACGCCGCTGTGCTGGCAGGTGATCCGGTCACGGCGTACGCGACAACCGGATCGTGCAGCGAGACGGCTCCCTACGCGATGTTGCGGATCAGCGTCGATCACCGGGTGAGTGTCATCCGCCCCCTCCGTCCCACCGAGTGGGCGCTGACCGATGGCAATCGGGTCTGGATCGCTTCCTTCGCCAGTGACATCGACAACCCCTACGGGACGATCGCTCCGGTCGCCGGCGGGCAGCGGGTCCGGCTGCCGCTCGGGTTCTACGCATCCGCAATCGTGGGCGACACGATCGTCGGGCTGATGCAGCCCGATCCGGGGATCTCACCGACGTGGCTCGCCCTCGTCGACGCACGGACCGGTCGGTTACAGGCCAAGCTCGACCAATATGTCGCGCCACTCGCGGCCGGCGCAGGCCAAGTCTTCTGGACCACCGGCTGCCACGACGACGCGTCACCGTGCACGCTCCACCGCCGGTCGATCGCCGGCGGGGAGATCCTCGGATCACCCCTTCCACGTGCCGCCTGCTGCGGTGTCGTCAGCCCTGACGGCACGAAGGTCGCCTTCCTGATCCAGCGAGCATCGACAGACTCACGTTTCGACGGCCATCCGCTCGCGCCCATGGACGTCGCGATCCTGCAACTCGACACCGGCCGGCTGAGCATCGTGCCAGGGATCGAACTGCCCACCAAGTCGCAACCCGCGCTGGCCTTCGCCGGCCGTGCTGACTGGCTGGTGATCGCCCTCAACGCCGGATCCCGCACCCGGCTCCTCGCCTGGCGCCCCGGACTCCGCCAGCCGTACGAGACGAACGCCCTCCCAGGCCTCGTTCACGACCCCCCGACCCTCGTCGTCACCAGCCACTGACCACGTCCTCGCCCGTACGGTTGCCCTGGTCAACCACCGTTCTGGTTCTGACTCGAGCTCTGGCCGGCCAGGCTGCCGAGGACCCGATCGGGCGGGGCGACGAAGTGTTCCAGCGGCATCCCGTCCAGTGCACCGCGCATCGCGGTCTCCCAGATCGGTCCCGCCGTACCCGAACCGGTCGGGTCGGTGATGTCCTGACCGTCCAGCTGGTGCCCGTTGATCAGGTTCGTGTACGGCGGAGTCGCGTCGGCGACCACCGCCGCGGCGGCGAGGTTCGGGGTGTAGCCGGAGAACCAGACGGCGAGATTCTGGTTGATGGTGCCGGTCTTGCCGGCGAGGTCCCAGTTCCCGAAGGTCAGGTTCCCGCCAGTACCACCGGGTTGCATGACTGCGCTCAGCACCCGGTTGACGCCGTCCGCGACCCACGGTTCGAGGACCTGCTTGCAGGACTGGCCCGGGGTCGCGATCGACTTGCCGGCCTGGTCGGTGATCGAGGTGACGAGTAGCGGCTGGCAGTAGACACCACGGGCCGCGAACGTCGCGTACGCGTTCGACAGCATCAGCGGAGTTACGTAGCCGACTCCGAGGGTGAAGGACACCACCTGGTCGAGCGGCTTCAGGGTCTGCGCGTTGTACATGCCGAGCTTGGCAGCGACCGTCGCGGGCCCGCACAAGCCGGTCTTCTCGGACAGCTGCAGGAAGTAGGTGTTCACCGAGAACCGGGCCGCGTCGACCATAGTGAAGTCACCGCTCCTGGTGGAGTTCCTCGGCTGGTAGTTCAGCACCCGGGTCCGGCCCGTGCAGGTCCGGAACGGGACGCCGCTCAGGTCGATCTGCGGCGGCGAGTTGATCTGGTAGTCGATCGGGATCCCCTGCTGGATCGCCGCGGCGATGGTGAACGCCTTCATCGTCGAGCCGTTCTGGAACCCGCCGTACCCACCGGCGTAGGACTTCTCGACGTTGTAGTTGTACGCCGTCTCGTGCCGGCCCTCGCCGTACGGCGTGCTCTGCACCATCGCCTTGACCAGGCCGGTCCCCGGCTCGACGACGGTGACCGCTGCGATCGTGTTGTCGGTCGGCTTGCTGTGCTGGTCGATCGAGTGCTGCGCGGCGGCCTGGATGCGTGGGTCCAGCGAGGTCCGGATCGTCAGGCCGCCGGTCTTCAGATAGTGGTCGCGCTCCTGGACGGTGTCGCCGAGCGCCGGATTGTCGACCAGCTTGGAGACGACGTACTCGCAGTAGAAGGGGTACGGCGAATTCGCGCAGCCGTTCAGCAGCGGTCGGACCGTGGACAGGTCGATCACCGGTGCCCGAAGTGCCGCGTTCGCCTCGGCGACCGAGATCCGGCCGAGCTGGAGCATCCGCTCGAGCACCGTGTCCCGGCGGTTCCTGGCCTGCACCGGATTGGTCACCGGGTCGTAGCCGCTCGGGTTCTTGACGATGCCGGCCAGCATCGCGGCCTCGGGAAGGGTCAGCTCGGAGGCGTTGACGCCGTAGTAGTGCTGGGCGGCGGCCTGGACGCCGTACGTGCCGTCACCGAAGTTGGCCAGGTTCAGGTACCTGGCGAGGATCTCGTCCTTGGAGTACTGCTGCTCGACCGCGATCGCATACCGCAGCTCGGTCAGCTTGCGCTGGTAGGTGAGCGCGGTCGCGGCGCGTTGCTCGGCCGGGGTGCGGGCGTCCTCGAGCAGGGTCAGTTTCACGTACTGCTGGGTGATGCTGGAGCCGCCCTGGACAGTTCCGTCGGCGCGGTTGCGGATCATCGCCCGCAGCGTGCCCTGGAGATCGAGTGCGCCGTGCTGGTAGAACCGCGAGTCCTCGATCGCGACGATCGCCTGCCGCATCGCCGGGGCGATCTGGTTCAGCCCGACCGGCGCGCGGTTCTCCTCGTACAGATTCGCGATCAAGCTCCCGTCAGCGGCCAGAATCCGGGTCCGCACCTCGGGCGGCTGAGACGTCAACGTCTCCGGCAACGCGTGGAGCGAGTCGGCCACCTGCTCGCTGCCGATCCCCGCCAGGCCGGCAAGCGGCACCAGCAGCCCGGCCATCAGTGCACCGGCCAGCGCACTGACGCCGAAGAACCTCGTCAGCGATCGAACACCCTGCCCGGCAGCGCGCACCTCTCCAAGCTAGTTCGCGATCAAAGACCAGACACGTCGCTCTCAGCGTCCTCTCATCCATCACCGCATCAGTTGCCTCCCGCAACGAATTGGACGCCGATCCGGCCTCGCGACTGGCAGTAGCAGGGCGCTCACCGCCCGCGGAGGCGATGTCGAAATGAGTCTTCTTCGTTTACCGTGGCGGTGGGGGTGGTGGCGTGGGGGCGGACCAGCTGCGGATCAACCTGCTCGGCGAGTTCACGGCGTCGTATGACGGTGCCGTGCTCGATCTGGGTGGGCGGCGGCAGCGCGCCGTACTCGCCGTGCTGGTGCTCGCACGCGGCGAGGTCGTCCCGGCCGAGCGGCTCGCCGACGCGGTCTGGGGAGAGCATGCGCCTGGCAACACCGCCGGCGCCCTGCAGTCCTATGTCTCGCACCTGCGCCGCAGCTTGCAGCCGGGGTCACCGGCTCGCGCGCGGTCCGCGGTCGTCGTCCGCGAGGGTCCCGGGTATGCCGTCCGGCTCCCTTCCGATGCGGTCGACGCCTGGCGGTTCGAGACCCTGCTGCAGAAGGCCACGACCTCCCCTGCGGAGGCGGCGGCCGCGCTGCACGAGGCGCTCGCGCTGTGGCGCGGTCCGGCACTGGCCGAGTACGCCGACGAGCCGTGGGCCGCTGCCGAGATCGCCCGCCTGACCGAGCTGCGATCCGTCGGCCGGGAACGGCTGCTCGCCGCTCGTCTCGATCTCGGGGAGGCGGCCCTCGTCGCTGCCGAGCTCGAGGGGATGGTCGCCGAGGAGCCGTTGCGGGAGGAGCGGTGGCGGCTGCTGGCGCTCGGGTTGTACCGCGCCCATCGGCAGGCCGACGCGCTGGCCGCGTTGCGGCGTGCCCGCGAGACCCTGGCCGACGAGCTCGGCGTCGACCCCGGCCCGGCTCTCCGTGAACTGGAGGCGCAGGTACTTGCGCAGTCGCCCGAACTGGTTCCTGCCAAGCAACCGCGGGAGGAGACGGTGCGGGCAACGGCCCCGGACCGCAACGGTCTCGTCGACCGGGACCGCGAGCTCGCCGCACTCCGGTCGATGCTGGACGGCCTCGCGGGCGGGCAGCCCGGCCTGCTGTTGTTCGAGGGTCCGGCCGGGATCGGAAAGACGCGGCTGCTGGCCGAGGCGCGCAGGCTCGCGGCCGAGCGATCCGTGCGGGTGCTGTCGGCCCGCGGGAGCGCGCTGGAGAGTGCCTTCGCGTTCGGCGTCGTACGCCAGCTGTTCGAGGCGGAAGTCGGCGACCCCGCGCGTCGCGGCGAGCTGCTGCGTGGGGCGGCTGCGGGAGCCGGGGCCGTGTTCGACATCGCCGACGGCGGCCGGGCCGAGGGCTTCGCCGTACTGCACGGCTTGTACTGGCTGGCGGTCAACCTCACGACCGAGGGACCATTGGTACTCGCTGTCGACGATGCGCAGTGGTGTGACGGCGCATCGCTCCGCTTCCTGGCATATCTGGTACGACGGCTCGCCGCGGTACCCGTGCTGGTACTGGCGACCCTGCGCACCGGCGAGCAACACGACCACGAGGACCTCATCGCAGAGCTGGCGCTCGAACCCGAGGCGCTCGTCGTACGGCCGGCGCCACTGTCCACGGAGGCGACGGCGGAGCTGGTGGAGCGACGGCTCG
This sequence comes from Kribbella sp. NBC_00359, assembly GCF_036097425.1. Classification (NCBI taxonomy): domain Bacteria; kingdom Bacillati; phylum Actinomycetota; class Actinomycetes; order Propionibacteriales; family Kribbellaceae; genus Kribbella; species Kribbella sp. NBC_00359. The sequence goes on along the minus strand of NZ_CP107975.1, from coordinate 6,664,293 downwards.
GCGTACGACCCGCACCCTTGTTCGTGACCGCCTGCGAGCGGACGACCGCGGGGAACCCGTTCCTGCTCTGTCAACTGCTCCAGGCTCTTGCGGCTGACGGCGTCCGGCCGGATGCCTCCCACGCCGACCGGGTCGTAGCGGTCGGGTCGCGGGCGGTGTCGAGCCGGGTACTGCTGCAATTGCGCAGACTGCCACCCGACGTCGTGGTCGTCGCGAGAGCTGCCTCCGTTCTCGGCGACGGTGCGGCCCTGCCGGCGGTCGCGGCACTGGCCGGCGTCACTGAGGCCCGTACCGCGGAGGCGCTGGCCGCACTGGCGCGTGCCGAGATCGTCAGGGACGAGCAGCCAGTGACATTCGCGCACCCACTCGTCCGGGACGCGGTGTACCAAGCGCAGCCGGCGGCAGAGCGGGAGCTTTGCCACGAGCGGGCCGCGTCGGTCCTCCGGTCTGTGCGGACGAGTGACGAACTGGTCGCGGCACACCTACTGCTGGCGCCGCCCCGGGGTGACGAGAACGTCGTGACACTGCTCCGTACGGCGGCGCGCGAGGCGGCGGAGCGAGGAGCATCGGAGAGCGCGGTGACCTACCTGCGCAGGGCACTCGTCGAGTCGCCGATGGGCTCGGGGCGAGGTGACGTGGTGCTCGAACTCGGGATGCGCGAAGCGCCAGTGGACGGCGCGGCAGCGGTTGAGCACCTGGTGCAGGCATACCGGCTGCAGGACGACCCGCGCGTCCGCAGCGAGATCGCCATCGCGGCCGCGTCGACCCAAGTGTTCGCGAGTCCGCCCGGAGTCGCGACGACCTTCGCCCGGGAGGCCGCCGCGGCGCTCCCTGACGGGCTGGCCGACCAGCGCCAGGCGCTCGTCGCCATCCAGCGCATTAGTGGGTTCATGCACAGCATCGGCGACGGCTGGCAGACACCCGCGCAGGAGCCGACAGGGCAAGGACCGGGAGCGCGCATGCTGGCCGCCACGGTCGCGCTGGAGGCGGTTCTGGCCGGCAACGACCGGGAACGGGCCATCGCCATGGCGCGTTTCGCACTCGACGGCGACCACCTGATCGCCGTCGACGACGGGCTCTTCTGGGTCAATGCCGCCGCGGTCCGGATCCTCTCCGACGACGACATCGGCGACTTCTGGAGCCGGGCTCGCGCCGCCAGCCACGCGCGCGGGTCGCTGTTCGCAGCTCTGTCCACCAGTCTGTGGGAGGGCTTCTGGCAGTGGCGGCGCGGTGAGCTTCACGAGGCCTTGGCGTGCCTGCGGGCTGCGCTCGACCAGGATCGCCTCTGGGGAGGTACCCGGGTGGGCGAGCCATTCGCCCGCGCCTTCCAGATCGGCTGCCATCTCGATCGGGGCGATCTCGCTGCCGCCCGCCGGGCGGCCGACGCCTTCGCCGACGGTGCCGCGTTCGGCGAAGGCGGTCGCGTCTATCAGCAGGCCGTCGCGCGCCTGCTCGTCGCCGAGGGCCGCTGCGAGGAAGCCCTTGTCGTGCTCGGCGATCCGCAGTCGGCCATCGACGGGATCGCCATCGTCAATCCGGTCTGGAACCCGTGGCGGTCCATCAAGGCCGCAGCTTTGTTCGGGCTCGGACGTACGTCGGAGGCGATCGAGACAGCCGAGGAGGAACTGGCTCTGCTTCGGACCTGGGGCGCACCGAGCTTCCTCGGCAGGGCTTTGTGCATGCTGGGCGAGTTCCGTGGTCGCGCGGGTCTCGACGACCTCGTCGAGGCGGTGGAGCTGCTCTCGTCGACGACCGCCGCGGTCGACCTCGCCCGAGCACAATGTGCGCTCGGCAGCCATCCGGACGTGGGCGACGAGGACGCGATCGCGCTGCTGGAAGCTGCCGGCCGGTTGGCGGAGCAGCGCGGCGCCGGTGCGGTGCGCGAGCGGGCCTTGACCGAACTCGAGCGCCGCGGTCGCCCGATCGAGCCGGGCACCCACGCGGTGCCACGGTTGTCGCGCACCGACCGGCAGATCCTCGACCTGACCGCCGCCGGCCTGGACGTTCACGAAGTCGCGCAACGGCTGTTCGTCACACCGGGAACCGTTCGGGACGTATTGGACGGGGCCGGCGTCACGGCGGAGCCCGGCAGCTCAAGAGTTTCTCAAGTCGGACAGGTGACCATGACGCACGACCAGAGCGGGAGGCTCCAGTGACGGTGCAGCAGAGTCTCCGGGCCGCGAGCCTACGAGGGCTCTGCGGCGGCGCCGTGCAGCTTCCCGGCGACCCGGCGTACGACATGGCGCGCGCACCGTGGAACCTGGTGGTCTCCGACTATCCCGCGGCCGTCGCCTATCCCGCATTCCCCGAGGAGGTCGCCGAGGTCGTCCGCGCCGCCCAGGCCGCCGGCCTGTCAGTCGCGCCGCAGGGCACCGGCCACGGCGCCCCCGCGCTCGGCGGCAGGCTGGCCGATGCCGTACTGCTGCGCACCTCCGCGATGACGGAGCTGAGCATCGACCCCGAGACCCGGATCGCCCGCGTCGGCGCCGGCGTGTTGTGGGGTGATGTGGCGGAGGCGGCCGGGAGGTACGGGCTGGCCACGCTGCATCCGTCCTCCCCCGACGTCGGCGTGGTCGGCTACTCGCTCGGTGGCGGGATCGGATGGTACGCCCGGCGACTCGGTCTGCAGTGCAACTCCGTCACGGCAGTCGAGGTCGTCCTTGCCGACGGCACCTTCGTACGCGCGGCTGCCGACAGTGACCCGGACCTGTTCTGGGCCCTCCGCGGTGGCGGTACGCCGCTCGGGGTCGTGTGTGCGCTCGAGTTCGAACTCCAGCCGATCCAGACCGTCGTCGCCGGGTTCCTCGCCTGGGACGGGACGGCAGTCGACCAGGTCCTGCCCGGGTGGGTCGCCTGGTGCGCGGACGCCCCCGAGCACGTGACGACGTCGTTTCGCCTGGTCGACGTACCCGATCGGGACTCGATGCCGGCCGAGGTCCGGGGGCGGCGGTTGGCCATCATCGACGGTGCCGTGCTGGGCGACGACGCGTTCGCCGACGACGTACTGGCGCCGTTGCGCGGACTCGCTCCGGAACTCGACACGATCGGGCGGGTTCCGGCTGCCGACCTGGTCAGGCTGCACCTCGAGCCCGAGGAGCCGACCCCCGCGTACGCGAGCAGCACGCCGGTGGCCGAGCTTCCCGACGCGGCGATCGCCGCGGTCATCGAGACGGTCGGTCCACGATCGGGCAGCAGCCTCACGGTCGCCGAGTTGCGCCAGCTCGGCGGCGCGCTGTCCCGGCCGGACCCGGACGGCGGCATCCTGGCGGCCCTCGACGGCGCCTTCCTGGCACTGGGTGTCGGCCTGGGGTTCGAACCCGACGACTGGCCCCGGCAGCGCGCCGACGCAGAGCGGTTCCTGGCCGCGGTGGCCCCCTGGTCGACCGGAGGCACCTATCTGCCGATGCTCGACGACAGCAGCGACACGCGCAAAGCCTTCCCGCCGGACGTCCACGCCCGGCTGACCGCGATCCGTCGCAGGGTCGATCCAGACGGGCTCTTCATGGCACCGCATCAGACTTGAGCCGGCGCCTCAAGCCGGTCACAAGTCGCCGTCAAGTGCTTCGCGACACCGTCGGTCTGTCATCACAGCAACGACAGACCGAACAGGAGAAGTTCGATGACGATCGCTCTTGACCGCGCCACCATCCGGCCGCACACCTCCCTCGAGGAGCTTCGCAGTCGCCTGACCGGCGAGGTCCACACGCCCGACGACGAGCAGTACGCCGCGCTGTCCACACCGTGGCTCCTCGCCGTACCCATGCGGCCGGCCGCGGTTGTCGCCGTACGCACTGCCGAGGACGTGGTCGCCACCGTCCGCTTCGCCCGGGAACACGGCTACACCGTCGGCGTCCAGGCCACCGGCCACGGGGCCGACAGCTCGTACGCCGGACACCTGCTCGTGGTGACCAAGGGCCTGGACGAGGTCACGGTTCACCCTGAGGGCTGGGCTCGCGTCGGAGCCGGCGTCAAGTGGCTCCCGGTGATCCGAGCGGCCGCGCGATACGGGCTGGCTCCGCTCAACGGGTCCACCAGCGACGTCGGCGTGGTCGGGTACACGACCGGTGGCGGCGTCGGCCCGATGGCCCGCACGTACGGTCTCGCCGCGGACAAGGTGCGCGCGTTCGAGGTCGTCACCGGTGACGGCGAGTTCCGTCGCGTCACGCCGACCGAGCACCCGGATCTGTTCTTCGCCCTCAGGGGCGGCAAGGGCGCGACCGCGATCGTGACGGCGGTGGAGTTCGACCTGGTGCACTTGCCGACGTTCTACGGCGGCGCGGTGTACTTCGACGGCGCCGACTCCGCACGCGTCATCGAGCGGTGGCGAGACTGGTCGGAGGAGCTTCCCGAGCAGGCGACGACGTCGTTCGTGCTCTTCCAGCTGCCCGACATGCCCGGCGTTCCGCCGGCCCTTGCGGGCCGCATGACCCTCGGTGTTCGCTTCCTCTGGACCGCTGCCGCGGACGAGGGCCGCGAACTGCTGGACCAGATCCGCTCCGTCGCTCCGGTGATCCTCGACGACGCTGACGTGAAGCCGTACCTGGACGTCGACTCGGTCCACGCCGACCCGGTCGACCCGATGCCCGTCGTCGACCCGGCCATGCTGCTGACCGAGTTCACCGACGTGACCGCGAAGCGGCTGCTCGACGTGGCCGGATACGAGTCGGGATCGCCGCAGCTGATGGTCGAGGTCCGCCAGCTGGGTGGCGCCTACGCCCGGGATGCCGAGCACCCGAACGCCTTCTCGCACCGCTCCGCCGGCTTCAGCGTGCTCGCCGTGGGCATCGCGGAAGACCCCCGCGTGCTGCCGCACTGGGACCGCCTCTACGCTGCGCTGTCCGAATGGGACACCGGCGGTGTCTGGCCGAACTTCGGACCTCCCCACGACGCCCGGACGGCGCGCCGCGCGTACGACGAGGAAACACTTCAGCGGATCGCCGAGGTGAGCCGGAAGTACGACCCGGACGGTGTCCTGCAGATCGGTGAGTACGCCCGCGCGATCGCCGGCTGACACTCACACAGCACGAAGCGCGCGGCGGAGTCCACCCTCCGCCGCGCGCGAACTGCCGCGTGAGGGAGGGACCAGATCTGAATCTGGGTCGAGAACTGATCCTTGGGTTCATCTCGTGGCGGGGCGATCGCTCGTAGTTTGGCGGGACAGGTGATGGTCGTTCGGACGCGGGAGGTGTCAGTGAGCCGGATCCTGGTTGCCGATCGACCGTCGCCGATGGTTGACGCGGTCAGAGCTGCGATCTCGGGGGAATCGGACCTGGAGCTCGACCTCGCGTTCGGCACCGACGTGGAGTTGATGCTGTGCGTGGCCGAGGTCGGGGCCGATCTCGTGGTCGTTTCGATGTCGGATCGCACCGCTCCCCCGCTCGTCGAGCGGCTGCTCGACGAGCATCCGGGGCTCACAGTCGTCGCGCTCGACGTGAATCGAGCCGAGGCCTTGGTCCAGACGGTGGCAGCCGATGCGGATCTGATCGAGCACCTGTCCGGCCGGCGATTGGCCGACGTACTCCGATCCGCGACGAGGTGACCAGTAGTGCCGCAGAAGGGAAGAGGGAATGCCTGACACCAGCTACCCCTATCTACGCGATGCGCTCGACGATCGGTTCTCCGGCCTGACCGATGCCGAGCTGGACTCGGTGTTCTCGACGGCCTTCGGAGACGACGTCACACCGCTCGAGTACGAGGAGTTCTTCTCCGGCCTGGGCAAGGCCTTCTCGAACTTCGCGCAGCAGGCCGCGCCCGTCGCCGCGACCGCGTTGCAGGGCGGCCTCGAAGGCGGAATGCAAGGCATGAAATACGGCCCGTACGGCGCTCTCGTGGGAGCGCTGGCCGGCGGTACGGGCGCTGCCCTGCAGAAACACACGACGGGAACCGGTCGAGACGTCGGGTCCGTCATCAGCGGCGTCGTGAACATTGCCGGTGGAGGTGGACTTCCCGGAGCCGGGAAGCCGCCCGGTCCGCCCCCGACCTCGGCCCCGGCCACTCCTGCTCCGGCCACTCCTGCTCCGGCGACCGACCAACTGTTGAGGCTCCTCGGCAGACCGGAGATGGTGCAGGCGCTCGCGGCGCTCCTCGGCGGCCAGAACGCCGCCATCCCGGCTGGGCCGTCAGGCACCCCCGTACCGGCCAACGCCTATGCCGGACTCCTGTCGGCCCTGGCCCGGGAGTCGGAGGCCGAGGCCGCGAGTTGGGACGAGGCGACGAGTTGGGACGAAGCCACGAGCTGGGACGAGGCCGTCGTCGTACCGGGCTACTTGTTCGACTCGGATGGTGAATTGGTCGCGGATCCCGACGACCCCTACCAGCGTTCGCAACGCGTGCTGGAGCTGCTGGCCGGATCCCCCCGTGAAGACGACGAAGCCTTCGAGGAGGACTTCCCCGAGGACCTCGATGCCTACGACGAGTACGACGTCGTCCTGAGGTGAGTGTGATGGTCGCAACCGACGTCCTGGAACTGCTCAAGCAGCAACTCGCCAGCGGACAGAGCCTGGAACAGACCGTCAAGGAGTTGGCCCAGGCGGATCCCGAGCTGGCGCCTGTGGTCCAGCTGATCTCCCAGCGCGAGACGGAGATGCAACAGGGCCTCGAACAGGAGGAACTGCAGGCCGAACAGGACGAACGGGATCTCGAGGAAGAAGCCGAGCGTCGAGAGCAGGTCGCGGCGGTCCGGGTCCAGTTCGACGAGCTCACCGCCGAGCTGCGGGCGTTGCGTAGCCGTTGCCTGGAACTGGCCAGTGCGTTGGGTGCGTGCCCGGCGTGCTTCGGCGACGACCAGGACTGCAGTTGGTGCCGGGGCCGCGGCCGGCCGGGCTTCATGCCTGCGGAGCCGAGTCTGTTCGAACGGCTCGTCATACCCGCGGTCAAGTTGCAGGTTCGCCTGCAAGGTCGACCATCCGCCGCGGTGGACCGCGGCAGCACCGATGAGAGGGGTGCTCAGTGAACGGATACACAGAAGACCTGGACTCGTTGCTCGAAAGCCTGGACTACGAGGCGTTCGAGGAGGCGACTCCGGCCCGCCGTACCCTCGTGCGGACGCCGGCCCGCCAGAGCAGCTTCGTGCCACGTCAGACAACCACGCCTGCCAGCCAGACCCAGGTGCAGAGCGCGGCCCGCAATCTCGACAGCAAGATCGAAACCCTCAGTACGGCGGTTACCGCGCTGGAGAATCGGACCAACATCCTGTCCACGGGTCAGGATCGCCAGGTGGCGCTGGTACGGCGGGAAGTGGCCGACCGCCGGAAGTCGACGGATGCCATCCGCTCGGACCTTCAGCAGACCAAGATGCTGGCGGTCCTGCTTCCGCTGTTGACGCAGGAGTCGATCGCGGCGACGGACGACAGTGGAAACAGCGTCCGGGTGCTCACCCAGTCGTCGAACCAGTTGGGCATTCTCCTGCCTTTGCTGCTCCTGATGCCGGGGTACGGCGGCGGTGGCGACAGCAAGGGCGGATTCATGGGTGGCGGCGACTCCAGCATGATGCTGTTGCTGCTGTTCGTGCTGCTCGGCCGGAAGTAGGGAGGCACGGCCATGACGGTGACGAGCCTCGTGATCGGCGGCGGTGCGGGCGGCGGACTGGTCGGCGTACCCAACGTCCAAGGCCTGCCGCAGGCCGACGCCGAAGCCAAGCTGCGTGACTTCGAGCTGGTTCCCAAGGTCCAGACCATCGAGGCCGAAGGGACCGAGGGCACGGTCTTCAGCCAGAACCCGGCGGCCGGCACCGCGCGACCCAAGAAGACTGTCGTCACGCTGCTGATCATCAAGGCACCGGTCATCCCGCCGAACCTCGATCAGCAGCTGACCGACATCGAGAACGCTGTCGCGGACGTCGGTACGTCGGTCGGCCAAGTGGCAACCGCCGTTGCAGACGTGGGCGCCCAGGTGACCGGGGTCGACGGGAAACTCGACAGCATCGTCGCCGCCTTGAGCGACCTCGGCACCAAGGCGGACACCATCGGCACGAAGATCGACGGTATCGACGCCAAGCTCGACGGGGTCAGTGCAAAGGTCGACGGGGTCAGCGCGAAGGTCGACGGACTCGACAGCAAGCTGGATGGCGTCGCGGGCGGCGTGGACGGTCTGGTGACCACAGCCGGCGAGATCGCCACCGCTGTCGCCGCTGTGGAGACCGACACGGCAGCGGAGACAAGGCTCCAGACGATCATCGACAAACTCGACGAGGAACCGGTGGTCCGTCAGGGCGCGGGGACGTCCAAGCGGTCCGCCACGAGCCGGGGCGGATCGCGCGGGTGATCCCCGATGGATCCCGCACTCCAGGAGCTCATCCGCGCTGGGGAGCCGGAGGACGAGGTCGCGGTCCTTCTCCGCCTCCGGCACCCCGGCGACTCACCCGTCTCCGCTCGCATCGTCAGCCGCTTCGGTGACATCGCCACCGCACGAGTAGCCCGTAGCGCGATCCCCGACCTGCGAGCCGATACTGTCGTCGCCAGCGTCAAGGCCCCTCGGGTCTACGCGCCGGATCTCGAGCCCGCGACCATCGAGGAGCCGGCCGAGCCACACGACGACCGGTCCACCGAACTGGACGCAACCGGTCGCGACGTGGTGGTCGCGCTCATCGACTGGGGTCTCGATGTCACGCATCCCGACTTCAGGAATCCCGACGGGTCGACGCGAGTACTCGCACTCTGGGATCAGCGGCCGACGGCCGAGAGCACGGCGGTGAAGTACGGCTACGGACGGATCCTCGACGCGGCCGCCATCGACCATGCACTCGAGAGCGACGATCCTGTTCGGACACTCGGGTACGACGCCGCGGACTTCGACTCCGGAAGCGGTGCGCACGGGACCCACACGGCGAGCATCGCCGCCGGGAACGGGCGCGGCGGAGGCCCGGTGGGCATGGCGCGGGAGGCTGACCTCATCTTCGTCAACCTCGGTCGCCGTCCGGCCACCGCCGAGGTCCCTCTGGGTGACTCGGTGGAACTGCTGGAGGCTCTGGACTTCATCGTGGAGATCGCCCAGCAACGGCCGTGCGTCATCAACCTCAGCCTCGGGCGGCACGCCGGCGAACACACCGGCCACTCGCTCGTCGAGCTGGCCATGGACCAACTCGTCTCGTCGAGATCCGGTCTGGCGATCATCGCGAGCGGCGGCAACTACTTCGGCCGCCGGACGCACGCGGCGTGGCGGCTGCGGCCCGGCTCGGTACGGCGCTTCCGCATCGAAGCGCAGCCGGGAGACCTCACCGTCAACCAGGTCGACATCTGGTACCCCGGACGAGATCGCCTCGGCGTCGAGGTCGCGCCGGGGACAGGCCCGGCGTCCGTCGTCCCGCTCGGCTCGAACGGCACGGTGACGGTCGACGGGCGCAAGGCAGCGCGGATCTACCACCGCGCGTGCGACCCCAACAACGGCGACAACCAGATCAGCGTCTTCGTGGACCCCGGCGTATCGACCGGCGGGTGGGAGATCACCTTGACCGGACAGGACATCGTGGACGGTCGCGTCCATGCGTGGATCGAACGCGATACCGCCTGCCCGCCCTGTCAGGCCCACCTCGACGACGACCAGGCCAACCCCCGGACGACGACCGGGACGATCTGCAACGGCTACCGCACCATCACGGTCGGCGCCTACAACGCTCACCGGCAGGACCGGCCGATCGGCGACTTCAGCAGCTCGGGTCCCACCCGCGACGGTCGGCAGAAACCCGACCTCGTCGCGCCTGGGGTGCTCGTGCTCGGAGCCCGGTCCGGCACGAGCGACGACGACGTACCCCGCTACGTCCGGATGAGCGGCACCAGCATGGCGGCACCGGCGGTGACCGGGACGATCGCGTTGATGTTCGAGGTGGCCGATCGGCCGCTCCCGATCGACGAGACCCGCCGTGCGCTGCTGTCCAGCTGCGATCTGCCTCCACCGGGTGCAGACCTGTTCCGGCTCGGCAGTGGATACCTCAACCCGCGCCGCGCGCTCGAGGCAGTGCGTGAGTCACGTTCCGAGGAGGAAGCGGTGTCAGATCTACCTGCGGAGGTCGTCTTCGAACCACCACCGTCACCCGATCTCTCTGCGTCAGAAGCGGTTGCCGCCGGCTGCCTGCCCGCCACCAAGGTCGCCGTCATCGGGGCCGGCTTCGCCGGTCTGATGGCCGCCTGGACTCTCGAGACAGGTGGCACAAAGGTCACCGTCTTCGAGGCCACCGGTCGGCTGGGTGGGCGGGTGCGCACCGATCCGACGCTCGCCGCCGGAAAGATCGCCGAGGCGGGCGCGGAGCTGATCGGGGAGAATCACCCGACCTGGTTCCAGCTCGCCCGGCGCTTCGGTCTCGAACTGGAGAAGGTGAGCAAGGAAGCCGACTACGAACGGCGCGGTCTCAAGGTCAGGGTCCGGTTGGGCACGAAGGATCTGACCGATGCCGAGCTCGCTGAGGTCGAAGAGAAACTGCTGCGCGTCCGTACGACGATCGCTCGCGAGGCCGCGACAGTCGACCCGCTCCGCCCCTGGACGTCGCCCAACGCCGCCGTCCTCGATCGCAAATCACTGGCGCAGCGTCTCGACGAACCCGATCTGTTCGGCCCCGTTTCCACTACTCCCCGCAAGTACTTCGAGTTCGTCACGGAGGACGACCAGTGCGCTCCGGTGTCCCGGCAGAGTTACCTCGGCTACCTGGCGGCTGTTCGCGCCCACATGCTGCCCGGCGATCCACTCGCCTACTGGACCCGCATCGAGACCCACCGGTGCAAGGGTGGCAACGAGCAACTCGCGACCCATCTGGCCAAGACCCTGCGGGACGTCCGGCTGAATACCCCCGTCACGTCGGTGGAGATCGGCTCCCGATCGGTCCGGGTCGGCTTCGGCACGCCGGCAGCCTCGGCGGAGTTCGACTACGTCATCCTCACGACCGCGCCGATGGTCTGGCCCCGCATCCTCGCCGGTACGCCGTTCCGCGCCGCCGACTACACCATCAGCCACGGCCCCTGCGTCAAGTTCCTCAGTGGCGTCTCACGCCCGTTCTGGGAAGACAAACACCTCGCACCGCACGCACTCTGGGACCACCTCGGCAGTGTCTGGGAGGGCACCGACCACCAGACCAGCGGGCCGGCCGCCTGCCTGTCCGTGTATTCCGGCGGCGGTTTCGTCCTCGACGCGCGGCGCTATCAGGAACGGCTCGAGACCTTCTACCCCGGGTACGCCGCTCAGCGACCGAAGACCGTCTTCGCCGACTGGCCGTCGGAACCGTGGGTCTGCACCGGCTACTCGATCCCCGCACCCGGCGAGGTCACCACGATTGCGCCGAACCTCACCAAGCCGTTCCAGGGCCGGTTGTTCTTCGCCGGAGAGCAGGCATCGCCCGGCTTCTACGGCTATATGGAGGGCGCGCTCAGTTCCGGCGTACTCGCGGCCTACCGAGTCGTCGGCGCGGTGACTGCCGCCTGCCGCAGCTCCGAGACGGTGGCCGAGGGCAACGACCTTGAGCAGGCCGGCGAGTGGTGGTGGCAACACGTCCTGCACGACGCCGGGCTGTCCGCGCGACCGCAGCTCGCCGCGACGACCCTCTTCGACCTGTTCGTCTCCGGTGCTGGGCCCGCGCAACTGCTCCCCCGCTTCGACCTGATCGCCGGCCCGAAGGCTCCCCTCAGCCCTCTGCGCCCTGGCGATCTCGTCGTGAGCCGTGGTCGTGGCAGCCCCTTCGGCACTGTCGCAGTCATCGCCACCGGCGATCTGCGCCACCGCGGTCAGCTTCACGCCGCCGGCTACCGCACGGACTCACCGCTCCCCGGGCTCTACGTCCACGTGCTCGATCCCCAGTCCCATCCGTGGTCTCACCGCTACGCTCGTCGGGTCGCTGACCAGCAAGGCGTCGTACCCGGACACATGCTCGTCCTCCGCCCAACGACGACGGACCCGCCCACCGAGACCGTCAAAGGCCCCTGCCCCGACGTAGTGGTCGCGCCCGCGAGCAGGCCGACCGTGCTGCGATTCGGCTCGCAGCACTCTGCCGTCCGGGAGATCCAGCGGAAGCTCAACGCCTTCCACGCGTACCGGCTGGCTGCCGGACAGACCGGCCTCGCCGAGTCGCCGCTCGAGGAGGACTGCCAGTACGGCGTACACACGCGCGCGGCCGTCGAGTCGTTCCAGCGACTGGCGTTTCCGGCGACACCGGTTGAGGTCGACGGCAAGGTCGGGACCCGGACCTGGGCACAGCTCGACGCGATCGTCGTCGGCCCGGCAGGTACGGCGCAAGTCGTCGTCGAGGGACTGTGGTTCGCCGGACCGAGCGGCGCAGGCACACCCCTGCGCTGGGACGAGGTTCTCGGTCTGGACACCCGGACCGTCGACGTACTCGCGACGGCCTCCGGACTGCCGGCCGCGACGATGCCACCGGAGATCACGGTAGAACTCAAGAGCCGGCCGCCGAACCGCGAAGCAGGTGCTGGGACCGTGGCCACGCCCGTCTCCTGGACGATCCCACTGGAAGGCCCGGACCCGGCGAATCCCAGCAGGCTGCGGTACCGAGGCAGCCGAACTGTCAGCTCACTCGGACCACTCCTGGCCGTTGACTCCAGCATGACCGAGGTGACGACCGTGGTCCGGGCCGGCGGGACCAGCGACGCTGCCTTCCGTTCCGCGTTGGGCGCGACCGTCCGGGGCATCGCGACGCAACCTCAGACGTTGGGAACGTCGACCGGCGACGAAACCCGCGAGGTGCCGGACGCGAGGGCCCTCTTCCGAGCGGGCGGCGTGGAGGTCCTCGAGCTGACCGTTCGTCCCCGCACCACCTGGCAGACCGGGCGCCCCGTCCGCCGCCTCGTCCGCAGCCCGGCGGACATCTTCTACTACTCGGGCCACGGCCTGTCCGCGAGCGGAATGCTTGCCATCGAGACCACCGGCGCCGCCTGCGGATCGAGCGGCACGTACGTGGACTGGCTCGGACCGACCGAGCTCGCCGCCGCCTGGCCGGCGAGCCTGGATCTCGACCTACTGATCATCGCGGGGTGCTCGGTCCTACGGATCGACACCTCGAAGTCGCCACCGACCGGGCCAGGCCTCGCGTGGAGCCGGCTGCTGAACTCGCGGGGCGGACCGCTCATCGCACTGCTCGGCTACCAGGGCCAGGCGCCGTGCGACAGCCCCAACGGAGACGCGGTCGCCGCAGCCATGGCGGCCAAGCTGAAGAGTGGGTCGGCGGACTACGTGCGCGACTGGCTCACCGTGAACGGTGACAGCAACGCCAACAACGCCATCGCGATGGACAGCCGCGGCCTGTGGACGATCGAGACGACTTTGACCGGCGGCTACAACATCCGCGGTCCCCTCGCGCTGTCGGGCAGCGCTGAGTCGGTCGGCGAAGACCTCGCCGAAAACCCTGACTGGTCTGCGGTTCAGTCGTCGGCCGAGGCGAAGCTGCCGGCCCGCATCGGCGCGCAGGCACCCCAGGCGTGGGAAGGCCTGGCACCGATCGCTCCCAGGTCGGCCGCCACCTGTGCGGGCGGGCTGAAGAACCTCGGGACCCTGCTGCTCGTGCACGACGCCGAGACCGAGATCGACCTACGCGACTACGGCGGCTACACCGACGCGGACACCTGGATTCTGGTCCACACCGTGAGCGATCTGGTCGAGGCGATCCGTGCGCACGTCGGGACCTGCGGCTACCTCACCGGCATCCATATCGAGGCGCACGGTGGCTGGTCGGGCAGCGGGGGGTTCCGGCTCGGCAACGACACCGACGGCGACGGGCACATCGAGTCCGGCGAAGCCAACGACATGGTGTCGACCACGAGCCAGGCGACGAAGTTCGGGACGATCATCAAGAACGCTCTCGGCCCCGGTCCGTCCTTCGTCTCGATCGCGGCCTGCTCGTCAGCGGGACCCGCCGACATCTTCATCAAGGCGGTGCAGGCCGCGACCGGCGGCATCGTGATCGGATCGGTCGACTCGTGCCGCTCCGGAGGAAACTGGTGGCACAAGGCCTGGTGGGAAGCCGAGAAGGGACGCAGCCAGGTCAACCGCGACGGCTCGATCAGATTCGACAGCACCGACGAAGGCCGCGGTATCTGGCGGCCGTTCTGAGAACAGGTGGATCACGACATGCCCGAACGATTGACCAACTTGCGGACGCGGATCGTCCACCAGGAAAAGGCGACCGTGCAGGCCCTGCTCGGACGGCCGGCCAAGATCGGCTACTGGACCACGACGAGGCCGCCGCAGAACGCGAGTACGGCGATGCTCACGGAGTTCCGCGCTCGTACCCTCGACGAGATCTGGATCTACCCGACCGGACGAGTCCACTTCACTCTCGACGGCCGCGCGGCCAAGGTCGACGACAAGACGGCGTACGACCTGCCTCCCGCACCGAACATCGTCTGATCCAGCGGCCGGGCTAAATCGAAAGATCCGGGCCTTCCAGGTTTGGGCCTCCCGCGACCGGCCCCGGTGTAGCACTCTGTAGGAGGGGAGAATTCGCCGCGTTAGGAGTGCGGCCGAATCGCGGGGCGCGACCCGGAACGTCGTACGTCGGGGAGGGGTCCATGACACAAACAGTGGTGGATGTGACGACAGGCCGCGCGGCAACGGGAGGGCTTCGCGACACCAGACCACTCGTCATCACGATCATCGGTCCGGTTCGGGTTCATCGTGAGAATCTCGCGACGGCCCTGGGCCAGATCGCCGGGATCGACGTCATCGGTACGGCGCCGACCTTCCCGGGCACCACGTCACGGGATCCCGTGAACCCCGACATCATCCTCGTGGACGTGTCCGGCGAGTGCGGAACCCAACTCATTCCCGCACTGCCGGCAAGCCGTCCCGGCGCACGCCTGGTCGCGCTGGGAACGCCGGAGGACGACGAGTCGATCATCGCCTGCGTGGCGGCCGGGGTCGCCGGGTTTCGTCGCCCGGGAGGGAACGCTTCGCGACATCGTCACGACAGCGCGAGCCGTCGCCCGGGGCGACTCGGCCTGCCCGCCGAGGGTCACCGCCGCCATGCTTCGCCGGATCGGGTCCTCCGGCCGATCGCCGCATGACCAGTTCAGCGCGACCCAACTGACCGCCCGGGAACGCGAGATCCTCGGCCTGATCGACGACGGCCTGTCCAACAAGGAGATCGCCGGCCGTCTGTGCATCGAGCTGAGCACGGTCAAGAATCACGTCCACAACATCCTCGCCAAACTCGGCGCCCGCCGCCGCACCGAAGCCGCCGCCAAGGCCCGCTCCCGCCTCCTCTTAGGCGCCGCAATGCAACGAACCTGAGGGGCCTCGAGACATTGCCTGGTTGGGCGATGGGTAGTCGGTTGGTCTAAGCCTCGGGGCCGGCGTTGGTCAGTGCTGCGGTTATGCGTTGGCGGGCTTGGTAGTAGTGGTTTGGGTCGAGGACCGGGCGGTCGAAGCGGAGGGTGCGGTCAGGGTCGATGAGGTCCAGGGCCGCGGTGGTTCCGTGGGCCGCGCGTACGGCCTGTAGTGCGCGGTGGTCCCACATTGCTTGCGCGAACACGCGGAAGCGGATCGACGGCCAAGGTGTTCTGTCCGGGCCGGGGTAAACGGCGAAGGGGTCGCCGGACGGGAACGCGCCTCCGGCCGAGGTGTCCGTGAAGGGGTCAACCCGCCGGATGGAGTGCCAGGAGTACCAGAAGTTGAATCCCCAGTGGAGGAATCCGTCTACTCCGGAGGCGAAGAGCTGGTGCCCGATCGCACGGTTGCGCGACGAGGGCATGCCGATGAAGCGGTTCGCGACATCGCGATCCTGTGAGACGCAGCAGTACACCCACAAGCGTTTCGGCCGCTCCGCCAGGAACGGTTCGACGTGATCGGTCGCGACGACGGGGACTGGAACGGCACCCGACGTGTAGAAGGAGTGCTCGCTGAGGGCGTCGACGACCGTCCAGCCCTTCAGGAGATCGGCGACGACGGCTTTCGCGGCGAGGTAGCTCGCGAGTCCACCCTCCCCGGATGGCTCGTCCGAGATGTGGAAGACCACGTGGTCGCGGTCCCACTCCTCGTCGAGCACGGACTGCAGCGCCGGCAGCAGCGCTTCCATCAAGGTCCGGTATCGCGCGTCGGTCGCCGGGACGTCCCAACCGAACGCTCGCTCCTGGTTCACGACGATGCCGGGCGTGGCCTCCGCACCCCACTGGGTGAAGAGATGCGCGACCTCGACGCCGGTGATCCCGCTGCGTCGGCACAGGTCGAGCCAGCGCCGAAGCCGATCGAAGCCGAACCGGTATCCCTCGGTCGTCGCCGTGATGTCGATGAGCTGCACAACGGTGCGGTACGAACCGACCGCAGTGTCGAGCGGTGGCGTCCAGACCGGTGCGAGCAGCGACGTCACACCCATCTCCGCCGCCGATGCCATGAATCGCTCGACGAGGGTCCAGTGCTCTTCGCTGAACACCTCGACGCCGTAGTGATCGGCCAGCGCGTCGAGGTGCATCCAGTGGCTCGACACGATGTCGAGTGGCGGCAGCTCGATCCCGGTGATTTCGACGGTGACCGGCTCCCGATGGAGCTCAGACCCGTCCGGCGAGGTCATCACGATCGTGAGTTCGTGTACGCCGGCCCGCACCGGATCGGTCGTGGTCAGGTCGAACCACACTGCCCCCCAACTGCCGAACCGCACGGGAACTTCGCCGTTCGGCACGGGGCGCAGCACGTCCGGATACAGCCCGGGTTCGTCCCACTCATAGCCGTCGTCATGCCCCGGGAGAGCGAGGAAGGCGCAAGGCACGAGATCCACGCTCGACACCGTGACCAGGTCGGCCGCATCCCCCTCGATCCGCACCTGGAGCGGGCGCGGGTCCCGGAACGTCGGGTCGAGCGGAGGACGGTAGGCGAGCTGGAAGGAGGCCGGCTCGCCGAGGAACGCCTGGAACCGGGTGGCGGCGGCCACGGGCCGCGGGTCCCGAACCGGGTGCACCTTCGCGAGCGCATCGCAGAGTACGAACGTCCACTTCGCGGTCAGTGCGGACCACTCCTTCCGACCCCGGCGACGACACGCTCCTTTGCGTGATTGTGGACTCTATGATGCAGATTCGCGCAGCAATACACAACGCCCTCCCGGCCGGCACGACTGGTTCGTCGTACCGGCCGGAGATTCCTGACTATGAGTTCCAGACCTGGAACTCGGAGAGCTGGCCCGCGGGCCAGCCTGTGTTCGCCGTGACGTTCAGCCGGAAGTAGCGCTTGGTCGTCGGGGCGAAGGTGATGGTCACCGTGTTGTTGCTACCAGGGGCGAAGGAGTACCCCGCGGATCCGACGACCGTGCTGAAGGTCGTGCCGTCGGTACTGCCGAGGACAGACAGCGTCTCGGTGCGTGCTCCCCATGAGGCGGGCAGCTGCAAGACGATCCGGCTGGCGCTGCTGGCAGCACCGAGGTCGACCTGTACCCACTGCGGGAA
This sequence comes from Kribbella sp. NBC_00359, assembly GCF_036097425.1. Classification (NCBI taxonomy): domain Bacteria; kingdom Bacillati; phylum Actinomycetota; class Actinomycetes; order Propionibacteriales; family Kribbellaceae; genus Kribbella; species Kribbella sp. NBC_00359. The sequence continues at coordinate 6,646,933 of NZ_CP107975.1, read as the reverse complement.
GGCGTTGTTCGCGCTCTCCCAGTACGTCGCCTGGTTGCCGTCGGTCACGTTGTTCGACGGGTAGACGTCAGCGTGGCTCGACTCGCTGGTGGGCTTACCCGCTGCGAGGTTGGTGCTCGTTGCACCAGCGCCGGTACCGGACAGCGCGACGGTGGTCGGGCTGTTGGTCGCATTGCTGTTGATCGTCAACGTACCCGTCCGGGTCCCGGACGCGGTCGGGCGGAAGCTGACATTGACCGTGCAAGAAGCGTTGACCGCGATGCTGGTGCAGTTGTTGGTCTGCGTGAAGTCACCCGAGGCCGTGACGCTCGAGACCGAGGCGGCCAGGCTGCCCGTGTTGGTCACGGTGATCGCCTGGGCGGCGCTTGTCGTGTTGAGCGTCTGCGATCCGAAGGTGAGCGAGGACGGGCTGGTGCTCAACGTCGGAGCGTTGATCTGGGTGCCGCCGCTCGGGTACACCTCGAGTTCCGACAGCTGCCCGGCAGGCCAACCGCTGTTGGCCGTGATGTTGACCCGCACGTAGCGAGCGTTGGTCGCCGGAACGGTGATGTTCACGACGTTGGTAGGTGACGTGAACGTGTACGTCGCGGACGCGACCGCCGTACTGAAGTTCGATCCATCGGTGCTCGTCTGGACCGACAACGTCTGCGTGCGCGTGCCCCACACCGAGCTCGGCGGTAGCTTCAGCGTCACCTTGCCGATGCTGCGTACCGCTCCGAGGTCCGCCTGCAGCCACTGTGGGAAGGCGTTGTTGGCACTTTCCCAATAGGTGTTCGCGTCGCCATCCGTTGCCATCGCAGGGGTCTGCGTGCCGTTGACCTGGCTGCTCGCCGAGGCCGGCTTGCCGAGGGCGAGGTTGGTGTCGGTCCCGATGCCGTTGCCCGTCAGGGAGATAGAGGTCGGGCTGTTGTTGGCGTTGCTGGTCACCGTCACGCCACCGGCACGCGCTCCCGACGCGGTCGGCCGGAACGTGACCGTCACCGTGCAGGACGCGCCGACCGCGACCGTGGCGCAGTTGTTCGTCTGACTGAAGTCGCCCGAGGCGGACACGCCCGACACCGTCGCCGACGTCGTACCGGAGTTGGTCACCGTGACGGTCTGAGTCGGCGAGGAACTTCCTACCTGGGTGTCCGGGAAGGACAGGCTGCCGGGGTTCGGGGTGAGGATCGGCCCAGGTGCGACGCCCGTGCCCGAGAGCGGGACGGTGCTGGTGACACCGGCGGCGTTGACCGTCAGGTTTCCGGCTCGACTGCCCGCCGTCGTGGGGCTGAAAGTGACGTTGACCGTGCACGAGGCGCCGGCCGCGATGCTGGTTCCGCAGTTGTTGGTCTGACCGTAGTCACCGGTGATCGCGACCGAGCTGACCGGTGCCGCCGCGGTACCGCTGTTCGTGACGGTGACGGCCTGCGGGGCACTCGACGTACCGGTCGCGACGGAACCGAAGCTCAGCGCGCTCGGGCTGATCGAGAGCTGCGATCCGTTGTCCGGCAGGTACGGCGGGAACGCCGGCGCGGTGATGTTCTGACACTGTCCAGGCGCGAAGATGCCCGAGTTGCCGCCGCCGTCGGTGAGCGTGAAGCCGACGCCACAGCTGTAGATCGGTCCGGGCGCCTGGGTACCGGTGGCGGTGCTGTTGGTGATGGTCGCCGAGCCGCCGACCTGCTCCTGGACCACCCAGGTTCCGGTGTTCTGGATCGTCGCGTTGTTGATCTTGACGTTGCTGATGTTCGAGCCCGAGACGAACTGGACGGCCTCGTACGGGCTCTGCTGGATGAGGATGTTGTCGACGTTGGTCAGGCCGGACATCGCGCCGTCCCGCGCATCGAACCACAGTGCCCCGACCCCGAACTGCCAGTTGGGATCCAGGCTCCCGGACCGGATGATCGTGTTGCGGAGAACGTCCGTACGCCCGAGCGTCGTCGAGGCGAACCGCTGCGCGACGTGGATTCCGCCGCCCTGCGTGAGGCCGGCGTCGATCACCCGGTTGTCGGTGACGAAGTTGTCGTGACCGCCGTAGATGGCGATGCCGTTGGCAAGGATCGGGTACTGCACCGTGTTGTGGTCGAACGAGTCGTTGACGTCGGCGTTCTGCTCCGCCCAGGTCGCCAGGCCGTCATCGCCGAGGTTGCGCAGATCGCTGTTCGTGACCTTGGAGTTGGTGACGCCGTTGTGGAAGTTGACCCCGTCGGCCGTCACGTTGCGGATGCGCATGCCGCTGAAGACCAGGTTGGTGAACGGGCCGTCCATCCACGCGCCGACCTTCTCGTGCTCGATCCACACCCGGTCCACAGTGGAGTTGTTCAGCGCGCCGCCGATGCCGTTCACCTGGGCGCCGTCGTTGCGCTCCTGGACGTCGCCGAAGATGGCGAAGTCCGACAGGTGTACGCCGCTGCTGCCGTTGGGCGCGTAGTTGCCGTAGAAGCCCGGCGCCGCACCGACGACGGTCGAGCGCCACATCCCCGCACCCTTGAAGGTGATGTTGTTCAGAATCAGGTGACCCGGGATCTTGAACGTCCCCTCCGGAATCCACACGGTGCCCCCGGCCCCGGCCGCGGTCATGGCCGAGTTGAACGCGTTGGTGGAGTCCGCGGCACCCGTCGGGTCCGCGCCCTGACTCGTCACGGAGACCGAGCCGGCCGGCTGGGTCAGCGCGCCCGCGACGTTCTCGAAGTCGGCGAAGTCGATCGTGTACGACGAAGCAGTGTCCTCGGAGTCGACCTGCAGCCGGAACTTCGTGCCGGCCGGGTAGGTGGTCGAGAACAGCCGGTGGACCTCATCGTAGAAGTGATGCGGGTTGCTCCCCGGCGAGTTCGTGAACGGATAGCCGCCGTAGTACCAGCTGTACGCGTTGGTCAGGGTGAAGTTGGGCTGCTTGGTCCCGTTGACGTAGAGGGACAGTTGCGGCGTGTAGACCGACCCGGACCCGGTGTCCGGGATGCTGTAGCGGAAGACGATGGAGTTCGTCGCCGCGGGCGTCGTGAACTCGACGAACTTGCCGGTGCCCTGCAACGTCACTGCCTTGCGATAGGACGACTCGGCGGCAAGCGTGTTGTAGGCGGCGCTCGGACCGATGACGGTCCCGTTGGTCGACGAGTTCTCGGCCTGTACTTCGACGTACGGCAAGGTGGCGCCGACGCCGCCGGACGCAGCGGCCCACGCCGGTACGGCGGCCATGACGGCAAGACTGGCGGCGACCAACGCGCCGCAGGCGGCGAGCACGCCGACGCGGGCCTTCCAGGGTTTGATTGACCGGAACATGCGCTGCTCTCTCTCGACAGGGGCGGATAGTCGATCGCACAGCCCCGAAGGACTGCGGCGCGGTGGGCAGACCGTAACGCGGCAGACACATCCACGCAATATCTGAATCAATCTTTGCAAGATTCAGACTCACCTCTCCGCCGGGCGGCCGGGAGCCGAGAGGTGACGATGCGGGCAGGCGTCAGAAGGGGAGTTCGTGGAGCGGCGCAGTTCGGCGGGTGCCTGCTTCGGTCCAGGTGAGGGTGGCCGACGGGGTGTCGAGGGTCGCGTCGAGGGTTACCTGGTCGTTGTGGTGGGTCCACGTCATGGTCAGGTGAGGGCCGCCGCCCGCGGCTGAGAACGCGCCCTCGAAAGCCGGGTGGGAGTTGCGAAAGCGGATGAGTCGCAGCAACGCCTGCACCACCGGGCGTTGCAGCTCGCGCTCGATCTCCGGGCGTGTGTAGTGGTGGCGGTTGACGTCGCGTCCGACGGTGGAGCGTGCCAGGAGTTCCATGTCGTTGGAGCCGGCGAGGAGTCCGACGTAGTACACCTGCGGGATGCCGGGCGTGAGGAACTGCACCGCCCGCGCCAGCAGGTAGCGGTCGTCGTCCCGGCCGAGAGCGTCGTAGAACGTGCAGTTCACCTGGTACAGGTCGACGTTGGAGGCGGCGCCCCCGGTCGCCTGGCGCGAGGTGCCTCCGCTGCCGTCGTGGATCGCCTCGACCAGCCGATCGATCTGCTCGGGTGTGAGCAGCCCGAGCTGAGACCGGTCGCCGGCGTCGGCGCCGACGTCGATCACCCCGATGCCGTCGTGGGTGTCGAGCACGGTGACCGCATCCGGCGGCCGGATGGCCAGCCAGGCCAGGAGCGGATCGGCGTCCCTGGCGGTGATCGCGTGCAGCACCAGCGGCGGAAGGGCGAAGTCGTAGACGCGGTCGACCCGCTGGGCGATCTCGATCTGCCGGCGGTAGTACGAGTGCACCTCGACGAGGACCTCGAGCCCGCGCTCGCGGCACCACGCGGTGACGTCGTCGATGAACTCGAACGTCTCAGGAGTCATGAACGAGGTCAGCCCCGGCGTTTTCACCGCATAGCCGACCGCGTCCAGACGCACTCGTCGCACCCCGGCCGCGGCGAGCCGATCGAGCACCTTGACCAAGTACTCGCGCGTCCCCGCGTGCCGCACGTCGATATCGATCTGCTGTGGTGTGAACGTCGTCCAGACCAGCCGCTTGGTACCGTCCGCGAGGTGGTACGGCGTAAATGGCAGCCCGGGACGCGGGCGGTACAGCCGCAGCAGCATCTCCTCGGTCGCCCCGTCGGGAAAGACTCCGGCGAAGGTGAGCACCATACCGTCGTACTCGGACTCCCCGCCGTGCGCGAGCCAATCCACGAACGGCGGGGAGTCGGCCGAGACATGGTTGACGATGACGTCCACCATCAGGTCGAAGTCCTTCGCGAGGCACGCGACGTCCGACCAGCTGCCGAGCCGTTCGTCGACCTTGGTGTGGTCCACCGGGTCGAAGCCGGCGTCGGCGCCGTCGTACGGCGGGAAGAACGGCAGCACGTGGACCCCGCCGAACAGTCCCGCGAGCGGCCCGCGCAGTACTTCATGCAGCCCCGGCAGGTCTCCGCCGAGGCGGTCCGCGTAGGCGATCAGCTCAACCTTGTCTGCCATGGCGACCTGCCCTCAGACCCGGGATGCCTCCTCGGGTATCTCGAGATCACCCTTCTCGTCGACCGGCCGGACGACGAGTACGTCGCAGCCGGCCCGCTTGGTCACTTCGGTAGCGACCGTTCCGAGCAGTCTGTCCGCGAGTGAGCGGTCGTGGACGGCGCCGAGCACGATCAGGTCCGCGGAGCGCTCCTCGGCAATGGTGGTCAGCGCAGTGGACGGCTCCCCATCGACGAGGAGGGCAGCGGAGACCGTCGCCCCCTCCTTCCTCGCGGTCGTCATGGCCCCGTCCAGGGCCAGGCCGGCGGCTTCGCGGCCGAGCACCTGTCCGGTGCGCGGATCGCCGCCGAGGGTGGCAACGTTCTTCGCCTCTGCCCGGCGGGGCAGCTGGGAGAACGCGCAGACGATGACGAGGTCGGCGTCGTCCCGGACGGCGAGCCACGCGGCCCGGGCGACCACCTGCCCCGCGAGCTCGGATCCGTCGGTGCCGACGACGATCGTGCGGTAGTCCTTCATGGTCATGGCGATCCTCCTCAGTGCCCGGCCGACGGCATGTAGCTGACCTCGTCGACGTCACGGACGATCGGCGGTTCCTTGATCCACAGCATGGTGAGCCCGGCCAGACCGAGGAGTACGCCCGCGAACCGGATGGCGTTGTTGGGGTTCGCACCGAGGACGTTCTCGTAGATCGCCCCGAAGGTGACGGATTGGATCAGCATCGGGACGACGATCATCATGTTGATGATGCCCATGTAGACGCCGTACCGGGTCGACGGGATCATCCGGACCGCCATGATGTACGGCACGCCCATGATCGAGGCCCACGCGATGCCGAGCCCGATGATCGGGATGAAGAGCAAGTACTTGTTGCTCACCGACGGGAAGATCAGCAACCCGACCGCGGCCAGCATCAGACAGACACAGTGCACCACCTTGGCGCCGCGCCGGCGGGCGAAGGCGACCAGCGAGAAGGCAACGCTGAAGGTGACGATGTTGTACCAGCCGTTGACGAGGCCGGTCCACGCGACAGCGTCCTCCTTGCCCTGATCGGTCGGCGGGAAGACAGACTTCCAGATGGACAACGCGACGAACTGCCAGTAGCAGACCATCCCGTACCACTGGAACAGGTAGACCAAGCCCAGCTTGCGCAGCTCGGGTGGCATCTCGACGATCGCCTCGCCGATCTCCCGCATGGCCGAGCCGAAGCCGCCCCGCTTCGCCCGCAGCGCGGCGAGCTCCTCCGCACTCGGCGGGATCTCGGGCGTGGTCAGCACCGAGACCAGAACCGTCCCGATCGAGCAGACCGCGCCGAGCATGAACGACCCCACCACCCAGTACGGGATACCGGCCTTGGTGGCCCCGTCGATCAGCTGCTGGAAAACGTACAGCGAGATGTTGGCGAGGGTGATGCCCAGGCCGGTGAAGAAGGACTGGGCCAGGAAGCCCTTGCCCAGCTGGGATGGCGGCAGCTTGTCGGCGATGAATGCCCGGTACGGCTCCATCGCCGTGTTGTTGCTGGCATCGAGGAGCCACAGCAGCAGCACGGCCATCCAGACCGCCGTGACGAACGGGAACAGGAACAGGCAGATGCTGCAGCCGAGAGCACCGGCGAGGAAGAACGGCTTGCGGCGACCCCACCGAGGGCTCCATGTCCGGTCCGAGAGAGCTCCGATGAGCGGCTGGATGAGAAGACCGGTGACCGGTCCGGCCAGGTTCAGGATCGGCAGGTCGCCCGGATTGGCGCCGAGGAACTCGTACACCGGGTTCACGGCGGTCTGCTGCATCCCGAAGCTGTACTGGATGCCGAAGAATCCGAGATTCATCAGCAGGATCTGCCGCATGTTCATCAGCGGCTTCTGCCGGACGATGGCGGTGTGCTGCAGGCTGGAGCGCTCCACGGTCGAACTCATGAGGTGGCCTCCTGCCGGCTCGTCTTGACGAGGAAGTCCTGAAGCCGGGTCAGTTCCTTCTCCCAGCCCTCGCCGTGCCAGCCGGCGACATCGGGTTCGTAGGGGCCTTGGATGATCCGGAGCAGCGTCCCGTCACGCCCGGTCTTGGAGAACTCCACCCGCAGTTCGAGCGGTACGTCGGGGTCGATGCCGGGATCGCCGGTGATCCGCTCGCGGGACACGAAGACGTCGGGGTCGAAGTACTCGGTGTAGACGCCGTCGGTGCCCACGCGGGTGCTCGGATCGTTGTCGCGCACCTTGAGGTGATAGTGATGGCCGCCGAGTTTCTGCTCGCCCCGCAGGCTCTCCGTCTCCACGTGCCAGCCCGGGGAGCCGCGCCACTGGGCCAGCTCCGTCGGCTCGGTCCATGCCCTGAAGACTCGCTCGCGGGGGTAGTCGAACTGGCGCTCCACCGTGACGATCACATTCGCAGTCAAGGCTCCTCCTCCTCCTTCCACGCCGCCACTCGGGTCGTGGGCGGCGGGCATCGGGCGAGGCCGACGGGAGTGGTAAAAGCGTTTTCATGGTGAGTGTGACATGAGTCACTGAGGATGGACAAGGGCGTGTCGCCTTGACTCCACAAGTCCTTATTTCCTAAGCCTTTACTGGCGGTAAGATGGGAAAAGAGTTGATGAAAGCGTTTTCATCAGAAGATCCAATCCAATGGGGGTGAGTCGTGAACACTGAGCCGGGGCGGGAGTCGACAGCCGGCCGGCCCGGCATTCTCGACGTCGCCGCTCTGGCCGGCGTATCCCCCGCCACCGTGTCCCGATCCCTGCGCGGACAGTCCAAGGTCGCTCCGCAGACCCGCCGGCGCGTGCTGGACGCTGCGCGGGAGCTCTCCTACGTCGCCTCACCCCAGGCGTCCGGCCTGGCGTCGGGGCGGACCCGTGCCATCGCGGTGGTGGTCCCGTTCATCACTCGCTGGTTCTTCAGCACCGTGGTCGCCGGCGTGACGGACGTCCTGCGCGAGTCCGGGTACGACGTCGTCCTCTACCACCTCGGCAGCGCGAACGACCGCGACCGGTTCTTCGAGCGGATGCCACTCGCCCGACGGGTCGACGGCATCCTCTCGCTGTCGATGCCACTCACCGAGGAGCACACACTGGCGCTGCGCGCCCTCGACCTCCCGCTCGTCAGTGTGGGATCCCACGTGCCTGGCTCGCCCTCGGTACGCATCGACGAGGTCGCCGCGGCCCGAACCGCGGTCACCCATCTCCTGCACCAGGGACACGAGAAGATCGGCCTCATCGCCGGCGTACCGGACGACCCCGGCTTCGGCTTCGCCTCCTCCGAGCAACGTCGCCGGGGCTACGACCTGGCCCTGAGGTCCGCCGGGCTCACGGTCGATCCGGACCTCATTGTCACCGGTCGCTACGGGATCAAAGGCGGCGCGGCCGCGATGGCACAACTGCTCTCGGGACCGGTACTGCCGACCGCGGTGTTCGCGGAGTACGACGAACTAGCCCTGGGCGCATTGTGGGCGCTACGCCGGGCCGGCCTCCAGGTGCCCGAAAGAATGTCGGTCGTGGGCATCGACGATCACGAGCTGGCACAGGTCCTCGACCTGACGACCGTGGCACAAGACGCCCACGAGCAGGGCGCGGTCGCCGCCCAGCTACTGCTGCAAGCCTTGGAGACACCGTCGGACCACGAGCCGGACACCGACACCGTCCTCCCGACCCACCTCGTCCTCCGCGCCAGCTCAGCACCCCCACGCCGAACCCGCCGCAAACACTGACCACCCGCACCCTCGGCTCGGGGCCAGCTGGATGGTGGACCGGGTTCAGGATCTGAGCTCCGCGAAACGGGTGCGGGTGTCGTCGGGGACTCGTGGTGCCTGCGCCTCGACGCGGGCGGCGATATCGGCGATGGTCTGGCCGGCCAACTCGCGACGGTAGTTGAGCTCCGCGGCACGCATCGTCTGGGACACCACGCAGATGTTGCGGTAGTTGGCGCGAGGGTTGCCGCCTGGCCCGGCTTTCAGGATCTGCGTACAACGGAATGCGTCATCGGCACCGTCGATCGCGATCACGATGTCGAGCAGGGTGATCTTGCGCGGGTCGCGGGCGAGCTGGAACCCACCCTTCGGCCCGGAGACCGAGGAAAGAATCCCAGCCCGAGTGAGGGCCTGGAGCTGCTTGTTGAGGTACGCCGTGGGGAGGTCGTAGAAGGCGGCGAGTCGTTTGGCCGTGACGGCCTCATCGGGCAGCCAACTGAGATTCACGCAGCTGTGCATCGCCCATTCGACGCCCTCGCTCATCTTCACAGTTCTGGATATTAGAGATCTTGAATCGTCGTGGTCAAGCAACAGACGTCGCGGCGGGCAAGCCTCCGCTCTCGCTCCGGCGCTTGAGGCGGAGCTGGGCGATGAGGCTGATCAGGGCGAGGAGGATGGCCGATCCGGTGTACCAGGAGACTGCCGGGATCTCGCCGAGAGGGCCGGTGAGTTGACCTTCGATGACGATGGGCAGTCCGAGCGCGACGTACGAGACGAGGTAGATCCCACCGACGACCCCCGCGCGCTGATGCTCCGCCGCGAGCGGGAAGATGAGGCGCAGGGCCGCGGTGAAGGACGCACCGAAGCCGACACCGGCGATCGCCTGGCCGAGGATCATGATGGCCAGGCTTCCGGCGTACACGCCACTGATGATGCCTACGGCCCCGATGATGGACGCGTAGATGCCGATGGTCATCGCGCGCCGGGAGTCGACGCGGGCGAACACGAGTCCGACGACCGCCGAGGTGGCCGGCGCAATGAACCCGGCCACGCCGTTGAGCAGGCCGCTGTTCAGATGGAAGACGCTGCGCACCATGTTCGGCGCGATCCCGCCCGAGAGTCCTGCGAGCATCCAGACCGCGGCCACGACGGGAGCCGCCGCGGCGAACTCTCTCCGGGTCGCAGGTGGGAAGGCGATCCGCGGGATCAGCGAGCGGAGCGCGCCCGGTGAGCGAGTGACGCTCTCGGGAGACACGGCAACGATCACGGTGCCGAGGATCGTGACGATGGTGAGGACGACGAAGATGATGGTGTTCGCCGCGGACGTGAACTGGATCGCGAAGCCGGCCAGCAACGAGCCGAACCCGAGGCCCCCGGTCAGGCCGACGCTGCCGAGAATCATGCCCAGTCTCTTCCGGCTGGCCGGCGCGAGTTCGACGAGCGCCGCGGTGAAGGCGGTCGTCGCCGCGCCGCCGGCAACTCCTTGCACGATGCGGCCGGCGATCACCCAGCCGATGTCGGTGGCAACGAGGAACAGCAGGTTCGATGCGACCTGAACGATCAGTGCGCCGATCAGCACCGGGCGCCGGCCGATGTGGTCGGACAGCGACCCGACCGTCAGAACGGCAGCGAGGAAGCCGATCGCGTAGACGGCGAACGCCACCGTGAGAAGCGATGGGGGAAAGTCCCACCGCTCCTTGTAGACCACGAGCAACGGCGTCAGCGCACCCGCCGCGAGATACAGGCTCGTGAACGTGACCGCCGCGCCCGCCAAAGCCACTCCTGCGGGCAGGAGCGGGCGGCGCCGAGTAGCGGGCGCCCTGGTGGAGACCTGGGAGGATGACAAGAGAAGCTCCTTGAAGTTGTGAGGTGGAGAAGTCATGGCGATCACGTTCGAAGGCGTTCTGGCCGATCGGAGTACGTGGCGGCTGGAGAACTGCTCGATCGCGCTGGCGATGGATGTCATCGGCACCCGGTCGTCGATGCTGATCCTGCGCGAGGCTCTCTACGGCACCACCCGGTTCGACGACTTCGCCCGGCGCACGAGAGTCACCGCTGCGATCGTGGCGGCGCGGCTCAAGGAACTCACCGATCTCGGACTGTTCACCAAGCAGCCGTACCGGGAGGCAGGCAAGCGCACCCGCGACGAGTACCACCTGACCGATAGTGGACGAGACCTACTGCCCGCCGTCTTCGCGCTCATGCAGTGGGGCAACAAGTACCTGCAGGCGGAAGAGGGCGGGCCGCTGCGCCTGGTGGAACGAGGTACCGGCGAACCTGTGGTCATCGGTCCGCGCACCGAATCCGGGCGGAACCTCGACCTCGACGACCTCGCGATCGTGGCCAACGGAGATTGGGCCGAGCGCCAGGACACCTGATCCTCAGTCGGTGATGACGACGACGCCGGACGGCTCGCCCAGCGCCTCGACCGTCCGGTCGGCGGCTCGGTCGATGTTGACCCGGGGCTCCGCGGGCCGTCCCTGCTCGTGATAGGTGCCGGGACCGTAGAACTGTCCGTAGCTCAGCACGACCCCACCCTCGGCGAGAACTGAAGCCTCCAGCTCTGCGACGGCCAGAGCATCAGGCCCGTCAGGCAGCTGCCAGGCGACGCTCTGGGCCAGGATCTTCGGCGAACCGCTCTTCCGCGCGGCCTCGATCAGGTTCTGGTTGCCCTCGGTCCGGATCCGGGCGTTCAGGTCCGCGTGGTCGCCGATCTTCGTCACGTCGTCCGGTAGGTCGGTCAGCTCGTTCAGGATGACGTCCGGCTGGAAGTCGACCACGGCCTGGATCAGCGCCTCCCGGTCGAACACGTCACAGAGAATCGCTTGCGCACCAAGGTTGCGCAGCAGCTCCGTCTTGCCGGCCGAGCGCGTCATGGCGCCGACCACGTGCCCCTGCTGAACCAACCGGGGGATCAACCGTTGCCCGATCACTCCGGACGCGCCGGCCAGAAAGATCCTCATCGCCACTCCTCAACATGATTCTGGATGTCTAATGTCCAGGTTTGATAGTCTGAATATAAGAAGCTGACTATCGTGCAGTCAAGTCAGCTACCGCTGCTTGGGAATCAAAGACCCCAGCTAGGTGCGGTTGTGTTCGGTGAACCCCACTCTGGGCTGAACGGCGCACCCCAGGCGCCCGCGTAGTCCCGGGTCAACCCCCGGGTCACGGGCACTTCAGACGTTCAGGAGGGTGCCGGTGAGTTCTCGGCGAGAGCCGATGCCGAGCTTGGCGAAGACCTTGTGGAGGTGCCACTCGACCGTGCGGGGGCTGAGGAAGAGCTCAGCGCCGATCTCGGGGTTCGTACGACCCTCCGCCGCCAGTCGCGCGATCTGCGCCTCTTGCGCCGTGAATGCTTCCCGAGCCTCGACGGATCGCCTGCGGAGCGTCTCCCCGGTCGCCACCAGTTCGCGACGGGCCCGTTCGGCGAAGGCTTCGGCACCCATGTCAGTCAGCATCTCGTACGCCGACCTCAAGTGGCTGCGGGCGTCGCGACGACGGTTCTCCCGCCGCAACCATTCGCCGTACAGCAGTAGGGCGCGAGCGTGCTCGACGCGCAGACGAGTCCGGCTGAGTCGCTCCACTGCCTCGGCGTAGTAGCCCTCGGCCGTGTCGCCCTGACTCACCTGTGCGCGGGACCGGGCTTCGATTCCCAGTGCCCAGTCGGTGCCACTGGCGCTCGTCGTCCGACTCAGCGACTCGAGTGCATCCGCTGCACGGTCGGGGTGGCCGCTTCGCGCAGCGGCCTCGACGAGCTCCACCAGCGACCAGGTGGAGAACCCGAGCTCGTCGGGATATCCAGCGCCTTGCTCGGCCGCTCTCATCGCTTCCTGGTACTGCCCCAGACCGTTGTGCAGGACAGCCGATGAGTAATCGACGATCGTGAGTCCCATGCCCTCACCCCGCGCCGCTGCATCCGCGAGGCTGGTTTGGGTGAGCGCGGAGACGATGTCTTTCCGGCCCTGCCACGCCGCGAGAGCCAGAGCGCCGTACGGCAGCAGGTGATTGCCCATGACCTCGTTGACCGTTGCAAACTCGTTGACCAGCGCGGCCGCTGCTGCGAACTCGCCGGCGAGGAAGTGCAGGCCCATCCGGCTGTTGAGTGCGATCGGCAGCACCGCCAGGGCTCCGGCCTGGCGCGCGAGGCGGAGGTGTCGTGTGCAGAACACCTCCCAGCTCTCGTCGTCCCAGATGTCGTGGGCGGCGTGGGTGGCGAGCCACAGCCAGCGAACGGCATCGGGGGTCGACACCTCCTCGGTGCGCCAGGCGTTCAAGGCGCGCTGCAATAGTGGGACGCCTTCCCCATAGCCCTCGGTCATCAGGACTGCCAGGCCGTCCAGCAGGAGATCGGTCGGCCGAGCGGTCGATGGAGGTGCCGCGCGGGCCGCCACGGCGACTTCGCGGGCGCCGACGTCGTCGGCCAAGCGTCCGACCAGCAGCCCCGCCGCCAACGCATCGAGGTAGCCGTCGCGCGCGGCAGCTTCGTCCAACGTTTCCATCCGCCGGGCGGCTGACAGCAGCAGAGGCGGGGCGTCGCGGCCACGGCTGGAGAAGAACGCTATCTGCGCCCGGAGAACCTCCGCCTCGGCGTGCGTCGGTTCGTCGAGCGGCGCGGTCTCGATGCCCGCGAGCAGCGCCAGCGCCATATCCGACGAGCCGGATTGGTGCCGGGCTCTGGCGGCGGCGAGGACCCGGGCAGGTCGCCTGGCCGGGTCGTCGGTCAGTTCGATGGCACGTTCGAGAAATGCCGCCTGCGCCGCCAGACCACCCCGGGCCCGGGCCCGATCCGCGCACCGTTCCAGCGCGACGGCGACCTCCTCATCAGGCCCGCTTGCCGCGTGCGCCCGGTGCCAGGCCCGGCGGGCGGGATCGCGCTCCGGATCGGTCTCCTCGGCCAGCGCGAGGTGGACGGCTCGCAGGTCGGCCACCTCCGCGGCCCGGGCAACGGCGGATCGCACCAACGGGTGCCGGAACCGGACTCGAGCGCTCAGCTCGATCAGGCCCGCCCGCACCGCCGGCACCGAGGCGGCGAAGTCGACGTCGAGCCGCTGCAAGGCTCGTCTCAGAAGATTCAGGTCCCCGACAGGTTCGAGGGCAGCTGCCAGCAGGAACAGGCGCGTCGGTTCCGGAAGTGCTGCCAGGCGTTGCGAGAAGCCCTGCTCCAGCTGAGTGTCCAACGGCGCAGCGGCCGCCAGACCGAACCCGAAACTGAGTTCGGCTCTCGACAGACCGCGAGGCAGTTCCAGCAGCGCCAACGGGTTGCCCCGGGTCTCGGCCACAATCGTCTCGCGCACGCGAGGGTCGACGTCGCCGGGCAGGACGCTGTCGAGCAGCGCGTGGGCGTCGGCGTCCCGCAGTCCTCGAACGACCATCGTCGGTTGCCCGGTCAGTTCCTTGTCCTCGCGCTCGCCTCGCAGCGCGAAGACCAGCCCGATCGGATCGGCCAGCTGACGACGTGCCACGAACGCGAGTGTCTGGGCCGAGATGGGGTCGAACCACTGCGCGTCATCGATCACGCACACCAAGGGCTCCTCCTCCGCCACGTCCGCGAACAGGCTCAGCACTGCCAGTCCGACCAGGAACCGGTCCGGCGGTGGTCCGGCGTGCATCCCGAAAGCAGTGGCCAGCGCGTCACGCTGCGGCCCGGGCAGGCCATCGAGATGGTCCAGCATCGGTGCGCACAACTGGTGCAACCCGGAGAAGGGCAGTTCCACCTCGGACTCGACACCCGCCGCTCGTGCCAGCCGGCAACTCGGTCCCAGTCCACTCGCCAGGTAGTCCAGCAGCGCTGTCTTGCCGACGCCGGCCTCGCCGCGCAGTACCAGCACCTGGCTCGCGCCGGCGCGCACGCGGGCAACGAGGGCGTCAAGGGTCGCGCACTCGCTCTGCCTGCCGCGGAGCTCCGTAGGCAGCTGGGGTGAGGTCACGACGACATCCGGGAACCACTGGTTGTCGTGCCCATCGAGCCTCCAGGTGAGGTCGATGTGTGCCTCAGCGGCCTCGACGACTCACGTCGTCGCGTCGGTCGACACGCGCCGGATCAGGCGGGAAACCTCGGCCTGATTTTCTCACAGAAGCAACATCGCAACTGGTCGCACGGACGCTTTTGAGATCCTCGGCGCGGGCCGGACGTGGCACGCTGTCCGGGTGACCATCGACCGGTACGAACTCGTGGGGATCTTCGGCGGCGCCGTCGATGCCGGCGTCGCCTCGCTGTTCGTAGGCGCCGGTCTGTCCGCGGCGGCCGGACTGCCGACCTGGAGCGACCTCCTGAGCCCGCTCGCCGCCGAGATCGGCGTAGCGGGCGCGTTCGCGGATCTGCCATTGCTCGCCGAGTACTACGAGCAGAACGGTCCCGGCCGGCGCCCGGCGTTGGACAATCACCTGCGCAACGAACTGTCGGCGTACCGGACACCGGCGGCGAGTCATCACCTCATCGCGAAGCTGCCGATCGACGAGATCTGGACGACCAACTTCGATTCGCTGCTGGAAACCGCAGCTCCCGAGGCCAGCGTCGCCACGCAGGACAACGACGCCCTCGACATCGGCACCGGGCGCCGGACGATCATCAAGATGCACGGCGGCCTCAGCCTCGACAATCCGCCGACCTGGATCGCGCCACCGGTGATCACGCGCAGCGACTTCGAGCAGTACGAGGACACGCATCCGCGGATGTGGGCCCTGCTGCGAGCGTCGTACCTCACCCGCACCATGCTCTTCCTGGGTTTCAGCTTCGCCGACCCCAACATCGACGTTCTGCTGCGACTTGCTCGCCGGTACGGCACCACAGCCGCGGACCGGCACCTCACCGTGCTGCGTCGACCGGCCGACCCCGAGGGGGTCCAGCTCCACGAACTGCGGGTCCGCGACCTGGAGAACAGCGGTGTGCACGTCTGCGAGATCAGCAACTTCAGCGAACTCACCCCGATGCTGCGGGCCATCACCACTCGAACCCGCCCGGAACGCTTGTTCGTCAGCGGGAGCGGCGACAAGGCTTTGCTGCAACCGTGGTACGACAAGCTCGCGGTCGCGCTCACCGCACGCCCTCCGTCGTGGCAACTCGCCTCGCTCGGCGGACCGGCGGGGTGGGGTGTCACGAGCCGGCTCGCCGAACTCCTCCGGGCCAACGGCCGCTACAAACCTGACCGGTTCCGCATCTACTTCCGGAAGAATCTCGGAGAGCAAGCGCCACTGATGGACGCGCACGTCGGCACCGCGATCTTCACTGATCTGGGGCGGGAAGAACTCGTCGGCAGCGTCCTCAACGACTGCCGCGCGCTGCTTGTCATCTGCGGGGGAAGTGGCACCAGCGAAGAGGTCCGCTGGGCGCTCGAACGCGGCGTCAGCGTCATCCCGCTGGCCTCCAGCGGCGCCACCGCGCGAGACGTCTGGGACAGCTCGAGCACACCTCCGGATCTCGGCGGCCGCCCGTGTGATCCCCAGGTCTGGCACAACCTGGCCGATCCCGATCCGGACGTCGCGGTGATGGCCGCGATGACCGCGATCGACCAGGCCATGTGCCGACCCAGAGGCTAAATCGGGCTGATCAGCTTTCGCGCACGACGTCTCGCGCGTTCTTGTCGTCGCGCAACCCGGTGTACCGCGGATGTCGGAGCAGGCCGTCCCGGGTCCACTCGGTGAAGCCGATCTGCGCCACGAGCCGCGGTTCGACCCAGTGCACGTCCCGCTCACGAACTCGTCCACGAGTGAACGGGGACTGTTCCCGCTCCAAGCTCTGCATTCGCGCGTAGAGGTCGTTGAGCACCGAGGCGTTGAAACCCGTACCGACCTTCCCGGCGTAGACGAAATCGGCGCCGTCGAAGTAGCCGACGAGCAGCGCGCCGAAGTCGATCCGGGAGCCCTTCGGTGCGGTGTAGCCGCCGATCACCAGTTCCTGGTCACGCACGCACTTGAACTTCAGCCAGTCGTGCGACCGGCCGGCGACGTACGGCGAATCGGCCCGCTTGGCGATCACGCCCTCGTCACCTCGCGCGCACGCCTTGCGGAACTCCTCCTCGCCCGTGGTGTTGCGGTGCGCCGTGAACCGCAGCGGATCGGCGAAATGGACGGCGTCGCGGAGCAGGCGCTTGCGCTCCCGCAACGGCAAGCCCCGAACGTCGTACCCGTCGAGATGCAGTACATCGAAAACGTAGTAGAAGACAGCGATGCCGGTCGCCCTCGCGGCGACAGGATCGGTCAGCCCCAAGCGGCCCTGCAGGCGCTCGAAGCTGGTGCGGCGGCCGACGAACGCCACGACCTCACCGTCCAATACCGCAGCCACCTCGCACTCGCTCGCCACCGCGTCGGCGATCTCGGGGTAGGTGCCTTCCAGCGACTTGTCGTTGCGTGTGCGCAGTCGGACCTCGCCTGACGCCGTACGGAACGCCAGGCATCGCACGCCGTCCCACTTCCGCTCGAACAACCACTCCGGATCGGAGAACCGCTCGTCTGTCAGCGTGGCCAGCATCGCGCTCGCCGACGTAGGCATCGGCTGCGGCCGGCGATCGTCGGTCGGCATCACTCATCCTCCAAACGGAAGTCACGCTTGCGGGCACTCGCGGAGCTTCGTCAGCGCGTCAGGCTCACCGTCTGAAAATACGCCCCCGTAGAACATCTCGTCCGAGACATTGAGCGCGTAGGGGCGGTCGACCCGGGCATTGACCCGGGACTACCCGGGCGCCCGGGTCCGTGCTTTCCGCCCAGAGTGGCGGCAACGGACTCACCCCACTAGGAGGACCAAATGCACACCCAGCCCACATCGGAGACCGCCACTCCCCCAGGCCGCCGCCGCAGGATCGCTGCGCTCGGAGCCGCCGTACTGGCCGTCCTGACCGCCGCCGTGTCCCTGACGGTGCCCGCCGAGGCGCACACCGCCAAACCAACGATTGTGCTCGTGCACGGCGCTTGGGCCGACAGCACCAGTTGGCTCGAGGTCACCCGGCGACTCAAGGACGACGGCTACCGCACCGTGACCCCCAAGCTCGGCCTGAACAGCGTCGCCGAGGATGTCGCGATCGTCCGCACCGCCTTGGACGGCATCCAGGGCAAGAAGGTGCTCGTCTCCCATTCGTACGGCGGTATCGTCACCGCCGGCGCCTCCCACGACCGCACGGACGTCTCCGCCTTCGTCTACGCGGCGGCGCTCGTACCTGACGAAGGCGACTCGATTGCCAGCCTCGGCGCCGACTTCACCCCGTCCGAGGCCTTCGGGCACCTGGTCTTCACCGGCGAGCCGTTCGCCTCGCCGGCGTACATCGACCCGGCCTATTTCCATCAGTACTTCGCTCAAGACCTCAGCAACCGGCAGGCAGCCGAGTTGAACGCCGCACAGCGGCCGCTCAACTTCCCCATCGTCACGACACCCTCCGGCCCGGTCGGCTGGCACAACGTTCCAGCCTGGTACGCCGTGTCCGGCCAGGACCGCATGATCGACCCGGCCCAGGAACGCTGGATGGCAGCACGCGTCGGCGCCACCGTCGTCGAATACTCGACCGCCAGCCACGTTGGCGGAATCACCCGGCAGGCGCCTCGGTTCTCCGCCCTCATCGAAAACGCGGCCCGCTCAGCCCGGGTGAGGTGACCGCCAACTCCTGCGAGGATTTGCGGCATGGCCAGCGACAGTGCACGGCGGCGGATGTGGCGGATGGCTGCTATGCGCCGGTGGTTGGACAGGACAACCGAGACCTGGGTCCCGCCGACATCGGCTGATCTGACCAGCCCCTTCCGCTTCCTGTTGTGGCTTACCCGATCGCAGTCACGACGTGTCGCGGCGGGTGCGATGTTGGGCAGCTGCTGGATGGTCGGTCTGGCGGTGCCACCTTGGGTGCTGTCTCGTGCGGTGGATGACGGGCTTGTCGCAGGCGATACCGCCGCTCTCGTCGGGTGGGCGCTGGTACTGCTCGCGGTCAGTGTGCTGAACGCGCTGCTGGGGATCGCTCGGCATCGCACGATGACCAAGATCCGGATGGACGCATCGTTTCGCTCGGTCCGGGCGACGGTGTGGCACACGTCCCGCTTGGGCGCCTCCCTGGCGCGTCGCGTGAGCGCCGGGGAGGTGGTGACCGTCGGCATCTCCGACGTGAACACTGTTGCGCAGGCGTTGACTGTCACGGGGCCTGGCGTTGGCGCGGTGCTGGCCTACGCCGTCGTTGCGGTCGTGCTGTTCACCATTTCACCGTTGCTGACCGCCCTGGTCCTCGGCGGCGTTCCGCTGCTCGCTATCGCAGTCGGTCCGTTCTTGCGGCGCATCGAACACACCGGCGGCGAGTACCGAGCGTACCAGGGGCGGTTGACGACGCGTCTCGTCGATGTGGTGGCCGGACTTCGCGTGCTCAATGGCCTCGGTGGGAAGGCGTTCGTGGCCGAGCGGTACGAACAGCAGTCGCAGGGATTGGTGGATCGTGGCTACCGGGTCGCCGGACCCTCGAGTTGGGTTGGCGCATTGTCAGGCGGCCTACCGGCGCTGTTCCTGGCCGCGGTGGTGTGGTCGTCGGCAAGGATGGCTGCGGTCGGCGATATCACCATCGGTGATCTTGTCGCCGTCTACGGCTACGTTGCCGTGCTGGTCATTCCGGTCGCGTCCTTCATCGAGGGCGCTGGCGATATCGCTCGTGCGCGGGTGGCCGGTCAACGAATCATCGATCTGCTCAACCTGCCGGTCGTACGCCACAACGACGACGACCCTGCGATGATCCCGACTGGTTGTGGCCCGTTGGCCGATCCTGACTCGGGCGTGATCGTTCGTCCTGGCGCTTTCACAGCGTTGGTAGCTGCCCGGCCGGCGGAGGCGACCGCGGTGATCGAGAGGCTCGGGCACCTGAGCACCGATTCCGAGGCAGGTGTGACGTGGGCCGGTGTGCGGATTCATGATGTTGCCCGCGAGGAGTTCCGGCATCGGTTGGTTGTCGCTGACAACCATGCCGAGGTGTTCGCCGGCACAGTGCGCGACGTTGTGGCGGGGCGTCTCGAACCTGACGATGACCGGATTCGTGCGGCCATCCGCACCGCGGTCGCCGAGGATGTGGTGGAGGCCTTGCCCGGCGGTCTGGATGCGGCGATCGCCGCCGGCGGGAGTGACCTTTCCGGTGGGCAACGGCAACGCATCCAACTCGCCCGCGCCGTCTATTCCACACCCGACGTACTGCTTGCCGTCGACCCGACCTCCGCAGTCGATGCCAACACCGAAGCGGCCATGATCGACCGGCTCCGCGAAGCCCGGCGCGGCACGACCACGGTCGTCACGACGGCGTCGCCACTCGTGCTCGATCGTGCTGATGAGGTCGTCGTCCTCATCAACGGCCACGCTTCGTCAGTCGGAAGGCACGCGGAACTTCTGCGCAGCGACCCGTACTATCGCGACCTGGTATCCCGCGCCCAAGATGACACCGAAGCCGATGAGTAGGCAGATGCCGGTCGCGGGCCCAGCCGAAGTCCGGGCTGCGGCGATCGGAGACTTGGGCGCAGACCGCCGGGCCGTGGTTGGGATCATCCTTGTCAATGGGCTCGCCTCCGCGGCAGCTCTGACCGGTCCGTGGCTGCTCGGCCGAATCATCGACACGATCCAAGCCGGCTCCGATGATGTGCTGAGCACGGTGGACCGACTTGCCTTCGGCGCGCTGGTGTTGACGATCGTGCAGACGGTGCTGACGTGGTGGGCGCTCAAGATCGGCTATCGGTTCGGCGAACGCACCGCCGCACGCGTTCGCGAGCGATTCTTGCTACGGACCTTGGCGCTGCCCCCACGAGTGGCGGACCATCTTCCCACTGGCGATCTGATCGCCCGCGGCAGCACCGATGCCTCGCTGGTGGCCACGACATTGCGGTCGGCAGTGCCCGAAGTTCTCGTGGCAGTGGTCCACGCCCTGTTCCTCGTCGTCGCGGTGCTCGTCGTGGATCCGTTGCTCGGGCTTTGCGGGCTCGTGTGTTTGATCGGCGTTGGAGCGGCCGTGCGCTGGTATCTGCGACGTGCCAGGCCGGCCTACTTGGCAGTTGCCGCATCTGGGGCAGAGCTGGCCGACGTCGTCGCCAGCACGGCCAAAGGCGCCCGTACGATCGAACTCCTCGGGTTGGAACACCGCCGGACACAGGTCACGGAAGCCGCTATCACTCAAGCCCGGTCAGCACGCCTAGGTGCATTGTGGCTGCGAACGGTGCTGTTTCCGTGGTCGGAGATTGCGCTAGCACTACCGGTGGTCGGCGTCCTGGTCATCGGTGGTGGCCTCTACGCCAATGGTCTGGTCAGCTTGGGAACTGTGGTGACGGCGACGGTCTACCTACGCCAACTCGTCGGCCCACTCGACACGCTGATGCTCTGGATCGAGCAGCTGCAAGGAGCCGGAGCCTCCTACGCCCGCGTCGAAGGGCTGGCTGACATCCAGCTGACCGCGAACGGCCAAGGCGTCGACGCCCTCGACGGTGACCGCATCCAAGTGAACAACGCGTATTACAGCTACACGGGTGCTCGCGACGTACTGCACGGAATCGATCTCTTCGTGCAGCCCGGAGAACGGCTGGCGATCGTCGGCACCTCCGGAGCAGGCAAATCAACCCTCGCACGTCTCCTCGCCGGCCTCGACCGCCCTCGCACCGGGTCTGTGACGATCGGCGGGACACCAGTTGCCGACCTGTCGCCCGACCACCTGCGCGAGCACGTCGTACTCATCACCCAAGATCATCACGTCTTCCACGACACCGTGCGCGACAACTTGCGCGTCGCACGACCGAACGCCACGGACCAGGAGCTGTACGCCGCATTGGACGCCGTCGGAGCCGCGTGGTTCGCTGACCTACCCCACGGCCTGGACACCGAGCTCGGCCACGACACCAACCTCGACGGCGCCAGTGCCCAACAGCTCTCGCTGGCACGAGTTGTCCTCGCCGATCCCCACACACTGATCTTGGACGAAGCCACCGCACAACTCGACCCAAAAACAGCCCGGCGAACAGAACAATCACTAGCCGCCGTCCTCCGCGGTCGCACCGTGATCGCGATCGCCCATCGCCTGCAGACCGCGCACGACGCCGACAGAATCGCGGTCATGGAAGCCGGTGAACTCGTCGAGCTCGGCACCCACGACGAACTTGTCAGCGCAGGCCGCGTCTACGGCAAACTCTGGCAGTCCTGGCATGCAGGATCACCCGAAGGTTAGTCGCTGGCAGATGGGGTAACCTGCCTGCCCGCCAGAGGTTCGATGACCGGTCAGGGGCGGCGCGCTGGTGTTGTTGCACGTCTGGCGAGTGGGGCGGGAAAATCGCCGGTACGGTCGTCCTCTCTACGTCCGCGTGACACCGCCCAGCACCGGTAAGGAGTGACGTGAGAATCTCGTTCTTGTCGTCGAAACCCGAGGGGAGACCGGCTGCAGTCCGTCGGTCCCGGCCTCGCGCTGTCCCCGCTCTTATGATCGGTGCGCTTGTGGCCGCAACTCTTGTCCCCTTGACAGTGGGACAGGCGTCCGCCGGCACACCAGCAACGTCCGCCGATCCCTCAGCCTCCGAGAGCGTCAACCTCGCCCTCCTGCCGGGTGCGGTCGCCTCCGCCAAGTCCCAACGCATGACTCCGCCCGCGGCGACGTACGCGCCCGCGAACGCGGTCGACGTGTTCGTGCACAACGGATGGAGCTCGAACTACGCGTCGGTCGGCAACGGCTACGATCCGACCCAGGACTGGTTCCAGGTCAAGCTGGCCACGCCCGCCCCGGTCTACGAGGTGTTCAGCCGCTGGACTTCTCCGGCCAAGCCGACGGAATACGACCTGCAGGTCTCCACGGACGCCGACTGCCAGACCTGGTCGACGGTCACCCACGTGGTGAATCCGAGCGACAAGGATTCCCAGGTGATCGATCGCAAGGACCCGATCTCGTGTGTCCGGATGCAAGCCGTGGCCACCACGTCCACCATCGGCTACACGATCAATGAGTTCGAGATCTGGTCCGGACCCAAGCCGCCGCCGACCGTGGGACAGATCATCCCCGTGCCGGTGAAGCAGCAGCCCGGCACGGGTCAGCCATGGGAGCTCACGAACACATCCCGGATCATCGTCTCCAGTGATGCCCTCACCGCCACGGCCGAGGTACTCGCAGGTTATCTGCGGCCGGCCACCGGGTTCGTACTCCCCGTCGTGACAGGTTCCGCTACCGCGTCTGACATCTCACTGAGCCTCGGATCGGTGTCCGGCATCCCGGAGAACAAGGCGGCCGAGGGCTACTCGCTCACGGTGTCGAGTGCCGGCGTGAAGATCGTCGCCCCGCAAGCACACGGCCTGTTCAACGGCTTCGAGAGCCTTCGACAGCTGTTGCCAGCGGCAATCAACTCCCCCACGACCGGCGTCGGGCCGTGGACTGCGCAGCCCATCACAGTCCTGGACTACCCGCGCTATGAGCATCGAGGTCTTCAGCTCGACCCCGCCCGCAACTTCATGACTGTTGCCGAGATCCGCTCGATGATCGACCAGCTGGCGGCGTTGAAGGGGAACCGGCTGCACCTGCACCTGAGCGACTCCCAGTCCTGGCGCCTGGAGATCAAGGGCTACCCGGCTCTGGACGGCACCGGGTGCAACGGATCGGCCTGTATCGCGGGCTTCTACACGCAAGACGACTTCAAGGGCCTGGTCAAGTACGCCGCCGACAGGTTCATCGAGATCGTCCCAGAGCTGGAGGGCCCGGCCCACGCGACGGCGGCGGTCAGATCCCTCGGCGGCGTCGCGGTCGTGGGCTGCCAGGGCCAGACCCAGACCGACCGGTTCTGCACCAACCCGAACGACCCGGCGAGTGAGCGAGCGCTCGCCTTCTGGCGGGACGCGATCGCACAGCTCGCCGCGATCTCCCCCGCACCGATCATCCACATCGGCGGCGACGAGGCCATCGGGATGCCGCACGAGGATTACAAGTGGTGGATCGGGCAGATGGAGACCATCGTCGACAACGCCGGCAAGCGAATGATGGGCTGGAACCCGGCACTGGAGGGATACGCACCGGGCTCGACGTCCATCAACCACTACTGGTCCGACTACACCGGCGGTGGCCCCCCGCTGATCAAGCCCGAGTGGTTCAACCAGGGCCGCAGCGTCATCACGACCCCGGAATGGAACGCCTACCTCGACTTCGGGTACGACGGCTCTCCCGGCCGGACACCGCGGACAGAACTCGACAAGGCCTACTCGTGGGACCCGGAGTGGGTGTACGAGAAGTACCGGTCCGTCTGGGCGCAACCGGCGTACGGCGGTCCGAAGGCGGCGGACATCATCGGCATCGAGGCGCCCATCTGGGGCGAGCAGATGCGTGGCCTGGCCACGAACGAGTACATGGTCTTCCCAAGGTTGGCCGGCATCCTGGAGAAGGCCTGGTCTCCGAAGGTGCTCACCCAGGACTACGACGCGTATCGCCAACGGCTCAGCGTCGCCGGACCTCGGTGGGCCTTCGCCAACGTGAACTTCGGCTCCATCGCCCAGGTCACCTGGAGTTCGGAGGCGATGGGCACGGTCACCCGCCTCGGCGTGGACAGGACCGTGAGCAACGCACCTCTGGGACGTCTCGCTGCCGGCTCGATTCCGCCGGGTGAGTTCACCGCCATGATCGATTGGGGCGACGGATCCCCGGCCGAGGCCGCCGGTATCGCAGCACGCGACTACGTGGCGAGCCAACGTCAAGGCCGAAGCCTGATGACCGTCAGCGGGAGCCACACCTACCCGGTGGACGGGGTGTATCACGGGACTGTCACCTACAGCCGTCAGGGCCAGACCTGGGCCGTGCCGTTCGTCGCCACCGGCGTCCCCTCCTGTACGACGATGGTCACCGGAACGCACGATGGTCCGTTGACCGTGTCCGCGGGCGTCGCGTGCTTCGACGGCGCGACTCTCTCGGGACCTGTAACCGTGGCGGCGGGTGCCGGACTCTACGCATCCGGGTCTGAATTCCGCGGGCCGGTGACGGCGTCCGGAGCAGGCAACGTACTGCTGTGCGGGACGACCGTGTCGGGGCCGGTGAGCGTGACCGGTGCAACCCGGGTCTGGCTCGGCAACCACAACGGAGAGTGCGCGCCCACGACGGTCAGGGGTCCGGTAAGGGTCAGCAACTCGGTGGGTCAGGTGACGATCGACGGTGCCACGGTTGCCGGTTCGATCGTCGTGCAGAACAACACCGGCTCGACGATCGTCTCGGGCAACCACATCAGCGGGCCGCTGTCCTGTACGGGCAACTCCCCCGCGCCGACCAACGCAGGCCAACCCAACACCGCGTCCGGCCCGAAGTCGGGCCAGTGCGCCGGACTCTGACAGCCGGTAGCTGAACACGGCGGCCCTGCGCACCCACGAGCTGCGCAGGGCCGCTCCGATCGCCGGACGGCGGTCAGCGGCGCCGCCTTCGCACGAAGGTTGTCAGTTTGAAGGCGGTCGCGGTGGTCAGGCCGTAGACCAGGTGGGCGCTGAGGTCCTTGGCCAGGACCTTGTAGTTGTACTGCCAGATCGGGCGGTAGAGCTTTGCCGCCGGGAGTACGACGTAGCTGGTCCCCCACACACCGGCGCCGAAGATCGCGCCGTACCAGGCCCGGGGCTTGGGTACTGACCCGGCGACAACGCCGTACGCGGCACCGTTCGCGATCCCGTACCCCCAGTGCATGATGTTGTTGACCAGCGCGGCCCGGCTGTCCGGCAGCTCACGCTGGAAGAGGCCCTCGAACACCCGTCTTCCGACCTGTGCTGGGGCCGGTGCCTGCTCCCAGGTCTTGATGTCGGCCGAGAACTCCCAGCGGCCGACCTCGCTCTTGCCGCCGCCGCTTCGATACTCCGCGTACAACAGCGCGTCCATGGCGACGGTTCCGATCGTGCCCGCGACCAGCCCGCGAGTGATGGCTCCCAGCGGGGTGAGTCGATCGCGCTTCATCATCCTGCTCCTTCGAACATTCTGCGAGTTTCCTTCGAACCTAAGGATTGCCCGGATGCGGCGTGCGTCGCGCCCGGGTGACTCCCTGGTCTGCGGAACCGTCGGCAGCGTGGCTGGATCAGTGGACCAGGGATTTGCCCAGGCGCGAGCAGCGCAGTTGAAGGGCATCGTCGTAGACGTCCATCGACTAGAGGAGAGGACCATGAACAGCACGCCGAGAGAGGGTCTCGCGTACGAGGTGTTCGTCAGTGAAGCGCCCGCGCAGCCCGGTGCCCTTCCGAACGGTGAGCCGAGGAGTTTCTCCCCGATCGCAAGCACCCTGATCTTCGGAGAAGAGAACGCCGTCCTGTCAGACCCTGGCTTCAACCCCTCCGCGGCGCGCGACCTGGGCGACTGGGTGGCCGGCAAGCGACGCAGGCTCACCGACATCTACATCACGCATGGCCACGGGGACCACTGGTTCGCGGCACAGCTCCTCGCCGACCGGTTCGGCGCTCGCATCGTCGCGTCCGCGGGCGTGATCCGGCAGATGCATGCCAGCGTCGCGGCCCGGCCGTTCCTGTGGGACAAGATGTACGACGACATTCCGCCGTCAGCGGTCACCGCGGTGACGGTGCCGGACAATCGCTTCGCACTGGAGGGCCACGAACTCCGGATCGTCGACGTCGGCCACGGTGACTCCGACGACTCCAGTGTCCTGCACGTGCCGGACCTCGGGCTGGTCGTCGCCGGCGACGTGATCTACAACGGGGCCCACCAGTACGTCGGCGATGCCCTGGGACCCGACGGTCTCGCACCGTGGCGGGCCGCGATCGACAACGTCGAGGCACTCGCCCCGCGAACGATCGTTTCCGGACACCTGAACCGGCTCGGTGACGACGACGCCGGCCGCCAGATCGCCGCCACCCGGCGGTATCTCGACGAAGCCGAAGCCGCCCTGAAGACCGAGACCACTGCCCTCGGCTACTTCAATCACATGATCGAGCTCCATCCCGACTACGCAGGGCAGCTGATTCTCTGGGCGGGCGCCGGGGCGCAGTACGGCGTCCGCGAACACCCGGCCGCCAACAGAGCTCAGATCGTCGCCTCCGCCTGGCTGTGAAGGGATATCTGAACGCGCCACCGCTCCGTCGTCGAACGAGGCTTGCGGGTCTCGATGGCGTCAGTCCGCTCGCAGCGTCGGGACGATCGCCATCGGACCGCGGGCCGAGCGAAGGAGCTTGTTCGTGAACGAGCAACAGACGGCGTGATGCGCTCGCCGGCGGCCGCGCGTACCGACCACCACGAGCTCCGCTCCGGCGGCCTCGTCCACCAGCGCCCTGCCCGTTGGCATCGGCACGCAACTACGTCGTACGTCGACGTCCGGGAACGCGCTCGCCAGCAACCTCAGGACATCGTCGCCACGCGAGACCGACTGCAGCACCGTGAGACCCAAGCCACGGTGGCGCGCGGCCCGGTAGGCGAACCCCAGGGCTGCTGGTGACGTGAGTCGATCGTCGACACCGACCACCACACGGCCGGCGGACGGCCCGTCGGCACCCGTCCGGACCAGACCGCGCCGGCCGACGACGATCAGCTCCTCGAGGCCGCACAGGAGCGGCGACGTACCCGCCTGCACGTCAGTGATCACCCGGAGATCGGCGGCGACGGCCCGCGCCCGGGCGCAGGCAGCGTCGACCACAGTCGAGGCCCCGTCCACCGCCGACGCGTCGAGCGAATGCCCGATGGCATGGACGACACGCAACGGGACCCCGCGGGCGGATGCCTCCAGCGCGGCCCAATCCACTGCCCGCAGGCCGACCGAACCGCCATCCACCAAGACAGCGATCACGCCTTCCTGCGCTGCGGTCCGTCGGTGCCAAAGCCCGTCAAGGCTCCCGATCGCACCGAGCCAACACTGCCGAGATCGAGTCATCAGCGGCTCCCTGCTCCGAGGCTCCACCCACTATCACTGCCCGCGGACCGCGATCGCACCCGTCACACCCCCGGGCACAACCCGGGGAGCGCGATCAGTCGGCAACCCGGGCATCTGCTCCGCACTACCAGGGGGTCTGACGGGGACCAGGGCTTCGGCCCGCGGGTGACGGTGGGAACTACACCCCACCCACCCCGCCGTCGCCTCGGGCAGCCCATCCACTCCACAAGGAACAGGCTCCGTCACCGCCGGCACCTGCTCAGCGGTCACTGGCGCGGTTCGCGACCAGGCAGTCGGCTGGTGACCTCGGCGACACCCTGGTGAACGCCCGATCGTCAGGAGACGGGTAGGTCCTCCAGCAGTTGCGGGAGGTCTAGTTCTGCGGGGCGGGTTTGGAAGCCGTTGGACAGGGCTGCTCGGATTCGGGCCTGGGCTTCGGGGGTGCGTACGCTCTCGCCGAAGAGGTCGGAGTCCTGGCGGAAGTCGTCGGCCGGGGCGAGGGCGATCGCGTTGACGCGGTCCTTGACTGCGGTCCGGCCCGAGGCCGGGAAGCCGGCGATGCGGTGAGCGAGATCGCGCACGAAGCCGTCGAGTTCGTCCGCGGGGAGGGCACGGTTGATCCAGCCGTAGCGTTCGGCGAGCTCGGCGTCGTAGTCCCGCGCGCTCAACATGACCTCGAGCGCCCGGCCGCGACCCATCAGGCGCACCAGATGCTGGGTCGCTCCCCCGCCGGGCACCTGACCGAACGCGGGCTCGAACTGACCGAAGATCGCCGACTCGCGGGCGGCGAACCGCATGTCACACGCCAGGACGAACTCGCTGCCGGCCCCCCGTACCCGTCCCTCGATCTGCGCGATCGTCACCAGACGGCTCGCGCTCAGATAGCGGAAGAGCAGCGCAATCGACGGCTCGCCCACCAGCTTCGCTGCCTCGGCCCGGTACTCCGCGATCCGGGTGACGTCCACGTGCGGGATGAAGTAGTCGGGGTCCTCGCTCTTGAACACGAGCACCTGGATGGAGCCGTCGGCCTCGGCCCGCTGAATCAACGACACCAGGTCGCGGACCAGCTCGGGCCCGAGAAGATTCATCGGCGGGCTGTTGATCGCTGCGAACAGAACGGCACCCTCCTGCCGCACGGTGAGCGTCTCGTAGTCCATCGGCTTCGACCCTTCTTCTCGACGAGGCTGCGCAGCAGCAGCGTTGAGACCAGGGTGTTCCACGGGTGCGATGTGAAGCTACCGGGCGCGAATGTGGTCGATGACAAGTGGGTCCAGGAGGGAGATCCCGATGAACAGCTTCGACTACGACGTGCTGGTTGTCGGCTCCGGGTTCGGCGGCAGCGTTTCCGCGCTTCGCGCCGCGGAGAAGGGGTATCGGGTCGGCGTCCTGGAGTCCGGCAAGCGATGGAGCGACGCGGACATCCCGAAGAGCCAGTGGCATCTGCCCGGGTTCTTGTGGTTCCCCGCGGCAGACCTCTACGGGATCCAGCGGGTCGAGTACCTCGATGACGTGCTGGTCCTATGCGGCGCGGGCGTTGGCGGCGGATCTCATGTCTACGCGAACACGCTCTACGTGCCCCCAAAGCAGTTCTTCGACGCGCCGGAGTGGGCGAGCATCACCGATTGGGCCGACGAACTGGCCCCCCACTACGACCAGGCGACCCGGATGCTCGGTGCCGTTCGCTACCCGTACATGCCCACCGACGTCGACCGCGTCATGCGACAGGTCGCCACCGAGATGGGACGAGGGGAAACGTTCAACAAAGCGCCGGTCGGCGTGTACTTCGGCAGCCCGGGAGTCGAGGCCGACGATCCGTACTTCGGTGGCGCCGGACCGCGTCGTACTGGGTGCGTCTCGTGCGGGAAGTGCAACATCGGCTGTGGCCACAACGCGAAGAACAAGCTCACGACCAACTACCTGTACCTGGCGGAGAAGCTCGGCGCCCGGGTCCACGAACTCCAGGAGGTCTACGACCTCATCCCCCTCGAGGGAGGCGGGTTCGAGGTGCACGCACGGCACCCGGGCTGGGCGCAACGGGCCGAGCACCTGCAGCACCACACCTACACCGCCGAGCAGGTAATCGTCGCCGCCCACGCATACGGCTCGTCCAAGCTCTTGCTGCACACGCAACACGAGGGCCGACTGCGGGACGTCTCCTCCCAGCTCGGCCAACGTGCGCGGACGAACTCCGAACAGCTCCTCGCGATCACCCGCACGCACGAGGAATGGAAGCGTGATCCGGACCGGATCCGGCTCACCCCGGGGTCCGTGTCGATCACCTCCGGTGTCTGGCCCGACCCCGTCACGAGCATCGAGCCCGTCTACTGGGGCGTCGGGAACGACCTCTTCGCGTTCCTGGTCACCTATCACCAGCACGGCGAGCAGAAACACCCGACGGCCGCTTGGGTCAAGCAACTGATCGAGCATCCGACGTCCGTCCTCAGCTTCGACGACGCACGCAACTGGGCCGAGCGGACCGTCGTCATGCTCTGCTCCCAGACGACCGACACGTCGATCGAGCTCTACTGGCACGACGGAGTACTGCGAAGCCGCCACACCGGCACGCCTCCGTCGGTGCACATCCCCGTCGTCGAGCAGTTCGTCGATCGGATGGCGGCCACGATGGGCGGCCACGAAGGAGCCCTGCCGTTCGAGGTCATCAACCGGACTGCCTCGGCCCACTTCACCGGCGGGATTCCGATCGGCGACAGCAGCGAGAGCGGCGCGGTCGACCCCTACCAGCGCGTCTTCGGCCAGCCGGGCCTGCACGTCATCGATGGCAGCGTGATGCCGGCCAACACCGGAGTGAACCCCTCACTCTCGATCACCGCCCTGGCCGAACGTGCGCTGTCACTGTGGCCGAACAAGGGAGATGTCGACCCCAGGCCGCCCCTGGGGTCCGGGTACGAGCGTGTGACCCCGGTGATGCCGCACCGTCCCGCCGTACCTGCCGGCGCTCTGGGCGAGCTGCGACTCGATGCGAAGAAGTCCGACGTCATCCCTGACTATCCCTACTAGGAGCACCCGATGTCCGAGCTCACAGCGGGCACGTTCCGAACCGTCGACGCCGCTGCGGCGATCGCCGACGACAGCGTCGCTCCGTACTACCTCACCCTGGGCGATCGGAAGCTGCGCGTCTCCTTCGCGCGGGTCGACGGCCGCGTCTACGCCTTCGGCGACCTCTGCACGTGCGGCAGCGAGCCATGCCCGCTGTCCGGAGGTTTGCGCACGGGACGCACGATCATGTGCCAGTGCCACGGTTCCCGATTCGACGTGACGACCGGCGCCGTGATCAACGGCCCGGCCGTCAAGCCATTGAGCGTCTACGAGGTGCAGGAACTCGACGGAGAGATCCAGATCCGCCTGTGACCGCTCCGGCTTCTGCCCACGCGGGACGTTCCTGTCAGAGGTGGTGCAGTCCGCGGCGACGCCGTACCAGGAGCGCGGCCAGGCCGATGATGATGGCGACGGCCGCCAGCAGGCCGATGCCGACGATCGTCCGGTCTTGGTTCGAGTCATCCTGTGCGAGGGGGCCAGAAAGACCAGCATCCACCGCGGTTGGCACGCCCACCGGCGTTGTCGGCGCGGTGGTTGTCGGCGTCGCAGTCGGCGTCTGCGATGGCGATGCGGTCGGCGTACGCGTAGGTGTTCCGGTTGGCGGCGTGACGTTGCAGCGCACACGCACCCGGGTTTGGGCGTCGAAGGCACCGGCGGCGTTCTGGACCTGGAGCAGATACGTACCGTTGGGCAGACCACCGAACTCGACGAGCTCAGCCCCGCGTGCGGCCAGAGTCACGACGTAGTCATAGTGGATGTCGCCCGCCGTGATCCCGACCATGTAGTACTGGACCGTCGCGTTGGCGTTGCGCAGCCGGGCGGTGACGTTGGCGCCTTCGTCATGGCACGTGAACCGTGCCTTGCCGAACACCGGCGGCAGAACCGTGGTGGTGCCGGTGACAAGCTGGGCCGGTGCGTACTCGGTGTTCTGGGCTGACGCGGACGTACTCCCCACGAGGAGCACACCTGTCGCCAGCGTTGCGGTCGACAGACCACAGACGAACGAACGGCGTCTCATCGCGCGACCGAAGGCCGCATGCTGAGGTGGCGGACGCGACAGGAACAGGCCTGTCGGCGCAGAGTCGGCGCCGACGATCGCCGGGACGGTGATCGCTCCCACGGGTATGGCGGCGAGTTCGAGCACTTCATGTGGATCGGTAGACGGAGATTGACAGAACGAATGCTGTGAAAAGACTTCACGATGCCCCCCTTGGACACCTGTTTGATGCTCCGAGGGCCATCAAAGTTGCCGAATCGCCAAGCCGACTTCACATCCGGGTCAGCCGGCCACCATGTTGCTGACGGCAACAACAGCAGAAACCCAGGTCGCGCGAGTGACGTACGCCGTAGTGTCTTGGCATGACGAATGTGTGTTTCGCCGGCATCACTGGCTGGACCGCGGCGCCGATCGTCGCCGCCATCGCTGCCGCCGATGATCTGACGCTCACCGCTGGGGTGTCCAGATCGGCGGCCGGTCAAGACATCGCGACGGTCACCGGCTCGAAAGCCGCCGGATCGATCTACGGGACGGTCGCCGAGGCCCTGCGATCTGCTCCGGTGGACGTGGTCGTGGACTTCACCAGCGCCACTGCCGTCAAGACGAACGTGGTCGCGGCGATCGAGGCCGGGATCCATGCCGTGGTGGGGTCGAGCGGGCTGACTGCCGCCGACTATGCGGAGATCGATCGTACGGCGCGTGACCGTGGCGTCGGCGTGATCGCGGCGGGAAACTTCTCCGTGATGGCGGCGGTGCTACTGCGTGCCGCGTCGATGGCCGCCGAGCAGTTGGAGCACTGGGAAGTGCTCGACTACGCCAGCGATCAGAAGCCCGACGTCCCCAGCGGCACATCCCGGGAGCTCGCCGAAACCTTGGGCAGCGTGCGCCGGCCCGGGGCGGCGATCCCGCTCCCGGACCTGCACGGTCCGGTCGAGGCCCGAGGTGTCGAGGTTGCGGGCACCCGGATCCATTCCGTCCGGCTGCCCGGTTTCGTCGTGACCACCGAGGTGGTGTTCGGTGGATCAGGGGAACGACTTGTGATGCGTCACGATCCTGGTTCGACCGCGGACCCATACGTCGCCGGAACCCTCCTGGCGATTCGCCGGGTCGCCGACGAAACAGGACTCCGAAGAGGACTCGCCTCGCTGCTGTACGGCGATCCTGACGCGGATCGCTAGCAGTTCACCAAGCGCCGCACGGTTAGGCGTCTTCTCGGCGTTTGCGTTGTTCGCTGGTCAGGTAGGTGGCGACGGCGAGGGTGGTGAGGAGTGTGTAAGCGAGTGGGAAGGACTTGTCGCGGCCCTGCGAGCCGCCCCAGTGGTCGTAGCCGTAGGCGCCGATGAGGACGGATACCACAAGGGTGAGTGCAACGTTCAGTGGCACCGCCGCGCGGACCGCCTGCCCGAACTGGCGCCAGCCTGAAGGCTGGACCACCTGGCGTAGCGTGGCCAGCCAGCGGAGGTGCAGGTCGTACCAGCGGGCCGGCGAGCTCCGAGCCGCATCGACGGCGCCGTAGGCGACAGCCCACAGGGCACCGCCCGCGGCTGCTGTGACCAGCCCCGCAGTGTCAGCAGGCAGTTGGTCTGTCAGACCCAGGAAATACAGCCAATCGAAGAGCCACCGCATCAGCAACACGCTGAGGACGACCGCGGTGGCCAGGAACAGCAGCAGCCCGAGCCACCACTGGGTCTGCCGGACCCGAGCCGAGACCGGCGCCGCGTTTCCCCAGTTGGGGGACAGAACCGCCGGAAGACTCTCAGCCGGAGGCGCGACTGTAGGCCCCGGCGCAGCCGGCGATCTGGCCAGGACGATCGTGCCGGCCACGTCGAACTCCCACTTGCGCGGATTCTGCAGCTGCGGTTGCCCGGCAAGCTGTCGCCGCGCGTACTCATACAGGTCGTCGACCGAGACCAGGCCGTCTCCGTCGATGTCGGCGGCACCGGTCTGGAGCCCGCGGGTCACGCTGGAGGTGAAGATCGACGGCGTGGCGCCTCCGACCACCTTGTCGCCCTCGAACGCGTACTGCGTCGCATCGGATGCCGTCAGCACCACCAGACCGCGCGCGTCGAAATGATCCGCGGTGTGAACCGAAGGATCGGCCTTGACGGACAAGCCCCTGGCGAACGCGCCGCTGTAGCAGCAGTCCAGCACCAGAACCTTGCAGCGCGATCGACAGGCGAACAGAACGTCGTTCACGAACCCAGCCGAGACAGCCGTCGAGCGCAACCGATCGCGTCGCGTATCGCGCGCGGCGAAGTACAGCCTGCCCTGCTCGTCCTTCAGCCCGTGGCACGACAGATACAGCAGCACCAGGTCACCACGGTCGCGTTCGGCCGCGAAGTCCTCGATGGTCTGCGAGATCTGCCCGGATGCGGCATCCAGCACGGACGACACCGCAAACCCGCCGATCGCCGGATCCGCCAGCACACCGGCCAGCGCGGCAGCGTCGTACGCGGGCGACACCAGCTGCGCGAGACCCTCATCCTCGTACGCCGACGTGGCCACGATCAGCGCGAGCCGTCGGCCGACACCATCGCTCCCCACCATCCCGACCCCCCGTCACAAGCGAAGATCTCCCCCGCCGCTGGAACTGTCAAGCCTCCCGTTCGATCAGACGTCCTGGCTAGCCGTCGGGGCGGGCGTGACCTACCGTCCGTAGGGAGACGCCTCCGACGATCAGGAGCAGCGATGACCAGTACGACGCTCACGCCGCAGACGGACCGGGAGGACCTGCAGCGGTTCCAGATGTACATCGGCGGAGAGTTCGTCGACGCCCTGTCGGGTGCGACCTTCGCCTCGAACAATCCCTACACCGGCAAGGACTGGGCGATTGTTCCGGATGGGACCGTCGACGACGTCGACCGAGCGGTCCGAGCCGCGCGGGACGCTCTCGACGGTCCGTGGGGCAGCATGACCGGCTTCCAGCGGGCGCGGCTCCTCCAGCGACTCGGGGACGTCATCGCCGCCAACGCCGAGCGACTGGCCCGGCTCGAGGTCGCCGACTCCGGCAAGCTCTACCGCGAGATGATCGGCCAGATGCGGTACCTACCGGAGTGGTACTACTACTTCTCCGGGTTGGCGGACAAGATCGAGGGCCGCGCGATCCCCTCGGACCGGGACAACTTCCTCGTGTACACCCGACGCGAGCCGGTCGGTGTCGTCGCGGCCATCACGCCGTGGAACTCGCCACTCCTGCTGATGACCTTCAAGCTCGCCACCGCACTCGCGGCCGGCTGCACCTTCGTCGTGAAGCCATCCGAACACTCCCCCGCCTCGACCCTGGCCTTCGCCGAACTCGTTCACGAAGCCGGGATCCCGCCTGGCGTGTTCAACGTCGTCTGCGGGCTGGGCCGGTCGGTCGGCGCATCGCTGGCCGGGCACCCCGGCGTGGACAAGGTCGCCTTCACGGGGTCGACCGCGACCGGTGCCGCCGTGGCCCGGGCCGCCGGCGCGAATCTGAACCGGGTGACGCTCGAACTCGGCGGCAAGTCCGCTCAGGTGGTGTTCCCCGACGCGGACCTCGCCGCGGTGGCCAATGGCGTCATTGCCGGTGTCTTCGCCGCGACCGGACAGACCTGCATGGCCGGATCGCGCCTCATCGTGCACGAGAGTGTCCACGACGAACTGGTCGGTCTCATCGTCGAGCGTGCCGACCGGATCCGGCTCGGGGACCCCAACGACGAGAACACCGAGATGGGGCCGGCCGCGAACGCACCGCAGTACCAGAAGGTGCTCGGTTACCTGGCGACAGCGCGGAAGGAAGGGGCCGTGGTCGCCTGCGGTGGCGGTCCCGACCAGGACCACGGCGGCCTCTTCATCCGGCCGACCGTACTCACCGGTGTGAGTTCGGCGCACACCGTCGTCCGGGAGGAGATCTTCGGCCCGGTCCTGGCGGTGTACACGTTCCGCGACG
Organism: Kribbella sp. NBC_00359; assembly: GCF_036097425.1. Classification (NCBI taxonomy): domain Bacteria; kingdom Bacillati; phylum Actinomycetota; class Actinomycetes; order Propionibacteriales; family Kribbellaceae; genus Kribbella; species Kribbella sp. NBC_00359. The sequence goes on along the minus strand of NZ_CP107975.1, from coordinate 6,611,596 downwards.
AGGACGATGCGCTCGGTCTCGCCAACGACACGCCGTACGGTCTGGCCGGTGCGGTGTGGACGAAGGACGTGCACCGTGCGCACCGGGTCGCCGCGCGGCTCCGGGCCGGCAACGTCTGGATCAACGCCTACCGCGTCGTCGCTCCCAACGTGCCGTTCGGTGGCTTCGGCGCGAGCGGAATCGGCCGTGAGAACGGGCTCGATGCGATCCACGAGTACACCGAGGTCAAGGCCGTCTGGGTAGAACTCACCGGCGCCACCCGCGACCCCTTCAAACTCGGCTGATCACGGAAAAGGCTCGTGCCCGCGCAGGGTTCGCGCGTAGGCTCGGGATCACGTGATTCGCGCTCAGGGGGGCACAATGAGCCAGCCAGCGACCCAGTCCGACTACCCGGACCACATCGATGCCGCCGTACTGAAGATCGCCGGCGTCGTGGTACTGGGCGCCGTCATGTCGATCCTCGACATCACGGTGGTCAACGTCGCCCTGCCGACCTTCCAGATCGAGTTCGGTACGCCCGGCAACCCGGTCGCCTACTCACATGTCGCCTGGACGGTCACGGCGTACACGCTCGCACTCGCGACCGTGATTCCGCTGACCGGATGGGCGGCCGACCGGTTCGGCACCAAGCGGCTCTACATGACCGCGATCTTCCTCTTCACCGCCGGGTCCGCCCTGTGCGCGACCGCGACGACGATCAACATGCTGATCGGCTTCCGCGTCCTGCAGGGCCTCGGCGGCGGCATGCTGATGCCGCTGGGTATGACCATCATGACCAGAGCCGCGGGGCCTCACCGGATGGGGCGGCTGATGGCCATCCTCGGGGTGCCCATGCTGCTCGGCCCGATCCTGGGACCGATCCTGGGCGGCTGGTTGATCCAGGTGGCGAGCTGGCACTGGATCTTCCTCATCAACGTGCCGCTCGGCGTGATCGCCCTGGTCTACGCCTGGTTCGCACTGGCCAGGGACACCGCGCATCGGTCGGAGTCGCTCGACGTCGTCGGGGTGCTCCTCATGTCTCCCGGTCTCGCCTTGTTCCTCTTCGGCGTGTCCTCCCTGCCCGCCGAGAACGGTGATTTCGGCGCGACCCGGGTGTGGCTCTCGATGCTGGTCGGTTTGCTGCTGATGGGGGCGTTCGTCTGGCACTCCTTCCGGCCGGAGCACCCCTTGCTCGACCTTCGGCTGTTCCGCAACCGCAACCTCACCGTCTCGATCATCACGATGTTCCTGTTCGCCGCGGCGTTCTTCGGCGGGCTCCTCCTGGTGCCCACCTACTTCCAGCAGATCCGCGGCGAGTCCACCCTGCAGGCAGGTCTCCTGGTGGCGCCGCAGGGACTCGGCGCCATGGTGACGATGCCGATCGCCGGGAGGCTCGTGGACAAGGTGCCGGTCGGCCGGATCGTGCCGTTCGGGCTGGTGCTGATCGTCATCGGCATGTTCGGCCTGACCCAGCTCACGGCGACGACGCCGTACCTGCTGATCATCGGCATGCTGGTCGTGATGGGCTTCGGGATGGGCGCCACGATGATGCCGTTGTTCACCTCGGCGCTGAAGACCCTCCCCGGCCCTCAGGTCGCGCGCGGCTCCACCCTGCTCAACATCACCCAGCAGATCGCCTCGTCCTGCGGCGTCGCGACGATGTCGGTCATCCTCACCAACCAGCTCAACAACTCGCCGATCATCCCCGGTACGCAGAACATCCCCGGGCAGGACGGAGGCATCCGCGAGACCCAGGCGGCCATCGCGGCCAACACCCGCCCGGGCGGCATCGCCCTGCTCCATCTCGACCCCGCCGCGGTCCTGCGCGGGCTGGTCGACGCCGCCGCGTCGTTCGCGCACACCTTCTGGGTCGCCTGGGTGCTGGTGGTGCTCACCCTGGTGCCGGCACTGATGCTCCCCCGCAAACGCGAGGTGACACCCCTCGTCGGGGACCAGGTACCGCCGGCGGTGGTCGACTGACCGACTCGCTTCCCATACCGTCGCCTCAGCCGGGATGGGAGGTGGGGCGTTGCAGGGTCGACGGAGTCTGGTGTGTGTTGGTGACCTTGTCGAGGACGTTGTTGTTTGGGTGGCTGGTGGGACGCGGGAGGGGACGGACAACCCGGCACTGATCCGCCGGGCGCGCGGTGGTGCGGCGTCCAATGTTGCCGCCTTCGCGAGCAGTCTTGGGACGGCGGTTCGGTTCGTCGGGCGCGTTGGGGATGACGCTGTTGGTGCGGCACTGGTGCGGGACCTGGCCCGGGCCGGTGTCGACGCCAGGGTCCAGAGGGAAGGACGAACCGGCACCATCGTGATCCTGGTGGATGACGATGGAGAACGCACGATGTACCCCGACCGAGCCGCCGCGGCTCAGTTGGCCGACGTACCTGACCTCTGGCTGTCCGGTGCGGACGCCATCCACCTCTCGGCGTACTCCCTCGCCGGGCCGTCGCTGTCCGTCCTCCGCCAAGCGTCCGGCATCGCCCGTGCCGAAGGCGCGATCCTCACCATCGATGCGTCCTCGGTCGCACTCATCGAGGCCATCGGACCCACCCAGTTCCGTGACCTGATCAGAACACTGCAGCCGACGTACGTCTTCGCGAACGGGATCGAAGCCGACGCCGCCTCCCTGCGAGACCTCGCCAATCCCGGTACGACGGTTGTGGTCAAGAACGGCGTGGAGCCCACTGAGGTTCATCTCGGCGGCGACAGGTCAGCAACAGTCCAAGTACCCCCGGTGGAGGACGTGCGTGACACGACTGGCGCCGGCGATGCGTTCGCCGCGGGCTTCCTGTCCGCCGTACTCGATGAAGCCGATGCCGTCGAGGCGGTCGAAGCCGGCCATAGCCTTGCCAGCAGGGTTCTCGGCGAACCTGGTGCCACCCTATCCATCACCGCTGACGAGAACGGAACTGTGTGTGATTGAGCCCATCTTGTCCGACGACGTGGCGCAGGCTCTGGAGAGAGGTCGCGCGGTCGTCGCGCTCGAGTCGACGATCTTCTCGAATCTCGGCCTGCCGGCCCCGGCCAACGCCGAAGCCCTAGGACTGTGCAAGCAAGCAGTCCTCGACCACGGCGCCACCCCAGCCGTGACCGCGATCCTCGACGGCCGGCCACATGTCGGTCTCTCGCCGGATGAAGAGAAGAGAGTGCTGCAGGGCACCCGCAAGGTCGCCGAGCGCGATCTGGCAGTGGCGCAGGCACAAGGATGGGACGTCGGCGTCACCACCGTCTCGGCGACGGTTGCCTTGGCCCACGCCGCCGGCATCTCGGTCTTCGCCACCGGCGGCATCGGCGGTGTCCACCGCGGATCAGAAGTCAGCGGCGACGTCTCGGCCGACCTGGACGCGATCGCCAACCACCCCGTCATCATCGTCTGCGCCGGCGCCAAGGCCTTCCTCGACCTGCCGCGAACACTTGAGTATCTCGAGACCGCCGGCGTCCCGGTCCTGGGCTGGCAGCACGACTGGTTCCCGGCGTTCTACACGCGGTCGAGTGGCCTGCCGATTCCGCACCGGGTCGACGACGAGCGAGTCGTCTGTGACGTTCTCCGCTTCCGGGCGCGGTCGGCTACCGGCGTCCTGCTGACTGTTCCGATTCCCGTCGACGACGAGATCCCGGCGTCGCGCATCGACGCCGTACTCACGGCGGCGTTGGAAGCGAGTGCCCGTGCCGGAGTCGCAGGTCCCGCCGTCACGCCGTACGTCCTCGCGAGGATCGAGCAGGAGACGGACGGGGAGAGCGTGCCGGCCAACCTCGCGCTGGCCCGTAACAACGCTGACCTCGCGGCCCGGATCGCCGTCGCGCTTGCGGTCTGAACCCGTCAGTCGCCGGCTGCCTGCTCGAGCTTGTCGAGGAGGGCGGCTCCGAAGTCCTTCGCCGGCATGTCGGCCACGGACAGCAGGGTCGCCGTCCTCTGAATGCCCGGGATCCGCCAGACCTGGTCCATCAGGATCGTCCTCAGCTCGCCGTAGTCGCGGACCCGCATCCGGATCAGGAGATCGAGCTCACCGGTGACCAGAGTGACGTCCTCGACCTCCGCCAGGTCCCAGAGGGCGGCCATGATCGCGGCGACGTCGTATCCCGGGCCGGCTTCGATGGAGAGGAACACGACCTGCCCGTAGCCGACGACCGACCAGTCGACCTGGGCGCTGTACCCGGTGATGACGCCCTTGCGCTCCAGCCGTGCCATCCGCTCACCGACGGTGGGGGCGGAGACTCCGAGCATGGTGGCGATCTGGCGCTGCGACGTACGACAGTCCGCCACGAGGATCTTCAGCAGGGCCAGGTCGATCGCGTCGAGCACGTACGGTTCGCGCGCCGTCGCGGCCACGTCACGGACGTGCGCCAAGGAGGAATGATTATCGGCGAGCATGAGGATCTCCCGCGGTCTCGGAGACGAGACGTAGTTGGGTGAAGGCGAGGATGCCTTCGATTCCGCCTTCGTAGCCGTAGCCGGAGATGCCCAGGCCACCCAGAGGTACGTCGGGCAGCGACGGAGCCAACTGGTTGACGCCGATGTTCGACGCGCTCAGCCGCCGGACGACCTCGTCGCGCACGTCCATGCTGTTCGTGAACAGGTACGCCGCGAATGCGAAGGGCGCCGCGTTGGCTGCCTCGATCGCCTCGTCCAGCGTGCTGAACGAGGAGACGGTCGCGATCGGACCGAACGGCTCCTCCGAGAGGATCATGGCCTCGGAATCCAGTGGGAGTCCGGCGACGACCGTCGGCTCGAAGTAGAAGCCATCGCGGCCCACTTGCCGGCCCCCGGTCGTGATGACGGCCCCATGATCGGCAGCATCGCGGGCGAGGCGGACAAGCGCGTCCACCCGTCCCTGATGGGCGACCGCGCCGAGCGTCACGCCGTCCTCGGTGCCGTGCCCGAGGACGTAGGACGCCGCCTTGGCCGTGAGCTTGTCGACGAACTCGCGGTACAGAGACTCGTGAACGAAGTACCTCGAGGGCGCGACACACGACTGACCGGCGGAACCGAACTTCGCGGCCGCGGTGGTGGCGATCACGTGATCGACGTCGGCGTCATCCATCACCAGTACTGGCGCGTGCCCGCCCAGCTCCATGACCGTGCGGATGAGGTTCGGAGCCGCCTGCGCGGCCAGCGTCTTGCCGACGGCTGTGGATCCAGTGAAGGACAGAGCCTTGATCGCCGGGGAGGACGTGAGCTGTTCGGAGACCGCCTGCGGATCACCGAAGACCAGATTCACCACCCCGGCCGGAAGCCCCGCCTCCGCCAGCAGTTCGACGATGAGTCGTGCGGTGGCCGGGGCGAACTCCGATGCTTTGAACACCACCGTGCAGCCCGCGGCGAGGGCCGCGCCGAGCTTCCGCGTCGCGAGGACGGCCGGGAAGTTCCAGGCCGTGATGACCGCGACGGGACCGAGCGGAGTCGGAATCGAAAGACGGCGCGACCCGGCGACAACGCCGGGGAACACACTTGCTGGGATTCGGCCGGCCTGCTCACCGTTCCAGCGCAGTGTCTCCACGGCGCGGCCGATCTCGCCGCGGGCGTCGGCCTCCGTCTTGCCGGTCTCCAACAAGATCGTTGCCACGGCCTCCTCGCCGCGATCCGCGAGCAACGCGGCCGCACACCGGAGGATGTCTCCTCGAGCAGCGGCCGGCATCGCCGACCAGGCAGGGAACGCGTTCTCGGCGGCAGTGATCGCCTCGGCGACCTGGTCGGTGCCGGCCAGCGACACGGCACCGATCGTACGACCGTTGCCTGGGTCAACGTTGTCGAGTGCCCCGGCCTTGCCCGTGGTCCAGCATCCGTTGAGGAACAGGTCCGCACTCATCCGCGCGAGGGCGGTGTCAACGGACATACGACGCTCCGTTCACGTCGATGGTGGTGCCTGTCGCGTGCTTCGCCAGACCACTCGCCAGGAACGCGATGATGTTGGCCACGTCCTGCGGTTGTGCAACCTCCCCCAGACCGGTCTGCTCCGCGGCGACCTCGACGCCGACCGTGTCACGGAAGTGCTCGTTCAAGTCGGTGTCGACATAGCCAGGAGCGACAGCGAAGGCAGTCACGCCGTTGCGTCCGTACTGCCGTGCGATCGTGCGCGTCATCGCAACCACACCGGCCTTGGCTGCCGCGTAGTGCCAGTACTCCGGATCCTCGCCGCGAAACGCAGCGCGCGACGCCAGGTTGATGATGATGCCGCCCCGGTCCAGTCCGGCGTACGCCGCCACCGCCTCGCGGCACAGGACCGCGGGCGCCTTGAGATGCAGGTCGAGCGAGAAGTCCCAGACCTTGAGCCACTCCTCGAGCGGGGCGTCCAGTGGAGCAGGCGGATAGGCGCCGGCATTGTTGACCAGGACGTCCACGTGCCCCTTGACGACCCAGGCGTCGTCCCACAGCTTCTTGACCGCCGCCAGGTCGGTGAGGTCGGCGACCAGGGCCGTGGCGCTGTCACCGAGTTCCTTGGCGAGAGGATCGAGCGCGGATCCCGTGATGTCGTGAATCAGCGCGTGCGCGCCTTGGGCGACCATGGTGCGAGCGGTCGCCGAGCCGATACCACCACCGGCGCCGGTGATCAGCACAACGCGCCCCTCGAGGCTGCTCACAACCCACCCGCCCTTCTTTGATCTTTCAGATGAAAGCCCAGGATGGCTCAGTTGTTATCATTCTCCAAGTTCGGGACCTGGGTGATCTTACGGAGAGGTTGTTCGCATGAGTGGGCTGCGTGTTCTCTTTCTCGGTGGAACCGGAATCATCAGCTCGGCCTGCTCCTGGCGAGCAGTCGAGCTGGGACTCGATCTCACGGTCGTCAACCGGGGCCAGACCTCGATCCGCCCACTCCCGCCAGAGGCGAAGCAGATCACTGCCGATATCGACGACCCGGCGTCCTTGGCCGCTGTGGCCGGCCAGGACTTCGATGCCGTGGTCGACTGGATTGCGTTCACGCCCGATCAGGTGCGCACCCGCACCGACGCGCTGCGCGGACATGTCGGCCAATACGTGTTCATCAGCTCTGCCTCGGCGTACCAGACGCCACCGGCCCGGCTGCCGATCACCGAGTCGACGCCGTTGCGCAACCCGTTCTGGCAGTACTCACGCAACAAGATCGCCTGCGAGGACCTCCTGACCACGCTGTACCGGGACGAGGGCTATCCGGTCACGATCGTGCGGCCTTCACACACCTACGACCGCACTCTCGTTCCGTTCGACGGCGGCTGGACGATCGTCGAACGGATGCGCCGCGGGCAACCCATCGTGGTGCACGGTGACGGGACCTCACTGTGGACTCTGACGCACCACCGCGACTTCGCCCGCGGACTCGTCCCCTTGCTCGGCCACCCACGCACACTCGGCGACACCTTCCAGATCACCTCCGACGACGTCTTGACCTGGGACCAGATCGCGCACGCGCTGGCCACGGCAGCCGGGACGTCAGCACAGATCGTCCACGTTCCTTCGGACGCGATCGCCGCCGTACATCAGGGGTGGGGTGACGGCCTGCTGGGCGACAAGACCCATTCGGCGGTCTTCGACAACAGCAAGCTCCGCCAAGTCGTCCCGGACTTCGTCGCGACCATCCCCTTCGAAACAGGCGCCCGCGAAATCATCACCTGGTACGACGAGGACCCCAGCCGGCGCCGCGTCGACAACGCCATCGACGAAGCGATGAACACGCTCGTCGCCCGCTACTCAGGCTGACCCTGTGCGCGTCGACGGACCCCAGGTGGCGGCAGTAGGCGTCGGGCCAACTGGAGGATGAGGGACTCTGGTGGCTGCCAGAAGGTGTGGTCGTCGGCTGACAGCGCGTAGGTCAGGGCTCCGTCGTCGATGCACTCGAGCAGGCCCGGGTCGGCGAGTTCGTGTGCCGACCACGCGTAGATCTGTTGCAGCCGCGGGACGATCACGCCGTAGTCCAGAAGCCGACCGAATCCGAGCTCGTTGCGCAGATAGAACCGCACCTCCTCGCGCAGCGGATACTCGTCCGGCAGCACTCGGGACAACTGGAGGAAGATCCCGGCCATACCGAGCCTCGGGTCACCGAGCAGCGGGGCGAGCGGACGAAGCCAACCCAAGGCGATCCGCGGCGCCGCGACGAGGGCATGGGTGTAGAGCACCCGGCACAGCACGACGTTCATGAAGAAGCGCTCAGCGACGGTCTCCGTCTCAGCCAGCGCGCTGTGCTCCAGATAACCGGCGATCACGCTGCCGTTGTGCGCCCTCCACCACGCCCTGGCGGTCGGGTACTGCGCGAAGGACAGCCAGAACTCGACCGTGCGCGACGAGGCCGAGCCCGACAGGTCGCCGCTCAGCGCCACAGCCTCGCAGCCGTCCCGAAGGACGCGCTCGTTCACGGCCCGCCACCACGGACTCCCCGGACGATCACTGAAGGGTGGCTGCAGCACCCCGCGCCGCAACTCCCATTGCATCGCCGACATCGCCGCCCGGCGATACGGCAGATGCCGAGGCGCCTTCCCGAACGGACCGTAGTAGCAACGCTGCATCAGGGCGAGCCGGCCGGACGGGTCGTCGCGGACCGCGGCAACCTGCTGCTCGGCCCAAGCAGCGGCCGTCATCCCAGTTCTCACCGCCACAGGATCGCACTCACCCCGGACGCCTACAGCACCTCACGACAGTTCGCCCCGGGCGCCAACTGGCCGAGCGAGCTCGGTCGGGGCCGGGTCGAGGTAGGGAGTGACGTTGCGGAGTGCTCGGGCGACGTAGTCGTCCTTCTCGCCGACTGGGGCGACGTATCGCATGGCGTCTTCGGCGGCTTCGAGGCTGTGGAGGCGGGCGATCGTCCAGGTGGCGAGGTACGTCGATGCCAGGCAGCCGCCGGCGGTGGCGAGGTTGCCGCGGGCGAAGAACGGCTGGTCGAGGACATCGACGCCGGCCGCGACGACCCACGGCTTGGACACGAGATCCGTGCAGGCGGGCACGTCGGTCAAATGACCGAGCTTGGCCAGAACCAACGTGCCGGAGCACTGTGCCGCCAACAGTTGCCGGGTGGGGTCGAGCCGGCGCAGGGAGTTCATGATGGCGGGGTCCTCCACCACCTCGCGGGTCTTCCTGCCACTGCCGACGATGACCGCGTCCGCGGTGCAGGCCTCGTCGAGATCGATCGTGGCGTCGATGGTGACGCCGTTCATCGAGCGCACCCGCGGCGCCGGGCTCGCGATCGACACCCGCCAGCCTGGCGCGCTGACGCGGTTCAGAATGCCGAGGGCGATGAGGCTGTCGAGTTCGTTGTAGCCGTCGAAGGTCAGGATCGCGATGTGCATGGATCGCAGGCTAGAGCCGCCGATCCATGACGATCAAAGAATTGTCATGCATACAATGCTTCGGTGAGAGTGCCGAAGTACAAGGGCGTGGTCGATGCGCTGGCGGCGCAGATCCGCGACGGCCGGTGGCCGGCCGGCCACCGCCTACCCACTCATCGCAGGCTCGCCGCGGACGAGGGAATCGCGCTCGTGACGGCGTCCCGGGTGTACGGCGAACTGGAAGCGATGGGACTGGTCAGCTCAGAGCAGGGCCGGGGCACGTTCGTCCGTGACCTCGCTGCCGCGGCCGGCGATGAGATCGATCAACGGTCGGTGGCCGTCGACGCCATCGATCTGAGCTTCAACTCACCCTCGGTTCCCGGCCAGGCCGAACTGCTGCGCCAGGCCTTGCGGGACCTCGCCGGATCCGGCGACCTCGACGCGCTCTTGCGCTATCAGCCACATCGCGGGCGCGCTCAAGACCGGGCCGCGGTCGCCCAGCACTTGCGCCGGCGGGGACTCGACGTCGGCCGCGAAAGAGTCCTGATCGTCAATGGCGCCCAGCACGGTCTCGCGGTGACGGCGATGGCCCGGTTGCAGCCGGGCGACGTGGTCGCGGTGGATGCTGTCACCTATCCCGGGTTCATCGTGCTCGCGCGCACGCTGGGGCTGGAGTTGTCGCCCCTGCCGGTGACCGAGGCCGATCCTGATCTCGAGGCGCTCGAACAGTTGTGCCGACGACGCCGCGTCCGCGCCGTCTATGCGATGCCGACCCTGCACAACCCGCTCGGCTGGGTGTACGACGACTCCCAGCGTGCACGGCTCGTTTCGATCGCCGACCGGTACGGCGTTTCGATCATCGAGGATGCCTCGTATGCCTACCTCGTCGAGGACGCACCACCGCCGCTGGCGATGCTGGCCCCCGACCTCACCATCTATGTCTCAGGCCTGTCGAAAAGCGTGGCGACCGGTTTGCGGATCGGCTTCGTCGCCGCACCCGCGGCACTCGTGCCGGCGCTCGAGCGCGTCATCCGGGCAACGACCTGGCACACCCCCGGCCTGACGGCCGCGATCGCCTGCCGGTGGCTGGAAGACGGCACCGTCGACCGGCTCGAGGCACAGAAGCGCGACGACGCCCGCCTACGCCAGTCCATCGCCGCGGAGATCCTGGCCGAATTGCCTTGCATCGCGCACCCGTCGTCGTACTTCCTGTGGCTGCCCCTGGCCCGGGACGCGCGCCCGGACCGGATCGCCGCAGCTCTGGCCGGCAGACGGGTCGCGATCTCCACCGCCGAACCATTCGCAACCACGCCCACAGCGCCACACGCCCTGCGCCTGGCACTCGGCTCGGTCAGTATTCCGGACCTCCGCGAGGCCCTGCATGCAGTCCGGCAGGAAGCCGACCGCGATCCGTTCCGCTGACCCGCCTGACAGACAAGAGCCGGCCGGAGCGGGATGCTCCGGCCGGCTCTGGCGAGGGGCGCGATCAACGCGCGGCTCGCTCGATCACCTGAGTTACTGCCGACGGCTGAGACACCGCGACCAGGTGCGACGCACCGGGGACCTCGACCTCGGTCGCGCCGGCCCGGGTGGCCATGAACCGCTCGGCGGCCGGGGCGATCGCCTTGTCACCGGTCGGAATCACCGCGTACTTCGGAAGGGCCGCCGGGGCGGTCTTCTCAACCGGCTCGCTGAACGCCGCAGCCGCAACCGGCCGCTGCGCCGCGATGAAGACAGCACCCTCCCGGGCCGGGATGTCCGCGGCCAGGATCGGGCCGGCCTTGTCCGGCTTCAGCGCCAGGTCCACCCCACCGGGGTAGCTGATCACGTTGGTCACGTCCGGACCGAGTTCACTGCCGGGGAACTGCGAGTTGAGTGCGCCCAGCGTCTCGCCGGCCTTCGGGATGAACGCCGCGACGTACACGAGCGACTTCACCCCGGAGGTGTCCGCGAGCTCGCTGACCAGGGCGCCGCCGTACGAGTGACCGACGAGCACCTTCGGCCCGGGGATGGTCGCGAGGACGCCGCTCAGGTACGACGTGTCGGACGCGATCCCGCGCAGCGGTACGGCGGGAGCCACGACGTTGTAGCCGTCGTGCTGGAGCCGGCTGGTCACTCCGGACCAGCTCGAGCCGTCCGCGTACGCACCATGCAGCAGCACGATCGTCGGCTTCACCTGCCCGGACTGGCTGGTCTGTCCGGACTCCGCGGCCTGGGCTGTGGTCGCCCCGGCCAGCAGGACCGCCACACCGGCCGCGCCGACCAGCAGGTTCTTTGCATTCGACATCAGGTTTCTCATCGGTCTTCCAATCATCGGAGGGGTTCCGTTACGACCACAGTGCGTCCGTGGTTGACGTGTCACCCCAGTGGAAGTCACTGGTCCAGCTCCTGGTGCGTGTCCGGCGCCGAGGCCTTCGGCCCAGGGGCGACGGCTTCGCACCGGTCGTGAGACGCTGCCCGCAGCGGCCGATGTCGAGGAGGACGTTCGTATGAGAACGATCAGGTACACGCGCCCCGGCGATCCGGCCGTGCTCGACCTGGTCGACGCACCCGTCCCTGAACCCGGCGACGGCGAAGTCCGGCTGCGCGTGATGGTGTCGGGGGTGAACCCGACGGACTGGAAGGCGCGCAGCGGTCAGTACGGCGGCGGACCCGAGGACGCAACTGTCCCCAACCACGACGGCGCGGGCGTGGTCGACAAACTCGGCGCCGGCGTGGACAGCCTCGCCGTCGGCGATCGCGTCTGGGTCACGCTGGCCGGCGACGGCCGTCCCGCGAGTGGGACCGCGCAGGAGTTCACCGTCGTCCCCGCCGAGCGCGTGTTCCCCTTGCCCGCGGGGGCCGGCTTCGACCTCGGCGCCAGTACCGGGATCCCGGCGCTCACCGCTCATCGAGCGCTGACGGTCGGTGAGGGCGGCCCAGCCCGGCTCGCACCCGATGCGCTGGCGGATCGGACGATCCTGGTCGCAGGCGGTGCCGGAGCAGTGGGCAACGCGGCGATCCAGCTCGCGCGCTGGGCGGGCGCGGAGGTGATCGCGACCGTCAGCCAGGAGGCCAAAGCGCGCCTCGCGACGGCCGCCGGGGCGCATCATGTCGTCAACTACCGCGATCCGGACGCGGTCGAGGCGATCAGGGGTATCGCGCCCGACGGGGTCGACCTCGTCGTGGAAGTCGCGGCCGGAGCCAATGCGGAGCTCGATCTGGGAGTTCTCCGCCCGGGCGGGACGATCTCGATCTACGCGAACGACGGTGGCGTCCCGTTCGATCTCGACGTACGGCGGAACATGGGGCTGAACACGCGCTACCAGTTCGTCCTGCTCTACACCGTCGGCTGGGACCGGATCTCCGCCGGTGCCGCGGACATCAACCAGGCAATCGTGGACGGCGCCTTCCGGGTCGGCGAGGAGGCCGGTCTCCCCCTGCACCGCTATCCGCTCGAGGAGACAGCGGCCGCCCACGCCGCCGTCGAGAGCGGAGCGGTCGGCAAGGTGCTGATCACCGTCGCCAGCTGAACACGCCTCGGTTCCCCGCGGGGCCTCCAGGGTGATCACTAGTGAGAGCCACGGGCGCGACGAAAGCGCATCGGCGCGACCGTGAATGGCATGACTACGAACCAGATCACCTTGGCGAACCCCCGGCGGACCAGGCTCGCCGACCGTGCAGACGTTGCCCGCCTCACCGCCGTACCGAATCCGGGCACCGACCTCGTCACCCGGCTCGCCACCGTGCCGGGCCTGGTCCGGCCCGGCATCGGGCACTGGGACATGAAGACCCGGCTCCCCTTGCAGCCGCTGTCCAACGAGAACGCGTACGGCGACCCGCGGTTGCTGCACGACCTCGCCGAACCAGGTGCAACCTTCGCCCATCAGCTCGACGTGGACGTCGTCGTCGGCGCCGAGACCGGTGGGATCCCGCTCGCCACCGCGGTCGCGCTGGCCGGCGACCTTCCCTTCGCGTTCGTCCGCAAGCCCGGGTACGTCGGGCACGAGGACCATGAACGGCGCGTCCGCGGAGCATCGGTCACCGGCCGGCGAGTGCTGCTGGTCGACGACGCCGTCTCGTCAGGTACGGCGCTCGAGGCGTTCGCCGACGAACTCCAGAGCGAAGGCGCGATCCTCGTCGGCGTCTTCACCCTCATCGACATGCGCGACGTTGCGACTTCCGTCGCTCCGATCGCCAAGACGCTTCCGATCGAGTCCATCGCCACGTACCTCGAGGTACTCACAGCCGCCACCGATCACGGCATCCTCGACCCGGCGACCCACCGCCTCGCCGTCGACGCCCTCACCAACCACTGGTCCGACAAAGACCCCCGCTGGACCCTTCTGCCCCAAGCCGCCTGACGCGGACCATCAGAGACGCTGGTGGGCGGGGACGAAGGTGTTCGGGCCGACAGCTTCCTCGGCGCGAATGATGTGCGTGATGGCGTTGATCATGGCCAAATGGGTGAACGCCTGCGGGAAGTTGCCGAGGTGGCGTCCGCTGACCGGGTCGATCTCCTCGGCGTACAGACCCAGCGGGCTCGCGTAGGACAGGAGCTTCTCGCAGAGCGCGGTGGCCTCGTCCAGTTCGCCGATCTCGACGAGCGCGGACACCAGCCAGAACGAGCAGATCGTGAACGTTCCCTCCGCACCGTGCATCCCGTCGTCGGTCTCCGAGACGCGGTAGCGCAGCACCATGCCGTCCTCGGTGAGTTCGTCGGCAATCGCCCGCACAGTGGCGCGAACCCGCCGATCGTCAGCCGGCAGGAACCGCAGCAACGGCAGGAGCAACAGCGAGGCGTCGAGCGTGCCGGCGCCGTACCGCTGGACGAAGACACCTCTGTCGTCGACACCGTTGGTGCAGATGTCGTGACGGATCTCGTCGGCGACCGCCTGCCAATCATCGGCGAATCCGGGCTCGTCGTGCAGCCGGGCCAGCTTGGCGCCACGATCCATCGCCACCCAGCACATCAGCTTGGACGACGTGAAGTGCTGCGGCTCACCGCGTGATTCCCAGATCCCCTGGTCGGGCTCGCGCCAGTGCTTCGCAGCCGCCTCTGCCTGCCGCTTGAGGAACGGCCACAGGCTTTCGGTCACCTGGTCGCGCGACCTGGCATGCAGATACACCGAATCGAGGATGGCTCCCCAGACGTCGTGCTGGCCCTGCAGGTAGGCGGCATTGCCGACCCGGATCGGTCTCGCGCCTTCGTAACCGGTCAGGTGGTCCAGGGTCTGCTCGGGCAGCTCGCGCTCGCCGCCGATGCCGTACATGATCTGGATGTCGTGGTCGCCGTCGCACATCTCGGTCAGGAACGAGAAGAAGTCGTTCGCCTCGCGATCGAGCCCGATGGTGTAGAGCCCCCAGAGCGCGAACGTGGAGTCCCGGACCCAGGAGTAGCGGTAGTCCCAGTTCCGCTCGCCGTACGGCGTCTCCGGCAGGGATGTCGTCGCGGCGGCGAGCAGTGCCCCCGTGGGAGCGAAGGTGAGTCCCTTCAGGGTGAGTGCGCTGCGCGCCAGATAGCTGCTCCACGGGTGATCCGGAAACACACCGACGTTCATCCACTGTCGCCAGTACTCGGCCGTTCGCCCCATCCTCTCGAGGGCGTCCACCCAGGTCCGCGGCGGCGACTGAACCGACCACGAGAGCGCCACGAACGCCGTATCGCCCTGCGACATCCTGGTCCGGGCCTGGGCCGTGCGGCCCTCCAGACCGAGGCGTAGATCGGTCGTCAGCTTCAGCGTGACGTCGTGATCCAGGTCAGGGCAGTCCGCGACCGCCTCGCCGTAGCCGGGACCGTCATACCGCCACGTTGCTTCCTTGCGGCCATAGCCGAACATCGGTTCGCACACCATCGAGAGATCCACAGTGCCGCTGACGCATTTCACGGTCCGCAGCAGACAGTGTTCGGCGTCGTAATCGGTCGGTGTGCGGCGGTGCGTCACGGACCGCTCGGCGACGTTGTGCCACGGACCCATGAGCAGGGCGTCACGGACGATCAACCAGCCCGTCGGTGCCTTCCAGGTCGTTTCGAGCATCAGGCTGCCTGGCAGATAACGACGTGCGGCGGGCACCTGTACGCCGTACGGACCGAGCCGGAAGCTCCCCGCGGCCCGGTCGAGAATCGCCCCGAACACACTGGGTGAGTCGTGTCGCGGCAGGCACATCCACTCGACCGCACCACTCGGCGCTATCAGGCAGTTGGACTCGCAATCCGACAAGAAGGCATAGTCCGCAATCGGTGGGTGTGCGCTCCGACTCGGACCTTCCCGCAGGTCACCGGAAGTCGCGAGGGTGCGTGCGAGGGACTCAGGCAAGGTCACTCCCCTCCCGTCTCCGTCGTTCCAACCATCATGACGGAGAACGCTCGTTGTGACGCCAGTCCAAGAGGCTGAGCGTCACATTCCGGCGGGCTACGCCGTCATTACCAATGAGATCAACACACCGTCGGCACAATGGCGCGCGGCGGCCACTTCGAAGGAGGTGTAATCGATGCAGCAGGTTCTGATTCGGCCGAGGCGGATTCGAACAGTCAGACGCAGACGCCTGAGAGACCTCGACCTTCGGTCCCCGTCGGGCCGGCTACTTCCGTTCTGATTCCGACTCGACAGGCTGCCGCTGGAGGGCGGCGGTGGTTTGGTCGACGGTCAGCCGATCGGCGGGGTCTTTCGCGAGCAGGGCTTCGATGATCGGGCGCAGCGGGCCGGCGTTCACGAACGGCCCCGGTGAGGCCTCGACCACCGCGACCAGCGTGCTGAACGGGTCGCCGGCGCCGAAGGGTGACTTCCCCTCGACAGCCGCGAACAATGTCGCGCCCAGGGAGAACAGGTCGGACGCCGGGCCGACCGCGTCACCACGGGCTCGCTCCGGTGACATGTACGCCGGACTGCCGGCCAGCGCCTCACTCGACAGCGTGTGCTGATCGTCGATGGCAGCGGCGATGCCGAAGTCCATCAGGACAACCCGCCCGTCGTCGCACAGTTGGACGTTCGCCGGCTTGACGTCGGAGTGCACCAGGCCCGCACGATGGACGGCCCGCAGTGCGTCGACCAGGTGCAGCGCGATCCGCCGTACGTCCGCGGCCGGGAGTGGTCCGTCCGACCTCAGCGCATCGGCCATGGTTCGCCCGGACAGCAGTTCCATGACGATCCAGTGATCGCCGGCGTCCTCGATGACGTCGTACACCTTGACCGCGTTGTGGTGATTCAGTCGCGCCGCCGCGCGTGCCTCGGCCAGCGCCGTGGCGCGGACGTGCTCGGACGCGTGGGCCGGGAGCACCATGTGCTTGAGCGCGACTCGCCGCCGCAGCAGTTCGTCCTCTCCGAGCCAGACTCGGCCCATGCCGCCGCGGCCGAGCAACATCGTCAAGCGGTATCGGCCGGTTACCAGGTGACCGGGCGCGACGACCGTCGGTGGTGGGTCCACCACGACTGTTGCCATGATCGCCTGCCTTTGCCGGTCCTGATACGCCTCTCGTGCTCTCAATACGGACGTCGAGCCGATCCGGTTCGACCTTGGACCGCTGAGAATTCCGATCGTCCCGGACACTTCTGTCTTTAGGTGCCCTCGGCAACTTCTTGGAACGGGTGCGTCGAAAACTCTTGGAGATATGCGGTGAACCCGCCGGCGATGACGCCCGTATAGGCCCCATACAAACCGGCGTTCCGATCCGGGACCGCCGTGATCAACAGGGAGGGACCCACATCATGAGCAGCACGACGAGACGTATCCGGCGGAGCCTGAGCGCGGCGGCCGCCGCGGCTCTCAGCGCAGGCATCGCCGTCAGTCTGGCCGGCCCGGCATCCGCGACGCCCTCGGGCAGCGTCGCGATCGACACCGGCCAGCTGATCGTCACCGGCACGAACCACGCGGACCACATCACGCTGAGCGTGCCGGCTGCCGACACGTCGGTTCTCGAGGTCGACTTCGGTGACGGTACGGCGAAGCGCACCGTGAAGCGGAGCGACTTCGGCCAGATCCAGGTCACCAGCCGGGGTGGCGACGACACCGTACGGATCGACTACGGCGCCGAGGTGCAGCCGTTCACGATCATCGACACCGGTGACGGCAACGACACCGTATTCGGTGGCAGCGGCAACGAACTGATCCGCACCGGCGCCGGGAACGACGTGGTCGACGGGAACCGTGGTACCGACACGGCGCTGCTCGGCGACGGCAACGACAAGTTCATCTGGGATCCGGGCGACGGCAGCGACGTGATCGAGGGCGGTCGCGGCCAGGACACCATGGTGTTCAACGGTGCGGCCGGCGCGGAGAAGTTCGTTGCCTCCGCCAACGGTCCGCGACTGCGGTTCACCCGGGACCTGGGCAACATCGTGATGGACACCGATGACGTCGAGCGGGTCGCGCTGAACGCACTCGGCGGCGCCGACACGGTCACCGTCGGCGATCTGCGCGGCACCGATGTTCAGAGGGTCGACGTCGACCTCGGTGCGCAGCTCAACACCAGCGGCGGCGACTCGGCCGTCGACGCCGTGACCGTCACGGGCACCGCCGGCCGGGACCACATCCAGGTCTCCGGTTCCGCCGGGAACGTGCGGGTGTCGGGACTGCGGGCCGACGTACGGCTGAAGAACGCGGAACCGACCGACCACCTGACCGTCGACACGCAGGCCGGCCGCGACACGGTCGCCACCCGCGGGCTGGCGCGAGGCACGATCACCCTCAGCATCCTCTGACCCCACCACCCGGCGTCCGCCCTATCGCGGACGCCGGGTCGGTGTTCGTCACTTACCGGTGGGGTTGTAGGCGCAGGCGTCGGTGAGGTTCTGTGGTGTGCCGGCTGGTGCTGTCGGGGTGGCCGTGGTTTTCGTGCCGGGCTTCTTCGGCGGGGTGGAGACCGGCTTGGTCTTCGGGGCGATGGCCTTCTGGATGATCTCCTGCATCGCGGTGTAGTCGGGGTTCTTGCCGGTCGGGAAGTTCTTGGTCTTGTCCAGGTCGACGTTGGTGACGTTCGCGCTCTTCACCTTCAAGCCGAGCTGGATGAACGCCGGCAGGATCTCCTGCGGGATGTCGGTACGCAGCAACTGCTTACCGGCCGAGGCGATCTGCTGATACTTCGTCACCAACGTGGCCGGGTTCACGCTGTTCACCAGCGCATGGATCGTGCACCGCTGCCGCTCCTGCCGCGACGGGTCACTCAGGCCGTAGCGGCCCCGGGCGAACCACAACGCGTGGTAGCCGTCGAGCTTCTGGTTCGGGCCCGGCTCGATGTAGCCCGACGGCTTCTTCGCCGTGTTCGACCCCGGACCGTCGCCGTAGTCGCCGCCGATCGGCACCCGGTAGTTCACGTTCACCGTGATCCCGCCGACCGCGTCGATGATCTGCCGGAACCCGGCCAGGTTGACCTGCATGTAGTAGTCGATGTCCAGCCCCAACGCGGCACTCGCGGCCAACTTCACCACGTCGGCGCCCTCGTTGTCGGTCTGACCCAGAATCCCCGGATGCTGCCTCGGGACGTTGTCATACATCGAGTCCAGGTAATACTCCGGCTGCTCGACATTGCCCAGCCTCGGATCCCAGAAACCGTCCGGATACACCTTGTGCAGCGGCGAATCCGCCGGGAACGGCATCCGCATCCAGTTCCGGCTCAACGAGATCAGCGCCGTGTCACCGGTCCTGGTGTCGATACTGGCCACGATCACCGTGTCGGTCCGCACCCCGGTCCGCCCGACACCGTCGTCAGCACCCAGCAGCAGCAGATTCAACCGGGGCGTCTTGGCCCACGGGTCCTTGTTGTTGTCCACCTTCGGCCGGGTCGCGCTCTTGGAGTTGCCCTCGGACTGGAACACGCTCCCGACCAGGTCGCGCTGCGCCATCACCGTCTGCGCCGCCACCGTCGTCGGCACCGCGATAGCGAAGCACAACAACCCGACGAACATCGACCCCACCAGCCGCCCGGTGTAAGTCATGCTGACCGGGCGCAGCAGCTTGTGCGAGGCAACCACTATCCAGATCCAGCACACACCCAGCACCACGACGGCCGCGGTCGCGATCAGCAACTGCCGCGGCGACACCGCGAACGCCAGAATCGAGTCCCGTCGCGTCAGACCGACGTACGCGGCGATCAGCAGCAACCCGACGCTGATCGTCAGCACGAACGCACCCAGCTTCTTCCGCCCACCCATCAACAACCCAGAACCCGGGATCAAGGCGCTGACCAGCGTGAGCGCAATTGCGCTGGGCATCGACCTTGTACGGCGACTACTCCGTGCCCGCCGGGCGTGTGTGCTCATCTCTCGGTCCAACGCCCGGAGCCGGCAAAGGGATCTTGATAGGCGGGTACGCCGAGGAGGCGATCGACGGTGACGAAGCCGTACCCCTTGTCGCGGAGCCGGTCGACGACCACCTTGACCGCGTCGACGGTGGCGGCCCGGTCGCCGCCTTTGCCATCACGGCCGTCATGGAAAATGATGATGGAGCCGGGGTGAGTGACCCGCACAGCGAGCCGGGCGATGCGTTCGGGACTGGGCTGAGCCACCTCGAGCGGGTGGCAGAACTCGCCGGACACCACCTCGAGCCCGCGGTCCCGCAGCAGGCCGTGAAGCGCAGGGATCCGCAGCAGCCAGGGCGGCCGGTAGAGCGCCGGCCGGATCCCGAGCTGGGCGAAGGCAGCCATCCCTTGGTCCAGGTCCTCGGCGAGGGTGCTGCGGCGTAGGTACTGGGTGAAGTGGTGGGTGTGACCGTGAAGGCCGATCACATGACCTGCGGACGCCAGCCGGGTCGTCACCTCGGGATAGCGCTGAACGGCTCGACCTACCTGGAAGAACGTCGCCCGGATGCCCTCGCGGTCGAGGTAGTCCGCGAGTTGCGACGTGTGCGGCTCGTTCGGGCCGTCATCGAAGGTGAGGGCGACGACATACCGGTCGGCGGGGCCGCGGTACGGGAACGGGCCGAGCGTCTGCGAGTAGGGCGACATCATCAGCCAATAGGCCGCCGCCGCACCCACCGTCAGCCCGGCGACGTACCGCGGGGCTTTGGACGATCTCGTTGCGCTGCCCATCAGTTGTCCATCAGTCGGGCCGTCAGCGCCGTGGCAGCGGCGGCCACGGTCAGCCAACCCAAACCGCTCAACCGGTAACGCCGTGAAACCGGCCGGGACCGATCATTCCGGAAGGCGGGAGCGGTGCCGATGACAGCGCGCCCGGTCGCGTGGTTCAGGGTGACGGCGAGAACGTAGTAGAACAAGAACGATACGACGACGTTGTACGCCAGGCCCTGCGTCAGCCGGCGCGCCGAGGTGAGGGTGGGGTTGCACCGGTCGAAGGCGATCCGGCCGCGTGACCTCAGCTGCCGGAACGTCTGAGCGATGCGGGACAGCCAACCAGCGCCGAACACGGTGTCGGCGTCGCTCGACACGACGATCTGTCCGCGGGCCGTGAGCGTGCCACGGTGGCGCGCCGCGCAGACGCCCGGCGTCTCCTCGCGTACGACGATCGCGCCGTACAGGCGGGCGATCTCCGCCGTGTCGTCGGTGCAGTTGTTGTCGACCACGATCACCTCGTGCCCGCCGGTGAAGTCTTGTCGGGCCAGCGACTGCAGGCAGTCCCCGATGAGTCGTTCCTCGTTGAAGGCGGGGATCACCACACTGAACCTAGGCCCGACCGCGTCCGTGGTGAGGTCGCAGGGGGCTTCTGACGTCCGCCTACGTCGCACGAGCAGCACCTCGCCATCCTGGCGAGGCGGGGCTGAGAGGACGCTGAGCAACTACATTTGCCTCCAGCAACCGACCGGTTACGGTTCTGGCTATGGCCAGGATCGCTGTCTGTGAGGACGACCGGGCGCTGCGCGGGTTGCTTCGGCGAGCCCTGGAAGGCGACGGTCACGCGGTCGTTGCCACGGCGAAAGGTTCCGATCTTCTCGCCCGGCTCGACCCGGCCCCTCAGGTCGTGATCCTGGACATCGGCCTGCCCGACGCCGACGGCCGGGACGTCTGCCTGGCCCTCCGTGCGCACGGGGTGCACGCCCCGGTGCTGATGCTCACCGCGCTGGGCGGCATGCACCACAAGGTGAGCGGCTTCGAAGCCGGAGCCGACGACTACCTCACCAAACCCTTCGACGTCCCGGAGTTGCTGGTGCGGATCCGCGCACTGCTGCGCCGGACCACGGTCGCTGTCGCCGTCGACGAGGTGGTCCTCGACCCGACCAGCCACGAGGTACGCCGGGGCGACGCCGGTGCATCACTCACGCCGACCGAGTTCCGGCTGCTGGGCCGGCTGATCTCGGTTCCCGGCGAGGTCGTACGCCGCCACGCGCTGGTCGCCGCCGGGTGGCCGCACGGTGCTTATGTCAGCGAGAACACCCTGGATTCCTACCTGCGGCGACTGCGCGTGAAGCTCGATCGGCTGGGTGTCGCCGGCCGCGTCGCGACCGTGCGCGGAGTCGGCTACCGATGGGACTGACCGGCTTCCGGGGTCGAATCGTCTCGCTCGCGGTCCTGACCGCGACGCTGGTCGTCGCCGTACTCGTGGTGCTGAGCCACGTCCTGCTCACCCGGGCGACCGACGCCGATACCCGAACGCTGGCGCGCACACGAGCCGAAGCCGTCGCATCGACTGTCCAGGTTCACAACGGAACAGTCAGGCTCGTCGAGGGCACCGGCGACGCGTTCGACACTGTCGCCTGGGTCTATGCCGACGGCCGGCTCATCGACGGAGCGGCCCACTCCCCCATGCTCGGGATCGTCGACCGGCTGGGCAGCTCCACCCGAGCCGAGTTCCAGACGACTGGTCACTACCTCCTGTACGCCGAACCGCTGCCGGTGCACGGGCATCCGGTCACCGTCGTCGTGACGGTGGACCTCGCGCCGTACGAGAACGCGGAGCAGCGCAGCTTGCTGATGTCGCTCGTGCTCGGCGGTCTCGCCGTCGTACTCGCGGGCTTCGTCGCCTACCTCGGCGTCAGCCGGGCCTTGCGTGTCGTCCATCAGATGTCTGCGCTGGCCGACGAGTGGGGGGACCACGACCCTGGTCGGCGCTTCGGCCTGGGGCCGGCCCGCGACGAGTTCGGCGAGCTGGCCCAGACCTTCGACCGGCTCCTCGACCGGGTCTCGGACACGATCGCCGACGAGCGGCGGCTGACCGACGAGATCGCCCACGAGCTGCGGACGCCGATGACCGTACTGCGCGGCGAGGCCCAACTTGCCGAACTCTCGGGAACCCACGTCGTACCGCACGTCGTCCTCGCCGAGACGGACCGGCTCAGTGCCGCGGTGAGTGCGATCCTCGATGCCGCCCGGTCTCGCATGCGCGGAGAAGCGTCCTGCCGGCTCGCCTTGGTCCTGCATCACGTATCCGAGGGCCGCGACGTACAGATCGACGTCCCAGCCGAGCTCGAGGTGGCGGTCCCCGCCGAGGTGGTGACCGCTGTACTGGCGCCTCTGATCGACAACGCGACCCGGCACGCCAGGACGACTGCGTCCCTCCAGGCAGAGGTGGCCGGCGACAGTGTCGTCGTCCATGTCCTCGACGACGGGCCGGGCTTCGGACCGGACGATCTCGAACGCGTCTTCGCGCCCGGTCACAGCGGTGCGGACGGACACGGGCTCGGCCTCGCCGTGGTCCGCCGGATCGCGGCCGCGACCGGCCTCGGCGTACGGGCGGTCGCCGACGGACGCGGACACGTCGAGGTGCGGTTCCCGCGGGCCTGACGGCGGCAGTCAGGTTGCGTGCAGGTGCTTTGCGCAAGCGTGGCCGCATGACAACCAATACCGCATCCCGTACGGCCGCACCCCGGGTGCTGCTGAACAAGGTGCCCGAGGTCACTATCTGGTTCTGGCTCATCAAGATCCTCTGCACCACCGTCGGCGAGAGCTTCGCCGACTGGATCAACATGCAGCTGGGCGTCGGACTCGTCGCCACCGCGATCATCTTCACCGTGGTCTTCGCCGTGGTCCTGGGCTGGCAGGTGAGCACGTCCCGGTACAAGCCGGCCGCCTACTGGCTCACCGTCGTGGTCGTCAGCGTCACCGGCACGCTCTACACGGACATCCTCACCGACCAGCTCGGCGTACCGCTGTGGATCAGTACGTCGGTCTTCGCGCTGGGCCTTGCGGTCGTGTTCGGCATCTGGTGGGCCCGCGAGCGCACCCTCTCGATCCACAGCATCGTCACGCGGCCCCGCGAGGGCTTCTACTGGCTTGCCGTCCTGGTCACCTTCGCGCTCGGCACCGCGGCCGGCGACTGGACCCTCGAGCTGACCGGCTGGAGCCCCGGCGTGTCGGTCCTCCTTCCGCTGGCCCTGATCGCGATCATCGTCGGCTGCTGGCGACTGGGCGCGAACCCCGTCCTGGCCTTCTGGCTGGCGTACATCCTGACCCGTCCGCTGGGCGCGAACCTGGGCGACTGGCTGGCCTCCCCGAAGGTCCCCGACCAAGGCCTGGGCCTGGGAACGCTGGTCACCAGCATCATCTTCCTGTGCGCGATTCTGGCGACGGTCGTCTACCTGACCCTCACCAAGACCGATGTCATCGAGGGCCACCAGCACCGCGAACGCGGGGCGAAGTACCACCAGCCGCGCCGCGAGTGGCCGCTCGTCGGCGTCATGA
Organism: Kribbella sp. NBC_00359; assembly: GCF_036097425.1. NCBI lineage: Bacteria > Bacillati > Actinomycetota > Actinomycetes > Propionibacteriales > Kribbellaceae > Kribbella > Kribbella sp. NBC_00359. The sequence continues at coordinate 6,587,838 of NZ_CP107975.1, read as the reverse complement.
CAGCTGCCACGATCGCGGCCGGCATCCTGCTGAACTGGGCGTCCGCACAGCCGCACGCGAACGCGGCGGCCGAGGGCGAAGGCCCGAACCCGGCGGAGGCGAACGTCCACCTGACCTCCCAGCAGGCGACCTCGCATTTCCCCGCCGCTGACGTAGCCGGGTTCCGCACCCTGGTCCGTGGCATGGACGCCGACCTCGCCAAGGGCGACCAGGCCGGCCTCAACAACGCCGTCGACGCCTACGAGAAGGCTTGGGACGACGACGAGACCAGGCTCAAGCCGCTCGACGGGAAGGCCTGGGACTTCATCGACAGCCAGAACGACGCGCTCTTCACCTCGGTCCGGGACAGCAAGGACCCGGCGGCCGAGAAGAAGGCGATCCAGGCGCTCGTGAAGACAATGGGCTGATCCGGCCAGGTGCCGCTCGGTTGCTGTCAGCGGAAGACGCCGGTGTGACCGAGCGAGTACCTGCCGGGCTGCGGGAAGACGGCGAGTCCGTGCGGTCCACTGCCCACCTTGATCCGGGCGAGCAGCCGGCCGTCACGGAGCCGGATCGCGTACACGACGGCGTTGTAGCGGCCCGAGACCCACAACACGGCCCCGTCCGGCGAGACCCCACCCATGTCCGGGCTGCCGCCACCCGGAATGCGCCACGTCGCGACCACTCGGCGGGTGGCGAAGTCGAGCAAGGAGATCGAGCCTTCCTCGCGGTTGGTGACGATGAGCCGCCGCGAGTCGCGGGTCACGTAGAGACCGTGTGCGCCCTTGCCGGTCGGCACGAAGGCGCGGACTGCGAATGGCTGGGGAGTCACCAGCCAGACGCCGTTGCTCATCATGTCCGCGACGTAGTAGACCCGCCCGTCAGGTGCGAGCTTCACGTCCTGCGGCATCGGAGCCGGCATCCTGCGTCGTTGCGGCAGCCGGAGCACCTGCAGGATCTTCTCGGCCGCGGTGTCGACCAGCAGGAGCTGTCCGGAGAACTCGCACGACACCACGAAGGTCCGGCCGTCGGCGGCGAAGTCGGCATGGTTCACCCCGGCACAAGGCACCGGAACCGACCTCTGCGCGGCCATCGTGTGTGGATCGAGAAACACCAGCCGCCGGTCGGCCGAGGCCATCACCACCGCGTGTTTCCCGTCCGGCGTGAAGTAGAGGTTGTAGGGATCGTGGACCGCCACCGAGCGGCCGGGCAGTCCCGTGACCGGGTTGATCGGGGTCAGGCTGTTGCCGAGGTCGTTGTTCACCCACAGGACGCGCAGGTCCCACGACGGTACGACGTGCTGCGGCTGCCGGGCGGTCGGGAACGTCCGGATCACCCGGTAGGTCCGCGGATCGATCTCGGTGACCGTGTTGCTGCCACTGTTCGGGACATAGATCCGCACCGGGATCCCGCGTACCGAGGCGGCGAACCGGCCGGGGCGGTCGGCGGCCCAGACATCGGTGGGCGACAGCGGCGGTGGCATCCCCGGCAGGAGTTGCGGGGTGGCCGTCCTTGCGGGGCCTGTCGTAGGAACCTGCGTGACGATCGACGTCGGACCACTGGTGGTGGTGGCGCTGGGATTTCCGGTGCACGCGGTCGCGATCAGCAGCCCTCCCAGCAGAGCGAGCCGGAGGGGTTTCATGCCAGGAGCTCGGTCAGGGTGACCGGCTGGAGTCGCTTGCTGGACAGTCCGGCCAGGATTCGGGGCAGCGCCGCGATGGTGACCTGATGGCCGAGGTGCAGACTGACGATCGAGCCCGGCTGGACTCCGTCGAGGACCGCACGGACGACCGTGTCCGCCGGTGGGTCCCGCCAGTCCAACCCGTCGACGTCGTACGAGACGCAGGTGTCGTAGCCGGCCGCGGCCGCCGCCGATCGGATCAGTGGTGTCGTGCGCTGCGTCCCCGACGCGCGGAACCAGCGGCCCTCCGAGTTCGCCGTATGGCGAAGCACTGCCGCGCAGTCGCCGACCTCGCGATGCGCGTCGGCTGAGCCGAGTGTGCGCATCGGCCTGTGATGCATGGTGTGGTTGCCCAGGTCGTGCCGACCGTGCAGGATCCGTGTGGCCATGTCGGGGTGGCTCACCAGCCAGGTGCCGACAGCGAGCACGCTGATCCGGACGGCGTGGCCTTCGACCAGTGCGAGCAGCCGCTCGGCGAGAGCCGGGTCGCCGTTGCCGTGGAACGTCAACGCCACCTTGCGCACCGCACGCGGTCCATGACCCACCTCGACCGCAGCAGTCGGCTGTGGCCTGGCCGGCTGACTCGGCTGGGCTGGTGTCTCCGACGGCGTACTGGACGGGCTTGGAGTGCTGGCCGGAGCCTGCGCGTGAGGCGTGCAGCCGGCGGCCGCGGCGCCACCCATGGCCAGAAGACTCGAACGCAGGACAGTCCGCCGATCCAGAGGCATGCCTCGAAGCTAGCGAAGGCAACACCAAAGGAAGGCAAAACTTCTCGGCCACGGCGGCCTCATGGTGACGATGGGGGCGCAACCTCGAAGTGCGACACCGTGGCCTCCCGGTCGAGCAGGTACGCATCGTCTTCCGGGTAGTACTTGGCATGGTCGATGTCGTCACCGGCGAAGGCCCGGATCTGATCGAGGTCGCTCCACCAGCTCAGCGTGACGATCTCGGTCCGTCCGTCACCGAGATCGCGGCTGAGCAGCTGAGCCCCCTCGTTCCCCGGCGTACTCCGATACCCCGCCATCCCGGTCCGCTCCACGATCTCGACGTACTCAGCCGCCTTCTCAGTCGGCACCCACCCCCGCCACATCCGCGCAATCATCCCCCCACCGTACGCCGAACCCGGACCCCCAACCGGAGTCCTCCAGGCGGTGCGGACGTCCGTGGGTCAGCGGCTGGTGCGGAGGGTTTGGGCTAGTTCTTCGAGGGCTGGGAGGGCGTTGATGATGGTTTGGGCGGACTGCTCGGGGAGCTGGTCGAGGCAGGCGCCGATCGCTTGTGTGCGGAGGAGTTTGACGCGCTCGTGCAGCTGACGGCCCGCGTCGGTCGCCTCGACCCGGACGGCGCGGAGGTCGTCGGGGTTCGGGTCGCGCTGGATGAGGCCGAGCTCGGTGAGTCTGCCGACCACCCGGGACAGCATGGTGGGGTTGAGGCCTTCGAGCTGCGCCAACTCGGTCAGGCCGAGCGGGCCGCGGAACGTGATCAGGCCGAGCACGGAGGCCTGGGTCGGTGTCAGGCCCTCGTCGGTCGCCGTGGCGTTGAGCTCCCGCGCCAGCTTGGAGATCACCCCACGGAGCTTGCTCAACGTCTCGGTGTCAGTCATGTCACCCCTTTATTGCCTGCCAGCAAGCAATGTAGTCTTGTTCATCGATGGAACCGTCGAGAACACCCGCACTGATCGCCGAGCCGGCCGCGGACGAGCCACTGGCCCACCGGCGCCTCGTCTTCGGCATCGTCGCGATCGCTCTGCTGATGGCCTCGATCGATCAGACCATAGTGGCGACCGCGCTCAATGCCATCCGCGGCGACCTGAACGCTCCGCTGACCTGGAGCGGCTGGACGATCACGATCTACGCGCTCGGCCAGATCATCGTCATGCCGCTGGCCGGCCGGCTCGGGGACCAGTTCGGGCGCAAGAAGGTCTTCCTCGGCGCCGCGGCGCTGTTCACCATCGCCTCACTGGCCTGCAGCCTGGCCGACAACATCTACCTGCTGGTGGTGTTCCGCGCTCTCCAGGCGATGGGCGGCGGCGCGTTCATGCCGACCGCCACCGGCATCGTCGCCGAACAGTTCGGTCGCGACCGGGACCGGGCGATCGGCATGTTCACCTCGATCTTCCCGATCGGCGGCATCATCGGCCCGATCATCGGCGGCATCATCGTCACCTACTGGTCCTGGCGCGAGATCTTCGTCGTGAACATCCCGATCGGTCTGCTGCTGATCCTGCTCGGCCTGCGGTTCATCCCGAGCAGCACCCCGAAGGCCGCCGCCCGGGTCGACGGCGCCGGCGCCGCACTGCTGGCGTTGACGCTGCTCTTCGGCATGTTCGGGATCAGTTCGCTCGGCGGCAGCGGCGCGGAGCCGACCGATCCACTGTTCATCGCGTCGATGGCGCTCGCGCTCACGCTCGGCGTCCTGTTCGTCCGGCACGCCAACCGGCACGCGGCGCCGTTCATCCCGATCAGCCTGCTGCGCGGCCGCGGCTTCGGGGCGATGAACACGATCAACTTCCTCTTCGGCGCGGCCATGCTGGGTTTCGGCGCACTCGTCCCGCTGTACGCCGAGTCCCGCTACGGCATCCAGCCACTCCAGGCCGGGACGTTGCTGACCGCACGGGCGGTCGGGATGATCTGCGTCGCCGGTCTGGCCGTGTTCGCTCTCCGCCGTACCGGCTATCGGGCCCCGATGATCGGCGGCTTCGTGCTGGTCGCGGCCGGGATGACCGTGATGTCGCTGCCTCCGCACGGACTCACGCCGTACGCGTGGCTGGCGATGGCCGCGGGGATCACCGGCATCGGGATGGGCCTCTCGATCCCGGCTTCGAACAACGCCAGCCTGCAACTGGCTCCGGACCAGATCTCGGCGATCGCCGGACTGCGCGGGATGTTCCGTCAGTCGGGCGGGATCGTGGCCGTCTCGATCACCACGACGATCCTCACCCATTCCGCGAACAGCGGTACCGCCCAGGCCTACAGCTTCGTCGTCTTCGCCGCGATCCTGCTGCTGATGATCCCGCTCACCTTCCTGGTCCCCGACCACCGGGGCAGCTGGTAGCTCACCCGCGGAGCGCCGGCGGATGGTAGTTGCTGTGAGCAACAGATAGCTGGGCTGCAGCCGTGGGCGGCGCGGGGGGCGAATCGCCTCGCCGCGTTGCCAGGACGGTCGCCATGCCTGCGATGACCAGGCTGCAGATGACGAGTAGGCCGATGAGCAGGCCCCGGCGCGGCGGCTCGCCGTGGCCGAGAGAGTACTCCCGGTCGTCGTCGAGCTCGGGGCCCCAGCCGAAGGGCGCCAGCGGTGGATCGCCGCCGGGCATCCCCGGTAGCGGATAACTGCCGTAGAACGGGATCGATCCGTCCGGCAGCGCCGACCATGTCTCCCGGTGTTGTTGATTCAGCAACGTCGTACCTCCCCTCGGCACCTGCGTTCCACTCCCCAGTTCCCCCGCAGCCGGTACGCACACGAATGTACGACGAGACCGCGGCACATGCGACCACCAAATCCCACGCCGGCCGAGGATCAGATGCCCACAGCAACCACCCGAACGCGCACCGCGACCAGAACTCACCCTTCGCAGGCAGGCGGAGACATTGCGCATCAATCGGTGCACTCCGGGCACCGGGAGACATGGATCAACGTCTCGCGCTTGTCACCGGAGTCACGGGGTATATCGGTGGCCGGCTCGTGCCGGAGTTGCTGGAGGCCGGGTTCCGGGTCCGCGCGATGGCGCGCAACCCGCGCCGCCTCCGGGATCGGCCCTGGTACGACGAGGTCGAGATCGTCGAGGCGGATGCCGGGGACGCGCGGCAACTCGGGGCGGCCATGGACGGCGTTGACGTCGCGTACTACTTGATCCACTCCCTCGGTACGGGCCGTCGGTTCGCGGCGCGCGACCGCCACAACGCCTTGACGTTCGGGACGGCGGCCAGGGAGGCCGGCGTACCCCGGATCGTCTACCTCGGCGGCCTCTACCCCGAAGGCGAGGAACTCTCGCCGCACCTGGATTCCCGGCGCGAGGTCGGCGAGATCCTGCTGGCCTCCGGGGTACCGGTCACCGTGCTGCGCGCGGCCGTGATTCTCGGTTCCGGCTCGGCATCGTTCGAGATGCTGCGGCACCTGACCGACCGCCTGCCGGTGATGGTCACCCCGCGTTGGCTCAGCACGCGGATCCAGCCGATCGCCGTGCGTGACGTCCTGCACTATCTGGTCGGCAGCGCATCGATGCCGGCCGACGTCAGCCGCGGGTTCGACGTCGGCGGGCCCGATGTCCTCACCTATCGCGACATGATGCAGCGCTACGCGAAGGTTGCCCACCTCAACCAACGGCGTATCGTCCTGCTGCCGCTGCTCACGCCGTCGCTGTCGAGTCACTGGGTCGGCCTGGTCACGCCCGTGCCGAGCAGCATCGCCAGACCGCTCGTCGACAGCCTGGTCCACGAGGTCGTCTGCAAGGAGCACGACATCGCCAAGTACGTCCCCGATCCGGAGTCCGGACTGATCGGCTTCGATCGGGCGGTGGAACTCGCGCTCACGCGGGTCCGCGACCTGGACGTGACAACCACCTGGGCATCCGCCTCAACGCCCGGCGCACCGAGCGATCCGCTGCCGAGTGACCCGGACTGGTCGGGCGGTTCCTTGTACGTCGACGAACGCGAGAGCGTCGTACCCGCGAGCCCCGATCGGCTGTGGAGGGTGATCGAGGGCATCGGCGGCGGCAACGGCTGGTACTCGTGGCGCCTCGGTTGGGCGGCGCGCGGCGTGCTGGACCGGCTGTTCGGTGGTCCGGGGCTGCGCCGCGGCCGGCGCAATCCACGTGACCTGTCGGTGGGGGATCCGCTCGACTGGTGGCGCGTCGAAGAGATCGAGGACCATAAGCTCCTCCGTCTGCGCGCCGAGATGCGGCTGCCCGGCCTGGCCTGGCTCGAACTCGTCGTCGACCGCGACGGGGCGGGTAACACCGTCTTCCGTCAGCGCGCGCTGTTCCATCCACACGGCCTGCCCGGCCACCTGTACTGGTGGGCGATCAAACCCTTCCACGGCCTCGTCTTCGGCGGCATGCAACGCAACATCGCCTCCGCCGCCACACGCGCCTCGAGGCCCGAGGGCTGACCGTCCCCCCCGTCGCCGGTGTCGATGGGCCGTGCCATCGACACCGGCCTTGCGGGTCAGCCGGCTCGGTAGAGGGAGCCGCCGCCGGAGATGCCGATGGTGGCGCGTTGGCCGCCGACGTTGAGGTTGATGACGAAGGTGGTGCCGGACTGCCGGGTGGTGTACGTGACCGAGCCGGAAGCGCGGACGGGTACGACGAACGACAGGATGGACGCCGTCTTGCCGGAGCGCGCCAGGAGCAGGGTCGGGGCGGACTTGCGGACGTAGCTGCTCGGGTAGGACCAGCCCTGGATCGGGTTCGTCTGGGCCTGCTTGACCAAGGTCGCGCCCGCGGGGAGCGCCTGCTTGAACGGGATCTGGAACAGGACCGTCCTGGTCTTGTCACCCGGTGCCATCGCCACCGCGGTGGTCCGCGAGACCACGGTCGCCTTCTGATCCGGCGGCAGATGCCACAGCGTCTGGAACGCCTGCGACGTCTTCGCCGACGCGCGGTCCCAGGTGACCATCAAGTCCGGGTCCTTCAGCACCAGCACCGAGCGGACGCGGCTGATCCCGCTCCCCGGTGCGTCGACGAACTGATAGGACTCGGCGTTCGCCTTCACCGACGACGCGGTCAGTCTCGTGACCGGGTTCGTATACGTCGACAGCGGCGTCGTCATCACGCTGTGAGCCGCGGGGCTCACCGCCCAGGTTCGGTACGCGCCGGCGTTGTAGGCCGCGTACCCGCCGTCGATGACGATGTCCCGCCCACGGGCCGTGTAGGTGATGCTGGTGTGGTCGAAGTGCCCGTGGAACGCCCGCCCCGGACCGAACCTGATGCTGTACGTCGACTCGCCCGCGAACCCCCTGGCGGCAGCGGTCCCCCAGCCGGTCCGGCCGAAGACGTAGCCGTTCGAGTAGATTCCGACCCGCCACAGTGGCGCCGTACCCTTCGTCCCCAGTGAGCCGGCGTACTCCATCGGCGTTCCCGGCCACGGGTACGTCGCCTGGACCTCGGTGTCACCGAGTTGGTGCAACTTGCCGAGCGAGTTGGTGGCCAGGGTCAGCCACTTGGCCAAAAGCGCCCGCCTGGTCGCGATCGTCGTACCGGGACTGACGCCACAGTTCGTCAGCACGGCCATCGCGCGGCCCCAGAGCGAGTAGTTGAACGCGGCGTACCCGGTCGACTGTTCGTTCGTCGACCCCTGCGCGTCGATCGACGTGGTGATGCCGACTCCCAGCCGTTGCTGGGCGAGGTTCTTGTAGTCGGCCCGGCCCAAGGTGCAACCGACGCCGAAGAGCGCGATGCTCTCGTCGGTGCCGTGGTTCCAGGCACCGCTCCAGTAGTTCGTCAGGAATCTCGCGTGACTCAGCAGTGCCGCGTTGACCCAGGTATACCTGGTCGGCAACGTGGTGACCTTCAGACCGGACAGGATGGCCTGCCGCAGGCAGATCAGCACGTTCGTCCGGTGCATCGTGGATTCCCACGCACCGACGTTGCCCTTCCACGAGTACGGGTTGTCGCGATACCAGTCGTAGGCGATCGTGTTGACGCGCGTGAGCGCGGTCAGGTCGCCCTGGCCCGCCGCGATGATGCCCTTGCCGAGCCAGCGCAGCGAGTGGAACCACATGTACCAACTGGCGTTCTTGTAAGGATTCGCCAGCCAGTTGATGTTCCCGCCGCCGTTGCCCACCTTGGTCGGCGCGTACGGCCCCCACGCGAACTGGTCCTTGTACAGGTTCGCCAGCGGGTTCGTGGCGTCGATCCCGCTGAAGCCCGGGCACGCATAGAACGGCGCCGCCAGCGACTGCACCTTGCCCGTTCCGATGTCCGTGGCCGGCGGCGCGGCCGGGGGTACGACGTTGCTCTGCCCCGGCACGAACTCCGCCTCGTCCGGCCCCGGCGGCGCGGGCACGATCGTGATGCCCGGCGTGGCCGCTGGCGTTCGAGTTGTTCCTGTTGCCGTTCCCGCCCCCAGTACCAGAGCGGCGATCCCGACGGCCGCACCGGCCGTGGTCATGAATCGCATGACTTGTCCTTCCCCCACCGTCGCCGGACCGCGGCGACGCTGTCGATGCTCGGGTCGCGAGCGCACCAGAGCCGAACTGCATGACGGGACAGGGCTCAGGCAGTGCCTGCCAGATGCGTCCTGCCGTCGGCGAGCACGCGGGCTCCCGCGGGTCCGGTCCGCTCGCCGCTAACGAAGGTCCGACCTGCAGCTCAGGTCGAACGTGACTGCCGAAGCTCTCTCACCAAGAACCACCACCCCCTACCGCAAATCCCCCACAACTCCCACGATGCACCCAAATCGCCAAATGTTGCGCTGACCGCGTTGCGGTTGGCTGGGACGGCACTCGAGAACTGACATTCGTACAAGACCGACCGTCGGCAGCCATGGCATCGTGTCGTGCATGAGGGAGTACTCGGACGGGATGCATGTGGTCCACGACGGCCCGCGTCAGGCGCCTCCACTGCTGCTGATCCACGGTTCAGGGGCGTCCGGGGCCAGCTGGGCGCCAGTGGTCCCGGCACTTGCCGGCCACCGTCACGTCGTCCGGGTCGACCTTCCGGGAATGGGCCACTCCCAACCCGCTGCGTCGTACGACGTGCCGGAGCAGGCGGCCCGGGTCGGGAAGGTGATCGATGCCCTCGGCCTCGGTCCGGTCACCGTGGTGGGACATTCGAGCGGTGGCTACGTGGCGACCTCACTCACCGAACAACGCCCCGATCTGGTGAAGGCGATCGCACTGCTCAGCACAGGCCCGAGACCCGATGCACTCCTACCCCAGCCGGCCGTCCTGCGGGCCCTGTCCTGGCCGCCCGTCGGCCGTCTCGTCTGGGCGCTGCGCTCCGACAAGATGATCCGCAGGGGGATCAACGTGACGTGCGCCCGCCCGGTGGACATCCCGAACGATCTCGTCACGGAGCTCCGGGGACTCACGTACAGCACGTTCGCGGCGGTGCTGCGCTGCAACGGCGAATACATCGCCGCACGAAGTGTCCCCGACCGGCTGGCCGACCTCGACGTACCGGTGCTGGTGGCGTTCGGTACTGCCGACCCCCGCTGGGATCCGTCGTCGGCGCACGACTATGACGCCGTACCGGACACGCGGGTCGAGTTGCTGCCAGGGATCGGGCACATCCCCATGCTCGAAGCTCCCGAGGCGACGAGCGAACTGCTGCTCGACTTCGTCGCCGCAGACCGCTGACCTTCAGGCCTAGCATCGTCATATGCCATCGACCGGGACACCACCTGACTGGACCCTGGTGGACATCGCCGTCCCGAGCTGTCCGGGCCGGCTGCCCGGCGTCAGCATGGCCGGGTTCGGTCACCGGGGCCGGGCGTTCGTGGACATGGCCATGGTCGCGCACCCAGCGGTCAGCCTGATCATCGATCTGGGCGAGGGCGAAGGTCTCGTCTACGACGTGCACGGCCGGCGAGAGAAGGGCAGCGTCTTCGTCGGGCTCCTGCCGGGCGCCCTTCGGGCCGGCGGCAGGGTGGGCGAATGTCTCCAGGTCCGGCTGTCGCCGGTCGCGGCGGCCGCGGTCTTCGGCGCATCGACCGTCCTGACCGGGACGGTTGCGTCCCTCGCGGAGGTGTGGGGTCGCGACGCCGGGCGGTTCGAGGAGAGACTGCGCGCAGCAGCGTCGTGGGACGACCGGTTCACCATCGTCACGGATGTGCTCGGCCGACGTCTGGACGCCCGCAGATCCGTGGATGCGGAGGTCGCCCACACCTGGCGCCGGACATTCACCAGTCGCGGGCAGGCCCGCATCGACGGCCTGGCGAGCGAGATCGGCTGGAGCCGTCAGCGACTGTGGTCCCGGTTCCGGTCCCAGCTCGGCATCTCCCCCAAGCGAGCCGCTCAGCTGGTGCGGTTCGACCACGCCGCCCACCTCCTGGCGGCGGGTCACGCCGCGGCCGGCGTCGCCGCCGAGAGCGGGTACGTCGATCAGTCGCACCTCCATCGCGAGGTCTTCGCGTTCGCCGGGGCGACGCCCGCCGCGATTGCCGCCGCACCATGGCTCGCGATCGACGACGTCGCCTGGCCGAAGGCGCGGGCTACTGTCGGGGCATGACCGAACTCTTGGTGGACGCTCCGATCGTCGCCGTCGCCGTGTATCCGGACCGGGCCCGGATCACGCGGCGCGGCAAGGTCATCCTGCCGGGCGGCGACCAAACGGTGTCCGTCGAGCCGCTGCCGCTCATCCTGGAGAAGGACTCGATCCGGGTGGCAGGCCGCGGACCGGCCACCGTGGTCGGGGTGGACCTGGCGATGCGGCACCATCCGCAGGCGCCGGACGAGACCGTGGCCGAGCTGGAGCGGCAGCATCGCGAGGCCCAGGCCGAGGTCGCGGAGCTCGCCGACGACGACGATGTCCAGGGCCAGCTCGACGCGTTCCTGACCCAGCTCGCTCGTCGGGCCGGCGGCAGCTTCGCGCGATCGCTGGCCTCCGGTGAGACCGCCACCGAGCTGAGCGGGTTCACCGAGTCGCTCGCCGCCCGGCTGTCCGCCGTACGGTCGAAGCGGCGAGAGCTCGCCAAGCTGCGGCATGATGCCGACGACCGCCTCGCCGCCGCCGACCGTCGGCTCGCCGCGATCGCGAAGCAGCGCACGCCCGACCGCCTTTCGGTCGCCGTCACGTTGGCCCTGGAGAGCGAGGCGGAGGTGGAGATCGACCTCTCGTACGTCGTCCCCGCCGCCGGCTGGACGAGCTCGTACGACGTGCGCCTGAGCGGCGAACGCCTGACGTTGAGCTGGTACGGCCTGGTCAGCCAGGGCACCGGCGAGGACTGGCCCGAGTGCGACCTCACGCTGTCCACGGCCCGTCCCATGGCGACCGCGAAGGTCCCCGAGCTCGACCCGTGGTACCTCGACCGCTTCCACCCGCCGGTGCCGGCCGGCCGCCCGCTGAGTCTCGATTCCAGGCGGGCGTCCAACGCCGCGCGGGAGAGCCTCCAATCAGCCGCGGCACCCGCCTTCGTCGAGCAGCAGGCTGCCGCGACCGTCGAGCAGGGCGTCACGGCAGCGACCTACACGCCGCCCCGGCCGGTCGCCGTGCCCGCGGACGGCGCCTCGCACCGCGCGACGATCGCCTCGATCGACCTCGACGCGGAGCTGGACTACATCACCGCGCCGGTCCGGTCGACCGACGTCCATCTGCGCGCCACGGTCGTGAACTCGTCCACACACACGTTGCCCGTCGGGAGGGCCGCCGTCTTCCACGAGTCGGACTTCGTCGGCTCGGCCGCGCTCCCGATCTGGGCTCCCGGCGAGGACGTCGAACTCGCTCTCGGCCTGGACGACCGGATCCGCGTCGAGCGCAAGCTCGTCCGCCGGAACGCGAGCAAGGCCACGCTCGGATCGACTCGCCGGCGTGAGGTCGAGTACGAGACCCGGATCGAGAACCACACCCCGCGCAAGGCCCGGGTGACGGTCCTCGACCAGTTGCCGGTGTCGCGCGACCACGAGATCACCGTCAAGCCGATCACCGCCGAACCCGAGCCGGCCGAGACCACCGAGCTCGGCGTCGTCACCTGGAAGGTCGACCTGGCCGCCGGCCAGGAGCTCCTGATCAAGCTCGGTTTCCGGGTCGACACCGGCAAGTCCGTCGACCTCATCGGCTGGCGCGACTGAGCACCGAGGGCCGCGGCAGTCGCGCCCGCCCAGGCCGGAACGTCCACGACGACCGCGGCCTGCGCGCTGCGGCTCGGCTCGGTGACCGCGACCGGGGCACACACCAGCCGGATGATCAACGCGACAGCGCCGATCACCATCGGCGGGGTGCGCGGGACGGCCGGGGTGTTCCAGCCGAACCAGGTCCAGCACACCAGCACGTTCGTCGGCTGGCCGCGGGGGAACGGGGAGACTCGCTCCGGGCTGACCGTGATGGGCGGCGCGCTGTACTCGAGTTCGTACGTCGTCGACGGCCAGGTCCAGATCGACCCGCACTACCCGCACAACAACCTCCGCGTCGGCGGCGGCTGGGGCAACTTCCGCTGGATCGAGGAGTCCGTGCACCGTCAGTCGGGTCCCGCCGACTCCGACCGGACCTTCCTCTACGGCCAGCAGACCGACGGTACCCTGCACCGTTGGATTGCCGAGGGCAACGGCTGGCGCAAGACCGGCGGCGTGGGTGGGCTCAGCACCGTGAAGCCGATGGCGCTGATCAGCCGTACGCCGACGGCCGAGACGTTCCTCGCCAACACCCGGGCCGGCACGCTGATCACGGTCACCTGGCCGACCGGTTACCTGAGCGTGCCGAAAGCGGCGACGGTCCGCGGCACGCCCTGGCAGGGGTTCGAGCAACTCATCGCGACCAAGTGCGGCGCGAACGGGACGCTGCTGCTCGGCATCGATCGGGAGACGCAGTCGGGTTACCTGTACGTCGTTGGCCACACCAACGGCAGTAGCACCGTGATCAAGAGCCTGGGCAAGGTCCCGCTGACGTTCTCGGACCCGCAGTACTTCCGTTGGGCGCCGACGGACGACACGCTCAACGGCTGACCCCATGGGCCGGTCCTGCCCAACTCGTGAATTCGAGTTGGGCAGGACCGGCCCATCCGGCGTCAGTCGGAGAACGCGTTGCGCATCGACACCAGTTCGATGCCGCGCTCCTCGATCGCCTTGCGGATCTCGGGATCCGTCACGATGGCCTGATCCGAGAGCCGGTACTCCTCGGCCCAGCGGTAGGTGTCGCTGCCGGGCGCGTGCAGCGCACCGAGTTCAGGTTCGGCGAGGGCGCAGTGGGTGACCAGCAGGTGCACGCCCGGCGTCAGGCCGGCGATGTGCTCGAGCACCCAGGTCTTCTTGACTGCCGCATCGCGGTCGCTCAGCGTCTCGATCGAGGCGAATCGTCGCGACTCCACCGGACCGTAGATGAACGGCTTGCCTGCCGCGGCCGAGACCACGTCGTACGCCTCCGGCGCGGACTGGCCCATGTGGACGTCGAGGTAGTCGATGGTGAGCCCCTCTGCGGCGAACTTCGCCACCTGAGCGGACAACTCGCGGACGGCGTCGGCACGGGTGATCGCAGCCTTGGCCTCGGCCACCGTCCGGAGGAACGTGCCATCCGCACCCACGAGCGACGGTCCATCGGTCAGCGGCCGCCACCGCAGATGGTCCCACTCACACGTCAGGGTCTGATGGACGCCGAGCGGAATCCCGGACTCACGGGCCAGCGCCGCGGCCTCGGTGAACCACGGACACGCGGCCATCGTGGAGGCCTGCGTCAGGATCCCTTCCTGGAACGCCTGCAGGGTGCCGGCGTTGACGGCATGCACCATGCCGAAGTCGTCGCCTTGAACGATCAGTCGGATTTCACCAGCCACGTGCACTCCTGGGGATAGCGAACGAACCGGAAGACGACCGTACCCCAGGCCGGTGGCCGGCGATCAGCGGCCGGGGTACGAGACCCCGGTCCTGCAGGTCTTGCCAGAGCTCTGCCGGGACGGGCGCGTTGAGGCGCGCGACGTTCTGACGGACCTGCTCGGGTTCGGCGGCTCCGACGACGACGGAGGTGACGCGCGGGTCGAGCAGTGGGTAGTGGAGCGCGGCGGCCGGGAGTTCGACACCGTGCTCGGCGCAGACCGCGTCGATCGCGAGCGCCCGGACCAGTACGTCGTCCGGCACGTCGCCGTAGTCGTACCGCGCGGCCCGGCTGGGCGTGGACGCAAGCAGCCCACTGTTGAAGACTGCGGCCGCGACGATCCGCGTGCCGTGTTCGTCGCAGGCCTCGAGCACAGCTGGTACGACGCTCTGATCGAGCAGCGTGTAGCGGTTCGCGACCATCAGTACGTCGGCCAGCCCGGTCCGCGCTGTCGCCAGCAAGGCGTCGACACCGAGAGACCCGGTGCCGACGGCCGCGACCGTACCCTCGTCCCGCAGCGTCGACAGCGCGGTCAACGCCTCCTCGGTCGCACCAGGCACGCCGGACAGTTCGGGGTCGTGGACATAGAGGATGTCGACCCGGTCCAGACCGAGCCGGGTGAGCGACTCCTCGACGCTCGCCCGGACTCCCGCGGCCGAGTAGTCGAGGCGGCGCTGCAGTCGAGCGGGTACGACGAAGCCCTGGTCGTCGAGTGACACACCGTCCCAGCCGGCGTTCTCCCGGAGCAACCTGCCGACTTTCGTGGAGACGACGTACTCGCCGCGCGGCTTGGTCGCGAGGAACCGGCCCAGTCGTTGCTCGGACAGTCCCAGACCGTAGTGCGGCGCCGTGTCGAAATGGCGTACGCCGACGTCCCACGCGGCCTCGAGGACCGCGTCGGCATCGTCGTCGGACCACTGCCGGAACAGGTTTCCGAGCGGCGCACAGCCGAGTCCGAAGCGGGGCAACTCGAACGTCTCGCGCTCCGGGTCCGCCATGAGGGCGAGACTAGACATCACATGTTTCGAGTGTCAAGGTAGGGCAGGCAGCATCATTAGGTGCAAATCACGGCTCAAAGATCAGATCTCTGTGGAGGTAGTCGATGAAGTTCGCGCGCCTGGGCCCGGCCGGCCAGGAAGTTCCGGTCGTCGTCGGCGAGGACGGCGTACGCAGTCTCGCCGGGCTCACCGAAGACATCGACGCGCACTTCTGGGAGTCGGACGGTCCCGCGCTCGTCGCAGCCGCGTTGGCGGCCGGCGAACTCCCCCTCGTCGCGGACGCCGCCGACCTGCGCATCGGCGCCCCGATCAGCAGGCCGGGCGCGATCGTCTGCATCGGCATGAACTACGCAGCCCACGCCGCCGAGTCCGGCGCCGAGCCACCGACCAGTCCGGTCATCTTCTTCAAGGCGCCGAACACGCTCGCCGGCCCGAACGACGCGGTGACGATCCCGCGCGGCAGCACCAAGACCGACTGGGAGGTCGAGCTCGGAGTCGTCATCGGCAAGCGCGCGTCGTACCTCGACTCCCCCGCGGACAGCCTGGATCATGTCGCCGGCTTCGTCGTGGCCAACGACCTGTCCGAGCGGGAGTTCCAGCTCGAGATCTCCGGCGGCCAATGGAGCAAGGGCAAGATCGCCGCCGGCTTCAGCCCGGTCGGTCCGTGGCTGGTGACTCCCGACGAGGTCGAGCACCAGAAGCTCGGACTGCGCAGCTTCGTCAACGGCGAACCCCGCCAGGACTCGAATACGGCCGACCTGATCTTCGACGTCGCCCACGTGATCCATCACCTGAGTCAGTACATGGTGCTGGACCCGGGCGACCTGATCATGACCGGCACTCCGGAGGGCGTCGCGCTGTCCGGCCGGTTCCCGTACTTACGGCCCGGTGACGTGGTCGAGGTGGAGATCGACGGGCTGGGTCGCCAGCGGCAGGAGTACGTCGCGTTCGGAGCCGGCCGATGAGCGCCGGGCAGGAGTTCGCAGGCCTGGTCGCCGTCGTCACGGGTGGCGCGTCCGGTATCGGCGCCGCCGTCGCGCGCGAACTGACTGAACGCGGTGCGCAGGTGGCGGCTCTGGACCTCGAGCCGTCCGGCGCTCCGGACGGCGTACTCGGAATCAAGGCCGACGTCTCCGACGACGAGAGTGTGCGCGCGGCTATTCAGCAGGTCGCCGACACCTACGGGCGGATCGATGTCGTGGTCAACAACGCCGGCATCGGCGCGCAAGGCACGGTGGAGGAGAACTCCGACGACCAGTGGCATCAGGTCTTCGACGTGAATGTGATGGGCGCGGTGCGGGTCAGCCGCGCGGCGTTGCCGTACCTGCGGCAGTCCCCGGCCGCGTCGATCGTCAACGTCGCGTCCGTCGCCGCGACCACAGGGATACCGCAGCGCGCGCTGTACTCGGCCACGAAGGGAGCCGTGCAATCGCTGACCATGGCGATGGCGGCGGACCACCTGCGCGAAGGCATCCGGGTCAACTGCGTGAACCCCGGCACCGCCGCCACGCCCTGGGTCCAGCGGCTGCTCGACGCCGCGCCGGATCCCGCGGCCGAACGGGTGGCGCTCGACGCGCGTCAACCGCACGGCCGGCTGGTCAGCGCCGACGAGGTCGCCCTCGCCGTGGCCTACCTGGCCGGTCCGTCGTCGGGTTCCACCGTGGGTACGGCGGTCGCCGTCGACGGCGGGATGGCTACGCTGCGGCTGCGTCCGCAGAACTGACAGCCAGCAGAGGAGTCGCATGGCCCTGACCGACGTCGCGATCGAGAAGATCAAGGCGATGATCCTCGACGGCAGCCTGAAGCCCGGCGACCGGCTGCCGCGCGAGGCCGACCTCGCCGAGCAGCTCGGCATCTCGCGCAGTCCGCTGCGCGAGGCGGTGAGCGTGCTCTCGATGCTCCGCATCCTCGACGTCCGTCGCGGCGACGGCACCTATGTGACCAGCCTGACGCCCGAGGTCCTGCTGGAGACGATGGGCTTCATCATCGACTTCCACCAGGACTCGAGCATCCTCGACCTCTTCGAGCTGCGCCGCGCGCTGGAGCCGATGGCGGCGGAGAAGGCCGCCTTGCTGATGAGTGACGACGAGGCGGCCGGGCTGCTCGCCCTGACCGAGGCCGTCGGTCCCGACGCGCCGGTCGGCGAGGTGGTGGCCAACGACCTGGAGTTCCACCACCGCATCGCGGCGGCCGCGGGCAACGCGGTGCTCTGCTCGTTCGTGGACAGCGTCGCCGGCCGGACCCATCGGGCCCGGATCTGGCGCGGCGTCACCCAGGAGGACTCGTTCGAACAGACCCAGCGTGAGCACCGGGCGATCGCCCTCGCGATCGGCGACCGGCAGCCGAGTATCGCCGCTGCCCTGTCCCTGGCCCACGTCGCCGGCATCGAGAACTGGATCCGCCGCAACCTGTCCGACCAGCCCTGAACCACCTCACGCCCGGGTGAAGTTCGGTGCGCGCTTCTCGGCGAAGGCGGCCCTGCCCTCGGCCGCGTCCTGGGTCGCGAAGCAGACCGTCTGGATGTCGCGCTCGTACCGGACCGCCTGATCGAGCGGCAGGTTGTACGCCGCGGACAAGTTGGCCTTCGCCGTCTCGACGGCGATCGGAGCGCGGGCGGCGATGGTCGTCGCCAGCTCGAGCGCACGAGGCAGCAGCGCGGCGGGCTCCACCACCTCGCTCACCAGACCCCAGGTCAGCGCTCGCTCGGCATCGATCGGCTCGCCGGTCATCAGCATCACGGCCGTGTTGCTCGGCCCGATCGATCGGGCCAGTAGCGCGGACATCCCACCGCCGCCGATCCACCCGAGCTTCACCTCGGCCGCCGCGAACGACGCGTTCGTCGAGGCGATCCGGATGTCGCAGATCAGCGCGGTCTCGAGACCGCCGCCGAGTGCGTAACCGTTGACGGCGGCAATCACCGGCTTGCGCAGGACCTTGAGCGAGTCGCAGTAGTCCTCGCGGTTCCGGAACGCCCACGGAGTCGCGTACTTGTCCAGCTCGCGGAGGTCCGAGCCGGCGCTGAAGGCCCGCTCGCCGGCACCGGTCAGTACGACGACGCGGATGTCGTCGTCCTGGTTGCAATGATGTGCCAGTGCGACCAGTGCGTCGGACATCTCACCGGTGACGGCGTTGAGCTTGGCCGGCCGGTTCAGGGTGATGACCGCGACGTGTCCGTGCTGTTCGAAGAGCACGTCGTCGGTGGCTGGACTGATCATGAAGGGATCCTTTCCACGACCTGGCGACTCGAGCTGTGCAAGGTGTCGATCCGATCGAGGCCCGCGCCGATCGAGGCGGCTCCGGACAGCACCTCCCGGATCACTTCGCTCGCCGCCGACTGGAAGCCGATGTACCCGGCGTACCGCGGCCGGATCCAGGCGGCGGTGATAGTCCGCAGGGTGGCCCGGTAGAAGTCCCCCACCGGCGCGTTGACCGCCGGCGCCGTCCAGGCGCTCAGCCTCGCCGGCTGCCCGGAATGGCCGGGGAGGAAGGATTCCTGAGCAGTTGCCGACAGCAACCAGCGAAGATGCTCGGCGAGATCCGGGCCGACCTCGCAGCGCGCGCTGACCGCGAGACCCGTACCACCGATCGTCGAGCCGGGCCGAGATCCCGGCCGTTCGCTGGGTGCGTCGGTGAAAGCCAAGCGGCGGTCCAGTTCCACGGCGGCGTAGTTCACGTACCCGTACACCAACGGGCAATGCGTCACGGTGTCGTCGGACGTCATGTCGGCCAGCAGTCCGATCGGATCGAGCGACACGGTGTGCCGCGGGGCGCGAGCGGTCAAGTCAGTCATCAGCTCGAGCGCTCGGACACCGGTCGCCGGGACGAACCGGTCGGCCACACCAGGCTCCTCCCCCAGCGCGACGCAGATCGAGGCGAAGGTGAGCAACGCGTGCGGACCAGCCAGCGACAACGCGACAGGCGCGCGGTGCGACAGCTCGACCACCTCCGACCACAGCTGCGGCGGTTCGACCAGATCCGCCCGCGTCGCAGCGACCTGAGTAGCCGCATCCAGCGGCAACGCCCAGAGCCGGCCGTCCATCCGGTACGACGCCAGACTCGGACCGGCGAATTCCGCGCCAGCAGCAAGGAATTCGTCGACCGGCTGAAGACAGCGGTGGGCCAAAGCATCCCCGAGATGTGGATGATCCAGCACGATCACGTCGTACCGCTCGGCGAGTTCCTCGATCGGGGTGGACTCGAAGCCGCTCAAGGGGTGCACGTCCCAGACCAGGTCGAGCTCACCGCTCGCCGCGACCAGCGCGTCCCGGCCGCGCGGATGGTCCCAGGTCAGACCGCGGTACGACGCCATCAGCGCACCGGATCCGGCAGCCGCGTCTCGGCGACGGCGCCGGTGTCCAGCAGCGCCGCGATCTCGTCGGCGGAGAAGCCGGCCTCACCGAGCACCTCGCTGGTGTGCTCGCCGACCAGCGGCGCGCCACGGTCGACCGTCGCCGGTGTCTTCGAGAACTTGTACGGGAACCCCGGCGTCTTCACGCGTCCCTCGGTCGGATGGTCGTACTCCACGAACGTGCCGTTGTGCCGGATCTGCGGGTCGTCGACCAGTTGCTGATAGTCGTACACCGGACCGCACCAGATCCCGGCCGCGGTCAGGTCCGCCAGCCAGTCGGCGGTCGTCCGCTCCAGCAGGCGCTCCGCCGTACGGCGGAAGATCTCGTCCCGATGCGTCCAGCCGTGCACCTCGGAATCCATCGCCAGCAAGGTGTCCTCGCCGATCACCCGGCCCAGCGTCGGCAGATCCGGCATCGCCAGCGCCAGGAAGCCGTCGGCGGTCTTGAACGTCCCGTACGGCGACCTGATGTAAACGTGAGCGTGTGGCTCCGAGCCGCGCTGCTGGGGCACTCCCCCGGCCGTGAAGACCGACAGCTCCTGCATCTGCAACGTGGTGATCGCGTCGAGCATGTTCACCTGCACGAGCTGTCCCTCGCCGGTGCGCTCGCGATACAGGAGCGCTGCGAGCACCGCCTCGAACGCCGTCGACGCGGTGACGGCGTCGACCAGGTACTGCCCCGCCGGCTGTGGTGGTTCTCCGTGCCGGCCGGTCGAGAGCATCGCGCCGGACTTTGCCTGCAGCAACAGATCCTGGCCCGGCAGGTTGCGGTGCGGGCCGTCCTCGCCGTACCCGGACATCGACACGTACACGAGTCGCGGGTTGATCGCCGACAGCGTCGCGTAGTCGACGCCCAGGCGTTCGGCGACACCTGGACGGTAGTTCTGCAGGAAGACGTCGGCGGTCTCGACCAGCCTGAGCAGCACCTGCTTGCCTTCGGCCGACTTCAGGTCGACGGCCAGCGAGCGCTTGTTCCGGTTGAGCGACAGGAACGACACGTTGATCGCGTTGCCCTTCGCTCCACCGGCCGCGGCGTGCCGTTGCCACTCGCCGGTCACCGGCTCGACCTTGACGACGTCGGCGCCGAGGTCGCCGAGCCGCTGGGCGGCGAACGGCCCGGCCATCGCGATGGAGCAGTCGAGGACGCGGTACCCGTCGAGGATGCGGTTGTGCGTGGTCATCGTCTCTTCCTGCGCTCGGGATTCAGTCGGGCTGGCCGGCGACGCGACGGATCGCGGCCCGGGCGGATGTGGTGGCCTCGACGCCGTCGAGGACACGGATCGCGGTGCGATAGGTCCGGGACTCGCCGTGTTCGAGCCAGGTCATCGAACCGTCCGCGCGGGCGGCGGCGTCGCCGGCGACGTGGTGGGTCGACGGTTCGAGGCCGACGGCGTACTGACCGCTGCGCAGGTTCTGCCACTCGAAGAAGCACGGCATCGTCGCCGCGTCCCAGGCGACCTCGACGCCGAGGGTGCCGTCGCCGCGAAGCAACGCGACCCGGTGCCGGCCGTCCGCGTCCGGCGCCAGGCGGTGCTCGTACACCTGCTCCACGAAGCCTGGTTGCGGGTCGGGCAGCACCCGGTACGACGTACCCTGCTCGACCACCGAGTCACTGCGCCAGGGCGTCTCCACGATCGGCGCGACGAACTCCGTCCCCGCGTCGATGACCGGCCACCCGAAGTTCAGGTGATACAGGAACATGTGCGGGGTCCGTTCGAACCCGAGGTTGTCCACCACGTCGGACAGCCGGATCTCGAGTCCGTCGAAGTCGACCTCCACCGTGCGGGTCAGCCGCAGGTGCTCACCGAACGACGTCGCCTGGACGACCTCGCCCCGAACCCGCAGCGTGCAACTGTCGCCGTCCCAGACCTCACCCGCCTCCAGCAGCCGACCGGGGATCGCCGTCAGCCGCCCGTGCAAACCGTGCGCCACAGTCTGCTTCGGTGGATAGCGATACTGGCCGGCGTCGACCTCGTTGCCGAACAACGTATGGTCCAGCCCGCCCGACACCAGCAACCCGTCCAGCGCCCGGAGCCACGACAACCCGCCCTCGTCGTTGTTCTCGTGCAGACCGGGATGCCGGAACCCGTTACCCGACCGCCAGCCGAACGGAACGCCGCGAAACCGAGCAGACCCCAGGTCAAGCGCACGATCCACGAGCACCTCGACCTCGAGCCCGGCAGCACTGCGCAACTGCACAGCCCGCACCCCGCGCTCGACGCCGTTGCTCAACTCGATCTCACGAACACCGGCAACACTCGCGAGATCGCCGGTCCGCTCCCGCAGCGCCCCGACGGACAACTCCTCACCGAAGACGTTCATGCTCAATCCATCACCCATCCGCCGTTGACGTTGATCGTTTGCCCGGTGACGAACGACGAGTCGGCGCCCGCCAGGAATGACACGACCGCGGCGAGCTCGGCCGGGGTTCCGCGTCGTTTGATCGACTGGTGGTCGATCACGAAGGCGGTGTAGGCCTCGGGGTCGTCGTGGATCGTCTCTGCCTTGGTCGGGAACGCGCCCGGCGAGACGGCGTTCACCCGGATGCCGTTCGGGCCGAGCTCACGGGCGAGCGCCCGGGTGAGCGCGACGGCGGCGCCTTTGGTGCTGACGTAGCTGGCCAGCTTCTCCCAGCCGCCGTGCCAGGTGATCGAGGCGACATTGACGATCGAGCCGGACCGCCGCGCACTCATCAGCCGCGCGGCCGCCTGGGCGGCGACGAAGTAGGCACGTTGATTCACGGCGACGACATCGTCGTACTCGTCGAGAGAGATGTCGAGGAACGGCGTTGCCGGATAGATGGCCGCGTTGTTCACCAGCACTTGCAGCGGGCCGAGCCGATCCTCGACCGCATCGATCGCGGTGACGAGTGCAGTCGAGTCGCGCAAATCGATCGGCAGTACGGCGGCTCGCCCGCCGGCTGCCTTGACCACAGCCTCGGACTCGGACAGCTCCTCCCCGGGAAGATCGAGCAGGGCGACGGCATAACCGTCGCTCGCAAGGCGTAGCGCGGTGGCCCGCCCGAGCGAACCGCCGGCTCCCGTCACCGCGGCGCTGCTCAAACCTGGTCACCCCGCCGGATCGCAGGCTTGCCGACCAGCCTGCGCCCGGCTCGATCGGGTCGGACGTGCGGACCGGCGTTGTCACCCCAGTCGGCGGCGTCGCCGAGCCGGGCGATCGCGTCCTCGTCGACGGTGTAGCCGAGCCCGGGCGACTCCCCCAGCACAAGGTGGCCGTCGGCAACCTCCTGGTCCGCGGTGATCCCGAGCGGGGCCCCCAGGTCCTGGATCTCGATCGAGAGATGGTTGGGTACGACGGCCGCCGCATGACCCAGCGGGTTCAGGTTGTACCCGACCGGGCTGATCGGCAGGTCGAACGCGTGCGCCAGCGCCGCCACCCGGAGAAAGTGCGTGATGCCCCAGACGCTGCCGGTCTGCACGATGTCCACGGCATTGGCGGCCACCAACGGCCGGAACTGCTCGAGTCCGGTGAGGTTCTCGCCGGTGGCGATGGCCGCCTTCACCGACTGCGTGACGAGGGCGAGCCCGTCGACGTCCCAGCGCCGTACCGGCTCCTCGACCCAGGCCAGGTCTACGTGCTCCTCGATCCGCCGGATGTGCCGGACCGCTTCCTTGCGCGACCAGGCCTCGTTCGCATCGAGCATCAGTGCGGGCGTCTGACCGGTGGTGTCGCGGTAGAGCTCCGCGACCAGGCCGAGCCGCCGCAGGTCCGCGGCCACGTCGAGACCGCCCTTGACCTTCACCGCCTGCAGGCCGCGCTCGGCGAACTGCTTGTGCAGCCTCGCCAACTCCTCGTCCGCCAAGGGCCCGTCGAGACCGGAGGCGTACGCCGGTACGACGTGGTCGCGCGCGCCGAGCAGTCGCCACAACGGTTGCTCGACAGCCTTCGCCTTCAGGTCCCACAACGCCATGTCCAGCGCACCGATCGCACCGAACACCGCCCCGGCGTGACCACGCTTGAAGACCCACGCGAGCATGCGGTCGTACAGCGCGACCACAGCGCGCGGGTCCTGCCCGTCGAGTGCCGGGAACACCATGTCGATGCCGTCGTACGACCCGAGCCCGATGCCCTCCAGGCCGACGTCGGTGGTGAGGATGACGACCGGCACCGACGTCCTGCCGGAGTCCACTGCCCCGTTGGCGTCACCGATGGGTCTGCCCCAGTCGTGCACCGTCGTGGCGGTGCGATATCCCGTGATGCGCATGCGCTACCCCTTGGTCGAGCCGGCGGTGACGCCGTCGGTGATCTGGCGCTGGAAGAACAGGTAGATCGCGATCACGGGCAGCGCCGCGACCAGGACACCACCGGCGAACAGCGGGATGTTGTCGGAGTACTGACCGCGCAGGGCGGTGACCCCGACCATCAGCGTGCGGTTCTGCTCGGACTGCATGACGAGCAGCGAGATCAGCACGTCGTTCCAGCAGAACAACGCGTTCAGGATGCCGACCGAGAGCAGGGCGGGCCGGCCGAGCGGAAGCATGATCCGGCGGTACACGCCCAGCGTCGTACTGCCGTCGACCCGCGCGGCCTCGATCACCTCGGCCGGGATGCGCGCGTAGAAGCTCGTCATCAGGAAGATCGTGAACGGCAGGAACTGCCCGGTGTAGGCGAGGATCAGGCCGAGGTGCGTGTCCAGCAGCCCGGTCTGCCCGAGCACCCGGAAGAACGGCACCATGATCACCTGGAACGGGATCATCAGCGCGCCCAGGCAGAGCAGGAACAACGACCGCCGGCCGCGGAAGGTGAGCTGGCTGAACGCGAACCCGGCCATCGAGCCGAGCAGCAGCAACAGCGCGACCGCACCCGCGGTCACCACCACGGAGTTGAACGTGTAGCGAGCCAGTCCCGAGGAGTTCCACGCCTCGGAGATGTTCGCCGCCGTGACGTGGTCGGCCAGCGAGAACCGGTCGAGCACGTACTCGCGGCGCGACTTCATCGCGACGTTCAGCGTGAACAGCATCGGGTAGATCGTTGCCAGGGCCAACGCACACATCGGTACGGCGATGACCCACCGGCCCACGCCACGCTCACGCATCGCTCACACCTCCCGGGTGGCGCGCTTGATCAGCCGGAGCTGCGCGAACCCGACCAGCAGCATCAGCACGAACAGCACCATCGACGCGGCCGACGCCAGCGCCGGGCTGTTCAGCTGTCCCTGGGTGACCCAGATGTAGAACTCCGGCAGGTACGTCGCTCCGCCCGGACCACCCGCGGTCATCACATAAATCAGGCCGAACATCCCGGTCAGCATGCCGATCATCGTGGTGACGAAGACGAACTGGATGGTCCGGCTCAGCTCGGGGATCACCACGTGCCGGACGGTCTGGGGCAGGTTCGCCCCATCGCACCGGGCGGCGTCGAGCAGGGACTGGTCCAGCGTGGAGAAGCCGGCCATGAAGATCACCAGCGCCATCCCGAACGTCGCCCAGATGTGCACGCCGATCACCGAGAAGATCGCCAGGTGCGAGTTGCCCAGCCAGTCCACCGGCGCGATCCCGGCCTTGCCGAGCAACTGGTTCAGCGGCCCGTCGAACGACAGCAGGATGTTGAAGATCGCGCCGATGATGACCGGCGACAGCACCACCGGGAAGAAGTACACGCTGCGGTAGAACCGGTGCCCGGGCACCTTCAGGAACAAGAAGGTGGCCAGCAGCCCGGGCACCGCGACCGCGACCGGCAGGGCCAGGAACAGCAGCCCGACGTTCTTGATCGCGGTCCGGAAGACCGGGTCACCGGCCAGCGTGCGGTAGTTGTCCAGACCGACGAACACCCCGTTGCGGTCGCCGTCCCCGGTGAGCGAGTACTGCGCACCGAGGATCAGCGGAACGATCCGCAGTCCGACGATCACCAGCACAGCCGGTGTCACCAGCACCAGCACGGCGATCTTGTGCTCACTGACGTGCCATCGGCGGACGGCCGTCGTACGCCGTGGTGCCGAGATCGCCTGTGCCATGACCCGCTCTCCTCCGGAACTCACTTGTCGGACGCGGCCAACTGCGTGAGTGCGGCGTCGACGGTCACGTCACCGCTGATCAGCTGCTGGGACAGCCGATGCATGAGGTCGAGGGTCTTGGCCGACAGAGCGGTGTGCAGCAGTGGCTTGCTGTCGGGCAGCCAGGAGACGATCTCCTTCGCCGACTGCACGTCCACCGACGATGTGTCGATCGACTTGTCCGCCGCGATCGCACCGGCCTTCTCGAAGAACACCTTCTCGGCGTCGGTACTGGCCAGGCTCTTCACCAGGTCGACGGCCAGGTCCGGGCTCTTGGTCCACTTCATCACGCCGTAGCCGATGCCGCCCTCGGCCGGCAGGAACGTCGTGGTGACATTCTTCGGGTTCAGCACCGGCGCCTGGTAGACGCCCAGGTCCGGACCGAGGAACTCGTTCAGGTCCTTCCAGTGCGCGGTGTCCGAGATCAGCCCGATCACGTTGCCGCCCTTGCCGCCGGAGAACATCGTGAACTGATCCATGAACATGGCGGTCGAGTTGACGCCCTTGTTGTACCAGCCCTCGTCGTTGGACTTCTTCCACAGGTCGAAGATCTGCTTCACCTCGGGCGACTTCCAGTCCCGCTTGCCGGCCAGCCACGCGTCGTACTGCGCCGGGCTGAACACTCCGGGCGCGAAGCCGGACAGGAAGAACTCGATGCCGATGCCTTCCTTGTTGCCGAGGTTGAAGCACGCGTTGCCCGACTTCTTGATCGCCGCGCAGTCGGTCTGCAGTTCGGCCAGTGTCTTCGGCGGCGCCGCGGGGTCGAGACCGGCCTTCGTGTAGACGGCCTTGTTGTAGTAGAAGGGGAAGCCCTGCAGCGTGATCGGCACCGCGTACGTCGTGCCGTCCTTGCGGAACGCGTCCCAGCCGGTCAGCCGGCTCGTCAGGTCGTCGGTCTTGCCGGTCAGCGGCAGCAGGGCCGAGACCCGGTCGCGCATCTGGGCGCCGCCGTTGAACATCGAGATGTCCGGGCCCTTGCCGGCCTGGATCGCCGTGCCGAGCAGTGTGTAGTACTGGTCGTACGGCTGGGCGACGAACTCGACCTGCACGCCCGGGTGCTTGGCCTCGAAGTCGGACTTGGCCTTGGCGTAGTAGTCCTTGGTATTCGCGTCACCGGAGTGCCAGTCCCAGACGACGAGCTTGCCGGACTCCGCAGTCCCGCCCGCGGCCTTGGTCTGCGGAGCGGCCGCACCGCAACCCGCGGCGACGGCCAGCAGCGGCACGAGCGCCGCGGCGACCCAGCCTCGCCTCGCCGTGCGGATCCCCCGGGTGGTCGGATCTGAGGCGATCGACATGACGCCCTCCTGCTTCGGGTTCGTGGGTGTAGTCTCGGCGTCGATTGTTAGTTGTCTGTTGTCTGTTGTCAAGAGTTTGTTGACAGCTTGGTTTCGGGTGACAATCCAGTGGACGCCCGAGCAGATCCCTGGAGGAAGCGTGGCCACTGACAGCCCGCAGGCAACCGTGCGACTCGCCCCGGCCGCGGCCGCGCGACGTCCGGCCCGGTTGGCCGATCTGCTGGTGGACTCGATCGTGGACGGGATCGTCTCCGGCGACATTCCGCCGTACGCCGCTCTGCCGCCCGAGGCCGCGCTGGTCGAGCAGTTCGAGGTCAGCCGGATCACCGTCCGGGAGGCGCTCAAGTTACTCGAGGCCAAGGGCTTGGTCGAGGTCCGCCGGGGTATCGGCGCCGTGGTCCGCGACGACTCGCACTGGAACCTGCTGGACTCGGCCGTGCTGGCCGCGGCGGTCAAGCACGACTCGAACCTGACCATCCTCGACGAGCTCGTGAGCGTCCGCAGCGCGTTGGAGTCCGACCTCGCCGGCCAGGCCGCGCTGCTGGCCACCGACGAGGACCGCGCGGAACTCGAGGCGATCTACCACCGGCTCGAGGACGACACCGCCCGGCCGGAGATCTTCATCGAGACGGATGTGGAGTTCCACGACCGGATCATGGCCGCTTCCGGCAACCGGCTGGCCCGCTCGATCGTCAGCTCCGTGCACAGTCAGGCGCGCACCAGCCTGCGCTACCAGGGCCACCCCAGCATCGAGGCCGTGACCGTCACCAACGGCGAGCACCGGATCATCCTGGACCGCATCCTCGACCGCGACGCGCCCGGCGCGGCGCAGGCGATGACCGACCACATCCGGTCGGCCTGGCAGCGCCGGCGCCCCACCGCGCCGCCCGCCTGAACCTGGCACACACGCCAAACATCTGACCTTTGCCTGCCATATCGGCGCCTGAGATCAGTTGTTGACGCTTCGGCCCCTCAGGTCTAGCTTCATTCATCACACTTGTCAGACAACAGATGACATAGGAGTGAGCATGGACCGCCATCGGACGATGCGAGCCGCCGCCGGGGCCAGTGCCCTCGCGCTCGGCATCGCCGTACTCGCCACCACCACCCCGTTCGCCTCCGCCGCACCACGATCGACGGACGTCATCGTCGTCGCCCCGGACGGCAAGAAGCCCAAAGACCTCCGAGCCGACCAGGTCGTCCGGACGATCGGCGCCGCCCAGGCGCTGGTCCGCGCGAAGAACGCCAGGTCGGACGTCCGCGTGCTGCTGTCGGGCGGCACCTACGAGCTGGCCGCGCCGCTGCGCTTCGGACCGGCCGACGGCGGCCGCAACGGCCACAACGTCACCTGGCAGAGCATCCCCGGGCAGCATGCCGTCCTCTCCGGGGGTTCGAAGGTGACCGGCTGGACCCTGCACGACCCGGCCAAGAACATCTGGGTCGCCGACGTACCGGAAGGCACCCAGTCACGGCAGCTGTACGTCGACGGCAAGCTCGCCGATCGCACGCAGCTGCTGGTGGCGGAGTCGAAGAACACCCGCACCCAGCTCGCCTTCAGCCAACGGGGACTGACGGTCAACGATCCCGCGCTGGCCGCCCGCATCGCCGGTCTGTCCAACCCCGGTGACCTCGAGATCGAGGAGCTGGGGTCGTTCACGGACCGCTACTCCCCCGTCCGGTCGGTCGACGGCAACACCCTGGTGATGGAGCAGCCGGCCTGGGACAACAACAACTTCGGCTACGACACGCTCAAGTCGCCGTACGCCCGCGGCGCGATCTACCTGAACAACGCCTACGAGCTGATCTCCGGCCCGAACCAGTGGTACCTCGACTCCGCGCGGGGCAAGGTCTTCTACCGGCCGGCGGACGGACAGGCGATGACGGCGGCCGACGTACGCCTGCCCCGGCTGGAATCGCTGGTGCAGGTCGGCGGCAGCTACCGCGACCCCGTGCAGAACCTTGCCTTCAGCAACCTCACGTTCGCGCACACGACCTGGAACTTCCCGAGCGGGCCGCAGGGGTACGTCGACCAGCAGAGCGGCGCGCATGTCGTCGGGGACTACGCCAAGCCGGCCGGCTTCCTGACCAGCTGCCAGAACGGCTGCCCCGAGTTCGAGAAGACCCGGAACGAGTGGCATCAGATCCCTTCCGCGGTGCAGGTATCGGCCGCTGAACACGTGAGCTTCACCGGCAACAGCTTCGAGCAGCTCGGGTCGGTCGGGCTCGGCCTCGGCATGGATCCGAACGCGCACGCCTCCCGCGTCGGGTACGGCGCCGCCCAGATCGATGTCCGAGGCAACAGCTTCACGGACAGCGCCGCGTCCGCGATCGTTGTCGGCGGCATCCAGCCGGACGCGCACCACCCACGTGACCCGCGGATGGTAAATCACGACGTACGGATCACCGACAACACGATCCGCGGTGTCTCGAAGAACTATCGCGACAACGCCGGCATCCTGTCGACGTACGTGACCCGGGCAACGATCGCGCACAACACGCTGACCGACCTGCCGTACGACGGCGTCGACATCGGCTGGGGCTGGGGGATCAACGACCCCGGCGGCAACCTGTACTACCTCAATGCGGGGCTGTACGACTACCAGCCGATCTACCGCACGCCCACGACGTTCCGGGAGAACTACGTCGCCTACAACCTCATCCACGACACCAAGCAGGCCATGCACGACGGCGGCAGCATCTACACGCTGTCGTCGAGCCCCGGCACCGTGATCGAACGCAACTACGTCTACGACAGCCAGGTCACGTTCGGCGCGCTGATCGACCAGGGCACGCGGTACGTCGTGATGCGCGACAACGTCTTCCTCGGCAGCAGCCGCTGGGTCTACATCAACTCCGACGCCGGCAACCCGGACACCTTCAACACCAAGGACAACCTGGTCACCGGCAACTGGTGGGACGTCGGCCCCGCCCGCAACCCCGAAGGCCCCGGTTACAACAACCAGGTCGTCGACAACACGCAGGTCACCGACGGCGCGTTCCCACCGGAAGCCCAGAAGGTCATGGCCGAGGCAGGCGCTCGCAGCTGACCTGACCCACGCTCGGCCCGGCAATCACCCTGGCCGAGCGCGGTCTTACCATCACGCTCGGTCTGCCGACAGTTCCTCGGCGATGCGGTCGGCGATCGTCAGGCAGGCGGTGGCGGCCGGGGACGGGGCGTTGAGGACGTGCAGGGTCCGGCCGTCGCGGAGGAAGAGGAAGTCGTCGACGAGCTTGCCGTCGCGGGTGACGGCCTGTGCGCGCACGCCGGCGCCGGAGCGTCGTACGTCGGAGACTCGCAGCTCGGGCAGCATCCGCTGGGCCTCCCGCACGAGCGCCCGGCCGGTGAGTGAGCGCATCACTTCCTTGGCGCCCGTCTTCCCGTACCGCCGCGCGAGACGCCAGGTGCCCCGATACCTCATGGACTCCCAGAGGTCCCGACCGACGATCTTCGACCAGGAATAGCCCTCCCGGGCCAGGGCGGGTACGGCGTTCGGCCCGACGTGGACGATGCCGTCGATGCCCCGCGTGAGGTGGACGCCGAGGAACGGCAGATCGGGGTCGGGCACCGGATACACCAGTCCCCTCACCAGGGAGGCGCGCTCCGGGACGATCTCGCTGAACTCGCCGCGGAACGGGAGGATGCGGACGCCGGGCTCGAGGCCGGAAGCCCGCGCGAGCCGGTCACTGTGCAGGCCGGCACAGACGGCGACCCGATCCGCTTCGATCACGTCGCCCGTCGTACGCACGCGGACGACCGAGCCCGCGTTCTCGATCGACGTCACCGTCACCCCGGTCCGGATCTCGCCTCCGGCCGCGCAGACGTCATCGGCCAGGGCCGCGGCGACAAGCTTGAAGTCCACCCGACCGGTGGAGTCGACGGCCAGGGCACCTTTGACGCGCAGGTGCGGTTCGCGCTCCGCGACCTCGTCGAGGGTTAGGCGCCGGACCGGGACGCCATTCTGCTGGCCGTTGCCGAACAGCCGGTCGAGCTGCGGCAACTCGGCGTCTGTGGTCGCGACGACGAGCTTCCCGGGGACCTCCAGCGGGATGCCCTTCTCGTCGCAGTACTCCTTCAGCGCCGCTCCCCCGGCCACCGCCAGCCGCGCCTTCAGCGACCCGGGCTTGTAATACAGCCCCGAGTGGACGACCCCCGAGTTGTGACCGGTCTGGTGCGCCGCGACCGACCCCTCCTTCTCGAGGACGACGACCGGCGTCCCGGGATCGAGCCGCTGCAAAGCCCTCGCCACGGCCAGACCGACAATCCCGCCGCCGACCACGACCGAAGTCCTCACCACAGATCCCATCGAACCCTCCTGGACGCCCCTGCTCTGTCAACAAGAGGCGGAATGCGGGCCATAAATACAGTTTCCCCGGGTCAGCTCGGCAGTGCTGAGGCGACCAGCGCGAGGTCCTCGGCGTACGCGGTCTCGAGGGCTTCGTCCCAGGGCTCGGTCTCTGCGGCGAGCGAGTCCAGGACGGTTTGCGGTCGAGTTGCGCCCGAGATGACCGACAACACGGGTGACGAGGCCAGCAGGGCGCGTAGCTGGAGGCGTTGCAGCGAGACGCCACGGGTATCGGCCAGGGCGGTCAGCCGGGGTGCGGCGGCCGCAGGTCGAAGGGGTGAGTAGGCAAAGAACGGCACCTCGTTGGCCTCGCACCAGGCGAGCACCTCGAGCGACTCGCGTCCCATGGCGCTGTGATGATTCTGTACGGCGTCGATGCGAGCGACCGTGGATGCTCTCTCGAGCTCGGCGACGCCGACATTCGACAGACCGATCCGGGCCAGCTTGCCCTCATCACGGAGCGACGCGAGAGCACCGATGCCCTCCTCCACAGGCTGCTCGGCCAGATCGACTCTGTGGAGGTAGTAGAGATCGAGGCGCTCGCCTCCGAAGACCCGCAGGCTCGTCTCGACGTCGGACCGGATCCGGGGCGCGCTGATATCCGCGTCCCAGGTCGTCGCCCCGGTTCGCGAGTGACCACCTTTGGTCCCGACGATCGCGCTCGTACCGCGGGCGGCTTCCGCGGCCAGCTCCTCGCCGTACAGGGGCTTGTCGACGTGGGCGTACGCGCGGGCGGTGTCGAGGACCGCCGTACCCGCGGCGAGGCCGGCTCGGATCGTTGCCAGATCAGCGGCGCGATCGCGGGGACCGAATGACAGGCCGGCCACCCCGAGGGCGACGCGACCGACGAGCTCCTTCACCCATTCCTCCTGACTCCGAGCAGGAGCCTAGTCCGCTCCCGGCGCCGTCGCGCTTGGCGATGGAGTGTCTGACGCCGGGGCGCTCGGCGTGGGGGTGTCGGTCGGAGGCGTGCTCGAGGGAGAGGTTCCCGTCGACGGAGTTCCCTGCGTGGGAGCGCTGGGAGTGGTGCTGGGCTGGGTGGACGCGCTCGGAGACGTCGTGGTGGTGGTGCCGGCCGTCGGGGTGCTCGACGTCGCCGGCTGGGAGGCGCTTTGCGACGGAGTGGTCGGGTTTGTGCGGCTCGTCGTACCGGAGCGGGTGGGGCTGGTCGTGGATGCGGTGCTCGTCGCGGCAGGGTTCGACTCTGGCGTCGCGGAGGTGGTGCCCTGTCGGGGGCCGACCTCGGTGCTCGGGGGCAATCTCGTGTCGTTGCCGTTGAGCAAGACTCCGGCCGCCACGGCACCTGCCGTCGCGAGGACGGCGATCCCTCCGACCAGCATGGTCTTCCTGCTCATCCGGTTCGGCGGCTCCACCGGCTCGAGTGGACTCGTCGCGATGCTCGGAGTGTCAGGAACGGGGACCACGACGGGAGCGAGGTCGGCTGCGAGTGGCTCGGCGCGCAAGGCGCCGGCCGCGATGTCGGCGGCGGACGGACGGTCAGCGGCCTCCTTGGCGAGCATCTGGAGCAGAACGGTCTCGAACGGTCCGCTGAGTTCGGGGCGGGTCAGACTCGGCGGCGCCGGCGGAGTGTCGACGTGCTGGTACAGAATCGCTGTCGGGTGTTCGGCCGTGAACGGCGGCTCACCGGTGACCAGCTGGTAGAGCACACAGCCCAGCGCGTACACGTCCGACGGCTTGCCGGCCTGCCCGCCCCTGGCTCGCTCGGGCGCGAGGTAGTGCGTGCTGCCGATGATCTGGCCGGTCGCCGTCAGCGTGCTCGACCCGTCACCGGGAACGTGGGCGATACCGAAGTCCGCGACCTTGACGGTCCCGTCCCCCGCCAGCAGCAGGTTGCCCGGCTTCACGTCCCGATGAACGACATCCTCGCGATGCGCGGCGGCCAGGCCCGCGGCGGCCTGTTCGATGATGTCGATCGCACGCTCTTTCGGCAGGGGTCCGTGCTCGGCGAGCTCCGCGGCGACCGTCCGCCCCTCGACCAGCTCCATCACCAGGAAGAAGCCGTCGCCGTGCTGGCCGAAGTCGTACACGGACACGACGTGCGGGTCGCTCAGCCTCGCGGCGGCTCGCGCCTCACGCTGGAATCGCTCGGCGCCGCGCGCATCGTGACCGGACGGCAGCAGCAACTTGACCGCGACCACACGTCCCAGTTGTTCATCGGTGGCACGGAAGACCTCGCCCATACCGCCCCGCCCGAGAGCAGGCCCCAGTCTGTAACGCTTCGCAACCAGCATTCGCTCCCCGTACCCAGCTCCAAAACCAACCAACCTGTCCCACGCTACTTGAAGCGGAGGGGAGGATCTGGCTGTGGATGACGTCAGGGTTCGCGAGCTGGTCGGCAGGCGGTTGCCGGGGTGGCGGGTCGAGGGTGTCGAGCTGATCGGGGCCGGGATGGACAACACGGCGTACGTCGTCAACGGCGACATCGTCGTCCGGTTCGCCAAGGACGTCGCGGCGGCTCAGGTCGAGCGCGAGGCCCGGCTGCTCGAAGTGGTCGCGGGGATCTCGCCGCTGGCAGTCCCCGAGCCGCTCTTCGTCGAGGCGGACGAGGGGTGTCTGGCCTATCGAATGGTGCGGGGAATTCCGCTGATCGAGCCGGACGCGCCGTACGACGGGCTCCTGGTGGCGGAGCAGTTGGGGGCGTTTCTGGCTGCGCTGCACTCGGCTCCGGCTGAGGCGTTCGACGGTCTGGTGGCACCCGATGTCGTGCCGCTGGGCGATTGGCTCGAGGAGGCCGCCGAAACCTTCGAGGCCGTCCGCGACCAGGTGCCGGGCAGCCGTCGGCCGGCGATCCGCGGCTTTCTCGCCGCGGACCCACCGGCGGAGTCCGATTCGCTCGTGTTCTCACATAACGATCTCGGCATCGAACACGTCATGGTCGACCCCGGGTCCGGAGCGGTCACGGGGGTGATCGACTGGACCGATGCCGCCCTGGTCGACCGCGCCAACGACTTCGGCCTGATCTACCGGGATCTCGGACCGGACGCACTCGCGGCGGCGCTCGCGCAGTACGGATCGGCCGCGACCGATCAGCTGGTCGACCGGGCGATGTTCTACGCCCGGTGCAGCGTCTTCGAAGACCTCGCCTTCGGACTCGAGACCGGACGGACCCGCTACACGGACAAGTGCCTCCGAGCCCTGCACTGGCTCTTCCCGTAGCAGTCGATCTCCCCGGGCTGGACGCGGCTGCGAGGATGGCCAGGTGGACATCGTGCGCAGGAATAACGTGGTCGTCACCGGCAATCCGGACGGGCCGGCGGTGGTGCTGGCTCACGGGTTCGGTTGTGACCAGAACATGTGGCGGCTGACTGTTCCTGCCTTGGCCGCGGATCACCGGGTGGTGCTCTTCGACTATGTCGGTTCCGGCAGGTCCGACCTGTCGGCGTTCGACGAGCAGCGCTACTCCACGCTCGGCGGGTACGCCGACGATGTGGTCGAGGTGTGTGCCGCGCTCGACCTGACCGACGCGGTGTTCGTCGGCCATTCGGTCAGCGCGATGATCGGCGTACTGGCCGCGCAGAAGGATCCGAAACGTTTCGGCGCGTTGGTCATGGTCGCCCCCTCCCCCTGCTACGTCGATGACGGTGAGTACCAGGGCGGCTTCAGCGTCCAGGACATCGACGAACTGCTGAGCTCGCTGGAGTCGAACTACCTCGGCTGGTCCGCCGCGATGGCCCCGGTCATCATGGGTACGCCGGACCGTCCCGAGCTCAACGAGGAACTGACGAACAGCTTCTGCGCCACCGATCCCGCGATGGCCCGCGTCTTCGCGCGGACGACGTTCCTGTCCGACTCCCGTGCCGACCTGGCCACGGTCCGGGTGCCGACGTTGATCCTCGAATCGGCCCAGGACGTCATCTCCCCGCGACAGGTCGGCGCATACGTGCACGCCGCCGTCGAGGGCTCGACCCTCGTCACCTTGGACGCCACCGGTCACTGCCCGCACCTGTCGGCACCCGACGCCACCAACGAGGCCATCGTGGACTTCCTCGCGGACCTGAGGTGACCGACGAGGAGGCGTATGACGCCGCGCCCTGCGGCCTCCTGTCGACGTCGATGGACGGCACGATCGTCAAGGTCAACAGCACGTTGCTGGACTGGCTGGGCCTGCCTCGGGATGCGGTGGTCGGACGGCTTCGGTTCCCCGACCTGCTGACCGTCGGCGGCAAGCTCTACCACGAGACCCACTTCGCTCCGCTGCTGCGGATGCAAGGCGAGGTCAGCGGCGTCGCCCTCGAGCTGAAGCAGGCCGGCGGTGCCCGGATGCCGATCCTGGTGTCGTCCGTCGTCAGGTACGACGACAACGACCAGCCGGTGCTGATCCGGACGACGATCTTCGACGCGCACATCCGGCGTGCGTACGAGGAAGAACTGTTGCGGGAACGCCAGGCGGCCGAGCAGGCACGGCGCCAGGCGGAGGCGGATCGCGCCCGGCTGCAGGACGCCTTGGCCGTCCTGCAGCAATCGTTGCTCCCGGCCACCATGCCGAAGGTGCCGGGACTGGCCACCGCGGCGTACTACCACACGGCGTCACCCGACGAACTCGGTGGCGACTTCTACGACGTGTTCGCCATCGACGGTGAACGGTGGGGCTTCTTCCTCGGCGATGTGTGCGGCAAAGGGCCTGCGGCCGCCGCGGTGACCTCGGTGGCTCGGTACACGTTGCGAGCCGCGGCAATGCATGACCCGGCTGCGGCGCTCGGGACGCTGAACGCCGTACTGCATGAGCGGTATGCCGGCGGAGACCTGCGGTACTGCACGGCGGTCTTCGGGACGCTGCGGAGCAACCCCGTGACAGGCCAGGTCGTCGTCCGGTTCGCGTCGGGCGGTCACCCGCCACCGCTCTTGGTGCGCGCGGACGGACGTTGCGAGTTCCTCCTCAGCCAAGATGGCACGTTGATCGGCATCCTGCCGTCCTCGAAGTTCCCGCAGACCGACGTCACCCTCGAGCCGGGCGACATGCTGTTGCTCTACAGCGACGGACTGACCGAAGCGCGGGTCAACGGCGATTTCTACGGCCCGGAATCCCTGCGAACGCTTGCCACTCAGTACGCCGGAACGTCACCGAATGCACTCGTCGGAGCACTCTCCGACGTGCTCTCCGGCTTCGGGCCACGGCTGGCCGACGACACCGCTCTGCTCGCCCTCGGAGCCCCGATTCGCCTGGGCGACGATCTGTGAACTGATTCCGTGCCGTGTGTCCGAACGGCCTTCCGGGGCGAGGCATCATATGCGCATGGACGATTCAGCTCGGCTCTCCGGCGTTCGGAGCCACAGCGTGAACCCGCCGGCCGAGGTGGCCGCGGCGGACGACCCTGCGGCGTTCGGAGCGGATGCCTTCGCCCGCCTCGCGGTCGAACTCCACGACGCGGAGGGAATGCTCGAGACGGTCGAGGCAGTCGTGCAGTTCGCCCTCCAGGCGGAGGCCTGCTCGTACGCCGGTGTCATGCTCACGCTGCGGGGCAGCCGGGAGATCGCCGCGGTTACCGACCCCCTGGTCAGCGACCTCTATCAACTGCAGTGCGAAATCGGCGAGGGTCCGGTCCTGACCGCGCTCACCGAAGGAGTCACGGTCTATGTCGCCGAGGTCAGGACCGAGACGCGGTGGCCGGCGTGGACCGCACGGGTGACGCAGTACCGGGTCGGATCGGCACTGCATGTGCCGATGTGGGCCAGCGAGCAGCTCATCGGCGTGCTGTCCCTGTTCAACACCCGAGCGAACGCGTTCACCGCGGACGACGAAGCGATCGCCCACATCCTGGCTCGGCATGCCTCGGTGGCCGTTGCCTCGGCGCGGGACGACGAGACGATGGCCGCGGCGGTGGACGCGCGCAAGCTCGTCGGCCAGGCGATGGGCATTCTGATGGAGCGCTTCGACCTGGACGAGACCCGCGCGTTCGAGATCCTGAAGCGCTACTCCCAGCAGCACAACACCAAACTGCGCGATGTCGCGCAGGAACTGATCGACACCCGGAAGCTCCGAGGCACGCACGGTGAGTGACGAGCACCTGTCCGTCGACGTACTGGACCGCGGGGCGGACATCGTGGTCAGGGTCTCCGGCGAGCTGGACTTCGGCACCACGGCCGGCTTCCTGAAGGTCGTGCAGCCGCTGGCTGAGGCCGGGCGCTCCCTGATCCTGGATCTGGCGGAGCTGGCGTTCTGTGACTCGAGCGGTCTCGGAATCTTCGTCAGGCTCCACAAACTGGCCGAGGATGCCGGCGGCAACCTGTGCCTGGCACGGCTGCGGCCGCAGCTCGAGTCGACGATCAAGCTGACGATGCTGCACCGTCTCCTCGTCATCCGCGACGACATTCCTGAACCGGCCTAGGTCATCCGTTTGCTGGGGTGCGTAGAAATCGCGGCGCGGGGCACTGGGGAGCCAGCGCCCACATCTTCTCCGGGGAAAGAGGGTCGTGACCGACTTCTTCGCTGAAATCAACGGCCATCGAGTGGTGGAACTCTCCCGGATGGGGCGCTCCAGCACGATCCCGGTCTGTCTCCTGTGCGGCGCGCATTTCACCGACCGCCCCGAGATCGAGAACACGACCTGCCCAGCCGCCGGCCCGGGCCACGGTCACGACCTCCTCAGCGACCCGGCCGACGGCCTCCTCTACTGCACCCGCTGCCCCTTCGTGGCCTACGACCTGAACGACGCCGCCACGGACCCGATCTGCCCCATGCCCCTCCAGCCATGGGGACCAGGACAGCCCTGACTCGTGCGGTCAGCGCCATCCGGTGCCAGGGCAACCGTGTGAGCGCGGGTACCGGGAGCCGACCGCACCGTTCCTGAGGAGTCCCATGCCACCGAAACCCAAAGCTTCCCGTGCACCCCGCGGAGCCAGCGCAGCGCCGGCCGCACCCGCACAGCAGCCCGAGGAGCACCCGGTCGAAGCGGCCGAGGGCCGGCTGCAGACCAGTTCGCTCCTCACCACCGCGCAAGGCGTCCGGCTCCCGGATACCGATCACTCCCTGAAGGCCGGTCCGCGGGGGCCGAGCCTGATGGACGACTTTCATCTGCGCGAGAAGATCACTCATTTCGACCACGAGCGGATTCCGGAGCGGGTGGTGCACGCGCGTGGCGCGGCGGCCCACGGGACGTTCGTTGCGTACGGCAACGCCGGCTCCGCGACCAAGGCCGGCTTCCTCCGGCGCGGGCGCGAGACGCCCGTCTTCGTCCGGTTCTCCACCGTCCTCGGTTCGCGCGGCTCGGCGGACACGGTTCGCGACGTCCGCGGGTTCGCGGTGAAGTTCTACACCGACGAGGGCAACTTCGATCTGGTCGGCAACAACATGCCGGTCTTCTTCATCCAGGACGGGATCAAGTTCCCGGACATCATCCACGCCGGCAAGCCACACCCGGACCGCGAGATCCCCCAGGCGCAGACCGCCCACGACACCTTCTGGGACTTCGTCTCGCTGCACACCGAGGCGACCCACCACGTCCTGTGGGCGATGTCGGATCGCGGCATCCCCCGCTCGTACCGCACGATGGAGGGCTTCGGCGTCCACACCTTCCGGCTCGTGAACGCCAACGACGAGACCTGTCTGGTCAAGTTCCACTGGAAGCCGGTGGCAGGCATCCACTCGCTGGTCTGGGAAGAGGCGCAGCTCGCCGCCGGAGCCGATCCCGACTTCCACCGGCGCGACCTCGCCGACGGCATCGCCAACGGCGCACCACTGGAGTTCGAGCTCGGCCTGCAGATCATGCCCGACTCCGACGACCAGACCTTCGAGGGCATCGACCTGCTCGATCCGACGAAGATCGTGCCCGAGGAACTCTGCGAGGTACAGCTGGTCGGCAAGCTCACCCTGGACCGGAACCCGACGAACTACTTCGCCGAGACCGAGCAGGTCGCGTTCCACACCGGGAAC
Organism: Kribbella sp. NBC_00359; assembly: GCF_036097425.1. Classification (NCBI taxonomy): domain Bacteria; kingdom Bacillati; phylum Actinomycetota; class Actinomycetes; order Propionibacteriales; family Kribbellaceae; genus Kribbella; species Kribbella sp. NBC_00359. The sequence continues at coordinate 6,548,830 of NZ_CP107975.1, read as the reverse complement.
CTGGTGTCCGGGATCGAGGTGACCGACGACCCGTTGATGCAGGCCCGTCTGTTCTCCTACCTCGACACCCAGCTGACCCGGCTCGGCGGACCCAACTTCACCCACTTGCCGATCAACTGCCCGCACGCCGCGGTGAACGACAACCTCCGCGACGGGATGCACCAGACCGCGGTCCATCGCGGCGTCGCGCCGTACCTGCCCAACAGCCTCGGGCAGGAGGGCGAGCCGGTCCCGGCCGAGGTGGCTGAGGGCGCCTTCGTCCACGTTCCGCGCGAGGTCAGCGGGCCCAAGGTGCGGGCGAATCCCGCGTCGTTCTCCGATCACTTCTCCCAGGCCACGCTGTTCTGGGCGAGCATGACCGCGATCGAACGCGTGCACATCATCGAGGCCTTTACCTTCGAGCTCAGCAAGTGCTACGAGCAGGCGATCCGCGAGCGGATGCTCGGCGTACTCGCGAACGTCGACGCCGACCTGTGTACGGCGGTCGCCGCCGGCCTCGGCCTGCCCGCACCGAAGGGCACTCCGGTCACAGATCCGGTCCCCTCCCCCGCGCTGTCCCAGATCGTCACCACCCCCGGTCCGATCGCCGGCCGCGTGATCGGCGTGGTCGCGACCGACGGAGCCGACCTCGCCGGCATCACCAAACTCCGCCGAGCCGTCGAGGCCCAGGGCGCTGTCCTCCGCCTGCTCGCACCGTCCGGTGGCATGATCAAACGCGGCCGCTCGACCCAGACCGTCGATCGCACCTTCCTCACCACCCGCTCGATCGAGTACGACGCCCTCGTAGTTGCCGCAGGCAACCCTTCACTGAGCGACATCAAACTGACCGTCCTGCTCGGCGAACTCTTCCGGCACTGCAAGGTCATCGGCGCCTGGGGTGACGGCGCGAAGGTCCTCACCGCGGCCGGCATCGACACCACCGCCCCCGGCATCATCCTCGGTGACACCATCGCCAAGCCGTACACCACCGACCTCTTCGCCGCCCTGGGCCTCCACCGCGCCTGGGCCCGCTCAAAGCTGGTGATGACCGAGTAAGGGGCGGTTTTACGTGGTGCAGACGGGGGCTGCGGCGGACCGCTTGGTGAGGAGGAACTGGTCAGTCGCGTCGCGGGCGCAGGCTGACGTGTAGTAGGAGGTGTGGCCGTCGCCGAGGCGGGAGAGGACGCTGCTGCCGTGGATCTGGGCAGCCAGGCCGAAGGCCCACTGATAGGAGACGGACGGGTCGTGGGTTGCGTGGACGATGAGGGTGGGCACGCCTTTCACGTTCAGGCTGCGCTGTGGGTTGGCGACCTTGAAGGGATAGCCGATGCAGAGGCCGCCCTGCCAGAACTCCGAGCCACCTTGCAGGTGCGGCGCCAACTGCCGCGCCATCTCGATGCGTTGCTGCATCTCGGCGAAGGTGTGGATGTCGGCCACGTAGTCACCGCAGTGATTCGCGATCCGGGCGAAGAGGAAGTCGGTCGGACCCCCAGGCGGTGGGAACGCGAAGAACTGGGCGTCCCCGGCGACGGCTCGCCGGAGGACCTCCGAGAACACGGGCCAGGACAGCTCGGGGGCGAGGGCGTTGGGAGTCTTCGCGGCGAGCCAGTTCGGCGTGTTCATCCGGATGTCGTCGCCGCTGACGGGGCGCAGGGCTCCTTCGACCGGGATCGGATTCCGGTCGGCACTCTGGACGAGGTTGTCGTAGACCGCACGGACATCCTGTCCCCGCAAGACGCAGTCGGGGGCGGTGTCACACCAGTCGGCGAATCGCTCGAACGCCTCCTCCACGGTCTTGACCGCATCGGCGGTCAGTTGCACCTCCGCGAGGCTGTGGTCGAGGACAGCGTCCAGGACCATGGCTCGCGTGCGGTTCGGGTAGAGCTGGGCGTACTGCGCCCCGACCTGCACGCCGTACGACAGCCCGAGCCAGCTCACCTTCGAGACGCCGAGGGCGATGCGCACGGCCTCGTGGTCGCGGGCAACGCTCACGGTGTCCGCATGCAGGAACAGCGGGCCGGTCTGCTGCAGGCAGCTCTTCGCGACCGCGCGATTGTGGGCGACCATCGCGTCGAACTGTTGCTGCGTACGCGGGAAGAACGTGTAGTCGGGGGTGAGCGCCGGCACGCCGCACCTGATCGGGGTGCTTGCACCGACGCCTCTCGGATCGAGGCCGACGATGTCGAAGCGCGCTCGCAGCGTGGCGGAGAAGAAGGTATCGGCGTCGATGACGTTGTCGACGGCGCCGTCGCCCGGCCCACCGGGGTTGTAGAACAGCGTGCCGATCCTGTGCGCGGGGTCGTCGGCGGGGCGGCGCGCCACGGCAACGGTGATCTTCGGACCCTTCGGATCCGACCAGTCCGCCGGCACGCGCAGCGTGCCGCACCGGACCACCGCCGATCCCGGACAAGGCGCGAAGTCGATGTGGTACGGCGAGGTCGCGGTGTCGGACTGCGCCGCCGACACGAACGTCGTCGAAGCGAGCACGCCGGCACCCAGCACAGCCAGGACCTTGCGAATACGTCGGATCTTCATCGGAATCCCCACCCCCGCCTTCGACCCTCCTCGCGACCCGAGACAGAGTCAAGACGAAGGTGCAGTCTGGTTAAGGCCTCGAACACTGCGAACCAGGGAGAGCTCTGATGGATGTTGGTATCGGTCTGCCGTCCACGATTCCGGGGATTCGCGGACGGCTGGTCCTGGATTGGGCGCGGGCTGCCGAGGAGGCCGGGTTCTCGACCCTCGGGACGCTCGACCGGATCGTGTACGGGAATCTGGAGCCGATCCCGACGCTTGCCGCCGCGGCGGCGGTGACCGGGCGGATCGGCTTGACGACGGCCATCATGATCGGCCCGTACCGCGGCAACGGTGCGCTGCTGGCCAAGCAGTTGGCCACCGTGGATCGCCTCTCCGAGGGCCGGTTGACGGTCGGCATCGCGGTGGGATCGCGCCCGGACGACTTCGAGGCGACGGCATCGCCGTACGAGAAGCGCGGAAAGGTGTTCGACGCACAACTCGCCGAGATGCGAGCGGTGTGGGCCGGTGAGCCGCGGGGGCACGCCGGTGCGATCGGGCCGGCCACGGTGCGACCAGGCGGTCCCCCGCTGCTCATCGGTGGCGGGTCTCCGGCCGCCTTCCGCCGGATGACCGAGTACGGCGCCGGCTGGATCCTCGGCGCCGGCGGACCGGACGTGTTCACCGCGGCAGCTGATAAGGCGAGGGATGCGTGGCGCGAGGCAGGGCGTCAAGGCGAGCCGCGCCTGGTCGCCATCGGATACGTGAGCCTCGGCGACGAGGCCGAGCAGCACGCGCGGAGCTATCTCGGCGACTACTACAGCTTCGCCGGTGCGTACGTCGACCGGGTCGTGGGCAGCGCCCTCATCACCCCGCAGGCAGTCGCCGACTCCGTCGCCGGCTTCACCGCGGCGGGCTGCGACGAGTTGATCCTGTTCCCGGCCAATCCCGACCTCCAGCAGATCGAGCTGATCGCCGCTGCGGCCGGCCTGAGCTGACTCAGGCCTCGGGGATCACGATGCCGAAGTTCTCGCGGGTGATCTGCTCCGGCTTCGGACCACCGCGTACGCCGGTGTCGAGCGCGTCGATCGCGGTCAGCTGATCGGCCGTGAGCTCGAAGTCGAAGATGTCGAGGTTCTCCGCGATCCGCGCGGGGGTGACCGACTTCGGGATGGCCTGACGACCCTGCTGCAGGTGCCAGCGCAGCATCACCTGGGCGGGCGTCTTGCCGTGTGCCGCCGCGATCTCCTTGATGGTCGCGTCCTCGAGGGTGCTGCCGTGAGAACCCTCGCGGTAGAACGTGATCCCACCGATGGGCGACCACGCCTGCGACACGATCCCGTGCTCGGCGTCGACCGCCAGCACCTCGGACTGGCGGAAGTACGGGTGCACCTCGAGCTGATTGACGGCCGGCACCACCGAGGTGGTCTCGAACAACCGGGCCAGGTGGTCGGCCATGAAGTTGCTGACCCCGATCGCGCGGACCTTGCCGTCGGCCAGCAGCGTCTCCAGCGCCTTGTAGGCGCCGATCGTCAACTCGAACTCGCCGGGAAACGCCTGGTGCAGGATCAGCAGGTCGATCTGCTCGATCCCGAGCTTGCCGGCACTCTTGTCGAAGGCGTGCAACGTCTCGTCGTAGCCGTAGTCGGTGATCCAGACCTTCGTCTCGACGAAGACCTCGGAGCGGTCGAGACCGGAGCGACGGATCGCCTCGCCGACCTCGCGCTCATTGAGGTACGCCGCGGCAGTGTCGACGTGCCGGTAGCCGGTGGCCAGCGCGGTCTCGACGGCGGCGATGGTCTCGTCCGGCGGCGTCTGGAAGACACCGAAGCCGATGGCCGGCATCTCCACGCCGTTGTTGAGCTTGAGCAGAGGAGCATTCATGCAAGCCACGCTAGACACGCTCACTCCGACGCGGGAGTGACTGCCGAACCACGCATTGGCAGTACCTGGTTCAGGACTGTGAAGCCCGATCTGTCTGCTGCCGCTCGGTGGCGGACCAGGTGGCCAGGAGCTTGAGCTGGTCCTCGGCGTGGCTGCCCGCCTCGGCCGAATACGCGATGACGATCAGGTCGTCGCCGGTAAGCTCGAGCGCGTCACCGGTCAGCTCGATCTCGCCGACGACGGGGTTACGCAGGCGCTTGCGGGCGGTGCTGTGAACACGGACGTTGTGCCGGGCCCAACGGCTGGCGAACGGATCGCTGCGAGTGCTCAACTCACCGATCAGGTCGCTCAGAGCCCTGTCCTCGGGGTTGCGCCCCGCCTCGCGACGCAGGGCCGCGACCAGATCGTCGGCGACGGTGTTCCAGTCGGCGAAGAACCCCGCCGACCGCGGATCGAGGAACACGAACCGCGCCACGTTCACGGGCAGCGTGTCGAGGACGCCGTCGTACAGGGCCACGCAGAGGTCGTTCGCGGCGACGATGTCCATACGGGCGTTCCGGACGTACGCCGGCGTACCGGTCATGCCGGTGATGATCGCGAGGACGCTGGGTCGCACTCTGGCCGGTGTCTTCTTCGCCCTGGCCGACCGGACCGGTGCCGACGCCGCGTGGGCCAGGCCGAACAGGTGCTGGCGCTCGGCGTCGTCCAGCCGGAGCGCACCGGCGAGCGCCTCGAGCACTGGCTCGGAGACTCCGGCGAGGTTGCCGCGTTCGAGCCGGGCGTAGTAGTCGAAGCTGACGCCTGCGAGGGAGGCGACCTCCTCGCGACGCAGCCCGGGGACACGCCGCTTGTCGTCGTAGGTCGGCAGGCCCGCCTGCTCCGGCGTGATCCGGGCGCGACGGCTGACGAGGAAGTCATGTACGTCCTTGCGGTTGTCCACGTCATCGACCGTATCTTCATTCCCCACTCAGCACGATCAGCGCCTTGACGAAACCGTCGGGCTTGGCGCGAAGGTCGGCGTACGCCCGGTCGAGGTCGCTCAGTGCATAGCGGTGCGTGAACAGCGACGCGTAGTCGATCCGACCGCTGGCGGCGACGTCGAGGCCACGGCGGATGCTGTCGGTGAGCCGCCGCTGGTCCCGGACGTGGCCGTTGACGACGTCGAGGGCCTTCCAGTTCCAGGCCTGCATGTCGACCGTACGCGCGCCCTGGTGGTAACCGACGATGTCGAGCGTGCCGCCCGATCGCGTGAGCGTGGCGGCCAGGTCGAGGCCGCCCTGCGTCCCGCTCACCTCGAACACCACGTCGAACGCATCGGCCAGCTGGGCCACGTCATCAGGGTCGAGCGCGGCGGAAACGCCGTACGCGAGTGCGGCGCGCTTGGCATCCTCCCGTCCGTCGATCGCGACGAGCTCGCCGATCGGGCTGGTGGCGAGCAACTGGATCAGGCACAGACCCATGAAGCCGGCCCCGACCACAGCAACGCGATCGCCGGTGTCCAGCCGGGCGCGCCGCAACGCCTCGACGACGCAACCGAGCGGCTCACCGATGCCCGCCTCGAAGCTGAGTCCGGGCGGGACGACGACAGCGTCCTCGGCCGGTACGACGATCAGCTCGGCGAACGAATCCGCCAGCCGGCCGGTGACGAGGTCGCCGATCGCGATCGCCTCGACACCGCCGCCGACTTCGAGGACCCGGCCGACCGGTTCGTGCCCGAGAGTCAGCGGGGCGCCGTCGGTAGGACCGCGCGACCAGGCCGGTAGCTCACTGGCGCACAGGCCGTTCGCCACCACCTGGATCAGGAGTTCGCCTGGGCCGGGCGCACGGACCTCGATCTTCTCGAGCTGCGAGGTCGCCGGTGCGACGACGACGCTGCGGCGGGCTACGTACGTCACTTCACGGCTCCTTGCATCAGGGCTTTGACGAAGTTGCGCTGGAAGATCAGGAAGATCACCAACGAGGGCAGGATGATCAGTAGCGATCCGGCGCAGAGCAGCACGATGTCGGTGCCGTACTGGCCCTCGAAGGCGCCCAGCCCGCCGGCCACGGTCCGCTTCGTCGGGTCGTCGACGAGGACGAGCGGCAGCAGGTACTGGTTCCAGCTGGCCAGGAAGAAGAGCACGGCCAACGCGGACCACGCGGACGTGGCCAGTGGGAGATGAACGCGGCGGAACGTCTGCCAGGTGGTGGCGCCGTCGACCTTCGCGGCTTCTGTGAGCGCCGGCTCGGCGCCGAGGAAGTGCGCGCGCATCCAGAAGACGCCGAAGGGCATCAGCAGTCCGATCAGCGGCAGCACGATCGCCAGCCTCGTACCAAGCAGGCCCATGCTCCGGAGGTCGTAGTACATCGGGGTGATCAGTGCCTCGAACGGCAGGGTGAGCCCGACGATCAGCAGACTGTAGATCGCCTTGCCGAAGGGCACGTTCAGCTGCGCGAGGGCGTAGCCCGCGGCGGTGGCCATGGCGACCGTGGCCGGGACGACGCCCAGCACGATCAGCGTGCTCGAGCGGAACAGGGCGAGGAAGTTCGCCGCGTTCCACGCGTCCACGAAGTTGTGCCAGTGCGGGTCGCTCGGCCACATCAGTCCCTGGGGCGAGCTGCCGGGCGCCGCGAGCGCCGTGGTGAACATGCTCAGCAGCGGCACGATCGCGAACACCATCAGCGCGAGCAGAATGCCGGTGCGCGTGACGCCGCGGGCCGTCATCTCTCCCTCCCGAGACGCTGGATCGGCCAGATGAGGACCAGGACGAGCGCGGCCAGGAACACCGCGAGGGCCGAGGCCTGGCCGACGTGCTGCTGCAGGAAGGTCAGCCGGTAGATCTGCACGCCGGGCACCATCGTCTGGTAGCCGGGGCCGCCCTGGGTCGAGATCTGGATGATGTCGAAGCTCGCCAGCGCCGCGATCATCGTGAACGTCGTACACACGACGAGTTCCCGCCGCAGCCCGGGCAGCGTCACGGCGAAGAACTCGCTGATCCGTCCGGCGCCGTCCAGCCGGGCCGCCTCGTACAGCGCCGGATCGATCTTGCCGATGCCGGACAGCAGCAGCACCGTGCAGAAGCCGAGCATGACCCAGACCCCGATCACGCCGACCGCGGGCAGGGCGAACGTGAAGTCACCGAGCCACGCCCGGGTGTGGGCTTCGAGGCCGACCGCGCGCAGGACCTGGTTGACCAGACCGTTCGACGAATACATCCAGGTCCAGGCGATGCCGGCCGCGACCAGCGGCAGCACCTGCGGAATGAACAGCACCACCCGGGCGGTCGTGTTGAACGCGCTCGGCCGGAGTTCGCGGATGAGTGAGGCCGCGACGAGCCCGAGCCCGACCGGCAGGACCGTGTAGAAGAAGATCAGGATGAATGCGTGCTCCACGGAGTGCAGCAACTCGGGCCGGGTGAAGATCGCCTTCCAGTTGTCCAGCCCGGCCGGCCTCGACGGGCCGATGCCGTCCCAGTCGTAGAACGAGTACTGGACGGACTGAAGCATCGGGTACAGCACGAACACGGCGTACATCGCGAACGCCGGCGCGACCCAGAGCAGCGCGCTCCACTGCCTGGGCCGCCGTACCTTCCGGAGTCGGTTCGCCACCGTCACTGCCCGAGGTCGCGCTCGTAGTCGGCCTGCACCTTGGCCGCGTACGCCTCGGGCGTCGTCTTGCCGGCCAGCAACAACTGCGTCTGCGGGATCAGGCTGTTGACGTGGATCGAGGCCGTCGCGTCAGCCATGAAACCGACGAGCCCGTTGCTCTTCAGCAGTTCCTGGAACGCACTGACGGTGGCGGCAACCGCCGATCCCTCGGGCGCGGTCGGTGCGGTGGCATCCGACGGTCCCGCGGGCACCAGCCCGCCGAGGTTCACTGTGTCCTGCCGCGCCTTGTCGTTCGTCTGTACGAAGTCCAGGAATGCGGCCGCGGCGTCGGCATGGGCCGACTTCGCCGGGATGCCCAGGTTGGCGGCAGCGGTCATCGCGTACGACGGTCCACCGGCCTCACCCGACGGGAACAGGAAGAACCCGAACTGGCCCGCCCCGCCCTTGTCCAATCCTGGTGCCTGCCAGTTGCCGCTCGGGAAGAACACGCCGTTGCCCTTGAGGAACTCGGCCGGCGCGCGGGTCTGGTCGATGTCGTTCACATCGGCCGGCAGGTATCCAGCCTGTCCCCAACGCTGCAGTGTCGTGGCAGCCTTCACCGTCTCCGGCTTGTCGATACTCGCGCCGGGCTTGGCGTAGTTCCAGTCCTGGACGGCTTGCGCGGCGTCAGCCGACGACATCACCAGGTTCTGCAGTGGGTAGACGCTGCCGCCGTCCTTGCCGTTGATCATGATCGGCTGCAACCCGGCACCCTTCGCCTTGGCGAGCAACTGCTCGAACTCGGCCACGGTCGCCGGTGGCTGCGTCATGCCGATCTGCTGCGCGAGCTTCTTGTTGTAGTAGACCCCGGTCAGGCCGAAACCGGCGCCGGCGGCGTAGAGCGAACCTGTCCCCCGCTGCTTGCCGTCCGGCCCTACCCGGGTGGAGTCGAACTGCGACTGCGGCCATTTGTCCCAGCCGTACGCCTTGGCATACGGATCGAGACTGGTCAGCAGGTGATCTCCGATCAGGTTGCCGAGCTGCGAGACGCGGACGAGGTCCGGAACGTTGCTCCCGGCAAGGATGTGCGCGATGTTCGTGGTCAGGGTGGCGTAGTCCTGGTTGTCCACCTTGACCGTGACATTGGGGTACTTGGCGTGGAACAGCTCCCCGAGGGCGGTGTAGAACGGCACGTCGACGCCGCTGTTGACCAGCAGCTTCAGCGTGACGGGCTCGGTGCCGACGCCGGTCGACACGGGCCCGGACGACGCCGGGCCGGCTTCGGAACTCCCCCCGGGCGCGCAGGCGGCGAGGAGCAAGGTGGCGGTCGCGGCTACGGCGACCACCCGGACGATTCCGCGGTACTGGGTCAGCGATCGCACGAGAACTCCTTCGAAGGCTGGATGGATGGGAAAGCACGACGGACGGCGTCGCCGGCCACGTTGACGGCGCGCTGCGCGTCGGTCATGACGCTGAACATCTCGAAGAAGCCGTGGATCTGGCCCGCGTACCCGGCCAGGTCGACCGGCACACCGGCTGTCCTCAAGCGCTCGGCATACTCCTCGGCCTCGCCGCGGAGGAAGTCGTGTTCGGCGGTGATGATCGTCGCCGGCGCGACGCCGTCCACGGAGCCGGCGTGCAATGGGGACGCGTACGGCGCCTTGCGGGCCGCCGGGTCGGGGACATACGTCTCCCAGATGTGCTCGAGCCGCCGGTGGCTGTTGGCGCCGAAGCCCGGCCGGCCCGCGAAGGTTGCGTACCGCTGCCGGAACGCGACCTTGTAATCGGTGTCCTCGGTGCTGTCGAGCACCGGGTAGACGAGCAGTTGGGCCGCCAGCTCGACACCTTCGTCGCGCGCCTTGAGCGCCGCCGCCGCGGCGAGATTGCCGCCCGAGCTGTCGCCACCGACGGCCACGCGGTCGAAGTTGCGCCGTGCCCACGCGATGGCGGTCCACGTGTCGTCGAAACCGGCCGGGAAGGGATGCTCGGGCGCGAGCCGGTAGTCGATCGACAAGACCGCGCAGGCAGCCCGGTTCGCCAGCGCGCGGGCGACGCAGTCGGCGGTGTCGAGGTCGCCGTGCATCCAACCGCCGCCGTGCGCCCAGACCAGCACCTCTCGCTCCGCGCCGACAGGCCGGTAGAGCCGAGCCGGTACGCCGTCCGCGCCGATCGACTCGACCGACGCCACCGGGGCGGGCTCGCCGGACACGGCCAGGACCTTCTCCCGCGCGTCCGCTCGCACGATCGCGATGTCGGCGCTCCACGGGTCGGGCGACGGGCCGGAGCTGTCCAGGAAGTCCTGGACCTGCTCGTGCGGCCGTGGCGTCCAGTCCTCGTCATGGCCAACGTCGCGCATCGGATCCGCCTCTCGTCATTCCAGACTGAGTACTCAGTCTGTTTTGCAAAAGCTACCGAGTACTCAGTCGGTTGTCTATGCTTGGCGACAACCGTCCCGGCCACCGCGAGGAGATCGACCGTGCCCGCCACCCAGAAGCCCAAGACCTCGGCCAAGGGCCTCGAGACGCGGGAGCGCATCGTCGACGTCGCCGTCCGCTTCATCGCGCGCAACGGGGCGCGCGGCACGAGCCTGGCCGACATCGCGGCCGAGGCGGGTGTGTCACAAACCGGTCTGCTCTATCACTTCGGCAGCAAGGAGGCGCTGCTGAACGCCGTCCTCGACCGCCATCTGGCCTTCACCGAGGAGTGGCTGTGGGGCGACGGGCCCGACCCCGGCATCAAGATCGTCGACATCATCGCCCGGCACATGGTGAGCTGGCCGAGCCAGCACGACGACAAGGTCTACAGCCTGCTCGGCATGAACACCGTCGTACTCGGGGAGAACGTCAGCCCCGAGACCGACCTCCACCCGCGCCTGGTCGAGGGCTACCGGACGACGATCGAGCGCGTGTCGGCGACCCTGCGGTCCGCACAAGAGCGCGGCGAGATGCGCGACGACCTCGATCCGCAGCTCAAGGCGATGGAGATCATCGCCTTCTGCTACGGCCTCGAGGCCGCCTGGTTGGTGAACCCGACGATCCCGGTCGCCGACGCCGCAACCACCTGGGCCGCGCAGCAGACGGCACAGATGGCAGCCGGCTGACCAGCCGCTGCCCTTGCCGGCGTATCAGAATCACGGCGCTGAACGCCGCCCACCGCCAGGCCGGATATGGTTTCGGCAACGTTCTTGCACAACTAGGTGGGGGCTGATGCTCGACCGGTCCGAGTCTGCGCTGCGCGTTGTCGTCCGGTCGAAGTTCTATCGCTCGGCGTTCCTGGCCTTGTTGATCGCGGGGATCGGCTTGTCGGCCGCGACTCCTCAGCTGACCCTCTTCCTGGTGCGAGACCTGGGTACTCCCCTGCCCGTGGCCGGGTTGTACTACGTCACCAACCTGGCCGCCCCGGTGGCGGGCTACCTGGTCGGCCGGCTGTCGGACCGGAGCCGTGATCGACTGCTCTGGTTCCGGGTGTGCGCGGTGATCGGGGGTGTCGGCTGGCTCGCCATGGCGGCCGCGAACACGGTGTGGCTTCCGTTCGTCATCAGCACCGTGGCGCTGAGCCTGGCCGGCGGATCGATGGCACAGCTGTTCGCGGCCTGCCGGGACGAGCTGAGCCGACACCCGACGAAGGCCGAGAACCGGGTCATCGCGACCATCCGGATGGCCTTCACGGTCGGCTGGATCCTCGGACCGGTGCTGGGCAGCTGGTTCGGCGGTGTCTTCGGGCTGCGTGCGCTGTTGGTGGCGACCGCGGCCTGTGTCTTCGCGCAGATGCTCCCGCTCGGTGGCCAACGGGTGGAGCGCTACGAGGATCCGGCGATCTCCCCGCACCCCGAGGGGCGTCGACGGCTCGACCACATGATGCCGTTGCTGGTCTTCACCGCGATCTGCGTCCTGGCGATGACCGGTGACACGATCAAGTTCGGCTATCTGCCCATCTACATGGCCGAACAGCTGCACGTCTCCGACTCGGTGCGCGGTGCGGTGATCGGAATCCAGCCACTGCTGGAGTTGCTGATGCTGCCGGCGGTCGCCCGGCTGGCCGACCGCTACGGACCACTGCGGATCATGACGGTGGGAGCCGCGCTGGGCCTGGCCGGGAACCTCGCCTACGCGACCAGCAGCTCGGTCGGCGGACTGTTCCTCGGACAAGCACTGACGGCCGGCCTGTGGGCCTGCGTCGGTGCGCTCGGAGTGTCGATCGCACAACAGCTCTACCCCGAAGGTGTCGGCACCGCGTCCGGCATCTTCCTCAGCTCCATCCCGCTCGGCTCGGCCATCGGCGGCACGATCGGCGGCATCGGTGTCGCGATCATCGGCCTTCCACATGTCTTCTTCGTCCCGGCGGGCCTCACCACGCTCGCCATGGTCGCCTTCGTCGTACTGACCGCGCGCCTCAGCGGACGCATGAAGGCCTGACGGATCGCGAGCAGGGCACTAGGCTCCGACGATGGAGCGAAGTGAGGCGGCGGAGACCCGCGTGCGGGGTGATCGGCGGTCACTGTTCGACCGGTTCGTGCAGGCGGCGTACCTCCGCGTCAGCCAGGCGCCGTTCTTCTTCCTCTGCGTCGGCATCGTCGTTGTCTGGCTGGCCAGTCTGCCGCTCTGGGTGGATCTGAAATCCTGGCAGGTCGCGATTCACACGGTGGCCAGTGTCGTCACCCTGCTCCTGCTGGTGCTGCTCGAGAACGCCGCCCGCCGCGCCGAGGAAGCATCCCAGGAGAAGCTCAACGTGATCGCCGAGGCCCTCGCGGATCTGATGACCTCACACGCCCGCACAGACCCAGACCTCGCGGACGCCACCCAGAAACTCCGCGACGCCATCGGCCTCGAAGCCCGCCACTGACGCTTCCGGGGAGGCGGTCACGAGGGCTCCTTCAGGTGCGTTGGCCGGTGCCGTGGATGCCGTGTTGGTCGATGAGGGTCAATTCGGCCTCGGTCAGCGGGGGGAAGTCCAGAGCGGCGACATTGTGATCCAGCTGACCGGTCGAGCTCGCGCCGATCAGAGCAGTCGTGATCTCGGGCCGGCGCAGCACCCATTGCAGCGCGAGCTGCGCGAGGGACTGACCGCGGTCCCGGGCGATCCCGTTGAGGGCCGCGGCGCGCTCCCGGTAGACGTCGTCGATCTGCTCGGGCGAGAGGAAGGTGCTGTTGGCGGCCCGGGCACCGGCCGGGATCCGTCCATCGAGGTACTTGTCCGTCAGCAGCCCCTGGGCCAAGGGGCTGTAGGCAACGAGTCCGAACCCGTCGGCGGCGGCGAGCTTCAGCAACCCGGAGTTCTCCGGCCCACGATCGAAGATCGAGTACCTCGGTTGATGCACGAGCAGCGGTACGCCGGCCGCACGCAACAGCTCGGCCATCGCGTGCGCCTGCTCGGTCGGGTAGTTCGACACACCGACGTACAGCGCCTTTCCCTGCTGGACCGCGCTCACCAAGGCACCGGCCGTCTCCTCCAGCGGAGTCGACGGATCTGCGCGGTGGTGATAGAAGATGTCGACGTACTCGGTGCCGAGATCACGCAGACTGTGATCCAGCGAGGCCAGCAGGGACTTGCGTGAACCGCCTTTGAAATAGGGGCTCGGGCTGATCGGATTCCCCGCCTTCGTGGTCAGGATCAGCTCGTCGCGGTACGGCGCCAGATCGGTCCGCAACACTTGGCCGAAGAACTGCTCCGCGGCACGGAACGGCGGACCGTACCGGTTCGCGTTGTCGAAGTGCGTGATCCCCAGGTCGAAGGCGTGCAGCACGATCTCCCGCTGCTTCTCGAACGGGTAGTCAGCCCCGAACTTCTGCCACAGCCCGAGCGACAGCGCCGGCAGGTCGAGCCCGGATCGGCCTGCCCGGCGGTACTGCAGACGTTCGTAGCGGTCAGCGGCAGCGCGGTAGGTCGTCACACCGGCGATTCTTCCCGATGTCCCCTGTCCGGTGGGCACTGTCCGCGATGCGACCAGGTGCTTCAGGCGTCGCCGGCGGTTTCCCGGCGGAACGCTTCGACCGCGGTGGGGAGCGTGTAGAAGATTCGGTGCGGGCCGAGCCGCTCGAGGAACCCGGCTGCTTCGAGGTCGTCGCGAAGGTCCTGTTTGACGCGCGCCAGGGCGAGGACGATGCCGCGTCCGGCGAGCTCTTCGCGCAGCGAGTCGAGGGCGTCGAGGGCGGTGATGTCGATCTCGATGTTGGCCTCGGTATTGAGGAGCAGCCAGCGGACCGGGGGCTCGGCGTCGTCGACGGCGGCGATCGCGCGGCTGCGGAAGTTCTCGGCGTTGGCGAAGAACAGCGGTGAGTCGTAGCGGTAGACGACGAGGCCGGGGACCGGGCGCGCGTCCGGATAGTCGTCGACGTCGTGCATGCCGGCGATCCCCGGCACATACCCCAGGATGCCGTCATGCGGCCGCGCGACTCTGCGCAGTACGTCGAGAACCGACAACGCGACCGCGACGAGAACGCCGGACAGGACGTCCAGAGCGATCACACCGACCGTCGTTGCCACCGCCAGCAACAGCTCGGTGCGGCGGAAGGCGGCGATGCGGCGGAACTCGGCCACCTCGATCAGCCGGAGGGCCGCGTAGACGACGAGCGCGCCCAGCGCTGGGATCGGGAAGGTCGCCAGCAACGTGCCGGCGAACAGCAAGGTCGCGACGATGACCGCGGCGGCCACCAGCGAGTACACCTGGCTCTTCGCGCCGGCCGCCTCCGCGACCGCGGTCCGGCTGCCGCTACTGCTGATCGGGTACCCGTGCACCAGACTTACGGAGAGGTTGCCCAGCCCGAGGACGAGCAACTCGCGATCCGGATCGAGCGGCTCACCACCGCGGGTCGCGAACGCGCGACCGGTCAGCACGGTGTCGGTGTAGCCGACCAGCGCGACACCCAGCGCGGGCAGCGCCAGCAACCCGATGTCGTGCACCGTCACCGACGGCAGGTGGGGCACCGGGAGGCCGCGCGGTACCTCCCCCACGACTGCCACTCCCTTGTCCGCCAGCCCAGCTGCCCACGTCACCAACGCGGCCAGCGCCACCACGATCAGCGGCCCGGGGAGCCACGGCGTCCAGCGCGCCGATGCGAGCAACAGTGTCAAGGCGGTCACTGACAAGAGCACCGGCGCCAACTGCCATTCGCCGAACAGCTGGATCGCCGACCACGCCCGGGCCAGCGGAGAATCACCATGCACCGGGGCGCCGGTCAGCCGCCCGAGCTGACTGGTGATCATGATCACCGCGATACCGGCCAGATAGCCGATCAGCACCGGCTTGGACAGCAGATCCGCAAGGAACCCGAGCCGCGCCAGCCATCCCACCACACAGATCGCGCCGACCAGGAGCGCCAGTACGGCGGCCAGCACCGCATAGCGAACCGGGTCACCAGCCGCCAACGGACCGATCGCCGCCGCGGTCATCAGTGCCGTGGTCGACTCCGGGCCCAGCGACAGCAACCGAGACGACCCGAACAGGAAGTACAGAACGAGCGGCCCCAGCGACGCCCACAACCCGGTCACGGCGGGTAGTCCGGCCAACTCCGAGTAGGCCATCACCTGCGGCACGAAGTACGCCGCCACCGTGACACCTGCGATCACGTCGGACCGCAGCCAGTCCCTGCGATAGCTGCGCAGGAGGGTGATACCGGGAGCAGACAACGACCAACCGGCCACCCCGCACCTCCCCTCGCGGACAACTTCCTGGTCATAGTGTCGTGGAGTCACGGACATTTTCGGTGCTACAGCGCCGTGCAAGCCGGGCGTGGATGCGAGATGGTTCAGGGATGAGTGGTGCGAAGAAGAACAAGAAGAAGAAGCGGTTGCCGAAGAAGCTGTACGAGGGGGAGCTACTGCGGCTGCAGGCCGAGTTGGTGAAGCTGCAGGAATGGGTGCGTGTCGAAGGCGCCCGGCTGGTGGTGGTCTTCGAGGGCCGGGACGCGGCCGGGAAGGGCAGCACGATCAAGCGGGTGACGGAGTTCCTCAACCCACGGGTCGCGCGGATCGTGGCACTGCCGGCGCCGACCGAGCGGCAGCGGTCGCAGTGGTACTTCCAGCGGTACGTCGAGCACCTGCCGGCCGCCGGCGAGATCGTCCTGTTCGACCGCAGTTGGTACAACCGGGCCGGCGTCGAGCGGGTGATGGGGTTCTGCACCGACCAGGAGTACGAGCGGTTCCTGCATCAGTCCCCGATCTTCGAGCGGCTCCTGGTCGAAGACGGCGTACTGCTGCGCAAGTACTGGTTCTCGGTCAGCGACAGCGAGCAGGAGAACCGCTTCCGCCGCCGCCTCGAGGACCCGATGCGCAGCTGGAAACTGTCCCCGATGGACCTCGAGTCGATCACCCGCTGGGAGGACTACTCCCGCGCGAAGGACGAGATGTTCGTCGACACCGACATCCCCGAGGCGCCCTGGTACGTCGTCGAGAGCGAGGACAAACGCTCGGCGCGGATCAACATGATCGCCCACCTGCTGTCCACCCTCAAGTATCACGAGGTCCAGCGGCGACCGATCGACCTCCCACCCCGCCCACCGTCGAAGGGCTACGAACGCCCACCCCGCGAGATGCAAACCCAGGTCCCCGACCACGCCACCATCCTGCGCCGCTGACGGGGGATTGACCTTGGCTCGGCCGAGGAGGACTGTCGGAAGCAACAGGGGGGACACCTGCCACAACTCTCGCGTCACCGGCCTTCGATCATCGATGTCGCCTGCTCTGGCCCTCTACCGCGCCCTCCCTCGCAGTGGGAAACCGGCGTTACCAAGGAGGAGACATGGCCAGGAAGGTGTTCGAAGACAGCGTTGTTCCGTTGCCGCCCGATGATGGACTCGTGGCCGATGGGCTGGTCGTCCAGGCGGCGGCGCCGCGCAATCGGGCCGAGACGATGGAGGTCATGTTCTCTCTCGCGCTGCCCGCCGATTCTCAGCGCAGCCTGGAGGAGGCGGTCGCCCGCGGCGACGTCGTACCGGCCGATGAGCTCGCAGCGATCCGGGCAGCGGATGGTGAACGCACCAAGCTCGAGAAGTGGTTGGAGGGGCACGGATTCTCCGTCGAGCATGTGTCCGAGGACGGAACCAGCGTCTACACGACGTCCACGGTCGCGAACCTGGCGAAGCAGTTGCAGGTCGACATGGTGCAGGTGACGAAGGACGGGATCACCTTCACCGCGGCCCGCAATGCGCCGAGCCTGCCGGCCACCGTCGGCGAAGGCGTCCAGGCGATCATCGGGTTGCAGCCGTTCCGGCACGCCAACAAGCACTTCCGATCCGTCGTTCCTCCCGTCCCGGCCGCGGAGGCGGCGAGGGTCCTGAATTCGCCGCCGTACCTCGTGTCCGAGATTCTCGCCGCGTACGGCGCCAGTGGCCTCACCGTGGACGGCACCGGGCAGACGATCGCGATCCTGATCGACACAGTCCCGAAGACGTCGGACATCACGGCGTTCTGGAAAGCCAACGACCTGAAGACCAAGGCGTCGCGGATCAAGAAGATCAACGTCAGCGGGGCGGCCCTGGGACCGCCCGAAGGCGAAGAGACGCTCGACGTCGCCTGGTCGAGTGGTATCGCGCCAGGTGCCAAGATCCGGGTCTACGCCAGCGGATCGCTGTCATTCGTCGCTCTGGACCGCGCGCTCGACCGGATCATCGCCGACCTCCCGCGGAATCCGGGCCTGCGGCAACTCTCCATCAGCCTCGGCCTCGGTGAGACCTTCCTAGGCGGTCCCCAGGGTGAGGTCGCCATCCAGCATCAGAAGTTCCTCCGGCTCGCCGCGGCCGGCGTCAACGTGTTCGTCTCGAGCGGCGACGCGGGTTCGAACCCCGATCAGACCGGTCACGGCTCCCACGGTCCGTTACAGGCCGAGTACGAGTCGTCGGACCCGGCGGTCATCGGTGTCGGCGGAACCTCACTGCATCTGACCCCTCAAGGCGCGGTCAGCGCCGAAACGGGGTGGGCCGGCAGCGGTGGCGGCGCCAGCATCTTCTTCGGTCGGCCGGTCTGGCAGACCGGCGCCGGAGTGCCCGCCGGCAACCGCCGCCTCGTGCCGGATGTCAGCCTCGTCGCCGACCCCGGCACCGGGGCCCTGCTGATCCTCAACGGCGCGGCGACTCAGATCGGTGGAACGAGCTGGAGTGCACCTGTGTGGGCCGGGTTCTGCGCCCTGATCAACGAGGCCCGCACCCAGGCCGGGAAGCCGGCGCTCGGATTCCTCAACCCGCAGCTCTACCCGCTTGCGGGCGGGCCTTGCTTCCGGGACATCACCGCCGGGACGAACGGCGCCTTCCAAGCCGGCGCCGGGTACGACGAGGTCACCGGCCTCGGCGTCCCCAACGTCGCCCGGCTCATCGCAGCTCTCACGACCTAGCTCCGGCCGCGGTGTGATGGTCCGCGTCACCCCCACCGACAAGCCCAACTGGATCCTCCACTGAACATCTACCCGGCGAGCGCTCAGCGGAAGAGGTCGAGGCTGTTGCCGATCATGACGGTGGCGAGGACGGTCAGGAGGATGACGGTGATGGTGTTGAGGTTGGCCAGGAGCCAGGTTTCGACGCTCTTGAGGGTTGGGGCCGATCTGTCTGGGCCCATGATCGCGACCGCCAGCAGTGGGGTGAGGACTGTCGCGGAGGCGGCGAGGACGAAGATGCCCGCGGCGATGGCCGTGGTGCCAGGGGCGAGGCCGGCGCCGCCGATGTAGCTGGCCGCGCTCACGACGAGCGGGAGGTTCTTCAGGTTCGCCAGGGCCGCGGCCGCGCCGGTCAGGACCAGGGCGGGTGCGGCCATCGTGGCGATCCGGTCGACGATCGCTGGGCGGGGTGGCGGCACGCCAGGCTCCGGCCGTTTGCGCCAGTACCGGACAGCCAGTACGGCGAACAGGACGCCGACCGCGAGCTGAATGAGGTCGACCCCGTCACGCGCCGCCTCCGCGTTCTTCTCCGCGACCGTGTCAGTGAGCCACGCGACGAGTCCGACCGCGATCGCCAGCGCGCCGACCCAGCCCGCGGCGAAGCTCAGCCCGGCACGCACCGGGCGGCGCGACATCAGCACCAGCACGATGCAGACCATCGGCACGGGACTCAAGGCGATCGCCATCGCCTGGGGAAGCACCGCACCGACGACAGGCCACAACCTCACCACTCCTTCGAGAGCTCAGGCACTCTTCGGCGGCCGGGTCGGCGGGACCTGCATGACCTCGAGGATGTCCACCCCCAGCATGTCGAGGTGGTTGAGGATACCGGCCAGCGCCGCCTGGTCGTCCAGGTATCCGTGCAGGACGGTCTGCGCCGGTTCCGAGTCGGCGGCCAGCGAAGGAAACGCGTCGGTCAGGTCGGATGACAAGGTGCCCTTCACCCGGATGACGTAATGGCCCATAGGAACGCCCCCTTTCACGGCCCCTCGACACGACTCTCCAGCGTCCGGCGCCGGGAAGCATCACCCTTCCTGGACGACGAGCCGTCCGACTGGCGGACTCTCACCCAGCGGGGCCGGGGCGGTTTGCCCGTCGTACGGTCGAAGCAAGCATGACCCCGGGCAGTCAGGGGGAGGGATCACCTGGATCGGGTGACCTGACCGGTCCCGCTGAGTCGGAGACGGATGGTGCGCGGATGGCTTCTGCGTGCGCATGCTGGCGCCATGACGGCCCGCGCTTGGAAGATGGCTCTGCCGCTGGTGCTGTCCGCCGTGCTGACCTTGCTGCTCGTCGGCCGGGCCGATGCGGCCGTCGCCGCGGGTTCCCCGGAGGATGCCGCCGGGCAACTGCTGGCCGACCGCTACTCCCCCGTCGTCCGGCTCCAGCAGGGTTCGTCGAGATGCGAGGACGGTGAGCAGTTCCAGCCCACCGACGTCGAGGCCGTCCTGGGTGACCAGCAGGTCGCGCTCCGTGGGCCGTGGCGGCCGCCCGACCTGGTCAAGACACAGCCCCAGGACCAGGACCTCGGCCTCGGCTACCCAGGTCATTTCCTGGACTTCCCGGGCGATCCGCTGCGCCCTGGGTGCGACTATGCCGAGTGGTCGGCGCGGATCAACGCGGTGCATCCGGCGACCGTCTACGCCCATGTGGCCAAGGACCCCGGGTTCCCCGGGCAGATCTCGCTGGAGTACTGGTTCTTCTACGTCTTCAACGACTACAACAACACTCACGAGGGCGACTGGGAATCGATCCAGCTCGTCTTCGACGCGCCGACGCCCGCGGCCGCACTGGCCACGCACCCGACCGCCGTCGGGTTCAGCCAGCACGGCGGCGCCGAGCGGGCCCGGTGGGGCGACGCCAAGCTCGAGATCGTCGACGGAACCCATCCGGTCGTCTATCCGGCCGCGGGTTCGCACGCGAACAAGTTCGGTCAGCGCCTCTATCTCGGTCGCGGCTCGGAGGGCCTGGGTTGTGACGACACGACCAGGCCGAAAGCACCGATGAGTCCGCACGTCGCCTACGTGCCGATGGCCACCGCGGACTACGTCAAGGAGTATCCCTGGCTGGCGTTCGAGGGACGGTGGGGCGAACGGCAGCGGTCCTTCTTCGACGGACCCACCGGGCCGAACATGAAGGACTCGTGGACCGCGCCGATCCAGGACGCCGAGACGACCTGGCGGGACGACAGCGGTGTCGTCCCGGCCGGCTCCCTGCTAGGCCCGAGCAGCACCGGCGCGTTCTGTGCGGCGGTCGCGGCCGGATCGAACCTGGTCCGCGAAACCCTCGACCGGACCTGGCTGCTCGGCCTGATCCTCGCCGCGCTCGTCGCGTTGATCTGGTTCGCGGCGAGCCGGACGCGGTGGAGTGACGCCGATCCGCTGCCTGCCCGGAAGCGGCGGGCCTGGGGGCAGGCTGTCACCGCCGCGCTGCGCTTGTTCCGGCTTCGGCCGATCCTGTTCGCCGGCTTCGCGGCGGCGTTCGTCGTACTGAGCCTCTGCACGGTCGTCCTGACCGAGTTTCAGATGGCCCGACGCGACGCTCCCACCGACCTCGGCGCTCCGACCGAGAACGCGCCCGGTCTGTGGGCGTCCCTGGTGGCGCTGGCGGTCACGATCCTCACGATTGCGACGTACGGCGCCCTGCTGGCGACCGTGACGACGACGCTCGACCAGCTGGACCGGGGCCTCCAGGTGACGGCCAAGCTCACGGTGCGCGAGGTGGTCTCGAACCGACGGCCACTGGCCCGCGCAGCCGTGCAGTACTGGGTCGTGTTCACCGTCCTCGCGCTCTTCATCGCGACGATCCCAGTGGCCATCTACTACGCGGTCAGCCGGGCGTTCGCCGTACCCATCGTGGTCGCTGAACGCTCCTCCGGACGTACGGCGCTGAGACGCAGCCGGATGCTGGTCAGGGGCCGGTGGTGGCGAACCGCTGTGCCACTGGCGATCATCATCGGACTCGGCCTAGCCGCCGGCCCGATCGCCGGCATCGTCCTGCTGCTCGCCACCGACCTGGACCCCACGCTGATCAACCTCGTGACGTCGATCATGTTCGCCCTCGCGATGCCGATCACCGCCGCGGCCGTCGCGTACCTGTACTTCGACCGCGCCGCCTTCGCGCGGGAATCACCTGGATCGGGTGAGCACCCGGACGGGGGCCGAACCTATTCTCAGGGTGGCGACGGGAGCGTCGAGCAAGACCTGCCCTCGGTGCGCTCCGACTCCTGAGCGGACCGGAGGAGGTCCAAATGGTCCAGGCCGACAGCGAACCGCCGACGCCGGCAGCCACACCGCCGGACGACCGGCGCCACCTGCTGTGGATCGCGATCGCGACCGGCGTGATCGTCGTGGCCGCGCTGATCATCGTCGCCGTGCGGAGCGACGACGATACCTCCGGGGCGTCGTCGCCGGCTGATGCCAGTACGGCGATGTGCCCCGCGATCCCGCTGGCGAACCAGGTCCTGCCGTCGATCGTGACGATCGCGGCGAGCCGTGGCGCCCAGGCCGGCACCGGGTCCGGGCAGGTCTTCCAGGACGGTGGGTACATCCTCACCAACGACCACGTCATCTCGGTCGCCGCGGGTGGGGGCAACGTCTCGGTCCGGTACAGCGACGGTCACAGCTCCGACGCCACGATCGTCGGCCGTGATCCCAGCACCGACCTGGCGGTGCTCAAGGCCGCCGACGGCGCGAAGGACTACCCGGTGATCACTCTCGGGTCGTCGGCGTCGCTGCAGGTCGGCCAGCCCGTCGTCGCCCTGGGCGCTCCGCTCGGCCTCGCCAGCACGGTCACCTCCGGCATCGTCAGCGCGCTGGATCGCTACGTTCCGGTGCCGGGCGACGGTGTCACCCACCATCTGATCGGCGCGATCCAGACCGACGCGGCCATCAACCCCGGCAACAGCGGCGGCGCCCTGGTCGACTGCTCCGGGCGCCTGGTCGGAGTCAACGCGGCGATCGCCACGGTGCCGAACGAGGCCGGGGTCAGCGGCGGCGGCAGCGTCGGCCTCGGCTTCGCGATCCCGGTGGACCTGGCGAAACCGATCGCCGACGAACTCATCCGGACCGGACAGCCGGGTCACCCGACGACCGGCCTGCAGGTCCAGGAGATCCCGCCCGCGGTCGCCAAGGCGGCGGGCACCGAGACCGGCCTGTTCGTACTCGCGGTCGACCCCGGCGGCCCGGGTGCCAAGGCCGGCCTGCAACCAGGCGACATCATCACCGAGGTCGACAACGCCCCGGCCGTCAGCAGTGAGCAGATCGTGGTCGCGACACTGACCCGCAAGGTCGGCGACACCATCGAGCTGACCTACCTGCGGGGAGGCACTTCGGCCACCACCACCCTCACCCTGGGCGCGCCGTAGTACTCACGCGGGCGGGACCGGCTGCGAGGCCAGCAGGTCGAACCCGAGCCGGCGGGCGAGGAACTCCGCGGCCAGCTGTCCTTTGATGCTGTTGCCGGCCTGGTCCAGCCGCGGTCCGAACGTTCCCAGCCCACCCTTACCGGGCGAGACCGTCACGATCCCGCCACCGATCCCGCTCTTGCCCGGAACCCCGACGTCGAGCAGCCAGTCTCCGGAGGTCTCGTACAGGCCCGCGATCGTCATCACCGCCAGTGTCACGCGCGCGACATCCGCATCGATCACCCGTTCCTGCGTCGTCGGGCAGACGCCGCCGTCCGCCAGCGTCGCCCCCATCATCGCCAGATCTGTCGCGGCGACGCTCAGACAGCTCTGCCTGGTGTAGAGCTCGGTCGCCTCCTCGGGATCACCAGCCAGCCCGCCGACACTCCGCAGGAGGGCGGCGAGGGCGCGGTTGCGGTGATTCGTGGCCAGCGCGGACGCGAGTACGTCGTCGTCCAGAACGAGCTCCCGGCCGGCGAAGCGGGACAGACCGTCGACGATGAACTGCCACCGGTCATCCAGCGAACGACCCGGTGTCAGGCTGGTCGTCGCGATCGCACCGGGATTCACCATCGGGTTGGTCCGCCCCTGCGGAGATCGCTCGACCGCCTGCACCGAGTTGAACGGCAAGCCGGTCGCATTCACGCCCACCAGGGCGCGGATGGCATCGACCCCGACCGCCTGACACATCAGGGCGAACACGAACGGCTTGGCGACGCTCATCATCGTGAACAACCGGCCGGAGTCGCCCGCCTCGAACCGGCGTCCGTCGATCGCCACGACACACAGACCGAACGCCTCCGGTTCCACCCGGGCCAAGGCGGGATACACATCCGAAACTGTCCCGTCGCCGACGCCGCGAAAGCGCTCGTACGCCGCCTGGACCAGCTCGGCGACCGTGGTGACTTCGGGCAGGCCGCCGGTGGATACGTACCTGTCGGCGTTCGGCATGTCAGAACGGCCAGACCAGCGGGACGATGACCAGGGCCGTGAGGAGCCACCAGGCCATCACGATGAGACCGAGCTTCCAGTAGTCACCGAAGCGGTAGCCGGCGGGACTCATGATCATCATGTTCGCGGGCGTCGAGATCGGGGTCAGCAGCGACGCCGCTCCGGCCACGGCGATCAGCATCAGGACCGGCTTGACGGAGGTCCCGGTCCCCTGGGCGGCGGCCACTGCGATCGGCGCCACAATCAGGACCGTCGCGGTGTTGCTCACCATCTGTCCCAGGGCGGCGGTGAGGGCGAAGAGGGCCAGCAGCAACAAGTACGGCCGGCCCGGCCCGATCGCGTCGATGATCAGGTCGGCGATCCGGTCCGCGCCACCGCTGGACTGGATCGCGGCCGACAACGGGATCAGGGCGCCGATCAGTACGACGATCTGCCAGGAGATGGCGCGATAGGCCTGTTGCGGTCCGACCACCTTCGTCAGCACCATCGCGGTCGCGGCGAGCAGACCCGCCATCGCGGGCGGG
Source organism: Kribbella sp. NBC_00359 (assembly GCF_036097425.1). Classification (NCBI taxonomy): domain Bacteria; kingdom Bacillati; phylum Actinomycetota; class Actinomycetes; order Propionibacteriales; family Kribbellaceae; genus Kribbella; species Kribbella sp. NBC_00359. Next base: position 6,524,643 of record NZ_CP107975.1, on the reverse strand, counting down.
ACCGCGCCGGTGGCGAGCAGGACGACCATCGCACCCAGGATCGCGACCGCGATCGATGCCTTCGGCCCCCACGGCACGGCCTGGCGCCGGACGAGTTCCGGCGAGTCCACGAGCAGGACGTCCCGGTCCCTGGTCAGCTCGTCGAGCGCCGGCCACGGGCCGTGGACGAGGATCGCGTCGCCCTCGGCCAGCTGGGTCTGCCGGTTGCCGCGGTCCTTGCCCATCCGCTGGACGGCGATGATGACGAGGTCACCGCTCCGGCGCATGCCCGGAAAGACTGTCTCGCCGACGAGAGACGATCGCGGTGGGATGACGACCTCGACCACTCCTGCTTCACGAGTCATCAGGTCGTCGACCGGCGTCGGCGCCATTCTGACCGCGAGTGCCGAGTCGGCGGTCAGACTGCTCACCTGCTCCGTCGGACCGGTCACCACCAGGACGTCACCGACACCGATGGCCGCATCCGCGCGGTACTGTCCCTGCCCGTCCTGCACGCCGACGATCACCACGTCCGGGTACGCCGTGAGGTCGAGCTCGCCAACCCCCCGTCCGAGCAGCGGCGAGAGCTCACGCACCTGGAGCCGGTAGAAGCCGTCGGCCCGGTCGTAGTGCTCATCGAGCGTCTGAGCATGGACGGCGAAGTCGACAGCCGGATTCGCGGGCCGGGCGGCCGGCAACAGCTTGGGGCCGAGCAGGACCGAGATCGCGATGGTGCCGACGACGAGCGGAACTCCGACCACCGCGAACGAGAAGAACGGGAATGCACCCGCGTCGGCATCGCTGGCCGCCTCGGAGACGATGATGTTGACGGGCGTGCCGGTCAGCATCAGCAGCGATCCGGCGCTCCCCGCGAAGGTCAGCGGCATCAGCATCCGCGACGGTGGCTGACCGATGCGCACGGCAAGCATCACCACGAGCGGAAGCAGCGCCGCGACCGCTCCGTTGAGCGTGATCAGGGCCGCCAGCAGGGCACACAGACCGGTGACGGCGATCAACAGCCGCGCTCGCGTCGTTCCGGCGTACCTGACGATCGCCTGGCCGGCCCAGGCGGTCACCCCGGTGGAGTCGATGCCCTCGCTCACCACGAACAGCGTGGCGATGAAGATGACGACCGGATCGCCGAACCCCGCGAGTACGGCGGTGAAGCCCAGCACTCCGGTCGCCCACAGGGCCAGGGCGACGAGCACCGCGACCACGTCGACGGGCAGCCTGTTCCACACGAACAGAGCGACGGCGAGCCCCAGGATGATCAGGCTCACCGTGCCGTCATCCATGACGCCCCCTAGCCAAGATGCACTGGTGCATCCGGGCCCCACGGAATGCCGATGGCGTACCACGCGATGTAGAAGAGAGTCCACGTGACCAGGACGATGAACGTGTACGGGAGCATCATCGACACCACGGTGCCGATGCCGGCCTTCTTCCGGTACCGCTGACAGACGAGCACGATGAACGGCAGGTAGACCATCAGCGGAGTGATCACGTTCATCGGCCCGTCGCCGACTCGGTACGCCGCGATCACGGTCTGCGGCGCGATGCCGAGCCGGTAGAACAGCGGGACGAAGATCGGCGCCAGGATCGCCCACTTCGGGATCACCCCGGGCATGATCAGGTCGATGATCGCGACGAGCAGGATGAAGCCGATCAGCAGCGGCAGGGCGCCGATGTCGGCCCGCTCGAGCAGGTCGGCCAGACCGGTCGCGGCCAGCGTCGAGATGTTGCTGTAGTTGAAGTAGGCGATGAACTGGGCGATCAGCAGCATCAGGAAGATCAGCCCACCGAGCCCGTTGAACGTCTTCACGATCGCGTTGATGACGTTCGTGCTGCCGACCAGGGACTTCGCCCCCCGGCCGTACCCGAGGCCGGCCGCGAGGAACAGCATCGAGATGATGAAGAGCAGACTGCTCATGAACGGCGAGTTTCCGAAGATCTCGCCGGTGTCGGGGTTGCGCAGCGGCGCCCCCGGGATGAAGGTCAGCGCCGAGATGATGGCAACGGCAACCAGCAGGTAGTAGACCGACCACCGCAGTCCGCGCGACTCCAGCGCCATCTCCTCGTCATTGGGCTGGTGATCGACCGGCGCGTCGGACGGGGCCTCGGACGGGTCGTACTTGCCGAGCCTGGGTTCGAGCAGCCGCTCGGTGATCACCGTCATGACGAGCGCGCAGAAGATCGTCGAGGCGATGCTGAAGTAGAGGTTCTGCGTGACGTTGAGATGCACGTCGGGGGCGACCAGCGCGATCGTCTCGTTCGTGACCTCGGTGATGATGCCGTCGGCCGGGGTGATCAGGATGTTGACGAAGAAGGCCGCGCTGACCCCGGCGTACGCCGCGGCGATGCCGGCCAGCGGATGTCGCCCGAGGGATGCGAACGCGGCCGCGCCCAAGGGAATCAGGACCAGATAGCCGGCATCGGACGCGACGCTGGAGATGCCGCCGAGCAGGACGATGATGAACGTGATCGCGCCCTTCGGCGCCACTTTGACCATCTTGCGGATCAGCGCCGCGATCAGGCCGGCTTCCTCGGAGACACCGACTCCGATCATCGCGACCAGGATGACGGCGACGACGCCGAAGTCGTTGAAGTTCTGGACGGCCGTGGTGAACATGAAGCGGATGCCGTCGCCGTCCAGCAGGCTCTCCGCGGTGATCGTCTCCTTGTGCACCTCGAACTTGGGCACGGCCGGCGCCGGCGGTGCGTCGTTGCCCGGGACGCTGGTCCCGCCGGGGTACTCGGGCTCGACCTGGGCCGTCCCGGGCTCGGCGACCTCGGTGGTCACGCTCGTCCCGGTCCAGGCCAGGATCTGCGAGGCGACGATGACGATGACGATGAGCCCCAGGAAGATCAGCGCCGGGTGCGGGACCTTGTTGCCGGCCTTCTCGATGCCGTCCAGAACCTTCTGCATCCCGCCCTTCTTGACGGGTTTCTCGGGGACCGCCTCGGCGGTCATGACGCCGCCATGGCAGAGTCGGCGGGGCGGGAGAACCCGAGCGCGAACTCGATCAGCAACTTCGTGCCGAACCCGGTGGCGCCCTTGTTCCGCCAGGTTCTCGGCGCCGGCAGCTGAGCCGTGCCCGCGATGTCGACGTGGGCCCAGGGCCGGCCGTCGACGAACTCCTCGAGGAACAGCGCGGCGGTGATGGATCCGGCGTTGACGCCGCCCATGTTGGTGAGGTCCGCGATCGAGGAGTCGAGCTGGGACCGGTACGGCCGGTGCAGCGGAAGCTCCCAGACGGGCTCGTCGACGACGTCACCCGCGCGCCTCAACTGCTCCACCACTGCGGAGTTGTTGCCCATGACACCGGCGATCTCGACACCGAACGTGCGCAGGCAGGCGCCGGTCAAGGTGGCGATGTCGACGATCGCGTCGACCGGTTCCTCAGTTGCCAGCGCCAGTGCGTCGGCCATCACGAGACGTCCTTCCGCATCGGTGTTCAAGACCTCGACCGTCGTACCGTTGCGCATCCTCAGCACGTCACCGAGCTTCATGGCCGACCCCGACGGCATGTTGTCGGTGCACATCAGATAGCCGGTCACCGCCGCCGTACATCCCAGCGCCTGCAGGGCGGTCATCGAGGCGAGCACGGCCGCGGCGCCGGTCATGTCGTTCTTCATCTGGGCGTGCGACTCGTCGCTCGGCTTCAGGCTGATCCCGCCGGAGTCGTACATGACGCCCTTCCCGACCAACGCGATCCGACCCGTCGGGTTCTCGGGCTGGTAGCGGAGCCGGATCATCCTGGGCGGCTCCACACTCCCCCGGTTGACTCCGAGCAGGCCTCCGCAGCCCAGCTCGATCAGCTGGTCCTTGTCGAACACCTCGACCACAAGGCCGGCCGGCGGACCGACTTCCTGGGCGACCTCGGCCATCCGGACCGCCGACAGGGTGGTCGCCGGGCAGTTGGCCAGATCGCGGCCGAGGCAGTACGCCTCGGCGATGATGCGACCGCGCTCGACGCCGCGGCCGATCTCCTCGGCGTCCTCGTCGGGTGCGACCACCAGCAGTGATTCGAGCGGAGCCCGGTCGGCGTCCTTGCCGACGAAGTACCGCCAGCGGGCCAGCAGCACACCTTCGGTCACCGCCTGCGCGAACTCGGCGCGGGAGATCCCCAGGTCCCGGGACGGCACCTCGATCGCGAGGCGCTTGTGCCAAGGGACCGCGCGGGCGAACTCCGCGGCCAGATCGCGCGCGAGCGTGGCGTCGATCCGCTCCGGCGCACCGGTCCCGACGGCGACCCGGACCGGACCGTCCTCCCTGGTCCGAACCAGGGTCTGGCCCCGCTCACCGGTGAATCCGGCGGACGCCAGCCCGGCCGCGTCGGTGCCCAGCTCGTCCGGAGGCTCCTTGCCGAGGGCAACCGGCACGGCGAGCGCGTCCGCCGCCTCCTCGGCCTGCTTCAGCGAACCGACGCCGACCGGTACCCGGTGACGCGTCGAAGGGATCGGATCGAAGTCGTCTCGGGTCGTGTTCACGTGATCTCCTCCGGCCGGAGCTCGGCAGCGGCGGTGGACGACGCGCCCACCGTTCCGCGACGCTCCATCCCATCAACCGGGCGCGCCTCTCGTCCTCCTCCGATTGAGGTGACCTCGGAGCGCCGCAGCGGGCGTCGGAAAGTTACCGGGTCACCCGGTGCGGGGGATGAATCAGCCGAAGGGCTGTCCGCCGCCCTGCGTCAGGCCGGCGGCACGGGCGACTCGAAGGGCCGCCGAGCGCTTCTCCACCCCCAGCTTGCGGTAGAGCGACATCAGGTGGGTCTTCACGGTGTTCTCGGTGATGTAGAGCGCCTGGGCGATCTCGGCGTACGAACTGCCGAGGGCGAGCTGGTCGAGCACATCCGCCTCGCGGGCGGTCAGCCGGATCCGGGCACCGTTGACCACGGCGTCCAGGCGACGCGGCGGTGGGGCATGCCCGTCCGGCCGGGTCCGCGCCAGCAGGGTCAGGCCCCGGGACTCACTCGACCCGGCCAGGTAGTCGGTCAGTTTCCCGAGCGCGAGAGCGGCGAACGGATGCGGGTTCGGTCCGTCGACGTGCCTGCGCAGCTGGTCGAGGAACCCCGGTTCGCCACTGGCCGGGACGAAGGCTTGCAGGACGCGCTGCGGAGCCACCCGGTTCAGGGTGTCCACCAGCGAGACATCGGCAGCGGGCCCATCGCCCATCCGGGCCAGCAGGACAGTGCGGAACGCTGCCGCAGCGGACGTGATCGGAGGGTACGGGTCGGGTCGATCGAGGATCTGATCGATCCTCGACACGGTAGCCTGCAGGTCACCCCGGCCGACCGACAGCATGGCCCGGAGCAACTCGGCCTCGGTCGCGCTGCCGGTCCGGTCGAGCTCCCGGAGCTGCGCCTCGATGCCGGCCCGGTCCCCGAGCAGAATCGCCAGCCGGACGCGCAGGAGTGCGAGGTCCCGGGACAGGAACGACGGCAGCGGTCCGGCCCCCGCGGGATCGGTGGTGAGCGCGGTCAACGCCTCGTCGAGGCGACCGGCCTCGATCAGCAGTTCGGCGAGCAGGATCGAGCGCAACGCCGTGACCACGGTGTCGGAGTCGGCCAGGTCGGTCGCGACCAGGAGCTGGTGCCAATGCCAGGCGGCGTCGAGATCCAGCTGGCTCATGGCCGCGAACCCCATCACGACGTGGGCCCGGACGGCGTACTCCTGCGGCAGCCCGTCCTCGCCGACCACGTCGAGGGCCGCCTGCGCCGACTGGGCCGCATTCTGCAGCTGGCCGCGCGCGTACTGCACGACGGCCCGGTGCGCGAGACCACCCGCGACCAGCCGCGTGTGGCCGGCCATCCGAGCCGTGACGAGGGCCTCGTCCAGGTGGCTGAGCGCGGCATCGAGTTCGTCGGCCCAGGTCTCCGCCGCCGCGAGCTCGATCAGCAACCAGGCCAGCCGCTCCGGCGCGAGTACGGCGCGACGCCCGGGGTCACCATCGGTCGGCTCCAGCCCCAGCGTGGACCGTGCCCGGCCGATCGCGGCGTGGACGTCCTGCCAGCCGTAGCGGGATTCCCACAGCCGGAGCAGTACGGCGTCCGCCTCCAGGGCGTCGTCGTCAGGTGTCACCGGCTGACGCGCCGTCGCACCGACCAGCTCGTCGGCCGAGGCTGCGTCCATGACTGCTCCGGTGACGTCCCCGGACACGCGTCGCAGCAATCCGCGGACACCGATCAGGTGCGGGTGAGCGGCGAGGTAGCCGTCCGGGAGAGCCTCGAAGCCGGCCGTGACGAGGGCGAGATCCCCGGCGGCCAGGATCTCCGGCCCGTGGCCGAGCAGGATCCGGGCGACGAGTGCCGGGTCCTCGGCGCCCAGCGCGCTCCGCAATGCAGTCCCGCCGTCGCCCCGGTTCTCGTAGTACAGGGCTGACCGGCGCTGCGCCGCGACGACCATGCGCGCGTCCTCGTTGCTACCGGCAACCCGGCGGCGGAGCAGCTCGACGAGCAGCGGGTGGTAGCGATACAGCGGGTCGCTGCGCTGGCCGTCGGCGTACGCCGTCACCAGCAGTCCGCTGCCGGCGAGATCCGCGAGCATCGCACCGGCGTCCGCGTCGCCGCTGAGCATCACCGCGAGGTGTCCAGTCACTGCGGTGGCTCCGAACGTACTCAGCAGCATCGCCTGGACCCGCGCGTCGAGCGTGCTCAGGGTCTCGCCGAGGAGCAGGTCGAGCACCGGCCGCTGATTGGCGAGCGGCCAGACGACAGCGCCGGACGCGGCGAAGGCCCGGGCCGCGAGCACCAGCGCGGCCGCCCAGCCGGCTGTCTGCTCCTGGAACAGGGAGATGTCTTCCGCGGTGGCATTGCTCGCATGTGCCTGCACGAGTGCGGTGGCCTCGGCGTCGTTGAAGCGCAGATCCCTCGACCGCAGGGTCAACGCCATACCGCCCAGCTCGAGCTCGGGCACCGGCAATGGGAGGTCGTACCGGGTCGCAAGCACGAGCCGGACCGCGTGCGGCGACTTCCTCAGCATCCGGGACAAGTCGGCGACAGTGTCGGCCGGGAGCAGGTGAGCGTCGTCGACGACGACCGGGTCGGGCGGTCTGGTGCCGTCGGCGCCGGCCGCCTCGTCGATCGTTTCGGCCAGCGCGCCGGCCGCCTGACCCGGCACCCAGACCACGGACTCGCCCGCCTGTCTTCGGCGTGCGACCCAGTCCGACAGGAGGACCGTCTTGCCGGTGCCGGCGGGCGCCACCAGCATCGTCAGCGGTGCTCGCGCGCCGAGATCGAGTGCGGAATGCAGCCGCTCGCGAGTCACCAGCGTCAGCGGCGGCCGCGGGACGCGACCGCCTGACGAGCGCTGGATCTCCTCGCTCGTCTGGTCTGGCGTCGGGGTCGTCACCCTCGTCGCCCTCCCCTGGCCGACGTGTCCTGCTCTGCTCGGGTCCTGTTCCTTCTACGCCCTCAAAATAACGAGACTAACCGGTTCACCTCGGTAACGGCAGGCCCATTCGGTCCTTTGTCACCCTTTTGGTCCCTCCTGGTCGCGCTTGACGCGAGGCGTTTTGGCCCCGATCCACACCGCCACGCCGATCAGCGCACCGATGCCGAGCAGCCAGCCCCACAGGCCTTCGGAGACCGGACCGAGCCGCCCCAGCCCGAAGCCGCCGGGGTCCTTCGTCTGCTGCAGATTGACGAGGTAGGCGATGATGGCGCGCTTGTCCTCGGGCAGGAGCACGCCGTCGGAGAAGACCGGCATCTGCTGCGGGCCGGTCAGCATCGCCTGGTACATGTTCTTGGGCGACGTCTCCATCAGCGACGGTGCATAGCGTCCGTTCGGCAGCGCACCACCGCGCCCGGCGAAGTTGTGACACGCCGTGCAGTTCGTCCGGAACAGCTCACCGCCGCGGACGATCTCCTCATCCGTCACCTTGCTGACGTCGTACGACTCCGCGGCCGGAATCGCGGGTCCAGGGGCGAGGGAGGCGACGTACGCCGACAGCGCCGCGATCTCCTCGGCCGTGTACGCCGGAGGCTTCTGCGGCACCTGGGCACCGGTCTGAGCGGCCGGCATCCGTCCCGTGCTGACCTGGAAGTCGACCGCGGCCGCGCCGACGCCGATCAGCGACGGCCCGGTGATGTGTCCCTCGCCGTCGGTTCCCCCCTCGGCGTGGGCACCGTGGCAGCTCGAGCACCCGACGGCGAACAGCTTGCGTCCCTGCTCGATCTGCTCGGACTGCGGCCCGTCCGCACCGGCCGCGCCGTCCGGCACGAGTACGGCGTACGCGAGGCCGACCATGACCAGCGCCGAGCCAACCACCAAGGTCCTTGCGAACTTTGCCCTTCGCATCTCCGCACCTCCCGTCGCGGGACAAACTGACATGACCGCAAGCCGGCTGGGATCCCCCGATTCGGGCGAGCCCTCAGCGGGCGTCGCGCTTGGCCTGCCTACGCGCGCCGGTGGCCCGGGTGGAGGCGTCCTTCTTCAAGCCACCCGTGGTCTTGGTTGCCCGCGCCCTGGTGCGCGCCTCCGGCTTCGGTTGGTCGACGGCGCGCATCGTCGGTGCACCGGCACCCGACTTGGCCGCCCGGGCCGCCTCGAGCCGCTCGCTGCGCAGCTCCATCGACGCCCGGTTGGCGACCACGGCGACCTCGCGGCTCACCCTCGCCAGGACCGACTCGAACAGCTCCGCCTTGTCGCGATCGCGTTGGTTCTTCGGGTAGGACATCCCCCGGCCACCGGTCTGCGCGACGGCGGCACTCGCGGCGCGCCGGTAGTTCTTCACGTACTTGGTCCGTGCCCGTCGGATCCGCTGGTGCAAGTCCAGGAGTTCGTCCTCGTCCAGGCGCTTCAGCTCGTCCCGCTCGGTCTCGGCCACGAGCAGACGCTCGGCGTCGGTCAACGAGTTCAGCAAGCCACGGTTCATCGCAGTCTCCTCCCCGCTGTCCGCAGACTACGTGAGGTAACTCAACCCTGGTAGAACCGACGCGTCCCGATTAACCTTGAAATCAGGGCCGGGTGGCCGGCTGTGGCCGGCGGCGGAGGGGCGTGGACCCAGGCTCTAACGGGGTTCTCCCGGGGGATCTGATGACGTGGGTGCTCGACCTTGGCGGAGGTTCACGTACCAAGGCGATCGCGCGCGCGATCTCCGGTTCGCACCCGGATCTGCGGTCGGTGACCGCTCCCGAACCAGGCGAACTCACCGGCGTCGTCGTGTGCTCGGCCTTCTCCCGCGATCTCGAACAGACCCTCGCGCTGGCGGCGTCCACCAACGCCCACGTGATCGTCGTATCCGAGGCAGGACACAGCCTCGAGCCCTGGTCGCTGCTGGCCTGCGGTGCGACCGACCTGATGATCTGGGCCGGCGATCCGCTGCCGATCCAGGCTCGCCTCGAGCGACTGATCGAGGTCGAGAACGTCGTCGAGTCGGCGCCGGTGGCCGACGTGATCCGGGGTACCAGCCCGGCCTTGCGGCACGCGTTGCGGGACCTGGTCACGGCCGCCAAGTTCGGCGGTGGACCGATCCTGATCACCGGCGAGACCGGGACCGGGAAGGAACTGGCCGCGAAAGTGGCGCACACGGTGAGCGCGGCGGGCCGGTCCGGGCACCTCGTGGTGGTGGACTGCACGACGATCGTGCCGACACTGTCGGGCTCGGAGTTGTTCGGCCATGAGCGGGGAGCGTTCACGGGCGCGGTGAGCGTGCGGACCGGCGCGTGCGCGGCCGCCAACGGCGGGACGCTGATGCTCGACGAAGTGGGTGAGCTCCCCCTCGAGTTGCAGCCGGAACTGCTGCGCGTGGTCCAGGAGGGCATGTACAAGCGGGTCGGCGCCGACACCTGGCAGCACACGAGTTTCCGGCTGATCTGTGCCACCAACCGCGTCCTGGAGGACGACGTGATCGCCGGACGGTTCCGGGCCGACTTCTACTACCGCATCGCGGCGTACTCCGTGCAGCTGCCGCCGCTGCGGGACCGGCCCGGCGATCTGATCCCGTTGTTCCGCAGCTTCGTGTCCGAAGCCCAGGGTCAGGCCGAACCGGCCGAGGTGACACCGGAGGTGGAGATCGCGTTGCGGCGGCGGGACTATCCCGGCAATCTCCGCGACCTGCGGCAGCTCGCCCATCGGGTCGCGTCGCGGCACGTCGGCCCCGGGCCGGTGACTCCGGGGGATCTCCCGCCATCGGATCGCCCGCCGGCCGTGGACGGTACGACGGACAACCGGGTGCCGACCCTGATGGAGTCGATCAGGCAGCAGCTGCGGCAGGGCATGACCCTGCGGGAACTGCGGGACTACGTCGCCGACCTGGCCGTGACGGCAGCCATCGAAGACTCCGGGGGCAGCGTCCGGGCGGCTGCGGCACGGCTGGGCGTCACCGACCGGGCGTTGCAGATGCGCCGGGCCAAACGACGTACCTAGGCAACCTCCCGATCAGCCATCGCCTCCAGTTCCGACGCCAGCTCGGCGTACAGCGGATCACGCAACTCGTGCGCCAGCTCCCGGTAGAAGTCCGCGAGCTCGGAATAGGTCATGTCCGGGCCCGGTGCGGGACCGCCTGCGGTCGTCCACTTCCGCTGGGGAGTCGCCAGCGCGACCGCCAGTTTCACCCGCTCCTGGACTACGGGCTCGACCGCCCAGCCGAAGGCGGGCGCATGGTCCACCGGCGGGTGACTCATCGTCGGTTCCAGTTTGGTGAATCCCAGGTAGTGCCACCTCCCGGGCTGGTTGTACGCCGCCAATGTGGGTTTCGGCTTGGCGTTCACCACCACCGCGTAGACCCGCAGGTACTTCGCCATGCCCTTGCTGAGCGGATTGCCGCGGGAGTCGGTCCCCACGTAGGTCGCGAGCACCCCGCTCGGAAGGTTGGCCTTCTCCAGGCGGGCGCCGAGCTGAGCCAGGCCGGAGCGGATCCCGGAGAGCGTGTGTGGCTTGATCTCCACGTACCCCGGCGTGCGCAGCGTCAGGCTCCGCCCCTGCGAGGATGCGGGCGGCAGGAAGCTGGTCGCCCAGTTCCGGACCTCGGACTCCTGCGGTGTGATGGTCATCGTTCGTACCTCCGGTTCTGGGTGGCCGCTCGATCAAGCGACGGACGGGCCGAGCGGCGGGCGGTCCGGGTCAGTCGGAGCAGGTTGCCGCCGAGGACCTGGGCGGTGTCTGCTGGTTCGAGGTGGAGGGCATGGATCTTGCTGATCTCCACGGCCGGATGGAGGAACGGGCCGTCGGAGCCGAACAGCACCTTGTCAGGTCCGGCCCGCCGTACCGCGTCAGCCAGTACGTCGAAGTAGCGCACGCCGGCGGTGTCGGTGAAGAGGTTCGGCAGCCGGACCAGTTGGTCGACGAAGGCGATCTGGGCCTTCCAGTCGTCGGAGAACGACGACAGGTGCGGGATGATCCACGCGACCTCCGGGTACGCCGTCGCCGCCATCTCCACGGTGGCGGTGTCGCCGGCCGGGTCGTACAGGATCGGCAGCTTTCGGCGCCGGGCGACCTCGGCGATCTCCCGGGTGATCCGGCCGTCCTTCCAATGCACCTTGATGCCGCACGCACCCCAGGCTCGTGCCTCGTCCACCATCACAGCGATCCGCCCTCGATCGGTCACCGGATTGACGAAGGCGAAGCCCAGGTAGCACTGCGGTTCGGCCATCACCATCGCACCCACCGCCCGGTTGGCGGAGCGGTAGTCCGAGGTGAGCGGAGCCAGCAACACCGTCACGTCGATGCCGGCCTCGCGCGCACGCACGCGGTAGTTGTCGAGCGACGCGTCGGTGTCCCACGGGCCGGTGAACCCGTCGCCGAGGCCCGCGTGGCAGTGCGAGTCGATCACCGGAAGGCGTCTCATGCCGCACCTCGTCGTCCGGCGATCGCCCGCAAGGCCACCGTGAGCCGGTCGAGATCGGTGGGCGTGTGATCGGCACGCACCAGAAAGGTGAGCATGACCCCGCGCTTGCACCGTGACTGCTGCAGTACGGCGCGGATGCCGGCGAACTGGAGTTGCGACCACCATCTCTGGGCGTCTGACCCCGGTAAAGGGATGCTCACGACCGGGAACGGCAGGCCGTTGACCGACAGGCCGATATCACGCAGACGGTTGCGCAAGCGCAGTACATGCCCTTGCAGCCGGGTACGGCGAGCTCGGTTGTCGTTCGTGTCGTGCAGCGCCGCACCCGCGGCCGCCAGGTCGGCGGCCGAGGGCGGGCTGCTGTGGACCCGATTGCCGCCGTCCGCAGCCAGTCGCCTGATCGTCGACGATTCGCCGGTCGTCACCGCGAGCGGCGCCCCACAGGCCTTGGCCAACGACGCGACCCAGACGATCGCCGTGTGGTCCAGCCCGCACCATCCCGGCGTACCGCTGCCGTCACCGAACACCTCGCCGTGCCGTTTGTTGCCTAGGACACCGAACGCCAGTGAGTCGTCGACGATGAGTTCGCCACCCGTGTCGTGAGCAAGCCGCCGCAGGTCCGGCAGCGGCGCCGGCCGGTTGCAGCCGGGGCACCACCCGTCGGTCAGCACGAACAGCCGTCGCCCAGGCTCGGCGACGATCGCCTCCGGACGGTGATGCGGAAACCTGCGTACCACTGCGCCGTTGGCCGCTGCCCGCAGTGCAGCCCACTCGGCGAGCGAGTAGGCTGCCGCGTCGATCGCGACGAGGTCGCCGCGTTGCGGGATCATCCCCATCACGTCCATCAGCGCATGCAGGGCGGAACGGCCGACCACGCCGGCGGGCGCACCTTGCGCTGCCGCGACGGCGGCAGCGACCCGGTGCGCGACCGGCGCCTCGTGCAGCACCGCGGGTACGCCGGTCGTGAGCGAAGCCCATGGCGGCAGCGAACTGCTGCCGTGCCGCAGGCCGAGGAACAACGACGACGTGAAGTCGAGCCTCGGGTCCGTCGCGACATGACCGGTCACGCTCGTCGGATTTGCCGCGCGCCGCGGCGAGCCAGCAGGACCGAGGGCATGGTGGCGTCGACCGAGGTCTGCAGATCGACCCCGGTGACGGTCCGGTAGGCGTGGATGTAGCGCTGGATCTCGTTCCGCCACGTCAGTGCCCAGTTCGCGGCGTCCTCGCGGGTCCGGCTCGACTCGTTCCAGCGGCCGTGCCGGATCGACAGCAGGATCTGCTCGCCGTGGACGGCCAGCTCGAAGAAGTGCGTGATGCTGGCCTCGGGCCACCCCTGGATGCTCTTCATGGTGTCGACCCGGTCCATCCAGTCCTCTTCGTACGGGACCATGGTCGGGCCGCCGAGGAACTCCCGCATCTCCGGCTGGGCCAGGATCCACTGCATCGTCAGCATCTCCGCGCGCGCCACCAGCGGCAGGTCGGCGAACTGGTTGTGCGCCCCGTGCGCCAGCACCAGATGGACCTCGCGCAGGCTGCTCAGCAACGGGAACGCGTCGGCGTCGACGGTCTTGTCGTCCCGCTCCTTGAAGAACTCGTGCGCCGCGTGCATCAACGCGTGGAAGCCCTCGAGGAACTGCGTCCGCCGATCCACCATCGTGTACGGCGGTGGCACGGCACGACCGACCAGCGGCAGGCCGTACTGCACCATGTACTCCGCCGCCCGCCGGCGCACCGTCAGCCGGCTCTGCTCGTCCTCGGTGAATCCCCAGAGCAGGTTGCGCAGTGGCAGCAGCGGATTCAGGTCGAACCGGGCCAGAGCGTCGTACTGCGGCCCGATCCGGCGGTTCTGGAACCGGGCGAGGATGTGGTTCATCGTCTGCACGAGGCCGCCTTCCTCGTGCCAGTAGTTCCAGATCAACTCGACGAACGGCACGTTCGGCAGCGGGAACTGCGCGGCAGGTCCCCCGCCGCCCGCCCTGGCCGCCACCCCCTGGTCGTTCCGGAACTGGACATCGGGGGCGAAGCGCAGGAACGGCTGCGCCAAGTCGTCGCGCTCGCTGCTCACGTACGACCGCTCGAGCCCGCCGGTGACGGTTCCCAGCGAGATCTCGTCCTTGAGCAGCCGCCGCTTCTCGATCGCGCGCAGCGGGTCGGCGGCGGCCTCGACGAAGGTCTCGGCGGCCCGGAAGAGCCGGCGGTACGCGTCGGTGCCGAACCACTCTGGCCCGGACAGCCCGGTGAGCTTGGGCTCGACGAACTCGTGGAACTCCTCGAACCGCAGTTGCCCGGTGAGCTCACGGATGAAGCTCCAGAGCACTTCGTCGGCGCTCTGCGGCGGGTCGCCCGCCACCAGGGCGACCGTCTGGGTCGGCACCTGCGGTGTGAGCGCGGCGAGCACCGGGATGGCCACTTGCGGGTCACCCTCGTTGGGGCCCTCCTTTCCCCTGGTGATGGTCAGCGTCTTGTTCCCCTCGACGGCGAACAGCACCTCGGGTTCGAAGTCCAGGCCGCGCCGCATCCGATGGGTCTCGCCGGTGCCGAAGGGGTTGACGTCGTCGGCCGCGACAGTGAGCCGGAAGGTGTAGTCGCCCGGGTCATCGGTGTCCTCGAGCAGGATCTGCAGGACGGCCCGCTGGCCGGCCCGGATGGGATCCGGTGTCCACGAAACGTGCACGGTCGTGTCCTTTCGATAGTTCGTTATGACGCCCGTCGCGCGGGCTGTGCGTGATTGGTGGTGGGCCGCTGGACGACGTCGAGACTGCTGCGGACCGCCCAGGCCTGGAGCAGGACCGACAGCAGCCGGCTCTCCTCCTCCGGACTGATCAGGCCGGCCGACTTGGCCTGGCCGATGACCGCGAACACCAGCGACGGGGGCTGGCGCGCCATCACCGCGATGTCGCCGGCCCAGTCGTGGTGCAGCCGGATCAGCCGCGCCGGCTGCCGTTCCCGTCTCGGCCAGATGTCGCCGAGCCGGTGACCATGCAGGGCGGCCGAGCGGTGTCCGAGCAGCAGCCGGACGAAGGCCGGGATCGCGGCCTCGAGCCGCTCCAGTTCGGTACGCCGGCCGGCCGGCAGCTCGCTGGTCGGGTACAGCTGCTTCCACGTGTGCCGCATCGCGGCCCACTGCGGATGCGGATAGATGGCCTCGCCGATCGTCGCACTGACCAGGACCCGCAGGTACGGAACCGGATGCGGATCGTTGCCGGACGGCCGGAAGACGAAGAACGCCGGCAGGCTGACGACGGCGAGCAGCCCGATGGTGGACGTGATCCCGAGCTTCCCGACCGACCAGCAGTCGGCGACGATCTCACTGATCCACTTGTCCCACGTCGGCCAGCACCCCTGCGGGTCCTTGCTCGCCGCCCGGGCGAGGTCGCCGCGCAGCGACTCCACCAGCCCCAGTTGCGCAGCTCCCTGATGCCCCACTTCGTGCACCAGTGAGCTTGCGATGCCGCTGCCCACCATGCGTTCCCTGGGGACCCGGATGATCGCGACCGGGTTCGACTCGCCGCCGGGCAACCGCGTGCGGGCCCGACGGATCGCGGCGCCAGGTCCCCGGGCCAGGTAGCACACGGCCGGCACGTGCTCGTAGCCGTCGAGGTCGACCCGGAGCGCGTCCCGCGCCAGTACATCGAGGCCGGACAGCCAGACGCCCGTCTCGTGCTCGCTGCGCTGGGTGATGACCTCGGTGAACAGATCGAACTGGGACAGTACGTCGTTGAACCCCAGCCGGATCAGCACGAACCGCCGCTGCTGCTCGGCCGCGCCGGCCTGCCGGCCCCGGCCGTGCAGCCAGTCGAGGTACTCGTGGACTTTCTCCCGAAGGCGGCCGCGGCTCGCGTGCAAGAAGCGCTCGATGATCAGCTGCGCGTCGTACGGGAGAGCCGCGGCGGGCACCATCGTCTCGTGCAGAGCGAAGGGCCGCACCTGGTCCAGACGGGTCAGCAGCCCGCGCGCCTCATGCTCGAGCAGGCGAGTCGCCAAGCCTCCGGGATCGGCCATCGGAACCCCTCAGGCACCGAGGATGACGATGCGGCCACCCCGGCGGACCCAGCGCCCGGACATGGCTCGCGACCCGTTGCTGCTGGGCGGACGGCCCTGGGCCTCGCCCTCGCCGGACTCGTAGTCGTCGCCCTGCCACCACTGATCGGGCTCGCCGTAGCTGCCGCCCGCGTAGTCGTCGCCACCGCCGAACCACGGCACCGGCTCGGTGTAGGCCCACGGCGGTCGGGACCGGCCGCCGCCGTACGACCGCCGGCGCGAGCGCCACGGAGACATCCGCTGGTCGGAGCCGAGCAAGCTGGGTGCATACCGCCGGGCGGCGCTGATCCCGGCCGCGCGGACGGCTGCCCGGGTCGGGATGTTCTGCGGTGCCCGCGCAGCGTTGGAGTACGCGCCGCGCGCGAAGCGGACATAGCGGCTCGCGGCCTCCCACTCGGCCTCGACCTCGCCCATCGACTCGGCTTCCTGCGCCTCGAGCAGGCCACCTGCCATCGACCCCAGCTTGGCGCCGATCGCGGTCCCGGCCCCGGGCATCACCAGCGAGCCGAGCGCGCCGCCGACCATCGGCAGCGCCGTCTTGGCGACGTTCTTCAGTACGCCGCCCAGCGCCTTGCCGATCGGCGACTTGACGAATTGGGACGCGCCCTTCATCACGCTGCTGGCCAGCTTTCCGAGGAACCGGTCCAGCTCCGCCTCGGTGGTGATCTCCAGCAGTTCCTGGACGAGTTCGGCTTCCATCGTCTCGGCTTCGCTCTCGTACGCCTCGCCCGATTCCCACTCGGACTCGGCCTCACCAGGAAACTCGTAGCTCTCCCCCGGGATCTCAAATGCCTCGTACATGCCGCTGTCCCTTCTCTGTTGGCTGTGTCACGCGTCGAGGACGATGATTCGGTTGCCGCGACGGATCCAGCGGCCTTCGGTGCCGCGACCACCGCCTGCTGCTCCTTGGGCTCCCACCAGTCCGGGGAGATGGTGCTGTGCGGCGGCGACGGCGGCTCGCTGGGCAGCCACCGCGGGCGGCACCGTGGGAGGCGCCTGCGCCGCCCGCCGAGCCGTCTCGTCTGCGAACCGGACGAACGCGCGCGCGACCTCGTACTCGCGGTCCTCGGCCGACAGCCCCTCGGTCTGCAGCCCGAGCTCCAGCTTGCCGCCCAGCCACTGCCCGGCGCGCTGGCCGATGGCGCCACCCCGGCCGGGGGCCACAACGTCCCCGACCGCCCGCCCCAGTTGGGGAAGTGCCTGCTTGGCCGCCGATTTGAGGATCCCGCCGACCGCGCGGCCGGCGTCGGAGCCGGCGAAGCCGCGGGCCGCGGAGATCGCGCCGCTGATCAAGCTGCCGAGGAACCGGTCGAGCTCGGCCTCGGTCGTGACTTCCAGCAGCTCGGAGGCCAGCGCCAGTTCGCGTTCCGACGTCTCGCCGAACTCCTGGTATTCGTTCTGCTCACCCTCGCCGAAGGCTTCGGACTCGAACAGTGCCCGGTCGATGTCGTGCATGGATGTCTCCCTCTCGCGTGGTCTCACCCACCTACCGCACAATTCGTGCCAACTCGGCGGAGCGCACGCAGCCGAAGCACCCTTCGCATCGAGCGGCTGGAGCGAGCCGCGGCCGAAGTCAGGTTCGGCGCAGACCGCCGGCGGCGATGCCCAGCTCGGCGCGGTACTTCGCCACCGTCCGGCGCGCGACCTTGTGTCCGCTGTCCGCAAGGGCGCGGCACAAGCGGGCATCGCTGACCCGGCCGGTCGCGGCCAGCTCCGCGATCCGGGCCTTGATCGCCACCGCGCCACCCAGCAGGTCGGCGAGTGCGACGACCTTCCCGTCGGGGCGGCGCAGCAGCTTGCCGGCGACGCAGCGGCTGACTGTGGAGGGGTGCAGCCCCAGCTCGACGGCGACGTCGGTCCGGTTGAGCGGGACATGCCCCGCCGGGCCGCGCTCGAAGTAGCCGGCCTGACGATCGACCATGTACGTCGCCACCCGCCGCAACACACTGCCACGTGTGTCGAGCTGGCGCAGCAGCTCTCGGGCAGCCCGTTCGTGTCCGCCGAGCCAGGCGACTGCTTCGGAGTCGGCCCGCACGGCAGACGTCACCTCAGCTACGCGCAGACCGAACCAGTCACTGTCCGGCACCTCGACCTCGAACGCCCCCGCATCAGTGCGATAGACGAACACGTCGGGGATCCCGGACGCCTCCGGCCGTTCCGGCACCTCGATGACAGCGACCGGCCGCAGCCGAGCCCGGACGAGCCGGAACGCATCTTCTACATCTTCCCGTGAGACTCGGAGTGCTCGGGCAACGGTCGCGGTGTCCCCCGTGGCGACCGCCTCCAGGTGATCCCGGACCAGGTCGACGATCCAAGGCTCGGCCGCGCCGGCCGCCACGAGTGCGCGGGACTGGGCGACCAACAGGTCGCCGACCGAGGTCTCCGCGACGCCGACCGGTCCGGCCGCCTTGATCGCTCGCACCGCCTCATCGACGGCTTGAGGTGCGAGGCCGTGCGCTGTCGCGATCTGGTCCGGCTCCGCGTCGAGCAGCCCACGGCTGGTGATATGCGCGATCACGACCGGCAGCACCTCGCGGCAGTCCGACCGGATCTCACAAGCGGCCGCGGCCTCGAGGGTGTCGAAGGGCATCACGGACGGATCGTTGCCGGCATAGCGCAGTACGCCGGAGCACCGCGGGCAACTGTCCGACGTACGGTGGCGCCCGCACCCCGGGCACCCGGAGCCCGGCGTTCGCTCGAGCATCGGGTTGTCGGCGAGCTCCCGCTCCACAGTCCCGGTCAGAGCGTCGTACCCGAGCGGCAATAGCCGCAACGAAAGCAGCAGCCCAGGCACAGCCCGAAGCTCCGCCCGGACCCCCAACTCCAGCCCCACCGCCGGGCCACCCGGCCCTATCCCCACCTGTCAACAGTAGCCATCCGCCCGGTACGCCGGAACCCACCGCGTGCCGTCCTGAGACGTCGGTGTTCGCCGAAGCTACGGGCGGATAGCGTCGTACCAATCCTAGAGAGAGAAGGATCTGTGACCGAGCTTCTGGTGATCGCCAAGCACACGATGAAGAAGGGTGAGGAGGACGCGGTGCTCGCCGTGCTGCCCCGGCTGATCGAGGCGGCACGAACCGAACCCGGGAACCTCTCGTTCGTCGCCTATCGCCAGCTGGACGACGAACGCACCTACGTGCTGCTCGAGCGGTACAAGTCCCGCGAGGCCTTCGCCGCCCACCAGCAGACCACCCACTTCAAGGAGCTCGTCCTGGGGCAGATCGTCCCCCGCCTGGACGACCGGGTCCTCGAACTGCACGACGTCAACGATTGATGCAGGAAGGTGATTGCGGGCCCGCTCCCCCTGCCCCCTCCCGGAGAGGGACGGGCCCGCAATCGGACAGTGGGTGACGTGATCACGCCACGTAGGACAACTGCAGGCGGCGACGGCGCAGCTCGCACAGGGTCGACCGTTTGCGCCGGATCAACGCGGTCAGCCGATCGCGATCGGCGGTGCAGCGGGCCGCGCGCAGCTCGGCCTCGACGGCGTGGAGGGCGGCAATCAGTTCGCGGACTGTGCTGGTGTCAGCATCGCGCATAGAAGCCTCGGCAGGTCGAAGAATCGGCGCCCGGCTGTCTGAGGCTGAACCACTATGACCGCTGGAAGCGCTTAGATCAACCCCTGTGCCCGAACAAATCGCCAGCCCCTGGACTGGACGGCCTCGCGGTGCTACCCAGGAAATCAGGAGTGCTCGTGGCCGATCGCCGCAGTTCGGGGGGTCCAGGGCCGGTACCGCAAGACACTCAGGCGGAGCCGGACCCGCTCGCCCATGCGCTGAGCGAACTGGCCCGGGAACTGCACGACGCCGACGATCCTGATGCGGTACTGCGAGAAGTCGTGCAGGCCGCCATGGACCTCGTCCCCGGGGCAGAGGCTGGTTCCGTGACGGCGCTCGTCGGTGGTAACCGGGTGGAGCACAAGGCGGAGTCGGGCGTACTGCCGGCCCGTGTCGACGCCGTGATGTCGGAAGTCGGCGAGGGGCCGTGCCTGGACGCTCTGTTGCATCAGGGCCGGATCATCCGGGTCGACGACATGCGTCGGGAGGTCCGTTGGCCGCGGTTCGCTCCCCGTGCGGCCGAGCTGGGAGCCTTGAGCGTGCTGGCCTTCCCCATGTTCGTGAAGGACGACAGCCTGTGCGCGCTCAACCTATACGCCCAGGAGGCCAACGCCTTTACCGACGAGTCCGAGCACGTCGGCAGGTTGCTCGCCGCCCACGCGGCCGTCGCCTACGCGGGTGCGCAACGCGAGGAGAACCTGCTCGCCGCCATCGAGACCCGCGACTTGATCGGCCAGGCGGTCGGGCTGCTGATGGAGCGCTACTCAATCACTTCCGGCCGTGCCTTCGACACCCTGATCCGCTTCAGCCGCCAGACCAATCGCAAACTCCGCGACGTCGCCACCGAACTGATCCGCGACGCCGAAGCCGGAGCGAGCAAGTAGCGAGCGTTCAGCGGTAGCGGCGCGAGTGGTTTGAGGCCTTGGACTCGCCCGGCTGCCAGGCGGCGATCCAGGGGCCGGTGCCTTCGGACGGGTCGATCACGCCGTCCTCGAGCCACGTGTACCTGCCGTCCAGCACCCGGTCCGCCAGGCTCCGATCGCTGTCGTCGGTGTTCGACCACAGCTGGTCGAACAGATGGTCCACCCGCAACCGCGCCTGCTCGCAGAACGCTGCCGCCAGCTCGTACGCCGCTGCGCCGCGAACCGGATCGTCCGTCCGGAGCATCTCGGCCCGCGAACACGACGCCGCCATCGCGAACAACTCCGCACCGATGTCCACGATCCGGCCGAGGAATCCCTGCCGGTACTCGAGTTTGGCCTGCCACCGGCTCATCCCGTAGAAGGTCTGCCGGGCCAGCCGGCGGGACGCGCGTTCGACGTACCGGAGCTGATGCGCCAGCGGGCCGAACTCGGCGTACGACGTGGGCACGGACCCCTTGCCCACGGCAAGTTGTGGCAGCCACTTCGCGTAGAATCCGCTGGCCTTCACGGCGGCTCTGGCCTTCGCCCGCAGGTCCGCGTCGGCCGAGGCGAGGTCGCCGGCCGCGGCCAGGTGCGCGTCGACCGCCTCCCGCGCGATCAGCAGATGCATGATCTCGGTCGAGCCTTCGAAGATCCGGTTGATCCGCACATCGCGCAGGATCTGCTCCGCCGGTACGGCGCGCTCACCGCGGGCGGCGAGTGAGTCGGCCGTCTCGTAGCCACGGCCGCCGCGGATCTGCACCAGTTCGTCGGCGACCTTCCAGGCCATCTCACTCGACCACAACTTGGCGAGCGCGGCCTCGATCCGGATGTCCTTGCTCCCCGCATCGGCCAGCTGCGCCGACAGGTCGAGCACCGCTTCGAGCGCGAACGTGGTCGCCGTGATGAACGAGAGCTTCTCGGCCACCGCCGCGTGTTTGCCGACCGGACGGCCCCACTGGACACGCTCGGACGACCATTCCCGGGCGATCTTCACGCACCACTTGCCGGCCGCGGCGCACAGTGCGGGGATCGACAGTCGTCCGGTGTTCAGCGTCGTAAGAGCGATCCGGAGGCCCTCGCCCTCGCGACCCAGCCGGTTCTCGGCCGGCACCCGGACCTGATGGAAGCGGGTCACGCCGTTCTCGATCCCGCGCAGGCCCATGAACGCGTTGCGGTTCTCCACCGTGATGCCGGGCGAGTCCGCCTCGACGACGAACGCGGTGATGCCGCCGCGCTGACCGTCGTGTTCGGGAACGCGGGCCATCACCACGACGAGTTCGGCGATCACGCCGTTCGTGGTCCACAGCTTCACGCCGTCGAGCAGGTAGGCCTCGCCGTCGTCGGTCGGCGTCGCGGTCGACGCCATCCGCGCCGGGTCGGAGCCGACATCAGGCTCGGTGAGCAGGAACGCGGTCACCGCACCACCCGCACAGCGCGGCAGGAAGCGTTGCTTCTGCTCATCGGTGCCGAACTGCTTCACCGGCTCCGGTACGCCGATCGACTGGTGCGCGGACACCAGCGCACCGAGAGTCGGGTGCACCGACCCGATCAGCATCAACGCGCGCCCGTAGTACGACATCGGCAGGCCGAGTCCGCCGTACTCGGCCGGAATCTTCAGGCCGAACACACCCAGGTCGGCGAATCCCTGCAGGTACTCGTCCGGGACGCGGGCCTCGCGCTCGATCAGCAGGCCGTCGAGGGTCTCGCAGTACGCCGCGAGCCGGCCGAGGAACTCGTCCCCGCGGACGGCGTCGTCGGCCGTGGCACGTGGATGCGGATGGATCAGCGACAGGTCGAAGTCCCCGAGATACAGCTGCTTGGCGAAACTCGGTCGCACCCACACCGTCTCCCGGGCCGCCTCAGCAGTCTCCCGAGCCTCTCGCTCATCAACATCCCGCACGACCCGCTCGCCCGTAGTCACACCGCACCCCTTACTCCGCAGTAGCCTCCTCTAGGCCTGTACCCGGACAGGCGCAGTCCACACCCCGACTGGCCGGCGCTGGGCGCTGTGGAGCTCTTCCGGGCCGCTAGACCGTGGCGCGGGTTGCGGTGCTCTTCGTGCGGCTTTCGGCGTGGGTGGTCGTGCCGGAGCCGTGCTGTTCCTGCGACGGCGTCCTCGGGGCAGGACACACCGGGCCGCGGCGGATCGGTCCCCCGCCGAGCCTCCGGCTCTTCCACTGCTTCTCGTCGTAGTCGTAGTAGGTGTCGACGCCACCAACCGCCATCATGTCCCCCAGTCACCCCGGCTGCTGACTCGCCAACAGCCCCGCCAACGGCAGTCTGCCACCGCCCCCCGCACCGCACTAGCCCCCTCGCCCCATCAACCGGATTACGGACTCCGCTCACCAATCCGCGGCCTCGGGCAGCTTCAGCGGCGGCCGGCAGGCCGGAAACACCTGAGGGACCCCATCTTGCTGGACGGGGTCCCTCGGGATGCCGAGGTCAGTCCTTGAAGGCGTCCTTGGCCTTTTCGCCGGCCTGCTTCAGGTCGGCCTTCGTCTTCTCCGCCTGGCCCTCGGCCTGCAGATCGCGATCGTCGGTCGCGTCGCCGACCTTCTCCTTGGTCTTGCCCTTGGCAGCATCCGCGACGTTCTTCATCTTGTCTCCGACACCCATTGGTCTCTCCTTTACGGGTTCGGGGTATCCAACCCCGTCCGGGTGCCCGCGATCCCCGGATCCATGCGTTGGACCGGATCTGTAACGACTCGTGCTCCCCACGCGATGGGTGGGGAGAGAGGTCTCGGCGTTCAGACCTGCAGCGCCGTCCACTTCGTCTGCTTCGAGCCGAGGCACGGTTGAGACGGCGGCTGGGATCAGGAAGCTACGACGCTGGGCGGAGGGACGATCATGTGCGAGACGACGCAGCGCCTGCTCGCTCTGCTGCGCATGGTCGAGCGGGGCCCGGCCCTCTTCGACGTGCTCGGCGACGACGCCGTACTGGACGCCTGGTTCGGAGCCCACTCGCGGCTCGCCAGGTCCACCGACTTCATCCCATCGACTGAGCAGGATGCCGCGCAGCCGGCATCACTCTGACTGTGTGTTCACCGATCGCGCCAGCGGAAGTCGCAGATCACCGCTCGGTGGTCGGACGGAAAGATGCCGTCGACGGCAACGTGACCGCATCCGCTGAGCCGTGACCAGCCACCCAGGCGTCGACGAGGACGTCCCGCAACGGCCGGAGTACGGCGCTGTCGGGCGCGGCATTCAGGTCACCCATGACCAGCGACGGACACGGACCGTCCGTTGCGGGATCGGTGGCAAGGTCGGCCAGCAGCGCGGCCTGAGCCAGGCGGTCATCGCTGTAGGTCGTCGCGTGCTCGAGACACGCCACCAGGATCGGCAAGGGTCCGGCGGGATGAGCGACCGAGGCGTTGAGCACGACCGGATCCCAGGCACGATGACGCGACGGCATCGGGATCGCCTCCGCGCTGGTGATCGGCCACCGGCTGAGCAACGCCACCCCGAGCTCGACGCCGGCATGGTCCGGGTCCAACGCCGGATCCGGCGCAACCGGATACGACGGAGCCCCGAACATCGCGTGATAACCAAGCGCCTGCGCAAACTCCTCCGCCTGCGTAGTCCCGTCCGCACCCCAAACCTCCTGCAGTGCAACGACATCCGGCGTGAACCGCTCGATCGTCGCGAGGATCCCCGGCTGCCGCTCGCGCCACCGAGGCCCGAACCGCCACCAGATATTCCAGGTCATCGCCCGAACCCGAGAATCCACCACCACTCCTCTCTCGATCACAGCAATCCAGTACCCAAACCAGCCCTCACCGCCCGTGGGATCGTGAGGGCATGAGCATCGAGGTTCGTCCGGCTGCGGTCTTCGAGGATGTTCGTGCCGTCCTCGGTCCGAAGTCGCCTGGGTCCAACGTCTGCTGGTGCCTGAGCTACCGGATCCCGTCCAAGCTGAACAACGAACTGCGCGGTCCGGCCCGAGGGGAGTACGTCGCCGACCTCTGCCGAGCCGAGCCCGCTCCGGGAGTACTCGCGTACGACGGCGACACCCCGGTGGGCTGGGCCGCGGTCGCACCACGCTCGGCGACCTCCTTCGCCCGCAACCGCAAGATCCCGCACGTCGACGATCTGCCGGTGTGGTCACTGTGGTGCATCCGCGTACGCCCGGGTCATCGCAAGCAGGGCGTCTCGCACACGCTCATCGCCGGCGCGGTCGACTTCGCCCGTGAGTACGGCGCGCCGATGATCGAGGCATATCCCCTGGACAACGGCGACGCCAAGGTCGACCTGACCATGGCGTACGCCGGACTCCGCAAGAACTTCGAGCACGCCGGCTTCACCAAAGCCGCCGACACCACGTCCGTCCTGGCCGGCCATCCCCGCATCCTCATGCGCCTCGACCTGCGCTAAACGTGCGGATTCGTCCCCGCGGCATTCATCCGTTCGCCGGGCCGGCCGAAGATGCTGAGGATCTCCGCGGGCTCGTCGCCGGTGCTGCCGAACCAATGCGGCACCTCGGTGCTGAACTCGGCGACCTCGCCGGGTCCGAGCACCGACTCCTCGTCGCCGAGGATGAGCCGCAGGTGGCCGGACAGCACGTAGATCCATTCGTGGCCGTCGTGCGCCCGGAGCTCCGGCGGCGCCTTGCTGGTCGGAATGACGATCTTCCAGGCCTGCGTGCCGTCGGGCTCCCGCGTCAGCGGGATCACCGTCCGGCCCTTGACGCGACTGGGCTTGAGCCGGATCCGCGGATCGCCCTGCACCGGCGCCGCGACGAGGTCGTCCAGCGGCACCCGATACACATTCGACAACGCCAGCAACAGTTCCAGGGTCGGCCGCCGCTGCCCACTCTCGAGCCGCGACATCGTGCTCTTCGAGATGCCGGTCGCCGTCGCGACATCGGTGAGCGTCAGCCGGCGGTGTGCGCGGAGTTGCCTGAGCCGTCCCCCGACCCGTTCGAGCACCGCGGCGATCTCCGCCGCTGAGGCGTCCTCCACGACCTCATCTGACCCCCATTTCCCACAAACAGCAACCTTCCTGGGCGAACCCCCCGCCCACCCCCAGCCTTGGGGCATGAGCTCACGAAGCAGGACTGTCGATCACGACGAACCACGCGGACCAACCTCCAGCACCTCGTTCGACGAGGGCCTGAGTACCCGGCGGCTGAATGTCATGCGGATCGGGTATGCGTTCATGGGGATCGGGCTGGTGGTCGTGAAGTGGCCGGTCGTGATTCAGGACGCTCGGTCGCTGCCGGTGATGGAAGGGGTTGTCGCCTGTCTGCTGACGGCCATGTCCCTGTTGGCGTTCCTCGGGCTCAGATACCCCGTGCGGATGCTGCCGATCCTGCTGTTCGAGGTGATCTGGAAGGTCATCTGGCTCGGTGCGGTCGCGATTCCCAACCTGGTCTCCGGCGACCTCAACTCCGAAGCGGGCGACGTGCTGTTCAGCTGCTCCTTCATCGTCGTCATCATCGCTGTCATCCCGTGGCGCTACGCCTGGCGACGCTACGCCCGGACCCCTGGGGATGCCTGGCGCTAACGTTCGACCATGAGCACAGGCCAGGCGGGAGCGATCCTCGGGTCGAAGCTCCACGTCCCGTTGCCGCGCCGGGAACTGGTGGCCCGCCCGCGCCTGACCGCATCACTCCGGATCGATGAGGGATCGCGGCCCCGACTGGTCTTGGTGTCCGCGCCGGCCGGATTCGGCAAGACAACACTCATGAGCCAATGGCTCACCGCAACCGGCCGCGAGGCCTGGCTGTCGCTCGACAGCGAGGACAACGACCTTCGCCGATTCCTCGTCCACCTTGTCGCGTCGCTGCGGCACCTGGAAGTGGGCACCGAAGCTGCCGCGCTGTTGAACACCGACAGAGCCCTGCCCACCGAGGCGATCCTGGTCAGCCTCATCAACGATCTGGACCTGCTGCAAGGACCGACCGTTCTCGCGCTGGACGACTACCACGCGATCGAAGCGCCCGAGGTCCACGAAGCGTTGACCTTCCTGCTCGACCACCTTCCTCCCCGGGCCACGATCGCCATCACGACCCGCGCCGACCCACCGCTGCCGCTGGCCCGCCTACGCAGCCGTGGCGAGCTCATCGAACTGCGAGCCGCCGACCTTCGCTTCACCCCGGACGAGGCCGACGCGTTCCTCAACCAGGTGATGGGACTCGACCTGGCTCCCCCGCACGTGGCCGCCCTGGAGAACCGGACCGAGGGCTGGGCCGTCGGCCTCCAACTGGCCGCCGTGTCAATGCGCAGTCAGGACGATGCGGCTGCCTTCATCGAGGCGTTCGCCGGCAGCCACCGCTTCGTCCTCGACTACCTCGTGGAAGAGGTACTGCGCGGCCAGCCGGACGAGACGCGCGAGTTCCTCCTCGACACCTCCGTACTGCGAGAGTTGAGCGGCCCGCTGTGTGACGCACTGACCGGCCGCGCCGACGGGCAGGAGACGCTGGAGGCTCTCGAGCGAGGCAACCTGTTCGTCGTTCCCCTTGATGCATCGCGCCAGTGGTACCGCTACCACCACCTGTTCGGCGACGCACTCCGCGCACGACTCGCCCAACAACATCCGGACAAACTGCGCGCGCTGCACCGGGCGGCAAGCCAGTGGCACGCCGAGAACGGCACGGTGGCCGACGCGGTGACGCATGCGTTGGCCGCCGGTGATTCCGAGCGAGCCGCAGATCTGGTGGAGCTGGCCATCTCCGAACTGCGACGGCACCGCCAGGACCGCACCTTGCGTGGATGGCTCCAGTCCTTGCCCGACGACGTCGTACGCCGACGTCCTCTGCTGAGCGCCTATCTCGCCTGGACGCGGTTGTCCGAAGGCGATCTCGACGGGGTCGGCGCCTGGCTCGACCATGCCGATGCAGCACTCGCGTCCGGACAGTCGCCGACAGCGCCCCTGGAAGGGACGGGTTCCGCAGACGCGCGCCTGGACGAACTGCGGATCCTGCCGGCCACGATCGCGATCTACCGGGCCGCGGTCGCCCAGGCGCGCGGCGACGTCGACGGCACGATCGCGCACGCCCGGCACGCACTCGACCTGGCCGGACCGCAGGACCATCTCACCCGCGGCGGCGCAGCAGGCTTCCTCGGCCTGGCGGCCTGGGCGTCGGGCGATCTCGTCACGGCTGTGGACACGTTCAGCGATGCGGTGGGCAGTCTGCAGGCCGCCGGCACCATCGCCGACGCGCTGGGTGCGACCGTGGTGCTGGCCAACATGTGGCTGGCACGTGGGCGCCCGATCGAGGCACGCCGTCTCTACGAGCGAGCGCTGGCAACCGCAGAGCGTCGTACCGGTCCGGTGCTGGCCACCACCGGTGATCTCCACGTCGGCCTCGCCGACGTACTTCGCGAGCAAGGTGAGCTCGACGCCGCCGAGCAGCATCTGCGGCTGGCCAAGGAGCTCGGAGAAGCAGCGTCCCTGCTGGAGAACCGGCATCGCTGGTACGTCGCCATGGCCGGACTGCTCCGGGCACGCGGCGACCTCGACGGCGCACTGGACATGCTCGAGCAAGCCGAACCGCTCTACCTGCCTGGGTACTTCCCGAACGTACGCCCCATCCCGGCCGCGAAGGCCCGGCTACGGATCGCCCGGGGACAGCTGGCCGACGCCTGGGGCTGGGCACGGGAGCATCGGGTCACGGTGACCGACGAGCCCACGTACCTGGCCGAATTCGACCAGCTCACCCTCGCCCGTCTCCTGATCGCCCAACACCAGCCAGAGGATGCCTTGACCCTGCTCGACCGAGTGCACGGCGAGGCGCAAGTAGCGGGGCGCGGCGGCGGCGTGATCGAGACCCAGATGCTGCGAGCGCTCGCCCACCACGCCCGAGGCGACACCTACCAAGCGCACGCCGCGCTGGCGCCGGCTCTCGCCCAGGCCGTCCCGGCAGGCTACGCGCGGCTGTTCCTCGACGAGGGCCCAGCCATGCAGGACCTACTCCGGGCCGCAGAACAGCGGCCGGACAGCGCTGAGCACGCGACCCGCCTTCTGCGCACAGCCGTGCCCGACACGGGAGCTGCGACCATCACCAGCCCGTACGGCGAAACCCTGAGCGACCGAGAACTGGACGTCCTGCGGCTGCTGGCGACCGACCTGACCGGTCCGGAGATCGCCCAGCGGTTGTTCGTCTCGGTCAACACGTTGCGGACCCACACCAGGCACATCTTCTCCAAGCTCGACGTGAAGACGCGGCGAGCCGCCGTACTTCGCGCCACCGAGCTGGGCCTGCTGTAGCCGCCAATCACCAACTCGGTCGCATCACTTGGTGATGTGTGGTCACCATCCCGATTCCTACTGTCGTGGTCATCGCCAGGCTCTCCGGGCCCGGCCTCCAGAACCCAAGGAGCTCGTCATGAGCGTGACCACCACCAGCCTCACCCGGGCCGCCGGCCTTTCCGCCGCTGTCGCCGGACTGATCTTCTGCACTGTCCAGATCAACCACCCCGCGATGGAGGTCGCGTCCGTCACCACCACCGAGTGGGTCGTCCGCAATGGCCTGAAGTTCGTCATGGCCGTGCTGGCACTCGCCGGGATCACCGGGATGTACCTACGGCAGGTCCGGCAGATCGGGATTCTCGGGCTGATCGGCTACCTGGTCTTCAGCGCCGGCTACATCGTCATGCTGGGGATCGAGTTCACCGCTACCGTCGTCTTCCCCACGCTGGCCGACACCGCGCCCGGCTATGTCAACGACGTACTCACCAAAGCCGCCGGCGGTACTCCGGCCGGCGACATCGGCCTGATGCAGACCGCTCTCTCCGCCGAAGGTGTGGGCTACCTGGCCGGCGGTCTCCTCTTCGGTATCGCGTTGTTCCGCGCTCGCATCCTCGCCCGATGGGCCGCCGCACTCCTCGCCATCGGCACGCTCGCAACGCTGGCTCTCGCCGTCCTGCCGGAGTCGTTCAACCGGCCGCTCGCGATCCCGACCGGCGTGGCCCTGATCGGGCTCGGCATCTCCCTGTGGCGCAACCAGCGACACCCGCAGACCGCCAACGCCGACCGTACGACGGCCGCACTCGACCGAACCGCAGTCCGTTGACCAGTGGCCGGCGCTATCAGTTCACAGTGGACGGGCACCTCGACGACCACTGGCCGGCCTGGCTAGGCGACCTCACCATCACTCGTCAAGATGACGGTACGTCGACCCTCACCGGGACGGTCGTGGACCAGGCGCAACTCCACGGAGTCCTCGCCGGCATCCGCGACATCGGCGCCACCCTCCTGTCCGTACGCGCACTACCCACGGAAGAGCCCCCGCGGGCTGGGTGATCTCCCAGCCCGCGGGGGCCGCGGCGCTTACTTTCCTGTCGTGTAGCGGACCATGTCGTTGCGTAGTACGTCGCCCGAGACCTTCACGATGCGCAGAGTGTGCGAACCGTCCTTCAGGCCGGACTGGGTGAACACCTGTTGGGTCGTGACCCGCGCCGGGTTGGCGAGGTTCACCCGCTTCACCAGCTTGTTGTCGATGTAGACGTCGGCTTCGCCCTGGTCCGGGCCGAGTGCCGTGACCCAGTCGACCGTTGTGCCCTTGAAGGCGAAGTCGATGGCCGCGCCGTTCGCAGTCGCCGCGTGGACGTCGTCGCGATAGTCACCGTGGAAGCTGAAGTCCAGCTTCGTGCTGCCCGTCGGCTGCGCCGCGAGGTACGCCTGCTTGATCGTCACGACCTTGCCGTCGACGGTGTAGTCGGTCCCCTTGACAAGAGCCTTGCCGGCGTTGGCGATCGAGACCAGTTCACCGGGGTCGCGCCCGATCTCGGTCGTGACATCGGCCGGCGCTGCCTTGTCGAACGCCGCCGTACCCGGGTTCAGCAGGCTCTCCTGCCGGATGACCAGCTTGTCGACCAGCATGAACTGTCCCGACTTCTTCACACCGCGGATCGTGTGGGTCCCGTTCGGCAGGTCCGAGATGCTGTAGACCAACTGCTGCGCCGAGCGCGAGTCGGCGTGGGTGTCCACGGTCGCCTTCAACGCACCGTCGACATAGATCTCGACTTCGCCCTGGGACGGGTCCTTCTCCGTGATGTAGTCGACGCCGTTGCCGACGAAGCTGTACGTGAAGGCGTCGCCGTTGGTCTCCGACCAGTGCACATCGTCCTGATAGTCACCGAGCCCGCGGCCCGTACTCGAGCTCCACGAACCCGTGTAGACGATCCCCGGGTCGTTGTCGTTCAGCTCGACAGTCCGTACGCCGGAGGTGGCGGCCGCCTTCGGAGCGGCGGCACCCGAGTCGGTCACCGTGACCGTCAACGGCTCCGACACCGCCGGCACCTCGTTGTTGCCGTTGCGCTGCCAGGCACCGTCGTACCCAACGCGCAGATCATCGTCGTTGACGCGGATCGTCGCGCCCTGCTGCGGCGTGACCTTGAAGAGACGGACACCGTGCGGGGGCACGGTCGCCGCGGTGTAGCTACCCGTGAACTGTCCCACGTCCTTCCGGGCCCAGAGGTCGCGCACCTTGGCGGAGCCGTCCAGACCGAGGTCGGCGAAGTTCGCCGTCATGTCGGCCTCGGTGGTCCCGAGGTTGAACATCGCCACGGTGTACGAGCTGTCCGCGTTCAGCGAGTACCACACCTGCCGGTTGGTCTTGGTCGACACCGGCTGCGCGGGACGCCCGGCCTGGTTGACCGCGATGACCTCGGGATTCGTGAGCAGCTCGACGCCGTACGAGTCGAGCTTGGTCATGTCGTTGCCGATGTAGAACGGAGCGGCGGAGACGGCCCACAGCGTTGCCGCCGTACGGCGCTCGTCCTTGGTCAGACCGTCCATGGTGCCGTTGCCGACATCGAGGGAGTCGAAGTCGTTCCAGCCGCCCGGCCCGGCGTGCCTCCACCAGTCGGCCGCCTTCGGGAAGAGTCGCGCGATGTTCGGCCAGGCCGTGAGCGCCTCACCCGGGCAGTAGCACTCGACGTCCCACTCGACCCGCCAGCCGTTCGCGACCGACTTCCAGTAGTCCGCGTAGTTGATGTCGAGGGCCCAGGAGAGCTCGAGCCAGATCTTGTGCCGGGCGAGCGCCTGCGACCAGCCCTTGACCTCCTCGCGCGCATCCATCGACAGGTCGTTGTGACCCGAACCCGGCGTGACGCTGTCGAACTTCAGGAAGTCGACACCCCACGACGCGAAGAGATCGGCGATCGAGTCGATGTATGCCTGGGCGCACGGGTTCGCCATGTCCATCCGGTACCCGAAGCCCCAGTAGTCGCCTTGCTGCAACGGCTGCTTGGCCAGGTTCGCCGTCGTACACCCCGGGTGGCCGTAGATGGGGTAGGCAGCGTCCATCATCCCCTTCGAGATGCCCGGGATGCTGTAGAGCCCGACCTTCTGGCCGTTCGCGTGGATGTGGTCGATGACGGCCTGCAGGCCGTTCGGGAACAGCTTCTTGCTCGGTACGGGCCGGCCGTACTCGTCGGTGCCGCCGTTCCACGCCGCGTCGATGTTGATGTATTTGTAGCCGTACGGCTGGAGTTTCTGGTGCATCGCATCCGACTGGGCGATGATCTGGTCCGCCGAGATCCAGTTGCCGCCGTCGTTCGAGTACACCTGCATGCTGTAGCTGCTCCAGCCCATGTAAGGCTTCGCCGCGGCATCACCCGCCGGCCCGAGCGAAGGGCTCGCACCTGCAGTGACGGTCGCCGGGGTGCTGATGCTCGCCGCGCTGGTCTTCGTGGTGACTGCTGCACCAGCCTTTGTGCTGACGCCGCGCGGCCCCTGCGGTGGCCCGCTCGCGCCAGGTGCGGCGGAAGGCGTCGCCGCCGCGCCCGCCGGGAGCAGCGCGCCGACGGCGACAAGCGCGACGATGCCGCGCGTAGCCCTCTTGCGAAGGGATCTGGTCATGAGCGGTGACCTCTCTGATCATCTGACAGCCGAGACCCCTGATGCGCGCGGTCTTCGCCACGCGCTCCCAGGAACACGGATCCGATAGGATATTGGAGCCTTTACTTAACTCTGTCAAGATTTCGAGGGCCCGCAGCTCCAACCTGTCAGTCGCGCCTCCCCCGGACTCCCAGCACGACCACGATCAGACCGATCACGAGGATGACCGGACCGGCGATCGCCCAGAAGGTGGTGCCGCTCATCGCGCTGCCGCCGATGACGTCCGTGCCCTGCAGGGTGAACAGCAGTCCCAGGACTGCCACCACCCCGCCGACGACGACCCACAGGGGTTTCTTCATGTGCCGCTCCCTTGCGTCACTGACTACGAATGGATGAGTTCAGCATCCCCGTCGAGTGGATCAGTAGCCGGAGTTCCCGGAAGGGGTGCTCGACGACGCCTGGGTGGTGATCTTCTGGCCGTTGGCACCGACGACCCACCAGGTCCCACCGACGGCCTGACCGGTCGCGTCCCCGGCCTTGGCGTCGTTGGCGTAGTAGTAGAGCGGCCAGCCGGCGAGAGTCACCTGCTTGGTTCCGTCCGCGCGAGTCACCGTTCCCACCAGCGAGGCGGACACCCCGCTCACCTGCGGCGTACCGGTGCCGGCCAGCAGCGGCGGCCAGGCCGTCGCGCACGCGCCGTTGCAGTTCGACTTCGACGGCTTCGCGGTGTCCACGTCGTACACGTACAGCGTGCGCCCCGCGCCGTCGACAACCACCTTGCCGAAGTTCCCCACGGTGGCCGTGGACAGCTTGGCCGCTCCGGTGGTGGCCGGCGCCGAGGAACTGGGAGTGCTCGGCGGGGCGCTCGAGGAGGCGTTCGAATTGCCGCCGCAGGCAGTGAGAGTGGACAGCCCGATCACGGCCGTGCCGACGAGGAAGGCGAGGCGTTTCATCTCAGATTTCTCCTTGCTGAGTTGACCAACCGACACCCCGCACACGAGGGTTTCCGACAGCCAGGTTCAAGCAGCAAGCAGGGTTTGCGGTTCACCCCCAGGAAGGATTCCTGCTAGCCGGTAGGCGCGCGGCGACTAGCGGGTGTCTTGGTCCAGGAGGCGGTTGACGGAGCGTTCCAGGGCCGCTCGGGTCTTCTCGTCGTCCAGCTCGGTGCCGACACGATCCACGGTGGTGGCGATCGTGTGGCCGCGTTCGTACTGGTCGACGATGCGGGGGTCGACGTACGACGCGCGCGCGACCGTCGGCGTATTGCCCAGGTGGTCCGAGACCTCGGTCAGCATGTCTTTCACGGCTGCGTTGAGGGCTGACTTGGTGGTTGGTGGGTCCGCCTGCGCCAGGTCGACCGCGGCGTGGACGGTGGCGGTCCACGTGCGTAGGTCCTTGACGGTGTAGTCATCGCCGACCAGGTCCTGGAACCGCTCGTTCACCATGGCCGCGTCGATCTCGTGATAATCGCCGCCGTCGCGGTAGACCAGCAGCCGCGGATTCTTGTGCCGGCTGCGTTTCAGCGACCGCACCGCGGCGGCCAGCCGGTCGTCCTCGAGTTCGATCGTTCGTTGCCGGCCGCCCTTGGCGACGAAGTCGAAGACCACCTTCCCCTTGCTGACCTTCACGTCGTCCCGCAGCAACGTCGCCGCGCCCCGGCTGCCGTGCTCCTCGGCGTACTCGTCGTTCCCGGTCCGGAAGACGCCGTAGTCGAGCATTCTCAGCGCGACGGCGAGCACGCGCTCCCGATCGAGGCCGCGGCGGCACAGGTCTTCGTCGACCGACTCCCGGAAGGCCGGCAGCTTGCGCGCCAACTGCCGGACCCGGTCGTGCTTGTCGGCGTCCTGCGCCGAGCGCCAGTCGTCGTGGTACAGGTACTGCCGCCGGCCCGCCTGGTCGGTGCCGAGCGCCTGGATGTGTCCGTTCGGGTACGGGCAGATCCAGACCTCCGTCCAGGCCGGCGGAATGGCCAGCGTCCGGATCCGCTCCACGGTGTCGGTGTCCTCGATCGGGTTGCCCTCGGCATCGGCATAGCTGAAGCCGCGGCCGCGCCGCCGGCGGGAGAAACCCGGCTGATCGGGATCACTCTTGCGCAGTCGCACACCTTTCGGTACCCGTCGGCATGCCTCAGATGATGTAGCGATCGCCAGGGCGTACGACGCGGAGCCACCGGCAACCGTAGGGCGCGAGCTCGAGTGACAGGAGGCCGTCGTTGCCGACGTCCGTCGTACCCTCGCAGAGCAGGTCGACCGCACGGAGACCGGCGCCGGCACCCGCCACCGCCAGAGTGATCTCGGCAGGCTCCGCCGCGAAGTTGTGGACGGCAACGATCGTGCCGTCCTCGTGGTCGGAGCGATGCGCGAACACCGTCGGCGCTTCGGTCTCGAGGATCGTGCACTCTCCCCAGGACAACTCAGGGCACTCGCGGTAGCGCTCGATGAGCAGCTTCATCCAGTTCAGCAGCGAGTCCGGATCGCGCCGTTGCGCCGCGACATTGACGTGCTCGGGCCCGTACTCGCCCTCGACGACCGGCGTGGCCAGCTCATCCGGATCGGCTGTCGAGAAGCCGCCGTTCAGATCTGTTGTCCACTGCATCGGCGTCCGCACCGCGTAGCGACCTTCCACGGCGAGATTCTCCCCCATACCGATCTCCTCGCCGTAGAAGAGCACCGGCGTCCCGGGCAGCGAAAACAGCAGGCTGTAGACCATCTTGAGCTGGGCCTGGTCGTTGCCCAGCATCGGCGGCAGCCGCCGGCGCAGTCCACGGCCGTAGAGCTGCATGTCCTTGTCCGGACCGAACGCGTCGAACACTTCCTGGCGCTCCGCCTCGGACAGCTTGTCCAGCGTGAGCTCGTCGTGGTTCCGCACGAACGTGCCCCACTGCGCGTCGTCCGGCACCACCGGACGCGCGCGCAACGCCTTCACCAGCTCGGCCGGCTCGTGCCGCGCCAGCGAGAGGAAGAGCCGCTGCATCCCGATGAAGTCGAAGCACATCGTCAGCTCGTCGCCGTCCTCGTCCCCGTAGAACCGCCGTACGTCCTCATACGGCAGGTTGACCTCGCCGAGCAGGATCGCCTGTCCGTAGCGCCGGTCCACGAACGCGCGCAGGTCGCGAAGGTAGTCGTGCGGCTTGGGCAAGTTGGCCGCGTCCAGCGCACCGGCCGTGTCGAGCAGGAACGGTACGGCGTCCACCCGGAACCCGGACAGCCCGAGCTCGAGCCAGAACCCGATCACCCGCTGGATCTCCTCACGCACCTCCGCGTTGGCGATGTCGAGATCCGGCTGATGCTTGTAGAACTGGTGGAGGTAGTACTGCTTCGCCTCCTCGTCGTACTGCCACAGGCTTGTCTCCTGGTCCGGGAAGACGACGCCCTTGTCCGCGTCCGCCGGCGGTTCGTCCCGCCAGACGTACCAGCCCCGGTACGGCGACTCCCGCGAGGCCCGCGCACTCTGGAACCACGGGTGCTGGTCGGAAGTGTGGTTGACGACCAGGTCGACGATCACCCGGATGCCACGGTCCCGGGCGAGCGTGATCAGCTCCACCACGTCCCCGTGCGTACCCAACCGCGGATCGACTCCGTAGAAGTCGGTGATGTCGTACCCGTCGTCGCGGTCCGGCGTCGGGTAGAACGGCATCAGCCACAGGCAGGTCACCCCGAGCTCGGCCAGGTGGTCGATCCGCTGGCTCACTCCCCGCAGGTCGCCGCGTCCGTCACCGTCGGTGTCGAAGAACGCCTCGACGTCGAGGCAGTAGATCACCGCGTTCTTCCACCAGATGTCAGCAGTCTCCGTCAAGCGCATGCCTTCCCCGTGCCCACCGGCATGCGTCGTACGGCTGTTCACGGAACGTCAATCTGTAGGCACGTACCGTATGTGCGGTCGTGGGGGTGACCTGTCATCGTCAACTCGTTGTTTCCGCCCCGAGGTCCCGCCGTCCGCGGCCGGACCTGACGTTCCTGAAGGAGCGATGCATGACTGAGTCCGCCCCTCCGCCGCCACGCCGGCGTCGCGCGAAGCGCCTGCTCGGCGTCGTACTCGGCACCACCGCACTGTTGATCACCTCGGCCGCGGCCGCGTACGCCGCCCCGCCGCCGAGCCTCCCGCAGAATGCGAACGGGTACGAGCAGTCGTTCTCACCGGCGTACGACTACGACACCGACGGGTGCTACGCCACGCCGGCCATCGGCCCGGACGGCACGCTCAATCCCGGCCTCAACCCGACCGGCGCTGTGAACGGCAACTGCCGGGACCAGTCCGACCTCGACAACTCCCAGACCTACGCCCGGTCGAAGTGCAACAACGGGTGGTGCGCGGTCGTGTACGCCAGCTACTTCGAGAAGGACCAGGCCGTGCCCGGCAGCAGCCTCGGCGGCCACCGGCACGACTTCGAGCACGTGATCTCCTGGATCAACCAGTCGACCAACCAGGTCGAGTACGTGACCACCACCCAGCACGCGAGCCAGGTGACCTACGCGCGCTCACAGGTGCGCTTCGACGGCACGCATCCCAAGGTCGTCTATCACAAGGACGGCGCCAGTACGCACTTCTTCCGGCTTGCCAACAGCAACGACGAGCCGCCGGAGAACCACTACCACGACTGGCGCTACCCGCCGCTGGTCGGCTGGGACGGCTGGCCCAGCACCTCGCTGCGTGACACGTTGATGACCGCGGACTTCGGCTCCGCCACGATCAAGATCACCGACAAGGACGACCGCTTCCGGTCCCTGCTGACCAACTCCAAGCCCGCCGGGATCCCGTTCGACCCCTTGGCCTGACCCGGCGGTACGCGGCTCGGTCAGCTCAGGCCGGGCCGCGCACCGGGCGCGGCGTGGTGAGTGACTCGGCGACCAGGTCGATCATCGCCGCGTGCCGCTTCACCGCGGAGTCGGCCTCGCCGAGCGCGACGATGTCGAGGAACACCCGGCTGACGACGAGCTCGGCGGCGGTTCGCACCCGGGCCGGGTCGGCGACGATGTCGTCGGCGCCGCCGAGGACGTCGGCAACCGTGGCGGTCGCTTCGGCGAACAGCTCCGCGGCCCGCTCGGCGATCTCGGGACGGGCCTGAGCCTCGCGGAACACGATGATCCGGGCCGCGCGATTGTGTTCCAGCTCCTCCGCCATCACGGCGACGACGGCACGCAGCCGCCCGCGCACCGAGTGGCCGCGCGTCGCGGACCGTAGTACCTCACTGGGTGTCGGCCGCTCGTGCACGATGGCGAGCAGCAGATCCAGTTTCGTCGCGAAGTGGTAGAACACCAGGCCGGACGGTACGCCGGCCTCGTGAGCGATCCGCGCTGTCGACGTGGCGTCGTACCCGTGCTCGGCGAACAGGCGCTCGGCGGTCTCGATGATGGCCTGACGCTTGGTACTCCGGGCCGCGGCCTGCGCGGTCACGGTTCACTCCGTCTGGCGGTAGGCCGGTGTCCCCCCTTCAGGTTGGCGGCTGCCCTGGCGGCGCGCCGGAGTTCCTTGAAGACGTAGTCCGGCACGCGCAGACCCTGGCGGTTGGCCCACAGCAGTTCGTGCTCGACCCGTCCGACCTGGCGGGCGTAGTGCCGCAGATCCGCATCGCCACCGGTGCTGATGCCCAGCGCGCGCATCAGCTGACCGAACTCCGCGCGCTGCCGCTTGTTGTACACGCCGACCGGCTCGAACGACTGCCGCCGCAACGTGCGAACCAGCCACCGCTGCCAGGACGACAGCTGCGACCAGAGCTCGCGGGCTGCCATCTGGTAGTACGCGAAGTGCCCCGGTTCCTGCCGGCGGATCGGCGCGACCACGGTGGCGGCGACAGCCCGTTCGCCCAACTCCACCAGGCCGGCGTGAAGCTTGTTGTAGGCAAGGACCGCGGACCGTTCGGTGGCGAGTCCGGTCAGGTAGTAGAGCATCCGGCTCACGTCCTGGACGCCGTGCACCCGGCCGAGGGCTCCGAGCAGCTTGAGCTTGAACGACACGTCGGTCAGGTTGGGCTGCGTAGCGTCGAGACCCGCGAGCACCTGAAGGCGATCGAGGATCAGGCCGTGATGGGTCTCCTGCGGGAGCCACACGTCGGCATAGAAGTGCCGGTCGACCTCCGGCGGATCCGGCATCAGCAGGTTGAGCTCGATCACGTTCCGCTCGACCTCGAGCTCGACCCGCGACATGAAGTTCAGCACCGTGCCGAACCGCTCGGCCAGCAGGCCGGGCTTGCGCATGGTGTAGTCGACGCTGTCGAGCGGGATCGGCGGGTGTTCCGCCCCCAGCCGATCGACATGCTCGGCAAGCCTCGAATCCTCCCGGCGGCGTCCCCTCCGGCGGGAAGTGGTCGTATCCGTGAGCGCCATCCCCGGCACCTCGCTCCATCCAAAGGGATGCCCGATCGATCCCCCTACCTGATCGTAACAAGGTAACTGACTGATCAGTCAGTCAATGCCTGTGACCTCGCCGACAAGGCGGCGACCGGTCACGCTCGGTGCCACCTTCCCAAGCGGGGGAAGGTGACTAGACTTGCGGGATGCCGTGGGCGCCAGAGTTGTTCAGTGCGCCGGCCCTGGAGCGCCTGTTGGAGAAGCGGCGCAGGGCCGAACTGCTGGCTGTGCCGTTCTTCTACGGGTTGACGGCCGGCGAGGTCGATGCGCTGATCGACTCGTTCGCGGACGAGCCGGTCGTGCACGACCCGGTCCGGGGCAGGATCAGGGGCATTCCGGAGTTCGAGGCCTTCGTCATCGAGATGAAGGGCTGGCTCGCGGAGCACAACGTCTCCGTCGAGAACGTCGACCACGTCATCCTCCCGGCCCGCGGCTTCGAGGAGGTGATCCTGCACCTGCACGGCGAGAGCGGTCCGGTCGATCTGCCCGTCGCGATCGTCGCGGATCGCCGCAGGCGCGGGCGGATCCAGGAGCTCCGGATCTACTACAGCGGCTGGCAGCTGACCGGAAGTCACATCAACCGCCCGCCGCTGCTGCAACCCGACCCCGCGCTGCGTCCGCCCGATTACGTGACCGCCTATCTCAGCGCACTCGCGGCCGGCGACGTGGAAGGGGTCGTTAACGCCTTCGAACCCGACGGCTACGCCCGCGAGCCCGCCGGCGGATCGTTCGTCCACCGAGGCCACGAGCAACTGCGGGCCTTCTACGAGCAGTGGTGCTCCAACAGCGGCGGCATCCCCTTGGAGCGCTGTGCGCTGATCGAAGGCGGAGACACCTGCGTACTGGAGTACAACATCGTTCAGTGGGGCGCGACAAAACTGTCCCCCCAAGCCGGCGTCGCGGTCTTCACGCGAGGCCCCAGCGGCAGGCTGTCCGCCGCCCGCATGTACGACGACGCCGATCCGCCCACTCGACCGTAGGTTTCGAAGGAGTGAGCTGGCGATGGACAAGGTTGCCAAACAGCAGGTCAAGGACGCACTGATCGCCCAGGCCGAAGCCGAGCTTCGAACGTCCCGCGCGGACGTCGCGGAGCACGACTCCGCGGCCCAGCTCGACCAGGACGTCACGGACTCGGTCGACGCGCTGTCCCAGTCCGACGAGGCCGGTGACCTGGGCGGCCTGCTCGACGACGTCCACGACCGGCAGAAAGCAAACCTGACCCGCATCGAGAACCTCGACTTCGGCGTCAAGGACGCGGTCACGCCCGGAGCGCTCGTCGGCTTCGACGGCGCCCGCTACGTCGTCGGTGTCGTGGCCGCAGCCTTCGACTGCGACGGCGTCACCTACGAAGGTCTGTCCGCCGACTCACCGATCTACGCCGCGCTCGAAGGCCTGCGACTCGGCGACAGGTTCACCTTCGCCGGCCACGAACACCGCATCGACTTCCTCGCCTGATCCGGCCGAGCTTCAGGACGTCAGTACGACGCTGGACTCCGCCGTCAGGGCCAGGAACGTCAGCGACTCCTGCAGGTAGAGCTCGACCCCCTCGGCGTCGTGCGACAGGTAGCCGATCGACAGGTCCTGGCCGAGGTGCAGCTCGTAGTCACCACCCCGCGTCGACACCAGCAGCGCGCCGTCCAGAGCGGGTGCCCAGATGATCTCGCCGTCGTGCAGCAGCCGCGCGAGGTGGTCGCGGACCGGGTAACCGTGGTCGGTGGTCTCCGCGACGGCGGTGTAGAGGTCGGCCGAGAGCAGCAGGCTGTACGGTCCGTCGACGCCGGCGAGCCGGAGCGCTCGCAGCCCCTGGGCGACGGTGTCGGGAAGGCTCCGGGCGTCGCCGGGCAGCGGCAGGGAGTCGTTCGAGCTGCTCGGCGCGAGTCCGAGGATCCCGGCCGGGCCGGAGCCGTGGAAGACCAGGCTGTCCTCGGCGAACGCGATCTGCTTGGCCGCGTCCTTGACCGGCTGCCAGTCGGAGTCCTTCGCGCCGCGCTCGACGTCGTCGACGGCCTGCCGGGTGACGGAGAACGGCACCCGCAGCTCGATCACCGGCTGGGCCTGGCGGCGTCGCGCGATCACGCCCTCGGCCGCGAAATCGACGGCCTCGACGTGGCCCGTGCCGACTGCGGACAGCTCCGGGCCGGACGGGCCGACCAGGTCGACCACGCGGCGGCCCGCGACATCACGGGTGAAGGTACGCCGGGCCTCCTGCTCGATCTCGACCCACGCGGCGTCGGAAACCGGGGCGAGCTCGCGGTGCAGGTTGTTGGTCATGTGCGACTCCTTTTCAGGCTGCCGATCCCCAGCGAGCCGTCCGCAGTCGACGGACGGCCGGGACGAGTCGTGGCCGCGGCGGGTGCCGCGGCCGGTGCTGCTGACACGGGCGGGTTCTCGAGGAAGTCCGCGGCCGGCACGAAGAACAGGGTGCCGGTGATCGCGGTCGAGAAGTCGAGGATGCGGTCGTGGTTTCCGGGCGGGTCGCCGACGAACATGTTGCGCAGCATCCGCTCGATCACGTCCGGCATGGCGGCGTACCCGATGAAGTAGGTGCCGAACTCCCCCGCGCCCAGCTCGCCGAAGACCATGTTCTCGCGCACGATCTGCCGCTCGGTGCCGTCGGCGTCGACAATCGTGGTCAGTGCGACGTGCGAGTCGGAAGGCTGCTCCGCGTCGTCCAGCTCGATGTCGCTGAGCTTGCGCCGGCCGATCACGCGCTCCTGATCGGCGACCGGTAGCGCCTGCCAGGCGTCGAGGTCGTGCAAGTACTTCTGCACGACCACATAACTCCCTCCGGCGTACGACGGGTCCTCGCCACCGATCGTGATCGCGGCGACCGCGGCCGGGCCCTCCGGGTTCTCGGTGCCGTCGACGAAGCCGAGTACGTCGCGCTGGCCGAGGTACCGGAATCCGTGGACCTCGTCGACGACCTCGACGTCACCGGCGAGCCGGGACAGCAGCCGGCGAGCCAGCTCGAAACACAGATCGATGCGCTGGGCACGCAGGTGGAACAGCAGATCACCGGGCGTTGCGGGCGCGGTGTGCCGCGCGCCGGTCACCGCCCGGAACGGATGCAGACCGGCCGGCCGCGGCAGCCGGTAGAGGCGTCCCCACACGGCTGCGCCGATGCCGACCACGCAGCTCAGCTCGTCGTCCGGCGCCTTGAAGCCCACGGAGCGAGTCAGCGCGGCCACGTCGGCAAGGACCGCGCGGACGGCCTTCTCGGCGCCCGGACGCACGGTGAGGACCAGAAAGATCGCGGCCTTCGGCGGCGGCCCGAGGACCTCCTGCGCCTGAACCTCCTGCGCCATGCACCCCCCTGCCACCCGTGGCCCGGCTCCGTCGACCGCCAGCCTAGCGCCACGCCGGCCGCGGCCGTCAGAGGACGTAGAAGCCGGTGATCGCGGTGGGGAGGATGCCGGCGATGAGCCACAGCGACAGCACGGATCGGCGGAAGATGGCCAGCACGCCGGCGACCGTGAGGAGGCCGATGACGCCGGACATGATCCACAGCCCGACGCCCTTGCCATAGTCGGTGCCGGCGACGCCGATGCTGTAGACGGCGAGGGTGACGGCGGGCACGCTGCCCACGTGGATGAGGATGACGGACGCGACCCATCGCTGGACGGTCTCGATGTTCATAGGCTTTCTCTGGCGCCTAGACCGGATTCCTGCGCTCACGTTGTCCATCGTACACGAACGATTAGTGCCCTAACTATTCGCACGGTATGAGACGTTGGCCTCATTCGCGGCGCCGATCACCCGGGTCAGCACCTGATGCAGGTGCTGCAGCTCGGACACCTCCATCCCCAGCCGGCCGACGATCGCCGCGGGGATCTTCTCGGCCTCGTTGCGCAGCCGCCAGCCCGCCGGCGTGAGCGTGATCGCCAGCGAGCGCTCGTCGGTCCGCGCCCGTGGACGTTCGACGTACCCGCTGGCCTCGAGGCGCTTGAGCAGCGGCGACAAGGTGGCCGGCTCGAGCTGGAGCAGCCGGCTGAGCTCCTTGACCGACAGCGGCGCGTGCTGCCACAGCGCCAGCATCACCAGGTACTGCGGATGGGTCAGCCCCATCGGCTCCAGCAACGGCCGGTACACCGCGATCACGCTCCGCGAGGCGACCGCGAGCGCGAAGCAGACCTGGTTCTCCAGCTCCAGCGGATCGGCGATATCA
This sequence comes from Kribbella sp. NBC_00359, assembly GCF_036097425.1. NCBI lineage: Bacteria > Bacillati > Actinomycetota > Actinomycetes > Propionibacteriales > Kribbellaceae > Kribbella > Kribbella sp. NBC_00359. The sequence continues at coordinate 6,482,077 of NZ_CP107975.1, read as the reverse complement.
CTCAACGGGACCTCCACGAGACGTCGTACACAACGAACCATTAGTACAGTAACCGACCCATCCACGCGGTACGGCGGCGTCGAAGTGCTGGTGTCCCTGGCACCCGACCGATGGAGACGTTCGCGATGATCACCCTGGCCCTGATCGGACTTCTCGGTGGGCTGATCACCGGCGTCTCGCCGTGCGTGCTGCCGATGCTGCCGATCATCTTCTTCGCGGGCACGACCGGACAGCCCGCGGCCGCGGGCAGCGTGCTGGTCGAGACCGCGAAGACGACACGCGATCTGCGGCCGCTCAAGATCATCGGCGGGATCGTGGTCAGCTTCAGCCTGTTCACGCTGGCCGGGTCGGTGATCCTGTCCGCGCTCGGTCTTCCGGACGACTTCCTGCGCTGGGCCGGGCTCACGGTCCTCACCGTGGTCGGCCTCGGCCTGATCTTCCCGGCGCTGGGCCACTGGATCGAGAAGCCGTTCTACCGCCTCCCGAAGGTGAACCGGAACGGCAACAGTGCGTTCGTCCTGGGGCTGGGTCTCGGCACGCTGTACGTGCCGTGCGCGGGTCCGGTGCTGGCCGCCATCACGGTGGCCGGTGCCACAGGCAACGTCGGGTGGCGGACCGTCGTACTGACAGTCTCGTTCGCGATCGGTGCGGCGCTGCCGTTGCTGGTCTTCGCGTCCGCCGGTTCGCGGATCTCGCAGCGGGTGAAGGCTTACCGCGACCACGCTCGCGGGTTCCGGATCGCCGGTGGCGTGGTGATGATCGCATTGGCGGTCGCGCTGGCGTTCAACGTCACCGACGTGATCCAGCGGGCGCTTCCCAGCTACACCAGCGGCCTGGAGAAGAAGGTCGCCGAGAACAAGACCGTCCAGGGCGCCCTGGCCCCAGCGATCGGCACCGGCAGTGAAGAACTCGCCAAGTGCACTCCCGGCGCGGCCCAGCTCGCCTCCTGCGGCGCCGCACCGGAGTTCCGTGGCACGCAGAAGTGGTTCAACACCCCCGGTGGTCGGCCGGCGACCCTCGCCGGGCTCAAGGGCAAGGTCGTCCTGGTCGACTTCTGGGCCTACTCGTGCATCAACTGCCAGCGCGCCACCCCGCATCTGCTCGCCTGGGACAAGGCCTACCGATCCCTGGGCCTGGAGATCGTCGGGGTCCACTCGCCTGAGTTCGCGTTCGAGAAGTCGGCGGCGAACGTGCGGTCGGCGATCGGCAAGGAGCAGATCACCTATCCCGTGGTCCAGGACAACAACCTGGCCACCTGGACGGCGTACCGCAACCAGTACTGGCCGGCGAAGTACCTGGTCGATGCCGAGGGCAACGTTCGGTCGATCAAGTTCGGCGAGGGCGGCTACGGCCAGACCGAGGACCAGATCCGCGAGCTGCTGACGGCCGCCAACCCCGAGGTGCGGCTGCCCCCTCCGGTGGACGGTACCGTCAAGGCCGACTCGATCGGCGCCGACGGCACCACACCTGAGACCTACCTGGCCTACTCCCGGTCGACGAACCTGAAGGGCACCGGCAAGCTCACGCCGAACAAGACGGTTGCCTTCGGCCTCAACCCCGCCCAGCCCGGCGACACCTACAGCCTCGGCGGCAACTGGGCCGTCGGCACCCAGAGCGTCACCTCCACCCAGGGATCCCAGGCACGCCTCAACTTCCAGGCGGCCAAGGTCTACCACGTCCTGGCCGGCGAAGGCATGGTCACCGTCTCGGTCCCCGGCGAACCGGACAAGACGATCAAGGTCTCCGGTACGCCGAACACCTACCAGTTGATCGACAACCCGGCACCGCAACGCCGGACGATCACTCTGACCTACTCCCCCGGCATCTCCGCGTTCACTTTCAGTTTCGGCTGAGCCACTCCAGACTCGGTCCATGACGGTGATCACGGCCGAGGGACTCCGGAAGTCCTACGGGCAGCACGAGGCGGTGCGCGGCATCGACCTGGAGGTCAGGGCGGGCGAGATCTTCGCCTTCCTGGGCCCGAACGGCGCCGGCAAGACGACGACGGTCGAGATTCTCGAGGGCTACCGAAACCCGACGGCCGGCAACGTCCAGGTGCTCGGCGCCGATCCCGCCCACGCGGACGGCGGGTGGCGCGCTCGCGTCGGCGTGATGCTGCAGACCTGGCAGGTCGAACCGATGCTGACCGTGCGCGAGTCACTCGCCCAGTTCGCGGGCTATTACCCACAGCCCCTCCCGGTCGAGGAGGTGATCCGGCTCGTCGGTCTCGAGGCGCAGCGCGACACTCGCGCCGGCCGGCTGTCCGGCGGTCAGCAGCGCAGGCTCGACATGGGCATCGCGTTGGTCGGCAACCCCGAACTGCTGTTCCTCGACGAGCCCACGACGGGTTTCGATCCGGCAGCCCGGCGAGGGGCTTGGCAGATCATCGCGGCGCTGCGAGACGCGGGCAAGACCGTGCTGCTGACCACTCACTACCTCGACGAGGCGCAGGCGCTCGCGGACCGCGTCGCGATCCTCGTGGACGGCCGGATCAGGACCGAAGGACCGCCCGATTCCCTGGTCGCCGGCCACGCCACGCGGATCACCTTCAGGCATCCGCACGGCGTCGAACTCCCGGCCCTGCCCGAGCCCGTCGAGGTCTCCGACGGCCGGGTCGAGCTTCGCTCGCACGAGCCGCTACCGCTGGTCCACACGCTCACCACCTGGGCCGTGCAGAACGGTGTGGACCTCGCCGACTTCGAGGTACGGCGGCCCAGCCTCGAGGATGTCTACCTCGACCTCACCACGGCACCCCAGGTGCAACCGTGAGTACGGCGAATCTCGTGCGGCACCAGGCCCGCTACGACTGGAAGACGTTCTGGCGCAGCCCGAGCACCGTCTTCTTCGCCTTCGTGCTGCCGATCATGTTCCTGATCATCTTCGTCACCGTGTTCGGCAACCAGCGGATGGAGCTCGCCGACGGGCAACTGGTCCGGGGCGCGACCTACTACCTGCCGGGGATCGTGACCCTCGGGGTGATCCAGACGACCTTCACCAACCTCACCGTGTCGCTCACCGCCTCGCGCGAACGCGGCCTGCTGAAGCGGCTCCGCACCACCCCGCTCCCGACCTGGACCTTCATGGCCGGCCGCATCATCACGGCGGCGATCGCCGCGATCCTGCTCACCGTCGTCCTCGTGGCGATCGGGCGGGTCGTGTACGGCGTCGCCGTGCCGACCACCACGATCGCGGCCGGGCTGGTCACGCTCGTCGTCGGCACCTTCACCTTCTCCGCCCTGGCCTTCGCCGTGTCCACAGCGATCCCGTCCCAGGACGCGGCCGTGCCGATCACGAACGCGATCACCCTCCCGCTCTACTTCATCTCCGGGATCTTCATCCCCCAGGAGCTCATCCCGTCCGGCGTCCGCGAGGTCGCCCGGATCTTCCCGGTACAACGGCTCTACGACGCGTTCCTGACGGTCTTCGACCCGGCGACCACCGGCGCCGGATTCGAATTCGCCGACCTCGGCATCGTCGCCCTCTGGGGCGTCGCAGCCACGATCATCGGTACGACGACCTTCCGCTGGGCACCGCGGACAGGGTGATTCACCTGGCCTCGAGGATGGCCATCCGGGTGGGAGTGTCGACGACCCGGGTCAGGTGTAGGCCGGCGGCGTCGAACAGCGCGGCGTACTCGGCCTCGGTGCGTTCCCGCCCGCCAGGCAGCACGAGCATGTTCAGATCGGAGAACGCCGCAACAACCTCGTACCCTGGGCGGTCGAGGACCAGCTCGACCACCAGTACGACGCCGTCCGGGTTGCGCGCCGCGGCGCAGGTGCGGAGGATCTCGACGCAGCGGTCGTCCGGCCAGTCGTGCAGGATCGACTTCAGCAGGTACGCATCGGCAGCCGGCAGTGATGCGAAGAAACTGCCCGCCACCGCGGACCACCTGGACTCCAGAGCGCTCGACTTCGGTTCCTTGGCCACGACATGCGGAAGGTCGAAGACGGTACCGGTGAGGTTTTCGTGCCGAGTCAGCACGGCCTCCAGCAAGGCGCCCTGGCCTCCACCGACGTCGACCACGCTGTGCAGCCCGGAGAAGTCGTACGCCTCCGCGACCGCACCGGCGACGGACCAGCTGAGCGCGGCCATGTTGTCGTTGAAGATCGCGTTCTGCTTCGGGTCGCCCTGCCGATGCGTCCACACGTCCTCACCGTGCAGATCCCGGAACGCGTTCTCGCCGGTCCGGATGCTGTGACCGAGATGTCCCCAGGCTGCCCAGAGTGCGGGATCCTGAAGGGTCCGGGCCAACGGGCGCAGGCTGTCCGGCCGATCGGACCGCAGGCCTTCCCCCAAGGGCGTGTTCTCGACCAGGCCTTCCTTCTCGGCGTACACCCCGACCGCGACCAATGCCCTCAGCAACCGGCCCAGGCTGTCCTCGTCCACCTTCACCGCGGCCGCCAGGTCGCCGACCGTGCGCGGCCCGCCCGCCAACTCGTCGGACAGCCCGAGTTCGGCCGCAACACTGAGCGCCGCCGAGACGCGGAAGCCCGTCACCATCGCCTGCAGACCACCCGGGTTGCCCATGGCCCGATCATCCACGGGACCGGCCGCCGGGGACAGACCGCGGCCCGTGCTGGACTTTCGGCAGGTTCGGCAGTTCCCTGGAGGGGTGGATTCCGTCGACCGGTGGCTGCACCGCCGACACGAGGAGTTCCTCGACGGTGGGGGCCGGAACGTGCGGGGCCTGGTCGCGGCCTCGTGGGGGCGGTCGATCGCGGCCGGGCTGCAGTCCGACGCCGCGGCTCCGTTCGCCTTCGAGGCCGACGAACTCGCGGCGTACCGGGCCGAGCACCCTTTGTCCGCGGTCTTCCCGATGCTGTACGACGTCCTCGGTCGAGCCGCCGAGGACAGTGACTACGTGATGGCTGTCGGCGACAGTGACGGCCGGTTGCTGTGGGTGTGTGGACGGCCCGAAGCCATTCGCGCGGCGGACGGCATCCACTTCACCGAAGGCGCGTGGTGGGCCGAGCGACACGTCGGGACCAACGCACTCGGCACCTCCCTGGAGGTCTCCGGCGCGGTGCAGATCCGGTCCGCGGAGCACTTCACGCTCCTGGTGCAGCCGTGGTCGTGCGCCGCGGCCCCGATCTACGACCCGGAGACCCAGCGCGTGCTCGGCGTCGTCGACATCACCGGCACCGCCGACGCCAGCTCGCCGCAGTCGCTGGCGATGGTGCGGGCGGCTGCCCGGATGGCCGAGGCCGAGCTGGGCCGGTTGATGATCCTTCGCAAGGTCGCCGGCGACTCGACCCGCCGGATGCGGATCGCCGCTCTCGGCCGGCCGGACGCGGAGGTGCGGGTCGACGGTCGCGACCTCCGGCTGAGCCGCCGGCACAGCGACATCGTCGTACTCCTGGCCTCACACCCGGAGGGCCTGAGCGCCGAGGAGTTGTCGGACGCCCTGTACGGCGAGGACGACCACCGGTCCTCACTCCGCGGGGAGGTCACCCGCCTGCGCGCTCTGCTCGGCGCCGACATCGTCGAGTCGCGGCCGTACCGCCTGCACCCGGACATCGCCGCCGACTGGCTCGAGACCGCCGACGACCTCGACTCCCACCGGTTGTCGTCAGCCCTGCGTCGCTACGTCGGACCCTTGCTGCCGCAGTCCGACGCACCCGGCGTGGTCGCCTCCCGGAACCGGCTCGAGAACCGGATCCGGGCCGCTGTCCTGCAGACGTACGACGTGGACCTGGTCGCGGCATGGACCCGCTCGTACGCCGGTGTCAACGACCTGGCCGCGTGGGAACGCCAACTGTCGCTGATGTCTCCGACTTCACCGCTGTGGTCCGCGGCCCAGTCCGAAGTACGCCGGCTGCGCGCGGACTACGGACTGGACTCCGCCGGGACCGAAGGCTGACCGCTCAGAAGACCCGGATGGCGATCTCCGCCGGGGCCGCGAGCAGGCGGTCGATCTCGTCGTCGAGCTTGACCAGGGTGACCGAGGCGCCGGCCATGTCGAGGGATGTGCAGTACTCCCCGACATAGTTGCGCCGTACGTTGATCCCTCGGTCGGTGAGCACCTGGTGCGCGCGGCCGTAGAGCAGGTAGAGCTCGCTGATCGGCGTTCCGCCGAGCCCGTTGATCATCAGCGCGACGTCGTCACCGGACTCGTACGGCAGGTCGGACCGGACGGCCTCGAGCATCTGGTCGATGATCTCGTCGGCCGACGCGAGCTTCTCCCGGCTGCGGCCCGGCTCGCCGTGGATGCCGACGCCCATCTCCATCTCGTCAGGACCGAGCTCGAAGAGCGGTGAGCCCTTCGCCGGCGGCGTACAGGCAGTGAGCGCCATGCCCATCGTCCGGGTGACCGAGTTGACCTTCGCCCCGATCCGGAGGAGCTCGTCGAGGTCCGCACCCTGCTCGGACGCCGCCCCGACCGCCTTCATCACGAAGAAGTTGCCGGCCACGCCACGCCGCCCGACGGTGTAGGTCGAGTCCTTGACCGCGACGTCGTCGTCGATGATCAACGTACGGACGTTCAGCCCGTCGGCCTGACTCAGCTCCTGCGACATGTCGAACGCCATCCGGTCACCGGTGTAGTTGTTGACCAGCAGGAGCACGCCCATCTCGGACGCGAGCAGCTTGGTGGTCTCGTACACGTAGTCCATCGGCGGCGCCGCGAACACGTCACCAGGACACGCGGCGTCGAGCATGCCCTTGCCGACCGTCATCACGTGGGCCGGTTCGTGTCCGGACCCCGAGCCCTGCACGATCGAGACCTTGTCGTTGCGGGGTGCGTCGGTCCGCATGATCAGGTTGTACTCCGGCACGTACTTCAGCGTGTCCGGGTTGGCCAGCGCGATACCGCGCAGCATCTCGGGCACGTAGTTCTTCGGATCGTTGACGAACTTCTTCATCGGGACTCCCTTGTCTTCCAGACCTCTGCGATCTGCTCGATGATCACGGCGACGGCGGTGGCCCCGGCGTCGACCGATCCACGGCTCCGCTCGCCTGTGTAGGCGGCTCGGCCACGCTTCGCGACCAGCTCCGCGGTCGCGTCGGCGGCTGACCGGGTCACGACCGCGGCCCGGTCCACGATCTCGTCACTGCCGGCCCCGGCCGCGAGTGACTCCTCGATGGAATCCGTCATCGGGACCAGTGCGTCGAGCAGGGTCTTGTCCCCGAGCTCGGCACCGCCGCGCGCCATGATGCCGGTCGCGGCAGCGCGCAGCATCGCCACCACGTCCGCCCCGTCCAGGGAGGTGGTCGCGCCGGCCGTCATCCCCGCGCGCAGGAACGCGGTCCCCCAGATCGGTCCCGAGGTGCCACCGATCCGCGACGTCACCAGCATCCCGACCTTCTTCAGGAACGTGCCGATGTCGGTCCGGTCGAGTTCGCCGTACTGCGCCTGCACCTTCTCGAAGCCACGGGCCAGTGAGTAGCCGAAGTCGCCATCGCCGACCACCGAGTCCAGGTCGCCGAAGTACTTCTCGTTGTCCAGGCAGGTGGTGATGATCGTGGTCATGACGAGGTCGACCTCGCCCCAGCTGTCCGTCATGTCTGACCTCCTTGGGTGTCGTGCGGTGGCCGGCCGGCCAGGCGGGAGAGCTCGGAGAGGCCGAGTGCGTCGACCGGCCGGACTCCCCAGGGGTCCGCGAGTACCTCGAGCCGCTCGCCGTCCGGATCGCCCAGGCTGGTCAGGACCAGGGCCGCTTCGGTGAAGTCCTCGTCCCGGGTGTAGCCGCTGACGGTCACCACCGTCGCCAGTCCGGCGCCGAGGGCAGCGAGCAGGCCGTTGCGCGAGTCCTCGATGACGACCGTCCCGGCGGGATCCAGCGCGAGCTGGTCGACGGTCAGCTGGTAGACGGCCGGGTCGGGCTTCTTCCGCGGTACGACGTCGCCCGCGAAGACCGGGATCGTGGCCGCGACCTCGTCGCCGACCGCCCCGGCCAGGACGGCCCGGACCGACGGCTCCGCCGACGTCGACGCCACCGCCACCGTCCATCCCTCTCGCAGTGCGTCGGTGATGACCCGTCGTACGCCGGGACGCGGGGGGATGACGCCGGCGGCGACCAGGTCGGTGAAGATCTTCGTCTTGGCCTTGTGCCAGGTCGCCACGACCTCGGCACGATCCGCTGCCGTTGCCGGGGATCCGGCCGCCCGCCAGACCTCCGGATCGTCCAGCACGGTGGCCAGGCGTTCCTTGCCACCACCGATCCGGAGCAGGCGGCCGTAGTCCTCGACGGACCAGCGCACCGGCAGGCCGAACTGCTCGAAGGTCGCGTTGAACGCCGGCAGGTGCCCGTCCCGTTCGGTGTCACCCAGCACACCGTCGCAGTCGAAGATGAGTGCCGTCATGCGTGACCGCCGCTACCGAAGATCTCGATGTACTCGGCAGCCATGGCTTTGACGGCCGCGTGGATGTGGTTGAACAACGACGGCGGATCCCACTTGTCCGTGGCGCGCGCCTGCTCGAGATGCTCGAGCGACGACTTCATGTAGGCGACCTTGAGCGCGGTGGAGATGTTGACCTTCGCGCAGCCCCGGCCGATCAGGTCCTGGAACTGCTCACGGGTCAGTCCCGAACCGCCGTGCAGCGCCATCGGGATGCCGGTCGCGGTGACCAGGTCGGTGATGCGCTGGTTGTCGAGGTCAGGTGTGGAGTGGTAGATGCCGTGGGCGTTGCCGATCGCCGGTGCGAACACGTCGACCCCGGTCGTCTCGATGAACCGGGTGGCGACCTCCAGGGACTGACGCTGCGACTCCGCGTCGGACCCCACGCCGTCCTCGACCCCGGTGATGCCCTCGATCTCGCCCTCCACGTTCGCGCCGTACCCCTTGGCCTCGGCGACGACCTCGACCGTCTGGCGCTGGTTCTCCTCGACCGGGAGCGCCGAGGCGTCGAACAGGACCGAGTTCCAGCCCGCCTCGAGGCAGGAACTGATGACCGCGCGGTCGGGACAGTGGTCGAGATGGAGACTGACCGGCACCGGAACCGGTGCGACGGTCGCGTCGAACATCGCCTTGAGTACGTCGCGGCCGACCGACTTCACGGTCTTCACGGAGGTCTGGACGATCAGCGGTGACCGCAGCTCGACCGCGGCGTCGACGACCGCCCGCAGGCTGAGCTCGTCCACCACATTGATCGCCGGGACCGCATACCCCTTGGCCAGTGCCTCGTCGACCAGTTCCTTCAGCCGTGCGACAGGCATGATCTCCCCTCTCCGCGGCCCGAACACCGCTTGGAGTCAGCCTGCCTCGCCGAACGCTGCAAGAATGCTGCACCGTCGTTCGGGCGAGCTACGCTCGGTGAGGTGGCTGACGGCTCGACGCGGGTAGCGATCGCGGATGACGACGTACTGCTCCGCGAAGGGCTGGCGAGCCTGCTCGAGCGGTCGGGCTTCGAGGTCGTCGGCCAGGCCGGCAACGCCGCCGGGCTGCTCGCGCTGGTCCGGCGGGATCTCCCGGATCTCGTCGTCGTCGACATCCGGATGCCACCGGGCCACTCGATCGAGGGGCTGGAGGCGGCGCAGGCGATCCGGCGGGAGCGCCCGGAGACCGCCGTCCTGCTGCTGTCCGCCCATGTCGAGGTGGAGCACGCGATGCAGATCCTCGCCAGCGGGCACGGAGTCGGCTACCTGCTCAAGAGCCGGGTCACGGACGTGGACGAGTTCATCGAGACCCTGCGGCGGGTCGCCAGGGGCGGTTCGGTGGTCGACCCGGGTCTGGTGAAGGAACTGGTGGACGCCAGCCACCGGCACGACCCCCTGGCCGCGCTCACCGAGCGCGAGCGGGAAGTCCTGGCGCTGGTCGCCGAGGGTCGCTCGAACGCCGGGATCAGCCGGCAGCTCTGGGTCACCGAGGGCACCGTGGAGAAGCACGTCCGCAGCATCCTCACCAAGCTCGAGCTCCCGGAGGCGGAGGACGACCATCGGCGCGTCCTCGCGGTCCTCACCTACCTCGACGGCCGGTAGCAGTTCCTTGCTGTCGGCCCCTATCGCGCAAGTCACCAGCTAGCGGGAATGCGTTCGGCCGGTCACTTTGAGAGTCTGAGCACATGCTTCGCTGCCTGATCGTCGACGACAGCGACCGCTTCCTCGCGGTCGCGCGGACGCTATTGGAACCCGACGGCATCTCGGTGATCGCCACGGCGTCGACCGGAGCGCAGGCGCTGAGACTGGCGGCCGAGCTGCGGCCCGACGTGACGCTGGTCGATATCGACCTCGGCGGCGAGAGCGGGCTGAAGCTGGCCAAGCGCCTGGCGGACCAGGCCGACGGGGCGCCCGCTCCGATCATCCTGATCTCCATGCATTCCGAAGAGGACTACGCCGATCTGATCGCCGCCAGCCCGGCGATCGGGTTCCTGCCGAAGACCGCCTTGTCCGGTGCCGCCATCCGAGGGACCCTCGATGGTGTCGGTGAACCGTGAAAGACCTGGGCTGACCCTGCGCACGATGATCGCGAGCGGCCTGCTCGCGGTGATCATCGGCGCCACGTTCGCCGTCCTGTTCTCCTCCGTCGCGGAACTGCAGGAGATGGAGCATCGGGCCCAGGACTCCGAGGACGTCCTGGTGGCGGCGAACCGGCTGGAGCGGCTGGTCGTCGACCTGGAGACCGGCCAGCGCGGGTTCCTGCTGACCGGGTCGGATCAGTTCCTGCAGCCGTGGATCGCCGCCCGGGCGGCGTTCCCGCAGCAGGCGGCCGGCTTGGAGAGCCTCGTCGCCGGCAATGCCGAGCAGCATGCCCGGGCTGTGCGTCTCGCCGAGGCCGGGACCTCCTATCTGAAGGATTACTCCGAGCCGCTGATCGCCGCCGCCCAACAGAACCGGAGCTCTGTCGACGTGCTGGCGGCAACTCAGGAGGGCAAGCAGCGGACCGACGCGATGCGGGTCCAGTTCGATCAGCTCATCGCGGCCGAGGACCAACTCGCCACCGCTCGGCAGGAGACGGCCGACGCCGTGGCCCATCGCGCGATCGTCGCCGCTGCCGCGGGGCTGACCGGTTCGGTCGTGCTGGTAGGGCTGTTCACCTGGTACCTGAACTCGAGAATCCTTCGCCCCGTGCGCCGTACCGCCGCCATGGCCGGGCACCTCGCAGCAGGCGATCTGGGCGCTCGCGTGCCCGACGATGGCGTGGGCGAGATCGGCGTACTGCAGCGGAGCTTCAACAGCATGGCTACTGCGGTCGAGCAAGGACGGCGGGAGCTGGCTGGTTCGCGGGTCCGGCTTGTCGCGGCCGCGGACCGGGCCCGGCAGCGCATCGAACGCGATCTGCACGATGGCATCCAGCAGCGGCTGGTGTCGCTGGCACTGCAGCTTCGGGCGGGCGAGGCGGCGGCGCCACCGGAGGTTCGTCGCCAACTCCGCAACGCCGCCGACGAACTGACCATCGCGCTCGACGAGCTGCGTGAGCTGTCCCGAGGGATCCACCCCGCGATCCTGACCGAGGGCGGTCTCGGCCCGGCCCTCAAGTCGCTCGCCCGGCGTTGTCCGGTCCCGTCGGAGGTGACCATCGACGTACCGGGCCGACTGGCCGCGCCGGTCGAGGTCTGCGCCTACTACGTCGTGTCCGAAACGCTGGCCAACACGGCCAAGCACGCGGGCGCGTCGGCGGTGTGGATCGACGCCCGGGTCACCGACGATCGTCTGCGGCTGTCGGTTCGCGACGACGGCTGTGGCGGCGCGGCGCCCGATCGCGGGTCCGGCCTGACCGGGCTGGCGGATCGTGTCGAGGCACTGGCCGGCACGATCTCGGTGACCAGCCCGGTCGGCGTGGGAACCACCGTGCTGGTCGACCTTCCGATCGAGCCGCACGACGAGTTGTGAGGGCGATCGCTCACGTCGTCCGCCCCCGGCGTACCACCGCGTCGAAGCCGGCGGCGAGCAGGAGTACGGCGCCGGTGACGATCCACTCCCAGCCGGCGGAGTTGGCGCCCTGGATCAGGTCGCTCATGCCGTTGATGATGACGGCAACGACCAGGCCACCGAGCACTGCGTCGATGATGCGGCCGTGCCCGCCGAACAGCGAAGTGCCGCCGATGACCGCCGCACCGACGGCCAGCAACAAGGTGTTGCCCGCACCGGCGTTGGACTGGACCGACTGCAGCAGCGAGGCCGCGACGAAGCCGGAGATGGCGGCCATGCCCGAGCAGATCACGAACACCGAGATCCGGATCCGGGACACCACGATGCCCGCGCGCCGTGACGCCTCGTCGTTGCCGCCGACGGCGTACACGTGCCGGCCGTAGCGGGTGCGGCTGAGGACGAAATGCCAGACCGTGAACAGGATCACCAGCAACACCACGACCCACGGCATGCCCTGAGCCTTGTTGCTGAAGAACGCGTTGGTGGTCAGGTTGCGGTTGACGCCCATCTCGTAGGTGAACGCCGCCCCGAGCACCGCCAGTACGACGACCTTCGCCGCGATCACGGTGAACGGCGGCCGCGACAGCCCGGCCCGCCGGCGTCCGTTGGCCGCGCTGATCTTCATCGCGGCGTACCCGATGACGACCACTGCGAGCAGGACCCAGCCGAGCCACAGCGGCACGAAGCTGTTCTCCAGCTTGATCAGGGGTGAGTTGTCCGGCAGGATCACCGACCCCTGGCCTCCGATGAGGATCAAGGTGATGCCCTGGAACGCCAGGAACGTCGCCAGCGTGATGACGAACGACGGGATGCCGACCCGCGCACGCAGCCAGCCCATGCCGAACCCGATCCCGACGCCGACGAGCAGGCCGACGAGCAGCGCGAGCCACCACGAGACTCCGTGCCGCAGAATCAGCACCGCCGTGATGGCCGAGCACAGCCCGCCCGTCGTACCGGCGGACAGATCGATCTCGCCGAGCAGCAGGACGAAGACCAGCCCCATCGCCATCACGATGATCGGCGCCGCCTGGATCACCAGCGCCTCGAGGTTGTAGGCGCTCAGGAAGCCTTGGTGCACCAGCGAGAACACCACGGTGATGACGATCAGGCCGACCACCGCCGGGATGGAGCCCAGTTCGCCGCCGCGCACCCGCGCGAAGTAGTCGCGGATGTAGGCGCCCAGTGCGGCCAGACCCTCGCTCGGCTGGTCCGGTTCGGGCTGGTCCTGCCTGACCAGATCGTCGGTTGCGGCGCTCATACCGTCGCCTCCGACGACTCTTCGGGCGACAGTCCCATCGCACCGGAGCGGCCCGCGGTGATCAGCTCGACCACCTGCGTCTGGGTCACGTCCGCGCGCCGGACCTGGGCCGCCATCCGGCCCAGGAACAGTACGCCGATGGAGTCGGCGACCCGCATCACGTCGTTCATGTTGTGCGACACCAAGATCACCGCGACACCCTGCTCGGCCAGCCGGCGGACCAGGTCGAGCACCTGCTCGGTCTGGGCGACCCCGAGCGCAGCCGTCGGCTCGTCCAGGATGACCACCCTCGACTGCCACAGCACCGACTTGGCGATCGCCACGGTCTGGCGCTGGCCGCCGGACAGGCTGGCGACGCGCTGCCGGATCGAGCGGACCGTCCGGACCGACAGCGAGTCCAGCGCCTGCCGGGCCAGCTTCTCCATCGTGTTCTCGTCGAGCGTGCGGAACCTGCTGATCCGCTCGCGGCCGAGGAACATGTTGTCGACGATGTCGAGGTTGTCGCACAGCGCCAGGTCCTGGTACACGATCTCGACCCCGAGCGCCGCGGCGTCGCGGGGACCGCCGACCGTGCGGGGCGTGCCGTCGAAGATCAACTCCCCCGCGTCGACCTTGTAGATGCCGCCGATGCACTTGACCAGGGTCGTCTTGCCCGCCCCGTTGTCGCCGACCAGGGCGGTCACCTCACCGGCCGTGGCCGTGAAGTTCACCGACGACAACACATGCACCGGGCCGAAGGACTTGTCCACGCCCCGCAACTCCAACGTTGGCTGCGACGTCATGGCATCTTGATGCCGTTGGCCGTGCACAGCGCCACCAGCGCCGGGGTGGGGCAGACCGCTGCCGCGCCCACATAGCCGTCCGTCACTGGCAGGGCGACGTTCGCCTTGGTGATGACGGTCGGGTCGGCCAGGTACGACGGGACCTCGCGGCCACTCGTCGGGTCCTTGATCGTCGACGGTGCGGTCGGCTTCTGACCCGCCAGGATCTGGCCGGCGAGCTTGATCGCCACGTCCGCCTCACCGGCGACCGGCTTGTAGATCGTGAAGGCCTGTGTGCCGGCCATGACGTTGTCGAGTCCACCAGCGGTGGCGTCCTGCCCGGACACCGCCACCTTGCCCGCCAGGCCCTGGGCCTTGAGCACGTTGATGACCGATTGCGCCATGGTGTCGTTGGCAACCATCACCGCGTTGATCGTCGGGTGCTGGCCGAGCATCGTGGTGAACACGGTCTGCGCGGTCGCGGCATCCCAGTTGCCGGTCTGGTCGGCGAGCTTGTGCCAGCCAGGCTGCTTCGACAGTACGGAGTTGTAGCCCTGGGCAAACAACGCGGCGTTGTTGTCGGTCGGCGCGCCGTCGATCTCGACGTAGTTGACCGAAGACTTGCCCTTCACCTCGGGCGCCTGGGTCAGCGCGGCACCCTGGTCCTCACCGACCTTCACGTTGTCGTACGACACGTAGTACGACGCGGTGCCGCCCGCGGTCAGCCGGTCGTAGTCGATCGTGACGACGTTGTGCTGCTTGGCCAGCGCCTCGATCGCCTTGCCGGAACCCGAATCCAGGTTCACGACCAGCAAGACACCGACGCCCTGGTTGATCAGCGCCTGCGCCTGCGACTGCTGAGTCGTCGGGCTGCCGTTGGCGTTGTCGATGTAACAGGTGAGCTTGTTGTCGGCGCACTGCTTACGCAGTTCGGTCGGATCGGCCGACACCCAGCGCGGCGAGGTCGCCGTGTCGGGGAGCAGCACGCCCACCTTCGTGTTCGCGGGCGGGGCGCTGCTCGACGACGACGCGCTCTTGTTGTTGCCACAGGCGGTCAGTCCGGCCGCCGCAGCGACGACCCCCGTCATCGCCACGGCCGTTCGGAGTACGTGCAAAGAAGATGCCCTCATACTCCACAACACTCGACCGACCCACCGCGCAGATCATCCCGGCAGGCGCCCATCTGTCCCACCTGCTAGCTGGCGTCCCGCCGTACCGGAGAACTGCAAGGCCGTGCTAGCTGCCCGCGGCCAGCTTGATCAGCTCGGCCACTGCCTGCGGCTGTGACACGTAGATCGCGTGACTGCCGGGGACCTCGACGACCGTCGAGCCGGCCCGCTCGGACATGGCTCGCTGCGCCGGCGGCGGGATCATCCGGTCCTCGGTGGCGACCAGGTACCAGCTCGGCTTGACCCGCCACGCGGGCTCGGTCACCGTGCCACCCAAGGCATCGACTCCCCACGGCACCTGCGCGTCGGCCATGAACGCGGCGAGCTCGCTCGGTACGTCGGCCGCGAAGGAGTGGGCGAACTTCTCCCGGTCGAGGAACAGGAAGCCGTCCTGCGGCGGCAGGATCGGCGGCACCGGGGCACCCGGCGGCGGGTCGGCGATCAGCGTGTTGACCGACTCCCCCTTGTCCGGGGCGAACGCGGCGATGTAGCCGAGGGCCACCACGTTCTCGTGCGTGCCGGCCTCGGTGATGACCGCCCCGCCGTAGGAGTGCCCGACCAGAACGGCCGGACCGTCCAGTTGGTCGAGGACCCGGGTGGTGACGGCCACGTCATCCTCCAGCGAGAGGGTCGGGTTCTGCACGATGCTGACGCGGTACCCGTCCCGGACGAGCAGGTCGTACACGCCCTGCCAACCCGAGCCGTCGACGAAGCCTCCATGCACGAGGACGACGTTGCGTACGGGCGTATTTGTCATGATCATTTTCTCCTTCGGTCACCGGATTTCGGTGCCTCGAAGGTAGGTCGGCGAGGTCCTCGATCGCTTACGTCATCTGACTGGTTCATTCGGGTGGATGCTCGGCCAGAGCGTCGCGGAGCGCGGCACGCGACGTGACGCCGAGCTTCGGGAACAGCTGGTAGAGATGAGTTCCGACCGTCCGCGGCGACAGGAAGAGCCGGTCGCCGATCTGCTTGTTGGTGAGTCCGGCCGCGGCGAGCAAAGCGATCTCGCGCTGCTGTGGCGTGAGTACGTCGATCTTTCGCACGGCATCCTCGTGAGTCGACGGCAGACCGGTGGCCCGCAGTTCGGTGCGGGCCCGCTTCGCCCATGGTTCAGCGCCCAGGCGATCGAAGATGTCCCGCGCGGCGGCGAGCTGGCTCCGTGCCAGGGTGGCGCTCTTCGCCCGCCGCAGGCGTTCTCCGTAGGCAAGGTGTACGCGCGCCAACTCGAAGGGCCACCGGTCTGCGCCGGGAACGGCTAGCGCTGCTTCGAACAACTTGCCGTCCTCTGGCTGACTGGCCACTAGCGCAGCCGCTCCGGTCACCACGAGGGCGAGCCGTGGCGAGATGCGGTCGATGCCGGCGGCCTGTGCCGCGGCAACGTGTGCGGCCGCCTCCGCGTGCCGCCCCGTGCGACCGGCGGCTTCGACCAGGTCCAGGATGACCCACAGCGCATGCGCCGCATGGGGTACGAGCGTGCCCGCCGAAGATATCGCGGTCACCTGATCGAAGGCGGTCTCGTAGTCAGCGTGGCCGAGCGCAGCCAGGGCCTTGGCGTGGTACGCGTAGTTGAGAACGAACCCGCTCCGGCGCGGTCCGGCCCACTGGATCATCTGATCCGTGAGAGCAGTCATCGTGGACTCGTCGCCGCGGGCGGCGGCGATCAGCGCATGCTGGAATCGCAGCAGATACGACAGCAGTTCGTAGTTGTGCTTCTCGCACAGGGCAATGGCCTCGTCCGCCAGCCGGGTGACTTCGTCCCACTCTCCCGCGAGCAGGCCGTCGCATCCCAACAGCAGCAGCGCCTCGATCCCGGCCGTGATCGCGCCACCGGCTCGGCCATGCTCGACCGCCCGCCACAGAGCGGCTCGGCAGGCCGGCAGCCGATCGACGTACAGGGCCGCGACGCCGACGCGGATGATGTGCCCCGGGTCGGACTGCTCAGTCAGCCCGGCGACCATGGCGTCGAGCCGGTCGAGCACCGGCAACGCCAGCCGCGCGGGCTCGATGTACGTGCTCCCCAGCAGATCGATGAGCTCGGGAGGTCTCGGCCGCAGTCGTGCCATCACCGTGTGGAACGACTCGACGAGTTCAGACCGCGAACCGAACGAGACAAGGGCCTGCAGGACCCACAGCGCCTCGAAGAGGATCTCGTCCGTTGCGTCGGTGGGATCCGGCGAGGTCTCGATCGCGGTCAGGATCAACTGGTGGGCGGTGTCGATGGCGCCGTGGGCGTTGAGCAGGTACGCCGCGCCTGCCAAGGCGACGGCGAGTGAGGGCGGCTCGCGCAGTACGCCTGGCTCGAGAACGTCCTGCATGTTGCGGAGATCGCCGGTGACGTCGACGCCGATGTAAGCGGCCATCACCGATCGCCGTCTGCGGTCATCCGGCCGGGGACTGAGGTCGGCGGCGCGGAGCAACAGGACCATGGCACCGACCGGGTCACCGCGCCGTTGCACCCTGGCAGCGGCCTGTTCGAGCAGGATCGCGACGTCCTCGTCCGGGCCGGTGGTGGCTTCGGCCAGATGCCAGGCATGCCGCTCGGAGTCGTCGGCGTACTGCTCGGCCAAGGCTCGGTGGGCCTGGCTGCGTTGCTCACTGGTCGACAGTTCGACCACGGCGGCGCGGGTCAGTGGATGCCGGAACATCAGTCGTCCGGCTCCGCTGTCGACCTGGATCAGCCGGGCCCGTTCGGCCGCGTCCAGCGCCGGCCTCCCCCACTGCGCGGCCGCGGCGTCGCGCACGATGCGTAGATCACCGGCACCCTCGAGGGCAGCCAGCAGGAGTGGGCCACGCGTCTCGTCCGGCAAGTTGCTGATCCGCGATGCGAACAGGGACTGCAAGCGCCTGCTGAGTGGCGGGGGTGACGCCGGCGGCCCGCCTGGCCGGTGTCCACTGAGGGAGATCGGCAGCTCGAGCAGGGCCAGCGGATTGCCTTGCGCGTCCTCGAGCAGTCGCTGCCGGACCCGTGGTGACAACGTGGGAAAGCGGTCGTCGACCAGCGCGGCCGCAGCGTCGCTCGCAAGTGGCTGCACCTCGAGCTCCGGTAAACCGCCGCGATCGAAGAAGCTGACCTCGTCGGAGCGGAACGCGGCCAGGAACCCGACCCGGCTGCCCGCGAGCCGACGGGCGACGAAGCCCAGGACGACGGCGCTGACGCGATCCAGCCACGGCATGTCGTCGACGATCACCACCAGGGGCCTGTCCCCGGCCGCTGCTGTCAGCAGGGCGAGCATGGCGCTCGAAACCGTCAATTGATCCGGCGGCGTCTCTTCGTTCAGCCCGACCGCTGTCTCCAACGCGCGGCGGTATCTGTCGCTCAGCCGCGGGAGTACGTCGACGAGCGGATGGACCACCTGATGGAGTCCCGCGAAACTCATGTCCGCTTCGAACTCGACCCCGGCGGCCCGCAACACGCGCGCTCCTTGCGCCGTCGCCCGTACGGCCGTGGCATCGAGCAGCACGGACTTGCCGACGCCGGCTTCGCCGGTGAGCAGCAGACCCCCGCCACCGACTGCTGCCATTGCGACGAACGCGTCCAGCTGCTCGAGCTCGGCGTCCCGGCCGAACAATTTCTCAGCGGCTCCCCCACGAGTCACAGCACCGAACTTTACTCTCGGCCAGTCGACCGAACTCTTCAGCGCCTACAGGTGGCGGCGGGCGAGGTGGGCGGTGATCTCGGCGTCGATTTCCACGGTTTCGGGGAGGACCTGGAGGATTCGGCGGAGACCTGGTCCCGGTCGGCGGGCGGGAGCATCACGTACGCCGAGATCGTCGAGAGTTGTCCGATGTAGTCGTGGGCGCTCATCGTCAGGCGCCGTTCGATCACCGACTGCCGGACATCGGTGAACCACTCGGACTGCTGGAGCTCCGTGCCGGGCCATTGCATCGGGCGATCCGCGGGCGTGCCGTCGGGCGACGGGACGCCGTCGGTCTCCAGGTACGGCGCACGTGCCGCGCGCACGGCCTCCTTGAGGACCGGGTCGGCCAGCTGCATCGGCACACCGAACGAGGCGAACACGCCACCCGGTCGGACGAGTGCGGCCATGCGGTCCCACCGGCCTTCAGGGTCGGTCCAATGCAGCGCGGCAGCCGAATACACCAGCTCGTACGACGAATCCGTCGGCAGGTCCTCGAATGCGGCTTGCACGGTTGTGACGTCTGCCGGCAGGTGTTTGCGCAGCTCCGCGAGCATGGCCGCGTCAGGGTCGGTCGCCGTGACCACGATCCCTGCCTGCGCGAACAGGCGCGTTGCCTTGCCTGTCCCGGCCCCGATCTCGAGGGCGGTCCGGATCGGCCCACCGGCGTACGCCATCACCAGATCGAGGAGTTCCACCGGATACCCAGGCCGGAACCGCTCATACGCCTCCGCCACCACCCCGAAGCTCAACCCACGCACAACCATCCCGCGATCCTGGCACCTACCACGCCCCACCGCCTGTCATTTTCCACGAGTTGGGTGAGTGGGCGCGCCCGCTCAGCGGTCTGTTTGGGCTCGTAGGAATTCGACGACGCGATGCATGATCTCGGCGCTGCACCACAGCTGTGGGTTGTCCGACAGTTCGCCGTGTCCGCCGCCCTTGAGGATGTAGCGGGTGCTGTCCACGCCGGCTGCTCGCAGTGCCTGGTGCAGGCGAGCAGTCTGGGCGGGCGCGATGATGCGGTCGTCATCGCCGTGCAGGATCAGGAAGGGCGGGGTCTGCGCGGTGACACGGTTGGCCGGATCGGCTTCTCGCATCTCTTCGGGATGATCGGCCGCCGCTCGACCGGGGCCTAGGATGTACGCCGGAATCGCGGACTTGGGACCCGTATAAGCGGCCACGGTCGCCGGGTCGAATCCGGCGGCGACTTCGGCGAGGTTCGACGCGCCGAAGAAGTCGACCGCGGCGTTGATCTTGTTGTCCGGTTCGGTCGCGGCCATGGACGCCATGTAGCCGCCGGCCGATTCACCCCAGACCGCGACCCGGTCCGGGTCGACGCCGTACTCACTGGCGTGGCCGCGCAGGAACTGCAGCGCGGTGGCCACGTCAGTGAGCCCGTCACGGTACGTGGCCCCGACGCTGGCGGTGCGGTAGTCGATGCTGGCGACCACGAACCCGGCGTCCGCGACGTACCGGCGCTGTTTGGCCGCCATCATCCGGCGCGCGGACACGAATCCCCCACCGGGCAGATAGAGCACCAGCGGGTGTGGACCCGGTCGTTGCGGAGTCAGGATGTCCATGCGCAGCTTGGGCGAGTGGTCGGCGTACGCGATGCCCTTGTAGGAGCGGCTGTTGCGGCTGGGGCTGATCCTGGCGCGGGGATCCGGCGCGATGACGATGCTGTCCGGATCGTTGTCGGGGGCGGCCACGTTCGACATCCGGATCGGCTGCCCACTCAGCGCCGCCAGGGTCTTGACGAGCTGCATGGTGAGATTCACGTCAGCATCCTTCCGACGAGCTGGCCGCCCCGAACCGTCTCCGCGATGGAAACAAGGTAACTCGACGATCGGTCAGTGGGCGGAGTGCCCGCCGTCGACGTTGAGGATGTGGCCGGTGACGTAGGACGCCTGGCTCGAGGCGATGTAGAGGATCGCGTCTGCGACCTCCTCCGGGCGGCCGAGGCGCTGAAGTGGGACCTCTGTCACCAAGGCCGCCTTGTTCTCCGGCGTGCCGGTGAAGCGAGTCAGCATGCCGGTGTCGGTGGGTCCGGGCGCCACGCCGTTCACGCGGATCCCGGCGCCGGCGACCTCCAGTGCCACCGACTTGGTGATGCCTTCGACAGCGTGCTTGCTCCCGACGTAGATGGAGGCACCGGCCGCACCCTCGTGCCCGTAGGTCGAGGAGATGTTGATGATGCTTCCGGAGCCTTGCCCCTGCATCACCCGGACCTCGTGCTTCACGCTCAGGACCACGCCGAGAACATTCGTGTCGAAGGTCTGGGCGTAGGTGTCCGCGGTCTGGTCCGTGATCGGGCTGGGCCGGCCTTCGGTGCCGGCGCTGTTCACGGCGACGTCGAGATGGCCGAACAGTTCGACCGTCCGGTCGACCAGGGCGCGGACGTCGTCCTCCTTCCGGACATCGGCATTGACGAACTCGGCTTCCGCGCCGAGCGACCGGAGTTCCTCGGCGAGCATCTTGCCGGCCTCGTCGCGGCGGCCGGCGACGACCACGTTCGCGCCCTGCTTCGCGAACGCGACGGCACTGGCACGCCCGATGCCGGTGAGAGCTCCGGTGATCAGAACGACCTGCTTCTCGGACATATCTTCAGCTCCTATGACGTATGAGGTATGGAAAGACCTCATCAACGTAGGCTCATCTGGTTCAATTGAAAAAGACTTTGTACCGTGGGGGCATACCTCGCAAGCATGGGAGCGCCATGGAGTTGCGGCACCTGCGGTATCTCGTCGCGGTCGCCGAAGCGGGCAGTCTGACCGAGGCGGCCCAGCGACGGCTGCACACGTCCCAGCCGTCGCTCAGCCGGCAGATCCGCGACCTGGAGAAGGAGGTCGGGGTCGAGTTGCTCTCGCGCAGCGTTCACGGGGCCGCGCTGACGCCCGCGGGCGAAGGCTTCATCGATCATGCCCGCCAGGCGCTCATGCACGTCGACGCCGCAGTCGAAGCCGCCCGGAAGGCCGCGCAGCCGGTACGGAAGACCTTCGCCATCGGCTTCCAGACCGGGCACGAGATGAATTGGTTGCCGCCGGCAATGAGGGTGCTGCGGGACGAACTCGCGAACGTCGAGGTCACGGTCGTCAGCGACTACTCCCCCGATCTCGCCGGCGCGTTGGCCCGCGGCCGGCTGGACCTGGCCTTCCTGCGCGTCGAGCCGGGCTACGACCTCGAGTACGTCGTGGTGGACCGGGAGCCACTCAGAGTGCTGATGCCGAACGACCACCGCCTCACCGCGCGGGACGCCGTCCGCCCGGAGGATTTCGTCGGCGAGATCTTCATCGGCGGTTCGAAGAAGGCCACCGTGCTGCACGCCGTCACCGACGAGTACTTCCGCGGAGTCGGGCTCGACATCCCGCTGGATCACGGCGTCGACAACATGGCGATGGTGATGTCCCTGGTCGCCTCGACCCGCGGCCTGGCGCTGATGCCGGCGTACGCCGAGAACCTCCTGCCGGCGTCCGTCGTCAGCCGCCCACTCGACGGCGAGGCGCCGACGATCGAGGTCGCGATCGGCTACAGCCGGTCGAACACCTCGCCGACTCTCCAGCTGTTTCTGTCGCGCCTGCCCGAACTGATCGCCTGACACCAGGGGATGGCCAGGGGGTCTCACTGGTGTGAGCGGTGGCTTGGTGGCGAGACGGTAGGGCCAGGACACAGACGGTCTTGGAGGCGTGGGATGAGGTTGTTTCGCGGGTTGCAGGGGGCGAGGGACACGTCGCGCGCAGTCGTCGGCCGGGACTCGTCTCGGGGTGGGCCGGACAACGGGCCCGTCATCGTGCTGGTCGACAGTGTCCGCGGTGATGCGGACACGCTCGAGTGGGCCGCGGCCGAGGCTGCGGCGCGGGGGTCCGAGCTGCGGATCGTGCATGCGTTTCGCTGGCCGCATGTCTTCGATCCGTTCGGCAATCTGAGCGTGGACCTGCAGGCTCGCGGAGCGGCTGAAGGGGTCGTCGTCGCAGCCAGGCGACGCGCCCGCCGGATCGCGTCGTCGGTGCGCATCACGGCCCTCGTGTATCCGGGCGGAGCCAAGGCTGCGCTGGTCAGCGAGGCCCGGAAGACCACCCGAGCGCTCGTCGTAGTCGGCCATGACCGCCGCGATCGGACGCTGAGTCGGCGGCTGGCTCGCCGTACGACGGCCTCCCTCGCGGTGATCGGGTTGTCGGACCAGGCCGCGGTCGGGCCGTCGCTGGGCCGAGTGGTCGTCGGCGATGGCGGCCCGCAGGCACTCGGGTTCGCCTTCCGGGCCGCGCGGCGCCGCGGCACCGGCGTGACGATCGTCGACGCCACACCTCCCAACGGCGACCTCGAAGACCTGGTGCGGCTCTGGCGGATGGCCTACCCCGAGGTCGACGTACGGTGGCGCATCGCGCGCGGGCCGGCCGACGGTGCCGTGCTGGCCGAGTCGGCGGCGGCCGCACTGACCGTGCTCGGGCCGGTCCGGCGCCGGCGGATCAGCGGCTCCACGTCGGACGACGTCCTGCGACTCGCCCGTGGCCCAGTCGTCATGGTCGGGCCGGGAACCGTCTGAGCGTCTCAGCCGAAGGTGAAAGCGAACACCTCGGCCCCGCCGTCCAGGAAGGTGATCTTGAAGGTGTGCTCGTCGATGGGTCCGCGCTGGCGGATCAGCTGATGCAGGCGCTGCTCCGTCAGCGTCCCACGGCCGTCAGCATCGACATCGAGACCGTGATCCTCGCCCGGCGGCCGGTCGTCGAGCGTGACCTGGAAGCGGACCTCGGCGCCGCGGGCCGCAGGTCCCATCACCAGGTGGAGGTCACGCGCGCGGAACCGGTCGACGAGATAGCCGTGCGGCGAGTTCACGCGCGCGGCCTGTTCGCCGACGGTCCACTCACCCGCCAGCGCCCACTGGTTCAACGACAGCTTCGACGGGACCGAGTACGACGCGTCACGCCCCGACCGCAGTCCGCCGGGTGAGGCGAAGTACTCGGACCGCCCGGAGCCGGTGTAGTTCTCCGGCGACCCGAGTGAGTTCCAGTCGGCCTGCGCCTCGAATCCGGCCGCGGACACGGCGACGAGGCCGGAGCCGGCCTCCACTCCCGCGTCGGTCAGCAACTCCTGGATGACGGCCTCCGACCGCTCGTAGTCACCCTCACCGAAGTGATGGTGACGGATCGCGCCCTCCGCGTCGACGAAGTACAGCGCCGGCCAGTAGTGGTTGTCGAAGGCGCGCCAGATCCCGTAGTCGCTGTCGACCGCGACCGGATAGCCGACGTTCAGGTCTTGAACGGCTCGTACGACGTTCTCCGGGTCCTGCTCGAACCCGAACTCCGGCGTGTGCACCCCGATCACCGTCAGCTCGGCGTACTTCTCGGACCACGCCCGCACGTACGGAAGCTGACGCAGCCAGTTGATGCAGGTGTAGGTCCAGAAGCTGACCAGCACCGGTCTCCCCCGCAGACCCTCGGTGGTCAACGGCGCCGAATTCAGCCAGCCGGTAGCGCCCGTCAGTGCGGGCATCCGGCCCTCGAACGATCGTGATGTCATGATGTGTCCTCGACCTCGGAGCCCGATCCCCGGCTCCGGATACGCGGCCAGGGACTCTCACTGGTGCGAGGCGGGCCCGCAAGCGCGATTGTAGGTGCGTACCAATCACAACGCGGAGGGGTCACACTCTGATGGGCGACGAACTGCAGGGCCAGACGGTCGTGGTGATCGGCGGTAGCGCCGGCATCGGCCTGGAGACCGCGCGACAGGCTCGAGCCGCCGGAGCCGCCGTCATCCTGACCGGCCGCGACCCAGAGCGGTTGAAGTCCGCGGCGGCCGATGTGGACGCAACCGGTGTCGTGTCCTTCGACGCCAACGACTCGCGCGAGCTGGAGAGCTTCTTCGCCGGTCTGGGCGGCCCGATCGACCATGTGATGGCCACCGCCGGTGGCCCGTACTACGCCGCCCTCGCGGACATCGACTTCGACGAAGCCAGGCGCGCGCTGCAGGAACACCCGATGCTGATGGTCGGCGTGGCCCGGTTCGCGAACGTTCGTCCCGGCGGCAGCCTGACCTTCATGGGCGGCACCGGTGGACGCCGGCCGGACCGCGGGATCGGGATCACCTCGGCGATGACGGTGGCTCTGCCGGCCCTGGCCGCCAGTCTGGCTCTCGAGGTCGCGCCGGTCCGCGTCAACCTGATCGCCGCGGGCTTCGTCGACACCCCGTTGTCGGCGTCGCTGCTCGGTGACCAGCTGGACGAGCGCCGTACCGAGCTGCGGACCACACTGCCCATCGGTCGCGTCGTCCAGCCGGACGACGTCGCCGCCCTCGCCGTGCACCTGATGACGAACACCGCCCTGACCGGGGCGACGTACGACATCGACGGCGGTCAAAGCCTCCTCCGCTGAAAGGCGTCCGATGCGATCCGACATCATCCCCGGCAGCACCTTCCCGGACTACGAGCTGCCCGACCACACCGACGTACCGCGGAAGCTCAGTGAGCTGCAGGGCGACGATCCGATGATCCTGACGCTCGCCCGCGGGCACTACTGCCCGAAGGAGCACCAGCAGCACCGCGAGCTCGCCGAGTTCTACCCCAAGATCGCGGTCGCCTACACGCAGGTGGTCACGATCGCCACCGACGAGCACCACACGCTGCAGGAGTTCCGGGCCGCGGTCGGGGCGCAGTGGCCGTTCCTCTCCGATCCGGGCCGGATCGTCCAGCAGGATCTGGACATCCAGGAGTACACCGACCCGGAGAACAACCCGATGATCCCGCACACCCTCGTGCTCAAGCCGGGTCTCGTCGTGCACAGCATCTACAACGGCTACTGGTTCTGGGGCCGGCCGTCGCTGCACGACCTCTGGCGCGACCTGCGCGAGGCGAGCCGCGAGATCCGCCCGGACTGGGACCTCAGTAAGCCCGGTCTCCGCGAGGCATGGAACGCGGGCGATCTGTCGGCGTTCCACGGCTGGGAGACCAAGCCCGCCGACTCCTAGGAGAAGCCGGCCTTCAGGCGCTTCGGGGTACGACGGTGTAGCCGCGGCCCCGGATCGCCTCGAAGCTCTGCTCGCGGATCTCGGCCGTCGGGAACGCCGCGACCACCTGCTTGGTCTCGAGGTCGATCCCCGTCACCTGGACCCCGAGCTCCTCGAGCACACCGGTGATCGTGTTCGTGCAGTGCGAGCACGTCATGTCCGGCACCTCGAACACCTCGTCGGGAGTATCCACGTCCACTTCCTCCTCCGGATCGGATGTGCCGGCGACCTCCACCAGGTCGAGCAGCCGGACGAATGTCTCGACGAAGGTGTCCACCACGCCTGGCAGCAGCCGCGATCCCGCCACCGACATGTTGGCCAGGCATCGCGGCTGCTCCCCCGCGGGCAACAACTCGTACTGCTGAGTCAGCGCATCTGGTCGGCAAGGTAAGCGTGCTGCACCAAGGCGCGTGCCGTGGTGTCGACGCCCACGCGGAGAATCTCGACCGGATCCTTGTCCGTCGTCGTCGCGGCCATGACGTCTCGCGCCACACCGGACAACGACTGCGCCGCGCGTACGATGTCCTCGTTGGCGGCCAGCGCACGCCACATCGCGAGCGTCGCTTCCCGTGCGACGATCGGGACCACCGGCCCGAGCGGACCACAGTGCGCAACATTCGCCACACCACCGCTGTCCCGCCAACTCACGCCGTACGCCGCACTCGTCACCAAGTCGGCGGGACACGGTCGCATCCGGGTCTGCAGATAGTCCAACTGCACCGCAGTGAGATGACTGCCCGGTGCGGCGACCAGCGGGACGATCTCGGGCTCGATCCGCGCCGCCGGTCCAAGCGACAGCGACTCCCGCGGTCCGAACACGCCGGCGCCGGCGACCTCGGCGAGCACCCGGGCCGCGGCGGCGCGATCGTAGCGGGCAGGCATTCCCGGCGTACCTCCCCAGCAGGCGTCGCGATCTGCTCCCAAGTCTAGAAAGCCATCGCGCGGTTCGTGGTTCCACCGCGTGTCAGGTGGTTGACTGTGCCGATGGACGCTCAGTACGGACCGCACCGGTTCTCAGGTGGCGGTGAAGAGACCGATGCCTTTCGTGGTCAGGAGTTCCGGGTCGCGGACCTGCGCGGCGCGCGTTTCACCGACTGCGACCTGTCCGGGATCAAGGTCGTCGACGGGTGCCTGGTGGACGTCGACATCTCCGGGTACGTCGAGCGGCTCGTCGTCAACGGCATCGACGTGACCGAGTACGTCGACGCCGAACTCGACCGCCGCCACCCGGAGCGCGTGCAGCTCCGCGAGGTCCGGGACGCCGACGGGTTCCGCGCGATGTGGGACACCGTCGAACGGCTCTGGTCGGAGGCGATCGCCCGCGCCGAACGCCTGCCCGAGCCCGCCCGGCACGAGCGGGTCGACGGCGAGTGGTCGTTCGTCGAGACCCTGCGCCACCTCGTCTTCATCACCGACGCCTGGTTCAGCCGCACCGTCCTCGACCAGGAGCGGCCCTACCACCCGCTCGGCGTCGCCCAGTCCTGGTACGCCGACAAGGACGCCGTTGCCCTCGGCATCGACCTTGACGCGGCGCCGTCGTACGCCGAAGTCCTCAGCCTGTATGCCGATCGGGCGGAGCTGGTACGCCGGACCCTCGCCGGCCTCACCGACGCCGACCTCGGCCGGGAGTGCGTGCGCACCCCGGCGCCCGGCTACCCCGAAGAGCCTCGGGCGGTGGCCGAGTGCCTCGCGGTCCTGATGGACGAGGCCATCGAGCACTACCGCTTCGCGGACCGCGACCTGGCCGTCCTCGAAGCCCGCTGAGCCGGGCCGACACGGTCCAGGGGGCGGGTGTCGCGCGTCCGGGGGGTCGCGGTGCATCATGGTGCCTGGGTTCGCTCCAGAAGGTGGGTGCGCCCGTGTCTGCGACCCCTGGGAGTCACCATGTCCTTGGATCAGTCGTCGGCCGAAACCTTCGGCCAGTTCGCTCTTGACCTGCACGACCTCGAGGGGGTCGAAGAGACCGTCGAAGCGGTGGTGCAGTTCGCCCGCCAGGCGGTCCGGTGCAAGCACGCCTCCGTCGTTCTCGTCGCGCACAGACGGCGACTGGAGCTGATGGCACTCACCGACCCCAAGCTGGCGGACCTCTACCAGCAGCAGATCGAGGAGGGCACCGGGCCACTCCTGACCGCCATCGACCAGCAGAACGTGCTGCTGATCCCCGACACAGCAGCCGAGACCCGCTGGTCACCGCGCTGGGCCGACGAGGTCGCGACCGCGGGGATCCGGTCCGCGATGCACGTGCCGCTGATGCTGGCCGGGCACGCGCAGGCAGTGCTCAGTCTGTACAGCGACCAGCCGGACGCGTTCGACACCGACGACGTCGCGATCGCTCACATCCTCGCCCGGCACGCCTCGGTCGCGATCGCCTCCGCACGCCACGACGCCTCCATGGCGCAGGCCATCGACGCCCGCAAGCTCGTCGGACAGGCGATGGGGATCCTGATGGAACGCTACGACCTCGACGGCGACCGCGCGTTCGAGGTGCTCAAGCGCTATTCCCAGGACACCAACCGCAAACTCCGCGACGTCGCGCAGGAACTGGTCGATACTCGCAAACTCCCGCGCTGAGCCCGAATACTCCGGCGCCGACCGGGCACCGGAGGTTCAGGACGACCCGAGCTCTCGGGGGTTTGAGCCGTTCAGGGCCCCGGTGTTGAAGGAAAACAGCACCGGGGCCCATCTTCACGACCGCTGCGGCACCGGAGCCGCGTACGGCGCGTCCGCGAGACCGAGGTTCCGCCAGACGAACCGCGGGATGCGGGCCAGGAAGCCGTGCACGAAGAGCGAACTGTGGGCGATCGCCGGCTGGCTGTGCACGCCCGGTGAGAACCACGCCCAGTCGTCCGCGATCCGGAACGACGCCGGCGGGTTCGCCATCAGGTACTCCATCTGGCGTGGATGGATGACGTCGTACGCGAACTTGGTGTCCTGCGCGGTGACCGCGAACTGGTCGTTGAACGCCTCGCTCTCGAAGCTGATCCCACGGCTGAACCCGCGCCGCGCGACCTGGATCCACGGCATCCGGGCCGGCAACTGGAACCCGAGGATCGGCTCGCTGTGGTTCTCGACCACGGTCCGGGTCTGACTCCGGCCCTCGCTGTCGGTGTAGCTCTCCGTCCGGGTGGTCTTCCAATGGTGCGTGAACGCGACGAACGGCGGTCCGTCACCGTCGCGACCCCGGACCACGTCGCTGGTGCGGTGGTCGTGGCCAGACCGCGTCACCGGGGTGAACTGCAGCAGGCTGTCGTCGACGTCGATCCAGTACCACTCAGGGTGCTGGTAGAACGTCAACCGCGGCGGGCGCTCCGGCTCGATCCAGCCATCCAAGGGCGCAGCGTCGATCGCGGCCGCGACCGTGGCGAGCTGCTCCAGCCAGGGTCCGAGGCGATCGATGTCCTTGCGCGGCGGGTCGAGCACCACCAGTTGGTCGCCGTCGACGCTCAAGTTCACCCAAGGCTGGCCCGCTGCCATTGCGCTCAGCTGCCCACACAGCTGCGGGGTCAACGCCGCCGCGGCGAACGCCGGGTCCATCGCACCGATCTGCCAACCCGGTCCGAGCTGCGCCGGAGACGGTACGCCGGTCGCCAGGACGCCGTACCGCGGCTGCGTCTCACCACCGGTGATCCACAGCTCGGGCAGCCGGCGGGAGAGGCCGACCATCCCGACCCAGCCCGACCAGTGCTCGGAGCTGTACTCGATCACCTGGAACGGCCGGCCACCGCTGGTCAGCCCGGTGATCTGATCGTCCGGCGTCCGCCGGAAGCCGATCCCGAAGGGCGGATTCCCCAGCCTGGCCACCGCATCGAACGTGGGGCTGTTCACGAACGTCCAGCCCCGATCCCGCAACGACCGGATGTACTGCTGCCGGCGTACGAGCGCGACGATCCCCCAGGCCACCCCCGCCGCCACCAGCAGCACAACGATCAGCCCGACAATCCCCAGCCCACTGGCCATGCCCACCTCCTTCCGGAGAACGCTATCGGCTGAGGGGGTTCGGAAGCGGCTGGGCGTGGACGATGTGAAGGCGGCTGACGGCTCGGGTGAGGATGACGTAGAGGCGGTGCAGGCCGCGGGGTTCGGCGGCGACGATCTGGGCTGGTTCGGCGACGACGACGGCGTCGAACTCGAGACCCTTCGCCAGGGTGGCGGGGACGCAGACCAGTCTGGTGGTGTCCATCTCGTCCTCGGTCTCACCGAGGAGAGCCGGCTCCAGGCCGGCGGCGGCGAGGGCGTCGCGGAGGTGGGAGATCTGGTCGTCGGCTGCGATCAGCGCCACCGAGCCTTCGCCGGCCAGGGCGGTCTTGCACGCGGCAACGAGCTCGTCGGCGAAGGAGTGCTCGTCGGTCTCGACGATGGCCAGCGCATCGGCGACGGTCCGGACGCCGCTCGGGATGCCGAGGGTGGGAGCGATCTGTGGGAGGAGCTTGGCCGCGAAGTCGATGATCTGGGCCGGGACGCGGAAGCCGCGGTCGAGTTCGGCGACCACGGCGTCCGACTTGTCGAGATGACCGAGGACCCGGTCCCACGAGCCGGCGGCCCACGCGGTGGTTGCCTGGGCCAGGTCCCCCAGGACCGTGGCCGAGCCGGTGCGGCATCGCCGGCCGAGCGCGCGCAACTGCATCGCCGACAGGTCCTGTGCCTCGTCCAGGACGAGATGGCCGAGGGAACCGGTACGGCGCTCGATCAGGTCCTCGAGTTCGTCGAGCAGCACGGTGTCGGCGAACGACCACTTCGCCGACTTCCACGAACGCGGCGGCTTGGGCCACAGCAACGCCGTACGGTCGTCCTCCGTCAGCAGGTCGCCTGCGACGCGCCCGAGGAAGTCGGCATCGGACAGCAGCCGGTGCAGCACCTGCTCGGGTGCGACGCGTGGCCACACCGCGTCGATCAGTTCCTTCACGGGCTTCGAGCGGGCCACGGCGTTCTGCACCCGGTCGTCCGGCGACTCGGCGCGCTGCTCCATCCGGACCAGGACGACATGCGCGATCCGCTGCGCCAGCGCGTTCCGCCCCGGCGCGTACCTGGTCGACTCGCGCAGGTCGGACACGATGTCGACCACCTCGTAGTCGTGCACCCGATAGCGCCGGGATCCCTTGCTGTAAAGGACTCCCTCGGTCGGCGTACCGACGTACGACCACAACGCCCGATGCAGCACCTCGGCCATCCGGGCGTCACCCTTGACCCGCTCGGCCTCCACTGCGTCCACCGCCGCGGCCGGCCGGCTGATCAGCTCCTCGATGATGATCTGCCGTACGTCGACCTCGCCGAGCGCCGGCAGGACCTTGCGGATGTACGACAGGAAGGAGCGGTTCGGCCCGACGATCACGACACCGCCGCGGCTCAGCCGCTCCCGTTCGGTGTAGAGCAGGTACGCCACGCGGTGCAGGCCGACGGCCGTCTTCCCGGTGCCGGGCGCACCCTGGACGCACACGGACGGATGCAGTGCCGCGCGGACCAGGTCGTCCTGCTCCGGCTGGATCGTGGCGACGATGTCGCGCATCGGCCCGGTGCGCGGCCGCTCGATCTCGGCACGCAGGAACGCGTCGGCCTGATCGGTCTCGACCGTGCCGATCAGCGGCTCGTCCTCGAAGCCGGTCAGCTCCGCGTGATCGGAGAAGCCGTACCGGCGGCGCATCAGCACCCGCTGCCGGTCGCTGCGGGTCGCCCGGTAGAACGGCACCGAGACCGGCGCCCGCCAGTCGATCACCAGCGGGACCCCGCTGCCGTCGTGCACGTGCCGGCGACCGATGTAGATCTGGTCCAGGTCCTCGATCGTCCCGGCCTCATAGTCGATCCGGCCGAAGAACAACGGCACGTCGGGGAGATCGAGCAAGGCCTGCGTGCGCATCTTCTTGGCACGCTCGTTGGCCTCGTTGGTGAAGCGCTCGTCGTTGTCCTCGCCGCCGATCAGCGGGACGTCGCGAGCCTCCACCTCCTGGTACATCCGGGCGAGCGCGGTGCGGGCCGTGGCGAGGAAGGCGCGTTCGGTGTCGAGTTCTGGTTCGGCCATCGGAGAGAGCCTCGAATCGTGGAGAGCTTCGGATGGGGACGATCAGCAGGGTCCCGCCCCGGAGCACAACCATCCGGTTCGATTCGATCCCGAAAAGACAGGTCGAGGACGCTACCAGCGGCCCTGGCAGCCCGCCACCGAATTAACGCAACCAGTCCGGGATGTACTGGTCGTCCCGCGGGAACTCGGCGAGGTCGGCGGCGTAGATGCCCGCGTCGACAGGGATCGACCAGGCAGGTTCATGGTCGTAGTCGAAGTCGGTCGTGAACCGGCCGTCCGCGGTGACGCCGACGTACGCGGTCAGCCACGCGCCCTTGCCCGGCTGGTACATCTGTCGCCGCAGGGCCTCGAAGAGGTCCTCGAGCCCGTCGGGCAGCGGGTCGAGCTGCGTCGGCTCACCATTCGGGCCGACCAGGGTCGCATCCAGTTCGGCGTACGGCACTGTGGCCCGGTAGACCGCGCTCACCTCGCGCCAGCCTGCGGGCAGCCCGGCGGTCAGCGCACGGGCGATCGCGTCGATGGTGCCGATCTCGCTCATTCGCGTCCTCGGGCCGGCGGTTTGGTCTCCTTGAAGATACGCCGTGGGGATCGCCGGCCCTCGTGCCGGTCGACGACGGTCCGGGCCGACGGGCGGCGCGACGTACCGTTCTGGTGCCGGACATCGATGGCGGCGTGCACCTGGATGCCGGCGGCCCGCAGCGCCTGCCAGGTCTCCTCCATCCGGCGCCAACGGCAGCCAGCCGAGCCACCCTTCGGCATGGGTGACCTGGCCGGCCTTGTCCGTCGCGTACAGGTAGCGGTCGTCGACCACGTAGACCGACGACGGCTCCGGTGCGGACAGGTTGTCGTTCCAGTGATCCGCCCGTCCCGACTTCTCCTTGTGGACGGGCAGCTCGGCGTACCGCTCCGGCACTTGCACCACATCGCCGGGGCCGTACCCGACCGCCCGGACGTCGGCCGGATCGGTAGGTTGCTCGATCCGGCCCGACGCCCGGCGCGATCGGTCCGTCATTGCAGGGTCAGCCGTCGTTCTCGGCCGACGGGATCACCGCGCCCGGCACATCGGCGGGAGCGACGATCTTGCTCTCACCCGGGTACGGCGTGGACCAGTCGTGTGCCTGGTACCAGTCGAAGTGGTTCATCTGCGCCGGGTTGGCGAAGTCGGCCTTCGCGTTCGGACCGGTGGTCCGCTGCTGGGCCAGCCACGCCTCCCACTGCGCGGCGACCGCCTGCTGGTGAGCCGGGACCGTCGCCTTCGGAACTGGCGCGGCGTTCGGGTTCTGCGCCGCGGGGACATCCACGCCACAGGGCGGCGGCGTGGCCAGACCGGCCGTCAGTGACGTCCGGTTGGGGACGGCGGTGAACGGCGCGAAGTTGGGCTTCTGCGTGAACGCGCCGAACATCGGGGTGGCCGCGGTGTCCTTCTGGTTCATCGGCTGGATCCCGAGGATCTGCTCGATCGTGCGGATCATCGTGATCTGGGTGTAGTAGTGGCTGTCCACTACACCGTGCTGGGCGTACGGGCTGATGATCTGGATCGGCGCGCGGTGACCGTCGACGTGGTCGAGACCCGCCTGGGAGTCGTCCTCGACGACGAAGATCGCCGAGTCCTTCCAGTACTTGCTGTGCGAGATCTCGTCCACGATCCGGCCCGTGGCGAGATCGTTGTCGGCCACTCCGGCCGGGCCGCTGTTCGGGCCGCCGGTGTGGTCGTTGGACAGCCAGAACATGTTGAAGTTGGCCGGTCCGTTCTTCTCGAAGTCCTTCTTCCAGATCTCGGTCTTGTAGATATCCGGGACGTTCAGATCGAACTGCGGGAAGCCCTGCACCGACACGGCGTTCAGCGACGGGATCGCCGAACCGACCGTGATCGGGTAGGCGGTGTCCTGACCGGTCGCCTGCATGTTCTTGGTGTCGCAGTACAGATTCTGCCAGGTCGCGCCGGCCGGCTTGCTCTCGATCGACTGGAACTCGCCGAAGTCCTTGACGGTTTTGCCCGCCGCCTGCGCACCGGTCCAGATGAAGCCGCTCTTCTGGTGTCCGAGCGCGTCGTTCTCGGTGTCGTAGGTCCGGATGTACTCACCGGCCGAGGACTCGCTGTACTCGGGGTTGTCGGCCTGCATCAGCCAGTTGTGCCCCTCGGCCGAGTTGGTGCCGATGTCGTAGGTGTTGTCGTACAGCCCGAACTGCTTGGCCATCGCGTGCTGGTTCGGGGTCACGTTCTCGCCGTACTGCGTCAGCGCCGGGTTGCCGTTGCCCTCGGGGATGTCGCCGTACACCTGGTCGTACGTCCGGTTCTCCTTGACGATCATGAACACGTGCTTGATCGTCGACGGGTCGCCGAGCTTGGCCGGAACCGGTACCGGGTTGCGGTGGCCCTTGTCCGTGGCGGCCTGGGCCGAACCCTTGGTCCAGCCGTTCTGCTGGAACACCGTGGCGGTGAACTTGCCGATGGCGTGGTCGTCCGGCAGTGTGAACCGGGTCAGGCTCGACGTGGTGTCGTGCGTGCTGTGCCCGGCAGCGGTCGTGTCCCGGCGGGCGTCGACGCCGCGGGTGTTGGACACCACGATCTGCTTGCCGACGGTGGCGAGCTCGGCCGGGAAGTAGTCCGTCGGCAGGAGACCGACGTAGCTGACCGGCTCGAGCGGGTCGCGGTACTTGTAGACGGCGACTGCGTTGGCGCGGCCGAGCGACACCAGCAGGTGGCCGTCGTCGGTCAGCGTCACACCGTCGGGCTCGTAGCCCACCGACGCCTCCGGCCAGGGCTGCGTGGCGATGGTCTGGACGACCTTGCCGCGCGCGGTGTCGATGACCGACACATTGTTGGTGGCGGTGTTGGTGACGAACACGACGCCGTTCTTGGCGTACATCGCGGTCGGGTGCAGGCCGACATCGATGCTCGCGGGCGCGGCGGACGGGTTCGCCAGGTCGATCACGCTGACCGTACCGGTGATGGTGGCAGCGGTGATCTGGGAGGCCACGACCTGGGTGCCGTAGGAGTTGATCGTGGGGTCACCAGGCTTCGCCGGGCGGCCGCCCTCGTTGCTCACGTACAGCTTGTTGCCGACCACGACCATGTCACGCGGCGCGTTGCCGACGGCCCAGCTCTGCTTGATGGTGCCGGTCGCCGTGTCGATCGCGACCACGCGGTTCTGGCCGTTCACCGCGGAGTACACCGTGGAGCTGTCGGCCGAGAACACCGCCTCGCCGACCAGCGCGCGCTTCGCGCCGTCCGCGGCGATCGTGACGAACGTCGGGTTGGCGAGCGAGCCGTCCGGGTTCACCGTGAACCTGCGGTAGCCGTCGGCCTGGCCGAGCCACAGTTGCGACCCGTCGGGCGAGTAGGTCGGGCCTTCCTGGCCGACGTCGTTCCCGGGGATCCTCAGGTCGGCGGCGGCGTTGTTCCCGATGTACTGCTGGACCTTCCAGTTCTTCAGGTCGATGATCGCCAGCGCCATCCCTCCGTCGGTCACCGACGCGGCCATGTGGCTGCCGTCCGCGCTGACCGTGGACGACATGATCTTGCCCTTCTGGAGAAGAAGGCGATCGCCCAACGGCTTGATGTACTGGTCGGCCGACACGACCTGGCCCTTGTCGGTGACCTGGCCGACCTGATCGTAGCC
This sequence comes from Kribbella sp. NBC_00359, assembly GCF_036097425.1. NCBI lineage: Bacteria > Bacillati > Actinomycetota > Actinomycetes > Propionibacteriales > Kribbellaceae > Kribbella > Kribbella sp. NBC_00359. The sequence continues at coordinate 6,446,809 of NZ_CP107975.1, read as the reverse complement.
GAACTGATGGGTGGAGGCGACTGCAGTGCCGGCTAGGGCCACGGCGACAGCGGTCGTCCCCGCCGTGACCAGTGGTATGCGGCGGCGAAGAAGGGTGGTGAAGCCCTTCTCGTCACGCCTGCGGCGGCGTGTTACCTGCATGGGGTTTATCCCTTCGGGGTGGACGGAAGCAGTTCGATGTTGCCGTCGAACTGCCAGAGCGGATTCGGTTCGTCGCCTGCCGAGGTCCGGACCAGGAAGAAGCCGTTGACTTCTTTCGGTCCGTCCCCGTCGGCGACGTACCGTCCGAGCGGGTTGATGTCGAGTTGGTAGATGGCCGAACCGGCCGCTTCGACACCAGGGATGTGCCAGCTCACGACGCAACGCCAGTCGTTGCCGGCACCGACGGCGGCGACCTGGTCGCCGCCCTTGGTGCAGGCAGCCGAGGTCTGGAGTTGCGCCTCGGTGACGTCAGGTCGGTTGAGCTGCTTGGTCTGCAGGCGATAGAGGTGCGCGAACGACGTGGCGACCGATCGCTGCACCTTGTCCTGGTCGATCCCGGAGCCGACCCCGGCCACCGGGGCCAGCACCCCGGCGGTGAGGCCGAACAGTACGACGAGCGGCAGCAGGCCGGCGGTGATCGCCAGCCGGCCGGACCCGTCGTGGACCGGGTTGGTGAAGTCACGCCGTACGAACAGGAAGTAGGCCAGGGCGGTCGCGACGACGACCCACACCAGACTGACCGCGATGCCGATCAGCAGTGGTCCGCGTTGTGCCGGGCTGGTGAACAGGCCGTTCCAGCTGATGAAGGCGTAGCCGGGCAGTGCGTAGCGGATCGCGACGGGGACCGGGAGCTGTTGAACGATCTGCATCGCGAGGGCGACCACGGCAGGCAGCAGCAGGCCCATCGGCGACCGGCCCAGCGCGACGGACCCGAGCAGGCCGATCGCGGCGAGAGCCAGGGTCGGGGCGAGTGCGCAGGCCCAGGCGAGCAGGACTCTTCCGGCCGCGTCTCCCGGCGACAGCAGGTGGCCGTCGAGGCCGTTCAGGGATCGGTTGCCGACGACAACGAGCCCACTGATCGTACTCGAACACACCAGCCCGATCACGAGCACCACGATCACCGTGAGGCTGGACAGTGCCTTCGACACGAAGATCCGTCGCGGCGATCGCACCGCGACCAGGAGATGGCGCCAGGTGCCGAGCCGGTCCTCGGAGGCGAACACGTCACCGGCGATCAGCGAGGTGAGCAGCGGAAGCGCCCAGGATCCCGAGAAGCCGAGGATCACCAGCGGTCCCGCCCAACCGGTCGCGTGCATCCAGCGGCCGAACAGGGTGTCGACCGGGAGCGAGGCCTGCTGGCTGATGACCGCGACGAAGAGCGCCGGCGCGAGCCAGCAGGCGACGATCAGCAGGCGCACGCGCCACTGCGAGAGCAGTTTGACCAACTCGAAGCGGTAGGCGCGCGGGACCGAGACGCTGCAGGCGACGGGAGCCGCAGCTTCCTTGGTGGCTTCGGCGACGGTGGCGGTCATCGGTCCGACTCCTGCTGTTCGGTGAGGTCGAGGAACGCTGCTTCTAGTGGCGACACGACCGGTGCGAGCTCGCGCACCGCGACCCCCGAGTGCACGAGGCCTTTGACGAGCTCGTCCAAGGCCGGCACCGAAGCCGAGACCACCAACATTTCGGCGCCTTGCCGTATGCCGCTGTCGTCGACGATCCTGATCCCGGCCGTCTCACCGGCCAGCCGGTGGGCGGCGTCGGCGTCGGAGGTGACGAGCCGGTAGTCCAGCTCCCGGCTCTCGGTGGCGAGCTTCGTCATCGGGCCGGAGAAGACGACTCGTCCGGTGGCCAGGATCGTGACGTCCGAGCACAGTGCCTCGACGTCGTCCATCCGGTGACTCGAGAGCACCACAGCGGTCCCGTCGGCGGCGAGCCGGGTCAGGACGCCGTACACATGCTTCTTGCCGGCGGGGTCGAGGCCGTTCGACGGTTCGTCGAGCACGAGCAAGCGTGGCTTGGTGAGAAGCGCGGCGGCGAGGCCGAGGCGCTGACGCATGCCGAGGGAGAAGCCACGGACCCTGTCGTCGGCGACGTCGGTCAGCCCGACCTGGTCAAGCGCGTCGTCGATGCCCATCGTCGGTGCGTCGTCGCCGCGGAGAGCGGCCAGGGCGGCGAGGTTCTGCTTGGCTGTCAGCGATGGGTAGAGACCAGGACCGTCGACGAATCCCGCGACGCCCTCGGGGACGGCGAGCGCCCGGCCGACCGGCGTACCGAGGATCTCCAAGCTGCCGCTGTCGGCGACGGCCAGTCCCAGCAGGAGACCGAGCAACGTCGTCTTGCCCGCACCGTTCGGCCCGACCAATCCGTGGAGCTGTCCCTGCGCCACGTCCAGATCGATGCCGTCGAGGGCGACCACCTCACCGAAGCACTTGACGATTCCGCGAGCCCGCACTGCAGGGGGTGTGTCCATGGTTCCCTTCTCGGTGTTACCTGACGGAGAAACATTAGAAAGGAATACAACGTTGGGCAGGAACCGGCGGTGAACGATTGACGAACGGGAGGCGACCCCTTCACCACGCTCTCAGCCGGCTCTCAGAAGTCCCCCCGGCGAGGTACAGCAGGCGTCGCCGCGAAACTTCCCTTCGGTGGAATACCCATCAAGCGTAAGTTTCAACCCGCGCCGGAGTGGCGTTTTATCGGTAGGCGCGAGCCTGCAGTTCGAACAGTTCGGCATAGCGGCCGCCGGCGGCGAGCAGGTGTTCGTGGGGGCCGACCTCCTCGACGCGACCGTTGTGCATGACAACGATCAGGTCGGCCATCCGGACGGTCGAGAAGCGATGGGAGACCAGCACGGTGATACCTCCCGTCTCGGTGGCCGCGATCCGGGCGGCCGCGGCGTACTGCTCGTAGAGCCGGTGCTCGGCCTCGGGGTCCAGCGCCGCGGTCGGCTCGTCGAGGAGCAGCAGGAGAGGGCGTTCGCGCATGAAGGCCCGGGCGAGAGCGAGCCGCTGCCACTGGCCGCCGGACAGCTCGACGCCGTCGGTGAACTTCTTGCCCAGTTGCGTATCCAGCCCGCGCGGCAGTCCGGCGATCACCGACTCCGCGTCACCTCGCGCGATCGCAGCCCGGACGGCGGCCTCGTCGCCGGCCCGCTCGACGTCGCCGATCCCGACGACCAGACCCGCCGTCAGTTCGAACTTCACGAAGTCCTGGAAGCCTGCCGACAGCTGCGACCGCCACGCGTCCGGCGAGATCGTCGCCAGGTCGACGCCGTCGACCAGGATGCGTCCGGTGGTCGGGTCGTACATCCGCGCGAGCAACTTGACCAGCGTCGTCTTGCCGGCGCCGTTCTCCCCCACCAGCGCGACGGCCGATCCCGCGGGCACGGTGAGATCGATCGCGCTCAGTACGGCGGAATCCGAGCCAGGATAGGAGAATCCGACGTTCCGCAATTCGATGCCGGACCTCAGCCGGGCCGGCGCCGGCGTGACACTCTCCTGCCACGCATTCTCCTTCGCGTACTCGCGCAACCAGTCGTACCGGCTGAAGCTCCGAACCACCTCGCCGACCCAGTACACGTTCTGCGCGATGCCGCCGGTCATCTGATCCACCTGCGGCGCCAGCAACAGCACGAGGACGACGTCGCCCGCGGTCTGCAGCCCGTCCCTCGCCCGGGCGATGATCCACACGACGGCCGCGGCGTACGCAAGACCGAAGACCAGGCGCACCACGCCGTCGACCTTCCCACCCCAGCGCGCCGCCGCGACCCGGCGCTGGAACCGCTCCGTCTGCAGCGCGAAGATCTTGTCCAGCAGGACCTTCCCGAGTCCGAAGACGCGCAGCTCCAGCCCTGTCCGTGGGTCCTTCGCCACCTCGATCAGCCGGTCGACCAGGCGCTCCTGCGGCAGCGAGTCCTCCCAGGCCTTCTGCTGCCGCGTGCTGCTCAGGTACGCCGACCAGATCCGCGTCGCCCCGAGCAACGGGAGAATCAGGAGCAATGGGTTCACCGAGCCGAGCAGGGTGAGCACGGTCGCCGTGTTCGTCACCGTCGCGAACGCCCACAGCAGCACCTCGGCGCCGACGCCCATCCGCCACGCGCGCTCGCGGACCAGCTCCAGCCGGTCGGCCACGTCCGGTCGCTCGTGATGCGACAGCCCGGGAACACCCGTCGTCACATCCAGCAGGTCGGCGTGGACGCGACCAGCCATCCGTTCCTGCGCGGTGTCCTGCAGCGGCCAGCCCACGACGTCGGCCACGAACGAGACCGCGAGACCGCCGACGATGATGCCGATGCCCAGGGCGATCGTGCTCGACTGGTCGGCCGCGATCCCGTCGACGAGCCGGCTGACGCCGTACGTCTGCAAGGGCGCCGTGATCGCCCGCGCCGCGACGAGCACGGTCGACATCGCCATCAGCCCCGGCGCGGCCCGGAAGGACGTGGCGAGCCACAGCCAGAGGATCCGCAGGCTACGCATCGACGGCCTCGCTCTCCGGGTCTTCCGGCGCCGTCACGTACCGCTCGGCCTGCAGCCGGAACATGGCGGCGTACGTCCCGCCGTGCTCGAGCAGTTGCTCGTGCGTGCCGTCCTCGACGATCCGCCCGTCGGCCAGCACGCAGATCCGGTGCGCGTTGCGGACCACCGAGAACCGGTGCGAGATGATCAGGGACGCCACCCCGGACGTGAGCTCGAGGTACCGCTCGACCAGCTCGGCCTCGGCCCGGACGTCGAGCGCGGCCGCCGGCTCGTCCAGCACGAGCACCCCGGCCCCGGCATGGACGGCGAACAGCGCTCGGGCCAGCGCGATCCGTTGCCACTCCCCGCCGGACAGGTCGACACCGCCGTCGAACGTCTTGTCGAGCACCGTGTCCCAGCCCGCCGGCAGTCCGCGCACGACCTCGTCGATGCCCGACTCGCGGGCGACCTTGGCGAGGGTGATGTCGTCACCGGCCCGCTCGACCGCACCGAACACGACGTTGTCCGTCACCGACAACGGGAACCGCAGGAAGTCCTGCACGATCGCGGCGATCCGCCGCTGCCAGGCGGTCAGGTCGAGCTCCGCGAGGTCCACGCCGTCCACCATGATCCGGCCCCTGGTCGGCCGGTACGCGCCACCGAGCAGCTTCACCAGCGTGGACTTGCCGGCGCCGTTGACGCCGACGAGCGCGAGCGCCTCGTGCGCGTGGATGGTGAGGTCGAGGTCGCGCAGCACGTCCACGTCCGAGCCGGGATAACGGAAGCTGACGTTCTCGAAACGGATCTCCCGCGCCGGCATGGTCTCGATGCGATGGCTGCTGACCGCGGCCGGCTCCGGGTGGCGGTCGGCGATCGTGCCGGGCAGATCCTTCATCGCCCGGTACGCCGACAACCCGCGCCGCACCTGGACGACGCCGTACCCGTTGCTGGACACCCCGATGGCGAGGATCGCCGGGACGGTTGTGGCGACCTGGGTCAGGGGCAGGTCGCCGTCGAGTGCGGCCCGGCCGACCAGGAGGATCGCGAGCCCGTTGGCCGCCAGGTGCAGACCGCCGGTCAGGACCGACCACTTCACGTTCTTGCCGCGCCGGTCCCAGACCGCGCGGAAGCCCGCGGTCCACTCGCGGACGTAGCGTTGGACCAGCCAATCATGCAGTCCGAAGACCCGGAGCTCCTTGGGCGCATCGCGCATGCCGAGGTCGAACAGGTAGTTCGCCCGCCGCTGCTCTTCGGTGTTGCCCCACCACACGTCGATCTCGCGCTCGATCAGGCGGCCGCCGTACCACTCCAGCAAGGCGGTGACCGCGACGAGCATCCCGGCGACCCACCAGGAGAACATCACGCCGACGATGACCGCGGAACCGACCAGGGTCACGCGGCTGGCCATCAGCCAGGGCAGATTCGCCAGGCCCTGCGCGAGATGGAAACCGCCCTTGCCCTTGGCCCGATCCTGAACGTCCAGCACCTCGGAGTCCTCGAGGTGCGTGACCCGGCGCGGACGGAGCAGCGGCTCGGTGATGCCGGTGCCGATCTCCCGGACGAGCGCCGCGTCCATGATCAGCGAGGCCACCCGGTGGATCGCGGGGGTCAGGCTCTCCAGGACGAAGACCGTCAGCAGCGCCCCGAGCAGCCAGCCGAACTCTGTCATCGACATCGCTCCCGGGGCGTCGTCGATCACACCTGGAACAGCCCCGACCACCTGACCGGTGAGCAGCGTGACCCCCATCCCCAGCACAGAGCCGAGGACCGCGAGGCCCATCGTCAGAGCAGTGCTCCCAGGTGCCACCCGCAGGGCGTACCGCAGCAGAGTCAGCACCCAACCGACCGTAACGGCGACCACCGACAAAAGCATCCGAGTTTCGGCCAGCCCCGCAATCGCCGGGCTTACCCTCGTCTCAACGACGTCGAAACGGGATGGGGTGTGATGGCGGGCCCTCTCGTCGAGACCAAGCTCTACCGCCCGCGAATTCGCCAGGGTCTGGTGGCACGGCCACGTCTCGACGACCGCTTGCGGCGGAAGGACGGCGTCGGACTCACGCTCGTGTCAGCCCCGGCCGGCTTCGGCAAGACGACGCTGGTCTCGTCCTGGCCGGCCGAGCGCGTGGCGTGGGTCTCGCTGGAGGAGAGCGACCAAGATCCCCTCACCTTCTGGACGTACGTGCTGACCGCGCTGGAGCGCGCGGCACCGGGCGTGGCCGAGGGCGCTCTTGTGGTGCTGCAGTCGAGTCCGACGCCGATCGAGACGATCCTCGCGGGTGTCCTCAACGAGTTGAGTGTGCTCCCGGACGACGTGGACCTCGTCCTCGACGACTATCACCTCGCGGACAGCGTGGAGATCAGTCGGGGGATGACGTACCTGCTCGACCATCTCCCGCCCCAACTGCACCTGCTGATCAGCACGAGGGCCGACCCCGCGTTGCCGCTGGCGCGCCTGCGCGCTCGGGGCGAGCTCGTCGAGATTCGCGCCGCCGACCTGCGCTTCACGGTCGACGAGGTCAGCTCCTATCTCAACGGTGTGACCGGGTTGGGTCTCGACGCGACGGCCATCGCGACGCTCGAGGAACGCACGGAGGGCTGGATCGCCGCGCTCGGCCTGGCAGCTCTGTCGTTGCAGGGCCGCAGCGACGCGGCCGGGTTCATCGACGGCTTCGCGGGCGACGATCGGTACGTCGTCGACTACCTCGTCGAGGAGGTCCTCGACCGCCAGCCGGAGAACGTCCGCCGGTTCTTGCTCGAGACCTCCGCGGTCGATCGGCTGACCGGACCACTCTGCGACGCCGTGACCGGACAGCCCGGGGGCAAGGCGATGCTCGAATCACTCGAGCGCCAGAACCTGTTCGTCGTACCCCTGGACGACCATCGGCGGTGGTATCGCTACCACCACCTCTTCGCCGACGTCCTGCGTGCGCATCTGCTCGCGGAACGCGGCGATGTCGCGGAGCTGCATCGGCGCGCCAGCCGGTGGTACGCCGACTCCGGCGACACGGTCGCGGCCGTTCGGCACGCCGTGGCCGCCGGGGACCTCGACCGGGCCGCCGACCTGGTTGAACTTGCCGTCCCGGGGTTGCGGCGGGAGCGGCAGGAAGCGACCATCCGGCGTTGGCTGGACGACCTACCCGACGAGCTCGTCCGGAGACGGCCGGTCCTGGCGATCGGATTCGTCGGGGCGTTGATGGCGAGCAACGACTTCGACGGTATCGAGGATCGGCTCGACGACGTCGAGCGACAGCTGGCCGGACCTGCCGATGCCCTGGTGGTTGTGGATCGCGGCGAGGTCGAGCGTCTACCCGGCGCCATCGAGACGTACCGGGCCGCGCTCGCCCTCGTCGCGGGCGACCCGGCCGGCACGATCGAGCACGCCGGGCTCGCGCTCCAGCGCGCCGTCGACGGTGACCACCTCACCACCTCGGCCGCCTCGGCGCTGTCGGGCCTCGCCTCCTGGGCCGGCGGGGACCTCGAGGCCGCACATCGCGGCTACAGCGCCGCCGCCCAGGGCCTCGAACGGATCGGGCACATCTCCGACGTCCTCGGCTGCACGATCACCCTGGCCGACCTCGAGATCACCCGAGGCCGGCTCCGGCAGGCGCAGACGATGTTCGAGCGAGCCCTCGAGCTCGCCGGCCACGAGAGCCCGGCCCTGCGCGGAACGGCCGACATGTACGTCGGATTGAGCCGGCTGGCCTGGGAGCGGAGCGACCTCGACGCGGCCGGCGACTACCTGCGCCGCAGCGAAAACCTGGGCGCGAAGGCCGAGCTCCCGCAGAATCCTTATCGGTGGCGGGTCGCGATGGCCCGGATCCGCGAGGCCGAAGGCGATCTCGACAGCGCACTGGACCTGCTGGATGCGGCCCTGCGCGTGTACGTCGGCGACTTCTCACCGGATGTCCGTCCGATCGCCGCCGTCCGCGCCCGACTGCTGGTCGCCCGCGGAGAGGTGTCCGCGGCTGAGGACTGGGCGCAAGATCTGTCGGTCGACGACGAGTTGTCGTATCTCCGCGAGTACGAGCACGTGACGTTGGCCAGGATCCTGCTGGCTCGGCACGGGGACGCCGTACCGCTCCTCGAACGGTTGCGAGCGGCCACTGAGGCAGGCGGCCGAATCGGCACCCTGATCGAGGTGCTGGTCCTGCAGGCCCTCGCCACTCGCGATCCGGCCGCCTTGGAACGAGCACTCACCCTTGCCGAGCCCGAGGGATACGTTCGGGTCTTCATCGCCGAGGGGCAACCGCTGGTGGCCTTGCTCGCGACACTGCATCGGCGCCGACCCGACTGGGGCTACCTTCGCAAGGTTCTCGAAGCGGCGCGCCGGCCTGCCCGGGTCAGCAAGCCGGCTGTCGAGCAGGATCTCGTCGACCCGCTCAGCGATCGCGAGATCGACGTACTTCGCCTGCTCGCGAGCGAACTCGACGGTCCGTCGATCGCCCGCGAACTCGTGGTGTCGCTGAACACCGTGCGCACCCACACCAAGCACATCTACACCAAGCTCGACGTGAACAACCGGCGTGCGGCGGTCCGGCGAGCCCACCAGCTCGGACTGCTCACCCGCTGAAGATCACCACATGATGTGATGCGTGGTCACCAGGCCCGCTCCTAACTTGCGGCTATGGACCACGACTCAGCTTGGTACGAAATCCGCCTTCAGGGGCGACTCGACCCACGGTGGGCCACCTGGTTCGAGGGCATGACCCTCACCGACCACACCGACGGCACCACCGTCATCCACGGCCTCGTGGCCGACCAGGCAGCCCTGCACGGCCTGCTCCAGCGACTTCGCGATCTCGGTCTGCCGTTGCTCTCGGTCGACCGGCGGACCCAGCACTCAGGAGACTGACATGACCATCACCGCACCGACCACGACCACCACGATCGCCCCCGCCGATCCGACCAGGAACCACGTCCGCGCCGCTGGGATCTTCTACCTGGTGACCTTCGCCGCCTCGATCCCGGCGCTGCTGCTGATCGCGCCGGTGCTGAACGATCCCAGCTTCATCAACGGCTCCGGACAGGACACCCGCGTGCTGTGGGGATGTCTCCTCGATTTCGTCAACGCCCTCGCCGGCATCGGCAGCGCCGTCGCCCTGTTCCCCGTCCTGAAGCGGCAGAAGGAGTCCCTGGCCCTCGGCTTCGTCACCTCCCGCCTGCTCGAGGCCGCGGTCATCATGATCGGCGTCGTCAGCCTCCTCGCCGTCGTCACGCTGCAGCAGGACGTCGCCGGCACTCCCGGCACCGACCCCGCCACGCTCACCACCGTCGGCCAGGCCCTGGTCGCGGTCCGCGACTGGACCTTCCTCTTCGGTCCCGGCATGATGGCCGCCGTCAACGCCATCCTCCTCGGCACCCTGCTGTACAGGTCCCGGCTGGTCCCCCGGTTCATCCCCGCGATGGGTCTCATCGGCGCACCGCTGCTGTTGACGGCCAACGTCCTCACCGTTCTCGGTCACAACAGCCAGCTGTCCGGCCTCTCGGCGATCGCGACCTTCCCCGTCGCCGCCTGGGAGCTCTCCGTCGGCGTCTACATGCTGGTCAAGGGCTTCCGCACCACCGTCGTCTGACCCCCACCACCCGAGCCGGACAGTTGCTATTGGCAACTGTCCGGCTCATTCGTTCACCAGCTGCGGCCGCGGATACGCCCTGTCAGAGAATGCCGCGGTCCGCGAACGCCTTCTGTACCACAGCAGCCTGAGACGGGCCGTACATCGACCGAGCGGTCGAGACCGTCTGCCCTGCCGCCGCGGCGAAGCTGGTGTCCGGGGCGAAGCCGAACTGGGCGTTGACGATGATCCGGTCGGCCACCGTCGGGCCGAGCGCGGTCCGGATCTGGAACAGTGCCTGCGACCAGATCTCACCGTCCGCGTGCACCTCGCCGACGACGTCCTCCGGGTAGTGCTTCCCGGCGTCCAGACGACGGAGGCAATGCGGCACTGTCGACGTGTACGACGTCGAGTCCCAGTCCGCCACGCACGCCAACGGCTCCTTCACCGGTACGCCGTACTTCTTCGCGACCCAGTCGCCGACGGTCACCGAGAAGTAGTCGCCGAACGCCTCACCGATCGAGCCGGACTCCAGCGTCGACCCGAATCCCGGCACCTGGGCGGCGTGGATCGAGTGCCCGGTCTCGTGCACGATCACCTCGCCGTCCTCGGCGTCGTCCACACCACCCTTGCCGAGGGTGATCGTGTCGCGCTTCTCGATCTCGAACGAGTTGTCCCCGCCGTACTGATCGACCTTGTAGTCCTGGCTCTCGGCGTTCACGGCGAGCAGTTCTCTGCCGAATCCGAGCGACTGCAGGTACTTCTGCGTCTCGGTACCCCAGAAGTACGCCATCACCTGCTCGAACCGGTCGTCGCTGCGGTCGTAGAAATAGGTGCCGTTCGAGCTGTACGCCGCCGGCCCGGTGTTACTGCGCACGTTCGCCCAGGTGCCCTTCAGATAGCCGGAACCGTCCAGGTCGGTCAGCGTCACCTCGTAGTACTCACCGCGCGGGACCGCGGTCGCGGAGTCGTTCTGGTCGGTGAGCGACTCGTTGCCGCTGGACTGGACCGGGTTCGGAATGAACACGAGAGCCTTGGCCGTGGTCGTCCCGACGGGCGGCTGCTTCGCGTCGGCGGCCGGAGCCGTCAGCCCCATCGCCAGCACCAACGCAGCACTCGCTGTCAAAGCGCAACTCGTGATCCAAGCCTTCGACGCCATCGTGGCCTCCGTGTCGACGCACCAGGGGAAACTGCCACCACAAGGTAGGTCGTCCACTGGCTCGGTGGAAGGTCAGAGCAACAGGTTCGGGGATTACCCGCGCGGGATGCTCCGTCACGATTCCGGAGCGAAACCGAAGGCTCACCGATCGGTGATGCGGTGCCGTTCACCAGAACAGTAGGAGGCGGCCGCGGTAGTGGACACCGTGGCCCTGCATCGTCAGGCGGAACTCGCCCGCTTCGCGGCAGACCGAGGCGCCGATCCGGTGGAGCAGCTCGCAGTCGTTGAAGAGTACGACGCCGGGCCGGTAGGCCACGTGCACTTGCTGTCGCGGACCACCCGCCTCGGCCTGTTCGGGGATGATGTCCATGCCGGTGCCGCCGCTGGGCACGGCAAGCGGGAGGGTGAAGTTGAGGATCCCGTCGATCGCTGCGGCTCGGTCGGCGAAGTACGGCACTTGCTGCGCGAGCTGGTCGAAGTGCCAGCCGCCGCCCTCGAACCGGCCGGCCCGGTCGTAGGACATCAGGTGGAAACCCGGGACGGCAAGCTCGTCCACGAAGTCCACCGGGAGGCCGTAGCGGTCCTCGAAGAAGTCGGCCACTCGGTCGTAGAGCCATCGATAGGCGTTGTACAGCAGAGTGTTGGTGGCCCGGGCCTGTTCGGCGTACGACTGCAGGCTGTTCCGGTTGCGATAGAGCGGCGTACCGATCGTCGCCAGATCTGGGCCGGAGTGCCAGCACTTGTCTCGGAACGACGGCGAGGGGCTCAGCAGTTGCTGGACCGCGAACGCCGCCTCGGCTTTGGTGAGGACTCGGTGCAGGTAGACCTCGGCGGAGCCGACTGACACTCGGCGGGTCCGCGATGCCGTGCTCATCGGGTCACCTGCGCACACGTGACGGCAGCGGCCAGCAATCCGGCAACGGCGGTCGCGATCGGCTGGCCGGTCCAGTACTCGTAGTACAAGAACGCCGGCGACGGGTTGACCTCGAAGCAGAACCACTCCCCCTCCGGCGTGACCCGCAAGTCGATGCCGGCGACGGCGAGGCCGAGCCTGGAGGTCAGCAGGCGGCAGCGGTCCGCGACGTCATCGGGTACGTCGGTCGTGGACAGCCGTGGGCGCGGTAGGCCCTGACGGGTGGCGTAGCGATAGTCGTCGGCGTCGCTGCGGATGCGCGTCGCGAAGATCTCGGCCCCAACCACGTGAACGCGTACGTCGGTGCCCGGCACCTTGCGCTGGAACTGCGTCGGACATGACCGCACGTCCTCGAGCGGAACGTCTTCGGCCAGGCATCGGACCCGGCTCCGGATCCCGCTCGTGGACTTGTAGATCACGCTGTCGTGACCGGCCGAGAACTCCGCGACGGCGGCTGGGTCGTTCGTCACGAGAGTCTCGGGGACGGCGAAACCGACGGCAGCGATGTCGCGGAGCTGGGCTGGCTTCGAGCCGTTGCTCGCCGATGCGGACGGGCGGTTGACGACGTACGCCGGGGTGAGCTCGGCCCACGCGGACAGCACGTCGCCGACTTCCTGGGTGTGCCGCCAGGCCGGTGAGCCAGGCGGCTGGTCGCGTACGGCGGCCACGCGAGTGCCGTCATGTGGTCGCAGGTACGCGGCGCCGATGGTGGCGAGGTCGGCCGCGGTGTCGCCGATCCGCACTGTCCCCTCGACGGTCTTTCCGACGGTCAGCTCGACCGTCGTGTCCAGCACGAGCCGTTGGTCGACGAACAGGAGCGGTACGTCGAGCCGGACGAGCTCGGCGTGTACGGTGGCCAGCGTCGAATCGCCCGGCAGTCCCCAGAGGAGTGCTGTCACGGTGGGCCGTCCAGGACTCGCGCCAGGGCATCGGCGACGTGCGGGGGCGTGAGATCCGGCCAGGCACTGACCTGTGTGATCACGTCGTCGACGACGTCGGCCTCGAGTGTGGAGCATCCGACTGTGTCAGCCAGCGTGCACAACTTACGCCCGATCTCCTCGCTCGCCATGCCGAACCAGTTGCCGCCGACAACGGTCACCCGAGTTGCCTCCGCGGTCGGGCCGTCGTTCGGGTCGTTGTCAGGCCTATCGGTCAGCGTTGCGCGGCGGCGGATCGGACGGGCCCGGAGGCCTACCGCTGTGGCTGCCACGATCCATTGCTCTGGGCGCCAGCCGGGTCCGTTGAGGCAGGTGGTGCTCGGGCGGTTGATGACTGGTCCGGGCCATGCGCCGAGCCATGCGCGCAGGAACGCGTCCAGCTCAGCCGCCGCGTACGCCGCGTCCTGTGCGTTGATCTGCGGCAGGTCCGCAGCACTGATGCCGCCGAGCCGGGTGAGCACTGACGTCACCTCCGGCCTGGAGGTCACTTCGGCTTGGGCAGCGCCGTGTTCGTCGAGGTGGAGAAGCAGGTGCTCGGAGCTGAGCTCTGCAGGTGTGAGAAGTACAGCGTCGCTCCCCCAGCGGGTGGCCAGCTCGCGGGCGGTGATGTCGTGGTCGTGCGCAAGCACCAACCGCATGTCAGCCCTCCGCAGTCCCAGGCGGAGCCGGAGCCACCTTCTTCGCGGGCGCCGTCTTGGCCGCTGCCTTCTTAGCCGCTGCCTTCTTCGCGGCTGCCTTCTTAGCCGCTGCCTTCTTAGCGGGCGCCTTCTTCGCGGCCTCCTCCCCCACCGCCGGCTCTCCCGCCGTCTCCACCACCGCCGCCGCCTTCTTGGCGGGCGCCTTCTTCGCGGCCTTCTTTGCTGCTTTCTTTGCGGCCTTCTTCGCCGGGGGTGGTGGTTCGTCGTCCAGGGCGGTGGCGCCTACGTCGGGGCGGTCGTCGAGGGTGATGAAGGTGCGCTCCCGGCCCGTCGGCGCGCCGGGTGTCAGGTTCGGCGCGAAGGGGGTGTCGAGTTGCTTCTCGATGGCGACCAGCTTCTCCAGGGTGGAGACCTTGTCGATGTGGTCCTTGTCCTTGTGTTCCTTGTGGTCCTTACCCTCCTTGTCCTTGCCCTCCTTGGCCTGCTCCTTCTCCTTCGTCTCCTTGCCTTCCTTGCCCTCCTTCGACTCCTTCCCCTCCTTGGCTTCCTTGTCCTTGCCCTTCGCGTCCAGCCGACCGTCGATCTCGGTGATCTTCGCCTCCAGTTCCTGGGTCAGCTGGAAGACCTCCCGGCGCAGCTCCGCGACGCAGTTGCTCGACGTCTGCAGGTCGCGGGAGATGCTGTCCAGCTCTCCCTCCAGCGAGTGGAAGCGGGCGTTGAACCCGATCTCGTCCGGCGTCTGCCCGCCCTGCACCACGGTCACACCGTCGATGAAGTCCGGATGCACGAACAATCGTTGATAGGTCAGCACACACTCCGGTGCGGTCTCGGCGATCTGCACCTGGAACGTGAACCCGGCCTCGCGCTCGGCCCCCGCCGCGGAGCGGGAGATCGCCTGGCCGAGGACCGCGATCACCGCGTCCTCGCCGAGGCCGGCCTCCCGCAGCGCGGCCGCGATCGTGCTTCCCGGTACGCCGAAGACGAGCGGCCCCTCGGCGTTGCTGTCGTTGGTGGACATGGTCCCCTCCTGCGCGGCGGCTGATCAACGAACGGTGCGGTAGTGGCGGTAGGTCCGGGCTGCGGCGGCGGTCAGCGGGAACGGCGTCCCGGAGCCGTCCACGTCGACGTGGTGCTGGCGGAGGTCCCACGTGTTCGCCCGTACGCCGACGGGCGTCACCAGCTCGACCAGGTTCATCAGATGCTCGTACTGGCGCAGCGTCAACAGCGCCCCCGCGGGCAGCGCGGGACTCCACTCGTACGGGTCGTTGCCGAGTCCGCGGACGTGGGCCAGACAGCTCACCACGCTGATGCCCGCTCCGGCTGCGTAGATCTGCGTGGTCGATCCACGCCGCGGGTCGAGCCGGACGGCCTCGCCCGCCAGCCCGCGCGACTCCCAGCGGTAGAGCACCGTCTGTCGCGCGGCCAGATTGCTCCCCGCCAGCGGCAGCCCTGTCACGCCGAAGACGAGTACGACGTTGCCGTTGGCATCGATGAACGCGACGACACTGCTGGCCCCCGCCGCCGCTGCCGCCGTCAGAACGGCAGCGACCTGTTCGGGGTGAGCGGTGATCGCCGCGGTCCCGCCCGGCCCGAGATTGAACGCCGCGAACAACCGCGTTGACACAGCATCCAGCTGCCGCCGGAATCCGTCGAGCTGCTCGGCAACCGGTACGCCGAGCTGCGCCAGCCGCTCGGTGAGGTCGGGAAACACCGACCCCGCTTGTGCTCCCGGCAACAGACCCGACGAGTCGACAGGCGTGAGCTGGTGGGCTCCCATCGCCGCGACCACAGCGGCCAGCGGAGCGTCGTACCCGGTGTTCGTCGACGTGACGAGGCTCGCCGTGGCGGTCAGCGGCAGCGGCGCGTCCGGGCCGGGCGTCAGGTCGACGACGAGTGGACCCATCGGCAGCGTGCTGACGAACACGGTTGCGTCCGGCAACAGTTCCGCGGTGCGCAAGCCGCACGCGTCGAGCAGCCACGCGCCGGCCGGATCGTCCGACCGCGGGCGCGGCACGAGGCCCGGGTCGCCCAGAGCCTGTGCAGCGGCAACCGCCGCATCCAGGACGGCCGGATCGGGGACCGACAGCTGCGCGCCGAGACCGAGCTCGAACCGCGAGCCACCGTCATCGTGCTGTCCGGCCACGACAGCTGTCCACGGTTGCGCACCCAGTTGACGGCACCGGGTCTCGAGCAACTCCAGCGCGCCGGCCAAGCTGGGCGCGAGCGGTTGGTGATCCGGCAGCGCCCATCGCGCCAGAGCCGCGCGGGTCCTCGCCACCCGATCCTGGACGCGTTGCGGCAGCAGCCGCGCCTGATGTGCCGCGTCCCCGTCGGCGCTGCCGGCGGGCCAGACCAGGTGCACCTGCCGAACAGCCTGCAGCAATGTCGCCCTACTGCCCGGGGAGTCCGGCGCGACCAGCCGGAAGGCGACGTGGACCGCATTGCGGGTCTCGTCGATCTCGACCGGAGCCGGCAAGCCAGGTCCGGGTGCGCTGTTCAGGACGCTCTCACCCCAGGACGGCGTGGGGAGTCGCCAGCCCCGCAACAGCGCGAGCCGCGCGCGGTACTCCGCGTCGTCCTCGAGGCGGCCTGGTGGCGACAGCGGTTGGGTCGCAGGAGATCGTCGTACGGCGTCCCACACCAACTCGTCGGCGAAGCGCGGGCAGCCGAGATCCGACCCGATGCGATCGAGCGCGTTCCCGCGCGCATCGGCCAACACACGCATCGCTGTGACCTCGCGAGCGCATCGCCGCAGCCGCTGCTTCTCCGCGAGGACTGCCGCGAGCACCCGGCCGGTCAGACCTTGGACGAGATCGATCCGCACCAGATTCCGCACCTCGCCAGGTGGCAGCTGAGTCGTCGTACCGTCCGCGGCGATCAAGGTCGCGGACACCGACAACTGAAGCTGCGGCGCCACCCCGGACTCATCCACCGACGGGACGTACCCAGGCACGCTGCTTCCCGCCTGACTCCACACCTCGAACGTCACCGCCGGCTGATCCGTAGCCGGCCCGGGCTGAACAACCCGCGGTACGACGACGCACCGGTCCCGCTCGGTGTCCACCAGCAGTGTGACGTTCAGTACGGCGTACCGGCTGCCGGCCGGCACGGTCACCCGCGCGTTCGCGACACCGTCCCAGGGCAACGGTTCGGGTGTAGTCGCGCCCGCCAGCGGACCGATGAGCTCGCGGGCGACGGCCGCGAGTGATCCGGCGCCAGGCTCAGACACCTGGTCGAGCAGGTCGGCCGTGGTCTGCGGGACTGTCATGGTCACCTCACCGCACCGACAGCAGGTCCGGGGCGTCGACCAGTACCGCGATCTGACCGGCGCCGAGCGTGAGGTTCTGATCGGCGTCGAGGACCTGCGGGCCGTCACTGCCATCCGTCGTACTGCCCGCCGCATCGACCAGCGGTGGGAACCGGACGAGCCGGAGGTTGACGACATCGGTGATGCCGGGCTCGGACATCAGGGCCGCCGTGATCGCAGCCGACCGGACCGGTTCGGCCAGCCGGAGGCGGTCTACGATGCGGTGCAGCCGCTCCGCGAGCCGGCCCTTGAGCGCCAGCGCCGACGGGCTCGAGTTCGTGCTCGCCGTACTCCCGGCCGGCAACGCCAGTCCCGTCGTCACGATCTCGGCCTGGACACCGACGAACACCTGGTCGGCCTCGACCACGTCAGGGAAGACACCGACCGGGCGGACGTCGCGAATGGCGGCTTCGACGGATGCTTGCAGCCCGTTCGGCCCGTCCCACACGGCCGCTTCCGTCGGGGCGACGAGGACGCTGACGAAGTACGGCGACGCCAGGTCACGGTCGATCGCGAACATCCGCTCCAGGAAGGTGAAGTCGCCGAACACGGACTGGGACAGGTCGATGCCGCCCCAGCCGTCGCGGACACTGACCTGGCGGACACCCGGCAGGAGCGAGACCGTCGTGGCGATGGCCTCCGCGGACCAGATCGACCGTGGCGCCGCCAGCAGCAAGGCCCGGTACCGCTCGTCGTCCCAGTGCTGTTCACCGCCGGTCAGTGCGGCCGTGTGCGCGATCCGGACCAGTCCCTGACCGGCCGCCGACGCACCGGCCGGCAGTCCGGCCGCCGCGTCGGCGGCGAGCAGGTCGGCAAGCTTGCCATCGGCAACTTCCCAGCGATCGATCTTCTGCGGGTTGTTGCCGTCGGCATCAGTAACCGCGGGGTCAAGGTTCCCGATCGGTCCGGGATCGAAGCTGACGACGGCCGCCGGCAGCGACGTCGTCCGCGCGCTCAAGGTCGTGGTCGCCGCAAGGGCCACGCGGTGTCCGCCGGGGGTGCTCAGCCGGCTGCCCCGCGGCAGCACGAGCTGGTCGATCCCGGCCGGAAGTGCACCCCCGAGCGTGAGCGTGACTCGACCGGACGCGACGAGATACGGCCGGTCGAGGCCGAGCTCCGCACCAAGATCGCTCAGGGCGCGACCACGGGCGGTGCTCACGAAGCAGTCGTCGTACAGCGCGCCGAGCGCGGCCCAGGTCCGCGCGTCCTCGAGCGCACTGATCTCGAGCACCTTGCGCAGAACACTGCTACTGGACAGGTCGAGGTCGTCGTCGATCAGGCTGCGCGCCAGCGCGATCTTCTCCGCCAGCAGCCGGGTGAACGGCTTGGGCAGGAACCCGGCCGCGGTGACGCCGAACCCGTCGCTGCCGGTCGACCGGGTCACCTCGTCGTCCACCGCCAGAATCTCGCTGAGGTCCAGGCTCGTGTCGTCGCTCACGATCGATCCTCCTGTCCATCCTGCTGTCTGGCCTGCTGTCCGGCGTCCGGTACCGGCCCGAGTCCGGCCACGGTGAGAGATCCACCGGCATCGCTGATCGCCTCGAAGGACACCGTGACCGCCAGCGCCCGCGAGCCGCCCGTCGGTGTGGCGACGGTCAGCTCGGTGATCCGCCGTACGCGCGGATCGGCGGCCACCAGCTGCGCGACCGCGCTGCGCAGGGCCTCCCGCGCGATCGCCGGAGACGTCTGCTCCGCCAGCGGGCCGAGTCCGAGGAAGCCGAAGCGAGCGTTGAACGGATCGCTGCCGCGCAACGTGGTCAGGCCGACGGCGAGGTCCTGCGTGAGCGCGTCGACCCCCTCGACGACGTCGAGGTCGACGCCACCCGGCGTACGACGCAAGGCCACATCGCGGGCCAGGTCCGAAGGATCGACAGGGTCGGCCCGGACACCGGCACCGAGCAGCCGGCGGCGCCGGACCGTCTCGTCGGACGACGGACCGGGAGTGCTGGGAGTGATCGGGCTCATGGCGTCCTCACGAGGCGGTCAGCTTGGACTGTCCGGGGTCGATGGTGGCCGAGAAGATCGTCGCCAGATCGTTCGCGGTCGTGACCTTGTCGTTGTCGAGCAGCACCGGTTGGCGGCCGACGGTGAGCTTGGCCGCGCCGGTGCTGGTCACGGCCGTGCTGAGGCAGGGATGACTGTTCCCGTTGGGGTCCTTGAACTTGCACCCCGAGTACTGCCCGGCGCCCGCGACCACAGCCAACGGGATCACCGGCGACGCACCGACGGTGAGTTTCACCGGCCCAGCGGTCAGGCTCCGCGTGCCTTCGTGGGCGCACGTGACTTCGCCGTCCTCGATGACGACCGCCGGGCGCGCCATCAGCTCACGTCCATCGTGCCGGAGACGGAGACTTTGACGTTCGCCGCCTTCATCGCGATGTCACCGGTGCCCGCGTCCAGGGTGATCCCGGTGCCGGTGATCGCGATGGTGCCGTCGTTGTGCAGTTCGATCCGGGCTGTCTTGCCGTCCTTCGTGTTCTCCAGCAGCACGACACCTTCCGCCCCCGGATCCGGCCGCTCCGTGGACTTGTGCAACGTGCTTGCCACCCGCAACGTCAGGCCGCTGACCTCGACGATCCGGCGGCCGTCGGCATCGATGAGGTCGTGACTCCCGAAGCCTTCGTTGGGCGGCGCGCCTTCCTCGTCCGCGGCGAGATCCTCGGTCGGCACCGCCACCGGCAGGACCAGCCACCAGTCGCCCGGCGCCGCGGGCGGCATCACTCCGTCGTCCCACACGCTGCCGATGTCGACGACGTCCTGGCCGCCGCCGGTGTCCGCGAGCAGGACCCGCTCACCCGGGTAGCGCGGAAGGATGAGGCCGTACCCGCCGTACGCGAACGGAGTGACGACCGGCACCTGGCGCAGTTCGCCATGTCCGGTCGGGGTGACCTGGAGACGCCGCACTGCCGAAGGCTTGCCGTCGTCGGGGGCCAGCGAGTACCAGACGTCGCTGCTCGTCTGGTCGGGCGAGCCGCCGCCCTGCGCGGACGGATGCGCCCGGACCTGCCCGATCAGGAGACGCAACGCGCGGCTGCCGCGCGACACCGTCCGGGCGAGTCCCTGGAACGCTTTGGCCGTCCCGGACGCCACATCGGCCGGAACACTGCCGCGCACCGAATCGGCGTCGGCGGGCGCATCGTCGTGCCGGGCCGGTGGCACCGGGTCCCAGCCTTCGTCCTTGTCGTCCCGCAGGACCGCCGCGCGGACGACGGTGACGAAGCCCTGCCGGATCGAGAGTCGATGCGTCACCCCGGTCACGAGACACCTCGAGCCCGCGACCTCGCTCGACCGCGAACCGACCAGGTCCGCGAGGTCGTTGAGCAGCGGCAGCCCCAGCCCGGTCGGCGCCAGAGACGGGAAGTCGTCGGGCGGCAGCGGGATCTTGACGGTGTCACCGGGCTTGACGTCCGGACGGCCGAGACAGGTGGCGGTGACAGTCGCTCGCGGCTCGGCAGGCGGCTTCCCGCCGGCCTCAGGTATGGGTACGTCGGCATCGGCGCCACGGGTCACCGCGAGCAGGCCGACCGACTCGTCCAGGACACGCTCGACCCCGAGTCGCGCCGTGACGGCGTCCCTTGCCGTCCACAACCCGACATGCAGCACGCCATCGCGCACAATCGCCGTGGACAGGCCCTGCAGACCGAGCGCCGCCGCGGCCTGCGACCGTACCGTCCGCATCGCATCGAGTGCCGAACCCGGGCGGACATCGGCGAAGTCCTTCTGATCCGCCGCCGGGGTGAGCGTCTTCAACCCGTGCGTCACGATTGCCACGCCGGCGTCCCGGGCGATGCCCTGCGCGGCCGCATCGAGGTTGTCGTAACACAGTCCGCCGCGGACGACAGCCGCACCGAGCCGGGCGAACACGACCTCCCGTCCGCTGATGATGGTGTCGTAGCGGCGCTCCCCGGCTTGCCGCCGTACCGTGTCGACCCGGATCACCGCGACCAGGCTGCCGTCGGGTGGGCTCTGACTGCCGCCGAGGAGATCGGTTAGACCCGCGGCCCGGGTCAGGTCCGCGAGTACGCCGGAACCGGAGTCCTTCCACCACAGGTGGATCGCCGCCCGCAGGCGCTTCCCAGCGGGGAGCCGGATGCGTTGGTAGTCCTCGTCCGTGAGTCCCTCGACGACGATCTCGTACCGTCCGCCAGACAGGTCCGCCGGAAGCGTTGCCGAGACGATGCCGTCGTACACGTCCCCGCTGATCGTCAGCCGCGGCGACCCACCTTCGCGCTCGTCGGAGAACACCACGGCCCAGGTCGGCAACGTCCCCGGGGTCACGTCGCGGCTCGGGCTGCCGAGCGGATCGGTCATGGTCATGGCGCGCTCCTTCGGACCAGATCGAGGGCCGGATCCCCGGCGGTCGAAGCCGGGCCGACATCGCCCGCGACCAGCAGGTCGCGCCAGCGCAGGACGATCCGGCTGCTCGAACGGCCGGCGGATCGCAACGCGGCCGCGGTCAGCACCAGGCGGTCCACGACCACCTCGACCTGTGCCTGTCCGCCGTCGGCGAAGCGGATCGCCCGATGCTCCACGAGTACGGCGCTGTCCGCGATGCGCTCGTCCACGAGCAGGGTCAACCGGGGCCGGGGCATGTCGACAGGTGTCCGGTCGGTCGACGTACCGGCGGTGCGGTCGTCCCAGACCACGGTCAACGGATCCGCGTCCAGCAGGACCCGGGCAACCCCGACCGGCACCGCGAGTACCAGAGTGCGAGAGGCGTCCAGCGCGAGCCTGGCCGGTATGCCGTCCGTCAACGGTGAGTCGACGACAGTGCCCGCGGGCGTGGGCGTCGGCGCGACCGCGTCCGCTCCGAGGGCGTCGGCGTACGCGTCGACCATCGGCCGGGAGACGAAGGCAGGCAGCTGTGTCATCCGGCCGCCTCAGAAGGGCAGGACGTCGGTGAGTGCGCCGACCCCGATAGCAGTGACGTCGATCAGCCGGGTCAGGCTGCCCGGCGGTGGCAGGTGGACCAACCTCATGGTCAGGTCGATCGTGTCCCGGCGGGCGGCGGTGAAGCTGAACGACAGCGATTGGACCGCGAGGTTGGTGCGGACCGTCGCGCTCGAGACCAGCACCAGGCCGGTGCCGAGGCCACCCGTCTTCGGAGAGATCACGGTGCCGTAGCGGCTCGCCTCGGCGATGTTCTCCAGCGCGGTCTTCCATTCCATCCGCAGCGGCCCGATCAGTACGGCGCTCAGCCCGATCGAGTCGTCGTGGGCCGGCAACGCCACCCGCCGGCTCGTGCCGCCGATCGGCGGCACGGAGAACGTCGAGTCGATCGACAGCTGGGTGACCGCCCACAGGGGCACGGGGACGACACCGTCGAACAGCACCGCGCTGGGGGTGTGCAGGTACGGCGCGAAGCTGCTGGTCATCTCACTCCCCTCGAAGCGCCTTCAGCTGACGGACCAGCGCACGAACATCGGCGGCGGTCACGTGATCGGTCCACCGGGCAGCGCGACCCGAGAACGCCTTGATCGCCGCATCGATCCGAGCGAGCCGGGCCGGATCGGGAGGACCCGTGGTGATGTCGCGGTGCAGGTCCTGGACCGCGTTGGTCAACGCGTCGATCGCCTCGACCAGCCGGACGTCCTTCGAGGTGAATGCGTGCTTCAACAGCTTGCCCTCGAGCAGTTTCGTCAGGGTTTCGAGCCGCTGACCGGTCCGCGCCACCGAGGGGTGCGCGAGTTCCGGCGTGGTGCTCCGGGTCCGGCCGAGAGCGTCGACGATGACCTCCGGCGGTTCGACCCGTTCGATCGGTGGCCGGGTCCCGGTCTCTCCCGCCTCGGCCGCGGACTCCAGCGCCGCCCGGCTCTCCTTGGTCAGCGGTGCGCCGAACACCTCGGCGGCCGGTGACACTCCGATCAGCTCGAACTGGACGTTGGCGTCGCTCGGCGCGGACCCGGTCGGGACACTCGTCTCGAAGACGTACAGCTCGAAGATCTGTCCTTCGACGACCGCACTGATCGTGTACTCGCGATCCGCCAGAGTCTGTCCGCTCTTCTTCGTCCGCGTCGTCCACAGGTACTCGACCCCCGGCTCCGCGTTGTCCCGCAGGTTGCGGACCCATTGCTCGACGCCGCGGTTCTCCAGCCACTGGTTGATCCGGCGGACCGCGTGGGCGACGCCGTACGGCGCGTCGAAGCCAAGCCCTGGCGAGCCGGCACCATGGGCGCGCTCGGTGCCGGCCGCGCGGTAGGCCTCGCTCACGTCCGCGGCGCTGAACAGGACGTCCTCTCCGCGAGTGAACCTCCGGGCCTTCGTGACACTCGGCCCGGCCAGCAACTCCTCGACGATCGCCCCGGTGCCCGGCTCCTTCCAGACCCGGTAGCCGTAGTCCGGGAAGTGCAGGACGACGCCTTCCTCGAGGTCGGGGAACTTCCAGTACAGGCCGTCGACATCCAGCTCGAGGGTGATGTCACCCGGCCGCTTGACGGACTCACGCCACTTCTTCCCGCGGCCGCCGCGCATCGCCTCGCCGTCGCGGGGTGCCCGACTCGGGCGGTCGCCGACCCCCTGCCGCGCCCCCGGGTACTGCGGCTCCGCCCGCCGCCGCCGACGACGAGCTGGAGTCACGGGTTCCGGCGGAGCGACGGGCGCCGCGGGCGGTGGTGGCGGTTCCGACCGCACCAACGGTGCCAGCGGCTCGACAGCACCGCCGTCGCGTTCGGCCCACGTCTTCGGATCGGCGAGTTCCTTGGTCTGCGCGTGCAGTTCGTCGAAGGCCCGGTTCATCGTGGCCGCGTCGAGGGGTTCCGCCGTACCGTTGAGCACCTTCTCGTAGACGAGGTGGATCGCCTCGCGCAGCTCGGCCATCCGGCCGACCACCCGCGTCATCTTCGTGACGTACGCCGACCCGAGCAGATCCATCGCGTCGAGGACGGACTCGGTGACGACGGTCTGTGCGTGCTCGTGCTCCACGTTGAACCGCTTGGCGAAACTGTCGACCACCGGATGCCCTTGCAGCGCGACCCGGACGTGGATCTCGCTCGGATGACCACGGATCCTGAACGTCATGGCGTATCTCCCTCGATCGCACGACCGAGTACGTCGCCCACGTCGCCGATGCCGGCCTTACCGGTGACGGTCACCTGGTGAGCGACCGCGTCGGTGATCCGGTTCATCGCCTTCTCCAGCGCGAGGTTGATCAAGTAGCCCTGCGTCAGTTCCTTGACGAAGCGCACCGTGAAGTGTTCGAGGCTCAGCTCCGCGAGCTTCTGCACCACCTCGCGCATCGCCCGCCGGGTCGCGGCGATCGCCACCTCCGTCGCCTCACCCTTCATCGCCGCGCGGCCGAGGGTCCGGGCACCCCGGAGCGCCGACGGCACCTCCGGTATGACGGCGAGCGCCAGCCCGATCACCGCGGCCCACATCTCCGCCTCGACCTGCGCCTTGGACAAGATCTCGTCCGCATCGAGCATCGCCCGCTGGAGACTGCGATGCTCGAACGCGGTCTCCAGTCCCTCGGCTGCCTGGACCACTCCGACCGCGAACGCGAGTGGCGCGCAGAAGATGGCCAGCACGGTCAGCCCGACCAGGTTGAGGATCTCCGACAGCTCGGCCTTGCCGATCTCCACATCCGCGAGCCGCCGCATGCCGGCGACGTACGGCGCCGGATCGGTGAACGCCGGCTTCAACCGCTCGTCCGCGAGCTTGTAGATACCCGTCAACTGGGCGCCGATCTCGCTCTCCCCGTCGTCCCGGCGGAAGTTCGCGAGGCCGAACGCCAGCTTGCGATCGCTGACTGCCTTGCGCTGCCAGCGGTCGTTCTCCTTGATCAGGTCGGACAGCAGGTCGCGGAAGATGTCGTCGACCGCTGTCGTGAGGGCATGGCCCATGGCGGTCGACGCACGCGCGTCGAGGAACTGCGCGACCTTCAGCTTCTCCACCACGTCGTCGACCTCGGACATCTTGTCCAGCACGGGGTCGACGGCCGTCACCTGCTGGCGCTGGGTGGAGATCACTGCGTCCAGTTCGGCCATGCCCCACCACCGGCCCTTGCCGTCGTACACCCGCAGGCCGGTCTTGAACCGCGCGACGGTGCCGGCTTCAGGCTCGCGGGACACCGGCTTCGCGGTGATGGAGTCGATCACCTTCCCGGACATCTCGACCCAGCCGGCGGCGAGTGCGCCACCGGCCGAGAACGAGGCCGTCAGCAGCAACCGCTCACGCTGCAGCTCGGCGGCCAGCGCACTGCGCAACCGCATCAGGTCGGGAACATCCGCGAGCATGACGGTCAGCAGCATCCGGGTCAGCTTCATGTACGACCCGAAGTTCTCGGCCCGCTTGTGCAGTTCGTGACCGCTGGAGAAGAGCACCTGCAGCAGCACGTCCTGGCACTGGGTGACGAACATCGACGCCACCGCATCGTCGCGGGCCGAACCGAGCACATCGGCGAAGCGCTCGACCCATTCCCTGGACTGTCCGGCGACCGGGCACGGCAGTGCTTTCCGATCGTCCTGGCTGAGCATCGTGTTGATGTACGCGCGCTCCAGCTCCTGAACCGGCCCGAACGCCGCGGCCATGTTCCGCAGCTGCGGACCCATCGGCGCCCGGTTGCGGGTGAGTTTCCGGCAGCTCGTGTCGATGTGCACCATCGCGGCGATCAGGAAGCCCCCGACGAATTTCCCCGGGGACATGTGCAGCAGGCCCGCCACTTCGTTCATCCTCCGGCTGAGCCGGGCCGAGACAGCGGGCGGGAAGAGTTCGACGGCCGGCTCGCCGAGGAACGGAGTGTCGGGTGTCGAGGGCGAATCGTGCAGCAGGCCCAGCATGCCGAGCCACATCGACGGTTCCTCGGAATCGAGCGGCGGGCACTTGCCGTAGGTGTCTTCGCGTTCCTCCGGATCGTCCTCGGTGACCACGACGACGTCCATCGGTCCGCGCGGCATCCGTGGCTCGGCCTCGCCGATCCAGACCGGCGCGCCGGCGGCCGTCAGCTGGTAGAGGTACAGCGTGTCGCTGGTGCGGGCCGGAAGACGTTTGATCCGCTTCAGGGCCTGGCGCTTCAGGTCCTCTTCGCTGACGCCCGACGCGTCGCGCATCAGGTCGATCATCATGGCCTGCACGAGTAAGGCCTGCACCTGCGCGGCACCCGTGGCCTGGCCGTAGAAGCTCCACCGGTCGGCACTGACGAAGTTGACGGTCGCGAGCCGGGCCTCCTTGTTGCCGCCCGGGAAATCCCACACGCCCAGCGGCATCGCGTCATGCACAGTCGCCTGAGTGCCGGCGAAGTCGACGAAGGCGATGAACGCTCCATCGCCTTCCGGCGGCGCGCCGATGACGGCAACCGTCTCCGACGGCACACCGCCGATGCGCCGAACTATCGCAATCCCGATCTCCCGGGGATTTGTGAGTCTGCGCAGCCGCTGCGGCTGCGGCTTGCCCGTTCCTGCCGTCCCGGGGTCCGGCGGCATACCGTGCAACCGCACGTCCGCCGTCTTGCCGTCGTGGTCGTAGTACGGCACCTGGTACGCGTCGCCCGCCGTACCCGCCACCAGGCGATCGTCGTCGAGCCGCTCCCCCTGGCCGGACCTGACCTCGACGTCCTCGGACCCGGTTGTACGACGGGTCAGCCGAGCCGCCGCCAAGTCGACGCTCGTCAGTAAAGACTCCTCCAGCGCACCGGACACCCGGCCCGGCACCGGATCGCCGCTGACTGACACGCTGCTCGCGACGACCCGGCAATCCGTCGCCGCACTGACGAGTCGCACGGTCAGCGCCCGATCGACGGCCCGGCCCAGCGCGGCGTCGACGGCATCCGTGACCAGCGCGACGAGTTCGTCGTCGACACGGTCCTCGGTGACCTCGACCCGCACCTTGACCGGCATCCGCACCGTCGTCACGTCAGCGCCTCCAGCGCCGCGGTGAGTTGGCTCAGCGTCGCGTACACGTGGTCCTCGGGATCGCAGGCCGGCACGATCCGGATCTCGACCTCGACGGGGAACTCGAGCACCAGCCCGTCGTCCCGGATCCGCGCGAGCACCGCCTCGCTGTCCGGAGCGGGCACCACGAGCTCGCCCTGGCTCAGCAGCACCAGGCCGGTGCGCTCGACGACGCTCGGCTCATCCATGACGACTCCCCTCGGATCTGCTGGTCACGAGATCGTTACTGCGGTGCCTTCGTGGTTGTGCCGGCGGTGTCGGTGACGGCGGCGGCGAGGGAGAAGCCGGAGAAGGTCGCGACCGGCGCTCCGCTGACGGTGGCCGAACCGGGGGCCGCGCTGGTGATGTAGCACTGTTCGAGCACGATCGTGGAGAACGACCAGTCGTCGCCCTCCTGCTCGAGCAGCACGATGTCGAACGGATCGCCGCGCAGCGCCAGCGCGGTGAGCTCGGCGACGGCCGGCCCGATCGCGGTGACGGACAGCGTGAAGGTCAGCGACTGTGGAGTCGCGACCACGCCAACATGGGTCCGCTCGATCGAGTGCAGCGGTTCGGCACTGGTGCCGAACGTCGGGACGTAGGACTGGGCCAGGAAGACGCGGGTCTCGTTCCCGTCGACGGTGAACCGGACGCCCAGGCGGGTCTTCCAGTCGGACTGCGTGATGGTCATCGCTGCTCCTGCCTCAGAAGTGCGGCTTCAGAATGACGTCGAGCTGGTGGACGATGGCGGCGATCTCGACCAGCAGCGTCACGTCGACCTGCCGGGTCTGGCGGGCCGTGACGAGGCGGGCCGCATCGGCGGCGTCCCGCGCGTTCTCGGGCACCGAGAGGATCGCGAGCAGCGGGATCGAGACCACGAACGAGTCGATCGCACCCGACGCCACGAACGGGCCGACGATGCCTTCGATCCGGACCCGGATCGCGGTCAGCCCGGCCTTGGTGATCGAGGTGTCGCCGATCGCCCCGATCAGCCCGGCCCGCAGTGAGAACTCGAGCTGGTCGAGCAGCGTCAGCAGGTCGACGTAGTTGCGGGCCGCGTCACTGGAGAACAGCCCGCCGTCGCCGAGGTACAGACCGGAGCCGGGGATCAGCGCGGGATCGACGAGCGGGATGACGCCCTGCCCGGCCAGCCCGGTGATCTCGGCCGGCGTGTATTGAGTGGTCACCGGCATCGTGAAGCCACGGACCTGTTTGAGGACGACGCTGGTCCCCGGCGGGTACCCGGCGATCGCGCCCATCACGGCCGCGGCGGCGTCGGCGGTGGCCGTCGTACTGGTCGGGTCGAGAGTCGCCCCGCGGGCGGCGACCAGGACCATCCGGCCGGAGTCGCTGCGCAAGGGATCGTCGGTGGCCAGGACGTCGGTGACGTAGGTCGCCGACCGCGGGGTCGCCGGGTCGATCATCGCCACCGCGATCCGTTTGCTGCCGGCCGCCGACGCGGTCTCGACGTGCTCCTTCAGCGCCATCAGCCCGGTGGCCGCGGTCGCGCCGCTGGTCGCCGTACCGACCGTGGTCTCGCCGGCGAGCGCGACGAACGTGACGTCGTCGGCGGCGTCGAGACCGGCCAGCGCCTCGGCGTAGTCGTCGTCGGTCGCCGTGCGTACGCCGTACACCTTGCTCGGCCGCGGGTCCTGGGCGAGGACGAGGTCCAGGCTCCGGGTCAGCGCGTTGGCCGTCGTACCACTGGCGAAGGAGCTCATGATCGACGCGTGGTCGGTGACCTCGACCGGGGTCGCGGCCGGCGCGGACGCGCCGGCCGCCGCGTTGCCGACGACGGCGACCACGCCGGGGTTGCGTTGTGCGGTGGGGACCAGGGCACTGGTGTCGATGGTCACGTTCACGTACGGGTACGCCGGTTGCACCAGGGTGCTCATGCAGTCCTCCGGAGTTTTCGGGGTGGGTGGTGCGGTCGGATGCTCAGGTGACGACGACGGCGATGCCCTGCGGGCCGAGCCAGGCGCGCGCCGCGGCCAGCCGCGCGTCCGCCGTCGTACCGCCGGGCCAGCCGTCGTCCTCGAAGGTCGCCGCGGGCACGAGCCAGCAGACGGCACGATCGGCGCGGCGGGCCGGTGCATCGTCAGGGGGCGACGGTGAGGGGTAGGAACGCGCGACCCGGCGGGCGGCGGCGGTGGCGCGCAGCAGGTCGCGCGGGGAGGTCCCGTCATCGACCAGGAACGCGACCACGACCGGCAGGACGAGAGGTGGTGCGCCTCCCCCGCCGTTCGGGGGCGCGGTCAGCTGCAGGGTGACACCGAGTGCGGCGGTGAAGTTCCCCGTGACCGGGACTTCGGTCACGTCGACGGCCTCGATCAGCCCACCCACCCCCGCGGTACGGACGGCCAGGCTGCCCACCATGACAGCGTCCGCACCCGGGGTAGGTGGCCGGCCGGTGTCCCAAGCCGCGGCGACGTCCCAGGGGAGTGCGTCACCGGCGCGCATCAGCCGGGCGGAGAGGGAGGTCTCCACCGGCAGCGCGACCGCGAGGTCGAACCGGTCGTAGACAGCCGTCGTCGGACCGGTCACGGCCGCGGGGTCGACGGCGTAGCAGGTGATGGCCAGCTGGAGCAGCGCGTCGGCGTCCAGGAGAGTCGGGCGGGCAGCAGGGTCGGCGAGCCGCAGCAGGACCTGGTCGGCTGGATCCATCACGCCCGGCCGGCTCGCCGCTCGATGCCCATGCTGGTCCCCCCAGCCGTCCCGGGGCGTCCGGTCACGCCCCCGGGGTCAACGGTCCTCGCCGTACGTCATCGCATCGTCAACGCTTCGTTGTGCCGTGAACCGCTGACCAGCGCGACCAGTTGCGCCGACGGCTCGATCCCGAGGTCGGCCCGGATCGCCTGCCGATGCAGCTCCAGCACCCGCCGCGCCTCGTAGACGTTGCCTTCGGCGAGGTGGACCTGGATCAGGCACCGGTTGGCGCTCTCCCGCAGCGGCTCGGCCCGTACGGCGGCCAGCGCGGCGTCGACCGCGACAGCGAATCGACCAGCCCGCGCCATCCGCAACGCCAGGCTCTCGAGCGAGTGGAGCCTGGTCTGCCGCCACCGCTCCCGATACGGGGGCAGCCACTCCTCGTACCAATCGGGCAGGAGCTCGGAGTCCAGCAGGTCGAGGAGCTCGGCGCCGGCGTCCGGCTCCGCCCGGCTCTCCACGGACAGCGCCAGGGCGGTCGCCTCGAGGACGTCGACCGCGACGACCTCGGCCAGGTGCAGCCGGGTCCGGGTGGCGTCGAGTACGCGACCACCGGCCTGCTGGATCCGCCAGACCGCCGTCCGCAGGTTGGCGGCGGCATTGCCCTCGGCCGACTCCGGCCACAACGATCCGGCGACGTAGTCGCGCCGCAGCGTCCCGCCGTTCAGCGCGAGGAACGTCAGCAGCCGTTCGGCGTTCTGTGGCAGGGTGAGTGTGCGGCCGTCCGCACAGAGTGCAAAACCTCTCAACAGCGCAAGCCGCATCACCGGCATGCCCGTCCGCAGCGCCATCGCGTCCCCCCGACATGCGCAATCAGATTGCCCTCTCCGAGGTTAGACCTCCACCCGCCCGCGGTACAGCCCCCGGCGTTTTGTTGCCGTCGGCAACATGACTGGTGCTGCGCGACCGCTACCTTGGTCTGGACCGCTTCGACTCAGGCCGTTGACTCGAGCCGGAGGCGGAGCAGTTCCTTGAGCGGCATCGACTCGCCGTCCCGCGCGCCCTGGCCGACGGCGAGCGGTGGGTCCGACGGGAGAAGGCTGACGCCCGCCAGGCGTGACTTCAGGCTGGCGGGAACGCCGAGGATGTAGAAGTTCGCGTCGACGTCCACACCCAGTGAGCGGTTGCGACGCAGATACCAGCCGATGACATCGGTCCGGTAGCTCGCCCCCGACCCCACGACCTGGGCTCGCAGCGGCTCGGGCTCGACGCCCCGCGCTCGCATCTCCTGGACGAAGCCGACCAGCAGTTCGCGCGCCTGCGCCGACTCGCCGGCCTTCCGGCGCTCCAGCGCGGCGGCCTGCACCGCGGCCGCCTCCCGCCGCTCCGCACGCCAGTTCGCCTGATCTCCCACGCCGCCAGCCTAGTTGGCTACCCCCATCGGACGCCGACGTGGGTTCGTACCAGCGATGGATGGATTCCATCGCCGGATGGAGACGGCACGCGCCCGAAGATCAACAGCGACGCCGATGAAACCCGCCACCTGCTCGCGGAGGCTGGGAAGATGCTTCGACTACTCGGGATCAACCCCTATCTGCGTGCACTCATCGGGATCGGCCTGGCGGTGTTCGGCATCGCCACCCATCGGACCCTGCTCATCGCCGTAGGCGCCGGCGTCGCCGCCTGGAGCCTGGTGACCGTCGTCGTCAGCGCCAAGAACCGGGACGACCGTTGACCGACGCCATCATCGTCCACGAGCTCACCAAGCGGTACGGAGACTTCGCTGCCGTCGACGGCATCAGCTTCGCCATCCCCGCGGGACAGCTGGTCGCTGTACTGGGACCGAACGGCGCCGGCAAGACGACCACCATCGAGATCCTGGAGGGGTTCTCCGCGCCAACGTCCGGCGAGGTCCGCGTGCTCGGCGTGGAACCGCTACGCGGCGGCCGCCGCTGGCGCGCGCGGGTCGGACTCGTCCTGCAGTCGACCAGCCTCGAGACCGAGCCGACCGTCGCCGAACTGCTGAGTCTGTTCGGGCGTCTCTACCCGAACCCACGGCCAGTTCCCGAGGTCCTGGAGTTGATCGACCTCGCCGACGACGCGAAGGCCCGCGTCGGCACACTGTCCGGTGGCCAGCAGCGGCGGGTCGACCTCGGGCTCGCGATGATCGGGAATCCCGAGGTGTTGTTCCTCGACGAGCCCACCACCGGCCTCGACCCCGAGGCCAGACGCCGGTGCTGGGCGACCGTGCGGCGGTTGAACGACGCGGGGACGACGGTCCTGCTGACCACGCACTACCTCGACGAGGCCGATCAATTGGCGGACCGCGTCATGGTGCTGTCCGGGGGGCGTGTGGTCGCCGACAAGACTCCCGCCGACCTGCGGGCCGGCGGTGGGGTCAGCCGCATTCGCTATCCCCTGCCGCTCGGCGCGCCGCTCGATGACCTACCACCCGCCCTGGCGAGTCACTTCGATCTCATCGACCGAGTCCTGAGCGTCCGCACCGACCAGGTCCGACCTGTACTCGCGGACCTCGTCGCCTGGGCCGGACGCCACCGGCTCGACCTGGCCGCTCTCGAGGTCGGCCCGCCAAGCCTTGAAGAGGCCTATCTGTCCCTCGCCGGCGACCTCGACGTCTTGGAGCTCGAACGTGCCTGACCAGTTGCCACCCGTCGTACCACTTCTCCTGAGACAGGTCGGGCATCAGATCCGGCTGCTGCTTCGCACGCCCCGAGCGATGAGCACCGGCCTGGTGCTCCCCGTCCTGCTGCTCGTCCTGAACTCGTCCGGCGGACACGTCACCCCGGCCCGGCTCGCGGGCTGCGCGGTTCTCGGTACGACGATGACCGCCTGGACGACTCATGGCATCGGCCTCGTGGCCGCGCGGGAGTCCGGTGTGATGAGGCGCTGGCGCGCGACACCGTTGCCGGCCTGGTGTTATCTGAGCGCGCAGATCGCATCGACCGTGGTCGTCTCGGTGCTGGCGGGCGCGGTCGCCGTACTCGCCGGTGTCGCCTTCTTCGGGATCTCATTGGACGCCATCGGAGCGATCGGCGTACTGGCCTCGATCGCTCTCGGAGCGATTGCGTGCGCGGCCGCGGCGACGGCGGTGACCGGCTTCATCTCGACCGTCGGCAGTGCGTTCCCCATCCTCGGCCTGACCTATCTACCCGTGGTGCTGTTCTCCGGGACGGTCGGCGATCCGGTGAAGGCATCGTGGGTGAACACCGTCGCGGAGTATCTCCCGGTCCGTCCGATCATCGACGCCACCAGCCACGCCCTCGACGGTACGGCGCTGCCGGCGAGCGCCGTCCTCGTGCTGTGCTCCTGGTCGGTCGCCGGCCTCCTCGTCTCGCTGGCCATCTTCCGCTGGGAGCCGACGCGAACCCACCAACGGCGGCCCGCTCGCGGACGCGCGATCGTGGCGGCCGGTGTTGCGGCGGCGTGCGTTCTGCCGCTGACCGTGACCCGTGCCAGTGCAGACGACTTCGGGTACCGCGCGATCCACGACATGAGTGCCACCGGCAAGGATCTCACCACGTCCTTCTACGGGCAGCCGGCCCACGGCACCGCGCCGGCGAGCATCGAGGCCTCGAGGAAGGACGACGACGGCAAGGTGCTTCGGACCCGGCCCCTGTGCGCTTATCCGAAGGTCGCGCGGTACCTGGGCGGGGGCAGCACGGACAGCGCGTCGAGTTTCTACTGCGCCGTGGGCTACTGAGTGCGGGACGGTCAAGGTCGGTGCCCATGGCAACGACCTTGATAGTCATCGCTACCTGAGCAGGCCGCACTGGTAGGCGTAACTCACAGCCCGGGCCCGGTCCCGCGCGCCGATCTTGCCGAGCAGGTGATTGACGTGACTCTTCACCGTTGCCTCACTCACCATCAACCGGGCGGCGATCTCGGCGTTGGACAACCCTTCGGCGATCAGCACCAGCACCTCCAGCTCGCGGGGAGTCAACAGGCCGTCCGGAGCCGCGGTCGGCGTCGGTGGTCCGGCGGGCTCCGACGCGATCGCGTCGACCAGATGGTGCTGGACGACCGGGTCGATGGCCGCCTGATCGGTGACCACTCGCCGCAGCGCCTCGTGAATCTCGGCCGACCGGGCGTCCTTGGTCAGGTAACCACGTGCTCCCGCTCGCAGCGCCGCGAGTACCGACTCGTCGTCGGCGTACGTCGTCAACGCGATCACCTTCACGTCCGGGTGGAGGTCCCGAAGCCGACGCGTCGCTTCGACGCCATCGCAGCGCGGCATCCGCAGGTCCATCAGTACGACGTCCGGCCGCAACTCCCCCGCCATCCGCACCGCCTCCTCACCGCCCGAGGCGGTCGCGACGACCTCGACGCCCGGGAGCAACCCGAGCACCAACGCAAGTCCCTCGCGCACCATCCGCTGATCGTCGACACTCAGCACGCGAATCGAGCCGGTCATGCGGGCACCTCCAACTCAACTCGGAATCCGGTCGGCGTCGGCCCCGCGCAGAGCCGTCCGCCGAGCAACTCGGCCCGCTCGCGCATCCCGGTCAGGCCGTAACCACACCCCGGTACGCCGGTCGCCGCCGACTTGCCGTAATCCTCGACGACCAACCTCGCGAGCCGTGGTTCGTACCCGAGCCGCACGTTGACGCGCTCCTGGCTGGTGGCGTGCTTGGCGATGTTGGTCAGCGATTCCTGCGCGACCCGATAGACAGCCAGCCGAGCGTCCGCGTCGAGCGCGTGATGTTCGCCCGTGACGGTCAGCTCGCACGGGATGCCGGTGTCGAACTCGAACCGCGTCGTCAAGGCCGGCAGCTGCCCCGGTCCCGGCAGCGCTTCGCCATCGCGGAGCATGGTGATCGCATGCCGCGCCTCGTCCAGGCCCGAGCCGGCCAGCTGCCTCGCCCGGTCGATGATCCCACCAAGGCGGTCGTCGGACGCGGCCAACACACTCGCGCCTTCGAGCTGGAGCACGAGAGCCGACAGCGAATGCGCGAGTACGTCGTGCATCTCGCGAGCGAGCCGTTGACGCTCGGCGAGTGCGGCGGCGCGTGCCTGGGCGTCCCGGCTCCGCTCAAGCTCGACGAGCAGTTGCTCCGCCTGCTCATTGGTCTCGCTGAGCCGCTCGGCCAGTCGCATCACGGCGTAGAAGCTGGCCATCGCGATACCCGTCAGGAGCCCCGGCAGCGGAGACCTCCCGGGCTCGCCGCTGACGACGAGAAGCAGGATCGGTCCCCCGCCGACGAGGACGCTGCCGAGGACGGGCGTGAGCCGGCGCCCGACCACGGCGACCGCGACGAACACACCGAAGACCCCAGGACCGGACGGCTGCAGCCGCAGCAGTACGACGCTCGCGGCGAACAGGACCGCGATCGACACCCACCGAGCCCAGGCCGACCCCTGGCGGCGAAGGCCCCGAACGCTCCAGCGGCGAACGCAACGATTGCCAGCAGGATGACGAGCCCTTCGCCGTGCCGCCCCAGGCCTGGCGTCGATCGGCTCAGCACGATGATCTGCAGCCCGATGATCAGTGGACCGGCCAGCCGCAGCCAGCGCCACGTCGTCGCCTGATGCGCCCGCGCATGACGCAGTGCGGCCAGCGTCGGCACAGCAGTGGTTCCGGCATTCACCGAACGACGATAGGCCGCGACGTCCGTCCCGATCACGGTCGTCGCGGAGATTTCAACCCTCCGATCGACCGAAGATCAACCCAGGGTTGGAGCTGCCTCGGCCCGGACCGCCAGCTCGCCCACCAGGCGTTGCCAGGCGCGGTCGAGGCCGGCCGCGACGCAACCCGCCACGACCGTCTCGGTGCCGAGCACGCTGGCCTTCACCTCCGGAAGGACCGGCGCGAGCATGCGGACCTGGTTGACGACGGCTTCGAGGAAGCCGGGCGCCTGGCCGATACCGCCACCCAGCACGATCAGTTCGGGATCGACAACTGTGATAACGGTGCACACTGCCTTCGCTACGAGGAGTGCCTCCTCGGCCACCACGGCGGCCGCGACCGCGTCGCCACGCGCCGCCGCCGCGAAGACCTTCTCGGCCGACATCGCCCCGCGCACGCCCGCCCGTCGCGCTGCCCGGACCACGGCTGCCGCCGAGGCCGACGCGTCGAATCCACCTCGTTTGCGAGCGTCCCGCTGATCACTCCCGCTGCCCTCGGTGAACGGCAGATAACCGATCTCGCCGGCCACCCCGTGTGAACCGTGCCGGAGTTTGCCGTCCAGCACCAGTCCCATCCCGATCCCGGTGCCGACCGAGACGAACGCGAAGCTGTCGACGTCCCGGCCGTGGCCGTGCACCCGCTCCGCCAGCGCGGCTGCGTCCACGTCGTTCTCGATCATCAGCGAGGGCCCGAAGCGATCACGCAGCGCGGTCAGCGTCGCCGGCGAGTCCCACCCGGACAGTCGCCCGGTCAGGGTCAACGCGTCGAGCCGGGCGTCGTACACACCGGGGCTGCCGATCACGGTCTGGGTCAACTGGCCTGCCGTGATCCCCGCATCGGCCGCGAGCGTCGCCGCCAGGTCCGAGAGCTCCTGGATCCGCGCCATCGCGTCCGCGGCCTTGGTCCGCACGTTCAACCGGCAGCGCGTGTTCCCGGCCAGATCGGCGATCGCGCCACGCAGGTACTCCCGCCCGACATCGAGCCCTAGCACGAACCCAGCCTCCGGCCGCACCTCGTACAGGCGCGCCGCCGGCCCGGGCACGCCCGTCCGCTGACCGGTCGCGTGCACCAGCCCGGCGCGTTCGATCGTGGTCAGCGCCGCCGACACGGTCGGCTTGGACAGACCGGAGAGCTGGGAGAGTTCGGTCCGCGACACCGGACCGGACCGCCGGATGTGCTCCAGCAGAACCTGCTCGTTGATCGCTCGGATCAGTTGCGGGCGCGCCGCGGAGGCACCTCCGGCGACTACCGTCACGTCGACCCCCTTGCGTCCATAACGCTTCGAGCAGCAGTCACAGTTAGCCCTTGTGCCAACGGTGATTGTTAAGTTAGTTTCCTATCGATTCTATTGGTCGGCACGAGGAGTTGCCAGTCCATGATTCGTCCGCCGGTGGTCCTCGGACTC
Organism: Kribbella sp. NBC_00359; assembly: GCF_036097425.1. NCBI lineage: Bacteria > Bacillati > Actinomycetota > Actinomycetes > Propionibacteriales > Kribbellaceae > Kribbella > Kribbella sp. NBC_00359. The sequence continues at coordinate 6,410,308 of NZ_CP107975.1, read as the reverse complement.
GACTTCGGTGGGACCAAGATCGCCGTTGCCGTCGGCGACTTGTCCGGCCGGCGTCTCGGTGTCACGAAGCTCGACACTCTGGCCGAGGCCGGAGCAGCAGCGGCGATGGAGCGCGGTCTCAGCGCGGGCCGCGACCTGCTGACCGATGTCGCGCCCGGACAGGAGCTCGCCGGCGTCGGTGCGGCCACCCTCGGCATCCCGTACGACGACCGCGTCGAGCTCGCACCCACCTTTCCCGGCTGGGGTGAACTGCCGTTCGGGCAACTGGTCCGCGACGCCTTCCCCGGCATCCCGGTCCGGCTCGGGACGGACGTGAAGGCGGCCGCCGCGGCCGAGCTGCGGTGGGGTGCGCTGACCGGCTGCGATCCGGGCCTCTACCTCAATCTCGGCACCGGTCTGGCGACCGCGATCGTTGCCGGTGGCACCGTGATCTCCGGGGCGCACGGCGCGTCCGGCGAGATCGGCTACAACCTGCGCTCTGCCGCCGACGTTTGGATCAGTGCCGACGAGCGCACGATCCTGGAACATGTCGTCAGTGGCCAGGCACTCGAGACAACCGGTAGCGCCCGGCTGGGGCGACCGGTCACGGCGGCCGATGTCTTCGCGATGGCATCGACGCAGCCGGACGCCGCCGTACTCGCGGCGGAGTTCCATCGCGAACTGGCGATGCATGTCGTCAACCTGGCGATCGCCATCGACCCGGTCCGGATCGTCGTCGGTGGCGGACTGGTCGGTGCATGGGACCGGATCGCCCCTGAGCTGCGCCGGGCACTCGACGCGGCAGTCCCCTTCCCACCGGAGCTGACAGTGGCCCGATTCCCTTCGGACGCGCCGCTGGTGGGGGCACTCGCCCTCGGTGTCGAGGCCGCGGGTGCGGTCCTCGGCGCGGAGGCATTCGCATGACCATCAGTTCGAGGAGTGAAAGGCAGAGACGATGAGGGGCATCAAACGGATCGCCGGCACGGCGATCGCGGTCGGCGTACTGGCCGCCGCGGGCTGTGGGGGCGGTGACAAGCCGATCGGGAGTGCGTCGTCCAGCAACAACTCGTCGTCCTCGGCGAGCAACGGCGCAGGGCAGTTCAAGAAGGGCGGCACCGTCACGATCGCCAACGTGGGCGGGCAGACCTGGCCGTGCCAGTTCAACCCGTTCAACCCGTCGGTCAGTGGGGTGGCCTCCGGCTTCGTCTACGAGCCGCTGACGTTCGTCAACGTGCTCAAGGCCGGTGCCACCACGCCCATGCTGGCCAGCGACTTCACCTGGTCGCCGGCCAAGGACTCGATCGTCTTCACCATCCGCGACGGGGTGAAGTGGAGCGATGGCCAGCCCTTCAGCGCCGACGACGTGGTCTACACGTTCAACCTGATGAAGCAGCAGCCGGCCCTCGACCTCTACGCGTTGTGGACCGGTGCCGGGCTGACCAGCGTCACCGCGGCCGGCAACAAGGTCACGATGAAGTTCAAGGGCGCGGCCGAGCCGTACTTCTTCAACTTCGCCAACCAGGTCGGCATCGTGCCGAAGCACATCTGGTCGACCGGTGAGGCGGCGTCCAAGCCGTCCACCTGGGCCGATCCGAAACCGGTCGGCACCGGGCCGTACACGGTCGCATCCTGCACGAGCAACAACATCTCGTACGCCGCCAACGGCTCCTACTGGCAGCCGGGCAAGCCGTACATCGAGAAGGTCCAGTACCCGGCGTACCTGGACAACAACCCGGCCAACCTCGACCTTGCCAGCGGCAAGGCGCAGTGGGGTGGTCAGTACATCCCGAACATCGACAACTTCTACAAGTCCAAGTCGCCGGACAACAACTACTGGTTCCCGCCGACCGCGAACGTGGCACTGGTCCCGAACAACGATCCGTCCCGCCCGGCGACCAGCAAGCTGGCGGTCCGGCAGGCGCTCGCGTACGCGCTCGACCGCGAGCAGATCTCGAAGATCGGTGAGAGCGGCTACCAGCCGGCCGCGAACCAGAGCGGTGTGGTCACGCCGACGTTCGACAAGTACTACGACAAGGACGCGGTCACGACCGCCGGATACGACAAGCCGAACCCGGACAAGGCGAAGCAGCTCCTGGAGAGCGCGGGCTACTCGTCGTCCAACCCGCTCAAGCTCAGCGTCATCACGGTCACCGGCTACACCGACTGGGATGCGTCCCTCGCGGTTGTCAAGCAGCAGCTCGCCGCCGTCGGGGTCGAGCTGAGCATCCAGGACCTGCAGCAGCAGTCGTACAACCAGAAGCTCTACACCGGTGACTACGACCTCGCCTACTCCAGCCAGACTGGCGGACCCACGCCGTACTACGAGCTGCGGCAGCTGCTGTACTCGAAGAACACCGCGCCGATCGGCAAGCAGGCGAACAGCAACTACTCGCGGTACAGCAACCCCGAGGTGGACAAGCTGCTCGACCAGTACGCCAGCGCCGACCCGGACACCCAGGTCAAGCTGGTCAAGCAGATCTCCGGGTACATGATCAAGGACGTACCGGTCATCCCGACCACCGAGTCGGTCGACTGGTACCAGTACAACACCACCGACATCCAAGGCTGGCCGACGCAGGACGACCCCTACGCCCAGCCCGCGCCGTACAACGTCCCCGACGTCGGGCAGGTCCTCGCGAACCTGTACTCCAAGTCGGCCCAGAAGTAAGGAATCGTTCGTGAGAGTGAGCTCGAGGAGCTGGTGGTCGTGCGGTACCTGATACGTCGTCTCGGGTTCTTCGTGCTCACTCTCTGGGCGGCGATGACGCTGAACTTCTTCATCCCGCGGATGATGCCCGGCAGTCCCGAGGAGGCACTGCGGGAGCGGCTCAGCAAGGGTGGCGCGGTCGTCACGGCGGACCAGTTGAAGACCGTGCTGGCCGAGTTCGGATTCGATCCGGACAAGAACCTCGTACTGCAGTACATCGAGTACCTCAAGGCGATGGTGACCGGGCACTGGGGCGTGTCGATCGGCAGCAGCCTCGGCGTCCCGGTGACCTCGCTGATCAGCAGCGCGTTGCCGTGGACGATCGGCCTCGTCGGCATCGCGACCATCCTGGCGTTCGTCATCGGCACGTTCATCGGCACGATCGCCGGCTGGCGGCGCGGCGGGCTGATCGACGGGGTCGTCCCGCCGCTCTTCATCGTCACGTCGGCACTGCCGTACTTCTGGGTCGCGCTGCTGTTCATCTCACTGTTCGCGATCGGCAGCAATCCGATCCTGCCCAACGACTTCAACTACGATCAGGGATTGACGCCGGGCTTCAATCCCGAGTTCATCGGCAGCGTGCTCAAGCACGGCATCCTGCCGGCCGGCACCATCCTGATCACCGCGATCGGCGGGTGGATCCTGACCATGCGCAACAACATGGTCACCACGCTGGCCGAGGACTACGTCCGGATGGCCCGGGCCAAGGGCATCCCGAGCCGGAAGATCATGTTCGGGTACGCCGGCCGGAACGCGTTCCTGCCCAACCTGTCCGGGTTCTCGATGTCGCTCGGCTTCGTCATCTCCGGCACGATCCTGGTTGAGTACGTGTTCAACTACCCCGGCCTGGGTTACATGTTCTACAACGCCACCGTGAGCACGGACTACCCACTGCTGCAGGCGCTGTTCCTGCTGGTGACGCTGGCCGTGCTGATCTGTGTCCTGCTCTGCGACTTCGCGGTGTTCCTGCTCGACCCGCGAGCCCGGACGAAGGGGTAACCGCCAGTGAGTGAGCGAAGCGAAGTCACAATCCGGCAGAGCCGCTTATCGCGCTTATCGGCGCCCGGAGCGAAGCGAGGACGTCGATGAGCGCTATCGTCACCGGCGCCGCTGCGCCCGCAGCACCGACCGCGACCCGCCGCCCCCGGGGCGGCCTGTGGCGGGCCGTCCTGCACAACCGCAAGGCCATGGTCGGAGTGGGTCTGCTCGTCCTGTTCGTCCTGCTCGCGGCGTTCCCCCACCTCTTCGTCCCCTGGCTGCACGGCGATCCGCGCGCGATCGGCGACATGCCGCTGGCCAAACCGTCCAGCGAACACTGGCTCGGTACGACGGGCCTCGGTCAGGACGTGTACGCCGAGCTGATCTACAGCACCCGCGAGTCGCTGATCATCGCGGTCGTCGCGGGACTGGGCGCGACGATCCTGTCCGTCATCATCGGGGTCTCGGCCGCCTATCTCGGCGGTTACGCCGATGACGCGCTCTCGATGCTGACCGACATCTTCCTGGTGCTTCCGACCTTCCCGCTCATCATCGTGCTGGCAACGTACGCCGGTAAGGGCAATCTGACCGTGATCATCGTCGTGCTGATCCTGACGGGTTGGTCGTACGGCGCACGGCAGATGCGCGCGCAGGCGCTGTCGCTGCGCAACCGGGACTTCCTCGAGTCGGCCCGGGTCCGGGGCGAGCGATCGTCGTACATCATCGTGGTCGAAGTGCTGCCGACGATGATCTCGCTGATCGTCGCGAACTTCCTCGGCGCCGCGCTGTACGCGGTGCTCACCGCGGCCGGCCTGCAGTTCCTCGGGCTCGGCGACCCCAACTCGCTGAGCTGGGGCACCATGCTCTACTGGGCCCAGAACCAGGGCGCCCTGGTGAACGGCCTGCCGGCGTGGGCGCTCTCGCCGGGCCTGGCGGTCGCGCTGCTCGGTGTTTCGTTTGCCCTGCTCAACTACGCGTTCGACGAGATCAGCAACCCCGCACTGCGGCCGGTTCGGAGGCGACGTGCACGGTAACACTGAGGGCAAGCCAATCCTCGAGGTCCGCGACCTCACCGTCGAGTACGACACCGGCGGCGATCGCCCGGTCGTCGCCGTCGACGCGGTGGATCTCGACGTACACGCGGGTGAATTCGTCGGCGTGGTCGGCGAGTCGGGCTGCGGCAAGTCGACGTTGTTGTTCGCCATCGCGCAGCTGCTGAGCTCACCGGCGGCGATCACCGGCGGCAGCGTGACGTTCCAGGGCCAGAACCTGGTCGCGATGAGCGAGAAGAAGCTGGCCGCGTTGCGCTGGCGGGACTTCTCCGTCGTGATGCAGAGCGCGATGAACGCGCTCAACCCGGTGAAGAGCATCGGCGGCCAGTTCAAGGACGCGATCATGGCGCACGACGAACCGGTCTCCGACGATCGCCCGGCCGAGGTCCTGCGGCTGGTCGGTATCGACCCGATCCACCTGCAGAGCTATCCGCACCAGCTCAGTGGCGGGATGCGGCAACGGGCCATGATCGCGATGGCGCTGCTGTTCACGCCGGACCTGATCATCATGGACGAGCCGACCTCGGCCCTCGACGTGGTGGCGCAACGGTCCCTGATGGTGCAGATCAAGGAACTCCAGCGACGCCTCGGGTTCGCGGTCCTCTTCGTCACCCACGACATGTCGCTGATCAGCCACTTCTCCGACCAGCTCGTGGTGATGTACGCCGGCCAGGTGGTCGAGTTCGGCGGCACGCGCGCGGTCTTCGACCATCCCGCGCATCCGTACAGCGCCGGGCTGCTCGACGCGTTCCCGTCGATCCGCGGGCCGAAGGTGCCGCTGACCGGGATTCCCGGCAGCCCGCCGAACCTCGCCGACCCGCCGAGCGGCTGCCGCTTCCAGCCGCGCTGCCCGAAGGCGTTCGAGGACTGCCCGAAGATCGCGCCCGAGCTCTACCAGGTCGGGCCCGTCCAAGCTCGGTGCCTGCTCCACGCACCAGGGCAGACCCACGCCGAAGAGCCCGTCCGGGAGACCACGCCATGACGTCGGTGAGCACAGACCAGATCCCATCGACCGATGCGGACGAGGCGCCGCTGCTCGAGACCAAGAAGCTGTCCCGGCATTTCCGGGTCGGTCGCGGCCTCTCCCGGCAGATGCTGCACGCCGTCGACGATGTCGATCTCACCATCGGCCGGCAGGAGATCGTCGCCCTGGCCGGCGAGAGCGGCAGCGGGAAGAGCACCATCGCCCGTCTGCTCGCCGGGGTCTACCGGCCGACGAGCGGCGAGATCTACTACCAGGGCCGGGCCATGTCGAGCATGGGGTCGCGACGGGATCAGTTGGCCTACCGTGGCGACGTACCGATGGTGTTCCAGGACCCCTTCAGTTCGCTCAACCCCGCCTTCCGGGTGTCCCACGGCGTCTTGCGCAGCCTCAAGCTGCACCGCCGCGACCTCAGCAGAGCCCAGCGCCTCGAGGAAGCCGAGCGCGTCATCGAGGCGGTCGGACTGTCGCCGGCGGGCGACATCATGAACCGCTATCCGTACGAGCTCAGCGGCGGCCAGCGGCAGCGTGTCGGGTTCGCCCAGGCGCTGGCGCACAAGCCCAAGCTCATCCTGGCCGACGAGCCGGTCTCGATGCTCGACGTGTCGATCCGTATCGGCCTGCTCAACCTGATGGCGGAGCTGCGCCGGTCCGAAGGCGTGTCGTTCCTCTACATCACGCACGACATCGCGAGCGCACGGTACGTCGCGGACCGGCTGATGATCATGTACGCCGGTCACATCGTGGAGTCCGGTCCGGCGGAGTCGGTGCTGGCCAACCCCAAGCACCCCTACACGGACCTCCTGCTCGGGGCGGTCCCGGATCCGCGGGCACCGCTGACGGCGGCGGTCGAAGGCGACACGGGTGAGCCGCCGAAGGTCATCGATCCGACGCCCGGCTGCCGGTTCCGCTGGCGCTGCCCGCTGGTCGTCGACAAGTGCCATCAGGTCACGCCGGTCCTCCGCCGCCTCGGCGAAGACCACGACGCCGCCTGCCACGTCGCCGAACCCGACCCAGGTTTCCCTGTCAGCTGACGCAGGTCCTGATCTGTCGCTGGATACTGTTCGACGGTCGTCAAACACTGGTTTACAGTAGTTTCATGACTGTCGAACATCGCCGAGGTGCGGCGGGACTCGCGCTGATCGCGACCTTCATGGTCGCCGTCGACGGCACGATCGTGAACCTCACCCTGGCCCAGCTCGCCACCCACCTGCACGCTTCCCGCGCCGAGCTGGAGTGGGCCGTCAACGCGTACACGCTCTCCTTCGCCGCGGTGATGCTCGGCGCCGGCGCGATCACCGACACCCTCGGCGCGAAGCGAGCCTTCGTCGCGGGCCTGGTCGTCTTCACCGCGTCGTCGGCGGTCTGCGCCGTCGCCACCTCGATGCTGATGCTCAACCTCGCACGCCTCACCCAGGGTGCAGGTGCGGCGCTGCTCTTGCCGAGCGCGCTCGTACTCGCGACCGCGTCCGCGGCCGACGAACCCTCGCGGCATCGCCTCGTCAGTTGGTGGGCCGCGGCCGGTGGCGTCGGGATGGCTGCCGGACCGTTGCTGGGTGGAACACTCGTCGCGCTCGCGAACTGGCGGGCCGTCTTCGCCGTCAACGTGATCATCGGGATCCCTGCCGTCGTGTGGAGTCTGCTCTCGATGCCGTCCGTCGTACGGCGAAGCCGGCGGCTCGACGTCGGTGGCATGGGCACCGCGACCGTACTGATCGGTGGACTGGTGTTCGCGCTGATCGAGGCACCGGCGCTCGGCTGGCATCCCGCGGTCATCACCGCCGCCGCGCTGACCGTCGCCGGGTTGGTCGGCTTTGTCTCGGTCGAGCGGTCCATCCGGGAACCGCTGCTGCCGCCCGGGGTCTACACCGATCGCGGCTTCGCCGTCACCGCCGTACAAGGCGCGTTGTTCAGTTTCGCCTTCTACGGCGTGCTGTTCGCGTTGAGCCTGATGCTCCAGCAAGGCCGCGGACTCAGCGCGCTCGCCACCGGTCTCCTGTTCCTGCCGCTGACCGGGCTGATCTCTCTCGGCAGCCTCTGCTCGGCCCCGCTCGCACAGCGCTTCGGCCGCCCGGCCGCCCTGAGCGTCGGCCAGGCCCTCCTGGCGATCACACTTCTCGTGCTGGCCTGGGCGGGCACGTCCAGCGCGCTGTGGCCGCTGGTGCTTGCCCTCCTGCCGGCCGGCTTCAGCTCGGGTCTGCTTGTGCCGACCATGACGTCGCAGTCCATTGCCGCCGTCGAGCCCGCCCTGCACGGCGCTGCGTCCGCCGCCTTCAACACGTCCCGTCAGATCGGCGGGGCCATCGGCGTCGCCGTCTTCGGCTCGCTCCTCGGCACCACGCACAGTTTCACCGCCGGGTTCGTGACCTGCGTGATCGTCGCGTCCGCCGCCACCACGATCTCCCTGTTCCTGACCGCGCTCGGCACGGTGAACACGGGTCTTGAACAATCGCTCGCCAACCGGGAACCTAGTGGTCTGGTCCGGACATGCAACGTTTGAGGGCCCGATCGCGTCTTTCACCATGAGGAAGCCGGCCGGGGGATCCGGGGCATCGCGGGCCGAACATGGGGAGACTGGGGTGGCTGCGCAGCGAAGCAGACGGTGGGGTACCACTGTCGCGCTCACGGTCGTGTGTGTGCTGGTGTGCGCGGTCGCGTTCGCCGGCGCGGTGACCGTGCTGATGCCGAGCACCCGGCAAAGCAGGACCACGCCCGCCGCCGGACCGCTCAGCCCGGCCCCGACCCCGAGTTTCCCGGCGCCGAGCGACCCGGCCTCGACCGAGCCGATCCCAGGGGTCGACACCCCCGCCTCTCCCCCGCCCCCGACGCCGGTGGCCGTGACCGGGACCTACGAGTGCCCCGGCTACAGCGGCATCGAGTCGAAGGTCCCGGTGTCGATGGTCCTGCGGGACACGTTCGTCTGGGGTGACGATCCGCCGTACCAGGTCGGTGACGGCTCGGGCGACATCAACTGGCGCTCCGACCCGTACCACAAGCCGAGCTGGTACATGTGGCTGCATTCGCTGCGCTGGTTGGGCCAGGGCATCAAGGCCGCCACGAACGGCGACCGGAAAGCCCTGACGCACGTGATGGCGATCATCCACGACTGGGTCCGCGACAACCCGTACTCGTGGAAGGGCGATATCGGCGCCTGGGAGGCCACGATGCACCGCACCAACGTGCTGATCTGTGCTCGCCAGGCCGTGCTCGCGGGACTGCATGTCCGCGCACTGCCCGCGCAGTACGCCTGGCTGGATCAGTCGCTGCTCGATCATGCCCGGTTCATGACCGACAACTGGGGCGGACCGTCGAACCACGGCACGGACGAGAGCATCGCGATGTTCGGTGTCGGCTGCACGCTCAAGCGAGCTGATCTGAAGAGTCGCGCGGTCGAACGACTGACCGAGGCGATCACGACAGCCATCGACCCGCAGGGCTCGACGAACGAGCAGTCGGTCGGGTACGCCATGTTCAACTACTTGCTGTGGGGCCGCGCGACCACGGCGCTCAAGCGCTGCGGCGCCGATCCAGGACGGGTCATCGACGAGCGGCGCCGCGCGCTGGCGGAGTGGCTGGCCCTCGCCACCAAGTCGACGGGCGAGCTCCAGCAGGTCGGCGACGCCGTCCGCCAGACGCCTCAGGGCGCCACCGGCACCGCGTTGGAGTACGCCGCGACGCTCGGACGGACCGGTACGAAACCGACCGAGCGGACCGCGGTCTTCGATGCCGGCTACGTGTTCGGGCGGACCGGCTGGGGCGAGACCCGGCCGTTCGCGCAGGAATCGACGTACAGCATCCGGTTCGGCCCGGGCCGCCGGTACCACGGGCACGACGACCACATGTCGATCACCTACACCTCGCACGGCCGGGACATCCTGATCGATCCCGGCCACTCGGGGTATCAGCTCGACAAGTGGCAGGCCTGGACCAAGAGCCGGGCCGCCCACAACGTGATGACGATCCCGTCGGCGAACACCGCCTCGGTGGAGACGCGGCTGGTCCGGGCGGCGATCGCACCGACCTCGGAGTACTACACGTTGACCGACAGCCCGGCGCCGGGTGTGCAGCGGACCCGGGACGTGCTGGTGCTGAAGGATCCTGATCTGATCGTCACCTTGGACCGTGGGCAGTCGGCCACCGACCAGCGGTACGAGACGTTGTGGCACCTGGCGCCGGACCAGAAGGTGACGGTGCAGTCGCCGACCAAGGCCGTCGCGGCCAAGCCTGGCGATCGCACGAAGACCTATCTGCTGCAGATCCCGTACAGACAACAGCTGCCCGCCGATGCCATCACCGTCGCGCAGGGTCAGCAGGATCCGGTGCAGGGCTGGTACTTCCCGGACATCTTCCACCGGATGCCGGCCCCCGTGGTCAAGTTCAACCGGAACGCGACGAGTGCCACGATCCTGTCCGCCATCGTGCCGGCCGGCACCGGCGAGTCAGTCGCGTTCACCACCCGCACCGTCGGCACGATGTTCTTCGTCGACCTGACCGTCGGCCGGCGAAAGACCACCATCCGGGTGCTCCCGGACGGCCGCCTCACGCGGATCAGCTGACCGCAGGCGCGCACGGAGGCGCCCTTCTTGATTCCTGACCGGTCACAGGAGGAGCGTCTGTGCTGTCTTGTTCTGGTGTGGGCCGCGCACGGCGGTCGGCGTACGGGAGGTTTGGGATGAGTAGTCATCCGGCGGCGCGGGATCACTGTCTCAGCGCGGCGCGGGCGGTGGATCGGCCGACTGGCGGGGCGCGGTACGGGCGGATGTTCGCAGGCCTGGAGCCGTTGGGCACCGACCCGCAGGTGCTGATGCGGGCGGGTAGTGACGGCGGGATCTGCGACGCCGCCGCCGAACTCGACCGGAGCAGCGCCGGCGACGACGCGACCGAGGCGGCCGGCTGGCCGTTCTTCGGGCAGATCATCGCCCACGACATCACCGCGGACCGCTCCCCGATCACCGGCGGCGTCGATCCCGAGGCGCTGCGGAACGCGCGGTCACCGAAGCTCAACCTGGAGATGGTGTATTCGGACGGCCCGGTCGGCTCGCCGTACCTGTTCGATGTCCACGACCCGGCGAAGTTCCTGCTCGGCCCCGACGGGTACGACGTACCGCGCAACCAGCAGGGCGTGGCACTGATCGGTGACCCGCGCAACGACGTACACCTGTTCGTGCTGACCCTGCACGTCGCGCTGCTGCACGCACACAATCGGATCGTCGACAATCTGCGGGCGAACGGCGTTCCCGAGGGCGACGTCTTCGAGAAGGCCCGCACCACGCTCACCTGGCACTACCAGTGGATCGCGGTCCACGACTTCCTGCCCCGGCTCGTCGGGCCGGACCTGGTCGAGGAAGTCCTCGCCAAGGGCGGCCGCTGGTTCGCGCCCGAGCCCATGAAGGCCTACATCCCGCTGGAGTTCGCCGACGCGGCCTTCCGCTACGGCCACGGGCAGATCCGGCACACCTACAGACTGGTCGAGGGTGGCCCGGAGCTGCCGCTGTTCCCCGATCTGGTCGGCTTCGGCCCGCCGCGCCCAGGTCGGCGACTCGACCTGACGCAGGTCTTCGACGTACCTGGCCGACCACCCGCGCAGCGCGCGAAGCGTCTCGACGGCCGGCTCGCCGCGAGCCTCATCGGCCTCCCCGAGCAGGTCACCGGCGTCGTCGACACCGCCGCCTACCGATCCCTGGCGGTGCGCGACCTACTCCGCGGCGACACCACCGGCCTGCCGAGTGGTGAGGCGCTCGCCAAGTTCATCGGCGTACCGCCGCTCACCGTGGACGGCTGGCCGGACGGCACCCCGCTGTGGTTCTACATCCTCAAGGAATCCGAGCATCTCGGCGACGGCGACCGGCTCGGCCCGGTCGGCGGCCGGATCGTGGCGGAGGTCCTGATCGGTCTGCTCCGCGCCGACCCGGCCAGCTACCTGAGCCTCGAGCCGGACTGGGAGCCGACCCTGCCCGCCGCCGGCCCGGTGTTCGACCTCACCGATCTACTCATCCCTGGCGAGTCGAGCTGAGCTCACCCGACTTGGGCTCCCCCGAACTGGCCTGACGAGAACCGAGCGCCGCAGTGTCGACCGCGGACGTGAACGCGTCCCGCGGACGCTGGACCGAGGCGAGCGACACGATGTCGCGGCCGTAGAAGACAGCGGCCAGCCAGATCGCGAAGACGCGCACCTTGCGGTCCCACGTCGGGACCGCAAGGACGTGGTACCCGCGGTGCATCAGCCACGCGAGGAAGCCCTTGATGACGATCCGGCGGTACTGGAAGATGCCCTTCCCCAACCCCAGCGTCGCCACCGCGCCGAGGCTGTGATGCACGTACTGCTTCGGCTCGCGTCCACGCATCGTCCGCACGAGGTTCTTCGCCAGCAGCTTCCCCTGCCGTACGGCGTTCTGCGCGTTGGGGACCGTGAACGCGCCTTCGGTCGGCGAGGCCAGATCCGGTACGGCGGCGTCGTCGCCGGCCGCCCAGGCGTCGGGCACCGGATCCGTGTCGGTGCCGATCCGCAGGTCGGCCCGGACCTGGACCAGTCCGCGCGGGGTGTGCGGAAGGTCGGTGTGGTTGCGCAACAGCCGGGTCGCTGCGTTGCCGGCGGTCCAGACGATCAGCTCCGAGTCGAACTCGGTCCCGTCGGACAGCACCACGTGCCCGTCGTCGGCCGACTTCAGCGTGCAGCTCAGGTGGACCTGCGCACCGCGACGCTCGAGCATCGAGACCACCCACCGGCCCGGCTGATCAGTGACCTCGGGCAGGATCCGCTCGGTCGCCTCGACCAAGTGGAAGGCGAGGTCGCTCTCGGACAGCTCCGGATAGCGCTTGAGCAAGGCGGTCGCCAGCGACAACAGCTCGCCGAACCCTTCCACGCCGGAGAAGCCGCCGCCGACGAAGGTGATCGTCAACAACCGGCGCCGCGCCGGACCGGGCTCGAGACAGGACGCCTCGTCGAACGCCGTCAGCAGCCGGTCCCGAATCGCCACCGCCTCCTCGACGTGCTTCATCCCGATCGCCCGCTCGGCCACACCGGGTACGTCGAAGGTCCGGGTGACCGCGCCCGCGGTCACCACGAGAACGTCGTACTCGAGCTCGAAGTCGGGCCCCTGGGTCGGCCGCACCGTGACCTTCCGCTGGGCGTGCTCGATCGTGGTGACCGAGCCGGACACGATCCGGGTCCGGTCGAGGTTGCGGCGCAACGAGACCGCGGCGTGGCGTGCCTCGACCGATCCCGAGACCACCTCGGGAAGGAACGGCTGATATGTCATGTACGGCCGCGGATCGACCACGACCACCTCGGCCTCACCGCGCCGAAGCTTCTTCTCGAGCTTCCACGCCGTGTAGAAACCGGCGTACCCACCACCGACCACCAGGATCCTGCGCACGGGTGTCCTCTCTCCGGTCGAGACTCTGTAGTTAAAGACAACCCAGCCGCGTGGGTTGTGACGTATCAGGGGCGAAGCTGCTTGCGGGACGTGATGCCGAGCTTCTGGAAGACCTTGCGGAGATGCCACTCGACAGTGTGCTGGCTGAGGAAGATCTGCGCACCTATCTCGGCATTGGTCAGCCCCGCGCCGGCGAGCTCGGCGATGCGCGCCTCCTGTGCGGTCAAGGCATCGGCGGCGCGGCCGGTGCGCTCTCCGACCGTCTCTCCGGTGGCTGTCAGCTCACGGCTCGCGCGGTCGGCGAAGGCGTCGGCGCCGGCCGTCGCGAACACCTTGTACGCCGTCCGCAGCTGGACCCGTGCGTCTTGCCGCCGTCCCTCCCGCCGGAGCCACTCGCCGTACAGCAGCTGGGCCCGGGCCAGGTCCATCCGCATGCGAGTCCGGCCGAGGCGCTCGATCGCCTCCTGGTACGCCGATTCCGCCTGCCGGCCCCTGGTCAGCAGCGCCTGCGACCGGGCCAGCAGGCCGAGACCCCACTCCGTGCCCGAGGACGACGCGATCTCGCCCTGCAGTTTCAGCCCGTCGACAGCCAGCTCCGGCCGGCCGCTGCGAGCCGCCGCTTCGACCAGTTCGGGCAGCGCCCAGTTCGCCACGCCGTACTCGACCGGATAGGCCGTCGCCTCGCGGGCTGCCGCGAGTGCGTCCCCGTACTTCGCGAGGCCGTTGAACAGGACGGCGTTCGCGAGGTGACAGGTGCTCAGTCCGCCGCCTTCGCCGCGGTTCGTCGCATCGTCCATACCGGCGGCGATCACCGCCGTTGCCCCGTCCTCGTGGCCACGCCAGGCCACCAGGCTCATCTCGCCGTACGGCGTGAGGTCCGCGCCGGTCGCGTCGTTGATGGTGTGGATCTCCGCGACCAGCGAGCCGGCCGCGGCGAGGTCGCCGGAGAACAGGCTGAGCTGCACCCGGTGGTTCAGGACCAGCAGGAGTTCGTTGAGGTCGCCGAGCAGGCGGGCGATCCGCACGTGCCGCGAGGTCAGAACGTCCCAGCCCTCGTCGTCCCAGAGGTCGACGGCCAGGAGCGCCGCATGCCAGAGCCATCGCACGTCGTCGTGATCAGGCGACCCGTTCGTGCTGGAGAATATCCGGATCACCTCCCGGGCCAGTGGCACGACGTCGGGGTACCCGTCGGTGAACAACACCGCGATACCGTCCAGCAGGACGTCATGTTTGCGGCGCGGATCCGGAGCCGGCGCGGCACGGGCCGCCTGCGAGGCCCCGGCGAGTGCGTCGGAGCCATCCGGTCCCGAGGTCCGGCCGAACCGCCCCGTGAACTGCGCGGCCACGATCGCCTCGAGATAGGTGTCGCGGGCCAGGCCGACATCCAGCGGTTCGAGGCGGCGGGCCGCCGCCAGCAGGAGCGGCCCGGACTCGCGCCCGTGGCCCGAAGCGAAGGCGATCTGGGCGCGCAGGAGCTCCACCCGTGCCTGGTGCAGACCGTTCGGCGGACCTTCGCCCGCGGTGACGAGCAGCCGCAGCGCGATCTCGAACGCGCCGGCCCGCAGTGTCGCCTGCGCAGCGGCGAGAGCGCGGATCGCGCGCGTGGACGGGTCCGGGGTGAGCTCGGTCGCCCGCTGGAGGAACGCCGCCGTCGCCGCGACGCCGCCGCGACGCTGTGCCCGGTCCGCGGAGTTGACCAGTTCGGCGGCGACGTCCTCGTCGGGACCGTCCGCGCCGTTCGCCCGGTGCCAGGCCCGCCGGTCGGGATCGAGATCCGGGTCGGTCGCCTCGGCCAGGGCTTGATGCGCCTGGCGGCGATCGACGGGATCCGCCGCGCGGTACGTCGCCGACCGGACCAGCGGATGCCGGAAGCGGACCCGCGCGCCAAGCTCGATCAGGCCGGCGGCCTCGGCCGGTGCGGCCGCGCTCATCGGCACGTCCAGAACCGCCAGCGCCCGAAGCAGCAGCGGTACGTCGCCGATCGGCTCGGCGGCCGCGGTCAGCAGCAACCGCTGCGTGTCCGACGGGAGTGCCTGCACCCGGCGAGTGAAGTTCTGCTCGATCTGACTCGCCAGCGGGCGAGCGTCCGGCCGCTCGAATCCACCCGCCAACTCGCCCGCGGTCAACCCGCGCGGCAGCTCCAGCAGCGCCAGCGGATTGCCTCTGGTCTCGGAGACGATCCGATCCCGAACGTGCTCGTCCAACCGCCCGGGCACCACCGCATCGAGCAGAGCCCCTGCGTGCCGGTCGGTCAGCCCACCGACCGGCAGCTCGGGGAAGCCGCGCCACTCCGGCCCGGTCACCGGCTCGCGGACGGCGAACACGAGGCCGATGCGGTCGGCGAACAGGCGGCGACCGACGAAGGTCAGTGCCTGGGCCGACGCCTGATCCAGCCACTGCGCGTCGTCGATGACGCACAACAGTGGCCGGCTGTCGGAGGCCGCCGACAACAGACTCAACGCGGCCGCGCCGACCAGGAACCGGTCCGGCGGACCACCGAACTCCAGCCCGAACGCGACGGCCAGCGCTTCGCGCTGCGGGCGCGGCAGGTGGTCGCTCAGGCTCAGCATCGGAGCACACAACTGGTGCAGACCGGCGAACGGGAGTTCCATCTCGGCCTCGACGCCGGCCGCTCGTGCGACGCGGCAGCCGTCGGCCTGCGCGACCAGATACTCGAGCAGAGCGGTCTTCCCGATGCCCGCCTCACCTCGGACGATCAGCACCTGGCCGTCGCCGGAGCGCACGCCGGACACCACCTGCTCCAGCCGATTACGCTCCGCTCGCCGCCCGCGTAGCTCGGGCGCCGGTCCACCAATCGCCATGGCTCCACCACCCCTCATCAGAGGCTAGAGCCCAAGGTCTGATGCGCGGTAGAACTCTACAGTGTCGCAATAGAGCCAGATTGGTCAGCAGGCCGTCTGGGCGAGGTCGGCGGCGAGGAGTTGTTCGAGGTCGGCCAGTTCACCTGCGCGCGAGGCCGAGACCAACGCGTGCCGGAGCCTTCGGTGCGCAGCCGGGCTGACCGGATGGCGTCGGTCGGACGACAGCCGGTCGCGAGCCCGCTTCACCAGTTGCCGCGCGTTGGGCGCACCGATCCGCAACGTCTCCGCGATCTGCCGATACGGGTACTCGAAGCCTTCCCGCAGTACGTAGGTCGCTCGCTCGGCCGGCGACAGCCGCTCCAGCAACAGCCGTACGGCGTCGTCGAACGCCTCCTGCTGCTCCGCCAGGGTCTGCGGGTCCACCCCGCCCGCCGCACTCTCCTCGGGCAACCACGGCCCGACCGAGAATTCGTGCCGCCGCCGGGCCGACTGCACCAGGTTGATCGCGAGCCGGCAGACCGTGGTCGCCAGGAACGCCCCCGGATCCGCGACGGCCGACCGATCGGTGCGCTGCCACCGCAGCCACACCTCCTGCACCAACTCCTCGGCCTCCTGCGGATTGCCGACAATCCGGCGTGCGATCCGGAGCAACCGCGGTCGTACCTGCACGAACTCATCCAAACCAGCCGTCGACGTACTCATGATCCGGACTCCTCCACTGGGGGCTTCTCCCACCCTCCCCGGGCCGGAAGCGCACCGCGCCACGGAGAGTCCGTGGTCGAGTGCGTGGTTTCCCTGTGGTTCGTCGGGTGTCACAGCAAAGTGACGATCTGGCCTACTGCGAGATCTGCGAGACCGAGGAGCCGGCCGATCGCGGGTGACGCACTGATGGTCTCCGACCGGAGGGCCGGAGACCATCAGGGCGTCAGGCTGACAGGGCGTCCAGGATGGCGGCGGTGACCGGCTCGGGGGCGGAGACGCTGAGCGCGTGCGACGCGCCGGCGACCTCGCGGATGTCCTTCGCACCGGCGCGCTCGGCCATGAAGCGGTGCAGCGCGACCGGGATGTTGAGGTCCTCGTCGCTGAAGACGAACCAGGACGGGATCGTCTTCCAGGCAGGCGACGCGGTCACCAGGTTGCCGGTCAGCGCCACGTCGGTGGCCGGCCGCTGGGTCGCGGCCATCACGGCTGCCTGCTCGGCCGGGACGTCCGCGCAGAACTGGTGATTGAACAGGGCGGGCTTGATCCGGAGATCGTTGCCGCCGGTGCTGACCGGGTAGGTGTCGAGAGCGTCCCCGAGCGTGCTGCCGGGGAACTGGACCGACAGCCCGAAGGCGTTCTCCCCCTGGTCAGGCGCGAACGCACACACGTACACCAGCGCCTTCACCGCCGGGTTCTCCGCCGCCGCCTCGGTGATCACCATGCCGCCGTACGAGTGCGCGACCAGGACCACCGGCCGGCCGATGCCGGCGATGACGTCGCGCACGTACGCCGCGTCACCGTCGAGGCTGCGCAACGGGTTAGGGGCGGTGACGACGTCGATCGACTGCGCCTGCAACCGCTCGACGACGCCGTTCCAGCTCGCGGACTCGGCGAACGCGCCGTGGACCAGCACAACGACCGGGCTCTGTTCGTTCATGAGGTTCTCCTTCTCTCGGGTCACCAAGAAGGACCGGACAGCCCGGCGGGTTGTGACGAGCCGGACAGCCGGGGTGTGACCGGCGAGACAGTCACAGATCGCCACCGTGGTCTGTCCTAGTTGGTGAGTACGCCGCGAGCCGACAAGGGAGATCAGATGAGTATCGCCGAACAGCAGATCGCCACCTCCGTCCTGGTGATCGGCACCGGTGGCGGCGGGCTCCGGGCCGCGATCGAGCTGGCCGAGCAGGGCGTCGAAGTCCTTGCACTGGGCAAGCGGCCACGCTCGGACGCGCACACCTCGCTGGCCGCCGGCGGGATCAACGCGGCGCTCGCCACGATGGACCCGGAGGACACCTGGCAGCAGCACGCCGCCGACACACTGCAGGAGAGTTACCTGCTGGCGAACCCGGTCACGGTCCGGATCGTCACCGAGGGCGCGGCCCGCGGCATCGCCGACCTGGAGAGCTACGGCATGCCGTTCGCCCGCGAGGCGGACGGGCGGATCTCGCAGCGCTTCTTCGGCGCGCACACCTACCGCCGGACAGCCTTCGCCGGCGACTACACCGGCCTGGAGATCCAGCGCACGCTGATCAACCGCGCCGTCCAGCTCGGTGTCCCGATCCTCGACACGGTCTACGTCACGCGGATTCTGGTCCGGGACAACGCCGTGTTCGGCGCGTACGGGTTCGACCTGACCACCGGGCGGCGCTACGTCATCCACGCCGACGCGGTCATCCTCGCCGCGGGCGGTCACACCCGGATCTGGCGCCGTACGTCGTCTCGCCGGGACGAGAACACGGGTGACTCGTTCCGCCTCGCCGTCCTGGCCGGCGGCCGGATCCGCGACCCCGAGCTCGTCCAGTTCCACCCGTCCGGCCTGATTGAACCCGAGAACGCGGCCGGCACGCTGGTCTCCGAAGCCGCCCGCGGCGAAGGCGGCCAGCTCCGCAACGCCCTGGGCGAGCGGTTCATGACGCGGTACGACGCCGAGCGGATGGAACTGTCCACCCGGGACCGGGTCGCGCTCGCCGAGTACACCGAGATCAAGGAAGGCCGCGGTACACCGAACGGCGGCGTCTGGCTCGACGTGTCGCACCTCCCGCGCGAGACGATCATGCGCCGGCTCCCCCGCGTCTATCAGACCCTGCTCGAGCTTCAGATGCTCGACATCACCAAGCAGCCGATCGAGATCGCCCCGACCGCGCACTACTCGATGGGCGGGGTGTGGGTCCGGCCGGAGGATCACGGCACGGGCATCGACGGGCTGTACGCGATCGGCGAGGCGGCGAGTGGCCTGCACGGGGCGAACCGGCTGGGCGGCAACTCACTGATCGAGCTCCTGGTCTTCGGCCGGATCGTCGCGGAGGAGGCGGCGAAGTACTCGATCGGGCGGCAATCCCAGCAGCGATCCGCGGAGGCCGTCGCCGAAGCACGCGCGGAAGTCGATGCTCTCCTGGCCAGCGACGGCCCGGAGAACGTCCGCGCCCTACAACGGGCTCTGCGCGACACGATGACTGCCCGGGCCGGCGTCGTACGTGATGAGACCGGTCTGCTGGCGGGACTGTCGGAGCTCGCGGACATCGAGGATCGGATGACCCGGATGGGCGTCCATCCCGATATCGCCGGCTTCCAGGACCTGGCCCACGCGTTCGACCTGAAGGCCTCCGCCATGGCCGCCCGCGCCACTCTCGACGCGGCTCTCGAACGCCGCGAGTCCCGCGGCTGCCACAACCGCTCCGACTACCCCGACCTCGACGAATCCCTCCAGGTCAACCTCGTGTGGTCAGGCCCCGGATCGATCGAGCACGAGCCGATCCCACCGATCCCCGACGAGTTCCGTACCCTCATGCGCCACGTCTCCAGCGACGGCAAACTGGTCGAGTGACGTGACACGTCTCAACCTGTCAGGAGGGTGAGGAGCAGCGCGAGTGGGGGCCAGGCGTCGCGGCCGCGGCGGGTCAGGGCGTGGGCTCGCATGCTGGGTTCGGGGTCGCGGAGGCGGCGCAGGGAGATGCCGGTGGTTTTCGGGTAGTCGGCGAACAGCAGGGCGACGCCCAGGCCGGCGGTGATCATCTCCTGGACCAAGCTGAGGCTGTCGGCGCGGTGGGTGATGTGTGGTTCGAAGCCGGCCAGGGCGGCGAGCGTGCGGACGACCTGCTCGTCTCCGCTGTCGCGGGAGTTGACGATCCAGTCGCTGTCGGCGAACGCCGCGACCACGTCGGCTGCCGGACCCGTCGTACGCCGGGACTGCGTAGGGACCGCGAGGCTCCAGCTGCGCTCCCACAGCGGGGTCACCACCAACGCGGGGTCGTGCGATGCGGGGGCCAGGTTGTAGTCGTAGCTCACCACGAGGTCGACCTGGTCCCGCTCGAGCATGGCCCGGGCTTCGACGGGTTCCTGCTCCTGGATCTCCAGCCGCACCGCCGGGTGGTCGGCGGCCAACCGGTGGACGACCGGTAGCAGGGTGTCCCGGATCACGGTGTGGAACGCGGCGATGCGGACTGTCCCGGCCGGCGCGGCCGACGGGTCGAGATCGGCCCGCGCCGCCTCGTGCGCGGCCAGGATCTCTACGGCGTGCGCGGCGAGCCGGCGACCGGCCGGGGTGAGCCGGACCCGGCGGCCGTCGGGCTCGAGCAGCGGCGTGCCGACCTCCTTGGCCAGTGCGGCGATCTGCTGCGAGACGGTCGAGGTGGTCACGCCGAGGGTCTCGGAGACCGCATGCATCGACCCCTGTCGCGACAGGGCCAGCAGCAGCTCGAGGCGGCGTACATCCATGCTGTCATTGTTCAGCATTCCCGAACGATCTGTCCACGATAATCACGTGGACGCGAACGGATTCGCGAGCTTCACTGGGTTCATGAGCACGCGTGACAGCCGCACCGGAGTGGCCTTCGCCGTCTTGTCGATGACGATGGTCCAGCTCGGTCTCGCCACCTCCGTCAGCCTCTTCGACCGGGTCGGTCCCGAGGGTGCCGCGTGGTTGCGCCTGGCGTGCGCGGCGCTGATCGTGCTCGTGCTGTTCCGCCCTCGCCCGAGCTCGTTCGACCGCAGCTCGTTCCTGGCCGCGGTCGGCCTCGGCGTCGCGACGGGTGGCGTGACGCTGCTGTTCATGGCCGCGGTGGCACGGCTCCCGCTCGGCACCGCGAGCGCGCTGGAGTTCCTCGGCCCGCTGACCGTCGCCGTACTGCGCAGTCGCGGCCGGCTCATCTGGCCCGCGCTCGCCTTTGTCGGAGTCATGCTGCTGACCCAGCCGTGGCAGGGTTCGGTCGACGGCCTCGGCGTCCTGTTCGCACTCGGCGCGGCCGCCTGCTGGGCGGCGTACATCCTGCTCACCCAGCATGTCGGCGACAACGTCACCGGTCTGCAGGGCATGGGCGTGTCCATTCCGGTCGCCGCCCTCGTCGCGACCATCGTCGCCGGTCCGAGCACGATTCCGGTGATGACCTGGCAGCTCGTCGCCATCGGGTTCGGCCTGGCGCTACTGCTGCCGGTGGTGCCGTTCACCCTCGAGTACCTCGCCCTGCGCCGCCTCGACGCCGGCGTCTTCGGCACCCTGATGAGCCTCGAACCAGCCCTTGCCCTGCTCATCGGCTGGATCTTCCTCAGCCAGTCCCCCGGCCTCCTGCAAGCCGTCGGCATCGCCTGCGTGGTGGCCGCCGGCATGGGCGCCGAGCGAGCCCACAGCCGACGGCCAGTCGCCGCGCAGGTGGATCAGGCGGCTGGCGTAGTCCCCGGTCAGGGTCAGGGACAGCCCCTGAGCCAGCAGGAATGCGCCTGACAGCGGCGCGATCTACGCTGCGGTTTCGGCGGTGGTGCGAGCCTCCGCGACCGCCTTGCCACGCGGTGAATCCGGGAAGCCCTCCAACAGGGTGCGGACTTCGGCGGCTCCGACGTTGGCGCCGAACATGTCGGTGTGGGGTTCCAGGCGGACGCCTTCCGCGAGCGGGCCGGCGATGACCGGGTCGAAGCCGAGGGCGTCGACGATCGTCGCGACCTCGGCCGCGTCACCGGGCTCACCGGCGATCGCGATCGCCTTGCGGTCGGGCGATCCGGCGGGGCGGGCGCCTTCCTCGAGGTCGTGGTAGCCCATGTGGTTGAAGGCTTTGACCACGCGCGACTCCGGCAGGAAGTCCTGGACGAGTTCGCTGGACGACGTGCGGGGGTCGGTCAGGTCGTCGCGGATGCCGTCGACCTCCCACCAGTAGTTCATCGCGTCGATCACGAGCTTCCCGCGCAGGGCCCCGGCCGGGATCGTGCGGTACTTCCCGAGCGGCAGCGCCAGGATCACCACGTCGGCTTCCGCGACCGCCTCGGCCACAGTGGTCGCGATCGCGCCGGGCGTCACGATCTCGACGATCAGCGCAATCTTCGACACCTCGCCGGATCCCGCGATCAGCACCCGGTAGCCGGCCGCGACCGCGAGCCGCGCGAGCACGGTGCCGACCTTCCCGGCGCCAAGGATGGCGATCGTCATCACTTCTCCTGTTCGGCCAGAATCTCGCGGACCATCGGGATCACCTTCGAGCCGTACAACTCGACCGTCTTCAGCCGAGCGCTGACCGGCACCGGTCCGGCGGAGTAGATCAGGTCGAACCGACCCACCCCGAGACTCTGCACCGCCGCGGCGATCCGGCGTGCCACGGTGTCCGGCGAACCGACGTACATCGAGCCGTGCTCGACCTCCGAGTCGAACTCCTCCCGGCGGATCGGCGGCCAGCCACGCAGTGCCCCGATCCGGTCCCGCATCACCTTGTACCGCGGGTAGAACACCTCCCGAGCCTCCTCATCGGTGTCGGCGATGAATCCCGGCGAGTGCATCCCGATCTCCTGCGCGGTCGTCCCGAACTGCTCGGCCGCCTTGCGGTAGAGGTCCAGGTACGGCGCGAACCGGTCCGGCGCACCACCGATGATCGCGAGCATCAGCGGCAGCCCGTAGTACGCCGTACGCACGACGGACTGCGGTGATCCGCCGACCCCGACCCACGTCTTCAGGTGACCGGACTCGGTCTTCGGATAGACGTCGGCATTCTCGAGGGCGGCTCGGGTGGTGCCGCTCCAGGTGACCGGCTTCTCGTCGAGCAGCCGGGAGAACAGCTGCAGCTTCTCCTCGAAGAGGACGTCGTAGTCGGCCAGGTCGTAGCCGAACAACGGGAAGGACTCGGTGAACGAGCCGCGCCCGAGGATGACCTCGGCCCGCCCGTTCGACAGCGCGTCCACGGTGGAGAAGCGCTGGAACACCCGGACCGGATCGTCCGAGCTCAGCACCGTCACGCCCGACCCGAGCTTGATCCGCTGGGTGAGCGATGCGATCCCGGCCAGCACGGTCTCCGGTGTGGAGATCGAGTACTCCGGCCGGTGGTGCTCGCCGAGTGCGATCGCGTCGACGCCGAGGTCGTCGGCGAGGACCGCCTCCCGGACCACCTGCCGGATCGCCGCCGCGTCCGTGACCGGTGCGCCGTCGTCACCTTCCGGGATGTCCCCGAAGGTATCGAGTCCGAACACGAGGTCGGCCATGTCCTGCTCCCATCTGTTCGCCACATCAAATACTAGGTTGACGTGTCAACACGGCGAGACCCGGGCCGCATTCCCGGACCAGGGAGGCTATAGTTTGAAGCAACCACATGGTTGCAATGTTCGTCACCACCGGAGGACCCGTGGGCTTTCCCGATCGCACCGAGCGCCTGGTCGCGCCCGAGGCCGAGGCGATCGCGGAACACGTCTTCGTCGCCCTCGCCGATCCGAGCCGGCGCAACATCCTGGCGGCCCTCGCCGCCGGCGGCCCGGCCACAGCCACCGATCTGGCCGAGCGGCTGCCGATCACCCGCCAGGCGATCGCGAAGCATCTCACCCTGCTGTCCGAGGCCGGTCTGGTGACAGCCGAACACGGCGAGCGCCGCCGCGTCCGCTACCGCCTCCGCTCGGCGCCGATGCAGGTCGCCCAGCAGTTCCTCGCCGCGATGGCCCGCGACTGGGACGGCAACCTCGACGCGCTACGCACCCACCTCGACGGCTGACCTCACACCCAGTGCCGGAGCTTGTCCGGGTTCAGCACGATCCAGACCGCCGCGACCTTCGCGCCTCTGACGTTCAGACTCACCACGGCCATGACCTGCCCGGCCCGGCGCAGTACGACGCCGGCCTGGCCGTTGACCGCTTCGACGCTCAGCGCCGTACCAGGCTCAGCACTCAGCAACTCGGTGACGCAGCGAGCGACCGCATCGGCGCCCCGCACCGGACTCAGCGCGGCCGCGACGTTCCCGCCGCCGTCGCTCACCACGACCGCCTCCGCGGCGAGCAGGCTCCGGATCGCACCGATGCTGCCCGCGCCGCAGGCCGTCGCGAATCGATGGACGACCGCCTCGTCAGCCCGCCTCGGTCGGAAGCTCACATCTCCTCCAACAGGGTCAGGCGGCTACAGCGGTGAGCTTCGCGGGGTTCATCATCCACAGCACCTGGTCGATCCCGTCGTCCGACGCGGTGACCGTGAGTACGGCGAACACCTGGCCATCGCGTTGCAGCATCGCGATCGACCGGCCGTTCGCCGTACCGAACTCCACGTCGACGCCGGCCCAGAAGCGCGTGGCGAACGCCCGGTGGTACTTCGCGACCCGCGGCGCACCGACGACCGGGAAGCGCGACGCCCGCGCCGCGCCGCCGCCGTCGGAGTAGCTGATCGCGTCCTTGGCCAGCAGTCGTTCGAGCGCCGCGAGGTCACCCGACCGCGCCGCGTTGACGAACGCCGTGAGCAACGTCCGCT
The DNA here is from genome assembly GCF_036097425.1 of Kribbella sp. NBC_00359. NCBI lineage: Bacteria > Bacillati > Actinomycetota > Actinomycetes > Propionibacteriales > Kribbellaceae > Kribbella > Kribbella sp. NBC_00359. Next base: position 6,386,014 of record NZ_CP107975.1, on the reverse strand, counting down.
GCTGACTGCCACTGATCTCGGTACGGCGTTCGGCCCGGATCCGCTTGCGGGCCCGGCTGACGAGCTGCCGCACCGCCGGCTCGGTCGACTGCAGGATGGCGGCGAGCTCGTCGTACGGGTAGTCGAACGCCTCGCGCAGGATGTACGCCGCCCGCTCGGTCGGCGAGAGTCGTTCGAGCACGAGCAGGACCGCGAAGCTCAACGCCTCCCCGCGCTCGGCACCCAGCGTAGGGTCGGCACTGGTGTCGACCGGCTCGGGCAGCCACGGGCCGATGTAGGTCTCGCGCCGGGCCCGCGCAGACTGGCTCGCGTTGATCGCAAGCCTGGTCACTGCGGTCGACAGATAGGCGACCGGGCTGACCACCGCGCTGCGATCGGCGGCCTGCCAGCGCAGCCAGACCTCCTGCACCAGGTCCTCGGCCTCGCTGTGACTGCCCAGCATTCGATACGCGATCCCCATCAGGCGCGGACGCACCTCGTTGAAGACCGCCACCGCCTCGTCGAGGCTGTCCGCCATCTGCACCACCCGTCTGTCAGCCCGAGGATATGGCGGAGCCGGGATCGCGCCCCTGATCGGTCTCGAGCGCTTCGATCGCGCCGCGCAGGCTGCGCAGCTCGACTTCCTCCTCCTGGACCTCCTCCGGATCGAACTGCCATCCGCCGGGCGGACCGGGATCGGCTTCGTCCACGCCGCTGGCGGCGATCAGCTCGAGATCCGCGTCGACCTCGATCTCGAGATCGCGCAGGACGGGGTCGTCCTCCTTGCCCGCGCTCATTTCGGCTGCGCCGCGTACCACGCGTCGTAGTGCAGCTCGCCCAGGGTGGCCTCGCCGATCGGCACGAGGCTGCGCTCGGTCAGCTCCGACCCGAAGTACCGGGCGTGCTCGTCGGTGACGACCTCGCGGGCGTCGCCACGGGCGGCCAGCGCCTTGCGGAAGAACTCGTCCATCCGGTACTCGTCCGGACCGGCGATGTCGATCCGGGTGTTCAGCGGCGCACCGATCGCGGTCCGGGCGAGGATCGCGGCCACGTCCTCGGCCGCGATCGGCTGCCACGCGACCGGCGCGATGTGGACCTTGCCGTCGTCCCAGGTCCCCTCGTCCGCGATCGCGGCGACGAACTCCATGAACTGCGTCGCGTGCACCAGCGAGTACGGGATGCCGGAGGCCTTGATCAGCTCCTCCTGGGCGATCTTGGCCCGGAAGTAGCCGTTCTCCGGCAGCCGCTCGGTGCCGACGATCGAGATCCCGACGTGGTGCCGGACGCCGGCCTCGGCCTCCGCCGTCAGCACGTTGCCGGTCGAGGTCTTGAAGAACTCCATCACGGCCTTCTCCTCGAACGACGGCGAGTTGGCCACGTCGATCACGACATCGGCGCCGTCCAGCACCTGGGCCAGGCCTTCGCCGGTCAGGGTGTTCACGCCGGTGCTCGGCGCGGCCGGCACCGCCTCGTGGCCGTGCTCCCCGAGCTTGGCCACCAGCTTCGATCCGATCAGGCCGGTGCCGCCGATCACGACGATCTTCATCGCAGAACCCTTTCGTTGCCGACGGCATCCCTTGCCGGCCGGTTACCTGGTAAGACAGGGCACACTGCGGGCTTGTGACAGCGAACCCGTGGAGACCCCGGTCACAACCGGCGCCGCTGTCCTGTCTGGAGAAGTGGACAGTCCGAAACCACCCCGAGGGGGACCACTGTGCCCGACGCCGAGCCTGCTCCCGGACCGGCCGCCGAACCGGCTGCCGAACCCGCCAGGATCCGGATCCGGGTCCGGATGACCGCGCGGCCGATCGACGAGCCGCACCGGGTCTCCAGCCAGCTCGAGCTGCTGTTCGACCTGACCTTCGTGGTCGCGGTCGCGGCGGCCACCGACCAGTTCGCGCACACCATCGCCGAGGGTCACGCCGGCGACGGGCTGATCCCGTTCCTGCAGGTGTTTTTCGCGATCTGGTGGGCGTGGATGAACTTCACCTGGTTCGCGTCCTCGTACGACACGGACGACGTCCCCTACCGGCTGCTGACCATGGTCCAGATGGCCGGCGTCCTGGTCCTCGCCGCCGGCGTCCCCGCGGCGGCCGATCATTCGGACTACCTCCTCATCACGGTCGGCTACTTGATCATGCGGATCGGGCTGATCACCCAATGGCTGCGGGCGGGCATCGAGGATCCGCCCCGTCGTCGTACGGCGTTCCGCTACGCCTTCGGGATCGGGGTTCTGCAGATCGGCTGGTTCGGGCGCCTCTACCTGGCCGACACCGGCGTACTGTCGGACTCTGCTCTTGTCGCCGTGTTCGTCGTCCTGGCGATCCTCGAGCTTTGCGTTCCCCTCTGGGCCGAGCGGCCCCGGTCGACCACCTGGCACCCCCACCACATCGCCGAGCGGTACGGCCTGTTCACGATCATTCTGCTCGGCGAGGCGGTCCTGGCGTCGTCGAACGCCGTACGACGTGCCGTCGAGGAGACCGTGGGCAGCGCCGACCTGATCCTGGTCGCGGCCTGTGGACTGGTGATCCTGTTCGCCCTGTGGTGGTTGTACTTCCTGCACCCGGCCGGTCCACGGCTGGCGAGCCGGCGGCACCGCTCGTACCGGTGGGGCTACGGCCACTACGGCATCTTCGCCGCGCTGGCCGCTCTCGGGGCCGGCCTGGAGGTCAGCGTCGAACAGACGGGGCACGAACTGCACCTGTCACCGACCGCCGCGAGCTACGCCGTGGCGATTCCGATCGCCACCTTCGTCGGCCTGCTGTGGGCCGTGGACCGAGTCATCTCCGAACCGTCGCGGGTTCAGCTGGGCACCGTCCTGGGCGGCATCGCGATCGTCCTGCTGCTCCCCCTCGCGACTCCGTGGATCGGCGCGGTGGCCGACCTCGCGCTGCAGGCCGCGGCCTGCGTGCTGCTGGTCTGCGTCGCCTCGTGGAGCGAGAACCTCAGGCGGTAAGGCCGGAGAGCGTGGTCAGGGTCGATCGGATCACGTCCGCCAGGCCGACGCCGTCCGGCTCGGCGATCCAGCGCTCGAACGCCACCCGGAAGACCGCGACACCGGTCTCGGCCGCCAACGCCGCGACGTCCTCGCCGGCACCCCGTTCGCGCAGCGCCTCGGTGAACGCCGCGGTGAGCGAGGCCAGCTTGATCAGCTCACGCTCGCGAAGCTCGGGGGTCGCGGCGATGACGGCCTGCCGGCGGCTGGAGTAGTCCCGGCGGAGATCGTCGAAGAAGTCGGCGGACGACAGTACGGCGGCCGCGACGGCCTCCATCGGGGTCGCCGACTCCGGTGCGGCGACCAACGCCTCGACCATGTGGCGCTCGAGCTCCTCGGAGCCGGCGAACAGCACCTCGCGCTTGTCCGCGAAATGCCGGAAGAAGGTCCGCGCGGTCACCCCGGCCCGGTCCGCGATCTCGGCGACGGTCGTGCGGTCGTAGCCGCGCTCGGCGTACAACGCCATCGCCGCCTCCCGCAGCCGGCCCGCGGCGCCTGGCTCCCACCGTCCCATGGACCCGATCCTAGCTGATGTCATTGACTGACATCAGAAGTTGTAGCATGGTGATGTCACTGACTGACATCACCGAAGGGAACCATCGCATGCGCGTGTTCATCACCGGAGCGTCCGGCCACGTCGGGTCGGCACTTGTCCCGGAACTCCTGCAGCACGGCCACTCGGTCGTGGGCCTGGCCCGCTCCGATGCCTCCGCGGCTCGGCTCACCGAGTGGGGCGCCGAGTTCGTCCGCGGCGACCTGGACGACCTCGACGGTCTGCGCGCCGCGGCCGAGGCCGCCGACGGCGTCATCCACCTCGCCTTCCGGCACGACGCCATGATGACCGGTGATCTGTCCGCCGCGGCCGAGACCGATCTAGCCGCGGCGCGCGCGATCGTCGACGCCCTGGCCGGCACGGACAAGCCGTTCGTGGGCACATCGGGCACCGGGCTCCTCGGCCGCGCCGGACTGGACCGCCCCGGCACCGAGGCCGACACGATGCCCGGCGGCTACCGCATCGACACGGAGAACTTCGTCATCGACGCGGCCGCCAAGGGCATCCGGACCTCGGTCGTGCGGCTGCCACCGATCACCCACAGCACCCTCGACCACCACGGCTTCGCGCCGGCCTTCATCACCTTCGCCCGCCGGAACGGATTCTCGGCGTACGTCGGCGACGGCACCAACCGCTGGCCGTCGGTCCACACCATCGACGCCGCCCGGCTCTACCGGCTCGCGCTCGAGTCCGCTCCGGCCGGCACCCGGCTGCACGCCGTCGCCGACGAAGGCATCGAGGTCCGCCGGATCGCCGAGGCGATCGGACGAGGCCTCGACCTGCCGGCCCGCTCGGTCACAGCGGCGCAGGCGCCCGAGTACATCGGCTTCCTGGCGCCGTTCGCCGGCATCGACAACCCGACGTCCGCCGCCCGGACCAGCGAACTGCTCGACTGGCACCCGACGTACCCGGGCCTGCTCGAGGAACTGGCCGAGGACTTCTACTTCAGGACTGCCTAGACCTTCAGCACCGGGGCGATCGTCTTGGTGCGCGATCCCTCGTAGGCAGCCAGGAGGATCCCGAGTACGGCGATGCCCTCGTCCTCGGTGTGGATCGGACGGGTCTTGCCGAGCAGCGAGTCCGCGAAGTGCCCGATCTCGGCGACGAAGGTGTCGACCGGCTCCAGCTCGAACGTCTTGCTTTCGCCTGACCGGAGCCGGTACGACAGCGTCGTACCGTCGCTGGTCAGTGAGCCGAGCTCCCCGACCGCCGAGAACCGCTCGGTCGAGGCAGCCGGCTGATAGGCCCAGCTGGTCACCATCTGTCCGACGACACCGTTGTCGAACCTGATCAGGACCTGCGCGGAGTCCTCGCCCTCCATGAACTTCAGCCGGTGCGTGGAGAGCATCGCGGTGGCTTCGACCGGCAGCCCGCCGGCGAGGTGCAGCATCAGATAGGTGGGGTGGTACCCGGTGTCGATGAGCTCGCCACCACCACTTGTCTTGGCGCTCGCCCGCCAGCCCATCGAGCTCGGGTCGAAGTTGTTGAAGAAGCTGTCGGTGGTCCGCACCTCGTAGACCGTGCCGATGGTCCCGGCGTCCAGCAACTCCTTCGCCTTGGCGACGGTCGGCATGAACAGCTGGTTGTGCGCGCACATCAGCGTGACGCCGGCTTTGGTGACCGCCTTACGCACGTCCGCGGCTTCCTCCGCGCTGAGGCAGAGCGGCTTCTCACACAGGATGTGCCTGCCTGCCTCGGCCGCGGCCACGATCGCATCCTTGTGCAGGTGATGTGGCAAGCAGATGTCGACCGCGTCCAGTTCCTCGGTCGCCAGCATTTGCCGATAGTCCGTGTACGGCGTCGCGCCCAACTCCTCGCCGCGAGCAGCAGCGGTCTGCTCGACTGCGTCCGCGACGGCGGTGATGCCGATCTTGCCGGCGTGCGCTCGGTACCCCTTGATGTGGGCGGACGCGATCCCGCCGCCGCCGATGAGCCCAACCTTGATCATCAGAGTCTCCTCAGCTGTAGGCGATGGACGTGCCCTGGTGAGCGGCCTCGTTCGCGGCCACGACCAACCTGGTCAGGTCGAGCGTGCGTTCGATGTTCTCGTCCGCGCGGGTGCCGTTGTTGATGTGGTCGACCCACTGCGCGAACGCGTCCTGGCCGTGTTCAGGCACCGGCACCTGCTCGCCGTTCACCGTCAGGACATTGCCGTCGTCGGTGTAGGTGAGCGTGCCCTCGGTCCCGAAGAGCTCGATCGTGAACGGGTTCCGGCTGGCGAACCCTGCCTCGATCACACCGATCTTCTGGTCGGCGTACCCGACGACCACGACAGCGTTGTCTTCCAGGCCGCGTTCAGCGATCGACCGGTACGTCGCACTGACCGTGTCCGGCTGTGCGCCGAGGAACAGCTGGGTCAGGTACACCGGGTGACAGCCGAGGTCGGTCAGCGCGCCGCCGATCGCGGTCTTCGGCTCGAAGAACCGCTGCGGCAACCAGCCGGCGACACCGTCGCGCGGAATCGCGCCGTCATGCGAGAGCCGGACCCGGCCGTAGGTCAGCGTCCCCAGCTGCCCGCTGTCGATCACCTCCGTGATCGCCTGGGTGTAGCCGTGGTAGAGCCGCGGCAGCGAGACGATCAGCTTCACGCCGGCGGCATCGGTCGCCGCGATGATCTCCTCGGCCTCGGCCACGGTAGGTGCGAGCACCTTCTCGGTGAAGATGTGCTTCCCGGCCCGGGCCACCTTCAGCATCACGTCGCGATGCTCGTTGGTCGGAGTGGTGATCGCGACACCGTCGAGGTCGTCACGGGCGAGCAGCGCATCGAGGTCGCCGGTGAACTCCACACCGAACTGGTCGGCCGCGTCCTGGCCGCGCTCGGCGTCGTCGTCCCATACGGCCACCAGGTCCGTACCCGGATGGTGCTGCGCCTGCCTGGAGTAGTCGCCCGCGTGCACGTGCCAGAAACTCAGGGTCGCGATCTTGAGCGGTTTGGACACCATGGTCCTCCTCAAAGGGAACGTTTCGGATCGACCGCCGGACCACCGTACAACGTTGTCATCGCGGAAGAGGAGGGGTCGGCGCGCCCGTTCGCACGGTGAGATCCGTGCGCAGAACGAATGCTTATAGTTATTCAGGAGTCCAGCATTATCCGAGGAGCCACGATGAGCGAGGAGCCCGCCGGCGGGGACCTGTCCCGGTTGCGGCAGCTCAACGCGGCCGCCGTGCTGCGGGAACTGCGCGGCGACCAGCCGCTCACTCTCACGGAGTTGTCGAAGCGGACCAGGCTGTCGCGGGCCTCGACCGAGGACGTCGCCCGGGACCTGCTCGGACGGGGCTGGCTGACCGAGGTGGCGCCCGCGCTCGGCTCGGTCGGAAGGCCGGCCAGGCGGTACCGGTTCAACTCCGGGGCCGGCCGGCTGCTGGGCGTGGACATCGGCGGGCACAAGGTGCTTGCCCTGGTCACCGATCTCGACGGCGAGGTGCTCAGCCAGGCCCGGATCGCGGTCGATCCCGGGCTCGGACGCCGGGAACGGCTTGCGGTACTGGACAAATGCGTCTCCAAGGCGATCGCCGGTGTCCAGCCGGGGCAGATCTGGTCCACCGGAGTCGCAACCACCGGTCTGGTCGACGGCACCGGCAAGGTGCTGCTGTCCGACTCACTGCCCGAGTGGACCGGTGTCGACCTCGCGGGGCACGTACGCCGGCTTGTCTCCGGACCGGTCCGGGTGGAGAACGACTGCAAGCTCGCCGCGCTGGCCGAGACGTGGCGCGGCGTCGCCCGGTACGCGAAGGACGTGGTGTTCCTGCTGGCCGGACTGCGCACCGGCGCCGGCTTGATCATCGACGGAAAACTGCATCGTGGGTTCGCCAACTGGTCCGGTGAGATCGGCGCCCTGCCCGCCGCCGGTTGGCTCCGGGCACCGGAGCATCTGCACAACTGGCTTGCGCGAAACGGACGTCCGGACGTGTCGGACGAGTTCGAAAGCGTCTTCTTCGCTGCGCGCGGCGGCGATCGCGAGGCCGTCCGGGCGGTTCGCGGATATGTCCGCGACCTCGCCGTCGGCGCCTCGGCGCTGGTCCTGACGCTCGATCCCGAACTGGTGGTGATCGGTGGCGGATTCTCGCGGTCGGCGGACGTGATGGTCGAGCCGCTGCGTCGCGAACTGGACCGCTGGTGCCTGCGCACACCCGAGATCCGGATCTCCGCCTTCGCCGACGAAGGGGTCGCGCTCGGCGCGGTCCGGCTGGCCCTCGAGCAGGTGGAGTCCGCCGTCTACAACGGCCTGAGACCTTGACATAATTTTCCTGGACTCCATGATTATTCCTATCGCCCCGCCCATGCGATAGGAGCCACCGTGCGTCCAGGACCGCATTTCCTCCGGCTGCTGATCGGCATCGTCACCTGCGGATTCGCCGCGGCGCTGCTGGTCGTGTCCCCCGCCAGCGCCACCATCAGCGGTACGTCGGCGACCAACACCCCGACCACCGTCACGTATCGCTTCACCTACACCGGATCCCCGCAGTACCTGCGGGTCTACGTCGACACCGACCGGAACGCCGGCACGGGCTTCGTGCAGGGCGGCACTGGCGCCGACTACCTGCTGGAGAACGGCAGCCTCTACCAGCACGCCGGCAGCGGCTGGAGCTGGACGTTGGTCCGCACGGTCACCTTCTCCGGTACGGGCGGAGTCGCGCAGTGGACCGTGAATCGCGCCGACCTCGGCGAGAGCGCCTCCCCCAACGACGCCGACCTGATCTTCCAGGTGGAGGCCCCGCTGGAGTCCTCGAGCAAGTACACCCACGTCTACAGCGGCGGCGGATCCGGCGGCACCGTGACGTACACCGCGGCCACGGACAACTTCGCCAACCCCGAGCGCGGCTTCTACCACCACACCGGCGACTGCGACAAGGCCGACTTCTCGCAGACGACTCTGCAGAGCTACCGCACCAGCCAGGGCATCTCGCTGGTGATGTGCGTCTTCTATCTGGCCGAGTACAAGAACGGCCCGATCGCGCAGGCGGCGCTCGACCAGTTGCAGCAGCAGATCGACACCGTCCGCGCGGCCGGTCTCAAGATGGTCCTGCGCTTCGCCTACACCACGTCGACCGCCGGAGACGACACGACCAAGGACCGGATCCTGGCCCACCTCGACCAACTGGCGCCGTACCTCAACGCTGGCAAGGACGTGATCGCGGTCGTGCAGGCGGGGCTGATCGGCGCCTGGGGTGAGTGGTACTACACGCAGAACTTCGGCTACGCGGGCACGATCACCACGACCGACTGGGCCAACCGCAAGGCGGTGACCGACAAGCTGCTCAGTGTCGTGCCGTCGACCCGGATGGTGCAGCTGCGGACGCCGAAGTTCAAGCGGACCATGTACTCGACCACACCGGTCCAGTCAGCCGCGGCATACAACGGCTCGGCGCTGTCCAGGCTCGGTCACCACAACGACTGCTTCCTGGCCAGCCCGGACGACTTCGGCACCTACGAGAACACCGCGGTCGAATACCCGTACCTTCAGTCCGACACGTCGTACGTCGCGATGGGCGGCGAGACGTGTGGCTCCAACCCACCGCGGTCCAGCTGCCCGACGGCCACCAGTGAACTCGCGATGTTCCACTGGTCCTTCCTGAACACCGACTACGAGCCCACCGTGCTGAACTCGTGGAACACGGGTGGCTGCCTGGCCGACGTCACCAAGAACCTCGGGTACCGCTTCCGCCTGGAGTCCGGCACGTATCCGGCGACCGCCTCACCCGGCGGCAGCCTGCCGGTGTCCTTCACCGTCCACAACGACGGCTACGCGACGCCGTTCAACCCACGCAACCTCGAACTGGTACTGCGGAACACGTCGAGCGGGGTCACCTACAAGCTCGCGATGAGCTCCGACCCGCGCCGTTGGACAGCGGGCGCGTCGACCACCGTGTCGCAGACTCTCACGCTGCCCACCACGCTTCCGGCAGGTTCGTACACCCTGCTGGTGAACCTGCCGGATCCCTTGTTGTCCACTCGCCCCGAGTACTCGATCCGCCTCGCCAACCAGGGCACCTGGGACGCGGCGACCGGGATGAACTCGCTCCTGCACACCCTCACCGTCAGCTAGGGAGTTCTTGATGAGAAGGCTTGTCACAGCCGTCGCGGCGATCGGGCTGCTACTGCCGACCCAGGCAGCCATGGCCCACAACGACCCGCCGACGACCACCCGCACCTACGCGTCGACCGACGAGGTGATCGCCAACCCGGAGCGCGGTTTCTACCACCACACCGAGACGCACTACCGGGCCGACGGCACCGGCTATGTGCCACTCGACCTCACCACCCTGCGCAACTTCCGCACCCAGGAGAACATCACCCAGATCCTGCGGCTGTTCTACCTGGAGAAGTTCTCCAAGCAGGATGTGATCGACAAGCACTACCTCGACCTGATGCAGGCCGACTTCCGCACCGCCCGCGCCGCCGGCGTCAAGATGATCGTCCGCTTCGCCTACGCACTACCCGGCGACGGCTGGCCGCCGCCCACGCCGTACGGCGACGCACCGGTGGCGCGCGTGGTCAAGCAGATCCAGCAGCTCACCCCGATCCTGCGCGAGAACTCCGACGTGATCGCGGTCGTCCAGGCCGGGTTCGTCGGGTTGTGGGGTGAGGGCTACTACACCGACTACTTCTCCGATCCGCAGGACCCGAGCGTGGTCACCGACCAGAACTGGGCCGACCGCAAGGCCGTCGTCATGGCCGAGCTGAAGGCGCTGCCGAAGGACCGGATGATCCAGGTGCGGACGCCGTACATGAAGCAGCGCATGCTCGGGGTGCCGACCGGGACCGCGGGCGCCCTGACCGCGGCGCAGGCGTACAACGGTTCGCCGCTGGCCCGGGTCGGTCATCACAACGACTGCTTCCTGGCCAGCCCGGACGACTTCGGCACCTACCTCAGCGACCCGATCGAGCTCGACAAGGATTTCGTTGCCCAGGACACCAACTACGTGCCCGAGGGCGGCGAGACCTGCGCGGTGAACTCACCGCGGTCGGACTGGGAGTCGGCGTCGGCCGAGATGGCGCGACTGCACTTCTCCTTCCTGAACATCGAGTACAACCAGGACGTGCTGGACACCTGGGGCGACAACCTCACGACGGTCAAGCAGAAGCTCGGCTACCGGTTCGCACTCACCCAGAGCACGGTCACGAACAAGGCGCGGCCGCGCGGTGATGTCCGGGTCAACCTCCAGGTCCGCAACGACGGCTGGGCCGCGCCGTACAACCCGCGCCAGGTGCAGCTGGTCTTCCAGAACGACAAGCACACCTTCAAGGTCAACGTCCCGGCCGACCCACGCCGCTGGGGCGCCGGTACGACGACCAACCTCAACTGGAAGGTCGCCGCACCGCCGATCCCCGGAAAGTATCGCTTGTCCCTCAACCTGCCGGACCCGCTGCTGTCCACCCGCTCCGAGTACTCGATCCGTCTCGCGAACGACGGAACCTGGCAACCGAGCACCGGCTTCAACGACCTGGGTCAGAGAGTGGCCGTCGGCTGATAGGAGTCCAAAGTCCGAACGGTGGACCCGGAGCCTGGTTCCGGGTCCACCACCGGGCTGTTGTGATAGGCGGCGATCAGCCACCGGCCGTCCCGCTTCTCGAAAACCCAGGTCGCGTTCACCTTGCCCGTGTCCGCAACCTCCGTCTCGCCGGCGAACAGGATGCCGGATTCGCTGACGACGATCGCGGCATCCCTGCCAACGAAGCGGAGGCTGAGCTGCTTGTTGTATGTCGAGCTGCCCTTGAGCGGCCCATCGAAAGCCAGGGCCATGCTCTCGCGGACCGCGTCACGGCTGTCGCGGAGCGAGCCGGTCATGATGGCGGTCGCGTCCGCGGTGTAGTCGGCGACCATGCCGCCGGCGTCGCCGGCCTCCCAGGCCCGGTAGGAATCGACCAAGACGGCCTGGATGGCGGCCTCGTCTTCTGCACGACTGTCTGACATCGGGTTCTCCCTTGTGATCGGCTCGCCCGGGGTAGTCCGGCGAACTCGCCAATACATACCGGCGGCAAGGTCGGAACTCATCGCGCCTGCGGCAAGAAGGTGTTGCCCGGTGGCTTGTCGTGTGTGGCTGGTCAGGCTCCCTGGGCGTCGAGCTCGGCCGCCAGACCGAAAGACGCGAAGACCTCGGAATCCTGGAACACCGAATTCCGGCTGATGCCCGCGGCGGTGACAGTGAAGATCTGGAGCGTGTGCAGCTCGAATCCGCCACCGACGCGCCGGTAGGCGGCGAACCCGGGCTGGCCGTTGGCCGCGACCGCCTTCAGGCGCCAGTCCGTTCCGGCCTTCTCGAAGACCCACTCCATGAACAGGCCGTAGTTGCCGGGGCCAACGAACCAGTTGAGCATCGGCGGCATCTCCATGAGCACGTCCTCGGTGAGCAGCCGCTTGAGACCCTCGACATCGGCGTGCTCGAACGCCTTCATGTAGCGATCGACCCAAGCGCGCTGCTCGGCTGCGGACGGCTCGCTGAGACGTTCCTGCCGGACCCCGACTTCCTTCACACGGGTACGCGCCCGCTGCAGGGAACTGTTCACCGATACGACCGTAGTGCCCAGGATGTCCGCTGCCTCGGCCGCGGAGAAGCTGAGCACGTCACGCAGGATCAGCGCACCACGCTGACGCGCCGACAGGTGCTGCAGGGCGGCGACGAACGCCAAGCGCAGGCTGCTGCGGTCGATCACGGTCGTGGCCGGATCGCCCGCGTCGAGCAACGAGTCCGGCAGGGGCTGGAGCCAGGCGACGTTCTCTCCCGGCACGAGCGGACCGAGAGGGTCCGACGCGTCCACCAGACCCGACGGCAGCGGTCGGCGGCCGCGGACCTCCAAGGCGGTCAGGCAGGCGTTCGACGCGATCCGGTAGAGCCAGGTGCGCAGTGAGCTGCGCGTCTCGTCGTACTGCTCCCGCGCCCGCCACGCCCTCAGGTACGTTTGCTGGACCAAGTCCTCGGCGTCGTGAGACGAGCCGAGCATCCGGTAGCAGTACGCCAGCAACTCCGGACGGAACGGTTCGAGCAGTCGATCGAACCCTTCTACCTTCGTCGTCACGCCCACGCCCCTTCTCTGCTCCCTGCCACGACCACGGTACCCGAGGGGGGCGAAGGTGCTGTTGGCGATCGTCAGGCGGCCGAGTGGCGGTGAGCTTCCAGGGCGAGGAGGAGTTCGGCGACCGCCCGGGGGTCTTCCTCGACCCGCGGCACGGCGACAGGCTCCTCGGCGATGACGGCCAGGAAGCTTCCGCCGGCCGGCAGCGTATCGGCCAGTTGCTGCGGGCAACCGTTCGCGAGGGCGGTCATGGCAGGCTCGCCAGTGCGGCGCGGGCGGCGTTGTAGCCACACATCCCGTGCGCACCCGCGCCAGGCGGTGTCGCCGCCGAGCACAGGAACACACCAGGTACGCCGAGGCCGTACGGATTCAGCGTGACACGCGGCCGGAAGATCAGTTGGCGCGCAGTGTTGGCACCGGTGATCACATCACCGCCGAGGTAGTTCGCGTTGCGTTCCTCCAACTGCGCCGTCGTCTGGACGGTCCGAGCCACGATCAGGTCGCGGAAGCCGGGAGCGAACCGTTCGATCTGCGACTCGATCAGCAGCGTCGCGTCACCGTCGTAGCCGCTGGGCACGTGCGCATAGGTGTACAGCGGCCGCACGGAGCCCTCGGCACGAGACGGGTCGGCCAGATACTGCTGCCCGACCAGAACGTACGGCCGGTCCGGCATCCGGCCCGACACCACGTCCTGTTCGACCCGCGCCAGCTCCGCGTAGTCCCCAACCACGTGCACGGTCCCGGCCCGCCGCGACGCCTCGTGCGTCCACGGCACCTCACCGGAGATAGCGAAGTCGACCTTGAAGACCCCCGGTCCATGCCGGTACCGGAGCAAGGCCCGCCGGATCCTGGCCGGCATCGCCTCCCCCACGATCCACGCGGCCGCACTCGGTGCGAGATCCAGTAGAACGAGATCAGCATCGCCGACCTGCTCGAGTGATTCGACGAGCACGTTCGTCTCGACCTTGCCGCCGTGCTCCTCGAGGGCGGCGATCATCGCCCGGTTGATCGCCGCCGATCCGCCTTCTGCCACGGGCCATCCGAAGGCGTGCGCCGCCATACCGAGAGCCACGCCGATCGCCGCCGAGAAGGGCGCCGACAGCGGTCGCACCGCGTGCGCCGCCACACCGCCGAAGAGCGACCGCGCCTCTTCCGTCGACCAGCCCTTGGCGAGCACCGAGGCCGGTAGTGCGGACAGGGCACCGAACCGCGTCATCGCGACCGGATGCGACGGCACGCGTACGACGGGCCGCAGGAAGTCCGACGTGATCCGGTCGAACTGCTCCGTCAGCGGACCGAACACCTGCCGCCACCGGCGACCGTCGCGGCCGAGTGACGCAGCGGTCTCGTCGACCGATCGCAGGACCGCGGCACCGCGCCCGCCGTCGAGCGGATGCGCGTACTGGACCTCCGGCCACCGCCAGGTCAGACCGAACCGAGCCAGGTCCACAGACCGGGAGAACGCAGTGTCGACGGCCAACGGATGGAACCCTGAGCACTCGTCGTGGATCAGGCCGGGCAGCGTGAGCTCGCTGCTGCGGGTGCCGCCGCCGGGGCGGTCGGCGGCTTCGAGCACTTCGACGTCCACCCCGGCCTTGGCGAGAGTGACCGCGGAGGCCAGTCCGTTCGGCCCGCTCCCGACGACGATTGCCCTGGTCATGATCCACCACCTCCCGAGCCGTCCGGCGCCGACTCGACCGTCGCAGGCGGAGGCATCGCTACCGTCTTGTCTACCGCAGCTGGCCGCGGGTAGCGAACGCGCTGGTAGCCGGCCAGGCGCCACTCGACCGTCAGCGGGATCGGTCCGTTCGGCAGCCACGGCTGCTCGGCGACGGCGTCGGCCACCTGATAGGTCCCGCGCTCGACGATCCCGAGCGCCGCGTCGATCACGACGTACCGCTGGAAGTTCTTGTGCACCGGCTGCGACTCGATCCACGCGACGATGAACTCACCCGGCTCGAAGCCGCAGCGCTTCTGGATCGAGGCGATGAACCTGTGGTCGTGCAGGTGGCCGTCGCCGAAGTTGAAGCCGACGATGCAGTTCGTCATGAACTCAGCTTCGCGGATCGCGTAGTGATCGAGGTCGTCGCCGAGCTGGTCGACCAGGATCGAGTTCAGCGCCCGGCCCTGACTGTGCAGCGCCCGCCAGCCCATCACCTGGTAGAGCGCGACCTCGGCGGCGTCGCGGCTGCCGAGCAGTTCGGTGGCCTGGTCGATCACCATCGGCGCCGGCTTCACCAGCCGCTCGTTCAGCCGCTGCTCGGCACCAGGCGCGAACGCCCAGGTCGCGGACGCCCAGTTGCCGGCGTACTGGCGCATCGACGGCAGGAACGACACCAGGTCCGGCCGGAGGTTGCCCAGCACCGGGAAGAACAGCAGGCCGGCCGCGGTCACCACGAGCAACCACGGTGTCATGTCCCCCAGACCGAACCCGTCCCAGTTGGGATTGCCGAGGAACAGGAACCCGGCCGCGAAGGCGAACAGCACGTTCCACTCGAGCGGCACGGCCAGGGGGAACGTCGACGTGATGAACAGGTGGAAGCAGATCATCAGTACGGCGGCCACGATCGTCACGGTCTTGTTGGTCGAGAACAGCAGCACCAGGGGAGTGACGATCTCGACCAGGGTGCCGCCGACATGGGCGAGCAGGTTGCCGGCGTGGGACGGCCGCAGATCCTCGGGGAACTTCCGGTAGTTGATCCGCTTCATCGCCTTCAACGGGACCCACGGCGTGTTGCTGACCATCGGCGGCACGACCATGCCGAAGTGCTTGCCGAACTTCGAGAAGCCCGCCCCGACCCACACCACGACGATCAGCAGCTTGAGCGCGACGATCATGTCGACGGCGCCGTACAGGGCGAAGAACACGATCGCGGGCAGGTACTGCTCGCCGCGGGCCTGCAGGAAGAACACCTTGTCCCGCAGGCCGAGCCCGATCAGCAGTACGCCGAGGATCACCATCAGCACCGGGGACACCCGGCCGCCGGTGAAACCGTGCGCGGTCAGCCCGGCGTCGTCGACCGTTGGCAGGACCAATGACAGCGCCAGCGTGACGATGATCGCGAGGTACAGGCCGACGTCCACCGGCGTACGGCGGTCCCCGTCGGTCAGCGGCACCTTGCCGGGCCATGGTGGTTCGCGGATCGTGTCCACCCGGCCGTACGTGCGCCACCCGCCGGTGAACGGTTTGAAGTGCCCGGCCAGCGGACCCCAGGACCCAGCCACGCCGAGCGCCTCGAGCAGTACCGTCCACAGGATGAACTTCTGGTAGAGCACCGGCTCGGTCCAGAACTCGCCCGGGTGGAACGGGTTGAAGCCCGAGGTGAGGGTGCCGACCAGGTAGCCGCCGGCGATGTAGAAGAACACCAGCTTGACGATGTAGATGACATGGAAGATCGTCGGTGAGCCGAAGCCGTTCTCGGCCCAGTAGCGGGACAGGATCCTGATCCGCTCCAGGTACGGCAGGTCGTAGACCTTGTCCGGTTCCACCGGGGGAACCGAGGGTTTGCTGAATCCCATCGTGACGCTCCTTCAGTGGTGGTGGGATTTGCGGATGGCGGGTTTGTCGGGTTTGCCGACCGGGTTCTTCGGGATCGCCTCGACCATGTGGATCGCGACCGGGACCTTGATCTTGGTGAGCTTCGTCCGGCACAGCTCGAGCAGTTCGTCCACCTCGATGATCCGGTCCGGGTACGGCGCGACCAAGGCGACCGGGACTTCGCCGTACACCGGATGTGGCGCGCCCACGACGGCGGCCTCGAGGACCGCGCTGTGGCCGTGCAGGACGGTCTCGATCTCCTTGGGATAGATGTTCTCGCCGCCCTGGCCGAGAAGGGCAGTTATCTGGCCACCGCGGAGCGGATCCATCTGCACAAGAACACCGTGAAGTACCGGGTCGACAAAGCACTGGAGGAACGGGGCCGATCGTTGGACGACGAGCGCCTGGAACTCGAACTGGCGCTCGTCGCCTGCCGATGGCTGGCGGGTTCGGTGCTGACTGCCACCGCACGGTGACCCGAGCTTCCGGCCGGCGACTGTGTCGGCCGCACACACCCGTCAGGTGCGGGCGTCGTGGGGGATGCCGGCGGCCGCGTACGCGTCGGCCTCGTCGAGGGTCTCGTGCTTGAGGAGTTGCTCGGCGATCGAGTCGAGGCGGGTGCGGTTCTCGCGGAGGAGGCGTCTAGCCTCCTGGTAGCACTGGTCGATCAGGCGGCGTACCTCCTCGTCGACGGTGTTGAGCAGCTCGTCGGAGGCACCGGCCATCCGGGGGTCACCCTCGGAGGGCAGGACGGAGACCGGGCCGACGGCTTCCGACATGCCCCAGCGGCCGACCATCGAGCGGGCGATCCGGGTCGCGCTCTCCAGGTCGCTCTCGGCGCCGGTAGTGACCACGCCGAGGACCTCCTGCTCGGCGGCCATGCCCCCGAGCGCTCCGATGATGCGACCGCGGAGGTAATCCGTGTCGTACCCGTAGCGATCCATCTCCGGCGTGGACAGCGTGACACCCAGTGCCCGGCCACGCGGGATGATCGACACCTTCCGGACCGGATCCGCGCCGACCTGGATCATCCCGAGCAGCGCGTGACCTCCTTCGTGGTACGCCGTACGCCGCCGCTCCTCCTCCGGCATGACCACGTTGCGCGCCGTACCGAGCTGGATCTTCTCCAGCGCGTCGGTCAGATCGCGCTGGTCGATCTCGGACTGCCCTTGGCGGGCCGCGGCCAGGGCGGCCTCGTTCAGCAGGTTGGCGAGATCGGCACCGGTCATCCCGGGTGTGGACCGGGCCATGGCACCGAGGTCGACGTCCGGTCCGAGTGGCTTCCCGCGCGCGTGCACCTTCAGGATCGCCTCGCGCCCCTTCTGGTCCGGCGCGTGCACGGTGATCGTACGGTCGAACCGTCCGGGCCGGAGCAGGGCCGGATCGAGGACATCGGCGCGGTTCGTCGCCGCGAGCGTGACGACACCCTCGGTGCCGGAGAAGCCGTCCATCTCGGTCAGGATCTGGTTCAGCGTCTGCTCGCCCTCGTCGTGACCACCGATCGACCGGGCAGCGCCGCGGGCCCGTCCGATGGTGTCGATCTCGTCGATGAAGATGATCGCCGGCGCGACCTTGCGCGCCTCACCGAACAGGTCGCGGACCCGGCTCGCCCCCACGCCGACGACCACCTCGATGAACTCCGAGGCGCTGGCCGAGAAGAACGGCACGCCGGCCTCCCCCGCGGTCGCGCGGGCCAGCAGGGTCTTGCCGGTTCCGGGTGCACCCTGGAGCAGCACGCCCTTCGGCGCGCGGGCGCCGAGCCGGCGGTACTTGTCGGGATCCTTCAGATAGTCGACGACCTCGGTGATCTCGTCTTCGACCTCGTCGATGCCGGCGACATCGGCGAAGGTGACCCGCACGCTGGTGGGGTCGACCGGCTTCTTCTGCTGGCCGCCGCCGAGCAGGCCGCCCAACCCGCCGCCGGCGGCACGGCTACGCCGGAACAACCAGAAGTAGAACACGGCGATCAGCAGGAACGGGCCGAGCGAGATGAGCAGGTTCCACAGCACGCCGCGCTGCTGGACCACCGGCGTCGCCCGGACCGTCGCGCCGCTCTTCTGCAGCGCCCCGAACAGGTCGTCGTTCGCGAACGTCGGCCGCTCGGTGGTGAACTTCGTGTACGTCGAGTCGGTCTTGCCCGGGATCGGGGCGGCCGCCTTCAGCCGGCCCTCGATGGTGTCACCGCGCGAGAACACCTCGGCGACGTTCTGCTTCTGCACCTGCGCCGAGAAGTCGGTGTACGCGATGGTCTGTTCCCCGCCGGACATCTGGTCCTGCATCGTGGTGATCAGGAACAGCACCAGATACCCACCGACGATCCAGGCCGCCCACCGCCACCACCGCGGTCGCCGCGGCTTGTCCCCGTTACCCTGGGCGGTGGGCAGCCCCTCGGTCCGCCACGGCTTGTGGGGATGCCGCTGCGATCCGTTGTCCCGGTCCCCCTGATCAGGCGTGGACTTCTCCTGCGGCGGCTGATCCTTCTCACTCATGCTGGGCTCCGCTGGTGACCTGCCCGCGCCCTGGACACGCGGCCTCAGCCCAACATAGGTCGCCGGCGGCGGGTTTGCCGAGCACCAACGCCACTCCGGCGACCGGTCGGCGCCGGTACGATCTGGCATGGCGATCCCCCTGGTGCTCGACTGCGATCCGGGACACGACGACGCGATGGCGCTGCTGCTGGCGGTAGCCGATCCCGCGGTCGAGTTGCTCGCGGTGACGACGGTCGCGGGCAATCAGACAGTCGACAAGTGCACGGTCAACGCTCGCCGGGTGCTGTCCCTGGCCGGCGTGACGGACGTCCCGGTCGCCCGTGGTGCCGACCGGCCGCTGGTACGACGGTTGCGCATCGCCGACGATGTCCACGGGCAGACCGGTCTGGACGGACCGCTCTTCGACACCGAGCCGACCGTGCCCGAGTCGCCGTCACCTGCCCACGATGTGTTGATCGACGTACTCCGGAAGCACTCCACGCCGGTCACCATCGTGGCGACGGGAGCGCTCACGAACGTCGCCCGGCTGCTCTCGTCAGAGCCTGCGCTGATCCCGAAGATCGCCGAGATCGTGTGGATGGGCGGCTCGACGGACCGCGGCAACATCGCGCCGCTCGCGGAAGCCAACGCATACGTCGACCCCGAGGCGGCGGACCAGGTGGCCCGGTCAGGTGTCCCGTTCACCATGTGCGGTCTCAACGTCACGCATCAGGCTTTGGTGACGGACGACGTACTGGCGCGCTTCGAGCGGATCGGAACGTCGTTGGCCCGGATCTGCGTCGAGTGGATGACGTTCTTCGCCTCGACGTACCGGCAGCTCTGGGGGTTCGAGGCGCCGCCGTTGCACGATCCGGTCGCCGTCGCCCGGGTCATCGATCCGGCGATCGTGCGCTGCGTCGAGGCGAATGTCGTCGTCGAGACGAAGGGCGAGTGGACGGCCGGTGCGACCGCGGTCGACCTCTTCCACTACACCGGCCGCACGCCCAACGCGCAGGTCGCCGTCGAGCTGGATCGCGAAGCCTTCTGGACCAGGATCGTCGACGCCGTCACGGCTCTCGGCTAGATGGTGACGACGAGGCGGCCGTCGGTGCTGCCGGTGGATTGGCGATCCCAGGCGGTGGCGATGTCGGCGAGCGAGACGGTCTCGTGCGTGACAGCGACGGCTCCGTTGGCGGCGTGTTGCAGTACGGCGGTCAGCGCATCGCGGCGTTGCTCCGGGGTGATGGCGTTGTTCGTGTAGCCGAGGACACTCGCCGTACGGCTGCGGAGGACCGACGATGAGAACACCGCCTCGTCACCGGACGAACCGCCGAGGTTGACCAGGCGGCCGTACGGGGCGAGCACCCGCGAGGCCGCGGTGGCGGGGATGCCGAAGACAGGGTCGATGACGACGTCGACCGCACCATCGGTCGCTTCTCTCAGCCGGGCGGTGAGGGCGTCCACGTCGGGGCCTGAGGCAACTACTTCGTCCGCGCCGGCGGCCAGGGCCCGGTCGCGTGCGGCGTCCGACCGGCAGACGGCGACCACACCGTCGGCGCCGAGGAGCCGGGCCGCGCCGATCGCGACCTGGCCGACCGCCCCGCCGCCACCGAGCACGAGCACCTGCTCCCCCGGCTTGAACTGAGCCCGCCACGTGAGTGCCATCCAGGCCGCCACCCCGGACAGCCCGAGTGCGGCGACCTCTGTGTCCGGGACCGCCGTGTCCAGCACCACGAGATCGACATCCGGTACGGCGCATCGCTCGGCGAAACTGCCGTCACCCGCGGCCATCCCGGCCGAGGTCGCGAAGAACACCCTCGTCCCGGGCGGCACCACCTCGGACTGCTCGACCACACCGACCCCCTGCACCCCGGGCACATACGGCACCGCCGGCTGGCCGAAGTACGACGTACCGGACGCACACAGCAGGTCGAGCGGTACGACGGGTGCCGCGGTGACGCGGACGACGGAGTACCCGTCGGACGACACCGGGTCCGGGTGGTCGGCGTGGGACGGCGGTTGGCCGTGGGTGTGCAGGACTGCGGCTCGCACGCGAACTCCTAGGTGGTGACGTCTGGATAGGGCAGCGTGAGGTGCTGCAACGCCCGGCCGTAGGCCTTCTGATACTCGAGCGGCCCGTGGTCCCGCTCGAACATCGCGATGAACAACGTGAGCGTGAGGAACGGGTGTGCGCCGAGCCCGAACAGCGCGACATGATCGTGCTCGCGCAGGGCTTTGCGCTCCTCGTCGGTGAACGCAAGCCAGGTCGACTTCTCGTCGGTCGTGCAGTTGAGGATCGTGTTCGCCAGCTCCGCCTCCCACCAGCTCACCGTCCCGGCGGGATCCTCGCGATACCGCTCGACCAGCACCGGATCCCGGTCGACAGTGAAGAGGAACTTGTCCAGCAGGTATTTGCTCATGCCGGCACTCCGTTCGGGTACCAGGTGAAGTAGGCCTCCATGGTGTGGAAGAGGTCGAGCGAGTCGACGTGATCCGCCTTCGCACCCGCGCCGGCCGCGCCCATCATCAGCATGAAGTCCATGAAGCCGTGGGTCGCGTTGCCCGGCAGATGCAGGCTGTCCAGCGTCACCTCGGCCAGGCAGCCGTCGACGTCGCCGCTCGCGATCCAATCGACGGCTTTGCGGTCGAACTCCGGATCCGGACCGTGCTCGCCGAACTGCCGCGGGCCGCCGAGCTCCAGCGACAGGTGCCCGGTGCCGATGATCGCGACCCGCGCGTCGATCGGCCATGACTCCACCAGCTGCCGGATCGTCCGGCCGAGCTCGACGAACCGGCCCGGCCGGGGCAACGGCGGCGCGAAGATGTTGGTGTAGATCGGCACGATCGGCAGGTCCGCCTCCGGGCGGAGCGTGATGATCGGGCAGGTGATGCTGTGGTCGATCCGCAGTTCGTTGCTGAAGGCAAGGTCGAAGCCGGCGTCCAGCCCGTTCCGCAGGATGTGCGCGGCCAGCCGCTCCTCCCCCGGCAGCGTCATCCGCGGCAGCCCGAACTCGCGCTCCTCGTTGTACCAGTTCGCATCGAAGTACGGCGCCTTGCCGACCAGGAACTGCGGCATGTTGTCCAGCCAGAGCTGGTGGAAGTGGTCGCTGCCGACCATCACCAGGATGTCCGGCCGAGCCTTCGTGAGCGTCTCCCGGAACGCCTCGATCTTCGCCACCCACTCGTCGGCGAACGGGGGCCGGTCGGCTCCGGTAGCGGTGCTCGCGCGGTAGTAGAACGGGTGATGCGTGGAGGCGATGACCGCGGCGACTGTGGCCATGTGGGGCTCCTTCAGCTAGCGGGATCGACGTAGACGGCGTTGCGGTCGACGGTGAGGTAGGCGTCCATGCCGATCGGCCGGCGGCGTTCCTCGGCGAGCTGACCGAGCAGCCCGGCAGCCCTGGCCAGCAAGGCGAATCCGCGCAGCAGCTCGACCGGCAGCCCGAGATCGGCCAGCGCGGCGCCGCACACGCCGGCTCCGTTCAGCGGGAGCCTGCGGCCGAGCACCTGCTCGTGCACGCGGCCGATGGCCTCGAAGAGCCGCAGGTGTGGACCGCGCAGACCTTCCTCCTCGGCGATCCCGATCAGGACCGGGGTCCGCGGATCCTGGACCTTGTGCACCGGATGCCCGAGCCCGGGGACATACTTGCCGGCCTCCCGCGTCGCAGTGACGACCTCCAGGGCGAGCTCGTCCCAACCCGCATCGTCTGTCGGTACGTCGCGCCCTTGGAGGGCCTCATCGAGATACATCCCAGAGTCCTCGGTCACCCCGAGGAAGCGGGAGCCGCCGCCGAGCAGACCGGCGGCAAGAGCGCCTTGCAGTGAGTCCGGGGCGGAGAGATAGGTGAGCCGGGCCGCGATGGCCGTCGGCGTGAATCCGTGATCGGCGAGGGCGACCAGCACCGCCTCGAACACGCGGGTCTCGGACGGCGTCGGCCGACGTAGGGCAACCAGCCAGAACGCCAGCTCTCCGAAACCGACCTTGCCCATCAGGTCAGCCGTGAGGTCCTGCCCGAGCAGGCGGATCTCGTCGGCACTCGACGTACCAAGTGAGGTCGGGAAACTCATCCACGTCCTCGCTTCGCTCCGGGCGCGGATGAGGCGCGAGACACACTGTGCTTGATGATGAACTCGCTTCGCTCGTTCATATGAGCGGCTCCTTCAGCCAGCGGCGGAGTTCGGCGCCGTGTTCGTCCAGCTCCGGCGGCGGCAGCCGGTACGACGCCGCGTCGTCCGAGAACGTGATCGGGTTGCGCACGGTCGGGATCGATCCGACCGTCACCACCGGGTCGAGACCGATGTCCTCGGCGAAGGCCACGCCGCCGTCGACGGTGTTGATCGGGCCGCACGGCACACCGGCGGCGATGATGTCGCGGAACCACTCCATCCGGGTCCGGGTCCGCAGCCGCTCGACCAGCAGCGGCCGCAGCTCCTCGCGGTTCGCGGTGCGCTTCTCGTTCCGGTCGAAGCGCGGGTCGTCCGCCAGCTCCGGCACGCCGAGGACCTCGACCAGCTTGCGGAACTGGCCGTTGTTCCCGGCCGTGATGATCAGCTCGCCATCGGCACAGGGCAACGGCTCGTACGGGAACAGGCTCGGATGGCTGTTCCCCATCCGCAGCGGTACGACGCCACCCGCGACGTACGCGCTCGACTGGTTGACCAGACCGGACAGCGCCGACGACAGCAGGTTGACCTCGACGTGCTGGCCGCGTCCGGTCTCGTGCCGGGCGTTGAGCGCGGACAGCACACCGATCGTGGCGTGCAGGCCGGCCATCACGTCGAAGACCGAGATCCCGGCCCGGTAGGGCTCGCCGTCCGGCGAGCCGGTCAGGCTCATCAGCCCGGAGATCGCCTGCACGATCAGGTCGTACCCGGGGAGCTCCGCACCCTTCGGCCCGGAACCGAAGCCGCTGATCGAGGCGTAGATCAACCCAGGGTTGCCGACGGCAACGGTCTCGTAGTCCAGCCCGAACCGGGCCAGCCCGTTGGGCCGGAAGTTCTCGACCAGGACGTCGGCGCGCCGGGCCAGCTCCCGCGCCGTGGCCTGGTCGCCCGGGTCCTTCAGGTCGAGCGCGATCGACCGCTTGTTCCGGTTCACCGCGAGGTAGTACGTCGAGATGCCGTCGCGGACCGGTGGCTGCCAGGACCGGGTGTCGTCGCCGCCGGGCGCCTCGACCTTGACCACGTCGGCGCCCAGGTCGGCCAGCAGCATGGTCGCGTACGGACCGGCCAGGATCCGGGAGAAGTCGGCGACCAGCAAGCCGGAGAGCGGACCGTTCACGCACCAACCTCCCGCGGCTATTACGGACACTTGTCCGCACACTCTGATCGCCTCAGTCTCGATCGGCCTCCGAGCCTCTGTCAACCACCCGGCGCGAACCCTTGACAGTCCGCGCGGACGCTTCGATAGTGACCGTATCGCCCCGTTGACCGTCATACGGACGTATGTCCGGGCATTCTTCTGGAGGGGAACATGACCACAGCCGAGACACCGGTGGCGGGCCGGCCGGTGCTGCTGCGCGGGGGGACCGTGCTGACCATGGACGACGACCACACGGTCGTCACCGACGGCGACGTGCTGATCGTCGACCAGCAGATCGCGGCCGTCGGCCGGGATGTCGACGTCCCCGAGGGCACTCAGGAGATCGACGCGACCGGCGGCATCGTGATGCCCGGCATGATCGACACCCACCGGCACATGTGGCAGACCGCGATGCGCGCGTACGGCGCCGACTGGACGCTGACGCAGTACTTCGTCTGGTACTACCTCGAGCACGGCAAGACCTTCCGGCCGGAGGACATCTACGCCGGCAACCTGACGTCGGCCTGGGAGTCGCTCGAGGCCGGGGTCACCACCACGGTCGACTGGTCCCACGGGCTGCAGAGCGTCGACCATGCCGAGGCGGCCGTCGACGCGTTGCGCGCCGTACCCGGCCGGTTCGTCCTTGCCTACGGCAACATTCAGGCCGGGCCGTGGGAGTGGACCGCCGATCCGGCCGTCAAGGCGTTCCTGACCCGGATGCGGGACGACTCCGCCATCGGGCTCCAGCTCGCCTTCGACGTCACCGGTGACCCGGCGTTCCCGGAGCGGGCCGCCTTCGAGGTGGCGCGTGAGCTCGGGCTCGGCGTGACCACCCATGCCGGCGTGTGGGGTGCGACGAACGACGACGGCATCCGGTTGATGCACGAGAACGGCTTCATGACGCCGCAGAACATCTACGTGCACGCCGCGACGCTGGCCACCGACTCCTACCAGCGGATCGCGGCCACCGGCGGATCGGTCTCGGTCTCCACGGAGTCCGAGCAGAGCGCCGGCCAGGGCTACCCGCCCACCTGGCAGGTCCGCCGCTACGGCATTCCGGTCTCGCTGTCGATGGACACCAGCGTGTGGTGGAGCGGCGATCTGTTCAGCGCCATGCGGTCGACGCTCGGCGCCGACCGGGCCCGCGAGCACCTCGAGGCCCACATGAAGGGCGCCACGGTGACCCACAGCCACCTGCGGGCCGAGCACGTCGTCGACTGGGCCACCCGCGGCGGCGCGAAGGCGCTCGGCCGGGACGACCTCGGCAGTCTCGAGCCCGGGAAGAAGGCGGACGTCGTACTGATCAAGAACGACTCGTCACCGGTCTCGTTCCCGCTCGTCAATCCCTATGGTCACGTGGCTTTCCAGGCGCAGCGGGGTGACGTGCACACCGTGATCGTCGACGGCCGGGTGGTGAAGTTCGCCAACCAACTGGTTGGTTGCGACCTGGCCGCCGTACGCCGCGGTGTCGAGGCGACCGTCGGCTACCTGCGCTCGTCGCTCGGCGAGGAAGCCTGGGCGAGCGGGATGAACCCGGAGCTGCCGAAGGGCGAGGTGTTCGACAACCCGTACCAGTACACCGAGTACAAGTCCGACTCGACCCGCGAAGCCCGCGGCACCATCTTCGGCGAGCCGGGGTCGTAGGCTCGGACGGACCAGTTCGCCGGACGACGTGGAGGCAAGGAACCGATGGCAGGACGTGGCGCTGGCCCAGACTTTGTCGAGTCCTTGGCTCGCGGGCTGGACGTGCTCGCCTGCTTCGACGCGGACCACCGCACCATGTCGCTGTCCGAGGTGGCGGCCGCGGCCGGCCTGGCCCGGCCGACCGCGCGCCGGCTGTTGCTGACGCTGGAGGAGCTCGGCTTCGTCCGTACGGTCGACGGCTCCTTCCAGCTCACGCCGAAGGTGCTGACCCTCGGCATGGCGTACGTCGGATCTCTCGGCCTGTGGGACATCGCGAAGCCGCATCTCGAGGCCCTCGTCGGCCGGACCGGCGAGTCGTCCTCGATGGCCCAGCTCGACGGCTCCGACATCGTCTACGTCGCGCGGGTGTCGGTACCTAAGATCATCGCGCTCCGGGTCGATATCGGCACCCGCTTCCCGGCCGCCCAGACCTCACAGGGCAAGGTCCTGCTCGCGGCCCTCTCCCCCGACGACCTGGCCGGCGTCCTCGCCCAGCCGAGCCGGGCCGGACTCCCGCCGTACATCGGACGGACCGCGGCGCAGCTGTGCGACGAGCTCACCGAGATCCGCGCCCGCGGCTGGGCCCTGGCCGACGAGGAGCTGGCGCCCGGAGTCCGTTCGGTGGCGGCCCCGGTCCGGGACGGCACCGGCACAGTACGCGCCGCGATGAATGTCACCGTGCACGCCGCGGAGACGTCCACGGAGAAGCTCCTCCACGACCATCTGCCGGTGCTTCTCCGTACGGCGGGAGACGTCAGCGCCGAGTGGGCGCTCTGGCAGTCCCGCCCGCACGTCGAGCTCGACCAGCCCGGTCGCGAAACCTCGGCCTGACCCGCTACGGCGTGATCCAGCCGGTCAGGATCGTCGTACCGGACTCGGTCGTGCAGAGCAGACGGTAGGGCGCGGTCGGCACCGGGCGCAGGGTGAAGAAACCCAGCTCGTCGATGTCGGCGGTGGCGAACTCGCCACCGTCACCACGCGCGCTGACCGAACCGGCCTCCGGCGGGTCGAGCTGGCCGAGGACTCCGTTGGGGGTCAGCTCGATCTCGATCGTCCAGCCGTCCGAGGCGAAGGTCAGCGACCGGAGCGTCGCACTCTCCGACCGGACCGCCGCCGGCGCCAGGGACTCCCAGGCCGAGTCGTAGGTGAGCGCGGCCAGTTCGGCATCGATGGTGCGCCAGACGAAAGCGGCCTTGCCGGCCTCGACGAACGTCCGCGGCACTTCCTCGGCAGTGGTCAATGCGTCCCGCAGGGCATCGAGCAACTCGTCGTCGTTCCAGTCGAGATCCATCACGCGCTCACCTCCTCTAGTTCTCGTCAGGTCCCCCGGCGACCAGCAGCGCCAGCGCGGGGGTACGGCGTAACCGGTCCAGGCACCGGGCCCGGTTCGGGCCGATGCTGCCGATCGGGACGTGCAGTTGCCGGCTGATCTCGTCGTACGCAGCCGGTGGGTCCTGCGTGAGCAGGGCCAGCAGCGCCTGGCAGCGTTGCGACAGTTCGCGGAACGCGGCCCGGAGCACCGCCCGGCGTTCGTGCCGGAGCACTTCCTCCTCCGCGATCGCCTCCTCGACGACTTCCGTCGACTCCGCCGGGTCGACGGGCTCGACCCGGCTCGTCGCGCGGAGCAGCCGGTAGCACTCGCGCTGGGTCGTGGTCGCGATCCACCCCGGCAGGGCCGCGGGTTCACGCAGTCCCGGCAGGTGCTCGACCAGCCGCAGCCAGACGCTCTGCCCGACGTCGTCAGTGTCCGCGGCTGCCAACCGGTATCGGCGGCAGACGGACCAGACGAGCGGCGCATAGCGCTCCACGAGTTCGTCCCAGGCGTCCTTGTCGCCGTCCCTGGCCCGGGTGACCAGAGCGACGACAGTCGGATCATCCCGCATGTCATCCCCCTTCCCACGCCGGATCGCTTACCTTACGGAGCAGATCCGGCGCGCGTTGATACATGATGCTCAGGCCCCGAGTGCGACGAACGATCGCGCGGCGGCGACGGCCACCGGGTCGTCGGCGTCGGCGGTCCGGGCCGCGGCGAACGCGGCGGCGAGCGACTGACCGGCCTGCAGGTTGTCGTGCAGCGCGCTCATCAACGGCACGGTCGCCGGATCGTTCACCGGTACGACGCTCGCCAGAATGCCGGCCGCTCCCAACGGAATCAGACTGCTGCTCAGCCCCAGCAGCTCATCGGCGCCCACCGGCTTCGCCAGTCCGGAATCGCAACTGGACAACACCAGCCGGTACGGCGCCCGCCGCAGCCGCTCGAAGTCGTACACGGTCAACGGCCCGTCATCCAGCCGCAGTGACGAGAACAGCGGGCTGTCCGACCGGAACGTTCCGTGTGCGGCGATGTGCGCGATCCACGCTCCGTCGAGCGCGCGCAACACCTTCTCCGCGGTGGCATCGCCGTTCGCCAGCACTGTCGCGTCCGGATAGCACTCGGCCAGCCGCATCACCTCGGCCTTGCCCGCCGAGAGCCCAGGGCCGAGCACCAGCACCACGCGCCGATCTGACGGCGGCCGCAGCCGGCGCGCCCGCAACCACGTCGCGGCCGAAGGGACCACGTTGACCGGACGATCGGCCAGCGATGGCAACAGTCCCCACGGCACCGCCTGGAGCCGGCCCGGCGGCACCATCACCGCCGGCCGGTCACCGAGCAACTCCTGCGCGGACCCGAGGATCGCATCGCCGAGCCGGGAGCCGAGCACGTCGAGCGAGGGACCACGCTGCGACCGGCCGTGCGCCAGCCAACGCAACCGGAACCGCGAACGGTCGACCTCGACCGCCGCCGTGGACACCGGCCCGACGGTGTGCCGGCTGACCTTGCCGTCCCGGACCACGACGGCATGGAGTACGTCGTCGACCTCGATCAACTCGACCAGCACCGTCTCGCCCAATGCCCCGACCAGCTCGTCGAGATCGAAGCGGGCCGTGGACCCACGCAACGGCTGGCCGTGCGCCCGGTGAGTCCGCTCGCGAACAGCCTTCTCGAGCCGTCGCCGCTCGCGGTCCAACGTGACTGTGCGTCCCTCGAGATCCAGCCGCCGTACGACGTCGCGCAAGGCGGCGAGGTCGCCGATCAAGTGCTCGTCATCCGGCGGTCGCACCGGCGGAACCGTGAGCGCCGTGGCTCGCCACCGTTCGCCCCAGACCAGCAGGCTTCTCGCATCGTCGCGCCGCAACGCGTCGCGCAACGCCAACTCCGCCAACTCCGCACCATGACCGGTCGCCAGCGCGCGCAGCTCGGTGGCACCCATCGTCAGCCGATGCTCGTCCAGGGCGTCGAGGCCGCGCGCACAAGCGGTCAGCATGCCGCGGACATCGGCGCGAGCCTCGGAGCGCAACGCCTTGCCGAGCCAGGCCGCGCTGCGAGCGAGTGGCGGCGCATCCTTACTACGTCGCGCGGCCAACTCCAGCTGATGATCCGCGATCCGCGCACGTCCCTCGGCCAGCGCGAGCCGACCCGCCAGCAGATGTGCGGCTGACGCCTCCGAGGCACCGAACGCATCGAGGCGGCGGGCCACTTCATTCACCCGGCGCTGCAATCGAGGACCGGTCTCCCCTGACTGGTAGCGAGCCTCGAGCTGAACCATCGACGAGCGCACCGACCACCACTCGCGGCCTTGCGCGGAGAACAGCCGCCGAGCCCGATCGGCTCGCTCCCGCGCCGCATCCAGGTCACCGGTCGCGAGCGCAGCGGTCGCCGCCGCGAACCACAGCTCGCCGCGCTTCGTCGCCGTACCGCCTTCGGCTTCCATCTGCAGGATCGCCTGATCCATCTCGGCCAGCGCTTCGGTGCTGAGACCGGCCGCGAGCAGTACGCCGCACCGGTCGATGGCGAGATCGGGCCACGCGACGCCGACCGCCGCGAACCGCCGTCCGGCTTCGTCCAGATACCTCAGCGCCGCCGGCAGGTCGCCCCGGGAGAACGCGACCAGTCCCCGGTTCTGGCGGGCCTCGGCGTACTCGAACTCCTGGCCGGTGGCGGCGTACAGGCGCTCGGCGACCGCGAAGTCCGCGTCCGCTCGCTTGGTCCCGCCCAGCGCCAGCTGGATGAAGCCGCGGTAGTTCCGCGACCGTGCCTCCCAGACCTGATCGCCGGAGCGACGCAAGCGCGTGATCGCCGACCGCAGATCGTCCAAGGCCTCGCGATGCCGGCCCAGGACGAGCAGTACGTCGGCCCGCCGCAACAACACGCGCCCACTCAGCGCACCCCGGCTGAGGACGACGGCCCGGTCGAGGTTGGTCAACGCCTCCCGGCTCCGGCCGGCCCGGCCCAGGGTCGCGCCCAGCGTGGCCAGCACGTCCGCCTCGCGATCGGGCAGACCGGATCGCTCGGCGAGCCGCAACGCGATCCGAAGCTCGCGGATCGCCGTGGGGATGTCGCCGAGCTGCCGCCAACCGATGCCGGCGGCCTGGTGGGCCACGGATGCGACCGCAACCGACGGATCATCGGACAGCAGGGATCGCGCCGCCGCGATCGCGTCGTGGGGGCGTGACAGTGCCAGCGGCAGCAGAGATTCCGGTGCAACCGCCGTCTCAACACTCCCCCCGGCCGTCGGCACTCTGAAATGATAACGGCCGGTTGCACCATTTCATCGATTCAGGGGGAAGGCAGGAAATGGCCCAGGATGGGAACGGCAACGGGGGAAGTCAAACGTACGAGCGAAAGTACGTCGCCCAGATCAGGTTGATTCTCGAAGCATTCGGCCGCGAGGTCGAGGTCCATCCGGCGGACTGGGAGAAACAACCGGACGGCGTCGACTATCTGTGCCGCGCCGGGACCGTCCTGGTGCGCGACGAAGACCTCACCCGCGTGGTCGAACTCTTCGGCGGCGGCACGGCGGCCGAGGGCGGCATCGGTGGCGTCACCCGGCTTCAACTGCCGGACAAGCTGCCACCGGACGCGCCGGAGGACGCCTCGATCACCTTGCGGTTCATCAAGTACGCCGATCTGCGACTCGGCCGCGGCGTGGTCACGCCGGAGCACTTGTTCTACGTGTGTCCGAGCGTCAGTCCGTGTCCGGCCACCGAGCCCGAGGAGGTGCCGCCCGGCATTCCGCCGGACCCGGTGCTGCCGACGCCGTTCCTGTCCGCCGGCGCGGCGGACGGGCGTGGCGTGAAGGTCGTCGTCCTGGACGTCGGCTGGTCCGACGCGCCGGGGGCGTACTGGCTGAACGGGGTGACCGGCGATCCGGAGAACGCGTTCGACGGAGCCGGGCGGATCCGCCCGTACGCGGGTCACGGCACCTTCATCGCCGGTGTGATGCGGGCGATCGCGCGCAATGTCGAGATCGTGGTGAAGAGCTATTTCACCGCCGCGGGCGCGATGTGGGAGTTCGATCTGGCCCAGGCCCTCGACGAGGTGCTCGATCTGGCGCCGGACATCATCAGTTTGTCGGCCGGCACGCGGACGCGCTTCGATCTGCCGGCCCTTGGTCTGGACGTGTTCATCCAGACCCGGCTGAATCGCGTCAACGGCCTGGCCCTGGTCGCCGCGGCCGGGAAC
Organism: Kribbella sp. NBC_00359; assembly: GCF_036097425.1. NCBI lineage: Bacteria > Bacillati > Actinomycetota > Actinomycetes > Propionibacteriales > Kribbellaceae > Kribbella > Kribbella sp. NBC_00359. The sequence continues at coordinate 6,354,977 of NZ_CP107975.1, read as the reverse complement.
GAAGGCACCCGGGACTACTTCTGGCCGGCCGCGTTCCCCGAGGCCGTGGGCGTCGGAGCGCTGGCGGTCAACGGGCGGGATCGCGCGTCGTTCAGCAACTTCGGTGGCTGGGTCGACGTCTATGCCCCGGGCGTGGACCTGGTCAACGCCTACCTGACCGGCACCTACGAGTGCACCGAGCCGCCGAACGCGGGCCAGTTGCGCGACTTCACCGGGATGGCCCGCTGGAGCGGTACGTCGTTCGCGACACCGCTGGTCGCCGCTCTGATCGCGGGACGGATGTCGGTGACGGGTGAGAACGCCAAGCAGGCCGCTGACGCGTTGCTGGCCTTCGCGATGACTCAGCCGGAGCCCGGCGTCGGCGGCGTACTGCGCGCCGGCGACGCACTGGCCTCACTCGGCTGACAGCTGGAAAACTGCACTGACGCGGTGCGGACAGCCGGCCTGACCACCGGATTTCCTCCCGCACCGCGTCAGCCCTCCCCCTGCAGCGCCCCCGGTTGTGCTCCCCCCTGGAACAACTCGAAGGCTTCCCCCCACATTTGTGCGGAGTCAGGGACGCACCCTGCTGATACATCCCTTTCCGGAAATTTCCGGCCGTATCTGGAGCCGGTGCTCGCGACTCCGCTCAGTAAGAAGCAACTTCTCGGGGGAGATCACAGTGGCCACCATGGATCTGACGTCCGCGCAGACCGCGGACACCGTCCGGCCCACCAAGCCGGCCAAGGCGCGACGGCGCGACAAAACCGCCACGTCCCCGATGACACCGGCGCTACGGCGACTGACCGGAACGGTGAACGCGCTCGAAGGACTGATCGCCTTCGTCTGGCTGGTCGCGTCGTACGGACTGGCCGAGCGGCTGGTCGCCGCGCAGGAGGCGGCGCCGGTCGGCACGGTCGCGACGCGGTCGCTGCGCTGGTGGGGGCTGGACATCCCGCTCACGCTGAACATGAGCCTGCTCATCGTCGGCGCGGCGGCCGGTGCGGTCGGCAGCGTCGTCCAGCAGGGGCTGGCGTTCGCGCAGTACGCGCGCTACGACCGGCTCCGGAACGGTCAGGTGTGGTGGTACGTGCTGTTCCCGGTGTGGGCCGGATTGCTGGGCGCTGTGGTGGTGGTCGCGGTCAACACCGGGCTGATCAGCATCGGCGACGACACCACGTCGACCGCGGGCGTGACGGTCCTGGTCACCATGGGGGCGTTGGCCGGTCTGTTCACCAACCAGGCCCTGCGACGGCTCCGGCCGATCCTCGGCGGGCCGACGAGCACCGAGCCGATCGACCCTCAGCCGCCCACGGGGGGCTGAGGGTTCTCGCAGAGGAACGGGGCGCGGTGGCCGCCGGAGTGGTACTGGTACCGCTTCCCGGCCACCTCGAGGATGGTGCGAGTGCCGGGGATCAAGGCCTGGGTGTAGCGCATGCCCGGCTCCGGGCAGCCGAGGCTGCCGTCGCGCCAGGTGACCTCGTCCGAGCTGACCACGGTCACCCGGGCCGGATCGACGCCGAGGTGGCTTGCCAGTGCGGCCTTCGCCTGCTCGACCGGATCCGCCGGCAGTGTCGGCGGATCCGTCGGTGGCGGCGTCGGCCCGGGCGTCTGCGCACTGCTGGGCGTCATCGACGGTCCCCCTCCTGCTCCCTGCGATTCGTTGCCGCACGCAACCAACAGGACGGTTGCGGCGGCAGCTGCCGTGATTACGCTCACTCTGTGCATCATGATCACCTCCCACAGTAGACGCCGTACCGAAGCTGTTCGTTGCATGCCCTGTTGTTCAGGTGGTGTTTGCCGGGAGTCAGTCCGCCGACGGCAGGATCACGCTCACATCACGCATCAAGGAGCAAGCCATGTCAGTTGCACGACGTTCCGTCCTACGGGGTGCCGCCGCCGCCGGCGCAGGGGTCGGTTTCGCCACCGTCGGCGCCGTACCGTCCCTCGCCGAAGCCGCCCCCTCGTCACACCACGGGCCGTTCCCGGAGCACCGCCCGTTCCCGCCGCTGCTGGACGACCCGAAGGGTGTCCTCGCGCTGCCCCCGGGGTTCAAGTACCGGATCGTCACCCGGGCCGGCCAGACCAAGCTGACGAGCGGCCAGCCGACGCCGGCGCTGCACGACGGCACCGCGGTCTTCAACGGCAGCCGGCACAACACCTACACGCTGATCCAGAACCACGAGATCGGCGCCAACGACCCGCTCGGCGTACCGCAGGTCGAGGGCACCGTCTACGACTCCGGCGTCGGCTCGGCCGGTGGCTGCACGGTCATCTCGGTGGACCGCGACGGCAACAACCTCGGCGAGTGGGTCGGCATCTCCGGCACCATCACCAACTGCGCCGGCGGCCCGACGCCGTGGGGCACCTGGATGACGTGTGAGGAGACCGAGAACAAGGCCAACGGGACCACCCGGCTGAAGGACCACGGCTACGTCTTCGAGGTCTGGGCCGACGGCAAGACCGCGCACCCGGTGCCGCTGAAGGCCCTCGGCCGCTACGCCCACGAGGCGCTCGCGATCGACGAGGACCGCACCCACATCTACCTGTCCGAGGACGCCTCCGGCCCGAACGGCACCTTCTACCGCTGGTCCGCGCCGCGCGGCTACAAGCTCAGCTCGGGCAGCTGGAAGGACCTGCAGGACAAGGACTTCGGCACCCTCGAGGCGCTGGCCATCCTCGGCGACGACGGCAAGCCGATCCCGGACGTCGCGTACCTGACCTCGGCCCAGCTGCTCCGGCCGTTCCGGGTCACTTGGGTGCCGGTGCCGGACCGCGACGGCGCCACGGTGTCGGTCCGCAAGCAGTTCACCGACGGCCAGATCACCCGCGGCAAGAAGTTCGAGGGCGTCTACGGCACCCGCGAGGGCGTGTACGTCGTGAACTCGTTCGCCGAGAGCGGCACCGCCGACCTGCCGGCCGACGCCGTACCGCACGACGGGATGGTCTGGTTCTACAACTACGACGCCCGGACCATCCAGCTGGTCACCTACTTCCCGGAGAACGCCGCCGCGCTCTCGCTGGACTCGAAGTACCAGGACCTCAACTTCGACGGCCCGGACAACGTCACCGTCACCCCGTGGGGTTCGCTGATCCTCGCCGAGGACGGCAACGCCGCCAGCCACGTGCTCAGCGCGACCCCGGGCGGCCCGACGTACGCGATCGCCCGGAACATGCTGAACGACTCCGAGTTCACCGGCCCGACGTTCTCCGCCGACGGCAAGGTGCTGTTCGTCAACATCCAGACGCCCGGCATCACGCTCGCGATCACCGGGCCGTGGCGCGACTACCTCGGCTGAGTGCCGACAGCAAGGTGAGCGAACGGTCGTCGGGACCGACGCGCACCTCGTTCATCAGATAGGAGTAGGCGGTCTCCCGGCTCGGCCACGCGCCGTGCCGGGAGCCGCCCGCTCCGGCGTGGCCGAAGGTGTCGGCGGGGGCGCCGAGCCGGGCGTCCGGCGTCTGGAGCTCGAAGCCCGCGCCGTAGACGATCTCACTCCCCCACGTCGGCTCGATCCCGCGCCGGATCTCCCGGCGCCCGAGCTCGACCGTCTCCGGTGTCAGGACGCGCACGCCGTCCACCTCGCCGAGGAGTGACGCGTAGAACCGCGCCATCCCACGAGCCGTAGCGAAACCACCGACCGCGGCCAGGCCGGCACCGGCGTACTCGACGCTGTTCCAGATCTTCTCCGCACCCGGCACCCACAGCGGATTGGGCCGATTCAGCTCCGTCCACGGTCCGTCGACGAGGACACCTTCCGGCGCGACCATCGTGGCCGCCCGCCACTGCAGCTCCTCCGGCAGCCCGATCCACACCTCCAACCCGAGCGGTACGGCGAATTCCTCGGCGAAGAACCGGCTCACGGTCCGGCCGTCCACGCGTCGTACCAGCTCGTCGACCAGCCAGCCCCACGTGATCGCGTGGTACATGAACGCGGCCCGCGGATCCGCCGCCGGCGCCTGCGCGGCCAGGTGCGCGCTCATCACGTCGTGGTCGAGGAGATCGGCGTACCCGGCCTCGACCCAGGGCAGGCGGGCCTGGTGGGACAGCACCTCGGCGATCGTGATGGCTTCCTTGCCCTCGGCAGCGAACGCCGGCCAGTAGCGGCTGAGCGGATCGTCGAGCGTCACCTGACCGCGTTGCACCAGCAGCAGGACGCCTGCGGACGCGAGGCCCTTCGTCCCGGAGAACATCAGCTGGATCGTGTCGCGATCCCAGGCCCGGCCGGTCTCGCGGTCGGCCGTCCCGCCCCACAGGTCGACCACCAACTGCCCGTGCTGGTACGCCGCGAAGGCCGCGCCCAGCTCGCCGCGGTCGGCGAAGTTCCGCTCGAACACCCCGGCCACATCTTCGAATCCTGCCGCTGTCCAGCCATTGATCATGCGGCCGATAGTACCGATCGTTCTTATCTAGCGCCAGCCGGAGATAACACCGATCGGTATTCTGGTCGGCAGGAGGTGGTGCGGCATGCCGGTCAAGGCCGGACAGCGACTGGATCCCGAGGCCACGAAGGCGCGGATCCTCAAGGCGGCGGCGGAGGTGTTCACCCGCCGCGGCATCCACGCGGCCGGGATCAACGAGATCGTCGAGGCGGCCGGCGCGTCGAAACTCACCGTCTACAAGAACTTCGGCTCCAAGGACGGTCTGGTCGAGGCAGTGCTGACCGACCGCACCCGCCGGGTCCGCGCATGGCAGAACCACGCGGTCGAACAGGCCGGCACCGGCCGGGAGAAGATCCTGGCCGTCTTCGACCTGATCGCGAGCTGGTACGCCGAAGGCGGGTTCCGCGGCTGCGCGATGATGAACGCGGCCACCGAGGACCGCGGCCAGGACGGCGCGCCGCGGCGACTTGCCCAGGACCACCTCGCCTTCTACCGCGACCTGTTCCGCCGACTGCTCACCGAGGCCGGTGCGCGCGATCCCGAGACCACGGCCCGCCAGCTGGTCATCGTGCTGGAAGGCGCGACCCTGATCAGCGCCGTTGATCGGGACCCGGGTCTCGGCGCGGAGGCCCGCGTCATCGTCGAGACACTGCTCGACGCGGCCTGAGGAACGCCAGGCACACGAGCACACACGCCGCCGCGGATCCAGCCGCGAGGAAGAACGCCGCCGGGAACCCGAGCCACTCCGCGACCAGACCACCCACCGGGCCTGCCACCATCACACCGAGATCCCAGAACGACGTCATGACTCCCATCGACAGCCCGGGACGCAATCCCCGCACCCGATCGAGGGTCATCGACACACAGGCCGGATAGACCAACGACAGCCCGAATCCGGCCAGCGCGATGAACACCACCGCACTCACCGGGCCGCGCGCGACCGCGATCCCCACCAGGGCGACGATCTCGATCAGGATGGTCGACGCCGCGACCGCGCGACCGCCGTACCGATCGACCACTGGGCTGCCCGCGAACCGCACCACCAGGAATGCCGCCGCGAAGACCGCGAGCGCGACCTTGTCGATCGCGATGCGGTCGGCGCGCAGGCGCAGGACCAGCAACGCCGCGACCGTGCCGTAGCAGTACGCCGCCAGCCCGACGGTTGCTCCTGGCAACGGTACGCCGGCCGGCAGCAGCTCGCGGACCCGGCGGATCCGGACCAGCGGCTCGATCCGGCCGCGATCAGCGCGGGTTGTCCACACCAGGATTGTCGACAACACCGCGAGTCCCACGACCGTCCACCAGACCCGGTCCCCCACCAGCGTGGCGATCACCGGGCCACCGGCCAGCCCGCCCCACATCGAGAGTCCGAACCAGCCCGCCAGCCGCCCACGCTGCGCGACCGGCGCCCCGGCCAGCACCCACGGCAACGCGCCCGAGAACAGCGCCGCCTCCCCGGCGCCCATCACCAGCCGCGCAGCGAGCAGCACGACCAGCTCAGGCGCAATCAGTTGCCCAAGGCCACCAACAGCGGTCAGCACTCCCCCGGCCAGGACGACGGGACGAGACCAGCCGGCGTCCGCCAGCCAGCCCGCGAACGGCCGGCCACACGCCGTGGCCAGGAACGCGATGCCCACCGCGGTCCCACTCGCCAGCGCACCTCCGCCGAACTTCTCCGGCACGTACGACGGCAACGCCTGCAACGTCGCACCGAACGCGAGGTACCCACACAGCACCGCGACCCACAACCGCCGGACCGGAACACCCATGGCCGAGATAATACCGATCGTTCTTATCTCGGCTACGCCGGGTGCCCATGAGACGACGGCCGGCGCTGTCGGTGCCGGGTACGAGACTCGGGATATGCCGATCGACCAGCACCTGTTGCTCGCGTTCCTGCTGACGACGACGATCGCGATGATCACGCCCGGGCCGGACATGCTGTTCATCCTTGGCTGCGGGATGCGCAGCGGCCCTCGGGCCGGGCTGCTCGCGACTGCCGGCGTCGCGACGAGCGAGGCCGTGCATGTGGCGGTGGCGGCGGCCGGGCTCGCTGCGCTGTTCCACGCGGTACCGGTGGCCTTTACCGCGGTGCGGATCGTCGGCGCGGCCTATCTGATCTACCTGGGTGTTCAGCTGATCCGGCGCCGCAACGCCGCGATCGACGAGCCGTCGACAGACGCCACGATGTCCGGCCGGAAGGCGTATCTGACCGGCCTGACGACGAACCTGCTGAACCCGAAGATGGTGACGTTCACCATCGCGTTCCTGCCGCAGTTCGTGGACCCCCACCGCGGCCAGGTCTGGCTCCAGTTCGCCGTCCTCGGCGCGATCCTGATCGTCCTCGAGTTCCTGGTCGACGGCACGGTCGGTTTGCTGGCCGGGCGGATCGGCCACTGGCTGCGCTCCCGCCGTACGGCGCGACGCACCATCGACACCGCCACCGGCGGCATCTTCATCGGGCTCGGCGTCCGCCTGGCCCTGCTGCGCTGACCGGGGTCAGAAGACGACCGTCCAGCCGGAAGCCTCGGCTTGGCTCGCGGTGTAGGCGACGCCGTGGACCTTGAGACCGGCGTTGTCGAGCAGGGTGATCTCGCCGCCCTTGTTGCCCAGCTGGACGGTCGGCGGCAGGTGCACGAGGAGCGTCGCGCCGGGATCGAGGACGCCGGCCGGGACCGGGCCGACGTGCAGCGCGCGATCGACCAGATGCCAGCCGGTGAGGTCGACCGGATCGGGTGAGGCGTTCAGCAGCGTGACCGTCTCGGCTTCCGGCGCGGGACCGACCGGGTTGATCAGCGCGGCGACGATCCGGACCGCCTCGGCCCCGAACTCCTCGATCGGCCCGTCGACCAGGGTGTGACCGGTCTTGTCGTCGGTGTGCCACGACTGGCTCTGGAACGCCAGGAAGATGCCCACCCAGCGCTGCTGATCCGGCAGCGCGATGATCACCGCTCCGTCCTGCCAGACCCCGTCGTCCTTGCGGAACGTGCCGACATTCCCCTGGTTCATGTGGATGTCGTGCACTCCGTTGCCGGGTTCGAAGCCGAAGATCTTGTCCGGTACGCCGTCGTCCGGCCCCCACCGCTCGCCGAACGCGTACACGATCGCGGCCGGCTCCCGGATCGCCCGCTGCACCTGGTCGTCGAGCAGATCGGCCAGATCGTTGCCCGGTCCCGCCACATCGGCGGGCAGCGGTCGCAGCAGCGTGCGATCGAACAGCGTCTGCCGCACGTAGTCCAGGTTCACCCCGGCCGGCCCCGCGTCGAGCCGGTGCCACCCCGGCGCGAGACCGGACAGTTGCGCGGTGACCGGATGCCGGAAGTCCTCGTCGACCCGGTAGAGCAACTCCGACGGGTACTCCTGCGACTTCACGTTCACCGCGATCCGGTAGCTCACCCCGTCCGGATCCTCCATCCGGACCTGGTAGTGCGGCGTGTCCGACCCACCTTCCCGGCGTGCGTCGACCGCTCGGCCGACCAGTACGCCGTACGACGTCAACGGCATGGTGCCTCCTCCATCACGGGTACCGATAGTTCGCCAGCTCGCTCTCGAGCCGGCGGTAACGCTCTTCCATGTCCTCGCGCTTGGACTGCGCCGGCTTCGGCGCCTTGACCACCGGCCGCATCGCCCCTTCGACGAGCCGGGCGAACTCGGTCAGGTCGGCGTACCGCGGGATCTTCTGGTTCGCGGCGTACATGGCCAGGGCCCGGCGCTCCCACCCACCGTTCGACGGCGGGAACCGGATGAGGTGATGCAGCACCTCATCCCACGCCAACCGCCGATCGGCCTTCGGTACGGCGATCTGCTGCAGGATGATCGTGCACACGGTCGACGAGGCGACGCTCGCGAGTACTCGCGCGTCCTCGAAGAACGGCACCGACGTCAGCGTGTCCTTCGACATCAGCGAGTGCGAACCGACGATCTCGTTGAACGCGCCGTTGTCGGAGGCCTGACCGAACACCGAGTCGGCCGTCTTGTTCAGTGCCGCGGTCGCGGCGTCGCCTTCGTCGAGCAGCACCTGCAGATCCTGGACCGCGAAGCGCATCAGGAACCCGCCGGCACCGGGCGCCTCGGTCGGGAGTTGCTCGGCCTTATGGTCGATCGCGAAGGCGGCCAGCAATGCGTGGCGGCCGCGCTCGTTCAGGTGACCGCGTTCGGCCAGGTAGCGGACGAACTGATCGTAGTTGCTCTCGGTCCGGCCGTCGTCTCGCTTCCGGGGTTCGAGAGCGGCGGCGTGCCGTTTGAGCTGCAGGTCGACCTCGGTCTCCTTGTTCTTCCGCTCCGGCTTCGCCGCTCCTGGGGCCAACGGCCAATGCTCGGGCGCAACGTTGGCGGCCAGCCGTCGTCGCTCGTCCTCGCTGAGCAGCGTCAGGATCAACGGCACCCAGTCCCGGAGCTGGTGCCCGGAGCGCGCGACGACGACCGGTTTGGCCAGTATTCCAAGGGATTCCAGGCCACGCTGCTCGAGCGCGTCCTTGATCGCGGGCGGCAGTTCGCCGGGCTCACCGGTCACCTTGTGTTCGAGATTCTCCAGCGCATGCAGCAGCGTGTGCGCGGTGTCCTGCGCCGATGGGAACGCCGGATAGGCATGACGCAAACTCGGCGTGGACATCCGGCTGGTGCTCACGCGCCCGGCGCTCTGCGTCTTGGTGCCCGCGTCGTACGCCGGATACCGTAGCCGCCGGTAGAGCTTGCGCTGCAGGCGGATCCGCTCGGTCGCGTCCGCGGCGACGAACTCGGGGCGGTGCTTGGCGACGTCGGTGACGAACCGCTTGAGGAAGTCCTCGTCGCTCTCACCGTCGAGCTGGGCCGGCCGGAAACCACGCAGCTCCAGCAACTCGACCACGTTCGAGTGGAAGAACCAGTCCTCCACGCCGTGCAGCAGTTTGCCGAGACGCACCAGCAACCGCTGCCGACCGGCCTTGTCCTCGCGCTTCAGCGCCCGCCAGTCGTCCTCGACCCCGGCCAGCCCTTCGGCGAGGTACGCAACGTAGTGGGCGTCGACCGCGTTCATCACCCCGACGTCGCCGTCCTTCAGGTTCGCCTGCCGACGGCTCGGCTGGTAGAGCGGCTTCGAGGGCCGCTTGCTCGCGTCCCACACGTACGGCGGCTGGTCGGTGTGCTCATGCGGGTAGTACTGCGTGAAGAACTCGCCGTACACCTCGGCGACCCGGTTCGCGGGGATCGGTTCGATCGTGCCCCACGCGCCGCCGGACCGCCGTTGCACGTCCTGGGCGAACAGGAAGTGCGTGGCCCCTTCGATGAACAGCCGGAAGAACTCACCCAGGTAGCCGTAGTGCTTCTCATCTCGTGCGACCACGCCGGGTGTGCGCTCGATCGGCGTACCCAGCAGGGTGTCGATCCACGTGTCGGCACCGCTCAGGGCGGCGTACGTGTCCGAGGGGAGAAGAGCCAGGATCCCGCCGATCGCGGCCACCCCGATCCCGGCTCCCTCGATCACGTCGGCCGCCGTACCGGACGTCAGGTTCTTCAGGTACTGCGATGCCGCCAGCGCGGCCCCGGCACCGAGGGCCGACAGGCCGCGGAGCAACTGGGTCTTGTCCTGCGCCTGCGGGATGACGAAGTCACGCCAGATCCGTTGCTTGGCGAAGATGTACGTGACCGGGTCGCGGAACTGCGACACGTCGGTCAGGTAGTTGCCGAGCTCGAGATAGGTCAGATCGCCGGCGGTCAGCCGGACACCGTCGAGCAGGGCGGCCGGGACGGTCTCCCTGGTGAACAGGAAGATGTCCCGGTGCCTCGAGATGTCGCCCATCAGACCTCGACCCAGTCGCCGTCCTCGTTCTGTTCCCAGACCGGCAGCGCGTCGTCGGCGCGGAGCTTGACCAGGTTGGTCGGAACGCGGACGGTCCACGGCGGACCTTGCGGCACCTCGTCGCCGGGGCGGTCGAGCCGCTCGGCCAGCTCATCCGCGATCGGAAGGTAGAGCGGGCTGGAGATGGTCGGCAGCGGGCCACCGTTCCAGATCTCGCCGAAGGTGAGGAAGTGGTCGATCGCGCCCTCGAAGCCCGGCCGCGCGGGCACCGTCGTCCGGCAGTACCCGGCCTGCAGGAAGTCCACGAACGCCGGATCGGGATCGTCGTACCCGAGCCGTTCGTCCCACTGGTCCTTGCTGCCCCAGAAGTACGGGTACGTCACCCAGGTCATGTGCTCCCACTCGAAGGCCTGCTCGAAGAAGCGCACGTACGCACCTTCGGCGGCCGCCTCGGGTACGTCGATCTGCGGCAGACCGTTGACCGGTGAGTCGACGACCGCGTCGAACAGGTCGAAATGCTGGTCGGTGAGGATGCTCAGACAGTTCTTCTCCAGCTCCCGGCGGATCGTGATCTGGTTCGTCCCGGGGTTGCGGCCGCGGATCGCCACACCGGCCTGCAGTTTGAGCTGCGCCAGCTTCTCCTCGTAGTCCGAGACCTGCGCGTTGTGCGCGGCGAGCAGCTTCGCGTAGGTCTCGAGCCGCCACTTGTCCAGCGCCCGGTCGGTGCGCTGGCACTTCACCTCGATCGCGCAGGCGACCTGCGAGACATGGAAGGTGTCGATCGCGAGCGGGATCGAGTCCCGCTCGTCGTCCAACGGCGTCGTGAACAGCCATTGACCGTTGCCCATCCGCTGGGTCCGGCGGCCGAGGACGACGTCCACGCTGAAATCGGGCTCCCAGATGTTGCAGACCATGCCGACGCTGCCGAACACCGCGCGGTAGCCGTCGTCGATGGTGATCTGCGCCGACTGGTTGTAGTTGGTCTTGCTGTCGCCGCCACCGGCCTTGAAGTCGGCGGACTTGGTGCGGAAGAGCTCCGGCGGCGGCGCGACGTCGGTGGCCCCGCAGACCTTGACCCAGTACGAGTAGTTGCTCTCGGTCAGCTGGGCCGGGGTCAACGTGAAGTCCGGCGGCTTGGTCAGCGTCAGCGCGCTGTTGTTCGCCTGGTTCATCGCCGCGATCAGGAACGCGGCCGGCTCGGGGATCATGAAGTCGAACATCATCCGCAAGCCGTAGTTGAACATCTGCGCCTGGTAGACCTTGTTCACCCATTGATAGACGCCGGAGATGTGCCCGGTGCCGGCCGTGTTGTCGAGCGTGTGGACGTTCTTCTCGATGGTCTCGGTCAGCACCCGGGTCGTCGTCCGCTGCAGCACCCGCGCCGCGATCTTGCGCGAGGTCCGCTCGGTCACGTCTTGAGAGAACGTCGTCGCCGACTTGGTCGCCTCCTCCTTGGAACGGCTGAACGAACCCTCGGCGCTGGCCGCGAACTCGACGGTCGGGCCGTAGCTGCCGGAGATGCTCAGTCCGGCCTTGAGCGCGACGTCCTCCTTGATCGTCTCGCTCGCCTCCCGGGTCATCTCGAAGCGATCGGTCGTCTCCAGCTCGTGCTCGTCGGTCGTCGTCGTCTCGGTCTCGACGAGCGTGATGGTCTCGGTCTCCTCGCGGCGAGTGTGCTCGCGCGACTTGAGCTCACCCCTGAGCACGTTCTCGATGTGCGCGACGTCGACGGCCTCGTAGCCGGTCAGTTGCTGCTTGACCAGCAGCAGATCGGCGATGCCGGCCGGTGCCACCACGCCCTTGGTCTGCGGCACACTCCCGGTCATCGGCAACGACGGGAAGCCGAGGACCCCGCCGGTCCCGAGTACACCCCACCCGGTCGTGACCGGAGTGCTCACCGAGATCAGCGCGTCGCCGAAGCGGACGAACGAACGCTTCTCCGGATGCCCGGCGACGAGCTCGAGCTCGCCCACAGTCGTGGCCAGATCCGCCTGCAGTCGTTGGGTGATCTTGTCCAGCGGTGTCGTGCCGAGATCGATGCCGCGCTGTTTCAGGACGGTCTGCGTCGACTGCGACAACCGGTCGGCAGCGGTCGGCTTGAGCACGAACCCAAGCTCGGCGAGTGCGACCGGTGTGAACCCCGCGCGAGCGGACAGCACCACATCCGGTGCTGCCACGAGAGTCTGCGCGAGTTCGGCGTACGGCGTGCTGATCTGCAGCGCCCCAGCTCTCTCATCAGGCTCGCCCCCCTCTTCTCCCTCACGGGCCAGTTGGCCCTTCAAGTGCTGTGCCCGGAGCACCTGGGTGTACGTCGCCGCGCTGCTTACCGCATTCGTCAGGACGGTCACGTCCGGCACGGTGGTGTGGTCGCTGGCAACGATCTCGGTGGCCCGGAAGTGAATGGATTCGAGGCCGGCCAGCTCGGCGACCGCGCCGCGCAACGCCTCGTGTTCGGCCAGCAACTCGTCGACGCGCTTGCGGCGGTCGTCGACGAGCTTCTGCCGCTGCTTGTCCAGCTCTTGTTGGGCATCGCGCGTCGACAGCCGGGACTTCAGCTCGAGTTCGACCGGCAGTCGCAACGAACGGCGCCGGCGACGGGCGGTCTCACCGGGCGTGTCGCCGGCGGCGACGTCCGCGATCAGTTCGGCGGTGCGCAGCTGCCGGGTCAGCCGCTCGATCGGCCGGCTGTGCAGCTGCTGCAACACCTTGATCGCGATCAGGCTGTCCCGTAGCCGCCGTGCGGTCTCCTGGTACGGGTCGCTGTCGACGATGTCGGCCGCGGAGCTGCCGAACACGTCCTCGATCGCGTTGGCGATCTCCGCCCACGACACCGCACCCATGGCCTCGAGCGCGTCGACACCGTCCGCGAGCTCGTCGAGCCGCTGTCCGAGCGGCGTGTCACCGAGGCCTTGGACGAAATCGGCCGACGCGGCGAACTCAGCCGACGCGGCTTCCACACCCTGCCGCCCACCCCCGGCCGCGACCGTAGCTCGCAGGGCGTCCTGGTACGCGGACTCCTGATCGAGCTCGATCGACGGCTGCTCCGGGTCCTGGCTCACCGCCGGCCGCAGGAGCATCAAGCGAAAGAGATTCTCCATGACTTTAGGAGACCCGCCCGTCCGCAGTGATACAGCCGGTCCAGACGTCGGATGACTTGGTGCTCAGACCAGGCTGAAGCCGCCCGCCCAGGAGACCTTCTCGCCGACGGCCAGCGTCAACTGCAGGAAGCCCAGCGCCTCGAGTTCGCGGGCGCGCGTCAGGGAACCGGCGTCGACGGCGCGCAGACCGCCCGCGGCGACGATCCCGGACAGCAGAGCCTTCGCGTCGGCGTCGTCACCGGCGATCAGGACCGTGGTCTGCACGTCACCCGCCTGCCCGGACGCGACGGTCGCGGCGAAGGTGGTGTTGAAGGCCTTGAGGACCTTGGCGTCGGGCAGCTTCGCGGCGAGCTCGGCGGCGGCCGAACCGTCCGCCGGGACGACCAGGGAGTCGAAGGTCTCGAAGTTCAGCGGGTTCGTGATGTCGACCACGACCTTGCCGGCCAGCTGATCGGCGCGCTCGGCGAGCACCTGCTGGAGCGCCGGATACGGCACCGCGAGCACGACGACGTCGCCGGTGATCGGCCGGTCCTGGTCCGCGGAGCCGAACAGCTCGACGCTGTTGCCACCGTTGGCCGCGACGGCGGCGATCGCCTGACCCATGTTCCCGGTACCGATGATGCTGACGTGTGTCATGACTTCTCCTCAGTCGAATAGTTGTACCTTCAACCATCACCGTAGCGCACGACAGTTGTAGCTACAACCTTTTGCTGCCAGACTGGTTCCATGACGACGTCCGGGACAGAGTGGCTCGACGATGCCCAACGGGCGGCCTGGGTGCGGCTGGCCGCCGTACTCGAGCTCCTGCCTGGCGCGCTGGACGCCCAGCTGCGCCGGGACGCCGAGCTGACGCACTTCGAGTACTACGCGATGGCGATGCTCTCGGAGGCACCGAAGCGCACCCTGCGGATGACCGCGCTGGCACAGCTGACGAACGCGACGCTCCCCCGGCTGTCCCATGTCGTGAAGCGCCTGGAGGACCGTGGCCTGATCGAGCGCTTCCCCTGCCCCGAGGACGCCCGCGCCACCAACGCCCGCCTCACTCCGGCCGGCTGGAAGAAGATCCGCGCGACCGCACCAGGCCATGTCGCCACCGTCCGCGAACACGTCATCGATGCCCTCACCCCCGCCCAGCTCACCCAACTCACCAAGATCACCGACGCCATCCTCACCACGCTCGACCCGAAGGGCACCCTGACCGAGCTGTACCAGCGCTACGACCGCTAGCTGTAATGACCAGCAGGGTTGTTGACGCGGGTGATGGGTGGTTGGCCGCCGAGTGAGGTGTGGTTGCGGTGGTGGTTGTAGGTGTGGAGCCAGGTGGGTAGGGCCTCGGCGCGGTGCTGGTTGCTGATGTAGGGCTGGGCGTAGGCCCATTCGTCGAGCAGGGTGCGGTTGAAGCGTTCTGCTTTGCCATTGGTTTGGGGTCGGTAGCGGCGGGTGAAGCGGGCCTGGGCGCCGAGGTCGGCCAGGGCTTGCTGCCAGGCGCGGCCGCGGCGGTAGGCCAGGGCGTTGTCGGTCATCACGCGTTCGATCCGGGTGATGCCGAGGTCGGCGAAGTATTCTGCGGCGCGGTGCAGGAAGCCGGCGCAGGTGGTGGTCTTCTCGTCTGGGTGGATTTCGGCGTAGGCGATGCGGGTGTGGTCGTCGACGGCGCAGTGCACGTAGTCGAACCCGACCCGTGGGGCGTTGCGGGCCCGGCGGTGTTCGGGACTGTCGTGGCCCAGGACCCGCCAGCCGCCGCCGTCGCGGAGTCGGCCAAGCTTCTTCACATCCACATGCAGGAGTTCGCCGGGAGTGTCGCGTTCGTAGCGGCGAATGCGTTCGCCGGTGGGCCGGTCCAGCCAGGCGAGCCGGTGCAGGCCGTGCCTGGTCAAGACCGCGTGCACGGTCGAGGCTGGGACGCCGAGCAAGGGCGCCAGCCGGCGGGGTCCGAGTTTGCGTTCGACGCGTAGCCGGCAGATTCGCTGCTCCACCTCGTGCGGTGTCTTGTGGGGCAACCGGTACGCCGTGCTGGGCCGGTCTCGCAGACCTGCATCACCCTCGGTTCGCCACCGGGTCAGCCACTTGTAACCGGTGGCCCGCGAACACCCGAGCTCCTTTACCACATGAGCCACCGGACGGCCCTGGACCACAACACGCTCGATCAGCAACCTGCGGCCATACAAAGTCAGCCGGGCATTACGGTGGAACACGAGACCTCCGGTTGTGCGGTGTGGGCGTCAGCAACTCACACCCAGCCGGAGGTCCCTCCACATCTCAAGCAGCCACGCCGTCAACAACCCTCATGGTCACTACAGCTAGCCGGCAGCGTGTTGGATGGCTTCATGAGCGAACTGGGTGATGCCGAGGTGGCGATCAAGGCGGCTGCGGCGGGGGCGGATGTGGTGCGGGAGAAGTTCGGGGGTGCGCTGGAGCGGTATGCCAAGTCCTCGACGGACTTCGCCACCGAGGCTGATCTCGAGGCGGAGCGGGCCATTCTCGGGGTCATCCGCGCCGATCGTCCCGACGACGCCGTGATCGGTGAGGAGTACGGCGCCAGTGGTCAGGCGGAGCGCACCTGGCTGGTGGATCCGCTCTGCGGCACCCTCAACTTCGCCGCGCAGAACCCGATGTTCTCGGTGAACGTCGCGCTGCGAAGCCCGGCCGGGGACGTCGCCGCGGTCGCTCAACCCCTCAGCGGTGAGATCTTCTGGACCGACGGGACCGCGGTCTTCATCCGCCGTGACGGTGTCGACACCCCGGCCGTACCCTCCGCGATCTCGCGCATGGTCGACATCGACATCGACGCATCGACCGGCGCGCACTTCCTCGGCGCGCAGCTGCTGACCGACGAGAAGCTCCGCGAGGCCTTCGCGCTCCGCGTCTTCTCGACGACTCTTGCCCTCGCGTGGGTCGCCGTCGGCCGGCAGGCCGGCTACATCACCGACGGCTCGCTTTGCGACAGCGTCCACTACTCCGCCGGCATCATCCTCTGCCGGGCGGCCGGCGGCACCGTCACCGACTTCCACGGCGATCCCCTCCACACCGGCCCTGGCCTCATCGCCGCCGCCACCCCCGAAGCCCACCAGCGGCTGTTGGAGCTCGTCACGCCACACGTGACCGCCGGCTGAGGGTCAGGGGGATTCGAGGAGGGACTTGAGTCGGGCGAGGTCCTTGGTGTTGGCGCGGCGCATCGCGGCCGCCATGATCGGCGCGGCGACGCCGGCGAATCCCGAGGGCTCGCCATGGTTGCGCAGTGTCATCCGCGTAGCGGCACCGACCACGGGTGACCACTCGTAGCTGGTCTCCATCGGGAACGGCCCCTGCGCGGTCCGCATCACCAGCCGCTGGTACGGAATCAGCTCGGTGATCTCGTAGGTGTAGGCGAGCCTGCGCCCCAGGAAGTGCGCGACGAAGTCCAGCTGCGACCCGACCACGACCGGCGGCCGGGTCCGCCACCGGACCGACTCGATGTTCGTGTACCACTTCGGCGCATGGGTCGGATCCGCGACGTACTCCGCGACGACACGCACCGGCCGATCGATCACGATCTCGGTCAGCACGTCGACAGTCATCGCACCTCCTCTCAGCCGACCGTACGCCGTTCTGTCGGTCGAGGCGGGTAAGAAGGAGGGATGAGGTACGGCGTGATTCTTCCGGGTGGGACGGCGGTCGAGCAGCTCGCGCAGGCGGTCCTCGCCGAGCAGGCCGGCTGGGACGGCGTGTTCGTTTGGGAGGCGGCGTACGGCGTTGACGCGTGGGGGCTGCTGTCGGCGATCGCCGCCCGGACGGAGCGGATCCGGCTCGGGACGATGCTGACACCGCTGCCGTGGCGGCGGCCGTGGAAGGTCGCCAGCCAGGTCGTGACGCTGGATCAGCTCTCGTCCGGCCGGGCGACCTTGGCGGTCGGGGTCGGTGCGATCGAGACGGATCTGCCGCTCACCGGTGAGGAGCTGGAGCTACGGACCCGGGCGGCGATGATGGACGAGGGCATCGACCTGATCCGTGAGCTGTGGGCCGGACGGTCCAGCTATCACGGCAACCACTACGACTACGAGTGCGCCCGCGACGATCTCGCGCAGGTGGGTCGGCCGGTGCAGGAACGGATCCCGATCTGGGTGGTCGGCGCCTGGCCGCGACCGAAGTCGATGCGGCGCGTCCTGCGCTGCGACGGCGTACTGCCGCAGTACTCGCCGGGCCAGGACACACCTGACGAGCTCCGCAGGCTCCGCGCGTGGCTGACCGCCGAGGGCGGCTCCCCCGACCTCGACGTGATCGCCGAGGGCGAGACCCCAGCCGACGACCCGGCCGCCGCCTCAGCCCTCGTCAAACCCTGGTCAGACGCAGGCGCCACCTGGTGGCTCGAAACCCGCTGGGAAATGCCCCACCACTCCCCCACCCGCATGCGAGACGTCCACACCCGCCTAGCCGCCGGCCCACCCACAGGAGCGAACGGCAGGACCTAAGCCAGGAGCGGCGGCTAGCGGAAGTCGCGGGATTGGGTGGGGGCGGCTAGGGGGAGGCGTTGGAGGTGGTCGGCGGAGAGGTTGGTGACTTCGCCGGCGCGTTCGACGCGGCCGCGGATGATGAGGGCGCCGGCGTTGCGGGCGACGGCGGCGTGGCGGTGCCAGCAGCCGACGGTGATGACGATGTTGGCCATGCCGGTCTCGTCCTCGAGGTTCATGAAGGTGACACCGGAGGCGGTGGCGGGGCGCTGCCGGTGGGTGACCACCCCGGCGACGCGGACTCGGGCGCCGTTCGGGACCTCGCGAAGCTGGGCCGCGGACAGGATGCCCTCGGCGCGGAGTTGCTCGCGGACACGCTGCATCGGGTGACTGGTGGTGGTGATCGAGGTGGACCACAGATCGGCCATGTCGGCCTCGATGTCGCTCATCCCGGGCAGCGTCGGCGGCGGCCCGGCCGCGGTGATCCCGGCCAGCTGCCCGGGCCGCTCCTCGGCGGCCCGGCCGGCCTCCCACAACGCCTGCCGCCGATCGAGCCCGAAGCAGTCGAACGCCCCCGCGGTCGCGAGCGCCTCGACCTGCGCGGCGGTGATCCCGGTCCGGCGGACGAGGTCGGCCATCTCGGTGAACGGCCCACCGCGCTCCCGCTCCTCGACGATCAGCTTCGCGCCCTTGTCCCCGATCGTGCGCACCTCGGACAGCCCGAGCCGGACCGCGAACGCACCATCACGGCGATGCAGGGTGGTGTCGTACGGCGCCTTGGGGTCGAACGGACCGACCAGCGGCTGCGGATCCTTCAGGCACTCCGGCGACCCGGTCGGCCCGGACAGCTCCTGGCCGTCCACCAACATCTCGAGCCCGGCGTCGACTCCGGACAGATGCAGGTGTGGCCGCCGTACCTCGACGCCGTGGCGGCGGGCGTCGGCGACCAGGGACTGCGGTGAATAGAACCCCATCGGCTGGGCCCGCAACAGCGCCGCCAGGAACGCGGCCGGGTAGTGCAGCCGCAGCCACGTGCTGGAGTAGACGAGCAGGGCGAAGCTGATCGAGTGCGACTCGGCGAACCCGAAGTTCGCGAAGGCTTCGATCTTGGCGTAGATCTCGTCGGCCAGGTCGCCGGTGATCCCGTTGCGCGCCATCCCGGCGTACAGCTTCTCCTTCAGCGACGAGATCTTCTCGATGCCGCGCTTGGACCCCATCGCCCGGCGCAGCAGGTCGGCCTCGTCGCCGTCGATCTCGCCGACCGCCATCGCCATCTGCATCAGCTGCTCCTGGAACAGCGGCACCCCCATGGTCCGCTCCAGCACCGGCCGCAGCTTCGGGTGCAGGTAGGTGATCGGCTCCTCCCCGGTCCGGCGGCGGATGTACGGATGGACCGCGCCACCCTGGATCGGGCCGGGCCGGATCAGCGCGATCTCGGTGACCAGGTCGTAGAACCGCCGTGGTTTCAGCCGTGGCAGGGTCGCCATCTGGGCCCGCGACTCGACCTGGAACACCCCGACCGAATCCGCCCGGCACAGCTGGTCGTAGACCCCGGCCTCCTCCTTCGGGATCGTGTGCAGCAGCCACGACTCCCCTATCTGCTCACGGACCATCTCCATGCAGTACTGCAATGCGGCCAGCATGCCGAGCCCGAGCAGGTCGAACTTCACCAGCCCCATCCAGGCACAGTCGTCCTTGTCCCACTGGAGCACCGTACGGTCCTCCATCCGGGCGTGCTCGATCGGCACCACCTCCCCCACCGGGCGCTCGGTTAGCACCATCCCGCCGGAGTGGATCCCCAGGTGCCGGGGGAACTTCAGCAGCTCGCTCGCCATCGACACCACCTGCGGCGGGATGTCGTGCTCGGTCGAGGTGATCTCCGGACTCCACCCGTCGACCTGCTTCGACCACGCGTCCTGCTGGCCGACCGAATACCCCAGCGCCTTGGCCATGTCCCGGACCGCGGACTTCGGGCGGTAGGAGATCACGTTCGCCACCTGGGCGGCGTTGTGGCGGCCGTACTTGCCGTAGACGTACTGGATCACCTCCTCGCGGCGGTCGGAGTCGAAGTCGACGTCGATGTCCGGCTCCTCGGTCCGGGTCGTGGCGAGGAACCGCTCGAACGGCAGCTTGTAGAGGATGCTGTCCACCGCGGTGATCCCGAGCGCATAACAGACCGCCGAGTTCGCCGCCGATCCCCGGCCCTGGCAGAGGATGCCGTTGGTGTGCGCGAACCGGACGATGTCCTCGACGATCAGGAAGTATCCCGGGAAGCCCTTCTCGTCGATGACGGCCAGCTCACGCTCCAGCCGCTCGTACGCGTCGGGCCGCTCGGTGGGCGTGCCGTACCGCAGCCCGGCGCCCTGCAAGGTCAGATGCCGCAGCCACGACATCGGGGTCTCCCCGTCCGGCACGTCGCGCAACGGCAGCTTCGGCTTCGCCCGGGCCAGGTCGAAGGCCAGCTGGTCGGCCAGTGTCACCGAGCGCGCCACGGCCCCGTCGTACCGGCGGAACCGGGCCGTCATCTCCGCGCCCGACCGCAGGAACGCCATCCCGCTCGGCGGCAGCCAGCCGTCCATCGTGTCCAGGTCGCGCCGGGCCCGGACGGCGGCCAGCGCGCCGGCCAGTCGGTGCTGTGCCGGGGCGGCGTAGTGAACGTTGTTCGTGGCAACTATCGGGAGGCTGCGGTCGGCGGCCAGGCCGGCCAGGATCCGGTTCCGGCTGGTGTCGGCGGGCAGGTGGTGGTCGATCAGCTCGACCACCACCCGGTCCTTGCCGAACAACCCGGTCAGCCGGTCCAGCTCACGGCCCGCGGCGGCCGGACCGTCGGCATGCCCGCCGACTTCCAGCGCCTGCCGGACCAGGCCCTTCCGGCAACCGGTCAGGATCAGCCAGTGATCCTGACCAAGAGCCGCCAACTCCTCCAGGTCATAGACCGGCTTGCCTTTCTCCCCACCGGCCAGCTGCGCCTCGGTGATCGCGCCGGCGAGCTTGTGGTACCCCTCCTGGCCCTCCGCCAGCACCAGCAGGTGACTGCCCTCGGGGTCGGCCACGCCGTTCTGCGGGCCGGTCAGCCCGAGCGACAGCTCCGCGCCGAACACCGTCGGCAACTTGTACGCCGCCGCGGCCTCGGCGAACCGGGCCGCGCCGTAGAACCCGTCGTGATCGGTCAGCGCCAGCGCATGCAGGCCCTGCCGGACCGCGCCCTCGACCAGGTCCTCCGGCTGGGAGGCGCCGTCGAGAAAGGAGAAGTTCGAATGCACATGCAGCTCGGCATACGGCACCGCGTTCTCCGGCCGGACCGTGAGAGCCTTCGGCGGCACGTACGGCCCGCGGTGCTGCGACCACGCCGGGCTGTCGCCGCCGTCGGCCGTCACCGGCCGGTCGCCGTGGCTGCCCGGCCGGGATCGGTCCGACAGCTTCCGCTCCAGCTCCGACCACTTGATCGGCGGATTGTTGTAGCCCATCGCAGCACCTCCTCCCCACCAGACTAGAACACATGTTCGAACTCGCGCCAGCGTCGTCCACAGGCATCGTGTGATGTCTCAGGACATCGGTGACAGTTCTGCATCAGGACATCGGTGACATTCGATGTGTCAGGACATCGGTGACGATTCAGGGGTCTTGGCGTGGGCCGCGGGGGCGGCCGTTGCCGACGTAAGTCACTCCGGGCGCGGGCCTGGTGTGCTCGATGAGGATCTCGCCTTCCAGGTCGGCGACGGTGATCTTGTCGCCGGCGGTGATGACGAGGACCTGCTGGAAGCCTCGTCGCCCGTCGACCATGTACTGGACCTTGTTCAGCATGAAGACACCGTTGCAGGTCAGCTTCTTGACGACGGTGCCGTCGGGCGGGTCTGTGGGCACTGGTGCCGAGGCAGGTCGGGGCCGGCTGGCGGGACGGCGGATCAGGTCACGAGTGGGGCGAGGTGCCTCGGCCTTCGTGGTGGCCTCCCAGGCGGTCAGGGGTGTGACGCGGCCGGGCAGGCCTTGGTGGGGGCGCTGGGTGTTGTAGATGTGGTCGAAGGCGTCGACCTGGGCCTGCAGGTCAGCCAGCGTGTCGGCGATCGGCTGCTTGTCCAGGTAGCGGAAGAGCGTCTGGTGGAAGCGTTCGTTCTTGCCCTGGGTGGTCGGCTTGTACGGCTTGCCGGTGATCGGCTCCACGCCCAACGCCATCAGGTGCACGACGAACTGACCCAGGAGTCCGCGGCGCGACGGGTTGAGCGCGAGCCCGTTGTCGGACAGCAGCCGCTGGGGCACACCGTGGGCGGCCACGGCCTTGTCGAAGACGGCGACCGCCGCATCTGATGTCTCGCCCCACGCGACGTGCGAGGCCACCGCATAGCGGGAGTGGTCGTCGATGAGCTGGAAGATCACACACTTACGCCCGCCACTGAGCACGTACTCGGTGCCGTCGAGCTGCCAGCAGGCGTTCGGCGCTGGATAGACGAACCGGCGCCACGCCGAGCGTGGCTTCTTCCTCGGCTCGAACCGAGCCACACCTGCCTGACGGAAGATCCGGGCCAGTGACGCGACTGAGGGCACCACCTCCAGCCCCATCGCGCGCATCTTGTCGTGCACGCTGATCGGCCCGTGGTCCAGCCCGGAGGCCTCCAACGCAGCCCGCACCCGTACCGCTTGCTCTTTGACCTCCTCGGTCAACTTCGCCGGGCTCAACCTCGGGCGCCTGGACCTGGGCTCGAGCACGGCCGCCGGGCCGTCGGCCTTGGCGCGCTTGCGCAGCTCGTAGAAGGACTTGCGCGAGATGCCGTGCTCGGCGCAGAAGGTCGAGACCGCGCCGCGCGGAGCATCCTCGGGCCACTGCGAGATCGCGAGGCGAACACGGGGATCGATGGGTTCATTGGCTGACACCGCCCGAGCCTCGCGGCCGAAGTGTCACCACCAAGCCCACCAGAAGAGTCACCGATGTCCTGATCTAAAACCGTCACCGAAGTCCTGCGACATGACACGTCCACAGGCATCGACGGCCGGTGAAGTAGGCCGTCGGACACTGCGGCTAGGGTCTTGGCGGAGGCGGTCCTCGAGCGGGAGTTCCTGATATGACCAGTAAGTTCACCGAGCTTGCGATCGACTGCGCCGATCCCGGCGGTCTCGCCCGGTTCTGGTGCTCGGTCCTCGGCTACGAGGTGCAGAACGAAGAGGACGGGGTGATCACCATCGGCTCGCCTCTGGTGCCGGAGGGCAAGGACCGCCTGGGCCCGGTGCCACCGACGTTGACCTTCGCGCGCGTACCCGAGGGCAAGACGATCAAGAACAGGCTCCACCTCGACGTCAACCCGACCGACCGGGAGCAGGACGAAGAGATCCGCCGCCTGCTCGACCTGGGCGCCAGCCACGCCGACGTCGGCCAGACCGGCGAGGAGAGCTGGGTCACCCTGGCCGACCCGGAGGGGAACGAGTTCTGCGTGCTGGCCGGCCGGCGCCCCTGAGCGCCATCGCACACATGCCCTGTCGACATCAAGACTAGAACATGTGTTCGAAGAGGCGGTAATCTGAAAACATGCTTGGTCGGTTCACGGTGCGCCCGTCCGACGACGGATCGAACAGATTCGGCGTCTGGGACGGTGCGGTCAACGGGTGGCGTGCGATCGATATCGACGACGAGACGGAGGCCCATCGGATAGCCAGTGACCTCGACGTCCAGTACGACGCTCACGGTCCGCGACCGGCCGACGCCGTACGGAAGGTCGACCCGGCGCAGCCGGTCCAGCGGGCCGAGTGGACCACCGGCGAGCTCGACGTCTGGATCCGCGACAACGGCGAGTGGCTCGGCCGCTTCTGCGACAAGGACGGCCGCGTCGCCTGGATCCCCGGCTCGGACCTCAGGCCCCTGTAGCCGCGGCTATTTCACGTAGCCGATCGGCACCAGGGCCGGCGGCTCGGGCATGGCCTCGGAGACGTACTGGGAGCGGATGCCGGCGATGTAGCGGCGGCTCCGCTTGGTCAGCCCTTCCGCGTTCTGCATCCGGCCCTTGGTGACGAGGATGCCGAGGTCGGCGCCCTTGAAGCGGTAGTCGCCGGGGCCGTAGACGCGGAGGAAGAAGGCCTCGTCCTCGTGCGTGACGTCGTGCCAGTCGTTGCTCACGCCAACGAACTCGAACCGGCCGTCCTCGTCGAGGTGCCAGGTCCCGGTCCGGGGCGCCTGGAGGATGCGCTCGACCCGGTCGGCCGGCTCCTTCATGATCAGCTGCGCCCACACGTCCACCGCGGCCAGGTCACGCCAGCGATCGTTGATCTCGGTCACGTCGACGACATAGTCCGCGTCCATGAACTCGAGCAGATGGAACAGGAACAGCGGTACGTCGGCATAGGCGCCCGCGGTCACGTTCGTCATCGAGGAGGCGCCGGAGATCCGCGGGTTCAGCTCCCCCAGGTACACCTCGTCGGTGGCCAGGTCGACCAGTACGTCGATCTCGAGGAACCCGCGGTAGCCCTCCCGCGCGAGCCGGTCGCCGAGCCGCTGGACGTGGTCGATCGCGAGCGCCCGCTGCACCGGCGTCAGCGCCTCGGGGAAGAGGTCGTTCCCGCACCAGCCGCCCTTGTACGGCGTGAGTTCGGGATAGCCGGTCAGATCGGTCATGAACGGTCCGACGATGGTGCCGTGCCGGGTGATGCAGGCCTCGACCGCGGCCGCCTTGTTGTCGATCCGCTTCATCACCTTGAGCTGCTCACCGACGATGTCCTCGGCGTACTTGTCCCAGTCCTTCTTGCCGGCGATGAAGAACGTGGTCTTGCCGGAGTCGCCGTACGGCGTCTGGACGACCAGGTCGCGGCCGAGCTCGTTCAGCGCGGCGAGCTCCTTGAGTTCCTTCCAGGACGAGGCCGTGCCGATCACGTTGGGGACCGAGGGCGCGCCGGCCTCGTCGCCGAGCCGGGTGGTGACGATCTTGGAGTCGAGCCGGCGGCGCAGCTCGTCCGAGGGCATGATCAACTCGTACCCGAGCTCGCGGCAGATCTCCTCGGTCTCCTCGTCGAAGAACACCATCACGATCATCGGCGTACCGCCGCGCCGTTGCAGATGGGTCCGCACCTCGGGATCGCGGAGCAGGTAGTTGTTGATCTGCTCGGTCGACTCGAACTCGACGTACGGCTGGTTCTTCGGCGCGAACACCCGCGGGTGGGCGCCGTCCCAGGAGTCGTAGTAGACGATGTACTGGAAGTTGCGCACCCAGCGGTCGATGCCGAGCAGGTTGAACGCGGTCGGGCCGAAGCAGTAGATCGGCTGGGTGTTGGTCCGGAAGAACGTACGGATCTCGGCGATCCCGTTCAGCTTCGGGTTCATCGCCCACCCCTCCCCTGGTCCCTTCACAGTAGGTCCGTGGCAACGTCCTGTCATCGCGTCGGCCGCCGGTGAGAGGTACGGTTCGACCGTGCGCGACGATGTGCTCGACGACTTCCTCCGCGCCGATCGGGAGCGGGGCCTGGGCGTGTACGGGGTCCACCTGTACCGCGAAGGCGGCCCGCCGGTCGAGCGCCGGGTCCGCTCCGACGACCGGGTCAACCTCTACTCCATCGCGAAGACGTTCACCTCGGTCGCGGTGGGGCTCGCCGAGGCCGAGGGACGCCTCACTCTCGACGACCGGCTCCTCGATCACCTCCCCGAACTCCGGACGATCGCCGCGGACGGGGTCGAGGACGTCACCTTGCGCCAGCTGATGACCATGACCAGCGGCACGAGCCACGATTGGTCCGCCGACGAGCCGATCGAGGCCCCGGACCTTCTCCACGAGATCGTTGCCGCGCCGCTCGACGCGGTCCCCGGGAGCCGGTTCGCCTACACCGGTTCGGGTGTCTACGCGGTCGGCCGAGTCGTCGAGCGGGCCACCGGCGCCGACGTGCGTTCCTATCTCCTGCCCCGCCTGTTCGCACCGCTGGACCTGCACAACCCGCCGTGGCACACCTGTCCACTCGGCTACCCGTTCGCCGAAAGCGACCTCTTCCTCCGCACCGAGGAGCTCGCCCGCTTCGCCCGGTTGCTGCTGCAGGAAGGTGAATGGAACGGCGTACAGATCCTGCCGGCGACCTACGTACGGCGGATGGCTGCCGAACGCGTCGACACCAGCGCCCTCGATTGGGGCGAGCGGTTCACCCTCGGCTACGGACTGAGCGTCTGGATCGACCACGACGGCATCTACCGGATGGACGGCAACTACGGCCAATACGCTCTCGTCTGCCCCGAGACACGAACCACCGTCACGGTCACCGCACACTCGGAGGCAGAGGTAGCCCTGCTCGATGCGGTCCACGAGCTGATCCTCGACCGGCTCAGATGAGCGAGCTGCGGCGCCACGGGGTGAGGGCGCCGATGCTGGGGCGGCAGTGTGCCCGGCGAGAGCATGGTGCGATGGTAGTCGCATGGAAGCCACCGACGACCGGATGACAGGCTTTCCGCCGGCGGACGACACCCTCGTCGACCTGGCCGGCTGGCAGGACCCGCCGAACGTGCGCTGGGCCTTCCGCCACATGCGCGAACTGATGCCGACGCACGCGATCCCGGCCGATCCGGCCACTGTCAGCCCACTCACCACCGCACTCGATCCGACCGTGGAAGCGACCCCGGTCACCCGACTCGACGGATCGACTACGCGCGCCGGCGGCGTGTTCGCGGACACCTGGACCGACGCGCTGATCGTCCTGCACGACGGCGTGATCGTGGAGGAGCAGTACCTGGCCGGGATGACCGCACACACCCCACATCTCCTGATGTCGGTGTCGAAGTCGATCGTCGGCTGTGTCGCGGGGATCCTCGCCGATCGCGGCGTACTCGATCCCTTGGCTCCGGTGACGACGTACGTGCCCGAGGTCGCCAGGTCCGGGTACGACGGCGCGACCGTCCGGGATCTCCTGGACATGCGCACCGGGGTGGCGTTCAGCGAGACCTACCAGGCCGCCGACGCCGAGGTCCGTGTGATGGAGCGGTCGATGGGCTGGCGGCCCAGCCTCGACGGTGATCCGGTCGGTATGTACCGCTACCTCACGACTCTGGGTACGGCGGCCGACCACGGCGGACCGTTCACGTACCGCTCGGCCGACACCGACATGCTCGGCTGGGTGTGTGAGCGCGCGGCCGGGACCCGGATGGCGGACCTCGTGTCGAGCCTGGTGTGGATCCCGATGGGCGCCGAACAGGACGCCGACATCACCTGTGACGCGGTCGGTTCCGCGGTGCACGACGGTGGCATCTCGGCGATCACCCGTGATCTCGTCCGCTTCGGTCAGCTGCTGCTCGACGACGGTGGTCGGGTGGTGCCGGCCCAGTGGCTCACGGATGCTTGGCAGCCACCCCTCGCTGTGCGGGACGCGTTCGCGGGCACGGACAACGAGGCCGTGCTGCCCGGTGGGTGGTATCGCAACCAGTTCTGGTTCGTGCCGACCCAACGCGGGACAGCCCTTGTCTGCTTGGGGATTCACGGCCAGATGGTCTACGTCCAACGCGCAACCAGGACGGTCGGCGTGAAGCTTTCGTCGTGGCCGGACCCGCAGAACACGGCGTACCTGATCGACACGTTGCGGGCGTTCGGAGCGATCGGCGCGCGGCTGGACGCTTGATGGCCGGGGTGCGAGACTCCGAGGATGAGCCGCTACGGCCAGCAGTTCGGCCCGGACTTCACCTTTCTCGGAGTCCCGGTGTGCGATCTGGACGACCCGGCGTCGTACGCGGACGCGCAGGTGGTCATCCTCGGGGCGCCGTTCGACGGCGGGACCTCGCACCGGCCGGGCGCCCGGTTCGGGCCGATGGCGATCCGGATGCGGGACTACCTCGGCCATGACGGATCGCGGCCGAGCCTGGCCCTGCGCACCGACGGACTGGTCGACCTGCACGTCGTCGACGCCGGCGATGTGGAGATGTACTCGGGCGACATCGAGGTCGCGCTGCCCGCGCTCGAGGCCGCGGTCGAGCGGGTGACCCGCTCGGGCGCCATCCCGATCGTGCTCGGCGGCGACCACTCGATCGCGTTCCCGGACGCGAAGGGTGTCGCGAACGTGCTCGGCCACGGCCGGGTGTCGATGCTGCACTTCGACGCGCACGCGGACACCGGCGACATCGAGTTCGGCTCGCTCTGGGGACACGGGCAGCCGATGCGCCGGCTGATCGAGTCCGGCGCGCTGCGTGGCGACCGTTTCCTGCAGATCGGGCTGCGCGGGTACTGGCCGCCGCCGGACACGCTGGACTGGATGGCCCAGCAGCGGATGCGGTCCTACGAGATGACCGAGATCGTGCACCGCGGCCTGGACGAGTGCCTGACCGAGGCGTTCACGATCGCCACCGACGACTGCGACGGCGTCTTCCTGTCCGTCGACATCGACGTCTGCGATCCCGGCCACGCCCCCGGCACCGGGACGCCCGAGCCCGGTGGCCTGACCGCGCGCCAGTTGCTGGACGCCGTACGGCGGATCTGCCTCGAGCTGCCCGTGGTCGGGATGGACGTGGTGGAGGTGAGTCCGCCGTACGACCACGCCGACATCACGGCCGCGCTGGCGAATCGCGTCGTCCTGGAGGCGGTGTCGGCGATCGCCCGCAAGCGCCAGGACGAGCGCGACGGCACCCGGTGGGATCCCGCTCATCCCCTGCTCAGCGATCGCCCCGAGCCGGGCTGACCTGTTCCCTGGGCGGAACGCGAGTGCCACACTCCGAAGAAAGGTGGTGGTGGCGGGACGGGTGGGCACCTCCATCGAGGGGAGGCACCATGGCGATGACTCTGCAGCAACTGTTCCGCCGCAAGCCGGTCCCGGAGATGTCGCTGGAAAGCGGCTCGGACACCGGCCAGAGCGAACTGGTCCGCTCGATCGGGTTGTTCCAGCTGTCCATGTTCGGCATCGGCGCCACCATCGGCACCGGAATCTTCTTCGTCCTCGCGCAGGCCGTGCCGGTCGCGGGACCAGCGGTGATCTGGTCGTTCGTGATCGCCGGTGCGGTGGCCGGGCTGACCGCGATCTGCTACGCCGAACTGGCGAGTGCGGTCCCGGTCTCGGGTTCGTCGTACTCGTATGCCTACGCGACGCTCGGCGAGCTGCCGGCGATCGGAGTGGCCGCCTGCCTGCTGCTGGAGTACGGCGTGTCCGCTGCCGCCGTCGCGGTCGGCTGGTCGCAGTACCTGAACGAGCTGTTCGACAACATCTTCGGCTTCCAGATTCCCGACAGCCTGTCGCAGGCGCCCGAGCAGGGTGGCGTGTTCAACCTGCCCGCGGTCATCCTGGTCACACTCTGCACGCTGCTGCTGATCCGCGGCGCGAGTGAGTCGGCCAAGACCAACGCGGTGATGGTCTGCATCAAGATCGGCGTGCTGCTGCTGTTCGTCGTCCTCGGGCTGAAGGGCTGGAACTCCGACAACCTGTCGAACTTCGCCCCGTTCGGCCTGAGCGGGATCACCTCTGCGGCCGGCATCATCTTCTTCTCCTACATCGGCCTGGACGCTGTCTCCACGGCCGGTGAGGAAGTGAAGAACCCGCGGCGAACCATGCCGATGGCGATCCTGATCGCACTCGTCACGGTCACCGGCCTCTACATCCTGGTCACGCTCGTCGCGGTCGCCGCCCAGCCGTCCGGCGAGTTCGAGAACCAGGAGGCCGGTCTGTCCGCGATCCTGGAGAAGGTGACCGGGTCGACCTGGCCGGCCAGTGTGCTGGCCGCCGGCGCGGTGATCTCGATCTTCAGCGTCACGCTGATCGTGATCTACGGCCAGACCCGGATCCTCTTCGCGATGGCTCGCGACGGGATGATCCCGGAGTTGTTCCACAAGGTGAACCCGCGCACCCACACACCGGTGCCGAACACGATCATCGTCGCGGTGGTGATCGCCTTGCTGGCCGGCCTGATCCCGATCAACTTCCTGGCCGAGATGACAAGTATCGGCACATTGGTCGCGTTCCTGGTGGTGTCGATCGGTGTGATGGTGTTGCGCCGGACCCACCCGGAGTTGCCGCGCGGCTTCAAGGTGCCGGGGTATCCGGTCACACCGATCCTGTCGATCGCGGGCTGCCTGTGGATCATCAAGGACCTGCGCATCGTGACGATCGAGGTGTTCCTGATCTGGCTCGCGGTCGCCTTGATCTTCTACTTCTTCTACGGCTTCAAGCACTCGCACCTCGGCCGGCACGAGCACGTCGGGCTGATCCACGACGAGGACGGGCCGCAGCCATGACGATGATCGTCGGCTACGGTTCCGACGAGCGGGGCAAGGCGTCCCTGCACCTGGCGGCGATGCTGGCCCGGTCGGCGCACGACAATCTGATCGTCTGCAGCGTCGTACCGGCGCCGTGGGTGCCGGGGATGGCGCGCGTGGACGCCGAGTACCAGGACTACCTCGCGCAGAGCGCGGACCAGGCCCTCGAGCGGGCCCGGAGTTTCCTGCCGGGTGACGTGCCGACGGCGTACATCCGGCACAGCGCGCGGTCGGTGCCGGCCGGTCTGCTCGAGATCGCCGAAGAGCACGACGCCCGGCTGATCGTGCTCGGTTCGTCGTCGGCCGGCGTGTTCGGTCACATCGCGCTCGGCAGTGTGACGGACCGGCTGCTGCACAGCTCGCATGTCTCGCTCGCCCTGGCAACGCGGGGATTCCGGTGTCCGGTGGACGGGACCGTGGCGCGGGTGACCGCGGCCTTCGGCGGCACCGAAAGCGCCGAGGACCTGGTACTCGCGGCCGCCACGATCAGCACTGACGTGGGCGCATCGCTGCGGATCGCGACGTTCGCCGTGTGGTCCCGCCCGGCGTACACGACCAGGCTGGGCACCGACTCCGAAGACCTGGTGATGGACGAATGGCGGGCCGAGCTGGACAAGTCCGTGACCGCCACGCTCGCGCAGGTGAAGCATCTGCCCGAGCACCCGCGCGCCGTCGAGACGGTGGTCGGTTCCGGCCCGACCTGGGCCGAGGCGATCGAGGACGTCGGCTGGGATCCCGGTGACGTCCTGGTGGTCGGATCCAGCGACCTCGGGCCGGTCGCGCGGGTGTTCCTCGGCTCCCGGGCGACCAAGATCCTCCGCCACTCCCCCGTCCCGGTCCTGGTCGTCCCCCGCAGCCGGGCCGAGGAGTTGGCCGGCCAAGCCACCGAGAACTGACCATGCACGAAGTCGACCAGACGACCGAGCAGATGGTGCGCAGCGTCCTCGCGTACGCCGAGAACCGGCTGCGGATGGATCCCGTGCCACTCGACCGCAACACGCTGCCCGCGTACGAACTGTACGAACGGCTCGACGGGCTGATCCGCGATGCGCCCCGGCACCCGGACGAGGTGCTCGGGGTCTACTCGTCCGTCATCGCGCCGAGCGTGATCTCGGCCGACAGCCCGCGCTTCCTCGGGTTCATCCCGGCGGCGCCGACGAAGGCGAGTCTGCTGTTCGACATGCTGGTGTCCTGTGCGTCGATCCAGGGCATCTCCTGGCTGGAGGCCGCCGGCGCGATCGCGGCCGAGAACACCGTTCTCCGGCTGATCGCCGACGAAGCCGGGCTGCCACCAGGCGCGGGCGGCTGCTTCGTCTCCGGCGGTTCGGCCGGCAATCTCTCCTCCCTGGCGGTCGCCCGGGAAACCGCGAAGAAACGGCTCGGGACCGATCGCCGCCTGCGTGTCGTCGTCGGCACCGACGCCCACTCCTCGATCGTCAACACCCTGCGCCTGCTGGAGCTGGACGCCCTCGTCGTCGACACGCCCGACCACCGGCTCACCGCCGACACCGTCCGGGCCGCGGTCGCCGCCGATCCGGATCCGTCGACTATCGCGGCTCTCGTCTGTACGTCGGGCACCACCAACGCCGGCATCATCGACGACCTGGCAGGCTGCGGCGCGCTCGCCCGCGAGCACGGCTGGTGGTTCCACGTCGACGGCGCGTACGGCGGCTCCGGCATCTTCGCGCGTTCACTCCGGCCGAAGTACGCCGGGATCGAGCAGGCCGACTCGTTCATCCTCGACCCGCACAAGTGGCTGTTCACCCCGTTCGACTGCTGCGCCCTGATCTACCGCGAGCCCGAGCTCGCGCGGGCGACGCACACCCAGGACGCGTCGTACCTGGATGTCATCCACGTCTCCGACGGCGAGTGGAATCCGACCGACTACGCCTACCACCTGACCCGTCGGGCCCGCGGTCTGCCGCTGTGGTTCTCGCTCGCGGTGTACGGCGTGGACGCGTACCGCGAGGCGATCGAGACCGCGGCACGCCTGGCCCGGGAGACGGCCGGGCTGATCAAGACCATGCGGCACCTGGACCTGATCCGGGAGCCCGACCTCGGCGTCGTCTTGTTCCGGCGGCTGGGCTGGTCGGGTGAGGACTACGACACGTGGGCGCAGCAACTCCACGAGGACGAGGTCGCGTTCATCCCGCCGAGCAAGTGGGAGGGCGAGACTGTCGGCCGGTTCGCGTTCCTCCATCCCGGCACCAGCCTCGAGGTGGTTCGTGAGGTGCTGGCCCGGACAGAGCCATGAGCGACCTGCTCTCGCTCTTCCCGGCCGGGAGCCGGCTCGACGCGGACGGCACCCTGGTGGTCGGCGGCTGCCGCGCGGACGACCTCGCCACCGACTTCGGTACGCCGGTCCTCGTCGTCGCCGAGGAAGCACTCCGAGCCCGCGCCCGCGAGTACCGCGACGAACTCACGGCCCGCTGGCCGAACTCCCGCGTCGTCTTCGCGTCCAAGGCCTTCCCGTGTACGGCGGTCCAGCGGGTGATGGTCGAGGAAGGACTCGGCCTGGATGTCGCGGGCGGCGGCGAGATCCTCACCGCGTTGAAGGCCGGTGTCGATCCGGCGCTGATCGTGCTGCACGGCAACGCGAAGAGCGACGAGGAGATCGCGCTCGCGGTCGAGCACGGTATCGGCCTGGTCGTGGTGGACAACGCCGACGACGTGGACCGGCTGGAAGCGACCGGCCGCTCGCAGGACGTCCTGGTGCGCATCATTCCGGGGGTCACCGCGGACACCCACAGCCATGTGCTGACCGGGCACGAGGGTTCGAAGTTCGGTCTGGCGCCGGCCGACGCGGCCCGGTTGATCCAGCGGATCGAGCACAGCCCACGGCTGCAAATGCGCGGACTGCACGTCCATGTCGGCTCACAGATCCTCGATGTCGAACCGTTCGCGGAGTCGGTCGCGCCGGTCGCCCGGCTCGGCGAGTTCGAGGTGTACGACCTGGGCGGTGGGCTCGGCGCCCGGTACACCTGGGCCGACGAGCCGCCCACGGTGGCGGCGTACCTGGACGCCCTGATCGGCGCGGCGAAGCAGCACCTCCCCGCCGCCGCCCAACTGATCATCGAGCCTGGACGCAGCATGGTCTGTACGGCGGCGACCACGATCTACCGGGTCACGACGGTGAAGCGGGGTGTGATCACGTTCGTCGCGGTGGACGGCGGGATGGGCGACAACCTGGAGGTCGCGTTGTTCGGGCAGCGGTTCGAGGCGGGCATCGTCGGGCGCTTCGACGGGCCCGCGGAGACGGTGACCGTGGTCGGCCGGCACTGCGAGAGCGGCGACGTCCTGGTCGACGGCGTACCGCTGGCCGATCCGCGCGTAGGTGATTTGCTGGCCGTGCCCGCCACCGGCGCCTACTGCTACACAATGGCGAACAACTACAACGGCAACCGCCGCATCCCGGTCGTGTTCGCGGACCAGGGCGCCGCGCGTCTCGTCGTACGGCGAGAGACCTGGGACGACCTGATGGCCAGAGACGTGTGATCAACCCTCGAAGCCGTGATGGAGCATCACATGCTTGATCCGCGTGTAGTCCTCGAGTCCGTACATCGACAGGTCCTTGCCGTAGCCCGAGTGCTTGAAGCCGCCGTGGGGCATCTCGGCGATCAGCGGGATGTGCGTGTTCACCCAGACGCAGCCGAAGTCGAGCCGGGCGGACATCCGGGCCGCGGTGTTGACGTTGGTGGTCCACACCGAGGAGGCCAGGCCGTACTCGCTGTCGTTCGCCATCCGGAGCCCTTCGTCCTCGTCCGCGAACTTCTGCACGGTCAGGACCGGGCCGAAGATCTCGGTCCGGATCAGCTCGTCGTCCTGCCGCAGGTCCGCGACGATCGTCGGCTCGTAGAAGTAGCCGGTCTCCCCGATCCGGTGGCCGCCGGTCGTCACCCGCGCGTGGTCGGGCGTTCGGTCGACCAGGCCGGACACATGTCCGAGCTGGTTGGCGTTGTTGATCGGCCCGTACAGGATGTCCTCGTCGGTGGGGTCGTAGCCGGTCCGCGTCTGCTGGGCCGCGTCGGTGAGCTCCTGCACGAACTCGTCGTAGATTCCTTGCTGCACGAGCACCCGGGTGGCCGCCGTACAGTCCTGGCCGCCGTTGAACAGGCCGGCCACCGAGATGCCCTCGATCGCGGCCGTGATGTCGGCATCGTCGAAGACCACCACCGGCGCCTTGCCGCCGAGCTCGAGATGGGCCCGCTTCACGTCGGCCGCGGCCGCCATCGCGACGGCCATGCCGGCTCGCGTCGATCCGGTGATCGAGACCAGCCGCGGGACCTTGTGCCTGGTCAGCGCGGCGCCGGTGTCACGGTCGCCGCAGACCAGGTTGCAGACGCCAGGCGGGAAGATCTCCTGCATCCGCTCGACCATCCAGTACGACGACGCCGGCGTGGTGTCGGACGGCTTCAGGACGACCGTGTTCCCGGCGGCCAGCGCCGGGGCGAACTTCCAGACCGACATCATCATCGGATAGTTCCAGGGCGCGACCTGGGCGACCGGGCCGATCGGTTCGCGCCGGATCGACGAGGTGAATCCGCGCATGTACTCACCGGACGACTTGCCCTCCAGCACCCGCGCCGCACCGGCGAAGAACCGGATCTGGTCGACCATCGGCGGGATCTCCTCGGAGCGGGTCAGCGCCACCGGCTTGCCGGTGTTCTCGCTCTCGATCGCGATCAGTTCCTCGGCGCCGTCCTCGATCAGGTCGGCCAGCTTCAGCAGCGCGCGCTGCCGCTCGCTCGGCGTCGACCAGCGCCAGGTCTCGAACGCGCTCGCCGCCGCCTGGAAGGCCAGATCGACATCGTGCTCGTCGGAGTTCGGCGCGGACGCGTAGACCTCGCCGGTGGACGGGTTGACGATGTCCATCATCGCCCCCGACGCCGCGGCCTGGACCGTGCCGCCGATGACGTTGTGGAAGACCTGCTTGTCCGGCATGACAACCCCCTCGCGGCCCGCGTTCCCGTCCCCGTTCCCTCAATCTAGGCTCAGCCACCAACCAGGAGAAGGCCATGGCGACGCATCCACTCGATCCGCTGGACGAGCACGAGTTCCGGCACACCGCGGCGATCCTGCGCCGGGACGAGGAGCTCGGCGGATCCTGGCGCTTCGCCGCGATCGAGCTGCTCGAGCCCGACAAGGCCGCGGTGAAGGCCTGGCGCCCCGGTGATCCGATTCCCCGGACCGCGTTCGCCGTCCTGTGGAACCGGGCCGACAACCAGACCTGGGAAGGTGTGGTCGACCTGACCGCCGACCGCGTCGTCTCATGGACCGAGGTCGCCGGCGTCACCCCCAACTTCACCGTCGACGAGTACCACGAGGTCGACGACGCGATGCGCGCTCATCCCGACGTGATCGCCGCCCTGGCCGAGCGTGGCATCACCGACCTGTCGCTGGTGCTGATCGAGGTGTGGACGTACGGCAAGGCGTTGATGCCGGAGAAGTACCGCGACCGGCGGCTCGGCTGGTGTGACATCTGGTACCGCGAGACCCCCGACGGCAACCCGTACGCACACCCGGTGTCCGGCCTGAAGGTCGTCGTCGACATGAACACGCTGGAGCTGCTCGAACTCGAGAACGACCACAACCACGGCCAGCCGGACGTCAACGCGGAGTACGCCCCCGGGCCGTGGACGGGTGAGCTCCGCACCGACCTCAAACCGCTCGAGGTCGCCCAGCCGGAGGGCGTCTCGTTCACCGTCGACGGCACCGAACTGAAGTGGCAGAACTGGACGATGCGGCTCGGCTTCAACCACCGCGAGGGTCCGGTCATCTATCAGGTCACGTACGACGATCATGTCAATGGCCGGGGCACGACCCGCGACATCGCCTACCGGATGTCGTTCACCGAGATGGTGGTCCCCTACCGCGACACGTCGTTCGACCACTACCGGCGTACGGCGTTCGACATCGGTGAATGGGGTCTCGGGTTCATGACGACCTCGCTCGAGCTCGGCTGCGACTGTCTCGGCGAGATCGTGTACCTGGACGCCGTACTGCACGACACGCACGGCGAGCCGTATCGGATCAAGAACGCGATCTGCCTGCACGAGGAGGACAACGCCGTCCTCTGGAAGCACGTCGACCACACGACCGGCACCGAGGTACGGCGGATGCGCCGGATGGTCGTGTCGTGTCACGCGACCGTGGCGAACTACGAATACCTGATCTACTGGCGTTTCTACCAGGACGGGAACATCGAGTGCGAGGTCCGGGCAACCGGGCTGATGGTGACCACGCCGTTCGCGGCCGACGGTACGTCGCCACCGACCGGGACCGTGGTCGACGAGCAGACGTATGCGCCGTTCCACCAGCACTTCCTGGTCGCGCGGCTCGATCTCGACGTGGACGGTGACCGGAACACCGTGCAGGAGGTCGACTCCCGGGCGCTGCCGGTCTCGGCCGAGAACCCCTACGGACTCGCCGTCGTCACCGAGGCGACGCCGATCCGCTCCGAGTCCGAGGCCGCCCGCGACTTCAATTGGGCAACCCAACGATCCTGGAAGGTGGTCAACCCGAACCGCGTCAACGCCGTCGGCACGAATCCGGCGTACAAGCTCGTCCCGAGCGCGTCGATCCCGCCCTTGATGGACCCGGAGACACCGCAGTACCTGCGCGCACCGGTGATCGGGCACACGGTCTGGGTGACCCGGCAGCACGACGAGGAGCGCTGGCCGTGCGGCGACTACCCGACCCAGTCGACGGTCGACGACGGGATGACGCGGTGGATCGCGGACGACGAACTGCTGGAGAACGCCGACATCGTGCTCTGGTACGTGTTCGGCATCCATCACGTCACCCGGGTCGAGGACTGGCCGGTGATGCCGGTCGACACGATCGCCTTCTGGCTCAAGCCGTTCGGCTTCTTCGACCAGAACCCGTCGATCGACGTGGCACCGCCGACGGAGGCCGACGGCGAGGTGTGCCACTGAAGCGTTTGACAGACCCTCTCGTGACGCTAGCGTGTCGGCACTCAGCTGTTCCAAGAACAAGGGGTGAGGTCATGGCATTCGGCAGGAAGAGCGGGCGGGACGTTCCGGACGGCGACAAGATGACCGGCCGGCAGGCCAAGCGGGCCACCGGCTCCGGTGGCGGTCTGCGCGACGACAGCAAGGTCGTCAACCAGAAGGGGAAGGTCGTCGGGGACTTCTCCAAGCGGACGCCCAAGAAGGCCAACGAGCACGGCGTCTAGGCTCAGCGCGGCTGGTTCGGGGTCGGCCGGTTCTGGTTCTGGTTCCGGTTCTGGTTCTGGTTCTGTTGGCCGGAACTGGCCGAGGCCGGGCCCTGGATCATCTTTGCCGGTGGGGCGACGAAGCGCTTCACCGGCATGCCGTCCAGTGCTCCCTGCATCGCGGTCTCCCAGAGCGGTCCCGCCGTTCCCGAGCCGGTCGGATCGGCGATGTCCACGCCGTCCAGGGTGTGCCGGAACATCAGGTTCGTGTACGGGATGCTCGCGTCGGCGACCACTGCGGCCGCGGCCAGGTTCGGGGTGTAGCCGCAGAACCAGACGGCCAGGTTCTGCTGGATGGTGCCGGTCTTGCCGCCCATGTCCCGGGTGCCGAACCGCAGCCGGCCACCGGTCCCGCCAGGCATCATCACGGCACTGAGCACCCGGTTGACCCCGTCGGCGACAGCGCGGGGAATGGCCTGCTTGCACTCGACGCCCGGAGTGTCGATCGGCCGGCC
Organism: Kribbella sp. NBC_00359; assembly: GCF_036097425.1. Lineage (NCBI taxonomy): Bacteria > Bacillati > Actinomycetota > Actinomycetes > Propionibacteriales > Kribbellaceae > Kribbella > Kribbella sp. NBC_00359. The sequence goes on along the minus strand of NZ_CP107975.1, from coordinate 6,317,443 downwards.
GCCGTTGTCCCGCACGGCCACGACGAGGAGCGGCTTGCAGTACTTGCCACGGGCCGCGAAGGTCGCGTAGGCGTTCGACAGCATCAACGGCGTCACATAGCCGACCCCCAGCGTCATCGACACGACCTGGTCGAGCGGCCCGCCGGTCTGCGCGTTGTACATCCCGAGCCGGGACGCGATCCGCGCGATCGGGCACAGGCCGGTCCGCTGGGACAGTTGCAGGAAGTAGGTGTTGGTCGAGAACCGGGCCGCCTCGACCATGGTCAGGTCGCCGCTGTGCGTCGAGTTCTTCGGCCGGTAGTCCCGGTCCCGGGTCCAGCCCGTGCAGGTCGTGAACTTCTTCCCGCTCAGATCGATCTGCGCCGGTGAGTTGATCCGGTAGTCCATCGCGAAGCCCTTCTGCAGAGCCGCCGCGATCGTGAACGCCTTCATCGTCGAGCCGTTCTGGAAGCCGCCGAACCCGCCGGCGTAGGACTTCTCGACGTTGTAGTTGTAGTTGGTGTGGTTGCGGCCGTTGCCGTACGGCTTGCTCTGCACCATCGCCTTCACCACGCCGGTGCCCGGCTCGACCATCGTGATCGCCGCGATCGCGCTGTCGGTGCGTTTGCTGTGCTCCTTGATCGACGCCTGCGCGGCCGCCTGGATCCGCGGGTCGATCGAGGTCCGGATCGTCAGGCCGCCGGTCTTCAGATAATGGTCGCGGTCCTTCGGGGTCGCGCCGAGCGCCGGGTTCTCCAGCAGCTTCGAGACGACGTAGTCGCAGTAGAACGGGTAGCGCGAGTTGGCGCAGCCGTTCGGCACCGGTTCGACCCTGGCCAGGTCGATCACCGGGGTCTTCAGCGCCTGGTTGGCCTGATGCAGAGAGATCACGCCGAGCTCGAGCATCCGCCGGATCACCAGGTCGCGGCGGGCCCTGGCGCGGGCCAGGTCGTTGGTCGGGTCGTAGCCGGTCGGGTTCTTCACCAGGCCCGCCAGCATGGCCGCCTGCGGCAGCGTGAGCTTGGCGGCCGAGGTCCGGAAGTAGTGCTGGGCGGCCGCCTGGACGCCGTACGAGCCGTCGCCGAAGTTCACCAGGTTCAGGTACCGCTCGAGGATCTCGTCCTTGGACAGCTGATCCTCGATCGCGATCGCGTAGCGCAGCTCGGTCAGCTTGCGCTGGTAGGTGACCGCGGTCGCGTCGGCGCGCTCCGCGGCGGTCTTGGCCTTCTCGACCAGGCTGAGCTTCACGTACTGCTGGGTGATGCTCGAGCCGCCCTGCTGTACCTCGCCCTCGGTCTGGTTGCGGATCATCGCCCGCAGGGTGCCCTTCAGGTCGAGCGCGCCGTGGTCGTAGAACCGGGAGTCCTCGATCGCCACGATCGCGGTCTGCATGATCGGGCTGATCTTGTCCAGCGGCACCGGGACCCGGTTCTGCTCGTACAGGGTGGCGATCAGCGTCCCGTCCGACGCCAGGATCCGGCTGCGGATGGCCACCGGATCGACGTCGAGCTCCCGCGGCAGGTCCTGCACGGACTCGACCACCGCTCGGGAGCCGACCCCGGCGAAGCCGGCGAACGGAATCGCCAGCCCCGCGGCCAGCGCGCCCGCCAGCGCGCTGACCCCGATGAAAGTGATCAACGAACTAGCCTTGTTGCGACCGCCCCTCTCGGTACGCATACCTCCAGGCTAAGCCAGCGATCAAACTCCTGGTACCCCGGAGATGATTGCCTCGATCAACTTTGGCCGCAGTTCCCGCGCGCTGATCACCGCATCGACCGACCCGACCTCGACCGCGCGCCGGATGTCGTGCACCCGATCGAAGCCCGCCGCCACCTCGCCGAGCTTCTCAGCGCGGACAGCGGTTCGCACCTCGGCCAGCTCGGTCGCGAGCGCGGCCCGCTCGGCGCCGCTCGCGTCCCGAACTCGCTCTGCCAGCGAGGAAACGCGCACGTCGGCCGCGGTCCGGGCGTCGACCTCACCGGCGAACACGACCGCCGCCGCCGGCGCGCCACCGATCACCGAGGCGTACGAACCTTCCACCGCGAGCACGGTCATCGACGGGTTCAGCGCCTTCGAGAACACGACGAACGCGCCGCCGTGATAGCGCGACACGACGCAGAAAACGATCGGTCCCTCGAAGTTCACGATCGCCCGGCCGATCTCGGCGCCGTACTCGAGTTGCAGGTTCCGCATCGAGTCGGGCGAGCCGTCGAAACCGGACAGATTCGCCAGTACCACGAGCGGGCGGTTGCCGCTGGCCGCGTTGATCGCGCGCGCCACCTTCTTCGACGACCGCGGGAACAACGTGCCGGCGGTGTAGGTGTCCGGGCCGTCGGCCGGTGGGAAACCACGCCGCGGGACCGTCTTGGACTCGATCCCGACCAGGCAGACCGGGTACCCGCCGAGCCGCGCGTCCTGCACCACCGCGGTGTCCGCGTCGGCCATCCCCGCCCAGCGCTCGAGCGCCGGGTGGTCCAGGTCGGTGACGGATCGCATCAGCGTACGGATGTCGAACGCCTTCTTGCGGTCCGGGTTCGTCGTCGCGGAGAAGATCTCGCCGACCGTCTTGAAGTCGCTGTCCGGCACGCTGTGCGGGTACGTCGTGACATCGCGGTCGACCGGGTCCGACGTCTCGGCCCGGCGCGGGCCGCTCTCCCCGGGGACGACGTACGAGTGGTCGTAGTGCGCCATCAGCACGTCCCGGGCGCCCTTGAGGTCGGGCGCCCAGTACTGCGCCTCGCCGTTCGGGCCCATCACCCGGTCGTAGCCGCCGATGCCGAAGTTGTCCTCGGCGGAGACGCCACCGGCGAAGTCCAGCGTTTGTTTGCCGGTCAGGACCATCGCGCTGTCCGGGGTCATCACCAGGATGCCCTTGGTGTGCATCAGCATCGTCGCCTCGGCGTTCCAGTACGGCTGCGCGCCGACGTTGATGCCGGCCACGACGACGTTGATCTCCCCGCCGTCCTGGGTGAATTCGACGATCCGCTTCAGTGCCTTGGCGACCCAGTCCATGTTCTCGGTGCCGGAGTCCATCGAGATCCGGGCGCCGGCGGACAACGAGTACCACTCGACCGGCACCCGCATCCGCTCGGCCAGGTCGAGGGCCGCGATGATCCGGGAACACTCCCGCTCCGCGACCGCGCCGAGCGCCTTCGTCGGGTCGCCGCTGAGCGCGACCCGGGTGATTCCTTCGGGGTGCCGCGAGGTCGGCGTACTGACGACGCCGAGGATGATACCGGCCTTGTTCAGGCCGCGGGGGCGGTCGACCGGGACCAGGGCGCCGGTGTCGTCGAGGTCGTACTCGACGAAGGAGCCGCCCGCACCGGCGACCATGCCGCTGACCTCGTACGGGTAGATGGTGTTGCGGCGGCGCGACCGCTGCACCTTCTGGGCGTAGTCGTCGAGCGGCATCAGCCGCCCGGTCGGCGGCTGCTCCACCGAGGTGACGACGCCCGCACCGGGCTGGTAGTAGAACCGCGCCGCGACCGGGTTGATGCTGCCGTCCGGCGCCGCGACCCGGCCCTGGACGAGGACCTCCTCGATCCCGGCTCCCGCGGTCAGCGGGGCGATGTTGCGCTGCAGGGCGGTGACCTCGTCGACCTGGGCGTCGACCACCGGCCAGATGTGCACCCAGACGTGGTTCATGTCGAGCTTCGCGCCGGCCGCGCCGCGATCGGTGCGGGCCCGGCGGATCGCCTCCAGGCAGTTCGCGATCGCCCGCTCCGCGTGCGGCAGCGAGGTCACCTGCCCGTCCTCGTCGCGGACCACGGCGAACTGGCGCACCTGGGCCAGCGCGACCAGGCGCTGATCGGCCTCGTTGTCGCGCGCGACGCAGTAGTAGAGCAGGACGTCTTCGGGCCCTTCCAGCCGGGTGATCCGGAAGTCGCGCAGCCGCCACAGGTTCAGCCGCCGGCCGACCATCGGGTGCACGCCGCGGACGTTGTCGTCCTCGGTCACCGAGCCACCGGCCGGGCGGTAGGTGAAATACGAGACCGGCCGGTCCTGGCCGGGAGCGATCGCGACCGAGAACCGGCGTACCCGCTGGGCGATCGGCAGGTCGGCGACGATCCGGCGGAACCGGTCGGACGCCTCCTGCTGCGACTCCGGCAGGTCCGGGCCGTAGAGGTAGAGCTCGACCACGGCCTCGTGCCCGGCCGGGCGGGCGTCGATCTGGGCGGTCAGCGCCCGGGCCAGCCCGCTGTCCGGGTCGGCGACCTCGGCCACCGTGCCGACCGTGGTGACCAGGTGGCTGGGCCGGTCGTCGATCGTGTAGTCGGCGGTCGCGAACGGCCGCCCGTCGACGGCGAACTCGCGCAGGTCGTGCAGTTCGTACTCGCGGTAGTGCCGGCGGATCAGCACCTCCAGCATCGGCTCGCGCTCACCCCAGCCGCGCTCCAGCCGCTGCGCCAGGAACCGGACGATCGGCTCCGGGATGGCGGCCAGCGCGTCCACACGCTCCTGCCGGTCCGGCGCCTCCGGGTGCGCGGTGAGGTCCGCGACCTCGTCGCCGACCCCGGCCAGGATCGAGGCCCGCTCGGCGTCGACCAGCGGCTGGTCGAACCACCGGAACCGCACGCTCCGGGCCAGGTCGCCGACCACCGGGAAGCGCAGCTGCGTGGCCAGCACCAGCCGGTCCAGCAGGTCGTGCGCCGACTCGTCCAGCGGCGCCTCCGGGCGTGGCTCGGCGATCCAGCGCTGCAGCACCGACGTCACCAGCACGACGTCGGGAGCCGAGCGCTGCTGCGCCAGGAAGATCCGGAACACCGCCTCTTCCAGCTCGGTGCTGCGCTCCAGATCGCTCACGCCGTAGTGACCGAGCACCCGGGTCAGCCGGGCGCGGAACTCGGCCGGCAGACCACCCCGGTCGGGGTCGAGGCTCTGCAGGTAGGTGTGGAAGTGCTCGCGCGGGCTGTGCACCCGGTTCTCGATCGTGGTATCCGCTCCGGCCGGCCGGTTGCGGCTCAGCTCGGCGAAGTCCGCGAACACCTTCAGCAGCTCGATCTCAGCGACGACCGGCGCCTCCGGAAGCTCCGACCGCGCGGCCAGGTAACCGGCCAGGGTTCCGCCTTCGTCCTGCGGGTCGATGTCGAACCCGAGCAGCATGCTGCGCAGGTCGTCCAGTCCCCGCTCGACCCGCTCGGCCGCGGACTTCTCCCCGCTCCCGTTCGGCAGATCCAGCTGTACGCCGTTCTCCGTCGGAGCGGCCTCCTCGGCACCGGCATCGTCGGCCACCGGCTCCAGCCGAAGCAGTGGCGCGCCGGTCTCGACCTGGCTGCCGGTGGCGACCACCAACTCCTTCACGGTCGCCTTGAACGGCGCGTACAGCACCGTCTCCATCTTCATGCTCTCCAGCACGAGCACCGGCGCACCGGCCTCGACCTCGGCGCCGCTCTGCACCGGCGTCGCGACCACGAGCGCCGGCGCGGGAGAACGCAGTACGCCGCCCTCGTCCCGGCTGACGCGATGCGTCACACCGTCCACCTCGACCAGGTGAACCGGGCCGTGCGTCGCGGTCACCAGCCGGAACCGCTGCCCGCCGACGACGAGCCGGCTCGTGTAGTCGTCCAGCCGCTCCAGCTCGGCGTCGACGACCTTGAGGTGGTCGTTGCCGGTGCCGACGCCGACCCGGAACCGGTCCGGCCCGATCCGCGCCACGGTCACCCGGTAACTCGCGCCGCGCAGTTTGAGGTCGATCGCCCGGCCCACCTCGTGCTGCACCTGCGGCCGGCCGCCGTGCGCGGTCTCCAGCAACCGCGTCCGCTCGACTTGCTCGGCGTCCTCGTACCCCTCGATCGCGGCCGCGACCAGCGCAACGCCGGAGTGCCGGTGCGACACCAGCCGGCCCTCGCCGCGGACCCGGTCGATCCAGCCGGTGTCGGCGCTGCCGTCGATCACCTCGGGCTGGTCGAGCAGGTCGAGGATGAAGCTCTTGTTGGTGGCGCCGCCCTCGATCAGCACCGTGGTCGCGCCGACCGCGCGGCGCAGCCGCGCCAGCGCCTCCTCGCGGGTCCGGCCGTAGCCGATGATCTTCGCGATCATCGAGTCGAAGTCGGCCGGGATGCTGTCGCCCGCGCTCACGCCGGTGTCCACCCGGATGCCGGGGCCGGCGGGCAGATCGAGGACCGCGATCCGTCCCGGCGACGGCGCGAAGTCACGGTCCGGATCCTCGGCGTTCAGCCGGGCCTCGACGGCGTGGCCGCTCTCGGCCGGCTTCGTGCCCTCCAGCCGGCCGCCGTTCGCGACGTGCAACTGGGCCTTCACCAGGTCCATCCCGGTGGTCAGTTCGGTAATCGGGTGCTCGACCTGGAGCCGGGTGTTCACCTCGAGGAACGCGAAGGTCTTCTCGCCCGGGTGGTACAGGAACTCGACGGTCGCCGCGCCGCGGTAACCGACCGCCAGGGCCAGCCGCTCGGCCGACGCCTTCAGATCGTCGACCTGGGACGCGGACAGCAGCGGGGAGGCGGACTCCTCGATGACCTTCTGGTTGCGGCGCTGCACCGAGCAGTCCCGGACGCCGAGCGCCCACGCGGTCCCCTGGCCGTCCGCGATGACCTGCACCTCGACGTGCCGGGCTCCGGTGACGAGACGCTCCAGGAAGACCACGCCGCTGCCGAAGGCACGGGCGGCCTCGTCACTGGTCCGCGCGTACGCGTCGGTCAGCTCGTCGGCGGACCGGACCACCCGGATGCCGCGGCCACCGCCGCCGGCCGTTGCCTTGAGCATCAATGGGTAGCCGATCGTCCCGGCCGCCTGCAGGGCCGCCTCCAGCGACTCGACCGGCCCACGGCTCCACGGCGCGACCGGTACGCCGACCTCCTCGGCGATCAGCTTGGACCCGATCTTGTCGCCCAGCTTGCGCATCGCCTCCGGCGACGGCCCGATGAACGTGACGCCGATCCGCTCGCACAGCTCCGCGAACGCCGGGTCCTCGGCCACGAAGCCCCAGCCGACCCAGGCCGCGTCGGCCTTGGTCTCCCGCAGCGCACGCTCCAGCACGGCCAGGTCGAGGTACGGACGCGCGGATGCCGGGCCGAGCGGGTAGGTCAGGTCGGCCTCGCGGACGAACGTCGCCGTCCGCTCACCATCCGTGAACAGGGCAACGGTCTCGATCTGCTCCCCACCTTCGGCGTTCACCTCACGAACCGCGTTGATCAGCCGCATCGCGGCCTCGCCCCGGTTCACTACTGCGATACGCTTGAACATCGACCGCCTCCGTGTCTCACCCTGCCTTGTACGGTTGGGATCGCCAACCGCTGGCACAGGTTTTCAGTCCGAGGGCATTACCGTCGAGTCGGGTCCCCCTAATGACCCTCGCGGCAGGAAAACTGACGCCGGTCGGCGACTTTGGGGAGGACATCGTGGGTGGATTGGCCGAGCGGCTTCGGGCTGAGGTAACCGGACCGGTTCTGGAGCCGGGGGATGAAGGCTTCACCGAGGAACTGGCCGGGTTCAACACGGCGGTGGTGCACAGTCCGGCTCTGGCGGTCGGCATCACCAGTGAGGCCGACGCCGTGGCAGTGGTTCGGGCCGCAGCGGAGACCGGTACGCCGGTCCGCGTGCTGGCGACCGGGCACGGGGTACCGATTCCCGTCACCGACGGCATCCTGGTCACCACGTCCCGGCTGGCCGGCGTGACTGTCGACCCGGACGAGAAGGTGGCGCAGATCAACGCGGGCTGCGTCTGGGCCGATGTCGTCACGGGCGCTGCCGAGCACGGGCTCGCCCCGATCACCGGCGCGTCCGACGTGGTCGGCTGCATCGGCTACACGCTCGGCGGTGGCCTCGGCCCGCTGGCGCGGACCTACGGCTTCTCGTCCGACTGGGCCCGCGGCTTCCGCGTGGTCACCGGGGCGGGCGAGGTCGTGACGGCAACGGCGACCGAGCATCCCGACCTGTTCTGGGCCCTGCGCGGCGGCAAGGGCGGATTCGGCATCGTCACGTCGATGGACTTCGGTCTGGTCGAGCTGACCACGCTGTACGGCGGGTCGGTGTTCTTCGACGCCGAGCACATCCCTCCAGTACTGACCGCGTGGGCCGACTGGACCAAGACGTTGCCCGAGGCAGCGAATTCGTCGGTGGTGGTGCTCCGGCTGCCGCCGCTCGACTTCATCCCCGAACCGCTCCGCGGCAAGACCGTTCTCACCGTCCGCTTCGCCTTCGTCGGTGATGTTGCCGAGGGCAAGCGACTGTTCCAGCCGATCCGGGATGCCGGTACGACGCTGATCGACGCTGTCGGCGAGATGCCGGCCAGTGACATCGCACTGATCCACAACGACCCGAAGGACCCGACCGCGTCGTGGGATCGCGGTGTGATGCTGACCGGGTTCGGCTCGGGCTTCGTCGAGGCGTTCCTCGACGCTGCCGGTCCGGACCGGCAGCTGCCCTTGGTCGCGATCGAGCTCCGGCATCTCGGTGGAGCGACGCAGCGCGACGTACCGGAGGGCAGTGCGGTCGGCGGTCGTGGTGCGGCCGGCACGCTGATGATGATCGGCGTACCCGATCCGGGCCTGTTCGAGCAGGTGCTGCCGGCAACGGGCGACGGCGTCCTGGCCAAGCTGGGCCCCTGGATCTCCGCCGAGACCACGGTCAACTTCGCCGGCGCCTTCGCCGTGCCTGGTTCCTACCGAGCGTCCTGGCCAGCCGACACGTTCACCCGGCTCGCCGAGGTCCGCGCGACGTACGACCCGGAGAAGGTGTTCCCCTACGGTCCCGGCTAGTCCCGCCAGGAGTGCTCGGGGTCGTAGCCGAGCAGCCGGCGTGCCTTGTCGATGGACAGGAGTGTCTCGTTCGGGCCGAACGGGCGCTTCACCGGCACGCCGGGGAAAACCTCGGCGAGCAGCTGCTCGTTGGGCCGGGACATCACCGTGTCCGCGTTGGCGACGATGAACACGTCCGTCCCGGTCACGCCGTACTCGAGCGCCTTGCGGACCGCTTGGGCGCCGTCGCGGGCGTCGATGTAGCCCCAGAGGTTCCACTTGCGCGCGTGCGCGTCGGCGTTGAAGGACGGGAAGCGGACGTAGTCCTCGGGATACATCACGTTCGAGAACCGCAGGCCGATCAGCTTGAGGTCCGGATGCCACCGGCACAGCTGCCGGGCCAGCTCCTCCTCGAGCGTCTTCACCAGCGAGTACGTGCTGTTCGGCCGCGGCGGGTAGTCCTCGTCCACCGGCACGTACGGCGGGAACTCGTCGAACGGCAGTCCGAGCACGGTCTCGCTGGACGCCCACACGATGTTCCGGACGCCGGCCCGCAGTGCCGCGGAGAACACGTTGTAGGTGGCGGTCATGTTGTTCTGGAACGTCGCCGCGTTCGGCCGCAGCCCGGGCGCCGGGATCGCGGCCAGGTGCACCACCGCGTCCACCCCGTCGTGCCGGTCGTCGATCCCGGCGATCGCCTCGTAGGTCTGACCGAAATCGGTCAGGTCGAGCCGCGTCGACACCACATCGGCCCGCGCCGGCGGGGACTGGTCGAGGGCGACCACGTCCCAGCCGTGGTCCGTGAGGTGGTCGACCACTGCCCGGCCGAGCTTGCCGCTGCTCCCGGTCACCGCTACTCGTGTCATGCGTTCAGACTAGGGTGGAGCCTGTGAAGCTTGCTGGGCGGATGGAACGTCTCGGGACCGAGTCTGCGTTCGAGGTGCTGGCCAAGGCGAAGGCGCTGGAGGCGAGTGGGCGGGAGGTCGTGCATCTGGAGATCGGGGAGCCGGACTTCGACACCCCGGAGCACGTGATCGCCGCCGCGCAGCAGGCCCTGGACAAGGGCTTCACGCACTACGTGCCGGCGCCCGGGATCCCGGAGTTGCGGACCGCCGTCACCGAGTTCCTCGAGCGCACCGGCCGGATGACGACCAGCCCGGACCGGGTGCTGATCACGCCTGGCGCCAAGCCCATCATGTTCTTCACGATCATGGCGTTGTGCGAGGAGGGCGACGAGGTCCTCTACCCCGACCCCGGCTTCCCGATGTACGCGTCGATCGCCGCGTTCGCCGGCGCGAAGCCGGTGCCGGTGCCGCTGCGCGAGGAGAACGGGTTCGTCATCGACCCCGACGAACTGCGGTCGCTCGTCACCGACCGGACCAAGCTGCTGATCCTCAACTCCCCGCACAACCCGTGCGGCAGCGCATCGACCCCCGAGCAACTGCGGGCGATCGCCGAGATCGCGATCGAGCACGATCTCGTCGTCCTCAGCGACGAGGTCTACTGGGCGCTGCGCTACGACGGCGATCACCACAGCGTCCTCGACCTCGACGGGATGGCCGAGCGGACCGTCCTCCTCGACGGCTGGTCGAAGACGTTCGCGATGACGGGCTGGCGGCTCGGCTTCGGCGTCTTCCCGCAACCCCTGGTCGAGCCGGTGACCCGCCTGCTGATCAACTCGGTGTCCTGTACGTCGGCCTTCAGCCAGTACGCCGCCATCGCCGCCTTGGAAGGCCCGTGGGACGGCGTCGACCGGATGCTCGCGGCCTTCCGCGAACGCCGCGAGGTCATCGTCTCCGGCCTGAACGCCGTACCAGGCGTCTCCTGCGTCGAGCCCGGCGGCGCCTTCTACGCCTTCCCCAACATCAGCGAGCTCGGCCTGGCCGCGGCGACCCTGGCCGACCGCCTGCTCGACGAAGCCGGCGTGGCCTGCCTCCCCGGTACGTCGTTCGGCGGGTACGGCGAGAACCACCTGCGCTTCTCCTACGCGAACTCGGTCGACAACATCCGCCGCGCTCTCGACGCCTTCACGGCACTCGTCAGCTGAAGGCCTCCGCCGGGTGGACGAGCCGTTGTCCCGACGGACGCTCGGGGCTGGGCGTGATAGCCGGGACACTCTCCCCCGCCTCGGCCATCCGCCGCACGAGCCGCTCGCGAAGCCGCTCGGCGACGTGCGCGTGCGACTGGTAGCCGATCAGGTTGTCGAGCTCGTCCGGATCCGCCATCAGGTCGTAGAGATACGCCTCGTCATACCGGTCGGCGCCGGGACCGTCGCCCGGCGCGGTCACGCCGTATGGGGGCCATTCTCGTCGATTGGAGACCGCTTGCCGAATCGCGCCGACCGGAGGACACGTGAACCCTGCAGGCGGATCCGGCTGTGGCAGAGTGCGGTCATGGAGCTGCATGGGCATACGCATCGGCTGGATCTCGAGGATGCATCGGTACGGGAGTGGGACGCGACGGTGGTCGGGGTCGATCCGGAGCGTGGGATCGTGCTGGACCGGTCTGCCTTCTATCCGGGTGGGGGTGGGCAGCCGCCGGATGAGGGTGTGCTGTTGTGGGGCGGGGTGCGGACCCGGATCGTGGGGACGGTCAAGGGGGACGATCTCTACCTGGTGCCGCAGGAGGGTGACCCGGTGCCGCCGGTCGGGACCGCCGTCCGCGGGGCGCTCGACGACGAGCGTCGTACGGCGTTGATGCGAACGCACTCCGGTCTGCACGTGCTGACGGGCGTGGTGTTCCGCGACTACGGCGCGCTGGTCACGGGCGGGAACATGGAGCCGCTCACCGCCCGGATGGACTTCGATCTCTCCGAGGTGCCGCCGGACTTCAAGGACCGCGTCGCCGAGGCGGTGAACGCGGAGATCCGGACCGATCGCCGGATCACGGTGAGCAACCTGCCCCGGGACGAGGCGTTCGCGATCCCGGACATCATCCGCACCGCCACGAACCTCTTGCCACCCGACATCGAGGTCGTACGCATCGTCGACATCGACGGTCTGGACACCCAGGCCGACGGCGGGACGCATGTCGCCTCGACCGCGCTGATCGGCCGGATGGAAGTGGTCAAGATGGAGAGCAAGGGCCGGGGCTTCCGCCGCCTCCGCGTCCGCCTCAGCTGAAGCGGACGGCTACGAGCGCGCCTTCTTCTTCAGCTCGGCTTCTTGCCGGCGGACCTCGGCCTGCGTTGCACGTTCGTGCTCCAGCCAGTCCGGGTTCTCGGCGCGGATGGCCTCGATGTCGTCGGTGGTCAGCGCCTCGGTGATCCCGGCGCGAGCCAGGCCGCTGATCGAGACTCCGAGCCTGGCCGCCACCACCGAGCGCGGGTGCGGTCCGGTCCGCCGGAGCTCGCGCAGCCATTCGGGCGGGTCCGCCTGCAGCGCATTCAGCTCGTCGCGCGACACGACGCCCTCCTGGAACTCGGCAGGGGTGGCCGGGAGGTACACGTCCAGCTTCTTCGCCGCCGTCGCGGGCTTCATCGTCTGGGGTGTCTTGCGCGCTGTCATGGCAGCAGCGTAGTCCGTGCCCTGATCACGCCCGGTAACCTGACTGCCGTGACCGGACAATCCTCCTTCCGGCTGGGCTACGTGCCCGGCGTGACACCCGCCAAGTGGGTGCGGATCTGGACGGAGCGGTTGCCCCGGGTCCCGCTGGAGCTGATCCAGGTCGCCGCCGCCGACGCGCCCGCACTGGTCCGCGGCGGCGAGGCCGACGCCATCCTGCTCCGGCTGCCGATCGACCGCGACGGCCTGCACGCCATTCCCTTGTACGTCGAGCAGACGGTGGTCGTGGTCCCGAAGGACCACGTGGTTACGGCGGCCGACGAGGTGACCACCGCGGACCTCGCGGACGAACTCATGCTGCATCCGATGGACGACGTCCTCGGCTGGGACCGCCCACCGGGGCGGATCATCGGCGAACGCCCGGCCGGCACCGCGGACGCGGTCGCGTTGGTTGCCATGGGCACCGGGTTGCTCGTCGTACCGCAGTCGCTGGCCCGGCTGCACCACCGCAAGGACCTGACCTACCGGCCGCTCACCGACGCGCCGGAGTCACAGATCGCGCTGTCCTGGCGCGACGACGACACCTCGGAGCTGGTGGAGCAGTTCATCGGCATCGTCCGCGGCCGGACGGTCAACAGCACCCGCGGTCCGGCCCCGGCCGAGAAGCCAGCCAAGACCGCGGCGAAGAAGACGGCCCAGAAGGGCGCACAGAAGAGCGGGCAGAAGACCGGCAAGCAGGCTCCCGCCGGCGGGCGGCGCAAGCCGTCGCGCCGGCGCTAGTATCCGATTGAGTTCTCAACTACCATGCCCTCATGGCGATCTTCCGGTTGAATCACGCGGTGCTGTACGTCCGGGACGTGGCCGAGAGCGTCGCGTTCTACCGGGACGTGCTCGGCTTCGGCTACACCGAGGGCGGTGACGCGATGCAGGGCGCGGCCTTCCTCCGGGCGCCGGGGTCGACGAACGACCACGATCTCGGGCTGTTCCAGATCGGATCGGAGGCCGGGCCGTCCGGCGCCGGCCGGTCGACGGTCGGCCTCTACCACCTCGCCTGGGAGGTGGACACGCTCGGCGACCTCGAGGATCTGGCCACGACGCTGAGCGAGCACGGCGCCCTGGTCGGCGCGTCGGACCACGGGACGACGAAGTCGCTGTACGGCAAGGACCCGAACGGGCTCGAGTTCGAGATCGTCTGGATCATCCCGGCGCACCTGCTCACGGACGAGGACCGGCAGAAGGCCGGCGTCGCGCGACTGGACCTGGCCGCCGAGGTCGCCAAGTACGGCCGCGACGCCCGCAGCGGCGTCGGCATCTCGCGCGTCCTGGGCTGAGCTCGCTCGTAGAGCGTCCTGAGCTCAGCGGCTAGCGACCAGGTGGTCGGCGATCCGGAGTGAGCCGGCCAGCACGGTCAGCACCGGGTTCACTCCCCCGTTCGTCACGTGCACCGACGCGTCGGCGATCCACACGTTGTCGTGTCCCCACACCCGCCCGTACGGATCGGTGACCGACCGGGCCGGATCGTCGCCCATCCGGCACGTCCCGGCCTGGTGCTGCCCACTGCTCGCCCGTCCCAGCGTGCCGACCTGACCAACGGCCGTCCGTACGGCACCGGCCTCCTCCAGCCACTGCCGGGCCTTCGCGCTCATGAAGCCGTGCGCCCGCACATCCTCCGGATGGATCGACCCACTGATCACGACCACCGGGTTCCCGAAGCGGTCGAGGACGCGGGGATCGACCCGGACCCGCGACTCCGCCGACGACACCTCCTGGATCGGCCCGACCACGCGCAGCATCCGCCGCGACTCGCGCCGCATCGCCGCCTTCCCCACAGCCCCGGCGCGGGGGATCAGCCCGGCACCGGCCAGATAGTCGTACGTCGCGGCCGGCGTCGGCACGAACTCGTTGGCCAGCATCCCGCCACCGATGATCCCGTCGTTGCCATGCCGGAAGTCGCAGGTCGCGATCGACGCCCCGGGCCCGACCAGGTCCATCACCTCGTCGTCGAACAGTCCGGCCGCTCCGGCGTACACGTGGGCCTGGAGGTGCCTGCCGACCTGATCCTGGTTGTTGCCGAGGCCGTTCGGCTCGTGCTCGTGGGCACTGTTCAGCAACAGCCGAGGTGTCTCGGAGGCACCCGCGGCGACCACCACGTCCGCGCACTCCACAGTCCGTCGCCAGATCCCGCCGTACCCGTCGTCAGCGACCAGTGCGACGCCGGTGACCCGGCCGGACTGGTCGGTGACCAGACGCTCGGCTGTCGTCTCGGTCACCAGCGTGCAGCGACCAGTCGCCAGTGCGGCCGGCAGCGAGGTGTTGTGAGTGCCCGCCTTCGCCTCAACCGGGCAAGCGAAGCCGACGCACTGCCCGCACCGGACGCAGGCGGCCCGCCCCCGGTAGTCGACCGAGTTGATCAGCAGCGGTACGTCGAGAATCCCCCAACCCAACCGGTCAGCGGCCGCGGCGAGGCGGTCAGCCGGACCGGTCCGCGGCAGGGGCGGCATCGGCAGCGGGATCGACCGTGGCTCGTGCCATGGATCCGTTCCTCCACCGCTCACACCGAACCGTTGCTCGGCCAACGAGTAGTACGGCTCCAGGTCGTCGTACGTGATCGGCCAGTCCGCCAGCGCACTTCCCTCGGGTACGCCGTACGTCGTGGCCATCGTGAAGTCGCGCGGGACGAACCGCCACGCCTGCGCGCCGTACACCCGGGTGCCACCGCCGACCGTGAAGGCGTTGTTGCCCCAACCACCATCAGGCGGCAGCACCTGACTCGGTACGCCGTCGACCACGGCGATCCGTGGTCGCCCGTGCGGATCGGGATCGGTCACGGCCGGCAGCCCGGCCACCGAGCGAGGGTTCCGCAGATGGTCGTGCGTCAGCGATGCCGTGGTCGGGTAGCGCCCGGTCTCCACCACCAGCACGGACCGCCCGGACTCGGCCAGCACCTGCGCCGCCGCTCCACCGCCCGCACCCGAGCCGATCACGACACAGTCGTACCGATCCGCCAACGCAGTCCGCGGTGTGACTGTCAGCTCGGTCTCGACTGCCGGAAAGTCGCCTGTCTGCCAGCCGACCATCGCCCACGCCGCCGGGTCCGCGTAGTACCCCTGCTGCACCAGCCGCACGAGCCAAGCACCGTCATCGTCCGCGAGCACCGCCTCGAGGTCGGGCTCCGGCCCGGCCATCTCCAGCGCCCGCTCCACCCGCGCCCGCCAGTCCGGCCGATCGAGCGTCAGCACCCGCTCGATGAACTCCACCGCCCCGGCCTCCGCCGCCGACGGGAAATCGTCCCTCGGTACGGCGACCTCCGCCAGCCGCTCCAGCACCATCCGCTGCTGCTCAGACAATCGCACGGACCAACCCAATCAGACGTTGCCCCAGTTGTCGTGGGAGACGCCTGACCAGTTTGTACTTGCCGGTCCATTTTTGCCGAGCCACCCTGTGGGCATGGCACTTGACGACTATTACCTGCTCGGCCGGTCGGGACTCCGCGTCAGCCGGCTGGCCCTGGGCACGATGAACTTCGGCACGGCCGGCTTCCACGCGCCGTACGGGAAGACCGAGGACGAGGCACGGGCGATCTTCCGCGCGTACGTCGATGCCGGAGGCAACTTTCTCGACACGGCCGACTTCTACACCGCGGGCGAGAGCGAGCGGATCCTCGGCAAGCTGATCGCGGAGTCCGGGATCCGCGAGCGGATGGTGCTCACCACCAAGGCGACCAACAGTGTCGACCCCGGTGACCCGAACGCGGGCGGCAACGGCCGCAAGCACCTGATCCGCGCGGTCGAGGCGTCCCTGCGCCGCCTCGGCACCGACTACCTCGACCTCTTCCTGCTCCACACCTGGGACCGGATCACCCCGGTCGAGGAGGTCCTCCGCACGCTCGACGACCTCACCCGCGCCGGCAAGATCCGGTACGCCGGGCTGTCCGACGTACCGGCCTGGTACGCCGCTCGCGCGCAGACCCTCGCGGACGCGCACGCGATGACGCCGATGGTCAACCTGCAACTGCCGTACTCGTTGGTCGAGCGGACGATCGAGACCGAGCATGTCCCGGTCGGGCAGCAGCTCGGGCTCGGGATCACGGCGTGGAGTCCGCTCGGCAGCGGGTTCCTGACCGGGAAGTACCGGCGGGACGACTCACAAGGCGTGGCCGGCGACGGGCGTCTCACCGGCGATGGCGCGCCGGTGCGGGTGTGGTCCGATCGGCACTGGGACCTGTTGAAGACAGTGGAGTCGGTGGCGGACAAGCTCGGCGTGACGATGGCCCAGGTCGCCATCAACTGGGTCGCGACGCAGCCTGGGATCGCTTCCGCGATCGTCGGTGCGAGCAGCCCGGAGCAACTGCGGTCCAGCATGAAGGCCCTCGACTTCGAGCTGCCGGACGAGCTCCGGATGGCGCTCGACGAGGCCAGCGCCGTACCGCCGGAGTCGGTCTACCGGATGTTCACGCCGGCGTACCAGGGCTGGCTGGTCAACCCGAATGCGAAGGTCGCGGACAAGCCGGCCGGCTACCGCCCGCCCGTGCTCAACTGGAACTAGCGCGCAGGTAGTCCAGGCACAGATCCAAGGCGTACTCGAGATGCTGGGCCGAGCCGCTCGACATCAGGATGGCGACGCCGCCCTGGATCGAGGCGACCAGCGCCGCGGAGGCACGGGCGGGATCCACGTCGGACCGGATCTCGCCCGCGGCCTTCATGTCCTCGATGCCGGCCTGGATCCGGCGCTGCCACTGCGACAGCAGCTTGGCGGTCACCGCCTGCGCCGCCGGGGTGTGCCGGCCGATCTCGGTGATCAGTACGCCGAGTGGGCAGTTCACCCCTTGGCGCCGGTACTTCTCGACGACGGCGTCACGCCACTCGTGCCAGGCGTCCCACGAGGTCAACTGCCCGAGGTGCGGCTCCTGATCCTCCAGCACCTGATCGGCCTCGCGCTCCGCCACCGCCAGCAGCAACTGCTCCTTGCCGTCCGGGAAGTAATGGAACAGCTGGCTCTTGCCGGTCCGGCTCCGCCGCCCGACGTCGTCCAGAGTCACCGCGGAGACCCCGCGCTCCCGGATCTCGGCCGCGGCCGCCGCCACGATCCGCTCCCGCGTCGCCACACCCTTCGCCGTCAGCACACCAGTGACTGTACCCGCCGGTCCAATGAGCTACGTCGTGACCGGATGCGGACGGTACGGCGCCTCCACGCGGGCTCGCTCGTCGGAGGTCAGGGTCAGGTCGGCCGCGGCGACCGCGTCCTCGACGTGCTGGAGCTTCGTGGCGCCGACGATCGGCGCGGTCACGCCGAGAGCGCCCATCAGCCACGCGAGCGCGACCTGTGCGGGTGCTACTTCGCGCTCGGCCGCGACCGCACGGACGGCCTCCACCACCGCCAGGTCGCTCTCGCCGTACAGGTCGTCGGCGACCGGGTCCGCGCCGGATCTCGCCGTACCTCCGGTCCCGGCGAGCAGGCCGCGGGCCAGCGGGCTGTAGGGGATGACGCCGACGCCCTGGTCGATGCAGAGCGGGATCATCTCGCGCTCTTCCTCGCGGTAGACCAGGTTGTAGTGGTTCTGCATCGAGACGAACGGGATCGGCGCCACCCGCTGCGCCTTCGCGAACTGCCAGGCGAACATGCTCGACGCGCCGAGGTACCGGACCTTGCCCGCGCGGACGACGTCCGCGAGTGCTTCCATCGTCTCCTCGATCGGCGTCTCGTCGTCCCACCGGTGGATCTGGTAGAGGTCGACGTACTCCGTGCCGAGCCGGCGCAGCGACGCGTCGATCGCGTCCAGGATGTGCTTGCGGGACAGGCCGCGATCGTTCGGGCCCGGGCCGGTCGGGTAGTACACCTTGGTCGCCAGCACGTAGTCCTCACGCCGGCCGAAGAACTTGCCCAGCAGCCGCCCGGTCAGCTCCTCCCCAGTCCCCTTGGAGTAGGCGTCGGCGGTGTCGAAGAACGTCACGCCGCCCTCGACCGCCCGGCGGACGATCGGCTCCGCGGCCTCCTCACCGAGATGCCACTCCCGCGCCCCGCCGGTGCCGAAGCTCATCATCCCCAGGCAGATCCGCGAGACCCGCAGACCGGTCGCCCCGAGCCGGACCTGCTCCATCTCAGCGCCGCCCGTCGTTCAGCTCGGCGAGCTTCCCGAACACCCGCTTCGGCGTCCACCGCCCGTCGTCGTCGACCGCGACCAGCCCGTACGACGACAGGTCGAGGTCGTGCTGTGGATCATCGGGACGGTGCTGCAGTTCGTAGCCGGCGAAGCTGAACCAGAACGCGGCCGCGAGTTCGATCCGGTCGAACTCCTCGACGAGCTCCAGCAGGTACTCCACTTGTTCCTCCTCGTCGCGCTGGTAGGTCCCGTTGATCGCCGGCGGCTCGGCACTCCGGTCGACGATCATCCAGCCCGAACCGCCGCGATCGGCCGCACCCTGATAGGCGCAGCAGCCGAACTCGGTGACCGCCACCGGCTTGCCCCACTTCAGCCGGGCCTGCAGTTCGTCCCGGAAGTTCGCCGCGTTGGCGGCGTCGCGGTAGGCGTCGACACTGACGATGTCGAACAGCTCCCAGTTCACGTCCTCCCACAGCCCCGCGGCGTAGGTGATCCGGCCGCCGAACACCCCGCGGGCCGCCGTCACCAACTGCTGCTGGACCTCGCCCCAGCGCGCCAGCCCGGCGAACAACTGCGCCATCTTCTCCTCATCGGTCCAGGTGGCCGGATCGGCCATCGTCGCCAGCCGCTCCCCCGAGGTCTCGCCCGGCACGAAGCCCTTGCAGAACACGGACAGCTCGCACCCGAGCACCAGTACGACGTCGCCCCGGCCGGACTGCCGCAGTGTCTCCGCCCGGGCGCCGCAATCAGTCAGGAACGCGATGAAGTCGTCCGGCTCGAGATCCATCGGAACCGGCGAGAACCATAGGTCGAGCCCGGCCTCCAGGGCCGCCTCTCCCGCGATCACCAGCCGGTCCGGGTCGTTGCCCGACACCCGGACCGCCGGAGCGTGCAGGTCGTTCGCAATCAGCCGCAGCTCGTCCTGCACCGTTCCGGCGTCGAACCGGGTGCGCGTGCTGCGGCCGTCGTACCGCAGGCCGGTGTCGTAGTTCACCCCAACAGGAAGCATGGTCAGCAGCGTAGCAACCAATCTCATACTCGGTACATCTTTTTATCGGGTATGACTCCACCTATCCTGACTCCTGTGGACCAGCACGCAGCCCCCGGCCGCCGGGAGCGGAAGAAGGCCGAGCTCCGGACACGGATCTCCGAGGTCGCCACCACGCTCTTCCTGGAGCGTGGCTTCGACGACGTCTCGGTGTCGGAGGTCGCCGAGGCCGCCGACGTGGCCCGGCCGACCGTCTTCGCGCACTTCGCGCGCAAGGAGGACATGCTGTTCGACCGCTATCCGGAGGCGGAGTCTCTCGTCGTTGCAGCGGTTACCGACCGCGCGCCCGGTACCTCCGCGGTGGCGGCGCTGTCCACCCTGCTGGTCGACCTGGCCGACGCCGGGCATCCGCTGGCCGCGATCCGCGGCCAGTTCGCCCGCTTCTGGGAAGTTGTCGCGTCGTCACGGGCTCTGCAGTCCCGTGCCCGCGAGCTGCTCGACCACCTCGAGCAGGCGATCGCCGCCGCGATGGATCGCACCGACGTCCCCGACGCACCACTCACCGCGGCCCTCACGGTCGCCGCCTACCGCACCGTGCACCTCGAGTCGGTCCGGCGAATCCGGGCGGGCGACGACGCCGACAAGGTCGCCGCCGATCACCGCCGGCGCATCGGCACCGCACTCGCGCGGGTGGACTACCTGAGGTAGCCGGCGATGGTACGGGCGCAGTCGATCGACTCGGCGTGGGCGCTGTCGACCTCGACGTCGTACTTCACGCCCTCGTGGACGATCCGCGCCTGCTGCGCGGCCATGCCGACGGCCCGGTCTCCCCGGGCGAGCTCGCGACCCGCCACAACTTCGGGCGCGCACCGGACGCCTACCCACAGCGTCTCGAGGTCACCGATCGCGTCGCGCCACCGCTGCTGGGAGGCCGCGCCGCCGAGGAAGACGTCGTCGATGATCACTCGGCCGCCCGCCCGGCAGATCGCGACCATGCCGGTCACCCACGCCGCCTCCAGCTCGCGGAACGCCGGCCCGACCGAGACCGCACCGTCCGGGCCGATCTCGATCCCGTCCGCCGCCCCTTCCATCGCGGCCGGCATCGCGTCGACGAAGTCGTCCACACTGAAGGCCAGCCACGGCTCGTCCAGCACCGCCTGAAGACACCGCACAATCCCGGTCTTCCCGGAGCTCGATCCACCGTTGATGATCACCAAACGAGCCGTCACGGCCGCAAGGCTAGCTCAGGCCGGGACGGTCAGCTTCTCGTTTTCCCTGACCGCGGAGGCCGCACGTTCGCGCCGGGCCAGCCCCAGGAACGGCAGGGCGCAGAGCTGGATGACGGCGGTCAGCAGGTAGGCCGGGCCGTAGCCCCAGACGTCCGCGGCGCGGCCGAGGGCGGGCTGGATCACCACGCCGCCGGCGGAGCCGAGCAGGTTGTCCGACGACAGCACGGTCGCCCGCTGAGCCGACGGGATGTGGCTGTTCAGGTACGCCTGCCGGACCGGGCTCATGGCGGCGAACATCGTGCCCCACACCATCAGCAGGCCAAGCGCGGCCCAGAACGAGGTCACCAGACCGATCAGCGCGATCACAGCGCCGGAGGTGGCGATGGCCACGACAAGGGTCAGGATCCGGTCCCGGAAGATCCGGGCGATGTACGACGCCGACGCGCCACCCGCGATCTGGGCACCGGCGACGATCCCGGCGGACAGCCCCGCGATCGCATAGGAGTCGGCGTGGCCGTACAACTGCAGGAGATACGGCTGCGCGGCGTAGAAGCCGTACACGCTGGCTCCGGCGGTGAACGGGCCGGCGAGCATCAGCCAGCGGACCGGCGGGTTCAGCAGCCCGTGCCGCAGCGAGGCCCGCAGGATCCCGCCCATCTCGGCGCGCACCGAGACCCGCGGCTTCGGGGTGAAGCCGATGTCGTGCATCGCCCGCCACGCGACGGCGAAGGTGATCACGAGCAGCACTGCGCGAGCGACGTACGGAACGCCGAGGTTCGTCACCTGGGCGAGCAGGCCGCCGCCGATCGAGCCGGCCATCATCGCGATCCCGCCGGCCACCTGCCCCTTGGCGAAGGCCTCGTCGAGCGATCCGCGGTAACCGGTCGCGTGCAGTCCGTCCACCAGCCACGCATCGGTCGCACCGCTGAAGAACGTGAACCCGAGCCCGAGCAGCGCCGACACCACCGCCCAGGCCATGAACGGCGCGTGCGTCTGCCACAACAGCAAGTACAGCAACGTGGACGCGATCAAGGTCACCGTCCCGAGCAGGTACGACGTACGCCGTCCGACCGTGTCCGCCACGACGCCGGTGGGGATCTCGAACAGCACCATCCCCGCGGTGAAGAACGCGTTCGCGGCGAACGCCTGCCCGATGCTCAGCCCCGCGTCGAGCAGGAACAGGGTGTTGATCCCCCAGATCATCGAGGACGCGCCCGTCGACACCACGACCAGCGTGATGTAGGTCCGCAGTACCCGCTCCGGTGTCATCCCGGCACCTCCTCCGTCGTCACCGGGTACGTCGGAACCGGCCGCCGCGTCTCGACATGACTGCCTCCCCGGCGCTGTATCGTCCGGTCCCGTGACGGATCATCAGCAGACGGACGCCGGTCATGGCCCGAGCGCCCGCGACACGGTCAGGCTCGCGGTCGTGATCGGCGCGCTCGGGGTCGTCTTCGGCGACATCGGGACCAGCCCGATCTACACGTTGCAGACCGTGTTCAGCCCGGAGGACCCGCACCCGGTGCCGGTCAGCGACTCGAACGTCTTCGGCGTGGTGTCGGTGATCTTCTGGTCGGTGATGATCATCGTCACGGTCACCTACATCCTGCTGGCGATGCGCGCCGACAACGACGGCGAGGGCGGCATCATGGCCCTCATCACCCAGGTACGCCGCTACGGCGCACAGCCGGGCCGCCGGGCCGCGGTCGTGCTGGCCTCGGTGGGCATCTTCGGCGCGTCGCTGTTCTTCGGCGACAGCATGATCACGCCGGCCATCTCGGTCCTGTCCGCGGTCGAGGGCCTCAAGGTCGTCGAGCCGTCCCTGGGCGACTACGTCGTACCGATCACCGCGGTGATCATCATCGTGCTGTTCCTGGTCCAGCGTCGCGGCACCGAGGCGGTCGGGCGGGTCTTCGGGCCGGTGATGATCGCCTGGTTCGCGGTCATCGGCGTGTGCGGCATCACCGGCATCGTCGAACACCCGGGCATCCTCAAGGCGCTGTCGCCGACGTACGCGATCGGTTTCCTGGCCGGTCACTTCCACATCGCGTTCTTCGCACTGGCCGCGATCGTGCTCTCGGTCACCGGCGCCGAGGCGCTGTACGCCGACATGGGCCACTTCGGCCGCCGAGCGATCACCCGCGGCTGGCTGTTCCTCGTGCTCCCGGCCTGCACGCTCAGCTACATGGGCCAGGGTGCGCTGATCCTCAAGGACGCGGCCAACATCCGCAGCCCGTTCTTCCTGCTCGTGCCCGACTGGGGCCGGCTGCCACTCGTCCTGCTCGCGACCGCGGCCACCGTGATCGCGTCCCAGGCGGTGATCACCGGTGCGTACTCGGTCGCCTCGCAGGCCGCGCAGCTCGGCTACCTGCCGCGGCTCCGGATCCAGCACACGTCGGCGACCACGATCGGCCAGATCTACGTCCCCTGGATCAACTGGCTGCTGCTGGTCTCGGTGCTGACGCTGATCTTCGCGTTCCGCAGTTCGGCCGCGCTGGCGTACGCGTTCGGCATGGCCGTCACCGGGACGATCACGATCATGACCCTGCTGTTCTTCTACGTCGCGCACTACCGGTGGAACATCCCGAAGTGGCTGATCTTCGCCGGGGCCATCCCGCTGCTCGCGGTCGACCTGCTGTTCGTCGCCGCCAACCTCACGAAGCTCGCCCACGGCGCCTGGCTGCCACTGCTGATCGCGATCACCGCGTTCACGATCATGACCACCTGGCAACGCGGCCGCGAGGTCGTCACCACCGAACGCGAGGACTCCGAAGGCCCACTGCGGGAGTTCGTCGCCCAGTTGCGCAGTGGGGAGCTGGTGGCTCGGGAGGTCCCGGGGACGGCGATCTTCCTCAACCGGGGTAGCCGGACCGCACCGCTGGCATTGCGGGCCAACGTCGAGCACAACCAGGTGCGGCACGCGCACGTCGTGATCCTGTCGATCGAGACCGAGCCCGTCCCCCGCGTCGCGGACGACCAGCGGGCGTTCGTCGACGATCTGGGGTACGGCGACGACGGGATCACCTATGTCACCGCGAAGTTCGGTTACATGGAGACGCCCGACGTACCCGCCGCCCTGGCCACGCTCGATCCCGAGGAGACCGAGGGCCACATCGACCTGGACAACGCCTCCTACTTCCTGTCCAAGATCGAACTCCGCGCGGGCGAGGCCGACACGATGGCCCCCTGGCGCAAGCACCTGTTCATCGCCACGTCCCACATCACCGCCGACGCGGCCGAGTTCTTCAACCTCCCCCGCGACCGCACCGTCATCATCGGAGCCCACATCGAGGTGTAAGGCGCGCGATTCGTTCAAGCCTCGCGAGGACAGGCAGTCCTAGCGTCGAGTCATGGACGACCTGATCGGACCTGGCCACCCGCTGTACGACGTACTGCGGGTCCCGGCGCAGCCGCGCTATCGGGACGCGCGGCCGAAGGCGATCGCGCGATGTGCGTCGGTCGAGGACGTGGTCGAGGCGCTCGCGTACGCCAGGCAGACCGGGATGCACGTCGTGCCGCGTGGCGGCGGCCACTGCTTCGCCGGGCGGTCGTCGACCGACGGTCTCGTCCTCGACCTGTCACCTCTCAACGCGATCTCCGTCAGTGCGGACGGGTTGGCGACCATCGGCGCGGGCGCACGACTGGCCCAGGTGTACGACGTACTGCACCGCCACCGACTGACCATCCCGGCTGGGTGTGGGCCGACCGTCGGGATCGCCGGGCTCGCGCTCGGCGGCGGGCTGGGACTGCTTGGTCGCCGCTACGGCCTGACCTGCGACCGACTCGTCGCTGCGACCGTGGTTCTCGCGGACGGCAGCGTGGTGACGTGTGACGAGCAACGTGACGCGGATCTGTTCTGGGCGCTGCGGGGATCCGGAGGTGGTCAGTTCGGCGTGGTCACGTCACTCGTCTTCGCCGCCGTACCGTCACCGGCCGCCAGTCGCTTCGTCCTCACCTGGCCGCGTGAGCAGGCGGCCGCCGTCATCGCAGCCTGGCAGGATTGGGCTCCCGACGCGGCGGACGACATCACCGCCAGCCTGACCGTCACGCCGGCGGAGGGGCGAATGTTCGGCGCCGCCCTGAGGCCACACCTGCTCGACGACCTCGCCGGACCGGCGCCCGACCTCGACATCCGCGACGGTCTCAGCTGGCCGGAGCTCAAGCGCAGCTTCTCCGAGGGCGACTCGGACGACGATCGCGTCATCACCACCAAGTCCGAGTTCTTCCGCCGGCCGCTGCCGTCCGACACCATCGCCGAGCTCCTCACCCACGGCTGCGAACTCAATTTCACGCCAATGGGCGGCGCCTACAACCGCGTCCCCGCCGGCGCGACCGCGTTCGTCCACCGCAGCGAGCGTTTCCTGCTCGACCACGCGGGTGCTGATGCCGAGGCGGTACGCCGTTCCTGGAACGCAGCGCACCCGCATGCCTCGGGCCACATCTATCCTAACTTCCCCGACCCCGAGCTCACCGACTGGGCCGAGGCCTACCACGGTTCCAACCACGCACGCCTCGCCGCGATCAAGCATCACTACGACCCTGAGCGCGTGTTCCACTTCCCGCAGTCCCTCTGAGAGAACGGAGCTGTCCGATGATCGTGCTCTACATGTCGATGTCACTCGACGGATTCGTCGTCGGCCCGGACGACAGCATGGAAGAACCGATGGGCCGCGGAGGCTTCCGGCTGTTCAACTGGCTCGACGACCGCGAGTCCGACGGCCCGAGCGGTCAGGTGTACAAGGAGTCGCTCGCCACCGGGGCGGTGATCGCGGGGCGGCGGACGTTCGAGCACGCCGGCCGCTGGAACGGCGACCACCACGACGGGGTGCCGATCTTCATCCTCACCCACCACGTCGACGAGGACGACGTACCGCCGGGCAGCGCTCGCTTCGTCACCGATGTCGCCGAGTGCGCCGCGCTGGCCAAGGCGGCCGCAGGTGACCGCAACGTCATGGTCCACGGCGCCGGCGCAGCGCAGGCCCTCCTGCGTGCGGGGCTGCTCGACGAGTTGGAGCTGCACGTCGTCAACGTCCTGCTCGGCCAGGGCCGGCGACTGTTCGACAACCTGCCGGCGGCGTACATCGAACTCGAGCCGGTCCGCCAACTCGTCGACCGCGACGTGACCCACCTGCACTACCGCGTCGTGCACTAGAGCCAGGGCGGCAGTGGCTCGGCCGGTTTCCCGTCCGCTGCGAGCACACCGTCGTACGACCGCCCGGCGAGGTGCGCGGCCACCTCCGGCAGCGGACCCGTCACCTCGGGTACGTCGCCGCGCTTGGCCCGGATGTCCGCCGACAGAGCTTCGAGGAAGTCGGCCGGCAGGTCGGCGAAGGTCACGCCCGTGCCGAGGTCGACCGCGTGGATCATCACCTCCCGGCTGCGCATCCACGGGGTGTCGGACGCAGGGATATCTCGTCCCTGGGCATTGAGCAACGGCCGCTGCCACTGCTCGTCGGTCAGCTCGGCCATCGCGTCCGCGAGCACCTGCGCGGACTCCTCGAACCAGGCGAGCAACTCGTCGGCCGGCCGCACCGCGGCCGCCTCGATGTCCGCGCCGCGCTGCTCGGGCGACGCGTACATCCGGCGCTCCTCGCCGGTCCTCGCCCAGTACACGAGGTTTCCGATCGCCTCCGCGTTGAGCGACAGATGAGCCGCGACATGCTTGCGGGTCCACCCTGGCAGCAGCGACGGTCCCTCCAGCTCCACGAGCGCTCCCCGGCACAGCGCTGTACCCGCGGCAACCCACTCGTGTGATCGCATCAGCCTGCTCATGGTCGAAACGTAGCGGACCAGGCCAACCTCCGGGTCCGGTGTACGGCGCGGGTTCTTGCGGCGGTGCGGCGATCTGGTGAAACTGAGCCGAACGAAAGAGGGGGCTACATGGTGACGACGATCGGGGTGGTCGGGCCGTCCGATCTGGTCACCTCCAGCAGCCGGATCGTCGGGGCGCTGCGTGGGGTGGAGGTCGTCCCGCTGCGGTACCGGCGCGAGACCGACACTCCGAAGGTGATGGCCCAGGCGCCGCCGAGCGTCGACGCGTGGCTGTTCACCGGCGTGGTCCCCTATCAGCTCGCGGCCGCGCACGACCTGCTCGACCGCCCGGCGGCCTACGTCGAGTACACCGGCGCCACGCTGATGCGGGCGCTGGTCCAGCTGCTCCGGGAGGGCCGCGACGTCACCTCGATGAGCATCGACGTGCTCGACGAGGCCCAGGTCCGCGAGACGTTCGACGAGGTCGGGTTGCCGACCCGCGGGATCCGCGTACTGCCGTATCGCCAGGGGCTGAGCTCGGACGACGTGATCGCGTTCCACCGCGAGGCCGGCGCCACTGTCGCGATCACTTGCCTGCGGTCGGCGTACGAGAAGCTCCGGACCGAGCAGACCACCCTCCGGCTGGCGCCGTCGGTCCACTCGGTGCGGGCGGCCGTGAACAGTCTGCTGCTCGTCCACGGCGCTTTGCGCAGTGACGATGCGCAGATCGCGCTGGGCCTGGTCGAGATCGCCGCCGACGGCGAGAGTGCGCTCAGACGCGAGGCCGGCTCGCTCGGGGGCAGCGTCATTCGGTACGACGACAAGCGGTTTCTGGTCGTGACCACGCGTGGACCGCTCGAGCAGGCGACGGCTGCGTTCACCGAGCTCGGCATGCTGACCAGGCTGAAGGAGCAGTTCGGGCCGGTGCGGATCGGATTCGGCATCGGCGGCTCCGGGACCGAGACGGAGGCGCTCGCCCGGCGGGCGCTCGGCCGGGCGAAGACGGCCGGCCGGACCGCGGCCGTGGTCTCGTTGCGCAACGACATCGATCTCATCCTGGTCGGCGGCGCGGCGCCGCGGGCGCAGCAGCGCTCGAAGCTGCAACTTCTCGCCCAGCGCGCCGGGCTGTCCAAGGCGACGCTCGAGCGCCTGCAGGAACTCGTGCACGCCACGCCGGACGACGGACTGACGACCCGGACCGTCGCCGATTACCTCGGCATCCAGCCCCGCACCGCCCGCCGGGTTCTCAACCGGCTGGAGCGCGCCGGGCTCGCCGACGCCACCGGCACCCAGGTCGGCAACGGCAGCGGCCGCCCGCTGGTCGTCTACCGCGTTCATCTCTGAGCTTTCCCCGGCCTGTTGACGCGCTGACGCACGTCCGGCTAATTTCAGACATGACCGTAATTCGGTGCGCCGCGTCCCGGGAGGCCTTGTGGACAAGCGATTCCTACGGAGATTGAGCAGTCTCGTCGTCATATGCGCAGGCATGGTGAGCGTTTCGGCGCCGGCGCAAGCAGCAATTCCGGACTTGACCGAAACCACCGTCACCAGCCTGGGGCCCGCGTCCGCGGTGACGTCGACCAGCGTCGCCGAACAGGTCGGCGACCGGATCTGGACCATCACGTCCGGCGTCTCGCCGGTCCAGGTCGGCGCCTTCGACCCGGCCGGCCGAACGGTCGATCGCAAGCTCTCCCTGCCCACCGGCGCCGGCGCCTGGGCGATGACCCATATCGGCACCGATCTGTACGTCGGCCTCTACACCCCCGGCGACGTCTACCGGATCGACACCACCACCGGAACAGCCACCAAGGTGGCGCGGTTCGGCTCGTTCATCTGGTCGATCGCCGCGACACCCGACGGCAAGATCGTGGCCGGCACCTACCCGGACGGCACCGTGCACGAGTACGACCCGGCCACCGGCGCCACCAAGGAGTACGGCGCCGCCATCGCCGGGGAGCAGTACGTCCGCAGCATCGCCGCCGACGCGACCACGATCTACGCCGGCGTCGGCACCAAGGCCCACCTGATCGCGATCGACCGTGCCACCGGCGAGCGCCGCGACGTCCTGCCTGCGAAATACGCCGATCGCACCTTCGTCGCCACGCTGACCCTGGAAGGTACGACGCTCGCCGCCGGCCTCTCGCCGACCGGCACGATGCTGCTGTTCGACACCGCCGACCTGAGCAACCCGGCCGAGGTCCAGACCCCGGGCGGCGATCAGTACGTCACCGCGATCACCATCGACGCACCGACCGGCGACGTCTACCTCGGCACCCGGCCGTCGGGCACCTTGTACCGGTACCGCGACACCACGCTCACTCGACTCGGCTCGCCGTACGACGGCGCCTACTTCAACCGGATCTTCGTCGACGGCTCGGCCATCCGTGCGGAGCTGACCAGCCAGGTCGTCGACTTCGACGAGGCGTCCGGGACGTTCACCGGCACCGACCTCGGTCAGGCCGGACTGCCTCCGGCGCCGGAGCAGGCGATGGCGATCGCCGCCACCGCGACCTCGGTGCTCGTCAGCGGCAAGGCCGGCGTCCAGATCCACGACCTGGCGACCGGCACGAGCACGCGGACCTTCCTGCCGGGCGAGGCGAAGACCCTGACCCCGGTCGGCCGGGACGTCTACCTCGGTGTCTACACGCTGGCCCGGCTGTGGTCGATGAAGCCGGACGGCACCGCCCTGCACGAGCTCGGCCAGATCGGCAACGAGCAGACCCGGCCGACCGACGACGCGTACGACGCGCGGTCGCGGACCTGGCTGATCTCGACAGAGCCCGACTACGGCAAGTACGACGGCACTCTCACCGAGCAGCATCTGGACACCGGCGTACGAGAGGTGCACCGGGGCGTCGTACCGCAGCAGTCCGTCCGATCCGTGGCCACCGACGAGGGAATCGCCTACCTCGGCGGCGCCACCCGGAACAGCCTGGGCACCGACCCGATCTTGCCGGAGGCAACTGTCGTCGCCTTCGACCTGCGCCGCAACCGCACGTTGTGGGAAGTCGCGCCGCTCCCGGGAGCGCAGAGCTACAGCGATGTGCTGACGTATCGCGGTCGGCTCTATGCGACCACCGACGACGGGCGGCTCGCTGTCCTCGACCCCCGCACCGGCAAGGTGCTCGCCACCGCCGTGATCGGGACCGCGCAGAGCCGGCTGACAGTCGCGCGGGCCGGACTGTTCGGGACCGACAGCCAGCGCGTGTTCCAGATCGTCCCGAGCAAGACGGGTGCGCCGACCGTGAAGACGGTCGTCGACGGGCTGGGTGCCCAGATCTACAGCTACCCACTGATCACCGCGTCGCCTACGGGTGACGCGCTCTACACGATCAAGGGCCGTGACCTGGTCCGGATCCAGGGGCTGCGATGACTGTCTCCCGCCGTACGGTGCTGGCCGGCGCGCTCGTGACCACCGCCGCCACCGCGTTGCCCACGATCGCCGCTCATGCGGAGGACGCCCCGATCGACGGCACCACGCTGCCCAGCTTCGGACCCGCCTGTCTCACCGCGGCTGTGGTCGCGATGGCGGTCCACGACGGGCGCGCGTACGTCATCAGCCGGGGCATCGTGCCACCGCGGCTGACCGAGATCGACCTCACCACGAGGCGGGTCACCAGGACGGTCGAGCTCCCGGTCGGTGAAGGCGGCTGGGGTATCACGGTTGCCGCCGGCAAAGTGTTCGTCGGCCTGTACCCGGTCGCCGATGTCTATTGCTTCGACCCGGTCACCGCCGAACTCACCCGGGTCGGCAGCCTGGCCGGAGCGGGCGGCTTCGTCTGGGACCTGGTGACCTCTCCTGACGGGCAGGTCTTCGCGGTCAGCTATCCGAACGGCACGATCTGGCAGATCGATCCGGCCACCAACGCCCTCATCCGGATCGGGACTCCAGTGCCGGGCGCGCAGTACGGCAGGTACGTCGGTGCCGCAGGCAACTTCGTCTACGCCGGGATCTACACCCCGTCGCAGCTGGTCGGCTACGACCGGACGGACGGCAGCTTCCGCGACCTGACGCCGGAGGCGATCCGCGGGCAGAAGTTCGGGCCGTTCGCCGCGACGGCCGACCGGGTGTACGCAGGCAGCGACGGCTCGCTGACCAGCATGGCGCTCGACGGCACCGCCGTACGGATCGTGCCGCTGCCGGCCGGCGAGACGAGCATCGACGCCCTCACGGTCGCTCCGGACGGTACGGCGTACGCGACGACGCGGGGCTCCGGGACCGTCTGGTCGTGTGGGCCCGGCGACACGAGCCTGACTGCGCTCGCCACGCCGGCGCCTGCCGATGAACATCGCAAGCTGGAGCTGCTCGATGCGAACACCCTGCTCGGCTCGACCGGGTCGGGCGTGCTGTGGTGGCTCGACCTGGGAACTGGTGAGTTCGAGCTGCTCGATCTCATCGACGCGGGCTTCATCCCCGAGGCCGACAAGCCGCAGTCGATCTTGCTCGGCGACCCACACCTGTACGTCGGCGGCCACTGGGTCATCAGCGAGCACGCCATCGCGACCGGCACCACCCGGCGGATCCGCGTCGCGGGCGAGGCGAAGACGCTCACCTGGCTGCGTGGCGAGCTGTACTCCGCGCTCTACCCGAGCACCGAGGTGGTCCGGGTGAACCCGCGCACCACGGAGGTGCACAGCTTCGGCACGATCGGCCATGACCAGCTCAGGCCCTGGCAGGCGGCGTACGACGCGAAGTCTAAGCTGCTCGCGATCGCCTCAGCACCCGGAACGGGGAAGCTCACCGGAGCGCTGACACTGCTCGACGTGCGGACCGGCGAGCTGGACGTGCACTACGGCATCCTGCCCGATCAGAGCGTGATGACGGTCTCGATCGTGGACGGCATCGCCTACCTCGGCGGCGACGTGGTCGGCGGTGGCGGCATCACGCCGACCCGGACATCGGCCTCCATCGCCGCATTCGATCTGTGCAGGCGGAAGCTGCTGTGGACAGTCGAACCACTCGCCGGTGAGCGGTCCATCCAGAGTGTCGCGGTTCGCGACGGGGTCTTGTACGGCGTACTGAAGCGGACCAGCGGCGGCTGGTTCACGTACGACCTCCGCACCAGGGCCGTCGTCCGAGGCACGAACAAGCTCTCCGGTTACGGCCAGCTCCACACTGACCGCACCGGGGTCTACTGTGAGACGAACTTCGGCGGGAACCTGTATCAGCTCGGGCCGGGGCTCACCGAGGCGAAGCTACTGGTGAACAAACTCGGCGACGGGTGGTACACCGTGCCCCAGCTGACGCCGGTCCGCGGCGAGCGGCACAGCGTGTGGGGCCTCGCCGACCGCGATCTCGTCCGCCTACCGTTGCCGTGAGCAACATCAACTCCAGGAGGTTCGCAGCGATGGAGAAGACCGTGCTCGCGCGGGACGGGGGCACTCCGGTGCGCACGTCCCCGCTGCCGTCGGTGATGGACGCCAGCGGGCGGCGCTTCGGCGACGACGAGGTCAAGGCGGTGGAGCGGGTGCTCCGCAGCGGCATGCTGTCCGCGACCTGGGGCACCGAAGCGCCGGCGCTCGAGCTGGAGTTCGCCGACCTGCTCGGCGCCGGGTACGCGGTCGCGTGCAGCTCGGGTACGGCGGCTCTGCACCTGGCGGTGGCCGCGGTCGACCCCGAGCCCGGTGACGAGATCATCACCACGCCGATCAGCGACATGGGCACGGTGTTCCCGATCATGATGCAGAACGCCGTACCGGTGTTCGCCGACGTGGACCCGATCACGGGGAACCTCGACCCGGCCGCGGTCGAGGCCGCCATCACGCCGCGGACCAAAGCCGTGATCGTCGTCCACCTGTTCGGCAAACCGGCGCCGGTGCGGGAGTTGCGCGAGCTCTGCGATCGGCACGGGATCCTGCTGATCGAGGACTGCGCGCAGGCCTACCTCGCGCCGGTCGGCGACACATTCGTCGGCCGGATCGGGCACATCGGCTGCTTCAGTCTGCAGCAGACGAAGCACATCAGCGCGGGTGACGGCGGGCTGGCGGTCACCGACGACGCAGCGCGGGCCCGGCGGATGCGGCTGTTCGCGGACAAGGGCTGGCCGCGCGACACCGACGAGCGGACGTATCTGTTCCTGGCGCTCAACTATCGGATGACCGAGCTGGTCGCGTCGGTCACCCGCGCGCAGCTGACGCGACTGCGTGGCGTCGTGGCAGATCGCCGTACGACGGCTGCCCGGGCGTCGGCGGGGATCGCGGATCTGGCGGGGATCACGGCTCCCCCGGATGGCGGCGACCACGTCTACTGGCAGTACCCGTTGATCCTCTCGCCTGCCGCAGGCGAGCTGCATGAGTGGGCTGGTGCGCTCACGGCTGAGGGTGTGCCGGCGAACGGCGGATATCTGACCGGCCCGCTGTACGCCGCACCGGCGGTCCGGGAGCGGATCACCTACGGACAGTCCGGTTTCCCGCTGCAGGACGTCTCGTACCCGGTCGGTCTGTGTCCGAATGCCGAGGAGCTGATCAACAGCCGGCTGCTGGTCCTGCCCTGGAACGAGAACTACACCGAGGCCGACGTCGACGACATCGTCGCCGCGATCCGCAAGGTCCACAGCGCACTGGCCCGGGAGGCCCTATGACTGTGTTGAATGCCGCGCCTCCGGCGCGGGGGTCATGGGGCTCTAACTCCCGGCCTTCCCTCGTCGCTCCAGTCGCTACGCTCCCTCCGCTCCTCAGTCCAGGCCGGGAGGCCCCATGACCGACACTCCCCCGCTGCTCGACTGCGACGTACTGGTCGGGCACGACGTCACGACCGGCCGCTGGGGCCGGGCCCAGACGGTGCAGGAGGTGTTCAAGGCCACGGGCATCTCGGGTGGGGTCGTGTCCTCGCTGCGGGCGGTGCACTTCGACGTACCGTCCGGGAACGACGAGGCCCAGCAGGTTGCCGAGAGCAACGGCTGGTCGCTGTGCCCGGTGCTGGACCTGCGTGATGCGCTCGGTGCCGAGCGGGAGCTCGAGCGGCAACTGTCCGCCGCGTCGCCGCCGCGGGCGATCCGGCTGGCGCCGACCGCGCAGAGCGTCGAGCCCGGGTTCCCTTCCTTCGGCCACGTGGTGAAGCTGCTGGTGGAGGCCGGTCTGACGATCTTCGTTGAGGGCGACGTACGGCGCGTCGGCCCGGCGCTGCGTGGACTCGGGGCGCGGGTGGTGTTCCTGGACACGCATTTCTACTACCTCGGCGACTTCGTGATCCTGGCCCGCTCGGAGCCCGGGTTCCACACCTCGACCCGGATGCTCACCGGTCCGGACTCGCTGGAGATCGTCGCCGGTGAGGTCGGCGCGGACCGGTTGGTCCTCGGCTGCCGGACACCGTTCCACGAGACCCGCTCCGTCGTACGCCGGCTGCTCACGTCCAAGCTCACCCCCGCCGAGATCGCCCAGACCGGCAGTCAAAACCTGACCACCCTCCTGGAGCCGACATGCTGATCGACATACGCGCCCACTGGTGCCGTCTTTTGGAGCCATCATGCTGATCGACGTACATGCCCACTGGGGGCCTTGGTTCTTCTCCATGGACGTTGGACCGATCGACGTCAACATCGAACTGATGGACCGCTTCGGCATCGACATCCAACTGGTCTCCGCGATCGAAGCCATCGTGTACGACGCTCCCGTCGGCAACCGGTCGCTCGCGGCACAACTACCCGCCGACCCACGACTGCGCGGGATGATCGTGGTCGACCCGCGCCGGCTCGACGAGGCGAAGGCCGACCTGCGCGAACTCCTGGCCGGGGACGGCCGGACGCGGTGGGTCGGCGCGAAGATCCACACCGAATACAGCCGGACGCCGATCGACTCCCCTGCGATGCAGGCCGCGATCGAGCTCACCACCGAGTACGGACTGCCGACACTCGTCCACACCTGGGCCGGCAACGTCGTCGACCTGGCCGACGTCGCGGACCGCGTCCCGGACGCCCGGGTGATCGCCGGCCACATGGGCGCCCCGGGCTGGCCACTCGTCCCCGAGGCCGCGTCCCGCTCGGACCGCATCTGGTTCGAACCCTGCTGGTCGGCCCCCGACGCCAACCGCATCCGCTGGATCCTCGACAAACTCGGCCCGTCCCGCCTGATGTTCGGCACCGACGCCACCCTGATCGACCCCTCGGTAGCCATCGGCGCCTTCGAAGCCGCCAACCTAACCCCCACCGAACACCAAGCCACCATGTGGCAAAACGCCACCACCCTCTTCGCCCTCTGACCCCTCACCCCGCCCACCCGCACCTCCGCCTCCGCCCCACCCCACCCGCGCCTCCGCCACCGCCGCCGGCGCCGCGCGAACCCTCCACTACAGCGGGCACCCCCTCACCTGGAGGGTTGCCCCTTGAGAATCTGAGGGGGCAACCCTCCAGTCAGGGGGCAGCTAGGCGGCGCTACCAGGTCGCCCCTGGGGACAACTGGTGGCGCACAGCAGCCGCGACTGACGCCCTACGGCAGCCACGAAGACTCCCGGCACACAGCAGCCGGGACGACTGGCGACGGACAGCTGCCGGTGCACCGCGGCCAGGACGATGCCGGTGTGCGCGCCGGGGACTTCGGACAGGAGCAGGGGCCTGGCACAGGATGTCGGGACTTGGGACATGTCATGAGGTGTGCCAGGCCCCGACATGGTGTCCGCGCTCCCGCCAGAAGGCACCCCGACGGACGGGTGGGGCCTCGGGTGGCGGTCGAGGAAGGTCGGCCGGCTTCTGTTGCAGGGTCGGGGTGGGGGCAGGGGCGGAGGGGGTTAGGTGGCGCCTGGGTGGGTGGGGGCTAGGAAGACGATGATGTCGTGTTCGGGGCCGCGGGTTTCGGGTTCCTTCCAGCCGATGCGGCGGTAGAAGGCGATCGTGGCGTGGGCCTGGTTCCAGGTCAGCAGCCAGGCGCGCGGGTGTTCCGCGGTGGCCAGCGACAGGAGCCGCCGGCCGAGGCCGGTCCCCCGGGCGCGCTCGGCCACGCCGAGCTCGTCGATCTCGAACGCGCCGATCAGCAGCTCCCTGACCTGCTCCGGCCCCAGCCGGTCGAGCACGCTCCCGTACGCGCGATCCCGGCGGAACGGAGCCGGCGTCGTCCAGCCGCTCACGAACCCGGCGATCCGACCGTCCTCCGACCGCTCGATCCAGGCGCTGAACCCGTCCCGGAGCGCATCGCTGTCCAGCCGCTTCCGGAACGCGATCCGGGTCTGCTCGGGATCCCGGTGGTCCCACGGCGGTGCCGTGAACACCTCGACGTACGCGTCCGTCAGTTCCTCCGCGATCCCGAGGATGTCCGCGCCATACGTCTCCATCACCTCAACCTAGCCCCGGGCGCACCTGCTGCACCGGCGGCAGCCAGTCCGCGCCCGCTCAGTCCGCAGCCAGTCAGTCCGAGGCCGGTCGGCTCGTGGCTGGTCAGGTTGTGGCCGGGGTGGGGGTAGGGCTCCGCAGGTGCGGGGGGCGCGGTGACTGGGCCGGGCGCGACCGGCGCGGTCCGTGCGGCGGGCGTGGTCAGGGTGTGGCCGGGGTGGGGGTGGGCCGAGCGCGACCGGTGCGGTCACTGGTCCGGGCGCGACCGCGCGGCGACTGGGCCGGGCGCGACCGCGCGGCGACTGGGCCGGGCGCGACCGCGCGGTGACTGGGCCGGGCGCGACCGCGCGGTGACTGGGCCGGGCGCGACCGCGCGGTGATTGGGCCGGGCGTGGTCAGGGTGTGGCCGGGGTGGGGGTGGGCTCCGCGGGTGCGGGGGGCGCGGTGAGTGGGCCGGAGGCAACCGGCGCGGTGAGTGGGGCGGACGCGACCGGGGCGGTGAGTGGGGTGGGTGCGGCCGGGGCGGTGAGTGGGGTGGGTGCGGTTAGGGCGGGCGGTGTGGTGGCGAGCGACTCCAGTTCGGTGCGGAACTGGGGCAGCATCCATCGGAACGGCTGGTCGAGCACGCGGGCGATGGTTGCCTCGTCGACGCGGAGCAGGCCTCCGATCCGGGTGAGCGCGTCCGGCTCGTCGGTCGCGGCGTACAGGAGATGGACGACCTCGTGCCGGTGTGCGAAGACGGCCAGCGCGGCGGCGGCCAAACCTGCGTCGATTTCGGGCGGACTGGTGATTTCCCCGTTAACTGTCACGACACCATCAACCCGCCAAAGGCCCGGTCGGTTACGTGTCAGTCGTTCAGTGGCCTCGCGCAAGGCTCAGCTCGGCAGCCAGGACACCTTGCCGAGAAGGTAGGTCGCGCCGATCAGGGCGGTGGTGTCCATCAGCGTGTGGGCCACGACGAACGGCATGATCCGGCCCCAGCGGCGGTACAGGTAGGTGAAGATCACGCCCATGATCACATTGCCGGCGAAGCCGCCGAGGCCCTGGTAGAGGTGGTAGGAGCCGCGCAGGAGCGCGCTCGCGGCGGTGGCGCTGCGGACCGACCAGCCCAGCTGGTCCAGGCGGTGGTTCAAGTAGCCGAGGACGATGACTTCCTCGAGGATGGCGTTCTGGGCGGAGACCGCGACGAGGATCGGGATGCGCCACCAGTAGTCGGGGAGTTGGGACGGGTCGACGGTCAGGTTCACGCCTGAGGCGTGTGCAGCGATGTAGAAGAGCAGGCCCGCTCCCCCGATGCAGGCGGCAACCGCCGCCCCCCGACCGAGATCGCGCCATCGGTCCCTCAGATCGAATCCGATCGCCCGGAGCGACTCACCACCGCGCGCGAACAGATGCGCCACGAGCGCGACCGGCACCAGTGCGGTCACCACCGCGAAGATCTGCCAGGTGAGATCCAGCCACGGACGCCC
This sequence comes from Kribbella sp. NBC_00359, assembly GCF_036097425.1. Taxonomy (NCBI): domain Bacteria; kingdom Bacillati; phylum Actinomycetota; class Actinomycetes; order Propionibacteriales; family Kribbellaceae; genus Kribbella; species Kribbella sp. NBC_00359. Next base: position 6,280,468 of record NZ_CP107975.1, on the reverse strand, counting down.
CGGCGCCCGAGACCCCACGATCACCGCCGTCTGCCCACTGATCGGCTTCGCCGACGTCAGCACCCCCAGAAACGAAATGAGCGCCGACACCCCGGAGGCCCCCAGGGACAACGCCAGCACCAACCAAACCTCCTGCGTCAGCAGCCGCCGACTGACCCCGACCGGCATCGCAACAGAAGACGAATCGCCGGAGTCGGCACCGGCGCGCGCTGGGGACGCCGGAGGAGTCGTTGTGGATGACGGGTCACCGGAGTCGGCACCGACGTACGCCGGGGATGCCGGAGGGGCCGCGACCGACGACGGACCGCCGGGACTCGCCGGTGTGGTCGCGGTGGACGACGGCTCGACGGAGTCGGCACCGATGCGCGCTGGGGAGGCCGGAGGGATGGCGGCAGACGACGGACCGCCGGGACTCGCCGGAGGGGTCGCGGTCGAAGACGGATCGCCGGCACCCGCGCGCGCTCGGGAGGCCGAAGGGGTCGCTGACGGACCGGCGGGACTCGCCGCGGCGGAGGCCGGATCACCGGCGTGGGTTGCGGACGATGACGAGTCGATCGGGGCCGGCGGGGCGGACGCGGACGAGTCGGCCGGGGGCGGCGGGGCGGACGATGACGGGTCGGCCGGGTGTGGGCCGGGCGGGGTGAGCTCGGCGGGATCGGCGGATTCGTCGGCGGATCTCGTCATGCGACTACTATCCCCCCGCCGGCCCACGGACCGCCCTTCAGCACCCAGAGCCAGAATGGGCCGGGTGACAGGTGAGTGGTGGTCGATCGTGGCGGGTGCCGCCGCCGGCATCGTGCTGCTGTGGATAGCGCTGATCGTGGCCCTGTGGTTCGCCCGCCCCGACGAACTGCGGATACACGACGCCCTGCGGCTCCTGCCGGACCTGGTGCGACTGCTGCGCCGCCTGGCGGCTGACCGAACGCTGCCCCGCGGGGTGCGCATCCGGCTATGGCTCCTACTGGCCTACCTCGCCGTACCGTTCGACCTGGTGCCCGACTTCATCCCCGTGATCGGGTACGCCGACGACGCGGTGATCGTCGCGTTCGCACTCCGTTCGGTCACCCGCCGAGCCGGCCCTGCCGCACTGGACCGGCACTGGCCCGGTACGCCGGACGGCCTGGCCGCCGTACGACGCCTCGCCGGCCTCCCCGCGGCCGGCTGAGACATGCTCACCGAATTCCTGCCCACCCTGCTCGCCGCGTCGGCGGCCGCGTTCGGACTGGCCGCGCTGTCTGCGGTCGCCGGATTCGGCGGCGGCGTACTCCTGCTGCCGGTGTTCACCGCGCTCTTCGGTCTGCGTGTCGCGGTGCCGATGCTGACCCTGACCCAGCTGTCCAGCAACGCCTCACGGGCCTGGCTGAACCGGCATGAACTCCGCCGGCCGCTGATCGGCTGGTTCGCCCTCGGCGCGGTCCCCTGCGCGGTAGCCGGCGGCATCCTGCTCACCCACGCGCCGCTCGCCGCACTGCAACGGCTGCTCGGGGTGTTCTTGATCGCCGTGGTGGTCTGGCGGCGGCTCAATCGGCGTACCCGCAAGCCCGCCGATCCGGCCTTCGCCGTGGTCGGCGCGGCGTCCGGCCTCGGCTCGGCGCTGCTCGGCTCCGTCGGCCCACTGACAGCACCGTTCTTCCTGGCCTACGGCCTCACACGCGCCGCCTACATCGGCACCGAAGCCGCGAGCGCCCTCACCATGCATCTCACGAAGATCGCCACCTACGGAGCCGGCGACCTGCTCACCCGCCAGGTCCTGCTGTACGGCGTCGCTCTCACCCCGGCGACCCTGCTCGGCGCCTGGACCGGCAAGCAGATCGTCGGCCGCATCAGCGATCGCGTCTTCGTCCTGCTCGTCGAACTCGGCCTGCTCGCCGCCGGAGCACTCTTCCTCATCGGACTCTGAGGTCAGGGTGGAGGAGCTGGATGAGGCCGTCGAGGAGGTCGGCGGGCTCGGCGTTCAGGTCGAACTGGGACTGGATCTGGAGGCCGTCGGACAGAGCGATCACGAGGGTGGCGATGGTGCCGGGATCGGCGGACGGGTTGATGGTGCCGGCGGCCTGACGGGCCCGGACGGACTCGGCCAGGGACTCACGGAGACGCGCGTACCGATCGACGAAGTACTCGTGGGCGGGGTGCTGGGGATCGCCGGCTTCGGCGGAAAAGGTCGAGTAGAGCTGGACCAGACCCGGTACGTCGCGATTGTGCCGGATGATCGCGATGAGTTTGTCAATTAGCTCCGATTGCTCGAACCGCTCGACATCCGCCTCGTCCCGCGCCCGGAGGACGGCCTCGAACAGCTTCTCCTTGGACCCGAAGTAGTGCAGCAGCCCGGCCTCGCTCAGCCCGACCGCGGCCGCGAGCTCCCGCGTCGAGGTCTTCCGGTAGCCGTGCCGGGCGATCACCTCGAGCGCCGCCCGCAGGATCTCCTCCCGCTTTGCGACACCTTTTGCGTACGGACCTCTGGAAGCCATGACCAAAACCTAGCACTACTCGGTTTTCGCGCGTACAGTCGTCGCCATGATTCCCGCCGACTTCGACGACCTCCTCGGCCAGCTCACGCTCGAGGAGAAGGTCCGGGTCCTGACCGGACAGGACTTCTGGTCCACCCATCCCCTGCCCGGGATCGGCCTGCGTTCGATGGTGCTGTCCGACGGCCCGAGCGGCGTCCGTGGCGCCGTCTGGGACGAGCGCGACCCATCGCTCAACCTCCCCTCGGCGACCGCGCTGTCGTCGTCCTGGGACCTCGGCATCGCCCATCGGTACGGCGTCGTCTCGGCCCTCGAGGCCCGGCGCAAGAACGTGGACGTCGTGCTCGGCCCGACCATCAACCTGCACCGGTCACCCCTCGGCGGACGGCACTTCGAAGCGTTCAGCGAGGACCCGGTCCTCACCGCCGAGCTCGCCGCCGCGTACGTCGCCGGCGTCCAGGAGCTCGGCGTCGGCGCCACCCCGAAGCACTACATCGCCAACGACTTCGAGACCGAGCGCTTCACCGCCGACGTGGTCGTGAGCGAGCGCACCCTCCGCGAGGTGTACCTGCTGGCCTTCGAGAAGGCGGTCACCGAGTCCAAGGCGTGGCTGGTGATGAGCGCGTACAACTCGATCAACGGGGCCACCGCCTCGGAGAACGAGCTGCTCGAGTCCCCGCTCAACACCGACTGGGGTTTCGACGGGGTTGTGGTCAGCGACTGGACCGCCGTACGCAGCGTGGAGAGCGCGAAGCACTCACAGGACCTGGCGATGCCGGGTCCGGTCGGCGCGTGGGGTGACGCGCTCGTCGAGGCCGTGCGGTCCGGCGAGGTCAAGGAGGACGCGATCGACCGGAAGGTACTGCGCCTGCTCGCGCTGGCCGCCCGGGTCGGCGCACTCGAAGGCTTCGAGAAGCCGGCCGACGTACCGCAAGTCGACGGCGTCGCGTTCACGCGCACCGCCGCCGCTGAAGGCTCGGTGCTGCTCACCAACAAGAGCGAGCTGCCGTGGACCGCCGACGCGCTGCAGCGGGTCGCGGTGATCGGTCACAACGCCCGCGACGCCCGGACTCAGGGCGGCGGCAGCGCGACCGTCATCCCGTCGTCGGTGGTCTCGCCCCTCGCCGGACTGCAACAGGCCCTCCCGAACGCCGAGATCACCTACTCGATCGGCGCCGTGGTCCAGGAAGGCGTCGCCGAGCTCCCGCTGGCCACGATGACCAATCCGGTGAACGGTCAGCCGGGCGCTCGCGTCCGCTTCCTCGAAGCGGACGGCACGGAGCTGTTCGCCGAGAACCGGTTCTCCAGCGCCCTCGTCTACCTCGGCGGCAACGCACCGATCACCGACACCGCGGTCTTCGAGTTCCACACCACCTACGCCCCGGCCGAGAGCGGCGACATCCTGCTCGGCTTCGCCTCCGTCGGCCGTGGCCGGATCTTTGCCGACGGCAACCTCCTGCTCGAGGAGACCGCCGTACCGGTCGGCACGGACCTGGGCGCCGCACTCCTGTCGCCGCCGTCGGTCACGGCTCCGCTCGCGGTGACTGCCGGCCGGCCGATCGACGTCCGCGTGGAGCTCGATCTCCCCGATCGCGAGGGCGGTCTGGGCAACGCGCTGAGCATCACCGTCGGCGTCGAGCCGGACCGCTCGGACCCGCAGGCGCTGATCGACGAGGCCGTCGCTGCCGCCCGGGCGGCGGACGTCGCCGTCGTGGTGGTCGGCACCAACTCGAAGGTCGAGTCCGAGGGCTACGACCGTACGTCGCTCGTCCTGCCCGGCCGCCAGGACGAGCTGGTCCGGGCCGTGGTCGCGGCCAACCCACGCACGGTCGTGGTCGTCAACGCGGGTTCACCGGTCCTCCTCCCCTGGCGTGACGACGTCGCGGCCTTGCTGGTCACCTACTTCGGCGGCCAGGAGTACGGCAACGCGCTGGCCGACGTACTGCTCGGAGTCGTCGAGCCCGGCGGGCGTCTCCCGACCACGTGGCCGCGCGAACAGGACGACGTACCGGTCATCGACGTCACCCCGCAGGAGGGCGTCGTCCGGTACGACGAAGGCGTGCACATCGGCTACCGTGCCTGGCTCCGGGCCGGCACCGAGCCCGCGTTCGGCTTCGGTCACGGCCTCGGCTACACCACGTGGGAGCTGTCCGATCTCCGCGCCAACGACCCGTCGTCCGTCGCCCTGATCGTTCGCAACACGGGCGAGCGCGACGGCAAGCACGTCGTCCAGGTGTACGCCGAACGCCCGGAAAGCACCGTGGATCGCCCGGTCCGCTGGCTGGCCGGGTTCGCCGTCGTACGCCTGGAGGCCGGTCAGGCCCGCGAGATCACGGTCCAACTGCACGACCGCACCTTCGAGCACTGGGACAACGGCTGGACCACCGAGCCCGGTGCCTTCACTCTCCGGGCCGGCTCGGCTGTGTCGGATCTGCCGCTCTCGACCGAACTGCGGATCCGCTAGCTGCCCGGCGGGCCGAGCCTGGCCCGGACTGGTTCGACGCCGGTCGTCGTACGACGCGACGGCCGGTGTCGGACTGCCAGTAGAGGACCGAGCGTCCGGACCGCCGTCGCTCCAGCAGTCCGGCGCCGGTCAGCACGCGAAGGTGGTCCGACACCGTGGCCAGGGACAGACCGGTCGTTGCGACGAGCAACGTCGTACTGACCGGGCCGGCCGCCTCGACCAGAATGCGCGCGCGGTTGCGGCCGAGCAGCGCGACCAGCGGCTCGTCGGGCGTCTCGGTGCCGGCGAAGATCCCGGTGACCGGATAAGTCAGGGCGAACCGGTCCGGCAGCCGCCAACTGACGTTGACCCGGTTCGTGTGGGCCGCGATGAACATCAGGTCGCGGCCGCGCACATCCGTCGGCGGATAGTCCCAGCGGTTCACCTGGATCCGCCCGTCGCCGAGCCAGCGGACATCCGGCCCGAGCCCCCGCAGTACGCCGGACCACCCCTGCTCGCTGAGTCGCGACGTACGCGACACGATGTCGGCTTGCAACACGCGCAGCCGCCGCGGCCAGTCGGGCTCGACCGTGGTCGTCCACACCCACCGCAGCAACCCGGCCGCCTGCTCGGCCAGTCCCTGCGACTCGAGCAGCACGGATGGCAGCGGCGTCCGTACGACGCTCAGGTCCGCGCGGATGTGGTCGTCGTCGAGCGAGGTGAGCAGCTCGAGTTCGTCGGACAACTCGAGGTCCGGCTCGAGCGGTGGCACGGTCAGGAAGTCGGCGACCCAGCTCCGGCCGAAGGCGTTGCCGAGGATCGCCGCCCAGATCGGATTGCCCGCCAACTCACGTTGGAACGCGGTGACGTGGGCGTCCTTCCACGCGCGGTACCAAGGCTCGGCGGGCGCGCTCAGCATCTTCAGCGCCGACACCGTCTCGGTCAGCTGCGAGGTGCCGAACCGGGCGTTCGCCAGCGTGTCGGCATCGACCAGGAACTCGGACAACGTTTCGCCTCCACCCGAAACTGTAGGCCCGGAAGGCGGCTACGCGGAAGCTTCCGGACATGAAGGAGCGAAGCGAGTTCATCATCAAGCGCAGTGCATCTTGTGTCTCATCCGCGCCCGGAGCGAAGCGAGGACGTGGATGAGCACGTACACGGCGATCTTCGCTAATCGCGAGTTCCGCAACCTGTGGATCGGCAGTGCGCTCGGCAACGCGGCGTCGACGATGACCAGCCTCACGCTCGCGATCATGGTCGATGCCGCCACCGGGTCCGCCCTGCTGGCGGCGATGATCATGTTCGGCCCGTCGCTGGCCCAGGTCCTCGGCGTCTCCACGCTGATGTCGGCGGCCGACACCGCCCGGCCGCGCCGGGTGCTCGCCCTGCTCGCCGGACTCTCCACGGTCGCGATCTGCGCCCAAGCTGCCCTGGATCTGTCCCCGGGCCTCCGGCTCCTGCTCGCGCTCGCGGTCGCCTACGGACTGTCGATCGGCTCCGGCGTCCGCTGGGGCCTGCTCGGCGAGGTGGTCGGCGAGGACCAGTTCATCCTCGGCCGCTCGGCGATGAACCTGTCCGTCGGCGCGATGCAGATCGCCGGCTTCGGCATCGCCGGACTGTTGCTGCAGGCAATCAGTCCGTCGTCGGTGCTCTGGCTGGCGACCGGCTTCTCCGCCCTGACCGTTCCGGTGCTCCGGTTCGGGCTGCGCAACCGCGCCCCCCGGCGAGTCGCGCGGACCGGCCTCGGTGAGACCTGGCGCGGCAACCGCCGCCTGCTCGCCCAGACGAGGACCCGCCCGCTGCTCCTGGCACTGTCCATCCCCAACGGCCTGATGGTCGGCTGCGAGGCCCTCTTCGTCCCGTACGCCGGTCCGCGCGCCGGCTGGCTGCTGGCGGCCGGCGCCGCCGGCATGATGACCGGCGATCTCGTGGTCGGGCGGTTCCTCACCCGCACCGGCCGCTGGCTCGCAGGCCGCTGGCTACGGTTCCTGCTGGCCGTGCCCTTCCTCGCCTTCGCCTTCGACCTGCCGATCGCGGTCCTGGCTGTGCTCGTCGCGGTCGGCAGCAGCGGGTACTCGGCGTCCTTGGCCCAGCAGGAGGTGCTGGTCGACCTCACCCCGTCCGACCTCCGCGGCCAGGTCCTCGGCCTGGAATCCGCGCTCCGGATGACCGCCTTCGGCGTCTTCGCGATCCTGGCCGGCGCCCTCGCCGACCTGACCTCCGCGGCACCGGCCATCACTGCCTTCGCCGCCGCCTCGCTCCTGGCTTCCGCGGTCCTCACCCGCCCGCTGGCACGCGTGATGACCCCCAACGCATGGATAGGCTCGCCGCATGGAAGTAGTGCGGCTCCGGAAGGTCTCCAAGCGGTACGGCCGGCGGGAGATCCTGGCGGACGTCGACCTGCGGGTGAACGCGGGTGAGCTGCTCGCATTGGTCGGCGCCAACGGCTCGGGCAAGTCCACCGTGCTCAAGCTGATGGTCGGCCTGTCCCGTCCATCGACGGGACAGGTCCGGCGCACTGCGCGGGTCGTGAGCTACGTGCCCGACGTGTTCGCGTCGCACGATCGCTTGTCGGCTGCGGCGTACCTGAGGCACATGGGACGGATCCGCGGCCTCACCGCCCGGGTAGCTCGGGACCGGGCCGGCGAACTGCTGGATCGGCTCGCCCTGTCGGGTGGCGCGGACACGCCGATGCGGAAGTTGTCCAAGGGCAACGCGCAAAAGGTCGCGCTGGCCCAGGCACTGCTCGACCCGCCACAACTACTCGTCCTCGACGAGCCCTGGTCCGGACTCGACTCCACCGCTCACGCGACCCTGCGCGAGCTGCTCACCGAAACGGCCGAGCAGGGCGCCGCGGTCGCCTTCAGCGAGCACTCCGACCTGGTCGTGCGCTCCACCGCGACCCGAGTCTGCGAACTCCGCAACGGACAGCTTCACGCCACCGTAGGCAGGCCCCCCGCCACGCTGACCGAGATCTCCCTGATCGCCGGAGCCGAGCTCGACTGAACCCAGCATCCGGACGTCCTCGAGGTACGCCGCCACGACACCGGGGTCACGTTGATGCTGCCGACCGGCCGCCACGACGCGGCCCTGCTGACCGCGCTCAATCACGGCTGGTCGGTCACCACGGTCCGGCAGGTGAAGCCCGAGTGACCGCTCTCTACCGCTACCTCATGGCCAGCGTCCTGCTCTCCCAGCGCTACCTCCCGCCGACGCTGATCTTCCTCGCCGCGATGGCCGTCGGTACGACGTCCGACAACGGACCACTCCAGTCGTCGTACGCGTTCTGCGTGCTCGCGATGCTGGTCTGCACGACCTGGCTGACGGTGAGCCTCGTCAACCACGAGGACCCGACCCAGCACAAGATCACCCTGGTCATGATCGGCAGTTCGCTGCGCGTCCTCGCGATCACCGTCACCGTCGTCCTGACCTGGTGCGTCCCGCTACTGGTCGTCGGCATCGTCTACCCGATCGTCACCGGGAAGCACGTCTTCACGGCCGGCGATCTCGTGGTCGGCGCGGCCGCCCAACTCGCAGCCGCGATGATCGGCATCGCCATCGGACTGCTCTGCTCGCGCCTGGTCATCCCCCGCATCGGCATCGCGATGCTGACCGCGGCCGCCGCAATCCTGGCCGTCCTGCTGCTCCGCTGGATCTCCCCGATCCGCCCCCTGATGACGCTGCTGTCGGATGGACGCACGCCGGGCGGCACCGCCGTACCGCTCACACTCCTGACCGCCTTGGCAGCGGCCATCCTGATCGCTGCCCTGTTCGCCACCAGGGCGCTCGCCGACCGGAAGGAATGAGTCAGGAGGCGGCGACGGAGGAGATGTGGTTCGGAGCGGCCGAGCCGCGGATGATCAGGGAGGTGGCGAGTTCTACGTGGTGGGAGGCGACCTTTTCACCGGCGGCGAGTTGCAGGGCGGTGCGGAGGGCGACGGCGCCCATCTCGCGGAGGGGCTGCTTCACGGTGGTCAGCGGCGGTGACGCGAGGCGGGCGACCTCGGTGTCGTCGAAGCCCACCACGCTGAGGTCCTCGGGGACGCGCAGACCGCGCGCTCGAGCCGCCTCCAGAATCCCGAGCGCCACCTCGTCGCTCCCCGCGAAGATCGCGGACGGCCGGTCCGGCAGATCGAGGAGCGCACAGCCGCCGGCCAGGCCATCGTCGTACAGGAAGTCCTGCAACCAGATGTGCTCGGCCGGCACGGGCGCGCCGACCGCCTCCATGGCGCTGCGGAAGCCACTCATCCGGGCTTGGTTGCAGCCCGACGTCGGCGGACCGCCGACGTAGCCGATCCGCCGGTGCCCGAGCGACAGCAGGTACTGGGTCGCAGCCATGCCGCCGGCGAAGTTGGTCGAGCCGACGCTGGTCACGTCGGGCTGCGCGATGTTCACCGGGTCCACGACGACGAGCGGCAGCCGGGCCCGCGACAGCGCGGCCAGGTCCGCCTCGGACAGTTCGCTGGTGATGCCGATCGCGGCGCGGCGGCGGTTGCCGATCAGTTCCCGGATCCACCGGGCCGTCCGGCCGGCGTTCGACGTCCGTGGATGCCGCGGGTGTGCGTTGAGGATGACATCGACGCCGGCCTCCTGACCGGCCTCGACCACGCCCTGGATCACCTCGACCGAGTACGCGTTGACAACGCCCTGGTAGAACAACTCGACGGTGTCGCGCTGGACCGGGTTCGGCCGGCGGCCGACGTACCCGTGCCGCTCCAGGATCTCCTGCACCCGCGCCCGGGTGGCCGGCGCGACGTCGCTGCGACCGTTCAGCACCTTGGAGACCGTCGCCACCGAGACGCCGGCCGTGTCCGCCACCGACGCCAGGGTGACGCGACCCTTCAACCGCGACATCTCATCACCCTCCTCCGGGATCCTGGACCGTCACCGGCGTCGTCAGCACGCGCTGGTGCCCGACCACCCTCACATCCCCGGTGATCCGGACCATGGCACGACACGGCAGGTCCATCGACGACGTGCCGAGCATCACTTCGAAGTCCCCGGGCTCGACGATCCGCCGCAGGTCGGGACCCGTGTACGCCGTCCGATCGGCGTGGACCCGGAACGTCACGTCGACCGCCGCCCCCGGCTCCAGCGAGACCCGCGAGAACCCGGTCAGCAACTTCAACGGCCGCGCCACCCGCGCCACCACATCACGCAGATACAGCTGGACGACCTCGTCGCCGGCGCGTTCACCGGTGTTCCGCACCCGCACCGTCGCGGTGAACTCGCCGTCGTTGCCGATCTCGGTCGCACTCAACCGCAGGTCGTCCACCGCGAAACTCGTGTACGACGCGCCGTACCCGAAGGGGAACAGTGGCCGGGCCTCGAGGCCGCTGATGCCGGCACTCTCTACGCTGCCGAGAGCCGGCTGCAGGTAGGTACCGGGCTGCCCACCGACGTGCCGTGGGATCTGCACCGGCAGCTTGCCACTCGGCACGATCCGCCCACTGAGGACGCCGGCCATCGCGCCGGCACCCTCCTGGCCGGGAATGAACGCCTGCACCAGGCCGGCGACCCGATCCGCGATCCCGCCGAGCGCATAGGGACGACCCGAGACCACCACGACCACGACGGGTGTGCCGCTGTCGAGAAGCGCGTCGAGCAGGTCGGCCTGGACCCCGGGCAGCCGCAGGTCCTCGGCGTCGCACCCTTCGCCCGAGGTGCCGTGGCCGAACAGTCCGGACAGGTCCCCGACGTACGCGACACAAAGGTCCGCGGCACGCGCCGCCTCGACCGCCGCCGTGAACCCGGAGCGGTCCTCGCCCATGACCTCGCAGCCCTTCACATGCAGGAGATCCACGCCGGACAGTTCGTTGCGCAGGGCATCGATCGGGGTGGTCACCTGGATGCCGAGATCGCGGTCGGGATACCGCGGCAGGACGTGGTTCGGGAACGCGTAGCACCCCATCAGCGTGCGCGCGTCGCCCGCGCACGGCCCGACCACCGCGACCTTCGTCAGCTCGCGCGACAGCGGCAACGCCGAGCCGGCATCGAGCAGCACGACGGACTTCTCGGCGAGCTCCTGCGCGATCGCCCGGTTCTCCGCCGAGTCGAGGTCGACCCCACCGGTACGGACCGAACCCTCCGGAGTCCACCCCGGATCGAGCAGACCGAGCTCGATCTTCTGCAGCAGCAGTCGCCGCGCCGCGCGATCGATCAGGTCCTCGGACACATCCCCCGACTTCACCTTGTCGAGCAGTCCGGCGAAGCCGATCGTGTCCGGCAGTTCGACATCGGTGCCGGTGGTCAGCGCCACCACGCCCGCATCGGCGTTGTCGGCCGCGACCCGATGCATCGAGGCGAGGAACGGCACCGCCCAGTAGTCCGACACGACCGTGCCGCCGAAACCCCACTCGTCGCGCAGTACGTCGGAGAACAGCCACGGATCCGCACTCGCGGGCAGCCCGTCGACATCGGCGTACGAACTCATCACCGACGCGGCGCCGGCGGTCGCGATCGCGGTCTCGAACGTCGGCAGGATGATGTCGAGCAACTCGCGCCGGCCCATCGACACCGGCCCGTGGTTGCGCCCGGCCCGCGACGCCGAGTAACCGGCGAAGTGCTTCAGCGTCGCCAGCACACCCGCACTCTGCAGGCCCCGGACGTACGCCGAACCCAGCAGCGCGACCAGATACGGATCCTCGCCGATCGTCTCCTCCACGCGACCCCAGCGATAGTCGCGGACCACGTCCAGCACCGGCGACAACCCTTGGTGTACGCCGACCGCTGCCATGTCCCGCCCGATCGCGGCGGCCATCCGCTCGACCAGTCCGGGATCGAACGTCGCACCCCACGCGATCGACGCCGGGTAAACGGTCGCGCCGTACGTCGTGAAGCCGGTCAGGCACTCTTCGTGAACCAGGGCCGGGACGCCGAGCCGGGAGTCCGTCAGGACCACCTCGTGCTGGCGGATCAGCTCGGCCAGCCCCTCCTCGACGGACAGCGGGACGCTACCCCAGACCCGGGTCAGGTGACCGAGGCCGTCGCGGCTCGCCTCGGCCAGCGACAGCGAGGCGCCGGTGGCGAACACGTCCTCCATCGGCGCGACGTTGATCGTTTCGTCCGCCGGCAGCTCGGTGTCGGCCATGTCGTTGCCGGCCCAGCGGCTCCCCAGCTGGGCGATCTTCTCCTCCAGCGTCATCGCCTGCAGCAGCAGGTCGGCGCGCTTGGCGGCGGACAGCGCGGGATCGCGCCACGGCCGATCACTCGAGGTGGACAAGAAGTTCTCCCTAAATCAGAACGCCGCATGGTGACAAAGTATCGAAAACTTTCGACGATTCCGGCTGTTAGTTGCGGTCCGAGGCGGTTTTCGTGATTCTCCTGTGACACAAGCGAATCCGTGACCTCACTGTGACCCCACAGTGCCAGTTGTTCAAGTCTTGACAGCAGTATCTCCGAAATCTATGTTTCGAAAACAAGTCATATCGACAGGTGCTTCCGCAACCTGTGGGGGCAGCACGGAGTACGGAGATCACAGTGGATCCCATGACGACATCTCGGCGTACCTTCCTCGGCCTGGTCGGTGGCGGCGCACTGGCGGCCGGTCTCGCCGCGTGCGGCAGCTCCGGCCCGAAGAGCACGTCCGGTTCGAGCACCGGCGGGGCCGCCGCCGGCAGCGGGACGACGACGTACTGGTTCCTTACCGGTCAGCCGCAGCAGGCGATCCGGGAGGCCCAGGTCAAGCGGTTCAACGACGCGAACTCGGGCAGCACGATCAAGACCACCGAGTTCCAGAACGACGCCTTCAAGCAGAAGATCAAGACCGCCATCGGCGCCGGCCAGGGCCCGACGCTGATCTGGGGCTGGGGCGGCGGCGGCCTGAAGTCCTACGTCGACGCCAACCAGGTCGAGGACCTGACCGGCTGGTTCGGCGAGCAGGGCGACCTGAAGAACTCGATCTTCCCGTCCGCGTTCGGCGCGGCCACCGTCGGCGGCAAGATCTACGCGATGCCGGTCGAGACCGTCACGCCGATCGTGCTGTTCTACGACAAGCGTTCGTTCGAGAAGGTCGGCGCCGAGCCGCCGAAGTCGTGGCAGGACATCATGAACCTGGTGCCCAAGTTCAACGACAAGGGCATCGCGCCGTTCTCGCTCGGCGGGCAGTCCCGCTGGACCAACATGATGTGGCTGGAGTTCCTGTTCGACCGGATCGGCGGCAGCGAGGTCTTCCAGAACATCTACGAGGGCAAGGCGAACGGCTGGTCCGACCCGTCCGCGCTGAAGGCGCTCGAGGAGATGCAGAACCTGATCAAGGCGAACGGCTTCATCAAGGGCTTCTCCTCGATCACCGCCGACTCCAACGCCGACCAGGCCCTGCTCTACACCGGCAAGGCCGCGATGATGCTGCACGGCGCCTGGACCTACGGGAACATGAAGGCCTCTGGTGGCGACTTCGTGACCGGTGGGCACCTCGGCTACATGAACTTCCCGCCGTACGACGGCGGCAAGGGCGACCCGACCGACACCGTCGGCAACCCGGGCCAGTACCTGTCGATCTCCTCGAAGGCCAGCCAGGCCGACAAGGACAACGCGAAGAAGTTCCTGGCCAACAACACCCTCGACAGCGACTCGGTCGACGCGTGGGTGAAGTCGGGCAACATCGCGGTCGCGAAGAGCTCGAAGGACAGGCTCTCCTCGATCACCGACACGAACGACAAGGACTGGCTGAACTTCGTCTACGACACCTCGGCGAACGCGAAGACCTTCGCCCAGTCCTGGGACCAGGCGCTCAGCCCGACCCAGGCCGAGACGCTGCTCGACAACATCGCCAAGCTGTTCCAGCTGTCGATCTCCCCGCAGCAGTTCGCCGACAACATGAACGCGGTGATCGGCCAGTGAGTGTGCTTTTGACCGCGCCTGCGCTCCTCGATCAAGGCCCGGAGATCCCATGACCGTGACCGCTCCGCCCGTCGCGTCGTCGACTGGCCGCCGCTTGTCGTTTCACTCCGGCTCGACCCGCGTCGGGCGGAGCGGTGCGGTCGCCTGGATGGTGCTGCCGGCCCTGGTGATGTTCGTGGTGTTCGGCATCGTCCCCCTGGTCGGTGTGTTCGTGCTGAGCTTCACCAAGTGGGACGGACTCGGCCCGATCCATCCCGCCGGCGTGGCGAACTGGCAGGTCGCGCTCAGGGATCCGGGGCTGTACCACGCACTGTGGGTGACCTTCGAGATCATGATCCTGTCCTGGCTGGTCCAGACCCCGATGAGCCTGCTGCTCGGGGTGTTCCTGGCCGGCCGGCAGCGGTACCGCGCGTTCCTCGCCGTCCTGTTCTTCATTCCGCTGCTGCTCAGCTCGGCGGCGATCGCGATCACCTACAAGGCGCTGCTCGACCCGAACTTCGGTCTCGGGCCCGGCCTGCACCTCAGCCTGCTCACCCAGGACTGGCTCGGCCAGGCCAACCTCGCCATCGCCGTGATCATCTTCATCGTGTCCTGGCAGTTCATCCCGTTCCATTCGCTCATCTACCAAGGCGGCGTCCGGCAGATCCCGGTCTCGATGTACGAGGCGGCCGCGATCGACGGCGCGGGGCGGGTGCGGCAGTTCTTCAGCATCACGGTGCCGCAACTGAAGTACACGATCATCACGTCGTCGACGCTGATGGTGGTCGGGTCGCTGACCTTCTTCGACCTGATCTTCGTGCTGACCGCCGGTGGACCGGGCGACTCGACCCGGGTGCTGGCGCTGCTCATGTACCAGCAGGGGTTCATGTCCAACCAGATGGGTCTGGCCAGCGTGATCGCGGTCGTCATCGTCGTCCTGGGCCTGCTCCTGGCGCTTCTGCTCCGCAAACTCGGCGGCAGCACGACGGCCAGCCAGATGGAAGGAATGTGACATGGCCGTGGTGATCGGGGAAACGCAGGCGACGGCGCGACCGGCCGGCCGCGGCGGCGCTCCGGCCGGGCGGAAGCTGCGCCAGATGAACTGGTTCGGCGGGCTCGCGGGCTGGCTGTGGCTCCTGGTCGTGATGATCCCGCTGTACTGGATCGTCGTCACCAGCTTCAAAGACCAGACCGTGTACTTCACCCACAACCCGCTCTCGCTGCCGACGGAGCCGACGCTCGCCAACTACCGACTGGTGATCGAGTCCGACTTCCCGCGGTACTTCGTGAACAGCGTGATCGTCGCTGCCGGCACCGTGATCCCGGCGGGCGCGATCGCGTTCATGGCGGCGTACGCGATCGTCCGCGGTGCGGGCAGCCGTTTCCTGGGGGTGACGAACGGGTTGTTCCTGATGGGCCTGGCGATCCCGCTGCAGGCGACCATCATCCCGGTCTACCTGCTGATCATCAAGATGCACCTCTACGACAGCCTGATCGCGCTGATCCTGCCGTCGATCGCGTTCGCGATCCCGCTGTCGGTGCTGGTGCTGACCAACTTCATCCGGGACGTACCGAAGGAACTGTTCGAGTCGATGCGGGTCGACGGCGCCACCGAGTGGGGAATGCTGCGGACGCTCGCGCTGCCGCTCACCCGGCCGGCCCTCGTCACCGTCGGCATCTACAACGGCCTCGCGGTCTGGAACGGCTTCCTGCTTCCCCTGATCCTGACCCAGAGCCCGGAGAAGCGGACGCTTCCGCTCGCACTGTGGACCTTCCAGGGTCAGTTCAGCGTGAACGTCCCGGCGGTGCTCGCCTCGGTCGTGCTCACCACCCTGCCGATCGTCATCCTGTACGCCGTCTTCCGTCGGCAACTGCTCAGCGGCCTGACCGCCGGCTTCAGCAAGTAGCTACAACCGCCTCGTCCTGGGCCTCTCAGGGCTCAGGACGAGGTGGCGCGTGCCGTCGCTGAGGATCACCAGGCCGGTACGCCGGGGGCGGGACCGGAGCCAGGTCAGCGCGTCGGGCCCCAGGGCGAAGGCCGCGGTGGCGTCGATGTCCGCCTGGGTGAGGGTCGGGTAGATGACGGTGACCGAGGCCAGCGTGGTCGGCGTCGTGCCGGTGCGAGCGTCGGTGATGTGGTCGCCGCGCCGGTGCAGGGCCGAGGTGGCGATCGCACCGTTGCGGATCGGGACGACAGCGGCCAGCTTGTCCGGGTCGTGCGGATCTTCGATGCCGATCTGCCAAGCGGGCGAGTCCGGCGTCGCGACGTGACACGTCATGTCACCGCCGGCGGAGAGGCAGTAGTCCGTGTCCGGCAACTGGTCGAAGGCGTGTGCGGCGCGTTCGACCGCCCATCCCTTCACCACTCCACTCGGGTCCAATCCGTGCTCGCGCCGTACGTCGAACGCACCGCCGGACTCCACTCGGGCGCGTTCGCCCAGCTCGAGGACCTCGGCGACCTCGGGCGGACAGTCGGCGATGGTCAGCTCGCCGCGGTTGAGCCGGGAGATGTACGAGTCCGTGCGGTAGGTGCTGAAGATGCGGTCGGCTGCGCGGAGGATGTCGAGCGCGCCAGCCCACGCCCGCGCGGCCAGGTCGTCGTCGGTATGGCGACCGCGCAAGGCCAGGCTGATCGGCATACCCATCACGTGGTCGACGTACCGGCTCGTGGTCATTTCGCCTGGTCCAAAGCGCTTTGCAGGGAACGGATGTAGCCGTCACTGGTGACGGTCGCGCCGCTGACCATGTCGATCTGCGCGCTCTGCGCCTGCTTGGTCTCGTCGATCAGGATCGGCAACGCATAGTCGTTGATCTCGGCGTCACGATGATTCCCGTTCGGGTACTGCAGGACGCTGACGTCCGTGATCTTTCCGCCCTGCACGGTGAGCTGGACCTGAACGGGTCCCCACTGCGTCGAGGCAACGTCACCGGTGACCGTGGACGAGGACGACGAAGGCGTCGCCGACGGCGAGGGCGTGCCGCCGGTGTCGGTCCCATCACCGCCGGACCCGGCGCCGGCCGCGGGGCTTGGCGTCGGCGTGCTGCTCACCGAGCCGCTACCGATCGGCGGCGCCACGGCCTGCGGCCCGGAGGTCGAGGTGTGGTAGCCGAACAGCAGCACGACAACAGACGCCGTACCGAGGAACCAGAAGACGATGCGTTTCACAGGGCTCACCACTTGAAGGATTCGAGATGGAGGCGCTCGGGCGGGAGGCCGGCGGCGGTGAGGGTGTGTTTCACCAGTTGGGTCCAGCTGTCGGGGCCACACAGGTAGACGTCGCGCTCCGCGATGTCGGGGATCCAGGACAGCAGGGCCTGCAGGTCGTCGAGGTCGTCGATTCCTGGGCCGAGCCATGAGTCGGTACGGCGACGATGACCGGGCACTGTCAGCAGGTCGAGACCGCGCTGGTGCCGCAGTGCCTGCAACTCGGAGGAGAACAACGGCTCGTCGGTGTAGCGCTGGACCAGGATCGCGTCGCGCGGGGCGTAGCTCAGACCCTCGGCGAGAGCTCGCAGCGGTGTGATGCCGACGCCGGCGCCGATCAGGGCGATCTTCCGCTCGGTCCGGGCACGCGGACTCAAACGGCCGTACGGACCCTCGACGAGCACGCGCGTGCCTGGCCGCACCGCGCGGAGTGCCGCGCTGCCGTCACCTGCCTCCTGGACGGTGATGCGCAGACCGCGTCCGTCCGGTGCCGCCGACAAGGAGTACGGGTTCGCCCGCGTCCAACCAGGCCGGCCGAGGAACCGCCAGGAGAAGAACTGCCCGGGCTCGGCTCGGAGCCGGTCCAGTCTCCGACCCGCGACGTACACCGAAACCACGCGATGGGCCTCCGGTACGACGGCTGTCACGCGCAGCCCGTGCCGTACGTTGCGCCAGATCGGCACGCCGACCCGGTAGACGAGGATCGTCGCTGCCGCGACGGCCCAGGCCGTCCACCAGAACACGGTCCGCCCGGTCGACGACAGGAACTCCTGGCCCGTCCACAGCTGGTGCGGCAGCGCGAGCCCGACCCCGAGATAGGCGTACAGGTGCAGGAGGTGCCATGACTCGTACCGGATCCGCCGTCGCGCGGCCTTGATACTCGTCACCACGCTCAGACACAGGCAGAGCGTGCCACCGACCGCCAGGAGCATGCCGGGATAGTCGACGGTCAGGTCCCACAGCATCGCGGGTGTCCTGCCCAACTCCCCCGCGGCGTACCCCCAGGTGATCGTGACAAGATGCGCCAGCATCAGATTGAACGACGTGAATCCCACCAGCCGGTGAATGCGCGCCAGGCGGTCCTGCCCGAACGCGGCCTCGAGCACCGGCACGCGGGCCATCAGGACGACCTGGGCCAGCAGCAACACCGCGGCCACCAACCCGGTCAGCCGGCCCAGCGAGGTGAGCCCGGTGGCCCAGCCACCCAGCTCCTGCACCCCGCCGCCGGCCACCCACCAGTAGCTGACGAGCAACAGGCTCAGCCACAGCACGGCGAGGGCGCCGAGGCGCACCGCACAGTCGTTGCGAGCCCGCTGTCCTGGCAGCACGAGGACGGGTGTCTCGATCATGGCGGCTCCTGGGATGTGGCGGATCCACCCCAGTGTCGAGTGGCCGTCTGAGCGCGACCTTCGGCTTCCCTGTGAGCCGGCTGTGAAACGGTCGTTCCAGATCGGCGGTATTGCCCGCGGCGACGGAATTCGCTACCGTTGAGTGTTTTGTGTCGTAAAACAAAAAAGATGCCCTGAAAAGGCATCTGGCAACAGATTATCAGGATTTCGGGGATTCTGCAATCACGAATCGGGGGCAGGATGACGGATCAGGTGCTGGCGCGGGAGATCGCCACGGAACAAGGCCTGGTGACGGCGATGTACGACCGGCTCGACGTGCTGCGGGAGCGGGCCCGGGCGGAACTGGACCGCGTCCAAGGCGAGGAAACCACGCAGAACAATCAGGCCTACACGGAGCGCGAATCGTTCACAGACTTGTTCTCCGGCCGGTTCTCCCAGTTGTCGTCGGTGGAGCGCGGATTGTGTTTCGGGCGGATCGACGAAACCGCCGGCGACCGGTTCCACATCGGCCGGATCGGATTGTTCGACGAGGACTACGACCCGATCCTGATCGACTGGCGGACGCCGGTCGCGCAGGTCTTCTACCGCGCCACGTCGGCCGACCCGCTGGGCGTCAAGCGGCGGCGGCACATCCGGCTGGACGACCGGAGAGTGGCCGGCGTGGACGACGACGTCCTCGACCTCGACGCGCTTGATGGCGCCGAGCGCAGCACGCTGATCGGCGAGGCCGCGCTGCTGTCGTCGCTCGGCGCGAGCCGCACCGGCCGGATGAACGAGATCGTCGCGACGATCCAGTCCGAGCAGGACGAGATCATCCGCTCCGGACTCCCTGGTGTCCTCGTCGTCCAAGGTGGTCCCGGCACCGGCAAGACCGTGGTCGCGCTGCACCGGGCGGCGTACCTGCTCTACACGTATCGCGAGCAGCTTGCGCGCAGCGGCGTTCTGGTCGTCGGGCCGAACAGCACGTTCCTGCGCTACATCGACCAGGTGCTGCCCTCGCTCGGCGAGACCGGCGTCGTGCTGACGACGATCAGTGAGCTGTACCCGGGGGTCGTGGCGACGGCGCCGGAGTCGCCGGCGGCCGCCCGGATCAAAGGCGGCCTGGCGATGGCCGACGCCCTCGCGCAGGCGGTCCGCGGCTTCCAGCTGGTCCCGGGCGCGCCGATCAGGCTCAAGGTCGACCAGCATGAGCTCGTGCTGCGTCCGGACGTCGTACGCAAGGCGCAGACCAAGGCTCGGGAGTCCGACGAGCCGTACAACCGGGCCCGCGGGATCTTCGTCGGGCGGATCCTCACGACGTTCACCAACCAGATCGTCGACCGGCTCGGCCGCCAGTACGTCGGCGCGGAGGACATCGAGGACATCCGCAAGGAACTCATCGAGGACGACCGGGTCCAGGCGCTGCTCGACAACCTCTGGCCCGAGCTCACGCCGCAACTCCTCGTCTCGGTGCTGTTCTCCTCACCCGAGCGACTGGCCGCGGCGGCACCGCACCTCAGCGACGAGGAAGGTGCCGCAGTGTTGCGGCCGCTGGACGCGGGCTGGACACCTTCCGACGTCGCGCTGCTCGACGAGGCGGCCGAGCTGCTCGGTGACACCGACGCGACTGTTGCCGCACGCAACCGTCAGGCTTCCGACGCGGACGCGGCCGAGGCGGCCGACCGGGAGTACGCCCGCGGCGCCGTCGCCATCGAGCTGACCGCGGACCGGATCGAGATCATGCCGTGGGAGATCGAGCAGTTCGCCGATCTCGTCGCCCGCCGGACCCGGCTGATCGAGAACCCGGTCACCCTGGCGGAGCGCGCAGCCTCCGATCGCACCTGGGTGTTCGGGCATGTGATCGTCGACGAGGCGCAGGAGCTGTCCGAGCTGGACTGGCGGATGCTGATGCGCCGTTGCCCGCGTCGCTCGATGACACTGGTCGGCGACATCGCCCAGACCGGGTCAGCCGCGGGCGTGCGGTCGTGGGCCGACCTGCTCGACAAGTACGCGCCGCGGCGGTGGCGCAGCGCCGAGTTGACCGTCAACTACCGCACACCCGCAGAGATCATGACCATCGCGGCCGACGTCCTCGCGGCGATCGACCCGTCCCTGCAGCCGCCGGCCTCGGTGCGCGAGACGGGTATCGAGCCGTGGACCCGGAGTGTGTCTGCCGAGCAGTTCACCGATGCGCTGATCACCGCGATCAAGGCCGAACGCGAGTCCATCGGCGACGGCCGCCTCGCCGTCATCGTCCCGGCGCCCCGGTACGACGAACTGGCCGCCGTACTCCCGGATGTTGCCCACGGCCACGATCCGTCCGTCCTCGACGCGGACGTCGCGCTCCTCGACGTACTCCAGTCCAAGGGCCTCGAGTTCGACGCCGTGCTGATCGCCGACCCGGCCGGCATCATCACCGAGTCCGGCCGCGGCCTCTCCGACCTCTACGTCGCGGTCAGCCGCGCCACCAAACGCCTCGGCATCCTCAGCCCCGGCGACCTCCCGGAGGTGCTCACGCAGGTACGACGTATTCCGCGTCCGTGACGTGGTCGCCCCACTCGGTCTCCGGTTCGTCGGAGCCGGTGCCTTCCCAGATGGCGGTGTGGACCATGAAGTTGTCCGGGGCACCGCCGTGCCAGTGCCACTCTCCCGGCGGGGTGTAGATCACGTCGCCGGGGCGGATCACGGTGACCTCGCCACCGCGGGACTGGATCAGGCCGAGGCCGTCGGTGACGTGCAGGGTCTGGCCGTTCGTGTGCCGGTGCCAGGCGGTCCGGGCACACGGCGCGAACCGGACGGTGTTGACCCGCACCCGGGACGGCACCTCGCCGCGGATCACGACGTCGAACCAGACGTCACCGGTGAACCACTCGGCGGGGCCTTTGGCGGTGGGGGTCCTGGGGAGGATCTGCACAGCTATTCCTTGTCTTGAGCAACGATTTCGGTGGGCTGATCCTGGGTGGCGGCCCAGCTGGCCAGCAGCTTGAGCGCGTCCGCGGTCGGCGTACCGGCCGGCGCGGTGTAGACGAGCAGGATCAGGCCCGGGTCGGACGGGAACTCCATCGCCTCGAAGTCGAGGTCGAGGTCACCGACGACGGGGTGGTGCAGCTTCTTCTTGCCGGTCCGGTGAAAGCGGACGTTGTGCGCGGCCCAGCGGGTCCGGAAGGTCTCGCTGCGGGTGGACAGCTCACCGATGAGCTCGGTCAGCGCCTTGTCGTGCGGGTTGCGGCCGGCCTCCAGCCGCAGGATCGCCGCGATGTCGTCGGCCGCGCGCTCCCAGTCGGTGAAGAACTCCTTCGACGCCGGGTCGAGGTAGACGAACCGGGCGGTGTTGGCCGGGCGGCGTGGGTCGGCGAGCATCGGCGCGTAGAGGGCCTGCGCCATCGGGTTCGCCGCGAGCAGGTCGTGGCGTCCGTTGCGGATCCAGGCCGGCGCGTCGGTGATCGCGTCCAGGACCTGCTGGATCGCCGGCCGCACCCCCTTCGTCGCCGCGCGTCGCCGGACCGTGGGGCCGGGGTCGGACTCACGGGCGAGGGTGAACAGATGGGCTCGCTCGGCGTCGTCGAGTTGCAGCGCGCGGGCGAGCGCCTCGAGAACACCCTCGGACGCACCGGCCAGGTGCCCTCGCTCGATCCGGACGTAGTAATCCACCGAGACACCGGCCAGCAGCGCCACCTCTTCCCGCCGCAACCCCTTCACCCGGCGGTTGCCGCCGTACACAGGCAGGCCGGCCTGCTCCGGGGTCAGTCGCGCACGCCGGGAGCTGAGGAACTCCTTGATCTCGGCTCGGTGGTCCATGCCGCCAAGGTTACGGACCGTCGCCGGGAGGAGGGAGGCACTGGCATTACCTGGATCGGCAGTGACTCCCGCGCGGCTGGAACGTGACCTTTACTGGGATCATGCGAGCGACTTACATGTACGGCGCCGGAGACGTGCGCGTCATCGACGTACCGGATCCGGTGATCCAGCAACCGACGGACGCCCTGGTGCGGGTGGTCCGGTCCTGCATCTGTGGCAGCGACCTGCATCCGTATCACAACCTGCCCGCGACGCCGGAGGGGAAATCGATGGGCCACGAGTTCGTCGGCGTGGTCGAGGACGTCGGCGGCGAGGTGACGACGGTCCGCGCGGGCGACTTCGTCATCGCGCCGTTCGCCTGGTCGGACGGGACGTGCGACTTCTGCCGCGAGGGCCTGCAGACCTCCTGCCGGCACGGCGGTTTCTGGAACGCGAACGGCGTGTACGGCGGGCAGGCCGAGGCCGTCCGGGTACCGCTGGCGGACGGCACACTGGTGAAGGTGCCAGTGGGTGAGGACTCCGCGTTGGTCCCGTCCCTGCTGACTCTGTCCGATGTTTACGGCACCGGCTACCACGCGGCGTTGAAGGGTGGCGTGTCCGCACGGACCTCCGTCACCGTGATCGGCGACGGCGCGGTCGGCCTGATGGCTGTCCTGTCGGCGAAGCAGCTCGAGGCCGAGCGCATCATTCTGATGGGCCGGCACAAGGTCCGCACGGATCTCGGCCTCGAGTACGGCGCGACCGACGTGGTCGCCGAGCGCGGCGAGGAGGGCATCGCCAAGGTCCGCGAGCTCACCGGCGGCGACGGCACCCATGTCGTCCTGGAGGCCGTCGGCCACATGCCGGCGTACGAACAGGCCATCGGCGTCGTCCGCCCCGGCGGCGTGATCAGCCGCGTCGGGGTCCCGCAATACACTGACGCGCCGGTCGGCTTCGCGAGCCTGTTCGGCCCGAACATCACACTGACCGGCGGCGCGGCCCCGGCCCGCGCTTACATCGAGCGTCTCCTGCCCGGCGTACTCGACGGCAAGGTCGACCCCGGCAAGGTCTTCGACCGCACCATCAACCTCACCGACGTTCCCGACGGCTACCGCGCCATGGACGACCGCTCGGCTCTGAAGGTCCTGGTCCGCTCATGACCGAACCCACGCCTGCTCAGAAGCTGATCGGCGACTTCGCGCCGAAGCTCGTCGCGCTCACCGACGATGTCCTGTTCGGTGATGTCTGGGAGCGCACCGAACTGTCGCCGCGCGACCGGAGCCTGATCACCGTCGCGAGTCTCATCAGCGGCGGGAACACCGAACAACTCCGCGGCCACCTGGCCCGGGCGAAGCAGAACGGGCTGACCGAGACCGAACTCAAGGAGGTCATCATCCACCTCGCCTTCTACGCCGGCTGGCCGAAGGCCATGTCCGCGATCACCATCGCCCGTGAGGTGTTCCAGTCATGACCACCTGGACAGTCGACGAACTGCAGCGCATCGGTGATGCGACCGAGCTCCGCGTTTCGTCGTACCGCGAGGACGGCACGCTCCGGCCCTATGTGACGATCTGGATGGTCCGGGTCGGCGATGACATCTACATCCGGTCCATGGTCAACGCCGGCACCCCCTGGTACCGCCGGGCGAAGGCCAGCGGTACCGGCCGCATCCAGGCCGGCGGCGTCGAACGTGACGTCACATTCGCCGAGGCCGCCGCGGACGTCCACCAGACCATCGACGACGCCTACCACGCGAAGTACGACCGCTACGGCCCCGGCCCCGTGGGTGCCGTGGTCGGCCCCGGCACCGCACCGGTGACGTTGCGCCTCCTCCCCCGCGACTGAAGGAAGAAACAAGCTGATGGAGTACTCACGTCTGGGCAAGTCAGGGCTCACGGTCAGCCGGATCGCCTTGGGGTGCATGAGTTTCGGCGACACCTCGCGCGGGTTCAGCGAGTGGGCGTTGGACGACGCCGCGGCTGAGCCGATCTTCCGGCAGGCGGTCGAGCTCGGCATCACGTTCTGGGACACCGCCAACGTGTACGGGTACGGCAGTTCCGAGGAGATCGTCGGCCGGGCGATCACCAAGTACAGCCGGCGCGAGGACGTCGTACTGGCCACCAAGGTGCACTTCCGGATGCACGACGGCCCGGGCGGATCCGGCCTGTCCCGCAAGGCGATCCTCGAACAGATCGACGCGTCGCTCACCCGGCTCGGGACCGAGTACGTCGACCTGTACCAGATCCACCGTTTCGACCCGGATGTCCCGGTCGAGGAGACGATGGAGGCACTGCACGACGTCGTCAGGGCCGGCAAGGCGCGGTATCTCGGCGCGTCGTCCATGTGGGCCTGGCAGTTCGCGAAACTGCAGCACACGGCCGACCTGCACGGCTGGACCCGGTTCGTCTCGATGCAGAACCAGTACAGCCTGATGCAGCGCGAAGAAGAACGCGAGATGTTCGGCCTGCTCGCCGATCAGGGCGTCGGCAGCATCCCGTGGAGCCCTCTCGCCAAGGGCCGCCTGGCCAGGCCGTGGGGCATCCAGACGCGTCGCGGCGACACCGACCCGCTCGTCGCACAGCGGTTCGTCGCCGCCAACGACGAGCCCATCGCCGACGCCGTCCAGGCGGTCGCCGAGGCCCGCGGCGTCCCGATGGCGCAGGTCGCGCTCGCCTGGGTCCTGCACAACCCGGTCGTCGCCGCCCCCATCGTCGGCCCCACCAAACCGAACCACCTCGCCGACGCCGTCGCCGCCCTCGACATCACCCTCACCCCGGAAGAGCTCACCACCCTGGAGTCGGCCTACACACCCCGACCACCCACCGGCTTCTGACCGTGCGTCCACCTTCGCGCGGAAGGTGGACGCACGCCGGCTCAGCCGGAGAGGGCTACCGAACTGGTGGCCTTGTTCAGGACTGTGGTGAGGAGGGCACGGTCCTTGAGGCGGCCGCCGACGGTGATCTCGATGTTGGCGTGCTTGTCGCCCCACTGACCGATGTAGCGCGTTGCCACCCAGCGGGTGGTCGAGCCGCTCTTGTAGGTGTAGACGAGGGTGGTCACGATCAGCGGTCCCTGCTGCATGGTCGCCTTCATCGTGGTCGTCGACCGGCTCAGAACCTTCAGCCCGCGGGTCCCCCGCAGCGCGGCCTGCTTCTTCTTCGCCGCGGCCGCCGTGGTGACCTCGCCGCCCAGATTGACGTGGAACCTGACCATCCGCGGCACCGAGCGATCCAGGAACCGGAACTCGTCCGAGCCCAGCTTCACGTACCGCCACGTCTTGGGCAGCGTCGCGGTCACCGAGCAGCCGTAATCCTCGTAGCAGGAGAAGTATCGCTGCGCGAACACCGTCGACTGGATGTTGCTCGCAGCAACGTCCTGTCGCGGTGCCGTCACCGTCGCATCCGCCGGCACCATCCCGGCCACCATCAGCCCCGCGGTCCCCAATACCGCGAGCCCGAGTCCCCAACGTTTCATGTCGATCCCCCTTCGTGCGTGTCCCCTGTGCACATGAGACGACGGTCACAGTCCATTGGTTGGAGCCGACTTCAGGGCACCGACGACGAACGTTTCATGACCGTACAGTGAGCGCATCGTCACTAGTGGTGAGACCGCCGCGCGAATGTGTAAATTCCGTAACGAAAAGGGTCCCGGAACCCCTTGTCCTGCCGTAATCTGCCGGACCATGCACAAAGGCGAGCGGGCTCGACGGCCCAACGTCGTTCAGTCGGTGTTCGTTTTCCTCGTGGTGAGTGCGGTGGCGGGAGCTCTCGTCGCCGGCCTGGCGCTCCCCCTGGCGGGCCTGGCCGGGGTGACCACGGCGAAGGCCCACGACACCGTGCAGTACCTGCCGCAGGACCTGAAGACGGCGCCGCTGGCGCAGAAGACCATCATCCAGGCGGCGGACGGTACGACGATCGCCACGCTGTACCAGGAGAACCGGACCCCGGTCACGCTGAAGCAGATCAGCCCGGTCATGCTCCAGGCGATCGTCGCGATCGAGGACGACCGGTTCTACCAGCACGGCGCCCTGGACGCGAAGGGCACCCTGCGCGCCATGCTGCGCAACCAGTCGTCCGGCGGCGTCCAGCAGGGCGGCTCCAGCATCACCCAGCAGTACGTGAAGCTGACCCTGATCAACAAGGCGCGCACGCCGGAGGAAGTGAAAGCGGCCACCGCCGAGACGTACGAGCGCAAGATCGCCGAACTGCGCTACGCCATCGCGGTCGAGAAGCAGTACTCCAAGGACGAGATCCTCAACCGGTATCTGAACCTGGCCTACTTCGGCGACCGCGCGTACGGCATCGACGCCGCGGCCATGCACTACTACGGCGTCCACGCGGCGAAGCTGACGCTGCCGCAGGCGGCGATGCTGGCCGGCCTGGTGAAGAACCCGACCGGCTACAACCCGATCGACCACGCGGGGCGGGCCAAGGAACGCCGCGATGTCGTGCTGCGGCGGATGCAGGAGCTCAACGTCATCACGGCCAAGCAGGCCCAGGACGCGATCAAGACGCCGGTGATCAATCCGGCCAAGGTCATCAATATCCCGAGCGGCTGCGCGAGCTCCAGGTACCCGTTCTACTGCGACTACGTCGTCGCCAAACTCAAGGAGAACCCGGCCTTCGGCAAGACCCCGGAGGACGCGGAGAACTACATCGAGACCGCGGGCCTGGTGATCCGCACCTCGCTCGACCCGAAGATCCAGGCGGCGGCCGAGGCCTCGATCAAGAAGCACTCCAAGACCAGCGACCAGGCGGTCGCGGCGATCACGATGGTCCAGCCGGGCACCGGCCTGGTGAAGGCGATGGCGCAGAGCCGGAACTACGGCAGCAAGAAGGGCCAGACGACGTACAACTTCAACGTCGAGAAGTCCTACGCCGGCGGGTACGGCGGCTTCCAGAACGGCTCGACGATGAAGGCGTTCACGATCGCCGCCGCGATCGGCAAGGGCGTGCCGCTCACCTACCGGATCAACTCGCCGCAGACTCTCCCGCTGAGCGGCAAGAAGTTCAGCACCTGCACCGGGGTCACGTCCGATGACGACTACACCCCGAAGAACTCCACCAAGACGATCGCCGACCCGTCGATGATCGACGCGGCCCGAGCCTCGACGAACACCTACTTCCTGCAGCTGTCCGAGCAGATCGGTCTCTGCCCGATCGCCACGATCGCCTCAAAGCTCGGCATGTACGACGCGCAGACGATGAAGCCGCTGGAACAGGTGGTCTCGTTCACGCTCGGGTCGGTCGGCTATATCACGCCGCTGATGCTCTCGAACGCGTACGCGACGTTCGCGGCCCGCGGGATGTACTGCAAGCCGCAGATCGTCACCTCGATCACCAACAAGGGCAAGACCGTTCCCACGCCAGGTCCGAGCTGTCACCGGGCGCTCTCGCCGACGGTCGCGGACGGCGTCAACTACGTGCTGAACAAGGTGATGGAGCCGGGCGGCACCGGCGGCAAGCTGAAGTTCGGCAAGAGCGACCTGGGTGGCAAGACCGGAACGATCAACAACAACTTCGCGGTCTGGTTCGCCGGCTACTCGTCCAAGCTGGCCGCCGCGTCGGTGGTGGCCGACGCCAACCCGCCGTACAAGGACCTGATCGGTCAGACTCTCAACGGCGAGAAGATGCGGGACGCGTCCGGTTCGGGTACCGCGGGTCCGATCTGGGAGACCGCGATGCAGTTGGCGTTGCGCGGCCTGCCGAGCAGCAGGTTCGTCCAGCCGGACGACAAGACGATCCGCGGCAACGTGAAGGACCTGCCGTACCTGAAGGGCATGACCCCGGTGGACGCCACGGCCAAGCTGCTGTCGATGGGCTTCAAGGCCGCGATCTCTCCCACCCCGGTGGACTCGGACGCGCCGGCGGGCACGGTCGCGTCCACCACGCCACGGCAGGAGGACGGTGCGCCCGAGGGTGCGACGGTGACGCTGGTGCTGTCCAACGGCAGCAAGGCGCCGCCGACCGTCCCCACACCGCCGATCATCCCGCCGCCGCCGGGTACGCCGCCGACGATCAAGCCGCCACCCGGTTTCCCGAGCTGCCCGCCCTGGGACCCCAAGTACCCGAAGTGTGGCCGCGGCGGCCGCTGACCAGTCCCTGTTTCTGCACGCGGTCGGGTGATCACTAGGCTGGGGCCCAACACCTAGCACCGTGAAAGGACTCCCCCCGTGAGTGTCGAAGAGCTGACCGCCCAGCGTGACCGTGCCCGGCAGGACTATGAGGCGTTGGTGGCGAAGGGGCTGAAGCTTGATCTCACCCGCGGGAAGCCTTCGCCGAAGCAGCTGGATGCGGCCAATGGAGTGCTGGGGCTGGAGGGGGAACCGGTCGCGGCCGACGGGACCGATCTGCGGAACTACGGTGGGTTGAACGGGCTGCCGGAGTTGCGCGCGATTTTCGCCGAGGATCTGCAGGTGCCGGTCGAGCAGTTGCTGGCGGCGGGGAACTCGAGCCTGGAACTGATGCACGACGCCGTCGTGTTCGCGCTGCTCGGCAAGGTGCCGGGGGCCGAGCAGCGGTGGGCCGACGTGGACGGGCTCGCTTTCCTGTGCCCGGTGCCTGGGTACGACCGGCACTTCGGGATCTGCGAGCGGTTCGGGATCCGGATGATCCCGGTGCCGATGACTGCCGATGGACCCGACATGGACGTCGTCGAGCGGCTGGTCGCCGAAGACGCGCGGATCAAGGGCATCTGGTGCGTGCCGAAGTACAGCAACCCGGACGGCGCCGTCTACTCCGACGAGACCGTCCGCCGGCTCGCCGCGATGGAGACCGCGGCAACGGACTTCCGCATCTTCTGGGACAACGCGTACGCCGTCCATCACCTGACCGACTCGCCTGCGAAGATCGCCGACGTACTCGCGCTGTGCGCCGAGAACGGTCACCCGGATCGGGCCTTCGTGTTCGGGTCCAGCTCGAAGATCACCTTCGCCGGCGCCGGCGTCGCGTTCTTCGGATCGTCACCGGCCAACCTCGAGTGGTGGCTCAGCCACACGGTGAAGCGGAGCATCGGTCCGGACAAGATCAACCAGCTGCGGCACGTTCAGTTCCTCCGCGACGCCGACGGGCTGCACGCGCACATGCGGACGCTGGCCGAGGTGATCCGGCCCAAGTTCGACGCGGTCGACAAGATCCTCACCGCCGAGCTCGGCGGCACCGGCCTGGCCTCGTGGACCAACCCGGCCGGTGGCTACTTCATCAGCCTGCAGGTGCCGGAAGGCTGCGCCCGCGAGGTCGTCGCCAAGGCCAAGGCGGCCGGCATCGCCATCACCCCGGCCGGCGCCACCCATCCGTACGGCGACGACCCCACCGACCAGACCATCCGCATCGCCCCCACCTACCCCGAACTCCCCGAGGTGGAAGCCGCCATCACCGGCCTCGCCACCTGCGTCCGCCTGGTCGCGACCGAGAAGCTCCTCGCCGATCAGGCCTGAGGCACCTCGAAGATCAGGCACGTAGACGTCGCCTGGGCCAGCAGCGTGCCGCGTTCGTCGAACAAGCGGGATTCGGCGACCGCGGTACGGCGGCCTCGGCTGATGATCGTGCCTTCGCAGCGGAGCAGACCTGACTTGGTGGTGACCGGCTTGATGAACCGGGTCATCAGGTCGAGGGAGGTGTATCCGACGCCGGCCGGCAGCGTCGAGTGCACGGTGCAGCCGGCCGCGGTATCGAGGAGTGTCGCGATGATCCCGCCATGGACCGTGCCGAGCGGGTTGTAGTGGAACTCGGCCGCCGGCATGAAGACCGTGACGCGCCCCTCCTCCGCTTCCAGCCCGGTCGCGCCGACCAGCTGCAGGATCGGTGGCGCCGGGATCTCCCCGCCCTGCATCGCCCGCAGCATCTCCAGGCCCGGGGTGCTCCCGATCCGCGCCGCCGTCAGCGCCGGGTCCGTCCACGAGAAGGTCCGGCTGCGGCTCGTCGAGTCGTCCGCCAACCCGGGCGCCTGCTCCTGCGTCTCAGTCATGCACCGAGCCTCACACCACCCCGCTGGGTCTGTCAACGAGACTTAGCCCTCACCACGCCGGCCCACGCCGCGAGGACGGCGGTCAAACGCATGAACCACAAGGGATTCCTGGCCCCGGCCTTCCCTCGCTGCGTGCTGTCGCTAGGCTGCTGCACGCACTGGGGAGGTTGGGAGTGAGGCAGTTCAATGCACCGCCCGGTTGGCCCGATCCGCCGACGGCGCGGTGGCGACCACCGAAACGCTGGCAGCCCAAGGAGTCGTGGCCGCCCGCGCCGGACGGCTGGGCGTTCTGGGTCGACGAGAACGGCCACGCCGTCCGCGGTCCGCTGGGCCGGTTCGGTGGCACGAGCAGGATCAAGGTAGGCGCGATCGCGGCGATCCCGCTCGCGCTGATCGCCTTGGTGCTGTTCAACCCGTTCACCGGCGGCGAGTCGGCCAGTACGGCGCCCACCCGCGCAGCGACAACCGAGGCCGGGACAACTCCGGTGCCGGGGAGCACGCCGACCGCACCACAGACCGAGGCGCCGACGACAGCACCGACCAGCGCGCCCACGCACGAGCCGACCCTGACGCCGACCGAGACACCGACTCCGACGCAGACACCGAGCCCTACGCCGACACCGACGCAACCGTCGGAGCCGGCGCCCACACTGACCGAGTCGGTGCCTACCACCGAGCCGGCCGCGCCCCAGGTCACCACCACGACCGTGGTCTACAAGAATTGTGCCGAAGTACGCGCCGCCGGTAAGGCGCCGCTCCACCGCGGCGACCCCGGCTACTCGACCGAACTGGATCGCAACGGCGACGGCGTCGCCTGTGACCGCGGCAACTCCTGACGGATGCCGTCGTTCCACAGTTCCTGGGTCTGACTCACCCAGAAGGCGGCGAACAGCAGGATCAGTGTGCCCTCGATCCACAGGACGGCGTGCTGCCAGCCGAAGAGCGCCTTCCAGCCGACCATCACGAGCGGCGCGACCACCATCAGCAGCGCGATCACCGAGTACCGGTTCGCCGGCGAGTGCGGGACCGCGTGCTTGCGCTGCTTGCGCCGGAACTGCTCCGCATTCAGCAGAACCACGGCGATGATGCACAGGAACATCGTGATCGCGGCCGCGTAGTGCGCGTTGTCGATGAAACCCTCCCGGTCGGCGAAGAACCACACGAGCCCACCACCGAAGATCAGCGCCGACACGGCGAGGCCGACCACGTACATCCACGTCCACTGGTTCGGGTGCTGGATGCGATCCCGGATGATGAAGATCGCGGCGACGACCAGGCACGGCACGGCGATGATGAACAACGCGAGCATGTTGTTCGAGACGTTCGCCGCCGCGTCGCCGAGGTCCACCGGCACCGAGTGGCAGGTGCCCCGCCCCGGCGTCGGGACCAGCGCGACACCGGGCGCGAGAATGCCGGCCACGTTGAGCAGGATGTCCTCCGGCTCGGTGTTGCCCTTCAGCACCACCATGCACACGCCGATCGTGATCAGCGAGCCGACGAAGATCGCGCGTACCGGCGTGTAGTAGTAGGCACTGATCGAGTTCTGCAGGCAGTGCGGATCGGTCTTCGCCCACTCGATCACCAGCGACGCGCCGAGCAGGACGATCATGGCGATCATCGCCATCCGCAGATAGCGATAGGTCTTGATGGAGTAACCACCGGGCACAGGCATCGTCGGCCCCCCTGATACGAGCTCCCCCTACATCTCGCAGTATGCGCTCGCCGTAGCCACCCGGCATGCCGTACGGGCCTCCGGGCGTGTCAGCCGACGGCCCCCCGTGCCAGTTCGGACAGTTGACCGAAGCCGATGGGGTGGACCAGAGGGTCGGCGTGGCGGTGCACCAGGTCCCAGCCTGATGGCGTCCGCCGGAAGACCAGCGTGACGCGCAGGGACCAGTCCTGGGCAGGCAGTACGCCGACCTCGCCATGCTGCCGTTCGACCGCGACGAGAACCGTCAGGTCGCCGGAGTGGTAGCACTGCTCGATGTCGACCGACGCCTCCCCGGCGCGGAAGAGCTCGCGCGTGCTCTGCAACGCCTCCGGTGAGGAGTCGAAACCACGAACGACCTCCCCACCCAATGGCGACATCAACGTGTAGTCGTCGCTGTGGTGGATCAGGTCCAGGTAGGCGTCGATATCGCCGCGGATGTAGGCCTCCGCCGACTGCCGCACCACCTCGATCAGCGTCTCCAGACCCTTCTCCGCAGCCATGGCACATCTCCCGTCATCCGTCCGGTGCTCTGGAAGACATACGCACCATGGGAGCGCGGCGGATTCACAGCCGGATCGATTTCTTGTTCATGAACTCCTCGATGCCCGCGGCACCGAGTTCGCGGCCGAGGCTCGGTCGTCGGGAGACGACGGCGACTACGGGCGCTGGTGGACGATGGCGATGGGGTGGGTGGTGTGGTGCAGGACGCCTCGGGCGGTGGAGCCCAGGAGGTGCTCGGCGAGGCGGGAGCGGGGGCGGCCGCCGACGGCGAGAAGTTGGGGGTTCAAGTCCTCGGCGGCAGCGAGGAGGCCTTCGACGGGGTGGCCCTGGTGGACATCGTGCGCGATCTCGAGGCCGGGGCGTTTGGCGCGCCACTCCTCGACGAGTTCGGCGCCGCGGGCATCAGCCATGTCGTGCCACTGGTCGATATCTTCGGCGGAGGCCGGCTGGTCGGTGGCGACCTCCCAGGGGAAGTCCCAGACCAGGACGAGGGTGAGCTGTACGCCGTGCGCGGCGGCGTGGTCCGCGGCGAACTCGATGGCCGGCTGGTCGGGCTCGGACTGGATCCAGTCGACGCCGACCAGGACCGGGGCGGTGCGGTGCTCCTGCTGCTGCCAGCCGCTCGGTACGACGACCACCGGGCCGCGGCCGCGGTTGCCGACCGCGTCGGAGGTGGAGCCGATCAGCAGGTCGGCGAAGACGCCGTGCCCGCGCCGGCCGAGCACCAACATCGTCGCGGTCGCACTGAGGTCGACCAGCACGTCATCCGGCTTCCCGACGCGCAGATCGACGCCAAAGTCCAGCTCGGTGTCGATTCCCGCCAGGTACGGGCGCACGTCGTCGACCACCCGGGCGGCCGCCTTGTCGATCCGCACCGGAACGACCGATTCCCCGTCGGCCCGCACCGGAGCGTGGGTGTCGCTGTAGCGCCTCGGCTCCTCGACGCTGTGGATCGCGCGCAGCGGCAACTCCCGCAGCAGCGCCTCGGTCACCCCCCAGTCGAGTGCCTTGCTGCGCTGCCACGCGGCGTCGACTCCCACGATGATCACGTCGTCGGCCATCTCCGGCCCCTTTCCCGATGCTGTGATTGTGCGCCTCCCTCCGCGCAGGGGAAACCGCCGTGTTCGACACCAGCTGAAAAGGGCATGCTGACGGGCAAATCCCGATCCTGAATCCGCCCTCGTCGATCGGATACCGCCCGTGTCTGAGCAACGGAAGTCAAGTCGTGTCCTGCGGCTGGTCATTGCACTGGCCGCCGTCTCCGTGCCTTCGATGGCGTTGGCCTCGTCCGACGCCTCACCTCCCCCGGATCCCGTGAATGCCTGGCAGTATCCGCACTGGCCGCAGAAGCAGCCGTGGCAGGAGTCAGGCCAGGACCGGCGGATCGCCGCCACCACCTCCCAGGGTCTGCCCGGTCCGATCGACCCGCAGAACTGGGAGAACCCGGACCACATGACGTGGAGCGACTACGTCAAGCCACCGGGCACCGACTGGGCCAACCCGGCGACGAAGGGTTCGGTCCGGACGTTCAAGGGTGCGCTCGTGCTGCTCGACTACCCGAACCAGGACTTCGTCATCACCAAGCCCAAGGGCTCGACCGTGTTCGGCAACCCGAGTGCCGAGGCGAACGGCGTACCGCGGGACCAGGTCGGCGAGTTCTACAAGAACTTCCTCAACACGCCCAACGCGCTCAACCGCGGCCACACCCTGCACGAGTACTGGATGGAGGACTCCGGCGGCCGGTACGGCGTCGACCTGACCGCGTTCGGCCCGTACCGGATGCCCGGCAAGTCGCACGAGTACGCGATGGAGTTCCAGGGTGGCACCGCCTGCCCGGCCGGTGACACCTGCACGAAGAACATTCGCACCGACGGTCGGGCGGCGTGGGTGGCCGATCAGGGTCCCGACGTACCTGCCGGGTTCGATTTCGTGTTCTTCCTGAGTGCCGGCCAGGACGAGTCGTCCACCTGGCAGGAGTTCGGGATGATGAAGTTCCCGACCAAGGAGGACGTCACCGACGACTTCGGCCCACCGGACCCGAGCCTGCCGAACTGGTCGAACACCCGGTACGTCGACTGGACGTCGTGGGCCGCGGGAGCGTCGATCTGGCCGAACGCCGGCGGTGGTTCGTCGACCCAGGCGGAGAGCTCGGGCATGGCCGTGTTCGCCCACGAGTTCAGCCACATCCTGGGCATCGGCGACAACTACAACAATCCGTACGGCGTTCCCGCCCGGCGCGCGTACACCGGGATCTGGGAGATGCTCAGCCGGGGCAGCTTCAACGGACCCGGCGGACCACACAGCCGGTGGATGATCCCGGCGACCGGCGGCGCGTCGATGGGCGCGCAACACATGCTGCGCAACAAGATCAAGCTGCAGATGGTCGACGAGCAGAACGTGCTGCGGTTGTCGCGGGAGGCACTGGCGACGTCGGGTGTGGTGATCGCGAACGTGACCGCGCGGACCGCGCAACCTGGGTCGAAGGGCCTGTCCGGGATCAACATCCAGCTCGGCGGTACGGGCGATCTGGCGCCGCCTTGTGATGTGAACACGGACCCGTTGTGTGACGGGCGCGGATACCAGAACTACACGGTCGAGGTGGTGGACCGGATGGGCACGGACTCGTTCACGCCCGATTCCGGCGTACTGCTGGCGAAGACCAAGAACCAGGATCAGGCGCCGTTCGAGTGGGTCGTCGACGCCAACCCGCAGGACATCAACATGACCGACTACGTGCTGCCGGACGGCACCAAGATCCCGATCACGATCGGCGACTACCGCCAGCTGTCGGACGCGCTGTTCCACGCCGGCACGAACTCGGGCAGCGAGTACGAGTACACCGACACCGCCAACCGGCTGCACTTCTACATCACCAACGTGCACCGGGACCGCGCCGGCGTACTGTCCTACACGGTCGCGGTCCGCTCGCTGGACGGCTCCGGCGCGCAGAAGCGTGGCGTCCGCGTCCTGCCGACCGTTGCCAAGCCGGCGTCCAACGGTGTCCAGACCTGCAACTTCTCACTCACCAACACCGGCAAGGCCGGCACCGTCTCCGAGCACCCCGAGGACATCACGCCGTACCTGAAGGGCGACGTCTACCGCGTCTCCGCCAAGGTCAACGGCAAGGACTGGTCAATCACCCTCCCCAACGCCCTCACCACCGCCAACGCCGGCCAACAGGTCACCGTCCCCGTCTACACGAAGGCCGGCACCAGCCCCCTCGCCACGATCACCCTCACCGCCACCTCCGAAAGCGACCCGTCAAAGCACTCCACCGCGACGTGCGTCGCCATCAAGCGGTAAAAGCAGGTCCGTCAGCGCGTCGGGTGTCCAGGCTTTCTGGACGCCCGGCGCGGCCTGGAGATAGTCCACGACCTGCTGCGTGTTCCAGCCGTGGGCTTCGGTCAGGCCGGTGGCGATCCAGCGGAGGTACGGCGCTGTGGGGGCGGCCGGCTCGAGGTCGGCGACTGTGTCGCGCGTGACGGTGAACATGGGGAGGCCGTCGTGGTCGCCCAGGCGGACCACGGTTTCGTAGCGGCCGGGGCCCATCGTGTGGACCGCGTCGATGTCCGGCAGCAGGGCGGCCAGGTCGCGGGCGAACTCGCCGCCTGGTTCTCGGCGCATCTCCTGAGCCGAGACGTCGCCGAGCTGGTCGGCAGTCAGCAGGTAGGCGCGGCCGGCGACCTGGCGTGGGGCGGCGAGGTCGTAGAAGGCAGAACCGCCGCCCCAGACGCGCGACTCGCCGGCGAAGACGAGCCCGCCGGGTATCTGGACGCCGACGATCCGCTCCGGGTCGCTGTGGTCGCGGCAGCCGACGTACACGCGGGCCCCGCCGGCGGGGCGGCCGCCGGCCAGGTAGCAGCGGAATCGATCGAGCGCGAGGTTGGAACCGTAGGCGACGTACCAAACTCGCTGCATCGAACCTCTCAGACCGGGAGCGGACGTTCGACGAAGGCCTGCTCGGCCTCCGCCAGCACAATGCGGGAAGCATCACGGTACCGGCGATCCGCGTCGGCCGGCGTGTTGCCCACGGCCGTCAGGCCCAGCCGGCCCTTCTCGGTCAGGCAGCTGATCATGTGGAACACCACGCCGACCTGCCGGGCCTGGTCGAAGTGCAACTTGTTCCGCGCCACGATGTCGAACAGGTCCGCCGGCGTCAGGCCGGTCAGCAGTTCCGACTCGAGGTGGTCGGTCGCGACCAGATGTTTCTCGTCACCTCCCGGCGTCAGGAAGAGTGCGGTCCGCGGGTCGTAGCGCCCGTCGGTCAGGAACTGCAGGGTGAGGAACGGATGGGTCGTCCCGCCCTTGCGCAGGTTCAGTTCGATCGCGTACGGCGTCCAGTCGCCGGCCTCGTCCTTGACCACGACGAAGTCGATCGCGAATCGCCCGAGCGCACCCTCGTTCGCCAGCCGCTGCCCGATCGTCGCGGCATGTTCGGTGATGAGCCGCGCGTACTCCGGCGCCGCCGGGAACACGCACCCCAGGTAGCTCTGACCGCTCGCCCCGCCGAGCAACTGGTCGTGCGTCGACAGCAGCTCGATCTCGCCACCGGGCAGTACGCGCAGCTGGACGCTCGGGCTTTCCAGGTCGGTACCGACGATCCGTTCCTCGACGATCCCGGCGTTCTCGGCGAACTTGGCGATGTACGTCTCGAACGACATCTTCTCGGACTCCAGCTCCATCGATCGGAGCCGCTCCAGGATCTCGTCCCGCTCCCCCGCCGAGCCGGGCGCCGGCAGTCCTTTCAGCCGCACCACCGCGTTGCCCTCGCCGGACACGCCTTCGTTGTGCTTCACGATCGCGCTGTCCATCGACGGCCGCTCGGCCCGCATCGCGAGCAGCGCGTCGGCGAGGTCGTCGAGCGAGTGCAGGTTCTCCGCGCCGAGCGGATGCGGTACGCCGACCTCCGCGAACAGCCGACGGCACCCGGACTTCGAACCCAGCGGGGCCAGCCGCGGATCGGCGGCGTACATCGGGATACCGAGACTGATCGCGACGTCCCGCTCGAGCTCGGTCGTGTTGTAGGGAATCAGATGCGAGCGCATCCGGTTCGGGATCAGGTCCGCGATCCGCTGGAGCAGCCGCGGGCGGGCCAGGAGCTTCTCGCTGAGCGAGATGGGCGTGGCGTCGTTGACCGCGATCAGCGACAGCCGGGCGCGTGCGTGGCTCGGGATCACCCCGGGCAGCAGCGCCAGGTAGTACTCGACGATCTCGGGCGTGATCGGCAGCGACGTCACGTAGATCATCCGCAGCCGCGGTTCCCGCAGCAGGATCAGGAGGAACAGGAACCGTTCCTCGTAGGCCTGCATCATCGTCCCGGTGCCGATGGCCTCGGTCCGGTCCAGCGTGAGGGACGGTACGACGACCACCGACTCGTCGCTGTAGTTGAGACCGATCGCCTCCCACACCCCGACCAGCCGCGACTGCAACTGGTCGAAGTAGTGGTACCGCTCGTCCTCGGTCATGGCGGACAGTCGACGGGCCGCCTCGCCCGGAGCGGTCCACAGGTCGCCGGTCATGAGGCGATCCGGGAGTTGTCGAGTCCACGAATGCTGTAGGCATGCACGGTCCGGCTGAAACCACGGACCTCGCGGAGCCCGGCGTCCTCGCCGATGACCGCCCCATCGGTCGCGGCGAAGACCCGCTCGGTCGCGAGGATCTGCCACGCCTCCGCGTCGGAGCACAGGCGCGCGGCCAGGTTGGTCACGCTGCCGATGGCGGCGTAGTCCAGCCGCCCGTCGAACCCGATCGTGCCGAGCGTCGCGTACCCCTGCGCGACCCCGATCCCCAGTGCGAGGTCGTGTCCTCGGCGGCTCCACGACTCGGCCAGCCCGCGGACCCTGGTCCGCATCGCGACGCTCATCCGCAAAGCCCGTAAGGGGCCGTCCTCGCAGCGCACCGGATCGTTGAAGAACACCATCAGGCCGTCGCCCGCGAAGCGTTCCAGTGTCCCCTCGAACCGGAAGATCAGGTCGCCGAGCGCGTGGTGGTACTCCTCCAGCACGCCCATCACCTCCTCCGGCTCGCTCGCCTCCGCGAACGTGGTGAACCCGCGCAGGTCGCAGAAGACCACGACGATCTCGCGCCGGTGGCTGGCCAGGAACGACTCGTCACCGGAGTCCACGATCAACTCGGCCAGCTGCGGGCTGAGGAACCGGCGCAACCGGCCCATCCGCTGCAGCTGCGACACCTGGCTCTCGACCCGCGACTCCAGTTCCTGGTTCCACGCGGTCAGCTCGGCAGCCTGCCGCTTGATCGTGTCCTGGTACCGCTTGATCCGGGCCAGCGACGCCACCCGGGCGAGCAGCTCGCTCTGGTTGACCGGCTTGGTGAGGAAGTCGTCCGCCCCGGCCTCGAGCGCCTTCACCTTCTGCTCGTCGCCGCTGGCCGTCACCATCACGACCGGCAGGTACGCCGTGTCCACCTGGTCCCGGATCCGCCGGCACACCTCGTACCCGTCCATCCCCGGCATCAGGATGTCGAGCAGGACGAGATCGATGTCCTCGGCATCGATCAGCTCCAGCGCCTGCTCACCCGACGACGCCGTCAGTACGTCGTACCCGCGCGGGCTGAGGATCGCCTCCAGGAGCCGGACGTTCGGTGGCTGGTCGTCGACCACGAGCACCTTCGTCATGTCGCACCGCCCAATCGGAGGAAGTCCCTGACCTGCTGAGGTAACCGGCGTACGCTGATCGGCTTCTCGACGTACCCGGTGAAGCCGGAGTCGAACGCGCGCTGCCGGTCGTGGTCCATCGCGAACGCCGTCACCGCGACCACCGGTACGGCGCGGGTCTGCTCGCCGGCCCGGATCCGGCGCAACGCCTCGGCGCCGTCGATCCCGGGCAGCTGCAGGTCCATCAGGATCAGGTCGGGATGCTCGGAGGCCGCGAGGCGGACGCCGTCCTCACCCGAGGTCGCCTCGATCACCTCGTACCCGGAGAATCTCAGCACGTCCCGCACCAGCTTGAGGTTCTTCGGATTGTCTTCCACCACCAGGATCCGGCCCGGATTCATGGATTCTCCCCCTCGATGTCGGCCACCACGCCGACCGCTCGCAGTGCCTGCAACAACGCGTCCCTACTGACCGGCTTGACCAGATACGCGGCGGCCCCGAGCGCCACGCCCCGAGCCCGTTCCTCGACGATCGACACGATGATCACCGGGATGTCGCGGGTGGCCGCCTCGGCCTTCAACGCCTGCAGCACGGCCCACCCGTCGATCCCCGGCAGCCGGATGTCCAGCAGTACGGCGGCCGGCCGGACTCGCCGGACAGCATCCAGCCCGGACTGACCGTCGCCGGCGACCGTGACCTGCAGCGCCGCGCCGGACAGATAGGCCGTGATCAGGTCGAGCGATGGCCGGTCGTCCTCGATGACCACGACGTCGCCGACGGTCCGGGCCGGGTCCGGCCGGTCCTCGTTCTCCCTGCTCCGTAAGGAGAATCCGAACGTGCTGCCAACCCCGACCTCGCTCTCCAACCACATCCGGCCGCCGAGCAACTCGACGATCCGCCGCGACAACGTCAGTCCCAGGCCGGTGCCCTCTTCCTGCGACGGACCGCGGCCGCCCTGCTGGAACGACTCGAAGATCCGCTCCCGGTCCTCGGGCGGTACGCCGCGACCGGTGTCGGTGACCGCAATGTGCACCTCGGCCCCGACCCGGGTCGCGCTCACCACCACCGAGCCGCCGTCGCCGGTGAACTTCACCGCGTTGGTCATCAGGTTCAGCACGACCTGCTTCAGCCGCAGCTCGTCGGCGTACACCTCGTCGATGCCGGGCCCGACCTCGACCCGCAGGTCGATGCCGTGCAGGGTGGCCCGCTCGCGCAGCATCGCCGCGGTGTTGTCGAGCAACCGGTGCAGCGGGAACGTCGTGTACTCCAGCTCCATCCGCCCGGCCTCGACCTTGGACAGGTCGAGGATCTCGTTCAGCAGTTCGAGCAGGTGCTTGCCGGAACCGTGGATGTCGCGCAGGTACTCCTCCTGGCGTTCGTTCAGGTCGCCGAACATCCGCTCCAGCAGGACTTCGGAGAAGCCGAGGACGGCGTTGAGCGGCGTCCGCAACTCGTGCGACATGCTGGCCAGGAACTCGGACTTGTGCCGGCTGGCCACCTCCAGCTCCGCACTGCTCTGCTTGAGCTCTCGGTACAGCTGCGCGTTCAGGAGCGCGAGCGTCGACTGGTCCGCGAACATCTCCAGCAGCGCGAGCGTCTCCGCCGAGAACTCCCCGGGTCGCTTCCGCCGGACCACGAGTGAGCCGACGATCTGCCCCTCCCGCAGCAGTGGTACCGCGACCAGCGAACGCCAGCCGGCCTCGTACAGCACCGCGAGATGTGGATCGAGTTCCGCCGTACCGAGGTCGGGCACCGCCAGCGGCCGGCCCAGCTTGGCCGCACGACCGACCAGCGTTTCGTCGAGATGGATCCGGGTCGCCCGCAGCCGCTCGATCACACCCTGCTCGGTCCGGTAGACGCTGCGGACCAGGAACTGTCGCTGGACCTCGTCGTACTCCATGATCGAGCCACCGTCGGTGGCGGAGATCCGGACCGCGTGTTTGGCGATCGTCGCCAGCACCTTGGACACATCGAGGCTGGACGTCACCGCCTCGCCGACCTCGCGCAGCGCCTCCAGCTCACCGACCTTGCGGGCGAGTTCGGCGCCGCGCGCCTCGAGCTGCTGCACGAGCTTCACGCTGTTCACCGCCATCGCCGCCTGTCCGGCGAACGCCGTCACCAGATCCTGCTCACGCTGGTCGAACGGACTGACCTCGTAGCGCCAGACGCACAGCGCCCCGACCACCTCGTCGTCGATCAGCATCGGCGCGCCCATCGTCGTCCGGAAGCCGCCCACCTGCTGCAGGTCCTGGCGGCTGTAGTCGGGGTCGGCCAGAACGTCGGCGATCTGCTGGGTCGTGCGGTCCAGGCCGGCCCGGCCGATCAACGTACCCCGGTCCATCGGGATCGGGTGGTCGGTGATGTAGCGGATCGACTCCGCCGACATACCGACTGCTTTGCTGAGCCGGTAGTTTCCGTCCTCGAACAGATACAGCTGCGCGGCCTGCGAGCGGCAGAGCCGGCAGGCGCTTTCGACGATCGTGGTGAGGACGGTGTCCGGGTCGCCAGCCGAGCGGCCGACCGCGGAAAGTACTTCGTTGGCGGCAGCGAACTGGTCGGTCAAGGCCGCGAGCTGCCCTTGCAGCCGCTGCTGCTCCACTTCTGTTGCGGCGCTTCCAGCGAGCGCCCGCCCGCCCATCGCAGCCTCCCCCAACCCCCAGGCCGCGCACTAGTTCAGTCTCCCGCCGAACGTCGCGGAGAGCAATCGCTGCCGGTGATCCAACTACGAATGCGGCGTTCAGAACAGTTTGAGAATCACCGGGTATGAACAGGAGAGTTCATCTTCCGGGTGTTAATCGTTCAGACTAGGGTGCCTGCGACGCAGTCCTGGTGTTCCAGACTCCATCCGCCCCACCGCCCGTCAGGAGACCCGTATGCCAGACATCAACCGCCGGAGATTCCTGCAGCTCGCGGGAGCTTCGGCCGCGTTCGCCACCATGACGAACAGTATCGAGCAAGCTGCCGCGATCCCGGCACATCGCCGGTCCGGCGACATCAAGGACGTCGAGCACATCGTCGTGCTGATGCAGGAGAACCGATCGTTCGACCACTACTTCGGCACCCTCAACGGTGTCCGCGGCTTCGGTGACCCGCGGCCGGTCGCCTTGCCGAGCGGCCAGTCTGTGTGGCACCAGAAGGACGCCGCCGGCCACGAGATCCTGCCGTTCCGGCCGGAGGCGGACAACCTCGGCCTGCAGTTCATCCAGGACCTCGCGCACAGCTGGCCGGATGCCCACCGGGCGCACAACAACGGCAAGTACGACCAGTGGATCCCGGCCAAGACCTCGACCACGATGGCGTACCTGACCCGCGAGGACATTCCGTTCCACTACGCACTCGCGGACAAGTTCACCGTGTGCGACGCGTACCACTGCTCGTTCATGGGCTCGACCGACCCGAACCGCTACTACATGTGGACCGGCTACACCGGCAACGACGGCACCGGCGGCGGCCCGGTCCTCGGGAACGACGAGGTCGGCTACGGCTGGACGACGTACCCGGAGCGGCTCGAGCAGGCCGGCGTCTCGTGGAAGATCTACCAGGACATCGGCGACGGTCTGGACGCCGCCGGCGGCTGGGGCTGGATCGACGACGCCTACCGCGGCAACTACGGCGACAACTCGCTGCTGTACTTCAACACCTACCGCAACGCCCAGGCCGGGAACCCCTTGTACGACAAGGCTCGCACCGGCACGAACGCGAAGGCCGGCGAGAGCCTGTTCGCCCAGCTCACCGCCGACGTGAAGAACAACCGGCTGCCGAAGATCTCCTGGATCGCCGCGCCGGAGGCCTTCACCGAGCACCCGAACTGGCCGGCCAACTACGGCGCCTGGTACATCTCCCAGGTCCTCGACGCCCTCACCTCGAA
Organism: Kribbella sp. NBC_00359; assembly: GCF_036097425.1. NCBI lineage: Bacteria > Bacillati > Actinomycetota > Actinomycetes > Propionibacteriales > Kribbellaceae > Kribbella > Kribbella sp. NBC_00359. Next base: position 6,237,772 of record NZ_CP107975.1, on the reverse strand, counting down.
CCCCGAGGTCTGGAGCAGGACCGCGCTGTTCATCACGTACGACGAGAACGACGGCTTCTTCGATCACGCCGTACCGCCGTACCCGCCGATGTCCGCGGCGCAGGGCCTGTCGACCGTCGACGTCGGGCCGGATCTCTACACCGGGACCAAGGTCGCCCCGGGCCCGTACGGTCTGGGTCAGCGCGTGCCGATGCTGGTCGTGTCGCCCTGGAGCACCGGCGGCTACACGTGCTCGGAGGTGTTCGACCACACGTCGATCATCCGGTTCATGGAGCAGCGGTTCGGCGTGCACGAGCCGAACATCTCGCCGTGGCGGCGGGCGATCTGCGGTGACCTCACCTCGGCCTTCGACTTCGGTACGACGGCCACCCGGCCGGCGCGGCTCCCGGACACCACGGCGTACGAGCCGCCGGACGACAGGCGGCACCCGGACTACGTGCCGACGCCACCGGCGGTCGGCCGGATCCCGGCTCAGGAGCGCGGCAGCCGCCGTACCAGGCCGTTGCCCTACGCCTCGATCGTCGACGGCGTGGTTGCCGGGGGCAAGTACAAGCTGACCTTCAGCTCCGGCGCGCACGCCGGCGCCCAGTTCCTGATCACGTCCGCGAACCGGACCGACGGCCCGTGGACCTACACGACCGAGGCCGGCAAGAGCGTCGCGGACAGCTGGAACACCATCTACTCCAACGGCGTCTACGACCTGACCGTGCACGGCCCGAACAGCTTCCTCCGCACCTTCAAGGGCAAGCCCGCCACTGGCCTGGAGATCACCGCCCGCGAGAACACCCGCACCGGCAACGTCGACCTCACCCTGACCACCGACGTCGCCCGCCGCGTCACCCTCACCGGAGCGTACGGCGGCAAGCCGAAGCGGCTCGACCTCCGCCCCGGCAAGACCACCCACACCATCACCACCACCAGCCGCTGGTACGACGTCACCGTCACCATCGACTCGGAGCCGACGTACCTGCGCCGCTTCGCCGGCCACGTCGAAACCGGCGTCTCTGGCATCAGCGACCCAGCGATCAAGACCGTCTGAGCAGCCGGGCCGGGGGCCCCGATCTAAAGGATCGGGGCTTCCGGCTTGGTCGCGTCGGCCGGGGTGTTGTCGTCGACGCGGTCCAGCTCGTCGACCTGGATGCGGGTGGTCCAGCGGTTGTCGGGGTCGGGTTGCGGGATCGAGTCGAGCAGGAGCTCGGTGTACGGGTGGGACGGCTCGTGCATCACGGTGGAGACCGGGCCGCGTTCGACGATCTGGCCCTTGGTGATGACCATGACCTCGCCGCCGAGGTAGTAGACGGTGGACAGGTCGTGGGTGATGAAGAGCGTGGTCATCCCGTGCTCGCGCTTGAAGTCGAGCAAGATGTCCAGGAAGTGCTTGCGGACCTGGGCGTCCAGCATCGACACCGGCTCGTCGGCGATGATGAACGACGGACGCAGCATGTGCACCCGAGCCAGCATGATGCGTTGCCGCTGGCCGCCCGACAGTTGATGCGGATACCGGCCGAGGACGTTCTCCGGCTCGAGGCGGACCGCCCGCAGCGACTCCTCGATCAGCTCCAGGCCCTTGGCCCGGCCGTCGGCCAGCCCGAACTTCTTGACCGCCTTCCACAGCACGCGATCCACGCGATAGAAGGGGTTGAAGATCGCGTACGGATCCTGGAACACCGGCTGGACGTCGCGCCGGTACTCGTCGTACTCCGCGCGACTCAGCCGGAAGATGTCCTTCCCGCCGTACCGCACCGATCCGGCGGTCGGCTTCTGCAGGCCGAGGACGTTCCGCGCGATCGTGCTCTTCCCACTGCCACTCTGACCGACCAGACTCACGATCTGCGGCGGCGACGCGGCGAGCGTGAAGCTCACGTCGTCCACCGCGGTCACATACCCGCCGGCCACCCCGCGAGCATGGAATCGTTGCTGTACGCCACGAAGTTCGAGCTCCAACGTCACGATGCCCTCCGTCCCAGTCGTGGGATCGACTCGATCAACTGCCGGGTGTAGGGATCCCGTGGATTCTTGAAGACCTGACGTACGCCGCCGACCTCGACCAGCTCGCCGTCGTACATCACCGCGACCCGGTCGGCCAGCTGGGCGTGCACACCCATGTCGTGCGAGATCACCATCAGCGTGACCCCGAAGTCGGTGCGCAGATCGGCCAGCGACTGCAGGATCACCCGCTGGATCGTCACGTCCAGCGCGGTGGTCGGCTCGTCCGCGATCACCAGATCCGGTTCGAGCGCGACCGCGATCGCCATCAGCACGCGCTGCTTCATCCCACCGGACAGCTCGTGCGGATACATCGAGGCGACCCGGGGCTCCAGCCCGACCTGTCCCAGCAGCCGCGGGATCAACTCGGACAGCGAGTCGCGTCGCGCCGGCGCATGCTCCAGGATCACGTCCTTGAACTGGTCGCGGACCCGCATCACCGGGTTGAGCGAACTCATCGACCCCTGCGGCAGGTACGACAGTGCCGACCACCGCAGCACCCGGAGCTCCTCGCCCTGCACCTTGAGGAGGTCCACCGGAGACCGCCCGGCCGGATGGAACATCACCGACCCGCCCGTCACCTTGCCCGGCGCCTTCAGCAGCCGGAGCAGTGCGACCGCGAGCGTGCTCTTGCCGCTGCCCGACTCCCCGGCGATGCCGAGGATCTCGCCGCGCCGTACGTCGAGGTCGATCCCGCGGACCGCCTTCACGTCGCCACGGTTGGTCGAATAGGCGACCTCGAGTCCCTTGATCTCCAGCACGTTCGTCGAGTCACTCACCGGCCACTCCCCTCAGTCGCGGGTTGTAGACCTCTTCGAGGCCGATGTTGACCATGTTCAGCGCCGCGAACAACAAGGTCAGCAACGCGATCGGCACGACGAACATCGGCCAGGCACCCAGCGTCAGCGCGCCGGTGCCGATCGCGTTGAAGATGATCTGGCCGAGGTCGATCACGCCGGCCGGCCCGAGGCCGATGATTTCCAGGCCGACGAGGCCGAAGATCGCGCCGAGCGCCGACGCCGCGAACCCGACGCCGATGAAGGGCAGCAGGTTCGGCAGCAGCTCGGTGGTGATGATCTCCAGGTCGCGCGCCTTGCTGACCCGCGCCAGGTCGACGTACGGACGGGTCCGCAGGCTCAGCACCTGCGACCGGATCGTCTTGGCCGCGAACGGCCAGGCGAAGATCGAGATCATCACGCCGACCTGGAACAGACTCACGCTCTTCGCGTACGCCGACAGCGCGATCAGCAACGGGAACGTCGGGATGACCAGCAGGATCCCGGTGAACGTCGAGAGCACGTTGTCGATCCAGCCGCCCTTGTACCCGGCGACGAACGCCACGATCACACCGATGACCGTCGAGATGACACCGGCGATCGCACCGATCTGCAGAGACACCGCGAGTGCCTTCACCACCATCGCGAACACGTCCCGCCCGAACTGGTCGGTGCCGAGCAGGTGATCCGGCCCGGGCACCAGCCACTTGTCGTACGCCGCCAGCTCGATCGGGTCCTGGCCACCACCGATGGCCTTGGTGATCAGCGGGCTGAAGAGCGCGATCAGGATCAGGAGTCCGAGGATGACCAGTCCGGTCGCCAGCCGCCGGCTGTTCCGGATCGTCCGCAGTACCGCGGTCAGAAGTCTCATCGTCATCACTTCCAGTACTTGACCCGCGGGTCAAGCAGCGGGAGCACGAGGTCGAGGAGCAGGACGGCGGTCAGAACCGAGAAGATCGCGATGTCGGTGACGCCGAGGATCGTGTTGAAGTCGAGCTGCTGGATCGCGGTGACCAGCGTGGTGCCCAGTCCCGGGTAGTTGAACAGCTGCTCCACCAGCACGTTTCCGTTGAAGATGAAGCCCAGCGAGATCCCGAACGCGGTCACCTGCGGGAGGTAGCAGTTCCGCAGCGCGTACCGGCTCAGGATCCGCCGGCCCTTCAGTCCCTTCGCCTCGGCGTACACCAGGTAGTCCTCGCCGAGAATCGGGACCATCAGCATCCGGGTCGACAGGATCCAGCTGAACGTCCCGATGATCACGATCGACAGACCGGGCAACAACCCGTACTTCAGCACACTGCCGATGAACTGCGGACTGAGCCCCGGACTGATGTTGGAGTCGTACGCCGATCTGGCCGGCAGCACACCCATCGAGTACGCGAAGATGTACACCAGGACCAGCGCGACGAAGAAGTACGGCACGTGCGACAGCGCGATCGACAGATTGGTGGCGATCGCGGAGCCGGCCTTGCCGCGCCGCCAGCCGGCGACCGCGCCGATCGCGATGCCGAGGATCCAGGCGAGTACGGCGGAGATGCCGAGCAGACCGATTGTCCAGGGCAACGACCGCAGGATCACCGTCTGGGCCGGCGTCGGGTAGTTGATCAGGCTCGGCCCGAGATCGCCGTGCAGAATCAGCTTCTGCATGTATGTCAGGTACTGCGTCAGCAGGTTCCCGTCCAGCCCGAACTCGTGCTTGTAGCGGGCGATGATCTCCGTGCTCGCCTGTGCGTTGTAGATGTAGTTCTGCTGCAGGGTCTGGATCAGCGTCTGGATCGGGTCACCCGGCATCAGCCGGAAGAAGAAGAACGCGATGGTCAGTGCGCCCCAGAGCTCGATCAGATACAGCCCGAACCGGCGGATCGCGTACGCCGCCAGCGGATGCCGCGACAGCCAGGCCCGCACCCCCGAGACGGGTGCGGAGTCCTGGCTCCGGTCGACAGCTACCGCAGGCGGGGCCTCCGCCGTCACGCCGGTCCCTTCTGCCCGGTGGGCTCGATCTTGCCCAGCACGAAGATGAAGTGCTGCCACCAGTTCAGCGGGACCTCGTACAGGTCCTCGTCGGTCGGCCAGCCCTTCCAGAACGTCGTGTTGAAGTACGACGGGTAACCGGTCTGGATCACCGACAGCATCGGCAGGTCCTGGAAGTAGATCTCCAGCGCCTGGTTCAGCAGCGGCTTGGCCTCCTCGCTGTTCGGGTCGAGCTGGGCGAGCTTCTCGGAGATCTCGTCGAACTTCGGGTTCCGGTACCGCAGCTTGTTCTTGCCGGCCGCGTTCTTGCCGACCGGCTGGTACTTGTCGCTGGTCCAGTCCGAGTACAGCTGCTCGGGGTCGACCGCGATCCCGGCCCAGCTGGAGTCGATGTCGTACTGGCCGCGCTGGAACTTCTCGTCGTGCACGTTGCCGGCCAGGCTGCGCAGGGTGGCCGGGACACCGACCTTGGCCAGCTCGGTCTTCAGCACGTTCGCGATCGCGTACTCACCGCCGTCGACCGGCGAGGGCGTGATGATCTCGAGGTTGATCTCCTTGCCCTTGTAGGTGCGCTTGCCGGCGGCGTTCTTCGGCGCGATCTCGTCGAGCAGCTGGGTCGCCTTGTCGGGGTTGAACTCGAACTTGTACTTGTTCGCGAGCTCGTCGTTCTTCCACTTGTCGTTGGTCGGGTAGTCCGCCCACGGGTACTGCGCCGGCGGCACCGGGACCGGCCAGATCGACTTGCCGATCTTCTCCCGGTCCAGGCAGTAGTTGATCGCCCAGCGCATCTTCGGCTCCGAGATCACACCCCGGGACGGGTCGCAGTTCAGCCACATCACCCGCGGGTTCGGGTCGTGGAACTGCGTGGTCTGCAAGGCCGGGTAGCCGGTGTTGCGCAACTGCTTGGCGTGCTGCTCGTCCACCGAGCCGACGTCGAACTCCGCGCGCTCGAACGCCAGTGACGCCTGGTCGAGCTGCTTCGACGTGCTCTGGTAGACGACGTACTGCGGCTTGACGTCAAGCTTGTCCTTGTTCCAGTAGTTCGGATCCTTCTCCCAGACGAACATCTTCTGGTTCCGGATCGCCTGCTTCAGCTTGTACGGACCACTGTGTACCGGCGGGTTGTCCTTGTACTTCGTCGGGTCCTGCGCCTTCCAGATGTGCTCGGGCATGATCCCGAGCGGCGGACCGGCGATCGCGGAGATGAAGTTGTAGTGGAACCGAGGTCCCGGCTTGGTCATCTTGACCACCGCGGTCTGGGCGTCCGGGACCTCGATGTCCTTGACGAACTCCTTCAGCTCACCGCCGCCGCCGAACAGGTCGGGGCGATCCTTCAGCAGCATGATGGTGAACTTGAAGTCGTTCGCCCCCAGCGGCTGTCCGTCGTTCCAGTGCGCCTTCGGGTCGAACTTGAAGGTCACCTCGGTGTGGTCGTCGTTGTACTTGTACTCGGTCGCCAGCCACGGCCGCATCTCACCGGTGGCGAAGCTGAGGTAGAACAGCGGCTCGGTGCTCAGCTCGACGCCGGCACCCGACGGCGAGCCGTTCGGGATCATTCCGTTGAAACTGTCGAAGACCGTGTACTCGACCTGGCCGACGATGACCGCCTGGTCCCGCGGGACCGGGATGTTGGCCTTGCCGATCTGGATCGACTTGGTGGCGGCGGGCTTGTTGTTGTTGGCGGGCTTGTCGGAGTACGAGCCGCCACCACCGGAGCAGGCCGCCAGGAAGGCGGTCATCGCGGCCGCGGCACCTCCTCCGACCAGGCTTCGCCGACTCAACTGATAGCGAACGACGTCTTCGACATCTTCGAACTGCGGGCGTGGCCCTTCGTTCATGTCTGGCACCGTGTTCATGACGAAAGTCACCTCCGTTTCCGTTGCGCGGACAGGCTGGTCACTGACCGAGAGGTGTGTCGGACTATAAGTAGCGTTGACAACGTTGGCAAGAGTTCATTGCCGCGTTGGAATGACGAAGTCATATCCGCAGATCAGTCGATATACCAACCTATGACAACGATGTTTTGCTCTGTGTGACCAGTGGGAGTCTTGGTCCCGTCGTACGGCGCCCTGCGTCGTCACACGCCGCGTCACACGGTGACCGTTTTGGCTGGGATCCAGATGGCCAGATCCGGCCACCGAAGTGGTAGTGACTTCCAGGGGGAAGAGATGACGAGTACGGCCGTGGACTTCGAGGCGATCAAGGACAAGCAGCGGGCCGGGTGGCAGACCGGCGACTACCCGCGGGTGGGCAACACGTTGCAGATCATCGCCGAGCTCTTGGTCGAGGCCGCCGACGTCCGGGCCGGGCAGCGCGCCCTCGACGTCGCCTGTGGTCAGGGCAACGCGGCACTGGCGGCGGCCCGGCGGTTCGCCGAGGCGACCGGTGTCGACTACGCGGCGAACCTGCTGGAGCAGGGCCGCGAACGGGCCGCGGCGGAGCACCTTGCGGTGACCTTCACCGAAGGCGACGCGGAGAAGCTGCCGCTCCCGGATCAGGCGTTCGATCTCGCGCTGAGCACGGTCGGTGTGATGTTCGCACCCGACCACCAGCGCGCGGCGGACGAGCTCGTCCGGGTCGTCAGGCCGGGCGGCAAGATCGCGCTGGCGAGCTGGACGCCGGCCGGGATGATCGGCCAGCTGTTCAAGACCGTGTCCAAGTGGGCGCCGCTGCCGGCCGGGGTGCAGTCGCCGACGCTGTGGGGCACCGAGGAGCATCTGGTCGAGCTGTTCGGTGATCGGGTCGAGTGGACCGGGCTGACCAAACGTGAGTACGTGTTCCGCTACCACTCGCCGGAGCACTTCGCGATGTGGTTCATGGACTTCTACGGACCGATCACCCGCCTGGCCGGATCGCTGGACGGCGAGGACTATCGCCACCTCGCCACGGATCTCGCCGACGTACCGCGAGCGTTCGACTACGCAGACGACGGTACGGTCGCGGCGCGCGCGGAGTACCTGGAGGCGGTCGGAGTACGGCGCTGACACAGTTGACGCCTCAGGCGACACTGGAGGTCTCACGCGAGGGGGTGAGATCTGTGCCGCTGATCCGATTGCTCGGACCGCCGGTGATCGAGAAGCCGGGGCGTCAGCCGCGGGGGAAGAAGGCTTGGGGGCTGCTCGGGTATGTGTTGCTGGCCGAGCGGCCCCCCAGCCGACGCCGGCTCGCCGAACTGTTCTTCGCGGATGCCGAGGATCCGCTCGGCGCACTCCGCTGGACCCTGGCGGAGCTCCGCCGGGCGATCGGCGTACCGGAGGTGCTGACCGGCGATCCGGTGTCCGCCGGACTCGACGCCACGACGGTGGATGTCCTGCGGTTGGACGATTTGTTGCTGACGTCGAGCGGCGAACTGCTGGAGGGTGTGGAGCTCGAGTCATGTCCCGAGTTCGAGTCGTGGCTGCTGGTCGAGCGTCGCCGGGTCGCCGGCGCGATCGAGGCGCGGCTGCGGCAGCACGCGATCGCCTTGCTGGCAACCGGACAGGCTGCCGACGCGATCCCGTTCGCGGCCAAGGCGGTTGCTGCCCATCCGCTCGAGCAGGGCAATCACGAACTGCTCGTCCGCAGCCTGGCGCAGTCGGGCGACGAGGCCGGCGCACTGCGCCAGATCACGTTGTGTGAGGACCTGTTCCGGAACGAGCTGGGAGTCGAGGTGACCGAATCCTTGCGCGGAGCCGCCCTGATCGGGACCCAGCAGGGGCCTCCGCTCAGCAGTCGCGCGGCGGCCGTGAGCCAGCTCCAGGCCGGACGCGCCGCACTGGTCGCCGGCGCCGTGGATGCCGGCATCCTTTGCCTACGGCAAGCAGCTGCGTCGGCCGTGCGGTGCAACGACAAGACGCTGCAAGCCCGTGCGCTCGCGGCCCTCGGCGGCGCGCTCGTGCACGCGATCCGCGGCCATGACGAGGAGGGTGCGATCATCCTGAACGAAGCGCTCCTCGTCGCCGATCAGGCCGGTGAGCGAGCGACCGCGGTGCTCGCGATGCGCGAGCTCGGATTCATCGAGGTGCAGGCCGGACGGCGTGGCACCGCCGACGAGTGGCTGGGCAAGGCACAGGCGGTGGCCGAGACCGACGAGGAGCGGGCCGCGATCCTCGGCGTCCGCGGGATGAGCTCGTCCGACCGGTCCGACTATGCGCTCGCGTTCGAGCAACTGCACGCATCGGTCGAGCTCGCCGCCCGCTGTGGCGATCGCCGCCAGCAGGCGTGGTCGTTGTCACTCGTCGGGCGCGCACATCTGCTGCGTTCGGAGTACGGCGAGGCAGAGGCCGCGCTCGCCGAGACGCTGGACCTCGTCCGGCAGGAACGCTGGATCGCCTTCCAGCCTTGGCCGCAAGCGCTCGCCGCCGAGCTCGACCTGTACGCCGGAAAGCTCGACACGGCCATGGACGGTTTCGAGGAGGCCTGGGCCTTGGGGTGCCAGCTCGGCGACCCTTGCTGGGAAGGCATGGCCGGCCGGGGTCTCGCCCTGCTGAACGCCCGGCGAGGCGACTACTCGGCGGCGACGAAGTGGCTCGACGTGGCCCTGACCCGGGCCAGCACCGAACCGGATCGCTACCAATGGGTGCACGCGCACGTCCTGGACGCCGCGATCACCGCTGCCCTGGATCGATCCGAGACCGAACGCGCGCTGACCTTGACCACCAGGCTCTCCGCCCTGGCCGCGCGGTGCGACCTGCGCGAACTCCTGGTCCACGCTCAACTCCACCTCGGCCGACTGGGCGACCCCCGAGCCGCGGCCTCGGCCCAGTCGCTCAGCACCTCGATCGACAACCCCGCGCTGCGGTCAGTCGTAGGCGGCGTCGATCAGGAGTTCTGAACTGCGGTCCGGTTCGTTGAGCACGGCGCGGATCACATGGCGCTGGTCCCAGCGGCCGCTCGCCCACGCCAGCGCTTTCGCGAGGCCGTCGAACGTCGCCGCGTGCGGTGCGCCGTCGGCGTCGACCCACCACGACACCTCGACGCCATCGACGGTGAGCTCCTCGTGCTCCCACCACGTCGGCGGGACCTCGGGGACCAGTTCCCGGACGATCGCCGGCACGTCGGCCGCCGTACCCGGGTTGTCGATCTTGCCCTTGGCAACTTCCTGCGCCATCGGTACGTCGAACAGGTCGCTCAGCCCGTCCGCCGCGGCACCGGACGCCACCACGAAACCGCCCAGATCCTCACGTTGCAACCACATCGGGCCGTCGACGACGACCGCGCGACCGGCATCGGTGACCCGGGTCAGGCCGTCGTCCGCGAGGACCCGGACGTGGTCCGGCGCGTCGCCCGGGAACAGCGACAGCGTGCCCAGATGACGCCAGAGGCGCAGCAGATCGACCTCCTCCACCTCTCGGTCGGGGTCCGCCAGCCGTTCGAGTAACAGGCTGAGGCCGTCGGCGTCGAGGTCCCCGACCTCGCGGACCAGGCCGACCGCCGTACGCACCTCGGGATCGAGGCCGGCCGTCCACTCGGGCGCGTCGTCCAGGAAGGTCGCCAGCACGGGCTCGGCGGCCGGATCGGCCCGCCCGGCCAAGGGTTCGCCGTCGTCCAGCAGCACCCGGTCGCGGATCCACCAGGCCGCGTACGACGGCACGCCGAGGGGGCGGTCGTCCGGCCCGACGACGCGGACCTGGGTGACCAGGGCGCGCCGGAGTTCCGGTGACGATCCGAGCAGTTCGAGGACGCGCGGCCAGGCGTCGTCGGTGATCCAGTCGAGGTCGCGGATCGCCAGGAGTTCTCCGACGGTTGCGCCGTACCGCGATCCGTCGGGCGCCACGTCGTGGGCCCAGTCCTCGATGCCGTCGAGGTCTTTGAGTGCCTCGGGCAACTGATCGAGGGCGACGTCCGACGCCGTCACCAGGCCGAGGGTCGCGAGTACGCCGACCGCCTCCAGGGCGGGCTGTCCGTAGCGGTCGAGCACCTCGCGGGCGACCGGCGCAACCTCCTCGTCGTCGAGCACCGCCTCGGCCTCGGATCCGGGGACGACGAGCGCGTTCGCGGGGACGTGGTCGCCGTCGGCGTCGCGGAGGACCAGGTCGGAGAGCCACCACAGCCCTTCGGCTTGGGACGGGTCGGCGGCGACCAGGCTGAGGACGGCGTGGGCGATGGCGTCGGGATCGTCGGCTTCGATCGAGTGCTCGACGGCCGTGCGTACGGCGCCGTCCTCGAGCAACGTCCGTGGTGTCGCTGGGAGCGCGCCCAGTCGCTCGAGCGCCGGATCGACGGCCTCCGGGTGCACCACGCGGACGCCGTACTCCCCGAAGGCGGCCAGGATGTCGGTCGGAATCTCCGGGCCTGGGAGCAGCAGACCGCGGGCACCGCGGATGAGCCTTCCGTCGGCGAGCGGGACGGGCAGAGTGCCGAGAGACTCACGCAGCAAGGCATCCGTCACCATGCCGGCCAGCGAGCCGTAGAGGTTCCGCCACCACTCGGGCGGCTCGTCGGCCGCCACTCCCCCGAGCTGATCCACCACCTCCGCCAACTCGAGCCGCCGTACGCGGAGCGCATCCAACGCCAGGCGGTCCTGTCGTGCCGACCGGATCAACCCGCGCACAATCGGTGCAAGCACCCGGTTGAACGCGTCGTCCGCGCCTTCCACCACCACGGCATCCCGCGGCCTGAGCAAGACACCGTCCTCAACCGCCCGCACCAGCGGCGTGCCGGGCAGCACCTTGCCGATCTCATCCCTCAACGCACCATCGAGAGCACCCGCCGCCAACCCGGTCGGCACCAGATGCAGCACGTCATCCCCGGCCTCAGCCCGCTCCCGCACCGACTCGCCGTACGCCTTGGCCGCCTCCGACACCAGCCGATCAGCCAACGGCCCCTTGGCCACATGCCGCCGAGTCGGATCCAACGGAAAACTGGCCAACAACAACGCAGGCAGCGACAACGGCTCGTCCGTAGGCGTCGGGGCCTGGACAACCCCTGGCAATGCCGTCTCTCCTCCCACCTCGTGGCGTGGAAGGGCCCACACGACAGACCAGTTGGGGCGGGAGCGTTCTTCTACGGGGCGGTCGGCGAGGAGCGTTTCGCGTTCTTGGTCGTCGAAGACTCCGGCGGCACGGTGGATCCACCAGCGGGACTCGGCGTCCTGCAGGACCCGGCGTCCGTCGTCGGTCTCGATCTCGATGCGCTCGAGGCCGGGTAGGGCGAGCAACAGCGCGTCTCCCGTCTCGGCCAGCAGTCGACGGACGAGTGCGGCGGCGGCTTCGTCGCGGAGGGGGAGGATGACCGCGGTGTCGTAGCCCTCGGGCGGTTCGCCCTCGGCCTCGAACGGGAGCCGCAACACCGGCACCTGCCCGTCCCGCCGGCGTACTTCGGTGTCGAGCCCGGCCGACCCGAGCCCGGCGATCGCGGCCGCCGTGTCCGCCTTGGAGAACCGCACCCCACCGGTCCGCGACAGGATCACCGGCTCATCCGTCACCGCGAGTACGGCGGAGAACCCGACCCCGAAACGCCCGACCGTCGGCTCGTCCCGTTTCGCCGAGGCACGCAGCGTCGCAAGTGACTCGACTCCCTCCGCCGACAGCGGCGTACCGGTGTTGGCGACCACCAGCGTGCTGCCGCGGAACTCGTACAGCACCCGGCCCTGCACGTCTGCCCGCGCGGCCGCATCCGCCGCGTTCTGCGCGAGCTCGATCACGAGCCGGTCGACGTAGCCACCGAGGGCCAGATCCTCCTCCGCGTTCGCGTCCTCCCGGAACCGCACCGGCGCCGCCGACCACCCGGCCAGCACCCGCTCGCGAATCCCCGCCGTACCGAACACGTCGTCGCTCACCGGTGCAGTATGCCCCAACGCCGTAGGTCTGCCGGTCGGGTCGGCAGTTCGCGGCTATCGTGGTCCGGTGATCTCTCCCGGCAGCCGGTACGTCGCCCTTGGAAGTTCGTTCGCGTCCGGCCCGGGGATCGACCCGATCGTGGCTGCGCCGGCGGGCCGATCGGGCAACAACTACGCGCACCTGGTCGCGGCGGAGCTCGGGCTGGAGCTGACCGACGTCACCTACTCCGGCGCGACCACCGCGCACCTGCTCGACACGCGGCAGGATGATGCCGCCCCGCAGCTCGAGGCGGTCACCCCGGAGACGGCGCTCGTCACGATCACTGTCGGCGGCAACGATCTCGACTACGTCGGGACCTTCGTCCGCGGCAGCTACCTCAACCTGCTGGCCAAGCCGGCCACCATCTTCGGCCGGCGCGTGGCGAACCGGATCCGGGCGCGGGTCAGCTACCTCAAGGACGACGCGGCGTACCAGGCCGTCACGGATTCCCTCGTCGCCGTGGTCGAGCGCGTGCGCGAGCGTGCGCCGGACGCCCAGGTCGTGCTCGTCGATTACCTGACCCTCGTCGGGCCGAGCACCCGTCCACGTCGCGACGTACCGCTGAACGAGGAACAACTGCCGAGCGTCGCCCTGATGGCGGACGGCCTGGCCGCGGCGTTCGCGAAGGCTGCGGCCAGCACAGGCGCCGGGCTGATCACGGCCTCGGCCGCGAGCCGCGACCACGGCATCGGCTCACCTGAGCCGTGGACGACCGGGTTCAGTCGTGGCCCGCTCGGCCGCCTCCGCGGCTTCGTCCCGTACCACCCGAACGCGGCCGGCATGCGCGCGGTCGCCGACCTGATCGTGCACACACTCCGATCATGACCGAAAAGGTGCGCCAGGCAACGACCTCCGACATCGACGCGGCGGTCCGGACCCTGACGCAGGCGTTCGAGGACTACCCGATGACCCGGGCCGGGCTCGACCCCGACGACTACCTCACCCGGCTCTCGCAGTACAACCGGCACTTCCTCACCGGCATCGGCATCCCGCACGGCCGGGTCTGGGTCACCGACGACGTCAGCGCCGTCGCCATCTGGACGACGCCCGCCACTCCCCCGGATGCCTTGACCCAGCTCGCCGACGCCTTCAACGAACTCGCCGGATCACGCGCGGCCGTCGCCGCGGAGTACGGCCAGGCGATGGGCATCTTCCGCCCGCGCACTCCACTCTGGCTCCTCGCCATCCTCGGCGTCGCCCCCGACCGGCAGCACCAGGGCCTGGGCCGAGCGGTCGTCGCGCCCGGCCTGGCCGCCGCGGACCGCGAGCATTTACCGGCGTACCTCGAGACCCAGGACCCGGCGAACCTCTCGTTCTACGAATCTCTGGGCTTCACCACGATCGCCGAACTGGAACTGCCCCACAACGGCCCGATGCACTACGCCCTCTATCGCCCACCCAGCTGACTCACGGGGTGTAGACGTACGGCGTGGTGGTGGTCACCGCGAGGAAGCCGAGGCGCTGCAGGATCGGGGAACTGTCGTCGGACGCGTCGACGTGGAGGTACTTGTAGCCGAGCTCCACCGCGCGGGCGGCGCGGACCGCGACGAGGGCCTTGTAGATGCCCTTGCCACGCCACTCCGCGAGCGTCGAGCCGCCCCACAGACCGGTGAACTCGGTGCCCTCCTTGTAGACCGCCCACGCCGCGGAGACGACCTCGCCGTCCGCCTCGGCCACATAGATGTCGGTCAGCCCGGTCGCGTGACGGCGTACCAGATCGTCGGTGAGCCAGGACCAGTCGTCGTTCCAGACGGTCGACTCCATCGCTGCGATGCGCTCGAAGTCGGCGCGGTCGTTCACGAGGCCGATGGTGATGCCGTCGATGGAGGCGCGTCCGCGCAGCCGCTCGGCGATGTCCGCGCTCTCCGCGACCAGGACGGTCTCCTGCTCCTCGGGCTCGAACCCGGCCGCGTGCAGCCGCTCCGGCAGATCCGCCGGCAGGTCGTGGCCGCGCAGCTTCCATTCGACCGACTGGCCCTTGGCCGCGAAGTAGTCCCGCTGGCGGGCGATGAGCGCGTCGACCTCGGCGCTGTCGAGCCCCTCCAGCGATCGGTAGCTGACGAACCCACGGTTCGGGTACTCGACCCGGATCACCGGGCCGTCCATGCTCGTCGGCACGTCCGCGCTCTCGCTCGTCCCGCGCAACTGGTCGTCGTACACCGCCAGCAACTGCCGGGCCTGCTCACTCTTCGCATCAGTCACGGGAGGACTCTTCCACGACTCCCCGCATTCCGCCCCGCATTTCACCCTACTGAAATGCCATCACGTCACCGCTGTGCCGATCCCCGCCACTCCCCGCAGCGGAGCCCTCCACCATCCGTGACCACCGGCCTCCCGCCACCGCGACTCACCGCGTCGCGATCCTCGCCATTCCCTGCAGCCGACCCCCACCATCCGTGACCGCCGGCCTCCCGCCACCGGCTCACCGCGTCGCGATCCTCGCCACCCTGTAGCCGACCCCCACCATCCGTGACCACCGGCCTCCCGCCACCGCGGCTCACCGCGTGGCGATCCTCGCCATTCCCTGCAACCTCGTCCGCCACCATCCGTGCGCACGCTCCGGGCGCGGACGCTCGTCGCCCCGCCGGCCGCGCCCGGCCCGCTCACTCATCCCGTGCTTGTTCTTCGGCTTCTCGTTCGCGAAGTGACTCAGCGACACCATCAGGTTCAGCGGTTCCATCAGTCCGTCCTCCGATTCTCTGGTCCGTACAACCAGAGGTCGGAGCCGCGGACGCGATCTTGACATCCCCTGCTGCGAATCAGCCGTCGGATTTCTCAGTCGCCATGAGTAGCCGGCGGAGGAGTGCCTCGAGGCGGATGCGGTCGCTGGAGGAAACGCTATGGATCAGGTCCTGTTCGACGTGCTGGATCTGGCCGATGCCGCGCTCCCAGATCTCGTGGCCGGACCGGGTGAGTGTGGCGACCACCTTGCGGCGGTCGTCGCGGTCGTGCGAGCGCTCGACGTAGCCGCGCCGCTCGAGCGCGTCCAGGCGGTTGGTGAGGGCCGCCGCCGACATCCCCAGCTGCTTGGCGAGCTCACCCGGGGTCGCCCGGTACGGCGAACCGCCGCGGCGGAGCATGTGGAGCGTCTTGAACTCCCACCACTGCATCTCGAACTCCGCCAGCACCGCGTCCCGATGCCGATCCAGGTAGCGCGCCAGCGCCTGCAGCCGGACAGCGATGCCCTCGACCCGGCGATCGAGCTCCGGCCACTCCGCGGACCAGAGGTCGACATGCTCATCCACCCAATCCTTCACCCATCTAACTTTTCACCCGCTGAAGGTTAGTTGTCAAATATTTCGACATCGAAATACCCTGCTGCTCCAGCGTCCAGCTCACCGTGAGGAGCCACCTCCATGACCCACCTCGCCGCCACCGCCATCACCACCGCCGCCACCCACCTCATGCGCGCAGGCCAATGGACCGCGGCCACCGACCTGCTCCGCGCGACCCAACCCGACGACCCCGCCGAGCACCGGGCTCTCGCGCTGGCCCGAGCCGAGGTCGCCGTCGACCAAGACTTCGCCCAGCAAACAGACCACGCCGCCGCAGCGCTCACCGCCCTCACCCACCTCCTCCACGACTCAACTGATCCAACGCTCACCTGGGACACAGAGCTGCTCCACCTACGCAAGGCCTACGGCACCGAACTCACCCACACAGCCGAGCCACCCGCTGCGACCGGAGCCAACGAGGCGCACGTCGTCGGATCGCCCAACAGCGACGACGCGGGCGCGGCCAGCCCGGACAGCCGCCACGACGGAGGCGGCGAGGGTCCGGTCGGCCGCGACCAGGCAGTCGCCGACGGATCGGACGACCACGATGACGCCATCGTCGTCAGCCCAGCCGGCCGCGACCGGACCACCGCTACGGCTCAGGCCGGGCGTGCGGAGCATGTTCGCGACCAGGCGGTCGCCGTCGGATCGGACGGCGGTGACGACGCGGGCGTCGCTGGCCCGGACGGCTGGCACGACGTAGGCGGCGTGGGGCCACGCGACTGCGACCAGGTGGTCGCCGTTGGACCGGACGGGGGCGACGGCTCGGGCGGCGTCAGGTCGGCTGGGCGTGGGCGGGCCGCCGGCGCGGGTTTGGGTGGGTGGGCGGAGCGGCTTCGGGACGAGGCGCCTGATGATGGTCGGCGTGGGATGGCTTCGTTCTATGCCGGTGTAATTGCCGACAATCTGCAGGGCGCGCCCGAGGCGGCGTTTGTCCACTTCGCGGCCGCGCTGGAGCTTGGTGAGAAGAGCGGTGACGAGTTGCTCGCCTCGCTCGCACTGCGGCATCTCGGGGATCACGCTCATACTGCTGGGGATCTCGTGCTTGCGCGGGAGCAGTGGGAGCGGTCGACGGAGCTCCGGCAGAAGGTCGGGCATCTGCTGGGTGCGCTGGCTCAGCAGGCTCTGCTCGCCGTGCTGCTTCGGGACGAAGGGGACCTCGCCGGATCCCGGGTGCTTGCGACCGAGGTCAACCGGTGGTCCCGTCAGGTCGAGCTCCCGTTCCTCGTCAGCCAGACGGACGCCCTGCTGAAGTAGCCCTCAGCGGCAAGCCGAACTCGGCAGGTACGCCGGGGCTGAAGGCGACGTGATCGGGCGGTCGGCCCGGCGCGGTCAGGCCGACCGAGGTCAGGACATCGTCAGCATCCAGCGCAACAAGCTCGGCGGTGTGGAGGATCCAGGGTGGGTGGTGGTTGGGGAGGTACCAGGTGCGGCCGGCGCGACGAGTGTGAAGAGCCCAGCGAGCAGTGAGGAAGTGCTCGAGGGGGCCCAGTTCGAGGCGTGCGCCGACGTCGACCTCGATCGTCGCGCTCGCCTGGACGCCGGGCCAGCGGAGAGTCGACGTGTAGGTGTGGAGGTAGCCGTCGCGGGCGTGGGTCATCCGAGCCCAGCGGTATGGCAGGCCGAAGACAGTGCGGGCCGCGGTGACGACAGCCAGGCGATTCGCGTCGAGGCTGAGGAAGACGACGCCACGCCGACCAGACTCGTCGAGGGAGTACAGGCGCACGTTCGTCTCCAGGAACGTCCCCACATACGGTACGGCGGGACCGTGCGGCAGCCCGGTGTCGACCATCCGGAACGGAACGAGGCCGACGTACGTGCGTCCATCGAACGTGTCCGGACGTGTGCCCAGCGGGAAGAAGTGCGCGACATCAGCGGGGTCGATGGCCCAGTGCAGGAACGTCAGATCGAGCCACCGCTGCCGCAGGATCCGCGGCCGCCGCAGCTCAGGAGCCGCCGGCCAGATCGCAGCGCCCATCAGTCAGCAGACCGCAGTTCCATGCCCCGCCGGCACGCCATCAGTCGGCGGTCGGGCGGACCTCGCACGTCGGCCGGCCGTCGTTCAGCGCGCAGACAATGTACGGCGTAGCGCCGTCGGCGGCCGGTCGCCACGGCATCACGGCGTCACCACTCAGCAACGTGTCGAGCGTCTGCAGCTCCGGATCGCGCTGCTCGCTGTGATGCCGGTAACCGGCCGCACCGAGCGCCAGCGCGATCGCCATGCCGAGGAGGTTCACCTCGGTCGGCTCCTCCGGCGTGACCGACCCCTCGGCGGGCTCCAGCTTGATGCCGTGATCCGGGACCTCGACGATCCGCGCGACGTACCTGCCAGCAGTCATGGCACCGAGCGTAGCCCCGGAGGTCATCCACTGTCCGCTACTGCCCATAGTGTCCGTGGCATGGCGTTCGAAGAGTTCCGGGCAGAGGTTCCGCAGAGCGAACTTGACGAGTTGCAGCGGCGACTCGACGAGACAAGATGGCCGGATCAGCTCCCCGGGGTGGAATGGTCGTACGGCGTCGAGCTCGGACGACTGCGAAAGCTGGTGGACGTCTGGCGGACGTCGTACGACTGGAGACGGTTCGAGGACAAGCTCAACGCCCACCCGCAATACGTCACCGAGATCGACGGGCAGCGGGTGCACTTCATCCACACGAAGTCGGGCGGTGTCCCGCTACTCCTGATGCACGGCTGGCCCGGCGCGGGCAGCGACTTCCTCGACCTGATCGAGCCGCTCACCCAGGACTTCGATCTCGTCATCCCGACGATGCCCGGCTTCGGCTTCTCCGGCCCGACGGGCGGGCGCGCTTGAGCGGGCTCGACCGCTGGCAATCCGAGCGCTCCGGGTACGCCGCCATCCAAGGCACGCGCCCACAGACCCTGGCCTACGCGCTGGTCGACTCCCCCGTCGGCCAGCTCGCCTGGAACCTCGAGTGGTACGACGACTACGGCCACCGGCCCGGTGCCATAGGCAACGACCAGATCCTCGACCCGGTCACGCTGACCTGGCTGACGGGCACCGCCGGATCGTCCGGCCGGATCTACCGCGAGGCGCAGGACTCGTGGACCGCCGAGGTCGAGTACTGCCCGGTGCCAACAGGTCTCGCGGTCTTCCCCGGTGACTCCACTGTCCGCAAGCTGGCCGAGCGCGAACTGAACGTCGTCCATCACCACGAGTTCGACCGCGGCGGTCACTTCGCCGCCCTGGAAGCCCCCGACCTTGTGATCGGGGACCTCCAGGACTTCTTCGGCAAGCTCTAGGACGAGAAGGCCGCGTCGAAGGAGGCGGTGGGTGGGTCGAAGGCGAGCGAGCGGACGAACTGGACGGCTTCGGCGGCGCCGACCAGGCGGTCCATCCCGGCGTCCTCCCATTCCACTGAGATCGGGCCGGCGTACCCGATGGTGTTGAGCATCCGGAAGCAGGCCTCCCACGGGACGTCGCCGTGGCCGGTGGACACGAAGTCCCAGCCGCGGCGCGGGTCGCCCCAGGCGAGGTGCGAACCCATCCGGCCGTTGCGCCCGTTGCCGACCTGGCGCTTCGCGTCCTTGCAGTCGACGTGGTAGATCCGGTCCTTGAAGTCCCACAGGAAGCCGACCGGGTCGAGGTCCTGCCAGACGAAGTGCGACGGGTCCCAGTTCAGCCCGAACGCCGGCCGGTGACCGATCGCGTCCAGCGTCGCCGTCGTCGACCAGTAGTCGTACGCGATCTCCGACGGATGCACCTCGTGCGCGAACCGAACTCCGACCTCGTCGAAGACGTCGAGGATCGGGTTCCAACGGTCGGCGAAATCCTGGTACCCGGCCTCGATCATGGCCGGCGGCACCGGCGGGAACATCGCGACCGTCTTCCAGATCGACGAACCGGTGAAGCCGACGACCACGTCCACCCCGAGCGCGCGGGCGGCGCGGGCCGTCGTCTTCATCTCCTCGGCGGCGCGCTGCCGGACGCCTTCCGGTTCGCCGTTGCCCCAGATGTGTGCGGGCAGGATCGCCTGGTGCCGCTGGTCGATCGGGTCGTCGCAGACCGCCTGCCCGAGCAGGTGGTTCGAGATCGTCCAGACCTTCAGGTTGTGCTTCTCGAGGATGTCGAGGCGGTCGCGCACGTACGCCTGGTCCTCGGCGGCACGCCGTACGTCGAGATGGTCACCCCAGCAGGCGATCTCCAGTCCTTCATATCCCCAGGAGGACGCCAGCCGGGCCACCTCCTCGAACGGCAGGTCGGCCCACTGGCCGGTGAACAACGTGATCGGTCGAGCCATGTGGTCTGCAGCCTCCTCGCCTATCGGACACCCAGCAGGTGCTCCATCGCCAACTGGTCCAGCTTCTCGAACCCGAGACCGCGCTCGGCCAGCGCTTCCCGGTCGTACGTCGCGTTGCGAATGTCGGCCAGGCTCTCACCCTCGGCCAGGGTCGGCTCGGACAACTCCGCGACACGTGCGGCGGCCGACGCCTCCGCGACCTCGGGGTCGGCCCGGAACGCCTGGACCTTGTCGCGAAGGATCAGGTAGTTCCGCATGCAAGCCTTCGCGGTCTCCCAGACGCCTTCCTCGTCCTCGGTGCGCGGCGGCTTGTAGTCGAAGTGGACGTGCCCGTCGTACGCCGGGTAGCTTCCGGATCCCTGCAGTACGTCGACCGTCCAGAAGGCCTCCCGCAGGTTCCCGGCCCCGAACCGCAGGTCCTGGTCGAACCGCGGACCGTGCTGCCCGTTCAGGTCGATGTGGTACAGCTTCCCGTGCCACAACGCCTGCGCGATGCCGTGCGCGTAGTTCAGCGAGGCCATCTGCTCGTGCCCGACCTCGGGGTTGATGCCGACCAGCTCGGGATCCGCCAGATCGTTGATGAAGGCGATCGCGTGACCGATCGACGGCAGCAGGATGTCACCGCGCGGCTCGTTCGGCTTCGGCTCGATCGCGAAGCGGATGTTGTAGCCCTGCTCCCGCACGTAGGCGCAGAGCAGATCCATCGACTCCTTGTACCGATCGAGCGCGGCCCGTACGTCCTTCGAACCGCCGGACTCGGCGCCCTCACGCCCACCCCAGAGCACGTACGTCGACGCCCCCAGCTCGGCCGCGAGGTCCACGTTGCGGAGCACCTTCGCCAGGGCGTACCGCCGGACCTGGCGATCGTTCGCGGTCAGGCCGCCGTCCTTGAAGACGGGGTGGCTGAACAGGTTCGTGGTCATCATCTCGACGCCCAGGCCGGTGTCGGCCAGCGCCTTGGTGAACCGCTCGAGCACCTGCCCGCGAGTGGCGTCGTCGGGTACGACGTCGTCGTCGTGGAACGTGACCGCGGCCGCCCCCAGTTCCGCGAGCTTCTCCACCGCGTGGACCGGGTCCATCGGAGGACGGACCGCCGTACCGAAGACGTCGACGCCTTGCCAGCCGACGGTCCACAGACCGAAGGAGAACTTGTCGTCCTTGGTCGGGGTGTAGCTGTTCATTCGGGAATCTCCTGCCATTGTCGTGTCGTGGAACTGGTTTCGACCGCGGCCAGCACACGCTGGACCTGCAGCCCGTCGGCGAACGACGGTGCCGGATCGGCTCCTTCGGCGATCGCGGTGACCAGGTCGACGACCTGATGGGTGAACCCGTGTTCGTAACCGAGCAGGTGGCCGGGCGGCCACCAGGCGGCGACGTACGGGTGGGCGGGTTCGGTGGCGAGGATGCGGCGGAAGCCGGCCGTCCTCGGGTCCTCGGTGGCGTCGTAGAAGTGCAGGAGGTTCATGTCCTCGAAGTCGAACGCGAGGCTGCCCAGGCTGCCGTTGATCTCGATCCGGATCGCGTTCTTGCGGCCGGTGGCGAAGCGCGTCGCCTCGAAGACGCCCAGCGCGCCGGAGCGGAAGGTGGCCAGGAACACGGCCGCGTCGTCGACCGTGACCGGTCCGCGTTCGGTGCCCGCTGTACCGGCCAGGCCGGAGTGCTCGGCGGCGACCGGGCGCTCCTTGACGAACGTCTCGAGCCGGGCGCTCACCTCACCGATGGTGTCTCCGGTGATGTACTGCGTCATGTCGATGATGTGCGCGCCGATGTCGCCGAGCGCGCCCGAGCCCGCCTTCTCCTTGTCCAGCCGCCACGACAGCGGCGCCTCCGGGTCGGCGATCCAGTCCTGCAGGTACTGCGCCCGGACGTGCCGGATGGTGCCGAGCTTGCCCTCGGCGACGAGCTGGCGAGCCAGCCCGATCGCCGGCACCCGGCGGTAGGTGAACCCGACCATCGACCTGATCCCACGAGCCGCTGCGGCAGTGGCCGCGGCGGTCATCGCCTCGGCCTCCTCGACCGTGTTGGCCAGCGGCTTCTCGCACAGGACGTGCTTGCCCGCCTCCAGCGCGGCGATCGCGATCTCGGCGTGACTGTCGCCCGGCGTGCACACGTCGATCAGCTGGATGTCGTCGCGGCCGAGCAGCTTGCGCCAGTCGGTCTCGCTCTCCTTCCAGCCGAGCTTCGTCGCGGCCGCCTGGACGGCCTCGGCGTTGCGGCCGCAGAGCACGTTCATCGCGGGGTCCAGCGGCAGGTCGAAGAAGCGCGGCGCGCTCCGCCAGGCCTGCGAGTGGGCCGCGCCCATGAACGCGTAGCCGATCAGGCCGATGCCCAGGTTCGTCATTGCTCTCCTCTTAGCTCTCGAATGCGGTGGGCAGGTACTGGTCCACGTTGTCCTTGGTCACCACCGGCGCGTACAGCTGGACGGTGCGCGGCACCTCGACCTCCACCAGGTCGCCGAGGGCCTTCTTCTGCACCAGCAACCGGGCCAGCCGGATGCCGTCCGCGCCCTGCGTGGACGGGTAGATGACGGTGGCCTTCAGCAGCGAGTTGCCGGACTTGATGTCTCGCATCACGTTCGCCGAGCCTGCCCCGCCGACCACGAAGAACTCCTTGCGGCCGGAGTTCTTGATCGCGGCCATCACGCCGACACCCTGGTCGTCGTCGTGGTTCCAGATCGCGTCGATCTTCGGCGCCGCCTGCAGCAGGTTCGCCGCGGCCTTCTCACCGGACTCGACGGTGAACTCGGCGGCGACCCGGTTGCTGACCTTCAGGCCGCAGTCGGCCAGTGCTTCCTTGAATCCCCGGCTGCGGTCCTGAGTCAACGGCAGCGAGTCGATCCCGGCGATCTCCGCGACCACCGCGTCCTTCTTGTCCTTCAGCTGCTGGCAGATGTACGTGCCGGCCGACACACCCATTCCGTGGTTGTCGCCGAGCACCGTCGTACGGGCGGCGAACGGGCTGTCGAACTCGCGGTCCACGTTCACCACCGTAATACCGGCCTCCATCGCCTTGATCGCGACCGGGGTGAGCGCCGCGCCGTCGAAGGGCAGCAGCACGATCGCGTCCACCTTCTGGTTGATGAACGTCTCCACCTGGCTGATCTGCAGGTTCACGTCGTTCGTGCCCTCGGCGACGAGCAGCTCGACGTCGGAGTACTTCTTCGCCTCCGCCTGGGTCGCCTTGGTGATCGAACCCATCCAGCCGTGGTCGGCGGCCGGCGCGGAGAAGCCGATCCGGAGTTTCTTGCCGGGTTCGTCGTTCTTGCCCTGGGCCGCCGCCTGGGTGGCGGCGGGCTCGGTCTTGTCGGCCTCAGGGGTGTTGCTGGTACAGGCGGCCAGTACGATGACGCCCAGACCGGCAATGGCTGAGCCGATCAGTGTTCGGGAACGTGCGGACATCCTTGTCCTCCTTCTGCTATGAGCTGCTGCTGCGCGCCAAGCGCTGCTGGAGAAGGACGGCGATCACGATGATCAGGCCCTTCGCCACCGACTGGGCGGAGATGCTGAGGTTGTTGAGGGTGAAGACGTTGTTCAGGGTGGTGAAGATCAGTACGCCGAACACCGTGCCGACGATCGTCCCGCGGCCACCGGACAACAGCGTGCCGCCGATCACGACGGCCGCGATCGCGTCCAGTTCGTACAACTGACCATGGGTCGAGCTGCCGGTCGTCGTCCGCGCCATCAGCATGACCGCGGCGATCCCGCAGCAGAGGCCGCCCAGGACGTAGAGGGCGACCGTGTGGCGTTGGACCTTGATACCGGCCAGCCGCGCGGCCTCGGCGTTGCCGCCGACGGCGAACGTACGGCGGCCGAAGGTGGTCCGGTTCAGCAGGACCCAGCCGGCCGCTGCGACCAGCAGGAAGATCCAGACCAGCACCGGTACGCCGAGCAGCGAGCCGCCGAAGAAGTCGACGAACGAGTTCACCGTGATGATCTGCGTCCGCCGGTCCGAGATGATCTCGGCCAGACCGCGGGCCGCCGCCAGCATCGCCAGCGTCGCGATGAACGGCACCACCTTGCCGTAGGCAACCAACAGTCCGTTCACCAGACCACACGCGCCGCCGACAGCCAGCGCCGTGCTGACCATGACGATCCAGTGGTAGTCCGCGGCCAGTTGCTGGGTGGCCACGGTCGTCGCCCAGACCGAGGACAGCGCGACCATCGCGCCGACGGACAGGTCGATGCCGCCACCGGTGATCACGAACGTCATGCCGACGCTGACCACGCCGATCACCGCGGCCAGCCGCAGGATCGTCAGCACGTTGGCACCGGTGGCGAACGTGTCCCCAGCGGTGACGATCCCTACGATGCACAGCAGGACCAACGCCACCACCAGTCCGACGTTGCGCCCCATGCCGGTTCTCAGCAGACTCGTCGACCGCTGCGCGGCCGGCGGAGTGACGGTCGCCTGCGTCGACGCGGTCCCCTCAGGGGGTCGTGCAATGTCCTCACTCACTACACGGCACTTCCTTCCATCACCAGGTCGAGCACCTGGTGTTCGTCGATGTCTTGCGCGGGCCCGGTATGGACGGCACGCCCCTCCCGCAGTACGACGACCCGGTCGGCCAGACCGAGCACTTCCTCGACCTCGCTGGAGACCAGCACGATCGCGACCCCGTTGGCGGCCAGCTTGCGGATCAACGCGTAGATCTCCGACCGCGCGCCGACGTCGACGCCACGCGTCGGCTCGTCGAGCAGCAGCACGCGGCAGTCCCGCAGCAGCCAGCGGGCCAGCACGACCTTCTGCTGATTGCCACCGGACAGGTTGCGCACCGGCTGATCCACGCCCGCCGGGCGGACATCCAGCGCCCTGGTGAGCTCGGCGGCGGCCTCCCGCTCGGCTCCCCTGTTCAGGAATCCACCGCGGGCGAACCGCTGCAGGGTGGAGGCCGTGATGTTCTTGTACACAGCCTCGTCCAGCAGCAGGGCCTGGCTCTTCCGTTCTTCCGGTGCCAGCCCGATTCCGGCCTTCACTGCGGCCTGCACCCGGCCGGGCCGCAACTCCACGCCGTTCACCGTGACCGATCCGCTCGCGGCCCGGCGCGCGCCGTACACGGTCTCGAGTACTTCGGAACGCCCGGAGCCCACGAGTCCGGCCAGGCCGAGGATCTCGCCCGCACGAACGGTGAACCCGATCCCGGCGAACTCACCCGGCCTGGTCAGGTCGTCCACCTCCAGTACGACGGGCGCCGTACTGAGAAGCTCTTGACGGGGTGGGAAGACGTACTCGATCGAGCGGCCGGTCATCAGCCGGATGAGTTCCTTGGTCGGCGTCTCGCGGGCGTCCAGGCCGGTGGCGACGGTGGCGCCGTCCTTCAGCACGGTGACGCGGTCGCCGATCTGGCGAATCTCCTCGAGGCGATGCGAGATGTAGACGACGGCCACGCCGCGCGTGGTGAGGCCGCGGATGACCCGGAACAGGTTGCCGACCTCTTCGGGATCGAGGACCGCGGACGGCTCGTCCATCACGATCAGGTGGGCGTCCCGCGACAGCGCCCGGGCCATGCTCACGACCTGCTGGCCGGCCGCCGGCAACGAACCGACCGCCCGGTGGACCGGGATCTCGCCGTGGCCGAGGCCCTGCAGGATCTCGCGGGCCCGGGTCGTCGCCTCGTGCCGGCGGCTGAAGCCGTAGCGGGCCGGCTCGTGGCCCAGGAAGATGTTCTCGGCAACGGTCAGGTCCGGGACGAGGTCGAGCTCCTGGTAGATCGCCGCGATCCCGCGGTCGATCGCCGCGGTCGGGCTGTTGAGCTGGACCTCTTCACCGTTGATGTGGATCGTGCCGGCGTCGGGCTGGTGCGCACCGGTCAGCACGCGGATCAACGTGGACTTGCCGGCGCCGTTCTGGCCGAGCAGGCAGTGCACCTCGCCGGCCCGGACATCGAGGTCGACGCCGTCGAGCGCGCGTACGCCCGGGAACTCCTTGACGATGCCGGTCATCGCCAGCAACTCGGTCATTGCGCTACTCCCGCTTCCGTCCGGCCGATCACGGTCGGATCGACGAAGACCTGGTCGAGCGAGATCTGCGCGCCACCGCGCACCGCGGCGGCGAAGCCGAGATCGGACCGGATCACCCGGCAGCCGCCGCCGTCCGGGGCGATCACGCGGTCGCGGATCGCCTTCTCCAGTGGCTCTTTCAGCCACGGCCCGAGGACCGCGAAGTAGCCGCCGAGCACGAGCACGTCCGGGTTCAGGATGTTCACCAGGATCGCTCCCCCAATCCCCAGCCAGATGCCGACGTCCTTCAGCGCGGACAGCGTCCGCGCGTCCCCCGCTTCGGCCCGCCGGGTGATCCCGGCCAGCCGTTGCTCCACGTCCAGCGACGGATCCCGGACCGGATCGTCCCTGTCCGTTGCCTTGTGCAACAGTGCGGTCAGCCCGACGACCGTCTCCCAGCAACCGGTCCGGCCGCAGCCACAGGTCCGGCCGGGCGGGGCGACCGGCATGTGCCCGACCTCGCCGCTGTACCCGCGCCCACCGCGGAGCAGATGCCCACCGGCGACCACGCCGCCGCCGACGCCAACTGCCCCGGTCAGCAGGACGAGGTCCTGCACCGGGCCACCGGTGCCGTCCGTCCCGTCTTCGGTCCGCCGCAGCTCTGCATAGGCCGCCAGGGCAGCCAGATTCGCCTCGTTGTCCACGTGCAACGGGTACGTCGGCTCACCCAGCCGGGCGCGCATCTCCTGAGCGACCGAGAGCTCACCCCAGCCCAGGTTCGGAGCGAGCTTCAGGTCACCGGTCTCGCCTTCGACCAGACCGGGCACGGCGAGCGTCACACCGGCAAGCTGTCCACCGCGTGCATCCACGGCCGCGACCGCCTCACTGACCAGGCCAGCGAACCGGTCGAGCGTCGTACCCGGGTCCAGGTGGGCGACGTCGAGCGGGACCCGCTTCTCGAGGACGACGTTGCCGGCCAGGTCGAGCGCGGCAACGGCGAGATAGTCGACGTTGATCTCGGCGCCGACGCCGCAGACGCCGGTGCCGTCGAGCTCGACGAGCTGGCCGGGGCGGCCGAGGGCGCGAGTGGAGTCGGCCGGGCCTTCGCGGAGCAGGCCGCGCTCGACGAGCTCGGCGACCAGGCTGCTGACTGTCGCCTTGTTCAGTCCGGTGTCGGCGGCGATCCGGGCGCGCGATCGCGGGCCGATGTCGCGAACGTGCCGCAGCACCACGGACAGGTTGTTGCGGCGGAGCGAGACGTGATCGGCAGCGACCCCCCGGTTCCCCGGGCGACGACCGTCGGTCAGCGTCATCTGCCACCCCTCCCCGACTTTGTCTGTTGACCCAACAAACTAAGTTCGGGCGGGAATGGCGTCAAGGGGTTGCGATGATCGCTTTCTTGCAAGAGTCTGTTCAAGATTTCCTTCCGCCCCCACAGGAGACGGTGCGCCGATCAACGGGTGGTGGCACTGGAGCAACAACTGGGGTCAGCCGCCGTCGCCGACCAACACGGCGATCGTGAGCTGGCCGGACGTCCGCGACTACAGCTCGACGTACCAGACGGCGTACTCGAACCCCGGCAACGGACAGCCCGCTCGGCTGTTCTCGTCGTACGACCAGCAGACGGTGAACACGCATTTCCAGTGGATGCAGCAGAACGGCTGTGACACGGCCGCTCTGCAGCGGTTCAACCCGACCGGTGGTGAAGGGCCGACACGGGATGCGATGGCTGCGAGAGTGGGGTGTGCATCTGGGGCTTCGGCTTCGACGAGGCGAACAAGGCGTGGCCGGCCTCGGTCTGCCTGGACGTCGTCAACTGGCTCAAGGGCCAGGGCTGCTATGTCATCGGCGGCGTGCCGACGCATTGGCTGCCGGGGAACGAGGACTCGCGGCCGGGCTACCTGGACGTGTGTCACGCCTTCAACATGCTGTCGCCGTGGATGGTCGGACGGATCAGCGACATCGCCGGCGCAGGGTCTCTACATCTCGATGTTCGACGAGTACAACGAGGGCAACCAGATCGCGAAGACCGCCGAGACCAGCGCGTGGGTGCCGGCCGGCTCAGGGATCCGCGCGCTGGACGAGGACGGTACGGCGTGCTCCGCCGACTACTACCTGCGGTTGACCAACGATGGCGGTCGGATGTTCAAGGGGCAGGCACCGGTGACGTCGGTCCGGCCAACGGTCCCGATGCCGAGCCAGGGCACGGGTGGCGTGATCTTCTACGAGCACGTCGACTACGGCGGCGCGTCCGGCGTGGCGCTTGCCAAGGGCAACTACACGCGGCGTGGACCAGGACCTCGGACACGCCGAACTTCATCGCGCTCTCGCCGAACGCGAACGACCAGCTGACGTCCTGCCGGATCTCCTAGAACAGCTCCATACTGTCCGCGGCGGCGGAGATGACCGGGTTCTCCAAGTAGAGGCGGCAGGCGATCGCGTGGCCGGCGCAGGTGAGGAGCGCCGGGCCGGCCGCGTCGACCACCCGGTATGCGACGGGGTGCTGACAGCGCTCGACAGCGCCCTCGTTCGTGTGCTCGCAGCCGAGGATGTGGCATGTGACGGTCTCACCGACGTTCATCAGGGTGAGGCCGTGCTTAGGACAGACACCCCAGCCGACACCGCAGGCCTGGCCTTCGTTCGCCGCCAGGCGGACCAGCTGACCGGCGGTGACCTCCAGCTCGCTCGCGATCGTCCGGAAGGTGCTCGCGGCCTGGTCGAGGTCGCGGCGGAACCGCCGCAGCTCGACGGTCTCGGGCATGCCAAGGGTCGCGGCCTGCAGGTTCTCGGAAAGGGCCATCGCGGCGACGGCGATCTCGTCGACCCGGACGGGCGTGTTGAACTGGCCGAGCGTCGTACCGTTCGGCACCCTCGGGCGGTCGCGGACCTCCTTGGTCCAGTCGCTGCGCGGTGCATCCTTCCGGCTTGGGTCCTGGGCCTGCTTCTCGCCCGAGTCCTGGGCCTTTGCATCGCCTTGGCCCACCGGAATCTCGGCAATCTGCTGGTCGGCCTGCCAGCCGGCGCCGGCCGGGTCGTCCGCCGGGGCTTGTCCGAGCCGTGCTTCCGGTTGCGGACCGTGACCATTGGTCCCGTTCGCGGCCGCGGTCCCGTTCACCGGGACTCGGCTCTCCTGCGCTGTCCGCCCGTTCATGCAGCCTCACTCATCAAGTGCCTGGCCATCGCCATGCGCGCCCCCTGAAGTGCCTCCGGTGGCCGATCGTGCCATGCCTGCGGCGCTTGAGACCAGAGGAAATGACCGCGCGTCACCCACTGCGCCCCCGCCCTTGCACTCCGCAACAATTCACCCCAGATATAGCCAGCCTCCCCCACGCAGCGTCCGCTGAATCACACGCTCTGCATTCCTCAACGTTGCTTTAACATTTCCGCACTGACAGTCACCGGCGACCGTCAGCCGGTAGCAGTGAGGTGCTGCCGGAGGAATTCGACCATCCGGGCGCGGGCGTGAAAGGCCGTGTTCGGCGGGTTCTCCCGCAGGTCCCGGGTGAGCACTGCGTGAGCGCTCCGGCCGTACCCGTCCGCATTGCCCGGCGCGGAGTCGAGCTCGATCACCTCGAACGCGTCACCCAGTTGCGCCCGCAAAGTGGTGAAGCGCTCGGACGGCGACATCCGGTCGTGGCTGAACCGCAGGCCGAGCACGCACAGCCCGTCGGCGCGGGTCCGCTCCTTGACGATCTCGAGCTCGGCCTGGGACAAACCCGGATCGCGCCGCAGCCGCGCCGACACCGGGAACGGCGTCGACGGCTGGCTCAGCACCGGCGCCTTGACCGCGTCCTCGACCGCCGTGGCGAGCGCGAACCCACCGGTGAAGCACATCCCGATCACGCCGACCCCGCGTCCCGGCGTACGCGCGGCCAGGTCGTTGGCGACGGCTCCCAGGTACTTCGTGATCGGACGCTCGGCGTTGGCCGCGAAGCACCGGAACTCCTTGGAGACACACAGGCGAGCCACCATGCCCAGCGCGTATCCCATGGTCTCGGGGCGTCCCGGCGTACCGAAGGGCGACGGGATCACCACGGTGAATCCCTCGGCGACCAGGTGCTCGCCGAGACCCATCACCTCGGGCGTCAGGCCGGGGATCTCCGGGATCAGCACGACTCCCACGCCCGCGCCCTTCTCGAAGCAGTCGTACGTCAGCCCGGCGCCGGTGAACGGCGTCCGCCGCCAGCCGGCCAGGTCGGAGCTCGGTGCGGCAGTCATGAGCGCAAGCTTAGAGTGCGCAGCCGGCAACAACCTGTTGTCGGGGCAGCGCCGGTCCTCACTCCCGGAGGTCCTCGACGATCGCGCGGATCTCGACCATGCCGAACTCGGCGACCGGGTGCTTGGAGGCGATCTCGATCGCCTCGTCCAGGTCCCGGCAGTCGATCAGGTCGAAGCCGCCCATCTGCTCCTTGGACTCGGCGAACGGGCCGTCGGTGGTCACCACCTTGCCCGCACGGCGTCGTACGCCGGTCGACTCGGCCGGCGGCCGGAGGGCGGCGCCCTCGAGGCGGATGCCGCGAGCCGTCACCTCGGCCACCCAGGCCTCGGTCCTCCGGACCATGTCCTCCGGCACACCGTCGGTGTAGTCGTCATCCGGCCGGATCAGCAACATGTACTTCATCGATCACCTTTCGTAGTGTCCAGCGCCGTCCGTCGGCACTCAGCCGGGACGTCGTCGCACGATTGCAGCTTTTGACATCCGGTCCGGCAGGCAGAGCGGACCAGACCTCTGACATACTCCGGGCGACTATCACTCTGAGACCCTTGGGGGGGTCCCCTTGTCCTTCCGCCCTTCCCACTGGCTACGCCTGGGCCTACCCGCCGCCCTGGTCGCGGGAGGACTGGTCGTCCTGACCAGCTCCTCCGGCTCCGCGGCCCAGCCGGGCCCGTACCGGCCCTCCTTCCCCGCCACCCACCAGACCGCCAAGGCCGAGTTCGAGCCGAACGCAGTGGTGGTGAAGTTCAAGAAGAAGACCACGACCTCGGCCCGCAAGGCCGCCGTCTCGAAGTTCCGCACGACCACCGAGGACTCCGTCTCCTCGGACATCGTCAAGCTCAAGGGCGACATCCCGGCTCCGGATCTGCTGAAGAAGGTCCAGGCCGACCCCGCCGTCGAAGTCGCCTCGCTGAACTACAAGCGCCGGATCGCCGCCGTACCGAACGACTTGTACTACGGCACCGACCAGAAGGCCTACCTGAACACGGTGCGGATGCCGCAGGCCTGGGACCTGTCCAAGTCGACCGGCGACCAGATCGTCGCCGTCCTCGACACCGGCGTCGACGCCGGTCACCCCGACCTTGTCGGTCACCTGGTGCCGGGCTACAACGCGGTGTCGACGACCCGGCCGAACCCGGTCGACGACAACGGCCACGGCACCATGACGCTCGGCATCATCGCCGCCGCCGCGAACAACGGCGCCGGCGTCGCCGGGGTCGGCTGGAACGTCAAGGCGATGCCGGTCAAGGTGCTGGACGCGAACGGCGAGGGGTACGACGCCGACGTCGCCGAGGGCATCGACTGGGCGGTCGGGCACGGCGCCAAGGTGATCAACATGTCGCTGGGCGGCCCGGGCAGCAGTGCGGTGCTGGCGACGTCCGTGGCCAACGCGATCGCGCGCGGCGTCGTCGTGGTCGCGGCCGCCGGGAACGACGGCTCCGACGTCGTCCAGTACCCGGCCGCGTACTCCGGCGTCATCGCCGTCGGCGCGACCGACGCCGCCGGCGCGCTGACGGACTTCAGTTCCTACGGCAACTGGGTCGACCTCGCCGCACCGGGTTGGGACATCCTCACCACAGGTTCTCGCGCGCTCACCCCGTCCGGGTACGAGCCCTACTGGTACTGCACCGGCACCTCGTGCTCGGCCCCCATCGTCGCGGGGGTTGCCGCGCTGGTGAAGAACAAGTGGCCGGCGTTCACCGGCACCCAGGTCGAGTCCCGGCTCAAGGCGCTGGCCCGTGACGCCGGCCCGCGCGGGATCGACCCCTACTACGGAGCCGGGATCCTGGACGCGTACGCCGCACTCGGCGGTGCGCGGACGACCGACTTCCCGGTGGCTCAGGCGGACGGCAACGACCAGCCGGAGCGAGCGATCCCGGTCTCGACCGACATCAGCACCACCATCGGCGTCGAGGGTGACGTCGACTGGTTCGAGGTGACCTCGGACGCCGCCCGGAACATCCGGGTGTCGGTGACCGGTCCGGAGTTCAACGACGCCAAGTACTCGGTCAACTTCGGCCCTCGGGTCGCGGTGTACGACGCCAACCTCGAGCCACTCGGCGCCGCGGTCACGCCCTTCCCGGACATCGACCCGGTGACGCAGCAGCCGAACTGGGGTCCGCTGACCGCATCCGTCGACGTCAGCGCGCCGGCCGGCAGCACGTTCATTGCCGTGCGCAACGACAACGGTTCGCGGGACACCCGGCAGTACAGCCTGTCCATCACCGAGGAGGGCAACGGCGGGGCGACGAACGGGAACAGCTACCCCGTCCGGGACGTGATGCCCTACGACCTGTCGTTCGGGCAGTCCGTGGCCACGAAGCCGTCGGTGACGTTCGCGCGTGACGTGGTCGCGTCCACCGTGACCTCGGACACGGTGCGGTTTGTCAACGGCACGACCGGTGCGACCGTGCCGACCACGCTCACGCCGTACGACGCCGCGACCCGGCAGGTCGTGATCAACCCGGCCACGCCGCTGCTGGACAACACGACGTACCGGATCGTCGTCCTCGACGGTGTGAAGGAGACGAGCGGCAATTTGGTCGCTCCGTTCACCAGTGTGTTCTCGACGGCCGACCTGGCGCCGCCGAAGCTGACGTTCGACGCCGCCGGCGCGTACCTCGCGGCGAACCTGTCGTGGCAGATCCCGGCCCTGTCCGACTTCGACCAGGTGATCGTGCGGCGCAACGCCGGCAGCACGGTGCCGACGCCGACCACTGGCACGCTGGTCTACGCGGGCACGGCGTCGGCGGTGAAGAACACCGGGCTGGCGCAGGGCGTGACCTACACGTACGGCGCCTGGATCAAGGACCGGAGCGGGAAGTTCAGCCCGACCGCGGTCACCCAGTTGCTGGGGATGAAGACGGCGATCTCGGCGACCTCGACGCTGATCCCGTACGGCGGGTCCATCACGCTGCGCGGGAGCACGCTGCGGATCGACAACAAGGCGTACGCCGGGTTGCCGACCAACCTGTACGTGCGGCCGAAGAACTCGTCGACGTTCAAGCTGCTCGCGGCCTTGAAGACCAGCTCCACCGGGACCGTGGCGTACGCCTACAAGCCGGCGGTGTCGTCGGTCTTCATGATGACGTTCCCCGGGAACGGCGACCTGATGGGGACCCGGTCCGTGGACGTGACCGCGCAGGTCGCGCCGACGATCTCGGCCACGCTGGCGCCGACGGCGATCAAGCTGGGCGGTGTGACCAAGTTCAGCGGGTACGTCGCTCCGGCGCACTCCGGTCAGTCGGTGTACCTGCAGCAGTACGGGAACAAGGTCTGGAAGTCGATCGCCTCGGTGAAGCTGAGCTCCTCCGGTGCTTACGCGTTCGGCATCAAGCCGGCCGTCCGCGGCCAGATCGCCTACCGCGTGTGGTTCCCGGCGGACGCCGACCACGCCCAGGCGTACACCGTGAACAAGATCCTCACGGTGAGCTGACAGCTCGACCCTGGCACACCCCGGCCGTTCCCGGCCGGGGTCTGCCGGTTTATCGGCCAGGACCGTATCGGTCGTTACAGGAGTTGCAGCAAGCTGCAGATCAGGTCTCCGTTCGGTCTCGCTGCCTTGACTCCGCTGCAGACCGGGCCTGTATTGTTCACGCCGCCGCCGTTGACCAATCGTCAACGTGGCAATGATTTTTAACGTTCGAGCTGCGAGGCGGGGGCCTTACTCACAGTTCCTGTCTGGGGGAAGCACTATGAGACCGAATCGACGGCACGTCCTGATGGCCGGGGCGGTGGCGGCGGTTTCGACCGTTGCGGCTGCCGAGAGCGCCACTGCGGCCGACCTCTACGGATCCGGCCAGCTCGGCGACTGGACGATCCTCAGCCGGGCGATCTCGACCGAGGCGACGGTCAAGTACGTCCGCGACAACGACGGCGTGTACATGTTCGGGGACAGCATCTCCGTGCAGGACGGCAAGGCACTGGCGTCTCAGCTGATCAGCCGCACCGGCAAGAGCATTGCCGTGCACAACTGGTCGGGACGGCCGACGGCGCCGGCGGTCGACGCTCTGCAGAGCTGGGCGATCAAGTACGGTCTGCCGCGGCGGATCC
Organism: Kribbella sp. NBC_00359; assembly: GCF_036097425.1. Lineage (NCBI taxonomy): Bacteria > Bacillati > Actinomycetota > Actinomycetes > Propionibacteriales > Kribbellaceae > Kribbella > Kribbella sp. NBC_00359. The sequence continues at coordinate 6,203,503 of NZ_CP107975.1, read as the reverse complement.
TGATGGCGACCGGCACGAACGACATCTTCAACCCGCCGGTCTTCGCCGCCCAGGTCGACCGCACGATGAAGATCGCCGGTTCGGGGCGGACCGTCGTCTGGGTGAACGTCCAGATCGCCCGGGTCGCCAAGTCGGCAGCGATCCAGCTCGCCGACCAGCGCAACGGCGCCTGGATCAACTCGCAGCTGTCCGACGCGCAGAAGAAGTACCCGAACCTCCGGATCGTGCGGTGGGCCGAGTCTCTTGCGGCCAAGCCGTCGAACCTCACGACGTACCTGCGTGAAGGGGTGCACACCTCTGTCCCGGCCGGTCAGACGGCGCGCAACGATCTCATCCTCCAGGCTCTGATCGCGCCTTAAGGCGCGTAGTGCTGGACCGCGCCGCCTTGGGAGAGGTCTACGAGGGTGTGGGCCAGGGACCGGGCGTCGGCCAGGACGTCGGTGAGGCTCATGGTGGTGAGTTGGCGGTTGCGGACGACAACTCTGCCGTCGACGAGGACTGTCACGACGTCGGACGGCCGGACGGAGTAGACCAGGGCTGCTCGGGGGTCGTGGAGCGGCTGGTTGTGCGGGCCGGCGAGGTCGATGAGGGCGATGTCGGCCTGGCGGCCTGGCTCCAGGGCGCCGATGCGATCGGCGAGACCGGCGGCTGCGGCGCCGCCGCGGGTTGCTAGGCGGAGGGTGTCGGACAGGGTCATCCACTCGGCGTCGTGTTCGCGTTGCTTCTGGGTGAGGGCGACCATGCGGAGCGACTCCCAGACGTCGAGGGTGTTGTGCACGGCCGCTCCGTCGGTGCCGACGCCGACCCGCACGCCGATCGACCGGAGACCCTTGATCGGGGTGACCTCGCCCATCGCGAGCTTGAGGTACACCTTCGGGCAACTGGCCACCGTGGTGCGATCGGCGTACCGCTCGAGGATGGGCAGGTCGGACTCGCGGATGCCGCACCCGTGGGCGATCAGCGCGCCGGCCTCCAGTACGCCGGTCCGCTCGAGCACCTGCATCGGCGTCACGCCGTACTTGTCGAGTGAGGACCGGGTTTGGTCGTCAGTCTCAGCCGCGTGCAGGTGGATGCGGAATCCCTCGGCTTGTGCGATGTCCGCCGTACGACGGAGGTCGTCGTCGGAGACTGTGTACGTCGCGTGGGGTCCGAGGCTGGCGGTGATCCGGGGGTCGAGGGTGCGCAGGTCGCGGGCGGCGGCGATGGCGGCGTCGATGGCTTCGGGGCCGGCGGAGGAGAAGTACGTGGGCGCGAGGTCGGCGCGGATGCCGGACTCGACCGCGGCGGCCGCGATCTGATCGGCGTGGAAGTAGTGGTCCACGAACGTGGTGACGCCGGCCAGCAACATCTCCGCACACGCCAGCCGCGCACCGACGCGGACCCGCTCCGGCGTCAGATTGACCTCCATCGGCCAGATCCGCTGGTTGAACCAGTCGTCGATCGACACATCCTCGGCCGCACCCCGCATCATCACCATCGGACTGTGCGTATGCGAGTTCACCAACCCAGGCACAGCCAGCAGCCCGGCCCCGTCAATCACCTCCCCCTCCCCCGGCTCCGCAGGCCCGCCAGGTGGCGCAAGCACGTCCAGCGCCGAGGACTGCTCCGCCGCCGCGACCTCGTGCCGTTCCGCCGGCTCGTGGGGTGTCGCGCGCGTTGGCGTGACGGCGGAGATCCGGCCGTCGTCGACCTGAATGTCCTGGGCCTCGTCGACCCGGCACTCGCCGGTCTCCGGCACCACCAGCACCGCGACGTTCCGAATCAGCACGCGTGACATCCGTCCTCCAGTCGGTGGGCGTCGTACGGCAGTCTCGTGGACAGTCGGGCCATTGGATGCCCGATCTCGCCACAACCGCGGCTCGGTGACTCCGGGCGTGCCGCCGGTTGGTCAGGTCGAGTTCAGGTGATCGGCCACCGCCTGGTCGATGGCATGCCGACCGGCAGCCGCAAGGACGGGGTTGGTCCTGCGATAGACACGCACCGCCCCCAGCCCGGCGCTCAACGCCCAGCCACGGCCACGAACCCAGGTCGCATCATCCACTTCCGCCGCGGCACGGAAGAACTCGCGACTCCGAGCAGTCAACAAGGTCCAGGCCGGAAGCATGTCCGTCGCTGGATCGCCGAGGCCCAGTAGGCCGAAGTCGATGACTGCTGCCAATCGACCGAGCACGGCGAGCAGGTTGGAGGGAAAGAGATCGCCGTGGATCCACACCGGCCGCCGCTTCCAGCTGGGAGCGGCCAGGGCCGACTCCCAGACCGCGACCGCCGCATCTCCATCGAGCGAGCCTTCTTCGCTCAACTGCCGGATGGTGACGCGAACGACGTCGTCCTCGCGGGCGTCGACCGGAGTAGCCCGTGGAGACACCGGCCCGGCAGCGGTGTCGATGCGCTGAAGTGCGGCGATGAACGCGCCAAGCCGGCCGCCCACGTCGCAGATGTCAACATCCGTCCGGGCGGCCAGATCTTCGCCAGGCAACCACCGATACACCGACCAGGGGTAGGGGAACTCCCCTCCAGGGATGCCGACGGCGAGTGGCACCGGTATGGACAACGGCAACTGTGGAGCCAGTCGCGGCAGCCACCGTTGCTCCTTGGCCACGGTCTCGGCGGCTCTGCTGAGGCGAGGCAGGCGCACAGCCATCGCGTCGCCCAACCGGTAGATCGCGTTGTCAGTACCAGCCGAGCTGACCTTCGCAAGCGGCAGGTGCGCCCAGTCCGGAAACTGGCTGGTGATCAGCTCGCTGACCAGGGCCTCGCTGATATCGATCTCATCGGGATTCGTCTTGGGCGTCACGAGATGAGCTTAAGGGAACGGGTGTTCGAATCGCGGGGTATGGTGGGGGCATGGGTGCTGACCTTCAGGGCTCGTTGCTGGATGCGTTCGAGGATCCGGCGTTGGGGTCTTTGGATGGGCTCGGGCGGACCGAGCTCGGGCGCGGTGCGTGGATCGATGTGCTGCCGGGATGGTTGACCGGGGCGGATCAGGTGTACGAGCGGCTCGCGCGGGACGTGCCGTGGCAGGCGGAGCGCCGGCAGATGTACGACCGGGTGGTCGACGTGCCGCGGCTGCTCTGCTTCTACGGCGAGAACGAGGACCTGCCGCTGCCGATCCTGGACGAGGCCCGGGATGCGTTGAGTGCGCGCTACACCGAGGAGCTGGGCGAGCCGTTCCGGACGGCGGGGTTGTGCTTCTACCGGGACGGCCGGGATAGCGTCGCGTGGCACGGAGACCGGATCGGACGTGGGAACCACGAGGACACGATGGTCGCGATCCTGTCCGTCGGTGAGCCGCGGGTGCTCGCGTTGCGGCCGCGGCCGGGTGGTGGATCCACCGGGCCGGTGGGGTCGACTGTCCGATATCCGCTCGGACACGGGGACCTGATCGTGATGGGCGGCTCGTGTCAGCGCACCTGGGAGCACGCGATCCCCAAGGCGTCGGGACGGGTAGGTCCGCGGATCAGCATCCAGTTCCGCCCCCGCGGCGTGCGCTGACGGCCTCGCCGCAGCAGGCGGCCGGTCAGGCAGCATGTCGGTCATCATCACGCTCCTTGGAGATGGGGTGAGGTCACAGGGTCAGCGGGACACATTGGCTCGACGGGGATCAGGCGGCTGCCGGCGCTCGCACGGTTGGTTGGTAGATGTGGGTGGCTGAGGCTATGTAGAAGCCGAGCAGGCGGACTTCGGCGGCGGTGCAGATATGGGTGGCGGCTTCGGCCCATTCGGCGTCCAGGTCGGGCCAGAGGGCCGGGCCGGGGCGGCCCAGGGCCAGGATGAGGGCGGCGCCGGGTTTGGTCCGGAGGGCGGGGATGATCGGGCCCAGGGCCGAGCCGCAGACGTCACCGCTCCGCAGGGACGGCTCGAGGTGCTCGAACTCGGACGGCAGGTCGATGGCGACGGTGGCGATGTAGCGGTCGTCGTGATCGCACAGCACGGCGGTGAACGTGCCGCGCCGGCGCTCGCCGAGGCTGACCATCAGGTCGACGACATCGGTGGCGAGCGCGGGGTCGGAGAGGGGTTGAGTGGCCCAGGTCGGTGCCAGGTTCTGGAAGCTCATACTTAACAAGGTGCCGTGATTCCGACCCCCGATCCGAGTTGTCCACAGACCAATGTGGCCCATCACCTGAGGGTGAAAGTGGACCTGCCCGCTGGGCCGCCACACTCCTAGGCTCGAGGTACACCGAGCCGAGGGAGACCCCGATGAGCCTCACCGCCGACCGCATCCGCAGCAAGCGTGACCGCCGGCCTTCCAGCATCCTGCCGCCGGCCGGAGCGGCCCGGGACCTGGCGATGGCGCAACTGGCCAACTCGGTGGGCGACGGAGCCTTCATCGTCACCTCAGCGCTGTTCTTCACCCGTGTGGTCGGGTTGTCCACCGCCGAAGTCGGACTCGGACTCACAGTCGCCTGGTTGGTCGGCTTCCTCACGGGTGTCCCGCTGGGCAACCTGGCCGACCGCAAGGGCGCCCGCGGGGTTGCGGTCGCACTGGCGTTGACCACGGCAGCCTCAGTCGGCTCGTTCCTGTTCGTGCGAAGCTTCCCGCTGTTCCTGGTTGCGGCGATCACTTATGCAAGCAGTCAGACCGGACTGACCGCCGCGCGTCAGGCACTGCTCGCAGGGCTGGTGCAGCCGGCCGAGCGCACCCGGATCCGCGCGTTCCTCCAGTCCACGGTCAACGGCGGACTCGCAGTCGGCGCCGCGCTCGGCGGTATCGCGCTCCGCTTCGACACCTCAGCGGCGTACCTGACGGTCTTCGCGATCGACGCGGTCAGCTTCCTGATCGCGGCCCGCCTGATCCACCGCGTTCCGGCGGTTGCCGTCAGTACACGGATCAAGGGCGAACCGCGCCTCGCCGTACTGCGGGACCGGCCGTACGCCGTCCTCGCGCTGCTGAACGCGATCATGTTGCTCTTCATGCCGCTGCTCAGCCTCGTCGCCCCGCTGTGGATCGTCTCGCACACCGATGCGCCGGACTGGGTCGTCGCCTCGCTACTGATCGTCAACACGCTGGGAGTCACGCTGTTCCAGGTGCGGATCGCCAAGAGCGTGACGAACTTCCACACCGCTACCCGCTCGGTCCGGTACGCCGGAGTCGCCATGCTGGCCGCCTGCGGCGTCTTCGCGATCTCCGCCGCCAGGATGAACGCGGCGACGGCTGCCGTCGTACTGGTGCTCGCCGCCGCGCTACTGACGCTCGGAGAGATGAAGCTGGCGTCCGGTGCGTGGGAGATCAGCTTCGGTCTCGCACCGGCTGACAAGCAGGGCCAGTACCAGGGCTTCTTCGGCACCGGCCCCGCGATCGCCCGCATGCTCGGCCCGGCGCTGCTCACCACCGTCATCCTCGGCTGGGGTCCGATCGGCTGGATCGTCGTCGGTGCACTGTTCCTGGGGACCAGTTGCGCAACTGGTCCCGCCGTACGATGGGCAGCACGGACGAGGGCCGTCCAGCCGTTGCCGGCAAAGGAGAACGCCGCCTGATGGAGATTCCCGGACTGGTTGAAATCACATCGCACGACGAACTGCGGGACGTGGTTCCGCAGCCGCTGGCCGCCGCGGCCGGTAAGGCCCGCAAGGAGTTGCACGACCTGGACCGGCAGTGGCTGGCCGCGTCGCCGTTCTGCCTCATCGCCACGTCGGCCGCCGACGGCAGCTGCGACGTCTCGCCGAAGGGCGACCCGGCGGGGTTCACCAAGGTCTTCGACGCCACGACGATCGCGATCCCCGAGCGCGCGGGGAACCGGCGGGTCGATGGGTTCACCAACATCCTGAGCAACCCGCACGTCGGGCTGATCTACTTCATCCCCGGCCGCGGCGACACGCTGCGGATCAACGGACGGGCCCGGATCGTCAAGGAAGCGCCGTTCTTCGACGAGATGATCGTCAAGGGGAACCGCCCGCAGCTGGCGTTGCTGGTGGAGATCGAGGAGATCTTCCACCACTGCTCGAAGGCGTTCCTGCGCTCGAAGCTCTGGAAGCCCGAGACCTGGGAGCCGGACGCGATGCCGAGGCGCGCGCAGATCTCCAAGACGCTCGAACGGCAGGACACCGACCTGGCCGAGCTCGAGCAGTACTACGGCAAGGCCTACGAGGAGAAGATCTACCAGGTCAAGTACTGACTACCGCGCCGGGAGCAGCCCCGGATACTCCGTGGCGACGATGACACCCGGCCCGCCGCCCTCTACGGTTTCGTAGTGTGAGCACGACTGAGCCGATCGACGCCGCCACCCTCGGGGCCCGGGTGCGCCGGTTTGCGCTGCCGCTGTTCCTGGCCGTTTTCCTGGTCGTCGGCTCGTTCGGAGCGGCCGACGGCCAGCCGGACCGCCGGCCCGCCGACTGGTTCATGGTGCTGCTGCTCCTGACGGCGTCGCTGCCGCTCTACTGGCTGCGGACCCACCCGATTCCGGTGCTGTGGACAACCGTCGTCGCGACCCTCGTCTACATGCTGATGCAGTACCCGTGGGGTCCGGTCGTCTTCCCGTTCATCATCGCCGTCTTCACGAGCATCCGGCTCGGGTATCGGCTCGCGGGCTGGTCGGCCCTGGCCGCTCTGTACATCGGGCACGTCGGCGGGCGAATGGTGCTCGGCATCAACCACGACGGCGTGTACCAGGTCCTCCTGGTCGGCGCGTGCTTCGTCGTACTGGGGTTCGTGGCGGAACTCTTCCGCGCACACCGCGACCGGGTGATGGCGGCGGCGCGGACCCGGAAGGAAGCGGAGCTGCGGCAGGCCGGTGAGGAGCGGCTGCGGATCGCGCAGGAGCTTCACGACGTCGTGGCCCACCACATCTCGCTGATCAACGTGCAGGCGTCGACCGCGCTGCACCTGGTCGATCGGCAGCCCGAGCAGGCCGGCCCGGCGCTGTCGGCGATCAAGGACGCCAGCAAGGAAGCCCTGGTGGAGCTGCGGTCGATCGTCGGGATCCTGCGGCAGTCCGACGAGTCGGCGCCCCGGCAACCGGTCACCGGGCTCGATCGGCTGGAGCACCTGGTCAGCCGGACTTCCCGCGCCGGCCTGGAGGTGCACACGGTCGTCCACGGCGACCCGCAGCCGTTGCCGACCGGGTTGGACCGGGCCGCGTTCCGGATCATCCAGGAGTCGCTCACGAACGTCGTACGGCATGCCAGGGCGACCGCGGCGACCGTGCGGATCCAGTACGGCGACCAGGCACTCGTACTCCAGGTCGACGACGACGGTCACTCGCTCACCGGGGCGCCGACGGAAGGCAACGGCATCGTCGGCATGCGGGAACGCGCCACCGCTCTCGGCGGCACCCTCACCGCGACCCGCACGCCGACCGGCGGCCTGCGGATCATCGCGACGTTGCCGCTGCCCGAACGGTCAGGGCAGACGGACGTGGGACGGGTTGAGGTCGGCGACCCGGGACACGCCTAGCAGAGCCATCGTCCGCCGGACCTCCTTGGTGAGGATCTCGGCGGCCCGGGCCACACCACGCTGACCGCCGGCCATCAGACCGTAGAGGTACGCGCGGCCGACCAGGCAGGCGTCGGCACCCAGTGCGATCGCGGCGACGATGTCCGCGCCCGACATGATCCCCGTGTCGAGATAGATCTCGGCGTCAGTGCCCACCGCCTTGCGGACGTCGGGGAGGATGCGCAGCGGCGTCGGCGCCCGGTCGAGCTGACGGCCACCGTGGTTCGACAGGACGATCGCGTCGGCGCCGGCGTCGACCACCCGGCGGGCGTCCTCGACGGTCTGGATGCCTTTGACGATCAACGGCCCGGACCAGATCGAGCGCAGCCAGGTCAGGTCGTCGATCGTCATGGTCGGGTCGAACAGCTTGTCCAGCAGCTCGGCGACCGTACCGTGCCAGGTGGACAGCGAGGCGAACGTCAGCGGCCGCGTGGTCAGCAGGTTCGCCCACCAGGCCGGGTGCAGCGACGCGTCGAGCACGGTCTTCGCGGTCAGCGACGGCGGGATGGTGAAGCCGTTGCGTACGTCGCGCAGCCGCGCACCCGCGACCGGTACGTCGACCGTCAGCATCAGCGCCTCGTACCCAGCGGCCGCGGATCGCTTGACCAGGTCCTCCCCCGCGTCCCGGTCCTTCCACACGTACAGCTGGAACCACTTCCGGGCGTCCGGCGCGGCCGCCGCGACGTCCTCGATCGACGTGGTGCCCATCGTGGACAGCGCGTACGGAATCCCGATCTGCTCGGCGACCTTGACGACCGCGCTCTCGCCCTCGTGGTTCATCATCCGGGTGAATCCGGTCGGCGCGAACGCGAACGGCAGCTCCGAGCGCCCGCCCAGGATCGACGTGCCCAGGTCGATCTCGGAGACGTCGCGCAGGATCGAGGGCTGCAGCTCCATCTCGGCGAACAGCCGGCGGGCCCGGCTCAGGCTGATCTCCGCCTCGGCCGCGCCGTCGGTGTAGTCGAAGACCGACCGCGGCGTCCGGCGCTTGGCGATCGCGCGCAGATCCGCGATCGTGAGCGCCTTCTCCAGCCGGCGGTCGGTCGGGTTCGCCGTGATCGGCTTCGGCCGCAGCAGCGGCTTCAGCTCGGACCATTTGGGCAGCTGTCGATCGGTCATCAGTACTCCGGAACGGCCGGCGGAGACCAGGCCTGCGTACGGCGAACCGGCACGCCCGATCTGTGGTCGGACCACAGCATAGCCTGTGGTCCGACCACACAGGTACAGTCGTCCACGAACCGAAGGGGTGGCGTGAAGAACTACGAGCTGGTCCTGCACCGCGTCGAGGCGGACCTGGCGGCAGGGCGGCTGCGGATCGGCGGCCGGCTGCCCGGCGAGCGAGTGCTGGCCGAGCAGCTCGGGATCAGCCGTCCGTCGGTGCGGGAGGCGGTCCGGGTGCTCGAGGCGATGGGCGTGGTGCGGACCGCGACCGGGTCTGGACCCGAGGCCGGCGCGGTGATCGTGGCGGAGCCGGTGTCGCCGCTGACCGCCGTACTGCGGTTGCATCTGGCAACGAATCATCTGCCGATGGGGGACGTCGTCCAGACCCGCCTGCTGCTGGAGTCCTGGGCGGCCCGGGAGGCGGCTGGGCGGCAGGTGGAGCCGAGTGAGCTCGAGGTCGCCGAGGCGCTGCTCGACCGGATGGATCGCCCCGGGTTGTCACCCGACGAGTTCCATCTGCTCGACGCGGAGTTCCACGTCGCGCTCTCGGCGCTGGCCGGGAACGTGCTGATCGCGGCGGTGATGGCGTCACTGCGGTCCGCGATCCACGAGTACGTGCTGGCCGCCGTACCGAATCTGCCGGACTGGGAGGCGACCGCGGTCGGACTGCGCGCCGAGCATCGCGCGATCCTGACCGCGGTCCGCACCGGTCAGCCGGACAACGCGGCCGAGTTGGTGACTGCGCATATCCGTGGCTTCTATCAGGCCGCCCAGCTCCAGGTGCCCTAGCAGCGCTCGGCGGCGGTCAGGGCGGTACGGCGGAGTCCGGCGATCACCGCGGCGCCGACGACGAGGTGGAGCGAGGCGAGGCCGAGCTTGGCCTCGACACCGATGCCGTTGAAGAGTGGGCTGCCGAGGGACACGATCCAGGTGATCACGGCCACGACGGTCCAGACCGTGCGGGCGTTGGGGGTACGACGTTCCAGGATGGCGAGGAGTCCCCAGCCGGCGAAGGCCACGACTGCCGACGCGAAGAAGACCGAGCCGGCGTTGATGTGCATCCGGCCGCCCTGCTGGGCTTCCAGCGTGATGCCGGCGAGCGGCGCGAGGATCGCCCACACGGCGAGTGCGGCGGCGACGGTCACGCCGACCACAGCCAGCCGGCTGCGACCGGGAACCCGGATCGGCCTCGGGTCGTCCGGAGCCGCAGGAAGGCGAGAGCCGCCAACGCCGGCGGGAGCGGTGGAGTCGATGTGGTTGGTTGGCATGTGTGCCTCCGGGGTTCGGTGTTGTGAGGTCAACAGTCCTGGAGGGCAGGGGTTGGCGGCATCGGTCCGGGGGCTGTCGTGAGGTGGTCCGAAGTCGGCCAGGCATCGACTTTGGTCGGTGGTGACGGTTGAGTGCGGGGCCTAGGGTCGGCGGCATGGAGAGTTGTCTGCCGGCGCGGCGCAATCTGGCGGCCGAGGTGTCGGGCGTCGTCGCGATCGGGGTGCTGTCGGCGCTGACGATCGTCGGCCGGATGTCGGACCCCGCCCAGCATAAGTGGCTCGCACTGGACATCGTGGTCGGGATCGTCGCCTGCGGGCTGCTGCTGGGGTTGCGCCGCCACCCGATACCGACAGCGATCGCACTGGCAGTACTGGCCGCTGTCTCCCCCGCAGCGACGCCAGCATCGACAGCCGCCACGCTGACCGTCGCTCTGCGATTCCCCTTGCGTACGGCGGGGCCCGTCGCCCTGTTTCAGGCGACGGCGCACCTCGTCCAGGGTCTGTTGTGGCCGATCGGCAATCTCCCGTTCCTGTGGTTCGCCGTACTCGACTTCGCCGTCCACGCCGCACTGCTCGGCTGGGGTCAATGGGTCCAGGCCCGGCAGCAGCTCCTCTCCTCGCTCCGGGAGCGGGCGCAACGGGCCGAGGCCGAGCAGGGCCGTCGGGTCGCCGAGGCGCGGACCCTCGAACGGACCCAGATGGCACGCGAGATGCACGACGTCCTCGCGCATCGCCTGTCCCTGCTGGCGACGTACGCCGGTGCCCTCGAATACCGTCCGGATTCGTCGCCGGAGAAGCTCGCCAAGGCAGCCGGCGTGATCCGCACCGGCGTGCACCAGGCACTCGACGAGCTGCGTGAGGTGATCAGCGTGCTGCGCGACACCGAGATCGACGATCTCCCGGGCGGCCGGCCGCAGCCGACGTTCGGCGACCTCCGGGCACTCGTCGAGGAGTCCCGGGAGGCCGGTACGGCGATCTCGTACGACGACCGTGTCGCCGACGCCACGTCATTGCCGCCGGCAACGGGACGGACGGCGTACCGGATCGTGCAGGAAGGGCTCACCAACGCGCGCAAGCACGCGGCCGGGCATCCGGTCACGCTGACGGTGGCGGGGCGGCCGGGTGACGGGCTGCGGATCGAGCTGACCAATCCGGCGTCCAACGGGACGCCCCTCACCCCGGGCAGCGGGACCGGGCTGGTCGGCCTGACGGAGCGGGTGCAACTCGCCGGCGGCACGCTGGACCATGGACGGGTGCCCGGTGGCGGCTTCCGGCTCGAGGCCTCGCTACCGTGGCCCCCATGAGCGAGACGACCATCCGGGTCCTGGTGGTGGACGACGACGCGCTGGTCCGGGCGAGCCTGGAGATGATGCTCGACGGCGCGAACGGGATCGCCGTGGTCGGCCAGGCCGCCGACGGCGACGAGGTACCGGCCGCGGTGGACGCGCATTTCCCGGACATCGTGCTGATGGACCTGCGGATGCCGCGGGTCGACGGGATCGTCGCGACCCGGCGGTTGCGGGCGCGGACCAATCCGCCGGAGGTCGTCGTCCTCACGACGTTCGACACCGACGAGAACGTGCTGCACGCGCTGCGCGCCGGGGCGAGTGGCTTCCTGCTGAAGGACACGCCACCCGCGCAGATCGTCGAGGCGGTACGACGGGTGGCTGCCGGCGACCCGATCCTGTCACCGGCGATCACCCGGCGACTGATGGACCAGGCCGCGACCCAGGCCGACGCGCACACCATCGCGCAGACGTCGCTCCAGCGGCTGTCACCCCGTGAGTACGACGTGATGCTCGCTGTCGCCCAGGGGAAGTCGAACGCGCAGATCGCCGCCGAGCTCTACATGAGCGTGGCGACGGTGAAGGCGCACATCTCGCACATCCTCACCAAGCTCGAGCTCGGGAACCGTACCCAGATCGCGCTGCTGGCGCACGACGCCGGCTTGGCCTGACCGATGCTCTAGCGTGAGCGCATGATCAGGGTGCTGCTGGCGGACGATCAGGCGTTGGTGCGGGCCGGGTTCCGGTCGTTGCTGAACGCCGAGGACGACATCACGGTGATCGGCGAGGTGGCAGACGGGGCCGAGGCGGTCACGGTCGCGCGGGCCGAGAAGCCCGATGTGGTGCTGATGGACATCCGGATGCCGGGCACCGACGGACTGGAGGCGACCCGGCAGATCGGCGCCGACGCGGAGCTTGCCGATGTGCATGTGGTGATCCTGACGACGTTCGACCTGGACGAGTACGTCTTCGAGGCACTGCGGGTCGGGGCCAGCGGGTTCCTGGTGAAGGACACCGAGCCGGTCGAGCTGCTGCAGGCGGTCCGGGTGGTCGCGCGCGGCGATGCGCTCCTCTCCCCCGGTGTCACGCGCCGCCTGGTCGCGGAGTTCGCGTCCCGCAGCCGCCAGCCCCACGCCAGCAAGGAACTCGACGTCCTCACCGAACGCGAGAAGGAGATCGTCGCCCTGGTCGGCGAAGGCCTCTCGAACGACGAGATCGCCGAGCGCCTGGTCCTCAGCCCGGCAACGGCGAAGACCCATGTCAGCCGCGCCATGATCAAACTCGGCGTCCGCGACCGCGCTCAGCTGGTCGTGGTCGCCTACCAGACCGGCTTGGTCCGGCCTGGTTGGCTCGGTTGAGGCTCAGTCCGGCGTGACCGTGCGGGCGACGACCCAGCGGTGCGGGGAGATCGGACGGATCCGGGTGAAGCCGTGGGACTCGAAGGCGGGCATCGGGCCGGTGTGGAGGAACGAACCGGAGACCTTCCGGTCGTCGGTTTCCTCGGGGTAGCCCTCCACGGTGCCACCGCCGCACTCGGCGATCTGGGCGAGGGCGCCCGCCAGGGCCGCGTCGGCGACACCGCGGCCGCGGTGACCTTTGCCGGTGAAGAAGCAGGTGATGCGCCAGTCGGGGAGGTCGGTCAGGCCCTTCTCGTACAGGCGTCTGCTCTTGACTTCGGGCAGCTCCTCAGGCGTGCCGAACTGGCACCAGCCGACGCACTGGTCGCCGTCGAAGACCAGCGCGGCATGGGTGTTCCCGTCCCGCACGCGTTGCTCCTTCTCGGCGCGGTTCTGGGCCGCGGTGCGTCCCTTCCCCAGCTTCACGTGGAAGCCCATGCACCAGCATCCACCCCAGACCCCGTTGTTCGCTTCGACCAGCGCAGCGAACGCCGGCCAGGTCTCGGCGTCCAGCGGCCGAACCGACAGCACTGCTTCTCGACTCTCCACGATCACTCAGTATGGTCGGCAGTACTCCGAGTGGGGTAGCTGCGGTCACTCCTCCTGGGCGACGCGGTCGGCAGGCCCGCACCGGCACGCTCTGGGGTATGGATGCGCTAGTCGAGGTCAGCGGGCTGACGAAGAGGTACGGCGACACCCTCGCGGTGGACGGTGTCGACCTGACGGTTCTGTCTGGGGAGGTCTACGGGTTCCTCGGGCCGAACGGGGCCGGGAAGACGACCACGCTCAGGATTCTGACCGGTCTGATCGCGCCGACGAGTGGTGACGTCCGCGTGCTCGGCGGTCATCCCGGGCAGGCCGACGTACTGGGCCGGACCGGGTCGATGATCGAGTCGCCCGCGTTCTATCCGTACCTCTCCGGCTTGGACAACCTGCGTCTGCTGGCCGAGTACGCCGACGTGCCGCGACAACGGATCGACGAGGTCCTGGAGCTGGTTGATCTCGCCGATCGGGCGAAGGACCGGTTCTCGACGTACTCCCTGGGGATGAAGCAGCGGCTCGGGGTCGCGGCCGCGCTGCTGAAGGATCCGGAGCTGGTGATCCTCGACGAGCCGACCAACGGGCTCGACCCGGCCGGGATGCGCGACATGCGCCGCCTGATCCGCGAACTCGGCTCCGACGGCCGGACCGTACTGCTTTCCAGCCACCTCCTCGGCGAGGTGCAGCAGATCTGCGACCGGGTCGGGATCATCAACTCCGGCCGGATGGTTGCCGAGCACAACGTCGAGGAGCTGCGCGGCGAGCAGGAACTGGTCGTCCGCGCCACACCGCGCGACGCCGCCCAATCGGTCCTCACCGACTTCCTCGGCACCGGCACGGTGCACCTGTACGACGACACTCTCAGGGTGAAGGTGGACCCGGGCCGGGCCGCCGAGGTGAACCGGGTGCTGGTCCAGGCCGGGATCGCGGTGTCCGAACTGCACAGCACCGAACGTGCTCTCGAGGACATCTTCTTCGAGCTCACCACCACCGGGGAGAAGACCGATGCTGGGTAGCTATCGAGCGGAGCTGCTGAAGCTCCGCAAGCGATCGGCCGTCTGGGTGCTGTTCGGCGCCGGGCTGGTACTGAGCCTGATCTTCGGCTACCTGCTGCCGTACCTGGGCTACGCAACCGGCGACGACAACCCGCAGACCAACCGGATTCCGCGCGCCGAGATCCTCCGCGGCATGCTGCCGGAACGCGTCCTGGACAACACGATCGGCGGCTACCCGATCTTCGCCGGCGCGCTCGCCCTCGTGCTCGGTGCGATCGTTATCGGCGGCGAGTACACCTGGGGAACGCTGAAGACGATCCTCACCCAGCGACCCGGCCGCGGCGCCGTACTCGCGGCTCAGTTCCTCGCACTCGCCACGATGATCGCGATCTGGGTGCTCGGCATCTTCGCGGCCTGCGCGCTCTGCAGCATCGGTATCGCGGCCGCCGAGGGCGCCGCGATGAACTGGCCCGGCCCGATCGATCTGCTACAAGGTCTCGGCGGTGGCTGGCTGGTACTGATGATGTGGTGCCTGGCAGGCGCCGTTCTGGCCGTTGCCTTCCGCAACGTCGCGTTGCCGATCGGCCTCGGTGTGGTGTGGATTCTCGGCATCGAGACCTTGCTGGCCGGCGTGGTCAGCAGTCTGTTGCCGGACCTGAAGTTCCTCGGCAACGTGTTGCCCGGCACGAACGCGGGCTCGCTGGTGTTCAGCGTCACCGGCATGGCAGCCAACGACGCACCACCCGGCGTTCGCGATGCCGTCGGCGGTGGGCGCGCCCTGCTGACCCTGATCGGCTACTGCGCGGTGTTCGCCGTACTCGCGGTCTGGACGACGCGGCGCCGGGACGTCACCTGATCCCGGCGTGCACCAACGCGAGCTCGCAGAACATCGCGTTCGCCCAGGAGAACCACTCCCGGGTGAAGACGGCCGGATCCTCGACGTGGAACGACTCGTGCATCAGACCGGTGCCGCCCGTGGTGTCGCGCAGAAGCTCCAGCAACCGCTGGCGCTCCTCCGCCGACGTGCTCGTCAATCCCTGCACAGCAAGGGCAATCGGCCACACCTGATTCGGCGGTGTGTGCGGGCTGCCGACGCCGGCAGCTTGCGTACCGCTGTAGTAGTACGGGTTCTCCGGGCTCAGCAGCAGCCCGCGAGTCGCGACGTACATCGGGTCGTCGGCGGCGGCATACCCGGTCAACGGGATGCCCAACAGGCTCGGCATGTTCGCGTCGTCCATCAGCAGCGTCGCCCCGGCGCCGTCGACCTCGTAGGCGTAGACGTGGCCGTGCTCCGGATGATCGACCGTGCCGTGCCGGGCGATGCCGTCGTCGATGTCGGCCTTGAGTTCCTTGGCCCGCGCGGACAGCGGCTCGTCGTTCAGCACCTCAGCCGCGATCTCCTGCAGATAGCCAAGGACGACGGACGCGAACATGTTGCCGGGCACGTTGAACCCGAGCTCGGTCGCGTCGTCACTCGGCCGAAACGCGCTCCACGACATCCCGGTCGGCCGGGTCAGCCGGCCCCGCCCTTCGCGGACCAGCGTGTCCGACGGCAGCATGTCCGGCTCGTCCCGCTGGAATCGGTACGGCGACCTCTCCTCGTGATCCTGCTCGACGGTCCACAGGTCGATGATCGCCGAGGCCGCGGCCCGGAAGCGCTCGTCGATCACGTCGGTCCGACCGGTGATCCGCCAGAGCCGGTACGCCAGCTCGAGCGGGAAACACAGTGAGTCGATCTCGTACTTGCGCTCCCACACCCACGGCGACATCTCGGTCTCGTCGGTGGTGTGACCGGCGCCGTTCGCCTCGCGGTTGAACGCGTTGGCGTACGGGTCGAGGACGACGTACTCCAGTTGCCGGTGCAGGACGCCGATCAGGACCGCCTGCAGGCCCGGATCGTCCTTGCACAGCAGCAGGTACGGCCGGAGCTGGGCGGCGGAGTCGCGCAACCACATCGCCGGGATGTCGCCGGTGAGCACGAACGTCGTCCCGTCCGGCAGCCGTTCGGCGACGGCGGACAGGTTCTCGGCCATCGAGCGCCGGAACATCTCCGCGATCGTCGCGTCGCCGGTCGCCCGGTGGACCGCCGCGGTAGCCCGGGCGAGGACCTCGGGATCGATCATCAACACATCACCTATCTGCCACGAGTTCGCGGCTCTGCAACAGTACCGAGGGGTTCGGCGAAAAGGTCTGGTCGAGGACCAGGCTGGCCGCGCCGATCGCGCCGACGTCGACGCCGAGCGCCGTACCGGCGACTTCGAAGGGGTGGACGGAGCGGACCAGGAAACGTCCGTCCAAGGCGGTCCGGACCGCGTCGCCGAACAGGGGCGCGAGCCGCTCCCAGTGCGGGCCGCCGAACACCACCCGCTCCAGGTCGAGCAGGTTCGCGATGTCCTCGACCACCTTGGCGATCCGGACCGCCAGTGCGGCAACGATCTCCCGGGCCGGCCCCGGATCCGCGGCGGCCAGCGAACACAGCCGGGCGAACGCCACGTCCACGGCCTGCCGGTCGTCCAGATCGATGCCTGAGGCAAGCACCCCGGCCCGGACGGCCTGCTGCACCAGGTACCGCGGCTGACTCGCCTCGCCGACGCAGCCGCGCCGCCCGCAGTAGCAGACCGGCCCGTCCGGATCGACGATGACGTGACCGATCTCGCCCACGTTGCTGGACGAACCGCGGACCACCTCGTCACCGATCACCAGGCCGGCACCCACGCCGGTGCCCAAGTAGAAGAACACGAAGCTCCCGCCTCCGCCGGCCCACTTCTCGGCCGACGCCGCAGCGGTCACATCCTTGTCGAGCAGCACTGGCAGCCCGGTCCGCTCCCGGAGCTCGTCCCGGATCGGGACCAGATGCCAGGCCGCCAGGTTGGGTGGGTCGACCACGAAACCACGCTCGGCATCGATCGGCCCCGGTGCGGCGATTCCGACACCCACCACGCGATCCCGTGGCGCGGCGGCGAGCGTCGTGACGTCCTCGATCGTCGCAGCGATTCCGGCGATCAGTACGTCGGGATCGTCGGCGTACGGCGTGTCCACCCGCCGGCGGGCGACGACATCGCCGGTGAGGTCGAGCAGGACCACGGTCACGACGGCGGGGTCGAGGTGTACGCCGACGGCGTACTGGCCGGTGGGTTCGAGCTCGAGCAGAGTGCGCGGCTTGCCCAGGCCCGCGCTGCGCTGACGGCCGGCTTCGCGGACGAGACCGGCCTCGAGGAGGCGGCGGGCGATGTTGGAGATCGCCTGACCGGACAGGCCGGTGACCTCGGCGAGCTCGACCCGGCTCAGCTGCTCGCTCCGGCGGATCGCATCGAGCACGACAGCATCGTTGAAACCGCCGACACGATCCAGGTTCGTGCCCCGGCGTACAGTCACAACTCCCCCATTAGTCGGAGATCGGGTCCGCACCCCACGGACGTGACCAGTCGTACTGGATCGTCTCGGCGCCCGAGCGCCAGGAGTTCGGGGTCGTGTTCGTCAGCCAGTCCAGCGGCTCGATCCCGGACGCGTCACCACCACTGAGCGCCAACCGTATACCGTCGCTCAGCGCGCGGTCCGACTGCTCGGTGCGGGCTTGTGGATCGATCGACACGAACAGCGCCGTACCCGACCGTGCGACCAGATCCAGGAACCGCTGGTTCAGCTCCCACGGCGTCTGCGGCGTACACGGGACGCAGTCGGCGTCGACGGCGAAGAAGCGGTTGTGCTGCGGCAACCGGAACGCGAGCGTGTTGACGCCCATCTTGCGGGTCCGCTCCCAGTCCCGTCCGGACGTGTCGTCACCGGTCCGCTGCACGTCGACCAACCCGGCCGCGAGGTGTCCGACGGTGTTGCAGCCGATCAGTACGACGTCGTCCGCGGCCGCCCGGATCTCGCGATAGAACGCGAGCACGATCTCCGCCGTCGTCCGGGACGGATCATGCAACTGCCAGCCGCTGCTCGTCAGTCGCGATCCCATCGCGGGCCCGAACCGGCCGAACACGTCGTACGTGCTGAAGTCGTGCTTCACCAGCTCGAAGCCCCAGTCCTTGAACCGCCGCAGATCGGCGCGGACCAGGTCGAGCACCTCCGGGTACGACGGATCGAGCGCGCGACCGGGTTTGTCGTGCGGCCCGGGGCGACCCCACGGACCGGCCTCGCGAACCAGCAGCGGGCGGAACCACAGCCCCGGGCGGGCGCCGATCGCCGTGATCGCCGCGGCCGTGCCTGCCATGTCGTCGAAGACTCCCGGCGTCCCCACGTCCCACGGACCGCCCGACGCCATGCCGCCTGGGTACCAGCCGTCGTCGACGACGCTGAACGGCTTGACCGGGTGACCGTCGGCGAGCTCCATGATCGTCTCGGCGTCGACCTCTACTGCTTTCTGGTCGAAGTTCTCGCCGTACGCGTAGTACCAGTTGTTCGCCCCGACCACCGGCGCGGGCTCAGGTCGCGCCGGTAGCCGGGTGCTCATGGTGGCGACCGCTGCGTGCAGCGTCAGCCAGGGCGAGCCGGCGTCCTCGAACCGACGGACAGTCGCTGCGGCCAGCGTACGTCCGTTCAGCTCGGTCGGACCGCCGCCGTTGCGGAGATCGAGCCAGAGCGTGAAGCCGTCGGCGTCGACGGTCCACGAGCAGAAGGCGTTCGGCTGCACGTCGACGCCTGCGCCGGTCGTCGTACCGGTCTGCGGGTCGTGGGTGAGGAAGTACCACGGCAGCAGTCGCTCGGGTTGCTGGTGACGCCACTGCAGGTCGCCGTACGAGCGTTCCCAGGCGTCGCCGAGGATCAGCACGTCGGCGGGGAGCCGTTCGGACCAGCGGAGCGCGACGCGCGAGACGGTCGGCCCGGTGACCTCGATGGCGCCGTCCGACCAGCTGACGTCGATGCCGTCGGCCGACCAGGTCGCGCCGGTCCGGACCGTGGTGGTCAGCCCGTCCGAGAGGCCCGCCTGGACGAAAACAGCGCTCGGTTCTCTCACCTGACTCCCTCGGCGGCGAATTTCCCCACAGACTTTAGTTAATGGTCAGAAGAACCGTCAAGGCGCTCCACCGCCGCGACGAGACGGTCGATGTCGGACTGGTCGGAGTAGGGCGCGAGACCGGCGCGGACGGCTCCGGCAGCGCCCAGGCCCAGGTGGCGGGCGGCCTCGTAGGCGTAGAACGATCCGGCCGGAGCGTTCACCCCGGCGGCGGCCAGATGCTCGGCCACGGCGGCCGGCGGATAGCCCTCGACGGTGAAGAGCAGGGTCGGCGTACGGCGAGCCGCATGGCCGTAGAGGGTGACGCCCGGGATGGCGGCCAGCCGTGACTCGAGATCCTCACGCAGGCCGTCCTCGTGCTCCTCGACCAGCTGCAGTGAGTTGAGCACACGGTCTCGTCGGGTGGCTCCAGTCCCGCCGAGACCGGCAATGAAGTCGACGGCCGCGGTTGTGCCGGCCAGCAGCTCGTACGGGAGCGTGCCGAACTCGAAGCGCTCGGGTACGGCGTCCGACGACGGGAGCAGCTTGTCCGGCCGAAGCGTCGCCAGCAGCTCGGGCTTGGCGGTCAGCACCCCGAGGTGCGGCCCGAAGAACTTGTACGGCGAGCAGACGTAGAAGTCGGCGTACGTCGCATCGACCCGGGCGTGCGCGGTCAGGTGCACCCCGTCGACGTAGATCAGCGCACCGGCCGCGTGGACCTGATCGGCGATCCGGGCGACGTCCGGACGGGTGCCGAGCAGGTTGGATGCGCCGGTGACGGCGACCAGGCGAGTCCGGTCGGTCAGGAGCGGCGCGATGTCGTCCAGCTCGGAGGTCGCGGGGTCGAAGCCGAGCCATTTCACGGTCGCGCCGACGGCCTCGGCGGCCTGCACCCACGGGCGGACGTTGGCGTCGTGGTCGAGGCGGGTCACGACGACCTCGTCGCCCTCGGACCAGGTCTTGGCGAGCGTGCGGGAGAAGTCGTACGTCAGCTGAGTCATGCTGCGGCCGAAGACGGTGCCACTCGCCTGAGTGCCGAGCAGATCGGCCGTCGCCTCCCGCGCCCCGATGACGATCTCGTCGGCCCGGCGGTCGGCAGTCGTGAGCCGGCCGCGGTTCGCCAGCGCCGACGTCAGGGTCCGGGCCACCGCATCGGCGACCACCTGCGGGGTCTGCGATCCACCCGGACCATCGAAATGCGCCGCGCCCTCGTCGAGCGCAGGAAACTGCTTACGGACGGACACGACCTCGAAGGCACCCATGGCCGCCATCCTCTCCCGGCGACCAAGCCCGCTGCCATCCGTTGTCCATTTCTCACCAGGCTTGCCCGATCCCGGATAAAAATATTCGGAATGTCCCTGCGGTAGTGCAGGATGTCAGGAGTGAGCACGGTGACGACTACTGACACGGCCGCCCCGGTGCGGGCCTGGCTTCCGACGATGCTGACCCTGGCCGCCATCTGGGGTTGCAGCTTCCTGTTCATCTCGGTCGGCGTGCGCGAGCTTCCGCCGCTCTACCTGGCGCTCGGCCGCGTGATCGCGGGGTCCGTCGTCCTGCTGGTGATCCTGGCGGTGAAACGCGAGTCGTTACCCCGCGACCCGCGGCTGTGGCTGCACTCGTTCGTGCTCGGCGCGATCGGCTCCGCGATCCCCTGGACGCTGTTCGGGTACGGCGAGCAGCGCATTCCGTCCCTCCTGGCGGGGATCTGGAACGGGATCACTCCCCTGATCGTGCTGCCGATCGCCGTGCTGATCTTCCGCACCGAGACGTTCTCGCTGCAGCGGGTGCTCGGGCTGATCATCGGGTTCGCGGGGATGCTCGTCGTACTCGGCGCTTGGCACGTCGACGCCGGGGCGGATCTGACCGGGCAGGCCTTGTGCATGCTCGCCGCGGTCTTCTACGGGTTGGCGATTCCTTACCAGAAGCGGTTCATCGCCGGGACCACGTTGTCCGGCACCGCGCTGTCGGCGAGCTTGCTGCTGTGCGCAACGGTCCAGCTCGCGATCGTGGCGCCGATCGTCACCCGGCAGGCGCCGCCGGCCCCGTGGTCGCTGTCGATCGAGGTTGTGCTCAGTGTGGTCGCGCTAGGTGCGCTCGGCAGTGGGCTCGCGTTCGTGCTCAGCCTGCGGAACATCCGGCTGATCGGGGCCAGCCGGTCGTCGATGGTGACCTACCTGATGCCGGTCTTCTCGATCGTGGTCGGCGTGCTCGTGCTGCACGAGCACATCACCTGGTACCAGCCGGTCGGCGGACTGGTGGTGCTGCTCGGGGTCGCGGTCTCGCAAGGGTTGCTGCGTTCGCCGCGGCGGACGCCGACCGTCGCGGCCGAGGCGCCGGCGACGACCTGAGCGCCTCCGGCCGGGGTCAGCCGCGGCGGAGGTTGGGGACGGCGGCGATCACCACGGCGGCGAGGGCCAGCACGGTCCCGCCGACGACCGGGAACGTGACCGCCTTGTCCGCGGCCGGGAGGAACAGGTCGATGAACAGGCTCGCGATCAACTGACCGGCGATGGTCCCGAGGCCGAGCACGAACACGCCGACCACCCGAACCACGGCCGCCGCCGCGCTGATGAAGATCACACCGCACGCGCCACCGAGGTACAGCCACGGGTTGCTCGGCAGGTGATGCGGCGCACCCCGCAGCGCGAGGTCGGCTCCGAAGACGATCAGCAGCGCGACGAACCCGACCCCGAAGTTGACCACGCCGGCCGCGACCGCGCCGTACGCGTCCGGTGAAGCGGTGCGCGCGACGCGTCCGTTGATCGCCTGCTGGACCGCGGTACCGACGCCGCCGAGCGCGGGCAGTACGGCGAGCAGCAGGCCGTCGGGGTGACTCAACTGGTCCGACACCGCGAGTACGACGGCCAGCAGTGCGATGACCGCGCCGACGACGCGCAGCGTGGTGAACGGCTGCGGGCCGGCCGGGCCGAAGCCGAGGCGGTCGACGATCAGACTGCTGACCGCTTGACCCGCGACGACCGCCACGGTGAAGACCGCGACGCCGATGACGGAGACGGTGATCGATTGGGTGGCGACCAGGTACGCGCCGGCGAGTCCCCCGAGGCACTGCCACCAGCGCAGACCACCGTACCCGCGGCTCGGCTTGCGGATCGCTCGCCAGACTGCACCGAGAGAGCGTCGTACGGCGGGGATCACCGCCGTGCCGATCAGCAGGATCAGCAGGCCGGTGGCGAACGAGATCGTCGCGGCCGCGACGCCGTCACCGAGGACGTTGCCGAGTCCGCCGTTGATCCGGGACTGGACAGCGACCAGCATGCCGATGCCGAAGGCGGCGGTGAGCCCGATCAGGTGGTGCTGACGGGTCGAGTCCGGCGGGCGGGTCGCGGTCATTGTCACGTCACCATCATGACCGTTCGCCGGATTGCGCCTGACACCGGTCCACTCTACGACCGGCGGATCAGTGCCAGGTACATCGCGTCGGTGCCGTGGAGATGCGGCCACAACTGCACGTCGGGACCGTCGCCGAGGTCCGGTACGCCGGGGAACAGCGGGCGCGCGTCCTCAAGGGTCGCGTCGTCCCGTTTGCGCAGTACGGCGTCGACCACGGCGCGGGTCTCGTCGGGGTGCGGTGAGCAGGTGACGTACGCGACCACGCCGCCGGGGCGCGCCGAGGTGATCGCCGAGTCCAGGAGGTCCTCCTGGAGCGGCCGCAGTTCCTTCACGTCGTCCGACGTACGGCGCCAGCGGGCTTCCGGGCGACGCCGGAGCGCTCCCAGGCCGGTGCACGGCACATCGGCCAGCACCCGGTCGAAGGATCCGGCCGGCCACGTCGGCTTGGTCCCGTCTCCGACGAGAACCTTGTGTTCGCCGGGAATCGCCCGCAGGTTGGCCCGGACCAGCTCGGCCCGATGCTTGAGCGGCTCGACCGCGGTCAGTTCGCCGTCACGCTGTTGCACGAGCGCTGCGAGCAGCGCCGACTTGCCGCCCGGTCCCGCGCAGAGGTCCAACCACTTGCTGTCCGATGCTTCGATCGGAGCCGCGGCCAGGGCGAGCGCGACGAGCTGCGATCCTTCGTCCTGCACGCCGGCCCGACCGGTGGCAACCGCGTCGATCCGCCCGGGATCGCCACCGCCCTGCAGCACGGCCGCATACGGCGACCACTTCCCCGCGGTCGCTCCAGCCGCGACCAACTCATCCACCTCGGCCAGCCCCGGCCGAGCCACCAGCGTCACCCGAGGCGGCTCGTTGTCCGCATCAAGCAACCGCTCCAGCCCGCTGCCGTCACCCAGTGCCTGGGCGAAGGCCTCAATCACCCAGCGGGGGTGCGCTTTGGCGATCGCCAGGTAGCCGTAGGCATCCTCGGCGGCCGGCGGCGCCACCGCGGCGATCCACTGGTCGAGAGTGCGTTGGCTGATCTTGCGGAGGACGGCGTTGACCAGGCCGCTGCGTTTCTGGCCGATCTCGGCCCGGGTGAGCGTGACCATCTCGGAGACGGCAGCGTACGAGTCGACGCGCATCCGGAGGAGCTGGTGGCTGCCGAGGCGGAGGAGGTCGAGGAGTTCGGGGTCGAGGTCCTCGAGTGGGCGGGACACGCTGCGCGCGAGGAAGGCGTCGTACGTGCCTTGCCAGCGGAGCGTCCCGTGCACCAGCTCGGTGCAGAACGCGGCGTCGCGACCGCCGAGGCGCGACTCACGCAGAGCCTTGTTGAGGACGAGGTTCGCGTAGCCGGCCTCGCCGTTCACCTGCCGGATGACCTGGTACGCGACCCGGCGCACCCGGTCCGGGCGGCGCTGCGGCGTCCGATTGCGCGGCGACCGGTCACTCACGCCTCCACCTCGCTGGCGCTCGGTTCCGGCGTGAGCGACAACACTGCTCTACACATTGTTCGCTCGCTACGCTCGCTCACGTGGACGGTCCCAGCCGATCCTCGTCGGTGAGGCGGACACCGCGAGCCCAGTCGGCGGCGGCCATCGGCTTCTTGCCCTGCGGCTGAACCGTCACCAGCTCCACCGCCTTACTCCCGGTGCCGGCCTTCACGCTCGACTTGGTCGCCTGAAGCTCACCAGGCTTCAGTTCCTCGTCGGTCAGCCGTACGGCGAGAACCTTCAAGCGCTCGCCTCGGAACATCGTCCACGCCCCCGGCGCTGGGTTGCACCCACGCACCAGACGATCCACCCGCTGCGCCGGCGCGGCCAGATCCAGCTCGGCGTCCTCGACCGTGATCTTCGGCGCCAGCGTCACGCCGTCGGCCGGTTGCTCGCGAGCCTCCAGTACGCCGGCCTCGACCCCGTCCAGCGTGTCCACCAGGAGCTTCGCGCCGGACACCGCGAGCCGGTTCAGCAGGTCACCCGAGGTGTCCGAAGGACCGATCGGCTCGGTGAGTACGCCGTAGACCGGGCCGGCGTCGAGCGCCTTCACGATCTGGAACGTGCTGGCCCCGGTCACGTCGTCCCCGGCAATGATCGCGTGCTGCACCGGCGCGGCGCCACGCCAGGCGGGCAGCACCGAGAAGTGCAGGTTGATCCAGCCGTGCCGCGGGATGTCCAGGGCCGCCTGCGGCAACAGGCCGCCGTACGCGACGACCGGGCAGCAGTCCGGCACGATCTCGGCCAGCCGCGCCAGGAAGTCGGGATCCCTGGGCTTCACCGGCTTGAGGATCTCGATCCCACCGAGCTCCTCGGCGTACTGCGCCACCGGCGAGGCGACCAGCTTGCGGCCGCGGCCCGCCGGTGCGTCGGGACGCGTGACCACGCCGACGAGTTCGTGGCGGCTGGCAACGATCGCCTTGAGGGCAGTGACGGCGGGCTCCGGCGTACCGGCAAAGACGACTCTCACAGGCCGAATCCGTTCGTCGGGTGCGGCGAGACCTTGAGCTGTGGTGGGCCGGCGAGACCGGACCAGTCGGCCTCGCGGATCGCCTTCATCGCCTGCTTGCGGGTGTCGGTGTCGAGCCGGTCGACGAACAGGATGCCGTCGAGGTGGTCGGTCTCGTGCTGGATGGCGCGGGCCAGGAGCTCGGAACCCTCGATCACGATCGGGTCGCCGTACATGTTGAAGCCCTTGGCGATCACCGAGAGCGCCCGGCGGCAGTCGAACGTCAGGCCGGGGATCGAGAGGCAGCCCTCCGGGCCGAACTGCTCGTCGGCCGACAGCGTCAGCTCCGGGTTGATCAGGTGCCCGAGCTCGCCTTCCACGTGGTACGTGAACACGCGCAGCCCGACCCCGATCTGCGGCGCGGCCAGGCCGGAGCCGGGCGCAGCCTGCATGGTGTCGGTGAGATCCGCGACCAGGCGGCGGAGCTCGGCATCGAAGTCGACGACCGGCTCGGCCTTCGTGGTCAGGACGGGGTCGCCGAACAGGCGGATGGGTTGGACCGACACAGAATCTCCACAGCGTTCCACGGACCTGGACCGGCCAAGTCTAGTTGGCCGCGGGCGGCGGTCCGGGGGCAGGGCCTCTCCACATTGTTGCCACAAGCACGTACTGTGGTCTCAGGCGTACCTACAGTCACTGCCGTCACACGCCCAACGGGAGACCCAATGCCCACAGCAGCACGGGGGGCAACTCTGATCCTCCTGGGTGCACTGCTTGCACAGGCACCCCTCACAGCCGCCGCCTATCAGCCTCGCGATCCTGAGCCGGCCGGCGTGGCTCCGCCGGCCGAGCCTGTCCCGAGTCCTACCGCCACCCCCACGACTGCCCCCAGCCGGCCGATGCCTGAGCAGCCGGCGGCGCGGTCGTGGAGCGAAGTGGTGAAGCAGGTGACCGAGACGTCGCCGGGTGAGCTGCAGGTGCGGTCTGCGGACACGTCCGCGCAGGCGGCGTCGATGCTGCGGTGCTTCAAGCTCGAGACCGAGGATTACTGTCTCGGGCTCGGGTTCGTCGACCAGGTGCCGACCGGGGCTCAACTGCGGGCGACGCTCAGCCCGCCGGAGCGGCATGCCGACGGCGAGCTGGGGGTCGAGCAGGACATCCCCACGGGCGATCTCACGCCTGCCGCCTTCGTGGCGGAACGTGCGGCGATGCCGAAGAGCACCCGCGTGAACGCCGAACTCGACGAGATGCAGGCGGCCTGGGACGGACGAGCCAAGGCACGAGAACTGCGCCTGCTCGCTGAGTCCGCTGCACCTACGGAGAGCGGGGAGCCGGCGGGTGACGCGACCGCTCAGCCGACGCCGGTCAGTCCGGGGACGCCTCAGCCGACTCCGGTTGGGCAGACGTCGGCTGCTACGCCGACCCGGACGACGCCCACGCAGGGGACGCCGACGCCGGCCCCCACGCCGGTGAATCCGCCGGCCGCTCCGGTGAAGCTGCCGGCTTCGGCGTACATCATGAAGGGGTTCCAGACCTCGCAGGAGAAGGGGTACTGGTGTGGTCCGGCCACGTTCCAGTCGATCGACTGGGCGGACGACAACCAGAAGGACACCCAGGCGTCGTGGGCCAAGGATCTCGGCTCGACCACGTCCGGGACGGCGATCTCCGCGATGGTCCAGCAGACCAACCTGAAGACCAACTGGGACAAGCCGGCCGGCGCCTACATCGTGCAGAGCGTGTCGCACTGGAACGCGCAGACCTTCTTCACCGTCCACCAGAAGCATCTGGGCGTCTACAAGGCGCCGGTGATCGAGCACGTGCAATTGCTGAAGCGGTACTTCCCGTACCTCGCCTTCAACCACAGCGGCCACTACCAGGTCGGCCGCGGCTATGACCGGGCCAAGGGCACGATCGGCATCTACGAAGTGTTCAACGAACGCCGCTTCAACAGCCGCGGCAACGTGACCGACGGTCCGAAGAACGTCCCGGCCACTGCCCTCTTCAATGCCACCCTGGCCAACTCCTTCCAGAACATCGGGCTCTGATGCGCCGTACCACCGTTGCCGTAGGCACCCTCTTCGTCCTGCTCCTGGCCGGCTGCTCGTCACCGTCGAAGGAAGCGAGCCCCACCAGCACACCGACGGGTGAGCCGCCGACCCCGGCGCCGCCGACCGATTCCGGTACGGCGATCCCGGCCTGGGCCAAGGTGCTGCGGCAACCGGTGGACGGGCAGCATCTCGTCACCCAGCAGCGCAAGTACGTCGTCACCCGCGGCAGCGACGAGGCCGGCACGACAACCGTCGCGGACCGGACCACCAACAAGGTCGTGGTCCGGCACACCCCCGCGGCCGGGTTCGTCGCGCAGTCCCCCGTCGTGATCGACGATCACTGGGCGCTCATCGAAGACATCCGCTCCGACGGACCCGACCCGCAGATCAAGCTCTTCCGCTACGACCTCACCACCGGCCGCCCGGCCGCCCTGACCGGACTCCCCCAGATCTCCGAGCCCGAGATCGGTGCGTACGACGGCACCTTCGCCTACTCCTCCACCGACGCGAAGAACCGCTCCTGCCTCATAGTCGCCGACCTGGCGACCCTCAAGTCGCGCACCGTCACCTGCGTCGCCGCTCCCGGCTACATCGCCGATCCGGTTGTGTCGGCCGACACCGTCACCTTCAGCGAGATCACCGCCCCCGAGACCGCGCGCCGCTGCAAACGCCTCCTCACCGCATCGCTCACCGCCGGCTCCGCCCAACCGGTGCCAGCGGCAACGAACTGTATCCAGTGGAGCGGCGCCTCGCTGCGCGGCGCGACCGTCTGGTCGGAGGTTGCCGCGTCCGACCCGGACCAGTACCAGAGCAAGGCGTACGTCCGCCCGACCGGCGACTCCCCCGCCCGTTCCCTCGGCATCGTCGTCACCGACACGATCCTTGCCTGCGGCAACTGGATCCTCTGGGAGACGCGCACCGTCACCGCCGGCACCGAGGCCTACCAGATCAACCGCTGGCGCCCCGGCCTCGCCCAGCCCCAGCGCATCTACACCAGTCCCGCCGGTGCCGCGCTCACTCCCCTCACCTGCCAGGACGGCACGGCGTACGTCGAGGCGGCGTACCTCTCGAACTCACCGGCGTACACGGAAACCATCGCGGCAGCCGTCGCCTGAGGGCAGCTCTCAGCGCCACGCGTGGCGGATCCTCAACCGTCCGAACCCCATCACCCCGGAGATCCGGATCGTCGGTCCGCCCGGGCGGGGCTGCCGCCGCGGCGTGTAGTGCGAGTCCTTCCACCCGGTGCGCAGACCTTCGAGATCGACGATCGCGTCGCGCGGCACGGTGATCTTGGCGCCGCCGGTGCCGAGGTGCAGCTCGAGGTCGACGACCCGGTGCTCGAAGACCGCCCGGGACAGGTCCAGCTGCACCCGGCCGAAGGCGGACTGAACCTTGAGGGTTCTGGGCACGCGCCACTCGCCACGCCGCTGGATCCGGCCGGCCGCCGCGGAGATCGTGGACGTGGTGCCAGGGTCCTCCGCCGGCAGCGAGGCCAGCGCCGACGCGATCTCGTGGCGGGTCGTGGCGGTGAGCACCTGGTGGAGGCGCCGGTCCATCTCCTCGTACGAGATGTACCCCTCGGTGTAGGCCTCCTGCACGCGATGGACGGCCGTGTCCCGGTCGGTATGCCTGACCAGGGACGAGCGGTCTTCGGGCCGAATGCTCACCGTTCCACTGTAGCTACACGGAGAGGCCGCGGCTGCGGAGCTGCGTGCGCAGTTCGGCGGCGCCGGTGAAGAGTTCGGCATCGAGGCCGACCGTACGGGCGCCGTCCACGTTGTACTGCATGTCGTCGGTATAGAAGGTTCGCGCGGGGTCGAGACCGTAGCGATCGATCAGGATGCGGTAGATCTTCTCGTACGGCTTGACGGTCTGCTCCACGCCCGAGACGACCTCGCCGTCGAAGTGGGTGAGGATCGGGAACGCGTCCTTCGCGACCTCCCACTTCTCGCCGGAGAAGTTGGTCAGCGCGTACGTCGGGATGCCGAGAGCCCGCAGGTCGGTGAGAACTGCGGCGGTGTCCTCGAACACGCCCTTGACCATCTTCAGCCAGCCCGTGTCGTAGGCCTCGATCCACTCGGAGTGCTCGGGATGCAGGCTGGTGAGCTCCTCGATCGCCTCGGCCCAGGGGCGACCCTCGTCCTGTTTGTGGTTCCAGGCCGGGGTGGTCACGTTGGTCAGGAAATGTGTCCGCGCCTGCTCGTCGGGAATCAGGTCGGCGTACAGGTAGGTGGGGCTCCAGTCCAGCAGGACCCCACCGATGTCGAACACCACCACGTCGATCGTCCGCTCAGTCATGCCCGCAACCCTACGAGACCGGGTGTGAAGGGGGCAGCCGACTCCAAGGTCATGCGGTCGCCGCGTTCGCCGCGGCCCGGGCGTGCAACGCGGGAGCCAGCGAGTACTGCCCGAGGAAGATCACCACGCCGAGCAGGGCACAGCCGATCCAGGTCACGGTCGGGCCGAGGTGCTCGAGAGCGTTGGTCCCGGCCAGCGGCCCGACCACCGTGCCGACGCCGAAGGCCATCCCGGACAGGCCCATGTAGCGCCCGCGCAGGTCGACCGGAGCGAGATCGGCGAACACCGCGCCGATCACCGCGGCGAACCCGATCTCGCCGATCGTCCACACCACGACCGACAGCCCGTAGCCCCACCAACTGTGCACGACCGCGCCCAGCCCGAACCCGAGACCGACCACCAGCATCGACGCGGAGAGCAGCTTCGGCCGGTCCAGCTTCACCAGCCACTTGCCGAGGAAGGGCTGGATCAGCACGATCACGACACCGTTGAGCGCGATCACCAGTCCGTAGGTCTGCGACGGCAGACCGTCGGCCGCCATCGCCAGCGGCAGCGTCGAGTACCCCTGGAAGTAAATCGTCGCGTACCCGATCTGGATCAGGATCATCAGCAGGAACACGTGGTCGCGCAGAGCCACCGCCAACAGCGGCCGACGAGGCGCGTCCTCGTCCAGCACCGGGCGGCTCTCCGGCACCATCGCCCAGATCACCACGCCCGCGATCACCGAGGTACCGGCGTTCAGCCAGAACAGCAGGCCGTAACCGATCGACGCCAGCACCCCCGCACTCACGGTGGAGACCGAGAACCCGAGGTTGATCGCCCAGAACAGCAGTCCGTACGCGCGGACCCGTTCGCCCGGCTGGAGCATGTCGGCCACCGTCGCCTGCACCGCCGGCCGGAACAGGTCACCGAGCAGACCGACCAGGAACGCGGCCACCCAGATCATCACCATCGCCCGGGCCGAGCCGAGCAGGATCAGCGCCGCGGCGGTGCCGAAGAAGCAGATCAGCATGGTCAGCCGGCGGCCGACCCGGTCGGCCAGCCAGCCGCCGGCGAGCTGCGCGGCCACAGTCCCGGCACCGACCGCGGCCGCCACGGCACCCGCCGTACCGGCGGAGAGGTGACGGTCGTGGGTGAGGTAGAGGACCAGGAACGGCTGCACGAAGCTGCCGAGCCGGTTGACCAGTTGGCACACCCACAGCGCCCAGAAGGCCCTGGGCAGAGCAGTCGGAGCGGGGGCTTCGACAACAGCGGCAGTCGTCATGGGCACAACTCTCGTAGCCCACCTGACTGGTGTCGACGATTAGGCACAGAACTAATCAGCTAGAGTGATCCCGTGATCACGATCAGGCTGAACGCTGAGGACGTCGGGCGGATCCGGTTCGCGCTGTCGCCCGTGTGGGAGGCCGTCACCAGTGTGCGGGCGCTCAGCAACAACACCGCGCGCAGCGTGCACGGCCCGTGGCTGCAGAAGGTCCGGCCGATCATCGAGGGCCCGGACCTGACGTTGCTGAAGGCCCTCATCCCGTCCTTCGGCTACATCCCGGACTTCATCACGCCGGCTCCGCCGCGGCGCTCGACCAGCCTGGAGTCCGGTCTCGCGGCGATCGCGGCAACGCCGCACGACCTGGTCGTGAACGAGATCGGCAGGCTGCACCGGCACAACCCGCACCCGCTCTTGCCGGACCTGATCGGCGATCCGGCAAAAGCCCTCGACCTGATCACGTCGGCCCTGGAGACCTACTGGCGACGCGCGCTCGAGCCGGACTGGCGCCGGATGCGCTCACTGCTGCAGGAGGATCTGGCGTTCCGGCTGGACGAGTTGGCCAGCGGCGGGATCGAGCGGTTGTTCCGCAACCTGCATCCTTCGGTGCGGTTCAGTGGCGATCGGATCGAGATCGATCGCCCGTTCGCCTGCGACGGTGAACCGCTGGCCGGCCAGGGGGTGTTGCTGGTGCCGTGCGTGTTCACCTGGCCTGCGGCGCTCCCCGTGTCCGAGGCACCGCACGTGCCGACGATCACGTATCCGCCGCGCGGCCTGGGGCGGCTGTGGGAGGACCGGCAGGACGCGACCGAGTCACCGCTCGCGGATCTGGTCGGGCGGACGCGGGCCGCGATCGTGAGTCATCTGGATCTGCCGATGTCGACGACGCACCTGGCGCATCAACTCGGGGTGTCCGCACCGACGTTGAGCGTGCATCTGAGCATCCTGCGCAACGCCGGCGTGGTCGACTCGCGAAGGGATGGCCGAGCCGTGCTCTACTACCGCACAGCTCTC
Organism: Kribbella sp. NBC_00359; assembly: GCF_036097425.1. Lineage (NCBI taxonomy): Bacteria > Bacillati > Actinomycetota > Actinomycetes > Propionibacteriales > Kribbellaceae > Kribbella > Kribbella sp. NBC_00359. The sequence continues at coordinate 6,172,092 of NZ_CP107975.1, read as the reverse complement.
GGCACACAACTGCTGACCGCGTCGACTGCCCTGGCCACCACGGCCTAACCGAAACTCGGCGGGTCGACCTGGACTCGAACGGAGCCCGGGTTCTTCTTCGCGCTGCGGGCCGACTGGCCTTCCTTCAGCGCACGCACCAAGGCCGGGCCGTGGGCGCGAGGCGTCCGTACGACGGCTCGGACGGTCTCGTCATCGACGTCGACCGGTCCCAGCACCTCCAACCCGGTCGTCGTCGGCAGGAGCTCGCGGAGGCGAGCGATGAGGTCAGTGACGGACTCCGGCGGCCCGGTCAATTCGGCCAACTTCGCCGCCGGGGCAAGACGAGCAGCCCGGCGTTCCTCGACCTCACGAGTCGCGTACCCCTCCGGACTCCAGCGGACGACCGCCTGCAGAGGCAAAGCTGACGGGTCGCCGACCAGGATGACTGTGCCCGTCGGGCGCACCAAGGCAGCCGCGTTGAACCAACGCCGCACCGCCTCCTCCGGCGCACGCAGATCAGGACGCGCGAGCATCAGCCACGTGTCCAGCAGCAGCGCCGCGCTGTAGCCGCCGTCCGCGACCGGCTCGGCTCCGGGGGTGCTGACGATCAACGCCGGGCTGTCCGACACGACGTCGAGCACGTTGTCGCCCCCCGACGTACGCACGACCACGCCGGGAAACGCGCGCCCCAACTCCTCTGCCGTACGACGAGCTCCGACGACCGCGGCGCGCATCCGGGTGTCGCCGCACTCCGGGCAGCGATGATCCGTCGCCGGCCGGCCGCACACGCTGCAACTCGCCGGCCCGGATCCACCGGTACGACGCAATGTCCCGCCGCACGTCGCGCACCGCGAAGGCGCCCGGCAGGTCTGACACACCAGGCTCGGCAGATACCCGGCCCGCGGCACCTGCACGAGCACCGGCCCCGACCGCAGCCCCTCACGGGCGATCTCGAAAGCGCGATGCGGCAACCGCGCCGCCCGAGCCGCCGGATCGCGGGCCAGGTCCGTGTCCGACTCCCCCGCGATGTGCACCGCCGGAGCCGCGGTCCGGATCACCGCCCGATCCGCGATCAGCTCGTTGGCATACCCCGACTCCACCAGCGCGGCCGCCTCCGCCGTCCGCGCGAACCCACCGAGCAGCACCGCACAGTTCTGCCGGAAAGCCCTGAGCAGCAAGACTTCCCGCGCATGCGGGTACGGCGCCCGGGGCTCGGCGTACGAGTCGTCGCCGTCGTCCCACAACGCGACCAGGCCGAGCTCCGCCACCGGCGCGAACGCGGCCGCCCGCGTCCCGATCACCACCCGCGCACACCCGCGCAGCGCCGCGAGGAAGGCCCGGTAGCGAGCCGTCGGGCCGAGGTCGGCGGACAGCGTGACGAACCCCGCCTCCCCGAGCACCGTCGTACAGGCCGATGCCAACCGCTCGAGATCACGCGCGTCCGGCACGAGCAGCAACGCGCCCCGACCGGACGCCGCACACACCGCTGCGGCCTGCGCGAACGCGAGCGCCCAATCGGCCCCCGGTACGGCGGTCCAGATCGCGCGCGGTGATTCCGACCGCGCGATCGCGTCGAGGAAGCCGGTCGGGTACGCCGACCACTCGGAACGCGAGGTGGACACCGGCGGCGGCGCGGGCTGGTTGCAACGCAGCGGCTCGCCCTCGACCTTCGCGTGCCGAGGTGGGACGGCCAACCGGGTGACGTCCGCGAACACTCCGGCGTACCGATCGGCGACCGCGCGGCACAGGTCGGCGATCTCCGGCGTCAGCACCTGCTCGGGCGAGACGACCTTGCGGATCCTGGCCAGCTTGCCGTCGTGGTCCGACGATTGCAGGCGCTCCAGGACGAAGCCGTCCAGGTCCTTGCCGGCGAAGCGGACCTTCACGCGCGCGCCGGGTTGAGCCGCCGCGGCCAGATCCTCGGGAACGAGGTAGTCGAACGGCCGGTCGAGATGCGGCAACGAGACGTCGACCGCGATCCGGACCACCGGGAGCGTCGACGTGATCCCGGCCGGCTCCTTGGTCCGGGACTTGCGAACGGTGTCCCGCAACAGCGTCAGCTGCTCCGGTGAGTCCCCGTTCGATGTCACTGGGGAATGCTAGTCCGGTGGGACGACAGTGCGGGTGCGCACTGCCGTCCCCCTGTGGACAACTACTTGTTGACGGCTGCCTTCAGCGCCTCGACGCGGTCGGTGCGCTCCCAGGTGAAGTCCTCGCCGGTGCGGCCGAAGTGGCCGTTGCGGGCGGTCTGGGCGTAGATCGGCCGGAGCAGGTCCAGGTCGCGGATGATCGCGGCCGGCCGCAGGTCGAACACCTCGCGGACCGCCGCGGTGATCTGCTCCACCGGCACGGTCTCGGTGCCGAACGTGTCGACGTAGAAACCGACCGGCGCCGCCTTGCCGATCGCGTACGCGACCTGGCACTCGGCCCGCGCGGCGAGCCCGGCGGCGACGATGTTCTTCGCCACCCAGCGCATCGCGTACGACGCCGACCGGTCCACCTTCGACGGGTCCTTGCCGGAGAACGCGCCACCACCGTGCCGCGCCATCCCGCCGTAGGTGTCGATGATGATCTTCCGCCCGGTCAGCCCGGCGTCGCCCATCGGGCCGCCGACCTCGAACCGGCCGGTCGGGTTCACCAGCAGCTTGTAGCCGGCCGAGTCGATGTCGAACTGCTCGAGCACCGGGTCGACCACGTGCTTCTTGATGTCCGGCGTCAGCATCGAGTCCAGGCTGATGTCGGACGCGTGCTGGCTCGACACCACCACGGTGTCGATGCGGACCGCCTTGTCACCGTCGTACTCGACCGTGACCTGGGTCTTGCCGTCCGGCCGCAGGTAGGCCAGCGTGCCGTTCTTGCGGACCTCGGACAGCCGCTCGGACAGCCGGTGCGCGATCGTGATCGGCAGCGGCATCAGCTCGGGCGTCTCGTCCGACGCGTACCCGAACATCAGTCCCTGGTCGCCTGCCCCCTGCAGGTCCAGCTCGTCCTTCGAGGCGTCCGACCGCGTCTCGTACGCCGTGTCGACGCCCTGCGCGATATCCGGCGACTGGCTGCCGATGGCGACCTGCACCCCACAGGACGCGCCGTCGAAACCCTTCAGCGACGAGTCGTAGCCGATCTCCAGGATGCGCGCACGCACGATCCCCGGGATGTCGACGTACGCCGTCGTGGTGACCTCGCCCGCGACGACGACCAGACCCGTGGTGATCAGGGTCTCGACCGCTACACGGCTCTTCGGGTCCTCGGCCAGCAAGGCATCGAGGATGGAGTCGCTGATCTGGTCAGCGATCTTGTCCGGGTGACCCTCGGTCACTGACTCGGACGTGAAAAGGCGCCTCGCCACAGTTCTCCCTCGGATTCCTCTTGTGCCGCGCGACCGAGGCCGCACGATCCCCCCATGCACCGGCGGTTGGCGATGCATCTCGGAAAGTATGCCAGCAGTTTTCCCCGGAGTCCCGGTGACGCTCCGAATTCGACCACTATCCGAGACTCGCGGCCATATATTGGACAGTCGGTCCGGATTCAGGCGTGCGGACCGACCGCCACGTCGCCCAGGGTGAGCGACGGTGTGCAGGCAAGGATCGCAGCCAACCGGTCCACCTCGGCGTCCAGCAGCGTGCGCCGGCGGCGATTCAGGCTGCCGAGGATCTCGACGGTGACCTGCAGTGTCCGGCCGGCCTTCTTCTGGTGCCAGACCCCGGCGACGATGCCGTCGATCAGCACGAGCGGGTAGTTGCCGGCCTGGCCGCGCGCGGTCGCCCTCGTGAAGGCCTTGCCGGGGAAGAGCAGTTCCCTCGGGTAGCTGCCGACGCCGTACGCGTCGAAGTACGGCAGCAGCCGCACGCCGTCTGCCCGGTCGTCCGGGAACTCGTCGCCAGGCGCATGCCAGACGGTCTGCCCGTCCAGCTCGGCCTGCGGGAGGTCGTCGAAGTACGGCCTGACGAACGTCGGCGTCGTCTTCAGCCAGCGGGCGAAGTGCTGCGGCGTGGCCGGTCCGTAGGCGTACAGGTAGCGGTGCAGGAGTTCGGTGAGCGCCTTCTCGGCCGGCAGCGGTTCGAAGGGCTTGATGCGGTGCGGGTTCGAGTATGTCGTGACGCGGCCGCGCATCGGGCCGTAGCAGAGGACACCGGCATTCGCCGCGTCCGAGATCGACTGCCGCCAGCGCGGCCAGTAGCCCTGGAACGCCGGCATGACGAGATCGCCGGCCCATGCGCCAGTACGCCGTACGACTTCGACCGTGAGCTCGTCGGCGGTCAGGTCATCGTGCGTGAGCGCAGCACCGATCGCGGTGATCACCTCGGCAGTCTGGCCGGGAGTCATCCGCATCGCCTCAGGCGCCTGGGCACCCCGCGGCAACGCGGACAGCGCGCCGGTCCACAACGGCAGGTCCTCGAGGGGCAGCAGGTGCACGGTCCCGCGTGGTCCGAACGTCTTCACCAGCCCGTCGGCCCGCTGCACGCTCTCCCGGGTAGCTCCGGCGACCCGCAGCGCCACCGACAGCTCCCCGGCCGCCAGGATCTGCGCGTGCGCCCCAGACATCGCGCGCACGGCGTCAACCGGTGTCGCAGCGGGCTCGGTGAGGTAGTGGCGCCGCATCCGCTGGGCGACGACGGCCTGCCAGGTGATTTCCATGGCTCCGACGCTAGAGGTCAAAGAGGACAGATCCTGACCGCTTAGTGCCAATGTGCGGCGACCAGATTCCAGATCACGCCGGCCAGCGCGTCCTTCGAGCCCGACGGCACCGGGAGTGCGTTGCCGTCGCGGTCGAGGATGACGGCCTCGTTGAGATCGCTGCCGAAGACCTTGCCGCCGGAGACGTCGTTCACGACGAGCAGATCGCAGCCCTTGCGCTCGAGCTTGGCGCGGCCCAGCTCCATCACGCTGTGCTCCGCGTCGCCGGTCTCCGCCGCGAAGCCGACGATCACCTGGTCGGCGCGGGCGCGGTCGTGCGAGATCGTCTGCAGGATGTCCGGGTTCTGCACCAGGTTGACCGCCGGGACCGAGCCGTCGGCGGTCTTCTTGATCTTGTGCTCGGCGACGTCGGCCGGGCGGAAGTCGGCCGGGGCCGCCGCCATCACGATCGCGTCCGCGTCACCCGCGCGGCCGGTGATCTCGTCGTACAGGTTCCGGGTGCTGGTCACCGGGACGACCTGGACGCCGGCCGGGTCGGGCAGCTCGGAGTTGGCCGCGACCAGCGTGACCTTGGCGCCCCGGGCGGCCGCGATCCGGGCGAGCGCGTAGCCCTGCTTGCCGGAGCTCGAGTTGCCGAGGTACCGGACCGGGTCGAGGTGTTCGCGTGTGCCGCCGGCGCTGATCAGGACGTGCTTGCCGGTCAGATCGGCGACCGACTGACCGGCCGCACGGGCGGCCTCGTCGGCGAGCATCAACTGACTGATCGCGAAGATCTCGGACGGCTCAGGCAGCCGGCCGCGCCCGGTGTCGGCGCCGGTCAGGCGGCCGACGGCGGGATCGAGGACGGTGATGCCGCGGGACCGCAGGGTCGCGACGTTGGCCTGGGTGGCCGGGTGCTCCCACATCTCGGTGTGCATCGCGGCCGCGAACAGGATCGGGCAGCGGGCGGTGAGCAGCGTGTTGGTGAGCAGGTCGTCGGCCAGGCCGTGGGCGGCCTTGGCGATCAGGTTGGCCGTCGCGGGGGCGACCACGACGAGCTCGGCCGCCTTGCCGATCCGGACGTGCGGGACCTCTTCGACGTTGTCGAACGGGTCGGCCGTCACCGGCTGCCCGGACAGCGCCGCCCAGGTCGCCGCGCCGACGAACTCCAGCGCGGCCGCCGTCGGCACCACCCGCACACTGTGGCCGGACTCGGTCAGCCGCCGGAGCAGATCACAGACCTTGTACGCCGCGATCCCGCCACCGACCCCGAGCACCACATTCGGCCGGGTCCTGGGCACGACGACAGCCCCCGGGCCGGTTGCGGCTCCGGGGGTTTCACCGGTTGCGGACATCTCCGTGGACTCCGTTTCCCGGTCGCCGGGTCAGGACTACTCGGACTTCTCCGCCGCGGCGGCTTCCGCCTCGGCCTCCGGGTCGATGTCGGTGCAGGTCAGCACGCCCTCGTTGATCTCGCGCATCGCGATCGACAGCGGCTTCTCCTGCACGTGCGTCTCGACCAGCGGCCCGACGTACTCCAGCAGGCCCTCGCCGAGCTGGGAGTAGTAGGCGTTGATCTGCCGCGCCCGCTTGGCCGAGTACAGCACGAGCTTGTACTTGGAGTCGGTGTGGGTGAGCAGGTCGTCGATCGGCGGCGAGGTGATGCCGATGGCGACGGGCTGGTTGCCAGACAAGTGTCAGCTCTTTTCAGAGATTTTGGGTGATCGAATCAACTTTACCAACTGATCGGCGGCTTCCCGAACCGACGCGTTCACGATCGTCACGTCGAACTCCTTCTCGGAGGCCAGTTCGAGGGTCGCGGTCTCCAGCCGGCGCTCGCGCTCCTCGACCGTTTCGGTGCCGCGGCCGACCAGACGCCGGACCAGCTCGTCCCAGGTCGGCGGGGCCAGGAAGACGAACTGCGCCTCCGGCATCGTCTCGCGGACCTGGCGGGCGCCCTGCAGGTCGATCTCCAACAGCGCCGGCCGGCCCTCGGCCAGTTTGTCGAGCACCGGCCGCTTCGGCGTCCCGTACCGGGCCGCCTTGTGCACGACGGCCCACTCGAGCAGCTCGCCGTCGGCGATCATCCGGTCGAACTCGGCATCGGACACGAACAGGTAGTGCACACCGTGCACCTCGGCCGGCCGGGGTTTGCGGGTCGTCGCGGACACCGAGATCCAGATGTCCGGGAACCGCTCGCGGATGTCCGCGGCGACGGTCCCCTTCCCGACCGCCGTCGGGCCGGCCAGCACGGTCAGCCGCGCGGGCCGCCCACCGCCGGCCGCGGGTCCTCCCGTCGCCGGCTCGTTCGTCGTGTTCTTCGGGTGCGTGGTCATCGTCACACCAGTGTCCAACGAGCCGGTCAGGGTTTCGGTCTGGCTCACTCGGCGAATTCGCGCTCGAGCGCGGCGATCTGGTTCGAGCCGAGGCCGCGCACCCGCCGCGTCTCCGAGATCCCCGCCCGATCCATGATCTGCTGGGCGCGCACCTTGCCGACGCCGGGGATGCACTGCAGCAGCGCGCTGACCCGCATCTTGCCGATCACGTCGTTCGTCTGCCCCTCGTGGAGCACCTCCGTCGGAGACGCTCCCGAATGCCGGATCCGGTTCTTGATCTCGGCTCGCTCACGCCGCGCCGCCGCGGCCTTGTCCAGAGCCGCCGCTCGCTGCTCCGGGGTCAAAGAAGGAAGTGGCACCGTCTCACCTGTCCCGTTGTATGGCTTCGCAAGGGAACCTAACACGGGTCCAGCCTCTGATCCGGCGCTGGTGAGCGGAGTCGGCGGCCAGGTGGCGGATTGGAACGATCGTATGATCAGTTCAGGGCGGGAACGTCGACCTTGCAGGAGTCTTTGGCGTGGCTGCTGATGGCCTTGTACGCCGTCATCACGCCGCCGGTCTCCTTGCTCAGCTTGGCCAGCTCGACCCGGTCCGAGCCCGCCTTCTGCGCCTTCTCGGCGAACGCCACCACAACGCCCCAGTCGTCCTTCACGGCGTCGGGCGCGGAGTCCTGCAACTTCTTTGCGTCGTCGAGGATCTTCACGTAGTCGGCCGGCTTCTGCGGGTCGACGTTCACCGCACCGGCGGCGTACTTGGCGAGATCCACACAGTAGGCCTGTTCATCGGTGCAGGCGGTCAACGTGGCGGCACCGGCGATCACGGTCAGGGCGAGGGCGAGTGTGCGCTTCACAGCCACGACGCTACCGGCGGTCACCAAACCATCCGAAACGAATACTTTCCGCAGCACATCCACGAAGCCGGACGGCGGGGACGGCCGCCGTCCTTTCCGCATCAGGCGTCGAGGTCGACCTTGCAGGTGTCCTTGGCCTGCTTGGTGATCGCTTCCATGGCCGGCGTGATCTTCTCGCCGTCGTTCTTGGCCAGCTCGGTCAGCTTGGCCGTGTCACCCTTGGCGTCCTGCGCCTTCTCGGCGTAGTCGATGACGGTCTTCCAGTCGTCCTTCAGGTCGTCCGGAGCCGACTTCGACACGCTCTTGGCCTGGTCGAGCATCTTGCCGACGGCGTCGGAGTCCTTGATGTCGAGGTTCTTCGCCGACTCGGCATACTTCTTCAGGTCGCCGCAGTAGTCGCCACCTGAGCAGGCCGTCAAGAGGCCGGCGCCGATTGTCACTACCGCCGCGAGGGCCGCCACCTTGCGCATTCCGATCCTTACTGTGTCGCGCGGGAAGATCGTCGCTCCCCGTCCGCGGACACCTTTCCGAACCGCGGGGTCAACGCCCCGGCTGGCACGCCGTGAACAACATCGCAGCGGCCGACTGGAACCGGGCTGTGATGTGGCGCGTCGCGCCGTACGCCGAACGAGATCGCCACCGCGTTGGCGGTCACGATCACGGCGATCGCCAGCCAGTCGAGCCTCCCGAGGTGCTGGTTCAGCACGACGAGCCCGACGAGGGCCGCGAGAACCGGGTTGACGCTCATGAACACCCCGAAGAACTGGGCCGGCACCCGCCGGAGCGTGAGCAGATCGACGAGGAACGGCACGGCACTCGACAGCACGCCCGCCACCAACGCGTACGCCGCGGCCGCGAGCGTCGGCGGGTGATGCCACAGCACGACCACGCCGACCGGGACATAGACCAGCCCGGACACCCCGGCCGCCGCGGCCGACCCCGTTGCTCCCGGCAACTCCCGTCCGACCACCCGGTTGAGCAGGATGTAGCAGGCCCAGCACACGGCCGCCAGCAACCCGAGCCCGACACCCAGGTAGTCCGTCGTCGCCTCAGGCCGCGTCAACAACACCACCGCCGGCGCGGCCGCGAGCGCACACAACAGGTCGGGCAGCCGCCGCGACCCCAGCAGCGCCACCGCCAGCGGCCCGAGAAACTCCAGCGTCACCGCCAGGCCGAGCCCGATCCGGTCGATCGCCGTGTACAGCGACACATTCATCACCGCGAACACGGCCGCCAGCCCCAGCACCACCCGCCACTGCCGCCCCGTAAAACTCCGCAGCCGAGGCCGCCCGACCGCCAGCAGCACGGCGCCGGCCATCCACTGCCGGATAGCCACCACACCCACGGGCCCGATGACCGGGAACGCCAGCGCGGCCACCGACGCGCCCACCTGGTTCGAGAGTCCGCTCCCGAGCATCATCAGTACCCCACCGAGCCTGCCTCTGCGCATGCTCCGAGCGTCAGGCCGCGGAGGTCGTCCGCAAAATGCATCGATGGGGTGATCTATACGCTGGGGTTATGGATCTCGAGGTCAGGCAGCTGCGGTGTCTGGTCGCGGTGATGGATGCGGGGACGTTTACGGATGCGGCCATCGAGTTAGGGGTGTCGCAGGCGGCGGTGTCGCGCACCGTGATGGCGCTGGAGCGGGAACTGGGCGTGCGGCTGCTGCATCGGACCAGTCGGTCGGTGACGCCGACGACCGCGGGAGTGCGGGTGCTGGCGCGGGCGCGGCAGGTGCTTGCCGAGCTCGATGAGTTGGTGATCGAGGCCACGAGCGGGCATTCGCGGTTGCGCATCGGGCACGCATGGTCGGCGTTGGGGCGGTTGACGACGGAGTTTCAGCGGCGGTGGGCCGGCGAGCATCCGGGGATCGAGCTGCAGCTGATCCGGACCAACACGGCGACGGGCGGCCTGGCGGAGGGACTGTGTGATCTCGCGGTGGTGCGGACACACATCGATCTGCGGCGGTTCGCGCACGTCACGGTGGCTCAGGAGCGGCGGTACGCCGCGTTGCCGGCCGACGACCCGCTGGCCAGGAAGCGAACGCTCACGCTCGGCGAACTCCGCGACCGCACACTGTCGATCGACCGCCGCACCGGCAGCACGACCGTGGACCTCTGGCCGGAGGAGGCGCGTCCGAAGATCGAGTACACCCACGACGTCGACGACTGGCTGGCCGCGATCGCCTCCGGGCGCTGCGTAGGTGTGACCCCGCAGGCGACGACCACGCAGTACCGCCGCGACGGCGTCGCCTACCGTCCACTCCGTGACGCTCCGCCGGTCGACGTACACCTGATCTGGCACCGTCAGGACCCGCACCCGGCGACAGAGGCAGCCGTCGCCCTGCTGACCAGCCTCTATCAGGAGTCGAGGAGCCCCATCAGCTGACGGAGGTCCTTGGCCTTCCACGGCACCACGCTGCGGACGTGGTCGATCCCGCCGACCGGCCAGCGCACGGCGATCCGCCGTACCTCCGGATCCTGGATCTCGGCAGCGAGCGCGCCGGGGAAGTCACCCCACACCACCTTGAACGGCCGGCCGCACATCCGCTCGATCCCGAGCTCCACCGGCGCTGTGATCTCCAGCCGGTTGTGCAACTCCCCCACGAGCCGATACACCGCCATCAGCGCCTGCTCGCGCTCCTGCCACGTCTCGGCTCGCAACACGTCGCGCAGAACCGGCTCCATCGACGGACCACAGGACAACCGGCTGAACGCCGTACCGAACCACTTCGAGTACGGCGCGTACACGCGCTCCATCAGGAAACACAACCGCATCAAGTCCTGCACGAGTTGCGCGCCGATCAGGGCGGACCCGAGCTCGTCGCCGACATAGCCGGACCGGCCGACCAGATTCATCTCCGGATGCACGCGCCACCACGTCGCGATCATCAGATAACGCCAGACGTCTTCCGGGTAATACGCCAGCCGATCACGCACGGATTGCACCCCGAGATCGTCGTGGAAGACCGCGCCCGCGGTGAACATGCGGAGCTTGTGCTCAGGGAACGTGAACCAGTCCCGCACCGCGAGGTCCTGGGCCGGATCGAATCCCAGTTGCTGCTCGAAATACGAGCGGATCGTGTGCACCTCGACAAGGGCCGGACGCCCGGCGAAGCGATCCGGCACCTCGGGTCGGCACGCGACTCCCGCCTCGACGAAGAGCAGGGTTCGCGCCTCGCAGTTGTGGTCCGTCGACATCTCGTCGTCGAACCCGAGCACCTCGGAGCCGCGGCCCAGCAGTGCCGCACTGTGCGGCACCGTCATGAGCGGACGCACCACTTCGCCGTAGAACCGCCGACACAATTCCAGACCTGGAGACATGTTGAGAAAGATCGCATGCGCGATCCGGTAAATGCAAGAAAAAACACCAAATGGCGCGAAATTGATTGCGCCATTTGGTAAATCAAATTCTACCGGATTTCACCGGCCTTTGTCAGTACCCCAGGACCGCCCGGAACCCGTCATTGGCCCGATCGGCCGCATCCTGCAGCGCCACGGCCGACGGCCCCGCGCCGAGGATCTCGCGCGAGCTCGACGGTACGACGTTCCGCACCGCCGGGCCGAACACCTTGACCAGCCCGTCCGCCGTACCGCCCTGGGCGCCGAGGCCCGGCGCGAGGAGCGGACCACGAATGTCCAGGTTCTCGTCGGTCGAGGCGATCGTCGCGCCGACGACGGCGCCGAACGACCCGAGGTCGTCGGCTTCCGCATTCAGCGCACGCAGGCCGTCCAGCACCGCGCCGGCGACGGTCGGACCATCGACCGTCCGCGCGGACTGGAACTGCGGCCCCTCCGGATTCGACGTCAGCGCCAGCACGAACAGCCCGGCGCCGGCCGAGCGCGCCACCTCGATCGCCGGCTGCAACGACCCGAACCCCAGGTAGGGGCTGACCGTCAGCGCGTCACACGCCAGCGGCCCCTTCTCCGCCAAGTACGCCGCCGCGTAGCCGGCCATCGTCGACCCGATGTCACCGCGCTTCGCGTCGATGATCACCAGCGCGCCGGCATCCCGCAGCCGGATCGTCGCTTGCTCGAGTACGGCGATCCCGGCCGACCCGAAGCGCTCGAAGAACGCGGACTGCGGCTTGAACACCGCGACCCGGTCGGCCAGCGCGTCCACCACGCCGTACGTGAAGGACGCCAGACCCTCCGCGGTGTCCGGGAGGCCCCACTGCTCGAGCAGGTGGGCGTGCGGGTCGATCCCCACGCACAGCGGGCCGCGGGTGTCCATGGCCGCCCGGAGCCGGGTGCCGAAGGGTTCGTTCCTCATGTCACTCCCGATGGGTCGGTGGCTCACGTCAGTCCTCGGTTGATGCGGCGGATCAGGCCGGGCCCGCGGTAGATCAGCCCGGTGTACACCTGGACCAGGTTGGCCCCGGCGTCGAACAGCCGCATCGCATCGGCGGGCTCGAGGATGCCGCCGACCCCGATGATCGGGAGCACTCCCCCGGTCTCCGCGTGGATGTGCGCGACCGTCTTGGCCGCGATCTCGGTCAGCGGCCGGCCGGACAACCCGCCGGCCTCCCCGGCGAGCGGGTGCGTCTCCACGCCCGGCCGCCCGATGGTCGTGTTGGTGGCGATGATCCCGGCGACGCCGACGTCGGTGCAGACCTGCAACAGCTCGTCGATCGCCTGGTCGGTCAGGTCCGGCGCGATCTTCACCAGGATCGGCTTCCCGCCCAGGCCACCAACGCTCAGCGAGGCCGCCTCGGCGTGCAGGGCGGTCAGCAGTTCACGCAGGTGTCCGGCGTCCTGGAGCGACCGCAGTCCCGGCGTGTTCGGCGACGACACGTTGACCGCGAAGTAGTCGCCGTACGCGGAGAGCCGCCGCAGTGAGGTCACGTAGTCCTCGACCGCGTCCTCGAGCGGAGTCACCTTCGACTTCCCGATCGAGATCCCCAGCGGATAACCCAGCTCGCCGTACGCCGCCAGCCGTGCGGCCAGCGCCTCAGAGCCGAGGTTGTTGAAGCCCATCCGGTTGATCACGGCCTCGTCCTCGACCAGCCGGAACAGCCGCGGCTTCTCGTTCCCCGGCTGCGGATGAGCGGTCACGGTGCCGACCTCGACGAAGCCGAAGCCGAGCGCGCGCCAGGCGGGCAGGGCGATCCCGTTCTTGTCCATCCCTGCGGCCAGACCGACCGGAGAGGGGAAACGGACGCCGAAGACCGTCCGAGGCGAGCCTGTCGGCAGCGCGCCGTACGTCCGGGACAGGGCCGCGACCGCGCCGGGGATCCGGCCGAGGCGGCGGAGGCCGTGCAGCGTCTGCTCGTGCGCGATCTCCGCGTCGCCGCGTCCCAGCCGGTACAGGACCGGCCGGACGACCCGCCTATACACCGCGGATCCTCGGCACCCAGTCCTGCAGCGACCGGACACCGATGTCCCCGGCCTGCTGCGCCTCGATCCCCTGGACGGCGGCCGCCAGCCCCTGCACCGTGGTGATGCACGGGATGTTGCGCGCCACCGCCGCACTCCGGATCTCGTAGCCGTCCAGCCGCGGCGACCCGCCCTTGGTGATCCCGATCGGCGTGTTGACGATCAGGTTCAGCTCGCCGTCCTGCACCATCTGGACGATCGTCGGCTCACCGTTCGGCCCCGGACCCTGGCTGCTCTTGCGGACCGTGACCGCCTCGACCCCGTTGCGCCGCAGGACGTCCGCCGTCCCTTCGGTCGCGTAGATCTGGAAGCCGAGATCCGCCAGCCGCTTCACCGGGAAGATCATGTGCCGCTTGTCCCGGTTGGCGACCGACACGAAGACCTTGCCCGAGCTCGGCAGCGGCTGTGACGCCCCGGCCTGCGACTTGGCGAACGCGGTCCCGAAGGTGTCGTCGATGCCCATCACCTCGCCGGTGGACCGCATCTCCGGCCCAAGCACAGTGTCGACCGACGCGCCGTCGATGGTCCGGAACCGGTTGAACGGCATCACGGCTTCCTTCACTGCGATCGGCGTCGAGGTCGGCAGGGTCCCACCGTCGCCCTCGGCCGGCAGCAGACCCTCGGTCCGCAGCTCGGAAATGGTTGCCCCGAGCATCACTCGGGCCGCCGCCTTGGCCAGCGGAGTCGCGGTCGCCTTCGACACGAAGGGCACCGTCCGCGAGGCGCGCGGGTTCGCCTCGAGGACGTAGAGCACGTCCCCGGCCAGCGCGTACTGCACGTTCAGCAGCCCGCGGACGCCGACCCCACGGGCGATCGCCTCGGTCGACGTCCGGATCTTCTCGATGTCGGCGTTCCCGAGCGTGATCGGCGGCAGCGCACACGACGAGTCGCCCGAGTGCACCCCGGCCTCCTCGATGTGCTCCATCACGCCGCCGAGGAACAACTCGTCGCCGTCGAACAGCCCGTCCACGTCGATCTCGACCGCGTCGTCGAGGAACCGGTCGATCAGCACCGGATGCTCCCACGAGCCGTACCCGGCGCTCAGCCGGTTCAGCGCCGCGGTCAGCTCCGCCTCGCTGTAGACGATCTCCATGCCGCGACCGCCCAGCACGTACGACGGCCGCACCAGCACCGGGTAGCCGATCTCGGTGGCGATCAACTGCGCCTCGTCGAAGGACATCGCCGTACCGTGCTTGGGCGCCGGCAGCGCCGCCTCGGCGAGCACCTTGCCGAACGCACCCCGTTCTTCCGCGAGATGGATCGCGGCCGGCGACGTCCCGACGATCGGTACGCCGGCATCCGCGAGCCGCTGGGCCAACCCGAGCGGGGTCTGGCCACCGAGCTGCACGATCACCCCGGCGACCGGGCCGGCCTGCATCTCGGCGTACACGATCTCGAGAACGTCCTCGCAGGTGAGCGGCTCGAAGTACAGCCGGTCGGAGGTGTCGTAGTCGGTCGAGACCGTCTCCGGGTTGCAGTTGACCATCACCGTGCAGTAGCCGGCCTCGCGCAGCGCCATCGACGCGTGCACACAGGAGTAGTCGAACTCGATCCCCTGGCCGATCCGGTTCGGCCCGGAGCCGAGGATCAGCACGGCCGGGGTCTCACGCGGTGCGACTTCCGTCTCCTCGTCGTACGACGAGTAGTGGTACGGCGTCTCGGCCTTGAACTCGGCCGCACAGGTGTCGACCGTCTTGTAGACCGGCCGGATCCCGAGCGCCTGCCGGACCCCGCGGACGACGTCCTCGGTCAGCCCGCGGATCTCGGCCAGCTGCAGATCCGAGAACCCGTGCCGCTTGGCCAGCTTGATCACCTCCGGCGTCAGCCGCGGTGCGGCCGACACCTGGAGTGCGGTCTCGTGGATCAGATAGAGCTGGTCCACGAACCAGGGATCAATGCGAGTGGAGTCGAAGATCTGCTCCGGCGTCGCGCCGGCCCGGATCGCGTCCATGATGGTCCGCAGCCGGCCGTCGTGCGGCGTCTTGATTGCCTCCAGCAACGGCTCGAGGTCGGTCGACGGCGACCCGGCCCAGGAGAACCGGGCCTCCGGCTTCTCCAGCGAGCGGAGCGCCTTCTGCAGCGCCTCGGTGTAGTTGCGGCCGATGGCCATCGCCTCGCCGACGCTCTTCATGTGCGTGGTCAGCGTCGCGTCCGCGGCCGGGAACTTCTCGAACGCGAACCGCGGCACCTTCACCACCACGTAGTCCAGCGTCGGCTCGAAGCTGGCCGGCGTCTGCCGGGTGATGTCGTTCGGGATCTCGTCCAGGGTGTAGCCGATGGCAACCTTCGCCGCGATCTTGGCGATCGGGAAGCCGGTCGCCTTCGACGCCAGCGCGGACGAGCGCGAGACCCGCGGGTTCATCTCGATCACGATCAGCCGGCCGTCGTCGGGGTTCACCGCGAACTGGATGTTGCAGCCGCCGGTGTCGACCCCGACCTCGCGAATGATGCCGATGGCAAGATCCCGCATCACCTGGTACTCACGGTCGGTCAGTGTCATCGCCGGCGCGACCGTGACCGAGTCGCCGGTGTGCACGCCCATCGGGTCGACGTTCTCGATCGAGCAGATGATCACGACGTTGTCGGCCTTGTCGCGCATCACCTCCAGCTCGTACTCCTTCCAGCCGAGGATCGATTCCTCGATCAGCACCTCGGTGGTCGGGCTGGCGCGCAGTCCGGCGCCGGCGATCCGGCGCAGGTCGGCTTCGTCGTACGCCATCCCGGAGCCGACGCCGCCCATCGTGAACGACGGCCGCACGACCAGCGGGTAGCCGAGCTCGGCGGCCGCACCCATCACGTCGTCCAGGGTGTGGCAGATCCGCGACCGCGCGACGTTCGCGCCGAGCTTCTCGACGATGTGCTTGAACGACTCCCGGTTCTCACCGCGCTGGATCGCGTCGACGGACGCGCCGATCAGCTCGACGCCGTACTTCTCCAGGACGCCGTTGTCGTGCAGGGCGATCGCCGCGTTCAGCGCGGTCTGGCCGCCCAGCGTGGCGAGCAGCGCGTTCGGGCGCTCCTTCTCGATCACCTTCTCGACGAACTCCGGCGTGATCGGCTCGACGTAGGTCGCGTCGGCGAACTCCGGATCGGTCATGATCGTGGCCGGGTTGGAGTTCACCAGGACGACCCGGAAGCCCTCTTCGCGCAACACGCGACAGGCCTGGGTGCCGGAGTAGTCGAACTCGCAGGCCTGCCCGATCACGATCGGGCCGGAGCCGATCACCAGGACCGACTCGATGTCTGTACGCCGCGGCATCAGACCCGTCCTTCCATCAGTTCTACGAACCGGTCGAACAGGTAGGCCGAATCGTGAGGCCCTGCTGCCGCTTCAGGGTGGTACTGCACGGAGAACGCGAGCACCCGGCCGTCGCGACCGGTGAGCTTGAGCCCTTCGACGACGTTGTCGTTCAAGGACACATGCGACACCTCAGCCGTGCCGTACGGAGTCTCCACCGTCTCGTCGAGCGGCGCGTCCACCGCGAACCCGTGGTTCTGGGCGGTGATCTCCACCTTGCCGGTGGCCCGGTCGAGCACCGGCTGGTTGATCCCCCGGTGGCCGTACTTGAGCTTGAACGTGCCCAGGCCGAGCGCCCGGCCGAACACCTGGTTGCCGAAGCAGATCCCGAAGTACGGCTTCCCCCGCTGCAGCAGGGCCTTGAGCAGCTCCGTCGGGTGCTCGGTGGTCTCCGGGTCGCCGGGACCGTTGCTCATGAAGATGCCGTCCGGGTCGACCGCGAGGACCTCGTCGAGCGTCGCGGTGGCCGGCAGCACGTGCACCTCGATGCCGCGCTCGGCCATCCGCTTCGGCGTCATCGACTTGATCCCGAGGTCGAGGGCGACCACGGTGAACCGCTTCTCCTCTTCGGCCGGAACGACGTACGTCGCAGCCGTGGTGACCTCGTCGGCAAGGTCCGCCCCGACCATCGGCGGCTGCTCGAGCACCTTCGTCAGCAGCTGGGAGGGGTCCAGGATATCGGTCGAGATCCCGGCCCGCATCGCGCCGCGCTCGCGCAGGTGCCGGGTCAGCGCGCGGGTGTCGATACCCGAGATCCCGACGATGCCCTGACCCTTGAGCTGGTCGTCGAGGGACCGGGTCGCGCGCCAGTTCGACGGCACCCGGGCCGGGTCGCGGACGACGTACCCCGCGACCCAGATCCGCTGTGATTCGTCGTCCTCGTCGTTCACCCCGGTGTTGCCGATGTGCGGCGCGGTCTGGGTGACGATCTGACGGTGGTACGACGGGTCGGTCAGCGTCTCCTGGTAGCCGGTCATGCCGGTGGTGAACACCGCCTCGCCGAAGGTCTCTCCGGTCGCCCCGTACGACGTACCGGCGAACGACCGGCCGTCCTCCAGGACCAGCAATGCAGGCTGGCTCATGTCTGCTCGGCTCCGATCAGAGTTGCGATGGATTCGGTCAAGGGGGCGGTGTCGGCCTTGCGGCGGGGCCGGAAGCCGGTGTCCAGCGCGCGGCCGTCGTGGTTCCAGGTGACCACCACCAGGCCCGACTTCTCAGCGGTCACCTTGCCGGCGATCCCGCGGTCGGTCCGGACGCCGGTCAGGTGATCCGCGGGAATGAACACATCCGCCGCACCCTGCCGGTGGAAGATCAGGCCGGCCTCACTGACGGCCAGGTCCGCGGTACTGCGGACGCCCAGTTCGTGCACGGCGATCCGGTCCATCCAGTCGCCGGCCGACGTGGTGGCGACGTACACACCTTCCACGCCCCGCGTCCTGCCTTCGGGCACCGCGGGCAGCGGCGCGAGATCGGCCTGCCGGGACTTGCGGTTCCGCCAGCCCCGGTACATGCCGTAGTAGGCAGCCGCCAGGATCAGCAGCGTGCCGAGAATGCCGAGGAACGCCTTCACCTGGCCAGCTTCCCGTCCAGGACGGTCGCCGTACCCTTGCGGAACGTCGCGACCACCTTGCCCGGCAGCGTCATCCCGTCGAACGGCGTGTTCCGCGACAGCGACGCCGACTCCTGGGGCACGACCGTCCGCACGACCGCCGGATCCACCAGGACGAGGTTGGCCGGGCTCCCCGCCTCCAGGGGCCGGCCGTGGTCGCCGATCTGGCCGATCGCGGCCGGCCGGTAGCTCATCCGGTCCGCGACCTCCGCCCAGGTCAGCAGCTTGGTGTCGACCATCGCGTGCTGGACCACGCTGAGCGCGGTCTCGAGGCCGAGCATGCCGGGCGCGGCCGCGCTCCACTCGCAGTCCTTGTCCTCGACCGGGTGCGGCGCGTGGTCGGTGGCGACGATGTCGATCGTGCCGTCGGCCAGGCCCTCGCGGACCGCCTCGACGTCCTCCCTGGTCCGCAGCGGCGGGTTCACCTTGAAGACCGGGTTGTACGACGCGGCCAGGTCCTCGGTCAGCAGCAGGTGGTGCGGCGTCACCTCGGCGGTCACGTCGAGCCCGCGGCGCTTCGCCGCCCGGACGATCTCCACCGAGCCCTTGGTGGACAGGTGGCAGATGTGCAGCTTCGAGCCGACGTGCGCGTTCAGCAGGACGTCGCGGGCGATGATCGCTTCCTCGGCGACACTCGGCCAGCCGGTCAGGCCGAGGACGCCGGACAGCGCGCCCTCGTTCATCTGCGCGCCCTGGGTGAGCCGCGGCTCCTGTGCGTGCTGGGCGATCGTGCCGCCGAAGGCCTTCACGTACTCGAGGGCGCGCCGCATCAAGGCGGCGTCCCAGACGCAGTCGCCGTCGTCGGAGAAGACCCGCACGCGGGCCGCCGAGTCCGCCATCGCGCCGAGCTCGGCGAGCTGCGTCCCCTTCCGGCCGACCGTGACCGCGCCGATCGGGTAGACGTCGGCGTACCCGGCTTCGCGGCCGAGGCGCCAGACCTGCTCGACCACCCCGGCGGTGTCGGCCACCGGGTCGGTGTTGGCCATTGCGAAGACCGCCGTGAACCCGCCCAGGGCGGCGGCCCGGGTGCCGGTGAGGACGGTCTCGGCGTCCTCCCGGCCGGGCTCCCGCAGGTGCGTGTGCAGGTCGACCAGTCCCGGGAGCGCGATCAGCCCCGCGGCGTCGATCGTCTCGACCTCGCCCGGCGTCT
Organism: Kribbella sp. NBC_00359; assembly: GCF_036097425.1. Taxonomy (NCBI): domain Bacteria; kingdom Bacillati; phylum Actinomycetota; class Actinomycetes; order Propionibacteriales; family Kribbellaceae; genus Kribbella; species Kribbella sp. NBC_00359. The sequence goes on along the minus strand of NZ_CP107975.1, from coordinate 6,152,881 downwards.
CCAGGTTGGTGCCGACGGCAACGATCTCGCCGTTGTCGATCAGCAGGTCCGCCACCTCACCGCCCAGGATCTTCGCTCCGGTGATCAGGTACACGGTCATGCCGTCTGCTCCTCAGTCGTGTCGTTGCTGCCCGAGAGCAGCAGGTAAAGGACGGCCATCCGGATGGCCACGCCGTTGGTGACCTGCTCGACGATGACCGAGCGGGTGGAGTCGGCCACGTCGGCGCTGATCTCCATGCCGCGGTTCATCGGGCCGGGGTGCAGCACGATCGCGTCGTCCGGCAGTTGCGCCATCCGGTGGACGTCGAGACCGTAGCGGCGGGTGTACTCGCGGGCGCTCGGGAAGAACGCGTCGTTCATCCGCTCCCGCTGCACCCGCAGCATCATCACCGCGTCGCTCTTGGCCAGCGCGGCGTCCAGGTCGTACGACGTGGCGCACGGCCAGTTCGTCATGTCGACGGGCAGCAGCGTCGGCGGCGCGACCACCGTGACCTCGGCGCCGAGCGTCGACAGCAGCAGCACGTTCGACCGGGCGACGCGGGAGTGCAGGACGTCGCCGACGATCGTGATCCGGCGGCCGTCCAGCGCACCGAGGTGCCGCCGCATCGTGAACGCGTCGAGCAGCGCCTGGGTCGGGTGCTCATGGGTGCCGTCGCCGGCGTTGACCACCGCCCCGGTCATCCAGCCCGAGGTCGCCAGCAGGTGCGGTGCCCCGGAGGATCCGTGCCGGCAGACCACGCCGTCGGCGCCCATCGCCTGCAGCGTGAGGGCGGTGTCCTTGAGGCTCTCCCCCTTGCTCACGCTGGAGCCCTTGGCGGAGAAGTTGATCACGTCCGCCGACAGCCGCTTGGCGGCGGCCTCGAACGAGATCCGGGTCCGGGTGGAGTCCTCGAAGAACAGGTTCACCACGGTCCGGCCGCGCAGGGCCGGCAGTTTCTTGATCGGGCGGTCGGCCAGCGACCGCATCTCCTCGGCGGTGTCCAGGATCAGGTTCGCCTCGTCCCGACTCAGATCCCCCGCACTCAGCAAGTGCCTCATCACGCCTTCACCCCCGCCGTCGTCTTGTCTGCGATCAGCACCGCGTCGGCACCGTCGTACTCGGTCAGGTGGACGGTGACCCGCTCGACCAGGGAGGTCGGCAGGTTCTTGCCCACGTAGTCGGCGCGAATGGGCAGTTCGCGGTGGCCGCGGTCGACAAGCACCGCGAGTTGGACGGCGCGCGGCCGGCCGATGTCGCCGATGGCGTCCAGGGCCGCGCGGATGGTGCGGCCGGAGAACAGCACATCGTCGACCAGCACGACGACCTTGCCGTCGATACCGCCCGCCGGGATGTCGGTGTGTTCCAGGCCACGGGGTGGTTTGAGGCCGATGTCGTCGCGGTACATCGTCACATCGAGTGACCCTGTCGGCACACTCTGCCCCTCGACCGCCGCGATCCGGGCGGAGATGCGTGCGGCCAGGCCGACGCCTCGGGTGGGGATGCCGAGCAGGACGACCGGGTCGGCGCCGCGGTTGCGCTCGAGGATCTCGTGCGCGATCCGGGTCAACGCCCGGGAAATGTCGGAAGCGTCCAGGACCTCGCGCGGCGCCGGTTGGGGCGCGGCGTTGTGGGCATGGTTCATCGCAACCGTTCCTCCTTTCCCGCCTCTCTGGACGGGTCTTTAAAGCAGGTTCGGACCGCTTGACATGGTATCGGATGTGACACGCCGTCTTGACGCTGGCCTCTGGCCCAGAATATTGTTACTCTGTGTAATCGAGGGGGGTTTCACCGACCGGCCCGTTCCGGCGGGCCGGACTTGACGAAATCTAGTCGGAGGGATGAACCAGCGTGCCTAGCGAATACGCGAAGACACTGGGTGGCAAGCTACGCGCCATCCGCCAGCAGCAAGGGTTGTCGCTGCATGGCGTGGAAGAGAAGTCCAAGGGTCGCTGGAAGGCGGTCGTCGTCGGCTCGTACGAGCGCGGCGATCGAGCCGTCACGGTCCAGAAGCTCGCCGAGCTCGCCGATTTCTACGGCGTGCCGATCCGTGAGTTGCTGCCTGGTAACGCCAGCGCGGCCGCCGCGGCTGCCGCTCCTCCCCGGTTGATCCTCGACCTGGAGGCCCTGCAACACCTCGACGCGAGCGAGGCCGGTCCGCTGACGCGGTACGCGGCCACGATTCAGGCTCAGCGCGGGGACTACAACGGCAAGGTGCTGTCGATCCGTCAGGACGACATGCGGACCCTCGCCGTGATCTACGACGAGTCGCCGACGACTCTGACCGAGCGCTTCATCTCCTGGGGTGTGCTGAACCCAGAGGCGAAGGGCGACGTCGAGGAGACCGAGGCAGCCGGCGCCTGACGCCGGACGGAGGCAGCAGAGACGGTCGGGGCTCGTAGCAGCTGGCCCACGGCCGCCCGCCTCCTCGCAGTACGGAAGTACCGCACAACAGGCACCACCGAGGCCGGGGCCGTTCCCCCGCGCCACCACTGACGGGGACGCACCTGCCCGGCCCGAGACCGTACCGAGACGGTTTCGGGCCTGACTTCCCGGAGGGCTCGCCCCCCTCGTTCCTCAGCTCGAGATTTCTTCAGACGCCGAGGGTGGGCTTCAACTGCAGCAGTCTGGCCAGCAGTCCGTTGACGAACGCCGGCGACTCGTCGGTGGACAGGTCCCGCGCCATGGCCACCGCCTCGCTCACCGCGACCACGTCCGGCACCTGGTCGTCGAACAACAGCTCGTAGGTCCCGATCCGCAGGATGTTCCGGTCGACCGCGGGCATCCGGTCCAGCGACCAGCCCACCGAGTGCGTCTCCAGCAGGTCATCGATCACGTCGATGTGCTTCGCGACACCCTCGACCAGCGCCACGGTGAACTCGTTCACCGGCGGATCGTTGTCAGCCACCCGGTCGGCCAGGGTGCCGCCGACCGGCAGTCCCCTGACCTCCGACTCGAACAGCACGTCCAGTGCGCGCTTGCGGGCCTTGCTACGGGCAGACATGTTCTGTTGTCAGCTCTCTCAAAGCCTCAGGAGGTGACGCGGCCGAGGTAGTCCCCGGTGCGGGTGTCGACCTTGACCTTCTCACCAGTGGTCAGGAACAGCGGGACCTGGATGTCGTAGCCGGTCTCCAGCTTGGCCGGCTTGGTGCCGCCGCTGGAGCGGTCGCCCTGCAGACCCGGCTCGGTGTACTGCACCGTGAGCTCGACCGAGGCCGGGAGCTCGACGTACAGCGGGAGGTCGTCGTGCACGGCGACGATGGCGTCCTGGTTCTCCAGCAGGAAGTGCACGGCGTCGCCGACCACCTCGGGCTGCAGCTGCAGCTGGTCGTAGGTGCTCTTGTCCATGAACACGTACGCCGAGCCGTCGTTGTACAGGTACGTCATGTCGCGCTTGTCGACCGTGGCCACGTCGACCTTGACGTCGGCGTTGAAGGTCTTGTCGACCACCTTGCCGGACAGCACGTTCTTCAGCTTCGTCCGGACGATGGCGCCGCCCTTGCCCGGCTTGTGGTGCTGGAACCACACGACGGACCACAGCTGCCCGTCCAGGTCGAGCACCATGCCGTTCTTGAGGTCGTTCGTCGTTGCCACGCGGGTATGCCCTTCGAAATCGATCAGCGGTAACACCGGATTGTAGCGGTCACCACCGCTTTCCTCCGATTCCGCGGCGGCCGGCGGCCCTGGCGGCGACTACGCTGGCATTCCCGAGCACTACGGAGGCACCCGGTGGCCGAGTTCGCGATCTTCGTCGTCATCATGATCGTTCTCAGCGTGATCGGGAAGCTGAAGCAGCAGTCGACCAAGTCCACCGGTACGCCGAGCCCGCGGGTCCAGAAGCTGATCGAGCGGATCCAGGCGCAGCAGGGGACCGCACCGGGCAGCCAGCAGGTGGCCGCCGCGCTCGAGCAGAGCATGCAGGCCGGCCGCCAGCCGCGGCACCTGGGTGAGCGGACGTCACCCGGCCAGTCCAATCAGCTGCCGGCCAAGTCGGCCCCGCAGTACCAGCCGGCCGAGATCTGGTTGCCGGCCAATCAGCCGCCCGCGCATCGCCCGCCGCAGAACAACCTGCCCGCTCCGAAGCAGGATCTCGACGCCCGCGTGCGCGAGCTGATGCGCACCGGCCACGAGGTCGGCGCGATCCGGCTGCTCTGCGACGAGCGGGACCTGGGCATCCTCGACGCGCAGACGTACGCCCGCGCCTTGGTCGCGCCGACCGGCACCACCCCCGGCTCCCCGCAGTCCGCGGACGCCGAGCCGGACGAGGACGAGTCCCGGTACGTCGGCTCGGCCGCGTTCGCCGAGTCCATCTTCGACCTGGACCGCGAGGAGAACGTCTGGGCCAGTGGCTGGGTCGACACCGACGAGCCCGACGACCGCTCCGACATCGACGAGCTCTGGCAGACCGTCCGCAACCCGCCGCGCCCCGGAGTCACTCCGGCCAGCTGACCGTGATGTAGCTGTGCCGCCGGGCAATGTGGAATCCCGGTGGGAGCTGGTCGCCGACCGGGTGCACCTGGAACGCCGGCCCGGTACCACGCCGGTGATGGACGTCCCAGATCCGCACCTGGTCGACCATCCGATCGATCAGGTCACGTCCATCCGGGCCGTGTCCGTTGCACCCCAGCTCCACGAACGAGGCAAGGGCGCTCCGAGCCTGACGGGACGTCAGATAGGCGACGCTGTCGCGGGTCGCCACCGCTGCGGCTCCCCAGTGCGGCGTCGGCGCGACGACACCCGGTCCGTCACCGGACAGGACGCAGTACCCAGGCAGTGTGGTCGCGAGCCAGAGGTTCAGATCGAACAGCGGCTCCTCGCGGTTCACCACCACCCCTGACCAGACCCGCTCCCCGGGTTGCTCCAGCACACCGTCGTACGGATGCGCGTCGACCTCCTGATCCTCGTCGAAGCAGACGCCCACCTCGTCGCCCCTGATCGGGACGAGCCGCTCGTAGTTCGCACCGACCCCTTGCATGCAGACGAATCCGCACCACGTCATCGACCGGCTGTCCAGGTGCCCGTGCACCCGGTCGAACGCGATCGCCCGCGTCTGCCCACGCACCCGCAGCGGTACGACGATCCGCCCGCCGGGCCGAAGCTGGTCGATCCAGGCCAGCGGGATGTCCCAGGCCGTCACGGTCACCACGATCCGGTCGTACGGCGCCTGACCCGGCGCGCCGTACTCGCCGTCGGCCCGCACGACCAGGACGTCGTCGTACCCGGCCTGGTCCAGCAGTGCACGGGCCCGGGCGGTGACCTCGGGGTCGATGTCGACCGTGGTCACGGATCCCTTCGGCCCGGTCAGCTCCCGCATCAGGGCAGCGTTGTAGCCGCCGGAGCCGATCTCCAGCACCTGGTCACCCGGCTCGATCCCGGCCTGCTCGAGCATCAGCGCGACGATGCTCGGCTGCGACACCGAGCTGATCACCACGCCGGCCTGGTTCCGCTTCATCAGCACGACATCGTCGGCGTACGCGAGGTCGAGCGGCGTGTACGGGACGAACAGGTGCCGCGGCACCGTCCGGAAGGCGGCCGCCACCCGCTCGTCACGGATGGTGCCTTCGGCAACCAAATGCCGGGTGAGGGCCGCACGCAACAACTCCGCCTGGGCCGAGTCGTTGCCGGGGGGCGCCATGGCGGTCAGTCCCGTTGGTCCCCGAGCGATTCCAGCAGCGTCCGCAGCAGACCGGCGAGCTGGTCGCGCTCGGTCCCGGACAGCCCGGCGAGCAGCCGGCTCTCGGTGTCGACGTGGGTCGGCAGCACGGCATCGATCAACCGCAGCCCCTCGGCGGTCAGCGTCACCCGAACACCGCGCCCGTCGGTCTCACTCGGCGCCCGGGTGACCAGCCCGCGGGCCTCCAACCGGTCGAGCCGCTGACTGATCGCTCCGGACGTCACCATCGACGAGCGCATCAGACCGGCCGGGGTCAGGCTGTGCTCGGAGTTGCTGCGCCGCAGGGTCGCGAGAACGTCGAACGACGCCCGGTCGAGGTCGTGCCGGGCGAAGTTGCGCCGCAGCTCGCCGTCGAACAGCTGACTCAACCGGCTCAGCCGGCCGATGACGCCCATCGGCGACGCGTCCAGGTCGGGCCGCTGCTCGCTCCACTGCTCGAGCACCAGGTCGACGTGATCTGCCATCTGTCCAGCTTACGGCCAACTCGCTTAGCGGTGAGGTATTGAAAGTTGCTTAGCGCTGAGATACTTTATCTTAGTGCTAAGCAATCGAGTCACTCTTCTCCTGGTCACGGCGATCACGCCGATGCTCTGGGGCACCACGTATCTGGTCACCACCGAGCTCCTTCCACCACACCGTCCGCTGCTCGCCGCGCTGCTCCGGGCCTTGCCGGCCGGACTGCTGTTGATCGCGATCACCCGCACGCTGCCGCGCGGCAGCTGGTGGTGGCGATCGCTGGTCCTCGGCACGCTCAACATCGGGGCGTTCAACGCACTGCTGTTCATCGGCGCCTACCGGCTGCCAGGTGGCGTGGCTGCAACGGTCGGCGCGATCCAGCCGTTGCTCGTCGCGCTGCTGTCGACCGGTCTGCTGGGTCAGCGACTGTCCCTGCGGACTGTCCTCACTGCGATCGCCGGTGTGTTCGGGGTCGGCATGCTGGTCCTCCGGGCCAACGCCCAGCTCGACACCTGGGGTGTGGTCGCAGCCCTTGGTGGAGCGGTCGTCATGGCGCTGGGCGTCGTACTGAGCAAGCGGTGGACGTCGCCAGCTCCCCTGCTGGCCACCACCGGCTGGCAGCTCGTCGCCGGCGGTCTGGTGCTGCTGCCCGTCGCGTTCCTGGTCGAGGGCGCACCGCCTGCGTTCACTCTGCAGAACATCGCGGGCTACACCTACCTGACGATCATCGGCTCCGCGGTCGCGTATGCCCTCTGGTTCCGTGGCCTTCGGGAGCTGTCCCCCACCGATGTCACGTTCCTCGGGCTGCTGAGCCCGGTGACTGCCACCACCCTCGGTTGGCTGGTCCTCGACCAGCGCCTCACCACCGCCCAAGCCATCGGCGGCCTGATCGTGCTGGCCGCACTCATCAGCGCCCAGGTACGGCGAAGGACGAGGCCGAGCAGTCACGCGGCTTCGCCGTCGCCTACTGGATCCACCGTGCGACTTCCTGGCTCCACCAGCACCTCCCGGGTCACCGAAGGGGCAGGGCTCTAAGATCGGCGGGTACGACGTCCTCCACTGGGGGTGAGAGCGACGAAGCACCTGCTCCTGCAGGTCAATGTCCTTGGCCCGGCCGAGGTGATGACGGCTGCCCGGGTGCGGCTTGCGGTGCGGCAACCGCTGGCTCGGGCGTTGGCCGTGCGGCTCGCACTGGCCCGGGGTGAACCGGTTGCCGATGACATCTTGGTCCGGGATCTGTGGGCTGACGCGGACGCCGCCCGGCCGACCGCGCGGCTGCGGGTGCTGGCGTCCCGGCTGCGTGGTGCCCTCGGTGAGTTCTCGGGTGCACTCGACCGGAGTCCGGCGGGGTTCAGCCTGCGAGCCGAGCTTGCCGACCTGATCGCCGCCGAGCGCGCCCTCGCGACGATCGACGCCGTACGGCGAACTGACGACAACGCCCGCGTGTTCGCGACGGCAGCGACCGCCATCGACCTCTGGCGTGGTCAGCCACTGAGCGATCTGGACGACATCCCTTTCGTCGCACCGCAGCAGCAACGCCTGCAGTCCCTCCAACTGGATCTTCAACTGGCCTGGGTCGAGGCCGGCCTGGCTCTCGGGCACCCCGTCGGCCCCGACCTCGAACGTCTCGTCGCCGCCTACCCATTGCACGAACGCCTGGTCGGCCTGTCCGCCCTCTCACTCGCCCGCTCCGGCTGGCAAGCGGAGGCGCTCGACCGCCTCCGGAGCCTGCGCCACCAACTCGCCGACGAACTCGGCATCGACCCCGCACCGGAGACCGTCGCGATCGAGGATGACCTCCGCGGCCATCGTCCCGCGATGCCCCGGATTTCGTTGCCCACGGCAGCGAAGAGCTTCGTCGGCCGCCGGCACGAACAAGCCGAGCTGCTCAGCGGCCTCACCCGCCCGACCCTGATCACGTTGCTCGGCAACCCCGGAGCCGGCAAGACCCGGCTCGCCCGCGAGGTCGCCGCGCAAGCCGTCGGCGAGGGTCGTCCGGTCGCCTGGCTCGACCTCTCCCCACTGCACGCCGCGGACAACCTCGTCGCAGCCCTCGCCGCGGCGATCGGTGCCGACAGCAACGGTGATTCGATCGGACAGGCCGCCGAACTGCTCACCGGCGCGCTGCTCGTGGTCGACCACGCCGAACACCTCACCGCCGAGATCGGCCCGGTGATCGACGAACTGCGGGTCGAGGCCGCCAACCTGTCCATCCTCGTCACCTCGCAGCGCGCGCTCGAGCTCTCCGATGAGCACGTCCAGCGCATCGGCCCACTCCCCGCGACGGCCGCCGTCGCGCTGTTCTGCGATCGCAGTGGGGTCGAGGCAAGCCCAGCCATCGACCAGATCTGCGCCGCCGTCGACCGTCTCCCCCTCGGCATCGAGCTCGCCGCCGGCCTGACCCGAACCCTTCCCGTCCAGGAACTCGCCGACCGGATCGACGACCGCCTGCTGATCCGCGCCGCGGGACCCCGGCACGCGAGCCTCCGCGCTGCCCTCGACTGGAGCCACGAGCTGCTCGAACCACCAGTCCGTACGGCGCTTCGCCGGCTGTCCGTGTTCGCCGGGGGCTGCACGTTGGAGGCCGCCGAGGCGGTCGTCGCCGACGACGGAATCCGGGTCTATGAGGTGGCGGAGCTCCTCGCCGTACTGGTGGACCGGAGTCTGGTGACGATGGACGACGACGAGCGGTTCAGTTTGCTGGAGACTGTCCGGGAGTACGGGCACGAGCGACTGCGGGCATCCGGTGAGGAGGCCGCCGTACGGGCGCGTCATGTCACGTGGTGCGCGGGGCTGGCGAAGTTCGGTGAGCACTATGCACGGTTGAACCAGCGGTCGTCCCTGCCCGAGCCGGTGGCGGCGCGGCGGCTGCGGACCGAGGAGCCCAACCTGCTGGCCGCGCTCGACTGGTGCCTGAGCGAAGGCAACGACCCCGGGCGCGTCAGCGAGATCGTCGCGCCGCTGTCCTGGCACTGGTACTACCGCGGCATGATGGCCCAGGCCCGCGGCTGGTTGCGCGGGTCCCTCGCCATGCTCGCGCCCGGCTCACCCGAGCGCGCCGCCGCGCTGGCCGCGCTGGCGGTGCAGACCCGCTTCAGCGGTGGGTACGCCGAGGCGCGCGACATCGGCCTGGAATGCGTGGAGATCTACCGCGCGCTGGGTGACGACCGCGGACTCGCGATCGCGTTGCAAGGACTCACGCTGACCAGCCTCGGCTTGGCCGACGAGTACGCCGCCCTCGACCACGCCCACGAGACGGAGCTGCTGACGCGCCGGCTGAACTTCGGCGTACTCCTGGGTGGGGCGCTGAACTGCTCAGGCCTTGCACTCCGGCAGCTCGGGTACCCGGTCGAGGCCCGGACGATGTTCGAGGAGGCGTACTCCGTCTGGGCCGGGCTGCAGGACGACCAGGGCATGGTGATTGCCAGCGGCAACCTCGGGATCATGGACTTCCAGGCCGGCGACCTCACCGCCGCCCGGGACCGCGGCCTGCACATCCTGCGGACCGCGCGGAACGTCGGCTACTCCGTCGGCGTGCTGGACGCGTTCGGCCTGCTCGCCTCGGTCGAGGCCGCCGCCGGCCACCACGAACTGGCGGTCCGCCTGCTCGCGACCGCCGAACACCAGCGCGAGGAGATCAGCGCCCCACTGTTCATCGCCGACGAACTCGCCGCCCTCGCCACCGCCTGGACGCTGTGCCGCCAGGCCCTCGGCCCCGAAGCGGACCGCATCGCCGAGTCGGCCCGCCACCTGTCCATCGACAGCCTGGTCACCGAGCTCCTCCAGAACCACTGACCCGCTGGCCCACGCGGGGAGCGAGGGCCGGCGGGGTGGCGCTGGGTCAGATGAGGCCTTCGCGGAGGGCGTAGGCGACGGCGTGCGAGCGGTTCTTCAGTTGCAGGCGGCTGGTCACGTCGTGGAGGACGTTCTTCACCGTCCGCTCCGAGTAGGACAGCTCGCGGGCGATCTCCTGGGTGTCCTTGCCGTCGGCCACCAGCCGCAGCACCTGCGTCTCGCGGTCGGACAGCCCGGTGTGGGACAGCCCACTCGGTGCCAGCACGGGCCGCTGCATCCGCGACACCTGACCGAGCAACCTGCCCAGCAGATCCGGAGGCAGGCTGCCCTCACCCGCGGCGGCGGCCTGCAGCAGGTGCACGATGCGGTCGGCCGTCGCCTCGGTACGCCGCAGCACGCCGGACACCCCGAGCTCGACCGCGGTCATCAGCGCGTCGTCGTCGATCGTGCTGCCGATCAGCACGGTCCGGCGACACCCCCGTTGCGTTGCCGCCCGGAGGACCTGGACGGCTCCGCTGTCCAGCGAGTCGACGGCGACCAACGCGACCACTGGCGGGGCGGTGCGCTGGCCGGCCGGCTGGCTCTGCTGCAGCGCCGCCAGGTCGGCGTCGCTGATCAGGGCGATCTCGGGCCGCTGTTTGAGCGCGTGCACCAGCCCGAACTGCGACAGCGGGTCCAGCGCTTTCACCCAGACAGGTATGCCTTGTTGCGTGATCATGCTTGTCACTCCCCCAGAGCGTTGATGAACGGAACGAATCGAATCCGCAGTCACACGAACCCCCCAATCGTCGATTCGATCGTGCCGCCGGACCTTCAGCCAGCCTTCAGACCGGTGACGGCCGGTAGCAGGACCCCACGCCTAGAGTGAACCATCCACATCTCACCGGCGTCTTGCACCGGTCTCTCGGCCGCGGGTCCGCGACGTGTGCCTACACCACCTAGATGCCCGAAAGGGCAGTTTGGTTACTCCGGGAGCGTGGTGAGGGCGCGAAGCGCGAGCCGGTAGGAGTCGAGGCCGAAGCCGGCGATGGTGCCGGTGGCCACACCCGCGACGACACTGGTGTGCCGGAAGTCCTCGCGGGTGGCGGGGTTGGTGAGGTGGATCTCGATCAGCGGAGCCGTCCGCTGGGCGATGGCGTCGCGGAGTGAGTACGAGTAGTGGGTGAACGCGGCCGGGTTCAGCACCACCGGGATCCGCCCGTCGGCCGCCTCGTGCAACCAGCCGACCAGCTCGGCCTCGTCATCGGTCTGCCGCACCTCGACCTCCAGCCCGAGCTCGGCACCCGCCTTCTCGCACTCCCCCACCAACTCGGCGAACGTCGTCGACCCGTACTTCTCCGGCTCCCGGGACCCCAGCCGCCCCAAGTTGGGCCCGTTCAGCACCAGCACTCGCCTACGCACATCAGTCACCCGACCCACCCTAGAGCCCAGCGGCCAGGGAGTTGTAGGCGGTGACCGCCTCGGCGCGAGCCGTCGGGTAGTAGACGGACGCCGCGGTCCCGGAGCTCATGGCCTGCCAGTTGCGGCGGCTGAGGACCTGATGGACCGAGATCAGGCAGGCCGCGGTGATCTCCGCGCGGAGGTCATTGCCCAGGGCAACCGCCAGGGCGTGCTGGTCGCCGGAGATGAACCGCGCGAGGTGGGTCTCCAGAGCCGGAGTGGTGAAGACGAGGTTGTTGTAGGCGAGCACTGCTGGGTGGTCGTTGAGACCGGTGACCGGGTCGCGGCGGTCGAGGCCATCGAGGAAGTGGTCGCGGAGGGCCTCGATCGGGGGTGCCGCGGAGGCGTCGACCACTCTGGCGGCCTCGTGCTGGTGGTCGGCGATGCGGTGCAGGACGAGATCCTGCTTGGTCGGGAAGTACTTGAACAGGGTGGGTTTGGACACGTTCGCAGCCGCCGCGATGTCGGTGACCGAGACCTCGTCGAAACCGCGCTCGAGGAACAGCGTGATCGCCGCCTCGGAGAGGGCGTCGTGGGTCTGCTGCTTCTTGCGGGCACGGAGTCCGGTCACGGAGTCATGTTAACCTAGTCAGAAGATTGACCGAGTTAACTTTTCGGGAGCGTGATGCGGGCACTGGACGGGGAGCGCGAGTACGCCGAGCGGTGCCGGGAGGCGTTGCGGCGGATGGTGGCGGGCGCGCGCGAGAACGTGGTCGTCGGCGAGGACACCTGGGGCGATCGGTACACGGCCGAGCGACTCGGCTACTACCTCAAGACACTCGCCCGCGACCTGGGCGAGGAGGGTGACAACCCGCCGTTCTTCGGGCTGATCCGGTACGGCGCGCAGCCCGGCGCCGGGGAGCACCGTGGCCAGACGTACTACCTCGGCCGGCGGCACATCTCGGATGCGATCGGGCGCCCGCCGATGGTGATCGACTGGCGAGCCCCGGTGTCGACTGCCTTCTACCAAGCCTCCGCCGTCGAGCCGCAAGGGGTTGAGACCCGTCGCCGCTTCGGCTGGTCGGGCAACACGCTGACCAGTTTCGAGGACGAGCACCTCACGTCGGGCGCGCCGTCCGGTTCAAGCGATCTCGTACGGCGGGAGATCGAGCGAGCCCGGGTCGGTCCGATGCGCGACATCGTGGCCACGATTCAGCCGGAGCAGGACGCGCTGGTGCGGACCGAGTTGGAGGTGTCCGTCTGCATCCAAGGTGCACCTGGCACGGGGAAGACAGCGGTCGGACTGCATCGGGCCGCCTACCTTCTCTACGCACACCGGTCGCGACTGCGGCGGAACGGCGTACTCGTGCTCGGCCCCAACCGTGCCTTCCTGCACTACATCTCGGCCGTGCTGCCGACGCTCGGCGAGGTGGACGTCGAGCAGACCACCGTCGAGGAGTTGCTGGGCGGCACGATCCGGAGCATCGACGAGCCGGAGGTGGCCGCGATCAAGCACGATCCGCGGATGGCCGACGTACTACGGAACGCGGTGTACGGGCGGATCGGGCGGCCGGACCAGGCGGTGGTCGTGGCTGACGGATCGTACAAGTGGCGGGTCAATCAGCACGAGTTCGACGAGATGGTGGTCGAGGCGCGGGCGGATGCCACGGCGTACCTGATGGGTCGGGAGCGAGTGACCGCTCGGATCGTCGCCGCGCTGCAGCGTCAGGCGGAAGCACGCGGTCAGAACTGCAACGCTGTCTGGCTCCGGGCGATGGCACGAGCCGCGAAGCCGGCGGTCGAAGCCGTGTGGCCGAACGTCAAGGCCGACGAGATCCTGGCCGAGCTACTCAGCCACCCGGATCAGCGGGCGACCGCCGCGGACGGCATCCTCACCACGGAAGAGCAGAAGGCCATCGCGTGGCCTCGACCGCGGAAGGCGAAGAGCGCACGCTGGACCGCGGCGGACGCCGTCCTGCTCGATGAGGTGAGCGCCCTCCTCGAACGCGGGCAGACCTACGGCCACGTGATCGTCGACGAAGCGCAGGACCTCTCCCCCATGCAGTGCCGCGCGATCGCCCGCCGCAGCGAGCACGGCTCGATCACCGTGCTCGGCGACCTGGCGCAAGGTACGACGACCTGGGCGGCCGGCGACTGGGAGACACAGCTGACGCACCTCGGGAAGCCGTCGGCCGAGGTGGTCGCGCTCACCACCGGGTACCGCGTGCCGGCCGCCGTGGTGGAGATCGCCAACCGGCTGCTGAAGCCGCTCGGCGTCTCGGTGCCGCCGACCACTTCGTTCCGTTCCGACGGGCGACTGACGATCACGCGGGTCGACGATCTCCCGTCGGCCTGCGTGACCGCCGTCCAAGCAGCACTCGCGTACGACGGCTCGATCGGCGTGATCACCGCGGACCACCACAGCGCGACCGTGGCCGATGCGCTCAAGGCGGCCGGAATCGAATCCGTCCCGCCGGACGGCGACGGCCGGGTGGCCGTCGTACCGTCAAGTCTGGCCAAGGGACTCGAGTACGACCACGTGATCGCCGTCGAACCGGCCGAGATCGTCAGCGCCGAGCCCCGCGGCCTGAACCGCCTCTACGTTGTGCTGACCCGGGCCGTCTCCCGGCTCGACGTCCTGCACACCCGCGACCTGCCGAGCGAACTGACTTACCAGGGCGCGCCCGGGCCGCCCATGCGCTCGGCATAGCTCGTCCCTCGGGTCAGCTCACCGCGACGGATCGGCTTGTCGGTGAAGGCGGACGCGTAGATGGCGGCAGCCAACTCGACAGTGTTGCGAGCTTCGACGAGGGTCACCGGCGCCGGTGCCCCCGTGGTCAGAGCGTCGAGAACCGCGGCCAGTTGGGCAGCGTGCCCGCTCGCAACATCAGGGAGATCGGTGGACCAGGCATCGGTCACCGACTCCTGGCCAGGTGCCGCGGTGATCGTCCAATCGGGGTTCTTGTAGCCGTAGAGATGTTCCAGCTCGACGGTTGCGTTCTCGTAGTCGAAGCGGAGCTGGGACGTCTGACGCGGTGACACGAGGGAGTTGACGACCGAGGCGACGGCGCCGTTCTCGAAGGTGACCAGTGCCATCGACACGTCCTCGGTCTGCGTCGGCCGTGCCTGCCGGGCCGCGAGCGCGGTCACCTTCTCCCACGGGCCGAGGATCGACAGCAGCAGGTCGTACTGATGGATCCCGTGCCCCATCGTCGGGCCGCCGCCCTCGACCTCGAAGGTCCCCCGCCACGGCACCGCGAAGTACGCGTCGTCGCGGTACCAGGTGGTGTTGCACAAGGCAACCAATGGCCGGCCGAGAACGCCGTCGGCCACCAGCTCGCGCAACCGCACCGCCCCGGACCCGAACCGATGCTGGAAGATGCAGGCAACCTGAGCGGACGACGCGCTCTCCGCCTCGAGCAACGCGTCGAGCTCGTCGAGCGACAGCGTTGGCGGCTTCTCCACCAGGACGTCGACATCCGCCGCCAGGCACTCGGCGGCCAACGGTACGTGTGAGCTGGGCGGCGTACACAGGTGGACGAGGTCGACGCCGCCGGCCGCGAGCAGCTCGGTCAGGCTCGGGTACACCGCGGGGATGTCCCACTTGGTCGCGAAGTCCTTCGCCCGGTCGAGGTCGACGTCGACCGCGGCGACCAGCTCGGCGCGCTCGGGCAGCGACGTGACCGCCTTGGCGTGGGAGTTGGCGATGCCGCCGGTGCCGACGATTGCGATCCGGTGCTTGCTGTCAGACATGCAGCCCCTCAGGTCGGAAAGCCCTTTCCAACTATCCTTGAGGGGTTTGCACCGATGTACAAGGCCTGGTCCAGCAGGTGACCGTTTCCGGCCAGGTTCAGCTGATCTCGGCGTACGCCGCGACGAGCAGGCTCGGGTCCGGGGCCTCGAGGATCGTCGGCTTGGCCAGGGCGTCGAGGATGACGAAGCGGAGCCGGTCGGCCCGGGTCTTCTTGTCGAGCTTCATCGCGTCCTGGAGCTGCGGCCAGGCGTCGGCCCGGTAGCCGACCGGGAGGCCGAGGGATTCGAGTACGGCGCGATGGCGGTCAGCGGTCGCGTCGTCGAGCCGGCCGGCCGCGCGGGCCAGCTCGGCGACGAAGATCATGCCGATGCTGATCGCGGCACCGTGCCGCCACTTGTACCGCTCGACCCGCTCGATCGCGTGGCCGAGTGTGTGCCCGTAGTTCAGCGCCTCCCGGCCGATCCGTCCTCCGGCGGTGGTGGTCCGCTCACGCAGATCCGCGCCGACCGTATCGGCCTTGACCTGGATGGACCGGGCGATCAGTTCCTCGGTCGCGTCGTACGACGGACTCGTCGCGCCGGCCGGATCCTTCTCGACCAGGTCGAGGATCATCGGGTCCGCGATGAACCCGCACTTCACCACTTCGGCGAGGCCGCTGACATAGTCGTTGCGAGGCAGCGTCTCCAGCGCGGCGAGGTCGCACAGCACGCCGGCCGGCTCCCAGAACGCGCCGACCAGGTTCTTGCCCTCGGCGGTGTTGATTCCCGTCTTCCCGCCGACCGCCGCGTCGACCATCCCGAGGAGCGTCGTCGGGATGTGCACGACCTTCACCCCGCGCAGCCAGGTCGCGGCGACGAAGCCGGCCAGGTCGGTCGTCGTACCGCCGCCGATGCTCACGATCGCGTCGGAGCGGGTGAAGCCGGCCTGACCGAGCACCGACCAGCAGTAGGCCAGCACCTCGGCGGTCTTCGCGTCCTCGGCGTCCGGGATCTCGATCGCGTGCGCGGTGTACCCGGAGGCGGTCAGGTCGTCGCGGATCGCGTCGCCGCTGGTCCGCAGCGCGCGCGGGTGGACGACGGCGACCCGCTGCACGCCGTCGCCCAGCAGGCCCGGCAGTTCACCGAGCAGGTTGTTGCCGATGACAACGTCGTACGGCGCGGCCGCGGCGACGCGGATCCGGGTCGGCTCGCCGCTCACCCGCGGGCTCCGAGCTGACTGAGGATCTCGTCGGTGATCTGCTCAGGGGTCTTGTCGTCCGTCGTCACAGTCAGCTTGGCGACCTCGACATACAGCGGTCGCCGGGCCTCCATCAGGTTGCGCAGCTGAGTCCTGACGTTGCCCAGCAGCAACGGCCGCGCGACGCCGAGACCGACGCGCTTCGCCGCCTCGCCGACGCTGACGTCGAGGAAGACCACGGTCTGGCCGGCCAGATCCGCACGAGTGTCCGGGTCGAGGATCGCACCACCGCCCAGCGACAACACTTCGCCGGAGTCGGCGAGCGCGGCCACGATCGCAGCTCGCTCCAGCGCACGGAAGTCTGCTTCGCCCGAGTCGACGAAGATGTCCGAGATCGGCTTGCCCGCAGCGGTTTCGACATCGGTGTCGGTGTCGCGGTGCCGGGCGTGCAGCCGCTCCGACAGCAGTGCGGCGACGGTCGACTTGCCCGATCCGGGCGGCCCGACGAGAACGACGAGAGGACTCACTGCTCGGCCCACTCCCGCGGCGTGATGGTAGTCGGCAGGCTGGCCAGGTACGCCTTGTGGTTGCGCGCGGACTCGGCCACCGAGTCGCCGCCGAACTTCTCCAGCGCGACGTCGGCCAGCACCAGCGCGACCATCGCCTCGGCCACGATGCCCGCGGCCGGTACGGCGCAGACGTCGGAGCGCTGGTGATGCGCGGACGCGGCCTCGCCGGTCGTGGTGTCGATCGTGCGGAGCGCGCGCGGCACGGTGGCGATCGGCTTCATCGCGGCCCGGACCCGGAGCGTCTCGCCGGTGCTCATACCGCCCTCGGTGCCACCCGATCGGCCGCTGGCCCGGCGGATGGTGCCGTCCTCGGCGACGATC
The DNA here is from genome assembly GCF_036097425.1 of Kribbella sp. NBC_00359. Classification (NCBI taxonomy): domain Bacteria; kingdom Bacillati; phylum Actinomycetota; class Actinomycetes; order Propionibacteriales; family Kribbellaceae; genus Kribbella; species Kribbella sp. NBC_00359. The sequence goes on along the minus strand of NZ_CP107975.1, from coordinate 6,135,779 downwards.
TCGTCGTGTGCCTGCGACCCCGGCGTGCGGGCGAGCTCGAACCCGTCGCCGAGCTCGACGCCCTTGATCGCCTGGATGCCCATCAGCGCACCGGCCAGCTTGGAGTCGAGCCGGCGGTCCCAGTGCACGTAGCTGCCGAGGCCTGGCGGGAGTCCGTCCACGACCACCTCGACCACGCCGCCGAGCGTGTCGCCGGCCTTCTGGGCGGCGTCGATCTCGGCGACCATCGCCTTGCTCGCGTCCGTGTCCAGGCAGCGCACCGGATCCGCGTCCAGCTTCTCGACATCGGCGTACGTCGGGATCACGCCGTACGGCGCCTTGACGGTTCCGAGCTCGACGACGTGGCTGACGATCGTCACGCCGTACGCCTGCCGGAGGAACCGGGCCGCGACCTCACCGAGGGCGACCCGGGCCGCGGTCTCGCGGGCGCTGGCGCGCTCCAGGACTGGGCGGGCCTCGTCGAAGCCGTACTTCTGCATGCCGGCCAGGTCGGCATGTCCGGGCCGCGGGCGGGTCAGCGGAGCGTTGCGGGCCAGGTCAGCCAGTGTTGCCGGGTCGACCGGGTCCGCACTCATCACCTGCTCCCACTTCGGCCACTCAGTGTTGCCGACCTGGATCGCCACCGGGCTCCCGAGCGTGAGTCCGTGCCGGAACCCGCCGAGGAATGTCACCTCGTCCCGCTCGAACTTCATCCGAGCCCCGCGGCCGTACCCCAGCCGACGACGAGCCAGGGCATCGGCCACGTCATCAGTGGTGACCTCAACCCCGGCGGGAAGACCTTCAAGTACGGCGACGAGCGCTTGTCCGTGCGACTCGCCGGCAGTAAGCCAGCGCAGCATGCCGCGATTCTTTCACGCCCATCCCACCCCCCAGACGCCGGTCTCAGTCCCCGAAGGGATTCAGGAGCCGTACGCCGGTCCGCTCCACGTCGGAGTGGTTCCGGGTGACGAACGTCCAGTCGTGGACGAGCGCGGTCGCGGCCATCAGCCCGTCGACCAGCGGCAAGGGGGCCGTCGCGTTCAGACGACCCCAGGTCTCGGCGACTTCGAGCGACACCGGAACGATGCGATCCGCGTATCCACGGACCAGGCGCTGCCGCCAGTCCTCGATCACGGCCGCCTGCTGCGGGTCCCGCGCGGCGAGCCGCTCGACGCCCTGCTTGATCTCTCCGACGACCAGGACGCTCAGGTACAGCTGACTCGACCGGACCGAGCCGAGCCAATCCGCGGCGCCGGCGTCCGGAGACTTCTTCCGGAACTCCGACACCACGTTGGTGTCGAGCAGAAAGCTCACTCGAACTCGACCTGCCGCACCGGAGCCGTCGAGCGCTCGATCTCGAGCATGCTCAGATCCGGAGCCGAGGCCAGGAAGTGCTTGAAGTCCACCAGTTCCACTCCCGTCATCCGCCGGTAGTCCACGATGTCCAGCACCACGGCGACCTGCTGCCCGTGCTTCGTCACGAACTGCGGACCATCCGTCTGAACGGCGCGGATCAACTCACTGAAATGCTGTTTCGCCTCTTGCAGCTGCCACTGTCCAGCCGTCACCGTCATCACCCATCACCTCGGGAAACAGTCTAGACAGACTGGACAGAATCACTCAAGTCAGTGGCAGGTTTCTGGGGGCTGGGTGGGGCCGGTGCGGAGGGTGAGGACGGCGTTGAAGGTTTTGACGATGGGTGAGTTGTGGCCGGAGGTCGAGGCGGTGGCTGCTTGACCGCCCGCGATCGCGGCGCCCGTGAGGGCGGTGGTGGCGAGCGCCGCCACGGCCACGCGCCCGGCGGTACGACGGAATGCGGGGGTCATCATGCGCTCCTCGACGGATCGGTTCCTTCTTATCAACGACCGTAGAAGCCGGAGGCTCTGGGCGAACTGGCTCTGGAACCCGTCTTGGGGTAGCGCTGGCACCACCGTCGCTAGGGTTCTGGCATGCATCGGGAGGCGGAAGAGACGTGGCGGGCGCGGGTTCGCGGGAGTCTGCTGGGCGGGGCGATCGGGGACGCGCTGGGTGGGCCGGTCGAGTTCCAGGACGGCAGGTCGATCGTGGCCGAGCACCCGGATCGGCTCCGGACCTTCGTCTCCGGACCGGCGGGGTGGCCGCCGGGGACGATCACCGACGACACGCAGATGACGCTGTTCACTGTCGAAGGGCTGATCCGGGCCGGCGTCCGGACCGATCGCGGCCTCGGCTTCACGGTGGCGGTGGTGCAGCACGCGTACGACCGCTGGCTGGACACACAGACCCAGCCCGGGCCGACTGGCGAGCGGGACGGCTGGCTGCAGGCCGAGCAGTGGCTGTACGCCCGGCGAGCACCGGGTACGACGTGCCTCAACGCGCTGACGGAAGCACGCAAGGGTGAGCCCCGGATCCCGCAGTTCGGCGCGGAGGCCGTCAACGACTCCAAGGGCTGTGGCGGTGTGATGCGGGTAGCGCCGTTCGGACTGCTGCCGGCCATGTTCCCGACCGACTGGGTCTTCGACTCGGCCGCGACCGCCGCGGGCTACACGCACGGCCACCCGACCGGCAAGCTCGCCGCCGGCACCTTGGCCGCGATCGTCCACGAGATCTGCGGCGGCGCCACCCTCGATACGGCCCTCGACACCGCTACCGCCCTGCTCGTGCAGCACCCGAACCACGAGGAGACCAGTACGACGCTCTCCTTCGCGCGCCACCTGGCAGCGACAGAGGCCGGGCGCGGACCGGTGACAGTCGAGCGGCTAGGCGGTGGCTGGGTCGCTGAAGAGGCGCTGGCGATCGCTGTCTACGCGGCCCTCGCCTACCCCGCGCCGGAGCAGTTCCTGGACGCCCTCGCGCTGGCGGTGACGCACTCCGGCGACAGCGACTCCACCGGCGCCATCTGCGGGAACATCCTCGGCGCCCTCCACGGTGAGACGGCTCTGCCGCCGGAGCTCGTCTTCACCGTCGAGGGTCGCCCTGTCATCCTCCAACTGGCCGACGACTTCGCACTGGAGTTCACCGAGGCCTCCAAGCGGCTGCACGGCGACTACGGACCACACACCACCTGGATCACCCGCTACCCGGGCTGGTGACGGAGTCCGCGGGTCGGCTATCCGACGTACAACCGCTCGAGCGGTGCGCCCAGGAACACGCCGGCCAAGGCGCCGACCAGCATGAAAGGGCCGAAGGGGACCATCTGTTTGCGGGTCATCACCTTGCCCACGATCAGTACGATCCCGACGATCGCGCCGAGGAAGAATCCGCCGTACAGGCCGCTGGCGAACTCACCCCAGCCGAGCCAGCCGAGCGCGAGCCCGAGGAGCCCGGACAGCCGGACGTCGCCGAACCCGACCCCGCGCGGAAACGCGAACCAGAGCACGTAGAACACGGCGAACCCGATCGCCCCCGCAAGCACCGCCCGCCGCAGCGCCCCCCAGTCCCCCGACACCACCGCGGCGCCGAGCAGCGCGAGCCCGACCACCGCGTACGTCGGCCAGATGATCACCGACGGCAGAAACCGGGTCCGCGCGTCGATGTACCCGAGCACCGCCCCGGCGACCGCCAGCAACAACCACGCCGGCAGCACGGCCGACATTCCGAGCATCAGCCCCAGCAGTCCTCCGGACACCGCGGCCAGGCCGCCACACCAGTACGCCGCCTGCCGACCGGCCAGCGCGGCGTACGGGACCTTCGTCTCGCCCTCCTCCAGCACCGGCTCGGGGATGCTCCGCAGCAGCAAGGGGCCGAGCACGTACGCCGAGACGCCGCAGAAGAGCACGCCGATCCCGGCGGCGAGCAACGCGTTGTCAGCTGGCACGATCCAGGAGCCTAGACGATTTCGGCCCGCGGCTACGCCCGTCCTGTGGATGAACGCCGGACGAGCACCCTGGCGATCACCGCCGCACCGGCACCGATCAGCAGCATGCCACCGAGGAGCACGCCGATCGTGCTCCACAGGCCGTCGTTCTCGGTGACGTACTCGACCCGCTGGAACCCGTCGTCGGTCGCCGCCGGCGCGAAGGTGAAGTCGTCGGTGATCCGGCCCGGATCGCGATAGGTGACCGTGAACGCGGTCAGATAGTCGGCCGGCTTCGCCAGTGCGTCGTCCTCGACCCGGCCGGCGAACAGCAGGTCCGGTTTCACGTCCGCGTCCGGCAGTTTGGTGGCGTCGACGCGATGCGCTGCCGCGACGTACACGGTGACCGTCTGCGCGGTGGACGCGCCCTTGCTCAACCGCATCGGGTACACGATCCGGTCCGACGCGAACGTCAGCCGCAACGGCGGCGTCGCTCCACTCAGGCTCTCGCCGTCCCGCTGTGGCGCGAGTTTCACGGCGACGATCTCCCACTTCTCCGTCAGGTACGGCGTGAGGTTCGCGGCCAGCGTGGCCGGTACGACGTACCCGTTCGTGCGGAGCCAGTCCGTCACCGCGGATCCGCTCGAGCCACCCAGCCGCGCGACCTGGAAGGGCCCGAGCACCATCTGCTGCCGCACGCTGACCCCGCCGGCCGGCGCCGCGGCGGCAAGGGGGTCGCCACTGCCCATGATCCCGAGGTCCCGGAACGGCCAGTAGGTCTTGCGAATCACGGTCTTGGGCCGCGTCATCCGGTCCAGCCGAGAGAACACGTCGTCGTCACCGAGCTCGACCTTGGCCGCGGCCGGCACCGGCATGATCCAGGCCGCCTTCTTCGACGAGCCGTTGATCGCCATCGACAGCGTGATCTTCTCGGTCCCCGCGTCGTGCTGGACCAGCGCGTTCTCGCCGAACGCACGAGCGCGCGACTGTGCGTCCGGCAGATAGCCGCCGCACGCGCACGCCCAGGCGGGCGTCACACCGGCCGCGACGAATCCGGCAACCAGCACTCCTGCGACGACCCGCCAAAGCTTCACGGCGGGAGACTATCTAGGTCAGGGTGTAAGCGGTGTGGAAGAAGCCGGTCGGGTCGTACTTCTTCTTGACCGTCTGCAGCCGGGCCAGGCTCGTGCCGTAGTAGGTGCTGACGGAGCGACCGGCCTCGAGATAGTTCACGTATCCGCCGGCCGAGTACTTCGCGACCGCGCGGTGCCCGTTGGTGATGAAGGTCTGCGCGGGTTTGAGCTGCGCGGTGGTCGGGTGCGCGACCGTGCCGGCGTACCACTGGATCACGCCGAGCGCCGTCCGCCACGGCCAGGACGAGCCGCCGGTCGGCTGCTTGGCCGCCTGCCCGCCGAGCGGGTCGATGATCGCCGACGCAGGGGTCCTGGCTCGCGCCGCCGCCTTCACGGCGCCGATCATCGCGGTGATCGTGGCCGCATCCATCGGGCCTTTGAGCACGTCGGAACCGGCCAGGAACCCGGTCCGCGGGCTGGTCGTGCCGCCGCCGAGGTACACGACCGCCTCCATCGACGTCTTGACGGTGATCGAACTGCTGGCGGCCCTGACCCCGACGAACGACTGCAGTTGGGCGGCCGCCGCCGACGCGTTGCCGGTGGTGGAGATGCCGAGCACGTGGACCGAGAGCGTTCCGTTGCTGTTGGCATCGATGTGCAGGTTGCCCCAGGAGGTGATCGGCGCGGACTGCGCGAACCGCTGCCAGCCACGGACGACGGCCGGCGCCTGCGCCTCGGTCCACGTCAGGCGGAAGAACCCGATGTTCGCCGCCGGAATCGTCGCGAACCGGAACGAGGTGACGACGCCCAGGTTCCCGCCGCCGCTCCCTCGGAGCGCCCAGAAGAGGTCCGAATCCGCGGACGCACTGACATTGTGCGATGCGCCGTCCGCGGTGTACACGCCCATCGAGAGGATCCGGTCGCAGGTCAGTCCGAAGGCGCGGGTGTGGATGCCCTCGCCGCCACCCAGGGCGAGTCCGGCGACACCGACGGTCGGGCAGGTGCCCGTCGGCAGCGAACGCCCGTACTTGTTGAGGAAAACGTGGACGTCGTACAGGCGGGCGCCAGCGCCGACGGTCAGGACGCCGTTCGAGTAGCTCATCGAGTCGAGCGCGCCGACGTCGACCATCATGCCCTTGCTGATCGTGGATGCGCCGACGTACGAGTGACCGCCGCTCTTCGGCACCAGCACCAGCTTGTTCCCGCGGGCGAACTCAATCGCTCGCTGCACATCCGCGGTGGTCGCGGCCTTCACCACGGCGGCGGGCTGGACCGAGTCCCAGCGGGGGTTGAAGAGCTGGTGTGAGGCCGCGTAGCCGGCGGACGCGGGCAGGTAGAGCCGGCCCTTCAGCGAGCGGGCGAAGCTGTTCCAGTTCGGCACTGCCGCGGACCCACTCGGTGGGGTCTCGGCTGGATCGGACGGGGTGATGGACTCCGTCGGCGTCGACGATGGCGTTGTCCGGGTCGCGGACGGCGCGGACGTCGTCGGCGTACTGGACGCACTCGCACTGCTCGTCGTCGGATCGACCGTCGCGTCCGGATCGTTCGTGTCCGAGCAACCGGCCAACGAGACAACGGCGACAGCACCGCCGGCTCTCAGCAGAGTACGGCGGTCAAGGTGACTCACGATCCCCGAGCTCCTCACGAGCGGCTGCCCTCATGGCCGCCAGAGGTGCGGGCGACTTTCCGGTCATCATCCCCACTTGGAGCGTAGCTTGATGCACGAGCAGGTCAAGACCGTTCAACAGCTCGGTACCGATCCGGTGGGCCGCGATCGCGAGCCGGGTCGGCCACGGGTGGTAGGCGACGTCGAACACCACCGGCGCGACGCCTGCGAAGTGCTCGGCCCACGGGTCGACGGCGCCGCCGGGCAGCGTCGAAACGCACAGATCGAACCCACCGATCTGCTCGACCTGGGTGAAGTCCGCGACCGAGGTCCGCAGCCCGAGCTCTGCCGCCAGGTCCCGCAGCCGCTCGGCCTTGGCGACGTCCCGCACGACGACAGTCACCTCTGTGACCATCATCGCGCGCAACGCCGCCAACGTGGACGCGGCGGTCGCACCGCCACCGAGCACGACGGCCGTATCGGCCGCGGTGATGCCGTGCTCGGCGAATGCGTTCACCAGCCCCGGTACGTCGGTGTTGTGCGCGGACCGTGATCCGTCCGGCTCGAACAGCATCGTGTTCGCCGCGCCGATCAGCTCCGCGACCGGATCGACGGTGTCGACCAGGTCGAGCGCCACCCGCTTCAACGGCATGGTCAGCGACAACCCGCGGACGTCCTCGCCGAGGGTCGCCACGAAGCCGCGGAGCTCGTCCTCCTCGACCTCGAACGCGTCGTACTGCCAGTCCAGACCGAGCGCGGCATACGCGGCCCGGTGCATCGCCGGAGACAACGAGTGCGCAATCGGCGACCCGAGCACGGCGCAACGGGTCATTAGCAGCGGCCCTTATGGCCCGCGCACCAGGTCTGCAGCTTCTTCACGTTCTGCATGTGCTCTTCCGGTGTGCTCGCAAACGCCGTCTCACCGGTGTCGAGGTTGATCAGCGTGAAGTAGAGCCACGTCCCCTGCGCCGGGTTGATGGCCGCCCGCAGGGTCTCCTTGGTCGGCGAGTTGATCGGCGTCGGCGGGAGGCCCTTGTTCTTGTAGGTGTTGTACTGCGAGTCCATCTCGCGCTGCTCGGGCGTCGTGAACACCCCGCCGTCCTTGCCGACGACGTAGTGGATGGTCGAGTCCATCTGGAGCTTCATCCCGACCCGGAGCCGGTTGTAGATCACCCGGGCGACCTTGGCGTAGTCCTGCGGGCGGTTCGTCTCGGCGCCGATGATGCTGGCGACGATCACCGCCTGGTACGGGTCCAGCTTCTTGCGCTGCGCGGTCTTCACCAGGTCGAGCTCGGCCGCGTTCTTCGCGTACTGCGCCGTCATCAGCTTCAGCATCGTGTACGCCGTCGCACCCTTCGGCACGTCGTACGTCCCCGGGTACAGGAAGCCCTCGGCGTTGTTGTGCGCGTACGCCGGCAACCCGAGCGCGGCGGGCTTCGCCAGCGCGCCCGCTGCGGCGCCTGGCGGCAGCTTCAGCTTCGACTTCTGTAAGGTCTCGCTGACCTCGGCCTTGGTCAGGCCGGACCGGAAACTGATCCGGGCGATCAGGATCGACTTGGCGGTGTCCAGCATCAGGTCGAGCGCGGCCTTGGCGGACATCTGCTTGTGCAGCGTATAGGTGCCGGCCTGGATCTGAAGCGAGCGCGAGTCGGCCTTGGCCACCTTCTCGAACGCGCGGGCGCTCTTCACCACGCCCTTCTTCTCCAGCGTGTCCGCGATCGAGGCGGCCGCCTGACCCTTGGCGATCTCGACGACCACCGTCTCCTTGCTGCCGGTGCCGGAGTAGTCCGGCGCGGCGAACATCTGCTCGATCGCGTCCTTGCCCTTGCCGAACCCGATCACCGCGCCCGCGATCAGGGCGCCGACCACCAGCAGCGAGATCAGGCCGGCGAAGCAGCCGAACGCGCGCCGGCCGCGGGCCTTGCGCCGGTTCGCCCGGCGCTCGACCCGGGTCTCCGGGCGTAACCCGAGCCCGGAGCCGAGGTCGTCGCTCTCGCTCAGCTCTTCGTCCAACGATGGTCCGTTCACAGAGGCCTCCCGGGTGGGTTGCCGGTCTCACGCTCGAGGTCGAGCGCGTGTTGCAGAATCACGACCGCGGCGGCCTGGTCGACCACCGCGCGCCGCTTGGAACCCTTCTTTCCCCGTTCCCGCAGCATGCGTTCGGCAGTGACCGTGGTGAACCGCTCGTCCACCAGCCGCACCGCCGTGTCCGCGTTGCCCGCCTGCACCTTCGCCCGCACCAGCTCCGCCGTCTCCCGGATCTTCACCGCCGCCGGCCCCTCGCCCCCGGACAGGGAGCGGGGCAGCCCGACCACGATCTCGACCGCCTCCAGTTCAGCAGCGAGTGCCGCGATCCTATCCAGATCACCAGGCCCTCTGTGGACAGTCTCCACCGGGGTGGCCAGGATTCCGTGCGGATCGCTGCTCGCAACGCCGATCCTGGCATCGCCGATGTCCAGCGCGAGCCGCACGCCCCGTCTCATCAGCCAGTGACGAGTTGGCCGACGGTGTGTTCCACCGCGGCCAGTGCCTCGTCGGAGCCACCGGGATCGGTGCCACCACCCTGGGCCACGTCGTCCTTGCCGCCGCCGCGACCGCCCAGCTTCTCGGCCGCGACCCGGACCAGGTCGCCGGCCTTCAGCCGCCACTCGCGCGCGGTGTCGTTGAGCGCGACCACCACACCGGGCTTGCCGTCGTTCACGCTGAGTACAGCGACCACGGCCGGCTTGTCGCTCGGCATCCGGCCGCGCACGTCGAGGGCCAGCTTGCGCAGGTCCCCGCCGTTCACCCCGTCGGGGGCGCGGTGACCGACGTACTGGACGCCGAAGACGTCTCGCGGGTTGCTCGCCAGCTCGGCCGCGGCCGCGAGGACCTGCGAGGCCCGCATCCGCTCGAGCTCCTTCTCGGCCGCGCGTAGCCGCTCACTCAGGTCGGCGACCTTCGCGGGCAGCTCCTCCGGCCGGGTCTTCAGGTTCTCGCTGAGCAGCCGGACCAGCGCCCGCTCGCGGCCGAGGTAGTGCAGCGCCTCCAGGCCGACGAACGCCTCGATCCGGCGGACGCCCGCTCCGACCGACGATTCGCCAGTGACGGTCAGTGCGCCGACCTGGGACGAGTGCTTCACGTGCGTGCCACCGCAGAGCTCGCGGGACCACGGGCCACCGATCTCGACCACGCGGACCTGCTCGTCGTACGTCTCGCCGAACAGCGCCAGCGCACCCCAGTCCCGGGCCTCCGGCAGCGTCATGTACTGCGCCGAGACCGGCAGGTCCTTCCGGACGGCGAGGTTCGCGACCTCTTCGATCTCAGAGCGGGTCGCCTGATCCAGCGCCGACGACCAAGCGAAGTCGAGCCGCAGGTAGCCGGGCTTGTTGTACGAACCGCTCTGCAGCGCGTTCGGGCCGAGCACCTGGCGCAGCGCAGCGTGCACGACGTGCGTGCCGGAGTGCGCCTGACAGGCCGAGACCCGCCACTCGTGGTTGACCTCGGCGTGCACGTCCTGGCCCGGCTGCAGGACACCCTCGAGCACCTCGACCTTGTGCACGATCAGGCCCTTGACCGGGCGCTGGACGTCGAGCACCTTCAGCTTGACGCCGTCGGCAACGATCAGGCCCTCGTCGGCGATCTGGCCACCGGACTCGGCGTAGAACGGGGTCTTCTCCAGCACGACCTCGACGGTCTCGCCCTGCTCGGCGGCCGGCGCGACCACGCCTTCCTTCAGCAGGCCACGGACCTGCGAGTCGGTCGCCAGCTCCTGGTAGCCGGTGAACTCGGTGACGCCCTTCTCCCGCAGCTCCCGGTAACCCGAGGTGTCCGCGTGACCGGCCTTCTTCGCCCGGGCGTCGGCCTTGGCCCGCTCGCGCTGCTCCTTCATCAGGGCCTTGAAGCCCTCGGTGTCCACCTGCAGGCCCTGCTCGGCGGCCATCTCGATGGTCAGGTCGATCGGGAAGCCGTACGTGTCGTGCAGCTGGAACGCCTTCGCGCCCTCGAGCTGGTGCGCACCGCCGGACTTGGTCTCGCGGACGGCGACGTCGAAGATGCTCGTCCCGGCCGTCAGAGTCCGGCGGAACGCCTCCTCCTCGGCGTACGCGACCTGGCTGATCCGGCCGAAGTCGGGCTCCAGCTCGGGGTACGACTTCTTCATCTGCTCCAGGCTGACCGGCAGCAGCTCGACCAGGCTCGGGTCCTCGTAGCCGAGCAGGCGCATCGAGCGGATCGCGCGGCGGAGCAGCCGCCGCAGCACGTAGCCGCCCTGCTCGTTGCCCGGGGTGACGCCGTCGCCGATCAGCATCAGTGCGCTGCGGACGTGGTCGGCGACCACCCGGAACCGCACGTCGTCCACGTGCTCCACGCCGTACTTGCGGCCGCTCAGGTCCGACGCGCGCTCGATCACCGGGTAGATCTCGTCGATCTCGTACATGTTGTCGACGCCCTGCAGCAGGTACGCGACGCGCTCGAGGCCGAGACCGGTGTCGATGTTCTTCTTCGGCAGCTCGCCGAGGATCTCGTAGCCGTCCTTGCCGCCACCCTCACCGCGGATGTTCTGCATGAAGACCAGGTTCCAGAACTCCAGGTAGCGGTCGCCCGCCTCCCAGTCCCGGTCGGCGCCGAACTCCGGGCCGCGGTCGATCAGGATCTCCGAGCACGGGCCGCACGGGCCGGGGATGCCCATCGACCAGAAGTTGTCCTTCATGCCGAGCCGGACGATCCGGTCGTCGGGCAGGCCGGCGATCCGCTTCCACAGGTCGATCGCCTCGTCGTCGTCGTAGTACACCGACGCGTAGAGGACCGACTCGTCGAAGCCGTAGCCGCCGTCGTTCTGGGACCGGGTGACCAGGTCCCAGGCGTACTCGATCGCCTTCTCCTTGAAGTAGTCGCCGAAGGAGAAGTTGCCGTTCATCTGGAAGAACGTGCCGTGCCGGGTGGTCTTGCCGACCTCGTCGATGTCGAGGGTCCGGACACACTTCTGCACGCTCGTCGCCCGCGCGTACGGCGGCGTCTGCTGGCCGACGAAGTAGGGCACGAACTGGGCCATGCCGGCGACGTTGAACAGCAGGTTCGGGTCCGGTGACGGGAGCGGTGCGCTCGGCACCACGGTGTGGCCCCGGTCCTCGAAGTACTGCAGGAACCGCCGCCTGATCTCACTGGTTTCCATGGGTGTTACCGGTAGTCCTCACGCGTGTCCGGGTGGGTTGTGGGTGGGGCCGAAGGCATGGCGCCGTTGGTGTCGATGCCGAGGGAGTCGCGCAGTTCGGTCTCCCGCTCCTCCATGCCCTCGCGGACCTGGTCGCCGAAGTGCCGGACCGCGGCGGCGAGCTTGGCCGCGGACTCCTGCATGCTCTCCGGGGTGAGCACCTGAACACGCTTCTTCAGCCGGGTGACGGCGTAGACGCCGACGGCGATCCCGATGATCAGCCAGATAATCCGCTTCACCGCTTCCGCGCCTTCCGCTCGGCCTTCATCTCTTCCTTCACCCGTCGGCTGACGTCCTTGCGCTGCTGGTCACCGAGCGCGCGACGGACGCCGTAGCTGAAGGCGGCCGCCTTCACCAGCGGGCCGCCGGCGGTGGCCGAGAACAGCGACATCAGCGCGGCCGCGTTGGTGGTCACCGTGGTCGCGTTGTCGGTGATGGTGTCCACCTTGGCCAGCTGAGCGTTCGTGGTGGTCACGGTGGTGGTCACCTCGCCGAGCAACGGGATGGTCTCGTCGGAGACGCCCTTCACCAGGATGCGGGTCTCGTCGAAGACCTTGCCCAGCTTCAGGATCGGATAGGCCAGCAAGCCCACCAGAATGAGCAGCGCGCAGGCGGCTATCAACCCCGCGACTTCACCGACGCTCATGGAAACGATCCACCTTCCGTTGCGACCTCGTGGACCGCCCGACCTTATCGCGCGCCACTACCGCACTCCGCTCCAGGACACCATCCCTCACATCACAGTCGCTCACCAAACCCGGTCAACCGGTCGGTGACGGCTCCGTGGCACTGGGTTCGGTCGGAGTGGGGTCCGGCGTACTGGGTGTCGCCGGGGTGGTCGCGCTGGGTGTCGATGGGTTGGGTGTGGTCGCGCTCGGCGCAGTTGGGCTGGGCGTCGTCGAGCTCGGTGTCGTCGGACTGGGTGTCGTTGAGCTCGGCGCCGTCGGGCTGGGCGTCGTCGGGGCCGGTTTCGCGGGGGCCGGAGTCGTCGAGGTGGGTTTCGACGGGGTGGTTTTCGCCCGAATGGTCGGCGGGACGGGAGTGCTGGACCGGGTCGGCCCCGAGAGCGGGCCCGACCACGGTGGGGCCGGCGCGCTGGGGGTCGGCGTCGGCCGGGTCGACGGGAACCAGGTGGTGGTGACCGGAAGCAACGGCTTCCCCACCGGGAGAGTCGGCCGCTTGCCCGACCGCGTCGCACCCGAGGTCCGCTCGACCTGCGGGCTGAACAAGGTCGTGCTCGGAGGTGCTTGGGTAGTTGCCGAGTCGTGTGACCCGAACGGAACGAAGAACAATATGGCGGCCAGTGCGACCACGACCGCGGCGAGTGCGCCCAACTTCAGGGCCGGTAGCCGCCGGCGGCTGTGTCGCGGACCGGAACTGCGGATATGTCGTCCGAGGTGGAACTGCAACACGTGCTAACCCTTCACCCCCAGGCCGAGAGGCAGCCTACCTACTCGAACGCTTCAATCGAAGCTCACCGCGAGTGCCTGAACGGTCCCATCCGGTGCCCAGGCCAGCTCCATCGTCCCGGTGCCACCACCCGACCACTGGAACCGGGCGAGGTGATCGCCGTCCTCGAGCAGCGTCATGGTCTCGGCCGGCGGATTCTCCCGGTACGCCGCCGCGATCGCCGTACGGCCGTGGAAGGGACCGGCCGGGACGCCGACGAAGGACATGGAGGAGTCCTCGGCGAAGCGATCCGCGAAGGTCTCCCAGTCGCCGGTGGTGACCGCGTGGTTGAAGGCGTCGACGTGGTCGCTGGTCCGGCTCACTCGCGGTCCCTGAGGATCTTGCGGATGTTGGCGACGCGGTCGGCGTACGCCGCTTCGCCGCCGCGACGGGTGGGCTTGTAGTAGTCGGTGCGGTCGACGACGTCCGGTGCGTACTGCTGCGGGACGATGCCGCGCGGGTCGTCGTGGGAGTACTGGTACGACGAGCCGTGGCCGATCTTCTTGGCTCCGGCGTAGTGGGCGTCGCGCAGGTGGGGTGGGACCGGGCCGACCTTGCCGGCCTTGACGTCCGCGATGGCGGCGTCGACGGCCATGATCACGGCGTTGGACTTCGGCGCCAGGGCCAGCGCGACGACGGCCTGGGCGAGGTTGATCCGCGCCTCGGGCATGCCGATCAGCTGGACCGCCTCGGCCGCGGCCACCGCGACACCGAGCGCGGTCGGATCCCCCATGCCGATGTCCTCGCTGGCGGAGATCACCAGCCGGCGGGCGATGAAGCGCGGATCCTCGCCGGCCTCGATCATCCGCGCCAGGTAGTGCATGGCCGCGTCCACATCCGAACCCCGGATCGACTTGATCATCGCCGACGTGACGTCGTAGTGCTGATCCCCGGCTCGGTCATACCGCACCGCGGCCCGGTCGACCGCGGTCTCCAACGTCTTCAGGTCGATGACCTTGGCGCCTTTCGCCCGCGCTCCCCCGGCGGCGGCCTCCAGATAGGTCAGCGCGCGCCGCGCGTCTCCCCCGGCCATCCGCAGCAGATGCGCCCGCGAGTCCTCGGCGAGCTCGAACTCTCCGTCCAGTCCACGCTCGTCGGTCAGCGCCCGGTCGAGGAGCGTCGAGATGTCCTCGTCGGTCAGGGATTCCAGCGTGAGCAGCAGACTCCGCGAGAGCAGCGGCGAGATGACCGAGAAGAACGGGTTCTCGGTGGTCGCCGCGACGAGCGTCACCCAGCGGTTCTCCACGCCGGGAAGGAGCGCGTCCTGCTGGGCCTTCGTGAACCGATGCACCTCGTCGATGAACAACACGGTCTCGACCGTGCCGGTCCCGCGGGACAGATCCCGGCGGGCGCCGTCGATGACCTGACGGACGTCCTTCACCCCGGCCGTGACAGCCGACAACTCAACGAACTTCCGGTTGGTCTGATGCGACACCACCGCCGCGATCGTCGTCTTCCCCGTCCCCGGCGGACCCCACAGCAGGAGCGACATCGGCTGGTCACCCTCCACCAGCCGCCGCAACGGCGACCCGGGTGCGAGCAGGTGCTGCTGCCCGACGAGCTCGTCAAGGCTCCGCGGCCGCATCCGCACGGCCAGCGGAGCCGCCGTATGGTCCACGTCCGCCAGGCTCCCGCCGCCCCTGGCCGGCGCCGGCGCTCCCGGAAGGTCGAACAACCCATCACTCACGTCCCGAGCCTATCCGCCGGCACCGACAGCGCCCGCATCTATGAGCCCGGCGCTACAGCTGCGCGCCTGCTCGCCGTGCCGCCGCCCGCGGGGCGAAGACCAGGTGCCAGGTGCCGCTGCGGCGGAGCAGCACCTGGGTGGGGATCTGCAGCGCGATGATCGTGACCACCGTGATCACCGGCTCCATCGCAGGTACGACGGGAATCGGCAGCGTGTACGCGACGACGACCCGGATCACGGCGTCCAGGACGGACGTGATCCCCCAGAGCACTGTGATCCTCCGCCACGCCTGCCGGAACCGCGGATCCTCGTCCCACAGGCGGTCCATCACGGCCGCCCGCCACGAAAAGATCGCGCGGGTGAACGTGTAGCAGAGCGGTTGCGGATGCCTGAGGGACCACAGCGTGATCCCGGCGAACGGGAGGCTGATCCAGGCGTTGCGGACGAGCAGGAGCCGGGCGTCCCCGCCCAGCACCGCCACCACCGCGCTCCCCAGCATGGTGACGATCACCGCCACCCCGAGGAGATCGGTACGGCGGCGACGCGCGATCGAGATCCCCGAACTGATTAAACCGGGCACCGTGCCGGCCAGTAGAGCGGTCACGTTGCTCGCGCCGGCGGCTCGGAGGCCGTAGTACAGCGCGAGCGGTGTGGCTATGTCGAAGACGAGAAACCGGACGCGGTCGCGGGTGCGGGACATGACCCGAGACTCGCCCGCCGGGCCGGTGCCTGGCATCGGGCGGACGGCTGCGGCCGATCAGACCAAAGTCGAAGGTCTACGCCTTCTGGTCCGGCTTCTCTTCGTCCTCGTCGGCGTCACGCAGCTCCTCGGGCAGCTCGTCCGCGTCGTCGTCCGCGTCACGCAGCTCCTCGGGGAGCTCGTCCTCGTCGTCCGCGTCGCGGAGCTCTTCGGGGAGGTCGTCCTGGTCGAACTCCTCGGGGAGGATCTCCTCTGACTCCGCCACCGACTCGGGTTTGATCGCGTTGCGGAGGCGACCCAGGATCCGGTCCGCCTCGGTGCCGAACGGGTTGTCGTTGACCAGATAGGTCCAGGTCGCGGTCGGCCGCGGGATACCGCTGGCATCCTCGTCCAGCCCGTCCGCGGTGATCTCGGCGTCCTGGAAGGTCTCGACGGCGTCCGCCCATGCGTCCGCGATCAGCGTGTCGAACGACGCGATCGCCGACTTGTTGAACTCGTCGATCGGCTTCAGATGCACGATGCCGCCGGCCAGCGACCGCAGGTGAATCCCCTCGCGGAGATCCGCCAGGTACGCCAGGTGGTCCGTCCAGCGCCGGTCGAGGTGACCCAGCACGATCCGCCGGGCCGCGTCCTTCACAACGTCCTCGCCGACCTCGTCGACCAGTTCGTCGTACCGTTCCTTGGCCCGCTCGGCCAGTTCCTCGGCCGCGAGGTCGTCGACCAGCACCTTCTCCCGGGTGTCGAGCAGGATCGCTCGCTGCTGACCGGTCAGCCGGTGGTACTGCCACGTCGTCCGGTGCAGCTCGGCGTTCGCGCCGTCGGCGACCCGCTGGGCACCCTCGAGCATCCCGACCGACTTCCGGTCCGTCAGCCGCCCACTCTCGTCCGGATGCGGCCGCAGACCGGACGAGACGGAGTACCGCGTCACGAGCTCGTCGGCGAGGCTGGCGAAGAACAGCGTCCCACCCGGGTCGCCCTGCCGCCCGGCGCGCCCACGCAGCTGGTCGTCCAGCCGGCGCGAGGCGTGCAGACCGGTCCCGATCACGTAGAGGCCGCCGAGCTCGATGGCCTTGTCCTTGTCGTGCGACTCGTCCTTGCCGCCCAGCCGGATGTCGGTACCGCGGCCGGCCATCTGCGTCGACACGGTCACCGTCCCCGGCACACCGGCCTCGGCGATGATCGCCGCCTCCTCGGCGTCGTTCTTCGCGTTCAGTACGACGTGCGTGACCTCGGCCGCCTCGAGCCGGTCGCTCAGCTGCTCGGACTCCTCCACGCTGTGCGTGCCGATCAGGATCGGCCGTCCGGTCTCGTGCACCTCGGCGATGTGCTCGACCAGGGCCACGTTCTTCTGCTCGGCGGTCAGGTACAGCCGGTCCGGGTCGTCCTTGCGGATGTTCGGCTTGTTCGGCGGTACGACGGCCACGTCGACCTCGTAGAACTCCTGCAGCGACTCCCCGACGACCACCGCCGTACCGGTCATGCCGCACAGGGTCTTGTAGCTCTTGACCAGCGCCTGCACGGTGATGCTGTCCAGCACCTCACCGGAGTCGCTGACCGGAACGGCCTCTTTCGCCTCGACGGCGGCCTGCAGACCATCGGGCCAGCGCTGCAGCTTGGCGATCCGGCCGCGGTTGTTGTTGATCAGGCTGACCTTGCCGTCGCGGACCAGGTAGTCGACGTCCTTGCGCAGCAGCACCTCGGCGTGCAGCGCGACGTTGATCTGGGTCAGCCGGTCGAGGTTGTCGTCCTCGTAGAGGTTGATCCCGCCGAGCGTCTCCTCGACCCTGTCCGTGCCCTTGTCGGTCAGCGCGACCGTCCGGCCGTCGCCGTCGATCTCGTAGTCCACGCCCGCGCGCAGCGTCCGGACCAGCTGGACCACGTCCTCGTCCAGTTCCTCGGTCCGGGTGGCACCGGCCAGCACCAGCGGCACGCGAGCCTCGTCGATCAGCACCGAGTCGGCCTCGTCCACGAGCGCGACGTCCGGCTCGACCGTGACGCGGTCGGCGACATCGGTGACGAGCCGGTCGCGCAGTACGTCGAACCCGATCTCGCTCACCGGCGCGTAGCAGACATCCGCCTCGTACGCCGTACGCCGTTCCTCCGGCGTGGACGCCTGACCGATGTGCGACACCGTCACGCCGAGCAGCTCGTACACCGGGCCCATCCACTCGGCGTCGCGGCGGGCCAGGTAATCGTTCACCGCGAGCACCTGGACCTTGCGGCCACCGACCGCGTACCCGGCGGCGGCGAACGCGCCGGCCAGCGTCTTGCCCTCACCGGTGGCCATCTCGACCACGCGGCCCTGCAGCATCGCCAGCGCGCCGACGACCTGGCCGTCGAACGCCCGCTCGCCGATCGCCCGCTGGGCCGCCTCCCGCGCCAGCGCGAGGAACTCGATCTGCTCGTCCTCGTGCAGCCCGCCGGTGGTGCGCAGCTCCGCGACCGCCTCGGTGAGCTCCTCGTCGGTCAGGGGCTGGACCGATTCCTCCGCCTCGCCGACCAGCTGGGTGAGCCGCTCGTACGGGCCGAGATCGATCGAGCCGGGGCGCTGCAGCAGCCGGCGGAAGCGAGACGCGATTTTCAGGGCCATGATCCGGAAACGTACAGCGTCGGACCGTCGTTCCGCGCGTCAGGTCACGGTGTCCACTCGTACGGCGTGGTGATCGTGACACCGTACAGACCCAGCTTCTGCAGGATGGGGCGGGAGTCCTCGGACGCGTCCACCCGAAGGAACTGGTATCCACGCTCCTTCGCCAGCCGGGCCCGGTGCACCAACAGCGCGCTGTACAACCCCTGTCGCCGCCACTCCGGC
Organism: Kribbella sp. NBC_00359; assembly: GCF_036097425.1. Lineage (NCBI taxonomy): Bacteria > Bacillati > Actinomycetota > Actinomycetes > Propionibacteriales > Kribbellaceae > Kribbella > Kribbella sp. NBC_00359. Next base: position 6,117,507 of record NZ_CP107975.1, on the reverse strand, counting down.
AACGTCCCGCCACCCCACAGGCTGGCGAACCCGGTCCCGGGGTGGAACCGGACCCACGCGGCCGACACCGCCGGCCCGTCCGGCCCCTTCAGCACGTCTTCGACCAGGAACACGGACAACCGGTCGGGGAACATCCGCGCCTCGGCCGCCAGCCGCTCCACGATCCGATCCACCCCGTTGTGCCACAACGTGTCGGTGAGTACGCCGATCCGGTGGAAGTCCTCCGGTCCCTCGACCTCCCGCAGCCGCACCTTCGACGGCAGCGCCGACGGCCGCTCCAGAATCCGGTCGACCTCGCCGAGAATCAGCGTCTCCGGCTCCTCCCGGCTGAATCCGGCCCGGACCAGGCGCTCGCCGAGGTCGGCCGGCTCGTCGTACGCGTACGTCTTCCACTCGAACGGCAGGCCACGGTCACGGAAGAACGCCACCTGGTCCGCGATCACCGCGTCCGGGTCGTCGCCCAGACCACGCGGCGTCTCGACGAACCCGGCTCCGTCAGGACCGTCGTCGTACGAGCGATGCACCAGGCCGTCGTGCTCCTGCTTCCAGCCGGGGATGGCGTCGGCGTCCGGCAGCCGGATCCGGCGGTGGAACACCTCGAGCAACTCGTCAGGCGTCATCCGCACATCGTGCCCGATCGACTACCAGAAATCACCAGGCTCGAAAGTAAACCAGTTGGCAACTGGTGTCGTCCAAGTAATTGTCCATACAAGGGGGAACACCATCATGAACATCCACCACATCACACCCAAGACGATCCTCGCCGCACTCGCGGTGATGGCCGTCCCGGCCGCCGCGTTCGCCGCGCCGGCCCTCACCGGATCATCCACCGCACCGCGTACCGCCTCGACCGCCACGGTCGCCGCCGCCTCCTGCCCGAGCGGCTGGGGATCGTTGCCCGAGGCAAACAGCCGGATGACGCCGGCGCCGGTCACGAACGTCCGCACCGGACGGCATGCGTGCTTCGACAGGATCGTCGTCGACGTGCGCGGCCGAGCAGCCGGTTACGACGTCCGCTACGTCAAGAACGTCTACACCGACGGCGCAGGCTTCCTCGTCCCGCTCCGCGGTGGCGCGAAGCTGCAGATCGTCGTACGCGCCCCGGCGTACGACGACAACGGAAAGGCGACGTACCTGCCGAAGAACGATCGTGAGCTGACCAACGTGGCCGGCTACACGACGCTCCGCCAGCTTGCCTCCGCCGGCAGCTTCGAGGGGCAGACCACGATCGGCGTCGGCGTCCGCGCCCGACTCCCGTTCCGCGTCTACACGCTCGCGGGGCCGGGATCGAACACCCGCCTCGTGATCGACGTCGCGCACCACTGGTAAGCCCTCACCCCGCGGTCGCCCGGTTCCCCCACCGGGCGACCGCTTTCGTCTGCTACAGCACGCGGTTCAGCAGGTCGTAGAAGGTGTTGGCGAGAACCACTTCGTAGGGATCGGTGAGCAGTGGCCCGAGTTCGGCCATGTCGGACGCGCTCCATGACCACGCACCGATCAGACCCGACACGAACAGCGGGCTCGCACCGTCCCAGTTCGCGATCCGCTGGTCCAGCGCGGCCTTGAACTCGGCTGCTCTACCGGGTGCACCCCAACCACCGGTGATCGGCACACCACCGTGGCGAACCGTCAGTGGGTCGCCGTCCCAGGTCTGCATGATCCCCTTGGTCGGTGTGTACGTCGCGTAGCCGCCGGCGATCTCCTCGGAGAGCTCGACCCATGTGCTGTCCTGGCGACCGCTGTACGCGTAGACCACGTCGAGACCGGTGCGCCGCATGAACGAGCCGGTCATCTTCAGGTACTCCGTCAACTCGGCGGACTGCCACGACGCGGGGTACGTGTAGCCACCACCGGACGGACCGCAGACCAGGAGATCGTTGGAGGTCGCGGTCCGCTGGTAGTAGCTGTACAGCCCGGGACCCGCCTCGGCGAGCAGCGGGCTGATCGTCCAGTTCGTCGGCACCTGACCGCGCTTCGGGTCGTCCCAGATCTCGCGCAGCCGGCGCTGGCAGTACTGGATGTTGTCGCCCTCGCCGAAGGTCAGGGTCAGGTAGACCTTGTTCTCGGGCTTGCTGATCCGCCGGACCGGCCGGACCTTGTCCGATATCGGCGCGGTGTACCCGGCGTGCACGGTGCCGTTCATGTAGAAGTCGGCCGCGACGACCGGCGAACCGCCCTTCGAGGCGAGGTCGACGCCGTCCCATTCACCGGAGACATCGTTCGCGAACCAGCCCATGTACGGCGCCAGGGTCGGCCACTTGGCGAAGTGCTCGATCAGCAGGTCGCCCGTCGCACCTCCCGGCGGCAGCCAGCTCACCAGGGCCTTGGTGGCCACCACGTAGTCGCGGAAGTACGGGAACGGTTCGATCCGCGTGGGCGAGGTGTCGGTGGCCGACACCAGGTACTGGTTCCACATCTCCACGGTCACGACCAGGGACGTCGTACCCGCGGGTGGGTTGAAGGCGTAGATCCAGTAGTTGCCGCCGTCGGCGAAGCGGTTTGCCTCGCCGCCGATCGACGAGTGTGAGCCGTCGAACAGGTACGGCGCCTCTTCCGGTGTGTTCGGCTCGAACCGGGCGATCTCGGTGCCGTTGGCCTTCACCGACACGTGGATCACCGACGCTCCCCAGCCGTCATCGGTGAACGAGTCCGCGAACCGGACGTACACGGTCTCCTTACCCAGCTTGCTGGAGACGTCCAGGTTGTAGGTGCCGCGGTTCGACGAGTCCCGGATCTGCCGGGTCTCGCGGGCGATCTCCTGCCAGACCACACCCTCCACGTCGACCACCCGGGTCGGCGGCAGGCCGGCCAGCCACTTGTGCGTGACCTTCGGGAACAGGTTGTCCAGCTGCCACCGGTACGTCTTGACCCGGTCGTCGTCGAACATCCCGCGCAGGTCCTTCACGATCCGCAGACCGTGCGCCTTGGCCTGGTCGGCGTCGGCGACCACCGCGTTCTCGAGACCGGCCAGCGTGGTCGCCACGTTGATCGAGTCCGGGACCGCCGGGTCGTGCACGATCGCGCCACGAACCCGGTTGCGATACTTCGCGACCAGGTCGAGCGGGTTCGCGTACAGCTTCTTCGGCAGGTGCATGTCGGACAGCCACCTGGCGTCCGGAACGCTCTCGGTGCCTGTGTCGTAGATGAAGTACAGCTCTGGCTCGGTCCGGTTGACGATGCCTTGCAACGTTGTCAGCAGTGTCTGGTCTCCACCGCTGAGTTTGCTCACATCGCCGTAGTCCAGGTGCTTCGGGCGGCTGAAGGCCGGCAGCAGCCGGGCGGGACTGCCGGACGTCGATGAAACCGCAGCCTGTGCGTCGCTTGCGAGCCCCGGGACCAACCCGAGTCCACCCGCGGTCACCGCACCGCTGCCCGCCAGGAACGCTCGTCTCGAAACCATCGTGACCACTCCCCTGTCGCTGACATCGATGTCAAATCTGGGCGGGACAGTAGCAACCCCACGACGGTGTGTACATAGCTCGTCACCCAAACCTGGAATCGTTTCCGAGGCAAGGTGTGCTCAAGCGCGCAACAGCGTCGAGGTGACGTGGTGGTAGGCGTCGTGGGTCGGCTTGTCTCCGGTGGACAGGAACCAGGAAGCCGCCTGGGTGGCCAGGGCGAATAGCCAGGCTCTGGTCCGGTCTCGGTCCAGCCCGAGCCGGTCCGCCATCGCATCAGCTCGCAGTGCGGTGGCGGCATCACTCATTTCGTTCATCAGGAACCGCGCGACATCGAACGACGGGTCGCCGGCCATCGAGGCCGGGTTCGGCCGCCTCACGAAACGGTCCAGGGTCGACAACGTCGCTGAACTGGTCGGCACGTGCATGCATCAGCTGCGCTCGTTCGGCAGCGTTGTCGGCCAGGGACTCCGTCGAACCGGGGACTTCGGCCGCCCAGAGCTGCGGCAAGACGTCGACCGCGATGTCATCGGCCTCAGCTGGAGACAGGTCGGCGGCATCCGTGCCAGGCAAGCACAACTCCATCAACGTTGCCCGGATCGCCGCGTCGTGCGCGAACACCTTCACGGCGCCTCGACCTGCCCATGCCTGCAGTGCGGTGAGGTGATCATGACGGACCGGCATCGGCACGGTGATCTGGAGCACTGCCGGATCACCCGTACTTCGCTTGACCGGCGCGGTCCAGCTTGAATCCCCTCCCGGTTCGAAGGCGGGAAGCACCGTGAGCTCCCATCGACTGACGCAGCTCGCTATCAAGTCAGGCAACTCCTGCAGCCAAGCTGCGCCGGCCGAGTGATGGGCGCGGATCCTGTCAGCCAGCGACAGCGGGATCAGGTTGGCTGACGTCGCGCCAGTCATGTCGGCTTCCTTCCTCCCCCACCTGTGCACACCAGGCGGCGGCACCGCAGACTACGAGCCGGCAAGCGACTGGTGCCAGGCAATATGTGTTCGGTCCAACTGACTGGAGAGTGCGATGACCTTCTCGATCGTGGCGTTTGATCCGGACTCCGGCTCCTGGGGTATCGCGGTCGCGTCGAAGTTCCTGGCCGTCGGCGCCGTGGTGCCTTGGGGACGGGCCGGCGCCGGCGCTGTCGCCACCCAGGCCGCGGCGAACCTCTCGTACGGGCCAAGCGGCCTCGATCTGCTGGCCGACGGCCTCCCGGCTGATCAGGTGGTGGCGAAACTGACGAACGCCGACGACGAGCGCGAGCACCGGCAGGTTGGCATCGTCGACGCCCAGGGGCAGGGCGCTACCTTCACGGGCGGATCAAGCCTGGACTGGGCGGGAGGCCAGGCCGGTGACGGGTATGCGATCCAGGGCAACATCTTGGCCGGTCCGCCCGTGGTGGCTGCCATGGCGGACGCCTGGAAGGCCTCTGTCGGTGAGGCGTTCGAGCGACGGCTGCTGTCGGCGCTAGCAGCCGGTGACCACGCCGGTGGAGACCGCCGCGGCCGCCAGAGTGCGGCGCTACGCGTGTGGCGCGAAGGGGCAGCGTACGGCGGCGTGCTCGACACCGCCATCGACCTACGCGCCGACGATCACCCAGCACCCATTGACGAACTCGGCCGCCTGCTAGATGTACTCGGTCATGAGGTTGGTGGCGGTGGTTTGGGGTTGACGTGAGGAGAACCTCCGGTTGGGGTGTGGCTTGTCTAGGGCCCACTGCAGCAACCGGAGGTTCTCGTGTCCCACGGTAGTGCGCGGCTGACTGTTCATGGTCGGCGGTTGATTGTTGAGCGGTATCGGGCTGGCTGGAGGCAGGCGCATATCGCGGCGGCGATGGGGGTGTCGCGTAAGTGTGTGAAGACTTGGATCGAGCGGTTCGCTGCCGAGGGTGAGGCGGGGTTGCGGGGCCGGTCGTCGCGGCCGCACACGTCGCCGCGGCGGACCGGTGCCGGGGTGGAGCAGCAGGTGGTGGAGTTGCGTCGTACGGCGCGGCGTGGGCAGGACTGGATCGGGCCGGAGCTCGGTGTGGCGCCACGGACGGTGGCGCGGATCCTGCGCCGCCACCGGGTGGCGTACTTGCGCGAGTGTGACCCGATGACCGGGGAGGTCATTCGGGCGTCCAAGACCACCGCGGTGAGGTACGAGCGGGACCGTCCGGGCGAGCTGGTGCACATGGACGTGAAGAAGCTGGGCCGGATCCACGACGGTGGTGGCTGGAAGGCCAAGGGCCGAGAGCACGGACAGACCGCGCAACAGAAGCGGGCCAAGATCGGCTACGACTACATCCACTCACTGGTCGACGACCACTCCCGGTTCGCCTACTCCGAAGTGTTACCCGACGAGAAAGGCGCCACCTGCGCGGCGTTCCTGCTCCGCGCCGCGCAGGCGTTCACCCAGGCCGGCATCGCGGTGATCGAGCGCGTCATCACCGACAACCACATGAGCTACAAACGCTCCAACGACATGCGCGACGCCGTCACCGTCCTCGGCGCCAAACACCTGTTCATCAAACCCCACTGCCCTTGGCAAAACGGCAAGGTCGAGCGCTACAACCGCACCCTCGCCACCGAGTGGGCCTACCGCCGGCCCTACCTCACCAACACCGCCCGAACAGCAGCCCTTGCACCCTGGCTCGACCACTACAACAATCAACGCCGCCACAGCGCACTCGGAGGCCAACCACCCATCACCCGGCTGCCACCAACCTCATGACCGAGTACAGCTAGACCTCCACGACCTGTACTTCGGCAAGCCCGACCCAGCCGCCCTGCTGCCACTGGAAGGAGACCTGGCCACCGAGGTAGCCACCAGACTGGAATCCCTCGGCTATCCCACCGCCACCAGCCTCACCGAGGCGCTAGACACCTGGGCCGGCACCGAGAACTTCGAAGAACGCCTGGTCCCCGGCAAGCTGGACCCAGTGATCCTGACCCAACTCCGCCACCAGACCCGAGCCTGAGTCCGAAGCGCCCGGCGGTAGCCGGCGCGGATGCACCGGCAATGAGTCGGGGGGTGGGAGCGGAGCGGGCGCGACGGTGGAGTGCCTGCGTAGCACGTGTGGGCTGGACTCCAGTACGCCTTACCAGGTTCGGTGCAGGATTTCGGTGGCCTCGGCGAGGCTGATTCCGGCGCGGCGGGCGGCTCGGGCGAAGGCGGTGGCGGCGGCACGGGTGTCCTCGTCGTCGACCTGGCTGCGGGACGCGAGTACGAAGGTGCCGTTCCGCCCGCGTGTCTCGACGAGCCGGTCGGCCTCGAGTTCTTTGTAGGCGCGTGCGACCGTGTTCACCGCGAGTCCCAGATCCAGCGACAGCTGACGGACCGTCGGCAGCCGAGTCCCCCGGGCCAGCTCGCCGGCGCGGATCAGCGCCTCGATCTGTGTACGCACCTGTTCGTACGGCGGCGTCACGCTGACCGGGTCGACTGAGATGTCCATCAGGTCAGCATGGCATCAGCCGAAGTCGTCCGTGGTGTAGGGCTTCTGCTCGACCAGGACGAGCCAGTTGCCCGAGTTGTCCCGCAGCACCGCCTCCACGCCGTACGGGCGATCGGCCGGCTCCTGGATGTACTCGACCCCCTTGGCGACCAGGTCGGCGAACGTCTTGTGGCAGTCGTCCGTGGCGAGGCCGACACCGTGCATCGAGCCTTTCGCCATGATCCGCTGGATCCAGCCGGCCGACTCCTCGTCGAGAGGCGGTCCGGGCAGCATCAGCGCCAGTTCCAGCTCGGGATGATCGGCCTGGTGCACCGTGCACCAGCGGAAGTCCTCGCTGAGGGTGATGTCCTCCCCCAGCACCAACCCGAGCTTGTCGGTGTAGAACGCCTTCGCCTCGTCGATGTCGTTCACATAGACGGTTACCAGGCTGACGTTGGTGATCACGGCTCCTCCTCTTGGTCGTCGTCAGTACGACGGTAGGCGGCAGCCGCCCCTGGTTGCTTCTCCGGAATTGCGGAGTTCAGCCCGAGCATGAACACGAAGCACCCGGGGATCCGCGCCCCGGTCTGCGTCCGCTGGTACTCGCTCGGCGTCATCCCGACGAGCTCGGTGAACCGCTGCGAGAACGACCCGAGGCTGCTGTACCCGACCAGCCCGCACACCTCGGTCACGGTGAGGTTCGTCGCCCGCAGCAGATCGGTCGCGCGTTCGATCCGCCGCCGGGTCACGTACTGCATCGGCGTCTCGCCGTACTCGGCCGCGAAGCACCGCAGGAAGTGGTACTTCGACACCCCGGCAGCCGCCGCCAGCCCGGCCAGGTCGAGCGGCTCCGCATAGTTGCGGTCAGCAACATCCCGCGCACGCCGCAGATGCCCCAGCAGCCCCACCGGTACGACGATCGCCACCCTCCGAGCCTAGGCCCAGAGCGGACTTTCGGCGGGTACCGAAAGCTTGGAGCTGCCCGACGGCCTGCTCGAAGGTGGTGGGATGAGAGTCGGACAAGGTGGAACCGGGCCGGGACCGCACACGCCGGACGGCAGTGCGATCGAACTCTACGAGGTCACGCCGGTGCACGGTGAGGACCAGTTGATCAACGCCGCGATCGATCCGGGCAGCAGCATTCTCGAGCTGGGTTGCGGTACCGGCCGGATCACCCGGCCGCTCCTCGCCCTCGGGCATCAGGTGGTCGCGGTCGACGAGTCGCCGGACATGATCGCGCGCGTCACCGAGACCGAGACGATCTGCTCGACGATCGGCGACCTCCGGCTCGACCGCCGCTTCGATGTGGTGCTAATGATGTCGTACCTGATCAACGTCGCCGACGACGCGGAACGCCGGCGCCTGCTGCAGACCTGCGCCCACCACGTCCGCCCCGGCGGCGCCGTCCTCCTCCAGCAGCAGATCCCCGGCATGCTGCGCGGTCCCGCCGTGATGGAGAACGACCGCCGCCGCCTGGTGGTCTCCGACGTCGAGGAACTCCCCGGCAATCGCCAGGCCGCGACCCTGACCCACACCATCGGCGACCGCTCCTGGTCGCAACGGATCCTCACCCAGAACCTCACCGACCAACAGCTGGCTACCCAACTGACCGAGGCCGGCCTGACCCTGACGGACTACCTCACCCCCGACAAAACCTGGGTACGAGCGCAACCGACCTGATTTCAGGTGTTCAGCCAGTCGCGCACGTGCCGGCGGAGGAAGTCGAGGTCGGCGGGAATGTCGCGAGGTGAGCCCGCGCGATGCCCCCAGACACTGGGGATCTCCACCAGTTCCGCCTTACCCAGCGAGGCGAGCTCCAGCTCGTTGTCCGCGGTGCGGAAGTAGAGGTCGGTGGCCGACGGCATCAGCAGCACGCGGGCGGTGATCGCCCCGAGCGCAGCGTCCAGGTCGCCGTCGTACGACGTACTGATGTCGGCCTCCAGCCAGGTGAGCGCCTGCGCGTACTGATCGGCGGCACCGCCCTCGGCGAAGCGATCCACCCAGTCGGTCTGCAGGTACGAGTCAAGATCCGGCGCTCCCAGGGCGGACTCGAACAACCGCGCCCGGTAGAAGTCCTGGCTCAGCCCCCACCCGGCGTACACGTGCGCGAAAGCGCGCTTGGCGGCGACCGGCTCAGCCGTGAACCGCCCCTTACCGTCGTACTCGGGGGCGGCTTCGAGGATCCGCAGCAAGCCGGACAGGAAGACCCGGTTGTGCGGCGAGGTCCGCGCGCTCCCACAGACGAGGATCGCGCGCTCGACGAAGTCGGGATAGAGAGCCGCCCAGTGGTACGCCTGACCGGCGCCCATCGAGAACCCGTACGCCGCGGCGAGTCGATCGATCCCGAACAGCTCGGTCAGCAGCCGATGCTGCGCGTGCACGTTGTCGGCCATCGTGACGAGCGACGGGAACTCCCGGTCCGTCGACGCGCTCGAGGAGAGCCCGTTGCTGAACATGTCCGGGATGACGATGAACCACCGCTCGGGGTCGAGCACACCGTCGGGCCCGATCAGCCACTCCTGCGTCTCGTGCGTCGCGCCGTAACTGCAGGGGTAGACGATCACGTTGTCGCGCGCCGGGGACAGCGTGCCGTGGGTCTGCCAGGAGAGCTTGGCGTTGCGGATGACGCCGCCGTTCTCGACCTCGAGGTCCCCGAGCTCGAAGCTGCCGGAACGCACCGGGGTCATGCCAGCACGCCGGCCGGGAGCAGGGCGTGGACTCCCCAGGTCTGGTTCGCGACCTGAGTGATGCGTAGATCGACGGCGGTACTGGCAAGCGCCAGGGCGGTGCTCTTGCCGACGTCGAGGATCGCCTGCATCCAGCGCACCATCGCGTCCAGCGCGTCGCCGGTCGCGACATTGAGGTCGGCGTCGAACCCGAAGGTGATCCGGCCGGCCGGGGTCTCCGCGTGGATCGACCCGATCGGACGCGGCTCCCGGACCAGGTCCACGGTCAGCGTCGTGGTCATCGGGCACTCGATCGCCGTACCGCCCACCTCGCCGTCGCCTTGCGCGGCGTGCCCGTCGCCGAGGCTGAGCATCGCGTCCGCGACTGCGACCGGCAGGTAGAGCGTCGACCCCGCGACCAGCGACTTGCAGTCGATGTTGCCGCCACCGACGGTTCGGGGCGGGATCGTGGAGTGCTCGCCGCGGCCCTCGGGGGCCACGCCGATGACGCCGAGGAACGGTGCGAGGTCACGGGTGAAGCCGCCATTGCAGCGACCGGTTCCACCGTCAGGGTCGAGATCCCAGAGCAGCCACGACGGCTGACCGGTGACGCCCAGCCGCTCGGTGACCAGCGATTGCAGGGCGCCGGCGACGGTCCAGCCCCAAGGGTCGGGAGTGAGCGAGACCAGGTGGATCGCGAGCACGTCGCCGGGCTGTGCGCCGTGGACCGCGATCGGCCCGGTCAGGCAATGGCCGCGCGCTTCGTCGAACATCTTCGGCTGCTGCTCACCGGGAGTGGTCTGCGGTGACAGGTAGCCCGAAGCATCCAGTGAGTGGACGGTCAGCGTGTCGCCGGGTTCGATCGTCAGCACCGGCGGCAGCTCAGCGCTGAACACGTCGACGGTGGTCTGTGGGGTTGCGTCGAGCTTGTGATCCATCGTCTACCTCACGGGCGTCAGGACGTGCGTGGTCAGGGGATGGTGGCAGGCGACCGCATGCAGGCCGTCAGAGGGTTTCAGCACTGGCACCTCCGCGGCACAGCGCTCGGTCGCGAGCGGGCACCGGGTCCGGAAGTGGCAGCCGCTCGGCGGATCGATGGCCGACGGCAACTCTCCGCCGAGTCCGGCCGAACGGACAGCCGCCTCCCGGTTCTTCGCCGACTCCGGCACCGGGATCGCCTTGATCAGCCCGGCCGTGTACGGGTGGCGCGGTGCGCTGTGGACGTCCTCGCCGGCTCCGAGCTCGACGAGCCGGCCGAGGTACATCACGCCGATCCGGTCGGCCAGGTACTTCAGCAGCGACAGATCGTGCGAGATGACCACGTACGTCTGGCCGTACCGCTCCTGCAGCGACCGCATCAGGTTGAGGATCTGCGCCTGGACCGAGACGTCCAGCGCGGACACCGGCTCGTCCGCGACGATCACCTTCGGCCGGAGCGCCAGCGCCCGGGCCATCGCGATCCGCTGCCGCTGGCCACCCGAGAACTCGTGCGGATACCGCTCGGCCGCCTCGGGTGGCAGTCCGACCGCCGCCAGCAGTTCGGCCACGGTACGGCGTCGTTCGCGCCGGGTGCCGACTCCCTGCGCCACCAGCGGCTCCGCGATCAGCGCGGCAACGGTCATCCGTGGGTCGAGCGCGGCAGCCGAGTCCTGGAACATCATCTGCAGATCACGGCGGCGCTTCCGGAATCCGGTCCGGCTCTGCGCCGACAGGTCCCGGCCGTCGAAGCTGACGGATCCGCTGGTCGGCTGTTCCAGGCCGACCAGCATTCGCCCGAGGGTGGTCTTGCCGCAGCCCGACTCACCGACGATGCCCAGTGTCTCCCCGGCCGCGATGGTCAGCGTCACGCCCGACACCGCTTGCACCGCCCGCGACGCGGCGAAAGGCCGCTTCGAGCGCACCCCGAACCGCTTGTGCACATCGAAGAGCTGCACCAGCGAATCGGTGCCGCGCGGCTCCCAGGCATCCCGGGCGCCGGCGACCGCGGCAGCGGCCCGAGTACGTCCATCGGCCGGATGGAAGCAGGCGTGCCGGTGATCCCCGCCGATCGGGGACGGATCAGTACTGCGGCAGTCGTCCTGCGCAAACGCACACCGCGGCGCGAACCGGCACCCCGGCGCCAGGTCGAGCAGGTTCGGCGGGCTGCCGGGAATCGTGGCCAGCTCCGCGTTCCGGTCGAGTTCCAAGGTCGGCATCGCCGCGAGCAACGCCTCGGTGTACCGATGGCGCGGCGCCTCGAACAACTCCCGTACGCCGCTCTGCTCGACCACCTGTCCGCCGTACATGACGGCGACCCGATCGGCATACTCGGCGATCACCCCCATGTCGTGGGTGATCAGCAGGACGCCCATCGACAGCTGCGACTTCAGGTCGTCGATCAAGGTCAGGATCTGGGCCTGGATCGAGACGTCCAGTGCGGTCGTCGGCTCGTCGGCGATCAGCAGCTTCGGATCGCACATCAGGCCGAGCGCGATCATCACACGTTGCCGCATCCCGCCGGACAGCTGATGGGGGTAGTCGTCGAGCCGCTCGCGCGGCCGCGGCATCCCCACCAGTCCGAGCACCTCCGTCGCCCGGGCCGTCGCCGCGGCGCGGCCACTGTCGACGTGGATCCGGTACGCCTCTCGCAACTGACTGCCGACCGTCCGGACGGGGTTCAGCGAGGTCATCGGGTCCTGGAAGATCATCGCCAGCTCGCTGCCGCGCACCTTGCGCATGGCCGGCTCGTCCAGTTCGGTCAGCTCGCGGCCGTCCAGCCGGATCGAGCCGCCGGCGATCGACCCACCGGGTGGCAGCAGCCGCATGATCGACATCCCGGTCATCGTCTTGCCGGACCCGGACTCCCCCACCACTCCGAGGGTCTCCCCGGCCTCGACGGCAAAGCTCACCCCGTCGACAGGACAGATCCGGCCTTGTGCGGTGTCGATCTCGGTCCGCAGTCCGGTCACCTCAAGCAGCCTCATCTGCGATGTCACCTCCATGACGGGACAGCCGGACGGCGAGCCGGCGGAAGCTCCGCCCGAATCTGATCCCGGACCGCGGATCCAGGACCCGCATCAGGTGATCGCCGGAGAAGTTCGCGAGCAGGATGGTCGCCATGATCGCGAGCCCGGGAAAGGTCGACAGCCACCAGGCGTCGGCCAGATTGGTCGCGCCGGCCGCCAGGTCACTCCCCCAGTCCGGCGCCGGCAGCCGGACACCGAGACCGAGGAAGCTCAGCGTGGTGGCGGTCAGGACGCCCCAGCCGATCGCGCTGCTGCCGAGCACGACCACCTCGGTCAGCAGATTGGGCAGCAGGTGCCGCCACGAGGTGCGTAGCGTGGTGGAGCCGAACACCCGGGCCGCCTCGACGTACTCGGCCCGGCGGAGCCGACGGACCGAGGACTCGACCACCCGGGCGAAACCGGGGGTGAACGCGACCCCGATCGCCAGCACGATGCTGCGGACCCCCGATCCGGCGGTGGCGATCAGGATCAACGCGATCAGCAGTACCGGCAGGGCGAGGAACACGTCCACCAGCCGCATCACCACGGCGTTGAGCGGGCGCGGAGCCACGCCGCCCAGTACGCCGATCGCGACACCGGCCGCGGTGGCGAGAAGCACTCCCAGGAAACTCGCGACGAGCACCGGACGTGCGCCGTACACGGTGCGGCTGTAGACATCCCGGCCGAGCAGATCGGTACCGAACAGATGGCTGCCGCTGGGTCCCTCGAGGTGCGCGTCGCTCGTCGCGACCGGGTCGACGTGAGCCAGCAGGCCGGGCGCGATCAGCAGGAGGAGCACCAGCAGGACGGCGAGACTCAGCGCTGCCCACTTGAGCCGGCTCATGCGGCGGCCTCCTGCCGGGTGCGTGGGTCGATGGCACCGACGATCAGGTCCACACCCAGATTGATCACCACGTAGGCGATCCCGATCACGACCACAGCGCCCTGGACGACCGGGATGTTCTTGCTGGTGATCGAGGTGGCCAGGAAGCTCCCCAGCCCGGCCCGGCCGAAGATCACCTCGGTGATGGCGGCGCCGGTCAGGATGTTGCCGAACTGCAGGCCGATCGTGGTCACCGCCGGCACCGAGGAGTTCCGCAGTACGTGCCGCAGGAGCACCCGCAGCTCATCACTGCCACGCGCCCGGGCAGACTTCACGTAGTCGCTGCGCAGCTCGTCGATCACGCGGCCGCGGACGAGTCTGGTCAGGATCGCCGCGTAGCCCCAGCCCAGCGAGACCGCCGGCAGCACGAGGCTCTTCGCGGTGCCGTCGTCGATCGCGGACAGCAGGTGCAGCTTGACGCTGAACACCAGCACGAGCAGCAGGGCGAGGAAGAAGTACGGCACCGCGACCCCCGCGAACGAGATCCACCGCGCCGCGGTGTCCAGGATCGAGCCGGGACGCATCCCCGCGACCAGTCCCAGCGGTACGCCGACCAGCACTGCCACCAGCATCGAGGTCGCGGTCAGGATCAGCGTGCTCGGAGCCCGGGACAACAACTCGTGGCTGACCGCGGTCTGGGTCAGGAACGACGTACCCAGGTTGCCGTGCACCAGGTTGATCGCGAAGTCGGCGTACTGCCGCCACAACGGATCGTCGAGTCCGAGTTGCCGGCGCAGCGTGGCAATCTGCTCCGGCGACGCGTTCGCGCCGTACAGGATCACTTTGGCCGGATCACCCGGTACGACGTGCACCAGGACGAACGCGATCAGGGTGATGCCGATGACGACCGGGATCGCCGCGCCCAGCCGTCGCAGCACGAACAGCGCCATCAGCCGAGCGTGGCGCTGTGGAACGCCAGGTAGCCGTTCAGGGTCTGGTGCAGGTCCTTGACCTTCGGCGACAGCGTGAACGCCCCGGCCACGTCCCACAGCGGCAGATACATCGAGTCCTGCATCAGCTTCGCGCCGACCTGTTCGTACAGGCCGTTGCGGGTGGCGTCGGCGGCGGTCGCGTTCGCCGTGGCGATCAGCTTGTCCACCGCCGGGTTGGCGTAGTGCGACCAGTTGAAGCCGGACTGGATCGCGTTCGAGTTGACCCAGATGTTGAGGAGGTAGGGGTCCGCGCCGTAGTAGCCGAAGGAGCCCAGGTTGTGCGCGCCGGAGTTGAAGCTTGCCTGCGCCGTCGCGAACGGCTGTACTCCGGTGTTCGCGCTGAACCCCACCTTCTGCAGCTCCGACACCACGAACTGCGTCGGCAACTCCAGCCCGCCACCGCTGAACAAGATGATGTCGAGGTTCAGTTTCTTGCCGTTCTTGGTCCGGGTCCCGCCGTCGCCGACCGTCCAGCCGGCCTGGTCGAGCAGCTTACCGGCCTTGTCCGGGTCGTAGGAGTAGGTCTTGCTCGCCGCCTCGCTGAAACCCGGCGTGATCGGGGTCAGGACGTTGTGCGCCGGCTTGTACACGTCATACAGGACGTTCTTCACGAGCGCGTCCTGGTCGACGGCGTACATGATCGCCTGCCGCACCAGTGGGTCGTCGGTCGGCGGTTTGGTCACGTTGATCGGCATCCCCAGTGGCGTGCCGATGGACGGCACCAGCAGTCCCTGGTACTTGCCGGACTTCTGCGCCGCGGAGAAGTTGTTGGGCGGCAGGTTCATCGCGATCTGCAACTGCCCGCTCTGCAAGGCGTTGTAGCGGCCGCTGTCATCGGTGACGATCCGGAAGATCAGCTTGTCGAGCTTGGCCGGGCCGTCGCCCAGGGCCTTCGGACCCCAGGTGTACTTCGGGTTCTTCAGCAGCGTCAGCTGGCTACCGGCCTGGTAGCTCTGGAAGCTGAACGGCCCGGTCCCGACGGGATTGTTCCCGAAACCGGTCGGCCCGTACTTCGCCAGCGCGGTCGGTGAGGAGATGCCGAAGTTGCCGGCCGCCTGCTGGTGCAGGAACGACGCGTTCGGCGCCGTGAAGACGATCTGCACGGTGTAGTCGTCGAGGATCTTCGTCTCCTTGTACGGCCCGAGCGCACCAAGACCGCTCTTGGACTTGGTCTTCGGGTCGACCACGTGGTCGTACGTCGCTTTGACCGCCTTCGCGTCGAACGTCGTCCCGTCGTGGAACGTCACGCCCTTGCGCAGCTTGAAGGTGTACACCGAGGCGTCGGGCGAGATCGTCCACGACTCCGCCAGGCCGGGGTGGAAGGCGCTGCCACCCTTTCCGTCGGGCAACCAGTAGACCAGCGGGTCGAACAGCGCGAACGAGATCAGCAACGTGAGCGCGAGGCCGGTGGCGCCCGGGTCGAGAGTGTCGGGGGTGGCGTTGATCCCCATCGTCAACGTGCCACCACCGGCGGAGGTGGCCGCGGACGAGGTGCTGTCACCGCAGGCCGTGAGCATCGGGGCGAGGCCGATCCCGGCGGCCAGCCCGCCGCCCAGGCCGAGCAGCCTGCGGCGGGAGATGTGACCTGGAAGCGTGAGGTTCATGGAACGTGCTCCTTGGGCAGGCAGGAGAAGACTATTCCGTATGTTGTATACGGCTTCTGCTACGCGCATGTTTCAGCCCAGGCACGCGATGGTTTCAGAAGTGCCGATTCGTATACAGAATGGTCAGATCACGCTGGGTTGCGGTGCGGGCTGACGGGCTCCAGGTAGGGCCGGAGCGCGTTGCGGACGCTGAGCACGTGGTGGCGGGCGGCCGCTTCGGCCAGGTCGGCGTCACCCGCGGCGATCGCCGCGATCAACCCGTGGTGCTCGGCCCAGGCGGCCGGGTTCTGTAATGGGGCGCTCTGCCGCAACAACCACTGACCACGCTTGACCATCGGGATCGCGAGGGCGATCAGGTAGTCGTTCCTGGTCAGTTCGAAGATGAGCGAGTGCAGTTCGGTGTGCAGCGTGGACAGGGCGTCGAGATCCTGATCCGGCCCGGACTCGCCGACCAGGTCGAGAATGGCCCAAGCCCTTGCGATCAAGGCGGTTTCGGGGTTCTCGACCGACGCCGCCAGCCGGGCGCCCAGCGGCTCGAGGGCGATCCGGACGTGGAACAGGTCCTCGGCTTGCTGAGCCGACAACTTGGCCACGAAGGCACCCCGCCGTGCTGTCACGTCGAGGAACCCCTCGGCCTCGAGCACCCGCATCGCCTCCCGGATCGGGTTGCGGGACACCCCCAACTGCTGGGCGAGCCGGTCCTCGACCAGGCGCTCACCCGGCGGCAGTGAGCCGTCCAGGATGAGGCGTCGCAACTCCGCGGCGACCACGTCGCGCAGTGGCCGATGGCCGTCGCCGACGAGAACCGGGTTCGTGGTCACCCGGTTCATCGTATACGAAAGCGATGGGAGCGCTCTGACCCCGGCACCCGGACCCTGCGCTAGTCGCCCTTCTTCTCGGGCTTGGCGTCGACGCCGGCCTCCTTGCGCTGCTCCGGCGTGATCGGCGCCGGCGCGGCGGTCAGCGGGTCGAACCCGCCGCCGGACTTCGGGAACGCGATCACGTCGCGGATCGACTCGGTGCCGGCCAGCAGTGCGGTGATCCGGTCCCAGCCGAACGCGATCCCGCCGTGCGGCGGCGCGCCGAACTTGAACGCGTCGAGCAGGAACCCGAACTTCTCCGTGGCCTCCTCGTCGGTCAGACCCATCACCTTGAAGACCCGCTTCTGCACGTCCTCGCGGTGGATACGGATCGATCCACCACCGATCTCGTTGCCGTTGCAGACGATGTCGTAGGCGTACGCCAGCGCCGACCCCGGATCGGTGTCGAACGTCTCCAGCGAATCCGGCTTCGGCGACGTGAAGGCATGGTGTACGGCGGTCCACGCGCCGGACCCCACTGCGACGTCACCGGCGGCGGTCGCCTCGTCGGCCGGCTCGAACAGCGGCGCGTCGACGACCCACACGAACGACCAGGCCGACTCGTCGATCAGCCCGCCGCGGCGGCCGATCTCCAGCCGGGCCGCGCCGAGCAGCGCCCGCGACGACTTCACCGGACCGGCAGCGAAGAAGATGCAGTCCCCCGGCTTCGCGCCGACGTGGTCGGCGATTCCCGCACGCTCTTCGTCCGACAGGTTCTTGGCGACCGGACCGCCCAGCTCACCGTCCTGGCCGACAAGCACATAGGCCAGACCACGCGCACCGCGCTGCTTGGCCCAGTCCTGCCACGCGTCCAGTTGCTTCCGCGGCTGGTCGGCGCCACCCGGCATCACGACGGCACCGACGTACGGCGCCTGGAACACCCGGAACGGCGTGTTCTTGAAGTACTCCGTGCACTCCACCAGTTCGAGGCCCATCCGCAGATCCGGCTTGTCGCTGCCGAACCGCGCCATCGCCTCGGCGTACGTCATCCGCGGGATCGGCGTCTGCACGTCGTACCCGACGAGCTTCCACAGCGCGGTCAGGATCTCCTCGGACAGCGCGATGATGTCGTCCTGGTCGACGAAGCTCATCTCGATGTCGAGCTGGGTGAACTCCGGCTGCCGGTCGGCGCGGAAGTCCTCGTCGCGGTAGCAGCGGGCGATCTGGTAGTACCGCTCCATCCCGGCCACCATCAGCAGCTGCTTGAACAGCTGCGGCGACTGCGGCAGCGCGTACCACGAGCCAGGCTGCAGCCGGGCCGGGACCAGGAAGTCCCGCGCGCCTTCCGGCGTCGACTTGGTCAGCGTCGGCGTCTCGATCTCGACGAAGTCGTGGTTCGCGAGCACCTCCCGGGCCGCGCGGTTCACCTGGCTGCGCAGGCGGAGCGCCGAACCGGGACCCTGGCGGCGAAGGTCGAGGTACCGGTACTTCAGCCGGACCTCCTCGTTCACCGGCGTCGTGTGGTGCTCCTCGACCGGGAACGGCAGCGGGGCGGACTCGTTCAGCACCTCGACCTCGGTGGCGAGGACCTCGATCTCGCCGGTCGGCAGGTTCGGGTTCGCGTTGCCCTCCGGGCGGAGAGCGACCTCGCCGACGATCTTCAGGCAGTACTCCGCGCGCAGCTCGTGCGCGGCGTCCTCATCCCGGATGACGACCTGTGCGGTGCCGGTGGAGTCACGCAGGTCGAGGAACGCCACGCCGCCGTGATCGCGTCGCCGCGCCACCCAGCCCGCCAGAATCACGACTTGGCCGGCGTTCTCCGCGCGCAACGAGCCTGCGGAATGGGTACGGATCACGAGTTCTCCTGAAGGGTGTCGATCTGAGGTCGTACGTCGGCCGCCGGAGGCGTCCAGGTGGCCGGGTCGGCGGGCACCTGCTCGCCGCTGCGGATGTCCTTCATCTCCGGGCCGTTCTCGGTGCTGAAGAGCACGAACGGGATCCCACGCCGGTCCGCGAACCGGATCTGCTTGCCGAACTTCGCCGCCGCCGGCGCCACCTCGACCGGGATCCCCCGGCTCCGCAGCTGCGCGGCCGTCCGCATCGCGTCGGCGCGGTCCTCCTCGGCGTTCAACGCGACCAGCACGGCGGTCGGCGTACTGCGGCTGCCCTGGAGCAGACCCTGGCTGACCAGCCGGTGCACCAGCCGGGACACACCGATCGAGATCCCGACGCCCGGGTACGTCGTCTTGCCGTCGGAGGCGAGCGAGTCGTACCGCCCACCGCCTCCCACCGAGCCGAACGACTCCTGGCCGACCAGGTAGATCTCGTAGACCGCGCCGGTGTAGTAGTCCAGGCCGCGGGCGATCCGCAGGTCGGCCATCAGCAGACCGGGCGCGTGCTCGGCGGCCGCGGCCATCACCTGGCTCAGCTGCTCGAGGCCCTCGTCCAGCGTCGGGTGCTCGACACCGAGCGCGCGGACCTGGTCGGCGAACGACGTGTCCGTGCTGGAGATGTCGGCCAGTTGCACCGCGAGCCGAGCCTGCTTGTCGGTCGCGCCGGCCTCGATCAGGCGCTCGACCACCTTCTCCGGACCGATCTTGTCGATCTTGTCGACGATCCGCAGCACCGTGGTCACGTCGTCCAGGCCCAGTCCGCGGTAGAACCCCTCGGGGATCTTGCGGTTGTTCACCTTGATCACGAACTCCGGCACCGGCAGCTTGCGCAGCGCGTCCGCGATCACCAGCGGGAGCTCGACCTCGTAGTGCGTCGGCAGCTCGCCGCTGTCGACGATGTCGATGTCCGCCTGGGTGAACTCGCGGTAGCGGCCCTCCTGCGGGCGCTCACCCCGCCAGACCTTCTGGATCTGGTAGCGGCGGAACGGGAAGACCAGCTTCCCGCTGTGCTCCAGCACGTAACGGGCGAACGGCACGGTCAGGTCGAAGTGCAGCCCGAGCGCCGCGTCCTCGTCGGCTCCGGCGGCCAGGCGCCGTACGCCGTAGATCTCCTTGTCGGCGTCCTCGCCCTGGTTGGACAGGCGCTCGACCGGCTCCACCGCGCGGGTCTCGATCGACGCGAACCCGTGCAGCTCGAACGTCTCCCGGATCACGTCGAGGAACCGCTGCTCGACGATCCGGTCCTGCGGAAGGAATTCGGGGAACCCGCTGAGTGGGGTCACCTTGCTCATATCGGTTGAATCTCCAGGTCCTGCAAGTAGGGGTTGGTCGCCTTCTCCCGGCCGATCGTGGTCTGGCCACCATGACCCGGCAGGACGACGATCTCGTCGTGCATCGGCAGGATCTTGGTGGCCAAGGTATGCAGCATCGCCGGATGGTCGCCCCCAGGCAGATCCGTCCGGCCGATCGACCCGGCGAACAACACGTCACCGGAGAAAAGAACCGCGGGCACGTCTTCCGGCCCGTCGTACGGCGTGGTGAACGTGACCGACCCTCTGGTGTGGCCAGGGGTGTGGTCGACGGTGAAGGTCAGGCCGGCGAGTTCGAGGCTCCGGCCGTCGGTGAGCTCGGCGACGTCGTCCGGCTCGGCGAACTCGTGCGTCCCGCCGAGCAGCATCCGCGCCGTTTCCGGGCTGAGCCCGGCCATCGGGTCCGACAGCAGATGCCGGTCGTCGGGGTGGATCCAGGCGGTGGCGTCGTACGTCCCGCAGACCGGGAGTACGGAAAACATGTGGTCGATGTGACCGTGTGTGAGCAGCACGGCGATGGGTTTGAGCTTGTTCTCCCGGACCACCCGCTCGACGCCGGTGGTCGCGTCCTGACCGGGGTCGATGACGATGCATTCCGCGCCCTGGCCGGTGGCGACGACGTAGCAGTTCGTACCCCACGAACCCGCGGGGAACCCGGCGATGAGCACGACAGACCTTCCTGAAACGGTTCCGGACCACCCAAGGCTACCGGTGCGCGGGCGGTGAGTTCGAACCGGATTGTGACGCAACACCGTTGCGTCACGGCTGGGAGTTTGTGATTGTTCAGGGATAAGCGTCGGGACAGCGCCCGACGCGCCCAGGCGGACCCTGTTCGCGCGGATGGACCGGGGACTGACCAGAATGGGCACGAGCGCAGTGCATACCGCCGGAAGGGGCGAGTTGTGGCCGGAGAGAGTTGGGGCCGGGTAGCTGAGGACGGAACGGTCTTCGTACGGACCAAGGACGGTGAGCGGGCGGTCGGCCAGTGGCCGGACGCGAACCCCGAGGAGGCCCTCGCCTTCTACACCCGCCGGTACGACGCGCTGGCGTTCGAGGTGGAGCTGCTGGAGCAGCGGGTCCAGGCGGGCACGGTGTCGCCGGACGACGCGCGAGCCGCGGTGAAGAAGGTGACCAGCTCGATCGACGAGGCGCAGGCGGTCGGCGACCTCGACGGCCTGCGGTCCCGGCTGGAGGCGCTCACCCCGCTGGTCGCCCAGCAGCGCGAGAAGCGCAAGGCCGAGCGGGCTGCGAAGGTCGAGGAGGCGCGCTCCGCCAAGACCAAGATCGCCACCGAGGCCGAGACCATCGCGGCCGGCACCGACTGGCGGCACGGCGTGACCCGGCTGCGCGAACTGCTCGACGAGTGGAAGGCACTCCCCCGGCTCGACAAGTCCAGCGACGACGAGCTGTGGCACCGGTTCTCCTCCGCGCGGACGACGTACACCCGGCACCGCAAGCAGCATTTTGCCGAGCTCTCCTCCAAGCGTGAGGAAGCCGCTGTGGTGAAGGAGCGGCTCGCAGCGGAGGCGGAGACGCTCGCGTCGTCGTCCGACTGGGGTCCGACGTCGGGGCGCTTCCGGGACCTGATGCGGCAGTGGAAGGCCGCCGGTCCGGCGCCGCGCGAGGTGGACGACAAGCTGTGGGCGCGTTTCCGGGCCGCCCAGGACACTTTCTTCGGCGCACGGGACGCCGTACAGGCGGAGGAGAACGCCGAGCAGGTGGAGAACCTCCAGGCCAAGGAGACGCTCCTGGTCGAAATCGAGGCCATCCTGCCGGTCGAGGACGCCAAGGTCGCCCGTGAGCAGCTCCGCGAGCTGCTGGACCGCTGGGACCAGATCGGCAAGGTCCCGCGCGACTCGATGCGCGCCATCGACTCCCGCCTGCGTGCCGTGGAGCAGGCCGTGAAGGCCGCCGAGGACGAGGTCTGGAACCGCAGCAACCCCGAGGCTCGCGCCCGCGCCGAAGCCACGGTCAAGCAGCTCCAGTCCCTCATCGCCGACCTGGAGAAGCAGGCCGCCAAGGCCGAGTCCCAAGGCAACGCCCGCAAGGCCAACGAGGCCCGCGAAGCCATCGCCGCCCGCCGCGAATGGCTGACCCAAGCCCAAAACGCCCTCACCGACTTCAGCTAACCCTGTGGATAACCCCCAGCACCCTTAGACGAACATCAGCCATCCTGCTGGGATGTTCGAGTACGACCTGCCGTACTACTTCGCCGGGCTGCCCTTCACGGCCCGTCAAGTGCCGCGCAAACTCGCCTGGCTGCTGGCTCGCGGCGAAATCCGCCAATACCTGAAAGGCGTCTACCTCGACGTCCGGGTGCGGGACTCACCCCAGTTGCGAGCCGACGCCCTGCGCCTGGTCGTCCCACGAGACGCCGTCGTGTGCGGCCGAGCGGCCGCGTGGCTCCACGGCATCGACACCACGGCGTTGGGTCCCGAGGACCTGATGCAGGCCCAGTGGACCCGCCAGGTGGTCGACCTCGACGTTGTCGAGGTCGACGGGCTCCAGGTCACCAGCCCCGCCGCCACCGCACTCGCGCTGGCGATGCAACTGCCGCGGCCCTTCGCCCTCTCCGCCGTGGACGCCTTCCTGCGCTCCGGCCGCGCTGACCGCTGGGCGCTGCGCTCCGCCTCCGCTGCCTACGAAGGCCGCCCCGGCTACCGCCAGAGCCAAGACATCCTCCACTACGCCGACCGTCGCGCCGCCTCACCCGCCGAGTCCTGGTTGCGGTTGCGGCTCCTCGACGCCGGCTTCGGCCGTCCCGACCTCCAGATCCGCGTAGACGGCCCATCCCGCACCTACCGCCTGGACCTCGGCTACCCCGACCGCCCCATCGACGGCCGCCGCATAGGCCTCGAATACGACAGCGACCAATGGCACTCGACCGCCAGACAACAACGACGAGACGAAACCCGCCGCACCGACCTGGACACCCTCGGCTGGCACGTCATCTCAGTGCGCCGCCCCGACCTCTGGGGCTCCTACCCCGCGCTAGAACTCGCCGTCGGCGCCTTCCTCTGCCAACACCCCCGCCTCCCCCGCCGCTGGTAGACGGGGACGCCGCGCGTGCCGCTCGTTGACGTGCAGCGCCCGCCGCACCGACTGAGCTGTGCGGCGGGCGCGGCCTAGCCGTCAGTTGGCGGTTGCCGGCCTCTTCTGCGCACGGTGGCGGATAACGATGAGCGCCAGCAGGAGGACCGCGCCTGCCACTGCACCTGTGGCCGGGAGGATCAGGTCGTTGTAGGTGTCCGCGGGTGCGGTGGCGGTGGGGTCGTAGCCACCGGCGGTGCCTTGGTTGGCGTAGTGGGTGCCGGGGAGCTTGTCGGAGTAGCGGGTGGAGACGAGGTCCTGGTAGGCGGCGACGGTGATGGGGGCGATGCCGATGGATTTGGTGGCGGCGGGGTTGAGGGGGCGGATCTTGGTGCCGGTGAGGGCGTACCAGGCGCCGATCTGGGGCTCGGTGAAGACGAGGGCGCCACGGGCTGCGGTGCTCATGCGGGCTTCGGTGTTGCCGCTGGCCACGTTCACCGGCTGCCACGTGCCGGTGGCCGCGTCGGGGGCGGTGAAGACGGTCAGCGACTGATCACCTTTGGTGGCGGTGGTTGCGGCGTACCAGAAGGTTGCCACGGGCGCCGAGGCGTCGCGGACGAAGGCGGGGTTGAGGGCGTAGATCGCGTGGGTGTCCGGCGCGACGGTGAGTTTGCCCGCGGTCTTCGCGGAGTTCGTGGTGGCGAGTTTGCCGAGCAGGCGGAGGGCGGTCGGTGACTGAGCCGCGGTGGTTGCCTTGGACAACTCGGTGGCGGAGACCGGTTGCGGGGTCGCCGCAGTCGCAGCACCGGCGAAGGTCATCAGCAGCCCGAGACCGACGGCCAGTACGGCGGCGCAGCGGAGCAGGATGTTCTTGGGACGGGGCATGGTCAGGCTCCGATCCGGTACAGGGAGTGGGTCCAGATGAACTGGGAGTTCGACCGGTACCAGTTGTAGGTCGAGTAGTTGTAGCGCGGGTCGTCCGGCCAGGGGTTGTAGTACTCGATCGTGGCGTCGGACGAGTCGTACCCGATGATGTCCATCATGTGACCGCCGCCCGACGTCCAGCCGATCCGCGTCATCACCGGGCGCCCGGCCGCGATCTCGGCGACGAGGGTGCTGAAGCTGAGCGTGGACGAGACGTAGCTGCCGGCGCTGATCCCGATCGAGCGGAAGGCCTGCTGGTCGTTGGCCAGCGTGGCCTGGTTGTTCGGGCAGGTCGCGTTCTGACTGTTGCCGAAGGCCAGGTTGCAGAACTGGTTCTGCGAGTACGCGCGTCCGTAGAACGCCGCGATGCTGTTGCCGCTCGCCGCCCAGCACCAGTTCGACTTCTGCTGGGACTGCCCGGTGACGTTCAGGTAGTAGCTGCCGGGCGCGGCCGACGCCGGCGGCGCGAGCGTTGCCAGCGTGGCCAGTCCGAGGATCGTTGCCAGCAGCAATGACCAGGAGCGGCGGGGGCGGAGCCTGCTCATGGAGCCTCCTTCGATGGGTGGTGGGTGTCCATCGTCGGGACCCGGCCGGACCCCGGCAAGAACCGGCGTACGGCGGCACCGCCCGCTGTGAACGCGAAACCGCCGTGAACAGCGGGTGACGAGCCAGTTCCGGACCGTGCTGTGAATGTTTACACTGAGCCGCGGACCGCCATTCCTAGGAGCGCCACCATGATCGAGTCGTCGGTGCCGGCTGTGACTCCTGAGACGTCGTTCGCCGAGGCCCTGCGGCAGGCGATCGCGCGCCGCGGCCTCGCCCTGAACCGGATCCGCACCCACCTCGCCGACCGCGGCCTGCAGGTCGGCGTCGCCACGCTCAGCACGTGGCAGAGCGGCCGCCGCATCCCTCGCGACGACTCACTGGCCGTCATCACCGCGCTCGAGGAGCTCCTGCAGCTCCCCACCGGCTGGCTGACGGTCCGCATCCCACCCGCCCGCAGCGAGCCGGCCTGCTCCGCGCACCCGTACGCCGTCGTCGACTACGCCGTGGCTCTGACCGAACTGCTCGATCGGCTCCGCCGCGACGCCCACGGTCGCCTGCGCAACGTGACCGTGCTCGAGGAGCTCCACCTCGGCCCCGACCGGAGCGGCCACCGAAGACGCGTGACCCAGAGCGTCGTCGCAGTACAACCAGTGGATCGCCTGATCATCGCCGCCCAGGGCGAGCCGGGCTGTGACGTCGACCAGCTCGCGCTGCGCGCGGTGAGCGGCTGCCGGACCGGCCGGATCGCACGCCATCCCGACACCGGCGCGATGCTCGGCGAACTCCTGCTCGACCGCATGCTCGCAGTCGGCGACACCGCCGTCGTGCACTACGACATCGAGGACCGGACCGGCCTACCGGCGATGGACTATCAGCGGTTCAACGAGTGGGGCGGCTCCCACTACGTGCTCGAGGTGCAGTTCGATCGGGCCGCCCTGCCAGTCCGGGTGCACGAGTTCCGCCGGCGCCACACCAGTGGTCCCGACCTCGTCCGGCGCGACCTGATGCTCACTCCCGACGGCCGAGCGCACGTCGTGGAGCCATCCACCGATCCGGGTACGGTCGGCATCGCGTGGGAGTGGGACTGACGCTCAGCTCTGGAAGCCGGCGTGCACGTGGTCGTGGTGGGTCTGGTCGGAGAAGAACGCCGCACCGGACAGCTGGTACGGCCCGCCGACGTTGTACGAGCCGAGCGACTCCGCCGCCCGCATGTACGACGTGATCAGCGACCGTGAGGTGCTCGGGGCAACGACCGGGTGACCGTCGATCTGCCAGGTGTCGAACGCGCGCCCGCGCGGGTGATCACTCGGCCGGTTCGTGCCGAAGACATCCAGTGGATGACCGGAGCGGATCACACTGATCCCGATCCGGTACGTCGTGGCGAGCTGCAGCATCGTAGTGAGCACGCTGCCATGCACCTGCCCCGACCTGATGTCGGCCGCGGATGCCGGCGGCAACGAGATCCGATCGCTCGCCAGCACCTGCCGCGCCGCCGCCGACACCCGCGCGGCCGCCGCTCCAGGCTGCGCCGGATGCGTCGCCGTCACCCGCCAACTCCCCCGCGACTTGCTCAGCCGTACGTCGACCGTCGTACCACCGCTGACCACATGCCCATCGCTGATCGTGTACACCCGGCACGGCACCAGCACACTCGCCGAGTCACTCAGGATCCCGCCGTACTGCGCGTCGATCACGTCGACCACCGACCGCGTCCCAGCCGGCCGCAGCAGCTTCACCACAGCCGCCACCGCCACCGCCTTGGCCTCGGGCTGAATCTCCCCGGACCCAGGTGTCCACGCCCGCACCGAAGGCAGCGCGACCGTGGGAGTAGCGGCCGGCGCACTAGACGTCCGCGACGGACTCGGCACCGTCGGCGTACTCGACGTACCCGGTGCACTCGGCGTCCCGGCCGGACTCGAGGCGACCGAACTGCTCGGCCCACTATCGGCCGAGGATCCACTACACCCGGCCAGCAACCCAGCACCCGCGATCAACAGTCCGCGACGTCCAAGTCGACCTGACGAGCTCATACTCGCAGTCTCCCCCGGCCCTCAAGCGCAGCCAGGGTCAGCTGGGCGACCAACTGGTCTCCCGCGCCCACCGCTCGGCGCCCGCGATCAGCACCTGCGTCGCCGGTGCCTTGATCTGCCCGTAGTCCGCCCAGTCGGTCACGCTGACCGCCAGCCGCTGCTTGAACGCTCCCCACCCGACCCGCGCCGCCTCGTCGGCGCGCAGGTAGTCCCGGAAGAGCAACGCGTACCGAGCGTTCGGTCCACCCGCGATCCGGAAATGGATGTTGGACGACCGAGCGCCCACCGGTGGTGCGAAGACACGCTTGCGGCTCTCCGTGCCGCTGGAGACCTCGAGAACGTTCCACGGCTCCGTCCTCAACCGGAAGCCCAGCCCTTCCATCGTTTCGACCAGCCCATCGTCGTCCAGGTCGGCAGTCCGCACCTGCACGTCGATGCAGTCCTTGGCCGGCAGACCGGGCACCGAGGTGGATCCGACATGATCCACCGCCACCGCCCGATGGCCCAGCGCCGCAGCCAACTTCCCGGCGATCACCTCGAACTCGTCCGGCCACCCCGGCTGATAGTCGACAACTGAAACCGCCGCGTGGATCTCATCAGGAAACGGCACCGGGCCAGCTTGCCGAGCACCACCGCTGGTGTCGATCGAGTTATTGCGTGACGCGGTAGACGTCGAAGACGCCTTCGACGGAGCGGACGGCCTTCAGGACATGGCCGAGGTGGGTCGGGTCGCCCATTTCGAAGGTGAAGCGGGACTTGGCGATGCGGTCGCGGGTGGTGGTGAGGGCCGCGGACAGGATGTTCACGTGGTAGTCCGACAGCACCCGGGTGATGTCCGAGAGCAGGCGGGCCCGGTCCAGTGCCTCGACCTGGATCGCGACCAGGAAGACCGACTGAGCGGTCGGCGCCCACTCGACCTCGACGATGCGCTCCGGCTGGGTCTGCAGGTTCTCGACGTTGGCGCAGTCCGCCCGGTGCACCGACACCCCGGCGCCCCTTGTGATCCAGCCGATGATCTCGTCGCCCGGCACCGGCGTACAACATCGGGCCAGCTTCGACAGCACGTCCGTCGCGCCCTTGACGATCACACCGGCGTCGCCGCGAGCCGTCCGCTTCCGGCGCTCCCGACTGGCCGGCAGCCGCACGCCCTCGGACAGATCCTCGGCCGCGCCCTCCTCACCGCCGTACGTCTCGATCAGACGCCGTACGACGGCCTGTGCGCTGACGTGGCTCTCGCCGACCGCGGCGTACAGACCGGTGACGTCCGGATAGCGCAGCGAGTTGGCGACCGCGGTGAGCGTCTCGTGCGAGAGCAGGCGCTGCAGCGGCAGGCCCTCCTTGCGGAGCTGCTTGGCGATCGCGTCCTTGCCGTGCTCGATCGCCTCGTCGCGGCGCTCCTTCGAGAACCAGTGCTTGATCTTGTTCCGCGCGCGCGGGCTCTTGACGAACGTCAGCCAGTCGCGCGACGGACCGGCGCCCTGCGCCTTCGAGGTGAAGACCTCGACGACGTCACCGTTCTCGAGGGTGCTCTCCAGCGGCACGAGCCGGCCGTTGACCCGGGCGCCGATGCAGCGGTGCCCGACCTCGGTGTGGATCGCGTACGCGAAGTCGACCGGCGACGACCCCGTCGGCAGCGACATCACGTCGCCGCGCGGGGTGAAGACATACACCTCGGAGTTGTTGATCTCGAACCGCAGCGAATCGAGGAACTCCGACGGGTCGGAGGTCTCCCGCTGCCAGTCGACGAGCTGCCGCACCCAGGGCATCTCGTTCGGCCCGCCGATCTCGGTGCTCGGCGCACCGGCCACGTCCGGCGCGGCCGTCGTCGGGTCTTCCTTGTACTTCCAGTGCGCGGCGATGCCGTACTCCGCCCGGCGGTGCATCGAGAACGACCGGATCTGCAGCTCCACCGGCTTGCCCTGCGGGCCGATCACGGTGGTGTGCAGCGACTGGTACATGTTGAACTTCGGCATCGCGATGTAGTCCTTGAACCGGCCGGGCACCGGGTTCCACCGCGCGTGCAGTATGCCGAGCGCGGCGTAGCAGTCCCGGACCGACTCGACCAGCACGCGGATGCCGACCAGGT
The DNA here is from genome assembly GCF_036097425.1 of Kribbella sp. NBC_00359. Classification (NCBI taxonomy): domain Bacteria; kingdom Bacillati; phylum Actinomycetota; class Actinomycetes; order Propionibacteriales; family Kribbellaceae; genus Kribbella; species Kribbella sp. NBC_00359. Next base: position 6,089,003 of record NZ_CP107975.1, on the reverse strand, counting down.
CGTAGATGTCGCCGAACTCCCGGCCGCGGACGATCATCTTCTGGTAGATCGAGTAGTAGTGCTTCGGCCGGCCGGTGACGGTCGCCTTCACCTTGGCTCCGCGCAGGTCCTCGTGCACCTGGTCGATGACCGAGGCGAGGTACTCGTCCCGGGACGGCGCGCGCTCGGCGACCAGCCGGACGATCTCGTCGTACACCTTCGGGTGCAGGGTCGAGAAGGACAGGTCCTCGAGCTCCCACTTGATCGTGTTCATACCCAGCCGGTGCGCCAGCGGGGCGTAGATCTCGAGGGTCTCGCGGGCGATCCGCTCCTGCTTCTCCTGCCGCAGGAAGCCGAGCGTGCGCATGTTGTGCAGCCGGTCGGCGAGCTTGATCACCAGCACCCGGATGTCCTTGGCCATCGCGACGACCATCTTGCGGATCGTCTCGGCCTGCGCGGACTCGCCGTACTTGACCTTGTCCAGCTTGGTGACGCCGTCGACCAGCATTGCGATCTCTTCGCCGAAGTCGCGCGTCAGGTCCGCGACCGTGTACGGCGTGTCCTCGACGGTGTCGTGCAGCAGCGCTGCGCACAGGGTCGGCGCGGTCATACCGAGCTCGGCCAGGATGGTGGCGACCGCGAGCGGGTGCGTGATGTACGCGTCACCGCTCTTGCGCAGCTGGCCGGTGTGGTACTTCTCCGCGGTCCGGTAGGCGCGCTCGATCATGCCGAGGTCGGCCTTCGGGTGGGTCGCACGGACGACCCGGAACAGCGGCTCGAGCATCGGCGCGCGGTTCGGGTGCCTGGTGCCGCCGAGGCGGGCGAGCCGGGCCCGAACGCGGGCGGGTGCGATCCGGGGCGGTTGGGCGGCAGGCGGCGACACGGGCGCCGGGCGCACGGGTGTGGGCGCGCGCGGGGGCTCCTGCGGTACCACGTTCGGCACCGCCGATGTCATCGCCGGGTCTTCGCCCACGTTGTGTCCCTCCGCCGACAGACCACCAGTCTAGGGGGCGACGGCCAACGGGGCAGAAACACCCTGTGGACAACACGCCGGGTAGAGCAACTGATTCAAACCGTGACGAGGGCGGTCAACTGCTCGTCGGCGAGGCGTTTGCGGCCCGGCAGGAAGGAAAGTTCCAGCAGGACCGCCGTCCCCAGCACCTCGGCGCCGCAGCGGCGAATCAGCCGCAGACACGCCTCGACCGTGCCGCCGGTGGCCAGGACGTCGTCGATCACGAGCACCCGCTCCCCCGGCGCGAACGCGTCCTGATGCACCTCGATGGTCGCCTCGCCGTACTCCAGTGCGTACGACTCCTCGTACGTCGCAGCCGGCAACTTGCCCTTCTTCCGCACCGGCACGAACCCGGCGCCGAGGGCGAGCGCGACCGGGGCGGCCAGGATGAACCCGCGCGCCTCGATCCCGACCACCTTGTCGACCACCGGGTTCCCGTCGTCGTCCTTCCCGGAGGCGGCCAGCGCCTCGACCACCTGGGCGAACCCGCTGTGGTCGGCCAGCAGCGGGGTGATGTCCTTGAACACCACCCCCGCCTGCGGGTAGTCCGGGATGTCGCGGATGCCGTCGGACAGGACCTGCTCGAGCGACCGCATCACTTACCGCGCTTCGACCGCGGCTTGCGCGTCGGCTGCGGCCGGCCGGCCGCTGTCGCCTTCATCGGGCGTGCCGCCGGCGTCGGCGCCGTACCTGCCGGCCGGTCCTTCTTGCGCGGCGTGTCCTGGACGGACCGCGCGGCGGCCGCACCCGCAGCCGCACCAGCACCCGCGGGCGCCACCGCGACCGGAGCACCCGCGCTCGCCGCCTGGGCCCGCCTGGCCATGATCCGGCGGCGCAGTGCCTGCATGCCCGGCTCGCGCTCCTTGAAGGTCGCGAGCAGCGCCGGCGCGATGAAGATCGACGAGTACGCACCGACCGCGACACCCACGAACAGCGCCAGCGACAGGTCCTTGAGCGGCCCGGTCCCCAGCACCACGGTGCCGACGACGAGGATCGAGGCGATCGGCAGCAACGCGGTCACCGTGGTGTTGATCGACCGTACGACGGTCTGGTTGACGGCCAGGTTGGTCGCCTCGGAGTAGGTGTAGCGGGTGTTCCCGGTGATACCCCGGGTGTTCTCCCGCACCTTGTCGAACACGACGACGGTGTCGTACAGCGAGTATCCGAGGATCGTCAGTACGCCGATCACCGTGGCAGGCGTGACATCGAAACCGACCAGCGCATACACGCCGACCGTGATGGTCACGTCATGCATCAGCGCGATGATCGCGGCCGCTGAGGCCTTGGGTTCTCGGAAGTAGGCCCAGATCACCAGGAACACCAGGCCGAGGAACACACCCAGCGCCCAGATCGCCTTGTCCGCGATCTGCTTGCCCCAGGACGCGCCGATCTGCTGTGAGGTCACCTGCTCGATCGGGATCCCGGCCTGCTTGGCGATCGCGGCACGGACCTTCGCAATGTCGTCCTGCGCCAGCGGCTTGGTCTGCACCCGCACCTTGTCGGAGCCGATGGTGGTCACGACCGGGTCGCCGAGATCCTTGGCATTCGTCGCCTTCACCACGTTCGTGAAGTCGTCGACGGTGCTACCGGTGACCTTGACGTTCGCCTGGTACTCGACGCCGCCCTTGAACTCGATGCCGAGCGCCAGGCCCCGGGCGAACAGGCCGACCAGCGACACGACGATCAGGGCCAGGGAGATGCCGAACCAGAGCTTGCGATGACCGATGAAGTCGTACGAGACCTCACCGCGGTGCAGCTTGGCACCCAGCTGTCCGAGCTTCGACATCAGACCTCCCCTCCAACCGGCTTGGGCCTCGACGACGGCTTGGCAGGCCGGGACGACGGTTTCGTCTGACCCGGCAGCCGCTCGACACCGAGATGTTCGGGATCCAGACCGGACATCTTGTGGCCGTGACCGAAGAATTCGGTCCGGGCCAGCAGCGTGACCAGCGGCTTGGTGAACATGAACACGATCAGCAGGTCGAGCAGCGTGGTCAGGCCGAGCGTGAACGCGAAGCCCTTCACACTGCCGATCGCCAGGACGTAGAGCACCGCCGCGGCGAGCAGCGAGATCGAGTCGGCCGCGATGATCGTGTGCTTGGCCCGGGCCCACCCGGTCTCCACCGAGGAGCGCAGGCTGCGGCCCTCACGCACCTCGTCGCGGAGTCGTTCGAAGTAGATGATGAACGAGTCCGCGGTGATACCGACCGCCACGATCAGACCGGCGATGCCGGCCAAGGTCAGAGTGAACCCGATCGCATGGCCGAGCAGACAGACGAGCTGGTACGTCAGGATGCCCGCGATCCCCAGCGACGCCACCACCACGATCCCCAGCCCGCGGTAGTACAGGAAGCAGAACAGGACGACCAGGATGAGGCCGATGATGCCGGCCCAGATGCCCGCGGTCAGCTGGTCACCACCGAGCTGCGGCGACACGGTCTCGACCGAGGAGATGTCGAACGAGACCGGCAGGGCGCCGTACTTCAGCACGTTCGCCAGGTCCCGCGCCTCGGCCTCGGTGAAGGTGCCGGTGATCTGCGCCTGGCCGCCCGGGATCGGGTTCTCCACGCTCGGCGTCGAGATCGTCACCCCGTCGAGCACGATCGCGAAGAGGTTCTGGCCCTGGCCGCGCTGGGAGATGTTCGTGGTGGCCTTGAGGAACTTGTCGCCGCCCTCGCCGGTAAACTTCAGGTTCACCTGCCACTGGAAGCCGCCCTGCGGGATGCCCGCGCTGGCGTCGGCCAGGTCGGTGCCCTTCAGGATCGCCGGGCCGAGCAGGTACTTGTACTGCTGGTTGCGGTCACAGGAGAACTGCGGCAGGTTCGGGTCCTGCGTCTGCGGGTCACCGCACTTGTACGCCGCGAACGCGGCCTGCGTCGCCGCGTCCGGGGTGTAGGTCAACGGGTCGCCGGTGTTCGTCGCAGGCGCCGTCGGTGTAGCGGCCGGCGTACTCGGCTTGGCAGTCGGCGTCGTGCTCGGCTTCGGAGTCGGCGTGGCCTCACCGAGCGCGCTGGTCCAGGCCCGGCCCTTCGGGGTGGTGCTCGGCTTGACCGTGGTGCTGGGCTTCACCGTCGTACTGGGCTTCGGCGTCGTGCTCGGCTTCGGCGTCCCGGACGGGGTCGGCGTCGGTGTCGCCGCCGGCGCGAGCGCCTGGGCGTCGTACACGATCCGGAAGTAGAGCAGCGCGGTCTGGCCGACCTGCTTCACCAGCGCGTCCTGCGTGGCGCCCGGGACGGCCACGTTGATGTGGTTTCCGCCGGAGGTGGTGATGTCGGCCTCCGCGACACCCGCGCCGTTGACCCGCTGAGAGATGATGTTCTTCGCCTCGTTCAGCTGATCGGCGGTCACCGAACCGCTGCCGGCGACCGGCTTCGCGGTCAGCGTGATGGTGGTGCCACCGCGCAGGTCCAGGCCGAGCTTGGGCTTCCAGGTGTTGGTCAGCGCCATGATCCCGAACAGCAGGACCACGATGACCGCCAGGGCGATCAAGTTCCGCCAGGGCCGGGATGTCGTCGTCGTTGCCACGTCAGATTCAACCTTTGTGCTTCTGGGCGCGCCGCAACGTCGAGTGGACGCCGGGCGTCGCGCCGCAGGCCGTTGGGACGGAAATCAGTTCTCGGTGTGGGTCGGCGGCAGCTTCGGCGCGTCCTGCACCTTGCCGTCGGCCTTGTCCTTGCCGGCTTGCGGTACGTCGACGGTGTCCTTGGCGGTCTCGTCGATCACCGGCTCGTCCGCTTCAACCGGCTCGTCGGCGGCGTCGTCGTCCGGGACGACCCGGCCGACCGCGGCCTTGACCAGCTGGACCAGCACGCCCTCGGAGATCTCCAGGGTCACGTACTCGTCGTCGGTCTCCTCGACGATGCCGACCAGACCGCTGGTGGTGATCACCTTGGTGCCGGGGGTGAGCGCGGCCACCGTCTCGGCCTGCCGGGCGCGCTGCTTACGCTGCGTGCGGCTCATGAACCAGATCATCCCGACAATCAGGATCAGCGGCAGCAGCAGCGTGATGCCGGAGCCGCCGGAAGAGGCCATCGGTACGGCGAGGAGTTGCATCGGGTCTCAGAATCCTTCGTCGATCGGGAGTACGGGCGTCCGGCACGCTCTGCTCAAGCGCGCAGGTCGCAGCGGAATGGCCTGAGGTCAGGCCATCGGGGAGTCTAACCCTGAGCGGCAACAAGTACCTCATGACACCGGGTCACGTTTGAGTTACTCGCTACGCAGTGTCTACGTACCGGCACCCACGGACGTTCCCTCGGTGTCAGTCTGGGTCGAACTCTTTCAGTCGTCGTCGGTGTCGAACAGAGTGTCCGCGAAGGTGGCGCCCTTCGGGACTTTGAGCCCGATGTGCCGCCAGGCCGCGGGCGTGGCGACGCGGCCGCGCGGCGTACGGGCCAGATAACCGGACCGGACCAGGAATGGCTCGGCCACTTCCTCCACGGTCTCACGTTCTTCGCCGACCGCAACCGCCAACGTGGAAAGACCCACCGGTCCCCCGCCGAATCGGCGGCACAGCGCGTCCAGAACGGACCGGTCGAGCCGGTCCAGGCCCATCTTGTCCACCTCGTACAGCTCCAGCGCGGCTTTCGACAGCGCGATCGTCACGATGCCATCGGCCCGTACCTCCGCGTAGTCGCGGACCCGGCGAAGCAGCCGGTTCGCGATCCGCGGCGTACCGCGGGACCGGGACGCGATCTCGGCCGCGGCCTCCGGGGTGATGTCGACCTCGAGCAGCGCGGCCGACCGGTTCACGATCTTCTCCAGCTCGGCGGCCTCGTAGAACTCCAGGTGACCGGTGAACCCGAACCGGTCCCGCAGCGGCCCCGGTAGCAACCCGGCGCGCGTGGTCGCGCCGACCAGCGTGAACGGCGGGATCTCCAGCGGGATCGCGGTCGCGCCCGGCCCCTTGCCGACGATCACGTCGACCCGGAAGTCCTCCATCGCCATGTAGAGCAGCTCTTCGGCGGGCCGCGACATCCGGTGGATCTCGTCGAGGAACAGCACTTCGCCCTCGCTCAGACCCGACAGGATCGCGGCCAGGTCGCCGGCGTGCTGGATCGCCGGACCGCTGGTCACTCGCAGTGGCGCGGACATCTCGCTGGCGATGATCATCGCCAGCGTGGTCTTACCGAGCCCGGGCGGGCCGGACAGCAGGACGTGATCCGGAGCCCGGTTACGCCCGCGGGCGGCGTGCAGGACCAGCTCGAGCTGCTCGCTGACCCGCCGCTGCCCGCCGAACTCGGCCAAAGTGCGCGGCCGCAGCGCGGACTCGATCTTGCGTTCCTCGAGATCCACCGCGTCCGCGGACACGAGCGGCCGGACGTTGTCCTCCATGGATTACGCCTTCGAGAGCACGCGCAGCGCGGCGCGGAGCAGGTCGGGGACGGACGGGTTCGGGCTGTCGGCAGCGAGCGGTGAGACCGCGGTGACGGCGTCCTCCGCGTCCCGGGCCGACCACCCGAGGCCGACCAGACCGGCGTGCACCTGGTCACGCCAGGCCTCGTGCGTCTGCAGCGGACGGCCGGTGACCGTCTTCGACGGCGCACCGATCTTGTCCTTCAGCTCCAGCACGATCCGCTGCGCGCCCTTCTTGCCGATGCCGGGAACTTTCACCAGTACGGCGAGATTCTCGGTCGCAACGGCCTGTCGCAGCTGGTCCGGGCTCAGCACGGCCAGCGCTGCCTGCGCCAGCTTCGGCCCGACGCCGGACGCTGTTTGCAGCAGCTCGAACAGATCCTTCTCGTCGTCGTCCGAGAACCCGTACAACGTCAGCGAGTCTTCCCGCACGACCATCGAGGTCGCGACCCGGGCCTCCTGCCCCGGCCGCAGCCCCGCCAGCGTGCCGGGATGGCAGAACACCTGCAGCCCCACTCCGCCGACCTCGATCACGGCACTGTCCACCCCGATGGCCGCCACCGGCCCCCGCACGAACGCGATCATCTCCTGCCTTCCTGTGCTGCCACCGCTGCCCGCAACCTGGCCAGCTGCAGGCGGGACTGCGCCTGCGCCAGGGCCTCGAGGTTCGTCCGGCTCGCGGCCGCTTCCTGCAACTTGCTCGTCACTCCACCACGCCAGACGTGACAGATCGCCAGCGCCAGCGCGTCGGCGGCGTCCGCGGGCGTCGGGCGCTCGGCCAGCTTGAGAATCCGGGTGACCATCGTGGTCACCTGCTCCTTGTCGGCGCGACCCGATCCGGTGACGGCGGCCTTGACCTCGCTGGGCGTATGCAACGCGACCGGCAGACCGCGCCGGGCCGCGACGACCATGGCGACTCCGGACGCCTGCGCCGTACCCATCACCGTGCGGACGTTCTGCTGCGCGAATACCCGCTCGACCGCGACCGCATCCGGCCGATGCTCGGTGATCCACTCCTCCAACTCGGCCTCGATCCGGACCAGCCGCTTGGCCACGTCCAGGTCGGCCGGCGTCCGGATCACCCCGACGGCGACCAGCGTCGGCGGCCTGCCCGGTGTGCCCTCGACGATGCCGAGGCCGCACCGGGTGAGCCCCGGGTCGACGCCGAGCACGCGCATGGACCACCTCCGAACGTTTGTTCGACAACCCTAGTCGGCGGTCCCGGACAGCCGGAAATCGACGCGCCGGATCAGAAGTAGTCGAGCATGTACGACGTCGGCCCCGCGAAGGCAGCCTCGATGGCGGGATCCGCGGCCACCGATCCACCCTGAAGCAATCCCGCTCCCCGCAGCGCTGCGAGCGACGTACCGGCGTACAAAGCAGCCAATCCGCGCGGCCCGACCCCGATTGCGTCGCCAGACGGCTGCGCCTTCGTCAGCTGCCCGGATCCGTCAGCCACCGACAGATGCCAATCCCCGCTGTTCTCCGGTACGTCGGGATCCTCGATGCGCACGTCCAACTCCAGTACGGCGCCCGCCGCGAACCCGCGGGCCGCGATCGCCGCCGGGGAATCGAGCAGCCGCAGCATCCACCGCTGGATCTCGACCGCCTTCGCCGCCTCGGTCTCGACCATGAAGTGGATCGGATCGGCCGGCGGAAGGTAGGCATGCACCGTCTTCGCGGTCGACGAACCCGAACCGACCGTCGCCCACAACGCCCGGGCGGTCCGCTCCGAGCCGGCGATCAACTCCTCGATCCCCAACTCCTCGTCGCCAGCCCAGTTGTAGAGGACGAAACCGTCCTCGGCGAGGAACGCGGTGTTGTCCTCGTCCGCGAGCCACTCCTCGATCTCGTCGAGCGGCCAGATCAGCGGACCGTTCGCCCGCCGGGACTCGTTGACCTGACTCGCCACCTCGCGGAACCGCTCGGCGTCGTCGGGACCGGCCCTCCGAATGCTGACGTCCTTGCCGCCGAGCCGGCGCAGATCCGCGGACTGGAAGGCGAACTTGTACCGCGAGCCGCCGAACTCGTAGCCGAGGTGCCGGTAGATCACCGTGGTCGCCGGATACAGCCCAGACAGCGGGAAGCCCTTCTCGGCCGCGCGCCGCAGCACCCCTCGCATCAACTTGCTGCCGACACCACGACCGCGGTACTCCGGTGCCACCACCACACCGGCCACACCCGCCATCGGGACCCGCCGGCCGCCCCACCACTGCTCAAAGTCCCAGAACCGAGCCGCCGCGACCACCTCGTCCCCGTTGGCGACCCCGAGGTACCGGCCGTCCTCAAGGAACTTCACGGCGTACTTCCACCACTCGTCCCGGGCCCCCGACGCCATCCCCCCGAACGACTGCCTCCGGACCCGCAACACGTCCTCGAGGTGGTCCTCGGTGATGTCCACCAACCGCAGCGCATCAGTCACGCCGTCGACCCTACGACGCGGGCCGGTCCGTCACCCACAGGTGGATCGTGCCTTCCACAACCACCGTGCCGTCGTCGCGCGTGGCCTTGACCTTCACGGGTACGTCGGGACCCGCGCTCCACGCACCCGGATCCGTCTCGGCGGAGCAGGTCAGGTCGGACGTGGACTTGGCCAGGTAGTTGACCTCCATCCCCTTCGGCAGCCACCGCTTGCCGCGCGGAGTCGTCGCCTCCGCCAACGCCCCCATGGCCGCCTCCAAACCGTTGCACACGGCAATCGCATGCACGGTCCCGATGTGGTTCTGCACCGCCCGCCGCTTCGGCAGCACGAGCGCCGCATAGTTCGGACTCACCTGCACGAACCGCGGCCGGATCGACCGGAAGTACGGCGCCCGCCACGTGAACGCCCGCGAAAACACCCGCTCCCCACCAGGCACCACCCGCAACCGCTCCCACATCCCCAACACCTGACTCGCCATGCGTTGATGTTACCCACGAGTCACTTATCCCGTCGAGAGAACCCGCCCAAAGGACACCGCTTCGCGGCGACAGTCATCCGGCCGCCTCCGGTGGCAGTCACGCAGCCCCAACACGACCGGACGCAATCCGCGAAACAACTGCCCGCGGCGACGCAGCCATAGGAACTGGATCTGATCTGCGAGGAACGCCCCACAGGCCCAGCGGGATGAGCCTGGACCGCAGCCTGCCGGCTCGACCACATCACCATCTGCTTGCCGAAGACGAGCGGGACGAATCCAGCTGCACGCGCGGATCGCACCCTGAGCGGCGCAGAAGGCGACCAACCTCGCCAACCCGATCGTTTGCACCATACGACCGGTCGAAGTCCCCGGCTCGACCACATCACCATCTGCCTACCGAACCAGCGGGACGAATCCAGCTGCACGCGCGGATCGCACCCTGAGCGGCGCAGAAGGCGACCAACCTCGCCAACCCGATCGTTTGCACCATACGACCGGTCGAAGTCCCCGGCTCGACCACATCACCATCTGCCTGCCGAACACGAGCAGGACGAATCCAGCTGCACGCTCGGTTCGCACTCTGTGCGGTGCTCCGGGCGACCAACCCTCGCCAACCCGATCCTTGCACCATGTGACCGGTCGACGTCCTCGGCGGTTATGACAGGGCTCCTGTTGCCCACGGAGGCTGCGACCTACCCGCTCCGCGTGCGTCTGTCAGGACCAGGACAACCACCTGTTGACGATGCACCGGTCGGCTGCCGTCCCGGGCACCGTCTACTGCTCGAGGGTCTACGTTGACCGCGACGGGTTCGCGCCGCCGAGACCACCAGGGAAACGACCACCCAGCGCCGGGCTGCTCTCCCAGCGGCGGGGCGACTTCCGTTGAGGCGGCGGGCTCTCCCAGCGGCGCACGACCTTCCGTTGAAGCGGCGACCTCATCGGCTAGCGATACCTCTTCACACGGCCGCGCTGGTGCATGAGCCGATCGCGCAAATCGCCGATTCCGGGGTCGTTGACGTAGTCGCGCGGTGTCGAAGCCGGGCAACGGTCACGCGCCGGATCAGAAGGGTGGTCAGGTCAGGCTCCGGGGCGGGGACGGTTGACTCTGATGGTGCCGGTGGGGGTGACGTGGAAGGTGAAGCCGTGGGGTGTGCTCCATTCCAGGGTCTTGGGGTCCAGGCGCCGTACCTTCCAGCCGTGGGCGTGGGTCTTGACCCGGTGGCCGTACCGGCCCAGCGGCGCGAGGTTGCTGGTGTTGGTCTGACCCGGTGGGCCGAGAGGATCGTAGGGCTGGAGGTGGTCCAGGTCCATGGCGGGGCGGGTTTCTTGGGTGCCGAAGGGGAAGAGTTCGACGGGGTGGGTGAGTTTGACGCGTTCGCGGATCCGGTCGGGGATTTCGTAGGCGTCGACGCTGACGGCGTCGTTGAGGTCGATGACGGGCTTGACGCTGTAGGGGCCGTGGCCGATGAGTTCGGCCAGTTGGTCGGCGAGCAGCGGGCCGATGGCTTCGGCGCGCAGGACGCCGGTGCCGGTGGCCAGGGTGTGGTCGGTGAGGTGGACGTAGATCTGGGTCTGTCCCGGGCGTAGCTGTCCACCGCTGCGGCCGCCGCCGCTGGTGTGGTCGGTGCCGCCAGAGCCGGTGGTGCGATCGGCGGTGCAGCCGGTGCGCTCGGTGCAGCCGGCGTGGTCGGTGCAGCCGGTGATGGGGTGGGTGTAGGCGTCGAGCTTGATCTGGGCGAGACGGGCGTGTAGGGCCCGTTGGGCCGCGGCGTCCAGGGGCTCGCCTTCGTCGCTGTGGTCGGGGTCGATGTGTAGGCCGGGGTCGAGCGGGTCGAGTGGTTCGATCGGCACGGTGTAGGGGATGTCGAGGGGGTCGGGCAGGTCGCTGGTGCTGGGGTGGGGTGCGTCGCGGTCTGCCTCGTCGCCCGGGCCGGGCTCGTCGCAGGCACTCGCCCAGATGCTCGCCTGGTCGTCAAGCAGGTCCTCGTCATCGCACCAGGAACCGGATCCCGAGCCGGGATCCGCATCGTGTCTGAGTGCCGCGGCCGCGGCCGGCGCCCCTGAGTCGACGCGGCGATCGGGGCGGTCGGGGTGGTCTGGGTGGTCGGGGCGAGCATGGGCCGGGGCGGCGCCGAGGTTGGCTGCGTGACGCGCATTGTCGTCGGCGCCGGGGTTGGCTGCGTGACGGGCACTGTCGTCGGCGTCGCGGCGCGTGCGGTCCGCAGTGGCGAGGTCTGGGCCGGTGGCCTCCTGAGCAATGGTCTCCGGCGTCGTCGCGCCCAGCGCGGTGCTGGCTGGCGCGGTCCCGCCGAGCGCGGCGGTGACTGGCGCGGCGGTGACTGGCGCGGCGGTGACTGGGGTGGCGGTGATGGCTGGGGTGGGGGTTTGGTGGTGGGTGCGGGATTGGGTGAGGAGTTCTTGGGTGTAGCGGGGGTCGGCGATGATGCCGATGGCGGCGGCGCGGCGGTGTTGGATGGGGCGGGGGTCGCCGAAGGTTTTGAGGGCGTCGGCGATGGCGGTGAGAGTGGCGTCGTGGCGGATGATCGCGCCGGCGGCGGCTTTGACGTACATGGATTTGGTGCCGTGTTCGGTGGAACGGCCGATGAACACGCCGCGTTCGCGGGCCTTCTCATCGGCCTCGGTCTGGGCCAGGTCGGGGTCGGCATGGAGCTTGGCGGCGGTGACGATCTTCTGCAGCCGGTAGGGGGTGATCGAGTCCACCAGGCGGGCGATGCGGTGGTCGACGTAGTGCGCGGCGTCCTCGGAGAGCTTGGCGCAGTCGGCGACGATCCGGCAGGCCTTCCAGGGGGTCGCGTCGCCTGCTTGGACACGGGCCCAGGTGTGGGGGAAGCGGTGGCGCAGCGCCAGGGCGTGGCCGAGGTAGTCGGCGGCGACCCGAGGTGAGATGCCCAGGACGACGGCGAATTCGGCGATCGCGAATTCCAGGACTTCGGGGCAGCCGTCGCCTCCGAGCACGACGGCACGTTCGCGGCCGTCGTACGGGCGGCGGCCGGGGCGGGTGGGTTGGTCCGGGCGGGTGGAGGGGTGGTGGCGGTCGGCGTAGAGCTGGGCGTGTTCGAGTTGTCGCGCGGCCATGCGGTTGGCCTCGGCGCGGTGTTCGGCGGCCGATTCCAGCAGGTCGGCCGTCGACAGCGTCGCCAGATCTCCTTCGAACATGTGTGCGATTCTACGCAGACCTACCATGCGGCGGCAAATCCGATGATGCCCCGAAAACCCTTATCCACAAGGGGAAACATCACACCGAGATGGCGAGGGTGGGTGGATATGCGACGACGTGACGGCCGAGATGCTGAGGAGTTGGCGACAGTTGATGCTCACGGTTCGCCGAGCCGGGGTGAATGAGGGCGTTTGGGCTCGGGGCGCCGTCCGGCGGCCCCGAGGCGCGATCCAGCCGAGCAGCGTGGCGGTGTCGGAGGGTTGGCACGGCGTTGTCATGGCCCTTCGGCCGAAGGTGGTCAGGATCAGCGGGCGCGAAAGCGGGGCCGTAGGTCGTATTTAGACGATTCAATTGGGGCTGGATAGACTGCGGCGGACGATGACGGCTGCTGGACGGGGGACGATGGCGACGCCCAGCATCAAGGAGGTTGCGCATCGGGCCGGGGTTTCGGTGGGCACTGTCAGCAATGTGCTCAATCGGCCGTGGATCGTCGCGCCGGCGACGAGGCAGCGGGTGCAGGACAGCATCCGGGCGCTCGGGTTCGTGCGGAACGAGGCGGCGCGGCACCTGCGGGCGGGGCGGAGCCGGACTGTCGGACTGGTTGTGCTCGACGTCGCGAACCCGTTCTTCACCGACCTGGCCGAAGGCGCCGAAGCGCTGGCCTACGAGCACGACACCGTGGTGATGCTCTGCAACAGCAAGACAGACCCGGTGCGCGAAGGCCATCACCTCGACCAGCTCGAGCAGCAGCGCGTCCTCGGCATACTGATCACGCCGTTCGACAGCACCGATCCCCGCCTGACCGCACTGGTCGCGCGCGGTACGCCGGTCGTCCTGGTGGACCGCGCCGCGGACCGCGGACTGTGCTCGGTGAGCGTCGACGACCAGCTCGGCGGACGCCTCGCCGGGAACCATCTGATCGAGGCCGGCCATCGGCGGATCGCCTTTATCGGTGGGCCTTTCACGATGCAGCAGGTGTCCGACCGGATGGCCGGCATCACCGCAACCGTCGCGAAGGCGGACAACGTCGATCTCCAGTACTACGAGGTCGACGTGATGGGCGTGGTCGAGGGCCGAGCGATCGGTGAGCAGCTCGCCGCGATGCCCGCGCGATCACGCCCGACCGCGGCCTTCCTCGCCAATGACCTGCTCGCCTTGGGCTTCCTGCAGGCGATGTCCGTGGCCGGCCTGCGCGTGCCGGAGGACATGGCGATCGTCGGGTACGACGACATCGACTTCGCGCGGGCGGCCGCCGTACCGCTGTCGTCGGTGCGGCAGCCGGCCGAGTTGCTCGGCCGGTCCGCGATGGAACTGCTGCAGGAGGAGGTCGAGGCGGCCGACCGGCATCGCCATCGGCAGGTCATCTTCCAGCCGGATCTGATCGTCCGCGAGTCCAGCGACCACACCCGCCGCTGATGCTCTACGAGAACCCACTGGCGTCGCCGGACGATCTCGCCGGCTTCCGGATGGAAGGCGACGGCGCCGTCTCGTTCCCGCTGGGCCGGCTTCGCCTGGAGAGTGTGCGCCCGGCCGAGGACGGCCAGGACGCCAACGTGGTGCTCTGGTGTCCCGACGACTTCCCGCCGGATATCACTGTGGAGTGGGACTTCTGGCCCATCCGCGAGCCCGGCCTGTGCATCCTGTTCTTCCACGCGAAGGGCCGCGGCGGCGAGGACCTCTTCGACCTGAGTCCACGCACCGGCCCGTACGAGCAGTACCACCACGGTGATCTGGACACCTACCACGTCTCGTACTTCCGCCGCCGCTGGCCGGCCGAGCGCGCCTTCCACACCTGCAACCTGCGCAAGAGCCACGGCTTCCACCTGGTCGCGCAGGGCGCCGATCCCATCCCGGGCGTCGAGGACGCCCAAGGTCCTTACAAACTGAGGCTTTCCGTCGACCGCGGCCTGATCACGTTCGCAGTCAACGATTTGATCAGCTTTCAGTGGTACGACGACCAGCCGCTGACCGGCGGCAAGATCGGCTTCCGCCAGATGGCGCCGCTGATCGGCGAGTACGCGAACCTGCGGATTCTCCCGGCCTGAGCACCTCGTCCACGCACTCGATCCAGCTCCCCGTGACCACTCCCTGACAAACGCTTTCCGAGGCGTTGACGTTGAGACGATTCAACTATATGGTCACATCACTTTTCGCCCGAAACACCTAGGCAGGCAGCATGAGTGGCTGGTCGATCAAGCTCTACAACGCAACGGATGAGGTCGTCTGGGCGATCAAACTGAACGCCCTCTGGATCCTGTTCACCCTGCTCGGCGGTGTCGCGCTGGGTATCGGCCCGGCCACGCTCGCAGCGTATTCCCTGGCCAGACGCAGGTCCTTCGGTGAATCGTTTCATGCTCTGCCTGCCTTCCGCTCCGCGGTCCGCCGGGAGTTCCGCCGCGGCTCGCTCGTGGTGCTGCCGCTCGTCGCGGCCGCCGTCCTCCTGATCGGCAACTACCTGTACTTCGCGTCGCTCGGCGCGAAGGCGTCACTTCCCCGGCTGATCAGCCTCGTCGCCCTGGTCGCACTCGGGGTGATCGCCGCCTACCTGCTCCCGCTGGCCGTGCACTACGACCTCCGGGTCCGCGAGTTGTTGCCCAAGGCATCGTTGGTCGCGCTCGCGCGGCCGGCGTCGTCGCTGGTCCTGCTGTTCGTCGCGGTGTCCATCGCCTACGGGTCAGCCAAGTTCCCGGTGCTCGGGATCGTGCTGGCCGGCGGCGGCTGGATCCAGCTCAACACCTGGCTCTGCCTGCGCTTCTTCGCCGAGAACGAGGCGCGCCTGCACCTGAAAGGGAACTCATGACCATCCTCTCCCGACGGCGCCTCGCCGTCACCGTCGCCCTGACGACGGCACTGCTCGCCTCCGCCTGCTCCGGTGGCGGCGACAGCAAAGAAGCCCAGGCGGCCAGTAGCGAGCTCACGGTGATGGCGCCGCTGTTCGGCACCGCGCCCGACCCGGGCGGCGAGCTGCAGCAGGCCGTCGAGAAGCTGATCGGCAAGAGGCTCAAGATCACCTGGGTGCCGAACGCCGAGTACGGCGACAAGTCGAACGTCACGCTCGCCTCGGACAAGATCCCGGACGTGATGGTCGCGAACGAGAAGAGCCCCTCGTTCGTCAAGGCCGCCGAGGCCGGCGCGTTCTGGGACCTGACCGGCAAGCTCGACAAGTACCCGAACCTCAAGCCGGCCAACGAGCAGACCGCGAAGAACTCGATGACCAACGGCAAGACCTACGGCATCTACCGGGTCCGCCCGCTGCTGCGCTCCGGCATCGTGATCCGCAAGGACTGGCTGGCCAAGCTCGGCCTGAAGGAACCGCAGACCGTCGACGACCTCTACACGATCGCCAAGGCGTTCACCGAGCAGGACCCGGACGGCAACGGCAAGAAGGACACCTACGGCCTGATCATCCCGAAGTGGCCCGGCAACTACGCCAGCGCCAGCCCCTACGACGTGGTCGAGACCTGGTTCGGCGCTCCGAACGGGTGGGGTGAGCGCGACGGCAAGCTGGTCCCGGGCTTCGACACCCCCGAGTTCCTGACCGCTAACGAGTGGCTGCGCAAGTGGGTGTCGGAAGGCCTGGTCAACCCGGACTTCGCCACCCTGGACAGCGCGAACTGGAACGACCCGTTCGTGCAGGGCAAGGGCGGCATGATCATCGACGTGAACGTGCGGGCCACCCAGCTGCTCGACCTGTTCAAGGAGAAGAACCCGAAGGACTTCGACAAGGTCACCCTGGTCGGGAACCTGAAGCGCTCCGACGGCCAGAAGTTCTCCTACCCGTTCACCGGCTACAACATGGTGATGGCGATCTCCAAGCAGCACATCCGGAGCGAGGAGCAGCTCGACCAGGTGCTGCAGACGCTGGACAAGCTGGAGTCCAAGGAGGGCTCGATCCTGCTCACCAACGGGATCGAGGGCCGCAACTTCAAGGCCGACGGGCAGTACGCCGTACCGATCAACGCCGACGACCCGAAGGTCAAGGCGATCCAGAACGACGTGGACAAGGCGTTCATCCAACTCGGCACCCGGGCCTCGGTCGGGCTCGGTGCGTACGCGCCGCGGCCGAACGACGCGGCCAGCCGGGCGATGCGGGAGAAGTTCGACGTGCTGATGAACGAGGACCTGAAGACCGCGGTCTTCAACCCGGCCCTCAGCGTGATCGCGCCGACCGCGGTGGCGAAGGGCCAGACCCTGGACACGATCATCCCGGACGCCCGGATCAAGTACCTGTCCGGCGCGATCACCGAGGACCAGCTGAAGGCGCAGATCAAGCGCTGGTACGACGGTGGCGGCACCCAGATCGTCCAGGAGGTCAACGACCTGGCAGCCAAGGCCGGCGGCTGATCCATGGCCACCGATCTGGTGCCGGAGGTTGTACAGCCTGCCGCGGGTGCTCCGCGGCAGGCGTCCCCTCCAAAGCGCATACGCCGTACGCGTGCGGTGCCGTTGTGGAGGGATCTGCTGCGGTACCGCTGGCTCTACCTGTTGCTGCTGCCTGGTCTGGCGTACTTCGTCGTCTTCAAGTACCTGCCGATGTACGGCCTGACCATCGCGTTCAAGGACTATGTGCCGTTCCTGGGCTACTCGGGCAGTGAGTGGGTCGGGCTGAAGCACTTCCAGGAGCTGTTCACCGGGCCGGACTTCGGCCGGCTGATGTTCAACACCCTGCTGCTCGCGCTGCTCACGATCGTGTTCGTCTTCCCGGCGCCGATCGTCGTCGCCCTGATGCTGAACGAGCTGCGCGTCCGGGTGCTGAAACGGTCCGTGCAGTCACTGATCTACATTCCGCACTTCCTGTCGTGGACGATCGTCGCGTCGCTGACGTACCTGCTGTTCTCGGTCGACTTCGGCGTGATCGCGAACTGGATCCACGGCCTGATCGGCGGGCAGAAGACGGACTACGTCGCGCAGGCCGCGTGGTTCCGGCCGTTGATCGTGCTGCAGCTGCTGTGGAAGCAGACCGGCTGGGGAACGATCATCTACCTGGCCGCACTGGCCGGGGTGGACTCACAGCTGTACGAGGCGGCCCGGGTGGACGGCGCCGGCCGGTGGCGGCAGTTCTGGCACATCACGCTGCCGGCGATCCGACCCACGATCGTGGTCATGGCGATCCTGACGTCCGGTCATCTGATGGACTCCGGGTTCGAGCAGATCTGGTTGATGACCACTTCGCTGAACCGCGATGTCGCCGACGTGTTCGACACGTTCGTCTACTACGTCGGCATCACGCAGGGTTCGTTCAGCTACGCGACCGCGGTCGGCCTGTTCAAGGGCGTCGTCGGTGTCGTGCTGATCTTCGGCTCCAACTTCCTGGCCAAGCGTCTGGGCCAGCGAGGCCTGTTCTGAAGGGGCTGTGACCATGGCAACCAACCACTCCGTCCGGTACTACGACTCCCGCGGCAGCCGCGCGTTCGACGTCCTGAACGCCGTCGTGCTGACCGCTCTGTCGCTGGTCACGGTCCTGCCATTGCTGTATGTCCTGGCCGGGTCGTTCGCGACCGAGTCCGAGATCAGCTCGCGGCCGTTCTTCTTGTGGCCGCACAAGTTCGTCACGGACACCTACCACTACATCTTCTCCACCGACACGTTCGTGCGGGCGTTGCTGACCACGATCGGCGTGACCGCGGTCGGCACGGTCGTCCAGTTGGTGCTCACGCTGACCATGGCCTACCCGTTGGCGAAGCGGTTCCTGCCGGGGCGGGCGCTCGTTCTGAATCTGGTGATCTTCACGCTGGTGTTCAGCGGCGGCATGATCCCGACGTACCTGGTGGTGCGGGATCTGGGTCTGCTGGACAGCTACTGGGCGCTGATCCTGCCGCTGGCGATCAACCCGTTCTACCTGATCGTGGTGAAGAGCTTCTTCCAGGAGTTGCCCGAGGCACTCGAGGAGGCGGCCCGGATCGACGGCTGCAACGAGCTGAACGTGTTCCTGCGGATCGTGCTGCCGTTGTCGAAGCCGATCATCGCGACGTTCTCGCTGTTCTACGCGGTCGGGATCTGGAACGACTACATGTCGCCTCTGCTCTACATCGACGACAGCCACAAGTGGACGCTGCAGATGATCGTCCGCCAGCTCACGGCGGCGAACGCCGACTCGGCGAACGTGCTGCAGCAACTGGAGACCGTCACGTTCCCGGAGCAGGGCCTGAAGTTCGCGGTCGTGGTGGTGGCGACACTGCCGATCCTGCTCTTCTACCCGTTCCTGCAGAAGCACTTCGCCAAAGGCGTCCTGATCGGATCGGTGAAAGAATGACCACACTGCAATGGCTGGAAACGCCTTGCCAGCAAGGCGTTTCCTGGGGCGTCCCGTGGCCGCGCGGCACGGTTGCCGAGGGCACCCTGTTCGCGATCGCCGACGGTACGCCGGTGCAGAGCTGGACGACCGCGACCTGGCCGGACAGCTCGATCAAGTGGTCCGCCCACGCGATCGGCCCGTCCGAGCACCCGGAGTCGTCGTACGAACTCGTCACCGGCTCGCCGACGACGCCGAGCCGGCCGGTCCACGTGACGCAGACCGGTGCTGAAGTCCGGGTGAGGACCGGCGAGATCACATGGACGCTGCGCAAGCCGTCGCTGATCGCGTCGATCGCGTACGGCGACCAGGAGGTCGTGCGCGAGGTCCGGCTGGTCAGCGTGCGACAAGACGCGCCGGACGAGGATCTGGGTCGTCACCGGCAACAGACCACGGCGACTGTCGACAATCTTGTCGTCGAACAGGACGGACCGGTCCGCGCGGTGGTCAGGCTGGAGGGCAAACACGGTGACTGGCTGCCGTTCTCCGTCCGGCTCTACTTCTACGCCGGCGCGACCGACGTACGCATCGTGCACAGCTTCATCTGGGACGGCGACCCCGACCGGGACTTCCTGGCCGGGCTGGGACTCAGCGCTGACGTGGTCATGCGCGACGAGCCCCACAACCGCCACATCCGCCTGGCCGGCCCGTCCGGCTTCCTCACCGAGGCAGTCCGCGGTCTGACCGGTCTGCGCCGCGATCCAGGCGAAGAGGTACGACGTGAGCAGGTGGCCGGCCATGCGGTCGAGGAGATCCCCAACCCCGAGGTGTCGGACCGCCTGCACCTCATCCCGCAGTGGACCGACTACACCCTCGACCAGAGCAGCGCCGACGGCTTCGCGCTGCGCAAACGCACCGGCGCGGGTCACGCGTGGGTGACCATCCCGGCCGGGACCAGATCGCCGGGCTATGGGTACGTCGGTGGTGTCAGCGGCGGACTGGGCTTCGGGCTCCGCGACTTCTGGAAGCTCCACCCGACCCGCCTGGACATCCGCAACGCGGCCACCGACCTCGCCACCGCGACGGTCTGGATGTGGTCGCCCAGTGCACCGGCCATGGACGTGCGCTACTGGCACGACGGCATGGACCAGGACACGCACGCCGAACAGCTCGAAGGACTCGAGATCACCTACGAGGACTACGAACCGGGCTTCGGCAACGCTCACGGCATCGCGCGTACCCATGAGCTGACACTGCGAGTCCACGACACCACTCCGTCCGCTGACGACCTGGCCGAGCACGCAGCGCTGCTGAACTCCCCCGGTCTACTTGCCGTCGCTCCGGCACGGCTGTTGGAGGCAGGTGTCTTCGGCAGCTGGAGTCTGCCCACCGCCGACCACCAGGACATCGAGGCGCGGCTGAACTTCCTCTTCCAGTATTACGTCGGACAGCGAGAGCAACGACGCTGGTACGGGTTCTGGGACCACGGCGACGTCATGCACACCTACGACCGGGACCGGCACACCTGGCGGTACGACGTCGGCGGCTATGCGTGGGACAACTCCGAGCTCTCGCCGGATCTGTGGCTCTGGTACCAGTACCTGCGGACCGGTCGGGCGGACGTGTTCCGATTCGCCGAGGCGATGACCCGGCACACCAGCGAGGTCGACGTACACCACCTCGGCCGGTGGAAGGGTCTTGGTTCGCGGCACAACGTGCAGCACTGGGGGTGCAGCTGCAAGCAGGTGCGCATCTCCAACGCGATCTATCGGCGCTTCTACTACTACCTCACCGCGGACGAGCGGACCGGCGACCTGATGGACGAGTTGGCGACGATCGAGGAGAAGTTCCTGGTCGTCGATCCCCAGCGCAAGGTGCGACCTGACGTCTACTCCCCCGACCCGCATGCGTTGTCTGTCGAGCTGGGCGTCGACTGGGGCGCGCTCGCCGCGGCGTGGCTCACGCGGTGGGAGCGGCATGGGGACGAGCGGGCTCGGGCACGGCTGGTCGGGACGATGGCGGACATCGCAGCACTGCATTACGGCTTCCTCACCGGCAACGCGCGGCTGGACCTGTCCACCGGGCGGTTCGACACCAGCCGGCGTTCGATCGCCGTGTCACACCTGTCGTCGCTCTTCGGGCTGCCCGAGATCTGTTCGGAGCTCATCGACCTGGACCTCGACGTACCGGGGTTCGAGAAGGCGTGGCTGGACTACTGCCGGCTCTACCTGCTGCCGCCCGAGCAGCAGGCCGCCGAGGTCGGTCAACCGCTCCAAGGCATCTCCCTCGTCCAGGCCCACAGCCGGCTCGCCGCGTACGCCGCCAGCCGCAGTGGGGACGCGGAGCTGGCCCGGCTGGCCTGGCACAAGTTCTTCGTCGACGAAGGCGACCAGCTCAACCGCAACGCCATGCAACGCCAAACGGAGTGGCGGACCACCGCGATCGACGGCGCGCTGATGCCGGTCGACGAGGCCGCGTTCGTCAGCACCAACGGCGCGTCGCAGTACGCGCTGGCAGCGATCCAGAACCTGTCCCTGATCCCTGAACACCGATCTGACAAAGGTGGAACGGCATGGAGGTCTCCCGACGTACAGTCCTAGCAGGCATGGCCGCCGTACCGGCGGTGTCCCTGCTCGACAACACTCGAACGGCAGCCGCGGCCGAGGCGCCGGAGGTGAAGCTGACCTGGCTGGAAGGCAAGCCGACCACAGCGGCCGTGACAACCTGGGGTACGCCGTGGCCGAAGGGCGCCGTACCAGCCAACCAGTCCTTTGCTCTCAAGGCGGCTGGCGGCGCTGAGGTACCACTGCAGAGCTGGCCGACCGCCTACTGGCCGGACGGCTCCCTCAAGTGGAGTGCGCATGCGATCGCGGTTGACGCACCGGCCGAGTCGTACACACTCGGCCCGGGTACGGCGGCTGCGCCGGCGCAACCGGTCACCGTCACGAACGAGAAGACGTACGTCGACGTCGACACCGGTGTGATCAAGACCCGGATCCGCAAGAGCGGCTCGGAGCTGATCAGCCAGATCTGGCGTGGTGACGCGCTGATCGCCCGGAAGGGCGAGCTCGTCAACCTGAAGCAGGACAAGATCGCCGAGGACGAGGAAGGCGGCAGCGTCCGGGAACGCTACGAGAGCGACATCACGCGCGTCACCGTGGAGCAGGCGGGACCGGTCCGCGCGGTGGTGCGGATCGAGGGCCGGCACAAGTCGCGGAAGGGCAAGACGTGGTTGCCGTTCTCGGTTCGGCTGTACTTCGTCGCCGGGGCGGAGAGCGTGCGGATGGTGCACACGTTCGTCTACGACCGCGATGGGCAGAAGGACTACATCGCCGGGCTCGGTGTGCGCTTCCGGGTGCCGTTGCGGGATGCGGCGTACGACCGGCACGTCCGGTTCGTCGGCGAGGGTCATGGCATGGTGTCCGAGGCGGTGAAGGGGATCACCGGGTTGCGGCGTGATCCGGGTGCCGCCGTCCGTGCAGCGCAGATCGCGGGGACGAAGCTGCCTGATCCGGCCACGTGGGACCAGCGGGTGACGACGCGGCTGCAATGGATCCCCGAGTGGGGTGACTATTCGCTGAGTCAGCTGAACGCCGACGGCTTCACGGTGAAGAAGCGGACCAAGAAGGGGTTCGGCTGGGTCTCGGTCGATCAGGGCGGACGCGCATCCGGGCTCGGGTACGTCGGTGGCGTGAGTGGTGGGTTTGCCTTTGGTTTAAGGGACTTCTGGCAGCGCCACCCCACCCAGCTGGACATCCGCGGCGCCGCGACCGAGGAGGCTGAGGTCACAGTGTGGCTGTGGTCGCCGGAGGCCGGTGCCATGGACACGCGGTTCTACCACGATGGGATGGGTGAGGACACCTATCCGAAGCAGTTGGACGCGCTCGAGATCACTTATGAGGACTACGAGCCGGCTTTCGGCACGCCGTACGGGATCGCGCGGACGTCCGAGCTGACGTTCTGGGCGCTGGCGGGGACTCCGACGGCTGCTCGACTGGGTGACATGGCTGACCAGGTGCGGACGCCACCGCAGTTGATCAATCCGGTGGATCAGATCGTCAACACGCGGGTCTTCGGTGGGCTGGTCACGCCGGTGGATCGATCGGTGCCGGCGAAGAAGTCGATCGAGGATCATCTGGACTTCCTGTTCGACTTCTACCGGGGTCAGGTCGAGTCGCGGCACTGGTACGGGTTCTGGGACTACGGCGACATCATGCACACGTTCGACGAGGACCGGCTGGTGTGGCGGTACGACGTGGGCGGGTACGCGTGGGACAACTCGGAGCTGTCACCGGATCTCTGGCTCTGGTACTCGTTCCTGCGGACCGGCCGGGCCGACATCTTCCGGTTCGCCGAGGCCATGACGCGACACACTGGTGAGGTCGACGTCTATCACCTCGGGCAGTGGGCCGGTCTGGGGACGCGGCACGGCGTACAGCACTGGGCGGACAGCGCGAAGCAGCAACGGATCAGTACGGCGATCTACCGGCGGTTCTACTACTACCTGACGGCCGACGAGCGTACTGGCGACCTGCTGTCGGAGCTGGTCGATTCCGACCGGACGTTCCTGGTGCTGGATCCGCTACGGAAGATCAGGACCGAGCCGTACGAGCCGGACCCGCATGCGCTGTCGATCGGCCTCGGTACCGACTGGAGTGGTCTGGCCGCCGCGTGGCTGACCGAGTGGGAGCGGCAGGGCCCGAAGGCCGACGTTGCCCACAGCAAGCTTCTCGGCACGATGGAGACGATCGGCGCGATGCCGAACGGCTTCGTCACCGGTAGCGGTCTGTACGACCTGGACACCGGACGGTTCGCACCGGTGACGGAGAAGACGGTCAGCGTGTCGCACCTCAGCGCGATGTTCGGGCAGGTGGAGATCTGCGCCGAACTGATCGACCTGGTGGACCTGCCGGCGTTCGAGGCGGCGTGGTTGCAGTACTGCCGCCTCTTCAACGCCACCCGCGCCGAGCAGACGGCCGAGTGCGGCGCCTACTTCGGCAACCTCATCCTCCGCCAGGGCCACTCGCGTCTCACCGCGTACGCCGCCGTACGCCTGAACCGGGACGACCTGGCCGCGCGGGCCTGGAAGGAGTTCTACACCGGCGACGGGTACGGCCCGAACCTCCCGTGGTCGTCCGAGCAGGTGACCTCGACCCTCAACCCGACCCAGGCCGCCAAGTGGGTCTCCACCAACACCACAGCCCTCTACGGCCTGGCCGCCATCCAAACCCTCGCCCTGGTAGGCAACCAAATCGTGAATCCGTAGTGGTCAGCTGCTTATTCCGTGGCGGGCTATCGCGCCACCTGCAAGTATCCCGCTCATGCCGACCTTCTATGTGCCCGACGGCACCCGCCTCGCCTACCACCGAAAGGGCGCGGCGGGTGACCGACCGCTCGTCTGCATCCCCGGCGGGCCGATGATGCGCTCCGCTTACTTCGGCGACCTCGGTGGGCTGGCCGCGCAGCGGGAATTGGTCCTGCTGGACCTGCGCGGCACAGGAGACTCGGCCAGGCCCGCAGACCTCGCGAGCTTCCGGGTGGACCGGCAAGCTGAGGACATCGAGGCACTGCGCCTCGCCCTCGGACTGGAGCAGTTGGATCTTCTCGGCCACTCGGCCGCTGGTGATCTCGTGCTGGCCTATGCGGCCCACTACCCGGAGCGGGTGCGCTCACTTGTCCTGGTCTGCGCGCGGGCGCGCACCGCCGGGATCGACTTCCCCGTCGAGCGCCGTCGCGAGGCGCTGGAACTGCGCAGGGAGGAGCCCTGGTACGAGGAGGTCCGGCCGGCCTTCGAGCGGGCGGTGTCCGGGGAGGCGAGCGAAGCGGACTTTGCGCTGCTCGACCGTCTCTCCTACGGTCGATGGGATGCCGCCGCGGAGGCGCACGCCGCCGCGTGCGAGGAGTGGTTCGACCTGGAGGCGGCGGACGCGTACCTGGCCCCGGGCGCCTTCGACGGCGCGGACGCCGCCCGCGCCGTACTGGCTGAACTGGATGTACCCGTCCTGGTCATCTCCGGTGAGCTGGACGGTTCCCCGCGTCCGGACTCTGCGGCCGAGGTGGCTGGGCTGTTCCCGCGCGGCGAGCACATCGTCCAGGCGGGTGCCGCGCACAATCCGTGGGTGGATGGTCCGGACGAATTCGTCCGGACCATCATCGAGTTCCTGGCCAGGGACTACCGGTAGAGCTGTTCGAGGTCGTGCGGTCAGCCGACTTCGGCCATGATTTCGTCGGAGACGTCGAAGTTGGCGTAGACGTTCTGGACGTCGTCGCTGTCCTCGAGGGCGTCGATCAGGCGGAAGATCTTGGCGGCGCCGTCGGCGTCGAGTTCGACCGTCATCGACGGGACGAACTGGACGTCGGCGGAGTCGTAGTCGATGCCGGCGTCCTGCAGCGCCGTCCGGGCCGCGACCATGTCGGTGGCCTCGGTGACGACCTCCCAGGACTCGCCGAGGTCGTTCACCTCGTCGGCACCGGCCTCGAGCACGGCCTCCATCACGTCGTCCTCGGACAGCGACTTCCCGTCCTGGTCCTTGGCGACGACGATGACGCCCTTGCGGTTGAACAGGTAGGCGACCGAGTTCGGGTCGGCCAGCGAGCCGCCGTTGCGGGTCATCGCCGTACGCACGTCGGCGGCGGCCCGGTTGCGGTTGTCGGTGAGGCACTCGACCAGCATCGCGACGCCGTTCGGGCCGTAGCCCTCGTACATGATCGTCTGGTACTCCGCGCCACCGGCCTCGGCGCCGGAACCACGCTTGATCGCGCGGTCGATGTTGTCGTTCGGGACCGAGGTCTTCTTCGCCTTCTGGATGGCGTCGTACAGGGTCGGGTTCCCGCCAGGGTCGCCACCGCCCATCCGGGCGGCCACCTCGATGTTCTTGATCAGCTTCGCGAAGAGCTTGCCGCGCCTCGCGTCGATGACGGCCTTCTTGTGCTTCGTGGTGGCCCACTTGGAGTGGCCTGACATGGCGAACCCAACCCTTCTTACCGCTGCAACTGACTCAGAGGCTGCGGACCAGCTCGGCGAAGTAGCCGTGCAGCCTGGCGTCCCCGGTCATCTCCGGATGGAACGACGTGGCCAGCAGCCGGTCGTGGCGAACCGCGACGATCCTACTGCGTTGTGCCTCCGGCCCCAGCCCAGCCCACCCTGCGTCCGGGCCCGACCTCACCGTCGAGAGTACCTCCACGTCCCGGCCGACCCGCTCCACCCACGGTGCCCGGATGAACACCGCGTGGTACGGCGTGTCGAACGCGGCGAACTCCAGGTCCGCCTCGAACGAATCCACCTGCCGGCCGAACGCGTTCCGGCGGACCGTCACATCCAGTCCGCCGAGCGTCTCCTGGCCGTCGATCCCGCCGGTGATCTCGTTCGCGAGCATGATCATCCCGGCGCAGGTGCCGAACACCGGCATCCCGTCCGCGATCCGCTTCTGCAGCGGCTCGAACAGCTCGAACGCCCGGGCCAGCTTGTCCATCGTGGTCGACTCGCCACCCGGAAGCACCAGCGCGTCCACCTGCTCCAGCTCGGACGGACGCCGTACCGGCCGGGCCTCGACGCCGACCTCGGTCAGCATAGCCAGGTGCTCACGCACGTTCCCCTGCAACGCGAACACACCGATCACGGTCATAGCGTCACCCTTCGTTGCCAGTTGAGGGTCACCTCGATGCGGCCCTCGTCGAAGACCGCGGGGAGGGCGCGCTCGTTCAGCAGCGCGAGTACGTCGTCCAGGAGCGGCTCACCGGGCGCCACGTTGGCGGTGTCGGGGTGCCAGAGCTTGAGCTCGAGCATGCCGAAGTCGACCGCGTGCCAGACGTCGGTGTCGGTGAAGAACACCAGGCCCTTCGGATCCGCGGCCGCCTCGAGCACCCGCCGGGCGGCGTGGTGGTCCGCCGTGTAGCGGACCACCACGAGGCCGCGGAACTCCAACTCCGCCAGTACGGCGTCCAGCCGGTCAGGATCCGTGGTCGCCGGCCAGTCGGCGGCCTCGGCCTGGAGATCCATGAAGGCCTCGCCGATCAGCAGCGGCACCAGGGCGGCCGCGTCCATCGACGGCGCGTCCTCCTGGACGGCCTCCGTCAACGCGGCCGTGACGGCGGCGTGGTCGGCGTACCCGGACCGCACCAGGACGCGGGCCAGTCCCCGCAGCTCCCGGGCGGTCCGTTCGTCCACCGCCAGCAGACCCTCGGGTGTCGTCACCAGCCGCGCTCGGCGAGCCGGTGCGGCTGCGGGATCTCGTCGACGTTGATGCCGACCATGGCCTCGCCCAGACCGCGGGAGACCTTGGCGAGTACGTCGGGGTCGTCGTAGAAGGTGGTGGCCTTGACGATCGCCTCGGCGCGCTGGGCCGGGTTGCCGGACTTGAAGATGCCGGAGCCGACGAACACGCCCTCGGCGCCGAGCTGCATCATCATCGCGGCGTCGGCCGGGGTGGCGATCCCGCCGGCGGTGAACAGCACCACCGGGAGCTTGCCGGCCTGCGCGACCTCCTTGACCAGCTCGTACGGCGCCTGCAGCTCCTTGGCGGCGACGTACAGCTCGTCCTCGGGGAGGTTCTGCAGCTTGCGGATCTCCTGGCGGATCTGGCGCATGTGGGTGGTCGCGTTGGACACGTCGCCGGTGCCGGCCTCGCCCTTGGAGCGGATCATCGCCGCGCCCTCGGTGATCCGGCGCAGCGCCTCGCCCAGGTTGGTCGCGCCACAGACGAAGGGAACGGTGAAGTTCCACTTGTCGATGTGGTTCGCGTAGTCGGCCGGGGTCAGGACCTCGGACTCGTCGATGTAGTCCACCCCGAGGCTCTGCAGCACCTGCGCCTCGACGAAGTGGCCGATCCGGGCCTTGGCCATCACCGGGATCGAGACGGCGGCGATGATCGAGTCGATCATGTCCGGGTCGCTCATCCGGGAGACACCGCCCTGCGCGCGGATGTCGGCCGGAACCCGCTCCAGCGCCATCACCGCGACCGCACCGGCGTCCTCGGCGATCTTGGCCTGCTCCGCGGTGACGACGTCCATGATCACGCCGCCCTTGAGCATCTCAGCCATGCCGCGCTTGACCTTCGCGGTACCGGTCTGAGGGGTCTGGTTCTCCGTCACTGCATTCCTCCTGGTCGTGGGCCTCACTGTCCAGATTAGGTCGACGACGGCACCGATCCTCAGTCCACCTCGGATCAAGTGGACTGAGCCAGCGCTTCCCCCAGCCGGGCGACCACCAGCCGCAGCGTCGCGGGCGGTGCGGTGAACGGGATCCGGATGTGTCTGCGGTCGGTGCCCTCGGGTGTGAACAGGTCGCCGGCGCCCAGCAGCAGGCCGTGTCCACGGGCTGCCTCCAGCACTCGGCGCGCTCTGGTTTCGGTCAGCTCCAGCCACAGCGTCATCCCGCCGGTCGGCGTGGGCCACGCCACACCGTCGAGCGTCCTGAGGCCCGTCTCCAGCGCGGCGAGGTTGGCGCGCAGCCGGGTCCGGCGCCGGCTGATCACCTTGTCGAGCCGGTGGACGATCGCCTGGGCTAAGAGGTCGTCCAGTGCACTGGGTGATGCCACGCTGAGCTGTGCGGCGGTGTTGATGCGTCGTCTGAGCTGCTTGCCAGTGCGGACCCAGCCGACGCGCAGTCCGCCCCACACCGTCTTCGAGAGCGATCCAACACTCACAGTGCGCGGGTAGCGACTCAGTGGTTCGGCTTGCTCCCCGCTGGCCAGCCAGAGTGGTCGCATGGTCTCGTCACTGATCAGGGCAGCGCCGTACCGCCTGGCGATCTCGACTACCGCCGTACGACGGTCTGCCGGGAGGCTGAGCCCGGTCGGGTTGTGGTTGTCCGCCTGCAGGTAGATGACCTTGGGCCGGTGCCGTCGGCAGAGGTGGGTGAGCTGATCGGTGTCCCAGACGCCGGCGGGCCAGCCGGCGACGTCCAGGCGGTGTTTGCGGAGCAGGTCGAACGCAGCCGGGTACGTCGGTGTCTCGGTGATCGCGACACCGGGTCCGAGGTCTAGTCCGGCCAATGCGGCATTCAGGCCGGCTGCTGCGCCTACGGTCAGCGTCAGCTGGTCCGGCTCGGTCGGTACGCCCTCCATGGTCAATCGCTCGGCGAGCGCGGTACGGAGCTCGATCGACCCACCTGGCGGCGGACCGTCCCCACCCATGGCCTGCGGGAGGCCGTCCTCGACGATCTGTGCTGCCACCTCGGCGACGTCGTGCGGTGCGGCGGTCGTCGCGAAGCGCAGGTCGAGCACCGGCTGGTCCCCGGCGGTCACGGTCGAGGCGGGCGCGATCGGGTCCAGGAGGCGGTCGATCGGCCGGACGACAGTGCCGGAGCCGCGCTTCGTCTCCAGTACGCCGTCCGCCCGCAGGTGGTCCAGCGCCCGTACGACGGTCACGCGGCTCAACCCGAGTCGCCCGGCCAGCACCCGCTCCGAGGGGAGCCGGGACCCGATCGACAGGTCACCTCGCTCGATCCGGCGCAGCACGAGAGCCTCGACCTGCTCGGTCTTCGTCCCGTCCGCCGCATCCAGGTCATTCTCCCGCCACATAAGTCCAGTCTCCCACCACTGGCCTGATACTCCAGAACTGTCCGTCCCGGGTGCTTGTATTTGCGTATGGACGAGCGGTGGGCGATCGCGCCGGGGGACGGTGGCGGGGCGGTGCTCGTCGCCCTGCATCCGGACGGGCAGCCTGCCGGTCAGGTGGTGCACGAGCCGGACCTGGCGACCGCGGTGGCTTCGCGTCCACAGGTGACGCGGTGGGTGTGGCGGTCGTCGGCCGAGATCTATCCGCGGTTGCTGGCGAGCGGCGTCCGGGTCGAGCGCTGCTACGACATCGAGAACAGCGAAGGCCTGTTGCTCGGGCACGAGGGCCGGCTGGGTGAGCCGCGATCGGCGGCAGCCGCCTGGGCACGGTTGAGTGGTCAGCCTGTGCCGCCGGATCCGCCACTGCGGGGCGTCGTACCTGGTGAGCAGTCGTCGTTGTTCGAGATCGCTGCCGAACCCGTCGCCTTCGACGCTCTCCTGAGGGTGTACGCCGACCAACTCAGGCGGCACGGTCTCACGGAGCACCCGGACCGGATGCGGTTGCTCACGGCCTCGGAGTCGTCGGGGATGCTGATCGCGGCCGAGATGGATCGCGCCGGCCTGCCGTGGAGCGAGTCGGCGCATCGCGCCGTACTGACGGAGCTGCTCGGCGATCGGTTCGGCGGGACCGGGGAGCCGCGGCGGCTGACCGAGCTCGCGGACGAGGTGTCGGCGGCGTTCGGGCGGCGGGTGCGACCGGATCTGCCGGCCGACGTCCTGAAGGCGTTCAAGCAGGCCGGGTATCAGCTGAAGTCGACCCGCCGCTGGGAGCTCGAGACGATCGACCATCCGGCGGTCTCACCACTGGTCGAGTACAAGAAGCTCTACCGCATCTACACCGCGAACGGCTGGTCCTGGCTGCACGACTGGGTCCATGACGGCCGGTTCCGGCCCGGCTTCGTTCCGGGCGGCACGGTCTCCGGTCGCTGGATCACCAACGGCGGCGGCGGTCTGCAGATCCCCAAGGTCATTCGCCGTGCCGTCGTCGCCGATCCTGGTTGGCGTCTGGTGGTCGCCGACGCTTCCCAGCTGGAGCCGCGGATTCTCGCCGCCATCTCGCGCGACCCTGCTCTGATGGAGGTCGCGAGCGATCCTGGCGACCTTTACAAGGCTGTCTCGGACAAGGCGTTCTCGGGTGACCGCGCCACCGCCAAAGTCGCCGTACTGGGCGCCATCTACGGCCAGACCTCCGGCGACGGCCTCAAGAACCTCGCCATGCTGCGGAAGCGATTCCCGTTGGCGGTCGCGTACGTCGACGACGCCGCCCGCGCCGGTGAGGAAGGACGGCTCGTCCGCACCTATCTGGGCCGGACCTGCCCACCGTCCGGCACTCCTCTGGACGACGCGATGCTGGAAGGACCACCAGCAGACGAGCCCCAGACCGACGCTCGCCACGCTCGCGCCCGAGGCCGCTTCACCCGCAACTTCGTGGTCCAGGGCAGCGCCGCCGACTGGGCCTTGCTGATGCTCGCCGCCCTGCGCCAGTCACTGGCCGACCTCAAGGCCGAGCTCGTCTTCTTCCAGCACGACGAGGTCATCGTCCACTGTCCGGCCGACGAAGCCTCGGTGGTCACGGAAGCGATCCAGTCCGCCAGCACCCTGGCCGGCACCCTCACCTTCGGGCTGACCCCCACGAACTTCGCCTTCACCACCGCCACCGTCGAGACCTACGCCGACGCCAAGTAGTGCGCGGGCAGGCCGAGCCGGGCGAAATCGGTGATCTCGAAGGCGGTCATTTCGGCGATCAGGTTCGTTTCGACGCGGAAGACGTCGACGGAGAACGGGCTGTAGACGGTCTCGTCCGGGCCGCACAGATAGGCGGCGAGCGCGGGCTGGCGGTTGATCGCGGTCGGCAGGAAACGCCAGGTGCCACGGTAGGCGTTCCCGGCCGGGTCGAGGTTGGCGGCGAGCACGCGTTCGACCGCGGCCCGGCCCTCGAACCAGAAGGGGTACGGCGGCATCGTGATGCGGACGTCCTCGTGCATGAGGGCTGCGAGCGCCGCAGGATCACCAGCGTCCCAGGCGGCTAGGTACTTCTGCAGTAGGTCATGCTCATCAGCAGACGGAGTCGCCGACCACTCCGACCGGTGCGACGGAAGGTGTTCGCCGAGCACGGGCCGGGCTCGTTGGAGGGCGGAGTTGACGGCGGCAACGGTCACCTCCATGACCGACGCGGTTTCACTCGCGGGCCAGCCGAGGACATCGCGGAAGATCAGGACCGCGCGCTGCCGGGGTGGAAGGTGCTGGATCGCGATCAGGAACGCGAGCTCGATCGTCTCGCGGCGGATCACCACGGCATCCGGTTCCTCCGCGCGGTCCAGCAGTACGTCGGGAAACGGCTGGAGCCACGGCACGTCCTCGCGCGGCGGGAGGGCAGCGGCGGGGAACGACGCCGGTTCGAGTTGATGCGGGAGGACTCGCTGCGGGCGGCGTACGTCGTCGATGCACGCGTTGGTGGCGATGCGGTAGAGCCAGGCGCGCAATGACGAGCGACCCTCGAAGTCGTCGCGCCGGCGCCACGCCCGCAGGAACGTCTCCTGGACCATGTCCTCGGCGTCGTCGTACGAGCCGAGCATCCGATAGCAGTGCACCCGCAGCTCGTGGCGATACCGCTCGGCCTCCTCCGCGAAGGTCAACTGCCGTCCTCCAGTTCGATCGTGGTCGGCATCGGCGCGTGGCCGGCCAGCCGGAACCAGCTCACCAGCCGGCGCTGCCGCAGGTCGCGCGTCGACACCACGATGTCGTTGTGGAAGCGCCGCGCCAACTGGACCCGCCGCATCGCCAGGCTCAGTTCGCCGGCCCACGGTTCCTTGTCGGTGCCGGTGGCATTGATCGCACGGGTCAACGCCGATTCGGCCTGCTCACGCGTCTCCGGCGACGCGGTCCGGGCCCGATGAGCCGCGTCGAGCAGGAGGAGGGACGACGCCGGGTCGAGGATGCCGGTGCCGGCCAGCTCGGCGACCAGGGCGGAGCGCCGGGCGAGCTCGGTCTCCAGGGAAGCGCGGGCGATCTCGACCCGGTGGTGCAGCCGGTCCAGCCGGCCGGCGGTCCAGCTCGCGTACGCGCCGAACAACAGCAGCACCACGCCGATCGCGAGCAGCGCCCAGGACACCTCCACAGCACCATTCGATCATCGATTACGGAGCGCTGACGGTCCGGGCGAATCCGGTAGTCGCCGCGCCCGGCCGCACTAGCGTCGGAATCATGGCTGACATCGGCGTGATCGGCGGTTCCGGTTTCTACACGTTCCTGTCCGACGCACAGACCATCGAGATCGACACCCCGTTCGGGCCGCCCAGCGAGGCGCCGGTGGTCGGCGACCTCGACGGGCGGGAGGTCGCGTTCATCCCCCGGCACGGCGCCGATCACCGCTTCCCGCCGCATCGGGTCAACTATCGCGCCAACCTGTGGGCCTTGCGCGAGCTCGGCGTACGGCAGGTTCTCGGGCCGTGTGCGGTCGGTTCGCTCAAGCCTGAGCTCGTGCCGGGCACGTTCGTCGTCCCCGATCAGTACGTCGATCGCACCTGGGGCCGGGCTCAGACGGTGTACGACGACCAGCCGGTGGTGCACACGTCCGTCGCCGACCCGTACTGTCCGGCCGGCCGGGAGACGGTGATTGCCGCGGGCAACGTCGTATCCGAGGGGACGATGGTGGTGATCAACGGACCGCGCTTCTCCACCCGTGCCGAGTCGCGGTGGCACGCAGCGCAAGGCTGGTCGGTCGTCGGCATGACCGGAGCGCCCGAGGCGGCGATCGCTCGCGAACTCGCGCTCTGCTACACCTCGATCGCCGTCGTCACGGACCACGATGCGGGCGTCGAGTCGGGCACCGGCGTCACGCAGGCCGAGGTGTTCACAGCGTTCAAGGGCAGCATCGAGCGACTGCAGGACCTGCTCAGGATCGTGATCGGGCAGCTCCCCAAGCCGGACGCCGACTGCACCTGCCGTCACGCCCTCGACGGGACGGCGGCGCGGTGAGAGTGCTGCTGACCGGCGGGGCCGGATTCATCGGGCAGCACGTCCGTCACCAGCTCGTTGACGAGGGCCACGACGTGATCGTCCTCGATTCCTTCCGGCCGGATGTCCATGCGCACCGGCCGGCGCCACGTCCCGGTCTGATCGTCGGCGACGTCCGTGACGCGGCGACAGTCGCGACCGCACTGGACGGGATCGACACCGTCATCCACCTGGCGGCGAAGGTCGGACTCGGCATCGACCTCGACGATCTGGACGACTACGTCTCCAGCAACAGCCTGGGTACGGCGGTCCTGCTCCGGCAACTCGCCCACGCCAGGATCCGCCACCTCGTCTTCGCCAGCTCGATGGTCGTGTACGGCGAGGGCCGCTACGACTGTGATCGCCACGGCCCCGTCGCCCCCGGTCCACGCCGTACCGAAGACTTGGACGCGGGCCGTTTCGAACCACCGTGCCCAGTCTGCGGTGCCCAACTCCGCCCGGGTCTCGTCGAGGAGGACGCCGTACTCGATCCTCGGAACGCCTATGCGGCCGGCAAGCTCAACGGTGAGCACCTTGCCCAGACGTGGGCACGCGAGACCGGCGGCAGGGTGACCGCGCTCCGCTTCCACAACGTCTACGGACCTGGCATGCCGCGGAACACGCCGTACGCCGGAGTCGCAGCGATCTTCCGCTCGGCGCTGGAACGCGGCGAGGCACCGAAGGTCTTCGAGGACGGCAGGCAGCGCCGCGACTTCATCCACGTTCGCGACATCGCCTCCGCCGTCACCACGTCTGCCGCTGCACTCCCCCACCAGCCCCCGTTCGCGGCGTACAACGTCGGCAGCGGCACCATTCACACCATCGGCGACGTCGCCACCGAACTCTCGCGCGCCTACGACGGCCCGGCGCCGGTCGTCACCGGCCAGTACCGCCTGGGCGACGTCCGCCATATCACGGCGTCCTCGGACCGCCTTCGCCACGAACTGGGCTGGAAGCCGGCTTACGACCTCACCACCGGCCTCGCGGACCTGCTCTCAAGCGCTCGCGGGTAGGTCGATCTGGAAGGCGCAGCCGCCGTCGATGTTGCTGACGGCGATGTTGCCGTCGTGCGATTCGACGACGCCGCGAGCGATCGCCAGGCCGAGGCCGCCGCCGCTCGATCTGGCACCTTCGCCAGTGGACGCCGCCTCGGGTGTCCGCTGCTCGTCGCCGCGCCAGCCGACGTCGAAGACCCGGTCGAGATCGTCGGTGGGGATCCCGCCGCAGCCGTCCGTGACCGCGAGGCGGACGCGGCCGTCGGGCTCGCGGTCGACGGCCAGGGTGACGGTTCCACCGGGTGCGGTGTGGCGGATCGCGTTGCCGACCAGGTTGGTGACCGCGCGGGTCAGCTCGTCCGGATCGCCCTGGACGGCGAGCCGATCGTCGTCTGTCGGCGTCGACACCGCCAGCCGAACCCCGGACGAACGGGCATGCTCACCGTTCTCCCCCGCCACGTCCTCCGCCAGCTCGCGCAGACTGACCGCGGACCGGTGCCGCGGCGGAGGCGCCGCCGACAACCGGGACAGCTCGAACAAGTCATCGACCAGGCCGGTCATCCGGTCGACCGTCGCCCGCATCTGCCGCAGCGCACCGGGTACGTCGTCGATCACGCCGTCCTCGAGTCCCTCGGACACGGCCCGCAATCCGGCCAGCGGCGTCCGCAGATCGTGCGACATGAACGCGACCAGCTCCCGCCGGCTGGCCTCCAGCGCGCGCTCCCGTTCGTGCGAGGCGGCGAGCTTGCGTCGCGTCATCTCCAGCTCGTCCGTCAGCTCCGCCAGTTCGGCCGGTACGGCGCCCGTCAGCTCGGCCGTCGGCTCGTACGACGTACCCAGGTGACGCAAGCGGCGGCCAACATCCCGCGAGCCCGTGCTGATCCAGTGCCCGAGCAGCACCGACATCCCCAGCCCGAGCAACGCCGCGAACGCCAGCGTCCACAGCACCACCCACGAGTCGTGCTCGGAGATGAACATCGCCCGCACGCTCTGCAGCACCGCGGCCAGCGCGGCCGCCATCGGAGCCAGCGCGGCGACGAGAATCGTGATCCGCAACGACCGACGGCGGAACTGCCAGAGGATCGCCGCCCCGACCGCCGCGACGACCAGCGTCCACAGCGTGGTGAGCGCCAGGATCGTGAACATGTCCTTGTTCATTCGGCGTCCCCGACGAATCGGTAGCCCGTCCGCGGCACCGTGAGGACCAACCGGGGATCGGACGGATCGACCTCGATCTTCTCCCGCAGCCGGCGGACGTGCACCGTGACGGTCGACGAGTCACCGAAGTCCCAGCCCCAGACGCGGCGCAGCAGTTCGGCCTTCGTGTACGCCTTGCCCGGATGCGACACCAGGAACGCCAGCAGATCGAACTCCCGATGCGTCAGCGCCAACTCGTCCCCGTTCAGGTAGGCAAGCCGCGCTGCGGTGTCGATCATGATCGGCCCGGCGCTGATCTTGGTCGGCGTCAGGTCGAGGCCGGCCAGCCGCTCCTCGCGCCGCAGCATCGCCTGCACCCGCAGCGTGAGCTCCCGCGGGCTGAACGGCTTGACCACATAGTCGTCCGCGCCGACCTCCAGGCCGACCAGCCGGTCCTCCTCCTCGCCCCGCGCGGACAGCATGATCACCGCGGCGCCGTCGTCGGCCGCGCGCATCCGGCGCAGCACCTCGAGCCCGGACAGGCCGGGCAGCATCACGTCCAGTACGACGACCGACGGCTTCCACTGCTGCCAGACCTCGACCGCCGCGACCCCGTCCGCCACCACGCGGGCGTCGTACCCGGCTTTGGTCAGGTACGCCGAGACGACGTTGGACACGGTCGGGTCGTCGTCGACGACGAGTACACGAGTAGCCACGGTCAGAGCCTAGATCGTCCGGCCGGAGCCCAGCCCGGTCCGGCCCGCGACGGCGGGCGCCGTAAGAGAGCCGTAGCCGCGTTCGGCCTCCGGCGCCACCCCATCGTCCCTACGGTCGAAGAGTGTCAGTCGATCTCGTCCTCCCGTGCCTGAACGAGGCTGCGGCCCTGCCCTGGGTGCTCGGACGGCTGCCGGCCGGCGTCCGGGCCGTTGTCGTCGACAACGGTTCCACCGATGGATCGGCGGAGGTCGCGGCCGGCCTGGGCGCGATCGTCGTACGGTGCGAGCCGCGCGGGTACGGCGCTGCGTGTCATGCCGGCCTGGAGGCGGCCGAGGCCGAGGTGGTCGCGTTCATGGATGCCGACGCGTCACTCGATCCGCGGCAACTGGTCCGCGTCACCGCGGCGGTGCTGGCCGGCCGTGTCGATCTCATGGTCGGCCGTCGTCGACCCGTTTCGCGGGCCGTCTGGCCGTGGCATCTCCGGTTGGCGAACGCCGAGTTGTCCCGGCGGATCAAACGCCGTACGGGAGTCCGCCTGCACGATCTCGGCCCGATGCGGGCGGCCCGGCGGGATGCACTCCTCGGCCTCGGTCTGTTGGACCGGCGATCCGGATATCCACTGGAGACCGTCGTACGCGCCGCCGACGCCGGCTGGCGGATCGCCGAGGTCGACGTCGACTACCTGCCGCGCTCGGGTCGCTCCAAGGTCACGGGTACGCCGCTCGGCGCGGCGCGGGCCGTGCTCGACATGTCCAAGGTGCTGGCGCGATGACTCGCGGGACGCTGATCGTCATCGCGAAGGAGCCGGTGCCGGGGCGGGTGAAGACGCGCCTTCAGACCGAGTTCACTGCCGGGGAGGCTGCCGCGCTGGCGCGGGCGTCGCTGGTGGACACGCTGAGTGCCGTCCGCTCGGCGCCGGCCTCGCGACGCGTTCTCGCGCTCGAGGGCGATCCGGGGCCGTGGCTTCCGGCCGGCTTCGAGGTGATCGGGCAGCGCGGCGGTGGGCTGGACGAGCGGCTGGCGGCGGCGTTCGAGGACGCCTTCGACGGTACGCCGATGCTTCTGGTCGGCATGGACACGCCGCAGCTCACGCCGGGGCTGCTGGGATTCCGGTGGTCCGGGTATGACGCCGTACTCGGGCTGACCGACGACGGCGGGTATTGGTGCCTCGGGTTGCGGGTGCCGGATCGGCTCGCGCTGATGGGCGTACCGATGTCGACCGACCACACCGGTATCGACCAGCTGCGGCGGCTCAGGATGCTTGGGCTACGGGTGTTGCTGTTGCCGACCTTGCGGGACATGGACACGCCGCACGACGCGGCGTACCTCGCGGCCGCTTATCCGACGTTGCGAGTCTCGAGGCTCTATCGGCGGTTGCAGCACGCGGCCCATCCGGGGCTGCTGTTCGAGCAGGCGCTCGGCGGTACGGCGAGAGTCGTTGCTACCGGCATCGATGGGCGGACCGTGCTGTCGCTGTCGGAGCTGGATCGGTGGCAGTCGCCCGCGGACGAGGTCGACCGGCTTGCGCTGAGCCGGTGCGAAGGGCCTGTCCTCGACGTGGGCTGTGGACCGGGGCGGATCGTGACCGCGTTGGCTGAGCGAGGGATTCCGGCGCTCGGCGTCGATGTCTCGCCGCGGGCGGTGTCACTCACCACTGCTCGTGGTGCGGCGGCGCTCCGGCGGCCGGTGCAAGACCGCCTCCCGGGCGAGGGGCGGTGGGGCAGTGTGCTGCTGATGGACGGCAACATCGGCATCGGCGGCGATCCGGCCGACCTGCTCCGGCGGTGTGCCGAGCTCGTCCGCCCCGACGGGCTGGTACTGGTCGAGGTCGACCCGGACGACGACCTCGACGACACCGCCCCGATCGTCCTCCGCAGCTCCACCGGCCGCCGCTCCATACCGTTGCCCTGGGCAAGAGTCGGTACGCGCGCCGTCCTCCGGCATGCCTCCGCCGCCCACCTCCACGCGACCGAGGACTGGCGAGCCGGCCACCGAGCCTTCCTGACCCTCCGCCGCACCACCACCCCAGCCCGGATCGCCTGATGCCCACCAGCCGCAGCCGGCACCCCTCGCTCGCCCCGCCGCACCCCGCGACTTTGTGCACGGAGTCCGCATGATTTCGGGCTCAGGACACGGAGCCGGTGCACAAAGTCGGCGTGCCTGGGTCGAGGGCGTGGTTGACGGAGGGGTCGCGGTGGCGGCGAGTGCTGGGGTGGTTTTGGCGTCGGCGTCCAGTTGGTGGCCGAATGTGGTGTTGCTGGTGGGGACCCTGCTGGTGGTGGGGGTGGTGGTGTGGTGGGCCAAGAGGCTGACTGTGC
The DNA here is from genome assembly GCF_036097425.1 of Kribbella sp. NBC_00359. Taxonomy (NCBI): domain Bacteria; kingdom Bacillati; phylum Actinomycetota; class Actinomycetes; order Propionibacteriales; family Kribbellaceae; genus Kribbella; species Kribbella sp. NBC_00359. The sequence continues at coordinate 6,050,631 of NZ_CP107975.1, read as the reverse complement.
TCGGCGTCGTGGTGGTTGCGGCTGTCTGTCAGGTGCCTGGGTTGATGCACGCGCCGATCACCAGCACGGACGCCTACCGGTACGCGTGGGACGGGCGTGTGCAGTTGTCGGGCAGCTCGCCGTACTCGCATGTGCCTTTGGATGACGCGTTGGCGCGGCTCCGGGATCCGGTGTTGTTCCCGGGCTTGTCGCCGGACGAGCGGTCGGGGGTGACGGGGCCGCCGCGGGTGCCGCAGGATCTGGCTGCGCTCACAGCGTTGTCCGCCGACGACCCGAGGACACGGATCAACCGGCCGCGGGTGCCGACCATCTATCCGCCGGTCGCGCAGGCGTACTTTGCCGCTGTCGCGCTGGTCACGCCGTGGTCCGCGGGCACCCTCGGCCTGCAAATCGCCGCCGCATTGCTCGCCGTAGTACTCACCTGGCTACTGGCAGTAGACAATCCACGCTGGGCCACATTGTGGGGTTGGTCACCGATCGTCGCCCTCGAAGCCGGCAACGCCGCACACGTCGACGTCCTCGCTGCCCTCCTGATCGCAGCCGCCGTCATCGCCACGACCCGGAAGCCGAAGCTGGCCGCGGTTCTCCTCGGCGCTGCCGCGAGCGTCAAGCTCCTCCCACTCCTCCTGCTCCCCGCATTCCGCAACCGGCGCCCAGTAGTTGCCGTTGGCACCTTCGTCGCGTCGTACGTCCCCTATCTGGTTGCCGCCGGCACCTTGGTGCTCGGCTTCCTGCCCGGCTATCTGACCCAGGAGGGCTTCGACGACGGCAGCTCCCGATCGGCGATTCTCGCGCTCCTGCTGCCTCCTGAGCTCCGTCAGCTCGCCGCTGCGGTACTCGCGGTCGCCCTCGCCGTACTCGCCTTCCTCCGGTCCAAACGAGAGCCGATCGCCGTGACCTGCTGCTGGCTGTACGGCGCCGCACTCCTCGTCGCCACCCCCACCTACCCGTGGTACGGCCTCCCCCTGATCGCGCTGGCGGGGCTCGCGCGACGGCCCGAGTGGATCGCCGTACCGCTGGCGTCGTACCTGGCCTATGCGAGCTTCGGGCACGACACCCGGCAGGGCCTGATCCACCTCGTCGCCGCGGTCATCGTTGTCACCGCCATCACGCTCCGTCATCGGGCTGACCACCAAAGCCGTTTGACGCCGCGCCCACTGCCTGCCAACACTGATCGGCGTGACGAAACGCATCGCCCTCGCGACGTCGGCCGAACAGGCTGAGTTGCACGAACACGACCTCCCGCTCGTCGACGCCCTCCGCGCCGCCGGCCTCGACCCGGTGGCCGAGGTCTGGACGGACCCATCGGTCGACTGGTCCGCCTACGACGCGATCCTGCTGCGCTCGGTGTGGGACTACCACCAGCGGTACGACGACTTCACCGAATGGCTCGCCCAGCTCGACAAGGCCGGCGTACGGGTGTTCAACGACTCCGACCTGGTCCGCTGGAACGGCGACAAGCGCTACCTGCTCGAACTGCGCGAGCGTGGCGTGGCGATCGTGCCGTCCCAGATCGCCGCCGGCGCCTGCCTGCGCGAGGTCGTCACCGGCCTCAACGGCCAGGAGATCGTCATCAAGCCGACTGTGGGAGCGGGCGCCACGCACACGATCCGTGGCATCGCCGGGTCTCCTGAGCTCGACCAGGCGATCGACGAGCTTCCGGACACCGTCTACCTGGTCCAGCCGTTCCAGCCCGAGGTCCAGACCGACGGCGAGTGGTCCCTGGTCTTCATCGACGGCGAGTTCAGCCACGCGGTCGTGCAGCGCCCGGTGGCCGGCGACTACCGGGTCCAGCTGATGTTCGGCGGCGTCGCGACCCCGGCCGACCCGCCGCCCGCCGTACTGGAGAGTGCGCGCACGGTCCTCACCACGGCCGGCGTCCACCCGCTGTACGCCCGTGTCGACGGCCTGGTCGTGAACGGCCGCTTCCTCCTGATGGAGCTCGAACTCATCGAGCCCTACCTGTTCTTCCCCCAGTCCCCCGAAGCGGCTCAGAAGCTCGCGTCCGCGGTGGCTGCCCGGATCTGAGCGACCGATAGGGTCGGCGGTATGCCGACCCTCGAGGACATTCGCCAGGCCGCTGATCAGCTGAAGGGCCGGATCCACCGGACGCCGATCCTCACCTCGACCGCGCTGGACGAGCGCTTCGGCGGCGAGTTCGTGCTGAAGGCCGAGCTGTTCCAGAAGACCGGCAGTTTCAAGGTGCGCGGGTTGCTGACCAAGCTGCTCCGGTTGAGTGCCGAGGAGCGGGAGCGCGGGGTGATCACCGTCTCGGCGGGGAACGCGGCCGGCGCGCTCGCGTGGGCCGCGCGGGACGCCGGTGTCCCGGCGACCGTGGTGATGGCCAGGACCGCCGTACCGGCCAAGATCGACGCGGCCCGCGGGTACGGCGCCACCGTCGAGCTGGTCGAGGGCGACCTGATGGCCCAGTACGAGCGGATCCGGGACGAGCGGAAGCTGACCGGCGTCCACCCGTTCGACGACGAGGACGTGATCACCGGCCACGGCAGCCTCGGGCTGGAGCTGCTGGAGGATCGCCCCGACATCGACACGGTGCTCGTCCCGGTGGGCGGCGGCGGGCTGATCTCGGGCGTCGCGCTGGCGGTCAAGCTGGTGAAGCCGGAGATCCGCGTGATCGGCATCGAGCCCGAGCAGGCCGACGTCGTCAGCCGCAGCCTCGCGGCCGGGTCAGCGCAGAAGCTCCCGACGGCCCGATCGATCGCCGACGGGCTCGCCGCGCCGGTCTGCGGCACGCGCAACTTCCCGCTCATCCAGCAGTACGTCGACAGCGTCGTCCGCGTGAGTGAGGACGCGCTACTGGAGGCGACGCGACTGGTCATGTCGCGCACCAAGCTCGCCCTCGAACCCGCGGCCGCCGCGCCCTTCGCGGCGCTCATCCAGGGCCTTCAACCGGAAGGGGTCACCGCCGCTGTCGTCAGCGGCGGCAACCTGGATGTCGCGAAGCTGATGCTCTAGGCAGGCGCGAGCCGGGCCCGGGCGCCGGGGCTGACCCCGTCACTCGGATCGTCGACCAGATCACCCTGGCGGACCGGGTCATTCTCCGGCAGCAGGATGTCGCGCGCCACCACCAGCATCAGCCAGAGTGTGCCGGCCATCCGCACGATCACCGAGAACCAGTAGATCCGGTCCGGGATCTCCGGATTGCCCGGTGCCAGGAACTGGGCCAGATGCATCCAGACCAGCATCCAGTAGAAGCACTCGCACGCCTGCCAGATCAGCCAGTCCCGCAACCGTGGCCGCGCCAGCGCCACCAGCGGCAGCAGCCACAGCACGTACTGCGGTGAGTACACCTTGTTGATCAGCAGGAATGCCGCCACCACGAGGAACGCCAACTGCGCGAAGCGCGGTGGGCGCGGCGCCATCAACCCGAGGATCGCGATCGACAGGCAGAGTCCGGCGAAGATCACGAGGTTCAGCTGGTTGACGTCCGCGACCTCGTGCTTGGCCAGCTTCAGCACGTACCAGATCGAGCCGTAGTCGCTCTCCCGCTGATCGTTGAACGTCCAGAAGGACATCCACTCGTTCTTCGCCAGCAGGTAGATCGGCGCGTTCACCAGACCCCACGCGACCACCGCGGCCAGCGCCGCCTGGAACCACGGCCACAGCTTGCGGCCCCGGATGCACACGATCAGCAGTGGCCCGAGCAACAGGAACGGGTAGAACTTCGCCGCCGTCCCGAGCCCGAGCAAGATGCCGAACCAGATCGGTCTGCCGCGTGACCACGCGTACATCGCCCCGGCTGTGAGGGCGACCGCGAACAAGTCCCAGTTGATCGTCGACGTCAACGCCAGCACCGGCGCGGCGGCGACGTACAGGGCGTCCAGCGGCTGGCCACGCGCCGCACCCGGACGCGACTCGACCCCACGCGCGGTGGCGACCGTCAGGCCGACGATGAGCAGCGCACAGAGGAACAGCAGCACCACGTTCACCACGAAGAACACGCCGGCGGTGTCGCGCTTCTGCTCGACGGTCAGGTCCTTCTTCGGGTCACCGGTGATCAGCCAGGTGAGCTGTGCCGCGACCTCCATGAAGCCGCCGGTGAGCACCGGGTACTCGAGCACGGGGTAGTTGCCGGTGTCCAGGAACGGCCGGTTGCCCTCGGCGAACCCGCGCTCCTGGTAGAGGAACCCGATGTCGGAGTAGCACAGCGCCTTGAACGGCCGCCAGCTCTGCCGGTCCCACCCGGCCTCCATGCACGGCGCCTTCTGCAGTACGCCGAGACCGAAGGTGATCGTGCACACCGCGAGCGCGATCCGTAGCGGCGTCCACCAGGACGAACTGAGCCGGGCGAACCGCCCGATCGGCCCACCGAGCCCAACGGTCAGCCTGGCGACGGCCGGATCGACCTCCGACGGCGTCTGCCGGTCCTGCGCGTCCTGGGTACGTGGTCCGGTCACGGTGGGCATCATCTCCTATCGGCTCACCTGGCGACCAGGAGAGGTTACCCACCCGTTGCTGGACCAGTCCGGAAGCAGCCCCCGGGCGCCGTCATCCGTGGGCCGCGATCCGCCCACCCGCGCGGCGGCGAGTGAGCAGCAGTGCACCCGCGATCAGGACCAGGCCCATGAGAGCGATCGCACCCACGGCCAGGCCCATGCGTGTGCCGACAGGCCGGTAGACGCACGACACGTCCGAGGCGCCTGCACCGACCGGCACCGCCATCAGGCCGGCGCGCACGCTCGGTGAGCGAGCAGCCCCGCCGTCGACCGAGCATCGCCACCCCTGGATGCGGATCACGCCGATCACCACCGTGCCCGCGGCCCCGGGCGTGAGGCCGATGTCGAGACTGTGGCCGCCGACGCTCACCGCGGCCGGCTTGCTCGCGTTCAGCCGCCCCACGGCCGCGGTGAGCCGCTCACGATCCAGGCAACCGATGGCCGAAGCCGGCAGCCGGGCCGGTCCCCGGACCCGCACGGCCAACTCGACGACGCCGTCCGCGCCGACTGCCCCGAGCCGTCGCATCGGTGCACCGGAGTACACCCCCGGCCGCTTCGCCTTCGGATCCAGCACCGTCTGCCAGTCGGACCCGTCGACGAGCACTTCACCGACGAAGGTAGGCGCCGCGAGGTAGGCCTCCGACCCGGCCCGGCACGTGGCGACGAATCGCGCTTCGACCGGCTTCGCAGCACCCGCAACCGGATTGATCAACAGGTTCCCCTGCCTGTCGGACACCCTCACACCGGGCACCTGCTGGGGCTTCAGCGTCGGCACGGTGTAGACGTCGGCGCCGAGCGCGCTCTCCTGCAACCCGTACGGCTCCGGGTCCGACGAAGCCCACGCCTTGATCGGACGCACGGTGACCAGTGGCGCCACACCGTCGTTCGTCGCGAGTCGTGGCGGCCTCTCGGCGTCGGACACCCCCGAGTCGACCACCACACGGGCGTGGACGGAGAACACCGCGTCGACCACCGGGTTCTGCGGATCCACCGTGGCTCGTCCGTAGGAGCTGTACCCGAACCCGAGTCCCATCAGCTCCTGCGAGATGTCGTCCGGGATGGTGCTCGAGTAGTACTGCGGTCCCTGTCCGCCGATCAACATGGGATCGTTCACCGACACCTCCGCCCCGGGCGCCGCCCGATGCAGCGGCCAGTCGTCGGCGGACGTCACCAGCGAACGAAGCTCGTCGTGCTCCTCCCCCCAGGGCGCGGCAGCACTCAGGATCTTCCCGCGCGCCACGTCGATCGCGACCGCCGACATGGTCACCTCGACCAGTACGGCGCCGACCAGCAACGCCACCGCTCCGCGACGGACCCAGTCCGGCACCGGCCGGCGCGTCGCCAGCCAGGCCAGCACGGCAACGGCAGCCAGGATCGGTACGGCGATGTGCGTGGTGGCGGTGATGTAGCGGACGTTCCAGGTCACGGCGTACAAGACCATGACAAGCCCGACCGGTACGGCGACGCTGACCACGGATCGCAGTCCGGACGCGGCCGACATCCACCCGATGATCACCAGCATCCCGGCGACGACGAACGCCTGGCGGAACGGGCTACCGTTCGGCGAGTCGAATCCGTGCCAGACCTCGTGGGTGAACCGGACCTGCATGCTGAGCAGCGTCAATGCCACCAGGACGGACCAGACGGCCCGCTCGCGGACCGCGATCGCCCGGTTGAGCGGGAAGCTCAGCGCGAGCAGCAGCATCAGCGTGCCGACTGCGAGACCCGGGCTGCTTCCGACGCCTTCGCTACCAGGGAGCAGCCGGGACAGGAACTCGACCGGATCGTGCGGTTGGAACGTCGTCTTCGGGCTCGGCCGGGCGGCGCGGATCGCCTGGAACGTTGGCACGAGCAGCGGCGCCGCCAGCCCGATACCGATGCCCACCGCAACCATGCAGCGTACGGCGGCCGTCAGACGGTCACGCCAGGACACCAGAGCGTCGTACGACAAGATGCGGGCCACGACGACGATGGCCGCGCCGATGGTTGCCATGTACACCGTGTAGAAGTGCGACGTCCACAGCAGCGCGATGACGAAGGGCGTCACCAGCAACGACGTGGCCGACCGGCGCCGCAGGATCCACTCGCAGAGCAGGCAGATCACCGGGAACGCGACCATGCCGTTCAGCCACACCGTCATGTACGCCGCGTCGTCGATCGACCAGGCACAGGCGCCGTACGAGACGCCGCCCGCCACGGCCAGCCAGGCAGGTCCGGTCGGACGCAGCCGGCGCAGGTACGCCGTCATCGCGCCGGCGCCGAGCGCGATCGCAGCCACGGCGACCAGGAACAGCGCCAGGTCGATCCGATCGCGGGGCAGCACGAGTGCGATCCAGGACAGGGTCGATCCGACGTACGCCATCAGGTCGCCGAGGAACGGGACGCCGAAGCCGCTCGACCAGTTGAAGAGCAGATCGCCGGGTGCCTGACCGGTGACGACGTCGCGGAAGTGTGCATACATCGGCACGAACTGCTGACCGAGGTCGTTGGTGCTCCGGTGACCGTCGCCGAACGGGTACGTGCCGCGGATGATCCCGCTCGCCACGAATGTCGCTCCGGCTGCCGCTGCGGCGACCGGGACCGGCCAGTGCCGACGGCCGAAGGTCCGGCCAAGCCTCATCGGCGAACAACCTGTGGCGAGTCGATCGGCAGTCGCACTTCCGCGGTGACGGCCGGCGCCGGGTGCCGCAGGTAGGTCAGCCGGGCGGCCTCCTGCCGACTGCGGCCGACCGCGTCGAGCAGATAGCCGAGCACCAGCATCAGGATGGCGACCAGCCCGATCGACGAGGCCAGGATGGCGGTCGGGAACCTCGGCACCAGGCCGGTGTCGAGATACTCCAGTACGACGGGCACGCCGAGGATCAGCGCCACCACGCCGAGCAGTGCGGCCAGAGCGCCGTGGAACAGCGTGGGCCGCTCGAGCCGGGTCAGGCTGAGGATCCAGCGGAGGATGCGCACGCCGTCGCGGTAGGTGCGGAGCTTGCTCTCCCCGCCGCTGGGCCGTTCCTTGTAGCCGACCGGGATCTCGGCCACCGGCACCCGCAGGTGCAGCGAGTGGATGGTCAGCTCGGTCTCGATCTCGAACTCCTGCGACAGGGCCGGGAACGACTTCACGTACCGGCGCGAGAACGCGCGATAACCGCTCAGCATGTCGGTGATCTCCCGGCCGAACAACGCGCCGGCAGCACCGGTCAGCACGCGATTTCCGAGCGTGTGGCCGGGCCGGTAGGCGGCCACGTTCGAGTGCTTCCGGACGCCGATGACCTGGTCGTACGGACCGGTCAGCAAGACGCGGACGAGCTCGGCCGCCCGGGCTGCCTCGTAGGTGTCGTCCCCGTCGATCAGCAGGTAGACATCGGCCTCGACGTCGGCGAAGGCCCGGCGGACCACGTTGCCCTTGCCCTTGCGCGCCACGTGCCGCACGATCGCGCCGGCCGCCGCTGCGATCGTGGCGGTGTTGTCCGTGGAGTTGTTGTCGTAGACGTAGATCTTGGCCGTCGGCAACGATGCCTGGAGTTCGGAGACGACCTTCCCGACCGCTGCGGCCTCGTTGTAACACGGCACGATCACCGCGATGTCGGTGCCGGAAAAGTCCTGCACGTCAGTCATTTCCCCTCGCTCGGCAGACCTGACCACCGCGACCGGTAGCCGTGTGTTTCGGCTGGATCGCTTGTCCGTAAGCGCCCCCCAGCTACTCCATAGATGTCCCGACCCGGCGCAGAAGTTGCATCGCGGGCCAGAATTGTTATCTAGACCACAAAATGGTGCCCTTTCGGACCGGACCGTAAGGCCGTGACGACTCTCCGAACAACCGGAGCGGAAACTCCTCAGTTCGGCGGCTCGAGGTCCCCGAGCCACGTGGTGAGGAGCTCCTCGAGCTGAGCACGTTGGGCCGGGTCGAGCGGGGCCAGCAGCCGTTCCTCATTGGCCATGTGGGCGGTGAAGGCCTGGTCGAACAAGCGACGTCCGGCCGGGGTGAGGCGGACGACGCGACCCCGGCCATCCGCATCGCTGCGGCGCCGCTGGACCAGCCCGGCCTGCTCGAGCCGGTCGACGCGCTTGGTGACCGCGCCGGTGGTCACCATCGTGTGCAGCGCGATCTCCCCCGGAGCCCGCTCGTACGGTGCACCCGCGCGACGCAGCGCCGCAAGGACGTCGAACTCGCCTTCCGAGAGTCCGTACTTCGCATAGAGCAGGGTCAGCTCACCGGTCAGGTGGTTCGCGATCCGGTGCAGCCGGCCGATCACGCCTTGCGGGCCGGTGTCGACATCCGGCCGTTCGCTCCGCCACTCGGCCTGGATCCTCGCCACATGATCATCGGTCACGCCGTTCACTATATCTTCCTGGGAAGATATAGTAGTTTCCATGGAAAATACCTTCCGCTGGGCACTCGTCACCGCGATCGCACCGGTGGCCTGGGGGACGAACTACTTCGTCACCCACGAGTACCTGCCGACCGGCTATCCGCTGTACGGCGCTCTGTTCCGCGCACTGCCCGCCGGCGTACTTCTGCTCTGCGTGGCCCGGCGCCTTCCCCGCGGAGTGTGGTGGTGGCGGTCCCTGCTGCTCGGCGTCTGCAACATGGGCGCGTTCTTCGCGCTCATCTACCTCGCCTCGCAGCTGCTGCCGGTCAGCCTGGCGTCGACGATCATGTCCGCGTCGCCGCTGACCATGGCGTTGTTCGCCTGGGGGCTGCTCTCCGAGCGACCGACCATGCAAGTGCTCACCGGAGCCGCGGCCGGGATCGCCGGCGTCTGCCTCCTGCTCGGTGCGGGGTCGCAGGCGGTCGACCTGCGCGGAGTCGCGGCTTCGGTAGCCGCTCTGACGATGTCGTCCTGCGGATACGTCCTGGCGAAGAAGTGGGGCCGGGCCGACGGTCCGCTCGCGACAACGTCCTGGCAACTGATCGCAGGTGGCCTGGTGCTGATCCCGTTCGCGGTCGTCTTCGAGGGAACGCCGCCGAGCCTGGACGGACCGGCGCTGGCCGGTTTCGCGTACGTCGGCCTGGTCGCGACCGCGCTCGCGTTCACGGCGTGGTTCACCGGCCTGCGTCACCTGAGCGCCGCGACCGTCGGGCTGATCGGACTCCTCAACCCGGTCACCGGCGTACTGCTCGGCGTCCTGGTGTCGGGTGACGTACTCACTGTCCGACAGGTGGTCGGGCTGGCGCTGGTGCTACTCGGGATCGCGGCCAGCCAGCTAAGGTTTATCGATGCACCTCGAGTGGAGCACGCCCGAGCTGACCCTTACGTTCGCCATCGACGACGGACCAGTACGGCTGACCACCGGAGCCTCGGCTGAGACACCGCAACATCTGGTGGAGGTCTCGGCCATCGGGTACGGGCGCTCCCCTGGCACCAACCGCCACGTCGACACGATCCTCGGCAAACGCCTCCGGTATGTGAGCCACGAGGACACCGGCTCCACGCTGCGCATCGTCCAAGAGGAGCCCGAGACCGGGCTTCGCGTGACCAGCGTCTTCGAGGAACGAGTCGGGGTCCGCGCGTGGTCCGAGGCCTCGCTGACCCGACCGGGCGAACTCGTGCTGGACTTCCTGTCGTCCCTGGTCGTCGGTCTGCAGTCCGTCGACGCCGACCTCTACTCCGCGGCCAACGACTGGATGGCCGAGAACCGCTGGTCGGTGCAGCCGTTGCGCTCGGGCGGCGTACCGGAGATCGTTCGCGACCCGCACTACCCCGTCTCGAAGAGCCGGCACGCCGTGACCAGCACCGGGTCGTGGTCGAGCGGTGAGCGACTGCCCGTGGGAGTCCTGGTCGGGACGTCGTACGCGCTCGGCTGGCAGATCGAGCACAACGGCCCGTGGCACTACGAGCTCGGCGAGAACCGGCATGGCGGGTACCTGCTGCTGAGCGGCCCGACCGACCAAGAACACCAGTGGAACGTGCGACTGACCGCGGACGATTCGTTCACGACCGTGCCGGTCTCGCTCGTCGCCGGGACCGATCGCGACAGTACGTTCGCCGCACTCACCCGCCACCGTCGCGCCCTGCGGAAGCGGCGGCCGGTCGACGCCCGGATGCCGGTCATCTTCAACGACTACATGAACACCTTGATGGGCGACCCGACCACGCAGAAGCTGCTCCCGCTCATCGACGCGGCGGCCGAGGTCGGCGCGGACTACTTCTGCATCGACGCCGGCTGGTACGCCGAGGGCGACTGGTGGAGCACGGTTGGCGCCTGGCAGCCGTCGACCACACGCTTCCCCAACGGGTTCGGCGAGGTGATCGAGCGGATCCACCAGCGCGGCATGGTGCCCGGCCTCTGGCTCGAGCCGGAGGTGATCGGCGTCGACGCACCGATCGCCCGTGAACTCCCGGACGACGCGTTCCTCACCCGGCACGGCATCCGCGTCGCCGAACACGGCCGCTACCTGCTCGACCTGCGCAACCCGCTCGCCCGGCAGCACCTCGACGACACGGTCGACCGGCTGGTCTCCGACTTCGGCGTCGGCTTCTTCAAGTTCGACAACAACACGATGACCGGCCCCGGCACCGACAAGGGCGGTACGTCGCTCGGCCACGGACTTCTCGAACACCAACGGGCACTGCTCGACTGGCTCGACGCGGTCCAGGCCCGGCACCCCGACCTGCTGATCGAGAACTGCGCGTCCGGCGCGATGCGGATGGACTACGCGATGCTGTCCCGGCTGCATCTGCAATCCACCTCGGACCAGCAACACCCGTTGCTCTACCCAACGATCACCGCGGCCGCGCCGGCCGCCGTCCTGCCTGAACAGGCCGGCCACTGGGCCTATCCGATCACCGGCACGACGCGGGAGGAGTTCACGCTCGCCCTGGCGAACGGCATCCTCGGCCGCCTCTACCTGTCCGGCCACCTCAACCAGATGACGGACTCCGAGCGCGAGCTGGTCCGCTCCGCGGTCGCCGCGCATCGCGTCGTACTGGAAGATCTCGAAACCCTCGTCCCGCACTGGCCGCTCGGGTTGCCGGACTGGGAGGACGAATGGGTCGTCCTCGGACTCGGCAACTACCTCGGGCTCTGGCATCGCACGCCCGGACCGGCTGAAATCACGCTCTCCCTCCCGCAGACGGCCATCACTCCGCTCTTCCCGACCGCTGCCGACGGCTGGACCTTTACCTGGTCCGGCGACAAGCTCACGGTCGGAACCGGCCTGCCCGAGCCGTCGGCGCGGATCATCCGACTGCGGTAGAAAGGGGGAACCACACGAAGGGAACGACGATGGTCACGATCGCGGACGTCGCCCGCCATGCCGGAGTCGCGACCAGCACGGTCTCCTATGTGCTCAGCGGGAAGCGGTCGATCTCGACCGACACCCGCGACCGCGTGCAGCGCAGCGTCCGGGCGCTCGGCTACCGGCCGAACGCGAGCGCCCGGGCGCTGGCCAGCCAACGGTCGAACGTGCTCGCCCTGGTGATCCCGCTGCGCACCGGGATGCATGTCCCGGTGATGATGCAGTTCGCCACCGCGGTCGTGACCACGGCCCGCCGGTACGACCACGACGTACTGCTGCTGACCGCCGACGAGGGCCCGGACGGGCTCGAGCGGGTCGCGCAGAGTTCGCTCGTGGACGCCCTCGTGGTGATGGACGTCGAGTTGCACGACAAGCGCGTCCCGGTGCTGCGTGAACTGCCGATGCCCTCGGTGCTGATCGGCTACCCGGACGACGCCGACGGGCTGACCTGCATCGACCTGGATTTCGTTGCCGCGGGCGCCCATTGCGTCGAGCATCTCGCCGACCTCGGCCACCGGTCGCTGGCGCTGCTCGGGACGCCGTCCGCCGTGTACGAACGGCAGACGGGCTTCGCGCAACGCACGCTGACCGGGTTCGCCGCGGCGGCCGAGCGGCGCGGGGTGTTCGGGGTCGAGACGCCCTGTGAGCACACCTTCGACGCGGTCCTGCACACGGTCGAGCAGCTCCTCCACGAGCACCCGGACATCACCGGACTCGTGGTCCAGAACGAGCCGATCATCGGCCCGCTCCTCGACGTCCTGCGCCGGCTCGGCCGCCGGGTGCCCGAGGACATGTCGCTGGTGGCGATCTGCGCGGACGACGTCGCCGAACGGCAGGTACCGCAGCTGTCCTCGGTCACCATCCCGGCGGAGCGGATCGGCGATCAGGCGGTCGAGTCGCTGATCACCAAGCTCGCGGGCGGCGACGTACCCGAGCTGACCCTGCTCCCGCCCACGCTCACCGCGCGCGGGAGCACCTCCCAGGCCCCTCAGACCGACCGCACGACCGCATAACCACCAGGCCGCAACGGCAGCTCGCCGACGACCAGCTCAGTCCCATCGGCCGGTACGACGACCTCCGCGTCTCCGTGGTTGAAGAGGAACGTCCACGTGGTGTCGCCGGACCGTCTCCGAACGATCTCCACCGGCGACTCCGACAAGCCCAGCAAGCTCGCGGCGGTCTCGTCATCCAGCTCGGTCGACACGTACCAGGCCGATCCAGCGCCGACGTCGCGACGCGTGATCGCCGGCTTCCCGTCCAGGGCTCCTCCGGCGTACCGATCGACCACGTCGGCCGACACCGCCCGCACGTCCTCGCTCCAGAGCCGCCCCCGCCCGCCGGACGACAACGCGACCTCGCCGTCGGCCGGCAGCGGATGGAACTCCTCGACCCGCACTCCGAGCAGATCCGAGAACCCACCCGGATACCCGCCGAGCCGGACCCGCAGATCCGGATCCACGATCCCGCTGAAGTACCCGACGACCAGTTGCCCGCCACGCTCCACATACGCGGCCAGATTCGCGGCAGCCTCGTCATTCAGCACGTACAGACTGGGGACGACAACCATCTTGTAGGACGAGAGATCCGCGGCAGGTGACGCGAAATCGACCGTCACCCCGGCGCGCCAGAACTGCCGGTGTGCCTTCCGCACCGCGGCCAGGTAGTCGAGTGACGACGACGGCAGATGCGTCCCTTGCATCGCCCACCAGCACTCGACGTCCCACAGGATCGCGACGTCCGCGACGACCTCACTCTGAGCCGCTTCGGTGAGGCGGGGCAGCACCGACCCGAGCTCCACGACCTCCCGGAACATCCTGCTGTCCGCACCGGCATGCGGAACCATCGCCGAGTGGTACATCTCCGCCCCGCCGCGCGACGCCCGCCACTGGAAGGACAGCGCACCCCGCGAACCACGGGCGATGTGCGACAGGCTGTGCCGCGCCATCCGCCCAGGCTCCTTCGGGTGCAGCCGATGCCCGTCGTTGAGCGTCCCGGCCGCCTGCTCCATCAACAGCCACGGCTTCCCGCCGGCCCAGGATCGGGCCAGATCGGCGCCGAACGCGGTCTGCTCCTCCGCGCCGATCCCGGCCTGATCCGGATAGTGGTCGATGGCAACGACATCGACCTCGGCCGCCCATCGCGCATGGTTCACCGGCACCCAGCCGCCGAAGACGAAGTTCGTCGTGACGGGCAACTCCGAGACCTTCCGCAGCTCGGCCTTCTGCTCGAGATACGCCGCCAGCAACTCGTCGGACCAGAACCGCCGGTAGTCGAGGAACTGCGTCGGATTCACCAGGTACTGCGTCTTCCGCGGCGGCTGGATGTCCTCCCACTCGCCGTACCCCTGACTCCAGAACGCCGTCGTCCACGCCTCGTTCAACCGGTCGAGCGAGCCGTACCGCTCCCGCAACCACGTCCGGAAACGCTCCGCGGCCAGCAAGCAGTGACACGTCGTTCCGTATTCGTTGTGCACATGCCACATCGCCAGGGCCGGGTGATCGTGATACCGCTCGGCCAGCGCCCGCGCGATTCCCCGAGCAGCCTCCCGATACGCCGGCGCACAGGCGCAGTACGTGTCCCGGCTGCCATGCGTCAGTCGTACGCCTTCGGCCGTGACCGGCAACGCCTCAGGGTGGAGCCGGCTGAACCACGGCGGTGGCGACGCGGTGGGTGTCGCCAGATCCACGCTGACACCGCCGTCGTGCAGCAGGTCGAGGACGCGGTCGAGCCAGCCGAACTCGTACCGGCCCGGGGACGGTTCCAGGCTCGACCAGGAGAACACCCCGACGGTCACCAGGTTGACGCCGGCCTGACGCATCAGGTCGACGTCCTCCTTCCACACCGCCGGATCCCACTGCTCCGGGTTGTAGTCCCCGCCGTACCAAAGTCGCGTCATGAGCTGGAGACCTTGACCGTGTAGTGGTCGCAGACGCCCTCGATCACCCGAGACTCGGCCTGGCCGTCGCGCAGGCTGAACTCGATCACCGCGGCCACTCCCCCGTCGGCGTCCGGCAGTTCGACAGTCGTCGTCACGCCCTCGGACGACTGGAACCAGCGCAGCTCGACACCATCAGTCCAGTCGTACTCCGGCCGATCGTCGACCGCAACGACCGGGATCACCGCACCCTCACGGACCAGCACCGGTAGGCTGTCGAATCCATGGGTCTGCCGCACCCACTGCGGACCCGCGATCACCTCACCGGTCAACAGGTGGGTCCACCGCCCTTCCGGCAGATAGAACGAGACTTCGCCGTCGAAGCTCATCACCGGCGCGACCAGCAGATCGTGGCCGAGCATGTACTGGCGATCGAGGTAAGCGGCGGCCGGATCGTCGGGGAACTCCAGGACCATCGGCCGCATCATCGGCACACCGTCCTGATGCGCCTCGGCCGCCGCGGTCATCAGGTACGGCATGAGGGAGAGCTTCAGCTTGGTGAACTTCCGCAGTACGTCGACCGCCTCGTCGTCGAACGCCCACGGCACCCGGTACGACGACGAGCCGTGCAGGCGCGAGTGTGAGGACAGCAGCCCGAACGGCACCCACCGCTTGAAGATCGCCGGGTCCGGCGTGCCCTCGAACCCGCCGATGTCGTGACTCCAGTAGCCGAACCCCGAGGCGGCCAGCGACAGCCCGCCGCGCAACGACTCCGCCATCGCCTCGAACGTCGACTCGCAGTCGCCACCCCAGTGCACCGGGAACTGCTGGCCGCCGACCGTGGCCGAGCGCGCGAACAGCACAGCCTCGCCATCGCCGCGGTTCTCCTCCAGCAGGCCGAAGACGGCGGCGTTGTAGAGCTGCGCGTAGTAGTTGTGCATCCGCTCCGGGTCGGACCCGTCGTGCCAGGCGACGTCGGTCGGGATCCGTTCGCCGAAGTCGGTCTTGAAGCAGTCGATGCCGAGGTCGATCAGCGCCTGCAGCTTCGAGCGGTACCACGCGGTCGCGTCGGGGTTGGTGAAGTCGACAATCGCCATGCCGGCCTGCCACATGTCCCACTGCCAGATCGAACCGTCGGGGCGCTTCAGCAAGTAGCCGAGCCGGCGGCCTTCCTCGAACAGGACCGAGCGTTGTGCGATGTACGGGTTGATCCAGAGACTGATGCGCAGGCCGCGATCCTTCAGGCGGCGGATCATCCCGGCCGGGTCCGGGAACGCGACCGGATCCCAGACGAAGTCGCACCAATGGAACTGCCGCATCCAGAAGCAGTCGAAGTGGAACACGCTCAACGGCAGGTCGCGCTCGGCCATCCCGTCGATGAACGCGCTCGCCGTCTCCTCGGTGTAGTCGGTGGTGAACGACGTCGACAGCCACAGCCCCATCGACCACGCGGGAACACGGGCGGGCCGGCCGGTCAGGCCGGTGTAGCGGCGGAGGACGTCCTTCGGAGTCGGGCCGGCGAAGACGTAGTACGCGAGGTCCTGGCCTTCGACGCTGAACTGGTTGCGCGAGGTGACCTCCGAGCCGACCTCGAACGACACCCGGGCCGGGCTGTCGACGAGGACGCCGTACCCCTTGCTGCTCAGGTAGAACGGGACGTTCTTGTAGGCCTGCTCGCTCGACGTGCCGCCGTCGGCATTCCAGCTGTCGACAATCTGGCCGTTCTTCACGAGGGGGCCGAAGCGCTCGCCGAGACCGTAGATCGTCTCTCCGACGCCCAGCGCGAGTTGCTCGTGCAGGTAGTGCTTGCCGTCGGCATCGGTGATCAGGCCGATGCTACGAGCGCCGGAGTTCGTCAGCGGGCGCCCGTCCTGCTCGAACCGCACGTCCCACGACCCGTCGAGCCGGACGACCACGCTGAGCTCACCCGACGTCAACCGAGCCTCAGCGGCGCCGACGTCCACCTTCACCGGATGATCGTCGTCGGTGTTCAGCCGGTACGACGGCCGCGCGGGCAGCCCGCCGAGGTGGTGGGCGATCCGGACACCGATCACGCCACGGGCCGGCGACGAGAACGTCACCGTGAACAGCGGCTGGTTGAGCGTGTCCCCGCGCCGCTCGATCCGGTGCGCCGGCGCGAACACCGTCAACTCGCGCTCGCCGGCCTCCACACTCTCGACCTCGGCCGGCCGCAGCCGTGTCAGCCCCGCCCGCAACTGCCAGTACCCATCGGTGAACTTCATCGGGGAAGCCCTCTCTCGAGCTGAAGCCTTCTCTGGGCGGCGCAGTCGAAGCGCTTCGACAACGCTAGGTCGGGTGACTTCACGCCGTCAAGTTCGGGCCGGCCCGAGTCTCAGGCCAGGTACAGACCGGTCCCGACCAGGGCGACCCAGGTGAGGCCGGCGATCAGCAGCACGCGGTCCTGGAACAAGTCGCGTTCGGGGACCTCGCCGTTGCCCGTCGAGACGATCAAGGCGTAGCGCAGGAGCCCGGTCAGGAACGGCAGGAACGAGATGGCCAGCAGTTCGCGGTAGACGTCGTACCCGAGGTGCTGGAAGGCCCACGAGCCGTACGAGAGCGCGGAGCCGAGCAGCGAGACGGTCATCACCTGGTCGAGCCAGCCGTCCGAGTAGGCCGCCAGCACGGGGCGACTGACCGCGGCCTGCGGTTCTGTGGGCTCCCCCGCGGCCATCCGTTCCGCCTTGCGTTTGCCGGTGACCAGGAACAGGGCGCCGAACAGGGAGACCAGGAGGAACCAGTGCGACACCGGTACGCCGGTCGCGGTTCCACCGGCGGCCGCGCGGAGGACGAAGCCGAGTGCGACCAGGATCAGGTCGACCACCGCGACGTGCTTCAACTTCAGCACGTACAGCACCTGGGCGACGAGATAACTCACGCCGAGTAGGAACGTCGACAATCCGAGTGTCGACGTGACGGCGAGGCCGAGGAGCGCGGCGACACAACCGAAGAACACGGCGCGGGCGGGACTGATCGATCCGGCGGCCACCGGCCGCAGGCACTTGCGGGGGTGACGGCGGTCGTCGGCGACGTCGCGGACGTCGTTGAAGGCGTAGATCGCGATCGCGAGCAGTGTGAACCCGACGGCGGCGAGCGCTGCCTCGAGGAGGACGAGGGGCTGGTCGAGCACGCCGGCCGCCGCGGGCGCGGCGAAGAGCATCACGGCTTTGTGCCACTGGCGCGGCCGGCTCAGCCTCAGGAAGGACCGAGCTGACGACTCGGTGCGCGCGACGGCTACCGGCGTACGGACGTCTGTCATTTGGCCACGACGTAGAAGAAGTCGCGCTGGTCGTCGACCAGGTAGCGATTCGACGGCGAGTTCATCGAGGCGAGCAGCCGTCGGCCGGTGACGGTGCCCTGCGGCCCGGGCTGTTCGATGTCGAAGCTGACCATCGCGGCGTGGATGTCCAGTTCCATGCCCTGCTCGATACCGGCCTGCTGCATCGCCGCGGCCAGTGTGGCCAGCGTCAGGCCCTGGCCGGCCACGTAGATCAAGTTGCCGTGGGCATCGGTTCCGAGTCCGGACCGCCAGGTGTACTGGTACTGGCTCCGGTAGCTCCCCCAGCGGCCGTTCGCGTTCCCGGTCAGCCCGTCGACGATCCGATGGTCGACAATCAGCTGATCGAGGTTCTGCCGGACCGCGACGACGTCCGGCGTCATCCGGACGGTCCGGTTCCAGGTGCCGATCCGCGCGGTGCCGTCGCGGAAGATGACCACGGACGCGCGACCGTCGACCAGCGGCACGGCGGCGGACTCGGTGGTCCACCAGCCGCCCTGCGAGTCCTTCATCTTGAAGCCGCCGTTGAAGGTCGCGACCAGGGCGGCGTGATCATTCGAGGGGACCGAGTAGCCGTGGCGGGAGGCCATGCCGACGACAGGTTCCCGGGTGCCGGGCATCAGGGCCAGGCGGTTCGCGGACTGCGGGATCAGGGCGGCAGCGACCGAGACCGGCAGGTGCGCCGGATCGGGCCGGAACCAGGTTGTCCAGAGCAACGGCTTGCCGGCCGTCGTCTGCCGGGCTACCGACCAGGCGCCTTCGTGCGGCAGCGCTCGTACGCCGGGGAGCACCTTGACGACCGGCAGACTCGCGGCCGCTGCATGGGTCGCCCCGGTCGAGTGGCCCGCGGTCGCTGGGGCGCCCGGGACAGTCACGCTGGGTGCCGTGACATCGCTCGGGGTGCCGGTGGCGGGCGGCTGGTTGCGTGAGTACTTCCAGTTCTCGACGGCGTCGACGATCGGGCCACCGCCGTGGTCGCGGAACCATTCGACCGTCCGGACCGCGAAGCTCGCGTTCCCCGGATACAGCAGCGCCCGGACATATGACACCGCCGGGACGACCAGCAACAGGCAGCAGACCAACGCGATCCAGCGCTTCCGAACTCGGCGGCGACGGCGTCGGTGCGCGTTCTGCTTCATGGGCCTCAGTAGATCGGGAAGTGCCTGAGAGGATCCGGAGAGCGCTCAGCGCCAGGCAGCTGGCAGCATCCTTCGCGGCAGCAGGTTGAGGATCCGGACGGCGAGGCCCATCGTGCGTGGCGCCCAGACGATCGTCTGACCGCTGCGCACCGCGCCCGCGACCCGTCGGGCGACGCGGTCCGGCGTGGTTGCGAGCGGAGGCTTCGACTGGCCCGCCGTCATCCGGGTCGCGACGAAACCCGGGCGTACGACGAGTATCCGCACGCCGGACTCCGCGGCCTGGCGTGCGAGCAGGACGGCCGTCGAGTCGGCGAGCTGTTTGCCCAGCGAGTACGCCGCGATCGACTGCCTCGGCCGGACCGCGGCAGCCGACGACAACAGCACGATCTGCTCAGGTCCGCGCTGCACCAACGCTCGCAACAGCAGTGCGACGGACAGACCATTCACGACGATGCCGTCGGCGAACGACTCTTCAGTCATCGTGCCGACTGCCACCACGGCGAGGCTGAGTGGATGGTCCGCGCAGGCGTGCTCGAGCATCCCGTCGACCTCGTCGGCCCGCAGGCAGGCGTCGTACTGCGCCGTCGTCACGGAGTAGCCGAGGTCGCGGAGCTTCTCGGCGTTCCACCACAGCTCGCCACTCGGTCGTCCCGCGAGCACGACGCGCCGCGGCGGTGGCCCGAGCAGCTCGGTCAGTACGGCGATGCCGATCTCCGACGAGCCGCCGACGAGTAAGGCGGTCCCGTCGGTCATCGCAGCAGGCCCAGGCGCTCGGCCAGGGCGGACGTCCAGCGGCGTTCCGGGTCCAGGCGGGCCTGCGTGCGTTGCCAGGCCGGCAGCCGTGGATACATGACTGGGATGAGGTGCGGGTCGCTGAGAGCGTCCTTCGCGAGGTAGACCCGGCCGCCCGCGGCCGCGACCAGCTTGTCGATCGGCCGTAGCGCCTCCGGGTCGTGCAACCAGCGCGCTGGCAGGTCGACGGCGAGCGTCCAGCCGGGAATCGGGAACGACAACAGCCCGCCGGATCCGCGGCCGAGATTCTTCAGCGTCGCCAGCGCCGGCGCCATCCGGTGCGTTGCCAGAAAACGCAACACCTCGCCCACGACGTCCGCCTCGTCCGGCGGAACGGCGAACTGGTACTGGATCAACCCTCCCCGCCCGAACGCCGCCGGCCACGACTCAGTCCGATCCAGCGGACACAGCGCCGAGTGCAGCGGAACCAGCTGACGCCCGGCGCGGCTCAGATGCCACCGAGCAGCCGCCGCGGCGAAAATAGTTGCCCTCGACACCAATCCCGGCCCGGGCAGCGACCGCACCCTCCGTCGCCCGGATGAGGCGGGAGCTGTCCGGGGGCGGGCTGCGTGGCCTCGGCGTTCTGGGAATGGGGGGACGGCGGTGGGGAGGTCTCGGGTGGTGGCTGGGTGGAACTCGTCGATGAGGGCGCGGCCGAGGGACGGCCCGGTTGAGTGGGCGTCGAGCCAGGCGATGACGTGGTGGTTCGGGTCGGATTCTTGGTGTGTGGCGAGGGTTCGGAGGAGGGACAGGGTTTCGGGGAGGGACCTGGTGCGGTGGCGCTCGCGGACAGCCCAGCCGGTCTCGACGCGGTGGAGTTGAATGGCCGCCTGCAGGATGACGCCGGTCAGGCCCATGCCGCCGATCGTCGACCAGAAGGCGTCGGCGTCCTGGCCGGGCGAGAGCTGGGTGGGCACGCCGTCCGAGCGGAGCAAGGCGAGCCAGCGGACGTGCCGGCCGAATGATCCCGCGCCCGGATGGTTCTTACCGTGCACATCGGACGCGATCGCTCCGCCCACAGTGATCCACTCGGTGCCGGGCATCACCGGGAGCAGCCATCCGAGCGGCAGTGCCTGCTCGGCGATCTCCTTGAGCAGTACCCCGGCTTCCGCCACGATCACCCCGTTGCCCTGGTCGAACGAGATGATCCGGTCGCGCGCGGTCATGTCGAGCACGACCCCATGACCGGGTAGCGCCGCGTCGCCGTAGCTCTTGCCGGCACCGCGGATCGTCACCTCGGGCTCGGCCAGTACTGCGTCGACCACACCGCCGTCCGCGTCCGGCCGTCGTACGCGGGTGTGCTTGTGAGTGGTCCGCCCCCAGCCGGACAGCTCGGTCGTGCTGGAGTCGTCGGGGGTCATGATGCCGACGTTAGGGTCAGTGCACTGAGAGACACCTGAGTCTGGTACGTCGCCAGATGCTGCGGGATGACGTGGTCCCACGTCATGGCTGGAACGGTGTCGCGGTTGTGTTGCTGGATCCGCGCGAGACGGGCGAAGTCGGTGAGGAGCGCGGCGGTGGTCTCGCCCATCTCGACGTCGGAGTCGACCAGGTAGCCCTCGACTCCGTGCCGGATGAATTCGCCGACGCCACCGGATGCCATCGCGACCACGGCCAGACCGGCGCAGCGCGCTTCCAGGGCGGCGACTCCGAAGGACTCCAGCCCGGCGGGCGCGAGGTACACGTCGGCGGCGGCGTACAGCTGCTGGATCTCGAAGCGGGTCAGGCGTCCCGGCAACTCGACCCAGTCCGCGAGGCCACGACGCCGGGTCTCGGCGGCCACCGCCGCGGCTTGCGGTCCACTGCCGACGATGACGGCTCTGACGTCCACGTCGGATGGCACGAGGCCGCGGATCCGCTCGAAGGTACGCAGCAGGGCCAGCGGGCGCTTGCGCCGAGTGAGCCGCATCGTGCTCACGATGGTCAGCGGATGCCTGCCAGGCCTGGGGGTTCGCCAGTGCGCGGCATCGACGCCGTTGTGCAGTACGTCGACCGGCCGATGCGGCAACGATCGACGCAGTACGCCGGCCACCACCTCGCTGACCGCGGTCCAGCGGGCCGGATCGACGTACCGGTCGAGTTGCGCGAGCGGCCACGGCATCGCTGGACTGGGCAACGAATGCAGGGTGATCACGGCGGCCGGTGCGAGCCGGGCCGCGCGCCAGGCGAGTGGCGAGACCAGGGACGTGTGGGCGTGCACGACGTCGACCTTGTCCAGCGCCCGACGCAGACGATCGGTTGCTGCTGGCAACGGTACGCCGCCGAGCGCCGGCAGTCGTACGACGGGGACGTCGCCGGCCGCGGGCGGACCGTCGGTGACGGTGAAGACGGTGACCTGGTGGCCGGCGCGGATCAGTTGTCCGGCGAGGTCGTGGACCTGGAGTTCGATCCCGCCCAGCCGTGGGAGGTAGCAGTCGCTGACCAGGGCGATCCTCATCCGGCGACCGCCTCCAGCTCGGCCGAGCGAGCCCGGGTCCGGTGCTGGGTGGCCAACCAGATCGCCAGCGTGATGCCGCCGACCGGGATCTCCATGACGTAGGTGAAACCGCGGAACAGGATGAGCCCGGCCGCGACACCGGCCGGGTCGCCGCCGAGGGCGACCAGCGCGGCGGCGGTGCCTACCTCGACCACCCCGGCCGCGCCCGGGGTGATCGGGACCAGGGTCAGCAGCCGCTCGACGGCCAGCGCGGTGAAGAGCACCGGAAGGGCGAAGGAGATGCCGAGGACGTGGAAGCAGAGCCACAGCAGGGCCAGTTGCAGCGCGAGGTAGGCGAGCATGCCGGCCGTCATCGGACGCCAGCCGTTGCGCAGGACCCGCAGGATCGAACGCCGCAGCTCCGGGAGCTTGACCGCCAGCCGGCCAGGCTTGCGGCGAAGGACCTTGTCGAGCGCGGCGCCGATGCCGGCGGCAACCTTCTCGTCGGCGAGCATCCAGACGACGGCGACCACTGCGAGCGGCACCGGAAGGAACAGCAGACCCGCCGCACCGAACGCCGATGCGCTGTGCAGGATCGGCACCAGCGCCAGCGCGACGGCGATCACGCCGAGTTTGGAGACGATGTTCAGCAGGGTGGTGACGGCGAGGAAGCCGCCGAACGCGGACCGGCTGAAACCCCAGCGGCGGACCATCGCGAAGTTCAGGCCGGTCCCGGCCGCGCCGCCCAGCGGGAGGACATTGGCGACGGCGCTGCCGGTCAGACTCAGCGTCAGGCCGCGGCGCTTCGTCAGTCCTGGCAGGGACGCGGCCAGGACGAACGAATGCGCCCACAACCCCGCGATCCAGACGACCGCGAGGGCCACGACCGCGCCGGCGGAAACCCGGCCGAGGACGGCGCCGACCTCGCTCCACGTCGCACCCACCGCCCGCGGGAGCAGGACAACCAGGGCGGCGGTCGCCAGCCCGCTCAGGACTGAGGTCACGACCCGGCGGGGTGCTCTGGGCTTCATCGCACCATCGTGGAAGGCAGCTGCTGAGAGGGTCCTGAGAGCGAGTCGAGCGGCCCTTGGCGGCCGTGCGATGCTCGGGAAGTGGCACATCCGCAGGACACCGACGCCGCCCGGTACACGCTGGTGGCTTTCCACGCGCACCCGGACGACGAGGCGCT
This sequence comes from Kribbella sp. NBC_00359, assembly GCF_036097425.1. NCBI lineage: Bacteria > Bacillati > Actinomycetota > Actinomycetes > Propionibacteriales > Kribbellaceae > Kribbella > Kribbella sp. NBC_00359. Next base: position 6,027,234 of record NZ_CP107975.1, on the reverse strand, counting down.
GCTGATGGGCGGCACGCTGGCCCGGCTCGCGGCGGAAGGGCATCGGGTCGTCCTGGCGGTCGCCACTGACGGCGAGGCGGGTGCGGCCGCTTCGTCGTACCGGATGGCCGGCCGGCTGGCGTCGTACCGGCGGGACGAGCTGGACAGCTCAGCGGCGGCGCTGGGGTGTGCGCGGGTCGTGCAGTTCGGGTTCCCCGACTCGGGGTCGGCTGGTCCGGTGGCGGACGGCGCGTTCAGCCGTCTCGCGGTCGAGCAGGCGGCGGCGCCGTTGATCGAGTTGCTGCGGGACGAGCGCGCCGACGCGTTGACGATCTACGATCCGGCCGGCGGCTACGGGCATCCGGACCACCAGCAGGTGTATGCGGTCGGCGTGTACGCGGCCGCACAGGCCGGTACGCCGTTGGTGCTGGAGGCAACGATCGACCGGCGGCTCATCCGGCGGCTGATCCGGGTGGTCGAGGCGATTCCCGGCGTACTGCCGGCGGTGCGGGCGGCCGACTACGACGGCGCCTACTCCCCCGCGTCGGCGATCACGCACTGTGTCGACGTCCGTGCGTATGCGGACCAGAAGCGGCAAGCGTTCCAGGCGCACGCCAGCCAGGCGAGCTCGGACGACGGTGCGCGGACGCTCGGGCTGCTGCTCAAGCTGCCGCCGTGGCTGTTCCGGCGGGTGCTCGGGCGGGAGTGGTACGTCGAACACGGCCGGACCCCGGGACATCGGCTCGACGACGTGTTCGCGACGCTCCGATGAGTGGCTCTCAGCCGATCCTCAGCGAGCGGCGGTGAGACTGAGACCATGCGGGTGCTGATGGTGGAGGACGAGGTCCGGCTGGCCGACACGGTCCGCCGTGGTCTCACCGACGCCGGGTTCGTGGTCGAGCTGGTGCACGACGGCGAGGACGCGGTGTGGGCGGCGACGGAGAACAGCTACGACGTGATCGTGCTGGACATCATGTTGCCGAAGCTGAACGGGTACAAGGTGCTCGAGCAGTTGCGGGACCGCGGTGTGTGGACCCCGGTGCTGATGCTGACCGCGAAGGACGGGGAGTACGACCAGACCGACGCGTTCGATCTCGGTGCGGACGACTACCTGACCAAGCCGTTCAGCTTCCTGGTCCTGATCGCCCGGTTGCGGGCGCTGATCCGGCGTGGCGGTCCGGAGCGGCCGGTGGTGCTGACGGCCGGCGACCTGGTGCTCGACCCGGCCAGGCGGCGGGTCGAACGGGAAGGGAAGGAGATCGCGCTCACGCCCCGGGAGTACGGTCTGCTCGAGTTCCTGATGCGTCACCGCGGCGACACCGTCAGCAAACTCGAGATCCTGGCCAGCGTCTGGGACCCCGCGTTCGACGGCGATCCCAACGTGGTCGAGGTCTACATCCGCTACCTCCGCCTCAAGATCGACGGCCCCTTCGGCCGGCACTCCATCGAAACCATCCGCGGCATGGGCTATCGCCTCGATCCCGAGGGCGGCTGAGGCGTGGCTGTTCGGCGATTGGTGGCGGTGGCGCCCGGTCTCGTGCTCGCGGGCGCGGGCGTCGCCGCGGTGGCCGGGCTGGCCGATTCGGTGCGCGAGTCCAACGGACTGGCCGCTGACGACCCCAGGCTGGCCAATGACGTGCTCGGGCTTCGCAGCGTGGAGCTGACCGACGTGGCTCGGGGCCTGACCTTCCTGGGCGACGTACCGGTCTTGATGGTGTTCACGCTGATCGCCGCCCTGGTGCTCTGGCGCGTGACCAAGAGTCGTAGGCCTGCCGTGCTGCTGCTCGTCGCGATGGCCGGCTCTGCCGCGCTCACCTATGGCATCAAGTTGCTGGTCGAGCGGCCGCGGCCGAGCGTCAGCTATGTGCTCGGGGCCGTGGACACGTCGTACTCGTTCCCGTCCGGGCACACGCTGAACTCGGCCGTGTTCTTCCTGACGATGGCGGGGCTGTTGTGGATGCTGCGGGCCGGGCTGGCGTGGCGGATCGCCGGTACGGCGGTCGCCGTCCTGCTCAGTGTGGGAATCGGGCTCAGCCGGATCTATCTCGGCTACCACTGGGCGACCGACATCCTGGCCGGGTGGTTGCTGGCCGCAACCTGGCTGAGCCTGGTTGCGACCGGTGCGTACTACACGCGGCGCCCCGGAGGATGATGGGGTGCGGGAGCCTCGGTTGCCGGGAAGGAACGGTGTGTTGGCCGCGTGGCGGAGGATCGGAGTCGGGCTGCGGCGCGCCAGCGTCCGGAGCAGGTCGACCGCGGCGGCAGTCATCGTTGTCGCGGTGGCGATGGGGCTCGGCGCCGCCGTACTGCTGCTACTCCTCCAGCGCGCGCTGATCACCGGTGTGTCGGACGCGGCCGACGGGCGGCTCGCCGACGTGGCCGGCCAGGTGTCCGAGGAGGGTACGGCGGGACTCGCGCGGGACCTGACCGACACGACCCGGCCGAGCCAGCTGATCCAGGTCCTGGACGCGTCCGGGCGGGTCGTCGCCGCCTCGTCGACGCGCGTCGACAGCAGGCCACTCACGGATCTCCGTCCCGCGTCCGGGGTAGTTCTGCGGGCCGAGGTCGGTGAGATGCCGCTGCTCGACGACGACCACGCGTACCTCATCGTCACGCAGGGTGCGTCGTACGGCGGCCAGACGTACACCGTGGTGGTCGCATCGTCGGTGCAGACCCAGCGCGACACGGTGGCCACGGTCACGAAGTACCTGCTGATCGGGTTCCCGGTCCTGCTGGTCGTGGTCGGGGTGGCGGGCTGGCTGCTGGTCGGGCAGGCGCTCGGGCCGGTGGAGCGGATCCGGGCGCGGGTGCAGGGCATCGGGTCAGGAGATCTGACCGAGCGGGTCCCGGTGCCGGCGACCCGGGACGAGATCGCGCGGCTCGCGGCGACCATGAACGAGATGCTCGACCGGCTGCAGACCGGGCAGGCCATGCAGCGGCGGTTCGTGTCGGATGCGAGCCACGAACTCCGATCGCCGCTGGCCACGCTGACAGCGGCGTTGGAGGTCATCGAAGCCGACACCACCGGGCATGCGTGGCAGGAACTGCATCTGGTGATGGAGGCCGAGACCGAGCGGATGCGGCGGCTGGTCGAGGATCTGTTGCTGCTCGCGAAGGCGGACGACACCGGCCTGCGGATGCAGCGTACGGACGTCGACGTCGACGATCTGGTCGCGGCGGAGCTCCAGCGGTTGCGGAGTTCCGCACCCGATCTCACCGTGACGAGCGAGGTTCATCCCGTCCGCGTGGTCGGCGATCCGGCCCGGCTCAGCCAAGTGCTCAGGAATCTGGTCGACAACGCCGCGCGGGCCGCCCACACCACCGTCCACCTCACCGCCGACGAGCAGAACGGGTCAGCCGTGATCACCGTGGCCGACGACGGTGACGGTATCCCCGAGGCCGATCGCCTCCGCGTCTTCGAACGCTTCGTCCGCCTGGACACCAGCCGGGCCCGGGCCAGCGGCGGCTCCGGCCTGGGGCTGTCCATAGCTCTCGAGATCACCCGGGCCCACGAAGGCACCATCACCCTCACGCCCTCTCCCGACGGCGGAACCACCGCAACCATCACCCTCCCTCGCTGACCACGGGTCGGAAATACCCCGGCGTCGTGGGCACCCCGGGGCGAAAATGAGCGGATGGATCTGTCGGTGGTGCTGGGGTTCGTGGTTGCCGTCTTCCTGGTGAGCGTCGTACCGGGACCGGACATGCTGTTCATCGTGGCCAATGCGGCGGTCGGCGGGCGCCGGGCCGGTGTGGTGGCCGCGGCCGGGATGTCGACCGGTCTGGCCGTGCACAGTCTGGCCGCCGCTGTCGGTCTCGGTGCGCTCATCCAGGCCGCACCTCAGGTGCTGAACGGCGTACGCGTCGCCGGTGCCGCGTTCCTGCTGTATCTCGCCTACCTGACCTGGCGCGCCAGCCGGCAGGAGGTCGGCGAGCCCGGCGAGACGCTGGAGCTACCTAAGCGGACGCTCCGCCGGACCTATCTGATGGCGACGTTGACCAACCTGGCCAATCCGAAGGTGATTCTGTTCTATCTGGCGTTCGTGCCGCAGTTCATCACGACCGGCGCGGGCAGCTGGCCGGCGACCACGCAGTTCCTGGTGCTCGGCGGGATCTTCATCACCGTCGGGTTCCCGGTCGACGCCACCGCCGCGCTGGTCGCGGGCAGTCTGACCGAGCGGTTCTTCCGCGCCGGTAGCAGCGTTCGCCGCCGTCTCGAGCGCGTCACCGCCGGTATCTTCGCCGCCCTCGCCGCCCGCCTCGCCACCGACATCCACTGACGATCAGACGGACAGGACCAGCTTGCCGCGGTTCGCGCCGGCGGCCAGGCGGTCGAGGGCCACGCCGGCGTCGGAGAGCGGCAGCACGTCGGTCACGTCGATGTGGACCTTCTTGGCGGCTACGAGGTCCAGCCCGGCACGGCCGAAGCGCGTGACGAGCTCCGGCGCCCGGCGGGCCAGATCCCCGATGTTGAACCCGCCGACGAACTGATTGCTCTTCCACAGCGGCCGGACCGCCAGGGTCAGATCCGGATGGTTCCCCGCGTCCCCGTACGCCGCCAGCCGACCGAACACCGCGAGTACGCCGAGGCTGTCAGCGCGGGTCTGCCCACCGACCGAGTCCAGCGCCAGGTCGACTCCGCGCCCGCCGGTGAGCTCCCGGATCCGGTCCGCGAACCCGTCACGCACGACCACCTCGTCGTACCCGAACTGCCGCGCGTACGCCGCCTTGTCCGCCGAACCAACCGTGCCGAACACCTTCCCCGCACCCAGCGCCTTCGCGATCTGCACGGCGACCGTGCCGACCCCACCGGCCGCGGCATGCACCAGCACCGTGTCCCCGGCCGCCAACCGCCCGGCGCCGGCCAGCAGTCCGTATGCCGTGGTCAGCACCGTCGGCGCCCCCGCCGCCACCACGGGATCGAGATCCCCGATCGGATAGGTGAAGGCGGCCGGTGCGATCACGTACTCCGCGTATCCGCCGAAGCCCGGCAGGTACGCCGTCACCTGGTCGCCGGCCGCGAGTCCGCTGACCGCCGTTCCGACCGCTGCCACGACGCCCGCCGCCTCGAGCCCGGGCACGTCGCCCTCCGGCTCCGGCTCCCCGAAGTCACCGCGCCGGTGCTGGACCTCGGCGAAGTTGACTCCGGCGTGCGAGACCCGGATGAGCACCTCACCCGGACCCGGCTCCGGCACCGGCCGCTCCAGCTCGACGATCTCCCCGTTGATCTTCGTGAATCCGACAGCGCGCATGCCCCCACCGTCACACGCGAACAGGCCACGGCCGGCGGTGATCTCACATCCTGGCAAGGCGTGGGTGCGGCCAGATTCAGCGGCTGAGGGGTGGTGCGGGCGGGGCTGTGGGGCCAAGCTGGAGGTGTGCCCGGGCGACGGGTCGTCGTCGCCCGACCAGCGACGAGGAGAGACTGATGAACGGCGAGAGCGGGTGGGTCCGGTGAAGGCCGTGGCGGGCGACCAGGTTGTTGTCGAGAGCAACCACCTGTCGGCGCACCGGCGGCAGGGCGAGATCGTCGAGGTGCACGACCCGGGCGGCGCCCCGCCGTACCTGGTGCACTGGAGTGACACCGACACCGAGTCCCTGTTCTTCCCCGGCCCGGACGCGCACATCATCCACGCGCAGTGAAGAATCCGGTTGCCGCCTGACCGGCCATCCAGCAGGATCGCCCCATGACGCAGCCGGACCCGCAACGCCCAGTCGCCCTCGTCACCGGCGTGGGCCGGACCGTCGGCATCGGCGCCGGCATCGCCCGCCGGCTCGCGGCCTCCGGCTGGGACATCGCGTTCACCTACTGGACCGCGTACGACGAACGCATGGACTGGGGCGTCCAGTCGGGTGCGACGGCCGAGATCACCAAGGAGCTGACCGAGCTCGGCGCGACCGCGGTGCCGATCGAGGCGGACCTGGTGGACCCGGCGGCGCCGGAGCGGATCTTCGCCGCCGCCGAGGAGCGGCTGGGCAACGTCACGGCGTTGGTGATGTGTCACTGTGAGTCCGTCGACTCAGGAATCCTCGACACGACCATCGAGAGCTTCGACCGCCACTTCGCGGTGAACGCCAGGGCGACCTGGCTGCTGATCCGCGAGTACGGGCGCCGCTTCGCCGGAGCGCCCGGCACCGGCCGGATCATCGCGCTGACCAGTGATCACACGGTCAACAACCTCCCGTACGGCGCGAGCAAGGGCGCGCTGGACCGGATCACGCTGGCCGCCGCGCACGAACTGTCCCACCTCGGCATCAGCGCGAACGTGATCAACCCCGGTCCGATCGACACCGGCTGGATGAACGACGCCATCCGGGCCGCCGGCACCCGGCAGACCCCGCTCGGTCGCCTCGGTACGCCGGAGGACACCGCCAACCTGGTCGACTTCCTCTGCTCCCCGCGAGGCCAGTGGATCAACGCCCAACTCCTCCTGAGCAACGGCGGCTTCGCCTGACCCTCGGGCCTTGTGGGCTGTTGCCATCGGCATCGGTCTCGGCGACGAACACCACACCGTCCCCGTCGCGAGCGCCCCGATCAGGCTCCGGCGACCCCGTCGATCTGCTCGCGGAGGATGTCGGCGTGGCCGCCGTGGCGGGCGTGCTCCCTGATCAGGTGCACGTAGATCCAGCGGAGTGAGACGTCGTCCACATCCTCGCGGGACACGACGTGGTCGAGCGGGAGGCCGGCCGCGATCCGTCGCGACTCCGCGCAGGCCTCCTCGAAGGCCGCGATGATCCCGGCGACCGTCTCACTGTCCTCGATCTGCCAACTGGCGTCACCACCGCGCGCGTCTCCGGCGATCTCGTCCCGCGGGCGCCCGGCGACGATGTGCTGGAACCAGTTCCGCTCGACGCCGGCCAGGTGCTTCACCAACCCGATCGGTGTGGTCAGCGACGGCACCAGCCGGCGCCGCGCGTCCGACTCGGACAGGCCGCGGAGCTTGTCCACCGCGACCTGCCGATGCGAGTCGAGAAACGCCTCGAGTACGTCACGCTCCCCCGCCGTACGAACCAAGCTCTCCATCCGGAGACTGTATTCAGGAGCGGGTCCACTTCTGGTCGTCGGAGCCGTTGCAGGGGGCGGTGCTGACGGCTGCGCCGTTGCCGGTCCCGGTGGCGGTCAGACAGAGGGTGGGGATGGCAACACTGGTGACCGTTTGGTCGGCGTTGACTTCCCAGGCCTGATTGGTAGCACCGGTGCAGGCCTCGATCGTGACCGAGGTGCCGGCGGTCATGCACTTGTCGGCGTACACGGTGAGTTGCTTGTCGGCCGTGTAGTTCCACGACTGGTTGCCGCCGTTGTTGCAGTCCCACAGGTCGAGCGCCGTACCAGGAGTCGTCGAGAAGCCGGGTACGTCGACGCACCGGCCGCTGGCCACACCACGCAGGGGCTCACCCGGCGGAGCGGGCGGCAGGGTGTTCGTCGGCTCCTTCTTCAGCAGGCCCCAGCCCCACCACAGCTGGGCGCGACCGCTCTGGCTGTTGACCTGGAGGTCGGCCGGGCCGACCTGCGTCGTCATGGAGTACGAGTCGCCGGTGCGCAGGCCCGGCCAGTAGACGATGCCCATCTTCTGTTCGTTCGCCACCTGGGTGAGCGCACCGAGGTACGCCGTGTAGACGTTGCCCTCGTGGTTGCCGTAGTTCAGCCCGATCGTCATCGGCGAGCCGGCCTCGTCGATGATCGTGCGCCAGCCGTACGAACCGATCCGCGGCCGCAGGTTCGCCAGCCAGGCCGCCTCGGTCGTGTCGGAGGCCCAGAAACCGTAGAAGTGCAGCGACAGCAGCGTGCCCGTCAGCTCGGGCGCCGCACCGACACCGGTGACGTTGTCGTTGTAGCCGGTGCCGGAGATGACGATCCGGCTGCGCGGGACGTCGCTGTGCCGGGCGATCCAGGACGAGGTCAGCGACACCCACTCGGTCAGCGAGTAGCCGAACGGCTCGTTCATCGGCTCGAAGTAGACGTGCGGGTTCTTGGCGTAGGCCTTCACCACCGCGTCCCACATCGCCGCGTACTGGACCGGGTCGTCGACCCGGCCGTCCTTGGCGTTGTCGGCCTCCCAGTAGCTGAGGATGACCTTGAAGCCGCTCGCGACCGACGCGTCGATCGCCCCGCGGTAGGAACTCCACCAGGTGGTCCCCACGCTCGAGGGGTTGATCGGCAAGCGGATCGTGGTGGCCTTGAGCTCCTTGCGGAACTCGCCCACGATCCCGGTGGCCTTCCGGTACGTCGTCCGGTAGTCGTCCGTCGTACTCAGTCCTGACGGGACCACCTCGTCGTCGGCGTAGTTGTCCCGCGGATCGGCCCAGTTCACTCCCCGGAAGTCGTTGGTCCCGGCCGGGCCGCCCGCGGGCGCGGCGGCGGGTGCGGTCGGCGTCGCGGTGGGTGACGCCTCGGCCTGGATGGTGACGGCAGCTGCGATGGCGGTGGCAGCGAGCGCTGCGGCGGCGATACGGCGAACTGTTGATCTCACGCGGCGATGTTCACGTAAACATGTAGCACCGTCAATGCCTTCTGTTTGCGTCAACATGAGATGTGACCGGCGTCACATCATGATGACAAGCTCCAGGTCGAGCCATTGCGCAAGGTCGCGGAGTTCGCGGTGGACGGCGGTGCCGAGCGACTTGGAGAACGGCGCGTCCTCGTGGATCGCGTCGACCCGGAAGACGCCGGCCTTGCGGTCCGAGGTGGCGTCGACCTTCCCGACCAGGCCGTCGCCGTGCAGGATCGGGAGCGCGAAATAGCCCCACTTGCGCTTGGCGACCGGCTTGTACATCTCCAGCTGGTAGTCGAACTCGAACAGCTCGGCCAGCCGCTTCCGGTCGTACACCAATCGGTCCAGCGGCGAGAGCAGCGCCGTACGTCCGGAGAAGGGCCGGCCGAGCAGCTCCGGGTCGATCCGCCACTCACCGCGGACGCCGTCGACGACGGCGGGCTCCCCCGCGACGCCGCCGTCGAGCGGCTCGCCCGGGCACGCGGGGCCCCTCGCCCGCAGGATGCCCATCGAGCGCAGCCGCTGCTCGTCCCGGATCCGCCGGGCCTTCTCGACCGGGACCACCGGCTCGTCGGGATACACCCGCGAAGCAAGGTCCCACAGGCGGTCGCGACCGTCGCGGCCCGCGATCGCCACCTCGCCACGCTGCATCATGAACTCGAGCAGTTGCGAGACGTTCCGGTTGTCGGTCCAGCCGGTCGACGTCCACCGCACAACGCAGGTATCCGGCAGGTCGCGCATCAGCAACGGGCCGTCCTGACGCAGCCGTTCGAGGATGTCGAGCCGGCAGCCTTCGTTCGCCTGCACCCAGTCGCGGCGGTACACCTGGTCGTCGAGGAGCTTCCCATCCGGCGTCCGGCTGGCCGGCCACGCCGCCATCTCGGCCCGGAACAGTGCCAGACTCTGCGGCAGCCGCACGAACCCCCGCAGCTCCAGCAGCTCCTGCGTCGCCAGCGCGTCGGCCAACTCGCTCACGTCGTACGACGATCCGAGCCGGCTCCACGCGACGAGGTCAGCATTCGGCGCAATGTGGGCAGTCTGATCCAGCTGCAGCACGTTGAGTCCCTCGACCACTTCGAACAGCCCGGCCGGCCGCTCACTCGTCAGCAGTTGCGCCCGGACCGCGAGGCGCCGCGCGTCCCGCCGGGACAACTGATGGACAGTCATACCGCGAGGCTAAGCCACGCCCAGGACAGTTCGCGGCCGCCGGAACGTTGTCCAACTACTCCGCGTGATGCGAGACTGGGCTGAACCGAGCAGGTGGGGATCTGGGAGCTCGGCAGTGGGGGGTCATCGTGGCGGTGCGTGGTCGGGCGCTTGTGCCCATTGCGGTCTTGATCGCGACGGTCGCCGTCGCGGGCTGTTCGAGTGCGGAGGACGCGGACTCCGGGGACAGTGCGCCCGTCGGGACCCCGTCGATCGTCATCCCGCGCACCCCGGCCGCGGTACTCAAGCCGGCGAAGGACTGCTCGCAGTCCACCGAGCCGCTCGAGCCGGAGTCCCAGATGGACGGCGTGCGGCTCGACGCCAGCACCGACCCGACCCACACGTCGCTGCTGTTGAAGAACACCGGCAGCCTGTCGGTCATCGTCGTACCGGATGCGAGATTCGCGTCCCGGCTGGTGATGGCGCCGTACGCGAATCCAACCGACCAGGCGTCGAAGGCGGCGCTGAACGCGGTGATCAACAGCGGTCCGCTGGCCCCCGACCGCGGGCTGCCGGCGTACGTACCGGCGACGCAGGTGTTCATCGTGCCGCCGCAGTGGGCGGTCTGCGCGCTCACCGACGACATCCACGAGGCCGCCGGCGTGCGCTACCTGCGGGACAAGGTGTCGAGTGCGGAGTACTTCGTGGCGAAGGGGCTGGCCGACCAGCTGCTGTCACGGTTCCAGTCGAACAAGGCCAGGCCGACGCTGATCAGGTGCGTGAAGAACACTCTGCAACTGCTGAGGGCGCACCCCGACCTGGCGGACGTCGAGCTGTACGCCGAGATCCTCGGTGCGGAGTCCACCTGCCGGGCCGGCTACAAGGAACTGCTCGGCCACGACGAGCGTGCCACCGAACGAACCGGAACCGCCGTCCTGAACATGCTCGAGCGGACCCCGCGCCTGCTCGAGACCACCAGGCTCTTCGAAGCGCTGGCGCGCGCCTGACCAGGGTCCGCTCCGGGTGCGATCAGGGTGAACTCCACTGCACGGGACCCCATCGGGGCCGGACACTGGATGCAGAGACCCATTAGCACTCGGAGGACACACACCATGATCGGCTTCATCGTCGCCGGCCTCATCATCGGAGCGCTGGCCCGGCTCTTCACACCCGGCAAGCAGAAGCTCGGTCTGCTCGCCACGCTGCTGCTCGGGCTGGCCGGTTCCGTGATCGGTGGCACGATCGCGAGCCTGCTCGGCACCGGCGGCATCTTCGAGCTGAACGTGCTCGGCTTCATCGTCGCCGTGATCTCGTCGGTGCTGCTGGTCGGCACCGCGGAGTCGCTGTCGGCCCGCGGCAAGAACTCAGCGCTCGAGCGCTAGCCGGCCAGCTCGTTGCTCGCCATCGCCGCCCGCGGTTCGCGGCCGGGTGGCTGTGGCGGGCGGGGCAGCAACGGCGTGCGCTTGTCCAGCGTCCGGATCACCGGCTTGTCCGCGGTGACGAGGATGTCCTCCCCCGCGTGCCGGATCGTCACCTGAGCGCCCTCGCCGTCGTGCACCGAGTACTTCACCGACACCGGATCGATCTCCACCTTCAGCCGGGCCCCACGCCAGCGGATCGCGAAGTTCAGCCCGGACAGACCTTGGGGCAGCGCGGGATCGAAACAGAGACAACCCTCCCGGTCCCGCAGGCCGCCGAAGCCGGCGACCAGGGCACTCCAGGCACCGCCCAGCGACGCCATGTGCAGACCGTCGCCGGTGTTGTGGTGCAGATTCCGCATGTCGATCAGCGCCGCCTCGTAGGCGTAGTCGTAGGCCAGGTCCAGGTGACCGACCTCCGCCGCCATCACGGCCTGCACACACGCTGACAGCGAGGAGTCCCGGACCGTCAGCCGCTCGTAGTAGTCGAAGTTCCGCGCCTTCTCCTCCGGCGTGAACGCGTCGCCGCACCAGTACGTCGCCAGCATCAGGTCGGCCTGCTTGACCACCTGCATGCGGTACAGCTGGAAGTACGCCGCATGCAGCATCAGCGGGTACTTGTCCTTGTACGCCTCGAAGTCCCACACGGCGTTCCCGGTGAAACCCTCCGACTGCGGGTGTACGCCGAGATCCTCGTCGTACGGCACATACACCGCGGCGGCGGCGTCGCGCCAGGCGGCCTCCTCCTCCGCGTCGACACCGAGCTCGCGGGCCACGGCCGGCAGCCGGGCCGCGGTCTCCGCGGCCGAGCGCAGGTTGCGCGCCGCCATCAGGTTGGTGAAGACGTTGTCATCGGCAACAGCGCTGTACTCGTCGGGTCCGGTCACGCCCGGCAGATGCCAGCGGCCGTTGCGGTCGTGGTGGCCCAGTGAGATCCACAGCCGGGCCGTCTCGACCAGCAGTTCGAGCCCGACCTCCTCGAGGAACTGGTCGTCGCCGGTGGCCCGGTGGTAGCGCATCACCGCCTCGGCGATGTCCGCGTTGATGTGGAAGGCCGCCGTACCGGCGGGCCAGTAGCCGGAGCACTCCTGACCGCGGATCGTCCGCCACGGGAAGGCCGCGCCGCGCAGGCCCAGCACCTCGGCCCGTTCGCGAGCCAACGGCAGGATCGAGTGCCGCCAGCGCAACGCGTCCGCGGCGGAGCCGGGCATCGTGTAGGTCAGGACCGGCAGGACGAATCCCTCGGTGTCCCAGAACGTGTGCCCGTCGTACCCGGCGCCGGTGAGGCCCTTCGAGGGAATGGCCCGCCGCTCGGCCCGGGCACCGGCCTGCAGGATGTGGAACAGCGCGAAGCGGACTGCCTGCTGCAACTCCGGATGGCCGTGCACCTCCACATCGGCGCCGTCCCAGAAGTCGTCCAGGAACTCGGCCTGCTGGGCGGTCAACCCGTCCCAGCCGGAGAAGCGCGCGCTCGCCAGCGCCGCCGCGACCTGGTCCCGGACGGCGGTCTCCGACCGCAGGCTGGACCAGCCGTAGGTCAGGTACTTCACCACGCGCAGACTCTCGCCGGGCTGGAGTTGGCAGATCACCGTCGACCGGGCCCAGTCCTCGCGGACATCGAGGTCCATCGCGTAGCGCACCGAGGTGTCCACCTCGTGGCTCATCGCGGCGGCCATCAACTGCCGGCTGCGCGTCGTCCGGTGGATCAGGACGACGCCGTTCTCCCCGCCGTCGTGGCTGACCGGCTTCAACGGGTTGTCCAGTACGGCGGCCACCCGCGGATCGTCGGACAGCTTCGGCTGGGTCTCGTTCGCGACCAGCTCGGACTGGATCACGAACCGCGCGGGCTGGTCTACCGGCTCGACGATGTACTCGATCGCGGCGACGGCCCGCTGGGTCAGCGACACCATCCGGCGGCTGCGGACCCGGATCCGCTTGCCACCGGGCGAGGTCCAGTCCACGTCCCGCTGGAGGATGCCGGTGCGGAAGTCCAGCGACCGCTCGTGCTTGGTCAGGTAGCCGTAGCGGACGTCGAACGGCGAGTCGTCGACCAGCAATCGGATCAGCTTGCCGTTGGTGACGTCGACCAAGGTCTGACCGGACTCGGGGTAGCCGTAGCCGGCTTCGGCGTACGGGAGGGGGCGCTGCTCGTAGAACGAGTTCAGGTAGGTGCCGGGGATCGCGTACGGCTCGCCTTCGTCGAGGTTGCCGCGCAGCCCGATGTGACCGTTCGACAAGGCGAACAACGACTCCGACTGGGCCAGCTTGTCGAGTGCGAGCCGGGTCTCCCGCAACCGCCACGGCTCGATCGGATGATGCCCGCGGTCGATCATTCGCCCTCCAGCAGCTCGGCCAGGTCGCGGACCACGACATCGGCACCGTGGATCTTCAACTCGTCGGCCTGTCCGACCCGGTCGACACCTATGACATGCCCGAAGTGTCCGGACCGGCCGGCCGACACGCCGACCAGGGCGTCCTCGAACACGGCCGCCTCGGACGGGTCGATCCCGAAGCCCTTCGCCGCGGCCAGGAACGTGTCCGGCGCGGGCTTCCCCCGCAGCCCTTCGGTCCTGATCGTCACGCCGTCGACGACCTGCTCGACGTACTGCGCGAGTCCGGTCACATCCAGTACTTCGTGGGTGTTCGCACTCGACGACACCACGGCTCGCCGGAGTCCGGCCTGCACAGCGGCCTGCAGGTAGCGCCGGGAACCCTCGAACACGTGCACGCCCTCGGTCCGGATCCGCCGCTGGACGGCCACGTTCTTCCGGTTGCCGAGGCCGTTCACCGTCATCGCGGTCGGTGGATCATCCGGCGTACCGTCGGGCAGCGTGATCCCGCGCGCGGTCAGGAAGTCCCGCACCCCGTTGGCCCGCGGCTTGCCGTCGACGTAGGCGTCGTACTCCTTGCGCGCGTCGAAGGGTACGAACGGGATCCCCCGCTCCTGCGCGTAGGCACGGAGGAACTCGTCGAACATCTCTTTCCACGCGGCGGCATGAACGGCGGCGGTGTCGGTGAGCACACCATCCAGGTCGAACAAGCAGGCCCGGATCCCCGTGGGTAGTCCCAGCAGCATGTCCCCAGACTAGGCCGTGCCTCAGGTCGTCAACCGGTCCGGTAGTCCGAACGCCGGGAAACGGGAGTAGCCGAACGTCATGATCTCGACGACCTTGCCGTCGCTGACCCGGAGCACGTCGAGCTTGAACGCCCGGTACACCGTGTCCCCGGGCCGCAGCAGGTACGACGCCGCGGCCGGCAACCGGTTCGCCGAGGTCGGCACCAGCCGCCACTCGCCGTCCCGTTCGGGACCGAACGCCCGCTCGAACAGCGGCAGGACGGCGGCGAGGCCGTCGAAGGTCAGCGGGTTCGGCGGCATCGACACGCGCAGGTCCTCGGCCGCGATCGCGATCGCCGCCGCGGCGTCACACCGCTCATGCGCGTCGATGAACCGATCCAGCACGTCGCGCTCCTCGGCGGTCGGCCGTGGCGCGCTCCAGTCGGTCCGACGAGCCGGCAACCGCTGCTGCATCGTCGCCCGCGCCCGCTGCAGTGCGGAGTTCGCCGCCGCCACACTCGTCTCGAGCAGTACGGCGGTCTCCGCAGCCGACCACCCGAGCACATCCCGCGCGATCAGGGCTGCTCGCTGACGCGAGGGCAATGCTTGCAGCGCGATCAGGAACGCCAGCTCGATCGTCTCCCGATCCACCGCGACGGCATCCGGCTCGTCGGCGGGTGCCGCGATCTCGTCGAGCATCCTGTCCGGGTACGGCTGTAGCCACGGCACCTCCCCGGCTGACGCCGTACGCCGGGTGTGCCGTCGTACGACGTCCAGACAGACGTTGGTCGCGATCCGGTACAACCACGCCCGGAAGTAGGTCCGCCCGTCGTACCCGTCCCGTCCGCGCCAGGCCCGCAGCAGCGTCTCCTGGACGGCGTCCTCTGCGTCGTCGAAGGACGCCAGCATCCGGTAACAGTGCACGTGCAGCTCACGCCGGTGCTGTCCGGCGAGGTCGGCGAACGCGGACTCGTCGCCCGCGAACGCCGCCTCTTCCAGAGTCCTCACGGCTTGCTCTTCCCCACCTCCTGGACCGTCCAGCCGTTGCCGTCCGGGTCCGCGAAGGTGAGAAAGGATTCGTAGTCGGCCCGCTTCGGGCTCGGGCCGGTCTGCTGCCCCTCGGCCGTGAAGTGGAACGGCTCACTGACGTCGACACCGCGCTCGACCAGCTGAGCGCGGGCCGCTTCGATGTCGTTCACGACCAGGTGCGTCCCCTCGTAGGTGCCGGGCGCGGCCTTGGTCAGCCCGGTGCCGATCGTGATCGAGCACGCCGACCCCGGCGGGGTCAGTTGCACCACGCGGAATGCGTCCCCCGCGCTGTGGTCGACATCCTCGTGAAACCCGAGCTGCTCGGTGTAGAACTTCTTCGCGCGGTCGACGTCCGTTACCGGGACGATGACGAGTTCGAGCTTCCAGTCCATTGACGGCCTCCTGCGGTCGGGTCGGTCACAGTCTGACCGACGCATGTGACCGTGTAACGCCGCCCGCACCGGAAACTCATCGGTCCGTCGATGACTCCTTCGCGGCGAAGATGTTCGCGAACCAGTCGAGCTGGGCCAGCTGCTGGTAGGTCTGACCGCCCTCGTGCTCGTTGTAGCTGTAGACCTCGATGTCCTTGGCGACGTCCGGCCGGGCGCCGTAGTGGTTGTAGGCGGCGAAGACCGTGGACGGCGGGCAGATGGCGTCCATCAGCGCGACCGAGAACAGCGTGGGCGCCGTGGCCAGCCGGCCCAGGTTCACCCCGTCGAAGTAGCTGAGCGTCCGCAGCGCCGCGTCGACGTCGTGCCGGAACCCCTTCAGGTACCGGGTGATCTCGCCGTACGGATCCTCGTCGGTGATCTGCAGCGCCCGCTCGAAGTGGCACAGGAACGGTACGTCGGGGGCGCAGCCGAGCAACTCGATGCCGGCCAGTCCGGCGAGACCGGCCGCCGCGATCGAGATGCCGCCGCCCTGGCTGGCGCCGGTGACGATGATCTTGTCCGGGTCGACCAGCGGGGACGCCTTGGCGGCCTCGAGTGCGCGGACGGCGTCGATGAAGACGCGGCGGTAGTAGTACGTCTCCGGGTCGGTGATGCCCGCGGTCATGAAGCCGGGGGTGTGGTTGAGACCGGCGTACGCGCTGTCGTCCGGCGTACCGCTGCCGCCGGCGCTGTAGCCCTGACCGCGAGTGTCCATCACGAAGTGGGCGTAACCGGCTTGCGCCCACAGGTTCGTGGCGTGCGGGAAGCCACGGCCGCCCGAGTAGCCGAAGTACTGCACGACCGTCGGGAGCGGACCGGTGGCGCCGGCCGGCACGTGCAGCCAGCCCTTGACCGGCGCTCCGCCGAATCCGGCGAACGTGACGTCGTAGGTGTCGATGACGGCGAGCTTGTTGTCGATCGCGGTGAACGAGGCGGACAGGTCGTCGGTGCGCGCCTTCTCGATCGAGCGGCGCCAGAAATCGACCAGGTCGGCGGGTGCGGCCACCTCGGGCCGGTAGGCGCGGAGCTTGTCGAGAGAAAGATCGAACATGGCCATGAGCAACGAATCTACGTCAGGCCGGAGGCCGACGGAAAACGATCTCCAATACCGGACAGCTTCCCGCTAGGGTGAGGTGATGCGCGGTCCGAACATCGTCTTCGTCATGTCCGACGACCACGCCGCCCACGCGATCTCGGCGTACGGGAGCAAGGTCAACAGCACTCCGCACCTGGACCGGCTGGCCCAGGACGGGGTCCGGATGGATGCGACGTACTGCACGAATTCGATCTGCTCGCCGTCGCGGGCGTCGATCCTGACCGGCACCTACAGCCATGTCAACGGGGTGGCGTCGATCTACACCGAGATCGACTACCGGGTGCCGACGTTCACGGAGGTGTTCAAGGACAGCGGCTACCAGACCGCGCTGTTCGGCAAGTGGCACCTCGGAGAGCGCCCCGAGTCCGCCCCGCGGCACTTCGACGCGTGGCGGGTCTTCCCCGGGCAGGGCGAGTACGTCGATCCGCTGATGATCGGCCCGGACGGCGCCGAGATCGTGCCCGGTTACGCAACGGACATCGTCACCGATCAGAGCATCGACTGGATCCGGCAACGCGATCCGGACCGGCCGTTCCTGCTGCTCGTGCACCACAAGGCGCCGCACCGGCCGTGGGTTCCGGACGAGAAGCACAAGCACCTCTATCCGGTCGGATCGATCCCGGAGCCGGCCACACTGCTCGACGACTACTCCACCCGGAGCCAGGCGGTCCGCGGCGTGCGGATGTCGGTGGCGGACGACCTCGGTTCGGACGAGCTCGGCGAGGAACTGCCGGACGAGCTGCGCGGCCCGGAGAACCGGGACGCGCGGATGCGGTGGAACTACCAGCGCTACCTGCGGGACTACCTGCAGTGCGTGCAGTCGATCGACGACAACGTCGGCCGGTTACTGGACGTCCTCGATGACGAAGGACTCCGCGACAACACCGTCGTTGTGTACACCTCCGACCAGGGGTTCTTCCTCGGCGAGCACGGGTGGTACGACAAGCGCCTGATGTTCGACGAGTCGCTGCAGATGCCGATGCTGATCCGCTGGCCCGCGGAGATCCCCGCCGGTAGCACGTGCGACGCGATGGTGACCAACGTGGACTTCGCCGCGACGTTCCTCGACATGGCCGGGCTGGAGGCCGCGGTCGCACTGCCGACGTCCCAGGGCCGGAGCTTCTTGCCGTTGCTACGCGGAACGGACGTTCCGGACTGGCCGTCCGCGATCTACTACCGGTACTGGGAGCACGACGACCCCAATCACCACGCTCCGGCGCACTACGGCATCCGGACCAAGGAGTTCAAGCTCATCCACTACTACGGCGCGGGCCTCGGCGTACCGGGGTCGTCGGAGCGGATCTTCGCCGCGGAGTGGGAGCTGTACGACCTGCGCAACGATCCGGAGGAGCTGGTCAACGTTGCGGACGATCCGGCGTACGCCGAGATCCGTGCGGCGTTGACCGACCAGCTTGCCGGGCTGCAGCGGCACTACGCGGACACGCCGTACGCCGGCCCGTCGACGCCGCACCCGACGTGGCCGTGGAGCTAGCGAGGCAGCACCTGGTCCAGTTGGCTGCGGGAGGTGATGCCGAGCTTGGGGAAGACCTTGCGCAGGTGGTACTGGACCGTGCGGGCGCTGATGAACAGGCGGGTGGCGATCTCGGGGTTGGAGAGGCCGTCGCGTGCCATCCGGGCGATCTGCGCCTCCTGGGCGGTGAGCTCGCTCTGGGCGGGAACGACACGCCTGCGGGCGGTCCCGCCGGCGGCCTGCAGTTCGCGGCGCGCCCGCTCGGCGAAGCCGGCCATCCCCATCGCCTCGAACATTCCATGCGCCGACTTCAGGTACTCGCGGGCATCGGTACGCCGTCGTTCGCGGCGCAGCCACTCACCGTAGAGCAGGTGGGCTCGGGCGCAGTCCACCTTGAGCCGAGTCTTCTCCAGGTGCCCGATCGCCTCTCGATAGAGGCGCTCGGCCGTGTCGCCGGCACTGAGCAACGCCTGGGATCGAGCGTGCACCCCGAGCACCCAGTCGGTGCCGGTCGCGGCGGCCATCTCACCGAGCCGCTGCCCGGCGCGGTGCGCCGTGTCGATCGCCCCGGTCCGCACCGCGGCCTCGACCAGCTCACTCTGCGCGAGCATCATCGACAGTGCGTCTCGGCGATCCTCGAGGGCCCGGGCCGCCGCCTCGGCCGCGTCCTGGTACCGGCCGAGACCGTTGCCGAGGACGGCGGTCGCCCATTCGGCGAACACGATCCCGATCCCCTCGCCGCGCCGGCTTCCGTCCTGTTTGGTGGCCTCGACCAGCGCGAGGGTCTCGGACCGATCGCCGCGGAAGGCGGCCAGCGCCAGCCGGCCGTACGGCGCGAGGTTGCCGCCTGTGGCCTCGTTGGCCGCCTGGACCTCGTCGGTCAACGTCGCCGCGGCGGTCAGGTCCCCGGCGAACACACACACGTAGGCGAGTGAGGTCAGCGCCAGGGCGACGTTGCTCAGGACTCCGGTCTCACGGGCGAGCTGCACGTGCCGTCTGGACAGCTGCTCCCAGCGATCCGCGTCCCAGAGGCGCAGCGAGGTCGTGGTCGCCATCCACAGCAGCTGCAACTCCTCCTCGACCGACAGGCCGGTGCGGAACCCGGCCAGCGCCTTGTGCAACAGCTGCGCTCCCGCCGCGTAGCCATCCCGGAAGTACAGCGCGGTGCCGTCGAGCAGGAGGTCCGACGGACGCTCGAGGGCAGGCCGCGGCGCGCCTGCCGCCGCGCGGGCCACGTCGATCACGTCCCCGCCGGGCGTCGCCAGGCCGCCGGCGAAGATCGCTGCCGAGAGCGCATCCAGGTACGTCGCCCGCGACAGCGCAATGTCGATGGTCTCCAGCCGCTTGGCCGCCTTGAGCATCAGCTGCGGCGCGTCGTTGCCACGATTGGTGACGAACGCGAGTTGCGCGTGGATCAGCTCGGCGCGGGCGCGCTGCAGCTCGGTGAGCTGCTCTGCCTCGGCCATGGCCAGCAGGTCCGCGGCCGAGTCGAAAGCGCCGGCCTGCATCTCGGCCTGCGCGGCCGCCAGAGCCCGGCCGGCTCGCTTCGCCGGGTCGAGCGTCAGTGCCGCGGAGCGCTGGAGGAACGCGGCGGTCGCGGCGAAGCCACTCCGCGCCTGCGCTCGCGCGGCCGACCGTTCGAGCTCTGCCGCGACCTCCTCGTCGGGTCCGGCGGCGGCCTGGGCCCGGTGCCAGGCCCGTCGATCCGGATCGGCCTCGGCGTCGATCACCTCGGCCAGCGCCTGATGCACCTGACGCCGCTCCACGGCGGACGCCGAGCGGTACGCCGCTGACCGCACGAGCGGGTGCCGGAACCGGATCCGGGTCGCGAACTCCGCCAGTCCGGCGTCGGTCGCCGGTGCCGCCGCCTCCGGACCGATCCCGAGTCGCGCGGCTGCTCGTCGTACCAGGACGTCGTCGCCTGACGGGTCGGCCGCGGCGAGGACCAGCAGTCGCCGGGTCTCGGCCGGCATGGCGGTGACCCGGCGTACGAAGCTCTCCTCGATGTCACCGGCGCCTGGCAGCCCGAACCCGCCGGCCAGCTGCGCCGGAGTCAACCCCCGCGGCAGCTCCAGCAGGGCGAGTGGGTTGCCATGGGCCTCGGCCACCAACTGATCCCGCACCTGCGCGTCGATCGGTCCGGCCAGTACGGCGTCCAGCAGCAGGCGCGCGTCCGTGTCGTGCAGACCGTCGATCGGGAACTCAGGCACGCCCGCGAGGACCTGGCCGACGTCTCGCGTCGCGAAGATCAGCCCGACGGACTCGGCGCCCAGCCGGCGCGCCACGAACGCCAGGATCTGTGCCGAGCACCGATCCAGCCACTGCTGGTCGTCGACCAGGCACACCAGTGGCTGCCGCTCCGCGGCCTCGGACAGCAGGCTCAACACCGCCAGACCGATGAGGAACATGTCCGGCGGTGGGCCGGCGCTGATGCCGAACACGGTCCGCAATGCCTCGCACTGCGGTGCCGGCAGCTTCGCGAGAAGATCCAGCGCCGGCGCACACAACTGGTGCAGACCAGCAAAGGCCAGCTCCATCTCCGACTGCACGCCGGAGACGCGCGTCACCCGGCAGTCATGCGCCTGTCCGGCCAGGTAGTCGAGCAGTGCGGTCTTGCCGACTCCGGCTTCGCCGTGCAGCACCAGCGCCCAGCTCTCCCCGGACCGCACTGCCCCGATCACCTGGTCGAGGACGCCGCACTCCGCGTGGCGGCCGGTCAGTTCCACCGCACGCCGCCACCCGACCAGATCCGCAGGCCCATGCACGGACTCACGCTATCCCTTGCGGACGCTGGCGAAGACGGCCAGCCACTGGCGGATGCCAAGCCGTAAGCCCCGCCCGCAAGCTGCTCCTATGACGTTGAAGAACAAGCACCGCGCACAGCGGCGGCGAACCACTGAGTTGAGCGGAGTCGAGTGATGGGGCTTTCCTGGCAACAAGGACCGCTGGCGACGGGTGCCATCGGCCGATTCCTGGTTCCGGTCGAGCTGCCCGAGCGGATGCTGTTCGCCGAGCCGCTGCGCCGGCGGATGCGGGTCCGGTTCGGCGACACCTGGATCGCCGACAGTGAGGACGTCGTACTGCTGCACGAGCCCGCGCGGTATCCGGTGGCGTATTTCCCGCTCGCTGACGTCGTGGCCGACGTACTCGCGGCCGAGGATCGCACCACCAAGCACAAGGACCTCGGCGTCACGTCGTGGTACACCGTGAGCGCGGGCGAGAGCACCAAGGCGCGCGCGGCCTGGCAGCACATCGAGCTGCCGGACTACGCGAGCGATCTGAAGGGGCGGGTCGCGTTCGCCTGGCGGGCGATGGACGCGTTCTACGAGGAGGACGAGCGGATCGTCGGGCACGCCGCCGACGCCTACCACCGGATCGACATCCGGCAGACCAGCCGTCAGCTCGTCGTCCGCGCCGGCGACCAGGTCGTCGCCGACTCGTCGCGCCCGCTGGTGCTGTACGAGTCGGGGTTCGCGCCGCGGTGGTACGTGCCGCGCGCGGATGTGGACGAGGCGGCGTTGACGCCGGTCGAGGGTCAGACATTCTGTCCCTACAAAGGTTTGTGCAGCTACTACGACATCGGCGACGCGCGCGGCGCGGCGTGGGGGTACGAGGACGCTTGGACCGAGGTACGGCGGATCTCCGGGATGGTCTCGTTCGAGCCGGACAAGATCGAGGTCGAGCTCGACGGACGGCGGCTGCGGCAGGAACCTGGTCAGAGTGTGATCTCACACGGCATCGACCGTGACCTGACTGTGGAGGAGCTCTCCGGATGACCAGTGCCACTGTGCTCTCGGTGAACGTCGGCCTACCGAAGAACGTCTCGTGGAACGGCAGGACCGTCTTCACCGGCGTGTGGAAGGAGCAGGTCGACGGTCCGGTGATGGCACGGCGGCTGAACCTCGACGGTGACGGCCAGGGCGACACCGCCGGTCACGGCGGTGAGCAACGGGCGGTGTTCGTCTACCAGATCGAGTCGTACCACCACTGGGAACAGCACTTCGGCCGGGACGACTTCGTGTACGGGCAGTTCGGGGAGAACCTGACGGTCGACGGGTTGCCGGACGACGAGGTGTGCATCGGCGACCGGTACCGGATCGGCGAGGCCGAGTTCGAGGTGACGCAGCCACGGGTCACCTGCTACCGGGTCGGTCTGCGGATGGGCGAGCCGGAGCTGCCGGCGCTGCTGGTCGCGCACCACCGGCCGGGGTTCTACTTCCGGGTGATCACCGAGGGCCGTATCGCGGCCGGTGACGCGATCGTCAAGACCAGGACCGGTCCGGGCGCGTTGAGCGTCGCGGACACCGACGCTCTGCTCTATCTCCCGCATCGAGACCTCGACGGTGTGCGCCGTGCCCTGAAGATCCCGGCCCTCAGCCCCGGTTGGCAGGGGTCGTTCCGTGAACTCCTGGAGGCCGATGCGACCGGCGCGGGCACGTTCACGGCAGCGGGGACATCAGCGGCGACACCGCCCGCCTGGGAGGGGTTCCGTGCGTTGCGGGTGACCGACGTGGTCACCGAAACCCCGAGCGTCTCCTCGATCCAGCTGGCTGCGACCGACGGCATGGACCTGCCCGCGGCCCGGCCGGGCCAGTACCTGACGTTCCGGTTGCCGGATGCCGGACAGCCGGTCCCGGTGCGCAGCTACTCGCTGTCCTCCACGCCCGGGACCGGCAGCTACCGGATCAGCGTCAAACACGAGCCGCACGGCATCGCGAGCGGCTACCTGACCAGCCGGCTGCGGCCTGGCGCCGTACTGGAGGTTGCCGCGCCGCGAGGCGAGTTCGTGCTCGAGGACGGCACCGAGCCGGTCGTGCTCGTGTCGGCCGGTATCGGGGTCACGCCGGTCATGGCGATGCTGCATGCGCTCGCGGCCGCGCGCAGTACTCGCGAAATCTGGTGGATCTACACCGCCCGCGGACCAGCGGAACACCCCTTGGCCGCAGAAGCGAACGATGTGCTGGGAACGCTGCCGCATGCCCATGAGCACGTCTACTACAGCTCATCCGGTGGGCGGCTCACCAAGGAGAAGCTGGTCGACCTGGCGCTCCCGGTCGATGCGACGGCGTACATCTGCGGCCCGGTCGCGTTCATGACGGACATGCGCGAGGCGCTGACCGGCGTGGGGATCGAGCGGATCCACACCGAGTTGTTCAGCGCGTTGCCGTCGACCAACCCGGGCATCGTCAACCAGACGCTGCGTCCGCCCCACCAACCTGCCGAGCTCGGCACCGGGCCGCTGGTGACGTTCGCCCGCAGCGGCCTCTCGACGCCCGCCGGCGACGGCAGTCTGCTCGACCTGGCCGACGCCTGCGACGTCCCGACGCGCTTCAGTTGCCGCACCGGCGTGTGCCAGACGTGCGTGACGCCGTTGCTGTCCGGAGAGATCGCCTACTCCCCCACTCCGCTGGAGACGCCTCCGGACGGCGAGATCCTCATCTGCTGTTCCCGCCCAACCACCGACCTCGTACTGGACATGTGATGGAATTCAAGCTCGAAGTTCTTACTCTGCCCGTTCGCGACGTCGATGCCGCGAAGGCGTTCTACACCTCGCTCGGCTTCCATCTCGACGTGGACTATCACCCGCGCGACGGGTTCCGCGTCGTTCAGCTGACACCGCCCGGGTCGGCCTGCTCGATCCAGTTCGGCGATGGCCTGACCGACGCCGCGCCCGGATCGGCGCGCGCGAACTATCTCGTTGTACCGGACATCGAGGCTGCCCACGCGGAGTTGGTTGCCCGGGGCATCAAGGTCGGGGACATCCGGCACAAGACGCCGATCGACACCTGGGCCGGCGACTTCGCTCCGGGGCCGGATCCGGACCGGCGCTCGTACGCGAGCCTCGCCGAGCTCGCCGACCCGGACGGGAACACCTGGACGCTGCAGGAGATCCGCCGCTGATGGCCGAAGCGTCCGTGCTCGACCCGAGCGGGATGTCGATGACAGGTCCCGCGACGAGCCCGCTGCGGGCGTTCCTGCGGACCGAGGCGGCGAGCGCGTCCGTCCTCGCCGCCGCGATCGCGCTCGCGCTCGTCTGGGCCAACGTCAGCAGCGCCGGGTACGACGCCTTCTGGACCAGGGAGCTGCCGATCCGGATCGGCCCGCTGTCAGCGAACCTGGACCTGCGCACGTGGGTGAACAGCGGCCTGATGGCGTTCTTCTTCCTGGTCGTCGGGCTCGAGGCCCGTCGCGAGTTCGACCTCGGCGAGTTGCGAGACCGCCGCCGGATGATCCTCCCGGTCGCGGCCGGCCTGGCCGGTATGGCCGTGCCCGTGCTGATCTACCTGGCCTTCAACCATTCCGGAGCCGGCCTGCACGGCTGGGGCGCGGCGATGTCGACGGACACCGCGCTGGCGCTCGGCGTGCTCGCGGTCGCCGGCCGGCACGTCCCCGACCGGGTCCGGACCTTCCTGCTCACGGTGTTCGTCGTCGACGACGTGGTCGCGCTCCTGGTCATCGCGATCGCCTACACCAGCCAGGTCCATGTGACCGGGCTGCTCGTCGCGATCGCGGCGTACGGCGGACTCCTGGCCAGCACGCGGCTGGGTTACACCTACCGCCGGCCCGTGTTCACACTGCTCGCGGTCGTCCTGTGGTGTGCATTGCTTGCCAGTGGCATCGACCCGGTGGTGGCGGGTCTCGCGGTTGGTTTGGCGACCTCGGCGTACGTGCCTCGACGGGACGCGTTGGAGGAGGCGACCATGCTGGTTCGCCTGTTCCGGGAGCAGCCGACGCCGGAGCTCGCGCGGACGGCGACACGCGGCCTGGCCGGCACGTTGTCCGCGAACGCGCGGCTGCAGCTCACCTATCACCGGCTGACGAGCTACGTCATCGTGCCGTTGTTCGCGCTGGCGAACGCGGGGATCGCGATCGACGCCGGCCTGCTGAGTCGAGCGTTGACCGCGCCGGTCACCGTCGGGATCGTCGTCGCCTTCGTCGTGGGGAAGCCGGTCGCGGTTGGCGCGACGTCTTGGCTGATCACGCGGACCAGCCACGGTGCGGTGCGACCGTCGGTCGGGTGGGCGGGTGTGGTCGGCAGCGGGCTGATCGCGGGCGTGCCGTTCACGCTCTCCCTGCTGATCGCGGACCTCGCCTTCACCGGGGAGACCTTGGAGGAGGCGAAGCTCGGCGTACTGGTCGCGGCTCTCGGCGCGACCGTGCTGACGTTGGCGTTCTACCGGGTGATCGCGCTGCTGCCCGTCCGCGCTCGTACTCGCGCACTCCTCGGGACCGGTGGTCAGCTGAACGACCTCGCAACTGAGGTCGACCCGGAGCGCGATCACATCCGCGGTCCGGCCGATGCGGCGGTCACGGTGGTCGAGTACGGCGACTTCGAGTGCCCGTGGACGCAGATGGCGGCACCCACGGCCCGCGAACTGCTCGCGACGAACACCCACATCCGTTACGTCTGGCGGCACTTACCCCTGCACGACGTGCACCCGCACGCACAACTCGCCGCCGAAGCCGCTGAAGCGGCGGGACGGCAAGGCAAGTTCTGGCAGATGCACGACCTTCTTCATCAACAACCACCGCCACGACGGCCCGCAGGACCTCCCGACCCTGACCCGGGTCATCCAGCAAACGTTGGCTACGGCAACTTGATGCCGAACCCGGGCTGCTCCGACAGCGTGAGGTACCCGTCCGCCAGCGTGTAGCCGTCGCCGTCGGTGCCCTCGGTGTGGCCGGGGACGCCTTCGACGATGGGGATGTTGCCGAGGCCGGCGGCGAGGTGAGCGGCGTACAGGGTCTTGAGGGGCAGGCCCCAGGCGTGCGGAGAGGCTTCGGTGGACGCGTCGACGAGGCGTGGCATCGTCCGCCGCCAGGCGGTGAGGCCGTGGCCGGTGACATCCATCAGCGCGATGTCCAGGAGCCCTTCCTGCGCGAGCCTGACGATGTGCTCCTCGTCCGGATCGAACTCGCCGTCCGCGATCTTCGGCCCGGACGTGCCGAGCAGCCCGCGCAGGAAACGGAAGTCCTCCCAGCGCTCGGCGAACGGCTCCTCGATCCAGTAGAGCCGGCAGTCCCCGACCGCGTCGAGGTACGCCGTCAACGTGTTCACCGTGTAGCCGTCGTTCGGGTCCACCAGGATCTCGGCGTCCGGGTAGAGCTCGCGAGCCAGCCGGGTCACCTCGATGTCCCGCTCGAGCCCGGCCTGCGGGTCCATCCAGCGGTACCCGCGTCCGAGCTTCAGCTTGAAGTCGCGGAACCCGAGCTCGTGGTCCTGGCGAAGATTCGCCCGGACCACCTCGATCCCCTCCGCCGCATCGAGATCGTCGAAGTAGATGCCGCCGCTGTAGCACCGGACCCTCGGAGTACCCGCGGACCCGAGCATCGCGTAGACGGGGACCTCCAGGATCCGCGCCGCCAGATCGTGCAGCGGATAGTCGAGGAACTCGGCCGCGGGGTCGATCACGCCTCGATCCGGGTCGATCAGCTCGGCCAGATTCCGGCCCACGAGTCGCGCCGGATCCCCTGCGGACAAGGGAAGTCCCCATCCGGTGGCTCCACGATCCGTCTCCACGACGTACGCCGTTGCCGTCCCGCCGCTGCCGTGATCACCACGGAACGAGTTGCGCCCGACGGGACGGACGTACCGGTAGCCGATCTCGGCGGTTGTGACAGCTCTGATGACATGCCTGGCAAGTGTCATCGTTCAACGATAGAGACCGACCAGCCGACGGTACGCGCCCGGAGCACTCAGGACGTCGGTGTTGTCGGCGAACTGATCGATCGCTCCGAAGCGCCCGAGCCTCGTCAGCCGCGGATCCGTGACCGTGGCGAGGCACGCGTCGACGAAGCGGTCAGCCCCCAGCACGATCGCGGGCCGGTCGAAATACGGCCGTGGTGACGGGTCGATCGCGTCCGTGATCCCGAGGGCGTTGTGCCGACGGGCGACCAGTTCGTACGCCGTGACGAGGGCGCGTTCCCGCTGACCGAAGTCGTCGGCGGCGAGCGTGTCTGCCAGCGCCTGGTCCAGCCCGTCCTCGTGCCCCAACCGGGCGAACGCCGTACCGAGCCATTTCGAGTACGGCGCATAGGTCCGCGACTGCAGGAACGCGAGCCGCATCACGTCCCGCACCAACCGCCCGGCCACGACCCGCGACCCCAACTCGTCACCAACCTCGTGGGTGCGCTGGACGAACGCCTCCTCCTGCGCGATGCGAGACCACTGACAAGCGAGCAGCCAGCGCCACACCTCATCCGGATACCAGGCCAGGGCTCGACGGACCGCCTCCAGCCGGCCGTCGTCGGCGTACACGCGCCCGGCAACCACTCCGAGAATCTGCTGCTGTGGAGTGACCAGCCAATCCTCGAGGCCGATCCCCCGCGAGGCATCGAACCCCAACTGTCCGCGCAGCCACTCCCCCAGCGTCGCGACCGTCACATGGTGTCCCGGGTCCCGACCGTCCCACCCGAAGCGGACCGCGAACCCCTGATACTCGTCCGGCAGCCCAGTCTCCACGAGCGCTCTCACCCGCTCGACCTCTCCCGCGTCGACCAACACCACCACCCGCGGGCCCCACCCATGATCCGTCGACCGCTCGGTGTCGTAGCCCAACACATCCGACCCCCAGCCCAGCAACCCCGCCGCATACCCGACCTCACCCACCAACGGCGCGATCACCTCGGCTTGAAAACCGACCCCCAGCTCCCCCGCACCACGAAACTCCACCTTTGCCTCCTCAAACAGCTCGACGTAGTACGGCCCACAGACCCCAGCCGGCCACCTCTCTCCCGGTCGTCGTCCGTCTAGAGTGTCG
This sequence comes from Kribbella sp. NBC_00359, assembly GCF_036097425.1. Taxonomy (NCBI): domain Bacteria; kingdom Bacillati; phylum Actinomycetota; class Actinomycetes; order Propionibacteriales; family Kribbellaceae; genus Kribbella; species Kribbella sp. NBC_00359. The sequence goes on along the minus strand of NZ_CP107975.1, from coordinate 5,999,356 downwards.
CGGGTGATGAGTGTTTCGCATGTGGTTTGGGACTGGAACGGGACCCTGCTGGACGACAACCAGGTCGTGCTGGCCGCGGTCAACGAGGTGTGTGCCGGGTTCGGCCGGGCGGAGCTGAGCTGGTCCGAGTGGCAGGCGGCGTACGCGCGGCCGATGCGCGTCTCGTACGAGCAGATCCTGGCCCGCGAGCTCGACGAGGAGGAGTGGGCGCAGGTCGACAAGCTCTACCACGAGCGGTACGACGCACTGCTGCACAGCTGTGGTCTCGCCGGCGGAGTGACGGACGCGTTGCGGCAGTGGAACGAGAGCGGGCGCACTCAGTCACTCCTGTCGATGTGGTTCCACACCCGGCTCACCCCGACCGTCGAGCAGTTCGGCCTCACGCAGTACTTCACCCGCATCGACGGTCTGGCCGCTGAGGTCGGTGGCGGCTCGAAGGCCGACAGCCTGATCCGCCACCTCGAGGCCCAGCACCTCGACCCCACCGAGGTCGTCCTGATCGGCGACGTGGTCGACGACGCGCACGCCGCACAGTCCGCCGGCGCCCACTGCATCCTCGTCACCACGGGCGCCATGAGCCGCTCCGCCCTCGAATCCACCGGCGCCCCCGTAACAAACTCCATCACCGAAGCCCTCCACCTCCTCCAGCCCTGAACCAGCCGTCATGTCCGGGCGGCATAAGCGTCGTGTCTGAAGGGCATTTCCGTTGTGGGTCGGCGACTGCGAGCGTGGCGATACGCCCTTAGAACAAGGGCTTTCACCACTCTCCAGGAAGGCCAAGCTGATGACTGTCACGACCTCGACGGACGGCACGAAGATCGAGTACGACCGGAGCGGATCGGGACCCGCCGTGGTGCTGATCGGCTCCGGCCCGACCGACCGGACCGCGAACGCGGAACTGGCCGGACTGCTGTCCGCGAGCTGCACCGTGCTCAACTACGACCGGCGCGGACGCGGTGGCAGTGGCGACACCGCGCCGTACAGCGTCGACGCGAGCTGGAAGACCTCGCCGCGGTCGTCGCCGCGGCGGGTGACGACGTCTCGCTGTTCGGCACCAGCGGCGGCGCCATACTCGCGTTCAAGGCGGTGGCGAACGGCCTCGCCGTACGTCGCATCGCCGCCTGGGAACCGCCGTACATCCTGCCCGGCACCCGCCCACCGGCACCGGCGGATTACGCCGAGCAGCAGGCGGCACTGGCCGCCGCCGGCGACCGGTCCGGGATGGCCGAGCTGTTCCTCAGCAAGGCGGTCGGGCTACCGCCGGAGTTCGTCAAGCCGCTGATGGAAGGGCCGTACTGGGGTTTCCTCGAGGCTGCAGCGTCACCGGCGCTCGTGTACGACGCTCAGCTCGCGGGAGACTTCGCACTCGACGTGAAGCAGCAGGCGAACGTCGGTTGCCCCGTGCTCATCCTCGACGGCGGCACGACCGAGTGGCTGACCAAGACCGCCGACGCCGTCGCCGATGCTTCGCCGCACTCAACCCGTCAGACCTTGCACGGCCAGCAGCACAACGTGGAGGCGGCCGCGCTGGTCGACCCCCTGGTCGCGTTCTTCGGCAGTGCGCCGAGATGAGCAGCCTCCTGGTCATCGAGTACTTGTCGGTAGACGGGGTTGCCCAAGGTCCCGGCCATGCGGGCGAGGATCCGGACAACGGCTTCGAGCTCGGCGGGTGGGCCGGTCCGCATCTTCCGGACCACCGCGAGTACGGGACGGCGACGTACCAGAACGCCAGCGCGTTCCTGTTCGGCCGGCGGACGTTCGAGCTCTGGCGGCCGCACTGGTCCCAGGTCTCCGATCCGCACGACCACATCGCGGCGGCGCTGAACACCCGCCCGAAGTACGTCGCCTCGACGACCATGGACGAGCCGGATTGGCCCGGCACCACGGTGCTGGCCGGCGATCTCCCGGAACAGGTCGGCGAGCTGAAACTGAAGCACGGCCCTGGACCCATCGTGCTTGCCGGCAGCACCCAGTTGGCGAACACCCTGATCGGCAACGACCTGGTCGACGTCTACCAACTGTGGATCCACCCGATCGTTCTGGGTGGCGGCAAGCGTCTCTTCGAGCCGCCACTGTCCCCGCAGCAGGACCTCCGCCTCATCACAACCTGCACTACCCGGACCGGCCTGGCCATCCTCACGTTCGAACGGACCTGATCACCTGAGGGTCGGGGGACGCGTCGGTCACCCAGTGGCCGACGCATTCGATCGCCTTGGCGGCTTCCGGCAGGAACGACCAGAACAGCTGGAACACATGGGTGTTCACGGGGTAGAGCTCGAGCTCGGTGGGTACGCCGACGCCCTCGGCGATCGCGGCCAGCTCACGGGCCTCGTGGACGACGAAGTCGCCGGTGCCGACCTGGATGAGCATGGCCGGATACCCGGTCAGGTCGTCCCGCAGCGCGTTCACCGCCGGGTCGTCACGCGCCGTCCCACCGAGGTACGTCGGGACGCACATGTCCACCTGATCCCGGACGGCCCGGGCCTGTGGCGACGCCTCGGTCTCGCGGTCGAGGAACCGGCACTCCTGGTCGACCCACGGACTCAGCAGAACCACCTTGCCCGGCATCGCCCCACCGCTCGCCCGGAGCCGGTGCAGCACCGACATGATCAGCCCGGCGCCGGACGAGTCACCGATCAGCGTGATGTCCTCGGGCGCCGTCTTGCCGGCCAGCCACTGGTAGGCCGCCTCGACGTCCTCGACCGCTGCCGGATATCGGTGCTCAGGGGCCAGCCTGAAGTCCGGGACGAGCACCGAGGCAGCACAGGCGACCGCCAGAATCCCGGCCAACGGCCGCGAACCGTACGCGGACCCGGCCAGGTTCCCGCCACCGTGGGCGTAGACGACGGTCGGCGTACGCCCGGGGTCGGTGCCGTAGACCAGGCACGGAACACCGGCGGCGTTGACCGGTCGAGCCGTCACCCCTTCCGGCGTGGGGAACTGGGCGTTCATCGCCTCGAAGGCCTCCCGGTACGGATCGAGTCCTTCGAGCATCCGATCGATGACGGGCTGGGTCAGCCGGGCCAGGCGCTGCTGGTTCTCACCGCCTACCGCCCGGGTCGTGACGAGGGCCGCATCCAGGTCGCCGAGCAAAGGCCGGGTCCGTCCCAGCAGGGCCTCGCCGGCGACGGTCAACTCAACGCGGTGAGTGGAGCGGGTCAGCAGGTCGACTCCGACGAGCCGTTCGAGCTGGCGGATCTGGCGCGACAGGGCCGGCTGGGTGATGAACAACCGTTCCGCGGCCCGGCTGAAGTTCAGCTCCTCCGCCACGGCGACGAACGCGCGCAGGTGCCGCAGCTCGATGGCGTCAGGCGCCTTCGGCAACGCCAGCAGCCGGCCGTCCGCATCGCTGTCCTCCTCTGGCCTCCCGAGGCTGCGACCAGGAGCCGTGCCCTGGCCGTGGTGACGGGAGACCGCGGTTCTCTCGCCGTGGTCGGGCGCTCGATCGCGGCCGGCGGTGCGGTCGCCGTACTCCTGCCATCCACCACGCCGGACGCGGCGAGGGTGGCCTGTGGCTGGCTCGCCGACCACGCCGCCGAGGTGGGCGCCGATCCCCTGACGCTGACGCTGGTGACGGTCGGCCTGTCGTACGACGCCGCAGCAGCGCTGGCCGACTCAGCGGTGGACGATGGCTGGCCTCCGCTCGACGTACTGGTCGGCCTCCCGGACGACGCGGGGAGGCCGAGCCACGTCGGCTCCATCGAGGTCGTCGCCGCTCCGACATCGGCCGCACTAGGCGAGTTCGCGGTGGCGTTCATGGAGACCCGGCGGGGGCGGTGAGGGCATGATGGGGTTATGGAGGACACTGCTCGGCTGAGAGCTTCGAACGGTGACAGCTCAGTGGAGTTGGACGCGCAGGCGAACGGTCACGTGGCCGAGACCTTCGCGCAGTTGGCGTTGGAGATGCACGAGGCGGACGGCGTGGACGAGACCATCGACGCGGTCGTCCAGTTCGCCCTCCAGGCGCTGAACTGCAGCTATGCGGGCGTCGCCCTGTACGCGCGCGGCGGGCAGCCCGAGGTGCCGGCTGTGACGGACCCGGTCGTGGCGGAGATCTACCAGTTCCAGATGAAGGGCGAGGACGGTCCCCTGTTCGCGACGATGCGCGACCGGACGACCGTACTGGTCCGCGACACCACCACCGACCCCCGCTGGCCCGAATGGGCGGCGAAGGTCACCGCGCTCGGAGTCCGCAGCGTGCTCGACGTACCGCTGGCTCTGGGTGACGCAGCGTCGCCGACTGTCGGCGTACTCGGTCTGTACAGCCCGCAGCCGGACGCCTTCGACACCGACGACGAGGCGATCGCCCACATCCTGGCCCGGCATGCCACCGTTGCGCTCGCGACCGCGCGGCACGAGCAGACGATGTCGGCGGCGGTCGACGCCCGCAAGCTGGTCGGCCAGGCCATGGGCATCCTGATGGAGCGGTACGCCGTCGACGGCGACCGCGCGTTCGCCATCCTGAAGCGCTACTCACAGGACACGAACACCAAGCTCCGCGACGTCGCCCAGCAATTGATCGACACCCGCAGGCTCCCGCACTGACAGGCCGGCTAGCGCCCCACGGCCTTCGCCAGCTGAGCCTTGGTCATCTTCGACCGGCCCTTGATGTTCTTCTGCTTCGCCTCGTTGTAGAGCTGCTCCTTGGTGCGGCCCTTCGACCCGGTGTGCGAGCGCAGTCCACCACGCCGGCTCGACGAGATGTCGTGCGTCGAGCTCCGGCTCTTCTGCTTCGACTCTCCCGACCGCGCCCGTTCCTTGTTCACCGTGCGCGCCGCGATCTCCTCCGCGGTGTCCTCACTCCGGCCGCGCTTCTTCAGCCCGGCCTTGATGTGCTCGTACTGCCGCTCCCGCTTCGGACTCGATCCTGCAGGCATGGTCTACTCCTTTCCCGTAGCCCGCCGGTACCCGCCGCGCAGCAGCACAATCCCCGCGGTCTACGCCGGTGCGTGCTCCTTCAGGATCGTCATGAAGGCGCGCATCCAGGTCGGGTGGTCCGGCCACGCACGTCCGGACACGACGTTGCCGTCGACGACCGCGTCGCCGTCGACCCACTCGGCTCCCGCGCCGCGCATGTCGAGCTCCAGGGCCGGGTACGCCGAGGTCTTGCGACCGTTCAGGACACCGGCCGCCGCGGGAATGAGCGGTCCGTGACAGAGCTGGGCGACGGGCTTGGATTCGCCGTAGAAGTGCTTGACGATCCGCTGGCAGTCCGCGTCGTTGCGGATGTACTCCGGCGCCCGCCCACCGGGGATCACCACCGCCACGTAGTCGGCCGGATCCACATCGGCGAACGCGACGTCAGCCTGCCACGTGTGCCCGGGCTTCTCGGTGTACGTGTCGAAGCCGTCCACGAAGTCGTGCACCACGAACTGCAACTTCTTCACCGCCGGCGCGGCGATGTCAACGTCGTACCCCTCCTCGAGCAACCGCTGGTAGGGGTAGAACACCTCCAGGTCCTCCGCGGCGTCACCGGTGAGAATCAGAACCTTCGCCATCACGCATCTCCTTCGCAGCGTCCGTCACCACCGCCAGCCTCCTCCGCCCCCCAACACCGGTCAAGGGTGCTCCCGTGGGTCCTGCTGCTGGTCGTCGGACGTTCGCCGGCTGCTCGGCTCCGGGGCGGCGGCAGCCGGCCTGGCCGCGGCATCGCTCGCCCTGCCGCCGAACGTACGCACGGCGCTCGCCTCGCCGCCCCCGAAGCACGGTGGGCTGAAGGACATCAAGCACGTCGTCATGCTCATGCAGGAGAACCGCAGCTTCGATCACTACTACGGCACGCTGTCCGGCGTACGGGGTTTCAGCGACCCGCACGCGGTGCGCCTGCCCAACGGCAAGAACGTGTTCTACCAGCCCGACCCGTCCAACCCCGACGGCTACCTGCTCCCCTACCGGCTCAACACCAAGATCACCGCCGCGCAGGCGATCCCCTCGATGAGCCACGCCTGGGCGGTCCAGCACCAGGCGCTGAACGGCGGGAAGATGGACAACTGGGTACCCGCCCACATGGCCTCCGACGGCCCCATCGACGGCCAGTACACGATGGGGTACTTCACCCGCGAGGACATCCCCTTCCAGTTCGCGCTCGCCGAGGCGTTCACGCTGCTGGACGGCTATCACTGCTCGGTCCTCGGCCCGACCGGCCCGAACCGGCACATGTGGATGTCGGGCACCATCGACCCCAACGGCCTGGCCGGCGGTCCGTCGCTGACCACCAGCGGCCCGACCAACCAGTTCAGCTGGACGACGTACCCCGAGCGGCTGCAGAAGGCCGGCGTGAGCTGGAAGATCTACCGCCAGCCCGGCGGCCTCACCGGCGCCGCGGCGATCAGCAAGTGGAAGCAGTTCGGCAGCGCCCAGCCCGGTGACCCGATCTACGACAATGGCGTCGCCACCCAGCCGCTGGGCCAGTTCGAGTACGACGCGATGAACGACCAGTTGCCCACCGTGAGCTGGATCCTCCCGCCGTCCGGCTTCGACGAGCACCCGTCCGCGCTCCCCGCAGCCGGTGCGACATTCGTCGCGGGCAAGATCGACGCCATCGCGGCCAACCCCGAGGTGTGGGCCAAGACGGTGTTCATCTTGTCGTACGACGAGAACGACGGCATGTTCGACCACGTCCTGCCCCCCACCCCCAAGCCCGGGACACCGGACGAGTTCGTGTTCAAGACCTCGAACACCGGCGAGGTCGGCGGCGGCCTGCCCGTCGGGCTCGGCTTCCGGGTGCCGTGCATCATCGTCTCGCCGTGGACGACCGGCGGCTACGTCTTCTCCGAGACCTCCGACCACACCTCGCAGCTGCGCTTCCTCGAGCGGCTCACCGGCGTGAAGGAGACCAACATCAGCGACTGGCGCCGCGACACGGTCGGCGACCTGACCGGTGCGTTCCGGTTCGGCGACACCAAGCACGCGCCGACCCTGCCGGACACCACCGGCCAGTACAACCTGGCGCAGTACCAGGCCTCTCAGCTGCCACTGCCAACCATCCCCGGCGGCGAGCAGCGCCCGCCACGCCAGGAGCCGGGCCACCGCCCGCACGTCGGCTGAACCCTCATCCAGCCTGGGCCTGACTTCGCCTTTCGTCGCCCTTCCAGTCCGAGTTGAAGCCGTTGAGGTGGGGGTGGTACATCTCGTTGCCGGCGTGCTGGGTGAACTCGACCTTCGTCCAGAGCCGGTCCAGGTCGAACATCTCGACGCACAGGTCGATCAGGCTCTGGGCCAGTTGTGCCCGGGTTTCGTCGGGGCGGCCCTGGCGGATGTCGCACATGATGAGGGCCGACGGTGTGGGTGGGCCGGATTCGTGGCACCGCCAGACGCCCCCTTCGCCCAGGTCGTGCACGGAGACCGTCAGGAGGTCCATGGCCACCTGCATCGTTGCTCCGTAGATGGCGCCGACGCGGTGGGCCAAGGCTTGCTTGGCGGCTGGGTCGATGGTGATCGGCAGGTCGATCTGGATCGACGGCATGAGCTCTCTCCTCTTCAGCGTGACTGGGCCGTGGTTTGGGTGGCCTGCAGTGCTCGAGCTGCCGCGAACAGCTTGTGTTCGTTGCCGGGGGCTACCAGAAGCTGGATCGCCACCGGCAGACCTTCGAGGTTTCCGGCGGGCACGCTGATCGCCGGCATCCCGGTCAGGTTCCACAGGCTGGTGAGCGAGAGCAGGGCCGACCGCACCTCGAGGTCGTTGCCGGCGACCTGGATGCTGCGGGCCCCTATCTCTGGTGCGACGATCGGCACCGTCGGAAGGGCCAGGATGTCGAAGTCCCGCAGCATCCCGTCCACGATGGCCCGTAAGTAGTCGCGAGCGTGTTCAGCCTGGGCGTAGCGCCCGGGCTGAACCCGTCCTCCGGCCTGGAGTCGTGCGAAGACCTCGGCGTCGATGAGCGCGCGGTCGTCGTCCAGGTGGTGCTCGTGCACGCGGAAGGCCTCGCTGCTCTGCAGCGTTGTGAATGCTTCGAACCAGGTCTGGTCGCCAGGCGCCCGCGGGAACCGTGGCGCTTCCTCGACACCGAACCCGGAGCGGTCGAGGACATCGCGGACCAGCGCTTCGACGCGTGGGTCGGTCATCGCGATGTCACGAGGCGAGATCCATCCGACCACCACCTCGCCCCCACACTCCGCGTCGTACGTCGGTTGGTCGACGAGGGCGTCATATCCGAGGCGCACGTCTTCGACGGTTGTCGCGAACACGCCGACATGGTCGAGGCTCGGTGCCAGCGGATACACGCCTTTGGTCGAGATCGCGTCGTACGTGGGTTTGAAGCCGACCACTCCGCACAGCGCGGCCGGCACCCGGACGGAACCGGCGGTGTCCGTGCCGATCGCGAGCGGCACCATTCCGGCGGCGACGGCCACGGCGCTCCCACCGCTGCTGCCGCCGGACATCCTGCTGGGGTCGATCGGGTTGCGCGACGGCCCATGGACGGAGCGATCACCAGTCGCTCCATAGGCGAACTCGTGCAGCGTCGTCTTCCCGACGATGACGGCACCGCGGTCACGCAGTCGCCTGACGACTTCGGCATCCTCCGTGGCCGTGGCGCCGAACGAGGTTGCCGATCCGCACGTGGTCGGGAGCCCGTCCATGTCGATGAGGTCCTTGACTGCGACCGGTACGCCGTGGAGGGGGCCGCGGTCGATGCCGGCTGCACGCTCTTCGTCGACGATGCGCGCCGACCTGTAGGCACCTTCCTCGTCGATCAGCGCGAAGGCGTTCACAGCCGGGTTGAGCTCGTGGATCCGGCGCAGCGCTCTGCGGACCAGGTCTGTGGCCGAGGTCTCGCCGCTGCGCAAGGCGCGCGCGAGCTCGGTGATGCTGGGAATGACGGTCATGAAGCGACTCCAGGGATCAAGCCAAGGACAGGCACGATGACCGCCGTACAGACGCTCATCGAAGCCACGTTGCCGATGAAGGGATGGAAGGACGCAGGGAGGCGGCGCGAGATCGCCGCTGCGACCGGCGGAGCGACGAGTGCGCCGGCCAGGGCGCCCAGGAGGACGGCTGGAACCGTCCCACCGAAGGCCAGCACGGTGGCCGGGGCGACCGACACGACCGGTACGAACGTGGGGTAGAAGCCGTGGGCATGCCAACGCCTGCGCCAGATGAGGACACCGGTCAATGCGGTGACAGCCTGTGCGGCAAGGACAGCCAGGAAGAGACCCGAGCCGTAGACCAGCGCCGAGGGGCTGATCGCGTAGGCGACGACGGCCCCGAGGAGCATCGCGGCGCTCGCCCATTCGTTGCCGAAGAACTGCGCTTCGGTGAAGTCGGCCAGCGCGCGGCGTGGGACCCACAGCCAGGAAGCGGTGCGTGGAGCGGGGTCAGCTGCCTTGGCTGTCCGCCACGCTCCAGGCGGAGGCATCCAGGGCAGGAATCGGACGAGAGAGAACGCCACCAGGGCGCCGATCCACATCCCGCTGGTTGCGCCGACGACCAGAGGCAGTCCCAATGGCTTGCAGACAAGGTCGACCGCGGCGATCGACGCCGGTGGAGCGAACAGCGCCCCGGTAACGGCCGCCGTCAGGCCGACGATCCGCCCGGGACCGTAGAGCACGACCATGGCCGGCGCCACGGAGACGAGCGGCACGAAGAGGGGCTGCCAGACACCGGGCTCCAGCGTCCACCCCCACGCAATGGTGCCCAGCAACAAGCTCAGGAGCGCGCTGCCCGCGGCCCACGGCCAGAGCCCGGTGCCGCAGGCCTGCACGAAACCTCGCCATTTCCATGACTTCCGATCCGCAAGGTGCCCGATCGCGCCACCCACGAGCAGGCACGCGCCGGCGGAGGCGACAGCGTAGTACTGCGGTTCGCTGATGGAGGTGATCAACCACAGGGCCAGGCCCCGTGCATCGGCGTAGCGGCCGTCCCACACCTGCCCACCCGGTTCGTTGCCTGCAGCAAACACCCAGGCGACCAGGACCACGAGGAGGATGCCGCCGACGCCGCCGGCGACGTACTCGACCCGGTACCGCCGGAGCGTGCTGCCCGGACGGCCGACCGTCGTCGTCATCACGTCACCGCGGCAGCGGCGCAGCGCCGCGATAGCCGAGCATCTGGTCGTACAGATCGGTACGGCGGTCGCGATGCAGGTCGTTGAGCTGGTTCCAGATCGGGGCGGTCCTCGCGGCGGTGAGGTCGATGTCCGCGTAGATGATCGTGTCCTCGTCCGGTCCGGCGATCCGGTCCACGGGCCAGCCGTTCGTACCGGCGATCAGCGAGTTGCCCATGAAGCCGGCGCCGCGCTCCTGGCCGATCCGGTCCGCGGTGGCGATGAAGACGTTGTTGGCGTGCGCGGCGGTGATGGTCAGATGTGCGGCCATGCACACACCGCTCGCGTCGTACAGGGGTGGCGGGGTCCAGACCCAGCCGGTGGGGATGCAGATGATGTCGGCGCCCAGCTGCGTGACGATCCGGGCGGTCTCGGGGAACCAGATGTCCCAGCAGACGAGTAGCCCGATCCGGCCGATCCGCGTGTCGAACACCGAGAACCCCTCGTCGCCCGGGGTGAACCACAGCTTCTCGGTGTTCCACAGGTGGGTCTTGCGGTACCGGCCGATGTAGCCGTCCGGGCCGACGAGGACCGCGGTGTCGTAGAGCCTTCCGTTCGCCTGTTCGACGACGTTGCCCACGATGTAGACGCCCCGCTCGGCGGCGATCCGGGTGAACATGTCGACGCTGCGGCCGCCGGGCACCGGCTCGGAGTGCGCGTACGCCTCCTCGCGGGTCTCGAACACGTAGCCGGTGGTCGCGAGTTCGGGAAGGACGATGAGCCCCGCGCCGTGATCGGCGGCGGCCGTCAACCGCTCTTCCACGGCGGTCGCGTTGGCCTTCAGGTTCTCCACTCCGACGTGCGGCTCGAACTGCACCACCGCCACGCGCACCGGGCTCACCCTGGTGTCCCCACCGGCCTGAGACTGCTCGGTCATGGTCTCTCCTCCGTTCCGCCCCGCCTGAATCGGTTTCAATTTGAAACCGATGCGAGGGACCGTAGCAGCGGCTGGTTTATACTTGCAACCAGTTGCGAAGAAAAACTTGTCGGCGGATCGAATCAGCGAGGGAGTGACATGGCACGACGCGTGAGCCACGAGGGGGCGGAGTGTCCGGTCGCCAGGGCGGTCGACGTCGTCGGCGACCGCTGGTCACTCCTGCTCGTTCGCGACGCCTTCGACGGGATCACCCGGTTCAGCGACTTCCAGCGCAGCCTCGGGCTGGCCAGAAACATCCTCGCGTCACGACTGAAGGACCTGGTCGGCGCGGGGATCCTGGAGGTCGTGCCCGCCGCCGACGGCAGCGCCTACCACGAGTACGCGCTGACCGAGAAGGGTCGCGAACTGTTCAGCCTCATCGTCGCGCTGCGGCAATGGGGTGAGGATCACCTGTTCGAGGACGGCGAGCCCCACTCCGTTCTCCTCGACGCCACGCACGAACGCCCACTGCAACGACTCGAGGTCGTCGACGCCACCGGGCGCACGCTGACCTCGTCGGACACCTTCGTCCGCAAGGTCTCGCACTGAGCTCAGTCGGGATAGGTGGCCGGGTCCGGCGTGACCGTGGGCGGGAGTCGAGGCAGCAGCGTCGGGTCGCCCGTTGCCGCTTCAGCGAGGTCGCGACAGCGGGCGAATTCGACGTCGCCGCACGACTGGGCGTACTCGATCAGTTCGCGCAATGCCACCAGCCGGCTCGGACGTCCGGTCAGGAACGGATGCATACACAGATTGAACAAGCAGCGGTACTGGCGCATCGCGTCCAGCTCCGCCCGCCACATCTCGAGCACCTTCCGCGGCGACTCGATCACCGATCCGATCTGCGGGGACGGCAGGTACGCGTACTGTTCCCAGTCGTCCAGCGACCAGTGCACTGGCAACTCCACGAACGTCCCGCCGTCGACCTCGAGCCGGTAGGGCCGGTCATCACCCATCAGCGACGAGTCGTAGGCGAGCCCTTGCTCGGCAATGAGGTCGAGCGTGACCCGCGTCGCTTCCCACAGTGCCGCCCGGTGCCCACGGATCTCGATGCCTTGGGCATCGAACACCGCCAGCGCCCGCTCGAAGTCCGCACGCTCCTCGGCCGCGCCGAGCGAGGTCGGCGCACGATGACTGTAGGAGTGATGGGCGACCTCGTGACCGCGCTCGACGATCGTTGCCGCCAGCCCCGGTCGCTGCTCGGCCACCCACCCTGGAACGAAGAACGTCGCCGGTACGCCGAGCTCCGCCAGTAACTCCAGGATCCGCGGGACCCCGACGTCCGGCCCGTAGGCCTGGTGCGACATCGTCATCAGGTGATCGGCGTACCGGCGGCCCGCCGCCAGGATCGGCGTCTCGGCATCGACGTCGAAGGTCAGCGTGACAACAGCGGCCGCCCCGCCGTGCCACGTCGACTCCGTCATGGCTGATCAGTCTGCCACTGGCGCGCGTTGGCCAACGTCGCCGCCGGCTCCAGCATCCGGCGATCGAAGCGAGTCAGCTCCGCTTCGTCGGCCAGGCGCCGCGGCAGGTCCGGATTCGCCAGGGCTCCACGGCCCAGCGAGAGCAGGTCGGCGTGCCCGTCGGTCAGCACCCGATCCGCCTGTTCCGGGTCGTGCATCCCGCCGTTCGCGATCACCGGCAAGCCGCTGACCCGTCGCGCGAGTCCGGTGATCGTGTGACCGCCCTGCAACCGCGCGGTGTCGAGCCAGTTGCGCCCCTCACTGGCGATGTGCAGGAAGCCGATGCCGGTGTCGGCCAGGGTCGCGAAGATGATCTCGGCGTCGTGAGCGCCGCCCGGCCAGCGATAGTCGAGGTCGTTCACCTTGGTCTGCGACAGCCGGACCCCGACGACGAAATCCGAGGGCGTCGCGGCCACGACGGCAGCCACGACCTCGGCGGTCAACCGGATCCGGTTCGCGACAGGGCCGCCGTACGAGTCGGTGCGCTCGTTGGTGTAGACGGTGAGGAACTGGTCGAGCAGATACCCGTTGGCGCCATGGATCTCGACTCCGTCGAAGCCGGCGTCACGTGCTCGCGCGGCCGCCGCGGCGAATCCGGCGACGACCTCCTCGATCTCTGCCAAGGCGAGTTCGCGTGGCGTGGGCCAGGGTCCGCTGCCGCCGTACTCGGTCAGCATCTCGCCGATCGGCCGGACCGCGGACGGCCCGACGCGCTCCGTGCGATGCGGGTTGCCCTGCGACAGCGCGCCCGCGTGCATCAGCTGCGCGATGATCGGGCGCCCGGCGGCATGCACCCGGCGGGTCACCTCCCGCCAGCCGGCGACCTGCTCCGGAGTGCTGAGCCCCGGCTGGTTCAGATACCCCTGGCTGTACGACGAATCCGGGTAGATCCCCTCAGTGATCACCAGACCGAACCCGCCCTCGGCGAACTCGGCGTAGTAGCCGGCCATCTCCGGCGTCGGCACACCGTCGGGTGCGGCTGACACCCGGGACATCGGTGCCACGGCGAACCGGTTCGCCAACGCGAGGCCGGAGAGTTCGGCAGGTTCCAGGGCGGGGTGGAGGCTCGTGGTTGTCAAATCCATGCCGACAACTGCACCATCCACCGACCCCCTTCGCGATGGAGTCAGCCACAGAGAACCGGGCGTGCGCTGGAGGATTCTCTACTGAATCCGGGCAACCCTCCTGGTTGGGTTGCCTCATGACACAGACCATCTCGCGCACCACCGTCCCGGCACGGACCGGACGAGCAGTCCAAGTCCAGCGCGGTGACCATATTCGCGTCGTCGACCTCGCCGGGGCGCAGGTCGGTGACCTCTTCGCGTACGTCGCGACGCCGGACGGCATCACCGCGGAACACCTGAGCGCCTCGCACACCAGGGCCGCCGTCAGCCGCCTGTTCCCGGCCGTCGGTGAAGCCTTTGTGACCGATCGACGCCGGCCCATTCTCACGCTGGTCGAAGACACGTCGCCCGGCGTACACGACCTGCTCATCGCGGCCTGTGACGACGCGCGGTACGCCGCTCTCGGCGTACCGGATCATCCGTCGTGTGCGCGGAACCTGCGAGATGCGCTCGGCGTCGACGTCGTACCGCAACCGGTGAACGTCTTCATGCGGATCCCGATCGGCGCCGGGAACACGCTGGATTGGTTGCCTGCAGCAACTCGTCCGGGCGACTCGATCACGTTCCGCGTCGAGCTCGACTGCGTCGTGGTGGTGTCGGCCTGCCCGCAGGACCTGACCGTGATCAACGGTGCGGCACCGACCGACCTCGCCATCGACGTACTGCGGTAACTCGCTACCGCGACCTGGCCATGTCGCCCGCCTCGAGGGCGAGGTAGAGATCGACCCGGTCCTCCGTCCGGGCCACGTCGCGACCGGTCAGCTCGGTGATCTTCGCCAGCCGGTTCCGCAGCGTGTTGACGTGCACGTAGAGGGCGGTCGCGGTGGCGGCGAACTGTCCGTCGTTCGCGAGAAACGCCCGCAGCGTGGTCTCCAGCTCGCTGTCGCGCAGTCTGTCGTGCTCGCGAAGCGGTCCGAGCACTCCGTCCACGAACCCCTGCAGCGTCGCGGCGTCCTGGAGGCCGAGCAGCAGCCGGTGAGTGCCCAGCTCGCGGAACGACGCGACCGCCGGACCGCCTCGCCGGCGTCGCAGCACCTGACACGCCTCGCGAGATTGCACCAGCGGCTGCCGCAACTCCGCCGCCGACGAGGCCGCGTCTCCCAGCCCGACGACGGGACGCCGATCGGCGAACCGGGTCCGGACCGCGGAGCACAACTCGGTGGCGAGCTTGCCGAGATCCCGTCGGGGACGTTGGACGACGGCGACGACGTCCTGGCTTCCTGCGGCGACGGCAACGGCCAGGCTCTGGGACAGGAAGAACTCACCGACCGTCTCGGCAAGTCCCGGCAGGGTCGACTCGGCACCGTCGCCGAAGGCGACCGTGAGAACGACCAGCTCGGCCGACGGGTCCACACCGAACGCCCGCAGCCGGTCGGCGACCTCGGCCGCCCGCTGCGGCCCGGACTGGATCATGTCGAGCAGCTCGCTGGCGAACCGCGACTCGATCGCCTGGATCGCCTGCTGTTTGGCGACCTCCAGGCTGAGGAAGCGCGCGGCCTGGTCCAGCGCCTCCTGCTCCGCTCTCCCTAGCCGGCTCACCGGCCGCAGACACAGCAGCGCGGCATCGGTGTCACCGACCGCGCCGACCAGGAACACCGTCGCGCGGCCGATGTCTGCCCCGAGGTCGATCTCGAGCGGCGGCGGGTGCCGGGCCAGGCCGTCGGCCACCATTCGCCGCTGCTCGGCCGACAACTCGCCGCCGGTGGATGCGAGCTGCCGCGCCATCCGGTCGACCACCACCAGCGGAACGTCGTGTTCCTTCCGCAGCACGGCCAGCACACCCGAGGCTCCCGCACCGCGCGAGATCGCGGACGCCAAGGCGTCGCCGCGCCGAACCATGCTGACCAGCGCGTCCCGCCGCCGATCGGCCTGGATCGCCGATGCGGCCTCGGTCACCGCGGTGAACGGCACCTCGATCGAGATCTCCACCAGCGGCAGACCCTCCTGCCGGCAGGCCTCGACCAACCCGTCGGGCGTGACCGGTGTCTCCTGACGCAGGCCGAAGACGATGCCTACTCCCCCGGCCCGGCGAACGCTCGCGACGAACGCGCCGGCGGACGTCTCGTGCTGCCACAACCCGTTAGTGAGGACGATCTCGCCCGCCCGCACGTACGGCGACGGGTCGGGCAACTCGGTGTTGTGCACCCACAGGGCCTCGCGGTCGAGCGCCCCCGCCGGGCCGGGGACCAGGACCTTCAGTTCGAGCGCACGGTTGCCGACAAGCGCCGCCAGACTCAGCATGGTGTGAACATATCCAGTGGGAGCCCGGATTCACTAGACATCTACCCACTGCCCCGACGTGGTCACGGCTGGTTTTCTGAGCCAACTCGATCCACTGGAGGCCGCCATGACCACCCCCGCACCCGAGGCAGTGCCGTTCGACGCGCACGGCGTGGACCCGATCCCGCCTGCCGACCGGGACTCCAGTCCCCGTGAGCAGTTCTGGATCTGGGCCGGCGCCAACCTGGCTCCGATCAACTGGGTCCTCGGCGCGCTCGGCATCACCCTCGGCCTGAGCCTGCTGGAGACCGTCCTCATCGTTGCCATCGGCAATGTCCTTGGCTGCGGACTGTTCGGCCTGCTGAACGTCATCGGTCACCGGACCGCCGTCAACCAGATGGTGCTCGGCCGGGCGCCGTTCGGACGCTACGGTGCCGTCGTACCGGGCCTGATCCAATGCCTGCTGACGATGGCGTGGGTCGGCGTGAACACCTGGGTCGTGCTCGACCTGGTCCTCGCCGTACTCGGTAAACTCGGCATCCGGGGCGGCGCCGGTCTCGAGTACGGCGTTGCCGCGGCGATCATGATCGTCCAGCTCGGCCTTGCACTGTACGGGTTCTACGCGATCCGCACCTTCGAGAAGTACACCGTCCCGTTGACGGTGCTGGTGATGGCGATCATGACGGTACTCGCGCTCAGCCGGACGGACCTGCACTGGACCGCGGCCACCGCGAGCACGCCGGCCGACAAGCTGACGGCTATGACCCAGTTGATGACCGCTATCGGTGTCGGCTGGGGAATCAGCTGGCTGCCGTACTCCGCCGACTACAGCCGCTTCGTCCGGCCCGAGGCGACCAGCCGATCCGTCTTCTGGGCCACTGCTCTCGGGATGTATGTCCCAACCGTCTGGCTCGCGGCACTCGGCGCTTGCCTGGCCAGTGCGGGCACGAGCAGCGATCCCTCCGCTCTCGTCACCGAAGCCTTCGGCGTCATGGCCGTTCCCGTGCTCCTGCTGATCATGCACGGTCCCGTCGCGACCAACATCCTGAATCTGTACTCGTGCTCGCTCGCCGCACTCTCCATCGGGATCAAGGCCGCGCGGTGGAAGGTCACCCTCCTGCCCGGCGTGGTCGCGTCCGCCGTACTGGTCGTCTTCGTGCGCGCCGGCAGTTTCGGGCAGGCCTTCGACAGCTGGATGGTCTCGATCCTGGTCTGGATCAGCCCATGGAGCGCCATCGTCGCGGTCGACTACCTGATCCTCCGCCGGGGTCGCCTGGACATCCCCGGCCTGTATGCGGCCAACTCGCCGTACGGCCGCTGGAACGTCCGGGCACTCGTCAGCCTACTGCTGGGCCTGGTCGCCGGCTGGACCTGGCAATACGGATTGGTCCCAGCCATGCAGGGCCCCATCGCAGTTGCTCTCCACAACACAGACTTCTCGTGGCTATCCGGCGCCGTGGTCGGCGGAGGCCTGTACTACCTCGCCAGCCGCAGGTTCGCCCTCCGATCCGCCGAGCTAGGTGTCACAGGATGACCCGGTAGTGGGTGGTCAGGCGAGCGTTGTCGTCCAGGACGTGGAAGGCAAGCCCGGGTGGCTGCTCGAGGTCTGCGGCCTCGTCGCCCTCCCACGGCATCCGCAAGGTCCAGGTGATCGCCGGGCCCACGATCAAAGGCCGCGTGGCGAAGATCGACGCCGCCGCGGTGTGAGCGTGGCCGGTGATGACGGCGGCGACCTGCGGATGTGCGTCTAGCAGGTCGGCCAGTTGTCCGGGCTGTTCGAGCATGCCCGCGTCAGGCAGCGGGTGGTGCAGCTCGACCGGTGGCTGATGGAACGCGATCAGCGCTGACGCGTCCCGCGGAAGTCCGGCGAGAGTGGAGTCGATCCACGCGAGGGTCTCGGCGTCCAGGCGTCCCTCGTCGCGGCCCGGGATCGTCGAGTCGCACATCAGAATGGTGGTCCCGGCGATGTGGTGCGCCTGATTGATGGGGCCGTCGTCCGGCGCCTCGCCCAGCAGAGCCTTGCGGTACGCCGGTCGCACATCGTGGTTCCCGGGGCAGGTCAGCACCGGGAAGGACGCGGTCAGGATCCGGGCCGCCTCCTCGTATTCGGCCTCCTCGCCGTGATCGGCGATGTCCCCGGTGACGAGCAGAGCGTCGACCGGGCGAGGCAGGGCCCGCAGGTAGTCCATGACGCGGACGGCACGACGCGTCGCCCGTTCGGTGCCGTCCAGATGCAGGTCACTGATCTGTGCAAAGAGCGCTGTCATTTCACTGTCTCCTCCGCTGCGAATCCTAATGGAAGCTGTCCGTACTTCCGTTAGACCCTACGATGCGCGGAGCGACCTCATCAAGTGACTTTGTTCAAGTGGTGAGCCAGCTCTGTCCTCGAGCGGACCGACAGCTTGCGGTAGATCCGGGTCAGGTTGGCCTCGACGGTCTTGACGGACAGGAAGAGTTCGGCGGCGGTCTCCTGGTTGGAGTGTCCTGCTCCGACCAGGTCGGCGACGCGGCGCTCCGTTGCCGTGAGCATGTTCGTGGTGGGATGCAGCCCGACCCGACCGGCTTCGTCCCTGGCTCGTTCTGCCCAGCGCGGGACGCCCAGCTCCTCGAACGTGCTCGCCGCCGCGCTGAGCGTTTCCTCGGCCAGGCGCTTGTATCCGGCACGCCGGTAGACCTGGCCCAGAGCCAGCCGGGAACGAGCCGCCTCGAACGGACACTCGGATCCCGGGTCGTCGACGATCCTGCGGAGCTCATTCACAGCGTCGTCGGAGTCGCCACGCGCAGCGCTCAACAGGGCCTGGCAGCGGTCCGCGGCCACTGCCGCTTCCGGCCTGCCGGCGGCGGCTTGGCTTCGCAGCAAGTCAATGGCCGTCTCGACGTCCCGCAGTGCGCCGACCTGCAAGGCGGCGTCGGCGAGGTCGACGGGCCACAGCAGTTGCTCCAGGTCGACCAGCTTGGTGGTCGCGAAGATCTCCGCGAGCTCGCGCAGCGGTTCGAGTGCCGCGTTCCAGTTGCGTGCGGAGGTCTCGACGAAGCCGAGCTGTGCCAGAAAGCCACCCAGCCAATACCTCAACCCGCTGGCTCTCGAGCGCGCCGCCGCGCGCTCGGCCACGTCGCGAGCCGCATCGAGGTCGCCCGCGTATTCGCTGATCAGGATGCGGGCCATGTTCTCCTGCAGACCCAAGGTCGTCCAGGCACCCAGACGATCCGCTTCGTCCAGAGCGGCCTGAGCCTCCCGCACCTTCGAGGCGCGGATCAGGACCAGAATCAACCAGATGTAGAGACTGGACAGATCGCCGTACCGGCCGGCGTCGACGGCGCGCGCGATGGCGTCGCGGACGACCCGTTCGGCTCGGTGATCGTTCCAGGCCGCGTAGAAGGCTCGGGCGCCGGCCCATTCGGCCGGGGACAGCTCGAGTGGCGAGCTCTCGACCAGTCGCTCCATCTCGCGCACTGTCAGCTCCGGATCGCCCACTCCCCAGAGCTGCTCGATGGACTGTCGCTGGTACAGCGCGACGAGCTGGATGTCCGGCCGGCCGGCCTCACCCGCCTCGGTGATCGCCATCCGGGCCAGCCGCAGCGCGAGGCGCCCGTGACCTTCCATCCGACGTTGCTCGCTGAGCGTTTGCAGGATCTCTGCACGGACCTCGCCCGGCGGTGCCAGCCGGAACGCCTGCTCGGCGAGGACCCGAGACCCTCTGAGGTCGTCGGCCAGCTTGGCCTGCCGCGCCAGTACCTGGGCTTGCTGCTGCGGGACAGCGGCCAGCGCCGACCCTTTGTCCAGGGCCGACCTCGCCGACAGGATGTCGCCGGCGTCGATGTACGTGTCCACGGCGCGGAGCCACCGACGAAAGCCGGGGGCCGTCTCCAGATCGGACGGGGTGGCGAGCGCGGCTCCTTCCAGCAACTCACCGGCCAATTGCTGGGCGCCACGGCGCCGGGAGACTTCGGCTGCGCGTTCCAGGTCGGCCGCCGCCGCTTCATCGGGGGCGGTGATCGACTTCGACCGGTGGCGGGCGCGCTCGACCGGATCCTCGAGCCTTTCCGCGAGTACGCCGTGCGTACGACGCCGTGCGTCCGGTGCGGCGGCGTCGTACATCGCCGAAGCCAGCAACGGGTGGGTGAAGGCAACGACCGACCCGGCGCCGACACGCGCGACATCCGCGTCCCTGGCAGCCTCGAGAGCCGACCGCAGTTGGTGTTCCGCGACGAACTGTTGCAGCTGCGCCACGGTGAGCCGTCCCGCCGCCGACACCAGCAAGAGGACCTCGCGTGCATGGTGCGGCAGTCGCGCGACGCGCTCGCGGAGAAGGTCGACCAGTCCTGGAGGCACAGGAAGGACTGGATCGTGGCCGGCTTGCGCACTCCCCCGCCAGCTGGACACGTCGGCTTGCATGGCCCGCGCGATCTCGAGAGCCAGGAACGGATTCCCTCCGCTTGCCCGAGCCACCCCGGCGGACAGGGGCGGAGTCCATCGCGTGCCCAGGCGCTTGCGAAGCAGCTGACCGATCGCCCACTCCTCGAGCGGCGGCAGCGTGAACTCGTGTCCCGGCTCCGGCAGGCACCGGATCAGGTCGGCACCGGTGCCCGGATCCGGTCGGGTTCCGATCAGGACGCTCAACCGATCAGCTTCGCCGGAGATGCGGCGGAGTGCGAAGCTCAGGCTCCCGACGCTTGCCTGGTCCAGCCACTGCAGGTCGTCGATGATGATCGCGACCGGTTCCGACGTACACAGGTGCGTCAGCAGACTTCGGACCGCCAGCGGCACCGCCAAGGCGTCGACCTCCCGGCCGTCGGGCTCGACCCGCTGCAGCGCAACCGCCAAGGCGCGCCGCTGCGGACCCGGAAGATCCCGCTCCGCTCCATCCGGACACTGGCCGACCAGTTCGGCCAGCCCGGCGAAGGGAAGTCCGCGGTCGAATTGCGTCGGTGTCACCGACAGCACCCTTCGCCCGCGGCGCTGGGCCAACTGATCCGCGACTTTCAGCAGGCTGCTCTTGCCCGTACCGGGCTCGCCGACAGCAACCGCACTTCCACCCCGGTCCACGACGTCGCTCATCACGCGTACGGCGTCCTCCCGGCCGAACAACCCGTAGGCGGCCGCAGATACCTCACTCACGAGGGTCATCATCCAGCAAGTCGCGGACCGGATCGAGGGTCGCGGTCGAGGGGTATCCCTGATGCCTCGGCCGTCGGCCCACACCTAGCGTCGCCGGTGATCCCACCGATGAAGGAGGAACACCATGAACACCAGCACCCGACCGGCCGTCGTACTCATCCACGGCGGATTCGTCGACGGTTCCGGCTGGCGAGGTGTGTACGACCGGCTCCGGGCCCAGGGGCACCGGGTCGCGATCGTGCAGAACCCGACGGTATCGCTCGCGGGTGACGTGGCCGCGACCAAGCAGGTCCTCGACGAGCTCGACGGCCCGGTGGTCCTCGTCGGTCACTCGTACGGCGGTGTCGTCGTCACCGAGACCGGCAGCGACGAGCGCGTCGCCGGACTCGTCTACATCGCGGCGTTCGCCCCCGACAAGGGTGAGTCCGTGAACACGCTGATCGCCGACCCGCCGCCGGGAGCACCGGTTCCGCCGATCCTGCCGCCCCGGGACGGCTACCTGTTCCTCGACCGAGAGAAGTTCCACGACTCGTTCGCCGGCGACCTGCCGGCCGACGAGGCCGCGTTCATGGCCGACTCGCAGGTCCCGTGGGGCGTCGACGCACTCGCCGGCTCGGTCACCGACCCCGGCTGGCGGAGCAAGCCGACCTGGTACCTGGTCGCCGCCGACGACCGCATGATCCCGCCACCCGCCCAGCGCTCCATGGCCGAGCGCGCCGGCGCGACTGTGCGCGAGGTCCCCGGCAGCCACTCGGTCTATGTCTCGCAGCCCCAGGCCGTAGCCGACCTGATCAACACCGCGGTCGACTCCCTCACCTGACCCGATCGGCGTTAGTGCTCCGGGGTGGTCAGATTGTGGAGTTGGTGGCGACCGGTGATGCCTAGCTTCGGGTACGAGCGGTAGAGGTGGGAGGCGACGGTGCGCGGTGACAGGAACAGGCGGTCGCCGATCTCTGCGTTGGTGAGGCCGTGGGCGGCGAGGATGACGATCTCGCGCTGCTGTGCGGTGAGTTCGGCGAGGGCGTCGGGTGCTGTCGGCGTGACCGGCTCGGCTACGCCACAGGCGCGCAGCTCCGTTTCCACACGCCGGGTCCAGGGCGCCGCGCCCAGTCGGCGGAACGTCTCCAGGGCGGTCGCCAGGACGGGCTTGGCGTCGTTGATCCGTCGCTGCCGGCGCAGCCATTCGCCGTAGTCGAGCCGCAACTGGGCCCGCTCGAACGGCCACTGCTCCCCCGCTGGATCGGCCAGAGCCTTGTCGAAGTGTGCCTCTGCGTCCACGGGTTCGGCCAGGAGGGCGCGGGCGCGCGCCGCGAGCTGGTGCAGCCGGGGGCCGCTGCTCTCCTCGACCGGCACCAACGCGCGCTCGATCAGCGTCCGCGCCTCGAGCCGACGCTCGGCCCGAACAGCGGCGGCGGCGAGATCGCCGATGGCCAAGTAGGAAACGTGATGGTGCAGGGGTTCGCCGGCCGCGTCGAAGAGCTGCCGCAGCTGGGCAAAGGCCGGGAGGAAGTTGCCCTGCGCGAACGCCGCCATCCCTGCGGCATGGCGGGCGCGGGCGGCGATCGACCGATACTCCCGCTCGTCGGTGTACGTCGCTGCACTGGTCAGCAGTGACTGCACCTGTTCGTGGTCGCCGCGCAAGGCGAGGATCGAGGCCGTGCAGAGATCAGCCGTCGCCGCGACGGTCTCCATGCCGTACGCGGCGGCAGCGTCGCTCGCTTCCCGGGCAGCTGTGAGCGCTTCGTCCCAGCGGCCGCTGTCGATGCACGCCCATTGGAGCGCGGACAGCGCGGCGCCACTGCGTCCCAGCATTCCGGGCGCGCGGAGCCGGCTCAACGCTTCGCGGAGGAGCCGCACTGCGAGTTCGGTCTCGTCGAGCAACCAGGCCGACGCGCCGACCTTGGCCAGGTCGGTCACTGTCCGGGCGGCGACCCGGTGCAGCTGACCGACGCCGTCCGCGTGCGCGATCAGCGGCTCGGTGCACGCGCGTACCCACACCCGCTGCTCGTCCGCGAGACCGTCCGGCCAATCTGCCGGCGGCGGGACCGGCTCGGGCAGCCGCTCCAGGGCCCGTACGATCGCAGCCCGGTCGCCTGGTGCACCGGATTGATAGGAGACGGTTGCGGCCAAGCCGATCGCATCCCAGGCGACGTGCGGGAGCTGGGGCGATGCCTCCTCGACGACAGACAGCAGCGTCGACAGTGCCTCAGCATGCTGGTTGGACCACACGAGTGCCCAACCGATCCGCTGCTGGGCGGCGATGCGCACCTGCGGATCGGCGGTCACCGCAAGAACCCGGCGAGCGAGGTCGTGAACCCAGTCCGCCTGACCGGCTGCCAGGGCGAGTCCGGCCGCGGCCAGGAGCCGTCGGGCTTGGTCCTCTTCGGCGGGACTGAGCTCGGCGGCCCGCTCCAGCGCTCGCGCCGCGGCTGCGGCGCCGCCTCGCCGCTGTGCCTGCGCGGCGGTGTCCTCCAGCAAGGCCGCGAGCCGTTCGTCGGGTTCGAGTGCAGCAGCCGCCAAGTGCCAGCCTTGGCGGTCGGGCTGGTCGCGTAGTACGTCCGCGACACCCAGATGGGCCGCAGCACGCTCGGCGAACGGTACGGCGTGGTACACAGCAGCTCGCACCAGCGGATGCGTGAACTGCGGGCCGGATTCGTCGACGCGGATCAGTCCGGCTCGCTCGGCTGGGGCGAGGGTCTCGGCGTCGAGCCCGGAGATGCGCGCGGCCACGTCCGGGCTGTCCGCGACCGCGGCGAGCAGCAGCGCCGTACGGGCCGACGGTGGCAGTACGGCGTACTGGGTGGCGATCACGCTGGTCAGTCGCTCGGTCAGTGGGAGCGGCTCGGCGGTCCAGCGCCGGCCTGCACTCGGATCGGCGGCGATGGCCTTCGACAGCTCGATCAGCGCGAGCGGGTTGCCGTCCGATTGGGCGAGCACCTGCTCGCGCGCTCGGCCGTGCGGTGAGTGCGGCTGCTGGTCGAGGAGCTGCCCGGCTTGCGGCGTACTCAAGGCGGGCAGGACCAGCTCGGGGAAGTCCCGGTCGAATCCGGGCGGCGCGGTCGTACCGCGGGCGGCGACCAGCACCACGAGCGGCTCGGTGTCCAGGCGTCGCGCGGCGAACGCGAGGCTGTCGAGCGACGCGCGGTCCAGCCATTGGCTGTCGTCGACGACAACGACCAGTGGGGTGTCCTCGGCGACAACGGACAACAGCGTGAGTACGGCGATCCCGGTGAGCAGTGCGTCGGGTAGAACCGGGTCGTCGGTCAGCGCGAATGCGCCGAGCAATGCCCTGGCCTGCCGGTCCGGTAGCGCCGGCACGCGATCAAGCACCGGCCGTAGCAGCTGGTGCAGGCCGGCGAAGGCCAGATCACGTTCGGACACGCGGCCGGTGACACTCAGCACGCGTAGTCCCGCGGCTCGAGCCCGTCGGGTCAGCTCGGCCAGCAAAGCCGTCTTGCCCAGGCCGGGCTCGCCCAGCAACACCTGGACCTGGCTCGCGGCCGGCGGCGCGTCCACGAGCTGCGACAACCGCGACAGCTCGCTGTCCCGCCCGATCAATCCGCCGTCAGCGATAGCCACCTCAACCCCTCGCGTGACCCAACTGCAGTCAGCATACGGATGCCCCCCACCCCGTCCAGCCGCGCATAGTGGGCGAGATGGAAGTGGTCGTAGGGCGCGAGAACTCCGGTGCCATCCGAATCTGCTACGAGGACCACGGGCATGGAGATCCCGTGGTGCTGGTGCACGGCTACCTGCAGGACGGTCGCTCGTGGGAGAAGCAAGAGAGCGCACTCCTCACTGCCGGGTATCGGGTCATCACCTACGACCGTCGTGGCTTCGGCGCGTCCACCAGACCGAGCGTCGGCTACGGCTTCGACACACTCGCGGCCGATCTCGCCGTACTCGTCGAGACCCTCGACCTCCAGGACGCCGTCCTGGTCGGCTTCTGCTCCGGAACCGGCGATGTGACGCGGTATCTCGGCACCTACGGCGAGTCGCGAGTACGAGCCGTGGCGCTGCTCGCACCACTGCCGCCGTACCTGCCTCGGACCGCAGGCAACCCCGACGGCATCGACCTCGCGATCCTCGACGAGCTCGCCCGCGAGGTCATCGCCGACCGTCCCGCCGCGGCGAAGACGTTCCTCGACCGGTCCTACAACATCGATCTGCTCGGTGGCACCCAGGTCAGCGACCAGGCGTGGCAGAACAGCTTTCACGTCGCGCTCGGCGCGTCGGCCGTGGCCGCGCGCGGCGGCGTCGAGGCCTTGCTCGAGGACTTCCGCGCCGACCTCGCGCGAATCACCGTTCCGGTCCTCGTCGTCCAGGGCGACCGGGACCGGATCATGCCGCCCGAGGCGACCGGTGACCGGCTCTCCGGCCTCCTCCCCCGCGCCCGGCACGTCGTCGTACCCGAAGGCCCGCACGCGCTCATCTGGACCCACGCCGACCAGGTCAACCAGGCGCTCCTCGACTTCTTGCACACCCTCTGAGCCGAGTGCAGTCAACATGCGGATACCCGCGCTGCCATCCGGCTGGCGAGCATGACGGAAGCACGCACTTCCCGAAAGGACGTACCGAAATGAACGCACGACCCAACATCGTTCTCGTGCATGGCGCGTGGGCCGATGGCTCCTGCTGGAGCGGTGTCATCGAACGGCTGCAGGCCGACGGCTACCACGTGACCGCACCGCAGTTCCCGTTGACGTCGCTGGCCGACGACGTCGCCCGGCTGCGGCACGTGCTCGAACTGCAGGACGGCGACACGATCGTCGCCGGGCACTCGTACGGCGGACAGGTCATCACCGCCCTCGGAACCGACGCCCCGAACGCGACCGGCCTCGTCTACGTCGCGGCGTTCGCCCTGGACAACGGTGAATCCCTGGGCGCCCTGCTGTCGCAGGGACCCACGACACCCGCGCTGGTCCACCTGTTCACCGACAAGCAGGGGTTCGCCTGGCTGTCCGAGGACGACTTCGTCAACCACTTCGCGTCCGGTGTCGACCCGGTCCAGGCCAGGGTGTTGTACGCCGTACAGCAGCCGCTCGCCGGATCCACGTTCACCGACGTGATCGACGTACCGGCGTGGAAGTCACTGCCGACTTGGTACGCGGTCGCGGCCGAGGACCAAGCCATCCCGCCCGAGGCCGAACGCCAGTTCGCCGGCCGGATGGGCGCGACCACCATCGAGGTCGCGTCCGGCCACCTCCCGATGATCTCCCACCCGGACGAGGTGGCCCAGCTCATCCGCACCGCGGCGGAAGGAGTCCATCGTGCCGATGATTGACGTGTACGCCGTGGCCGGGACCTTCGGCGACCGTCACCAGCTCGCCGTCGACCTCGCTACCGCCGTCATGACGATCGAGCAGGTCCCGGACATCCCGATGTTCCGACGCAACACTGCCGCGTTCGTCCATGAGCTACCCGCCGACAGCCTGTCCAACGTCGACGGCGACAGCACGTACGTCCGTGTCCAGGTCCTCACCAACGCCGGCGCCCTCGACCGGGACAAGCAGTTGGCCGTCGTCGAACAACTGACTCGGATCGTCGCCACCGCCGCCGGCGACCCCGGCCTCACCGACCGGACCTGGGTCCTGCTCACCGAAGCCGTACCCGGCGGCTGGGGCCTGGGCGGCCACGCCAACACCAACGAGGAGCTCGTCCTCGCCGCCCGCGCCCAGATCGCAGACCTCAAATCCCACCAGTGATTGGTACTGGTCGGCCTCACGTGTTCGGGTGATGCTGTAGGTGCTTCCTGGGGGGTGAAGGAGGAAGAAGGGTGACAGTCACGTACGTCGCTGCTCCGACCAAACGGGTCACGGCGGATAACGGGATCGACTACGCCTACCGCGAGTCCGGTGACAGCGCCGTACCGCTGGTCTTGCTGCAGCACTTCCGGGGCAACCTCGACAACTGGGATCCCGCGCTGGTCGACGCACTCGCGGCCGACCGGCGAGTTGTTGCCTTTGACAACACTGGTGTCGGTGCGTCCGGCGGGAGTACGCCGCGGACGGTCGCGGAGATGGCGCGAGACGCGCTGGCGTTCGTGGACGCGATGGGCTTCGAGCAGGTCGACCTCGTCGGCTTCTCCCTCGGCAGCTTCGTGGCGCAGGAGATCACGCTGATCCGGCCGAGCGCCGTACGTCGTCTCGTCCTTGCCTCGTCAGCGCCGCAAGGTGCGGCCGGTATGCACGGCTGGGCGCCGGACGTGATCGGCGCCGTCGGCCAACCGCAACCCAACCCCGCCGGGGTGCTCGGCGTCTTCTTCGCCAACTCCGATACCAGCCGCCAGGCCGGGATCGACGCCTTCGGCCGGATGGCGGCCCGCACCACCGATCGCGACGACCAGACCACGTGGGCGACCCGGCTGGCGCAGTACGACGCCGTCTGCGACTGGGGTATTCCCAACCACGCCCTGCTCGAACGGGTGAGCGCCATCGAAGTCCCCGTGTTCGTCACGAACGGCGACAGCGACCCGATGATCCTGCCGCACTACTCGTACCTGCTGGCGGGCCTCATCCCACACGCACGGATCAAGATCTACCCCGACTCCGCGCACGGATTCCTCTTCCAGCACCACACCGAGTTCGCCGCAGACGTCCACGCCTTCCTGACCCAACCTGGCTAACCGCCCGCCGCGTGACACGGGTCGCCGGCTCTTCGGCGAGGTCGCTTCAGAGTTCGCCGCCGAGCGCGTTGGCCAGCCCGTCCCGGGTCAGGCCGAGACCGAGCAGCAACTCCGCGTCCGCGTCGTTGTCGGGGTCGATCCGATCCGGCAACTGATCCGCCACCGAATCGGCAACATCAGGTCCGTAGGCGCGACGAATGATCGCCAGCGCCTCGGCTTTAGTCATCACCGCCATGATTGCCCGCTCCCAAGAACGCGGACGCAATCCTACGCCGACCTGCAGACTCTGCGCGGCGAATCGGTTGGTTCTCGGATTCGCAGGCGCGCGTGTGGTCGAGATAGTCGAGACAGGCAAACGACCGCACCTGTACCGACTCCGAGAGAGAATGCAATGACTGCTCAGCCCGACTTTGACATGCCCGGCGTTCCCGCACGCCGGGCCGGCCGGCTCGTGGAGCTCAACGACTGTCTGTCACTGAAGACCCTTCCCGGCCGGGACCTGCACCCGGGCGAACTGGCCGAGCTCGCGGCCTCGATCGCGGCACAGCCACACCTGTGGGAGGACAAGGTCGGCTACAGCGACGACGAACGCGTCTTCGCCTCACTGCACCGCGACGCCAACGTCGACGTCTGGCTGATCTGCTGGACGCCGGCCAACGACACCGGCTGGCACGACCACGACGTCTCCTCGGGCGCGGTGGCAGTTGCCCGCGGCAAACTCGTCGAGCACAACCTGGCGATCGGGGTCGACTCGATCGAGACCGAGGTGGCCGCGGGTGACGTCTACAGCTTCGGCCCGGATCACATCCACCGCCTGACCGGTCTGGGCGATGGCAGTGTCACCGTGCACGCGTACAGCCCGCCGTTGTGGCGGATGGGCCAGTACTCCGTCAAGGACGGCGTACTGAGCCGCGTCTCTGTCTCGTACGCCGACGAGCTCCGTCCCCTCGACTGAAGGCAAGCGACTGTTGCCGCGACGGAATGGCGCGGCTACTGCCGGTCCGGAGTCGGTGAGAGTAGCCTCGAAACGCTGGTCGCTACGTGCCCGATCGGAGGGGTTCGAATGAGCGATGTGCTCGCTGACAACACGACGAAAGTTCTGCGCGGAGCCGGGCGGCACTGGGGCTGGCCGCTGGCCTACGGAATCATCACGCTGCTCCTCGGGGTCGTGGTCCTGGCCTGGCCGGACCGCACGATCAAAGTGGTCGCAATACTGTTCGGCATCCAGCTGCTCGTCGCCGGAATCTTCTACTTCGTCTCGGCCATTGCCGCCGACAACGAGAGCGGCGGCGCCCGTGTGTTGCTGGCGTTGCTGGGTGTGCTGTCGTTCATCGCCGGCTTGTACGCCCTGCGTCACCTGCTGGTGACGATCGCGGCATTGGCCGTGATACTCGGGATCTTCTGGATCGTGAACGGAGCCATCGAGATCTTCACAGCGCTGACAGACGACACGATGCACGGACGGGGCTGGACCGTACTGATGGGGCTGCTCAGCATCGCGGCCGGAATAGTGGTCCTGGTCTGGCCGGGGATCTCCCTGCTGACGCTCGCTGTCGTCCTCGGCGTGTGGCTGCTCGTGCTGGGCATCATGGAGATCGTCTTCGCGTTCCAGCTCCGTTCGGCGGGCCGAGCGCTCGGGCAGATGGCCCCTGCGACGTAGGTCGCTCGACCGGACGCGAGGTTGACGTGACCGCGGACCCTGGCAAGTCCGCGGCACCGCAGCCGCCGGCAGGAGGGAAAGGCGGGTGGTGGCCGAAGGTACGCCCGGCCGTCTATCTCGTGCTGGGCGGTGTGTCGCTGTACCTGGTGCTCCCGAGCCTGCTTTCGGTCTTCGGCTCATGGCGATCGCTCGAACATCTGGACTGGCCGTTCGCGATCCTCGCGCTCGCCTGCGAGATCACAAGCTATGTGTGCCTGTGGGAGGTCGATCGGATCGCACTGGGCACGCGCGTCTGGTTCCCCGTCGCCGCCGCCCAGCTCACCGGGTTCTCAGCCGGCCACGCACTGCCGGGCGGTGGCGCCACGTCCACAGCGGCCGCGACCGCGATGTTGCGCAAGGCCGGCATCGCCGAAACACAGGACATCGTCACGGCGTACGGCGCGGCCGCGATCCTGCAGATGGCGACGACGTTCTCCCTGCCCGTGCTGGCGCTACCGGCGATCCTGGGCGGTGCCGCGGTCAACCACAGCCTGGCGACGGCGGCCTACCTCGGCGTCGCCGTCCTCGTGACGATCCTGGCAGTGGGTACGACGGTGTTCGTCAGCGACAAGCCCGTCGAACTGGCCGGCCGCGCCGTTCAGTGGCTCCTCAACGCGACCGTCAGACGACGCAAGCACGTTGCCGACGTTCCGCAGAAGTTGCTCGCGGATCGCGACTTCGTTCGCACCACGGTGGGGAAGCGTTGGAAGGCGACACTGTTGGCGGCCGCCGGCAACAGCCTGTTCGACTACTTCGCGCTGCTCGCCGCCCTGCACGCCGTCGGAGCCGACCCGCACCCGTCGCTCGTCCTTCTCGCGTACGTCGCGGGCGAGCTCCTGGCGCTCCTGCCGTTCACCCCCGGCGGCCTCGGCTTCGTCGAGGCCGGCCTCGTCACGACGCTCACTCTCGCGGGCGTGCCCGGCGGCGACGCGTTGGCGGCGACCCTGCTCTACCGCATCGTCTCGTACTGGCTCCCGCTCCTGGCCGGAGGCGTGGCGTACCTGCTGTTCCGTCACCGCTACGGCTCCGGCAACGCCCGGAGCTGACGTACACCGCGCAGGTGCCGCAGGCGTAGGCTGGCCACTGACCACCGGAGGAGCTGCGATGACGTCGAACCCAGGATCTGAGCACCTCACCAGCCACCACCGTGACACCCTTCGGAAGATCTTCCAGCACCCCGTGAGCCACAACATCGAGTGGCACGATGTGGTGTCGCTGTTGGAGGCCATCGGCACCGTCGAGCGCCACCAGGACGGCAAGATCAAGGTCACGATCGGCTCGGAGACCGGCTTCTTCGACAATCCCGCCCACAAGGACGCGGAGATCGAGGCGGTCGTCGGCCTGCGCCACCTGCTGACGTCCGCCGGCTACTCAGAAGGCGCGCCGAGCTAATTCTGTGGGCCGGTGGCCCTTGGCCCTCCCCTGATCTCGCCCTCCTTCATGGCTTTGCTCGGCGTCGCCACAGACCGAATGGGACAGCGAAGCTGCCGATGACGGTCACCACGATGACTGCCATCCCGGGACCGTCGAGAGCCGCGGCGACCGCGGCGACCGCCGACACGACCAGGATCGCGAGGATGACCCAGACGTGGCGCCTCCTCGGTGTGGGCGACCGCTTGTCGAAACGTTGTACGAAGGCCGGGTCGTCGCGGCGCAGCACCATTTCGATCTCGGCCAGTCGACGCTGCTCGGACTCGCTGATCATCACGACGCGCCGATCAGGCCGTTGGCGAGGGCGAACAGGACCAGCTCGGCGCGGGTGTCGAGTCTGAGCTTCCGCATGATGTGTGCGCGGTGCGTATCGACCGTTCGCCGCGAGATGTAGAGCTTCTTGCTGATCTCGTGGTTCGTGTAGCCGAGCGCGAGCAGATGGAGAACGTCGCGCTCCCGATCGCTGATCGGTTCGAGCGCCGGCTGTCCGTCCGCGACGACGAGTTGCGCCCCCAGCTCGGGATCGACATAGCGCTCGCCGGCCGCGACCTGGCGGATCGCCTCGATCAACTCGGTGTCAGACGCTCGCTTGGGCACGTAGCCACGCGCACCCGCGGTGATCGCCTGCCGTACCGACGTCGGTTGGGTGTGCGACGAAACGACCAGGACCTTCGGCGCCGGGGTCACTCTCAGCAGCTGCGGAATGACGTCGACGCCGTTCGTCCGTGGCAGGACCAGGTCGAGCAAGACCACGTCGGGCCGCAACGCACGCGCCTTGAGGACCGCCTGCTCAGCGGTACCGGCTTCGCCGACGGGCACGATCCCGTCTTCGTGCTCGAGTCGCACGCGCAGCGACGTACGGAAGAGCTCGTGGTCGTCGACGAGGAGGACGCGGATCATCGGTCAGCTCCGTTGAGGACGAGTACGGCGCGCGTTCCACCGCCGGCTCGCGGCTTGAGCTCCAGCGTTCCTCCGAACCGGGCGACCAGGCGACGGCACAAGACAAGGCCAAGGCGACCACCGGTCGCATAGCGATCGGTCGGTCCGAGGCCGACGCCGTCGTCATCGACGACGAGCACGCGCCGATCCCCACGAGCGACCGCCGAGATGAAGATGCGCCCGGCGCCCGCCGCGACGGCGTTCGCCAGCAGGTTCCGGAGCACGATCCGCAGGGCAGCCGGCGGGATCGGGAACTCGCCGGTCACCGTTGTGACGACCTCAGCGCGAAGGTCTCCGAGGTCGGCGACGGCCTGCCGCACGCAGTCGGCTCCCTGAGCTGCGCCGCCATCGGCTCGATCGGCGCGCGTCGCCGCGAGGATCGAGTCGACGATCTCCAACGCCCGCAGCAGGGCCTTGCGCGGTTCGTCGCTCCTCAGGACGGACAGGAGCGAGGACTTCAGGTCGTGCGCGACGAGTGCCGCGAAATCCTCGAGAGCTTCGTTCTTCCGGGCAAGCCGGGCGGCATGCTGCGCAAGCTGCTCGGCGGTCAAGCGGTCGTGCACTCCCTGCCGGCCGGCGAACGCAACCTCGCCCCGGTCGGCGGAGTAGGCCTCCGGGCTGTCTTTCGCAGTTGTCGTACTCATGACATGGGTTCCTCGTTCAGTTCCGGAGCGACCGTGCGGTGCGCTGATGTGACTACCCTCAGGCCGATCGGCGCGCGTCGTCCCCGGGGCGACCCCGGGGCGACTCCCCTGGTTGAGCCCGGGGACAGGCGCGGGCGACCAGGGCCCGTGTCCACCCTGAGGTGATCGAGCGGCTCGGTGCCGGCTAGTTCGCCGGCCGGGCGAGCGCATGCTCGCCGATGCGCCACATGGTCCAGCCTCGTGCGCACAGCGCCGGCCAGAGCCGGTTGCCGCAGTGATGGCACAGGTAGAGGTCGCCGGTTCGCTCGGCGCGGTACATCGCGCGGACGGAGGGTCCGCACCGGTCGCAGGTCTCGTTCATGCCATCACTGTCGCGCCGATCCGGAGGCGTCGACCCCGGTGCAGACCCGGGTTCAGGCCCCGGGTTGTGCCCGGGGCAGGCGTCAGCGGAGGTTTTTGCGGGAGGTGATGCCCAGCTTGGTGAAGACGTTGCCCAGGTGCCACTCGACGGTGCGGGGGCTGATGAACAACTGGCTGCCGATCTCCTGGTTGGTCTGTCCGCTCCGGGCCAGCTTGGCGATCTGGGCCTCCTGAGCCGTGAGATCGGTGAGCATGTCCGCGACGTGCTTGCGCACGGTTTCCCCGGTGGTCAGCAGTTCTCGGCGGGCGCGGCCGGCGAAACCTTCCATCCCCATGTCGGTGAGCATGTCGTGGGCGAGGTGAAGCTGCTCGCGCGCGTCGGGACGGCGACCTTCGCGCCGGAGCCATTCGCCGTAGACGAGATGCGCCCGCGCCAGCTCCGCACCCATCCGGGTACGGCCGAGCCGCTCGATCGCCTCCTGGTACAGACGATCGGCGGTCTGCCCTTCGCTCAGCAGTGCCCGTGACCGCGCTTCGACCCCGAGCGCCCAATCGCTGCCGCTGGCACTGGTGGACTCCACCAGCCGCCGCATGGCGTCGGTCCCGATATCGAGCGACCCGGTCCGGGCGGCCGCCTCGACCAGCTCGACCAGACCCCAGATCGCGGTAGAGCTCACGTTATAGAGGTATGCGCTGGCCTTTTCGGCTGCGGCCAACGCGTTCCGATAGTGACCAAGCCCGTTGTAGAGCAGGGCGCTCGCCCAATCGGTGAGGCCGATCACGAGACCCTCGCCACGTTGGACAACCTCGTCCTTGGTGACGGCGGCCAGCGCGGAAAGCTCGGCCTCGCGACCCCGCAATGCGGCGAGGCCCAGGGCGCCGTACGGCGCGAGGCGGCTTCCCGTTGCCTCGGTGACGACCTGCACTTCCTCGACCAAGGATGCCGCGGCGGCCAGCTCGCCGGCGAAGAAGAGCCAGTAGGCGCGTTGGGTCAGGGCGATGGGAATCTCGCTCAGCGCGCCGGCTTCCCGGGTCAGCCGGACGTGTCGGGCGGACAGCGTGTCCCACCTGGCGTCGTCCCGCTGGTGGATGGCAGCGGTACAGGCCAGGAACAGCCACCGAAGATCCTCTGCCGCCGACGTCTCTCGGTCGAAGGCCCTCAGCGCGCGCCGGAGGAGGGGCAGTCCTGCCGCGTATCCCTCGCTGAAGTTCGCGGCCAGGCCGTCCAGGAGCAGATCTGATGCGCGGGGCGGGTGCGACGGCCGTGGCGCCGCACGGGCCGCCGCGGCCGCCTCCTGCGGCCCCGCGCCCGGAACTGCCAGCCCGCCGGCGAACAGTGCGGCGTTCAGCGCGTCCAGGTAGGTCTCACGGGCCAGATCGGCATCGATGGGCTCGAGCCGTTTGGCGGCCCTCAACAGCAGTGGCGGGGCGTCGCTGCCCCGGTTTGCGGCGAAGGCGAGCTGAGCCCGCAGGAGATCGACGCGAGCACGCTGGAGTTCGTCCAGCGGTGCGGCCTCGGCCATCCCCAGCAGCTTCACCGCGGAATCGAACGCACCGGCCTGGATCTTGGCCTGGGCCGCGGCCAGGGCGCGCGCGGCGCGCCGCGCCGGATCCGGGGTCAGCACCGCCGCGCGCTCGAGGAACGCGGCCGCCGCCGCCAGTCCACCCCGCGCCTGGGCCCGCACGGCCGAACTGTCCAGCTCGGCCGCCACCTCCTCGTCAGGTCCTACCGCGGCGTGGGCCCGATGCCAGGCCCGCCGGTCGGGATCCACCGCACGATCGGTCGCCTCGGCCAGCGCCCGATGCGCCTCCCGCCGGTCACCGGCCGAGGCCGCCTGGTAGAGCGCAGAGCGGACCAGAGGATGGCCGAAATGCACCCGGGCGCCGAGCTCGACCAGTCCTGCAGCCTCGGCCGCCGCTGCGGCGTCGGGTGGGATCCCCTGCAGCTCGGCCGCGCGCCACAACAAGGTCATGGAGCCGGTCGGATCGGCCGCGGCAGTCAGCAGCAACCGCTGTGTCTCGCGCGGCAGCGACTGGAACTGCCGGTGAAAGCTGTCCTCGATCCGGCTGGCCAGTGGCCGCGAGTCGGGAAGCCAATACCCACCGGCCAACTGGGCCGATCCGAGGCCGCGGGGCAACTGCAGCAGCGCGAGCGGGTTGCCGCGAGTCTCCGCGACTATCCGGTCCCGCACCTCCGCGTCCACCCGCCCGCCGACGGCCGTGGCCAGCAACGCGCGCGCGTCGACACTACGGAGCCCGGTCACGGTCAGTCCGGGCAGGCTGGCCAGTTCTTGATCGTCGCCGGGCTCGCGTACGGCGAAGATCAGGGCGATCGGCTCGGCCAGCAGCCGCCGTGCCGTAAACACCAGACACTGCAGCGAGGCCCGGTCGAGCCACTGCGCGTCATCCACCAGGCAGGCCAGCGGCTGGTCCTCGGCCGTCGCGGCCAGCAGGCTCAACACAGCCAGGCCGACCAGGAAACGATCCGGAGCCTGCCCCTCCCGCATCCCGAAGGCGACCGCCAGCGCGTCCCACTGCGGCTTCGGCAGCCGTTCCAGCCGGCCGAGCATCGGCGCGCACAACTGGTGCAGCCCGGCGAATGCGAGCTCCATTTCCGACTCGACGCCCCAGGCCCGCACCACCCGGAAGTCCGATGCCGACGCCCGGCGCATCGCATAATCCATCAGGACCGTCTTACCGATCCCGGGCTCGCCGCGCACAACCAGCACGGCGCTGTCACCGGCCCGCGCCCGGTCGAAGACCCGATCCATTGCCGCGCGCTCGCCTAACCGGTCTAGCAGCCGTGTCCCGAGATCACCGCTAGCCACGCCCATGATCGATGTCCTGCCGCTCAGCTGCGAAGTCTGCCCGCTATCAGCAGCGTAGGCCACCGAACGCCCGCGATCGTGACGCGTAACTTCGCACGCGCCGGAGCCCGGCGGTTCGGGCTCGGGCGTCGGCTAGGTCGTCTGTGGGGCGAAGGCATGCATGCTGACGGGCGACATGGTCCAGCCTCGCGCGTACAGCGCCGACCAGAGCCGGCTGCCGCAGTGTCGGCACAAGTAGAGCGCGCCGCCGCTCTCGGCGCGCTCGGCGCAGACCGCCGCGCGGACCGCTGGTCCACACCGGTCACAGGTCTCGTTCATGCAACCACTGTCGCGCCCACCAGCGGGTCTCGACCCCGGCGCAGACCCCGGTAGGGTCCCGGGTTCTGCCCCGGGGGACGGGTCAGCGGAGGGCCTTGCGGGAGGTGATGCCCAGCTTGGTGAAGACGTTGCCCAGGTGCCACTCGACGGTGCGAGGGCTGATGAACAACTGGCTGCCGATCTCCTGGTTGGTCTGTCCGCTCCGGGCCAGCTTGGCGATCTGGGCCTCCTGAGCCGTGAGATCGGTCGTCGTTTCCACCGTGCGCTTGCGAACGGTCTCGCCGGTGGCCAGCAGCTCTCGGCGGGCGCGGTCCGCGAAACCCTCCATCCCCATCTCGGTGAGCATCTCGTGGGCGACGCGAAGCTGCTCGCGCGCGTCGCCGCGGCGATTCTCGCGCCGTAGCCACTCGCCGTAGACGAGATACGCTCGCGCCAGCTCCGCACGCACGCGAGTGCGCCCAAGCCGCTCGATCGCCTCGTGATACAGGCGATCAGCAGCCTCCCCCTCGCTCACCAGTGCCCGTGAACGCGCTTCGACCCCGAGCCCCCAATCGCTGCCACTGTTACTGGTCGACTCCGACAGTCGCCGTACGGCGTCCGCGGCGCGCTCGGGCAACCCGCAGCGTACGGCGGCCTCGACCAGCTCGACGAGACCCCAGTTCACGGTGACGCTGACCTCAGCGAGGTACTCGGTGGCCGTTTCGGCCGCCGCCAACGCGTCCTGATAGTGGCCGAGCCCGTTGTTGAACACCGCGGTCGCCCACTCGGTGAGGCCGATCCCGAGACCCTCGCCACGTTGGACGACTTCCTCCTTGGTCGCGGTGGCCAGCTCGGGGAACCCGGCTTCGCGCCCCCGCAGCGCGGCGAGAGCCAGATCGCCGTACGGCGCGAGACGGCTTCCCGTCGCCTCCGTCACAATCTGCACCTCGTCGACCAGTGAGGCCGCGGCCGCTAGCTCGCCGGCGAAGAGGAGCACGTAGGAGCGTTGGATCAAGGCGAGCGGGAGCTCACTGAGAGCGCCGGCATCCCGGGCGAGCCGGAGATGCCGGCTGGAGAAGCTGTCCCACCTGTCGTCATCCCACAAGTTGACCGCAGCGATACAGGCCAGCCACAGCCACCGAAGATCCTCTTCCGGCGACGTGTCGTGGTCGAAGGCGCTCAGCGCGCGCCGGAGTACCGGCAGTCCCGCGGCGCGGCCCTCGGAGAAATTCGCGGCAAGGCCGTCCAGCAGAACATCGGATGCGCGTGGCGCGTGCGACGGCCGCGGCGCCGCACGTGCAGCCTGTGACACATCCTGCGGCCAACCGCCGGGACTGGCCAGGCGGCCGGCGAACAGTGCGGCATTCAACGCGTCCAGGTAGGTCTCGCACGCCAGACTGGCATCAATCGTCTCGAGCCGTTTGGCGGCACTCATCAGCAGCAGCGGGGCTTCGCTGCCTCTGCTGGCCGCGAACGCGAGCTGAGCTCGCAGGAGATCGACGCGAGCACGCTGGACCTCGTCGAGCGGCGCGGCCTCGGCCAAACCCAGCAGCTGCCCCGCCGCCTCGAACGCGCCTGCCTGGACCTTCGCTTGAGCTGCGGCCAGAGTTCGTTCGGTCCGTTGCGCCAGGTCCGGTGTCAGCATCGCCGCGCGCTCGAGGAATGCGGCTGCCGCCGCCAGTCCACCACGCGCCTGGGCCCGGCCGGCCGAGCGTTCGAGCTCGTCTGCCACCTCCGCGTCCGGCCCCACTGTCGCGTGGGCGCGATGCCAGGCCCGCCGGTCGGGATCAGTCTCAGGGTCGGTGGCCTCAGCCAGTACTCGGTGCGCCTCCCGTCGGTCACCGGCCGAGGCCTCCTGGTAGATCGCGGAGCGGACGAGGGGGTGGGCGAAGTGGACTTGGGCTCCGAGCTCCACGAGTCCTGCGGCCTGAGCAGGAACGACGGCGTCAGCTGGGATGCCCTGCAACTCCTCCGCGCGCCACAACAAGGTCATGGAGCCGGTCGGATCGGCCGCGGCGGTCAGCAGCAACCGCTGTGTCTCGGGCGGCAGCGCCTGGAACTGCCGGTGAAAGCTGTCCTCGATGCGGCTGGTCAGGGGCCGCGAGTCGGGAAGCCAGAAACCGCCGGCCAGCTGGGCCGGTCCCAGACCGCGGGGCAACTGCAGCAAGGCGAGCGGGTTGCCGTGTGTCTCCGCGACGATCCGGTCCCGCACCTCCGCATCGAGCCGCCCGCCGACCGCCGACGCCAGCAGGGTGGCCGCGTCGGAACTACCGAGCCCGCTCACGGTCAGTCCGGGCAGGGCGGCCAGCTCAGGGTCACCGCCGGGCCCGCGTACGCCGAAGATCAGCGCGATCGGCTCGGCCAGCAACCGCCGCGCCGCAAACACCAGACACTGCACCGAGGCGCGATCGAGCCACTGTGCGTCGTCCACCACACAGGCCAGCGGATGATCCTCCGCCGCCGCGGCCAGCAGGCTCAAAAGGGCCAGGCCGACCAGAAAACGATCCGGTGCCGGCCCTTCGCGCAGCCCGAAGGCGACCGCCAACGCGTCACGCTGCGGCCTCGGCAGCTGCTCCAGCCGGCGGTCGAGGAACGGCACGCACAACTGGTGGAGCGCGGCGTACGCGAGCTCCAGCTCCGACTCGATGCCCGACGCCCGGACCACCCGCAGATCCGATGCCGACGCCCGGCGCGCCGCATAATCCAGCACGACCGTCTTGCCGATCCCGGGCTCGCCGCGCACGACCAGCACGGCGCTGTTGCCGGCCCGTGCCCGGTCGAGCACCTGATCCACTGCCCCGCGCTCGACGCGCCGGTCTAGAAGCCCCGTTCCGGGACCACCGCTGGAGACGCCCATATCGATGTCCTGCCGCTCAACTGGCAAGTCTCGCCGATCTCAGCAGCGTTGACCACCCGCCACCTACCTCCCGCGTTCTCCCGGGCCACTGACGAACCGGGCTGGTCGGTCAGCGGCCGAGGAGGCCGACGGCGAACGAGACGACGAGGACCGAGATCATCAGGGCCGAGACCGATTCGACAGCCATCAAGAGCTTGGCCCGGACGGACAGTGGCATGGTGTCGGTCGGGCTGAAGGCCGAGGAGTTGGTGACGGACACGTAGAGGTAGTCGATGAACCCCGGCGCCCAGCCGGACTTGGCCGAGGACCGCTGCGCCACCTCACTGATCGCGTCGTGGTCCTCGTCCTGCGGGAACCGGAAGTCAGCGTTGGGCAGTCGCGGCCGCGCGACCCGGAAGCGGGTGACCGGACCGCCCCTGTCAAGCTCCCAATACGCGAGCGCGAACACGAGAACGTTCGTGAGCCACACCTGCCCAGCGGCCGCCAGCAACTGACCACCCGCCTCCGCGTCTCCGGCGACCAGCGATCGGATCAGCAGCACGAGGGCGGTCGTGTTGGACAACGCGATCAGCAACACGAGGCCGATCGACAGTCGCCTCAGCACCCGGTTCTGCTTGCTCATCCGGCGCGGATTCGCCAGGACCAACGGGATGAACAACAGCAACTCCAGCCCCGGGACCACGAACCGTGGCCCGATCTGCAACGCACTGGGCAGAAGGGCGTACAACCCGATGGCCGCCACCACCCCGACGGCAGCCGGCAACCGCGGCTCACCCGGATGCGTCTGCGTCGTCGTCCGCTCATCCATGCCGGTCACCCTGGCACACGCCCGCCGAGACCAACTGCTTGGTCAGGTGGCGGCGCGCTGGCCGAGTATGAGGAGGTTGCCGTCGGGATCTTCGACACGGGCTTCCCGCTCGCCCCACGGCTGGTCGGCAGGCTCTTGAGTGATTCTCCCGCCGGCCGCCCGGATCTGCTCGACCGCGGCATCACAGTCGTCGACGTACAACCACAGCGAGATCGCCGCAGTACCAGTGGCTCGCGTGTACGCCGGATCATGCCCAAGCCCCAGCGCAGCCGCACCGAACCGCAGACTGACGTACGCCGGTGCACCGTCGGGAGGAAACTGATACACCTGCTCCCAGCCGAGAACCTCGGTGTAGAACGTCAACAGCCGCGGCAGATCCGCACTGACCACGATGGGGAACACGGTCTCGACGATCATCGCAACACTCCTCGCTCGAACGATGGGCTCCGTCCGGTCTGACGAACGAGAATCCCACGAATCGACAGGGCCGGCTGGTCAGGGCTTCGAGCCGGCGCGGCGCTCGAGTGCCTCGATGACGGTCGGGCAGACGTCGACGTCGTAGAGCCTTTCGACGCTCTGCATCCCTCCCGGGCTCTCGGCGTTGATCTCCACCACCTTGTCACCGATCACATCGATGCCGACGAGGTACATGCCGTCGGCGACGAGCTTCTCGCTCATCGCTTCGACGATGCCGCGTTCGGCGTCACCGATCTCGAGCGGGATCGAGCGTCCGCCCTTGCTGATGTTGGCCCGCGGGTCGTTGCCCGTGGGCACCCGCCGGAAGGCGGCCGCCTTCCCGTCGCGCTCGAGGATCTGTCCCTCGAGCAGGAAGATCCGGGCATCGCCGTCCTCGCCGCCGTCGACGAACTCCTGGACGATCGCGTAGCCGTCCTGGAGCACCGCCTCGGTCATCTGGGCGAGGTTCGCTTCGTCCTGGTCCTCGATCATGAACACGTTCCGGCCTTTGGCTCCGTACAGCGGCTTGACGACGCAGTGGCCGACCTTGCCGACGAACCGTTCGATTGCCTCCGGGTCGCGCGTCACCAGCGATCGGGGCCGGATCTTCTCGGGGAACTCCTCCAGGTAGAGCTTGCTTGTTGCGCGCGTCAGGGACATCGGGTCGTTCACCACCGTGACGCCTCGAGCCTTGAGCATCTGGCCGAACACCACACCCAGTGGACTTGCCCACGGCCGCTCCTGCAGATCGTCGATCGACTCGTTACGCAGGAACAACGCATCGAGGTCGTCCATGACGATCCGCTCGGCGTCGCGCTCCTTGATGCGCTGCATGAAGGTCTCGAGAGTGTCGTCCTTCTCGAACTCCACGGCACGAGCCCGGGCCGACAGTTGCCCATCGCTGTCTCCGAGGTCGACGTCTCCGACCCCGACGTACCAAACCTCGTGGCCGCCCTGGACTGCGGCCCGCGCCAACCGCGTGGTCGTGTACTCGTCGATCTCGGTGGCAACGTCGTTGACGAAGAAGGCAAGCCTCATTCCGACACATCTCCTTCGTACAGGTCCGCGACCGACGCACCCGCGCGCAGTCTCTCGAGGCGCTCCTGAGCGCCGGGCGCGTCCAGCCAGCGTGGACGGATCCATGGTGCTTCGAGCACCTCGCGATCGAGCAGGTCCTGGATCAGTGGGACGTGGTCCAACGCGAACTTGCCGACGAAGAGGACGTCGAGGCTGCTGCCCTCTGCGAGGGTTTCGAGGATGCGGGTGATGCCACGGAGGTAGATCGCATCCTTCACAGAACCGCCCCCGACGACGACCCGGATGGCGATCGACCAAGCGGTCCTCGTGGGTATCCGATGGTCGGTCCGCAACGACTCGAAGATCTCCAGGAACTCCGCGCCGTCGAGCATGTTGTCGATGGCAACAACCCTTGCCGCGAGCACGCGGAGACGCCGCGGGTCCAGTCCGCCGGTCAGGTACTCGGCGAGCACGGCGAGGCCCTCTTGGGTCTCGTCGTAGCCGGGGAGTCCGGTCGTCAGCAGCGTCAGGGGTTGCCGGGCGCCGTTCTGGTAGGTGACGACGTGGGTGCCGACCTCGTGGTGCAGCAAGGGTTCGACGCGGTCCGTCCTGATATTGGCGGTCTCGGGGATGAGCAGCCGACCGAACGACACCATCAGCTCGGAGATGTCGTCACGCACCTCGATCTGCACCGGGAAGTCCGGATACACCGCGCGATAGCGATCGAACTCCGCCCGAGCCGCGTCCGCGAACGCGCCGGCCGTGACACTGTGGGGGCTGGGAGCTTGGGCTGGGATGGTCTCCAGCAGCTGCTCCGCGGCGGACGCGAGGGGCGGGGCGATCCCGCCGTACAGTTGCAGCGACCCGTACACGAAGCGTGAGGTGTCGCGATCCTCCAAGGCTGTGATCTGCCGGGCTATCTCGTCTCGCTTCACCCGGAAGAGTGTGTGCAGCGCAGGGTCGGTGACGTTCTCGATCTCGAGGCCGTAGAGGTCACGTCGTACCATGTCCGGCTCGAATTCCAGCGGTCTGAGGCGGAGAGTGGGGGTCGTCCCGAAGTCGCCCCGTTCGAAGTCCGCCCATGCGTCTGCCGCATTGACCGGCGTGATGTTGAGCAGCAGGTTCAGGCTGCGCTCGATCTGGGTGAGGCGAGCATCGATTTCGAGAGCAGGCGCAAGCTGCTGGGTGGCGGTGGTCATCTGACTGGGGTACCCACCGATCACTACTACCCAAGCGTAGCCAGGCCGGAGGACCTTCCGACAAGACATCGTGTGCCGGCCTCGTCACCCAATGCGTTCGTGCAGTCGCTGAAAGGCTGAGCGGTCGGGGTGGGGACCTTCGGCCCTGGGGTTCGGGTCCGAACGCACTGCCGGGCGCGTGCCGAAAGCGGGGATCGTGGGACGGGATGACGTTCCCGAGGTCGCCTGCGCAAGTGCGGCGGCAGAGCTCCTGGCGGTGACGGAGATGACACCTTTCCTGTTCGGCGTGCCGTGGTTCTTCCAGGTGTGGGCGCGCCCCGACTTCGCCGACGCCCAGCGCGATCCGCAACGCCCGGCCCGCTCCTGGCGTCTCTTCGGCCGACGGCGCGCGGCGGAAGCGGCTACTGGCCAGATCGACAGCCCGGAGTCTGACACCGCGTGGCCCTACCCGCCGTTGCTCCTGCCGTTGACCGAGGACGAGCTGATCACCTTCGGGCGTGAGCTCACGTCCACGTCCGACGTCATCGCCCGCCTGCTGGCCGAGAGCTGACCGCTTCGGCGCAGCCCGCGCGGGCAAACGACGTCAGAACGGCAGGATGCGGCCGGACGGCGTACGGAGGTCGAGCGTCTCCGGCGGGCGTCGGCGCTTCGGCCGCTGGATCATCACCTGCTTGCGCTTCATGAGGTCCCCCCTCTGGCTCGCGGCGGCCGGCTACGAATTCTCACTGCGGGCGACAGCTCCGCTGTCCAGCCCAGCCAGAATCGGAGAGGGCTTGAATCCCTTGACGATGAGGTAGACACCGAACGACAACTC
This sequence comes from Kribbella sp. NBC_00359, assembly GCF_036097425.1. Lineage (NCBI taxonomy): Bacteria > Bacillati > Actinomycetota > Actinomycetes > Propionibacteriales > Kribbellaceae > Kribbella > Kribbella sp. NBC_00359. The sequence continues at coordinate 5,956,500 of NZ_CP107975.1, read as the reverse complement.
CCAGAAGAACTCCGGAATCGTCGCGACGCCCTGCACCGTACCTCCACGCTCGATGACATCGAACATGACCAGGATCCCCGAGATGACGATCAGCGGACCTCCGACGAGCCCCAACATCGTCATGCCTCGTGGCACCAAACCAGACCGATACATCAGGTAGCCGAGGATTATTCCGTTCGCGATGCCGGCGCAGAAGCCTGGCCCGATCAGGAATGCCCGATCGTAAATCGCGACGAAAGCCTGGCCGAGAGCGGCGTCTGTGCCGGCCGTGCCGTCCTGCCGCATCAACAGGAATGTGAGCATGCTGACGATACCGATGGCGATGAAGGTGGCCTCGACGAGACGCGCTGCGACATAGCCCAGAGCGAGGCTTTCGCTGTATCGCCGGTAGATCGCGTACGGCACAACGGCGGTGCCGATGTTGGCGATGATGACGATGAGTTCGAGGGTCGCGCCCAACGCCACGCTCGAGGTGGGGTCGGCACCGGCTCCGGTGATGTAGTCGGGGTGATCCCGCACCGGCGCGTAGAGGATGAAGTACGCCGGGATCGAGGCGACGAAGGTGACCACCATCAACCAACCCGTCAGTGTGGCGATCTTCCTCGCATTCAGCGTGCTGCTGGAGCGATCCGTGCCAGTGTCCATCTCAAACCCCGCCCCCCGAGCGGACATAGGTCGGCAACCCCCTCCGGTCCCCAAACACAAGATGCGACCGCTCAAGCCTCAGCATGTTCCTTCGCACTGGAACTGTCCACCACCCAGCGCTATCTCACTTGACCAGCGGGGCTCCGCTCTGGACCGAGGAGACCACGTCGATGATCGCTTGGGTTGTGGCGGCTGCGTATTCCTGCTCCGCAATCAGCGCCTCGTGGGTGGCGCCGTTGATGACGCGATGCGCGCTGTTGGTAGACAAAGCGGCCATGTCTTTCTGCTTCGCTTGCCAAGCCGCATCATTTCCGCTGCCGGCCGTCAGGACGACCAAAGGCTTGTCGGCGAAATCTCGGAGAGCTGCGGATTGCTCCATCGACGCGTTCGCCTGAACGTACTCATCGATCGTGCTACGGAGATTGCCGGCCGTCGCGCCGGTGGCGCGTACCTCGTCCCGGGACCGCGGCGGCAGGCTGCCGAACGAGAACTGACTGAACAGGCGGCCCAGACCAACTCGAGCCGAGCTCGAAACCAGTGCGGAGGCACGGCCCAGGATGTCGGAGGAGCCTGGATCGCCGGGCGATGCTGCCGCCGATTTCGAGGCGGTGGAGTCCACGAGCACCATGCCGGCCACCTCGTCGGGGTAGCGGGCGGCGAACGTGCGTACGTAGAGGCCGCCGAAGGAGTGGCCGGCCAGCACATAGGGTCCTGGAACGTTTCCGCGCTGCAGCAAGGTGTGAAGGTCGGTCGCGATCTGCGCGCTGTCCTGGGGGGCGTCAGCGGGCTCGCTCCACCCGCGACCTGCCCGGTCGTACACGCAAACCCGGGTCTTGCCGGCTACGGCCGGCGTGATCCACCCAAGATTCGAAGACATCTCGCCTCCGCCGGGTTCGAGTACGACGGTGGGACTGCCCGAGCCGGTGCAGTTCAGATGCAGGCTGTGTCCGCCGACATCGATCAACTGACCAGCCATCGGATAAGCCTTGGCATCCGCCGCTTCACGCACGGTCTCGTAGCCACCGCCGATCGAAGCGAGACCCAGCAGCGCGATCACCGGGTAAAGCAGCCATCGTCCGCTCCGGCTGCGCAACTGACGATGGACGCGGACAGCCATCCAGATCACCAACGCCAGCAGGGCAGGAGGCCACACCCATTTGAGCACCTCGTCCACCCCGGAGCCGAACACCACCAGGAGAAGACCGCCTATTCCCATGAAGAGCGCAGGAACCACCGCCCACCGCTGTGGCTGATCGGTGAACCGCACCGAGAGTACGGCGAGCAGCGCCCAGCCCAGCGCGAATCCGCACAGGACCGCGCCGACAACCTCGCTGTCCCCTGCCGAGATGAACGGGGCGGCAACGAGCAGCAAAGCGGCCACCAATCCCACGACCAACGAACCAGCCACGATCCAGCCGATGTGTCCCCGCGGCCGGCCATCGTGGCGGGCCGAACTGTCCTGCCCCTTGTCCTTGGGGGTGTGCGTAGTCGTCATAACAGCTCGATTCCATCCACAGGTCGCGTCGCGCGAACTAGCCTTGGCGGTGGCGCCAGCGGGGGGCGACGATCTCCCACTCGCGTTCCCAGGCCCGCATCCGGCGCCGGTTCAGTGGTACGACGGACAGCCGCGCCAGGCCCGTGATCAGCAGCCACGACGTCATCGCCAGACTCAATCCGACCACGTCACCCAACGCCGCACTGTCTCCGGCGGCCCGCGGCGGGACGGTGACCGCACCCGAACTGTCGAGCCAGACGATCACCTCGGCGTCCTTCTTCGTCCCGAACGCAACGCTCGCCCGACCCTCGCGGGGCCGGCCGGCCGGATCGATCCACGTCACTCGGACCGTGGTATCGACCTGTCCGGACGCGTCGGGGGCCGACGCGGTGTCCTCCAACGTCCGTGCCTGTACCTGGGTGAGAACGGCGCGACGCTGTGCCGCGGCCTGCTCACTCGCGTTCCGTACGGCGGTGCCCGTAGCGGCAGCGATCGGAATCATCAACAGGGCGGCGAGCACGGCACCGAACACGATCGCCGACTCGATCCGGTCCACGCGGCGGCGTAACGGGTTGCGCCCGTACCCGAGCCGGCGCGCCCGCATCAGCACCCACGGCTCCCCAGACCTGCTCCGGCCGACGCTCATCGCGAACTCCTCCCCTGCCTACACCATGCCTGTCTGCCGCTGCTCGTGGCAGGGCCGAAAGTCCCAGCCGACCGGGACAAGATTCCGGACGGGTCGGATACACGGGACCGACGACTGCAACAGCCAGGACGAAAGGCACCAGCGCGGCAGCGTCCGAGTCGCGAGGGTGGAGGCACAACCATGACAACCCCGAGTCGAAGAGGTGAGGACGATGCGGATCCGCGAGGTCATGACCACCCCGGCGGTGACGGTGACGACACAGTCCTCGACCGAGACGGCCTTGTTGCTGATGCGGGAGGAGCAGATCAGTTCGCTTCCCGTCGTCGACGACCGCGGCGCTCTGATCGGGGTCCTCAGCGAGACAGCTCTGGTCCAGGACGGGGCTCTGGTCGACAACCGGGTCCTGGCTTCAGCCGGACACATCTCCGGTACGACGCCCTCGCGACGGGTCGCCGACGCGATGACCCATCACGTCGTGACCGTCAGTCCAGACGACACGGTCGACCTGGCGATCGACCTGATGCGGTCGACGATGCTGGAGTACCTGCCGGTCGTCGAGAACGATCGAGTGGTCGGAACGGTCGGCCGCACTGACATGATCCGCCTGCTTCCCTCCCCCAACCGCTTCTGCGTCTTCGAGGCCTCTTCCGGCACGGCACGCAGTACGACTCTGCAGTGAGACAGCTCCCGCCGACTGGGAACCGTCGGCAGAACGAGGTGATGACGATGTTGATCCGCGACCTGATGACCACACCTGCGGTCACCGTGACGGCGCAGACACCGATCGGCCTGGCGCTCCGGCTCCTCGACGATCGGAAGATCACCGCCATGCCGGTCCTCGATACGGCCGGCGTCCTGGTCGGGATCGTCAGCGAGGCGGACCTCGTCCAGGAGGAGGGCCTGCTGGACGACCGCGTCCCGAAGGCCACCGTCCGGACGACCACGGACACGCCGGCACGCCGGATCGCCGATGTGATGAGCCACCTGGTGGCCACCGTCGACGCCGACGACGAGCTGGAGGTCGCGATCGATCTGATGTGGTCGACGATGGTGAAGAGCCTGCCGGTGCTGGACCACGGCCGCGTCATCGGCATGATCAGCCGCAGCGACGTCATCCACCTGCTGGCGGGCCGGGACGACCGGATCCGCGGCGAGGTTCGCGAGATCATCCAGGCCGAGAACCCGGGCTGGCAGGTCGACGTCCGCGACGGAGTCGTCACGGTGACCGGCCCGGCCGACCCGCGTGAGCGCAGCCTCGCCGACACCCTGGCCGGCACTGTCCGCGGCGTCATCGCCGTTCGCATCTGCTGACGTGGCTGGACTGGACTACTCGGGATCGCAGGTGTCAGCTGAGAGGTAGGCACGCCGACTCTTAGCCGGGCTCGACGCGAGGACGAGAGGAAGTCACCCATGATCACCACGGTCGTCGCCGGGTACGACGGGTCTCCGGCGAGCGAGACCGCGGTCTGGTGGGCCGCCGAGGAGGCCGACCGTCGATCGGCGCGACTGCGCCTCACCTACGCCCAGCCGTTGCCGTTCTTCAGCAGCCCACTGGGGATCCCGTCGGTTCCGCTACCCACCGACATGCTGCGGGTCACGGCCGAACACCTGCTGGCCGAAGCCGCCCAGCGGATCCGGGAGGAGTATCCGCGACTGCTGGTCGACGCCGTCGTCACCTTCGGCGGCGCCGCACCGGCTTTGTTGCAAGAGGCAATGAACGCCGAGCTGGTCGTGGTCGGCTCGCGGGGTCTCGGCCAGTTCCAGGCCCTGGCGATGGGGTCGGTGTCTGCCCACGTGGCGACCCACGCGGCGTGTCCGGTCGTCGTCGTACCGCCGCGTTGGCAGTCCGGCCGGACCGGCGGAATCGTCGTCGGAGTCGACGGCTCCAAGTGCTCACTCCAAGCGATCGAGTTCGCCTTCGAGCAGGCCGAGTCCAGGCAGACGATGCTGACCGCGGTGATGGCCTGGCACGACCCGATCAGCACCGGCCCGATCGACCCGCTGCCCGTTGTCTACGACCTCGACACCCTCAAAGAGGAAAGCGAGGCACTGCTGGCCGAGTCGATGGCCGGCCATCGGGACAAGTACCTGGACGTCCCTGTGGACGAGAAGCTCGTTCAAGGGACCGCGCACGACGCGCTGCTCGCCGCCGGCCGGTCCGCCGAACTGCTCGTGGTCGGATCCCGCGGCCGCGGCGCGTTCCGCGGTCTGCTGCTCGGCTCCACCAGCCGGGCGCTCGTACACCACCCGCGCTGCCCGGTCGCGGTTGTGCGCTGACTCAGCAGGACACGTTCCCGGGCCCCGCCAACAGGACCCGGTCGCCGACCATGGACCCGCCTTGTTCAGGACTGTCGGCTCTGCCAGGCACCCACCCGATGCCGTGTGCTGGAGGTGATCGGGGCCGCACAAGGAGGACATCCGTGAACACCACCAAGGCACTGACCGGCGACGAGGTGGGCATTCTGCTCGCCGCCGCGGTCCACGCTCCGTCGATGGACAACACCCAGCCCTGGCGGTTCGAGGTCGCCGGACCGGTGATCGACGTCCGGCTCGACGAGGACCTGGTCCTGCCCGCCGCCGACCCGGCCGGCCGCGCGATCCGGATCGGTCTGGGCGCCGCGGCGTTCAACCTCCGGGTTGCCGCCGCCATGCTCGGGCACGAGTCGGCGTTCGCCGTCACGCCCGACCCGGCCGAACCTGAGGTGGTCGCCCGGATCTACCTGTCCGATCGCAGCGGCCCGATCACCGACCTGTCCGCCCTGTACGGCGAGATCTCGCGCCGGCACACCTATCGCGGCCCGATGCTCGACCAGGCCATCCCACCGACGGTGATCAGCGCGCTGACCGACGCTGCCGAGATCGAAGGCGCCGAACTGCACTGGCCGGCCGACGATGCCACCCGGACGCTCGGGCAGCTCCTGCGGCAGGCCGACGACCTCGACCTGCACGACGAGGACCGGCTGCTGGAGCGCGGCCGGTGGGTCGGCGGCGAGCGGCCGCACGACGGCGTACCGGACACCGCACTCGGGCCGGTGCCTACCGATCCGGCCATGGTCCGGGATCTGGCGACCGGTCTCGACACACCGGGCCGGGAGCACGCCGTCTTCGAGCAGCGTCCGCGCATCGCCGTGCTCGCCACCGCGGACGAGGACGAGCCCGCCTGGGTGTTGGCCGGCCTGGCCCTGGAGCGTGTGTTGCTGACCGCAACTTCCTCGGTACTGGCCGTCTCCTTCCTCAATCAGGCGCTGGAGTACCCGACCTTGCGGGCACAGGTCCGGGACCTGATCGGCGGACGGAGCTGGCCGCAGATGATCCTCCGGATCGGCTATCCGGCCCAGGCCGAGGCGCACACCGGCCGCCGCCCGTGGCGGGAGGCGACCGGCTGGGTTGGTCTCGAGCCATGAACGACTGGATCCACCGGTTCGGTGGCTACGACCCGGCCGACGAGCGGCGGCGTGAGGCGCTGTGCACCGTCGGCAACGGATACTTCGCAACCAGAGGGGCGTGGGCGGGTGCGGTAGCCGGCGAACACCACTACCCGGGGACGTACCTGGCCGGCTACTACAACCGGCTGGCCGACGAGCTCAACAACCACGTACTCGAGAACGAGAGCCTGGTGAACCTGCCGGACTGGCTGCCGCTGACGGCTGCCATCGACGACGGCGACTGGCTCACTCCCGAGAATTGCGAGGTGGTCGAGCACGACCAGGAGCTGGACCTGCTGCGCGGCGTACTGACCCGGCGGTTCCGGCTCCGCGATCCGCACGGCCGGGAGGTTCAGGCTGTGGAACGGCGCTTCGCCAGCATGGCCGAGCCACATCTGGCCGGCCAGACCTTCGCCGTCACCGCCGTCAACTGGGAGGGCCGGCTTCGACTCGGGACCGCGGTGAACGGCGCCGTCTGCAACGCCGGAGTCGAGCGCTACCGGAAACTGTCCGGCCGGCATCTGACCGACGTGTCCGCAACGGTTGCTGACGGCAACCTCATGGTCGCGGCGACGACGTCGCAATCACGCCAGCGGGTTGCCGTCGCGACGCGAACCATTGCCGCCCACAACGGATCGCCGATCACGGAATGGACCTCATGGACGGACGCGACCTCCGCCTTCGCCGAGATCGTCGTCCCGGTCCGGAGCGGAGACGTCGTCACCGCCGAGAAGGTGGCCGCGCTCCACGGCTCGCGGGATCCGGGGATCTCCGAACCGCTGCTGGCCAGCCGCACCGCAGTCGCGAACGCGCGGGGCTTCGACCAACTGCGCGACGCCCACCTGCTGGCCTGGTCACACCTGTGGCGGCAGTTCTCGCTCGATCTCGAGGAGCCGTTCGACGGCACCCTGGCCGCTGTCCGGTTGAACCTCTTCCACTTGCTCCAATCGGTCTCGCCGCACAGCGCCGACACCGATGCCGGCGTACCCGCTCGCGGCCTGCACGGGGAGGCGTACCGGGGCCACATCTTCTGGGACGAGTTGTTCGTCTTTCCGGTCCTCACCTTGCGCATGCCGGCGCTGACGCGGGCGCTACTGCTGTACCGATACCGGCGGCTGCCTGCCGCCCGGCTAGCGGCTCGGCAGGCGGGCTATCCGGGAGCCATGTACCCGTGGCAGTCCGGCAGCGACGGCCGTGAGGAGAGCCAGCGGCTGCATCTCAACCCGTTGTCGGGCCGCTGGAGCGAGGACGCGACCTTCCGGCAACGGCACGTCGGCCTGGCGATCGCCTACACCATGTGGCAGTACGTCGAGCTGACCGGTGACCTCGCGTTCCTCGGTGACTACGCTGCCGAGGTCATCGTCGAGGTGGCGCGGTTCTTCGCCGGCCTCGCGGAGTACGACCGGGGGCGCGACCGGTACGTGATCCGCGGTGTGGTCGGACCCGACGAGTTCCACACCGGCTATCCCGATCGGCCGGCCGCCGGGATCGACAACAACGCTTACACGAACGTGATGGCCGTCTGGCTGTTCGGCGTGGCCGCACAGGCCCTCGACCTACTGCCGGACTGGCAGCGCACGCAGCTGGTCGAGTCCCTCGGCCTCCGCCCCGAGGAGCTGAGTCACTGGGACGAACTGACCCGGCGGATGTACGTCCCGTTCCACGACGGGGTGATCAGCCAGTTCGAAGGATACGAGCAGCTGGCCGAGCTCGACTGGGACCAGTATCGGGCCGAGTACGGCGATATTCGCCGGCTGGACCGGATCCTCGAGGCCGAGGGACACGACGTCACGGCGTACCAGGTGTCCAAGCAGGCCGACGTACTGATGCTGCTGTACCTCCTGCCCCGCCGGGAGTTGCGCGAGCTGATTGAAAGGCTCGGCTACCCGCTGACCGCCGAAACGATCCGCGCCACGGTCGAGTACTACCTGGCCCGCACCTGCCACGGCTCGTCGCTCAGCGCGGTTGTACACGCCTGGGGGTTGGCGATGCTCGATCCTGATCGGGCCCTGGGCTTCCTCGAACAGGCACTGCACAGCGACGCCGGCGATCCGAGCCAGACCGGCACGACCGCGGAGGGCATCCACCTCGCCGCGATGGCCGGCGGTGCCGATCTCATCCAGCGCTGTTTCACCGGTCTGAGCACGTCGAACGACGTACTCCGCTTCGGGCCGCACTGGCCGGGCAAACTCGGCACACTCCGGATGGTGCTGCGCTACCGAGGGCACCGTCTCGTCGCCCAAGTGTCCACCAGCGGGCTGACGCTCACCGTCGATCCCGGCCCGGGTGCCCCGATCACCATCCGCTGCTTCGGCCGAACGCGGCAGCTGAAGGCCGGCGAGTCCCACACCTGGCCGTCCAGCTGATCAGCTGGACGGTCGGCGGCCGTAGATGAAGTAGGCGATCGGCACCGTACCGGCCGCGTTGATGAGCGTGATGGCGAGGGCCCAGAGCGTCTTGGAGCCATTCACCTCGGTTGCCGGGCGGCGCGCCAGGTCAGCGAGGGCGGCAGCTTTCAAGGCGCCCTCGAGGGCGGCGCTGGCGACGATGACACGGCGCCTGCCAGGACTGAGGTCGTGCCACTTGGTTCCAGCCACGTCTCCACCATGCGCCCAGCTGACCTCCCCGGCAAGGGACGTCGGTCCGCCGCGGTCGCGGTGAGTGGTTAGGGTGCAGGCATGGGGAGCAGCGTCTACATCGCGTCGGTGGAGGGGTCCACCGGAAAATCCACTGTCGCTCTCGGAGTGCTTCAGCAGCTGTCACGCCGAGTCGAACGAGTGGCTGTGTTCCGTCCCATCGTTCGTCCGGACACGGCGATGCACGGTGGTCGGGACTACGTCCTGGACCTGCTCACCGCCCACGAGGCGGTCCAGACGGCGTACGACGAGAGCCTCGGCGTCACGTACGACGAGGTGCACGCGGACCCCGACGCCGCGCTCGATGCGATCGTGCAGCGCTATCACGAGATCGCCGACCACGCCGACGCCGTACTCGTCGTCGGCAGCGACTACACCGATGTGGGGACTCCGACAGAGTTCTCCTTCAACGCCAAGATCGCCGCCAACCTGGGCACGCCGGTCATCCTCGTCCTCAACGGGTTCCAGCGCAGCCCGCATGAGGTTCGGATGATCGCCGACCTGGCGATCGGGGAATTGCGAGGCAACCACAGTTCGCTGGCCGCGGTAGTCGCCAACCGCGTCACCCCGCACCACCTCGCTGACACCGTCGCGGCACTGGCGGGCGCCGGTGCACCGGCGTTCGCGCTGCCGGAGGAGCCGCTCCTGACCCAGCCCACGGTCGCGGACCTGATGGTCCCGGTCAAAGGCCGCCTGCTGAGGGGTGATCCCACCCTGCTGACGCGAGAGGTCACCGGTCTCGTCGTCGCCGGGATGACGATGCCGAACGTACTCGACAGGCTGTTCGACGGAGCAGCGGTGGTGACTGCGGCAGATCGGCCGGAGGTGGTCCTCGGGGTGTTGGTCGCCCACGCGTCGCTCAACTTCCCGCAGATCTCCGCGGTCGTCCTCAATGGCGGCTTCACACTGCCGGCGCAGGTCCAGCGGCTGCTGGACGGCGTCGGGGTGACACTGCCCATCCTCGAGACCACTCTCGACACACAGGCCACGTCGGCAGCGCTGACCGCCGTCCGCGGCAGGCTCACGAAGGACTCGCCGCGCAAGGTGGACGCGGCGTTGTCCCTGTTCGAGCGGAACGTGGACGGCGAGGCCCTCCTCGATCAACTGGAGGTCGCGCGCAGCAACGCGGTGACGCCGCTGATGTTCGAGCACCAGCTGATCGACGAAGCAGTTGCCCACCGCAAGCACATCGTCCTGCCCGAAGGCGAGGAGGAGCGGATCCTGCGGGCCGCGGACGTCCTGCTCCGCCGTGGGGTGGCCGACCTGACCCTGCTCGGGAATCCGGTGGTGATCAGCGCGAAGGCCGCCGCACTCGGCGCCGACGTGGCGTCCGCCCGGATCGTCGACCCCGAGCACGACCACCTCGCCGAGCGGCTCGCGGACGAGCTGCACCGGCTCCGGAAGCATCGCGGGATCGACCTGGACCGAGCCCGCGAGCTGGTCAGAGACGTCTCGTACTTCGGCACGATGATGGTCCAGCTCGGCCTCGCCGACGGCATGGTGTCCGGCGCGGCGCACACCACCGCCCACACCATCCGGCCCGCGCTCGAGATCGTCAAGACCGTCCCCGGGGTCTCCGTCGTCTCCTCGGTGTTCTTCATGTGCCTGCAGAACCAGGTCCTGGTGTACGGCGACTGCGCGGTCAACCCGGATCCCACCGCCGAGCAGCTCGCGGACATCGCGATCTCCTCGGCCGCGACAGCGGTTGCCTTCGGCATCGAACCGCGGGTCGCGATGCTGTCGTACTCGACCGGCACCTCCGGTTCGGGGACCGACGTCGAAAAGGTGTCGAAGGCAACGATGATCATCCGCGAACGGGCACCGGAGCTGCCGGTCGAGGGCCCGATCCAGTACGACGCCGCGATCGACAGCGCGGTGGCGAGGACGAAGCTGCCCGGCTCGCCGGTGGCAGGCCGGGCGACCGTGTTCATCTTCCCCGACCTCAACACCGGCAACAACACCTACAAGGCGGTGCAGCGCTCGGCGAACGCCGTCGCGGTCGGGCCGGTCCTGCAAGGCCTGCGCCGACCTGTCAACGATCTGTCGCGCGGAGCGACCGTACGGGACATCATCAACACCGTCGCGATCACCGCCGTCCAGGCCGCCGGGAGCCGCACGCAATGAGCGACCACGTCCTCGTGATCAACGCCGGCTCCTCGTCGCTCAAGTACAGCGTGGTCGACGCCAGTACCGGTGAACCGGCGGCCGCCGGCCTGGTTGAGCGCATCGGGGAAGGCGAGGGCCGCCACGTCCACCGCAGCCCGGCCGGCGAGACCGAGACCACGCTGTCGATACCCACCCATGAGGATGCGCTGCGGTCGGCGATGGATGCCTTCGAGGCGGACGGGCCGTCACTCGCGGACCTCGACCTCGAGGCCGTGGGTCACCGCGTCGTCCACGGAGGCTCGCGGTTCTCCGCGTCGGCCCTGATCGACGACGCGCTCATCGCCGAGGTGACGGACCTGGTGCCACTCGCCCCGCTGCACAACCCGGCGAACCTGGAGGGAATCCGGGTAGCACGTGGCCTCTTTCCCGACCTGCCTCAGGTCGCCGTCTTCGACACAGCCTTCCACCAGACGCTCCCGCCGCACGCCTACACCTACGCGGTGCCGACGGACTGGCTGGAGGATCACGGGATCCGCCGCTACGGCTTCCACGGCACGTCGCACTCGTTCGTCTCCCAGGAAGCCGCCAGGCTCCTCGTCCGTGATCCGTCCGACCTGAACGTCATCGTGCTGCACCTGGGCAACGGATGTTCGGCGTCGGCCGTCCGGGGCGGCCGATCGGTGGAGACCTCGATGGGCCTGACTCCGCTCGAAGGCCTCGTGATGGGCACCCGCTCGGGCGATCTGGACCCGGCGATCCCGGCGTACCTGACGCGGGAACTGGGCATGTCCGTGGACGAGATCGACCATGCCCTCAACTCCGCATCGGGACTGAGAGGCCTGGCCGGCGAGAACGACTTCCGCGAACTCTCGCGACTGCGGGCAAGCAACGACGAGCGGGCGTGTCTGGCCTTCGACGTCTACTGCCATCGGATCCGCAAGTACGTCGGTGCCTACTACGCCGTCCTGGGGACGGTCGACGCCGTCGTCTTCACCGCCGGCGTGGGCGAGAACTCGGCCGACGTCCGGGCCGCATCACTGGACGGCCTGGAACGCCTCGGCATCACCATCGACCCCGATCGCAACAGCGCACCGGTGACCGGGGCCCGGCGGATCTCCACCGACGGCAGCGAGGTCGCCGTCCTCGTCGTCCCGACGAACGAGGAGTGGCAGATCGCCCGCGAGACGCTCACCGTCGTCCGAGCCTGATGGCTGTCAACGATCGGGACTTTTGACCCTACTGTGGTGACTCTCGTCGGGTGATCGTTGGCGAATGGACAGGTCAAGGTGATTGTCCACCGTCAGGAGGCTTCCGATGACCACGCAGCTGCACTTCGACCGCACCCGCCTGCAGATCCTCAGCAAGGGCGACTGTCTGCGTCTGCTCGGAACCGTCCCCCTCGGACGCCTCGTCTACACGTACGGCGGCCTCCCAGCGGTCCGGCTGGTCAACTTCGTCCTGGACGACGACACGATCGTGTTCAGCACCGGACCGGGTGACAAGCTCCGGGCTGCTGAACGCGGCGACGTGGTCGCCTTCGAGGCCGACGACGTGGATCTCGAGCGGCACGTCGGCTGGACCGTCACAGCCATCGGCCACTTGTCCGTCGTGACCGCGGACGAAGCCGCGGCGCTGCGCAGTACCCTGCCGCTGCATTCCTGGCTACCGATGGACGACCCGGACCTGGTCCGGGTGGGGATCGAATCTCTCCAGGGACGACGCCTCGTCCCGTGGGGCCAGCGTCCGCGGGCGAGCCTCCAGACCCCCTGACGACGCTTCCCACCCACCGTGGCAGTCCGTATATGGTGGGGCCGTGGCTGATGACTCGCGGGCGGGGCGAGGGAGCTGGGACGAGGGGGCGCTGGAGTTCGCAGGATTGTCCCGGGTGCGTCTTGACGCCCTCCTGCAGGAGTTGCTCGGTCGCGTCGACGAGATCATGGACACCCAGGAGCGGCTGCGTGCCCTGCTCGACGCGGTCGTCGGCATCGGCGCGGACCTCGACCTGAACAGCACCCTGGACCGGATCGTCACCGCGGCCTGTGAACTGGCCGGAGCCCGGTACGGCGCTCTCGGCGTGGTCGGCCCGGACGGCAAGCGGCTCGTCCGCTTCATCACGCACGGCGTGACGGACGAGGAGATCGCCGCGATCGGCCCGTACCCGGAGGGTCACGGCATCCTGGGCCTGCTGATCGAGCACCCCGAACCGATCCGCCTGCACGAGCTCGCCGAACACCCCAGGTCCTACGGCTTCCCGGCGAACCACCCGCCGATGAAGAGCTTCCTCGGCGTCCCGATCCAGACCCGCGAGCACGCCTTCGGCAACCTGTACCTGACCGAGAAGACCGGCGGCGCCGACTTTACCGAGGACGACGAACGCACGGTCACCGCCTTGGCCGCAGCCGCCGGTGTGGTGATCGACAACGCCCGGCTGTACGCCGACACCGAGCAGCGCCGGCGCTGGCACGAAGTCACCGCCGAGATCACCCAGCTCATGCTCGGCGAGTTCGATGCCGACCAGGCACTCCAGCTGATTGTGCAGCGATCCCGCGAGGTCTCCAACGCACACGTCGCTGCCATCCTGCTCGCCGAGGACGCGGACCTGGTCGTGCGCGCCGTCGACGGACCACCGGAGTTCCACCACTTCCTCGGCCGCCGTGTCCCGGCCGACCTGCCGGTGCTCGGCCTCGCGAGCACCAGATCCGAGCAGGTGGTGATCGAGGACCTGGCTCAGTTCCTGAAGGACGCCGGCGGACTGACCGAATTCCCGCAGGGGTCGACTCTCGGCCGTACGACGATCTCGCCGCTACCGGCCGGCAGCACCGGCACCGGCGGAGTCCTCGTGGTGGCCTTGGAGCAGGGCTCGAACACCCGGATCTCCGAGGGTGCGGACCTGGTCCGCCTGTTCGCCGGGCAGGCCACGCTGGCCCTGGAACGTGCTCAGGCACAGCACGATCGCGACATGCTCGCCGTACTGGAGGACCGCGACCGGATCGCCAGGGACCTGCACGACCTGGTGATCCAGCGACTCTTCGCCACCGGCCTGCAACTGCAGGGCATGCACCGGCTCGCCCGCCCCGAGCATCAGGAACGACTGAGCCGGGCGGTCGACGACATCGACACGACCATCCATGACCTTCGTGCCGCGATCTTCCAGCTCCAGCAGGCACCTGGCTCCAGTTCGTTGCGCGGCGACCTCCAGTCGCTGGTCGCGGAGTACACCGAACCACTCGGATTCCGGGCCCAGCTGATCTGCACCGGCCCGATCGACACCGTCGTACCGGATCTCGTCCGCCCGCAGATCCTCGCCACCGTCCGGGAGACGCTGTCCAACGTCGTCCGCCACGCCCAGGCATCCCAGGCCACCGTCGAGGTGTCCGTCGGCTCGGGGGAGGTGACGGCCCGGATCTCCGACGACGGCGTCGGCATCGGGACCGGCGATCGCAGAAGCGGGCTGCACAACCTCGCCGAGCGCGCCGAGGCCCTCGGCGGCAGCCTCCGGCTCACCGGCAACGAGCCGCACGGCACCGTGGTGGAGTTCAGGGCGCCGATCGGCGACTGACCGACTGCCGAACGGCCTCCCGAGTCGGGACTCTTGCCCGCAGCGCCACCCTCCTCCCCGGCGCGAAGCTGAAGTATCACCAGTGGGAGGAGCCACCGATGTCGGACCAGCACTTGCCGGCGCACCACGTCGACAGCATGCTCGCAGCGGCCATCGCCGCGCCCAGCATGCACAACACCCAGCCGTGGCGGTTCGAAGTGAACGGTCACGTCATCGACCTCTTCCTCGACGGATCACGCACCCTGCCCGCCGAGGACCCCACCGGCCGGGCGATGCGGATCGCGGCCGGCGCCGCCGCGTTCAATCTGCGCTGCGCGGCCGCCGCACTCGGGTATGGCACCTGGTACGGCCTCGCGCCGTACCCGGAAGAACCCGACCTGCTGGCCCGCATCGTCATCGAGCCCACCAGCGCCCAGGACGACGACCTTCGCAACCTCGCCGAGCAGATTCCGCACCGGCACACCGACCGCCGCCCCTCCGATCCGACCCCGTTGGCCGAGAACATCCGCATCGCTCTGCTGCGGGCGGCGTACGCCGAGGGCGCCGAGCTGACCTGGCTCGGCGAGCCGGAGATCCACGCCGTGCTCGACCTGGTGCTCGACACCGACCTGCGCGAGATCGGCGACTGGCATCGCCGCGCCGAACGCGCCCACTGGGTGGGCGGTGAGCGCACCACCGAAGGAGTACCGAGTTCGGCGCTCGGACCGCGATCCACCAGCTACCCGGCGGCCGTTCGGGACATGGCCACCCGGCCGACCGACCGGACCCGCGGACAGAGCACCTTCGAGGCCAACCCGGATCTCGCCGTACTGTCCACCGACTTCGACGAGCCCGCGGACCAGGTCACCGCCGGCGCCGCGCTCGAACGTGTCCTGCTGACCGCGACCCGAGAGGGCGTCAGCGCGTCCTTCCTCAACCAGCCGCTCGAGTTCGAGGACCTGCGCCGCAAGGTGCAGCGACTCACCAAGCGGCCGGGACACGCCGACATGATCATCCGCTTCAGTCGCAGCCATCCCGGTACCGGGACCGCTCGCCGGCCCGTCGCGGAATTCGTCACCACCAAGGAGCAGTCATGACCACCACCCTGCACCAGGAGATCGAGCGCTGGGAGGCCGACCTCGAGACCATCGCGGCGAACAGCGCCTCGGACAACTGGTTCCTGGAGGAACGCCGCTTCGCCGAGGCCCAGCAGACGATCACCGCGTACCGCGGACGCATCCTGCCGATCTTCACGAGTCAGCAACCGCACGACGCGATCGTCGCCCACGAGATCGAGCACCTCGTCGACCGCCTCGAAGACCTCCGCAACGACCTCTACCGAACCGTCCACCCACCCACAGCTCACCAGCAGGTCGCCGAGGCCATCGCCGCCCTCCGCGCCCTCTCGCGGGTCGCTCTGCGCTTCGAGGACACGGTCCAGAACGCGTAGTGACCAGCCGTCCCCGTCTCGACCCTGTCGAGACGGGGACGCTGCACGTCCGGCTCAGCTGTCCGCGCGCATGCGGCGGGCGTGCCAGTCGGGTTCGGGGTTCGCCGGGGTGAGGCGCATTCTGATGTCGACCGCGAAGGCGCCGGACGGGCCGGCGATCAGCGGGTTGATGTCGAGTTCTGCGAGCTCGGGGATCTGTTCGGCGAGCCAGGCGATGCGGTGGATGACGTCCAGGACGGCCTCCTGGTCCGCAGCTTGGGCGCCGCGGTAGCCGGCCAGCAGTGGTGCGCAGCGCAGTGAGTGCAGCGTCTCGATGGCGTCGAGGTCCGTGAGCGGTAGGCCGCGCCACTGGCGGTCGGCCAGCAGGTCGGTGAGGATGCCACCGCTACCGGCCATGAGCAGCGGGCCGAACAGCCGGTCCCGCACCACGCCGATCACCAACTCGGTCCCTCCCGGTGCCATCGCCTGCACCACGACCTGCGGATCCCCGGCCGCGGCGACGACCTCGTCGTACGCCGTCGCCACCTGCACCGAGTTCGCCAATCCAACCCGCACACCGCCGATATCGGTCTTGTGCAGGACGGCGGGCGCGGCAGTCTTCAGTGCAACCGGATATCCCGCCGACTCGGCCGCCCGGATCGCCTCGGAACGACTCGACGCGGCGAGAACCGGGATCGCCGGGACCCCGGCGCACTGCAGAAGCTGACCGGCCTGCAACGGCCCCAACCAGCCTCCGTCCGGGCTCTGCTCGAGAAACCACCGCACGACGGCTCGCGCTCCAACGGCATCGACCCGCGCCAGGTCCGGTACGACGCCCTGCGGCCGCGACCGCCACTCGGCGTACTGAACGGCATGGGCCAACGCGCGCACGGCGCTCTCCGGGAACGGGAACACCGGCAAGCGACGGCCGTCCGCAAGCGCGACCTCCGGCGCGGCGTGAGTCGCACCGACACAGTTCACGACGATCGGCACCTCGGCCTGGGTCGCGGTCCTGGCGACGGCGTCGTAGATGTCCTCGACCCGGCCGGCGCGCGTGGCGGCATAGCAGACCAGCACGATGTCGGCCTCGCCGCTGTCGACGATGACCTTCATGGCTTGGGCCAGGCTGTTCGGCGACGCGGCCGCGCCGAGGTCGACGGGGTTGCCGCTCCCCACCGCACCGACAGCGGCCAGCTCGGCCTGAACAGCCGGGCTCAGCTCGGGCAGTTCCAGTCCGAGCCGGCCGGCCGCGTCCGCGGCGAGCACTCCGGCACCACCGGCGTTGCCGACGACGGCGAGCCGACGGCCACGAGGCAACGGCCGGACGCTCAGCACCCGGGCCGTCTCCACCAGTTCCTCGACAGTGTCCATCCGCAGTACGCCGGACTGCGCGAACAGGGCGTCCACAGCGGTCTCCGGAGTCGACGCCGCGGCAGTGTGCGAGGCACCGGCCCGCCGGCCACCCGCCGAACGACCGCCCTTCACGACGAGGATCGGCTTCGTCCGGCCGACCAGGCGGGCCAGCCCGCCGAACTTGCGTGGGTTCCCGAACGACTCCAGGTACAGCCCGATCACCGCGGTCCGCGGGTCACCCCACCAGTGCAGCAGAAGGTCGTTGCCACTGACATCGACTTTGTTGCCGAGCGAGACGAACTCGGAGATGCCCAGCCCGGTCCGGGCCGCCTGATCGAGCACCGCGATGCCGACGGCACCGGACTGCGCCGCGATCGCCAGCGTTCCGCGTGTGGGTGAGACCTCGGCGAAGGTCGCGTTCAGGTTGATCGCCGGGTCGGTGTTCACCAGCCCGAGGCAGTTCGGGCCGATCAGCCGGATACTGTTCCGGCGAGCGACCTCGAGGATCTCCCGCTGTGCCTCGCGCCCGGCAGCCCCGAGCTCGGAGAAGCCCGAGGTCAGCACCACTGCTCCCCCGACGCTCTTGGCGCCACACTCGGTCAGAACCTGCCGTACCTGCTCGGCCGGGACCGCGATGATCGCGAGGTCGACCTCACCGGGCACATCCACGATCGACGGGTACGACGGCAGGTCCGCGACCCGGTCCGCGTGCGGATTGACGGCGTACACGGGTCCGGTGAAGTTGCCCTTGACAAGGTTCCGCAGGACCTCGTGGCCGATCCCGCCGGGGTTCCGGCCGGCGCCGATCACGGCCACCGCTCGGGGCGAGAACAGCCGGTGCAGCGAACGGTCCTCAGCCGCCCGCTCGCGGTCGGCCATCCGTTCCAGCGTCGAGGGCTGGTACGCCGTGTCCAGCGCCAGCTCGACCACACCGCTGTCGAACCTGCGGACCAGTTCGAACCCGGAGCCGGCGAACACGCGCAGCATGCCCGCGTTCTCGGCCAGAGTGTCGGCGCGCAGCCGCTGGATCCCGTTCTCCCGGGCCATCGCGGCGAGCTGCTCGAGGAGAAGCGTGCCGATCCCCCGGCCGTGCACCGAGTCCTCCAGCAGGAAGGCCATCTCGGCTTCGCCCGCGCGCAGCGGTTCGTAACTCGCCACACCCACCAGCTGACCGCCGTACTCGGCCACCACCGCGACATGCCCGTCGTCGTGGACTGTCGCCAAGTGGTGCGTGTGCTCGTCGGCGTTGGATCGGCTGATCCCGAAGAACCGCAGGTAGATCGACCGGTCCGACACTCGCTCGTTCATCGCGTCCAGCGCCGCCTCGTCGTCCTCCCGGAGCGGACGGATCCGCACTACCGAACCGTCCGAGGCGAGCACATCCCAGCCCGCGCCGGCCCGCCCACCCACTTGCTCGACCGCCGTCATGACGTCTCCTTCCGACACCCCACCAGCTCACCGCGGCGAAGCCTGCCCAGGCCAGTGCCGATGGGTCCCACGACGGCGGGACCTTCGACTCTGGGTGAGCACTGCCCGATACCGCGACGCTGGGAGCCATGGATGAGCTCACCGGTAAGCCGCTGTCCGCCGACGAGGTGGCCGACCTCGACGCCTATTGGCGGGCGGCCAACTATCTGTCCGCCGGCCAGATCTACCTACTCGGCAACCCCCTGCTCAAGGAGCCGCTGCGGCCCGAGCACATCAAGCCGCGCCTGCTCGGTCACTGGGGTACGACGCCTGGGCTGAACATGCTCTACGCGCACCTCAACCGGGTCATCCGGCAGCGCGACCTGACCATGATGTACGTCATCGGTCCGGGCCACGGTGGTCCGGCCATCGCGGCGAACACGTGGCTCGAAGGCAGCTACAGCCACACCTACCCGGACGTGTCCCGGGACGCCGACGGGATGGCGAAGCTCTTCCGGCAGTTCTCCTTCCCCGGCGGCATCCCGAGTCACGTCGCGCCCGAGCTGCCCGGCTCGATCCACGAGGGCGGCGAACTGGGCTACTCCCTCAGCCACGCGTACGGCGCCGTACTCGACAATCCGGACCTGGTCGTCGCCTGTGTCATCGGCGACGGCGAAGCCGAGACCGGCCCGCTGGCGACTTCGTGGCACTCGAACAAGTTCCTCGATCCCCGCACCGACGGCGCCGTCCTGCCGATCCTGCACCTCAACGGCTACAAGATCGCGAATCCGGCCGTCCTGGCCCGGATCGGTGACGACGAACTGACCCGGCTGTTCGAGGGATACGGCTACCAGCCGTACCTGGTCGACGGCGACGAGCCCGAGCACGTCCACCAGGCTCTGGCGCTGACCCTCGACCAGGTCCTCGACGACATCGCCGGGATCCAGGCCGAAGCGCGCGCCCACGAGGGCACACCTCGTCGCCGCTGGCCGATGATCGTCCTGCGCACACCGAAGGGCTGGACCGGGCCCCACGAGGTCGACGGCGTACTGGTCGAAGGGACCTGGCGGTCGCACCAGGTGCCGCTGTCCCAGGTCCGCACCTCGCCGGACCACCTGCGGCTCCTGGAGGAGTGGCTCCGCAGCTATGGACCGGAAGAACTGTTCGACGCCGAAGGCCAACCGGTTGCCCGGCTGCTTGCGCAGGTTCCGCCCGATGACCGCCGGATGGGTTCCAGTCCGCACAGCAACGGCGGACTGCTCAGCCAGGACCTCAACCTTCCCGAGCTCAGTGCGTACGCCGTACAGGTCGCCGGTCCAGGCGAAACCGAGCATGAACCCACCCGGGTCCTCGGCGATTACCTGCGGGACGTGATGCGTGACAACCTGGCGCACCGGAACTTCCGCGTCTTCGGTCCGGACGAGACGGCCTCCAACCGGCTGGACGCGGTGTACGACGTCACCGGCAAAGCCTGGAACGCCGAGGTCCTGCCCACCGACGAGCACCTGGCGGTGGACGGTCGGGTGATGGAGATCCTCAGCGAGCACACCTGTCAGGGCTGGCTCGAGGGCTACCTGCTGACCGGCCGGCACGGCTGGTTCTCCTGCTACGAGGCGTTCGTCCACATCGTCGACTCGATGGTCAACCAGCACGCGAAGTGGCTCAAAGTCACCCGGGCCCTGCCGTGGCGCAGGCCTATCCCCTCGCTCAACTACCTGCTGACCTCACACGTCTGGCGGCAGGACCACAACGGCTTCTCCCACCAGGACCCCGGCTTCATCGATCACGTGGTGAACAAGAAGGCCGAGGTCATCCGGGTCTACCTACCGCCGGACACCAACACCCTGCTGTCGACCGCCGAGCACTGCCTGCGCAGCCACGACTACATCAATGTGATCGTCGCCGGCAAGCAGCCCCAGGCGGACTGGCTCGCCCCGGAGGCCGCCGCCCTGCACTGCGCGCGCGGCCTCGGCATCTGGGACTTCGCCAGCAACGACGACGGCACTCCGGATGTGGTGATGGCGTGTGCGGGCGACGTACCGACGCTGGAGACCCTCGCCGCGGCGAGCCTGCTGCGCGAGCACCTGCCGTCGTTGAAGGTCCGGGTCGTCAACGTGGTCGACCTGATGCGTCTGCAGCCGGCGAGCGAGCATCCACACGGCTTGGCCGATGCCGACTTCGACGCACTGTTCACGACGGACAAGCCCGTCATCTTCGCCTACCACGGTTACCCCTGGCTCATCCACCGCCTCACCTACCGGCGGACGAACCACCACAACCTCCACGTCCGTGGCTACAAGGAGGAAGGCACGACCACGACGCCGTTCGACATGGTGGTCCGCAACGACCTGGACCGCTACCACCTGGCCCTCGACGTCATCGACCGGGTCCCGGGCCTCGGTCAGCGGGCCGCCGAGGTCCGCCAATGGCTCATCGACCAGCGAGCGCGACACCACGCCTACATCCTGGCCCACGGCGAGGACATGCCCGAGATCACGAACTGGCGCTGGCCAGGGACGTCGACGTGACGGCGAAGAAAGTCGTCGTCGGCATCGACGGCGAGGCCGACTCCGAGAACGCGATCCGGTGGGGTGCCGCCGAGGCCGCTGCCAGAGGGGTCGGTCTGCAGCTGGTGCACGCCTTCGTGTGGGCGGAGTTCCGGGTTCCGCTCGGACCCAGCGATATGGCGCCCGGGCTGCGCGCCGCCGGCGACAAGATCGTCGCGGAGGCGCTCGAGGTGGCGCACAGCTTCGACCCTGGCGTGCCCATCACGGCAGAGCGGGTCGACGGATTTCCCACGCCCGTTCTGCTGGCCGCGTCCCGGGACGCCGAGGTGATCGTGATCGGCAGCCGGGCGTCCGGCCGGGCCGTCAGCCTGCTCGTCGGCTCCACCGGACTGGAGCTCGCTGCCCACGCGCGCTGCCCGGTGGTCGTCGTACGTCCCAGCGACGACTCCTTGGTGGGCAGCCGGGTGGTGATCGGGTACGACGGGTCCGCGGCCGCCGACGCCGCGGTCGAGTTCGGCCTCGAGTACGCACGGCGACACGAGCTCGCCGCCCGGATCCTGACGGTCCTGGCCGACGACGAGGACGACGACCACGACCTCACGGCCGCGCTCCGGGCTCACGCGGACGCGCGGACCGCCGAGGTGATCGAAGTGCCCGGTCATCCCTCGGAACTCCTGCTCGAGTGGTCCGCCGATGCACAACTCCTGGTCGTCGGGTCCCGTGGTCGCGGCGGTTTCGCCGGGCTGTTGCTCGGCTCGGTGAGCCAGACCATGCTGCACCAGGCGCCGTGCCCGGTCGCCGTCATCCCACGCGCAGCGATCGAGGGCCCTGAGGCCCGCTAGCCGAGGCCGTTCGGCACTGCCGGCGCAGTGCCGAGACTGGTGTGCTTGGGGTGAGCAGAAGGAGGCCTCGATGTCCAGGAAAGTATTGGTTGCCTACGCCAGCAAGATGGGCGGGACCGCCGGCATCGCCGAGGCGATCGGCGCCGAGCTGCGCGAGCAAGGCCACGACGTCGACGTCCTCGACGTCACTCAGGTTCATACCATCGAGCCGTACCAAGCCGTCGTGCTCGGCAGCGCGATCTACATCCGCCGTTGGCGGCGCGAAGCCGTCCGCTTCCTGCGGGCGAACGCCGACGGGCTGCGCACGCGCCAGGTCTGGCTGTTCCACAGCGGCCCGGTCGGCCCCGACAAGGACCAGGACCAGCAGATGCCTCCCGTCGTACGCCGTCTCGCGCGCGACATCGGAGCCACTCCAGCGGTCACCTTCGCCGGCCGGCTCGAACCCGCCACTGCCAAAGGCTTCCTCGCTCGCCGACTCGCCAAAGGCAACCTGGCCGGGGACTCTCGCAACTGGGCCGAGATCCGCGCGTGGGCCACCGACCTCGGCATCGCCATCTCCGCCAGCCGGCACTAGCCACCGCTCAACCGGGCACTGCCTCGGCTGATGAAGTGGCCACCTAGTGCTGCGGGTGGTTCTTCGAGTGTTCGATGGCGAAGACGGCTGCCTCGGTGCGGCGTTCGAGGTTGAGTTTGCGCAGCAGCGAGGAGACGTAGTTCTTGACGGTCTTCTCGGCCAGGTAGAGCGACTGGGCGATCTGGCGGTTGGTCTTGCCTTCGGCGATCTCGGCGAGGATGCGGCGTTCCTGCTCGGTGAGAGCGGCGTACCTCGGGTCCTCGTCGGCGACCGGGTGGCGGAGGCGTTCCAGAACCTTCATCGTCATGGTCGGGTCGAGGAGCGATTCGCCGGCGGCGATCCGTCGTACCGCGTCGATCAGGGCGTCGCCGTGGATCTGCTTCAGCAGGTAGCCCGCCGCGCCGGCCATGATCGCGGTGAAGAGCGCCTGGTCGTCGGAGTACGAGGTGAGCATCAGGCAGGCCGGCGGAGTCTCCATCGACGAACGGATCTCGCGGCAGACGGTGATGCCGTCGCCGTCGGGCAGCCGGACGTCCAGGACGGCGACATCGGGGCGTACGGCGGGGATCCGCGCGATCGCCTCCGCGGCGGTCGAGGCGTCACCGACGACGTCGATGTCCGGCTCCGCGTCGAGCAGCTGGTGAAGTCCCAGCCGGACCACCTCATGGTCGTCGAGCAGGAACACCTTGATCGTCATGACCGTCTCCTTGGCTTTTCACCCACCGTACGACGTGGTCCCAGCAGCATCTCGTCCCCGGCACGGAACGCGCCAGGGGCAACGGTCCCACCCGGAGCGGGACCTTCGGCGCGAACGTGCCGACCGGCCCTGGTCCTTCAGGACATCGTGCTCTGCCCGCCCGGGTGCCCAGCTGATTGTCTGGAACTGCCGAAATCGATGGGAAGGCAGACTCCGATGGACACCAGGTCACAGACCGCAGGCAGGCCGAGCGACCTCGGCATCCGCATCCGGGGACGCCGGCTGGCCCTCGGCCTGAGTACGGCGGAGGTCGCGGAGCGAGCGGGCCTGAGCACAGAGCGCATCGAGAACATCGAGACCCGGCCGTTCGCACTGACCGGCGCAGAGCTCGTCCGGTTGTCGCGTGCCCTCGACATCAGCATCGGCGACCTGACCGGGCCCTATCGGCCCCGAACCCCTCGGCGTTCACCGACCGCGCCCGTACTCGAGCCGATGCGCAAGGAGGAGTGCGTGAAGCTCATCGACGCCGGTGATGTCGGCCGGATCGCGTACAACGGTGCCGACGAGCTCGTGGTCATACCGGTCAACTACTGCTACCTCAACGACCTGATCATCTTCCGGACCGCGGCCGACAGCGCGGTCGCGCAGTTCGACCTGGCCCCGATCACCTTCGAGATCGACTTCACCGACGAAGCCTTGCACGACGGCTGGAGCGTCCTGGTCCACGGCATGGTCCGTCCGGTCACGCGCGAAGAACTCGACGCCGCCCGCGGCCGAGTCGTGCCCTGGGCCGGCGGAACCCGCGAGTCCTACATGGCCATCGACCCCCACCGCATCACCGGCCGCCGCATCCGCTCCTGGTGAGCACCCGGCGCGGGATCAAAGATCCAGTTGGTGCTCGCGGAGGCGGGCGCGGGCTTCGTCGAAGTCGTCGCGGGTGATCTTGCCGGCGGCGAAGCGGCGCTCGAGGATGTCGAGCGGCGACGGAAGGCTGGTGGGCCTCGGACGCGACTGGTGGACCAGCCGCACCGCGACCCACACGGCTGCACCGGCGACGAGCACCCACAGGATCCCCGCGAACAGGATCCAGCCCATGCCGGCACCCATCTGCATCATCGGTCCTCCTCAGTGCCTCAGGCCGCCGTCACGGAGGTGGTGAGCAGCCGGCCGAGTTCGTCGCCCCACTGCCGAGCGCGCTTGATCTCGACCTCGCGGATCGGCCCGGTCGTCTCGTCCACGAAGAAGCTCGTCGACGGCGAGATCAGCCGGAACCCCAGCTTCCGCAGCAGCTTCGCGGCCGACCGTGCGGCCGATCCGGGGAACCTGCGGACCTTGGCGATCCGGGTGTCGAACGTCGCCACCTCGACGTGCTTCGACCGGCGTCCGGTGGCGGCCCTCGTGTCGGTCGCCAGCGCGTCGAGCCACTCGCGGATCCCGACCTCGATCGGCATCACCACGTCGTCCTGCTTCCGCGCCTCCTGCCGCGTGGACGGCCGGCTCATCGAGAACGCATGCGTCGGTCCCCCGACGACCAGCAGCCCCACGTCGGCAGGGACCACGGTCGGCGCCCGGTACGCCGGGACGACCTCGGTCGGGATACTCCGCTGCAGCCCGTCACGGATCGCCCGCGCGATCCGCTCGGTGTTTCCGAACATCGACTCGTACACCACAAGCGCACGTACGGTCTCGGACATGATCAAGCCTCCGTTCAGGGTCAGTACATCGGTACGACGAGCTCGCCGCGCCGGGAGTCGAGCTGCTGCTCCACGGGCTCGCGCTCGGCCGCGGTCACGTGATGCGGCACGATCGCGACCGGGCAGGTCATCGCGGCCACCGAACGGCGCGCCACCGGGTCGACCGGCAGCGGACCAGTGTGTGAACCGACCACGACCAGGCCGACCTCGGCACTTTCGTGCACCAGTGCGGCCGACGGTTGACGGCTGCTCAGGAACCGCGTCACCTTCACGTTCGGGAACCGGCTCGTCCAGGGGGCGAGCATCTCCGAGAGCAGGTGGTCCGCCCGGCTGATCCACGAGTGATCGGGGTCTTCGTCGTTCCAGGCATGCTCCGCGGGCAGACCCGCGTGCACGACGACCAGGTCGGCCTCCCGGCCGGCAGCGACACCGAAGGCGAACTCGAGTGCCTCCGACGACAGCGCCGTACCATCGATGCCAACGGCAACCTTCCGGTCCACCAGCGACGGCTTCCACGACGCCGGTACGACGACCACCGGGCAGCCGGCCCGGCTCGCCAGCGTCAGGTGCACGTGGGTGTTCATCAGCCGCTGCGGTCCGCGACTGCGCGCCCGACCGACCACCAGCATCCGCGCCTTCCGCGCCGCGTGCGCGAGAACCCGCACCCGCGATCCTTCACCGGCGACCGCGGCGAGTTCCATCGCATAACCATCCCGATGCCGCACATGGGCGACAGCCGCCCGCAACGCATCGTCCGCGAGCTCGGCCGGCGCCTTCGGCGCATACCCGGGCATCATCGGGGAGAACGAACCATGCGCCGAATACGGTGCCACCAGCACCAGCTCGGCCCCGCTCCGAAGTGCCTCCGCGGCCGCGTAGTCCACGATCCGCAGGTTCTCCGCGGTGCCGTCGACCTCGACCACAACCGGCCCGGTCCGTGTCCAAGTACTCATCTCTTCACCTCTCTTGTCACTTCGAGCCTGCCGCGACCCCGGCGGCTCCGGCAGGGCCGTGCGGGCCCTCCGCTCCCGCCGGATGGACGGACATGTGGAGGACCTTCGGCCATCAGCTACTCGTGGGCGCCGGTACGACGGCCAGCGGGCACGTCGCGTGGTGGAGCACACCGCGGGTCACGGATCCGAGCAGCAAGGACGTCAACCTGGTGTGGTGGCGGGTGCCGATGACCAGGAGTTGGGCGTCCCATTCGGTGGCCGCCGTGACGACGCCGTCGACCGGGTGGCCGCGGCGTACATCCGCATGGATCGTCAGTCCGGGGTACTTCTGCCGCCACTCGGCTGTCACGTTCTCGAAGTGGCGCTCCGCGTTCTCGGTCCACTCGGCCCTGACGCCGGCGACGTTCATCGCGTCCCAGCTGTACATGGCCGGCAGATCCCAGACATGGACCAGCCGCACGGCCAACCCACGCTCGGTCGCAGCCGCGATGGCGAACTCGATGATCGCCTGGTTGTTGTCGGAGTCGTCGACCGCGACCAGCACCGGACCGGAGTGGTCGCCGGGCTTCCAGTGCTCGGGCACGATCACAACCGGGGCCTGCGCGTTCGCCGCAACCACCTCCGAGGTGGAGCCGATCAGCAGTCGCTTGAACGTCCCCATCCCCCGCCGGCCGACCACCAGCATCCGGCTGCCGGCCGCGACTTCGGTCAGCGTCCGGGCCGGTGGCCCGACCACGAGATCAGCCTCGTGGTCGAGCGAGCCGGGGCTCTCGTCCAGGTACTTCTGAACCTCGCCGACGAGCTCCAACGAGGAGTCGTCCACGACGTCCGCCTTCCAGCCCGGTGCATACCGGGGCCTGTCCTCGATCACATGCACCGCCTGGAGGGGCTCACGCCGGAGCAGCGACTCGAGGAGAGCCCACTCCAGCGCACCGGTGTCACGCCAGGAGCCGTCGACCCCGACATGGATCACCGGTTTGACAGTCATTGTGCTCACCGCAGCCACGGGTACCGGCGGACGATGTCGAGCTTGCCCCACCAACGGCCGAGCCCCCACACGTTGCCGGCGGCAACGAGCGCGAGGACGACGAGGGTGATGGCGCCGAGGATGTGATCGTCGAGAACCGGGTTGGTCTGCGGCGGTAGGTTCGCGGACCACATCAGCAGGTACAGCAGCGAGCCGCAGACGGCGGCGATCCGCATCCCGATGCCCAGAGTCAGCGCGAGACCGATGCCGGCCAGGCCGATCATGAACAGCGGAGTGACCCACCAGTCACCGACCAGCGAGTGGTAGAAGTCGCTCATCGGGCCACTGGTGCCCTTGCCCAGGAAGCCGGCTGTCGGGTCGCCACCGTCGATCCAGCCCTTGCCGGACGGGGTGGCGTAGCCGAGGCCGAACAGCTTGTCGAAGAACGCCCAGAGGAACTTGAGGCCAAACGCGATCCGCAGGACGGCGAGCGCACGCCCGGCCGCCGTGGTGATGATCGGGTACTGATCGCCGTCGGGTTCCATCACGGGAGTCGGTAGATCGCGGCGGTGCGGCGTGGTGGTCATGGTGTCTTCCTTTCACTCGATGCGGACACTTCGATCGTGAATCTCGCCCGCGTTGCCGGTCAGGGCCGTTCTCACCTCACCGCCACCAGCCGAAGGGCCCGTCAGCTCGGGACGTATGCCGCTGTCCCGCCGCTCGACTCCCGGCGCACTCTGAGAGCGGAAGAACACAGGAGGCCATCACCATGTCGTCACGACCTGCTCCGATCCTCGTCGGGTACGACGGCTCGCCCGGCAGCCAGAGCGCCCTGCGCTGGGCCGTCACCGAAGCCGTTCGGCTGGTCGCGCCGCTGCGGATCCTGGAGGCGTTCGAGCTCATCGTCACCGTGCGCCCCTCACCGGGGCAGGTCGTTCCGCTCGACGCCTTGCGAACGGCGCGCCAGACGGGGCTTGACTCGGTTGCCGAAAGCGTCCGTCTGCAGCACCCCGAGCTACAGGTCGAAGCCAGCCTCGTCGGCGGAGCCGCCGTACCAGCCCTGCTCGACGGGGCTGAACACGCCCGCCTCGTTGTCCTGGGTTCGCGCGGCCACGGCGGCTGGAGCGGACTCCTGGTCGGGTCGGTCGCGGTCCAGGTGACCACGCACGCTCCGTGCCCGGTCATCGTGATCCCGCATGACCTGCGGGCACACGCCCACGAAGGGCCGACCGTGGTCGTCGGAGTCGACGGATCCAAGGCGTCGGCCAAGGCGATCGACTTCGCCTTCGACCAGGCCGAGGCCTTGGGCGCCCAGGTCGTCGCGCTGCACACCTGGACCACGCCGTTCCTGAACTACGCCGAGGGCGCTTCGATGCTTGCGTTCGACGCACAGAAGATCGAGGACGAGGCCCGGCTGCTCGTCGCCGAGTCCGTGGCCGGCGCGGTGGCGGATCATCCCGATGTGCACTGGCAGACCGAACTCGTGAGCGGATCGGCGGCCCAGGCTCTCGTCCGTCGAGCGAATTCGGCCGACCTGGTCGTCGTCGGCTCCCGCGGCCGGGGCGGCTTCACCGGCCTGCTCATCGGCTCGGTCGGCCAGAGCGTCCTGCACCACGCCCAGTCCCCCGTCGCCATCGTCCGCTGACGCCATGTCCAGCTTCGCTCCGCAACCACGGATGCTCCCCGAGCAGGCGACAGCCGTTCGGCGCGCGGTCCTCGTGCCGGCGCAACTGACCGACTTTGTGCCCCGGGCATGCACGGAGGTCGCGACGTACCTGTTTCGCCACGGCATCCCGTCGTCCGGCTATCCGTTCGCCCGCAGCCGGCCGGTGCACGACGATCTCATCGAAGTAGAGGCCGGCATCCCGGTGGCGGCTCCGATCACGGACTCAGGCCTGGTCCATCCGTCCACTTTGCCGGCCGGACCGGTCGTCGTCGGCAGGCACAAGGGGGCGCACGAGAAGATCGGCCCGGCGCGCCAAGCCATCGACGACTGGCTGCAAACCGAAGGCGCCGACCGGGACGGAGACAGCTGGGAGATCTACCACGACCTGCCCACCTGTGACGATCTGGGCGGTCGCATCGAGGTCGTGCAGCCGATCACCTTCCCGGCTGCTGACGTCTGACACCGAACGGCAACAGCCGCGGTCCGCGACTCCAGGGTCGCGGACCGCGGCTGTTGTGCTGCTACTCGGCTCCGGCTTCGGCGAAGAGGGCGACCTTCAGGGCACCGGTCTCCGCGGGCCGCGAGAAGACGTCGTACGCGTCCTGCATCTCGTCGAGGCCGAAGCGGTGAGTGATCAGACCGGGCAGCTCCAGCCGGCCGGCGGCGAGCATCGCCAGCAGCCGCGGGGTCGACGAAGTGTCGACCAGTCCGGTGGTGATGGTGACGTTCTTGATCCAGAGATCCTCCAGGTGCAGCGTGGCCGGCGCGCCGTGCACACCGACGTTCGCGACCGTCCCGCCAGGCCGGACGACACGGGTGCACAGCTCGAAGGTGGCCGGGATTCCGACCGCTTCGATCGCAACGTCGGCGCCGAGCCCACCGGTCAGCTCACGAACCGTCTTCTCGACGTCGTCGTCCGGGTCGAGCGCGAGATCCGCACCCCGCTCGAGTGCGGCCTTGCGCCGCGAGTCGGCCGCGTCGACCACGATGATCCGCGTCGGGCTGAACAGCTTGCTGGTGGCGATCGCCGCGAGCCCGATCGGCCCGGCCCCCACGATCACGACCGTGTCGCCCGGCCAGACCTTGCCGTTGCGTACGCCGACCTCGTACGACGTCGGCAGGATGTCGGCCAGCAGCACTGCCTCCTCGTCGCTGACGTTGTCCGGCAGCTTGTACACGGACCGATCCGCGAACGGAACCCGGACCTGCTCGGCCTGGGTGCCGTCGATCAGGTGACCGAGGATCCAGCCGCCACCGCCGAGGCACTGACCGTAGTGACCCTGCCGGCAGTACTCGCATCGGCCACACGACGTGATGCAGGAGATCAGCACCCGATCGCCGACCGCCACCCCACGAACCCCGTCGCCAACGGACAGGATCGTGCCGACCGCCTCATGACCGAGGATCCGGCCCCGCTCGACCGTCGGCACATCGCCGTTCAGGATGTGCAGATCGGTGCCGCAGATCGTGACCGCGTCGACGCGGACGATCGCGTCCTCAGGATCCTGGATCACCGGATCCGGCACCTCGCGCCAGCTCCGCTGCCCCGGACCGTTGTAGACCAATGCCTTCATAACAGACCTCCCTAGACGACCTTTTCCACCTTCGACGATGGCCCTTCGCACCGGCCCTGCCTGCGGCCGAACTACACCTCCAGACGGGACCTTCGGCCCTGCCTCCAGCGCCTGCGCACGGCTTGACTGGAACTGCTGGAGTACGAACCGAGAGGTGTCCCCCATGTCAGCGCAACTGCCCGTACTCGTCGGGATCGACGGATCGCGCGACGGCCTGATCGCGCTCGGTTGGGCCGCGTCGTACGCCACCCTGCGGCACGCACCGTTGCACGCCGTCTACGTCCTGGACGATCAGCCCCAGCGCCCAACGAGCCCACCGCCGACCGGACCGGACGACGGCAGCGAGGTGCTCGAGGACGCCCTCCAGGAGCTCCAGCGGATCGGATTCACGGCCGCGTCGCTGGAGGTGCGCCACGGCCACCCGGCCAAGATCCTCCTCGAGCTGTCCGAGCGCGCCCAGGCGCTCATCGTCGGCCGCCGCGGCATGGGCGGCTTCGCGGAGCTCGTGCTCGGATCGACTTCCCAGACGTGTACGGCGCTCAGCACCAATGTGCCGCTGGTCGTCGTACCCGACACCTGGGATCCGGCGGCTCCCGCACACCGGCGGATCGTGGTCGGCGTCGACGGATCGCTGGAAGGCCACGACGCGCTGCACTTCGCCTTCGAGCTGGCGGACGCGACGAACGCCGAACTCGTCGGTGTCCACGCTGTCGAGATCCGCGAGAGCTACCCCGATCCCAGCGTCTGGACCGATCCGAGCCGGCCGCCCTGGGCCGATGCATCCGACGAACTCCTGGCACGGACGCTGGACGACTGGCAAGGCAAGTACCCCGAGGTCGATGTCGACCACCGTGCCGTCGCCGATCATCCCGTGCGGGCGCTCGCGCACGAGTCCGAGCTCGCCGACCTGGTGGTGGTCGGAGGGCTCGGCCACACCGCGTTCTCCGAGCTGCGGCTGGGATCAGTGGCGCGCGGCCTGCTCCACCACTCGCACTGCCCGGTCGCCGTCATCCATCACAGCTGAGGATTCGTTGCCATGACAGTCAATGGGGACATCGTCATCAAGGCACGGCGACTGACCAAGCGGTTCGGCCGCCGGACCGCGCTCGACGGGCTCGACCTGGACGTCCCGGCGGGCGTCATCCTCGGCTATCTGGGGCCGAACGGCGCCGGCAAGACCACCACGATCCGGCTGCTCGCCGGGCTGATCCGCCCGACGTCCGGCTCGGCGGTCGTCTTCGGGTTCGACGCCAACGACCAGTACGACGTTATCCAGCGGCGGATCGGCTATCTGCCCGGGGACTTCGTTGCCTACCCGGATCTCACCGGCGCGCGGTACCTCGACTACTTCGCCCACCTGTACGGCGGTGTCGACCGCGAGCGGATCGAACTCCTGGCCAAGCGGTTCGACCTCGACCTCGGTGTCCGGATCGGCGCGTTGTCCCGCGGCAACCGGCAGAAGGTCGGCATCGTCCGGGCCTTCATGCACGACCCGGACCTGCTGATCCTGGACGAGCCCACGAGCGGACTGGACCCGCTCATGCAGCGCGAGTTCCGCGACCTACTGCGCGAGACCCGCGATGCCGGCCGGACCGTCTTCCTCTCCTCGCACGTCCTGTCCGAGGTCGACGCCGTCGCCGACACCGTCGCGATCCTGCGAGCCGGCCGGCTGGTGACCACGCAGTCCGTGCAAGCACTGCGCGACAGCGCCCGCAGCCTCGACCTCACCTTCGCAGGCACCCCACCGTCCGACCTGGAGGCCGCGTTCCTCGACTACTGCACCGGCGGGGAGTGAGCGCCATGTTCCGCAACGTCTTCCTGAAGTCCATGTACGACGCCCGCCGCGGCCTGATCGGCTGGTCGATCGCGATCGTGGCGCTCGTGCTCCTCGAGAGTGCTCTGTGGCCGTCGGTCCGGGACATGCCGAATCTGACCGAGCTGTATCAGTCGTTCCCGGAGCAACTGCGCAAGTTCTTCAACCTCGACGCGATGACCACTGGCGCAGGTTTCCTCAACGCCGAGTTGTTCACGCTGATGCTGCCCGGACTGTTCCTGGTCTACGGCATCGCCCACGGCGCCCGCACCATTGCCGGCGAAGAGGAACGCGGGACCCTCGAGTTGCTTCTGGTCACTCCCGTTTCCGGCTTCCGCATCATCGTCGACAAGGCGCTCGCACTGGCACTGTCGATCACCGTCCTCGGGTTCGCGCTGTTCGTCGCCACCACGCTCGGCAGCCTGATCTTCGGCCTCGGCATCAGCGTTCCCGCCGCCGCGAGTGGCGCCCTCGCGATGACGTTGCTCGGCGTGGAGTACGGCGTACTGGCCCTGGCCGCCGGCGCACTCACCGGGCGCCGCACCGCCGCGGTCGGCATCGCCTCGGCCGCCGCCACCGCCGCGTACGTCGTCTACGCCGCCGGACTCGTCCTGCCGCGCTTCGAGTCGTGGCAGCCCTACTCTCCCATCCACCAGGCTTTCAACGGTGGACCGCTCGGTGCCGGCCTCCAACTCAGCTACCTCTGGCTCCTGGCCGGCACAGCCTTCCTCGTCGCGATCGCCCTCCCCGCCCTCGACGGCCGCGACATCTCGACCGCGCATGGCGGCTGAGCCATGCCCACGCTCCGCCGCCGCGACCTCGTGGCCACGACCCTGATCGCCGTACTGGTGATGCTCTACCTGCTGTTCCTTGCCTCCAGCAACTTCCTCACCATCCGTGGGATGACCTGCGCGACGCTGATGCTGGGCGGGGCGATCATCATCGTCTGCTCCGACAGCGAGCGGCCGGACGCCATCAGCTGGCTGACCACCATCCTCGGTGTCACCGCGGTCGCCGCCGGCACCCTGGCCCTCGCCGTATCTCCATCGACCCTCTTCCTGACCGTCGCCGTCGCGACCACGCTCGCCGTGTGGTCCGTCCAGCTCGCCGAACACCTCACCTTCACATCTCGGGAGGCACGCGATGACATCGACCCCGGTAACACGAGTTCCGCTGCCGGTACAGCCCGGTGACGAGATGGCCCAGCTCGCCCGGTTCCATCGCGATGTGCGCTGGACCGGCACCATCCAGGCCGGCGCCATGGGACCCGGCAGCCCCGCCATGACCGCGACCGGTGAAGGCCGCCACCACACCATCCAGAACGGACTGTGGATCGTCGGCGACTACCAGCAGGACCAGTTCCTCACCGACGGGACCTTCGTCCTCCACTGGCAACTGCACTGGGTCGCCGGCTGGGATCCACAGGCCGGCGAGTACCGCGCCTCGGTCGCCGACAACTACGGCCACCTGGAACTCCTGTCCGGCCGGATCAACGGCGACCTGCTCACCTTCGAGAGCATCGGACGCCCACCCGTCCGCCTCCGCCTCTCCTGGCACCTCGCCGACGACAACACCCTCACCTGGCGCAATGAGGTCTCCATCCAAGGCGCCCCCTTCAACCTCATCGAACGCTACCTCTGCACCCCCATCGAATGAACGAGGTCCGGATCCCGCCGCCCATCACTCAACTGCCTCGCTGGCGGGCGGTTCGTGAGGGCTTCAGCCCTGTAGGTGGGCTGCGTCCAGGGCGGACTGCAGTGAGCGGCGGTAGCCGTCCGAGGTGAAGGTCGCGCCTGACACGGTGTCGATCTGTGCGCTCTGGGCCGCGATCGCCTCGTGCTCGAGTTGTGGCAGCGCATACGCGCTGATCTCCTGGTCGCGGCCTCCCGACGACGGATAGACGAGTGCGGTCACGGCGACCAGGCGGTGCGAACGGATCGTGACGCGGACCTGGACCGGGCCGTACCGGGTGCCGGCCGACGTGCCGTTCACCGTGAGGACACCACTCGACGGTCCAGTGCTGACCACCCCGGGCTTGGCCGCGGTTGCGGAGGGAGAGTCAGTCCGGTTCGTGCTCGTCGGGTACAGGAACAGCAGGCCGAGCAGTACTCCGGTCGCTCCGACGACCGCCGCGTTGCGTCGCAGCCGCTCCGAGTGGGTCCTCATCAGGCACCGGCCCGATGTGCCCCGTCGAGCGCCGACTGCAGCGACTGCCGGTATCCCCCGGAAGTGAAGGTCGCGCCGGACACGGTGTCGATCCGCGCGCTCTGCGCGGCCAGCGTCTCCTGGATCAGCTGCGGTATCGCGTAGCTGTTGATCGCGTCGGTCTGCCCGTCCCCGCTCGGCCGCGCTAGTGCGCGGGCCCGGATGATCTGCCCGCTCCGCATAGTGATCTCGACCTGCACCGGCCCGTACTGCGTCTGGACCAGATCACCGGCTACGGTCACCGACGTGGCCTTCGAGGGACTCGAGCGCGTCGGCGAGGCGCTCGGGCGTGTCGCGCTAGAGCCCGGGCTGGTCGCGGTGGAGCCAGGGCGGGTCGCGGTGGAGCCTGGGTGGGTCGCGGTGGCTCCCGAGCCGGTAGCGGAAGGGCTTGGGCGGCCCGAAGCGTCGTCGGTGGGACTCGGTCGGCTCGGCGGGGCCGTTCGGGTCCCCGACCGGTTCGGAGGCAGCGGCGTCGGACGAGTCGGCACGTGCCGGGACCGTCCCGCCGGAGCGGACGACGCCACCTCGGCCGACGGCTGCGCGCTCGCCCGCAACGCCACGCCGACGACCACCAGGGTCGCCGCCGACATGACCAATTTGATCCCGCGCCTCACGCACGTACTCCTCTCACCATGAGAACCGCTCCTGATGCAGCTGGTTCGGCGGCAGACCGATTCCGGTGGCCGCCGCGCACACCGCGTCCATCCACTGATCAGGTCCGCAGACGTAGACGTCGTACTGGCTGATGCCGGGGACGAGCTGCTGCATCGCGTCCTCGTCGGTCCACGCCGCGGCGCTCTCCGGCAGCCAGGACTGCCGGTTCCGGATCCGCCGGCCGAGCACGTAGTTCACGGTGACGCCGCGGCGCTGGGCCAGCTGGTCGAGCTCATCACGGAACACCAGGTCGTCGACATCGTGCGCGCGATAGACCAGGACGGCATCGCCTGGTTCGTACGAGAGCTCCTCCAGCAAGGCCCGCAGCGGTGTGATGCCGATGCCGCAGGCGAACATCGCCACCTTGCGGGTG
Organism: Kribbella sp. NBC_00359; assembly: GCF_036097425.1. NCBI lineage: Bacteria > Bacillati > Actinomycetota > Actinomycetes > Propionibacteriales > Kribbellaceae > Kribbella > Kribbella sp. NBC_00359. The sequence goes on along the minus strand of NZ_CP107975.1, from coordinate 5,921,301 downwards.
ACCCGCCGCTCGCCCGTCAGCCGCCCGTACGGACCTTCGATCGCGACCTTGGTCCCCGGCCGCAACCCGGCCAGCCGGCTGCTCCCGTCGCCGGCCGCCTTGGCAGTCACCCGCAGGCGGTCGGGTGCAGGCGAGGCCGACAACGAGTACGGATTACCGCGGGACCATCCCGGGCCGTCGAGGAACCGGAAGACGAAGTACTGACCCGCCTGGACCGGCATCCGATGCAGGCCCCGACCGGCCAGCGTGACCGTCACCACGCCCGGACCCTCGCGGATGACCTCCCGCACAGTGAGGCCATGCCGAAGTGTCCGCCAGACCGGCAACGCCACGCGGTAGACCAGGATCGCGGCGAGTGCGACAGCGTACGCCGACCACCAGTACGCGCGCGCCACCGCCGACGTCGTGAAGTCCGCGCCGGTCCAGATCTCGTGCGGCACGGACAGCCCCACCCCGACGTACGCGTACAGGTGCAGCAGGTGCCACGACTCGTAGCGCAGCGCCCGGCGAGCCACCCGGACCGAGGTGACGACGACGATCGTCAACGCGATACTTCCCGCGACCGCGAGGAGCATTCCGCCGTACGTCGTGACGACGGTCCATGTCTCGTGCAGGAGATCGTTGTGATCCCGGAGCGTGTATCCCCCGAGGATCAAGGCGACGTGGACCATCAGCAGGTTGAACGACCAGAAGCCGACCAGCCGGTGCCTGCGGGCCAGCTCGTCCTGGCCGTAGCTGCGCTCGATCATCGGCACCCGGGCCATCAGGAACACCTGCACCAGCAACAGGTTCGCGGCCACCAGGCCGGACAATCGGCCGAGGGACGTGAGCACATCGGCCGGTCCGGCCGCGAGCAGCTGGACACCGCGCCCGGACAACCAGAGGGCGATCACCACCAGCACGCTGCCCCAGCACAGGACGCCGATGGCGTCGCGCCACCAGACCGGCGTACGAGACCGCCGCCGGAGATGCACGGTGCGATGCCGGCTCGTCGCCTGGGCAGCACCGCGGTTCGTCATGCTCCGACGATGCCCGCGGATTCTTAGGCCTTCCTTTGACCAGGATTCTCGATCGCGGGCAGGACCAGCTCGAACGTCGCCCCGACCTCACTCGGCGCCAGCCGGAGCTGCCCGCCATGCCGGTTCGCGACATCGTGGGTGAGCGCGAGGCCCAGGCCGTAATGCGCCCGGCCCGCACGATGACCACCCGTGTCGAACCGGCGCAGCACCCGTTGCGCCTCCTCCGGCCCGATCCCGGGACCGGTGTCGCTGACGGCCAGGATCACCTCCCGTCGATGCCGCCGTACGGCGATCCGCACCTCGCCGTCTCCTGGTGTGTGGTCGATCGCGTTGTCGACCAGCGCGATGGTCGCGCGGCGGATCGCGCTGGCCGCGCCGAGGACCAGCAGGTTGCCCTCGTCCGCATGCCACCGCAGCCGCACGCCGGCCTGCTGGGCGTGGGCTCCCGCGCTGGCCACGACGTCCTCCGCGACCTGGGCGAGATCGACCGGCTCGTGGCCCTCGGCACCCCGCGGGTCGGCGGCGGCGAGCAGGTCGTCGACCACCTCGCCGAGTCGCTTCGTGTCCTGGACGACGCCGTCGGAGTCGCGCAGGATCTCGTCGCTCGAGCTGTTGCGGCGCAAGGCGCGGTCGAGAACCTGGGCCCGCGTGCTCAGCAACGTCAGCGGTGTGCGCAACTCATGGCCCGCATCGGCCACGAACGTCCGCTGCAGGGTGAGCGCCTGGGCCAACGGCCGGACTGCGCGACGGCCGATCAGGACGCCCAGCAGCCCGGCGAACAACAGACCGAGCGCCGACGCGAATCCCATCGCCTGGAGCAGGCGGGCGCGCTCCTGATGCGCCGTCGCCAGATCGAGCACAGCCTGGACCGGCTTTCCCTTGGTGATCCCGGTGGCGATGCGGTACTCACCGTCATCGTTCTCCACTGTGGTCAACCGGACCTGCCCGTCGGCTCCGTTGCGCATCGCGGCCAGTTGGGGAAGGAGTTCGTCCGGCAGCCCCGGCGTGACCGTCGTACCGGCCGGGCCGGTGATGGCCAGCCAGGTGCCGGCCGGCGGATCACCGACGTCATCGGCCGTCGCGATCGCCGACCGGAGCAGATCGTCGGCGGCACCCGCTTGACCGCGGACCACGACGATCGTGACCAGAGCGATCAACAGCAGCATCGCCACCGCGACCAGCGCCGCGACCTGGACGGCAACGCCACGAGCGGCTCGGCGGACGAGGACCTCGTCACCGATCGGCCGGCCGCTCATGAACTGCCCAGCCGGTAGCCGAGTCCGCGGACGGTGCTGATCACTCCACGCCCGAGCTTCCGCCGGCAGTAATGCACATATGTGTCGACCACGGTCTCCGACTCCGCGTCGTCGAACACCCGGTCGAGGAGCTCACCACGACTGAACACGACACCGGGCCTCGCCGCCAGCAGCGCCAGCAAGGCCGCCTCGCGCTCGGACAGCTCCACCGTGCCACCGCCCGCCTGTCGCACTGTGCGGGTGGCGAGATCCAGCGAACCACCCGGAACCGCCAGCTGGCCGGCGTGATCGAGGTGGCGCCGCAGCAGGGCCCGCAGCCGCGCGAGCAACTCCGTGAGCTCGAACGGCTTCGCCAGATAGTCCTCGGCGCCGGCGTCCAGGCCTTCGACCCGGTCCTCGGTGCTGTTCCGCGCCGACAGCACCAGGATCGGTGTGACGACGCCGCGGCTGCGCAGCCTGGCGATCAGGTCCAGGCCTTCGACAGCGGGCAGGCCACGGTCGACGATCATCGCCTCGAACGACCGCGTCAACGCCAGGTGCAGTCCGGTCTGACCGTCGCCCGCGCGGGTCACGGCGTACCCCTCGTCGGCGAGCACCCGGTCGAGCAGTCCGGCGAGATCGGCGTCGTCCTCGATCAGCAGGATCTGTCTCATGGGCGTCATTGTGCCCTCGATCCGACCGCGGGCCAGCCGGGTGTCGCGAACAGGTTGCCATCAGCAAGGATCCCAGTCCTTCGTACCCGGGCAGCGCCGTGAGCACAGCCGACCACTCCTCCGCTGCGACGAACGCGGCCGTGGCGAGGACATCGGCGTACTCCAGTGACGGACCGCTCACCGAGACCGACAGCCATCGGGACACCGCCGGCTCCCCGGTCCGTGGGTCGTATAGGTGCGCACCTCGGGCCGCCGTACCGCTCGTTGCCACGGCTCCATCGATTCGGGCGACGCTGGTGATCACCCGCCCGGGGTCGCGCGGATCCTGGATTCCGACGGTGAACGGACGGTTGCTCGGGCACAGCACCAGTACGTCGCCCCCGGCGTTCAGGCACCAATCCAGGTCGGAGACCTCCCGCAGTCGCTCGCCGGCCCGCTCGACCGCCCAGCCTTTCACTAGCCCCGAGGGATCCCACCCGCCACCGGGCAGCTCCGGATCGAACAGCCCGCCGGTCAACTCGCGGGCGCGGTCGCACCGCTCGGCGACCGCCCGCACAACCGGGTCCACGTCGTCCCAGCCCACCTCTCCACGCGCCAGCAGACTGACCGCGCTGTCGGACTTGTACGGCGAGAACACTCGATCGACCTCGACCAACTCAGCGAAGACCTCCCGCACCGCCGCGTCCGCCCGCGCGGAGTCCGCCTGCTCCCCGCGCGCGAGAACGCTGACCGGCAGACCCATGATCTGCTCGACCCAGCTCCGCCGCGACACCATGCGGCAACGGTACGACGCTCCTAATAGAGCGTCCCGGCAGGAGCCGGGCGGATCATCAGTCCTCGCGCCGGCGCACGATGGCGACGGGCGACTCTGCGTGGTGCAGGAGGCTCTGGCTGACGGATCCCAGCAGCAGGCCGGCGACACCCCCGCGGCCACGGGAACCGACCACCACCAGCGACGCTGTCGCTGACAGTTCGACGAGCTGTGCGCCTGCCCGGCCCTCGATCACCAGGGCCTGCGCCCGCACAGTCGGGTACTTGTCCAGGTACGGCGCGAGGCTCTCGGCCAGCCAGTTCTTCAGCAGTCCTTGGGTGTTCTCGATCGAATCGGCATGCTGATCCTGCGGATGCCAGCAGTACACGACCTTCAGTGGCTGCCCTGTCCGGGCGGCCTCTTCGAAACCGAAGGCCAGTGCCTCGTCGGACTGCGCCGAGCCGTCGGTGCCCACGACCACCGGTCCGGTACGGCGCTCACCGCGTACCACGACCACCGGGCACGGGGCCTTCGCCGCGACCGACGTCGCCACCGAACCGAGCACTACGGCCGACATCTTGTTCCGCGATCTGGTCCCGACCACCACCACGTCGGCGTCCCCGGCCTCGGTGAGGATAGCGTGCGCCGGATCGTTGTTCGCGAGCCATCCGGAGCCGCACTCGTAGCCGAGCCGGTCCCGCGCGTACTGCACCGCGGCTTCGACCTCGCCCTGGTACTTGTCCAGCGGCATCGGCGGCGGAACGTAGCCCTCGACACCGAGCGCCGGCCACCGGCTCAGCTCGTTCAGATAGGCCCGGACCACCCGCACCGCCGCGCCGCGCCCCTCGGCCGCCTCGACAGCCCAGTGCAGCGCGCGCTGGCTCTCTGGCGTGTCGTCGACGCCCACGAGAATGTACTTGTCCATCGATCTGTTCTCCTCAGTGACTCGGCTGCTGGACGAGGACTTGCTTCGGCCCGTCGACGAAGATGGTCACCGTCGGCATCACCCGTCGGCGGACCTCGACCAGGTAGAGCTCGCCGCAGCGACCGTCCTTGGCCCATTCGAGTTCCATCGGCCGCTTGAAGTGCTTGTCGGCGGCAACCGACCAGCCGGCGAGCTCCTGGATGTCGTTGTCGGTCAGCACCAGGCCGGAGCGCTCCTGCGGTGTGGTCGGAACCGCCTGCGTGCCGCGGAGTCCGGCGTACACGGTCTTGGTTCGCTTGGCGCCGCGGTGCTTGACGATCATCGGACGCGCGCCAGGGTGAACGGAGTACTGGTCGGGATCGTCGGCGCACGGTTCACCCAGACCCCACGTGGCCAGGATCCGCACGAAGGTGCTCTCGCCGCGGACCGTGCCGGAGCTCCCCAGGTCCGCGCGCACCATCCGTTGCACGGTCACCGGCATAGCGGCCCCCCGGTGGTCCGGTCCGCGGTGCTCACGGTTGCCGACGGCAACGGCACTGAACAGCGACGCGAAGCAGCGCCGGCAGGCGGCGAGCACGTCAGCTCCGCTGCGCAGATGCAGGAAGGTCTTGTCGGCGACGTCGTCCTGCGGGTCGATCGGACTGCTGCGGACCGCGACCTCCGTCCCGTCCCCACCCAGCTCCTCGTAGCCGGCGAGGATCTCGTCGGTCAGGGCCGACGGCAACGATGCGTCCCGGAAGGCGGCGCGGATCGCGGCGGCGACCACGACCAGGTCCCGGCCGGCGCGGTATCTGCGGAGCTCCTGGGCGATGACCGGGGCGAGCCGGGCTTCGCGGACGAACTCGTGGTACGCCGAAGCGGTCACCGCGAAGCCCTCCGGAATCCGGATTCCCTCGTTCGTCAGCTCGGCCAAGCGAGCGTTCTTCACGCCGACCTGTTGTGGATCTGCGTCGCCCTGAAGCCAGACGACTCTCTCGCTGTTCATTGCTCCTCCTGTCACAGCGAACCGGCGACGAGCTCGGTCATGTCGACCAGGCGGCTCGTGTAGCCCCACTCGTTGTCGTACCAACCGAAGACCTTGACCAAGCGGTCCTGGACCTGCGTGAGCTGGGCGTCGAAGATGCAGGACGCCGGGTCGCCGATGATGTCGTGGGACACGATCGGATCCGTGGTGTAGCGCAGGATCCCCTTCAGCGGTCCGGCCGCGGCGTCCGCGAAGACCTGGTTCACCTGTTCGACGGTGACGGCCTCGGACAGCTGCACCGTCAGGTCGGTCAGGGAGCCGTCCTCGACCGGGACGCGCACCGCGACGCCGTCGATCTTCCCGGCCAGCTCAGGGATGACCAGGCCGACCGCACGGGCCGCGCCGGTGCTCGTCGGGATCAGGTTCGTGGCGCCGGAACGCCCGCGGCGCAGATCCTTGTGCGGCGAGTCCAGCAGCACCTGGTCGTTGGTGTAACTGTGGATTGTCGTCATCAGTCCACGCTCGATGCCGAAGGCCCGGTGCAGTACGGACACCATCGGCGCGACGCAGTTCGTCGTACACGAGGCGTTCGAGATCACGTGGTGTACCGCCGGGTCGTAGTCGTCCTCGTTGACGCCGAGTACGACGGTCACGTCGACATCCTTGCCGGGCACCGACAGGATCACCTTGCGAGCGCCCGCGGTCAGATGCGCGCCGGCGGCCTCGCGGGTCCGGAACTTGCCGGTCGACTCGATCACGATGTCGGCCCCGACCGCAGCCCAGTCCAGGCGCGCGGGGTCACGCTCGGCGGTCGCACGAAGCGTGCGGCCGCCGACCGTGATCGTGTCGTCGGTGTAGCCGACCTCTTCCTTCAACGGTCCGTAGGTCGAGTCGTAGCGCAGCAGGTGCGCGAGTGTCGCGGGCGCAGCGACGTCGTTGATCGCGACCACCTCGATGCCGCTCGACGTCCGCTCGAGCACGCAGCGCAGGTAGTCCCGCCCGATCCGCCCGAACCCGTTGATCCCAACCCGTACGCTCATGATCGACCCTTCAGCCGGTTGTTTCCGTCACTCTCATTCGACCCGTGAGCCGGGGGTCGCCTGCAGAGTCGAAGGTCCCGGCTTCGGCTGCCGGACGACCGCCAGTACGACGGTCAGCGTGCCGAGCAGGAGGAAGACACCCGAACTCGTCAGGATCGCGATCCACACCCACTGCAGCGCGGGTGCGGTGGCGCCGACGTCGGCGCGCACGCTCAGGTCCCTGCTGCCGTCCGCCGCCATCACCACCAGCGTCCAGTCGCCGTTCTCGATCGGCCAGGTGATCGTCTGCTCACCCGGACCGGCCGCTTGGACCCGCCAGATCTTCAGGTCGGTGGGCACTGCTGCCGGCGCCGTGCCGGCATGATCGGCGTACGTCGTGGTGTTCGGGCCGACGGCTTTCACTGTCGTGTATTCGACCCCGGCCAGGTACCGGCGTACGTCGGTCACGGACGAGAGGCCCACGAACACCGGGCCGCCGCTGACCGTCTCCACGCGCACCCGGGCATCACCGAACCACCGGTGCGGCACTGTCGCGGCTCCAGCGTGGATCGTCAGCTGTTCACTTGTCAGTGCGTAGCCGGTCGTGCTCAACGTCACCTTGTCCGAGGTCACGAAGCCGGCGGAATCACGGCGCGCCTGATCCAGCCAGGCCATCGCTCCCCCAACGGTGAGCCCCAGCAGCGACGCCAGCGTCACCAGGACGCCGACGATCAACGCAACGGTCCGCCCGGCCGACATCCGCTGCTCGGGTTCGCGCCGCGGCGGTGGTAAGAGCCCCGGGTGCGGCTCGTCCAGTCTGGTGGTGCTCGGGTCGTCACCGCCCATGTCCAGGCGGAACGGCGGGTACTGGTCGACCATCAGTCCGGCGTACGCCGCGACCCGCAATGCCCAACGGTCCATGCCCAGCACCAGGTCGAAGACAGGACGCGGAAAGCGTCCGGTGAACAACAAGACCACAGCGCCGATCAGCACCAGCAGGCCAACCAGACCGGAGCCCCAGCCCTGCCTGTCCGTCTGCAGGGCGAACCAGGTCCCGCCGCCCAGGAAGAATCCGACCACGAGGTAGTGCGGAATCGCGAGCAGCCACCACTTGACCAGCACCAGACCGCGCGACAGGTGCTCCGGATACGCGATCTCCAGATGCGCCGGGTAATCGGGCACGTCCTCCAGGGTGAACGGCGGGTACTTGTCGGTGCCCAGTGCGCCATACGCGTAGAACTGGACTCGCCAGGTCCATCGCAGGACTCCGACGTTGAAGTCGAAGATCCCGCGCGGGTAGCGCCCGGTGAACAGGATGGCGAAGAACGCCACGAAGCTCAGCAGGACGAACCCGATCCACAGCACCGCCAGCACGAACAGATGCGGGATCACCAGCACCCACTTCACCAGCCACAGCCAGCGATTCAGCCCTTCGTCCATCGCCCCGTCCACGCGGACGGGGTACGTCGTCGTACTCATCACGTCCTCCTGTCATTCGTCCCTCACTGCCAGCGTCGATCCGTCGCAGCGAGGTCAGCAGAGCCGAAGGTCCCGCTGAGGACGCGCCTTGCTGCCCTGACCGGACGACCGCAACCGGCAGACGGTGGAAAGTGATGAGCAAGGAGGCAGTCATGGACGAGAAGGTCGTCGATCGGCCCCTTCCGGCCGACAACGACGAGACGCTGCGCAAGCAGGCGGTCGAGGATCTCCGCAAGCGGCACGACCTCGCGGGACACGTCCTCGCCTACCTGACGGTGAACACCTTCCTGGTGGTCATCTGGTACCTGACCGGTGCGGGATTCTTCTGGCCCGCCTTCCCGATGTTCGGCTGGGGCATCGGCATCGTCTTCCACGCGTGGGACGTGTTCTGGCCGCAACCGAGCGAGACCGCGGTCCAGGCCGCGATGGACCGCATCGCACGCCGCAAGTGACGACACTCCGGCAAGGCCTGCTCCGATCTCGGAGCAGGCCGTCAGTCGCGGATCAGGACGTCGGCGATCGGGCGGCGGGGAGTCGGTGGGACGGGGGGACCGTATCCGAAGCGGATCACGGCCTGGGGGCGCTGCCAGGGACCGAGCGGATCGTTGATCTGCCACCGGAGGCCCTCGTGCTCGATCACCTGATTGAGCAGGGACGTCGAGACACTGTGCGCGGTCGCCTCGAGCAGCACGCGCTCCAGTGCCTGGCCGGCGCGGAGCCACTCGATCGGTCCGTCGTACCGGGTCGCCAGTACGGCGAACTGTGGTGCACGCTCGAAGTCCGCCACCGGCCGCAGCTCGTCGGCCCCGGTGGCGGCCAGATCACGGACGACCGGATCGCCGCCCGCGACCCGCGGCCCGAGCGCGCTCGACGGCACGCCGTCGTCCGCCCGGTCGCCCCCGACCCACCGGCGCCGCTCCGCCGTCCGCCCGCGACTCTGGTCGTCCGCGGTCATCGCGTCAGTCGTTGCCATCCGCAACCACCACTGCATCGGCGGCCGATCAATCCATTGCAGCACTGCGCCCTCGACCCGCGCACTCAGCCCGAGTTCCGCACGGATCTGATCCGGAACCCGCACATCGCTGAACGGCTCCCGGTTCGTCCGGCGTTCCGAGAGGTACGGTGCCAGTCCGGCCATCTCCCCGGATAGCGGCGCATCGAGCTCCACCACCGCGACGAGATCCGGGCGGCGCTGCTCCATCAGGTGACGAACTGCCGAGCCCATCCCGAGGGCCGCCGCAGCAACCCGCAGATTGAAGATCGACGCACCCAGCGACACATACAGCATCCGCCGCGACGGATCCTCCGCCGGAAGTTCACGCGCGCGATCCCGGTGCACCTCGACCGTCCGCCCTGCGAACCGGAACCGCCACGGCTGGGTGTTGTGCATCGACGGCGCCGCTACCGCGGCCCGCAGCATCGCATCCCTGTCCGCGTCCGTCAGCCGGACCGTCTCCTCCATCGCGATCATCTCCGTGGATGTCAGAACTGGAAGACGACTCGGGCCGGGACGTCACCGGCCAGGACGTCGGCGATGGACTGGTTCACCTCGTCGAGCTTGCGGTCGACGGCGATGACCCGCGTCCGGCCGGCGGCGTGCAGGGCGAACACGTCGGCCAGATCGTTGCGCGTGCCAACGATCGAGCCGATCACGGTCTTGGCGTTCAGCACGGTGTCGAAGATCGGCAACTTCAGGGCTCCGTTGTCAGCGGGCAATGCCACGCAGACGAGCCGCCCGCCGCGACGCAGCGACCGGAAGGCCTGGTCGAACGACTGCGGGTTCGCCGCGAGGGCGACCGCGACGTCGGCGCCGCCGAGTGCCTGGATCGCCTCGACCGGGTCGGTCTTCACCGCGTTCACCACGTGGTCCGCACCGAGTTCGGTGGCCATCTCCAGCTTGGAGTCCTCGATGTCGACGCCGATGGTGATGCCGCCGGCGATCCGCGCGTACTGGAGGGCGAGGTGCCCAAGCCCGCCGACACCGAAGATCGCAACCGTCTCGGCCGGCGCGACACCGGCGACCTTGATCGCCTTGTACGTCGTGACTCCGGCGCACGTCAGCGGTGCGGCATCATGCGAGGAGATCCCGTCGGGCACGGGTGTCGCGAAGGCCGCCGGGAGTACGGCGTACTCGGCGAAGCTGCCGTTGACCGAGTAGCCGGAGTTTCGTTGCTCCAGGCACAGGGTCTCCCAGCCGCCGATGCAGTACCGGCACTTGCCACACGCGTACCCGAGCCAGGCGATCGCGATCCGGTCGCCCACTGCCCGTTCGGTGACTCCGGCGCCCAGCTCCACCACCACACCGATGCCCTCGTGGCCCGGGATGAACGGCGGGGTCGGCTTGACCGGCCAGTCCCCGTGCGCCGCGTGGATGTCGGTGTGGCACAGCCCACTGGTCTCCATCCGGATGAGGACGTCTCCTGGTCCGGGCTCGGGAATCGGCACCTCCCGGATCTCCAGCGGTGCGGAGAAGTCGGTGACAACTGCTGCCTTCATGGTCGTCCTTTCAGGTTGCACAGGTTGTGGATCGGGTGACGAAATGGCCGCTGAGCCCGGCCGGGAGGGAGAACCCCTCCGGTCCACCGGGCTCGACGTCAAGCTCGACCGTGGCTTCGCCCCAGGCTTGCCGCCGGTCGAGGTAGAACGGGCTGCCCTCGATCTCGCCGAGAAGCACGTCCCCAGGGTCGATCAGGAACTCGCCATCCGGGTAGCACATCGGCGTACTGCAACCGCTGGACTGGACGATCAGCACTGGAGCGCCACGACCGGCGCTCAGGTGACGGATCGCCTGGCGCGCAGCCGCAGTGGCCGTGATACGGACGGTGGGCATCGGATCCTCCGATCCTTACCTCGATGAGTCGATACACCTTCGAGCGAACCGCAACTCGGTCCGGCCACGTAGGGCCGAAAGGCCCGTCCGCGCGGACCGATCGGCCGATGCGGAAGGCGGCGCGTGCAGCCCATGCTCGAAGCAGATCGGCTCCGGAGGTGGACCGTGCATCAGCTGCACCCGAAGGTCGTGCCGGTGCCCTGGGCCCGGCGGCTCGTCATCGATGCCGGCCGGGCCGCCCAGCGCCGCCACGCCATCCACGGCCTGTTCGAGGTGGACGTGACCTCGGCCCGCGGGGCGTTGCGACGGCACCGGGAGACGACCGGTGAGGATCTTTCGTTCACTGCTTTCGTCATCGCCTGCGTAGCTCGTGCGGTCGCCGCCGACCCCACCGTCCAGGCGTACCGCGACCTGCGCGGCCGGGACGTGATCTTCGACCAGGTCGACGTCGGCCTGCCGGTCGAGGTCGAGCTGGACGGTAGCTCGTTCGCGTTCACGCACGTCCTGCGCGATGCCGGCAGCCGCACGGTGCAGGACCTGAGCCGCGAGATCCGCGACGTCAAGGCGGATCCCCACCTCAGCCCGTCGGTCCGGAAGGCACCGTGGGCACACGCCTACCTGATCCTGCCTGGCTTCGTGCGCATCCGGCTGCTCGGAGCGCTGCACCGCTTACCCCATCGCCAGCGGGCGCTGGCCGGAACCATCGGCGTGACCGCGGTCGGAATGTTCGGCGCCGGTGGCGGCTGGGGCATCGCCTTCCAGCTCCACACGCTCGGCGTCGTCATCGGCGGCATCACGCGACGTCCCATTCTGTTCCAGGGCCGGCTGGTCGAGCATGAGTTCCTGCAGCTGACCATCAGCGTCGACCACGACGTGGTCGACGGCGCGCCCGCCGCGCGGTTCGTCGCGCGCCTGCGCGGTCTGCTCATGGCTACCGAGGAGATCGGCCTGCCGGAGACGGCAAGGAAATCAGCATGAGACACCAACCAGTCGTGGCCGGCATCGACGGGTCGCCGGCCGACCAGATCGCGATCAGGTGGGCAATAGCCGAGGCCGCCTCGCTGCGCACCCAGCTTCGGTTGATCCATGCCATGCAGCCCGGTGATTCCGCGTCCGAGGCCGGTGACGTCGTCTCCAAGGCTCTCGCCTTGGCCCGCGAACTCGCGCCGGCCGTCGATGTCGATCCGCGGATCGAGAACGGCTCGCCATCCACCATCCTGGGGAAGGCGTCCGGTGACGCGAAGCTGGTGGTGATCGGCAGCCGTGGCCTCGGCCTGATGGCCGGCGCACTCCTCGGCTCAACCGGCCTCGACCTCGCCGCGAACGCCCGCTGCCCGGTGATCGTCGTACGACCGGATCTCGGTTCTGAGGCCGGCATCCGAGTGGTCATCGGGTACGACGGCTCATCCGCCAGCCAGACCGCACTCGACTTCGGCCTGGACTACGCCCGGCGCCACGACCTCACTGTCCGCGTCGTCGCCGCCCAGCCCGCCGGCACTGAGCTGCACCGGATCACAGAGGCCGAGCTCCACGACGCAGTACACGCGCGCGGTGGTCACGACGCCGAACTCATCCAGATCACCGGCCACCCCGCCGAACACATCCTCCGCCTGGCCGCCGACGCAAACCTGATCGTCCTCGGCGCCCGCGGCCGCGGCGGCTTCAGCGGCATGCTCATCGGCTCGGTCAGCCAAACCGTCCTCCACCACGCCATCTGCCCGGTCGCCATCATCCCCGCCGCCATCACCGGAGGCTGATCCCCATGACGACACATCCCGCCACAACGCCCGTGGCTTCCAACCCGCTGTGGCGCGCGATCCACTGGGGCTTCGTGGCCCTGTTCGCCTCAGGCGCCTGCGTCCACGTCTACCTTGCCCTGACCACCCCCGACTCCTACCGCCCCTTCGCCGACGGCGCCTTGTTCGGCTGGGTGTACGACGGCTGGCAGAACATCTTCATGGCCGACCCGACGCTGTGGGCCCTCCTCCTCGCCCTGGCCGAACTGACCATCGCCGTACTCCTGGTCAAGAGTCCGCGCGCCGGCTACGTGGCGGTCATCGCCTTCCATCTGGCCCTGATGTGCTTCGGCTGGGGCTTCTGGCTCTGGTCCGTCCCCGCCCTGTGCTTCGCGATCCCGGCGGCCCGCCACACCTTCCGGACTGGCCGGTAGCACTCATAGCCCTCAGATGAAGATGATCTGGGCGCCGTCGGTCTTCTCGCTGAAGTCGGCGGCGCTGATGATGGCTTCGACGTCGTCGACCACATCTCTTCGTGTGCCGGCCCGGCCTGGTGCACCAGGTCGGGCCGGTAGGTGTCAGTCGGTGTGCTCGATCGTGATCGTGCGCGCCTCGGCGGCCTTCGCCGAGATCGGGACGGTCACCTCGAGGATTCCGGCCGTGTACTTGGCCACGACGGCCTTCTCGTCGGCTCCGTCCGGCAGCAGCACCCGGCGGGTGAGCGTGCCGTAGTGGAACTCCGAGCGGGCACCGTCGTGCTCCTCCTGTTGACGAGTCGCGGAGATGGTCAGCATCCCGTTCGCGACCTCGACCTTGACGTCCTTCGCCGGATCCACGCCGGGCAGCTCTGCCCGGATGACGTACTTGTCGTCGTCGCTGAACTCCTCGATCCGGACGCCGCGCATCATCGCCGGCATGGGGAACAGACTCGGCAATCCCTCGGCCCAGTCGAACAGGTCCGCGAACTGACGCCGGTTGTCTCTGTGTTGGAGCGTCGTCATAATGTCTCCTTTCTGTTGTCCTTCACCTCCACCTCACCTCGCGCCGCGGCGACACAGCAGGGCCAAAGGCACTGGCCCTGGCAGGCCTTCGTCCCGCCGCCGGTGACCCCGATGCTCGACACCCGTTGTGCCGGCTGGCCGGCTACCTTGAGGCCGGCGGTGCCCGTAGCTGCGGTCAGTTGTGCAGGCGGATGTGCTCGTGGGTGATCTGCTCGATGTCGGACGCGGCGGCGTCGAGCAGCTCGTGCGCCAGGTTGGACAGCGCCCGCGCCGCGGCGAGTTCGTCGCCGATCTCGGCGATGTCGGTGTCACTCGGGTTCCGGTGGGCCGTGCCCCGGCCGACGAGTTGCGTCTTGTCGTCGGTGTGCAACCGGGCCTCCGCGTGGGTGGTCCGCTCGTCCTCGTGCTCGTCGATGAAGATCTCGACGCTCCAGTGCCTGCTCGCGATCATGATGCTCGCCCCTTCCGATCGATGGACCCCTCGAGGCCATCGTCCGCGGGTGCCGCGACGCGCACCAGGGCCGTCCGGTCCGCCTCGGCGGGATCTTCTGCCCTGTCGTACGGTCGCGAGCCGGCGTGTGCTGGAAGTGCAAGAAGGGAGCCGGCCATGAAAGACATCGAGAAAGCCCGCACACAGCGCGACGCGAAGCGCACCCTGGCCAGCCGGCGGACGACCGGATCGGCACACCCCGAGCAAAGCATCGTGCGCCACCTCGGCGTCGAGGTCTACCGGGAGAGCCACCGCCGTGACAACGCAGCGGATGAGTCGGAAGCGGACCCGCCGACCGAGCAGCCGCCTGCCCCTGAGTCCGGCCACGACGCCACTTGATCTCCCCGGTTCGCCAGGCCGGTGAGGGCCTCGCTCAGTTCACTGGGACCCGGGATCGAGCGGTGGCCGGAGTGCGCATCGCCCGCAGTGATGTGCCGATGCCGTAGGTGAGGAAGTGCCCTTCGGGGTGGATCTCTGCGAAGGAGGCGACGCGGCAGCCGTTCAGAGACCCTCGAGTGGGCCGTTCGGCGCCGTCCCTTGGGACCGATGGCCCTGGGCCGGTCGCGCCACGCCGGGCGACGATCGACATCTGACACTGGCCTGGAGGACCTCCGATGAACAAGTTCAGAGTCGACGACGTGGCGGGACGAGCAGTCGGTCCGCGGTCCGGTTCGCCCTGGGTGATGCTGGCAGTTGCGACCGTGGGGTTCGCGGTCAACTTCTGGGCCTGGGCGCTGCTGAGTCCGCTCGGACCGTTGTTCCGGACCCAGGGCACGCTCGGTCGGCTGACGGAGTCCGATGTCGCGCTGCTGGTCGCCGTACCAGTGCTGGTCGGCTCGCTCGGCCGCATTCCGGTCGGCGCTCTGACCGACCGGTTCGGCGGGCGGGTGATGTTCCCGCTGGTGACCGCCGCGACCATCGTGCCGATCCTGTTCATCGGCTTCTTCGGGCTCGAGTCGTACGGCGCACTCCTGGTCGGCGGGTTCTTCCTCGGCATCGGCGGCACCACTTTCGCGGTGGGCGTGCCCTTCGTGAGTGCCTGGTTCCCGCCGGAGCGCAAGGGTCTCGCGGTCGGCATCTTCGGCGCGGGCATGGGCGGTACGGCGATCAGCGCGCTGACCACCGTGAAGCTGTACAGCAATGCCGGCCACCGGGTTCCGTTCGTGATCACAGCCTGCGTCCTGGCCGGGTACGCCGTACTGGCGTGGCTGGTACTGCGGGACGCGCCGAACCGGCGCCCGGCCCAGGGATCGTTCGTGACCCGGCTGGTGGCGAACGCCAAGCTCCCGATCAGTTGGCAGGCCTGCATCCTGTACGCCGTGGCCTTCGGCGGCTATGTGGCCTTCTCGGTCTACCTGCCGTCGTACCTGAAGACTGCGTACGACCTGAGCGCCGCCGACGCGGCGAACCGGATGGCCGGCTTCGTCGTGGTCGCCGTCCTGATGCGACCGATCGGTGGCTGGCTGTCGGACCGTTTCGGGCCGGTGCCCGTTCTCGCCGGCTGCTACGCGATCGTCGCCGGGGGCGCGGCGGTCGCCGCAACCACACCCCTGCTCGAGCACGTCGGAACCGCGGCGTTCCTGTCCATGGCCGGCGCTCTCGGCGGTGGCAGCGGAGCCACCTTCGCGCTCGTTGCGAAGGTCACCGACCCGGCCCGGGTCGGCGGCGTGACCGGCCTCGTCGGTGCGGCCGGCGGCCTCGGTGGCTTCGTGCCCCCGCTGATCATGGGCTACGTCTACGGCCGCACCCAGTCGTACGGCATCGGCCTGACGTTGCTGTCGGTCACCGCGGCCTTGACGTTGCTGCTGACCCTGACGATCGTGAGAAGGACCGCCGACCCGACGCGTCACGAGCACCGCACAGCGACTAGCGAGGGAGCTGCATGAGCACTGGGGACGGCTCGAAGGACGCCTCGGGCATCGGCCTGGATGGCGGGCTCAGTGAGGCCCTGGTCCGGACTCGGCGCTACTTCACCAGGGGCGAGGTCTCCGACGACCTGCGCACCCTGCACAAGATCGGTGGCCGGAGCGCCGACGACTTCTACCGGGATCGCTGGAGTCACGACAAGGTCGTGCGCTCCACCCATGGGGTGAACTGCACCGGCTCCTGCTCGTGGAAGGTGTACGTCAAGGACGGCATCATCACCTGGGAGACGCAGCAGACCGACTACCCCTCGGTCGGTCCCGACAAGCCGGAGTACGAGCCGCGCGGCTGCCCACGGGGTGCCGCCTTCTCCTGGTACACCTACTCCCCCACGCGCATCCGCTACCCCTACATCCGTGGCGTGCTGCTGCAGATGTACCGCGAGGCCAAGTCCCGGTACGGCGGCGATCCGGTCGCCGCCTGGGCGCACATTGTCGACAATCCAACGCTCGCACAAAAGTACAAGTCCGCCCGTGGCAAGGGCGGACTCGTCCGGGCGACCTGGGACGAGGCCACCGAGCTCGTCGCTGCCGCGTATGTGCACACGCTGAAGAGGTGGGGGCCGGATCGCATCGCCGGGTTCTCGCCGATCCCGGCGATGTCGATGGTGTCGCACGCCTCGGGCGCACGGTTCACCTCGCTGATCGGCGGCACGATGCTGTCGTTCTACGACTGGTACGCCGACCTCCCGGTGGCGTCGCCACAGGTGTTCGGCGACCAGACCGACGTACCGGAATCCGGAGACTGGTGGGACGCCGGCTACCTGATCATGTGGGGCTCGAACCTGCCGGTGACGCGGACACCGGACGCCCATTGGATGGCCGAGGCGCGGTACCGCGGGCAGAAGGTCATCGCGGTGTCACCGGACTACGCGGACAACGTCAAGTTCGCCGACGAATGGTTGCCTGCGGCACCTGGCACGGACGGTGCGCTGGCGATGGCGATGGGACACGTGATCCTGAAGGAGTTCTTCGTCGACCGCGAGACGCCGTACTTCACCGGCTACGTCAAGGCTTATACCGACCTTCCGTACCTGGTCCGCCTCGACCAGGCCGACGGCAGCTACCGGCCCGGCAAGTTCCTCACCGCGGCCGATCTGCCCGGCCCCGAGGAGGAGAACGCCCCCTTCAAGACGGTGATGCTGGACTCGATCACCGGCGAGCCCGTCGTACCGAACGGATCGCTCGGCCACCGGTTCGGGGAGGCCGGTCAGGGCAAGTGGAACCTTGATCTGGGCACGGTCGATCCCGCATTGTCGATGGCCGGCGAGGACGCGGAGACAGTGCTGCTGCGACTGCCGCGATTCGACACCGGCAACGGGGCAGCCGGTGACCTGATGCGTGGCGTCCCGGCGCGGCGGATCGGCGGACACCTCGTCACGACGGTCTATGACCTGATGCTCGCCCAGTACGGCGTCGCCCGCCCCGGACTGCCCGGCGACTGGCCCAGTTCGTACGACGACCTCGCGCCGTACACCCCGGCTTGGCAAGAGCGCATCACCGGTGTCCCGGCCGCAGCGGCTGCCCGCATCGCTCGCGAGTTCGCACAGAACGCCGAGGACTCCCGCGGCCGCTCGATGATCGTGATGGGCGCCGGCACGAACCACTGGTTCCACTCCGACACCATCTACCGCGCGTTCCTGGCGCTGACCACGCTGACCGGCTGCCAGGGTGTGAACGGCGGCGGCTGGGCTCACTACGTCGGGCAGGAGAAATGCCGCCCGATCACCGGCTGGGCTCAGCTCGCGTTCGGGCTCGACTGGTCACGGCCGCCACGGCAGATGATCCAGACCGCCTACTGGTACCTGCACACCGACCAGTTCCGCTACGACCCGTTCGGCGCGGACACGTTGGCCGCGACGACGGGACAGGGACAACTGGCCGGGAAGACCACCGCCGACCTGATCGCGCTCAGCGCCCGGCTCGGCTGGATGCCGTCGTACCCGACGTTCAACCGCAATCCACACGACCTCGCCGACGAGGCGCACGCCGCGGGACGGCCGGTCGCCGAGCACGTCGTCGACCAACTCACGACGGGAGCGCTCCGGTTCGCCTGTGAGGACCCGGACTCGCCCGAGAACTTCCCGCGGATCCTGTCGATCTGGCGGGCCAACCTGCTCGGCTCGTCGGCCAAGGGCAACGAGTACTTCCTAGAGCACCTCCTCGGCGCGGGTTCGTCGCTACGAGCCGGCGAGGCGCCCGAGGGCAGCCGTCCGCGGGAGGTGGAGTGGCACAACGAGGCGCCGCGCGGCAAGCTGGATCTCCTGCTCACGCTGGACTTCCGGCAGACCAGCACGACACTCTTCTCCGACGTCGTCCTGCCGGCCGCGACGTGGTACGAGAAGCACGACCTCAACACCACCGACATGCATCCGTTCATCCACTCGTTCAACCCCGCCATCGCGCCGCCGTGGCAGACCCGCACCGACTGGCACGCGTGGCAGACGATCGCGGAGAAGTTCAGCGAGCTGGCCCAGCAGCATCTCGGCGTACGCCGCGACGTCGTCGCCGTACCACTCCTGCACGACACGCCGGACGAGCTGGCGAATCCGCACGGCATCGTTCGCGATTGGAAGGCCGGCGACTGCGACCCGATCCCCGGTGTCACGATGCCGAAGCTGGTGGAGGTCGAACGCGACTACGGTGCCGTTGCCGCCAAGATGTCGGCCCTCGGCCCGCTGATGGAGAAGCTCGGCGCGACGACCAAGGGCGTCACCTACGACGTGACCGAGCCGGTCGACTACCTGCGCGCGAAGAACGGCGCCGTCCGGGGCGGCCCCGCCGACGGCCGGCCGTCGCTGCAACGCGACGTCCACGCCTGCGAAGCGATCCTGGCCCTCTCGGGTACGACGAACGGCCGCCTCGCCACCGAGGGCTTCAAGACACTCGAGACCCGGGTCGGCAAACCACTGCACGACCTGGCCGCGGAGCACGAGGGCAAGCGCATCACGTTCGCCGACACCCAGGCCGCTCCGGTGCCGGTCATCACCTCACCGGAGTGGTCGGGCTCAGAGACGGGCGGCCGGCGGTACTCGCCGTTCACCATCAACGTCGAACGGCTCAAGCCCTGGCACACGCTCACCGGTCGCCAGCACTTCTTCCTGGACCACGACTGGATGGCCGAGCTCGGCGAGAACCTGCCCGTGTACCGTCCACCACTCGACATGGGCGCACTGTTCGCCGAACCGGAGATCGGCTCGGTCACCGAGCACGGCGTGACGGTTCGCTACCTGACGCCGCACAGCAAGTGGTCGATCCACTCCGAGTACCAGGACAACCTGTTCATGCTGTCCCTGTCGCGCGGCGGTCAGACCATCTGGATGAGCGACAAGGACGCCGCCAAGGTCGGCATCGCGGACAACGACTGGATCGAGGCGGTCAACCGCAACGGTGTCGTGGTGGCCCGCGCGATCGTCTCGCACCGGATGCCCGAAGGCACCGTGTACATGCATCACGCGCAGGACCGGCTGATCGACGTACCGATCGCGGAGACGTCGAAGAAGCGCGGCGGCATCCACAACTCGCTGACCCGGCTGCTGATCAAGCCGACACATCTGATCGGCGGGTATGCCCAGCTGTCCTTCGCCTTCAACTATCTGGGCCCGACCGGCAACCAGCGCGACGAGGTCACTGTGATCCGGCGGCGCTCCCAGGAGGTGACCTACTGATGCGAGTCATGGCGCAGATGGCGATGGTGATGAACCTCGACAAGTGCATCGGCTGCCACACCTGCTCGGTCACCTGCAAGCAGGCCTGGACCAACCGCCCCGGCACCGAGTACGTCTGGTTCAACAACGTCGAGACCCGGCCCGGCCAGGGCTATCCACGGACCTACGAGGACCAAGAGACGTGGAAGGGCGGCTGGACGCTCACCAAGCGCGGTCGGCTCACACTCAAGGCAGGTGGGCGGTTGAAGAAGCTGCTGACCATCTTCTCGAACCCGAAGATGCCGTCGATCCAGGACTACTACGAGCCCTGGACGTACGACTACGCGACGCTGACCGACGCGCCGGCCCAGCAGCACACGCCGGTTGCCCGGCCGAAGTCACTGATCTCCGGGCAGAACATGAAGGTGTCCTGGTCGGCGAACTGGGACGACGATCTCGGTGGCTCGGCCGCGACGGCAGAGCGCGACCCGGTGCTGAAGAAGGTCGGCGACAAGGTCAAGTTCGAGTTCGAGCAGACCTTCATGTTCTACCTGCCGCGGATCTGCGAGCACTGCCTGAACCCGTCGTGCGCCGCGTCCTGTCCGAGCGGCGCCATCTACAAGCGGTCCGAGGACGGCATCGTGCTCGTCGACCAGGATCGCTGCCGCGGTTGGCGGATGTGCATCTCCGGCTGTCCGTACAAGAAGGTCTACTTCAACCACCGCACCGGCAAGGCGGAGAAGTGCACGTTCTGCTTCCCCCGCGTCGAGGTCGGCCTGCCGACGGTCTGCTCGGAGACATGTGTCGGCCGGCTGCGGTACATCGGCTTGGTGCTGTACGACGCCGACAAGGTCCTGGCCGCCGCGTCGACACCGGACGAGCATGGACTCTACGAAGCCCAGCGGGACGTGTTCCTCGATCCCTCAGACCCCGAGGTACGACGCGAAGCCGAGCGGGCCGGGATCCCGCACGACTGGGTCGAGGCCGCTCGACGATCGCCCGTCTACGCGTTGATCAACCGCTACCAGGTCGCTCTACCGCTGCATCCGGAGTACCGAACCCTGCCGATGGTCTGGTACATCCCGCCCCTGTCTCCCGTCGTCGACGTCGTCAGGGAGACCGGCGAGGACGCCGAGAAACGGGAGAACCTGTTCGCCGCCATCGACGCGTTGCGGATCCCGATCGAGTACTTGGCCGAGTTGTTCACCGCAGGCGACGTACAGCCTGTCGATCTCGTCCTGCGCAAGCTCGCCGCGATGCGCTCGTACATGCGTGACATCAACCTCGGCCGCGACCCCGACGGCAGCATCCCGCACGCGGTCGGCATGACCGAAGAGGACATGTACGACATGTACCGCCTGCTCGCACTGGCCAAGTACGACGAACGCTACGTGATCCCACCGGCGCACGCCGAGCAGGCGCATGCGCTGGAAGAGTTGGCGACCGAGTGCTCGCTCGACTACGAAGGTGGTCCGGGCATGGGCGGATCCGGCCCGTTCGGCGAGGGTTCCGGCGTACCGACCCCGATCGCGGTCGAGAACTTCCAGATGCTGAAGGACCGGCAGACCGCCGACCGGGTGAACCTGCTGAACTGGGACGGCAAGGGCAAGCCGGACGGCCTCTTCCCACCGAAGGCCGATCAGCCATGAAGTACCCGAACCCGCAACTGGCCCCTCGCGATCTCACCATCGCCTGGCAGGCAGCATCGCTGCTGCTCGACTACCCCGATGGCGAACTGCTCTCACGACTGCAACTCATCCAGCAGGGAGCGGCCCAACTCCCCCGGACCGTCGGGGATCCGCTGCGCGCCACCGCTCAAGCGCTTGGATCCGAAGACTTGTCCGCGCTCCAGCAACGGTACGTCGACACGTTCGACAACCGGCGACGGCACAACCTCTACCTGACCTACTTCGCCCACGGAGACACCAGGCGTCGTGGAGTCGCACTCTTGCGCTTCAAGCAGACCTACCTGCGGTCCGGCTTCGTGCTGGACGATACCGAGCTGCCCGATCACCTCTGTGTGGTGCTGGAGTACGCGGCGACTGTCGACCAGCGACTCGGGTGGCGCTTGCTGATGGATCACCGCGCGGGTCTCGAGATCCTTCGGCTGGCTCTCGCGGAGGCCGGATCCGCCTGGCACGGCGCCGTACAGGGGATCACCGCGACACTGCCGCCGCTTGCCGGTGACGAACGCGCCGCGATCGACCGCCTCGCCGCCGAAGGCCCACCGCAGGAGGAGGTCGGACTCACGCCGTACGCGACACCGGCCTTCGACCCGGCGACCCAACCGTTGCCGATGCCAACGTTTCCGGGAGCACGCCGATGAGCGAGTTCCTGTGGGTGGTCTATCCCTACATCTGCCTGACGATCTTCGTGATCGGGCACTTCTGGCGCTACCGCTACGACAAGTTCGGCTGGACCACGCGGTCCTCGCAGCTGTACGAGAACAGACTGCTGCGCTGGGGCAGCCCGCTGTTCCACTTCGGCATCCTCGGCGTGTTCCTCGGGCACGTGATCGGTCTCGGCGTACCGGAGTCCTGGACCGAGGCGGTCGGCATCTCGGAGGGTCTCTACCACTTCCTCGCCGTCTCGATCGGCGCGATCGCCGGCTTCTGCACGGTCGCCGGCCTGGCCATCCTCATCTACCGCCGCCGCACGGTCGGACCGGTGTTCTCGGCAACCACCCGGATGGACAAGGTCATGTACCTGTTCCTCGCCACCGTCATCGTGCTCGGCCTGGTGAACACGGTGGTCGCGAACATCTTCGGCCACTACGACTACCGCGAGGGCGTCTCGGTCTGGTTCCGCGGCCTCTTCCGCTTCGACGTCCACCCCGACCTGATGGCCGAAGCTCCCCTCACCTTCCAGCTCCACGGCCTCGTCGCCATCACCCTCTTCGCCCTCTGGCCCTTCACCCGCCTGGTCCACGTCTTCAGCGCCCCGATCGGCTATCTGACCAGGCCCTACATCGTCTACCGCAGCCGCGACCAGCGGACCGCCACTCACTCTCCGCGCCGCGGCTGGGACAACCCCTGACGACCCCCGGCCCTGACGGCCGCCTCGCCTGGCTCACTCGCCACGACAGGGTCGGTCGTCCCCGCCGTGTCAGGACCTGCGGCTCTGGGTGGCGAGTGCGCCGCGGCAGAGGCTGGGAGCGACGGCGGAGGTGACGCGAGGTGAAGCGAGTCGGTGCCGGCCCACAGATCGTCCGAGGCAGTCTGGTGTTCAGTGCCGGATGTCTCCTACTCGGAATCGGGATCGGCCTCGGCCCGCCGTACCTGGCGAAGGCCGGCTTCCATCCCGTCACCGTCATCGGCCTCGCCGTACTGGCAGCCGGTCTGGCCGTGGTTGCTGTCAGCGGGGTGATCCTGATCCGCGCCGCCGGGAGCTGGCACCGCGTGCTGGCGGTGCCCGTCCTCCTCGCCGCGGTGGCCATCGCAGGGCTGACGATCGGTCAGGCGGTTGCGGCGACCACCGTGCCTCCGACGACCGTCGGCTCGACAACTCCGGCGGACCTCGGTCTGACGTTTACCGAAGTCACGTTCCCGACCGCGGACGGGGTCGAGCTCGCCGGCTGGTACATCCCGTCCCGCAACCACGCGGCCGTTGTCTTGCTCCACGGGGCGGGCTCGACCCGCTCGAGCGTGCTCGATCACGCTGTCGTGCTGGCGCATCACGGGTACGGCGTACTGCTCTTCGACGCGCGCGGTCATGGCCGCAGCGACGGACGCGCAATGGACTTCGGTTGGTACGGCGATCAAGACGTCGCCGCGGCCGTGTCGTTCCTCCAGACGCGGCCGGACGTCGATGACGAGCTCATTGCAGCGGTCGGGTTGTCGATGGGCGGCGAGGAAGCGATCGGTGCGGCGGCAGGTGACCGGAGGATCCGTGCAGTCGTCGCCGAAGGCGCGACCCATCGAGTACCTGCCGACCGAGCGTGGCTGTCCGAGGAATACGGCTGGCGCGGCACCCTGCAGGAGGGCCTGGACTGGCTGACCTACGGAGTCACGGGCCTGCTGACATCCGCGGATCAGCCGCCGGCGCTGCGCGATGCGGTCGCTGCGACCGCGCCACGAAAGGTGCTGCTCATCGCTGCCGGCGACCGTGCCGACGAGGGCAGCGCAGGCCGCTACATCCAGTCCGCGGCCGCCGGCAGCGTCGACTTGTGGATCGTCCCTGGCACCGGACACACCCAGGCTCTGCAAACCCATCCACGCGAGTGGGAACAGCGAGTCACCGCGTTCCTCGCAACCGCGCCAGGCGGGCGGCGCGGGCTTCCAGGTAGCGCTGTTCGGGGAGGCTAGTCGTACGTCGTGCGGCCTCCAGGTAGGACTCGCGGGCAGCTCGATGGTCACCTGCCAGCTCCAACAGATGCGCGCGTACGGCGGCGAGGCGGTGATGGCGGGCTACGCGCTCGTCCTTGCTCAGAGGCTCCAGAAGCTCAAGGCCTGCCGCGGGTCCATCCGTCATTGCGACTGCAGCTGCCTGGTTCAGAGTGACCATCGGATTGGGCGCGAGGTGGGACAGGACGCGGTACAGCGCGACGATCTGAGGCCAGTCGGTGTCCTCCGGACGTGCGGCTTCAGCGTGGACCGCGGCGATCGCCGCTTGAAGTTGGTAGGGACCGGGCAGGGATGAACTCAGCGCATGAGTGATGAGCGCGACTCCCTCCTCGATGGCAGTCTGGTTCCACAGGGTGCGGTCCTGTTCGGCCAGCGGCACCAATGCACCATGCGAGTTCGTGCGCGCCGCCCGGTGAGAGTCGGTGAGGAGCATGAGCGCCAGCAGACCGCTTACCTCGCCATCGTCAGGGAGGAGTCCGTGGAGCGCACGGACCAGCCGAATGGCCTCTGCCGTCAGGTCATCGCGCAGCAGGGCCGGACCACTTGACGCCGTGTTGCCCTCGGCGAAGATCAGATACAGCACATGCAGGACGGCGCGCAGTCGCTCAGCACGTTCATCGACGGGTGGCATCGCGAACCGTGCCCCAGTGGCCTTGATGCGTTGCTTCCCGCGGCTGATGCGTTGGGCCATGCTCGCTTCGGGAACCAGGAACGCGCGGGCGATCTCCGCCGTGGTGAGCCCACCAACAGCTCGCAGAGTGAGCGCGATCTGCGATGGCGCGGTGAGCGCTGGATGGCAACACAAGAACAGCAGCTTCAACGTGTCATCGCTCGACGGTGGTTCCTCGTCGGGCGCCGGTACGACGGCCGTCTCGAGCTCGCTCGCCATGATCGCTGCCTCACGATCACGGCGAGCGCGTTCGCTGCGCCACCAGTCGGTCAACCGCCGGCCCGCGACGGTGAGGAGCCAGGCACGTGGATTGTCAGGCATCCCGTCCCGTGGCCATTGGGTGGCGGCTGCCAGCAACGCTTCCTGGACCGCGTCTTCGCAGGCGTCGAACTGGCCGTTCCGCGCGACGAGACTGCCGAGGACCTGCGGCGCGAGTTCGCGCAGCGTCTCCGCGACCAGGACCTGTTGCGTCGTCACACGTCGGCCTCGGAATCGCTCATGATCGCGCGGACCTCCATCGCTCCACCCAGCCGCACGTCAGGCCAGCTCGCGGCGATTTCCGTGGCCCGGTCGAGGCTCTCACAATCGACCGTGAGATATCCGCCGAACTGCTCTTTGCTCTCCATGAACGGTCCGTCGGTCACGGCGGGAAGCCCGCCCTGCAGCTTGACGGTGCGTGTTGTGGACGCGTCCGCCAAGGCCTCACCGCCGACCAGTTCGCCCGACTCGCGAAGGTCTTGCATGATCGCGTCGACCTCGCCGAAGAGGTCGGTGCGCTCTTGCTCCGACAGCTCCGCGACGAACTCCGGATTGACGTAGATCAGCAGCATGTACTTCATGGTGTCTGCCCTCCCAGCCGACCGCGCCCCGCCGGCGCGACTCACCTGTTGGTCGTAGTCAACCAGGCATCCTCGACATCATCGCCCGGGATGATCTCAGCGTCGTCATCGGGCCCGTGTCGAAATCACGACGGCGTCTCCGACTATCAGCGAAAGCGCCGACTCATCGGGCGCTGTGACGTTCGTGAGAGGAAACGACATGAGTGATCTGCAGAAGCAGGTCCAGGTACTGATCGACGGCCTCGTCGAATCCGGGTCCGAGAACGGCGTACAGGCTGCCGTGTACAAGCGCGGCGAACTGGTGGTGGACGCGGTGGCGGGGGTCGCGGACCCCACAAATGGCCGTCCGGTTACGCCGGACACGCTCTTCTACGCCGCGTCGACGGTCAAAGGTGTCACCGCCACAGTCGTGCATGTCCTGGTCGAGCAGGGAGTGTTCGGCTATGACACGCGCGTCGCAGAGCTGTGGCCGGAGTTCGGTACGCACGGCAAGGAAAGCGCGACGGTGCGGCATGTGCTCACCCATTCCGCCGGGATTCCCGGCGTACCTGCGGACCTGACGCTGGAACGGTTCTGCGACTGGGAGGCGATGTGCGAGCTGATCGCGGATCTCGAGCCCTGGTGGACGCCCGGAGACAAGGTCGGGTACCACGCCGTCACCTTTGGGTTCATCCTCGGCGAGGTCGTCCGGCGGGCGACCGGCAAGGGAATCGCCCAGGTGCTCGCCGAGGAAGTCGCGGGCCCGCTGGGAGTGGCCGACGAGTTGTATTTCGGTGTGCCACCGTCGGCCCTGCCCCGGGTTGCCCGGTTCGAGGACGACCCGGCCGGCGCTGCAATGTTCGCGTCGTTGCCGCCGGATTTCCCGCTGTTCAAGTCTGGCCCACGCTCGCTGTTCCCGAATGCCGAGCTGGCCAATCGCGCCGACGTACTCACCGCGGACATCCCAGCCTGGGGCACACTGACCGCCCGCGGCATCGCCCGCATGTACGCGGCTCTCCTCGACGAGGTCGACGGCGTACGGCTGATCAGCCCGGACCGGCTGAGGGAGATCTCCTCCTTGGCGACCACTGGCAATGACGAGATGACCGGTGGCCCTGCCCATTACGGCCTCGGTTACACCGTCGGCTCGATCGGAGTGGCGCCGGCCGGCCCGACCGTGTTCGGGATGGTGGGGATCGGCGGCAGCGCGGCGTACGCCGATACAGCCACTGGCATCGCCGTCGCCGTGACCAAGAACCGGTTCAACCCGACAGAGATCAACGCCTACGACCAGGTGTACGACCTCGCGGTCAAGACACTCGCGTGACCGCGGCCTGGGTTAATGTGCGGCAATGGCGCAGGGGGAGATTGACAAGATCGCTCAGGAAACAGGATTCTCCGGTGTGGTCTGGATCGATCGGGCCGGCCAGATCGAGTTCGCGAAGGCCTACGGGCTGGCCAACCGTGCCTACCGCGTTCCCAACTCCCTGGACACCAGATTCGGCATCGCCAGCGGCAGCAAGGGGTTCACCGCCCTGGCGGTGCTCGCACTGGTGCATGACGGTGTGTTGGAGCTGAGCACAACCGCCCGATCCCTGCTCGGCAAGGATCTTCCGTTGATCGCGGACGACGTGACCGTCGAGCATCTACTCACGCACACCTCCGGCATCGGTGACTACCTGGACGAAGAGGCCGACACCGACATCACCGACTACGTCATCGGCGCGGCGCACGAGCTGACCACCACCGAGGCGTTCCTGCCCCTGCTCGACGGGCATCCCACCAAGTTCCGGGCCGGTGAGCGCTTCAGCTACTGCAATGGTGGATTCGTGGTCCTCGCCCTGCTGGCGGAGCGGGCCGGCGGCGTCGGATACCACGACCTGGTCCGGGAACGGGTCCTCCGCCCCGCCGGCATGACCAGAACCGACTTCCTCCGCTCCGACGAGCTGCCCGCTGACGTGGCCGTCGGTTACCTGCCAATAGAGGGTGTGGATCGCTCCAACATCTTCCACCTGCCGGTGCTGGCCACCGGCGATGGCGGCATCCACACGACCGCCGCCGACATCTCCACCTTCTGGCGTGCGCTTTTCGCCGGCGACATCGTGGAGTCCGTCGAAGAGGTCGTACGGCCGCGCTGCGACGTACCCGAGGAATCTAGGCGCTACGGTCTCGGCTTCTGGCTGCACGAGAGCACTGACACCGCGATCCTGACCGGGTACGACGCCGGCGCGTCGTTCAAGTCCACGCACGACCCACGCACCGGCACCACCTGCACCGTGCTGTCGAACACCTCCCCTGGCGCCTGGCCCATCGCCCGCGCCTTCACACCTTGAGGACCGACACGTCGTCCTGGTGAACGGCTCCGTCAGCAGCACATCTAGAAGTCCGGTTGGTGACGACTGCGGTACTTGAGGAGTCCTTCGGTCCCGCGCAGGAATGTCTCACAGATGGGCTTCGGATCTGTCAGGCAGCCGGCGGCCATGGCGCCGTCTCGCAGCATGACGAAATGCCGGGCTGCGGGTTCGGGGTCGGGCTTTCCGGTTTCGGAGAAGAGCTCGGTCATCGTGGCCAGAAACCACTGCCGGTGCCTGAGGACCGCCTGGTGGACCGGGTGCGTCGGGTCGGGGTATTCAGCCGCCGCGTTGAGGAACGCGCACCCCCGGAAGCCGGGGCTCTGGATGTCGTCGGCGATGAACCGACCGACAGTCCGAACGACGTCGTCGGGGGACGCGTTCTGAGTCCGCGCGGCGTCCACTCGCGTACGGATTGCCTCGTCGGCCTGTGTCAGGTAAGTGACGACGAGGTCGTCCTTGCTCGGGAAGTGCCTGTACAGCGTGGCTCGTGTCACGCCGGCAGTAGCAATGATGCGATCGATGCCGACGGAATGAAGTCCTTCGGCGTAGAAGAGCCCGCTGGCCGTGCCGAGCAGTCGCGCTCGTGCTTCCGACATCCGCCTCTCCCCTTCGCGATCCTGCCGCAAGGTTAGCAGATAGAACGGTCGGTCTTGACATCCGTGAGCCCATCCGACAAGGTCAAGTAGACCGATCGTTCTTTCTACTCGGAGGAATCTGATGTCCAGTGCCATCGACGCCGGCGTCGTAGCCGACACCGCCAGCAGCACCAAGGAGCTGCGAAACCTGTACTACGGCCGCTTCGCCTTCGCCGTCATCTGGGCTGTCCTGGTCATGCTCACCGCTTCGACACTCAACCCGGCCAGCATCGCCCTCCTGGTGATCTATCCGCTGTTCGACGTGGCCGCGGCCGTGATCGACTTCCGTTCCTCGGGGACCACACGACCGCGAGCACCGCTGTACCTCAACATGGCACTGAGTCTGCTCACGGCGGTCGGATTGGCCGTCGCCATCACCTCCGGTATCCCGAGCGTGCTGCGGGTGTGGGGTGCCTGGGCAATCACCGCAGGCATCGTGCAGTTGATCGTCGCGCTCCTGCGCTACCGGCTCGGAGGCCAGTGGGCGATGATCCTCAGCGGCGGAATCTCCGTCCTCGCCGGCTCGAGCTTCATCCTGATGGCCGGCAGCCCGAAGGCGTCCGTCTCAGGCATCAGCGGATACGCGGTGCTGGGCGGCATCTTCTTCCTGATCTCGGCGATCCGTCTGCACCGCCTCGCAGTGAAGGCGAAGTGAGATGACGAACCCGATCAAGGACTCCACCTTCGACGTGGTGATCATCGGCGCCGGGCCGGTCGGTGAGAACGTTGCCGACCGGGCGGTGCAGGGCGGCCTGAGCGCGGCGATCGTGGAACGCGAACTCGTTGGGGGGGAGTGCTCCTACTGGGCCTGCATGCCAACCAAAGCCCTGCTTCGCGACGCAGCCGCGGTGCGGGCCGCTCGCGCATTGCCGGCCGCCGGTCAGGCAGTCAGCGGCAACCTGGACGCAGCAGCGGTGCTGGGCCGGCGTGACCGCTTCGCGTCGTACTGGAGTGACACCGGCCAGGTCGAGTGGCTCGAGCACGCGGGGATCGCCCTTGTCCGCGGCCACGGACGCATCACCGGCACCCGGACCGTCACAATCACCAACACCGACGGCACGACCACGGTCCTGCAGGCCCGCCATGCAGTCGTGATCGCCACCGGCAGCAGCGCCCAGCTGCCGCCCATCCGGGGACTGGCGGACGTGACACCGTGGACGAGCAGGGAAGCCGCGGCCGCGCGGGCCATCCCCGACCGGTTGGCGATCATCGGTGGCGGTGTCGTCGGATCCGAAATGGCCACCGCGTTCAACGCCCTTGGCTCGCAGGTGACACTCATCTCCCAGACCCGGCTGCTCCCTGGTGTGGAGCCCTTCGCCAGCGATCATGTGACCGCTGCTCTCCGAACGGCCGGCGTCTCGCTTCACCTGAACGTCGAGGCCACCGAGGCCCGACGGGACAACTCCGGCACCGTGCACCTCACTCTGTCCGACGGTCAACTCGTCGCGGCCGACGAAGTCCTCGTCGCCACCGGACGCACACCGAACACCAAGGACCTCGGCCTGGATCACCTCGGTCTCATTCCCGGAGACTGGTTGGACGTCGACGACGCTCTCGCCGTCATCGACGGCGACGGCAAGCCGGTCGACGACGGTTGGCTGTACGCCGCGGGCGATGTGAACAAGCGAGCCCTACTGACCCATCACGGCAAGTACCAAGCCCGCGCGCTGGGCGACGCGATCGCCGCGCGAGCCCGCGGCGAGAAGCCCGACCTAGGTGCATGGGGACGCCACGCGGTCACCGCCGACCAACGTGCCATCACGCGGGTGATCTTCACCGATCCCGAGGTCGCCGCCGTCGGCCTGTCCGCCGAGGCCGCATCGGCGGCCGGCATCGGCATCAGGGTCGTCGACCACGACCTCGGGGCGGTCGCCGGCGCAGCGTTGCATGCCGACGGGTACCGCGGCCAGGCCCGGATGATCATCAACGCGGACCGCAACATCCTGATCGGCTTCACCGCGGTCGGGCCCGATCTCGCCGAACTGTTGCACGCGGCCACGATCGCCATCACCGCCGAGGTCCCGCTGGAGCGACTCTGGCACGCGGTCCCTGCCTACCCGACCATCAGCGAGATCTGGCTCCGCCTCCTCGAAGCCGACGGACGCGACCGCTAGATGTAGTGACCATGAGGGTTGTTGACGGCGTGGCTGCTTGAGATGTGGAGGGACCTCCGGCTGGGTGTGAGTTGCTGACGCCCACACCGCACAACCGGAGGTCTCGTGTTCCACCGTAATGCCCGGCTGACTTTGTATGGCCGCAGGTTGCTGATCGAGCGTGTTGTGGTCCAGGGCCGTCCGGTGGCTCATGTGGTAAAGGAGCTCGGGTGTTCGCGGGCCACCGGTTACAAGTGGCTGACCCGGTGGCGAACCGAGGGTGATGCAGGTCTGCGAGACCGGCCCAGCACGGCGTACCGGTTGCCCCACAAGACACCGCACGAGGTGGAGCAGCGAATCTGCCGGCTACGCGTCGAACGCAAACTCGGACCCCGCCGGCTGGCGCCCTTGCTCGGCGTCCCAGCCTCGACCGTGCACGCGGTCTTGACCAGGCACGGCCTGCACCGGCTCGCCTGGCTGGACCGGCCCACCGGCGAACGCATTCGCCGCTACGAACGCGACACTCCCGGCGAACTCCTGCATGTGGATGTGAAGAAGCTTGGCCGACTCCGCGACGGCGGCGGCTGGCGGGTCCTGGGCCACGACAGTCCCGAACACCGCCGGGCCCGCAACGCCCCACGGGTCGGGTTCGACTACGTGCACTGCGCCGTCGACGACCACACCCGCATCGCCTACGCCGAAATCCACCCAGACGAGAAGACCACCACCTGCGCCGGCTTCCTGCACCGCGCCGCAGAATACTTCGCCGACCTCGGCATCACCCGGATCGAACGCGTGATGACCGACAACGCCCTGGCCTACCGCCGCGGCCGCGCCTGGCAGCAAGCCCTGGCCGACCTCGGCGCCCAGGCCCGCTTCACCCGCCGCTACCGACCCCAAACCAATGGCAAAGCAGAACGCTTCAACCGCACCCTGCTCGACGAATGGGCCTACGCCCAGCCCTACATCAGCAACCAGCACCGCGCCGAGGCCCTACCCACCTGGCTCCACACCTACAACCACCACCGCAACCACACCTCACTCGGCGGCCAACCACCCATCACCCGCGTCAACAACCCTGCTGGTCATTACAGCTAGATCACCGCGCCCGGATCGACGAGTGCTGCGTCGAGGGTCTCGGCGAGCCGCGGCTGCGTCAGCCGATTCGAGCCTCAGCCCCAAGTGGCGCCGGCAGGCTCTCGGATGGTGGTGTTGAGGCGGTTGAACAGGTTGGTGATGCCAATCATCAGAATGACTGCGGCCAACTGCTGCTCGTCGAAATGGTCCGCCGCGTCCGACCAGATCTCATCGGTCACAGCCTCCGGGTGGTCCGCCAGCCGGGTCGCGGCCTCAGCCATCGCGAGGGCGGCTCGCTCAGCGTCGGTGAACAGGTCCGACTCGCGCCAGGCGACGACCTGGAGCAGCCGGTCGTCGGACTCGCCGGCCTTCCTCGCGCTCTTGACACCGGCGTCCACGCAGGGGCTGCAGCCGTTGATCTGGCTCGCCCGCAGATGCACCAGCTCGAGCGTGGTCTCCGGCACCCCGCCCTTGTGCATCGCCTTGTAGATGTTCTGGATTCCCGTCATCGCGTCCGGAAGCACGACGGCGGGGTTCTTCATTCTGGCAGTCATTCTGCAGTCTCCAATGATCAGTTTCAGTGTTTCGCCACACTGACGAATCCGCCGAGCGAAAGGTGACAGGAGCCCCATCAAGCCAGAAAGTCGAGCAAGGAACTTGCTACCAGATCGGGATCTTCTTCGCAGAGCCAGTGCAGGGCCTTGTCCACGGTGATGATGCCGCGGATGTCGGTCGCGATCTGGGGCAGCGTGTACTCGAACCACTGCCGGGACGTGGCTGCGATCAGCCCGAGCAGCGGCATCGTGACCTTGGCGTAGGTCTTCATGTCCGCAATGTCTTGGTGGACCGCCTGGTACCACCCGTTGGAGGCTCGGATCGCGTCCGGATCGTCGTACCAGGCGGTGTAGACCCTGCGATCGGCGTCTGTCACGTTGTTCTGGTTACGCAGGCCGATGCCGTAGTGCCAGTCGATCAGATATCGGGACCTGCCCTGCAGCAGCTGGCCGGGCAGCTCCTTGACCTGGTTGAAGGCCCACCACCACATGTGGACGCCGGCGCCGGGCTTGGTCAGCATCGGCAGGTCGTACAAGGTCTCGTCGGGGTGGAGGACATCGAGCAGCGCGACTCGCCGCGTAGCAGCTCCGTGGTTGGCCGCGAAGCTGAACGCGACCATGGCGCCGATGTCATGACCTGCGATGTTCACCTGCCGGTACCCGAGGCTCAGGACGAGCTCGTAGATGTCGCGTGCCATGGTCTTCTTGTCGTAGCCGCCCGCGGGACGTTCCGACGCGCCCATGCCACGGATGTCCACGACGATCACGCGATAGTGCCGGGCGAGCAGTGGCATCACCTTGTGGTAACTCCACCAGGTGGCCGGCCAGCCCGGCACCAGGACGAGCGGCTCACCCTTGCCGCCGGCAACATAGTGGAGTCGTACGCCGTTGACGCGTGCGAAGTGGCTGTGGAAATCGCCGTCCAGGCGGCCGGCCAGCAGCTCGTCGTCCATCGGCTTCTGCGGCCGATCCACAGCACCGACCGCTCGGCCGCTCGTCGATGCTGCTGCCAGCACCGCGCCCGTACCGAGGGTAAGGGCTCGTCTTCTGTTCATTTCCATCTCGGTTACTCCTGCTTGGGTCGTTGACTGGCGATGCCGGTCTCGCCGCGTTGACGCAGCCGGACCAGCGAAGGTGACATCGCCGATCGCCACTCCTGCAGGGATCCGGCCGCCATCAGTCACCTCACGCCGGTTTGATCCGTCAGCTCTGTGACAGCGAACGGAGAAGGGCGAACGATGGAGAAGCAAGAATTCCTGGCCGACGGCTTCGAGGCGCATCGGCCGCACCTGAAGGCGGTCGCGTATCGGATGCTCGGTTCGCTGAGCGAGGCCGACGACGCCGTACAAGAGGCGTGGTTGCGGCTGAACCGGACCGATACCAGCGATGTGCAGAACCTGGGCGGCTGGCTGACAACCGTGGTCGGGCGGGTTTGCCTGGATCTGCTCCGCAGGCGCAACACTCGTCGGGAAGCGCCGTACGAGGCACATCTCCCGGACCCGATCGTGAGCCGTCAGGAGACCGTCAACCCCGAGGACGAGGTCCTGATCGCCGATTCGGTCGGCCTTGCGTTGCTCGTGGTTCTGGAGTCGCTTGGCCCTGCCGAGCGGCTTGCCTTCGTCCTGCACGATCTGTTCGGCGTACCGTTCGAGGAGATCGCGACGATCCTGCAACGTTCGGTTCC
Source organism: Kribbella sp. NBC_00359 (assembly GCF_036097425.1). Classification (NCBI taxonomy): domain Bacteria; kingdom Bacillati; phylum Actinomycetota; class Actinomycetes; order Propionibacteriales; family Kribbellaceae; genus Kribbella; species Kribbella sp. NBC_00359. Next base: position 5,887,381 of record NZ_CP107975.1, on the reverse strand, counting down.
CGCGTCCAAGCAGCTAGCCAGTCGAGCGCGCCGCCGCGTCCGCACCGCCGCACCGGCGCCCGATCCGGACCTTGCCCTGCAGCGCCGGGTGGTGGCGGCGTTCCAGGCCGCCTCGCGTGACGGCGACTTCGCCGCTCTGGTCGCGTTGCTCGACCCTGACGTCGTCCTGCGTGCCGACCGCGGCCTGGGCGCCGGAGCCGGCTGGACCGAGGTCCGCGGAGCTGCGGCCGTGGCTGATCAGGCCCTCACCTTCCGGCGGCTGTCGACGTTCCCGCTGCCGGTACTTGTCAACGGCAACGCCGGTCTGATCGCGGTGGCAGACGGACAGCCGATGGCGCTGATGAGCTTCACGATTACCGGCGGCAAGGTCGTCGCGATCGACATCCTGGCCGATCCCACTCGGCTGCGGCACCTCGAGATCGACGTCATCAGCGGCGAGTAGGACCACCCGATACCTCTACGCTGCCCGGTGCGTCAGTCCCGTCGCGACGTACGTTCCGCGGTCCCATTCAGTCACCATGCAGGTCACGAACCGTTTCACGATTCAGCGCCAACTGATGATCATCGTGGCCTGCAAATCAGCGGGTTCGAGTCCCTGGCGGCACACAAGAGCCCAAGTCACAGCATTGGCCTGGGTTTCTTCATGCCTACAGGTCACCCTTTACCCATCTCTTTGCCGTCGCAACGGCTGCAACGGGCCTGAGCCCGGTCGGAGGCCTGACATGTCGAGGCCACCACTGCCCATCGGAACCTGGGGAGGCATCTCCAGCCGGATCGAGAAGACCGACATGAACGGCAAGCCCGCCAAACACCAGTCGCAGACCAAGTTCCGCGACTGCGGAGCCAGTTCCGTCAACCCCGTCCGCGAGGTCGACGCCATCGAAGCCCTGCCCATGAATCCACCCCGCGCTCTGACCGGGCTCGGCACCGGCGGACCATCGCACATCCGCCCGGACCGACGCCGCACTGACCTTGTCGAAGTCGAGGATCGGGTGCTACTGATCTTCGGCGAACGCGCTCTTCGCGGCCTGGATGGCTGACATGGCTTTGGGCCAGCCCGCGTAGAACGCGAGGTGGATGATCGCCTCTTTGAGTTCGGTTTCGGTGAGGCCGTTCTGGCGGGCGAGGCGTAGGTGGTTGGGGAGTTGTTCGAAGCTGCTCGAGGTGACCAGGCTCGCGACGGTGATGAGGCTGCGGTCGCGTGGGGAGAGTTCGGTACGCTTCCAGACGTCGCCGAACAGGACGTCGTCGGTGAGTTCGACGAGCTTGGGGGCGAAGTCGCCGATGGCTCGTTGTGCTGGGGTGGATTCCTGCATGGTGATTCCTTCGGTCAGGCGTCGAAGTCGGTGCTGCGGCTGAGGGTTTCCCATGTGTCGGCCTCGGCCCGGAGTGCGTCGAGGGCGGCACGGAATCCGTCGGAGGTGTCGTTGCCGAGCAGCAGCATGTACGGCGGGGAGTCGGATTCGACAGCCTGGATCAGCGCGGCGGCGGCCTTGGCCGGGTCGCCCGGCTGTTTCCCGTGCCCGGTGCCGTGCTCTTTGCGGCGCTTGCCGGCGGTGTCGGCGTAGTCGGCGATCGGTACGGCGGACTGAGTCAGCGACCGGCCCGCGAAGTCGGTGCGGAACCCGCCCGGCTCGACGACCATGGCCGTGACGCCGAGCGGCGCGACCTCCTTGCGCAGCGACAAGGTGAGCGCCTCGATCGCGGCCTTGACGGCCGAGTAGTAGCCGGAGCCCTCGGGGCAGATCCGCGCACCGATCGACGAGAGGTTCACGATCGTGCCGGTGCGGCGGGCGCGCATGCCAGGCAGGACGGCCTTGATCGTGCGCACGGTCCCGAACACGTGGGTGTCGAAGAGACGCTGGACGGCGTCGTCCTCGCCTTCCTCGACCGCGGCGCGGTAGCCGTACCCGGCATTGTTGACGAGAACATCGACGGCGCCGAAACGCTCCTCCGCGGCCCGGACCGAGGCGGCGACCTGATCGTCGTCGGTCACGTCGAGCGGCAGAGCCAACGCGGTGTCGGGGTACTTGTCAGCCAGGTCCTGCACCGTCGCGACATCGCGGGCGGTGACGACAACGTCCTGCCCGCGAGCAAGCACGGCCTCGGCGAACGCGCGGCCCAGCCCGGTGGAGCAGCCGGTAATCAACCAGGTGGTCATGAGATTCCTTCCTGAGCACATCTTGGGAGTTGTCACCGCAGGCCGATCCGCCGCAGCCAGTCGGTGACTTGCGGTCGGGCCTGCTGGACTTGTTCACCGCGGACAGCCAGACCTTCGGCGATGCTAGCGCCGGCGCAGGACCGGGCGTAGTCGCGTTCGGTCGTGCCGAGGCCGCTCATGGCGTAGGTGGTGAAGGGATGGACTGTCTTACCGCTGAAGTCGAGCTTCTCGGTGAAACTGGTCATGATCATCGGAGCACGCCCGTTCCAGATCGGGTTGCCGAGGAGGACGACGTCGTACTGGTCGATCGCGGGTAGCGGGCTGGCGATGCCGGGGCGTGCGTCGGCGTTCTGCTCGCGGACGTTGCGGGCGACGGTGTCGTCGTACCTGTCGGAGTAGGGGTCGGCGGCCTCGATCCGGTGCACGTCGCACGGGATGAGGTCGGCGATCATGTTCGCGACGACCGCTGTGTTGCCGACCTGCAGCCAGGTGCGGCCGCCGTTGTCGTAGTTCTCACCGGCGCGGGAGAAGTAGGCCACGAGAACCTTGGGCACCGAGTGTGATTCTCCTTCCTGGGTGGCTCCGAGTTGTTGGCTGCAGCCGCCGAGTGCGGCAGCGATGCTGCCGGTCAGTGCGAGGCTGAGGAACCGGCGCCGCGGCAGGCTGTGGAGAGTCCTTGCCATGGGCAATCAGTTGATTCTGCGACTGCCGAGGGCACTGACCATGCCGGGGTCGCGGTGGTCGAAGAAGAGGCTGTCGCCGGTGTCGAGGGTGGCGATGTGCTTGAGCTGGTCGTCGGTGAGGGTGAAGTCGAAGATGTCGAGGTTCTGGGCCATCCGGTCGGGGCGGACTGACTTCGGGATGACGACGACGTCGCGCTGGACGAGCCAGCGGAGTACGACCTGGGCGACCGACGTGCCGTGCTCCTCGGCGATGGCGGTGAGGACGGGGTCGCTGAACAGGTTGTTGCGCCCCTCGGCGAACGGGCCCCACGACTCGAGCTGCACGCCGTGTTCGCGCATCAGTTCCTGGTCGGCGACGCGCTGGTGGAAGGGGTGGGTCTCGATCTGGTTGACCGCAGGGGTGATCTCGTTGTGTTCGATCAGATCGACGAGCCGGTCGGGGTGGAAGTTGGACACGCCGATCGCTCGGGCCTGACCTGCCTTGTAGAGGTCCTGCATGGCCCGCCACTCGCTGTAGTAGTCGCCGAGCGGCTGGTGGATCAGGTACAGGTCGAGGTGGTCGAGACCGAGCCGGCGCAGCGAGACGTCGAAGGCGCGCTTGGTGTCGTCCTCGACACTGCCGGTCGGGGCGTGCTGGATCCACAGCTTGGTGGTGACGAACAGATCGTCGCGCGGGAGACCGCTGGCCGCGATCGCGGCGCCGACGGCTTCCTCGTTGCCGTACGACGCGGCTGTGTCGAGATGGCGATAGCCGGCCTCGAGAGCAGCTTCGACGGCGGCCTGGGTCTCGTCTTGCGGGATCTGGAAAACGCCGAAACCGACGATGGGCATCGCAACCCCGTTGTTCAATGTGACGGTCTGCATGAGTTGTCTGCCTTTCACTTGGAGGAATGCTGCGGGGCGCGCAGAGTCAGGCTGAGCACGGCAGTGACGCCGAGGACGACCACGGTGGCGATCAGGCCGATCCGGAGTCCGTCCATGAACATGCTGTGCCCGGCGATCACGGCGCCCACTCCGGCGACGCCGAGTGAGCCGCCGAGCTGCCGGGAGGTGTTGAGTACTCCGGACGCCGTACCAGCGCCCTCGGCCGGAGCGTTGTCGATGACCAGGGACGCAATGGGTGGGACCGTGAGGGCGCCACCGACGCCGACCGGAACCATGGCCGCGGCCACCCCCCACACCGGAGCGCCGGCGGGAAGTTCGGCGATGACGGCCAGGCCGAGGCACTGCACCAGCAGGCCGGTCGTGATCAGTGCTCGGCTGCCGAACCGGGCGACCAGTGATGCTGCCTGCGAGCTGACGATCGTGACGAGCCCGGTCATGGGCAAGAACAGCAGCCCGGTCAGCAGCGCGGATGCGCCGCGTTGCTGCTGGAAGTAGAGGCTCTGGACGAACACGACACCGTAGAAGGCGGCCATCGAGGTGAACGCGATCGCCAATGCCACCGACAGCTGCCGCGAGCCGAACATCGCCAACGGCACCATCGGATACCGTCCCCGGGCCTGCGCGGCCAGGAAGACCCCGCCCGCGACGATCGCGGCGGTGACGAAGCCGATGATGAGCGGGCTTGTCCAGCCGCGGTCGCCGCCCTCGATGACGACGTAGCTGAAGGAGCCCAGGGCAATGATCGCCGACACCTGGCCGACGACATCGAACCGGACCTTCCGCCGCGGCGATGCCGCGGTCCGGGACACACACAACAGCGCCACCGCCGCGACGGGCAGGTTCACCCAGAAGATCAGTCGCCAGTCCAGCAGCGTCAACGCTCCCCCGGCCAGTGGTCCCGCCGCGGCGGCGACCGAGCCGCCGACCGCCCACAGCCCGATCGCCCGGGTCCGCTGCCGGGTGTCGGCGAAGGCCTCCCGGATCAGCGCCAGCGACGTAGGCGTGACGAGCGCTGCGCCGGCACCCTGCAGCAGCCGGGCACCGATGAGCGTCCCGAGACCTGGCGCCAGACCACACACCGCCGATGCCACCGCGAACACGACCATGCCGATGCCGTACGCGTGGCGAGCCCCGACCAGGTCCGACAACGTCCCGGCGAACAGGATGAGCGCCGAGAAAGTCAGCGTGTAGCCGGTGACGACCCATTGCAGCCCGGACAGCCCACCACCGAACGTCGTACCGATCTGCGGCAGCGCAACGTTCACGATCTGGGCGTCGAGGGCGACCACGAAGAACCCCAGCATCGCCGCGCCCAGAGTGGCGAGCTGCCGACGATCGAAGGATGCCGCGGTCACGGGCGCGACGTAGGAGGTCATGGATCCAGCGAACACGCATTCGTGTCACAGGTGGGAGTGCCCGGTGTAACAGGTACCAGCAGACCCTCCCAGCGCGAGCGCGCCCGCCCGTACGGTGGAAGTCGTGAGCATCAAGGACGACGTGCGGGAGTTCCTGACCAGCCGCCGGGCGAAGGTGACCCCGGAGCAGGCCGGGTTGCCGACGTTCGGTGACAAGCGCCGTGTCACCGGTCTGCGCCGCGAGGAAGTCGCCCTGCTCGCGGGCGTCAGCGCGGACTACTACACCCGCCTCGAACGCGGCAACCTCGCCGGCGTCTCCGAACAGGTGCTCGATTCGCTCGCCCGGGCACTACGCCTCGACGACGCGGAGCGAGCCCACCTGTTCGACCTCGCCCGGGCCTCGACCGGCCCGGTCCGCGGTTCACGCCGTGCGGCGGTGTCGAAGGTGCGCCCCGGCGTACTGCTGATCCTCGAATCACTCAGTACGCCGGCCTACGTCCGCAACGCCCGCACCGACATCCTCGCCGCCAACGACCTCGCCTTCGCCCTGTACGACGGCATCCTCGACCGCGAACGACTCCCACTGAACCTGGCCAAGTTCCTGTTCCTCGATCAGCGCGCGCCCGAGTTCTTCCTGGACTGGGAGAACATCGCCGACGACTCCGTCGCCGCACTCCGCGCCGAGGCGGGCCGTAGCCCCCACGACAAGTCCCTCACCGATCTCGTCGGCGAACTCGCCACCAGAAGCGACGAGTTCCGCACCCGGTGGGCCCGGCACAATGTCAAGTACCACCGCACCGCCGCCAAGCGACTCCACAACTCGCTCGTCGGAGACCTCGAAGTCACCGGCGAAGCCATGGAACTGGCCGGTGACGGCCTGGTGATCATCACCTACACCACCGAACCCGGCAGCCCAGCCGCCGAAACACTGCGATTCCTGTCCAGCTGGGCCACCCGCCACGCCGACGCACCCCCGAACCGGGCGAAGTTCTAACCCCCCAACCATCGACCCGTCACGAACCGGCCTTGTAGTCGGTGTCCATTGCTTTGAGGACCTTGTCCGGGGTGGACTGGCCGCTGAAGATCTCCTGGAGACCGCTGAGCATCGTCTGCTGGACCTTGGGGTTGGGCCAGAGCTGGTCCATGAACGGGACGGTCTTGTTGTCGGTGATGTACTTCGAGAGTTCGGTCAGCGACGGGTCAGGGGTGAAGCCGGTGTCGGGAAGGGACGGAAGGCCGCCCTGCTTCTTGACGAACAGGTTCATCCCCTCGGGTGACATGACGTAGTTGACGAACTTCAGCGCCAGATCCTTGTTCTTGGCCTTGGCGTTGACGCCGTACCCGGCACCGGCCGCGGCGGGCATCATGAACTCGTCCGGACTGTCGGTGGCCGGCAGAGCCTTGAGGGTGAACTTTCCGGCCGGATTCTTCCCCTTGAGCAAGGCAACGACCCAGTTGCCCTGGATGATGCCGAGCGTCTTGCCGGTGGCGGCGAGCGTCTGGCTGGCCTCGTAGCTGGTGCCGAGGGGGTTCTTCTGGAAGCAGCCGGCCTTCTGCATCTGCAGGTACTTGTCCATGCCCACGGTCCAGTTCGAGTCCGCGAAAGTGACCTGGCCATCCTGCATCTTCTGGGCGAAATCCCGGTCTGGCCCGTACACGGTGGTCGCCACCAGCGCGTAGAGCACGATCTGAGTTACCCAGTTGTCCTGGATGCCCAGGGCGAACGCGGGCGTTCCCTTGCCCGCCGCAGCCTTGCAGAAGTTCAAGAGCTCACTCCAGGTGGCCGGCGGAGTGAGCCCTGCCTTGGTCATGGCATCCTGGTTATAGATCGCGCCGATTCCGTTCTGGCCGAAGACGCCGGTGTAGGTCTTGCCTTCGTACTGCGCGACGCTCTTCATTGCCGGGGGCAACTTGGACGCCCACGGCTGGTCGGAGAGGTCCAGCAGGTAGCCGGGCTTGGCCAGGACGTAGGTGGCGCCAGGGTTGCCGTTGCCCGGCCAGACAGACATCACGTCAGGCGCGGTGCCGGAGGTGAGCTGGGTACGGATCTGCTGCTGGTACTGGTCGGCGCCGCTGGTGGTGAACCGCACGTCGACGCCGGGGTTGGCCTTCTCGAACGCTTTGACGACGTCCTCGAGGGAGCCTTGGTCGACTGAGGCGACGGTCAGGACGTTCGAAGTGCTGGTACTGCCTCCGCTACCGGCATTGGTTCCACCGCTGCAGGCCACCAGGAGGCCGGCAACTGTCGTCGCGGCAATGAGGGCGGACAGTCTGGGTGTTCTCATGATCTCTCCCCAATAGAATGGAATGTTGTGAGGCTGGTCAGCCCTTGAGCCCGCCTGCAAAGCCGTTGATGATGCTGCGTTGGAGCGCGAAGTAGACGGCCAGGATCGGGACGATGCTGATCGCCAGCGCTGCGAAGACGAGGTTCCAGTCGGTGACGTACTGACCGACGAAGCCGGCGATGGCGACCGGCATGGTCTGCTGTGCGCTGCCGCTCAGATACAGCAGCGGTGTGAAGAAGTCGTTCCATACGGCGACCGCGTTGAGCACCAGAGCGGTCACCGTGATCGGCTTGAGCATCGGGAACACCACGTAACGGAATCCCTGCGTCGGCGAGCAGCCGTCGATGAGCGCGGCGTCCTCGAAGTCGCGGGGCAGCGCTCGCAGGAAGCCGACGTACAGAAAGGTGGTGAACGGAACCTGGAGACCTGAGTAGAACAGGATCAGCGCCCACGGGGTGCCGAGCAGGCCGAGGTCGCGCATCGTCTGGTAGAGCGGCAGGGCCGCCAACTGGAACGGCAATACCAGGCCAAGCATGATCAGCAGGAATGTCCCGCGTGACCATCGTGCGGTCGCGCGGGCCAGCGGGTAGGCGGCGAATGACGAGATCGCCAGCACGATGACGACGCTGACGGCCGTCACCAGCACACTGTTGAGGAGTGCCCCGCCGAGCGCGCCCCGCTGCCACGCCTCCGTGAAGTTGTGCAGTGTCGGAGAGGCGGTCGGACGAAGCGGCGATGATGTGTCGGACGGAGCTCGGACAGCCAGGTTGATCAGCACGTACAAGGGGAAGCCGACGACCAGGGCGACGGCGATCATCACCAGTTCCAAGCCGAACGTTCGGCGACGGTAGCGGCTCATGAGGCGGCTCTTTCATTGCGTGCCAGCACGAAGTACTGACTGGTCGAGGCGACCGCCACGATGATCGTGAGCACCACCGCGAGCGCGATGCTGTAGCCGAACTCGCCGAGGGTGAAGGCGTCCTTGTAGATCAACGTCGACAATGTGTCAGTGGCGTGCCCGGGGCCCCCGCCGGTCAACGCGTAGACCTGGTCGAAGAGCTTGATCCCGCCGATGATCGACAACATCAGGTTGATGGTGAACGCCGGGGCGAGCAGCGGGCGAACCACCGACCAGAAGCGTCGTACCGGACCGGCGCCGTCGATGTCCGCGGCCTCGTAGATCTCCTTCGGCACGGACTGAAGCCCCGCCAGGAAGATCACCATGGAGTACCCGGCGAACTGCCACACGATGACCCCGACGATCGACCACAGGGCGACATCGGGGTTGCCGAGCCAGTCCTGCTTCCACGCGTCCAGGCCGACCGCACCGAGCAGACTGTTCACCGCACCGTCCGGACCGAGCAGGTTGCGCCACAGATAGGCGGTGACGATCGGCGTCACGACCGCAGGCGCGAAGAGGAACACCCTCAGCACGTTGCGGGACTTGATGGCGCTGTTGACCCCGAGCGCCAGCAGCAGGCCGAATCCGTTCTGGATGATCGTGATCGCCACCGCGATCAGCAGCGTGTGCCAGATTGCCTGCACCGCGTCGGGATCGCGGAACACAGCGGCGAAGTTGTCCAGGCCGATGAAGGAGTAGTTCGGGTCGAGCCCGTCCCAATCGGTGAAGGCGTAGTACACGCCGCGAGCGCTCGGCAGCAGGACGACGAAGGCGAACAACACCATCGCCGGCAGCGCGAACCACCAAGGCGGCGAGTTGCTCAGTCGCCGGCGGGCCGGGGCCGCGCGGCGGCTGATGGGCACGACAGCTACCGGTTTCGGAAGCTTGTCGCTCGGTGCAGTGGTCACAGACGAACCCGCTCTCATGAAACGTTTCACTGGTTGTGGGTAACGTTCCCCAAAAAGTTGTCCAGACTCTAGGAGCGGTTCGGCTATGACGTCAACAGGTCAACCGTTTACCCTCTGGGTAACGTTTCTCAGTTGTGATGCAAGGTCGGAGGAAGTGCCCATGGAGCCGTCGACGCCGCCACGACGGGTCACCATCGTCGATGTCGCACAACACGCGCAGGTGTCCACCACCGCCGTTTCCAAGGTGCTGCGCAATGCCTACGGCGCCAGCCCGGCGATGCGGGCGAAAGTGCAGCAGGCCATCGCCGAACTGGGCTATCGGCCGTACGCCGCCGCCCGGGGCATGCGCGGACAGACATACACCATCGGCGTCATGCTGCCCGACATCCGCAACCCGTTCTTTCCCGAGATCGTCGACGGACTGACCGAGGCTCTTGGCGACACGCCGTACCAGGTCCTGCTGGGGCCAGGCGGTTGCAACAACGAGCAGGCGGAGGTACGGGTCACCGAGGCGATGATCGACCGGGGCATGGATGCCATGGTCCTGGTCGCCCCTATCTCATCGCGCTCGCGCCTCGAACACGTCGCCAGGACCGTGCCGACGGTTGTCATCGGCCGGCACGGGCATTCCCCCGCCTACGACACGGTGTCCGACGACGACCTCACCGGCGCCGCACTCGTCGTCGACCACCTCGTGGGCCTCGGGCACCGCCGGATCGCCCACATCGAGCACGCCGAGAGCGACCCCGCCCGCCTCGCCGAAATGCCCAACGCGATCCGTGCCGAAGGCTACAAGCAGGCGATGCGCGCCCATGGCCTCGGCGACGAGATCGACATCGTGTCCACCACCTACACCCAGGAAGGCGGTTACCTCGGCGCCCGGCAGTTGCTCGACCGGCCTCGACGGCCCACCGCCATCTTCGCCGGTGCCGACATCGTCGCTATGGGCGTGCTCGAAGCCCTCGCCGAGACCGATCTCACCGTCCCCGGCGACCTGTCGATCGCCGGCTACGACAACACCACGCTCGCCGCCCTGGGCCCGGTCTCACTCACCAGCGTCGACCAGGCCGGCCGCCACATCGGCGCCGAAGCTGCGCGCCTCCTGCTGGACCGGATAGACAACCGACAACGGCCATCAGTCCAGGTCAAGCTGTCACCCACCCTGATAGCCCGCCGAACCACCGCTCCCCCACCGTCATGACCAGGCACCCTCAGCCGGAAACGGACGTCAGCACCCGGCGCATTTCGGTCACCGTGCCTGGATCATCCCATTGACGGGCACGTTGACGACGATGCCGTCGCCCTCGGTCAAGAGGCGAGCTCGGTGGACGGCCTGACCGTCGATGGTGAGCTGTGTTAGGTGTCGGGATGGGTGTGTATCGGCTGGGCGGTCCAGGAGGCCGGGAGGTCGAGGGCGTTGGCGGTGGGTTGGCCGGGTTCGGCGGCGTAGAGGGTGAGGGTGAGGCCGGGGTCGGAGATCATGTCGACGCTTTCGTAGGCGAGTTCGAGGTCGCCGACTCATGGTCCTTCGGCCTGTCATGTGTTGCACCCCGGCCAGATTTATGCCCTCGCTTTCAGCCGTGTCCAGTCGAACAACATGCGTTCGACACCTTGTCCCGTAAATCGTTGGCTGGTGTGGTGGACCGGTTGGTACCGTGCACGTTGTCCGTGACATCACGCCTGGAGGTGAGACCCATGAACGCTGTAGCGCAGTGGGTGCTCCCCCTCTCGTGGTCACGGGCGGTCGATTGACATAGGTGTCGCCGGGAGCGCTTCGACAAGTTCGGCACTCCCGAAGGGAAACACCTATGAACTCTTTGCCCAACAGTGCGGGCCTCGGTGCCCACACGGTGACGATCTCGCGCGTCGCGGAGAATCAGTGGCACGCGGTGGAGAACGACCTGGTCGTCGGCCGTGGTCACGCTTCGCGCCGGCTCGACGGCCGGACCTTCCTCAGCATCGACACCTGGCGCGACGCCGTCTTCGACCGGCTTGCCGCCGCGATGGTGGCCGACCAGTCGACACCGCTATACACGGTGGTCGACGAGACCGACCGCGACCTCACGGCCAATTGGGTACGCGCGGGATTCGCGACATGGCGCCACGAGTCGGAGTTTGTCGTACCCACCGGACTCACCCAGGCGACCGTACCGTCAGGAGTGCGCATCGCGACCGCCGACGACGTGGCCGAGGCTCCGCTGCGTGAACTGGACCAGACGATTCGCGACGAGGTCGAGTCCACCGTCGGCTGGCAGACAATGCCCGCGGAGGTGCTGCCCTGGCAAGGCGGGACGAGGCCGATCGACCCATCGAAGTACACCGTCGCGGTCCGGGACGATCGGTACGTCGGGCTGGTCCGGGTAGCCACGATGACCCGGCGCCCGCGCATCGGGCTGGTCGCGGTGCTGGCGGCCGAGCAACGCCACGGCATCGCCCGGGCGTTACTGAGTCACGTGCTGGGTGGGCTGCACCGCTCCGGTTTCGAAGCAGCCACGGCAGAGATCGACGAGACCAACACGGCCGCGATGGCGCTGTTCGAGGGGCTCGGCGCACGCCGTACGGGCGGCAGTCTGGAACTGATCCGCCGGCCGGGAAAGGCCTGATCATGCCCAGAACAGCAGGCGGTATCGAAGTCGAGGGCACCGTCGTCGAGTGCCTCCGTAACGCCAACTTTCGGGTCGAACTCACCAACGGCCACCAGGTCCTCGCCCACATCAGCGGGAAGATCCGGAAGAACTACATCAAGATCCTCCCCGAGGACCGCGTCCTCGTGGAGCTCAGTCCGTACGACCTGACCCGAGGCAGGATCATCTTCCGCTACCGAACCTGACCAAGACTGGAACACGGAGGACGCGCCCCAGGGCGACTGGGACCCTCAGTCGTCGACGGCCTGTACCGCGGCGGCGATCGGCTCGAGCCCCGCGATCAGCTGGTCGAGCTCGTCCGCGCTGAGCACCTCGTACGCCGGCGCCGCCAACTCGTCCGTGAGAGCCTCGATCCGTTCCTTGGTCTCCCGGCCGGCGTCGGTGAACCCGCCGGCGGCGTTCACGAGGCCGCGGTCGCGCAACCCGTCAACGACCGCGGCCAGCTGCGCCTTGGGCAGGTGGTGAATCCGGCCGAACTCCTCCGCCCTCATTCCGAGGGAAAGAGCCAAGAGGACGTGGGCCTCGGTGCCACCGATGCCGTGGGCAACGAGCGCGGCGTTGTGGCCGTCCCCGCGGTGCTCCCGCAGCAGCGTCGCCGCGTGCCAGAGCCTGGCCACCGGCTCCTCAGGGAGGTCGAGCGTCCGGAGCCCGGCGTACAGCACGCGGCCTTCGATCGGCGCGCTGACCGCGGCACGGGTGGCCAGGTCTGCGACCCGCACCAGACCAGGGGCGTCGGCGAGTTCCCCGATCATCTGCCGCAGCGCGGCGGCGCTCCCCCGCTCGCGCACCGCGATCGCCTCCTCCGGCGTGGTCTTCCCCCAGACCCACGGGATGTGGCGCGCCACCTCGCCGTCGGCGAAGTTGTAGAAGACCGCATGCACCACCTCGGCAGGCGCCAGCCCCAGCGGCGCGGCGCGGCCCGCGAAGTATCCGTCCCAGTAATTGCGCATGCCGATGGCCAGGAACGCCTCGGTCGGCACCTCGGAGAAGGTGACGGTGGCGATCGGCTCGACGAGCTCGAACATGCGGTGGACCTTGGCCTGTGGATGCAGCATCGTCAGTATCTCCTCTGATCGCGACAGCGCCCTCGTGGGCAGCCTCTCACCCCTAGCGACGAAGACGGTCCCCTGGATTCGACACTTCCGATCGACTCTGTCAGACAGGGCTGTCACATCGCGGGCCGGTGCGCGGACGTATTGATGAGTCGACCGGCACGCGGCCGGCTGTCCCTCGCACGGAAGAGTACAGATCCATGAGAATTCCCCTGATCGATCCCGTTCGCCGTACCAAAGGACGCGGGCGCACCCTGGCGTTCCTGCTCACCGCCACGGCGCTGGCCATGGCGAGCTTCAACCCCGTGCAGAGCGCTGCCGGCGAAGAGCGTGGGGCGAAGCCGACCATCGTGTTGGTGCACGGCTCCTGGGCGGACGCCTCGAGCTGGAACCGCGTCACCGAGCGACTGCAGGACGACGGGTACACGGTGCGCGCCATCTCCAACAACCTGCGCTCGGTAGCGGGCGACGCGGCGTCCGTGCGCGCCTTTCTGCAAACGCTGACCGGACCGGTGGTGCTGGTCGGCCACTCGTACGGCGGTTTCGTGATCACGAACGCGGCCACCGGGCTTCCGAACGTCAAGGCTCTCGTGTACATCAACGCCTTCGCACCGGACACCGGAGAGACCCCCTTCCAGCTCGTGGGGCCGGATTCGGCGCTCTCGGCCGACCCGGCGACCGTCTTCGACCTCGTACCCCCGACGCTGCCGCCAACCCCGACCACCGATGTGTACCTCAAGCGGTCGACCGTCTTCACCTCGTTCGCGACCGGGTTGAGCACCCACGACAAGGATCTCGTCTTCGCGACCCAACGACCCGGCGCACTGGGAGCACTCAACGAGCCGTCCGCAACCCCGGCCTGGAAGACGATCCCTTCCTGGAGCGCGATCGGCACCGAGGACCAGATCATCCCGGCCAGCGCTCAGCGGGCGATGTCCAAACGGGCCGGCGCCACCATCACCGAGTACGACGCCGGGCACCTCGGCCTGATGTCCGACCCCAAGACCGTCACCAAGGTGATCGAGCAGGCCGCGCGCAGCTAGGCCGAGCCGAGCAGGGACACCGACAGCTGCTGCGAGTTCGCCGACGGACCCTTCCTGACCCCCAAGTAGGTCAGACCGCCGAGACCGGACTTGCGGCGTCGATCAGGGTCGCGGAGAGCTGTTTGCGCGACGTGACGGCCAACTTCATGAACACCTTGCGGAGATGCCACTCCACGGTGTGATGACTGAGGAACAGCTGGCTGCCGATCTCTTGGTTCGTGAGCCCCCCGGCAGCCAGCTGGGCGATCTGCGCTTCTTGGGCCGTGAGGATGTCACGCGTCTCCACCTGCCGCCTTCGCGCTGTCGCTCCGGTCGCGACGAGCTCCTGGCGAGCCCGCTCGGTGAACGCCTTCGCGCCCATGTCGCCCAGGCTGTCGTAGGCGGCGCGCAGATGGAACCGGGCGTCCTGGCGACGCTGCTCACGGCGCAACCACTCGCCGTACACCAGGTGGGCACGGGCCAGGTGTACGGCGACCCGCGTGCGGCCGAGCCGCTCGATCGCCTCTCGGTAGAGGGCGTCGGCGGCGGGGCCCTCGGTGAGCAGTGCCCTCGACCGGGCCAGAACGCCGAGGCCCCAGTCGGTCCCGGACGCGCCCGCGTGTTGCTCGAGCTGTTGCAGTGCTTCGGCCGCTGTCTTGTCGGCGTTGCTGCGCGCGGCCGCCTCGACGAGTTCGGCCAGGGACCAGCCGAAGAATCCGAGATCCTCCTGCTCGCAGGCTCGGCGGGCCGCGTCGAGGGCAGCGTCGTACCGGGCAAGACCGTTGTAGAGCACGGCGGTCACGCACTCGGCCAACGCAAGCGCCCGGCCTTCCCCGCGCTCGGTCGCGTCCTTGACGCCGGCCTCGATCGTCTGCATGGCCTCGTCCTCCACGCCGCGCCAGGCGGCCAGCATCAGGCGGGAGTACCGCAGTGGCGCCCTGCCGGTTGCTGCGGCGAGGGCGTCGGACTCGGAGACGAGTGCAGCCGCCGCGGCGAACTCTCCGGCGTGCACGTGGACGCCGGCTCGGTACGACAGCGCCACCGGGAGGACACCGAGGGCTCCCAGCTTCCGACCGAACTCGACCGCGCTGGTAGCCAGGTCATGCCAGGCGTCGTCGTCCCAGAGCTCGGGCGCAACCGGTTCGGGCGCGGCCGGGCAGGCCAGCCACAACCAATGCTCGAGCCGGGCCGCACCGCGAGTGGCGTCCGCGCGGAGGGCCCGCAGAGCCATCCGCAGTGGTTGTACGGCGGCGGCGTACCCCTCGGTGAATCGCGTGGCGACCCCGTCCAGGAGGAGGTCCATCGGACCGGCCGGCGCAGGGGCCGGACGGGCCGCGCGCGCTGCCTCCGCCGCTTTCACGACGTCGCCGAGCCGGCCGCCGAAGATGGCGGCGCTGAGCGACTCCAGGTACGTCTCCCGCGCCAACGGGTCGCCCAGGTCCTCGAGCCGGTTGGCCGCGTCGAGGAGCAAGGGTCCGGCATCGGTGCTGCGCCGGCGGGCGAAGACGATCTGGGCGCGCAGCCGCGCGAGGTGGGCGCTCTGGAGGTCGTCCAGCGGGCCGATCTCCGCGGCGGCGAGCAGCTCGTAGGCGGCGTCCGGTTCGCCGGCCCGGAACTTGGTACCGGCGGCGGCCAGCGCTCGCCCGGCCCGCCGTACCGGATCCGGTGTCAGCTTGGCGGCCTGCTCCAGAAAGGCAGCGGCGGCGGCCAGACCACCGCGCGCCCGGGCCCGCTCGGCGGCGCTCTCCAGTTCGGCGGCCACCGCCTCATCCAGCCCCACGGCGGCGTGGGCGCGGTGCCAGGCTCGCCGATCAGGATCCACTGCGGCATCAGTGGCTTCGGCCAAGGCACGGTGCACGCTGCGCCGGTCCGCAGGCGAGGCGTCCCGGTAGACGACAGAGCGGATCAGC
This sequence comes from Kribbella sp. NBC_00359, assembly GCF_036097425.1. Classification (NCBI taxonomy): domain Bacteria; kingdom Bacillati; phylum Actinomycetota; class Actinomycetes; order Propionibacteriales; family Kribbellaceae; genus Kribbella; species Kribbella sp. NBC_00359. The sequence goes on along the minus strand of NZ_CP107975.1, from coordinate 5,871,574 downwards.
GGATGCCGGAACCGTACTCGGGCACCGATGTCGATCAGGTCGGCGGCCTCCGCCGGTGCGGCTGCGTCGGGACCGATTCCCAGCCGCTCGGCAGCCCGCCAGAGCAGGGCGGCGTCACCGATCGGCTCGGCAGCGGCGGTCAGCATGAGCAGCCGGGTCTCGGCCGGCAGCGACTGGAGGCGACTCCGGAAGCCATCCTCGATCCGGCTGGTCAGCGCACGCGCGTCCGGGGCGTCGGGGAGTCCGAAGCCACCTGCGAGTTGACCGGCCGACAGAGTGCGGGGCAACTCCATCAACGCCAGCGGATTGCCTCGCGTCTCAGCCACGAACCGGTCCCTGACGCGCTCGTCCACGACACCCCTGAGCGCCACATCCAGCAGGGCGCGGGCATCGCTGAAGTCCAGACCCGTCACGACGAGTTCGGGCAGGCCGGACAGGTCATCGGCGGCGCTGGGGTCACGGACCGCGAAGACGAGCGCCACCCGCTCGGCCAGCAGCCGGCGGGCCACGAAGGCGAGGGTCTGAGTGGACACTCGATCCAGCCACTGAGCGTCGTCGATCAAGCAGATCAGCGGCTCGTCCTCGGCGACCTCGGTCAGGAGGTTCAGCATCGAGACGCCGACCAGGAAGCGGTCCGGGGGATCACCCGGAGTCAGGCCGAACGCAGTACTGAGGGCGTCGTACCTGGGGATGGAGAGGGGTGCTCCTAGCTGGGCGCAGAGCTGGTGCAGGCCGCCGTACGGCAGTTCCAGCTCGGACTCGACGCCGGCTGCTCGCACGACGCGGCTCGCGGCGGGGTGCGTCTGCACGTAGTCCAGCAGGGCGGTCTTGCCGATTCCGGCTTCGCCGCGGAGCACGAGCGCAGCGCTCTGCCCGGCTCGAAGACTGACCACGAGCCGATCGAGCGTCTCGCACTCGCGCTGCCGGCCTTGCAGCTGGATCGCCATCGACCACCGCCCAATAGCCGAGCCTAAGCTGCGGGCAGTTGGCGTGGCAACGACCCTCAGGCTGCCAGATCGGCGGCCAGGACCTCCTCCAGGTCGGCGAGCTCGCCGGCCTGGGCGGCGTTGAGGAACGCGTGCAAGAAGGGCTCGTGGGAGGCCGGGTTCGCCGCCGTACGTGCATCGGCGGCGAGATGCGCGCGGGCGCGGCTGACCAGCTGCCTGGCGTTGGCCACTCCGACCTGGAGTCGCTCCGAGATCTGCCGGTACGGGTAGCCGAACGCCTCCCTGAGCACGTAGGCGGCACGCTCACTCGGAGTCAGTCGCGCCATCATCAGCTGCACTGCCTCCGCAACTGCTTCGTGACGTTCGGTCTGGGCCGCCGGGTCGTCGCCGGCATCGCGTACGTCGGGGGTCCAGCGATCGACCGGGGTCTCGTGCCGCCGCCGGGCGGATTTGCTCACGTTGATTGCGAGCCGGGTGGTCATCGTCACCAGCAGAGCCTGCGGGTTCGCTACCACCGAGCGGTCCGTCTTCTGCCAGCGCAGCCAAGTCTCCTGGACGACGTCCTCGGCCTCGCTCGTGCTGCCGAGCAGCCGGTACGCGATCGCCATCAACCGCGGCCGCATCTCGACGAACGTCGCCAGTGCCTCGTCGAGCTCCGATAGTTCTTCCTTCACCGGTCCGGCCTTCCTGCACGTTGGAATGTCCTCCCTTCACATTCCGCCGTCGGCACCGCCATCGCGCCCTGGCAGCCCCGTAGGCAATCCCGTAGTCGGCCCAAGCCACGTGATCCGCCCTCACTACGGGAAGAACGGCAAGCAAGTGGGTCGTGTCGGAAGGCGCAGGAGGACAGATGGCCTCTCGCGGTGCTCGACGCACACGTACGCAGCGGGGATCTGCTCGCGGTCTCCTGCTCATCAACGCCGGGACCAGCACCATCGCCGACATCGCCCTCGGGATCGCCGCGACCTCGGGCGTTCCGGCCGTACTCACGTTCGGCGTCTGGGCCGTGGTCAGTGGTGGGGCGCGGCTCGTCGTCGTACTCCGGCGTCGTACGCGGCTCGGCAACCGGTGGCCGCTGCTGCTCGCCGACGGGTGTCAGTGATCGGCGGTTGCATCATCGCGGCGGCCGTCGGGCAACCGAGGCTGAGCATGCTCGCGATCCACGCGGCCGGTCGGCGTCGAATTCGCCCTGCAAGCCCGGCTGCTCGCACGTCGCCGTCGCCGCCCGCCCAGCGCGGCCGCGATCCCGAGCGCCGCCTGACCCAGCAAGAACAAGTGCCGCCCCGACCTCGGGCGGACGTCCTTCAGGCGCTGGTTGCAGGTGGCCAGCCGGCTTGCTTCACGGCCCAGGCCAAGGCGTAGTCGGCGACCTCCTCCCACCCCTTATGCGCCGGCAGCAGGTGGGGCATGCCTTCGTATTGCTTGATCTCGGTGATGGTCTTCGGGGACTTGTAGTGCTTGGCGTTGGAGCGCTGCACGCTCGGCGGCATGAGGTGGTCCTCGCTGCCGGACACGAACAGCAGCGGCGGCCGGTTGTCGTTGTGATAGTCGACGTGGACATCCTGCGGGCCGGGCTCGAAGTTCGCCAGCACACTGTTCCAGAAGATCCGCCCCGACGCCGGCACGTGGTACCGCTGGTACAGCTCGAGGGACTCTTCCTCGGTGAAGGTGTTGGCGAACGTGTACCTCCACTGCTCGGGCGTCAGGCCGACGGCCTTGTGCCGGTTCGCCGGGTTCTTCAGCACCGGGAACGTCGCCTTGAGCTGCGACAGCGGGATGACGCGCACACCCTCGGTCGGCGCGGAATTGATCGCCACGCCCGCAACACCGAACCCGTGGTCCAGCAGGACCTGCGTGAACGCACCCCCCGCGGAGTGGCCGATGATGACCGGCGGCTCGTCGAGGGCGCCGACCACCGACTCCAGGTGCGAGATGATCGCCGGGGCCGTCAACGCCTCGATCGGCGTCGGGTCGGCGTTGAGTGCCTCCACCTCGACCTCGAACCCCGGATAGGCCGGCGCGACGACCTGGTAACCGGCCCGTTGGTAGCGCTCGATCCAGTGCTCCCAGCTGCGCGGTGTCACCCAGAAGCCGTGGACGAGAACGATGGTCTTCATGAAGGGGCCCGTCCTTCCGACGGAATTCGGTCTGGTGAGCTACACCTCTACGACCGAACAGCTCGGCAAGATGTGACACACCCCGCGTACTAAACGTGAGGTGTGGACGATGGCTAAGGGGCCGTGGGTGGTCCGGGAGGAGTAGGGATCCGCTACCTCACTGTTCGTTCCCGGGTCCGGTGACACCCGTGGTTGTCCCTGGTGTGAGGACGGGCGGAACGCGTGACCGTGGGAGGTGGAAGAACCCACCAACCCAGGAAGGCCTGGACATGAGCACCGCAGCTTCTGCAACCGGCGTGACGAGCCGGGACGCCGCGCACAGCCTGTTCGCCCAGACAATGCAGTACGTCGCCACCACAACCGGACTGTTCGCCCTCGGGGCGTACCTCGGCCGCGACCTGCACGGAGCGATCGGGATCATCGCCTTCATCGCCGCGTTCGGCGCACTGATCGGGATGCAGTTCGCCATCCGTCGATCGGTCGGCGCGGCGGTCGCGCTGCTGAGTGCGTTCGGTCTGCTGATGGGCCTGGCGATCGCACCGACCCTTGCGTACTACGCGGCCGCCGATCCGGCCGCACTCTGGCAGGCCGGTGGCGCGACCGCCCTCTTCGTCGCCGGCTTCGGCGCCGCCGGGTACGCCACCCGCCGGGACCTGACCGCGATCGCCCGGATCGCCTCCTGGGCGCTCATCGCCCTGATCGTCTTCGGCATCGTCCTGATCTTCGTGCAGATCCCGGGCGGCGCAGTGATCTACTCCGTCCTCGGCCTGCTGATCTTCGCCGGCCTCGTCGCCTTCGACTTCCAGCGGCTACGGCGATCCACCGACCTCGCGTCCGCACCCCTGATGGCAGCGTCGATCTTCCTCGACATCCTCAACGTCTTCCTGCTCTTCCTCCAGCTCTTCTCCCGGACGAGCGAGTGATGACGACTCAGTGGAGGACGGCCAAGCGGCGGCGGGCAGACGTCAGGCTCTCGGCAGCCCGCTGCAGATGCTCGTAGGCCTCACCAAAATCAGCGCCGGCCGCCTCGAGGTACTCCCGTGGAACAGACCGTCCGGCGCCCCGGCTGGACCCCACTTCACCATCTGGCCGTAGCGCTCCAGGTTGAACGAGCGCATCATCTGCGCGGCAGCAGACATGATCGTCCGGAGCTCGTGGATGTCCGACACCACAGCAGCGATGTCGACTTTGTCATCAGTGCGCCGCCGCTCCAGCTCGACGGCACGCAGCACCCGGAGTACGCATCCTGCAGTGCAGCCGTAACCTCGTTAGCCCCGACATCCATCAGTCGCTCCCTCCTGGTGCACGCCTGACTACCGCAGCACCCGCCACCGAGCAAGCCATAACTCGTTGAAACCGCCACTTCGTTACCAGACAGTTCGGCGCCACCGAGTGCGCGGAGGATCCCCGCTGTCTCGACGGAGAGCGCAGTCCCGGCATGCGCAGCGTCAACCGGGCATGTCGGGAGCGCGCGAGTGGACTTCCAGCCGATCTGGGACTCGGTTCACCGGCACGGCCACGACCTTTTCGGCCGCCTCGATCCTTTGCCAGCGCCCTGCCGCCATCGCGCGCCTGCGGCTAAGCCCGTCCTGCGGTCCGGCTTCGAACACGCCCAAGCCCGCCGCGCCATGCACATCCCACTCGGCGAGCGGTGCAACCTCTTCGTACGCGAATCCTGACTAGGCCAGCTCGCGCAATCGGGCCTTGGCCCCCCGCTCGACGAACAACGGCACGAAGTCGCGGATCGGGACCTGCTCGAACTCGGGGCGCGACTCACTCACGACCTGCGCCACATCGTTCTCCGGCACCTGCGGAAACTGCTTGGCCAGCCGATCGATCACCTCACCGATCGCGAGGTCCCCATCTGACCTGTCCATGCCTCGACGATGATCCGCCCACCCGACGCAGACAAGCCCGTCCAACATGTGACCAACCCGACCCAGATCCGCCGTAGCGCCCGGGGATCCGTTGACCCAACCAGGGATTCTGACGAGGACCAGCGACCGACTGGCGCGGGTGCCGGCCGGCTTGAACCGGACCCCGGCGCGCTCCTCGGTGGGCGGCGGTGGCGTGTCACGAAAGGGGTGGCTGTGCGGACTTTGTTCGTGTCGGTGGATCGAGAAACCCGAAAGGACGGAATCCCCCATGAGCAAGCATTTCCTCGAGGCAGCGGCCCAGGACTTCGCGGACGCGACGGCCAAGCCGCCGTTCCTGTACGAACTCGGCCCGGACGGCGCCCGCAAAGTCCTCGACGACGTCCAGGCCGCGCCGATCGCCAAGCTCGACGTGGCCGAGAAATGGATCACCGTTCCGGCGGAGGTCGGCGACGTGCAGGTCCGCATCGTGAAGCCCGTCGATGCGACTGGCACCCTCCCGGCCGTCTTGTACATGCACGGCGGCGGCTGGGTCCTCGGCAACGCCGCTACACACGACCGGCTCGTTCGCGAACTGGCCGTCGGAGCCAACACCGCGGTCGTATTCGTGGAGTACGACCGCTCACCGGAGGCCCACTACCCGGTCGCCATCGAGCAGGGATACGCGACCGCACGGTGGATCACCGAGCACGGTGCGACCGAGGGCCTCGACGCGACGCGGATGGCGGTCGCCGGCGATTCGGTCGGCGGCAACATGACGGCCGCACTGGCGCTGCTCGCCAAGCAGCGCGGGGACGTCACGTTCGTCCACCAGTCGATGTACTACCCGGTGACCGATGCCGGACAAGACACCGACAGCTACCACGAGTTTGCCGACGGTCCGTTCCTCACCGCCAAAGGGATGGCCTGGTTCTGGGACTGCTACCTGCCCGACGAGGCCACCCGCTCCGAGATCACCGCGTCCCCACTGCGGGCGAGCATCGATCAACTCACCGGGCTGCCCGAAGCGTTCCTGATCGTCGACGAGAACGACGTACTCCGCGACGAGGGCGAAGCGTACGGCCGCAGGCTCACCGAAGCCGGCGTACGCACGACCTGCCTGCGCTACAACGGCATCATCCACGACTTCATGATGCTCAACCCGCTCCGCGAGACCGCCGCCACGACCGGCGCGGTCGAGCAAGCGATCCACGTCCTCCGCAAGGCCCTCGGCACCGACTGACCCCGATGCCCGGGAAAACCGAATGCCGCGTCGCCACCCGGGCGACGCGGCATCTCCTACGCAGCACGTGGCCCTCCGTACGACACTAGGCGGCGCCAAGTGCGGACAGAAGACTGCGCACAGGTGGTCGCCTGCCAACTGGGGGGAAAGCTGTCGTTCGTGGTCTCACCCGCTCCATCCTTCCGGTCATGGTCACGAGCCACGGCAGAATGAGGCTGTGGAGCAGCGGATCGCTACGACGAGGCTGGCCGATGGTTCGCGGGTCGCGTATGCGGTGGTGGGGCGGGGGCCGGTGCTGGTGCATGCGCCGGGATGGCTTACCCATCTGGAGCTGAGTTGGGCGATGCCGGCCGAGCGTGCCTTGTACGAGTCCTTGGCGCAGGGGCGGACGGTGGTCCGTTACGACAAGGTGGGCTGCGGGCTGTCGGGGGCCTCGGAGCGGGTTCCGTCGATGGAACTGGAACTCGAGACACTCGATGCTGTCGTCCGGGCGGTCGGCGCTTCGCGATTCGATCTGTTCGGTGCGTCATTGGGGGCCGCGGTGGCCGCCGCGTGGACGGCGGGGCATCCGGCGCACGTCTCGCGGTTGGTCCTGTACGGGGGGTGGGTACGCGGAGCCGACATCGCGGCTGTGCGGGTCCGTGAGCATGTCCTCGGATTGATCGCGGAGCATTGGGGCCTTGGTTCGGACGTGCTGGCCGACATCTTCGCCCCCGATGCCGATGCCTCGACCAGAGCGGCGTTCGTCCGATACCAGCGCGAGGCCACGACGCCCCAGACCGCGCGCGCGATGCTCGCCCTCGCATATGACCTCGACATCACCGAGCTGCTCGCGAACGTTCAGACCCCCACGCTCGTGTTGCATCGCGACCATGACCGGGCTGCGCCGCTGGAGCAGGCTCGGTTGCTCGCCGCCGGAATCCCGGACGCGCGATTGGAGGTGCTGACCGGCCGCGATCACCTTCCGTACGTCGGCGACCTGGACGCCATCGTGCAAGCCACGCGACGCTTCCTTGGGCTCTCACCGCTGCGATCTCTTCCCGGCACGTCGGTGACACGACGCCAGTACGAGGTGGCGCAATTGGTCGCCCAGGGGCTGACGAACAGGGACATCGCCGGCCGGCTCGGCATCAGCGAGCGCTCGGCGGAGTCGCACGTGGAGCGCATCCGGGTTCGGCTGGGTTTCCGGTCGCGGTCCCAGATCGCAGCCTGGGTCGTCGCTGGTGGTCGTTGAGGCCCTGACGAAGTGCGGTAGTTCCACTGCTGACACGCGATCTCGGCGTCACTGATGCTGGAGGATGTGACAAGTTATCCGACCGGCGCGGCCTCGCGCGTCTACTCCGCGTTCGCCTACCTTGCGTTCGCGGTGACTGCGACGTGGGCGATCGCGTTCCTCGCCGACCTGCGAATCGTCCCCGTCATCGACGACTTCCCCAAGGGGCCGGCCTGGCTGGCGGTGCTTGTCGATTCGGCCCTGCTGTTGGTGTTCGCGCTCCAGCACTCCGTGATGGCCCGCGCCGGCGTGAAGCGACGGATTGCGCGAGTCGTGCCCGCTGCGCTTGAGCGCAGTACGTACGTACTGTCAACGAGCCTGTGCCTCGGCCTGATGTTCTGGCAGTGGCGTGGACTGCCTGGCTCGATCTGGCGGGTCGATGCTCAACCGTGGATTGCGTTGTTGTGGGGGATCTGCGCGGTGGGTTGGGTGATCGCACTCAGCTCGACCTTCATGATCGATCATCTCGACTTCGTGGGCCTGCGCCAGGGCGGCTGGGCGCGGCGCGGACGCTACACCTCGCCGTCCTTCGCGGAGCGCTGGATGTACGCGTGGCTGCGACATCCGATGATGCTGGGGCTGCTGGTCGCCTTCTGGACAACCCCGTCGATGACCACCGGGCACCTGCTGTTCGCGGTCGCTGCATCGGCATACATCGCCGTCGGCGTCCGGTTCGAGGAGCGCGACCTGCACCGTCAACTCGGCGACGTGTACGGCGAGTACGCGCGGCGCGTGCCCCGGTTCGTGCCCCGCCAGCCGCGATCGGCACACGCGGTCCCCCGAAGCGAGAAGACGGTAGGCCTGTCATGACAATGTCACCGAACGGATCGACCGAGCGCCCCGTGAGCAGTCCCCGCGTCGGTACGGCGATCCCGGCGATAGGAGGCCGTCTGCTCACGGGCACGCAACGGCGCGAGGCACTGATCGGCATCGCCGACGCCGGGCTGGACCACGTGGTGTTCGGCGACCACATCAGCTTTCACGGAGGCTTCGGCATGGACGGCCTGATCCAGGCCGCCGCGTCACTGGGATGCCGCCCCGACCTCGGCGTCTACGTCGGCTTGTATCTGCTGCCGCTGCGTCACCCGGTTCCGGTAGCCCGCCAACTCAGCGACCTCGCCGAACTGGCGCCGGGCAAACTCAGCCTAGGCGTCGGCATCGGCGGCGAGGACCGCCACGAAGTCGCTGTCTGCGGCGTCGATCCGACGACCCGAGGCAAGCGGATGGACGAATCACTGACGGTCCTGCGCAACCTGATCGCCGGCGATCGGGTCACCTTCCACGGCGACCACTTCACCGTCGACGAGGCACTCGTACGGCCGATCCCGACCAAGCCCGCCCCGCTGATCGTCGGAGGCAGGTCCCAAGCAGCACTCGACCGCGCCGCGCGCCTGGGCGACGGTTGGCTCGGGATCTGGATCTCACCCAGCCGGTTTGCGGCAGCAACAGCAACCATCGCCGCCCTCGGAACGGAAATCGGCCGCGAGACCGCAGCGTTCTCGCACGGACTCAACGTCTGGTGCGGACTGGCCCCGAACCGCGCCCGTGCCAGATCCGCCGTCGCTGATGCGATGCAGGCCACCTACCGGCTGCCATTCGACAAGTTCGAGCGGTACTCGCCATTCGGCTCCGCTGCGGAGGTAACCGACTTCCTCGGCCCCTATGTCGAGGCAGGATGCACAACCTTCAACCTCATCCCGTGCGGCGACAACCCCGAGACGGTGATCACAATGGCCGGCGAGATCCACCGACAGCTCACCGGCGATGCTCGGCGAGCCGCTCCCCACGACACCCTGATCTGCATCAGAACGTAGCGGTGACGAAGGGCTCACCGGCCCCGACGGGCGGCTGCCGTTGGTCGCAGCGGCAGCCGCCTGAGCGCCGGTTATCGCAGGAACTGCAGGAGGATCCTGGTGAGCTCGGCGGGGTGTTCCTGGTACAGCCAGTGCCCGGAGTTCGGGACAACCACCCCGGTCACATTGGTGGCGTACCCACGGACCCAAGTGGCCTCACGGCTACCAAGGTTGCCCGAGGCGCCGATGGCGAGGACCGGCATGCTGAGCTTGGTCTTCTGGTAGATGGCGTTGTCCTTGACGTCTTGTGGCAGGGTGGCGAACCACTGGATGCTTGCCCGCAAGTGTCCTGGTTGCGCGAGGGCGTGGGCGTAGATGTCCAGGTCGCATGCGGTGAGGGCGCCCTTGACCACCTCGCTCGTCGGCATGAAGTCGGTCACCCACTTGCGCTCCCTGCCGGTCATCAAGTCCTCGGCCAGGCCGTCTTTCTCGGCGAACAGGCCGAACCACCACAGCCCGGGGCCGTTCGGAGTCAGCGAGGGGAACGTGTAGATGGTCGGGTCCGGGATCGGGGCTTCACTGAGCACGAGTTTCACGACGTCACCAGGATGGGCGGCGGCGTACGGATAGGCGACCGTGGTGCCGATGTCATGGCCGACGACCCTGATGTCGCGGCTGAGCCCGAGCTTGACCATGAGCGCGTAGATGTCGGCGGCCATGGCCTTCTTCGTGTAGGCGGCGGAGGAAGCGGGAGCATCGCTCAGCCCGGCGCCGGGCAGGTCGGGCGCGACGACCGTGTAGTGCTTGGCGAGCGCGGGCAGGATGTGGTCCCACGTGAACCAGGTCTGCGGGTAGCCGTGCAGCAGGAGCAGGGTGGGCCCGTGACCGCCGCGCACGTAGTTGATGCCGATGCCGTTGACTTTGACTTTGCGCTCGATGAAGCCGGCCGGGGGTGACGGGTTGAGTGAGCAGGCGCGCTGGGCCGTAAGGGCAGCGCTCCCCGGGGCGGATCGAGCGCGAGCGGATCCGGCTTGGGCGGACGCCCCCGATCCGGACGTGATGAGCAGCCCGGCGATGCCGGCGACCGCCGCGATCACGATGGCGAGTGCACGCACGCTTGTCAGGTGCGCGAGACGAGACGACCGTGTAGCTGTATTCATTTCCAAACCTCTCGCAAGCGGATGGTGCTTCCACTCGATGAGAACCGCCTGCTCGCGAAGGCCGATACCAGACTGAGTGGGCCTGGATGAGATAGCTTCCATCTCTCCTGGAGATCCCGAGGCCGGAGCGCGCGGTCCAGCCCGGGGGGGTACGTCGAAGCGCTCGCCCGCGAGGTCGGCGACTGTCACACGGTCACGGCGGACGAGTTCGTGATCACTGCGACAGGTCAGCGCGAGGGGCTCGCTGGCCAGCGAGGTAAGACGCAACCGTCCGCGTTGCTCCAAGGCCGGTCCGATGGCGCAGTCGAGCTCGCCGTTCTCCACCATGTCGAGCATGACCAGCGCGGCGGCGGGGCGCATCCGCACGTCGACGCCGGGGTGGTCGCGCAGGAACGCGCCGAGGTAGCCCGCGAACGGTACGACGTACTGCGCCGAAAGGGCGATGCCGAGGCGGAGCCGGCCTGCACGACCGAAACCCCTCACCTGCCGGCAGCTCGCCCTCGACGCAGGTTCTGAGGACTGTCCCTGGTCGCGTTTACGCTTCGAGAGTGAATCGGATCGACCGGCTGTATGCCGTGGTGGAGGAGCTTCGCGCAGCTGGGCTGCGCGGGCGTACCGCGCGACAGTTGGCCACGCACTTCGAGGTCAGTGTGCGGACGATCGAGCGGGATCTCAGCGCGCTGGGTCAGGCTGGGGTGCCGCTCGCGACGAAGCAGGGCCGAGGGGGCGGCTTCACGATCGACCGGTCGATGAGCCTGCCGCCGCTGAACTTCACCCCGCGCGAGGCGGCGGCCGTAGCGGTGGCGCTGAGCCGGACCGAGCACGTCCTGTTCAGGAAGGACGCACGCAGCGCGCTGCAGAAGATCATCGCCGCCATGCCTGAGCGCGCCCTCGCCGAGGCACGCAGCGCGGCCGCGAAGGTGCGGCTGCTCGTGCAGCCTGTTCCGGACCCCGACGCCGAGATCGCCGAGACCATCTGGCGGGCCCTCCGTGACAACCACGTGCTCCGGATCCACTACATCGACGTCGGCGGCGTGGAAACGGTCAGAGAGGTCGAGCCGCAGCACGTCGTGGTCGGCCCCAACGGCTCCTATCTCACTGCATGGTGCCGCCTGCGGGGAGACGACCGGGTGTTCCGGATGGACCGCATCACCGAGGCCGAGCAGTCGCCTCGCCTGCCGCGCCCGCGGCCGGTGCCGGAGCCGGTCGTCGATGGCCATGAGACGAAACTGCCGGCGTCGGCCCTGCGTCCCGAAGATCTCCTGCCGAACTCCGACATAGGGCTGTCGCGAACGACCGAGACAGTGGATTCAGCCCGCTATACCGGCGGATGATCCGAGCAGCAAGGAGACACCGATGACCACCCCCGCTCCCGGCACCCTGGCCTGGTTCGAAGTCGGCACCAGCGACCCCGACGGCGCCCAGAAGTTCTACGGCAGCCTGTTCGACTGGACCTTCGACGCCGACGGACCTGCGGCGTCCGGCCTGGACTACCGCAACATCACCGCCTCCGGCGCAAGTGCGCCGATGGGCGGTATCGCCAACACCGGCGACTCACCCGGCCATGCCGTGTTCTACATCCTCGTCGCCGACGTCGCGGCCACCTGTGCCGACGCCGAACAGCTCGGCGGTTCAGTGGTGAGCAAGCACCTCGACCCCGGCCCGGGCGCCCCGGCGTTCGCGTACCTGTGCGACCCGTCCGGCAACAAATTCGGCGTCTTCACGCCACCGGCGGCCTGATGGCAGGAAGCAGGAAGGGCACGTCCCCGGCGGAGTCATCCGCCGGGGAGGTCGCCCGTGACCTCTACGACGAGCTCACCGACGACCTGCTCTACGACCCTGCCATCGGCCGGGCCACGATGATGGGCTACCCGTGCGTGCGGCTCGCCGGACGCTTCCTTGCGAGCTACGACGGCACGTCAGGTCTGGTCGTCAAGGTCCCGCGCGACCGGGTCACCGAAATCATCGAGACCGGCACCGGTAGCCCGTTCGCCCCCGCCGGCAAGGTCTTTCGCGAGTGGGTGTCCATCCCGACGCCCGATCGTGAACTGTGGACCGCTCTGCTCGCCGAGGCCGTCGAGTTCGCCCGACAGTCACTCCACCAAGAGCAGTAGGCAACAGGTGCGGCGCGCCATCGTCAGGTCTGGCGACTTTATATCGGGTCAGTTGTCCATCTTCTGCGTCCGCCGTTCGTAGTGTGGGTGAGAGCGGGAGCAGTGTCTCGCGGCACCGAAGGGATCCCCACGATGACGTACTACCTGTTGCGGCCCGGGCAAGCGGTTCCAGGTGCGCCGATGTCCGAGGACGAGATGAACGAGCACATGCAGGCGATCTGGCGGCTCGAGGCTGACATGAAGTCCACCGGTGCCTGGGTGTTCGGAGGACGGTTGCACGATCCCTCGACCGCCACCGTCGTACGGGCCGAGGCTGACGACGTACTGACCACCGACGGGCCCTTCGCCGAGACCAAGGATCATCTCGGCGGCTTCTATCTGATCCGGACGAGCAACCTCGATGGCGCGCTGGAGTGGGCCGGGAAGGTCAGCGCTTTGATCCGGGCCTCGATCGAGGTCCGGCCGTTCGTCGACGAGATGACTTCCTAGCGCCGCCCATGACAGCCGACCGCGAGGCGATCGGCCGGGTCTTCCGCGTAGAGTCCGGCCGGTCCGTCGCTGCCCTGATCGCGATGTTCGGCGACATCGACCTGGCCGAGGACGCGGTCCAGGACGCGTTCGCGATCGCCGTACGGCGCTGGCCCGCCGAGGGAATGCCGCCCAACCCGGGTGGCTGGATCACCGTCACCGCCCGAAACCGCGCGATCGACAAGGTACGGCGTGATGCCCGAGGCAACGAATTGCTCCGGGACACCACCATGGAACCGACCGGGGCCGACACCGTGCCTGACGACCGGCTGCGACTCATCTTCACCTGTTGCCATCCAGCACTCGCCCCGCAGAGCCAGGTCGAACTGACGTTGCGGTTGTTGTGCGGCCTGTCGACCGCTGACGTCGCCAGGGCGTTCCTCACCAACGAACCGGCAATGGCCAAACGGCTGGTGCGCACCAAGCACAAGATCAAGGCGGCGAACATCCCCTACCGGATCCCCGACGACACCGAACTGCCCGATCGGCTCCGCGCGGTCCAGGCCGCCATCTACCTGACCTATAGCACCGGATACTGCGAGCCGCACCGCTCTCCCGATCTGTCCGGCGAAGCCATCGACCTGGGCCGGATGCTACGGCTGCTCATGCCCGACGAGCCCGAGGTCGCCGGCCTACTCGCACTGATGCTCCTCACCCAGGCCCGTCGTCGAAGCCGCACCGACAGCACCGGCGAGCTCGTTCTGCTGCGCGATCAGGACCGCCGGCTGTGGGACCGCGCTCTGATCCGGGAAGGGCACAGCCTGGTCCGCTGGTGCCTGCGCCGCAACGAGCCCGGCCATTACCAGTTAGAGGCAGCGATCGCCGCGGTGCACGCCGAGGCACCCGCGTTCGAAGACACCGACTGGCAACAGATCCTCGCCTTGTACGACCAACTGATGACCGTCGCCCCCACTCCGGTGGTCGCCCTCAACCGGGCGGTGGCAGTCGGCGAAGTCCACGGCGCAGCGAGAGGCCTCCACGAGATCGACCAGATCAACCTGCCGAGCTACTACCCGTTCCACGCGGCGCGGGCGGAATTTCTCCATCGACAAGGGCATTTCGAGGACGCCGTACGCGCCTTCCGAACGGCTGCGTGGTTGGCTCCGGACGGCGCGGAGCGACGCTACCTCCAACGCCGACTGCACTCGTGCTGAGGTACTGGACTGGTTCCTCGGCCGTCAGGGGTGGTCTGGCGGCTGACGGGTCAGAGCGGCGACGGCTGTGGCGATCTCGGCTGGAAAGTCCTCTTGGAGGAAGTGTTTGCCGGGGACTGTGGGTATGTCGCCGAGTCGGGCCGCGAGGCGAGCCTGTACGCCGTACGTGCGCAGCGGCAGCGCGGTGTCCTTGCTGCCCCACAGTATTCCGAGGGGACGCGCGCCGGAGTCGAGGACAGCCTCGTAGCGCCGGCGCTTCTCGACAGTCGGCTCGAACGAGCGCATGATCCGCAAGAACGCGCGACCGGAATCGTCCCCGAGAAGCAGTCGCAGGTACGCGTCGACAGCGGTCCGCGGCACATCCGGACCGAACCCGATCCTTCGCATCAGGGTGCGGAAGACCACCGGTGCTCGTGCTGTCGTCAGCCAGGCCGGCCCCAGCACGCGATGAGCGAACGGCTCCATCACCCACGGGCGGCGAAAGGTGTCGACGGCAACGATCGTGTTGAGCAGCAGGATCGATCGCACCCGCTCAGGCACCGCGGCCGCGATCTCGAAACCAACGGGCCCTCCGATGTCATGCACCACGAGATGAACCCGATCCAACCCGAGCGCGTCGAGCGCGGCAGTCGCCCACCGGCCGAGCCCGGTCCAGGAATAGTCGAAAGCGTCCGGTCGCGCGGCCAGACCCAAGCCAGGCAGATCGAACGCGATCCCACGCAGCCCACGATGCGCCAGCTCGGGCAATACCGAGCGATAGACGAACGACGATGCCGGTACGCCGTGCAGACACACGACCGGCTCCGCGTCCGGCGACCCCTGATCGAGGACGAAACTCCGTACGCCGTCCGCCGTGAACTCCCGCCCAGCGGCCCGGTGAACGGCCAGAACCTCGTCAACGGTCACGACATCACTCCCCCACCGGTCAGACCGGAGCTGCGTCGCCGGCCGGGGTGATTGCCAGCCACAACCCGCCGAATTCCTCGATGTTGTGACACCGCACCTCATTCTTCCCTTCATGGGCGTAGAAATAGAGCGGATGCCCGCCGTACGTGACCTGAGTGGTGCCGTCCGCGCGCGTCGTCGTTCCGAGGAGAGACTGCTTCACTCCGCCAACCGCCACCGGGCGCCCCGTCGTCACGACAGGTGGCCACGCCTGCGCGCAGGGTCCGTAGCACGCCGGGGACGAGGAATTCTCCTTGCCGAACAAGTAGATCGCTTGGCCCGTCGCGTCGAACAGGATCGTGCCGAAGTCGCTCGAGGCGAGCTTGATGTGGGTCCCGGACCCGGCGGGAACGCCGGGCGAGGGGGTCTGCGCGCCGCTCGACGTCGAACTCCCGGTCGACGGGTGAACTGACGACGAGACCGAGCTCGCCGACGCCGGCGGTGCCTCAGCACCGGACTGGCTGCCACAACCCGCGACGACCAGTCCGCAGGCGGTGAACAAGACGATCGTGCCCATCACAACCAACTCCGACCCAGGATCCAAGTCCTCCGACCGTACTGCGGAACGACCTGCTCCGATCCCTCCGTCAGCGGACCGTAAGGCCGGCCCCTGGGCGACGCTGGGCCCAAAGGCGGGCGGACTCGAGTTGCCCAGCGAGTCGCAGCAGCGTCGCCTCGTCCCCGTACCTCCGCATAGGTCCCGGCCAGCGGCAGCGGTCCCGCCGAGGTGACCAGCTGGTGGCCGTCGACGCGCAGGCCGGGCCACGCCACGGTCGCGAACCCACCCGGTACGACGCGCAGCCTGATCCCACCGCCGTTCCGGTGCTGTGGTCCGGCGAGCACCAGTTCGGCGACTCCGTGTAGGGATCGACGGGTTACGGCCAGCGAACGTTCGTCCATTGCTGCAACCTCCTCGTGTAACGCCAGGCCAATGGTCGGCACTGATCCTTCAGACGATCCGTGTCGCGGAGGGCGGGAGACGTTACATGACAACGAACTGGCACCGGGTGGACGAGGTCGACGTACCGGCGGACGGACGGGTCCGCAGTGTCGTGGTGGACGGTCGGAGCATCGCGCTGGCCCGGTGCGAAGCGCGGCTGGGGGCTTTGGAGAATCGCTGCCCGCATCAGGGTGGTCCGCTCGGTGAGGGCTCGATCGAGACGGGACTGTTGCGGCCGGGGCGTGTCGGCGGCCGCCGTGTTCGACGTCCTGTCCACGCACCTGCCGGCGGACGCCGTGGTGACCGTTGACGTCGGCAACCATGCCTACTCGCTCGGACGGTACCTGGAGTCGAAGGGCCAGCCGGTGCTGATGTCCGGCTACCTCGGCTCGATCGGCTTCGGCTACCCGGCCGCCCTCGGCGCCTGGGCCGCCGACTACCCGGTCTGGCACACCTCACTGCGCAACCCCGACTGGGCGGCGTACGCCGAACTCTGCGGCGCGACCGGAATCCGCGTGACGACCCGCGAGGACCTCGACGACGCGATGACCGAACTCTTCGCCACCACCGGACCCGCCCTGCTCTGCATCGAGCAGGACGCCGAACTGCTCTAGGAGAAACCATGCCCGAGTACGACGACCTCCGCGCGCTGTACATCAACTGCACCCTCAAACGGTCGCCTGCCGTCAGCCACACCGAGGGCCTGATCGACGTCAGCCGGAAGATCATCGAGAAACAAGGCGTCCAGGTCGACGTGGTCCGCGCGATCGACCACGACATCGCCACCGGCGTCTGGCCGGACATGACCGAGCACGGCTGGGCGGTCGACGACTGGCCGGCGATCCAGGAGCAGGTGATGGCGGCCGACATCCTGGTGATCGCCGGACCGATCTGGCTGGGCGACAACAGCTCGGTCACCAAGCAGGTGATCGAACGCTTGTACGGCAACTCGTCGATCCTCAACGAACACGGACAGTACGCGTACTACGGACGCGTCGGCGGCTGTTTGATCACCGGTAACGAGGACGGGGTCAAGCACTGCGCGATGAACATCCTCTACTCACTGCAGCACCTCGGCTACACGGTCCCACCACAGGCCGATGCCGGATGGATCGGCGAGGCCGGCCCGGGACCGTCGTACCTGGACATGGATTCCGGCGGGCCGGACAACGATTTCACCAATCGCAACACCACGTTCATGACCTGGAACCTGTTGCATCTGGCAAGGATGCTGAAGGACGCGGGCGGCGTCCCGGCGTTCGGCAACCAGCGGTCCGAGTGGGACGCCGGTTGCCGCTTCGACTTCGAGAACCCGGAGTACCGCTGAGCACCGTGTTGTACCGTCGGCGTGTGGGGGTGGTCGTGCCGACCGACGACGTCCTCGTCGCCGGGCTGCGGGCCGGGGACGAGGAGACGTTCGCCTGCCTGCTGAACGGCTGGTCGGGCTCGATGCTGCGGCTGGCCCGGTCCTTCGTGTCGACCGCGGCCAGCGCCGAGGAGGTCGTCCAGGACACCTGGCTGGCCGTCCTCCAGGGCATCGAGCGGTTCGAAGGCCGGTCCTCGCTGCAGACCTGGGTCTACCGGATCCTGGTGAACATCGCCCGGAAGCGCGGTGTCCGGGAGCACCGGACCGTGCCGTGGGCCAGCCTGCTCCCGGACGACGAGCCGACGGTCGACCCAGGCCGCTTCCGCGGCGCGGACAACCAGTACCCGGGTGGCTGGCTCGCGTTCCCGGAGCGCTGGCCGACCACCGAGAGCGAGGTACTCGCGCACGAGGTCAGGGCCACCGTGGCCACGGCGATCGAGAGCCTGCCGATCCGGCAGCAGGCGGTGCTGACATTGCGCGACATCGACGGACAGAGCGCGGAGGACGTGTGCGCCTTGCTGGACATCTCGATGGCCAACCAGCGAGTCCTGCTGCACCGGGCCCGAGCGGCCGTCCGCGGTCATCTCGAGAAATACTTCACGACAACCGGAGGTGAGTCATGACCTGTGCTGAACTGGTCGAGCTCGTGACCGCCTACCTCGAGGGCGCGCTGGATCCCGAAACCGAGCAGCGCTTCGCCGACCACCTCGCGGTCTGCGACGGCTGCGACATCTACGTGGACCAGATGCGCCGCACGATCGCCGAGGTCGGCCAGGTCGAACCGGAAAGTCTGTCCGACCAGACTCGCGACCGGCTGCTGGAGGCCTTCCGCACATTCCCGCGGCGTTGAGCTGTATCGCGTCAAAACATTCCCGAAAGGCGTGAGCCCGCCGCAACAACAGCCTGGACATGCCTATGCTCCGTGTATGTCAGCGCTACAGGGAATGATCCCTTACATTTCACGAACGATGATTTCAGGAGCCGAAGGCTAACGGAACCCTTACCTCGACGAGGATTTGCTGCCCGGGCGGAGAAAGGCACTTAGTGTCGACGATATCCAACAATTCCCGTGAGAGGAAAACCGATGTCAGTGAAATCTGTGCGGACCCTGGTGCCCGCTGTGGCCGTGGTCGCCATTGGATCGGTAGTTGGCATCTCCCCGGCAAGCGCGGCGAGTTCGGGAGATACCTTGGCCGCCGGCGGCACCGTTGTCGGGCACGTCTACGAGACGACGAACGCCGCGGCCGGCAACGCCATCCAGGTCTTCGACAGACTGCGCGACGGCCGACTCCGGGCCGGCGTGACCGTCGCGACCGGCGGCCGAGGGCTGGGTGCCTCACTCGCGTCACAGGGTGGACTGGTGCGGGACGGCAACCTTCTGTTCGCAGTCAACGCCGGCGACGACACGGTCTCGACGCTCGCCATCACCGACCACGGTCTGGTCCGGCGCGACGTCGCCTCGAGTGGTGGCAGCCGGCCGGTCAGCATCACCGTGCGCCGTGGAGTCGTCTACGTACTCAACCAGGGCAGCGAAACCATCAGCGGACTCCGCGTCAGCCGCGGTGGCCGGCTTCAGGCACTGCCGAACTCGACCAGATCTCTGAGCAAATCGTCGACCGGCGCGACGGCCGCGGCAGAGGTCGCCTTCAGTCCCGACGGACGGACCCTTGTCGTGACTCACAAGGGCGACCGGACCATCGATACCTTCGCAGTCATCGGCGACTACGCGCATCGCGCCGTTGCGCACCGGTCGTCCGGCACGACCCCCTACGGATTTGCCTTCGACCGACGCGGTCACGCGATCGTGTCCGAGGCCGACGCCAGCGCTGTCTCGTCGTACATCGCACGCGGTGACCGGCTGCGGACCATCACCCCATCGCTGAGCGACCACCAGGCAGCTGCGTGCTGGCTGGTGGTCACCGACAACGGCCACTACGCATACACCGTGAACGCGGCCAGCGCGTCGATCTCGTCGTACCGGATCGACAGTGGAGGACGACTGCGGCTCGTCGCCTCCGTGGCCGCCACCACCAGCGGCGGGGGTACGGACGCCGCGCTCAGCGCGGACAACGACGAGCTCTACGTCCGCCTTGCGAACGGCAGTGTGGCCTCGTATGCAGTCGGCCGCGACGGCTCCCTGACAACGCAGCAGGACACCAAGGGTGCGGCCGCCGTAGGCGCTGCAGGACTCGCCACCGACTGACGGCCCCTCGTCCAGCCTGACCGACCACGCAGACCGATCGACTCTCCGTCGATCGGTCTGCTGCGAAGTTATTCCGATGCCACTGCCGTAGTCGTGTAACGCCTCGCGCCCCTTATGACACGGATGAGAGTGGCCTTACAGAGGAGATCGCAACCTTGAACGAACGTTCGCTCGATGAGTCGGTTCGCTGATGCTGGTCGATCGCTATGTCGGGGACCGGGCCCTGCTGCGCCCGCTCTTCCGGGAGGCCGACGACTCCGAGCAACAAATCGATACGTACCTCGACCTCGGCGCCGTGTTCGTGGCCGAGGACGACGGCGAGATCATCGGACACCTGCAGCTGATCACCGCCAACGACACCGCCGAGCTCAAGAGCATGGCCGTCGCCGAGAGTCGACGAGGCACGGGCGTCGGACGGGCCCTGGTTCAAGCGGCGCTCGAACACTGCCGGCAGAACACAGCGACACGCCTTCTCGTCGCCACAGCCGCCGCCGACGTCGGCAATCTGCGCTTCTACCAACGTCAAGGCTTCCGCGTGCTTCGCGTCGAGCGCGACGCGTTCGTGGCCTCGACCGGCTACCCCGACGGAATCGTCATCGACGGCATCCCGCTACGCGACCGGGTCTGGCTGAGCCACGACCTGTCAGGAGAGTCATGAAGACCGAACGGACACCGCTGTTCTGCGACGCCGACCTGGCGGCGCGTATCGAACGGGTCGAAACCCGGCTGATCGAGGCCACCGCCCTCGCCGCCCACCGCCGCATTGCCGACGGCCGAGGCTTCGTGATTCCGGTGGCAGGCGGACTCGCGAGCTTCGCCGAGGACGACTCGCCGTTCAACAAGGTGGTCGGGCTCGGCTTCGGCGGCGTACCGACTGCCGACGAGTTCGACGAGGTCGAGCACGCGTACGCCGCCGTAGGAGCGCCCGTGCAAGTCGAGCTTCCGCACCTCGCCGATCCCGAGATCGGCCTCGCCCTCAGCCGACGGGGATACCAGCTGGAGTCGTTCGAGAACGTGCTCGGCATCGCCATCGAGGACAAGTACGACGTCAGGCTGCCCGACGGGATCGAGATCCGGCCGAGTGGTGACGAGGAGTTCGACGTCTGGCTGAATGTCATGGCCGACGCGGTCGCCGTACCCGACACACAGGGGGTCCCATGGCGCGAGGAGTTTCCGCGCGACACCTACATCGAGGCCGAACGCGACGCCGCCGCAGCCGACATCACCCGCTACATCGCCTTGCTGAACGGCGACGTCGCGGGCGGAGCCGGACTCCGAACAACCGAAGGGGTCGCCCAGTTCGCCGGTGCCGCAACGCTCGCCGCCCACCGCCGCCACGGGATCCAGTCCGCTCTCCTATCCACCCGCCTCGCCGTCGCAGCCACCGCCGGCTGCGACGTCGGCGTGATCACCACCCAACCCGCATCGAAGTCCCAGCAGAACGCCCAACGCAACGGCTTCGACCTCCTCTACACCCGAGCCGTCCTCGTGAAACACCCCGCCCCCTCCTGACAACTCCACACCAAACCGACCACCACACCAACCGCCGCCGATCGTTGCCAGCAGCAAACACCGCAGGCCACGACCTCAATGCCGCCCTTCCTGCCGGCGGCTCCGATGATGCGTGAGGAGCGACCAGCAGGCTGATCGCGGCAGGTGAGGCCTCCGGAGCGGCAGGCGAGAACCGATCCCGCGTGGCGAGTCATCGCAGACTCCGCGCAGCTCTCGGCCGGGGACACCGGGCTGGCCGAGCCGCAGGAGCGCCCCAGGTGAGCCTCACGACCAGGAGCACCGGCGGCGCTGCGCCATAGATGAGCGGGCAGATGTTCTCCTCCGACCTCGTCGGAGTCCCGGTGGGGCTCTGGCGACGCGACGACGACTTGTGCCTGAATCGCGAACACGTCTACTACCGAATCCCTGGTACCCAAAGACTCAAGAGTCCGGCCCGGATCCTTTGGTACACGAGTAAAGGCGGCAAGTCAGTGGCGCAGGCTGCGGCGGTCGTTGACTCCTCGCAACTGGACGCAGTTCACGTCGGCCCACCGAACGAGTTGCACAGTCGGTTTCAGCACCTCGGCGTCTGGTCGCTGACGGACATGACCAAGGCGGCCGCAAGCGGGGAAGCATAGGCGCTGCGGTTCACGAACACGGAGATCTTCCGGCGCCAGGTCACGTATTCACGGATCCGCAAGCTGGCGACGGCACGCGGGCAGGCAGCTACCGGCGCCGGCAACGCCGGGCCGCTCGTCACGGCGCTCACCGCCGCCGTCGTCAAGGCCGGCGAGGACTACGACACCACCTGTCCCGGCGGCAGGTTCCCCCATGCCGATGATCGGCGTCCTTGATGAGGCCGAGACCTTCAGCAGCGCAGCGCGGTGAGGAACACCTCGGCGGTGAGGTTCTCGGCGTCCGGCCGGTTGCCGACTGTGCGGTGCATGACCCGGGAGAGCCAGTCGACGTTATCCCGATAGATCTCCTCCGCGCCCGAGTACGCCTGCCCGCCCGCGCGCGACGCGCCCTCATCATCATCCAATTGGGCCCCGGGTTACACGGCCGGGGTGTTGTAACCCAGGCCGCTATCTCCACACGTTCACACCCGGCCGCCATCCCGGCCGGCCGGGATCTCGTACCGAATGGAGAAGCACGTGAAGCTCACCAAGTCCTCGGTGGGCGCGCTCACTGCGACGGCGGCGGTGGCGCTCGGCATGCTGGCGGCGCCGACCGCGTTCGCGCAGGGCGGCGGCAGCGGCGGCGGCAGCGGCAGCGGCAGCGGCAGCGGCAGCAGGCTCGGCCCCGCGGTCAGCACCAGCGGCACCGGCACGCTCGGCAGCCCCTGGACGCTGAAGTCCCAGCACGACGACGACGGGCCGGGCCCCGTCGTGGGCGAGGAGTTCGAGATCAAGACGCCCGCCGGGCACGTGTGGACGGTGACGCTGGCCGACAACGGCACGTCGTTCTTCAGCCAGGATGTGACGGCCGACGCGACCGGCCTGAAGGCGATGAGCAAGACCGCCGACCTCGGCATCGACCAGCACATGTCCGCGCACGCGGTGGACAAGGCCACCGGTGAGGTCGTCGACGGCGCCGTGGACCTGCCGGCGCTCTGACCCAGCGGGCGATGACGACGGGCGGCGGTCACCCGGGCGACCGCCGCCGGTCCCCGTCCGGTTGTGGCGTGAGGATCGCGAGCTCCTGGGCGGCGCGAGTCATCGCGACGTAGCGGTCGACCGCGCCCTCGATGCCCCCGCCGAACGCCGCGGGGTCGACGAGCACGACGAGGTCGAACTCCAGCCCCTTTCGTACTTCGGGGCCAGCGACCGGACCCAGACCGTGGCCCGGAAGCCGGGATCGCCGATGATGCAGGCAACGGAAGGCTGACGTTGCCGCTGAGATTCGTACCGGATGCACCGGCCAGATAGAACGCGCTGGTCACCGCTGCAGGCGTCGCGACGCGCATCGCCACGTTGTACGTACCAGCGGTGGCGACGTTGACGGTGTAGTGGAACGACTGCCCGGTGCTGGTCCAGCCCAGGTTGTGGCCGCTATCCGACGTGGACTCGAGGTCGACGCCATCATTGCGGTAGTCGTTCGCGGTGCCGTTGGTCGAGCCCACGTTGTACGCGACGCCCTGCCCGCCGGAGTTGTTGAGGTACGGCGTACCGCCGCCGGTCACTGTGTTGCCCGTGATCGTCGCGGACCCGGAGGGAGCGGGGTAGAACGGTGGCGAGATGGCGATGCCGTTGCGCCGGCGAGGTGACGGTGTTGTTCTGGAGCAGCGTGTTCGTCGACGTGGAGTCCAGGTGATGTCAGCTGGTCGGCACCGGCTTGTTGAACATTGTGCAGAGGGTGGCGGCTTGCAGTGCTTCGGCAGCTGCGGCGATCTTCGGGTCGGACGCGAACTCGGCCCACGACTCGGTCAGGATGCTGATCGATGCTGTCTTGCGACCGGTGCCGTCGGTGACGTTCGTGGTGAGGTAGCCGGGGATGCCGCCGTCGTGACCCCAGATCGTGCCGCAGGCGGTGGCACCGGTCTGGATGCCGAGCCCGTAGCCGGGGCCGTCGGGCTGATCCGGGTCCTGGGGCACGGTGGTACGCAGCTGCGCCAACTGGGCCGCAGGCAGCAGCTTGCCGGACATCAGCGCGGACGAGAACCGGGACCAGTCCTCCGCGGTGGACACCACTGCGCCGGCCGCCGCACCCCACGCGGGGCTGTTGTCGGACACGTCCACGTGGCCGTCGTGATGCTTCCCGGCGAAGTCCCTGAACTCGGCAGGCACCTCGGGCGACATGTGGTCCGCGTCCGGTTCGTAGCCGTGCGCGTGCGCGCCGCGCCACGCCGTGCCGGTGGCGTAGTACGTGTGCGTCAGGTGCAGTGGTCTGGCGATCCGGTCGCGCACCAGCTCGGCCAGGCTCGTCCTGCTGACTCGCTCCAGCACGGCGCCGACCGCGACGTAGTTCGTGTTGCTGTACGAGAACGCCGCCCCCGGAGCAAACAGCGGCGCGTGCCGCACACCGATGGCCAGCAGCTCGGCTGACGTCCACTGCCGCCGTTCTTTGCCGAGGACCGACGGCACGAGGGCAGGATCCAGGGTGTAGTCGAACAGGCCGCTGGTGTGGTTCAGCAGCATCCGGATCGTGATCGCCTTGCCGTTGGGGATCTTGCCCGGCAGCCACTTGTCCACCGGGTCGGTCAGCGACAGTTTGCCCTCAGCAACCAGTTGCAGGACCAGGGTCGCCATCATGGTCTTGGTGCTGGACCCGACCCGGACCTCGTCGTCGGCCGTGATCAGGAAGTCCTTGCGGGTCCAGCTCGCCTGCCGGGCGATCTCGACGGGCCGGCCGGTGCCGTTGTCCACGCGGACGATGACGCCGGGCGCACCGGCGTCCACCAGCTCCCGCGCCAACCGGTCGAGCTGGGCCTGCTGCGTGGAAACAGCCGCCGATCTCGCGGCCACGCCACTGGACGCCACGGCCGGTCCGGCACTGACGGCTGCGGCGGAGAGCGCCACAGTCACGGCCATCGCGACACGTTTGTGCAAATTCATTTTTAACCTCCGTTTACGTTGGTGCATGGTTGTCCCTTGAACGGGCGACAATGGTGTTATCGGACGAGACCCACGTCGTAGGCGAAGATGACGATCTGGACGCGGTTGCGCAGGTCGAGTTTGGTGAGGATGCTGCCGACGTGTGTCTTCACGGTGGCCTCTGAGACCACCAGCTTCTCGGCGATCTCGGTGTTGCTCAGACCGGCCGCCACCGCGAGGAGCACCTCCTGCTCACGTGGGGTGAGCTGGCCGACCGCGGCGCGCGACCGGGCACCGGTGCCGTCCGGCCGGTCCGGTACGTGCGTCGTGTAGACGTCGAGGAGCCGGCGGGTAATCCGCGGCGACACGACGGCGTCGCCGTTGGCCACCGCGCGGATGGCCTGGGCCAACTCGTCGACGGGTACGTCCTTCAGGACGAACCCGCTGGCGCCGGCGCGGAGCGCGGAGAAGGCGTACTCGTCGAGGTCGAAGGTGGTCAGGACGAGCACCCGGGCGGCCGGGTTGCGGGTCACGATTCGCCGGGTGGCCTCAATACCGTCGACCCCGGGCATCCGGACGTCCATCAGGATCACGTCGGGATCGAGCTGCGCCACCAGCCGGATCGCCTCGGCCCCGTCCTGGGCCTCGCCGACGACGTCGATGTCGACCGTCTCCTCCAGAATCATCCGGAACCCGGTGCGGATCAGCGGCTGGTCGTCGGTCAGCAGTACACGGATGCTCATTGCGCCACCCTCGCGTCGGTTGGCACCGGCAGGTCGACGTGGACACGCCAGCCGCCATCGGGCTGCGGACCGGCGCTCACCGTACCGTCGTACACCGCGGCCCGCTCCCGCATGCCGGCCAGTCCATGCCCGGCCAGTGCCCCGGCTTTCGGTCGGGACGTCCCGTTGTCGTGTACGTCGACAGTCACCAGGTCGGGCCCGTGGGCGATGGCGACGCTGACCCGGGTGAGACCGTCCGCGTGCTTGAGCGCGTTGGTCAGGGCCTCCTGTACGACGCGGTACACGGTCAGCTCCAGTCCTGGCGGCATGGTGGCGGGCGTGCCCGTCACGGTCAGCGTGGCCGCCAGTCCGGTCGCCCGGACCTGGTCGAGAAGCCCGTCGAGCTGGGCGAACCCGGGTTGGGGCTGCCGGCTGTCCATCGCGTCACCGGTCCGCAGTACGCCGAGCAGCCGCCGCATCTCGTCGAGGGCTTGGCGGCCGGTGGTCGATACCTGGCGCATCGCCGTACCGGCCCGGTCCGGTTCGGTCGACTGCTTACGGGCAGCCCCCTCGGACAGGGTCACCATGACCGACAGGCTGTGGGCGACGACGTCGTGCATCTCCCGGGCGATCCGGGTCCGTTCCTCGACGGCGGCGATGACTGCCTGCTGGTCGCGTTCGCGTTCGAGTTGCTGCGCCCGGTGCGTAAGGATGCTGAGGGCGTTGTGCTGCTGGCGAACGTACATACCCAGCATGAGGCTGGCCACGACCAGACCTGAAGTGAGCACGAACGTGTCGGCCCAGCTGCCCGTCCGCTCCCAGCGCAGTGCGGCCAGCAGCGCACCTACCTCGACGACACCGGCCGACAGAACCGCCACGCGCGTCGGGTACCGGCTGGCCACGGTGTACAGAAAGATCAGCAGGACGACGTCCGCCGCCAGCTCCACGCCGACGATCCACTGCGCCAGCGCCACCGCCGAGACGAAGGCGAACGAGGACAGCGGCCAACGCCGGCGCCAGCTCAGCGGGACGACCAGCAACGCGCTGAACAACAGGTACGCCGGCAGCTGCGGATCCGCGGCCCTGGCGTGGTGCACGAGCTGAGGCACCGTACCGGCCGCCGCCGCGACAGCCAGCGTCACATCCACCACCGCAGCGTGACGACGGGTCCACGCCCTGGCGTCGCGATGAACGGTCTCGGCCCAGCCCGGAGCCGCAGCCCGGGAATCTGCCGACAACCACTCACGCCACCACAGCGAAAGACTCATGCCGCCAGCGTAGAAGTCACCCCACCCGACTACATCGCACCCAAGGCTGGCTTCGGCGCGCCCACGATCTACGACTTGAGGTGGAGATCTCCCCCGAGGGGATGTCACATCTGACCCCGCGCCGGCGTCTTGTGCTCGACGTACCGGAAGAGCCAGGACTTCGCAAGATCCCTCCGAACGCCCGGCACATGTAACCGGTGCGCCTATTGATAGCATGAACAAATCTCACGCCGTGGTTCTCGGGGGCAGCGTGGCCGGGCTTGCTCGCTGCACGGGTGCTCACGGAGCATTTCGCGCGGGTCATCATCGTCGAGCGCGACGAGCTCAGTGGGGAGTGGGCCGGCGATCCGGAGGCTGACCCGCGGGAGCGGGAGGTGCGCCGGGGCGTGCCGCAGGGGCGCCATGCCCACGGGCTGCTCGCGGCTGGACTCAATGTCGTCGAGCAACTGTTCCCCCGGGCCGCCGCGGAGCTGGTCGCGGCCGGGGTGCCCAGCGGTGACGTGCTGGGCAATGTGCGGTTCTGTGCCAACGGGTACCGGCTGCGGCAGGTCCCGAGCGGGATGACGGCGTTGTCGTTCAGTCGGCCGTACCTCGAGAACTACCTCCGCGCAAAGGTTTTCGCGCTGCCAGGCGTCGAGGTATGGAGCGGGACGGACATCGTGGACCTCGCCGCCGACGAGGGTGGGGCGCGGGTGACCGGGGCGGCCGTGCAGCGGCGCGACGGCGGCGCGGTGCAAACGATTGCTGCGGACCTGGTCGTGGATGCCACCGGTCGCGGTTCACGGGCTCCGCGGTGGTTGGCCGACCTCGGCTACGAGCGGCCCCGCGAGGAGCGGTTGTACGTCGACCTCGCCTATGTGTCGCGGCACTACAAGGTCGACCCGGCGTCGCTCGACGGCGACATCGCGATCATCATCGGGCCATCCGCGGCGGCGCCGCGCGGCGGCGCGGTCATGCTCCAGGAAGCCGGCCGGGCGGTCATCACCCTGTTCGGCATCCTCGGCGACCACGCGCCGGTCGACGACGCGGGATACCGCGCGTACGCCGGTCGGCTGCCGCTGCCGTACGTCGCCGACATCATTGAGGCGTCGGTGCCGCTCGACGACCCGGTGAAGTTCCGCTACCCGGGCAGCGTCCGGCACCGCTACGACCGGCTGCGGCGCTTTCCGAAGGGCTTCGTCGTCCTCGGTGACGCGATGTGCTCTTTCAATCCGATGTACGGACAGGGCATGTCGGTCGCCGCCGTGGAAGCATTGCGCCTCGGCGACGCTCTTGCTCGCGACGGCGGTGCCGGTTTCGACGCCCTGCGGTTCTTCCGCACGGTACGTCCCGTTGTCGACATCCCGTGGCAGATCGCGACTGGCGGCGACGCGGCCCTACCCGGCGTCGACGGGCCGCGCGATGCGCGCACACGCATGGTGAACCGCTACCTCGACCGGCTCTACGCCAGCGCGGCCCACGACGAGGTGGTGTCGCTGGCGTTCAGCCGGGTCACCAATCTACTGGATCCACCGACGGCGCTACTGCGCCCGGCAATCGCGGCCCGGGTGCTGGGGCGACGAGGCCAGGCCGCTGCCTGAGCACGAGTCGTGTGCCCAGCACGAGAACGTCAACGTGCGAAGCGGGTGATGAGGGTGTTCATCGCCTCGTCGATGGTGGGGTCGACGCGGTGACCGGCGCCGCGAAGGCCAACATTGTTCTGGAGGTGACCGTGGCCACCCTTGCCTACCTGCCGGCCATCCCGGTCGTCATCGGCCTCGCGGCCGCATTCTTCGGGCTGAAACCCGCCGCATCCACCTGGGCCGCTTCCGACGAGGCCGCGTCCTACATGAGGAACCCGAACGGAACCCCTACAGACTTCCAGGCACTGTTCGTGTCGATGATGTTCATGCAAACCCGGTCATCCCAGCCGGCGACGTCGGGCTGGTCGGGCTGACGCAGGTGCTCTTCTGGCTGTCGGTGCTGCAGATCATCTTGCTAATCGTCCGGGGCGGCATGTTGTTCCTGCTGGCCGGGACCCTGCCGTTGGCCGCGGCCGCGACCAACACGACTGGTACTGCGGAAGAGCCGGCAGGTAGTCCTGCATGATCTTCTTGTCCAGGTTGATCCAGGCCTTGGACTTGCGCCCGGAGGACCTGTCGGAGGACGAGCTGCTCGACCGCGCTCGTACGGTCGGTGAGGTCCGCAGGTCGGTGGTATCTCAACCCGGCCGAGGATCTGTCGCCGGGTCAGCTGGCGGAGATCGACCGGGTCTGCGCCGCGTATCCGGAGATCACCGATGACGCCTTCGTGGCCGCCCGCCTCGAGGACTGGCTGAGCTGATCCGTGCCAGGGCTACTCGTCGTCCGGCGAGCCTTCGAGGAAGGTCTCCGGCGGGAGGTCCCGGATGGCGTTACGCAGCCTGAAGAACCCGGCCAACTCCTTGAAACACTCCTCACAGCCGGCCACGTGGCGTTCGACGATGAGTTCGTCAGCCGCCGAAAGCAGACCGAAGGCGTACGCGCCGAGGGCCGGACGGCCTTCCCTGCAGAAATTCATCGTCCGGCCCCCAACAGTGTCGTTCGACTACTCGTTGCCTTCAGCAACGAGCGACCTCAGCAGCTGACGCTCCGCCAGCTGCTTTCCGAACGGAACCAGGAGCAGGACCAGCGCGACGACCCAGGCCAGCACACTGAGCAGCGCCTGCGGAGCAGGCTGCCAACCCCGCTCGGTGAACCCGAACAGTCCCACCGTCCGGGATCCGACGAAACCGCCGAGCCCGCTGAAACAAAGGCCGATCGCGACGATCCGGAGGACAGTCGCGTTCCGGACGAGCAGGAGCACCGCTACCGCGAACGAAGCGGCAGCGTCCCACTGGAAAGACGTCCCGATGTACGGGATGGCGTGGTAGCCGCGGACGTACAGCTGCGCGTGGATGTAGCCGACGACCGCGAGGCAGATGGCCACCGGTAGCGCGGCCAGAGTGGGGCGAAGGGTTCTCATGCGAGTTTCACGTCCTTGATCGCGAGGCGGTCGCTGCCTTCGACGTACTGAACCTCGCGGATCCCGAGCGCATCCTTGAGCTTCCCCGCCGGCAGGGTGACCGGTGTCGGTGCGGGACGTTCGCCGGGGTGCGGCAACGGGTAGGCGGTGGTGGTCGCGCTGTGGAAGGTGATGTTGCCTTCGGTCTTGGTGAACAGCTGGTGGATGTGGCCGTTGAGGCACGTCACCGAGGAGAACCGTTTCAGGTAGCTGAGTGCCTGGGTGGCGTCATCGGTTCCCCAACCCCACTTGGGGTACAGCGCGAACAGCGGAATGTGGCTGAACACGACAATGGGCGTGTCGGCGGACAACTTCGCGACATCCTGCCGAACGAACTCGACCTGGTCCTTCCCGAGATGTCCGAGGCTCTCCAGGCTCAGAGTGTTCACCAACGAGATGAAGTGCACACCGCCCATGTCGAAGCTGTACCACCCGTCCCCGACGGTCCCCTTGCCGAACACCTTGCGGTACTTCTGACCGTGGTCGTCGACCGAGTCGTGCTCGCCCGGCACGGTGAACACGTGCCCGGTGTTCAAATCACCCATCATTTGCTTGACCTGGTCGAACTGCGCAGGTGTCGACAAATGCGTCAGATCACCGGTGTGCATGACGAAATCCGACCGGTACGGCAGCGCATTGATCTGCTGGATCGCATCCGCGAAGGACTGCTCGACGGCGGTGTTCGCCGTTCCTTTGAATCCGAGATGGCTGTCGCTGATCTGAAGGAATCGCAACGCGTTCGGATCCTTCTGGAGGGCCGCCGGCTGCTCGTCCGGGCGCGCGATCTGGCTGATCACCTCGCCTCCGGTCACCGTCAGCACCACGGCCGCGCCGAACCAGGCGGTGTGCCGCATCAACTGACGACGCGTCATGCCTTCCGGGCTGTGATCGTCCTCGAGGCTCATGCCGTGACCACCACCGTGCCGGTCATGAACGGGTGGATCGTGCACAGGTAGTCGAACGTGCCGGCCTTCGTGAACGTGTACTGGAACTTGTCACCCTTCTGCAGCGTGCTCGACTTCAACGGGCCGTTGCCGCTCTGGCTGGTCACCGTGTGCGGATCCTGGTCGTCGTTGGTCCAGGTCACCGTGGTACCGACCTTGACGGTGACACTCTGCGGCCCGAACGCGAACTCCTTGATGTCCACGGCGTTGGCCGCGACCGCAGGACCGGCGGGGGCCGCCGGCGACGTCGACATACCAGGCATCTCCGACTCGGCGGGAGAGGGCTGGGAGGAAGCCGTGGCCGCGGGGCTGTCGGCCGACTGAGCCTGGCTCTGGTTATTCGTACCGCCGCCGCACGCGGCGACAGCCGTAAGGCAACCGACCGCCGCGAGCGCAGTGACGAAACGTCGTATTCCACGCAGATTTCTCATGCCCATTGATAGGCGGCCGGGTTACGCCGCCGATCAGGCCTGGCGTGGCGGTACGAAGACCTGCACGACTCCGTCGGACTCGCGCACATTCAGCCTCGGCAAGGGCGGCAGAGCAACCGGCAGCCGGTGATGCAGAACCGCACCATCGACGCCGAACGCGGCATTGTGACAAGGGCAATTCAGCTGTCGCGTCGGCCCGTCCAGAGCGAGTTTGCAGCCCAGGTGAGTACAAACGCCCGATACGGCGTTCAACTGGTCACCGGAGCGATGCACGAATCCGACGATGCTGCCGACGTCGAACGGCCGTACGGCGCCGTCCGGCAGATCCTTGGCCGCGACGATCCCCCGCCATTCGCCGTTGTCCGGCGTGACGGTCTGCTCCGCGGGATCCGCCGTCACCGCACCCCCGGAACCGCCCAGCGCCTTCTCGGCAGCGACACCGACCGCAACGGACGCCGCGGACGCTGCCGCGATCGACACGACGAACCGGCGACGGCTGCTGCCGTGCAGCTCCCGCACCGGTGGCGTGTCGTCGTCCAGCTCGGTCCGCAGGCGCTCGCGCAGGGAGTTGACGAACTCGTCGCTCGGCCCGTCGTCCGGCCCGGCGGCGCGCAGGGTGATGGCGGTCCGGATCTGTGACTCGTCCGCTTCGTCGGCAGCAAAGGGTTTCGTCCGACGCCGGCTCAGCAGGTCGTCGACGAATCGGCGTACTCCGCGCATCGTCACCCCTCCATTCTGTCTGCCACCGCCGCGGCCTGGCGAAGCGCCCGGTGCTGCAGCACCTTCGCGTTGCCCACGGTCACTCCCAGTTCGATCGCGGCCTCCTTCAACGAGCAGGCCCCGATGAACCGCAACTGCAGGATGCGCCGGTACCGGTCCGGAAGCTCCGCCAGGATCGCCTCCGCCCGGGCGACCGCGCCGCCGTCCTCGGCGTCGTTCACCGGCTCGGTCAGTGCCCAGTCCTCCTCGAGCCGGGTGATCTGGCGGCCCAACGTGCGCCGCCAGTACCCCGCGAGCACCGTCCGCGCGGTCGCTAGCAGGTAGGCCCGGACCTCGCCGATGCTCGCCGTCAGCTGCAACGGCTTCAGTGCGGTCACGAACACCTCGGCGGCGAGGTCCTCGGCGTCCGGCCGGTTGCCGACCTTGGTGAACATCAGCCGGTAGACCCGGTCCACGTTGTCGTTGTAGACAGCCTCCCAGTCGGGGTAGCTGTCGTCGGTCACCACGTGCAGACGAGCCGGCGCGGTCGCAGCCGCGTCCGAATTCCGTTCGGCGTCGGGTTTCCGCCGCCCCCACGATCTTTGTCCCGCCACCCGCCACCGTCACCTTCACAAGTCAGGACCGACACAGAACCACACCCGTAATAGGTGCCAGGGTTACACGAGCACCGCGTGTAACCCGCCTGACTATCCCGTTGGTGACCATCGAATCTTCTCTGTGGAGTCATCGTGACATCTCCAGTCTCACGTCGCGGCCTGCTGATCGCCGGTGGCACGACCGCTGCGGCCGTAGCCGTCGCAGCGACGAACACCAGCTTCGCTGCCGCTCAGACGGCTGACCGCGTCCCGTCCCTCGAACTGACCAGACAGGTCCGGGCGGGTGCTGACGTTGTGATCGCGTGGAACCAGACCCTGCTCAGGATCGTCCGCACGGCAGGCTTGCAGCCGCCCACGGTCCACCCGACCCGGAGCTTCGCGATTCTGCATGCCGCGATCCACAACGCCGTGGTCGCCACCACCGGGAAGGGTACGCCGTACCTCTTCGCCGTGCATGCGGCTTCCGGGGCATCGCCGATCGCGGCGGCAGCCCAAGCAGGGCACGACATTCTCGTTGCGTTGTATCCGGCTCAGTCCGCAAATCTGGACCAGCAGCTCGAGGCCGAGCTGACCAACGTCGGCCCGGCACACGCTCGGGAAGCGGGCATCGCCGCGGGCCGGTTGACCGCTCGACTGCTCGAACTGCGCAGCCACGACGGGTCGTCGGCCGTTCCGCCGCCACTGGCCCCAGGCACCAAACCCGGGCAGTACCGGCCGACGCCACCAACCAACGCTCCCGCCGTGTTCACGCACTGGTCGGGCGTGACGCCGTTCCTGATCAAGCTCGCCAACCGCTTCCGGCCCGAGGCGTACCCGGACCTCGGCAGTCGCCGGTACGCCGCGGCGATCAACGAGGTCAAACGACTGGGCCAGAACAGCAGCACCGGCCGCAACGGCGACCAGACCGAGCAGGCGAACTTCTGGGCGGCACCGATCTGGAACTACTGGAACGAGATCACCCAGACCGCTGTGCGTACCGAACGCTACGACCTCGTCGGCGCCGCCCGGGTCTTCGCGCACCTCAACCTGGCGCTGGCCGACGCAGTGATTGCGTTCTAGACGCCAAATACCACTTCCGCGTCTGGCGGCCGATCACCGCGATCCGGCTCGCAGATGCCGACGGCAACCATTCCACCACCTCCGATCCCGCCTGGACGCCACTGGCCAACACTCCGGCGGACCCGTCCTACCCGGGTGCGCACAGCGTGATCTCCCAGGCAGCCGCGACCCTGCTGAGTCAGGAGTTCGATCCGCGGCTGCGGCTCACGGTCACCTCCGAGCTGCTTCCAGGTGTCACACGGACGTTCCGGTCGCTGCAGGCGATCGCGGACGAGGCCGGACTCAGCCGCGTCTACGCCGGTATCCACACCAGGCTCGACCACTACGCCGGCCAGACCCTCGGCCACGAGCTGGCCCGCTCGGTGTTCAGCTGAGCTGAGAACTCCTTTCCGACAAGTTGCACGAATGCCAACGACCTCCCGCGCCTCGGCGCGGGAGGTCGTACTTTGCGGGTGCGTCCCGGCCGCGCCCGTGCCGTACACACTCAGCCAACTGAGGATGAGTCGCGGCGTCCGGTACGGCGTACTGCTCGACCACTTCTCCCCCTTGCCGGGTTTCAGAGCGGGTACGACGCTCCCGCCACCAGATCGTTGACCACTTCCTTGGCGGACGGGATCGCGTCGATCAGGCCGACGCCCTGGCCGGCGAGCAGGTTGCGGAGCGCGATGTCTCCGGTCGAGTCTGCGTTCGGCGGCATTCCCATGAACTGCAGGACCGGGAGCTCCCGGCCGGAGATCGTGGTGTGCCCGATGATCGGTTCGTCGCGGCGCGACTCCTGGCCACGGTCGGTCGCGTCCAGCCAGTGGTCCACGAACGCCGTACGCAAGGTGCGATGCGGTGCGTTCGGCCACCCATGGCCGAACAGCGTCGTGCGGACAGCTTCGGCTCCGGAAGCACCAACGAGCCGGCGCTTGACCCGGGCTTCACGCTACGCAGGAAGCCCTTACAGACAGGGCTATTTCAGCTCGGCTGAGGTTTTGCCCAGCAGCCTCCGGGCCACGATCAGCTGCTGGATCTGTTGGGTGCCTTCGAAGATGTCGAGGATTTTTGAGTCTCTGGACCACTTTTCGAGGAGTTGGTGTTCTGAGTAGCCGAGGGTGCTGGTTAGTTCTATGCAGCGGAGGGTGATGTCGTTGGCGCTGCGGCCGGCCTTGGCTTTGGCCATGGAGGCTTGGAGGGAGTTCGGTTGACCGTTGTCGGCCATCCAGGCGGCCTGCAGGGTCAGCAGGTAGGCGGCTTCCCAGTCGGCTTCCATCGAGAGGTACGACGCGGCCGCGGCCGGCTGGAGGTGGACGGGGTGGTCGTAGTCGACCTCGACGCCCGCCTCCGCCAGCAACGAGCGCGTGAGTTCGAGCGATGCGCGCGCGCACCCGACTGCCATCGCGGCGACCAAAGGTCGTGTGTTGTCAAAGGTCTGCATGACACCCGCGAACCCTTTGTCCGTGTCGATGTCGGGCGACCCCAGCAAGTTCGATCGGGGCACCCGGCAGTTCTCGAGACGGATCGTCGCAGTGTCCGACGCGCGGATCCCGAGCTTGTGGTCGAGCCGCTCCACCGACAGTCCGTGGGTGTCCTTCATGACCACGAAGGACTTGATCGCAGCGCGACCCAACGAGCGATCCAGAGTCGCCCACACCACCACGGCATCACACCGCCCACCAGCGGTCACGAAGATCTTCTCGCCATCCAGCACGTACGAGTCCCCGTCCAACCGAGCCGTCGTCCGGATGTTCGCCGAGTCCGACCCACACCCCGGCTCGGTGATCGCCATCGCCGCCCACACACCGTCGAACCGACGCAACTGCTCCTCGGACGCGACGGACGCGATCGCCGAGTTCCCGAGTCCTTGCCGCGGCATCGACAGCAGCAGCCCGACATCGCCCCAGCACATCTCCATGATCGACAGCACCGACGACAGGTTCGATCCATTGACAACGCCGTCAGCCGACGCGGTACGGCGTACTCCGGAAGCACCCGCACCAGAACCGGTGCCCGAGGCACCTAATCCGTCGACCATCGCCGCCAGCATGTCCAGCTCGACCGGATACTCGTGCTCGGCCAGGTCGTACCGGCGCGAGTTCGGCCGCAGCATCTCGGCCGCGACCTGGTGCGCCTGGTTGACGAAGGCACGGAACTTCCGGGGTGTCTCCAGGTTGATCATCAGACCAGCACCGCGCCTTCCATCACGCCGATGGCTCGCAGGTCGCGGTACCACCGTTCCACCGGATGCTCCTTCACGAAACCGTGCCCACCGAGCAGCTGTACGCCGTCCGTCCCGATCTGCATGCCCTTGTCCGTGCACAACCGCCGCGCCAGCGCGACCTCACGGGCGAACGGAAGCCCCTGCTCGGCGCGCGATCCGGCCCGGTACGTGACCAGCCGCATCCCCTCCAGCTCGATCCCGATGTTCGCCACCATGAAGGCCACCGACTGCCGATGACTGATCGGCTCACCGAAAGCGGTTCTCGAGTTCACGTACGGCGTGACGTAGTCGAGCACCGCCTTTGCCGTACCAAGGGACAACGCACACCATCCGAGCCGGGACAGCCGGACGCACTCGGCATAGTCCTCGAACGTCCCCAGTTGCACGGCCGGCACGTCCTCCAGGATCACCCGGCTCAGCGACGCCGCCCGCAAACCCATCGACGGCTCGGCCTCGATCGTCACCCCGGGATGATCGGACTCCACCAGGAACAACGCGGGCCCGGACGACTCGACCTGCGCCGCGATCACGAACAACTCTGCCGAAGCCCCGCGCGGCACCAAGGACTTCACGCCGTTCAACCGCCCGCCGGCCCAACGCGTCTGCAGGACAAAGGGATCGAACAGTGGCCGAGGTTCCAGTAGAGCCAGTGCCGCCGCCGGCACGGACGAACCCGTGAAGGCCGGCAGGTACGTCGCCTGCTGCGTCTCATCGCCCCACAACGAGATCGCCGTACTCACCGCCGCCGGCGCCAGGCACGCGACCGCCTGCCCCATGTCGCCATGCGCCATCGCCTCGGCCACCAGTACGCCGGTCATCGCCGACCGCTCGGTCACGATGCCACCGAGCTCCTCCGGCACCTCGATCAGGCTCAACCCGAGGTCGGCGGACGACGACAGCACGCTGTCGTCAGTCACACAGGCCGTGTCCGCGGTCGCGGCCGCCGGACGCAGTACCTCCGCGGCGAACTCGCGGACGACCTCGACCACCATCTGCTGGTCCTCGGTCGGCGTCAGGTCGAACTTCCCGGTCCCGCGGGCGGCCGGCAGCCGCGACGGCGCGGCGAGCTTCGACGCGGCGGCGAAACGACGGGTGAGCGCGCCGGCCGTCCGGAAGCCGGTCTTGGTCGCCTCGAACACCACCCGCTCGGTCTGCTTCCGCAGCCCGAACCGATCGATCGTCCGCGACTGCGCCAGCCGGTTCAACCACGCGACCCCGACTCCGATCGCGTCCCGGCGCCCGCGCGTCCGCTCCTGAAGGCTCATGCCGTTACTGTAAACCGAAGTTACAACCTGAGTCACGTGAGCCCGCCCACAGCCGGGTGAGATAGCCTGACCGCTCACCGAGTGGCTCGATCCAGGCTGGAGCAGGCAGTGGCGGTCAGCATGTCCGACGTCGCCCGCCACGCGGGTGTCTCGCAGCGCACCGTCTCCAACGTGGTCAACAACTACGTGCACGTCTCGCCCGCCACCCGCGCCCGCGTGCAGGCGAGCCTCGACGCCCTCGGCTACCGGCCGAACACCGCCGCCCGGCGGCTCCGGACCGGCCGCACCGGCACGGTGACTCTGGCCGTCCCCACCTTCCGCGAGCGGTACTTCGCCGACCTCGCCGAAGCCGTCATCGCGGCAGCCCGGCAGCGAGGTACGACGGTTCTGGTCGAAACCACCGGCGGACACCACGAGACCGAGGTGGAGCTGCTCCATGGTGGCGGCGACGTCGTCACCGACGGCCTGATCATGAGCGCGGTGGCGCTGGGCCGCACGGACGAGCACCGGCTGCGAGATCGCAAGTACCCCGTGGTCCTGGTCGGCGACCGCGAGCCGGGCAGCGAGATCGACCACGTCGGCATCAAGAACCGCGAGGCAGCCCAGGCCGCGGTCTCCCAGCTGCTCGACTCCGGACGGCGACGGATCCTGCTGCTCGGCGCGAACCACGGACCCAAGCGGTCCTATCAGCTCCGCCGCCAGGGCTATCAGGCCGCACTGAAGAGGGCCGGAGCCGAGCTCGATCCGGACCTGCTGATCGACTGCGACTGGACGACCGCCGCAGCCGCCGACGCGATGACGGCAGTCCTGACCAGCGGAGTCCCCAGACCCGACGGCATCTTCGCGATGAACGACTCGGCCGCCCTCGGCGCCATCCGGGCGCTCCTGCGTGCGGGCGTCGACGTACCGGGGGAGATGTCGGTCATCGGCTTCGACGACATCGTCGAGTCGAGTCTGTCCACGCCGTCGCTCAGCACGGTCGCGCCGCTGCTCGACGACCTCGCGGGCATGGCGCTGGACCTGCTCGAGGAACAGTTCGGCGCGGACGAGCCACGGGTTCCTCAGCACCGGATGGCCGGCTACGAGCTACGCCTCCGGGAAAGTACCGCCGTCTAAATCCCAGCCGAAGGGCCACAACCCCTTGTTGCCAACATTTGCTACGTAGTAAATTCCGGTGACCATGACACGTACAGCCCTCGCCCCTGTGTTCACCGGAGACGGCCGCATCGAGTTCGCGGACCACTCCTACCCCGACCCCGGT
Source organism: Kribbella sp. NBC_00359 (assembly GCF_036097425.1). NCBI lineage: Bacteria > Bacillati > Actinomycetota > Actinomycetes > Propionibacteriales > Kribbellaceae > Kribbella > Kribbella sp. NBC_00359. The sequence goes on along the minus strand of NZ_CP107975.1, from coordinate 5,833,424 downwards.
CCCGGCCAGCTCCTCCTAGCCGTCCAGGCCAACGCCCTCTGCGGCACCGACCGCGACCAGTACTTCGGCGGCTCCGGCGTCGTACCCGGTCACGAAGCCGCCGGCACGGTGCTCGTCGCCGGCGAAGGCACCAACGTCCAGATCGGTACTCGCGGTGCCGTGTTCCTGATGGACTACTGCGGCGAGTGCCGCAGCTGCTTGCTCGGCGCAACCAATCAGTGTCTGGCCAAGCGAGCAGACATGGGCTTCACCCACGACGGCGGCTACGGCCCGTTCGAGCTCGTGCACGAGACGAACTTCTTCCCGATCAGCGACGACATCGAGATCGGCACCGCGACCATGCTGCTGGACGTGATGGGCACCAGCAGCCACGCCCTCGGCCGCGCGGCCCTGATCCGGCAGGACATCGAGAGCGTCTACATCGCCGGCGCCGGGCCGATCGGGCTCGGCCTCGCGGTGATGAGCAGGCTCTGGTACGGCGCCGACGTCCCGGTGTACATCTCCGATATCGCCCGCTGGCGCCTCGACTTCGCCGAGTCGTTCGGAGCCATCCCAGTACTCGCGGATGACGTCGGCGCGGCGGGGAGCCCCGACATCGCGTTCGACTCGTCCGGCAAGGAGGTCGCCCGCCGTGCCGCCCTGGACATCCTCGGCCGACGCGGCGCGCTCATCTGCGTCGGTCACGGCGAGACGGTCACCATCGATGTGTCGAGGGACCTGATCGCACCCGAGCACGCGATCCTCGGCAGCGAGTACTTCCGGTACGACGAGATGGCCGGCAACCTCGCTCTCCTGCAGGCCAACCAGGAGCTGATCGGCCGGGTGATCAGTCACCGCTTCCCGGTTGCCGACATCGGCGAGGCGTTCCGGCTGTTCCTGTCCGGCGAGACCGGCAAGGTCGTCGTCACCCAGGACGGCGCCTCATGACCGAACGACTTCGCGTCGCCGTAGTCGGCGCCGGCGGCTGGGGCGAACAGCATGCGCGCATCTTCTCCCGCCGCGAGGACACCGAGCTGTGCGCGGTCGCCGGACGCACGCCCGAGCGGACCCGGGCCCGAGCCGAGCGGCACGGCGCCACGCCGTACACCGATCTCGACCTCATGCTGCAGCACGAGCAACCGGACCTTGTCACCGTCTGCCTCCCGAACGAGGACCATTACGACGTCACGCTGAAGCTCGTGCGCACCGGCGTACCGCTGCTGGTCGAGAAGCCGCTCGTCTTCGACCTCACCGAGGCGGACACCCTGCTCGCCGAAGCCGGTGACCGCTTCTTCGCCATCAACTTCAACCACCGGTACGCCGAACCCGTCCAGCGGGCGAAGGCGCTGATCGACGCCGGCGAGCTCGGTGAGCCGGTGTTCGCGACCTGGCGGTTCGGCGGCGAGGCCAACCACGGCAACTCGCCGCACGCCAACCTGATCGAGACCCAGTGCCACGGGTTCGACATGCTCGAGCATCTCGTCGGCCCCATCTCCACCGTCTCCGCACACATGACCGACAAGACGTACGGCGCGTTCAGCACGATCGCGCTGGCGCTGGACTTCGAGAACCGCGCGGTCGGCACGATGCTCGGCAGCTACGACTCGTCGTACGCCTATCCCGACACGCAACGCCTGGAGATCAACGGCACCGAGGGTCGCCTGGTCATCCACGACACCGTCCGCGCACTGACGTTCTCGCGCGCCGGAGACGACGTCGAGCGTCGCTGGCACTCGGGCTACTTCGACGACGAGGCCCGCTACTTCGCGGGCACGTTCGACCGCCACGTCGGCGCGATCCTCGACGCCCTGCGATCCGGCGGCGCACCACCGATCCACGCCCGGGCCGGCCGCCGCGCGCTCGGGCTCGCCCTGGCCGCGATCGAATCCCACGAGACCGGCAGGCGCATTACAGTGAACCGGTGACTTCTTCGGCCGATCCACCCCTGAGCACGACGGATGACCGGACCGACGCACTCGTCGAGCGGCTCTTCCGGAACGCCGGTGCGGCGCTCGAGATCTACTCCATCTACCTCGGCGAACGCCTGGGGTTGTATCAGTCGCTCGCAGACCACGGTCCCTCCACGTCGGTCGAGCTGTCCGAACGAACCGGGACCGCGGAGCGCTACATCCGCGAATGGCTCGAGCATCACGCCGCCAGTGGACTGATCGACGTCGACGACACCGCTGCGGCGCCCACCGAGCGGCGCTACCACCTGCCACCCGAGCACATCCCGGTGCTGGCCGATCCGGACGACGTCAGGTACCACGCGTACAAGGGCGTGGAGCTCGCTCGCGCGGCCCGGATGCTGCCGGATCTCGTCGAGGCGTTCCGCACCGGCGGCGCACCCCCGCATCAGCCCTGGGAACCCGAGGGACGTGCGGAGTTCAACCGGCCGACCTACCTGAACCTGCTGGGCAAGGAATGGCTGCCGGCCATCCCCGAGATCGACCGGCGGCTGCGCGCCGAGCCACCGGCCCGGGTCGCCGACTTCGCCTGCGGCACCGGGTGGTCGTCGATCGCAATGGCCCAGGCGTATCCGCGGATCACCGTGCATGGGCTCGACCTCGATGAGGACGCGATCGCCGCGGCGAGCCGGCATGCCGAGGAGACCGGTCTGGCCGATCGGGTCAGGTTCTCGGTCGCGGACGCGGCCGACCCGGCCTACAGCGGCCGGTTCGACCTGGTCACGATTCTCGAGGCCCTGCATGACATGCCGCGGCCGGTCGCCGCGCTGCGCAGCGCGCGGGCGATGCTCGCGCCGGGCGGTTCGGTTCTGATCGCCGACGAGCTGGTCGAGGACGAGTTCACCGCGCCTGCCTCGGAGCTGGAGCGGTATCACTACGGCTGGAGCCTGATGTCCTGCCTGCCGGATGCGATGGGCGACCCGGAATCGGCCGCGACCGGCGCACTCATGCGTCCGGAAACGCTGCGCCGCTACGCCGCCGAGGCAGGATTCCAGGAGACGCGGATACTGCCGTTCCACACTCCGCTGTTTCGCTTCTACCGGCTCATCCCGTGATCGCGTCGGCCTTCGCCTGCAGGTAGCGCTGCTCCGGGAGGCTCGTCGTACGGCGGGCCGCGGCCAGGTAATGCTCGTGCGCCTTCGCCAACTCCCCCGCGCGCTCGTAGAGATGCGCCCGGACGGCGTCCAGCCGGTGGGTCTCTGTGATGTTCTTGTCATCGTCGAGCGTGGCCAGCAGCTCCAGCCCGGCCTCCGGTCCCTCGACCTGGGCGAGTGCGATCGCGCGGTTGAGCGTCACCATCGGGTTCGGCGTGAGCTTCTCCAGCAGCAGGTACAACGACAGGATCTGCGGCCAGTCGGTCGCCTCGGCGCTCGGCGCCTCGGCATGGATCGCCGCGATCGCCGCCTGCAGCTGGTACGGGCCGACAGCACCCCGCGCCAGCGTGCTCAGGATCAGCGCGGCGCCTTCCTCGATCTGCTCGCGGTCCCACAGCGTGCGGTCCTGGTCGTCGATCGGGACCAGGCCACCGTCCGCGGTGGTGCGCGCCCGCCGCCGGGAGTCCGTGAGCAGCATCAACGCGAGCAGACCCGCCACCTCGCCGTCGTCCGGCAGCGCCGAGCGCAGCATCCGGGCCAACCGGATCGCCTCGGCGGTCAGCTCGACCCGCTGCAGTTCCTCGCCCGAGCTCGCCGTGTATCCCTCGTTGAAGATCAGGTACAGAACCTGCAGCACAACTCGCAGCCGGTCGGCGCGCTCGTCCTCGGGCGGCATCACGAACCGGCTGCCGGCCGCCTTGATGCTCTTCTTGGCCCGGCTGATCCGCGGCGCCATCGTTGCCTCCGGCACCATGAACGCGCGGGCGATCTCGGCGGTGGTCAGACCGCCGACCGCGCGCAGCGTCAGCGCGACCTGCGATGCCGGCGTGACCGCCGGATGACAGCACAGGAAGAGCAGGGTCAGCGTGTCGTCAGCATCCGGTGGCGAGTCGACATCGGCGCCCGGGGTAACCAGCTCCTCCGGGCCGGCCATCGCCGCGACGGTGTCCTCCCGACGCCGGCGCGCGCTCTCACTGCGGAACTGGTCGGTCAGTCGCCGGGTCGCGACCGTGATCAGCCAGCCGCGCGGATTCGCCGGTACGCCGTCGGCGGGCCACTGCGTCGCGGCCGCCAGCAACGCCTCCTGTACGGCGTCCTCACACAGATCGAACTGCCCGTACCGCCGGGCCAGGAAGCCCAGCACCTGCGGCGCGAGCTCCCGCAGCAGCCCTTCCACCTGACTCATCCCACACCTCCCAGCTGCACCTTACGCGTCAGGCGTACGACCAGCCGGTCCAGCTGTCGACGTGGATCGTGATCACCGGCCCACGCGGCGGATCCCCCGCATACTGCGGATACTTCGCGGTCAGCAGGTCGATCGCGGCGGGCTCGTCGGCCTGAACCCGGGCGACCCCGTCGAGTCGTACCCACCACAGATGCGTCCAGTCCTCGTCATACTCGTCGACGAGAACGGCGACCCGCTCGTTCGCCGCGATGTTGCGCAACCGCTTCAGATCGGTCGTCGTCTTCGGCTTCTGATCGATCCCGACGAACACGAGGTCGCCATGGACCGCGTACGTCACCGGCACGACGTGCGGCCGCAGGTCATCGCCGACCGTCGCCAACCGCCCGATCCGCGCGGCCGCGACCCGGGCTCGGCAGGTGGCTTCGTCGAGTCTCAACTTTGGAGGTAGCGGAGGGTGGCGGTGGGGAGGGTGCGGATGAGGGGGCCGATGAGCGAGGCGTCGCGGAGCGCGGTGCGGGCAGCCAGGTGGCCGCAGGCGCCGTGGACGCCGCCACCGGGGTGGATCGCGGAGCTGCCGAGGTAGAGGCCGGTGACGAAGGTGCGCGGACTGCCGAGGCCGATGGTCGGGCGGAAGACGAGCTGCTGGTGGAGCTGCATGGTGCCGCCACCGACCGCGCCAAGGCCGAGCGCCGCGTTGCCCGACTCCAGCTCCGAGGGGCGCTGCAGATCCCGGGAGAGGATCAGGTCCGTGAAGCTGGGCGCGAACCGTTCGATGGCGCGTTCCATCCGGCCGGCCAGCTTGCCCGCGGACTCGTCGTCCGCGAGCCCGCGCGGCAGATGCGAGTACGCCCACACCGCCTCGGTGCCGGCGGGTGAGCGGGTCGGGTCGGACTTGGTGGTCTGGCCGATCAGCAGGAACGGCTGCGACGGCAGCCGACCGGTGTCGAGGTCGGCGGAGAGGTGGACGAGATCGTCCGCGGTCCCGCCCAGATGGACCACCCCGGCCGATCGCGCCTCGGACGACTTCCACGGGATCGGGCCACTCAGCCGGAAGTTCAGCTTGACCGTCGGATAGTCCCACTCGAACCGCTCGTCCAGGTCCCGCCGCAGACCCGCCGGGATCGTTGCATCCGGCAACAACGAGCGGTAGAGCACCGGCGCGGAGGTGTCCGCGATGACGGCTCGGCTCACCGCGACAGTCTCTCCCGATGCCGTGCGTACGCCGGTCACCCGTCCGGAGGACACGTCGATCCCGGCGACCGGCGTACCGGAGACGAGCAGGGCTCCGGCGCGTTCGGCCCGGCGGACCAAGGCGCCCGACAAGGACGACGACCCGCCGGCGGCGACCGGGAAGCCGACATCCTGGGCCAGCATCGCGAGCAGCCAGCCCATCGTGCCGCTGACGCTGCCCGACATCGGCGCGTCGGCGTGCATGGCGTTACCCGCGAGCACGGCCGCGCCGCGCGGACCGGCGAACAGTTCCTGGCCCATTCGGTGCATCGGCATCGCCATGAACCGCGCGAACCGCAGCAACTCCCCCGCGGACCCCAGCTTGCGCACGAGCTGGAGACCGGGCAGGACCGGCGGCCACGAGGTGAGCAATGACTTCAGCAGCGGCTCACGGATCGCGACGTACTGCTGATACAGCCGCAACCATGCGTCACCGTCACCCGGGTGGTCGGCGCCGATCGACTTCGCGGTGCCCTCGGGATCCGGGTGGACCGCGACCGCCGTACCGTCCTCCGCGTCGAGCAGATGCACCAGCGGTAACGGCGCGTGCGCCCATTTCAGCCCGAACTTCTCCAGTTCCAGCGCCCGGATCACCGGTGAGGCCACGCCGAGTGGGTAGTTCGAACTGAAACGATCACTGATCCAGCCGTCGTCCTCGACCGACCGGACCGCGCCGCCGAAGGTCTCCGCGGCCTCCAGGACCAGCACGTCCCAGCCCGCGTCGGCGAGGGCGATCGCGCTCACCAGCCCATTGGGCCCCGACCCGATCACCACGGCATCAACACTGCGCGGCAGCATGCCTACGACCTTAACTCGATCTCCCGCATCAGGGTGGTGACCTCGCGGGCGCGCCCGACCATCGCCGGATCGACCATCCGGCCGTCCGGCAGCACGATGACGCCACCCTCCGCGACCCCGGCCTTCTCCACCGCGGCGAGCAGAGCCTCGGCCTCGGCGAGCTGTCGGGCGGTGGGCGTGAAGCTCTCAACGATCGTCGCCAGCTGCCGCGGGTGGATCGCCGTACGGCCGACGAACCCGAGCGCACGACCTTCCAGACACGACGCGCGCAGGCCTTCGTCGTCGTTCACCCGGGGGAACACCGACATCATCGGCGCGCCCAGACCGGCGGCCCGGGACGCCGACACCAGCCGCCCGCGTGCCCACGCCAGCCCCGCCGGTCCGTCCACGCCCAACGCGCTGGACAGGTCCGCCTCACCCAGCGCGACCGCGACCACTCGCGGATCCGCGGTAGCGATCTCGAACGCCTTCTCCAGCCCGAGTGGCGACTCGATCAGCGCGGTGATCCTTGCCGACGGCACCTGTTCCAGCACAGCCCGCACGTCGGCCGCGCTCTCCACCTTCGGCAGCCGGATCCGTACCGACGGTACGGCGGCCACCGCGGCCAGATCGTCCTCGATCCACGGCGTCCCCGGCGCATTCACCCGAACTTCCACCGGACCATGGGCGTTCGCTGCGATCCACGCGACCGCCCAGCCGCGCGCGCCCGCCTTGTCGTCGACCGGTACGGCGTCCTCCAGGTCGAACACCACCAGATCGGGGCCCGCGGCAACCGCCTTCGCGAACCGGTCCGGCCGGTTGGCCGGAACATACAGTGCCGTCAGCACCTAACGCCCCCTCGAGCGAACGGGTCAGACCACGCCCGCGGCCCGCAACGCTGCGAGCTGCTCCGGCGTGACACCGATCTCGGCGAGCACCTCGTCGGTGTTCGCACCATGCGGCCGGCCGGCCCACCGAATCGACCCCGGCGATTCGGACAGCCGGAACAGCACGTTCTGCATCTGCACGGGACCGCCGAGCTCGTCGTCGTCCACGGCCACGATCGTGCCGAGAGCGGCGTACTGCGGATCGGTCATGATGCCGCGGATGTCGTGCACCGGGCCGACCGCGGCCTCGGCCTTCTCGAACTCGGCCATCACCTCGTCCAGCGACCGCTCCGCGATCCACGACCCGACCGCCGCGTCCAGTTCGTCGGCGTGCTGAGCACGCTCCCGCCCGGTCGCGAACCACGGCTGGGCGACCAGATCGGCCCGGCCGACCAACGTCACCACCCGCTCGGCGATGCTCTGCGAGCTCGTGGATACCGCGACCCAGCGCCCGTCCGCGGTCTGGTAGACGTTGCGCGGCGCGTTGTTCGACGAGCGGTTCCCGAGCCGGGGCTGGACGTACCCGGTCTGCTGGTACGCCGTGATCCCGCCACCCAGCATCATCAGGATCGGCTCGATGATCGCCAGGTCGATCACCTGCCCGGCCCCGGACCGATCCCGCTCGCGCAGCGCGACCAGCACCGCGTACGCCGTCGCGAGCGCGGTGATCCCGTCCGCCAGCCCGAACGGCGGCAGCGTCGGCGGCCCGTCCGGCTCACCGGTGACCGCCGCGAACCCGCTCATCGCCTCCGCCAGTGACCCGAACCCGGGCCGGCCCGACCACGGCCCGACCTGACCGAACGCGGTCACCCGGGCGATCACCAGCCGTGGGTTCGCCTCGAGCAATACGTCGGGCCCGAGACCCCAGCGCTCCAAGGTCCCCGGCCGGAAGTTCTCAACGAGCACATCGTGCGAGCGAACCAGTTCGAGGAACACCTCGCGACCGCGGGACAGGTCGAGGGTCGCGAGCCGCTTGTTCCGGCCGAGGGTCTTGAACCACAACCCGACGCCGTCCTTCGAGGCACCGTGCGTCCGCGCGGCATCCGGCCGGGACGGATGCTCGATCTTCGTGACATCGGCCCCGAAGTCACCCAGGAACGTCGCCGCCAGCGGTCCCGCGAACAGCGTCGCCGCCTCGAGCACCTTCACACCGTCAAGCGGAGCAGACCTCATCCTGCGCACCTGAAGCCGATGGTCTCCGAGCGATCGAGACCACCACCGGTCAGCACCAGCTTGAAGCTCACGTCCGGCTCCTGCGGCCCACCGTCGGCGTACCAATCGGAGCCCTCGGCAACATAGTGCGAACCGCCCTTGAGAATGCAGAACCGGCTGCGCCCGTCGCGGTGCTCGCTCTCGGTCAGGTTCCACACCAGCGGCTCGGCGCGGGTGAAGCCTGCCTCGAGAGCGGCGACCTGCCACTCGTCCTCGGTCGGCAACCGCCCGCCGCGCCACGCCGCGTACGCCCGCGCGTCCGGCAGATCGACGTACGTCACCGGGTGCTCCTCGGTCCCGGCGACGGGCGCACCATCCACCCAGTGCTGCAGGAACCGGTTGGCGATCCGCGGCCGATACCCGGTCGCGGCCAGGAACTCGGCGTACTGCGCGTTCGTCACCTCGGTGATCGCGACCGAGATCCCCGGCAGCGACACCTCACGCTTCACCGTCCGGACGTCGTGCAGCCGGGGCGGCAGCGGCTTCCACTCCTCCACGTACGGCGCCTGGTCGTACAAACCGGTCTCGCGCCGCCGGTGCCGGACGGTCAACTCCCGCTCCCCCGCCGGTACGACGACCACCGGGCCGATGGACGCGTCACCGGAGACTGCCGGGACCGCGACCCGCTCGGCCGGTGCCATCGGGAACGCCGAGTCCTTCACGTGCGGCCGCGGCATCGTGCCCAGCCGGCGCGCGGTCGTCCGGCAGGACAGGCCCGCGGTGGCGCCGACCCGGATGATCCCGGCGACGCCACGCCCCGGCACGACCAGGTGGACGCCGTCGTCGTCGGCGGTGATCGGCACCCCGGACGTCACGTCGTACCAGTCACCGACCTGGTCCTCCGAGCGCAGCACGATGCCCTCGAAGTCCTCCTCGTCGCGGTTGATCAGCGTCCAGAAGGTGATGTCGGCCAGGTCGAACCGCGAACCGTAGACGCCGTGGTCCCGGGCCTTGTCCGGGATCTCCGGGGTCAGCTGGATCCAGTCGCCGTTGATCAGCACCGGCGCGAACGCGCGCTGCGCGGCGACCATCCGGCGCAGGGTCGCGCGGTCGCGGGCGTTCCAGCCGACCCAGGCGGAGAACACCGACTCCCAGACCAGCATGCCGACGCCGTTGACCCAGGCGGACTGCAGCTCGTCGCTGTGGTCCCGGTTCCACCGGCGGGTGTGGTGCATCATGTGCCGGCGCTCGAACAGGTGCGCGCGCAGGATTCCCGGCACGTGCGTGTCGGCGAACCACTGCGCCCAGGACAGCGCGTGGTCCCCGATCCTTGCCATCGGCAACCGTGACTCGCCCTCGAGGGCGATCGCCGGATTCGCCGCCCGCAGCGCGCGGGCGAAGGCCGGGTCGCCCTCCTTCAGGGTGTCCAGGAAGACCCCGTCGACGGCGTAGTCGGTCACCATCGCGGCGAACTCCTCGGCGTCCGACCGGGCCGCTCGCCGGGTGCCGACGTCCCACGGGTTGTAGTCGAAGAACACCTTCAACCCGAGCCGGTGCAGATCGTCGATCAGCTCCCGCAGCCCCGGCACGTCCCGGTAGAAGTCGAACTGGTTGCGCGAGTCGATCCCGATCACCGGATACGCGTGCCACAGCACGACCGCGTCGTACCCACCGAAGTCGTCGACGCCGTGCTGGACGAACTTGTCCGGCGTGAACGTCCCGGTCTCCACGTCGTACAACTGGTCGTCCCAGAGCCAGACGAGCGCCACCGAGTACGCCGTCTGGGTCCACTCCCGACCGGGGACCTCGTAGTGCGAGCCGTCGTACGGCGTGCGCTCATAGGCGCTGGCGAGCCACTCGGCGAGCTTGGCGCGCCACCGCGGCAGGTCGGCCGGGTCTTCCGGGGCGCCGAGGATCTTGGCGTCGTCGAGAAAGGACGGGTCGACCCGGAGGCCCAGATCCACCATGGCGGGTAGATCGATCGGCCGCGGTTCGAGCGGATTCACAGGTACACCTCCGCATAACGCGCGTCGATAGCTTCCCCGTGAGGCACCGAGGAAATCGCCCCCGCCGCCTGAACACTCAATGAAGCAGCAACGTTAGCGCGTCGGACCGCATTCGTCAGGTCGCTGGTCGTGATCGCGCCGGTCGCTGACACGGAAGCCAACGTTGCCGCGAGCACGCCGCAGAACGTGTCACCCGCGGCCGTGGTGTCGACCACGCCGACCGGTACGCCGGGCACCTCGATCTCGTCGTCACCGCGGGTCAGAATCACCGCGCCGGCCGCACCCAGGGTGACGACCGCCGCCGGCACCTTCTTCAGCAGCGCGGAGCGGTCCGCGCCGGCGATCGCCTCGGCCTCGGTCTCGTTCACCACCAGCAGGTCGACGGCGGCCAGCAACTCGTCCGGCAACTCGGCGGCCGGGGCCGCGTTGAGGATGAAGTACGAGCTCGCCGCGGCCGCCGCCTGGACGGTCGGGAACGGGATCTCCAGCTGGGCGAGAACGATCTTCGCCGCACCGACGACCGCCGTCGCGGCCGCGGACAAGGTCAGTTCACCGTTCGCGCCGGGGGCGACGACGATCGAGTTCTCCCCGCTGTCGTCGACCGTGATGATCGCCGTACCGGTCGGGGCGTCCGTAGCCGAGACCAGGGAGAGGTCGACGCCGGAGCTGCTGAGGGCGTCCCGGAGCAGGGCACCGCCGTCGTCGTCGCCGAGCGCGGCGACCATCGCCGTGCGGGCGCCGGCCCGCGCGGACGCGACCGCCTGGTTGGCGCCCTTGCCGCCCGGACCTCGGGTCATGACTCCCGCGAGCACCGTTTCGCCGGGGCGCGGGATCCGCTGGACCGGGAGCACCAGGTCCACGTTCGCGCTCCCCACCACGACAACCTCAGGCTCCACCCCGGGCCACCTCCACAGTCCGTCGTGCCAGCTCGGTGATCGCGATCTGGTCCATTCCCGGAAGGCTCGTGGCGATCCGGTTCGCAAGTGGTGTGGACCACTCTGCCGGAACTCCGCGCACCGCGCCAAACACCGCACCAACGGTCGCGCCGACCGAGTCGGTGTCCCATCCACCCATCACCGAGCGACCGACCGCAGTGGCGAAGTCCGGGGCGGTCAGCGCGTAGGCGGTGAGCGCGGAGTTGTTCACCGCGTGCACCCAGTGCAGGTCGCCGTACTCCGCGTGCAGGGCGTCGAGCGCGTCGTCGAGCTTGACGTCCTCGAGAGCCAGCCCGAACCGGACGGCCCGTGCGATCGCCCCGTCGGCGCTCACCACATCGAGACCGGCGAGGGCGACTTCGCGTGGCGAGTCCAGCACCAGCGCGGCAGCCGACATCGCGGCGACCCAGAGCGCGCCGTCGACACCGGCACCGGTGTGGCTCAGCCGGGCGTCGACCAGGGCGAGCCGGGCCGCGGCCGAGCGGTCACCGGGGTGCGCCCAGCCGTAGGCGTCGGTCCGGATCTGCGCGCCGATCCACTCGCGGAACGGATTGCCGACCAGCGCGGCCCGCGCGGGTTCGACGCCGTCGAGGAGGTTGCGGTAGGCAACACGTTCGGCGGTGAACACGCGACCGGCCGGAAGGTCGTTCAGCCACGCCTGCGCCACGTCCTCGGTGGTCAGCTCCGACCCGTGCCGCTCCAGCAGTTGCAACGCCAGGATCGCGAAGTTGAGGTCGTCGTCCTCGGGCATCCCGTCGATGACCTCGCGCAGGCTGGTCGGCTCCGATCGCTTGTTCCACGGCCACCGCCGCCGCACCTCGTCCGGTACGCCGATCGCGGTGATGTACTGCGTCAGCGGCCACTGCCCGGACGACTCCAGGATCTCCCGGATGCCTTCGCGCGGGATCTTCTCCACCACCTTGCCGAGCAGATTCCCGGCCGCGCGGCCGAGCCAGGCGTTGAGCGTCCGCTGCTCGAGGTCGACCGGCTGACCGAGCGACGGCAGGTCGGGAATCTCCGGCTCGTGCCAGGCCGCCGTCCGCGCGTCCAGCTCGTCGAGCAGCTCCCTCGCCAGTGCCCGCAGCTCGGGTGAGGCCGGCTCGTCGGTGGCGCCTGACGCCGGAGCGTCCGTCGTGCCGCCGGCGGTCAGCCAGCGCGCCTGGACGTCGGTGACGTCGACACCCTCGGACCGGGATTGGACCAGTTGGTGCGGCAGCAGGTCCTCCGGCTGCACCCAGGTCAGTCTCATCGGGCTTCTTCCTTCCCCTGTTGCGCCAGCCGAAACGCAAACTCACGTCGTACTGCAACTGACATTGTCAGACCAGAGCGTCCAACGCGGCCACGCGCGTCGCCCACCGCTCGGCGTCGGCTGCGCGGATGTCCAGGGCCACCGAGGCCATCACGCGACCCGGCTCCACCAGATCGGTCTTGCTGGCCGCGGCGATGTCGGCCGCCCAGTCGGCGGGTACGCCGCTCAGTCCGCTGAGGGCACCCGTGAGCGCACCGGCCATCGACGCGATCGAGTCCGCGTCCCGGCCATAGTTGGTGCCGCCCAGGACAGCCCGGCGTACGTCGCCCTCGGACACGAGCACGAAGCCGAGGGCCACCGGCAGTTCCTCGATCGCCTTCGTCCGGCTCGGCCGCCGCGCGTCCATCGACTGGTCCCGATAGTCCGGGCCGACCGTGTCGTAAGGCTCGATCGCCTGCCGGAGCAGGGGAATCGCCTGCTCCCAGTCGGTCACGCCGTCGACCGCCGCGGTCACCGCCTCGACGGCCCTCCGCGTGCCGTCCTTGGCCAGTGCCAGCGCCGCGCCGACCGCCGAAGCGGCCGTTGCGCCCGGCGTCATCGCGGCGGCGACGGCGGCCGCGAACACCCCGGCCGCCTCCCGCCCGTAGCTCGACTGATGCGCACCCGCGAGCTCGATCGCCTCGGCGTACGCACCCGCCGGGTCGCCCGCGTTGGCGATGCCGACCGGCGCCACGTACATCGCCGCACCGCAGTTGACGATGTTGCCGACGCCGGCCTCGCGCGGATCGACGTGCCCGTAGTGCAGCCGGGCGACCAGCCACTTCTCGGCCAGGAACACCCGCTGCAGCAGCAGCGTCTCGGTCTCGAGCTCCGGCACCCACCGGGGCCCGGTCAGCATCTTCGGGACCAGCGACTCCGCGATCGCGTACGCGTCCAGGTGGGTACGGCGTTCGTCGTACACCTCGACCAGGGCGTGCGTCATCAACGTGTCGTCGGTGATGTGCCCGTCGCCCTTGTGGTACGGCGCGATCGGGCGGGCGGTGCGCCAGTCGTCGTACCACGGGCCGACGATGCCGGTCACCCAGCCGCCGTGCCGCTCCCGGATCGCCTCCGGGGTCCAGCCCTCGACGGCCCCACCGATCGCGTCACCGACCGCGGAGCCGACGAGGGCACCTGTCGCCTTCTGTTCCAACGCGGTACTGATTCCTTCCGGCGTCACTGGTTGACCTGACCCCATCCATCACTCAGTTTCTTGCCCAGCGTCGCGAGGTCGGTCTTGTTCGCCAGGTACTCCTGGAGCGCCGGCGTTGCGATCTGGTCCTTCCACTTCGGGTAGTTCTCCACGCTCTGGAACGGCGCCTTGGTCAGGTCGTTGCCGCTGGCCAGCGTCTGCTCCCAGCCGTTCTTGCCGCCGGTCGACTTCAGGATCGCGTCCCGGGCCGCCTGGGTGGCCGGGATCAGCCAGTCACCCTGGCCGACGGCGGCCAGGTTCTCGGCCTTCATGAAGTAGTCGATGAACTGCGCCGACTGCTTGATGTGCTTGCCCTCGGCCGGTACCGACAGCGTCTGCGGGTTCGCGGCCTGCTTGGTGCCGGTGCCCTTCAGCGGCGGCAGCACCTCCCACTGGAAGCCCTTCGGCGCCTCCTGCAGGATCTGCTGCGCGGTGAAGTTGCCGCCGACAACCATCGCGTACTTGCCGGCGTAGAACCCGGGCAGCACGTCGGAGCTGCTCTGGGTCAGCGAGGTCGGGTCGATCGACTTGTCGTCGTACGCCATCGCGTGGATCCGCTTCGGCACCTCGAGCTCGGGGTCGCCGATCTTCGCCGTCGCGTCCTTGCCGGTGCCCTCGAAGAACTGCGCGTCGAAGTTCATGCCCAGGTTCAGCACGGTCGCGGTCGGGCTCTTCAGGCCCCAGCCCAGGCCGTGCTTGCCGCCGGCGGTCAGCTTCTTCGCGTCCGCGGCCAGGTCGTCCCAGCTGAGCGAGTCACCGGTCGCCGTGATCCCGGCCGTCTTCAGCGCCGCCGAGTTGGCGAACACGACGTACGACTGCAGGAGTGTCGGAGCGGCGTACACCTTGCCGTCGCTCGACACGGTGTCCCAGACGCCCTGGGAGACGGCGTCCTTGGTCTCCTGGCTCAGGTACGGCGAGAGGTCCGCCAGGTAGCCCTGGTTGATGAACCCGGTGATGTCGGCGGACTCGTCGTGGATGATGTCCGGCGCGGTCCCACCCTGGAACTGGGTGACCAGCTGGTCGTGCACCGAGTCCCAGCTGCCCTGGACGTACTCGACCTGGATGTTCGGGTTGGCGGCGTTCCAGTCCGCGACGATCTTCTTGGTCGCGGCGACGGTGGTCTTCTGGAAGGCGAGACTTTGGAACTTCAGCGTCACCTTCTCGGTTGGCGAGTCACCCGAACTGTTGTCACTGTTGCCCCCACACGCGGCGAGCGTCACCAGGGCGCTTGCCGCGAGCAACGCGGTCATTACCTTCTTCATTACCTCTCCTAACCTTTGACTGCGCCGCTCAACAGGCCGGAGGTCAGCCGGCGCTGCAGGAAGGCGAAGAACACGAGACTGGGCACTGTCGCCAGCACGGAAGCGGCGGCGAGCGGGCCGAACTGAACCTGACCTTCGGCCCCGACGAACCGGGCGAGCACCAGAGGCAAGGTCTTGAGCTGGGGGTCCTGGAGCAGGACCAGAGCGAAGAAGAACTCGTTCCACGCCGAGATGAACGTGAACATCGCGGTCGCGATCAGCCCCGGCCGTAGCAGCGGCATCACGATCGACACGATGGTGCGGACCCGGCTCGCGCCGTCCACCGACGCCGCCTCCTCCAGCTCCCGCGGTACGGCGGCGACGTACCCCTGCAGCATCCACAACGCGAACGGCAGCGACCAGACCATGTAGACGATCACCACACCGGGGATCGTGTTGGTCAGGTGCAGCGGCCGCAGGATCATGAACAGCGGGATCACGATCAGGATCACCGGGAACACCTGGCTGACCAGGATCCAGCCGTTCGTGACCGGCCGCAGCCGGCTGCGGAAGCGGGCCAGTGCGTAGGACACCGGCAGCGCCACGATCAGCACCAGGATCGTGGTGAGGATCGAGATCTGCAGGCTGTTGCCGAGTCCCCGGACCAGGCCCTGTTCGCTCAGCGCGTCCGTGTAGTTGGAGAAGTCGGCATTCTTCGGCAGCAGCGACGGCGTGATGCTGGCGAACTCCCGCGGCGATTTCAGCGAGCTGGAGATCAGCCAGAGCAGCGGGAAGCCGAGGAAGATCAGGTAGCAGACGACAGCGACGTACTGGAGGGCGCGGGCGGCCGGTCGTGTTCTCATGCCTCGCTCCTCAGCCGGTTCCGCAGGTAGAAGGCGAGGAACACGATGATGATGACGACCATCACGTCACCCATCGCGGCGGCCATGCCGAAGTTCCCGTACCGGAACGCCTCGTTGTAGGCGAACAGCATCGGCAGCATCGTCTTGCCGCCCGGACCGCCCGCAGTGAGCACGTAGACCAGGCCGAACGAGTTGAAGTTCCAGATCAGGTCCAGGCTGGTGATCGCGACGATCACGGTTCGCAGCTGTGGCAGCGTGATGTTCCAGAACTGGCTCCAGGCGCTCGCGCCGTCGACCGCGGCAGCCTCGTACAGCGTGCGGTCGATGCCTTGCAGGCCGGCCAGCAGAGTCACCGTGGTCATCGGCATGCCGACCCAGATGCCGACCACGATCACCGCGGGCAACGCCGTACTGAAGTTGCCGAGGAAGTTGATCGGGTGGTCGGTGAGGTGCAGGTTCTGCAGGATCTCGTTGACCGGGCCGTTGGTCGGGTGCAGCAGCAGGCGCCACATGATCGCGACCACCACCGGCGGCATCGCCCACGGGATCAGGGCGATGGTCCGGGCGACGCCACGGAACCTGATGTTCGTGTTGAGCAGCAGGGCCAGGCCGAGCGCGGCGACGAACTGCAGGATCGTGACCGACAGGGTCCAGATGATGCCGATCCGGAACGAGTCCCAGAACAGGCCGTTGTGCAGCAGCTTGGAGAAGTTCCCGAAGCCGATGAAGTTGGTCTCGACGTTGAGCCCCGCGCGCGCGTCGGTGAAGCCGAGCGCGATGCCGCGGATCAGCGGGTAGACGCTGAGCAGCAGGACCGGCAGCAGCGCGGGCAGGAAAAGGAAGATCGCCTCGCGATTCTGCTTCGGGCGGGTGGTCTTCTTCACCGGGGCCGGCGCCGGCGCGGTCAGGGTCGCGGTCATGGCGTGGACCTCCGCACGCTCAGCGTCGGTTGTACGACGATCCGCCGCGGGGTCCGGGTGGAGTCCTCGATCCTTGCCAACAGCAACTCAGCCGCTCGCCGTCCCCTTTCGGCCGACCCGAGGTTCACACTCGTCAACGGCGGGAAGCACTGCTCGGCGAGTTCGCTGTCGTCCATCCCGATCACCGCCACGTCGTTCGGAACGTCTAGTCCGTAGGCGGCAAGCTCGTGCATGACTCCGACGGCGAGCAGGTCGTTGGCACAGACCACCGCGTCGGGACCGCTCTTCTTGAACAGCTTCTTGCCCGCTTCGCGTCCGGCGGCGAAGGTGAAGTCGGCAGCCTCGATCTGACCGGCCGACGTCAGCTTGAACTCCTTCATCGCGTCGGCGAAGCCCTTCGCCCGGGCTGCGCCCGGCACCGTGTCCGCCGGGCCGTTGACGAAGGCGATCCGCGTGCGTCCCTTGGCCGTCAGGTGCTCGACCGCCAGCAGGATGCCCTTCGGCGAGTTGGCGCGGATCGTGTCGACGCCGGCCTTGGCGGGGACGTTACCGGCGACGACCACCGGCACCTCGCACTCGCGGATCGACTTGATCAGGTCCTCGTCGACGCGCAGCGGGCTGATCACCAGGCCGTCGGCGTACCCGCGGGCCATCCCGCGAACGAGCGCGACCTCGTCGACCACATCCGGCCCGGTCGTGGTCACCACCAGCCGATAACCGGCCGCGGACACGACCTCCTCGACCGCACGCATCATCGTCACGTAGACCGGGTTACCGACGTCGGCGACCGCCAGCGTGAGCTGGAACGTGCGCCCGACCTTGAGCGATCGTGCTCGGGAGTCCGGCACATACCCGAGCTCCTGCACCGCCCGCTGCACCCGCTCGGCCATCTCCTCGGTCGCGGGCAGCCCGTTCAGCACGCGCGACACCGACGCCACCGAGACCCCGGCCGCCCGAGCCACCTCAGCGATCGTCGGACGACTCACGCCGGCCTCCTGTAATCGTTCTTGTAATCGTTTACAGGTCAGACACTAGGACGCAGGCGCCGCGCGGTCAACCTCAGGCGGGCAACACGCAACCGGACCGTGACCCGTCAGGGGTCACGGTCCGGGAGTACGGCGATCAGGCGCGGTACAGGAGCCAGGCGTCCGCCATGCGCTGAGCCTGGCCGGGAGTGAACTGGTTGTAGCAGGAGTCGTAGGAGTAGTCCATGTAGTTGTGGATCGGGTCGAGGCCAGGGGCCGTGCAGGTGTCCTTGCCGGCCGGGCACCCCGAGGTCGGCGTCTTCTCGGCCGGGGTGTCCGCGACGAAGTCGCCCTTCGCATTGCAGCCGCCGAAGAAGGTGTGCTCCAGGTTGAGCCAGTGCCCGACCTCGTGGGTCGACGTCTCGCCCTGGTCGAAGCGGTCCGCGTACGTCGTCGACGTACCCAGGAAGGACTCCCAGTCGATCACCACGCCGTCGAGGTACGCCTGGCCTGGCTTGGTCACGATGTCCGGCAGGTAGGCCCAGCCGAGGTAGGGGCCCGCGGTCGTCGAGTACAGGTTCAGGTCACCCGGCCCGCCGGTGTGCAGCGCCCGCTTCATGCTGTGTTCGTCGGTGCCGCCCGGGCCTGCGGCGAACCACGCGGCGTTGTCCGTCCGCGTCACCCCGGCCAGCCGGAAGCTGAACCCGGTCTTGGCTCCGCCTTCACCGCCGGCATAGGTGTTGTTCAGTACGTCGATCTGCGCGGCGATCTGCGTCGTCGTCAGCGAACCGACCGTACCGTCGGTGATCACATGGAAGTAGACCGGCACGGTCGCCTTGAACCCCGGCTTCGCCTGGCCCTTCGCCGCGGCCGGCAGGTCCTGGTCGACCTGCCCGAGGTCCGGTTCACGCGGTCCACCCCGCGCCTGGACGACGCTGTCCGCCGGGACACACGGCCCGAACCATTCGTTCCCCGGCGGCGCCGCCTGGCTTTGTGCGCTGGTCAGCCCGGCACACACCATCACCGCAACGCCGACAACTCCGGCTGCCTTGTTCCACCTCATCACTGCCCCCTGCCGCGCTCGACCCCAGGCAGATTCGACTCTAAGCAGACTGGTGGTACCGCGGAAGAGCTACTCGTCCTGCTCGTCCGCGCCGGGGCGTTCGGCCCACGGGGTTTCCTTGGCGGGCCGGACGACGATGAGTTTGTCGCCGGCGGCCAGGACCGAGACGTTGGCGTCGTAGTAGCGGTGCACCTTTCCGTCGCGAACGACCGACACCACGCGGTCGGGGACGGCGGACGGCGGCTTGCCGACCTCGCGGCCGAGCACCGGGCGTTCGGCCACCTCGAGGCCCTCGCCGTACGTGAGCAGGTCCTCCATCACTTCACCCAGGTTCGGGCTGACCGAGGTCAGGCCGAGCAGCCGGCCGACCGCCTCGGATGACGTGACGACCGCGTCCGCGCCGCTCTGCCGCAGCAGTGGGACGTTGTCCTCCTCGCGGACGGCGACCACGACGTGCGCCTTCGGGTTCAGTTGCCGCACCGCCAGCGTGACGAGCACCGCCGAGTCGTCGCGGTCGGTCGTCACGATCACCTCGCGGGCCGTCATCACCTCGGCCCGGCGCAGCACGGTCCGGTTCGTCGCGTCGCCGTGGAAGGCGGCCATCTGGTCGTTGCCCGCGTCCCCGATCGCCTGGGCCCGCGGGTCGATCACCACGATGCTGTCGCGCTTGACCCCGTTGCTGATCAGCGTCTGGACGGCGGAGCGGCCCTTGGTGCCGTAGCCCACCACGACGGTGTGGTCCTTCATGCGCTTCCTCCATCGTGTGTCCCGCATGATCCGGCGACCCTCGTTGGCCAGGACTTCCAGTGTCGTGCCGACCAGTACCACCAGGAACGCGATCCGCAGCGGAGTGACGATGAAGGCGTTCACCAGCCGGGCGGCGGGCGTCACCGGAGTGATGTCGCCGTACCCGGTCGTGGTGAGTGTGACAGTGGCGTAGTAGATGCTGTCGATCAGACCGACGCGACCGTCGTAGCTGTCCCGGTAGCCGCTACGGTCGACCACCACGATGAGCACCATCACGGTCAGCAGCCCCAGCGCGATCAGAATGCGGCTGAAGAGCTGATAGAGCGGCGAGCGCGTGCTCGCGGGCAGGCTGACCAGCAGACCGTGTGGATTGCGACCGGTGGGAAGGGGTGGCACGTGTCTGACGATATTGCACTGGTGGCCGATCCACCGCATGCGACAGGCTCTGGTCGGACAGCGCGACGGTGACCATCAGGCTGTCGCCGTCCCGAACCACCCGTGACCGCATCCGCAGCCGCTCGAGGGTGCGCAGCATCGCGTGGTTCTCCGGCTGCACCATGCAGACGACCCGGTCGGCGCCGAGC
Source organism: Kribbella sp. NBC_00359 (assembly GCF_036097425.1). NCBI lineage: Bacteria > Bacillati > Actinomycetota > Actinomycetes > Propionibacteriales > Kribbellaceae > Kribbella > Kribbella sp. NBC_00359. The sequence goes on along the minus strand of NZ_CP107975.1, from coordinate 5,813,348 downwards.
ACCCGCGCGTCACCGACCACCTGGCGCAGCAACCGCAGTCCGAGGCCCTGTCCCTGCCAGCCGTCCTCGACGAGTACGGCGACCTCCATCGTCGTACTCCCGAGCTCCTCCCACGGCGCGGCCGTCGCCATCCCGATCACGGCATCGCCTACGGCAGCGACGACCGACACCCCGCCGGCCGGCGCGGACAGATGCCGCGCGGTGCGGGTGGTCAGCTTCGGCATCGGCACGTGGTACCGCCGGGTGCGGCTCTCGTACGAGCACCGCTCGTGCATGGCGACCACGGCCTCGGCGTCCTCGACGGTCGCCTTGCGCAACTCGGGTACGGCGCTGCCGGGCCGCGGGCCCTCGACCACGGACCCGTCGAACCGCTCGGTGAGCCGGCCGGCGATCTCCACCAGCGCGTCGGCCCGGGCCCACTCGGCGGGCGTGTACTCCTCGAACCCCTGCAGGTTGCCGAGCTCCTCGTCGACGGACATCGGGTCGTCGATCAGTCGCAGTACGGCGCGCAGGTAGCGGGTGGGCGCATCACTCAGTACGTCGGCCTGGCACGGGCGGACCGTCGTACGCAGGCAACCGGCCTCGGCGGCGAGCGCGGCCAGGTCGTCAGCGGTCCAGCCGACCCCGGTGTTGACCACCAGTTCGTCGACGGCGCCGGTCTCGGCGGTGAACACCTCGAGGCTGAGGATGTTGATGTCGTCCGCACCACACCGTGCAGCGAGTTCGGCCAGCGCACCGGGCCGGTCGGCGAGTTCGGTCCTGATCTTCCAGAGCATGCGGACGCCCTCCCTCGTGGAAACGTGCTTTCCACTGTGCGGGCCGCCTGTTGCCCGGCCGGGTCCGGGATGTTACGCCCGCGTCAACGTTTGCGCCGGACCTTCGGCAGATGGGGAGTGATCCTCGGCTTGCGCGCGGCGAGGTCGCCGGCGGCCACCCGCTTGTCCAGGTCGGCGTGCCGCAGGAGATCCGGGTAGGCGCTCTGCGGCACCGGCGGGTACGTCGTCACGATCGCGTCGCCGGAGAAGACGAAGAAGATCGACTCCCCGTCCTTGATCACCTTCAGCAAGGACCCGTCGCGCACGGTGAGGGCGTGCTCGCTCGCCTTCCGCCGGGCCGCCCGCTTCGCCCAGGCGGCCTGGACCGCCTGCTGGGCCGGTTCGCGCCCGTGCTTGACCGCCTCGATCACCAGCGGCCCGTACCGCACGCTGTATTTGATCAAGTTCTTGGCCAGCTTGCCGTTGGCCTTCCCAGCACCTGCCATACGCCGAGCGTACTGAGCAAACCGGCCAGGCAGGCGCCGCTTGCGCCCAGCCCAACCTCCAATTTCCCAGCCGTGCCTAGTACACCTGTTCGAAGGGAGTAACCCGCGGGACCGCGCCGAGCTGAATCCGCCGGTAGGCAAGCAGCAGCAGGAACCCTGCAACCATGGCAACTGTTCCCAGCGCTCCGGCTTCCACTCCATAGGGCAAGCCGGTCCAGCGCGCTCCCGCTGCGCCAGTCGGAGCGAGCACGAGAACGGCACCGTAGTGTGATCCGTTGCCAACGACGCCGAACACAAATGCCTGAATGTAGTCCCACGCAAAGTGCAGGCCGATCGGGAGCGCCAGTTCACCGGTCATTACGTAGGCGGTGCCGAACAAGACGCCGAAGATCACGGTGTTGGTCGAACTGAGCCACGTCGCTCCCGGGTTCGTGACGTGAGCCGCCCCGAAGTAGAGCGCTGGTATCGAGACTGCGGCGACAATTGCCCATCGTGAGGTGCCGAGTCCCTCGGTGAAGTTCTTGATCGGGTATCCGCGGTACGACGCCTCCTCGCCGAACGCGACGGCTGCCACTGCGACCAGGCCCAGCAGGATCGTCGCCGCAAAGGGCTGCCCAGGAGCGGGCACGAGGGTGTCCGTGATCTTCACCCAGCCCATCGCCAGCTCCAGACCTACCGTGCCGAGCATCAGCAGCGCACCAAGTCCGAGTCCTAGTCCGAGTTGGGCCCACCACCGACGGCTGACGTGGAGGCCGTAGTCGGCGACTCGGCGGCGGTCGAAGATGCGGCTCGCCAACAGCAATACAGCGGCAACCAGGAGCGCAAAGGCGAGCGCGCGAACAACACCGTCGTACAGATCGGGCAGGCGCCCTTCCAGGGCGACCCGAAGGCGGTCCTCCACGACAGCCACGAGGAGCAGCAGAACCACAAACCCCAAGAGGCGCCAGCCTGCTCGCAGTCGGCCTTCTCGTCCATTCCAGACAACGTTTCCTTCCGTGTTGCTACGACGCCGAACGCTCATCCTGTCCACCTTCTCCTGTAGGGAATTCCCGGCTTTGGTCTGAAGGTAGGTATGCGAAAGGGCGGCGGCGTCCTCCTGGGCGGTCCTGTAGGTCCGACCTGGGGTGGGGGTGCGTCAGGCCCCGACAGTCGCGGGCGGCCAGGTCAGTGCGACCCAGGGTGGAGGCGCATCGTCCGGCAGAAGGATCCGTGCATGGTTGGTGGCTCCTATCGTGGATGTGTGAGGAGTCTCCGAAGCCTGAACGTGGGCGTCTTCGACGTTCTGGTGCTGGGCGTCGCGGTCGCCGCCGAGCTGGAGATCGTGCTGCGGGACCTGCCGGGACCGAAGTGGCTGCTGCTCCCGGCGGTGTGGTTGTACACCTTGCCGTTGCTGGCCCGGCGGCGTTGGCCTCTGGCTGCTCCGCTGTTCGTCATCGGCGTACAGGTGTTCATCTCGTTCGTGGACGTGCCGGATTCGGTGCGCGAGAAGTGGGGCGTGGTCGCCTATGTCCTCGCGTTCTGGGTCCTGGGCTCCTACAACCGGCTCCGTGAAGCAATCCTCGGCCTCTTGGTGGGCGTGGCCGGCATCGCCATCGTGACCCTGGAGGACGTACGCGTCCCCGCCGGCGATGCGTTCAGCGTGGCCGTCTACGCGTCCTTGACCTGGCTTGCCGGAGTAGCGCTGCGCCGACGCAGTCTCCGGATCACCCAAGCGGAGCGCCGGTCCGCGGCGCTGGAGCAGAGTCAGCGGGAAGCGCAGGCGGCCGTCGCCGAGGAACGGGCACGCATCGCCCATGAGCTGCACGACGTCCTCGCCCACAGCGTCAGCGTGATGACCGTGCAGGCGGGCGCGGCACGAATGATGCTGAGCACCGACCCCGACCGGGCCCTGCAACCGCTGCTCGCCGTCGAGGAGACCGGCCGACAGGCGCTAACGAACTGCGTCGCCTGCTGTGCATCCTTCGCCCCGACCAGGCCGGCACCGGGGTGGTGCCGCAGCCCGGACTCGAGAACCTTCCTGACCTGGTGGAGTCGGTCCGGGGAACCGGGTTGCCCGTCGAGCTGATCATTGATGGCGAGGTCCGTCCTGTGCCACCTGGCCTGGGGTTGACGGCGTACCGGATCGTGCAGGAGGCACTGACCAACACGCTCAAGCACGCCGCCGCGCATCAGGTCCGCGTCGTGGTTCACTACGGCCCCCAACGACTGCATGCGGAGGTCCGCGATGACGGTCGTGGCAGCTCCACTGCTACCCCGCGACCGGGCGGGCACCACGGGCATGGCATCCCCGGGATGCTGGAGCGAGCCGCCCTGTACGGCGGAGACCTGCACGCCGGCCCCGACGACACCGGCGGCTACACGGTCCGCGTCGACCTACCGATCGGGCGTCCGGCGACATGACCGGCGATGTCATCCGGGTGCTCGTCGTTGACGACCAAGCGCTCGTGCGCGGCGGCTTCCGCATGATCCTGGAGTCCCAGCCCGACATCGAGGTGGTCGACGAGGCCGCCGACGGGTCCGCAGCCCTTGCCCTGTGTCGAACCCTTCGCCCCGACGTCGTCCTCATGGATGTCCGGATGCCCGGCATGGATGGGCTGGAGGCGACACGCCAACTGCTTGCCACCGGTGAGGGACCACGGGTGCTGATGCTCACCACCTTCGACCTCGACGAGTACGTCTACGACGCGCTGTGTGCCGGTGCCAGCGGCTTCCTGCTCAAGGATGTCCGGCCCGAGCAGCTGGCCGAGGCCGTGCGTGTCGTGGCTGCCGGAGAGACCCTGCTCGCCCCGGCAGTCACCCGGCGGCTGGTCCAGCAGTACGTCCGGCGGCCACGACCCGGCACGGCACGACCCAGCGCACTCGACTCGCTCACCGAACGCGAGCTCGCCGTCCTCACCCTGATGGCGCGAGGACGCTCCAACGCCGAGATCGCCGCGGAGTTGTTCCTCAGCGAGACCACGGTCAAATCCCACGTGACCCATGTCTTCAGCAAGCTCCGGCTGCGCGACCGGGCCCAAGCCGTCGTCGTCGCCTACGAGTCGGGCCTCGTCGAGCCCGGCGAGGCCACCGACCCATGACCACCCAGGGGATCCGGCCGACCTGGCGCACCAATCGCGGCGGGCAGCCGCGCTCGTGACCAGCCGCAAGTCTCACCGCCGAACGCGCTGCGCGGTGAACCATTTGCCTCCACGGCCTGCTCGTCGTCGTCCTTTTGGAGGACGCGCGGCGCGGCCCTCATGCGGTGATCGGATTCGATAGTTCGGTCGGAACCACGACGCCGGCAATGCCGGCTGCGGTGCACCATCGACGTAGCGCCCGGCCTCATGAGCCGGGCTGGGGACGGACTCGTAGGGGTGGGCAACAGGACAACGGCCGTGTCCTGAGTGCACAAAGCCGACAGCGATGCGCCGACGGCGCGTCCGCACGGCTAGACGAACATCCATGTCTCTGTCCCGAGCTGGTTCTCCGGCCAACTTCCGGTCGGGGGCTTCACCCATGACCGGACATCCGGTCATGACTACCCGAAGGACACTGCCATGACCGACTACATCGGGACGTTGCAGCCCGGCCAATCACTGGCCGTCGGCGACGTTCTCCGTTCGCCGAACGGGCTGTACGGCCTGTTCATGCAGGGCGACGGCAACCTCGTTCTCTACAGCGGCGTACCCAGCGTCGCCTCCGCGATCTGGGCGACCAACACCTGGTCGCTCCCCGCCACGTTGCGGCCGAACCGAGCCGACATGCAGACCGACGGACACTTCGTGCTCTACAACAGTGCGAACTTCCCGTCCTGGGGCTCGGCCACGTACGGCAATCCAGGCGCGCGCCTGGTCCTGCAGGACGACCGGAACCTCGTCATCTACACGACCACCGACCAGCCGATCTGGTCGACCGGAACCGGCATCCCGCCGGTCTCGCCGCAGCCGACGACCCGGCACGAGGAGCAATACATCGGCTGGAACAAGTTCGTGCAGACGAATGCGATCCTGTACCGGAACGGTTTCCTCACAGTGGAATCGACCAACCGCAACCGCAATCCGTGGGGCGGTCTGCGCTGCCACACCTTGGTCGTGGTGCAGGACGCCGCGGGTCGCGCGATCTGGGTCAGCGACGACTTCGAGGACCCGACACGGTGCGGGCTGTTCGATCCGGCCTGCGCCTCGGACGGAGTGACGACGCACACTCAGCAGTTCCCCGAGCCGGTCGGCCGGCTGGCCACGTCGATGGACGTCCTCGTGGCCGACGCGGCGTCGTTCGTGGACCTGCGCAAGGCCTTGATCGAGGCCATCAAGGCGACCGCCGAGATCGCCCAGGAGATCAAGGACGTGTACGACCAACTGCAGGCGTAGCGATCGCGCCTGACACCGCGAGGGCTCACCCCATCCCGGGTGGGTCCTCGCCCTTCGGCCGGGCGCCGGCGTACGCGGCCCGCGGGGTGCCCGACGGCTGCCTGCGGTGTCAGCATGGGAACGCCGGACCTCCAAGGCGAGACCCAGGCAAGGGAGGGCAGCACCGATGGCCGATGAGCGCGCCGCGCCCCCGGTTCGGGTGCTCCTGGCCGACGACGAGGCCCTCGTCCGGGACGGCCTGCAGATGCTGCTCGACAACGAGCCTGGGATCGAGGTAGTCGGAAGCGCCTCCGATGGCGCCGAGGCGATCGATCTAGCCGCCAGGCTCCAGCCCGACGTCGTACTCCTTGACGTCCGGATGCCCGTCCTGGACGGTGTCGAGGCAACCCGGGCGATGGTCGCCGACGACTTCTCCCCCGGTAATCAGACGGTCAGGGTGCTGATACTGAGCAGCTACCACGATGACGACGCGGTGTACGGCGCGCTGCGATCCGGCGCCTCCGGATTCCTCCTCAAAAGTGCGGTGCGACGAGATCTGGTGGCGGCGCTGCGAACCGTGGCCGCCGGCGGCGCGTGGCTGGATCCCGTCGTCGCCCACCGGCTGATCGGCGAATTCGCGTCGCGGCCCAACCCGGCTCTGCCTACCCCGGAGGAGATGGCGGCGCTCACCGATCGCGAACGTGACGTCCTCGTGCTGCTTGCCCACGGACTGGGAACCACCGAGATCTCCGACCATCTGGTGATCGGTGAAACGACGACCAAGACTCACATCGGACGCATCCTGATGAAGCTTGGCCTGCGCAGCCGGACGCAGGCAGTGGCTGCCGCCTACAAGACCGGTTTGGTCAAGCCGGGCGACTCACCGCCGGGCACATCCGTCGATCTGGGCGGGACGCGTCCGTAGCAGGGGGCGTTCGATCCGTCGGCATGCCCGCTCACTTGGCCGCGGTGGGCTCCAGGGACGGCTGGTTCAGCGACGTCGTTGGGAGGGAGGCGGAGATGGTGAAAGTGGATTCCGTGGAACTGGTGTCGAGGTGGCCGCCGACCAGGCGGGCTCGTTCCTGCAGGCCGTAGAGGCCCCTGCCGGTCGAGAAGGGGTGCGGCTCGGCTCGAGTTGTGGGACGGACGTGGTTCGAGATGCGTAGGTCGAGATGGTCCACGGTCCAGGTCACGCTGAGGTGGATCTGGCTGTCGGCCGAACCGTGTTTGACGGCGTTCGTCAGGGCCTCCTGGGCGATCCGGTGGGCGGCCAAGCGGACGCTGGAGTCGAGGGCGGCGGGGGTTCCGGTGACCCCGAGCTCGACCTGATGGCCGGTTTCCCTGACCTGGGCGATCAGCTCGAGGAGGCCAGGGAGCAGGTCGGGGATCCCCGGGCTGGTTGCGGGATCGGTCGTCACGTCTTGGCCTGCAGGTGTTCCCTCGACGAGGGTCAGCATTCGGCGAAGCTCGACAATGGCTTCCTGGCTGAGTTGGCAGATCGACTCCATAGATCGCTCTGCGCGGACCGGATCACCATGCACCACACGCGCAGCGCCGGCCGCCTGGACTGCGATCAGGCTGATCGAGTGAGCGACGATGTCGTGGAGTTCGCGGCCGATGCGCTGCCTCTCGGCCCGGACCGCCTCGGCGGCAAGCGCGGCCCGTGATTCCTCCAGGTACGCCGCACGCTGCCGAGCAGCGGAGGTACGTCGTCCGGCTCCCCAGGCTGCGACGTCAAGCAGAACGTAGACCGTTGCCACGGCGATCACCGCGAACGGCCGAGGTCCGGGCCCCGAAAGACTCGCTTCGTATCCGGTCCCGACTGCGTGCGCTGCGAGGGTCGCCGTCAGGCACAGAAGAGCTCGGCGGCGGCTCTCCCATGCAGCAGCCGTGAAGAGGGCAACCAGCAACGTGAGTAGCGGTCGTGATCCGATGGTCAGGGTCAGCACGATCGCGTACATGGCGAGCGTGAGGCTCGCCACCGCAGGAGCACGCCTGCGGAAGGCCAGGATCGGGACCGCCACTGCGCCGGCCCCGACGATCACAGCCGCAGGAGTCCCGAGCCCGGCCCAGCCGTAGCGGTCCGGATCGTCCGACAGTTGGGTGAAGAGCGCGATGTCGACGGCCGCCGCGACCACCGCAACCAGCAGATCCCGTGCTCCCTGTCGTGTCGTTGTCCTCAGTCCCAGTGGAAGATCCTGCAGAGGCCTGCGGTCACCGTCGGAGCAGTCCCCAACGTCGCCCGGAAGCTTGAGGGTTGGACTGTTTGTTGCGCGCGACCGCCGACCGATGCGGACGTCGACGCACCGATTGGCGGCGCCGGATCGTTGCTGAGGAACTCGGGTCCAACGAAACGTCCCAGGCTCTGCCGGAGGTCGCCGCTGGTTTCCACCGCCGCCAGCACAGCAGACCGTCCGACGCTTGGCGACACGGCCGACGGGTCCGGCTGGCCTGCCAGAATCACCGCCGCGACGTTGCTTTCCTCCGGCGCGCCCTCGAGCCGGAAGATTTCAACCGTCTCCGGCTTGTACCACGCAGCCTCAGGCCCGGAGATGACGGCCACGGTGAACGGCGTCGAGTAGGTCAGCGCGTTCGGCCAAGGCGCGACCAGTGCGATGCTGACCGGGCCTTCCTTATCCCCGGACTCGGTGAGCGAGCGGTCCTTCTCCGCGACGCCGATGAGGACACCTCTCGCCCCCTCGACAAGACCCGCCGAGTTGTACAGAAACACTCTGGCAGCATGAGGAACTGTGGGATCGACGGCCATGAACTTCCTCCCCTTGGCCGCGTCGCTCGACCTGTGCCCCAGAAGGTCGATGTGCCGCCCGGCACAGTTCCCATCTTGACACTGTCGACATCACACAACCAGTCGTCAACCGGACGGTTCGCCCAGCCGAGGCGCGCTCGTGGATGCGCTCAGTCGAGCAGCTACCGCACTTGCGGAGGTCGCAGATGGGCGCACTACCGCCCGAACTCCTGCGCTGACTTCACAGCCAGGGCGAGCTGCCACGTCAGCTGGACCAGGTGTAGGCCGGCTGGAGTGCGGGCCAGCTTGCCGTTGGCTTTTCCAGCACCCGCCATACGCCGAGGGTACTGAGGTCTGCGTTCACATGCCGGTCGGCTGCGATGATGGACACCATGCGGCTGGCCGACCTTCCCGTTCCCGACTCCCCGGCGTGCACGAACGCCGTCGAGGTGACGACGGCGTACTGCTCGCCCGCGATCGTGAACCACTCGCTGCGGGTCTACTTCTGGGCGGCGGCCCTCGGGACAGCGCGAGGTGTCGACTTCGATGCCGAGTTGCTCTTCGTCGCGGCCCTGCTCCACGACCTGGGTCTGGTCGAGGACTTCGACAGCCACCGCGTGCCGTTCGAAGTGGCCGGCGGCAGTGTGGCGTGGGTGTTCGCGGCAGGTGCCGGGTGGCCGGTGCAGCGGCGTACGCGCGTGTCGGAGGTGATCGTGCGGCACATGTGGCCCGATGTGGACCCGCAGGAGGACCCGGAAGGGTTCCTGATGGTGAGATCCACCGGCTTCGACATCGTGGGGCGTGGCGAGGCCGACTTCCCGGTCAGCTTCCGGAACGAAGTCCTGGCGCGGTACCCGCGGCTCAGTCTGGCCGACGAGTTCCTGACGTGCTTCCAGGACCAGGCGACCCGCAAGCCGGACAGCTCGGCCGCCGCCGCCATCCGCAACGACCTGGGCGTCAGGATGGCCGCCAACCCACTCGAGCAGGCCCCGCCCCTGAATCGGAGGACCAGCATGTACGCCGTTCGAGCGCACGCCAGGGGCGGACCGGAGCAACTCGTGTACGAGGAGGCGCCGCGACCGGACCCGAGCGCCGGGGAAGTCCTGGTGGCCGTCAAGGCGGCATCCATCACACCGGACGAGCTCACCTGGCCGGAACGCACCCCGTTCATCCCCTCACACGAGTTCTCCGGGGTGATCGCCGCCCTGGGAGCCGGCGTGGACGACCTTGCGGTTGGGGACGCCGTGTATGGCCTGATCCCGTTCACCCGCGACGGCGCCGCCGCGGAGTACGTCGCTCTGCCGGCCGGCGTCGTGGTGGCCAAGCCCACCACGGTCGACCACGACCATGCCGCTGCCCTCCCGTTGGCCGCGCTGACCGCCTGGCAGGCGCTGGTGCGCCACGCCGGCCTGCAAGCCGGTCAGCGAGTCCTGGTCCACGGCGGAGCCGGTGGCGTGGGCTCGTACGCCGTACAAATAGCTGTCGCCCTGGGCGGCCAGGTGAGCGCGACGGCGTCGACGGCCCAGTTGCAATTCGTCAAGGATCTGGGCGCGCAACAGGTCATCGACTACACGAGTGAGCGTTTCGAGGACCGAGTCGCCGATGTCGACGTGGTCATCGACCTGGTCGGCACGGCCGTCCAATCGCGCTCCTGGCCGGTGCTGAGACCCGGCGGCATCCTGGTCAGCGCCGCGGCGCCGGTCGACGCCGACGAGGCGGCACGCCATGGCGTTCGCGGTCTCTACTTCATCGTCGAACCCGACCGGGACGGCCTGCGTTCCATCGCCGAACTGGTCGACAGCGGCAGGCTGGTGCCCGTGCTGGATCGTGTCCTCCCACTGACCAGTACCCGGGCCGGCTACGAGGCGCTGGAAGAGCGGGGGCGGCGGGGGAAGATCGTCATCCAGGTCGCGGAGTGACGAAGGCCTCGAGGAATTGTTTGACATGGGGTAACTGGGCGGGGTCGATGGTGTGGCCGCCGGGGAAGGGACGGATGTCGACGTCCGCGCCGCGGGCGCGGAGCTGGTCGGCGAGCGTCCGGGTCTGGTCGGGTGTCGCCATCGGGTCGCGGTCGCCGTTCACGATCAGCACGCGTTTGCCGGTGAGGACCTCCCCGGGCTCGTCCTGCTGGAAGGGCACCATCGCCGCCAGCAGCACCGCCCCGCTGAGCGCCTCCGGGTGGCGCAGGAGCAGCGCGGACGCGATGTTGGCGCCGTTCGAGAAGCCGACCGCCACCCAGGATCCGGGCGTCACGCCGTACTGCTGCTCGGCCGCGGCGAGGAACGCGGCGAGCTCGTCGGCCCGCGCCCGCAGATCGTCCTCGTCGAACACGCCCTCGCGAAGCCTGCGGAAGAACCGGGGCATCCCGTTCTCCAGCACCGTCCCGCGCGGCGACAGCACCGGGGCATCCGGGATCAGATACTCCCGCAGTCCGAGCAGGTCGTACTCGTTCCCGCCGGTCCCGTGCAGCAGCAACAGCGGCGGACGACCCGTCCCCGGTTCCCAGACGTGCAGCCGCCGCAGGGCCGGGTCCATCACCCCGCGGCTTCCGAAGGCAGCCGGATGGCCGGCAGTGACGCCTCGATCTGGTCGCGGTCCGGCTCGAGCCACGGCGGCAGCTTGAGGTGGCGGCCGAGCTCCAGCAGCGGCTCGTCCACGGTGAACCCGGGCTGGTCGGTCGCAATCTCGAGCAACACCCCGCCCGGCTCCCGGAAGTAGATCGAGGTGAAGTACTGCCGGTCGAGGATATCGGTGACCTGGACACCGGCCTCGATCAGTTCCTCGCGCCATCTCGCCTGCGTCTCCCCGTCAGGCGCCCGGAACGCGACATGGTGCACCGTACCGGCCGCCTGCAGTCCCCGATCGTCCTTGCTGGGAAGGACGTCCACGGCAGTGCCGTCCGCACCGCCGGTCATCACGAACCGGGTTCGGTCGGCGGTGTTGTGGGTGAACTCCATGCTGAGCAGGCCGGCGAGCATCTCCGCGGTCGGGTCCAGCTGCTGCTCGGTCATGGTGATCGAGTACAGACCGCGGATGGCGTCGTCAGCCGGTACGGCGCCCGCGCCGTCCCAGCCTGATCGCGAGTCACCGTCGGAGGCGACCAACTCGATCACCAGCCCGTCCGGATCGCGAAGCCGCAGCACCTCCTCGTCCGAGCGCGCCACCGGGTCGTCCGCGTCCACGCCGAGGTCCTTCAGCCGCCGCTGCCACCAGCCCACGGCCTCCGGCGGGACGCTGAAGGCCGTCGCCGTGGTCAGACCGGTCCCCTGCCGGCCGCCCTGGACGCCTGGCCAGGGAAAGAAGGTCAGCAACGTGGACGGCTGTCCCGACTCGTCTCCGTAGTAGAGGTGATAGGTGTCCGGCGCGTCGAAGTTGACGGTCCGTTTGACCAGCCGCAACCCCAGCACGGTGGTGTAGAAGTCGACGTTCCGCTGCGGGTCCTCGGCGATCGCCGTGACGTGGTGCAGCCCGTGTGGTGCAACGCTCAGTTCCGGCATCGTGGATCCCTCTCGTGCGGCCGGCAGACGCTCCTCTCCTTCGATGATGACCTCGACCGGATCGCCCGGGAAGGTCCCGGGTCCGATGGCAGTCACGGCGGAAACCTCGGTCGGCGTGCGAGGGTTGGCCAGGTCAGGCACCATAGACGCCGTGACGACCCCCAATCCGCGCCGGCCGATCCTGCCCGGCAACAAGCTGTTCGAGTCGCTGCCCGGCGCCGCCGATCCGGCTGCGGTCACCGAGGTAGCGCACCGGACCGCCGAACTGCTGGTGCGCGGCGTCCGCAACTCCGAAGACACCGAGGTGCACGCGCGGGTGGTCAAACTGGCCGACGACTACGGCCTGGACGAACTCGCCGAACTGTGGTCCGACTCGCCGTCGGACTCCCTGCCGGGCGCGTTGTGGCGGCTGTACCTGCTGCGCTCGTGGGTGCACACCAACGCCGAAGAGGTCTCCCGGGAGTTCGCGGCCGGTCGCAAGTACGCCGAGGTGCACGCGGTGGTCGCCGGTGTCGCGGAGCCGCCGGGGCCGACCGAGGTGCGGGACATGGTCGACGCCGTACTGCGGGGTGTCGCGACCGGGGACTTCGCGACGACCCTCGACCGGGCGGCCGCGTTCGCGCGGATCGTCGCGACCGGCCGGGCACACCTCGCCGACGACGGTCACGACCGGGTGCTGTCGGCCTCGAAGCTCGTCGAAATGGCGGATCAACTGCAGACCGCCGCCCGGTCCGAACGCGCCGGGCAGCTCTGGTAGTTGCGCGTCCCGGCTTCGGATGCTATGGCGTCTTGAAGCCCGAGATCCCTACAGGACAAGGGGTTTGAGCGCCGGTTATACTGTTCGAGGTGTCGGGCCGGTGCAAGCCCCGGGTCCCAAAATTAGCCGCTACGAGCGGCCACGCGCCGTGAGGCGCTTCCCGGTCCGACGCCACTAACTCACCTGAAGAGCACCCCCGGCCGACCAGGCCGGGGTGCTCTCGTTGTCTAGCGGATTCCGTAGAATCGGGTCAGGGTCTGCGTGACGGACTTGCCGTTGGAGTCCGTCAGTTCGACCTTCAGGGTGACGAACGTCGTCGCCTTGGAGTTGTTGACCAGGGCCACGGCTTTGGTGCCGAGGTTCACCACCGGAGTCGGGTTCCAGGTCGTCCCGTCGTCGTACGACGTCCAGACGCGAGCCGAGGTGAAGCGGCCGGGTTTGTACCGCTGGCCCGACTCAGCGGTGATGCTGACCGGGAACACCGGGATCCGCGGTGCGCGGTCGTTCAGATCGACGGCGAGGTCGTAGTCGGGGAAGAGCAGCGGCAACGGCTTACCCGCGTCCGCTGCGGAGCTCTTCCACTTCCACCGGGTCTCGACGCTGCTCGGCGACTCCCACTTGTAGTCGCCGCGCTGCCAGCGGATCAGGTCGTAGACCAGCTCCAGATTCGTTGCCGCCGCCGGCACGTCCCAGACGCCCTGGCCGTAGTAGCCGTACTCCCCCAGCGACACCCCGTCCGCGAGCAGCTCGGTGCCGCCCAGGTCGAGGAATCCCTGGCGCGAGAAGTGCCCCGGTTCGGTATCCGACCAACTCGCGAAATTGCTCCAGACCGTGTTCCCGTCCCGCGCCGCCGGCGCGTACTTCAGCCCGGTCGTCTGGTCGGTCACCAGCCCCGGCCGCAACCCCGCCTTGAACCAGCTCTCGCTGTGCCGGCTACCGGCCTTGTACGCCGTCGCCGTCGACGTCATCAGGGTCGCGAACGGCCACGCCATCGCGTCCGCATGACCGACCATCTGCGACACCTTCGTGTCCCGATCGGCCGTGACCAGGTGCTGCACCCGGGTCGGCGCCGCCACGGTCCCCCGGTCGCCGGTCGGGATCAGGTTGATGCTCCACGGCCGCCACACGTCGACGTACTCGGAGTAGTTGTAGGCGTTGCCCGGTGTGTAGTACGTCGCGTCGATCGTCGCCAGGTCACGATCCCGGACCCGATGGTCGGGCTTGCCCTTCACCTGCTGCTCGTGCGTGAACGCCAAGCTGTACAGGTACGGCGACTCCGTGCCGGCCGGTGATCCGTACTGCCAGCCCTCGACCACCTCGAAGGTGCCGCGGCGAGCCTTCGGTGTCGCCCCGAGGTAGATCGACTTCACCTGCGTGCCGTACCCGCGGCTCGACGCGAGGATCCAGTTGTCGACAATCCGGCCGTAGGTCAGGCTGCCGCCCTTCCGTTCGGTCGGACGCTGGGTCGTCACCTTCGCCTCGGCCGCCGTCCGGGCGTCGTACGTGATCGTGGTGTCCTTCGTCAGCGTGATCTCCGGGTCGCCGAGGAACGCGTACGAATCGACGAGTCCGTTCGCGTCGTCGTGCGCGATCGTCGCGGCCAGTGAGTACGTGCCCGCCCGCAGGTGCAGCGTCTGGTCCGCGCCGTCGAAGCCGACGCGCTGCGCCGCGATGCTGTCGAGGTCGAACACATCGAGCGAAGTGATCGACGCGGCGGGCTTGCCGTCACGGTCGATCAACTTGAAGGTCACGTCGACGTACTGCGGCTCGAGGTAGAAGCCGAGCGGTGTCACCACCGTGGGCCCGTCATTGCCCGTAGCAACCACTCGCGCGCTGACCGAGCCATAGGCGCCAGGGTCCAAGGCAGCGCTCGGGTCGATCGTCACCGGAACATCCACCGTCTCACCGGCGGCGACCGTCGCCGACGGGTCGAAGCTGATCAGCCCCGCCGGTAGTGCATTGCCGTTGTTGCCCCGCGCATCGGCGGTCAGTGTCAATGTCACCGGCTCGGTGCCGCTGTTGTGGTAGGTCAGCTGCTGGGTGAGCTTCTGGTCCGGTGTGTGCGGCCAGGCGAACGTGCCGAGGTCGACCGTGCCCGGACCGGTCACCTGCTGCGTGACGGCTTGGGCGACGTCAAGTTCACCGGCGCCCTGCTCGTAGATCCCGACCTTGCTCTCCGAGCGCACCGAGTTCTGCAGGGCCGCCTTCAGTTGCTGACCCTTCCAGTCGGGGTGCTGCTGCTTCAGGATCGCCGCCGCGCCGGCCACGTGCGGCGTCGCCATCGAGGTGCCGCTCATGTCGACGTACGCCGAATCGCCGCGACCGCCCGCCCGTGCCGCGGTGATGTCCACACCGGGTGCCGCGATGTCAGGCTTGACCGCGTGGTTGGCCAGCACGGGTCCACGGCTGGAGAAGTCCGCGGTCGTCTGGGTCAGGTCGGTGGCCGCCACCGTCATCGCCGAGGCCGCACACCCCGGGCTGCTGATCGCCTCGGCCGGTCCGCCAAGGTTGCCGGCGGCAACAACGAACAGGACGCCCGACGATGCGCTGATCCGGTCGACCGCGGCCGCCATCGGGTCGGTGCAGTCGACGGGTTCCGACGTACCGATGCTCATGCTGATCACGTCGGCGCCCTCGGCGACGGCCCATTCCATGCCGGCGATGATCCAGGACAGGTCACCACTGCCGGAGTCGTTCAGAACCTTGCCGGACAGCAGTTGTGCACCCGGTGCGACACCCTTGTTCCTGCCGTTCGACGCGACGCCGCGACCAGCCACCGTCGACGAGGTGTGCGTGCCGTGGCCGTCGCGGTCGGCGACATCCGGGCTGTCGGTGAAGTTCTGCTGGGCCTTGACCGCGCCGATCAGGTCCGAGTGCTCCGCGTCGACACCCGAGTCGAGGACGGCGACCGTCGTACCGGTCCCGTCGTATCCGGCCTGCCACGCCTGGGGCGCGCCGACGTACAGGTACGACGTACAGGTCCTTGCCGACTGTCCGGGTCTCGTAGCCGGCGCGGGCGGAGTCGGCGGGGACGAACCGCACACTGCTGCGTCCGGAGCCGGCCGGGGTGACCTGCACCTTGTCACCGGTGAGCAGTCCATCGCAAAACCGCCAGCGAAGGATGGGGCTCTGCTGGCAAGATTGCGACAATTCGCCAACCCGCCAGGGTCCGGCCGCCACACTGTCGTCTGCTGGGAGGCATCGTGCTCGACGTGCTCGGACTGGATGACTCCGAAGAACTCGCGTACCGCGCCCTCGTCGAGGTGCCGTCGTACGACGTCGCCGAGCTCGCGACCCGGCTCGGCTGCCACCCGGTCGAGGCAGCACGCGCACTGACCGCGCTGGAGACGCTCGGCCTGGCCGCCCGGTCCAGCAGCGGCGACGACCGGTACGTCGCCTCGCCACCGTCGGTCGCCCTCGCCGCATTGGCCGTGCAACGCGAGGAGGAGTTGCGGCGGGCGCAACGCGAGATCGAGTCGCTGGCCGAGGTCTACCGGGGTACGGACGCCGAGCGTTCGGTCAGTGACGTGGTGGACGTCGTCCGCGGGGCCAAGGCGGTCGGGCAGCGGTTCGCGCAACTGCAGATGTCGGCGCGCGAGGAGGTGCTCGGGTTCGTCAAGGCGCAGATCGCGGTCGTGCCGCCGGAGGAGAACAAGGAGGAGGATGCCGCGGTCACCCGAGGCGTGCGCTACCGGGTGGTGATCGAGCGGAGCGCGTTCGACCGGCCCGGGTTCTTCGCTGCCGCCTCCGACTCGCTGAGGGCGGGCGAAGAGGTCCGCGTCGTGCAGGAGCTGCCGATGCGGTTGCTGATCGTGGACCGGCGGATCGCCTTGGTACCGCTGCTGTCCGGGGCCGGAGGTAGCATCGGCGCGCTGATCGTGCATAGCAGCGGCATGCTCGACGCACTACTCGCCCTCTTCGACCGCGTCTGGCGTGACGGCCTCCCCCTGGTGCTGGGCACGAACGGGATGGTCGAGGGCGCGACCGACGGCCTTCCGGAGCTGGACGCCCGCATCCTCGGGCTCCTGCTCGCCGGCCTCACCGACCAGGCGGTCGCCAACCAGCTCAATCTCTCCATGCGCACCGTCCAGCGACGCGTCCGCGCACTGATGGACCTGGTGTCCGCCGACACCCGTCTCCAGCTCGGCTTCCATGCCGCCCGCCGTGGCTGGATCTGAGCCTGGATCTGCGGCGGTCAGGGTCGATCCGGGGAAAACCCCCTATCGGTACCGCGCGAACGCGAGCAGACTCGGTGGAAGTTGTAGATCGGTCGCCTGGGGTGGCCGCTGATCAGCCAGGGAGGGCGATCGGCAATGGAGGGGACAGTTACCGATGTCACCGAGGTCGTGGACGCGACGGACCTCGTACGAGTTTATGGCGAAGGGGATACCGCGGTTCACGCGCTGCGCGGCGTAGGGGTGCAGATCGAGCCCGGACAGCTCACGGCGGTGATGGGACCGTCCGGTTCGGGCAAATCGACGCTGATGCACATCCTGGCCGGCCTGGATCGCCCGACGTCGGGCTCGGTCAAGATCGACGGCATCGAGATCACCACTCTCGGTGACGACGCGCTGACCAAGCTCCGTCGGCGGCATATCGGCTTCATCTTCCAGTTCTTCAACCTGCTGCCGATGCTCACCGCCCGCGACAACATCCTGCTGCCGCTGACGATCGCCGGCGTGAAGCCGGACCAGGAGTTCTTCGACGGTCTGGTCGCCCGGGTCGGCCTCGCCGACCGCCTCGAGCACCGGCCGGCCGAGCTGTCCGGCGGCCAGCAGCAGCGGGTCGCGATCGCCCGGGCCCTGGTGTCGCGGCCGACCGTGGTGTTCGCCGACGAGCCGACCGGCAACCTCGACTCCCGGACCAGCGGCGAGATCCTCACGCTGATGCGGTCGTCGGTCGAGGAGTACGGCCAGACCACGGTGATGGTGACGCACGACGCCAAGGCCGCCGCGATGGCCGACCGGGTGCTCTACCTGGCCGACGGGGAGATCGTGAAGGAGACCGGCCGGTCCAACCAGCACGAGATCCTGCAGATCATCGACACGCTGGATCTGCAGTGATCCGGTTCGCGTTACAGGGCCTGCTGGCCCGCAAGCTGCGCACGGCGCTGACCGCGATCGGTGTCGTCCTCGGGGTCGCGCTGATCTCGGGCACCTATGTGCTGACGGACTCGATCACGTCCGCGTTCGACTCGATCTTCACCGAGAACTACAAGAACACCGACGCCGCGATCACCGGGAAGAACGCGATCGACGCGTCCCAGGACGGGACGGTGACGGCGCCGCCGTTCGACGCCGGCCTGCTCACGAAGGTCCGGGAACTGCCCGAGGTCGGTGCGGCCGGCGGCGCGGTCGGTGGCGAGGCGCAACTGATCGGCAAGGACGGCAAGGCGATCGTCTTCGGCGGCGCACCGAACCTGGGCTTCAGCGTGGATCCAGCACTGCCGCAGTTCAACTCCCTCTCGCTGGTGTCCGGGTCCTGGCCGGCGCCGGACGAAGTCGTGATCGACACGAAAACCGCCAAGGAGAAGGGTTTCGCGGCCGGCGACACGATCGGTGTCCAGGCGCGTGGTCCGGCTCAGCAGATGCGGATCTCCGGGCTGGTCGAGTTCGGCGCCGTGTCGTCGATCGGCGGCGCGACGCTGGCCGGATTCGATCTCGGGACCGCGCAGCGGTTGTTCGACAAGGCCGGCAAGCTCGACCAGATCCTGATCGCGGCCAAGTCCGGAACCAGCGACCAGCAACTGGTCGATGCGGTCCGGCCCATCCTGCCCCCGGCGACGCAGGTCAGGACCGCCGACGAACAGGCCAAGGAGGACGCGGCGGGTACGTCTAGCTTCCTGAATTTCCTGCAGACGTTCCTGCTGGTCTTCGGCGGTATCGCCCTGTTCGTCGGCTCGTTCGTGATCGCCAACTCGCTGTCGATCACGATCGCCCAGCGCACGCGTGAGTTCGCCACCTTGCGCACTCTCGGCGCCTCGCGCCGGCAACTGCTCGGCACCGTGGTGCTGGAAGCACTCGTCACCGGCTTCGTCGCGTCGGTGGCCGGACTGTTCCTCGGCCTCGCGATCGCGACCGGGCTGTTCAAGCTCTTCGATGCGGTCGGCTTCACGCTGCCGAACAACGGGCTGGTGTTCCGGACCCGGACGATCGTGGTCGCCCTGATCGTCGGCGTCCTGGTCACGGTCATCGCGAGCCTGCGGCCGGCCTGGCGGGCGACCCGTGTGCCACCGATCGCGGCAGTCCGCGAAGGCGCGACTCTGGCGCCCGGTCGGTTCAACCGGTACCGCCCGGTCGGGGCCGCCCTGCTCGCCGTCGGTGGCATCGCGTTGGTGCTGGTCGGATTGTTCGCCGACGGATTGTCGACAACCGCTCTGCTGTCGCTGCTCGGCGCAGGTGTGCTGCTGCTGTTCATCGGCATCGCGCTGTTCTCGGCACGTCTCGTCCGGCCGCTGGCGGTGGTGTCGGATCCGATCGCGCGCTGGTCGGTCGTCGTACTCACCGCGGTGATCTGGCCGTTCATCCTGCTGCCGTACTGGCTGATACGGCGTCTCTTCGGCCGGCACCCGGAGTTCCCCCGCGTGCTGCCGGATCGGCCGGCCGTGGCGATCGGTGGGCAGAACAGCAAGCGGGATCCGCACCGGACGGCATCGACCGCGGCCGCGCTGATGATCGGGCTGGCGTTGGTCACACTGGTGGCCACTCTGGGCGCGGGCATCATCCGGCCGTTCGAACAGGCTGTGGACGGGATCTTCAGCGCCGACTACGCGATCACCGCGCAGAACAACTTCAGCCCGCTGCCGCCGCCGGTCGCCGCCGAGGTCGCGAAGGTGCCGGGGGTCGAGCAGGTCACCAGCGTCCGCGGTGGTGAGGCGAAGGCGTTCGGAAAGACGATCACAATCACCGCAGTCGACCCGCAGGCCCCGGACCTGCTCACCTTCGACTGGCGCTCCGGCTCGCAGGCCTCGCTCGGGGAGCTCGGCGCCGACGGAGCGATCCTCGATTCCGCGTACGCCGACGAGCACGGGCTCGTCCTCGGGTCGCGGTTCCCGATGCAGACGGCGACCGGGAAGAACCTGCAGTTGCAGGTGAAAGGTATCTTCCGGCCACCGGCCGGTGGCTCGCCGTTCGGCAACGTGACGATCTCGACGGCCACCTTCGACGCGACCAGTTCACAACCGCTGAACCTGTACACCTTCGTGAACATGAGTGGCGGCGTCACCCCCGAGAACACCGCGGCCCTGACCAGTGCGCTGAGCACGTTCCCGAACGCGAAGGCGCAGACGCGGGACGAGTTCAAGAAGGCGCAGACCGACGGCATCAAGAGCATCCTGAACGTCCTGTACGTCCTGCTGGCTTTGTCGGTGCTGGTCAGCCTGTTCGGCATCGTCAACACGCTGGTGCTGACCGTCTTCGAGCGGACCCGCGAGCTCGGCATGCTGCGCGCGATCGGCCTGACCCGCGGCCAGGTGAAGCGGATGATCCGGCAGGAGAGCGTGATCACCGCGCTGATCGGCGCGGTGATCGGGATCGTGCTCGGCCTCGTGCTCGCGTCGCTCCTGGCCGCCCGGCTGGACGAGATCTCGTTCACCATCCCGGTCCTCCAGCTGGTGATCTTCGCTGTCGTCTCGGTCATCGTCGGCATCTTCGCCGCCATCTGGCCGGCCCGCCGCGCAGCGAAACTGAACCCACTGGAGGCCCTGCAGTATGAGTAGTTGTACGCGCCTCGGCTAACCCTCGGCGGTGTTAGCTTCGCTGGCTGTGAAGCGAATCGCCGCCCTGGTAGTCGTCCTCGTCCTCACCGGTTGCTCGACCGTCGAGTCGAAAGACATCCGGACCAGCGGGATCACCGCCAACCTCGTGGTCACGCTGCCCGAAGGAGCTGACGGCGCGGACGTGAGCGCGTCGTTGCGGGTCGGCACGCTCACCTTCGTCGAGCTCGGTGACGGCGAGCAGCTCACCGCGTCGGGCGGCGGCAAGGACGTCGGACTGCGGCATCGCCGGGCCGCGGGAGTGACCGACTACAGCAACCGCCTCGACGGTGTGGTTGCGCCGGGCACCGAAATCACGGTCGATCTCGAACGGGGTAAGGACAACGACTCGGCACCCCGGTCGACGGTGCGACTGCCCGAGCGGGTCCGCCTCGTCGCACCTGTGGCCGGCACGACCTCCTCGCGCCGCCGCGACCTCGTCGTACGGTTCGAGAGCGAGCCGTCGCAGTTGCCGTCGATCCTCAGCTGGACCGGCCAGTGCATCCAGCCCGGCAGCCTGGAGCTGGAGCCGGGCCGCACCTCGGCCACGATCGCCCGCGGCTCGATCAAGGCCGCGGCGACCACACCGACTCCGGGAGCCGCGGCGCCTGCGTGCCAGATCGACCTCACGCTCACCCGGCGTACCGAAGGCACGCTGGACAAGGCGTTCAAGGACGGCAGCGTCACGGCCGAGAGCCAGTCCGTCCGGCGGATCAACTCCGTTCCGTAGTCACCCGGCGACACGCGGCGGTCACCGGCCGGCCTTTTCTCGGCTACCTTCACGAGGGCACAGGTCTTCCTGCGGCAGCCAGCCTCAGGGATGTCCGCCCACACCTCCGGAAGGAACCCCTCATGCGCCGCCTCCCCCGCGCGCTGCTTCCGTTCGCCCTCGTCGCCGGACTGGCCCTGCCAGTAGCCCCGGCCGCCGCCACCCACGGAGACTTCGACATCCAGGCCCACCGTGGCGGTCTGGGGCTCACCGTGGAGAGCACGATCGCGTCCTTCTCGCACGGCCTCGAGCTCGGCGTCAGCACGCTGGAGCTCGACGTGCAGATAACCCAGGACGGGTACGCCGTGGTCACCCACGACCGCCAGGTCACGGGCAGCAAGTGCCGCGACACCGCGCCGTACACGCCGAACGACCCGGAGTACCCCTACGTCGGGAAGTTCATCAACACGCTGACCCTTAAGCAGGTCAAGCAGCTCGACTGCGGTTCGCTGCCGCAGGCGGGCTTCCCCGGCCAGCAGCCCGACCCGGGCGCCCGGATGCCGGAGCTGCGCGACATCTTCGCGCTCGTGCACCGCTACCACGCGTACGGCGTGAAGCTGAACGTCGAGACCAAGGTGGAAGCCGGTGCGCCGTCGGAGACCGCGCCGCGGGAGCAGTTCGTCCAGGTGGTCGCGCGGGAGATCCGGAAGGCCGGCATCGCCCGCCAGGTGACGATCCAGAGCTTCGACTGGGGCTCACTGATGCGGATGCACCAGGTCGCCCCGGAGCTGCCGCTGGTCGCGCTGGACAACTTCGACTTCCTGCAGGTCGGCAAGCCGGGCAAGTCGCCGTGGCTCGGCGGCATCGACATCGACGACTTCGGCGGCGACCCGATCAAGGCGGTCAAGTCGTTCGGCGCGTCGGCGATCTCCCCGGTGGACGGCTTCCCGCAGGGCGGGAAGATCACCGATCCGGCGTTCCGGCCGTACTTCACCAAGGACCTGGTGAAGTCCGCGCACAAGGCCGGTCTGAAGGTCATCCCGTGGACCGTCGACGACCCGGCGACGATCCAGTGGTTCATCGACCAAGGTGTCGACGGCATCATCAGCGACTACCCGGACCGGGTGCGCGACTTCGTCCGCGCGAACGGGTTCCGGCTGCCGCGTGCGTACGACGCTCCCGCCGTACGGGCGCTGCCGTCGGCCCACGCGCACAACGACTACGACCACCGCCGGCCGCTGCAGGACGCACTCAACCGTGGGTTCAACAGCGTCGAGGCGGATGTGTGGCTGGTGGACGGTGAACTGCGGGTCGCGCATGACCTGGACGACGCCGTACCGGGCCGGACTCTCGACAGCCTGTACCTGAAGCCGCTGGCGGACCGGGTTCGGGAGAACCACGGGCAGGTGTACCAGCACGGTAGGGACTTCCAGTTGCTGATCGACATCAAGAGCGACGGGCCGTCGACGTACGCCGATGTCGACAAGGCACTGCAGGAGTATCGCGGGATCAGCACGGTCTTCATCAACGGGCGGGTGCTCGAGGGCGCGGTGACGTCGGTGATCAGTGGCAACCGGCCGCTCGACGTACTGAAGGCGCAGAAGGTTCGCTACGCCGGGTACGACGGACGCCTCGGCGATCTGCAGTCGGGGATGCCTGCGTCGTTGATGCCGCTGGTGAGTGACAACTGGACGAACGTCTTCACCTGGAACGGCGTCGGCCCGATGCCGGAGGCCGAGAAGACCAAGCTGCACGACATCGTGGTGACTGCGCACCACGCCGGCTACCGGGTGCGCTTCTGGGAGACCCCGGACACGCCAGGTGCCGCCCGCGAAGCACTGTGGGGCGAGCTGTCCGCGGCCGGCGTCGACTACATCAACACCGACGACCTGCACGGACTCGAGGACTTCTTGCGGGGTTAAGGCGTGACTTCCGTGAGGGCCAGGACGTCCTTGCCCTCACGGAAGGCCTTGCGTTGTTTGACCGCGCCGTTCCCGTCCACCAGTGCGCGCTGGATGCCGTCGTGCACCAGGTCCACCGCGTCGAGTTGCTGAAGCGCCGGCTCCACATGCCGTCGCAGTCGCTCGACGACCTGGGCCATGGGCAGTGGCTCGCCCCTTCGCACATCCAGCCCGCCACCGGTGAGTCCGTCGCGCGCTGCCAGCCAGTAGGCGGCCCGTAGTATCTCCGGCTCGAGTTTCGGACCCCGGCCGCCGTCGTCCACCGCAGTCATCACCAGCGCACGGATCAACGTGGCCAGCAGCACGGTCTCGTCGATAGTGAGTGGGACATCGCTGACCCGGACCTCGACCGTCGGCAGATGCGAGGACGGCCTGACGTCCCAATAGACCATCCGTTCGTCGATCAGCGTCCCTGCGGCCAGATGCATCGCCACCAGCGCGTCGTAGTGCTCGACCGACTCCAAGTAGGGCGGTGGGCCGGCACACGGCCAGCGTGTCGTCATCAACCAGCGCCAGCTCGCGAAGCCGGTGTCCTGTTGCAGATAGATCGGTGAGTTCGCGGTCAGTGCGAGAAGTACCGGCAGCCACGGCCGCAGGTGGTTGCTGACTCTGGTGGCTCCCTCCCGGTCTGGTACGTCGACATGCACGTGACAACCACAGACAGCCTGCTCGCGCGTCAGCAGCCCCCATTGCTCGGCCAGCTCCTGGTAGCGCGGCTTCTTCGTGATCGGCTGCGCCGCCTCCCCGTGCGGTAACACCCCGATCGCCAGCAGCCGGGCGCCCTGCTCGGCGGCGGCCTTCGCGAGCTTGGAGCGCATCTCCGCCAAGTGCACACGCAACTCGATCGACGTGTCACAGACCGGAGTGTTGATCTCGACCATCGCTCGCGTCAGTTCGAGCTCGACGTCCTGCAGGTCCGCCACGACCGCACTGCTGCGCTGGAGCGGATCGCCGGTGGCGGACACCAGCAACAGCTCTTCCTCGACTCCGAACGAAGGATGCCTCACCCTCGGCCGGTACCCGAGACCAAACCGGCGGCGGCTAGGCTCTGCGGCGTGAGTCTGCCGATCGTCACCGCGACCCGCTACGTGCTGCCGTTGCGCGAGGGCGGCTCGCTCCCTGGTGTTGTCGAAGGCAACGATCTCGGCACCTACGTGATCAAGTTCCACGGCGCCGGGCAGGGTCCGAAGGCGCTGGTCGCCGAGGTGATCGTCGGCGAGCTGTTCCGCCGCCTCGGTCTGCGCGTCCCGGAGCTGAAACTGATCCAGCTCGACCCCGCGATCGGCAAGTCCGAGCCGGACTTCGAGATCCAGGAACTGCTGATCCGCAGCGCCGGCCTGAACTTGGCCGTCGACTTCCTGCCGGGCTCCTTCGGGTACGACGGCTCGGCCGGCAACCCGGGCGACGACGGGATGGCCCGGATCCTCTGGCTGGACGCGTTCGTCGCCAACGTCGACCGGTCCTGGCGGAACACGAACATGCTGGTCTGGCACAAGAACCTCTGGCTGATCGACCACGGAGCCGCGTTGTACTTCCACCACTCCTGGATGTCCGCGGAGAAGTTCGCCGGCCTCCCGTACGACGCCTCGGACCACGTGTTCTCCATCGCGGCACCCGGCGTACCGGCGGTGGATGCGGAACTGGCGGCCGCGATCACGCCGGCCTTGCTGACCGAGGTGATCGCACTCGTGCCGGACGAGTGGATCGATGACGGTGACCGCGAGAGATATCTCGGCCATCTGACCGCACGCCTGGACGATCGGTCCGCTTGGCTGCCGGGAGGTGTCCGATGAGCACTGACCTGGTCCCCTTCGACTACGTGATCCTGCGGGCGGCGCCGCGGATCCAGCGCGGTGAGTTCGTCAACGTGGGTGCAGTGCTCTACTGCCGCGCAATGGACTTCCTGGGCGCGGCCTGGGATGTGGAGCCGTCGCGACTGAAGGCTCTCGACCCTGCGGTCGACGTGGACGTGGTGTGCGCGTCATTGGAGCAGATCCGCGCGATCTGCGCCGGTGACCCAGACGGCGGGCCGGCCGCGGCCACCCGGATCGGTGAGCGCTTCCGCTGGCTCGCCGCGCCCCGCAGTACCGTCGTACACCCCGGACCGATCCACAGCGGGCTCACCAACGACCCCGCCGCGGACCTGGACCGGTTGCTCGACGCGTTCGTGCGTTAAGCCAGCGCTGCGGACACGACGTCGCGGGCCTGCTCGAAGACCTGCTCCAGGTGGTCGGCGCCCTTGAAGGACTCGCCGTAGATCTTGTAGAGGTCCTCGGTGCCGGACGGGCGCGCCGCGAACCAGGCCGACTCGGTGGTGACCTTCAGCCCGCCGATCGGCGCCCCGTTGCCCGGTGCACTCGTCAGCCGGTCCACGATCGGCTCACCGGCCAGCTCGGTCGCCGTGACCGCGTCCGCGGACAGGGCCGCCAGTTTGGCCTTCTCCTCACGCGTGGCGGGCGCGTCCACCCGCGAGTACGCCGATGCACCGAACCGCTCGACCAGTTTGGCGTGGGCCTGTGACGGCGTCTCACCGGTCACCGCGGTGATCTCACTCGCCAGCAACGCCAGCAGGATCCCGTCCTTGTCCGTGGTCCACACCGTGCCGTCGAAGCGCAGGAAGCTCGCTCCGGCCGACTCCTCACCGCCGAAGCCGACCGAGCCGTCGATCAACCCGGGTACGAACCACTTGAAACCGACCGGGACCTCCCACAGCCGTCGGCCCAGGTCCGCGACCACACGGTCGATCAGCGACGACGAGACCAGCGTCTTGCCGACCGCCACGTCCGGACCCCACTGACGGTTGGCGAACAGGTAGGAGATGGCGACGGCCAGGTAGTGGTTCGGGTTCATCAGGCCGGCGTCCGGGGTGACGATGCCGTGCCGGTCCGCGTCCGCATCGTTCCCGGTGGCCAGGTCGTACTTGTCCCGCTGGGCGACCAGCGAGGCCATCGCGTACGGAGAGGAGCAGTCCATCCGGATCTTGCCGTCGTGGTCCAGCGTCATGAACGACCAGGTCGGGTCGATTCTCGGGTTCACGACCGTCAGGTCGAGCCGGTGCCGCTCGGCGATCGCGGCCCAGTAGTCCACGCTCGCCCCACCGAGCGGGTCCGCGCCGATGTGCACGCCGGCGGTGCGGATCGCGTCCAGGTTGAGCACGGAGGGCAGGTCGTCGACGTAGTGGCCGACGAAGTCGTACTCCCCCGCGTGCTGACGGGCCTGCTCGAACGGCTTGCGCCGTACCTCCCGGTTGCCGCCGGCGATCAGCTCGTTGGCCCGGGCCGCGATCCAGCCCGTCGCGTCCGAGTCCGCAGGGCCGCCATGCGGCGGGTTGTACTTGATGCCGCCGTCGCGGGGCGGGTTGTGCGAGGGAGTGATGACGATGCCGTCCGCACCGGCGCCGGCACCGCGGTTGAGCCGCAGGATCGCATGGGACACGGCAGGAGTCGGCGTGAGCCGGTCCGCGCTGTCGACCAGGGTCTGCACGTCGTTGCCCGCGAGTACTTCGAGCACCGTGCGCCAGGCCGGCTCGGAGAGGCCGTGGCTGTCCCGGCCGACCAGGAGCGGACCACTGGTCCCTTCGCCGGCCCGGTACTCGCAGATGGCCTGGGTGATGGCCAGGATGTGTGCCTCGTTGAAGGCACCGTCCAGGCTCGAGCCGCGGTGTCCCGACGTACCGAAGACGACCTTCTGGGCTGGGTTCTGCACGTCCGGGGTGATGTCGTCGTACGCCTTGAGCAGCGCGGAGATGTCGACGAGGTCCTCGGGCTGAGCGGGCTGGCCTGCGCGTGGGTCCATGACCTCATGCAACAAGCCCCGGCGTCAGATCACAACTCCCCGGGAGCTGTGTCTCAGCTCGCGTACGGCGTGAGGAGTTGATCGACCGGGGCGTAGTCGTCGGTGAGCACCGGTGCGTCGCCGACGAAGTCCGTCAGCTGGTCCCGCACCTCCATGCCCGGTCCGACGCCGGCCTCGATCGCGCTGAGGTCGATCGGCCGGTCCGTGGCCACCAGCACGAAGTTGCCGCCGGTCCGCCCGGCGAACTCGTCCGTCGTGGCGATCACGGCCACGTGCGCGAACTCCGCCTGCAGCGTTTCGACCTCGGCCTTGGCGAACAGGGCCTTCCCGTGGTCGATCACGTTGACCAGGTAGACGCCGTCCGGCCGCAGCACCCGCTTGACGTCCGCGACCAGCTCGCGCGTGGTCAGATGCCAAGGGACGGACAGTCCGCTGAAGGCGTCCATGATGACGAGGTCCTTGCTGTCCGTCGCCTCGTCCCGGACTCCGAGCCGACCGTCCCGGACAGTGACCGACAGATCCGGTCCGGTCCGCACTCCGAGCTCCTTCTTGTCCAACTCGACCACGGCCCCGTCGATCTCGTACACCTGGTTCTTGCTGTCCGGACGTGTCGCGGACAGGTACCGCGGCATGGTCAGCCCGCCACCGCCCACATGCAGCGCGTCCAGCGGTTGTCCGGCCGGCCAACTGCCGTTGATCGCGGCGGCGAAGTTCTTGATGTAGTCGAACTCCAGATAGGTCGGGTCGTTCAGGTCGACGTACGAGTGCCTGAGCTGGTCCAGGTACAGCGTCCGTCCGCCCTCACGATTGGGGTCCGCGACAACCCGGGCGCAGTGGTATGCCGTCTCGACCTCACAGGGTCGTGGAGCGACCAGAGTCAGCGTGGCACCGACCAAAGCGAGCGCCACCGGCTTCACAGCCGCTCGAGCACCTCGCAGTACGACGGTCAACGCGGCCCCGGCGACGACCAGCAGCCCACCGAGGGTGAGCACGATCGTGCTGATCGGGGTCTTCGCCACGAACACGAACCCGGTCAGCACCGTGCCCACGATCCCGCCGACCGTCGCATAGGCGGACAACCGGCCGACCACGGTGCCGGTCTGGGCCAGACTCGCCAACCGTAGCTTCGTCACCATCGGCGTCACGGCCGCGAGCAATGCGGCCGGTGCGAACAGAGTCACCGCGAGCACCAGGAACACGTAGTTGCTGGCGTCATCCCGAAGGGCCTCACCGGTCCAGCGGACGACGGGGAGGATCACCATCACCAGCGCGCCGGCGAAGAGGATCAGCGGACCCAGAGTCCGGCTCGGCGGCACCATGTCCGCGAACCGTCCGCCGAGGGCGGCTCCGGTCGCGATGGCGGCCAGCGCGACTCCGATGACCGCTGTGTTCGTCTCCAGCGTCAGCCCGATGTACGGCGCCACCAGCCGCAGCGAGACGAGCTCCAGCACCATCACGGCGGCCGAACTGCCGAACGCCAGCGTGATCGCCAACCTCTGCCCGACCGGTCCAGCTTCACCCTTGCCCACCGCGTCACCCTACCGGTCCAATGAAAGCGTGATGGATGCGAAAACCAGCGCGGAGCTGTACCACGCAAGCCGGGAACGAGTGAGCGCAGCGGTCCGCGGCCTCAGCCCGGCCGATCTCGACCGGCAAGTGCCCGCCTGCCCGCAGTGGAGCGTGCACAACCTCGTGTCGCATCTGACCGGAGTCGCGGCGGACTTCGTCGCGGGAAACGTCGCCGGCGCCCCACGACCGCCGTGGACCGCGGTTCAGGTGGAGACCCGGCGCAACCTGCCGATCGACGTCGTCCTGGACGAATGGGCCACCACCGGACCGGAGCTCGAGCAGCTGATCGTGAGCGGCACGACGTCGCATCCGCTCGTCTGCGACCCGTGGGTGGACACCGGGGCACATGAGGCCGATCTGCACGGCGCGATCGGCAGTGGCCGGCCGCCCGCTGACGTCTGGCTCGCCGTCCTCGACTGGATGCTCGACGAGCCGGGCCCGTTGACGGTCATCACTCCGGACGGCACGTACTCGGCCGGCTCCGAGGGGCCGGCGGCGGTCGCACGGACCTCGTCGTACGAGCTCTTCCGGGCGATCTTCGGACGCCGCAGCGTGCAGCAGGTCCAGGAATGGGAGTGGGACACGCCTGAGCACGCCGCCACCTGGACTCTGCACCTCGCCCGGCTACCTCAGACCTCGGTGCCGCTGAACGACTGACTTGACCCTCACGCGACCTGAGGCTGAAGCATCGTGGGCATGACCGAATTCAGCTTCGCGTCGGTCGTCAGCCGGCTCGGCGAGCGCTGCGAGCAGCTCGTGCCGGGGTGCACCGACGGATTCCGGAAGCCTGCCCGTCGGACGGGCGGCGGAACTGGTTGGCGTCAGCGTGCGGACACTCCATCACTGGGACACGATCGGCCTGGTTCACCCGAGCGATCGCACGGCCGGCGGCTACCGCGTCTACTCCGCCGATGACGTCGCGCGCATCCACCGAGTGCTCGTCTATCGGGAGCTCGGGCTGTCGCTCGCGGACATCAGCCGGATCCTCGACGACCCGTCCACCGACGCCCGCGAACACCTGCGCCGGCAGCGATCGCAGCTGACCGACCGGATCGCGCACCTGCAGTCCATGGTCCAGGCGGTCGACCGGATGCTCGCGGTCGCGAAGACAGGGATCCAGTTGTCCCCGCAGGAGCAGGTCGAGATCTTCGGCACTGATTGGAAGCCCGAGTGGGCCGAGGAGGCCGAGGAACGCTGGGGTGACACCAAGCAATGGCAGCAGTACGCCGAGCGCACCGCGGGACTCACTCCGGACGACTGGCGGCAGGTGGCCGCCGCGACCACTGCCCTCAACGACGCCCTCGCGGCGGCTCACCGGGCGGGCGTCGTACCGGGATCCGACGAGGCGAACGCGCTGGCCGAGCGGCATCGCGAGTCCTTCGCGCAGTACTTCGACTGCACGCACTCGATGCACGCCTGCCTGGCCCGGTTGTTCTCCACCGACCCGGGCTACACGGCGTACTACGAGTCGATGGCGACCGGGCTCACCACCTGGCTCCGCGATGTCGTGTACGCGAACGCCGCCGCGCACGGAGTCGATCCCGCGACGGCGACGTGGGGTTAGAGCTCGTCCAGGCGGGCGATCAGGGTCTTGGGGGCGATCTGCCGGTACGCGCCCTCGACCAGGTCCTCGAAGTGGTCCCAGTCGACCTCGACGTCCAGGTAGACGCCGAGCCAGCCGCGATGACCGACGTACGGCGGCCGGAAGAAGTGCTCGGGATCATCCGCGACCAGTGACTCCTGGACGCCGGGCGGCGCCGCCATCCAGACCGCGACCCGGTCGTCATGGTGCTGATCGGCGTACATCACGAACACCTTCCTGTCGCGCACGAACCAGGTCGGCTCGCCGTGACTCGGCCGCTCGGTCGCCTCGGGCATCCCCAGGCACAGGCCGCGCACGCGTTCCAGAACGTCCATCGCCCTAGTGTCGCGGACCCGGGACGACAACGCCCGCTTCGTAGGCGTAGACCACGGCCTGGGCTCGATCGCGCAGATCGAGCTTGGTCAGGATGCTGCTGACATGCGTCTTCACCGTCTGCTCCGCCAGCACGAGCTCAGCCGCGATCTGCCGGTTGGACAGTCCCCGCGCGACCAGCCGCAGTACGTCGGTCTCGCGCGGTGTGAGGTGGACCGGCGTGATCGGTACGACGGGTTGGGCCCGGGCGAAATCCTCGACCAGCCGGCGCGTGACCGAGGGTGCCAGCAGCGCATCCCCGGCGGCGACGATCCGGACCGCCGCCGCCAGCTCGTCGGGGGTCGAGTGCTTCAGCAGGAAGCCGCTCGCGCCGGCCCGGAGTGCGGCGTACACGTAGTCGTCGAGGTCGAAGGTCGTGAGCATGACGACGCGCGGCGAGTCCCCGGAGGCTGCGGTCGCGAGGATCCGGCGGGTCGCGGCGAGGCCGTCCATGACCGGCATCCGCACGTCCATCAGGATCACGTCCGGGTGCAGCTCGGCCGCCAGTTCGACCGCTTCGGCGCCGTCGCCGGCCTGTCCGACGACCTCGAGATCGGCCTGCGCATTCAGCAACGCGCTGAACCCGGCCCGCACCATCTCCTGGTCGTCAACCACCAGCACCGTGATCGCCACTCGCCACCTCCGCCCCGACCGGTATCGACACCGCCACCAGATAACCGCCTTCGGGGGTCGGACCGGCGTTCACCGTCCCCTCCACGAGCGCAACCCGCTCGCGCATCCCCACCAACCCGTGCCCGCTCCCCTGACCGGCCGGCACCACGTCGCGTGCCTCCCCATTGGTTACCTGCACCTCGAGGGCATCGCCGACCCGCTGAACCTCCACTCGCACAACGGATCCCGGCGCGTGCCGGACAGCGTTGCTCAACGCCTCCTGCACGACCCGGTACGCCGTCAGCTCGACCGCGGGATCGAGTCCGGTCGGCATCTCAGCCTCCAACCGCACATCCGCTCCGGCCCGACGCGTACTCGCGACCAGCTCCGCGACCTGATCCAGCCCCGGCTGCGGTCCCAACTCCCCCAGCGGCGGCTGCTCCACCGGCTCCCGCAACAGCCGCAACACCTGCCGCATCTCCGTCAGCGACGCCCGCGCCGCATCGGCGATCTCGGCGAACTCCGCGCGTACGTCGTCCCGCACGTCAGGCAACCGATGCGGTGCACTGTCCGCACGGACCACCACGACCGACAGGTGATGCGCGACGACGTCGTGCAACTCGCGGGCGATCCTGGCCCGCTCCTGCAGCCGCGACCGCTCGGCTCGCTCGGTCCGGCTGATCGTCTCCTGCTCGGCCAGCTGCCGGTTCGTCTCCGACCGCGAGTGGATCAGACCGCCGACCACCACTGCGATCGCGGACATCACCGCCATCGTGACCAGGCCGGCCCAGCCACCTCGGTCGGGTGCGAGGACCGTCGCCACCATACCCACGACCTGGGTGGCGGCCCACCAGCCCACCAGCTCACGGCGTCCGAGTCCGCGCACACCGACGATCACCAGGACGAACGACTGCCCGAACGCCGCGGTGGTCCCCCACGGCCACGGCTCGTCCGTGCTGATCGGTGTCGTCACCGCCGCCGTGATCGCCGTGGTCGCAAGCGATACGACCAGCGCCGCCCGTGGTTGCAGCCAGGCCAGGCCCAGGCTGAGCGCTCGCGCCATCGCCAACGCCAGGACAGCGCCGAGCGACACGTAGTAGTGCTGACTCAGATCCATGACGGTCAGCACCAGCAACGCCGCGACGGCGAGCCCGGCGACCCACGCCCACCGCCCACGCGGCCACCCGTTCGGCATCCCCAGCTCACCTGTCACGGTTGGACCCTAGTTCACAGCTGCTGCAGCCAGGACCAGAAGAACAGGAGTCCTCCGGCCGTCAGCGCGATAGTTGCCGGGAGCACC
Source organism: Kribbella sp. NBC_00359 (assembly GCF_036097425.1). NCBI lineage: Bacteria > Bacillati > Actinomycetota > Actinomycetes > Propionibacteriales > Kribbellaceae > Kribbella > Kribbella sp. NBC_00359. Next base: position 5,781,106 of record NZ_CP107975.1, on the reverse strand, counting down.
CACCGCCGGGTCGTCGTCCCGTCGAGCCCCTGAACCAGCGCCGCCTGCAGCCACGCGATCCCGCGCAACGCGAGCAGGAAGACTACGATCGCCGGCAGCGATACCGCCGCGTGCACCGCCCAGGCGCCCGCCTTCGTCGGCCCGCCCCACGTCCCCGGCCCGAACGGCCCGTCCTCCACGAACCCGTAGAACGGTCCGCGCACCACGGCCGTCACCGCGAGCATCAGCAGGAACCAGCTCATCAGCCCCAGCACCGAACTGAGCAGCCCGTACCCGAACACCCGCCCCACTCCGACCGGCGACTCTCCGGCCGCCGGCTCCTCCTGGTCCAGCAGCCGCCCCAACCTCCGCCAACGCCGAACTGCTGACCGCGCCTCGCCCAGCACCGCGTCGGCCATCGTCCGTACGCCGACCGGCACCAGCAGAGCGTCGTACGCGATCGACCGTGCCACACGCCTCAGCCCGTGCCGGCGCGCATCCGGCCGACCGGATAGCGGTCGGTCCGGTGTGGTGTGCAGCGTGTCCGTCATGATCTCTCCTCGGGTCTCAAGTCCTGAGATCGAGGCTAGGAATCAGCGGCGCCCGGCACATCCGGCCAGGGAGCCAGGTCGCGGGCAGTACCGCGGTAGGGGGTCGATTGTGATCCAGGTCACAGTGACCACGATCCGTGTTCTGACGTTACACGGTCAGTGCCGGATGGCGTGCACGGCTCGCAGTGCACAACGGGGGTGCCCGACGGCGCGAGCGGCGATGCCGCGTCCAACAGGAGGTTCGGACACCATGCGCAGTCGAAACCTGGCGGTGATCGCCACGCTGATCCCGGTTTTGCTGCTCGCCGGCTGCGGCACCGACACCGCGTCCGGCGTCGCCGCCTCGGCGCCCGGTGCCAAGAAGGCGTCCAAGCACTCCCTCACCGACGAGGTGGCCGGGCAGACGGACCCGGCCGGCGCCGACGACCCGGTCGTCCGCGCGTACTACGACTACCGGGTCGCGCTGGACCAGATGATGCGCAGCGGCGGCAGCAAGACCAAGCAGCTCGCGCCGGTGATGACGCCGAGGGTGTTCCAGGCGATCAGCGTCCAGGCGAAGTACTACCGCACCAGGAAGCTCCACAACACCGGCATCACCACAGTCGTGTGGGCCAAACGCACCCTGGCGTCGAACGGCGTCATCGTCAGCGCCTGCTACGACACCACCGCAGCCCGCACCGTCAACGCGAAGGGCCATGCCGTCCTGCCCGCCTCCACGCCGACGCGCTGGCTGGACCAGATGCGCGTCCAGCCACTGCAGGGCCGGTGGGTCGTCGACGGCGGCACCACCACCCCCAACGCCTGCTGACTCCCGCTGGCCGCACATCGTCTCCGGATCGCCGCCACCCGGCACACCTCGCGACCGGAGCCCCGCAGCGCGGAGAGTTCAGCTCTCCGCGCTGCTGCGTCCGTCAGCGGTGGCGGACCATCTGCTGCAGCAGTCCCTCGACCGCGCCACGCAACTCGGCGTCGTGCTCAGGACCCGACCACACGACCACGCAGCCCTTGTCACCGAGCCTGCTCGCGATCAGTTCGCGGGCCGGCGTCGGATCGCCTTGATTGAGTACGACGACCAGCCGCCTGCCGTCCCGCTGCAAGCGATCCAGCAGCGGCGGCAACGTCGACCCCCGGAACACTCCGGGATCGCTCTTCACCTTGGTCTCGACCATCACCCCGCGCCCGCGCACGACCAGCAGGAAATCGGCGCGGTCCCGGGTGAACTCACGATCGTGGTAGATCCGTGCCTTCGGCCACAGCCGCTGCAGCGCCGCATCCACGTCGGCGTCGTACCGGTCCGCCAGCCGGCTGACCCGCGAACTCGTCCCACGCGGCCGGAACAGCTCCGGCGTACGCCGGACGCCGCGGCGGCGCCCGAACAACGGACGCAACCAACGCCTCAGTCTCGTGTCGATCATCGGCGGACCCCTCGACCTAGCCGGCACTCACCCCGAGTCTGCCCAGGTCACTCCCCCCGGAATCCCCACCACACCTGATCGTGATCGCACTGCCACAACCCGACGCACCGCTGACGGTTGGGCTTGCCGGTGGACGAGAAGATCCCGCGGCCGCCGGCGGGCGGCCGCGGGATCTGTCGACAGCTCAGCTGTTCTTGATCGCGGAGACCTCGATCTCCAGGGTGACCTTCTCGCTGACCAGGACGCCGCCGCCCTCGAGCGCCGCGTTCCAGCTGACGCCGAAGTCCTTGCGGTTGATCACCACGGAGCCCTCGAGGCCGACGCGCTGGTTGCCGAACGGGTCGGTCGCCGCGCCGGTGTACTCGAACGCGATCTCGACCGGCTTCGTGACACCACGGATGGACAGGTCCCCGGACACCACGAAGTCCGCGTCACCGGTCTGCTTGATGCCGGTGGACGCGAACGTGATCTCCGGCTGGTTGTCCATGTCCAGGAAGTCGTTGCTGCGCAGGTGGTCGTCGCGCTGACTGTTCCGCGTGTTGATGCTCTTGGCCTGGATCGTCACCTTCCCGGACGACTTCTCCGGGGTCTCCCCGTCGATGTGGATCGAGCCCTCGAACTCGTCGAACGACCCCCGCACCTTGGTCACCATCGCGTGCCGGGCGACGAAGCCGACCCGGCTGTGCGCCGTGTCGATCGTGTAGTCACCGGACAGGGCGGCGTACTCGTTGGACATACCGGAATCCTCCAGGGAGAGTAGTTGAAGTTTTCACAGTCCAGCTTTCACCTATCGCGGTCAGATGTCTACCCCTGGTACGGCGTATCCGGCCCGTGGACCCGGACCGCGGGCCGGCCCGGGCCTCGACCGTTGCCTGCAGCAACGGGTTATTCGGTTGCGGGGGCCGGACGGCACCGGGTGTCATAGGTGGTCGAAAGATCGGAGGGACCGTCGTGGAACCGCTCAGCGCGGACGAGATCAGGCGCTCGTTCGTCAACTCGTCCAAGAGCCAGATCAAGGCGATGACGCTGCCGCCCGGGTTCACCGAACTCCCCTGGGAGTCGCTGGACTACCTCGGCTGGCGCGACCCGAAGGCGCCCAACCGCGGCTATCTGGTGGTCCGGCGCGAGGCCGGCGTGACGGGGATCGCGGTGAACACCCAGGCCTCGGGTGCGCCGCGGCGCGGCGCCGGGCTGTGCGACCTGTGCAACACCGCACACCACCTCACCGACGTCGCCCTGTTCGCCGCCCGCCGGGCCGGCACGGCCGGCCGCGCGGGCAACACGGTCGGCACGTACATCTGCGCGGACCTGGCCTGTTCGCTCTACGTCCGCGGCCTGCGCGAACTCGACGTACCACAAGGTGAAACGGCCGCCCCCGACGTCCGCGCCGAGCGGCTCGCGACACGGCTTGAAGCTTTCGTAAATCGCGTGCTCACCTGACGCGCGGGACGGGCGCCGGGACACTACTCTGGTGTCGAGCAAAACCGGCCCGCGGGGGCGAAAGAGAGAGCGAGTCGCGATGACCGAGTTCAGAATCACGCACGAGATCCACAAGGTTCACCCGGACATCCGCGAGATGCTCACCGCCACCACGATCGAGGCGATCAACGAGACCAGTGCCCGGTCGGCCGAGGACGCCGCTCGCGTGCTGCGCCACAAACTCGCCGAGATCGGCGTCCACATGAGCGAAGCGGCCTGCCTGGCCGCCATCGAACGCATCCGCTCCGGCAAACAACTCCGCTTCGAGATCGAACGCGAGACCGACGACGCGGAGTGACGCCGCCGGTCCCTAGACCTGCAGGGTTCCCGGCGTCCCGATCTCCAGCCAGGTGAGGTCCGCCTTCGCCGACGCGAACGCCGACTCGATGCCGGCGCGACCTTGCCGGAAGTGGCTCCAGCCCTCGTAGTGGACCGGGACGACCGTGCGCGGCCGCAGCAGCGAACACAGCTCCACGCCGTCGCGACCGGTCATCGTGTACCGAACCGGCCCGCTGATGCCGAACTGCACCGCGCCGAGGTGCAGCAGCACTGTGCCGACCTCGCATCGACCGCCGACCTGCCGGATCCCGTCGTACAGCACAGAGTCCCCGGAGATCCACAGCGCGCCGTGTTCCTGCCCCGGCCAGCGCAACGCGAAGCCGATCACGTCGCCGGTGATCCGGCGGCTGAGCGGCGGCCCATGCCGGCATGGCGTCGCGGTGATCTCGAGCGGTGGTCGTCCAGGCTCCCGCAGCGTGTGAACCGACCACGGCATCAGACCGATCGTCGCGCCGCCGAGCCGCGAAGCACCAGCCGCGGTGGTGACCACGGTGCCCACCCTCGGCAGGAGAGCCCGTCCGGCGTCGTCCAGATTGTCGGCGTGGTGATCGTGCGTCAGCAGTACGGCGTCGATCGGCGGCAGCTCGTCAACCGCGATCGCCGGCCCGGCCAGTTTGCGTGAGCCCGAACCCCAGCCGAAGCTGTAGTGCCGCCCAGGCGGGTCGAACGTCGGGTCGGTGAGCAGCCGCCACCCGTCGACCTCGATCAACGTCGTCGGGCCGCCGATGTGGGTGATGCGCGCCTGGCTCACGAATGCTTCACTGCCCAGTCCAGTACCTCGTCCGCGATCTTCTCCCACCCAGCCTGCGCCGGCAGCAGATGCGCGTAACCGTCGTACTCGCGGATCTCGGTGATGGTCTGGGACTTGTAATGCTTGGCGTTGGAGCGCTGAATCTCCGGCGGCATGATGTGGTCCTCGGAGCCGGACACGAACAGCAGCGGCGCACGCGCGTCGTTGTGGTAATCGACCCAGGTGTCCTGGTGACCGGGCTGGAAGTTCGCCAGAACGCTCCCCCACAGGATCCCGCCGTTCGCAGGGATCGCGTAGCGCTCGTACAGCGCCCGGGCCTCCGCCTCGCCGAACGTGTTCGTGAACGCGTATTTCCACTCGTCGTACGACAGCGGGATCGCCTTGTGCCGGTTCGCCGGGCTCTTCAGTACCGGGAACGTCGACTTCACCTGGGAGAACGGCACCACCCGGACACCCTCGGTGGGCGCCGAGTTCAGCGCCACTCCGGCGGCTCCGAAGCCGTGGTCGAGCAGGATCTGCGTGAACGCCCCGCCGGCCGAGTGCCCGATGATGATCGGCGGCGTGTCCAGTTCGCGGATCACCGCCTCCAGGTGCTCGATGATCGCCGGCACGGTCACTTTCAGAATCGGGTCCGGGTCCGCGTTGAGGGCTTCCACCTCGACTTCGAACCCCGGGTAGCCCGGCGCCAGCACCCGGAACCCGCGCGCCTCGTAGTGGGTGATCCAGCGCTCCCAGCTCCGCGGCGTCACCCAGAATCCGTGCACCAGTACGACGGTGTCAGCAGGCATGATCGCGTCCCTTCCATCCGGGATGTTGGCCGAAACCGTAGCTGTCCGTACGGCGCGCTCCGTAGGATGTGCCTGCACGGATCTGGGCTGTGTCTGCACAGTTCGCCCACCAGATTCCAGAGTCCAGGGGGTGGGGATGGCCGTGCTGCTCGACACCGCCGCGCTACCGCGGCGGGACCGGCCCGAGGCGTTCTACGCCGCGATGATGTCGGCGAGTGTGCCGGCCCGCGTCGAGCACGAGGATCCCCACGGCGACGTGCACGCCAGGATGGACTTCTGGCAACTCGGCACGCCGGACCTGTTCCGCAACGAGGGATCCGGCATGCGCCTGGTCCGGACGCCGAAGCACGTCCGGATCGGAGGCCCGGAGCGTCTGGCCCTCGCCGTGCAGGTGATCGGGGCCGGCGTCTTCAGCCAGGGTGACGTCGATCAGCGCGTCCGCACCGGCGACCTGATGCTGGTCGATCTGACTGCGCCGTACGACTTCGCCTGGAGTGGGCATGGTGCGTCGCAGGCCTTCCAGATCGACTACGCCGACCTCGGGCTGAGCGTCGAATCGGTCCGCGCGGCCGCTCGACGATTGCCCAGCAGCCCGCTCTACGACCTCGTGCTGCACCATCTCACGGTGCTGCCGAGCATCCTCGAGTCGTTGCACGGCACACCGTCGGCCGATCTGGTCGGCACGGCCACCACGCAACTCGTCCGGGCCCTGCTGACCTCGGCCGCGGATCGCGACACCCGGCCTCCGGCGATGACCGACGTACTGTTCGCTCGCATCACCTGGTACGCGCGCCGCCATCTCGCCGATCCAGAGCTCAGTCCCACCCGCATCGCGGCGGAGCACAACATCTCGCTCCGCTACCTCTACAAGCTGTTCGCCGAGCACCACCTCAGCCTCGAGCAGTGGCTGATCAGCGAGCGTCTCAAGGGCGCCGCTCGTCAGCTCGCCGAACCGGCGAGCAGGCGCCGCCCCATCGCCTCGATCGCGGCCGACTGGGGGTTCCTCGACGCCGCGCACTTCACCCGCCGGTTCCGCCAGGCGTACGGCATGACGCCGCAGGAGTGGCGCCGGCGCTAGCCGAGGTGTTCTGGGGTCAGCAGCGCGGTCAGTGTCAGACCGGCTTCGGTCAGCGGGGCCGGGGTGGTCGCGTTGCGATTGATGACGCATAGGGCATCGGTGATGTGAGCACCCAGAGCGCGGAGGTCGGTGGCGGAGAGCACGATCTGGCCGCCGGTGGTGACGACGTCCTCGACGATCGTGACCCGCCGGCCCGCGGTCTCGGCGCCCTCGGCCAGGCGGCGCGTCCCGTAGGGCTTGGCCTGCTTGCGGACGAACGCGCACGGCAACCCGGTGTGCCGGCCGAGCGCGGTCACGACCGGGATCCCGCCCATCTCCAACCCCGCCAGCACCTCGGTGTCAGCCGACACCAGCGGCACCATCGCCTCGGCCACGGCATCCAGCAACACCGGATCCGCCTCGAACCGGTACTTGTCGAAGTACTCGCTGGTCGTCTGCCCCGACCGCAACACGAACTCCCCGGTCAGATGAGCAGTCGCGTAGATCCGCCGTCCCAACTCCGCAAGCTCCACCCGAGCACCCTAACGGGCCGCATCAGCGGTCGCGCTGCCCGGTGGCCGATGGCCGCTAGCCGGCCTTGCGTTCGGTTTCGGCGGGCAGGAAGCGGCGGAAGTCTTCTGCGGAGATGATCGGGATGTTCAGCTCACGGGCGGCGCGTGCCTTCACCGACAGGCTGTCCACGTCGGCGGCCACGACGAACGTCGTGTCCGGGCGGACCGCCTCCTGCGGCACGAACCCGGCCGCCACCGCCCGGTCCCACCAAACCTCGCGTGGCTCGACCATGTCCCCGGTGAAGACCATCGTGCTCCCCCGTGGGAACCCCCTCGCCCCAGGACGCGCCGGTACGGCGTACCGCCCGCCGCTCGCCCGCACCAGCGCCTCGTCCACATCGGAAGCCCGGCGCCCGAGCATCACCGCCACCTGGTCGAGATCGCTCCGCTGATCCGCGGTGATCTCGCCACCGCCCCACGACACCTCCGCCAGCGCGGACACGTAGTACTGATGCAAGTCGTGCACCTGCGAACGCGTCAGGCCGAGGTCGGTCGCGACCTGGACGAGCTGATCCGCGTCCGCCGCGGTGATCTCCCGATTGGCGAGGATCATGTCGAGCAGCGCGAGATACGAGTCGGCCTGCGGCGGCTCGGGGACGCGCGGCAACTGATCGACGAGCCTGCTCATCCAGCCGTGCCGCCCGCCGGCATGCACCGGCCGCACGGTCGGCGCGACGTTGCTCGAGGGCAACGCCGGCCATCGCAATCGGCTGACTTCCTCATAAGCCCACTGCCACGGCGGCGGTGACGGAAACGCCTTCAGATACTGGCCGAACAGCTCGGCCGTGGCCCGCGTGTCGGCCAGCGCCGAGTGCCACCCCTCGATCGAGATCCCCGCCGCCGCACAACACGCACCGAGCGTCCGCTTCGCGCCCGGGTAGAGATAACCGGCCAACGCCATCGTGCACATCGACCGCTCGGTGATCAGCGGTACGGCGACTCCCAGCCGGGCGAACTCCGCCCGCAGGAACCCGAGATCGAACTCGACGTTGTGCCCGACAACCATCCGGCCCGCCAGCAGCTCACCCAACGGCCGCGCGACATCCGCGAACTCCGGCGCCGCGAGTACATCGGCGGTCAGGATCCCGTGGATGTGCTGCGGACCGAGATCGCGCTGCGGATTCAGCAGCGTCACCCATTCGTGCTCGACCTGCCCGCGGGCGTCCAGCAGCACGACGGCGACCTCGATCACCCGATGCCGATGACTCGGCAGCAGGCCGGTCGTCTCGGTGTCGATGACTGCATACATCCACGGCCTCCTCCGGCTCGATGACCGACTGGAACAACCCAATCACACGTCACCGACAGTTCCCGTCCGTCAGGAATCGGCATCACCGACCCGGACTCACTCGTCGGGGATCTCGACCGCGATCTCGTCGCCCAGCCGCGCGCCGTCGGCCAACTCGAGTTCGTCACCGCTCCAGAAGCGTCCCGGGTCGTACCAGTTGGGCCGCCGCCCGGGCAGCAACCCCATCTCCTCGTACGTCACCGCGACCACCTCGGCGCAGTACGCCGACTCCAGCTCGAGCTCCCGCGATCCGCGCCGGAACGCCGGCACCCGGCCCCGCACCCACCTCGTCGCCAGGCGAGCCGTCGACGGGAACGGCGTACCGTCCAGCCGGGCGACAGTCCGCAGTACGGCGTCCTCCATCTCCCGCGTGACGGGATGGTCGAGCTGCCGCAGCCAGGCCCGTTGGCCGTACTTGCGCGCCCAGACCAGGACCGCGTCCCGCAGGTCGTGCAACTGCACACCTCGGTGGTGCGTGCCGCTCCACACGTCCGGCAGCGACCGGCCCAGCTCGGCGTGCCACATCAGCGGCGGCAGATCCTCGATCACGATCGCCATGCCGACGTGATTGATCGGGCTGTTCGTCGTCAGCTGGATGGCGCGATCAGCGGCTTTGTCACCACGGAACAGCCAAATGTCACCTGTTCGTGTCAGTTCCGTAGCGTCATCCAGTGCAATCCGGCTGTCCACATCGCTAGGTTAGACCGCATGAAGGTATGGAAGGTGGTAGGGCTTGCGGGGCTCGTCGGCGTGGCCGCGACGGGCGTGGTGGTCGCGCGAGGCGAGCGGAAGCGTCGCGCCTACACGCCGGAAGAGGTGCGCGACCGGCTCAAGACCCGGGCCAAGGAAGCAGCGAACGCCTGACCCCAGGCACGACGCTCGGCCGGTCGTGCGGGTACGCCGTAACTCGGTGGTACGGCGTATGGTCCCGCACGGCCGGCCGAGCGTCGTTGTCGGCCGCAACCAGCTCAAAGGTTGTGAAGGGCAACTTCTTTCAGGCGGCCGGCGGTGATCGTCGCGGTCTGGTAGGTGCAGTACGGCTGCCGGCGCCGATCTGTCGGCGACCCAGGGTTCAGCAGCCGCAATCCACCGGGGGCCGTGGTGTCCCACGGGATGTGACTGTGGCCGAACACCAGCAGGTCCACGTCCGGATAGTCCTTCTCGCAGCGCTCCTCGCGTCCCTTGGCCGGCCCGGTCTCGTGCACGACCGCGATCGACAGCCCGTCGAGCGTCACCCGCGCGACCTCCGGCAGCCGCGCCCGCAACTCCGGGCCGTCGTTGTTGCCCCAGCACCCGACCAACCGGGCCGCACGAGACTCCAACTCGTCCAGCAACGCGACGCTCACCCAGTCGCCGGCATGGATGACCACGTCGGCGCGCTCGACCGCTTCCCAGACCGGCTCAGGCAGCTTCTTCGCCCGCACCGGCAGATGAGTGTCCGAGATCAGCACCAACCGCATCCGCCCACTCTCTACTCCGGCAGCGACTCGATCAACTCCTGCTCCTTCGCGGGGCTCAGGCCGGCGCGGCGCTCCCGGTCCAGGCCGAGCTCCCGCTCCCAGGCCAGCGTGTCGACGAGGAAGTGTCGCCGCGAGCGATGCGTGAGCCCGGCCGAGAGCGCTGCCGCGCCGCTGCGGCTCGACCAGCCCTCGTACCCGGGCTCGGTCAGCCACATCGCCAACGAGTCCGGACCCATGTACTGCTCGACCTTCTGCTCCTCCAACCATGTCTGCGGCGCGAGCACGACCGGTCCGGTGTGACCGCCGACCTCGCGCACGAGCTCGATCCACTCCCCGAAGGGCACGACCGGGCCGACGGCATTGAACGTCCCGGTCCGCCCTTCTGTCGCGCAGTCGAGCAACCAGGCGGCGAGATCGCGGACGTCGATCACGGACGTCGGCAGCTCAGGCGTGTCCGGCACGAGCAGCGGCTCCTCCGGCGCCCGAGCCGCGCGCGCCACCCACGCCCCGGCCCGATCGCTCGTGTCCCCCGGTCCACCGATCAGCCCGGCCCGCGCGATCACCAGCCGATTCCCGACCACCTCCCGCGAGGCCAGTTCGCAGGCGACCTTCGCCTCGCCGTACTGCTCCCGCTCGGCCACGTCCAGCTCCGTCGGCTCCCGCAGTACGGCGGACTCGTCGGCACCCGGCGTGTCGAACTTCTCGTAGGCGTTGCCCGACGACACGTACGTCCAATGCTTGGCCCGCGCACCGAAGGCCGCCAGCGCGCCGCGCACGAACCCCGGCTGCCAGGACACCTCGAACACCGCGTCCCAGTCCTGCTCGGGCACAGCGTCGTACGCATCCGGACGGCTGCGATCGGTGGCGATCAGCGTGGCGCCGTCCGCGACCGCGCCACTCTCACCACGGGCGAGGCAGGTGACGGAATGCCCGCGCGCCAACGCCTGCGTCGTGATCTCGCGACCGAGCCATGCTGTCCCACCGAGGATCAGAATCTCCATGCGGGCAAGCCAATCAGGCCCGGCCGGCAAAACCCAGCCACCTCTGCGGAGGGCAGAATCGACGCGCGGTGATCTCGCGCCAGCGTCACGTCACCGTAAGCGCCGACCCCTTGCGGCGCAGGCGATCCGGGCGCACTGTCGGCAGCAGGAGGCACCTCGGAGTCGGTGCCATGGACAAGGGGGAGAAATGGCTGGTTTCGTTCAGATCATCGAGTACCGGACGTCGAAGCCGGACGAGATCGCGGCGCTGATGGAACAGTTCAGCAAGAACCGCGCAGCCGAGGGTGACGGGCCCTCCCCGGTCCGCGGGATCACCTGCGCCGACCGGGACGAGCCGGGTCGCTACTTCGCGATCGTCGAGTTCAGCTCGTACGACGAGGCGATGGCGAACTCGCAGCGGGCCGACACGACCGAGTTCTCGGCCAAGATGATGGAACTGTGCGACGGACCGGGCGCGTTCTACAACCTCGATCTGGTCCAGACCATGGAGTACAGCTGACTCCATCAGACCTGGCCCGGGGCAGGTGGGTGGCCGGCGCGGTGAGGGAGGTTCGGCACCGGCCACCCACGATCAGTCCGGGTCCGCGGCGCCGGACCCGGGCCGGCTCAGCGGAACACCCGGTACGACGACGACCCGGCCGGCGGCGCACCGCCGTACGAACCGAGTTCACGGTCGCTGTGCAGGGGGTCGGGATCCTGTGGCTCGGGGGCGGAGTACAGATCCGGCCACGGTCGGGGTGGGAGGGCTTCGCGGGGTGGCAGTGTCAGGTCGGGATCGGGACCCGGGTCCGGGTCGATCCACTCGACCTCGGTGGCCCCGCCGTGACCGTGGATGGCGACGACAGAGTCGATCCCGTCCCAGACGGTCGTGGTCGGATAGTCGCCGTACCAGCGGAGCGCGACCGCCCCGTCGGTGAACTGCACGCCCTCGGCGACCGGACCGGTGCCACTGACACCGGAGACGTCATGATGGCGGATCAGCCGGAAGCGACGAGGACTCATTTCGGCGCTACCTCCCAGAGCCGCTCGCCCGGAAGCGACCGCTCCGGGCCCGCTTGGCGACGTTCAACAGCCCTGACCGCAGCAGAGGGAGGCTCACCATCAGCGTTGCCGGCCATCTCAATGCACCCGACGCCCGGTCGAGCCAGTTCCCATTAGCAACCTCGAAGAACAACCCTTCACGTCAATCACATCCACTTCCCTGTGGGATTGCGTTCACAGGTAGTGACGTCCCCCTCACCCCTTCATGACGCGATTTCCTCAGAATTCTCCGCAGTCGGTTGGCCTGCGCGACGGTGGGTGTGCGAACGCCCGGCAGGCCTGCGCCTGCGACCTTTGAGGGGCCGACCCCGCAGGCGGTGGGTTGCGGAGGCAAATTTCGGTTCCGCAACCCACACGCCAAGGGGTTGACCCCTCAAAGGGGAGGCGGCGGGTCGGCAGTACCTCCGGGGGCGAGGTCGTCATGAGCCGAACCGGTCAGCCCGGCACTGTTACGACCCAACGTTCCTTGACACTCACTGGCCGACGACCCAGGGCCGCCAGGTGTCGAGGTCTGGGTCATCGAGGGTGGTGCCGGGGTCGAAGGTGTGGGTGCCGCGACCCGGTAGATGGGCCGACGAGCATCTCGACGTTGTGGGACAGGAGCGCGGGCACGCCGGCGAGTGCGTGGACCAGCGATTCGAAGGCCAACCGAGTCTCGTCCGCCTGCGCGTCCTTCCGCTGACGGGACTGGACGTCGACAACGACGGAGTACCCGTCCATCGCCTGGACCTCGTCGGGCTCGGGCTGGAACCCGTTCAGGCCATGTAGACACCGATGACTCCGTCGAACGTCCGCGCAGGGACCTTGTACTGCAACTCCCCCGTCTCGGCCCGCAGATCGCCGTTGAACTCCAGCCCCAGCACGCCGGCCACTCGCGCTGCCGCTACGTCCAGCGGTTCGTCCAGCGCCAAAAAGATCTCATCGCTACCGGCCATCAAGACTCCCTGACATAAGTCATCAATCGTCCGTCGCCAAGACTCACAAGCAGCATCGGGAGGTCAGGCGACCGACATCAGCCGCTCGGCCTCATGTGACGATCCAAGGGCGCCAGTTTTCCTCGTCCGGTTCGTCGAGGCTCGTACCAGGTGGAAACGCGTGTACGCCGACCCCGGGCAGGTACGCCGCGGTCATCAGGGACATGTTGTGGCTCAGGACCATTGCCACGTCCGGCCGACGGTCGGCCAAGTCGTCGAAGACCGCGCGCGCCTCCCGTTCCTGCAGCTCCTCGTTCTTCTTGCCCGCGTAGCGGATATCAACCACACCCTGATAGCGATCAATCGCCGAGACGTCCTCCGGCGCGGGATCCACCTCTCCGTATACATTCGGCTCGATCAAGAAGTAGACATCACCGTCGACGGTCCGGGCCCGCCCCCGGAACAGGTAGGCACCGTCCCTCAGCTCAGGATCCTCGACCCGCTCGAGCCCGAGTGCTTCGCTCAGCCACCCGGCAACCTCCTCGAGCGGCGTACTCGCGGCCAGAAAGATGTTGTCGTCGGTCGACATCACTGCTCCTTGGTAAAGGTGACCAACCGTCCGTCACCGAGGATGACATGTACCACCTCTGCTACGACGGAACCTGGCTGTCCGCGGGCCCTGCGGAACGAACGCAGCGCAGTCTCCTCGGTCAGTCCAACCCGCCTGCCGTCGATCACAACTTCACGTTTCGCCGCCGGGTCGCCGGCTGCCTTCAGTGCCTGGCCGCTGGCCTTCAGCATGCTGCGTTTCACCGCATTCGACGAACCTTTGTCCTGCGTCTTGAACTCGACGATCGCGCCCTCGTCATCGCGGCTCTTCCGAACCATGGTGTCCGGATTCTTGTGTCCCTCGATGGTGTCGACCCTGGGGCGGGCGTCGATTCGCCAGCCTTCGCGTTCGAGACGGACGGCGATCTTGCGCTCCTTCGGCAGGAAATCTTGGTGCGGGTCATGGACGCCTGGGGCGAAGTCGACCTCGAGAGGGCGGAGGTCGAAGGCCGGGTCGAAGTTGGGTTTGGCTAGGGCTGGGAGGTCGATGTCGACTATTGGGGTTTCGGGGAGGTTGGTCGGGTAGTCGAAGGTGGCTTCTACGCGGTCGGTGGTGATGGTGAGGGTGGCGTGGTGCCACTCCTGGTCGGCGGATTCGGCCATGGCCGCCAGGAGGGTTTTCACGGGCTCGGTGAGGTCTACTTCGACTGCGAAGTCTTGGCGGAGGTGGTCGTTGCGCTTCTCGTCCTCCTTCTCGTCTCGTTCGTCGAACTCGATCTCGCCGGACTCTGTGACGGTGATCTCTACCTCGAGTGGTTCCTCGGGGAGGTCGCGGTCTTCCTCGTCCTTTTCTTGGGTCTTGCGGAACCTTTCGAAGGCTTTGCGGGCGACCGTGATGAGAGGCGGTTCGTTGTCTTGCGCAACTTCGAGGTCCTCGAAGGTGGCGGTGAGGCGTTTGGTGCGGCCTTGGGAGTCTCGTTCGGCGATGTCGCCGGTGCCGCCGGTGGTCTTGTTGCGGTCGGCGGAGTTGGCTGACGGGCGGCTGGTGGTGGAGCCGTCGCCGATCAGGTGTTCGGCCCAGGCCCGGGCCTTCGGTGGTGCCAGGGACAGGTAGTGGGCGGCGGCCTCGCAGGCGCGGGCCGCCGCGTCCAGTTGCTGAGCGGCGGCGGTTGCCCGGCCCTGGGAGGCCAAAAGGGCAACTTGGGCGTTCTCGCGGCAGCGGGCGGCGGTGCGTTGCAGATGGGCAACCACGGCAGGCACCTCGTCGAGGCAGTCCACCAGGCCCCGAGCGACCCGTTGCAGCTCAGACGGCACGACCGGTCAGATCTGATCGGCGTAGCTCTTGCATCCGGCCGACGCGATCTCCAGCGCCTCGGCGGCCTGTTCGACCGCTTTGCCGGCCGCGTCCAGGATCTCCGTGATGTCCCGGTCGACGCCGGTCGCCGTACCGGCGATCAGGCTCTCCACCAGCTGACTGTGCTGGGTGAACCGCAGCTTGAACCCGGCCAGGCCCCCCGCTGCCTGCTTGGCCTCCATCGACACCTGGTGCAGCTGTTCCTTGAGCCGCTGTACGTCGGACACCTAACCCACTCCCAAACTAGTTGCGCTTCTTCGGCAGCACGATCGCCGTACCGGACACGATCACCGGTACGGCGATCGCGAGCCACCACGGCAGACCAGCCGCCATCGCGACGACGACCGCGGCCGCACCACCCCAGCCCCACCACCGCGCGCCGGGCAGCCGCGGCAGGCCGAGCGCCCGCGACGCGGCCAGCATCGTGACGGCGGCGATCGCGGCCGCCTCCACTCCGGCCAGGAACGACCCGGTCACCACCCACACCACCACGAACCCGATCAGCATCAAGGCCGCGCTGATGGTACGCCGCTTCCGTCGCTCCTGCTCGGCCCGAGCCGCAGCGCGGACCTCCTCCAACTGCTCAACGGTGTCACTGAGCTGTTTGGTGATCCCGGCCGCGACGGTCTCGATGTCGTTCAGTGCGCGGATCTCAGGCAGCGCATGGTTCGCCCGCTTCCCCTCCGCGGGCAGTCCGGCTCGTTGAAGAGAGGCAGCAGCCTTCTCGGCCAGTGCGTTCAGCCGGAGCTCCAACTGCCGCCCGCGCTCGGCCATGGCGTCGGCCTCCGCCATCGCAGTGGCCTCAGCCTTCGACTTGTGTGCCGTCAGCCGGTCCTGCGCCTGCTGCGCGTCCGCACGAGCTCCCGCGACCGTCCGCAGCGCCCGCGCGTACTCAGCCCACTCCTGTGCTTCCGTTTTCATCGCCGTACCAATTCCACCGCGCGATCCACCTCGTCGGATCGCAGTGCGGCAAACGGTACGACGACCTGTGCCTCGGGGTGCAGGCCGTCCCACAGCAGGCCGCGGTGTGGCTCCGAAGCCCACCGGACGAGCGGGCCGGCCACCGCGCGTACGCCGTCCTGCGGGTGCCGGAGAAACAGATGAGTCGCCACGTTCGCACGCCCGTATCCAAGGTGCTCGGTGCACACGTGCAGCCGGTTCCACCACCCAAAGGTGATGAGCCCCTGCGCGGGCCCGTCACGCACGATGTCCTGCAGCGCGTTCGCCGGGCTCTCGAAGAACCCCTCCGCATGAAGCTGCATCCGAGGCACGCCATGGAACCCGAACCCGAGCAGATAGGTCTCACCCACGTGCCCATTGCGCACCGAGTCCCGCAGCGAGAACAGCCGCGGCACGATGTCGGCGTGCTTGTCGACCGTCTCGACGTCGCACCCGAGCTGCCGCAAGGCCTGCACCAGCGCATCCTTGCCTTCAGCAACACTCGGCGACGAGTCCGTCCCGTCCAGGAACACGAACCGCGGTGGATCCACAGCCGCGGCCGCCGTGGACAACGCGAGCCCGCTCAGTACGCCGAGTGCGTCGACCGGACCGTCACCGAGCACGAGTACGCCGGCACCCGGCTCGGGCCGTACTTCGACCTGCACCGGCTCCTCCGTCACCGCGATCGGCAACCCGGTCCACGGCCGCCCCAGCTCGGGCCTCACCGCGGCCGCCGTGTCCGTCAACCGGGCGGGCTCGGCCAGATGGAAGATCCGCGGCGGGTGAACCGCCGTGCCCGCGCGCTGCCACAACTCACGCCGTAGCGAGTCCAGCACCGCCTTGTCCGCGAAGCTGACCAGCACATGCTGGTTGTCGTCCGGCGAGCCGAAGTTCGCGTTCAGCACCGCTTCGCCGCGGAACTGCAGCTCGGCCGCCGCCGTGTTCCCGCTTCGCAGGATCGCCTGCGAGTCGGCCGGCGTCGTCTTGAGCGCGATCCGGTACGGCACCTGGCCGAAGATCGAGTCCCGCCGCGTCGCCAGCCGCTTGACGCCCTCGATCGTCTGCGTCGCCAGTACGACGTGCACGCCGTACGCGCGTCCCAGCCGGACCAACCGCTCGAGCAGCTTGGCCGCCTCGTCCGCGAGCTCGTCGTCGTCCTCGAGCAGCACCTGGAACTCGTCCAGCACGACCAGGATCCGCGGCGGCCGATCGGGGCCGGGGGCAAGCTCCGCGATGTCCGCGACGTTGCCGTGCGACTTGAAGATCTCGCTGCGCCGCGCCAGTTCGTCCGACAGATGACGCAGTACGGCGAGACCGAACGCGCGATCGCTGTGCACACCGAGCACGCGCACCTGCGGCAGCCAATGCTCGCGCTCGCCCGCGGGACCGAGCGCGGAGAACTCGACACCGTGCTTGAAGTCGAGCAGGTACATCTCCAGATCCGCCGGGTCGTAGCGCGCGGCGAGACCGTGGATCATCACGAGCAGCAGGTTCGACTTGCCCTGACCGACGGCGCCGCCGACGAGGACGTGCGGGAGGGCCGGGTTGCCGCTGCGCAACCGCACCAGCGCCGGCGTGCGATCGTCGTACCCGATCACCGTGCCGATCTCGTCCGTGACCGGTTGCCACCAGGTCGAGCGGTCCGGCAGGGTCCGCTCGAAGTCGATGGTCGGGAGGACGGCGATCTCCGCGAGCTCGGCCACCACGTCACAGATGCCGGCGGCAATGTTCGCGTCGAACGGCGGATCCAGCTTCGCGGGGACGCCGGGCAGTTGCGCGACCTCGACCCTTTCGTTGGTGATGGCAACCGGATTGAGGAGATCGAGCAACTGTTTGGTGTCGACGTCCAGCTCGGCGGACGTCGACGGGTCGTGATGGACCAGGAAGCAGATGCCGCGCCGGCCGGCGGTCGCGGCCAGCCGGAGCAGGTCGCGCTGGGCGAGTGTGTCGATGCCGGCCGGGTAGTCGAACAGGATGACCAGCCGATACGGCTCGGTCACCCGCCCGGTCTCCCGGATCAGATCCTCGAACCGCTCGTGCCCGAGCTGTGCCTGCCGGCTGGCCCGCAGCGACGAGACGTCGACCAGCCCGGACAGCACGGCGTGCAGCTGCTCCGCGGTATGTGTTGCCCTAGGCACCAATTGCGGATACTTCGTGGTCAGGTGACCGAGCAGGCCCATCATGCCGGTCAGCCGCGGGTCGTACGCGTCGATCCTGAGCCGGAAGGGTTCGGCGGCGGCGACCAACCGCAACGCCACACTCTGCAGGAGTCTGCGGGCGAACTCGTTGCGATCCGCGGTCACCTTCCAGCCGTTCGTCCGCAGCAGCGGCGCGACGACCGGCGTACCGCCCTCCAGCTCACCGACCCGCACGTACGACGAGACTCCCGCGCCGACCAGTTGACGCGAACGCCAGCGGGCGTCGTTCGGCGGGATCGCGGCCAGACCGGGCGCGAGCCGGTCCGCGAGCAGGCGGGCCTTCGGCTCGGCGGTGGACAGCACCTCCGCGGTCTTGGCGTCGACGAGCGAGCGCGACTCGCGCCGGGCGATCGCGGTCTGCTCCTGCAGTTGACGATGCAGCTGCACGGCCCGCTGATGCTCGGCGTACGTCAGCCGGTGTGCGTTGTCCAGCAGCTGCCCGAGCGCATGCTGGAGACCCCGGATCCGCGCTTCCAGGAGCTCCGGTGCTTCGGTCGCTGGCGCGGAGCGCGAAGCCGATCCGGGCGTACTTCCCCCGTCAGGCTTCTCCGTCACGAGCACCGTCCTTCCACACTTGCCCCGCGACTATCAAATTGCCTGGTGTAACCATGTCACACCGGTAGTCCCAAGCGTCACTCCAGGCATCAGTAGTCTCACCTACTAGTCGGGAGCGACGATCTCGAGTTCGTAGCCGTCGGTGTTCTGCAGGAAGGCGGCGTAATGCTGCGGGCCGCCGGCGTACGGGTGCCGGTCGGCGAACATCAGCGTCCAGCCGTGCCGGCCCGCCTCCGCGACGATCGCGTCGACCTCGGCCCGGCCGGCCCCGTTCAGGGCGAGATGGTTCATTCCGGGCCGCAGCCGGTCGTGCTCGCCGGCCGACATCGCCGGGCTCTGCTCGACCACGACATAGCTGCCGTCGGGAGCCGCCCAGGTCATCCCGCCGGGCCAGCCGTCACCGTCCTTCCAACCCAGCCGATTGAGGACCCAGCCCCAGCTTTCCTGGGCCCGGGACAGGTCCGGGACCCAGATCTCGACGTGATGCACCGCAGCGACCATCGAAGCATTATCTGTGCTCGTCGAGATGGTTCGACACCGCCATCGCGATCAGTCCCGAGAGCACCAGCCAGACCAGTGCCGCGACCAGCCACGGCCACCACGCGCGGCTCTGCGCGGCCTCGGCCACGGCCTTGCCGAACAGGCCGCCGGCCGGCGCGAAGACGAGCACGAGCAACACCCGCGCGATCGTCGTCTCCCTGGTCATTTCTTCATTGTGGGAGCGGATCGCCTGGCCTGCAGAAACCTTGGCGTTTCGCGCCCCGTCACCTTTCTGTCCGTGGCAGGGTTTACCGTCTGCGGTGACAGTCGAGCATCGGGGGTTGTGGTGAGTAGCACCCGGATCGAGAGCACGGCGTACGGAGCGGCCGCGCTCGAGTGCCTGGAGGCCGTGGTCGCGCGGCTGAAGGCGGACGATCCGATGACCCCTGTCACGCTGCTGCTGCCCAACAACCTGGCCGGCGTCATCGCCCGCCGCCACCTCGCCCGTAGCGGCGTCGCCGGCCTCTACCTGGCGACGTTGGAGCGACTGGCCGAGCAACTCGCCGCGGGCGTCCTGTCCCCGCGCCGGCCCGCGACCCGGCCGATCGTCGCGGCGACCTGGCGGACGGCGCTGTCGAAGGCACCGGGCATCTTCGAGGAGGTCGCCGAGCATCCGTCGACCATCCAAGCGCTTGCCTCAGCCCATCGCGAGCTCCGCGACCTCACCGACCCCGCGCTCGAGAAGGTCACGCACGCCTCCACGCTCGGCCCGGACCTCGTTCGCCTGCACCGCCACGTCACCACCGAGCTCGCCGCGGACTGGTATGACGAGACGGATCTGTTGCGGGCCGCCGCCACGCGCCTCGCGGCCTCGCCCGCTGTTGTCGGCGAGCTCGGTGCGCTCGTCCTCTTTCTTCCGCAGGAGCTCACCCAGTCCGAGGCAGCCTTCGTCGAGGCGCTCGGCACGGCCGCGGCCGATCTCACGGTGATCGTGGGTCTGACCGACGTACGGCGAGCCGACCGCGCCGTCCGGCGGTCGCTCGAGCGCATCGGTATCGACCTGCCGTCGTCGATCTCGAAGAACTACCCGGTCGCCACCGAGATCCTCAACGCGTCCGACGCCGACGACGAGGTGCGGTGTGTCGTCCGCGATGTGGTCGAGGCGCTCGATCACACCCCGGCGCACCGGATCGCGGTGCTGTACTCGGCCGCCTCGCCGTACGCGCGGTTGCTGCACGAGCACCTCGGTGCCGCTCGGATCGAGGTCAACGGACCCGGCACGCGACCGGTGCACGAGCGCGCCATCGCGCGGACCCTCCTCGAGGTGCTCGCGCTCATCGATCAGGATCTGCCGCGCGCGGATGTGTTCCGTGCGCTGGCCAATGCGCCGACGCGCGACTTCACCGGCAAGCGGATCCCGGTGCCGCAGTGGGAGCGGATGTCCCGGGCCGCCGGTGTGGTGCGCGGCGACGACTGGGATACCCGGCTCGCTCGGTACGCCGAGTCCGAGCGGCGTACCGCTGATCAGGAAGAGGCCGCCGAGGATCCACGCCCCGCCGCGGTCCGGCGCGCGCAGTACAACGCCTCGATGGCCGAGCGGTTGCACGCATTCGCTTCCGAGCTCCGCCGCCGGTTGGGTGCCCTGGCGTTGCTGGAGACCTGGTCCGAGCTTGCCGGCGGAGTCCTTCAGCTCTTCCATGATCTGCTCGGCGACTATTCGTCCTTGCCGATCGAGGAGCAGTACGCCGCAGCCGCGGTCGAGAGCTCGCTGAAGGGCCTGTCCACGTTGGACGAGCTCGGGACGCCGGCCGGCCTCGCCGTGCTGCGCGACGTGCTCGATCTGGAGCTGCAGCAGTCACTCCCCCGGGTCGGAACATTCGGCACCGGTGTGCTGGTGGCGCCGCTGTCGGCGAGCATCGGGTTGTCGGCGGACATCGTGTATGTCGTCGGCCTCTCCGAGGACCTGTATCCGGGGCGCGTCCACGAGGATGCGCTGCTGCCCCATCGCGTCCGCGAGGCGGCCGCGCCGGAGCTGGCGTCGTTCCGGGATCGGCTCGACGAGAAGCAACGGCATCTGCTGGTCGCGTTCTCGGCCGGGTCGCGGAAGGTGGTGGCGTCGTTCCCGCGCGGCGACCTGCGTCGATCGTCGCGCCGGTTGCCGACGCGCTGGTTGCTGGGGTCGTTGCGAGAGCTGACGGGCGATCACGGGCTGCCCGCGACGCAGTGGGACAAGTACGGCGAGCGGCTGCGGACGTCGGCGTCGTACGCAGGATCGTTGACGACGGCAACCATGCCGGCGACGGAGCAGGAGTGGCAGGTCCGCGCCGCGGCGGCCCGGTTGTGGGTGAACGACGAGGTGCTCGTGCGTGCGCGGGAGTTGTTGCGCGGGCGTGGGAGCAATGCGTTCACGCGGTTCGACGGGGACCTGTCGGGGGTGCCGGGTCTGCCGGAGTACGCCGTCGAGGAACGGATCGCCTCACCGACGTCGTTGGAGGCGTACGCGACCTGTCCGCACGCGTATTTCGTCGAGCGGTTGCTTCAGGTGGAGCCGCTCGAGGCGCCGGAGGACCTGCTGGTGATCTCGCCGTTGCAGGTGGGGAACCTGATCCACAACAGCCTCGATGCCTTCGTGTCGCGATTGGCCGGTTCGCTGCCCGGGTACGGCGAGCCCTGGACGGAGGAGCAGCGGTCGCTGCTGCTCGCGATCGGGGCGGATCTCTCGGACCAGTTCGAGGCGGAGGGTCTGACCGGGCATCCGCGGTTGTGGCAGCGGGAGCGGTTGCGGATCCTCGGTGACCTGATGGTGCTGCTGACCGACGACGATCGGTGGCGGGTGGAGCGGGACGCCTCCGTGGTGGCGAGCGAGCTGCGGTTCGGGTTCGACGGCGAGCCGCCGGTGGAGATCCCGGTGCCGTCCGGGCGGGTGCTGCTGCGGGGATCGGCCGACAAGGTCGATCTCGGCGCGGACGGGACGATCTATGTGACGGACGTGAAGACCGGTGGATTCTCGCGGTACGAGGCGATCGAGTCGGATCCCGTGGCAGGCGGGACGAAGCTGCAGCTGCCGGTGTACGCGTACGCGGCGCGGGCCCGGTTGGGAGAGCAGTCCACACCGGTCGAGGCGTCGTACTGGTTCGTCCGGCGCGGCGGGAAACGGATCCCGGTGCCGCTGACCCCCGAGGTCGAGGCCCGGTACGTCGACACGCTCGACGTGATCGTGTCGTCGATCGCGGCCGGATTCTTCCCACCGAAGGCGCCCGAGGTGCCGGACTTCCTGTGGGTGCAGTGCCTGTACTGCAACCCGGACGGGCTCGGGCACAGCGAGGTGCGGGCGCGGTGGGATCGCAAGCGGCACGACCCGACGCTGGAGAGGTTGGTCCGGTTGATCGATCCGACCGCCTTGGAGTCGTCCTCTTCGGAGGGGGCCGGCGATGACTGAGCAACTGCTGGACGGACCGGCCCGGGACCGGATCCGATCCGACACCGACTCCACGCTGTTTGTCGAGGCCGGCGCCGGGTCCGGCAAGACGCATGCTCTGGTCGACCGCGTGACCACACTCGTGCTGCGCGACGGCGTACCACTGCGCACGATCGCCGCCGTCACCTTCACCGAGAAGGCCGGGGCCGAGCTGCGCGATCGGTTGCGGGTCGAGTTCGAGAGGGCTCGGAAGGGCCCCGCCGGCCACCTCGCCGATGCAGCGTTGGACGACCTCGACTCGGCCTCGATCGGTACTCTGCACGCCTTCGCCCAGCAGATCCTGCTCGCCCATCCGATCGAAGCCGGCCTGCCACCGCTCATCGACGTCCTGGACGAGGTGGGTTCGTCAGTCGCCTTCGAGGAGCGCTGGGCCGAGCTGCAGCAGCTGCTGCTGGACGACGACTCGATCGCGGAGCCGCTGCTGCTTGCGATGGCGGTCGGGGTCGAGCTGAAACACCTGCGGTCGCTGGCACGACTGTTCGGGAACGACTGGGACCTGATCGCCGAACGCGTCCTGGTGGATCCACCCGAGCTGGTGGCGATGCCGGATCTGGCCGGGCTGGTTGCGGCGGCGGCGCAGATCGGTGGAGTGGCCGAGTCGTGCCTGGATCCCGAGGACCGGCTGTTGCCGAAGGTCGCGCAGATCCGCGAGCTGGGGGTGATGCTGGACGCCGCGACCGACCAGGAGACGCAGCTGGCGATCCTGCAGACGTTGCGCGGTCTGAAGGTCGGCCGGATCGGACGCAAGGAGAACTGGCCGGACATCAACCGGGTCCGCGGCGACTGCACCGAGGTGGTCGAGGTCGCCGGTTCGCTGGTCGAGCTGCTCCTGGATGCTTGCCTTCGGCACCTTTCACACTGGATCGCCGAGCGCGTGCTGGAATCGGCCCGGATCCGCCGTGAGGAGGGGCGCCTGGAGTTCCACGACCTCCTGGTTCTCGCCCGCGACCTCCTGCGCAGGAACCCGGCTGTCCGCGCAGCCCTGCAGGAACGCTTCGAGCGGCTCCTGCTGGACGAGTTCCAGGACACCGACCCGATCCAGATCGAGCTCGCCGTCCGGATCGCGGGTGGCGCCGAGGCAGAAGCCGAGGACTGGCGCGACGTCGAAGTCCCGGAAGGCCGCCTGTTCGTCGTCGGCGACCCCAAACAGTCGATCTACCGCTTCCGCCGCGCCAACATCGCGACGTACCTCACCGCCCAGCACCTCCTCGGCGAAACCGTCGCCCTCACCACCAACTTCCGCACCGTCGCACCCATCCTCCGCTGGATCAACACCGTCTTCGAAACCCTGATCCAACCCCAAGAATCCGCCCAACCCTCCTACCAATCCCTCTCCCCCCACCGCACCGGCCCCACCAACCCCACCCCCTCCACCGAACGCTCGACCTCCCCCACCCAAACCCCACCCGCCGCCACCCCGGACTCGTCGCACACCAGCACCACCGCCGCGGTGCGCGGCGACCAGCTCTCCTTCCTCGACGACTCCGACGACGACCTCACGCTCTTCGACGACCTCGTCTCGCCGGACGACCCTGCGGCATCTGCCTCACCAACCACCCCGGACTCCCCAACCGACAGCGCTGACTCATCCTCGGGCGACTCGGGTTCCTCCGGCGGCCGGGTCGGCGACCTCGCCACGGTTCTGCCGTTCCGGCGCCACGGTGACGACTCCGCGTCCGCCGTCGTGCCGCAGTCCCCCGAGCCTTACGACGAGACCGCCTCCGGTCCGAGTGTCACCGTCCTCGGCGCCGAGCCGCACAACGACCTCCCCCGCGCGCAAGCCTCCGTCCTCCGGGAACGCGAGGCGCGTGACGTCGCGGCTGTCGTCGAGCAGGCGCTGCGCGACGACTGGCAGGTGTACGACGACCGCACCGGCAACTGGCGACCCGCGGAAGCCGGCGACATCGCCGTCCTGGTCCCCGCGCGTACGTCGCTCCCGTTCCTCGAGGACGCCCTCGACCGCGCCGACATCCCGTACCGCGCCGAGGCCAGCTCCCTCGTCTACCAGACCGCCGAAGTCCGCGACCTCCTCGCCTGCGCCCGCGCCCTCGGCGATCCGAGCGACCAACTCGCCCTCGTCACCACCCTGCGCTCACCATTGTTCGGTTGCGGCGACGACGACCTCTTCGTCTGGAAACGCTCCGGCGGCACGTTCAACCTGGCCGCGCCCATCCCGGACTCGCTCGTGACCCACCCGGTCGGCGAGGCGATCGCCTGGCTGTGGAGCACCTACAAAGCCGCCCGCTGGCTCACCCCGAGCGAAGTCCTCGCGAAGATCGTCGCCGACCGCCGCATGCTCGAAGTCGCAGCAATCGGCCCACGGGCCCGCGACGCGTGGCGCCGGATCCGGTTCGTCGTCGACCAGGCCCGCGCCTGGTCCGAGGTCGAGCACGGCGGCCTGCGCTCGTACCTGGCCTGGGCCGCCCACCAAGGTGAGGAAACCTCACGCGTGGCCGAGGCCGTCCTGCCCGAGACCGACGCGGACGCCGTACGCGTGATGACGATCCACGCCGCGAAGGGTCTGGAGTTCCCGATCGTCATCCTGTCCGGTATGACCGCGGCGCCCAACCGGCAGCGCGGTGTCCAAGTCCTCTGGCCACCGGACGGCGGGTACGCCGTCAAGCTCAAATCATCCGTGCAGACCGAGGACTTCGACCTCGTCCAGCCGGTCGACGAGCAGATGGACGACTACGAACGCCGACGCCTCCTGTACGTCGCCGCCACCCGCGCACGCGATCACCTGGTCGTCTCCCTGCACCGCTCCGGCAACCGCCGCCACGCCAGCAATGCCGAGCTCCTCGCCTCCGCCGGCGGCGTCGAGGCGCCCCACGCGACGCTCTTCACCAGCCCACCCGTGGTCGAACGCGAGCCGCGTATCACCCCCGACGTCACCCCACCGATCTCCCGCACCGAATGGGAATCCCGCGCCACCGCCGCCCAATCCGCCAGCCGCGCACGCTCCGCCCAGAGCGCTTCGGGCCTGGAAGGGACCGGCCCCGACGTCGTCCTCGCCGAGGTGGATCCCGGCACCGCCAAAGCCCCGCGCGACCTTGAACTCCCCCCATGGTCCAAGGGCCGCTACGGCACCGCGATCGGCCGCGCGGTTCACGCCGTACTGCAAGTCGTCGACCTGTCCACCGGCACCGGCCTCGAAGCCGCAGTCTCCACCCAATGCCTCGCCGAAGGCGTCCTCGAGTACGCCGACGTGGTCACCGCCCTCGTCCGCTCAGCCCTAGCCTCCGACGTCGTCCAACGAGCTGCCGCCCGCGAACACTGGCGCGAGTCCTACGTCGGCACCGTCCAGCCCGACGGCACCGTCCTCGAAGGCTTCGTCGACCTCATCTACCGCGAAGACGACGGCCGCCTCACCATCGTCGACTACAAAACCGACGCCATCCCCGCAGGGGCGTTGGAGAGTCGAGTCGTCTACTACGCCCCGCAATTGCAGGCGTACGCCGCCATCCTCCCCAACACCGCCCCACCCGTCTTGCTGTTCCTCAACCCGGCCGAAGCCGTCGAACGCCGCCTGTGACGCCCGGCGGGCAGCTAGCCAACCAACCGCCTGGCGGCAGCTAGGCAACCATACGCACGGCTAGCACGACGATCACCATGCTGGACACCAACGCAGTCACCAGCCGACCGATGTGCCCGCTCAACGCGCGCCCCAGCAGCGCCCCACCACCGGCCAGCACCAGTTGCCAACTAGCCGACGCCAGGAACGCAGCTGCCACGTAGACCACGCGCTCCATCACGCCCGGATCCGCTCCGGATGCACCGAGCACCAACGCGGCGAAGTAGATCACCGTCATCGGACTGAGCAGGGTCATCCCGAGCATTCCGACGTACGCCGTCCGCGCCCCGACCGGCAGCTCCTGGCTGAGCCCGGACAGCCGATGCGCCCGATACCGTCGTACCGCCTTGGCCGCTCCCGTCACGGCGAGCCCCACCAGCACGACCACCGAAGCCCATCGCAACGGCCCGACCACCGGCACCAGCAACGGCCCCAGCGCGGACCCAGCAACGGCAGCCACGAGCGCGTAGAACCCGTCGGCCGAAGCAACACCCAGCGCAGCACACGCCCCGACCCACAGCGAACTCCGGGCAGTCAACGCCACCAGATAGGTCCCCACAGGCCCGACCGGCATGGCAATCCCATACCCGGCCAACAGCCCGGCGACCAACGCCCCGGTCACGATCGACCGCGGCGGGACCTCCCGAAACGACCACCCTGCTGCTGAACCCGCGCCGCGACATCGGCAGCAGGCATCAACAGCAACAGTCCCATGGTCGTAGTCATATCCACATGATGGGCTGGCAGCAACCACGCCTCAACTCATTAGAAGGTTGCCCAGCACAACAACCCGTACCCTGCCACTCACCTCACGTCGCATGTCCCGCTGTGGCCGCAGCGGCATCGGTCCGACGTGCTCGGCGACACCGGCGCGAACTCGCACGCCTTGAGATCGCCGGCATGGAGCCGATGCCCCACCGCCAGATCCGCGCCCGTACGACGAAATCATCGCCGTCTACCAGGCGTAGTCCCCCGCGATCGCGGAACCGGCGCTCGCCGCCGACACCGTGCGGATCAGCCGAGGATCGCGCGGACGTCTCGGGGTCCTGCCGCAGTCAGGGCGCGGTGTACCAGGTCGGTGTCTGCGCCACGGTCGATCTGACGGACGGCCTGCTTCACGGCAGCGACGGAGGACGGTGCCACGCTGAGTTCGCGGACGCCGAGTGCCACCAGTAGCGGAGTCGCCGCTTCGTCGGCTGCCAACTCACCGCAGACGGCGACCAGGCAGCGGCCTTCGGCGGCCCGGCAGACAGACCGGATCAGGTGCAGCACGCCAGGGTCGAGCGGGTCGCCCAGTGAGGCGACCGACGGGTTTCCCCGCTCGGCGGCCACGGTGTACTGGGTGAGGTCGTTGGTGCCGACGCTGAAGAAGTCGACGTGCGGCGCGAAGGCTTCTGCTTTGAGGGCGGCGGCCGGGACCTCGACCATGATCCCGACTTGCAGTCCCGCCGGCCGGCCGCGGCCAGCGAGCTGGATCGCACTGTCGAGGCGATGCCGCGCGTCCGCGAGCTCGTCGATGGTGCTCACCATCGGGAACATCACGCTGACAGGCGTCTCGTAGGCTACTGCGACGATTGCGCGGAGCTGGTCGTCGAGGAGGTCGCGCTGGGCCAGCGCCAGCCGGATGCCCCGCATGCCCAGGAATGGGTTGGCCTCGGGCGGCTGGGGTATATACGCAAGCGGCTTGTCGCCTCCGATGTCGAAGGTCCGCAGGGTCAGGCGTTCTCCGCCGAGTGCGTCGGCCAGCGACCGGTAGACCTCGATCTGTTCCTCGGTTGTGGGTGGTTGGTGCCGGCCGAGGTACAGGAACTCGGTGCGGACCAGACCGGCGAGTTCGGCACCGTTGTCCGCGGCTGCGCGCGCGTCCTGGACGGATCCAAGGTTGGCGCCGACGAGGACCTCGACCCCGTCGCGCGTGACGGCCGGCGAGAAGGCTCCCGCCCTCGCCAGCTCGGTCTTCGCCCGTGCCTGCTGGTCGGCGGAGTCGAGCTCACGAAGCGTCTCCTCGCCGGGGTCGATGAAGACCCGTCCCGTCGTACCGTCAAGGGCAATGGTCGTACCGGGTGGTACGCCCAGCACAGCTGGTCCGGCAGCGACCACAGTGGGGATGGCGCGGGACCGGGCCAGGATCGCGCTGTGGCTTGTCGGGCTCCCTGCGGCCATGATGATGCCCGTCACTCGCGAGGTGTCCAGGTCGGCCACCTGGGCCGGGACCAGGTCATCGGCGATCAGCACGCCCTCGCCCTCGATGCGGATCGCCGGCGCGCCGGTTAGGGCACGCGCTACCTGCTGCCCGACCGCGTGAACGTCGAGCGCGCGGGCCCGCAGATACTCATCCGAGACGCACGCGAACTCCGCCTCGACGTACGCGATCGCGTCGATCCAAGCGCGCGGTGCCGCCTGGCCTCCCGCGATGTGGGCGCGAACTTTATCGAGGAGATCGGTGTCATCGATGAGCATGAGGTGGGCGTCGAAGATGGCCGCCTCGCCTTCGCCGCCCTCGCGTGCGGCCGCGACCCGGATTCGCTGTATCTCGCGTCGAACCTCGGCGATCGCAGCCCGGACGCGTCGCCACTCAGTCGGACTGTCGCCAGGCACCTCGTCCGGGATCTCGACGTCGGCTGCCCGCATCGAGACAGCCGGACCGATGGCGATGCCAGGCGAGGCCGGCATCGGTGTCCCGTGCGCGCGATGTCCTGCGGAGCTCTGAGGTCCGGCTGCGCTGGTCGGGTCTTGCTCGTCGAAACGACGATCAGCGAGTGCGAGGACGTGATTCAGGGCCTCGTGCGCTTGGCTGCCCGTTGCGGCCACTTCCACCCGATGGCCGCACAGCGCACCCAGGGTGGCAACCCGGGACAGGCTGGTGGCGGGAACGGGGCCCGCCCCGGTGTCGAGATTGCGTAGCTCGATCCGGGCGTCGAACAGACGGGACTCCTGGACCAACCGGGCGGCGGGTCGCGCGTGCAGCCCGTGCCGGTTGGCGATCTTCACAACCGCCGTGTATGTCGGCGTCTGGTTGCTGGTGTCCGCGGGTAGCCCGTTGGCGGCCGAGAGCTCAGCCACGATCGATAGGCCGGGCGGGGGCGCGGCCACATGCCCCTGCTTGGCGGCCAGCGACCCGACCGCCTCGGCTGCGACCTCCGAGGGAGGCGCGCCGCCCGCCGCGGCGACGGCAGCCACGACGAGCCCCTCCACGAGCGGGGCCGCGCACAGGACCGCACGCTCCCGGACATCGGGGTCGACCATGTCCAGCGCCATCTCAGCGGACAGAACCGCGCTACCGAGGTCCATCAGCACCACAACGCCCGCACCGTCATCGGCCGCTTCGATCGCCTTGACGATCGCGGTCGCGTCGGTCCCGAACGTCGTCGCGTCCAAGCCGGCGGCCACCGCGATCCGGACGTCGGAGCCGTGCAGCATCTCTGCCGCGAGCGACACCGCCGCCTCGGCCAGGGCCCGGCTGTGGGACACCACCACCAGGCCCGTCACTGCGACACGTCCCCGGACAGCGCCCGTGCCGCGGTGGAGATCAGCAGCGCGACCGACGTTGCGCCCGGGTCCTGGTGTCCCACGCTGCGCTCGCCGAGGTAGGACGCCCGACCCTTCCGCGCCAGCATCGGGATCGTGGCGTTGCGCCCGGCGTCCGCCGCCGCGGTCGCGAGTGACAACGCGTGGCCCAGATCTTTCCCAGCCGTGACGGCGTTGTCCAACGCGTCGCAGGCGGGCGAGAGTGCGTCGTACATCGTCTTGTCCCCGGCCTGTGCACGTCCGCGGGCCACGACACCGTCCAGGCCGGCGCACAGGGCCGCGGCGAACGCCGGCGCGTCGAGCGACTCGGCGCCGCCCGCACTGCCTGCCATCCGGAGGAACAGAGAGCCGTACAGGGGGCCGCTGGCACCTCCGACCGAGCTCACAAGTGTCATCCCCATCGTCTTCAGTAGGGTTCCGGGCGAGACTGCGGCGTCACCGGCGAGGGCAGACACTGCGGCCGATGTCCCCCGGCAGAGGTTGGCGCCGTGGTCGGCGTCGCCGATCGCGGCGTCGAGCCGGGTGAGGAGGTCCCGGTTGCGGGCGACCTCGGCCGCGAACAGGCTCAGCCACGATCGGATCGCGTCGGCGTCGACCACCGCGCGCACCCCTGGTACCGGCGGCGCGCTCACAGGCCCCACCGCAGGGCCGGAGTCCGCACCGGGGCGTCCCAGAGCCGCAGCATCTCGTCGTCGAGCTTGAGAAGTGTGACCGAGCAACCGGCCATGTCCAGGCTGGTGATGTAGCTCCCGACGAGCGACCGGGTCACCGAAACTCCTGCCTTCGCCAGCAGCCGGTCGACCTCGTGGTACATCAGGTAGAGCTCGATCAGCGGCGTTCCGCCCATGCCGTTGACGAAGGCAAGGACGCCGTCGCCGGAGAACTCGAGGTCGTCCAGGATCGGATCGACGAGCATCCGGGCCATCTCGGCCGCGGGCGCGAGCGGCACGCGTGTCCGGCCGGGCTCCCCATGGATCCCCATGCCGACCTCGATCTGGTTGTCCGGCAGATCGAAGGTGGGTTTCCCTGCCGCGGGCACCGTGCAGGAGGTCAGAGCCAGGCCCATGCTACGGCCGGCGGCGTTCACCCGCCGGGCAACGGCGGCGACGTCGGACAGGCTCCGCCCCGCCTCCGCGGCCGCACCCGCGATCTTCTCGACCAGGACGGTTACACCGACGCCGCGGCGACCCACGGTGTACAGGCTGTCCTGTACCGCGACGTCGTCATCGGTCACCACGGCTACGACCTCGGCACCACCGGTCGCGCCGGCCATCTCGGCGGCCATCTCGAAGTTCATCACGTCGCCGGTGTAGTTCTTGACGATGTGCAGCACGCCGGCTCCACCGTCGACACCGCTCGTGGCGGCCGTGATCTGGTCGGGGACCGGCGAGGTGAAGACCTCGCCGCAGGCGGCGGCGTCGAGCATCCCGTGACCGACGAAGCCTCCGTGCAGGGGCTCGTGCCCGGAACCACCTCCGGAGACAAGGCCGACCTTTCCCGGCCGCGGTGCATCGCAACGGAAGATCACCTTGTGCTCGTGATCGACCCGCAGCTCAGGATGGGCGGCGTCGACACCGAGCAATGACTCGGACAGGACGTTGGCTGGGTCATTGATGAGTTTCTTCACGGGACTGGCTCCTCGTGCTGGTCGAGCTTCGGGTGGAGGCGGGAGGTCAGGCGCGATTGGCGGGTTCGGCCAGCAGGGGCGCCGGTACCGTGCTGTCGGGGGACTCGACGACCTCGCCGACACCTTTGACGAGGGCTTGGTAGAGCAGTGCCGCCAGCGCTCCGGCGAGGAGTTCGGCGACGACGTAGACCGGCAGTTGCTCCCACTTCACCGTGCCTCCCGCCAGTTGCAGGACGAACATCGGGCCGAAGGTGCGAGCCGGGTTGATGGAGGCGCCCGTGGCCGGGGCGACCGGGATAATGGCCGCGAAGACCACCAGGCCGATGGCCATGCCTGCGAACCCGGCCGGCGCCTTTCGATGGATCACGCCGAGAACGGTGAACACGAGGATGAACGTCCCGACGAACTCCGCGGCGAACGCCTGCGGCACACCGACCGTGTCGGCGTACGACGCGACGCCGAGGCCCACGTCGCTCGCTTTGTCGCCGAGTACAGCGATGATGGCCGCGGCTCCGATCGTCGCGCCGACGACTTGGGCGGCGAGGTAGGCGGGCACCTGCCTCCACGGGAACTTCTTGGTCACGGCGAGGCCCAGCGTGACGGCGGGGTTGATGTGGTTGCCGCTGACGTGACCCAGCGCGTAGACGGTCGCCACGACGATGGTCCCGAACGCGAGCGAGATCATCCCGAGGTCGGCCATGGTGAACGGGGCGTCGCCGTTGACGATGAGGGTCGCAGGAACCGACCCGACGCCGATGAAGACCAGAAACGCGGTCCCGATGACCTCGGAGGCGATCTTCTGGGGAGTGGACGGTTCGCTCATGGCATCTCCTCCACCGAGCACCACGGCGGGCCTCGGCATTGCTTGGAATACCATTCGATAATGTCGAATGATGCTCGAAGGTACGCTTCTGCTTCAGACCGCGCAATACCTTGCGCCGACCCGATCTGAGCTGGCTTGGAGAGTGACGAGTTGATCCAGTCTGTCGACCGCGCGCTGCGCATCCTCACCGTGCTCCAGGGCGGTCACCGGCTCAGCCTCGGCGAGATCGCTCAGCGCCTCGACCTTCCACCGTCCACCGTCCACGGCATCGTGCGCACTCTTCTCGTCCACCGCATGATCGTGCAGGAGCACGACTCGGGTCAGTACCGCCTCGGCCCTGCCGTGCTCACCCTGGGCAACGTCTACCTCGACACACTCGAGCTGCGGTCCCGCGTCG
This sequence comes from Kribbella sp. NBC_00359, assembly GCF_036097425.1. Lineage (NCBI taxonomy): Bacteria > Bacillati > Actinomycetota > Actinomycetes > Propionibacteriales > Kribbellaceae > Kribbella > Kribbella sp. NBC_00359. The sequence continues at coordinate 5,748,972 of NZ_CP107975.1, read as the reverse complement.
CGCCCTGGGCCGAGGATCTCGCCCGCCGCACTGGTCTCGCCGTGCGCACCGCCGTGGCCATGGCCGAGGACGTCGTGGTGGTGCACCACGAGCCTCGGCCTGACGGTTCGCGCCAGATGCCCGAGGTCGGCATCGTGATTCCTGCCCATGCGTCCGCGCTGGGCAAGGCGATCCTCGCCTTCGACGAGGAGGCTGCGGAAGGGCTCCTCGACGGAGGAGTCCTCCGCAGCATGACCGGCGAGACGATGACCGATGCCCGCGCGCTCCGCAAGCAGCTCGACCAGGTTCGCGTGACCGGCATCGCCGAGGAGGTCGAGGAGGCCGTGCTCGGGGAGTGCGGCCTCGCGGCCGTTCTCAGCGACAGGCTCGGGGGCGCGGTGGGTGCGATAGGCCTTGTCTCCCCGACCAGCGACTGGCCAGTCGTGGCCAGCGTCGTCGCCAGCCTGCGGACTGCGGCACAGTCGGTCTCGCGGGAGCTCGGTGCCACGTCCTGGCCGCCGGTCGGCCACGCGCCCCGGGCCTCGGAGATGGGTACCCGCCGCCGGCGTCCGCGGCCGGCCTGACGCGGCCCGGTCCGCGTGGGCCGCCGAGGTGGTCATCGAGACGCCGGATCCACGCTGTCCTCGCCTGCATCTGCCGGACTTCACCTGTGCCGAGCGGGCTCCCCGTCGGAGGCCGGGTCACTGGAGCCAGTGCCAGGCCGGTCGCCAGGCTCGCGAACGCGCGACCGTCGAGTGCAGGCGGTGTCGGAGGTCGCGGATCGGTTCGATGATGAAGGTGTTGACCGGCCCATGGATCTCGTTGCAGGTGAGCGCGATCAGCGAGACGCCTTGTGGGGTTGGGTTTTCGGTTCGTTCGGTTGCGGCGAGGAAGGCGTAGGCGAGCATTGCGAGGATGGTCCAGCGGCGGACCTGGTGCTGATCGAGCCCGGCGGGGGTCTTGCCGGCCTGGAATGATTCCTCGACCGTCCAGCAGCGTCCGGCCACGCGGACCAGCTCGCGCAGTGGCACCGGGCGGCGCGTAGTACCGGTAGTAGGCGAGCTCACCGGTGGTGTTGTTGCGGCGGACCAGCAGCCACCAACACCCGCTGGCGTCCGCACGGCCAGCGCCATGGTCGCCTCCGCTCAGTTGATGGTCAGTCACTGAGAGTCTATGGAGATCCGAGGCCGCGCAGAGTGCATGGTTACAGGTTGTGGATAACGGGAAGTGACCCTGGCGTGTGGATGAGCGCGCGGTCGCCTACGATCTGCGGAAACAGAGTTGGAACGTTCGGATGTTGGTCCGGCCGCTGGCGGGTCTGCCACCAAGAGTGTGAGGGTGTGGCTCATGAACATCGGTACTCGCAAGATCGTCGTCGACGAGGCGATCGCGCAGTTGCGGCTGTACGCCGAGACCAACGGCGCCGTACTTCAGTACTACGACGGTCTGCCAGGGATGACGTGCGTCGGCGGTTCCGATCCTGACCACGTGACGCTCGAGGACCTGGCCCGGACGATGGTGATCGGCGCCGACCTGCGGGCGATGGACATCCCGTGGCTGCTGGAGGTCGAGGCGGAGAAGGAGTTCGCCGCGATCCCGGTCGACGCGCGGCTGGAGGACGCGACCCCGGGCAGCGACCTGTTCCTGGCGGCGATGGCGCTGGACGAGAAGTTCACCGGCCACCGCGGCTTCGGCCACGCCAAGAAGTCGAAGCTGCTGCACCTGAAGCGGCCATACCTCTACCCGGTCACCGACAGCTTCATCCGGATGACCTACGGCACGGCGTCGGCGGGCTCGGAGTTCCTCACCGCGGTCCACCGCGACCTGGTGAACCCGGCCAACATCCGCGACTTCAAGCTGCTGCAGGTCCGCCTGATCGCCGAGCCGCCCACGTCGGCCGCGCGGCTGCTCGGCGAGGTGCCGACGCTCCGCCTGCTCGACATCCTCGCCTCGCTGCTGGGCGAGGCCAAGTAGCGTCTCGCTGCTCGGTGAGGCCAGGTAGCGTCTCGCCGCTCGGTGAGGCCAAGTAGCGTCTCGCCGCTGGGCGAGGCCAAATAGCGCCTCCCTGCTGCTGGGTGGGGCTACATAACGCCGAGCCGCGCCAGCGGCTCCACCAGCTCGCGCTCCTCGTAGGACAGGTGTGAGAGCAGCGTGTCGTCCAGCAGGTCGACCGCTGCGCGCAGACCGTCGATGGAACCTGAGCCGTCGACCAGCGCGACCAGCGCCTTGTCCACACCTTCCAGTACGTCGTGGATGATGCGGTGCTCTGCTTCCAGCCGGTCCACGACAGGCGCCAGCGCCGGATCGGCTCGCCTGAGGTGCGGGAAGAGCGAGGCGTCTTCCAACGAGTGGTGTGTGGTCACCAGGCGGCAGTATGACTCGCAGTACGTGCCGAGGGTCCAGTTGTTCTGCCGCATGGTCATGATGTTGATGTGTGAGCGCGCCTGGCCGACGCCGATCGAGCCGGCAGCGACCTGCTCGACCAGGTCACGGATCTGCTCGAGCTCCGCGCGCAGATGGTCGTGTACGTCGATCAGATGCTGACCGGACGACAGCTGGTACGGCGTATACGTCCGGTCCGGGTCGAGCGCAGGACCACTGGGTCGCTCCGACTCATCGAGCACCTGTACGGCGCTCCGTCGTACAGCCGGAGGTGGAGTCGGCACGACGCCGAACCCATCCGCCGCCCGCGGCTCGACAACGGCTCCTGAGCGAGCGGCATCGACGGCCTCGCGGACACCAACGGCGACTTCGGCGAAGCGGCGGATGTCGTCCGGGTCGTCCGAGCCCAGGATGTATGTGCTCATGCCTTCGCCCATCGTCAGCTCTGCGAGCTGATCGATCCACACCTCCTCGGGCCCCTGCAGGAAGCCACCGCTCCCACTGAACCGGCCGGACACGTTGTAGAGCCGGCGCACCGAGGCTGGGTCGCGGCCCGCCTCGACCGCGGCCTCGTCGATGATCTTGTTCATCGCGGCGAGCTGGTCGGGGCCGGAGTACGCGCTGGTCGGGAGCCAACCATTGGCGGCGCGGCCGGTGAGGGCGAGCATGCGGGGTTTGTAGGCGCCGAGCCAGATCTCGACGTCATGTGCGGGCTCGGGACCGCGCTTGGCGCCGGAGACGGTGTAGTGCGTGCCAGGCAGCCGAATGCCACCGCCGGTCGGCGTCCAGACCTCGCGCATGATCGCGATGGCTTCCTCCAGCGCGGCGATGCTCTGGCTGGTGGTCAGACGCGGGCCTGCGTTGGCCGCGACGGCGTCCAGGAAGCCGCCGGCGCCGAGGCCGAGCTCCACGCGGCCGCCGGTGATCAGGTCCAGCGTGGCGACGCTGCGGGCGAGGACGACGGGCTGCCGGAGCGGGAGGTTGGCGACGTTCGTGGTGACCTTCACGCGCTGGGTCTGCGCGGCGACGACGGACAGCAGGGTCCACGCGTCCATCAGCCGGGGCTGGTACGGATGGTCCTGGAAACTGACGAGGTCGAGGCCGACCTGCTCGGTCAGCTGCGCCAGCGCGATCACGCGGGCGGGGTTGTCGACCGCGGGGGTCAGGAACGTGCCGAAGACCAGCTCGTGGCCGTAGTCCATGGGTTCACCTTCACCTGTCAGAGGTTCGCTCGCCAGCAAAACTACTTCGCTAGACGAATAATCTCAACCACAGAACATCTGCTGGCGAACAGGATCACACCAAGCCGAAGGCTTGCTGAGGCGTGAGGGTGCTCCCGGTGGCGTAGGCGGCGCGGTAGGCGTCCTCTCCCACCGCGGATTCGACGGCCGCGGTGGCTCGCGTCAGGTCCTCGGACTCGGTCGCGGCGATCAGGTAGTTCTCACTGGCGCGAGTGGCGGCAGCCGTGCCGAGGAGGGTCGCGGCGAGGGCCTTGTCGGGGTGGCAGGCCGCGATGCCTTCCAGAGCCCAGCACATGCTGCGCAGCGAACCGAACTCCTCGGAGATCCGGAAGGCCTCCATGTGCAGTTCCAAAGCGGCCGCAACGTCGCCCTGGAGTTCCCGGACGAAGCCGAGCTCCTCCAGCACGATCGACAGGTAGAGCACTGGCTCGCCCTGCCGGCGGGCGGCGTCGATCAAGGCCTGGAGGCGCTGCGATGCCTCCGCAAGAGCGCCAGTACGGCGAGCCGCGAAGCCCAGCACGATCTCCGCAAGGGCCTGCGTCGAGCGCTGCCCTTGTTCGGTCGCCAGCCGCAATGCGCGCTCGCCGTGGGTGCGGGCCGACTCGTAGCGGCCCTGTCTGATCGAGGTCCACCCGAGCATGCCCAGCGCGCTGGCGAGCTCAGGCCACAGTCCTAGCTCCTCCGCTATCTGCGCGCTCTCCAGATGCAGCTGCGCCGACTCGTCGAAGTCGCCGACGAGCTCCGCGTGGGCGCCAAGCCAACTGGTCGCCTGCAACATGCCCCACCGGTCTCCCAGCGACCGGAAGATCCGCACACTCTCAGAAGCATCAGCAGACAACGCCGCCAGGTCAGCCCGTACGTGCGCATGCTTCGCGCGTGCCGCGAGTACCGCAGCCACACCCCAGCGGTCTCCGTCGGCCTCGAAGCTCTTCAGTGCGCTCTCCAAGAGCGCCAGGCACGTCGCGAGGTCGCCCGCGTCGCTGCCGGTGTAGGCGATCCACCACTGCGCTCGAGCGTCAGCCGCATCCGCCCACCGGTCCCGCTCCCCCGCCGCGTCACTGTCACCCAGGAGGTACTTGAACCCGACCCGCCAAGCCTCAGCCCGAGCAGAGCCGGGCACAGCCTCCAAAGACCGCACAGCTTCCATCAGACGCCCGCGCAGGAACCAGTACCAAGCCAGCGCATCGACCAACCGCTCCGCCACATCCACCTGCTCAGTGGCGACAGCCCGGTCCAGTGCGGTCCGCAAGTTGGCCGAGTCCTCATCGAGCAACTGCAACCACCGACTCTGCTCACCACCGAACAAAGCAGGCCCGGCCGCCTCGGCCAGGGACGTGTAGTACGACAGATGGCGCTGCCGCACTGCCTCCAACTCACCGAAGGCACGCAGCTTCTCCGTGCAGTACGCCGCTACCGACTCGAGCAACCGATAGCGCGGCCCATCGACCCCATGCACGGGTACGACGAGCGACCGGTCCACGAGCCGAACCAGCACATCCAGTACGTCCGGCTCATCACACAGCGCCGCCGCGGCCTCCGCCGTACATCCATCCGCAGGTACGGCGAGCCGTCGCAGGACGGACTGCTCATCCGGAGCGAGCAGCTCCCAGCTCCAGTCGATCATCGCGAACAGAGTCTGCTGGCGCGGTGCAGCACCACGGTGTCCGGTCGCCAGCAACCGGAAGCGGTCGTCGAGGCGCGCCACCAAGCCACGGACTCCCAACGCCCGCACGCGCGTCGCAGCGAGCTCCAACGCCAGTGGGATCCCGTCAAGCCGCCGGCACAGCACGGACACGTCGGCAGCCGTCTCCGCGGACAGAGTGAAGCCACGCGAGGCAGCCGCCGCGCGAGTCATGAACAGCTGGACCGCACTGCACTCGCCGAGTGCGTCCAGATCGAAAGAAGGCGACGGAACCTCGAGCGGCGGCACACTCCATACGACCTCGCCCGCGAGGGCTAGCGGCTCACGACTCGTCGCCAGCACGCGGAGCCCCGGTGCCGCGGCCAGCAGCCGGTCTGTCAGCTCAGCAACCTCTGCGACCACCTGCTCACAGTTATCCAGCACCAGCAGCCGAGAGCCCATCACGGCCGCGAGCCGGTCGACCACGCCGTCACTGGAGCCAGTGGAGTCCCGCAGGTCCAGTGCGGCCTGTACGGCGTCTGTGAGCGAACTGCTGACCGAGATCGCATCAGGTGTCACCGCTGCCAGCTCCACCAGGACCACGCCGTCCGCAAAGCGATCCACCGCCTCGGCGGCAGCAGCGAGTGCCAGGCGTGTCTTGCCTACTCCCCCAGGCCCAGTCAGCGTGACGAGCCGCGAGGACGCCAGAGACGAGCTGACGTCCTCCACGGCCTCCGCACGTCCGATGAGGTCGGTCAGTTGGGCCGGAAGGTTGGTGCGAGCGTGTGGGAGCTCTTGCGTGAGGATCGACTGGTGGAGAGCGACGAGCTCGGGACTGGGGTCCAGGCCGAGGTCATCCAGCAGCTGGCGACGCAGCTGGTCGTAGCTCTCCAATGCCTCGCTCTGCCGGCCACTGCGGTAGAGGGCCTTCATGTGTGAGGCCCGGAGTCGCTCTCGCAGCGGGTGGGAGATCACGAGGTCGGCGAGCTCGCTGACCGGGTAGTCGCCCGAGCCGATCCGCTCCTCGTGCCACGCCTCGAGAGCGGTCAGCCTCTGCTCGGTCAGTCGGGCTATGGCTGTCTCGACGAACGGTTCGTCGGCGAAGTCGGCGTACGCGGGTCCACGCCACAGCTTGAGTGCCTCACCGAGGTCACCCGACGCAATCCGGTCGGCGAACTCCAGAGCGTCGTACGTCGAACTGTCGACGGTCAGTGAGTAGCCAGCCGGACCGGAGTTGACCAGTGCGCGGCTGCCGTGCTCGGCGTCCTCGAAAGCGCGGCGGAGTTGCGAGACCTTGGCCGACAGCGTGCCGGACGGGTTGCCCGGCAGGTCTGCGCCCCACAGGTCGTCGATCAGTCGGTCCGCCGGGACAGGGCGGCCCTCGTGGACCAGCAGGTCGGCCAGGAGCGCGCGGACCTTAAGCCCCTGGATGACCACGGGCGATCCCGCGTCCGTCCAGGCCGTCACCGGTCCCAGCACCCCGAAGCGCATGGCCGCACCCTATTCCGATCACCGGCCCAGCGACCGGAAAGAAACCGTAAACGGTCTCCGGCAGAGTCTGTCTCATCGGAAGGAGGCACGACGATGCGACTGGCAGTGATCATCGGCAGCACCCGCAACGGGCGGTTCGGTCCGACCGTGGCGCACTGGCTGGCCAGGCAGGCGGCCAAGCAGTTCGAAGTCGACCTGGTCGACCTGGCCACCGCGCACCTGCCGGCCACACTGCCCGACACCGACGACGAGATGCCGGCGGAGGTCGCCGTACTCGCTCCGAGGCTCGCCAGTGCGGATGCGTTCGCAGTGGTGACGCCGGAGATCAACAGCAGCTTTCCGGCACCGCTGAAGACCGCACTGGACTGGTACTACGAGGAATGGCACGCCAAGCCCGTCGCAATCGTCAGCTACGGCCGGGAGAGCGGTGGGCGGTGCGCCACCGCACAGCTCCGGCAGGTCTTCACCGAACTGCAGGCCGTCACCATCCGCAACACGGTCGCACTGCCCTGCTATTGGGAGCAGTTCACCGCGGACGGCGGCTGGCCACGCGCTTCCGCCGGCTACGAGGCGGAAGCCAAGATCATGCTCGACCAGCTCGTCTGGTGGGCCGAAGCGCTCCGGGACGCGCGCTCCAAGCGTCCTTACCAACACTGAGAGAGGGATAGTCCAATGAGGAAGCTGATCGAGTCCACCTTCATCACCCTGAACGGCGTCATCGACAACCCGCAGCGCTGGAGCCCGCCGTACTGGGACGACGAGCACTCCGCCTACTCGGTGGCGCTGATGGACGGCGTCGACGCGCAGGTGCTCGGCCGCGTCACCTACGAAGGGTTCGCCGACGCCTGGTCGCAGCGCGGCGGAGACCCGTTCACCGACCACTTCAACGCGATGCCGAAGTACGTCGCCAGCCGCACGCTCACCGAGTGGAAGTGGAACGCCCAGCCGCTGGAGGGTGACGCCGCCGAGGCGGTCCGCCGGCTCAAGGAGCAGGATGGCGGCAACCTGATCAAGTACGGCACCGGGTCGTTCTCGAAGACGCTGCTGGAGAACAAGCTCGTCGACGAGTACCACTTCTGGTTCTTCCCGGTGGTGGCCGACGGCGACAACATGTTCAAGGGCATCGACCTCGAGCTCACCCACCTCGAGCTGCTCGGCACCACCACCTTCAAGTCCGGCATCGTCGTGCACAAGCTGGCGCCGAAGGCCTGATCACTCAGCACATCACGGACAGCGTCCAGCCGGTCACCGAACCACAAGGTGACCGGCTGGACGCTTGTCTGCGTTTGCGCTGGGTACCGGTGCGACTTCGGGGATGTGAGGCGGCGCTGGGGACCGCCCGCCCAGGGTCCTCGCGATCGGTTTGGCCAGATCGCAGGTCCGCACCAGCAATCGGACTGGAGGTCTGATGGGTACCGTCCTGACCATAGTCATCATCGTCATCGTCGTACTCGCGGCGGCCGCGGTGTTCTTCGTGTACCAGCGCAGAGAATCGCAGCAACTGCACGAGCGGTTCGGCCCCGAGTACGAGCGCACGCTCGAAGACTCCGGTGACCGGCGCAGCGCCGAGCGCGAGCTGCGCCAACGTGAACGCCGGGTGTCGAAGCTCGACATCGTTCCGCTGAGCCGCGAGTCCGCGGAGCTCTACCGTGGCGAGTGGGCCCGGATCCAGCAGAGCTTCGTCGATCGTCCCGGATCGGCAGTCGCCGACGCGGACCGGCTCGTCCTGCGGATGATGCGCGAGACCGGGTACCCGGTCGACGAGTTCGACCAGCGCGTCAACGACATCTCGGTCGACCACCCGGAGGTCGCCGCGCACTACCGCGACGCGCACCGGGTCGCGGTTGCCCAGGCCCACGGTGAGGCCGACACCGAAGAACTCCGGCAAGCGGTGACCGCCTATCGCGCGCTGGTCGACGCCCTGCTGGCCGACAGCGCGAGTGGACACCACCGCACCCAACCGACCGACGCGAAGGAGCAAGCATGACCAGGCACGAGGACCGTCGCTTCGACCCGACGACGGACGACGACCGCGTCATGACCGACACGGACCGCATCGACCCCGACCGTACGACGAGCGACGCGCTCGGCGGTACGACGGACGACCGGTACGACGACCGCATGGCGGACGACACGCTTGGCCGTACGACGGACGACCGGTACGACGACCGTACGACCGACGACGCGCTCAGCCGCCCGGCGGACGACCGGTACGACGACCGCACCTCGGACGCCGGCCTGGCCGACCGCACGACCGACGACCGCACGACGGATGAGACCGTGGGCGCGCCGGCAGTGGAGGACCCGTTGGTGGCTCCTGATGCGGTGGTCGACTTCCGGACCCGCTGGGAGGTCATCCAGCAGGGCTTCGTCGACGATCCGCGCAACGCCGTCAGCGAGGCGGACAACCTCGTCGACGACCTGCTCAAGCGCCTCTCGGACACCTTCGACCAGCAGCACCAGGAGCTGGAGAAGCAGTGGTCCGACGGCGAGCCGTCGACCGAGGACCTCCGCTCGGCGCTGCAGCGCTACCGCGCCTTCTTCCAGCGCCTGCTGACCCTCTGACCCCGCGAGCACCAGACCGCGCGGCCCGTACGGCGAACGTCGTACGGGCCGCGCGGTTCGTTGCCTAGGGCGCGATGTTCTGGTTCAGATGGAACAGGTTGCCCGGGTCGTACTTGCGCTTCACCTCGACCAGCCGGTCGTAGTTCTGCTTGTAGTTGTCGCGGATCCGCCCCTGGTCGTCGTCGGCCATGAAGTTGATGTAGCCGCCGGCCTCGGAAAGCGGCGACAGGTCGTCGTAGTACGAGCGAACCCAGTCGACGCCGGCCTCGTTCTGCGCCGGGTCCGGCCACATGCCGGCGATCACGGTGGCGAAGTTCGCGTCCCGGTAGGCGAACGCGGTGCCGTCGGGCGTGACCCGGTGGCAGGCGCCGTTGATCGGATAGATGTGCACGGTCGAGTTCACCGCCGGCAGCCCGGGTGCGTGCCGCAAGTGGGCCTGGATCGCGTCGTCGGTGAGCTCGGTGACGAAGTTCGCCTTCCAGTAGTGCTGCAGCCCCGGCGGCACCAACCCGTCGAAGGCGCTGTTCAGCGCCGGGTACGGCATCGGCCCGACGTGTTCGGCGACCACGGGCGCGAACTCGCGGTACTTCGAGATCTGCGCTTCGCCCTCATCCGGATCGCCCGCCCAGCAGCCGACGATGAAGGTGAACACCTCACCGTGCCGGTCCTCCGGAATGAACGGCAGCGGCGGCGCGATCTGGAACGCCGGGAACCCGCCGAGCTGCTCGGGCGCGTCCTTGATCAGTTCGCGGAACCCCGACAGGACGGCGGTCGCGTCGGACATCTCGAACAGCATCGGCCCGCCGTAGATCGTCGACACCGGCGCCAGCCGGAACTCCAGCGCGGTCACCACGCCGAAGTTGCCGCCGCCACCACGGAGCGCCCAGAACAGGTCCTCGTTGTCCTTCTCACTGGCGATCAGGAACTGCCCGTCCGCGGTCACCACATCGGCCGAGATCAGGTTGTCGCAGGACAGCCCGAGGCCGCGGGCCAGGTACCCGATCCCGCCGCCGAGCGTCAGGCCGCCGACGCCGGTGGTCGAGATGATGCCGCCGGTCGTGGCCAGCCCGAAGGCATGCGTGGCCGCGTTGAAGTCGCCCCACGTCGCGCCACCACCGGCCCGCGCGGTCCGGCTGACCGGGTTGACCCGGACGTTGCGCATCCCGCTCAGGTCGATGACGACGCCGCCGTCGACCGTGCCGAACCCGGGCACGCTGTGCGCTCCGCCGCGGACCGCCAGATCCAGCTGGTTGGTCCGCGCGTAGTCCACGGCGGCCATCACGTCGCCGGCGTTCTCGCACCGCACCACGACCTGCGGCCGCTTGTCGTGCATCGCGTTGTGGACCCGCCGGGCCTCGTCGTACCCCTCGTCACCTTCGGTGAAGATCTGTCCTCTGGTGCGTTCCCTCAAGTCGTCCATCGTGCTCATGTCCGCTCCCCGAACCGTCGCCTGTCGCAAATCGGCGCGCGCAAATCGGCGCACGCCGCGCAGACCGGTCGTCACCGTCGAGCGCCGCGCGGAACCTCACCCCAGAGAGCGTCTGAACCCCCGACGGGCAGCCGGCCCTCCCCCAGACCTCGCCCGTTCCAACCCCGACACTCTCGCGCGGTCCCCCGATTCGTCAATGCCTAAATTAGCCGCCCGACATTCACGACGTGAGCTGACGATTGGCGTTGGCGGCAGCGCGGAGCGCGCCGGCTACTGCAGCGACGGGTGGGGTTTGGGTACGGCGTGTCATCAGGAACACCTCGCGGCCGACGGAGCCTTCGGCCGGCGGGCGGACGACGACACCGGGAGCGCCGTGGCGGAGGACCAGGTCCGGGAGAAGGGCACCGGCTCCAGTGGTGCGGACCAGTTCGAGCAGGATGAGGAAGTCGTCGGAGCTGTAGCGGAGGTCAGGTTCGAAGCCGCCCAGCTCACGGCACACCCGCACCTGCATCTCGCGGTGGCCTGTGCCCGGTTGGCAGCAGGCCCACGGGAGACCGGCCAGCCTCGCGATCGACACTCGGTCGGCGGCGGCCTCGGGGTGGTCGGCAGGCAGGACGACGCGGATCTGTTCGCGTAGTAAGGGCTCGCGGTGCAGGTCGGCGTGCACGGCCCGCGGCTGACCGTCGTACTCGTCGCCGACCACTACGTCGAGCTGCTGCAGGCGTAAGGCCGGTGCAGCCTGCTCGACCTCGGCTTCGGTAGCTTCGACCCGGATGTCGGAGTGAGTGGTGGCGAGCGTTCGGACCGCCGGCGCCACGATGCGCAAGAAGGCGGACTGGAAGGACGCGATCCGGACTACACCGGCCACTCGGCCCGCGACGACCGACGCGAGCTCCGCCTCGGCTGCCTCGACGCCCTCGAGCAGCGACGACGCATGGCGCACCAGGACCTGGCCGGCCGCGGTCAGCCGGACGTTACGCCCGATGCGTTCGAGCAGTGGGGTGCCGGCTTCTCGCTCCAGCACTGACAGCTGCTGCGAGATCGCACTGGGCGTGTACCCGAGGGATCGCGCGGCGCCGTGAACGGTGCCGCGGTCGTGCACTTCGCGGAGCAGGCGGAGCCGGTGCAGGTCGAGCATCTGTTCAGAATAGCTACACGGTCCTGTCCAGGAAGCCGCGATGGACATGAACAATCCACTGGCCTGACCATCGATGGCGTGGGCGCCCTCTTCTGTTTGCTTTCCGCCGCCGGGTTCGGGGCGATGGCTGTGTTCGGCAAGTTGTCCTACGACGCTGGTGTGTCGGTGGACGCACTCCTTCTGGTCCGGTTCGGCCTGGCCGGCGGAGTGTTACTGGTCGTCGCGCTGGCACGCGGTGCGTTGCGCAACCTCCCCCGCCGCGCCGTGTTGATCGGACTCGGCATGGGCGTGTTCGGCTACGCGGCGCAAGCCGGTCTGTATTTCTCCGCGCTGGCCAGGATCGACGCTTCGCTCGTCGCACTGATCCTTTACGTCTACCCGGTGCTGGTGATGACCGTGGCCGTCGTACTGGGCCGGGAGCGCGCGTCGCGGCGGCGGGTGTGGGCGCTGGGGATGGCGCTGGCTGGAATCGGACTGGTGCTCGGTGGGGCGATGTCGGGACGCTTCGATGCGGTCGGTGTGTTGCTGGCGCTGGGGGCGGCGATTGTCTACACGGCGTACATCCTGGTTGGGGACCGGGCGACAGCCGATGTGCCGCCGCTCGCGCTCGCGGCGCTGGTGTGTGTCGGTGCCTTCGGCACCTTCCTGGTCAGTGGGTTGATCCGGGGTGCCGTGGGTGGCGCCGGGCCGTTTCGGGGGGACTTCGACTTCGCCGCGGTGGGATGGCTGTGGCTAGGGGCGCTGGCCATGGTGAGTACGGTCGCGGCGATCCTGTTGTTCTTCGCCGGCATGGCGCGGGTCGGTCCGTCGGTGGCCTCGATTCTGTCGATCCTCGAGCCCGTCGTGACGGTGGTCGCGGCGGCCGCGGTGTTCGGCGAACACCTCAGCATGACCCAGTGGTTCGGCGGCGCACTGGTGTTGTCCGCCGTACTGATCGTGCAATGGCCGAGCCGATCGACTGCGACTCCGCTGCCCGCCGCCGACGAATACCTGGTCAGGAGTTAAGGCTTACACGCTGGGGCTTTGGCGAGGGCTGTGTTGGCTCGCGCTGCCGCGGTGAGGTTCTGCGGGGCGTGCGTCCAGGCTGCAACCCACATTTCCTGCGCGTGTTCGGCGCCGAAGTCTCCCGCCGCGTGAGCGGCCATCATCGCCAGATGGTTCGCCCAGTCGGCCGCGGCCGCTCGGTCTGCCGCTGCCGCCGCGTCGAGGATCGTCAGTCGTTTCTTACACGCGACTGCCGGGCTGCCCGATATTTTCGCGCAGCCGCCCGCGGCCTTGGCTTGCGCGGTAAGGGCAGAATTCAGCGCGGAGATATCACCGGGACCGGCGAGTCGGGTCCGCTTCCAGATCGCTTTCGTGGTCGCCTCAGGGTTTTTGCCACTCAGCAAATCCGTCCTGGCCTGGACGTGTTCACGCCAATGCTCGGCACCCGTCCGGGCCGCGGCCACCACCGCCTCGGTCGTCCGGATCTCCGCCGCACAAGCATCCGCGGCCGAAGTCGCACTGCTTCCGCCCTTCGGCGACGAACCGGCGGTGGGCAAGGAGGCCGAACTCGTTGTGGGCAACGAATGGCTCGCGCTGTGTGCCGGATGACTCGCGCTGTGTGCCGGTTGGGCGGCCGGCTCATCCGGCGACCCGAACCGCGCGATCGCCACGCCCGCGGCGACGGTCACCGCGGCGACCACACCCACGGCGAGGAGCACCGGTCGGTGGCGCCGATGAATTGCTCGTTTGGCTCGTGACATTTCAAGCCCCCAACTTGAACACTCGTCCGGAGCGAAATGCTGCCACGCCGATCGGCAATGCGCGAACGATGCACGGTACGCAACGGTAATCCTGCATTCTGTGCGACCTGATGAATGACCCACCGGATGCGGTCGCTTACAACGAGCCCCCGAGGCCGGGCGCATCAATCGTTGCGGGAACTTTCGACCGGTTCCGGCCGGTACGACGGCAGACTTGACCCATGGACCGGCGGATGGCGTGGGCGGGAGTCGTCGCGTTCGTGATGACGGCCGTGGTCGCCTGCAGTACCGACGACGCGGCACCCCCTGCGCCCGCTCCGAGCGCGACCTCCTCGACCCCCACCACGCCATCCGCCGCTTCCACGTCACCGCCATCCGCCACCTCCACGCCGTCCGCCACCTCGACAACCGCCGCCCCGACACCGGCAGCGACGCCGGCACCGCCGGCCGCGTCGCACGCGGTGTCCCTGCAGGCGCTGATGACGAAGCAGTACAACGGCGGCAACCTCCGCCTCGGCCGCGTGCTGGCGCGCAACACCGCCTACACCCGCTACCACGTCACGTACACAAGCGGATTGTTGACAATCTCCGGGATCATGAACGTCCCGACCACCCCAGGACCGCATCCAGCACTCGTCCTGAACCACGGCTTCATCGACCCGGCCGTCTACACCAACGGCCGCGGCCTGATGCGGGAGCAGGACTACCTCGCCCGGCGCGGGTACGTCGTACTGCACACGGACTACCGCAATCACGCGCAATCGTCGGACGATCCACGGTCCGAACTCGACCTGCGGCTCGGCTACACCGAGGACGTGATCAACGCGGTCCACGCCCTGCGGACGTCGCAGTACGTCGATCCCGAGCGGATCGCACTGCTCGGCCGGTCGATGGGCGGCGGGATCACGTACAACGTCCTCGTCGCACAACCCGGTCTGGTGAAGGCCGCGGTCGTGTTCGCGCCGGTGAGCTCAGACGCGGTCGACAACTTCAACCGCTGGATCCGCAACGACCGCCCGATCGCGACCACCATCCTGCGCACGTACGGCGAACCGTCCCGCAACCCGGCCTTCTGGCGGAACCTCTCCGCGGTCAACTTCTTCGACCGCGTCACCGAGCCACTGCTGATCCACCACGGCGGATCCGACTCGACCTGCCCGATCGCCTGGTCCCGCGAAACCCTCGCTGCCCTGAAGGCCGCCGGCAAGGACGCGACCATGTACACCTACCCCGGCGAGGAACACGCCTTCGGCCCGGCGTGGCCGACGTCGATGGCCCGCTCCGTGACGTTCCTCAAACAGCACGGGGTTTGACCGCGCTGACGGCGTACATCGTCAGTGACAGGTGGAACGCGCCGCGATCGGCGGCCTCCGCGAGACCCTTGGCGAAGGCATCGGCCTCGGCGGGGGTGATGACGCCCGCCTCGGCCGACGACAGCTGCATCATCGAGACGAAGCCCTGGCGTGCGCCTTCCTGCGGCTCGATCGTGGTGCCGGCCGTCTCGCCCGTGATCTCGAGCCCCGCGTCCGCGAGCAGACCGCGCAGTTGCCGGCCGGAGAACGGGTTCGCGGACTCGGAGAGGAAGTAGTCGACCATCCGGCGCAGTACGTCGGGATCGGCCGGATGGAGGATCGCCGTCGCCCAGTCCGTGTCGATGAGCGCGATCCGCCCACCAGGACGCAGTGCGCGCGCCATCTCCCGCACCGCCGCGGCCGGATTGTCGACATGCTGCAGGACTCGCTCACACCGCAACACGTCCACTGACTCGTCGTCGAACGGCAGCCGCTCCGCGCGCCCGTCGACGTACTCGACTGGTGCCCCCGCGGCACGTCGTACCGCTTCGTCCCGGAGCCCTGGACTCGGCTCGACGCCGACCGCTCGACCGTCCGGCCGGACCCGCTCCGCGAACGCGACCACGTCCTCACCGGTCCCCGAGCCGACGTCGACCGCGGTCTCCCCCGCCACCGGCGCAAGCTCGGTGAGAGCCCAGGCCTTGAGCGTTCGTACGGCGGGCTGCGCGGCCATCTGGTCGAGGATGAAGGCCTGCCGCTCGATGTTCTGCTCGGCGACGTGCTTCAGCCTGAAGTTCCCCCGCCGCGCGTCGATCGCGGGCTCGTCCGCCGCCTGTGTCCCGGTCATCTGATCTCCCTCTTCACCAGGCCGAGAGTAGCGCCGGACGAGCCCACCCCGAGGCCGTTTCCCTTCAGGGCAACGGCTGCCAGTCGTCGTCGCGCATCCGCAGGATCACCCATGACACCGCCGCGAACCCGACTGCCTGCAGACCCCAGCCGATCAGGTCCAGCGTGTGATTGGGCACGATGATCGCCGCGACGAAGTGGATCGGCTGCGACACCATGACCGCCACCGCGGCCCACCGGCCGACGATGTGCGAGCGCCACATCGCGAGCCCGAGCACGATCGTCCCGACCACGTGCCCGACGACGAAGAGCGCGCCGGCCAGATTCATCGATCCGTGCGTCACGTCGACCGCCTTGACGATCGACGCGGGGTCCAGGCCCGCCGTTCCCGCAGACCAGGTGAACAGATCACTGGCCGCCGTCCACGGCAACGACAGATACCCCGGTACGACGAGGAACAGCGCGATCGCGGTGATCCAGGGAGCCCCTCGCCGGGTGACCTTTCCGACGAAGTACGCGCCGGGGACGAGCGTGAGGATCCCGATGTAGCCCAGCCAGATCACCAGCGAACTGCGATCCAGATTGTCGACAATCTTATTGACGATCGTCGGCACGTCGTCGACCGTGTCGTACGGCAGGAAGTACCGCAGCAAGGCGATCGCGGCCGGCCCGATCGGCAGGATCAGCGCCGCGACCCATCGCGACACCGGTCGTACGTCGGCACGCGTCGTACGCGTCATCGTCTGCGTCATCGCGCACCTACCAGCTCACGCGACGGCAGGAGCGCCGCCACGACGCCGAAGACTGTTGCCGCGACTCCGACGCCCGCGGCTGCCACCGCGCCGGCCGGCACGTCCGCGACGAAGAACGCGGGCACTGCGAGCAGCGCCGACGCGATCCGCAGCGTGATCAGCGGAGCCAACGCCCAGCGCTTTCCCTGCCAGGCGAAGACCAGAAGGATCAGGCTGATCAACCCGACCACCGACCCGCCGACGGCGATCACCATCGGCGGATGCTCGCCATCCGTCATCAGCGGCCCGAACAGGTCCACCACCGACAGCAAGCCGAGCACGACCAGACCAGCCTTGTTCATCCGAGACATCTTGCTTACCCCCTCGTCAGTTTGTTGATGGCCCCACCGTCGCGGCTCACCCCGGTACGGCGCCTGGGCGCGGGTTCCCCACAGTTCAGGCAGTTCCCCGGGCGGCGCGGGATCGGATTCCCGAGACGCCGGGACACTTCCGGGAGCACACTGCGGGTATGAACGCAGCCGTCGGCGCACCCTCCAGCCCCGCAGCGGGCCGGCGCGACAGCTCCCGCCCGGCTCGGCAGATGCTCGCGGGCGGTTTGGGCGGGTTCGCGATCGCCGAGGTGATCGCGGCCCTGGTGTTCGCCGCGGTGATCGGCTGGGGCTGGCAGGATCTGCTGGACGCGTTCGTCGTGACCAACGGGCTGATGGGTCTGACGTTCGGACTGTGCGGACTGGTGATCGCCTGGCACCGGCCGGCGAACCCGGTCGGCTGGCTGTTCATCGCCGACGGCATCGGTCACGCCACAACTGCTTTCGGTGGGACCCTCGCCCCGCTGCTGGCCGACGCCGGTGCCCCGATGACCACCCAACGGGTGATCGGCACCCTCGCGCTGGCAGCCTGGCCGTGGTCGATCGGCCTCTTCCTTCCGCTCGCACTGTTGTACTTCCCGACCGGTCGGCTGCTCTCACCGCGCTGGCGCTGGGCATCGATCGGCATCATCGTCACGGCACCGCTGTTCGTGCTCGAGATGGTCGGAAGCGGCGACACGATCGCCCCGGGTCTTCCCCGCGGCTACCTGGCCATCTCGTCGTACGACGAACTCCGGCCGCTGTGGACCGCTACCGAACTGCGCAACCTGGTCGCGTTCCTGCTGGCCATCACCTGTCTGCTGATCAGATACCGGCGCGCCGACGAGATGGGCCGCCGGCAACTCCTGTGGTTGCTGCTGGCATCCGTCATCGCAGTCCTCTTCGTCACCCCGTGGGCCTTCATCGCCGGTACGCCGATCCTCGTTCTGCTGGCGATTCCGCTGATCCCGGCGTCCGTCGCGGTCGCGATCGTGCGCTACCAACTGCTCGACATCCGGCTGGTCGTGTCGCGGGCACTGACCTGGGCGCTGCTCTCATTGGTTGCCATTGGCGCCTATGCCGCGCTGGTCGCGCTGCTCGACTCGCTCATCGCGTCCCAGGTCGGGCGGTCGGCCGCGGTCACCGTGTTCGTCGCCCTGATCATCGCGCCGGTCCTCCCCCGCCTCCAGCACCTCGTCGATCGAGCCTTGTACGGCGATCGCAACGACCCCGCTCGCGTCGCGTCGCGCGTCGGCGAGCAACTGTCCGCGGGCCTCCCCGGCGTGGTCGCCGCGATCCGCTCCGCCCTCCGCCTCCCGTATGCCGCGCTGATTGTCGACAATAAGATCGTCGCCGAGGACGGCACACCCCCAGACGCCGACGCATTGCTAGCTGC
This sequence comes from Kribbella sp. NBC_00359, assembly GCF_036097425.1. Classification (NCBI taxonomy): domain Bacteria; kingdom Bacillati; phylum Actinomycetota; class Actinomycetes; order Propionibacteriales; family Kribbellaceae; genus Kribbella; species Kribbella sp. NBC_00359. Next base: position 5,730,748 of record NZ_CP107975.1, on the reverse strand, counting down.
CGCACCGCAGACCGTCGAATCGCGGGCCCTCGTGCCGCTCGACCTCGAGTACGGCGGTCAAGTGGTCGGATCCCTCGAGGTCGGAGTCCGATCGGGTGAGTCGAGTCTGTCGTCGGCGGATCGCGACGTGCTCGCGCTGGTCGCGGTACCGCTTGCTGTCGCCGTGCACGCGACCCGTTTGTCGAACGAACTACAGTCATCCCGCGAGAAACTCGTCTCTGCCCGGGAAGAGGAACGCCGCCGGATCCGCCGCGACCTCCACGACGGACTCGGCCCGACGCTGACCGGCATCGCGTTCACCGCCGACGCCGCGGCCAACCTCGTCACCACGGACGCGGCCCGAGCACACGAACTCCTCGCCACCCTGCGTGCCGACACCCGCACCGCGATTTCCGACGTACGGCGCCTTGTCGACGATCTGCGCCCACCCGCGCTGGACGAACTCGGGCTGGTCGGAGCGCTGCGGCAGCGGGCGGACCAACTGTCGTTCCGTGCCGACGGGGCGTTTATCCAGGTGGACGTGTCGGCCGATGGACTGCCTGTGCTACCTGCGGCCCTGGAGGTCGCTGCGTATCGGATCGCGACCGAGGCGCTGACGAACGTCGTACGTCACTCCCGCGCGACGTCCGCCGTACTAGCGTTGCGCTGCGGAACCGACCTGGAGATCGACGTGAGCGACGACGGTCCGCCGAACGGGGCTTGGCGTCCCGGTGTCGGCCTGCATGCCATGCGGGAGCGTGCCGCCGAGCTGGGCGGGAAGTTCGAGGCCGGGCCGACGGCCCGTGGCGGAGTCGTGCACGCGAGTTTTCCCTTGGCGCACAGATGATTCGCGTCGTGCTGGCCGATGACCATCCGGTGGTGCGGGCGGGCCTTGCGGCGTTGCTGACCTCGCTGGATGGCATCGAAGTGGTCGGGGTCGCGTCGACCGGGCGCGAGGCCGTTCGTGAGGTGATCACGACGCGGCCGGATGTCGCCGTACTCGATCTGCAGATGCCTGACCTCGACGGATTCGCCGCGACGCGTGAGTTGGCGCGGTCGGCGCCGGATGTCGCCGTACTCGTGCTGACGATGTTCGAGGACGACGATTCGGTGTTCGCCGCGATGCGGGCCGGTGCTCGTGGTTACCTGGTGAAGGGCGCCGAGCAGGAGGAGATCGCCCGGGCGATCCAGGCGGTCGCCGCCGGCGAGGCGATCTTCGGGCCCGGCGTCGCGCGGCGCATGCTCGGCTTCTTCTCGGCACCACCGCCGGCGGCCGAGCCGTTCCCCGAACTCACCTCGCGCGAACGCCAGATCCTCGACCTGCTCGCCGCCGGCCTGTCCAACTCCGCCATCGCCGACCGCCTCGATCTCGCCCCGAAGACAGTCGCCAACAACGTCTCCGCCATCTTCACCAAACTAGGCATCGCCGACCGCTCCGCCGCGATAGTCCAGGCCCGCAACGCCGGCCTGGGCACGGACGGCGGCTAACGGATCGCGTTGAGGTAGCGGGTGCCGAGGGTTTCGAGGTGGTCGAGCAGGGCGGGTGGGCCGTCGACGTGGAAGTCGAGGCCGAGCATGCCGATGTAGACGGCGATGATCTCGAGCGAATCGGCGCCGGTGACGAGGACGCTCGTCCTGTCGTCGACCGACTCGACGATCCCGACCGCGGCGTGGATCCGGGACAGCACCTCGTGGGCCGGCGCGAACACCGTGATCCGGGCGTGCACCTGCCACCCGGTCGTCGCGACGTCCCGCAGGACGAAGTCGGTGTAGTCGTCGGCCGGCATCGGGCGGGGCTGATAGCGCCGGCCTGTTGCCATCCGCAACGACATCCAGTCGACCCGGTACGTCCGCCAGTCGCCGGTCTCGTCCCGCGCGACGAGGTACCAGTACCGCTGCCAGCTCACCAACCGGTACGGCTCGACCAGGATGGGCAGATCGGAGCTCCGGCCTGACCCGGCGCCACGCATCAACGCACCGGTAGGGATCGAGTAGTCGAACCGCACGTAGTGCTCGTCGCGGATGCACGCAGCGATCGTGGTCAGCGTGGCCGGATCGATCTCGGGATCCTCGACGTTCGAACCGGTGTTGTCCGGTCCCTTCGACATCGCCCGGTTGATCGCGTTCACCTGGCGCCGGAGCCGATGCGGCAGGACCTGCTCGAGCTTCGTCAACGCTCGCCCACTGCTGTCAGCCATCCCGGCGACGCCGGCGCCCGTACGCAATCCGACCGCGACAGCGACGGCCTCCTCGTCGTCCAGCAGCAGCGGCGGGAGCTTCGCGCCGACGCCGAGCTGGTAGTGGCCCGCCGGGCCGCGGGTCGCGTCGACCGGGTAGCCGAGCTCGCGGAGCCGGTCGATGTCGTTGCGAACCGTCCGCGTCGTCACCTCCAGCCGCTCGGCCAGTTCGGTGCCGGTCCAGGCCGGGCGGGACTGCAGCAGCGCCAGCAGGGACAGCAGCCGCGACGAAGTCTCCAGCAAATCCGTCTCCTAAGTAGGAAAGTAATGTTCCTATACGGATTCTACGGTAAAGCCATGAACACGAACGAGAGCATCCGGCCCTTCACCGTCGACATCGCCCAGGCAGACCTGGACGATCTGCTCGCCCGCCTCGCGCGGACGCGGCTGCCCGAGCCCGTTCCCGGCGACGACTGGGAGTACGGCACCCCGAACCACTACCTCCGCGAGATGGTCGACCACTGGCAGAACGGATTCGACTGGCGTGCCCAGGAAGCGCGGATGAACGAGTTCCCGCACTACCTGACCGAGATCGACGGCCAGACGGTCCACTTCATCCACGTCCCGTCGAAGGTCGAGGGCGCGACGCCGCTGCTGCTGGTCCACACCTACCCTGGTTCGTTCGTCGACTTCCTCGACATGATCGGCCCGCTGACCGACCCCTCGTCGTACGGCGGATCGGACGCCGACGCCTTCTCGGTCGTCGTCCCGTCGATCCCGGGCTTCGGGTTCAGTACGCCGCTCGTCGACCGCGGCTGGACGATGGCCCGGGTCGCCCGGACCTTCGACACCCTGATGCGTCGCCTCGGGTACGGCTCGTACGGCTCGCACGGCTCCGACGGGGGCGCGATGGTCTCGCGCGAGCTCGGCCTGCTCAACCCTCCTGGTTTCCTCGGTCTGCACGTGTTGCAGCTGTTCTCGTTCCCGTCGGGCGACCCGGCCGAGTTCGAGAAGTTCACGCCGGAGGACTACGCGGCGCTGGAGCACCTGAAGTGGTTCCAGTCGGTCGGTGGGTACAACGCGATCAACTCCACCCGGCCGCAGACCGTTGCCGTCGGCATCTCCGACTCACCGGTCGGGCAACTGGCCTGGAACGAACTCTTCAACAGCTTCGGCAACGGGACCAGCCTGGTCACCCGGGACCAGATCCTCACCGAGGTGTCGCTGTACTGGTTCACCAACACCTCGGCCGCGGCCGGCCGCTACCACTACGAAGAGGCGCACGCCGGCACCGAGCCGCAACTCAACAACGCGCCGACCGGTGTCGCGGTCTTCGCCGACGACTTCAAGACGATCCGTCCGCTGGCCGAGCGCGACAACACCAACATCGTCCACTGGTCGAACTTCAAGGACGGCGGTCACTACGCCGCTCTCGAACGCCCCGACGACGTCACCGCCGATCTGCGGACCTTCTTCCGCAACCTGTAACCCCCTGACCACCTCGGCCGGCTCGCTTCCCGCGAGCCGGCCCGTCAGCGTTTCCGTCGCGACGGTCTGTAGGCATCTGCTTCCCGTACGACCGCGTGGGACGCAGGGAGCCCGGGGTGCTTGCGCACCCCGGGCTCCTTTGGGCTCCACCCATCTGGAGGGACGTCCGGGCAGAGCTTCCTTCTCCGGGCCGACCTCAGGCGTTGTGATGTTGCCGCCACCAGGTCCGCTGCAGCCGAGCGCCGTACTGACATCGACAGGCGCCGTGACCACAACGAACGACTCGCTGAGCGAGGTGTTCCCGAATCCTGCACCGACCCACAGGCCGGTACTCCACCGAAGACCTCATCGCGTTCCCCCCTCGGAGATCCCCATCCCTGGCCCGCCCCTCGAACCAGGCAGTCTCCTCACGGCACGGTCGCGTGACTTCCCCCCACGCGACACCATGCGTCGCCCGCCCCCCGGCGTGCTCCGCACCAGCTCCCCGCCGGCCACGTCGCCAGAATCCCGCCTCCGACGCTACGCCCGCCCCGCCCACCGGACAACGCCTGGTTTGCTACTTCCCCTGGTGCCGACTCAAGAACGCCTCGAGCAACTCGGTCCGCTCATCGAACGTCGGTCGCTCCATCTCGATCGAGTCGTCTCCCAGCGTCACAACGATCTTCCCCGGACTCTTCCGCCGCTGAATCCAATCCCGCAGTACGGCGACCAACGTCGGCACCACCCCACCCGCCCCCACCAATGCCACCGCGATCGCAATAGACCCATCATCTTGCGCAAGCCCACCCGGTCGCTCCACCACGTCCTGAGTAGGCAACCCCTCCTCAGCCAGTTCCCTCCGCAACTGCCGAACAGCTTTCATACACCGCTTCTCATCCAGTTCCGGCTCAGGGACCACCCGAACCTCAACCCAGTGCCCTTCACCCATCTGCCACTCCCATCAGTTGCCCAAGGCCCCCTGTGGATAACTTCACTCGCGGGCGGCGCGCAAGCCCTATTCTCCTGAAGAAGCCCACCCGAGCGGAAGGACAATCCGTGGACTCCGACGAAACCCCGTACCTACTCCCCGACGGAGAACGCGTCTGGGTCATCAAGACACCCACCGCCGCCGAACTCCTCCCCCACATGCTCGAACGCTTCCGCTTCGGCCACCTGGACCCCCTGATCTTCGGCGACACCGGCGAACCAGAAGCCGTCGTCGCCCCCTTCGAACTCTGGCGAGCCCTCGACACCCGAGTCTTCGACGAAGAAGGCTTCGACACCACCTACACCATCCTTCGCGCCCGCCTAGCCGACCCCACGCCCTCGATCCCCTTGGAGCAGGTAGCCGCTGAACTCGACTGGGACCTGAACGAACCAATAGACGACTCCGACCTCCCGAAGTAGCCGACCCAGCCCTGTGGATAACTCCACTCCCCACCAGCGCCCGGCTCATATCCTGAACACGACCGCTCATCCACGGAAGGACAGCCATGGACCCCGACGAAACGCCGTACCTCCTCCCCGACGGGGAACGCGTCTGGGTGGTGTCCACCTCGGAGGCGTCAAAGAACCTGGCCAACGTCCTCAACCTCTTCCGCTCCGGCAAAGCCGAGCCCCTCATCTTCGGCGACGCCGGCCAGCCTGAAGGCGTAGTCGTTCCCTGGGAGCTCTGGCGTCGGCTCGACGCCCTCGCCGCGGACGAAGACGGCTTCGACCACGCGTACGAGCTTGCCCGCCAGCGACTCGCCGATCCGCAGCCGTCGATCCCGCTCGAGGAAGCCGATGCGCAGATCGGGTGGGATCTCGACGAAGAGATCGACGACTCCGACTTCAAGCCGCGGTGACGCAATACCGCCTCGTCCTCTTGCCGGAGGTCATGCAACGACTCGCGGCGTTGAGCCACGCCGCCAAGACACAAGGACCTGGCGGTCTGCGGACGCGAGAGTTCCACGCCCTGCAGGTCGGTCTTCGTGCCCTCGCCGACGGTCGGGAAGAGGAGTTCGACGGCAAGCGCCTCAGCTATCGCCGGCACGACCTCAGCGACTGTGCGGAGATCAAGCTCGCAGTCGTTCCCGAGACCCGCCACAACATCGAGCTCGGCCCATCCCATCGGCTCATTTACCACGAATTCGAGCCAGAGGACGGCGGGCCGCCGTACCGACAAGTGGTTGTCTTCGCACACCGCGGTGGCGACCGCCCTTTTGAAGAGGCTGCGGCCCGCCTAGGCCGCCGGACCGGCGTTCGACTTCGCGTGGTCCAAGCCGCCGCCACCCCGCAAACGAGTGCCGCCGCCCCGATCCGCCAACCGCTCCCGGCGGACCTCCGTGCCGCCTTCGCTGCAGCCGGCGACATGGCACCCGCCCGCGGAGCCGTCACCACCCAACCGACCGGCCAGAAGCGATCAGACGCACCGCGCCGAAACGGACCACCAGGCCGCGCGCTGTGACCGGGATCAGACCAGGTCAGGCGCGAGCCAGAGCTGGTCGACTGGTAGGAGTTCGACCGACTGTGGTGGGCGCAGGAAGCCGGCTGCCAGGATCGCGTCGACCGTTTCGAGGTAGTCCTTCGAGCTCAGCAAAGCCTCAGCGGTGGCCAGGTCCTGCCAGAAAGTGATCGCCGCCCGCCCGTCCTTGGTCCGCACGAAGAACACAGCCCGACACCCCGGCTGCCTCCGGAACATCGGCAACGACCGCTCCACCGCGAACGCGTCGTACTCCTCGCCCCGGCTCTCGTCCACCCCGGTCCGCCAGATCCGCGCAATCATCCGCCACTCCCTCCACCCGGTCTCAGCGTAAGACCTGATCTTCACCCGCCGGCAGCGCGGTGGTACCGGTCACCTAGCTCCCGGACCGCGGCCGCCAGCTCCGGAGCATTAAGTACGTCGAAATCCGCATCCATCAGCCCCAACCACACAGCCAACTGATGCGGATCATCCGACCCCAGCTCAACGATGCACGCGTTCTCGTCGATCACCTCAGGCTCGATCGGAATCGGCATCCGATTCTTCACGTACTCCGCCGACGCGAACACCTTCACCCGAGCCCGATACTGCCACGACGCCTCCCCCACAGACCGCCGTACGAACTCCGCCACATCCTCCTCAGGCAACTCCCGCGGCACAAACCGAGCCCCATTAGGCGTCCTGAGATTCATCCGATCCACCCGAAACGTCCGCCACGCCTCCCGACCGTTGTCCCAAGCAACCAAATACCACCGCCGCCCCCAAGCCACCAACCGATGCGGCTCCACCACCCGCGGAGGCAGCACGCCGCCGCGTGCGTCGTTGGAGTTGCCTGCTGGATTGGTGATGTCCCGCGCATCGCCCTCATCACCGCGCGGTTCCTCACCCCACACCCCACCAGACCCGCCGGCGTAGTCGAACCGCAACCGCTCCCGATCCCGAATCGCCCCCGCAATCCCCGTCAACACCTCAGCATCAACCCGCGGCCCCGCCCCACCCACCGCCACCGTCGCCGCCGAAACCGCCCGCACCCGCCCCCGCAACCGCCCCGGCAAGACCTGCTCCAACTTCACCAACGCCCGCACCGACGTCTCCTCAATCCCCGCCACACCACCAGCCGCAGCAGTCCGCAACCCCACCGCCACAGCCACCGCCTCCTCGTCATCCAACAACAAGGGAGGCAAAACCCCACCAGCCCCCAACCGATACCCACCCGCCACCCCAGACCGAGCTTCAACGGGATACCCAAGAGACCTCAACCGCTCAACATCAGTCCGCAACGTCCGCGTAGACACCCCAAGCCGCCCCGCCAACTCCGGCCCGCCCCAATCCCGCCTGGCCTGCAACAACGCCAACAACCGAAGCAACCGAGCCGACGTCTCCAACATCCTGCCATCGTCCCACCGATCGCGGAAGAGAGCCTTCCGTGATCCGAACGCACGACACCTACCGCCCTACCGCGCCGATGGTGGCGATTGCGGTCACTCCAACGGCGCGACGAGGCCTGATTGACTCGGCTTACGCCTCGGCGGATGGCGCCTATAGGTCGGTGTCGATGTTCAACACAGCGAGACCCGGGGTCCAGTTGAGCAAGCAACGCGGCTGCGTTCTCAGCCAAGCGCCGGGCAGACTTCGCTCGGAGGTCGACACCATTATCATCAATCCCCAGGGAGACGTCGACGCTGGCTGGATGGACCTGCCCTCCGCGAGATAGATGTCTGACCAGCTCCGTATGAATTCTTCGACTTGTGCGCTGAGTCGACGTCCGACTTGGATCTCGCCGTACTGGTCAGGGGACAAATACCCACCATCTGCGCTGATGCGGCACAGCTGCCCTGGCCGTAGAGAAGATCGATCCTGTGAGCCGCGCCGCGGCCAGGTGAACACGGCACGCGACAACTGAGCCCTGGTCTGGTAAGTATCTGAACGTGATGGTCGGCTCCTTTGACAGCGAGCTCCGCGACGCCGCTATGTCATGGCTTGCTCTACGCGGTGACCGGCTGCTGACGGCCGTAGAGCTGGCAACGTTCGAGTTCAGAGGCCAACGGATACCCCTGCTGGACCCGCAGCCGCGGCATACGGAAGCCAGCCGTCCTCGATGCCGCGCTCTCCTTCCGCACGACCTACACCCCACCTGGTCGAACGCCGCCCTACGCCGACGCGGCTGGCGTTGATGGCCTGCTCAGATATAAGTATCGCGGCGGTGACCCGAACCACTCTGAGAACCAGGCATTGAGGCGTTGCTTCGACCGACAACTTCCCCTCATCTGGTTTCTCGGCATTGATTCGGGCAAGTACATCGCACAATTTCCCGTCTATCTCGTACATGACGAAGCTGATCAGCTGCAGTTCGTGGTCGCCGCCGATCCAGTTCAGCGCTTCCTTCCGCATGGAGAAGAAGCCACCGAGGACAGCCGCGACTACGCGCAGAGACTGACAAGCCTGCGGATACATCAACCCGTGTTCCGCGCGCGAGTGCTACAGGCGAACGGCGGCAGTGCGCAATCTGCAATCTGAGACACACGGATCTGCTCGACGCGGCCCACATCCTGCCGGACGGCCACCCAATGGGGCGCCCCATCGTGCCAAATGGCCTCGCCTTGTGCAAGATCCATCACGCAGCCTTCGATCGAAACATACTCGGCGTCAGACCCGACCTCGTCGTCGAGATTCGTCCTGACATCCTTGGCGAGGTCGACGGCCCGATGCTGAAACACGGCCTACAGGAGATGAACGGCGTCCAACTGTCTGCACCTCGCGCGCGCACCGCCCGCCCCGCGAAGGACAATCTTGCGGAGCGGTATGAGACCTTCCGTACTGCCAGCTGAGCCGGGCGGATGCCCGAAAGAGCGACAGTCTGTCGAGGGGTCGAGCAGCCCCGACGAGGCCCGTACGCACCCATCTCAGTCTCGCGCGAGGACGGACGCGATTCTTCCGGCGGCTTCGCTCGCACTCTCGTGCTCCCAAACTCGGATCACCCGCCATCCACGAGACTCAAATTCCAAGTCGGTCCGGCGATCGCGTTCCTTGTTTGATTGAATCTTCCGTCGCCACCACTCAGCATTATTCTTCGATGCAGTTGCATGCTTCGGGCATCCATGCCAAAAACAGCCGTCTACGAACACTAATAGACGGTGACGAGTGAACACGATATCGCCACGAGATCGAAGGTTGGCTTCCGGCGCATAGTCCACGCGAAATCGCAGGCCAAGCGCATGCAATTCGGATCTAAGCGCCAGTTCGGGTTTGGTATCGCGCTTGGCTTGAATCCGCATCCTGCGCCTGATGGCATCATCCAGCGGCTCAGGCATCTCGACCTCAAGACATCTCGGCCACATGATCGGACAAGGCAGAGCGAAACTCGTCACCGCCAGCTCGAAGTTTGCTAGCGCTGAGTCGTTTTGCGAATCCCGCTGTAGCGGTTCTCGAAAGTGGATGCATTCCATTGATTCTCAACACGTCTGTCAATCGCTGCCGACGCTTCCGCAACGGCACCTCTGACAGGAACCATGCTTCGCGCCGACCAACGATGCCGGCTGCGGCCGCCGGCCATCTCTTGACGTCCGCGAGCGGTTTCGTCTCGACCTCGACCGGCTCACCAGGTTCATGTAACCGCTGTCCGAGCCACTTCGCCACATTGACTGTCACCGCGTTGCCAACGAGTTTCCAGCGATGTCCTTCGCGTTCGACATGATCGGTCCAGCCAGCAGGAAACCCTTGGAGTCGCTCTGCGGCTCTGATATCAGGCCTTACTATCGCCTTGCCCGGCCTCTCCTGTGGTAACCAGACGGCAGGAGGCGATGGAATTCCGAGCTTCGATCCACCCTTGAGTGTCGGCACCGCGTCCGGCGCCCAACCAACACCACGGTTTCCCTCTGTCCAGTAGAAGCCATACGCCGACGGCGAATCGACCCGTCGCATTGACGGCCCTGCCTCATCAGCGAATAGCACTTGACGTGGGTCCTCCATCTTGGACGCCACAACGATTACTCTCCGGCGACGCTGAGCTACACCTGAGCTCTGCGAGTCGACGGTCCGATATGCCCAATTCCATCCTTGAGATTCAAGCCAGCCAGTGATGAAAGCCATGGCTTGGCCACCATGGAGGGCGAGCATGTTAGGAACGTTCTCCAGCACCAGCCACCTCGGCGAGGCGCTGTCGACCAATCGGAAGACCTCGCGCACAAGGCCCGACTCGTTGCCGTCGATTCCAGCCACCCTACCGACCTGGCTCAGATCGGTACAGGGGAAGCCGGCCGTTACGATCTCTACTGCTGGCAGAGCCTTGAGCTCGACTATGTCGCCCACGATCGAGACGCCAGGAAACCTACGCGCCAGAGTCGACGCGGCGTGCTCCCAGGCGTCGCACAGGAGGTCCACCTCGAATCCCGCGGAGGCAAGGCCCTTCTCGAAGCCGCCAATTCCGGCGAATAGTCCTGCCACGTGCCCAGCAGGCATGGGATCCTTCCCTGAGTCGGCGACCGACGTTGGTCGCGAGTCAACGTTACGAGGTCAGCTTTTAAGGAGGCAACGGTACACGCTGGGCTCGACGCCCGACTCCTCGATTTGAGCGTGCTCAAGCAGACTGCTTGACAGGCAAGCAGGACCTACAGCTCCTGTCGAGCGCCGAGCATGCTGATCCGCGACGAAACGAACCTGCCTCACCACCGATAGGGTTCGATGAGAGCACTCGATGAAGGGGATAATCCGTGCCATCAGCACTGCCCGAGGTTGGTCAGCTAGTCGATGCCCGAGGCGCCCGCTGGGTGGTCACCGACGTCACTGCCCAAGGTCTCCCCCGTTCGTCGGCCGACGACGGCTCAGCCGAGACCCAGCATGCCGTCACCCTTCAGGCGATGGGAGACGACCGCTACGGCGATGAACTCCGGGTGGTCTGGGAGATCGAAGCCGGCACAAACCTCGTGCCGGAGCACGGCCTGCCACACACGCTAGACGCCGAACAGATCGATGATCCAGCCACCCTAGCGGCCTTCGTAGATGCTCTCCGCTGGGGCGCAGTCACCTCTGCCGACCCGGCTGCCTATCAAGCACCCTTCCGAAGCGGTGCAACCGTCGAGCCGTATCAGCTAGAGCCGCTGCGCCGAGCGCTGGCTGCCCCGCGGACGAACCTTCTCCTGGCCGATGACGTCGGCCTCGGCAAGACCATCGAGGCTGGGCTCGTCGTGCAAGAGCTGCTGCTCCGTCACCGCGCACGGTCGGTGGCCGTCGTCTGCCCAGCCGGCTTGGTCCTCAAGTGGCGGGACGAGATGGCCGAGAAGTTCGGGCTGTCTTTCGAGGTGATCAGCTCCGAGACGATGCGCGACGTACGTCGCCGGTACGGGGTCCATGCCAACCCGTTCGTCTTGTTCCCCCGCGTAATCGTGTCGATGTCGTGGCTTCCGGCGGCACGAGCGCAGCGACTCTTGCAGGCCGCCTTCGATGTCGCCCGTCGGCGACCTTCGACGGACGGATTCGCGTTCGACGTCCTCGTTGTCGACGAGGCTCATCACGTCGCGCCTTCTGCCCCACGGCACACCTCAGCGAAGCGCGCGTACGCAGTCGACTCCCAACGGACGCTGGCAGTTCGCGAGCTTGCACGCATGTCCGAGCACCGACTGTTTCTCAGCGCCACCCCTCACAATGGCTATCAGGAGTCATTCACTGCTCTGCTCGAGATGGTCGACGAACACCGTTTCGCGCGCGGCGCGGAGATCGACCGTGTAGCTCTGGGCGAGGTTGCCGTCCGTCGCCTCAAGACGGATCTCGGGGACAGCCGATTCCGCGAACGTGAAGTCAAGTCCCTCCCCTATGCCCCTAGCGAGGACGAGGCCGAGACGTACGATCGACTTGTTGAGCTGATCAACCGGCGCCAGCGTGAATCCCAAGCGGCTCACGGAAGCGCCGCCGACATCTCCGCGCTGCTGCTCAAGAAGCGATTCCTGTCCTCGCCGTGGGCGTTCGCGAAGACGGCGACCGCCTATCTCGAGGCGAGACGTGATGGTCGTGAGCCGATGCTCCCTGAATATGATGATGTGATGGGCGAGAACGCTGCAGACGACGAGGAGGGCCGCGCAGCTCAGCCTGAACTCGACACCCTCCTGGATACCCGTCGCGCATTGCCGGAGCTGCCCGAGCAGGATGCGGCAGATCTTGAAGCCTTGATCGCTTGGGGCGAGCGGTACGAGGCAGCACCCGACTCACGGCTGCGCGGACTGTTGACTTTCCTCGACGGCATCACGCGGCCCACCGGCACCTGGTCCAATGAGCGTGTCGTGGTCTTCACCGAGTACGTCGACACGCTTGAGTGGATGCGCTCGGTGCTGACCAGTGCCGGTTATGACTCGAAGCGGTTGGCATTGATCCACGGCCAGACCCCACAAGAAGACCGCGAGGACATCCGCCGACGCTTCAACGCTGATCCCGCCGAGCATCGAGTGCGCGTTCTTCTCGCCACCGACGCGGCGGGAGAAGGGATCGATCTGCAGCGGTATTGCCACCGCCTCGTCAACTTCGACGTTCCGTTCAACCCGAACCGGCTCGAGCAGCGGATCGGACGGATCGACCGCTACGGGCAGACCCTGACGCCTATCGCGTGGCATTTCGCCCCTGACCGAGCCGGCGGCTCGGCCCTCGCCCAGGACATGGATCTCCTACGGCGGCTCACAAACAAGATGCAGAGCGTACGCGCGGACCTCGGCTCAGCTAACCCAGTATTGGCGCCCGACGTCGAGCGCGAGCTGCTCGGTAGGGCGGCTCGCCCCGCCCGGCCCGCGGACGCCTCTCAGAAGGCCGTCAATGAGCTGCTCGCTGGCGAGCGTCGACTCTCTGGGGAGCTCACTCGCATAGCCGAAGAATTGGGCTCCGCGCGCGACCGGCTCCACCTGCATCCGTCCAACGTCCGCCGAGTCGTCGACACTGCGCTGGATCTGCAGAATCAGCCGAGACTAGAGGAGATCGGTGATGATCGCACTGATGAACCCGTCTACGCGGTGCCGCGCAGCATCGGACCGAGCTGGCAGCTCGCGACAGCCGATCTAGACGACCCACTAACCGGCGAGCGCCGACCACTCAGCTTCGCGCCGGAAGTGTTTGCGGATGGACGGACAGACATCGTCCACGCCCACCTTGGCCACCCGCTCGTCCAACTCGCCACGCGGACGTTGCGTCAGGAGCTGTGGCAGCCGAAGCCGTCGATCAGCCGCATCACGGCCGTCGTCGTTCCAGGTCTGCGGGACTCGTTCGCGGCGGCCGTAGCGCGGCTGGTCCTCGTCGGCGCAAGTGGCACGCGCCTGCACGAGGAAGTGTTCCTGGCCGGGACACGGCTTCATCGTCGACAAGAGCTCGGCGAGGAGCTGTCAGAGGAGCTGCTGGCGGTCACACTGGATGGCGATCGGCTGACGAGCGTCCCCCTGGCGGCGTTGCACCCGATCGTGCGGCGATGGAACACTCAAGCCGAGGACGCCGACGGGCTACGTGCTCGGGTCGAGCGTGCGGTTGAGACCCGCACCGATCGTCGACTGCGCGAACTCGATGTTTCGTTGGTCGCGCGACTGGGCGCGGATCTCGCGCGAGTGGACGCCACCTTCCAGCGCTTCGAGGACACCCTGACGAGGTCCCTGGCGCGTATGGAGCGGGAAGCCCGTGAGGCAGCAGACACCCTGTTCGAGCCCGACGGAAGTGCCGCACAGCGTCGCCGTGACATCCGCGAGGTGCAGCGCCGCCTAGACGTTATTTCTGACGAACGCACACGGGAACGGGAGGCTGTCGAAGCTCGCTACGCCCGCCCTACCCCACACGTTTTCAATGGGGCGCTCGTCTTCGCTGTCACGCCTGCAGACGCCGAGGAGGCCGTCAAGTGAGAGCACGCCGAGCGCATGGCAACGAAGATCCCTTCGGCTGGCTTGAGCTGGTCGAGACCGAAGGCCCGTTCCTGTCCCGCCCAGCGCTGAAGGCTCACTTCCCCTCTGGCCTCTCTCGGCCCGACGCCACATTCGATGGTGTCCGCGAGGCATTCCGTGCTGGCTTCACCGACTGGGAAAAGGCGTGGACGACATGGATGCGCACAGCGAACCGTATGGATGGCGCGCCGTTGGCTCGTTACCTCGAAGCACGTGACGCCTGGATCCGTACCATGACCAAGGACGTCCTGGAGTGGGGTGAGTACGCCCGCACCGACGACAGCGCAGCTGTTCGAGCGTGGAACTTGGATCACTCCGTGAGTGTGTCGACTGCAGCCGTACTCGAAGCAGGTGGCAGCCCAGCGGCTTTGCTGTTGGTGGTCGACCCCACGGAGAATCTCTCCGTAGCGGGGGTCGACGGGTGGTCTGCGAATGCAGACGACCGCGCCGCAGCGCTGCTGCGTGCTTCGGGTGAAGGCTATGGTGCGCGCATACCGGTAGCAGTGGTCACGGACGGCCGATGGTGGGCGCTGGTATGGCAGAGCGCCCAAGGCAGCACCGGCTCCGGCGTCTTCGACGGCGCACTGTTTCGCGAGGAGCCTGACTTGCGTGACGCATTCTGGGCCCTGGCGCGCCTCACATCTCTCGCTGGCGGAACGGTCGAACGGCGTCTCCCCGCACTGCTCGAGTCGAGCATCGCGAGCGCCGAAGAGATCACCGACGCGCTGGGCAACCAAGTCCGCGCCTCAGTCGAGCTACTGGTGCAATCATTCTCCACGTCCCATCTGCGCGCCATCGCTGACGGCGCAGAGTCGCCATTACCGACCGACGGGCACGAGGTCTACGGCGCCGCCGTCACATCCGTGATGCGAATCGTTTTCCTCCTCTTCGCCGAGGCCAACGAGCTGCTGCCGACCGAACAGCTGTACCGCGAGGCATACGCCATATCCGAGGTCTTCGATCACCTCGACGAGCGGCGCCGGCATGCTGTTGGCATCGAGGGTGACGAAGCCCTCGCGGCGACTTATGACACGTGGCATCGCCTACTCGCGACAAGCCAGGCCCTCTACACCGGGGCGACATTCGAGGATCTGCGCATGCCCGCCTACGGTGGATCCCTGTTCGACCCTGCGCGTTTCTCGTGGCTCACCGCAACGGACGAGACCATCGGCGGCCTGCGGGTGCTCGTGGACGACCGGGTCATGTTCCACGTACTACGGTCGGTCCAGCACGCCCGGGTGGATGGTGAGGATCGCCAGGTTTCCTTCCGCGAGCTCGACGTCGAGCAGATCGGCTATGTGTATGAGGGTCTACTGGGCTACTCAGCCCGCTACACCGATAAGGTGATCGTCGGCTTACAGGGGCCTGAGGCCGGTTCAGAGCCCGAGGTAGCGCTAGACAACCTGCACGACATCAACCACCAAGCGGACCATGAGCCGGAGCGCTTCGCCAAGCAGCTCATCGCCTGGGTGAAGAACGAGCAGTCCGGAGCCAAGATCCGCACGGCGCGCCAGCTTGCCAAGGCGTACGTCGAGAGCAACCAGGCCGTTGTTGAAGACGAGGCCCGACGCCGGCTGCGCCCCGTAGTTAGTGACGACAGGCTGGTCGAGGAACTGGTCGGATATTACAAGCTCATGCGTTTGGACCCCCGTGGACTCCCCTACGTGGTGCCTGCCGGCGGCCTACTTGTGGTCGAGACCCGGTCACGTGCGACGTCCGGCACGCACTACACCCCTCGCTCGCTCGCTGAGGAGGTCGTCCATCACACACTCGAACCACTCGTCTACTCGCCGGGTCCACTTGAGACAGCGGACACAACTCGTTGGAAGCTCATCCCTTCGTCTCAGATCCTCGATCTGAAGGTCGCGGACATCGCTGTGGGGTCGGGCGCCTTCCTCGTGGCCGCAGCGCGATACTTGGGCGAGCGCCTGCTAGAGGCTTGGGATGCCGAAGGCATCACACGCGAGGATTCGACCGCTGAGCAGCGCAAGCATAGAGAGGTGGAGGCCCGCCGGGAGATCATCGCCCACTGTCTGTACGGCGCAGACATCAACCGGATGGCAGTCGAGATGTGCAAGCTCTCACTGTGGCTCGTCTCGCTCGACCCAGATCGCCCATTCTCCTTCGTGGACGACAAGATCTTCTGCGGCAATTCGCTGCTCGGTCTCACCGAGCTACGCCAGCTACGCGGCCTGCACATCGACCCATCGCCTGCCCGCCTAAGCGCCCCCGGATTCACGGTCGATGTCGACTTAGCCATCCAGCGCGTCACAGAGGTCCGCCAGCAGCTCGCTTCGCCAGTTGCCGAGAGCGATGCCATGCGCTCGACCTTCGCCAAGCGTCAGTTGATGAAGCAGCTCGACGAACATCTGACTCAGTTGCGAACCATCGCCGACAGCATCGTCGCCGCAGGCTTGTCGCTCGGTGGCAAGAACGGCAAGGTGCTTGACGACGCGTACGAGAACCTCTCATATGCCCTCATGAGCGCTGATCTCGGCGACAGCGCAATGCTGGACACGGTCATCGCCAGCGGTCTCGCCCCAACTGTGGCGACTGACTACATCCGGTGGGACCCACTTCACTGGGTGCTCGAAGTCCCAGACGTGATTGTCGGACATGGTGGTTTTGACGCAATCGTTGGGAATCCACCGTTCCTTGGAGGCCAAAAGCTTACAAGTTCGATAGGCGACAATATGCGGCATTGGTTCGTCAACCAGCTCGCCGGCGGCACAAAGGGGAGCGCTGACCTCGTCGCGTACTTCTTTCTTCGCGCGTTCTCCCTCATCAGAACCGGCTCGGGACAGCTCGGGCTCGTAGCGACTAATTCCATTGCACAGGGCGTCACCCGTGAGGTCGGCCTAGATCGCTTAGATGAAGCGGGTTTAGTCATTAGGCGATCAATACAGAGTGCCTCTTGGCCGGCTCGAAGTGCAAACCTTGAGTACGCCGGGGTTTGGGCGAGTCGGGCGCCGTTGGCCCCTGATGCAGTCAGGATTTCCGACGGCGTTAAGGTCGCTTTGATCTCAACCTTGCTTGAGGCGGGTGGACGCGCCAAGGGGACACCGGTCGCACTCGCCGAGAACGCGGCGATCGCCTCCCAAGGCTCAATCACACTCGGGAAAGGCTTCATCCTCACCGAGGACGAGGCAGCACGTCTCGTCGCCGAGAGCGTCCGCAATAGGGAGGTCATCTTCCGCTACCTCAACGGCGATGATCTTAGCTCACGACCTGATGCCGTAGCGAGCCGATGGGTCATCGACTTTGGTGCGCGCGACGAGAGCGAGGCACGCACCTACCATTTGCCTTGGCAAATTGTGTCGCGCTTGGTGAAGCCCCAGCGAATGAGCCAAGGAGACGAGGTGGGACGACGCTTGTGGTGGCGCTTTCTTCGCCGGCGCGATTCGCTATACATGCGCGCTGCAAATCTGAAGTGTGTACTCGCAGTCGCCCGCCACTCAAAACATGTAATGCCACTTCGGGTTCCAACCGGACAAATATTTAGTGACGCCTTGGTGATATTCACAACGGCCGACCACGCAGACCAGGCAGTTTTGTCGTCAAGCATGCATCAGGCGTGGGCCGTCATGTACGGCTCCACGCTGGAGACGCGGGTCCGCTACACCCCGTCCGACGTCTACGAGACATTCCCACGTCCTCCCCGCACTGACGATCTCGAGATTGCCGGCCGGAGTCTCGACGAAGAACGGCGCGAGCTCATGCTGCGCCGCAGCCTCGGCCTAACGAAGCTCTACAACCTTGTCAACGAGCCAGACGTCCAGGGGGATACAGATATCATCCGCCTGCGCGAAACCCACGTGGCGCTTGATGAGGCAGTCGTGCGGGCCTACGGCTGGGGCGACGTCCCGCTGGATCATGGGTTCCACATCTACAGGCAGACGGAACGCTTCACGATCAGCCCGGCAGCGCGCGTCGAACTGCTCGATCGGCTACTTGAGGAGAACCAGCGCCGAGCGGCGCGCCAGGATGGTGTCGGCGGGCTGGGCGAGGATGCTGACGAGTTCGAGGATATCGAGGGTGAGGGAGTATGACGGAGACTGCACCGTCGGGTGTCGTCAGGGAGGAGCTGCATCGCCTGCTCGTCGCAGACCTGGTCGGGCCCTGGAACGGTTCGGCTGAAACCGTCGTTGGCAATCCTCGTGGTCGCTACCTCGCAGGAGCGCTAGCTCCGGTCAAAGTAGACACGACCGTTCCCATCGAGAGTCCAGCGGCTGATATTTTCGCCGTGGATTTGGATGACATGCGCGCCGGCGAGGCGCCATTGGTAATGCCCGTAGACGAGTCGAGCAGCGGCGTCCCAGAATCCGACGACCTTGAGATCACTGAATCTGACAGCCCGGAGGAGGCTGACGACAAGGGGCCAGCCTCCAAGCTCATCGCTCCCTCCTCTATGGGCCTCCGATTCCGCATCGCATCCGGCGGCCCCGGGCTGACCCTCACTGCTCGTTGGGGTGCGTATGCGCCTCGGCGAGAGGCAGACGAGGAGGGTCGCACCCGCACTTACTATGACCGAACGCCCCACGACTGCCGGGTCAACGTGACGGCTGACAAGCTCCAGTCGGGAGCTGATCTGGAGCTGCCTGTTCTCGAACGCGATGGTGCGGTCGAGGTGTCTGTGAGCGTCGAGGTGCTGTCGGACGGCGACGGGACGCTGATCGTCGAGGTCGCCCTTCAGAATCGCCGGGTTACGGACGGAAACCTCCCGCCGCGGCAGTGGCTGTTCCAGGCTGAGCTCGAAGTCACAGGTGCTGACGACAGCAACGTGTTCCTCCCCATTCACGACGCGCTCGATGGATTACCCCCTGGCTTGAACGATGAGGAGGAGCGGCTCGAACTGCTCTATCGCGACCGGCTAGAGTTCGCCATCGGCCGAACCTGCTCGGCGACCTGGACCACAACCGACCCAGCGATCGATGGCACATGGCGACGGAACCTCTCTGCCGGTGGTCGTACCGCCAATCGTGTGCGGACCACCTGGGTGCCGGAGGCGGAGATTCCCCAGACCATCGCGTCGGGTGTCGACGGCACCCTCCTATCGATGGAGCGCTTGGCAACGGCGTCGCAGGCGGACGTTGTCGAAGGGCTCACGCCTCTGATCAGTGGTTATCGCGAGTGGCTCGATGAGCGCGGGACCGACGCCATCGAACTCCCCGACCATCTTCGGGACGTGGCGGAGCTTGCCGTTGAGGATGCCGGGTTCGCCGCCGATCGGCTCGACGAAGGGCTCGCACTGCTCGGTTCAGACCCAGACGCCTTCCGCGCGTTCAAGTTCATGAATCGCGTGATGGCGGATCAGCGCGTGCACAGCCAAGTCGCACAGGCCCGCTCTGAGGACGCCAATGTAGGTATCGCGGATGCGCTCAAGAATGTAGTCGCCAGAGGCGAAAGTGCTGCGTCCTGGCGGCACTTCCAGATTGGGTTCATTCTCATGCAGTTGCCGGCACTCACCGATCCGGCCTCTCTGCGCCGTAGCAGCGATGATGCTCGTGCCGAGTTGCTCTTCTTCCCCACCGGCGGCGGTAAGACCGAGGCCTACCTTGGCCTTGCGGCGTACACGTTCGCAATCCGGCGGCTTCAGGGGGTCGTCGACTCGCCGGACGGACCGTTGGACGGGCGCGACGGCGTGGCCGTGCTCATGCGCTATACGTTGCGCCTGCTTACCACCCAGCAATTCCAGCGCGCCACAGCTCTCGTCTGTGCAGCAGAGTTGGTGCGCCGTGGCGACCCGGCGATGTGGGGCAGCGAACCGTTCCGGATCGGCCTGTGGGTTGGCAGCAACGTCAGTCCCAAGTCGTTTAGCGAGGCTGAGGAGCAGATCAGCGCGGCACTCGCTACCGAAGGGCGCCCCTATGGCGTCACGGTCTTGCAGCTCCAGCGCTGTCCATGGTGTGGATCCCCAATCTCCCCCAAGCAACACATCCGACTCAACAAGGCACGTCGCCGGATTCTCGTGCACTGTGGCGCCAAGCTTGGCAGTGAATGCCCGTTCGCCGAGGGTGGCCTCGTCGAGGATGGGCTGCCTATCCTGACAGTCGACGAGGAGATCTACCGGTTTCCGCCGACCTATCTACTGGCGACCGTCGACAAGTTCGCTCGCATTGCACGCGAGGGTCAGGCGGCGAGCCTCTTCGGCCACGTGGCTGAGCGTTGTCCGCGCCACGGCTATCGACACCCTGACACCCCTGCAGCCGTTTGCACGGGCTCAAGCCACAAGGCCAGCAGTGGCCTGCCAAAGGTCGCAGTACAGAAGATCGGCCGTCTGCGTCCCCCTGACCTCGTGATCCAGGACGAGCTCCACCTCATCACTGGTGCCCTCGGCACCGCTGTCGGCCTGTTCGAGGTTGCCGTCGACTCGCTTTGCTGCTGGCAATCTGGCTCTGACGCAGCGACTGCGGCGCCGGTCCGGCCGCTCGTCGTCGCGTCCACAGCAACGAGCCGGAACGCTGAGGCTCAGGTTCGCCGGCTCTACGGCCGTGGAATCGAGATCTTCCCGCCACAGGTGCTCGACATCTCCGACACGTACTTCTCAAAAGAGGTGCCGATATCCGCACAGCATCCCGGTCGGCGTTACCTCGGTGTGTGCGCGCATGGTGTGAAGCTCACCCTCGCCGAAATCAGAGTCAGCGAGATCCTCCTTCTGGCCGGCCAGAAGTTACTCGACGAGCACGGCGAAGCGGCGGACCCGTACATGACGCTCGTCGGCTATTTCAGCGCGACTCGCGAGCTTGCCGGTATGCGACGGTATCTCGACGACGACGTCACTACACGCATTACAAACCCCGACAGGGCTAGCGGCTACCCTCGCCGCGGGACATGGGGTCTCGAGATCGGTGAACTCACATCGCGCGTTTCCTCCACCGACATCACCAAGACACTGGATCGGCTCTCCGCTCCGTTTGACCCAGCCTGGGACACCACTCGGGCGCACAGCGAGCAATCCGCTCTTCGCAGAGCCGAGAAGGCGGCTCCAAAGCGGGCTGGGGATCGGCCCTACGACGTCATTCTTGCCACCTCGATGCTCCAGGTTGGCGTGGACGTCGGACGCCTCGGGCTCATGGTTGTCGTCGGGCAGCCAAAGAACACGGCGGAGTACATCCAGGCCTCCTCTCGCGTTGGCCGCGTGTCCGCCAAGCCCGGACTCGTCGTAACTCTGGCGAACCGGTCCAGGCCGCGCGACATGGCTCACTACGAACAGTTCGAGCACGACCACCGGACGTTCTACGCCCACGTCGAGGCGCTCTCCGTCACCCCCTATTCGGATAGCTCGCTGGAGCGCGGGCTCACCGGTGTGCTCGTCTCGATCGCTCGGGTGCTAGACGTCGGGCACACGACGTCGTACTCGCCACAACAAGGTGCTTGGAGCATCACCTCGCGGTTCGCGACGCTAGAGAATCTTATCGATGTGATTGCTCGTCGGGCCGCCGGCTCGGGCGCGGATGACCGAGTGCAGGAGATCAAGGACAAGCTCACACGTCGTCTCGACGCGTGGTACAAGAAGGCGAAGGCAGTTGCTGCAATCAGCTACACCGGCAAGGGCAACACCCTGCTGAGGAGTCCTGAGGACGGTCCGGCATTTGGTGACGACGCCTACCTACGGGTTGCGAACTCGATGCGCGAAGTACAGCCGGAGATCAGCCTCATCGTCCGCTCGTACGGTGACCGCATCGCTGAACCAGACCCGCCCGATTCGCCGGCATGGGTATTCGACGCGGAGGTAGAGGCATGAGCCAGGTTTCGGGTCCGGCACCGGACGGCGCTGAACCGGGCGGAGACCCGAGTTATCTCGCCGCGGCCGACATCCTGGATCCGTTCGAGCGCATGGACCAGATCAAGCTGAAGAACTTCGGCCGAGTGGGTTCCGTGCGCCCGACCGCGCTGCTCTACACCGCAGGGATCGGCGCGTCGGTCGACCTGCCTCACATCGCAGTTATGCCGCAGGGCCTCGATGCCTGGGAGCGCGCGTACGCTCAGATGGGTGGTCCACTTCAGGTATTCGAGCCGCGACTCATCGAAGCTGTCAAGGCTCAGCTAGGTCGCCAGGTGCGCGAGCTTCGCCGCCCGCCGCGCCAAGAGGTAGGCCCTCGTGAGGTACCTAAGCTAGGCGTTCCAGCAGCAGCCTTCCCTCGCTGGCTGCGCTGCACCGGATGCGACCTCCTCGCCCCCTTCGAGGGCGAGGGTGGCCCATTCACCTTCTTCAACACGATCGGCATGCGCCCGGACCAGGCACGATTCGTCCACAAGCAATGTCGCGGACGCAATAATAAGGGCAAGCCGCGCGACAGCGTCGCCGTACCAGCTCGCTATCTGGTCGCGTGCCTCAACGGGCACTTGGACGAATTCCCCTACACCGCCTTCGTGCATCGAGCCCACGGTGGCACATGGACCTGCGAAAAGACGTCGGGGGTCACCAACCCGGCGACCAAGCTGCGGATGCTCGAATGGCGTAGCAATATCGGTCCGGAGGTCCGCATCACCTGCGTCACATGCGGACTGACGAGGAGCATGCGTGAGCTCACCGGCACCGCGGGCGCCGAGCGCATGCCTCATTGCCGCGGCCGCCACCCCCATCTCGGGACATTCGAAGCA
The DNA here is from genome assembly GCF_036097425.1 of Kribbella sp. NBC_00359. Classification (NCBI taxonomy): domain Bacteria; kingdom Bacillati; phylum Actinomycetota; class Actinomycetes; order Propionibacteriales; family Kribbellaceae; genus Kribbella; species Kribbella sp. NBC_00359. Next base: position 5,708,159 of record NZ_CP107975.1, on the reverse strand, counting down.
TGCGACGCGGAAACAAAACTCATGCTGCTCGGTGCCGCCAACCAGTGGTTCCCTGCCACGATCAGCCTGCTCGTCGTCCCGGAGAGCAAGGAGCTCAACGTCGCAGACGTCGCTGCGCGGCTGCAAGGTGTCAGTGCCGAGCTCCGGGCGATGGTGGTGTCAGAGGCGGCCGTCCCTATGTTCAAGATGCTGATGCTCAAGGACAGCCTGGACCTCACCGACGTTCCCGATCCAACTGTTTGGGAGGCCCTCGCGCTGGTCGCGGCGGGAGGCGAGGTGGATTCCGGTCGGACAACGCCGTACAGCCCCATTGAACTGCGGGCGCCTGAGTGGCGCACGCTCATTCGCCCGGCCGATTTCGCTAGGCACGCACGTGAGAGCGACTTCCGTATCAGGGATGTGCGTGTTCCTCCGGGTCTGACACCAGTCATAGGGACCGTCGCAGCCGTCGACCGATTGAAGAAGGTCAACGCCTTCGTCGGGTTCACCCGTGTCGACGCCTTCGAGCGAATCGGCGATGCCCGAGAACGACTAGCACCACTCGCACGACAGAAGCCGACCTGGGTTCCAGCAACCGAAGACCACGGAGAGGGCGTATTTGTCCGACTGCGCGAGGACGTCATCGGGCCATGGGAGGACGCCGTCCGCGACTCCAAGTTATGGGATGCTCATAAGGAGGCTCACAGGCGCAACGTCCAGCGTCGTACGAGCACCTCTGCTGCGCCCATCGATGCAGATGCCCGTCTTGAGCCACCCAGGTATTGGGCCGTCCACACACTCGCGCACCTCATCATCCGGCAGATGGCGCTTGATGCCGGCTACGGGTCCGCCTCGCTCGCAGAGCGGATCTACGCATGGCGTGGCGCCGACGACCGCGAACCTGCAGCGGGCTTTCTCATCTCCACAACCTCACCGGACAGCGACGGGACGCTCGGCGGGCTCGTTGAACAGTCTGCGCCTGACGCTGTAGAGCGCCTCGTCGCTCGCTCCATCGCGCGAGCCTCACGGTGTTCGTCGGATCCGGTGTGCTCCCATCGCGTACCGCGTGGCCAGGAAGACTTTCTTCACGGTGCTGCATGCCACTTCTGCACGTTTTTGTCTGAGACGTCGTGCGACAACGCAAACCGGTTCCTGGATCGCCGTTTTCTTTTGACGCTCTACTCGAACCAGGCGACTGATTTGGGGGTCACAGGTCTGCTGGACGGTCTGACGACGTGACCGCCGTCGGTCTCGCATCTCTGGAGCCGCTGAGCGCGCTGCTCGCTCCCACCGAGTTACGCAGAGTGGCAGACAGCCTGGTGATCGATGGGATGCCTCGTCGTGCGGTGCGGAGCCTCGCCGCGGATAAGCGAGATCTGGCCGAAGGATTCATCCGGGAGATTCTCAAGGCTTTCACCAACAAGCACGCGGTAGCAGCGACACTCCGGGCGATAGCCGCAACAGCGGCGCGGGTGCCAACTCCGCCGATTCTCGTCTGGAGCGGACCACAGTTGCCTGGTGACTCGGTTCGCACGACATCGGCGATCGTCCGTCTCATCGACGAAGCCGAAGAGTCGGTGCTCGCATCCACGTACTCGGGCACGGCGACTGCTCCGTTCGTCCAGGCGCTGCTGCGTGCCGCACAGAGAAAGTTGTCCATCACCGTCATCGCCGACGTGAGCCAGCAAAAGGACTGCGCAGAAGCCATCAGGGGCGCCGTACCGCGCGCACGAGTTCTCGGCTTCCACGACAGCACGACTGGCGCCGCACGCATGCAGCACTCGAAGGTCCTCGTGATCGATGGTCACACCGCCCTCGTGACCAGTGCGAACTTGTCGTACGCGGCGGTGGAGAAGAACCTAGAGGCGGGGCTCTTAGTCCACGACACGTTGATTGCGAGCCAAATCACTCGCCGATTTGCGGACCTCCAGGCCGCCGGCAGCCTCCGCGATCTGGCCTCATACGCCCTCAGATAATTTCGGACTGACTGCGGCGGCCGACTGTGAGCACGGCACCGAGCTCGAACCCATCCTCAGTGTCGAAAATCGTGGCCAGCGCTCTCCGATGGAGCGAAGTAGTCCGTCAGCATGTAGGTGGTCCAGGGGGCTTGGCGGGTTTCGCCTCGGGGGGCGAATTCGGTGAACCAAGGTTTGATCTCAAGAATGGGCGTGCCGTCAACGGCGTCTAGGTCTTCCACCACGAGGTCGAGGCCGTCGACCTTCAGGAGGCGGCAGCGTGAGACGCCGAGCCAGTTGACTCTACGCATGTTCCGGTGACCGAAGATGCCGACCTCGGGCCAGTCGGGGTTGTCCCGTGGGCGCCGGGCTCCGAGGTTGAGATCGTTTTGGTCCGTCAGGTGGAAGTGGAACACGATCTCGAGGTGCGAGAAGTCCTCCAGCCCTCGGGTGGATTCCTCGGTGAACCTTTGGCCGTCGATCCGGATGATCGCCTGGGTTCCGCCCCAGTAGTCGTCGGTCGGTTCTATGCGCCCACCGACGACGTAGGCAACAGGCTCCACAGTGATGGGCTGACTCATACGATCCTCTCTATAGTCGCCACGGTTCATCGGCTCGCGGCGGCAAGGTACCGAGCCGCACGGCTGTCCAGCTCGGCGACTGAACGAATTCCGCTAGCACGATAGGCCGAGAGACTTGACCCATGTCTCGCACGGCCTGCCTGGCCCGACCCGATTGGACGCCGTCCATGACGTCGAGGGCTACAGACCAGGTGCCGCAGGCCTCGTCGACGTTGCCGCTTCGCGGCTGCACCGAGCCAAGGTAGCCCAACGTCACTGCGTGAGTCCTGGTAAAGGTTGCCGCCTTACGGGTTCGAACGCTGCGCTGGAATTCCCGGACGGCACCTTCGAGGTCTCCCAGGTCGCGCAAGGTGCAGGCGGTTTCATGTGCGAGGCTGCCAAGCTTGACTGGCGAACAGACTATGCATCGCTGACCTACGAGCTGGTCGAGGTACCTATCGATGTCGAGAAGGGCGTTCGGCTGCTCATGGACGAGCTCGGCCTGTACTTCGGCGCGCTGGACTTTGCCGTGACTCCCGAGGGTCGGTGGGTGTTCTTCGAGGTGAATCCGAATGGTCAATGGCACTGGTTGGCAGTCAAGGCTGGTGTTCCGATGGTTGAGGCGATGGCCGACGCCTTGCAGGGAGAGGATCTCTAACCAGTGCGCGATTGGACTGGGGCTGCACGCAGGCTGGCGAGCAGGTGACGGTGACGGCGCCTGAGTGGTACGAGGCGGTCTGCGCCACTCCTCGGCATGTCCTGGTGCCGCGCTGGTGGGAACCGATTCCTGACAGCTACCCGTTCGTCTGGGGTGTGCTGGCGCCTGACCAGGAGCGTCCATGGGCGCAGGTCTACGCGGACGAGACACTGGTGACCCGGGTGGGAGCGCTACACGCGGATGATGCCAAAGCCGGAGATCGGGCGTCCGGGCTCCCCACGTCCTCGTCGACGCTCCCCGGCCTGATCGTTCACATGCTGCACCTTCTTGATCCCCAACCTGGTCAGCGAGTGCTCGACGTGGGCACTGGTTCGGGCTACTCGGCCGCTGTGCTGAGCCACCGGCTGGGTGATGAGCGAGTGACCAGCGTTGACGTTGACTCCTACCTGGTCGAGGCGGCTCGCAAACGCTTCGCCAGCTTCGGTCGGGTTCCGCGACTGGAGGTTGCCGACGCTACCGGCCATCTGCCGGACGGTCGGTACGACAGGATCGTTGCCACGGTGTCGGTTCGGCCCATCCCTCAGAGTTGGCTCAACGCATTGCAACCCGGTGGTCGGATCATCGCCACGATCGTGGGCACCTCACTGCCGATCAGCGCCGACATGGGAGATGACGGCATCGCTCGGGGGCACATCCAGGCGGATCCTGCGAGCTTCATGCGCACTCGGCGAACAGCTGACTATCCGGCTCGGCTCGATGACGTGTACGCCGCTGCACGTGACGCGCCGGGAGACGACGTACGAGAACTTGACAGGCGTGTGCCAGATCTGTGGACTGACTGGTCGTTGCGCAGCCTGCATGAACTCGACAGTCCGGACATCGAGAATCGGTCGGCAACGTTGGACGACGGATCCGAGATCGTATGGCTTCTCGCTGATGACGGCTCTTGGGCGCGCGCTGAGGAATCCAGCGGAACCATCCAACAAGGCGGTCCGCGCCGGCTGTGGGACGACCTGGAACGGGTGCAGCGGACGTGGGAAGAGGCGGGCAGATTCCCGCTTCACCAGCTGGTCGTTGAGCTCGCGACCGACCGCAGCACTCTCACCAGCCCAGACGGGAGCTGGACCTTCACGCTCTGACTTAGCGGGTTAGGTCGGCGGTGAATTGGTAGGCGTCGCCTCTGTAGTGGTTGGTGCCGGAGAGGAGGGGGGTGGTGTCTTGGGTGAAGGCTATTTCGGTGGCTACCAGGATGGCTCCGTTGGTGGGGAGGTTGAGGAGGGTGGCGAGGGTGGCGTCGGCGTTCTGGGCTTGGACGGTGTAGCGGGAGTAGGAGAACTCGATGCCGTGGGTGGAGAAGAGTTCGTAGAGGGACGCGTCCGTCAGGTCGACGGTGGTTAGCCAAGGGGCGATGGCGACGGGGATGACGAGGTCTTCGACGGTGACGGGGCGGCCGTCCATGCCTCGGAGGCGGCGGATCGCTACTACGGGGGTTGTGGGGGCCAGGTGGAGGCGGTGGGCCTCGTCGAGGGTGGCGGGGCGTTCGCGGCGGTCGAGGAGTTCGGAGCTGGGGCGGAAGCCCAGGTCGTGAGCCATCTCGGTGAAGGACTGGAGCCGGCTCGGGGGTTCGCGGAGGACGAGGTCGCGGACGTACCAGCCTCGTTGGGGTGACGGGACGATCAGGCCGTCGTCGGATGCGGCCTGGAAGCCGGCCCGGACGGTCATGCGGCTGAGGCCGGTTTCGAGGGCGAACTGGCGTTCGCTCGGCAGCCTGCTTCCGCTCGGGTAGCGCCCGCCGACGATGCCCTCGTGGATCCGTTTCTTGACGCGCTCAACCGCGGGTTCTGCTGCTGTCACGGCCCTTACTATACCAGTTGTGCGACCAATCCACGCTCACAAGAAGCAACTGGTTGGGACTGGCATAACTGGTTTCCGAGTCGTAGGGTGGTTGGAAAGTCACGGACGAAGGAGTCACGATGGTTACCAGGCGGACGGTGTTGAAGTCGGGGGCAGCGCTCGGCCTGTTCACTTTTGCTGGTTGCGCGCCACAGGGCACCAAGGCGAGCAGCACTCCGTCCGCCCCGGCGACGTCGATCGACGTGGCCAAGGCCGGTGCGGTGACGCTGTCGATGCTGGACTGGTGGTCCGGCGATGCCGCCCAGTGGGTGGCCAACGCGGTGAAGGCGTACCAGCAGAAGTACCCGAACGTGACGATCAAGCGCACGTCCGTCGACTGGGGCCAGCTGACCCAGACGGCCAACCTGCGGTTGAAGGAGAAGAACCCTCCGGACATCATCACGGTCAACAACGGCTGGCAGTCGCTGGGCACGTTGTCCAAGGCGGGACTGGTTCTCAACCTGGACGGCTACTCGAAGGCGTTCGGCTGGGACAAGTTCCCGAGCACGATCCTGCGGCAGACCCAGTTCACTCCGGACGGCAAGGAGATGGGCTCCGGATCCCTGTTCGCCACGCCGGTCGCCAGCTCGTCGTTGATCGGCCTCTACTACAACAAGACCGTTCTGGACCGGATTGGCGCCACCGTGCCCACCGACCTCGCGTCCTTCGAGGCCGCGTGTGAGAAGGCCAAGGCCGCGGGCGTCGTACCGATCGGCTATGGGTCGCAGGACAAGGGTTCGTCGACCGCGATCCTGCTGGCGCTGCAGGATCTGTTCGGCGATCAGAAGAAGATCAACGACTTCGTCTACTCGACGGGAGCCGTCAAGGCCGGCGACATCGGGCTGTCGGAGGCGGCCGAGCGCCTGAAGTCGTACCAGGACAAGAGCTGGCTGACGCCGAACCATGCCGGCATCCAGTACGCCGACGCGATCGACGCGTTCCTCAAGGGGAAGTCCGCGTTCCGCTTCGAGTACACGGGAACGCTGGCCTTCAAGGGTGCCCAGAAGCAGGAGTACGGGTACGTCCAACTCCCCCAGGCCACTGGTGGGAAGGTCGTCGGTACGGGTGCATCCACCGCGGTCGCACTCGGCTCGAAGTGCGCGCACCCGGATGTCGCCGCCTCGTTCCTGGACTTCCTCGCGGGCCCGCAGACCGCGCAGTACGTCGTCGAGAACGGCTTCCTCCCCCTGCTCAACGACGTCAAGGCACCGGCGGACAATGCTGAGTTCGGCACGGAGATCACCGGTCAGCGGTCGCTGGACAAGGACAACGGCTACGTCCCGTACTTCGACTGGTCGACTCCCTCGATGCTGGACACCCTCGGCGGTCAGGTCCAGCTGCTGCTGGCCGGCCGGAGCGCGCCGGACGAGTTGGTCAAGGCGGTTCAGGCCGACTACGACAAGTTCCAGGCCGGGCGACGATGACCGTTCAGACCTCTCGTCTGGCGGTCGGCGCGAAACCGAGGGTGCGAGCCGCCTCGAGACAAACCCGACGAAGGCGCTGGATCGGGCTGCTCTACCTGTCGCCCGCACTCCTGCTGTACGGCGTCATCGTCCTGGTACCGCTGCTCCAGACGGTGAACTACTCGTTCTACAAGTGGGACGGCGTCAGCGAGCCGTCGTGGGTCGGACTGCAGAACTACCTCGAGTTCGGACGCGACCCACGGATGTACGCCGCCTTCGGACACGTCCTGGTACTGATCCTCATGTTCGGCCTGATTCCGCTCGGCCTCGGACTGATCAGTGCGGCCTTGCTCAGCCGGGCGAAGATCCGTGGCGAGGGCATCTACCGCTGGTTCCTCTTCCTCCCGCAGGTGTTGACGAGTGTCGTGGTGGCCATCATCTGGAAGCGCATCTACGCGCCCGATGGACCGCTGAACGGCGCATTGCGCTGGGTCGGCCTGGACCACCTGACCCGCAACTGGCTCGGTGACTTCACCTGGGCCCTGCCATCACTCGGCATGATCGGTGTCTGGGGTGGCTTCGGGTTCACCATGGTGCTGTTCCTCGCCGGCATCCTCGCCATCCCGGACGAGCTCTACGAAGCCGCGCGGCTGGACGGTTCGACGCGGTGGCAGGAGTTCAGGCTGATCACCCTCCCGAGCCTGCGCGGCCAGATGGCGATCGCACTAACCCTGACCATCACCGGTGCGCTGCGGACCTTCGACATGGTCTACATCACGACCCAGGGCGGCCCGGGGACTGCCACCACTACCCCGGCGCTTCTCCTGTACCAGTTGGCCTTCGTCAACCCGGATGTCGGCAAGGCCTCCGCGACCGGTGTGGTCCTGGCCGTCCTCTGCCTCGGCATCGCGGTCGGCATCACAAGGATCATGGAGAACAAAGACCGATGATCTCCAGGTACGAGCGCGCCACGAACTACGTGATCGTCATCGCGCTGACGATCGGGGTGCTGTTCCCCGTCGCGTGGTTCGTCCTGACCTCTCTCAGCCCCAACACCTCGGGCGCACTGGACTTCTCGAAGATTGCGTGGAGCAACTTCGGGGCGGCCTGGCACGACGGCAACCTCGCCCACTCGATGTACGCGTCACTGGTCATCACGGTGTCCGCCGTCATCGGACAGACCGTCATCGCAATCCTGTCCGGCTATGCGTTCGGCATCCTCGGAGTGGTTGGCGAGCGGTTCCTCTTCCCGGTCATCCTGCTGGGGATGATGGTCTCCACCGAAGTGATCGTCATTCCCTTGTACTACGAGTTCGAGCGCATCGGCCTCACCAACTCGTGGCTGGGACTGGTCATCATCCAACTCGGCATGGGAGTTCCGTTCGGGACCTACTGGATGCGGGCGACGTTCAGAGCGCTCCCCCGCTCGGTGATGGACTCGGCCGCCGTCGACGGAGCCAGCGTGTGGAGCACCCTGTGGCGCATCCTCGTCCCGATGGCTCGTCCGGCGGTCCTCACCCTGGTCCTCCTGTCGTTCATGTGGACCTGGAACGACTTCTTCCTGTCGCTGATCTTCCTCGGCGACCCCGAGAAGCAGACCGCGACCGTTGCCCTGGGCGCCTTTCAGGGCCGGCACGTGCTGCAGGTCAACCTGATGGCCGCCGGCTCGCTGATCGTCTCGCTGCCGGTCGTGGCTCTCTACCTGTTCTTCCAGCGTGAGTTCATCAGCGGCGTCATGGCCGGCGCGGTCAAGGAGTGACGTGGCGACACCTATTACCGTGCTGTCCTCCGCTGCCCAGATCGGCGAAGTCGTGGCCGAGCAGATTCTGGATCGGCTTACCGCCGCGGACCGGTACGTCGTCGGCTTTCCCGCCGGTCGCAGTGCGACGCCGGTGGCCGCCGCATTGAACCGGCTGGCGCACCAGCGTGGAGTCCGCGTCGACGGCCTGAAGGTGGTGATGATGGACGAGTACGTCACGGGGCAAGCCGGACAATGGGAGCTGTTGTCCCCCAGCACGCCGCACAGCTGCATCGGCTGGGCCCAACGAAATCTACTAGGCCCCCTTGGACTTCGTCCGGACAGTCTCCTCGCCCCCGATCCCAACGACCCCAGCGCCTTCGAGCAGCAAGTGCTCGCTCTGGGCGGCATCGATCTCTTCCTGCTCGCCAGTGGCCAGGGCGACGGCCACGTCGCCCTCAACGGACCGGGTACGCCGCGGGACGCGCCGACCCGGGTCGTGAAGTTGCCCGAGTCGACGCGGAGAGACAACCTGTCCACTTTCCCGCATCTACGGTCCCCGGCCGACGTCCCGACGTACGGCGTCACGATCGGTACGGCGGAACTGGCCGAGCTCTCGCATTCCGTGGCGATGCTCTTGTGGGGGCTCAACAAGGCGTATGCCTTCGACCGGGTTCGTCAGGCCGACAGCTACGACCCGATGTGGCCGGCAACGATCGTCCACGACTGCCGCAACGCTCTCATCTACGCGGATGAAGAAGCCGCACCCAAGTCAGAACGAGAAGGGGTCTCATAAAGACATGGCTCGAATCAAGATGGCCTACATCGGCGGAGGATCCTCCAGAGCGGCCGGCACCATGGCCTCGTTCCTGTGGCACGGACCGGAGTTCGCGGGTTCGGAGGTGGTGCTCATCGACCAGGACCCCGAGCGCCTGGAGACCGTACGCCGCATCGCCGAGAAGCTTGCTGTGGAAGGCGGTGACAACATCACCGTCACAGCGACAACGGATCAGCAAGCCGGGCTGGCCGACGTCGACGCCGTACTGACCAGTTTCCGTCCCGGCAACTTCGCCGCTCGCGCGCTCGATGAGCGCATTCCGCTCAAGCACGGCGTGATCGGGCAGGAGACGCAGGGACCTGGTGGGTTCTTCATGGCGCTGCGCTCCATCAACGACATGCGCAGCATCACCGATGACCTGCAGGCAGTTGCCCCGGGCGCGGTGATCTTCAACTACACCAACCCGGTCAACATCGTGTCCCAGGCGGTCGCGGACTACACGCCCATCCCGATCTACTCGATGTGCGAGGGGCCGATCGTGTTCCCGCCCGTCGTACTCAGGGCGGCCGGGCTCGACCCTGAGCGCGCCAAGGTGACCATGGCCGGCGTGAACCACAACTGCTGGAGCTACGAGCACCTGTACGACGGCGAGGACGTCATGCCGCTGCTCGACGCGGCGTGGGGGGCCCGCAAGGACGACCCGACGCTCGACGCCAACTCGAAGCGGGCGCTGCACCTTGCCGTGGTCATGCGGTCCATTCCGTCGGATTACTTCAACTACTACTACTTCCGTAACGAGGTGTTCAGAGCGCAGCAGGCCGCGCCGACAACCCGTTCGGAAGACATCATGAACGCGGTTCCCGGGTACTGGGACCACTACCGCGAGCAGGCCGAGTCCAGCCATCCCCACCTGGATCCGGCCCGGTCGCGCGGCGGGATCCACGAGCTCGAGCTGGCCATCGACGTCATGAGCGCCTACTACAACGACACGGGCGCCCGTCTGCCTGTCAACCTTCCCAATGTTGGCAATGCACTCCCGGGCTTCGACGCGGAGACCGTCGTCGAGGTCTACTGCACCGTCAACCGGAAGGGCTGCCACATCGACCCGCAACGGCCGCTGCCGCTTGCTGTTCGGGGCATCACGCGTCAGCTCGCCGACTACCAGATGCTGGCGGCGAAGGCCGCGTGGGAGGGCACGCGCGCCGACGCGATCCGGGCGCTCATCGCGAACCCGTTGGTGCCCGATCTGTCGGTCGCGGAGCACCTGTACGACGAGATGGCCGCGGCGCACGCGGCGTACCTGCCCGAAAGACTTCTGAGGTGACAGATCTCTTTCTCGCTGTCGACGCCGGCAACACCAAGACCTGGGCGGGGTTGACGACGGCCGACGGTGACCTCGTCGGCCTCGCCCGGGGCGGCGTCGGCGACATCTACGGACCGGCTGGGCCGGAGGCCGCCAGAGCCGTCGTCCTCGGCCTCGTCGACGACGTACTCGACTCCGCGGGTATCGGGCCTTCAGGCGTCAGGCATGCGGCCTTTCGATTGGCGGGTGTCGACTGGCCCGTCGACGAACAGTTCTGGAACGCGGCGCTGGGCGGGCTCTTCGATAAAGGGGCCTTCAGCATCAAGAACGACGGATTCGCGCTGATTCGGTGCGGGCGGCTCGATGGACAGGGCGTCTCCGTCGTACTGGGCACCGGGGCCGCACTGGCCGGCCGGGGTCCGTTGAAGGAGTGGGCGCTGTCGTGGTGGCTGCAGCACCCGCTCGGCGGCGCCGGTCTGGTGAGTGAGGCGTTGCGAGCGGTGTACCTGTCCCAGCTTGGCATGGCTGAGTCGACGAAGCTCACCGCGGTACTTCCGCCCTTGTTCGGCGTATCGACTCCTGAGGAGATGCTCGAGACGACCACCGCGCGAGGCAACGCCTTCACTTTCGCGGCTCTGGCGGCGTACGCGCCGGCTGTCCTGGAGCTCATCGATGACGACCCGGTGGTGGCTGAGCTGGTCGACACGCAGACGGAACGCCTCGCCGACTACATCCTCAGCCTCGCCCGCGCTTGTGGGCTGGCCGATCCTGTCACGGTGGTTGTCGGCGGCGGTCTCGTCCGCGAGCCGGATGCGCCTCTGTTTGCCGCGCTCCGCCGTACGTGCGAGGGCCGCGGTCTCGAACTCGATCTTCAGCACACGCAGGACCCCGCGCTCGTGGGGTCGCTGCTGGATGCGATCGCCGAAGGTGGCGCCAAGCCGACCGGACTGGTGCGGAACAGGTTGACTCAGAAGCTCAAGTGATGGCACTGACCTGATTATTTTGTTGGAAGAGTCGGCGCCGGCGAGCAAGGGTGGGGGGTATGGACTTCACTCATCTTGGGCGTACTGGTTTGTCGGTTAGTCGGATCGTGTTGGGGACGATGAACTTCGGTCCTCACACCGAGGTGGGGGACGCGCACGCGATCATGGACGCGGCGCATGACAAGGGCATCAACTTCTTCGACACGGCCAACGGGTACGGGCGGGCCATCTACCCGGGTCGCACGGAGGAGATCATCGGCGAGTGGTTCGCGAAGGACTCGGCGAACCGGCACAAGACCGTGCTCGCCACCAAGGTCTACGGCGACATGGGCGAGGGCTGGCCGAACGAGGGCAAGCTGTCGGCGCTCAACATCCGGCGCGCACTCGACGCGTCGCTGAAGCGGCTGCAGACGGACTACGTCGATCTGTACCAGTTCCACCACGTGGACCGCGCGACGCCGTGGGACGAGATCTGGCAGGCGATCGAGGTCGCGATCCAGCAGGGCAAGATCCTGTACGCCGGATCCAGCAACTTCGCCGGTTGGCACATCGCGCAGGCCCAGGAGGCCGCGGCGCGGCGCAACTACATCGGCCTGGTCAGCGAGCAGTCGATCTACAACCTGCTCGTGCGCGATGTGGAGCGCGAGGTGCTGCCGGCCGCACAGGAGTACGGCCTCGGCGTGATCCCGTGGTCGCCGCTGCAGGGCGGTCTGCTCGGCGGTGTCGTCCGCAAGGAGAACGAGGGCGTACGCCGCCTCGAGGGCCGGGCCAAGGAGACACTCGAAAGGCTCCGCCCGCAGATCGAGCAGTACGAGGCGTTCGCGGACGAGCTCGGCCACGAGCCCGGTGAGCTCGGGCTGGCCTGGCTGCTGCACCAGCCGGCCGTTACCGGTCCGATCGTCGGCCCACGGACCATGGAGCAGCTGGAGTCCGCCGTACGCGCGGTCGACATCAAGCTCGACGACAAGGCCCTCGCCCGCCTGGACGAGATCTTCCCCGGCTACAAGACCTCCCCCGAGGACTACGCCTGGTAACAGCAGCACAAATGGCCGTCGTACCCGCGGGGGGTACGACGGCCTTTCTGTGCGTGGACGTGGCGGCCTTGCGTTTGAGGCGCGAGGCTAGGAGCAGGTGGGTGATCTGTCAGCGGGCGGATGGGGGCAGTGCCGTGAAGGAGCAGACGAGGGTTGTGGTTACTCCGGATGGTCGGAGGTTGGGGGTTTGCGTGTGGGGGGATCCGGACGGGGCTCCGATGTTTTGGTTGCACGGGACGCCGGGGAGCCGGTTCCTGCGTGAGCCGGGTGATGCGTACGCACAGAATCACCTGAGGGTGTTCACCTATGACCGGCCCGGCTATGGGGTGTCTACGCGGGTGCCGGGCCGGCGGGGAGCGGATGCGGCGGACGATGTGCGCGCGATCGCGGATGCGTTCGGGCTGGAGCACTTCGGGGTCGCCGGTGTTTCGGGTGGTTCCTCGCCGGCGTTGGCTGCTGCTGCTTTGCTGCCGGATCGGGTGAGCCGCTGCGCGACCGTTGTCGGATCTGCTCCCTTCACGGCTGAGGGGCTCGACTTCTACGACGGCATGGACGACTACGCCCGGCACGGTTGGCAGCACGCCTTGCAGGGCAACGCGGCGCTGGAGGCCGATTGGCGGGAGATGATGGACTGGGTGAAGGCCGGTATGCCCGAGCTGGAGGTCCCGAAGGACGACTGGACGATGCTCATGGAAGCGTTCGACGAGTCCAGTCGGCAGGGTTCAGCCGGGTACGTCGACGATTGCCTGTCGGACGCCCGTGATTGGGGGCTGTCGGTCGAGGATGTCCAGGCGCCGACACGAATCATGCTGGCGCGCGACGACACCTCGGTACCCGCCGCACACGGGGAATGGCTCGTGCGCCACATACCCAACGCCGAGTTGCTGTGGGTGGACGGCGGTCATTTCGGTCCCCGCCGTGAGCCCGAGATGCAGCTGATGGCGTGGGTCGGCCATGGAACGAGCCCAACCAACTGAGACAGCGCGTCGGGACTAGCTGTGCACCGCGGTCGTCGGGAGCATGCCGAGGAGGGCGTCGGCGGCCAGTGAGGCGGCGGTGCCGATGGGGACGGCCACGGAGACCTGCCAGTCGGCGGCGCTGCCGGGGGTGAGGCCGACGGTGATGTGGTCGCCGCGTTTGGCGGCGATGCGTTCGGGGACAAGGGCTACGCCGAGGTTGTGGGCGACGAGGGCCAGGAGCGTGTGTACGTCGTTCACCTCGATCGTCACGGGGTGAGCGACGCCGGCGGTGGTGAACGCCTGGTCGGAGATCGTGCGGGCGCCCCAGGTGGGGTCGAAGTCCACGAACGACTCCCCCACCAGGTCGTCGAGGGAGACCGCGGACGCCTTGGCGAGGCGGTGGTCGGGGGCACAGACGAGGACCATCGACTCCCGCGAGAGCGGGCGGAGGTCCAATCCGTCGACGCGGTCACCGTCCGTGGCAACGAACGCGACGTCGAGGCGACCGGACGCCAGCTCGTCGAGCATCGGGGTGGAACCACCCTGGCGGACCTCGATCTCGACACCCGGGTAGGCGGAGCGGAACTTGGCCAACAGCGCCGGTACGTCGACCACGCCGAGGCACTGCTCGAGGCCGACCGTGAGGTGACCGCGCAGCAGACCTTGAACCGCGGCGACCGCGTCCTTGGCCGCCTCAGCGGCGGCGAGAGTACGGCGTCCCTCGCACAGCAGGGCTCGGCCGGCCTCGGTGAGCTCGACGCTCCGGGTGTTGCGAACGAAGAGGGAGGCGCGCAGCTCGCGTTCGAGGGCGCGGATCGAGGCGGACAGGCCGGACTGGGAGATCGACATCGCCTCGGCCGCCCGCGTGAAGTGCTTCTGCTCGGCCACCGCCACGAAGTGTTCCAAGTGCCTCAGCTCCATGACTCAGAACTCTAGTCGATCGAAGCAAAACGATTCACCTGTCCCGCATGTTGGCGGACGATCCATGCCGCGACGGCCCGGAGGCTTCCACTAGGTAGGGTGTCGAGCATGGCGGATGAGGAGTTTCGGGTTGAGGTCGTGCTCGGGAACGACGAGCACAGGTTGACGTTCTGGGAGCGGTTGCGGGCACTGGATCTGGACGACGACGCGCAGAAGCGGCTCGGGAGTCAGGTGACGGTGACCCGCGACGGGAACCGGATGCTGCTGTACACGCACACCCTCGCGGATGCGCAGGAAGCGGAGCGGACCGCCAAGGAACTGGTCGCCCACGACAAGATCGAGGCCGAGTACACGGTGACGCGGTGGAATCCGGCCGAGCAGGACTGGACCGACCCGAGCGTGCCGGTGGGTGAGCACGACGCCGCCAGCGACGCGGCGAAGAACGCGGGTATGGAGGTGCCGGATCAGCGGTACGTCGTGATACAGGCCTACAAGCCTCAGTTCCTTCGGGACCTCGGGCTCTGATCCCTGATCCACCTAGTCTGGCCGGATGCGGATCGAGCTGCGGCCTGTCGGTGAAGGGGATCTGGAGTTGTTCCGGCGGTTCGCCGTCGAACCGGGGCTGATCGGGCTGGACTGGGCCGGGTTCCGGGACGCGCAGGCGCCGGCACGACGGTTCGCCGAGGACGGGTTCCTCGGCACGGACGACGGGCGATTGCTGGTCCGCTCCGACGACGAAACGGCTGGGTTCGTGAGCTGGCGGACCGGGTCGTTCGACAGCAGGACGTCGTACTGGGAGATCGGGATCGCACTGCTGCCGGAGTACCGCGGGCGTGGGATCGGCTGGCGGGCGCAGGCTGTACTGGCCGACTATCTCTTCCAGCACACGCCCGTGCAGCGGATCCAGGCCGCGACACATGCGGAGAATCTTGCCGAGCAGAAGTCGTTGGAGAAGGCGGGTTTCACCCTCGAAGGGGTGATCCGGGCGTGCGAGTTCCGGGCGGGGAAGTACCGGGACGGGTATTTGTACAGCAGGTTGCGGGACGACCCTGGACCGGTCGTCGACAACGGTTCGGTGACGGGATCGGGGAACGACGCGTCCGGGGAACCTTCGGAGCACTAATCTCGGCGGGTCGCTGCCGGCTCACACGGCGTGGTTCTGCGACTCTGAAAAGTGCTCGAGGGAGAGGGGAATCGTGTCTCGTCGACGTGGTCTCGTTGCCGGTGCCGTCGTACTAGCGTTCGTGCTCGCCGGGTGTTCCGACGTGGCCGCGAGCGAGTCGACTCCCTCCCCCAGGACGTCGAGTACGCCGTCCGCGAGTACGCCGACCGCTTCACCGACGACCGCCAAGCCGACGCCGGTCAAGCCGAAGCCCAAGGTGAAGCAGAAGCCGCAGTACTACGCGCTGCGCGTCGAGCGGCAACTGGACAAGCTCGGGTACCCGGTCGGCGACATCGACGGTGACATCACGGTGCGGGCCAAGCAGGCGCTGTGTGCGTGGCGCGAGACGAACGGCATGCCGGTCAGCCGCGCCGGGCTCACCCTCAACGACGCGTACTCGGTGCTCAACGCAACCAAGCGGCCGGCGCCGACCCGCTCGCCCGGCATCTACGTGAACAAGACCTGCCAGATCCTGTACCAAATCGTTGGGAAGACCTACAAGCGGATCGTCTGGATCTCGACCGGCGCACCCGGGTACGAGACCCCGAACCGCACCGGCAAGGTCTGGCGCAAGTGGGCCGGCGCACACGAGAGCAGCCTGTACGACGACGCGTTCATGTACGACTCCCTCTACTTCCTCCGCGACCGCCCCGGCATCGCCCTGCACGGCTCCCGGGTCAACTCCCTGATCAAGCCCTACCCCGCCAGCCACCGCTGCGTCCGCGTCCTCCGCCCCGAAATCCACCAGATCTTCGCCGACACCCCCATCGGCACCAAAGTCCAGGTCTACGGCGAATACTGAGCAAAGCCAGCCGACTCCGGGCAACGGGGTGCCCGGAAGGGCGAGGTCTCGTGGCCGGGGCAGCACCTCCAGAACCTGTGCAGGTCGACAGGACGTATACCCCCACTGACCAGGTGATGGATGGCTGCGTGAGCCCGGGTCAGCCCGCCGAACGCGGACACGTCCTGTCGAAACGTCCGCCTTCCTGACCGAGGACGCCCCGTCAGTTGTGCGGGTGGTGGAGGCGTTCGAGGTGGGGGCGGGGGGTGCCGTCGTAGGGGTTTGGGGGGAGGCCGGTGAGGAGGTCTGGTAGGTGGAAGGTGGGGAAGAGGCTCAGGTCGAGAAGGCTATGGCGTGGATGATGCCGGCGGCGGTGAGGGTGAGGACCTGGATCTGGAAGGCTCGGTGGATGTTGTCGATCGGGTCGCGCATGTAGACGGCGAAGGCGGGTTGGCGGTTGGCCTTGATCGGGATCAGGACCTGATCGCCGGGACCCTTGGCCGGGCAGTGGGTTGAGATGAGGCGGCCGATATTGCGTGCGCCCCGGAACCACGATGTGAACGGCGGCATCTCCCAGATCGCGTCGTCCGCGAAGAACGTGACGATCGTGGGTACGTCGTACTGCTCGAAGGCAGCCTGGTAGCGGCTGAGGAGCTCGGGCTGGTGGACCTGATGGCCGCGCTCGGGGCGGAGGTTGGCTCTGGCCTGTGGGAGGTCGACCGGGCCGAGCAGGCCGGTGATCCGGTCCGGGGACCACTGCTCGAGGTCGTGCAGGATCACCGCCGCACGCTCGTCGGCGGGCAGGCGCTGGAGCGCGGCGATGAGCGCCAGATCGACGAGGTTCCCGTCCGCGAGCTCGTCGGGGAACGGTTCGAGCCAGAGCACCTCCGACCGCTGGTGCAGTTCGCCCTCAGGGTCGTCGCTCGCGGCGGCCAGGTCGGTGGGCAGGGGACGGGTGCCGGCGCGCTCCAGGCACTCGCGAGTCGCGGCCTCGTACGTCGCGCTGCCGCCGGCGACCTCGACCGCCTCGGTGATGGAGCCAAGCATCCGGTAGCAGTGCGAGATCAAGCCGCGCTGCAGTGGATCAGCGCGCCCCGCGACCTCCCCGAAGCCGTTCATCAGACCAAGACCTCACCTCATCGGCCAGTCTCGCCGCTCGGTCTGCTGGCTGTCGAGGTATCCGGCCAGCGCAAGAGCACTCAGATCCTGATGATGCGGTACGGCGAGCTGCGCCCCGATCGGTAGACCCGACGCCGACCAACCGACGTTGACCGTGGTCGCGGGATGGGCCGACATGTTGTACGGCACGGTGAACCCGATGTGCTCGAACGGCTTCGACGGATCGTCCGTCGGATACGCGAGCTCGGCCGGGAACGCGGTGATCGGCGCCACCGGCGACAGGATGACGTCGTACGACGTGAACACACCGGTCACCGCGGCAGCCATCGCGCCCATCTGGCTGTATCCGTGGAAGACGTCGAAACCCGACACATCACCGGCCGTCGACACCCACGAACGGATCTGCGGGAGCACCTTGGCCCGGCGTTCCTCGGGCAACGCCGCGATATCCACCGCGGACCGCACCCGCCAGAAGCGATCCAACCCGTCGAGCATCTCGCGCGTGATGATCGGACCGATCGGCTCGATGACCGCGCCGCCCTTCTCCAGTACGGCGGCCGCCGACGAGACGGCCGCGGTCACCTCGGGGTCCACCGGCAGACCGACGCCGGCGTCCAGCAGCAACGCCACGCGGAGACCCTCGACGGTGACCTCGTAACTGTCCGACGCGGCCGGGAGGGAGGTATGGTCGCGCGGGTCGTACCCGGACATGACGGACAAGGCCAGCGCCGCGTCGGCCGCCGTACGTGTGAGCGGGCCGATCGCCCGGCCTGGGTACGGGTTGCCGACCGCGACCCGCCCGTGGGTGGGCTTCAACCCGACCAAACCGCACCATCCGGCGGGAAGACGGATCGAGCCGCCGATGTCGGTGCCGATGTGGATCGGTCCATAGCCGGCCGCTGCGGCGGCCGCGGCGCCGGCGCTCGAGCCGCCGGCCGTCTTCGACAGGTCCCACGGGTTGCGCGTCAAGTGGTGGAAGGTCGACACGCCTGACGAGAGCATCCCGTACTCCGGCATCGTCGTCTTGCTGAAGATCACCGCCCCGGCGGCCCGGAGCCGAGCCGCCGCCGGCGCGTCCTCCGTGGCCGGGATCAGCTCGGTGGCGGCCGTCCCCTGTGGGACCGGGGTGCCGCGGGTGGCGATGTTCTCCTTGACGGTTACGGGTACGCCGTCGAGCGCACCGGCGACTCGGTCATGCCAGCGGCGCTCAGAGTCCTGGGCCGCGGCCCGGGCACCGTCCGGGTCGAGCGCGTACGTGGCGCAGATCCGCGGCTCCAGGTCCTCGACCCGGGCGAGCACGTCCTCGATCACCTCGACAGGTGAGAGCGAGCCGTCGCGAAAGCGATACAGCAGGTCGGTCGCGGTCAGATCGGCGAGACTCATGCAGGCTCCTTGGGGTCGGGATCGAACGAGGTCCGCGGACGCTCAGTTGGGTGGGTCGAAGCGCCCGTCGACCGCGGTCCAGCCGCCGTCGACCGCGAGGACGCTGCCGGTGACGAAGCTGGCTGCGTCGGAAGCGAGGTAGACGACCGCGCCGGCCAGTTCGCTCGGCTGGGCCCAGCGACCGAGCGCGCCCTTCTGCGCGTAGGCGTCGTACCAGGCCTGGTTCGCCTTGATCTGCGCGGTGAGCGGGGTCTCGACGACGCCGGGGGCGATCGCGTTGGCGCGGACGCCGGACGGTCCGAGTTCGGCGGCCGCGGTCCGGAGCAGCTGGACGAGGCCGGCTTTGGTTGCCGCGTACACCGATTGCCCGGGCTCGACCGTCGTACCGCGGATCGAGCTGAACCCGATGATGCTGCCGCTCCCCCGCGCCGCCATCTCCTTGCCGAAGGCCCGGATCAGCTGGAACGACGCCCGCAGGTTGAGCGACACCACCCGGTCGAACTCCTCGCCGCTGTAGTCCACGATCCGCTTCCGCACGTTGGTCGCCGCGGTGAACACGAGCACGTCCACCGGCCCGAGTTCGCCGACCGCTCGCTCGATCGCCGCATCATCGAGCACATCCAGCTCGTACGCCGTGAGCCCGCCAGCTGATCCGGTGGGCTCATCGCTCCCGCGAGCCACCGTTGCCTCGGCGGCAGGGAGGTCCCGGTCGGCGCAGGTCACCCGCGCGCCATGCGCGGCCAGAGCCAGCGCGCTCTCGCGACCGATGCCACTACCGGCACCAATCACCACCACGTGCTTCCCGTCGAGCCGGAACAACCTCGCGTAGTCCGTCACGTTCTCACCTCTCGTGATCTGCCACTTTGTGCACGGGATCCGTACGATCGGCCGCCCCGGACACGGATCCGGTGCACAACGTCAGGGGCTCGGGCGGATGATGGCCATTCGGGTTGTGGTTAGTTCTTCGATGGCGAAGCGGGGGCCTTCGCGGCCGATGCCGGAGTCCTTCACGCCGCCGTACGGCATCACGTCGGACCGGAAACCGGGGACCTCGTTGATCACGACACCGCCGACCTCGAGCCGGTCGATCGCGGTGAACGCGGTGTCGAGCGAGGACGTGAACACACTCGCATGCAGTCCGTAGCGCGACTCGTTCACCGTCCGGAAGGCGGTGTCGAGATCCGGCACCGAGCGTACGGCGATCACGGGCCCGAAGATCTCCTCGTCCCAGGCGAGCTGACCGGATGGTACGTCGGTCAGCACGGTCGGACCCAGGAGGTCACCGGAAGCGGCGTACGCGATGGTGGCGCCAGCGTGAACCGACTCGTCCACCCAGTCGCAGACACGAGCGGTCGACTTGGGATCGATGAGCGCGGACACGCGGGTCAACGGATCTCGTGGATCGCCCACGACGACTGCGGGCAGACGGGCGCCGAGCTTCTCGAGCAACGCGTCACGGATGGTTTCGACAGCGATGACGCGTTGGACAGAGATACAGGCCTGACCGGATGCGTAGTACCCGCCGCGCACGATGGCGTCCGCGGCCGCGTCGAGATCCGCGTCCTCGGCGACGACCAGGGCGGAGTTGGAGCCCAGTTCGAGCAGGACCTTGGTCGGCGCCGCATCGCAGGCGATCTGGTGGCCCACCACGGCCGAACCAGTGAAGGAGACGGCTCCGATACGACCGTCCGTGGTGAGAGCCGCGCCGACATCCGCTCCCCCGGTGACCAACTGCAGAGCACTCTCAGGCGCACCCGCTTCGAGCAGGGCGGAGCGCATGAGGTGGACCAGCCAGAGCGTGGCGAGCGGTGTCTGCGGTGCGGGCTTGATGATGATCGGACAGCCGGCGGCGAACGCGGGCGCGATCTTGTGCGCGGCGAGCAGCAACGGATAGTTGAACCCGGTGATGCCGACGACCACCCCGATCGGCTTCCGCACCCAGAAGCCGAGCAACCCTTCGCCACTCGGCAACAGATCCAGCGGCACGGTCTCGCCATGCAGCCGGGCGACCTCCTCGGCCGCCGTCTCCAGCGTGAGCAGCGTGCGATCGATCTCGACCCGGCAGTCGACCAGCGGCTTCCCGGTCTCGAGGACGAGTAGGTCGACGAAGGCATCGCGCTCCGCGGAGACCGCGGAATGCACGCTCTGCAAGACTTTCCGGCGCACGTACGACGGCAATCGCCCAACCGTCTCGCGGACGGCGAGGGCGTGGTCGAGTGCCTGCCGGGCCAGCTCGACGGATCCCACGGGCGCGTCCGCCACCGTCGAACCGTCGTACGGGAAGACGACCGGAGCCGTCGACGGTGCCTCGACCCAGGACGCGCCGATCGGCAGGCCGGCTGGGAACTTCACGCTGGTTCTCCCTTCGTCGCGAGCAGGTCGGAGGTCGTTGCCCCGGACAACGCGCGCGGCAGCGTCGGGATGGCCGAGACGAGGCGCTGCGTGTAGGGGTGCCGGGGTGCGGCGTACACGTCACCGGTGAAGCCGGTCTCGACGATCTGGCCGGCGTGCATCACCGCGACGCGGTCGCAGACGTGCTTCACCACGGACAGGTCGTGGGAGACGAACACCAGGGTCAGGTCGAGTTCGTCGACCAGGTCCGAGATGAGGTTGAGGACCTGCGCACGGACGGAGACGTCGAGGGCGCTGACCGGCTCGTCCGCGACCAGGATGCGCGGGCGGGGAGCGAGTGCGCGGGCGAGGGAGATGCGCTGGCGTTGACCGCCGGAGAACTGGTGCGGGTACCGGTCCCCCGCGTCGGCCGACAGCCCGACTGCCTCGAGCAGCTCGCGGACGCGCTCGCCGGAGGCCGGATGGCCTTGTACGACGAGGGGTTCGGCGATGATGTCGCGGACACGCATCCGCGGATCGAGGGAGCTCATCGGGTCCTGGAAGACGAGCTGGAGGTTCTCACGGAGGAACCGCAGGCGGCGCTCCGGGAGGTGGGTGATGTCGGTGCCTTCGACGATCACGTGCCCGGAGGTGGGCTGGTCGAGGGCGGCGATGATCCGGAGCAGGGTCGATTTGCCGCAGCCGGATTCGCCGACGATGCCGAAGCGCTCGCCCCGCTTGACTTCCAGGCTCACGCCGCGCAGGGCGTGAACCACCGGGGCCGGCCGGAGCAGCGACGTCCGGGGGCGGGGGTAGTCGCGGACGAGATCGACGACCTGGATCGCCGGGGAGGCCTCGGGCTCGCGAGCCGCCGGAACATGCGCGTGGACGACAGCGTCAGGCATGAGCACCTCCGCGCCGCCGGGCGGCCGACGCCGGGTCCGCGGAGTTGTCTCCAACCGGGTGCGGGGTGGAGGGGGCCGAGTTGTCTCCAAGCGGGCGGTGAGTGGTGGAGGCCGGGTCGTCTCCGGCCGGGCGTGGGGTTGTCGGGGCTTGGTCGGCGGAGTTTCCGGTGGGGCGGTGGATGGTCAGGGCTGGGTTGTGGGGATCGCCGGCTGGGTGGTGGCATGCGAAGCCGGCGGCTTCGGTGCCGGACCAGTCGGGAGTGGTGGCACAGAGGTCGGTGGCGTAGCGGCAGCGGGTGCGGAAGACGCAGCCGGTCGGGAACTGACCGGCCGGCGGGACGTTGCCCGGGATCGTGGTGAGCCGGCGGTCGGCCGTTTCTAGATCGGATGCCGCCAGCAGACCCTCGGTGTAGCGATGCCGCGGCCGGGTGAACACCTCACCGACCGGCCCCGACTCGACCACGCGCCCGCCGTACATGACGAGAACGCGCTCGCACACGGTCGCGACAACCGCGAGGTCGTGCGTGATGAACAGCAGCGCCGACGACCGCGCAACCACGCCCTTGACGATCAGATCGAGGACCAGCGCCTGCACGGTGACATCCAAGGCAGTCGTCGGCTCGTCGCAGATCAGCAACGCGGGGTCGTTGGCCAGCGCGATAGCGAGGACGACCCGTTGGCGCTGACCGCCGGAGAGTTGGTGGGGGTAAGCCCGCAGAGTATCCGTGGGCAGCTGCACCCGTTCGAGGAGCTCGGCCGCCGCGGCCCGCGCGGCGCCACGACCCGGCCGCGTCTGATGGATCAGCATCGTCTCGGCGATCTGATCGCCGACCCGCATCGTCGGGTTCAGCGCGGTCATCGGCTCCTGGAACACCATCGAGATCTGCAGACCGCGGACGCGCGCCATCCGGCGTTCGTCCGCACCGATCAGGTCATGGTCGACCCCGGCCAACCGGACCGAGCCATCGGCCACCACGTCCTCCGGCAGCAACCCGAGCACACTCAGCGCGGTCAATGACTTGCCAGACCCGGACTCCCCGATCAGCCCGACCCGCTCCCCCGGTCCCACCGTCAGGTCCACATCGGACACCAGGGTCTTGTCCCGGACCGTGACAGTCAGCCCGCGAACGCTCAGTACGTCGCCGCTCATCGCCGGTCCTCCAGCTTCGGATCGAACCGGTCCCGCAGGCCGTCGCCCAGCAGGTTGAACCCCAGTACGGCGATCGCGATCGCAACACCCGGGAAGATCGCCAACCGCGGCGCGGTGAACAGGAACTCCTGGCTCTCCTGCAGCATCCGACCCCACGACGGAGTCGGCGGCGGCGTGCCGTAGCCGAGGAACGACAGCGCCGCCTCGGCCAGCACCGCGATCGCGAACGACACCGAGGCCTGCACGGTGATCAGGCTGGTCACGTTCGGCAGCACGTGCCGCACCGCGATCGGCCCCGGTCGCCGCCCGGCCGCCCGCGCCGCGAGCACGTACTCGGTCCGCATCACCTGCAGCGCCCCACTCCGGATCACTCGCGCGAAGCTCGGCACCGAAGCGATGCCAATGGCAATCATCGCGGTCAGCGTGCTGGCCCCGAACACCGCGCCGAACATGATGGCCAGCAGCAACGCCGGAAACGCCAGCAGCAGATCGTTGGCCCGCATGATGAACTCGCTCGGCCACCGCCGCACCATCGCCGCGAGGATCCCCAGGGGTACGCCGATCACGGCCGCCACGCCGACCGCGACCACACCGACGAACAACGTGGTCCGCGACCCGACCATGATCTGGCTGAAGACGTCCCGCCCGAACTTGTCCGTCCCGAACCAGTGCTCCCACGACGGCTTCGCCAACCGGATCGCCGGATCCACCAACGTCGCGTCGTACGGCGTCCAGACGAACGAGACCAACGCCATCAGCACGATGACTCCGACGATCACGCCGCCGGCGATCAGACTCGGGTTCAACCGCCTCATCGCTCCCCCGTCCGCAGCCGGGGGTCGAGAGCGACGTACAGCAGATCGACCAGGAAGTTGACCACCAGTACGGCGACCACCAGCACCATCACCACGTCCTGAACGAGCAGGAGATCGCGGTTCGACACACCGTCGAGCAACAGACTCCCGAGCCCTGGGATGACGAACACCCGCTCGACCACCACCGCACCGATCAGCAAGGTCGCGAGCTGGAGACCGAGCACGGTCACCACCGGGACGGCCGCGTTGCGCAGACCGTGCCGCCACAACGCCGGGAACGGACGGAGTCCCTTGGCCCGGGCTGTCCGCAGATAGTCCTCACGCAGGACATCGAGCACCGCACTACGGACGTAGCGGGTGAGAACCGCGCCCTGCACCAGCCCGAGTGCCAGGGCAGGCAAGATCAACTGCTTGAGAAACATGGTCGGATCCTGCGCCGGCGGCGTCCAACCGTTGGCAGGTAGCCAGCCGAGCTTCACCGCGAACAGCATGATCAGCAGAATCCCCGCGAGGAACGCCGGTACGGCGACTCCCAGCTGGGACACCGCGGACAAGGCCAGCCCGGACACGTTGCGGTGCCGCGCAGCCATGATCGTCCCGGCCGGCACCGCGATCGCCAGCGCAATGATCATGCCCGCGACGACGAGCCACAGGGTCACCTGCAGCCGGTCGAACACCTGTGGTCCGATCGCCACCTTCGACACGTACGACGTACCGAGGTCGCCGTGCAGCAGTCCGCCGAGCCAGTCGAAGTACTGCGTCGGCAACGGCCGGTCGAGGCCGAACTGGCGGCGCAGTTCGGCCACGGCCTGGTCGGATGCGTTCACCCCAAGGGCCACCCGGGCGGGGTCGCCGGGCAGCACGGCCATGAACGCGAACACCAGCACCGAGCTCACCGCGAGGCTGACCAGCAGCACAGCGGTGCGCTCGAGCAGGCGAAGGATCATCGGGAGAGCGCGGAGAGGTCGAAGGACTCGGTGATCGCGTTCTGCGGCAGGCCCTTGATGTTCTTGTCCGCGACGATCAGGTTCGGCAGCAGGAACAGCCAGTCGCCCGCGGCTTGCTCGGACAGCCGCCGCGCCGCCTTCTTCATGTTGTCGACCTGAGCGGCCTCGTCACCAGCATCCGCGGCCGCCAGATAGCCCTGCAGCGTCGGGTCGTCGTACCGGGTGTAGTACTTCGCGTTGAACACGGCTCCCAGGTCGCGGGGTTCGACGTGCGCGATGATCGACATGTCGTAGTCGGCGTTCTTGAAGACCGTGGTCAGCCAGGCCGCCGGGAACTCGAGCTGGTCGATCTGCACCTTCAGCCCGGCCTGCTCCAGCTGGCTCTTCACCACCTGGCCGCAGGAGGTTGCGTACGGCAACGTCGGCAGCCGCAGCCGGAGCGTCTTGCCGGCCGCACCGGACGCCTGCAGCAACGACTTCGCCTTGGCCAGGTCGTACGGCGCGATGCCGGTGAGGTCCTCGTACCACGGGTCGGTCGGCGGGACCATGCTGCCGATCAGCTTGCCGCGACCGGCGAAACAGGTGTCCAGCAAGGCCTTGTGGTCGATCCCCATCCGGATCGCCTGCCGGGTCCGGAGGTCCTTGAAGACCGGCCGCGAGTTGTTGAACGACAGCAGCACCTCGCCGTTCGTGGTGCCCTCGATCACCTGGTACTTGTCGTTGCTGGTGAACTGGCTGAGCGCCTCCGGCGCCTGGACCGTGCCGATCACGTTGATCGTGCCGGTCAGCAGCGCATTGTTCAGTGCGGTCGGGTCCTTGAAGTACTTCAGCGTGATCTGGTTGAAGAACGGCTTGTTGCCCCAGTAGCTGTCGTTGCGTTGCAGCACGATCGAGTCGCCGCGGTTCCACGTCGAGAACTTGTAGGGGCCGGTGCCGATCGGCTGGGTCGCCAGCGCGCTGACGCCGCTCTCGGAGAACATGGCGCCGATCCGGGTCGTCATCCGGAACAACCAGTCGTTGCTCGGCTTGCTCAGCGTCACCTGCAACTGCGTCGGCGACAGCGCCTTCGTGCCGGAGACGACGTCCATCGCGGCCTTCAGCGACGTGGTCCACGCCGTCTTGACGCGGTTGATGCTGAACACCGCGTCGGATGCCGTGAACGCTTTGTCGTTGGTGAACTTCGCGTTGTCGACCAGGTCGAACGTGTAGGTCTTGCGGTCCGGCGAGACGGTCCACGACTTCGCCAGCGACGGCACGATCTTGCCGGAGTCGTCCTGCTTGACCAGCGTCTCGTAGACGTTGCCGAGCAGCGCCTGCGGGATCGCGGCGCCGTCGGTGGTGGTGAAGTCCAGGCTGGCCGGCTCCGCGACCAGGCCGATCGACAGCTTCTGATCACCTCCCGGCGAGCTGCCGCCCGACGTACTCGAACCGGCTGAGCAGGCGGTCAGGGCCAGGAGCGCCGCAGCGGCGACCGCGATCGCACGGACAGGAAACGACTTCACGCGAACTCCTCCGTTACCTCGAGCTGTCGCCGCATTCTGACGATCCCGGTCCGGCCGCGCGACCGGGACCACGCCGTACGGCGGACTTCGCCGTCCAGCTGTGACTGGTCCGACCAGTGGACTAGGTATCAGTGGGCCACTAGGTTTGTCGCACCACACGGCTCTGTCAAGACGATTGGGGTGCACCGGATGGCGAAGGGCCCGCAGTTCCAGCCGGTGCAGCCGGTCCGCGCGTACCAGCGGATCGTCGAGCAGGTCGAGGAGGCGCTCGCCCGGGGTGAGCTCGCGCCGGGTCAGCGGCTGCCGAGCGAGCGCGAACTGGTGGCGCAGTTCGAGGTCAGCCGGTCCACTGTGCGCGAGGCACTGCGGGTGCTGGAGAGCAACGGCATGGTCCGGTCCCGGCCGGGTGATCCGAACGGGCCGGAGATCCTGCCGTTCTCCCAGACCGCGCTGCGCAAGCAGATGGTCCGGCTCGCGCGGGTCGACGAGCTCACGCTGAGCGAGCTGATCGGGTTCCGGATGATCATGGACGGCGCCGCGATCCAGGTCGCGTCCCGGCTGCGCACGCCCGAGCAGCTCGCCGAGATGGAGGAGACGCTGGTCGCGATGCGCGCCGCGATCGACATCGACTTCGCCGCGTTCAGCGAGGCGGATCTCGCCTTCCACGACGTGATCGCGCGGATCAGCCGCAACTCGCTGATCCAGACCTGCAACGAGGTCGTCCGCGGCGTCGTCCTGAGCCTGATCTCGGACAAGATCGCGCACGCGCCGAACAGCCGGGCCCTGATGCTGGAATCGCTGCGGCACCACGCCGAGGTGGTGGCGGCGATCCGCTCCGGCAACGGTCACGCGGCGGCTCGGATCGCCCGGCAGAACATGTACGACTATTACGCCGGGTACGTGCCCGAACCCGCACGGGAAACGCTTCGCGCGCTGATAGATGAGTAGGTGGATCTCGTGGCATTCTGACGGGATCGGTTCACAGCAGCGGGGGGAACAGCGTGAACAAACCGGCGATTCTCAGCGTCGACGACGACCCGATGGTCTCGGCGGCGATCGCGCGCGACCTGCGCCGGCGGTACGGCGACGACTACCTCGTGGTGAAGGCGACGTCCGGCGCCCAGGCGCTGGCCGCGCTGACCAAACTCGCTCTGCGTAACCAGCCGATCGCGCTGATCGCGACCGACCAGCGGATGCCCGGGATGACCGGCATCGAACTGCTGGAACGAGCCCGTGAGCACGCACCGGACGCGAAGTACCTGCTGCTGACCGCGTACGCCGACACCGACGTCGCCATCAAGGCGATCAACGACATCGGCCTCGACTACTACCTGCTCAAGCCCTGGGACCCGCCCGAGGATCAACTGTTCCCCGTCGTCGACGACCTGCTCGGCGACTGGCGGCAGGCGAACCCCGAGCACACGTCCGATCTTCGCGTCGTCGGCAACCGCTGGTCCGACCGGGCGCATGACATCAAGACATTCCTGGCCCGCAACCACGTGCCGTACCTCTGGTACGACGTCGAGCGCGACGCCGAGGGCCGACGGCTCCGTGACCTCGCCGCCGCGACCGACACCGACCTGCCGTTGGTCCTGGTCCCTGACGGCGACACCCTCCGCGCGCCGTCCGCTGTCGACCTCGCCTCCGCCCTCGGTCTGCGAACCCGGGCCGAGCAGCCGCTGTACGACGTCTGCATCGTCGGAGGTGGACCCGCAGGCCTGGCGGCGGGCGTCTACGCGGCGTCCGAGGGCCTGAGCACGGTGATCGTGGAGCGTGAGGCGCCCGGCGGCCAGGCGGGGCTGAGCGCCGCGATCGAGAACTACCTCGGATTCCCGCGCGGCTTGACCGGCTCCGACCTCGCCCAGCGAGCGGTCGCCCAGGCATCCCGTTTCGGCGCGGAGATGGTCCTGGCCCGATCGGTCGTCGGACTCGAGTCCCGCGGCCCGGTGCACGCCGTACTGCTCGAAGGATCCGGCGAGATCGAGGCTCGCGCACTGATCGTCGCGACCGGCGTCTCGTACCGCAGCCTCGACCTCGCGGGCCTCAGCGAGCTGACCGGCCGCGGCGTGTACTACGGCGCCACGGCGAGCGAGGCCAGTCAGGTCCAGGGCGACGACGTGTACATCGTCGGCGCCGCTAACTCGGCCGGTCAGGCCGCCCTCAACCTCGCCCGCTACGCCAAACGGGTCGTGCTCCTGGTCCGCGGGGACACCCTCGAGACCTCGATGTCGCGCTACCTCATCGACAAGATCAGCAGCGCCACCAACATCGAGGTGCGTTGCCGGACCGAGGTGGTCGGTTGCCGTGGCGACGGTCATCTCGAGGCGCTGACGCTGGCCGAGCGGGAGTCCGGCCGGGTCGAGGAGGTGCAGGCGAGCTGGTTGTTCATCTTCGCCGGCGCCTCGCCACGGACCGAGTGGCTCGGGGACACCGTCGTACGTGACGGCAAGGGGTTCGTCATCACCGGGCCGGACCTGGTCGCGCTGGATCGCTGGTCGCTGCGGAGACCGCCGTACGCATTGGAGACCAGCGTGCCGGGCGTGTTCGCGGCCGGTGATGTCCGGCTCGACTCGATGAAACGCGTCGCGTCAGCCGTCGGCGAGGGCGCGATGTCGATCTATCTCGTCCACCGCTATCTGGCGACCGTCTGATGAACGCCGACGACCTGCGGGGCATCCCTCTCTTCGCCGGGGTGACCGACGCGCAGCTGGAAGAGCTGATCGACGGCAGCACCGAGATCGCGATCGAGCCCGGCCGCGACCTGTTCCACGAGGGCGAGCCGGCCGACTTCTGGTGGGTGCTCGTCGACGGCGCGATCGCTCTGCACCGCAAGATCGGCCGTGAGGACACCGTGATGGGCAAGATCGACGTCGCGGGCCGGTGGGCCGGCGGGTTCCGGGCCTGGGACGAGCACGGCGTCTACCTCGCCAGCGGCCGCGGCCTCACCGAGGGCCGGGTGCTCCGGGTGCCCGCGCAGGTGCTGCGCGACCGGATCGACGACTGGTTCCCGCTCGCCGGGCATCTGATCAAGGGCGTGTACGGGACCGCACGCGCGATCGAGTCGACGGCGCGGCAGCGGGACGCGCTGGTCACGCTCGGAACGCTCGCGGCCGGGCTGGCGCACGAGATCAACAACCCCGCCGCCGCGGCCGCGCGCTCGGTCAGCGCCCTCGACACGGCCTGTGTCTCGTTGCTCTCCGCGCTCCGGCGTCTCGCCGACGGCGAGGTGACGGCTGCCCAGTTCAGCACCCTCGACGACCTGCGTCTCGAGCTCGGCGCCGGTACGGCGGCACCTGATCCGGTCGACCTCGCCGACCACGAGAACACGATCTCGGAGTGGCTGGACGAGCACGGCATCGAGCAGGACTGGTTGATCGCACCGCCACTGGCCGCCGCCGGGACCAGCATCGAGTGGTGCGACCGTGCGGCCGACGTACTGGGCGACTCACTGGAGCCTGGGCTGGAATGGGTTGCCAGCACGCTGTCCACGGCGACGTTGCTGGGCGAGGTGAAGGAGTCGACCCGGCGCATCACGGAGCTGGTCGCGGCGGTGCGCTCGTACTCGCAGATGGATCGCGGCTCGATCCAGACGGTCGACGTGACCGAGGGGATCGAGAGCACGCTGGTCATGCTCGGGCACAAGCTCCGCGACGGGATCGAGGTAATCCGGTCGTACGGCGCGGACGTGCCACGGATCGACGCGTTCGCCGGCGAGCTGAACCAGGTGTGGACGAACCTCATCGACAACGCGGTCGACGCGATGCACGGCACCGGGACACTGCGGATCAGCACCCGGACCGACGGCGACCGGATCGTCGTCGAGTTCACCGACACCGGTCCCGGCATGCCGCCGGAGGTCGCCGCCCGCGCGTTCGAGCCGTTCTACACGACGAAGGAGGTCGGCAAGGGCACCGGCCTCGGGCTCGACATCGCGCAGCGGATCGTCGCCGAACACCACGGCGGGACGATCACGATCTCCTCCCGTCCCGGCGAGACGACGCTGCAGGTGCGGCTGCCGCATCAGCCCATCGGCGCCGGCTGACCTGTACCGAACGTCAGGAGGCAGTGGCGGTGTACGCCGTCACCCCGGGAGCCCGCCCGCTGCCGCTGGTGACTACCTCCTGTCGTTCGGAACAGGCGGTCAGGTGTCGTGCTCGAGGATCCGGACCCGCGGGACCTTGAGGATCTTGCGGGCCTTCGTGGTCCAGTCGGAGCAGAGGAAACTGGCCGCGGTCTCGGGCCAGGCGACCACGACGACCTCCTGGCTCCGGGTGCTCTTGACCAGCGACATCAGGGCCAGCAACACCTCGCCGTGCGTGATCGAGACGTTGACCGGGTAGCGGCTCGCGTCGCGGAGCCGGTGCGAACTGTGCTCGATCACCGAGGCCAGGTCGACGTCCGGATCGGCGAGCGTGGCCATCGGTGCCCGGCTCGAGCCGGCCGGCGGGCTGACGCGGGCGGACGGGCCTGTCGCGGAGCCGACCACGGACGCCGAGCCGGTGAGGCCGGCCACATCCGCGAAGGACGAGCCCAGCAACGCCATCGGACCACCGAATCCGCGCTCCTGATGGCTGGAGATCAGCAGGTCGTAGTTCACGGGTTCCTCGCGCCTTGCATGCAGGGCGGCAACACGGCGCGCGTCGCCCTCGCTCATCTCCCGCTCGATGAGCACCACCACGTCATACGTCATTCGTGGCTCCCTTCGCAGTCACTTCCGTTGTACTCCTGCTCCGGAGCGCACCAAAGCACGCACCGCGCGGCCGTCACGGAAATGTCAAACACTTCTCAGGCTCCTGCCAGACTCGCCCGAGCGCGGGGCAGGCTCAGCCGGGCAGCGGCGCGTGCGCCCGGGTGTCCGGAGCCAGTACGGCGAGCAGGTGTGGAGCGTCGATCAGCGTGTGGCTCGCATGGTCGAGAAGGCGCGGGTGCAGCGCATAGATCTCGGCACCCGAGCGAGGGGTGACGTCGCCGGTGAGGACCGCGATGAAGTCGGACCGGTCGGCCGCGTCCTCGTCCCAGACCCGGTCAGGCTCCAAACGAGCCGTGAGCCGCCGCGCGAACGCCGCGAGGTCTTCGGCAGGGTCGCGCCGGTAGCCGACCACAGACCCGTCGGCACACCGTACGGCGATCTCGTCGGCGCGGGCGGCCGCGTGCCAGCAGCAGATCTCCCACAGGCTGACCCGGTCGCCGGAGCCGTGCACTTCCTCCAGGGTCGCCGCCATCAGCGCCAGGTGGCCGCCGTACCGCGCGATGTTGTGGCCGTAACCGGCGGCGCTGAGGTTGACGTCGTACCAGCGCAGCTCCTTCGTCAGGAGGTCGACGCCGAACGGCAGCAGAATCTTCGCCGGACCGGTCAGGTCGAACCGCTCCTCGACCGCCGCCGGATCGAACAGGCCGTTGGGCTGCCGCAGGACGCCGACGAACCCCCGCTCGAGCTCGTCGAACGGAACATTGTTGTAGCTGAAGACGACCGGCAGCACATACCGGCCACCGACTCGCCGGACCGCGCGCAGGTCGAGATCCACGAACTCCGTCGAACCGGCCGGCGAGGGCGCGGAGGTCAGGTCGCCCGAGTGCACCAACGCGTCCTCTTCGAAGCGGAGTCGCATGTAGTCGCACAACCCGACGAAACCCCACTCCTCGTCGAACACCGCGACGGACAGATCGAGATTGACCCGCCGGCCGCTCGGCTCGACCCAGTGCAGGAACAACCGCAGCAGCTCGTCCGGTGGGATCGGCACCGCACTGCCCCGGGTCATCCGCAGCAAGGTCGACGATGAGCCCCGGTCCGACCCCGGGGCCGCCAGCCGGGTCAGCTCCTCGTCCAGGAAGACCCGTCGCCACCGCGGCAGACCCGTTGCCCGACGCAACATTTCGCCGACGAGTACGCCGGACAGCGCGGTGGTCAGCTCGGCCGGCAACGGTTCGCGCTCGTCCACCGCCGTCCAGATCCGCGCCGTCCCACCACGCGGGAAGAACAACCGGAGATCGCCCGGCGGCGTGCGCACCTGACCGAGCGCGGCCGTGATCACCGCCGGCGACACATCCGAGACCGCGGTCGTCAACGCGTCCACCAGCGCACCATGCTGATCCGTGGGCAAGGCCCGCGCCAGGTGCACGAGGCGCCGCACCAGCTCCCCCGGCCGTTGCCGCAACAGGTCGAGCGCGTGCTCAGCTCGTCCGGCCGCCAGCGCGCCCTCGACTCGCGACGCAAACGTGCTCGTGGCCAGCCGCCCAGCCTCCAGACGGACAAATGGATGCCGCGCCGCTTCACTCGCCACCGCTCGCCCGGCCGCGGTCCTCAGGTCCACTTCCGTCCGACGGAGGATGCTGAAGGCCAGCGCCGCCAACGGATACCGGGCCGCGAACTCGAACGGATGCAGGTTCTCCGCGATCCGCTTCCAGGCCCGCTCGTGCCGGAGCATGTCCTCGATCAACGGCTCGGCCGGCAGCCGATCGAGCCGCTGCAGCACCAGCCGCCGCGTTGCCCGAGACAACGACTTCCGCCGGGCCGGCGGTGTCCGCAACCCGGGATCGGCATCCATCAGCGCGTGGAGCAGCCGCAGTACGTCGGTCGCCGTACGTGCGCGATCGATCAGCTCGGGATCCTCGTCGAGGAAGTGTGCGATGACGAGCGCACGCGTCTCCCGGACCGGGATGTCGTCGGGCAGCCAGGACGGATCGCCGCCGGCGAGCAGCACCTGCAGGTCGGCACGATCCACGGCCGACAGCGGCGAGCGTCGTACGAGGAGAGCTTCGACGGTCTGTCTGGCCGCGTCGGCCGTCGCCAGGGAGAGCAGGCGCAGGCGATCGGAGCGCACGTGCGCCGGCTGCACTTCGTCGAACGATGGTTTGAGGAACGGGTCCTTCGGGTCGATCCTGCGCAGACAGAGCGGGCAGGCGCTGAGGTCCGAACCGTCCCAGCAGGTCCGGCAGACCAGATGTGCGCACGGCGAGACCGCGTGCACCGACTTCGCGTCGCCGCACAGGACGCAGGGCTGCTCGGGCTCTTGCAGGAGTCGCGCGAAGACTCGGTTGATGTAGAACGTGTCCGTGTCGCCGGGAACGCTCTCCGGAAAGCCGCGGAACAGCGGTGTGTGCTCGGTGTCGTGACCGGACTCGGCGTCGAGCAGGTCGAGCAGCGCTTTGCCGAACCCGGCGAGCGCCGGCGCCGACAGCGAGCTGCAGTGCCGGTAGAGCTCGACAGACAGGAGGAAGCCGCGCTGGATCAGCTCGGCCTGCAGTGCTGACAGTCCGACCTGGATGGTGAGCGGACGGCGAAGCCACTGCCACGCGGAACGTCGTACTGGCGGGGTCAGCGTGGTGGCGTCGACCAGGCGTCGGCGGCGCAGCAGCACAGCGACCTGTGCCTCGGCCGCGGTGTGCGTCCCCAGATCCGGCATCGCGTCTCCCCACAGGTGGCGTGGACGAAGGCGCCAGGGGCGGAGAGCGGACGCGCTACTTGGCCTGGTGAAGGAGAAGGAAGCACGTCCAGGAGCCGCCCCTGGCACTGAGAACGCTACCGGTGACCACGGACAGTTTTCCGCTCCGCCCGGTCGGGCAGTTTCCGTGCGAGCCAGCCCCCACAAAGAAGAGCTCCGGTAGCAGGGTCGGGGCCGCCCCGCCCAGACCCCGCTACCGGAGACCTCCAGAGTAGAACGTTCACCCAAACTCGTCACAACCGGGTGCCCCATGTGGCACTGATGCGCCGCGAACAAACCTTTGAACCAGGGCTCTGGCGCCGGAGGGAAACCCTTTCAGTCACAGCCGGGAGGTGTCACGCCACGGATTGTGGTTAAGGTCTTAGGCATGGTGGGTGGGGTCATCGAGCGTGCGCGCTGGCGGGACGTGTTCGGGCACGCCGAGTTCAGGGCGCTGTTCCTGGCCGGCGTTCTGTCCGTCGCAGGCGACCAGCTGGCGCGTGTGGCGCTGTCGGTCCTGGTCTTCGACCGCACCGATTCCGCGGGGCTGACCGCGCTCACCTACGCCCTGACCTACGTGCCGGACCTGCTGTTCGGGCCGCTACTGGCCGGAATCGCCGACCGGTATCCGCGTCGTACTGTGATGATCGTCACCGACCTCGCGCGTGCGTTTCTCGTTGCAGCCATGGCGATCCAGGCGTTGCCACTGGTGGTGGTGATCCTGCTTCTGCTCGCTCTGCAGGCGTTCGGCTCGCCTTTCAACGCAGCACGAGCAGCGACCCTCCCCGCCGTACTCCCGGGGGATCACTACGTCCTGGGCAAGGCTGCGAACGACATGGTCGTCCAGTTCAGCCAGGTCCTCGGCTTCGGCACCGGTGGCGTGCTCGTCGTCGCCGTCGGGACGTCAGGCGGGCTCCTGCTGGACTCCGCGACTTTCCTGCTGTCCGCAGGGCTGATTGCGGTCGGCGTACGACGCCGCGCTGTGCCTGCCCGTGACACTGATGCGCCACCGACCAACTACTTCAAGGACCTGTCCGCCGGCATCTCCCTGGTCGCTCGTACGCCGAAACTCCGCGCACTGGTCGTCCTGGCGACGATCGCCGGCTTCTACGTGACCGTGGAGGGCCTGGCTGTCCCCTACGCGCACGAGATCGGCCAGGGCACCACGGCCGCGGGACTCCTGCTGGCCGCGAGCCCAGCGGGCGCTGTCGCAGGCATGTGGCTCATCACCCTCTGGTCACCCGCGCGCCGCATGAACCTCCTAGGCCCGTTGGCCATGCTGGCGTGCGCTCCACTGATCGTCTGCTTCCTGGCGCCAGGTCTCGCCGTCACAGTGGTGCTGTGGGCAGTGTCAGGCCTCGCCTCGGCGTACCACCTGCCTACGAGTGCGGCGTTCGTCCAGGCGGTGCCGGACGCGCAGCGAGGACAGGCGTTCGGAGTCGCCAGCACAGCTCTCAAGAGCAGTCAGGGTGCTGGCATTCTGCTCGCGGGCCTGATCGCCAACGAGTCCTCGCCGTCGGTCGCACTGGGAGTGATGGGCGGCT
Source organism: Kribbella sp. NBC_00359 (assembly GCF_036097425.1). Classification (NCBI taxonomy): domain Bacteria; kingdom Bacillati; phylum Actinomycetota; class Actinomycetes; order Propionibacteriales; family Kribbellaceae; genus Kribbella; species Kribbella sp. NBC_00359. The sequence goes on along the minus strand of NZ_CP107975.1, from coordinate 5,672,935 downwards.
TAGGCACGATCGCCGCCCTGGCGGCGGGCGCCGCGTGGACACGCGCCCGCCGATCCCGGGCCGGCACCGCCGACAACGGTGCCGGACGAGTGGCCGGAGATTCAGGGGAAAATACCTCCGGACACGCTCCGTAAAATGTCAGTAAAGAAATTCCGGTGGGTAGCCGTGGATCACCATTCGTTGCCGCTGATGAACCATTCGTTACCGGATCCGCCGGACTGACGGAACCACTCGTTGCCACTCTGCGTGAACCACTCGTTCCCACCGTGGAACCACTCGTTCCCGCCGTGGAACCACTCGTTGCCGCCGCCGGTGAACCACTCGTTGCCGCCGTGGAGCCACTCGTTGCCGGTGCTGATCTTCGCCATGGTGCTGATCCTTCCTTCGCCATCCGCCAGATGGATTTGATGCGGGTCGGGGGTGACCTCGCGTGAACAGTCAGTTACTATTCAAGAATTACCGCTCAGGTCTATCCGTGTGAGGCCACCATGATTCTGATCGGTCGGAGCAAGTGGGTGCCACCCCGCCACTGGAAGCTCTGGTCGTTGCCGCGTCCCGCGCTGAGTTATGTGCTCGGCGTCGACGCGGTTGCAGTCATCATCACCGCCTTGGCTGTGGCCTCGACGGTGTCCGGCGCCCGAGCCGGCGTCAGGCCGGCCGAGTGGGCCGCCTTCGCGGTACTGGCGGCCGCCTCGGTGCTTCACCTGGAGTCTGCCCGCGGAATCGAGCGGCGACGCGAAATGGCGGCGAATACTTCGCCGTACACGAACCTGAAGAGCCTCTGGGTGTTCGCCGGCCTGCTGCTGCTCCCGCTCAGCCTGGTCGTCGCACTGATCGTCGTCTCGTACGGATACTCCTGGATCCGGGTCTACGGCCGGACCATCGCGCACCGCAAGGTGTTCTCCGCCAGCACGTTCCTCCTGGCGAGTGCAGCGGCCGCTGCGGTGCTGCGGGCCGGAGGCCTGCTGTTCGAGCCGCGCGTGCCGACCGGACCGTGGTCCCTGCTCGTCGTGGTGGCCGCGGCCACCACCTGGTGGCTGGTGAACTTCGCACTGGTGATCGGTGCGATCCTGCTGTCATCTCCAGATGCCACCGCTCGTGGTGCTCTAGGCGATCTGGCCGACCAGCTTGTCGTGGTTGCGGGCCTCGGTCTCGGTGTGGCGGTTGCCGCGCTCCAGGCCTCGTACCCGTGGGTGGTGCCCATCCTCATGGTGACAGTGCTGACGCTGCACCGCGACCTCCTCCTTCCGCAGTTCCAGCGGGCTGCGGGGACCGACGTCAAGACCGGTCTGGCGACGCCGGCGTACTGGGCCAGCGCTGTGCCGGTGGAGCTGGCCCGGGCCGAGACTCTGCGCAGCAAAGTGGGCCTGCTGATGCTGGACCTGGACAAGTTCAAGGAGATCAACGACACCTACGGTCATCCGGCTGGTGACCAGGCGTTGCGTGCGGTTGGCGAGAGCGTCCGGGCAGAAGTCCGGCAGGGTGATCTGGTCGCCCGCGTCGGCGGCGACGAGCTGGCGGTGCTGCTACCCGGCGCCTCGGAGACCGAGGTCCTGGAAGTGGCCGAGCGGATCCGCGACCGGCTCAGCGCCTTGAATGTGTCGGTGGCCACCACGACCGCCAGCACCGCTGTGATCACCGGCGTACCGGCCTCGTTCGGCGCGGCGGTGTACCCGGATGTCGCGGAGACGATGGACCAGCTCGTACTCGCGGCGGACAACGCACTGCTGAGCGCCAAGCGTGACGGGCGGAACCGGATCGTCACCGCCCGGCCCATCCCGCCCGCTGTCACCGACCACAGCGATCAGCCGGTCACCGACTGACTCTGATCAGGGCCTTGCCGCGGAGGGTGCGGTTCTCCAGGGCGGTGTGCGCGTCGGCGACGTGATCGAGGTCGTAGACCTGGTCGATCACGGGAACGAGGTCGCCGGCGACAGCACGCCTGATCACCTCGGCGCCGGTGACGGTCGTGGTGGTCGTATCGGCGCGAAGGTCGCCGATGCCCTTCACCGTGATCCCGCGGCGCTGCGCCTCGGCAGCGTCGTACGCCGCGAAGCCGCCACTCGGGGCACCGTGGGCGGAGAACCAGCCGCCGTCCCTGACCACTGTGAACGCGGTGGCGCCGAGCTCACCGCCGGCGCCTTCGAACACGATGTCGGCTCGGTGGTTGTTCGTTGCCTCTAGCACCAACTTCTCCCAGCCGGGCCTGCCGTAGTCGATCACCAGGTCGGCGCCTTGTGCCTTGCTGAGGTCGAGCTTCTCCCGCCCGCGGGCGGCCGCGATGACATGCGCGCCTGCCTGGTGCGCCAGCTGCGTCAGGAGCAGGCCCATGCCGCCGGCGGACGCGGTGATCAGCACCTCCTTGCCCTGCATCGGTGGCGCCAGTTCCTCGAGCATGAGAGCGGTGAAGCCGTCCCCGAAGACTGCGACCGCGGCGTCGAGGTCCAGCTCGGCGGGCACCTCGACCAGCTCGGCAGTTGTCAGCGCCAGCTCGGCGTGAGCGCCGAAGCCGATGGCTCGGCCCACGACGGTCTTGCCGATCCACTCTCCCGGTACGTCGGCGCCGACGGCGCGCACCCGGCCGCCCAGGGAACCTCCTGGCACGTAAGGCGGTTTCACGTCGAAGAACGTGCTGTGCTGTCCCTTCCGGATGGCAGTCTCGACGAAGATGACGTCGGCGACCATCACCTCGACCAGGACCTGGCCGGCGGCCGGCACCGGGTCCGGCCGGTCCTGGGTCTTGATCACGTCCGGGCCGCCGAACTCGGTCACCACTGCTGCGCGCATAGCATGCTCCTTATCGTCTGTGAGCTCCGAGCGTGCAACCTCAACGTTGGTTCAGGTCAACTCGGGCGGTTGTCCACAGGCTCGGTGTGACGGGCGGAAAGTTGTCGGTGGTCCGGCGTACTGTGCAGGGCATGTTCGACGCCGTCTTCGTTCCCGCCGACCCGCCGCGCGCGGGGCGGTTGGCGTTGTACGGCGACCTAGCGGCGGCCGGTGAGGTCGCCGATGGGACGGTAGATCTCGTGCTGCCGAAGGGGTCGGCGGTGCGACGCACCACAGTCCCGGCCCGGCTCCTGCGGATCGACGAGGTCCTCTCGCGACTGGGGTCCGACGACGGAGCCAGCTCGGTCAGCTCCTTGACGAGCTCGGCGCTCAGCTCGGCCAGCTCCTTGGCAGGCCCGGCCAGCTCGGCTCCCGACTCGACCAACTCGGGCAGTTCCTTGGCAGACTCGGGCAGTTCCTTGGCAGACTCAGGCAGTTCCTTGGCAGACTCGGCTAGTTCGGCGGCCGGCTCGGCCAGGTCGGCGGCCAGGTCGGCGGCCGGCTCGGCCAGCTCCTTGGCAGGCTCGGCTAATTTGTCGGTCGGTTCGACCAGCTCGGCGACCGCCTCGGCCGGTTCCTTGACGGGCTCGGCCAGCTCGGCAGTCGGCTCGGCCGGTTCAGCGGGCTCGGCCGGTTCGGCGGGCTCGGCGAGTTGGGAGGCGTGGCGGGCGGCGGCGCTTGCCGGTCTGGGGTTGATCGGGCGGGGCCGGCTCGTCCCGGATCGAAGTCCTGATGGGTTCGGCGCTTGGCGGGTGGCACCGCTGGATCCGTTGGACCTCGGCTGGTTGCGGAACCTCGGCGCCGCGATGCCGGCGTACGGACACGCATTGCCGATCGAGGGAACGCGGCCCGTGCGGCTGGTCGACCCAGAGCAGTTGGTGCGAGCGTTCTGGGACGCGCTAGCTGACACGCTCGTACGGACTCCGGCCGCTCCCGTCGCCGTACGTCCTGGTGCGGCTCCTTTCGCTTCGTTGGATCCAATCGAGCTGAGCGGACCTTCCGGGTGGCTGGACGAGACCGCTTTGAGTGAAGCGGCCGGCGCGCGGCTGGTGCTGCGGATCGAGCCGCCGTCCGAGTCAGCTGACGAGTTCCGGGCCGTACTGCAGTTGCGGAGCGGCGTGGATCCGAGCCTGCTCGTCGACGTGTCAGACGTGTGGAACGCACCGGCCGCTGTGCTCGCCGCTCTTGGGGAGCGTGCCGAGACCGATCTGCTGCTGGCATTGCGGCGCGGCGCTCGGGTCTGGCCGCCGCTGGGTGCCGCATTGCGCGATGCGGCGCCGGCGGAAGTCGGTATTGATGATGCGGCGTTGGAGGAGTTGGCAGAAGGCAGCACCGCGTTGGAAGGCGCCGGGATCGAGGTGCTCTGGCCCACCGAACTCTTTGCCGGTGAGCTGGCCGTGCGCGGAACGGTCGCGACGCCGGCTCCTGGTGCTGTGACCGGACCGGACTTCAGCTTGACTGACCTGGTCGCGTTCAGATGGCGGCCGACGTTGGACGGGCAGGAGCTGACGGAGCAGGAGGTCGCCGCGCTCGCGGAGGCGAAGCGGCCGATGGTCCGGATGCGCGGACGCTGGGTGCGCGTCGATCACGACCTGGTCCGGAAGCTGCGTCGTGGCGGCTCGCGGAAGCTGACCGGAGCTGAGGCGCTCGGAGCCGCGTTGACCGGGACCATCGAGGTCGACGGCGAGCTCGTCGCGTTCGACGCCGACGGGTCGCTGGCTTCGATGCTCGCGCGGTTGCGCACGGCCGAGGAGCCGGCGCCATTCGTGGAGCCTGTTGGGCTGCAGGCCACGCTGCGCGATTACCAGCGACGCGGAGTCGCGTGGATGGCGCAGCTCGCGGATCTCGGCCTCGGCGGCTGTCTCGCCGACGACATGGGCCTGGGCAAGACGATCCAGGTCATCGCGCTGCATCTTCACCTGCTGGGGCGCGGTCGTGGCCCGACGTTGGTGGTCTGCCCGTCGACACTGCTGGGCACGTGGGAGCGTGAGTTCGCGCGCTTCGCGCCAGATGTCCCGACGCGGCGCTACCACGGAGCCGGGCGGACGTTGAGCGACCTGACTCCGGACGAGGTCGTGCTGACGACGTACGGCGTTGTGCGGCAGGACCACCGGGTTCTCGGCGAGGTGTTCTGGGGGCTCGCGGTCGCTGACGAGGCTCAGCACGCGAAGAACCCGCTGTCGCGGACGGCGCGCTCCTTGAGGACGTTGCCGTCGGCAACGAGGATCGCGCTGACCGGGACGCCGGTGGAGAACCGGTTGTCCGAGCTGTGGTCGATCCTGGACTGGGCCGCGCCCGGGTTGCTGGGGACACTCGATCGGTTCCGGCACGATGTCGCCGTACCCGTGGAGCGGTATCACGACGAGGAGGCGACCGCTCGGCTCGCGCGCGTGACGCGGCCGTTCCTGCTGCGGCGGAAGAAGAGCGACCCCGGGATCGCGCCGGAGTTGCCGCAGAAGACCGAGCACGATGTCGTCGTACCGCTGACGACCGAGCAGGCGACGTTGTACCAGGCGGTCGCGAAGGAGACGCTGGCGGAGATCGAGTCCGCGGAAGGGATCGCGCGGCGCGGGCTGGTGCTCAGCCTGCTCACGCAGTTGAAGCAGGTGTGCAACCACCCGGCGCAGTTCCTGCACGAGCCGGGTCCGCTGGAGCGCCGATCGGGCAAGCTCGCGGCGCTGGACGAACTCCTCGACGTGATCCTGGCCGAGGGCGAGTCGGTGCTGATCTTCAGCCAGTACGTCGAGATGTGCCGGCTGATCGAGGCCCACCTGGCAGCGCGGCAGGTCAAGACGCTGTTCCTGCACGGCGGGATCGGCGTACGGAAGCGGGAGCAGCTGGTCTCGCAGTTCCAGGGCGGCGAGGCGCAGGTCTTCCTGCTGTCTTTGAAGGCCGGTGGAGTCGGCCTGACGCTGACGCGCGCGACGCACGTCGTCCACTACGACCGCTGGTGGAACCCAGCAGTCGAAGACCAGGCCACCGACCGCGCCTACCGCATCGGCCAGGACCGCCCGGTGCAGGTCCACCGCCTCGTCACCGAGAACACCCTGGAAGACCGCATCTCCACAGTCATAGCCGCCAAACGCAACCTAGCCGACGCCGTGGTCGGCTCCGGCGAGGCCTGGTTGAGTGAACTGTCCGACGCCGAGCTATCCGAGCTCGTCGAGCTGTCCACCACGCCTCTACGAGCCGGCGCCGCAAGCCCCCACAACCCATCAGCCGTTGGTCGCGTATCCCCGGCCGGTGAGCCCGATGAGTGACCAACCACCCCGCACCCCAGCCGACGCCCTGAACAACCAAACCCCCCGGCAGCCACCCGACGCCCAGTCCCCGAGCAAGCCCGCACCTGACCGCACCCCCCGAGTAACGCCAGCAGGCCAGTCCCCGCGAAACGCCACCGACAACCCAACCCCGCGACCTGCGACAGACGACCCAGCCCCGCGAACCGCAACAGACGACCCGGCGCCGCGTGCCTCGACGGACGACCCAACCCCGCGAACCGCAACAGACGACCCAGCGGCGCTTACCGCAACGCACGACCCAACTCCGCGCAGCGCAACGCACGACCCGACCCCGTGTAGCGCAACAGACGACCCGGCGCCGCGTGGCTCGACAGACGATCGACCGCCGCGTAGCGCAACAGACGACCCAGCCCCGCGTAAAGCGACCGACGACCCAGCTCCGGGTGCCTCGGCGGACGACCCGACCCCGCGTAGAGCAACAGACATCCCGGCACCGCGTACAGCAACAGACGACCCAGCGCCGCGTGCCTCGACGGACGATCGGCCGCCGCACACCGCAGCGAACGACCTGTCCTCGCCTACCGCGACAGACAACCCGGCGCCGCGTGCCCCGACTGACGACCCAACCCCACATACCGCGACCGACCACCCAACCCCACGTACCGCGACCGACGATCGGGCACCGCAGGAACTGGCGGACGGGCCGGGCAGGCGTGGAAGGGCTGATGACTCGGTGCCACAGAGGGCGTCGGGGTCGCTGGAGTTGCGGTCACCGCGTGGGCAGGCGGCGCGGGAAGTTCAGGGGGCTTCGGGTGATCGGGCGCCGTGGCAGGGGTGGCGGCGGAGGGGAGACGAGGATGCCGGGCTGCCTGCGGCGAGGGGGCCCGGTAGTCGGCGGCCGTTCGGAGCGACGTGGTGGGGCCGTGCCTGGCTGGAGGCGTTGGAGCAGCGCGCTCGGCTGGATCCCGGCCGACTCTCGCGCGGACGCTCGTACGCACGCCGCGGGAGTGTGCTGGAGCTGACCGTCACCCCAGGCCAGGTCGAGGCCGTCGTGCAGGGCAGCCGCGTCACGCCATACCAGGTGACGGTCCGCATCCGCGCGTTCTCGACCACCGAATGGGACGCCGTCCTCGACGTGGTCTCAGCCCAGATCGGCCGCGTGGCAGCGCTCCTCGACGGCGAACTCCCACCCGAGGTCGTCGACGACGTCTACGCGGCCGGCTTGGATTTGCTGCCAGGCGCAGGCGAGGTCCTCACCAACTGCAGCTGCCCCGACTTCGCCGTCCCCTGCAAACACTCCGCCGCAGTCTGCTACCTCGTCGCCGACGCCCTCGACGACGACCCGTTCGCCCTCCTACTCCTCCGCGGCCGCCGCAAGGACGAACTCCTCACCGCTCTCCGCGCACGGCGCTCGGCCCCAGTCCCCACCACGGTTGTCCGCACTCCCCCACCCCCAGGCATCCCCGCGATAGCAGCCTTCGCCCGCTACCTCGCCTCCGAAGCCGGAGCCAGCACCCCCGGCCCGGTTCCAGTGCCCGTCCCACCAAGACCAATGGGATCCCCCGGTACGCCGGCGGCCGTACGAGTCCTGGACCCACCACGATCCTCGGGCGTCGACGTACGAGACCTCGTGGTCCTGGCCACCGACGCCGCCCGACGAGCCTGGGAGCTCGCCTCCGGCGACGGCGACGGTGGTCTTGACCTTACCTTCGAGCAAGACCTCGCCCGCCGCGCAGCCTTGGTCCTCGGTACGCCGGACCTCGCCGACCTCGCGCATCGAGCCGGCGTACCAGCCCGCCAACTCACGAGCTGGGCCGTCGCCTGGCGCGAAGCCGGCCCCGGCGGCCTCGCAGCCGCAGTCGACGAACCAACCGACGTCGACCCAGCCTCCCTGGCCGAAGCCCTCGAGGCCCTCCCCGGCGCCACCACCCATGCCAACCGCGTCACCGCCGGCAAAACCCAACTCCGCCTAGGCGCCGACGCCCTCTGGTACCGCTTCAACCAACACTTCAACGACTGGACCCTGACCGGCCCACCCTCCCCCGACCCCCGCGACCTCCTGACCGACTAAACCGATGAGCCGACCGCGGCCGAGTGCCTAGGCCTCCAGCTCGGGATCGATCGAGACTCGGTCCGCCACGGCCGCAGGGCCCACCCCTTCCAGATCGCGGCCACCCACACATGACTGTGGCGACCGCAGCGGCCGCCGCGCAGATGACGTGGTCAGCGGATGTTGTAGTGGGCGGCTTGGATGATGATTTGTGCCATGACGGCGTACCCGGCGTCGTTCGGGTGGCTGTCGCTTTGATCAGGTGGCAGGCACATGAAGGTCAGCTCGCAGGTACGCCCAGCCAGGGTGATCGCCGCGAAGGCGTCGGCCACCTTGACCCTGTGAGCGACAGCCAGGGCGCGCATCTCGAGGTCGAACGCGGACCAGCTCGGGTTGCTGCCGGAGAAGTCGGTGATCGTGATGTTGTGCGGCACCAGGTAGACGATGTCGGCGTCCGGCGCCGCGGCACGCAGCTGGTTGTAGATCACCGTCATGTTGGTTCGCACCTTCTGGAAGACACCCGAGCGCGCCACGCATGCGAAGTCGGCCGAGCAGTCGTTGATGGCGGAGGAGATGTCGGCGCCACCGACGGAGACGGTGATGGGGCTGACCTGGCCCGGGTGAGCGTGCAGGAAAGCGACGGCCGCGCCGAGCTGAGACCCGATCCACTCGTCGTGCAGGGCCAATCCGAACGAGTGGAACAAACACGCGTCTGGGTCGGTGCTGATCATTTCGGCCGTGCCGGTGGCCGGACAGGAGTAGTTGACTACTGCAAGGTCCGGGCGCAGCCGCTGGCGGATCATGGAAGCGACATCGTCCGTGAAGCCGGTGTTGAACGCGTCCGGCGTGTAGTTGCCGGACGCGTTCAGTGCCTGCAGCTCGCCGAGCTGCAGCCCGAACGCGAACGAGTCCCCGATCGACAGGTAATAGTCACGCGGACCGACCGACGCAGCCGACACTGCGGAAACTGACGTGACAGCGGTCGTGGCGGGAACGGTGGTGGCGGGAACGGCGATGAGGAGCAGAGCAGCAAGGGTGCTCGTGAGTAACACAAACAGGGATCGCATGCGGAACATGGCCTACCCCCCCGGTAGACGATCTGATTCGCGCTCGGAGCGTTGAGCGAGCTCGAATTGACCGTTGGCCTCGACCGGGCCCGAGGCCGACGTCGTCGAGGTCCTGCGTATCTAGCTGATTTGACGCTAGGACCGGCCAAGATTGCGGGCAAGTGGGGGCAGAAACAAACATGACGCACCAGCTCGCAGGCGGATTACGTCGGCGGGTCCGGCGACAAAGGCCACCGGCGGGAGACGATTTACGGATCGCAACTGGCCGTCATCGTCACGGTGGGCAACTCCTTCCGTTCTGCTGGGTCTGTCGCACGGGTACTGACGAGCCCAGCTGTTTGTGAGGTGACGGATCCGCTCTTGGCGTACTCCGCCGACCGTTCTAACGCCCCCTCCCGGCAGAGGGACATCACGGGCCGCCGACCAGGACGGAGCACCGCCGCAGCTCGTAGCTCGATGTGCCCGGTCCCCATGGCCATGTTCGCCTGCGCGATCGCCCCGGCGTTCGGGGGCTAACCGCGGGCGGCGACGAACGCCTGGGTCAGCCGGGTGATGACGTCGTACGGGATCGGGTCCTTCAGGGGGAACTTGAGGGTGCCTTTGCCGGAGCGGTAGGGCTCGATCGCGGTCGCGAGGGCGTCGTCGACGGGTGGGATCGGGTAGACGGAGATGTGTTCCTTCCAGCCGCTGAAGTACAGCAGCGACTTCCCGTCGAGGGTGATCGCGGGGATCTGGTAGCTGATCTTCTCCCCTGCCCCGGGCACGGCCGCGTGGACAGTACGCCGTACCTGCTCCAGCACCTCTCGGACATCCGCCGGGAACGACGCGATGTACTCGTCCACAGTCGAGAACTTCTCCGCCATACCGTCATCCTCTCAGCGGCGGAGCGAGGTGTGCTCCTCCAGCGCCGGGATCAGCTGGGCGGCGATCTTCGCGTGGCCGGCGGCGGTCGGATGGACGAGGTCGGTGCAGTCGTCCTCGGTGATCCAGCCGGTGGAGTCGATGCAGACGAGGTTCGGATCGTCGAGAGACTTGACCGCGGCCTGGATGGTCTCGGCATGCTTGCCGCTGAACGGGGTGAGCGCCACGATCGTCGTCTCCGGGTACGCCGAGCGCACCCGCGTGACGTAACCGGAGTATTCCTCCGGCTCCAGCGTCGGGTCGTTCACACCGAGATTGATCACGACGACGTCGGCCGGCTCGACCCGTTCGGCGGGCGAACCGGCGAAGTTCCAGCCGAACGACTCCACCCCGGCCGGCACCTCGCCGTTGCCCGGCTTGCTGATCCCCTGACTCCCGAAGCCCACCTGGTAAGACGTCGCACCGAACGCGCGGGCGGTCAGATAGGCGTACGTCGCCGTACCGTCGGCGCCCTCCGACTCGGAGTGCGAGCTCAGCGACCGGACGCCCTGCGTGATCGAGTCACCGTAGAACTCGAGCCGCGGACCGCCGGGCCGACCGCTCAGCCGCAGCCGCGAGTTCACGTCGAGCACGAGACCGGCGAACACGACCGCACACTCGAACGGCGGATTCCACCGGTTGACGTGCTCGTTCACGTCCTTCACCACGACCTCGACCCGGTGCTGTCCGGTCGGCGCGGACAGCTCGATCACCGGGTCGTCGATCAGGTGGAGCTCCGGCTCGCCGTCGTCGACCGTGATCCAGAGGTGCGGCGCGACGGTGAGACCGTCCGTGTCGAACAGCAACTGGAGCCGTTCGCCCGCGAAGGACAACGAGATCCGCGAGCCGGAGTTGACGGTGATCGCCACTCCCGGCTGCTGACCCCACTGGCCTTCCAGGACGATGCGCGGATCTGACGGGGCGACGACCTCGCCTGGCTCGAACGGCACGGGCACTCCTTGTTCATCGGTGGCGGTGTCATTCTGCCTGGACTCTCACCAGCCTTCCTTCCGAGCCCGCGCTTCGAACAGGAGGATGCCGGCCGACAGCGCGACGTTGAGCGAATCGGCCTGGCCGAGCATCGGGATCGACACCGCGCCGAAGCCCTGCTCGTGCCACTCGCGCGACAAGCCCGCGCCTTCCGAACCGACCACGAAGGCCGTCGGTCCGTCGTACTGCGGGACCCGATAGCTACCCGTGGCCGCCGGGTCGGCGAGGTGGACGCGGAAGCCGTGGTCGCGCAACCACGCCGCCGCTGCCGCGATGTCGTCGAACTCCAAGACCGGTGTGGACAGGACAGTCCCACGACTGGCGGAGTACACGGCCGGGTGGCTGGGCCGGGCGCGTCGGCTGGTGAGGACGAGGCAGTCCGCCTTGGCCGCGTCGGCGGTACGGATCAGGGTGCCGAGGTTCCCGGCGTACTCGACTCCGTCGGCGACGAGCACCAGTGACTCGCTGGTGAACCGGAACGCGTGCGGCGTCCAGACCGGAAGCCGGGCGATCGAGATCAACCCGTCGGAACGAGTCTTGCGGGAGAGGCGGGCAAGCAGCTTCTCCGAGATGCGGTACACCTCGGCGGCGCGTTCCGCGATCCGGTGTACGGCGGACGTCGTACTGGCCTCGGGGCACCAGAAGAAGGCGTCGATCGGGGCCTGGGTGGTGAGCAGGCGGTCGTGTTCCCAACTGCCTTCCACCATGATCCGGCCGGGTGAGGCGTCCTTGCGGACAGTGAGCAGGTCGCGGACGCGGGGGTGTTGCGCGCCGATCGAGCGCGCGTCATGCACGGTCATGTGCAAAGCTCCGGAAAGGAGAGAATCAGCAAGCGCGCCGGGGACCCTGTACTGGGCCCACACCGGCGTGGCGAACGCCCGAAGGCGCCGTGGGACTGACGCGGTCTACCTGGACCGCATCAACCAAGGATTCTCTTCACACTCGGATGGTAAACACCCCCACCCAGCCCGTCACCCGGTTTTCCACAGCCCCCAGCAACCCTCCCCGGCCCGCCCGCGCAGTCGTCCACAGCTCCCCGCCATCCCGGCTCCGCTCCGTCAGTGCAACCCACCCCACCCCCGCCGTCACAGTTGTCCACAGCTCGCCGCCAACCCGGTTTTGGTCTGTCGGTTCGGGTGGTTAGAGTCCTCTTTCTCTGGTAGCCGGTCGCTATCACACGGGAGGGAGTACGGATGGACGCGACATTGCTGGACGCCGAGGCCGAGGCAGCAGTCCTCCGCGTCTACCGTCAGGTCTTCGCCGTCCTCGCCCGCGAGGCCGGCGCAATGATCGTCGAGCCCGACCTCCTCGACGTCGATCAAGCGATCCTGGACGCCTTCGCCGAGGCCGGCAGCGACGGCCTCACGGTCGAGCAAGCCACGCTGGCCTGCCGCGCCTATTCGCACGACGTGATCGTCCGGCGCTTCGACGTACTCCGCCAGTACGGCGCAATCACCAAACTCGTCGACCGCCCGAACGAACTCCGCCACCGAGCCGCGTTCGCCCCCTACGTGATGCTGATGTTCCTCCGCCGCATGTCGGTCCAGGGCGGCCAAGCGGAGCTGCACCAACTGCTCACCCTGGAGGCCCACAGCGTCAGCGACCCACAGGCGACCTCAGAGCAAGGCCAGGCGTCCATTGAGCGACTGACCAAGGTCTTCCGCCTCCTCGGCAACGAGCTAGCCATCCTCGTCTCCACCAGCACCACCGCCCAACTCCGAGAGAACGCCCAGCTCGCCTGGGGCAACGAACGCCTGATCGAGCAAGCAGAGAAGGTCCACCGAATCGTCCTTGACCGCTGGCCGGCTCTGCATCGCGCCTGCACCTCGCTGCGGATGTCCCTGGCCGCGTACGCCGACGCCGTACAGCTGGCCGCCGGGCGCTTGGTGGAGCGAGCCGGTACGACGCGCGCACTCGGCCTCCTGCCCATCGAAACCTGGCTGACGTTCACACGAACCAGCGAGCCTGACGTCCTGGCCGGCGTCCTAGACGGCCTGTTGTTCGACGCAGCCGCCCCAGACTTCTCGCCGCAAACAATGGTCGAGGCAGTAGAAACAGGCCGCCGCACCGGCACCGCCCGCATGGCGCCACCCCGTCCGACCGCAGACGCCGACGCCCCGGAATCAGCCGCCGCGACAGACCGCGAGGACCTACGCGCCGAAGCCGAACGCGTCCTAGCCGGCCGAACGTCCGTAGACATCGTCGAGGTCATAGACGGCGCCGGCGACTGGCTCACCGCCCGCCGAGTGCTGGCCGAGCTAACGGCAGCCCACCTCCACGACGAACTCGACTACGAACTCGTGTGGTCCAACGGCATGCGAATAGACCCCACCGCAGGCACCCCCTGGGCCACCGAAGGCACCTTCCGCCGGGTGACCCAATGAACACCCAGTCCCCGGAGCCAGCAGACCCACAATCGCCCAACGCGCCGCCGCCACAGGCCGCTGACCGCCCGTCGCCGCAAACTGCGGAGCAGCAGCCGCCGGACGCCCAGTCGCCGGGAACCGCGGAGCGGCAGCCGCTGGACGCGCAGTCGCCGGAAGATGCAGAGCACCGGTCGTCGGACGCACGCTCGTCTGAGACTGCCGAGCAGCGCTCGTCCGTGGCAGGCTCCTCGGAGGGTGCCGAGCGGCGGTCGTCCGACGCTGTGGAGCGGCAGCCGTCGGACCGACAGTCATTGGAAGCTGCCGAGCGCCGGTCGCCGGACGCACGCTCGCGTGAGACCGCCGAGCGGCGATCGTCCGTGGCACGTTCCTCGGACGGTGCCGAGCGGCGGTCGTCCGAGGCTGTGGAGCGGCGGCTGTACAACGCGTTGTGGTGGGCGAAGGTGCAGTCTGCCGGCCCACTCGAGGTCGAGCCGGACACACCTGCGGTCGCCGGCCTCACGCGGGCAGCATCGCCTGACGGCTCAACCGTCTGGCTCGTCCCCACGCTGCCCTCAGGCGCCGGTCACACCGTCCTCGAGGAACTCGGCACGCCCCCAGTCGCCGTCGAACAGCCAAACGAGACCGCCCGAGTCCTAGCGATCTGCGTCACCTGCTCCTGGACCGACCGCAGCGGCCCAGCCTGGCCGGGCTCGACCGGCACGCTCGCCCAGATCAGATCCGTGTACGCCGCCATGCGCGGCCGCCCCGAGCAGCCCAGCGATCTGACCCTGATCATCGGCAGCCTCCGCCGCCTCCACGCCACCCATTGGCTTCTCTGGAACGAGAAAGCCGGCGAAGTCCGCCTAGGCCCCCGAGTCATCACCTGGACCCCCACCGACCAATCCACCCTCCGAGACCTCTGCCGCCACCTCCCCGACCCACCCCCACCCCTCCCGACAACCCCCACCACCCCAACCCAAGACGCAGACCCCCTCCCCGCCGAAGCGAACCCGACGCCGGCCTCCACCCGGGAGGCGTCGCATGAGTGAGCAGCACGTGTTGTTTGATTCGTTGTTGCTGGACTTGAGTGATCGGGCTCGGGACGAGGTGCTGGCTGCCTTCAGCGCAGTGCAGTACGCCGCGCACCCAGTGGCTGAGGTTCAGTTGGCCGGGCTCAGGGACGTGACGCTTAGGCGGCATGTGCAGAAGATGCTGAAGCTCATCGGGCGAACGCTGGTCCACGTCGACGGCACCCACTGGACCTCCGGGTACGCCGATGACATCGCAGCGACGCTGACCGCCCAAGGCTGGCAGCCGCTGTCCGTCATCGACCGCGCAGTGCTCGTCCTCGTACTGATCCACTCGGTAGCGATCCCCCGCAGCGAAGGCATCCTCACCGGCGACAGCTGGAAGTCCGCCCGCCCCACGACCGTCGACGAGTTGCGCACGACCAGGATCAGTGGCGAGGAGCGACGCCTAGCCCTGCAGCGCCTCCGCGCCGCCGGCCTGATCCAACTCTCCGGCGACCACTCCGGCGGCCCCAGCTACATCCCCGGACCACAACTCCAGCGACTCACCCCGGCCGCCCGCCGCCGCCTCCAAGACCAGCTGATCCTCGCCGCCGCCCCTGCGAGCCCTATCGCCGAAGCCATTCGAGCCCGCAACGGCAGCGGCAGCATCACGATCGACAGCAGCACAGAAGAAGGAGCTATATGAGCAGCGCAGCAGAGGACGGTCCGTTCGACATCCTCGGGTCCAAGGTGCTGCTCGGCGTACAGGTCGTCGACTTGTCCCGCCTCTCGACGCACCCGATCCCGATGGTCGGCCAGGGGCTCGTCACGGTTGCCGGCCAGGGTCCGACCGACTCGAACGGCGCCGGCAAGTCGTCCTGGATCGCCGCGCTCAGCCTCCTGCACGCCGACGACCAGTGGCGCCTGACCAGCGGCGCTCCCGGCGCGGCCGAACTGCTGTTCACCGCCGAAGCCGCCGGCCAAGAGGGCAACTGGTCCAACGTCGACCGCGGCTACATCGTCGGCGTCTTCTCCGACCCCGACCTGACCGACCTCGCCGAGATCGAGGCGGCTGCGATCACCGTCTGGATCCGCATCAACCGCAAAGCGTCGTACATCGATCTGCGCTGGAAGAGCGGCCTGCACGTCCCGTACGGCGCAACCGAGGCCGAGCGTGCAGCCGGCGCCGACGCACTGTGGGCCGCCCTCCCGCACTCGAACGGTCGCACCGACTTCCACGCCAACAAGCTGTCCACAGTTCTGTACGGCGGGCAGGTCCGATGCGTCTCGTTCTTGTCCACCTCGGTGCGGTCCAGCCCGACGGCCAACCTCCTCGCCGAGCCGCTCAACGAGCTGGGCCCGGCGCGCATCTTCAACGCGATCGCCACCCTCACCGGCCTCGACCACGAGCTCGAGCAGGAGCAGGCGCATCGATCCGCCGAGCACACCCAACGCGAGGCGACCAAGCAGGCGACGACCGACCTGCAGCGCTGGGAGCAGGAGATGGCGACTGTCGAGGCCGGCATCCTGCAGCGCGCCGCAGCCCGGGACGCGCTCGCCGCGGCGAAGGAGTCCTGGCAGGCCCGGTGCGCCCGGCATCTGATCGACGGCGCGGCACGGAACGACGAGATCCTGCAGGAACTCGCCATACTCGACGAACGCGTCGCCGAGCAGGAGGCGCGACGCGAGGCCGTCGACTCCGAGATCGAAGCCTTCGGCAACGAGGAGCTCCTGCTGCGGGACGTCCGGCTGACGCGGCAGGAGCGCGACAAGCTGGACGCGCGTGACCGTGAGCTGGATCTGGCGCAGCGTTCGGTGCGTGAGCAGCTGGAGCGGCTCGGCCAGGAGCATCGCCGACTGCTGGACGCGGGACGTTCAGCGGACGGGCGTGACTTGGCCGCCGCGGCCGAGGAGCAGACCGAGGCACGCGCCGTACTCGAGGAGCACATCGGCCGCGAGCACGCGGCCCGGTCCGCGGTCGACCAGGCGACGGCCGAGCTGCGGGAGGCCGAGAGCGGCCAGACCGTGTCGGCACCGCAGCAACAGGTCCTGGAGAACGCCGGCATCGAATGCGGTGCGCTCACCGACATCACTGAGCTGCCGTCCGCCGACCGAGCCGAGTGGGAGCCGCGACTCGCGCCGTACCGCGAGGCCGTCGTCATCGACGCCGGTGACGCTGCGGTCGCGTCGACTGCGCTGGCCGATGCCGGGTACGCCGGATTCCTTCTGGTGCTCGCGAATCGGCCTGGCGCGACCCGCAAGGGTCAGCGCGGCGGCCCGCAGTCCGCCGACAAGCGCTTCACCCTGGATGCCTTCTTCGCGGCGATCGGCGAACGCGCGACCAAGGACAACATCGACGACGTCGCCGGCGTCGTCGCGGTCGGGCAGTTCGACGAACCGCTGACCGGCCGCACCGCCCGGATCGAGGCCGCCCGCCGCCGGCTCGAGGCCACGGTCGAGGCCCGGGCCGTCGCGTCCGCGGCCCTGGAGCAGGCGCGATCCCGAGTCGACCAGGCAGAGCGTCGTACGGCGGCGGCCCGCGCACTGGCCGACGCCGAGTCAGTGCAGGAGCAGATCCTCGCGCTCCGCGAGACGATCGACCGGCACGAGACCGACCGTGATTCGCTGGCGCCGCAACTCCAGGCCGCCAAGGATTCCGCCGAGACCGCCGCCGGTCAGCAGCTCGTCAGGGATGAACGCCTCAAGAACCTCGAGGCGACCCGCCGCGACCACGAGCGGATCCTCGACGACCTGACCGGCCGCCGGCTCACGCTGCTGGAGGAGCAGACCTCGCTCGACCTGACGACTCGGACCACGGCCTGGGGAACGACGCCCGCCGAGGCCGAGGAGTTCATTCTCGGTCTGCCCGACGACGCGCAACGCCGTACGACGGCCGACTGGAACCACCAGGCCTGCACGCAGCTCGACGACGTCATCCGCCGTTGTTTCCCGAACGCGCGCTCCCGCGAGGAGATCCCGACCGAACTCTGGGAGATCCTCAACGGCCCGGACGGCTGGACGAACGGCACCCTCGGCGCCCGCGTCGGCCTGGTCCCGGCACTGCAGCGCACGCTGAGCAGTCACCTCGCGCAGCACGAGACGTTCGACAGCCTGCAGCAACAGCAGATCGCCAACCAGCGCGCCGAACGGAACGCCGCCCTCGAGCGCGCCCGCGAGGGCCTGGCCGAGGCCGAGAGCACCGCCCGCGCCCACCGCGCATCCCTTGCCGACGGCATCAAGGCGCGTCTGCGCCTGGTCTCGCAGGAGTTCGACCGCCTCGACCAGCAGTACGGCGGCTACGGCGCGAAACTCGAGTTCCCGGAGCCCGACCCGCCGGCCGAGCCGGACAAGCCGTGGCGCTGGACGGTCACGCCGAAGTGGCGTCGTTCGGAGGGTGGGCCGTTCTCCGCGTTCAACGTGAAGGGCAACACGGCTCAGATGGACGAGAAGGCGGTCAAGCTGGTGTGCGCGGCCGCGCTCGCCGGTGGTTCGGACCGGCCGCTGCTGCTGATCCTCGACGAGCTGGGGCGAAACCTCGGTTCCCAGCACCGCCGTGAGGCCGTCGCCTTGTTCGAGCAGATCGGTCGCGACCGGAACATCACCGTCATCGGCGCGCTGCAGGACGACATGGAGCGCTACGCCCTGTCGTCGTCCCGCCTGTACATCAAGCTCCGCCGGAGCTCCGACACCATGGCGTACAACCAGGCACCCGTCGTCAAGGGCAACGAGGACTACGCCGCCCGCGTGGAACTCCTGCGCGAGTGGCTGACCTCTTACCGCGGCGTCACCCCGACCCTCGACCTCGCGTCGCCGACCCTCACGTCTTGACACCTGCCCAGACTTTGGCTAGGTGGTTACCAAAATCGGACCCCGGTGCTGACCCCCGAACCGGCGGTGCCTCAAACTAGTTCGGTGACAGCTCCAGAGGACCGCCGTAAGCGCTCACACCGGGTACGCGGAGCTCTGGCCAACCGCTCGACCACCGGCGTACCGTCTCAGGTCCGGCCACCTCACGATCGGAGGGCGTGAATGGCATCTTGGCTGCTCCGCGCCCAGTGGACCCACCGTGACGAGTCCGTCGAGCACCGCGCGCTGCGCGTGGGCCGCACGCTGACCGCGGTCGCGGTGGCGTTCCCCGACGTACACGACTGGACCCAGGACGAACGCTGGGGCTACCACGTCCTCGAGGCCGACGCTGCGACCCCGCTCCAGGAGATGGTCGAGGCGACCACCAAGGTCCTCGCGAACGGCTCCAGCACCACCCGCCTGCATCTGCAGAGCACCGGCGAGCTGCCCTGGCTGTTCGACCTTTCAATGGGCGGCACGCTCACCACGGTCTCCGACCAGCTCACGCTGCACTGGAGCGACGAGGACGCACTCGCGCAGTCCGAGCGGTTCGCCCAGGTCCTCCGCGCGGTCGTGACGATCTGGGAACCGCAGTGGGCGAGCATCGCCGACACCGAGCTCGCCGCCGCGGCCGGGGTCTTCCGCCGCGGTATCCCGATGATGGGCTGGCTCACGTACGTCCGCGGCCTCGTGGCTGGTGCCCACGGCATCGACATCACACTGACCCCGTTCGAGCGCGGGACGCTGCTCCAGGCCCCTGTCGCCCCTGCCGATCTCACTCCGGTCCACATCTGCGCCGCCGCCGCTTTGGTCGGCATCGCCCCCGAGGAGTAGGCCGCTCACTCGGTCACAACGACGTGGTGATCCCACCGCGCTAGCTCCGCGGCACTCGGTACCTGAAACTGGGCGGCGAACTCGACCAACTCCTCCCGGCTGATCGCGAACGTCCCGGCCGGCAACGCCGCATTACGCGCGTGGAGCCGCTCCCACAACGCATCCAACGGCAGATCCAGTACGACGATCTCCGCGCTCGCACCGAGTTCGTTTGCCCGCTCCCGGAACAGGTCCCGCTCGGTCTCGGACCAGCACCCGTAGTCCAGGATCACGCTGACACCCAGCGTCAACGCCCGAGCCGCCAGCCCCCAGAACAGTTGCGACTCCAGCACCCAGCGCCGGCCGTTGACCTCACTCACCCCGAGCAAGGCCTCCATCCACTCATCCGGCGTGAACCGGAGCGCCGTCCGCTCAACCTCCAACCGCCGCGCCAACGTCGTCTTCCCCGCCCCCGGCAACCCTACGATCAGCACCATCGCCGCACGCTCCATGCGCAGACCCTACGCATCCGGCTGTTGATGTTGGCAACGGGTTTCCCGAGGTTCGGCGGTGGGCAAGCGTCCTACACAACCCGCCCCACGGAGGACCCGCCTATGCTCATCAGACTCCTGACCTGCTCAGCGCTGCTTCTGGCCACTGTCTCGGCACCCGCGGCCGCCGACGCCCCGCCGTCGGATCCGGCTCGCGCCGAGCTTCGATCGATCGTGGAGAACGTGAGCGGCGCCACCGGCAAGCGGTACGCGGTGCACGACGACGCTGGACACGTGATGGACACGGTCAAGATCATCCAGGACGCGACTGGTGGTTACCTCGCCGTCTCCCATCATCTGGCGGCCGACGGCCACTTCCGGGTCAACCTCGCCACCGACCTACTGAACTGGCACTGGGTCCGCGAGCTGGCGGGGAGTGACACCGGGCCGGCGTCGCAGCCGACGATCGCCCAGGCATCGACCGGCGGCTTCGTGATGGCCTGGGAGCAGGAGCAGCCCGGAGGTGGCAACAACCACCTCGCCTTCCGCTACTTCGCCAGCCGTACCGACCTGCTGGCCGGCCAGGTGACGCGGTCCTTCGACGCGCCCCGCCAGTTGTCGTCGTGCGCCGAAGGTACGCCGAACATCTACGGGATCACCCTCTCCCCCGATATCGACCATTCGACGATCGACATCGGTGGGCACTACTGGTGGAACTGCGACCGGGACAGGCAGCAGCGCGGACAGCTGACCAACTTCAGTTCCTGGAGTACAGCGGCGCAGCCGAACTACGACAACGCCCTGCTGTACTGGGGTGTCGGTGGCAACATCGGCGACCGCGACCAAGCCGTCTTCCGCGGTTTCAGCTTCGGTCTGATCGAGGGCCAGTACACCAAGGGCGACTTCGGCTCCTGGCGCACGTTCGTGTACGACTGTCAGACTGGCAACGCCGATCAGACCAGTATCCGGACCGACGGCGGCAGCACGGCCTTCGCGAATCCGACCGTGACTGCTCTGAACGCGCCGAACGGGCAGCCTGCCATCGTGGTCAGTCTGTTCATCCCCAGCGAAGGCGCCGCCGCTGGTGAATCAGGCGAACTCATCTACCACCAGACCTACTGAGCCTGGTCGGAGGCCGTCAACGCGACCTGTGTCCGAAACCTTCAAGACACCAGACTCCGCACGAGTGACGATCGACAGATGCCACCCACTCGAGACAGCACCACAGCCTCAGATCTGACGACCCTCATAAACGTCGGGCAGGCCGTAGCCGGCTACCTGCAGCGGGCCGATATCACCGAAGTCCGCCAGCTCGCCGGCCGCGACCCGGTCGACATCTACGACACCATCTGCACGGTCGACGGACGCCGCCACGATCCGTGCCTGCTCGACACCATCATGTCGGCCGTGGACCAAGCCAACGGCAACCCCGCTCGCCCATGGTGGACCTACACTCCCACCCGCAAGCAACTGCTTGGTTGAGAACCATCGGGGCAAATGTTAAGGGCCACCCCGGTGGGGTGGCCCTTAACAGTGTGAATGTCCGGCGGCGTCCTACTCTCCCACGATCTCCCGATCGCAGTACCATCGGCGCTGTCGGGCTTAACTTCCAGGTTCGGAATGGAGACTGGGTGTTTCCCCGACGCTATGGCCACCGAAACTCTATAGAAATATCAACCAACCATCCTGCCAAGCCACAAACCCTCCCGCCGGCGTGTGCCGGGCCTGGGGGTCTGGTGGGCTGGGGGTTGACCGTATTTCGGGAACCGTACAGTGGACGCGAAGACTTCTCTCAGTTACGTAGCGCAGTCTATCTAGGGGCTTGTTACCCACCAGGGGTGGGTGTGTGTGACAAGCCCTCGGCCTATTAGTACCAGTCAGCTCCACACGTTGCCGTGCTTCCACTTCTGGCCTATCAACCCAGTGGTCTACTGGGGGCCTTACCCGGTTAACCCGGTGGGAGACCTCATCTTGAAGCGTGCTTCCCGCTTAGATGCTTTCAGCGGTTATCACTCCCGAACGTAGCCAACCAGCCGTGCTCCTGGCGGAACAACTGGCACACCAGAGGTTCGTCCACCCCGGTCCTCTCGTACTAGGGGCAGCCCTTCTCAAGTCTCCTGCGCGCGCAGCGGATAGGGACCGAACTGTCTCACGACGTTCTAAACCCAGCTCGCGTGCCGCTTTAATGGGCGAACAGCCCAACCCTTGGGACCTACTCCAGCCCCAGGATGCGACGAGCCGACATCGAGGTGCCAAACCATCCCGTCGATATGGACTCTTGGGGAAGATCAGCCTGTTATCCCCGGGGTACCTTTTATCCGTTGAGCGACGGTGCTCCCACATGCCACCGCCGGATCACTAGTTCCGACTTTCGTCCCTGCTCGACATGTCTGTCTCACAGTCAAGCTCCCTTGTGCACTTACACTCGACACCTGATTGCCAACCAGGCTGAGGGAACCTTTGAGCGCCTCCGTTACCTTTTAGGAGGCGACCGCCCCAGTCAAACTACCCACCAGGCACTGTCCCTGATCCGGATAACGGACCAAAGTTAGACAGCCAGAACAACCAGAGTGGTATTTCAACGATGACTCCACCCGAACTGGCGTCCGAGCTTCACAGTCTCCCACCTATCCTACACAAGTTGTACCGACCACCAATACCAAGTTGTAGTAAAGGTCCCGGGGTCTTTCCGTCCTGCTGCGCGTAACGAGCATCTTTACTCGTAATGCAATTTCGCCGAGTCCAAGGTTGAGACAGCGCCCAAGTCGTTACGCCATTCGTGCAGGTCGGAACTTACCCGACAAGGAATTTCGCTACCTTAGGATGGTTATAGTTACCACCGCCGTTTACTGGCGCTTAAGTTCAAAGCTTCGCCGGCCGAAACCAGCTAACCTGTCCCCTTAACGTTCCAGCACCGGGCAGGCGTCAGTCCGTATACATCGAATTACTTCTTCGCACGGACCTGTGTTTTTAGTAAACAGTCGCTTGGGCCTGGTCTCTGCGGCCATCACCGCGTCGGTGAGCAAGTCACCTAACGGATCCGGCCCCCCTTCTCCCGAAGTTACGGGGGCATTTTGCCGAGTTCCTTAACCATGGTTCACTCGATCGCCTCGGTATTCTCTACCTGATCACCTGTGTCGGTTTGGGGTACGGGCGGCTCTAACACTCACTGCGAAGTTTTTCTCGGCAGCATGGGATCATCCACTTCCCCTAAACGGGTCCGCCTCGGCTCTCAGGCACATGAGACACGGATTTGCCTATGCCTCGCCCTACCACCTTGCCCGCGGATCAGCTTGCGCCTACCATCGCCGCGGTTGGACTACCCTCCTGCGTCACTCCTCAATGCACCTACTACCACCTCGGGTCAAACCGTCCACCACTCCGCCCGAAGGCATCACGGCTTCTGGTTCTTAGCATCAGCGGGTTCGGTCGGGTCGTGTTAATGCCGGTACGGGAATATCAACCCGTTGTCCATCGACTACGCCTGTCGGCCTCGCCTTAGGTCCCGACTTACCCAGGGCAGATTAGCTTGACCCTGGAACCCTTGATCATCCGGCGGACGGGTTTCTCACCCGTCATTCGCTACTCATGCCTGCATTCTCACTCGTGCAGCATCCACAACTCCATCACTAGGCTGCTTCACACGCTGCACGACGCTCCCCTACCCATCCACACACCTGGACACCAACCAAAGGTCAATGCCTGGTACGAGTGTGAATGCCACAGCTTCGGCGGATTGCTTGAGCCCCGCTACATTGTCGGCGCGGAATCACTTGACCAGTGAGCTATTACGCACTCTTTCAAGGGTGGCTGCTTCTAAGCCAACCTCCTGGTTGTCTGGGCAACTCCACATCCTTTTCCACTTAGCAATCGCTTAGGGGCCTTAGCTGGTGATCTGGGCTGTTTCCCTCTCGACTACGGAGCTTATCCCCCGCAGTCTCACTGCCGCGCTCTCACTTACCGGCATTCGGAGTTTGGCTGATTTCGGTAAGCCGGTAAGCCCCCTAGACCATCCAGTGCTCTACCTCCGGTAAGAAACACGCGACGCTGCACCTATATGCATTTCGGGGAGAACCAGCTATCACGGAGTTTGATTGGCCTTTCACCCCTATCCACAGGTCATCCCCCAGGTTTTCAACCCTGGTGGGTTCGGTCCTCCACGCGGTCTTACCCACGCTTCAACCTGCCCATGGATAGATCACTCCGCTTCGGGTCTAGAGCATGCGACTAAAGCGCCCTATTCAGACTCGCTTTCGCTACGGCTACCCCACACGGGTTAACCTCGCCACACACCACTAACTCGCAGGCTCATTCTTCAAAAGGCACGCCGTCACACCCCACAAGGAGATGCTCCGACGGATTGTAGGCAACCGGTTTCAGGTACTATTTCACTCCCCTCCCGGGGTACTTTTCATCTTTCCCTCACGGTACTAGTCCGCTATCGGTCACCAAGAAGTATTTAGGCTTAGCGGGTGGTCCCGCCAGATTCACACGGGATTTCAAGAGTCCCGTGCTACTTGGGAAAACACTCAAGAGTCACTGTCTTACGCCTACAGGGCTATAACCCACTACGGCTCAACATTCCAGAAGATTCGACTTCAACAGCGATTTATAACTCTCCGGTCTCACGGCATTAAGACCCGAATGCTCCCACAACCCCATATACGCAACGCACGCCGGCTATCACACGCACATGGTTTAGCCTCATCCGCTTTCGCTCGCCACTACTCACGGAATCACTATTGTTTTCTCTTCCTGCGGGTACTGAGATGTTTCACTTCCCCGCGTTCCCTCCAGAACCCTATGTGTTCAGGCACTGGTAACTGGCTTTAGAATGCCAGCTGGGTTTCCCCATTCGGACACCCCCGGATCACAGCTCGGTTGCCAACTCCCCGGGGCTTATCGCAGGCTCCAACGTCCTTCATCGGCTCTTGGTACCAAGACATCCACCGATTGCCCTTAGTAGCTTGTCACAAAAACAAACAACAAAAGACAAAATTACGCTACAAAGAGATGCTCGCGTCCACTATACAGTTCTCAAAATACGGGCAGGAACACCAGCCCCTAAACCACCACACACATGATCGAGAACACCATCCAGGGAAACAACACACCCATCAAGCGAACCCACCAGCAGTTTGGTGAGAGCCGGCCCCAGCCACCCACCACACCAGAACCAACCCAGTGTGGCTGTGACCCAGAAAAACCAGATCCAACCCCCCAGACATCACGTCCAGTGAGCCGGGCCCGATTTCTCAGGACCCAACAGCGCGCCTCGGCCCTTCACTCTTCGCTGCTCCACGTTCCACACCCACAAGTGGGTAGTACTAGCTTCACTGCTCGAGATCCTGGCCTAATGGTCAATGTTCCACATTCCGAAGCACCGTCGCCCTGGAACGGACGTCCAGGAAACGACGAGTAGACACCAGACCCTTGCGGGAACCTGGCGTCAATGCTCCTTAGAAAGGAGGTGATCCAGCCGCACCTTCCGGTACGGCTACCTTGTTACGACTTCGTCCTAATCGCCAGCCCCACCTTCGACGGCTCCCTCCACAAGGGTTAGGCCACCGGCTTCGGGTGTTGCCGACTTTCATGACGTGACGGGCGGTGTGTACAAGGCCCGGGAACGTATTCACCGCAGCGTTGCTGATCTGCGATTACTAGCGACTCCGACTTCATGGGGTCGAGTTGCAGACCCCAATCCGAACTGAGACCGGCTTTTTGGGATTCGCTCCACTTTGCAGTTTCGCAGCCCTTTGTACCGGCCATTGTAGCATGCGTGAAGCCCTGGACATAAGGGGCATGATGACTTGACGTCATCCCCACCTTCCTCCGAGTTGACCCCGGCAGTCTCCTATGAGTCCCCACCATAACGTGCTGGCAACATAGGACGAGGGTTGCGCTCGTTGCGGGACTTAACCCAACATCTCACGACACGAGCTGACGACAGCCATGCACCACCTGTATAGGACCCTTACGGACCCCGCATCTCTGCGAGATTTCCCTATATGTCAAACCCAGGTAAGGTTCTTCGCGTTGCATCGAATTAATCCGCATGCTCCGCCGCTTGTGCGGGCCCCCGTCAATTCCTTTGAGTTTTAGCCTTGCGGCCGTACTCCCCAGGCGGGGCGCTTAATGCGTTAGCTGCGGCACGGAGGACGTGGAATGTCCCCCACACCTAGCGCCCAACGTTTACGGCGTGGACTACCAGGGTATCTAATCCTGTTCGCTACCCACGCTTTCGCTCCTCAGCGTCAGGTAAGGCCCAGAGAGCCGCCTTCGCCACCGGTGTTCTTCCTGATATCTGCGCATTCCACCGCTACACCAGGAGTTCCGCTCTCCCCTGCCTACCTCTAGTCTGCCCGTATCGGAAGCAGGCTCGGAGTTAAGCTCCGAGTTTTCACTCCCGACGTGACGAACCGCCTACGAGCCCTTTACGCCCAATAATTCCGGACAACGCTCGGACCCTACGTATTACCGCGGCTGCTGGCACGTAGTTGGCCGGTCCTTCTTCTGCAGGTACCGTCACTCTCGCTTCGTCCCTGCTGAAAGAGGTTTACAACCCGAAGGCCGTCATCCCTCACGCGGCGTTGCTGCGTCAGACTTTCGTCCATTGCGCAATATTCCCCACTGCTGCCTCCCGTAGGAGTCTGGGCCGTGTCTCAGTCCCAGTGTGGCCGGTCGCCCTCTCAGGCCGGCTACCCGTCGAAGCCTTGGTAGGCCATTACCCCACCAACAAGCTGATAGGCCGCGAGCCCATCCCCAACCGCCAGAACTTTCAACCACAAACCATGAAGCCTATGGTCATATCCGGTATTAGACCCCGTTTCCGAGGCTTATCCCAAAGTTGAGGGTAGGTTGCTCACGTGTTACTCACCCGTTCGCCGCTCGTGTACCCCCGAAGGGGCCTTACCGCTCGACTTGCATGTGTTAAGCACGCCGCCAGCGTTCGTCCTGAGCCAGGATCAAACTCTCCGTTGAAATCTATATGTCAACCACAACCAAAAGGCCGCGGAAAACAGACCCACAAAAAGTGATCCTTTGAACATCAGAAACAAATCAAACTGACTTGAATCCAGAAAATATTTCAAAGGAATCCGACACAGACAACAAACAACCCCCACCAAAAACCCAGAAAGGTCCCTGGCAGAACATCATCCGAAGCCCATGTACGGGGTTAATGCAATTTCGGCATTGACTTTCGGCACGCTGTTGAGTTCTCAAAAATCGGACGCACACCGCGCTTCAGACTTTCGTTTGAAGCTCCGGGGCAACTCGCCTAACTTTACTGTTTCGTCCGGGGCCGGTCAAATCGGCCTCTTTCGTCCCAGTCCCCCTGCGTGGCTCAGTGACCGAAACCCGCCGAGGCGTGTTTCGGCTTCCGAGACCTTCAGGGAGTTTGTCGGAGCTGCCGGCCGCTTTCGCGTCCCGCGCCTCGCTCCAACAAGAAGAACATTACTGACATTCGCGGTGCAGATGCAAATCGAGGTCCCGGACCCTGTCCGGGCTCCCTGTGCGCCCTCCTCGACGCCGGCCAACCGGTGTCGAGACGAAGCAGTGGTCGTCCCTCTGGTCACATCACTCACTCACGTCTCCGCGAGCGACATCTCCATGATGCCGCACCACACAAGCGGTTTGCCGCCGGGCCATCCACAGGCACCGCCACCACACCGTCGTACGGCCGCTCCCGGCACAACCGTCGTACCAGGAACTGAACAGGTGGGAGCCGGTCAACCGACTCCCACCTGTCACGTAACGCACCGCCCAGCAGACGCCTCTCGGCGAGTGGCCGCTCGTAGCGGCTTAAGTTGGGGCCCGGGGTCATGAACCGAGCGGCATCAGATGTAACCGGGCCACCCCAGCTCCTATTCCCGCGCGCAGGCGAGCTCCGCGCCCTCCTGCTGGAAGACCAGTCCGCCGTCGCGTACCTCGAGCTCGGTGCCAGTGCCGACCGCGAACCGCGTCGCCGACCGCGGCATGAAGCGCAGCGGCGGCTGACCGTCGAACGTCACCTCCAGGCCGCTCCCCCGCCGCTCGATCGTGAACGCCATCCTGCCGTCCAGTCGGTACGAGCCGACAAGGTCAGCCAGCACCTCGTCAGCCGGTAGATCCGGAAGCTCGACGTCCTGCGGGTACTCCTCCCAGCCGTATGCCGACGCAATAGCGGCGAACGCGCTCATGACCACCCACGAGCCGTTGTCACCGTTGGTCATGACGACGGCGCCTTGTCCGGTGTCGCGATACGCCAGCAGATGACAGCGGAACCCCGCATTGCCGCCACTGTGTCCAAACCGCTGCCCAGTGTCGTCAAGGAAGAACCCAAGTCCCAGATGACCCAGCCCACCGATCCGCTCGCTTGCAGCGATCTGGGACGTGAGCATCTGCCGGGCTAGCTCGGGCGACAGGAGTGCGTCGTCGGTCCCGGCGTACGTCCGCTGGACACCGATGGCCAACTTCGCGAGGTCCGTCGGCGTCGTCCAGAGGCCCGCGGCGGCCACCTCTGGGTAAGCGTGCCATCTGCTGTCGAGCGGGCAGCCGAGTTCGTCGTGAGCGGTCGCTGCTCTCGCGTGAAGCTCTGGTGGAAGCGGCTGCGCGTAGTCGCTGTCAGACATGCCGAATGGTTCCAGCACGAGCTCACGGACCAGTTCGCAGAACGGCGTGCCTGTCACGTCCTCGAGTAGCTGCTGCATGACGATCGTGCCGCCGCCGGCGTACCTGAACTGCGTCCCAGGGATCAGGTCGACCCGGACGCCGAAGGTGTTCGTCGGGCGCACGCCGTCGAGGATCTGCACTGTCGTCGGCAGCGCATCGTCATGGCGATATCCAGGGAACCCATGCACTGTCAGGCCCGCAGTGTGGCTGGCCAACTGCCTCAAGGTCACGACCGGTTGCCAATAGCCGGTCGGCGGGACCTGCCATGACGTGAGCTTCCGATTCACGTCCTCGTCGAGGTCGAGCAATCCACGGTCGACCAGCCTGAGCATCGCCAGTACGGCGACCGGCTTGCTGATCGAGGCAGCCTGGAACAACGTGTCCGGCGTGACGGCCGCAGACCCGCCGGCCTCCACCAGACCGGCCGTCCCGGTCTGATGGATCTCACCGTCCTCGAATACCGCCCAGCTCGCGCCGGGCACCTTGAACTCCTCGAGATCCGTCTCGATCCCAGCGCGCAGAACGTCCACGTTCCCTCCCTCGACTCCGTGGTTCAGAGCCTCTGGGAGGGAACGGTACGGCGGACGCGGTTCGCCGCGAGAAGGGCTTATCTCGACGGCTCAGGCGCGTTGCAGTCGATCTTCGGATTGGCACCGATGTAGTTGAGTGGGCCGGCGACGATGGTGACCAGCGTCGTGCCCACCTTGGCGCACGTCGCGTCTGATCCCGCGAAGTAATTCCGCTGCGTGGCGGCCGCCAGGCCGATGAGCAGCCAGATGACAAGAACGATCGTGATGGTGCGGGAACGAGTCGTAGAGGCTCTACGAGTGCGCATATCCACCTCCTGGTTGGGCGCACCCCCGTGTGGACCGTCCCAGCCGGTGCCCGCCGAAGTCCCGGCGGAAACTCAGATCTCGCGGAACTCGTAGTACGGCTTGATGTGCTCGTTGACGTACGCACCGATACTCGACGCCGCGAGGAGGGCCGCGTACGTCGGCTGCGGCACCTCGTAGTACTGGTACGTGTAGCCGTTGACGTACTCGAGCTCCAGCGTGCCGTCGGACCAACCGACCGACCGCACGCTCGACGAGTTCACCAGGCGTCGCCTCATCCGCAGCTCCTCTCGGTACGTCGTGCTGCGCCCGCCAGTCTGCACCGTCCATCAATGCGCCGGTGATCGCTCCGGATCCTCGGTCTCGAGGCGTGCCAGGGCGCGGGCCAGATCGCCGAGCGCCGCGTTGAGCTGGGTCAACGCCGATTGGTCGAGCGGTAATCGGCGGTGATCCAGGCCCAGGTTGGCCGCGAATCTGACCCGGGCGTCGGGCGACGCCTGACTGAGAAAGGTGTCGAGAGCATCCTGGAGGTGCGGGCTCGGCACCATCTCCGGTCTCTCACGCCATTTGGTGACCGTGCGTGGCGAGATGCCGAGCTGGTCGGCGAACGCCTCGTTGGTCAACCGCAGCGCCGTACGCAGGGCGTGTGCGTGCCGGCCGGTCCATTCTTCGATGACTGTCATCGCTGTCACTCCTTGCGTGTCGATCACTCCCTGCACTGAGGATATGGCGATCAAGTCACCGTCGGCGGGCAGAATTTCTGCCCTGTGGATACCGGTTGAGTTCCTGGTGAGGCCGGCGAACCACCGGTTGACTTCTGCGCATGGACGAGATCAGCGGTAGAACCGCGACGCTGCTGCGGACCCCGCGACGGCGTCATCTGAAAGTCGCGAACAAGTCCGGGCCACGCTGCTTCCAGCTGGTCCGTCACGTCGACGTCTCCGGCATCAGCGGTACGGGCGTCGTCGCGGAGGGAGTCGAGTGGTCCGACGGGACGGTCGCCCTGCATTGGGGCGGACGTTATCCGACGACCACGGTCTGGCCGGACGGTGTCGACGCCCTCCTCAGCATCCACGGTCACAGCGGCGCGACCGTCATTCGCTGGCTGGACGAATGAGCATGCGCTCCCGATCTCGGTGGGGCGGGCCTACCCTGCAGCCAGCCCGCCTCACCGGCCTACTCCGAATAGAACTGCTCTCGGTACTCGCCTTGGGCGTCCTTGGCCGACTTCGTCGCCGACCCGTTCAAGTCGGTCCTGGCGGCGCCGGCCCTGGTGCTGTCCTTGGTTTGCTGGGCATCGGCGTGCCGCGGGACGGTCCTCTGCTGGGACTCGTCCGTCGGGCTCGCGCCGTCTGCCTGAGCAAGGTCGTCGACCGCGGCGCTGAAGGCGAGTTCGGCGCGGGTCGGCGGAGGACGATCGATCGCTTCCGCGCGTTGAACCGGGGGATCGTTCGCGGCGGCGGACAGCTCGGAAAGAGTGTCGAGGAGGCCGACCGCGTTCTCGACCTCGCCGGGGTGATTGACGAGCCACCAGACCGCGGCCGACCCAGGGGTGGCGAAGACGTCCTCCTTCAGGTACGCACGTTTGTCTTGCTCCATCCGGCGTTCGAGCAGAGTCGTCTGCTCCCGGCGGTGCAGGGCGGCGAGGTGCTGGAGGTGCTTCTGATCCGCGTCCGGCAATCGCAGCCGCACCTCGGTGGCCCAACTGCGCACTTGCCCCTTCTCGTCGAGGGCGGGTTCGCCGAGGAGTGCGGCCAGGCGGTGCTGGTTGAGCGACTCCTCAGTGACCTGCTGTCTCGCGGTCAGGGCGCGAGCGCGCTCGAGCAAGGCATCGACCGCGACCGCACCCAGGTCGGCGTGCCGCGTACCGGACAACACGGTCGACCACTGCACGATCGCCGAGAAGCTGAACTGGAAGTCCGGCGAAGCAGACGGCAGTCGTACGTCGGCGACCGTCCGCGTCGGCGGACCGGAGAAGACCGGCTCCCGATCGGGCAGTACGACGGATGGCGCCGGTGCCGGCTTGGTCACGACGGGACGGGGTTCGTCGGGCTGCTTCCAGACCACAGCCAGCAGGACGAGCAGGACCACAGTGAGCACGACCGCGGCCCATCCCGGCAGACCGACGATGAGCGAAACGACGTACAGGATCAGGACAATCGCGGCAGCGGTCAGGAGGGTATTCCGGTGCAACTTCATGGTGGCGTTCCTTCACCATGTCGGGCGGACGTCAGCAGGTCGGGGAATGCGTACTGGACGGCTTCCCCCGTCCCTACTCCATCCAGGTCACCGGCAACCCAGACCACGGACGCGCCACACGACGTGCCCACCAAAAGTTTCACATGGCTAACCCAAAGTAGTCGCCCCACGCGTGTCGGGCTTGCCCCAGGGGCTACGGCGGCGTTGCCGCGACCAAGACAGCGGTTGGCACCCGGCCGACAATCCTCCACACGGCCGGGCGCCAACCGCATGATCCGACGTCGCCCGGTTCGCGCTCCAGGATCCGGTCCAGGCGGAGGGGCAGTGCGCGGGCGCCGGTCAGCCGGTGAGGGAGCGGAGGGCTCGGCGGGAGGGGGTCAGGAGGACGGGTTTGTAGGGGCAGCGGGCGTCGGTGAGGGTTTCGTAGGCGCGGATGGCTCGGTTGGCGGCGTCCCAGCCTTGTTCGGCCGGGGTGCGGCCGAGGCCGCGGTTGCGGACCAGAGCGCCATAGAAGGCGGAGCAGAAGACGGTGGCCTCGTACCAGCCGATGACGGTGCTGGTGCCGATGTATGTGATGTCGTCCTGGAGGCAATCGCGGATGGCGCGCTGCCACTTGCCGATGCCGGTCTTGCAGCCGTCGGCGATGACCACGCCGCTGGCGATCCCCCACTGGCGGTCCAGGAACCACTCCGCCAGCGACCGCAGCGAGACCTGGGTCTGGCCGTCGGTGGACAGGAAGGAGGGCTCCTCGCTGTGGTCACCGTGTGCCATCACGTGCAGCACTGTCGAGGGGGTGGTGAGCGCGGAGAAGGCGGTCTCGTGGTCGCGGGTGCGGACGAAGTTCACGTCGATCACCGGCTGGTCCCAGCCGGCGTTGATGTTCCCGGTGATCCCCTGGACGAAGGACATCGACGCGTCGAACGAACTGTCAAGACCGAGGTCCACCAGAGTGATCAGCCGATTCTTCATACGCCTATCCCTCCAAGGTGTTTCGATCCCCGCCAGCAACCATGATGAACCACGGATCCGACAGTTGGCGCCCGGTTTGCCGGTGCTGAGACTGGCCGCCTGGCCTTACGACGTACGACGGGATCGGGCCGCCCGGGCGGTGAGCGCGGATCGTGATCGACGTACGGTGGCCGGGCAGCGTTCGCCGAAGGAGGAGATGGATGAGCCAGGTTCCGACAGTCACGTTGAGTCACGGAGCGGTGATGCCACGGCTGGGGTTGGGGACGTCGCCGATGAACGACGCAGATGCGGAACGGGCCGTGAGTGTGGCGCTCGAGCTGGGGTATCGGCTGGTCGACACGGCAGAGAACTATCGGAACGAGGTCGGGGTCGGGCGGGCGTTGCGAGGCCTGCCTCGAGGCGAGGTGTTCTTGACGTCAAAGTTCAACAAGCGGTGGCACAGTGTCGAGGGTCCTCGGGTCGCGTTCGAGGCGAGCGCGGAGAAGCTCGGCGTGGAATACGTGGACCTGCTGCTGATCCATTGGCCGAATCCGCAGCAGGACCGGTACGTCGACGCATGGCGTGGGCTGATCGCGCTGCGGGAGGCGGGGCTGGTGCGGGCGATCGGTACGTCGAACTTCAAGCCCGCGCATCTGCAGCGGTTGATCGACGAGACGGGCGAGGCGCCGGAGGTGAACCAGGTCCAGCTCAGTCCGGTGTGGGCGAAGGCGGCCGAGCGGGAGTTCCATGCCGCGCACGGGATCGTCACAGAGGCCTGGAGCCCGCTTGGGAAGGGGACCGAGCTCCTGAGTCATCCGACGGTGCAGGACATCGCGAAGACGCATGGGAGGTCGCCGGGCCAGGTGGTCCTGCGGTGGGAGACACAGCAGGACGTCGTACCGATCCCGAAGTCAAGCGACCGCGGACGCCTCGAGGACAACCTGGCCGTATTCGACTTCGACTTGACCGATGCCGAGTTGGCCGCCCTGTCGGCCCTCGACCACACCGCCAAACCCGCCGCCGACTCAGACCGAGCCGGCCACTGACAGGTCGAGCGTATGGACGACCCGGCCCGGCGATTGACGACCCGCTGGCCGGCAAGCCACAAACAAGGTTCAGCGGTTCCGGACCACCTTGCGGGAGGCAACGGTCAGGTAGGGGCTGACCATCTCCTGAAAGATGTCGCTCGGTGGGAAGCCCAGTTCCCGGTCGAGCATGGTCTCGAATCTTTGGTAGTGCTTGATGGCCTCGACGAGATCGCCGCTCTCCAGGTGGGTCTCGACAATGGTGCGATGCGCGCTCTCGTGGAGCGGTTCGATGCTGATCGCGGCCCGCGCCGCCTGGAGGGCCTCGTGAGTGCGCCCTTGCCTTCGGCGCCGGGTCGCGAGTGCGTCGAGAGCGCCCAGACGCAAGTACTGCAGGCGTTCACGTGCGGCCAGCACCCAGTCGTCGTACCAGCCGGGCAGTAGTTCGGAGGAGTGCAGCACGGCGGCAGCGGCGTCCTCGGCCTCCGCACTCCCGACGTCCGGGTCGTCGCGGATCAGCAACTCCGCGCCGTCCAGGAACCGGTTGACATCGACAACGACCTCGTCAGCCAGAGCGAGCCATGCGTCGCCGATGACGAGCAGCGGTGGTACGCCGGCATGCCGGTGCCGCAGCCGCCACAAGATTGCACGAAGGCGGGCGGCCGCGACCTCGTCGGTGCAGTCCGGCCACAGCATCGCCGCCGCGTGGGTCCGGGCGCAGCGGCTGTTGAGGGCCAAGAGCGCAACCAGGTGCTGCGGGCCGGCCGGCAGTTCGATCTGCGCCACTGCCCCGACCCGGTCGTCGGCGGCTGTCAGGAGCCAGTCCCCGAGCAGCTGAAGTCGAAGATCACACCGCGAGAATGTCCGCACCGCACGGCCTCCCCTTGTGGAGGCGATGGCGCGCCTCAGCGCAAGCCCGCCCCCCGGCTGTGTTGCTCGCAGATATCCCCGCTGTGTGTGACGGCCGAACCACCAACTGCCACCCACTTCATTGCACCGTGGGGCAGGAAGCGCCGGATGTCAAGACTGACCCGCCGTTCGGCCCTCGAACTCCTCGAGCCAGGCCCGGACCTCGCGGTAAACGGCCTCCGGCGAGGTCACCACTGTGGTCGTCTCGGCTTCAGCGCCGAGGTCGGGGCGCTGGGTGATGCGGGCCCTGAGGCCGCCCGCGCCGATCGTCTCCCGCCAGACCCGGATGACCAGTACCGCCGCGTCCGGCATCGCCCCGGACTGCGCCTGATCAGTCATGTTCCACTCCCCCGCGGACGGACGGATCCGCTCCCTCGTGCCGCCGTACGGAGGCGGACAAAACCGGAAGATCCACGATGAGCCAACGATCCCCGATAGCGGCCGTTACGTCGACCACCACCTTCCTGACAGCGCTGTGACAACGCCGGGACAACGCCGTGACAACGCCGTGACAACGCTTTGAGCATGCGACCCGGACTCCACTTGCTATGAGCACCGAACAGGGTGGAGGAGGTGACTCATGAACGAGAAACTGACGGCGGTCGAGCTCGATCTGGAGGAGATCCAGGTACTGCCGGAGCGGGAGGCGCTGGGTTCCTACAACTGGGCGAACGTCTACGCGTCCAACACGGCGGTCGCGTTGAACGCGGCGTCGTACTGGTCCGTGGCCAAGGCCGCGGCCGTACAGACGATCGTGATCAAGCAGCACTAGCCGGGCGAATCGGGCGTGCGGGCGGCGATGCCGAATGCGCCGTCCGCACGCCGCAGAACGGAGGGGGTTTCGATGACGGATCTCGGCAGGATCTCCCGGACGGAGGTTGCCGGCCAGTCGGCCGAACTGCTGCCCACGCGCGAGGCGCTGGCGCTGATCAACATCACCAACATCACCGCCGTCAACCTGGCGATCGCCGTGAACGCGGGGACGATCGGGTCGACCGCGGCTGCCGCGGCACTGCAGCATGTGGCTGCGTTCCAGCGGTAGCTGTGCCGGCGCACGGAACGTGCGGGGGGCCCGCGCCCCCCGCATCGCCCGGAAGCCCGCATGGTGACGACGGCAGAAGGCGGCACCCACACAGTCCCGCTGCGCGGCGGCCCCAGGCCGAGCCGGGCGGCGGGCGTACGCCTGCTCGGTAGGTACGAGGGCTCCGGGTTCCGGGACGAGCGCTACCTGGCCGAGCGGGCCGACCGGCAGATGGTGCTGCTGACCAGACTGCTGTACCTGATCGTCGAGAACGCCGACGGGCGCGCGTCGACCGATCTGCTGGCCGAGCGCGTGAGCCGCGCGTACGGTCAGCGGCTCGATCCCGACGACCTGGTCCGCCTCATCCACGAGAAACTCGGGCCGTCGGGACTGGTCGCACTCTGGAACGGCGCGCCGGTCGGACAACGAAAAGCTGATCCCCTGTTGGCGTTGAGCGTCCGGGGTGTGCTGGTGCCCGCCAGTGCGGTTCGCGTGATCGGACGCGTCTTCGCGCCGCTGTTCCATCGTCCGATCATTGTCGCGATCCTCGCGGGAGCGATCGCATTCGACGTGTGGGTGGTGACCACCCTGCCCGCCAGGTCGGTCTTCAGCTCCCTTGTGGATCCCGCCGGTGTGCTCGCCGTCCTGGTTCTGTTGCTGATAGCAACGATTTTCCACGAGTTCGGTCACGCCGCCGGCTGCAGCTACGGCGGTGCCAAGCCCGGCCCGATCGGCGTCGGGATCTACCTGTGGATCCCTGCCTTCTACACGAACGTGACCAGCGCCTACCGGCTCAACCGCGCGGGCCGGCTGCGGACCGATCTGGGCGGCGTCTACTTCAACTCGGTCTTCATCGTTGTCGCGGCCACGATGTATCTGTGGACCGGGTGGGCTCCCTTGCTGGCGGTGATCGCCCTGTCCCACCTGGAGATCATCCAGCAACTGCTGCCGGTGGTCCGCTTCGACGGGTACTACATTCTCGGCGATCTGGCCGGCGTACCGAACCTCTTCGGGCACGTACGGCCGATCGTGCGGAGCTTCCTGCCAGGTCGTCGCAGCGATCCCGGTGTGGGGCAGCTCCGGCTCCGCACTCGCATGGTCGTCACGACCTGGGTGCTGGTGACGGTCCCCGCCTTGCTCATCGGCCTGGGAATTCTCATCTGGAACGCTCCCGGCTACCTGGCAGGCTTCTGGGATCGCTCGAGTGGCTTGTGGGCCAGTGCACGCGCACTCATCGCGGCAGGACAGTTCGGCGCCGGGATCCTCATGCTGCTTTCGCTACTGGCGATCACCCTGCCGATCGTTGGCCTCAGTGTGGTTCTGATCAGATCTGTTCTCCATGTCGTACGGGCGGTTCGAGTCCGGCACACCGCAACGTCGCCGGCCGAGGAGGAACCGATGGATGCAATCAACGGTGCTCTGGACGAGCCGCCGAGCGCTGCTGTGTTCACCGAGGACAAGATGCTCCGCCGCCGGGTCCCCCCGTCGCGGCACGGCTGGCGTCACGGGCTGTACTACGTCTCGAGCGGCCGGATCAACGTCGGCCCCAGTCTGGCCGAGCAACGCGAGCAGGAGCGGATCGCGCGAATCCGTACGGCGCTGAGCGGTCCCCGCCGCGTGGTCACGTTGAGCCGCAAGGGCGGAGCCGGGAAGACCACCACGACGCTGATGCTGGGCCACACGCTCGCCACGCACCGCGGAGACCGCGTTGTCGCGCTCGACGCCAACCCCGACGCGGGCTCACTCATCTATCGGATCCGGCGCGAGTCCCCGGCCACGGTGACCAACCTCCTGGGTGAGCGCGACCTGATCACCAAGTACGCCGACCTCCGCGAGTACACCTCGCAGGCACCGAGCCGGCTCGAGGTGATCGCGTCCGACGACGACCCGACCATCAGCCAGGCCCTGGGCGACCGCGACTACCGCAACGTGCTCGACCTGCTCACCCAGCACTACAACCTGATCCTCGTCGACACCGGCACCGGCATCCTGGACAACGCGATCCAAGGCATCCTGCGGGAGGCCGATCAGATCGTCGTGGTGATGCCGCCCGCTCTCGACGGCGCCCGGGTCGCCGCCGGGACGCTGGACTGGCTGGACCAGCACGGGCACGCGGACCTGGTGGCGTCCGCCGTCGCGGTGATCAACACGACCAGAGGCCGGCCACGGTGGGTCCAGCTCGACGAGATCGAGAACCACTTCTCCGCCCGCTGCGCCGGCACGGTCCGCATCCCGTGGGACCCGGCGCTGGACAGCGGTGCCGCCGTCGACCTCGACGACCTGCGTTCTGCCACCCGCGACGCCTACATGGAACTCGCCGAACTGGTCGCCGGTGGCTTCACCGCGAAGCGCTGGAGTCCCGTCTCGGTGGCTGACCCGTCCCTGAGAGTCCAAGGAGTGTCATGACCATTTCCCGGCGCCTCGAAGCGATCCTGGTGATCGCGTCCCTCGTCACAGGTGCGACAGGCACCGCGAGCATGCTCACGTTCCGCAGAGGCCAGGACTTCGACCTGGTCGCGTCCGCCAACCCCGGGACGATAGGTAGTACAGACACGGACCGGACCGCCATGGTCGAACGCGCCCGGGGCAAGCGGGTTCAGGCTGACGCCGTGGCGAGTGCAACGGCCACCTGCGAGTCGTGCACAGGCACCGCTGCCGCCGTACAGGTCGTCTATGTGAACAAGGCAAAGAAGGGTACGGCGGACAACGTCGCCACCGCGTGGTCGAGCTGCAGCAACTGCAGGGCGACCAGTGTGTCCGTCCAGATCGTCGTGGTTCGACCCGGTACGACGATCACCGCGCGGAACCGCGCACTCGCGGTCAACGTGGCCTGCTCAGGCTGCACGACCGCGGCGATCGCGGTGCAGTTCGTGGTCGTCACCAGCAAGCACCGCACGTTCTCTCGCGATGGCCGACAGCAACTGGAGGCGCTCGCGCGGGAACTGCAGGCGCAGCTCTCGACGCGCACCAAGGCGGCTCGGCTCGCGGCGACGAAGGACAACAACGGGCTGACGGGTATCGAAGCGCTGGTTCAGAAGGAACTGAAGCCGACCAGCGTGAAGCCACAGTTGACCGTCAAGACCGGATGACGGGAGGTCCCCGATGTCTGTCCGCCGATGGACGACCCTCGCGATCGCATTGCTGGTCTCGCTGGTGCTGACCGGTTGCGATCCGCCCAAGACCACGACCAGCACCGGCGGCAGGGGAAAGACGACGACCACGACCAGCACACAGACGGGTGCCACCGTGCGAATCAGCGCCTCGAAGAAGACCTGCTGGGCGGGCCGGATCGGCGCGACGACCAAGAAGGGCTGTGGATCCGCCACCTTCCAGGTCAAGGCGTCGAACGGCGCCTACACCGTCAACCTGCGCAAGACCAAGGGCTCCGACGGCCTCTCCGTCGTACTGGTTGTCAAGGGCAAGAAAGTCGACAGCGGCCGGATCAGCAGCAGTTCGAGCGTCGTCGCGATCAGCTACGCCGGCGGCTGAGGAGTCGGCGACATCGGGGCCGCGCTCGGGATGCGGCCCGGAATGCGGCGGTCGGGATCAGGGTTGAACGTTGACATTGTTACAACGTCAAGTTCAGCGGGAGATGCGATGTTGATCGGGCAGCTGGCTAAGCGCACCGGCACTAGTGAGCGGCTGCTGCGGTACTACGAACGTGTGGGACTGCTTGTGTCGAGTCGGCAGGCCAATGGGTATCGCCAGTACGACGCAGCGGCTGAGCTGACGGTCAGGCAGATTCGCGCGTTGCTCGCCGCGGGTTTGTCGACCAGCATCATCAAGCAGGTGCTGCCGTGTGCCCATACCGATGGCTCGCTGACTCCGTGCCCAGGTGTGCTGGACAAGCTGCGCCAGCAACTCAGCCGGCTGGACGAGCGGGCAGCCGAGCTGGCGCGCGCTCGGCAAACCCTGGAGCAGGCCATCACAGTCGCCGAAGCCGGAAAACCCTGACGCCAGCGCCGGCCAGTCACATCCGCCCTGTCCCAACCGGGGAATGTACCAGCCATTCGGATCCGCGCCTGGCCTCCATCGGATCAGCACCAGCCAGTGGCATCTGCGCTTGACCTGCGCGAGACCGAGGGTGTCGGCGGCCTCTCCGTCGTACTGGTTGTCAAGGGCAAGAAGGTCGAAGGCGGCCGGATCAGCCGCGGTTCCCATCCGGCCGGCCGGCGCCGGACGACCGAGCGTCGTCGCGATCAGCTACCTAAGCAGCTGACCGCGACGCGCTGGGATGTGTCGCTACTGACGACTGGTGCGGAGTCCCCAGCCGAAGGGGTACAGGGGGTGGTAGTTCCGGTCGCCGATGTTGATTGGCTCCTGGTCGGCACTGCGTGGCCAACTGTGGGACAGCTTGCCCGTGAAGGGGCGGTTGCCGAACAGCACGTCGGCCACGCCTTCGCCTTGTGAGCCAGGCAGCCAGGACGCGACCAGGGCGTCGATCGTGCCGAGCTGCGCAGGTGGGATGACCTGCGGCCGGCCGGAGACGACCAGCACCACGCATTTGGCAATCGCTCCACACACTTTGTCGATGACCGCCCGGTCCACCGGTTGCAGATCCAGGCTCTTCGGTTCACGCGGCACTCCGGCGTCCTCGGGATCGTAGGCCCACAGCGGACCGCCGACGTCGCCGAAGCCCTCCGCATAAGGAGTCTCGCCGACGACCACCACAGCCACGTCGCTGCCCGCCGTCGGTGCCGAACCGTCCTTGCTGTAGGTCACCTGCGCCTGAGGAGCAACCTGCCGGATGCCGTCGAGAATCGTGTTGCCAGGAATTCGGTGTTGTCCCGACGCGCCCTGCCAGCTGAGCGTCCAGCCGCCGGCCTGGTTCCCCATGTCGTCGGCGTTGCGGCCGGCGACGTACACCTTGGCGTTCTTCTTCAGCGGCAGCAGCCCGTCCGAGTTCTTCAGCAGCACCTGCGACTTGGCGACGGCCTCACGCGCGAGCGCGCGGTGCTGAGCGGAGCCGACGTCGGCGAGATGTGTGCGGTCCGTGTAGGGCTTCTCGAACAGCCCGAGCTCGAACTTCTTGGTCAGGATCCGCCGTACGGCGTCGTCGATCCGGGCCTGGGACACTCGGCCGGCGCGCACCTCGTCGAGCAGCGTGGTCTCGAAGGACTGGTACGCGTTCGGCTCCATGAACATGTCGATACCGGCGTTGACCCCGGTCCGGACCTGCTCTGCCCAGTCGCCCGGGATCTGGTGGATCCCCTCCCAGTCGGAGATGACGAAGCCGTCGAACCCGAGCTTGCCCTTCAGCAGGTCGGTGATGAGCTCACGGTTCGCGTGCATCTTGATCGGGTTACCGACGCCGTCCTCGGTCCAGTCGATGCTGGAGAACGACGGCATCACCGTGCCGACGTCGTACTTGCCGACGGCGGGAAGGTACGGCGCGAGGTCGAACCGGGCGAAGTCCTGGCGGTTCGTCACCGTGATGCCCTGGTCGATCGTGTAGTCACCGGCGGCCGAGCCGAACTCGGTGTCACCGTCACCCGCGTAGTGCTTGGCGCTGGCGAGCACCCGATCCGAGGCGGCCAGGTTCTTGCCCTGGAAGCCCTCGATCGCGGCTGCGAACTTGCTCACCAGAGCGGGGCTCTCCGAGAAGCTCTCGTACGTGCGGCCCCACCGGGTGTCGCGGGCGACGCAGACGCACGGGGCGAACGCCCACTGCGGTCCGGTGGCACGGGTCTCTTCAGCCACGACGTGTTCGATCCGCTTCACCAGCTCGGGATCCCAGGTCGATCCGAGTCCGATGTTGTGCGGGAATACTGTTGCCCCGAGCAAATTCCCGTGGCCGTGCACGGAGTCGACGCCGTACAGGATCGGGATCTGCAGGCGGGTCTGCAACGCGGCAGCCTGGAACCTGTCGACCATGTCGGCCCAGGCCTGCGGGGTGTTGGGGGTCGGCACCGAGCCACCGCCGGACAGCACCGAGCCGAGCCGCCAGGTGCTGACGAGCGAGGCGTCATTCGTCACAGCACCTCGCTCGGCCTGGGTCATCTGGCCGACCTTCTCTTCCAGCGTCATCCGCCGCAGGAGGTCTGCAACCCGCGCCTTGATGGGAAGTCTGGTGTTCAGGTAGGCCTGCCCGCTATTGCGGATCAGCGGGCGGGCCGAGGCATCGAACGACCCACGGTCGGGAGCAGCTCCCGACGACGGGACCGAAACCAGTGCGAGCACCAGGCCGACGGTGACGAACGCGGCCCAGGTGCGATGCGGTGATTTACTCAAACGCATGACGTTCTCCTTGGGCGAGAAAGGAGTGGAGCGCTCTCCTCGTCACCCTCCGGCGATCGACCGCTACGGTCAAGGACTCGCCGCACTTCATGCGCTGAGCGGCACACGCACATGGCCCACGGGGGATTGTCGGAAGTTCCCGGGGCCGTGGTGCGCTCAGCAATAGGCAGGCTCAGCTGCAGCCGGTGGTGCTGCCGCAGCCTTCGCAGACGTAGCAGGAACCGCTAGGGCGCATCTTCATCCCGCAGGGTCAAGCACAGCGGCACCTCTACCGAGGTGTTGGTCCCGCCACCCGGCTGCCCCTACCGGGTTTCAATCTTGGGGCCGGCAGGAGTGGCGGGCCTGGGGTGACCATGTTTCTCGGGCGAGCCGGGCATAGGGTTCGGAGCGGGCCGAGGCGCCGGTGCCGGCTTGGTTTCATTACCAGGCATGACTTATCTCCTCGCTAAATCTACAAGTAGGAAGCAGAGCTCGATGAGGACGAAGAACAGGCTCAACACATAGACGTTGTGGAGGCGGTTGAGGACGCGTTGATTGGCTTTCCGATCGCGATACAGCGCCAGGGACGTATCACGAATCATGACTGCAATGCCGTCACCCTTGTCGATCCTGCCGTCCATCTTCTCGATGTCCAGAGCCAACGTGAGCGTGCGTGGCCACAGCACGAATACGGACGCCGCGGCCGCCACGGCCAGAGCCGCAAAGCCCGTCCAGGTCCAGGCTGTGGGGTGGGTGCCATCGCGAAGAGACAGCCCGCCAAGGACTGATGCAACAACTGTCGCGTAGCCAGCCGTCGTACCAGCACGGCTCCGAAGTCCTTCAAGATCCTTCTTTTGCTGATCGATTGCACGCCGGGCTTCGTCCAGCACAAGCTGATCCCTCGGATCGACAGATACCCGATCCGCCTCCTCGGCAGGCCGTCGAAGTCGCATGGACACCCCTCCGAAATGCCTGATCACTGCCGGTTGACCCCCGAACATTTGTTGGCGCACCTCGGCCCCCGGGGAATGTGGGAAGTTCCCGGGGGCCGTGGTGCTTTCAGCTGGTGGTCAGCTGCAGCCGGAGGTGCTGCCGCAGCCTTCGCAGACGTAGCAGGAACCGCTGGGGCGCATCTTCGTGCCGCAGGTGAAGCAGAGCGGTGCGTCGACCGAGGTGCCGGTGATCAGTTCGAGCATCTCGGCGGTGGTGTGGGCCTCGCCCTTGACCGGCTTCGCGGCGGCCGCCTCGACCGGCTTGTCGGCGACGTCCGAAGCGACCGGCTCGACCGACTTCAGGGACTCGGCCTCGGACACCTCGACCGGGGCCGGCTCGTAGGAGCCGGTGTCGAGCTGCCGGGACCGCTCGTCCGCCGAGTAGATGCCCAGGGCGGCCCGCTCGTCGAACGGCAGGTAGTCCAGGGCCAGGCGGCGGAAGATGTAGTCCATGATCGACTGCGCCATCCGGACGTCCGGGTCGTCGGTCAGACCGGCCGGCTCGAACTTCAGGTTGGTGAACTTCTGGACGTAGGTCTCCAGCGGTACGCCGTGCTGCAGCGCGATCGAGATCGCGATCGAGAAGGCGTCCATCACCCCGGCCAGGGTCGAGCCCTGCTTGCCCATCTTCAGGAAGACCTCGCCCAGACCGTCGTCCGGGTAGGAGCCGGCGGTCATGTAGCCCTCGGCGCCGCCGACCGAGAACGACGTGGTCCGCGACGGCCGCGACTTCGGCAGGCGCTTGCGGGTCGGCCGGTACTCGATCACCTTCTCGACGATCTTCTCGGCGACGGCAGCCTCGGCCGCGACGGCCTTCTTCGCCTTCGCGTCGGCCAGCGGCTGGCCGACCTTGCAGTTGTCGCGGTAGACCGCGAGCGCCTTCAGGCCGAGCTTCCAGCCCTGGAAGTAGACATCGGCGATCTCCTCGACCGTCGCGGTCTCCGGCAGGTTCACCGTCTTCGAGATCGCGCCGGACAGGAACGGCTGCGCCGCCGCCATCATCCGCACGTGGCCCATCGGCTTGATGGCCCGCTCGCCCATCGCGGTGTCGAAGATCTCGTAGTGCTCCGGCTTCAGGCCGGGCGCGTCGACGACGTGACCGTGCTCGGCGATGTACTCGACGATCGCCTCGATCGTCTCCTCGGTGTAGCTGTACTGGCGCAGCGCCCGCGGGACCGTCTGGTTGACGATCTGCATCGAGCCCCCGCCGACCAGCTTCTTGAACTTGACCAGCGAGAAGTCCGGCTCGATGCCGGTGGTGTCGCAGTCCATCATGAAGCCGATGGTGCCGGTCGGCGCGAGCACCGAGGCCTGCGCGTTCCGCCAGCCGTTCTTACCGCCGATCTTCAGTACGCCGTCCCAAGCCGCGGTCGCGTGCTTGTGCACGTCCTTGTCGATCTGGTGGACGGTCCGGATCGCGTCGTTGGCCGCCGCGTGCTTGCGCATCACCCGGGTGTGGGCGTCCTTGTTCCGCTCGAAGCCGTCGTACGGGCCGACGACGCCGGCCAGCTCGGCGGACCGCCGGTACGACGTGCCCGTCATCAGCGACGTGATAGCGCCCGCCAGTGCGCGACCACCGTCGGAGTCGTAGGCGTGACCCGTTGCCATCAGCAACGCACCGAGGTTCGCGTAGCCGATGCCGAGC
This sequence comes from Kribbella sp. NBC_00359, assembly GCF_036097425.1. Lineage (NCBI taxonomy): Bacteria > Bacillati > Actinomycetota > Actinomycetes > Propionibacteriales > Kribbellaceae > Kribbella > Kribbella sp. NBC_00359. Next base: position 5,628,894 of record NZ_CP107975.1, on the reverse strand, counting down.
TGCCGGTACGCGCGGGTGGTGTCGCCGATCGCCTCGGTCGGGAAGTCGGCGAAGCAGATCGAGATGTCCATCGCGGTGATGATCAGCTCGACGGCCTTGACGAACTTCTCCGAGTCGAACAGGTCGTCGTCGCGGAGGAACTTCATCAGGTTCAGCGACGCCAGGTTGCAGGACGAGTTGTCCAGGTGCATGTACTCCGAGCACGGGTTGGACGCGGTGATCCGGCCCGTCTCCGGCGTGGTGTGCCAGTCGTTGATGGTGTCGTCGTACTGCAGGCCGGGGTCGGCGCAGGCCCACGCGGCATGCGAGATCTTGTCGAACAGCTCACGCGCGTCGACCGTCTCGATCACCGAGTTGTCCAGCCGCGCCCGCAGCCCGAACTCGCCCTTCTCCTCGACCGCCCGCATGAACTCGTCGGTGACCCGGACCGAGTTGTTGGCGTTCTGGTACTGCACCGAGGTGATGTCGCGGCCGCCGAGGTCCATGTCGAAGCCCGCGTCGCGCAGCACGCGGATCTTCTCCTCCTCGCGCATCTTGGTCTCGACGAACTCCTCGATGTCGGGGTGGTCGACGTCCAGCACGACCATCTTCGCCGCGCGTCGGGTGGCGCCGCCGGACTTGATCGTCCCGGCGGAGGCGTCCGCGCCGCGCATGAACGAGACCGGGCCGGAGGCGGTGCCGCCGGAGGACTGCAGGAGCTCCTTGGAGGAACGGATCCGGGACAGGTTCAGACCGGCGCCGGAGCCGCCCTTGAAGATCAGGCCCTCCTCCTTGTACCAGTTCAGGATCGAGTCCATCGAGTCGTCGACGGCGAGGATGAAGCAGGCCGACACCTGCTGCGGCGACGCGGTCCCGACGTTGAACCAGACCGGCGAGTTGAAGCTGAAGTACTGGTGCAGCAGCATCCAGGCGAGCTCGTGCTCGAACACCTCGCCGTCGGCCGGGGTGGCGAAGTAGCCGTACTCCTCACCGGCCTTGCGGTAGGTCTTCACGACCCGGTCGAGCAACTGCTTCAGGCTCCACTCGCGGTTGTCGTGACCGACCGCGCCGCGGAAGTACTTCGTGGTGACGATGGTGGACGCGTTCACGCTCCAGTAGTCGGGGAACTCGACCCCGCGCTGCTCGAAGACGGTCTCACCGGTCTTCCAGTTCTGCTGTACGACGTCGCGACGCTCCCAGGTCACCTCGTCGTACGGGTGCACACCCTCGGTGGTGAAGATGCGCTCGATGGTGAGTCCCGCGGGCACGTTCTTGCCCCTGCGGAACCCGGCCGCCGACCTCTTGGTCGACCCCGAGTGGCCGGTCACCGTCTCTGTCATGGTTGCTCCTCGCCCTGTGTCTGTACCGCCGCGGTCTGTCGGGACCGCCCCGTTGAGTAGCGCCAGGTGTTGCAGATGGTGCTGAGTCCCCGATTTATGTCTGCTGGGTCGGCTTCAGCGGGCGCGGCTCGGTGCCCTGAGGCTCCTTCTCCGCCCGCAGCAGCGCGATCTCGGTCTCGAAGTCGTCCGCGGACTCGAACTGCCGGTAGACGCTCGCGAACCGCAGGTAGGCGACCTCGTCCAGCTCCCGCAGCGGACCGAGGATCGCTAGTCCGACCTCGTGCGCGGGCACTTCCGGCGAGCCGCTCGCCTTGAGCGCGTCCTCGACCTTCTGGCCCAGCCGGGCCAGTGCGTCCACGTCCACCGGCCGGCCCTTGCAGGCCTTGCCGACGCCGTTGATGACCTTCTCCCGGCTGAACGGCTCGGTCGCGCCGGAGCGCTTCACGACCGTCAACTGCATCTGCTCGACGGTGGTGAACCGCTTCTCGCAGACCGGGCACTGCCGCCGGCGGCGGATCGCTCCGCCGTCCTCGGCCACCCTGCTGTCGACCACTCGGGAGTCGGCGTGCCGGCAATACGGACAGTGCACGAATCACTCCTCCCGTCGGCCGCCGAGGGGGCGGTCTGTGGATCAGCCTGGGGACAACCTGTGTATGACCTGTGTGCAACCAACCACTACCTGTGGAAAATTACACCCGTGTAACCACTACATCTAGGGATCCTAGATCGCTGCTCCGACAGTTTGCAAGAACGCTCGAATCTCGCGCGCGTCTCCTTGTTCCAACACCCGCGCGACCCCGTGTACTCCCGCGTGGCGCCACCGCAACAGGCCCGCGGAGGCGCAAACTACGGTCCCGCGATCGGCTCCCCGGCCGGTAGGCAGAAGTCGAAATCGCAGCCCCGATCCGCTCCCAGAACGTGGTCGCGGAACAACCGCCGGTAACCGGTGAGCCCAGGGGTACGGCGTGGCGCGAGAGCGGCCCTGCGGGTCTCGAGCTCGTCGGGTGGGACCAGGAGGTCGAGCCGGGCCTCGGCCACCGAGAGGCGGATGCGATCGCCGGTGCGTACCAGCGCCAGCGGTCCACCGAGGGCCGCTTCCGGAGTGACGTGGAGAACGATCGTCCCGTACGCCGTACCACTCATGCGGGCGTCGGAGATGCGGACCATGTCCCGGACTCCGCGACGGGCCAGTTTGGCCGGGATGGGGAGGTAGCCGGCCTCGGGCATGCCGGCACCGAGTGGACCGGCGTTCTGCAGGACCAGGATGTCAGTCGGCTCGACGTCCAAGTCTGGGTCGTCGATCCGGGCCGCCAGGTCTTCCAGCGACGTGAAGACCACGGCACGGCCGGTTGTCTCGAAGAGCGCCGGGTCCGCGGCGGACCGCTTGATCAGCGCACCAGATGGCGCCAGTGACCCGCTCAACCACACCAGCCCGCCCTTCGGCCGACTCGGCGTGCTCAGCGGCCGTACGACGTCCCGGTCCACCCACGCCGGCCCGTCACCGAGCCGCTCCCCCAGCGTCTCGCCGGTCACCGTCAGCACGGACAGGTCGAGCAGATCCCGCAGCTCACGCAGTACGGCGGGCAGTCCGCCAGACGCATGGAGATCCTCCATGTAGTGCGCACCGGTCGGCTTCAGCTCGACCAGGACCGGCGTGGTCTCGCTCAACTCGTTCAACTCCGCCGGATCGACCCGGAGCCCGAGTCGTCCGGCCATGGCGGTGAGGTGGATCAGCGCGTTCGTGGATCCACCAATGGCGAGGAGCACCCGCAGAGCGTTGCGAATCGAGGCTGCCGTGACGATCTGGTCCGGCGTACGGCCGGCCGTGGCAATCGACACCGCAGCGGCACCCGTCGCCTCGCCGATCCGCAAGCGGTCGGCGTGCACCGCCGGTGCGGCCGCACTGTCCGGCAACGCCATGCCGAGCGCCTCTACCAGACAGGCCATCGTCGACGCGGTCCCCATGACCGCACAGGTCCCGGCTGTGGTCGCCAGGTTCCGCTCCACGCGACCGATCTCCTCCTCCGGCACCTCACCGGCCCGGTAGCGCGCCCAGAACCGTCGGCAGTCGGTGCATGCGCCCAACCGCTCGCCCTGATACCGGCCTGTCGACATCGGCCCGGTGACGAGCTGGATCGCCGGACGACCGGCCGAGAACGCGCCCATCAGCTGCGCCGGCACGGTCTTGTCACACCCACCGACCAGCACGACCCCGTCCATCGGCTGAGCGCGGACGAGTTCCTCGACGTCCATCGCCATCAGGTTGCGGTAGACCATCGCGGTAGGTTCGAGGAAGCTCTCGCCCAGCGAGATCGTCGGGAACTCCATCGGCAGCCCGCCGGCCGCGATGATGCCGCGGGCAACGGACTTCACCAGCTCCGGCTGTTGCCGATGGCACGGGTTGAAATCGCTGGTCGACGTGGCGATCCCGATCACCGGCCGCTCCAGCGACTCCGGCGACCGCCCGCTCGCGTGCAGGAACGCGCGCCGCAGATACCGCGAGAACTCCGGATCCCCGTAGCTCACCAGCCCGCGGTAGATGCCGCTCATGACACGCCAGGCGTGTTCCGCAGGTGCTCGGCCAGCAGCCGCAACATGCTCTCCGGCGGTACGGCGGCCGGCGCCCGGACGGCGTCGTACGCGATCAAGCCGCGCCGGACGAGACTGTGTTTGCGCAGACCGAGCGCGATCCCGGCCTGGAACTCGAAGTTGACCAGCGGAAGGTAGTCCCGCCACACCTCGCGAGCAGCGTCGAAACCGCCGTCGCGGTACGCCGTCACACACGCGATCAGGCCCTCCGGGACAGAGAAGCCTGTCATCGCGCCGGCCGCGCCGACGGCGAGCTCGTCGAGCAGGCAGGTGCCCCCGAGGCCACCGAAGATGGGTACGTCGAGTCCGGCCGCCAACTCGGCGACGGCAGGCGGGCTCGGAGACGACTCCGACTTCACCGCGACGGCCGACGGCACATCGCGTACGGCGGCAATCAGCTCGGCGGTCGTGATCCGGATGCCGGTGATGACCGGGTAGTCCTGGACCACGATCGGGCATTCGGTGCGCTCGGCAACGGCATTCAAATGGTTGCTCAGCGCACCGGGATCACTGGAGTTCACTTGAACCATAAGTCCGGCGAGGCGGGAACCGACTGCCGGCAGCACATTGGCGGCCTCCGCGCACACCTCGTCGAGCTCCAGCGAGCTGATCCCGACGACGAGCGGCAGCCGGGACGACGCCGCGACCACCGTCTCCGCCACAGTGCGTCGCTCGGCGGGGCTCAGCCGGGCCGCTTCGCCGAACACGCCGAGCACGGTCAGCCCGGTCGCACCGATCGACTCGTAGTGCCGGACCTGTCGCGCCAGCGATTCCGTGTCGACGGCCGAACCGTCCGCGCTCAGCGGAGTCGCCAACACGCCCCACACGCCGGGATCCAAAGTCATACCGCTCCCCTCTTCAGCACGACGAGACTAAGCGCCGGTCGCGGGAGGTCCAACGGCATCGTGAAGCCGCCGTCGATCTCGACCACCACATCGTCGGTGAATCGCTCCAGACCTTGGCGGGCGGTGATGGCGGCGAGTTGTTCAGGCGTCGGATCCTGGGGCGCCCCGAGCTCCTGCCAGATCGTGTGACTGTTGCTGTGACTGTGGTCGATCCGGAAGTGCTGAACGGTCCACGGGCCGGAATCCAGCCCGGTCACCTCGAGGTCGACGCGGGCCGTGGCCGGGTCAGCGGCGTACTGGTCGTCGGTGTGGCGCCAGACAAGGATCGTGATCTCGTCGTCGTCGGAACCGGCGATGACGTCGATCTCCTCGGGAAGACCGTTGCCTAGGGCACTGATATCCGAGATGTCCGCGGCCTGGTCCGAGCTGGCGGCCAACCGGCGCCGGCCAAGGCGGGCGAAGGCGCGGTAGGCGTTCATCAGCGGCTTCTCGATGCCGGCCGCGGTGACGAAGCTCCGGGTGCCCTCGAAGTACCGCTCGCCTTCCATCGAGAAGCTCCAGGTGGTTGCCTCGTGCACCTTCGCGGTGTGCTGCGCGTTGAGGTCGAGCACCTTCTTCATCAGCTTGGCCTGGAACACCGGGTAGTACTCGTTGTTGCGATAGGCGAAGTTCGCGTTGTCGTAGATCCCCCAGTGTGCCGGGACCGACGCGTCGCACTCGTCCACGATCACCGGCTGCCCGGCGTACTGCGGGAACTCCTCGATGACGGCCAGCGCGCGGTCGATCTCGCGGAGCATCTTCGGGGTCGACGGCGACTGCTGTACCGGCGCCGGGGCACCGATCGGGCCGTACGTGCGCCACGGAGTGAAGTGCGAGCCCTTGGTGTGGAAAGACACGAAGTCGACGGGCAGGTCGCGGTCGGCACAGGCCTGGAGGAAGCCGCGCAGGAAGACCGCGCCCTCGTCGCCGCCGGTGACCGCGGGTCCACCGACCTTGGCCGATGGATACACACCACGGATCGCCTTGGCCGTCACGTCGTACAGGTCGTGGAACTGTTCCGGCGTACCGCGCCAGTAGGAGATGTCGGGCTCGTTCCACAGTTCCCAGAGCCAGTGCTGGACCTCGTCAGCGCCGTACCGCTCCAGAGCGTGTTCGACGAGTGCCGCGACCAGCCCACCCCACTTGGCGTAGTCCTTGGGCGGATAGGACCACCAGCCGGCCTCATAGGCGCTGTACTGACTCGGACTGCCCTCGAAGGCGAAGTCCGTCTTCGCCTCCTCCGGTACGAGTGCGAGCGGGGTGAACGCGAGCTCGACCAGCGGATGATGGCCGGCGCCGACGATCGCGTCGTACGTCAGGTCGGCGATGGTGAAGTCGTAGTACGGCTTGCCGTCCGCGTCCTCGTGGTAGACGTTGCCGCTGCCCCAGTGCGGCAGGCCGAGCCCCGTGCCGCTGTTGAAGATGTTGTGCGGCCGGACGTGGTACGGCGTCTCCGCGAAGCCGCTGATGGTCCGCAGGGTCCGGCGTCCCTGCGGCGTGTAGGTCCAGTTGATCTCGTCGTATCCGAGGCTCGCCCATGGGCGGTCCAGTACGCCGAGGTCGTGCGCTGCGTCGACGGTGACACGTGCCTGGCGGAGTGGTGTGGCCTCGGGGTCGGAGGGGGCGTAGGCGAGTCGCTGCACTGCGCTGGGCGAGGCGTTCTGAGTCATATCGGCCTTTCGGTCCGGTGCTGCTCATAGCACGAGCGCTGTATCGATAAACAGCTCCGAGCCAGCCTACAAGCGCGGCGCGATCACCTCGAAGGTGATCTCGACTGTCGATCCCGCGACGGTCGCCGTCACGCTGTGCTGCCCAGCCGTCAGCCGGACCGGGTCGATCAAGGCGCCGTTGACGACCGGGATCCCGTCGAGCGTGATCGCGATGGGCGCGGGCGAATTGTTGCCGACGGCAACTCGCAGGCGCTGTCCCGGCTCGATCCGCTCCCCCCGCCGCCGGGCTCAGGATCGTCGCAGCCGGTTCGACCCGCTGGCCGAACGCCGCGTTCCAGCCGGCCAGCTCGGCCGGGCGGTTGGTGATGATGCCGTCGACACCAGCCCGCTCCAGCGCGTTCCAGCTGGCCGGATTGTCGACAGTCCAAACGTTGACCGCGACCCCGGCCGCGTGCAGGTCGGCGACGATGTCCGGCCGGATCCCGAACGCGGCCTCCGACGGGTTGTACGCCGACAACTCGAGATCCTTCGCGATCGCCGGCGGATCCGGATCGAGCGTGGATCGCAGCAGACCGAGCGGCAGTTCGGGAGCGAACTCGCGGACCCAGCGGAGGTGCTGCGGGTCGAAGCTCTGCACGAACACCCGGCGGCTCATCCCGCGACCGTGGATCTCGTCGACAATCCGCGCGACCGACTCGCGCGGGTGCGCTCCCTTGATCTCGAGCAGCAGATTGCCACCACGTGCCACGAACCCGTCAAGCTGCGACGCGAGCGTCGGCACCCGCAGACCGGCGTACCCGGGCGCGAACCACGACCCAGCATCCAACTCGGCCACCTGAGCAGCGGCGCTCCGGGCTCGCGAACGAACGACTCCCGCGCGGGCCGCGCGACGGTCAGGGTCACAGGCATCGACCGTAGAAAGGCGACGCGAACACCGCTCAAGCCGGTGATGAACTGACCGCCAACTCCGGATGTAACCCGGCATGCGTGAGGATGGCGCCATGAAGCCGGTGATTCTCGACGTCGACACAGGACTGGACGACGCCTGTGCCCTCCTACTGGCCGCTCGGCACCCCGAGCTCGACCTCAAGGCCGTGACCTGCGTCGGCGGCAATGTCGGACTGGACGACGTGGTGATCAACACGCTGACCGTGCTGGAGGCTGCTGGCCGGCCCGACGTTCCGGTCGCTCGTGGCGCCGCGCTACCGCTGCTCCAGCCGGTGCGGGCCGCTCCGCATGTCCACGGCGTCGACGGGCTCGGCGATCTCGACTGGCCGCGATCCACCCGTACGACGGACTCCCGGCATGCGGTCGAGCTACTGCGCGACGCACTGCGGGACGCCGCGACCACCGGCGACCTGGTGACGCTCATCCCGTTGGCACCGATGACGAACATCGCGCTCCTGCTGCGCACCTACCCCGAAGCGGCCGCGGGACTCCGCGAGATCGTGTTCATGGGCGGTGCGGCCGGGATCGGGAACGCGACCGCGTCGGCGGAGTTCAACATCTGGACCGACCCGGAGGCGGCCGCGATCGTGCTCAGTGCGGCCGGGGAGCTCGGCGTACCGGTGACGATGTACGGGCTGGATGTCTTCTACGACGTGATGATCTCGCTGGACCAGGCGCGCGGGTTGGGCGGATCACCGTCGGCGGAACTGGCGCGGAAGCTGATCGAGAGGCGGAGCGAGCTCTACAACTCCGACGGGGCGAGCATCGGTGACGGCGGCGCGGTGTGTGCGGTGATCGATCCGTCCGGGCTGACGACTCAGCACTTCCCGCTGCGGGTGGAGCTGGCGGGGAGCTGGTCCCGGGGTCGCACGATCGTCGACACGCGGGACTGGTCCGCGGATCGCAGTAGCGATCCCCACGGGCCGTCGTCGACCGCCGTACAGGTCGCGACCGCGGTCGACGGCGCTCGCTATGCCCAGTTGTGGCTGGACACGGTCAAGTAGCCAACTCCCGCAGACGGGCGCGCACCCCGTCCAGGAAGAGATCGAGGCCATCGCTGAAGAGATCCGTGGAGCCTGGGGACTCGGCGACCACGGCAGCCAACGTCCACCGGGCGCTCACCTCGAAGATGTGGCGCGCCTGAGACTCGGGTACGCCGAGGTCGATGAGCGACTGGATCTGCGCGCGCACCAACTCGGCGCGTGAGCCTTCGCCTTGGTCGCGGTCGGGCGTGGCCTTCGACTGGATCAGGCCGGCCAAGCCGGGGTGTTCGGCGTAGAACGCTCGCAGGTCGAGCGCGCCGGCCTTGGTGACCGCGATCCACTCGTCGACGCTGGCGAGTTCGTCGTACGCCGTGTTGTCCGCGGTGAACTGGTCGAACGCGTTCCGGGCGACCAGGTCGAGGAGCTCGGACTTGTTGTGGACGTGGTGATACAGCGACGGGGCGCGGACCTGCAGGCGCTCGGCCACAGTGCGCATGGTGAGACCGTCGACGCCACTGGCGCGGATGACAGCCAGTGCGGCGTCGGCGATCGCGGCGGTCGAGATGCCGGCCGCGGCATGGGAGGACGGATCGCGTCTGGTCACTGAACCTCGTTGTCGGCTCTCGAGCTGAGCAGCTATTGTCTAACGACATTAGACAGCCTACTCGAGGACGGCTCCGTGCCTGGATTGCGCCCCACCTACCCGCTGCGAACCGAGCGACTCGACCTGCGGCCGCACCGGATGGACGACCTGGACGATCTGTTTGGGTTCCATTCGCGGCCAGAGGTGGTGCGCTACACGCCCTGGCCGGTCCGGGATCGCGACGAGACCCGCGTCGCCCTCGAGAAGAAGCTGAGCCAGGGCGAGTTGACCGAACCGGGTCAGTGGCTGGTGCTCGCGATCGAGCTCCGCGAGACCAGGACCGTGATCGGTGAGGTGCTGCTGAAGTGGGCCAGTGAGACCGATCGCCAGGGCGAGATCGGCTTCGCCCTGCACACCGACTACCAGGGCAAGGGGCTCGCGGCCGAGGCTGCGCGCGAGGTGCTGCGCGTTGGATTCGAGGATCTTGGGTTGCACCGGATCGTTGCGATCCTGGATGACCGCAACACCGCGTCCGCCGGCCTGCTGGAACGCCTCGGAATGCGCCGGGAGGCGCACCACATCGACGCGCTGATCTTCAAGGGCGAATGGGCCAACGAGTACGTCTACGCCCTGCTTGAGGACGACTGGCGCGCCGCCCGGGCCTGAGGTTCCCAGCGGAGTTGTTTACTGGGATCAGGGGTCGCGATGGGCATCGACAACCAGATCTACGACCGGTTGGGCGGCGGCTGGTGGGACGAGGCCAACCCACTGAACACGCTGAACGGCAGTTTCACGCCTGGGCGGTTCGCCTACTTCCGCGGCGTACTCCGTCGGACCGGACGCGATCCAGCCGGCCTGCGTACGGTCGACATCGGGTGCGGGGGCGGATTCCTCGCCGAGGCGTTCGCGCAGCTGGGGTGCCGGGTCGTCGGCCTCGATCCGTCGGAGGTCTCGGTCCGGACTGCGCGCGAGCATGCGCTTTCGTCGGGATTGGGCGTCGGGTACGCCGTTGCCACGGGTGAGCGGCTGCCGTTGGCCGACGCGAGTGTCGATCTCGCGTACTGCTGTGACGTGCTCGAACACGTGTCGGACCTGGAACGGGTGATCGGCGAGACGGCGCGCGTACTCAAACCCGGTGGCCTCTACCTTTTCGACACCATCAACCGGACCCGCACGTCGAAACTGCTGGCCGTCAAACTGCTGCAGGACTGGCGACTGACGCGAGTCATCGATACCGAACTGCACTCCTGGGCGCTGTTCATCAAGCCGGCGGAACTCGAAGAGATCCTGCACCGGCACGGGCTACGCCTCGACGAGATCACCGGGCTCGGGCCGCGTGCGAACAAAGCCTCGCTGCTGTGGAACTTCACTCGCGCCCGCCGCGGTCGGATCACCTTCGGTCGGCTCAGCCAACTGATGGACGTCGGCCAGGTGAAGGGCACCGCCGTGTCCTACATGGGCTGCGCCACCAAGACGGTCTGATCAGCGCGCGATCGGGATCTGGAGCGTCTGGCCGGGAACGATGTCGGCGGGGCTGGCGAGCTTGTTGAGGTCGGCGATCTTCTCGACGACGGTGGCCGGGTCCTGGGTCGGGTTGGTGTCCTGGGCGATGGACCAGAGGGTCTGGCCGGGGGCGACCTGGACGGGGACCGTGTGGGAGAAGTCCGGGCCGGGGACGAGGACTCCAGTGACGCGCAGGCCGAGGACGACGATCGCCGATCCGAAAACGATGACGGAGATGGCGGTCAGCAGCATCCGGCCGCGGCGGGTGAGCCGCACAGCGGGCGCCTCAGCCTCGGCGACCGCGTGACGCCGGACCTCTGTGGACCCAGAGTTGGCGCGACGCACGTCGCCCGCCCGGCGGCCGAGAACCTCACCGGAGCAGGCACGGACCGGCAGCGGCTCGGTGGAGGTGCCGGCGATCCTCGGGCGGCGGCGCGGGGTCCCATTCGGGGACGGCGCGACCTCAGGCGCCTGGCGGCCAACCAGTGCATCTGCCGCGAGAGCCGTTGTGCTCATCGGATCCTCCAGACCTCGTCCAGACCACGTCTTGCGCTGTCGATCTCTGTCTACCGGTCTCCTCCGACAGTTTCCGGAAACCGACCGGCCCGAACACTTGTTCGATCGAACGCCTGTACGAATGATTAACCGACAGGCACCCGTCGCGCAACCACTTCCAACCACGACACGCCCGGCAAATTCCCACCACCCCGGCCGCCTCGCGGGCGGCTTATAACCCGACACACGAACAGACGTGCGAACCGACACGCCTTCGAACAGATGTTTGAAGAATCTCAGGATTCGGTCTACGGTCGTGTCAGTCGAGCAAGCTTTGGCCGGTGTGCGACCGCCGGCCCGACCAGAGGAGCAATCACCGATGGCCAGGACGCCGAGCGGTTCCAGCAAGGACGAGCGCCGCGCCGCGGGGGCCGGTCAACCGGCGGACCGGACCGTGGCCGAGCTGCCCGACGGCCCGGCCGACGCGACCGGTCTGACGCCGCGCCAGCGCCGCGTGCTGGACGTCATCCGGGACTCGGTGGACAGCCGCGGCTATCCGCCGTCGATGCGCGAGATCGGCGAGCGGGTCGGCCTGACCAGCTCGTCGTCGGTGTCCCACCAGCTGCGCGTGCTGGAGCAGAAGGGCCTGCTCCGCCGCGACCCCAACCGGCCACGGGCGATCGAGGTCCGCTACCCGGGCGAGGTCGACGCCGCGGCCCGGCGGACAGCGCTCGGTTCGGTGCGGCAGACGACGTACGACGAGACCGGGGCCGGCGACGCGCATCCGGACGCCGCCTACGTGCCGGTCGTCGGCCGGATCGCCGCCGGTGGGCCGATCCTGGCCGAGCAGGAGATCGAAGAGGTCTTCCCTTTGCCGAAGGCAATGGTCGGCGAGGGCACGCTGTTCATGCTGCGGGTCAAGGGTGAGTCGATGATTGAGGCGGCGATCTGTGACGGCGACTGGGTGGTCGTCCGGCAGCAGCCGACCGCGGAGAACGGTGACATCGTGGCCGCGATGATCGACGGCGAGGCCACCGTGAAGACGTTCAAGAAGACCAAGACCGAGATCCTGCTGCTGCCACACAACCCCGCCTTCGAGCCGATCGACGGCAAGGACGCCATCATTCTCGGAAAGGTCGTAACAGTTCTGCGCCGAGTCTGACATGTCAGACGCCGCGCGAAGTCGGGCGTGTCGTGTCAGCATTGAGTCATGACGACTGTCTATGACTTCAGCGCCGTGCGGATCGAAGGCAATGAACAGTCTCTTGCCGATTTCCGCGACCAGGTGCTCCTGGTGGTGAACACGGCCTCGCAGTGCAGCCAGACCCCGCAGTACTCCGGCCTGCAGAAGCTCTACAAGAAATACCGCAGGCAGGGCTTCTCGGTGCTTGGCTTCCCCTGCGACCAGTTCGGCCACCAGGAGCCCGGTGACGAGAAGGAGATTGCGAACTTCTGCTCGACGATCTACCACGTCACGTTCCCCATGTTCGCCAAGATCGATGTGAACGGGTCGAAGACGCTTCCGCTGTACAACTGGCTGAAGCGTGAGCAAGGCGGCCTGCTCGGCGGACGGATCAAGTGGAACTTCACCAAGTTCCTGATCGGCCGCGACGGTGGGGTGATCGCGCGCTACGCGCCGACTCACTCGCCGGAGAAACTGGCCGACAAGATCGAGGCTGCGCTGGAGATTCCGGCGCCGTCCCGGGAAGCGAACGACTGACCTACGGAGGCGGCCTCGGGGGAATCGTGGCCGCGTGCAACAGTCGTTTGCGTGAAGAGCACCGCAGTTCCTCTCGGCGTTGGCTGAAAATCGCCGTTTTCTGCGACACCTGAACAGCTGCCGTCTCAGCGCAGCAGGTTTTCTCTCCGCATTCCGAACATTTCGGCTCGGCGTCCGCATGTCCGCGATCCCCGGTTTCCCCTGCCTGCACGTGAATGCTCCCGCGCAGCGGCACGGGCGCTAGTCAGACGAGGACCGCTTCGGGGTTGATGTCCAAGCGGAGGCCCCGCCACACGGGGTGACGGAGACGGGCGTCGGCGGCCCAGCCGGAGTAGGTGACTTCGGCAACCAGCACCGGGTCGAGCCAGTGGGCGCGACGGCGGTCGGGTCCAGGGATCGTGGCGGGGTCGAAGGGCGGGCGGTCGATCTCCAGGCCGGCCAGCTCGGCGGACAGCATGTCCAGGGTGGCGAAGTCGAGACCGGAGCCGACCTTGCCGATCAGGACCAGGTCGCCGCCCGGTTCGGCGTACGCGCCGCAGTAGAACGAGCCGATCTTGCCCTCGCGGTTGCCCTCTCCGGGATGCCAGCCACAGAGGATGACATCGCGCGTCTGCACCGGCTTGACCTTGATCCAGTCGCTGCTGCGGCGGCCGGCCAGATACCGCGACTTCCGGCGCTTCGCCACCACTCCTTCGAGCTCGGTCGACGCCGACAACTCCAGCGCCGCCTCCCCGTCGTCATACGCGGGGGGTGTCTCCCAGAACGGGTCGCCGATCTCCAACGAGTCCAGCAGTCCACGGCGATCGTCGTACGTTGCCTCTAGCAACCACTTGCCGTCGAGGCGGAGGACGTCGAAGAGCCGCACCGAGACCGGGACCTCGGTGATCAGGTGACGCAGGTGGCGCGGATCGCGGACGTGCATCCGCCGCTGCAGCAGACCGAACGAGGGTGCGCCGTTCTCGTCCAGGGTCACGATCTCGCCGTCCAGTACGGCGGGCAGCCGCAAACCCGGCGCCTCGGCCAGGCCGATCAGCTCGGGGTAGCCGCCGGACACGTCCCGGCTATTCCGCGACCAGAGCCGGCAGACACCGGACTCCACCTCGGCGATGACGCGGATGCCGTCCCACTTCATCTCGTACGACCAGCCCGCACCCGACGGCATCTCCCCCAGCGCTGCCATCATCGGCAGCACGGGCGGACCGGTCACGGGACTCACGTCGATTGCAATCGCTTCAGGGCTCCGAGCACCTTCTCACGATCGGCGGTTGGCCACATCGGGGGCAAGGAGGCGCGCAGGAAGGCGCCGTACCGCTGGGTGACGATGCGGGGGTCCAGGACGGCGACCACCCCGCGGTCGGTGCTGCGGCGGATCAGCCGGCCGGTCCCCTGCGCGAGGAGCAGCGCGGCGTGGGTCGCGGCGACGGCCATGAACCCGTTCCCGCCGGCTTCGTCGACGGCACGCTGGCGGGCGGCCATCAGCGGCTCGTCCGGACGCGGGAACGGAACCCGGTCGATGATCACCAGGTTGCAGGTCGAGCCCGGTACGTCGATCCCCTGCCAGAGCGACAGGGTGCCGAACAGTGACGTCTCCGGGTCGTCGACGAACTCGCGGGCCAGCTCGCCCAGCTGCGCGTCACCCTGACAGAGCACCTTCAGGTCGGTCGCCTCGCGGACCGCGGCCGTCGCCGCCTCGGCAGCCCGCCGGGACGAGAACAGGCCAAGCGTCCGGCCGCCCGCGGCGGTGACCAGATCGATGATCTCGTCGAACTGCTTCTGGCCCAGTCCGTCGCGATGCGGCGGCGGCAGGTGCTTGGCGACGTACAGGATCGCCTGCTTCTCGTACTCGAACGGCGAACCGACGTCGAGACCACGCCACGGGAGCGGGCCGGTCTCGGAATCCGGGTCGACCTCCGGCATCTCGTCGTCGTCCTCGAGCTTGTCGGCCGGGCGGAGGCCGACCTGGCGGGCGATCGCGTCGAAGTCGCCGCCGAGGGAGAGTGTCGCCGAGGTGAGAACGGCGGTGCGGTCCTTGAGCACCAGCTCGCGGAGGAGACCCGCGACCGTGAGCGGGGCGATCCGGAGCTCGCGGCCGAAGCGGTCGCGGTCGGTCATCCAGACGACGTCGAGGTCGCTCAGCGCGGCGACGCGTTCGGAGACGTCGAAGATCTCCTTGACCGCGCCCTTGGCCTGCCGCTTGGCGCCGTCGGGGTCGTCGTCCTTGTCGTCGGACTTCTTGTTCAGGTCGGAGTACAGCCCACGGGCCGCGTCGCGGACGAGCGCGGCGGCCTCGAGCACGGGACCGTTCGACGCCTCGATGCGGCCTTCGCGGGTGCCGTCGAGGGCGGCGCGGAGAGCGTCGGAGGCGTCGATCAGGTCGTCGGCCTTGTCGTCGTCGACGAAGCGGCGGGACCGCTTGGCGGCGCGCTCGACCATCTGCGGTGAGAGCTCGTCCCCCGCGGCGCCGGTGACCCGGGCCGGCAGCTCGTGGGCCTCGTCGACGATGACGACGTCGTGCTCGGGCAGGACGGTGCGGTTCTCGAACGCGTCGATCGAGAGCAGCGCGTGATTCGTGATGACGATGTCGGCCTTGCGGGCCTGCTCCTTGGCCTTCTCCGCGAAGCACTCCTCGCCGTACGGGCACTTCTGCGCCCCGAGGCACTCGCGGGCGGCGATGGCGACCTGCTGCCAGGCCTGGTACTGATGCGAGGGCGCATGGTCGCGGTCGCCGGCCTCGCCGTCGAGCAGCTGCTGCTCGGCCCAATCGCGGAGCTCGAGCACCTGCTGGCCGACCTGCCCGGGCGGTGGGACGTCGATGAGCATGCCGTCGTCGTCCGGCGCGCCCTCGCGGATGCGGTGCAGACAGGCGTAGTTGTTGCGGCCCTTCTGGATCGCGTACGACGGTCTGCGCGGGAGGAGCTTCTCCGTCGCGTCGAGGAGGGCGGGGACGTCGCGGTCGACCAGCTGGGACTGGAGCGCGAGAGTCGCGGTGGAGACGACGACGCGGCGATCCTCGATCGCGTGCAGGAGAGCCGGGACGAGGTAGCCGAGCGACTTACCTGTGCCGGTGCCCGCCTGGACGAGGAGGTGGCAGCCGTCGTGCATAGAGGTGTTGACGGCCTCGGCCATCTCCACCTGACCAGGTCGTGTCTGACCGTTGATTCCGGAGACAGCGGCTTCGAGCAGTTCGCGTACGTCAACACCCACCGCCACACCCTAGCCCGCGGGACAGACAGATTTCGGATTGGCGGGCGAGGGTGTGGACAACCGCGGCTGCTAGACCACGGCGCCGCGGTCGGGCTGAGCGTCGCGGTCGACCTGCGGGCGCTTCGGACGCGGCGGCGGTGCCGGGTAGCGGCGTTCCAGCTCGAGCAGGAGCGGCGCCGCGGTCAGGTTCGACGAGTAGGTGCCGACCAGGATGCCGAGGAGCAGCGCGAGGGCGAAGTCCGCCAGCGAGTCGCCGCCGAGGAACAGCAGCGCGCTCAGGATGAAGAGCGTCGAGATGCCGGTGTTGATGGTGCGTGGCAGGACGTTGACGATCGCGGTGTCGATGATGCTGCCGAGGTTGTCCGTCGAGCGGGCGTTGCGGGTCTCGCGGATGCGGTCGAAGACGACGACCGAGTCGTTCACGGTGTAGCCGATGATCGTCAGGATCGCGGCCAGGAAGATGCCGTCGATCGGTTTGCCGGTCCAGGCGAAGACGCCGACCACGATCGCGACGTTCTGCACCAGTGCGAGGACGGCGCCGGCGCCGAAGGTCCAGCGGAATCGGGCAGCCAGATACAGCAACTGGGCGAGCAGCGCGATGCCGAGCGCGATCAGGCCCTTGTTCCGCAGTTCCTCACCCAGTGACGGGCCGATGCTCTCGTTGCGGACCAGCTCGGTGCCGCCGCCGATCCGGGAGATGGACTCGCGGATCTTCTCCGCCTCGTCGTCGCTGATCGTCCCGGTCCGCACGGTGATGTCGTCGGTGCCCGACGCCTGCACGACGGCACTCGGGTAGCCGGCCTCCGCCACCGCAGCCCGGGCCTGGTCCGGCGTGATCCGCTGGGCCGTGCTCACCTCGAGCAGCCGCCCACCGGTGAACTCGATGCCGAGGTTCAGACCGCGCACCGCAACCCCCGCGACGGCGACGACGATCGCCACCGCGGTGATCAGCAACCACCGCCGGCTGTGCTTCATCAGCGACGGCCGCCGCTGCTCGAGCCAGGTCCGTACCCGGCCGTGCCCCGCGATCCCGCTCAGCCCCGGGTGCCGCAGTACGAAGCCGCGCGAGACCAGGAACTCGGCCAGCACCCGGGTCACGACGAGGGCGGACAGCATGGATGCCAGCACACCAATGCTCAATGTCACCCCGAAGCCGCGGACCGGGCCGGCTGCGAGGAAGAAGAGCAGACCGGCTGCGAGCAGGGTGGTGATGTTGGAGTCGGCGATCGCGGACAGCGCGTTCTGGAAGCCGCTGCGCAGCGAGCGGCGTAGGCCGTCGGTGCGGCCGGAGGTGTAGTCCTCGCGGGCTCGCTCGAAGACGAGCACGTTCGCATCGACCGCCATCCCGATCGCCAGCACGAAGCCGGCCAGACCGGGCAAGGTGAGCGTGGCTCCGAGTGCGGTCAGGGCCGCGTACGACATCCCGGCGTACCCGACCAAGCCGACGACCGCCATCAGGCCGACCAGGCGGTAGACGATCACGATGAACAGGGCGGTCAGCGCGAGCCCGATGATCGCGGCGAGTGCGCTGGCCTGGATCGCGTCCTGACCAAGCGACGGGCCGACCGTGCGCTGGTCGATGACCTCGACCGGCACCGGCAGCGCGCCGCCGGAGATCAGCGCGGCCAGGTCCTTGGCGTCGGCCTCGGCGAACGAACCGGAGATCGTCGTGGTGCCACCCGAGATGCCGAGGTTGCAGAGCTGGTTGCCACCGTTCGGATCGACCTGCGGTGCGCTGATGATCTCGTTGTCGAGCACGATCGCGATCAGGCGCTGCGGTGTGTTGACCGGTTGGCAGGCGGCTTTGCCGGTGATGTTCGCCCAGATCTTGCCGCCGTCGCCCTTGAACTTCATCTCGACGAACCAGCCCTGGGCGACCTGCTGCGGATCGAGCACCCCCTCGGCCCCGCTGACCAGCTCGCCGGTCATCGCCGGCTTGGCCAGCCGCAGGAAGCCCTGCCCGGTGTCACTGGGCAGGTAGACCTCACCCGCTGCCGGTTTGGCCGGCTTCGCGGCGACTTGGTCGAGCACCTCGTGGAAGGTGAGCTGCGCGGTCTTGCCGATCACCTTCGCCGCCTCGCGCGGATCCTGCACACCGGGCAGTTCGACGATGATCCGGTTGTCGCCCTGGCGGGTCACGTTCGGCTCGCTGACCCCGAGGGCGTCGATCCGCCGGTGCAGCACCTGGGTCGCCTTGTCGGTCGTCTCCTTAGTCGCCTTGACCGTCGGCGAGTCCTTGGCCTCCAGCACGATCTGCGTGCCGCCGCGCAGGTCGAGGCCGAGTTGCGGCCGGGCCGTCAGGACGACGTACGTCGATGCCGCGAGAACGAAGAACGCGAGCAGCGCGCGGATGAGGGACGACCGGTTCACTACAGCCTCCGGAGCTGGGCACCCATAGTGCGGGTGTCGTGACAGAGAGCATTCAGGCGAGCGTGAGCGCACAGTGTACGGAAGCCATTCAAGCGGTACGGCGAACAATCGCACAAGCGACCGCGTCGCGATAAGCAGGTTGATCTGCCCACGCGTGCTACGCGACCACTCCTCGTCGCTACGCTCCTCGTCGCGCCCGCTTTCGCGCGCTCCCGCCCGTCCTCGGCTCAGCGCCGTGCTTCCGTTCCGGCTACCGCCGGGAGTGGCGGCTGCCGCCGCGCTCTGCTCGCAGGCGCTCGCGAGCGACTACCGGGCCGGCGTGCATCCCAGGACGTCCCCGCAACTCCCCGTCCGCTAACGACGGGTAGGCGTTTGAAGGCGGTCCGACCACGTCACGGCTATCCAGCGCGGGGCGGTCGCTATTCGCTCCACGGGCGGCAGCACGCAACGGTCCGGCGTCGCCGGAAGGTCCGGCGGTGGCCGGGAAGTCCGGCGGTCGCCGGAAGGGATGCACGGCGCTGAGCCGGGGGTGGGTGGGAGCGGGCGTAGCAGGTGCGCTGAGGGGCGAAGCGACGAGGACAGCGCCTGCGTAGCGCGCGTGGGTCAGATCTACTCCGGCGTGTCCAACCCGTGTTCGATCGCGTAGCGGACCAGCTCGGCCCGGTTGTGCAGTTGCAGCTTCCGGAGCGTGTTCTGTACGTGGTTCTCCACCGTCCGGTGTGAGAGAACGAGCCGGGTGGCGATCTGACGGGCGGTCAGCCCGCGCGCGACCAGCCGGAGCACCTCTGTCTCCCGGTCGGTCAGCTTCGGCACCTCAGGCCCAGCAGCCCCGAGCCGCCGGTACTCCCCCAGCAACAGCCCGGCCAGGCCGGCGCTGAAGATCGCATCGCCTTCGGCAGTACGCCGTACCGCGTCGTCGAACTCGTCCAGCGACGCCGACTTCACCAGATACCCCGACGCGCCGTTCTTCACCGCGGCCAGTACGTCGTCCTGCTCGGCGCTGGCCGATAACACCAGTACTCGCGTGTCCGGTAACGCCGTCGTGATCTCCCGGGTGGCGTCGACACCGGAACCGTCGCCGAGCTGTAGGTCCATCACCACCACGTCCGGCCGGGTCGCCAGCGCGATCTTCACCGCACCCGACACGTCCGACGCCGTCGCGCAGACGTCGTACCCGCGGCTACCCAGATCGCGCGCCACGCCCTCACGCCACATCGGATGGTCGTCGACGATCATCACCCGGGTCATGCCGTAACCACCTTTAGCTCCCATTCCGTTCCCTCGCCAGGTCCGGTCCGGACCGTGACTGTGCCGCCCAGGTCTGTGATCCGGCCGCGGATGGACTGGCTCACGCCGAGGTGACCGTCGACCCGGGCCTGCTCGAGCCGGGCCGGCGTCGTACCGATCCCATCGTCGCGGATCGACACCACCACCGCGTCGCCGAGGTCCTCGATCACCACCCAGGCACGGGCCTCGGGGCCGGCGTGCTTGGTCACGTTGCTCAGCGCTTCCTTGACCGCGGCAACCAGTTCGTCCGCGGTTGCGGCCGGCAACAACACCTGCCCGGCGGGTACGACGACGTCCACCCGCGGTGTGGCCAGCAGCAGGAGCAGTCCGCACAAGTCGACGCGGTCACCCTCGGCGACGGCCGGCCGGGTCGACATCAAGGTGCGCAGGGCAACTTGCTGTTCGGCGGCCAGCTCGGCCAGTTCGAGCGCTTCGCCGCCGATCGCCGTACCGCGGCGCTGGACCTGGGCCAGCACCTGCAGGACGCCGTCGTGGATGGACCGGCTGAGCCGCAGCCGCTCGGCGGTCGCGCTCTCGGTGGCGATGGCTTTCCGCAGCCGGGCTCCCGCCTGCCGCAAGGTCGACGCGGCGTAGCCGACGACCAGACCGGCGACCAGGAGCAGCTGCACGTTGCTGAGGACACTCGCGGCATTGTCGACACCGCGCAGCGACAGGAGCGCCAGGCTGATCGTGGCCGCACCGAGCAGACCGCCGTCCCGGCCGCGGGAGATCGCCAGCGCCAGCACCGGCCCGGCCGCCCAGACCGAGGTCAGCACGGAGGCCCCGGCCCGGATGTCGACCAGCGGCTGGGCCCACAAGGTGGCGTACATGCAGCCGACGGTCACGATCAGGTCGGCGAACGCCAGCCGGGTGTTCCGCCGTCCCCAGCGCCGGCTGTAGCCGATCGAGGAGATCACCGTCCAGACGCCCATGACCGCCAGCAGGAGCAGCGCGCCGGACGGCCGGACGATCCCGTCCCAACGGCTCCAGACCCCGAAGCAGGCGAACGCCCAGGTGATCACGCGGAACACGACGAGCGCACGCCACAGGGGCTGCAGCAGGTCGACCGTCTCGCGCTCCACCAGCACAGTCTGCCAACTCCGGGGGTGCCGCGGGTGAGGCGTCGTACGCGGCGGATTGAGTAGTTCCACCGATGGCGCAGGATTCCCCGCAGCTTTGCCGGAATTTCGGGCATCTACTTCAGCTCTGCCGATTTTCCCCGTACTCTCGCGCAAAACACGCTCGGGGGAGCACCTGACTACGCCGCGTCACCATACGCGGCGGGCATCGACCAAGCATGGAGGGGAATCTTGCGCAAGCTACCCGCCGGGCTGTTCAGCCTGGCACTGGCGGCAACGGCCGGGCTCGGATGGGCCTCGGCCAGCGATGCCGCCACACCGCCCCGGGAGATGGGCGCCGCGCCGGTCGCGAGTGAGGCGGCACCCGCGCCGGACGATCTGTCCAGCCCGCAGGAGGACAAGCGCCGCGATCTGCGGCAGGAGGCCCTGACCAAGGTCCTGAACGGCACCGCCAAGGTCGAGCAACGCGGCGCCAGCACCGTCGTCAACCTCGGCAGCAAGCAGGTCGGCGCGAAGGGTGTGAAGAACGCGAACGGCCGGGTCGACCAGTACGTCGAGCTCGCCCGGGAGAAGACCGACAAGATCTTCGTGGTGCTGGCCGAGTTCGGCAACGAACGGCACCCGAGCTACCCGGACAAGGACCAGGCCCCGAGCATCCCCGGTCCGGCCACCTTCGAGGGACCGCTGAACAACCAGATCCCGGCGCCGGACCGGTCGGTGGACAACTCGACCGTCTGGCAGCCGAACTACGACCAGAAGCACTTCCAGGACCTGTACTTCGGCACCGGCAACTCGGTGAAGAAGTACTACGAGAAGCAGTCGTCCGGCCGGTACAGCGTCGACGGCGAGGTCACCGACTGGGTCAAGGTCAAGTACAACGAGGCCCGCTACGGCCGGTCGAACGGGTTCCCGTGTGCAGGCAACGTCTGCAACAACACCTGGTTCCTGATCCAGGACGCGGTCAACCAGTGGGTCGCCGACCAGAAGGCGGCCGGCCGGACCACCGCGCAGATCACCGCGGACCTGAAGACGTTCGACCAGTGGGACCGCTACGACTACGACGGTGACGGCAACTTCAACGAGCCCGACGGCTACATCGACCACTTCCAGATCGTCCACGCCGGCGGCGACCAGGCCGACGGCGACCCGCAGCAGGGCGAGGACGCGATCTGGTCGCACCGCTGGTACGCCAACTTCCCCGGCGGCCCGGTGAACCAGCCGAACCGCGGCGGCGCCCAGATCGGAGACACCGGCCTGTACGTCGGCGACTACACGATCCAGCCGGAGAACGGCGGCATCAGTGTCTTCGCCCACGAGTACGGCCACGACCTCGGTCTGCCGGACGAGTACGACACCTCCGGCGCGCCGGTCGAGAACGGCGTGAACTGGTGGACGATCATGTCGCAGAGCCGCGTCGGCAAGCCGACCGACGGCGGCATCGGTGAGCAGGCGGCCGACTTCAACGCGTGGGACAAGCTGCAGCTCGGCTGGCTGGACTACGAGATCGTCGCGGCCGGCCAGAACCGGACCGTCGAGCTCGGTCCGCACGAGTACAACACCAAGAAGGCCCAGAGCCTGGTGGTGACACTGCCGAAGAAGCCGCTGGTGCACGACTTGGTGCCACCGGCGGCCGGCACCATGTCATGGTGGAGTGGCGAAGGCAACAACTTCACCCACACGATGAACCGTCAGGTCACGCTGCCGGCCGGCCAGGCCGCCAGCCTCACCTTCCAGGCCAACTGGGACATCGAGGACTGTGGCGCGGAGGCCTGTGACTACGCCTACGTTGAGGTGAACGACGGCACCGGCTACAAGCCGATCGCCGGCAACATCACCAAGGCGGCCGAGGGCAACGGCATCGACGGCACCAGCACCGGCTGGCAGCCGGCCACCTTCGACCTGTCGGCGTACGCCGGCAAGACGATCGGCCTGCAGTTCCGCTACACCACCGACCCCGCGGCCGGCGGCAAGGGCTTCTTCGCCGACGAGATCAAGGTGACCTCGGGCACGACCGCGGTCGTCACGTCCGGTGCCGAGACCTCGCCCGACGGCTGGACGCTGAACGGCTTCAGCGCGGCCGGCGCGAGCTTCACCACCCTGCACGACAACTACTACATGGCGTCGCACATCAACTACGTCGACCACGACCAGTACCTGCAGACCGGCCCGTACAACTTCGGTTGGGCGAGCACGCTGCCGGACAAGGTCGAGCACTTCCCGTACCAGGACGGTCTGCTGCTCTGGTACTGGGACACCTCGCAGGAGGACAACAACACCAACGAACACCCCGGTCAGGGTCTGATTCTGCCGATCGACAGCCACCCGGTCCCGATCAACCGCCTCGACGGCCAGATCTGGCGGCCGCGGGTCGCCGGGTACGACGCTCCGTTCGGTCTGGAGAAGGCGGACTCGTTCACCCTGCACGTCAACGGGCAGGCGAGCTACATCCGCGGCCAGAACGCTGTCTCCACCTTCAACGACAGCAAGCAGTACTGGTACCCGGAGCAGCCGCAGGCCGGCGTCAAGGTGCCGAACAACGGCGTCAACATCAAGGTCCTCTCGCGCAACGGCACGACCATGACGGTCCAGGTCTCCAAGCGCAAGTGACACCCTGAGCAGCACGCAGAACAGCCCCCGAGGTCGAGACCTCGGGGGCTGTTTCTTCGTCGGTTACTTGGCTGCCGCCACCTGGTACGGCGTCAGGTCGCCGGCCAGGTCGGGATGGACCTTGGCGGTGAGACGGGTGCCGTCGGCGGTGTGTTCGAGCTGGCCGACCGAGCCCTCGGAGTGGATCCGGGAGACCAGGTCGCCGCGGTCGTACGGAAGCAGCAGGTCGACGGCCACGTCCGGCTGGGGCAGCGATGCCTCGACCAGGGCCTTCAGCTTGTCGATGCCGTCGCCGGTGCGGGCCGAGACGATGATCGCGCCCGGCTCGCGGTGCAGGATCGGGGCCAGCGCGATCGGGTCGGCCAGGTCGCCCTTGTTGATCACGATGATCTCCGGGACGTCCGTGGCGCCGATCTCGCCGAGCACCTCGCGGACCGCCTGGATCTGGGCCAGCGGGTCGGGGTGCGAACCGTCGACCACGTGCAGCAGCAGATCCGCGTCCGCGACCTCTTCCAGCGTCGAGCGGAACGCCTCGACGATGTCGTGCGGCAGGTGCCGGACGAACCCGACGGTGTCGGTGAACGTGTACACGCGGCCGTCGGAGGTCGTCGTCCGCCGGGTGGTCGGGTCCAGGGTCGCGAACAGCGCGTTCTCGACCAGGACACCAGCTCCGGTGATCTTGTTCAGCAGCGAGGACTTGCCGGCGTTGGTGTACCCCGCGATCGCGACCGACGGGATCGAGTGCCGGCGGCGCTCCTGGCGCATCGTCGACCGCGTGCCCTTCATGTCCTTCAGCTCACGGCGGAGCTTGGAGATCTTGGTGTTGATCCGGCGCCGGTCGGTCTCGATCTTGGTCTCACCGGGACCACGGCCACCGATACCGCCACCGGCCGCACCGACGCGTCCACCGGCCTGGCGGGACAGGTTGCCACCCCAACCACGCAGGCGCTGCTTCATGTACTGCAGCTGGGCCAGCTCGACCTGGGCCTTGCCTTCCTTGCTCTTCGCGTGCTGCGCGAAGATGTCCAGGATCAGCGCGGTCCGGTCGACCACCTTGACCTTGAGCTTGTCCTCCAGGTTGCGCAGTTGCGCGGGGGCCAGCTCGCCGTCGGCGATCACCGTGTCGGCGCCGAGCGACGCGACCAGGTTGCGCAGGTCGGCCACCTTGCCGGAGCCGATGAAGGTCGCCGGGTCGGGCTTCTTCCGCCGCTGGATCACGCCGTCCAGTACCTCGGAACCGGCGGTCTCGGCGAGCAGCTTCAGCTCGGCCAGCGAGTTCTCCGCGTCTTCGGCACTGCCCTCGGTCCAGACGCCGACCAGCAGCACCCGCTCGAGCAGCAGCTTGCGGTACTCGACCTCGCTGATGTCGGTCAGCTCGGTCGACATGCCGACGATGCGGCGCAGGGCCTGGCGTTCCTCGAGCTCGAGCCCCTCGGTGCCCAGCTCGGAGTCGTGCGAGTCGTGACCCGTCAACGAATCGCCGGAGTCATCGCCCTCAAGGAGGTCAAGTTCGACGTCGGAGGTCTCGTCGTAAAAGTTCGAATGGGTCGTCATATACCTTCCATCGTGGCACGGGCCACCTAGTACAGGCGACCCGATTAACCACGTCAACGCCCCACGCGGTACCCGAATTCCCCGTCAGGCCGGTAACCAGGCCCGATCGAAGTCTCCGCGAGCGTGGATCACGGCCGGTCCGGTCAACTCGAGATGGTTGTCCGCACGCCACGTAACACTGACTTCACCACCCGGCACGCCGACGCGATACGTGACTGGAAGCTCGTCCCGGGCCGCCCGCGCGGCTGCCACGGTGACGGCACACGTCCCGGTCCCGCAGGACCGCGTCTCCCCCGATCCGCGCTCGTGCACCCGCATCTCGACGTCGTGCGGACCCCGCCGTACGACGAACTCCAGGTTCACGCCGTCGGGAAACGCTTCCTGGGGGGACCAGGTGGGCTGGTCGCACAGGTTGCCGGGCTCGCGGAGGTCGTCGACGAAGGCGACCGCGTGCGGGTTGCCCATGTCCACGTGAACAGCCGGCCACTGGTGTCCGTTCGCCTCCACGACGACGCCCTCTGGATCGGGCAGTTCGGGCTCGCCCATGTCCACGGTCAGCGTGCCGTCGTCGTTCAGCACGACCTCTTTGACGCCGGCTCGGGTGCCGACCCGGACCGGCTTGCCCCCGGTCAGCCCGGCCTCGGTCAGGTACCGGACGAAGACGCGGACGCCGTTGCCACACATCTCCGCGATCGAGCCGTCGGCGTTGCGGTAGTCCATGAACCAGTCGCCGCCGTCCTCGACGTACGACTGCTTGCCGCCCTCGATCACCCGCAGGACACCGTCCGCCCCGAGCCCGGCGTGCCGGTCGCAGAGGAAGCGCACCACCGACGCGTCCAGCTCGCCGTGGATCGTGCCGTCGGGGTCGGGCAGGATGACGAAGTCGTTCTCCGTACCGTGCCCCTTCAGCCACGCAAACGTACTCATGAGGAAGATCGTACGGTGTAGCCCATGGAGCTGATCGCCTACTTCTGGGAGCAGGAGGACGCCGAGACGGTCGCCGCCCGGCTCGACGGTGACGTACGGCGCGGCCGCTTCCACGGCGAGGACGACGACGAGGACCATCCGTGGGTCGTCGTACTGCGGGATGTGGATCAGAACGAGCTCGACGACCTGCTGACCGAGTACGACGGATGGCTCGAGACGACCGCCGAGGATGCCGCCGTCACCCCTCCCCCGTTGCCGAGCGAACCCAAGCGGTTCAAGAAGGCCTGAGGACGCGACCCGGACGGCGGCCCGTCGGTGTGCCGTCCGCCAGAACTCGTTCACCTGCGACCAGGACCTGGTTGACTCCGACGGACAGTTGCCAGGGATCGTCGTACGTCGACCTGTCGGCGATCCGCGATGGGTCGAGTACGACGAGGTCCGCGACGGCTCCGGGTTTGATCACACCGCGGTCGGAGAAACCCAGCCGGGACGCGGGAAGCGAGGTCATCCGACGGATCGCCTCGGGCAACGTGAGTACGCCGAGGTCCCGCGCGTACCGGCCGAGGACCCGGGGGAACGTCCCGAAGTTGCGCGGATGCGGGTGGCCGGGCCCGGTGGCATCGAGGATCCAGCCGTCGCTCGCGACGCTCGTGCACGGGTGCTGCAGCACGGTCACCACGTCGTCCTCGCTCATCGCGTGGTTGACCACGCTGACCGCGGCCTGGTGATGCTCGAGGACTCGGAGAACCGCCTCGGCGGCGTCCACGTCGTCGCGCCGGGCGATGTCCGCGAGGCTGAGGCCGCGGCAGTCGTCGTACCGGCCGGGCGGCAGGGAGGCGATCACTACCGCTTCCGGCTTGAGGAGTTGGGCGGAGCGCAATACCTCCGCGATCCGGGCGCGATCGGTTGGGTCTGCCAGCCGGGCCAGCAGGTTGCCGTCGGCCAGTGCCCACGTGGGCAGCCTCGTGGTGAGCGTCGTACTGGACGCTGTGTAGGGGTAGACGTCCCACGCGACATCGAGACCGTCCGCGCGGGCCTGGCCCAAGCGTTCGAGCGCGGCGCTGACGAGGCCATAGTTCGGCTCGCCGACGGCCTTCAGATGGGAGACCTCCAGCCTCGCTCCCCCGGCCCGGGCCGCGGCGATCGCCTCGTCCAACGCGGCGAGCAGCCCGGCGCCCTCGTTGCGGATGTGGGTCGAGTAGAGCAGACCGCAGTCCGCGGCAGTCGCCACCAGCGCGGCGACCTCGGCCGAGTCGGCGTAGGCGCCCGGCGCGTAGATCAAGCCGGTGGAGAAGCCGACCGCGCCTTGGTCGGCGGCCGTCCGCAGCAGGTCCTGCATCTGCTCGAGCTCGTCGGGATCCGGCGCTCGCTCCGCACTGCCCATGACCGCTAGCCGGAGACCTGAGTGACCGACCTGCAGGGCGATGTTCACCGCCGGTTCCAACGTTGCAGCGAAGCCGTCGACATCGCGCCAGGACCAGTCGTGCTTCGGGTCCAGGAACGCCGTACCGGCGCGCAGGGCCGCCAGGTCGGTGATCGGGAACGGCGACCAGCCGCAGTTCCCGGTCACCAGAGTGGTGACGCCCTGATACAGCTGGGTGGGCGCGTCCGGAGTCGATTGAAGACTGAAATCCGCATGTGAGTGAAGATCGATGAACCCCGGTGCCACAATGTTGCCCGTGGCATCGATTACCTCGGCACCGGAGGGTTGGTCGCCGGGTGGCAACACCGCGGCGATCCGTCCGCTGTCCACCAGCACGGTCGCAGCCACCGGCTCCGCGCCGGTGCCGTCGGCGACCAGGCCACCGGTCAGTGCGATGGTCATGGAACGACTCCTGCGGTGGTCAGAGGGAGAGGGTGGCGACCGTGTTCGCCGCGATCAGGTCGGTGTCGACCTGGTGCCCCAGGCCAGTTGCCTCGGGCACCTGTACGACGCCCCGGACGGCGATGACGGCGGGTTCGATGACGTCCCGGGCGTAGTACTTCTCCGAGGCGGACACATCCGATGGGAGGGTGAATCCGGGGAGGCTGGAGACGGCGACGTTCGCCGCCCGGCCGATGCCGAACTCGTGCATGCCGCCGCACCAGACCGGGATGCCGGCCTGCTGCGCCCGATCGTGCGCTGCCCGGGCGGCGGTCAGGCCGCCCATCCGCGACACCTTGATGTTCAGCACCTTTAGCGCGTCGACGGACAGTGCGGTCTCCAGGTCGTCGAGCGTCTCGATGCTCTCGTCCAGACAGACCGGGGTCGCGATCGTCCGCTGCAGGCGCGCGTGCGCGAGCAGGGCCCGCGGCGCGAACGGCTGCTCGATCATCGTGAGCCCGAACTCGTCCAGCGCCCGCAACGCGGTCAGGTGCTCCTCGGTATAGATGCCGTTGGCATCGACATGCAGATCGAGGTCCGGGTACGCCGCCCGCACCGCGCGGACCGGTTCGACATCCCAGCCCGGGGCGATCTTCAGCTTTACCCGCGGATACCCCGCGGCCGTCTGCCGCTCGACCTCGGCGAGCAGATCGTCGATCGTCGGCTCGATCCCGAGCGACACTCCGGCGACGACCTCGGTGCGGGTCCCACCGAGTGCCGCGGCCAGCGAGACACCGCACACGGACGACCACAGCACCCAGGCCGCGACGTCCACTCCGGCCTTGGCGAACTGGTTGCCACGGACCTTGGCCCACAACCGCGACACCTGCTCGGGCCGATCCCAGACCTGGCCGATCACCGCCGGGAGCAGGTAACGCTCGGCGACATGCCAGCACGTCTCGACAGTCTCCGGCGCGTAGTACGGATCCGACGTCGAGGCGATCTCGCCCCAGCCGATCGCACCCGACGCGTCCTCCAGCTCGACCAGGATGTGGTCGAGAAACGTCTTGCGGTGCGAGCTGGTCCGGAACTCGTGCACCAGCGGCATCCGGACCCGATGCAGCCGAGCCGCAGTGATCTTTACCTCAGTTGACATACAGCCCCAGCTCCGTGTTCAACCGGTCGCGTTCGACGAGTCGCCGGCGGGCTCCCTTCGCACTGGCCGTGGTCACGGTCGCCAGCACGTGTAACACGGACGCCACCACCGTCGGAGAGTCGACGTACGACGCACTCCCGGTCGCGACGTAGATGCACTGGTCCGCGAGCTTGGCCAGCGGCGCCTCCTCGAAGTCCGTCACGGCGACGAGCTCACCACCCGCCTCGACGAACCGGCGCGCGATGTCGACGGTGTCGCGGCGATACCGGCGGAACGAGAACGCGACCATCAGGTCGTTCGCCCGGACGTCGGACAGTACGTCGACCCCGCGGACGACCGTGCCGTCGATCAGCGTGACCTGGGACAGGCCGACGCCGAGGTCGAAGGCCAGCAGGGACGCGTACGAGAACGACTTCGCCGAGCCGATGATGAAGCGGCGCCGGGCCGCCACGATCCGGGCCGCCGCCTGTGCGATCGAGTCGTCGGCGAGGATCTGGTCGAGCGCCTCCTCGATCGTGGCGCGCTCCTGCTCGACCACGCGGCGCTGCAACACCGTCGACGATCGCCTTTGCAGGCGGGCGTCGTACCGCTCCTGGGGGCTGGACAGCTCGCGGTTGTGTGGATCGTCAGGCATCGTCCACCGGCCCGAAGCAGTAGGCGGCGTCCCCGTCCGTCAGCTGGGTGCAGGACTTGGCCACGAGCCCCTTCCCGAGCAACCCCTGGAAGGCCGCCCGGATGTCGTGCCGGACCTGGTCAGTCACCTTGGCCGGGACCACCAGCCGGGCCGTCTCCAGAGCCGGCTGAGCACTCGGCTCGCGGGTCAGGTCCCACTCGACGACCACGCGGTCGGTGCCGGGACCGTACATGTCCGGGGCGTACCAGCGACCGCGGGCGCCGAGGACATCGAGGTTGAAGTGTGCGTTCCGGATCTCGAACGGATCGTAGGTCCACCGCATCCGCGTCATACCGTGGCCGAGGGCAACTTCCCGCTGCGCATGCTTGAGCAACCGGCCGACCCCCTGGCCCTGCTGGTCGGCGGCGACCACGGCCGACTGCGAGTAGTGGTAGAAACCGCGCCGGTCCGTGCCACAGAAGCCGTACGCGAAGGCGACGAGCCGATCGGTCGCGTCCAGGACGCCGACCACCGACCCACCGTTGCTCGTCAGTGCGCCGAGCAGCCGCGGGTTCAAGGCGTAGTCCGGGTCCTGGTAACCGAACACCTCGCGGTATAGCGTCGCAGCCTCGGCGTACCGCGCCGGGGTGGTCAGCGAGACGGCCCTGAAGCTGTCGTCCGCCTCACGGATACGATTCATATCTTGAGTACATCCCGCTGATCTGAAGGAAGTCAATCGGCGACCGGATGATGATACGTTGACTATCCATGATGATCGATCGGCTCCGGGAGTACGTCGGCCACGAGACGCCGACCGGTGACACCGAGGCTCTGAACGCCTTCGCCGACCGTCTCGCCGAGAGGTACGGCGAACTCGGCGGGACCACTCGCCGAGTGCCGACGCGTACCGGCGACCACTTGGTCGCCGACTTCCCAGGCCGGGGACCACGGGCAGGGGAGGCACCGCTCCTCTTCCTCGGGCACCACGACACCGTCTGGCCGGTCGGGCAACTGCAGGACGCGATGCGCTGGCGTGAACAGGACGGAGTCATCCACGGTCCCGGCGTCTTCGACATGAAGGGCGGACTCGTCGTCCTCGAGACGGCGCTCGAACAGGTCGCCGACCTCGATCACCGTCCGGTACGCGTCGTGGTCGTCGCGGATGAAGAGATCGGCTCCCCATCGGCCCGCGATCTCGTCACCGCCGAGTCGGCCGGCGTGTTCGCCGCTTTCGGTCTCGAACCGCCGCACCCGAACGGCGACCTCAAGACATCGCGCTGGGGCAGCACCCGGGTCCGGATCGAGGTCACCGGCCGCGAGGCACACGCCGCCCTCGACCCCAGCAGCGGCGTCTCCGCGATCGACGAACTCGTCGACCAGCTGATCCTCGTCCGCGCGGTAGTCAGCAGGTACGACGAGGTGTTGTGCAACGTCGGCACGATCACCGGAGGCGGCCGGACGAACGTCGTACCGGGGTTCGCCGCGGCCGATATCGGCTTCCGGTTCGTCGATCCGGAGACCGAGCGGGCGGTACTCGACGCGGTGACCGGTCTCGGGCCCGTGCGCGCGGACGCGGAGCTGCAGGTGAGGGTGATGTCGAATCGCCCGGCCTGGCAGCCGTCGCCGGCGACCGATGAGTTGCTGGGGAAGGTGATCACCGCCGGGCGGTCTGTCGGCCAGGAGGTCGACGGAGCGGCGGCTTCAGGGGCCGCCGACACCAATCTGACCGGCTGGCTCGGGGTTCCGACGCTGGACGGCCTGGGGCCGCTGGGTCAGGGCGCCCATGCCGTCCACGAACAGGTGATCGCGGCGAGCCTGGCCGAACGAGCCGACCTGGTCGCCGCGATCATCACCTCGCTCTGACTATGGCCAGAGCTGCTTGACCGTTCCCGCGGATCCACCGCCGCGTCGGGTCGGCTCCGCGGCCGCCAGGATCGCGCCACCCGGCAGGAACTCCAGCGCCGCGACCGCCCCGATCTCGGCCGCCGAGCTCCCGGGAGCACCCGCCGGCGTGAAGGTGTGGCCGTAGGGCGCGAGCGCCGAACCGTAGGTGTCGATGAAGGACTGTTCGGCGGTGACCGAGGCAGTGTTGCGCTGGGATGCGCGCGGTGCGGCGATCGCTTCCGGCAGGGTCATGTCGCGGTCGAGCCGGTTCGTCAGCGTCTGCAGGACTGTCGTGATGATGGTCGAGCCTCCGGGCGATCCGATCGCGATGTACGGCTTGCCGCCGCGCAGCACGATCGTCGGCGACATCGAGGACCGCGGCCGCTTGCCGGCCTCCACGAGGTTCGGGTCCTTGGGGTCAGGGACTGCGGAGAAGTCGGTCAGCTCGTTGTTCAGCAGGAACCCGCGTCCGGGGACCGTGATGCCGCTGCCACCGGTCTGCTCGATCGTCAGCGTGTAGGAGACGACGTTGCCCCACTTGTCCGCGGAGACCAGGTGCGTGGTCGAGCGGCCTTCGGTGTCCGGCCGCTGCTCGACGGCCGCGCCCGTCGCGCACGGCGAGTACTTGCCGTCCGGCGAGCCCGCCGGCACCGGCTTGACCGCAGCCTTCTGCGGGTCGATCAAGCACGACCGCTCGGCGCCGAAGCCCCGTGACAGCAGCTCCTTCTGCGGGACGTCGACGTACGCCGGATCACCGATGTACGCACCGCGATCCGCGAAGGCCAGCGCGGAGGCCTCGAGGTAGGTGTGCAGTGCCTGCGTGGTGCTCTGCCGGCTCAGGTGCTGCGGCTGCAGGATGTTGAGCGCCTCACCGACGGTGATGCCCCCGGATGACGACGGCGGCATGCCGTACACGTCCAGGCCGTCGTACCGAACGCTGGTCGGTTGGCGGTCGATCGCCTTGTACTTCGCCAGGTCGCCCGCGGCGAGGTATCCGCTGAAGAACGGCAGCGTGGCGCCGGCGGTCTTCGGTGGATTTCCGGCCACGGCCGCCATCTCGCCGGCCAGCGGACCACGGTAGAACACCGACGCGCCCTGCTTGCCGATCAGGCGGTAGGTGTCGGCGAGCTCCGGGTTCTTGAACACCGATCCGACCTGCGGCGCGTCGCCGTTGGGCAGGAACAGCTTCGCCGTCGGCACGACCTGCGCGAACCGGTCTTTGTTCTCGAGCGTCTGGCGCCGGAACGTCGGGTCGACCACGAAGCCGCGATCGGCCAGGTCGGCGGCCGGCATCAGCGCCTTGCCGAGCGGCAGCGAACCCCACTGCCGCAGCGCGCTGTCCCAGGTCGCCAGCGTGCCCGGTACGCCGATCGACACACCAGAGGTCACCAGCTGCGCGAAGGGGTACGGCTGACCCGTCGCGTCGTTCATGAACGCGTCCGACGGCATGTCCGCGGGTGCGGTCTCGCGGCCGTCGATCGTGAACACCTTGTGTTTCTTGGCGTTGTAGTAGACGAAGTACCCGCCACCGCCGACGCCGGCGGAGTACGGCTCGGTCACCCCGAGGGCGGCGGCCGTGGCCACCGCGGCGTCGACCGCGTTGCCGCCACGCCGCAGTACGTCGAGGCCGATCTTGGTCGCGTCCGGGTCGACGGACGACACCGCGCCGCCGAACCCGACCGCGGTCGGTTGTCTGACCGGGCTCTGGGTCGGCGGGCTCGCGACGGCTCCGCTCGCACTCAGACCGGACAGGAGAAGGGCACCTGCAGACAGAGATGCGACGAGCTTCTTCACGAGTTCTCCCGCGGGGCGTCGGCGACAAGGTCAAGACCTTGCCTATCCCACGGCGAGGTTGTGCGCCACTTGGGGCGCGCCTACTTGATGGAGCAGGAGTCCATGAACTGACGCAGGACGTCGTCGGGCCACTCGACGGTACCGTTCGGGAGCTGGACCAGCAGCCACTTGTCGGCGAGCTTCACCTGACCGGTCAGCCGGCCGTCGAGAGTGCCGATGTGGAAGGTCTTGCCGGCCCCGTCGGTGACCCGGACCGACACCAGACTGCGCGCCTGAGGAGCCGCCTGCAGCACGATCTTGGCGGCGGTGTCCGCGGTCCGCATCTCTGGCTGCGAGAGTACGACGCGGTCGGCGGCGATCGGGGTCTCCGCGGTCCAGCCCTTCGGGGCGAGCAAGCAGTCGATCGTGCGCCAGGGCTTGTTGTTCGACACCAGTTCCGCCACGGCCGCGCCGAACATCGACATCGTCTCGCCGCTCTTGGCGGGAGCAGGTCGGACCGTCGAGGGGGTCGTACTCGCGGCGGCGGTCTCCGGCTCGCCCGATCCGCCCGCGACCTCGGTGCTGCCGCCGGTTCCCCACCACTTCACCTGGTTGCCGATCGCAAGGACAGCGGCCGACACGGCGGCCACGCACAGTACTCCGGTGACCCGGCGCCGGCGCTTGATCCGGCGCAACGCGCGCCGGCCGCGGGCGACGTCCGCCTCGATCTCCGCGTCCGGCAACCCATCGGCCGCAGTATCCGCGAACCCCTCCAACAGCCTCTTGACCTCGTCCACCGTGTTCTCAACTACTCCCCGTCGTACGATCCGTTTCCTCGGACATCAGTTCTTTCAGACGCTTCAACGCCTTCGCCGTCTGGCTCTTCACGGTCCCCTCGGTGCACTCCAGGATCCGCGCGCAGGTCGCCACGTCGAGATCCTGGAAGTAGCGCAGGACCAGCACCGCCCGCTGCCGCGGCGCCAGATCCAGCAACGCCCCGCGCACGGCCAGGGTGTCCACCGGGTCGGCCTCGTCGGACAGCCGCGGCTCGAGCGTCTCCGCCGTCACCACCTCGGGGTGGCGGCCGGCGCGGCGGCGCTCGTCCAGGAAGGCGTTGACCAGGATGCGGTGCGCATACGGGCCGGCGCCTTCGTGCTTGATCCGGTGCCAGTGCACGTAGACCCGCGTGCAGGCGGTCTGGACCAGATCTTCGGCGGTGTGTACGTCCCCCGCGGTCAGCAGGAGAGCCGTCCTCATCAGTCGGGTGCGGTCCGCGAGCAGGTACTCGCGGAACTCGGCCTCACGGTCACCCCCTCGCATCGACGGCCCCTGGTTGATGACTCGGGCCTTCTTCCACCCCGACTACGCCGCTGCTCGCCGTCCGGTTGCCTTCGGCTATCACTTCGAGTGCCTTCTCCAGCAGATCGGGATCGTCGTACGGCAGCCAACTGATTCGTTGGTCCTTACGGAACCACGAGTCCTGTCGGCGCGCGAACCGGCGCGTGGCCTGCGCGGTCCGCTCCCGCGCCTCCACCTCGTCGATCTCACCGTTCAGCAACGCGATCACCTGCGAGTAGCCGAGCGCCCGGTTGGCCGTCTTCCCCTCAATCAAACCCTTGTTCAGCAGACCTCGCACCTCGTCGGCGAATCCGGCGTCGAACATCCGGTCCACCCGCCGCCCGATCCGCTCGTCCAGCTCGGGCCGCGGTACGTCGAGACCGAGCTGGACCGCACCCGGATACACATACCGATGCTCGGGCAGGGTCGCGACGTACGGGCCGCCGGTGATCTCGACGACCTCGAGCGCGCGGACTATCCGCCGGCCGTTGCTGGGCAGGATCTGCTCGGCCGCCTTCGGGTCGATCTCCGTCAGCTTCTCGTGCAGTGCCCCGGAGCCCTTGGCTGCCAGCTCGGCTTCCAGGCGGGCGCGAACGGTGGCGTCGGTGCCGGGGAAGACGAAGTCGTCGAGGATCGCGCGGATGTACAGCGCAGATCCGCCGGCGAGCACCGGGACCTTGCCGCGGTCGAGGCAGTCGTCGATCGCTTGCCGCGCGAGCTGCTGGAACTCGGCGACGGTCGCGGTCTCGGTGACATCGAGGATGTCGAGCAGGTGATGCGGTACGCCGTCGCGCTCCGTCGTACTGATCTTCGCCGTACCGATGTCCATGCCGCGATAGACCTGCATCGCGTCCGCGTTCACCACCTCGCCGCCGAGGCGCTTGCACAAGGCAACGGACAGGTCGGACTTGCCGGCGGCGGTGGGACCGACGACCGCGACGACGAGTGGATCGGGCATCGCTCCAGTCTGGCAGTGTTGTCTCCTCGCCCGCCCCACCGCCCCGGTCAGGATTCTCTCCTCCCCCGCCCCACCGCCCTGGTCAGGGTCCTTATGAAGACTCGGCCAAGAGGGCCAGACTGGCCTTGTGGTTGACCCGGAAAGTTCGGTAGGAACACTGCAGATCGCATTACGTCTACGGGAGGAAACCAGTGTCGAATCCGTTCGAGGAAGAGTCCGACGCGGCCAAGGAGAAGTTGGGGCTGGGCGACGAGGCCGATGAGTTCGCCGCGAAGAGTGGCGGCGACGTCGAATTCAAGCGCAGCGGCGGCGATGTCGAGTCCAGGAGTGGCGGCGACGTCGAGTTCAGTGGTGGAGACGTCGAGTCCACTGGCGACGAGGGTGAAGACAGCGGTGGTGACGTAGAGTCGGAGCCGTCTGGCGACGGCGTCTGAGTCTCGGGTCTGACTCCGGGCCGTCCGCATGGCACTCGCGGAGATCCCACAGTTCTGGCGTTGCAGGTGCGAAGATCGCCGCAAGCTGTCTGTAAGCACTTAACTACGCAGGAATGGGAGCCCGGAGATGGGCATCTTCGACAAGTTCAAGAACAAGGCCGAGGACCTGAAGGACAAGGCCGGCGACCTGGTCGACCAGCACGGCGACAAGGTCGGCGAGGGTCTCGACAAGGCCGGTGACTTCGTCGACGAGAAGACGGGCGGCAAGTACGGCGACAAGATCGACCAGGGTGTCGAGAAGGCCAAGGAGGGCCTGGACGGCCTCGACGGCCAGAACGACGACATCCCGGACGGCCCGCACCAGCCCGCCTGATCACCACCCGAAGGGCCGCAAGGGAAACCCCCTTGCGGCCCTTCGTCATGTCCGGGGTGAACACCACACAAAGAACCGCTTCGCGGCGAACAACTGGGAAAGGACACGCCTTCGGCGCGGCTGCTCCTTCGGCCGCCTCCGGCGGCGCCGCGAACCGCTGACACGGATCGCGCACTCGGCGCGGAACAACCGTGGAAGGACATGCTCTCCAGATGGATACCGCCTTCGGCGGCGACAGTTCTGCTGGCCGCCTTCGGCGGTGCGCACACCGGCGACACGGGCCATCGCGATCGGCGAAGAGCTGGGAAAGGACATGCCTTCGGCGCGGCTGTTCCTTCGGC
This sequence comes from Kribbella sp. NBC_00359, assembly GCF_036097425.1. NCBI lineage: Bacteria > Bacillati > Actinomycetota > Actinomycetes > Propionibacteriales > Kribbellaceae > Kribbella > Kribbella sp. NBC_00359. Next base: position 5,592,498 of record NZ_CP107975.1, on the reverse strand, counting down.
CGCCTCCGGCGGCGCCGCGAACCGCTGACACGGATCGCGCACTCGGCGCGGAAACAACCGTGGAAGGACATGCTCGGCAGATGGACACCGCCTTCGGCGGCGCGCGAACTGGTGACACGGCTCGGTGAACACAGCGGACGAACTGTGGAAAGGTGCGCCCGGCAACGGATATCACCTTCGGCGGCGGTTGTTCTTTGGCCGCACGCATCTCTGAGCGGCACGCGTCTCTGAGTTGCACGCATCTCTGAGCTGCGCGCATCTCCCGGCCGCGCGCAGGAGTCAAATGGAGCAATGCGAGCGTCGCGGGAAGGCCGCAACGAAGAGGCGGCGAACCGGCATGACCGAGTACAACGCCGATGGCAAGCGGAGGGAGCAACACGCGGCCTGCCGGCCGATGCCCTCGACAACCTGGCAGTACTCCCCCGGCCAACCGGTCGGTGCGGATGGCAACCAGTTGCTGTGGTGCTCGCGGCTGGTTCAGGTGTGAGGGCCGGGGCGCGTGGTGGCGGTCGCTAGGAGGTCGCCGCAGAAGGCGTGGATGGCTCGGTTGACTGTTGAGGGGCGCTCCCAGGGCATGAAGTGGCCGGCGCCCTTGACCCAGAACGGACCGACTGCGGCGGGGAAGGCGAGCGCGCACCGCTGCTCGGCGTGGTCGCCGATGGTCACCTGATCGGCGCCGATCAGTACCAGGGCCCGTTGCTGGACCGGGCGGTCGAGCATTTCTGGGGCTGACAGTGGCCGGGTGCCCATGACCACTTCGTAGTCGGCGAAGGAGGCCCGCAGTCGGTCCGCGTCGCCGTACGGCTCGGTCAGGAAGGCCAAGTCGTCCTCGTCGAAGGCATCCGGTGGACACCACATGCGATGCCCGTAGAACTCACCGATGTAGCGCCGCCGTTGCTCGGGCGTACCGAGGTCTGCGACCAAGGCGTCGGCGTGACCCCCTTGGAGGCGCTGGTAGTCGTAGACGGCGGGCTTGGGCCGGCTCGGCGGGATACCGGCCGCTGCGAACGTCTCAGCCAGGTCGGGCATGGAGTCGTCCAGGATCACCAAGCGATCCACCCGGTCGGGGTGACGGTTGGCCATGTCGACGGCGATCATCGCGCCCAGGTCGTGCCCGGCGATGACTGCGCGATCCCAGCCGAGCTTGTCGAACAAGGCGGTGAGGTCGGTGTTGAACGCATTGAGGTCGTAGAAGTCATCCGGCGCGAAATCGGAGTCGCCGTACCCGCGCAGGTCCGCCGCGACGACGTCGAAACCCGCCTCCGCCAACGGGACGATGTTGTGCGACCAGATGCGGCTCGTGCAAGGGAACCCGTGGATGAGCAGCAGCGGTACGCCCCCGTCCCCACGACGCCGCACCGCCAGCCGGTGCCCATCACGGACCTCGATCCTCTCGGGCGCAACGACTTCAGTCGGAAGAACCATGCACGTGGTTCTACACGATCACCCAGTCGACCAAGCCAGATGTTTGCTACCGGCTAACTCTGGTACGGCTGAGGGCTTGAGGTCGTTTCTCTCGCCTACCTGGGTGCCCGCCGGTTGCCTCTATCTGCGCAGCGAGACAAGGCGTAGCGTGCGGAACGAGGACTGCGAACCACGACGCAGGGGAGCTGCTGCCCCACCGGTCGGCGCCACACCCACCGGTCAGGCAGGATGCGTCGTCCCAAGGAGGTGGCCGCGACTGCGGCCCCGTCCACTGCCTGGCTCGCGCGACTCGCCAACTACAGCAAGGCACGTGGCATTGCGACCCCGCCGCGTTGCAGCGCTGAAGGGGGACTCTGCATGCCAATCAACGCCATGTACTCCGCTGCCCGCCTCGTCGCCGCGGTCCTGCTCGTCCTGCTCGTGGGCGCGTGCAGCGGCGGGACCGTCTCGACGACCACCACGTCGCCCGCCGTGTCCACGCCCGCCACGTCGACCACGACAACCACGACGACCTCGGCGGCGCCGACTACCACGGTCTCGCCTCTGTCCGCCGTCGAGCTTGCCTGGCTCAAAGCGGTCACGACGCTCCACACGACGATCGACAAGGCCTTCATGGAAACGGGCAACGTCTACCTCACCCGCGCGAAGATGAGGTCGTACGCAAACACCTTTCGGAGCTGCGGTCGTGAGCTCGCCCGAATCGGTTCCCCCACCAGCCGCCTTCAGCCAGTGCACGCGATCGTCAAGCAGGCCTGCCAAACGTTCGAAAAGGGCGCGAAGTGCTGGGATGCGGCCATCAAGGTCAGTGACTCGAGCGGCGCAGTCACGGGCACAGCAAACGAGCGGGCGTTCACCCGGGCGAGCCAATGCGGCTTCGAAGCTCAGGGAGATGGCAGCAACCTCCTCGGGAAGGCCGAGGCGAAAGGCGAAGAGATCAAGGCCAAAGTCGGGTCATGACCTCCCTGCGAACCGGCGCGCCGGTTGGCGCGCGGTCAGAGGAGGAGCCGCTTCGGTGACCTCTTACGTCAGCACAGCTCATCCACCGAGCCGGTCGGTCGATCACAGTTGGGAACCGATGGTCCGGCGGGCGGTTCGCAGGAAGGCGGGGAGGGCGGTGTTGGTGTTGTCGGCGGACCAGGCGAGTTGGAGGGTGAGTTGGAGGCCAGTGACGGGGACGTAGCGGACGCCTCGCAAGGAGACTGCTTGGTACGAGGCGGCTACGACGGTTACTCCGAAGCCTGCGGCTACGAGGCCTAGCGCTGAGATGCCGCTGGCTTCTTGGACGATGGCTGGGCTGAAACCGGCTGCGCGGCAGGAGGCGATGAACTCGTCGTACGCGAGTACGGAGCGGTGGCGTGGGAAGAACACGAAGGGCTCGTCGGCCAATTCGGAGAGAGCGATCCGGTCGCGCGCCCAGTTGATTCGCCGATCACGGTGATCCGTGTCCGCGGTTTGCGCGCCGCCGGAGGCGGCCAGCAGGACAGCCGCCGCGAAGCGGTGACCCTTCCAGCCGGAGACGGCCGGGAACAGCCGGCCCCAACGCCCCACCAGGACCCAGCCGCGCGCGCCGAGCCGATTCGCCGATCACACTGATCCGTGTCCACAGTGTGCGCCGCCGGAGGCGGCCAGCAGGACAGCCGCCGCGAAGCGGTGCCCCTTCCAGGCGGAGGCGGCCGGGGAACAGTTGGCCCGACTCCCCACCGGGACCGGTCCGCGCCCGACTGGTTCGCCGATCTCGGTGATCCGTGTCCACGGTGTGCGTGCCGCCGGAGGCGGCGGAAAGAACAGGCGCGCCGAAGGCGTGTCCTTTTGCGGTGTGCTTGGTGTGGGTGTCGGTGGGGGCTATTAGGGTTTGGGGTATGGATCGGTTTCGGGTGGTGCCGGCGGCTTATGTGGTGTTGCGGCGGGGGGATGAGGTGTTGATGATGCTGCGGGCCAATACCGGTTACATGGATGGGTATTGGGCGGTGCCGGCTGGGCATGTGGAGCGGGGAGAGTCGGTGGTTGCGGCTGCAGTGCGGGAGGTTCGGGAAGAGGTTGGGGTGGAGATCGATCCGGGTGATCTCGTGCCGGTGACCGCGATGCATCGGACTGGCGGTAACGGGGATCCGATTGACGAGCGGGTGGACTTCTTCTTCCTGACGACTCGGTGGTCGGGTGAGCCGCGGTTGATGGAGCCGGACAAGGCGGATGGGTTGGACTGGTTCTCGTTGGACAAGTTGCCCGATCCGGTGGTGCCGCATGAGGCTCGGGTGCTGGCGGGGATCGCCGGTGACGGACTGCCTGCGGTGATCGCGCACGGGTTCTGACTTCTGCCCCCAGGGTTCGCCTCGTGTTCATCGATCGCGGGGATAGACCGCTTTAGAGTTCGCTGCGGTGTCAGCGAGCTTTGGAGGCGGCGATGGGTCAGCAGGGCGACGGGACGAGCCGGCGGCGGCTGTTGCAGGCGGGAGCGCTTGGGGCAGGTGCGGTGATCGCGCCCGGTGTGCTCACCACCGGGAATGCCGCGGCATCCAGCAAGGGCTCGACGGCGGTCGGTACGGCGAGCAAGACGGCGGGACGGATCGACACGGAGCACCCGCGCTTCACGCTGGCCGTCGTACCGGATACGCAATATCAGTTCGATCAGGATCGCGGGGACCCGGCGCCGCTGAGTGCGAGCTTCGAGTATCTGATCGAGCAGCGGGCAGCCGACAACATCGTGTTCATCGCGCACCTCGGCGACGTGGTGGAGAACGCGCTGGCGATGGAGTTCGCCCAGGCCGACCCGGTCTTCGGGATCCTCGACCGGGCCCGGTTCCCGTACAGCGTGCTGGCCGGCAACCACGACATCGACGCGTCGAAGGACGACACCCGCGGCCCGTCGCCGTACCTGGACACCTTCCCGCCGGAGCGGTTCCGGCGGATGGCGACGTACGGCGGCTCGACGGCGAACGGCTACAACTCGTACCACGTCTTCCGGGCGGCCGGACGGCAGTGGTTGCTGCTGGCAATGGATTGGCGGCCGTCGGACACGAGCTTCGCGTGGGCGCGCGACGTCATCGCCAAGCACCCGCGGCTGCCCGTCATCCTCACCACGCACGAGCTGGTGAACGCCGACCACGGCAACCCGGTCGCGTACTTCACCGACCACGGGAACCGGGTCTGGGACCAACTGGTGAAGGACAGCGACCAGATCTTCCTCACCCTCAACGGCCACTTCTGGCCGCCCGGCCGGGTGGTCCGGCAGAACGCCGCCGGCCACGACGTGCATCTGCACCTGACCAACTATCAGGACCGGTACTACGGCGGGTCCGGCATGATCCGGCTTTACCACTTCGACCTCGCCCGGAACACGATCGACGTCGAGACCTTCGCGCCGTGGATCCTCGACCAGGACCCGGCGCGACGCAACGAGCTGGCCGAGGGTGACATCGAGCTGACCGACGACACCAACCGGTTCAGCATCCCGATCGACTTCGCCGAGCGGTTCGCCGGGTTCGCTCCGGTCCCGGTCCGCCCGGCCCGGCCGGCCGCTCAACTCGTCATCCCCGGCACAGCGGCGTACTGGCGCTTCGACGGGCCGGTCACCAACCAGGTGATCGACCACTCGGGCCAGGGCAACCATCTGACCCGCGTGCAGTTGGGCGGCGACGCGCCGACGGCGACTGCCGAGTTCCATCCGGACCAGCCCGGGCATGCCAGCTGGTTGTTTGCCAGCGGCAAGAACCCGGCGCGCGGCGGGTATCTGCGGACGGCGGACAACGCGCCGCTCAACGCGATGACGTTCACCAAGGGCTACACGATCGAGGCGTTCGTGAAGCTGACCGACGACGGTGCGGACCACTCGTGGCAGGGTCTGCTGAGCCGGATGGGAACGGGCGCCGACGCGGGGAAGACCGGCAGCGACCCGTCGGAGCCGGTGGTCAACCTCGCCTTCTCCGGCGGACGCCAACTGCAGTGGGCCGTGTACCCACTCGACCGCAACGACACCTTCACCAACTGGGGCCACGAGCAGGTCGCCGGTCAGTGGTTCCACCTCGCTGTCGTCAACGACGGCCGGCACAGCACGTTGTACGTCGACTCAGCGCCGCTGCTGCGTAATCCGGCGACCCCCGTCCGACGGGCTCGCGACTGCCGGCACCCCGTGGCTCCTGGGCGCGAACCACTACGCCAACGTGATCGAGCAAGCATTCGCCGGCCACCTCGGCGAACTCCGCATCGTCACCCACGCCCTCAAACCGTCACAGTTCCTCAACGCCTAGTCCCGGCCGCCACCTGTCGGGGCGTGGGACACCTTCTAGGTGGGCTTGGACAAGTAATAGCGGCCCTTGTGTCGTTTCCGTGGGTGATCGGTCCTTGCGGTGTCGAGACCGGTCTGCCCGGATCGCCGCTCGTGCGGACCTGGGGCACTCACCAACCCCACCGCCAGGCCATCACCGGCACAGGCCTGAGCGTGACCGGCCAGCGCCGCCTACTTGGTGAGTGGCCCAGATCCGCCCCGCCGATCCGGCCGGCCGGATCGGATCCGTGGACGACTGCCAGGGTCGACTTTGTGCACCAGATCCGTACGCCAGGGCTGGCGCCGTACGGATCTCGTGCACAAAGTGGCCGATCGCACGGCGCGCGGCAGCCGGGCAGCCGGCCGCCGGGCTGCTGTGCGGTGGGGCGGGGTGGTGTCGGCTGGATGGAGTTGGGCCGGGGCGCAGCCACGGGAACGAGAGGACTGTGCAAACCCAACGGACGCAGTCCAAGCCCACCACGCGTGGTGCTAGAGATACGAGCGGATGAGGGCTTCCTGGGCGGGGAGGAGGGCCAGTTCCTCCGGGGTCAGGGTGACGTTGCGGCCTCGTTCGGCCAGGGCGTCGGCGAGGCCTGGCGTGGGGTCGATGGAGTTGGCGAGGTAGGCGCCGAGGGCTTCGCGGACGAGCGGGCTCAGCGCCTCGAAGGACGGGTCGAGCGCGACCTGGGCGCAGATGATCGCCGTCATCGCGATGTCGAACTCCGCCAGGCCTTCCACCGCGTTGCGCCAGTCGATCACGACCGGGCCGTCGTCGGTGGCGATGACGTTGAGCGGATGCAGATCGCCGTGGACAACGACCCGGCCCGCGGTGCCGCTCGGTGCGGGGATCGCGTGCAGCCGGCGGTGGAGGTCGGCGTGGATCTCGCCGAGTTCGGTCCCGTTGAGGTCACCGGCGATCGCCGCGTCGGCGAGGGTCGGGCCGTTCAGCCGCTGGATCACCATGTCCGGACCGACGACCTCACGCACCGCCGGGACCGGGTAGTCGTACTTCGCGACGTGGCGCATGAAGTCCGCCTCGTCCCGCACCGGGTACCCGTCGCGGTAGCGGCGCAGCACCCACCGGTCGTCGATGGCGTAGACGTCGGCATCCCGCCCGGCAGCAAACGGCTCGGCATCAGCAGGCAGGAGGGAAGAGCCCGGCCGCTCGGCCGTCATCCGACCTGGCAGCCCCCGGCCGCCGGTTCCAGAGGTTTGGCGCCAACCGTTGGCATGCCCAGCATCACGCCAGGCGTGGCGGCCGGTGCGTCCTGCGCGCGCTCCCACGCGTCGCCGGCGCGAGTACGGCGTACGGCGCCGAAGACATCCGCGACCAGGTGGTGGGGTGCGGCGTAGGTGACCTCAACCGTGGCCAGGTCGCCCGGCCGTGGCGTCTCGACGCCTTCGGGGAGCGCGAAGTGGACGAGGCGGTTGTCGCGGGCCCGCCCGCTGAGCCGATGGGTCGCGGCGTCCTTGCGCCCCTCCCCCTCGGCGACGAGCACCTCGAGCGACCGACCGACGATCGCCTTGTTCTCGTCCCAGGCCACGTCGTCCTGCAACGCGACCAGCCGCTCGTACCGATCCTGGACGACGTCGCGCGGGACCTGATCCTCCATCGACTCGGCCGGCGTACCAGGACGCTTGGAGTACTGGAAGGTGAACGCCCCCGCGAACCGCGCCTGCCGAACCACGTCGAGCGTGCCCTGGAAGTCCTCCTCGGTCTCCCCCGGGAACCCGACGATGATGTCGGTCGTGACGGCGGCCTCCGGCATCGCCGCGCGGACGTCTTCGATAATGCGAAGGTACCGATCACGCCGGTACGAGCGCCGCATCGCTTTCAGCACACGGTCCGAACCGGACTGCAGTGGCATGTGCAGCGAGGGCATCACGTTCGGCGTCTCGGCCATCGCCTCGATCACGTCCGCGGTGAAGTCCCGCGGATGCGGCGACGTGAACCGGACCCGCTCCAGGCCGTCGATGCCGCCGCAGGCCCGGAGCAGCTTCGAGAACGCGTAACGGTCGCCGAACTCCACGCCGTACGAGTTCACGTTCTGGCCGAGCAGGGTCACCTCGAGGACGCCCTCGGCGACCAGCGCCTCGACCTCTGCCAGGACGTCGCCCGGCCGCCGGTCCTTCTCCCGGCCGCGCAACGCCGGCACGATGCAGAACGTGCAGGTGTTGTTGCAGCCGACGCTCACCGACACCCAGGCCGAGTACGGCGACTCGCGCCGGGTCGGCAGCGTCGACGGGAACACCTCGAGCGACTCGAGGATCTCGACCTGCGACTCCTGCTCCACCCGGGCCCGCTCCAGCAGCACCGGCAGCGAGCCGATGTTGTGCGTCCCGAAGACCACGTCGACCCACGGCGCCTTGCGGACGATCGACGCCTTGTCCTTCTGCGCCAGGCAACCGCCGACGGCGATCTGCAGGTCGGGCTTCTTCGCCTTCACCGGCGCCAGGTGGCCGAGGTTGCCGTACAACTTGTTGTCGGCGTTCTCCCGGACCGCGCAGGTGTTGAAGACGACCACATCGGCCTGGTCTCCCTCGGGCGCGCGGACATAACCCGCGTCCTCCAGCAGGCCGCGCAGCCGCTCGGAGTCGTGGACGTTCATCTGGCACCCGTAGGTGCGGACCTCATAAGTACGCATGACAGCCACCAAGAGTACGTGAGCCACCCTGCGGGGGCTGGGGTGCGTAGCTCCGTCGTTCAGGCGAGCGCATCGCAAGGCGGAGGAGCCGCCTCGATGCGGGGTTTCATCGTGGCTGCTCCTCCAACGCAGCGAGGTGCCGCCTGAGCGGCGGAGATGCGTGCCCCAGCCCCCGCAGGGTGGCTTGGTAGACATTTCCCTACCGGGGACCGGCTGCCTGTAACCCCTGACCGGCGCACGCCCGGCGAGAATAGTGAGGGGCATGAACAGTTCTCGCCGTCAGTTCCTCGCCCGTACCGCCGCCGGCGCCGCCGTGATCGCCGGCGGTTCCTTCTCCATCGGCACCGCCACCGCCTCGGCGAAGCCCTCGACGCGGATCACCGCCCTGACCAACGCCACCGTGATCGACGTCGCCACCGGCCGCCGGGATCGCAACCAGACCGTCCTGATCAGCGGCGACCGGATCATCGGCGTCGGCCGGCTCCCCGTCCCGCGCAGCGCGACCGTGATCGACGCCACCGGCAAGTACGTCATCCCGGGACTCGCCGACATGCATGTCCACAGCCTCGGCGACGAGCGGGTGTCTCCCCCGCTGTACCTCGCCAACGGCCTGACCATGGTCCGCGAGATGGCCGCCTCCAACCCGATGCTCTACGACTGGCGCGACCGGATCGACGCCGGCACGCTGCTCGGCCCGCGGATGATCGTGGCCAGCCAGATCATCGACGGCGACCCGACCCTGTGGGACCCGAATCTCCTGCACGTCCTGGTCGTCGACGATGCGGCCACCGCGCGAGCCGCCGTACGCCAGGTCAAGGCCGAGGGCGCCGACTTCGTCAAGGTGTACTCGCGCCTGAACAAGACGGCGTACGCCGCTATCGTCGACGAGGCCCGCAAGGTCGGCCTGACCGTCCACGGCCACGGACCCGACGAGCTCACCTCGAAGGAGGTCAGCAACGCCGGCCAGCGCAGCATCGAGCACATCCATTCCCTCGGCCTGTCCGTCTCCACTCGCGAGGCCGAGGTACGGCGGATGGTCCGCGCGATCAGCGTGAACACCGGTGACTACAACGCCTGGTTCCGGCAACTGCACCCGATCGAGTGGATCGCCGCGAACACCTACAGCCCGGCCCGGGCCGCGGACGTCTTCGGGACCCTGCGTCGCAACCGCACCCGGGTGACGCCGACGCTGACCATGCACAACGTCCTCGACCAGCCCGACTACACCCGGCTCGATCCCGCGCTCGCCAAGTACCTGAGCGCCGACTCGATCGGCACCTACGACTACGTGATGGAGAACCTGTACGCCGCCAACCGGACGGCCGAGGAGATCTCGCACCAGCGCCAGATGTGGGCGTGGCGGCAGCGGTTCGTCCGTGAACTGCTCGCCCACGACGTCCCGATCCTGGCCGGCACCGACACGGGTACGCCGTACTCCGTCCCCGGCTTCGCCCTGCACGAGGAGCTCGAGCACCTGGTGACGGCCGGCGCCACCCCACGCCAGGCCCTGTACGCCGCCACCGTCGAGCCGGCCAGGTTCCTCGGGCTGACCGCGGACCTTGGCTCGGTGGAACCACGGAAGATCGCGGACCTCGTCGTACTGGATGCGGACCCGCTGACGGACATCCGGAACACCCGGAAGATCCACTCGGTCGTCACGCGCGGCCGGGTGATCTCCCCGGCCGCGCGGCAGCGGATGCTCGCCGATGTGGAGGCCGCGGTCAAGGAGCCGCCTGCGGCGACGGCACTCGCTGCCGGCGGCTGCTGCGGTGGCCGGCCAAGCCACTGACGAGGCTGCCTCCCGGACCGGAGACCGCCGGCTGCCGGTCCGGGAGAGACTGCTGCCGGGGCGGATCCGGCGCGAGGGAGCCGTCGGGGGCGACGTGCTGGAAGATCTGCTCGACCAGCGCGATCACGTGCGGGTCGTCGACGGTGTAGAACTGCCGGCGGCCCTCCCGCCGGGCGCTGACCAGGCCGGCCAGTCGCAGCTTGGCCAGGTGCTGACTCGCCGTCGGCACGCTGACGCCCACCCGGGCGGCCAGCGTGCCGACGTCGTACTCACCGCAGCTCGCCAATGCGACCAGATGCAGCCGGACCGGCGCCAGCAACAGCCCGAAGGTGCGGGCCGCGGTGGCGAGCTGCGGCGAGGTCGGTTCGATCATGCGTCCACGCGCGCCTTGGGCGGGATCGGCACCCCGTGCGGGTCCCGGGTCGGGTATCCGAGCGCGGCGTCGATCAGCTCCTCGAGCCGGTCGCTGAGCCCCTGCGCGAGTACGACGGCCTCCGCGTGCACCTCGTCGAGGCCGACGCCGAGGACTCGGAACAGAAAGGTCTCCAGCAACTGGTGCCGTCGGTCGCCCATGGCACGCTCCTCTCAATAGATGTTGGACGGGCGGACCATGCCCTCGGCGAGATCGCCGAAGCCGGGCGCCATGATCGCGCCGGGGTTGCCGAGGATCTCCTCGACGACCGCGGTCTCGGTGGTGATCAACAGCGCCGCGATCGAGGCCGCGCTCTCCAGCGCAGCCCGGGTGACCTTGAGCGGGTCGATCACCGCGTCCTCCACCAGGTCGGCGTACTGGCCGGTGAGCGCGTTGAAGCCGTGCCCGTTCGGCAGCTCGGCGACCCGCGCCACCACCTCGTCGCCGTCGTACCCGGCGTTGATCGCGATCCACCGCAGCGGTTCCGGCAGTGCACGCCGGACCACCTCGCGGCCGATCGCCTCGTCGCCGGACAGCTCCAGCTTCGACAGCACGGCCTGCGCCTGGACCAGGACGGTCCCACCGCCGGCCACCACACCTTCCTCGAGCGCGGCCCGGGTCGCGGCCAGCGAATCCTCAACCCGCAGCATCCGCTCCTTCAGCTCGACACTGGTCGCGCCCCCGACCCGGATCACCGCGACCTTGCCGGCCAGCCGGGCCATCCGCAGCTGCAGGCTGTCCTGGTCGGCCTCGATCTTGGCCCGCTCGAACTGCTTCTCCAGCTGGGAGATCCGCGCCTCCACCAGTGACGTGTCCCCGTGCCCGCCCACGATCGTCGTGGAATCCTCAGTGATGGTGATCCGGTCACAGGACCCAAGGTGCTCACGGCTCACGTCGGACAGGTCGAGCCCGGTGTCCTTCGCGATCACCGAACCGCCGAGCGCGGTGGCGAGATCCTCCAGCTCGGCGATCCGGCGGTGCCCGAAGCCGGGCGCCCGGACGACGACCGAGCGCATCGTGTTGTGCATGTTGCCGCCGACCAGCAGTTGCAGCGCCGGCCCGTCGACCTCCTCGGCGAGGACGACGAGGGGCCGCTCGGCGCGCTGCGCCACCTCGACGGCCGGCATGATCTCCTGCACCTGGGTGATCTTCTTGTTCGTCAGCAGGATCACCGGGTGGTCGTAGACGGTCTCCATCCGTTCCCGGTCGGTGACCATGTAGGCCGACACGTAGCCGTGGTCGAACTCGATGCCGTCGACCACCTCGACCGACATCCCGAGCGTGTCCGACTCCTCGGTGGTGACGACGCCGTTGCGGCCGACCCAGTCGACCGCGTCCGCGATCACCGCGCCGATCACCTCGTCGTCACTGGCCGCCAGCGTCGCGATGTGCCGCAGCTCGTCGCGGCCGCGGACCTCGACCGCCCACTCCCGCAGCGTCTCGATCACCACCGGAACGGTCTGCTCGATCCCGCGCCGGACCCGCATCGGGTTGGCGCCCGCGTCGACCTCGCGGAGGCCTTCGCGGACCATCGCCTGGGCCAGCACGGTGGCCGTGGTGGTGCCGTCGCCGACCACCCCGTTGGTCTTCATCGCGACTTCCTTGACCAGTTGCGCGCCCATGTTGGCGAAGGGTTCGCGCAGCTGGATCTCGCGAGCGATGGTGACGCCGTCGTTGGTGATCGTCGGCGGGCCGGTCAGCTTCTCCAGCACCGCGTTGCGGCCTTTCGGCCCGAGCGTCACCTTGATCGCGTCCGCGAGCGCGTTCACGCCGGACTCGAGCAACCGCCGCGCGTCCGTGTTGAACCGCAGTTCCTTCGCCATGGTCAGCCTCCTTACACGTCAGGGAATGAGGATCGCCCGGCCGCGGACCTTGCCGTGGTCGAGGTCGTCGAGGGCCTGCTGGAACTCGGCCAGCGGGTACTTCGTGGTGTGCAGCGCGACCTTGCCCTGGGCCGCGAGCTCCATCAGGTCCTGCAGGTCGTTGTAGGAGCCGACCAGGTTCCCGAGGAAGTTGATCTCGGTGGAGATGACGTCGATGGTCGGTACGTCGAGGTTCTCGCCGTACCCGACGACGTAGTAGTTGCCGGCCCGCCGCAGCATCGCGACCCCGTCAGCAGTGGCACCGCCCTCGCCGACGAAGTCGATCACCGCCTCCGCACCGGCGCCGCCGGTGAGCTCCCGGACCTGCTCGACCTGGGTGCCATCGGCAACGATTCCGTGATCGGCGCCGATCTCGACGGCCAGGTCGAGCGCGGCCTTGTTGCGGTCGACAACGACCACGGTCGCCGCCGAGATCGCCTTCATCACCTGGATCCCGATGTGCCCCAGCCCGCCCGCGCCGATCATCACGCAGACGTTGCCCGGCCTGAGCGCCCGCGCCGCCTTCGCCGCCGCGTGGTACGCGGTCAGCCCGGCATCCGCGAGCGCCGCGACATCGGCCGGCTCGAGCGCGTCGTCGATCTTGACGACACTCCGAGCGGTGGTGCGCAGATATTCGGCGTATCCACCGTCGGTGTCGATGCCCGGGAACGCCGAAGCCTCGCAGTGCACGTCGTCACCGGACCGGCAGGCCCGGCAGAGTCCGCAGGTGATCAGCGGATGCAGGATCACCTTGTCGCCGACCGCCACGTTGGTGACGGCGTCGCCGACCGCATGGACCCAGCCGGCGTTCTCGTGGCCGATCGTGTACGGGAGCCGTACGCCGCTCTTCTCCGCCCACTGCCCTTCCAGGATGTGAAGGTCGGTCCGGCAGACCCCCGCTCCCCCGATCCGGACGACGACGTCGAGCGGCCCGGTGATCTCCGGCTCCGGGATGTCAGTGAGCTGAAGCTTGGTGTGATAGCCGACTACTTGCACGGCTCTCATTTCGTCCTCCTCGTATTGGTGATCAGGCCGCCCGGCTCGTCGTCGTACCGGGTGGCCAGCAGGCCGCGGCAGAAATGCGCGTTGCCCTCGACGGAGATCCGGACCGCCTTCGCGAACCGCAGCCGCATCGGTATCGCCTCGGACGGCACCGGTACGCCGTCGTCGTCGACCAGCACCAGATCGTCCGGCCGGATGCCGAGTCCGATGTCGGTCCGCCGCCGGAGCAGTGCCTCCTTGTGCGGGCCACCGACCAGCTGGCCGAGGGTGAGCCCGGACAGCTGGTCGACGGTGGTACTGGTGGACCGGAGCAACGCCATCACGCACCGCTCCATCGCCGCGGCGTGCGCCTTGCGCTGGAAGATCCGCCGTAGCTCGTCCAGGTCCTGCTCGGCCTCGGATCCGAACGTGCCGACATAGCCCGCGTCCGCGGCCAGACCGGCGTTGATCTTGTCCGAGTCGTGGTGATCGTCGAGCAGTACCGTCACCGTGCCCACCTCCGGCACCCGACGCAGGGCGTCGACCGCGTCGGATGCCATCAGGTAGGCGAAGTTGGGCGCGCAGAACGAGGTCGGCAACCGGAGATGGACGGTCACACCGGCGTCGTCGATCCGGACCGACCGGACGAAGCCCAGCTCCGTGATCGGCTGGTCCAGCTCGGGGTCGACGACGGTCGCGAGCGCCGCCGCGACGCCGGCCTCCAGCGACACCGCGACCGTGATCATGACGCCACGGCTTCTTCCCGCGATCCGGCGTCAGCGGGAAGCCGGAGCCCCTCGGGTACGTCGAGGTCGTACAGGCCGGCCGCGTTCAGCCCGAGGATCTTCTTCTTCTGCTCGACGGTCAGTGGCGCGTACTCGGTCAGGTCCGCCGGGATCTGGAAGTCGACGAACTTCTCCACCAGCCACTTCGGCGTCCAGAGCGCGTAGTCCGACGAGAAGAGGATCCGGTCCTCGCCGATCCAGTAGAGCAGCTCCCCGATGATCTGCGCGAAGTACTTCGGCCGGGTGTGGATGAACGGCATCGCCACCGCCAGACCGCCGTACACGTTGGGCTCCTGGGTGGCGATCCAGCAGAAGTCCTCCAGCCGGGGCAGGCCGACGTGCTCGACGATGAAGTTCAGGTCGGTGTAGTCGGTCGCCACCTGGTCGATGTCCGCGACGTCGAACGCGTCCCGGTCCAGCGGCCGGATGGTGGGGCCCTTGTGCACGTGGATGTTCTTGATCCCGAGCTTCAGGCACTCCTCGAGATAGCGGCGCGACCACGGGCTGTCGAGCTTGTAGCCGCGGGAGTCGCCGTGCCACTCGGCGGTGTAGAGCTTGACGCCCTTCAGCCCCATCCGGTCGGCGTCCTTGCGGAGCTGCTCGAGGCCGGCCTCCTCGTGGCGCGGGTCCCACGCGTGGTTGTAGGTGAGCTTGCCGGGGTTCGCCCGGGTCAGCGCGAGGGCGTCCTCGGTCTGGCCGAAACCCCGCTTGTAGAAGTCGTTCAGGATGGCCGGCTGGAAGATCGCGTGGTCGACGTACCCGTCCTCGAACAGGTCCTTCAGCAGGCGCTGGCCGCCGTAGTACGTGTAGGTGTCGTAGTCCCAGACGACCTCTTCGGGGCTGAGGTTCTTGTGGTAGTCGTAGAAGCAGTCGATGAACTGCTTGCCGTGGATGTTGCGCTGGTTCTCCGCCCGGGCGTCCCACAGCGCGATGTGGGCGTCGACGATGTAGAACTTCTCACCGTTCTTCTCGTACATGCGGCCTCACTTCGTGGTGAGGTCGAAACCGATGTACTCGGCGGCGTCCTCGGGGCTGGCGAACAGGATGGTCTTGTCGTCGAGGTGCACCATCCGGCCGTAGTGCGTGGAGGAGATCTCCTCGAACACCGAGCCGTCGAACTCCATCCCGAGCGCGTCGGACAGTTCGGCGTAGTCGAAGTCGAGCAACCCGGTGCCGTCGACGCGGATCATCGACGGGTACTCGGTCAGCTCGACGCCGTCCTTGGCGCCCATCACCTGGGCGACGACGCGGCCGATCGGCGTGTTCATCAGGGTCACACCGGTCTTGTTGGAGAACTCGGCGGCAGATCCGAACTGCATGCTCACTGGTCCAGCTCCTTCGGAGTGTCGAGCCCGAGATCCTCGAGCAGGGAACGGAACTTCTGCTTGGCCGCGTCCAGGCTGTCCGCGAACGTGACCGACTTGTCGGCCGGCTGCGACCAGATCGGCTGCAGCGCGTGCGCGGCGTCGAGGCAGCGCGGCACCCAGGTCGCGAGCCACTCGCCGAACAGCACCTTGTTGCTCTCGCCGAACTCGGCGTCCCGGGTCAGCAGCCGGAACAGGTTGCGGCTGTAGCCGAGGTCGCGGTCATAGTCGTGCTCGCCGGTGCCGACGATGGTCGGCGTGATGTAGTCGCCGTTGCGGGCCGCGATCTGCATCACCAGCTCGGTGCGGAACAGCGACCCGACCAGCTGCTCGAACACGATGTTGGTGGCGAACAGCAGCTCGCACCAGTCGCCGACGGCGGTCAGCCGCTCGACCACCTCACGCGTCGGCTGCCACTCCGGCGCGCTCTTCCAGACCTCCTTGTGGGCCGCGCCGTCGAACGGTACGTCGGCCTCGGACAGGTCGAGGTTGAACAGGGCGAGGTCCTGGGCAAACCGCATCTTGTGGGCGGCGTTGACGGCCACTGCGGTGTTGATCATGTTGGTCGGACCGGACCGCTGGATGCTCGTGAACACGTGCAGGGCGAGACCGTTCTCGGCGTGCATCCAGGCGCCGAGATTGCGCTCGACGAACTTCAGCCAGGCCGGGTTCCAGGCGTCGTACGCCCGGGCCCGCTTGGCGTTCTGCAGGCCGAGGTCGACCTGCCGGACGACCGCGGAGTTGTTCCGGTAGATCGTCTGGTTCCACTCCTCGTTCGGGTCGAGGAAGGCGTGCCAGTTCGAGGACTTCGCGGCGGTCCACTCCTTCGGGTAGCCGCCGGGACCGTCGCCGAAGCCGTAGATCCAGCCCTGGCTCAGGTGCCGCTCCGGGTCCGGCTGCACGTCGACCGTGACGTCCTCGTACATCGTCGCGCGCAGCTTGGCCGGCTTGTAGTAGTTGTACGACCGGCTCTGCGAGCTGGGGAACTCCAGCGCGCCGGCCTCGGAGTCGGTGAACTCGATCTTCGGGAAGCTGCGTTGCTTGGTTTCTGTCATCTCAGACTCCATCGGTAGTCGCTGGGCTGGTGAACTTGTCGTAGAAGACCTGGTCCTTCGGCACGTTGCTTGCCTCCAGCAACGCCAGGGCGGCGTCGACCATCGGGGGTGGCCCGCACAGGTAGACCTCGCTGCGGTGCAGCTCGGCCTCCCGCCGTTCGACGATCTCCGTGACGTTGCCTTCCTCGACCTTCAGCCCGTCCGCGTCCTGAGCCGACTCGGACAGGCAGGCGACGAACTCGAAGCCGGTGAGCTCCGCACCGAGTTCCTTGATCGCCTCGAGGTAGAACAGGTCGGCCGCCGTACGAGCGCCGTAGTAGAAGCGGACCGGACGCGTGCTGCCGGTCTCCCGCAGGTGCCGCAGGATGGACAGGATGGGAGCCATCCCGGCCCCGCCGGCCACGCACACGACCGGCAGCACATGGCCGTCCTTCAGGGTCGACGAGCCGTACGGCCCGGTCAGCGACAGTTCGTCGCCGACCGCGAGCTCGCCGTCGAGCAGGGCCGAGAACTGGCCGCCCGGGTACTTCTTGATCAGGAACTCGAGCTCGTCCGGCGTCGACTGGGTGGTCGCCATCGAGAACGAGCGGTGGTCGTCGGTGCCGGGAATGGTGATGTCGACGTACTGACCCGGCCTGAACTCGAACGCCTGCTCCGTCTTCAGCCGGAGCGAGACGATGTCGCGGGTGACCGGTTCGATCGCCAGGACCCGGGCGGTCACGGTCTGGATCGGAACGCCGCCGAGCAACTCGTCCTCGTCGTAGTTGAGCAGCTCGATCGTGCAGTCGCTGAAGGCGTGCGCCCGGCAGAGCAGCACGTAGCCCTCGGCCACCTCGGCGTCGTTGCATGCGAAGGTGGAGTAGCGCTCCATCTGCAGGTCACCGTCCAGGACGTACGACTTGCAGGCGGAGCACTGCCCCTCCTTGCAGCCGTGCATCAGGTGGATGCCCTGCCGGAACGCCGCGTCGAGGATCTTGTCGTCCTCGGTGACGTCCATCTCGATGTCGACCGGTTCGAAGCGGATCCGGTGGGTGTCGGCCATGTCGGCCTCCTCCTGATGCTCGGTGGGGTCTTCAGGCCGCCGTGGTCCCGTTCGCCTTGTACGCCGCCACATGGGCTTCGCGCTCGGCGTCGGACATCTCGTTCAGCAGCACGTTCGGGCTCATGAACGTGTTGCCGCGGACGTCGTCGAGGGTCCACATCTTCTTCGGGTCGTCCAGGTCCAGGTGCGGCTGGCCGATCAGCGTCTTGCCGTCGTCACGCACGTACCCGAGGTCCTGGACGATGTCGGCCAGGTCCTTGTTGTGATGCAGGGTCTCCCACTCACGGAAGCCGGTCAGGCGTCCCATGTTGGGGGTCGGGCGGCCGTCGTACTCGCCGCGGAAGGCGACCGCGTCGGTCCAGTAGCAGGTCTCCGAGCAGTACGTGCGCCACTGGTCGTCGACCTTCTCGACCACCATGTCCTCGCGGATCAGCGCCGGCACCATGCAGGTCCAGCAGCGGTGCGGGTACTGGTACCCGACCTCCTCGAAGGCGATCGGCTTGTTCTTGCCGGGGTAGGCGAGCCGGTTGTAGTTCTCCCACCACTTGCCGTACTTCGAGTACCAGCCTGGGTACTTCTCCTCGAACCACTCGAAGTCCTTGTCGGTCATCGCGTCGATCCGCCAGTAGTTCACCGGCCAGCCGGTGGCGAAGAACCGCGCGACCTCGTGCACGTAGCCCTTGTCGACGATCCGCTTCCAGGCCTCCTCGACCAGGTCGTGCGGAATCGTGAGCCCGTACTTCTCCAGCGGCAGCAGGTAGCTGCGGTAGTAGTCGTCGTAGATCCACCGGCGCCACATCTCCGCATAGCTCTCCCGGTCCTTGCGGCGGTCCTTCGTGCCGTACTCGATGAAGGTCCCGATCGCCGCGTCCACGACGCAGTGGTTGTTCCACCATGCGTAGCGCAGGTCGCGCTCGAGCAGCGGCCGGTTGCGCTCGTCGGCGAGTGCCATCAGCAGGATCGAGTAGCCGTTGCTGATGTGCCGCGACTCGTCGGACTGGACCGAGTGGAAGACGGTCGGCAGCAGGTAGTCGCCGTTGGCCGCGGCCTCGTCCGGCATCGCGACGAAGAGCGTGTTGGTGAACGCGGTCTCCGCGACCACGGTCAGGTAGATGTTCGCGGCGGTGATCGCGTCACCGGTGATGAACCCCTCGCCGAACTGCCGGCCGATGGTGCCCGCGTAGTTGTTCGCGAACGCCTTCTCGGTCATGTCGAACCCGGCCGGGTCGATGTAGTTGTTCATGTACAGGCGCTTGAGGTTCATCTGGATCGTCGAGTGCCTGACCTCGTCGATCATCTGCACCGCGAGCCCGTTGTGGATCTCCGGGTTCGGTACGGCGTCGATCGCCATCGGCATCGCCCGGGCGGCGGAGATCTCCGGGAACGGGATGATCGACAGGAACAGCTTCTGCCACTCCAGCCAGCGCTGCTGCACCTGGCGGAACATGTTGCCGCGGATGGCGCCGTCCATGGCGCCGTACACGCGGTTGTCCTTCTCCTCCTCCATCGGGAAGTAGGACCGCATGATCTGCTTCAGCGGGTCCTTCTTCGGCGCCTTCTCGAACGTGTAGTCGGTGCCGAACCGGGTCGCCGGGGTCGCGAAGGTCGGTTCCCACGACAGCTCGGTGATCTTGGCGTGCGCCTTGGTGAGACTCTGCCTACTCAATGTCTGCCTCCATGATCGGGAGCCGGCTCTCGGCCCGGCTCCTGCGGTACGGCGGGCTGCGTTAAGAAGGGATGAAAGCCGTCCGGGGACCGCGTCCGTGTCTCAATGTGAGATGGCGGTCACACAGCGGGCGGCTACCGTGGTGGGAACTCCGCTGGTGACGGACGTGAAGGAGGCGACCCATGGGCGCTGCACAGCCGGTCCGGGATCCGATCCGGGTCTCATGGGAGCGTTCACACGCGTCCCAGGTGGACATCGACCGCCCCGCCCCGAAGTACTTCGACCGGATCGACCGCGAGACCACGCTGATGCGGGCAGCCCGGCCGGTCATCGACGCGCTGTCGTCGGAGCTCACCAACGAGCCGGTCTGCATCATCCTGACCGACGCGAAGGGCGTCGTCCTCGACCGCCGCGGCGGCGACCCGTCCCTGCTGCGCCGGCTGGACTCCGTCGACCTCGCGCCCGGATTCCAGTACGCCGAGTCCGAGGTCGGGACCAACGGGATCGGTACGGCGCTCGAGGTGGGCGGACCGATCCTGATTCACGGGCCCGAGCACTACAACGACAAGCTGCGGATGTTCTCCTGCGCCGGGGCGCCGATCACCCATCCGGTCACCGGCGGCCTGCTCGGCGTACTGGACATCACCACCCAGGCCCGGAACTCGAACTCGATCCTGCTGTCGTTCGCCAAGCTCGCGGCCCGCCGTATCCACGAACGGGTCGTCGAGGAGGCGAACGCGCTCGACCACGCGCTGCTGAGCGACTACTACGCCGCCTGCCGGCACAGCGGCGGCCCGGTGCTCGCGCTCGGCGACGAGGTGTTCATGATGAACGCCTACGCACAGGCGCGGTTCGACGCCGTCGACCAGGCGGCGCTGATCGACCGGACCCGGGACGCGCGGGGTGGCACGAAGCCGCTGGTGATCCTGACCGACCTGCCCAGCGGGACGACCGCCCGGCTGGCCTACCGGCCGACCTTCCTCGGCGACACCCTGGCCGGCGGCGTCATCCAGATCAAGGAGCAACGGCCACCGGCCCGCAGTCAGCAACCCGCCCGTGCCCCGCTGGTTCCTGGCACGACCGGGTCCAGCGCGGTCTGGCAGCACGTCACCCAGGAGATGCTGGACGCGTGCCGCCGGTCCGAGTGGCTGATCGCCGACGGCGAACCGGGAGCGGGCAAGCTGTCCCTGCTGCGCGCGGTCCGCCGGCACGTGTCCCCCGATCGGCGGCTGGCCGTTCTCGATCCCGCGGTGACCGGCGACGACCTGCCGGCCGAGGCCCGAGCCGAGCTGGAATCCGGTTCCGACCTGATCATCCGGCGGGCCAACCTCTTGACCGGCGAGGTCCTCTACGGCCTCACCGACGTACTGCAGAACGTTCGCGACGGCGCGATCGCCGGGGACGCCTGGGTCGCGCTCACCCTGCCGGCGGACCGGTCCGAGATCGCCGACCAACTGCTGGCGTTCTTCCCCCGGACCGTCGAAGTACCTCCGCTACGGCACCATCTCGAAGACATTCCGGCGCTGGTCCGATCGCTGCTGGCCAAGTCCGGCGTCAGCGACCTCACCTTCTCCACCACGACGATGAACCAGTTGATGCGGCTGCCGTGGGCGGGCAACATCACTCACCTACGCGCCGTACTCACGGCGGTCGCCAGGCGACGCCGGTCCGGCGTGGTCGAGCTGGCCGACCTGCCACCCGAGTGCCGGGCCACGACCCGTCGGCAGTTGACGCCGATCGAGGCGCTGGAGCGGGACGCGATCGTCGACGCGCTGTCGATGTACGACGGCGACAAGCAGGCCGCGGCGGCCGCGCTGGGGATGTCGCGGGCGACCATCTACCGCAAGATTCGCGACTACGGAATCGTCACCTGACGGGTCCCGCCTGACCGGTTCACATCGGGCAGTAATACAGGTGGACAGCCTGTGAGTCCTCGATCACAGTACGCGCCGGTTATTGCAGATCGTTACCACCGTGGAACCGCCCAGCGCTGCGACCGAACCCTAGGCTCCGCTAGGTTCTGGGCCATGAGCGATTCCGGTACCTTGACGAAAACCGGTCTGGTCGCGCTGACCGGGGTCAACAAACATTTCGGCGAGCTGCACGTCCTGAAGGACATCAACCTGTCCATCGTCAAGGGCGAGGTCGTCGTGGTGATCGGTCCGTCCGGGTCCGGAAAGTCCACGCTCTGCCGCGCGATCAACCGGCTGGAACCGATCGACGACGGCAGCATCACACTCGACGGGCAGCCGCTGCCCAGCGAGGGCAAGGCCCTGGCCAAGCTGCGCGCCGACGTCGGCATGGTGTTCCAGTCGTTCAACCTGTTCGCGCACAAGACGATCCTGCAGAACGTCACCCTCGGTCCCACGAAGGTGCGCGGTCTGTCCAAGGCCGAGGCGGACGAGAAGGCCCGCGGTCTGCTCGACCGCGTCGGCGTCACCGCCCAGGCCGACAAGTATCCGGCGCAGCTGTCCGGTGGCCAGCAGCAACGGGTGGCGATCGCCCGCGCCCTGGCGATGGATCCCAAGGTGATGCTGTTCGACGAGCCGACCTCGGCCCTGGACCCGGAGATGATCAAAGAGGTCCTCGACGTGATGGTCGACCTGGCCGGCCAGAGCATGACGATGGTCGTGGTCACCCACGAGATGGGCTTCGCCCGCCGGGCGGCCAACCGGGTCGTCTTCATGGCCGACGGTCAGATCGTCGAGGAAGCCGAGCCGGAGAAGTTCTTCACCGATCCGCAGACCAAGCGGGCGCAGGACTTCCTCTCGAAGATCCTCACCCACTGACCGTTCGCGCCGTTCCCAGCAGTACCGATACATACGGAGGAAATGACATGCGACAGCGAATCATCGCTGCCCTCGGCATCGCGGGCTTGGCCGCGACCGGACTGGTCGCTTGCGGCGACGACTCGGGCTCCGACTCGGTCGCGGGCTCCAGCGGTGGCGAGAAGGTCACCATCGGTATCAAGTTCGACCAGCCCGGTATCGGCCTGAAGGAAGGCGCGAACTACACCGGCATGGACGTCGACGTCGCGAAGTACGTCGCCAAGGAGCTCGGCTACAACGAGGACATCACGTTCAAGGAGTCCCCGTCGGCCCAGCGCGAGACGCTGCTGGCCAACGGCCAGGTCAAGATGATCTTCGCGAGCTACTCGATCACCGACAAGCGCAAGGAGAAGGTGTCCTTCGCCGGTCCGTACCTGACCGCCGGCCAGGACCTGCTGGTCAAGGCCGACAACACCGATATCACCGGTCCGGAGACGCTGAACGGCAAGAAGCTGTGCTCGGTGACCGGCTCGACCTCGGCGCAGAAGGTCAAGGACAAGTTCGCTAAGACCGTGCAGCTGCAGGAGTACGACACCTACTCCAAGTGCGTGGAGGCGCTCGGCGCCGGCGCGATCGACGCGGTGACCACCGACAACACCATCCTGGCCGGCTACGCCTCGCAGGCGGCCAACCAGGGCAAGTTCAAGGTGGTCGGCAAGACGTTCTCGACCGAGCGGTACGGCGTCGGCCTGAAGAAGGGCGACACCGAGACCTGCACCAAGGTCAACGACGCGCTGAAGAAGATGGTCGACTCCGGCGAGTGGCAGAAGGCCTTCGACAAGAACCTGGGGTCGTCCGGGCTGAAGCTCGACCCGGCGACGAACCCGCCGAAGACCTTCGACGCCTGCGCCTGATCTGACATCGCCGGGGAGAGGCCGCTCGCGCGGTCTCTCCCCGGCGTGCTGATCTCCACCTCGTTCCCAGCTGGAGAAACATGGACGTGATTTCGGAGTTCTTCGTCGAGTACGACGGTCTGCAAGCCTTCCGGACGACCATCTACCTCACGCTGCTGTCGGCGTTCTTCGCTCTCGTGATCGGCACCGTGGTGGCGGTGATGCGGGTCTCCCCGGTCCGGGTGCTGCAGGTGATCGGCTCCGCCTACGTGAACATCGTCCGGAACACCCCGCTGACCCTGGTCATCGTGTTCTGCAACCTCGGGCTGTTCCTGCAGCTGGGCGTCTCGCTGGCGAACAAGGACTCGAACACCTTCATCACCGACAACAACTTCCGGCTCGCCGTCCTCGGCCTGTCGGTCTACCACGCGTCGTTCGTGGCCGAGGCGATCCGCAGCGGCGTGAACACCGTGCCTCTCGGCCAGGCCGAAGCGGCCCGGGCGATCGGCCTGCCGTTCCTGAAGACGCTGCGGTACGTCGTCCTCCCGCAGGCGTTCCGCGGTGCGATCGCCCCACTGGGCAACGTGCTGATCGCGCTGACCAAGAACTCTACGGTCGCCTCCGTGATCGGCGTGACCGAGGCCTCCGCGGTGATGAAGGTGATGATGGAGAACCGGCCCGACGTGATCTTCGTGGTCTTCGGCATCTTCGCGGTCGGCTTCGTCATCCTGACGCTGCCGGTCGGCGTGCTGTTCACCTCGATGTCCAAGCGGCTGGCGGTGAAGCGATGAGCAACAGCAGCGTTCTGTTCGACGCGCCCGGCCCGCGGGCCAAGCGCCTGTACACCGCCGTCGGCGTGGGCAGCATCGTCGTGCTGCTCCTGGTGTTGTGGTTCGTCCTCGCCAAGTTCAACGAGAAGGGGCAGCTCACCGCGGCGAAGTGGAAGCCGTTCCTGACCGGCGAGATCTGGACCCAGTACCTGATCCCCGGCCTGATCGGCACGCTCACCGCGGCCGCCATCTCGGTCGTCCTGGCGCTGGTCTTCGGGACCCTGCTGGGGATCGGAAGGCTCTCGCTCGCGGCGTGGATCCGGTGGCCCTGCAGCGTGATCGTCGAGTTCTTCCGCTCGGTGCCGGTGCTGCTGATGATGCTGTTCACCTACGCCCTGTACGCCAACTACGAGGTGGTCCCGCCGGATCGGCTAGCCCTGGCCGCGGTCGTCACCGGCCTCACGCTGTACAACGGCGCGGTGGTCGCCGAACTCGTCCGGTCCGGCGTCTACTCGCTGCCGAAGGGGCAGGAAGAGGCGGCGAAGGCGATCGGCCTGACCAGCGGGCAGACGATGCGGCTGATCCTGTTGCCGCAGGCAATCACCGCGATGCTGCCCGCTATCGTCGGCCAGCTGGTGGTGATCCTGAAGGACACCGCGCTCGGCTACATCATCACGTACGAGGAACTGCTCCGGAAGGCGGAGCAGATCGGCAACTACAAGTCGAACCTGCTTCCGGCGTTGATCGTCGTCGGCGCGATCTTCGTGATCCTGAACTATCTGCTCGGCCGGCTCGCCCAGTGGGTCGAGGGCCTGACGCGCCGCCGCGGCCGCTCCGCCGGCGGCCCCATCGCCCCCGACCAGATCGACCAAGCCGCCGTCGCCAGGGCGGCAGCCGGAGCCATCCCCACGATCTGACCGGAGAAGAGCCCCTCCCTCGGGAGGGGCTCTTCTCGGGTCAGCGGAGGGTGTTGAAGGAGTCCCGGATGATCTCCAGGGCCTCGGCGGTCTCGTCTTCGGTCAGGGTCATCGGCGGCGCCATCCGCAGGACGTTGCCGTAGAGGCCGCCCTTGCCGACCAGGAGGCCGCGGTTCTTGGTCTCCTGCTGGAGTTTGGCGGTCGTGGCGGCGTCGGGGCTGTTGTCGTCCGGCTTCACGATCTCGGCGGCCAGCATCAGGCCCTTGCCGCGGACGTCGCCGAGCTCGGGGAACTCCTCGGAGATGCCGCGCAGTCCGTCGGTCAGCTGGGCGCCGCGCTTGGCCGCGTTCGCCTGCAGGTCGTGGTCGAGCAGGTAGTCGATGGTCGCCTTCGCCGCGCTGGTCGAGATCGGGTTGCCGCCGAACGTGGACAGCGAGTTCGCCTTGATGCTGTCCATCAGGTCGGGCCGGGCGACCACGCCGCCGATCGCGAACCCGTTGCCGAGTCCCTTCGCGAACGTCATCGCGTCCGGTACGACGTCGTGCGCCTGGATCCCCCAGAAGTGCTCACCGGTCCGCCCCCACCCGGTCTGCACCTCGTCGGAGATGAAGAGGATCCCGAACTCGTCGAGCACCTCCTTGAAGGCGCCGTACAAGCCGTCCGGGGGTGACGAGAACCCGCCGACGCCCTGGATCGGCTCGGTGATCAGACAGGCGACGTCGCCGGCGGTGGTGGTCTCGATGACGTTGCGCAGGTCGTCGACGCAGACCTTGATGTAGTCCGCGTCGGGCAGGTCGCGGAACGGGCTGCGGTACCGGTACGCGCCCTGGACGTACTGCACGTTGACCGGGGACAGGCTGCTCGCGGACCAGCCGCGGTTGCCGGTGATCGCGACGGTCCCGAAGGCGCGGCCGTGGTAGGAGTTCCGCATCGCCAGCACCTGGTTGGAGCGGCGGTTCTGGGTGGCGAGCAGCAGCGCCGTCTCGTTCGCCTCGGTGCCGGAGTTGGCGAAGAAGACCTTGGCGTTCGGGATGCCGGACAGCTCGGCGATCTGCTCGGCCAGCTCGATCTGCTTGCGGATCAGGTACACCGTCGAGGTGTGAGCGATCCCGCTGCCGAGCTGCTCGCGCACCGCGTCGGAGATCTCCGCGATGTCGTACCCGATCGCATTGGTCAGGATGCCGGCGAAGAAGTCGAGGTAGGTGGCGCCCTCACCGTCGGTGACCCGGCGGCCCGAACCCTCCACGATCTCGATCGGCTCCTCGTAGTACAACGCGAGCCAGTCCGGCATGACGGCCTTGTGACGCTCCCAGAGCTCCGCATGTGTCATGCCTAAGCATTACCTCATCGCGCCGCTTGCTCATAGTGGGCACCTATGGCCGTTAGGGTGCTCTGCGTGACAATGCCGAGCATTCCGCATGTGGACATCGAGTCCCTGGAGCACTTCGACCGGATCGTCGCTGCCGGGGCCACCTCGATGGACGGGTGGCGGGTGCAGTCGGTAGACCTGACCGGCCGGACGGCCGAACTGCTCGGCCTGCGCCCGATGGGCGCCCTGTTCCTCGGCTGTCTGCTGGAGGAGAAGGCGGACAGCTGGATCCGCGACGGCGGCGGACTCGTCTTTCCGGCGATCCCGTCCCTCCCCTTCGACGCGTATCGCGGCACGCTGTACGACGCCGACGAGCTGTACGCCGGCCTCGAGCACGGGTACGACGCCACACCGGACGCCCGGATCTACGCGTGGTCCCGGCAGCACGACGAGAAGGGCGACACCAGCCGGACCCTCGCCGCGGCCCTCCACGACCACGCCATCGGCGATGCGGTCGACGATCTGCTCGGCAACGAGCGCTGGGTGGGTGTGATGGGCGGCCACGGCGTACTCCGGAGCGACGACAGCTATCGAGCCGCTGTGCTCCTCGGTCGTACGCTCGCCCGCCGCAAGCGCATGGTGGTCACCGGCGGCGGCCCTGGTGCAATGGAGGCCGCCAACCTCGGTGCGTCACTCTCCGAATACGACGACGCCGCCATCGAGCGTGCACTCGCCGGACTAGCGCGCGTACCGTCGTTCAAACCGTCTGTGGCCGCGTGGGCTGCCGCGGGTCTCGCCGTACGGCGTGAGTTCCCGGGCGACGGTGGTGTGTCCGTCCCGACGTGGTTCTACGGCCACGAGCCGCCGAACGTGTTCGCGTCGGCCATCGCGAAGTACTTCTCCAACGCGCAGCGTGAGGACGTCCTGCTCAGCCGGGCACGTGGCGGCATCATCTACCTGCCTGGCGCGGCCGGCACCGTACAGGAGGTCTTCCAGGCCGTCACACCGAACTACTACGGCGACCCGGCGACCCAGATCCCCCTCATCCTCGTCGGCATCGACCATTGGACCGTGAAGCTCCCCGTGTGGCCCCTACTGCAGTCGCTGTCTGCTGACCGGCCGATGGCCCGATCCATCCGGCTCGTCGACACCATCGACGAGGCCGCCAGGCTGGTCAGCTGAACTGTCGGTGGCGTCATCTACGGTGCGCTGCATGACGAACTTCGTGTTGGTGCCGGGGGCGTGGCTCGGGGCGTGGGCGTGGGACGACGTGGCCGCGGCGCTGCGTGCGGAAGGGCACGGGGTCTACCCGGTGACGCTGAGTGGGGTGGCCGAGCGGCATGGTCCGGACGCCGGTCAGCAGGAGCATGTCGACGACATCGTGGCGGTGATCGAGGACAACGACCTGCAGGACGTCGTACTCGCGGGCCACAGCTACTCCGGGATCCCGGCCGGTCAGGCGGCCGGGCGGATCGGCGATCGGCTGCGGCGAGTGGTGTACGTCGACTCGAACATCCCCACCGACGGGAAGTCGTTCCTCGACGGCTGGTCCGAGGAGGGGCAGGCGTGGGTGCGGGGGCAACTGGAGGAGTCCGGCGGCTACTGGCCACCATTGACGGCTGAGGACTACGTCGGCCAGGACCTCTCCGACGAGAGCGTCGCCTTGATCGTCTCCCGCAGTACCCCGCACCCCGGCCGGTCGATCTCCGAGCCGGCTCAGCTGGCCCGCCCGATCGGCGAGCTCCCCACGACCTACATCAAGTGCCTGATGGACGGCGCCACGCCGTCGTCCGACGTCGCCGAGCAACTCACGTCGCCGTCCTGGGAGCTCGTGGAACTACCCACCGGACATTGGCCGATGTTCTCCCAACCCACAGCGCTGGCGAAGGTCCTCAACAACCTCGCGTGATCACTTGTTGGCGGCTGCGAGCTGGCCGCAGGCGCCGTCGATCTCCTGGCCGCGGGTGTCGCGGACGGTGGTGGGGATGCCGCCGGCCTCGAGGCGGCGGACGAACTCGCGCTCGTCGGCCGGGTCGGAGGCGGTCCACTTGGAACCGGGGGTCGGGTTGAGCGGGATCAGGTTGACGTGCACCCAGCCCCAGTCGCCGCGGGCCCGCAGCTTCTCCGCCAGCAGGTCGGCCCGCCAGGCGTGGTCGTTGATGTCGCGGATCATCGCGTACTCGATCGACACCCGGCGCTTGGTCTGCCGCGCGTACGCCCAGGCGGCGTCGAGCACCTCGTCGACCTTCCAGCGGTTGTTGATCGGCACGAGCTCGTCCCGCAGCTCGTCGTCCGGCGCGTGCAGCGACAGCGCGAGCGTGACCGGGATCCCCTCGGTCGCGAGCTGGTTGATCCGCGGCACCAGTCCGACCGTCGACACGGTCACACCACGTGCCGAGATCCCGAGGCCCTCCGGCGACGGATCGGTGAACCGCCGCACCGCGCCGATCACGGCCTTGTAGTTGGCCATCGGCTCGCCCATGCCCATGAACACGATGTTGTTGACGCGCCCCGGCCCGCCGGCGATCTCACCGCGGGACAGCGCCCGCGCACCGTCGACGACCTGCTCGACGATCTCGGCCGTGGTCATGTTGCGCGTCAGTCCGGCCTGGCCGGTCGCACAGAACGGGCACGCCATCCCGCACCCGGCCTGCGAGGACACGCACATGGTGGTGCGACCCGGATACCGCATCAGGACGGACTCGACCAGCGAACCGTCGAGCAGCTTCCACAGCGTCTTGCGGGTCTCCCCGTTGTCGCACTCCAGGTCGCGCACCCGGGTCAGCAGCGGCGGCATCAGCTCCGCGACCAGCTTGTCGCGGGTCGCGGCCGGCAGGTCGGTCATCTCGGCCGGGTCGGACACCAGCCGGGAGAAGTAGTGGTTCGACAGCTGCTTGGCCCGGAATGCGGGCTCTCCCAGCGCGGCGACCGCCGTACGCCGCTCCTCCCCGGTGAGGTCGGCCAGATGCCGCGGCGGCTTCTTGGCACGGCGCGGCTCATCGAAGACAAGAGGAAGGGAGGTAGTCATAAC
This sequence comes from Kribbella sp. NBC_00359, assembly GCF_036097425.1. Lineage (NCBI taxonomy): Bacteria > Bacillati > Actinomycetota > Actinomycetes > Propionibacteriales > Kribbellaceae > Kribbella > Kribbella sp. NBC_00359. Next base: position 5,563,523 of record NZ_CP107975.1, on the reverse strand, counting down.
GTCCTCGATTGTCCCTTGCCGCCGACCACATTCACAAATTCACATCCCCCACGTGCCCAGAATCACAGCCCCGGTCAGCTCTCGGCGGCCGGCTCCTTGCGATCCGAGTGACCGAGCTTGCGGTCCGGCGCGATCCGATCACGCACCAGCTGCTTCAGCGTGGGGATCTCGGCGAATCCACCCTCCGCCTTGCGCGACCACAACGTCTCCCCGTCCAGCCGCACCTCGAAGACGCCACCGGTCCCCGGAATCAGCGCGACCTCCCCGAGCTCCTTCGGGAAGGTGGTCAGCAACTCCTGCGCGGTCCAGGCCGCCCGCAACAACCACCGGCACTGCGTGCAGTACTCGATCTCCAACCGCGGTTCCCTGATCACAGAGGAAACCGTACTCACCGGCGGCGGCCGGTGAGTACGGCGTTCCACATCAGGCCGAGTAGCCCTTCGGCGGGATCAGGGTGGCGAGCTGGTTGAAGGTGAGCCAGTACGTCGCTGTCGGGGCGAAGCCGGCCGGGTCGGCGATCAGCACGGTCATGTCGCTGGAGTCGTACCCGATCACGGTGAAGTAGTGGTAGATCGTGTAGTTCGGGTAGCCCGGCGGGTGGTTGTTGGCCGGGGCAACGATGTTGGCGACGATCGGGTAGTTGTTGTCGATGTCGAGGACGACGTCGCGCCAGAGCAGGTCACGCTGTGCCTGGGTGGGCGGGTCGTTCGGCATCTCCTTGGTCTCGTACCAGCCGGTGCCGAGGTGGTTGTTCAGCACCCGGGTCACCTGCCCGATCCAGTCGGTGCCGTTCGTGGTGGTCGGGAGCTCGTTGGCCAGCTGCTGCTGGCTCGGCGGCGAGATCCGGGCCGACAGCGCGATCCGGGTCGCCGCCGGACCGCACCAGTACCCGGTCTGCTGGTACTGGAAGTCGATGTTCAGCGTCTTGACGGTCTGCGTCGAGTAGCCGAGCGACGGCACCGTCTTGGTCGCTGCGACCGTTTCCGCGGACAGCGTGGGTGCGGCGGTCGCCGGAGTGGCTGCCATCGGCAGCGCCGCGGCCGCGATCAGGGCCAGACCGCCGAGGGCGGCCTTCAACTTCGTCGTGGTGCTCGGATGACTTCTCATGTCAGCTCCTCAGCCTCACGGGACGACCGGGGCGGGTCGTCTCTTGTTTGATGCTGACACACTCATCCGTGACTGTGTAGAAAATTCACCAACCCTTTCCACCTAGCTCGAAAGGTCAGGCGGCAGCCTCCTCCACGGGCTCGATGATTTCCCGGACCAGCCAGCGCACCGCCCGCTCCGGATACGGCCTCGGCAGCGACAGCACGATGTGATCGAACCCCAGTCCGACGGCGCGGTGCGAGATCGCCCGGGTCGACGCCGGATCGTCGTACGAGACGGTCTGCTGCAGTGACCGGCTGATCGTGCCCGGGTCGCGGCCGATCCGCGCGCACTCCGCGTCCAGCCGCCGTACGCGATCGGTCAGGACGTCGAAGTCGGTGTGCGGCGGGCCGCTGACGTTCCAGATGTCGGCGTACTCCGCGATCAGCCGCATCATCCGGTTGCCCCAGCCGCCGATCAGCAGCGGCGGACCCGGTCGCTGGATCGGCTTCGGTTCGTTCCGGTTCTCCTCGAGCGTGTAGTAGCGGCCGTGGAAGTCGAAGACGTCCTGCGTCCACATCCCGCGCAGGATCTCGATCGTCTCGCGCAGCCGATCCACGCCCTCCCCCGGCGGTACGAGCGTCAGGCCGTACGCCGCGTACTCCGCAATCGCCGGGTTGGGGCCCGGGATGCCGCCCACACCGCCCGGCTGCTGCGTACCGCCGGCGCCCAGACCCATGATCAGCCGTCCACCAGAGATCACGTCCAGCGTGCTGGCGATCTTGCCGAGCACGGCCGGCGGGCGGATGCGGTTGCTGGTGACGAGCAACCCGAGCCGGAGCCGGGTCGTCTGTGCGGCCAGCGCGGTGAGCAGCGTCCAGCCTTCGAGGACGTCGCCATCCTTCGGGCCGGCCAGCGGCAGGAAGTGGTCCCACAGCCAGGCGTCACGGAGCTGCGGGACTTCGTCGGCCTCCAGCCAAACGCGCTGGATGTCGGCGTACGGGACATGCATGGGGGTGGTCTTCAGACCGAAGGACAGTTCCATAATCATCAGGATAACTGATGATCAGCGCTCCTGATGATCAGGTTGCCGGTAGATTTGCTCGTATGGTGTCGGACCGGCTGGGGTATCTGCTCAAACACGTCCTGGCGCGGCTGACCGAGGCGCAGACCAAGGCGCTGGCTCCGCACGGGCTGAACGGCCGCGATCTGGCCGTGCTGTCCGCAGTCGCGTCCGGCGAGCCGCTGTCACAGCTCGAGGTCGCATCCAGGCTCCGGGTCGACCGGACCTCGATCGGCGACCTCCTCGACGGCCTGGAGGACCGAGGATTCGTGGAGCGCCGACGGAGCCCCGAGGACCGGCGCCGCAACGTCGTGGTGCTGACCGAGCTGGGCGAATCCACCTACGCAACGGCCGAACGGATCCGGCTCGAGGTGGAGCGCGAGTTCCTCGCTCCCCTGCGCGACGGGGAACGCTTCCGCTCGGACCTTCAGGCCCTGCTGGGGGAATGACGGTTCTGCCGCGCCCGTTGGACTCTGCATCATGGCTGCACTCTCCGGCGTTCCCCTGTCCGTGCTGGACCGCTCGCGAACGCGAGTAGGTGAGACAGAAGCCGAGACACTGCGTGCGACCGTCGAGCTGGCTCAGCAGGTCGAAGAGCTTGGCTACAAGCGTTTCTGGGTGTCAGAGCACCACAGCGTGCCCGGAGTGGTCGGCTCCGCTCCCACTGTGCTGGCTGCGGCAGTAGCCGCCCGCACTAATCGCATCCGCGTCGGCACCGGCGGTGTGATGCTGCCGAACCACCGGCCGCTCGTGGTGGCCGAACAGTTCGGAGTGCTGGAGTCGCTCTACCCCGGCCGCATCGACATGGGCCTCGGCCGATCAGTCGGCTTCACGAACGGCATCCGTCGTGCCCTGGGCGTCGAGAAGGATGCGACCGAAGACTTCGCCGCCCAGGTCCGCGAACTGCTGGCGTATCTCGCCGGCACCCAGCAGAACCAGGTCCACGCCCGCCCCGGCGAAGGTCTGCACATCCCACCGTTCATCCTCGCGGTCGGCGAAGGCGCTGCGATCGCAGCTTCTCTGGGCCTCCCGGTCGTCCTCGCCGCTCGCTCCGAGTCTCAGGTGCTCGCGACCCTCGACGAGTACCGCACGAGCTTCCAACCATCGGCCTGGGCGCCGGAACCCTATGTGATCCTCGCCGTCACCGCCGCGGTCGCGGAAACCACCGAAGCTGCCCGGCAGATCCTGTTGCCCGAGGCATGGGCCAGCGCTTACTCACGTACCCGTGGCGTGTTCCCGCCTTTGCAGCCGGACATGCCATCCGAGATGACCGCTCGCGAGCAAGAGTTCTTCGAGAACGGTCTCCGTGGCCAGATCTACGGCACGCCTGACGAGGTCGACACAGCACTCGGCGGTCTGGTACGCCGTACCGCCGTCGACGAAGTGTTGATCACCACCAACACCTACGACCGGGCTGACTTGCTGGCGTCGTACGCGGCCCTCGCGGAGCTGGCGCTACCGGTTGATGCGCGCCTCTAGGCCCTTGCGGACCTCAGGCCACTCATCGGCCAGGATCGAGAACACGACAGTGTCGCGGAACGAACCGTCGGCCAGTCTCTTGTGCCGGCGCAGCACGCCCTCGCGCGTCGCACCGAGCTTCGCGATGGCTGCCTGAGACCTGGTGTTCTTCGAGCCAGTCTGGATCTTCACCCGGCCGAATCCGCAGTCCTCGAAGGCATGCTGGAGTAACAGCAGCTTCGTCGCCGGATTGACCGCCGTACCCCAGACCGCCGGCGCGTAGCCGGTCCAGCCGAGGTGGATGCTCTCGTTGACCAGGTCGACGTCCCCGAGGCTCGACGTACCGACAACCGTGCCGTCGGCAACCAACCGGACCGCGTAGGCGAACCGCTTCGCCGCAGCCGGGATCCACCCGGCCCGCATCGCCTCCACGCTCTCCGGCGCACGGCCGCCGCCGAATCCCCCGGCGTACACCTCTTCGTTGCCGATCGCGGCGTACAGCTCCTCGATGTCGCTGTCCCGCAGCCGGTCCAGCCGTACGACGCCGCCCACCAGGGACCGTCCGTCCGGTGCGACCGTCATGGCTTCACCAGGACATGCAGCAACAGCCAGACCGCGGGCGCCGTCGCCAGCAACGAGTCGAGCCGGTCCATCACCCCGCCGTGACCGGGCAGCAGGTTCGACATGTCCTTGATGCCGAGGTCGCGCTTGATCATCGACTCGGCGAGGTCGCCGACCGTGGCGGTCAGCACGGCGACCGCACCGACGATCGCACCGGCCCACCAGTCCCCGTCGAGCAGCCAGACGACCGAGGCGATACCGGCTCCGATGCAGGCGAGCACCGAGCCGGCGAAGCCCTCCCAGGACTTCTTCGGGCTGATCGTCGGCGCCATCGGGTGCTTGCCGAACAGAACACCGGCCGCGTAACCGCCGACGTCACTGGCGACCACGACCAGGAAGAAGGTGACCACCCGCTCGGGGCCGTCCACCTCCGGCTGGACCAGCAGGATCGCGAACCCGGCCAGCAGCGGCACGTAGCCGATCAGGAACACCCCGGCGCTCGCGTCCCGCACGAACCCGATCGACCCGCCCGGCATCCGCCAGAAGATCGTCCCGAGCACGGTCAGCGCGAGCGCGACCAGCAGCGCCAGCGGTCCGCCGAAGTACGCCGACACCAGCATCGCCGTCGTACCGACGAACAGCGGGACCCGCGGGATGATCGCCCCGCCGGTGCGCAGGGCCTTGATCATCTCGTCGACGGCGATCAGTACGACCGCCAGCACCAGGACGGTGAACAGCACCTTCTGCCAGAACAGCGATCCGAGGATCAGCGCGCCGAGGCCGACACCCACGGCGATCGCCGCAGGCAGGTTCCGCCCGGCGCGGCTCGGGCTGGGACTCGGCGCGGGCGTGCTCTCGACGCCCATCACACCTCGAGCAGTTCGGCTTCCTTGTGCTTGAGCAGCTCGTCGATCGAGTCGACGTACTTCTTCGTCAACCCGTCGAGCCGCTTCTCAGCACTCTTGCCCTCGTCCTCGCCCGCATCGCCGTCCTTGACGGTCTTGTGCACCTGATCCATCGCGTGCCGGCGGATGTTGCGGACCGAGACCTTGGCTTCCTCGGCCTTGGTCTTGGCGACCTTGATGTACTCCTTGCGCCGCTCCTCGGTCAGCTGCGGCATGATCACGCGGATCACCGCACCGTCGTTGCCGGGGTTGACACCCAGGTCGGAGTCGCGGATGGCCTTCTCGATCGCCACCATCGCGCCCTTGTCGTAAGGCGAGATCAGCACGGTCCGGGGCTCCGGCACCTGGAAACCGGCCAGCTGCTGCAGCGGCGTCGGCGTGCCGTAGTAGTCGGCCAGCAGACCCGCGAACATCTGCGGGTGCGCCCGGCCGGTGCGGATCGCGGCGAAGTCGTCCTTCGCGACCTCCACGGCCTTCGCCATCTTCTGCTCGGCTTCGCGGAGAGCTTGGTCGATCACGACATTCCTCGCTTCCTCAGGGCCGCCTCGGCGCGGCCACTCCAACCAACGAACACGGGAACCCTACGAACGCAGGTTTACCAGATAACGGACATCCACCCGTGTCGAACGATCCTAGTGGTACGGGCGCGTACGGCGTACCTGGGGCTACTGGCCCGGGGAAACGACGGTGCCGATCTTCTCGCCGTTGACGACCCGGGCGATGTTGCCCTCCTCGAGCCCGAAGATCACGATCGGCAGCGCGTTGTCGCGGGCCAGGCTGATCGCGGTCGCGTCGGCCACCCGCAGGCCACGGGCCAGGAAGTCGTCGTAGGACAGCTGGTCGAACTTCACCGCGTCCGGGTTCTTCTTCGGGTCGGAGTCGTACACCCCGTCCACGCCCTGCTTGCCCATCAGCAGCGCCTCGGCGCCGATCTCCAGCGCGCGCTGGGCGGCGACGGTGTCGGTGGAGAAGTACGGCATGCCGGAGCCGGCGCCGAAGATCACCACGCGGCCCTTCTCCAGGTGCCGCTCGGCCTTGCGCGGGATGTACGGCTCGGCGACCTGGCCCATCGTGATGGCGGTCTGCACCCGGGTCTCGATCCCGAGCTTCTCCAGGAAGTCCTGCAGCGCCAGGCAGTTCATCACCGTGCCCAGCATGCCCATGTAGTCGGCCCGGTTGCGCTCCATCCCGCGCTGCTGCAACTCGGCGCCGCGGAAGAAGTTGCCGCCACCGACCACGACGGCGACCTGGACACCGGACCGGGCCACCTCCGCGATCTGCTTGGCGATCGAGTTCACCACGTCGGGGTCGACGCCGAGCTTGCCGCCGCCGAACACCTCACCCGAGAGCTTCAACAGCACCCGGTGGTAGGCGGGCGCGAACGGCGAGGCCGGACTCGTCTCGGTACCCAGGGTTTCCGTCACGATTCCGGCCTCCTCGTCGATGAAGAACTGTGCTTTTCCTGCGATCAGGCGCCGACCTCGAAGCGGGCGAACCGCTTCACGGTCACACCGGCCTCGTCGAGCACGGCCTTCACGGACTTCTTGCTCTCCTGGACCGACGCCTGCTCGAGCAGCACGACGTCCTTGAAGAACCCGTTCACCCGGCCCTCGACGATCTTCGGCAGGGCCTGCTCCGGCTTGCCCTCCTCGCGGGCGGTCGCCTCGGCGATCCGCTTCTCGTTCTCGACCGTCTCGGCCGGGACCTCGTCGCGGGTGGTGTAGAGCGGGCGCATCGCGGCGGCCTGCATGGCGGCACCGCGAGCGGCCTCGACGTTGTCGCCCTCGAACTCGACCAGCACGCCGACCTGGGCCGGCAGGTCCGCGGCGCGCTTGTGCATGTACGCCGTCACCTGACCGTCGAACACGGCCACCCTGCCGAGCTCCAGCTTCTCGCCGATGACGGCGGCCAGGGCCTCGATGTTCTCGGCGACCGACTTGCCGTCGGTCAGCTTCTCGTTCAGCAGGCCCTCGACGTCGCCGACCTTGCTCGCCGACGCGTGCGCGACGATGTCGGCGGCCAGCTGCTGGAACTGCTCGTTCTTGGCGACGAAGTCGGTCTCGCAGTTGAGCTGGACCAGCGCGTTCTCCGCCGCGGCCACCAGGCCGTTGGTGGCGGACCGCTCGGCGCCACGCTTGGCAGCCTTGGCCGCGCCGTGGATGCGCAGCTCCTCGATCGCCTTCTCGAAGTCGCCGTCGGTGGTCTCGAGCGCCTTCTTCGCGTCCATCATGCCCGCGCCGGTGGCGTCGCGGAGCTTCTTCACGTCAGCGGCGGTGTAGTTCGCCATTCCTCGTTCTCTCGTCTTGTCGATGCGGCTGGATGGGCGGGGCAGGCCCGGTTGCGGACCATGCGGCGCAGCGGGGTGCCGCCCGGCGGACCGGGCGGCATCCATGGCTGTCAGGCCTCGTCGGCCTTCGGGGTCTCCTCGGCCTTGGCCTCGGACTCGGTCCCCTCGACCACGACGGCGTCGGTCGCGATCGGCTCGGTCAGCACCTCGGCGGCCGGGGCCTCCGCGGCGGGGGCCTCGGCAACCGGAGCCTCAGCGGCCGGAACCTCGGCAGCCGGAGCCTCGGCAGCCGGAGCCTCGGCAGCGGCCGGGGCGTCAGCGGCCTTGGTGGTGCCGTTCTGGCTCTCCAGCAGCTCCCGCTCCCAGGCGGCCAGCGGCTCCTCGGCGCCCAGCTCCTCGCCGGCCGCGGCGGCGCCCTGGCCACCACGCGACATCAGACCGTCGGCGACGGCGTCGGCGACCACGCGGGTCAGCAGGCCGACCGAACGGATCGCGTCGTCGTTGCCCGGGATCGGGAAGTCGACCTCGTCCGGGTCGCAGTTGGTGTCCAGGATGCCGATGATCGGCAGCTTCAGCTTGCGCGCCTCGTCGACCGCGAGGTGCTCCTTCTTGGTGTCCACGATCCACACGGCGGCCGGAACCCGGGCCATGTCGCGGATACCGCCGAGGGTCTTCAGCAGCTTGTCGTGCTCGCGCCGCTTCTGCAGCAGCTCCTTCTTGGTGACACCGGAGGCCGCGACGTCGTCGAAGTCGATCAGCTCCAGTTCCTTGAGCCGCTGGAGCCGCTTGTTCACGGTCTGGAAGTTGGTGAGCATGCCGCCCAGCCAGCGCTGGTTCACGTACGGCATGCCGACCCGGGTCGCCTGCTCGGCGATGGCTTCCTGGGCCTGCTTCTTGGTGCCGACGAACAGGATCGCGCCGCCGGAGGCGACCGTGCTACGAACGAACTCGTAGGCGCGGTCGATGTACGACAGCGACTGCTGCAGGTCGATGATGTAGATGCCGTTGCGCTCGGTGAGGATGTAGCGCTTCATCTTGGGGTTCCAGCGCCGGGTCTGGTGCCCGAAGTGCACGCCGCTCTCAAGGAGCTGCTTCATGGTCACGACGGCCATGAGGGTGTTCCTCCTGTCGCGCCCGGCTGCTCGCGCGGGCGCTGTTCTCGGTTGTCTCGCGCCGAACCGGGTGGCCCGCCGCTCCTGATGCCCGTCGCACGAACCCACCCGGGAGGTCCCGGGACCGAGGGAAACGCGCTGTTGTGCGGGCATGCGTAGTCGTCCCACTCACATGGGACGCCACCGGAAGTGTACGGGACCAGCCCCGCCGAAGGCGAACCGGCCACCGGTTGTCCACAGGCCACGAACTCACTGTCCGCAACCGCCCGTCCCGACGGCATGTTCCAGGGTATGAAGCTCATCCTCCTGACCCTGACCACAGCCGCCCTGACTCTCGGAACCTCCCCACCCGCCACCGCGGCCCCGCCGGTGCGACAGGTGTGGCCCCTCCAGCCACGACCACAGGTCGTGCAAGGCTTCGAACTCCCTGCCAAACCCTGGCTCCCGGGCCATCGTGGCGTCGACCTGGCCGGCACCCCGGGCCAACCCGTCCTCGCAGCGACCGCCGGCACCATCACGTACGCCGGTCCGCTCGCGGGACGCGGCGTGGTCACGGTCTCGACCGGCCCTCGCCGTACGACCTATGAGCCGGTCGTCCCGGCGCTGGCGGTGGGCGCTGCCGTGATCCCAGGCACCCTGATCGGCCATCTCTCTGCCGCCGGCTCGCATTGCAGACCCGCGACCTGTCTGCACTGGGGCCTCATCCAGGGCAAGCAGTACCTCAACCCGCTCACCTTGGTCCCCGACCGCCCGGTCCGCCTACTTCCACTCAGGCCAGATCCGTCGCCACGGGCGGCGGCTCCCGCACCTCAGCCAAGCCCGCTCGCCGAGCGTCGTGCCGGCGCGCCACACGATACGTCCCGGGCCGGGGAGGGGACCGCCACCGCCATCGTCGGCGCGACCGCAGCCCTGATGCTCGCCGGCGGACTGCTGATCAGACGCCACTAGTCCAGCCAGAACTAGGCGGGCAGATTGACCTGCCATGAGACCCCGAAGCGGTCGTTGACCCATCCGAACTTCCGGCTGAAGCCGTACTCCCCGAGCGGCATCAGCACCCCGCCTTTCTCGGACAGGGCGGCGTACAGCCGGTCGAGCTCGGCCTCGTCCGCGCAGTCGACGAACAGCGACACCGACGGAGTGAAGGTGAACTGATGCTGCACAAAGCTGTCACTGCACATGAGCCGCTGCCCTGCCAGCGTGAACACCGCGGTCATCACCGACCCCTCGGGGCCGGGGCCTTCCGCGCCGTACCGAGTGATCGAGACGACCTCTGCGTCGTCGAAGAGCGACACGTAGAAGTTCATCGCCTCCTCGGCCCTGCCCTCGAACATCAGGAATGTGGAGATCTGCTCAGCCATCAAACCCCTCCTGTAGCCTCGACTTATATAAGTCGTCACTGTAGCAATGGCCGGGCCGGAGCGCGAGCCTCAGCTGCCGGGGACCCGGGCCTGCCAGGCGTCCTCGTCGCGGGAGCGGCGTTCGACGCCGGCCGGGAGCTTGTTCTTGGCGAGGTCGATGAGCGTGGTGTGCTCGAGCACGTCGCGCAGACTGGCCCGCGCGGCGATCCAGACCCGCTGCAGGACGACGGCCCGCTCGTTGTACGCGACGCTCTCGGGCCGTACCCCGGAGATGCTCACGATCGGTCCGTCCACCGCGCGCATCACGTCGGCGACCGAGATCTCGTTCGGATCGACGGCCAGCCGCCACCCGCCGGACTGGCCACGCTGACTCACCAGCACGCCCGCGCGGCGCAGGTCGGCGAGGATGCCCTGCAGGAAGCCGTGCGGAATCCCCTGCGCGCGACTGAGTTCCTCGGCCGACACCACCGAAGGATCGTTCGCCACCCATCGCTGAGTGATCTCGATCAACGCCCGCAACGCATAGTCAGACTTCGCCGAAACCCGCATGTCCCGCAGTCTGCCCCATCGCCCTGCCACCGCGCCGCATCCACACCCCGTCCCGGCCGCGGATCAGGCGCGAGGATGGGCCTGCTCGTAGGCCTTGCGGAGCCGGTCGGTCGAGATGTGGGTGTAGATCTGCGTGGTCGCCAGCGACGCGTGCCCGAGCAGTTCCTGGACACTGCGAAGGTCGGCACCACCTTCGAGCAGATGGGTCGCGGCCGTGTGCCGGAGCCCGTGCGGCGACAGGTCCGGCGCGTCGACGACCCCGATCCGCTCGTGGACGAGACGCCGTACCGCTCGCTGGTCGATCCGGCCGCCGCGAGCACCCAGGAAGACAGCCGGGCCGCTGCCGTGTCGCGCCAACCCCGGTCGCGCCTCGTCCAGCCATCTTTGGAGCGCTTCGGCCGCGGGCACGCCGTACGGGACGGAGCGTTCCTTGCGTCCCTTGCCGAAGACGCGGACGACACGACGCGACGTGTCGATGTCGTCGATGTCGAGGGCGCAGAGCTCGCCGACGCGGATACCGGTCGCATACAGCAGTTCCATGATCGCCAGATCGCGCAGGCCAACCGGGCTGCCGTCGTCCGCTGCCACCGCGGCGGCATCCAGGACGGCTCGAGTGTCGGCCTGGCCCAGCACGCCCGGCAGGGTCTTGTGCGGCCGCGGGCTCGCCAGCAACGCCCCCGGATCCGTGCTGATCCGACCGGTCCGATGGGCCCACGCGGTGAAGACACGCGCGGCCGTGGCCCGCCGCGACATCGTGCTGCGCGCCTTGCCGAGGCTCTGCTGCTTGGCCAGCCAGGAGCGCAGCCCGCGGATGTCGAGGGCCTCGAGATCATCGTGACCAAGCCGAATCAAATGTTCGAGTAAATCCGCGACATCTCCGATGTAGGCTCTGACGGAATGTCTGCTGAGGTCTCTTTCCGCCGTCAGATGCCGTTCGTAGTCAGCCAGTAACGCAGCGAAACCCTCCGGCCAGTCGGGGTTCGCGCTGACAGCGTCCGGCGTCATGCCTCGACGATGCGCGAGCCGGCCCGGCATCGCAAGCCACCGCGCGGGGGTCGAGGAGAGGAGGTCTGGTCGATAGCCCGACGGTCGACTACTGTTCGGCCCGATTGCCCTAGTAGCAACGGAGGCACCCCTGACCATGGCCCCCTCAGCGAACGGACAGACCGTAGGCCGGCGCCTGCCGGTCGAGTCGGCGTTCACTCGAGTCGAGGACGCGCGACACCGTCTGCCGCGCTTGTTCGGTCGTCGCGACCTGGTTGTACTTGGCCTGGGCGTGATGATCGGGTCCGGCATCTTCAGCATCAGCGGTAACCAGGCGGCCACGGTCGCCGGCCCGGCCGTGATCATCTCGTTCGTGATCGCGGCGATCGTGTGTGTACTGGCCGCGGCCTGCTACGCCGAGCTGTCGTCCACCATTCCTGTTTCGGGTAGCGCGTACACCTTCAGCTATGTGACCTTCGGCGAGATGTGGGCCTGGTTGGTCGGCTGGGCGCTCGTGCTCGAGCTCGTCACCGCGGCGGCCATCGTCGCCCGCGTCTGGTCGGCGTACTTCCTGGCCACCTTGGACGGATTCGGCATCACGCTGCCCACCGGTGTGGCCAAGTTCTTCGGCCCGAACGCCGAGGTCAACCTCGTCGCCCCGGTGCTGTTGCTGATCCTGACCGCGTTGATCGTGACCGGCACCAAGCTGTCGGCCCGGGTGCTGACGGTCGTGGTGATCGCCAAGGTCGCCGTGATCCTGCTGGTCGTGATCGTCGGCGCCGCGCACATCAACATGGCCAACTACCACCCGTTCGTGCCGATGGCCCGGGCCGCGCCCGCGGCCGCCAGTCCGACGTTGCTCGGCTGGATCCTGGATTCGTCGTTCGGCTCCTTCGGGATCATGGGCATCTTCACCGCGGCCAGCTCGATCGTGTTCGCCTACATCGGGTTCGACCTGATCGCGACCGCGTCCGAGGACGCGCGCAGCCCGCGCAAGACGGTTCCGCAAGGCATGCTGCTCGGCGTCGGCGCCGTCACGATCCTCTACATCGCGATGGCCGTCGTACTGGTCGGAATGCGCCCGTACGGCAAGCTGGGTGGCAGCGCACCGGTCTCGGAGGCGATGGCCGCGGTCGGTGTCGGCTGGGCCGCGAAGGTGGTCAACCTGGGCGCCCTGCTGGCGCTGATGACGGTGATCATGGTTGTTCTCATCGCGCAGAGCCGCGTCCTGTTCAACATGGGCCGTGATGGTCTCCTGCCGAAGAGCCTTGGTCGAGTCAGCCGGGTCTACTCCTCCCCCGCCCGCGCGGCGGCCGCTGCCGGCCTCGCCGCCCTGGCGCTGACGCTCTATCCGAAGGTGCTGGAGCTGGAGGAGTTGCTCGTCATCGGCGCCTTGTTCTGCTTCGCGTTCTGTGCGATCGGCGTCCTCACCCTGCGCCGCTCCGAGCCGAACCTGGAGCGCGGCTTCCGGGTGCCGATGGTGCCGCTGATCCCGCTGCTGTCGCTGGCCGCGACGCTGTGGCTGATGCTCAACCTGAAGACCAGCACCTGGACGAAGTTCGGCATCTGGATGGCGATCGGACTGGCGATCTACGGCCTGTACGGGCGCTGGCACAGCCGGCTGGCGAACGAGGACAGCTGGGACTTCGACATCGGCGACACCGATCCCGGGACCGGCGGCCTGCAGGCGATCCGGCCCGATCCGAACGAGTTGCGGGCGGTGCGCACACCGCCGCACGAGCAGCACAAACCGTCCCGCGGCAAGCACATGCGCAACTGACGCCGTCCCGGCGGTTGTCCGCGGCAACGTCGTGCCAACGATCGTTGTCCGCGGCAACATCATCGGCGGCCGAGTTGTCCACAGGCGAAAACTGAGGTCTGAAATCGTGGCCTGATCCCGGCATGTTCTTAGCCGGAGGTGGTCATCGATGCGGACCAAGAACGCAGTCGGGCGGTACGGCGAGGATCTCGCCGCGAGGTATCTCACGTCGCACGGTTTCGCCGTGCTCGAGCGCAACTGGCGCTGCGAGCTCGGCGAGATCGACATCGTCGCGCGCGAAGGCGACACGCTGGTCGTCTGTGAGGTGAAGACGCGCCGCGGGCTGAACTACGGCAGCCCGCTGGAGTCGATCACCTACCGGAAGCTGACCACGCTCCGGAAGCTGGCCGGCCGCTGGCTGCAGACCCACCAGCTCAGACCCGCGGCAATCCGGATCGACATCATCGCGGTCCTCTTCGACCACAACACGCCGCCGAGTGTCGACCACGTGCGGGGTGCGGCCTGATGTCGCTCGCACAGACGTGGTCGGTCGCTCTGGTCGGCCTCGAAGGGCATCTGGTCGAGGTCGAAGCGGACATCGCCCAAGGCCTGCCGAAGACAACGCTGATCGGCCTACCGGACGCGTCGCTGTCCGAGGCCCGCGACCGGGTCCGCGCCGCGGTCGTGAACAGCGGGGAGCGATTCCCCGACCGCAAGGTCACCATCGGCCTCTCGCCGGCCACACTGCCCAAGACCGGTTCTCACTACGATGTCGCGATCGCTCTCGCTCTGCTCACGGCGGCCGGCGTGGTCGAGCCCGGCCCGCTCCGGCAGACGGCGATCATCGGCGAGCTCGGACTCGACGGCCGGATCCGTGAGGTCCGCGGTGCCCTCGCGATGACGCTGGCCGCCGCCAGGGCCAACTTCGAGCGCATCGTCGTCCCCGAACTCAACTCCGGCGAAGCCCGCCTGGTCCCCGGCATCGAGGTGTACGGCGTGCGGTCGTTGCGGCAGGTGCTCGCGCTGCTCCGCGGGACCGAGGTCCCGGACGAGGCCCCACCACGCGCCGAGCCGCGGCTGTTGTCGGAGTCGCTGACACGGGTTCCTGAGGTCGACCTCGACGACGTCATCGGCCAACGCGAAGGGCGACGGGCGATCGAGGCCGCTGCCGCGGGTGGGCATCATCTGCTGCTGCATGGGCCGCCGGGGTCCGGCAAGACGATGCTGGCGGAGCGGCTCGCTGGACTGATGCCCGACCTGAGCACGGACGACTCGCTGGAAGTGTCGGCTGTGCACTCGCTGGCCGGGCTGCTGACCAGCGACGCCGAGCTCGTCGTTCGTCCGCCGTTCATCGCGCCACACCACACGGCGTCGCTGTCGAGCCTCGTCGGCGGCGGCTCGGGGATGCCGCGGCCCGGTGCCATCAGTTGTGCGCATCGCGGGATCCTCTTCATCGACGAGGCGCCCGAGATGCATCCGCTCACCCTGGACACACTGCGGCAGCCGCTCGAGTCGGGGTACATCGAGGTGCATCGGTCGGCTGCGGTGGCCAAGTTCCCGGCACGCTTCATGCTCGTCCTGGCGGCCAATCCCTGCCCCTGCGGACTGTCCGGGACGAACCAAGGGATCTGCAACTGCACGCCTCAAGTGCTGGCTCGCTACCGGCAACGGATCAGTGGCCCGATCAAGGATCGTCTCGACATCCAGCGCCAGATCTTGCCGGCCGCCCGCGCCATCAGCGACGAGAAGCCGGAGTCGACCGCAGTCGTCGCCGCCCGCGTCCGGTCGGCACGCGAGCGCCAAGGGCACCGCTACCGCGACACCGGCTGGATCCTCAACAGCGAGGTCCCCGGCCCGGTCCTCCGCCGCGACTACCCACTCGATGCCGCCAGCCACAAACTCCTCGAGGACCTCTACGCCGGCGGCCGCATCACCGCCCGCGGCTTCGACCGCGTCGTCCGCCTCGCCTGGACCTTGGCCGACCTGGAAGGCATCGCCCAACCCACCGTCGACCTCACCCACCAAGCCTTCCAACTCCGCACCGGCGAACCCCTAACCAACCTCGCCGACACCCGCCCCCTCACCTGACCCACCCACAACACACCGCCCTACAGCCATGCCCACCCCACCGACCCCCTCAGCTGACCGAACCCTCACACACGCTCCCTCTTCCGATACCCGCTCCCTCGACTGACCCACCTCACCGACATCCGTCCCGACAGCTCGCCCACCCACCGACACCCGCCGCCACGGCTGTCCCACCTCTCCGACATCCGTCCCGACAGCTCGCCCACCCACCGACACCCGCCGCCACGGCTGTCCCACCTCTCCGACATCCGTCCCGACAGCTCGCCCACCCACCGACACCCGCCGCCACGGCTGTCCCACCTCTCCGACATCCGTCCCGACAGCTCGCCCACCCACCGACACCCGCCGCCACGGCTGTCCCACCTCTCCGACATCCGTCCCGACAGCTCGCCCACCCACCGACACCCGCCCCAACGGCACCGACCCCTCACCTGACCCGGCGGCGGCCTACCGACCTCACTCGCCCTCCCGGCTGACCCCTCCAAAGCTGTCCCGCACGAAGGAGCCCGATATGAACTCGACCTGCGCTACCACGACCAGCGGCCTCGCGGCGGACGCGAGGGTGCCGCTCAAGACGCCTCCGCCGCCGAACAGACCGGGGCTGGCCGGGGTGGGTGGGGGTGATGACGAGGAGCGGTTGGCTCGGGTTGGGTTGTCTCGGGTGGTGGAGCCTGGGGATCTGGCGGCGCTCAAGGCGTTTGACGGGTTGGACGTGCTGGAGATCTGGGAGCTGCTGCAGCAGAAGGCTCCTGGGGTGGAGCGGTGGTCTACCAGGCTGGCTGAGGCTGAACCGGAGCGCGACTTGGAGCGAGCTGCTGCGGCGGGGGCACGGTTTGTGATTCCTGGCGATGACGAGTGGCCGGAGCAAGTGGAGATCCTCGCGGAGGCCGGCCAGCTGAGCCGCCGAGCAGGCGTGCCGTTCGGATTGTGGGTCCGCGGCCCGGCGAACCTACGGCGTGCCCTCACCCAGGCCGTGGCGATGGTGGGTGCTCGCGCGTGTTCGTCGTACGGCGAGCATGTCGCGGCTGAGCTGTCGTCGGGTCTGGCCGACAACGGCGTCACCGTGGTGTCCGGCGGGGCCTACGGGATCGACGCAGCGGCTCACCGTGGCGCGCTCGCGGCGTCGGGGCTGACGGTTGCGGTGCTGGCGTGCGGGGTCGATGTCAGCTATCCGAAGAGCAACTCGGCCCTGTTCAGCCGGATCGTCGAGGACGGCCTGGTCGTGAGTGAACTACCGCCGGGATGTTCGCCGACGAAACTGCGGTTCCTGTCCCGCAACCGGCTCATCGCCGCCGGCACGCTGGGGACGGTCGTGATCGAGGCCGCCGTCCGTAGCGGTGCCCTCAACAGCGCGGGCTGGGCCGAGCATTGCGGTCGCGCTGTGCTCGCCGTGCCAGGCCCGATCACGTCGCGGATGTCCGAAGGCAGTCACCTCTTGGTCCGCGAACGAGACGCCGTACTCGTCACGAACGTTGCCGACATCATCGAAGCGATCTCGCCGCTCGGCACCCGCCTCACCCCGTACCCGCAAGCCCCCAAGAATCCGATCGACGACCTGAACCACGACCTCCGCCGCACGCTCGACGCCGTCCCTCTCGTCCGTTCCGCCCCTGCCGACCGCATAGCCACCACCGCAGGCTTGGACCTCCCCACAACCGAGAGCTGCCTCGACACCCTCGCAGACCTAAACCTCATCGAGCACGACAACTCCGGCTGGCGTCTGACCCCAACAACCCCACCACCAGACCAAAGCCAGCCGACCTAACTCACCGCCGGCACTTCCCCACCGACCGGCGGCACTCCGAGCCGGCCATCACCACGACATCAACCGGGCGACGGCAGGGCGCGGGGATGACCAAGTTCATCGCCGTGGTCGGCGACGACTCCGGTTGGCGGACTCGCCAACCGGGCGACGGCGGGGCACGGGGATGGCCAAGTTCATCGCCGTGTCGGCTAGGACTCCGCTTGGCGGGCTCGGCACCCGCACCGGCCTCATGAGCGCTGGTGCGGGTGGTTAGCGGCCGAAGTCGGAGTCTTTGGGGACTTCCAGGTCGGACTTGGCTAGTTCTTCGATGTTGACGTCGCGGAAGGTGACCACCTTGGCGTTCTTGACGAAGCGGGCGGAACGGTAGACGTCCCAGACCCACGCGTCGGCCATCGTCACCTCGAAGTACACGTCGCCGCCCTCGGTGCGGACCTTCAGGTCGACTGCGTTGCACAGGTAGAAGCGCCGTTCGGTCTCCACGACGTACTTGAAGATCCCGACGACGTCCTTGTACTCCCGATAGAGCTGGAGCTCCATATCGGTCTCGTACTTCTCGAGGTCGTCAGCGCTCATGCCGCCACCTCGCTACGCTCGGCTCCGGCATGAGCGCTGAGGGGCGCTGAGTTGTTGGTTCGCTCGCTACGCTCACTCACAGGCTCTCCACTCCGGTGGGACTGGTCACATTCTGTCCCATATCGGGCCGCAGACTGCGGCGGACATTCTCGAACCGCCGTCGATGTTGCGGGCACGGGCCGTATTCGTCCAGTGCCGCCTGGTGCTCAGGCGTGCAGTAGCCCTTGTGGATCCCGAAACCGTACTGCGGGTACACCTTGTCCCAGTGCTCCATCACCCGGTCCCGCGTCACCTTGGCGATCACAGATGCGGCGGCGATACAAGCGGCCACGCGGTCACCCTTCCAGATCGCCAGGCCCGGTACGTCGAGACCGTCGACACCGAAGCCGTCGGTCAGCACGTACGCCGGGCGTACGTCGAGACGGAACAGGGCTCGCCGGAGCGCTTGGACGTTGGCGACGTGCATACCGAGGCGGTCACACTCCGTCGACTCGATCGAGACCACCGACCAGGCGAGGGCGCGGTTGCGGATCTCGTCGTAGCAGCGGTCGCGCGCCTTGGCGGTGAGGAGCTTGGAGTCGGCGAGCTCGGGGATCTGACCGCGCTTGCCCTCCGGCAGGATCACCGCGGCGGCGACCAGCGGGCCGGCGCAGGGTCCGCGGCCGGCCTCGTCCACGCCGGCGATCGGGTCCAGGCCGACGCGGCGCAGGGCCCGCTCGTACCCGTACAACCCAGCGTCCCGCCGGACCGTGCTCCCGCGCGGCAACGCACTCATGCAGCCCTCCGCATCACACACCCCACCCTAGGCAGCCGCACCGACCAACGCTGCAGGAGGTCGGGTGCAGATGGCTGGATGTGGCGAGTGCCTCTGGTGTGGCCGGGGCCGAAGGGCGAGAGGTTGGGCACCGGGGGTCTCTCACTTGGGTGGTGGGGTGAGGGAGATCGAGGGTTTGTTCGGGGCCGGGCCGGGCGCTGGAACGGCTTTGAAGGTGTCCGGTACGCCGAGTTTGGCCCAGCGGCCGGCGGGCCAGACGATCATGATCGCGCGGCCGGTGATCTTGTCCATCGGAACGAAGGCGGCGTCACCCTGGTTGGCGCCGTTGGAGTCGGTGTCCTGCAGGTGGACGCGGGAGTCCCCCGAGGCGGAGCGATGGTCACCCATCACGAATACGCGACCCGCCGGGACGGTGACCTGGAACTCCATCTGCGACGGCGCGTCGCCCGGGTACAGGTAGCTGGTCTCGTCGAGCGGCTGACCGTTGACCAGGAGCCGGCCCTTGGAGTCGCAGCAGGCGACCTTGTCGCCCGGCATGCCGATCAGGCGCTTGATCAGGTGACCGTGGCTGGAGTCCGGCAGCAGGCCGACGACCTCGAAGAACCGGCCGATCGAGCCGCGCTTCTGACCGCTCTCCTCCGGGCCGAGCCAGCCGCCCGGATCCTCGAAGACGACCACGTCGCCGCGCTTCACGTCGGTGAGCTTCTCGACCACGACGCGGTCCCCGACCAGCAGGGTGTTCTCCATCGACTCGCTCGGGATGATGAACATCTGCCCGACGAACGCCCGCAGGATCGAGGAGACGATCAGGGCCCCGACCACGATCAGCACGAATTCGCGGGCCGCCGCCCCGAAGCCCGAGCGGTGGCCGGATTTGGCGTCCGTCTTGGTCGGTGTATCGGTCACTTCTTCAGCCCCGGCTTCTTGAAGGTTTCCGGAGGACGCAGCATCGTCATCCGGTCAGACGGCCAGATTACGCAACAGGCCCGGCCAACCACGTTCTCGACCGGCACGAATCCACCGCCGGGGCCGCCCATGTGGGCACGGGAGTCGGCCGATTCGGCCCGATTGTCGCCCATCACCCACAGATGGCCGGCCGGCACGACCACGGAGAACGGCACCTCGGACGGCTTGGCGTCCTTGAGCAGGTACTCGCGCTCGTCCAGCGGGATCCCGTTCACGGTGATCTGGCCGGCCCTGTTGCAGCAGACCACCTTGTCGCCGCCGATGCCGATGACGCGCTTGACCAGGTGCCCCTCGCCGCTGCGCGGCAGGATGCCGACGAACTCACCGACCTTGCGGAACGGGCCGGGCTGCGCCTGCTCCTCGTTCAGCCAGTTGCTCGGGTCCTTGAAGACGATGATGTCGCCGCGGTCGACGTCCCGGTGCAGATAGCTGATCTTCTCGGCCAGGATCCGGTCGTCCTTGGTCAGGGTGTCGTACATCGACTCCGACGGGACGTAGAACGCCTCTGCGACGAACAACCGCAGCACCACCGTGATGACGAGTGCGAGCACCGTCACGGTGGTCATCTCGACGAGCAGACTGAGCAGCGGATTCCGCTGCTTCAGCCTGCGGTGACGTCCCTTGCTGCGACGTGCCCTCGATGCCGGGCGAGGGCGAGCGCGAGTCGCAGTGCTCGGCGCCATAGGTGACCGTCGTCGCTAGAAGACGTTCAGGAGGCCGGGACGTCCCGCTTCTCCTTGATCTTGGCTGCCTTGCCGCGCAGTTCGCGCAGGTAGTACAGCTTGGCCCGGCGGACGTCGCCGCGGGTGACGACCTCGATCTTCTCGACGATCGGGGTGTGCAGCGGGAAGGTCCGCTCGACGCCGACGCCGAAGCTGACCTTGCGGACCGTGAAGGTCTCCTGCAGGCCGCCACCCTGGCGCCGGATCACGACACCCTGGAACACCTGGACGCGGGACCGGTTGCCCTCGACGACCTTGACGTGCACCTTGACGGTGTCACCGGGACGGAAGGAGGGGATGTCGTCGCGCTTGCTCGCGTTGTCGAGCTCGTTCAGGATGTTGCTCATCAGGTGTCTCTTCCTCGCGCGTGCCACAGGTCACCCACGAATGTCGTGGTGATGAAGTCATCAGAAGGCTCTGCATAGTTGCAGAACTCATCGCTTGCTGCCGGTCGGTGGTCACCCCCTGTGGCAGGAGCACCGAAGGGCAGCAACGAGCAATCTTGCCACACCGCGCCAGCGGAACCGAAATCAGCGCCGCTTGCGACGCTTCGTGAGCACGACCAGCTCGACTTTCGCGGTCTGCTGCCGACGATGTACCTCACGGTAACCGGCCTTCCGATACAGCTCGAGGTTGCGGTCACTCTCCGCACCGGTGTCGAGCTGGTACGACGTGACGCCCGCGGGCGCGAGCTGCTCGGCAACCCGCAGCAACCGGGCCCCCAGACCACGACCCTGCCAGTCCGGCGCGACCATGAGCCGTCCGATGTGGCCGACCTCACCATCCACGGTCAGGTGCACCGAGCCGACGATCCGGGTGCCCGCGACCGCTTTGAGCACGCCGCCCTGCTTGACCCTGGCGACACACGCGTCCAGTTCCTCGGCCAGCGGCGGGATGGCGAGATCGTCGTAGAGCCGTCCCTCCGAGAGGAACGCGGCCAGCTGCAGCGTGTGGATCTCCCCCGCGTCCTCCTCGGTGGCCGGCAGCAGCCGGACCTGAGACGCCGCATCCTCCTTCCCGGCGACCGCATCGCCCCACGCCGCGAGCAGATCAGGCCGGCGCTCGGCAGTACGGCGTACCGACTCCTCGTGGCGCCAGTCCGCGATCAGGCCGTGGTTCCCCGAGAGCAGTACGTCGGGTACGTCGTACCCGCGCCAGCTCGGGGGTTTCGTATAGACCGGGTACTCGAGCAGGCCGTCTCCGGAGTGCGACTCCTCGGCCAAGGACTCCGGGTTGCCGATCACTCCGGGCAGGAGGCGAGCGACTGCCTCGACCATGACGAGTACGGCGACCTCACCGCCGTTGAGCACGTAGTCGCCGATCGACACCTCATCGACCCGCATGCGCTCACCGGCGTACGACGCAACCCGCGCGTCGATGCCCTCGTAGCGACCGCACGCGAAAGCGAGCCATGGCTCGGTCGCGAGCTCATAAGCGAGTTCCTGGGTGAACGGGCGGCCTGCGGGCGTCGGCACGATCAGGCGCGGTTGCGTCGGGCCGTCTGCGGGCGCGATGGCGTCGAGGGCCTGACCCCACGGCTCCGGCTTCATCACCATGCCGGCGCCACCGCCGTACGGGGTGTCGTCGACGGTCCGGTGCCGGTCGTGGGTCCAGTCGCGCAGGTCGTGCAGGTGGATGTCCAGGAGGCCGCTCTTGGCCGCCTTGCCGACCAGGGAGACGTCGAGCGCGGCGAGGTATTCCGGGAAGATCGTGACGACGTCCAGCCTCATCTGTCCGGCCTCACTCCGGACCCGGCTCGGTCGGGGCCACCTCGGCGCCCTCCGGGTCCAGCAGACCGGGCCGATCGGCCACGACGACGTAGCCCTTGTCCACGTTGATCTCCGGGACCAGCTCCTCGACCAGTGGCACGAGTACGGCGTTGCCCGCGGGGCGGCGGATCTCGAGGAGGTCCTGCGAAGGCAGGTGTACGACGTCGATGATCTCGCCGGCCTCGGCACCGTCCTCGGTGCGGACGGCCAGACCGATCAGCTCGCGGTCGTAGTACTCCTCCGGGTCCTCCGGGCGCTCGTCCTCGGAGACCTCGGACCGCACGGTCAGATTCCGCAACTGCTCGGCCGCGGTCCGGTCCGGCACCTCGGCGAACTTCACGAGCAGCCGCCCGCTGTGCCAACGGCTCGCGGCCACGGTCAGCGTCCGCGGCACCTTCGAGTCGGTCACCACGGTCGCGCCCTCCGCGAACCGTCGATCCGGCTCATCCGTGCGGACGTCCACCCCGACCTCGCCCTTGAGACCATGCGCCCGGCCGATCCGTCCGACAGTCACCAACACCCGCACAAACCTCTCTCTGCACACACGACGCACCTACGACGATTCACCTGAGGATATGGCGAAGGGCCGCACCCGGTGGGGTGCGGCCCTTCGGGGACTGCTGCGAGTCAGCGGCGCGGACGCCGGTTGAGCTCGTCGACGAAGTCGATGCGCAGGGAGGACTCGGAGCTGAGGGCGCCGACGACGGTGCGGATGGCGGTGGCGGTCCGGCCGTTGCGGCCGATCACCTTGCCGATGTCGTCGGGGTGGACGTGCACCTCGAGGGTGCGGCCACGCCGCAGGTTCCGGGCCCGGACGCTGACGTCGTCGGGGTTGTCCACGATGCCTCGGACCAGGTGCTCGAGCGCCTCGGTCTCCATCATCGTCAGGCCTTGGCGTCGTCGGCCGGCGCGGCCTCGGCCGGAGCCTCAGCAGCCTCGGCCTTCGGCTCGTCGGCCTTCGGCTCGTCGGCCTTGGGCTCGTCGGCCTTGGGCGCGTCGTCCTTCTTCTCGGCCGTCTTCTTCGCCGCGGTCTTCTTGGCGGTGACGGCCTCGGTCTTCAGCGTGCCGTGCGCCTCGGCGAGGGCCTCGTTGAAGATCTCCTGCTTGTCCCGCTTCGGCTCCTTGACCCGCAGCGGCGCCGGAGCGGCCTCACCCTTGAACTTCTGCCAGTCGCCGGAGGCCTTGAAGATCGCCTCGACGGCCTCGGTCGGCTGGGCGCCGACGCTCAGCCAGTACTGCGCCCGGTCCGACTCGACGTGGATGAACGACGGCTCGGTCTTCGGGTTGTACTTGCCGATCTCCTCGATGGCGCGGCCGTCACGCTTGGTGCGGGCGTCCATCACGACGATGCGGTAGTGCGGCGCACGCTTCTTGCCGATGCGCTTCAAACGGATCTTGACTGCCACGTTTGTGGGGTCTCCCTTGGATTACATGTCTGGGTGAGCAGCACAGCGTCGTGGGGACAACGGGTGACCACTCGAATGGGCCGCATCAGGCAGTGGAGTTAGAGGGCTGCACGAACCTGGACGGACTCAGCAGGCCATTGTGCCAGATAGTCGGGTACGGCGACGAATCCGGCGTCATGCCCGGAAGCGGGCGAGATCCGGCAGTTGGCCGGCGTACGAGTCGAAAAGCTTCCCCGCGACGGTCACGGAGTCGATCAAAGGATGCCAGGCGAAGGCCCGCAACGCGGCATCCCGGGATCCGGAGGCCGCGGCTTCGATCGTGGACCGCTCGACGGCCTTGACCGAGCAGACCAGCCCGGCCTGGTGGTCGGTCAGCTGGGACACCGTGACGGGCAGCGCACCGTTGGCGTCGACCGTGCAGGGGATCTCGACCACGGCGTCGTCGTCCAGCTGACGCAGTACGCCACGGTTCCGGACGTTCAGGATCAGGGAGGCCCGCTCGTTGTGGGCGATCGCCCGCATCAGCGACAGCGCGACCTGCTCGTACCCCCCGGCCGCCATGTCCCGCTCGTCGCGTTCCCCTGCGTCGGCGATCTCGCGGCTCTCCACCATGTACGTCGACTCACGCTCGGCCCGCGTCTTCTGCCACAGCTCGAGCGCCTGGTCCGGATGCCGCTCGGTCTCGGCGTAGAACGCGGACTGCTGCTCCAGCAGGAACGTCCCCCGCGTCTGCCGAACACCCTGTACGGCGGCCAGCGTCTCGCGCGCGAAGTAGTAGTAATGCAAGTACTCGTTCGGGATGCACCCCAGCGACCGCAGCCAGTCCGCGCCGAACAGCCGCCCCTCCTCGAACGACGCCAGCGCATCGCTCGACGCCAGCAGCTCAGGCAGCCGATCAACTCCACCCGACCGCAGACCGCGCAGCCAGCCCAGGTGGTTCAGCCCCGCGTAGTCGTAGAAAGCTGTCGACGGATCCAGGCCGAGCGCCAGCGCGGCTCGACGGCCCAGCCCGGACGGTGAGTCACAGATCCCGATCACCCGGTCCCCCAGGTACGGGATCATCGCCTCGGTCACCATCCCCGCGGGGTTGGTGAAGTTGATGACCCAGGCCTCGGGCGCGATCGCCGCGATCCGCTGGGCGATTCCCACGGCAACCGGCAGCGTCCGTAGGCCGTAGGCGATCCCACCGGCTCCGACCGTCTCCTGCCCGAGTACGCCGAGATCCAGCGCGACCCGCTCGTCGACAGTCCGCCCTTCCAGACCGCCCACCCGGATGGCCGAGAAGACGAAGTCCGCACCACGCAGCGCGTCGTCCAGATTGGTCGTTTCGGTGACTGCCGGAGCGTCGGCCACCGCTGCGGCCTGCTGCCTAAGCACCGCTGCGATCGACGCGAGCCGCGTGCGGTCCGCGTCGTACAGCACCACCGACGTGATCCGGCCGGCGCCACGATCACCCAGCAACGCCTGATAGACGAGCGGCACCCGGAATCCACCGCCGCCGAGAATGGTCAGCCTCACGCCAACATCACCTGTACCCCCGCCTCCGCCAGTTGGGCCCGGGTCGCCTCGTCGGCGTCGGGCTCGGTTACCACCATGAAGAGTTCGCCCGGCTCGCAGACCCGCGCAACGCCGTGCCCCGGGAACTTCGTCCCGTCCGCGAGCAGCACCACCCGGTCGGCAGCCTTGATCATCGCGCGCTTCACCGGCACCTCGATCATCGTGCTGTCCATCACACGACCGTCCGGCCGGACCCCGCTGGTCCCGAGGAACAGCCAGTCGACGTGGATCTGCCGCAGGCTCTCCTCGGTCAGGTATCCGACCAGGGACCGGTAGCTCCGCCGGACGAACCCGCCGAGCACGATCAGCTCGATCTGCTCGTCGTACTGCAACTCTTCGAGTACGGCGAGATTGCTCGTCACCACCGTCAACGAGCGGCCGTGCAGGTGCTGCGCGACCCGCAGCGCGGTGGTGCCGATGTCGAGCAACACCGACTCGCCATCACTCACCAGCTCCGCGGCCCGCCGCGCGATCCGGTCCTTCTCCTCGGCATGTACGGCGTTCACGTCCGCGAACGGCTCGTCACCGCCGTCAACCGCGAGCGCGCCGCCGTAGACCCGGGTGAGCCGGCCTTCGGCGTGCAACTGCTCGAGGTCACGGCGGATCGTCGCCTCACTGACCCCCAGCTGGCCGGCCAGCACCTTGACGCCCCCGGCCCCGTCGGCCCGGAGCGCGCGGACGATTTGATCCTGTCGCTGCTTCGGCAACACAGACAGACCGTATCACGCAAACTCTGTCATTTTCCGTCAAAGTCGTGAGCAGCTATTGCGGACCTTGCGCAGTAGCTGCAAGATTCATGCACGAGTTTGATCGACCCTGCAGGAGTGTGCTGACCATGCACGACCTGGACGTAGTCGTGTCCGGCCTGGTCTTCCAGGATCTGGTGCTCGGCCTGCCCTCGCCGCCCCGGCCCGGCACCGAAGTCTGGGCCACCGCTTCGCACGAGAGCCCCGGCGGAATCGCGAACTTCGCGGTCGCGCTGGCCCGGCTCGGCCTGCGGACCGGACTGGCCGCGGCGTTCGGCGCGGACCCCGAAGGCGACCGCGTCTGGGACAACCTGACCGCCGAGGGCATCGACCTGACTCTCTCCCGCAAGCTCGCCGGCTGGCGGACCCCGCTCACCGTGGCCCTTGCCTATGACAACGATCGGGCACTCGTCACCCGCGGGACCCCTCCCCTGCTGTCGGCCGACGAGCTGATCACCGCGCCGCCGGCCGCCCGAGCCGTCGCCGCCCACATCGGCCCCTGGCCGAACGAGTGGCTGGCGAAGGCGAAGGCGGCCGGTTGCGTGGTGTTCGCCGACGTGGGTTGGGATCCGTCCGAGCAGTGGGACCCGGCCGTCCTCGATCAGCTCGAGCACTGCGACGTGTTCCTGCCGAACGCCGGCGAAGCGATGAGCTACACCCGGACGGACAGTCCGGAGCAGGCGCTCGACCGGCTGGCGGAGCAGGTGCCGCTGGTCGTCGTGTCGAACGGCGCAGCGGGAGCCCTCGCGCTCGACGCGAGTACTGGCGAGAGAGTCGCCGTACCTGCGTATCCGGTCCCGGCGGCGGACACCACCGGGGCGGGTGATGTGTTCGCCGCCGGTTTCATCGCCGCGACGTTATGGGAGCTGCCACTCGAGCAGCGCGTGCGGTTCGCCGCACTCACCGCGGCGCTGTCGGTCACCCGGCTGGGCGGCGCCGACGCCGCGCCCCGCTGGGCGGATCTGGCGGCCTGGCAGGCCGCGCATCCCGAAGACCACCACCTCCACGCGCTGATCAGCGCCCACTCAGGAAGGTAGAACCCATGGAGCTCTCACGTCGGACGCTGCTCGGGGGCTTCACGGCCGTGCTTGGCGGATCCCTCGTCGGCTGCTCGTCCGGGATGGACACCGGGACGACGGCGAAGAAGAACACCACCACCGAGCTGGCGATGTGGTGCTGGCCGGGCGGTCTGGGCAAGTCCGTGCTCGACGACACCATCGCGCACTTCCCCGACCCGAAGATCAAGTACTCCGAGATCGGCGGCGACTTCAAGCAGAAGCTGATCACCACCTTCAACGGCGGTACGGGCATCCCGGACATCACCGGCCTCAAGGGTGAGGACATCGCCTCGCTGCTGCCGCAGGCCGAGCGGTTCGTGGACCTGAAGACGGTCGGCGCGGACTCGATCCTCGGCGACTACCTGGACTGGAAGGTCAAGCAGGCCACGACGCTGGACGGCAAGGTGATCGGCCTGCCGATCGACGTCGGCCCGACCGCGCTGTTCTACCGTGAGGACGTCTTCGCGGCGGGCGGACTGCCGAGCGACCCGGCCAAGGTAGCCGAGCAGCTGAAGACCTGGGACGACTTCTTCGCCGCCGGGGTCGAGCTGAAGAAGGCGAACCCGAAGGCGCCGCTCGTCTGGGACGCCACCGACCTGTACGACATGGTCGTCGGCCAGGGCACCGAGCGGTACATCTCCAAGGACAACACGTTCATCGGCGACCAGGACCACATCCGCAAGGCCTGGGACACCTCGGTCAAGGCGATGACGCTGAAGATCGACGGCAAGACGCCGAGCGGTGGCCCGGACTGGAACGCCGGCCTCGACCAGGGCACGATCCCCGCGCACATCGGCGCCGCCTGGGTGGCGCTGGACATCAAGTCGGCGGTCAAGACCAGCGTCGGCAAGTGGCGGCTGGCCCCGACGCCGAGCGGACCGGCGAACTTCGGCGGCTCGTTCCTCGCGATCACCAAGAACGCGGCCGACCCGCAGAAGGCGTTCGAGGTGATCAAGTACATGCTCAGCCCGGACAACGAGGCGAAGGCGTTCGCCGATGCCCAGATCTTCCCGTCCGCCCCGGCGGCGTACGACAAGCCGCAACTGAAGGCAGCCGATCCGTTCTTCGGCGGGCAGGTGCCGATCGACACCTTCGGCCCGGCCGCCAAGGCCATCCCGGTGGCGTACCAGAGCCCGTTCGACGACGCTGTGGCCGCACCGTTCCACGACGAGCTCAAGACCGTGCAGACCGGTTCCAAGACCTCCGACGCCGCCTGGGCCTCCGCGGTGTCGAAGGCGAAGGCAATCGCCAAGCGCCAGGGCGTGCAGTGACAGAGTCATGGCCGCGCCTCCGGCGCGGCGGGTCATGGGGCTGGTACTCCCGGCCTTCCCTCGTCGCTCCGGTCGCTTCGCTCCCTCCGCTCCTCAGTCCAGGCCGGGAGGCCCCATGACCGGAACGGCAACCGTGCAGGCTTCGTCGACCGAGGCGCTGACCGGGTCCCCTGCCGGTCGGCGGCCCGGCCGGCGGGTCTGGTCGTACTGGCGGTTCTACCTGGCGCTGTCGCCGTTCTACGTGCTGTTCGCGGTCTTCGGGCTCTACCCGATGGTGTCGACGATCGTGCTGGCGTTCCAGCGCTGGGACGGTCTGAGCGCCCGCCGGTTCACCGGACTGGACAACTTCAGGTTCCTGGTCGCGGACCCGACGTTCTGGCAGGCGCTGAAGAACACCGTGGTCCTGTTCCTGATGTCCACGGTTCCGACGCTGGCGATTGCCCTGGTGCTCGCGGTGATGCTGCAGTCCGCCGTACGGTTCACGAACGTCTACCGGATCGCGTACTTCATCCCGAACGTCACCTCGCTGGTCGCGATGGCGATCTTCTTCAGTTCCGTGTTCAGCACCAACTTCGGCTTGGTGAACGCCGGGCTGCGCGCGCTCGGCATTCCGCAGCAGGACTGGCTCGGCCAGCCCTGGGGGATCAAGATCGCGATCTCGACGATGATCGTGTGGCAGTGGGTCGGGTACAACACGCTGATCTATCTGGCCGGTCTGCAAGCGATCCCGAGAGAGCAGTACGAAGCGGCCAAGGTCGACGGGGCCGGCGCCGTCCGGACGTTCTTCTCGATCACGCTGCCGCAACTGCGGCCGGTCGTGTTGTTCACCGTGATCATCTCGACCATCGGCGGACTGCAGACCTTCACCGAGCCGCAGGTGATGGTCGGCAACAGCGGCGGCACCGGGCAGAGCGGGATGACCGTCGTCCTGTTCTTCTACCGGGCCGCGTTCCTGGACAACGACTACGGGTACGCCGCCGCGATCGCGCTGAGCATCTTCCTGCTCGTGTTGTTGTTCACGGCCATCAACTGGCGGATCTTCCGCGGGCGGGGAGAGGACCGATGACGCGTTACCGGTTGCGCGGGATCGCGCTGCACGCCGTGCTCGTGCTGGCCCTGCTGGTGTTCATGTTCCCGTTCGCGTGGACCATCATCATGGCGTCGAACAGTACGGCGGACATCTACCGATTCCCGCCGAAGTTCACCTTCGGGTCGCAGTTCGACGACAACGTCCGGCACGTGCTGGCGAACGTGGCGTTCTTCCAGTCGATGGCGAACACCGCGGTGGTGGCGATCTCCACCACGCTGCTGGTGCTGTTCTTCGATTCGCTGGCCGCGTTCACCTTCGCCAAGTTCCGGTTCCCCGGACGGCAGGCCCTGTTCGTGCTGCTGCTGGCGACGATGCTGCTGCCCGCGCAGTTGGCCGCCGTACCGCAGTTCCAGACGATGGCGATCCTCGGGTGGGTCGGTTCGCTGAAGGCGCTGATCATTCCGGGGGCGGCGAACGCCTTCGGCATCTTCTGGATGCGGCAGTACTTCCAGAACTCGATCCACGACGAACTGGTCGAGGCCGCGACGCTGGACGGTTGCGGCTTCCTCGGCACGTATTGGCATGTCGCACTGCCATCGGCGCGGCCGGCGCTGGCGTTCCTCGGCATCTTCACGTTCGTCGCGTCCTGGAACGACTACATGTGGCCGCTGATCGTGCTGACCAATCCCGACCACCTCACCCTGCAGGTGGCGCTGTCCACGCTGAACCGGTCTCACGGTGTCGACTACAGCATGGTGATGACCGGTGCCTTGATGGCCATGGTGCCGCTGGTGATCGTCTTCGCGATCTTCGCCCGCCAGTTCATCAAGGGTGCGACAGAGGGCGCCGTACGGGGATGAGCACGGCGATCAGGACCAGCGCGTTGCCGGCCACACCGGCGGCGAAGTCGCCCGCCGACTTTCCCTCGGTGATGGCCGGAATCGCGCCGACGATGCCGATCAGGGAATAGGTCACCGCGGCCGCGGTCAGCCAGGTCTTGGCCGTGGCGTCGACCGCGGCCAGAGCGGGCCAGGCGAGGACGACCGCGACGATCGGGTGGAGTACCGCCAGCGGGGTGACGGTGAAGAAGGAGATGCCGTCGCTGTGCTTGGTCGCCGAGCTCAGCAGCATCAAGACAACGCCGGTGATGACCAGGACCGCGGCCGGCGGCGGAACCGGCAGCAGCGGCCAGCTCCGCGGGCGCAGCACGATCAGGAGTACGGCGGCCATGCCGGCGGCGATCACGGTCGTGGCGATCCAGGTGCCGGTCTGGTCGTACGAGATGCCGCCGCCGAGGATCAACAGCCCACCCTGGATGAGGGCCGCGGCGCAGCCGGCCACAACCCCGAGCGCGATCGGTCCCGACCACCGCGCGACCACGCTCGCCACCACTGCGGTCACCGAAGCCACGATCACCGGGTCGTACCAGGTGCGGTACACCCTCCATCCGGTGACGTCGACGTCCTTCCAGAGATAGCGCGAGTACTCCGCTCCCGGCCAGTTCAGGTAGACGAGGACCACCGCGCCCAGGGTCAGGGCGGCAACCGCCCACCAAGGCACCTGTCCTGGCGCCTTCGGGGGTGGTACCTCGGCCTCTGGTTCTCTCCGAGGCGGCTCGGATGCCGGTCGTTTGGGAGGCGGCTCGGGTGCTGGTTGCTTCCGAGGTACGTCGGAAGCCGCTGTCCGCCCGAGGACCACAGCGGGCTGTGTCTGCTCCGGTTCTGGCGGCGGGGGCACTGGCGTCGGCTTGGGCTCTGGTTCGGGCGGTGGTGGAGGTGGCTCGGATTCGGTGTCGGGCATTGTCAGCCGGACGGGCACCGTGCAGTGGCCGGTCGGGCCCTCGACGATCACTGAAGCGAGACGGTCGCTCGGTGCGGTGGGCTTGGCGGTCACGCGGACGGTCGAGCCGTCCTGCTCCACCCGGAGCCAGCCGGCCTCGGTCGACGCGACGGCCGTCCGGGCGATCGGCGGTCCTTCGACCCGCAGCTCGCCGACCGCCACGCCATCGGCGAGCTCGAGGTCGAGCTCGGCCGGCGTGACCCGAGGGACGCCCTGGGCGATCGCGTCGGTCGCCGCTTCGGAGACCTTGCGGCTGTCGTCGTCGACCATCCGGTGCAGCGCCTGAAAAGCGGCGTACGCCTGCCCGAGGTCAGCGTCGTCCAGGCGCTCGCGCAGATAGTCGACGACGCCGAACCTTGCCGCTGGCAACGGACTCTCCATCGCCTGCGACAGTTCGGGGGCGAGCGGTGCCGGAGTGATCCGGCGGGTCCGGCTGCGCGCGATCAGCAGCTCGCCCTGCGATCCGAAGGTCCACATCTGCGGGTTCTGGTTCGGCGTGACCCGATGAACCCGATCGGTGACGTACCCGACGAGTTCGGTGAGTCCGACCCAGCCATCGCCGTCCTTGTCCGCCTCACCGGTGGTCAGGCCGTCCACGACGGCGCTGGTGAACACGGACGGAGCCGGAGTCGACGCATCCGCTGTCAGCTCGCCGCCCTCGAACGCGTACTCCATCGCGCTGGACGCCGTCACGATCACGCGGCCACGCCCGCCGCCGACCTGCTCCTGCCCGGCGAAGGCGTCCCGGACCTGCGCCTCGCCGGCTGCGCGGACGACCATACCCCGAGGAAACGCACCGCCGTAGCAACAGTCCAGGAACAGTGCGATCCGCTGCGCGCGGCTGTCGGCCATCTGCCGGTTGACGAAGTCCGCCGCCACCGCGGTCGACGCAAGCCTCGTCGGCCGGGTGTCCGCGACGGCCAGGAACAGCTCGCCGGCCGCGTTCTTCAAGCCATGGCAGGAGAAGTGCAGCAACAGCAGGTCCTCGGGCGCGCGGTCGGCGAAGAAGTCCTCGACCGCGAACCTGATCTCCTGGGCCGATTCGTTGTGCAGGACGCGAACCTCGAACCCGCCGACCGACGGATCCGTCAGCACCTCCGCCAGTGCGACCGCGTCCTGGGCCGGGGCGGCCAGGCTGCGCAGCCCAGGATCGGCGTACTGGTCGTTGGCCACGACGAGCGCGACGCGCGAGCCGCCCATCTCATCCGTCCGCACCGCTGTGACGCCGGATGAAGGCGTCCACGAGTTCCTGCTGCGCCCGATCGCTGGCACCGGTCAGCTCGATCACGTCCCCGTCGATCGTGAGCTTGACCGTCCGCCCGCCGCCGGACCTGCGCAGCCACCCTCGCACCACGGCGACAACCGCTCCGATCGCCTGCAGGCCGGGTGCCAGCGAGACGGACAGAACGCCTGCGAGCGCGGCCAGGCCGCCCCGCGTCCCCTCGGGCGCCGCACCCTCGTGGTACGGCTCGACCGACTGGACGTCGAGCGTCAGCAACTCCTCCCGCAGCAGCAGCGCCAGCTCCTCGAGCCGCGCCTCGTCGGATCCTTCCTCGACCACCCCTACGCGAACATCGGCGCTCATGACCCCTCCCCGCCCCCCAGGCCGCGCGTGGTTCAACCATGCTCCTGCGCCGTCCCGGCGACAAGGCGTGACCTGCGGGTAGGCTGCGGAACCCAGAGTGGCAGCTGTACGTCGGAGGGGCGTCATGGTGGGCAAGCGGGGACGCGTGATCGGCCGGATCGGACCGGGGATCGTCGGCGAGGTGATGCTGCCGGTCCGGGGTGCCACCGAGGCCTTCTACGCTTACTCGGCGACCGACGAGGTGATCGAGGTGGGTACGCAGGTGGTCGTGGTCGATTTCGACCCGCCCCGCACCGTGTACGTCGCTCGCGCCATCTAATCCCTGTTCCTCTGAATCTGCACAGCCCCTTGGAGGGGAAATGCTCTGGACGTACGTGATCATCGCCGCGGTGGCGGTGGTCGTCCTCCTCATCGTCTTCCGGATGGTCTGGCGGGTGGCGGAGCCGAACGAGGCTCTGATCATCTCCGGCCTCGGCGCGCACTCGAGCTCCGAGCAGATCAACGAGACGCTCGGCTTCAAGATCGTGGTCGGCCGCGGCACCGCCGTACTGCCGGGCTTCCAGACCGTACGGCGGTTGCCGCTGGACATCCGCGCGACACCGCTGACCGTCACCTGCGTGTCCAGCCAGGGCATCCCGCTGCACATCAAGGGCGTCACGGCGTACAAGGTCGGTGACGACTACGGCTCGATCGCGAACGCGGCCCGGCGGTTCCTGGAGCAGAGCGACGAGCAGGTGATGAGCACGATCCACGAGCTGTTCGCGGGTCACCTGCGGGCGATCGTCGGCTCGACCACGGTCGAGGAGATGCTGCACGACCGGGAGACGCTGACCACCAACATCCGCGGCTCGCTGGCCGGCGACATGGAGAAGCTCGGCCTGGTGGTCGACTCGCTGCAGATCCAGGAGATCGACGACGAGTCCGGCTACATCAAGAACCTGGGCCGCCCGCAGGCCGCCGCGGTCGAGGCCGCGGCCCGGATCGCGCAGGCCGAGCGGGACCGGGAGGCGACCGAGCGCGAGCAGGCCGCCGCGGCGCAGAAGGCCGCGGCCGTCCGGGAGAGCTCGATCGCCCAGGCCGGCTACCAGGCCGAGGTCGACCAGGCCAAATCGAAGGCGTCCCAGTCCGGCCCGCTGGCCGAGGCGCTGGCCCGGCAGGAGGTCGTGGTCGCCGAGACCGAGACCGCGAAGCTGAACGCGTCGCTGGCCGAGAAGCAGCTGGAGTCGACCGTCCTGAAGCCGGCCGACGCCGAGGCGTACCGGCAGCGCACACTCGCCCAGGCCGCCCGTGACGCGCAGATCGCGGCCGCCGAGGCGCAGGCCCGGGAGGTCCACCTGCGCGGCGAGGCGCAGGCGAAGGCGACCGAGCTGACCGGTAAGGCCGAGGCCGCCGCCGTCCAGGCGAAGGCGATGGCCGAGGCGGCCGGTATCAAGGCCCGGGCCGAGGCGCTGGCCACCAACACCGATGCGGTCGTCGCCCAGCAGCTGGCCGAGGCGTACCCGGAGATCGTCCGGGCGGCGTCGTCGTCCTTCGACAAGGTCGGCAACATGGTCGTGCTGAACGGTGCCCAGGGCATCGAGGACACCCTGGTGAAGACCATCACCATGGGTGGTTCCGGGTTCGCACTGGCCAAGCAGCTGATCGACTCGCTGGCCACGAAGAAGGACGAGAAGCCGATCCTCGAGTCCGTCCCGGACGAGACGGCCTGAGTCACAGGCCGAGGTGTGCGAGGACGGCGAGGACGCGGCGGTGGCCCGAGTCGGTCGGGGGCAGGTCCAGCTTGAGGAAGACGTTGCCCACGTGTTTGTGGACGGCGCCCTCAGAGATCACCAGCTTCTCGGCGATCGCCGTGTTGCCGAGTCCCTCGGCCATCAGCGCGAGGACCTCGTGTTCCCGTGGCGTCAGCTGGTCAAGCGGGCTGCTCCGCTTGACCATCAGCTGACTGACCACCTCCGGGTCGAGCACGGTCCCTCCGGCGGCCACCCGTCGTACGGCGTCGATGAACTCGTCGACCCGGGACACTCGGTCCTTCAGCAGGTAACCGACGCCCTCGCTGCCGGCCGCGAGCAATTCGGCCGCGTACACCTCCTCGACGTACTGCGAGAACACGAGCACGGGAAGGCCGGGCCGGACCCGGCGGGCCTCGATCGCGGCGCGTAGACCCTCGTCGGTGAACGTCGGCGGCAGCCGTACGTCGACCACCGCGATGTCGATCTCGTGCGTCGCGATCGCCCGTGCGAACTCGTCGGCGTCGGTGGCGACCGCGGCGACCTCGAAGCCGGAGTTGTCCAGCAGCAGGCTGAGCCCCTCGGCGAGGATCGGGTTGTCCTCGAGGATCATCACCCGCACGGAAGCATCACCTCGAGGGTGGTCGGCCCGCCGATCGGGCTCTCCAGCTCCATCTGACCGTCGATCGCCTGCACCCGGTGGAGCATGCCATGCAGCCCACTCCCCCGCCCCAGCAGGTCGGACTGCTCATTGATCCGCGCTCCCCCGATCCCGTCGTCCGTGATCGCCAGATAGAGCTCGGAACCACGCCGTTCCATCAGTACGTCGACATGCCCGGCCGCACTGTGCTTCGTCACGTTGGTGAGCGACTCCGCGACGACGAAATACGCAGCGGCTTCCACTGGCGCCGGGACCTGTCCGAGCTCGCCTAGCCGCAGCTCTACCGGCAGTGGGCAGCGAGCGCACAGTGCGGAGACCGCACCGGCCAGACCACGGTCGGCAAGGATCGGCGGGTACATGGTCCGCAGTACGCCGCGTAGCTCGTTCATCGCCTGCTCTGCGCCGTCACGGGCGTCGTCGAGGAGCTTGGCCGCCTTCTCCGGGTCGTCAGCCATGGTCTGCTTGGCGATGCCGATCCTCATGGCGAGTGACACCAGTTGCGCCTGCGTGCCGTCGTGCAGGTCGCGTTCGATCCGGCGCAGCTCCGCACCATGCGAGTCCACCGCACCGGCGCGGCTCTTGGTGAGTTCCTCGACGCGCTGCTGCAGCCGCGCGGTGTCTAGCTCGGCGGCAGTCGGTGCGAGCAAACGCCGTACCGCTTGAGCATGGCCGCGGGCCACGGCCGGCGCAACCCAGCCCAGGAAGGCCAGACTGACCACCACCTGCAGCGGACCGAGTGTCAGCGCCTCGAACCAGCTGTTGATGTCGACACCCATCAGGCTGGCGTTGCCCGACTCGACCTTCCACAACGCCATGCTGAGCAGAGCCGAGGGCACTCCGGTCACCGCGATCACCGCGATCAGCAGTTCCGGGATCATCACCAGGGGCCCCAGCAGGAGCCACAGACTCCGCTTGAAGGACCTGTCGTGGAACAACGTGACGACGTCGCCCGACCTGCGCGGGGCGGCCGGCAGCAGCGGCGGATCCTGCGGCAGGCCGAGGTACGACGTCGCGCGGTACCGCTCGCTGTTCGCGAGCCGGACCAGGCCTTCGGTAGCAGCCGGGATCATCCAGGCGAACATCAGGCTGACCGGCAGCGCCGCCAGCAGCACCACTGCTTTCAGATAACGGATGAACAGGTATCCGCTGGCGGGGCCGCCCCGGGCCCAGATCTTGGTCAACATGGCTCAATCCTCCGGCAACCGTTCGCCGCCGTCGGTACAGCAGGCTCTACCATTCCGGCTCTAGGAGTCTGGAACCTACGTCAGGTCACGATCCGGCCGCGCAGAACGATCAGTCGCGGGTGCGTGAGGACGGCCGGGTTCGCCCGCGGGTCCGCGTCGTACACGACCAGGTCGGCCGGATCGCCGGGCTTCAGTTCGCTGGGCGCGCCGAGCCACTCGCGCGCACCCCATGACCCGGCCGCCAGCGCCTGCTCCCCCGACATCCCGATCTCGGTCAGGGCCTGGATCTCCTGCGCCACCAGGCCATGCCCGAGTACGCCGCCTGCGTCGGTGCCGGCATACACAGGTACGCCGGCCTCGAAAGCGTCCCGCAGCCGGACCAGGCGGCGGTCGTACAGGTCGCGCATGTGGGTCGAGTAGACCGGGAACTTGGCGGCCGCCTGATCGGCGTACTGCGGGAAGTTCTCCAGCTGGATCATCGTCGGGACCACCGCGACGCCGTACTCGGCCATGCGGTCGAGCATGTCCGGCAGCAGGCCGGTGCCGTGCTCGATGCAGTCGATGCCGGCGGCAAGCAGATCCGGGAGGGCGTGCTCGCCGAACACGTGCGCGGTGACCCGGGCGCCGAGTTCGTGGGCGCGGGCGATCGCCGCGGTCAGCGCCTCGGCGGGCCAGCACGCGGTGAGGTCGCCCGCGTCCCGGTCGATCCAGTCGCCGACCAGCTTGACCCAGCCATCACCACGGCCGGCCTCCTGCTCGACGTACGCGACCAGCTCGTCCGGCTCGATCTCCCAGCCGTAGTTGCGGATATAGCGCTTCGACCGGGCGATGTGGCGCCCGGCCCGGATGATCTTCGGCAGATCCTCGCGCTCGTCGATCCAGCGCGTGTCCGCCGCCGAACCGGCATCCCGGACCAGCAGCGCGCCGGCCGCGCGGTCGGCGATCGCTTGCTGCTCCTGGGTTTCCCGGTCGACGGCGCCGTGCTGGTCGAGGCCGATGTGGCAGTGCGCGTCGACCAGGCCGGGCACGATCCAGCCACCGGTGTGCACGGTGCTGACATCGGCAGCGGTGGGCCGGTCGACGACCAGCCCACCGCTGAGGTGGAGCTCCCGCTGCTCGCCGGCCGGCAGCACCGTGCCGACCAGCCTGAGTACGCCGGGTGACCGGGGCGGTGGGGCGGGGAAGGAATCGAACACCGTCATACGGCTGACCGTATCCGGCGCTCCGTCACCCGTGCGAGCCGCCGCCCGGCGTACAGGTCGGGGTGGTCGGGTCGTTGCTCGCGCACGGCGTGCCGGACGGGGTGTCCGTCGGCGTCGGCGTGGCGGTCGGCGTCGGGGTCGGAGTGGGCGTCGGGGTCGGTGTCTGCGTAGGCGTCCTCGTGGGCGTCCTGGTCGGCGTCTGCGTCGGCCGGGTCGGCCGGTGCGTCGGCGTCGTGGTCGGCGTCGTGATCGGGTCCGGCTGCGTCGGCTCGCCGATCGGCGTGGACGGCCGCGTCGTCGGGAGCGCTGTTGTCGTCGAGGTCGGCGTGGTGTCGTCCGGGATGTCCGGCACCGCGCGCGGGTCGACCTTGCGCTCGGCGTTGCCGGTCGACTTCGGCACCGACAGACTGCCCTTGGCGTTCGGGATCAGGACCGCGTTCTTGCTGTAGACCCGCATCCACTTCAGCACGGTGGCGACGAAGTCCTTGGAGTGCTGGTATCGCAGCAAAGCGGCGACGAGGTCGCGTGGCTGCTTCAGGTCGTCACCCTCGGAGCACAGCACCACGGCAACCGTGGTGACAGCGTCGTACACGTTGTTCGGGTTGCGGAAGCCGTCGCCGTTGCCGTCGGCCCCGAACTCGTCCCACACCTGCGGGATGATCTGCATCGGCCCGACCGCACGGTCCCAGCTCGGATCGCCGTCGTACCGGCCCTTGTCGGAGTCGGTGATCCGGCCGTTGCCGCTCCGGCCGTTCAGTACCGGGCCGAGGATCTTGCCGCGGGTGGTGCCGGCCACGTCGACCCGGCCGCCGCTGGCGTGGTCGGACTCGACCTTGCCGACGCCGGCCAGCAACGGCCAGGTCAGCCCACAGTTCGGCCGGACCACGGCGAGGTTCGCGGTGGCGCGGCGGTAGGCGGGGAAGACCCCGCGCGGGATGCCGTTGACGGCACCCGGCCGCCCGGGCCGGACGACGGATCGGCCGTCGGTCGCCCCCTGGACGGGGACGTCGGCGCGGGCGGGCTTGTCGGATCCGAGCCGGCCGTCCACGCCGGGACGCTGCGGCACGATCATCGTCAGTTCGTCGAACTCACCGCTGTTCAGCCCGGCTCCAGGCGATGGGGCGACCGGGCTGTCCGCCACGAGCGAGCCGGAGGCACCGGCCCCGCCCGAAGCGACCGTCACGATGGCCCCGACCAGGAGCGGGGCTGTGCACAGTGACGCGATGATGATTTTGACCCGACGGTTACCACTACGGGTTAGGCGCATAGTCCCCTCAACGATCCATACGCCAGAAAGTTACATCAAGACGACGCAAAGTTACCTGACCCGCCAACACCGCTGAAAACGGGCACCGAGGTAATCTGCCCGGTTACCCCGATCGGATCACTTGGCCGACTGGGGCGCCTGTCCCGGGGTCGACGCGGAGCTCGGATCCCCCTGCGGCGCCGTGGTGTCACACGGATCCGGAGTCGGTGTAGCCGTCGGGGTCGCGGTCGGTGTCGGCGTACACGTCGGAGTCGGCGTCGGCGTGGGGGTCGGCGTAGGCGTCGGCGTGGGGGTCGGCGTCGGCGTCGGCGTAGGTGTCGGCGTCGGCGTCGGGGTCGGCGTCGGCGTCGGCGTGGGGCTGGGCGTCGGGGTCGGGGTCGTCGACGGCGGCTTCGTCGACGTCGGTGTCGACGACGGCGGGGTGGCCGGGTGGTTCGTCGGCGTGGTCGGCACCGGGGTGCTCGGCCGGCCCGTGGTCGGTCGCGTCGTCGTCGGCTGAACCGTCGGCGTCGGCGACGGAGTCGGCGACGTCGTGGTACCGGTCCGGGTCGGGTCGTTGCTCCGGTCGACGTTGCCGGTGTTGTCCGTCGGCGGGGTGATCACGCCCTGGGTGTCCGGGATCGTCACCGTCTGCGTGCTGTAGGTCTGCATCCACCGCAGCACGGTCGACACGTAGTCCATCGAGTGGTTGTACCGCAGCACTGCCTGCACGAGACCCTGCGGGTCAGCCAGGTTCGCACCGCCGGCGCACAGGTAGTCCCCGGCGGCCCGGGCCGCGTCGAACACGTTGTGCGGGTCCTTGATCCCGTCGCCGTTCCCGTCCGCGCCGAACGTTCTCCACGTCCCCGGGATGAACTGCATCGGCCCGACCGCGCGGTCCCAGCTGGCGTTGCCGTCGTACACACCCTGGTCGGTGTCCGCGATCGCGGCCATCCCCGGACTGCCGTCGAGCACCGGTCCCAGGATCCTGCCGCGGGTGGTCCCGTTCGGCTCGACCTTGCCGCCGCTGGCGTGCGCGGACTCGACCTTGCCGATGCCGGCCAGCAGTGGCCAGGTCAGGTGGCAGCCGGGCATCGCCAGCGCGAGATCGTTGGCAGCCTTCTGGTACGCCGTCAGCACCGTGCCCGGGATGCCCGAGGTGTCACCGGTGATGCCGGGAATCGGCTGCACCGCGCCAGTCGTCGTACCCGTGATCGGGACCTGGACGGTCGACTTCTCCTGGGTCGGGAGGCTGCCGTCGACACCGGGCTGCTTCGGGACGTTGTTGGCCAGGTCGTTGAAGACCGCGTCCTCGCGCGGAGCGGCCAGCGCGTGCGCGTCGACGATGAACGTGTTCGAGGTGACGCCACCGACGACGAAGACGGCGACCATGGCGGTGGGCGGAGCCAAGCAGACCCAGGTGGCGGTCAACTTCCCCCGCCACGTGTCCAGGTTCTTGAACTGCTGCCTCATCCGAACCGTCCTTCGACGCATTCCGCGCAGTGGTGTGTCTCTCGGGCGTAGGCACGATCTTAGTCGTCACAGGGTCGTGGGCAACCGGTAACGGTGCGCCACTTCATACAGTGACCGGGTGCCGAACGGCCGTGTTCATCCCCACGTCAGCCAGAATTCACTCCCCCTCCCCGTCCACCACCATAGGCCGGACCGGGCGCCGCGGCGTCAGCTGATCAGATGACAATTCCGACATCAGCGACGTAGGGGGTCACTTGCCCCCGAGCATCTTCTTGAGGTCGTCCGGCAGCTCGAAGTCGCCGTCCTGGCCGCCGCCGCCGAACGCGGCCGGCAGCTGGCCGGGCTGCGGGGCGGCCGGCTGGGAGGTGCCCTGGTTCGCCCGCTTGGCCGGGTTGCCGGAGCCGCGCTTCTTGCCCTTCTTCGCCTGCTGCTTGGCCTTCCGCGCGCCGCCTGCGCCGGCACCTGGCATCCCCGGCATGCCGGGCATCCCCGGGATGCCCTTGCCGGAGGCCATCGCGGACATCATCTTCCGCGCCTCGAAGAACCGCTCGACCAGGCCACTGACGGTGGCGACCTCGGTGCCCGAACCCTTCGCGATCCGGGCCCGGCGGGAGCCGTTGATGATGTTCGGATCGGTCCGCTCGGCCGGGGTCATCGAGTGGATGACCGCCTCGATCCGGTCGATCTCACGCTCGTCGAAGTTCTCCAGCTGGTCCTTGAACTGGTTCGCACCGGGCAGCATGCCGAAGATCTTGGTCAGCGGGCCCATCTTGCGGACCGACTGCATCTGGGCGAGGAAGTCGTCCAGCGTGAAGTCCTTGCCGCCGCGCTTCTGCAGCTTGGCCGCGGTCTTGGCGGCCTCCTCGGCGTCGAACGAGCGCTCGGCCTGCTCGATCAGGCTCATCACGTCGCCCATGCCGAGGATGCGGGACGCCATCCGGTCGGGGTGGAAGACGTCGAAGTCCTCGAGCTTCTCGCCGTTCGAGGCGAACATCACCTGGCGGCCGGTGACCTGCGCGATCGACAGCGCGGCACCACCGCGGGCGTCACCGTCGAGCTTGGTCAGCACAACACCGTCGAAACCGACACCGTCCTCGAAGGCCCGGGCCGTCGTCACCGCGTCCTGGCCGATCATCGCGTCGACGACGAACAGCACCTCGTCGGGCTGCACCGCGTCGCGGATGTCCGCGGCCTGCTTCATCATGTCCTCGTCGATACCGAGCCGGCCGGCCGTGTCGACGATCACCACGCTGTGCTGCTTGGTCCGCGCCTCGTCCATCGCCCTGCGGGCGACGTCCACCGGGTCGCCGACGCCGTTACCCGGCTCGGGCGCGAACACCGGTACGCCGGCCTGCCCGCCGACCACCTGCAGCTGGGTCACCGCGTTCGGCCGCTGGAGGTCCGCAGCGACCAGCATCGGCGTCTGGTGCTGGGTCTCCTTCAGCCACTTGGCCAGCTTCCCGGCCAGGGTGGTCTTACCGGCGCCCTGCAGACCGGCGAGCATGATCACCGTCGGCGGCCGCTTCGCCATCCGCAGTTCACGGGTCTCGCCGCCGAGGATGTTGACCAGTTCCTCGTTGACGATCTTGATCACCTGCTGCGCCGGGTTCAGCCCGCCGCGCACCTCGGCCCCGCTGGCCCGCTCCCGGACCGCCGCGATGAACTCCCGCACCACCGGCAGCGCGACATCGGCCTCCAGCAACGCGATCCGGATCTCCCGGGTGGTCGCGTCGATATCGGCATCAGTCAGCTTGCCCTTGCCCCGCAGATTCTTGAACGCGGTGGAGAGCCGATCGGAAAGCGTGTCGAACACGAGAAACAGTCCGTTTCTTCAGTAGAGCCAATGTCCCCGGACAACTCCCCGAGTCTACCTGGGCGTACACACCCTCAGCTCCCCTGGACAGCTCCGGCGGCGCGGTCGTTGACAGGGGTGGGCCGGGTCGGCAGGATCTAACCAGTTATTGGAGGGTTAAAGGTTAGGGGTTTGCGGTGGGGAAGACGCGGGTGGTGGTCGACGGGCCGTCCAACCTGGGGTTGCGGGCTCCGGTGGTGGGGGCGGTGCCGGGGTGTTACAAGCTGGCGGGGGCGCTGCGCGACTGTGGGCTGGTGGGGCGGATCGGGGCGATGG
The DNA here is from genome assembly GCF_036097425.1 of Kribbella sp. NBC_00359. Taxonomy (NCBI): domain Bacteria; kingdom Bacillati; phylum Actinomycetota; class Actinomycetes; order Propionibacteriales; family Kribbellaceae; genus Kribbella; species Kribbella sp. NBC_00359. The sequence continues at coordinate 5,521,630 of NZ_CP107975.1, read as the reverse complement.
ATGCGGGGTGTGTCACGCCGCCGCGGTACGACCGGGCCGGGTGGAAGCCGGGCGATGGCGTGTTCAACGCGGGTGGGATGGCGTCGTACACGGTGAAGCTGGCGGATCGGTTGACGAAGTTGTTCGACGAGGGGCGGTTCGTGGTGTTGCTGGGCGGTGAGTGCAGCAACCTGCTGGGGCCGGCGTTGGCGATGAAGCGGCGTGGGCGGTACGGCGTGGTGTACCTGGACGGCCACTCGGACTTCCGGACGGTCGACAACTCGCCGTACGTCGGGGCCGCGGGAGGCGAGGCGCTCGCACTGGTCACCGGGCGCGGACAGGCGGATCTCACCAACCTCGAGGACCTCGGCCCCTACACCCTCGACACCGACGCGGCGCTGCTCGGGATCCGGGAAGACGACGAGTACGTCGCGGACGTCGAGAAGGCCGGGATCCCGGTGTGGCCGGCGCTGACGATCGCGGCGGATCCCGCTCGGGCAGCGACTCGAGTCCTCGAGCACCTGGAGCGAGACGAGCTCGACGGGTTCTGGGTGCACCTGGATGTGGACATCCTCGACGCGGAGGTGATGCCCGCCGTCGACAGTCCCGACCCGGGCGGCATCGACCACGCCCAACTCCAGGCCCTGCTCCGACCGTTGCTCGCGTCCCCCACATGCATCGGGATCGACATCGGCATCTACGATCCCGATCTGGATCCCGACGGCGTCTACGCGGCCGAGCTGACGGACACCTTGGTGGCGTCCATCAGCTGACCCAGACCAGCCCCTGCCCGTGCGGCTCGGCGTGCCCCAGGATCCGCCGTTCCCCGCCCGGCCAGGTCTGCAGCTCGACCACGAACTCGTACGACTCACCGCGTCGCATCGGTTCGAGTCGGAGCCGCGCCAACGGAGCAGACTCGGACGCCTCCGAGCCAAGCTCCGCCAACCGCTCCTCCACAGCAGCCCGATCGTCCGCGGGCAAGTACTGCCACATGATCGAGTGCCACACCACGGTCACATGCCCCGGTGACAACTCCATCCCCCGCAGGAACGCGACAGCGCCCTCCCGTCGTACGTCGGCCGGCACCTGCCGGGCGATCGCCAGCGCACCACGCAACCGCTCCAGCCGCTCGGCCATGTCGGGCCAGACGTACGACGTGAGCGTACGAGCACCCTCCTCCGTCAGCGGGTTCACCGGCGCGATATCGCACCCCACCCGCTCCGCGATCCGCAGCGGCGCCGGCTTCAGAGTCCGCCCGGTCCACGCCGACTCGAACACCACGGGACTGTCAGCCGGACCGTACGACGTCCCATCCGCCAAGTACCGGAATCGGTCCGCCCGCAGGTTGAGCCCAGCACTGGCCCCTATCTCGAACAGCCGCACCGGCAGCGGCACCGTCTCAACCAGTTGCAGCAGACCGCCATAGAGCGCGGCCGCGCGGCCCACCTCGTTGGTCTGCGGCGGCTGCGTCAGCAACGACCGCACTTCCCCGGACCGTGACTCCAGGACCTGAGCGAACGCCTCCCACCCCAGGACCGGATCCCACACCCCGCCGACACTCGGGTAGAACGCGGCGAGTTCGGGCACCTCCCCCGCCAGCACCAGCCCATGCACCGCACCCAGCAATCGCAGTCCGATCGCCTCACCGAACGATCGGTCCTCATACCCGGCCAGTACCTCGACCGACGGACCGCCCACCTCGTAGTCGTCCACGATCAGCCGGCACAGTTCGGCGTACATGGGCGACCCGAGGTCCTCACAAGCAACGGCCTGGCGCTGAAGCGCCTCTACGACATGCACACAGCCGAGACTAGAAGGTCAGGCGATCCAGTACCGACTTTGCCGTCGTCCGCGCGTCCTCGTCCTCGAGCGGCGAGCCATGGTCGTCCGTGAGGTAGAAGACATCCACACACTCGGCACCCAGCGTGCTGACATGGGCGGAGCGGATGTCGGCACCGGTCGAGGCTATGGCCGCCGTGACGTCGTACAGCAGGCCGGGACGGTCGTGAGCCCGCACCTGCAGCACAGTCGCCGTCTCCGAAGCGCCAGGCAACAGATCGACCCGGCTGGCCACCCGCTGCTTCAGAGCCGACGAGTCGCGCGCGGCCAAGCGCCGTACGAGATCGGTGTCGTCCCGCAGTGCCACAGCGAGTCGGTCACGCAACCGCACCGGGTCGGGCGGCGATCCAGCGACGGTCCACTGCGAGATGCCCAGGCCTTCAACGGACGTGATGACCGCGGACCGCACAGCGAGCCGCTCCACAGCCAGTACGGCGGCAACGGTCGACAGCGTGCCCACTTGGTCAGGTACGGCGACGTTGACCCGCACGTCACCGTGATGCTCGGTCACTGTCAGCCCCAGCCGCCCGACACCGACCACCTGGTGCAGAACCGGTACGGGGATCGGCGGAGCGTCGGTCCACATCCCCTCCCCTCCCCCGGACAGCTCACCGCGGACGCGCCGACACAGCTCACCGACCAGCCGCATCCGCCACGGTGACGACGCAGCCGGACCCGCGGCCCGGGCATCGGCGTACGTGAGCGCCTCCAGCAGATCCAGCGTCTCGGTGGTGCGGACGATCCCGGCCACCAGGTCCACCGTCATCGGGTCGTCGAGATCCCGGCGGGTGGCGACCTGGGCGAGCATGAGGTGCTGCCGGACCAGGAGCGCGATCGTGTCCGCATCCGCGTCGACGAAGCCGAGCCGCCGAGCCACTCGCCCCGCGATGACCGCACCGGTGACACTGTGGTCGCCGTCGACCGCCTTCCCGAAGTCATGCAGCAGTGCGGCGACCAGCAACAGGTCGGGCCGCCGTACGTCGCGCACCATCTTGGACGCCTCGACACACGTCTCCAGCAGATGCCGGTCGACAGTGAAGCGGTGGACCGCCGACTGCGGCGGCCGGAACCGCACTGTGTCCCACTCGGGCAGGATCCGCGAGATGTAGCCTGCCTGGTCCAGCGCCTCCCACACCTCGAGCAGTCCGCTGCCCGCACCCAGCAGCGCGCACAGCAGCCGCCGCGCCTCACCCGGCCACGGCTCACCCAGGTCGGCAGCGGACGACGCCAATCGCGCGCACACAGCAGGCGACAGGACGAGCTCACGATCGGCGGCGACCGCGGCAGCCCGCAGCCCGAGTACTGCGTCGCGCTCCGGCCGCGCATCCGGCATCAGCACGACTTCACCCTCGTGCTGACCGACTCCCTCATCGAGTGCCAGCAGCAACGGCCCACCGGTCCGCTGCCGGCGCCTGGACCGCGGCGGCTTGGTCATCAGGCTCTCGACCCGTCGCCAAGACACGTCACACACATGCGCGAGCGTGCGGCCGGTCGAGTACACGTGCCGCAGCAATTCGTCCCGCCCGGACAGACCGAGCCCGGTTGCGACCTCACCGGCCAGGTCGGCCACCAGTCTGTCGGTGGAACGACCGGCGACCGTGTGCAGCTCGTCGCGAATGTTCAGCAGGTCCAGCCGCGCCCGCTCCACGACCGGATGCGGTACGTCGACCAACCACGACGCCACCAACGCGCGCAGTACGACGGCATCTCGCAGGCCGCCGTACGCCTCCTTCAGGTCGGGCTCGGCGAGATGCGCGAGCTCTCCGACGGTCGAGGCGCGGTCACGGCAGGCCTGGGCCAGCTGAGGCAACCTGGAGCGAGCGGTACGCCGCCAGTCCGCCATCAGCACCGACCTCAGCTCCAGCGTGAGGTGCGAGTCCCCCGCGACGTGGCGCGCATCCAGCAGGCCGAGCGCGACGCGAACGTCATCGGCTGCTGCCTGCCGCGCTTCCGCGAGGGTCCGGACACTGTGGTCCAGCTTGGTCCGCGAGTCCCACAGCGGATACCAGATCTGTGCGGCCAGCTCGTCCACCCGTGGGTACCCCTCGACGTGCACGAGCATCACATCGAGATCGCTGTACGGCGACAGCTCCTCCCGGCCGTAGCCGCCGACCGCGACCAGCGCGACGCCCTCGGCAGGTACACCGAGGGCGTCACAGGCCTTGGAGAGGAGCAGGTACAGCAGCGCGTCGGCCTCCTCGGCACGAGCGCGCCGCTGTTCTGCTCGGTTCACCATCTAGAGGGCGTCTCCGTCCAGTTCTCCGGTCCGGACCCGGACGATGGTCTCGACCGGGGTCACCCAGACCTTGCCGTCGCCGATCTTGCCGGTCTGCGCGGCCTTGACGATCACGTCCACCACGTCCGCGCTGTCACCGTCCTCGACGACGACCTCGAGCCGGACCTTCGGGACGAGGTCCACCTCGTACTCGGCGCCACGGTAGACCTCGGTGTGGCCCTTCTGCCGGCCGTAGCCGCTCGCCTCGGTGACCGTCATGCCGGTGACGCCGAACGTCTCCAGCGCGGCCCGGACGTCCTCCAGCTTGTGCGGCTTGACCACCGCGGTGATCAGCTTCATGCGTTCGCACCTTCCTTCTCGGACGTCTCGGTGGTCCCATTGTCGGTCTCGGCCCCGGCACTCGGCCTGGCCAGGGGGTTGTGGCCGCGCAGACCCGATCCGCCCAGGAAGTCGTACGCCGTCTCGGCGTGCTCGACCTGGTCGACACCGGTGACCTCGTCGTCCTCCGTGACCCGGAAGCCGATGGTCTTGTCGATGACCTTGCCCAGGATGAAGGCGACCGTGAAGGAGTAGACAGCGACCACCAGGTTGGCCAGCGCCTGCTTGCCCAGCTGCGAGAGACCGCCGCCGTAGAAGAGGCCGTTGACGCCCGACGGGGCCGCCGCCGTACCGAGGAAGCCGATCGCGAGCGAGCCGAACAGACCGCCGACCAGGTGCACGCCGACCACGTCGAGGGAGTCGTCGAAGCCGAACTTGTACTTCAGCGACACCGCGAAGGCGCAGATGGCACCGGCGAACAGGCCGAGGATGATCGCCCCGACCGGGGTGACCGCGCCACATGACGGGGTGATCGCGACCAGGCCGGCGATCGCACCGGACGCCATCCCCAGTGTGGTGGCCTTGCCGTGCCGGATCCGCTCGACGATCAGCCAGCCGATGACCGCTGCTGCGGTGGCGACCTGGGTGTTCACGAAGGTGACCGCGGCGGTGGTGCCCGCGCTCAGCGCGGAGCCCGCGTTGAAGCCGAACCAGCCGAACCACAGCAGGCCGGCGCCGAGGATGACCAGCGGCAGGCTGTGCGGCCGCATCGGGTCCTTCTTCCAGCCGATCCGCTTGCCGAGCACGATCGCCAGTGCGAGCGCGGCGGCACCGGCGTTCACGTGCACCGCCGTACCACCGGCGAAGTCGACCGCCCCGAGCTTGTCGCCGATCCAGCCGCCGTTGCCGTCGTTCAGGTACCAGACCGAGTGCGCGACCGGGAAGTACACCAGGCACGTCCAGCCGACGACGAACACGATCCAGCCACGGAACTTGGCGCGGTCCGCGATGGCACCCGAGATCAGCGCCGGCGTGATGATCGCGAACATCAGCTGGAAGGCGACGAAGGCGAGCGTCGGGAGCGACCCGCTGACCGCGTCCGGCGAGATCAGGCCCTTCAGGCCGGCCTCGGACAGGTCACCGACCACATGCCCGGTGTCACCGGTGAAGGTCAACGAGTAACCCACCAGCACCCACAAAATGGTGACGACGGCGATGGTGATGAAACTCATCATCATCATGTTCAGCACGCTCTTCATGCGCACCATGCCGCCGTAGAAGAAAGCCAGGCCTGGTGTCATCAGCATCACCAGGGCGGCGCTTGCCAAGACCCAGGCGGTATCGCCGGCGTTGATCTCCATCAACGTCATCCCTTCCATCGTTCTGGGGGTGGCCGGCGTCCTCGGTCGGGAGACTCCACAACGCCGGGGAGCCCGCGCTCAGCCACACCGCAAACGGTGTCGGCGCGCCGTTTCAGCCGATCGGTCCGTTTGTTTCAGGCATGTGACAAAGCGCCCTCCCAGGTGACATCGAGGTGACATCGGCGAACATGTGGCACTCTGGCCTGGACCACACGGGCCAGCAGCCGCGCCACTGCACCCGTCCGACCTGGGGACGAGAAATGGAGACCAACCACGATGTGAGGCCGCGCCGCGGCCGACCACGAGACCCCGACGCCGAGCCGAGGATCCGCGAGTACGCCCTGAAACTGCTCCTCGAGCGGGGATTCGACGGAATGACGGTGGACGACGTCGCCGAGGCCGCGGGAGTCGGCAAAGCGACGATCTATCGACGCTGGGCGAGCAAAGAGCTGCTCGCCAACGACGCGATGGCCCAACTGTTCGACCTGGAGATCCCGGATGCCGACACCGGCTCGATCGCCGGCGATCTGCGCCAGGTCTACAGGTACGCACTGACCTTCGTGAACAGTGAAAGGGGACTTGCCTTGATCCGCCTCGCGGTGTCGGAGGCGAACCGGGATGTCCGGTCCGCCGCGATCTACCGCGACTTCCTGGGGCGCCGGATCGAGCAAACCAGGGACGCCCTGGACCGGGCCCGGGACCGGGGCGAGCCGATCCGGGCCGCCGCGGATCCGGTGCTGATGGTCCAGTGGCTCGCCGGAGTATTCGTCATCCGCGCGCTGACCGGGGAGCCGATGCCGCTGCCCGAAGACGCGGACCGCCTGGTGGATATCACCTTGCGGGCCATCTTGAAGGACGGTTCAGGGTCGGATGCCTGGTCCGACAGCCAGACCGTCCACGCCGAGTTCGGTGACTCGCCGCACTCTGCCTGAGGACAGGTCCCAGGCCAAGACCCAGCCTCGGACCTGCAGCAGTGGAGTGCCGTCGCCGTACCAGCCCAGTACGGAGCAACAGCCGGGCTCGCGCACATAGGCGCGGTCGCCCGCGGCCAGGGGCGTCCTCGGCGTCCCGGTGACCGGCTCGCCCAGCACCAGCAGGCGACTGGGCTGCGCGCGCAGCGTGGAGATAGCCGCCAGGACCTGGGGTAGCGAGACCTTCGTCGGGACTTGACGAAGGTTGTCGGAGACGAAGAGCCGAGCGGCGATGCTGCTCGTCGAGAAGGTCTGGCCGACCCAGAACCGGACCGGGAGCGCCAGAGCGCGGTCCTCGATCCACTGTCCGCTGACCGTGTACCGACCCACGGCCCCGCCATCCAGCCGGAACGGCGCCGTGACTGCATCAGCGTCCTTGGCCCCGTTGACCTTGACCAGTGGTCCCTCGCCGAACCCGCCCTCGCCCACCAGGACGCGGTAGGCCACACCAGGTCCGCTGACGAGTACGCGCTGGGCGTCTCCGAGCCAGGACACGCTGCGGAGGTCTTCGGCCGGTACGTCGTGGTGGCTGACCTCCGCCGTCCCGGCGTCGACCGTGACCAGTTCCCCCGGCTGCGGGAACGCGGCGATCCGGCCGTCGGGTGACACGGAGCCCGGGCTCAACGGTGAGCCGGTGGCGATCGGCACCAACTGCACGTCGGCACGCGACCACGAGGAATCGGCGCCCAGCAGCAGCGGCTCGTACGTGTCGCCACGCTTCTCCAGCACGACGGCGGCAATCCGGTCGATCGGGTGCTCGGACAACGGTTTTGCGTTGCTGGGCAACTGCAGACTGTCGCCCAGCGGGGTTTCGAGCCGGTCGAGGAAGCGCTCACTCCCGGGCGGCGGGGCCACCCAGTAGTCGATCCCGGCGATCTGTCCGGCCGGTGCGACGTAGTCAGCCGGGTTCGTGGGCGGAGTGGTCGGTGGGACGAGTTCAGCCCCCTTGCCGGAGTTGACTCCGAACCCGATCGCGGCGATGAGGGCGACGAGGACCACGACCACCAGTCCGACGAGGACACTGCGGCGCCGGCGTTGCCGGATGGCGACGCCCTCCGCCCAGGCCGCGTCGGCCAAGTCAGGCTCCGGAAGCCGACCGACCGCCCGGGCGAGCATCGGCTGGACGTCCTCCCGCCTCACCGCGCCTCACCCCTGTCCGCGTCACGCCAGTCCCCCAGCCCGAGCGCCTTGTTGAAGCGGCTGAAGGCCGTCAGCCCGTGCGTGTGCGCCGCCGTGTACGAGATGCCGAGTACGTCGGCCACCTCGTACTCGGTGAGCTCCTCGAGGTGCAGCAGCACGAGCACTGTCCGTTGCACCGGCGTCAGGTCGGCAAGTGCGAGCTTGACCGGGTCGTCCTCGTCCGGGAACGCCTTCACCCGGCTCCAGCGCGTCAGCGCCGGTTGGTAGAGCATCCGCTGGACGAACGCATCAGGGTCGTCCACCTTGGTCCAGCGCAGCGACAACCGTGTGAAGGCGCGCAGAAGTGCCTCCTCGGCTCGCTCCAGATCGCCGTACACCAGGTACGCCGTCCGGAGCCATCTGCCCTGCCGCGCATCGACATACGAGGCGAAGTCCGGGTCGACCGTCTCGCGCATCCACCCTCCCGCCCCTATTCAACTCCTCAACTACTCCGCGCTGCTACCGCCAGACGCGTCTCTTCGGTGATCAGGTCGAAGTTGATACCGGCGCCGGTCATCAGGCCGGCGGCCGCGGACGACATCACCTGGGCCATCGGATCGGTCACGTTGCCGGCCGCGAAGACTCCCGGCACCTCGGTCGCACCCCTCGCGTCGACCGCGATGGCCGTGCCGATCTCGACGCCGTTGGCCTCGCGGACGGTCGGCTCCAGACCGAGGTCGGCGAGGAAGTTCGCCCGCGCCCGCACTGTGGTCTGGACCGCAAGAGCCCGCCGCGGGATGACGGTGCCGCCCTCCAGCCGGACTCCGGTCAACTTGCCGTCCTCCACCTCGAGCTGCTCGACTTTTCCTTGTACTACGGCGATTCCGCGCGCGGCGAGCTCCTCCCACTGCTCTTCGGTCAATTCCGGTGCCGTGTGCAGGAACAGCGTGACGTCGTCACTCAACTGCCGGAACATCTGCACCTGGTGCAGCGCCATCGCACTGGTCGCCAGTACGCCGATCGCCTGGTCGCGCACCTCCCAGCCGTGGCAGTACGGGCAGTGCAGCACGTCCTTCCCCCACCGCTCCGCCAACCCGGGTACGTCGGGCAACACGTCGGCCAGCCCGGTCGTCACCAGCAGTCGCCGGCCCTGGTACGTCGTACCGTCCGCAAGACCGACTGTGAAGTCGCCGTCCCGGTGAGCCGTGGTCACAGTGCCGGTGACCACCTCACCGCCGTACCCGATCACCTCCTGGCGACCGATCGCCGTCAGCTCACTCGGCGGGATGCCGTCGCGGGTCAGGTAGTTGTGCACACCCTCGGCCGGCGCGTTGCGGGGCGTGGCGTCGTCGATCACCAGCACCGACCGGCGGGAGCGTGCCAGCGCCACCGCCCCACTCAGCCCGGCTGCTCCCCCGCCGATCACGATCACGTCGTACTTCTGCATCTCCGGCTCCTCTCGCTGATGCTCCGAGGATCCGCGATGATTTTCGTTTTCGACAACTTTGTTTGCCACAATGGCAACATGGACACTCTCGACGACGTTCTCGAAGCGGTCGGGCCGCGGTTGCGCGCGCTGCGGGTCGAGCGCGGCACCACGCTGGCCCAGCTGTCCGAGTCGACCGGGATCTCGGTGAGCACGCTGTCCCGGCTGGAGTCCGGGCAACGGCGGCCGACACTCGAACTGCTGCTGCCACTCGCCCGGGCCCACCAGGTGCAGCTGGACGAACTGGTGGACGCACCGCCGACCGGTGACCCGCGGATCCACGCCAAGCCGATCAGGCACAACGGCACAGTGCACATCCCCCTGACCAGGCGCCCGGGTGGGCTGCAGGCGTTCAAGCAGATCCTGCCGGAGGGTTACCCCGGCGGTGACGTGCAGCAGAAGATGCACGAGGGGTACGACTGGATCTATGTGCTGTCCGGACAGCTCCGGCTGGTGCTCGGCGACCAGGACTTCGTGCTGAAGGAGGGCGAGGTGGCGGAGTTCGACACGCGGGTGCCGCACTGGTTCGGCAACCCTGGCCCGGGGCCGACCGAGGCGCTGTGCCTGTACGGCCCGCAAGGGGAACGCATGCACGTCCGGGCCCGCACACGATAGCCAGTAGGCTGCGGCAGTCCGTGTGACTGAGGAGGAACTGGTAGTGAGCATCGCATTGTTCACCTTGGGCGGCACGATCGCCATGGCCGGCGGCCACCGGCTGACCGGCGAGGCGCTGGCCGCCGCCGTCCCCGGCCTTTCCGAGCTGGGCCGGCCCGTCGAGATCCAGGACATCGAGGCAGTGCCGAGTGCCAACCTGACCGCCGCGAAAATGCTCGAGGTCGTCGACGCGGCGTCGAAGGCCGTGGCCGCCGGTGCCACCGGTGTCGTGGTCACTCAAGGCACCGACACTCTGGAGGAGACCGCGTTCCTGGTCGACCAGGTCTGGCCGCATCCGCAGCCGTTCGTGCTCACGGGTGCGATGCGCAATCCGAAGCTGGCCGGCCCTGACGGCCCCGCGAACCTGCTGGCCGCACTCCGCGTCGCCTGCTCCCCCGCGGCCCGCGACCTCGGCGCGCTGGTCGTGTTCAAGGACGAGATCCACGCTGCCCGGTGGGTGCGCAAGACGCACAGCACGAGTACGGCGACCTTCGTCTCCCCCAACACCGGTCCGATCGGTCATGTGGTCGAGGACAGCGTCCGCGTCCTCACGCGTCCACTACGCCTCGACGGCGTACACGGCAGTGCTGAGCCGGCCACGCTCGATGCGACCCGGGTAGCGCTCTACACCGTCACGATGGACGACGACGGCCTGCTGCTGCAGGGATTGCGCGATACACACCAGGGTCTGGTCGTCGCCGCCTTCGGCGTAGGGCACGTGCCGGCCGCGCTCGCGCCGGTGCTCGGCGAACTGGCCGCGACGATGCCGGTCGTCCTGACGTCGCGGACCGGAGCCGGCTCGGTACTACGCAACACCTACCGGTCCGTGGGCTCGGAGTCCGACCTGTTGCAGCGCGGCCTGATCGACGCCGGCTTCCTCGACCCCTACAAGGCGCGGGTGCTGCTTCGGTTGCTTCTGGCAACAAACGAGGACCCGGACGAGATCATCGCCGCCTTCGCGCAGTACCACTGATCATTGCCTTAGGCACCTTTCTGAATACGGACCAGTCAGTCTCTAATACCCCGGATCGGAGCGGCCAAACCGACTGTCACGAAGATCGGACGGATCGTGGCAATTCCGTAGCCTCAACTTGACCTCGGCGCCAGTTGGTGCTCGGATCGTTACGCTCGGGGACCCATATCGATGGTTTGGAGATGGTTGCGCCGTGGTCGAGCAGACACAGGCCAGCACGACGGGGAACAGTGATTACCAGGCGGTCGGCGGTGCTCCGGCGATCGCCTCGGTGGTAGATCTCTTCTACCGCAATGTCCTCGCCGATCCGCAGTTGTCCGGCTACTTCGCGGACAGCGATCTGGCCCGGCTCAAGCGGCACCAGGTGCAACTGGTCTCCCAGGTGATGGGCGGCCCGGTCTCGTACGACGGTCCGGCGCTGGCCGACGCGCACAAGGGCCGCGGCATCACCGCTGACGACTTCGGCAAGGTGGTCGTGCATCTGGTGGCGGCCTTGGAGGCGCACGACGTACCCGAGGACATCACCGGCCGGGTGGTGACAGCGCTGGGGGCCACCCAGGACGACATCGTCAGCGCGAACTGACCCGGGGATGGACCCGGCCGCTCTGAAGAGCAGCTGGGCATTGGTCGCCAAGGCGGGCGACGAGGTGCCGCTGTTCTTCTACTCCCACCTGTTCTTGTCCCATCCCGAGGTCCGGGAGATGTTCCCGGTCTCGATGGCCGCCCAGCGCGACAAGCTGGTCGGCGCCCTCGGCGCCGTGGTCAGCAACGCAACCCAACTCGACGAGGTGGTGCCGTTCCTGCAACAACTCGGCCGCGATCATCGGCGGTTCTCCGTCGTGGCCGACCACTACTCCGCCGTCGGCGCGTCGCTGCTCGCGACGTTGCAGCACTTCCTCGGCGCGGCCTGGACGTCCGAGCTGGCCGCCGACTGGGCCGAGGCGTACGGCCTGGTCGCGACCGTGATGGTTCAGGCCGCCGAGGACTCGGCGGAGAACTCCCCGGCCTGGTGGCCCGGCGAGGTCCTCGGGGTGGATCGACGCACGATGGACGTGACTATCGTGCAGATTCACCCGGAGCAGCCGCTCGACTATCGGCCCGGTCAGTCGGTGGCGATGGAGATTCCCTACCGGCCACGGCGCTGGCGCTACTACAGCCCGGCCAACGCACCGCGCAGTGACGGGTCCTTCGAACTGCACATCGGCCTGGTCCCCGGCGGCCAGGTCAGCGGCCCGGCGGTCCGGTCGCTGCGGCGCGGTGACGCGGTCCGGATCGGCGCTCCGGTCGGCGACACGCTGAAGCTTCCGGAGGACGACGGCCGGGACCTCGTGATGATCGCCGGCGGCACCGGACTGGCTCCGTTCCGGGCCATGCTCGAGCAACTGGACCGGCGCACGCCACCGAGCCAGGTCCCGCGGGTGCATCTGTTCCACGGGGCCCGGATGCCATGGAACCTCTACGAGCACAAGCAGCTGACCAGTCTCACCCAGCGGCCGTGGTTCAACTACACCCCCGTCGTGTCCGACGACACGTCGTACCCCGGGCAGCGAGGGCAGGTCGGCGCGATCGCGGCCGCCCAGGGGCCGTGGCCGAACCGCACCACCCTGGTGTGCGGCTCGCCCGCCATGGTCCGGCACACCGTCGCCGAGCTCACCGAAGCGGGTGTGCCGGCGACCGATATCCACACCGAATCTTTGGGGATCACGACCTCGGCAGGGAGTCAGCAGTGACGCGCCAAGACCCGTTCGCCCGGAGACCGGCCCAGTCGCCGTACGCCATCCGGAACCAGACCTTCGGCACTCGCCGGAAGGGCCTGGACCAGAGCGAAGTAATGGCGTACCTGGGCGAGCTGGCCGACCAGATCGAGTACGCCGATGCGGACCGGGCCGAACTGCGTGCCGAAGTCGAGCGCCTGCGCGCCAGTACGCCGGACGCGGATCAGCGGGCTCACATCACCGCGCACGCCGTCGGACTGCTCAGCCAGGCACAACAGATCTCGGACAACCTGGTGGCCGAGGCCGAGCAGTACGCCAAGGACCTGGTGGAGTCTGCTCGCACCCAGCAGCGGGACGCGCTGGCCCAAGCCAAGGAGTCGGTGGAATCGGCGGTCAAGCACATGCCACCGGGTGATGCCCCGGTGGCCGACCTCGAGTACGTCCAGACCTTCACCCGGGTGGCCCATGTGCAACTCCGGTCCGTCCTCGATGCATTGGCGGAGCAGGTCGATCGGCTCGGCAAGCTACCGCAGGTGCGGGCCGACGCGAGTACCGACGAAGCGACGCCTCAGGAGGAGGTCCTGTGGTGGACGGACCTGTCCGCCGCGGCCGACAACGCCGTGCTGGACACCCGGTCCGCGGCGGGCCATCGGCGGCCTATTTGATCCGCGGGAGCGCGGCTGCCTTCCTCGTGAGGTAGTCGCGCTCCGGCACACTCGTCGTACCGCGGGCGGCAGCGCGGAAGTGCTCCGCGGCGGTCGCGTGATCGCCGCGCAGCTCGTAGAGGTGCGCACGGGTGGCGTCCAGCCGGTAGTGGCCGGCCAGCTCCTCGTCGAGCGGTTCGAGGAGCTTCAGTCCGGTGTCCGGGCCGTCCACCATGGCGGCCGCGATAGCGCGGTTGAGCTTCACCATGGGATTGCCGGACAAGTCCTCCAGCAGGCCGTACAGCGCGAGGATCTGCGGCCAGTCGGTGTCCTCGGCGCGGTTCACCTCGTCGTGCAGTGCGGCGATCGCGGCCTGAAGCTGATACTCACCGAGGGGCGGCGTACTGAACGCTTCGACCGCTAGTGCCACGCCTTCCGCGATGTAGTCCTGGTTCCAGAGCGTGCGGTCCTGCTCCGCGAGTGGAATGAGCTCTCCGGCGCTGCCGGTGCGTGCGGGACGGCGGGCGTCGTTCAGCAGCATCAGCGCGAGCAGACCGGTGACCTGACCGTTGTCCGGCAGCAGTGCGTGCACAGTGCGGGTCAGCCGGATCGCCTCGCCGGAAAGGTCGCTGCGCTGCAGCTCCGGACCACTGCTGGTCGTGTAGCCCTCGTTGAACATCAGATAGAGCACGTGCAGCACGTTGCGCAGCCGTTCCTCGCTCGCGTCGAGCTCGAAGGCCGCCCCCTTGATCTTCTGCTTGGCCCGGCTGATCCGCTGCGCCATCGTTGCCTCAGGCACCAGATAGGCGGTGGCGATCTCGGCCGTCGTGAGCCCGCCGACGGCGCGCAACGTCAGTGCGATTGCCGACGCCGGGGTGAGGGCCGGATGGCAGCACAGGAACAGCAGCTGGAGCGTGTCGTCCCGCTCCTCGACGTCCTCCGGCGGGAGGTCTCGCAGCGCGGCCCGCTCTTCCCGGCGCCGCCGCGCCTGCACTTGCCGGACCTCGTCGATCAGCCGCCGGGATGCGGTCTGGATCAGCCATGCCTTCGGGTTGTCCGCCGTACCGTCCTTGGGCCACGTCAGCGCCGCCGCCAGCAGCGCTTCCTGGACGGCATCCTCGGCCGCGGCGAAGTCGCCGGACCAGCGGACGACCGCACCGAGGACCTGCGGCGTCATTTCACGCAGCAGGTCCTCGAGGCGATGCTCATTCGAAGACGTCGGCATCCGACTCCATCACCCGGCGGACCTCGATCGGCTGCTCGATCGGGATCCCGCCCGGACCGGGCGCGGCCGACTGCTCGGCCGCGATCTCCAGTGCGCGCTCCTCCGACTCCACATCGACCATCGTGTAGCCGGCCAGGACCTCCTTGGACTCGGCGTACGGCCCGTCCGTCAGCACCGGCGCACTCACGCTGGAGGCGCGGACGACCTTGGCGTGCTGGGGCCAGGTCAGCGCCTGTGCCTCCACCAGTTCGCCACTCTGCCGCAACCGCTCCAGGTGGTCGCTCAGGAACTGCATGTGGGCCTTGATGTCGGGCTCGTCCCACTCCAGCATCGGCGTGTCGACGTTGCCGGGGTCGTAGTTCATCAACAACAGGAACCTGGTCATGTCATCTCCTCCTCGAAGGCCACTTGCCCGGAGGACGAAGCCGCCGCTGCCGCCTCTACATGCCTCAGTCGAGCAATGCGTCGACGAACTGCTCAGCGTCGAACGGTGCCAGATCGTCCGGTCCCTCACCGAGGCCGACGAGCTTGACCGGTACGCCGAGCTCGCGCTGCACCGCGATCACGATGCCGCCCTTCGCCGTACCGTCCAGCTTGGTCAGAACGAGGCCGGTGACGTCGATGACCTCGGCGAACACGCGCGCCTGGGTCAGTCCGTTCTGGCCGGTCGTGGCGTCGATCACGAGCAGCACCTCGTCCACCTCGGCAGACTTCTCGATCACCCGCTTCACCTTGCCGAGCTCGTCCATCAGTCCCGTCTTGGTGTGCAGCCGGCCGGCGGTGTCGACCAGTACGACGTCCGCCTCCTCCTCGATGCCCTGCTTGACCGAGTCGAAGGCGATGCTGGCCGGGTCGCCACCCTCAGGCCCACGAACCGTCCGTACACCGACCCGCTCACCCCAGGTCTGCAGCTGATCCGCGGCCGCGGCCCGGAACGTGTCCGCCGCACCCAGTACGACGTGCTTGTCCTCGGCGACCAGTACGCGCGCCAACTTGCCGATCGTGGTCGTCTTACCGGTCCCGTTCACGCCCACCACCAGGACGACGGCGGGCTGCGAGTCCTTGCGGCTCACCTTGAGCGAGCGGTCCAGCGCCGGGTTGACCAGGTCGATCAACTCCTCGCGGAGGATCTCCCGGGCCTGGTCGCCGCTCACTCCTTCCACCCGCATCCGGGTCCGCAGCTTCTCGACCAGCTCCTGCGTGGGCGCCACTCCGACGTCCGCGGTGATCAGCGTGGTCTCGATGTCATCCCACGTCTCTTCGTCCAGCTTGTCCCGCGACAGCAGCGCGAGCAGGCCCTTGCCGAGCGAGCCCTGCGACCGCGCCAGCCGGGTACGCAGCCGGACCAGGCGGCCCTGTGCGGACTCCGGCTTCTCGATCGTGGCGGTCGCGGCCTCCGGCAGCTCGGCGTCCTCCAGCGTCCGGGTCGGCGTGTCCCGCGGTTCCTCGGCGTCCTCGCCGACCTTCGGCTCCGCGGTGTCGATCGACGCCGGCTGAGCGGCCGGCGGCAGCTCGGCCCTCCGCCGCCGGGTGACGACGAGTCCGGTGGTACCGGCGACCACGACGGCCGCGATCACCACGATGATGGCGATCAGGGCCTGGTCGGTGAGCAGAGTGACGAGCTGTGGGGTCAACACGGTTCCCCATCTTGACAGACGCCCGGCCCGCCGCCTGCATTCGTTACGTCAGGCACACCAGCCGTCGCGGTACGTGATCCGGCACCAGCTCAGGCCGATGGGTGAGGAGAACGACCGTACGGCGATCGGCCGCGGCGAACAGGTCCGCCAGGAGCGCGCGACCGGTCTCCTCGTCCAGGTGTTCGGTCGGCTCGTCCAGCACGAGTACGTCGCGGTCGGCCAGGAGCAGCCGGGCGAAGGCGAGCCGCTGCCGCTCGCCACCCGACAGCCTGGCGCCATGCTCGCCGACCATCGTGTCGAGCCCGTCGGGCAGCTTCTCGACGAACATCCCGAGCCGCGCCCGGTACAGCGCCTTCCAGAGCTGCAGGTCGCTCGCACCCGGCTTCGCGAGCAGCAGGTTCTCCCGGATGCTCGTGTCGAACACATGACTCTCCTGCGTCAGCAGGCCCACCACGGACCGGACCTGATCGCCTTCGAGCCTTGCGAGGTCCACACCGTCCAGGAGCACCTCACCACCTCGCGGCTCGAGGAACCGCAACAGCACCGCCGCCAGCGTGCTCTTGCCCGAACCACTCGGCCCGGTGATCACCACTCGGCTCCCGGCCGGCATGTCGAGGCTCAACCCATCCAGTACGTCGTTGTCGTCGTACCCCACCCGCAGGAGCCTCACCTCGAGGCCGCGACCGGTTGGCAGCGGTTGCGGGGCCGTTGGCTCGGTCACCGGCTCCTGGCTGTCCATGAGCTCCTGCACTCGGCCCAGTGACGCTCGTACCCGGATGGCGAGCTGTGCGGCCGCCGGGATCCCGCCGAGCACGTCGGCGAGTACGAGTGGCGTCAGCACCAGTACGGCGAACACGGCGCCGGTGATGTGGGCCGTACTGCCGAGCACCAGGGCCGCCACGCTCGCACCGCCTACGCAGAGGACGAGTAGAGCGCTGCCCAGGCCCGTGCTCCACGCTGAACGGCGCTCGGCTGCGGCCAGTCTGGCGTCGCTCTGGCTGAAGGAGTGCAGGACGTTGTCGATCGCGTTGAAGGCGACCACGTCACCTGCAGTCAGCAGAGTCTCGGTGGCCGCGGCGGCGACATCGCCTCGTGCGCCAGCGATCTTCTGCTCGGCACGCTGTGCGGTTTTGGCTGTCAGCCACGGCACGAGCGTGCAGGCGATGAGGACGGCCAGTGCGACGGCGGCTCCGGCCGCGGGGAGCAGGACAGCAAGCAAGGCGACGGTCGCGGCCGCAGTCAACGCGGCGACCGCCACCGGCAGCACGACCCGCAACCACAGGTCGAGCACTGCATCCACGTCCAGCACAAGCCGCGCCAGCAAATCTCCCTGACGCCGCGACGTCACCCCGCCCGGCGCCAAGCGCTCCAGCCGCCCGGTGATCCTCGCCCGGGTCTCCCCCAAGACCCGGTACGCCGCGTCATGCCCCACCAGCCGCTCGGCGTAGCGGAACACCCCACGCCCGACCCCGAACGCCCGCACCGCCACGATCGGCACCATCAACAACAACACCGGCGGCTGAGCCGAAGCAGCCGTAATCAACCAAGCCGAGGTAGCCAGCAGGGCCACAGCCGACCCCGCAGCCGCAACCCCCACGAGCAGCGCGAGCCCAAGCCGCCCCCACATGCGCCCCTCGGGACGCACCAGCCCCCACGCCCCGTGTGACGTGTCCGCTGTCTTCATGCATTCACCAGCTCTCGGGCTCCTACGGTGACTGCTCGGTCGGCGGCGGCGATCAAAGCAGGGCGGTGGGCAACCATCAGCACCGTCCGGCCGCCAGCACGCAGCCCGGCGATGACCGCGGCCTCCGCATCCGCGTCCAGTCCCGCGGTCGGCTCGTCCAGCAACAGCACAGGCGCATCTGTGATCAGCGCACGCGCTAGAGCAACCCGACGCTGCTGACCGCCCGACAGCAACCGCCCCTGCTCCCCCACTGCCTTGTCCAGCTCCAGTTCACTCGCCCCAGCCGCGATGAGCGCCAACCGCACCTGGTCGTCCGACGCATCTGGCAACCCGAGCCGCACGTTGTCCGCGACCGTCCCCAACCGCAGCCCCGGACGCTGCGGCACCCACGCAAACTGCCGCCTCCACACCGTCGGTTCGAACTCGTCCGCCGCACTGCCGCCAACCACGACCACACCCCGCTCGGGCTCGACGAAGCCCAGCAACACCGACAGCACCGTCGACTTCCCGGCACCACTCGGACCCGTGAGCGCGACGACCTCGCCCGGCCGGAGCTCCAGGTCGAAGCCGTCCACTGCCGGCTCGTCGCGACCCGGGTACCGCACGGTCACGTCGTACAGAGAGAGCGGGCTCAGCCGCAGATCCGGTACGTCGATGCGGTCGCCGCGCTCGGGAAGCGGAGTCTCTAGCACGCGGAACACCTCTTCACTCGCGGCCACCCCATCGGCGCTCGCATGGAACTGCATGCCGACCTGGCGCAGTGGGAGGTACGCCTCCGGCGCAAGGATGAGCACCATCAGCGCTGTCTCCAGTCCGAGCTTGCCGTCGATGACTCTGAGGCCGACACCGACTGCGACCAACGCCACCGAGATGCTGGCCAGCAACTCCAGCGCCAGCGACGACAGGAACGCCAGCCGCAGACTCCCCATCGACGCGACCCGGTGCTTGTCGGTCACCCGTCGTACGGCGGACTCCTGTGCCTTGGCGCGACCGAACAGCTTCAGTGTGGGCAGTCCACCGACCACGTCGGCGAAGTGATGCGCCAGTACGGCGAGTGCGTGCTGGCGGCGCCGGCTGTGGGCCTGCGTAGCCCAGCCGATCAACGCCATGAAGATCGGGATCAACGGGAGAGTCACGAGTACGGTCCCCGCTGCGATCAGGTCACCGGTCGCCATCCACCCGATCACGCCGGCCGGTACGGTCGCCGCGAGTACGAGCTGTGGCAGGTAGCGGGCGAAATACGGGTCCAGGTCGTCGAGTCCCTTGGTGAGCAAGGTTGTCAGCGCACTACTGCGTTCACCGCTCAGCCAGACCGGCCCGAGCTTCAACGAGTGCTCGAGGACCTGCCGCCGCAGCGTCGACTTCACCGCAGCCGCGGCCCGCTGAGCCACCACCTCCTGCGCCCACACCAGCAACGCCCGCCCCACGACCACACACGCCAGCCCCCAGGCCACGCCGGCAACCGCACTGCCCCGTAGCACCACTCCGGCGATCCCGTGTGCCAGCAACACGGCCTGCACCACGATCAGCACCCCACTGGCGACACCGATCAGCACCGACGCGGCCAGGAAGACCCGGGCGCCCCGGGCCTTCCGCAGCAACCGCGGGTCGAGGGGCTTCATGAGCTCGGCGCCCCTGAGGACACCGGCACCGGATCGACAGTGATGCGCTTGCGGAACACCCAGTAGGTCCAGCTCTGATACAGGATCACCAACGGCAGGAAGATCCCGGCAATGATCGTCAACACCTTCAACGTGTACGGCGTTGACGCGGCATCGACTGTTGTCAATGTTGATTGCGGATCAAGTGTTGACGGCATCACGGCCGGGAACATGGCGGCGAACAACGACACCACGGCCAGCCCGATGGCCACCGCCGTACCCAGGAAGGCCCACCCCTCGCGTCGCCGCAGGTTCGCCACCAGACCGGCCGCGAACGCGACGACGGCAACGATCGCCACGATGATCGAGGCCTTGTCGCCACGCAGCGCCTGAGCCCACCAGAGGAAGGCGATCGCCAGTACCGCCGCGATCAAGCCGGCCCGCGAGGCCAGGGCGTTCGCGCGCCGCCGGAGGTCGTCCGTGGTGCGAAGAGCCAGGAAGATCGCGCCGTGTGCGACGAAGACCGCGGCGAAGGTGATCCCACCGAGCAAGGCGAACGGACTCAGCAGTTGCCCGAAGTTGCCGACGTACTCGAAGGAGTTGTCCAGCGGTACACCGCGGACCAGGTTGGCGAAGGTGATCCCCCACAAGACCGCCGGGACCACAGACCCGATCGTGATCAGCACGTCCATCCGGCCGCGCCACCACAACTCGTCGCGCTTACCGCGGTACTCCAGTGCGACCCCGCGCAGGATCAGCGTCACCAGGATCGCGAACAGCGGCAGGTAGAACCCGCTGAACAACGTCGCGTACCACTCCGGGAACGCCGCGAACGTCGCCCCGCCGGCCACGATCAGCCACACCTCGTTGCCGTCCCAGACCGGCCCGATCGTGGTGATCACCGCCCGCCGCTCGGGCTCGTTCCGGCCGAGCACCCGCAACAGCATCCCGACCCCGAAGTCGAATCCCTCGAGCACGAAGTACCCGGTCCACAACGCCGCGATCGCGATGAACCAAACCGTCGTGAGTTCCATCAGAAAGCTCCTCAGTCCGGATGCTCAGTAGGCGAAGGACAGGGGCTTCTCGGCCTCGTCCGTCGAATCGTCCGGGGAGTCGGGTCCCGCGGGTCCGTCCGTCCCGGCCAGGCCGCCGCGGATGGTCCGGAACATCAGCTTCACCTCGACCACCGCGAGCGCGCCGTACAGAACGGTGAAGCCCACGAGCGACGTGATCACCTCGGCACTCGTCGTCCCCGGTGACACACCCGATGCCGTCGGCAACAATCCGAACACCAGCCACGGTTGCCGACCGGTCTCGGTGAAGATCCAGCCGAAGCAGTTCGCCGCCAGCGGCAGCAGCGGCAGCGGGATCGCCAGCCAGACCAGCCACCGGGCCGGCGCCCGCCCCCGGCGCGTTGCCCAGAGCAACCACAGCGCGATCGCCGCGGATGCCATCCCGACCCCGATCATCAGCCGGAAGGTCCAGTAGGTCAGCGGGATGTTCGGCTTGTACGACCCCTGTCCGTACAAGTGCTCGTAGGCGTCCTGCAGCGAGTTGATCCCCTTCACCTGCCCGTCGAAATGGCCGGTGGCCAGGAACGACAGCAGGTACGGCAGCTTGACCGAGAAGATCTCCTTCGACCCGTCCAGCGTGCCGACGGTGAGGATCGAGAACGAGGCCGGCTTCTCGGTCTCGTACAGCGCCTCGGCCGCGGCCATCTTCATCGGCTGCACCTCGGTCATCACCTTGCCCTGGAAATCTCCGCTCACCGCCACCCCGGCGCCGGAGACGAGCACGATCACGGCCCCGATCTTCAGCGCCGTCCGGAACACGTCCCGGTCCACCCTCGGCCGCCGTACCAGGTGCCACAGCGCGACGCCGGCGACGAACGCGCCGCCGACCATGAAGGCGGCGAAGATCGTGTGTGGGTAGGTGACGAGGACGACCTTGTTCGTCAGCACTGCCCCCAGGTCCGTCAACTCCGCGCGGCCACGGGCGGCGTTGTAGCGGAAGCCGACCGGGTTCTGCATCCAGGAGTTCGCCGCGAGGATGAAGTACGCCGACAACTGCGAGCCGAGCACCACCATCCAGATGCACCCCAGATGCACCAGCTTCGGCAACCGCTCCCAGCCGAAGATCCACAACCCGATGAACGTCGACTCGAGGAAGAACGCCAGCAGCCCCTCCAGCGCCAGCGGGGCGCCGAACACGTCCCCGACGAAGCGCGAGTAGTCGCTCCAGTTCATCCCGAACTGGAACTCCTGGACGATGCCGGTGACCACACCCATCGCGATGTTGATCAGGAACAGCTTCCCGTAGAACTTGGTCAGCCGCAGGTACTTCTCCTGGCCGGTCCGGTACCACGCGGTCTGCAGCCCGGCGGTGATCGCGACCAGGGAGATCGTCACGGGGACGAAGAAGAAGTGGTACACGGTGGTGATCGCGAACTGCCAGCGGGCCAGATCCAAGGTGTCCACGGCACGGCCTCCCCATCTACGACATGACGTAGTAGATGCTAGCGCTCATCTACTACATTGCGTAGTTATACTGGTCACGTGGCGAGCGATGACAAGGCCCCGCGCCCCCTGGGCGACCTGGAGCGGCTGGTGATGGAGCGGCTCTGGGCTGCCCCGGCCGCCCTGACCGTGCGGGAGGTGCACGAGCAACTGGCGGGCACCCGGGAGCTCGCGTACACCACGGTGATGACGGTGCTCGACCGGCTGGCGAAGAAGAAGCTGACCGAGCGGGAGCGCGACGGCAAGGCCTGGCGGTACCGGGCCGCCGCACCGCGCGAGGAGCTCGCCGCCGATCTGATGCGCGACGCCCTCGACCGCGCCGGCGACCGGCGCGAGGCCCTGGTCCGCTTCGTCGGCCAGGTCAGCGACGAAGAGGCCGCGCTGCTGCGGGAGGCGCTGAGCCGGTTGGACAGTCAGGAGAAGGCCGGGTGATCACCCCGATCCTGCTCGCCGCCCTCGCGCTGATCTTGACCGGCCCGGCGCCGGCCCTGCTGGCGCGATCGAGCTGGCCCTACAAGGTCCCGCGCGCCGCCGTCATCCTTTGGCAGGCATTGGCGCTTGCAGCAGTGCTGGCCGCACTCGGTGCGGGCATCGCCATGTCCTACTCGGCCGCGGGCGAGCCGGGAGAACCACGCTTCGACCCGTCGTCACCGAGGGACCTCGTGGCCGCACTGATTCTCGCCATGACCGCACTGGTTCTGGTGCGGCTCGTCTGGGCCGCCGGACATGTGGCGGTCGGGACGAGGGCACGCCGCAAGCATCACCGCGACCTCGTCGACGTACTGGCCACGCCCGACGGCCTGATCCCCGGCCTGCGCGTCCTGGCCGAGAAGACCCCGCTCGCCTACTGCCTGCCCGCGTTCCGCGGCGCCCGCGTCGTCGTGTCGGTCGGTGCGCTCGACAGACTCGACGACAGCGAGCTCGCAGCAGTACTCGCGCACGAGCAAGCCCACCTGCGCGCCCGCCACGACCTCGTGCTGGAGGCCTTTACCGCCCTGCACCAGGCCTTCCCCCGCAGGGTCCGCAGCGAGGTGGCGCTGGAGCAGGCCCGCACCCTGGTGGAACTCCTGGCCGACGACGACGCCCGCCGCCGGAGCGGACCACGCCCACTGGCCAACGCGCTGGTCGCACTGGCCGGTGCCCCCGCACCTCAGGCCGGCCTGGCGGCAGCCAGATCGGCGACAGTACTGCGAGTCCAGCGCCTGGCCGAGCCCGAGCTGGGCAACACGTGGATCGCGGCTGCCACGTACACCATGGCGGCCGCTGTCCTCATCCTGCCGACAGTCACTGTCGCGGCCCCGCTGGTCCGGGCCATCGTCAACGCCGTCAGTTAGCCGGCCGGTAGCGGACGAGGACGCCGCCCTCGGCCCACGGCCTGGCTTCGATCAGCTCGAGATCGACCGGCGAGTTGCCGCTCGGGAACGCGCTCTTGCCCGCGCCGAGCAGCACCGGGCAGATGCGCAACTGCACCTCGTCGACGAGTCCGGCCTGCAGCAAGGAGTGGAACAGCGAGATGCTGCCCCACAAGATGATGTCCTTGCCGTCCTGCTCGGCCTTGAGTGCGCGCACCGCGTCGATGTCGCGGACCACCAGCCCCGGCTCGTAGGGACCCCACGGAGCGCTCTCGAGGGTCGTCGACACGACCACCAGGTGCAACGCGTTCAGCTTCGGCGCGATCACCTCGTCGGCCGACGCCTCGGTCGGCCAGAACGTCACGAACAACCGGTACGTCTCGGCGCCGAGCAGCATGGTGTCGACACTCTCGAGCAACGCCAGATTGTCGTCGTCGGCCTGCCCGGCGATCTTGTCGAAGAACTCCAGCCCACCGTCCGGCCCGGCGGCGTACCCGTCGAGCGTGACGTACTCCTGAAAGATCAGCCGCCTCATCCAGCGAGGCTACCCGAAATGTTTCCCCTCACCCCGGGCGACGGCCAGCAGCACGAGCCCCGACAGAACCAGCAGAACCACCATGGTGACGACGAATGTCAGCACATCTCTCCCCGAATCCCAGCCCCAACTCACTGACCATGACGTACTCAGCGCGCCAGAAGTTCCCCGAACGCCTTGGCGATCTCGTCGACCTGCCATTCCAGCGTGGCCGGCGACACGACCAGCTCGACCCACGACCAGCCCGGTACGTCGGCCGGCTGCCAGCGACCGCAGATCGACTCGCGTGTCGTCTCCATCCGCTCGACCGCGGACAGCTCGATCGCCTCGGCCGCGCGCGGCGCGTAGAGCCGGAACGAGTTGCTGTGCGGCGGCTCCGGGAAGACCCGGAATCCCTCGCTCTGCAAGGCCATCGAGAGCTCCACGGCCCGCTGATGCAGATCGCCCATCACCGGGAGCACCGTCCGCAGTCCCTCCCGCGCGGACACGGCGTACGGGAACAGCGAGTAGAGGTTGCCACCCAGTCGCCGCTGCCACCGGCGTACTTCGGCGATCACGTCCTCGGGGCCGGCCAGCGCGGCGCCGCTCACGCCACCCAGCACCTTGTAGAACGAGACGTACACCGACGAAGCGAGTGCGGCGACCTCAGCCAGGCTGTGCTCCAAGTACGGCGTGCTCTCCCACAACCGAGCGCCATCCAGGTGCAGTGGTACGCCGCGCTCCGCACAGGACTCGGCGAACACCACCAACTCGTCCCACGACGGCAGGACGAACCCCGCGTCGCGCAGCGGCAGCTCCAGCGTCACCGCGGCCAGCTTGCCTGGAATCGCGGCCAGCTCGTCCGGCCGCGGCTGCCGGGGCTCGGACGTGAGTCGCTCGATCCGGAGGTGGTGCACCTCCTCGAGAGCGTTCAGCTCGTGCACCAGCAGGTGAGAGAGTCCGTGCACGGCGACCCGGCCGGTCCCCGCGCGATCGGCGTACACCCGCAGGACGCTCTGCTGGGCCATGACGCCGGTCGGCAGGAACACTGCCGCGGGCTTGCCCAGCAGCTCCGCCACTTCCTGCTCCAGCGCGGCGACCTCACCACCGCTGCCGTAGCTGTCGGTCTCGCCGTCCGTCGCGACCTCTGCGAGCTGCCGCAGCCTGTCCGGCACACTCACCCGGCGATGGGACAGCCAGCGCTCGCAGTTGTCGGCCGCCGCCTTACGCCGGGCCCGGAGGTCGTCGGAGGTAGTAGTCGCCACGGCCCCATCCTCTCGCGCCGCGCAACCGAGTTCGACCACTCAGACTGTCGCGGTGACCACGTGCTCCCCCTGGATGGTCTTGATCTCCACTGAGCGCACCTGATCGAGTGGCACCAGGACTCCGCCGCCGAATTCGCTGCCGTCGCGGGCCGCCTTCGGGGACACCACCCAGCTGCCAGCGATCCAGGTCTTGCCCGTCGTGTCGGTGACGTACATCTGGCACTCGGCCCCGGCCTTCAGGCCCGTGATGCTCACCCGGATCCAGCTCCACCCGGCCCGTGGCTCCACAGTCGTCGCCATCGTCGTACCGGTGTTGGTATCGGTCGCGGTGGCTTCCTTGTAGCCGGCCGCGGGTTCATTGGCCTGCGGTACCGTCGACCGGCCGAGGGCTACGCCTGCACCGAGCGCACCGGCCACCAGAACCAGCGCAGCGGCGACCAGCAGCCAGCGGGACCGCCGCTTGACCCGAGCCGGCGCCTGAACAGGCTCGGGAGTCAGCTCCCGCACTTCACGCAGCGTGCGCTGCAGCAGGAGGTCGCCGCCCTCGGGCGGACCCTCCAGGAACGCCTCCGGCGGCACCTCACCGAGGAAGCCCTTCATCTCCTCCAGCTCGGCCAGTTCGGTCCGGCACTCGGCGCACGTCGCCAGGTGCTCGTCGACTTCCTGGACCTCGGCCGGCTCCAGTGCACCCAGGGCGTAGGCGCCCAGTTGCGTACGGTCGTGCTCACTCATCGGGCCACCTCCGCTTCATGTCCGGCCATCACCGCGCGCAGAGCTCGGAGGGCGTAATGCGATCTCGATTTCACGGTACCGGGCGGGACGCCCAGTTCCTTTGCGGCCTCGGCCACCGACCGGCCGCGGTAATACAGCTGCACCAGCACCTCTCGATGCTCCGGCGACACCTTGTGCAGTGCCTCCAGCACCACCATGGTGTTCACCACCGACTCGGAGTGATCACTTTCCACCGGCGGCCGGTCCTCGACGTCCGCCACCTCGGCCGGCCGCACCGCTCGGGCCCGGGCCCGGTCGGTGACGATGTTCCGTGCCACCGTCAGCAACCAGCCGCGCACCGATCCCTTGCCCTCGGTCAGGTCGCCGGCGTGCTTCCACGCCCGGACCAGAGTCTCCTGGACGACGTCCTCCGCCGCGGCCCTGTCACCGGTGAGACGGGTCGCATACGCCAGCAGGCTGCGCCCGTGTTCGGCGTACAGGGTACGGATCAGCGTCTCGGCAGCGTCCGGCCCCGGGTAGTCACCCACCGTCCGTACGATAGGGGATTCCCCGCCGTTGGCAATGGCGGGGATCCACCCGAGGCTCTCAGTAGCCGTTGCCATTGCCGGAACTGGACGGCTGGGTGGTGATCTTCTTGCCGTCCGCGCCCACGGCCCACCAGGTGCCGCCGACCGCCTGGCCGTTGGCGTCACCGGCTTTGGCGTCACTCGCGAACAGGTACAGCGGCAGCCCCCCGATAGCCAACTGCTTGCTGCCGTCAGACCTGGTGACCGTGCTGACCAGGGACGCGTCGATGCCGTCCAGCTGCGGAGTCCCGTCACCGGCTGTCACGGCCGGCCACTTGGCCAGGCAGCCACCCTCGCAGTTCGACTTGCCGGAGGTGTCCTTGTCGAAGACGTACACGGTCCGCCCGTTGCCATCCACAACGACTTTGCCGAGCCCGCCGACGTCGGCCGTCGCCAGCTTCGCCTCCCCGCCCGCGGCCCGGCTGGCGGCCGGCGCCGAACTCGCGCCGGAGCCCGAGCTCGAGTCGTTGCTGCCACCGCAGGCGGTCAGCCCGGCGAGGCTGAGCGCAACCACACCGATCACACCGCCCAGTCGCTTCATCAGATCCTCCTCGGTTGACTCATCGTCACCCCGCACACGTGCGGAACCGGCGACCGGTTCAATCGGGAGGGATATCGTCTGGAGCCATGAGCCAAGAGATCCCGGCCGCGGTCCAGCGCGCGCTCACCGCGATCGACGAGCAGGACAACGACGCGTTCGTGGCGGCCTTCGCCGCCGACGGCTACGTCGACGACTGGGGCCGCCAGTTCCGCGGTCACGACCGGATCCGCTCCTGGAGCGAGAACGAGCTGATCGGCAAGCGGGCCACCTTCACCGGCACCGAGGTCTCCACCCCGGGCAACCCGCTCACGATCGTCACCCAGGTCGGCGGCGACGGCTTCAACGGCCCGTCCCACTTCACCTTCGACGTCCGGGCCGACCAGCTCGCCTCGATGACGATCACCGCCTGATAATTGCCCGAGGCAAGCATGGCGCCGGCCGGGACGGTGGTCAGGCGCCCGTGGTCAGGACCATCCGGAAGCGGGCTGCGCCGGACATCATCCGGGCGTACGCGTCGGCCGCGTGCTCGAGGGGCACGCGCTCGACCATCGGGCGGACGTCGTTGGTCAGCGCGAAGGCGAGATTCTCCTCGTTCTCGCTCGGGGTGCCGGTGAGCGACCCTTCGATCGAGCGGCCACCGAAGATCAGCGACCCGGTCGTCACCTCGATCGGGTCGGTCGCCGCACCCACGACGATCAGCTTGCCGCGGAGACCGAGACCGTCGATCAGCGGCGTCATCGAGGCACCGCTGGCGGCGGTCGCCACGATCACCCGGGCACCTCCGAGCTCCTGCAGCGCCTTGCCCGGGTCCACGGCCGCACTGTCGACGTACTCGCTTGCGCCGAGCTTCAGCGCGAGCTCACGCTTGTCCTCGCCCCGCGCGATCGCAACCACGCGCAGCCCGAGCTTGGCGGCGTACTGGATCGCCACGTGGCCGAGTCCGCCGATCCCCTGCACGGCCACGAGGTCGCCGGGTCGCGCCGCGCCCTTGCGCAGTCCGTTGAAGACTGTGAGCCCGGCACACAACAGCGGCGCCGCCTCAGCCGCATCAAGCTCCTCCGGTACGGCGACCAGCCCACTGGCCGGCGCGGTCAGGAACTCGGCGTACCCTCCGTCGATCGAGTCGCCGGTGATGGGCTGGTTCGAGCAGTAGACGAAGTCGCCGCGGCGGCAGTTGGCGCAAACGCCGCACGGGCCGGCCAGGTACCCGACACCGACGCGCTGACCGACGGACCACGTGGTCACGCCGTCTCCGAGCGCGTCGATCCGGCCGACCACCTCGTGTCCGGGGACGATCGCCGTACCGGCCGCGTGGTTGCCGAAGAGGTTGTGCACGCCGACGACATCGCTGTGACAGACGCCGCAGGCCTCGACGGCGATCCGCACCCGGCCGGGGCCGGGGTCGGTCAGTTCGCGCTCGACCAGCGTGAACGTGCCGTCCTCGACGGCCTCGATCGCACGGTAGGTGGTCATGACTACTCCTTAAGACGGTCGGTCATCTTGAAATGGTCGAACGAAAGCCGCCCGAACGTCGGGCGGCTTCGGGTCAGGCGAGCAGAGCGTCGAAGGTGACGGCGAAGAAGATGTCGAAGGCGTCCGCGGTCTTGTCCGCGCGCGCCTGCAGCAGGGTGCCCTCCCAGGCGCTCATCAGATAGCGAGCGGTCTGCTGCGGGTCGAGCGACGCCCGGATCTCTCCGGCCGCCTGCCCCGCCGCGATCACGTCGCCGAGCAGCGCCGACCATTGGTGGAAGCCGCCCTTGACCCGCATCCGCAGCGTCTCGCTGTGGTCGACGATCTCGGCACTGAAGTTGCCGAACAGGCAACCGCGGGCGAAGTCCGGCAGACCGTCCCGGAGGAACTCGAAGTGCCGCCGGATCCGCTCCACCGGCGGCACCGCCGGGTCGGCCAGGTCACCGAGCCGCAGGGAGTCGCCGTACCGGTCGAGGGCCACGGTGGCGAGCGCTTCCTTGCTCTCGAAGTGGTTGTAGAACGACCCCTTCGGAACGCCGGCCCGATCGGTGATGTCCTTCACCCCAGCCGCGTTGAACCCCTTCTCCCGGAACAGATCGACCCCGGCCCCAAGAATCTCTTCCTTCATACTCCGCCGCGCCATGCACCTAATATGACCGGTCGTCTCAGATTACGCAAGCCGCAAGGCGATCAGATCGCCCGGACGGTCAGTACGTTCTCGAGCCCCTTGAAGTCCGCCGCGTTGCGTGTATACAGCGGCAGGTTCCGGCTCGAAGCGATGGCCGCGATCATCAAGTCCATCCGCCGAGGCCGCGGATCACGGCCGGCCGAGATCACCAGCGCAACCAGCGTGCCGTAGCGAGCCGCGGCGTCACCGTCGAACGGCAGCGCCTCGAAGTCGGAGACCGCGGCCCCCAGCACCTCGGTGCGCGCGGCTCTCGTAGCCGCGTCCTTCGCCATGGCGACACCCTGATGCAGCTCTGCGAGGGTGACTGCGGTGAGCTCGGGGTACTCCGGCAGTGCGTCAGGCTCGATCAGGCCGAGGTCGATGTACGCGCAGGTATCCAGTACGCCGGAAGCCGACGCTTCACTCACCGCTGCGCTCCCAGGGATCGTCGTCGCCAACCCGGTCCTCGGTGCCGAAGATCTCGTCCGCCTCCTGGCGCATCAGCGCGGCATCGACCCGGGGCAGCCGACGATGCCGAGTCACCAACTCCTGCGCACTCAACCGTCGGCGCCTGTGCAAGGGACGCAACTCGGCGACCTCGGTACCGTTCCGGGTGATGTGATAGGTCTCCCCCGCCTCTACAGCGTCCATCACTGCCGCAGAGTGATTGCGGAACTCCCGCTGGGTGATGATCTTCATACCACCAGCGTAGCCCCGTGAGACACAGCTCGCTACACCCGCTGAAGACCTAGACCGGTTCGGGTTCGCGGATTCGTTGGGAGATGACGGAGGAGACGCCGTCGCCGCGCATGGTGACGCCGTAGAGGGCGTCTGCGACCTCCATGGTGCGCTTCTGGTGGGTGATGACCAGGAGCTGGCTGTTCTCGCGGAGCTCCTCGTAGAGCTCCAGCAGGCGGCCGAGGTTGGTGTCGTCGAGCGCCGCCTCGACCTCGTCGAGGATGTAGAACGGCGACGGACGCGCCTTGAACAGGGCGACCAGGAACGCGACCGCGACCAGCGAGCGCTCGCCACCGGACAGCAGCGACAGCCGCTTGACCTTCTTGCCCGGCGGGCGCGCCTCGACGTCGATGCCGGTGCCGAGCATGTCGTCCGGATCGGTCAGTACGAGCCGGCCCTCACCACCCGGGAACAGCCGGCTGAAGACGTGCTCGAAGGCGACCTCCACGTCGCGGTAAGCCTCGGTAAAGACCTGTTCGACCCGCTCGTCGACCTCCTTGACGATGTCCATCAGGTCACGCCGGGACTTGCGCAGGTCCTCCAGCTGCTCGGACAGGAACCGGTGCCGCTCCTCCATCGCCTCGAACTCCTCCAGCGCGAGCGGGTTGATCCGCCCCAGCTGGTTTAGCGCGCGCTCGGCCTGCTTCAGCCGCTTCTCGACCTTGGTCCGGTTGAACGGCTCGGCATCGAGCTCCGGCGTGTCG
Source organism: Kribbella sp. NBC_00359 (assembly GCF_036097425.1). Lineage (NCBI taxonomy): Bacteria > Bacillati > Actinomycetota > Actinomycetes > Propionibacteriales > Kribbellaceae > Kribbella > Kribbella sp. NBC_00359. The sequence continues at coordinate 5,491,123 of NZ_CP107975.1, read as the reverse complement.
TCGTCGCCCTCCTTCGGCAGCGGCGGCACCAGCTGATCCGGCCCGTACTCCGCGACCAGCGCGTCGACCTCGATACCGACCTCGGCGAGCGCCTTCTCGTACAGCTGCTCGAGCCGCATCTTCTGCTCGGCGCGCGCCAGGGCGTCACGGTGCACGGTGTTGGTCAACTGCTCCAGGTCGGAGCTCAGGTTCCGCGTTGCGGACCGGGCCTGCGCCAGAGCCTGCTCGCGGTCCGCCCGCTGCGCCTGGATCGCCGACCGCTCGGTTGCAGCCTGCTGCAGCGAGGACTCCAGCCGGGCCAGCACGTGCCCAGCGGCCAGATGGACGGCCTGGGCCGCCTCCGCCTGGCGAGCACGCCGTGCCGCCCGCGCGATCGCCCGGGCCCGCGCCTCACGCTCCTGCCGTGCGGCGCGCTCCAGCGAGTCGGCCCGGCCGGACAATGCCCGGGCCCGCTCCTCGGTGGTCCGCAGCGCGAGCCGCGCCTCCATCTCGGCCGCGCGACCCGCCTTGGCCGCCTCGGCCAGCCGGTCACGCTCCGACGCGTCCGGCTCGTCGCCATCGTCGTCGAACGCCTCCGCGTCGATCAGCCGCTCTTCCAGCTCGGCCAGGCCGGACAGGTTCCGGTCGCGCTCTTCCTCGGCCGCCGCGATCGCCTCGGCCATCCGCTGCGCCTCGCCGCGGGACGCCTTCGCCAGCGACCCGAAGTGCGCCAACTGCTCGGCCACCGCCGCCATCGCCGCGTCCGACTCGTGCAGCCGGGCCAGCGTGATCTCGACGGACTCCTTCTGCCGGGCTCGCTCGTCCTCCAGCGCAGCCAACTCGAACCGCAGCCGCTCGCTCCGCGCGGTCGCCTCGGTCAGCTTCTCCGCCGCCTCGTCGACCGCAGACTGCACCTCGATCAGGCTGGGTGCCGCGTCCGAGCCGCCGTACGCGAAGTGAGCCCCGAGTACGTCGCCACCGCGGGTGGTGCAGGTGATGTCGGGAAGGTTCCGCAGGAGCGACCGAGCGGCGGGTACGTCGTCCACCACGGCGACCTTGCGCAGCAGCCGCCGCAACGCGGGCCGCAGGGTCTCAGGGCAGTCCACGACATCCACGGCGTACGACGCTCCGTACGGCAGCGGCGGCCACATCGCGTAGTCGTCGGCCGGGGCGTCACCGAGGAGCATCCCGGCTCGGCCGAGATCGTGCTGCTTCAGGTGCCCGACCGCCTGCAGAGCGGCCTCGGTGTGCGTCACTGCGACCGCGTCGGCGGCCTCGCCGAGCGCGGCCGCGATGGCTGTCTCGTACCCGGACCGCACGCTCAGCAGGGCGGCCACGGAACCCATCAGGCCATTGACCTGCTCGGAGGCGGCCAGCAGGGCGCCGGCGCCGTCCTTGCGGTTCAGACCGAGCTCCAGGGCTTCCTTGCGCGCGGACAGACCGGTGCGCTCACGCTCGGCGTCGCGCTCCTCGGCCCGCACCTTCGCCAGGCGCTCGTCCATCTCGTCGAGGACCGCCTGGGCGGCCTCGTACTGGTCGTCGAGCCCCTTCTCACCGGCATCCAGCCCGGCGACCTGGGTCTCCAGCGCGGTGAAGTCGTGCTGCGCCTTGCCCGCGCGGGCCTCGGCCTCGCGCATGTTGCTGGCGAGCCGGCCGATCTCGGACTCGGCGGCGGCCGCGCGGCTCTTCAGCGCGTTCACCTGGCCGGTCAGCCGGGCCAGGCCCTCGCGGCGGTCGGCGGCGGCCCGGATCAGCGCGGAGATCCGGCGCTCCTCCTCGGCCTCCTGGGATTCGAGCTGCTGGCGGCGCTCGACGGCCTCGGCGAGCAGCTCCGAGTGGGCCTCGACCTCGGCCTCGATCTGCGCCTCGGTCTCGCGGACCCGAGCGGCCTCCAGCTCGAGCTCCTCCGGGTCGCGCCCCGGGCGCGGCTCCTCCGCCTCGTCGTTCAGCGACCGGATCCGGTCTGCCGCGATCCGCGCCGTGCCTTTGATCCGCTCGCCGAAGCCGGACAGCTGGTACCAGGTGTCCTGGGCGGCCTGGAGGGCCGGAGCGTCCTCGCGCAGGGCGTCCTCGAGCTCGGCCTCCAGCTCGCGTGCCTCGCGCAGCTTCGCCTCGGTCTCGGTCCGGCGCTGGGTCAGCGCAGCCTCATCGCGAAGCTCGGCCTCGAGAGCGGACTGGGCCTGGACGATGTCGTCGGCGAGCAGCCGGGCCCGCCCGTCGCGGACCTCCGCCTGGATCGTCACCGCGCGCCGTGCAACTTCTGCCTGGCGCCCGAGCGGCTTCAACTGACGGCGGATCTCGGTGATCAGGTCGCCGAGGCGGTGCAGGTTGCCCTCGGTGGCCTCCAGCTTCCGGATCGCCTTTTCCTTGCGCTTGCGGTGCTTCAGGACGCCGGCGGCCTCCTCGACGAACCCGCGCCGGCCTTCCGGCGTGGCGCGCAGGATCGAGTCGAGCTGGCCCTGGCCGACGATGACGTGCATCTCGCGGCCGATACCGGAGTCGCTGAGCAGTTCCTGGACGTCGAGCAGGCGGCAGTTCTGGCCGTTGATCTGGTAGTCGGAGCCGCCGTTGCGGAACATCGTCCGGCTGATCGTCACCTCGGCGTACTCGATCGGCAGCGCGCCGTCGGTGTTGTCGATGGTGAGCACCACCTCGGCGCGGCCCAGCGGGGCGCGGCCGGAGGTGCCGGCGAAGATGACGTCCTCCATCTTGCCGCCGCGCAGCGACTTCGCGCCCTGCTCGCCCATCACCCAGGCGAGGGCGTCGACGACGTTGGACTTACCGGAGCCGTTCGGGCCGACGATGCACGTGATGCCCGGCTCGAAGTTCATCGTCGTGGCCGATGCGAACGACTTGAAGCCTCGGAGCGTCATGCTCTTCAGGTACAAAGCGAAGCTCTCCAACCCGTGAAAGGACAGACGATACCTAAGGAACCGTCGTAACTGCTCGTGACGCTGCCGCTACCCGGGGAAGTAGTTCCGCTTCGCAGTCTACAAAGACCTGCACGCGAATCGAGGGAGGCCGACCGGTGAACGGCCGACGAAGGGCACAGAAGCTGGACATAGAACCGGCGGGGGCCCGGACGGGGGCCACCGCCGTGGTAGTGCGGACGGTAGAGATGGAACTCTGTTGTCGCGGCTCGGGTCCTCAGACCGAAGCGGGGGCGCGCAGAGCCTCGTCGACGGTGAGCAGCCGGCCCTCATGGACCTGTGCGACGAGGTGGTCGTTCTCTGCCTGCAGGCGCATCACGTGCGCCTCCAGATCGGCGACACGCCGGTTGAGCAGACGAACCTGCTCGAGCATGCGCGGGTCAGTGCCTCCAAGGTGCCCTAGAAGAGCCTTGGCCATTGTGCTGTCCTCCGGAAGGTTCTGGCCGGGTGCGCTCCTGAGTCCTGGTCACGAACGGAGCGCCGAAAATGTGTGCCGTCTTTCAGGGTGACACCGGCGGGGCCGACGGTCAACCTGGGCCACGTTTATTAACGATACCCCGCTCACCAGCGAACATGGCGAGGGACCGGCTGACATTTCGGGCACCGGTACGACGAACGGTTCATGAACGGCTCCCGACGAATCGGCCGCCCGTCGCGCGGACACGGCGAACCCTCTTGCCCATAGACGTTCAGGCCGCGCTCGAAGTAGCCGGATTCCCCGTTCACGTTGACATACAGCGCGTCGAAGCTGGTCCCGCCGACGTCCAGTGCCTCGGCCATCACCTCGTGGGCGTGCCGGACGATCTCCCTTGTTTGTAAGGGTTTCAGCGTTTCGGTGGCCCGGGCGTAGTGCAGCTTGGCGCGCCACAACGCTTCGTCCGCGTAGATATTGCCCACTCCGCTGATCACCGTCTGGTCCAGCAAGGCCCGCTTCAGGCCGGTCTTGCGGCGCCGGATCGCGGCCCCGACCACCTCCGGGTCGAACAGGGGATCGAACGGATCGCGGGCGATGTGGGCGATCTCCGGCGGCAGTTCCGCGCCGCCTTCGGAGTAGGACAGACCACCGAACATCCGCTGGTCCACAAACCGGACCTCTCCGCCGTCGTCGGCGAACCGGAACCGGACCCGCAGGTGTGGCTCGTCGGGCGCGCCGACCGGCTGGACCCGGAACTGACCGCTCATACCCAGGTGGGTCAGCACCGCGTCGCCGGATTCCAGCGGCAGCCAGAGGTATTTCCCGCGCCGGGCCGGCTCGCTGAACACCTGACCCTTGAGCCGCGCCACGAAATCGTCCGGCCCGGCGGCGTGACGCCGTACCGGGCGGGGATGCAGAACCTCGACCGCGTCGATGGTCCGGCCGGTGGTGAACTCCGCCAGACCCCGGCGGACGACCTCTACCTCGGGAAGCTCAGGCACCTCAGGACTGTGAGGGGTCGGTGCTGTCGGGGTGCGCCGCGCGCAACGCCTTCCAGGCGGTTTCGGCGGCCTGCTGCTCGGCTTCCTTCTTGCTCCGGCCGATGCCGTGACCGTACGTGTCGGAGCCGATCCGGACCCGCGCCTCGAACGTCTTGGCGTGGTCCGGCCCGGACTCGGCGATCACATACTCGGGTACGCCGACGCCGAGCTGGGCGACGAGCTCCTGCAGGGAGGTCTTCCAGTCCAGGCCGGCTCCGAGCCGGGCCGAGGACTCCATCAGGTCGTCGAACAGCGTGTGCACGACCTGGCCGGCGGTCTCGAAGCCACGATCCAGGTAGACGGCGCCGATCAGTGCCTCGACGCAGTCGGCCAGGATCGACGACTTGTCCCGGCCGCCGGTCGCCTCCTCGCCGCGGCCGAGCCGCAGGTACTTGCCGAGCTTGAGGTCGCGGGCGACCCCGGCGAGCGCGCGCATGTTGACCACGGCGGCGCGCAGCTTGGCCAGCCGGCCCTCGGACAGGTCCGGATGGTTGCGGAACAGCGACTCCGTGACGATGACGCCGAGCACGGAGTCCCCGAGGAACTCCAGCCGCTCGTTGGTCGGCAACCCACCGTTCTCGTACGCGAACGAACGGTGGGTGAAGGCGTGCTCCAGTAGATCGTCAGCCAGCGATACGCCGAGCCGCTGGTTCAGCTCGGCGTAGAGCCCCGTTTCGTTGACCGAATTCACTGGGTGAGGTGTCGCTTAGCTCTCGACGACCTGGCGACGCTCGCCCTTGGCGCCGTACTGGCCGCAGGTGGGGCAAACGGTGTGCTGCAGGTGCTTCGCGCGGCAGGCGGGGTTCACGCAGGTCACCAGCGACGGGGCAGTGGTCTTCCACTGGGCCCGGCGGCTGCGGGTGTTGCTGCGCGACATCTTCCGCTTCGGAACGGCCACGGTTATGACTCCTCGGTTCGGCCGGGGGCTGGTTGACCCGGCCGGCTAGCTGACGTGTATTCGGTCTTCAGTTGTCCTGCGGTCGTTCGTCCTGCTGGAGCAGGTTACCGAGGGCGGCCCAGCGCGGGTCGACGCCGTCCTCGTGCTTGTGGCCGGGCTCGTCCGCCAGGCGTACCCCGCACTCGGGGCAGAGACCCGGACAGTCGTCCGTACACAAGGGCTGGAACGGCAGCGCGAGCACCACCTGGTCCCTCAGCGCCGGCTCGAGGTCGATCAGATCGCCCTCCATCCGGCTGGCCTCGTCCGGTTCGGCTTCGCTTTCCGGGTAGACGTACAGCTCCTGGACGTCAGCGAGGAACTCGTCCTCGATATCGACCAGGCACCGCGCGCACTCCCCGACCAGTCGGCCACGCGCCGTTCCGGTGACGAGAACCCCTTCGACAACCGATTCCAGCCGTAGATCGAACTGGATCGGATCGCCCTCGGGGACGCCGATCACGTCGATTCCGAGATCTTCCGGCGCCGGTGCCGTGAAGGAGACTTCGCGCTGGGACCCGGCGCGGCGTGTCAGCTCGTGCGTATCGATCACGAGGGGGGACCGCGGGTCCAAGACGCTCAGGACATCCCTTTCAGGCGTGGGCAGGCAAGATCTCGGTCTCGTCGAGACCGGTGCTCTACATTACCAACTCCGCAGCCGCTGGCCCAATTCGGGGTGATCTCAGAGCTTTTCCAGTAACCGTGCGTGAACACGCGGCGGCACGAAGGCGGCCACGTCGCCGCCGAGCCGGGCGATCTCCTTCACCCAGCTGGACGAGATGAAAGCGTTCTCCGACCGGGTCGGCAGGAACATCGTGTCCACCCCGGTCATCGCGTGGTTGAGCTGGGCCATCTGCAGCTCGTAGTCGTAATCTGCCGCCGACCGCAGCCCCTTGACGATCACGCCGGCGCCCTCGGCCCGGCAGTAGTCGACCAGCAGGCCGTCGAAGGTGCCGATCCGGACGTTCGGAAACGGCTCGGCGAGCTCGGTCAGCATCGCGATCCGCTCGTCCGGGTCGAACAGCCGCGACTTCGACTGGTTCACCCCGGCCGCGACGATCACCTCGCCGAAGGCGGCCGACGCCCGGGCGATGATGTCCAGATGCCCGTTGGTGGGCGGGTCGAAGGTCCCTGGGAAGACCGCCTTAGCCATGGCGGTGACCGTACCAAAGGCGGGCCTCGCCGTACTTGCGATCCCGCAACGCGGCGAATCCCTCCGGCCACTCCCACGGCTCCCGCTTCCCGCGCTCGACCACGACCACCGCGTCGTCGGCGAGCCACCCGTTCCCGGCCAGCTCGGTCAGCACGTCCTGCAGCTCGGAGGTCTCCAGCTTGTACGGCGGATCCGCGAAGACCAGATCGAAGACCGCCGGACTGTCCCCCGACGCGACCTTCTCCACCGGCCGCGTGAGCACCGTCGCTCCCGGCAGCCCCACGACCTTGACGTTGGCCGAGATCACCTCCGCCGCCTTCCGGTCAGACTCCACCAGCACGACGCGGGCGGCGCCTCGCGACAGCGCCTCGAGCCCGATCGCCCCGGATCCGGCGTACAGGTCGAGCACCGCCAACCCGTGGAAGCTGCCGAACTCCGACTCCAGCGACGAGAACAGCGCCTCCCGGACCCGGTCCGCGGTCGGGCGTGTCCCGATCCCCGGCGGTACGCCGATCCGCCGCCCGCCCGCGGATCCACCGACGATCCGCATCAGGTCTTCTCAAGGTACTCGGTGGTCTCGGACTCGAGCGCGTCCCGCACGAACGCCCGCAGCGCCGGATACTCGGCCAGCTCCGCGTCCACCGACACGATCGAGTTGGCGACATGCCGGGCGGCGAAGATGATCTCCTCGTCCCGCAACACGCTGAGCAGCTTCAGACTGCTCCTCCGACCCGACTGAGCCACGCCGAGTACGTCGCCCTCACGCCGCGTCTCCAGGTCGATCCGCGACAACTCGAACCCGTCCGTCGTCGAGGCCACCGCGTCCAACCGCCCGTACGACTTCGAACCTGGCCACAGGTCGGTGACCAGCAGGCACAACCCCGGCACGCGACCCCGGCCGACCCGGCCGCGCAGCTGGTGCAGCTGCGAGATGCCGAATCGGTCCGCGTCCATGATCACCATCGTCGAGGCGTTCGGTACGTCGACCCCGACCTCGATCACCGTGGTCGCGATCAGCACGTCGACCTCGCCGGCCGCGAACCGCGACATCACGGTGTCCTTCTCCTCGGCGGGCAGCCGGCCGTGCAGGATCTCGACCCGCAGGTCGTGCAGGATCTCGGCCAGCGCCTCCGACACCTGCAGCACGGAGATCGGCGGCCGCGCCTGCTTCTTCGTGCCCTGCTCCTCCTCGCCGGCCGCGAACTCGCCCTCCTCGTCGGCCGCGTTCTTCACGTCGTCGCCGATCCGCGGGCAGACGACGTACGCCTGATGGCCCTTGCCGACCTCCTCGCGAACTCGGGTCCAGGCCCGCTGGAGCCAGTCCGGCTTCTGCTGAGCCGGGACCACCGACGACTGGATCGGCGACCGTCCGGCCGGAAGCTCGGTCAGCGTCGAGACCGCGAGGTCGCCGAACACCGTCATCGCAACGGTCCGCGGGATCGGCGTCGCCGTCATCACCAGCACGTGCGGGGTGTTCTCCCCCGACTTCTGGCTGAGCGCCGCTCGCTGCTCGACGCCGAACCGGTGCTGCTCGTCGACCACCACGAGGCCGAGATCCGCGAACTGGACCTTGTCCTCGAGCAACGCGTGCGTCCCGACCACGATCCCGGCGGCACCACTGGCCGCGTCCAGCATCGCCGTACGACGGGCTGCCGCGTTCAGCGAACCGGTGAGCAGGCCGACCCTGGTCGCCCGCTCCGCGCCACCCAGCATTCCCGCCTCGGCCAGGTCACCAAGCATCTTGGTCAGCGTCTTGTGGTGTTGCGTCGCGAGCACCTCGGTCGGCGCCAACAGAACCGCCTGGCCGCCGTTGTCGACCACCGACAGCATCGCCCGCAGCGCGACCACGGTCTTGCCGGAGCCGACCTCACCCTGCAGCAGCCGGTGCATCGGGTGCGGACGGGCGAGGTCGGCGAAGATCTCCTCACCGACCTCCGCCTGACCTTCGGTCAGCTTGAACGGCAACCGCTGGTCGAACTCGTCCAGCAGGCCGCCCTCGGTCCGCGGCCGCGGTACGGCGTTCAGCGCGTCGGTGACCGCCCGGCGCTGGGCTAGGATCGTCTGCATCACCAGCGCTTCCTCGAACCGGAACCGCTGCTGCGCGTCGCGGATGTCCTTCTCGGTGTCCGGCAGGTGCACCTTCTGCAGCGCCTCGCGCAGGCCGAGCAGCTTCTCCTTGCGCTGGATCAGCTCCGGGATCGGGTCGTCGAGCCGCTCGTCCAGGCTATCCAGCACGATCTTCACCGACCGCTCGATCGTTGCGGTCGGCAACTTCGCCGTCGCCGGGTAGAGCGGCCGGAACGGCCGGGCCCGGCGCTCGATCTCGGCCTCGGACAGGTCTTCTTCGTCGAGGATCTCGGTGCCCGGGCTCTTCAGCTGCATGATGTCGCGGAACATCGTGACCTCGCCCCAGAACAGGGCGGCGGTCCCCGGCGTCAGCTTGGTCGCCAGCCAGGGCTGGTTGAAGAAGGCCAGCTCGAGGTCGCGCCGGCCATCCGTCACGACGACCTTGGTCAGCGTCTTGCGCCGGGCCCACTTCTGCACGTCAGTGATCGGGATCTCGGCCTTGGTGTCGAGCGAGCGGACGGTGACTTTCTTGACCCGGCCGTTCACGGTCGCCTGGTCGCCGACCTCCAGTTCGTCGAACGGGGTCAGCTCACCCTTCTTCAGATACCGCCGCGGGTAGTGCCGCAGCAGTTCGCCGACGGTCTCGATCTCGAGCACGTCCGCGAAGGTCTTGGCCGTCTTGGCACCGAGGAAGTCGCGGATCTTCCGGTCCATGTCGGTTCTCATTCCACCCCGATCAGCAACGGGTACCTGTCCTGCCCTCCGTCGTACACCACGACATCGACATCTTTGCGGTTACGCCGTACGTGCCGCTCCACAGCGTCGACCAGACCGGGTGCGACATCGCTTCCGGTGACGATCGTGAGCAGCTCACCACCGCCGCCGAGCAGCCGGTCGACCACCCCGAACGCGGCCGCCTCCAGATCCTCGGTGATCAGCGCGAAGTCGCCGTCGACCACGCCCAGCGCGTCGCCCACCCGGCACATGCCGGCCATCGTCCAGGCGTCCTTCACCGCGATCGTCACCGCGCCGTGCCGGGTCTGACCGGCCGCGGCGGACAGCTGGACGACGGCGTCGTCGAAGCTGCGCTCCGGGTCGTGGACGGCGATCGCCGCCAGGCCCTGGACCTGGGCCCGGGTCGGGATCACGGCCACCCGGATCCCGTCCTGCCGGGCCGCGGTCGCGGCGGCCTCGGCGACCGCGATCGAGTCGTTGTCGTTGGGCAGGATCACGATCTCCGGCGCCTTCGACTTCTCGATCGCCTGCAGCAGCTCGCCGGTCGAACACCGTCGGCCAGGACCGCCCCTGATGATGTGCGCCCCCGCCTCGGCGAACAGGTCGGCGAGGCCGTCGCCGGCGACGACCGCGATCACCGCCCGGCCCGGGATCAGCTCGTGGTGGTGCGCGTGGTCGGCGAAGTGCGTGACCCGGATCCGGTGCGGGCGGCCGATGTCGATGCCCTGCTCGATCGCGGCGCCGACGTCGTCGGTGTGGACGTGCACGTTCCACAGCCCGTCGCCGCCGACCACGACGACCGAGTCGCCGAGCCCGGCCAGGTTCTGCCGGAAGTCGCCGATCTTGTCGTCCGTCGCGTCCAGCAGGTACATCACCTCGTACGCCGGTCCGTCCTGGCTCTCGGCGCTTTCGCCCTGAGGCTGGACCCGCGCCGGTACGTCGACCCGCACGACCCGCCCGGTCAGCACCGACTCCATCGCGCCGAGAATCACGACTAGGCCCGCTCCCCCGGCGTCCACGACGCCCGCACGCCGCAGTACGTCGAGCTGCTCGGTGGTCTTGGTGAGCGCCTGCCGGGCCGAGGCGACGGCGGCCAGGCAGACGTCGGCCAGCGTCTTCCCGTCGTTCGCGGCCGTCATCGCACCGGTCGCGGCGGCCCGGGCGACGGTCAGCATGGTGCCCTCGACCGGCTGCGCGACCGCGCTGTAGGCGGCGTCGGCGGCGTACTTCAACGCGTCGGCGAAGGCGACGGGCTCGCTCATGCGTGGATCCGCGAGTACGCCGTCAGCCTGGTGCCGCGGGAGGTTCTCGGCGAGCCGGAGGCCGCAGGCGCGGACGAGCTGGGACGTGATCACGCCGGAGTTGCCACGCGCGCCGAGCAGGGCGCCGCGACCGAACGCCTGGACCGCTTCGGCGAAGGTCAGCTCACCCTGGGGCAGCGCGTCACAGGCGGCCTCCCAGGTCAGGTACAGGTTGGTCCCGGTATCGCCGTCGGGCACGGGGTACACGTTCAGCTCGTCGATCTCGGTCCGCGCCCGGCCCAACTCGGCCAGCGCGGTCCGAGCCCAGGCCCGCAACACCTCGACGGTCAGTTCCTCCACGCCCGGAAGGCTAACCGGTCCCGCTAGGGTTTGGGGGTGAGCGTGTTGTTCTCGGTCGCGGCCGACAGTTACGAGTGGGCTGTGCGCGAGATCCGCGGCGAGTTCGGCCGCGAGGTGCGGATCGAGCGGATCGGCGGGGACATCGGCCGGGTCACCGGGCCCACCGTGCACGAGCTGGCCCAGGCGTGTGACGTGGGACGGATCATGTTCGTCCGGCATCTGACGGTCGAGATCGGGAGCTTCGAGGAGCTGCCGCCCGACTACGAGCTCGCCGAGCTGGTGCTGGGCGAGCTGCCCGAGTACCCGAAGGCGCTCGCCGTCCAGGCCTGGACCGACGGCGCCGGGACCGGCGGTTCCTGCTATCACCGGATCGAGCAGGCGCTCACCGACCGCGGCGTGACCGTGACCCGCTCCGATCAGGAGTACGTCGTCTCCTGCTTCGTCGGGCGCCGAGCTGTGGTCCTGGGCCTCAACCGGCTCGCGGACAGCTTGTCGGACTGGCCGGGTGGGCGGATGCGGTTGGCCCGGGGCGAGGAGCGGGTGTCGCGGTCGGAATTCAAGCTGGAGGAGGCGATCGCGACCTTCGGGCTGGAGCTGCCGGCCGGCGGGAAGGCTGTGGATCTCGGCGCCTCGCCGGGTGGGTGGACGCGGATCCTGCGGCAGCACGGGCAGGAGGTGTGGTCCGTCGATCCCGGTGGTCTCGATCCCCGGCTGCTCGCCGACCGCCGCATCCACCATGTTCAGACGACGGCAGGTGAGTTCTTCCGCCAGAACCGGGTGGGCTTCGACATCGTGGTGAACGACATGCGGATGGATCAGGTGATGAGCGCCCGGATGATGCTCGACGCGGCCGCGCACCTGCGCCGCGGCGGCCTGGCGGTCGTGACGCTGAAGGGTGGCGGGAGGAACCCGCTCGACGGCGCCCGGCGTGGTCTGGACGTGCTGCGGCAGGAGTACGACGTACTGCACGCGCGGCAACTGCATCATAACCGGAACGAGATCACCGTGGTGGCGCGAAAGCACTGATACGAACGACTGAGAAGACGCGAAATAGGCGCCCGGGTGATCCCGGGCGCCTATTTCAAGGCCCTAAACGGAGTGAAAGCTGGGGTCAGCCGACGACGCGCTGGACCTTGCCGGCCTTGATGCAGGACGTGCACACCTTCAGCTTGGTGGGCGTGCCCTTGATGATCGCCCGGACCGGCTGGATGTTGGGGTTGAACCGCCGGGGCGTGCGAGCCTTCACCCGGCGGATCATCGCGCCCTTACCCAGGCGGGCAACGCTGTTGCCGAACGTCGGCTGCTTGCCGCAAACATCGCACTTCTTAGACATGATTCTCCGTGTTCAGGGTCGTGACACCGACAGACCATGTTACATGGGCCCCGACGCACGACCAATTCGGCTGCACGCAGTCCTCAGGCAGTGAGGTACGCCACTTCTTCGTCCGTCAGGGACACCGAAAGGCCGGGTGTCGAGGTCCGGGTCTCGCTGATGTGCCGCGGCCCGATCAGCGGGAACACCGGGTACGGCTGGTGCAGCAGCCAGGCTAGCGCGATCGCGGTCGGCTCGACGCCCTTGGCCGCCGCGAGCTCCCGGGCCCGGTCGAGCCGGCGGAAGTTCTCGTCGGAGTAGAAGCAGCGCACCAGCTCCTCGTCCGACCGGTCCTCCGGCTTGGCCCGCCCGGTGAAGAACCCGCGCGCCTGGCTCGACCACGGGAACAGCGCGACCTGCCGCTCCCGCAACCACGCCTGCGACTCGTCGTCCGACACGTGCCGGCACCCGGCCCACGGTACGTCGTACGCCCGCGCGAGGCTGAGGTGGTTGCTCAGCAGGGTGAACGGCTGCTTGCCGTTCGCCTCGGCGTACGCGTTGGCCTCGTCGAAGCGGGCGGTGGACCAGTTGGAGCCGCCGTACGCCTTGATCCGGCCGGCCTTGAAGTGCTCGTCCATGACGTCGACGAATTCGCCGACCGGGATCTCCTCGTTGTCGCGGTGCATCAGGTAGAGGTCGACGTGGTCGGTCTGCAGCCGCCCGAGGCTCTCCTCCAGCTGCCGGGTGATCGACGCCGGGTCGCAGTACGGCGTGTGCGCACCCTTGCCGATGACAACGATCTCGTCGCGGTTGCCGCGGGAGGTGATCCACTGGCCGAGCAGCTTCTCGCCGCGGCCACCGCCGTAGATGTACGCGGTGTCGAACGTCGTACCACCGCGCTCGACGAAGTCGTCGAACATCGCGGCGGCGTGGGTGAGGGTCTGCTGGTTGTCGACGCCCATGACGAGCCGGGAGACCTGCTTGTCGAGGCCGGCGACCTGTCCGTAGGTCATCGGGGCGTCGTCGCGGCGCCGGAGCGGCCGGCCGGTCGCGGTCGGGATGATCGCGTCGTCCCGCTCGCTCGCGTACTGCTGCCCGATCGCCGCCCGCCACGCGTCCTGGACGGTCAGGTTGCCGAGCGTGTCGGCCCAGCTCATCTCCGGCGCCTGCCGCTGCTCGATCGCCGCCGCGACCGCCTCGGCCTCGGCCGCGTAGATGAGCGCGGGGTCGGCGGAGATGTCCCGCGGCTCCTCCCCCACCTTGTGCAGGGTGACGTGGGTCGGCTTGCCGTCGCCGCCGAACCACGGGTCCTCGATGACCAGGTAGCCCTCGCTGCCGAAGATCCGGACCTGGTTCTGATCACTCAGCCGGACGCCGGTGCTGACCTGGGCCGTGACCCCGCCGTCGAAGAACAGGGTCGCCACCGACCATTCGTCGGCGCCGGTCTCGCCGACGTGCCCGACCGCGGTCACCGCCGCCGGATCGGCGTACGGCTGCCCGGTCGCGGCGCCGGCGATCAACCGGGCGTACGAGACCGGGTAGCCGCCGACGTCGAGGATCCCGCCGCCCGCCAGCTCGTCGGCGAAGATCCGGCTCTCGGGCCGGAAACCGGCGGTGAAGGCGAACGTGGCCTGGATCTGGTGGACGGTGCCGAGCTCGCCGTCGCGGACCAGCTGGGCGACCAGCTTGGTCTGCGGCAGGCAGCGGTACATGTACGCCTCCATCAGGAAGACGTCGTTGCGTACGGCGGCCTCGATCATCGCCTCCGCCCACGCCTTGTTGATCGCGAGCGGCTTCTCGCACAGCACGTGCTTGCCGGCCTCGGCGGCCTTGATCGCCCACTCGGGGTGCATCGGGTGCGGGGTCGCGACGTACACCGCGTCCACGTCCGGGTCGGCGAGCAGATCGTCGTACGAACCGTGCCGGTTGGTGATGCCGTACTTGTCCGCGAAGGCGTTGGCCGAGTCGATCGACCGGCTGCCGACGGCGACGACCGCGTTGGCCGCCGACGTCGGCACCTGGCTCGCGAACCGGGACGCGATGTTCCCGGTGCCGATGATTCCCCAGCGGAGTGTGGTGTCAGTCAAGAGGAGTCCCGTTCGATTGTGGGGTCAGAACTTCATGGCGCCGGCGGCGATGTCGGCGATGAAGGAGCGGGCGCCGATGATGAAGACGCCGATCAGTGGAATGACACTCATCAGGGCGCCGGCCATCACCATCGAGTAGTCGGTGCCGTAGATGCCGTTCAGTTGCTGCAGTGCGACCTGGAGCGGCAGCTTGTTCGGGTCGGTCATCACGATCAACGGCCACAGGTAATCGTTCCAGACGTTGATGAACGTGAAGATACCCAGGAACGCCAAGCCGGGCCGGAGCACCGGGATGCCGACGGTCAGGTACTGGCGGAAGAAGCCGGCGCCGTCGACCTTGGCCGCCGAGATGAGCTCGTCAGGGATCGCGCCGCGGGCGTACTGGCGCATCCAGAAGATCCCGAACGCGTTCGCCGCGCCCGGGATGATCAGCGCCTTCAGCGATCCGATCCAGCCGAACTCGGCCAGCGTCACGAACTGCGGCACCAGGGACAGCTGGGCCGGGATCATGAAGGTGGCCAGCAGCAGCCCGAAGAGCCATCTGCTGCCGGGGAACTCGTACTTCGCGAACGCGAAGGCGGCCAGTGAGTCGAAGAACAGCACCAGCGCGGTCACGGCGAGCGCGACGATCACCGTGATCAGCATCGAGCCGAAGAAGTCGATGTTGTCGAGCACCTTGCCCATGTTCTCGAACAGGTGCGATCCGATCAGCAGCTTCGGTGGGTAGGTGAAGATGTCCGGGGTGGTGTTGGAGGCCATCACCACCATCCAGTAGAAGGGAAAGATCGACAGCAGTACGCCGAACATCAGCACCACGTGGCTGACGACGTTCCGGGCTCGGTCAGCGCGCATCGGCCTGCTCCCTTCCAGTGCGGCGGGCGGCACGGCGGGCGCTCCGCTCGTCACTACCGCCGATCAGCCGCCAGTTGATGATGCTGAACAACACGATCAGGATGAACAAGGCCCAGCCGATGGCGGCGCCGTACCCGAACTGGTTGTTCAGGAACGCGCTCTGGTACAGGTACGACACGATCGTCGTCCCCGAGCCGCCCGGGCCGCCGGTGTCGCCCACCAGCACCTGGGACTCGGTGAAGATCTGCAGACCGCCGATGGTCGACGTGACGGCGGTGAACAGGATCACCGGGCGCAGCAGCGGCACGGTGACCCGCCAGAACGTCTGCCGCGACGACGCGCCGTCGACCTTCGCCGCCTCGTAGACGTCTCCGGGGATCGCCTGCAGGCCGGCCAGGAAGATGATCGCGTTGTAGCCGACCCAGCGCCAGGTGACGATGCTGGCGATCGCGACCTTGATCCCCCACGGCTGGGTCAGCCATTCGATCTTGGTCAGCCCGATCGACTGCAGGAACGCGTTCAGCAGGCCGAAGTTGTTGCTGAAGATCGAGCCGAAGACCATCGTGACGGCGACGACCGACGTGACGTTCGGGATGAAGTAGGCGATCCGGTAGAAGCTGCGGAATCGGGTCGCGTTGTGCAGCGCGTTGGCGATCACGAGCGCCAGCAACAGCATCGGCACGGTCGACAGCACCCAGATGATCAGCGTGTTGCCGATCGACTGCCAGAACTTCGGATCGCTGAGCAGGTAGCTGTACTGCTGCAGCCCGACCCATTTCATCGCCCCGATGCCGTTCCAGGAATGGAACGAGATCCAGATCGAGAACAGCACCGGGAACGCGCCGAACACCGCGAACAGGATGAAGAACGGCGAGATGGCCGCGTACTGCGGCAGCGCCTGGCGGTACCTGTTCGGCGGCTTGGACGGCCCGGGGTCCTTGGTCGTGCCGACGGTCGCAGGGAACACCTTGGTGGTGACAGCCATCTCAGATCGCCCCCGCTCGGGTGAGTTCACGTTCGATCTGGCGCTGCGCGTCCGCCCAGGCCTGGTCCGGTGACTTCCCGGCCACTTCGACGTTCACCAGCTCGGCACCGAGCGGCGTACCGATGATGGTGTCGTACGGCGAGAAGTAGGCACCGGGATACTTCTTGGCCGACGCGGCGAAGACGTCGACGATCTTCTGGCCGCCGAAGAACGGATCCGGTGCGGCCATCGTCTGGTCGGTGTAGCTGGCCGGGGTGGACGGGAACAGCACCGGGTCGAGGAACGCCTGGGCCTGGTTCTTCGCCGACTCCAGCCAGCTGATGAACGCGAAGGCCGCCTTCGGGTTCTTGCAGTACTTCGTGATCGCCAGGAAGGACCCGCCACGGTTGCCGGCGCCACCAGGAGCCGCCGTCACCCGCCAGAGTCCCTTGGTCTTCGGGGCCGCGTTCTTCGGTCCGAGCTGCGCCCACCAGACCGCAGCGTTGTACGCGACCAGCTTGCCGTTGGTGACCACGGCGTTCGCGTCCGTCGTACCGGACTGTGCGTTCGCGGACAGCCCTTCCTTGACCACGCGGATCGAGAGATCGAACGCGGAGCGGATGTGGTCCTGGTCACCGATGTACTGGCCGTCTTCGGTCATGTAGCGCTTGGACTGCTGGGCCAGTGCGTAGCTGAAGACACCGGTGATGTTGTCCGTGATGGCCGAGCCGGGCACGGCGGCCTTGAGTTTCTTCCCGAGCTCGATGTAGCTGTCCCAGTCGGGCGCCAGCTCGGCGACCGCGGCCGGGTCGGTGTCGATACCGGCCTTCTGGAAGATGTCCGTCCGGTAGAAGAGCGCGGTCGGTCCGGTGTCCATCGGGTAGGCCATCATCCGGCCCTCGGGGGTGATGCCGAGCTTCCACTTCCAGGGGAGGAAGTCCTTCTCGAGCTCGTTGGCGCCGAGCGTCTTGAGGTCGACGAACTGGTCCTGGTTCGGGAAGTACGTCGCCACGTCGTCGTTGATCGCGACGATGTCGGGCACGAGCGACTTGCCGGCCAGGGAGGTCAGCACCTTGGTCTTGTAGTTGGTCCCGATCCGGGTCATCGCCAGCTTCATGCCGTCGTACCCCGGGATCGCCTTCTCCGCCTGACCGATCAGGCCGTCGTTGACCGAACCGACCCAGGTCCACATGCTGAGCTCGTCGGATCCGCCGAGTGAGCTTCGCGAGCCGCACCCGGTGAGACCCGCGGCGGCCGCGGCGGAGCCGAACGCTAGGAACTTTCTTCTGCTCAGGGTCATACGCCTCACCTGGCGCTTTCTGTTGGATTTCGCCGGAAGGTGTCCACATATGTTTACGTTGCCATTAGGTAAGCGCATTCCGACTGAACCGGTCAAGGGGTCGTCCGGGTTGGCGCGGATGACAGGATGGGCGGCATGCTCTCCGCCGTACTCTTCGATGCCGATGGCGTCGTCCAGCGCCCCAGCCAGGACTGGATGGCCCGCCTGACCTCGCTCGTCCCCTCCGACAGTGACGCTTTCGTCGCCGACCTGATGGCCGCCGAGAAGCCGAGTTTGGTCGGGAAGGGCGACTTCCGGGACGCGGTGGCCGAGGTGCTCCACCGCTGGAACTCGCCGGCCTCGGTGGAGGAGGCGATGGAGCCGTGGCACTGGTTCGCCGCCGAGCAGGCGGTCATCTCGTTGATCGGTTCGCTGCGGGCGGCCGGGATCGGGTGTCATCTCGCGACCAACCAGCAGGCGTACCGGCGGGCGATCATGCAGGACGAGCGCGGGTACGGCGCCTGGTTCGACCAGACCTTCTACTCGTGTGATCTCGGGCTGGCCAAACCGGATCCGGCGTACTTCCGGGCGATCCTCGCTGCTCTGCAGGTGCCCGCCTCGGAGGTGCTCTTCATCGACGACAACGAAGCCAACGTGGCGGGTGCTTTGGGCGTCGGACTGCGCGCAGAGGTGTACGACCTGTCGGCCGGGGTGCCGGCGCTGGTCGAGCTGCTTCGCCGTTACGGGCTGCCGATTCCGGACTGAGGTCTTGTGGCGTGAGGGTGGTTGTGGCATCGTCGCCGGGCAGATGACAACGTAGGACAGTCACCAGCCGCTCCCTGGAGGCACCACATGTCCGATCGCCGACGTCTCACCCTGACCCGCCGCCGCGCGCTCGGCCTGACTGCCGGGTTGGGACTCGGCTCGCTGGCGCCGTCCTTCGCCTTCGGCGCATCCCCCGCTCCTGGCCCGCAGTACCCGAAGGGGCAGCGCCCGCGCTTGTTGAACGTCTTGACCGAAGACTCGCTGAGCCCTGCCGAGCGGACGCTCGCGACCACGCTGCAGGGTCTGATGGCGCGCCGCGGTGGCGAATCGCTCTATCTGAACATCCCATCGCTGGGCTACCAGTTCTGGCTCGACGACCTCGTCTCCCGGTACGGCGTCCGGACTCGTACCGGTGACCTGTGGAAAACCGTCAGCCGATCGGGTGTCGACGGATATGTTCTCTTTCGAACGGGCACTCCGTCGGTCAACGTGGCGACCACGCTAGCCGGGCTCACGGGTGCCGTAGCGATCGAGGAGAGCTTGGAGGCACTCGCGATCCAGCACGGATTGCGCAAGGTCCTGGACGTGCGGGACAAGGACGACCGCTGGGTGGTGGACAACTACTGGCCACGGCTGCGGCACGACGTCGCGGTCGAGCAGAGAGCGGATTGGCCGGAGCGACTGCGGGACTACGTGACGATGGCGGGGACGCTCGCCTTCTTCGACGGCAACTCGGACTTCCGCGCCTCGGTGGTCAACGCCCTCGACGATGACGCCACGGTGATCGGCTGGGGCGACGCTTCGAACGGCGAGGACGCCTTCATCGGCGTGAACTCGACGGCCGGCGTCAAGGCCCTGCCGGCCGACCATGCCCGCAATCTGTCCGTCTTGTCCGGCATCCGCGAGGACCGGTTGAGCCAGCGCGGAGGGGGTGGGGGGAGGGCCCCTGAACCGGACCCGAATGCCCACTACGTCACCTTCCTGATCACCGATGGCGACAACATCCAGTGGATGCTCGGCGACTTCCCCACTGACAAACGCTGGTTCGGAAGCCCTCGCCGCGGAGAGATCGACCTGGGTTGGGGCATCTCCCCCTCACTCATCGACCTCGCTCCCTCGGTCATGCGCTGGTACTACGACCAGTCCCGCAAGGACCGCTGGGTCGTTGGACCGTCCGGTGGCGGCTATATGTACCCGAGCAGGTATCCGACGGCTGCGTTGGAGAAGCACACCGCGTCCCTTGCCCGATCGATGGGTGGCGCCGACCTCTCCGTCGCCCAGATCATTGACTTCAACTCCTTCGAGAACATGGGCCTCTGGTCGTCGTACCTCAAGCGCCCAGAGATCGACGGGCTCATCTACCTCGAGTACTCCCGCTACGACGGGCTCAAAGGCAAGGTCGTCTGGTCCGAAGGCAAGCCAGTCATCTCAGCCCGCACCATGCTCTGGGACGGCCTCGACGGCGCCGACGAAGCATCCGTTACCGCCGAACTCAACGCCGCCACTCGCAACCCGCACTCCACCGCCGGCTACTCAGTCGTTGTGTGGCACGCCTGGAGCAAGTCCGTCGACAACGTACTGGCTGTCGTCGACGGCCTCGCGCCACACGTGAAGGTCGTCCCGCCTGACACGCTGGTCAAGATGGTCGGCAAGTACGCCAAACCGTAGGCGCGAGCGATCCCGACCCCCCTTGGCTCAACCTCGGTCAGTCGCCTGACGCGGCGCCTGCACTCGGTGGGTGCCGGTGGGGTCGACGTGGAAGGTGAAGCCGTGGGGTGTGGTCCATTCCAGGGTCTTGGGGTCCAGACGGCGTACCTTCCAGCCGTGGGCGTGGGTCTTGACCCGGTGGCCGTACCGGCCGAGGGGCGCGAGGTTGCTGGTGTTGGTTTGGCCTGGTGGGCCGAGGGGGTCGTAGGGCCGGAGGTGGTCCAGGTCCATGGCGCGGTGGGTTTCTTGGGTGCCGAATGGGAAGAGTTCGACGGGGTGGGTGAGTTTGACGCGTTCGCGGATCCGGTCGGGGATTTCGTAGGCGTCGACGCTGACGGCGTGGTTGAGGTCGATGACGGGCTTGACGGTGTAGGGGCCGTGGCCGATGAGTTCGGCCAGTTGGTCGGCGAGCAGCGGGCCGATGGCTTCGGCGCGCAGGACGCCGGTGCCGGTGCCGGTGGCCAGGGTGTGGTCGGTGAGGTGAACGTAGATCTGGGTCTGCCCCGGCCGCACCCGCCCACCGCAGCAGCAACTGTGGGCTGGGCAGGCGGTGCGGGCGTGCGCGACGTGCTTGATCCGGGCTAGACGGGCGTGCAGGGCCCGCTGCGCGGCCGCATCAAGAGGTTCGCCGTCGTCGGGATCGATGTGCAGGTCGGGGTCGAGTGGATCAAGTGGTTCGATCGGCACGGTGTCGGGGATGTCGAGTGGGTCGGGCAGGTCGCAGGTGCTGGGGTGGGGCGCGTCGCGATCGACCTCGTCGTCCAGGCCCGGCTCGGCCCAACCGTCCGTCCGGTCGCTCAATAGCTCTTCGTCGTCACATCCACGCCATGCACGGCCGCTGCCGTTGCCAGTGCCTGTGCCAGTGGCAGCGAGAGTGGCAGCGGCGTGACCGGGTGCCCCGGCCGCCGGGTGGTTGATGACGCGAACCGACGGCGGTGCCGGGACATGCTCACCGGCGACGGTGGCGGGGTCAGCTGGGGCGTCGGTGGTGGCTGGGGTGTGGAGGCGGTGGTGGCGGGCTTGGGTGAGGAGTTCTTCGGTGTAACGGGGGTCGGCGATGATGCCGATCGCTTCGGCGCGGCGGTGCTGGACTGGGCGGGTGTCGCCGAAGGTTTTCAGGGCCTCGGCGATGTCGGCGATGGTCGCGTCGTGGCGGATCACCGCTCCGCAGGAGGCCTTGATGTACATCGTCTTGGTGCCGTGCTGGTTGGAGCGGCCGACGAACACGCCGCGTTCGCGGGCCTGCTCGTCGGCTTCGGCCCGCGCGAGGTCGGGGTCGGCGTGCAGTTTGGCGGCCTTGACGATCTTGTCCAGCCGGTACGGGGTGATCGAGTCGACGAGTCGCGCGACGCGCTGGTCGACGTAGGCGGCGGCCTCCTCGGACAGTTTCGCGCAGTCGGCGACGATCCGGCAGGCCTTCCAGGGGGTCGCGTCGCCGGCCAGGACTCTGGCCCAGGTGAAGGGGAAGCGGTGTCGCAGGGCCAAGGCTTGGCCGAGGTAGTCGGCGGCGACCCGCGGGGAGATGCCGAGCATCACCGCGAACTCGGCGATCGCGAACTCCAGGATCTCCGGGCAGCCGTCGCCACCCAGCACCACCGCCCGCTCCCGCCCGTCGCAGACACGCCGGCCCGGGCCGCCCGTGCGGGCCGGGTGGGCCGGGTTGGTCAAGTTGCCCAGCTGGCCTGAGTGGTCCGGGTGGGCGGAGTGGGCCGCGTTGGTCAAGTTGCCTGGGTGGTCGCGGTGGGCGGAGTGGTCCGGGTGGGCGGAGGGGGCCGGGTTGGTCAAGTTGCCTGGGTGGTCGCGGTGGTCGCGGTGGGCGGGGTGTCCCGGGTGGGCGGAGGGGTGGTGGCGGTCGGCGTAGATCAGGGCGTGTTCGAGGAGGCGGGCGTCGGACCGGTTGGCCTCGGCGCGGTGTTCGGCGGCCGACTCCAGCAGGTCGGCCGTCGACAGCGACTCCAGATCCATCTCGAACATGCGTTCGATTCTATTCATAGGCCTGCGGCCCGGCAAATCCGCGAAGGGCCGAAAACCCTTTATCCACAAGGGGAAACATCACACCACGCGGTGAAGCGGGCGATGATATGCGCGACCGCGGTCGGGGGTCACTTCTCCTCTCCTCTGTTGTTCGTCGACGTGGGCGCGAGTCCGTCCACAACCTGGGAGCTGTTGTCGACGGACTCGCGGCGTACGTAACGCCCCGCCTGGATCAGAGAGTGCGGAAGTAGACCGCGACGGGGAGCTTGATGCAGCCGAGGCTCTCGTAGAAGGCGCGGGCAGGCGCATGGAAGTCATCGCCGCCGGTGCCGATCTCGACCATTTCCGCACCCTGCGCCCGCATCGCATCGAACGCGTGCTCACACAGGGCGGTGCCGAGGGCCTCTCGGCGGTGTTCGGCCGCGACGGCGAGGATCGTGATCGTGCCGTGGATCGGGCGCGCCGGGTCCACGGCCCAGGCGACATAGCCCGCGAGTACGTCGTCCTCCTCGGCGACCGCGACGTACTTGAAGGAGTCGGGGTCATGGAGTCCGGCGACCTGCTTGCGGTAGTCGTCGCGCCAATTGCCGTGCTGGATGGAGAAGATGAGCTCGCCGACCAGCGGGCGGAAGGAGTCCTCGTAGAACGGCCCGAACGTCTCGATGGTCAGGTCGATGAGCCGGGACAGGTCAGAGTGAACGTACGGACGAATGAGCATGAAGTGTGCCTCTCGCACTGAAGGGGGTCAGGACATGACGGGACCCGCTCGCAGTTCGCGATGCGGCGGGTCGACCTTCAGTGGCGGGTACGCCAGGCGGCAAAGCACTCCATGCCGACTGATGCTACGTGACTATCAATCGACGTGCGGAGCGAGTCCGTCGACAGCGCAAGGGCTGTCGCGCCGGATGTGCACGTCATCCCGACCGAGGCTCTCGACCGAGGAGTTGCTCGGGCGGCGGCTCAACGCAAAGAGGGCGGCGAGGAGAGGGAGGGTGATGAGGTACGCCGTACGCAGGTCGACGGCTCGAGCGAGTAGGGCGAGAGCCGCCGGCGCGACCAGGATGGCCACACCGGACGCCATCGCACCGATCGCTGCCAGCCGCGCAGGGCTGAGGCCGGGGGTCGCGACCAGGGCGGCGAGGGTGACGGGGTAGAGCGGAGCGACGCCGATCCCCGCGACAACCAGTCCGATCGCTACGACACCAGGTACGTCGAACAGGCTGACGAGCAGCGTGCCGACGACCGCGAAGGCCCCGGAAGGTACGACGGGCGACCAGCCGCGCCAGTGGATCGGGCCGATCACCCGGCCGACCGCCATGCCGATGGGGAACGCGCTGCCGACCAACGCGGCTGTTGCCGTCGGCAACCCGGCGGCGACCAGCCGGGCCACTGCCCACACCACGAAGCAGAACTCGACTGCCACGGACAGTACGATGCGCAACCATCCGAGGCCCACCGCCGTCGCAACCTGCCGCCCCACCCTGCGACGAGTACGGGACCTGCCAACAACCACTGCGGGCGCGGAGTCGATCCGGACAGGGGCACGGGCGACCGGCTTCGCTCGTCGGGTCATGACAGCGAGGACCAGAAGAGGCGGAGTGGCGGCCAGCATGGCCAGACGACCGGTGGGGCCGAGCGAGTCCAGGGCGCCGATGGCGAGAGGTGCGAGGATGCCGGTCGCACTGGCGACCGCATTGACCCGGCTGAGTCGTGCGGCGGCTGTGGGGCCATCCAGCATCAACGGGGTGACGAGGACCAGCAGTGCACCACCCAGTCCGATGCACAGTCCGCCGGCGATCGCGACGGTGTACACCGGAGCGACCGCGAGCAGCACCGTGCCCACCGCGCAGATGACTGCGCCGAGTGAGAGGACAGTTGTCATCGGCCAGGACCGGAGCAGTCGTGGGCCGACCAGCGCGACGAACAGCAGCCCGGCGGCGAACCCCGATGACAGCAGGGCCAGCCGACTTGTGGGCTCGTCCAGATCTCGCGCCAGGATCGCAACGCAACCACCGAGCCCGGCGAGCACGAATCCCATCGACGACAGCCCGAGACCGATCCGGATCTCGTCTCCGCGCGCCGCGGAATCCATCCGGCCTTCCGCGTTGGGACTCATCCGGCGCTCAGGTCGGTGAACAGTGTCACCAGGCGGTGCAGATCGGACAGCTCGATGTCGGCTCGGGTGCCCTTCAGGCCGGCGGTGACCGCACCGGCGGCACGGCCGGCTGACAGGCCGACCTCGGTGTCCTCGACCACCAGGCAATGCCGAGGCGGTACGCCGAGGAGCTCGGCGGCGCGCAGGTAGCCCTCGGGATCGGGCTTGCCGTGCGTCACGTCGTCGACGGTTACCAGGATCGACGGAGAGATGCCGGCGGCGCCCAAGCGGACCTTCGCCAGCCGGTTGGACGCGCTCGTGAAGACAGCCCACGGCAGACCAAGCCGCTCCAGCGTGCCGATCAGCTCGATCGCACCGGGTGCGGGTACGACGTCCGTCAGGTCATCGCACTCGAGATCCAGCAAGCGTGCCGCCGCCGCGGACCGCTCCTCGGCGGAGAGATCAGGCCGGAGGCGCGCGATCGTCGTCTCGGACGGGCTGCCGTAGGCGATGGCGAGTGCGTCGGCAGGGGGTACGGCGTACTCCACTGCCCACCGTGTCCACGCCCGGTCGACGGCCTCGTCGGAGTCGACCAGTGTGCCGTCCATGTCGAACAGCACGGCGCGGATGTCCCGGACGTTCATGACCCCTCCAATTAAACTCGTCCTACGAGCATAAGGTAAAACGATGCTATGACTCCAGTGCGTCGGGGACAGTGGCAGACGGCTTCGGACGTACTGGCGCAGCTCAGTCGCCGGCCCGGAATCACCCGGGCCGCGGTGGCGCGAGAGCTGCGGCTGAGCACCGGCTCGGCGACCGAGGTCACCGCCCGGCTACGCGACGTACACCTGCTCACCGAGGTCCCGGCACCCAGTCAGGGTCGGGGGCGGCCGACCACAGTGCTGCGAGCACATCCGCAAGGACCGGTAGTGCTCGCACTCGACCTGAGGCAGAGCAGTTGGCGGAGTGCGGTCGTCACGCTCGACGGGACACTTCTAGACCAGCAAAACAAGCGCCACCGCAGCAGACGGGCGCAGGTGGTGCTCAGCAACCTGCAGCGCGAGGTGGAGCGGACCCAGCAGCGGTACGGCGCTCGTCTGCGCCTCGTGAGCCTGGCTGCACCGGGCACTATCCGTGACAACCATCTGATGCAGGCGCCGACGCTGAACTGGGCCGAGCTGGACCTGGAGGCCGTCATCGCGGGTACTGGGCTCCCACTGCTCGCCGGCAACGACGCAACCCTCAGTGGCGTGGCTGAGGCTCGCACTGGCGCTGCTGCCGGGGCCGGTACGGCGCTGCACCTCATCGTCGAGGTAGGTCTCGGCGGGACGCTGCTGATCGACGGCGTAGCGGTACAGGGCGCATCCGGAGCCGGCGGCGAGTACGGCCACATGCCGTTCGGTGACCGCAGCCGGTTGTGTGCCTGCGGCGCCCGTGGCTGCTGGGATCTGGACATCGACGGTCGCGCGCTGGCCAGGCACCTCAAGGAGCCGACTCCGGACGATCCGTACGACTACACCGAGGCCGTACTGCGACGTACCGACCGTGCTGCGACCCGTGCGGTAGCCAAGGTCGTCGCCGCCCTCGCCACCGGCATCGCTGGGCTCGTCAACGCCCATGACCCTGATGTGGTCACGATCGGCGGCTTGGCGATCGCACTTCGGGCCGCTGCGGCGCCCACCTTCGAGCAGGCCTACCTAGACGGACTCATGACGTTCCACCGTGGCTCTCCCCCGCCGGTCCTCGCCGCCACGCACCAGCCCGACGGCCCGCTCCGCGGTGCCGCGGCACTGGCCCTCGATCACCTCACCAGCCAGCCCGCCATCGCCGCCTGGGCCGCGCAGCACTAGTCGACCGCGTTCTCCGCAGACTCCGACGACGACTCGGCTTCCAACGACGGCTCGGCCTCCGCCGAGGGCTCTGGCTTGGGCTTGGGCACGATCGGTGGCTCGACCTTGGCCAGGATCGTGATGAGGTCGAGCCGGTGATGCTGGATCTCGTGGGCGGTGTGCCGGATGATCCAGCCCAACGTGCGCGGCGCGCGTACCGGGTAGTTGTAGAGCCCCAGCCTCCCGAGCTGCGGCGGCGTGAGCACCCGCGCGGCGGCCCCGAACTCCCGAGCGAACCGCATCAGCGCGGCCGCCACCTCCATCGGGTCCTGCTCCTCGTACTTGAACTGCTTCACCCGACGAGTCCGGTCCATCGGCGCGTACACCGGCCGGTCCTCCGCCAGGCACTGCGCGATCCGCTGCCGCTGGATCTCCAGTACGTCGCGCACATGGCAGGCGTACTCGATCGCCGACCACACGTCCGGCTCCGGCCGCAACCGTACGACGTCCGGGTCCGGACCGGCCGCGGCCTTGGTGAGCGCCATGCTGCAGTCCGCCGCCTGCCGGATGAGCAGCGTCACCGTGCCCTGCAGGTCACCCGTGTCGTAGTTGAAGCCGCACTGCTCGCAGTACCCGTCAACCGGGGGCTGCTGGTTCGTCAACTGCCACTCCCTCGAAATCTCCACGCGTGATCGACCGGACCGATTCCACCACCGAGTGCGAACCCGGCCGCGATCGCCCCAGTCACGTACTCCTTCGCAGCACCCACTGCACTCGGTACGTCGTACCCACGGGCCAGGTACGACGCGATCGCGCTGGCCAGCGTGCATCCGGTGCCATGCGTGTGTCTGTTGTCCAGCCGCACCGCACTGTAAGACCGTCGTACCCCTGGACCGTGCAGCACGTCCACCGACGCCGTGCCGACGTCATGACCGCCCTTCACCAGTACCCACGACGCACCAGCGTCCAATAGCAGCTTGGCCGCGAGCTCCCGGTCCTCCACCGTCTCCAGGTCGACTCCGGCGAGCGGTCCGAGCTCCGTGAGGTTCGGTGTGAGGACGGTAGCCATGGGGACGATCTCGGTACGTACGGCGTCCATCGCATCGGCGGCGAGTAATGCGTCGCCATGCTTCGATACCGACACCGGGTCGACCACCACTGGCACCGACGGCGGCAGCGTCCGCAGCAGTGACGCGACCACGCTGACCATCGATGCCGACGCCAGCATGCCCGTCTTCACAGCGTCGACGCCGATGTCGTCCACCACGCTGTGGAACTGAGCCCGGACCTGTTCCTCCGGCAGCTCCCACGCGCCCTGGACGCCGAGGCTGTTCTGCGCGGTGATCGCGGTCAGCACGCTCATGCCGTGCACACCGTTGGCCAGCATCGCCTTGAGGTCTGCCTGGATCCCGGCTCCGCCACCGGAGTCTGAGCCGGCGATGGTCAGCACTCTGGGCAGCATCTCAACTCCTGAAGTGGGCGTGACCGGACTCGGCAGCATACGGCGCGCCGTCCACCGTGACGTTCCCGCCCGGGCGCTCCTCATTGCCTTCAGCAACCGACCCGATGACGGTCCAGCCCTCGGGCACGTCGGCCGGTTCGAAGGTGCCGACCAGCGCATGGTCCTCGCCACCGGTCAGCACGAACTTCAGCGCGTCCACACCGGTCGCGGCAGCCACGGCCTGGAGAGGCTCGGGCACGGTCAGCGCATGCGTGTGCACATCTATGACAACGTCGCTGGCGACTGCGATGTGCCCAAGGTCGGCGAGCAGTCCGTCGCTCACGTCGCACAGCGAGGACGCTCCGGCCAGGGCGGCCCGCGGACCTTCCGCGTACGGCGGTTGTGGGCGGCGATGCGCTTCGACCACAGCCCGCGGCGAGCGGAACCCACGCGCCAGCACCGCCCAGCCGGCCTCGGCCCAGCCCAGCCGGCCGATGTAGGCGACCTCATCGCCCGGCCGCGCTCCCGAACGCAGCACCGGGGGCCGTCCGTCGAGCGAACCGAACGCCGTCACCGAGACGACGATCTTGTCCGACTGGACCGTGTCGCCGCCGATGATGCTCACCTCGACCAGTTCACACTCGTCGACCAGGCCCTGGTTGAGCTCCAGCGCCCAGGCCGTCGGCAGGTCGGCGGGCGCACCGAAGCCGACCACGAGTGCGGTCGGTCTGGCTCCCATCGCCATGATGTCGGCCAGGTTCTGCGCGGCGGCCTTGCGGCCCACGTCGTACGCCGATGACCAGTCCTGGCGGAAATGGCGCCCTTCCACCAGCAGATCGGTCGTGATCACCATCCGCCCGTCGGGCACCGCCATCACGGCAGCGTCGTCACCGGGTCCGACCAGGACGTCCTCACCTGTGGACAGCCCCTTGGTGACGGCCTCGATCAGACCGAACTCACCTGTGCTCCCCAACGTCTCTGTCACGTCAACAGACCTCCCATATCGCCAACCGGAGTCTAGGCGGTACCGTGACCGGGCAACGAAGAGTACGCCCGGCGGTCGCGCAGTACGCCGCATTAGCACAGCCGGAGCCAGCTGAGGACGACTGAGTGGAGAACGACGTGGTGGTCCAGGCCTACATCCTGATCCAGACCGAGGTCGGCAAGGCGGCCGACGTCGCTGCACAGATCGCCGAGGTCCAGGGCGTCACCCTGGCCGAGGACGTCACCGGTCCGTACGACGTGATCGTCCGCGCGGAAGCCCGCAACGTCGACGAACTGGGCAAACTGGTGGTTGCCCGGGTCCAGAACGTGCCCGGCATCACGCGGACCCTGACCTGCCCCGTCGTCCACATCTGAGCTCACGCACAGGGTCCCGTCCGTCTTTCGCATGCCCAAACTCTTCCTCGCCGCACTCGGCCTGATCATGCTGGCCGGGTGCAGCCCTGGTCCTACGCCCGTCGCCGTCCCGTCCCCCGCGCCCGATGTCGCCGCCGCCTGCGCGCAGCTCGTGAAAGCGTTGCCCGAGAAGGTCCTGGACGCCAAACGGCGCAAGACCGAGCCGGCCAGCCCGCTCACCACCGCGTACGGCGATCCGCCGATCGAGGTCACGTGTGGCGTCAGTCCGCCGGCCGGGATGGCCGAGGCACAGTCGCAGTGTTTCGAGGTGAACGGCGTCGGCTGGTTCGCCAAAGAGGTCACGAACGGCTGGGTCTTCACCACGATCGGGCGCGCCCTCTACTTCGAGGTCGCGGTCCCGTCGAAGTACAAGCCCGAGGCGAACGCCCTGACCGACGTCTCGGACGTTGTCCACAAGTACAACAAACTCGTCACGCCCTGTATCTGACGACGGCATACTCCCTGTCGAGAAGTTCCTCTGCGGTGATGTCCGGTTCGGGCCGGCGGGGGCGACGTCTCGGCTGAGAGGCGCCCGCGGTGGGCGCCCGGGACGACGGGAGAATCCGATGAAGTACATGATCCTGACGTACGCGTCGCAGCAGGACTACGACGGGATGGCGGGAAAGGACACCGGGAAGCCGGCCTGGACGGGTGCGGACTTCGCCGCGATGGGCGCGTTCATGACGAAGTTCAACGCCGACCTGGCCGAGTCCGGTGAGCTGGTCGAGACCCGCGCGCTTGCGGCGCCGGTGCTGACCAGACGGCTGGGCTCGAAGGATGGCGTGTCGGTGGTGACCGACGGGCCGTACGCCGAGACCCAGGAGGTGCTGGCCGGATACTGGATCGTCGAGTGCGAGTCGTTCGACCGGGCGACCGAGATCGCCGCCAGACTCGCTGACACGCCGGCGCCGGACTTCGTCCGCGCGACCGCCTACGCCGACGTCCGGCCTTTGGTCGAGGGCCAGGACGACCTGTTGGAGTGATCGACATGACCATGTCTCTCGAGGATCTGCTGCGGGAGCTGGCGCCGCAGGTGCTCGGGGCGCTGGTCCGGCGGTACGGGCATTTCGACATCGCTGAGGACGCGGTGCAGGAGGCGTTGCTCGCGGCGGCGCAGCAGTGGCCGGACGACGGCGTGCCGGACAGTCCACGCGGGTGGCTGATCACGGTGGCTTCGCGTCGGCTGACGGATCTGCTCCGCCGGGAGCAGGCCCGGCAGCGGCGTGAGGATCGGGTGGCTCAGTGGACCCTGCCGGGCGAGCCTGTCGCGGATACCGACGACACGCTGGTCCTGCTGTTCATGTGCTGCCATCCGTCCCTGTCCCCCGCGTCGCAGATCGCGTTGACGTTGCGGGCGGTCGGGGGTCTGACCACCGCGGAGATCGCCCGGGCCTTCCTGGTGCCGGAGGCAACGATGACGCGACGGATCACCCGGGCGAAGGCGAGCGTGAAGGAGAGCGGGGCGCGGTTCACGCTGCCGGCTGACCGGGACGAGCGACTCGGTGCGGTCTTGAAGGTCGTCTACCTGATCTTCAACGAGGGCTACGCGAGTACGACGGGGCCGAGCCTGCAACGGGTCGAGTTGTCGGCCGAGGGCATCCGGTTGGCGCGGATGCTGCACCGGCTGCTGCCGGACGACAGCGAGGTGATGGGATTGCTGGCGCTGATGTTGCTGACCGATGCGCGTCGTCCGGCGCGGACGGGGCCGCTCGGCGAGCTGGTCCCGATGGCCGAGCAGGACCGGTCGCTCTGGATCCCGGAGCTCATCCAGGAGGGCGTCGCGTTGATCACCGCGGCACTTCCTCGGGGGCCGGTCGGGCCTTATCAGTTGCAGGCCGCGATCGCGGCGGTGCACGACGAGTCGCCGTCAGCCGAGGAGACCGACTGGGCGCAGATCCTTGCGCTGTACGAGGTGTTGCTCCAGGTGACCGACAACCCGATGGTCGCGCTCAATCATGTCGTGGCGGTCGCGATGGCACGTGGGCCGGACGAAGGGCTCGAACTCCTCGCCACGATCGAGGACGACGACCGGATCGCCAAGGATCACCGGTTGTCGGCCGTCCGGGCCCATCTGCTCGAGATGTCCGGCGATACGGCCGGTGCCCGGGCGGCCTACGAGGAAGCGGCCAGCAGGACAACCAGCCTCCCTCAGCAGCGCTACCTCCACACCCGAGCGAGCCGCCTATGACCGCGGCGTGTTCAGCGGAGGCCGGTGGGGCGGGTTGTGGCCAGGGTCAGGAGGTGTTCGACGAGGGCTGCGTAGTCCACGCCGGAGGCTGCCCAGAGGCGGGGGAACATGCTGGTGGGCGTGAAGCCGGGCATCGTGTTGATCTCGTTGATGATGACGCGGCCGTCGGCATCCAGGAAGAAGTCGACGCGGGCCAGCCCTTCGGCCTCGATGGCGTCAAAGGCGGTGAGGGCCTTCGCGCGGATGTCGGCGGCGATCTCCTCGGGGAGGTCGGCCGGGACCGAGAGGGCGGTGTAGTCCTCGCCCTCGGGGAGGTATTTGGTCTCGAAGTCGTAGAAGTCGTGGCCGCCGCCCGAGACCGCGACCTCGCCGCAGACGCTGACGTCCGGCTTGCCGCCGTTCAGCCCGCCGAGCACGCCGACCTCGATCTCGCGCGGGTCCTTGGCGGACGCCTCGACGATCACCTTCGGGTCGTGCGACCGCGCCTCGGCGACCGCGGCGTCGAGCTCGTCCAGGCTGTTCACCTTGCTGATGCCCAGGCTCGAGCCGCCCCGGGCCGGCTTCACGAACACCGGGTAGCCGAGCGCGTCCACGGCTTCCCGGCACGCGGCCGGGTCCTGGGTCCAGTCGCGGTCCCGGATGACGACGTACGGCGTCACCTCGAGGCCGGCGGCCTGGAAGACGACCTTCATGTAGTGCTTGTCCATGCCGACCGCGCTGGCCAGTACGCCGGATCCGACGTACCGGATGTCTGACATCTCGAGCAGGCCCTGGATGGTGCCGTCCTCGCCCCAGGGGCCGTGCAGCAGCGGGAAGACCACGTCGACCTCACCGAGCGTGCTCGGGACCTGGCCGGCTTCGCTCACCACGAGCTCGCGGTTCGCGCCGAAGAGCACCGGCAGCGCGGCAACGTCGACCTCGGGGAGCTTGCCGTCGGTGATCGACAGCCGCTCCGGGTCGCCGCTTTCCAGGACCCAGTGGCCGCTCGTGCTGATGCCGACCGGGACCACGTCGTACTTGTCCCGGTCGATCGCCTGCAGCACGTTGGCCGCGGTCACGCAGGAGATGGCGTGTTCGCTCGACCGGCCACCGAAGACGACGGCGACACGGGGCTTGCGTTGTTCTTCCCTCGAGTACTCACTCACCGGCTCGACTGTAGCGGCCCGGAGATCAGGAACCGATCAGGGTTCGGTTAAGAGCTGTTCAGATCGCGGTCCGTAGCGGTCACGTCCATGTGACTGGGAGTGACGTGACGCCGTGCACGCGCCCGCCGCGGGCCAGCATGGTGTCGAGTTGCTGCTCGATCATGGCGGCGATCCGCGGTCGCATTGCCTCCATCCGCTTGACCGCGAACTCGGTGGCGAGCATCCGCCGCAACCGCTTATGCGCCTCGCCGTCGGTACCCTGCCCGCGGAGGTGGAGATGGGACTGCGCGAGGTGAAGCGGGAACGGACCCGCCGGCTGATCGCGGACAAGGCGTTCGAGCTGTTCACCGACCACGGCTTCGGCCGGACCACGGTGGAGCAGATCGCCGCGGCCGCGGAGGTCGGTCCGAGCACGCTGTACCGGTACTTCCCGACCAAGGAGACCCTCGTCCTGGAGTTCGTGGAGGACTGCCTGGTCGACGCGGTGACTTGGTTCCGCGAGCAGCCCGGGCTGGATCTGCGGACGGTCTGCAGGCGGTGATCGAGCGGGTGCTCGCGCAACTGGAGCGGAACCCGGACCGGGTTCGCGCGGTGTTCGAGCTGGCCGCCCAGACGGCCTCGGTGAGCGCGCATCTGAACGAGCTGATCTGGCGCTTCCGCAACGATCTCGCGGATGAGCTGGTACGCCGGTTGCCCGCGCGCGACCCGCGGGACGCCGAGTTCACTGCCGCCCTGGCCGCCGGGATCGCGATGAACATCATCGAGACAGTCGTCCGGACCTGGGTCGAGAACCCCGACGGTACCCAGGTGAACGAGCTGGCTCGGCGAGCGATGACCCTCCTGCGTGGAGGCGGCATCCCGCTCCCGGCAGCCCCAATGTCCGGCCCCTCTCGGCGGCGGGTCATCGGGGCCCGGGAGAATTCTTCGTATGGCTTCTGATCTCGACCCGTCCACTGTTGTCGTCCATGCCGGCCGGCCCGAGCGGGTGCCGAACGCGCCGGTCGGTGAGTCGCCGGTGTTCAGCTCGACGTACGTCGCGGGTGGGGACCGCGGGTACGGGCGGTTCGGCAACGACTCGTGGTCCGCGTTGGAGGAGACACTCGGGGAGCTCGAGGGCGGCCGTGGGCTGACGTTCGCATCCGGCATGGCGGCCGTCGCGGCGATCGTCGATCTCGTCCCGCTCGGCGGCCGGGTGGTCGCGCCGCAGCACGCATACTCCGGCGTACTCGCGCTGCTCGACCAGCACGCCGAAGCGGGCCGCCTGCAGGTGGAGCGGGTGAACGTCGCGGACACAGAGGCGGTTGTCCAGGCGGTCGACGGCGCCTTCATGCTGTGGATCGAGTCACCCACGAACCCAGCGATGGAGGTCGCGGACATCCCGGTGACCGCCGCCGCCGGTCACGCGGCCGGGGCAATCGTTGTCGTGGACAACACCTTCGCGACGCCCCTGCTGCAGCAACCGCTCCAACTGGGCGCGGACATCGTGATGCACTCGGCCACCAAGTTCATCGCCGGTCATTCCGACGTGATCCTCGGCGCGGTCATCACCGCCGACGACGACCTGTGGACCGCGATCGAACTCCGCCGCCGCAGCCTCGGCGCGATCCCGGGCCCGATGGAAGCCTGGCTCGCCCTGCGTGGTCTGCGGACGCTCGCGCTGCGACTGGAGCGGGCGCAGTCGAACGCGGCATTCCTGGCCCAGCGTTTGCTCGAACACCCTCGGGTCAGCCGGGTGCGCTATCCGGGTCTGCCCGGAGATCCGGGCCGCAAGCGGGCCGAGGCGCAGATGTCGGGCTTCGGCGCGATCCTGTCGATCGAGCTCGGTGGTGACGCCGAAGCCGCGCAGCGGGTGTGTGAACGCACCGAGCTGTGGGTGCACGCGACCAGCCTCGGCGGCGTCGAGTCGATGCTGGAACGCCGTCGCCGCTGGCCGATCGAGGTCCCGACGATCCCCGAGGATCTGATCCGCCTGGCCGTCGGGATCGAGCACCCCGCCGACCTGTGGGCCGATCTCGAGCAGGCCCTCAGGAACGGGACTTGAGCACCGGCCCACCGAAGAACGTCAGGACACACAGCACGACCGGCAGGATGAACGCGATGTTCAGCGGCATCCAGTGCGCGAGTCCGCCGATCAACGCCGGCCCGGCGAGCAGACCGACGTACCCGAGTCCGACGACGCGTGCCATCAGCGCGCCGGCCGCGCGCGGGTCGAGATTGCCGGCGGCGGTGAAGAGTTGCGGTACGCCGCCGGCCAGGCCGAGACCGAAGAGCGCCCAACCGAACAGCGCGACCGGGACCCACGGGACCACGATCACGACGGTGAGGCCGACGGCGGCCATCGCGGCGCCCCACCGGACGATCGCAGCCGGTCCGACGACCGCGGCGACCCGGTCGGTGAGGAACCGGCCCACGGTCATCGCCACCGCGAAAGCGCCGTACGCGTAGGCCGCCGTGCTGACCGACGTACCGAGGATGTCGCGGAAGTGCAGCGCGGCCCAGTCGTTGGCGACGCCCTCGGACAGCATCAGACCGAACGCGAGTCCACCAAGCGCCCAGACCAGCTTGGCGGGCGGCTTCGCCCGCTCCCGCTCCGGCTCGTGCTCTTCGCCGATAGTTGCCTCGAGCAAGAAGGGTCGGGCGGCCAGGGCGATGACGATGCACACCAGGCCGGACAAGCCCAGTGTCACCTCGGTCGGTACGCCGGCTCGCAGCGTGGCGGCTCCGATCAGTGCGGCGATGGCGCCACCGATCGACCACATCGCGTGAAACGCAGCCATGATCGGGCGCGGGTAACCACGCTCGACCACGACCGCCTGAGCGTTCATGCCGACATCGATCGAGCCGTTGCCGAAGCCGATCAGGATCAGGGCGAGGCCGAGCGTCCACCAGTTGTGCGCCAGGCCGGGACCCGCGAGCGCGATGCCGAGCAGTACGCCGGCGGCCGGAACGAGACGGCGTTGACCGAGGCGATCGACGAGCGGACCGGCGACCTGCATGCCGGTGAACGCGGCGCCGCCGAGTACCAGCAGCAAGAGTCCGAGCGTGCTGTGCGAGATGCCGGTCGCATGCTCGATGTTGGGGATGTGGACGACCCACATGCCGACCGCGAAGCCGTTCAGGCCGAAGTACAGCCAGGTGGCGACGCGGGCGGCTCGTGGCGGAGCGGTCTGCGAACGCAGGTCGGTGCTGGTCACGGGGCCTCCCGGCCTGGACTGAGGAGCGCAGGGAGCGAAGCGACCGGAGCGACGAGGGAAGGCCGGGAGTCGAGGCCCCGTGACCCGCCGCGCCGGAGGCGTGGCATCAGTAGAGTCAAGGGGCCACCTCTACCAGGACTCCGCGTTGGGCGAGCATGGTTCGCTGGTCCTCCGGGGCTTCGGGGTCGGTGATGATGACGTCGGGGCGGTCAGCGGGGCAGACGTAGGCGAGGGCGGCGCGATCCCACTTGGCGGCGTCCGCGAGCACGATCGAGCGAGTGGCGACCTTCAGCGCCTCCTGCTTGACCTCCGCGTCGCCGAGGTCGAACGCGGTCAGGCCGGCGTCGAGGCTGAACGCGCACGGGCTGAGCACAGCCAGGTCGAAGCGCAGCGCCCGCAGGGACGCGACGGTCAGCGGGCCGACCAGGGCCAACTCTCCCTTGCGCGCCTCGCCGCCCGGCATCAGCAACCGGATCCTCGGGGCGTCGGCCAATTCGTGGGCGACATGCAGCGAGAGCGGCATGACCGTCAGCGCACGATCGTGGAGCAGGCGGGCGACTTCGAGCGCCGTCGTACCGCTGTCCAGGACGATCGTCTCGCCGTCGTGAATGTGCGCGACAGCGGCCTTCGCGATCGCCTGCTTCGCCGCGACGGCCGCCTGGGCCCGGAGCGAGTACGGCGGCTCGACACCGGAGGGCATCGCGGACACGGCTCCCCCGTGGACGCGCTTGAGCACGCCCTGCACGGCGAGGAAGTCGAGGTCGCGGCGGACCGTCATGTCCGATGCCTCGGTCGCCTCGACCAGTTCCTGGACCGATACTCGGTCAACAGCCCGTAGTCGTTCTACGATCACTTGATGCCGTTCCGCGCTTCTCACGCGCAGAAACCTACCATCCGCCTGATCGTTCAAACAGATTGTGTGTTTGCTTGTGACTGATGACACCACCCTGGTCCGGCGGTCGCGCTACGCCGTGGCGGCGGTGTTCTGCGTGCACGGCTCGGTGACAGGCTCGTTCGCGACCCGGGTGCCGTGGATCCAGGAGCATGCGGGCGCATCCCCCGGGCAGCTCGGGCTGGCCCTCGCGTTCCCGGCTCTCGGCGCGGCGCTGATGATGCCGCTGGCCGCCCGGGTGACCCACCGCTTCGGCACCAGGACCGCCCTCCGCGGCCTGCTCGCCCTATGGACGCTCGCGCTGTTCCTCCCCTCGCTCGCCCCCAACCTGCCGACGCTCTGCGCCGCACTCTTCGTGTACGGCGGGACCTCCGGGATGGCCGATGTCGCGATGAACGCGCTCGGGGTCGAAGTCGAGCACCGGCTGAAGAAGTCGATCATGTCCGGGCTGCACGGCATGTGGAGTGCGGGGGCGTTGCTCGGTGCTGCGATCGGGACGGTGGCGGCGCATGCCGGGCTGAGTGCCCAGGTCCACCATGCGGTGATGGCCGTCGTACTCACGCTGGTCGGGACCGTGGTGTGTCAGTTCGTGCTGGACGTGCACCCCGACGCGGACGAGGAGCCGCCGCCGCGGTTCACCTTGCCGCCGAAGTCGGCGCTGCTGATCGGGGCGGTCGGATTCTGTGCGGTGTTCGCCGAGGGGGCGAGTCTGGACTGGTCGGCGGTGTACCTGCGACATCCTCGACAGCTCGGCCGGGGTCGCGGCGGGTGCGACGACCGGGTTCGCGCTGACGATGACGATCGCGCGGCTCACCGGTGACGCGGTGGTCGACCGGTTCGGCGCCGTACGGACGGTTCGGTGGAGCGGCGTGATCGCCACGGCCGGCGGCGTACTGGTCGTCGTCGCTCCGACCGCGATCGTGGCGATGGCCGGGTTCGCGCTGATCGGGATCGGGATCGCGGTCGTCGTACCGCTGGCCTTCGCGGCCGCCGCCCGGAGCGGTACGAACGCCAGCCAGGCAATCGCTGGGGTCGCCACCATCACCTACGCCTCCGGGCTGGTCGCGCCGTCGATCATCGGCGGCATCGCCCAGGCCAGCAACCTGACCGTCTCGTTCCTGGTCGTCACCGCGCTTGCCTCCGCGCTGGCCGTGTTCGCGCCAGTGCTGCGCACGAAGCCGCGGGTACGGACCTAGAGCAGCCGGTCGAGGACCTCCCCCGCCTCCTCATAGCCGGCGTCGCTGATCCGCTGGAGCTCGAGCAGGTCCTTGGCGGCGGCCGCGCGGCGAGTGAGGTGTTCGCCGGCCCGCTCGTTGCCTTCGTCGAGCAGTTCGTTCAAAGCGTCCACGTCGCCGCGCTCGTCGGCCAGATCGGCGAGGCGGTCCATCGCCTTCTCGTTGCCCTCGTCGGCGAGCGCGCGCAGGGTGTCCCAGTCAGTCATGAGTCGATCATGCGACATTGCCCCTAGGGCAAGGTCAAGAATGGATGCGTGCTCACCATCGGACAGCTGGCCCGGTACGTCGGGGTGTCGACGAAGACCGTCCGCGTCTACCACGCGAAGGGCCTGCTGGCCGAGCCGGAACGGGACTCGTCCGGGTATCGCCGCTACCCCGCACAAGCCGTGGTCGACCTGGTGCGGATCCGGACGCTGGCCGAGGCGGGTGTTCCACTGGCGCGGATCCGCGAGCTCGGGTCGGCGCCGGACGACTTCGATGCCGCGCTGGAGCAGATCGACACCGAGCTCACCGATCGCATCCGCCGGCTCCGCGACACCCAGCGCCGGCTCCGGAAGCTCGCCGCCGGCGAGGTCCGCCTGCTGCCGGCCGAGATCGACCACCACCTCGCCGGGCTGACCGACCTGGGCTTCACCGACCGCTGGATCGCGATGGAACGCGACCTCTGGATCGTGGTCTACGCCACCCACCCAGAGGTCGCCGACGCCCTCTTCCATGACCAGGCACAGGCCCTCACCGACGCCGATCTCCTGGATCTCTACCTCGCCTACGACCGGGCGCACGATCTGGATCCGGCCGATCCGTTCCTGACCGAGCTGGCCGACCGTATCGTTGCCGCGAGCATCGACCGCTACGGCACCGACCTCCCGGGCGTGTCCGCCGACTCGGCCATCCCCCAGCTCCTCCAGACCACTGTCAACGCGTCCTCGCCGGCCTGGGAGCAACTGGACTCCCTGATCCGCCACCGGCTGGGTGAACTGGGGGTGGCCGGCCTGGACTGAAAGTGGACAGCCCCGGCACGGACGCCTCACCAGTGATACGAATTCAAGGTGCTCAATTCGACAGGGACGGAATCAGGTCTGCGGTTTCGGCTGGCCGGGCCGGAGGATGCACTCGCTGTGGCCGGGCTGCACGCCGACAGTTGGCAGCGGCACTACCGCGGTGCCTACGCGGACGCCTTCCTCGACGGGGAACCCGCCGGATTCCTGGCCGGGAGATGGACCGAGCGACTGGCGACAGCGTCGCCGCAGGCG
Source organism: Kribbella sp. NBC_00359 (assembly GCF_036097425.1). NCBI lineage: Bacteria > Bacillati > Actinomycetota > Actinomycetes > Propionibacteriales > Kribbellaceae > Kribbella > Kribbella sp. NBC_00359. The sequence goes on along the minus strand of NZ_CP107975.1, from coordinate 5,452,659 downwards.
CGCACCATCCTCGCGGAGTACGACGGGGAGCTGGTCGGGCTCGCTCACACGGTCCTCGACTCGGACCCGACCTGGGGTGCGCTGGTCGACAACCTCCACGTGCGGTCCCCACTCAAGCGACAAGGCATCGGCAGCCGTCTGCTCGCCCTGACCGCGCAGGCCGTCCTGGAGGCGGCTCCGTCGTCAGGTCTCTATCTGTGGGTTCGGCCTTATCGGCGGCCTGTCCATTCCCCGGCTGATGCGGCATCCGGACAATCAGCGGGCCGGCACGATCACGGCCAGCCTTCCCATCCTGATCGCGCTGCTCGGCCTGCTGCTGGCGCCGGGCCTGTCCGTGGTCTGGGCGATTGTCGCCGGCCTGGGCCAGGGTGCGGCCCTGGTCGCCGCGCTCACGCTGATCAGCATCCGCGGCCGCAGTCATCACGAGACCACGCAGTTGTCAGGGATGGCGCAGGCTGTCGGCTATTTGCTCGCCGCCACCGGGCCGGTGCTCGCCGGCTATCTGGCCGAGCAGACCGGCGGCTGGGACGCCACTCTGATCGTGTTCGCCGGGCTGTCCGTCGTACAACTCGTCATCGGCGTCGCCGCCGGTCGTGACACCCGCGCGGCGCGGGTGCCACGACCGTAGAACTCATTTGTCGGTGGCGAAGGCTGCGTCGAAGGCGGCCGCAGGCTTGTCGAAGGCGAGGGCCCGGATGACGTTGACGGCCTCGGCGGCGCCGACCTTGCGCTCCATGCCGGCGTCTTCCCACTCGACCGAGATCGGGCCGTCGTAGCCGATCGAGTTCAGCACGCGGAAGCAGTCCTCCCACTGCACGTCGCCGTGGCCGGTGGAGTAGAAGTCCCAGCCGCGCCGCGGGTCGCCCCACGGCAGGTGCGAGCCCAGCCGGCCGTTGCGGCCGCCGCCGACCCGCATCCGGGTGTCCTTGCAGTCGACGTGGTAGATCCGGTCCTTGAAGTCCCACAGGAACGCGACCGGGTCGATGTCCTGCCAGACCATATGGCTCGGGTCCCAGTTCAGCCCGAACGCTTCGCGGTGACCGATCGCCTCCAGCGTCAGCGTGGTGGTCCAGTAGTCGTACGCGATCTCCGACGGGTGCACCTCGTGCGCGAACCGCACGCCCTCCGCGTCGAACACATCGAGGATCGGGTTCCACCGGTCGGCGAAGTCCTGGTAGCCGGCCTCGATCCGCTCCGCCGGCACCGGCGGGAACATGGCGACGTACTGCCAGATCGACGAGCCGGTGAAGCCGATCACCGTGTTCACGCCCAGCTTCGCCGCCGCCCGCGCGGTGTTCTTCAGGTCCTCGGCCGCCCGCTGCCGGACGCCTTCGGCGTCGCCGTCGCCCCAGATCCGGGACGGCACGATCGCCTGGTGCCGGAAGTCGATCGGGTTGTCGCAGACCGCCTGGCCGACCAGGTGGTTGGAGATCGCGAACACCTGCAGGTTGTACTTCTCCAGGATGTCCTTGCGCCCCTGGACGTACGAGTCGTCGTCGACCGCCTGCTGGACGTCGAAGTGGTCACCCGAGCAGGCGATCTCGACCCCGTCGTACCCGGCCGAGGAGGCGAACTCGCAGACCTCCTCGAACGGCAGGTCGGCCCACTGACCGGTGAACAGAGTGATCGGACGAGGCATCTCACTGGCTCCTAAGAGTTGTCGACGGTGATCCAGGCGCTGTCGTTCGCGGCCGAGCGCAGTACGGCGTCGACCACGCGGGCGGACCGCGCACCGGCGGCGAAATCGGGCAGGCCGTCCGGGTGGTCGCCCAGGACGGCGGCATAGCTGTCGGCGACGAACGAGTCGAACGCGTCCTGGTATCCCTGCGCGTGCCCGGCCGGCAGCCGGTTCACCCGCGCCGCGGGCGGGCTCAGCGTCTCGGGGTCGCGCGTCAGTAGCTGCGATGCGGTACGACGGCCGACCCACAGGCGATCCGGGTCCTCCTGGTCGAAGCCGAAACTCGACTCGGTACCGGAGACCTCCAGGTACAGCCGGTTCTTCCGGCCGGCCGCCACCTGGCTGACCACGATCGTGCCGACCACGCCGGCCTCAGTGCGGAACTGTGCGGTGGCCAGATCCTCGGTGCGGACCTCGACACCACCGCGCTGACCCCGGACGGTCCGCAGTTGCGCACTGATCGCGGCGATCCGGTCGCCGGTGACGAACTCGGTCAGGTCGCACCAATGGGACCCGATGTCCGCGAACGTCCGCGACGGTCCGCCGGTCGAGTCGTCGACCCGCCAGTTCTGGTCGTCCGCGCCGGCCAGCCAGTCCTGCAGGTACGACCCGTGCAGGCTGGTGATCACACCGGCGTCACCGGCGGCGATTCGGGTGCGCAGCTCGCGGACGATCGGGTGGTAGCGGTAGACGAACGGCACCGCGCCGACCAGCTCAGCCTCGAACGCGGCGGCCTGCAGTCCGGCCGCGTCCTGCACCGAGGTCGCCAGCGGCTTCTCGCAGATCACGTGCTTGCCGGCCTCGAGCGCCTTCAGCGTCACCTCGAGGTGGGTGTTGTTCGGCGTACAGACGTGCACCACGTCGATGTCGGCGGCAAGCAGTTCGTCGATGGTCGCGAAACCGCGTTCGGCGCCGGTCGCCTCGGCTGCTGCCTCAGCCCTTGAAGGCGATGAGCCAACGGCACCGGCCACCGAGGCTCCGGAGACCAACGCGGACCTGCCGTGAACGCGGCCCATGAAGCCGCCACCGACGATCCCGACCCGGAGCTTGCGCGCACTGGTGGACACGTCGAAGGACGCTATGTGACACTTTTGAACCCTGTCAAGCAAAAGTCCACCGGCCCAGGGACGGAAGTGCGGCCATGAGCGATCTCGGTACGGCGGAGACCGATGCCGTACTGCGCCTGCTCCTGGATGGACAACCGCGCACCCGCGCCGAACTCATCGACCTCAGCGGCCTGGCCCGATCCACCGTGACTGGCCGGATCGAGGCGTTGGTCGCATCAGGTCTCGTCGTACCGTCCGGCGAAGCGGCGTCGACCGGCGGGCGACCGCCGGCGCGGTTCCGGTTCAATCCCACCGCCCGGCTGATCCTGGCCGCGGACGTCGGCGCGACGCACGTGTCGGTCGCGCTCACCGATCTGACTGGCGTGATCGTGGACCGGTCGACAACCCGGCTCAACATTGCCGAAGGGCCTGAGGTGGTCCTGAGCGAGGTTGCACGATTGGGACGTGTCTTGCTGCGGGCAGCACGGCGATCCGTCACTGACCTCGCGGGTACTGGCGTCGGACTGCCCGGACCGGTCGAGCACAGCACCGGCCGCCCGAACCATCCGCCGATCATGCCGGGCTGGGACTCGTACGACGTCGTCGGCCGGCTCAGCCGTGAACACCTCGGACCGGTCCTGGTCGACAACGACGTGAACATCATGGCGCTCGGCGAGCACGCTGGAGAGTACGCCGATGTCGAGCACCTGCTGTTCGTGAAGGTCGCGACCGGCATCGGCGCCGGCGTGATCAGCGGCGGCCGGCTCCATCGCGGGGCCCAGGGCGCGGCCGGGGACATCGGGCACATCCAGGCGCCGGGACACCGCGAGGTGTGCCGCTGCGGGAACACGGGCTGTCTCGAGGCGGTCGCGTCGGCCACGGCCGTCGCCGGGCAACTGCGCGCCGCCGGGCTGGAACCGTCGTCGAGTCAGGACGTGGTCGACCTGGTCCGGGCCGGCAACACGATCGCGACCCGTACGATCCGCCAGGCGGGCCGTGAGATCGGCACGGTGCTCGCCGCGGCCGTCAGCCTCCTCAACCCGTCCGTCATCGTGATCGGCGGCTCACTCTCCCAGGCCGGCGACAGCCTGCTGGCCGGCATCCGCGAAGCGATCTATGCCAGATCGTTGCCTCTGGCCACGACCGACCTGCGCGTGGTCACCGCACGCTCCGGCCAGGACGCCGCCCTCCGCGGCGCGGCGACCCTGGTCCTTCAGCACCAACTGACGGCGAGCTGATCCACCAGGCCAAGGATCCGGTCCAGGTACGCACCACCGCGGGCGCGACCGAAACCGCGCCGCCGGCCGTGGAAAGCAGCCTGCACGACGTGGAGATGAGCCCACCTCCGCACGCGCTCCCGGTCCAGCTCCGCGGCTTCGGCGAAGACGTCCAACTCGTGCCGCAACGCCTTCATCAGGTCCTCGGCCTCGATCAGCGCCAGCGCACGGGGCTTGAGCAACGTGCCTCCGTCGTACGCCGGATCCCCCACGTAACCCTTGGGATCGACGGCCAGCCACGGTTCGCGTTCGCCCCGCAGGATGTTGCGGGGATGGAAATCGCCGTGCACGAGGAGATCCGGCTGATCGCGGCCCAGCTCGTCGACGACGGCCAAGGCGGCGTCCAGCACCGCGTCCGGCAAGACGCCGGGGAAATCGGCCGCGCCCTGGCGCAGTTCGTCCTCCCAGCTGTCGGCCTGGTCCGCCAACCGCGGCAGCTCGGCAGGCGCCGCGACCGACAACCGGCAACTGAGCCGTCCAGCCACCGCGACGATCTGGTCGCCGTCGCCGACCTCCCACAGCGTTGACGGCTGCGCACGCTCGAGCAGCATCGCGAAGCGCTCGTCGTCGCGCTCGTACAGCAGGACAGCGCCCCGGCCTTCCCAAGCGGTGAAGGCGTCCGCCTCGTGCACGTTGCCGGGATGCGGAAAGGACACCTTGAGCACCGCGGGCCCGGCACTCGACCGGACCGGCAGGATCACACCGACCTGGCCGTGCATGACCGGACCGTCGGCCACGCAGTGCCACTGCGACAGCAGGTCTTCGATGATTCCGGGCAGTTCGGCCAGCCAGGCCGCGCCTGCCTCGCCTTCACGGTCGATGGTGGACTGTGCGAAGGCGGCCGGGATCATCCCCAGCGCTCCGACTTGGCCGAGCGGGACACCAGGCTGAACAACATGTCCTTCGGCGTCATCTCACCGGCGACGACCTTGGTGACGTGCTCGGCGATCGGCATCTCGACGTCGTGGTGATGCGCCAGCTCGGAGATGGACGCGCAGGACTTCACGCCTTCGGCGACCTGACGGGTCGCACCGGCGATCTCGGCCACCGTCATGCCCTGCCCGAGCTTCTCGCCGAATGTCCGGTTCCGCGACAACGGCGACGAACACGTCGCGACCAGATCACCCAAGCCGGCCAGCCCGGAGAACGTGTGCTCGTCCGCACCCAGCGCCGTACCGAGGCGAGCGATCTCCGCCAGCCCGCGGGTGATCACAGACGCCCGCGCGTTGTCGCCGAACCCGAGCCCGACCGCCATCCCGACCGCCAAGGCGATCACGTTCTTGCAGGCGCCGCCGAGCTCGCAGCCGATCACGTCGACATTCGTGTACGGACGGAACGTCGGTGAGTGGCACAGCTTCTGCATCCGGGTCGCGGTCCCCTCGTCGGCACACGCGACTACGGCCGCGGCCGGCTGTCCCTCGGCGATCTCGCGCGCGAGGTTGGGACCCGACACCACCGCGATCCGCTCCGGCCCGGCGCCGGTCAGCTCGGCGATCACCTCGCTCATCCGCTTCGTCGTACCGACCTCGACGCCCTTCATCAGGCTGACCAGGGGTACGGCGTTCGGCAGGACGCCGGCCCAGTCCGTCAGGTTCTCCCGCAACGACTGGCTCGGGACCGCGAGTACGACGGCCTCCGCGCCATCGGCCGCCGCGGCCGGGTCGTGGGTCGCGGTGATCGCGTCCGGGAGACGAAGGCCGGGCAGGTAGTCGGCGTTCTCGTGCTGGGTGTTGATCGCCTCGCAGAGCGACTCACGCCGGCCCCAGACGGACACCTGGTTCCCCGCGTTCGCCAGCACGACAGCGAACGCCGTACCCCAGGATCCGGCTCCGAACACCGCGACCCTGGTCATCGGGCCTCCCTGCCTGGACTGAGGAGCGGAGGGAGCGAAGCGACCGGAGCGACGAGGGAAGGCTGGGAGTCACAGCCCGATGACCCGCTGCGCCGGAGGCGTGGCATCAATACAGTCATGCCGTCTCCTCACCATCAACTGGCTTGCGGGTTTTGCGTAGGTCGTAGAGCTCCTTCGGCGGGGTCTCGCCGCGCAGTTCCCCGAGCGTCTCGGCGACCGCGGTCATGATCACCTCGGTTGCCTCGTGCAACAGCTCGTTGGTCAGCGGCCTGCTCTTGAACGCACTCAGGTCGACCGGCTTCCCGGCCCGCACCTGGATGGTCTTGCGCGGCAGCAGCCGGACCCTGATCTTGCCGGTGTAGGACTTCAGGACCTCCTGTGCACCCCAGTTGGCGACCGGGATCACCGGGCACCCGGTCTGCAGCGCGATCCGGGCCGCCCCGGTCTTGCCCGTCATCGGCCACATCTCCGGGTCGCGGGTGATCGTGCCCTCCGGATACATGCCGACGCACTCGCCCCGCTCGACCGCGGCGACGGCATCCCGGTACGCGTCGGCCGCCTGAGCCGTGTCCCGGTGCACCGGGATCTGCCCGGCACTGGTGATGATCCGGCCGAGAACCGGCAGCTTGAACACCGACGCCTTGCCGAGGAACCGCGGGATCCGGCGGCACTCCCAGATGTAGAACCCGAGCACGAACGGATCGAAGTGCGAGATGTGATTGGCCGCGAACACCACGCCACCCGACCGCGGCATGTTCTCCCGGCCGGTGAACTCAGGCTTGGTGAACACCAGCATGAACGGCTTGACGATCGCCACCACCAGGCCGAACCAGAAGCCCCGGCGTGGCCGGGGATCGCTGCCTTGGCCGTCCACTGTTGCCTCCTGGTGCTCGTCACTGCCATCCGTCATGGGAGAATCCTGCCTGATGGCAGACCTACTGGTCGCTCCCTGGATCCTGGCGATCCCGGTGAAGCGTACGGCGATCGCGAAGAGCCGGCTCGCGTCCGCCTACCCTCAGCACCGGCCCGAGCTCGCCCGCGCCTTCGCTGTCGACACTACTGCGGCCGCCCTCGCCTCTCCCCTGGTGCGCGCGGTCCTGGTCGTCACCGACGATCCCGTGGTGGCCGCGGACGTCAGCGCGGTGGGTGCGCGGGTGGTGCCCGACCTCCCGTCCGCGGGCCTGAACGAAGCCTTGCTGCATGGTGCCACTGTCGCGGCCGCGGAGTTCCCGGGCACCGGAGTCGCGGCCCTCTCGGCGGATCTGCCCGCGTTGCGGCCCGCCGAGCTGACCGCCGTACTGGCCGCCTGTGTGGCGCCGCGATCGTTCGTGATCGACCAGCCCGGCACCGGTACGACGTTGCTCGCCGCAGCTCCCGGGGTCGCGCTGGATCCGCGCTTCGGTGTCGGTTCCGCACTAGCCCACCAGGCCTCCGGCGCGGTCTCCGTCGAGCTGGCCGGGATCGAGTCGGTACGGCGAGATGTCGACACGGCGGCCGATCTGGCGCACGCCGTACAACTCGGTGTCGGTCCGGCCACCGCGGACGTGATGTCACTGGTGCTGGGTGCGGCGACGGGCACCGAGGGCATCGCCTGCTGAAGTACGGTTGGGACATGCAAGCGACCGTGAGCCGGTACGACGGCGAAACCTTCTCCGGATCCGTGCTGACCGACACCGGGATCGAGCTCCCCTTCACCGTGCATGCCGTCGCCGACACCCCGGTGCGGCATCTGCGCGTCGGGCAGCGGGTGCGGCTGCAGACAACGGGATCTGGCGCCAGTCTGGCTGTCAGCAAGGTCGAATTCGCCACCGAGCTCTAGAAGGTTGCCGCAGGCATCCCCACACGGCGAAGGCCGGTCGCCCCTGGAGTGGGGAGACCGGCCTTCGCTGTAGTGCGGTTACCGCGGTGCTGCAGTGCTTGAAGGTCAGCGAGTAGCTGCGCGCTTCGCCGGAGCCTTCTTGGCGGGGGCCTTCTTGGCCGGCGCCTTCTTGGCAACGGTCTTGGCCGGGGCCTTCTTCGCCGGCGCCTTCTTGGCGACGGTCTTGGCCGGGGCCTTCTTGGCAACTGCCTTGACCGGGGCCTTCTTCGCCACCGTCTTGGTCGCCGTCGCCTTCTTGGCGGCGGCGGTCTTGGTCGCCGCGGCCTTGGCCGGAGCGGCCTTCTTCGCCGGGGCGGCCGCCTTGGTGGCGGTCGCGGCCGGCTTCGGCACGACCAGCTTCGGCAGCTTCTTCGCGCCGGAGACAACGGCCTTCAGCTCCGCACCCGCGCGGAACTTCGGAACCACGGTCTTCTTGGCACGCTTGGTCTCGCCGGTCCGCGGGTTGCGCACGATGCGCGCGCCACGCTCGATGGCCTCGAAGGCACCGAACCCGGTGATAGCGACCTTGCCACCCTTCTTGGTCAGCTCGCGCTCTACGGTGTCGATCACCGATTCCAGTGCGTGCTGGGCTTGGCGGCGGTTTCCGTCGAAGTGCACTGCGAGCGCTTCGACCAACTGGCTCTTGTTCACTGCTTCCCTCCGTGAACGTAGGCGTCGAGCACAGCGCTCGATCTCACGTGAACGTTATGGACTCAACACGCCGCGCACAAACACCAACGCGGCAATTCGGCCTTGTTTTGGGCGATTCGTGCCACAATTTGGCCCGATCCGGCCCTTCAGAGGTCCCCGAATCCCTTCAGAGCAACGATCCGGTCCCCATCAGTCACCGCCTCAACGGCCCTTTCCACGCAAATTCGCAGCCCGGACTGGGCCGTGTCGAGACCGCGGGCCACGGCAGTGTCACCCTTCCGGGCCCGTAACTCCGCAGCCGCCTTGCCCAGCAGCCAGTCCAGCAACGGTACGGCGATCGCCAGCATGGCCCACAGGATCAGGCGCCGGCGTAGGAACAACCACATAGCTGTCCACCTCCTTGGCAGACAGCATGTCAGAGCCAGCTGAGGCGTTTGAAGATGAGGTACAGACCACCGCAGACCATGCCCATCAGGCCGATCGCGAACGGATAGCCGTACTGCCAGTGCAGTTCGGGCATGTTGTCGAAGTTCATCCCGTAGACGGTGCCGATCAAGGTCGGCGCGAACAGGATGGCCGCCCAGGCGGAGATCTTCTTGACCTCTTCGTTCTGCGCGCTGCTGGCGATCGCGAGGCTCTTCATCTCCTCGTTCTGCTGCTGCGCCACCAGGGTCGAGTTCACGGTCAGGATGTCGCGGAGCAGTTCGCGGAAACCGTCGACCTTCTCCACCACCTCGGTGACGTGGTCGGCCACATCGCGGAGTGATCGTTGCAGTTCCTCGTCGACGCCGTACTTCTCGAAACCGCCGCGCAGCGACTCGAGCATGCCGACCAGCGGCCGGGTCGCGCGCTGGAACTCGATCACCTCACGGGACAGTTCGTAGATGCGCCGCGACACCTTGGGGTCACCGCGGAACACCTCGGTCTCGATCTCGTCGATGTCGTTCTCGAGACCGGCGACCACCGGTGCGTAGCCGTCGACCACCTTGTCCATGATCGCGTAGAGCACGGCCTCGGTGCCCCGGCCGAGCAGGTCGGGATCGCGTTCGACCCGGCGCCGTACGGCGGCCAAGTTGGGCGCTTCGGCATGCCGGACCGTCACCACGAAGTCCGGGCCGACGAACACGTGCACCTCGCCGAACTCGACCTCCTCGGTCGCGTCCCGGTAGCGAGCGGCCTTCAGAACGACGAACAACGTGTCGCCGTACCGCTCCAGCTTCGGCCGCTGGTGGGCCTGGATGGCGTCCTCGATGGCCAGCTCGTGCAGGTCGAACTCCTGCGCCAGCGACGCGAGCTCGCGGCTGTCCGGCCGGTACAGGCCGATCCAGGCCAGGCTCTGCGGGGCCTTGTGCAGGACGCGATAGGTCTCGGCCAGCGATCCCGGGGACGCGACCCGCCGGCCGCCACAATAGATCGCACTGTCGACGACGCTGTGCCCCTTGGGCTTCGCGGCCTCGCGTGGCTTCTCGACCGGCTCGACAGCAGGAACGGCATGCTTGCGGGCGGCGGTACGGAGCGACGGGGTGCGGCCGAAGGCGCGCAGAGTGCGCAGGCGCAGGTCGGACATAAGTCCTCCAGGTGCGGTGAAGCGAGTGAGTGATGGGCACGCGTATGCCCGACCCCCACGGCACTCAAGCCGCAACTACCAGAGGATTCAGCCTCTCAAGGTCGAGCGAGATCGGTATGTCTGGAGGGATCGCTGGTCACCAGCGCCTCACCTCCTTGATCTCGCAAGCCTTGTTCTGACAACCACGCAAGGGTAACACCAGAGTTATCGCCGCCGATGTGCTGCGCGTTACGGCGGCGATAACTCAAGGGGTCACGCCTTCGCGGGAAGGGTGGCCGGCTTGAAGGCCGGCCGGGTCGCTTCGTAGGCGGCGATGTCGGCCTCGTGCGACAACGTGATGCCGACGTCGTCGAGTCCGTTCAGCAGCCGGTAGCGGGTGTAGTCGTCGATCTCGAACGGCGCCGAGACGTCACCGGCCGAGATCGTCTTGTTCTCCAGGTCGACGGTCACCTTGGTGCCCGGGTCGGCCTCGATGGTGGCCCACAGTCGCTCTACGACGTCCTGGGTGACCAGTGCCGCGAGCAGGCCGGCCTTGCCCGAGTTACCGCGGAAGATGTCGCCGAACCGCGACGACACGACCACGCGGAACCCGTAGTCGAGCAGGGCCCAGACCGCGTGCTCCCGGGACGATCCGGTGCCGAAGTCCGGCCCGGCCACGAGCACCGAGACGCCGTCGTACTCAGGCTGGTTGAGGACGAAGGAAGGATCGTTGCGCCAGGCCGCGAACAGCCCGTCCTCGAAACCGGTCCGGGTGACCCGCTTCAGATACACGGCCGGGATGATCTGGTCGGTGTCGACGTTGCTCCGGCGCAGCGGGGCCGCCGTACCGATGTGCTGGGTGAAGGCTTCCATGATTGCGTTGCTCCTCAGACGTTCGCAGGTACGGCGACAGGCGGCAGGTCGGCCGGAGCGGCCAGGGTCCCGGTGACCGCGGTCGCGGCGGCGACCAGCGGCGAGACCAGGTGGGTCCGGCCGCCCTTGCCCTGACGGCCTTCGAAGTTCCGGTTCGAGGTGGAGGCGCTGCGCTCCCCCGGGGCCAGCTGGTCCGGGTTCATGCCCAGGCACATCGAGCACCCGGCGCCCCGCCATTCGGCGCCGGCGTCCTTGAAGATCGTGTCCAGGCCCTCGGCCTCGGCCTGCAACCGGACCCGGCCCGAACCCGGGACGACCAGCATCCGGGTGCCCTCGGCAACCTTCCGGCCGGCCAGCACCCCTGCGGCGGCGCGCAGGTCCTCGATCCGGCCGTTGGTGCAGGAGCCCAGGAACACTGTGTCCACGTGGATCTCGCGCATCGGCGTACCGGCGGTGAGGCCCATGTACTCCAGCGCCCGCTCGGCGGCGACCTTGTCGTTCTCGTTGTCGAAGTCGTCCGGCGACGGGACGCTCTCCGACAGCGGGATGCCCTGGCCCGGGTTGGTGCCCCAGGTGACGAACGGCGCGATGTCCTCGGCGCGCAGGACGACCTCGCGGTCGAAGGTCGCGTCCGCGTCGGTGGCCAGGCTCTTCCAGTACTCGACGGCCGCCTCCCAGTCCACGCCCTGCGGCGCGTGCGGCTTGTCCTGCAGGTAGGCGAACGTGGTCTCGTCCGGCGCGATCATGCCGGCCTTCGCGCCCCACTCGATCGACATGTTGCAGATCGTCATCCGGGCTTCCATGCTCAACGCACGGATCGCCTCGCCGCGGTACTCGACGATGTAGCCCTGGCCGCCGCCGGTGCCGACCTGCGCGATCAGCGCCAGCACCAGGTCCTTCGCGGAGACGCCGTCCGGCAGTACGCCGTCGACGGTCACGGCCATCGTCTTCGGCCGGGCCTGCATCAGCGTCTGGGTGGCCAGCACGTGCTCGACCTCGCTGGTGCCGATGCCGAAGGCAATCGCCCCGAACGCGCCGTGGGTGGAGGTGTGGCTGTCACCGCAGACCACGGTCATGCCGGGCTGGGTCAGGCCGAGCTGCGGGCCGATCACGTGTACAACGCCCTGGTCGGGGTCGCCGAGGGTGTGGATCCGGATGCCGAACTCCTCGGCGTTCTTCCGCAGCGTGTCCACCTGGGTGCGCGACACCGGGTCCGCGATCGGCTTGTCCACGTCGTACGTCGGGACGTTGTGGTCCTCGGTGGCGATGGTCAGGTCGGGCCGGCGAACCGGGCGGCCGGCCAGCCGGAGGCCGTCGAACGCCTGCGGGCTGGTCACCTCGTGGACCAGATGGAGGTCGATGTAGAGGAGGTCGGGTTCTCCGTCGGCATGGCGCACGACGTGCGCATCCCAGACCTTTTCCGACAACGTCCTACCCATCAGACTTCTCCTCCTTGGATACTTTTTCCCGCCCCACCGCCCCGGTCGAGGTATGTGGTGGCGTGCTATCGCTCACAGTGCTCCGCACCAGGGCGGATTAGCGACTTGCGTTCCACGATTCGAGACGGCAATATCGTCCCATGGACAACTCTAGCGGAGTCGGCGTTCTCGACAAAGCAGCCCTCGTTCTGTCCGCGCTCGAGTCCGGGCCGGCGACCCTGGCCGGTCTGGTGGCGGCCACGGGTCTGGCTCGGCCGACCGCGCACCGGCTGGCGGTTGCGCTGGAGCACCACCGTCTGGTCGGCCGCGACATGCAGGGACGATTTGTACTCGGCCCGCGACTCAGCGAGTTGGCCTCGGCCGCCGGTGAGGACCGGCTGCTCGCAACGGCCGGCCCGGTGCTGGCCCGGCTGCGTGACATCACCGGTGAGTCGGCACAGCTGTTCCGCCGCCAGGGTGAGTACCGGGTGTGCGTCGCCGCCGCCGAGCGTCCGTCCGGCCTGCGCGACACCGTCCCGGTCGGCAGCCAGTTGACCATGGCCGCTGGTTCGGCGGCGCAAATACTGCTCGCCTGGGAGGACCCGGAGCGGATGCACCGTGGCCTTCACAACGCGACCTTCAACGCCGCCGCACTGGCCGGCGTACGGCGTCGTGGCTGGGCCCACTCGGTCGGCGAACGGGAGCAGGGCGTCGCGTCCGTCTCGGCCCCGGTCCGCTCACCATCGGGCAAGGTCATCGCCGCGGTGTCCGTGTCGGGCCCGATCGAACGCCTTTCCCGCCAGCCCGGCCGTATGCACGCTCCCGCCGTGATGGCTGCCGCCGAGCGTCTCTCGGAGGCACTGCGCCGCGCCTCTGAGTAGCCGATAAGGCGGCCTACTAGGGGATGTGCCGGAGAGGCCAGAGCTGACCGGTGCTGCTGTCTATGACGGCGGCGTGGTCGGCGGTCGCGTCCAGCGGGAGTACGTCGTACACGGCGGCGGCCAGGAGTGGCAGAGCGACCAGGGGGACTCGAGGGGCGAGGGTGCAGTGGGGGACCCAGCGGCCGGGTTCGTAGTGGCGGTGGAGGTCGGCGCCGGTGGTGGTGACTGCCGCAACCGTCCGCTGCTGGCGTTCGAGTACGTCGGCGGACACCGCGGGAACGAGCCAGGCTCGACCGCGACGGAATGTTCCGAGGGCGTCGAAGTACAAGCTGACGGGACCGCCATCGGGCAACGCATCGACCGCCTTCATCACCTCATCGTGCTGCCAATCTCGCAGTACGGCGAACGACACGTGCGGCACGTGCCGGCCGTGAGTGTGCGAGCGCAGCGTCGGTACGCCGAGATCCTCCAGCCGGTCCCACAAGTTCCGCAGAATCCGCTCGGACCGCCGATCCAACAACCAGCACATCGCCAGCGCCATACCGGCACCGTAGACCAGCGGCGCCCGCGCTGAACGGGTCGGCCCAGTAGCTCAGGCCGCGCTCGACGATCCGCGCGACTCGGCCTGCGGAGCTACGTTGCCGGGCAGGAAGATCTACGCATTCTGGGTGGTGCGACGGTCTGGGAACGCTCCTAGAGTCCGAAGATGGATCAGATCGGCTCTTGCTCCTCGCGGCACGCAGCCTTTCGTGGCCGGCGATTCCACCGACCTCATCGGCGCGCCACCACGATCCTGACGATCGCCGCTGTGGTGGCCGGTGGGCTCACCATGATCGCGTCGCCGGCCTCCGCGACAGCGACGGTGATCAACGTCCCGGCCGACCAGCCGACGATCCAGGCCGCGGTGTCCGCCGCGGCGTCCGGGGACACCATCCTCCTCGCGCCCGGAATCTACACGGGAGGAGTCTGGGTTCAGGACAAGGCGCTCACCTTCGCATCCTGGTACCAGACCACCGGCGACCCGGCGTACATCGGCCAGACCGTCATCAGCGGATACGTCGCGAACGCCTGCGGCGGCGCCTCCGGGTGCGTGGGCAACGCTGTACTGGAATTCGGTTCACGAGCCGGCGGCAGTGTCGTCAACGGGCTGACGGTCGAGAACGGCGTGGACGGAGTCCGCGGCAACGCGCTGGTGACCGTCTCCCACAGCACGATGACCGGAAACAGCGACGGCGCGGACTTCGGCAACGACTCGACCGCCCGCTTCGACCACGACGTCTTCATCGGCAACACCGACGACGGCATCGACCTGAACGGCCGCGTCGCGATGACGCTGGTCGACAGCACGGTCCAGCAGAACCAGGGCGATGGCATCGAGTTCCGGATGTATCCGTACGTCGGCCCGATGCTCGACGTGGTCATCCGGCGGAACCGGTTCGTCCGCAACGACTCCGACGGCATCCAGCTGATCGACTCCGACGGCGCGTCGAGCCGGACACTGACCATCGACCGGAACGTCTTCGATCACAACGGTGCGGCCTCCGTCGGTTGCCTGCCCAACCAGCAGACGAACGAGGACTTCAGCGGCGCACCCCTGGCGGAACGTGTCTACATCACCAACAACACGTTCTCGGGAGAGAACTACGGCATCGTCGGCGGCGCGAACAGCATTGTGCTGAACAACATCTTCGCCGGGACCCTGACGACCGCCCTTCGCCGGGTCGGCGGCGCGTCGACCTCGGCGTACAACCTCTTCTGGCACAACGCAGTCGACTACGAGGACAGCGTCGTGGATCCGTCCACTTCCGTGTTCGAGGATCCACTGCTGTACGACGACTTCCGGCTCTGGCCCGGGAGCCCGGCCATCGACGCGGGGACTTCGTCGTACACCTGGAACGGTGAGCAGGTCCTCACCATCCCCGCGAGCGACTACCTCGGTACGGCGCCCGATCTCGGTGACTGGGAGTACGCCGGGGCACCCCCGAACCGCGCCCCCGGGGTCAGCGCGGGTCCGGACCTGTCGGTGGTGTTGCCCGCGGAGGCGACGTTGAACGGGATTGCCACCGATGACGGTCTGCCCGGCAGTGGGTTGTCGATGCGGTGGAGCACGGTGAGCGGCCCGGGGGTGGTCACTTTCGGGGATCCGACTGCGGTGCACACCACCGCGACGTTCAGCACGGCGGGTACGTACGTGGTGCAACTGACGGTCAGTGACGGGGATCTGTCGGCCTCGGACACGGCACAGATCGTGGTGGCTCCAGCGCCGCCGCCTGGATCGACGACGGTGGAGCGGCGGATCGCGGCGAGCACTGACGACGTCGAGGAGTCCGCGACCGGCAGCTACTCGGCCACCAGTTCGGACCTGGAACTCGTGTACGACGGTTCGAATCAGAAGGTGGGTCTGCGGTTCCCGAGCCTCACTGTGCCGGCCGGCGCCATGATCACCTCGGCGTACCTACAGTTCGAGGCCGATGAAACCCAGAGCGAGGCAACCAGCCTGACCATCCGTGGCCAGGCCGCGGACAACGCGGCCGCCTTCACCTCCGCGACCAAACCGTCCACCCGCGCTCTCACGACCGCGGCGACAGCGTGGACGCCCACCCCGTGGACCCTTGTCAGCGAGGCAGGCGCCAACCAGCGCACACCCGACCTCAGCTCGGTGCTGCAAGAGATCGTGAGCCGGCCAGGCTGGGCCGGCGGGAACGCCGTCGCCCTGATCATCACCGGCACCGGACATCGGACTGCCCGTGCCTATGAAGGCAAGCCGGCCGGGGCCCCTCTGCTCCACCTCGAGTACAAGACCGGAGGCCCGCCACCGAACCATCCGCCGGCCGTGAATGCCGGACCGGACCAGACCGTCACGCTCCCGGGTACGGCGTCCCTGGACGCAACCGTCACGGACGACGGCCTCCCCACCGGCTCGGTCTCAACGCACTGGAGCCAGGTCAGCGGTCCGGGTACCACCTCCTTCGGTGACGTGTCCGCCGTCGACACCAGCGCGGGCTTCGGCGTCCCGGGTACCTACCTGCTCCAGCTCGCTGCCTCCGACGGTCAGCTGACCGCTAGCGACACGGCGCAGGTCATCGTCCAGCCCGCGCCCACGCCCGGTGCCGCAACGCTGGAGCGTCGCATCTCGGCGAGTACCGACGACGTGGAGGAATCCGCCACCGGGAGCTACTACGCGACCAGCAGCGACCTCGAACTCGTCTTCGACGGCTCCGATCAAAAGGTCGGCCTCCGCTTCCCGGGTCTGACCGTCCCGGCCGGTGCCAAGATCACCAAGGCTTACTTGCAGTTCGAGACGGACGAAACCCAAAGTGATGCGACCAGTCTCAGCATCCACGGTCAAGCCACGGACAACGCGCTCGCGTTCACGTCCGCGACCAAGCCGTCCACCCGCGTTCTGACCACCGCCGCGATCGCGTGGGCGCCCGGGCCGTGGACCCTGGTCGGCGAGACGGGCGCCGGCCAGCGCACCCCCGACCTCAGCGCCGTCGTCCAGGAGATCGTGAGCCGGCCAGGTTGGGCCGCCGGCAACGCGGTCGTCCTGATCGTCTCCGGCACCGGCCACCGCACCGCCCGCGCCTACGACGGCAAACCGGCCGGCGCACCTCTGCTCCACCTCGAATACACCACCGGCTGAGCGGCACGTGCGAAAGCCCGGACCACACCCGTCGAACGCCTCTCCCGCCAGCTCGGCCGTATGCACGCTCCCGCCGTGATGGCCGCAACCGAGCGTCTCTCGGAGGCAATCCGCCGCGCCTCTGAGTAGTTGCCACCTCCCGCTATCCGGGATCACCATGAGGTTGGGGGACAACCTCGAGGAGGTCTGGCATGGAGCGGGACTGGCTCACCGTCGGCTGGAAAATGCTGCTCGTCCGCGGCGCGATCGGCATCGTGTTCGGGATCGTCGCGATCGTGTGGCCGATCTCCACGGCGATCGCACTGGCCCTGCTCTGGGGCATCTGGGCGCTGGTGGACGGCATCGGCTCGATCGCCCAGGCGTTCCAGCCGGAGTCGCGCGGCAGCCGCCTGTGGCTGATCGTGCTCGGCGTGATCGCACTGCTGGCGGCGTTCTTCGCGATCACCAGCCCAGGCATGGCGGCGAAGACGTTGACCTGGATCCTCGGGATCTGGCTGATCATCCGTGGGGTGTTCGAGCTGTTCGGGGCGTTCAGCAGCCGTCAGGTGATGCCGCGCTGGCTGCTGGTGCTGAGTGCCGCGCTGTCGATCCTGCTCGGCGTTCTGTTCGTCGCGAACCCGGGTGCCGGTGCGGTCGGCATCGCCGTCCTGCTCGGGGTCACCGCCCTCATCTGGGGCGTCACCCTGATCGCCGTCGGCCTCTCGGTCCGCCGCGAGCTCTCCGGCCCGGCCCACACCAGTCCATCACCGGCCTGAGGAGCGAGCCCATCAGTCCTCGATGCTGGCCAGCGCCTCGATGAGCCGATCCACATGGGTGGACAGCGCCCGGCCCGCGACGTACGACGAAGCGCCGGCCTGACAACCTCGGCTCGACCTGGACGGCGGGCCTACAGTGAGTGCTGTGGCGTTGCGAGTTGTCTTTGCGGATGACAACTTCCTCGTGCGCGAAGGCATCTCCGCGCTGCTCGCCGAGACCGAGGACGTCGAGCTCGTCGACGTGGTCATGGATCCGGCCGCGCTGCTGGAGTCCGTGGCCCGGCACCGGCCGGACGCCGTCCTGACGGACATCCGGATGCCTCCGACCTTCACGACCGAGGGCATCGACGCGGCCAAGCGGATCCGCGCCGACCATCCGTCGATCGGGGTCGTCGTGCTGTCGCAGTACGTCGAGGAGGACTACGCGTTCGACCTGCTGTCCGACGGCGTCTCCGGCCTGGGGTACCTGCTGAAGGAGCGGGTGTCGCAGCGCGACGAGCTGCTGCGAGCCCTGCACGACGTTGCGCGCGGCGGCTCCGTCCTCGATGCCCGGGTGGTCGAGGGTCTGCTGGCGCGCAAGGCGCGGGATGCGCGGTCGCCTTTGCCCGGACTGACCGAGCGGGAGCGCGAGGTGCTCCAGGAACTCGCCGCCGGCCGCAGCAACGAGGCGACGGCCAAGGCGCTCTTCATGAGCACCCGGGCTGTCGAGAAACACATCAGCTCGCTGTTCCAGAAACTCGGCCTCGCCGACGAGTCCGACGTCAACCGGCGCGTCATGGCCGTCCTGGCCTACCTCGAGGCGACCGGTGGACAGGCCGGCCGCTGACGTTTGCGGGGGTCAACCGCACCAGTCCAGGCGGATAGCACCATGTCGCTGCCACGCCTTGTCCCCCACGATGGGCGGACAGGAGGTGACCCAGTGGCCGACGTACGCGTCCTGATCGTGGACGACCAGGAGCCGTTTCGCCGGGCGATCGCTGCCGTCGTGTCGGAGACCGACGGTTTCGTCGTCGTCGCGTCCACGTCGTCCGGCGAGGAGGCGCTGCTCGCCGTCACGAGGCTGCGCCCGAGCCTCGTCCTGATGGACGTCAACCTGCCCGGCATCGACGGGATCGAGGCCACCCGGCAGATCACCAAGGAGCCCGACCCGCCGGTCGTCGTACTGCTCTCGACCTATGACCGGGAGGAGTTCGACATCTCCGGCTGTGGAGCTACGTCGTACCTGGCCAAGGCCGCGTTCGGTCCGGACCTGCTCACGGCCGCGTGGGCTCGTCGGGATCGACCGGAATGCTGACCGACAGCTGATCCTCCCGATCGAGCGACAGCCGTCCGCCCGCCGCCTCGACCCGGTCGACGATCGCCTGTACGTCGATCTGGCCGCGGGCGACGCCATCGATCTGCACGACCAGCTCCGACGCCACGATCCGGAGGTCGATGCGGGTTGCGCCGGACCCGGCGCGCACGGCCTCGACACAGCAGAAGTAGACCGCCGCCTCAACCCTGGCCGCGAACCGCCGGTCGGCCGCCGGTTCGACGTGCAGAGTGACCGCCGAACCGTTCCGCGCCAGGTGTGAGCTGAGGGCGCGGGCCAGGCCGGCGCGGGCCAGCTGGGTAGGGAACAGCCCTCGGGTCAATGCCCGCAACGACTCGAGTGCCGCGTTCGTCTCGTCCACAAGGTGCTCGAGCTCGTCGGTCGCCGCGCTCCCCGACGTGGCGACGCTGAGGCCGCTCAACCGCCCGGGCATCGGCTGGAGATGGGACAGCACCTCCCGGGAGATCGCGGATTCCAGCCGGTAGCGAGCGGCGTCGTCGGCCGCGATGATCCGTCGCCGCGACTCCGCCAGCGCAGCGGTGGTGCGATCGAGGGCAGCCACGTGCCCCGCCAGCTCCGACTCCATCGCGGCGTTGCGGAAGGCGAGCGCCGTCTGGTCGGCCAGATCCTGCAGCAGTTGCTCGTCCGCGGCCCGGAGCCCGCGTCCCTTCGGCATCGTGACGCCGATGCTGCCGAGGGTGTCACCACCCTGTCGGACGGGCACCTGGTACTCCGGCGATCCGTCGGACGGGCCGGGCCAGGCGACGGAAAGCCCCACCAGGCCGGGGACTCTGAGGTCCGCGGTGGAGGACTGCGCGGAGACCGCGCGCCCGGCAGCTTCGGCGACAGCGGGCAGCAGCGCACGCGGTGACGGTGGTTCCGCGAGCCGGCGGCTGAACTCGGAGAGCGCCTCGTAAGGCTGCGCCCTGGCTCCGTAGGCGAGCCGGTTCGCCAGCCGGACGATCCGCTGGCGCAGTGGCTGGAAGGCGAGCGCGACCAACGCGGTGGCGAGCAGCGACAGCCAGAATCCACTGGTCCGGGTGTGGAGCAGGGCCGCGACCGCAAGGACCAGGCCGGTGTAGCCGATCCCGGCGAAGATCGTGCCCAGGGCGAGGACGACGGCCCGGTTGATGATCAGGTCCAGGTCGAACAGCCGGTAGCGCAGGACGGCGACGGCGAACAGCAGCGGGAGGCAGAAGTAGGAGAAGAACAGCGGGAGGCTCGAGATCCAGGTCTGCTGACCGCCGTTGAGCATCTGGACGACGATCAGGAAGACGAAGCTGAGGGCAACGAACGCCACCGACAGCGCCATCAACCGCACCTGCTGCCGCTGCACTCCCTGGCTGCGATGCATCCGGAGGACCATGGACACCATCGCCGCGACCAGCCCGATGGCGATGAACGGAAGTCCGACTATGGACAACAGGCTGCCGAGCGGCCCGACGACGTCCTGGTGGTCGATGTCGAACCGGGCCGGCGACAGGGTGAGCAGGCTGCCGGCGTAACCGGCGTACCCCACCAACGCCACGACGACCGCGACGCGCCAGCGGCGGGACAGGAGCCGGCCGTCCGGCGCGACCAGGAAGAGAATGGCCAGCGCGGCCAGTGAGAGCTGTCCACCCAGCAGGGCGGAGATCCAGCCTGAGATCCCGCCGAGGCTCCGCGGCCCTGGCCCGTCGGCCTTGACCACCCACACGCCGTAAGCCTCGGTCAGCAACGAGATCGCCGAGAGGAAACCGATCAGGCAGAGCAGCCAGCCGATCGGGTGCCGCGCCCACCGGGCCACGATCAGCGCGCCCATCGCGGCGCATCCCACGACCGCACCGGTGACGAACGGGAACCCGTGCACGGCGACGGCTTCCTCGGATAGCAGCGGCCGGTACGCCGAGGTGACCCAGACGTCCGCGCCGGCGATGAGTACGGTCAACGCCGTCAGTACCCAGGCCACCCGCGCGTACATCTCAGTCCCCCGGCCGGCGCGCGCCCGGCAGCCTGGCCGCGACCACTGTGCCGCGCGAAGGTGTGGTTTCGATGGTCAGCGTTCCACCGGCCGACTCGACCCGGTCACGCATGTTGGCCAGCCCCGCACCGGCCCGCGCCGCCGCGAGATCGAATCCGGCACCATCGTCGTGGACCGTCACCTCCAGGACCGCGGGACCGCCTCGCAGATCCACTCGGATCGCCTTCGCCGACGAGTGTTTGGCCGAGTTCTGCAGGGCCTCCAGCGCGCAGAAGTACGCCGCGGCCTCGACGCCGGCCGGGTACCGGCCGACGTCACCGGCAACCAGTTCGGCCGGCAGCGGGCTGCGGGAGATCGCCGTCCTGAGCGCGGCTGCAAGCCCTTCGTCGACGAGCAGGCTCGGGTAGATGCCCCGCGAGAGGCTGGTGATCGTCTCGATGGTCACGGTGGCCGCCTTGCACTGCTCCGCGAGCAGTCGATCGGCTCGCTCCGGCGACCGTCCGGCCAGCGTGTGGGCAAGCCTCAGGTTCACCGCGAGCGCGACCAGATGCTGTTGAGCGCCGTCGTGGATATCGCGCTCGAGTCGTTTCCGCTCGGCGTCCTGAGCGTCGACGAGACGTTGCCTCGACCTTCGCAGTTCCTCCGCGAGCGTGGACAACTCCGCGAGCCGATGCATCAGCTCGGCACGCAACCGAGCGCCGCGCAGTACCAGCCCGGCCTGGTCGGCGAGCCCCGCGAAGAGCCGTTCCTCGACCGGAGTGAGCGGTACGTTCTCGTGTTCTTGCACCACCAGAACGCCCAGCAGTTCGCCGGCCTGGCGCACCGGCAACTCCCGCCGGCCGGGCAGCTCGCCTGCTATCGCCTCGACCGCTGGCGGCCCGTCCGCGGGCGGCCAGGTTGCGGCGAGCCTCAGCCGGCCGTCCACCATCAGCCACACCTGCGTTGCCTTCGCGCCCGTGCCGCCGGCCAGCACTTCGGCCATCCTGGCCGGCAGGTCTTGCTCGGCCGGGCTGCCAATCACTGTCGGCGAGAACTTGCTCAGCACCTCGTACGGCGACTGCGACCCACCGTGCACCACCCGCGACATCACGACCTCGAGCCGTGACTGCACCCAGCCGAAGGACAGCGCCACCACGGCGGTCGCCAACACCGACAGTCCTGCGTGCGGCGACGAGGTGTGGCCGATGAGCGCACCGCCGCCCAGAACGATGAGGACATACACCAGCACCACGAACACCACGAGCCCACCCAATACCAGCAGACCAGCGAGTTGTTCACGGCCAGTACGCCGTCGCCCCCACAACTTCACCTCTGCAGTCTGCGCCCACCGTCGCCGGGATGGGAGTGCCCGAACCCCGGGGGTGGGGTCAGCCGCACGATCGTCCGCCGATTGCCCGCGGGCAGCGCCCGGGTGCCGTGCGCCCAGCCCGATGGGATCGGCAGGCCGGAACGCCTTTGCTGGAAACACGCCGCTCGACCGGGGGGTCGAACCAGGCACCACGAATCCAGGCACAGGGGAGAAACACACATGTCTGCCACCATCCGCACCACCGGCACCACAACTCTTGCGACAGCCGCAGCCCGGGCCGAGGGCGTCAGCAAGTTCTACGGCACTGGGGACGCGACCATCGCCGCGCTGAAGGACGTCAATGTCAGCCTCGAGGCCGGCCACTTCACCGCGATCATGGGACCGTCGGGCTCGGGCAAGTCGACCTTGCTGCACATGCTCGCCGGTCTCGACCGGCCCTCGTCGGGCGAGGTGTACCTCGGGGACACCCGGATCACCTCGCTCAACGACAAGGCGCTCACGCTGCTGCGCCGGGACCAGATCGGCTTCATCTTCCAGTCGTTCAACCTGCTGCCGACGATGACCGCCGCGGAGAACATCGTTCTTCCGATCCGCATCGCCGGCCGTAAGCCGGACGAGATCTGGGTCGCGTCGATCGTCGACAAGCTGGGCCTCGAGAACCGGCTGAGCCATCGCCCGACCGAGCTGTCCGGTGGGCAGCAGCAACGGGTGGCCGCGGCCCGCGCGCTCGCCTCGCGCCCGCAGATCGTCTTCGCGGACGAGCCCACCGGTGCGCTCGACTCCGCGGCCGGAACCGAGCTGCTCGGCTTCCTGCGCAAGGCCGTCAAGGAGCTCGGCCAGACCGTCGTCATGGTCACCCACGACCCGACCGCCGCCAGCTACGCCGACCGGGTCCTGTTCCTGGCCGACGGTCACGTCGTCGACGAGATGTTCGAGCCGACGGCCGACGCCGTCCTCGACTTCATGAAGCATCTAGGAGCCTGAACCATGTTCACCGCAACGCTGCGCGGCATGCTCGCGCACAAGGTGCGCCTCGTCCTGACCGTGGCCTCGATCGCGCTCGGGGTCGCCTTCCTGGCCGGCACCCTCGTCCTGACCGACACCATGCACCTGGCGTTCAACCAGTTGTTCGGCAAGGTCTCCGGCGGTACCGACGCGGTCGTTCGCGCCGAGGCCGCCTACAGCCAGTCCGAAGGCATCAGCACAAGCCGGGGTCCCATCCCCGCCCCTGTCCTCACCCAGGTCAGCAAGGCCGACGGGGTCCGTACCGCCGAGGGTTCGGTCACCGGCTACGCCCTGCTGACCGACAACGGTGGCCGTGCCGTGCTGACCAGCGGTGGAGCTCCCACCATGGGCTACAGCATGCCGGCCGATCCCGCCCTGCGCGGTGACGTCAAGATCCTGACCGGCACCGCACCTTCAGGTGCGCATCAGGTCGCGATCGACGCCACCAGCGCCGAAGAGCACCACATCGCGCTCGGCTCGACGATCAAGGTGCTGTTCAACGGTCCGGCCGAGAAGTTCACCGTCGTCGGCACCGTCGGATTCGGCGGCGAGAAGAACCTCGGCGGTACGACGGGGGCCTACTTCGACTCCGCCACCGCGCAGAAGGTGCTGGGAGCGCCCGGCCTCTTCGACTCGATCAACGTCAGCGCCGACCCCGGCGTGGCACCCGCCGATCTGGTGCAACGGATCACCAAGGTGCTGCCTGACGGCGCCGAGGCAGTCACCGGTGCGACCGTGGTGAAGGAGTCCACGGACGCGGTGAACAAGGACCTCAAGTTCGTCACCGTGCTGTTCATGATCTTCGCCGGGATCGCCCTGTTCGTCGGCTCGTTCATCATCTGGAACACGTTCACCATGACGATCACCCAGCGGTCCCGCGAGATCGCCCTGCTGCGGGCCATCGGCGCCACCCGGCGCCAGGTGAACCGGAGCCTGGTGCTCGAGGCGCTGCTGCTCGGCATCCTCGCGTCGGCCGTCGGTATCGGTCTCGGCCTGCTCGTCGCCAAGGGCCTCAACCTGCTGATGGACCTGGTCGGCTTCAGCCTGCCCAGTACGTCGATGCAGGTGGAACCGCGCACCATCGTGGTGTCGCTGCTGGTCGGCACCGTGGTCACGGTCGTGGCCGCACTCGTCCCGGCCTACCGGGCGACGAAGGTGCTGCCGGTCGAGGCACTGCGTGAAGCGGTGCCGGGCTCCGGCAACCCGACGAAGAAGCGCATCATCAGCGGCGCCGTCGTGACTGCGGTCGGCCTGACCGGACTCTTCCTGACCTTGTACACCGACCTGAGCATGAAGCTGTTCGGACCGAGCCTGCTGGCCATCATCGTCGGCGTCCTCATGCTGCTGCCGGCTGCCACCCGTCCGCTCGCGTCGCTGATCGGCGTCCCGCTGCGGCTGCGTGGAATGCCCGGCGAGCTGGCCCGGCAGAACGCGATGCGCAACCCCCGCCGTACGTCGTCCACGGCCGCCGCCCTGATGGTCGGCCTGACCCTGGTCGTCAGCATGGGCGTGTTCGCCTCGTCGCTGAAGGCGTCGTTCACCGACATCATCGGAGACTCGACCAACGCCGCCCTGTTCATCACTCCGTCGAGCAAGCAGGGTCCGGGCTACAGCCCCGAGGCGATCAAGGTGGTCCAGGGCGTGTCCGGGGTCGACAAGGTCTCCGCCAGCGGGTGGGGGCAGGCCCGGTTCGCCGGCGCGGATTCGAGCTACTCCTCGGTCGACCCCGCGACCGCGACCGCCGGGCTGAACCTGCGGTTGTCGGCCGGCTCGGTGTCGAACCTCGGCACCAACGGGATCGTCGTGGCGCAGTCCGCCGCGACCACGCACGGGTGGAAGGTCGGCGACACCATCGGGACCGAGTTCGCCGCCACCGGCAAGCACACCATGAAGGTCGTCGGCATCTACGACAGCAAGGGCTGGATCAGCGACGACTTCGTCATCAGCATCGCCGCTCAGACCGCCGCTGCCGGTCCGCAGCTGATCACGTCCGGCCTGGTCACGCTCGCACCCGGCGCCGACCGGTCGACGGTCCAGCAGGCCATCACCGCGGCGCTGGCCGCCCACCCCGACGCGAAGGTTCTCGATCGCAAGGGATTCGAGAAGGAGGCCAGTGGTTTCATCGACCAACTGCTCTCGTTCGTCACCGTGATGTTGATGCTGGCGGTCCTGATCGCCCTGCTGGGCATCGTCAACACCCTGGTGCTGTCGGTCTTCGAGCGGACCCGTGAGCTGGGCCTGCTCCGGGCGGTCGGCATGACGCGGGCCCAAGTCCGGGCGATGGTGCGTTGGGAGTCCGTGGTGATCTCCCTGATCGGTGCGCTGGCCGGAGCCGCTCTCGGCATCGGCTTGGGGCTCGCACTGTCGCAGGCACTCGCCGACGAGGGCATCAAGGCGATCTCGATCCCCGGTCTGCAGGTGGCGCTCTATGTGGTGCTGGCCGCGGTCGCTGGGGTCCTGGCGGCCCTCGGACCGGCCAGGTCGGCCGCCAAGGTCGATGTCCTGAAGGCGGTGGTCGCGGACTGAGCGCACACAGACGAAGGCCCCGGACCATGAGGTCCGGGGCCTTTCGTTTCTCTGGTAGCCCCGACGGGATTCGAACCCGCGCTACCGCCTTGAGAGGGCGGCGTGCTAGGCCGCTACACAACGGGGCCAGAGGGTTGTCGTCCGGCCCATCCGGGCCGGGCAACGAGGTTGAACTCTACCGATTTCCATCGGTGCGGTCCAATCCGCTGGGGTACTAGGACTCGAACCTAGACTAACTGAACCAGAATCAGACGGGCTGCCAATTACCCCATACCCCAAAGGCATTTCACTGCCGTTGTGAGACCGTCTCCGCCCTCACAACCTGGCTCGAAGAGAGTACCCGAGCAAGCGGCCGGACACCAAAACGAGCCCCCTCCGGCGGGTTGTCACTCCCGTCACACCAGCCTCGGGCGGTCGGCCGGCGCTACGGTCAGCGGCAGCTCGCACAGGGACGCCAGCTTCATCCGCCGGGCCACCCACAACGCGACCGCGCCGAACGCCACGAACTTCACCACATCAAGCGTCACCAGCCCCCACGGCGCGTCCTGCACGCCCAGGCTCGCACCCACGCTGTTCGTCAGCGCCGCGAACACGAACGTCACCACGTTGTTCGCCGCGTGTGCCGCGATCGACGCCTCGAGTCCGCCCGTGCGTACGACGAGCAGCGCCGCGACCAGCCCGAACGCGAACCGGTCCAGGAACAGCGCCGGACTCTCCCACGGCCAGACCCCGTGCGCCATCGTGAACACCAGGGTCGTGACGAGGATCGCCACCAGCGAACTCCGCACCAGCGCCCCGACCGCCTGCAGCAGGTAGCCGCGGAAGAAGTACTCCTCCCCCGCCGCCTGGAACGTCGAGGTCAGCAGTGTGACCGCGATCACCGCGACCGCGTCCGGCGCCGCGCCACCGCCATGGTGTTCACCACCGGCGAGCTCGATGCCACCGATCTGGATGACCGCCAGCATCACCAGCTCGAGCGCCACGGCGACCACCGCGAACCACGCCAGCGCCCGCCAGCGCAGCCGGCCGACCACCGAGGACAACAGCCCCGGGGTCTGCCGGTTGAGCTTTCGCGCCACCAGCATGCTCAGCGGGATCAGGACGATCAGCGACAGGTTCGTCGCCAGCAGCCCGAACCACGAGACCGTGCCGTCGGGATCCTTCCGGATGCTCTGCTGGAAGCCCAGGATGATCAGGCTGGCGATCATCCACGCGACCAGGATCGTGAAGGCCCCGATCACGACGAATCCGCGCGGGGCGTCCGGGTTCCGCAGCAGACGCTGGTACGGCGTCCCCGCGTCGGCCCGCTCCATGGCCGTCATCACGCTGTACGGCGGGCCTGCTCGAGCCGGTGCAGCGACTTCTCCCGGCCCAGCAGTTCCAGCGACTCGAACAACGGCGGCGAGATCCGGCGCCCGGAGATCGCCACCCGGACCGGGCCGAACGCGTTCTTCGGCTTCAGCCCGAGCCCGTCGATGAGCGATGCCCGCAGGGCCGCCTCGATCGCCTCGGTCGTCCACTCGACATCGGCCAGCGCCTTCGCCGACGCCTCCAGGACGGCGCCCGCGTCGCCGGTCAGCACCTTGGCCGCGGCGTCGGGGTCGATCGTGAACGCGTCCTCGTCGACGAACAGGAACCCGAGCATGTCGACCGACTCGGACAGCGTGTTCATCCGCTCCTGCACCAGCGGTACGGCGGCCCGCAGGACGGCGAGCTGCTCGTCCGACGGCTCGGCCGGGAGCAGGCCGGCCGCGGCCAGGAACGGGATCATCCGGGACCCGAACTCGTCCGCCGGCAGCATCCGCATGTGGGCGGCGTTGATCGCCTCGCACTTCTTCGGATCGAACCGGGCCGCGTTCGAGTTCACCTTGCGGATGTCGAACGCCTTGATCATCTCGTCCATGGTGAAGACGTCACGGTCGTCGGCGATCGACCAGCCGAGCAGGGCCAGGTAGTTCAGCAAGCCCTCGGGCAGGAAGCCGCGTTCCATGTACTCACCGAGGCCAGAGCCCTTGTCGCGCTTCGACAGCCGCTTGTTGCCTTCGCCCATCACGAACGGCAGGTGCCCGAACCGGGGGGTCCGGCCGCTGCCGATGCCGATGTCGGCGAGCGCCTCGTACAGCGCGATCTGCCGGGGCGTCGACGGCAGCAGGTCCTCACCGCGGAGCACGTGGGTGATCCCCATCAGCGCGTCGTCGACCGGGTTCACCAGCGGGTAGAGCGGGTAACCGTTCGCCCGGACCAGGACGTAGTCGCCCAGGTTCTCCGGCAGGAAAGTGATCTCGCCGCGGACCAGGTCGTCGAACACGATCGGCCGGTCGGGCATCCGCAGCCGGACCACGGGCCGGCGGCCCTCGTCGACGTACGCCTCGACCTGCGCTGGGGTGAGCGTGCGGCAGTGGCCGTCGTACCCGCTGTGCTGGCCGGCGGTGCGGGCGGCCTCGCGGCGCTGGTCGAGCTCCTCCTGCGAGCAGTAGCAGTGGTACGCCTTGCCGGCCGCGAGGAGTTTCGCGACGACGTCGGCGTACACGTCCATCCGCTCGGACTGCAGGTACGGGCCGAAGTCGCCGCCGACCTCCGGGCCCTCGTCCCAGGTCAGGCCGAGCCAGCGCAGCGAGTCGTAGGTGTACTGGTAGCCCTCTTCGGTGTTGCGGGCGGTGTCGGTGTCCTCGATCCGGAGCACCAGCTTGCCGCCGTAGTGCCGGGCGAAGGCCCAGTTGAACAGCGCGCTGCGGATGTTGCCGACCGTCAGCAGGCCGGTCGGGGACGGTGGGAACCGTACCCGGACCTGGTTCGGTTCGAGGCCGCCGAGGACGTCGTCGTCTGGCCGCTCAGTCACGCACGATCACCTTGTTCGTCAGAGTTCCGATTCCCTCGATGCTGACCGCGACCTCGTCGCCGGGCAGCATCGGGCCGACCCCCGCCGGGGTGCCGGTGAGGACCACGTCGCCGGGCAGCAGCGTGGTGAAGGAGGTGATGTAGGCCAGCACCTCCGGGATGTCGAAGATGAACTGCGAGGTCCGCCCGTCCTGCTTCGGCTCGCCGTTCAGCTCCGTCGTGACGCGTACGTCGGACACGTCGAGCTCGGTGGTGATCCAGGGGCCGAGCGGGCAGAACGTGTCGAACCCCTTGGCCCGGGCCCACTGCCCGTCGGTCTTCTGCAGATCGCGCGCGGTGACGTCGTTGGCCACCGTGTAGCCGAAGATCACCTCGTTGACCCGCTCCTTGGGCAGGTCGCGGCAGATCCGGCCGATCACGATCGCCAGCTCGCCCTCGAAGTGCAGGTTGTTGGTCTGCTCCGGATAGACGATGCCGTCCCGCGGGCCGATCACCGAGGTGTTCGGCTTCAGGAAGATCATCGGCTCCTTCGGCACCTCGTTGCCGAGCTCCTCGGCGTGCGCGGCGTAGTTGCGGCCGACGCAGACCACCTTGCTGCGCGGGATCACCGGGGCGAGCAGCCGGACGTCGGCCAGTTGCAGCTTCTCCCCGGTGAACTGGACCGGCCGGTAGAGCGGGTCCGAGTCGAGCACGGCGACGGTTCCGACGAGGCCTTCGGGGTCGTCGGTCTCGACAACGCCGTACTTCGGTTCGTCGTCGACGGAGAATCTGGCGATACGCACGGCCCGAGCCTACCGTCGCAGGGGAATGAGACAGTTATCCGGTGACTGTTGATATCCGCCTGGCCCTTCCGGCCGAGTACGACGCGGCCGGAGAACTGACCGTGGAGGCGTACACGCACGACGGTTTCGTCCGGGGCGACTACGCGAGGACGCTGCGTGCGGCCGCGGACCGGGCTGCCAAGGCCGAGCTGTGGGTCGCGGCGGACGCCACCGGTCTGCTCGGCACTGTGACCTACTGTCCGCATGGCTCTGTCTACCGGGAGATCGGGCTGGACGACGAGGGCGAGTTCCGGATGCTCGGCGTCGCGGGCCGGGCCCGCGGGCTCGGCATCGGGACCGCTCTGACCGAGCGCTGCATCGAGCGCACCCGGGAGCTGGGCCTGGCCCGGCTGGTCATGAGCAGTGCGGACTACATGACCACCGCTCACCGCATCTACGAACGCCTCGGCTTCGTTCGGCTCCCGTCGCGTGACTGGTCCCCGATCGCGGGTGTCGACCTGTACGCGTTCGCCCTGGACCTGTGACTGTCACGCTGACTCCGAGCGAGTGGACGTCGTACGCGACGGGCCACCAGCAACGCGTCGACGCGTTGCTGGCCGATCACCTCGAGCGCCGGAGTCGCCGCGAACCGCATCCGGTCGAGGACTTCCTGTTCACCTACTACCCCACCCGCCCGAACCAGCTCCGCATCTGGCACCCCGGGCCAGGCATCCGTCTGCTCGACGCTTCTGAGTACGACGGACGCCGCGGCTACACGTACGTCGACGGTGCCGCGACCCTGGATCCGGCGGAGGTCTCGCGTCGCGCGGACAGCATCCGGTGGATCCGCCGGTTGCTCGCCGCGACGCTGGATCGCCAGCCACAGTTCGGGTGCTTCGGGCTGCACGAATGGGCGATGGTCTATCGGACTTCCGCCGTACGCCATGAGAAGTGGCCGCTGCGACTGGGCACCGCCGGCACCGACCAGGTCGTCGAGTCTCACAAGATCGCCTGCTCGCACTTCGACGCGTTCCGTTTCTTCACGTCGCCCGCCCGTCCGCTGAACGTCCTGCAACCGACCCGCGAATCCCAGCCCACGCTGGAACAGGGCGGCTGCCTGCACGCCAACATGGACCTCTACAAGTGGGCCTCGAAACTCATGCCCTTCGCCCCCAGTGCTCTCGTCCTGGACTGCTTCGAGTTGGCCCGCGACATCCGCACCCTCGACATGCGCGCCTCGCCGTACGACCTCTCGGGGCTCGGCTATCCGGCTGTTGCGATCGAAACCCCGGCAGGCAAGGCGGAGTACGCGGCCGCCCAACGCACCTTCGCGCACCGAGCCCGCCCGCTGCGCGAGCAACTCGTGGCCCTGTGCGACAACCTCCTCGGCTAACCTCGGCCTCATGGGAAAGATCGTCGCCATCGCGCTCGGCGCACTACTGCTCGCCATCGGCGCCGTCTGGACCCTCCAAGGCCTCGGCTACCTCAAAGGCAGCTCGATGACCGGCAGCTCCTTCTGGGCCATCGTCGGCCCCCTCGTCGCCGCCGCCGGCGCCTCCCTCATCTACGTCGCCTTCCGAGGCCCACAGAAACGCTGACGGCTCGGCCGGCTCAGGCCGGTGCGCGGACTACCGCCCACTGGTAATGCATCGCCCCGCCGCCCTCGTCCCAGGTGAGCCATTCCTCGACGGTTGAGTGACGTTGCAAGGTCTCGCGGAGTACGGCGTCGGTGCGGATGCTGAAGAACCGCCCCGGGCCGAAGCCTTTGTCGTCCTGCCAGACCTGCTCGCTACCGCTGGCGTCACCCCACAGACCGATCGCAAGTGGCGCACCGGGGCGCAGGACTCGAACGATCTCCGCGAGAGCTTGGTCGAGGTCGTCGTCGGCCACGTGGAGAAGGGTGCTCATCGTCCAGCCGGCGTCGAAGGTCGCGTCCTCGAACGGAAGATCCAGCACCGAGGCGACCTCCGCTTTCAGGCCGAGCGAGCGGCAGGTCTCGACGCTGGCGGACGCGAGATCGACGCCGGTGTAGTCGAATCCGGCGGTCGCGATCGCCTGTCCGTCGCGCCCAGGACCGCAGCCGATCTCGAGGACCGACCGGTGTCCGTCGCGCTCCAGTCGCTGCAGGTACGCCGTACGCCGAGCGACCCGCTCGTCCGGAAGGTCCCGGCCGGCGCGCGCCTGGACCTCGTTGTTGTAGTAGGCGATCAAGTCGTTCTCGCGCTGCGCCCGCCCGTCTCCCGTCATCGGGTCGCCTTGAGGGCGAAGAGCAAGGGAATCCGGGGCGCCTCGTCCGGCAGACGCCACCAGCCTTCGGGCGTCTGCTGCATGCTCGGCCAGCGCGGCCAGGGAAGGACTTCGGACTCGCGCAAGGTGGTCAGGTGGAAGCCTGCGGTGGCGAGGGTGGTGACGAGTTCGCCGAGGCCGTGGCGCCATTCGTAGCTGCGGTGTCGGCCGGGGACCTCGTCGCCGGTGTAGGTGACGGTGGAGTCGTGGGCGATCGGGCCGCGGCCTTCGAGGTAGTCGGCGCGGAGGGTGAGGTCGTCGGACTCTCCGGGCAGGGAGACCTCGCGGAGTGCGTTGAGCAGCGGGTGGAACTCGACGATGTACAGGGTGCCGCCAGGTTTCAGCAGATCGCGAACGACCTCGGCCCACTGCTGCAGGTCCGGGAGATAGCAGAGCGCACCTTTGCCGGTGTAGACGACGTCGAACTGACGACCCCGCAGCGCGTCGACCGCGTCGTACACGTTGGCGTGTACGTAGTCGACGTCCTGCTCAGCGTCGGCTGCGATCTGGCGCGCTTCCTCGAGGGACTTCCTGGAGAGATCCAGCCCGGTGACCCGCGCGCCACGCCGTGCGAATGCGATCGTCTCGGTGCCGAGATGACATTGCAGATGGAGGACGTCGCGTCCGTCCAGTCGGCCCAGGTCTGCCCACTCGTAGTCGGCGAACCAGTACTCCGCGGGCTGACTGTAGAACCGGCTCGCCGCGTGCAGCGGCGCCCGCGCGTCCCAGTCGGCCTCATTGGCGGCCACCATCTGCCGTGTCTGCGCGTCCAACGTCACCGGCGCCTCCGTCCGTCTCCGTTCGGCCACGGACCAGTCTGCCCACAGATGGGTCCACACCTCCGCACTCATGCTCACCTGTTCACCATCCACTGGCTGTGGACTCTTGTTCAAGGTTTGTGGATAAGGTTGAATAAGAGGTATGGCACGGGTCGAGTTGCACCGGTGGCCTGGGCACCCGGACGGGTTCACCCGGGCGGAGCGGTTGGGTGGGTCGTACGAGTTGTACTTCCCGGATCCGCTGGTCGGGCGCGAGTTCGACCTGACCGACGACGTGCTCGCCGCGCTCG
This sequence comes from Kribbella sp. NBC_00359, assembly GCF_036097425.1. Classification (NCBI taxonomy): domain Bacteria; kingdom Bacillati; phylum Actinomycetota; class Actinomycetes; order Propionibacteriales; family Kribbellaceae; genus Kribbella; species Kribbella sp. NBC_00359. The sequence continues at coordinate 5,420,115 of NZ_CP107975.1, read as the reverse complement.
AGGATGCGGCCGGCGATCTCGCCCGGCTGGACGCGACCGCCGCCGTCCTGACGAACAGCGAGGCACTGGCACGGCTCCTGTTGCGGGCCGAGGCCGTCGGGTCGTCGCAGATCGAGGGGCTCGTGGTCGGCGCGCGCCGCCTGCTCAAGGCCGACGTACTGCGCGATCGGCCGACCAGCGGACCCGGCGACGTCACCGCCGAGGAAGTGCTGGGCGCTGTCGACGCGATGACCTGGGTGACCGAGTCCGTCCAGGCCGGCGACAAGCTCGAGGTCGACCACCTGCTCGAGGCCCACCGTCGGCTGATGGCCCAGTCTCCGACGCCGGAGTTCGGCGGGGAGGTCCGCTATCTGCAGAACTGGATCGGCGGCCGCTCCCCCGCCGAGGCGTACTACGTCCCGCCGCCGGCGCAGCTGCTCCCCGATCTGCTCGCCGATCTGATGACCTTCGTCCGGGAGTCCCGGCTGCCAGTGCTGGCCAAGACCGCGATCGCACACGCACAGTTCGAGACGATCCATCCCTTTGCCGACGGCAACGGACGGACCGGGCGTGCGCTGATCCACCTGATCCTGCGGGCCGACGGCCTCATCACCCGGACCGTGCCACCGGTGTCGCTGTCGCTCGCCACGCATGCGACGCAGTACATCGACGCGCTGACAGCCTTCCGTTATGTCGGACGGGCGACCACGATCAAGGCTCGGTCGGCGGCGAATCCCTGGCTGCAGATGTTCGCGATGGCATGCACTCATGCGACCGCGGAGGCCGCGCGCTTCGAACAGACGGCGACCGACCTGAAGACCACCTGGCGCGAACGGGCCGCGCCGGTCCGCGCTGGCTCCGCCACCGATCTGTTGATCGACGCCTTGCCCGCGGCCCCGGTCCTCACGCTCGCCGCGGCCGCGCGGCTCATCGACCGGTCTCAGCAGGCCGCCAACCAAGGACTCGCGCGCCTGGTCGAGACGCGCGTCCTGCGCGAGGTCACCGACGGCCGCCGGAACCGCGTCTACGAGGCGCCCGAACTGATCGACGCGTTCACGTTGCTCGAGCGGCGCTTCGCCAGCCCGGCGGCCGATACCAGGATCGAACCACCTAGCAGACCCGTGCCGTCGAGGCCAGAACCAACACACCGTCCACATTGACTTTCTCCTCCCCGTCGGGACACAATTCGAACACATGTTCGATCGCGTCTCAAATCGAGGTGCCTGACGGGGAGCGTGAGGAAATCGTGATGCCGGAGCCGTTCGACTGGGAGATCCTGCACCGACCATCGGCGATGGCGATGGTGCGAGGCCAGCTCGGCTTCAGCTGGATGGTGCTGTCCGGGCGGCTCGCCCAACTGACCGACGAGCAGTACTTCTGGCGTCCGAGCAGTGAGGCCCTGACCGTCGTACGACGTCACTACGCCTCGCACTACCGATCACTCGGGTCCGGGGAGTGGGTGGCGCAGTGGCCGGACGAGCCGGATCATCGCGGCCCGCGCACGATCGCCTGGCTGATCGCCCACCTGACCGAGACGTTCTTCGAGCGCTGGGAGTGGACGTTCGGCGAGAGCCGGCAGGGCCGCGCCGACATCACGCTGCACGGCAACGCCCGCGATGCGGTCGCCTGGCTGACGCACTGGGTGGATGCCTGGCAGGAGTCGATCGCCGCGCTGGACGAGGAGCGGGTGATGGCGGTCGGCCTGAGCCAGGCGACCGAACTGGACGCCGGCGAGCCGTTCGGTCACGTCGTGCTCCGGCTCAACCGGGAGCTGATCCACCACGGCTCGGAGATCATGACACTGCAGGATCTCTCTGCGGTCGCGGCGTGAGGACCACAACATGTGCGACACCCGGCGTGGCGCTACCACAACATCTAGGGCGATCCACCTAGCATCACTACTGCTGGTGGTTCGGAGCGGCTCTACATATTTGGACAGCTCATCGCGTCCGGGACCACAAGATGTGGGCCACGCCGAGGCAACAGGGGAATCCGGTGCGAATCCGGAGCTGCCCCGCAACGGTGAGCGGAGACTGTCCGCGAGTCCGGATACCTGCCACCGGCGCGTGCACCGCCGGTGCACGCGGTCCGAGACCTCGCGGGTGGGTCGCAGGGCGTGGCGGCAGCGTTCCCGGCCGGAGCTGCCTGTCTCGTCATGCGCCCATCCGTGCGGCGACGGTCCTCCGAACTCCTGTGGAGAGCACACCTGTGACCATTGCTTCCTCATCCTCCGCGGTGACGACCGACCAGCCGATCCAGCTGACCGTCGTCCGCCGTGACGGCAGCAGCACCGCGTTCGATCCGACCAACGTCTCCGTTGCCATGAGCAAGGCGTTCCTCGCGGTCGAGGGCGCCGACGCCGGCGCCACCCACCGGGTCCGCGACCTGGTGGCCGACCTGACCGGCCGGGTCGTGGACGCCTTGACCAGCCGGGGCGACGCCCGCCGCAGCGTCCAGGTCGAAGACATCCAGGACCAGGTCGAGCTGGCGCTGATGCGCGCCGGTGAGCACCAGGTCGCCCGGGCCTATGTGTTGTACCGCGAAGAGCGGACCAGGGCCAGGACACCAGCTGACCCGGCCGGGATCGCCGAGAGGCCCGCGCTCTCGGTGCGTGCCGCGGACGGCAGCACCGCGCCATTGGACGTCGACCGGCTGCGGGTGATCGTCGCGGAAGCGGCCGACGGGCTCGACTCGGTCGATCCCGAGCTGATCCTGGACGAGACCCTCGGCTCCTGCTACGACGGCATCGCGCAGCACGAGGTCGAGCTCGCGCTGGTGATGGCCGCCCGGTCCTACGTCGAGACCGAGCCGCAGTACAGCTTCGCCGCGTCCCGCCTGCTGCTGGACCAGATCCGCCGCGAGGCTCTCGGCCGCGTGCACGGTGAGCCCCGGCAGGCCAGCCAGGCCGACATGACCGCCGCCTACGCGGACTACTTCCCGCGCTACATCCAGGTCGGTATCGACGCCGGTCACCTCGATCCCGAGCTGGCCACCTTCGACCTGGATCGGCTCGCCGCCGCGATCCGTCCCGAGCGCGATCTCGACTTCACCTTCCTCGCCCTCCAGACCTTGTACGACCGGTATCTGCTGCACATCGACAAGGTCCGGTTCGAACTGCAGCAGGCGTTCTTCCTCCGGGTCGCGATGGGGATGGCGCTGCGCGAGGACGACCGGGAGGCACGCGCGATCCAGTTCTACGAGCTGCTCAGCTCGTTCCGGTTCATGTCGTCGACGCCGACGCTGTTCAACTCCGGCACCACCCGGCCGCAGCTGTCGTCGTGCTTCCTGACGACGGTCGACGACGACCTGGCCGGCATCTTCCACGGCATCCGCAACAACGCCCTGCTCGCCAAGTACTCCGGCGGCCTCGGCAACGACTGGACGCCGGTCCGCGGCATCGGCGCCAAGATCCGCGGCACCAACGGTGAGTCGCAGGGCGTCGTACCGTTCCTGAAGATCGCCAACGACACCGCCGTCGCGGTCAACCAGGGTGGCAAGCGCAAGGGCGCGGTCTGTGCGTACCTGGAGACCTGGCACATCGACGTCGAGGAGTTCCTCGACCTCCGCAAGAACACGGGTGACGAGCGCCGCCGCACCCACGATATGAACACGGCCAACTGGGTGCCGGACCTGTTCCTCCAGCGCGTCGAGGCGGGTGGCGACTGGACCCTGTTCTCGCCGAACGAGGTCCCCGACCTGCACGACTTGTACGGCGCTGCGTTCGCCGCGGCGTACACCGGCTACGAAGCCGCGGCGGACCGTGGTGAGATCCGGGTCTTCAAGCGGGTCAAGGCCGTCGACCTGTGGCGCCGGATGCTGACCGTGCTGTTCGAGACCGGGCACCCGTGGATCACCTTCAAGGACGCCTGCAACCTGCGCTCGCCGCAGCAGCACGACGGCGTGGTCCACTCGTCGAACCTGTGCACCGAGATCACCCTCAACACGACCGTCGAGGAGACCGCAGTCTGCAACCTGGGCTCGGTCAACCTGGTCGCGCACCTGACCGAGGACGGTCTCGACGCCGACCTGCTCCGCGACACCGTGAAGACGGCGGTCCGGATGCTCGACAACGTCATCGACGTGAACTTCTACACCACCCCCGAGTCCGAGCGCGCGAACCAGCGCCACCGCCCGGTCGGCCTCGGCCTGATGGGCTTCGCCGACGCGCTGTTCTCGCTGCGGATCCCGTACTCCTCCGACGCCGCGGTCGAGTTCGCGGACAGCTCGATGGAGCAGATCAGCTACCACGCGATCGAGGCGTCCAGCGACCTCGCCGCCGAGCGTGGCCGCTACTCAACGTACGACGGTTCGCTGTGGAGTCAAGGTGTGCTGCCGATCGACTCGCTGGAGTTGCTCCGGTCTGCTCGCGACGGCGACGTGATCGTTGACGAGAGCAAGCAACTGGACTGGGACGCGCTCCGGCAGAAGGTGCTGCGCGACGGCATGCGGAACTCGAACGTGATGGCGATCGCGCCGACCGCGACGATCTCCAACATCTGCGGCGTGAGCCAGTCGATCGAGCCTGCGTACAGCAACTTGTTCGTGAAGTCGAACATGTCCGGTGAGTTCACCGTCGCGAACCCGTACCTCGTCGCCGACCTGAAGGCGCGCGGGCTGTGGGACCAGGTGATGGTGTCGGACCTGAAGTACCACGACGGCGTCCTGGCCGGGATCGAGCGGGTGCCGGCCGACCTGCGCGAGCTGTACGCGACCGCGTTCGAGATCGACCCGATGTGGCTGGTCAAGGCGGCGTCGCGGCGGCAGAAGTGGATCGACCAGGCGCAGTCGCTGAACCTCTACATGGCCGCGCCGTCCGGCCGGGCGCTGGACGAGCTGTACCGATCGGCTTGGCGATATGGCCTCAAGACGACTTATTACCTACGTTCCCAATCAGCAACCCATGTGGAGAAGTCCACGCTGAAGGGCACGGACGGCCGGCTCAACGCCGTACCGGTTGCACTTCCCGAACCTACGGGAGCCGTCTGCGCCATCGACGACCCGGACTGCGAGGCCTGCCAATGAGCGCCCTTTCGATCGGAGCTGCCCGGGTCGAGGTCGCCGACAAGGCGATGATCAACGCGCGGGCCGACGTCAACCAATTGCTGCCGTTGAAGTACCAGTGGGCCTGGGACAAATACCTTGCCGCATGCAACAACCACTGGATGCCGACCGAGGTGGCGATGCAGGCCGACATCTCACTGTGGAAATCACAGAACGGATTGACCGACGACGAGCGGCTGATGCTCAAGCGCAACCTCGGGTTCTTCGCCACCGCGGAGTCGCTTGTCGCGAACAACATCGTCCTCGCCGTCTACCGGCAGCTGACCAACCCCGAATGCCGGCAGTACCTGCTCCGCCAGGCGTTCGAGGAGGCCGTGCACACGCACACCTTCCAGTACATCTGTACGTCGCTGGGTCTGGATGAGGGCGAGTTGTTCAACATGTACCGCGAGGTGCCATCGATCTCGGACAAGGACGCCTGGGCGCTGAAGTACACGCAGCATCTGGAGGACCCGGAGTTCCGCACCGGGACACCGGCGACCGACACCGCGTTCCTGCGCGATCTGATCGCGTTCTACGTGGTGTTCGAGGGGATGTGGTTCTACACCGGGTTCGCGCAGATCCTGTCGCTGGGCCGGCGGAACAAGATGGTCGGCATCGCCGAGCAGTACCAGTACATCCTGCGGGACGAGTCGATCCACCTGAACTTCGGCATCGACTGCATCAACCAGATCAAGCAGGAGAACCCGCACCTGTGGACCGAGGCGTTCCAGGCCGAGGTCCGGCAGATGCTGACCGAGGCGTGTGAGCTGGAGGTCGCCTACGGGCGGGCCACGATGCCGAACGGCATGCTCGGCCTCACCGCGGAGCTGTGCGAGCAGTACATGCACTTCATCACCGACCGCCGCGCCGAGCAGATCGGCCTCGCCCCGATCTTCGGCGAGACCCGCAACCCCTTCGGGTGGATGTCGGAGGTGATGGACCTGAAGAAGGAGAAGAACTTCTTCGAGACCCGCGTCATCGAGTACCAGTCATCGAGCGGCCTGAGCTGGGACTGACGTAGCCGACGTGCGCCCGCCAGGAGCTGCCCTGGCGGGCGCGCGCCGTCAGCAGGATGACGCGGAGTCAGCCGAGCAGCGCGATGATCTCGGCCGTGGTGCCGGTTTCGCCGAGGCGGGGGAAGATCCGGGTGAGGGCGTGGTCGTGGGAGCCGGCGGACAGGTCGGTCATCGCGTCGGTGGCGAGGGTGACGTTGTAGCCGTGTTCGTAGGCGGCGCGGGCGGTCGACTCGACGCCGATGCTGGTCGCGATTCCGGTCAGGACGATCTGCGTGATGCCACGGCGGCGCAGGTGGACGTCGAGGTCGGTGCCGTAGAAGGCGCCCCAGTTTCGCTTGGTGACGACGATGTCCTCGGGATGCCCGGCCAGTTGGTCGACGATCTCGGCGGCGTTCGCGGTCGGCGTACCGGTCCGGCGCTGCAGCTCGGTGCGCCCGGGCAGGCGATCGGAACCGTCGGCGGCGAAGCTGACCCGGACCAGGACGACCGGACGGTCGTGCTTGCGGAACGCATCGGCGAGCTCCGCCGTCCGTTTGATCACTTCCGCGGTGGAATGCGGCTCGCCGGGAAGGGCGGCGACGCCGTTCTGCAGGTCGATGACCACGAGGGCGGTCTTCGGGTCGAGGGTGGTGACGGGCACGATGAGCCTTTCAGTTGGGTTGTGGACGACCGATCCCAGCGGGCCGGCACCTGGCCGGGTCACCGGGTTACCGCGAAGCCGCCGCCTCGAGGGCGGTGTCGAGGAGTGCCAGAGCCTTCACGATGGTTTGCCGCTCGGCTTCCGTGCAGTGGTCCTGCAGCGCCTGCGCCAGCCACTCCTGCCGGACCCTCCGGTCACCCTGGATCCGGTGCCGCCCGGTCGTGGTCAGCGAGACGACCTGGCGACGGCCGTCCAGAGGATCCGGATGGCGCTCGATCAGGTCGGCCGCGCGGAGGGCGGACAGGATCGCGGCCATCGACTGCGGGCGGACCCGCTCGGCCGCCGCCAGTTCGCTGGCCGAGGCCGGACCGTCCTTGTCCAGCCGGCTGAGCACGGACGACTGCGACGGGGTCAGGTCGTCCTTGTCCGCGAGCTCTTTCAACCGGCGCTTGACGCGGCCGAAGACCACCCGCACCTCGCCGGCAGCCTGCACCGCCGACGCCGAGATCGTTACGCTCATATGAACAGCATAAACTGATCAGTCCAAACTGACTAAACAGGGAGGTTGCCGACCGTCTCCGGGTGTGATCACGTAGACCGTGTGAGTCTGGTGGAGCTTCGGGACGCCGCGACGAGGGTCCTGGACGAGAACTGGACGGGCCGTTCGACGGTGCCGTCGCGGTCGCTGTACCCGCATCAGTGGAGCTGGGACTCCGCGTTCATCGCGATCGGACTGCGGCATGCCGTACCACTGCGCGCTCAGATCGAACTGGAGTCACTCTTCGCCTCGCAGTGGCCGGACGGACGGATCCCGCATATCAACTTCTCCCCCGGCGTGCCGCGGGACGCCTACTTCCCGGGACCCGACTTCTGGCAGGCATCGACCCCCGGCGACGTCGAGACCTCGGGGATCGTCCAGCCGCCGGTTCACGCACTCGCCGTCTGGTTGACCCACCAGGCCGACGAGGCGGAGTCGGTGCGACGCGACTTCCTGGCCGGGCTGTATCCGAAGCTCGTTGCCTGGCACGGCTATCTGCGCGAACGCCGGGATCTCGGTGGCCGTGGCCTGGTCGCCGTGGTGCACCCGTGGGAGTCGGGAATGGACAACAGCCCGGCCTGGGACGAAGCGCTGGCGCGGGTCGAACCGGCGCCGCCGGACTCCTTCACCCGCAGGGACACCGAGCATGCCGACGCCACCGATCGGCCGACGGACCTCGACTACGGACGGTATGTCCGGCTCGCCGCGACGTACCGGGACCATGGCTACGACGACACTCGGACACCCTTCGAGTTCGCGCTCGAAGATCCGTGCTTCAACGCCCTGCTGATCGTCTCGGAGCACGCGCTCGCCTCGATCGCCGAGGAGCTGTCACTCGATCCCGCGCCACATCTGAGCGCGGCGGCCGAACTGACGACGGCACTCGGACGGCTGTTTGCCAATGGCAACTTTCATGCGCTGGACCTGCACGACGACCGGCTGGTCGGAGCGGACACGATCTCCGGGCTCGTTCCGCTGCTCGTCCCCGAGCTGCGCCAGGTCGACGAGCTGCTGGCGACCGCGCGCGGGCCGAAGTTCCAGCTCGGCAAGGTCAAGCTGGTGCCGAGCTACGACCTGACCGGGCCCGCCTTCGACCGGTCCCGGTACTGGCGTGGGCCGAGCTGGTTCAACACCGCGTGGTTGATCCACCGCGGCCTGGCCCAGCTCGGGTACGACGAGGCGGCCGGCGTCCTGCGGGACGACGTACTCGCGCTGGCCGCGGAGACGACCTTCGCCGAGTACGTCGATCCGTTCACCGGAGCTGCCCGCGGAGCGCGGGACTTCTCGTGGACAGCCGCGTTGACGCTCGACCTGCTCAGGAGTACGTGACGTCCAGCACGCCGATCACCTTCGCCAGCCGGGCACCGACCCGGCCGGCGTCGAAACCGTTGCCCTCGACGACGACCCGCAACTCGCCCTGATCGAGCGACAGCGCGAGTTCGCGGACGTCGTACGGATTCAGCAGTACGGCGATCCGCGCGAGCATCCCCTCGACCTCGACCACCTGCGCGGTGAAGACCGTGGTGGTGCGTTCGACCGCGAGCAGACTCATCGGGCGACCTCCTTGTGACGCAGCAGACCGAAGGTGAAGCCGTCGACGAGCGCCTCCCAGGACGCCTCGACGATGTTGTGCCCGACCCCGACCGTCACCCACGAACCCTCGCCGTCCGCGGTCTCGATCAGCACCCTGATCACCGCGTCCGTCCCGTGCCCCTGGTCGAGGATGCGGACCTTGTAGTCGACCAGCTCGAACTTGTTCACCGCCGGGTACGCGCGTTCGATCGCGGTGCGGAGCGCGTGGTCGAGAGCGTTCACCGGGCCGTTGCCCTCACCGGTGACGATCTCCCGCTCACCGCCCGCGACCAGCTTCACCGTCGACTCCGAGACCGCCTCGCCGTCGGCCCGGGACTCGGTGATCACTCGCCACGACTCGACGTCGAAGTAGCTGGGCCGCTTCCCCGTGACCTCCTCGGTCAGCAGCAGCGAGAACGAGGCGTCCGCGGCCTCGAACGTGTACCCGCGGGCTTCCAGCTCCTTGACTCGGTCGGTCACCCGGCCGACCAGGTCGCGGTCGTTGCCGAGGTCGAAGCCGAGCTCGCGGCCCTTCAGTTCGACGCTCGCCCGGCCGGCCATCTCGGAGACGAGCATCCGCATGTCGTTGCCCACCCGGGCCGGGTCCGTGTGCTGGTAGAGATCGGGATCCACCTTGATGGCGCTGGCGTGCAGGCCCGCCTTGTGGGTGAACGCGGACACACCGACGTACGGCTGCCGGGTCGACGGCGGCACGTTCGTCACTTCGGCGATCGCGTGCGCGATCCGGAACGACTCGGCCAGCTTGCCGGCCGGGAGCAGGTCCATCTCGCGCTTGAGCTCGAGGTTGGCCACGATCGCGAGCAGGTCGGCGTTGCCGGTGCGTTCGCCGTACCCGTTGATCGTGCCCTGGACGTGCGTGACGCCGGCCTCGACGGCGGCGATCGAGTTCGCCACCGCGCAGCCGGCGTCGTTGTGACAGTGGATGCCGAGGCGCGCGCCGGTGGAATCGAGGACGTCGCGGACGATGTCCTGCAGCTCCCGGGGCAGCGTCCCGCCGTTGGTGTCGCACAGGGCGATCACGTCGGCACCGGCCTCGGTGGCTACTCGTACCACCTCCAGCGCATACGCGCGGTTGGCGCGGTAGCCGTCGAAGAAGTGCTCGGTGTCGAGGAAGACCCGCTGACCGTGCTCGCGCAGGTGACGGACGGTGTCGGCGATCATCCGGAGGTTCTCGTCGAGCGTCGTACGCAGCGCCCGTTCGACATGCGCATCGTGGCTCTTGGCAACGAGTGTGACGACGTCGGCGCCGGAGTCGCGGAGCGCGGCGACCAGCGGGTCCTCTGCCGCGGTCGTCCCCGGCTTGCGGGTCGCGCCGAAGGCCGCGAAGGTCGCGTTCTTCAGGTGCAGCTCGGTCCGCGCGCGCTCGAAGAACTCGGTGTCCTTCGGCACCGCGCCGGGCCAGCCGCCCTCGATGAAGCCCACGCCCAGGTCGTCCAGATGCTGCGCAATGGCGATCTTGTCGGCCACGGACAGCGCCAGCCCCTCCTGCTGCGCCCCGTCGCGCAGAGTCGTGTCATAGACGTGGAACTCGTCCGAGATGCTCATGATCGGCCTTCCGAGGGGACTGGCGGTGTTCGAACTGTGACGTCGGGGGCAAACAAAAAACCTCCCGCAAGGTGCGAGAGGTCTGCGCGCTCAGGTACTGCTTGCTGAGCGCGCCTAGGAAATAATGACCTGGTAGTTCTTCATGACATTTAGCAGTCTGCCACACAATGTCCAGGCGATGGCGAGCGCGTCTCGCATCACGAACATTCAGTACGCGAACCAGTACTACCGCGTACGGCGGAGTTCAGGCCGTCAGCGTGGTCAGGGACCAGCCCGGGTCGTCCCAGGCGGTGTAGAAGTCCTCGCGGGACAGGGGCCGCAGGCCCCATTCGTCGCGGTCCAGGGCCTGGTCGGTGAGCATGCCCTGGTCGTCCTCGAGCCGCTGCCACCAGTACCGCGTGACGTCGCCGTCCTCCCCCACGCCGAGCTGGCGGACCACGACCCACTCCCGCTCGTGCCAGACCGCCTCGTACAGCCAGTCGGTGCCGTGGTCGTCGGCGATCGCGCCGTACGTCCGCGGGGCGGTGCCGCGGTCGAGATCCCGGATCAGCTCGACGGTGGCGCGGATCGCGGTGACCGTCTCCGGCGACCATGAGCGCCGCTCGGCGAGCTCCGCGTAGTAGGCCTCGACGTCGTCGGGGAAGCTGCTCATGATCCCCGACCCTATCGAACCCGGCCGGTGGACAGCGACCGTCCGTCTGCACCCCAGACCTGAGAAGATGCTGTGAAACAGTCGCTTGAGAGAGGACCGTCAGTGCCCGAGCAGGACGACCGCGATGCCATCGAGATCCTCAAGGCACCGCTCTCTCGCGCCGCGGACCGAGACCAGCTCAAAGAACTCGAGTTCCGGCTGATGGGGTTCGCGACCGGGCTGGCGCTGCTTGTCGTGCTCGCGCCGACGTGGTTCGTCCGGGATCGCGGGACCAGCAGGATCATCGACGTGTACGGCGGGACCAGTCTGTTCGGGTTGGCACCGGAGAAGGACGCACCGCTCGGCCCGCTCGGGGTCGTCCTGTTGCTGGGATACCTCGTGCTCGCGTTGTCGTTGCTGCTGGCGCCGGCGGAGTCGACGTACGTGCTGGTGGCCGGGATTGCCGGGCTGGTGATCACCTTGGTCATCGTCCTCACCGGTAAGGCGCTGTCGGACTTCGCCGACCTGCACTGGACCGGAGCGCCGTTCGTTGCCCTAGGCATCTGGCTGCTGGCGGTCTTCGTCAGCGTGGCCGCCCGCTCCGCCACCCGCTTCTGATCACAGCACAACGTCCGAAGAACTGTGGGTCACAGGCCACGGTTCTTCGGACGTATGCGGAATCAGCAGACGCGGGTCATCCAGCCGTGCGGGTCCGCCGCGCGACCGTACTGGACGTCGAGGAGCGCGTTGCGGACGGCCGCGGTGACCGGGCCGCCGTTGCCGTCGCCGACCTGGACGTCGCCGTCCTTCCACTTCAGCGAGGCGACCGGGGTGACCACCGCGGCGGTGCCGCAGGCGAACACCTCGCGGACCTTGCCGGAGGCCGCGCCATCGCGCCACTCGTCGATCGAGATCTTCCGCTCGGTCACGGTGTAGCCGAGGTCGGTGACCAGCTTGAGGATCGAGTCCCGGGTGACGCCCTCGAGGATGGTGCCGGACAGCTCCGGCGTGACCACGGAGTTGTCGTCGAGGACGAAGTACAGGTTCATCCCGCCGAGCTCCTCGACCCACTTCTTCTCGACCGCGTCGAGGAAGGCGACCTGGTCGCAGCCCTGCTCGATCGCCTCGGCCTGGGCCAGCAGCGAGGAGGCGTAGTTACCGCCGGTCTTCGCCGCGCCGGTGCCACCGGGGGCGGCCCGGGTGTACTCCTCGCTCAGCCAGATCCGGACCGGCTTGACGCCGCCGGAGAAGTACGAGCCGGCCGGCGACGCGATCACGCAGTACGTGACCTGCGCGGACGGGCGGACACCGAGGAACGGGTCGGACCCGAACATGAACGGCCGCAGGTAGAGCGATGTCTCGCCACCGGCGGGCACCCAGGCCTTGTCCAGCTCGACCAGCTTGTTCAGCGAGTCCAGGAAGGCTGCCTCGGGCAGCTCCGGCAGCGCGAGCCGGTGCGCGGACCGCGCGAACCGGGCCGCGTTGGCCTCGGGCCGGAACATGTGGATCGAGTCGTCGGGATGCCGGTAGGCCTTCATCCCTTCGAAGATGGTCTGGGCGTAGTGGAACACCGCGGTGGCCGGAGACAGCTCCAGCGGTCCGAAGGCGGTGATCCTCGCGTCGTGCCAGCCGCTCTCCTTGGACCAGGTGGCGATCGCCATGTGGTCGGAGAAGTACTGCCCGAATCCCGGGTTCGCCAGGATCGTGGCGCGCTGGTCGTCGCTGGCCGCTTGGGTGGTTGGCTCAACGGTGAACTGCAGATCGGCGCTCATAGCCGCACCGTACCTCTTGGCCAAGTGGTCATGCGAGTGTCGCCTCTCAGCCCGCAGCGCGCTTGGCGATCGCGTCACCGATCTCGGCGGTGGTCCGGATCGCGCCGGTGCGCTCCTCGATATCGGCGGTGACGGCCGCCTCGATCGCGGTGGCCGCCTCGGTCAGACCGAGGTGCTCGCACAACAGCGCGGCGGACAGGATCGCCGCGGTCGGGTCGGCCTTCTGCTGGCCGGCGATGTCCGGCGCGGAGCCGTGCACCGGCTCGAACATGCTCGGCGCGGTCCGGTCCGGGTTGATGTTGCCGCTCGCGGCCAGCCCGATGCCGCCGCTGATCGCGGCCGCCAGGTCGGTGATGATGTCGCCGAACAGGTTGTCGGTGACGATCACGTCGAACCGGGCCGGGTCGGTGACCAGGAAGATGGTCGCCGCGTCCACGTGCAGGTAGTCGACGGCGATCTCCGGGAACTCCTCGGCGACCTTGTCGAAGGTCCGCTTCCAGAGGTGGCCGGCGTGCACGAGCACGTTGTTCTTGTGCACGAGCGTGAGCTTCTTGCGCGGCCGCGCCTGGGCCCGGGCGAACGCGTCCCGCACCACCCGCTCCACGCCGTACGCCGTGTTGACCGACACCTCGGTGGCGATCTCGGCCGGCGTCCCGACCCGCAGTGCGCCGCCGTTGCCGACGTACGGACCCTCGGTGCCCTCGCGGACGACGACGAAGTCGACGTCGCCCGGGTTCGCCAGCGGGGAGCCGACGGACGGGTAGACCTTCGAGGGGCGCAGGTTCACGTAGTGGTCGAGGGTGAACCGGAGCTTGAGCAGCAGGCCGCGCTCGAGCACGCCGGACGGCACGCTCGGGTCGCCGACCGCGCCGAGCAGGATCGCGTCGTGCTTGCGGATCTCCTCCAGCTCGGCGTCCGGCAGCGTCTCACCGGTGGCGTGCCAACGCTTCGCGCCGAGGTCGTACTCGGTCCGGTCGAACGTCACGCCGTGCTGTACGGCGACCGCGTCGAGCACCTTGAGCGCCTCGGTGGTCACCTCGGGTCCGATCCCGTCCCCGGGAACGACGGCCAGCGTGAAGTTCTTCTTGTCGCTCACTTCTTGGGTTCTCCCCCATTGTCACGGCGGTTCATGGCCTCTTGGACAGCTCTGGCGTCGGACGCGGTCTCACTCGCCGGGCGGGCCGGACGGCGACGGCGCGCCGCCTTCCGTTCCCGGGCATCGATCGCGGGCCAGTTGGCTGGGTACATGTCGTACATGCTGCTCCTCCCGAAACAGGACGCGGGCGGCAGGGCGGGTCCGAATTTACTCTGGCGTACGACTATTTCGCCACTATGCGGGCAGGTCGTCCCGCTATGTGAGATCCCGGTGCTGGTACTGGACCAGAGCTGTGCAACTCTCAACCGGTGAGTGCTCCTCCAGAACTGCCGCCGCTGGTTTCAGCGGCCCTCAGCCTGTCCGGCCGGCGGGGATTCGTCAGCTCCACGCGGAACGAGACCGGTCGCCTGCTCGCGTCGCTCGCGGCGTCGAAGACGGGCCTGCTCGGTGAGCTCGGGACCGGCTGCGGCGTCGGTTCGGCCTGGCTGCGCAGCGGCGCCGGCGAGGGCACCCGGATCGTCACCGCGGAGAGCGATCCGCAACTGGCGCAGGTGGTGGCGGAGCTGTTCGCCGCGGACGAGCGGATCGAGGTCGTCTCGGCGGACTGGACCGCGCTGATCGAGCGCGGCCCGTTCGCCCTGCTGTTCGTGGACGCCCGCGAGGCGAAGCTCTCGGCCCGCGACATCATCGCGGACGTGGTCGAGCCCGGCGGCTTCGTCGTCCTCGACGACTTCACGCCGTCGGCGGTCTGGCCGCCGATGTACGAGGGCCGGGTCGACACGCTCCGGCAGGAATGGCTGATGGACAAGCGCTTCACCACCGTCGAGGTGATGGTCGCGCCGGACGCCGCCGTACTCCTCGCCACCCGGCACTGACCATGAAGCGGGCCCGAGCTATGGAGCCCGGGCCCTTGTCAGCCGCCATGCGCCTGCGGGCGGCTGACCGCTTCCAGTAAATCAGTCGTTCGTCTGAATCAGGCTTCCAGGTCCACTGTACGGGCGGTGTCGGCCTGGACCGCGGTCGCGATGTCGTCCAGGACGGCCGGTGCGATGGCCGAGTCGACCGACAGCGCGACCAGCGCCTTGCCGCCCTTGCGGTCGCGGCTGACCTGCATGCCGGCGATGTTCACGTCTGCCTCGCCGAGGATGCGGCCGATCTGCCCGACGATGCCCGGCCGGTCCTCGTAGGTGAGGAAGGCGAGGTGGGCCGACAGCTCAACCTCGAGGTCGAAGCCGTCGATCTCGACCAGCCGCTCCGACTGCCGGACGCCGACCAGCGTGCCGGAGACCGACACCTGGGCGCCGTCGGCGAGCGTGCCGCGCAGGGTGATCAGGTTGCGGTGCTCGGGGCTGTCGTGGTCGGTGACGAGCCGGACCTCGAGACCCCGCTCGGCCGCGAGCAGCGGCGCGTTCACGTACGAGACGTTGTCCTCGACAACATCCGCGAAGACACCCTTGAGTGCGGCGAGTTCCAGGACCTTGACGTCGTACTGCGTGATCTCGCCGCGGACCTCGACGTCGAGCTGCTGCGCGACGCCGCCGGCCAGCGCAGTGAAGATGCGGCCGAGCTTCTCGGTCAGCGCGATCCCCGGCCGGACGTCCTCGGCGATCACGCCGCCCTGGACGTTCACCGCGTCCGGCACCAGTTCGCCGGACAGCGCGAGCCGGACCGACTTGGCGACCGCGATGCCGGCCTTCTCCTGCGCCTCGTCGGTGGACGCGCCGAGGTGCGGGGTGGCGACCACGTTCTCGAACTCGAACAGCGGCGAGTCGGTGCACGGCTCGGACGCGAACACGTCCAGGCCGGCGGCGGCCACGCGGCCTTCCTTCAGAGCACTGTGGAGCGCCTGCTCGTCGACGATGCCGCCGCGGGCCGCGTTCACGATGATGACCTCGGGCTTGACCTTGTGCAGTTCCTCGTCGCCGATCAGGCCGATCGTCTCCGGGGTCTTCGGCAGGTGCACCGAGATGAAGTCGCTGACGCTCAGCAGCTCGTCGAGGGAGGCGAGCCGGACCCCCATCTGCGCGGCGCGGCCGGCCTGCACGTACGGGTCGTAGGCGATCACGTTCATGCCGAAGGCGGCCAGCCGCTGCGCGACCAGGACGCCGATCTTGCCGAGGCCGACGATGCCGACGGTCTTCTCGAACAGCTCGACGCCGGAGTACTTGCTGCGCTTCCACTCGCCGTTCTTCAGCGACTGGTCGGCGGCCGGGACGCGGCGCGCGGCGGCCAGCAGCAGGGCGACCGCGAGCTCGGCGGCGCTGACGATGTTGGAGGTCGGCGCGTTCACGACCATCACGCCGGCCTGGGTGGCGGCCTTCACGTCCACGTTGTCCAGGCCGACACCGGCCCGGGCGACGACCTTCAGGCGCTTGGCCGCGGCCAGCGCCTCGGCGTCCACCTTGGTGGCACTGCGGATCAGGATGGCGTCGACGTCGGCGATGGCCGGGAGCAGCTGGGCGCGGTCCGCGCCGTTGATCTGCCGGATCTCGAAGTCGGGGCCGAGCGCCTCGACGGTGGCCGGGCTCAGCTCTTCGGCAATCAGGACGACGGGCCGGGTTACGTCAGTCATGGAGGAATCTCACTCCTGGAAGCGGTAGGGGCTCGTGAATCTTCTGAGCACCGCGCTGTGCCCGCTGAGTTGATGGTACCGCGTCCGTTCCAGCGCTCGCGCGGTGACCCGCATCGCGGTCACTCGGATTCGCAGGCCTGCGAATCGGACATTGCGACAGCTCTGTCGATCACAAGCTTGCCACCCTGCCGGACCAACTCGTAGCGGTAGTCCAGCCGGTTGCAGGTCTGGCCCGACGCCCCTGTGGCGATCGGCGAGAACAGCACGTTGAGCGATACTCGCGCGAACGCCCCGTTCTTCGCAGACCGGTTCACCTCGGTGACCTTGGCACCGAAGAAGTACGACGTCTGGTGGCCCTGGCGGTCGTGGGTGACGGTCAGCGACCTGGCCAGCCGCTTGGAGTACAGCGCCTGCACCGTCTCGAAATCGTGTCGGTTCTCCAGCGTCAGGAACCTGCCGAGCAGCCGCTGGACCTCCAGGGACAACGGGGTGCGCGCGACCTGCAGTTCCGGCACGATCGCACTCTGCGGGCCGCGGGAACGGGCGCACGTGCCGAGCGTTGCCGTGATCCCCGTCGAGCCGGGCGCGACGTACCCGCGGAGCTTGTCCGCGCCGACGATGGCGCTCTCCGGGACCGTGTTGCCGACGACCACGCCGACGACACGGCCGGAACTGTCGACCAACGGACCGCCGAGTTTGGTCGCGTTCATGACCGAGCTCAGCGGAGTCGGCGCATCGGTCGTGCCGATCGGCTGGGTCGTTTGTTTGCCGGAGGCGGTATACCCGATCAGCACCCGGCCCGCCTTTGGATCGAGATCCCCGTCGGCCAGCGGCAGCGGGGTCGTGTCGAGCGACCCGACCAGCTTCATGACCGCGACCCCGTCCGCGCTGTTGCCGAGCAGATTGGCCCGCCGGATCTTGTTGTCGGGTGTGACGATCACGATCGACAGCGGCTGCCTGATCGCGGAGGTCGCGGTGAGGATCACTCCCTCGTCGAGCAAGACGCCGGTCGCCTCGCCGGTGCCTGCGCAGGTCGTGGCGAGCACCCGGACCACGGCCTGGCCGGCCGCCTTCATGACCTCCGGGCCGACTGTGTCCGTGACCTCCGGACCGGCCGCGTCAATGACCTTCGGTGTCGTGGCATCTACGCTTTGTGACCGGATCCACCATCCGGTGGCCACGCCGCCCGCGACGATGATCAGCAGCACGATGAAACCGGCCAGAATCCGGCCGAACAGCCAGGGCTGTCGCGGTGGCGGCTGCGGGCCATGCGGCGTAGTGCTCTCGAGTTGGGTGAACGAGCCGGCGCCCGCGGGGATCCGCCGGGGCGGCCGCGGCAGCTCGCGCCCCTCCATCGGTTCCCCCCATCTTCAGCACAACCCAGAACTGTCACTGATTGTGCCAAAAGTACAGGTCCGGGCCACCCACCTGGGTGCCCCGGACCTGTGCTGTTTCGGGTCAGCGGGCCGCGCTGCCCTCGACGTAGTCGTCGTCGTGCGACTTGACCCACGCCATCAGGCCGCGCAGATCCTTACCCACGGCCTCGATCGGGTGCTCCTGGCTCTTCTTGCGGAACTCGGCGAACTCCGGCGCGCCGGCGTCCTGGTCGGCGATGAAGCGGGCCGCGAAGGTGCCGTCGGTGATGTCACCGAGGACCTCCTTCATCCGCTGCTTCACCGACGCGTCGATGATCCGCGGGCCGGACACGTAGTCGCCGTACTCGGCGGTGTCGGAGACGGACCAGCGCTGCTTGGCGATGCCGCCTTCGTAGATCAGGTCGACGATCAGCTTGAGCTCGTGCAGGCACTCGAAGTACGCGACCTCGGGCTGGTAACCGGCCTCGGTGAGCACCTCGAAGCCGGACTGGATCAGCGCCGACACGCCACCGCAGAGGACGGCCTGCTCACCGAACAGGTCGGTCTCGGTCTCCTCGGTGAAGGTGGTCTTGATGCCGCCGGCCCGCAGACCGCCGATGCCCTTGGCGTACGAGAGCGCCAGGTCCCATGCCTTGCCGGTGGCGTCCTGCTCGACCGCTACCAGCACCGGTACGCCGCGACCCTCGGTGTACTCGCGGCGGACCAGGTGGCCCGGGCCCTTCGGGGCGACCATGAACACGTCCACGCCGGCCGGCGGCTTGATGTAGCCGAACCGGATGTTGAAGCCGTGACCGAAGACGAGCGCGTCGCCGTCGACCAGGTTCGGCTCGATGGCCTCCGCGTAGAGCTTGCGCTGGGCCGGGTCCGGCGCGAGTACGACGATGACGTCGGACTCCTCGACCGCCTCGGCCGGGGTGAGCACCCGCAGGCCCTGCGCCTCGGCCTTGGCCCGGCTCTTCGAGCCCTCGGGCAGGCCGACCCGGACGTCGACGCCGGAGTCGCGCAGGGACAGCGCGTGGGCGTGGCCCTGGGAGCCGTAGCCGAGCACGGCCACGTGGCGGCCCTGGATCACCGACAGGTCGGCGTTGTCGTCGTAGAACATTTCAGCTGCCACTTCGGGCTCTTCTCCTCTGTAGTGAATGGGGTACGGCGTTCAGGCCTGACGCGCCGGGGCCACGGGGCGCCCCGGCGGAGGCGCGGGGACCGGGTGGTGTGCTGCTCGGTCGACGGGTTGCGCCTGCACGTTCGGGGTGCCGGAGGCGACGTGCGGCGGCGGCATCGGGACCGGCCGCAGCGTGCGGTCGGAGATGGAGCGACTGCCCCGGCCGATCGCCACCATGCCGGACTGCACCAGCTCGCGGACGCCGAAGGGTTCCAGCACCCGGAGCATGGCCTCGAGTTTCTCGGGATTGCCGGTCGCCTCGATCGTGATCGCGTCCGGAGCCACGTCCACCACCTTCGCACGGAACAGCTGGACGGTCTCCAGCACCTGTCCCCTGGTCAGGGTGTCCGCCTTGACCTTCACCAGCAGCAGTTCGCGCTGAACCGTCTGGCTGGGCTCGAGTTCGACGATCTTGATCACGTTCACCAGCTTGTTCAGCTGCTTGGTGATCTGCTCCAGCGGCTGCTCGTCCACGCTGACCGCGATGGTCATCCGGGACACCTCGGGGTGCTCGGTCGGACCGACCGCGAGGGAATCGATGTTGAACCCCCGGCGCGAGATCAGTGCCGCGACACGGGCCAGCACACCGTGCTTGTTCTCGACCAGGATCGACAGCGTGTGCTTGCTCATCAGAGTTCCTCGGTGTCCCACTTGGGCGCCATGTCGCGGGCGATCTGGATGTCGTCGTTGCTGGTGCCGGCCGCGACCATCGGCCAGACCATTGCGTCGCGGTGCACGACGAAGTCGACCACGACCGGCTGGTCCGTGACCGACATCGCCTTGTCGATGGTGGCGTCGACCGAGTCCTTGTCGGAGCACCGCAGCCCGACGCCGCCCATCGCCTCGGCCAGCTTGGCGAAGTCCGGGATCTGGGCCGAGTGCAGGTCGGTGTTGGAGTAGCGCTTGTCGTAGAACAGCGTCTGCCACTGCCGGACCATGCCCAGCGACTGGTTGTTGATCACGGCAACCTTGATCGGGATGCCCTCGAGCGCGCAGGTGACCAGCTCCTGGTTGGTCATCTGGAAGCACCCGTCGCCGTCGATCGCCCACACGGTCTTGTCCGGCCGGGCGACCTTCGCACCCATCGCGGCCGGGACGGCGTACCCCATGGTGCCGAGGCCGCCGGAGTTCAGCCAGTGCCGCGGCTTCTCGAACGGGAGGTAGTGCGCGGCCCACATCTGGTGCTGGCCGACGCCCGCGGTGTAGACGGCGTCCGGGCCGGCGATCTTCCCGATCCGCTCGATCACGTACTGCGGGGACAGGCTGCCGTCGTCGGGTTCGTCGTACGCGACCGGGTACTTGCCGCGGACCGCCTCCAGCTGGTGGCGCCAGGCGTCGTACGACGGGGTGCGGCCGGAGTTCGCGATCTCGGTGCGGAGCGCGGCGATCAGGTCGGTGATGACCTCCTTGCAGTCGCCCACGATCGGCACGTCGGCGGCGCGGTTCTTGCCGATCTCGGCCGGATCGATGTCGGCGTGGATGACCTTCGCCTCGGGCGCGAACGAGTCGAGCCGGCCGGTCACCCGGTCGTCGAAGCGGGCGCCCAGGCAGATGAGCAGATCGGACCGCTGGAGCGCACCGACCGCGGACACCGAGCCGTGCATCCCCGGCATGCCGAAGTGCAGCTCGTGGGTGTCGGGCAGCGCGCCGCGGGCCATCAGCGTGGTCACCACGGGAATGCCGAGCAGCTCCGCGAGCTCCTTCAGCTCGGCGTCGGCCTGGGCCCGGATCACGCCACCGCCGACGTACAGGACCGGCTTCTCGGCCGCGGCGATCAGGCGGGCCGCCTCGCGCACCTGCTTGGGGTGCGGGCGGGTCACCGGCCGGTAGCCGGGAAGCGACAGCTCGGTCGGCCACTGGAAGTCGACCCGCGCCTGCATCGCGTCCTTGGTCACGTCCACCAGCACCGGGCCGGGCCGGCCGGTGGAGGCGATGTAGAACGCCTCGGCCACCGTGGTGGCGATGTCGTTCGGGTCGTTGACCAGGAAGTTGTGCTTGGTGATCGGCATCGTGATGCCGCGGATGTCGGCCTCCTGGAAGGCGTCCGTCCCGATCGCGGCGCTGGCCACCTGACCGGTGATCGCGACCAGCGGGACGGAGTCCATGTACGCGTCGGCGATCGGCGTGACCAGGTTGGTCGCCCCGGGACCCGAGGTCGCCATGCACACACCGGTCTTGCCGGACGCGGCGGCGTACCCCTGCGCGGCGTGGCCGGCGCCCTGCTCGTGACGTACCAGGATGTGGCGGATCTGGGTCGAGTCGAGCATCGGGTCGTACGCCGGGAGGATCGCGCCACCCGGGATGCCGAAGACGGTGTCCACTCCGGCATGTTCCAGTGCGCGGATCAGAGCCTGTGCCCCGGTCAGCTGCTCACTCATGAGTGCCTTCCCTAAGTCCTGTCACGATTGGCTTGTCGCGACCGATCCATCCTCGCTCCTGGTTGTCGTCGCTGCTCATCTGGGTCGCAGATAGTCGCATCGGCAACAAAAAACCCCCTCCGCCGGGTGGGCTGAAGGGGGCGCGCTCGACTCTGTGGTCGCGTCAGTCGGCGCGCCGCACAAGTACGAGGAGAATCGATCGCATGTAGGCAACACTCGCCGACACACCGCGATCGGGTCAAGTTCGGCGCTCATGTGTCTCACTTATTGAGATGACCGTCTTAGATACAGACGGCTCCTTGGGACGCCGAGCCGACCAGGCGGGTGTACTTGCCGAGCACGCCCTTGGTGATGGACGGGGTCTTCGGGCTCCAGCCCTGCCTGCGGAGTTCGATGTTCTCGGGGGTGACGTGGAGGTCGAGGGTGCGGATCTTCACGTCGAGGGTGATCCGGTCGCCGTCCTGGACGAATGCGATCGGGCCGCCGTCGGCCGCTTCCGGGGCTACGTGCCCGACGCAGAGTCCCGTCGTACCGCCGGAGAAGCGGCCGTCGGTGAGGAGCAGGACGTCCTTGCCGAGGCCGGCGCCCTTGATCGCACCGGTGACGGCGAGCATCTCGCGCATACCGGGGCCGCCCTTCGGGCCCTCGTACCGGATCACGACGACGTCGCCGGGGTTCAGCTCGGCGACTGCATCCATGGCAGCCCGTTCACCGTCGAAGACTCGCGCCGTCCCTTCGAAGACGTCGGAGTCGAAGCCGGCGCTCTTCACCACCGCACCCTCCGGGGCGAGCGATCCGTGCAGGATCGTGATGCCGCCGGTGCCGTGGATCGGCTTGTCGAGCGCGCGGATGATCGTGCCGTCGACGTCGGGCGGCGCGATGTCGACGAGGTTCTCGGCCATGGTCTTGCCGGTGACCGTGAGGCAGTCGCCGTGCAGGAGGCCGGCGTCGAGCAGCGCGCGCATCACCACCGGGATGCCGCCGACGCGGTCAACGTCGGTCATCACGTAGCGACCGAACGGCTTCAGGTCTCCCAGATGTGGAACTCGGCTACCGACCCTGGCGAAGTCCTCCAGCGTCAGATCCACCTCTGCCTCGCGGGCGATCGCCAGCAGATGCAGGACTGCGTTCGTCGACCCGCCCAGCGCCATCACTACCGCGATCGCGTTCTCGAACGCTTCCCTGGTCAGGATCTGGCGTGCCGTGATCCCCTTCCGCAGCAGGCCTACCACCGCCTCGCCGGACTTGCGGGCGTAGCCGTCGCGGCGGCGATCGACGGCCGGCGGCGCGGCCGAACCGGGCAGCGACATGCCGAGGGCTTCGGCCGACGCGGCCATCGTGTTGGCGGTGTACATGCCACCGCAGGCGCCTTCACCGGGGCAGATCGCCCGCTCGACCGCGTCGACCTCGTCCTGGGTGATCAGGCCGCGCAGGCACGCGCCGACCGCCTCGAACGCGTCGATGATCGTGACGTCCTTGTCGCCGAGCCTGCCCGGCATGATCGAACCGGCGTACAGGAAGACCGCGGCCAGGTCGAGCCGGGCCGCGGCCATCAGCATGCCGGGCAGCGACTTGTCGCAGCCGGCCAGCAGGACCGACCCGTCCAGCCGCTCGGCCTCCATCACGGTCTCGACCGAGTCGGCGATGATCTCGCGGCTGACGAGTGAGTAGTGCATGCCGACGTGGCCCATCGAGATGCCGTCGGACACGCTGATCGTGCCGAACTCGAGCGGATAGCCGCCGGCCGCGTGCACACCCTCCTTGACCGCCTGCGCGAGCCGATCGAGGGACAGGTTGCACGGGGTGATCTCGTTCCAGCTCGAGGCGACCCCGATCTGCGGCTTCGCCCAGTCGTCGTCACCCATGCCGACGGCCCGGAGCATCCCGCGGGAGGCGGTTGCTTCCAGGCCGTCGGTCACTGTGCGGCTGCGTGGCTTCAGATCGACCATGCAGCTCACTCTATGGGCTCAGCGCACGGGCACCAGGTCCAGCACGGTCTGGTCCACGGAGTTGCCTGACCGGTCCGTCACCGCGGTCCGGACCGACAGCGTCTTGCCCGGCAGCAGCATCCACGGCGCGACTACGGTCTTGTAAGCGTCCCCGGTCCGCGCCAGCGGGGCCTGAGTCCAGTGCTCGCCGCGGTCGGAGGACAGCCACAGCTTCGCGGACTTCACGTCCACCCTGGCACCGGACTTGAAGCCGACGTTCAGATCGAAGGGCAGTGGGCGCCAGGCCGGTGCACTGCCGTCGAGCGCTACATCCGGGTTGTAGGCCGGCCGGATCATCGGCGGCTGCACCATGTCCGCCCCCGGATCAGTGGGCGAGGTCGCGGCGAACTCCCACGTGGTCTTCGCCTCCCCTGACGCCGGGACCTTGTCGGTCTTCCAGCTCTGTTCCACCCGCCAGCGTGCCGGGCCCGTGGGCACCTCGAAGATCTCGGTCAGACCCGGAACGTCGCCGACCAACTCGCCGTTGCGGTACAGCGCCAGCCGCAGTCCGCCCACCACGTTTTCGTCCAAAATGCCGACGTGGTTGGCATCGGCCAGCCCGATCTGCAGGCCGAACTCCCCGCTACTCAGGCTTGCACCGGTGATCTGCGGATGCAGCGCGGTGCCGAGCACCGCACCGACCTTCTCACCCCGCTGGTACGTCCGGGGCTCGTCGCACAAGGGAGACTTGCCGGTCGCGGGCACCTTGTCGCACTGCCACCAGGCGACTCCTGGACCGGCGGACAAGAGTTCGACCTGGCGTGAGGGCGTCGGCACAGACCGACGGCTCGCCCAGCCGATCCCGGTGAACGGGCTCTGCATGCCGCGGTCGACGAAACGGTCGTCGCCGCCCCAGGCGGCGCCGAAGCCGGTCTCGATCCGGGCCATGTCGCGGACGGCCTTGCGGTCGATCGGCTTCACCAACGGTGCGGTGAAACGGTTCGCGGCCTGGTAGACCTCGTACACGTCCGGAGTGTCGCTGTGGGTCTTCTTGGTCGGCTGCAACTGCCACCGGGTCACCGCTTCGGCGAATCCGGTCTCGGGAGCTGTCGTCGGCGTGACGTAGATCCGTCCGGCGGCGAGATCAGCTGCTGTCACCGGCAGAATGTCCGCCTGCCACTCGTCCTTGCCCTTGCCACGCGTGTAAGCGATCGCGCCCTCGGTGATCGTGGTCGGTTGGCCCTCGACTGCGGGAGCCGTCATCCGGATCGCCTTGCGAGCGTCCAGGGTGAACGAGGTGTCCCCGGTGACGGTGAGGTTCGACTCGATGGCGAACGTCGTTGTGTCACCCGTGGGCACGAAGCTGTAGGCCATGTACACGCCCGGCGTGATCCGGTTGGTCGCACGGCCCTGGTCGTCGAGGAACAACTGGTTGAAGTGGCCGTCACTGCTGTTGAACACGTTCACGTAGCCACCGGAGACCGGCTTGCCGTTGCGATCGAGCACCCGGACCGAGGCGTCGTACATCGGCGGCTCGTCATAGGCGTTCAGGGCCAGCCGCAGGCGCCGTTTCCCGGCGCTGTCGATGACGTCGAGCGCACCCTCCCAGATGTTGTCGACGATCGAGGTCCACTGCCCGACGACGTCGCTCAGACCAGTCGGGTCGAAGGTCACCGTGGCGGCGGCGGTCCCACCGGCCGGCACGGTCAGGGTGGCCGGTGACACGGTCACCGTGGACGCGGGTGCCTGCTTGTTCCAGATTGTCACCTCCTGGTCAGCGAACGTGAGCGTGACCGGCTCGGCGCTCGGGTTCGACAACGTGAGAGTGCGCTTCTGCGGGGAGTTGTCAGGGTGCCGGATCGGCCCGAAGTCGACCACACCGACGTTCGGCACCAGGCCGGTCGGGGATGTCGCGATGTCCAGGTTCACCTGTCCGCTGCCGTACCAACCCGTGAAGACACCGGTGCTCTCGGCAGCGCTGCTGCTCAGCCGCGCCTTCAGTTGCTGCCAGGTCAGCTCCGGGTGCTGCTGAAGCAGCAACGCAGCCGCCGCAGTCACCAGCGGCGTGGACCGGGAGGTGCCGAGGCCCATTGTGTACAGGTCGCCGTCGCGGGCACCGGCCCGGGCGCCCAGGATGCCGGTGCCGGGTGCGGCGATCTCCGGCTTCTGCCGCCAGGAGTACGTCGGGCCCATGCTGGTGAACCGGGCCCGGTTGCCGGCAGGGTCGAGCGCGCCCACTGTCAACGCGGAGGCAGCCGTACCCGGCGTCTCGACCGAGAACGGCGTGGCGTAGAGGAAGTCCCCGTCGTCGCCGGCCGCGACCACGAACAGGGCTCCGCTCTGCTCCGTCAGCCGGTCGACCGCGTCGGCCAGCAGGTCGTCACCCTGCATCGGGGCGCGGGCGCCGAGGCTGACGTTGACCAGGTCGGCGTGCTGACCGACGGCCCACTCCATCGCCGCGATCAGCCCGGACACGGTGCCCTCGCCGGCCGCGTTGAGGATCTTGCCGGAGATCAGTTCGGCTCCGGGTGCGATGCCCTTCCGGGCGCCGTCGGACCCGGCACCGTTGCCGGCCACCAGCGACGCGATCTGGGTACCGCGACCGAAGTCGTCCTGCGGGCCTTCGCCGGTGAAGTCCTCGCTGGCCGTCACCTTGCCCTCGAGTGCCGGGTGGCCGGTGTCGATGCCGGAGTCGAGGATCGCGACCTTCACGCCGTGACCGTCGAGGCCGCGGCGCCACGCGGTCGGCGCCTGCACCTGCTTCAGATATCCGTCCAGCGGTGCCGCTGCGGCCTTGGAACCGCTACTCGGCGGCGTCTTGCTCGTCGGTCCCGGGCGCCGCTCAGGCCCAGGGTCACCGTGCAGGGCTGTGTCCAGCCAGATCTTGGCCGGCCGAGGCGACCGGGCGGCCGTCAGGGCCGAACCGAACGCTGTCGCCCGGGACTTCTCGATCCGGCCGGCGGTCGCGCCGATGCTGGCCAGCGTGCGCGTCGAGGTGAAGCCGCCGCTCGCCATCGTCCGCGCGCCGGCGCTCTCCCGCACGATCACCGGCAGGTCTGCGCGGTGCGCGTCGTCGTACCCCATCTCGACGAGGCCGGTCACGTCGAACAGGGCAGGGTCGAGTACGGCGGGAACCAGGCTCGCCACGTCGTGCGGGATCACGCTGATCCGGCCGTGGTCGTTGCGTACGGCGTACCCGACCGCCGGCGCACCGTCGCGGGACTGGACGTCGACCTGTGGCTTCCCGTCCGGGCCGGGCCGCAGCGTGACGTGTTCGCCGGTCAGCAACGTCACTGTGGCGGGGCTCCCGAGTACGGGAGCCGGGGCGCCAACTATCGGTGCCGCGGTAGCGGTGACTGGAACAGTCAGCCCGGACAGCGCCAGCGCGCCGCTGGCCAGCAGCGCCGGTATCGGTAAAGATCGTGGAAACCCCACCGGGTACACCATCCTTGCTGTAGGCACCGATCAGGTGCGGATGTCTTGCCATAGGCACCGATCCGGTGCGTCGTGACCCTTGGTATCCGATCCCACCGGCGCGGTCACCAGACTGCCGTGACAGGAGGCCGACATGACCGGAATCAGTCACCCGCCGACCGACAGCGGTCGCACCCGACTCGAGGCGTACGTCGACGGGTGGCGGCGGCACGACATCGCGGCCGTTCTGGACACGTTGACCGACGACTGCGTGGTGATCGAGTCGTATGGGCCGGTCTATCGGGGCAAGGCGCGGGTCGAGCAGTGGATGAACGCCTGGTTCGGTGCCGGCGGCACCGTCGACGCCTGGGAGATCACGTCATCGGCAGCGGCCGGCGACACGCTGGTCGTCGAGTGGCGCTTCGAGTGCACGTGGAAGGGCGAACCCGGCGCGTTCGACGGCGCCACGATCGCGCGACTCGACCAGGGTCGCATCGCGTACCTCCGCGAGTACGCGACCACCGCTGCGCTCTATGACTGGACCGGCAGCTGGCGCGACTAAGCTGTCCGTAGACCGCGACTGGCGAGGGTGGAGTACCACCGGGGAGCGGGTTGTGAACAAGGCGTCGTCCGCCTGGGCGCCTCCGGCTCTCGTTTCGGAGGCTCCTGATGCGCTATGGCATGAATCCCCACCAGCCCGCCACGATGACGGCTCTCGGCGGCTCCCCGTTCACAGTCGTGTCGGGCGTTCCGTCGTACATCAACGTCCTGGATGCGCTGACCGGGTGGCAGCTCGTCCGCGAGGCGTCCGGTGCCTTCGGCGTTCCGGCGGCTGCGTCGTACAAGCATGTGTCGCCCGCCGGGACGGCGCTTAGTGAAGGCGTGGCCGGCGCCTACCTGCGTGCCCGCGATGCCGATCCCAAGTCGTCGTACGGCGACTTCGTTGCCGTCTCGCATCCGGTCGACGAGGAGCTCGCCGGGGTGCTCAAGCGTGTCGTGTCGGACGGGATCATCGCGCCCGGGTACGACGAGGGCGTGGTCGGGACGTTGGCTGCGAAGAAGCGTGGGAGCTTTCTGGTGCTGGAGGCGGACCCGGTGTTCGAGCCGCCGGCGGAGGAGGTTCGCGAGCTCTACGGACTGCGGTTGACTCAGCGGCGGGACGACGTACCGCTGACTCGTGAGCTGCTGGATCCCGCGGTGCCGCACGCGGCGGCCCGGGATCTCCTGCTCGGGCTGATCGTTGTCCGCTACACGCAGTCGAACACGGTCGCGATGGTCAAGGACGGCATGACGATCGGCGTCGGCGCCGGGCAGCAGTCGCGGGTCGACTGCACCCGCCTCGCCGGCGAGAAGGCTGCCGCGTGGTGGGTCCGCCGTTCATCCGAAGTGCTCGCGGATGTGTCGATGGTGTCCGACGGTGCGCTCCCCTTCGTCGACAACGTCGAGGAAGCGCACCGGTACGGCGTCGCGCACATCGCCGAGCCGGGCGGGTCCATCCGGTCGGACGAGATCGCGGAGGCGTGCGCCGTTCGCGGCATCACCTGGTCGCCGACCGGCGTCCGGCTGTTCCGGCACTGATCAGGCGACGTCGACCTTCGGTGGCTCGCGCTCGGCCGGGGCCGGCTGCGGACCGCCTTCCAGCTGGATGTCGGGGATGATGCGGTCGAGCCAGCCCGGCAGCCACCAGGCCCGGTCGCCGAGCAGGGTCATGACGGACGGGACCAGGATCATCCGGACGATGCTGGCGTCGATGAGAACGGCGACGGCCATGCCGACCGCCAGCATCTTCACCGTCGGATCGTCGTCGAGGACGAAGCTCAGGAAGACCACGATCATGATCGCCGCCGCGGTGGTGATCACCCGCGCGGTCGCGCCGATCCCGATCGCCACGGCGCGAT
The DNA here is from genome assembly GCF_036097425.1 of Kribbella sp. NBC_00359. Classification (NCBI taxonomy): domain Bacteria; kingdom Bacillati; phylum Actinomycetota; class Actinomycetes; order Propionibacteriales; family Kribbellaceae; genus Kribbella; species Kribbella sp. NBC_00359. The sequence goes on along the minus strand of NZ_CP107975.1, from coordinate 5,391,534 downwards.
GGCTGTCGTTCGTCGCGATCCAGGCCTCGTGCACCCGGGACAGCAGGAACACCTCGTAGTCCATCGACAGCCCGAACACGATCGCGAACATCAGCATCGGCACGAACGACGGGATCGGCACCTTCTCGTCGATCCCGACCAGGGAGGATCCCCAGCCCCACTGGAAGACCGCGACGATCACGCCATACGCGGCGCCGACCGACAACAGGTTGAGGATCGCGGCCTTGACCCCGATCAGCAGCGAGCGGAAGGCGACGGTGAGCAGCAGGAACGCGAGCAGCACCACGGCGCCGATCAGCCACAGCATCCGCCCGGCCACCTTCTCGGTGAAGTCGACGTACCCGGCGGTGGTGCCGACGACGAAGGTCGGCTCCTGCTGCCCCGCGAGTACGTCGTCGCGGATCCGGTTGACCAGATCCTCGGTCTCCGCCGACGACGGTGACGTGGTCGGGATGACGGTGATGATCGCCGTCGTACCGGCGCTGTTCATGGTCGCCGGTTGGACGGCGGCCACCCCGGCGGTCTTCTGTAGCGTGGACGTGAGGCCGGTCAGCAACGTCTGCTTGTCGGTCGAACTCTCGGACGGGAGCTGTACGACGACCGTCAGCGGACCGTTGGCACCCGGGCCGAACCCTTGGGCGATCAGGTCGTACGCCTTCCGGCTCGAGTCCGCCGCCGGATCGGTGCCGGCGTCGAGCTGGCCCAGATTCATCGAGAACAGTGGGATGGCCAGGATGAGCAGCACGAGGGTGGCGGCGATGCCGTAGGGCCACGGCCGATCGCTCACCCTGCGCCCCCAGCGGGCGAACGCGCTCTGCTCGTGCTTGAGGTCGCGTTGCTCGCGCTCCTCCGCCCGGTGCTCCGCCACGGCTCGCTCGTCCGGGAGCCCGGCCTCGAGCTCCCGCTCCTCCACCAGATGGTGCCGGTCCTTGCGGTTGAGGACGAGGAACTTCGCCAGGCCGAGCATGGCGGGGATGAGGGTCAGCGCCGCCAGCACGGTCACCGCGACGACGATGGCCGAGGACAGACCGAGCGCGCCGACGAACGGTACGCCGGAAACGTAGAGGCCGAGGATCGCGATGACGACCGTCCCGCCGGCGACCAGGATGGCCGCACCGGACGTCGACTCCGTGCGACCGGCCGACTCCTCGACTCCTATCCCGTCCTCGAGCTGCTCGCGATGGCGCGACACCATGAAGAGCCCGTAGTCGATCGCGACGCCGAGCCCGAGCAGGGTGGCGACCGTCGGCGCCGACACCGGGAAGTCCTTCACCGCCGCGAGCAGACCGAGGATGGCCAGCCCGCCGCCGACGCTGAAGATCGCGGCGATCAGCGGCAGTCCGGCCGCGACGATGGACCGGAACATCAGGAACAGCAACAACAGCGCCAGCGCGAGGCCGATGGTCTCCGACAGTGTGTCGTCCGCCTGTTTCCCGATCTGGCCGGCGCCTCCGCCGTACTCGACCTGCAGCCCGGCGGCCCTGGCCGGCTGGACGGCGGCATCCAGTTTGTCGACGTAGCTGCTGTCGAGCGACGCCGGCACCACCGAGAACGAGACCGGAGCGTTGACGATGCTGCCGTCCTTGGAGATGTACGCCGTCTGTGACGTCGCCAGCGGATCGACGGCCGAGACCACGTCCGGCAGCTTGGCGACCGCGGCCATCGACGTCTTCACCGCGTCGGCCTGCTGGGAGACCGTGCCGGTCTTCGCGTGGAAGACGATCGAACCGGAGTAGCCGCCGGCGGTGGCGAAGTCCTTGTTCAGGATGTTCAGTCCGGCCGACGACTCGCTGCCCGGGACCGTGTAGTTGTTCACGTACGTGCCGCCGAACGCGGACCGCAGTACAAACAATCCGACGACCAGCACCAGCCAGCCTGCGATCACGAACCAGTGGAACCGCGCGGCCCCCCGGCCGAGACGATCCAGAAACGCGTGCACAGGGCCCCCTCCCCCAGGCGCCCCCCAGGCGACGGCCCCGCCGTCGACCCCTCCGCCGACAGTAAGCCGGGCCCCGACCCGGTCACAACCCCTCGCCCCCGAAGCACACCCCTACGCCACCACCCGATCGCTGCCCGTCACGCGCACAGTCGGGCCCGGTGTCAGCCGCCGGCGACGCTGGGGAGGATCAGGAGTTCGTCTCCGTCTTGGAGGGGCGTGCCGAGGCCGTCGAGGTCACGGATGTTGTCGTTGTGGAGGTAGATGTTGACGTGCCGGCGAACGGCGCCCTGCTCGTCGGTCAACCTCCGGCGCAGCACTGGGTCGAGGGCGGCGAAGGCCTCGGCGACGGTGGAGCCGTCGACCTCGACGCACTCGGCTCCGCCCGCGAACGGCCGGAGGACGGTCGGCAGGCGGACGGAGATCATCAGATCACCGCGGCGCGCACGGTGAGCACATCCGGCAGGTGACGTGCCACCTCGACCCAGGTGTCACCGGCGTCGGCGCTCGCGTAGACGCAGCCGTCGCGGGTGCCGACGTACACACCGGCCGGGTCGGCGGTGTCGGTGGTGAGGGCGTCGCGCAGGACCGGGACGTAAGACACATCGGGCAGACCCGTGGTCAGCGGCTCCCAGGTCGCCCCGGCGTCGCGGGAGCGGTAGACACGGCACTTGGCCTCGGTCGGGATCCGGTTGCCGTCCGCGATCAGCGGGAAGACGTACACCGTCGCCGGCTCGTGCGGATGCACCGCGATCGGGAACCCGAAGTCCGACGGCAGCCCGTCCGCGATCGACTTCCAGATCGCCCCACCGTCGTCGGACCGGTAGACGCCGTGATGGTTCTGCGCGAACATCCGCTCCGGTACGGCGGGATGCGCGGCCAGCTTGTGCACACACTGACCGAACTCCGGGTAGGGGTCGGGGAAGAACTTCGCCTGGATCCCGTGGTTCGCCGGCGCCCACGACGCGCCGCCGTCGGCCGTCCGATAGACCCCGCCGGTCGACATCGCGACGCTGACCTGATCGGGATCGGTGGGATGCGGCAGCACCGTGTGCACCGCCTGACCGCCGAAGCCGGCGCCCCACTCCTTGCGGTGCGGATGGTCCCAGAGCCCGCGGACCAGCTCGAACGTCACTCCCCCGTCGGTCGACTTCCACAGCGCCGACGGCTGCGTCCCGGCGTACACGACACCCGGCTGACCGGCCGGTCCCGGCTGGATCTGCCAGACCCGCTCGAGTGAGGCGTCGGCGTCGGCCGGGAATCCGATCGATCCCTCCGGCGGCTCGTCCCAGGTCGCACCGAGGTCGTCGGAGTGGAAGACGGCCGGTCCCCAATGCTCGCTGGTCCCGCCGGCGAACATCCGTGGCCGCTCACCCCGGGTGTCGATGCCCACGGCGTACACGCCCTGCATCTCGAAGTGCGGCCCGTCGAGAGTCCAGTTCTGGCGGGCGGCATCGCTCCGGCCGATCCAGAGCCCCTTCTTGGTCCCGATCAGCAGTACGGCCTCGGACATCCTTGTCCTCCTCGTTCAGCGTGGTGGACCTGCCACCACATTGATCAGCGGTTCGCCGGAGGCGTAGCGCTCCAGCTGTGCTCGCACCAGGCGCGCCACCCGCGGCGCGAACGCCGTCGAGGCACCGCCCCGGTGCGGATTGATCAGTACGTTCGGAGCCGACCAGAGCGGATGACCGGCGGGCAGTGGCTCGGGGTCGGTGACGTCAAGCGCTGCGCTGATCCGTCGCGTGCCGAGCTCGGCCAGCAACGCGTCGGTGTCGACGACGACACCGCGAGCAACGTTCACCAACAGCGCGCCGTCCTTCAAGCTCGCCAGGAACTTCGCGTCCACCATCCCGCGCGTCTCCGCGGTCGCCGGGGTCAGCAGGACGACGACATCCGCCCGCGGCAGCAACTCCGGCAGCTCACTGATCGGATGTACGCCGTCCCGGGCCCGCCGCGCGACCCGGATCACCTCACACTCGAACCCGCTCAGCCGCCGCTCCAGCGCCTCCCCGATCGACCCGTAGCCCAGGATCAGCACCGTGCGATCCGCGAGTGAGTCGTCGACCTCGTCGTACGAGTTGGGCCAGAGCTGCTTCTCCTGGTCGCGGACGGCCCGCGGCAGGCGCCGGTACGACGCCAGGATCAGGGCGACCGCGAGCTCCGCGGTGGACGCGTCGTGGACCCCGCGCGCGTTGCACAGGGTCACGCCCTCGGCCAGGTGCGGCAGCACGTGCTCGAACCCGGCGGTCTGGAGTTGCACGACCTTCAGGGCCGGCATCTCGCCGACGATGTCGATCACCCGGGAGCCACCCATGTATCCGGGCACGTAGACCTCGACCTCGGCGAGCGACTCCGGCCGCTCCCCGCCGTCGTAGAAGTCGACATCGAATCCCGCGGGCAGCCCGCCGAGGAAGGTGTCCGGGTCCTCCCAGGGCAGCCATGCCTTCACCACATCAGCCATGCCCACGAACCTACTCGGGTGAGAGGACAGTTTTGAACACCCGTGCCAGACACCGGGCGTCGTCGTACTCTGGATCGGTGCCTTCGACATCGGATCTGGCGGCGACGCTCGAGCATGATCAGGCCGTAGGGCGGTTGAAGGAGTCGTACCAGCGGATCCCCCCGGGCGAGCCGGTCCGGTTGGCGAAGCGCAGTTCGAACCTGTTCCGCCCACGGGCGGACGTCGAGCGCCCCGGCCTCGACGTGTCGAGGCTCACCGGCGTGATCAGCGTCGACCCGGCCGCGCGGACCGCGGACGTCCAGGGCATGTGCACCTACGAGGACCTGGTCGCGGCCACGCTCCCGCACGGGCTGACCCCGATGGTCGTGCCGCAACTGAAGACGATCACGCTCGGCGGCGCGGTGACCGGGCTCGGCATCGAGTCGTCGTCGTTCCGGGCCGGACTGCCGCACGAGTCCGTGCTGGAACTCGACATCCTCACCGGCGCCGGCGACCTGGTCACCGCGCGCCCCGAGGGTGAGCACGCGGACCTGTTCCGGATGTTCCCGAACTCCTACGGCACCCTCGGCTACGCCACCCGGCTGACGATCGAGCTCGACCGGATCTCGCCGTACGTCGCCCTCCGGCACGTCCGCCTCGGCCTCGACGAGCTGGCCCCGGCGATCGACGAGATCGTTGCCTCGAGCACGTACGACGGGGAGCCGGTGCAGTTCGTCGACGGGGTCGCGTTCAGCCCGTCGGAGGCGTACCTGACCCTCGGGCGGAACAGCGACGCCGCCGTGCGGACCAGCGACTACACGGGCCAGCAGATCTACTACCGCTCGATCCAGCAGCGCCCGACGGACTTCCTCACCGCGCACGACTACCTGTGGCGCTGGGACACCGACTGGTTCTGGTGCTCGGCCGCGTTCGGCGCGCAGCAGCCGGTGGTACGGCGCCTGTGGCCGCGACGCTGGCGGCGGAGCGATGTTTTCCACAAGATCGTCGGCTTCGAGAACCGGCATCATTTCGCCGCACGCCTGGACCGCCGGCGCGGACGGCCGGATCGCGAACGCGTCGTCCAGGACGTGGAGATCCCGGTCGACCGGCTGGCCGGGTTCCTGCGCTGGTTCGACGCCGAGGTCGGGATGCGGCCGGTCTGGCTGTGCCCGCTCCGGCTGCGTGGGTCGGCGGACTGGCCGCTGTACCCGCTCAAGCCCGGCGAGACCTATGTGAACGTCGGCTTCTGGGGCACCGTGGCGATCGCCGCCGGCGCCTCGGACGGTGACGTGAACCGGCGGATCGAGGCCGCGGTGGCCGAGTTCGGCGGGCACAAATCGCTGTACTCCGACGCGTACTACGACCGAGACACTTTCGACCGGCTCTACAACGTCCCGGCCTTGACCGAGGTGAAGCAACGCTACGACCCGAACGCCCGGCTCACCGGGCTCTACGAAAAGGCGGTGACGCGCCGATGACGACGCTCGCGACCCAGGTTTCGATCGCTGACGCACTAACCACGGTGACTCCGGCCGGCCTGCCGTTCCGGTTCACGGCGTACGACGGGAGCGCGACCGGCCCGGAGGACTCGCCGATCCACATGCATCTGGCCTCCGAGCGCGGCCTGTCCTACGTACTCACGGCACCCGGGGACCTCGGCCTGGTCCGCGCGTACGTGATGGGCGATCTGGAGATCACCGGCATCCACGAGGGCAATCCGTACGACCTGATGCGGATGATGCTCAACCAGGTGCATTTCGAGCGTCCGACGACGGCGGAGGCGCTGCGGATCGTCCGCGGGCTCGGCTGGAGTCACCTGAAGCCGCCGCCTCCGCCGCCGCAGGAGCACCTGCCGAAGTGGCGTCGTACCTTCGAGGGACTGCGGCACTCGAAGGCCCGGGACAAGGCGGCGATCCACCACCACTACGACGTGTCGAACACGTTCTACGAGTGGATCCTCGGCCCGTCGATGACCTACACGTGTGCCGTCTATCCGACCGCGGAGGCTTCGCTGGAGGAGGCGCAGTACGAGAAGTACGACCTGGTCGCGCGGAAGCTCGACCTTCAGGCCGGGCAACGACTCCTCGACGTCGGGTGCGGCTGGGGCGGCATGGTCCGGCACGCGGCCCGCGAGTACGGCGTTCGTGCGCTGGGCGTCACGCTGTCATCCGCCCAGGCCGAGTGGGCCAACGCGGCGATCAAGCGGGAAGGACTCGAGCACCTGGCCGAGGTCCGCTTCCTGGACTACCGGGACGTCGCCGAGCGCGACTTCGACGCGATCAGTTCGATCGGCCTGACCGAACACATCGGCGTGCGCAACTACCCGTCGTACTTCGGGTTCCTGCTCGACCGGCTGAAGCCCGGCGGCCGGCTGCTGAACCACAGCATCACCCGCCCGGACAACCGCTTCCGCTCCACCGGCGCGTTCATCGACCGCTACATCTTCCCCGACGGCGAGCTGATCGGCTCCGGCCGGATCATCGCCGAGGCCCAGGACGCCGGCTTCGAGGTCCGCCACGAGGAGAACCTCCGCGAGCACTACGCCCTCACCCTGGCCGCCTGGTCCGACAACCTGGTCGCCCACTGGGACGAGGCCGTCGCCGAGGTCGGCCACCCCACGGCCAAGATCTGGGGCCTCTACCTGGCCGCCTGCCGCGTCGGCTTCGAACGGAACAACACCCAACTCCACCAGGTCCTGGCCGTAAAACTCGACGACGACGCCAACGCCCACTTCCCCCTCCGCCCCACCTGGCTCAGCTGAACCGTTGTTGGACCTGCGGTGTATTAGTAGGCAGGACTAGCAGAGGAGACGGCGTGGTCGGGACGACTGTCAGGCGGCGGGGGCGGGCTGCGGTGGTGTTGACTGCGCTGGCGTTGGTGGCTGGGTGCTCTGAGGCCACACCGAGTAGTTCTGGTAGTGCTTCTGCACCGGCTACGTCCGGTACGGGGGTGCAGCCTGGTGCCGTGAAGCTCACTGTCGCTTCGACGGTGGCTACCGGGATCCAGGTGCCGTGGGGCCTGGCGTTCCTGCCGGACAAGAGTGCGTTGGTGGCGGAGCGGGACTCGGGGAAGATCAAGCGGATCGCCGGCGGCCAGGTGAGTGACGTCGGCACCGTGGAGGATGTGAACGCGTCGGCGGAGGGTGGGTTGCTCGGGCTGGCGGTGGACCCGGGGTATCCGGGGAAGCCGTACATCTACGCGTACTACTCCGGCGGGGACGACAACCGGATCGCCCGGATCACGTACCAGGACAACCAGCTGTCCGACCAGCAGGTGATCCTGGAAGGGATCCCCTCCGCGGCCATCCACAACGGCGGGCGATTGCGGTTCGGGCCGGACGGATTCCTGTACGCCGGGACCGGTGACGGCTCGGATCGGCCGAACTCGCAGGACGACGGATCGCTGGGCGGGAAGATCCTGCGGATCACCACCGAGGGCAAGGCGGCACCGGGCAACCCGGACGGTCGCCTGTGGATCACCAAGGGCCACCGGAACGTTCAGGGTCTCGCCTTCGACGGCACCCAGTTGTACGCAGCCGAGTTCGGCCAGAACACGTGGGACGAGCTGAACGCGATCACGCCCGGCGCGAACTACGGCTGGCCGGCCGCCGAGGGGATCAGCCACCTCGACGGGATGACCGACCCGATCGCCCAGTGGCACACCTCCGACGCGTCGCCGTCCGGGATCGCGTTCGCCCAGGGGTACATCTTCATGGCGTCGCTGCGCGGGCAGCGGCTCTGGGCGATACCTGTTGCCAACGGCAAGCGAATCGGCGAGCCGCAGGCGTTCTTCACCAACCAGTACGGCCGGTTGCGCACCGTGGAGGTGGCTCCGGACGGGTCGCTGTGGCTGACCACGTCGAACACCGACGGGCGCGGCGACCCCCGGGGCGGCGACGACCGGATCCTCCGGATCACGATCAGCCGCTGATTGCCAACCGTTTCAAACCTTTGGCCGTCTGGTACTTGTGGAGGAAAGCCAGCGTTCGGAGGAGGAGATCGGTATGCGGACCGGCCAGGTGTCCGGTGTTCCCAGCAGGGTGATCGGTTCGGTGAGCAGCTACGAGGATGCTCAGCGGACGGTCGGCTACCTGCGAAGTTACGGGATGGACGCGGCCAGCCTGGAGGTGGTCGGCGCCGGGCTCCGGCGAGCCGAGAGACAGCGAGCCATCCCGGTCGCCCGGCTCACCGGTGCCGGGACGCTGCAGGGTGCGCTGCTCGGCGTACTCGCCGCGATCTTCGTCACGCTCGTGGCCCAGACGACGCTGACCGGTCTCGCCGTCGTCGTGTGGGGTTTCGTGTACGGCGCTCTCATCGGTGGGCTGTGGGGGTTGTTCAAGGGACTCGTCCGCAACCGCCCCGACGCTGTCTCCATCGAGATCGTGCCCACCCGCTACGAGGTGCGCTGCCCGCCCGAGGAGCTCTCCGTCGCCCAGACCCTGCTGGCCGACGCCGCGGACATCGACGACGGCCGGGTCGAGCGCGAGGTGATCGCGGACGCGCCGCAGCACGAGCCGAAGCGGCGTACGGAGCAGAACGAGAAGGACGCCGCCTGAGCTGAGAATCGCCGGACCCCAGGGTGAGCCCCCCGGGGTCCGGCGACTACCTCAGATCCCCAGCTTCGCGTTCAGGAGTTCGCGGACCTTGGCCGCGTCGGCCTGGCCGCGCATGTCCTTCATCACCGCGCCGATGAGTGCACCGGCGGCGGCCGGCTTGCCGGAGTTGACCTTCTCGACCACATCCGGGTTCGCCGCGATCGCCCGGTCGATGGCCTCGATCAGCGCCGAGTCGTCCGAGACCAGCGCGAGTCCGCGCTTCTCGATGATCTCGGCCGGCGTGCCCTCGCCCTTGATCAGGCCGTCGAACACCTGCCGGGCGAGCTTGTCGTTGAGCGAGCCGTCGTCGACCAGCTTCTGCACCTCGGCGACCTCGGCCGGGCCGACGCCCAGCGCGTCCAGGTCCTGGCCGGACTCGTTCGCCGCGCGGGCGAGCTCACCCAGCCACCACTTCTTCGCGGCGGCCGGCGTCACGCCGAGCCCGACCGTCGCCACGATCGGCTCGAGCGCGTTGCCGTTGATGACGTCGCGCATCTCCAGGTCGGTGAAACCCCACTCCTCCTGCAGCCGGACCCGGCGCAGAGAAGGTGCCTCGGGCAACGAAGAACGGATCTCCTCGACCCACTCGCGCGACGGGGCGATCGGGACCAGGTCGGGCTCCGGGAAGTACCGGTAGTCGTCCGCGTCGGACTTCTCCCGGCCGGACGTGGTGATGCCGGTGTCCTCGTGCCAGTGCCGGGTCTCCTGCAGGACCTTGCCGCCGGAGTTCAGCACCGCTGCCTGCCGGGTGATCTCGTAGGTCACCGCGCGCTCGACCGAGCGGAACGAGTTCACATTCTTGGTCTCGGTCCGCGTGCCCAGGACGGTCGAGCCGTGCGGCTTCAGCGACACGTTGGCGTCGCACCGCAGCGACCCCTGATCCATCCGGACATCCGAGACGCCCAGCGCGAGCAGCAGGTCGCGCAGCATGCTCACGTACGCGCGGGCCACCGCGGCGGCCTTGTCCCCCGGTACCTCGATCGTCTTGGTGACGATCTCGATCAGCGGGATGCCGGCCCGGTTGTAGTCGACCAGCGAGTGCGAGGCGCCATGGATCCGGCCGGTCGCGCCACCGACGTGGGTGGACTTGCCGGTGTCCTCCTCCATGTGGGCGCGCTCGATCTCGATCCGGTACGTCTCGCCGTCGACTACCACCTCGGTCCAGCCGTTGTACGCGATCGGCTCGTCGTACTGCGAGGTCTGGAAGTTCTTCGGCATGTCCGGGTAGAAGTAGTTCTTCCGGGCGAACCGGCACCACTCCGCGATCTCGCAGTTCAGCGCCAGGCCAATCTTGATCGCGGACTCGACGCCGACCCTGTTCACCACCGGCAGTGCGCCCGGCAGGCCGAGGCAGACCGGACAGGTCTGCGTGTTCGGCGGCGCACCGAACTCGGTCGGGCAGCCGCAGAACATCTTCGACCTCGTGTTCAGCTCGACGTGGACCTCGAGGCCCATCACCGGGTCGTACTGCGCCAGCGCGTCGTCGATCTCGAGGACGGTCGCGGTCATCGGGTCACCTCCAGCTCCGGAGCCTTGGTCATCAGCACGCCGCCCCACTGATCGGCCAGGGCCGACTCCAGCGCGGCGCCGACGGTGTAGCACAGGTCGTCGCGCATCACCGGCGCCATCACGTGGAAGCCGACCGGCATGCCGTCCTCGTCCGCCAGGCCGCATGGGAACGAGCCGGCCGCGTTGCCGGCCAGGTTGGACGGGATCGTGCACAGGTCGTTCTTGTACATCGCGATCGGGTCGTCGATCCGGTCCCCGATCGCGAACGCCGTCGTCGGCGTCGCGGGCGAGACCAGCACGTCGACCTGCTCGTAGGCGTTGGCGAAGTCGCGGGCGATCAGCGTCCGCACCTTCTGCGCCTGCCCGTAGTAGGCGTCGTAGTACCCGCTCGAGAGCGCGTGCGTGCCGAGCATGATCCGGCGCTTCACCTCGGCGCCGAAGCCGGCCTCGCGGGTCAGGCTCATCACCGTCTCCGCGCTGTTCGTGCCGTCGTCGCCGACGCGCAGCCCGTACCGCATCGCGTCGAACTTGGCCAGGTTGGACGAGGCCTCGCTCGGCAGGATCAGGTAGTACGCCGGCAACGCGTACTGAAAGTACGGGCACGAGACCTCGACCACTTCGGCGCCGAGCTTGGTGAGCAGCTCGACCGCCTCGTGGAAGCGCGCCTCCACACCCGGCTGGTATCCCTCGCCGCCGAGCTCCTTGACCACACCGATGCGCAGACCGGTCACGTCACCGTTGCGCGCCGCCGCGACGACTGCGGGGACCGGCTGGTTGATCGAGGTCGAGTCCATCGGGTCGTACCCGGCGATCGCCTCGTGCAGCAGCGCCGCGTCCAGGGTCGTCCGCGCACACGGGCCGGGCGTGTCCAGGCTCGAAGCCAGCGCGATCAGTCCGTAGCGTGACGTCCCGCCGTACGTCGGCTTGACGCCGACCGTGCCGGTGAACGCACCGGGCTGCCGGATCGAGCCGCCGGTGTCCGTGCCGATCGCGAGCGGCGCCTCGTACGCCGAGATGGCCGCCGACGAACCGCCGCCGGAACCACCGGGGATCCGGCCCAGGTCCCACGGGTTGTGGGTGGTGCCGTACGCCGAGTTCTCCGTCGAGGAGCCCATCGCGAACTCGTCCATGTTGGTCTTGCCGAGGATGACGATGCCGGCCGCCTTCAGCCGCTTCACGACCGTCGAGTCGTACGGCGGCTTCCAGCCCTCGAGGATCTTCGAACCGGCCGTGGTCGGCACGCCCTCCTGGGTCAGCACGTCCTTCAGCGCCAGCGGGACACCGGCCAGCGGGGCGAGCTGCTCGCCCGCCGCGCGCTTCGCGTCGACAGCGGCGGCCTGCGCCAGCGCGCCGTCGGTGTCGACATGCAGGAACGCGTGCACGTCGCTGTCGACGGCCGCGATCCGGTCCAGGTGCGCCTGGGTGATCTCCACCGAGCTGGCCTGGCCGGAGGTCATCAGTTCCGCGAGCTCGGCCGCGGTCCTACGGATCAGGTCGGTCATCAGTCCTCCTCCAGGATCCGCGGCACCCGGAATCGCTGCTCCTCCGCGGCCGGCGCGCCGGACAGCGCCTGCTCCGGGGTGAGGCACGGCACGTTCTCGTCCGCGCGCATCACGTTCGTCAGCGGCAGGGCGTGGGAGGTCGGCGGGATGTCGTCCGCGGCCACCTGGCTGACCTGCCCGACCAGGGTGATGATCTGGTCGAGCTGTGGCGCGAGGTGGTCGAGCTCGTCATCGGTGAGCTCGATCCGCGCCAGTCGCGCCAGGTGCGCGACCTCTTCGCGGGTAATCGATGGCATGAACTGATCCAATGCTTGCAAGTTGCTGATGGAGTCACAGAGAGGTTCTGAGTGACACCCGAGCCATCCTAGTGGGCGGCTGTGACGGTCGCGTTTCCTTGTCCCCAGGGGCCTGCGGACGACGCTTCGTGATCGTCTGTCGAGAGGGCCGGGCGTGTCTTCGGGCTCCGCTCTGTAACATTGGCCGCGACGGGGCGTTACGCGCATGGTGATCGACTGGGAGATGATCGTTCGGTGTTCCTGCTGCGATTGATCATCCCGGACCGGCCCGGTTCGCTGGGCACCGTGGCGACGGCGCTCGGTGAGGTGAACGCCGACATCCACGCGATCGAGATCGTCGAGCACCGGCGGGAGAACGGCAGCGCCGTCGACGACATCGTGGTCGACCTGCCGCCCGGCGTGCTGCCGGACCGCCTGGTCTCCGCGTGCAACGGCGTACCCGACGTCGAAGTGATCTGGTTCTCGCGGTACGGCGCCGGCGGTGGACTGCACATGGATCTCGAGGCCGTCGAGCAGATGACATCGGCTCCGGCGGACGCGATCGACATCCTGGTCGAGCAGTCGCCGGCCGTGCTGCATGCCGACTGGGCCGCGTTGCTGGACGGCACCGGCAGTGAGGTGAAGGTCGCGCTGGAGACGAGCGCCACCCCGGAGTTCGGCGACATGGCCGGCCAGTGGCTGCCGATGCAGAAGGCAACGACGCTCGAAGCACCGGATCACAAGGGCCTTTCGGAGTCCGTGCTCGTGGCGGCGCCGCTGGAGTCCGAGCGCCGGATCCTGGTGATCGGCCGCCGCGGCGGCCCCGAGTTCCTCGGCTCCGAGGTCGCCCGTCTGTCCTACCTCGCCTCCCTCGCCGTCACCATCCGCGCCACCGCCTGACCGCGCAGCGCCGTACGCCGGACACGCGAAAGCCCCCCGCTCCAGGAGAGCGGGGGGCTTCTGCTGTGGGCCTAGGTGAACTGGAAGTAGGCGAGGACCCAGAGGCCGGCCAGGATCAGGAGGACGACGACGCCGACCAGGGCGACGATCAGGATCGCCTGACTGTTGCTGCCGTTGCGGTCCGGGAGATCGAACTGGGTAGGGCCCCAGGCCCCACCGCCGTCGACGCGCTGGACGGCCTCGGGCGGTGGCGCCGCCACCGTCCGCGGATCCCGCTTCTCCCGGGGGAACTTCATCCAGCCTCCCTGTCCTCGGCCGACGGCTGTGACATCCACCGTAGCGCTCAGACGAAGAACGTCTCGTACGAGATGTTGATTCGCTGCGAGGCGTAGTCGTCCGAGGCGTTGCCGGTGATCTCGACCCGCCATCCGGCCACGTAGGAAGCGGACGACTTTCCGTCACTGTGCGACTGGATGTACGACTTCAGCGCCGCGACGTCCCCGCCCTTCAGCACCCCGAACGCGTCGTTGACCGCGGCCGGCAGCGCCTTCTTCACGTCGCCGGGATCACCCGAGGCGCTCATCTCGATCTGCTTGATGCCCTCGCCCTCGCTGGCGTAGAAGTACACCCGCTGCGAGCCGTACTTGCCGACCTGCTTGCTGCAGGAGCTCGTGCAGACGTACTGCTTCGCCTTCAGCGCCGCGGCCAGCTGCGGCTCGGTCGTGTCGAAGGTCTTCTTCGGCAGGTCGAGCGAGTCCGAACCGGACTTGCCGCCGGACAGCTCCACGGTGTCGCCGTCGTTGCGCAGCTCGAACTCGCCCCAGGTGCTGCCGACCTTCTGCGACTTCTGGCCGGTCTTGATCGCGTCCTGGACCTTCTTGACCTCGCTGCCGCCGAACGTGTCGTTGCCGAGCGCCTGCAGCGCCGCGTCGAAGGTGACCGCGGCGTTGTTGACGTTGTCCTCGTTCTGCGACGTCAGGTCCACGCCGATGATCGTGCCGTCCGACTGGAACTGGAAGATCGCCTGGGCCTCGGTGGCGCCTTCGTACTTGAAGCAGCCGCGGTGCGCGCCCTGGGCGGTGTTGAACAGGTCGCTGCAGCCGTAGCCGAGGCCCTGCAGCTTCTCGGTCGCCGTCTTCGCCTGACCGGTCGCATTGCCGAGCTCGCCGTTGTTGTCGCCGCCGTCGGTCGGGTTGCCGGTCGGCTGCTCGGACGTGGTCGGCCCGGACGCGGGCTTGTCGTCACCACCGAACGCGTGGATGCCGAGGAAGACGAGCAGGCCGATCAGCACGATGCCGACGACACCGCCGCCGATCACCAGCGGCAGCTTGTCCTTGCTGATGCCACCGGGGCCCTTGGAGCCGCCAGGGCCACCCGGCTGCCATTGGGGCTGTCCACCGTGCTGCTGTTGCCAGCCGCCGCCCGGCTGCTGGCCCTGGGGACCCCACGCCTGCTGCTGGTACGGACCGCCTTGCTGCTGGGCGGTGCGCTGGCCCCAGCCGCCCTGCGCGGGCTGTCCCTGGGGCTGGCCCGGACCCGGTCGGCCCTGCTGGGCCGGCTGCTGACCCCACCCGCCCTGCTGCGGAGGCTGACCCTGCTGCGGAGGTTGCCCGTGCGGAGGTTGTCCGTGCGGGGCCTGTCCGTGCGGGGGCTGGCCATGCGGAGGCTGACCTTGCTGGGGCGGCCGACCCTGCTGCGGAGGCTGACCTTGGTGGGGAGGTTGCTGCGGGCGCTGACCCCAGCCGCCACCACCCTGGCCGGCAGGCTGCTGTCCCCAGCCGCCTTGCGCACTCTGTCCCCCTTGCTGCCCGCCTGGCTGGCCCCCCGGCTGCCCAGGACCCCACGGTCCCTGCGGCGGCGTCGTCATATTCGCTCCTTTTGACCCACGTGTGGACGTGCAAAGTTAACAGTCGGACGGCTCAGTCCGGCCGTTGGATCCACGCGATCCGGCGACGTGCCTACGCGTTGTCGGGGTCGGGGGTGGTGGCCACCTCGGAGGCGGCGTCGGCGCCCTGGTCGAGCAGCACCTGGAAGCCGGCCGCGTCCAGGATCGGGACGCCCAGCTGGACAGCCTTGTCGTACTTCGATCCCGGCGAGTCGCCGACCACCACGAACGAGGTCTTCTTCGAGACCGAGGACGCCGCCTTGCCGCCGCGCGACACGATCGCCTCGGTGGCCTCGTCCCGGCTGAAGCCTTCGACGGTGCCGGTCACGACGATCGAGAGGCCGGTGACGGTCTGCGCCACGGTCGGGCCGGTGCGCTCCTCGCGGAGCTGGACGCCGGCCGCCTTCCACTTGTCGACGATCGCCTGGTGCCAGTCGACCTCGAACCACTCGATCACCGCGTGCGCGATGGTCGGGCCGACACCCTCGATCTCCGAGAGCTCCTCCTCGCTCGCCGCGCGGATGCCCTCGATGTCGTCGTACACGGCCGCGAGCGCCTGCGCTGCGGTCGGGCCGACGTGCCGGATGGACAGCGCGACCAGGCCGCGGGACAACGGCTGGGTCTTGGCCTGCTCCAGGTTCGCCAGCAGGCGCAGGGCGTTCGCCGACAAGGATCCGGCCTTGACGGTGAAGAACGAACTCCGGGCCAGGTCCTCCTCGGTGAGCGCGAACAGGTCGCCCTCGTCCACGATCAGCCCGTCACTGATCAGTGCGTCGGCACCCTTGAACCCGAGCGCCTCGATGTCGAACGCCGACCGCCCGGCCAGGTGGAACAACCGCTCCCGCAACTGCGCCGGGCAGGACTTCGTGTTCGGGCAGCGGATGTCGACATCACCCTCCTTCATCGGGCGCAGCGTCGTACCGCAGGAGGGGCACTCGGTCGGCATCACGAACTCGTGGGCGTCGTCGGGCCGCAGGTCGATCACCGGGCCGAGGATCTCCGGGATCACGTCGCCGGCCTTGCGCAGGACGATGGTGTCGCCGATCCAGACGCCCTTGCGCTTGACCTCCGACGCGTTGTGCAGGGTCGCGAACTCGACCGTCGACCCGGCCACCCGGACCGGCTCCATCCGCCCGTACGGCGTGACGCGGCCGGTGCGGCCCACGTTCACCTCGATGTCGAGGAGCTTGGTGGTGACCTCCTCCGGCGGGTACTTGTACGCGATCGCCCAGCGCGGGGCGCTCGAGGTCGAGCCGAGCGCGCGCTGCAGGTCGACCTCGTCCACCTTCACCACGACACCGTCGATCTCGTGGTCGACGGAGTGCCGGTTCTCGCCGTAGTACGCGATGAACTCGTTGACCTGGTCGAGTGTCTCGACCTTGCGGGCGCGGTCACTGACCGGCAGGCCCCAGGCCTTGAGCTGCTCGTACGCCAAGGACAGCCGGCGGACGTGATAGCCGTCGACGCGGCCGAGGCCATGCACCACGAAGCGCAGCGGGCGGCTCGCGGACACCCTGGGGTCCTTCTGCCGCAGCGATCCGGCGGCGCTGTTGCGCGGGTTGGAGAACGGGTCCTTGCCCGCCTCGACCAGCTGCGCGTTCAGCTCCTCGAAGTCCTCGACGCGGAAGTAGACCTCGCCGCGGACCTCCAGGAAGGACGGCAGGTCCTTGCCGTCCAGCTCGTTCGGGATGCTCTTGATCGTGCGGACGTTGAGCGTCACGTCCTCGCCGGTGCGGCCGTCGCCGCGGGTGGCGCCGCTGACCAGCGTGCCGTTCTCGTAGACCAGGTCGAGGGCGAGCCCGTCGACCTTCAGCTCGCAGATGAAGCCGCTGTCGTGAATCTGCTGCAGCGTCACCTCCCGCTCGAGCCGCTTGGCCCACGCCTCCATCTGCTCGGCGGAGAACGCGTTGCCCAGGCTCTCCATCCGCATCGGGTGCTGGACCGGGGTGAACAGCGTGGAGATCGGGATGCCGACCTTCTGCGTCGGCGAGTCCGGCGTGCGGAGCTCGTTGTACTGCTCCTCGATCGCCTGCAGCTCGTGCATCAGCTCGTCGAAGTCCGCGTCCGAGATGATCGAGCTGCCCAGGTAGTACTTCACCCGGTGGTCCTCGATCTCCTTGCTCAGCGCGGCATGCCGCTCCCGCACCTCAGGCGGCGCAGCAGGCTGTTCACCAGCAGTACTCTCGGGAATCTCCTCGCTCATGAGCAAAACCTACAGCCGACCGCCGACGTTTCTGTGCAGGAGAGAGGCTGGCTCCGGCGGCGAGAACCGACTATTGGGTCAGGCGTCTGCAGCTTCGCCTACTGCGTCGACGACTCGGCGGAGCAGGTCCAATCGTGCCCGGGCGTCGGCCGGCGACGGAGAGGCCGCCAGGCCGCACGCAGGTGTGATCACGACCTTCTTCAGGAGTTCCGGGTCGAGGCCGAGCTCGCGCCAGCGGCGGATCAGCGGATCCGCGGCCTGCTCGGGGTTCGGCAGGGTGCCCGTGGTGGGGACCAGGCCCGCGTAGAGGGTCGTGCCGGCCTCGGCGGCGATGGCGATCTGATCCCACCCGGGATTGCCGAGCAAAGAGATGTCGACGGCGACGCCGGTGGCGCCGGACTTGGTGAAGACCTCGATCGGCGGTCGTGCGGCACAGCAGTGGATCACGTTGGGTGCTGCGGTCGTCACCAGGCTCAGGAGCTCCACAGCGCCCGGACCGTCGACCGAGCGGTGTTTGCTCCAGCCGGACGCCGTCGGGATTGCTCCGGCGAGTACGGCGGGCAGGGCCGGCTCGTCGATCTGTACGACGAGCTCCGCTCCCGGCACACGACGTCGTACCTCGGCGACGTGATCCCCCAGCCCCAACGCCAGCACCTCGGCCAGGTCACGCCGAGCCCCGTGGTCCGCGAGCACCTTGTCACCACGCGGCCGCTCGACGGTGGCCGCCAGAGTCCATGGCCCGGTGAGCTGCAGCTTCAACGGCCCGGCGTAGCCGTCCGCCAGTTCCTCGAGCACATCCAGATCCTCAGCGAGCAACGACCGCGCCCGCCGCTGATCCAGACTCGCCCGCGGATCGCTCCCGCCGGTCAGCCGCCACCCGGCCGGCTGCAGGTCTACGGCCAGCTCGGTCAGTACGGCGACGGCCCGGCTGAGCATGTCGCCGTACGGACGCGCCGGCAGCTCGGCCAGGAACGGGATGTCGACCGCCTCGAGCAGCACCTTCGTCCACTCGCGGATGTCCTCACCCGGCAGCGACCCCAGGCCCGTCGTCGTCATGCGTGTTGCGCTGCTGCCCGGGAGACCGTGTCGATTGTGGCTGATCCGATCACCCGTGTGCCGTCGTACAGGACGACGGCCTGGCCGGGTGCGACCGCTGAGGTCGGCTCGTCGAAGTCGACCAGGACGAGATCGCCTTCGAGTCGGGCGGTGACGGCGACCTCTTCGCCGTGCGCGCGCAGCTGGGCCTTCACATGCAGCTCGGAGTCCGGCACAGGACCGCACCAGCGCGGCTTCGACGCCGTCAGCTGCGCGACCGCCAGCTCCTCGCGCGATCCGACCGTCACCGTGCGGTCGACCGGGCTGATGTCCAGCACGAACCGCGGCTTGCCGTCGGCGGCCGGCGTACCGATCCGCAGACCCTTGCGCTGACCGACGGTGAAGCCGTGGGTGCCCTTGTGCTCACCGAGCTTGTTGCCCTGCGCATCGACGATGTCACCGGGTGCCTCACCGAGCTGCTTGCTGAGGAACCCCGGAGTGTTGCCATCGGCAATGAAGCAGATGTCGTGACTGTCCGGCTTGGCCGCCACCGACAACCCGCGCCGCTCGGCCTCGGCCCGGACCTCCGTCTTGGGCGTGTCCCCGAGCGGGAAGAACGCGTGCGCGAGCTGCTGCTGCGTGAGCACCCCGAGCACATAGGACTGGTCCTTGGCCGGATCCACTGCGCGATGCAACTCGCGAGCGCCGTCCGAGGTGTCCACGATCCGCGCGTAGTGCCCGGTCGCGACCGCGTCGAAGTCGAGTGCGAGCGCCCGGTCGAGTACGGCGCTGAACTTCACCTTCTCGTTGCACCGCAGGCACGGGTTCGGCGTACGACCGGCGGCGTACTCCGCGACGAAGTCCTCGACCACGTCGGCGTGGAACCGCTCGGCCAGGTCCCAGATGTAGAACGGGATCCCGATCACGTCCGCCGCCCGGCGGGCGTCGCGGGAGTCCTCGATCGTGCAGCAGCCGCGCGCGCCGCTGCGATACGACTGCGGGTTCCGGCTCAGCGCCAGGTGCACTCCGACCACGTCGTGCCCGGCCTCGGCCATCCGCGCCGCCGCGACGGCGGAGTCGACCCCGCCGGACATGGCTGCGAGTACCCGCATCAAGTGTTCCTTCCCACGTTCTGCAATCCTGCGGACTTCGCCCGCTCCACCACCGGTCCGATGTTCTCCAGTACGGCGTCGACGTCGGCGCGGGTGCTGGTGTGCCCGAGGGTGAACCGGAGTGACCCGCGCGCCCGCTGGTCGTCGTACCCCATGGCCAGCAGCACGTGGCTCGGCTCGGCGACTCCGGCGTTGCACGCGGACCCGGTCGACACCTCGATCCCGCGCGCGTCGAGCAGCAGCAACAGCGAGTCGCCCTCGCAGCCGCTGAAGGACAAGTGTGCGTTACCGGGCAAGCGGTCCGCCGGGTCACCCGACAACTTGGCGCCCTCGACCGTGCTCACCACGCCGTCGATCAACGCGTCCCGCAGCTCGGTCAGCCGGCGCGCCTCGTCCGCCTGGTGCTTGATCGCGTGCTCCATCGCGACCGCGAACCCCGCGGTCGCGGGCGCGTCCAGCGTGCCGGAGCGGACGTCGCGCTCCTGCCCACCGCCGTGCAGGATCGGCGTCAGCTTCGTCTCCTTGTGGACGACCAGCGCACCGATCCCGTACGGACCGCCGAGCTTGTGCGCGGACACGGTCATCGCGTCCACCCCCAGCTCCGCGAAGTCCACCGGCACCTGCCCGATCGCCTGGACGGCGTCGGTGTGCACGGGGACGCCGTACTCCTGCGCGATCGCCGCGATCTCGCCCACCGGCTGCAGCGTGCCGACCTCGTTGTTCGCCATCATCAACGTGACGAACGACACGCTCTCCGGATCGCTCTCGATCGCCCGTCGTACGTCGTCCGGCCGCACCCGCCCGAGCTCGCCGACCGGCAGCCACTCGATCTCGGCCTGCTCGTGCCGACCCAGCCAGATGGCCGGATCGAGTACGGCGTGATGCTCGATCCCGCTGAGCAGGATCCGGCGGCGCCGCGGGTCCTCGGCCAGCCGGGCCCACCACAGCCCCTTCAGGGCGAGGTTGTCCGCCTCGGTGCCGCCGGAGGTGAAGACCACCTCGCTCGGCTGCGCTCCGAGCGCCTCGGCGATCGTCTCGCGCGATTCCTCGACCGTCCGCCGGGCCGCTCGGCCGGAGCCGTGCAGGGACGACGCATTGCCGGTCCGCGCGAGGTGATAGGTCATCGCCTCGATCGCGGCCGGGAGCATCGGAGTGGTCGCCGCGTGGTCCAGGTACACGGTGCGGCGCTCGGGAGAGGTCATAACGGTTTCAAGAGTATGTCCGCCACGGTTGTTCCCGCTCCTCGGGCCTCAGCGGTGGGACAGGAGCCGGAGCGTACGGGCGTGCTCGAAGTGTGCTCCGATCCGCTCGAACCGGTCGGCCGCCTCCGCGAGCGTGCCCCGGTCCCGGGTCAGGCGGCCGCCGGCGCGCAGCAGCACGGCGCCCGACCAGTCGTTCTCCGTGACCGCGCGTTCGACGTAGTGCGGGGCGTCGTGGAAGCCTGCGACGACCGCCAGCTCGGCACCCGCGGCGCGTGCGTACGGGACCCACCACGGCTCGGGAAACTCCGCGAAAGCCCGCTGGACCGCGTTTGCGACGTTGGAGGTCAGCAAGCCGCCTTCGAGGCTGTGCAGGGTCAGGCGGGCGTCGACGAAGGCAGCGTTTGCCGCCAGCGCCGGAGAGTCGGCCGGGTCCTGTACGCGGGCGATCTCCAGGGCACGGGCCTGCCAGACCGACGCAAGGCCGGTGCCGAGCAGTCCGTGGGCCAGCGCGGCTGAGGAAGCGGCCGATGCCATCCAGGCGTGCGGAGGGCAGCCGGCGGCACGCCAGCCGTTCCACATCACGTCCGCCGCCTCGACCGCTTCGTCGAACAGTCCGGCCAGGGCGAACGCGCGGACCTGGCGCGGGGCGGTGATGAACGGGTGAACGTGCGCGGGGTCGTCGGTGAGCCGCGCCAGCCGAACCGCCTCGGTCAGTTCACCGGACGCCACCGCGGTCGTGGAGGCGACGTGGTAGGCGTCGACGATCTCCGCGACCGCTCGGGGGTCGTGCTCGGGCAGGGTCGCCGCCAGCGCGAGTCGTTCCTTCGCAGCCTCGCGGGCGTCGTGGAGACGGCCGACGCCACCGACGGCGGTGCCGTACGCGTCGAGCGCGTTCATGATGGCCAGCGGGTCCTTGGACCAGCGGGCCGCTGCGACGGCAGCCTCGGCCGACGGGATATCGAAGCGGGCGATCCAGGCGCGGGCGATGCGGACGGCAACGGTGTCGGCGTCCGCTGCGAGCAGACCGGCACCGCGGTCGGCCGGGATGGGTTCTTCGACCTCGTACCGGTTGATGATGGTGACCGCGTTGGCGAGGGCCTCTTGCTCGAGCTGGTGGTTGTGCTCGGCGGCGGCGCGTTCCGCTGCCCGCAGCATGAGGTGGTAGGACTCCGTGCCGTCGGCGACCACGAGGGTGGCGTCGGCCGCGTCGCGGAGGTCGTCGTACAGCTCGGCTGCGTCGGCGGCGTGGGCCGCGGCGGTGAGGTAGTGGTCGTGCGCCTCGATGAAGCGCTTCCGTGCGAACGTCAGGTGCGCAAGCCGGCGGGCCAACCGGCGCAGGTCGGTCCCGGATGCCTCTGTGTGGCGGACTGCAGCGCGGAGATCAGCGGTGACCTGGTCGAACTCGGTCTGCCAATCGTCACCGGCTTCCAGCCTGGTCTCGAGGTGTGCGGCGGTGCTGTCGGCCCACGCCAGATGCAGTACGGCGACCTCGTCGTACTCACCGGATCGGTCCAGCTCGTCCAAGGCGAACGCGCGGACTGTGTCGAGCATCCGCCATCTGCTCGTGCCGGCGTACTGACCGCGATGCAGCAGGCTCTTGTCGGTCAGCCGTCCGAGGAGGTCGCTCAGCTCGGCTTTCCCGGTCGCCGGCGTCAGAGCGGACGCAGCGGCAAGGTCGAATCCACCGACGAAGACTCCGAGCCGACGGAACAGAGCCCGCTCGGCGTCGTCCAGCAGGTCGTAGCTCCAGCCGATCACCTGTGCCAGCGAGTGATGCCGCTCGTTCGGCCCACGCCCGCCGGCCAGCAACCGCAGGCGGTCGTCGAGCGCGGCCAGCAAGCCATCCGGCCCGAGTGAGCCAGCACGGGCGGCTGCCAGCTCGATCGCCAGCGGTACGCCGTCCAGCTCGGCACACACCTTCGCCGCGAGGACGGCGTCGTCGGCGAGCTCCGGTGCCACCAGTGCGGCGCGGTCGCGGAAGAGTTGCTCGGCCTCGGCGCCCAGCTTGAGCGGACCCAGCTGTAGTGGCCGCTCCCCCGCCACACCGAGCCGTTCCCGGCTCGTCGCCAGTACGGCGGTCTCCGAAGCCTCGGCGAGGATGCGGGCGACCAGACTGCCCACGTCCGCCACTACGTGCTCGCAGTTGTCCAGGACAAGCAGGGTCCGGCCACGCTTGAGGCGATCGAGCACTGCGTCGACCAGGGTCTGCGGGGGCTGCTCCCTGACCTGGAGTGCTTCGGCTACTGCCGCGACAACGAACCCGGGCCGCACCGGGACGAGGTCGACGACTGCACCGCCGTACGGATAGTTGTCCCCGACCTCGGCGGCGATGCGGAGGGCCAGACGGGTCTTGCCGACGCCTCCGGGGCCGAGGAGGCTGACCAAGCGGTTGCTTGTGAGGGCGGCCAGGATTTCGGATCGATCCTGCTCGCGGCCTACGAAGCTGGTGCCTGGACCGGTCGGTGTGCTGAAGCCCTGGTCCACGGTGGGCAGTCCGGCCAGCTCGTGGCGGTCCGAGACGCCGTACTTGCGTAGCAGTGCGGAGACGTGGCTCTCCACCGTGCGGATGCTGATGTGCAGTTGCCGAGCGATCTGGGCGTTGGACCGGCCACCGGCCAGCGCGGTGAGGACCTCGGCCTCCCGCGCGGACAGCTCCTTCGGACCAGCCATCCGCCCATCATGCCGTCATCAGTGGTGCTTCCGTGGTGCTTCCGTGCTCGGCACGGACGACTTTCCGTGCCGCCGGCTCGGAGGCTGGTGCCCACAACCTCGTTGATGGGAGAACACCATGGGACGCGTATTTCTGGACATCACGATGTCGCTGGACGGCTTCGTCACGGCCCCCGGCGCCGACCTCGCGCACGGTCTCGGGATCGGAGGCGAACCGTTGCACGACTGGGTTGCCGATCCGGCCGAGGCCGACCGGAAGGTGCTCGACCAGTTGTTCGCCGAGGTCGGCGCGGTGCTGATGGGACGCCGTACGTTCGACGTCATCGACGGACCGCAGGGCTGGGAGCGTGATGACGCGGCGCCGCCGGTCTTCGTGGTCACGTCCCATCGACCGGCGCGGGTGCGGCTCGGTGACCGGTTCCGCTTCGAGACCGACGGGATCGTGCCGGCGCTGAAGTCGGCGAGGGCCGCTGCGGGCGCGAAGGACGTGGTGGTGATGGGTGGCGGTCACCTCTGCCGGCAGTACCTGTACGCCGGCCTGGTGGACGAGGTGCGGATCCACCTGGCGCCTATCGTCCTCGGAGACGGCACTCCGCTGTTCGAGCGGACCACGATCCCGCCCATCCGCTTGGTCCAGCGCGACACCGTGAGTACGCCGAACGCCACCCATCTCACGTACGACGTAGTCCGTCAGGAGAAGTGATGTCGCAAGAGACTCTCGACCGGCGCGCGGCGGCGGTCATCGAAGCCAACAAGTACATGACGTTGGGAACGGTCGACGCTGAGGGTCTGCCCTGGGTCACGCCGGTCTACTTCACGCCCGATGGCCACGACGACTTCTACTGGGCGTCGTCACCGGATGCCCTGCATTCACAGAACATCGCGGCCGCTCCGGACGTCACGATCGCGATCTTCGACTCGAGCGTCCGCATCGGCGGCGCCTCGGCCGTGTACTTCCGGGCCCGCGCCGAACTCGTCCCGGACGACGAACTCGATCAGTGCGCCGCCTTGTACACCTCGCGCTATCCAGAACTCCGCGCGTACGGTGTCGACGAACTCCGCCCTCCGGCCGAGCTGCGCCTCTACCGGGCCCGGGCCACCGCCCACTGGCTCCTCGTCCGCGGCGGAGACCCCGACTACGGCACCGGGACAGATTCCCGCCGCCCAGTCTGGCTCTGAAGCGCCGTGCCGCACCCGCCTGCCGGTCAGGCCGCGGGTGCTGCGCGGGCGCCGGGTCGCCTGCCCCGCCGGTCAGTTGGGTGGTCTCAGGTGGCTGATATTGCGCGGATGCGGGGTGGCCAGGGGTGGTTGGGGTGTAGGTGGTCGATCATGTCGGCCAGCCAGGTGCGGCGGTCTGGGGTGAGGAGGGGAAGCGTTGCTTCCAGGTCGCGCTCGTCTTTCGGGCGGCCGAGGCGGGCCTTGTAGGCGATCGCCAGTTCGGGGTTGACGTAGCGGATGCCGTCGGGTGCCCGCCAAGTGATCTCGTCGAGGGCGTAGTCGAGACTGGGATCACGGCGGAAGACCCAGCGGCCGTCGCGGTCCGGGTTCGGCTGGAGGTCGAACTCCCAGGGCGCCAGCGCATGCCGCCGCAACCAGATCTGGTCGGCATCGTCGGGCTGCTCAGGCCGCTCATCGGTCAGCGGCCGCAGCCGCCCACCCGCGTTGGACCACAGGTCGTAGCGGTCACTGAGCTGAAGGCGGAGCTTCTCGATGTCGCGGCGCCAGAGTGATACGTCGACGTCCTCGTGCTCCCGCCGTACGCCGGTGAAGGCCTCGATCGCCCATCCACCGGTGATCCACCAGTCACCGTCGAACCCGTGCATCAACTCCTGCGCATCCGCCGGCGTCGACACCTTCCACGGCCCGTACAGGCGCTGGAACGCCAACTCCTCCGGATCCAGCCCGTCCGCATACCAAGGCCGCTCCTCCATCGAACCTCCCGAGCTAGTTTCGCCAACGGCTGTGGTGGGTCCAGCCGATCACCTCGGCGGCGCGACGGCAGTCGAAGAGCGACTGGGTGCCGGAGAGGTCCCCGGTGACCACGGTGTCCGGTGAGTAGCGCGCGAGCAAGTCGGCGGTGGGCTGCTCCATGCCCGTGTCCTCGGCGGCGATCACCAAGGTCTCGTAGCGTTCGGCGGCCGTGCGTGGCTGCAGGGACAGCACGCAGGCCCGAGCCGCCTCGGCGAGATCGACGTACCCCCAGAGGTTGCGGCGGTTGTCCTCAGGCGGCGCGTCGGCGATGTACCGGCGTACTTCGTCGGGGGTCAGGATCCAGTGGAAACGGAGGGCGGTGACCTGCATGCCGCGGCGCGCGTACATCTCGCCCATGCGCTCGAGCACGTCTTTGGTGAGCGCGTACGGATCGACGTATCGGAGTGCGGTCTCCTCATCGATCGGCACCGACGGAGTGCCGATCTCCTCCGGTGACCACGCGGTGCCGTAGATCGACCCGCTTGAAGCGAGCACGGCCGTCCGGATGCCTTGCGCCCACGCCTCTTCCAGCGCGTTGAACGTCGTGAGCGCGTTGGCCTCGAGCAGGCGCACCGGCGTGATGTTCTCCGGACTCGCGATCCCGGCACAATGCACGATCGCATCCACCCCACGCAGCGACCGCGCCACAGCCTCCCGGTCACTCAGGTCGACCGCCCCCGGTCCCACCAGGTCTGCCTCGACCACCTCATAGCCCTCGGCAACCAACTGCCGACAGACCTCACTCCCCAACTTCCCCCGAGCCCCACTAACCCAAATCCGCACCCCCCGCATGCTAGCCACCCAACCCTCAACCCCGTCCGACCTGCCGGGCACCCGCACTGGTTCGGGTGAGGGTGCCCGGGGTGCCGGGTGGGGTCAGGACTTGCGTTTGGTTACTTCTTCGGTGGCGGTGGGGAGGACCTTGTGGAGGTCGCCTACTACGCCGAAGTCGACCAGTTCGAAGATGGGGGCTTCGGGGTCCTTGTTGATGGCGACGATGGTTTTCGAGGTTTGCATGCCGGCTCGGTGCTGGATAGCGCCCGAGATGCCTGCCGCCACGTAGAGCTGCGGGGAGACGGTCTTGCCGGTCTGGCCCACCTGGTAGGCGTGCGGGTACCAACCCGAGTCCACGGCGGCGCGGGAGGCGCCGACTGCGGCGCCCAGGGAGTCGGCGAAGGCTTCGACCGGGCCGAAGTCGCCGCCGGTGCCGCGGCCGCCGGAGACGATGATCGCGGCCTCGGTGAGCTCGGGGCGCCCCGTCGCCTCGCGGGGCTTGGAGTCGGTGATGCGGGCGGTCTTCGCGCCGTCGGAGATCGTCACGTCGAACTCCTCCACCTCGGGCGACGTCTGCGCGGCCTCCGGGGTGGCGGAGTTCGGCTTGACCGTGATGATCGGCGTGCCGTGGGTGACCTTCGCCTGGACGGTGAAGTTGCCCGCGAACACCGACTGCGTGGTGACCGCACCACCATCGCCGGCGACGACATCCACGGCGTCGGTGATGAGGCCGGAATCGAGCTTGACCGCCAGCCGGGCCGCGATCTCCTTGCCCTCGGCGTTCGACGAGATCAGGATTGCGGCCGGCTCGATCTTCGCCGCGACCTGCTGGAGCGCCTCCGCCTTCGGAGCCACCAGGAACTGCGTGAGCGACGGGTCGGACAGCGCGATCACCTTGGTCGCGCCGTACTGACCCAGCGCCGGCAGCGCGTCCTGCACGCCGTCGCCGATGTAGACGGCGACCGGCTCGCCGAGCCGGCGCGCGATGGTGAGGAGCTCCGCGGTGGTCTTGCGGACCTGGCCGCCGGTGTGGTCAACGAGAACCAGAACGTTCGACATGAACTGATCGCTCCTCAGAGGAACTTGTTGGTGGACAGGAACTCGACGAGCTCGGCGGCGCCGCTGCCGTCCTCGTCGGTGACGATCGTGCCGGCGCTGCGCGGCGGACGGGCGGTCACCTCGACCACCTCGGTCCACGCGCTCGCGCCACCCACCTGGTCGGCGGAGATCTCCAGGTCGGCCAGCGACCAGGTCTGGACCGGCTTCTTCTTCGCCGCCATGATCCCCTTGAACGACGGGTACCGCGGCTCGTTGGCCTGGTCGGACACCGACAGCACCAGCGGCAGCGTGCCCTCGACCGTGTCGCTCGCGGTGTCGCCGTCACGGCGGATCCGCACGGTCTGTCCGTCGACGGTCACCTCCGAGCCCAGCGTGACGGCCGGCAGCCCGAGCCGCTCCGACACCATCGCCGGCACGACACCCATGCTGCCGTCGGTCGAGCCCATCCCGAACACGACCAGATCGGCCTCGAGCTTGGCCAGCGCCTTCGACAGGATCAGCGAGGTCGCGACCGCGTCCGAGCCGTGGATCGCGTCGTCGATCACGTGGACACCGGCGTCGGCGCCCATCTGCAGGCCTTTCTTCACCGCGTCGGCGGCCTGCTCCGGCCCTACGGTCAGCACCGTCACCTCGGCGTCACCGGCCTCCTTCACAGTCAGAGCGGTCTCGACGGCGTACTCGTCCAGCTCGGACAGCAGCCCGTCGACACCCGCACGGTCCACCGTGTTGTCCTCCGAGCGGAAGCGGCGGTCCGCGGTGGCATCCGGCACGAACTTCGCGCAGACGACGATCTTCATAGCGTGTGGGACCCCTTCTGGTTAACGGTCTCTCCCAAGCCTGCCACGGATGTTACTCGCGAGAAACATAAGGCGCGTGCGAGTCCCATCACAGTCCGGCGCAGCACCGGTCCGGCCAGCGCAGCCCTAGTCTGACTCAGGTGACCGAGACGTTACCGCTCACCGGCGAGAGAACCGCGCCCGGGATCTGGCACGAGAACTACTGGTTCGCGCGCCACGACGCCGCCTATCGCTGGATCACGGCCAAGCTGCCGATCGATCCGACCGGCCGCGTCCTCGACGCCGGCTGCGGCGAGGGCTACGGCGCGGAGCAACTCCGCCTGGCCGGGGCGGACTCCGTGACCGGTCTCGACTATGAACATACGACGTTGCGGCACGTCCGCAGGGTTTATCCACAGCTCAGTGTCGTCCGGGGCAATCTCGTCCAGACCGCCTTCGCGACCGGCACGTTCGATCTCGTCACGTCCTTGCAGACGATCGAGCACCTCTGGGAGCAGCCGCGGTTCGTCACCGAGTGCGCGCGCATCATCAAGCCGACCGGCACCCTCGTCCTGAGTACGCCGAACCGCCTGACCTTCCCGAGTGGGAACTGGTACCACACGCGGGAACTCACGGCCGCCGAGTTCGCCGAACTGCTCGAGCCGCATTTCGACATCACGCAAGCCCTCGGACTCCGCCACGGACGACGACTTACCGAATGGGAGGCGCAGTACGGGTCCTGCGTCGACGGTCAGCTGGCCGCCGAGCATGACGCGTGGGATGCGAGTCTCGCCGAGCTCGTCACGAGCACCACGCACGAGGACTTCGAGATCCGCCCAGGCGACCTGGACGAATCTCTCGATCTCATCCTCGTGGCGCGACCTAAGGACGCACGAAGCGTTCGATGATCTTGCCGGCGATCAGGTAGACGAGCGCCGCGATCCCCCAGTTCACCAGCAGGGTGTTCTTCGCGGTCTCGAGCCGGAACAGGTCCTTGAACGGCCCGACCAGGTCGTGCCCGCGCTCCAGGATCCAGCGCACGATCTCGTTGCTCTGGTTGGTCTGGTCGAGCGCGGTGAACAGCGCACCGAGCGCCAGTACGGCGGCCGCCAGCACCGCGGCCAGCCAGATCAGCGAGGCGATCAGGTTGCGCAGCTTCCGCACCCCGGAGCCCACCGACGTCAGCGCCTGCTTGCCCTTGCCCGAGCCGGCCGAGCCCCTCGGGCCGGCAGGCTTGTTGCTCGAGGCAACAGCCGCTGCCGGCACCTTGCCGACCGGCTTGGTCACCGACGTCGCCGCCGGATCGCTGCTCGCGGCGGCCTTGCCGGCCTCGGGTGCGGCTGCCTCCGAGCCGGCCGCACCGGTGCCCGCGGCCGGACTGCCGGCCGGGGTCTCCGCCGCAGCCTTCTCCCGCGCTCGCTGCTCCGCGACGATCTCCGCCGCGGTCTTCGGCCGGGCGGTCCTCGTCGCGGTGGCCGTCGTCCCCGCACCGCTCGCCTCGGCCGCCGGCGTCGTGGTGCCGGTGTCCGCGGCCTTGTCGGCTTCGGCAGCCGTCGCCTTCTCGTCGTGCGTACCCACGTCGTCCATCTCCTCAGCCGGGGTCGGTTCCTCGTCCGTCGCCGGTCCGGTGGTCGCGGCCGGCGGTCTCCTGCGCCGGCTGACCGGGACCGGCCGCGGTGACAACCTGCGCCGGGCGCCCGCGAACGGAGCCCGAGCCGCTGTCGTGCCGTCCACTGCCTGTACCTCTGGGTCCAACCTGTGATTCACGCCCACATCCGGATCATTCGTTTCAAACACTGGTTCCAACGTAGCGCCAGCGGGTTCGGTCACGATCGGCGGACGGCTCCGCACCGATGGGATCAGGCACGGTGGGTCTCCTCTCCGACGCTCAACCGATCGTGTGGGGCCGCTGACTCTTCGTGCGGGACATAGTGCCCGACCGGTGAGTAACTTGAGAACCCCTCGCCGCCAACCTCTTCGTCACCGGTCGCCACCACATCGTCGGCCGCGGCCTCCTCCGGTACGACGCTCGCCTCGACGGGGACTCCGGTATGGAGCCGCGCCTTGGTGCGGGCGTTGGCCTCGGCCAGACCGGCCAGGTAGGCGCGGCGGGCGGCGTTGGCCGCGTAACGGGTGGTGCGGTCGGCGACGACGACGGCCGGGACCCCGGCGGCGACGGCGTACGCAGGAATGTTGCCACGGGCAACGCTGTTCGCGCCGATCACCACGCCGCGACCGATGTCGGTTCCGCGCGTCACGGTCACCTTCGTGGCCAGCCAGCAGTCCGGGCCGATCCGGACCGGTGACTTCACCAGGCCCTGATCCTTGATCGGCAGGTCCAGGTCGTCGGTCTTGTGGTCGAAGTCGCAGATGTAGGTCCAGTCCGCGATCAGCGTGGACGCACCGATCTCGATGTCCAGGTAGCAGTTCACCGTGACGTCGCGGGCGAACACCACCTTGTCGCCGATCCGCAGCGTGCCCTCGTGCGCGCGCAGCCGCGTCTCGTCACCCAGGTGCACCCACTTGCCGAGGATGATCCGGCCGTGGCCGGGCCGCGCCACGACCTCCAGCTTCTTGCCCAGGAAGACGAAACCCTCGGTGATCACCTGCGGGTGGCGCAGCTTGAACCAGGCGAACCGCCAGTAGCGCTTCAGGTAGTACGGCGTCCAGGCCCGATGGCGCACCACCCAGCTCAGATTCGCCGCGGTCAGCAACCGCATCAGAACACCTTACTGCGCAGAGGGAGCGACACCTGTGATCGAGACGTTGTAGTACAGCTCGTCGGGAACGACGGCCGACAGCACCTTGTCCACCTTCGACAACTGCAGCCACGACCTGTACGCGAACATCCGCCAGCCGAACCCGAGCTTCTGCTCCGGTACGGCGGCCTCGAACGTCCGGATCGGCCACCCGACCCACGCCGCCAACAGCTCCTCGGTGACAGTCCGTACGTCGACAGCCCCGGCGCGACCGGCCATCCGGGCCAGCGTGTCCGGGTCGAACGTGTGCAGATCGACGACCGCCTCCAGCG
Organism: Kribbella sp. NBC_00359; assembly: GCF_036097425.1. Classification (NCBI taxonomy): domain Bacteria; kingdom Bacillati; phylum Actinomycetota; class Actinomycetes; order Propionibacteriales; family Kribbellaceae; genus Kribbella; species Kribbella sp. NBC_00359. Next base: position 5,360,660 of record NZ_CP107975.1, on the reverse strand, counting down.
CGGCCGCCCGCGACGACTCGTCGAGCTCTTCCTGCGGACGACGCCACTGCGAGAGCGCGGGCAGCTTGGTCACGTTCGTGGTCGCCCACCAGGTGAACCGGGACAGCCGGCGCGCGACGTAATCGCCGTACCGGGTCGGTTCGCCGCAGATGACGAAGCGGCCGCCCGGCTTGAGCACGCGCAGCATCTCGCGGAAGGCGAGCTCCACGTCCGGGATGTGGTGGATGACGGCGTGGCCGATGACGAGGTCGAAGGTGTCGTCGTCGTACGGCAGCTTCTCCGCGTCCGCGACCCGGCCCTCGACCGCGAAGCCGAGGGTGGCCGCGTTCTTCTCGGCCGCCTCGACCATGCCCGGCGAGAGGTCGGTGACGTGCGCTTCGGCGAGCACTCCGGCCAGCTTGAGGTTCAGGGTGAAGAAGCCCGTGCCGGCGCCGATCTCCAGCGACTTGCCGTACGGCCAGCCGTCCGCGCCGGCGATCGCCGTGAAGCGGTCACGGGCGTAGGTGACGCAGCGTTCGTCGTACGAGATCGACCACTTCTCGTCGTACGTCGCCGCCTCCCAGTCGTGGTAGAGCACCTGGGCGAGCTTGTTGTCGTTCCAGGCCGCCTCGACCTCTTCGGCGGTCGCGGCCGGCTTCTCAGCAGAGGTGGTCATTCAGTTTCCCTTGAACTCGGCCTTGCCGGGGCCGTTCTCGACGAAGGACTTCATCCCGATGCCGCGGTCCTCCGTGGCGAACAGCGCGGCGAACTGCTGCCGCTCGATCTCGAGCCCGGTCTGCAGGTCCACGCCGAGCCCGGCGTCGATCGCCTCCTTGGCGGCCCGCAGCGCCAGCGCCGCGCCGCCGGCGAACTGCGACGCCCAGGCCACAGCCGCGGTGTACACCTCGGCGGCCGGCACGACCTTGTCGACCAGGCCGATCGCCAGCGACTCGGCGGCGTCGACGAAGCGTCCGGTGTAGATGATGTCCTTGGCCTTGGACGCGCCGATCAGGCGGGACAGCCGCTGGGTGCCGCCGGCGCCGGGGATGACGCCGAGCAGGATCTCCGGCTGGCCGAGCTTGGCGTCCTCGGCGGCGATCCGGTAGTCGGCGCACAGCGCCAGCTCGCAGCCACCACCGAGCGCGTAACCGGTGATGGCGGCGACGGTCGGCTTCGGGATCGCGGCGACCGCGGACAGCGCGGTCTGCAGCGGACCGGAGCGCTTGACCATGTCGGCGTACGACATGTCGGCCATCTCCTTGATGTCCGCGCCGGCCGCGAACACCCGCTCACCGCCGTAGACCACCACGGCGCGGACCGCGTCGTCCTCGGCCGCAGCAACCGCCGCCGCCCGGATCTCTTCCTGGACCTGGACGTTCAGCGCGTTCATCTTCGGCCGGTCCAGCCGGATCGTGCCCACACCATCACTCACGGTGAGGTTGACGAACTGGCCCATCGCCTCGCTCCTTCACAATCCAGGGGCCGCTACTACCCGCGGGTCACATCCCCGGAACCGTACCGGAACGAAGCAAAGACCTGCACGCCGCCTCCGGCGGCGGAGATGGAGGGGTGGAACCGTACCGGAACAGATCGAGCAGGTGTACGTCAGGTGTAGGTGACGCCGAGGTGCTCGAGCAGCGGGCGGAGGTTGTTGACGTCCAGGCTGAGCTCGCCGGCCTGGAAGCGAGCCCGGTTCGCGGCCTCGCGGTCCTCGCGCACCCGGGCTGCCTCGACGACCTGACCTGTGTCGTCGAGCGGGATCACCATCGCGCCGTCGTCGTCGGCGATCACCAAGTCGCCCGGGTTCACGGTCGCGCTGCCGCAGACCACCGGCACGTTCACCCATCCGGGCGTCGCCTTGACCGTCCCCGCGGCGCTCACCGCCCGCGACCACACCGGGAACGCCATGTCTTGCAGGTCCCGCCGGTCGCGGACACCGGCGTCCAGTACGACGCCTGCGATGCCTTGCGCCCGGCACTGGGTCGCCAGCAACTCACCGAACATCCCGTGCGTCGACGGGCTCAGCGTGGCGACCACCAGCACGTCACCGGGCTCAGCCACCTCCACGGCAGCATGCAGCATCAGGTTGTCGCCCGCGTGATTCAGTGAGGTCACTGCTGGACCACACACGCGAGTGCCCGCGACGACCGGGTGGATGTCGAGCATCAGTCCGCGCCGCTTGTTCGCCTCATGCAGAGTGGCCACGCCGTACTGCGCTGCAGACTTGACCAACTCCGGATCCGGCCGGGTGATCCGGCGTACGACGGTGGGACTACTGGACATGGGCTGCTCCCAGGTGAGCCGCGGCCCGTGGGAACAGGCGCAGCGCGTTGCCGGACAGGATCTTGGTCAGGTCGGACTGGTCAAGCCCGAGTCCGTCGAGGTCGCCGAGGATGTCGTCGAAGAACCGGCCGGTGGTCGCGTCGCGCGTCTTCGCCGTACCGAACATCTCCGAGCCGAACAGCACGTTGTCCGGCCCGATCTTGCGGACCAGCATCGCCAGCGAGTCCGCGTCGTACACGGCGGTGTCGAAGTACAGGTTGCGGACCGCCTCCTCGAACGGGGGCAGCGCCTCCGCCACGTGCAACGCGCGACTGCGGTTGAAGTGGAACGGGATGCCACCGCCACCGTGCGGCACGATCAGCCGCAGGGACGGGAAGTCGGCGAAGACCGATGACGAGCACAGCTCCACCACCGCGGCGTAGTGCTGGGCGATGTAGTGCGAGCCGTTCAGGTGCATTGCCGGGTTGCGGGTCGAGCTCGCGTGGATCATGCCGGGCACATCCAGCTCGACCATCGCCTCCCAGAGCGGGTACCACCAGCGGTCCCCCAGCGACGGTGTGAACGGCTGGAGCCCACCCGACACGTCCGGGTTGATCAGGCAGCCGACGAAGCCCAGCTCCTCGACCGTACGACGCAGTTCGCGCACGACACCGTCCAGCCCGGCGCCCGGGCTCTGCGGCAGCTGCGCGACCGGAACGAACTGCCCCGGGTACAGCCCGGCCACCTGCGCGATCAGGTCGTTGTTGATCTCCGTCCAGTGCCGGCTGATCGTCTCGTCGCCGACGTCGTGACCCATCGCCGAGGCGCGCGGCGAGAAGAACAGTGCGTCGATGCCACGGGCACCCATCTGCTCGAGGTGCCCGGCGAGCGAGGCGCGAAGCTGGTCGTCGGTGATCGACAGCGAGCCGCGCACCGGCTTGTTCTGCAGGGCCATCTGCCGCCCGCGGTAGGCGTTCAGTGCTGCCGGAGCCGTGGTGTAGTGGCCGTGGATGTCGATGATCACCGCTGGTCCGCCTTCCACGGCGCGATCCGCGCCTCGGCCTGTCGCAGCCCCGCGGTCAGTCCGACGCCGAGCACCATCAGCACCAGCACGGGGACCAGCATCGACGCGGTGTCGAACTGGTTGCCGTACTTGACCACCAACGCACCCAGACCGGTGATCGCGGTGAAGAACTCCGCCACCACCATGCCGATGATCGCCCGGCCCACGCCAAGCCGCAGACCGGTCATGGTGTAGGGCAACGATGCAGGCAGGATCACCTTCGTGAACACCTGCCACTCGCTCGCCGCGAAGCCGGTGCCGACGTCGATCAACGCCGGCGGCACGTTGCGCACACCACTGGCCGTGTTGATCAGCACCGGGAAGATCGCCAGCAGCACCACCACGAACAGCTTGGCGCTGAACCCGAGTCCGAACCACAGGATCACCAGCGGTACGACGGCCACCAGCGGCGTCGCGTAGAGCGCGTTGACCAGCCAGTCGGTGGCCACCTCGACCGTGCGATAGCGGCCGATCAGCAGACCCGCGAGAACACCCAGTACGGCGGCGATCGCGAAGCCCAGCGCCAGCGTGCTGAGACTGCTGACCAGTGCGGTCGGGAGCTCACCGCTCTTGGTCAGCCGTACGGCGGCCTCCGCGACCGCGGTCGGGTACGACATGAACAGCGGGTCGATCTGGCGGCCGACCAGTTCCCACGCGCCCAGCACCACCAGGATGGAGACGAGTCGGATCAGCCGGAACTTCCGCCGGTCCCGGGCCTGCTGGTCCACGGCCGGTTCCGCATCGGCCGCGGAAACCACAGCGGCACGGGGTTGCACTTCAGTCCTGGACACGGTCGCTCCCTGCGCTTGTCGAGCGGATCAGCTGCCAGACCTGGCTGCGCAACTGCTGGAACTCGGGCAGCCCGCGGAGCTCGGTGAGCTCTCCGCGCGGTCGCTCGAACGGGACGTCGATGACCTGCTTCACCCGGCCGGGGTTCGCAGCCAGGATCACCACCCGGTCGCTCAGGTACAGAGCCTCGTCCAGGTCGTGGGTGACGAAGAGAACGGTCTTCCGGGTCTCGGCGTGGATCCGCAGCAGCTCCTTCTGCAGGACTTCGCGGGTCTGCGCGTCGAGTGCGCTGAACGGCTCGTCCATCAGCAGCACGGCCGGGTCGATGGCCAGGGCCCGGGCCAGGCCGATGCGCTGCTGCATGCCGCCGGACATCTGGTGCGGGTAGTGGTCCGCGAACCCACCCAGGCCGACCAGGTCGAGCAGCTCGGTCGCCCGTGCGGACCGCTGCGACCGGGCCAGGCCCTGCAGCTCGAGGCCGAACTCCACGTTGCGCCGGGCGGTGCGCCACGGCAGCAGGTTGGCCTGCTGGAACACCAGTCCGCGGTCGCGGCCCGGACCGTTCACGACGTTGCCGTCGACAACGACCTGGCCGGCGTCGGCGCCGAGCAGGCCCTGGACGATCCGCAGCACGGTGGTCTTGCCGCAGCCGCTCTCGCCGATCAGGCTGACGAACTCGCCCTCAGCGACGCCGAACGACAGCCCGCGCAGCACGGTGTGCGGCTTGCGATTGGTCTGGAAGGTCTTGCTCAGTCCTTCGACGCGAAGTTTCTCCGGAGTGTCGATCATGATGCGGCTCCTCTCAGGGAGAACAGGTCGTCCACGGCGAGCCGGTGCGGGACCAGGCCCTGCTCGTGGGCGTAGCGGGTGATCAGGTCGAGCGCGTTCCGGTTCGCCTCCAGGCCGACCGGGGTCATGTCGATCGCGCCGGCGTCCGGGCGGGCGGCGTACTCCTTGGCTTCGACGAACAGCTGGGTCAGTTCCTCGCGACGGTCGGCCAGCCCCTCGCGGATCACCACCATGTGGTTGATCGGGACGGCGTGCGTGCGCTCGTACCAGCCGCGCGCGGCCGCCTGCGCGTCCGGGATCAGCGGACGCAGCCGCGGGTCGTCGGGCAGATCCTGGCCCATGATCACGGCATCCAGGTCGCCCGCGTGCAGCAGGTCGATCAGCTTGGAGCCCGCCGGAGCACGCTCCACCTGCGGCGGGTCGGCGTACTCGGCGAGGTGGCCGTCCTCGATGCTGACCCACTGGACCTTGTCGAGCGGTACGCCGTACTCGTCGCCGAGGATGCCGCGCAACCACACCCCGGTCGTCTGCGCATAGGTCCGCACGCCGATCCGTTTGCCGGCCAGGTCGGTGACGTCGATCGGGTCGCCGGCGCGGCAGACGATGTGGTCGTGCTGGAACCGCGACCGCAGGACGACGGGCAGCAGGAGCAACGGCTTGCCTTCGGCCCGGGCCTGCAGGTACGTCACGATCGCCATCTCGCAGACGTCGTACGCCTGCTCGCGGACCATCGCCGCGAAGGCCTTGTGCACGGGCTCCACGTCGACGAAGTCGAACGCGGACCGCTCCTTCAGCGCGCGGACGTGCGGGTAGTCCGCCAGGACGGCCTTCATGACGCGGCCTTGACCGGGTACAGGCGGTCCGCCGTACCGGTGAAGATCTGCTCGCGGGCCGCCGCGGGCACGACCGCGAGGATGTCGCGGCTGCGCTGATAGAGCGTCGGTAGGTCGTCCTCGGCGGCTGGGTAGTTCGATCCCCACAACAGCCGCTCGGCGCCGAAGTCGAGCAGCAGCCGGCCGAGGAACAACTCCGGGTCGGCCGGTGCCTTGGTCGACGACACCAGTGTCCGCTCGGTCAGCTTGAGGTAGACGCCGTCGTACCGCGCCAGGTCGAAGAGCTCACGGGCTTCGTCGTACGGCGATCCCCCGGTGAGGTCAGGCCGGGCCGCGTGGTCCAGGAGTACCTTGACGCCAGGGAAGCGATCCAGCAGGTCACGCAACGCGGGGATGCCCTCGGGTCGCATCTGCAAGCAGAGCGGGAGGTCGTTCTCCTCGGCCCAGGCCCACGCGGCGTGCAGCCGCGGATCGGACAGCCAGGACGCCTGACCGGGCATCGTGCTGCCGGTGGTGAAGAGGCGGGCGCCCTGCAGGCCGCGCGAGACCCAGTGCGCCAACTGCTGGGGTGCGTCCGGTGCCAGCATGTCCACCGAGAACACACCGGCGAAGCGGTCCGGGTACTGCTCGACAGAGTCGGCCACATAGCTGTTGTCGTGTCCATACGCCGTGGAGGCCTGCACCACGATGGCGCGGTCGATGCCCGCCTCGTCCATCGCGGCGATCAGTTCCTTCGCACCGACCGGGCGCTGCTGCGACCAGGCGGACTCGACGCCACCCAAGGGGTTGCGCGGGTACCGGTCGCGGTCCACCGCAATCACGTGGCAGTGCGCGTCAATGGTCATCGAAAGTCCTTCACTGGGAGGAGTTCGGGAAAGAAGCGGTCTGCGGGGGCATCTGCCGGGACCAGGCCCTGCCGGCGGGAGTAGTCGACGAGTGTGCCGATCGAGGCCTGGTTGGCGGGCAGGCCGTAGGGCAACGGGTTGCCGACGATCTCCGCCAGGCGTTGGTAGCGAAGATCCTCGGGTGCGCTGGCGGCCGGAGTGCCGAGCCGGTGCAGGTAGCTCGATCGACTGTCCTGGAAGGCTTGCAGGAGTGATCCCGCCAGCCACGGGTGGTCGTGCAGGAGCTGTTCGCGGACCACGACGACGCCATGGATCGGGTAGACGCCGGTCCGCCGGTACCAGTCGGCCGCGAGGCTGTCCGCCTCGGCGAGCAGCTCGTGGTAACCCGACACCACCGTCACCTTCGGATTGCCGATCCCGGCGCCGCGGGTGAACGCTGCGTCCACCTCGCCCTGCCGGAACAGATCGACCAGCTTCGGTCCGGGACGCCGCACGTTCGGTGGCAGCACCAGCGACTCCACGTGCTCGTCGTCGTCAACGATCCACTCGATCTTCGCCGGATCCACGCCGTACTCGTCCTGCAGGATGCCCCGGGTCCAGACCGCGCTCGTCACGGAGTACGCGCGGACTCCGACACGCCGGCCGTGCAGATCCGTGGGTCGCTCGATCCCGGAGCCGTTGCGAACCACGAGACCCTCATGGTGGAAGCGCCGGCTCAGGAAGATCGGCAGGGCGACGTACGGCGCACCGAGGGCACGCGCGATCAGGTACGTCGTCGGGGCGAGCTCGCAGACGTCGAACTCGACCGACCGCACCATCCGCCGGTACGCCGTGATCATCGACGCGAACTCGACCGGCTCGAGGGTGCAGCCGTCCACCAGGATGCGGCCGTCCAGCAGGTCTTCGGTGTGCCCGTAGCGGCCGAGGGCCACCCGCAGCGCGAGCCCGCTCACAGCATCTTCACCGCGTCGGACGCCAGCGACATGTCGGCGATCTGGTCGAACGGCAACACCTTGGACTGCACGCCCTGGGCAACGTTCAGGTCCTGCATGTACTTCAGCCGCTGCTCGTCGAGCGCCAGGTCGACGGCGTACGCGCCGGGCTGCTGGGCGAAGGTCCACAGCGAGCCGGCTTCCTTCGGATCGCTGTTCGGCACGGCCTTCTGGTACGCCTTCAGATAGGCGTCCTTGGACTCCGGCGAGGAGATGTAGCGGAACAGCTTCGCGTACGCCGCGAGGCTGCGGACCAGGACGTCGCGGCGCTTGGCGATCGCCGTGTCGGACGTGTACGCGCCCTGGTAGGTGTACTCCGGAAGTTCCTTCCACAGCTCGGCGACCGCGTGCACGCCGTACTTGTCCTGCTCGTCGTACACGTCCACCAGGGACGGGCCGGCGTCCACCTTGCCGGCCACGACGGCTTTGAACACGTCTGCGCTGGAGCCGATGTTGACGAACTTCACCTGCTCGGGCTTGATCCCCTTCTTGGCCAGGAAGGCGACCATGATCTGGTGCAGCAGAGCGCCGACCGGGCCGGTGCCGATGGTCTTGCCGACCAGGTCCTCGGCCGACTTGATCGCGTCGGACTTGGCGTACACCGCGTGGGCCAGCAGCAGGCCGGAACCGGAGACGATCTTGAGCTTGGCGCCCTTCTCGATCGCCGGCAGCACCTGACCGAAGCCGGACAGCAGGGTGAGGTCGTTACTGCCGTTCAGCAGGCTGGCGATCAGCTTGGAGCCGTCGGAGACGTTCTGGGTCTTGGCGGTCAGGTCGACCGTACTGAAGTAGTTCTGGGCCTGGAGCAGTTCCTGCAGCACCAGGGTGCTGTTCGAGCCGGTGTTGACGATCGTGACGGACTTGCCGTCACCCGCGGCGCCGGCGGCCTGACCGCAGCCGGTCAGGCCGGCCACGGAGGCGAGCGCGCCGAGCTTCAGCACGGTCCGGCGCGACGGGCGGGCGAAGTGCTCGGGGAATCCCTTGGACATGGTCGTTCTCCGGTGGGTCGGGAAGAGCCAGTGGTGCCCTGGGCGAGGGCTGATGGTTCGGGACCCTAGTAATGTGTCGACAAAAATGTCAACATTTTCGTCTACACTTTCTCGGGATGAGACCGGAACCGATCAGCCGTCACACTGGGCTGACACAGCACGACGGGAGGACGACCATCAGCGGAAAGAAGGCCCTCGAACGCGGGGGGATGGCCGGGCAGGAGTACGTCCGGGACGCGGTTCGCGAGGACATCGCGTCCGGCCGGCTGGCGCCCGGACAGCGGCTGGTCGAGGCAGATCTGGCGGAGCAGTACAGCGTGGTCCGCAGCGGGGTGCGCGCGGCCTTGCTCGACCTGTCGGCGGAGGGACTGGTCGAGCGGATTCCGCAGCGCGGATCGCGGGTGCGGACGCTGTCATTGGAGGAGGCCATCGAGGTGACCGAGGCCCGGATGGTGCTGGAGTCGCTGTGCGCGGCGAAGGCGGCGGCCCGGATCACCGATGAGGGCCTCGTGGAGCTGACCGCGCTGGGCGACCGGATGACTCGCGCGGTCGCCGAGGGCGACGACCTGGAGTACGCCGAGCTCGACGACGCGCTGCATCGGTTGATCCGTGAGCTGAGCGGTCAGCAGACCGCGACCACGATCATCGAGCGGCTCCGGGTGCTGAACATCCGGCACCACTTCCGGATGACCCGGCTTCCCCGCCGTCCGCAGACGTCACTCGAGGCACACCTGCGGATCGTGAAGGCCGTCGCCGACCGCAACCCTGAGGCGGCGAGTGCGGCGATGACCGAGCACCTGAGCGACGTCATCGATCATCTGACGGCGGCCCGGCGGGTGTGATGGGTGCTGGTCGCCACCGACCCGTGGGTGGTGGCGACCAGCTCTCAGATCAGAGCTCGACCGCTTGCCCGGAGGCGGCGGAGCGGCGAGCGGCGTCCACGATGCGCAGCGTGCGCAGGCCGACCGCACCGTCCGGCTGCGGTACGACGGCAGGCGTCGTACCGGGCTTTGCGGGGCCGGACTCGCGCACCGCGCTCAGGAATGTCGCGAGCAGCGACGCGTCGAGGTTGTCCCCGATCGCCAGGAAGACCTCACCGGACGCATCTGTGCCACCCACATGCGGGAGGAACGGCTCGATCTCCACGGACCCGTTGGTCCCGGTGACCTGCAGCGAGACGCCACCCCAGGTCGGACCGTTGTCCGGAACGCTCCACGAGCAGTCGATGGTTGCCAGCAGCCCGTTGTCGTAGTTGACCGTCACCAGCCCACCGGTCTCCACGGCCACGCCCTTGTCCTGGTGCAGCACGTGGTTGGCCGCGGCGTACACCCGCGTCGCCGACGCACCGCCGGTCAGACCGTCGATCAGGTCGGCACAGTGCACGGTGTGGTCGACGAGCGCTCCCCCACCGGCCTGCTTCGGGTCGGTGAACCACTGCCGCTGGTCGTACGGGATCTTCCCGTTGTTCGTCCCCAGTACGGCGAACACGTCGCCGAGCCGGCCGGCTTCGACCATGGCCCGCAGCCGCAGGTACGACGGCGAGAAGCGGACCGGATACGCGATCATCAGGATCGAACCGGCGGCCTCGCAGGCAGCCAGCATCGCCTCGCCGTCCTCGACCTCCGTGGCCAGCGGCTTCTCACACAGCACGTGCGCACCGACCGCGGCCGCACGCTCGACCAGTGCACGGTGGCCGGCGTTCTCCGAGGTCACCACTACGGCGTCCGGGCCCCAGGCGAACAGTTCGTCGTACGAGTCGACGTACGGGATGCCGATCTGCTCGGCAAAGGCCGCACCCCGCGGACCGGCGTCCGGCGCGGATGCACCGTCGGGATCGGCGGACAGCACCTCGACGTCCGGCATCGAGCCGAGCAGGTGGGCGTAGCCCGCCGCGTGAGTGTGTGCGAACGAAGCGATCGCGATCTTCAGGCTCATGCCACGGCTCCCGTCTGGACGAAGGTCTTCATGTCGACAGCGCGGCCGGTCTCCATGGACGCGCGGGCCGCCTCGGCCAGATAGACCGCGGTAGCGCCATCAGATGCGAGCACTCGGGGCTCCGGTCCACCGCGCAGACCGATCGCCAGCTCACGAAGCTGCGTCAGGTAAGGACTCTCTCCCAGCGTCGACGCCGGGATCAGCAGATCGCCGCCGGCCCCACCGTCCTGCAACTCCTCGGCAAAGCCGGTGTCGCCGTTGGACGTGTACTTCAGGACGCCACTCGACCCCGCGACCTGGTAGCCGGACTGGAACGTCGTACCCGTCGCGCCCCACGTCGCGCGGCAGTGGCTGATCGCCCCGGTGTCATGGGTGAGCGTCACGTGCGCCGCCACGTTGACCGGGCTGATGCCGTCCACGGTCGGCGGGTTCTGCACGGCGTACACGCTGGTGACCTCGCCACACAGCCAACGGGCCTGGTCGAGGTCGTGGACCATCAGGTCCATGATCACGCCGCCGGAGTGGGCGACGTCGCGGTACCACCCGGCACCGGCCGGCGACGATGCCTGGCGGAAGAACCGCGCCACCGCGACCTCGCCGATCCGGCCCGCCTGGATCGCGTCGTACGCCGCCTTGTACGCCGGGAAGTATCGGACCACGTGGGCCGGGTACAACCGGACGCCGGCGGCCTGCGCGGCGTCGATGACCTCGTGCGAGTCGGCCGCGGTGAGCGTCAGCGGCTTCTCGCAGATCACGTTCTTGCCCGCCTTGATCGCGGCCAGCGCGATCTCCTTGTGCGTCGGCGACGGTGTGACGATGTCGACGAACTCGGCCTCGGCCAAGCAGCCGTCCAGGGTCGCCGCCACCTCCAGCCCGTACTGCTCGGCGAGTTCCTCGGCACCCTCGAGCGAGTGCACCAGAACCCGGGCGCCGAGTGCTTTCCACGCGGCGACGTGGACGTGGGCGATGTTGCCCGCGCCGATCAGACCGACGGTCAGATCGGCCAACTCTTCCGACATGTGATCCCCTACTCGGGCCTGCTGAGTTCGGTTAATTAGTAACGGTCCTTGCGTATCATTGCGCACAGGCGTTCGCAACTACCGTCTCATGAACACATCCACCTTCGTTATCGATAAGCCACCCCAGACTGTGCAGAATGTGCCGGTGACCGACGTGACCGCCGCCCCGACCACTCTCGGGCTCGGAGCAGTGGTCCAGACCGATGGGACGACGTTCACGCTCTGGGCTCCTGCCGCCGAGCGCGTCGAGCTGGCGCTGATCGCCGACGACGGCAGCCAGCGGAACCTGGATCTGGCCCATACCGGTGAACACTGGACCGGGTTCGTCCCGGGGGTCGGCGCCGGCCAGCGGTACGGGTACCGCGTGCACGGTCCGTTCGACCCGTCGCACGGGCTCCGCTTCGACCCGTCCAAGCTTCTCCTCGACCCGTACGCGCGGGCCGTCGACGGCTCGCTGGATTTCTCCAGCCCACTCATCTACGACTCGTCCGACGGCGACTCGGCCGGGCATGTCCCGGTCAGCGTGGTCGTCGCCGCCTCGGAGCCGCCACCGCCGATCAGCAAGCCCGTGCACTGGGGCGAGACCGTCATCTACGAACTGCACACCAAGGGCTTCACCAAACTCCATCCCGACGTACCCGAGCACCAGCGCGGGACGTACGCCGGTCTCGCGCACCCGTCCGTGATCGGCTATCTGACCGACCTCGGGGTGACGTCCGTCGAGTTGCTGCCGATCCACCACTTCCTCACCGAGCCCTCGATCTCGGCCCGCGGCCTGCCGAACTACTGGGGTTACAACACCCTCGGCTTCTTCGCGCCCCACGCGCCGTACTCGTCCGCGGGCTCGCGCGGTGAGCAGGTGGCGGAGTTCAAGGCGATGGTCGCCGCGTTCCACGCCGCCGGCATCGAAGTGATCCTCGACGTGGTCTACAACCACACCGCCGAGGGCGGGTTCGACGGGCCGACGCTGAGCTTCCGCGGCATCGACAACCGCGCGTACTACCGGCTCGCACACGGCGCCGCGATGTACGACGTCACCGGCACCGGCAACTCGGTCGACACCTCGCACCCGCAGGTCCGCCGGCTGGTGATGGACTCGCTGCGGTACTGGGTCGAGGAGATGGGTGTCGACGGGTTCCGGTTCGACCTGGCTGTGACCCTGATCCGCAACGAGCGGCACGAGGTCGACACGGTCGACCATCCGTTCCTCGCCGAGGTCGCCGCCGATCCGGTCCTCGGCCGGGTCAAGCTGATCGCCGAGCCGTGGGACGTCGGACCGTTCGGCTACCAGGTCGGCAACTTCGGCACGCCGTGGTCGGAGTGGAACGGCAAGTTCCGCGACAGCGTCCGCGACGTCTGGCGGAACACCTCCGACGGCGTGAAGGACCTCGCCTACCGGCTGTCCGGCTCCAGCGACCTGTACGGCGACGACGGGCGGTACCCGTACGCGTCGATCAACTTCGTCACCGCGCACGACGGGTTCACCCTGCGCGACCTGGTCAGCTACGACCACAAGCACAACGAGGCGAACCACGAGGACAACCGGGACGGCACCGACGACAACCGGTCGTGGAACTGCGGGTTCGAGGGCGAGACCGGCGACCGTACGGTGATCAGGCTGCGGAAACGCCAGATGGCCAATCTGATGTCCACGCTGATCCTGTCCACCGGCGTACCGATGATCACCGCCGGAGACGAGTGCGGGCGGACCCAGCACGGCAACAACAACGCCTACTGCCAGGACAACGAGCTCTCCTGGTTCGACTGGTCGCTGCCGGCCGAGTGGTCCGATCACCTCGAGCTGACGAAGAAGCTGATCGCACTGCGGGCGGCCCACCCGGTCCTGCGCCAATGGCACTACTTCTCCGGCGGCCCCGTCGTACCAGGCGGTCGCAAGGACCTGTCCTGGATCGCACCGCATGGCGGCGAGATGACCGACGCCGACTGGTACGACGGCAACCTCCGAACCATCGGCATGTTCCTGGCCGGCGACGCCCTCCGCGCCACCGACGCCGAAGGCAACGCCCTCACCGACAGCTCCTTCCTCCTAGCCCTCAACGCCACCCCCGAAACCCGCCAGGTAGTCGTCCCCGACCCCTCCTGGGCCCCGGCGTACGAAGTAGTCCTGGACACCAGCAACAGCATGGTCACCGAAGTAGAAGCCGGCGCCACCGTCCCCCTGGCCCCCCGCTGCCTGGTCCTACTCCGCGCCCTCTAACAGGTCTTCTGATACGGCCGATCCCCAAAGTTCTCCCGCCACTCCGCCGCAGTCAGATCCCGCCCGGCCATCCGACACGCCGTCTCAATCGCATGCTCCAGCCGCGTGTCCCACCGATAGATCCCGTCGTCATACGCGGCGATCATCACCGTGTGACCGTCGGCGAGGAAATCGGCGGTGACAATTTGCTGGTTCGGCGTGAGGACGGAACCGAGGAGCGCCGCCGTCGTGCCGTCGAACAGACTGACGCCACCTTCCCAGCCGGACGACACCAGCAACCGACTGTCCGCCGAGAAGGCAAGACCGTTGGTGAAGCCCTGATGGACGAGTTGCGGTGGAGCCACCGCCACACCGGTGTCAGAGTCCACGATCACAACATGTCCCTTGATGCTCCCGACGGCGACTCGCCTGCCGTCCGGGGCGAAGGAGACCAACTCGGGATCGCTCATCGGAAGCTTTCCGCGCCGCAGCACCGTGCCCGCGGCCAGATCGACCATTGCCCAGCCCGTGGAGGGAACGTCCAGCCGATCCGAGATGCGGCGTCCGCCGGTCAGCACGAAGGCCGAATGGTTGTCCGGGCTCGCCGACAACCACGCGATCGAAGCACCGACCTTGACGGGTTTGCTGAGCGGGAGCAGGGTGTCCGCATCCAGTAGTACTGCCGTCCAGTACCGGGGCGCCCGACACCTTCCGGCTGGCGAGGACGCGGCCGGTTCGAGTGTCGAAGACGAAGACGAAGCCCTCGGTGGTGCCGATCGCGAACCTGTCCCCGGTCGGGTGCCAGCTACCGCAACTGTTCGTGTAATTGGCGACGTGAGTCGTGTCGAAGCGGACTGCCTTGCCGGTGGTGGTGTTGACGAAGCTGCCACCTGGCCCGCCCGCGTCCGCAGGGACGAGGCTCGTGTTGACCATTCGATAGACGGACTTGCCGCCGGGCGCCATGAATCGGCAACTCCACTCGAAACGAGTCGAGTTCTTGACACGCGTGACGTATCTGCGGCTGCCGGTGAGATCCCACGTGCGCACTGCGCTGTCGCCTGCCGACGTGTACAGCGTCTTGTCGTCCGAGCTGAACGCGGCAGTCAGTGTGTCGCCCTCTGAGATCGGCACGTCCTCCAACGCCAGTCCACTGGCTACGTCCCACACCACGAGGCGCAGATCGGACCCGGTCGACACCAGGGATTTCCCATTGTGGGAAAATCGCACACCCATGGGGGCGCTCGTGTGTCCGCTCAGCCGGTGCAAGGTCTTCCCGGTCGCAGCGTCGAGCAGAAACGCCTTGAAGCGATCCGGGCCGCCGGTGTCCCCGGCTTCGACTGCGAGCGCGAGCGCCTTCCCGTCCGGACTGACATCGGCCTCTTCGAGGGCCAGGTCCGGCCGCGTCCAGAGCTGCTTGCCGGAAGCAACGTCGTACGCTGTCGCCGGCCTGGTGGTGTAGAAGCGGTCACCTGCCGGGCTGAGCACGACGCCCCGGACGGAGTCGGCCGGCAGCGGCATCGTCCTGCGCACCGTCGGCCGGCGGCCCGGCCGGATGTCCCAGATGATCAGGGCTCCGCTGCCGAAGTCGTTCGAGACACCAGCGCCGTAGTACTGGAGCATCGCGGCGAGAGTGTTGCCGTCGTGGCTGTACGCGAGATGGATTGCTCGGGCAGGTGTCTGGGTGAAGCCGGGTAGCCGCCGACCGGTTGGAAGGAGTGTCGTGGGTTCGAGCAGCCGTACCGGTTCGGTGGTTGGTGGTGGCATTCCGACTGCCAGCTCGCGATCGCCCGGACTCAGGGCGAACGCGCCCACGGAATCCAGGTGAACGGCTCCGGAGGACCGGTTCTTTGGACGGTGGGCGGCAAGCCGTCGGCCGCTGCTCAGGTCGTAGAGCACTACGGTGCCGTTGGCGTCGTACACGATCACGCGGCGACCGTCCGCGGTCACCGCCAGGCCGTAGGAATCCAGCTTCTCGGTTTGAATCGAGCTGATCAGCTGCGGGTGTTTTGCGAGGGCGGCCAGGAGGTTGGCTCGGGACTCTGGGGACTCCTTCATGCGGACGCCGGCTACGGCGAGCAGTAGGGAGGTGTCGATGTCGCTTTGGACGACGGCCTTTGCGCCGGCGCGGCCGGCGTCTGCGGCTACGGCTGCTTGTTGTGCGGCGGTGGCCTGGCGGTCGGCTCGGCCGGCCTGGCCGACTGCGAGGAAGCCGGCGATCAGGGCTCCGACCAACAGGACGGCGGCCGTGGTGAGCGCGGCGCGGAGGCGGCGGTTGACGCGGATTTGTTGGCGGGCGCGGTCTTCGGCGGCGTGGAGCTCTGCGGCGGAGAGGCTTTCGCTGGCGGTGAGGAAGTCGGTCTCTGTCGGCGTGAGGTCCGGCGTTGTGTCCTGTTGCCACTGCAGGGCCTTCGCTAGGCGGACGCCTCGGTACAGCTCACTCTCCGGACGCCCGAGTGACTGCCACGAGTCGGCGACCTGGGTGAGGTGGTGGAGGATCTGCTGGCCTTCCAGATCGTCCTCGAGCCAGCCGCGGAGACGCGGCCAAGCCCGGGCGAGGGCTTCGTGAGCCAGTTCGACGACGCCGTCGTCGCTGGTGACGAGGCGCGAGCTGATCAGCAGATCGATGAGCACGTCCGACTCCGGGCCGGTCACCACAGTCCGCCTCGGCAACCGGCTGCGGACCGGCTGGCCGTCCGGGCCCGGAGTGACCAGGCGCAGCAGGAGCGCCCGCAGCATCGGCTGTTGCTCCGGTGTGAGTCGCGCGTAGACCTGCTCGGCGGACTGTGCGACAGCACCTTGGATGCCGCCCGACGCGCGATAACCGGCGACCGTCAGCGTGCGGCCTTCCCGACGCTGCCAGGTCTCGGCCAGAACGTGGGACATCAGTGGGAGAGCGCCTGGCTGGTCGGCGACCTCACCGATCAGCAGGTCGACCAGACCTGGTTCGACGACCAGCGAGGCGAGGCGCGCCGGTTCGGTGATCGCTTCCCGAAGCTCTGCCTCGGACATGCCGGTCAGGAGGTGCATGCCGTTCTCTACGACCTGGGCGAAGCCAGGATGGGCGGAGATGTCGGCGAGCCGATCGGCACGGAAGGACAGGATCAACGGCGCCACCGTGGCGTGGTCGGTCAACCGGGTCAGGAACGCCTTCCGTTCGGCCTCGTCCTGACACAGCGAGAAGACCTCCTCACACTGATCGACGACCAATGTGGGCAGCGGGCCTTTGCCGGGCAGTGCGGCGGCGAGCACTCGCAGCGGGTGGACCCCTGGCGTGATGGTCACGATGCTCCGGCCGTCGCTGCGCAGGGTCGCCGCGATGCCGGCCCTGATCAGTGAGGACTTGCCGCAACCAGACGGCCCGACGACGGCGAGAATCGAGGTATCGGACAGTTTCCTCAGTCCCACGGCGACCTGCGACTCGCGGCCGAAGAACAGCTCGGCGTCGTCGAGGTCGTACGGCTTCAGACCTTGGTATGGACAGACCGCGCTCGGTTCCGGCAGCGCGCTCGGGACCACCAGCGCCGGATCCTGACGCAGGATCGCCTGTTCCAGCGCGTCGATCGCCGGGCTCGGGTCGATCCCGAGCTCACGGTCGAGCACCACTCGGAGCCGCCGGAGCGTCTCCAGCGCCTCGCCCTGCCGACCGGCCTGGTACTGCGCGGTCGCGAGCAGTGCCCACCTCCGCTCGCGCAGCGGAGCCTCCGCGGTCAGAGCCTGGGCCATGCCGAGGGCGCCGTCGTGGCCACCGGACCGCAGCGACGCCTCCACGTACAACTCTTCCGCAACCTGTCGCAGCTCGCTCAGGCGGGCGATCTCGATCCGCGCGGTGTCCCACCCCGCTACCTCCTCGAACGGAGGACCTCGCCACAGCGTGAGCGCATCGGCGAGTACGACGGCCGCCCGTTCCGCCTCGCCGGCCGTCAGCAGTTGTCCGGCCCGGCCGACCGCACGCTCGAAGCGGCGGCTGTCGATCTCGTCGTCAGTTACGGCCAGCCGATAGCCGGCCGGCGATGTCTCGATCGCGTGGCTGCCGAGAAGCTTGCGCAACCGGACGACACAGCCTTGGACGACTTTGGC
Source organism: Kribbella sp. NBC_00359 (assembly GCF_036097425.1). NCBI lineage: Bacteria > Bacillati > Actinomycetota > Actinomycetes > Propionibacteriales > Kribbellaceae > Kribbella > Kribbella sp. NBC_00359. The sequence goes on along the minus strand of NZ_CP107975.1, from coordinate 5,342,891 downwards.
CTCAGAGGCCGGCGGCCGGTCTCCCCACAACACGTCCGCGAGCGCCCCAGCGCTCACAACCTCCCCCGGATGCACTGCTAATGCGGCCAGAACGACGCGGTCTCGTCGTGTGAGGTTCTTCCACTCCCCCTCGATGGTGAGCGGGCCGAGAACGGCGATACCCACCTTTCGACTGTCGACCGTGCCGGGTCACCCGTCAAGGCCGCTGATACCGCGCTGATACCGGGCTCGCCCGGCCCGATACCGCCGGGCGGGACAACGGATGCCATCACCTCGAGGCGCAACCGGATCGCCAATCACGGCGAACCCCGCTCCGGGGAGGAGAGGGAGCGATGCTCACCACCGCAGTAGGTACCAGGAAGCATTCCATGACCAGCCGGCTCGCCCGGCTGGCCGCGGGGGCGGCAGTCAGCGTCGCCTTCTTGACAACCGCCGCGCCGGCGATGGCTATGGAGCCGCCCGAACCGTATGGCGCACCCACCGAGCAGGCCACACCGCCGAGTGCGGTGGACCTGAGCTCAGTCGCTCTCGGTGCCCTGTCTGGCATCGCGCTGAGCGGCGCGGGACTGGGTATCGCGTTCGGGGTGCAGCACCGCCGCGACCGCTCCACTGCGCATCCCGCCTGACCGGGGTGACCGGCCGGGACCCGTCCATCGGGTCCCGGTCGGCGCCGTTCGCGTGCTCTGATGGGTCGTTAACCTTCCTGCAGTACATTCACTGGTCACCGTCTGTTCATGTCTGGGGGGACCGATGTTTTTGCTGCGCCGGGGGGTGCGTGAGCGGACGACGCCGATCGGTGCGCTGCACCACGCGATCATGCGTTGGGGCGAAGCCGAGCGGACGAGTTCGCGGCTGGCGGTGCAGCGCTGGGTGGACGGCGTCGCGTACGTCGACGTACAGGCTCGGACGTTCGCCGACTTCTGGACACGGCAGAACGTGAACGCGCAGGCCGCTGACGGGCCGCTCTGGGTCGTGCTCGGCGACTCGACTGCTCAAGGGCTTGGTGCGTCGTCGCCACTTCACGGGTACGTCGGCCAAGTGCTCAACGCACTGCGTCGGACCGGCAGTCCGTGGCGGGTGCTCAACCTGTCGCGGTCCGGCGCGCAGACCAAGCACGTGCTGGAGGATCAGCTCCCACTGGTCGATGGACTGACACCTGCGCTGGTGACGTGCGGCATCGGCAGCAACGACATCCTGGCCACGCCGCCGACCCGGTTTCGCGACCACCTCCGGCAAGTGATCGAGCGGCTCCCGTCCTCGTCGGTAGTGATGGACCTGACGGTCCCGGACCGCCTCTGGCGGATCGGAGGCCTGTGCAGCCCGTACATCACCGGCATCAACCAGCTGATCAGCACCACCGCGACCTCACGCGGCCTTCCCGTGGCCGAAGTGTCCCGGCACGCAAGGCCGCCGTGGCGCGGCATGCTCGCACCGGACAGCTTCCACCCGAACAACCTCGGCTACCGCCGCCACGCCGACGCCCTGCTCGCCGCGTTGCCGGCGACGATCGCGAAGTACTGACGTCACTCCGCCGATGTCAGGGACAGGTCTTCCCGTACGGACGGTCGCCGAAGGCCTGTCTCCACTCCTCATCGGTGAGATTGCGGCCGGCCATCTTGCAGGCGAAGTCGAGCGTTGGCCCAATGCGGGTGTCCCAGCGGTAGGTCTGTCCGTCGAACGCGGCGACCGTCACCACGTCACGTCCGTTGGCGAAGCTCGGGGAGACAGCCACCTTCTTGGTGTCGGCCGAGGTGGCGACGGTGCCGAGCAGTTCGAGGTTGCGCGCGTCCCAGAGGCTCAAGGTCCCATCGGCGGCGCCCGACACCAGGCGAGACCCGTCCCCTGAGAACCGAACGAACCTGCCCGCGCCAGTGTGCCCGGTTGTCGGAGCAATGAGGAGGTCACCCGACGACACGTCGATGATCACGACCTCGCCTTTGCTCCCTGTCGCCGCGATGCGCCGACCGTCGGGCGAGTGCGCCGCATGGTTGATCCGGAGATTCAGGTCGCCCTCCGAGAGCACGTCGCCGGTCGCCGTACGGATGACCCGCCAGTGCTCTCCCGCGCCGTCGGGCGAGTCATCGAAGAGGACGGCGGTCTCCTTGCCGGGGGATGCCGCCGTACAGCAATTGCCGGTCAGATTGAGAACTTCGCCGCTGGGCTGCAGTGTGCGCGCATCGAAGAACGTGCTGTGGTTGAGGGAATCACTGACCAGGATGCGGTCCCCGCCCTCGACATACGCAATGGAAAAGATCTCCGCCTCGACGACGTGGCGCCGCACGGCGACCTTGCCGGTCTGGGAGTCGAGAACGGTGACGATGCCGCCGGCATCGAACACGGCGAAGTGCCGACCGTCCGGATGCCACGACGCGGGTGTCCGGGGCGACTGCTCGACGTCGCCGCGCAGTCGCACAGGTGCGGTGGTGGCCCCGGTCGCCGCGTCGGCGAAGCTCAGCCAGGAGTCCGTTGCGTCCCGCCATACATAGGCCGTCCTGTTGCCGTCGGCGGAGGACAGCGCATGGAGGTACTCGCGCGCGGGCACGGGCTGTGTCCGGCGGAGATACAGCTGTTGCCCCGAGCGATCGTACGCCCGCAGGACGCCCTCGTCGCCGCCCGTGTACAGCGTGCGGTTGTCGGGGCTGAAGCCAACTGCCCACGAGATCTCGAAAGTCTTGATCCGTTCGCGAGGACGGCCGGTAGCCACGTCCCAGACGATGACTTCCCCGTCGTCCGAAGCGGAGCCGAGCAGCCTGCCGTCACGGGAGAAGGCGACGTCTCGCAGGGCGCCGGTATGACCGCGCAGCATCCTCACTGTCCTGCCCGTGTGCGCGTCGACCAACGCGATCGCCTTGTCCGTCGTCCCGATGGGTTGGAGCGCCAACAGGTTGCCATCCCGAGTGAGGTCGATGGCCGGCGGTGGACTGCTTGCGACCAGACGGGGTCCGTCACGCTGCCACTGCACTTTCCCACTGGCGACGTCGTACGCCGCGAGCGGCTGCTGGGTGTAGATGGTGTGGCCATCGGGGCTGAGGGCCAGTCCGTGAGGGCCGGGCGGGAGGGTGACCTTGCGCGGCCTGCGTTCGCGTGCGCGGAGGTCCCAGACGAGCGCGAGGGCGGGGGCATCGATCGGCAGCTCACCCCCCTGCGGGATCACCTGAACGCTCGCGGCCAGGTGCTGGGCGTCGGCGCTCGAGGCGAGGTCGCGGTAGAACAGCAGCTGTTGGGCCGGGAAGGCCAGCGGAACCACGTCGAGGGCGTCGGGGGTCAGCAACCGAACGCCCTTGGCGCGCGGGCCTTCAGGCATTTCGGTGGTGTAGTTGGTCATCGCCGCCACGTACCGACCGTCCGAGCTGAAGAGTGGGTAGCAGAACACCCCACCCCCCACCCCGATCCCTCCGACATGCCCGCTCAGTTGTGTGCCGGGATGCGCCACGAACGCGAATGAGGCGATGTCTCGCCCCGATTCCGTCTCGTACAGGTAGCACCTCGCGTCCTTACCACCCGCGACGACACGAGTTCCGTCCGGGGAGATCGAGAAGGCGCCGAGATCACCGGCCCCCGCAGCTTTGAATGACCGGACCAGTAGTGGGTGCTTGTTCAGCGCAGCCAGCAGGTTGGCGCGGGTCTGCGGGGAGTCGTCCAGGCGCACCGCTTGCGCTGCGAGGAGCAGCGAGTGGCTGATGCCTTCGGTCAGCAGCGCGAGTGGCCCGATGCGGCGCGCGAGCTCCCGGACGGCCGCCTGCTCCGCTGCGGCTGCCTGCTGGTCGGCTTGTTCCGCCTGCCGAACGGCTACGACGCCGGCTATCAGCGTCCCGGCCAGCAACAGGGCAGCTGCGCTCAGGGCTCCTCGGAGACGTCGGTTGACACGGACCTGGTACCGAGCCTGGTTCTCGGCCGCGCGAAGTTCAGCCTCTGACAGGTGTTGGCTCGCAGCGAGGAACTCGCCCTCGATCTCGGTCAGCGCCACCGTCGCGCTCTCCCGCCAGTCCAGGGCCTTGGCGAGGCGCGCTCCACGGTAGAGTTCGCTGTCGGGTCGACCGAGCGAGTTCCACGAGTCGGCGACGATCGTCAGGTGGTGCAGGATCCGCTGGCCCTCGAGGTCGTCGTCCAGCCAATGCCGCAGCCTGGGCCAGGCCCGGGCGACTGCCTCGTGGGCCAACTCGACCACGCCATCGTCGCTGGTGACCAGGCGCGACCCGACCAGCAGATCGATCAACGCGTCGGACTCCGGCCCGGTGACCACGAGCCGTCGTGGCAGTCGGCCACGGATCGGCTGCCCATCCGGCCCAGGGGTCACGAGGCGTAGTAGCAGCTCGCGCAGCATGGCCTGTTGCTCAGGGCGAAGCTGGGCATAGATCTCTTCGGCTGACTGGGCCACCGCGCCCTCGATCCCACCGGATGCACGGTAGCCGTCGACAGTCAACGTCCGGCCTTCGCGACGCTGCCAGGTCTCGGCGAGCGCGTGCGACATCAGCGGAAGCGCGCCAGGTTGTCCTCCCACCTCTCTGACCAGCAGGTCGACAAGTCCCGGCTCCACCACCAACGCGGCCAGCCTGGCCGGCTCTGTGATCGCGGTGCGTAGGTCTGTCCTGGACATCCCGGCGAGCAACTGGAGCCCTTGTTCGACAGCGTGAGCAAAGCCCGGGTAGGCCGCGATCTCGGCCAGCCGATCCGCCCGGTACGACAGGATCAGCGGGGCCGCGGCGCAATGAGCGGTCAGCCTGTCGAGGAATGCTTCGCGCTCGGTGGCGTCCGTGCACAGCGTGAACACCTCCTCACACTGATCGACAACCAGCACAGTCGGCACAACATCGCCGGGCAGCGCGTCGGCCAATGCTGCAACCGGATGTACGCCGGGAGTCAGCACGACGACCCGCCGGCCGCCGCTGCGCAGGCGGGCCGCGATACCTGCCCGCGCCAGCGATGACTTCCCACACCCGGACGGGCCGACGACAGCCAGTACCGAGTTGTCGGACAGCTTTCGCAGTCCAGCAGCCACCTCGGCATCACGGCCGAAGAAGACCTCTGCATCGTCCAGGTCGTATGGCTTGAGACCCAGGTAGGGGCACTCCGCGCTCGGTTCTGGCAGCGCGCTCGCCACCACCAGGGACGGATCCTGGCGCAGGATCGCCTGTTCCAGCAGACCGATGTCCGGACCGGGGTCCAGACCGAGCTCGTGATTCAGCACGACGCGTAGCTCGCGAAGGGTCTTCAAGGCGTCGGCCTGACGACCGGACCGGTACTGCGCGGTCGCCAGCAGCGCCCACCTTCGCTCGCGCAGCGGCGCCTCCGCCGTCAGGGCCCGAGCCTTGGCAAGGACGCGCTCGTGCCGGCCCGAGCGCAGCGACGCTTCGACGTACAACTCCTCGGCACGCTGCCGCAACTCTTCCAACCGCGCGCTCTCTATCCGCGCGCTGTCCCAGCCGTCCACGTCGGTCAGCGGCTTACCCCGCCAGAGGGTCAGCGCATCGGCCAGAAGCAGAGCGGACCGCTCGGCATCGCCGGCTGCCAGCAGGTTGGTGGCCCTGACGACAGTGTGCTCGAAGCGTTGGGTGTCGATGTCGTCGCGGGGGATCGTCAACTTGTACCCGAGCGGCGACGTCTCGATCGAGCGGCTGCCGAGAATCTTGCGGAGCCGGACAACGCATCCCTGCACGATCTTGGACCAGGAAGCGGGCAACTGCTCGCCCCACAACACGTCAGCCAGTACTTCGGCACTGACAACGTCCCCCGGGTGCACTACAAGCGCAGCTAGCACAACGCGATCGCGCCGCCCGAGTTGCTCCCGCTCCCCCTCGATCGTGAGCGGGCCGAGCACGGCGATACCCACATCTCGACTGTCGACCGCGCAGTACCGAACGTCAAGGTCGGCGATACCGCGTTGATACCGGGCAGGGCCGGCTCGACACCACTCGGTAGCACAACTGGACCAACACATCGCGGCGATCGGAAGGCCGACAGCGGCAATCCCGCCAGATGAGGGACAGGAGTAGCGGACATGTCCACCAAAGCAGTGCCAACCTCAGCAGCACCAGTAAAGCGGTCGATGATGACCAGGCTGACCATGCTGGCGGCCGCCGCCGTAGTCAGCGTCGCACTGATGACTGCGGCGCCCTCCGCCATGGCGCAGGAGCCTCCGAACCCGGAGGGCGGCTCATCCGGCTACAGAACCGCAACGGCCCCCGTAGAGGACAACGGTCTGGACACCAACTCAGTTGCACTCGGCGCACTGGCCGGAATCGCGCTGGGTGGCGCAGGGCTCGCCATCACCCTGGGCGTCCAACGGCGCCGGGACCACGCCGCGACGCCGACCGTCTGACCAGGTCCACCCGGTCCCGGAGGCCGCCGGAGATCGGCGACCTCCGGATCGCGGGTCTACCGGGGTAGCCAGATACTACGGATCCGGATAATCTGGATTCGTGGAAAATGGATTGTTGGTGTTGTTGCAGCGGGCGACGCATGTGACGTTGCAGGTGCTGGGGACGGAGCTGGGTGAGCTGGGGCTGACCGCTTCCGAGGTCAATGTGCTGGCGAATCTGGCCGACGGGCAGGCGCGGACCGTGACCGAGTTGGGTGTTGCTGCGGGAGTCAGGCCGACGACGCTGACCGGCGTACTGGATCGGCTGGAGCAGAAGGGGCAGATCACCCGGGCCGCGCGACCGGGTGATCGGCGGGCTGTGGAGATCGCGCTGACGGAGGTTGGGGTGAAGAGTGCTGGTCAGGTGCAGCGAGCTTTCGCTGCCGTGGAGAAGCAGGCGCTGGCCGGGGTGTCGCCGACCGCTGTGAATCAGGCTCGCAAGGTGCTCACCGCATTGGCGGCGATATGAGCACTTTCGACGAACTGATGCATGAGGTGATGGCGACGGCTGACCGGTTCGGCCACCGGGAGCACGTGCGCTTGACGTGGCTCGCCGTACGGCGGTGTGGGACGGCCGGCGCGGTCGAGTTGATCAGCGACGGGATCCAGCGGACCGCGCGCTACGCGGGCGTGCCGCAGAAGTACAACACGACCGTGAGCCGAGCCTGGGTCGAGTTGACGGCGTACCACATGAACGAGGAGCCGGAAGCGACCTTCGAGGACATGGTCACGCACAATCCGGGGCTGTTGGACAAGCGGCTGCTGACGCACTTCTACGAGTCGCGCACGCTGGCGTCGCCGGCCGCGCGGACGGGGTGGGTGCAGCCCGATGTGAGGGCGTTCCCAGGATGACGCTTTACCTTGCCCCAGGGGCAGGGGGTTTGATGGTCGCGTGTTGACGATCAGTGAGTTCGGACGGCGGACCGGGCTTTCGCACAAGGCGTTGCGGTTGTACGACGTGTCCGGGTTGTTGCCGCCGGCCCAGGTGGACCCGGCCAACGGGTACCGCCTGTACGACGAGGAGCAACTGGAGCGCGCCCGCCGGATCAGTGTGCTGCGGCAGGTGGACATGCCGTTGACCACCATCTCCGAGGTACTCGCGGGATCCGACGAGGAGGCACTGATCCGGCTGGATCGGTGGTGGATCGCCCAGGAGGCGACCACCGCTGCGCGGCGAGCGACGCTGCAGTATCTTCGAGACCGGCTCTCACGGTCAGGAACTCCGGGGCTCGCGCCGCGACCCGTGCTGACTCGTGACGTCCCCGAGACCAAGATCGCGTCGATCCGGTCCGACACGGATCAGCAGATGCTGATCGGCGTGATCGTGTCCTCGACCGACGAGATCCGCGCCTACCTCGGGACCGCGGGCGCGACGCTCACCGGGGAGTCCTGGGTGATCTACCACGGCGCGGTGACGCCGGAGGCCGAGGCGACCGTCGAGGTGTGCGTGCCGTTCGGTGGGCTGGTGGATCCGTCCGGGCCGATCGCGATCCGGGTCGAAGCGGCACATCGGGAGGCGTACTGCACGATCACGATGGACGAGTGCGCGTTCCCGCGGATCATGCTCGCGTACGACCTCGTCTTCGACTGGGTCCGCGCCACCGGTCTGCCGGAGTCCGGTCCACCGCGGGAGGTCTATCTGCCCGACTGCCATCTGCTTCCGCGCGACCAGCCGGCCGTCGACATCGCTCTGCCCATTCTCGAAAGGAAAGCCTGATGGACTACGCGGTTCAGACCGAGTTCAGTGACCCCGGCGTACATGCCGCCTTGTTCGATGCGTTGCCGGACGACGTTCCCGCGATCGGGGCGGTGGTTCGCAACCTGCTGATCCACTACCGCGGCGGCGGGATCGAGTTCACCGGTGACCGGCTGGCCGAGATCGACCACCGCTGGGTGTCGGCGATGCTGACAACCGACCAGAAGCGCAACGGTACGGCGCTCGCCGTACCGAGGGAGCCGGTCAACCGGTTGGTCGGGTGCTGCCGGGACTACACGCTGATGTTCGTCTCCGCCCTGCGGCACAAGGGGATCCCGGCCCGCAGCCGGATCGGGTTCGCGGTGTACTTCGCGTCCGGGTTCAACCACGACCACGTCGTCGCGGAGTACTGGAACGGCGACCGCTGGGTGATGATCGACCCCGAGCTCGACCCCGCTGGCGACCACCCGTTCAACACGCTGGACATGCCGAAAGGCCCGTTCCTGTCCGCCGCCGAGGTCTGGCTGGGCGTCCGCGCCGGCGACCTCGACCCGGATCTCTTCGGCGTCGACCCCGGCCTGCCGATCCGCGGCGGCTGGTTCATCCGGAACTACGTCCACTTCGAGCACGCCCACCTGCAGGGCGACGAACTCCTGCTCTGGGACAACTGGGGCACGATGTCCGGCAGCCTCGACGGTGCCGACGTGGACCTGACCGACCAGGTCGCCCGCCTATTGGTTGCCTCGGACAACGGAGACGAGACCGCCACCAAGGAACTGACCGATCTCTACCGGTGCAACCCGGCCCTCACCTTCACCGGCCGTGCCTTCGTCGCTTCCCCCGCCGGCACCCAACACGCCTGGATGGACCTCCGCAAACCCACCGATCAGGTCGTGTAGGCCAGGTCGGCGACGACGCGGTCGATCCCGTTCAGCAGGGAGAGGTGGCCCTCGCCCGCTTCGAAGTGGAAGGTGCCGCCGGAGACGTGGGCGGCCAGCCAGTGGCCGTGGGCCTCGGGGACCATCCGGTCCTGGTCGCCCTGCCAGATCGCGACCGGCGTCATGATCCGATCGAGGCGGAAGCCCCAGTCCTTGACGAAGGCCAGGTCGTCGTCGCGCCAGCCCGCGATGCTCTCGGCGACGGAGCGCCGGGCCGAGGCGGCGAGCCAGTCCAGGATCGGACCGGTCATCGCCGCCTTGTCCACCTCGGAGACCAGATCACCGAAGGCGGCCGCCAAGTCCTCCGGTGCGGCGCCGGCGAGCTCGCTCGACTGCTCTTCGATCAGCGGCTCGAGCGCCGCGCGGCCCTTGAAAGCGGCGCCGAACTCGGCGACGTTCTCCTCCCCCATGCCGGCCACGAAGTCCAGCCCGTCCGCGTTGGCCGGCCCGACGCCGGCGAGCGTGGCCGCCGCGATGCAGCGGCCGGAGAGCAGCGCCGCGCAAGCCAGTGAATGCGGGCCGCCACCGGAGAGGCCGAGGCTGAGGAAGCGGTCCGCACCGATCGCGTCCATGAGACTGCTGACATCGGCGGCCACGTCGCTGATCGAGCGACCAGGCTGCGGCGTCGACGCGCCGTACCCTGGCCGACCGGGGCTGACCAGCCGTAGCCCGTGCCGCTCCGCAGCCTCGGCCAGCGGGGCAAAGCGAACGGCGGCACCCGGTGTGCCGTGATGAAACACGAGCGGTATCCCGTCCGCGGGCCCCTCGATCAGGTACTCCAGCTTGCGGCCATCGGCGAGTTGAACGAACTCCATCCGCGAAGTCTAGGCGTGCAGCTCGACAGGTAGTGCACCTCTGATACGGCGTACGCCGGGAGAGAGCGCACGGGCGCGCACTAGGTGGAGCGGCAGAGCTCCTGTCGAGCTGCACGGCAGTCGGCAGAAATGAACGACCCCGCCTGGCGAGGCAGGCGGGGTCGTGTGGTGTGGGTCGAGGCTCAGAACTCCGAGCCGACGGGGAGGTCCGGGGCGGACGGGTCGTCGGGGTCCGACGGACCGGCGGCCAGGCCCATTTCGGCCGGGGTGGCGAGGCCGGTGTGGTTGGGGACCACCCGGACGGTGTAGCCGAAGGGGCCGGTGCGGTCCAGCTTCAGTTCACCCTCGTAGCGGTGGCGGTTGCCTTCGTAGGTCTCCGCCAGCGACAGCGACGCGCGCACCGGGTCGGTGATCTCGTCGTTGGTGTCGACGCGGCCGTGCAGCACCTCGACGCAGATGTCCGCCGGAGCCAGGTCGCCGAGCGCCGCGAAGGCGCGGATGCCGACCGTGGTCCCGAGCTGCGGTACGTCGCCCAGGCCCTGCAACTCCACGTGGTCGACCCGGATCTGCGGCCAGGCCGCCCGGACCTTCTGCTTCCACGCGGCCAGCTCGCGCGCACCGTCGTACGTCGCGTTCAGCGAGCGGGACGACTTCGCGGCCGGCACGTACAGCTGCTCGACGTAGTCGCGGACCATCCGGGTGGCGAGCACCTTCGGGCCGAGCTCCTTGATCGTGTGCCGCAGCATCTCGATCCACCGGCCCGGCACCGCACCGTCGTAGAACCGCGGTGCGACCTGCTTCTCGATCAGGTCGTACAGCGCGTGCGCCTCGAGGTCGTCACGCCGGTCGGTGTCCTCGATCCCTTCGGCGGACGGGATCGCCCAGCCGAACTCGTCGTCGTACCACTCGTCCCACCACCCGTCGCGGATGGACAGGTTCAACGCACCGTTGAGCGCCGCCTTCATGCCGGACGTGCCGCACGCCTCGTACGGGCGGAGCGGGTTGTTCAGCCAGACGTCGCAGCCCGGGTACATCGGCTGCGCCAGCGCGATGTCGTAGTCCGGCACGAACACGATCCGGTGCCGCACCTCCGGGTCGTCGGCGAAGCGGACCATCTCCTGGATCAGCTTCTTGCCGCCCTCGTCGTGCGGGTGCGCCTTGCCCGCGATGACGATCTGCACCGGCCGCTGCGGGTGCAGCAGCAGCGCCTTCAGCCGGGCCGGGTCGCGCAGCATCAGCGTCAGCCGCTTGTACGACGGAACCCGCCGGGCGAAGCCCATCGTCAGCACGTCGGGGTCGAGGATCGAGTCGACCCAGCCGAGCTCGGCCTCACTGGCCCCGCGGTTGATCCAGGACTGCCGGACCCGGGCCCGGGTGTCGTCGATGAACCGCTGCCGCAGGATCCGCTTGGTCTCCCAGATCTGCTGGTCGGTGGTCTTGTCCAGGCCCTCGAAGACGGTGTCGCCCTCGGCGGTGTAGTTGGCGTAGGTCAGCTCGTGGATCTCCCGGGGCACCCAGGTCGGCGCGTGCACGCCGTTGGTGATCGAGGTGATCGGCACGTCGATCGGGTCGAAGCTCGGCCAGAGCCCGGAGAACATGCCGCGGCTGACCACACCGTGCAGCTTGGACACGCCGTTGGCCCGCTGGGCCAGCCGCAGCCCCATGATCGCCATGTTGAACACGCCCGGGTCGCCGCCGTCGAAGTCCTCGGCGCCGAGCTCGAGGATGCGGTCGATCGGGACCCCGTGGCCGAACGCCTCCGGGGAGAAGTGCTGCTGGATCAGCTCGACCGGGAACCGGTCGATGCCGGCCGGGACCGGGGTGTGGGTGGTGAACACGGTGCCGCCGCGGGCCACCTCGAGCGCGGTGTCGAAGTCCAGGCCCTGGTCAGCGGCGAGCTCGCGGATCCGCTCGACACCGAGGAAACCGGCGTGGCCCTCGTTGGTGTGGAACACCTCGGGCGCCGGGTGGCCGGTGATCCGGCAGTACGCGCGGACCGCGCGGACACCGCCGACGCCGAGCAGCAGCTCCTGAAGCAGCCGGTGCTCCGTCGTACCGCCGTACAGCCGGTCGGTCACCTCGCGCTCTCCCGCGTCGTTCTCCTCCATGTCGGAGTCGAGCATCAGCAGCGGCACACGGCCGACCTGGGCGACCCAGATCTGCGCGTGCAGCTCGCGGTTGCCGGGCAGCTTCAGCGTCACGGTCGCGGGGGCGTCACCATCCCGGAGCAGGCTGATCGGCAGCCCGTCCGGATCCACCAGGGGGTAACGCTCCTGCTGCCAGCCCTCGGCGTTCAGCGACTGCGCGAAGTAGCCGTGCCGGTACAGCAGACCGACACCGATCAGCGGTACGGCGAGATCGCTGGCCGCCTTCAGGTGGTCACCGGCCAGGATGCCCAGGCCGCCCGAGTACTGCGGCAGCACGTGGGTGATCCCGAACTCCGGGGAGAAGTAGGCCACCGAGCTCACCGGCGAACCGGCCTCGGTCTGGAACCAGCGGTCGTCGGTCACGTAACCGTTCAGGTCGGCTACGGCCAGCTCCAGCCGGCGGAGAAAGGCATTGTCATTGGCCAGCTCGTCGAGCCGGGCCGCCGGGACCTCACCGAGAAGCTTGACCGGGTCACCGCCGGTGCTCCGCCACAGCTGCGGGTCGACGGCCTCGAAGACGTCCTGCGTCTCCGGGTGCCAGGCCCAGCGGAGGTTGTTCACCAGGGTGCCCAGGCCGGTCAGCGGCTCGGGGAGGACAGGGCGGACGGAAAATCGTCGTATCGCTCGCACCGGGACACCGTACCGGCCTGAGGTGCGCAAGACACCCTCGGCCTGCATCGATCTTGCAACGCGAGCAAGAATTTGCAGAGGTGCATGTCACAGGCAAGGACTGGGAACCCATAACATCAGTCCTGTAGTTCTCGACGTAGTTACCTGTCCGCCGGATCGCAATCGGAAAGCGAAGGTTTGTCTACGCCATGACTGGGCGCATCCCGATCACCGAGGTCACCCCGACCGTCGACGCCGGAGCGTATCCGGCCAAGGCGTCGGTCGGCGAGACGTTCACCATCGCTGCCACGGTCTTCCGGGAGGGCCACGACGCGGTGAACGCGAACGTCGTGCTGACCTCGCCGTCAGGACAGACCAGACGGATGCTGATGACCCCGGTGGGCCAGGGCAGCGACCGGTGGACGGTCGACGTCACCCTGCAGGAGCAGGGCGCGTGGACGTTCGCGGTCGAGGGCTGGAGCGACCCGTACGGGACCTGGCGGCACAACGCCGAGATCAAGATCCCGGCCGGGATCGACATCGATCTGATGTTCGCCGAGGGCGCAGCGTTCTTCGACCGGGCGGCCGCGGGCGTGCCCCCCGCCGTACGCGCGGATCGCGCCACGCTCGGCGATGCCGCGCACGCGCTGGCGAACGGCGCGCTGCCGCCGGAGGCCCGGCTGGCCGCGGGGATCTCGCCGCAGGTGCGGTCCGCCCTCGGGCGGTATCCGGTCCGCGAGCTGATCACCTCCTCGGAGACCTATCCGGTGTGGGTCGACCGGACCCGTGCGCTGTACGGCAGTTGGTACGAGTTCTTCCCGCGGTCGGAGGGAGCGTCGTACGACGAGAAGACCGGGCAGTGGACGTCCGGGACCTTCCGGACCGCGGCCAAGCGGCTCGAGGCGGTCGCGGGGATGGGCTTCGACATCATCTACGTGCCGCCGATCCACCCGATCGGTCACTCGTTCCGCAAGGGCCCGAACAACACGCTCGACCCGAAGCCGGGTGACCCGGGTTCGCCGTGGGCGATCGGGTCGGAGGAGGGCGGCCACGACGCGATCCACCCGGAGCTCGGCACCTTCGAGGACTTCGAGTACTTCGTCAGCCAGGCCCGCGCGCTCGGCCTGGAGGTCTCGATCGACCTGGCCCTGCAGGCGTCGCCGGACCACCCGTGGGTCAAGGAGCACCCGAAGTGGTTCTCGGTCCGCGCGGACGGCTCGATCGCGTACGCCGAGAACCCGCCGAAGAAGTACCAGGACATCTACCCGATCAACTTCGACAACGATCCCGAGGGCATCTACGCCGAGGTGCTGCGGATCGTGAAGCTCTGGATCTCGTACGGCGTGACCGTGTTCCGGGTCGACAACCCGCACACCAAGCCGGTGAACTTCTGGGAGTACCTGCTCGGCGAGATCCGCAAGACCGACCCGGACGTGGTGTTCCTGTCCGAGGCGTTCACCCGGCGGCCGATGATGCGCGAGCTGGCCAAGGTCGGGTTCCACCAGTCCTACACCTACTTCACCTGGCGCAACGAGAAGTGGGAACTCGAGGAGTACCTGCAGGAGCTGACCAAGGAGACCGGGCACTTCCTGCGGCCGAACTTCTTCGTCAACACGCCGGACATCCTGACCGCCTATCTGCAGTACGGCGGTCCCGGCGCGTTCAAGATCCGGGCGGCGATCGCGTCGACGTCGTCACCCTCCTGGGGCGTGTACGCCGGGTTCGAGCTGTTCGAGCACGTCGCACTCCGGCCCGGCTCGGAGGAGTACCTGGACACCGAGAAGTTCCAGCTCCGTCCGCGGGACTGGGATGCCGCGGCGGCCGAGGGGCGGACGCTCGCGCCGTACCTGACGCTGCTGAACAACATCCGCCGCCGGCACCCGGCCCTTCAGCAGCTGCGCAACCTGTCGCTGCACTCGGTCGAGGACGAGGCGATCATGTGCTACTCGAAGCGCACGACCGCGCCCGACGGCCACAGCGACACCGTCATCGTCGTGGTGAACACCGACCCGCACTCGGTCCGCGAGTCGATGGTCCACCTCGACATGGCCGCGCTCGGCATGCGCCCCGAGGACACCTTCACCGTGTACGACGAGATCAGCGGCGCGACCTGGCGCTGGGGCCAGCAGAACTACATCAAGCTCGACCCCAACGGCGAACCCTGCCACATCCTCGCCGTCCGCCGCGGCCAGGCCTAAAACTGAACGGGCCGGCCCACGCGGTGCTACGCCCGGCTCCTCCGTCGCCGTGCTGCGCGCCGCTCCCACCCGCCCCCGGCTCAGCGCCGGCCTTCAGCTGCCGCAACCGCGGCGGTCTGCGGGCTGACGCCCGCCGTTGGCGCGCTACCGCGCGCGATCGACTGCACCCGTTCCACGCCGTGCCGTGACGATTGAGCCGTCTCGCGGTGGGAGCGGCCGACGTCCCACGCGATCACGGCATCGCGGATGAAGGACCCAGCCGCGCGGTCGGGCCGGTTGTCGTTGCCCCCAGCAACGCAACCCCGCAGCGCGCCGAGCGCGACGTCGTGTACACCGCCGGGCGCTCCCGCGCCAGGCATCGTCGACCCGGCCCGTGCACTGGCGGAGCACGCCACGAATGGTCGGCGTAGTGGTGGCGTCGGACCTCCCCGTACCACGATGGGCTCGCCCTCCGCGGGAGGGCGGGTCCACGAGGCGGTCGATCGCGCGCGGCAGCGCGCAAGTCGCGCGCGATAGCCCCGCAGTTCGCGGCGGTGGGCTGTGTCAAGGATTGTGGACAGTTGCTGGGGTTCTTAGGCAGCTGTTGTGGGTTGTTGATGGTGGGTGAGGGCTTCGTGCGGGGTGCGGTAGCCGAGGGTGGAGTGGAGTCTGTGGCGGTTGTAGAAGACTTCGATGTATTCGGCGACCGCGGTTCGGGCGTCGGCCTGGGTGGGCCAGGTGTGGCGGTGGTAGAGGTCGTTCTTCAGCGCGGCGAAGAAGGACTCTGCGGTGGCGTTGTCCCAGCAGACGCCAGTGCGGCCGAGGCTGGTGCGGATGTGGTGGGCGTGGCAGAACCGCACGTACTGGCTCGAGGTGTATTGGCAGCCGCGGTCGGAGTGGAAGAGCGCGCCATGTTGGACGCGGCCGGCGTGGATGGCCATTTGAAGCGCGTCGACGACCAGGCTGGTGCGCAGGTGGTCGGCCAGTTGCCAGCCGACCACCATGCGGGTGGCCAGGTCGATCACGGTGGCCAGATACAGCCAGCCCTGCCCGGTGCGCAGGTAGGTGATGTCACCGACCAGCCGCTCACCTGGTGCACAGCTAGCGGGGGCGAAGTCGCGCTGGAGGAGGTCGGGTGAGTCCACTGGTTGCTCGCCGGCGATGGTGGTGCGTCGGTAGCCGCGGGGCTGGACAGCCTTCAGGCCGAGTTCGCGCATCAGGTCTGCGACCAGCCCGACACTGCACTCGACGCCCTCGCGGTTGAGCTGGGCCGTGACGCGGCGGCACCCGAAGGTCTGCCGGGCCTGATCGAACACCCGACGCACCTGGGCAGCCAGTGCGCGGCGCCGTGCACCAGTCGCCGTCGGGCACGTGGCCCGGGCGCGCCAGGCGTAGTACGACGAACGCGGCACACCCAGCACCGCGCACATCCACGCGACCGGGTAGGTGACCTTCTCCGCCTCAACCAGCGCGCATCGCACTCCTACTGCGAGGTCTTGGCGAAGAAGGCCGCGGCTTTTTCAGGAACTCGTTCTCCAGCCGCAACCGGCGTACCTCCGCCTCGAGCTCCTCCTCCCGAGACCCCGCCCGACCCGACGCACCACTCGGCGCCTGCCCCCGGGGAAACGGCTCACCACGACCCAGATGGGCACGCTGGTAGTCGTTCACCCACTTGTTCAGCGTCTTCCGCTCGATCCCCAGATCCCGCGCCACATCGCTGATCGGTCGGCCCGACTCGATCACCATCTGCACCGCCTCAGCCTTGAACTGCGGACTGAACCGGCGACGCTTCTCAGCCATGAACAAATCCTCTCAACCAAGAGCACCTGTCCAACAACCTTGGTACACCCCAGCGGTAGTCGCAGCTGGAAGCCGGGGGTGGGTGGGAGCGCGCGGAGCAGCCGCGTCGAGGAGTGGAGCGACGAGGGAAGCGGCTGCGTAGTGCGCGAGGGCTGGACCGCACCTACAACGGGACGGTTTCCGGGTATTTGAGGCCTGCGCCGGTGTTGAGGGCGACGACTTGTTCGTTGGCGCGGATCCAGCCGGATTCCCGGAGCCGGCGGACGGCGGCGAAGTTCGCGGCGCCCTCGGGACAGATGAAGGCGCCTTCCAGCCGTGCAACGAGGTGCTGCTCGGCCAGGATGTCCGCGTCGTCGACGGCGACCGCGCAGCCGTTGGTCTCCGCGATCGCCTGCAGGACAAGGAAATCACCGAGCGCCTTGGGCACCGTGATGCCGAAGGCAACGGTCTGCGCGTCGGGCCACGGCTCGCTCTCCGGCAGGCCCTTCTCCCATGCGCGCACGATCGGCGCGCAGCCCGTGGACTGTACGGCGACCAGTCGCGGCAACGGACCCTCGATCCAGCCGAGGTCGCGGAGCTCGACAAGCGCCTTCCAGATGCCGATGATGCCGACGCCGCCACCGGTCGGGTAGAGGATCACATCGGGCAGCTGCCAGCCGAGTTGCTCGGCGATCTCCAGGCCCATCGTCTTCTTGCCCTCGATCCGGTACGGCTCCTTCAACGTCGACACATCGAGATAGCCCTCGCGCCTGGCCAGCTCCGCGCGGACGAACGCGCCGGCGTCGCCGATCAGCCCGTCGATCAGGTGCAGCTCCGCGCCGACCACGGTCACCTCGCGCCGGCAGATCTCCGGCGCCGCGATCGGCATCGCGATCAACGCCTCCATCCCGGCCCGGGCGGCGTACGCGGCCCAGGCGGACCCGGCGTTGCCGTTGGTCGGCATCGCGATCTTCCGTACGCCGACCTCGTAGGCGCGCGACACCCCGACCGCGGCACCTCGCGCCTTGAACGTGCCGGTGGGGATCAGCCCTTCGTCCTTCATCAACAACCGGTCGACCCCGAGCTCACGCCCGTACCGCGGCAACGGCAGCAACGGCGTCATCCCCTCCCCCAGGGTCACCACGTTGTCGGCGGATCGCACCGGCAGCAGCTCGTGGTACCGCCACAGATCCGGCGGCCGCGTGGCCAGTTCGTCCTTGGTCAGCGTCACCGCGCGTACGTCGTACCTGGCGAGCAGGGGTGATCCGCACGGGCAGAGGCCGATGACCTGGTCGGCGTCGTGGACGGATCCACAACGAGGGCACTCGAGATGACTCAGCGCAGAGAACGTCACACCTGCAGAAACTACCCCGCCCGGAGATTGGTGATCGCTGGGCGCTGGTGATCGGTGAGACGGAACCCGGTGCCGCGGACCGCGTCGATGGTGACCGTGGTGCCCAGTTCGTCGAGCTTGCGGCGCAGGCGCTTCACCACCGAATGCACGTCGGCGGTGCCGCGGAGGTCGCGACTGCGCCATACGGTCTGGTGCAGAGCGTCGTACGTCCACACGCGGAGTGGCTCCGACATGAGCCGGGTGAGCAGGTCGTGCTCGAGCTCGGTGAGCTGGATCTCGCGGCCGCGCCAGCGGGCGACCGAGCGGACCCGGTCGATCGTCAGGACGTCGGCCTCCGGCTCCTCGTCCGAACTCCGGGCCGCGGTGGCGTCGACCGCGTCAGGCTCCGGCGGTTCGGGGTGTTCGGGGGACGCGGGCGGGGGCTGTTGCGCGGGCACGAGCAGCTTGCGGAGTTCGTCGAGGCTGGAGACCAGGAGCAGTGGCGCGACGTCGTCGACGAGCTCGGCCAGGCGGACGCGCTGCTCGGCCGAGGCCGCAACCGCGATGAGCAGCGGAAACGGCTCCGGACCACTCCTGCTCAGATCGACGGCCGCCGGGATCATGGGGCCTCCCGCCCTGGACTGAGGAGCCCGGTCATGGGGCCGCCCGGCCTGGACTGAGGAGCGCAGGGAGCGAAGCGACCGGAGCGACGAGGGAAGGCCGGGCGTAAAGCCCCATGACCGCGCCGAGCCGGAGGCGAGGCCAAAAGCACAGTGGGGACACGGGGGGTGACCATTTGGTCACGATGTCAACCTCTGCCCGGGATCGTCAACGGACTGCCAACGTTTGACCACTTTGCCTCGATCGGTGCGACAGCTAGTCACATCCTGCTCACCAAGTGTGCTTGTTACCACGTTGTTCTGACACATAGGCTCCACGTCAGGCTCGCGGTGTCACATGCCGCGACCTGGGGGGCACGGAGCGTTCGCCCTGACGCGAACCCCCTTGCACCTCTGCACGCAACGAAATGACTCGGGGGAGTCGACTCGGGGTCGTTCCAAGTGAGGGGCTGCAGAGATGTCACATCAACCACGAAGGGGACTCGCCAGATCACTGGTGGGTGCCCTGGCGACGGTGGCTGTCGTCGCAACCGGGCTGGCCGCCGTCGGCCAGGCCCAGGCCGCACCGCCCACCAAACCCGAAGCCACACCAGCACCGGCCGCCAAGATCAAGCCGGAACTGCTGTCGAAGCTGGAGGGCAAGGACGCCAAGGCGGCGACGGACTACTGGGTCCGGTTCGCACCGAAGGCCGACCTGACCGCCGCCAGCAAGATCACCGACTGGACCGAACGCGGCACGGCCGTCGCGGCCGCGCTGCGCAAGACCGCCGCGGACAGCCAGGCCAAGATCCGCGCCGAGCTGGACGCGCAACACGTGAAGTACACGGCGTTCTGGGGTACGAACGCGATCCGCATCCAGAGCGGGTCGCTCCAACTGGCCCAGAACCTGGCCACCCACACCGAGGTCGAGGGCCTGTACGCCCCGGTCGCGATCGAGGTGCCGAAGGTCACCCAAGGCACGACCGAGCACGAGATCAACGCGGTCGAGTGGGGTATCGCGAACATCAAGGCCGACCAGGTGTGGTCGCAGTACGGCGACAAGGGCGAGGGGATCGTCGTCGCCAGCATCGACACCGGCGTGCAGTTCGACCACCCGGCGCTGGTGAAGCAGTACCGCGGCAACAACGGCAACGGCACGTTCGACCACAACTACAACTGGTTCGACGCGGCCGGCACCTCGCCGACGCAGCCGGCCGACGGCAACGGCCACGGCACCCACACGATGGGCACCATGGTCGGCGACGACGGCGCGGGCAACCAGGTCGGCGTCGCGCCGGGGGTGAAGTGGATCGCCGCGAACGGCTGCTGCCCGAGCGACGAGGCACTGATCAGCTCCGGTCAGTGGATGCTCGAGCCGACGAACCTGGCCGGGCAGAATCCCGACGCCAGCAAGCGGCCGAACGTCATCAACAACTCGTGGGGCTCGACCCTGCCGTCGAACGACCCGTTCATGGAGGACATCACCCTGGCCTGGACCGCGTCCGGGATCTTCGGTGCGTTCGCCAACGGCAACAGTGGTGAGGGCGGCTGCAACACCTCCGGTTCGCCGGGCAGCCTGACCAGCAACTACTCGGCCGGCGCCTACGACATCAACAACAACATCGCGTCGTTCTCCGGCCGCGGTGTCGGTCAGAACGGCACGATCAAGCCGAACATCTCGGCCCCCGGCGTCAACGTCCGCTCCAGCCTGCCCGGCAACACCTACGGCAGCTTCAACGGTACGTCGATGGCCACACCACACCTCGCGGCCACCATCGCGCTGCTATGGTCGGCCTCGCCGGCTCTGAAGGGTGACGTCAACGCCACCCGGGCACTGCTGAACCAGACCGCGGTCGACACGCCGAACAGCCAGTGCGGCGGTACGCCGGAGAACAACAACGTCTTCGGTCAGGGCCGTCTGGACGCGCTGGCCCTGCTGAACGCCGCACCGATCGGTGACACCGGCACTCTGACCGGCAAGGTGACCGCCGCAACCGGAGGTGCCGCCCTGGCCGGCGCCAGCGTGACCGTGAAGGCCGCCGGGCAGCCCGACAAGGTGCTGACCACCAGCAGCACCGGTACGTTCTCGTCGGTTCTGCCGGCCGGTTCGTACGACCTGACAGTGGCCTCGTTCGGGTACAAGACCCAGACGGCCACAGTCGCCATCACCACCGGTCAGACCACCACCAAGGACTTCGCTCTGGAGAGCACTCCGCAGGTGAGCGTCGGCGGCACCATCACGGACGGCTCCGGCCACGGCTGGCCGCTGTACGCGAAGGTGAGCGTCGAGGGTCCGGGTGGCGTGTTCGACTACACGACGCCCAGCAACGGGCGCTTCAGCCTGAAGGTTCCCTCCGGTGCCGCGTACTCGCTCAAGGTCGAGTCGCAGTACCCGGGCTACCAGACGGTCAGCCAGCCGATCACGGTCGGCACCGGCAACCTGACCAAGAACATCGCGGTCCCGGTCCTCACGGACACCTGCACCACCGCACCGGGTTACAAGTTCGGCTCGGACGGTGTCTACGAGACCTTCGACTCCGGTACGACCCCGAGCGGCTGGACCGTCGTCGACAACAAGGGCAACGGTCAGGTCTGGCAGTTCAACGACCCGGGCAACCGGGGCAACCTGTCCGGTGGCAGCGGCAAGTTCGCGGTCATCGACAGCGACCACTACGGCCCCGGCGGCACGCAGGACACCTCGCTGGTCAGCCCGGTCGTGGACCTGAGCTCGGTCACCGCTCCGGTGATCCGGTTCAACCAGGACCTCAACTGGCTCGGCGGCGAGAAGGCCGACGTGGACCTGTCGATCGACGGCGGGACCACCTGGACCAACGTACTGTCCCAGGCCGCGGACGTCCGCGGTGTCAAGGAGATCGCGATCCCGCAGGCGGCCGGCCAAAGCGCCGTACAGGTGCGCTTCCACTACTACGACGCCTCGTGGGAGTGGTGGTGGATCGTCGACAGCGTGCTGATCGGCAGCCAGGTCACCTGTGAGCCGAACGGCGGCGGCATCGTCGTCGGCAACGTCAAGGACGCCAACACGAACGGGTTCGTGAACGGTGCGGTCGTCACGCGTGACGGCAGCTCCGAGTCCGCGACCACCGTGGCGACGCCCGAGGACACCGGTCTCAACGACGGCTTCTACTGGATGTACTCGTCCGCGGACGGCGACCAGGGCTTCACCGCCAAGGCCGGCAACTACGTCAGCGCGACAGCGACCGTCAACGTCGAGGCGGACTGGACGACCCAGGCCGACTACGCGCTGAAGGCCGGCCGGCTGAGCGTCACGCCGGGCAGTGTGTCGGGCAACCTGAGGCTGCCCACCGGCAAAGTCACCAAGTCGTTCACCGTCACCAACACCGGTGGCGCGGACGTCGACGTCAAGTTCGGTGAGAAGGACAACGGCTTCGTCCTGGAGAACGCGAACGGCACCAAGACCACCAAGGCGCAGGTGCTGACCAGCACCGGTGCCCCGCTGCAGCGGCTCGCGGTGCCGACTTCGTTCGCTCAGATGTTGTCGGGCAAGACCGCCGGTACGCCGGCTGTCGCGAAGCCGCTCGCGGCGCCGTGGACCGACATCGCCGACTACCCGGCGACCGTGATGGACAACCGGGTGGTCAACCTCGACGGCAAGGTCTACTCGATTGCCGGAGGCAACGGTAGTGCGTCGAGTCCGAACAGCTACGTGTACGACCCGGCGGCGCTGGCCTGGACCGCCATCGCTCCGCTGCCGGCCGCCCGCAACGCCGTCACCGTCGGCGTCGTCGGTGGCAAGATCATCGCCAGCTCCGGCTGGGGTGACTCCGGTCCGGACGCGGCGACCTGGGCCTACGACCCGGCCGCCAACGCCTGGACCTCGGTGGCCGCGAACCCGGCTCCGCGGGCCGCGGCCGGTCAGGCGGTCGCGGACGGCAAGCTGTACGCCGTCGGCGGTTGCACGACCGCCAGCTGCCTCCCGATGAGCAACACGGTGGTCCGGTACGACCCGGGTACCAACGCGTGGGAGACGCTGGCGAACTACCCGAAGTCGGTCGCGTTCGCGTCCTGCGGTGCCATCGACGGCAAGGTGTACTGCGCCGGTGGTAACGACGGTACGAACTCGCTGAAGTCGGCGTACGTCTACGACCCGGGAGCCAACTCCTGGACCGCGGTCGCCGACGCTCCGTCCGACCACTGGGCGGCGTCGTACGCCGTCGCCGGCGGCAAGCTGCTGATCGTCGGCGGCGTGCAGGCCGGTGCCGTCACCAACGCCGGGTTCTCGTACGACCCGGCGTCGGACAGCTGGACCGCCCTGCCGAACGCCAACCTGCCGCGGTACCGCGGTGGCGCGGCCTGCGGCTTCTACAAGGTAGGTGGCTCGTCCGGTGGCTTCACCGCCACGGTCGACAGCGAGGCCCTGCCGGGTCTCGAGGACTGCGCCGAGTCGTCGGCGGACGTGAGCTGGCTGTCCATCGACAAGACCGAGGCCACGCTGGCCCCGGGCGCGTCGACGACGGTCAAGGTCACGCTCACCGCGAACGTCGACCAGCCCGGTACGTACTCCGGGGCGGTCACGATCGGCGAGAACACCCCCTACTCGGTCGCACCGGTCGGCGTGACGATGAACGTCACCCCGCCGAACACCTGGAGCAAGCTGCAGGGCACCGTCACGGGCGTCAGCTCGGCCGGCGTCACCGCTCCGCTGCCGGGCGCGATCGTCGAGGTGGACTCGTGGGCCCAGTCCTACACCTTCATCACCGACAAGGACGGCAACTACGCCTACTGGCTGGACCGTCGTAACAACCCGCTCACCCTGATCGCCGCCAAGGACGGCTACAAGCCCCAAACCCGCACCACGAGACTCCTCGCCGGCGAGCCGGTGACCGAGGACTTCGCCCTGAAGTCCATCAAGTAACACCGCACTGAGTCAGGCCGGCCCTCGCCCTCCGGGGCGGGGGCCGGTCCCTTCTAAGGTGTCGACGTGCACCTGTTTCTCGGCAGCAAGGTTTCGGGGTCCTCCCGGCCTGGCTCGACGAGCTCCCCCGCCGTCCACGCCGCGCCGTCCTCATACCGACCGCGGGCAATCCCCTACCGGCCACTCCCTGGGTCGACGTCGCCATGGACGTGCTCACCACCTGCGGCCTGGATGTCGTGAGGTTCGACCTCGAAGGCGCCGGCCGCCACGACGTCGACGCCGTACTCGAGAACGCCGACCTGGTCTTCGTGACCGGCGGCCAACCGATCTTCCTCCTCGAACACGCCCAGCGCAGCGGCTTCGCCCAGGCAGTCCCGCCGGCAGTCCGTTCCGGACGTCTCGCATACGCCGGAGTTTCGGCCGGCGCCATCCTCACCGCCCCGGATCTCGCGGCGTACGACGCCCCCGACGACCCCGGCCAGGTCAACTCGACCACCGGGTTGGATCTCGTCCCCTTCTATCCGCTCGTCCACACCAACCGCGGACGCCGCGAGCGCTACGACAAGCTGATCGCCGACCGGCCCAGCCTCGCCTTCATCGCCTACAACGACGACGAGGCGTTGCTCATCACCGACGGACTCGTGGACCGGCGCCCGTCCGCGATCACGGCGGACTGGAACCGCTGACGCGACCCCGCTTTCCGGAACTTCTTCGTCACCCGGCGGCAGTGAAGTTCCGGCGATCGCGTCTGCCGGACGATCGAGACGCGCGTGTCAACGCGGCGTGGACGGTCAAGGCGTCGGCCGACGCGGCGGGGTCGTGGGTCCGGATGTAGTCGGCGCCTTGGGTGGCGGCATGGAGCTCGGCCGCGAGGGTTGCCGGGCCGACGGCGGCGAGGTCTGTGCCGGTGAGAGCTCGGAGAAAGGACTTGCGGGACGGGGAGATGAGGACCGGTAGGCCGTAGCGCGCCTTCAGCCGGGACAAGTTGCCGAGCACGGTTAGCGACGGTTCCGGCGTACTGCCGAGGAAGTAGCCGAGGCCGGGGTCGAGGATCAGGCGGTCGCGAGCGACACCGGCCGCCTCCAGCGCCGCGATCCGCTCGTCGAAGAACTCCTCGATCCACGTCCAGATCTCCCCGGCGTCGGTCCGCACCCGCGTCGCCGGACCGACCCGCTGCACCGAGTGCATCACCACCAGCCGACACGTGAGCCCGGCCAATTCGCCGTACCGGCGGGGATCCGGGAAGCCCTGGATGTCGTTCAGGTACGTCGCTCCACGCGCAGCCGCGTACCGCTGTGTCTCGGGGTGGTAGGAATCCACACCCCACGGAATCCCGTCCAGCCCGTCGATCACCCCGGCCAGCCGCTCGATCTCCTCCTGCGGCGACACTTTCTCCGCATCCGGATGACTGGACGCCGGCCCGAGCTCGACCAGCGCGGGGCCGGCCGCGTACAACTCTCGCGCATGCGCGATCGCGTCCCCGGAGGACAAGTACTGTCCGCCATCGGAGAACGAGTCCCTCGTGACGTTGACGATCCCCACCAGCTGCGTTCGCACCAGCTGGGACGCTACCTCAGTCAGGTGGTGGGGAGGAGGTGGAAGCCGACGCCGCGGACGGCGTGGATGGTGACGGTGGCGCCGAGGTTGGCGAGCTTCTGGCGGAGGCGCTTGACCACGGAGTGGATGTGCGAGCCGTGGCCCAGGTGTTCGTTGCCCCAGACGGCGTGGTGGAGACGCTGGTAGGTCCAGACCCGGCCGGGTTCCTCGACCAGGCAGTGCAGGAAGTCGTGCTCCAGACGCGTCAGCGACACCTCCCGGTCCTTCCAGCGGACCACCCGGCGGTCGACGTCCAGGAACAGTTCAGGCTCCGGCGCGCTCACCACCGCGGCCCGCGCGGCTGGCATCGCCACCGTCGTCGGTACGGCGACCACGGCAGCGGGCACAGCCTCGATCTGGGCAGGCTGCTGATCGGAGGCCTGCAGCACCGTCGGCGCGAGTACGACGGGACCGGCCGGCGAGGTGACCGCGGTGAGTTCGAGGAACGCGCGGGCCTGGTCCGCACTGGACACCAGCAGCAGCGCGTCGGCCGTGCCGAGCAGCCGCGCGAGCTGCACACGTTCGGCCGTGGACGTGGCCACGCCGATGATCAACGACGAATCCGACGACCTCTCCATGGCAAGCCCTTCCCCAGATCCAACGCCGGCCAGCCATAAGTACGGTTTACGGCGCGAAGTAAGTCAAGGGATTCCCAGCACCCCGGGCTGGCACAAATGCGACCTGTCCGAGTCAGGACAAACCAACGCGAACGGGGAGAGGCCGGCCGGCCCGGGGCGGCGGGCACGGCCGGCGGTCCGGGGCGGGATCAGCCGACGGTCTTCACTGGGGTGACTAGACCTCCGGTGGGCGCGAGTAGAACTGTTCGCACGCTATCGACCACATCGAGTTAAATAAAGAAGTTGACCGAATAAAAATGTTCGCGTGATCATCACGACGCTCCTTCGAGAGGTGTGCAGACGGGGCGCGCGGCGGAGTAATCTCCTCGCGCACGGTCACTCTTGACCGCACCCGACGGAGGAACAGTGCCCGGTCTCGTTCGGCGGCCGATCGTCATCTGGCTGCTCGCAGCCCTCGCGGTCCCGGTGCTGCTGACGGCCGTGCTGATTCCGGCCCGGGCGGGCACCACCGAGGACGATCTCCGCGACCAGACCGTGGCGGCGCTCCAGGCCCGGGGCATCGAGTCCGGGTCCGTCGACTTCGACGGTCGCGACGCCAAGATCGTCGTACCGTCCGGCGTCGACCCCGACCTCGTCCGCGAGGTCGTCGGGACGGTCGAAGGCGTTCGCTCGGTCCGGATCGAGGGCGGGTCGACGACGCCCACTCCCCCGCCGAGCGAGCCGCCCGCCGAGCCGACCGTCGCACCGTTCGAGGTCGGCCGGACGGATCAGTCGATCCGGGTGCAGGCCGCGGTGAACAATCAAGGCGTCAAGGACGCGATCGCCGCCGAGGTCGACAAGGTGCTCGGCGAAAACCGTGAGTACGACGACCGGACGACGATCGACCCCGCGAACGGGCTGGCCGACGCGACCGCGGTGTCCACCGTGCTGCAGGCGCTCGCGATCGGGACCGGCGACGCCTCGGTCCGGTACGACGGCAGCACGGTGACGCTGACGGGTGAGGTGCCGGATCAGGCGACCAAGGCCACGGTGGCCCGGGCGGCGGCGAAGGCCGTGCCCGGTGGGGTGATCGCGAACCAGCTGGAGATCCCCGCGCCGCCGACGGCCACGGTCAGTGAGCCGTGCCGGACGTTGCAGACCCGGCTGTCGGAGTTCAACCGGCAGCACAAGATCAACTTCCTGTCCGGCACCTCGATCGTGAACGACGCGTCGAAGCCCACGGTGGTCAAGGCCGCCGCACTGCTGAAGACCTGTCCGGCCGCGTTCTTCGAGGTGGCCGGCCACACCGACAACCTCGGTTCGCCCGCGAGCAGCCTGCCGCTGTCCGAGCGCCGGGCCGCCGAGGTCAAGGCCGAGCTGGTCCGCCTCGGCGTGGCCGCGGGTCACATCCACGCGAACGGCTACGGCGAGGCCTTCCCGATCGCGCCCAACACCACCGCCACCGGCCGGATCGCCAATCGCCGGGCCGAGATCCGAGTACTGCAGGGGAACTGAATGAGCTGGCTGATCGCACAGATCTGGATCCTGCTGCTGGTCGCGTTCGTGCTCGGCAGCGCGGCCGCCTGGCTGCTGCACCGCCTGGTCCGCACCGCGGCGAGAGGAGCCCGCCGATGAGCTGGCTACTGCGCCACAACTGGCTGTGGTCCCTGATCGCCTTCCTGATCGGCGCGGCCATCACCTGGATCCTCCTCGAACGCCGCCAGCCGGCGCCGGAGCCCCAGGTCGAGGAGCCCGCGGAGGAGAAGCAAGAGGTCCTCGTCGGAGCCGCGATGGCCAAGTCCCCACCCGCTGCACGATCCGAGTCCCCAGCGATCGCACGAGCCGAGTCCCCACCCGTCACACGTGCCGAACCGCAACCCGTCGTACGCACGGAGCCGACGCCGACTCGCGTCGAGCCGAAGCCGGTCCGCGCGGAGCCGACACCCGTCCGTGAGGAGCCGACGCCGGCCCGCGTGGGGCCCAGGCGCGTCCAGGAGGCGCCGGCGCCCGTCGTACGCGAGCAGTCGGCGCCTGTGTTCTCCCGGCTGATGGAGGCGGAGCCGACCCTCTTCGACCACCTCGACCCGGTCGGCGGCGACGACACAGGCGCGACCGAGCCGCAGGTGCGGGCCGATGCGCCGCCCGGGCGATACGGTGAGGGCTCGGCCGACGCGGTGCCTCATCAAGGTCCGCCGGACGGGTTCACCATCAAAGGCAACGCCCAGTCGATGCTGTTCCACACCCCCGACTCGCCGTACTACGGCCGGACCAAACCCGAGGTCTGGTTCCGCTCCGAGTCCGACGCCGAACGCGCCGGCTTCACCAGGTACACCCGCCGCCCCCGCAAGTCCGCGAACCCCCACGACTGACGCCCCGCACGAAAGAAGAGGGTCCGACCGTGAAGCACGACGTCACCGTCCCGTACACGATCGAGCAGGACGAGGACGGCGTCTGGTGCGCGCATGCGCTCCTGCGGCACGGCGTCGGCGCGAACGGCGAGGGTGACACCCCGGAGGCGGCGGTCGAGGATCTCCGCGAGGCCCTGACCGGCCTGATCGAGTCCTTCGGCGTGCCCGAGCAGATCACGGTCACCGTCGAGACGCCCTGATGGCCAAGGTCCCCTCCCTGAGCGGCGAGAAAGTCGTCGCCCAGCTCAAGAAGCACGGCTTCCGGGTCGATCGGGTCAACGGCAGTCACCACATCATGAAGAACGACGCCGACGGTCGCGGTACGACCGTCCCGGTGCACGGCGGCAGGGACGTCGCCAAGGGGACCCTGCGCAGCATCCTGAGCGATGTCGACCTGACGCCCGAGGAACTGCTGAACCCGAAGCTGGTCAAGGCCCGCGAAGCCGAGGCACAGCAGGCGGCGGAGCAGGACACCGACCAGCTGGTCGACCCGCGCGAGGGTGTGGCCGACGCGCGCGGCGCCACCAGGCGACAACCCGCGGCCGGCCGTTCCGGCGGCCGGCGCAAGGCGGCCTCCCCCGTGCGGGAGCGGGACGGACGGTCGCCGCGGAGGGGCTGAACAGGCCTGTGGGATAGGGGGATTGGGCCCCTATTTGCTTGTACTGGTGGCGGGCCGTCACACTGAGCAGAACGCCTTGCCGGAACCGTCCGTCCCGGGGCGTCCACCACATCACCGGGCCCTCCCGGGAGCCGCGCGCTGTCCCCCTCGCACTCCGATGCGAGGGAGTACGAACCCCACGACGGGGTATGGGAACCAGTGCGGGTCCGGGCGAGTCCACACACCGTCGTCACGTCGTGGCGACAAGCCGTAGTACCGCTAGGTTTGGAGACACCCGATGGAGGTGAGCGTGACCGACATGCTGCCGGAGCAGCACCACGGACTGACGAAGAGTGACCCGCTGTGGTTCAAGCGGGCCGTCTTCTACGAGGTCCTCGTGCGGTCCTTCAAGGACTCGAACGCCGACGGCATCGGCGATCTGCAAGGCCTGACCGAGAAACTCGACTATCTCGAGTGGCTCGGCGTCGACTGTCTCTGGTTACCGCCGTTCTATCCGTCGCCGCTGCGCGACGGCGGCTACGACATCTCCGACTACACCGGGGTGATGCCCGAGGTCGGCACGATCGCGGACTTCGCCGCGTTCATGGAGGCCGCGCACGCGCGCGGGATCCGGATCATCGTCGACTTCGTGATGAACCACACCTCCGACCAGCACCCCTGGTTCCAGGAGTCGCGGAACAACCCGGACGGCCCGTACGGCGACTTCTACGTGTGGTCCGACACCGACGAGCAGTACTCCGACGCCCGGATCATCTTCGTCGACACCGAGACGTCGAACTGGACCTGGGACCCGATCCGCGGCCAGTACTTCTGGCACCGGTTCTACTCCAACCAGCCGGACCTGAACTTCGAGAACCCGGCCGTCGGCGACGCGATGATCGAGGCGCTGAAGTTCTGGCTCGACCTCGGCGTGGACGGCTTCCGGCTGGACGCGGTGCCGTACCTGTTCGAGTCCGAGGGCTCGAACTGCGAGAACCTCCCGCGCACCCACGAGTTCCTCAAGCGGGTCCGCAAGGAGGTGGACGCGAACTACACCGACCGCGTCCTGCTCTGCGAGGCGAACCAGTGGCCGGCCGACGTGGTCGAGTACTTCGGCGACCGCAGCTCGGGTGGCGACGAGTGCCAGATGGCGTTCCACTTCCCAGTGATGCCGCGCATCTTCATGGGTGTACGGCGGGAGTCGCGGTTCCCGATCTCGGAGATCCTGGCCCAGACCCCGGAGATCCCGGACACCTGTCAGTGGGGCATCTTCCTGCGCAACCACGACGAGCTCACGCTCGAGATGGTCAGCGACGAGGAGCGCGACTACATGTGGGGCGAGTACGCGCAGGACCCGCGGATGAAGGCGAACATCGGCATCCGCCGCCGGCTCGCACCGCTGCTGGACAACGACACCAACAAGATGGAGTTGTTCACGGCGATGCTGCTCAGCCTGCCCGGCTCGCCGATCCTGTACTACGGTGACGAGATCGGCATGGGCGACAACATCTGGCTCGGTGACCGCGACGGCGTCCGGACGCCGATGCAGTGGTCGCCGGACCGGAACGCGTCGTTCTCCACCGCGACACCGGGCAAGCTGAGCCTGCCGGTGATCATGGACCCGGTCTACGGCTACCAGGCGGTCAACGTCGAGGCCGAGATGGAGAACGCGTCGTCGCTGCTGCACTGGACCCGGCGGATGATCCAGACCCGCAAGCAGCACCCGTGTTTCGGCATGGGTACCTTCACAGACCTAGGGGGTTCCAACCCCAGCGTGCTGTCGTACGTGCGCGAGTTCGGTGACGACGTGGTGCTCTGCGTGAACAACCTGTCCCGCTTCCCGCAGCCGATCGAGCTGGACCTGCGACAGTGGCAGGGAGTGGAGCCGATCGAGCTGCTGGGCGGCGTGCACTTCCCCACCATCGGGGAGCTGCCCTACCTTTTGACGCTCAGCGCCCACGGGTTCTACTGGTTCCGGCTGCCGAAGCCGGCTGACCACGAGGAGAGCATGTAGTGAGTTCCCATCTGGACCAGGTCCAGTCCTTCTGCGCCGGCCAGCGGTGGTTCGGCGAGAAGGGACACGACGTCCACGTCGACGCGATGGCCACCTCGGTGTGGCTGTCCGATGCGGACGTCTGGCCCGCGGTCCGGATCGGGTTCGTCTACTGTTCGGGTCCGCCCGGGTCGGAGTTCCCGATCCGGGTGTACCAGCTGCCGCTCAGCTACCACCGCACCCCGGTCGAGAACCTCGGCCACGCGCTGATCGGTGAGTGGGCGGAGCCGGACCTGGGCGACGCCGAGGTCTGGGTGTACGACGCTCTGCACGACAAGGAAGCGACTCCGTACTGGCTCGACGGGCTGACGCACGGACGGCACCTGGACGGGCTGGAGTTCCATCCCGTCCACGCTCCGGATCGGACCATCGTCGTACCGGAGGACGCGCATTCGCTCGTCCTCACCGTCGAGCAGAGCAACACGTCGCTGGTGTTCGGCGACGTGGCGTTGCTGAAGGTGTTCCGCCGGCTCGAGCCCGGGAGCAACCCGGGGGTCGAGATCGAGTCGGCGCTCACCGAGTCCGGGTCCGAGCTGGTCCCGGAGGTGCTCGGATCGGCGCGCGGCAGCTGGCCGCGGGCCGGCGGCGGCACCGACAGCGGCGAGCTGGCGATGATGACGGCGTTCCAGAAGAACGCGACCGACGGCTGGTCGTTCGCGACCTCGTCGGTGCGGGACCTGTACGCCGAGGCGGATCTGCACGCCGAGGAGGTCGGTGGTGACTTCGCGGCCGAGTCGCATCGGCTGGGTGCGAGCACGGCGCAGGTCCACTCGGAGCTGGCCAAGGCCCTCGGCACGGACATCTGGGAGCCGGCCAAGCTGGTGGAGCACGCCGCCGCGATGCAGCGCCGTCTCGAGCTGGCGGCCGCGGCCATCCCCGACCTCGCGCCGTACAAGCCCGGACTGACCCGGTGGTTCGAGGCACTCGCGGCGTACGACCAGCCGGTGACGGTGCAGCGGATCCACGGTGATTTCCACCTGGGCCAGGTGCTGCGGACGATCGACGGCTGGAAGCTGATCGACTTCGAGGGTGAGCCGGCCAAGTCGCTGATCGAGCGGCGGGCGCTGGACACCGCGGTCAAGGACATCGCCGGGATGCTGCGGTCGTTCGACTACGCGGCCCGGTCGCTGCTGGCCGATCACCAGGGCGACCAGCAGATCGCCTACCGCGCCGCCGAGTGGGCGAGCCGCAACCAGGAGGCGTTCTGCGACGGGTACGCCGAGGTCGCGGGCACCGACCCCCGTGAGCAGAGTGTGCTGCTGAGCGCGTTCCTGGCCGACAAGGTCATCTACGAGACGCTCTACGAGGCCCGCAACCGGCCTAGCTGGCTGCCGATCCCGTTGGCCGCGGCGGCCCAGCTGGCCGAACACTGATACCCCCGCATCTCTGATCGGGTGTACGTCCGGACTCGGCGGGTACGGGGGTGCGGTGAATGCGGCCTCGATCGGGCAGGATGTGTTTTATGGGAGACAGAGAAGCCATGGAGGTGCCGGTGGTACCGGCCGACGAGCCTGTGGTGACAGCGGTTCCGGTGGATCGGACCGTGTTGGAGCAGCTGGTCGGCGGGACGTTCCATGATCCCCATCAGGTGCTCGGTCCCCACCTCGGTGAGCACGGTGTCACGGTGCGCGTGCTCCGCCCGTTCGCCCAGACCGTCACCGTGCTGTCCGACGGCCGGCGGCTCGACCTGCGGCACGAGTTCGAGGGTGTCTGGGTCGGCGTTCTCGACATCGACAAGGTGCCGGACTACCGGCTCGAAGTGAGCTACACCGACGGCCCCGCGGTGGAGCTGGACGATCCGTACCGCTATCTCCCGTCGCTCGGTGAGGTCGACCTGCACCTGATCGGCGAGGGCCGCCACGAGCAGCTGTGGACCGTGCTGGGCGCCCACGTCCGCCGGTACGACGGCCCCGCCGGAGCGGTCACCGGGACATCGTTCGCCGTCTGGGCGCCGAATGCGCAAGGCATCCGGCTGACCGCGGACTTCAACTTCTGGGACGGCCGCGCGCATCCGATGCGCTCGCTGGGCTCGTCCGGGGTGTGGGAGATCTTCGTGCCCGGCGTCGGCCCGGGGACGCGGTACAAGTTCGACATCTGCGGCCGGGACGGCGTCTGGCGGCAGAAGGCCGACCCGATGGCCAACCTCGCCGAGACTCCCCCGGCGAACGCGTCCGTCGTGCACGAGTCGTCGTACGAGTGGGACGACGCGGCCTGGCTGGAGCGGCGCGCCGCCGCCGAAGCCTACGCCGAGCCGATGAGTGTCTACGAGGTGCACCTCGGGTCGTGGCGGAAGGGCAGGTCCTACCGCGAGCTGGCCGACGAGCTCGTTGCCTATGTCAACGACATGGGCTTCACCCACGTCGAGCTGATGCCGGTGATGGAGCACCCGTTCGGCGGCTCGTGGGGTTACCAGGTGACGTCGTACTTCGCGCCGACGTCGCGCTTCGGCGATCCGGACGAGTTCCGGCTGCTGGTCGACCGGCTGCACCAGGCCGGCATCGGCGTGATCGTCGACTGGGTGCCGGCCCATTTCCCGAAGGACGCCTGGGCGCTGGCGCGCTTCGACGGGACTCCGCTGTACGAGCACCCGGACCCACGCCGCGGCGAGCAGCCGGACTGGGGCACGCTGGTGTTCGACTTCGGCCGGCCGCAGGTGCGCAACTTCCTGGTCGCGAACGCGCTCTACTGGGCCGAGGAGTTCCACATCGACGGCCTGCGGGTGGACGCGGTCGCGTCGATGCTCTACCTGGACTACTCGCGGCAAGAGGGCCAGTGGGTGCCGAACCAGTACGGCGGCCGGGAGAACCTGGAGGCCGTCTCGTTCCTGCAGGAGATGAACGCGACCCTCTACAAGCGGATGCCCGGTGTGATCACCGTGGCCGAGGAGTCGACCTCGTGGCCGGGCGTCACCCGGGCCACGCATCTGGGCGGCCTCGGGTTCGGCTTCAAGTGGAACATGGGCTGGATGAACGACTCGCTGCGCTACCTGGAGCACGAGCCGATCCACCGGCAGTACCACCACCACGAAATGACGTTCTCGATGATGTACGCCTACTCGGAGAACTTCGTCCTCCCGCTGTCCCACGACGAGGTCGTGCACGGCAAGGGTTCGCTGCTGCGCAAGATGCCCGGTGACCGCTGGCAGCAGCTGGCGAACCTGCGCGCGTACCTGGCGATGATGTGGGCGCACCCGGGCAAGCAGCTGTTGTTCATGGGCTGTGAGTTCGGCCAGGAGTCGGAGTGGTCCGAGAAGGGCGAGCTCGACTGGTGGCTGCTGGACCACACCGACCACCGCGGCCTGCAGCAGCTGGTCCGTGACCTGAACGGCGCCTACCGGGACAACCCGGCGCTCTGGCGGACCGACCACTCGCCGGAGAAGTTCAGCTGGATCGACGCCAACGACGCCGGCAACAACATCTTCTCCTTCGTCCGGTACGGCGACGACGGAGCGCCGACCGTGGCCTGCATCGCCAACTTCTCCGCGATCCCGCACCACGGTTACCGCCTCGGTCTTCCGTACGGCGGCCGCTGGGAGGAGGCGGTCAACACGGACGCCGACGTGTACGGCGGATCCGGGGTCGGCAACTACGGCGCCGTCGAGGCGGACGGGCCGGGGTGGCACGGGATGGCGACGAGCACCGAGCTGTCGGTGCCACCCCTGGCGACGGTGTACCTGCGCTTCACCGGGTAGCGTTCACGGGGTGACCGCCGTACACCCGCTGACCGATGGTGAGTTGACGCTGCGATTGTCGCGGCAGGACCAGCAGGTGGTGAGCTTCGACGTCGAGCACGGCAAGCCACTCGGCACCGTCGAGGTACGACGGACCACGCCTGGCGTCGGCCTAGTCGTGTGGGAGCTGGACGGCGGGCCCGAGGTCGCACAGCGGGCCGTTCGGCTGGTGAGTGAGTTCGCCTTCGGTGAGCTCGGACTGGAGCGGCTGCAGGTCGAGGTAGACCCGGCGCTCCACGCGTCTGCACGGGTCGCGATCCGGTCCGGCTTCCGGCGCGAGGGCGTACTACGCGGTGCGGCGCTGGTCGAGGACGAGCGTCGCGACGTGGCGGTGTACGGCATGCGCAAGGACGACCCGCGCCCGGACACGGTCACGGGCTGGACGGCGCTCATGGACTCCACGCTGCCGAAGAAGCGGGTGATCGCGCATGTGATCGTGCGGGACACGACCGGGCGCGTGCTGCTGTGCCAGGTCAGCTACAAGAACGACCTGGAGCTCCCCGGCGGAGTGGTCGAGCCGGATGAGGATCCAGCCAGCGGAGCCTCCCGTGAGATGCACGAGGAACTCGGGATCGCCTTGCCGCTGCTCGGCGTACTAGCGATCGACTGGCTCCCCCGCTGGGAAGGCTGGGGCGACGCCGTGGAGATCCTGTACGACGGTGGCGTCCACGACCCGGGGTTGCTGGACACTCTGCAGCCGGATGGCTTCGAGATCCGCGGGATCTCGTGGCACTCGCCGAACGCCCTCGACGGTCTGGTCTCCCCGCTCAACGCCCGCCGGCTTCCGTTGATCCTGGCCACGCCGTCACAGCTCCACAACCTGAGCAACGGCTCGCCCATCACCTCGTGAGCTGGCCAACGCACCAGGCATAGTGCCCGTCTGTGGCGTCGGCGTCGTAGATGGTCGCGGTGGTGATGGCATAAGCCTTGCGGTAGAGGTCCATGCGCTCGCGGTCGTGGCCCAACTGCTCGAAGCGGTCCAGGAGCAGGTTGTCGAACCGCCGGGCATCCGGGCCGTACATGTCGAAGAAGCCGGCCGCCAGTGCGGCGTCGAAGGTGTTGTCGCCGGCGGTCGAGTAGAAACCCCAGTCCAGCACGGCTGCGGTGTGGGCACCGTCCATGAGCAGGTTGGGTGGGCAGATGTCGCCGTGGACCACGGTCAGTCGGTCGAGCCGGATCTGTGCGAGCCCGGCTGTGAGGCGGTCCAGCAGGTCGGCGAAGCCGGGGACGTCCCGCTCCAGGTGCGGGCGGGCGGCTGCGGCACGGCGTCGTACGAGGGATGCCAGCGACTCGCCCCAGGACGCTTGCCAGAACGGCTGGTTGAGGACGGGCAGCGCCTGGCTCGCCGGACCGGCGACGGTTGTGCCCAGGGCTTCGACGATCGCGACGAAGGCGTCGAGCGCCTGGTCCTCGGTGAGGTCCGCTTCGTCCATCGGCGTGCCGGTCAGCTTGTCCTCGACGCTGATCGCCTGACCGTTGGCGTCGGCGGTGATCTCGCGGATCCGCGGCGTCCGGAACGGCAGCGGCGGCAGCTCGTCGAGGAACGCCTGCAGCGGGCGGACGTCGTCCGGCCGGCGGTCGAACCAGATCTTGCGGACCGTCCCGTCGCCGAGGTCGTAGACCGTGCCTTCCATGCCCTGGCCGATGAGCTCCACCGGCCAGACCTTAGCGGACCAGGCGGATGGTGAGCGGGTAGCGGTACTCGTTGCCGCTCGACGCCGCGATGGTCGCGAGCACGATGAAGACCACCGCCGCGACCGCGCCGATGACGATCAGCGGGATGATGATCAGCACGCCCAGGCCGAACGTGATCAGGATCAGGACGACCGCGATCGCGGTGTAGATCAGCAGCGACAGCTGGAAGTTGAGCGACTCCAGGGCGTGCCGCCGGACGAAGTCCGATCGATGGCGATAGACCAGCCACACGACCAATGGACACAAGAACCCCATCGCGAACCAGGCCGCGACGAACACCCCGATGTGGGCCACCATCGCCCACGTCCGCTCCTCCGAGGCCGACAAGGACGACCCGGCGTTCGGCGTACTCATGATCCAGTGAAGCACACCGATTCCTTTTCGTGGGACGACCGGTCTTTACCGTGACGAACTCATCGAGAAGGGACCAGAACGATGACGAGCAAGGAGTCCGAGGCCGGTGCGATCCGGCGCATGGCAGGCTGGGTCCGCCCGCTGCCGGGGCTGGTGGATTGATGCTTGAAGGAGCGCTGATGACGGGCGAGGCCGAGTTTGCTCGTCGTACCGAACCGTTCCGGAAGGAACTGCTGGCGCACTGCTATCGCATGCTGGCGGCGGTGGACGAGGCCGAGGACGTCGTCCAGGAGACGTACCTGCGGGCGTGGCGTTCGTACGCGACCTTCGAGGGCCGCTCGTCGATCCGGGTCTGGCTCTATCGCATCGCGACCAACGCGTGCCTGACCGCGCTCGAGCAACGTGGTCGGCGCGCCCTCCCGTCCGGCCTCGGCGCCCCAGCCACGGACCTCACCCCGGGATCCGCGCCGGTCGGCGTGGCGTTCGTGGAGCCGATCGCAGACTCGTTGGTCAGCTCTTCCGCCGACCCCGCGACCATCGTGACCACGCGGGAGAGCCTTCGGCTGGCGCTGATCGCGGCGCTGCAATACCTTCCGGCCAAGCAGCGCGCCGTACTGATCCTTCGTGAAGTACTCGCGTTCCCCGCGGCCGAGGTCGCGACGATGCTCGACACGTCGGTCGCCGCGGTGAAGAGCACGCTCCAGCGGGCCCGCGCCCGGCTCGACGAGACCGCTCCGTCGCGTGGTGAGATCCTCGAGCCGACCGATCCAGAAGCTCAAGCCCTGCTGGCCGAATACATCACCGGCTTCGAGAACGCGGACACCGCCGCTCTCGAACGCGCCCTCCGCGCCGACGCCGCGATCGAGATGGTCGGTACCAGCACCTGGTTCAATGGCCGCGTGATGTGCCTCCGCCTCCTCACCGGGGCCGTCGGCTCACCGGGCGACTGGCGGATGATCCCCATCACCGCGAACGGCCAACCAGCGGTCGGCGCCTACTTCCGCACCTCGCCCGACTCCTACGAACCTTATGGCGTCGCCGTACTCACCCCGACTCCTACCGGTCTGACGCACATCCACGTCTTCAGCATCCCGAGCCTCGTCACCCGCTTCGGCCTTCCGGCGTCGCTGGCGGTCGATTGAACAGCTCGGCAGTCCGTTGGGCCGTCGCGCGCGCCCACCTCGTCGTACTCAGCAGAGCCAACGCGACGAGGCCGATCCCCAAGCCCATGACCGGCCACCAGAGGTGATGCTCAGCGTGGGTGAAGGCCTGTGAGTTCCCGGCAGCGGTCGAGCCGACGATCGTGCCGGCGATCGCGACCCCCAACGTGGTGCCGGTCTGGCGGGCCGCGGACGCCACTGAGCCCGCCAGACCGGCCATGGACAACGGCATACCGGAGACGGCCGTATTGGTGATCGGTGGATTGACCGTGCCGAGGAAGATCCCGAAGAACAGATAGACCGCGAGTACGGCCGGCAGTGGTGTCGTCGGCCCGAGCCACAACGAACTGGCCGCTCCGATCGCCAGCGCCGACCCGGCGACCACGAGGGGCAAGCGCGGGCCGCGCGTACCGACCAAGCGGCCGGTGAACGGCGAGACGATCATGATCACCGCTCCCACCGGCAGCAGGCACAGCCCCGCCGCGAGCGCGGACAACCCACGGACGGTCTGCAGATACAGCGTCGTCACGAACAGGAACGAGCCGAACCCGCACAGCGCGAACAACGCCATCAGGATCGCCGAACTGAACGGCACACTCCGGAAGAGCCGCAACTCGAGCATCGGATCGGTGCGGCGTGGCTCATAAACAAGCAAGGCCAGCACTGCGAGTACTGCGACTCCCAGCAACCCGAGGATGACCGGCGACGTCCAGCCCCGCTTCTCGGACTCGATGATCGCGTACACCACGCATCCCAGCATCAGGACGACCAGCAGTTGCCCGACCGGATCGAACCGCCGTGCTCTCGGCGCCCGCGACTCGGGCACGAAGAACGCCGTCAGGACGATCGCCACGACCACCACCGGCACGTTGATCCAGAAGATCGCCCGCCACCCGACGCCGTCGACCAGCGCTCCGCCGAGGATCGGGCCCAACGCCAGCGCCAACCCAGACATCGCCCCGAACACCCCGATTGCTTTCGCCCGCTCGGCCCGGTCCGGGAACGTGGTCGCGACGATCGCCATCGCCACCGGGTTGAGCATCGTGCCGCCGACCGCCTGCAGCGCGCGGGCCGCGATCAACCACCCGGCCGTCGGCGCCAGGCTGCACAACAGCGACCCCAACCCGAACGCGGCCAGCCCGATCTGGAACACCCGCCGCCGCCCGACCCGATCAGCCGTGGACCCGGCCAGCAACAGCAGGCTCGCCAGCACCAAGGTGTAGGCGTCAACCGTCCACTGCAACTGCGCGACCGACGCCCCCAGCTCCGCCCGAATCGACGGCAAGGCCACCGTGACGATGGAAATATCCATCACCACGACAACGATGCTGGCGCAACAAATCGCCAGCACCCCCAGCCGACGCCGCCGACTGAGCTCACCCACTGCCGCCCGCTGAAGCATTGGAACACCCATCCCCCGAAGCTAGAATTTAGAGCGTGCTCGAAGTCAAACCCTCCCCAAACCCCACCGAGCCCACGACAACCCCCGACCCCAACGAGCCCGGCAAGGCCGACATCAGTCGCGACTCGCTTGCGGCTGGTGGGGCTGGGGTGACTATTGCTGAGGCTGCGGCGCGGACTGGGGTGAGCGTGCATACCTTGCGGTACTACGAGCGTGCCGGCCTGGTTGTCACGACCGTTGACCGGACCGCCAGTGGGCGGCGGCGCTACCACCAGCTGGATCTGGACTGGATCAAGGTGTGCACCCGGCTCCGTGCCACTGGCATGCCGATCAGAACCATCCGCCAGTACGCCGAACTCGTCACCGCCGGCCGAGGCAACGAGAAGGATCGCCTGGAACTCCTGGAGACCCATCGCGCCGAGGTGCTCACCAAACTCGCCGAACTGCAGGAGAACCTCGAACTCATCGATCACAAGATCGACGTCTACCGAGGTCGCCTGGAAGCCGGCGACGCCGACCAACTCTGGGCTCCCGGCCGACCCGGCAGGTGACGCGTGCGTCAGGCCAGCCTGGCGGGTCAGGCGGTGAGGGTGGCGAGGCGGTGGGTTAGGAAGCGGCGTTCGGTTTCGTTGGCGGTCAGGGTGATGGCGGTTTCGTAGGCGTCGGCTGCTTCGTCGGTGCGTCCCAGGCGGACGAGTACGTCGGCCCGGGCTGCCGGGAGGTAGGCGTACGACGCGAGCGCCGTCTCCTTGCTGAGGGCATCTAATTCGGCGAGGGCCGCCTCGAGGTCGGCGCCGGGGACGAGGCTGTGCGCGGCGGCCCGGTTGAGCGCGACGATGGGGGTCGGCCAGCTGAGCATCATCGCGTCGTACATCCGGACCACCTGAGTCCAGTCCGTCCGCTCCCACGAGGGCGCGGTCACATGCAGCCCGGCGACAGCCGCCTGCAACACGAACCGTCCCTGCCCCCGGTGCAAAGCGGCCGTCGCCCTCGACACTCCCTCCGCCAGCAGCCGCGGGTCCCACCGCGACCTGTCCTGATCCGCCAGCAGCACCAGCTCCCCGTCTTCACTCACCCGCGCATCCCCGCGGGCCTCCGTCATCAACAGCAACCCCAGCAACGCCTGCGGCTCCGGCTCGTCCGGCATCAACCGCACGAGCATCCGCGCCAGCTCCACCGCCCGCCCGGTCAGATCCGTCCGCCGCAACTCCGGCCCGGCCGCCACATGCCCCGCCGTGTACACCAGATGCACAACCGTCAGTACGACGTCCAACCGCGTCGGCAACTCGTGATCGGCTGGGATCCGGTACGGGATGCCGGCCGCGGCGATCTTCTTCTTCGCCCGGGTGATCCGCGCGGCCGCCGTCGACTCGCTGATCAACAGCACGGCCGCGACCTCCCGGGTGGTCAGTCCGCAGATCAGCCGCAACGTCAACGCCACCTGCGAGTCCCGCGCCAACGCCGGGTGGCAGCAGGTGAAAACGAGTCGCAGCGGATCCGTCGGCTGCTCCTCGTCCCCTGGCGCGACCGGATCCTCCACCAGCAACGGCAGCTTCCGTCGCAGGTTCGTCTCGCGCCGGAACCCGTCGAGCGCGAGTCGCCGCGCCACTGTGGTCAGCCATCCACCCGGGTTCGCCGGGATCCCGTCGGGCCAGGTCCGCAACGCCTGGACGAACGCGTCCTGCGTGCAGTCCTCCGCCTGATCCAGATCCCGCGTCAACCGCACCACTGACGCCAGCACGGTCGACCAGCTCTCCCGGTGCGCCCGATCGACCACCCGGGCGACCTCGACCGCCGACAGCACGCCCCCGGTTTCACTCACCCCCTGCCAACCCCCTTCGCTCCCCGCTGGCCCAGGCCCGACGGGTACGCCGACGACGGAGGCCGTCGGTGTACCCGGCCGGCGGGCATGGTCAGACTGACGGCTGGGAGTCCGCCGAGGTGTCCATCACCGGGCGAACCTCGACGTTGCCGGACGGGCAGATCTTGGCCAGCTCGAGCGCCTGGTCGAGGTCGCGGGCCTCGATCACGTAGTAGCCGCCGAGAGCCTCCTTGGTCTCGATGAACGGGCCGTCGGTGACCAGCGGCTCGGCACCCTCGCGCTGCTTGACCGTGCTGGCCGTGCTCGACCGCTCCAGCGCCTCCCCCCCGAGGATCCGCGCCCCGGCCTTCTCGACCGCCTCTGCGAAGGCGCCGTGCAGCTTCATCGCCTGCTGCCACTCCTCCGCCGTGACGTTGTCGTACCACTCTTCGCTGTCGTACAGCAGGAACATGTACTGCGCCATCTCTGGCTCCCTTGTCTAGGGTTCTTACTGGACATCTTGCTGACGAACGACGCCAAACGGAATCGACAGCTCCGGCAACGACTTTCTCACTCATCATCCCGGCTCACCTCACGTGACACGGCGGATACGGACAGCACCATCCTCCCGGTCTCGCCTACCGTGGACCAGGAACCCAACCGGCATCCAGGAGGCATTCATGCAGCACTTCGACGTCCTGGTCGTGGGCGCCGGACTGTCCGGGATCGGCGCGGCCTACCGGCTCCAGACCCAGAGCCCCGACCGGACGTACGCGATCCTGGAGGCCCGGGACAGCATCGGCGGCACCTGGGATCTGTTCCGCTATCCCGGGGTCCGGTCCGACTCCGACATGTTCACGCTCGGGTTCCCGTTCCATCCCTGGAAGGCGGCCAAGGCGATCGCGGACGGGCCGTCGATCCTGGAGTACCTGCACGAGACCGCCTCCACCTACGGCATCGACAAGCACATCCGCTTCGGCGAGCGCGTCGTACGGGCGTCATGGTCGTCGGAGGACGCGCAGTGGTCGGTCGAGACGAGTCAGGGCTCGTACACCTGCTCGTTCTTGTATGTGTGCAGCGGGTACTACGACTACGACTCGGGGTATGTGGTCGACTTCCCGGGGCAGAGTGAGTTCCAAGGGCGCGTGGTGCATCCGCAGCAGTGGCCCGCGGACCTGGACTACACAGGTCAGCGCGTAGTTGTCATCGGCAGCGGTGCGACCGCGGTAACGCTTGTGCCGGCTATGGCTCGTACGGCGGAGCACGTGACGATGCTGCAGCGCACACCGAGCTACGTGGCGTCCAGGCCTGCGCATGACGCGTTCTCGGACCGATTGCGCGCCCTACTGCCCGAGAAGCTCGCTCACCGGGTCATCCGTGGCAAGAACGTCGCCTTGAGTACCGCGCTCTACAGCGCGTTCCGGAAATGGCCGGCACACGCCGCCTGGCTCCTCAACAGCACAGTGGCCAAGCAGTTGCCGGCGTCGATCCCCGTGGACCCGCACTTCACTCCCCACTACAAGCCATGGGACCAGCGGCTGTGTCTGGTGCCGGATGCGGACCTGTTCGAGGTACTGCGGGATGGCTCGGCCTCTGTGGTCACCGACGAGATCGAGACCTTCACGCCGACCGGTCTGCGACTGCGGTCGGGTCAGGAGCTCGAGCCCGACCTGGTGGTCACCGCGACGGGGCTTCGCATGGTTGCCCTCGGCAAGATCGAGGTCACGGTGGACGGCCGGCCGGTGCACCCGCACGACACCTTCGTCTACAAGGGCATGATGCTGAGCGGCGTACCGAACCTGGCCTGGTGCATCGGCTACACCAACAACTCCTGGACCCTGCGTTCCGACCTGACCTCGCAGTACGTGTGCCGCCTGCTCAACCACCTGGCCGCCACCGGCACCAGCATCTGCGTCCCCGAGATCGACCCGGCCGAGTACGACTCTCCCGCGCGTCCCGTGGTCGATCTGTCGTCCGGCTACATCCGGCGCGCCGCGGCCATCCTCCCGCGCCAGGGCTCCACCGGCCCTTGGCGCCTCCGTCAGAACTACCCCCGCGACCTCGTCGTCCTTCGCTTCAGTCCGGTTGCCGACGGCACCATGCGGTTCAAACGCGCCGCCTGACCGCCCTACGGCACCGGGACCGGCGGCTGCGGGCCGACGTACATCGCGATCGGGCGGATGATCTTCGGGTCGGTGGACTGCTCGAGGATATTGGCGGACCAGCCGATGATGCGGCTGACGGCGAACGTCGGAGTGAACATGGCGCGCGGAAGGCCGCACAGCTCCATCACGACGCCGGCGTAGAACTCCACGTTGGCGTAGAGGTTGCGCCCCGGCTTGAGCTCGGCCAGTACGTCGACGATGCGCTGCTCCACCGTGGTCGCGAAGTCCACCAGGTCTCCGCCGAGGCCGCGGGCGATGTCACGCAGCATCAGTGAGCGGGGGTCTTCGGTCCGGTACACCGCGTGTCCGAAGCCCATGATGCGGTCGCCGGCGGACACCTTCTCCCGGACCCACGAGTCGATCCGGTCCGGGGTGCCGATCTCGTCGAGGCTCGCGAGCGCACGGTCCGGTGCGCCGCCGTGAAGTGGGCCGGAGAAGGCTCCGATCGCTCCGGCAACGGCAGAGACCACATCGGCGCCGGTGGACGCGATCACTCGCGCGGTGAAGGTCGACGCGTTGAACCCGTGGTCCACGGTGGCGACGAGGTAGTGCTCGATCGCTGCGGCCTGTACGGCGCTCGGCTCGCTGCCGGTCACCAGGTACAGCCAGTTGGCCGCGGCGCCGAGGTCGGGCCGGGGCTCCAGAGGCTGCTGACCTTCGCGGAGGCGGTACAGCGCAGCGAGGATGGTCGGCGTCACCGCGCAGACGAGCATCGCATCGGCCTTCCGGCGTGCCGGGTCGGCGTCCCACAGCGGGGGAAGCTTGCGTACGGCGGCCAGCAGCGACAACGCGGTGCGGAGACCGGCCAACGGGTTGAACGACGGCCCCGCGGTCGCGATCGCGGGCAGGACCGCGAGCACCTCGTCGGGCAGGACGCGGAGCGGCGCGAGTTCGGCGACGAACTTGTCGCGCTCGCCGGCGGTCGGGAGGTGGCCCTCGAACATCAGGAACCAGACGTCTTCGAGCGTCTTCGACTTGGCGAGATCGATCGCCGAGTACTCGCGGTAGTGGTAGAACCCTTCGTCACCGCGGACGTCGCCGAGGGTCGTCTCGGTGACGACGACATTGCGGAGGCCGGGCGGAACATTGATTGTTGTTGACATATCTTCAGAGTTGACACGCAATCAACTATTGTCAATGTTGATCCAGTCAACATGAACGCTCGGAGGAGCGCGGATGCCGCCGCAGAGTGACGAGAATTACCTGACCACGGCCGAGGTCGCGCGCCGGCTGCAGGTGAAACCGGAGACGATCTACGCGTACGTGAGCCGCGGCCTGCTGACCAGCGTCCGGGCCCGGGGACGACGCGGCAGCCTGTTCGCCGTAGCTGACGTCGAGCGGCTGGCGAGCCGGTCCGTCGAACACTCCGGAGTGGTCGAGCGGA
Source organism: Kribbella sp. NBC_00359 (assembly GCF_036097425.1). Lineage (NCBI taxonomy): Bacteria > Bacillati > Actinomycetota > Actinomycetes > Propionibacteriales > Kribbellaceae > Kribbella > Kribbella sp. NBC_00359. Next base: position 5,298,643 of record NZ_CP107975.1, on the reverse strand, counting down.
TCGAGTCCGAGCTGACCCTGCTGCAGGACGACGAGCTGTACTACCGCGGTCGTTCGGTCCGCGAGCTCGCGACCGAGTGGACCGTCGAGGCGGTCGCCCACCTGCTGTGGACCGGTGAGCTCAGCGAACAGCCGAAGTTCCCGGTGCAACGCGAGTCGGTGCAACTGGCTCGAGACGCGATGGAGGTGGTCCCGAGCACGGCACGCTTGACGGACAAGCTCCGCGTGGCGGTCGCCGTACTGGGAGCTGCTGATCCGTTGCGCTTCGACCTGTCCCCCGGCTCGGTGACCGCAGCGGCCGAGAAGCTGCTCGGCACCTTGGTCACCGCATTGCCCGGCCCGACGGCATCCGCCCGAGACACAGTCGGTGCGAGACTCTGGCCGAAGTTGTCCGCCCAACAGCCACGGCCGGAGGTGCTCGACGCAGCGCTCATCCTGCTGGCCGATCACGGACTGGCCGTCTCGACGGTTGCGGCACGAGTGGCCGCCAGTGCTCGAGCGAACCTGTACGCCGTCGTGTCGGCGGGGCTCGGGGCACTTGACGGGCAGTACCACGGAGCCGCGCCGACTCTGGCCTACGAGTTCCTGCAGCGGGCGCAGCGGGATCCGCTGGGTGCGTTGTCGGATCAGTTGCGATCAGGGGAGCCGGTCCCCGGCTTCGGACACAAGATCTACCAGGAGCGCGACCCGCGGGCCGAAGTGTTGCTGGGGCTGCTCGACGACCATCCGATCGTCGAGACGATCGCCAAGGTCACTGCCCGGACACCGGGCTTCCCCAACAGCGATCTGGCGATCGCGGCGATGATGCATACCTACGACTTCCGGCCCGACGCCGGGGATGCGCTCTTCGCCCTGGCCCGCATCATCGGCTGGACCGCGCACGCCTTGGAGGAGTACGCGGCCCCAGCCCTCCGCTTCCGTGCAATGGGTGTCTACACCGGCCCGACCGGCTGACTACTTGGCGCCGAGCTTCACGAGGCTGGCGGCACCAGGTGCCAGGTCGAACGGGATGGGAGCGACCGGACGAGCCGTGTAGGTCTGGCCGGCCGGCTGGAATTGACCGACCGACGCAACTGTCTGCTGGTTCGGCGTGACGACGGCTCGGGCGCGCGCGCTGTGGGAGCGATTGGCGACCAACAGCCAGCGGTCGGCGGAGGCGGTGTCGCGCGAACGGAAGGTGCCGATGACCACCGAGTTTCCCGAGACGCCAGTGACCAGGTTGGTGGGAGTGAAGCCGACAGCGCCGTTGGGCAGCGGGGTTTCGTTGGCGTGGGCAACGGACTCGGAGACGAGCGGCTTGAGCTCGCGGCCGACCTGGTGAAGCCAAGTGGTGTTGATCTTCTGCGCCGCGGCGTACCGCGGTGTACGGCGGCCGTCGACGGTGATCAGCGCCGGCCCGAATCCTTCGCCGCGAGCAGCCTCGGGGGTCCAGTAGGTGAAGTACTGGATGCCCTTCGCGCCGTACGCCAGGCTGATGTTGATCTGCCAGAGCAGCTCGGCCGCGCTCGGCTCGCGGTGGTTGTTGTAGGCAAGCGTCTGGATGAAGACCCAGGACGGGATGTCACCGTGCAGCGCGGCGTCCCGGATGATCGCCCAGTTGTGGAAGTAGTTCGCGTCCTCGCGGTCCTCGGACAGCAGCGGGTACCGGTCGAACGAGATCAGGGACGGCTTCACCACGTCGACGAAGTCGCGGTAGTACGCCGGGTCGTCGGACGGGAGCAGGTTGATGTACGGCAGCAGTCCCGGCGCCAGTTCGCGCGAGATCGCCACGGCCTTCGCCAGCGTGCCGAACCAGCCCGCGCCGGGTTCGTCGTACAGGTTGAAGCCGGCCAGCGACGAATAGGGGCCGTAGGCGTCGCGGGCGCGGACGTAGAGGGCGCTCGCCTCGGCCGGCGTGACGCTGAGGAAGTCGGCGGTGTTGTCCGAGATCGAGAACCAGCGCGACATGTTGCGGATCTGGATGTCGTCCGAGATCAGCATCTGCAGGCCGGCGGTGCGGGCGAGATCCAACTGGTACTGGAAGATGTTGCCGTCGCCGGCGTAGTTGCCCGAGATGATGAAGTCGAACCCGGCGGACTTGATCTCGGCGTACCGCTCCGCCGTACTCGCGTACGGATGCGGCGGCCAGAACAACCCGATCGGGAACTCAGCACCACCGGTCAGGGGAAGCCCGTCCGGCGAGGGGATGGCAGCGGGCGAGGCGGCGCCGGCGGCCGAGGCGCTGGCTGGGAGGGTGCCGGCGGCTGCGGTGGTGAGGGCGGTGGCGCCGGCGCCGAGGAGGAGGGAGCGGCGGGTCGGGCCGAGGGTGCAGTGCGGGCTCTGCATGGGTTCTCCTTCGAAGGGCGGGTCGAGTGGAGCGGGCAGGCGGGAGGTTCAGGACCGTCGGCGGTGGTCCGCGACGGCGTCGGCGGTGGCGTCGAAGGCTTGCTCCGCCAAGGGGTAGTCGCGCTGGGCGACCCCCAGGTACAGCGCGTCGAGGACGATCATCTGCGCATGCCGTCCGGACAGACCGCCTGTCCGGAACGTGACGTCGCGCGCGGCGGTGACCAGGACGACGTCCGCCATCCGCGCGAGCGGAGAGCGCGGATAGTTGGTGATGGCAACAGTCGTCGCGCCCTGCCGGCCCGCCCGGCCGAGTGGCTCGAGGACCTCGATCGTCTCGCCGCTGTGCGAGATGCCGATCGCGACATCGCCGATGCCGAGCAGCGCCGAGCTGGCAAGCGCGGTGTGGACGTCGTTCCACGTACTGGCGGCCCGGCCGATCCGGTGCAGCCGGAGGCGGAGATCCTCGGCGACGGACGCAGACCCGGCGACGGCGTACAGATCGATCCGCCGGGCGTCGGAGATCGCCTGGACCGCCCGCCCGAGCGCGTCGACGTCGAGCGATGCGACGGTGTCCTCGAGAGCGCGGGTGTCGGCGCGCAGCAGCGTCCGGAGGACGTCGTCGAGCGAGTCGTCCGGCCCGACCTCGGACCCGGTCCCCCGCTCCCAGCTGTGGCTGCTCCGCCCGCTCTCGGCCGCGAGCGCGAGCCGGAGCTCGGCGTACCCGGACAGGCCGAGGGCGAGGCAGAACCGGGTGACGCTCGGCAGCGACGTGCCGCACCGGGCCGCGAGCCGGCCGATCGTCGACGAGGCCACCGCCGCCGGATCACGCAGGACCTCGGTCGCGATCCGGGCCTGTGCCGGGCTGAGCGCGGGCAACAGACCGTGGATCCGCGCTTCCAGACTCGGCGGCGGCGATTCGGCGAGGGCGGTCATGTGAATTATTCTCAGAGCGGCTCACGCCTGATTACAAGTGTTCACGCTGTCCGGTTCCGGCCAGCGCCAAGGATCAGGGGAGCCGGCGGATGGTGAACTCGTCGGACCGACCACCGCCGATCAGGACGTCGATGCGGCCGCTCAGCACGTAGATGCCGTGCGGCGTCACCGCGGCCGTGGTCGGACCTGGGACCGGCCATGCCTCGGTCGACCTGACCTGAGCGCTGCGGAAGTTGTCACGACTCGTCAGGATGGTCGCGGCCTCGGCACCGGGAGCGCCGAGCTTGTTGGTGATGGCAACCAATCGATGGTCGGGGGTGAGTGCCAGCCCGTCGCCGCCGACCAGACGCTTGCCAACAGCAACCTCAGACATCCGGCCACTCGAAGAGATCCGGAACAGTTGGCCGGTGTCGTAGCGGACCGTCACCAGATAGCCGGCCGAGTCCCAGACAATGCCGTTGGCGCCGATCGTCTCGCTGCGGAGCCGATCGTCGCGGACCAGGACCGAGGCCCGCCCCAGCGCCGTGATCTTGTAGATCGCGTCGCCCGCCGGATCCGTGACGTACGCGTTGCCGACGGCATCGACCGCGAGGTCGTTCACGCCGTGCCGGCCGCCGGCTGGGTTCAGCCGGGCCGTGTTGAGATCGACGCGCCGCTCCAGCCGGCCGGTGCGCAGGTTGTAGATCCCGACACCGGACTGCTTGTACCCCGTCGCGTCCGACGAGCGCTCGCCGTTGCCGATGTCGCCGTACGTGACGAGGAAGCGGTTGCGTACGGCGTCGACGTGCAGGCCGAAGGTGGAGATGCCGGGCGCCTGGGCCAGCACGCGCGTCGAGCCGTCCCGCTGGACGACGGAGATGCGGCCGGTGGCGATCGAGCCGATCAGGAAGGCCTGCCGGGTCGGGTCCCAGGCAATCCCCTCCGGGTAGCGGTCCGCGGTCCGGCCGTCGATCTCCACCGGCCAAGCGGACGCCGGATGAGCAGACGCAATGTGAGCGGCCGCAAGGTGAGCGGAGCCGGCCGGAGCAGCCGCGGCCACGGAAGCAGGTACGGCGGTCAGCGCGAGCACGACCGCCAGCAGACGAAACCTCATGAAAGAACCTCTCTCGTGAGCGGATACGAACACAGAGGTTAATCAGAGCTCTGATGCTAGTCAATGCATATATAGCCAGCGCGATTCGTACCATGGTCCGCATGCGGATGTCCTTCGACAAGCGGCTCGGCAGTCACCTCAAGCGGGTCGAGCAAGAGCTGCAATCGGCCAAAGCGGCCGCCGTGAAGCCGGCCGGCCTCACGGTGCCGCAGTACGCCGCCCTCTTCGTGCTGGACGAGCAGCCCGGTATCTCGGCCGCGGAGCTGGCCCGCAGATGCGCGGTCACACCGCAGACCATGACGACGATCCTGCGCAACCTGGAGTCGGCAGGACTGATCGAGCGGACCCCGCATCCGCTGCACAGGCACGTGATCGAGACCCGCCCGACCTCGACTGGCCGCAAGGCGCTGGATCAGGCCGACGAGCGCGCGGCAGGCGTCGAGCGCCGGCTGGCCGCGGCCTTCAGCGAGGAGGAGCTCGACACCCTCCGAGCCCTCCTCGCCCGCGTCTCCACGGCGCTCACCACCGACCCGATCCTGAAGAGCTGAACCTCAGAACAGCGCGGCCATCAACCGCCGGCGCGCCTTGATCACCCGGTCGTCGTCCGCGCCGACCACGTCGAAGAGCTCGAGCAGGTGCAGCCGGACGGTGTTCCGCTCGTCGCCCGCGGTCACCTGGATCGTGCTGATCAGCCGGTTGAACGCGTCGTCGATGTGCCCGCCCATCAGGTCGACGTCAGCGACCAGCATCTGCGCCTCGACGTCCGACGGGTTGTCGGCCGCGCGGGTCCGCACCTCGGCCGGAACGTCCTGCGTCCGCTTGACCAACTGCACTCGCGCCAGCCCCGACTTCGCCTCGGCGTCGCCCGGCGTCTCCTTGAGCAGTTCTTCGTACGCCGCGATCGCGCCGTCCAGGTCACCCGCACCGACCGCGTTCTCGGCCTTCTCGTACCGCGGGTTCGGCGGCGGCTCCTCCTCGTCGGACACAGCGTCCGCGGGACCGACCGGCTCGGCCCGGCCGGAGATGCCGTTCGCGACCGCCACGGTGAGCAGCTGGTCGAAGTATTGTCGCGCCTCCGGCTCTCCCACCGCACCCTGGAACAGCGGGACCACCTGACCCCGCAGTACGGCGATCACCAGCGGCACTGTCTGGACGCCGACCGCCTGGGCCAGCTGCGGGTTCGCGTCGATGTCGATCCGGGCCAGCAGGAACTTGCCGTCGTACTCGGTGGACAGCCGGGCCAGCACCGGGCCGAGGGCCATCGAAGCCTCCGAGCGCGGCGACCAGAACTCGACCACGACCGGCACCTGCAGAGAGCGCTCGATCACATCGGCCTGGAAGGTCGGCTCGCTCACGTTCAGCACGTACGACCCCGCGACGCCACCGCCGCCGGCCGGCGCACCGGGACCGGCCGGACCGGCTGGGCCGCCAGGTCCGGCGGGCTTGCGCAGGGACGACAGATCGATCGCCCCGGGACGGGAGAAGTTCGACTGACTCACGACTGCCCTCGCATTCCGTTCACGTTCACAGGTCCATCCTCTACGAGAGTGCTCGCCACCGGAAATCCGCACGCCAGCTCCGGTGGCGTGCGGAGGTCCGTTGGTGAGGACTTACGCCGAACGGTGCTGCGGCCGGGTCGCCAGGAGGAGCCGAGCCAGACCGCTTCGGGTGCCTGCGACGGCGATCCGGTCGCCCGGCCGAAGCACCCGCTCGTTGGCCGGCTTCCAGTCCCAGCTCGCCGCCGCGTCCTTCCGAGCCGGCGCTCCAGCGTCCTGCCGGGCCAGCGCCCCGGCGTCCTGCCGGGCGAGCACCCGCAGCCCACCCGCCTCGTCCAGCTCGCCCAGCCGCAGACCGACCGCGACCGAGCCAGGCTCGACGGTGACCTCGGTGAGCAGCAGAACACGCCGACCGGCCGGGACCGTCACCTGACTGCGCCGGTTCGCCACCGCGGCCGCGATCGCCGGCGCGACCAGCATCGACACCGACCGGCTGTGCCCGAGCCCGAGCTGCCGCTCGACCCGCTGCGCCAGGTCGTGGTCGAACATCCGCATCGTGATCCGCGCGTCGGGGTTCAGATCGCGCACCACCATCGCCGACTCCAGGTTGGTGATGTCGCCGTTGGTGATCGCGAGAACCGACTGGCACCGCTGTACGCCGGCCGACCGCAACGTCTCCTCGTTGCTGCTGTCACCGATCACCACCGGGATCCGCAGCCGATGCGCGGTCTGTACGCCGGGCGCGTCGTCGTCCTGCTCGACGCCGACCACCGCGACCCCGCGCTCGGCCAGGATCTCCAGCACCCGGGCGCCGACCGTACCGAGGCCGCAGACGACCACATGATTACGCGGCCGCCCGCGCACCCCGCCGATCACGCGCGACAACCGGGCACCGATCAGTGAGTCGACGATCACCGCGGTCAGCAGCGCCATCAGCAAGATGCCGGTCAGCTGCACGAGGACGGCCGCCACCTTTGCCCAGGGAGCCGCATCGGAGAACGTGTTGTCCTCGATGCCGGCCGACGTCACCGCGCCGGCCGCCAGGTAGAGGGCTCGCAACCACTCGACCCTCGCGATGAAATGCGTGAGCACCGTGCCACCGAGGACGAGGACGGCCATCACCGCGGCGATCCGCCGGACCCGCCGGTCGAAGATGTCGCGGACTCCCATCAGCCAGCCCGCCCGCCGGACGTCCTTGGTCCGCCACACGGACCGTACGCCGGTGCCGAGCACGATGTCGCCCTCCGGGTCGGAGGTGGACAGCGGCAGCAGCTCCGGCGTCGCCGACGAGGTGGTGTCGGCCAGCACGGTCAGATGTGGCGCCCGGATCAGGTCGGCCTGACCGGCGACCAGCCGCCGGCCGCCGATCTCGAGCCAAGTGAGCTCGTCGTCCTCCAGCGCGTCCGAGACGAACGCCGGTGCGGCCAGCGACGGCCCCGAGATCACCACGCAGTCGCCCAGCAGACTATGCAACTGCTTGCCGAGCCGCGGGTTGATCATCTGGACGATGATGCGCAGCTCCGGATCCATCTCGCGCGCGGTCAGTGCGGTGTGCACGTTGTGGACGTCGTCGGTGTCCAGCAGCACGAGCGCTCGTGCGGTCGACGAGTTCCCGTCGTTCGCGTCGATCCCGGCCCGGCGCAGCAGTCCCTCGCTCACGACCCGGACGCCCATCACCTGCGCACCCAGCTCACTGATCCGGTCGTAGTGCCGCGAGGCCGGGTTGACGATCGCGGTCACCCGCTCGCCCGAACTCACCAGCTCCGTGACGACCCGCAGCATGGTGCGGTCCGAACCACAGACGACCACACTGCGCCCATCGAGTGGACCGATCGCGGCCTGGGCGACCGCCTCGACGGTTGGGGCCGCCAGTTCCTCAGAAGCGGGCGGGCTCTCGGTACTCCCCCCACTCGTCCCGAAGAACGTGACAGATTTCCCCCATCGTGGCCTCCGCACGCGCTGCCTCCAGCATGGGCTCGATCAGGTTGCCAGTACCCCTGGCCGCCTCCACCAGAGCCGTTAGCGTACGGCGTACCCGGTCCTCGTCGCGGTGGGCCTTGCGCGCCGCGAGCACCCGGCACTGTTCGACCTCGACCTCGTGGGAGACCCGGAGGATCTCCAGCTCGCCGGAAACCGTGTCGGTCAGCGTGTTCACGCCGACGATCTTCTTCTCGCCCTTCTCCAGCTTCTGCTGGTACTCGAACGCGGCGTCGGCGATCTCGGCCATGAACCAGCCGTCCTCGATGCCCCGCAGGATGCCGCCGGTCATCGTCTCGTCCGGGCTCATCTCCTTGATCCGGGCGAAGATCTCCTCGGCCTCCGCCTCGATCCTGTCGGTGAGCTCCTCGACGTACCAGGAGCCGCCGAGCGGGTCGGCGACGTTGGTGACACCGACCTCCTCCATCAGCACCGACTGCGTGCGCAGGGCGATCTCGGCCGACTCCTCACTCGGCAGCGCGAGCGTCTCGTCGAGTGCGTTGGTGTGCAGCGAGTTGGTCCCACCGAGGATCGCGGCCAGCGCTTCGACAGCCGTGCGTACGACGTTGTTGTAGGGCTGCTGCGCCGTCAACGACACCCCGGCCGTCTGCGTGTGGAACCGCAGCCACTGCGCCTTGTCCGTCTTCGCGCCGTACACGTCGCGCAGCCAGCGGGCCCAGATCCGCCGGGCCGCGCGGAACTTGGCGATCTCCTCGAAGAAGTCCAGGTGGCTGTCGAAGAAGAACGACAGGCCGGGCGCGAACACGTCGACGTCGAGACCGCGGGACAGCCCGAGCTCGACGTACCCGAAGCCGTCGGCGAGCGTGTAGGCCAGCTCCTGTCCGGCCGTCGAGCCGGCCTCGCGGATGTGGTAGCCGGAGACGCTGAGCGGCTTGTAGTCCGGGATCGTCGACGCGCAGTACTCCATCAGGTCGCCGATCAGGCGCAGGTGCGGCTCCGGCGGGAACAGCCACTCCTTCTGCGCGATGTACTCCTTGAAGATGTCGGTCTGCAGCGTCCCGTTGAGCTTGGTGAGGTCCGCGCCCTGCCGCTCGGCGGCGACCAGATACATGCAGAAGGCCGGCACGGCGGGACCGGAGATCGTCATCGACGTCGTGACGTCCTGCAGCGGGATGTCCTTGAACAGGCGGTCCATGTCGGCGGCCGAGTCGATCGCGACGCCGCAGTGGCCGACCTCGCCGAGCGACTTCGGCTCGTCGGAGTCGCGGCCCATCAGCGTCGGCATGTCGAACGCGACGGACAGGCCGCCGCCGCCGCCGTTCAGGATCATCTTGTACCGCTCGTTGGTCTGCTCGGCGTTGCCGAAGCCGGCGAACTGGCGGATCGTCCAGGCCCGGCCGCGATACCCGGTCGGGTACAGACCGCGGGTGAACGGGAACTCCCCGGGCCACCCGATCCGCTCCATCCGCGGGTCGGCGACGCCGTCGGGCGGGCCGTAGACCGGCTCGACCTCGGTGCCGGACAGCGTGGTGAAGTCCGCCTCCCGCTTGCGCGCCGCGTCGTACCGCTGCTGCCACCGGCTCCGGCCGGCGGCAATCTGCTCGGCATCCATCATCAGACCTCCTCGGGGACTGGTCCCAAAATACTAGGACGTCCAACTATTTCCAACTAGCCCACCAGAAGAAGCTGCGGCGTGGGCTCAGCTCAGGCTCGGGTTCAGGTGAAGTCGCCGGCGTTGTGGCGGAGGGGTTCGAGGACGGACCAGAGCATCTCGAGTTGCTCGTCGGTCAGGCCGGACAGGGCGAAATCGGCAGCGACCAGGTCGGCGGTGGCGCGCTCGACCAGCTCACGCCCCTCGGGCGTGATCTCGCACAGTACGGCGCGGCCGTCGTCCGGGTGCGGCGTCCGGGTCACCAGTCCGGCCGCCTCCAGCCGCCGTACGATCGAGGTCACCGAGGTGGGGTGGACCTGCAGCCGCTCCCCCATCTTCCCCAGCGGCAGGGACCCGCGCCGCGAGAACGTGAGCAGCACCAGCGCCTCGAACCGCGCGAACGTCAGCCCGTGCTTGCGCAGAATCTCGTCCAGCTCGCCGATGACGATCTGCTGGGCCCGCATCAGCGACGTCACGGCCCGCATCTGCTCGACCGCCCCCCACCGCCGACCCCACTGCCGCGAAGCCTCCTCGATCGGATCGAACGGCAACGCCCTCTTCCTCGCCATGAGCCGAAGGTTAGCTGGAGACTAGGCACATCATGGCGACCCTCAGAGATTCGGACTTCCCGGCGCTGGGCACCGACGCGCCCGCGGAGGAGCTGATCACCCTCCGCTTTCGCTGGTATCACCGGCAGGCCAACCGCGCCCGCATCGCCTACCGCGGGCTCGGCACCGTCCAGCTCGTCGCGGCCCTGTTCATCGCGATCTCGGCCGCGATCAACACCCCCACCTGGTTCGCGCCCGCGCTCGGTGGCGTGATCGCGCTGGCGGAGGGAATCCGCACCCTGTTCGGGTTCAAGGACTCCTATCCGACCTACCGCCGGACCGCCGAAGACCTGCGCAACGAGGCGTGGCTCTACGTCCAGCGCGCCGGCCGGTACGCGACCGCCGCCGAGCCGAGCAAGCTGCTGACCGAGCGGGTCGTCGAGATCAGTCACACCGAGACGGAGGACTGGGAGGCCGCGCTCAAGCAACGCAGCGTCTAAGAACTGTCCACGGCGTCTGCGAGGGTCGGGACATGACTTTGTCAGCGAAGATCTACCTGCGGCACGTTGAAGCCGAATCTGCGCGGTTGGCTGAGGTTGCGCGGATGGGGCTTGATGCCGCCGTGCCGAGCTGTCCGGGGTGGACGGTCGAGTCGGTGGTGCGGCATGTGGCGCAGGTCTACGTGCACAAGGTCGAGGTGTTGCGGCTGGGGGCGCGGCCGGAGGAGTGGCCGCCGGACTTCAGTGGGCGGGAGACGCTCGAGTGGTACGACGAGGCCCGGGCGGCGATCGTCGACGCGTTGGAGAAGGCGGGGACCGGGCTGGAGACGTGGACGTTCAACCCGCGCGACACCACCTCCGGGTTCTGGTACCGGCGGATGGCGTTCGAGAGCGTGGTGCACCGGATCGACGTCGAGCAGGCGCACGCGGTCGTCACGCCGATCGACGCCGAGTTGGCGCTGGACGGCATCGACGAGCTGCTCTATCCGACCCTGGGCGGCCCGTGGTGGGAGGAAGGCGACACAGACCACCCGATCGACGCGACCGTGCGCATCACCGCCGCCGGCCGCTCCTGGACCATCCGCGCGGACAGCACGAGCGTCGACATCCGGCAGGGATCCGAGGGTGAGGCGAACGCCGAGATCTTCGGGGAGCCGATGCCGGTCTACCTCTGGCTCTGGGGTCGCGTCGCCGACGACGTCGTCCAGACCGCCGGCGACGAGGACGTCGTACGGGCGTTCCGGGGACGGCTCGAGGAAGCCACCGGCTGATGTCCTCCGCGGGTCTGCCTGTTCGTTCCTTTCCTGAGGGACCACAGTGGTCTCAGCAGAAGGAGGATTCCGATGCCGCAGTACCTTGCACTGACCTACACCGCGGACGTCGACTGGTGGGCGCCTGAGCAGGCGGACGAGCTGGCCGAGTACCGGCAGTTCGCCGTGGACAACGCCGCCCGGATCAAGGCGAGCGCCGTGCTGCACCCGACCTCGACGGCAACTGTCGTCCGGGTCGAGGGCGCCCGCGGCGGACCGGTGATCACGACCGACGGACCGTACGCCGAGACCAAGGAAGCACTGACCGGGTACTACCTGATCGACGCCGAGGATCTGGAGGAAGCGGTCGCGATCGCGGCCCAGCTCCCGGCGGCCTGGGGCGGCGCGGTCGAGGTCCGGCCCGTCATCCTGGCCAAATAGCATCCTGGCCAGGTAGTGGACCAGCGGTACGACGCGGTCGCCGAGACGATCCGGATCGAGGGGACCCGCATCCTCGCGACCCTGATCCGAACCGTCGGTGACGTTCAGCTCGCCGAGGACGCCGTCCAGGAGGCGACCCTGGCGGCGCTGGGCGCCTGGCCGGTCACCGGCGTACCGCCCGAGCCGCGCGCCTGGCTGACCGTGACGGCCCGCCGGAAGGCGATCGACATCATCCGCCGCGAGCGGGCCCGGGCCGGCAAGGAGCGGGACGGCTCGGAGCTGATCGAGCTCACGACGACCAAGGAACTCGAGGCCGACGACGTGGTGCAGGACGATCTGCTGCGGTTGATCTTCACCTGCTGCCATCCCGCGCTCTCACCGCCGACCCGGGTCGCGCTCGCGCTCCGGACGCTGTGCGGCCTGTCCTCCGCCCAGATCGCCGGCGTACTCCTGACCACCGAGGTCGCCACGACCAAGCGGCTGACCCGTGCCCGGCAGAAGATCGCCGCCGCCCGCATCCCGTACCGCGTACCGGCCGAGGCGGAGCTCCCCGATCGCCTCCCAGCCGTGTGCGCGGTGATCCACAGCCTCTACACCGCGGGCCACGCCCCCGTCGAGGGCGAGGCGGCGTACGACGTGGACGTCTGTGCGGAGGCGATCCGGCTGGGCGAGCTGCTGCACAGCCTGCTGCCCGATCAGCCGATGCCGTCCGCGGTGCTCGCGTTGCTGCTCCTGACCGAGGCACGCCGGCCGGCCCGCCTCGATGAGCACGGCGAGGTGGTCACGCTCGATCTGCAAGACCGTGGTCGCTGGGACGCCGAACTGATCGCTCGCGGGGTCGCCTTGCTCAACGACTCACTGCAGCGATCGAATCGGCAGGCGGACGCGTATCAACTGCAGGCCGCGATCGCCGCCGAGCACGACCGCGTCCCCAGCTATGCCGCGACTGACTGGCGCGAGATCCAGCGCCTGTACGGACTGCTCATCGAGATCGCACCCAGCCCGGCGGCGCAGCTGGGCCAGGTTGTCGCGACGGCCGAGACCGGCGACATCACGTCAGCCTTGGCGCAACTGGACGCCGTACCGCGAAGTCCTCGTTGGCATGCAGTTCGTGGGGAGTTGCTGGCCCGGCAAGGGGGGTACGCCGAGGCAGTCGCGGAACTGGATGAGGCCCTGGAGAGCGCGCCGGCGAATCACCCGGAACGTGCCCACCGGGAGCGCCGCCGCACACTGTTCCGCCGGCACGCCGCCGAGCAGTCACGAGCCGCCGAGCACCCGCCCACCGGCTGAGCCGGCGCGCGGCTCAGTCGCCGTCGTCGGTCCAGTTGCCGCGGTCGCTGTTGAAGATCGACCGCGGGCCTGTGGGGGCCGCGGGGGCGGGCCGGGCGTGATGGGCCGGCGCGACCGTGGTGGTGACCTCCTGCGCCGAGTCCATCCCGATCGGGCCGGTGCCGTCGTCGTCGGAGTCCTCGTCGCCCTCCAGCACGTCGACGCTCGCCGCGGCGCGCAGACCGGTGCGCTGGATGACTCGCTGGATGGTCAGATCCCGGTCGTCCGGGCGGCTGACCCACCTGATCTCCCGGAAGCCCTGATCCTGCGCCGCCGACTCGAAGACGAAGTGGCCGTAGCCGAGGATCCGGCCGATGCTCGGCTTCTTCAGGGTGATGTCGAGGACTCGCGCGATCGGGGTGGTCGCGATGCTCTGGGAGAAGACGCCACGGATCCGCATGACCCGCATGTTGGTGACCACGAACCGGTCCCGGTGATGGGTGAGGAATTGCCAGAAGGCATGCGCCAGCAACACGAGCACGATCGCCAGCAGCACCTGCGTGCCGCCGATCGAGGTGGTCGCCAGCACGAACAGCAGGACGGCCGCCAGCGCGACCTCGAGCATGGGCAACCCGTACACCACCCAGTGCTGCCGGACCTCGTCGATGACGACTTCGCCCTCGTCCGAGATCAGATGGCGCCGGACCTTCGGGTCGAAGATCCGGAAGAGGCCTATTCCGGCCATCCACTCACTCCCTGTCAGCCGCGCTGTCGGCCCTGCCGCGTCCCTTACAGCCAAGTGTCCCGCACGATTGCTCGAAACGGGACACTCGAACCGCAGATCAGCTGAACAGCGCGCTCAGGAAGGTGATCACGCTGTCGAACGCGTTGCCGATGGCCGAGAACGCGCCTCCCACAGCGTTGGCGGCGTTCGTCGGCTGAGTGAACAGATAGAAGGCCGCAAAGGCGATGACCGACCACATCAACAGCTTCTTCGGCATGTCACCACTCCTCGTTCGCAACCACTCGATCGACTGTGTTTGTGTTGTATCACGGACCGTCACCAATTGTCACTGACTGAACACAGCCCACCGCACAATGCTCACCAGCTACCAAGGTCCATTCTGTAACGGATTCGGGGCCACGGCACCCACCGGCGCGCCGCCGTGAGACGGCGCATCCTGCCGCCCACCGGAAAATGTGCGGCATTTGCCCGAATTCGGCACAACAACCAATGAACGGAAAGCAGAGACACAATGTGACACTCCGTGGTCGAGTGTTCCAACCGAGACCGGGATCACAGGGCCGCGATCAGCTCGTCCGCGGCACTGTACGGGTCCGTGTCCCCATCGGCCACCTTGGCCGCCAGCACGTCCAGCCGCGCGTCGCCGTGCAGGTGCGCGAACCGGGACCGCAGCGCGGTCATCGCGATCGCCTCGATCTCGTCCCGGGCGCGACCCCGGCGCCGCTCGGTGAGGACGCCGTTCGCCTGCATCCAGGCAAGCCGGTCCTCGATCGCGGCCACCACCTCGGCGACCCCTTCGTTGCGCGAGGCAACCGTCTTCAGGATCGGCGGGGTCCAGGCGCCCTCGCCTCGTTCGGCCAGCGCGAGCATGGCCCGCAGATCCCGGGTCACGCTCTGCACGCCGTCGCGATCCGCCTTGTTCACCACGTAGATGTCGCCGACCTCGAGGATCCCGGCCTTGGCCGCCTGGATCCCGTCACCCATGCCCGGCGCGAGCAGGATGAGCGTCGTGTCGGCCATTCCGGCGATCTCCACCTCGGACTGCCCGACCCCGACCGTCTCCACCAGGACGACGTCGAACCCGGCCGCGTCCAGCACCCGCAGCGCCTGCGGCGTCGTCCAGGCCAGCCCGCCGAGATGCCCCCGCGACGCCATCGACCGGATGAACACCCCGGTGTCCGTCGCGTGGTCCTGCATCCGCACCCGGTCCCCCAGCAACGCTCCCCCGGAGAATGGCGACGACGGGTCCACCGCGAGTACGCCGACCCGCTTCCCGGTCTCGCGGTACGCCGAAACCAGCGCCGACGTCGACGTGGACTTGCCGACCCCGGGCGAGCCCGTGATGCCGACGATGTGCGCGTTCCCGGCGTACGGCGACAGCGCCGCCATCACCTCACGCAGCAGCGGCGACTCGTCCTCGACCAGCGAGATCAGTCGGGCGACGGCCCGGGAGTCGCCCTCCCGGGCACGCTCGACCAGCTCCGAGACCGGCGCGGTCCGGCGCGGCATCAGCTCTTCGGGACCCGGACGATGAGGGCGTCGCCCTGGCCACCACCACCACACAGCGCGGCCGCGCCGACGCCACCACCGCGCCGCTGCAGCTCCAGCGCGAGGTGGAGCACCAGGCGGGCGCCGGACATGCCGATCGGGTGGCCGAGTGCGATCGCACCACCGTTCACGTTGACCTTGTCGATGTCGACCTGCAGCTCCCGCGCGGACGCGATACCGACCGCGGCGAACGCCTCGTTGATCTCGATGAGGTCCAGCGCGGTGGGCTCGATGCCCTCCTTGCCACAGGCCTTGACGATCGCGTTGGCCGGCTGGCTCTGCAGCGTCGAGTCCGGTCCGGCGACCGAACCGTGCGCGCCGATCTCGGCGAGCCAGCTCAGCCCGAGCTCCTCGGCCTTCGCCTTGCTCATCACGACGACGGCACACCCGCCGTCGGAGATCTGCGACGCCGAACCGGCCGTGATCGTGCCGTCCTTGCCGAACGCCGGCCGCAGCTTGGCCAGCGACTCGGCCGAGGTGTCACTGCGGACACCTTCGTCGCTGTCGACCACGATCGGGTCTCCCTTGCGCTGCGGCACCTCGACCGGGACGACCTCGTCGGCGAACACGCCGTTCTTCCACGCGGCGGCGGCCTGCTGGTGCGAGCGGGCGCTGAACTCGTCCTGCTCCTCGCGGGTCAGCTTCAGGCCGTCGTTGTTGGCCTGGTCGGTCAGCGCGCCCATGGCCTGGTCGGTGAACGCGTCCCACAACCCGTCGAACGCCATCGAGTCCACCATCGTCACATCGCCGTACTTGAAGCCCTCGCGGGACTTCGGCAGCAGGTGCGGAGCGTTCGTCATCGACTCCATCCCGCCGGCCACGACGACGTCGTACTCGCCGGCGCGGATCAGCTGGTCGGCGAGCGCGATCGCGTTCAGGCCGGACAGGCAGACCTTGTTGATCGTGATAGCCGGGACGTTCATCGGGATGCCGCCCTTGACCGCGGCCTGCCGGGCGGCGATCTGACCGGCGCCGGCCTGCAGCACCTGGCCCATGATCACGTACTCGACCTGGTCCGGTGCGACCCCGGCCTTCGCCAGGGCGCCCTTGATCGCGAACCCGCCGAGCTCGGCGCCGGTGAAGCCCTTCAGGCCGCCCAGCAGCCGCCCGATCGGGGTGCGTGCGCCGGCGACTATGACACTGGTGTGCTGTGAACTGCGGGTGGCGTCAGACATGTTGTCACAATACCTGCGACGGCACTGGTACGCCGCTGTCGATCAAGTCACACAGGTCGTGTCAGCTCGGCCACTTTCGATGGCCTCCAGCACCGTCCTGGGCCAGGCTGACGTCATGGAAGCCCTCTTCGATGCGATCGACCACGTCGGGGTCGCGGTGGCCGACTTCGACGAAGCCGTCCGGTACTACGCCGAGGTGTTCGGCATGACGGTCGCGCATGAGGAGATCAACGAGGAGCAGGGCGTTCGCGAGGCGATGCTGTCGGTCGGCGACTCGGGTTCGTCGATCCAGTTGCTGGCGCCGCTGTCGGACGCGTCGCCGATCGCGAAGTTCCTCCAGCAGCGCGGTCCGGGCATCCAGCAGCTCGCCTATCGGGTGCGCGACATCGAGGCCGTCTCGGCGACCTTGCGCGAGCGCGGCGCCCAGCTGCTGTACGACGTACCGAAGCGCGGGACGGGTGGATCGCGGGTGAACTTCATCCACCCGAAGTCCGCCGGCGGAGTCCTGGTCGAACTCGTGGAGCCACCGGCTTCGAACAGGGGGTGACGGCGCGCGCCGTCACAACGCTGAGTCGCGTGGAGCGGACTACGCTGTTCGCGTGCTGATGGACAGCGCCACCGACTCCTTGCACGGTGCGCCGGCCGGGTTCCAGCACGACGCCTTCGTCTACTCGTCCGACGAGGAGTTCGTGCGACTCGCGGTGCCGTTCGTGCAAGACGGTCTGGCGGCGGGGGACTCGATGGTGGCCGTGATGCCACCCAAGCAGACCGCGCTGCTGCGCGACGGCCTCGGCGCGGCCCACGATCAGGTGGCTTTCATCGACATGACTGTTGCCGGAGGCAACCCAGCCCGGCTGATCCCGCTCTGGCGCGAGGCGCTCGAGCGGCACCCCGGCCGCCCGCTGCGCGGCCTGGGCGAGCCGGCCTACGTCGGCCGGAGCGCGCCCGAGTACGAGGAGGCGCTGCTGCACGAGGGGCTGCTGGACATCGCGTTCGCGGACGCCCGGTCGTTCCGGCTGCGCTGCCCCTACGATGCGTCCGTCGGTATCGACCCGACCGCCACCCACTCCGGCGCGGAAGCCCTTGCGGAGAAGACATTCCGTACGGCGCTGAACGACGTACCGGATCGGGCCGAGCGGTGGAAGTTCGGGCTGGCCGACCTCGGTCAGGTGCGGCGATGGGTCAACGCGCTGGCGACGTCGTACGGCGTGTCACGGGGCCGGCTCGACGACCTGGAGCTGGCGTTGCACGAGATCTGCACGAACAGCATCCGATTCGGTGGAGGTAGCGGGACGCTGTCGGTGTGGATCGCGGAGGGCACGCTGATCTGCGACGTGACCGACTGCGGCCGGATCGACGATCTCCTGGTCGGGCGCGTGCTGCCGCCGCTCGACGGGCTCGGCGGCCGCGGCGTCTGGCTGGCGAACCAGCTCTGCGATCTGGTCCAGCTGCGGTCCCCGGACGACTTCACCCAGGTGCGGTTGCACACTCGCCTGCGGTGATAAGACCACTGACAACGGTGGACTGCAAAAGTGACGGTCGTCTCACCCGCCGCCGGCTGTGTTACAGGGCACAGCCAGACGTGCATACTCAGCGGTAAGTTCCGCTCACCCAGACCGCCGCTGCAGGAGGTACGACGTGAAGCAGATCCTCGACGCGATCCTCGCCGGTGACACCGCGGCCGTCGGCGAGCTCGACGTACCGGACCATTACCGCGGCATCACCGTCCACGCCGACGAGACGGGCATGTTCGAGGGCCTGGACAGCAAGGACAAGGATCCGCGCAAGAGCCTGCATCTCGACGACGTGCCGACGCCCGAGCTCAGGCCGGGCGAGGCGCTGGTCGCGGTGATGGCGAGCGCGATCAACTACAACACCGTCTGGACGTCGATCTTCGAGCCGGTGTCGACATTCTCCTTCCTGAAGCGGTACGGGAAGTTGTCGCCGCTGACCGCCCGCCACGACCTGCCCTACCACGTGGTCGGTTCCGACCTGGCCGGCGTCGTCCTGCGGACCGGTCCGGGCGTGAACGCCTGGAAGCCCGGCGACGAGGTGGTCGCCCACTGCCTGTCGGTGGAGCTGGAGTCGCCGGACGGGCACAACGACACGATGCTCGACTCCGAGCAGCGGATCTGGGGTTTCGAGACGAACTTCGGCGGCCTCGCCGAGATCGCGCTGGTGAAGTCGAACCAGCTGATGCCGAAGCCGGCCCACCTGACCTGGGAGGAGGCCGCGTCTCCAGGGTTGGTGAACAGTACGGCGTACCGGCAGCTCGTCTCGGCCAACGGAGCGAACATGAAGCAGGGCGATGTCGTCCTGATCTGGGGCGCGTCCGGTGGACTGGGCTCGTACGCGACGCAGTTCGCGCTGAACGGCGGGGCGATCCCGGTGTGCGTGGTGTCGTCGCCGGAGAAGGCGGAGATCTGCCGCGCCATGGGGGCGTCGTTGATCATCGACCGGTCCGCCGACGGGTATCGGTTCTGGAAGGACCCGGTGACCCAGGATCAGAAGGAGTGGAAGCGGTTCGGGGCACGGATCCGCGAGCTGACCGGTGGGGACGACCCCGACATCGTGTTCGAGCACCCGGGGCGGGAGACGTTCGGGGCATCGGTGTACGTCGCCCGGCGCGGCGGGACGATCGTGACGTGTGCGTCGACATCGGGATTTATGCACGAGTACGACAACCGCTACCTGTGGATGAACCTGAAGCGGATCATCGGCTCGCACTTCGCCAACTACCGCGAGGCCTGGGAGGCGAACCGGCTGATTGCCAAGGGCATGGTTCATCCGACCGTCAGCCGGGTCTACCCGCTCGAGGAGACCGCCCAGGCCGCGTACGACGTCCACCGCAACCTGCATCAGGGCAAGGTCGGCGTGCTGACGCTGGCGCCGGCCGAAGGTCTCGGGGTTCGGGACCGGGAACTGCGGGCACAGCATGAGGAAGCGATCAATCGCTTCCGCGACAGGTAGTTTGTCGAGAGCTGCGCCGCCGGTTCCGCACCGGGCCGATTGGGCGGTTACACCCGGGTTCTGACAGGCTTAAGGTGGGGGATTCACGCTGAGCCGCCAGAAGGGAATCTCGGGAAAATGCCTGACGAGTCGAGCCTGCCATTCTTCGACCGTACGGCGACCGCGGCCGGGGGCTTCCCGGTCAGTCGCCGTGGGTACGACAAGCAGGCGGTGGACGACTACGTCCGCGCGTTGGAGATGCAACTCGCCGAGGCACGTAATCGCGCCGACGAGCTCCAAGGCAGCGTGGCGCCGATGCAGCGCCAGCTCGAGGAGACCCGGCGTCAACTCGACGCCAGTGCGAACCCGTCGTACGCCGGACTCGGCGACCGGGCCGCGCAGATCCTCCGGCTCGCCCAGGACCAGGCGTCCGAGGCGCTCGAGGAGGCCCGCCGCGAGGCCGACGAGCTGCGCACCAACTCCGCCAAGGAGGCGGCCGCCGCTCGCGCGACCGGTGAACGTGAGGCCGAGGACATCCGCACCGTCGCGCTGAACGAGGCCGACAGCGTGCGCCGGACCGCCGAGGGTGATGCCGCGGAGCTTCGCCGGACCGCCGAGACCGAGGCGTCCGAGGTGTTGCAGGCGGCGCGGCGCAAGGCCGAGCAGCTGCAGCTGACCGCGGAGTCGCAGTCGAGCACGCTGAAGAACGGCGCGCTGCACGAGGCGGAGAAGATCCGGACGGCGATCCAGCGCGAGTCCGCGGCGCTGCGGGCGCGGCTGGCCGACGAGCGCGAGCAGCAGGCCAAGGAGCTGGCCGACAAGCACCAGCAGATCGCGGCCGACACCGAGAACCTGACCACCCAGATGCGCGAGGCCGCAGAGGCGTCCGAGCGGCGGGTTGCGGAGGCGACCGAGCAGGCGCGCAAGATCCGCACCGAGGCCGAGGAGTCGGCCGAGCGGACCATCGCGCGGTCGCGCCGGGAGGCGGAGCAGTTGCTGACGACTGCCCGGACCCGCGCCGAGGCCGAGCTGGCGAACGCCGCGGACGAGGCGGAACGGTCGCGTACGGTCGTCGCCCGGGAGACCGAGCGCCTGGCGAAGCGGCGCGACGGCATCCTCACCCAGATCGCCGGCCTGAACGAGATCGCCAGCAACATCGCCCGCCAGGCCGCCGAACTCGACTCCGAAACCGCTGCCCCGGCGTACGTGAACCCCTTCGCCCGCCCCCAGACCCCACCCACCGACGCCCTCAACAGCCCCACCCCGTTCCCCTCGCCGTCCCCCTTCACCGAGGCGCCGGCTCCGACCGGCAGCCCGTTCGGCGAGTCGTCGGACTCGGGCTCGGCCGCGTCGTCGACGCCCAGCGGATCGTCGGCCCGCCCGCTCCCCGAGTCGCCGGCTCCGACCGCCAGCCCGTTCGGCGAGTCGTCGGACTCGGGCTCGGCCGCGTCGTCGACGCCCAGCGGATCGTCGGCCCGCCCGCTCCCCGAGTCGCCGGCTGCGACCGCCAGCCCGTTCGCGGGTGGCGCGGCGGGTGCTTCGTCGTACGACGAGGAAGAGGGCGGACCGTTCACCGGGGCCAGCCCGTTCGTCGGGGTCAGTGCGGGTGATGCGCGGGTCGACGAGACGCGGATCGACACCAGCCTGCGGGTCGACCCGAAGGACGCCGACGACCTCGCCAGCAAGACCGCCGGCGGGCCGGCCGAGCCCTCCGACTCCCCCGCGTCCGCTTCCGCCATCAAGTCCACCTCCACGTCCGCAGCCTCCAAGTCCGCCCCGTCGGCCGCCGACTCCGCGGCCTCGGATGACGCCTCCGCGCTCTCGGGCGCCGACTCCAAGCCGGCCGGCTCAGACTCCGTGTCCGGCTCCAGCACCGCGCCCGGCTCGGGCTCCGCGTCCGGCTCGGGCTCCG
Source organism: Kribbella sp. NBC_00359 (assembly GCF_036097425.1). NCBI lineage: Bacteria > Bacillati > Actinomycetota > Actinomycetes > Propionibacteriales > Kribbellaceae > Kribbella > Kribbella sp. NBC_00359. Next base: position 5,277,372 of record NZ_CP107975.1, on the reverse strand, counting down.
CGTCGGGGTCGGGTTCCACGTCGGGCTCGGGCTCCACTTCCGGCTCAGGCTCTACTTCCGGCTCGGGCTCTGGGGCATCCGGCTCGGCGCGGTCGGGTCGGTCCGGCTCTGGCTCTGCGCGGTCCGGCGCCGGTAGTGCGTCGTCCTCCGCGTCGTCCTCGTCGCCGTCGTCCTCGTCGCCGTCGTCCTCGTCGCCGTCGTCCTCGTCGCCGTCTTCCTCGTCGTCGGCGGCTTCGGTCGCGGATGACGACGAGCCGGCGGACTCGACGCGGATCGACGAGTTGCGGCTGGATGACCTCGCGAACGAGCAGACTCGGGTGCAGGCGCGGCCGGACGGTTCGGCTGCCGACGACGAGAAGACCGACGAGGCCAAGGCCGGCTCGCGATCCCCGAAGGACAAGACGACGTGACGCCACCCGGCGACGACACCTCCACAGCGACCCCTGACCGGGACCTCACCGAGGCCGCCCGCGAAGCCGAGACCGCTGCCGCAGAGGCCCAAGCCGCCGCCGGCAAGAGTGAACGCGCCGCCGAGCAGGCGGAGTCATCAGCCGACCAGGCCGAGGACTCCGCCGACGAAGCGACACTCGCCGCCCGCAAGGCGGACCACTCGGCCGACGACGCGACACTCGCCGCCGGCAAGGCGGACGACTCAGCCGAGGAGGCGACGGTCGCCGCGGGTACGGCGGACGAGTCGGCTGGTGAGGCTCGGGAGGCTGCGCGGCAGGCGGACGAGTCGGCGGATGAAGCCGACCAGTCCGAGGAGGACGCGGACGAGTCCGAGGAGCACGCGAAGAAGGCTGCCGACCGGGCTGAGCATGCGGAGGAGAACGACTTCGCCGGGGAGTTGCTGATCGAGGATCGGCATCCGGATGTCGGCATGGGCCTGCCCGGGCCGTCGCTGCGACGGTCGAATCCGTTCGTGTTCGGGTTCTTCGCGGCCCTCGGCGTACTGGCCGCCTGGGGCCTGTGGAACGCGCTCGGCCACGCTCGCTCGGTGCTCATCCTGCTGCTGGTCTCGATGTTCATCGCCGTCGGCCTGAACCCGCTGGTCGAGTGGTTCATGCGCCGCGGCCTGCGGCGCGGTCTGTCGGTCGGCGTGGTGTTCCTGCTGATGATCCTCGCGGTCACCGGGGTCGGCTTCGCGATCGTCCCGGTCGTCACCGACCAGATCAACAGCCTGATCAGGAACGCCCCCGACTGGCTCGACCTGCTGCAGAAGTCGAGGACGCTGGACGACCTCAACAACCGTTACCACTACATCCAGAAGGCCCAGGACTACATCCAGGACCCGGCCCTGGCGCAGAAAGCGTTCGGCGGCATCCTCGGCGTCGGCAAGGTGGTCGCGGGCGCGCTGTTCAACACCTTCACGATCCTGATCCTGACCCTCTACTTCCTGGCGTCGCTCCCGTCGGTGAAGCGGGCGGCGTACAGCCTGGTCCCGCGCTCCCGCCGGACCCGCGTGTCCATCCTCGGCGACGAGGTCCTGACCCGCGTCGGCGGCTATGTCAGCGGCCAGTTCGTGGTGGCGCTGTGCGCCGGCTTCTGCATGTTCGTCTTCCTGGAGATCGTCGGCCTGGGCCAGTACGCCGTGGCGCTGGCGATCGTGGTGATGGTCTGCGACTTCATCCCGATGGTCGGCGGCCTGATCGGCGTCGTGATCGTCTCTCTGATCGGCTTCACCACCGGTCTCTGGACCGGCGTCATCTGCCTCGCCTACGGCATCGTCTACCAGCAGATCGAGAACTACTTCGTCGCTCCCCGCATCATGCGCCGAGCCGTCGACATCCCCGGCGCCGTCACCGTCATCGCCGCGCTCCTCGGCGGTGCCCTCCTCGGCGTGGTCGGCGCCCTGCTCGCCATCCCGTCGGCCGCCGCGATCCTCTTGATCATCAGGGAAGTCTGGGTCAGGAAGGCCGACGACTCCTAGGACGATCGGGTGGACCAGCGGTCCTCGATCCGGCCGTAGCGCCAGACCAGCAGCGCGACGGCCCAGGTCGCGACGAACGCACCGGTGATGACGTAGCCGGCGTGGTTCAGGTCGAGGCGGCCGATGGCCAGGAGCGGCCCCGACCGGATGCCGAGCTGATCGGTCACGATGGACACGATCTCGATGGTGCCGATCACGAGCGCGACGGCCACGGACAACGCGGTGACGACGAGGTTGTAGAACGCCCGGCGTACCGGCTTGCTGACCGCCCAGCGGTAGGCGAGGCTCATGAAGCAGCCGTCGATCGTGTCCAGCAGACTCATCCCGGCCGCGAACAGGACCGGCAGGATGAGTACGGCGTACCAGGGCAGGGCGAACGCCGCGGCTCCACCCGCGAGGACCAGCAACGACACCTCGGTGGCGGTGTCGAAGCCAAGGCCGAACAGCAGTCCGACCGGATACATGTGGCGCGGCTTGCGCACGGCCTTGGTCACTGGGCGGAGCAGCCGGTTGAGCAGACCACGGCGGTCGAGTTGCGCTTCGAGCTCCGCCTCGTCGTCGTACCCCTTCCGCATCCGGCGGACGACGGCCGCGATCCGCGCGAGTACGACGAAGTTGACCAGGCCGATCGCGACGAGGAAGACGCCGGACACCGCCGTACCGATCAGTCCCATGGCCGACTGGAGTGTGGACGAGTCGTCCTCGACCTGACCGACCAGGGACCGCACACCGAAGGCGAGCAGCAGGCACAACCCGAAGACGACGCTGGAATGCCCGAGCGAGAACCAGAATCCGACGGATACCGGCCGCTGCCCGGCCGCGGTCAGCCGACGCGTCGTGTTGTCGATCGCCGCGATGTGGTCGGCGTCGAACGCGTGCCGCATCCCCAGCGTGTACGCCGTGAGCCCCAGACCGACCCCGAATCCGCCGGACGCGCCGAGGCTGTAGTGCCCCGGCGCGACCAGCGCGACGAGCAGTCCCCAGCCGGTCACGTGCAGCAGCAGGATGAAGGCTGCCATTGCCGCGATCGACCGGTGGGTGCTGCTCAACCTGGCCTTCATCGTCAGCTCGCCGCCGGCACGTACGGGAAGGAGTCCCGCGGCTTCGACGTCACGGATTCCTTGCCGATCCCGAGCGCGACCGGCGTGTTGGCCGCGATCGAGAACATGACGTTCGGCGCGTTGTCGGTGAGCGACCGGCCGTTCCAGGAGTTGAAGCCGAAGCTGGCCGGCGTGCCGACGACGTACGGCAGCAGGTTGGGCAGGAACCGCCGTACGACGGCCGATGCGTAGGCCTCCGGGTCGGCGGCCGTGCCGTACGCGCGGACGACGCCGGCGATCTCGTCGGTCAGCAGCTTCCCGTAGCTCTCACGGTCGTCGCTCGGCCGGCCGCCGTTGAGGTCGTCGCCGAGCTTCTCGTTGAACTGGGTGAACAGCGGGTGGATCATCGGGAGCCCGATCCGGTTGATTGAGCGCCAGCCGCCCGCGTCCGTGGCCAGGCTCGCGACCGCCCAGACACCGATCGGCCGGGTCGTCTGCGAGGCGTCGAGCAGTTCGGCGTCGGGGATCTCGAGGACGATCGAGTAGACGGTGTGCCCGGCGAACCCGTTCGTCGCCTGGTCGGGGGTCCAGCTTCCGAGGTCGATCGTCGTACCGTCCTGGACGGCGTGGCCGACGGCGTGCAGGACGTCGGGCTCGATCCAGAACGGGTCGCCGGCCTTGCCGGCCCACACGCGCAGTCCGCCGTCGCCGTCCAGTGTCTCCTCCGTCTCCCCCGCCGCGACGACAGTGCCGTTGGCGATCGGGTCGGAGGCCGCCGCGCCGGTGAGGCGGTGGACGGTCAGGCTCTGCCGGCCCAGGTCGTCGCGATCGCCGAACACGAACCGGTACGTGAGGTCCTCGATGCTGTCGTCGTCGAGGTCGATCTTGAACTCGTACTTGCCCTCCGGGTGGTAGCCCGGCGTCGGGATGTCACCAGCGAGCGAGTGACAGACGTTGATGGCCAGCACGGTGCCGGCCTCGCCGCGGAACACATACAGATCCGTGATGTCGAGACGGACGTCCTGGCGGGCCAGCGGTGAGTCGAGATGGTGCGACATGGTCGTTCCCTTTCCTCGGGTGGTGATTCGGCACGACCACAGTCGTGGATCGGTGTACCGGCGCGGATGAGTCATCTGACTCGCTGCGTGCGATCGAGTCAGCTGACCGATGGCGGGGCTCATAGAATCCGAAGCGGGTGCCGGGAGGTGACTGATGAGCCCCACGCTGGTCGGGCGGCAGGAGGAACTGGAGTTCCTCGAAGCCTTTGTGCGTGCGGCCGCCGTGAACGGCGGGACAGTCCTGGTTTCGGGCGGGCCCGGTGTCGGCAAGACGGCACTGCTCGACGCCGCGGAACGGTACGCGCGAGCGTCCGGAACGACCGTTCTGCGCGTCGTCGCCACCGAACTCGAGGGCGAGCTCAGCTATGCCGCGCTGAACCAGGCGTTGTACCCGCTGATCGAGGAGTTCGACGAGCTGAGCGCTGCTCAGCGTGACGCGCTGCAGGTGGCTCTCGGCTTCGGGGACGGGCCTCCCCCGGGCCGGCTGCTGGTGTCCAACGCTGCCACCGTCCTGCTGCGCAAGGCGGCGACCCGATCGCCGCTCCTGCTCGTTGTTGACGACGTCCCCTGGATCGATCGGGCCAGCGCCGGCGTGCTGAGCTTTGTCGCGCGGAGGCTCGCCGGCAGCAGAGCCGGGCTGCTGGTGTCCGGCCGAACCGGCGAGGACCAGGGATTCTTCGACCGGGCGGGACTGCCGGAGTACGAGGTGAAGCCGCTGGACGATACGGCCGCTGATCACCTCCTGACAGCCCGGTTCCCCGACCTGCACACGACCGTCAAGACCCGGATCCTCGACACCGCGCAAGGCATCCCGCTCGCATTGCTCGAACTCCCGAGGACCTTGAGCCAGTCGCAACGGGCGGGCGCCGCGCCGCTCCCCGCTGTATTGCCGCTCGGGCGGAACTTGCAGAGGCACTTCGCGGCGCGGATGGCAACGCTGCCTGACGCAACCAGGACGCTGCTGCTCACCGCGGCTCTCGAGGGCACCGGGGATCTCGGCGTACTAGAGGCCGCGGGCAACGACCTTTACCGGATCGATGATCTGGCGCCGGCCGAGCGGGAGCGACTGGTACAAGTGACCGAGCACTTGCATCGGATGGTGTTCCGGCACCCGCTCATCCGGTCGGCGGTCGTCGACGCGACGACCTCGGCAGAACGGCGCTCGGCCCACCGGAGGTTGGCCGCAGTCCTCGTGAACCAGCCCGAGCACCGGGCCTGGCACCTCGGCGCGGCCACGATCGAGCCGGACGAACAGGTCGCCGCGGCCTTGGAGGCGGCAGCGCACAGCACCGTCGCGCGGGGTGACTACACGACCGCGGTCGCCTTGCTCACCCGCGCTTCCGATCTGAGCCCCAGCCCGGCCGAGCACGGCCGCCGGCTGGCCGCGGCCGCCTACATCGGCGCCGAGGCGATGGGCGAGGTCGGGAGTACGGCGGAACTCCTCGAAGGCAGCCGACGAGCCGGCAGCGCCTCTCTGCACTACGCATCGGCGGCCACCTTGGTGATGCTCAGCAGTGACGCGCATGTCGACACCGCCCACCGCATGATGGTCAGCGCGATAGAGGGCAGCCTGGACCGTGGCGACGCCGACGAGGTCGAACTCGTCAACGGGCTCGCGACGCTGCTGCAGATCTGCTTCTTCGGCGGCCGCAGCGAACTGTGGAAACCCCTGTACGACGCACTCGGCCGGCTCTCGCATGAGCCGCCGCCGTCTCTCACGCTGACCGTAGACCTGTTCGCCGATCCGGCCCGCACGGGCGTCGCCGCTCTGCCTCGACTGCTGGCGGCGCTGCAGGGCCATCACGACGAGACCCTGGTGCAGGGCCACGCCGCGGCCGCTTGGTACCCGGACCGTCTCGCGGAGCTGCGCGATCTGTTGTGGCGAGCCGTGCTGGTCGGTCGCGAGGGCGGCCCGGCGCGCAGGCATCTGCTGGCACTGATGGACATCTGCGTCGACGACTTCCACCGCGGCCGGTGGGACGAGGCCGCCGACCTCGCCGCCGAAGGACTGGCCCTTACCGAGGAGGGTGGTGGTCGATTCTTCGGCTGGTACTTCCGGTATCACCAGGCGTTGCTGGCCGCAGTCAGCGGCAGGTTCGAGACGAGCCGGGCGCTGGCCGACCAGATGATCGGCTGGGCGGGTCCGCGCGGCGTCGGCGCGGCGCGGGTCTTCGCTCACCATGCCCTCGTCCTCGGCGACCTCGGCCGCGGCGACTTCGAGAGCGCGTATCACCACGCGACCACGGTCAGTCCCGCCGGCACACTCGCGTCCCACGTCCCGCACAGCTTGTGGATCGCGATGGATCTCGTCGAGGCCGCCGTACGCACCGATCGACGGGCCGAGGCCGAACGCCACGTACGCGCGTTGCAGGACGCGAGGCTGCCGGAGCTCTCACCCAGACTGGCGATCCTCACCGCCGGGGCCGCGGGCATGGCGGCCGGGGACGATGATGCGCCCGCCTTCTTCGAGGAAGCTCTGAACCTTCCCACGGTCGACCAGTGGCCCTTCGACGTCGCGCGCGTGCGTCTCGCGTACGGCGAACGGCTGCGACGTACCCGTGCGCTGACCGAAGCCAAGGCACAACTCGAGGCCGCTCGCGCCGTCTTCCGCACGCTCGGCGCCGATCCCTGGACCGCACGAGCCGAGCGCGAGCTGCGAGCCAGCGGGCTTGCTTCCACCCCATCAAGCGCGCCCTTGACCGCCCAGGAACTACAGATCGCCGGCCTAGCCGCCTCCGGCCTCACCAACAAGGAGATCGCCGCCAGGCTCTACCTCTCCCCCCGGACCGTCAGCGGCCACCTCTACCGAATCTTCCCCAAACTAGGCATAACCACCCGAGCCGCCCTCCGCGACGCCCTCGACAGATAGGTAGCGGGTATATATTCTCGCTATCTATGAGGTCATTGTTCCTCGCGCTGCTGGCGGACGAGAGCCGGCACGGGTACGAGATCAAGCAGACCCTCGAGCAGGAGTTCGGGGAGTTGCTGCCGGCGATGAACGCTGGGCAGATCTACTCGACGCTCGCGCGGCTCGAGCGGGACGGCCTGGTCGTCGGGCAGAGCGTCGAAGGCGACAGCCGCCGCAAGCGCATGTACGAGCTCACCGAGGCCGGGCGGACCGCGCTGGCGGGGTGGATCGAGGCACCGGTGCCGGGGACGCGGCTGAAGGACGAGTTCTTCATGAAGCTGGTGATTCTCGCGTCAGCCGGACTGGCCGAGCCGAAGGCGCTGATTGCGGGGCAGCGCCGCGAGTACCTCCAGTCGCTGCGGGACCTCGACGCGACGCTGGCGGCCAACGGCAACCGGCCCGCCGCCGAACTGCTGGTGGAAGGGGCGGTCCTGCATCTGAAGGCCGACCTGGAATGGCTCGACCTGATCGAGCAGCGACTGCCGATGGCGGAGGAGTCAACGTGACACAGGTACTCGAGGCACGAAACCTGGCGAAGACCTACGACACCGGGGGCGTGAAGGTGGTCGCCGTACGCGGTATCGACCTCACCATCGAGCGAGGCGAGTTCGTCGCGATCATGGGGCCGAGCGGATGTGGGAAGTCGACACTGCTCAACCTCCTGGCGGGTCTCGACCGAGCGACGTCCGGTGAGGTCTGGCTCGGCGGCGAGCGGATCGACCGACTGAGCGAGACCGCGCTGGCGCGGATGCGCCGGCAGAAGGTCGGGTTCGTGTTCCAGTTCTTCAACCTGATGCCCACTTTGTCGGCCGTCGAGAACGTCGAGTTGCCGCTCCTGCTGGTCGGCCGGAGTCGCCGGTACGCGCGGGAGATCGCGAGCGGGCTGCTCGCCGATCTCGGCATCGCCGACAAGTATGACGCTGCTCCGTCCCAACTGTCCGGTGGACAGCAACAGCGGGTCGCCCTGGCCCGCGCACTCGCGAACACCCCGGACATCCTGCTCGGCGACGAACCGACCGGGAACCTCGACTCGGCCTCGGCCCGCGAAGTCCTCGCCCTGCTGCGCGCCGCCCGCGACCGCGGCCAGACGCTGCTCCTCGTCACCCACGACGCACGTGTCGCCGCCGCGGCGGACAGGGTCATCAGCCTTCGCGACGGGCTGGTCGCCGACGACACCGAACTCCACCCGGCACGACCGGTCACGCTTCCCTTCGATGCCGGCGGGCCGGTATGACGATCACCCTGATCAGGCTCGCGTTCGCGGGAATCCGGTCCCGGATCCTCGCGAGCGCGCTGACGATCCTGCTCTGCACCGCCTCGGCCGCGACGATCGTGCTCGCGCTCGAGGTCGGCGCGACCGGGCGCGATCCGTGGGAGCGGACGTTCGCCGCGGCCAACGGCGCGCACGTCCTGGCAAACGTGGCGTCGGCAGCCGATGCTCGCAAGATCGCGAGCCTCGCCGGCGTCGCTTCGCACGACGAGCCCGTCCCGAGCACGAACGTCGGTCTGGCAAGCAGCACAGACCGGCTTCTGCTCGCCGGACTGACCTCGCCGGCTCGGATCAACAAACCGCTGCCGATCGACGGGTCGATCCAACCGTCGGACGGGATCGTCCTCGAGCGGAGCTTCGCCGACGCACTCGGCCTCCGAGTCGGTACGACGCTGAGCCTCGCAGCGGTCACCGGTCCGATCGAACTGCCGATCGTCGGCATCGCGGTCTCGCCGAGCCAAGCGCGCTACCCGCGCAGCAATCCCGGGCTGGCCTGGGTCTCCCGCAGCACGCTCGAGCGGATCCAGCCGGACAGCAGTCGCGTGCGCTGGACCGAGGCCATCCGGCTGTCGGATCCGGCCGCCGCACCGGACTTCGCCGTACGCGCCGTCGGAACGTTGCCGCCGACAACCGCTTCCGCGCAGACCTGGCAGGAACAGCGTGCGAGCGCTCTGGAGGAAGCCGCGCCTGCGCGGCTCGTCCTGACGGCGTACACGATTGTCCTGCTCACCGTGGTCTTCTCGGTGGTGGCGATCCTGGTCACGGCCCGCGCGAGCGCACAGCATCGCGAGATCGGTTTGCTGAAGGCCGTCGGTGTGACGCCGGGCCAGATCACCGTCGTGTTCGCACTCGAGTCCGCCGTACTCGGTCTGGTCTCGGTGGTTCTCGGTTTCGCGATCGGGGTCATGCTCGCGCCACGGCTGGCCGCGTCCGGTGCCGCGACCATGCTGGGTACGCCGACAACCGCGGCGAACCCCTGGCATCTGCTGATCGCCGGTTGCCCGGTGCTCATGATTCTGATCGGCAGCGCAGGCTCGTCGGCTCGGCGCAGTACCCGCTTCAGCGTCCTGCACTCGATCCAGTCCGGCGCTCCGACGCCGGCCTCCACATCACGCCTCGCGCGCCTGGTCAGCAGGATCGCCCTGCCCGTCCCGCTCGCTTTGGGACTCAGGGACCTCTTCACCAGGCGACGCCGAGCCACCCGGCTGGCGGCGGCCATCGCGGTCACCGGCGCGGCGGTTGTCTTCGCGCTCTCGATGCAGGCGAACCTCCAGGCTCGAACGGCCGGCGAAGTCAGCGACGTCCCGCGCGAACTCCCGGTCCTCGTCTACACCCTCGACGCGATCCTGCTCCTGATCACCACGACAACCCTGGTCGCGATCGCCCTCCTCTCGGTCCGCGAGCGCGTCCGCGACTACGGCGTACTGAAGACCATCGGCCTCACACCCCGACAGATCGCCTCGAGCCTCGTCAGCGCCCACACCGCCGTAGCCACCATCGCAGCCATCGTGTCGATCCCCGTCGGCATCCTCCTCTACATCACCGTCTACAACATCGCCGGCGGAAGCCCCGAAGACCGAGTCATAGCCCCCTGGTGGTGGCTGGCCCTGGTCCCCATGGGCACCATCCTCCTGGTCACCCTCGCCACCACCCTCCCCGCCCACCTAGCCACCCGAACCCCCACCACCGAATCCCTCCGCTACGAATAGCCTCGCCCGACGGGAGCGCGCGTAATGGCGCAGGGGAAGAAGCTAGGGGCCGGCGAGTTTGGTTACTTCGGGGGTGGGGTTGGTGTGGAAGGCGCAGGCTCGGGGGTAGGAGGCTAGGCAGCCTCTTGTGGTCATGAGGGCGGTGTAGTAGTCGATGTAGCGGAAGCCGTAGGTTTCGCCGCGGGCGAAGGCTTGGTGGCGGATAGCGGAGACCCAGCGATAGAAGGCTTCGTCGGGGATGGGGACGTAGAGGGAAGGGTGGAAGCCTTCCATGTCCTCCCAGTTCTCGGCGTGCAGGAAGGTGCGGACGCCGTGGCGGGGGAGGTCGGCCAGCTTGCGCACAGGGCCGTCGTTCTCGGATGAGGGGTCCATCGGGAGGCCGGCCAGGAAGCGGGCGCGTTCGGCCAGACGGGCTGCGTGTTCGTGGTCGCTGTGGATGGAGTTCTTCCAATGGGTGATGATCGTGTCGGGTTGGTTCTCGCGGATGATCGTGGCGAGCTCTACGGCCACCTCGTCGGTATCCGGGAGGAAGCCGTCGCTGTGGTCGAGGACCATGAAGTCGGCGCCGATCGCGGTGGCGAAGCCTCGCCCTCGGCGATCTTCTGCTTCTTGTACTCCGACGGCGACAGCCGCGGGTGGCCACGCTCCCCCGGGGTCAGGGCGACGATGGTGGCGTCGGCGCCGTCCAGCACCAACTTGGCCAACGTCGGGCCGGCGGTCAGGTCCATGTCGCCGATGTGCGCTCCGATGGCAAGCACTGTTCTGCTCAAAGGGGTCTCCTCACTTCATGCCCTTCGGCCGGGGCCAGGGGCGCCCGGAGGATGGTGAACGTGCGGGTGATGCTGAACCCGGTCTTCAGGTAGAGCTGCCCGGCCGGCGACTTCTCGCCGGTCCACAGGAACCAGGCGCTGTGCGCGCCGAGGGCAACCATTCGCTCGAGCGTCAGGTGCAGCAGCACCTTGCCGAGCCCGGTTCCGCGCGAGGCCGGCAGTACGCCGAACGGCCCGAAGCGATCGATCACCGACTCGTAGGTCCCGTGCATCGCCCAGCCGAGGATCCCGCGGCCCGGATCACGGGCCACCACGATCCGGTCCAGTGGCATCCCCGCGACGACGGCCTCGCGGATCGCGCGCGCCCAGTCGGGATTGAACTCACCACCGGCGATGGAGATCAGCGACGTCAGCTCGTCGCCGGTCGGGGTGCCGAAGCTGTAGCCCTCGGCCGTCAACGTCTCGATCCGTTTCCCGACGTCCGCCGGGATCTCGTACCCGACCAGACTCCGATCCATCGCGACCGCGTCGTACTGCCGCTCGAAGCCGAGCGCCGGCAGCAGCCGGCCGGCGGCCGGGTAGCGCGCAGCGTCGAGGCCGGGGAGGAAGTAGTTCGGCGTGTACGACGAGAAGAAGACCTCGGAGCGCCCGTGGTCGCGGAGCCAGTTCATTGCCGCGGTCAACAGTTCCCGGCCGAGGCCGCGGCCCCGGTGGTCGGGGTGGACGAAGAAGAACGGGATCCACCCACTCGCCGGTTCCAGGTCGTCCGCGTCGACCGCGATCAGGCGTCGTACGGCGTAGGCCGCGCCGACGATCTGATGGTCGGCAATCGCGACCTTGAGACCGGCGGCGTCGAAGTTGCGGTCGAGCAGAAACAGGTCACGAAAGCGCGGGTAGCCGATCGGATCGGCCGGGGCCGCCGCCGTCCAGGCCGCGGCGAGCGCCGGGCCGTCGCCGACCTCGAACGAGCGGATCATCACGCTGTCCCTTCGTAGAGCAGTACGCCGGGCCGCACCCAGCCGGCCGGTGTGGTTGCCTCAGGCAAGAGAGCGACCGGGTCGTGGCCCGACTCGAGCGCCTTGCGGAGCGAGTCGGATCCCCACAGCTTGTCCAGCGACGGCAGCAGCCCGAAGTCGTCCGGGTAGAGCTCATTCAGCACCCGCAGCATCACCAGCGCGGTCCGCACCGGCTCGAACGCCGACCGATCGACCACATGCAGCTGTACACCGGACACCGCTTGGCCGGCGTACTTGCTGAAGACAGGTTCGAACCACGTACGACGGAAGATGAGTCCAGGCAGGTCGCACGAGCGCAACGCCGGGACCAGCCGATCGTCGACGTACGGCGCCCCGATCGTCTCGAACGGTCGTGTCGTACCGCGTCCCTCGCTGAGGTTGGTGCCCTCGAAGAGGCCCGTGCCGGGGTATACGAGCGCGGTGTCGATCGTCGGCATGTTCGGCGACGGCGGCACCCACGGCAGCCCGGACGGCAGCGAGCGGGACCAGCCCTCCATCGGGATGACCGTTGCCTCACCCAACTGAAGGGCCAGCTCGCCGACGGCCAGGCCGTGCCGGAGGTAGGTGTCGAAGACCGGCAGCCCGGTGTCCGGATCGTTGCCCTCAGCCTCAGATGCACCGGCCTGCGCCGTTCCGCGCAGGCCGTGCTCGGGACCGAAGAGCGCAGTCAACCGCAGGCCGGACTCCAGCAGCGCGACGGCAGTCGGCCGCAGGTCCGGCAGGACGCCGGTGAAATTGGTGATCAGGCCCAGACGCCCGTCCGCCACCAGTCCTGGTTCTCCGGCCAACCGCTCGGCACCGGTCCGGACCGCCATCGCCATCACCACCGCCCAGATCGTGGATCATGCAGGAACTGGGCAAAAACTTACCGACCCGTTCAGGCGGCGGTCAATGGATTACCGGGAACCGTTTGCCAAATCAGGGCAGGAACGGGGCCAGCACGGCAAGGAAGTCGTCGAGGCGCTCGGCGTGGACCCAGTGGCCGGCTTCGGGGACTTCGGCGTACTGGACGTGCGGGAAGTACGCCGCGATCGTGGCGCGGTGGTCGTGCTGGACGTAGTCGGACTTGCCGCCGTAGATGAACAGCGTCGGGCCGTCGTACGTCAGTCCGTCGACCGCCGGCCAGCCGGAGATGGCGGGCAGCGCGGCCTCGATGACCGGGAGGTTGGGGCGCCAGCGGGCGCCCGAGGAGTCCAGGATGAGGTTCTGCAGGAGGAAGGCGCGGGTGCCGGGATTGGGGACGGCGGCAACCAGTTGGGCATCGACGTCGGCGCGGCGCTGCACCGAGGACAGGTCGGCGTTGCGCATCGCCTGGGCGTACTCGACGAAGGCCGGCGGGTAGGCGACCGGCGCGGCGTCGACCACGGCCAGGCGTTCGACGACCTGCGGGAACTGCAGCGCGGTGAGCATCGCGGTCTTGCCGCCCATCGAGTGACCGACGAGCGCGACCGGCCCGACGCCGAGCGACTCGATCGTCTCCCGGACGTCCTCGGCCATCTCCGGATAGCTCATCGTGTCCGTGTGCGGCGACGTCCCGTGGTTCCGCAGGTCGAACGCGAAGACCCGGTGCTGGTCCGCGAGCCGACGGGCCGCGGTCATCCAGTTCCGGCCGGATCCGAACAGCCCGTGCATCACCACGACGGGTGTGCCCGACTCGCCGTACGAGGTGACCGGAAGCTTCATCCGCATACCTTTCAGCGGCGGCGTTGCCAGCAGGCGGTGTGCCAGTGGCGTCGCTCGTCGAGGGACTGGGCGCCGCCGATCGCGGCGAGCAGGCTGGGGTTCTCCGGCCAGACCACGACATGGGGCGTGGCGGGCAGGATCTGCTGGTCGCAGCCGGGACAACGATAGGACTTCGCCGACGCGGAGCCGGACACGCGACGGACGATCCACTCGCCGTCGGATCGCTCCTCGCGGGCCTGGGTACCACCGAGCAGCGGCCGGTCACCGACCGGCCGCTGCCACTTGGAAGGCCTTCTGCGCGACATAGCTCTTCAAGGCTAGCCGTATGAGCCAGGTCACTCCGGCACGGTCGGCCCGGAGGTCAGCTGCGCGCGACGGCGTACGCCGCGGTGCCGATCAGCTCCATCGACACCTGAAGGCGTTCCAGGCTGACGTTCTTCGCGATGGTGTCCTCGGGCGAGTGGTACGGCGGTTCCAGGTGAGCCGGCGAGATCTCGCCACGCCACGAGAAGTTGGCGGACGCGATCCCGACCTCCTGGAACGACTGGTGATCCGACGCACCACGTTGGACCGGACCGACCAGCTGCGGGTCGTACCCGAGCCGCTGACCGGCCGCCCGGACCGCGTCCGTCGCCGTGTTGGCCAGGCCGGTGAAGGACAGCAGCCAGTAGGTGACGGCCGGATCCCAGCTGGTGGCGACCATGTCGTTCTGGAAGACCGCCCGATACCGATCGCGCTGGTCCTGTGCGAGCTGCGCGACGTGATAGCGGGACCCGATCAGACCTTGCTCCTCCGAACCCCAGAGCGCGAACCGCAGGGTCGCGTTAGTGGGGAGACGGCTCATCACCCGGGCCAGTTCCAGCGTGAGCACGGTGCCCGAGCCGTCGTCGTTCGCACCCGGTGCGCCGATCACCGAGTCGTAGTGACCGCTGACCATCACGATCGGCCCGTTGGTACCGGACTTCCCCCGACGCTCGCCGATCACGTTGTTCGAGATCAGGCCGCGGTGGGCCGTCGTACTGATCCGCAGCGGCAGTGAGTTCACCACCGCGAGGGCTTCGCGGATCAGCCGCTTCTGCACCTGGGCGACGCCGATCACCGGGATCGGTGCGTCGGCCAGGCCGCTCGGCGCGAACGCCGACGCCCGCCGGGGGAACACCTGGTCGGCCGGCAACAGGATCACACCGACAGCACCCCGCGCCACGGCCTCCGCGACTAAGGCCGGGCGCGATGCTGCCACGTCGTCCGCGATCACGATCGAGCCGGCCACGTCAGCCGGCCAGACCGGTGCGGTCGCGGGGCCGACGTCCCGGACCGGGCCCTCGACGGTGACGTCGAGCTTGCCGCCGGGAGCGGCGCCGGCCTGCCAGCACAGGTCGCCGGGCAGGATGTCCCGGACGTCCTCGATCTCGGCGGTGAACTTGTCCGCCACTCCGAACGGCTCCAGCCGGGTCCGGTAGCCGAACTTGTCGAGCTGGCCGGCGAGATAGTCGGCCGCTCGCTTCTCACTCGTGGTCCCGCCGATCCGCGGGCCGATGTCCTCGGACAGCACCTGCAGGTGGCGCAGGGCGCGGTCCGAGGACAGGCCGGACACGATCTGGCGGTCGTACTTGTCCAGCTTCGGGCGGTTCACCGCACCCGGTCGCTGGTCGTCGGTGCCCCAGGCGGGGGCGGCGGGAAGAGCGGTTGCGGCGGTGACCCCGGCGACAGCGCCGAGCAGTCCGCGGCGACTCAGACCGGATCTATCGGTCATGCAGGTCTCCTCACAAGGGTGGGCGGCCCCGAGACCTGTGAACCTAACCTATCTGCGACTGAGTCGCCTAGAACTCAGCGCGAAGTTCGCTGCCCACTTCGTGCAGGTGCTGCAGACCCATTCGGTACGAATCGATCAGGGTGGTGCTGACGTACGGCATGCCGATCTGTTCGCAGTACGAGCGGACGACGGGCTGGGCGAAGCGGAGGTTGGCTCGCGGCATGCTCGGGAACAGGTGGTGCTCGATCTGGTAGTTCAGGCCGCCCATCATCCAGTCGGTGACCAGGCCGCCGTTCACGTTGCGCGAGGTGAGCACCTGCTTCTCGAGGTGGCCCCAGTTGGTCTCGCCGTCGGGCATCTCCATGCCCTTGTGGTTCGGGGCGAAGACGCTGCCCAGGTGCAGACCGAAGATCATGTGGTGGATCAGCGCGAACAGCACCGCCTGGCCCGGCGACATGATCAGGAACAGTGCGGTGAAGTAGAGGACGAGATGCGCGGCCATCAGGCCGAGCTCGAGCCTGGCCTCGCGGCGCGGGCGGCCGAGCAGGAAGCGGATGCTGGAGACCTTGAGGTTGAAGCCTTCCAGCGTCAGCAGCGGGAAGAAGATCTTCGCCTGGTGACGGGTCAGCCAGCCGTGCAGGCCGGTGCGGCCCTCAGCCTGATCGAGCGTCCAGACCAGTACGCCCTCGCCGACGTCCGGGTCCTTGTCGGTGTGGTTCGGGTTCGCGTGGTGGCGGTTGTGCTTGTCGTTCCACCAGCCGTAGCTCATCCCGAGCAGCAGGTTGCCGTGCACCAGGCCGACCCAGTCGTGCAGCTTGCGGGAGCGGGCGATCTGCTGGTGGCCGGCGTCGTGCCCGAAGAACGCGGCCCGGGTGGTCAGGATGCCCAGCGGGAGCGCGAGCAGCAGCACCCACCACGAACTGCCGACCACGGCGATGGCTGCCCAGGTCAGTCCCATCAGGACCACGTTGATCCCGATCGCCATCGCGTAGGCCGCCGTACGGCGCTCCAGCAGACCGGCCGCCTTGATCTCCCGCAGTAACGGGGAGAAGTCGGAACCGCGCGTGGCAATAGGGGGTGAAACCGTTGGCTGAGCCATCAAAGGTCCTCGTCTCGGGATCGGGGGAGGCCTAGGCGTACAGCCGCGGCCAGCGTACGTCATCAAGCCTCAGCGCCCTAACGGCTCAGCACATGAGTGCTACTACCCGAACGCGATGGGGAGCCAGTGCCCAGGCGACAGTGGGCCTAACACCACTGAGTCGGGTCTCACACTCGGTCATGATGGAGACATGACCACGATTGCCACCGCGGCGCCGCCGCTGCGGTACCCCAAACTCGCGCAGCCATGGATCGCGCTGTTCCTGGCCGTCCTGGCCGAGCTCGGGATCGCCTTCTTCGTGCTCAACGTGGTCGCCGTGCCGCTGATCGCGGTCTGGGTCGGGATCCCGCTGCTGCTCGTGTTCGTGCCGGCCGCACGCTGGTTCGCGAACTGCCACCGGACCATGCTGGCCGGATTCCTCGGCGAGCCGATCCCGCGCCCGTACAAGAAGCCGCCGGTGCCCGGTGTGCTGATGTGGTTGCGGACGACGCTGACCGACCCGGCTACCTGGCGTGACATCGTGTGGCTGCTGGTGAACGCCGTACTGGGGTTCACCCTGTGCCTGCTGAGCGCCGTACTCTTCCTGGCCACGCTGTTCTATCTGGTCTACCCGCTGCTCGTCGGGGTCACCCCGGAGGGTGTCTTCACCGAGCCCTTCGGCGGGCTGGTCACGGTGAACTTCTGGACCAGCTTCCTGCTGATGCCGGTCGCGCTGATCGCCTTCATGATCTGGTACGCCGCCGGCGAGCGACTGCTCAAGGCGAACGCGTACATCGCCCGCTCGCTGCTCGGCCCGACCGAGAGCGCCCGACTGGCGATGCGGGTCCGCGAGCTGGCCGAGTCCCGGGCCGAGACCGTCGACACCCAGGCGGCCGAGCTGCGCCGGATCGAGCGGGATCTGCACGACGGCGCCCAGGCCCGGCTGGCCGCACTCAGCATGAACCTGGGCATGGCCGAGGAAATGGTCGCCCGTGATCCGGCCCAGGCGGCCGCTCTGCTCACCGAGGCGCGCGAGTCCGCCAGTACGGCGCTGTCCGAGCTGCGCGACCTGGTCCGTGGCATCCACCCGCCGGTCCTCGCGGACCGCGGTCTGGAAGGTGCGGTCAAGGCGCTCGCGCTGACCTGCCCCTTCAAGGTCGACGTCACCTTCGACGTCCCCGGCCGTCCGGCCGCGCCGGTCGAGTCGGCGGCGTACTTCGCGGTGGCCGAGGCGCTCGCGAACGCGGTCAAGTACTCGGCCGCGACAAACGCCTGGATCCAGATCACCCACGAGCAGGAGCGGTTGCACATCCTGGTCGGCGACGACGGCGTCGGAGGTGCGGTCGTCCGGCCGGGTGGCGGTCTGTACGGTATCGAACGGCGGCTGGCCGCCTTCGACGGTACGTTGACCGTGGTGAGCCCGAGCGCCGGGCCGACCACCGTGATCATGGAGTTGCCTTGCGAGTCCTCATCGCTGAAGACCACGCCCTCCTCCGGGACGGACTGATCCGCCTGCTGGAGGCGCACGATTTCGAGGTCGTCGAGGCAGTCGACAACGGTCCCCGGCTGGTGCCCGCCCTGGTGGAGCACCGACCGGACGTCGCCGTGGTCGACGTCCGGCTGCCACCGACGTTCACCGACGAGGGCCTGAAGGCCGCGATCGAGGCCCGCCGCCAGGTCCCGGGCTTGCCGATCCTCGTACTCTCGCAGTACGTCGAGCAGCTCTACGCGCGGGAGTTGCTGACCGGCGGCGGTGGCGCGGTCGGCTACCTGCTGAAGGACCGGGTCTCCAACGTGGCCGAGTTCCTCGACTCGGTACGGCGGGTTGCCGCCGGAGGCACCGCGATGGACCCGGACGTGATCGGCCAACTGCTGGCTCGCAACACCCGCGACGAGCCGATCAGCCGGCTCACCCCGCGCGAGGCCGAGGTCCTCGGCCTGATGGCCGAAGGCCGGTCCAACGCCGCGATCGCCGGCGCCCTCTTCGTCACCGAGAAAGCCGTCAGCAAACACACCAACAACATCTTCTCCAAGCTCGACCTGCCACCCTCGGAGGACGACAACCGCCGGGTGATGGCAGTCCTCACCTACCTCTCGTCCCGCTGACCCGGTACGCCGTTGGGCTCAGGCCGGTGTGGAGCCGGAAGCGGGTGGAGAAGTAGAGCGGGTCGGGGTAGCCGACCTCGGCGGCGACCGAGGCGATCGGGCGGGCGGTGAGTTCGAGCAGGCGGCAGGCCGCGTCGAGGCGGCGGCGTTCGACGAACTGCTGGGGGCTGACACCGAGCTGCTCGCGGAAGAGATGGGCGAACCGTGACACCGACAGGTTGACCGCGCGCGCCAACCTGGGCAGGTCGAACCGCGCTTTGAGGTCGTGGTCGATCAGCTCGATGACGCGGAGCAGGCGGTCGTCGATCCGGACCGCCTTGGGGTTCTGGGTGTCGCACCAGAGCAGTGCGGCCTCGAGGGCGTTCGCGCTCAGCTGCTCGCCTTGGGTGAGGACGCTGCGCTGGTGCCGGACGGCGTCCCGGAGATGACCGGCGATTCGGTCGGCCGCCGCGTGTGCCGGCCGGAGCAGGAGGATGCCGGGGGCAACTTCGGGCCAGTCGAGCAGCGGCAACCAGTCGGGTTTCGGGTGCAGGTGCGCGTAGAGGAAGTGCCAGCGCGGTCCGGTGGTGGCGTAGTCGTGCCGGGTTCGCGGCCGGACCAGGACAACCGTGCCGGGATCCGCCGCGACAGCTCCGAACCTCCCGGTGCCGTCGAGAGTCTGCACCAGCAGCCAGTCGGTGGTCCCGCGGCGCCGATACGTCGCGTACTCCGGTCCCTCGTCGAACTCACCGGTCTCCAGCCGGCGGACAACCGGATGCGGAGACTCAGCAGGATCTCGAAGGTTCACAGCTCAATAGACTATCGCCCGTCCGGCCTGCTGAAGCAGATCCTGGAGTCATGACTCTACTCATGCCACGCCTCCGGCGCGGTGGGTCACGGGGCTGTTGCTCCCGGCCTTCCCTCGTCGCTCCAGTCGCTTCGCTCCCTCCGCTCCTCAGTCCAGGCCGGGAGGCCCCGTGACCGGCACAGTCGCCGATATCTACCGGCGGGACGGGATCGTGCAGGTCCCCCAGCTGCTCGACGCCGCCGAGGTCGAGCAGCTCAAGACGGTTTTCATGGACCAGATCGCCGTAGACCACTCGCTCGCGATCGACGACGGCGTACCGGACGACGATCCGCTGGCCCGGTTCCCGCGGTTCGTGCACCCACACCGGCGGACCGATGTGGCGGCCGGCCGGATTGCGCTGGAGCTGATGCTGGACAGCCGGATCCTCGATGTCGTCACCGTGCTGATCGGACCGGCGCTCGGTGCCCAGTCGATGTTCTACTTCAAGCCGCCGGGCGCCCGCGGGCAGGCCCTGCATCAGGACAACACCTTCCTGCGCGCGGATCCCGAGACCTGCCTGGCCGCCTGGATCGCGGTCGACGACGTGGACGCGGAGAACGGCGGGCTCGCGGTCGTCCCCGGCTCGCATCAGACCGAGCTCGTGTGCCCCGAGCCGGCCGACCTGACCGAGTCGTTCACCAACGCCGAGGTCCCGGTACCGGACGGTCTGACCAAGGTGCAGACGAAGATGCGGGCCGGCGACGTGCTGTTCTTCCACGGCAGCGTCGTGCACGGCTCCCGGCCCAACACGAGCGTGAACCGCTTTCGCCGCGCGCTGATCTTCCACTACATCCCCGAGGACAGCACCGAGATCGCCGCCTTCTACAACCCACTCGTGCGACCGGACCGTCGTACCGCCGTCCTCCCCGAAGCCATCGGCGGCGGCCCCTGCGGCGACTACGCCGACGCCGAGCCCTGAGCTCGGGCTTGCAACTGATCTGACGCACCGATGTCACAACCGCAGTGCCTGCGGTGTCTTTATGGCCATCTTCGAGACGAAGGAGTGGCCATGACCGAGAAGACCGATGTCATCGTCGTCGGCGGCGGATACGCCGGCGTGATGGCTGCCAACCGTCTGACGCGGCGCGACGATGTGAACGTGACCCTGATCAATCCCCGCCCGGCCTTCGTCGAGCGGATCCGGCTGCACCAGCTCGTCGGCGGGTCGGACGACGCGCTGGTGGACTACCGGAGCATTCTGGCCGTCGGTGTCGACCTGGTCGTCGACACCGTGACCCGGATCGAGGCGGCCGGGCGTCGCGTGATCCTGGCGAGCGGCGGCGCCCTCGACTACGACTACCTGGTCTACGCCGTGGGTAGCGGCAGCGGCGACCCCAGCGTGAGCGGCGCTGCGCAGTACGCCTATCCGATCTCCACCCTGGAACAGGCACGGCGACTCCAGCCGGTCATCGACGCCGCGCCGGCATCGGCCGCGCTCACGGTGGTGGGAGCCGGCCCGACCGGCCTGGAAACCGCGTCCGAGCTGGCGGAGCAGGGCCGTACTGTGACTCTGGTGTGCGGAAAGGTGCTCGGACCGTACCTTCATCCGCGGACCCGCCGCTCGGTGGCCAGGCGGCTCGCCAAGCTCGGTGTGACCGTGCTCGAAGGCTCCGGCGCGGCGGTGACGGGCGTGACAGCCGATGCGGTCCAGCTCGAGGACGGCCGTGAGCTGCGCAGCGATGTGACGATCTGGACCGCGGGATTCAGCGTGCCGGATCTGGCCGCCCGCAGCGGGCTGAGCACGGACGTCTTGGGGCGGCTGATCACCGACGAGACGCTCACCAGCGTCGACGACGTACGCATCATCGCGGCCGGGGACTCGGGGGCACCCTCGGACCTGCCGGTGCGGATGAGCTGCCAGTCCGCGATCCAGCTGGGTCCGCAGGCCGCCGAGACGGTGCTCAGCCGGATCGCCGGCAAGCAGCCCGCCACCTTCGACGTCGGCTTCTTCGGCGAATGCATCAGCCTCGGCCGCCGCGCCGGAGTGGTCCAGTACGCCAAGAAGGACGACACCCCGACCAGAGTGTTCTACCTGGGCAACCGATCCATGGCGATGCTCAAGGAAGGCGTGTGCAAGAGCACTGTCTGGCAGATGCGGCAAGAGGCGCGCAGGCCCGGCATGCTCGATCTCTGGTTCAAGGATCGCCAACGCCAGAACGTGCTGCGTGCCCGGCCCGGCAAGACGACCGCGCCGGTGGACGCGGACCGGCCGGCCTGAGGAGGGGCGCCGAGATGAGCGACCAAGCCGGTGACCCGGCGACCGAGACCTTCGTCGCCCACCGGAACCTGCTGTTCACCGTCGCCTACGAGATCCTGGGCTCGGCGGCCGACGCAGAGGATGTGCTGCAGGAGACCTGGCTGCGGTGGAGCAAGGTCGATCTGGATCAGGTACGCGATCAGCGCGCCTACCTGATCCGGATCACCACCCGCCAATCGCTCAACCGCCTGCGTACCCTGCAGCGACGCCGGGAGGCGTACGTCGGACCCTGGCTGCCGGAGCCGCTGCTCACCGCACCGGACGCGACCGAGGACGTCGAACTGGCCGAAAGCGTGTCGATGGCGATGATGCTCGTCCTCGAGACCCTCTCGCCGACCGAGCGTGCCGTCTTCGTACTACGCGAGGTGTTCGAGGTCGGTTATGAAGAGATCGCGGCGGCGGTCGACAAGAGTCCGGCGGCCGTGCGTCAGATCGCGCACCGCGCCCGGCAGCACGTCGATGCTCGACGTCCCCGCGAGGTGGTCTCCCCGAGCGACGGGCAGGCGGTGCTGGAGGCCTTCCAGCGCGCGGTCGAGGCCAGCGATCTGCAGGGCCTGATGGACGTGCTCGCGCCTGACGTGGTCGCGGTCAGCGACGGCGGCGGGTTCAAGCTGAGCGCGCTGCAGCCGATCGTCGGCGTGGAGAAGGTGATCCGCATGTTCGTCGGGAGCATGCAGAAGATCGGTGGAACGCTCACCACCGAACCGACGGTGATCAACGGAAGCCCGGCGCTGCTGTTCAGCTTCGACGGAGAGCTCGACGGCGTCGTCGCGCTGCGGATCGAGGACCACCGCGTCACGGGCATCTATTACGTCCGCAACCCGGAGAAGCTGTCTCGCCTCGGATCGGAAACCTCACTCACCCTGCACTGAGGCGACCTCAGCTGGTGTAGTCGCGGAAGCCTCGGCTGGTTTTGCGGCCCAGGTAGCCGGCCGTCACGAGGTGTTCGAGTAGTGGGGCGGGGGCGAAGCCGGGCTCGCGGAACTCGAGGTAGAGGGTGCGCTGGATCGCCAGCGAGACGTCCAGACCGACCACGTCGAGCAGCTCGAACGGGCCCATCGGCAGGCGGCAGCCGAGCTTCATCGCGGCGTCGATGTCGTCGACGTTCGAGTAGTGCGCCTCGAGCATCCGGACCGCGTCGTTCAGGTACGGGAACAGCAGTGCGTTGACGATGAAGCCGGCCCGGTCGCCGCAGCGGACCGGATGCTTGCCAGCGGCAACGGCCAGCGCCGCGACCGTGTCGGCGACCTCGGGTGCGGTGCTGACGGTGCTGACCACCTCGACCAGCTGCATCACCGGCGCCGGGTTGAAGAAGTGCAGCCCGACCACGTCGGCCGGCCGCTTGGTCGCCATCGCCAGGTCGATCACCGGCAGGGACGACGTGGTGGTGGCCAGGATCGCGCCCGGCTTGCAGATCTCGTCGAAGGTTTCGAACAGCGCCTGCTTGACGCTCAGCTCCTCGACCACGGCCTCGATCACCAGGTCGGCCCGGGCGAGGTCGTCGAGTTTCGCCGTACCGGTGATCCGGCGTAGGGCGGCGTCGCGCTCGTCGGACGAGAGCTTGCCGCGCTGGACACCCTTCTCCAGCGAGCGTTCCAGTGCGGCCCGGACCTGGTCGACCTTCTCGGTGCCGCGGGCGACGTACAGAACGTCGTACCCGGCCTTCGCGCAGACCTCGATGATGCCGACCGCCATCGTGCCGGAGCCGACCACGCCGACCTGCTTGATCGGGCGGGTAGCCGGAGCGTCACCTGAGGTCGAAGGGGTCAGGTCGTCGTCCACGACGACCGGCGAGTCCGGAGCCTCGTAGGTGTAGAAGCCACGGCCGGTCTTGCGGCCGAGCAGGCCGGCGGTGACCATCTGCTTCAGGATCGGGGCCGGCGCGTGCAGCCGGTTGCGGCCCTGCTTGTACATCGTGTCGAGGATCTCGTACGTCGTGTCCAGGCCGATCAGGTCGAGCAGCGCCAGCGGACCCATCGGGTAGCCGCAGCCGAGCCGCATCGCCGCGTCCACGTCTTCACGGGTCGCGTAGCGGGACTCGACCATCGAGACCGCGTGGTTGAGGTAACCGAACAGCAGCGCGTTGGCGATGAAGCCGGCCCGGTCGGCGGCGACCACCGGGACCTTGTCGAGCCGGCGGGCCAGCGCCAGCACGTCCTCGACCACGTCCGGCTCGGTGACGACGGTCTTGATGACCTCGACGAACTCCTGCACAGGCGCCGGGTTGAAGAAGTGCATGCCGACCACGCGGCGTGGACGCTGCGTGGCGACCGAGATCTCCGTGACCGAGAGCGAAGAGGTGTTCGTCGCGAGGATGGCGTCCTCCCGGACGACCTTGTCGAGCTCGGCGAAGATCTCGCGCTTCAGCTCGAGCCGCTCGATCACCGCCTCGATCACCAGGTCGCAGTCGGCGAGCGCGTCCATCGAGGTGGCGAAGGTGACCCGGTCGAACAGCGCCTGCTGGTCCTCGACGGACAGCTTGCCGCGCTTCACGGCCCGATCGGTCGAGTGCTGGATGTGACCGCGACCGCGCTCGGCGGCCTCCTCGTCACGCTCGACGCCGACAACGGTCAGCCCGTTGCGCGCGAACACCTCGGCGATCCCGGCGCCCATCGTGCCGAGACCCACCACACCCACCGTCTTCAGTTCCCGAGCCATGCCTGCACTATGCCAGTCCGCACACTGGTCCGCCCATGAGCTGAGTCACCCGCGAGGGCAACTTCACACGCCCTCGTCGAACGCCACCGGCGTCTCCAGCCAGCCGTCCATCAACCACTCCGGATCCGGCGCGCCGGCCAACGCCGCCGCGATCGGCTTCGGCCGCAACTGGCGCCCGTCCAGCTCCGCGACCGGCAACCAGACCGCCCGATAACTTCCCTGCTCGGACTCGGCCGGACTCGCCAGCTCCGGCCCGTCCCCGGTGCCGAACTCGCCGCCGATCGTCTCGGCCAGGAAGTAGTGCTGGGTGCTGTCGCCGAAGTGCACGACCGCGACGAGCCCCCGGATCTTCACCAGCAGGCCGAGCTCCTCGTGCGCCTCCCGCCGGGCCGCCTCGGCCGTGCTTTCACCGTCCTCGACCTGACCACCGGGCAGCACGTGGTACGTCGCACCGTCCCGGACCCGCTCGATCGCCGCGACACCCTGCCCGGACAGCAGCACAACTCCGGCCCGGATCATGCGCGCGTCGCCAGGACGTAGAACCAGCCACCGAACTGGGATTCGCCCCGCCGCAGGTGCTGGACGGTCCAGCCGGTGCTGGTGAGCAGCTCACGCAAGGGATCCTCCTGCCACATGACGAAGTGCCTGGGCAGGTCGAGCAGCCGGTTCGTCCACTCCTCGCCCTTGCCTTCCCGCGTGCTGAAGGCCAGCACGCCCGCGGCCCGCGCCGCCTTCCGCAGTACGTCGGCCAGTTGGGCCCGATCGAAGTGCAGGAACACGGCGTCGGCGAACACCGCGTCGTACGGGCCGCCGAAGTCGTCCCGGAGTGCGTCGAGCGGATCGGCGGCGTACCCGTCGGCTCGCATCATGTCGAGGAAGGCCCGCGTCGCGTCGGTCCGCCGTACGGCGAACCCCCGGCGCTCGAGCTCGGCCGCGTCCCGCCCGGTCCCACTGCCCAGCTCAAGCACGCGCCCGCCCGGCCCGATCCGCTCGGCGAGCAGGTCGATCAACGGATGATTGGGCTCCTTCGGGATCGACTCCCGGAACCGGTCAGCCGCCTGCTCGTACGTCGCCAGCGTCACCTCGTTGTCGCTCGGCACCCGCGTCCACCCGTCGCCGGTGTGCTCGACGATCGCGGGCAGCCTGAGCCCGAGATCCAGCCCGAGCACCACCACGGTCTCGCCCCGAGGCAGATCCGCGATCGCCAGCAACTCGTCGTCAGGACGCCGCACCAGCTCGGGTACGACGGTCAGCCGCACGCCGAGGTGGTCCGCCAGCCGCGCGCCGGCCGCGGCCTCGAACGGACCGGCGTACACCTGGGCGATCGGCTCCCCGACCGCCGGATCCTGCACGTCCCCAGGTAGCAGCAGAATCCGCGCGGGGCACATGAGATTCATCCGCGGACGTACTCCAGTGCGTCGGCGGCATAGTCCGGCCAGGCCGCGGACTGGGCCAGCGGGATCACCACCCACTCCTTCATCGGGCGGCCCATGCCGGGGTCGAACGGCTCGACGCCGGGCAGCGCGAGCGCCTTCTCCCGCGGCTCGGGCGGGAGCTTGAACGTCATGGCGTCGCCGAACATCCCGGCGAGCACCTTCTTGCCGACCTTGAGGCAGGGCATGCCGAACATGCTGCCCCGGACCACCCCGGCCGACACCAGTCCCGCGGCGACCGCGTCGTACGCGGCGATCGCCTGTTCGCTGACCTTCGGCATCATGGCGTCCAGCCTCCCACTCCGTGCGGCCAGGCGACATGGGTTTCGGGCCGGTCGTGGACTACGGTGCTTTCTCGTGCGCTTGGTGATTGCTACGTGTTCTGTGGACTACTCCGGACGGCTGACGGCTCATCTGCCGATGGCGCCGCGGTTGCTGATGGTGAAGGCGGACGGGTCGGTGCTCATCCACGCCGACGGCGGGTCGTACAAGCCGCTGAACTGGATGTCGCCGCCCTGCAAGCTGACCGTGGACGAGAGCACTGGCGTCTGGAGCGTCACCAACAAGGCCGGCGAGGAGCTGCGGATCACCATCGAGGAGGTGCACAGCGACACCGCCTACGAGCTCGGCACGGACCCCGGCCTGATCAAGGACGGCGTCGAGGCGCACCTGCAGGAGCTGCTGGCCGAGCATGTGCACACCTTCGGCGACGGCTGGACGCTCGTCCGCCGGGAGTACCCGACCGCGATCGGACCCGTCGACCTGCTCTGCCGCGACGCCGACGGCAGGCACGTCGCGGTCGAGATCAAGCGCCGCGGCGAGATCGACGGCGTCGAGCAACTCACCCGGTACGTCGAACTGCTCAACCGCGACCCCTTGCTGGCCCCGGTCCGCGGCATCTTCGCCGCCCAGCTGATCAAGCCCCAGGCTCAGTTCCTCGCCACGGATCGCGGCCTCGAATGCGTCACCGTCGACTACGACGCCCTCCGCGGCATGGAATCCGACGTCCTGCGCCTCTTCTGACCACCCCGAAGCGTTGACAGCCCGCTCGGGGCGCGAATACTTAGCAATATGGCTAAGGAAACGGTGATCTGCACCTATCGGGTCCGGGCGGCCGCGGAGAACCAGTTCCGTGCGGTGCTCGGGGAGCACTGGTCGACGCTTCGGGAGCTCGGCTTCGTCACGGAGGAGCGGTCGGTGGTGTTGCGGTCGACGGACGAACCGACGTACGTCGAGATCTTCACCTGGGTGGACGGCGGATTCGGGCGGGCCCACGAGCACCCGGACGTGCTCACGCTGTGGGAGCGGATGGACCCGATGCTGGAGGAGCGGGATGGGCGGCCGAAGTGGGAGTTCCCGCACTACGTGCCGCAGGACCTGTCCGCTTGACCGCCGGCTCCCGCGGCGGGCGGGATCTGGATGACCTCGACCGGGTGTTCAGCGCGCTCGCCCATCACTCGCGCCGGACCATCCTGCTGGTCCTGCAGCTGCGCGGCGGCGAGATGACGTCGGGTGAGATAGCCGGCCGGTTCGACCACTCCTGGCCGACGATCACACGGCATCTGCGTATCCTCGAGCAGGCCGGGCTGGTCCACGTCATCCTGCGGGGCCGCGAACGCGTCTATCGCCTGGACACCGGCCCGCTGTTCGCGGTCGGCGGTTCGTGGCTGCGCAGATTCGAATCCACTGCCTGACAGGTTAACTTTTTTGCCCGATTTCGGGCAGATCCTTTGTGTTGCCCCTGGAACCGCTGCACAGTTGACGCGTGATCAGTGAGGCGGCGGTGGGGCCGGTGGACGAGCTGGCCGAGCAGGTCAGCCGGACGACCGGCCTGTCCGCGGACGACGCGCGGCGTGTGGTCGCCGACGTCCTGGCCTATTTCACCGAGACGACCGAGGAGTACGTCCGGCGCCGGCACCGGGAGTTGCAGACCTACGGGGCCCGCAACGACGAGATCTTCGCCCGGCTCGGCACCGAGCTCCGGCACTGGCCGGTCCGCTCACCCGAACTCTCCGCCCGGCAGCTGCGACGGATCGTCTACGGCTGACCGGCACACTCCAACCTTCGAAAGGCACCACTACATGTGCGGAATCGTCGGGTACGTCGGCACCAAGCCGGCCGCGCCCATCCTGGTGGACGGACTGGCCCGGCTGGAGTACCGCGGGTACGACTCAGCGGGGGTCGCCGTGCTGGGGTCCAGCGAGCTGAAGGTGCACAAGGACGCCGGCCGGGTGCGTGAGCTGGAGGCGTCACTGCCGAAGCGGTTCGGCGGCAAGCTGGGCATCGGCCACACCCGGTGGGCCACCCACGGCGGTCCGAGCAAGGACAACGCACACCCGCACGCCAGTGGCAACGAGCGGATCGCGGTCGTGCACAACGGCATCTTCGACAACGCCGGCGCGCTCCGCGCCCAGCTAGAGGACGCGGGCGTCAAGCTGCGCTCGGAGACCGACACCGAGGTGCTCGCGCACCTGATCGAGCAGTCCGAGGGCGCCACCCTCGAAGAGAAGGTGATGGCCGCCCTGCGCCGGATCGAGGGCACCTACGGCATCGCCGTGATCGACCTGGACTTCCCGGACCGGATCGTGGTCGCCCGCAACGGCAGCCCGCTGATCCTCGGGATCGGCGACGGCGAGATGCACGTCGCCTCCGACGCGGCCGCGCTGATCCGCTACACCCGCCAGGTCGTGTACCTGGACGACGGCGAGATGGCCACCGTCCGCGCCGACGGCTACCGCACCTTCACGCAGGACGCCGCCCCGACCACCAAGACCGCCAAGACGGTCGAGTGGGAGGCCGACGAGTACGAGCGCGGCCTGCACGAGCACTTCATGATGAAGGAGATCCACGAGCAGCCGGACGCGGTCGGCCGGGCCATCCGCGGCCGCCTCGACGAGCGCTTCCACACCGTCCACCTGGGCGGCCTGAACATGGACGCCCGCGAGGCGCGGGAGATCAAGCGGGTCAAGATCCTCGGCTGCGGTTCGGCGTACTACGCCGGCCAGATGGGTGCCCAGTTCATCGAGGAGGTCGCGCGGATCCCCGCCGACGCCGAGCCGGCCTCGGAATTCCGCTACCGCAACCCGGTCGTCGAGCGCGACACCCTCTACATCGCGGTCAGCCAGTCCGGCGAGACGCTGGACACCCTGGTCGCGGTGCAGGAGCTGAAGCGCAAGGGCGGTCGCGTGATCGGCCTGGTGAACGCGGTCGGCTCGAGCATCGCCCGGGAGGTCGACGGCGGTGTCTATCTGCACGCGGGCCCGGAGGTCTCGGTCGCGTCGACGAAGGCGCTGACCAACATGGCGGTCGCGTTCGCGATGCTCGGCATTCACCTGGGCCGGATCCGCGACGTCTCCCCCGCCGACGGCCGCCGGCTGATCGAGGGCCTGAAGAAGCTGCCCGAGCACATCCAGTCGATCGTCGCCCAGGAGGAGGAGCTGGCCAAGATCGCCGGCCGGCTCGCCCGGCACGAGAGCCTGTTCTTCGTCGGCCGGACCCGCGGCTACCCGGTCGCCCGCGAGGGTGCGCAGAAGCTGAAGGAGATCTCCTACCGGCACGCCGAGGCGTACCAGACCTCCGAGCTCAAGCACGGCCCGCTCGCGCTGATCTCGCCGGACGTGCCGAGTGTCGCGATCGTCCCGGACGACGAGTTGCTCGACCGCAACATCGGTGCGCTGCACGAGATCGGCGCCCGCTCCGGTCCGCTGTACGTCGTCACCCACCCGGGCGTCGACGTTCCGGACGGGGTCGCGGCGAAGATCGTCGTACCGAAGAACGAGCCCGAGCTGGACCCGATCCTGCTCACCATCCCGCTGCAGATCATCGCGTACTACGCGGCCGTTGCCCTCGGCCACGATGTCGACAAGCCCCGCAACCTGGCCAAGTCGGTGACGGTCGAGTAAGGCCCGGACCGCCAGGCCATCACAACTGCAGCCCGCTGGCCCTCGTCACGCTCGCCGTGGCGGGGGCCGCTGCATTGTGATGGCCCGCAGGTCCGCCACCCGGCCTCGTCACTCCTCCGAACGCCCGCCGCATCGCGTCCGTCCCCGCCTCCCGCGCCCGCTCGGCGCCGAGGCTTTGGTACGGGTGCAGGCCGAATTCGTTGACCAGCCGCTTGCAGACCTCGACGCCGCGGACCGAGTTGCCCGCCTCGTCCAGCCGCGGCGAGAACGTGACGACCGCGAGACGCTTCTCCGGCACCACCAGCATGACGTTGCCCGAGACGCCGGACTTCGCCGGCAGCCCGACCTGGCCGGCGAACTGCCCGGAGTCGTTGTACATCCCGCTGTGTCCCATCACGGACAGCACCCGCCCCGCGGTCTCCTGGGAGAACACCCGCTCACCCGAGTACGGCGCGACGCCGCCGTTGGCCAGCGTGGCTCCGGCCGCCGCGAGGCGCTGGGCGTCGACCTCGAGCGAGCAGACCGCGAAGTAGAACTCGGCCGCCTTCTGCGGCGCGTCCCGGTCCTTCGGGTCCACGTTCAGCATGTCCTTCGCGGCCATCAGGTTGGCCAGGCCGCGGTTGCCGTGGCCGGTGTCGCGCTCGGCCAGGAAGGTCCGGTGGTCGAAACCGGGGGGCGCGCCCATCATCCGGGCCCAGGTCTGCTCGACCTTGGCGAACCGCTCGGACACGTCCAGGTCGGGCTCGACCAGCGCGAGGGTCGCCATCGCGCCGGCGTTGATCATCGGGTTCTGCGGCTTGCCGGCCGCGTCCAGCGACAGCCTCGGGTCGTTGAAGGTCCCGCCGCTCTGCTCCTGACCGACCCAGCGGTGCACGTCGGCGGCGCCGAGCTGCTCGAGCGCCATCGCGTAGCTGAACGGCTTCGACGTCGACTGCACACTGAAACCGACGTTCGCGTCGCCGATCTGGAAGACCTGACCGTCCCCCGTGCAGACCGCGATCCCGAACCGTTCCGGGTCCGCGTTGCGCAGGGTCGGGATGTACTGCGCGACCTCGCCGGACCGCTCGTCCAGGAGCTCGGCGTAGATCCGCTCGACCCCTTGGGTGAACTCGGCGAACTCGTCCGGCCGCATCGACAGCTGCCCTTGCAACGCACGCCAGATCACCGGCTCCCGGACCACTTGCCGGAACTGCTCGAAGTCGAGCCACTCCGGCTGACCGGGCTCGAACGGCGCACCGGAGTCCACTGTCGACCTCACGGCGCGCTCGACGCGCGGGTCGTCGGCACGGAGACCGGCCTGCTTCAGCTCCTCGAGCAGCTTCCACTTCCAGACCACGTTCGCCCGGTCGGTGTCGAGCGAGCGGAACAGACTCTCCACGTCGAATTCGGCCATGCGACAGACCTTCTCCGGCGTGTGTTTCCGGGCTGGTTCCCTGGTGTTACGAGACCGTCAAACAGCTAGTCGTCGTACAAGCTGATTACTTGTATGATCACTCAAATGGACCACATCCGCCACGTCCGGCTGTCCTCCGTCATTCTGCCGCTCGACCAGCCGGTCAGCGACGCCAAGGTGCTGACCGGCCGGCAGCGGCCGATGACCGAGATCGTGTTCCTGTTCGCGGAGATCGCGACCGCGCAGGAGCAGCACGGGATCGGGTTCAGCTACTCGAAGCGGGCCGGTGGTCCGGCGCAGTACGCGCATGCGAAGGAAGTCGCGGGCGGGCTGATCGGCGAGGACCCGTCGGACATCGCGAAGGTGTACGACAAGTTGCTGTGGGCGGGCGCGTCGGTCGGGCGGTCCGGGGTGGCGACGCAGGCGATCGCGGCGATCGACATCGCGCTCTGGGATCTGAAGGCGAAGCGTGCCGGTCTGCCGCTGGCCAAGTTGCTCGGGGCGCATCGCGACTCGGTGCGGGCGTACAACACGTCCGGTGGGTTCCTGCACGCGCCGATCGAGGAGGTCAAGGAGCGCGCGTCGAAGTCGCTGGCGGACGGCATCGGCGGGATCAAGATCAAGGTCGGGCAGCCGGACACGCGGATCGACCTCGAGCGGGTCCGCGCGGTCCGCGAGCACCTCGGCGACGGCGTACCGCTGATGGTGGATGCGAACCAGCAGTGGGATCGGACGACGGCACTGCGGTTCGGCCGCGTGCTGGAGCAGTTCGGCCTGGTCTGGATCGAGGAGCCGCTCGACGCGTACGACGCGGAGGGGCACGCCGAGCTGGCCGCGGCCTTGGACACGCCGATCGCGACCGGCGAGATGCTGTCGAGCGTCGGCGAACACGTCCGGTTGATCGAGGCCCGGGCCGCCGACATCATCCAGCCGGACGCGCCGCGCATCGGCGGCATCACGCCGTTCCTGAAGCTGGCGACGCTGGCCGATCATCATGGTCTCCAACTCGCTCCGCACTTCGCGATGGAGATCCATCTGCACCTGGCCGCGGCCTATCCGCGCGAACCGTGGGTCGAGCACTTCGAGTGGCTGAATCCCTTGTTCAACGAGCGGCTGCAGACGCTGGACGGCCGCATGCTCGTGCCCGACCGCCCGGGCCTCGGCTTCACCACGAGCGAGCAGTGCGCGGCGTGGACGGTCGACGCGTGTGAGTTCGGCACCCGATGAGTGGACGAGGGCTGGCCTACGAGCTGGTCGAGGAGCTGAAGCGGCGCATCCTCAGCGGAGAGATCGCGCCCGGCGACAAGTTGCCGGCCGAGAACAGCTTGGTCGAGGAGTTCGGCGTCAGCCGGACGGTGGTGCGGGAGGCTGTCTCGCGACTGCAGGCCGCCGGGTTGGTGGAGACGTTCCAGGGACGCGGGTCGTTCGTCCTGGAGGTGCCGGAGCGGACCTCTGGGTTGCGGGAGGTTCGGTCGCATCAGGACGTGCTGGAGTTGATGGACTTCCGGATCGGCGTGGAGAGTGAGGCGGCGGGCCTGGCGGCGGTACGGCGTACCGAGCATCAGCTGCTGGGGATCGAGCGGGCGCTGGCCGACTTCCGGCGGATCGGGGACGACCCGAGCCGCTCGGTGGAGGCGGACTTCGCGTTCCATCTGAAGGTCGCGGCCGCGGCCGGGAACCGGTTCTACTCCGACCTGATCGGGTCGCTCGGGCCGATGATGATCCTGTTGCCGCGAACCCGGCTGGACCCGGCGTACGAGATGTCGGACCCCGACCATCTGACCCGCGTCGTGCACGAGCACGAGAATATCCACGCCGCGATCGCCCGCTCCGACCCCGAAGCGGCCCGCGCCGCGGCGCGGGTGCACCTGGCGAACACCCGCCACCGCCTCGCGATGCCCACAGAGCATCGATAGATCCAAAAACGAACTTGGACAGGTATTCAGAATGCTTCCTAGGCTCACGAGCGTGACCCACTACTCCCCCGCCGAACTGGCTGCCCAGCTCAAGACCGGACTGCTGTCCTTTCCGGTCACGCATTTCACTCCTGACCTGAGCTTCGACGAGGCCGGCTACCGCGAGCACCTCTCCTGGCTGAGCCAGTACGACGTCGCCGGGCTGTTCGCCGCGGGCGGCACGGGCGAGGGCTTCTCCCTGACCCCGGCGGAGATCGACAAGGTCGTCCGTACGGCGGTGTCCGAGGTGAACGGCCGGGTCCCGGTGATCGCACCCGCCACCGGCGGTACGGCGACCGCGATCGAGCAAGCGCAGGCTGCCGAGGCCGCCGGCGCTGATGGGGTCTTGCTGCTCCCGCCGTACCTGACCGAAGCCGGTCAGCGTGGTCTGAGCGAGCACGTGTCGGCGGTCTGTCGCAGTACCAGCCTCGGAGTCACCGTCTACAGCCGGGCGAACGCGATCCTGACCGATGTCACCGTCGCCGAACTCGCCGACCGGAACGCGAACCTGGTCTGCCTCAAGGACGGCGTCGGCAACATCGAGCTGATGACCCGCACCTACGCCCGCGTCGGCGACCGGCTCACGTACATCGGCGGCCTGCCGACGGCCGAGACGTTCGCGTTGCCGCTGCTGCAGCTCGGCGTCAGCACGTACTCGTCGGCGATCTTCAACTTCGTCCCCGAGTTCGCGCTCGGCTTCTACGCCGACGTCGTCGCGCAGGACCGGGAGTCGGTCTACCGCAAGCTGAACGAGTTCGTCATCCCTTACCTCGACATCCGCGACCGGATGAAGGGGTACGCCGTCTCGATCGTCAAGGCCGGCCTCACCGCGATCGGGCGCAGCGCGGGCCCGGTCCGGCCGCCGCTGCAGGACCTGACCACCGAGGAGCTCGCCCAGCTGACCGATCTGATCGGCAAGATCCAGTGACGCCGACCATCACGTCGGTCGAGGTCGTGCCGGTCGCCGGGTACGACAGCATGCTGCTCAACCTGAGCGGCGCGCACGGCCCGTTCTTCACCCGCAACGTCGTGATCGTGACCGACAGCTCGGGCAACACCGGGCTCGGCGAGGTACCGGGCGGCGAGAAGATCGCGTCGACCATCCGCGAGGCCGCGGGGTTGGTGACAGGCCAGGAGATCGCGCGCTACCGCCAGCTACTGCGCAACGTTGGCCGCGCATTCGCCGACCGCGACTCTGGTGGCCGCGGTCTGCAGACGTTCGACCTCCGTACGACGGTCCACGCGGTGACCGGACTCGAGTCGGCAATGCTCGACTTGCTCGGGCAGCATCTCGGCGTACCGGTGGCTGAGCTGCTCGGCGACGGGCAGCAGCGGTCCGCCGTGCCAGTGCTCGGCTATCTCTTCTATGTCGGCGATCCGGGGCGCACGGAGCTGCCGTATCTGACCGATGACGGCTTCGGCGATCGCTGGTCGCGGCTACGGCGACAGCCGACGTTGACACCGGAGGCGGTGGTGGCGCTGGCTGAGGCGGCGCAGGAGCGGTACGGGTTCGCGGACTTCAAGCTGAAGGGCGGGGTCTTCGACGCCCACGTCGAGATCGACGCGGTGCGCGCGCTGGCGGAGCGGTTCCCATCCGCGCGGATCACGATCGATCCGAACGGCGCCTGGCTGGTGCGCGAGGCGATCGCGGTGTGCTCGGGGCTGCACGACGTACTCGCGTATGCCGAGGATCCGTGTGGCGCCGAGGCGGGGTTCTCCGGGCGGGAGACGATGGCCGAGTTCCGGCGAGCGACCGGGTTGCGGACGGCGACGAACATGATCGCGACCGATTGGCGCGAACTGGCGCACGCCATCCGGGTCGACGCGGTGGACATCCCGCTGGCCGATCCGCACTTCTGGACGATGGCCGGGTCGGTGCGGGTCGCGCAGTTGTGCCACGACTTCGGGCTGACGTGGGGGTCGCACTCGAACAACCATTTCGACATCTCGCTCGCGATGTTCACCCAGGTCGGCGCGGCCGCGCCGGGCGACATCACCGCGCTCGACACGCACTGGATCTGGCAGGACGGACAGTCGTTGACCAAGGAGCCACTGCAGATCGTCGGCGGCGAGATCGCCGTACCGGCCCGTCCTGGTCTCGGCGTCGAACTCGATCGCGACGCGCTGGCCGTGGCGCACGAGCTATATCTGCAGCACGGACTCGGCGCGCGGGACGACGCGGTCGCGATGCAGTACTTGATCGACGACTGGGCCTTCGACCCGAAGCGGCCCTGTCTGGTGCGCTGATGTTCACCCGCTGTTGAGCGCCACCGGCCGGCACAGTGCGGTGGCGCTGGTGGACAACGTCGCGACCACGCCGGCGCGAGTGTTCGATCTCAAGGTCAACAGCAGGCCGACGTCGGTGAGCGTCGACGAGATGACGATCCTGCGCCGACCGGACGGGACGCCGTACAACGGTGCCGACTTCGACGGTGAGGGCCTGGTCGTCGAGCGGGGCGATCGGACCATCCTGGCGACCTCCGAGCGCGAGCCGTCGATCCGCCGCTTCCGGCTGTCCGACGGCCGGGAGATCGCGTCGCTGCCGGTCCCGTCCCGCTTCCAGGTCGCGCCGGCCGGCGAGGCGACGTCCAACGCGACCTTCGAGTCGCTCGCGGTCAGTGGCGACGGGCTGTCGCTGTTCGCCGGGATGGAGGGTCCGCTCGCACCCGACGGCACGGACGCCGACGGCCGCACGCGCAACCGCATCATCCGGTACGCCGGTCTGCCCGGCCACGCGTACCGGCCGGTCGCGCAGTACGCCTACAAGCCGGACCCGGGGCTCGCGCTGGTCGAGCTCGCCTGGGTGAACCGGGACGAACTGGTATCGATGGAGCGCACATTCACACCGGGTGTCGGCAACACCATCCGGGTGTTCACGGTGTCGCTGCGCCGGGCGGCCGATGTGACGTCCCGGGCCTCGCTGGCTGATGCTCCTGAGCGGGTCTTCCTGCAGAAGCAGCTGCTGTTCGACCTGGTCAACTGCCCGCCGTCGGGCGCGGTCGCCAAGCAACCGCAGCCCAACCCGTTGCTGGACAACGTGGAAGGCCTCGCGCTCGGTGGTTATCTGCCGGGTGGGCGGCGGCAGCTGTACCTGCTGTCGGACGACAACAACGGTGCCACCCAGATCACCCGGTTCTACTCGCTGGCGGTCGAGCTGCACTGATGCCGGAGGCAACCGGTGGCGTGATCGCGGTCAGCGGGTAACAATCTGTAGATGCGCGTGATCGTGGTGGGTGCGGGCGTGATCGGGCTGAGTTGTGCCGTCCGGCTCGCCGAGGGTGGGTACGACGTGGCCGTGTTCGCCCGCGACCTGCCGTTGGAGACGACGTCGGCGGTGGCGGCCGCGATCTGGTACCCGTACCTGTCGGCTCCCGAGGATCGCGTCGCCGCCTGGTCCAGGACGGCGTACGAGGAGTTCGCGAAGCTGGCCGAGCTCGAGCCGTCGGTGCGGATGCGGCACGGGCGCGAGTTCCTGGAGGAACGGACGCCGGATCCGCGCTGGGCCGACGTACTTCCTGATCTGGCCCGGGTGCCGTCGCCGCCGGCCGGGTTCGTGGACGGGTGGTCGTTCACGGCGCCGGTGATCGAGATGCCGGTCTATCTGCAGGCGCTCGTGAAGCGGCTCGAGCAGGCCGGTGGGACGCTGACGCGCTCGGCGCTGTCCGCGCTGCCGACCTCGGCCGACCTGGTGGTGAACTGCACCGGCCTCGGCGCCCGGCTGACCGCCGCCGACCCGACCGTGACGCCGGTCCGCGGTCAGGTGATGACGGTCGAGCAGTGTGGTCTGTCCGAGTGGCTGATCGCGGATCGCCCTCCCCACGACCTCACCTACGTCATCCCCCGCGAGAACGACGTGGTCGTCGGCGGCACCAGCCAGCCCGGCGACTGGACCATGGCCGTCGACCCCGAGACCACCGACCAGATCCTCGCCCGCGCCGCCGAACTCGTCCCGCAACTCCGCAAGGCGAAGATCCTCCGGCAGCGCGTCGGGCTCCGCCCCGCCCGCCCGACGATCCGCTGCGAGCTCGTCCGCACCCGCACCGGCGAGCCTGTTATCCACTGCTACGGCCACGGCGGCTCCGGCGTCACCCTCTCCTGGGGCTGCGCCGACGAGGTCTTCGACCTTGTCCAAAGCGTCTGATCACCCGGTCGTCCTCGACGGCGGCCTCTCGAACGCGCTCGAGGATCGCGGGCATGATCTGTCCGACGCGTTGTGGTCGGCGCGGTTGCTGAAGGACGCGCCGGAGGAGATTGCCGCGGTGCATCGGGCGTACTACGAAGCCGGGGCGATGGTGGCGACAACCGCCAGCTATCAGGCGAGTGTGATCGGCTTCGAGCGCGCCGGGGTATCGCGGGGTGAGGCCGAGCGGCTGATCGCAAGCAGCGTGCGTATCGCCCGCGACGTACGAGACGAGCTGGGCGGCGGCGGGCGGTTGGTTGCCGCGTCGGTCGGGCCGTACGGCGCGATGCTGGCGGACGGCTCGGAGTATCGCGGTCGGTACGGCGTACCGGCTTCCGTCCTTCGTGACTTCCACGGACCGCGGCTGGAGCTGCTGATCAGCGCCGGGCCGGATCTGCTCGCGGTCGAGACGATCCCGGATACGGACGAGGCCGAGGTGCTGGTGGAGTTGCTGGCCGAAATGGACTTCCCGGCCTGGTTCTCGTACTCCATCGAGGGCTCGTCCACGCGCGCCGGCCAACCACTCGAGGACGCCTTCGCGATCGCCGCGATCGACCAGGTGGTTGCCATAGGCATCAACTGCTGCCGGCCGGAGGACGTGCAGCACGCAGTGGAGACGGCTGTCGCAGTCACGGGGAGGCCGGCGATCGCCTACCCAAACAGCGGCGAGTCCTGGGACGCCACAACCCACCGGTGGGCCACCACCCCGACCGCCGGACGCGACCTCACCACCCTCTCCCTCGGTTGGCGGCGAGCGGGAGCGGAGTATATCGGCGGCTGTTGCCGGGTCGGCCCAGCGGACATCCGCGCCATGGCCCGCGCTATCGGTCGAAGCTAGTGCCGCGTCAAGCCAGGTTGGTGTGCAAGCTCGACAGGAGGTGTCGGTCCGGGGCGTTGGTCGGGCGTGCCATTCACGCCTGACCCCGGCCGGCCAGGCCTGCGCCAGGGCGGACACCTCCTGTCGACCTTGCACACCCCCAGCCACCGTCCGCGGCCGAGAGCCGCGACCGTCCGGGTCGGCGACCCCCGGGCGGGGCTGCGCCCTGCGACGTTTGAGGGGTCGACCCCGCAGGTGGTGGGTTGCGGAGGCAGATTATGGCTCCGCAACCCACACGCCAAAGGGTTGACCCCTCAAAGGGGAGGTGGCGGGTCGGCAGTAGTTTCGGGGGCATGGTCGTCACGGGCCGACTGGCACCGCCGAACCGGTCAGCGCGGCACGGTTACGACCCCAACGTTCCTTGACGCGACACACTAGCTGGTGTCGCCTGGTCGGTTCTCCGCGTAGATGATGAGCCTGTTCCTGTCCGGATCGGCGAGGTGGAAGACGCTCACGCTGCCGATGTCCTCCACCGGTCCGACCTCCCGTGCGTGCTCGCCGGCGAAGGCGTGCGCCGCGTGGATGTCGTCGGCGTGCAGCATCAGCAGCGGTCCGCCCGGCTGAAGGGCACCACGGGCATGCGCATGACCGTCGAGGGTGAGCCCGGTCGGACCGTCCATCGGGACGTCGTAGATCAGTCCTTCATGGCTCGTCACCGACTGCGGCACGCCGAGGAGCGTGCTGTACCAGGCGATCGCCCGCTGCATGTCGGTGACGTGGACGAAGACTGCGCCGATCCGGTTGTGGATCGGTGATGACGCATCAGCAGGCATGGTCACACTCCTAGGACCTGGCAGAGGAGGTCGAGGGCGCCGGGGTAGGCGTGGTCGGGTGGGGTGCCGTAGCCGACGATGACGGCTTGGCGGGTGGCCGGGGTCGGGTCGAAGTGATACCTGCTGAGGCTGGCGAGGCCGAGGCCCTGGCGGGCGGCGCGGGCGACGATGTCCTCGGCGTCGCCCGGTACGTCGAGGAGGACGTGCAGGCCGGCCGAGATACCGGCGACCTTGACCTCCGGGGCGCGGACCGCGAGCAGTTCGACCAGGCGGTCCCGACGCCGGCGATAGTGCAGGCGTGAGCGCCGGACGTGCCGGTCGTAGTGGCCGGAGGCAATGAATTCCGCCAGCGTCAGCTGGTCGAGCGTCGCGGTCTGGTAGTCCGCGGTCCGTTTGGCCGCGATCACCGGCTCGATCAGCCGCTGCGGCAGCACCATCCAGGCGAGCCGAAGGCCGGGTGCGAGACTCTTGCTCGCGGTACCCGTGTACGCGACCCGCTCGGGATCCAGCGCCTGCAACGCCCCCACCGCCTGCCGGTCGTAGCGGAACTCCCCGTCGTAGTCGTCCTCGATCAGCACCGCCCCGGACTCGCGGGCCCATTCGACCGCCGCCGTACGACGCTCAGGCGCGAGCGGCACGCCCGTGGGCATCTGGTGGGCCGGCGTCAGCAGCACACCTTGACCGGACAGCTCCGACACCAGCGCACCCAGCTCGTCCACCGGCACCGGCACGGGTTCGAGCCCGCGCGCCCGGATCACGTCCCGGTGCAGGCCGTACCCGAACTCCTCCACCGCGATCGTCGTACCGCCCTGGGTCTTGACGGCCTCGCTGAGCAGACTCAGTGCCTGCACATACCCCGAGCAGATCAGGATCCGCTCCGGATCTGCCCGCACCCCACGCGCCCGGGCCAGGTAGTCGGCGAGCACCCGGCGCAACTCGATCCGGCCGCGCGGATCGCCCAGCCCGAACGCCTCGTTCGGCGCCGCGGGCAACGCCTTCCGTGCCGCGGCCAGCCACTCACCCCGTGGAAACGTCGACACATCGGGCGACCCCGGCGTCAGGTCGTACCGGAAACTCCTTGCCTCGGGCAACGTCGGTACGGCGACCGCCGGCGTGCTGACGCGGTTCGCGACGACCGTGCCGGACCCCTGGCGTGCGGTCAGCCAGCCCTCGGCGACCAATTGCCCGTACGCGTCGGCGACTGTGTTGCGGGCGATCCCCAGATCGCGCGCGAGCGACCGCGACGACGGCAACCGCGTCCCCGCCGGCAACCGCCCGCTGCGGATCGAGTCGTGCAAGGCCCGGACCAGCTCGTTGCGACCCCGTGCCGCGGCCAGATCCAGATGAAGATCCGCCCCGACCACATCGGAATCCTCCATGAGACGGGACCTTATCCCGCCGGCTCACGCCCGAGCCCGGTCAGCCCGCGACCAGCTCCTCGCTGATCTCCCAGAGCCGCCGCGCGGCCGCCTCGTCGTAGCTACGTGCCGAGGACGCCCTGGGCTTGCCGTTGACGAAGTACTTTCCGGACACCTGCGCGAGACCTGGTGCCGACGCCAGGTGAATCGAGGTGGCGGCACCCCGCGCCGGAGACTTCAGGAACGGCCGCAGAACCGGAACGAGCACTCGCTGCACGCCGCTGGGATCCTCGGCACCGAAGGCGGTGCGCACCACGCCGGGATGCAGCGCGTTGGTGGTGATCGAGGTTCCCTGCAGCCGCCTGGCGAGCTCGTAGGTGAACAGAACGTTGGCGAGCTTCGACTGACTGTAAGCGCGTTCGCCGGAGTAGGACCGCTCCCCCTGCAAGTCCTCGAAGTCGAGGCGCCCGGTGGTGTGTGCGTTCGAGGACACCGTGACCACGCGGGCCGTCCCGCTCTCCCCGAGCCGCTCCAGCAGCAGCTGGGTGAGCAGGAACGGTGCCAGATGGTTGACGGCGAAGGTGCGCTCGAGCCCGTCGGCGGTGACGTGCCGGGTGTTCCAGTAGCCGCCGACGTTGTTGACCAGCACGTCGATGCGGGCGCCATCCGCGAGTACTTCTGCGGCCATCCGCCGTACTTCTGCCTGCGAGGACAGGTCCGCGACGAACACGTCCACCTGCGCGCCGGTCGCCGTACGGATCTCGTCTGCGGCAGCCTCGGCGCGCCCGCGGTCGCGGCCGGTGATCGCGACGCGGGCGCCGAGGATGGCGAGGCCGGCGGCGGTCGCCTTCCCGATACCGCCGGTGCCGCCGGTGACCAGCACCGTCCGGCCGGCCATCGGACCCTCGTGGTCAGGTGTCATCTGCCTACTTGACCTCTGCTCGCATCACCATCCGGAGCCCGATCAGCAGCGGGATGACAAGCCAGACGATACCGGTGACGGCGATGTTGGCCCACTGCTCGCCGGTCAGCGACTTGTCGAAGACGAACAGGCCGCTCTGCGCGAACTGGATGTCGACCCAGGGCTGCAGGTCGTGGAACCACTGCGAGCCGGCGGCCAGCAGGCTGAAGATCGTCGGCAGCAGGAAGGTGAGGACGAAGTACGCCACCACCGCCCCGATCGACGCCCGGATCAGGACGCCCAGCATGAAGCCGATCAGCAGGCTCAGGACCATCCCGAGGACGTAGTACAGGCATTGGGTGATCGTCACGTCCCATACCAGCGTGGCGCCGGTGACGGCGGCGCCCAACAGGTTGCCGAGGGCCCCGACCGCGAACGTCAGTGCCATCGCCGCGATCGCGATGACGACCGACGAGATCGCCTTGGCGGTGATGATCCGGCCGCGATGCGGGGTCAGCGTGAAGGTGGTCAGGCCGGTGCGCTGGCTCCATTCGCTGGTGACGGCCAGGATCGCGACCAGCGGCAGGATGATCACCACCGGGAAGCGGATCGCGGTCGCGAAGGTGGAGTAGGTGAGTTGGTCCTCCGCGGCGAACAGGATGACGCCGGCGGCGGCCAGTACGGCGGTGATCGCGATGCTGGCGATCAGCCAGAAACCGGATCGGGTGTCGAACATCTTGCGGAGCTCGACGGCGATGATGCGGGTCAGCGGGACCGGCTGGACCACGGCTCGGCGCGGCCGGACGGCTTCTACTGCGACGGCAGTCATGCCGGTGCTCCTTCGCGCTGGGTCGTGGAGGTGAGCTCGAGGAACATTTCCTCCAGGCCGGCGCCTTCGGCGGCCCGCAGTTCGGTGAGGGCGATCCCCGACTCGAGCGCCACCGTCCCGACGAGCGCGGCGTCCGCGTCGGTCCGCAGCGCGCCGTCGCCGGTCGGGCTCGCGGTCAGTCCCCAGTCCGTCAGAGCCTGCTCGAGGCGGGCCAGGTCCACGGCGCGAACGATGGTGCCGGCCGCGTGCAGCAGTTCGGTCTTGGTGCCTTGGGAGACGATCCGGCCGTGGCCGATCATGACGATGTCGTCGGCGATGACCTCGATCTCGTGGAGCAGGTGCGAGGACAGCAACACGGTTCCGCCGCGGTCGGCGTACCCGCGGAGCAGGTCACGCATCCAGCGGATGCCGGCCGGGTCGAGTCCGTTCGCGGGCTCGTCGAGGATCAGCACTTCCGGGTCGCCGATCAGGGCGGTCGCGATGCCGAGCCGTTGCCGCATGCCGAGGGAGTACTCCCCCACCCGCCGGGAGGCTTCGTCCGGGGTCAGGCTGACCGCGGCCAGCATCTCCTCGACCCGGGTGCGCGGCAGGCTCATCAGGCGCTGGGCCAGGGTCAGGATCTCGCGGCCGGTGCGACCGGCGTGCTGCGCGGACGCGTCGAGCAGGACGCCCACCTCGAGTCCCGGGTTGGGCAGGTCCGCGAACCTCCGCCCGTCGATCGTGGCGGTTCCGGACGTGGCCCGGGTGAGCCCGACCATGATCCGCATCGTGGTCGACTTGCCGGCGCCGTTCGGGCCGAGGAATCCGGTCACCCGGCCCGCGGCTGCGGTGAAGCTGACGTCGTCGACCGCGAGGGTGGCGCCGTACTTCTTCGTGAGTCGCTCGACGGTGATCATGCGGACAGGCCGGTGATGGCGATCTTGCCGCGGGTCTGGCCGGAGGTCAGGTGGCGCATCGCGTCCGGGACCTGGTCGAGCGGGTAGGTCCGGTCGAGGCTCGGGGTGACCTTGCCGGCCTCGATGAGGGGGGTGAGCCGCTCGAGGTCGCTGCCGCGTTCCTTGTTGACGAAGAAGGTCAGGCGCTGGCGCACGAACAGCGACAGGGCCAGTGCGCGGAACTGCCGGTTCATACCGCCGCTCAGGCTGCCGCCCTCCTCACCACCGGTGATGACGGCCGTCCCGGTGGGCGTCAGCGCACGCCGGAGCCTCGAGACCTTGGGGTTGCCGGCGATGTCGATGATCAGGTCGTAGTGATTGCCGGTCTCGGCGAAGTCGTCGCGTGTGTAGTCGATGACGTGATCGGCGCCGAGCGCCCGGACCAGGTCCAGCTTGGCGGTGCTGGCGACGCCGGTCACTTCCGCCCCCGAAGCCTTGGCCAGCTGTACGGCGTAGCTGCCGACGCCACCAGATGCGCCGATGACCAGGACGTGCTGGCCGGCCTGGACCCGGCCGGTGGTCAACGCATCCAGGGCGGTGAGCGCGGAGACCGGCACCACCGCGGCCTGTTCGAAGGAGAGATTGGCCGGCTTGGGGGCGAGCTTGTCCTCGCGGGCGACGGCGTACTCGGCGAACGAGCCGGGTGCGACGCCGTACACCTCGTCGCCGACGGAGAACTTGGTCACCGCAGGGCCGACGGCCTCGACCGTGCCGGCGACATCGCGTCCGGGCACGGGGTTCCGCGGGCCGCGGAACCCGAACGCGAGCCGGAGGAGGTATGGCTTGCCCGTCATGACGTGCCAGGTGCCGCGGTCGAGGCCGGCGGCGTGCATGTGGACGAGTACCTCGTTCGCGGCCGGTTCGGGCCGGGCGATCCGTCCGACGTGCAGTACGTCGGCTTCGCCGTACCTGTCCTGCACGATCGCCCGCATCGTGATCGTGGTCGTGATGGCCATGGTGGTTCCCCCTGGTGTGCTGGATCTCGGAGCGTGTGCCGGATCTCGGAGCCCCCAGCGCCGATGGCCTTTCGTACTAAGTACGACCAACGTATCGTACTTTGTACGAAACTGCTATGGTCCGGGGGTGGAAAAGTCCGTGCGCACCAGCGACGCACCACGGGGACGCCAGCGGCTCAGCCGGGAGCGGGTGCTGAACGCCGCCGTCGGGGTGGCCGACGCCGGCGGGCTCGGGGCACTCACGATCCGCTCGCTCGCCCAGGAGCTCGGCGCGAAACCGATGTCGGTCTACTACCACGTCGCCGGCAAGGAGGCGATCCTCGACGGCATCGTCGACGTGGTCTTCGGCGAGATCGACCTGCCGTCACCCGGCGGCGACTGGCGCTCGGAACTGCGCCGGCGCGCTGCGTCCGCCCGTCAGGTGCTGCGGCGGCATCGCTGGGCGATCGGGTTGATGGAGTCTCGGACTGCCCCAGGCCCGGCGACACTGCGCCACCACGACGCGGTCCTGGCCACCCTGCGCGCGGCGGGCTTCTCGTTGGAGATGACCGCGCACGCCTATGCCCTGATCGACAGCTACACCTACGGCTTCGCACTCCAGGAAGCCGGCCTCCCGTTCGAAGGCCCTGACACCGTGGCGCCGGTCGCGGAGTCGATCATGGAGCACTTCACCTCCGGCGACTACCCCCACCTCGTCGAGATGGCCACCGGCTACTACTTCAAAACCAGCTACGACTTCGCCGACGAGTTCGACTTCGGCCTCAACCTCATCCTCGACGCCCTCAGCGCATCCCTCCCGTCAGCACAGGGCGGCGACGCCGGTAGCGGGGACCTGCACGGATGACTTCAGCGTCCGGATCCGGCCGATCATCTCCTTCGTACTCGCGTCCTGCTCCAACTCGGCGTACACCGGCTGTTCGGCCTGCTCGAAGGCCCGCAGGTCAGCCGTTGTCGCGTTGACGATCTTGCCGCCGCGGTTGCAGTAGGCGGCCGCGTTCGCGGCTTCGGTGGCTCGGTGAACGAGAGCCCACTCACGGGTCGCCGCGGCTGCTTTCTGC
The DNA here is from genome assembly GCF_036097425.1 of Kribbella sp. NBC_00359. Taxonomy (NCBI): domain Bacteria; kingdom Bacillati; phylum Actinomycetota; class Actinomycetes; order Propionibacteriales; family Kribbellaceae; genus Kribbella; species Kribbella sp. NBC_00359. The sequence goes on along the minus strand of NZ_CP107975.1, from coordinate 5,232,760 downwards.
AGGATGTCGCGGTTCGCCGCCGACAGCCCACCGAGGACATCGGAGTTGGCGACCAGCGTGTTGACCTTCGTGCTGAAGGTGACGTTCGCGGCCGCGGTACCAGGGAGTGGGAGACCGTCGGAGATGACGAATCCGGACTCGGCTCCGGCCAAGGTGCCGGCTCTGATGCCGGCCCCGAACGCGTCGCCGGCCGCGTCGTCCGGCTTTCCGCCAAGCGCACGGATGGTCGCGTCACCGAGGTCTGATTTCGCCGTCCGGATTCCTTGACCCTGGAAGGCCGTCGGACTGGCCAGCGCGTGCTGGAAGCCGAACGGATGCCGCAGACTCTCGGGCATCAACGCGAGCCCGGTGGCGCCGGCCTTGTCGAGGCCCGCCATCATCTGGTCCGACAGTTCCTTGCTGGTGACGATCTTGTCGGCGAGCGCATCCGACGTCACCAGGAACGGTGCGTTCAGCGCGCGCAACGTGGTGACGCCTTCGGTGTCCCAGGCGCGACTGGGGATCATGGCCAGGTCGAGCTTCTTGTCCTTGACCATCCGTGCGACCGCCTGGTCCCACTGCTGGACCCCTTCGCCCGCTGCCTCCCAGACCGGGTAGACGAGGAGCTTCCCACCCGACAACGTCCTGACCTGTTCGACAAACTGCTCGACCGCCTGGCCACCCGGCCGCGAATCGTCATCAGACGTGCCGATTTTCAACGACACCGGTCCGGAGTTTTCGATGGTCTCAGGCTCCGACGAACTGCCACTGCAGGCCGCTCCGGTCGCAATCAGCGCGAATCCCAGCGCCGCTACCCAGAAAAGTGAAGATGTCTTTCTCATGATTCCCCCCAAAACCACCGTTGCACCACCTACCTGATCCCGCCACCTCTCAAACCCCGAAACCTTCCAACACCTGGACCGCGCGTATGGTAATGCGCCCTCACCCCTGGCGATCCCCGGAAATCAGGCGCACCGTCGGAGCAGCGCGGCGTCCTCGAATATGCGCGGGGTAATTAGCCGGCAGCGTGCGGCGAAGGAGCAAGAATATGGGCAGCCGAATTCGATGGATCGTTTCACTGATCGCCGTTGCGGCACTTTCGAACGCCTGTGATGTGAACGACCCGTCGCCCACCGTGACGCCGGCGCCGGTGCCGAGTTCCCCGAATTTCACCAGCCAGGCATTTTCGGTGCCATTCACAGTGACTGTGCCCGCTTCGCTCAAACCGCAGCCCAGCGAGGACACGAAGAACCTGGTCAGCTGGGGTGCGGTCACCGGCAACAACGGCGTCAGATTCCTTCGTCCGGTCGCGGTCTACTACCCGGACGGCACAACTCCGCAGCCCGCGCCCAAGGACTACCCCAGCTACCTCAGCGGCCTGGTGGATGCCGGGGCGACCTTCGTCGACCGGACCACGACGACCGTCAACGGCCAAGAGGCGACGCTCATGACCGGCACCACTACCCGAGCACTCGACGGCACGCTGGGCTGCCCAGCCGCCACCACCCCGGTAGAGGTCTGCTTCGGCCTGCAACCCGACGTCGCGCTCCGGATCGCAGTCGTCGACCTCGACGGCAGGACCCTGATCGCCTGGGCACGGACGCAGCAAGACGACGCCAATGCGGCCCAATTCTTTGCCGAATTCGAGGCGATGCTCCGCAGCCTGCAACTCTCCTGATCTGACCAGGCAGGTCTGTCGACCGCCGCCGCAGCGATTCGGGCGTACCGTCAGCAGATGGAGTGGTTGCTGTTCGTGGTGGTTGGTGGGGGAATTGCGCTCGGCGCGCGGCAGGTGTGGGATCGCTTGGCTGCGCGGCGTGCTGATGCGGCCGACGTGGGCCAGATCAAGAAGGCCGCCGACGAGGACGTCACGCTGCTCGGGGAGGAATTGTCCCGGCTCGGTGTGGATGTCGCCGGACGTGAACTCGATGCCGCGACCCGGCGCGATTACCAGGCCGCGCTCGATGCGTACGACTCCGCCCAATTGGCGGTCGACGGGCTGCGCACGGCCGACTCGATCAGCACGATCACCGACACGTTGGCCACCGGGCGGTATGCGATCACCTGTGTCCGCGCTCGGGTGGCCGGCGTCGCCGTACGTGTGCGGCGAGTCCCGTGTTTCTTCAATCCGCAGCATGGTCCGTCGACCACCGACGTGGTGTGGACCCGGCCCGGGCATGGGACTCGCACCGTGCCGGCGTGTGCCCAGGACGCCGCTCGTGTCGGTGTCGGTGAGCAGCCGGAGATCCGCTATGTGCAACTCGGCTCCCGCCAGGTCCCGTACTGGGAGGCCGGCCGGGCGTTCGCGCCGTACGGGCAGGGCTACTTCGCCAGTGGCGGAGAAGGCGCCAGTTTCATCGTGATCTCCGGATTCGACGGCCAGTCAGGCGGTCACAGCAGTTGGGGCGACACCTGGGGCAGCGGCGGGCACGACGCCGGCGGTCATGGTGGAGGTGGTCACGGCGGTCACGACGGTGGCGGACACGGCGGCTTCGACGGAGGCGGACACGGCGGCGGTCACGGCGGTGGCGACAACTAGCGCACGCTTTCCTGCACTGCTCGGTCCACTGAACGGGTCGCCCTTGGCGCTGGACTACGGGGTGGCATGCGACCACTGTGAGGTGTGGATACCACCGCCGTACTACCGGACGGCTACACCGTCCGGGCACCTGAGCCGACCGACGCCGAGGCACTGTTCGAGATGCTTGCGGCCTACAACACGCGCTTGATCGGATTCGCGGACGGGACGGTCGAGGAGGTTGCCGACCGCATCGTCGAACCGGGCTTCGAGCGCGGGACCGACGGCTTCCTGGTGCTTGCCGGGGACAGTTTGCCGGTGGGGTATGGCACCACGTTCGGCAAAGGCGATCGTCAGGTCGTCGGGATTCAGGTGTGGTCGCAGCAGGCGGCGGTCGCGGACTGGCTGTTCGAGCGGACCATGCGACGCGCCAACGAGATGGGACGCGAGAGCGGCCACACCGAGATCACCGTCGACACCGACATCTATCGCGCCGACGAAGCACAGCGCGCACTGCTGTCCGACCACGACTTCACCGCGAGTACGACGTACCACCGGATGCGGATCGATCACACCGCCCCGGTCGCCACCCCGACCCCGCCGGCCGGCGTTGTGGTCCGGAGCGGAGCCTTCGACGACGCCACCCGCCGGACTGCTCACGAGGTCATCATCGAAAGCCTTCGCGGTCAGTTCGGCTACGTCGTCCGCCCGCACGAGGAGTGGATCGAGTACCTCGATGCGACGTCGACGTTCGACTGGTCCCAGATCACCCTGCTCGAGATCGACGGGCGCGCGGTCGCGATCCGCCTGTGCGACGACGACTACGTCGAGACCGACAACTGCGGCTACATCCGCATTCTCGGCGTACTCGAGGACTTCCGCGGGCGCGGTCTGGCGAAGTTCCTGCTGCGGGACGCCTTCGCGAGTGACGCGGCCGAGGGCCGGGCCGGCACCATCCTCGACGTGGACACCAGCAACCCGACCCCGGCCCTCGACCTCTACCTGTCCGTCGGCATGAAGCCGACCCTCGTCAGCGAAGGCTGGCGCCGCGTCGTCCCGGTCAGCTAGCTGTGATGTCCAGGGAGGTTGGTCAGTCGGGTGATGGGCGGCTGGCCTGAGATGGCGGAGTGGGGTCGGTGGTGATTGTAGAAGTGGAGCCAGCCGGGGAGGGCGGTTCGGCGGTGGGTTTCTGAGGTGTAGAAGCGGGCGTAGGCCCAGCCGTCGGCCAGGGTGCGGTGGAAGCGTTCGACCTTGCCGTTGGTTTGTGGCCGGTAGGGCCGGGTGCGTTTCGGGGTGATCCCGAGCTCGGCGCAGGTGTCGCGCCAGGCGTGGGAGCGGTAGGCGGCTCCGTTGTCGGACAGGACTCGTTCGACGGTGATGCCTCGGTCGGCGAACCAGGCCACCGCACGTCGCAGGACGCCGATCGCGGTGGCGGCTTTCTCGTCGGTGCAGATCTCGACGTAGGCCACGCGTGAGTGGTCGTCGAGGACGGTGTGCAGGTAACTGACGCCGGTTCGGGCGTGCCGGTCGGGGCTCCACTGGCCGGTCCGCCGAGACGTTGCGGACTTGTTCTTGTCGCCTTGCTGTTTGCCGACGTAGCGCCAGCCGCCGCCGTCGGGGACGTTGCCGAACTTGGTGACGTCGACATGGATCAGCGAGCCGGGGTGGTCGTGTTCGTAGCGGCGCAGGGGTTCACCGGTGACGCGGTCGATGTGGGACAGCCGATTGATCCGGCACCGGACCAGTACGGCGTGCACGGTCGAGGCAGGTACGCCGAGCCGGCCGGCGATCTGGACCGGGCCGAGCCGCTGTCGCCACCGCAAACCCACGATCTGGCGCGTCAGCTGTGTGGAGGTCTTGGCCGGGCTGCACCGCGGCCGCGAGCTGCGGTCGGCCATCCCGGCGACTCCTTCGGCCCGGTAACGGTTGGCCCACTTGCGGGCCGTCTTAGCCGCGACCATGAACATCTTCGCCGCCGCGGAGTACGTCCAGCCCTGATCGACAATCAAACGTGCCAGGCGCAGCCGGGTGCGTGGAGTCAAAGTCGCGTTAACGTGGGACACGAAGGCCTCCAGGTTGGTGAAGCGGTGCACTAGACAGCTCCACTTCACAACCGGAGGCCTTCACCTGTCAGGCCGACTCACCGCCAACGAGCGGGACAACCTCCCTGGACATCACAGCTAGCTGGCCGCATTGGCCCCTGGATCTTGGTGGGAAGTGGACCAGGTGGTTGGGCCGGTGTGGTCATAGCGTGGGGATATGAGTTCAACGATGACGCGGCGGGTGAAGCTCGCCAACGTGGTTCCTGATTTCTACAAGGCGATGATCGAACTGGATGCGGTCTCCGATCGGGGGCTGGATCCGAAGCTGGCTCACCTGGTGCGGATCCGTGCCTCGCAGATCAACGGCTGTGCGTACTGCACCGATATGCACTCGCTGGATCTGCTCCACGTCGGCGACGACCAGCAGCGGATCAGCCTGCTGCCGGTCTGGCGTGAGGCGCGGAAGTTCTACTCCGAGCAGGAGCAGGCCGCGCTCGCGCTGACGGAGGCGATCACGCTGATCAGCGTCGACCACGTGCCGGACGAGGTGTACGACGTTGCTGCGCAGGCGTTCGACGAGAAGGACCTTGCACAGTTGATCGCCTTGATCATCACGATCAACATGTGGACCCGGGTGGGCGTTACCGGAAGGATGGAGCCCGGCCACTACAAGCCGAGCTGAGCCCCGATGACAGCCACAGCCGAACTGTTCCGCGCCCTCCACCACGGCGGAACTCCCCTGATCCTGCCCAACGCCTGGGATCCGGTGAGCGCCCGGATCATCGCCGAGGCCGGCTACCCCGCGGTTGCCACCAGCAGCGGGGCGGTCGCCCGCGTCCTCGGGTACGACGACGGACAGCTGACACCGCCCGCCGAGATGTTCACCGCCGTCGCTCGGATCGTCCGCGCGGTCGACGTACCGGTCACCGCCGACATGGAGGCCGGGTACGGCTTACCGGCCAAGGAGTTCGTCGACAGGTTGCTCGAGACGGGCGCCGTCGGCTGCAACCTCGAGGACTCGGTCGGCGGTCGGTTGACCGACCCGGCCCGGCAGGCCGACTACCTCGCCGAGGTTCGCGCCGCAGCCGGAGCCGACCTGGTGATCAACGCCCGCATCGACACCTTCGTCCGTCCCGGCGCCGACAAGGCCGGCGCGGTCGATGATGCGGTGCGCCGGGGCCGCGAGTACCGCCGGGCCGGTGCGGATTGCGTGTACCCGATCATGGCGCCGACGGACCAACTGGCCGCGGTGGTCGAGGGCGTCGGCGGACCGGTCAACGCCCATGCGGCGCCAGGCGGACCGACGGCCGCCGAGTTGGTGGGCGCTGGGGCCACGCGCATCTCGTACGGCACCAGTCTGCACAAGCACCTGATGGATTCGCTGCGGGAGCTGCTTCCAACGCTGGCGTGAGGTGATGGGCCGTCCTCAGGACGGCCCATCACTGTGCCTGATTGCGTACACCAGAGCCCAGTCCTGGTCGTTGGCGAGCGGATCGGCCACGTGGGCGGGCTGTCCGTTCACACAACTCGGATAGACGAAGGCACACGTCGCCGAGCCGCTTGCCGCGAAATTGGCCAGGTTCGCGCGAAGAATCGCGTCGGCCGCCGCGTCCAGCCAGGCTGCCTGCTCGGTGTCGACGAGTTCGCGCGGCCAAGCGGCGTACACCGCTGCACTCAGCACGGACCAGTAGTGCGGGAAGACGTCGCCCCACAACCGCAGCCGCCCGAACCAGTACCCGTCCCAGTGCCGGATCGGCACATGTCGCAGGCGTACGTCGGGCTGGTCCGCAGCGAACGTGATCAGCCAGGGCAGGCGACGGCTCAGCTCGGCGCCATCGATCTCGCCGGGCGCCGTCCTGTACGCCGCCACCAGGAGCTCGAGGAGCGGCGCGACCATCGACTGCTCGTAGTTGACCTCGTGAGGCGGCAGCTCATCGCCGTACTCGATGAAGGTCCGCGCGTGCCGGACGAGATGGTCACGCAAACCGAGTTCGCTGAGCAGTGGACCGAGATCGAAGGCGAGGAAGTGGTCGCCCCCGAGCTCGTAGTACCGGTTGAGGATGCGGGTCGCTCCGGCCCGATCGCCTTGGCCGAGCAAGAACCGCGCGAACCACGGGAAGTTGTAGAGCCGCACGGCGGTCTTGTGGATGCTGTCGTCGTGGACTGTGCCGTCCGCGTCGACGAGGTGCTCGCGGACGAACTGCTCATACCCGGCGAGCGCGTCATCCAGCTCCGCCCGGTCGCCCCAGCCACGGGCGCGAACCTCTTGCAGGAGTAGCGCCATCCCGATCCGTTCGCGCGCGTCGGACCAGTCCCGCCAGGCGCCGGACAGCACAGTGAGGCCGCTGTCGTTGTCGTAGGGCACGAAGGCGTACCTGCGACTGTCGGCCAGCTCCGGACGCCGCTGCCGGTCGAGGACGAACCGCACCCGCCGCTCCGCGATCTCCTGCAGTGGTTGATGAAAAAGTACGGCGATCCGCGCGGCCCGCTTGCCGTCGGTCGCGTCGACATACATCACTCCGGCCTTGTCACTGCTGACGTCGCTCGGGCCGGCGCCGGCGAGCTGGATCGTCTCCCCCACCTCGGCAGCCAACTGGTCGGCGTTGATCAGTGATTCACGATCCGAGTGGAACGTCGGCAGGTCGTCGTACCAGGCCAACTGCCACGTCCAGCGGTAGGACTGGCCGGGAGCCAGTGACACAGCCGGCTGACCGCCCATCGCGTGCGGCGCGCGGGCGTGGTCGGTGACGTGGAGGTAGATGTGGCCGCGGACGTTGCTGCTGGTCCCGGGCTCGCGCGACTCGATCGAGTACGCCCACAGCTCGCCCTCCTTCAGCTGCAGGCCGAGTCCGGGACCGCTGCCGTCCATCGGGACCGCCCAAACCCACGCGTCGGCCCCACCGGTCCAGACGTGTGCGTGGACAGCACCCGACAGGCTCTCCCGGCTCGACGTGTAGACGTCGCGGTACGGCGTACTGGTCGCGAGGGAACCGATCTCGACAGAGTCGGCCGCGGTGTTGCGGAGCTCGTAGGTCTCGGTCCACTGGTCCCCGAACCGTCGGCCGACGCGCAACTCCAGCTCGCCGAACTGGTAGAGCAGGTCGATCCCGGTCTGCCGCCAGCGGACCAGCGCCGGGCTGTCGAAGCGATGGCTGCCGCGGTCGGTGATGACGAAACCCTTGCCCCAGGCATGCAGGCTGTCGTGCACCGGTCCGTCGTCGAGGAGCACCCGCCGGCCGTCCGGATGAACGACCTGCTCGACCGCTCCGTCGTCCCCGACGTGGACCGTCCCGGCACCGCAGCGAAAGATCTCCACGATTCGTCAACCTATCCATGTCGAGGATCGGGAAGCGGCTCCGTCCCCCTGATGAGAACACCTCCGAGTGGAAGGATCAGCAGCATGACCAAGGACGAGATCGCCGCGATTCTGGCCAAGCCGTACGCCCACCAGCTGCTCAACGGTCCCGAGCCGGCCCGCTTCGCGTACGACGGTCTCGACGGCGAGCCGCGGGTGATCCCGATCGGGTTCTGGGTCGAGGGCGAGCGGATCCTGATGGCGACGGTGCCCAAGTCGGCCAAGGTCGCGGCGGTGCGGAAGAACCCGAAGGTCGCCCTCACCATCGACACCGGCGCGTTCCCGCCGAAGGCGCTGCTGATCCGCGGCACCGCCGAGGTCGAGCTGGTCCAGGGCGTCCCGGAGGGCTACCTGCTCGCCGGCCACAAGGTGATGACCGACGAGCAGTACCCCGAGTGGGAGGCCGGCGTGAAAAGCCTCTACGCCGAGATGGGCGTGATCACGGTCACCCCCACCTGGGCCAAACTCCTCGACTTCGAAACCACCATCCCGAAGGCCGTCGAAGACCTCATCAAGGAGAAGTCGGCGGGTTAGGCCAGGCACATTCTCGGCGAGGCAGGCCGGGGATCGTGGACTCTTGAGGCATCCTGGACGGTGGTATACCAATCAGGAGAGCCGATGAGTGAGAGCCGAGAGTCCGAGACGGAGCGGGTGACGCGGCGACTGCGGGGCGAGATCCTCGACGGGGTGCGCCTGCCGGGGGAACGGCTCGTCGAGCGCGAGGTGGCCGGGGCGCTGGACGTCAGCCGGGTGCCGGTCCGGGACGCACTCAAGGCCCTGGTCGCCGAAGGGCTGGTGACGTTGCGACCCCGGTCCTGGGCCGTCGTTCGCGAGTTCACCGACTCCGATATCGCCGATCTGAACGAGGTTCGCGCCGCGTTCGAGCCGCTGACGTTCCGGCTCGCGGCCGAACGCCGTACCCGCGAGGGACTCGACCGGCTGCGGCGGACCTTGGACGAGCAACTCGCCGCCGCCCAGGTAAATGACTCCGTCCTGGCCCGGCGGAAGGCCGCCGACTTCCACGAGATCGTGACGGAACTGGCGTCCAACGAACTCTTGGTCGAGATCGAACGCCCGCTGCGCAGCCGAATGCGCTGGCTGATGTCACAGCACGACGACCTGCCGGCGGTCGCGAGCCAGCACCAGCAGTTGTACGCCGCGATCGCGAACCGCGATGTTGCCGAGGCCGAGCGGCTCGCAATCGAGCACCTCGCCCACTCCCAGGCCCTGCTGCGGGCCGGCCGGAGCTAATCTCCATTTGGTATACCATTGCGACCATGACCTTCCTGCGGCTCGCTGACGTCCGTCCTTGGGGTGGCGACCTGGTTGACCTGGTGATTGCCGACGGCATGATCACGGACATCACCCCGGCCGGTACGGCGGCCGACCAGGCGGAGCGTGTCGACGGGCGCGGACTGCTGGCGCTTCCGGGGTTCGTCAACGCCCACGCGCACGTCGACAAGAGCTGGTGGGGGCAGCCATGGGTCTCGTACGGCGGTCAGCCGACCACCCAAGGCCGGATCGCTCACGAGCGCGCGGAACGGGACAAGTACGGAATCCCGAGTGTCGCCGGTGCCACCGCGGTGCTGCGTGAGTTCCTGAGGCACGGTACGACGGCCACCCGCACGCACATCGACGTCGACCTCGGGGTCGGGTTGCGCGGTATCGCCACTGTCCGCGAGGCCGTGGCCGCACTCGACGGCGCGGTCGAGGTGGAGATCGTCGCGTTTCCCCAGGACGGCGTACTCCGGCGTCCCGGCGTACTCGATCTGCTGGACCAAGCCGCGGCAGCCGGCGCCACGAGTATCGGCGGCCTCGACCCGGCGTCGATCGACCGCGACCCGGTCGGTCAGCTGGATGCGCTGTTCGACCTCGCCGTACGACGAGGTGTCGGGATCGACATCCATCTGCACGACGGCGGTCAGCTCGGCGGATTCCAGTACGAGCTGATCATCGAGCGCACCCGGCAGGCCGGTCTCGCGGGGAAGGTGAACGTGTCCCACGGGTTCGCCCTCGGCGAGCTGTCCGCGGTGCGCCAGGCCGAGCTCGTCGACGAGCTCGGCGCGGCCGGGATCTCGTGGACGACGGTGGCACCGGTCGGTTCGGCGCCCCTCCCCTGGCGCGAGATGCGGACGGCGGGCGTCGCGATCGGCCTCGGCACCGACGGCATCCGCGACCTGTGGTCGCCGTACGGCGACGGCGACCTGCTGCAGGTCGCCCGCGGTTTCGCCCGGCTGCACGGGCTGCGCACCGACGAGGACCTCACGTATGCGGTCGAGCTCGCGACGACCGCCGGCGCACCGTTCGTCCACCGCGAGAACCATGACCTCGTCCCGGGAGCACGCGCGGACATCGTCCTGATCGACGCCGAGAACGTGCCGGATGTGCACGTCCGTGCACCTCGCCGGGAACTGGTCGTCGCCGGCGGACGGATCGTCGTCCACAACGGCGAACTCCAGATGTGAATACCCGTCGTACCGCGGTGGTCGGGCGGACACTCGGCTCGTTGCGCGAGAACCGCCAGTTCCGGCTGCTCTGGTTCTCCAACCTGTTCTTCTTCGGCGGCGTGTGGACGCAGACACTCGTCCTGGGCTGGCTGGCCTGGGAGACCACGCACTCCGACTTCCTGCTCGCCGTGTTCGGCGCGGTGCGGTTGGCGCCGTTGCTACTCGGCCCGTTCGCCGGGGCGTTCGCCGACCGGCACAACCGGGTCCGGTTGCTGGTCATCGCGTGCTCATGGGCGCTGGCGGCCGTCAGTGTCGTGGCCACGCTCGCGTCGCTCGGCAGAGCGTCGTACGGCGTACTGCTGGTCGGCGGCCTCGCGCTCGGGCTCGCACAGTCACCGTCGCAACCGGCTCGGGCCTCGCTGGTGCTCGACCTGGTCGGGCGTCAGAACCTCAGCAACGCGAACGCGCTCAACTCGATGGCGCTCAACATGACGCAGGTCATCGGCCCCGCAGCCGGCGGTCTCCTGATCAACGCTCTGGGCGCGCCGGCCGCGCTCTGGGTCTCGACGATCTGGTACGCCGTTTCGCTCGTCCTCCTGCTGCCCTTACGCGGACTCGGCCAGGTGGTTCACGAGCACACCGGCTCCTCGGTCCGGATGGTCGTCAGCGGGCTGCGCGCGATCTGTCGGAACCGCATGGCCGCAACGGTTCTGCTGGTAACGCTGGCCGCGAACACCCTGGTCTGGCCGATCGCGCAGTCCTTCATCCCTGTCTTCGCCCAAGAGTCGCTCGGCCTGGATGCCGCGGGCCTCGGCTGGCTGCTGACCTGCAGTGGTCTCGGCGGCCTGATCGGCTCGCTGGTGATCGCTTGGCTCGGCGACTTCCGCTTCAAGGGTGGCCTGTTCGTCTTCGGCACCGCGGCCTGGGGCACGACGTGGGCCCTGTTCGCCGTGTCCCGGAGTACGGCGGCGTCGTTCGTACTGATGACGGCGATCGGAGTGCTGAGCGCCGCGTTCGGTGTCCTGCAGACCACGCTGCTGCTGATGACCACCGACGTACGTCTGCACGGCCGGGCCTTGGGAGTCCAGGAGCTGGCCATCGGCGTCATGCCCGTCACGTCCCTGATTCTCGGCGCCTTCGCGCAACACTTCGGCATCAGCGCGACCGCCTTCGTCAGTGCGACCCTGCTGGTCCTCCTGATGTTCGCCTTAGCTGCATGGACCCCTCAGCTCCTCCGCTACGGCGGTCAGGACCACCACTTGCCGTCACGGGACAGCGCCTCGGAGGTTTGACGAGTGGTGTCGAGGGCGTCCAGTGCGGCGATGGAGTCGTCGTCGAGCTCGAAGTCGAAGACGCCGAAGTTCTCCTGGATGCGTTCCCGGTGGGTCGACTTGGGGATGACCGACAGGCCTTTCTGCATGGCCCATCTGATCAGGACCTGCGCCGGCGTACGTCCGGCTGCGGACGCGATGCGGTCGACGACCGGATCCCCGAGGTGCCGGCCGGTGCCCAGCGGGCTGTACGCCTGGGCGACGATGCCGGCTTCCTCACACGCCTCGACCAGGCCCGCGCGGTACTCGAACGGGCTGAACTGGATCTGGTTGACCGCCGGCTGGATCTGGCTCACCTTGAGCAGCTCCTGGATCTCCCCGGCGCTGAAGTTCGAGATCCCGATGCCCTTCGTCAGACCGGCCTCGCTGGCCTGCTCCATCCCGGGCCAGGCCCACGTCGGCCCACCCTGCGGCCAGTGGATCAGGTAGAGGTCGAGGTAGTCGGTCCCGAGCCGCTCCAGGCTCTTCTCCGCCTCGGCGTGCGGGTCCCGGCCACCTGGGTAGAACTTCGTCGTGAGGAAGATTTCCTCCCGGGGTACGCCGCTGTTCCGGATCGCCCGCCCGACACTCGACTCGTTCCCGTACGCCTGCGCCGTGTCGATCAGCCGGTAGCCCTCTTCGAGCGCCCACTCGACCGCCCGCTCACACTCCGGGCCGTCCTGCACCTGCCACACCCCGAGGCCCACCAAGGGGATCTCGGTGCCGTTGGAGAGCGTCCGCGTCAACTGAGCGTCATTAGCAGCCATGCTCCTCTTCTACCACGTCAGCTCGACGATCCGTCGCGAAGTCCACGATCAGCCGGGCCAGCTCGCCGGGCTGGTCCTCCGGCACAAAGGACCAGCAATCGGCGACCGTGATCAGCCGAGCGTCGGGAAGGATCGCCGACAGCCGTTCGAAGAGCTGAGCGGGGAAGATCCGGTCGTCCGCCGCGCGGACCAGGAGCACCGGCTTGCGGAACCCGGTCAACGACTCCGCGGCACCCAAGGTGTACTTCTTGTCCACGCCGGCGATGAAGCGCCTGGCGTCTCGCCGGATCTCCCTGCTGTCGTGGATCGGCGACAGGTAGGAGTCGAGGATCTCGCCGGGAATACCGTGCTTGGCCAGCCAACCGAACGCCCACGGCCGCCGCCGCACCACCGGCAAGCGGAGCAGCCGACTCGCCAGCCACGAGGCCCCGGGCAGGCGAACCAACTTGGGCAGCGGCGTGTAGGGCTCGGGAAAGAAGGCCTCGAATGCGTCGCAGGGAGTGAGTACGACGCGGCCGAGCCGTTGCGGGTGATTGGCCATCAGGATCTGCGTGAGCGCCCCGCCGGTGTCGTTGGCGACCACCGTGACATCGGTCAGGTCAAGCTCGTCCAGGAACTCCGCGATCAGGTCGGCAACGCCGTACGGCGTCAGGTCGGCCTCGGCCGGCATCGGCACCTGATGTGCGCCGAGCGGCCAGTCCGGCGCGATGCACCGGAACCCGGCGTCAGCGACCGTCGGCACGACGTTCCGCCACAGGTTGGCATTGACCAGCAGGCCATGGACGAACACGACCGGAGGCCCGGCCCCACGCTCGGCGTAGGCGATCCGGCCGCTGGGCAGTGCGATCGTCGTGCCCGCACCAAGCCCTGCGTCGCGCAGTCCGGCCTCCGCCGGCACCGTGAAGTCACGCATGCCAGCCTGCCTCTGAATCACGGAAGGGCGCGTCCGCGACGGCAGCCAGGACGTCGAGCGCCGCCTGCCGGCCGGTGTCGACAGCTGTCTGGAGCGGACCTGGCCGCCGCTCGGTGCGGCCGATGCGCACGCTCCCCAACGGCGGGCGGATCTGCAGCGTCGCAGGGTGGGACGCCAGGAGCCGCTCCTCCTCCGCCCGGATCTGCACGCGACGCAACCACGGATCCAGCGCGCCCGGCGCGTGCCGGGCGAACCATCGCGACATCAGCATCCGTTCCGCCCGGGACGGAGCCGACTGGATCTCGTCCACGCGCCGAGTACGGAACGCCACGATGTGCGTGGCCTGCTGGTCGAGGGCCGTGCGTACCGGCGTCCCTTCGCTGAGCCCGGCGTCGACGTACGCTCGTCCGTCGATCTCGACCGGTTCGCCGGCGAGCAACGGCATCGCCGCCGAAGCCCGCAGCGCGGCCTGGAGACTGGCCTGGTCGTGGATGTGCCCCTGCAGGTCGGCGGCCTTTCCGGTCAGAGCGTCCGTGGCGATCGGGTGGAGCTCGACGGGGTTGTCGAGAATCTCCTGGAATCCCATCGGCATGATCTCGGTGTAGACGGTGTGCACGAGGTAGCGGGTGTCCACCACCGGCCGGCCGCGCCGCAGGACACGTCTCGGATTGATGGTCGTCCCCATGATCATGGGATCCCACCAGGCGTGCATGCTGCTTTCAGCCCGCCCGCACAACAGCCAGGCCGCGTTCAGCGCTCCGGCGGAGCTTCCGTAGACGGCATCGAAGCTCGGCAGCAGTCCCAGCTGCTCGATGGCGATCGTCATCCCGCTCGAGTACGCACCGCGAGAGCTCCCGCCCTCGACGAGCAGCACCAGGCGGGCGTCGTCGCTGCGGCGTCCGGGCGTACTTCGCTGTTCCTGACGGTCACGCAGCAACTGGAGGACGGTGTCGGTCACAGCTCCTTTATACCTCGTTCTGTATCGTCGTTCCATAACGTTGGTTCGGATGGGCCGGCGCGTGCTACGGTCGGGTCGTGCCCCGGCTGAAACAACGCACCGAAGCGCTCCACGAGCGCGGGCTGGCGAGCGCGCTGGCAGTGCTCGACGAAGCGGGCGTGGCGGGCCTGACCACGCGGACGGTCGCCCGCCGCGCGAATGCTTCCGTCCCGGCGATCTACGAGGTCTTCGGCGACAAGGCGGGACTCGTCCGGGCGGTCTTCTTCGAGGGCTTCCGGGTGCTGGCAGACGAACTCTCCGCACTCCCCCCGGCGGCGGACCCACTCGACGCCCTGCGAGGTCTTGCCGATGCCTTCCGCGGCTTCATCCAGGCGCATCCGGTGCTCGCCGAGGTCATGTTCTCCCGGCCCTTCGCTGACTTCGATCCCACCCACGACGAGACCAAGGCCGGCGTGAAGGTCCGCAGGATCTTCGTGCAGCATGTCCGCGACGCGGTGGATGCGGAGCTCCTCAGCGGTGATCCGACCGACATCGCCCTGGTCTTCTTCACCTTCGTCGAGGGCCTGGCCGCAGCCGAGAACGCGCACCGGCTGGGCACGTCGAAGCAGTCCATCAACCGCCGCTGGCGCCTCGGCGTCAACGCCCTCCTCAACGGCTTCCAGGCACCCACATCGAGTTGAGGGGAGGAGCGGCTGCTGTAGCACGCGTGGGTTACACGAGGTTGTTGGCTTGGCGGATTACGTCTACGACGTTGGACATCATGCCGGTGAGGTCGTAGTCCTTGGGGGTGTAGACGGCGGCTACGCCGGCGGTCAGGAGGGCGCGGGCGTCGGCGTCGGGGACGATGCCGCCGACGACGACGGGGACATCTTCCAGGCCGGCCTTGTGGAGGCCGGCTACTACCTGCGGGACCAGTTCCATGTGGGAGCCGGAGAGGATCGAGAGGCCGACGCAGTGGACGTCCTCGGCGACCGCGGCGGCGACGATCTGCTCGGGGGTGAGGCGGATGCCCTGGTAGATCACCTCGAAGCCGACGTCACGGGCCCGGACGGCGACCTGCTCGGCGCCGTTGGAGTGACCGTCGAGGCCGGGCTTGCCGACCAGGAAGCGCAACCGGCCGCCGAGTTCCGCGGACGTCGCGGCGACCTTCTCGCGTACGGCGGCGATCGCCGCACCACCGCCGGAGACACCGACCGATCCGGACACCCCGGTCGGCGCGCGGTACTCGCCGTACATCTCCCGCAGCACCCCGGCCCACTCCCCCGTGGTCACGCCCGCGCGGGCGCACTCCAGGGTGACGGGCATCAGGTTGTCGGTCGTCTTGGCGACCTCGCGCAGTTTGGTCAGCGCGGTCTCGACGGCCGCACCATCACGCTCTGCCCGCCACTTCCGCAAAGACTCCAACGCTGCGGACTCGGCCGCCGGGTCGACGGTCTGGATCGCGGTGTCGAGGTCCGCGGTCAGCGGCGACGGCTCGGTGTTCTCGAACTTGTTGACGCCGACAACGACCTGCTCCCCCGACTCGATCCGCTGCCGCCGCTCGGCATGCGAAGCGACCAGCGCCTGCTTCAAGTAGCCGCTCTCCACGGCCGCGACCGCACCGCCCATCGCCTGCACGCGGTCGATCTCCTCGCGCGCACCGGCGACCAACTCGTCCACCTTCGCCTCGATCACGTGCGATCCGTCGAAGATGTCGTCGTACTCGAGGAGGTCCGACTCGTACGCGAGTACCTGCTGCATCCGTAGCGACCATTGCTGATCCCACGGACGTGGCAGACCGAGGGCCTCGTTCCAGGCCGGCAGCTGGACAGCGCGGGCCCGGGCGTTCTTGGAGAGCGTGACGCCGAGCATCTCGAGCACGATCCGCTGGACGTTGTTCTCCGGCTGCGCCTCGGTCAACCCGAGTGAGTTCACCTGTACGCCGTACCGCAACCGCCTCGCCTTCGCGTCGGTCACGCCGTACCGGTTCAGCGTCAGGTCGTCCCAGAGCCGGACGAACGCCCGCATCTTGCAGGTCTCCTCGATGAACCGCACTCCGGCGTTCACGAAGAACGAGATGCGCTGGACCACATCACCGAACCGCTCCGGCGGCACCTGACCCGCGTCGCGGACCCGGTCCAGTACGGCGATCGCCGTCGAGATCGCGAAGGCGAGCTCCTGCACAGGCGTCGCACCGGCCTCCTGCAGGTGGTAACTGCAGATGTTGATCGGGTTCCACCTCGGCATCTGAGCGACCGTGTAAGCGATCACATCGGTGGTCAGCCGCAGCGACGCGTCCGGCGGAAACGCATAGGTGCCGCGGGACAGGTACTCCTTGACGATGTCGTTCTGCGTCGTGCCGGTCAGCTCGTCCGGAAGCGCGCCCTGCTCCTGGGCGGCGACCTGGTAGAGCGCGAGCAACCACATCGCGGTCGCGTTGATCGTCATCGACGTGTTCATCTGCGCGAGCGGGATCCGGTCGAACAGCGCGCGGACGTCGCCGAGGTGCGCGACCGGTACGCCGACCTTCCCGACCTCACCCTTGGCGAGCGGGTGGTCCGCGTCGTACCCGGTCTGGGTCGGGAGATCGAACGCGACCGACAGCCCGGTCTGGCCCTTGGCCAGGTTCCGCCGGAACAACGCGTTCGACTCCGCCGCGGACGAGTGGCCCGCGTACGTCCGCATCACCCACGGTCGATCCTTCTCGGTCGCCATGTACCCGAGAGTAGGACTGTGTTCCCTTGTGAGTCCCCACCTCGTGACGGGTGTCACCAGGGCTTACGTCACACTCAGGCGCTGATCGGTAGGGGGTTGCGTTCGACGTGCAGGATGCGGTGGAGGCGGGTGACCGCGAGGATGCGGACGACCGAGGGCATCGGGTGCCAGAGCACGAGCTGGCGGCCGAGGAGCTGGGTCCGGCGATGGGTCGCGACGAGCAGGCCGAGGCCGGTCGCGTCGACCGCGTCGACCGTCTCCAGGTCGACGATGACGTCGCCGTCGGAGGTGTCGATCAGTGTGTTCAGGGTTTGCCGGACGTCGCCCACCGAGCGGACGTCCAGAATGCCGGTCAGATGCACCACGTTTTCCATGGCCGGCGTGACCGGCGTCGTCGAGGGTGAGGTGGTCGTGCGCAGAGTTGTCGGGTCGTGGGTCGGTGCGAGCATGTCCGTGCCCTCCGCTCTTCCGGCGGCCCCCGAGTCATCGGCCGCGTGGCAGCGTTTGTGTTGGTAAAGACTCCCTGGCGACAGGGAAGGTTGCCAAGACCTCACGATCTTTCTTTTCGCGAGACAATGGTGTCCGTGTTCGCCGACCAGTACTTCGTCTTTCCGGTGTTGGCCATCGCCCTGGCCGGACTGATGGTACTGCTCTGCCGCTGGGCTTTCTCGAAGGCGAAGGGCGGGTCGCTGGTTCGCCGGGTCGACGACCGCCCTGCCGAGCGGGACGCGTTCGGGCTGCTGACCGACGTGCGGACCGTGCGCACCTACAACGAGGCCCGCGTGACGGTGTCGACGTTGAAGGACTTCGGCATCAAGGCGACCGCGGCGCGCACCAAGGACGGCTGGACCATCTACGTCTGGCCGCAGGACGAGGCCGCCGCCCGCGGCCTGCTCGACGCTCCCTGACTCTTCTGTGTCCTCCGGGGAGCGCTCTCGCGCGTCCATATCCCGCCAGTTCGGGGTAGCGAGAAGGGGTCTGGGGACATCGGACAAGAACAAGGTGAGCCGAGCGGCAGCGCACCAGACCTGAGGAGTTCGATGACGCCCGACGTGGCCTTGCCGGCCGTTGCGTTCCCCGGTCGCTGGCCGGGTGCCGCCGTACCGGACACCGCGATGGACGAGGACGGCCGCGTACTGGAGGCGTCGGTGCGGGAGCCGGACCGGTTCACGGTGATCTTCGATCGGTACTTCGGACAGGTGCATGCGTACGTCGCTCGCCGGCTGGGGACCGATATCGCCGACGACCTGGCGGCGGAGACATTCCTGATCGCGTTCCGGCAGCGGGAGCGGTTCGACCGGCGCAACGGAGTCGTGCGGGCCTGGCTCTACGGGATCGCGACGAACCTGATCCGCCGGCATCGCCGCGACGAGGTGCGTGCCTGGCGGGCGATCGCGAAGCTGCCGCTGCCGGTGCCGGTGGGCGCTCCCGAGGACCGGATCGCTGCCCAGGTCACGGCGCAGGGCGCGAGCCGCGAACTCGCCGCCGCCCTGGCCAAGCTCTCCGCCAAGGATCGCGAGGTGCTGCTCCTGGTCGCCCTCGGCGATCTCACGTACGACGAGGTCGCCGCGGCGCTCGGGATCGCGTACGGCACGGTCTGCTCCCGCCTCTCCCGAGCCCGCCGCACCCTCCGCGCCACCCTCGAGGACCCGTCATGAACGAGTTCGAACAACTCCGCCGCGCCTTCCCGGATGCGGAAGCGCCCACTCCAGAAGCAGCCGCGGCTGCGCGACGCCAGGTGGAAGCGCTGGTTCGCGAGGAGAGGACCCGTCATAGGCGGCCTGGGGCGGCACGTGCGGGGTGGGTGGGGACTGCAGTTACTGCAGTGACCGCAGTGGTGGCCGTGGCGGGCCTTGGTGGGGCGATGCTGGTCGGCGGCGGTGGGGATGGCGGCGAAGCCGTGCCCGGTGCGACGGTGACGCCGACTGCGCCGCGGCTGATGACAGCGGCTCAGGTTCTGATTGCCGCGGCGGTGCGGCAGGAGGTGGATGAGAAGGTCTCGGGGAAGTACTTCCGGGTCCGGAGTCTGCATCTGAGTGCGAACACGCGGGTCGGGAGTCCGAAGTACACGCTCGAACGGCGATCCATCAGCGAGAGCTGGATGCCGATGAAGCCGGGGGTCCAGTCGTGGTTCGGCTGGGTGAATCTCGCCTACCGTCCGGCGACCGCGGCCGACGCGGCCAAGTGGCGTGCCCAGGGATCACCGACGTCCTGGCAGCTGCCGTACGAGGTGGACCCGATCACCACCGAGGACGAGACGCCGGTCGTGAAGAAGATGTCGTTCCGCGACGTCCCGCCCGGCTACTACCTGACCGGCGACAAGCCCTTGAGTGCCCAGCAGATCGCAGCGCTCCCGACCGACCCGGTCGCGCTCGAGGCGATGCTCGCCCGGAGCGCAGGCCCGGCTGACACTGCGGCCGAGCGGGAGTACCCCGTCTTCGCCGCGGCCGGTCGCCTGCTGTTCGAGCTGCCCTCACCACCCAAGCTGCGTGGCGCCGCACTGCGCGTACTCGCGGCTTTGCCCGGCACCCACATCCAGGCCGGCGTCAAAGACCCCATCGGCCGGGTCGGCACGGAGATCACGCTCACCGCGGACCTGTCGAAGGCGAGCGGCGACAAGACGGTCCTGTTCGGCAGCGGCGCGTCCTACATCATCGACCCAGGCACCGGGCGTCTGCTGAGCTCGTCGATCGGCGCCCCCAAGTACAGCTCCACTGTCATCCTCGAGTCCGGCTGGACCGACGAGAAGCCCACCCCACCATCGGCAAGAATCAGCTAGCCCTCCGCCATCGGGCTCGTCAAATGGTTGCTGTAACGCCGAGTATCGCGAAAACGATGTACGGGCGCATGCCCGAGCGGGCATCGAGTACTCGAAAGGTAAGTCTCTAGATGACGATGCGACGTGTTGCGCTGACGATGGCCGGGCTCAGCCTGGTCGCGGCAGCGGCGGTCCCCGTGACCGCGGGCGCGACCAAGCCGAAGCCGGAGTCGTTCCGGTCCGCCGGCAAGGCCGCGGCCAAGCTGCCGACCACCGCCGCGCAGGCCGCCACCGCGGCCTGTGGCGTGTCGGTCGGCGCCGTCAACGCCACCGGTACCGCCGGCGGCTACGACATCACTGCCACCAAGCCGCCGACGGTGGCTGCTCTTGACCAATACAAGCTGTTTGGCGTCCGGGCCAGCTCCACCTGGTACCTGGAATCCAGCGGGAGCAACGACGCGTTCTACGGCATGGTCCTGCAAGGCGGGAACCTGTACGCCGCGGTGTCCAGTTACACGGGCACGGCCACCACGCCGACCGTCCGGGCGACCAAGCTGGGCTCCGGCTGGAGTGGCTTCAACCAGATCACCGACTCCAACTACGTCTACGGCGCGAAGCAGCACTACTTCCTGTACGGCCTGCACGCCAATGGCTCGCTCTACCGCTACACGGTGTCGACCGCGGCGCGGTCCTACGGCTCGGCGCCGGGCTTCAGTTCGGTCAAGGCGATGACACTGATCGCCGAGACCGCGACGTACGACACCCTGCTCGTCACCACCCGGGGCGGTGCCCTGTACACGGTGCGGGTGCCGGTGACCGCGCCGATGAAGCCGATCGTGACGTTGGTCCGGGCCAGCGGGTTCGGCTCGTACGAGTCGCTTGTGGCCCAGCGCTGCGGCGCGACCAGCACGCTGCTGGCGGCGTTCGACCACGACACCAACCTGGGCACGATCTTCGCCGTCGGCCGCGCCACCGGCCCGACGACGGCAATCAAGAGCTACGGCAGCTTCCAGGCCTCCTTCGGTGCGAAGGTCCACTTCCTGCTGACCGGAGCCTACGGTCCGCAGCGCGTCGGCGGATGATCCACTAGTCGCACTCCCCTGCCCCCGCTCGGCCCTGCCGGACGGGGGCAGGGCTTTTGCGCGGGTTTAGGGTCGGAGTATGGCGATTCTGCTGGAGCTGGATCTGACCCGCGGTGTACTCGAGACGCCGCCCGCTTCGCCGGTGGCCGCGTTCCGTGCGCGGCACCTGCCGACACTGCGGGAGCTGGTGGCGGCCCTGCGGAAGGGCGCCCGCGACGATGCGGTGGCCGGCGTGGTCGCCCATCTGGGCGGACAGCGGCTCTCGCTCGCCCAGGTGCAGGATCTGCGCGAGGCGGTCGCCGATTTCCGTACGTCGGGCAAGCCCGCGGTCGCATGGACAGAGTCGTTCGGTGAGGGCGGCAGCGGCACCGTTGCGTACTACCTGGCCACGGCGTTCGACGAGATCTGGGTCCAGCCGTCCGGGGACATCGGCATCACGGGTGTGTCGGTGCAGGCCGTCTTCATCCGCGGTGCGCTGGACAAGGCCGGGGTGATCCCTCAGCTCGGCAAGCGGCGTGAGTACAAGACCGCCGCCGACACGTTCACCGAGAAGGAGATGACCGCACCGGCCCGCGAGATGGCATCGCGGCTCGCGGAGTCGGCGTACGAACAGATCGTCGAGGGGATCGCCGTACGGCGGCGTCTGGACACTGCACGCGTGCGGGAGCTCGTGAACAGCGCACCGCTCCACGCACAGGCCGGACTGGATGCCGGACTGGTAGACATGCTCGGCTACCGCTCCAACGTGTACGACGAACTGCAGAAGCAGCTCGACTACGACAGTCGCCTGCTGGCCGAGCGCTACATCCGGCGTGGTCCGCGCACTCTGCAGGACGTGCGCAAGACACTTCCCTGGCCGCACAAGCCGCTGGTGGCCGTCGTACGCGTGTCTGGCGGGATCACCGTCGGTCGCAACTCCAGCAGCCCACTCGGTGGTCCTGGGTCCGGCTCTGACACGGTCGGCGCCGCACTGCGAGCTGTGGCCGAGAACGACAAGGTCAAGGCCGTCGTACTGCGAGTGGACAGCCCGGGTGGCTCGTATGTCGCGTCGGACGCGATCCGGAACGAGGTGCTGCGGCTGAGGTCGACGGGTCGGCCCGTGATCGCGTCGATGGGCAGTGTGGCGGCATCAGGTGGGTACTTCGTCGCCATGCCGGCGGACGTGATCGTCGCGCAGCCGGGCACGATCACCGGCTCCATTGGTGTGCTGACCGGTAAGGGCGTCGTACGGGACGCACTGGCGCGGATCGGGATCTCGCAGGAGGCCGTGTCGGAGGGTACGAACGCGCGGATGTACTCGGCGCAGGAGGAATTCACCGACGAGCAGTGGGCGCGGCTCGAGGAGACCCTCGACCGCATCTACAAGGACTTCGTCGCCAAGGCGGCGCAGGACCGCGGTCTGCCCGAGGAGCAGCTGGAAGCGCTCGCCCGCGGTCGGGTCTGGACCGGTGCCGACGCGCACGCCCGCAAGCTCGTCGACGAGCTCGGCGGCTTCCAGCACGCGCTCACACTGGCCTGCAACCGCGCCGGTCTGGACCGCGACGAGATCGGGCTGGCGAGCGTTCCGCACCGCAACCTGCTGGAGCAACTTCGCGCTCCGCGAACCACCGACGACCTCGCTGTCACGACACAACCGCTCACTCTCGACGGCGTCACCAGCAGCATCTACACGGCCCTCGGTCTGCCACCCACCGGCTTGTTGACCATGCCGTTGAGCTGGCAGCTGAGCTAGAGCGACGTCACGGGGTGGTGCGTTCGCCGCCCGGGACCCAGAGGACGTCGCCGCCGGAGGACAGGTTGGCGACGCGGCCGAGGATGAAGAGCAGGTCGGACAGGCGGTTCAGGTACGTGATGGCGAGCAGGTTGACCGACGGGCCGTGCGCCTCGACGGCGACCCAGCCGGCTCGCTCGGCCCGGCGGACCACTGTGCGGGCGACGTTCAGGTAAGCGGCCCCCTCGGTGCCACCGGGCAGGATGAACGACCGGAGCTTGGTCAGGCGGCTGTTGTAGTCGTCGCACCAGCCCTCGAGCCGGTCGATGTACTCCTGGGTGATGCGCAGCGGCGGATACTCCGGATCCGGCGCGATCGGGTTGCACAGGTCGGCGCCGACGTCGAAGAGATCGTTCTGGATCCGGGTCAGCAACACCACCAGGGTGCTGTTCAGATGTCCGGCCGCGATCGCGACACCGATCGCCGAGTTCGCCTCGTCCACCTCGCCGTACGCCGCCAGCCGCGGATCCGTCTTCGAGGTGGTGGAGTTGTCGCCCAGGCGGGTCTCGCCAGCGTCACCGGTGCGGGTGTAGATCCGCGTCAAGTTCACAGCCATGCGAGGACTCTACGCAAGTGCCGGGACAACGGTTCGCTACAGTCGTGCGGTGGAACGGTTTCGGATCGCGGGTGAGGCACGCCTCGTTGGGGCGGTGCAGGTCGCCGGGGCGAAGAACAGCGTGCTCAAGCTGATGGCTGCGGCACTGCTGGCGGAGGGTACGACGACGCTGCGGCAGGTGCCGGGCATCCTCGACGTGACCTTCATGGCCCAGTTGCTGGACACCCTCGGATGCTCGGCGAAGGTCGACGCGGACGAGCAGATCGCGACGATCGCCGTACCGCACGAGATCGGTCACCAGTGCGACTACGAACTGGTGCGCAAGCTGCGGGCGTCGATCTCGGTGCTCGGACCGCTGCTGGCCCGCTGCGGCCGCGCGGAGGTCGCGCTGCCAGGAGGCGACAACATCGGCTCCCGCGGACTGAACATGCACGTCGCCGGTCTGGAGGCGATGGGCGCGAAGGTGCACATCGAGCACGGTTTCGTGATCGCCGAGGCACCGCAGGGGCTGCACGGCGCCGAGGTCTGGCTGGACTTCCCGAGCGTCGGCGCCACCGAGACGATCATGATGGCCGCGGTGCTGGCCGGCGGTACGACGATCATCGAGAACGCGGCGCGGGAGCCGGAGATCCAGGACATCGCCGCGATGCTGATCGAGATGGGCGCCCAGATCGACGGCGCCGGGTCGCCGCGGATCGAGGTCACCGGAGTGACCGGTCTGCTCAAGCCGGTCGAGCACACCGTGGTCGCGGACCGGATCGTGTCCGGGAGCTGGGCGTTCGCGGCCGCGATCACCAAGGGCGACGTGACGATCACGAACGGCCGCGCCGAGCACCTCGAGCTGCCGTTGGACAAGCTGCACAAGGCCGGCGCGGAGATCACCGTGCTCGAGTCCGGTTTCCGGGTGCGGATGCACGACCGGCCGAAGCCGGTCGACGTGGTGACGCTCCCCTACCCGGGCTTCGCGACCGACCTGCAGGCTTTCGTGATCGCGCTGAACGCGCTGAGTGACGGCGCGGCGATGGTGACCGAGAACTTGTTCGAGGGCCGCTTCACGTTCGCGCAGGAACTGACCCGGTTGGGCGCGCATATCCAGACCGACGGTCACCATGCGGTGGTTCGCGGCGTACCGCGGCTGTCCGGCGCTCCGGTGGTGGCCAGTGACATCCGGGCCGGCGCTGCGCTGGTGCTCGCCGGCCTCGCGGCCGAGGGCGAGACGTTGGTGTCCGCGGCGCATCACGTCCACCGCGGCTACACCGACTTCGCCGGCAACCTCCGCCGCCTCGGCGCGGACGTCACGGTCGAGCCGGACGACGCGGAACTGTACTGGAACTGAACTCGCCTTTTCGGCGCATTCTCCCCGCACTCCGCCCTGCGGAGCCGATCCGGCGGGTTAGGGTCTTCGGCATGAGTGAGCGCGTGATCAAGCCCGTAGGCCGTGGATTCCTGTTCCTGGACTCACATCCAGCCGGATGTGCCCAACTGGTCCGCGACCTGGCCGCCCAAGTCGATCGCCGTACGCCGGAACGCCGCACGGCACTCGTGATCGGCTCCAGTTCCGGCTACGGGTTGGCGACGACGATCGCCGGGCTCGCGCGCTACGGGATCGATGGGGTCGGAGTGTCCTTCGAGAAGGCGCCTACCGCCCGTCGTACTGCGACCGCCGGTTGGTATCGGACGGCCGAGACCGCGGCGCTCGCTGCCGAGCTCGGGAGCTCGTTTGCCTTCGTGAACGCGGATGCCTTCGCGGATACCACGAAGGCCGAGGTGCTCGATCTGATCGCCGAGCGGTTCGGGGGGATCGACCACTTGATCTACAGCGTGGCCGCACCTCGCCGGGTGGATCCGCGGAACGGGGAGACGTACCAGTCGGCGATCAAGGCGATCGGGGCCGCGCACACCACCAAGAGCCTCGCCTTCGACGACGGCCAACCGGTCCTCCAAGAGGTCGGCATCGAGGTCGCGACAGACGACGAGATTGCGCAGACCGTGAAGGTGATGGGCGGCGAGGACTGGGGTCGCTGGGTCGAGGCCCTGTCCGAGCGAGGTCTGCTCAAGCCGGGCTTCAACACGGTCGCTCTCACCTACATCGGCTCCGACCTGACCGGCCCGATCTACCGCCAGGGCTCGATCGGCGCCGCGAAGGCCGACCTCGAACAGACCGCCCTCACCTTGAGCAAGGACGGCGTCCAGGCGATGACCTCGGTCAACGGCGCCGCCGTCACCCAGGCATCCTCCGCGATCCCCGGCATCGGGCTCTACGTCAGCCTCCTGCACAACGTCCTCGGCGACGACCTGCAGTCCCCGATCCAGCAGTCGATCGCGCTCTGGGACCAGCTCACCGGCGCGACCCCACTGGACCTCGACGACGAGGGCCGGATCAGGCTCGACCGCTGGGAGCTGACCGACGACGTCCAGTCCGCCGTCCGCGACCGCTGGGAGTCCGCCACCCAGGACAACATCACCCAGGTCGCCGACACAGCCTGGTTCCTCGCCGAAGTCCGCCGCCTCTACGGCTTCGACGTCCCCACCACCAACTACGAATCCCCCACCGAAGTAGACACCCCCTGGCCCTAACCCACGCCCCCAGCCCCACCGCCTCAACCCCACCCGTCCCGGCCCTCGCCCCACCTAACTCAAGCACGCCCGGCGCTACCGACCCGGCCCGCGCCTTCCCTCGCCCCACCCCTGGCACTCCGCCCCAACCCTCACCCCACCCGACACTCGGCCCCACCTAGCCAAGCGGGCCCGGCGCTGCCCACCCGACCCGTGGCTCCCCGGCCCCTCACTCCACCCGGCACTCGCCGCACCTGACCCAAGCACGCCTGGCCGTCGGCCTGGCCGGCCTCAACCCAACCAACCTCAGCCCGGCCCCGCGCTAGCCCGCCAGGCCACGGACCAGGTGGGTTTAGGTGCGGGCGCGGTAGTTTCGCATTTTGTTGCGGGCGCCGCAGAGTGACATCGTGCACCAGCGGCTGCGGCCTGCTGGGCTGCGGTCGTAGTAGACCCAGCGGCAGGTGTCGGCGGCGCATGCCTTGAGACGTGGCCACGTACCGGCTGCGACGGATGCGGTGATGTCCGCGGCCAACTGGGCGACGAGGGCTTGGACGTTGCGCAGCCCGTCGGCTGGACGGACCGTCGCACCGCCGTCGGCTGACAACGCCAACCGCAGCGGCGCCTCGGCGAGCAGCCGGTCGAGAACCGCCAGCGACTGCGCGGGTACGTCGACTCCCGCGTGAGCCTGGCAGACGTCGCGGACCGCCTCGCGAAGGGTCAGCACCTCCTCGAGATCGTCCCAGTTGAAGCGCAAACCAGGCAGCCCGTGGTCGGCACAGAACGCGCTCAGCTCCGCAGGCTTCGTCAGCGCGTCCTGCTCCATCTCCAGGTCGACCGTGTTGACCAGGTCCTGGACGAGCACCAGCGGCTCGGGGGCCGGACTGCGCTCACCTGGCTGAATCACGTTTGCCACGTTACCGCTCATGAGGCATGATCCGGTAACGGTTACCGGATAAGAGCTTGTATCGGTAACTATTCACGACGGCGGTAGCGATGGCGCGATGGCCGTTACCGGATGAGGCGGAGGTACTGGTGGACGGCGACTTCCGGCGGTTCTGGGCGGGCCACACGGTCTCTGCGGTCGGCACGCAGGTGACCGCGGTCGCGCTCCCGCTGACCGCGGCGCTCACGTTGGACGCGGGTGCGGCCGGGGTCAGCGCGATCGCGACCGCGAGCTATCTCCCGAGCGCGGTCCTCCCCCTGCTGGCCGGCCATTGGCTCGAGCGTCGGCGCAAGCGCGGCGTGATGATCGCGACCGACGTGATCCGGGCCGCCGCGGTCGCGGTCGTCCCGCTCGCCTGGGCATCCGGACATCTGACACTGCCGTTGCTGGTCGTCGTCGCGTTCCTCGTCGGCGCGGCGAGCGTGGTGTTCGACATCGCGTCATTCGCGTATCTGCCGGACTTCGTGCCCGAGGAGGACCTACCGGGAGCCAACCGCGCACTGCAGGGTTCGTCGACCGCAGCCCAGGTCGGCGGCCCTGGCGTGTCCGGTCTTCTCGTCCAACTCCTCGGTCCGGCCATCGCACTACTCGTCGACGCCGCCTCCTACCTGGCCAGCGCGACCGGCATCGCCTCAGCACGACGCGCTGAACCCACACCGCACGCGACCGACGAGCGAGCCGGCTTGTGGGAAGGCGTGCGACAGCTCAAGGTGAGCCCGTTCCTCAGGTCCCTGACCGCGCACGCCGCCCTGTACAACGCATCAGCGCAGATCCTCGTCGTCAACCTGGTCATCCTCGCCGTGAAGGAACGTGGACTGTCCGCCGGCGGCTACGGCGTCGCCCTGAGCGCGGGCGGCGCCGGCGCTTTCGTCGGCGCGATGCTGGGCCTCCGCCTCGCCAAGCGACTCGGCTACGGCCGCGCCTTCGGCACCTCACTCATCCTGTCCACCGGACTCCCACTCCTGCTGGCCTTCCTACCCGGCCACGGACTCCAGTACGGCGTACTCCTCGGAGCGGTCCAGTTCCTCGCCGGGATCGGCCTCGGCAGCGCGAACGTGTTGTCGGTGACGATCCGCCAGCTGCTCATCCCCCGCACAGCCCTTGCCCGCAGCAACGGCGCCTACCGCACGTTCACCTTCGGCGTCCTCCCGATCGGCGCCGCGATCGGCGGCGTACTCGGAAGCACCTTCGGCACCACCACGGCCGTTGCCGTCGGCACCATCGGCATCGCGCTGTCGTCCCTGCCCATGTTCGTGCGGGAAGTCCGGACCCTCGAGACGCCGGTGACTACAACGGTTTGAACGAGGCCAACTCGAGGACGAGGTCGCCGGCTTCGTCGGAGGCGGCGAGGTCCACGGAGGCGGTGATGCGCCAGTCGTGGTTGCCCTCGGGGTCGTCGATGATCTGCTGGACTTCCCAATAGCCGGGGTGTTCCTCGATCAGGAAGAGCGCCGGGCCGCGAGCAGCCGGGCCGGTGTTGACCACGTCGTGTTCGGCGTAGTACGCCGTACCAGCCTCGGCCCAGCGGCCCGCGTCCCAGCCTGCTTCGGCGTCGAGCTGACCGAGCTCGGCCCAGCGGTGCAGGGCGAGCAGCTCCACCCGGCGGAACATCGCGTTGCGAACAAGCACCCGGAAAGCCCTGGTGTTCAAGGTGATCCGGCGCGGGCCCGCCGGGACGACCTCGGCCTCCGGCTCGTCGGTGGGGTTGGTCAGCTCCTCCCACTCGTCGAGCAGGCTGGAGTCGGTCTGCCGGACCACTTCGCCCAGCCACTCGATCAGGTCGGTCAGATCCTCGTTCACCTTGTCCGGCGGAACGGTCTGCCGGAGCGCCTTGTAGGCGTCGCTCAGATAACGCAGTACGACGCCCTCGGAGCGCGCGAGACCGTAGAACCCGATGAACTCGCCGAACGTCATCGCCCGCTCGAACATGTCCCGGACCACCGCCTTCGGCGACAACCCGGCCTCCGCGATCCAGGGGTGGGTCTGCCGATACATCTCGAACGTTGCCTCGAGCAACTCATTGACCGGCTTCGGCCAGGTGACGTCCTCGAGCAGCTCCATCCGCTCGTCGTACTCGATGCCCTCGGCCTTCATCGCGTTCACGGCCTCACCGCGGGCGTGGTGCTCCTGCGCCCACAGCACGGCCCGCGGATCCTCCAGCGTCGCCTCGACGACCGAGACGACGTCGAGCGCGTACAGCGGATCCTCCGGATCGAGCAGATCCAGAGCGGCCAGTGCGAACGTCGACAGCGGCTGGTTGAGGCTGAAGTCCTTCTGCAGGTCGACGGTGAGGCGCAGCAGCCTGCCATTCTCGTCAGGCTCGTCAAGCCGCTCGACCACACCGGCGGTGACGAGCGTGCGGTAGATCTGGATCGCACGCCGGATCAACCGGACTTGGACCCTCGAGTCCTCATGGTTGTCACGCAGCAGGTGCCGCATGCTCTCGAACGCGTTGCCGTCGCGGGCAATGACGTTCAGCAGCATCGCGTGGCTGACCCGCATCCGCGACTGCAGCGCCTCGGGCTCGGCCGCGACCAGGCGGTCGAACGTGTCCTCGCCCCAGGTGACGAACCCCTCCGGCGGCTTCTTCCGCTGCACCTTGCGCTGCTTCTTCGGGTCGTCGCCCGCCTTGGCCAGCGCCTTCACGTTCTCCACCACGTGATCCGGCGCCTGGACGACGACCGTCCCCGAGGTGTCGTACCCGGCCCGGCCGGCCCGGCCCGCGATCTGGTGGAACTCCCGCGCCTTCAGGATCCGCTGCCGGCGTCCGTCGTACTTGCTCAGAGCGGTCAGTACGACGGTCCGGATCGGGACGTTGATGCCGACACCCAGGGTGTCGGTACCGCAGATGACCTTGAGCAGGCCGGCCTGGGCGAGCTGCTCGACCAAGCGGCGGTACTTCGGCAGCATGCCGGCGTGGTGGACACCGATGCCGTGCTTCACCAGCCGCTGCAGCGTGCGGCCGAAGCCCTTGCTGAACCGGAAGTGACCGATCAGCTCGTTGATCTTCTCCTTCTCCTCCTTCGAGGAGACGTTGATGCTCATCAGCGCCTGGGCGCGTTCGAGGGCGGCGGCCTGGGTGAAGTGGACGACATACACCGGGGCCTGATGGGTGGTGAGGAGCTCCTCGAGCGTCTCGTGCAGCGCGGTGGTGACGTACTTGTAGATCAGCGGCACCGGGCGTTCACCCGACGCAACGATCGCGGTCGGGCGGCCGGTCCGCCGGGACAGGTCGATCTTGAACCGCTCGACGTCGCCGAGGGTCGCGGACATCAGGACGAACTGGGCGTTCGGCAATTCCAGCAGCGGCACCTGCCACGCCCAGCCGCGATCGGGCTCGGAGTAGAAGTGGAACTCGTCCATCACCACCTGACCGACGTCGGCGGCCGAGCCTTCGCGCAGCGCGACGTTGGCGAGCACCTCGGCGGTGCAGCAGATGATGGGCGCGCCGGGGTTCACCGACGCGTCCCCGGTCAGCATCCCGACCTTGTCCGCCCCGAACACGTCACACAATGCGAAGAACTTCTCCGACACCAGAGCTTTGATCGGCGCCGTGTAGAACGTCCGCTGCCCGTGGGCCAGCGCCGCGAAGTGCGCCCCGGTGGCGACCAGACTCTTCCCCGACCCCGTCGGCGTCGACAGGATCACGTTCGACCCCGTCATCACCTCGATCAACGCCTCTTCCTGCGCCGGGTACAACGAGATCCCCTGCTCCCCCACCCAACGCGCGAACGCGTCGTACAGGTCGTCAGGCCCAGTCGTCCCCGGCAGTTGCTCAGTCAGCGTCATCGCCAACCATTGTCCCTTACCCGTGGGAACACCCGCCCGACCAGGTCACCAGTCCGGCTGGTCGTCCGGCGGCGCGGCGCCCACTTCCTCCTGTCGACCGCTCGGCTCAGCAATCGGGCCGCTCAGCGCTGAATTCTTTGCAAACGATTGCAGGCATGCTTATTCGGGGGTGACTTGATGGGCATGATGACTTCGTGGCGCCGGATGGGCGCGAGTTTCCTGGTGACGGCGGTGGGCGCGGCAGGCCTGGTGGGCGCCATGACGCCGGGCGGTGGCGGTGGCGGCGGCGGTGATGGTCGGAGTGGGTCTACGGAGGTGACTACGTGGGGTGCCAGTGACGATATTGCCGGGGGCACCTTGAACGACGTGACGGTGCGGAACATCCTGCGGACGAGTGTGGGTGGGAAGGACCTGCGGATCCGGGTGTCGAACGCGAACGGGGATCAGCCGTTGGTGACGGATTCGGTGTACGTCGGGCGGCAGGAGGCGGGTGCGGGCGTCGTACCGGGGTCCAGTCGGCGGTTGACGTTCGGCGGGAGTACGTCGGTGGAGATACCACCAGGGGCGATGGCGATCAGTGATCCGCTGCCGGGGCCGGTGCCGGCGCGGACGAGTTTGACGGTGAGTCTGCATGTGGTCGGGACCACCGGAGTGATCACCGCGCACAACCGGGCCATGCAGCACAGCTACAAGTCGACGTCCGGTGATCACGCGGCGGACGAGTCGGCGGCGGCGTACCAGACCGAGTCGTCAGCCTGGTACTTCGTCAACGCGGCGATCGTCGAGGCGCCGCGGCAGGTGGAGACGGTGGCGACGCTGGGCGATTCGATCACGTCATCGGTCGGTACGACGATCGACACGAACCGCAGGTGGCCGGACGTGCTGGCCGATCGGTACGGTCAGCTGCCTGAGCCTCGGCGGCTGGCGATCTCCAATGAAGGCATCTCGGGCAACCGGGTGCTCGGTGGGGTCGCGAAGGCCGGCAGTGCGGGGGCGAGTGCGTTGGCGCGGCTCGACAAGGATGTGTTGACGAAGCCCGGCGTACGCACGGTGTTGTTGCTCGAAGGGATCAACGACATCTACGCGGGTGCTACGTCCGATCAGCTGATCGCGGGGTATCGGCAGTTGATTGCGCGTGTCCATGCGTCCGGGCGGTGCATCGTCGGTGGGACGCTGACCCCTGTTGGTGGCTCCTTCGTCTACACCCCTGAGAAGGAGGCGACGCGGGAGGCCGTCAACCAGTTCATCCGCACGAGTGGTGAGTTCGACGGGGTGGTGGACTTCGACGCTGCCACGCGGGACCCCGCCGGTCCCACGCGCCTGCAAGCCGCGTACGACGGTGGTGACGGCCTCCACCCCAACGACGCCGGCAACCACGCGATGGGGAACGCGCCTGACCTGGACACCCTGCGCTGTAACTGAAAGATGAGCCGCGTGCACCGCCCTGTGGGCGGTGCACGCGGCGAGAAGACGCCGGGGGTACCGCAGGTGGGGTTACTTGCGGCCGTGGATGGACATGGCTTGTTCGTATTCGTGGCGGATGGCGTCGCCGCCGGATTTTCGCCAGTCGGCGTTGGCCTTGTCCCAGGCGGAGAGGTCGGCGCGGCCTAGCTGGATGTCCTTGGTGAGGGCATCGAAGCGGGTGTCGAAGACCTTGCCCTTGATCGACTGGGTCGGTGAGTAGAGGCCGTACGTCGGCTGCAGGATCGCGGTCGGGAGGATCGCCTTGAGGTGGTTGTACGCGACGTCGACCCCCTGGGGATGGCCCGGGAAGTAGACCGGATAGCCGCCGTCGGCCAGGTACTGGATCGGGAACTCACCCAGGCACACCTCGCTGCCGCCCGCCTCGGTCAGCTTCGGGTCCGTGCCGTTCAGCGTGTAGTGGCGCCCGGGCAGGCCGAACTTGCGGAACAGGTACTCCTCGGTCCCGAACGGCGCGGCCATCCAGTTCAGCACCCGGAGCAGCATCTTGGTCCGCTCCGGCGAGCTGGGCTTGATCGCCGCGATCGAGTTGTTCGGCGCGCCCAGCAGGAATCGGCCGACCTTCCCGGCGTGATCCCGGACCACGGGCAGTGCGATGGCGAAGTTCTTCGACACGCTGCGCCGGTAGAAGCTCTGGATCGACGAATACGTGTCCTGCGTCATCACCGCCGAACCCTGGCTGAACCAGACCTTCTGGTTGTTCTTCGAGACCCCGTCGGGATGGATCAGCCCGTCCTTCTGCATCTGCCGGGTGATCGAGATCATCTGCTTGTATTCGTCGAGCTCCCGGCCGTGCACCAGGCGGCCGTCGCGAACCTCCCAGACGTTCGGCAGCCCCAGCATCGCGCTCAGTGCCGCCGAGGGTGGGAGTGCGAACGCCCAGCGGTTCTTCTTCTCGTCCGTGACCGCCTTGGCGACCTTGATCAACTCGTCCACGCCGGGCGAACCGAGCTCGACCCCGAGCTGATCGAGGAGATCCTGCCGGGCGAGCAGCAGGTTGGACGACATCACGCCGCGCTGGATCGGAACCGCCCGGATCCCGCCGGAGAACACGCAGCCGCGCCAGGAGTCCGGCGCCAGGTTGGCCAGGAACGGGTACTCCAGGATCGCATCGCCGGACAGATGCTCGGTCAGGTCCTGCGCCCTGGCCTCGAGGAACTGCGGAAGGTAGGCGAACGTTCCGTCGACGTTGAACAGATCCCCGAGGGTGTCCCCGGCCACGGCCGTCGCGAACTTGTTGGGGTAGTCGGTCGCAGCGGTGATGGTCAGGTCCAGCGGTGAGCCGAGTCTCCGGTTCAGCTCCTGCCAGTACGGATTGCGATCGGCGGTCGGCGGGATCGGGTTCGACGTCGGCGCGGTGCCGGACAGGTCGGTGCCGTCTCCGGGTGCGCCGTCGGTGACCCGGGCCGGTTGAGCCGGGAACCGGTAGAAGCAGTCCGGCATCAGCGGATGGCTCCGTGGCAGGTCCGGCTTCGGTCCGGCGAACCGCCGGTACGTCGGCAACGTCACCGGCTTGTTCAGTGCGGCGATGTCGGTCGACCTGGTCACCGTCGAGCAGCCGCTCAGGACTCCGGCACCGGCGGCGGCCGCCAACGATCCGCCGAGCAGCGTTCTTCTGCTGATCATGGTCATCCCTTCACCGCCCCCGTGAGCATCCCCTTGGCGAAGTGCCGCTGCAGGAACGGATAGACGATCAGGATCGGCACCAACGAGACCACCAGGATCGCCATCTGGATCGACTCTTGCGGCGGCAGCTGATCGGCCGCCGCGCCGCCGAGATCACCACTGCTGAGCTCGGTGTTGTTGATCACGTACGTGCGCAGCACCAGCTGGAGTGGCCACTTCGCGGTGTCGTTGATGTAGAGCATCGCGTTGAAGAACGCGTTCCAGTACCCGACGGCATAGAACAGCCCGACCACCGCGAGCACCGCCCGGGACAGCGGGAGCACGATCGACCAGAAGATCCGGAAGTCGCCGGCGCCGTCGATCCGGGCCGAGTCGATCACCGAGTCGGGTATCCCCATGAAGAACGCACGGAGAACGATCACGTTGAACCCGTTGATCGCGGTCGGAAGGATCAGCGCCAGCAGCGAGTCGAGCAGCCCGAACTGCTTCACCACCAGGTAGTTCGGGATCAGCCCTGGGCTGAACAGGATGCTGAACAGCACGATCATCAGGATCGGCCGCTGCCCGAACGAGCCCGGGCGGCTCAGCGCATACGCCAGCATGGTGGACCCGGCCAGACTGATCAGCGTGCCGGCGAGGGTGATGAAGACGCTGACCAGCAACGCCCGCTGCACCACGCCGCCGTTGAAGATCGTCCGGTAGGCATCGAGGTTGAGGCCGTCCGGCCAGAGCACGAAGCCGCCGGAGTTGGTGACATGGGACTGGCTGGCGATGCTGGTCGAGATCACTCCGATGAACGGGATGATCACGAGCGCGCAGCACACCAGCAGCACGATGCCTTTGAGAGCTCGCGCGGGGATCGTGGGGACCTCGTCGATCGAGCTCCGTCCCCCGGCGGTACCGGAGGATCGGAGGAGATTCGTCTGTGTACTCATGGTTTGCGGTACACCCCCGCCTCACCGAAGATGTGCGCGACCTTGTTGGCGCCGATCACCAGGGCGACGCCGACCAGACCCTTCACCAGACCGACCGCGGCCGACACGCCCCATTGGCCGGCCAGTACGCCGTTGTTGTAGACGTAGGTGTCGAGGACTTCGCTGGCAGGTCTCCCGACCAGGTTCTGTTGCAAGATGATCTGCTCGAAGCCGACGGTGAGCGAATCGCCGAGCCGCAGGATCAGCAGCAGGATGATCAGGCTGCGGATCCCCGGCACAGTGACGTGCAACAACTGCCGCCAGCGCGAGGCTCCGTCGACCCGCGCGGCCTCGTACAGCCCGGGATCGATCTGCGTCAGCGCGGCCAGGAACAGGATCGTCGCCCAGCCGGTGTCCTTCCAGATCACCTGGCTGCTGAGCAGCGCGATGAAGCTGTCGGGGTTGCCAAGGAAGTCGATCGTGTCGATGCCGTGGGACCGCAGCGCGTTGTTGATCAGGCCGCTGCCGCCCAGGATCTGCTGGAAGATCGCGATCACGATGACCCAGGACAGGAAGTGCGGCAGATAGAGCACCGACTGGACGACGCGCTTGATCCGCTCCGACAGCAGGCTGTTCAGCAGCAACGCCAGCGCGATCGGCGCCGGGAAGACGAAGATCACCTGGACCAGCGTGATCAGCAGCGTGTTCTTGAGCGCGTTGAGGAACTCCGGGTCACCGTTGAAGATGACCGCGAAGTTGTCCAGACCGACCCACGCACTGCGGCCGAGCGGGACGAACGGCAGGTACTCCTGGAACGCGATCAGGTTGCCGAGCAACGGCAGGTAGTGGAAGGCGAGCAGCAGGACCAGACCAGGCAGTGCCATCAGCAGCAGCACTTTGTCCCGCCGGGCTCGCCCCCACCAGGAGAGCGGCTTGGCGCCGGAACTGAGTCTGGGTCTCTCGGTGGCGGAGTTGTCCGGGGGGCCGGAACCGCTGGAACCGGCTGGATCGATCGACTTGGTTCGGTTGGCTTCGGGGCTGAGAATTCCGTCTGCTCGGGCCACGCCTCACTCCCTGCGTCGTCGAAAGCCGCCCTCCCGTCTGGAGAGCGTTTTCCGTTCCCCCTTGTTCGATCTTGTCGCGTGTTGGGGAACGGCGCAGCTCGAACGGAGCGTCACGGTGCCAAACTGCGCGTCACGGCTTCTCGTAGGGGAAGGACGGCAGGACGCCGATCTGGTCGTACTGCATCCGGGAATCGTCGAATCCGGCCTCCCAGCTGACGTTGGCGAACGTGTCGCACGGTCCCGCGGACGGTCCGTGATAAGGGTCGCTCTCTGTGTTCGTCACCTTGATGTCCGAGAACGCGAATCCACAGCCGCCGAAGTCCATGTGCACGCCGTACGGCTTCGCGTCCGGCATCGACGGGTCCGCGTTCGCGTCGTCGACGATCAGCTGGGAGACGGCCGCGTCCGGTGTGTACGGCGGCTCGTTGCGTACGCCGTACGCGTAGAACGGACCGGTGTCACCGCTGTCCTGCGCGAGGTGCGACAAGCGGACGAACTCGACCGTGTTGCCACCGGTGTAGTTGTCGGCGTTCGGGATCTCGGGCCGGGACTCGATGCTGATGCCATACCGCGCGCCGTGCTCGACGACGGTGTGGCTGATCTCGTTCCGGCCGCTGTTCATGATCTCGACGCCGGCCGAGTCGCCCGCGACCAGCTCGCCGATGTGGTGGATGTAGTTGTTCGTGAAGGTGTTGCTATGGGCAACGTCTCCCTCGCCGGGCCACCCGCCCTCGACCTTGATCCCGTCGTTGCCGAGGTGCTCGAGCAGGCTGTCGGAGACCGTCGTCCGCTCGTTCGCGAACAGCAGCTCGATCGCGGTGAAGCCGGTCTGCCGGATGTGCAGCCGGGTCAGCTTCACCCCTCGGGTGTTGGTGAGCGTGATCGCGCCCCACCGGTTCCGCGGCAGCTCGATCTGGGTGTCGTACTTCGGGTACTTGTGCTTGATCCCGGAGTCGCCGGTGCCGTTCCAGCCGTAGCGGTACCAGTCCATGAAGTCGGTGTCCTGGATGGTCAGCCCGTCCAGCGTGAGGTCCTCCACCCGGCGGTTCGGCGAGGCGCCGGCCAGCGAGAAGACCTGTGTCTGCGTGGGCCGCAGCACGTGGACGCCGTCCATGGTTCCGCCGGCCGGCTTGTAGTACAGCGTCTTGGCCGGGTAGTCCAGGTAGTACTCACCCGCCTGGTCGAGCAGGCTGAGCGAGTTCTGCACGAAGTACCGCGAGCCGCCGCCGGAGTTGATGAACCCGTACCGCGCCGGGTAGACCAGCGTGGTCCGCTTCTTGGTGAAGTTGATGTCGAGCATCGGGATCGTGTCCGTGAACCACGACCACGAGCCGCCCGACCACACCGTCACCTGGGCCGGCCACGACGTACCGAGCCGGAGGTCCCAGGACGGGTCGATGTCGCCGGCGTTGAATCCGAGCTGGTCGTGCACCGCCTCCTTCGTCGGGTCGAAGAGCGTGGACCTCAGGTACGGCGCCCAGGCGTCATCCGACTGCCGATTCGGGTACCGCGCGGTGGTGGCCCGCTTGCCGTCGACGTACAGGCTGTAGAACGGCTGGGACACGTCGACCGGCGCCTTGAAGATGCCGTCCTTGTACGGCGTCCACCCGGTCACCTCCCGCCCAGCCTCGAAGACTGCCTTTCCCGGGCCGTCCACACTCCGGTAGACGACCCCGGAGTCGCGGTCGTCGAAGGTGATCGTCTTGTCCACCTGGTAGGTCCCGGCCTTCAGGTTCACCACCGGCTGACAGTCGCGACCGACCTGCTGGGAACGAAGGCTGTCGCGAGCATGCTCGACCGTCTTCCAGGGCTTCCGTTCGGTGCCGGCCGCCGCGTCGTTTCCACTCGGCGAGACCCACAACGCTGCGCACTTGTCCGCCCCGGCCGGGGCGGCGGCTCGCGCCGCCACCCCGCCGCCGAACACGAGCGCCGGAAGTGCGAGCCCGGTGAGCACTCCGCCGACGAATCCTCGCACCGCGATCACCGGCCCGCGACGTCGTACGGGAAGGTCGGCAGGACGCCGATCTTGTCGTACTCCATCTTGGACGCGTCGAAGCCGGCGACCCAGTCGGCGTTGGTCACGTCGTTGCACTGGTACGACTGGTACTTCTGGTCGGTCACCTTCCCGACCTGGACGTTGCTGAACGCGAAGCCGCAACCACCGGCGTCCATGTGGACCCCCCGGGTCCCGCCCGCGTCCGGCATCGACGGGTCGGGGATCACGTCGCCGATCACCAGTTGGTCGACGGTGTTCTGGATCGGATGCGGTTCCTGGTTGTCCACGCCGTACGTGTAGAAGGCGCCCATGTCGCCGCTGTCCAGGCCCATCTCCTCGAGCTTGATGTACTTGAAGGTGTTCCCGCTCGCATACTGGTCGCCGTCCTTGACCTCCGGCCGCGACTCCAGGCTGATGCCGTAGCGGGCGCTGTGCTTCACCTCGACGTTCGAGACGGTGTTGTCGCCGGTGTCCATCAGCTCGATCCCGGACGCGTCGCCCGGCACCAGTTCGCCGATGTGGTCGACGAAGACATTCGAGATCGTGTGATGGTTGCTCAGGTCACCTTCTCCGGGCCAGCCGCCCTCGACCTTGATGCCGTCGGCACCGATGTTCTCCAGCAGGCTGTCCGTGATCCGGGTGTGGTCGTTGGCGAACAGCAGATAGATCCCGGTGAACCCGGTGTCGGACAGATGCATCCGGGACAGGTCGATATTGCTCGTGTTCGTGAGCCGGATCGCGCCGAACCGGTTCCGCGGCATCTCGATCTGGCGGTCGTACTCGGGGTATTTGTGCTCGACCCCGGCGTCACCACCGGCGACCCAGCCGTTGCGGTACCAGCTGACGAAGTCGGAGTACTGCACCCCGAGCCCGTCGAACGTCACGTCGTGCAGCCGGTCCTGCGCCGACGTACCGGCCAGATCCAGCACGGTCTGCACCGTCGGCCGCAGCACGTGGACGCCGTCCATCGTGCCGCCGCGCGGCTTGTAGTAGACCTCGCCGGCCTTGTAGTCGAGGTGGTACTCCCCCGGCTGGTCGAGGAAGCTGAGCGAGTTCTGGAAGAAGTACCGGGAGCCGCCGTTGCTGTTGACCATCGCGTAGCGGGTCCAGTACTTCAGCGTCGTCTGGGTCTTCTTGAAGTTCGTGTCGAGCAGCGGGATCGTGTCGGTGAACCAGGACCACGACCCACCCGACCAGATCGTCACCGACGCCTGGCTCATGTCCCAGCTCGGGTCCCAGTCGCCCGGGTTCCCGTAGAGCCAGTTGTGCACGTCCATCTTGTCCTCTTCGTAGAGGACCGATCGCAGGTACGGCGACCAGGTGTCATCGGAGCCACGGTTCGGGTACCGGGCGTTGGTGGCCCGCTTGCCGTCCTCGAACAGCGTGTAGAACGGCTTGGACGGGTCGATCTTGGCCTTGTAGATGCCGTCCTGGTACGGCGTCCAGCCGGTGATCTCCTCGGCTCCGGACAGGGTCGCCTTGCCCGGGCCGTCGACACTTCGATAGATGACCCGGTGTCCGTTGAAACCGGAGTCGCGCTGGTCGAGCTGGACGGTCGACGAGACCGGGTAGTCGCCGGCCTTCAGGTTCACGGTGATGTCGCAGCTCATCCGGTGGTTGAGTTGCTTGGAACGGATCTCGTCGCGAGCCCGGGTGACGGTCTTCCACGGGCTGTTCTCGGTGCCCTTCGCGGAGTCGTTGCCGTCGGGTGCGACGTAGAAGCTGTCGCACTTGGCCGCACCGGCGGGCTGGGTGTCGAGCTGGACGGCCGCGACGGTCACCAGGGCCGTCGCGACCACTCCGGCGCCGACGCTGAACGCCGTACGTCGTGTCTTCTTGGACATTGGGGCGGGGTCCTCTCAGATTCAGTCGCCGGCGTTGTCGTTACGGGCACGCCAGCTCTCGTACTCGAGGCGGGTCTTCTCGGTCAGGGGGTAGTAGTCACGCAGCGGGGCGCCCTCGTCGATCCGGCGCCGGCTGAACTTCTCCCACGCGTCGTGCTCGGCGGCCGCGTCGACGACGGCCTCCGCGCGCCGCCGGGGCACGACGACCGCACCGTCGTCGTCGGCGAGCACCAGGTCCCCGGGCAGTGTGAGGACGCCGCCGACCGCGACGGGGACGTTGTACGCCCACGGGAACAGTTCGGACTGGGACGCGTAGTGCGGGGTGGCGCCGGTCGACCAGATGGGTACGTCGAGCTGCGCCACCCGGGATACGTCGCGGATCCGGCCGTCGACCACGATGCCGGCGCCGCCGCGGAGCTTGAAGTACCGGACCAGCATGTCGCCGAAGCAGCCGGTGGTGTGGCTGCCGTAGGCCTGGACCACCAGCACGTCACCGGGCTGGACCTCGTCGAGCACGGCCCACAGCGCCGTACTGCGCTCGATGTACTCCTGGGTCTGGCCGTCGGCGATGTCCTCGCGCTGCGGCATGAACTGCAGGGTCAGCGCGCGGCCGACCACCTTCTTGCCGGGGAACATGCTGGTCGGACCGTCGACGAAGGTCCGGCGGATGCCCTGTCCGTGCAACCGGGCGCAGGCGGTGGCCGACCCGATCTCGGACAGCCGCGACACCAGTTCGGGGTCCGGCGCCGGCGGGTTCTCGCCGCGCACCGGCAGTTCCCAGACAGGCGTCACCGGGGCTTGTTCCGTGCTGGTCATAGGTCTCCTCGGTTCAAAGCGCCAGATGTGCGGCGCGGTAGGTGTTCCGGGTCAGCCGGAGATCGAGCCGGATGGTCCGGCCCGGCGGCATGACGACTTCGAGTCTGTTGCCTCCGACAACGACCGTGCGGGCGCCCGGGGTCGGTGGCGGGGAGGTGTACGCCGGGGATGGGCCGGGGTACGCACCGGTCGCGGTGCTCACGGTGGCCTCGTCGATCCGGTCGGTGCCGAAGCTGCCGGCCTGGACGATCACGCGGCGGGTCTGGGTGGCGGACAGATTGACAAGTTGCAGGCCGGTTCGATCCGGCTCGACCGTGTCGACCAGCGCGGCGACATCGGGCGGCAGGCCGGGCCGGCCGCGGTCCGGGTCGAGGTAGAGGACGCGCAGGGGCAGGAGACCGCCGTTGTAGAGCAGCTGCGGTGTGCCAGTGGTCAACTGCAGCAGGGCTTCGGTCGCCACCGGGTTGTGCCGCTGCCAGTGATGGATGTTCATCTCTGCCGGGTCGGTGGTGTCCGCTGCCATCAGATCCATCCGGCGTTGCACCTGCGAGAGCGCGACACCGAGCATCGCCTCGGGATAGCCGGGGTTGTCGC
Organism: Kribbella sp. NBC_00359; assembly: GCF_036097425.1. Taxonomy (NCBI): domain Bacteria; kingdom Bacillati; phylum Actinomycetota; class Actinomycetes; order Propionibacteriales; family Kribbellaceae; genus Kribbella; species Kribbella sp. NBC_00359. The sequence continues at coordinate 5,191,986 of NZ_CP107975.1, read as the reverse complement.
CGGCCAGGTAAGCGAGCCAGGGCGCCTCGTGCCCGGCGTCCTCCTTGTTCCGGAAGTCGTGGACCGTCCGCCAGTCGTAGCCGCTGCGTTCCCGCAGCGTCGTCAGCCGGTCGCGGTCGGACGAGTCGAAGGCGGCCTGCCACAACCACATCGGCAGTCCGAGCTGTGGCGGCTGGTAGTCGAACCATCCGTCGTCGCCGTGCCGGTTCGGGATCAGCAGGGTCGGCTTCGCGCAGTCCTCGCCCAGCTCGGCCTGCCAACGATCCCGGATGCTCAGCTCGGTCTCGTCGACCGCGGCGGTGACGCCGCGCTCGTACAGGTGATCGAGCAACTGGCGGGCGACGTCGAGCCGCTTGGCGTCGCCGGTGAGCACGACGCCGTTCAGCGCGGCGACACAGGCGGCCGAGCCGACGCTGTAGACGCCGTGCGGCCAGTTCCAGCCGTAGAGGCCGCCGTACCAGCGGCCGTGCTGGAGCTCGCCGACGATACCGCCCGGACCGACGTTGTCCGGCAGCAGACCGCCGTTCGCCTGCGCCCGCTCCTGCCAGGCATCCAGATACTCCAGCGTCCACGCTGCGAACCGGTCGTTGTGGTCATAGAGCCAGGCGTTGGCGGTGAGCGTGGTCGCGGCCAGGTTGACCGCGGTGTCGCCGGCACCCAGGCGGCGGATCATCTCCGCGCCCATCAGGTCGGCGTTGGCCGGATCCTTGAGGTCCTCCCAGGTGGTGATGCCGGGTACGCCGGACAGCGGCAGCCCGAAGATCCGCATGTTCGTCAGATCCGCGCCGTACGTGCGCCACTCGTCGTTGATGCCCCAGCGCGGACCGCCGCCACCGTTGTGCGGTGCGCGGATGGTGCGCGTCGCCGGATCGTAGTTGCCGGCCGGCGATCCGGGCAGGTAGAGCTCCGCGAACCGGTACGCGCGCTCGCGGAACGCCTCGTCACCCGGATCGGCCGCGCACAACGCGTAGAAGAAGATCATCGACTCGCCGAGGTGGAACCAGTCGTAGCCACGCTCGAACTCGTCGACCAGGAAGCCCAGGTCGGTGAGCTGGCGGGTGACGCCTTCCCAATGCCACTTGGCCACGTCGATCAGGTCGTCCGCGCCGCCGAGCTGGTAGAGGACGGGCCAGTTCACGAACGCCTCGTAGAAGTCGTCCGCGCCATCACGGCTCTGCACGGGCCCGGCGTACCGGAGACTGCCGTCCGGCAGGCAGTAGCGTTCGCGGAACAGCCACCAGCCCTCGTCCATCACGTCGAACAGGCGGCGCTGCATGATCGCCCACGCGGGCGGGCTGCCGATCGGTGTCTCGGCCAGAACAGCCACCGTCGATTGGTTCTGTGTCATCCCTTGGTCGCCCCCGCCGTCAGGCCGCTGATCACGTGCCGCTGCAACAGCACGAAGACCACCAGCAGTGGTGCCACCGCGAGCAGCAGCGTCGGGAAGACGACCGTGTAGTCGGTCGAGTACTGGCTCACCGCGGCGTACACGCCGGTGGTGACGGTGTAGAGACCGCTGCCCGGGCCGAGGATGATCTGCGGGTTCACGAAGTCGTTCCACACCGAGAAGGTGTTCAGGATGACCATCGTCACCACGGCCGGCTTCATCAGCGGGAACACGATCGACCAGAACACCCGGTGCTTGCCGGCGCCGTCGACCGCGGCCGCCTCGTCCAGGCTGGCCGGGATCGTCATGATGTAGCCGGCGTACAGGAAGATCGAGAACGGCAATGTCAGCGTCGTCTCGAACAGTACGAACCCGGGGATCGTGCCCATCAGGCCGAGGTACTTCAGCGTGTAGACGACCGGGATGACCAGGACCTGGCTCGGGATGAACGTCCCGGCCACGAACAGCAGCAGGAGCATCCGGTAGCGGCGTTCGCTGCGACGGGCGATCACGTACGACACCGGACCGGCCAGCGCGACTGACAGCACGTTCACCGAGACCACGAACAGCACGGTGACGGCGTACCCCTTGAGGATGTTGAAGTCGGGGTTGGTGGCCGCCTTGCGGATGTACTCCGTGGTGAGGCGGTCGGGTGACAGCGAGAACGGGTGGGTCAGGATGTCCTGCTGCGACTTGAACGCGCTGACGACCAGCAGATACAGCGGCACCAGCATCAACACACTGATGACGACCAGGAAAACGACCCGGCCCACTCCCCTGGTGCGCATCGGGCGCAGCTGCACAGTCATGACCCGAGGCATCCGGATAGCACTCATGCCTTCACCCCCTGGTCCGCCCGCGATCGCAGCCGCGCGACAGTCAGCGCAAGCCCGGCGGTGACGATCATCAGTACGACGCTCTGCGCCGAGCCGAACCCGAGCGCGTTGTTGTGGAACGAGTCCCACAGGATCAGGTACGCCGCCGTCTGCGTGGACCCGGCCGGCCCGCCGCCGGTCAGCGACACGACGAGGTCGTACGTCTTCAGCAGCGTGACCAGCGACAGCACGAGGTTCACAGTCACGACCGGAGCGAGCGCCGGCAGCGTGACGTTGCGGAACGTCTGCCGCGTCGATGCACCGTCGATCCGTGCGGCCTCGAGCAGCTCCTTCGGCACCGTCTGCAGACCCGCCAGATAGAGCACGACGTTCACTCCGAACCCTGCCCACACCAGGACGCCGATGAGACTGGCGAGCGCCCAGTTCGGATTGGACAGGAACGGAAACACGTCGGCGCCCTTCGAGGTGAGCCAGCCGTTCACGACACCTGACGTACCGAGGACGGCGCTCCAGAGGAAGCCGACGACCAACGCGCTGAGCACATGGGGATAGAAGAGGACGACGCGGAACAGCGAGTTGAGCCGGGACGCACCATTCACCAGCAGGGCGAAGCCGAGACCGAGCACGCTCAGGAGGACGGTCCCAACGACGGCGATCAGCAAGGTGACCCAGCCGGCCCGGATCGCCTCGTCGCTACGCGCCAGGTCGAAGTAGTTCCGCAGTCCGACCACGGCCGGGTTCGGGCTGTACCCGTTCCAGTCGGTCAGGCTGAGGTAGACCGAGAGACCGACCGGGATCACGAGCATCACGACGAACAGCACCAGGGCCGGACCGACCATGCTGATGGTCGTCAGCCGGTTCCTCACGACTTCGACCCCATCCAGCTGTCGATGCGCTTGGCGACGTCCGGCGCGCTCTTGCCGGTGTAGAGGCTCTGGACCGCCTTGTTCCACTCGCCGTTGAAGCCTTGCGGCAGCGTGTTCGCGCCGTACCCCTCGCCCTGGGCGACCTGCTGCGGCGCCTGGTCGAGGATGTCCTGCACCTGCCGGCCGAGCGGCGTCAGCTTGTCGGTGAAGCCCTTGCGGAAGTTGCCGTCCTGCGCGAGCTGGCTCTGGACGGCGCCGCGGTCGGTGACCAGCCACTGGACGAGCTTCACCGAGAGGTCGCGCTGCTTGGTCGACTTGAGCACCATGTACGGCGCGGCCATCGTGACGCCCTGTGGTCCCGGGTACGCCTGGCCGGTCTCGGTCGGTGCGGCGAACACCCCGAGGTCGAAGCTGGGCTTGGCGCTCTCCGCGCTCCGGACGAACCAGCTGCCCATGATGTACATCCCGGCCTTACCGGAGAGGAAGTTGGTCTGCGCGGTCACGTCCTTCAGGCCGAGCGCGTTCTTGTCGATGTATCCGTTCTTGATCCAGGACTCGTAGCGCTGCAGCAGCGGGAGCATGGACTGCCCGACGGTGAGCTGCTTCGCCTTGACCTGCTGGAACCAGTCGGGGTGCTTGGTCGCGATCGACGGGTCGCTCAGTTGCAACAGCTGCAGCCCGGTCACGTAGTCGCCGGCCGTCTGCAGCGGCAGGTAGCCCGCAGCCTTCAGCTTGCCCATCGCGGCGGTCAGCTCGTCGAGATCCTCCGGCGGCGCGCTGATACCAGCCTTGGTGAACGCGTCCTTGTTGTAGAAGACCAGCGACTGCGCCTGCTGACCGACACCGACGGTATAGACCTTCCCGTCGAGTGCGGCCTGCTGCACCAGCGGGGTGTCCTTGGTCCACGTCTGGTCGGTCAGGTCGAGCATCTGCGGCGCGAGCACCTTGTCGGCCATCAGCGTCTCGACGACATCCGGCGCGTTGCCGGCCGCGAGCAACTGCGGCAGCGTGTCCTTCACACCGGATCCGGTCGGTGCCTCGACCTTCACGTCGACGCCGGGGTTGGCGTCCTCGAACGGCTTGACCAGGCCCTCCCAGTATCCCTTGGTCAGATTGGGCGTGATGTTCACCAGCATCCGCACCTCACCGGTGCCGGCACCGGCCGAACCCTCGTCACTGAACCCGCCACCACCGCAGCCGGCCGCGCCCACCAGGATCGCGACCGCCGCCAGCAGGACAGGCTTCCGCCGTACCGAACGAGCCATTTCCGGGTCCTCCTCGGATCGTCCCGGCGTCGGGGGCGGCCGGGCGTCGTTAGCGATCGACAATGCAGAGCGGCCCGCTCAAGTGTCAACGTTTAAACGGCAAGGTGGACGTTCTGAGTCAGAAGTCCATGCCATAAAGGGTTGGCAGATCGGCGTGAGCGGGGTCACCATGCAGCCATGCCCGATGCCGGAAGACCCAAGTCGCCGCTGACCTTGTCGACGGCCGAGCGGACCGCGCTCAGCCGGCTCGTGACCGCTCCCCGGACCAGCGCAGGGATGCGGCTGCGCGCCCGGATCGTGCTCGCCTGCGCCGAGGGCCGGTCGAACAAGGACGTCGCGGACCTGCTCACGGTCACCCCGGGCACGGTCGGGAAGTGGCGGCGCCGGTTCCTGCGGATGGGGATGGCCGGCCTCGACGACGGCATGCGGAGCGGCCGGCCGCGGATGGTCGACCGGGTCCAGCTCGGCGCGGTGGCGGCAACATCGATGGCCGGAACCGGACACCGGCCCTCGACCCGCGAAGTCGCGGCCTCGTACGGCGTCTCGCAGTCGACGGTTTCACGTCGTCGTCGCGAAGAACTGCAGCACCACCGCGCCGGCGGCGGGCTCGCGTTGCGTTCCACGCAACCCCCGCCCCCGCCGTCCGGCGAGACCGAGTTGCTGTCGGACCGGGTGTACGACGCCATCCGCGGCTGGATCCTGTCCGGCGAACTCGCCCCCGGCATGCGCGTGGTCGAGTCCGAGATCGCCCGCGTCCTCGGCACCAGCCAGACCCCGGCCCGGGAAGCGGTCCGACGGCTCGCCCACGAAGGACTGGTCACGTACCGGCCGCGGCTGGGGAACTTCGTCACCGAGATCTCCCAGGTGGAGGCCCGGGAGGCGCGCGAGGTCCGCGTCCTGCTCGAGGCCGCGGCAGCCCGGCGCGCGACCGGCCACGTCCCGCCGGACGAGCTGGAGCTGCTGCGGATCGAGGTGCAGCGGATGACCGACGCCGCCGATCACCACGACATCGGCGCCTTCCGCGAGGCCGACCTGCGCTTCCACCGGCAGGTCCTCGCGACCAGCGGCAACTCGATGCTGCTGCGCGTCTGGCGCACCCTCGAGCCCGCGCTGTGGAACCTGCAGGTCGTCTCCAACGCCATGTACGCCGGCGACTGGGGCCTGATGGCGCGCCGGCACCTGGACCTGATCGAGGTGCTCGCCGGCAGCGACCCCGAGGACGCCGCCCGCCTGTTCTCCGCCCACGCCCGCGGCGAAAGCAGCATCACCAGACCCGCCGGCCGCCATGATTGATGCGCACGTTCATGTCTGGGACACCGCACGACGCGAACTGCCGTGGCTCCCCGCCGGTCATCCCTTACGTCGCGACTTCGCACTCACGGATCTCGTCGAGGACGGCTCGCTCGCCGAGCTGGTGCTCGTCCAGGCGGACTCCGATCCGGCCGAGATCCACGACCTGCTCGACCTCGCGGCCCGCACACCCGCGGTGGTCGGTGTCGTCGGGTGGTTCGACCTTCTCGGCTCCACCCTCGACCTACCGAACGACCCGAGGCTCGTCGGCATCCGCAGCCCACCGGCCGACCAGACCGATCCGGAAGCGCTCACCAGCCCCGCACACATCAGCGGTGTGCGAGCCGCCACCGACGCCGGCCTCGCCATCGACCTGCTCCTCCGCCCACCCGCGCTGCTCGGCGCCGCACGGCTCGCCGACGCAGTGCCCCAAGCCCGCCTGGTACTGGACCACCTCGGCAACCCGAACTCCGTCGACACCGATTGGCTGACGGGGATGAAGGCCCTCGCCGCAGCGCCGAACGTGACCGTGAAGCTCTCCGGCACCGCCCATCTACCGTCCGACGACTTCAAAGAGCTCGTCGGCATCACTCTCGACCTCTTCGGCAGCGAGCGGTTGATGTTCGGCTCCGACTGGCCCGTCTGCACGCTCACCGGCAGTCGTTCCGACGTTGTCCGTCGTACCGCTGCCTTGCTCCCACCCGCCACGCACAACGACGTGTTCCGCGGCACCGCCCAGCGCATCTACCGCCCCAGGGAGACCGCCCCATGACCGAATACACCCGACGCCAGGTCCTGCGGACCGCAGGCGCCGCGGCCGGCACCGCCGTCGTCGCCGGCTCACTCACCGACCCGCTGTCCGCTGCCGCCGTCGAGACCGCCGGCAGCGAAACCAACCCGCTCGAGCTCTGGTACAGCCAGCCCGCCACCGAATGGCTCCAAGCCCTTGCCATCGGCAACGGCCGGCTCGGCGCCATGGTGTACGGCGGGACCGCGACCGAACAGCTGCAACTCAACGAGGACTCGATCTGGGCCGGCGGCCCGCACCAGTACGACGATCCGGTCGGGCGTGAGGTGCTCCCGGAGATCCGCCGGCTGATCGCCGAGGAGAAGTACCTCGACGCGCAGAACCTCGCGGACGAGCACTTCATGGGCCGGCCGACCGAACAGATGCAGTACCAGCCAGTCGGCAACCTGATGATGACCTTCCCCGGCATCACCGAGGCCGGGGTCTCGTCGTACCGGCGAGAGCTCGATCTGACCACGGCGATCACCTCGGTCAGCTACGTGGCCGACGGTGTGCGGTACAGCCGCGAGGTGTTCGTCTCACACCCGGCGCAGGTGCTGGTGATGCGGCTGACGGCCGATCGACGCGGCTCGATCAGCTTCGACGCAACCTTCACCACCGAGCAGGCGGCCACCGTCGATCGCTTCGACGACCAGACCCTCGCGCTCAACGGGATCAGTGGCGACGCCGAAGGGCTGACCGGGTCGGTCAGGTTCTGTGCGTTGCTGCGCGCCTTCACCGAGGCCGGTACGACGACTGTTGCTGACGGCAAGCTCACCGTCGCCGGCGCCGACGCGGTCACGCTGGTGTTCTCGGTCGGGACCAGCTACCGCAACTACCTCGACGTCAGCGCCGACCAGGTGGCCCGGGCCGTCGCACCGTTGCCCACCGAGCGTCCGGCGTACGGACGGCTGCGGCACGAGCACGTCGAGGACTACCAGCGGCTGTTCGGCCGGCTCGACATCGATCTCGGCACGTCGGACTCGATCGCCCTGCCGACCGATCAGCGGGTGATCGCGTTCCGCAACGGCGGCGATCCGCAACTGGCCGCGCTGTACTACCAGTTCGGTCGCTATCTGCTGATCTCCAGCTCGCGCAGCCCCGGGCAACCGGCCAACCTGCAGGGCATCTGGAGCTACAAGATGCTGCCGGAGTGGCAGTCGAAGTTCACGCTGAACATCAACTGCGAGATGAACTACTGGCCGGCCGGTCCCACCAACCTCGCCGAATGCTGGGACCCGCTGTTCCAGATGATCACGGAGCTGGCCGAGTCCGGCGCGCGGACGGCCGCGACGATGTACGACGCTCCCGGGTGGGTCGCCCACCACAACACGGACGGGTGGCGCGGGACGGCGCCGGTCGACTTCGCGTTCTACGGGGTCTGGCCGACCGGTAGCGCGTGGTTGTCGCTGCTGTTCTGGGAGCGGTACGAGTACACCGGCGACCTGGCGATGCTGCGCCGCTACTACCCCGTGCTGCGGGGATCGGTGGAGTTCTTCCTCGACCAGTTGCAGACCGACGCGAAGACGGGCTGGCTGGTGACCAGCCCGTCGCACTCGCCGGAGGTCAAGCACCACGACTACGACAACGTCGGGGTGAGCATGTGCGCGGGCCCGACGATGGACACCGAGATCCTGCACGACCTGTTCAAGGTGTTCGGTGAGGCATCCGCCCTGCTCGGTGAGGACTCCGCACTGGCTGCTCAGGCGGCTGCCGCCCGGTCGCGGCTCGCGCCGATCCAGATCGGGTACCTCGGTCAGATCCAGGAATGGCTGATCGACTGGGAGGAGGCCGCGCTGGAGACAAGTCGCCATGTCTCGCACCTGTGGGCCGTGTTCCCGAGCGACCAGGTCACTCCCCGCCGTACGCCGGAACTCGCCGACGCGGCGCGGAAGTCGCTGGAGCTCCGCGGCCCGGCCGTCACGGCTGGCTGGTCGCTGGCCTGGAAGCTCAACCTGCGCGCCCGGCTGCTCGAAGCGGACAACGCGTACAAACACCTCACGCAACTCCTGGCTCCCGGTCGCACCGCGCCGAACATGTTCGACCTGCACCCGCCGTTCCAGATCGACGGCAACTTCGGCGGCATCTCCGGCATCACCGAGATGCTCATGCAGAGCCACTCCGGCGAGGTCGCGTTGCTGCCGTGTCTGCCGGCCGCGTTCTCGACCGGCCGTATCCGCGGCCTGCGGGCGCGGGGCGGGTTCGAGCTGGACTTGTCCTGGTCGGAGGGCAAGCTGACCAGGGCCCGGATCCGTTCGTTGCTGGGCAACCGTCTACGGTTGCGCACCGGCGGACAGGTCGACGTGAAGTCCACCGCTGGTCCGGTCGCCTTCGCCCGGCCCGAGGACGGCGTGGTCGAGTTCCGCACCCAGCGAGGCGTCGACTACCTGATCGAGCCGCGCTCATGAGGAACAGGTGGTCTCTCCCCTTGCTCATCACTCTGCTCGCCACCAGCACCGGCTCGCTCGCCGCGGCCGGCCCGTCCACAACGTCCGACCAGCCCACGACGGCCTGGCACGACGGCGCCCTGCGCACCGACCCGGCCGGGCTGGTCTCTCGGTCCGATCTCGTCCAGGAAGGTCCGGCCTGGCGCCCGTACCAGGCCATGCCACTGGGCAACGGCGTACTCGGCGCCGCGGTCTGGGCCGAGAAGGGCTTGAGCGCCCAGCTCAACCGGGTCGACACCTTCCCCGATCTCAAGTCCGCCGGGCGTCTCGTCGTACCCGGGCTCGATCCGTTGATGCGGGCAACGGACTACAGCGGCCGGCTGGCGCTGTACGACAGCCAACTGGTGCAGCACGGCGGCGGGATAACGGCTCGTTCCTCCGTACGCGCCGACGCGGATCAGTTCGTGCTCGAGGTGACCGGCGCCGATCCCTCGAAGCAGCAGACAGCCGACCTCAAGCTCTGGCCGGGGCGGACACCGACCACCAGCGCGGCCGGTGCTGTAGCCGCACTGGCCGAGACCTTCCACGACAGCGCATCCGGCAGCATCACCGGCGCGGTCGCCGCCCTGACCGCGCATGCCCGGGACGTCTCGGCGTCCGTGGTCGACCCGTTGACGGTTCGACTCAGCTTCCGGCCAAACATCGATGGCAGCTTCCGGCTCGTCGTCGGCGTTCCGTCGTACCGCGGTGGTGATCTGCGGGCGGCGGCGAAGCGGGCCGTGGTCGATTCGCGGACCAACCATCTGGCCTGGTGGCATGCGTTCTGGGCCAAAGCGGCGCCGATGCGGATCAGGTCGGCCGACGGCACCGGCGAGTACGTCGAGAACCTCCGTACGCTTCAGCTCTATACGATGGCGGCGTCGATGCGTGGCGACGTGCCGAGTACGCACGGCGCCGTCGTACGGATGTTCTCCTCGGCACAGGACCAGGCCGATTGGGCGCAGGACTCCTACTGGCACTTCAACCTGCGCGAGCTCGTGTCCGCCAACCTCGGCGCGGGCATCGCCGACCTGAACGCGCCGTACTTCCGCTTCTACCTCGACCGGGCCGAGCTGATGCGGGAGTGGACCCGGACCCACTGGATCGGCGGGCAAGGGCTCTGCGTGCCCGAGTTCCTCCGGTACGACGGGACCGGAGACGGCTGCGACAACACGAGTGAACCGAGCTGGGTGACCCGGATCCTCAGCAGTGGACCGGAGTTGGTGCACAACATCTGGCAGCAGTACCGCTACACCGGTGACAAGGCGCTGCTGAACCGCAGCTATCCGCTGATGCGGGACGTGGCGAAGTTCTACCTGTCGGCGCTGACACCCGGTGCGGACGGCTTACTGCATCTCGAGCATGTCAACGCGCTCGAAGTGCAGTGGGACACCAGCGACCCCGTCCCGGACCTCGCCGCGATGCGTGTCATCTTCCCGATCGTCGCCGACCTCGCCTCGTCGCGGGGCGATACCGCACTGGCGACTCAGCTCCGGGACGCGCTGGGGAAGCTCCCGCCGTTCCGAACGGTTCAGCGTGGGGGCGAGGAGGTGCTCGCGTGGTCCGGCACGGACGAGGCCGCGCACAACACGCAAAACCCTGAGATGGAAGCGCTCTGGCCGTGGGGCCTCTTCGACGAGACGTCCGGCCTGATGCAGGCGACCTATCGTCAGCGGGTCTATCCGCAGGACAAGGACTGGGGCATGGACACCACGTGGGCCGCGCGACTCGGGCTCGCCGACGAGGTGAAGCGACTGCTGCTGAAGGGCATCCAGGACTTCCAGATCTACCCGAACGGCTTCACCGTCCACCGCACCGGTCAGGAGGCGGTCCGGAACCACAGCTTCTACAACGAGTGGGGCGGCGTGGTGACGACCGGCCTGCATGAGGCGCTGGTCCAGTCGTACGACGGTGTCGTCGACGTCGCACCGGCGTGGCCGAAGGACTGGGACGTGTCCGGCTCGGTGCAGATCGAAGGTGGCCACCGGATCAGCGCCGAGGTGCACGACGGCGTACCGAACCTGATCGGGATCGAGGCAGGCAGTCGTCACACGCTGCGCGTCCGCAACCCGTGGCCGGGGCAGCAGGTGCGCGTGATCGACTCGCACGGCCGGACCGTAGTATCGCCGACCTCTGCCGAGGTGGTGTCGGTCGCGGTGGCACCGCACGCGTCGTACACCGTCGAGCGGGTCGCCGTACCGTTGTCGTCGTTCCGGTTCGTGCCGTTGACCGGTCAGCCGGCCACAGCGGTGAAGACGGTCGGCAGCCGGATGCTCGGCGTACCGGCGAGCGAGCCGCCACTGCTCAGCGACCTGGTCAGCGTGCGTACGCCGGAGAAGCTGTCCAACCTCGTGAAGGCTCAGCCCGGTGCACCGATCTACGTGGATCGCAGCTACACGATCACCGATCTGCCTGCTGAGCTGACCGGGCAGGCATTGGTCCAGGGAGCCAACGACGACTCCAAGGCGACAGGTCCGGACGACTACCTGACGCTGAACCTGACGCGGCCCGCGACCATCTACGTTGCCTTCGACCCACGCGGGGAGAACGTGTGGTGGCCGTCCTGGCTCAGCGGCTTCACCAGGACCGGTGAAACCGTCGGCACGACAGACCAGCGGCTCGTCCTCTTCAAGCGTGAGGTGCCGGCAGGCCCGCTGGCACTGGGCGCCAACGCGAGCGTGCCGAACAAGGGCAACTCGACCTACATCACCTTCGTCGCTCCGAGCTGATGGAACGACAGGCTGAAGCTGTAGCCGGCCACCTCCAGCGTGTGCTGGGGTGTGGCCGGCGGGCCGCAGGAGGCGGAGCCGAGACCGTGCTGGGCCAGGTCGAGATTGAGGTAGACGTGGTCGCGTGAGCTGAGGTCCGAGCGGTGGCGGGCGAGTTCGAGGTCCTCACTCGTCCACCGCCGGGCGGTGAGCTGGAAGGACGGCTCGCCGGCAACGCGCAAACCGTTGCCGTCGGCATCGGTCAGTTCGGCCCAGCGCACGTCGATCCGCGATCCGTTCTCCTGCGGTACGACGTACGGCGTCTGCAACTCGTCGACCGTGCGCACGTACCGTCCGACCCGGGCCGCCTCGCGACTGTCGGCGTACGCCTCCCCCGGTCCACCGCCAAACCAGCGCACGTTGTCCAGGCTGCGAGGCACGGCCATCCGTACGCCGACCCGTGGCCAACTTCCACACCGCGGCGTGACCGCCGTACCGCCCCACTCCCCCTCCGGCACCACGTCCACCGTCAGTCGCAGGCCATCCCCCAGCGCCACCCATCGGTACGTCGTGCGCACGCCGAGCCCGAGCCCGTCGGGCGCGACCCTGGTCCGCGCCACCAGCTCGTGCTCCCCGATCTCGACGTCATCCACCCGATGCAGAAGCCGATCCAGCCCCGCGGCCCGCCACTCCGTGACCACCGCGTTCCGCCCACCCTGCCCGTTGTCGTTGTCCGTGGGCGCCCGCCACAAGTCAAGTCGCGGACTATCCACCGCCACCCCGAACAACCGCATCAGCTGCCCGGTTCGCGGGTCGAACTCACCTCCACCGAGCACGAGGTCGCCACCCCTTCGCACCACTGGAGTCCGCTCAGGTGGCGGATCCTTCGGCGGCGCACTCGGCAACGCGAGCTGCGCCCACGCGACCTCATGTCCCGCCTCGGCCCACGGCTCGTCCTTCGCCAGCACAGCGCGAACCGTCAACCACCGCTCGCCCACCACATCAGTCGGTGCTTGGACGTCCAGCCTGACCTCCACCGACTCGCCCGGGCCGACCTCGGGCACCTCCAGGCGGCCGGCTCGCACCTCGACTCCGTCCACTTCCTCCGACCACACGAACTCCAGGTCGTCGAGGGTGGTGAAGGTGCGGAGGTTGTGGATGGTGAGTGGCTCGGTCCCCGTGATGCGGACCGGCTCGATCACCTTCTTGTACTCGATCAGCCCCGGCGACGGAGTGCGGTCGGGGAACAGCAGGCCGTCGATGCAGAAGTTCGCGCCGTGGACACGCTCCCCGAAGTCCCCGCCGTACACATGATCGGTTGCTCCGGGCAACAGCAAGCCGTGGTCGATCCACTCCCAGACGAAGCCGCCCTGCAGCCGCGGGTACCGCTCCAGCACCCGCTGGTAGTCGGCCAGCCCGCCGGGACCGTTGCCCATGGCATGGGCGTACTCGGCCAGGACGAACGGCAGCCCGCGGCGGCGGGTCTCCAGCGCCGGGTCGTCGGCGGTTTCCGCCGGCACGTCCTCGGTGCGGGTGCCGATCGCCTCCAGATCCTCCAGCGGCGTGTACATCAGGCTGTAGAAGTCGGAGAACTCGTAGCTGCGGTCCCGCTCGTAGAACACGGCCCTGCCGGGATCCCGCTCCCGGGTCCAGCCGGCCAGCGTGCCGAAGTTCCGGCCGCGGTGGCTCTCGTTGGCCAGCGACCAGACGATCACGCTCGGGTGGTTCTTGTCGCGCTCCACCATCCGGTGCATCCGGTCCAGCATCATCGGGGCCCAGTCCGGATCGTCGGCCGGGTTCCCGCGCCAGTCGGTGTAGATGAACCCGTGGGTCTCCAGGTCGCACTCGTCGATCACCCACAGCCCGAGTTCGTCGCACAGGTCGAGGAACGCGGGATGCGGCGGATAGTGCGCGGTCCGGACCGCGTTGAGGTTGTGCTGTTTCATCAGCACCAGGTCCTGCCGCATCGCGTCGACGGTGAGCGCGCGGCCACGGCGCTCGTCGTGCTCATGCCGGTTCACGCCGCGGAAGAACAGCGGCCGGCCGTTGACGGTGAGCAGACCGTCGGTCATCGCGACGGTCCGGAAGCCGATCCGCAGCTCGACCGTCTCCCCGGGTACGGCGAAGGTCGCGTCGTACAACCGTGGTGCCTCGGCCGACCACGGCTCGACGACCGGGATCGTCACCGGCACACCGGCCGCGATCTCGATCCCGAGCTCCGGGATCCGCACCACCCCGCCGGCCCCGGTCTCCACGAGCAACCTCCCGGAGCCGGTCAGGTGGTCGTAGTCCGCATGCACGAACACATCGTCGATCAACGGGCGGGCGAGCAGCGTCACGTCGCGGAAGATGCCCGGCAGCCACCACATGTCCTGATCCTCGAGGTAGCTGCCCGACGACCACTGGTGAACCCGCACCGCCAGCAGGTTCCGTCCAGGCCGCAGCAACTCGCCGACGTCGAACTCACTCGGCAGCCGGCTCCCTTTCGCCGTGCCGACCTCAGTCCCGTTCAGCCACACCTTGAAGCACGAGTCGACCCCGTCGAAACGCAGTACGGCGCCGTCCGCCGGCCAGTCGTCCGGGAGGTCGAACCAGCGCCAGTGGTCGCCGGTCGGGTTCACGTCCGGCGTCCGCGGTGGGTCGATCGGGAACGGGAAGGCGGTGTTCGTGTACCGCGGCCGATCGTGGCCCTGCAGCACCCAGTGCCCGGGGATCTCCAGTTCGCCGCAGTCCTCGCGGGCATCGGGCACCGGTGGGGCGTCGGCCGGGCCACTCCACAGTTCGAACTTCCACCGCCCGTTCAGGCCGAGCCGCGGTCGCGACGACCTGAGCCAGGCCCGCGGTTCCCGGCATCCGGTGCTAGGCGTCAGATCCTCGAAATACATCCGCTGTCCTCTCTGAGCACCTGCACATCCCATGGCCCGAGCTCGAGCCCTTTCACCGCCACCTCTGCCCCAGACCAGTTGTGCACGAACCACAGCCGCTCCCCCGCGGAGTTCACCGCCGACAACGCGGTGACCGATGGAGCCCAGGTGGCGGACTTCCCATGGATGGCAGCAGCCAACGCCGGATCCGGCACCGTGCCGACGTACGTGACCCGGCCCGCACCGAACCGCTTCGTGGTGACGATCGGCCGACCGCGGGGATGCTCGAGCCACGCCAGCGGCTCGGCGTCGTCCACGATCAACGCCTCGGCCCATCGCCTCGCGTGCCCGTTCAAGCCGGTCACCGGTACGTCGTCGAGCAGGTTCTCGTACTCCAAGTAGTGCACCCCGGCCGCCTCCCGCAGCCGCCCCGGCGCGACCTCGGCCCGTGCGCGGGCCTCCGGGTCCGCGTAGCCGGTCCGCGGTCCCACGATCAGATGACCGCCAGCCCGCGCGTACGCGACCAGCCAGTCCAGTTGCTCGTCCGAGGCGATGTACAGCGCGGCAGCTACCAGCGCTGGATACTGCGACACCAGCGCTGCCGGATCCCCATCGAGCCGCTCGATCGGCACGACCCCCGGCCGCAGTCCGGCATCGAGTACGCCGGCGTAGAAAGCGCCGACAATCGTCCGGTACGACGATCTGTCCGGAGCACCACCTGGATGCGCCAGCGGAGGCTGGAACTGCAACGCCCAATCGCTCTCCGTCGACCACACGACCGCCACGTCAACGTCCGGCCGCAAGCCGGCCACCGCTGATCCGGCCGCGGCCAACTCGGCGCCGATCGTCGCGATCTCGTCGTACACGCGTCCCGGTTGGAGACCGTGGCCGAGGATGCCGCCCCAGAAGGTTTCCGCGCCGTGGTGGATCGAGTGCCAGTGCCAGTACTCGACCATCCGCGCGCCACGGGACACCATCGCCCACGCGAGTTGCCGCAGCTGACCGTCGTACGGCGGACGGTTCTGATGCGACCCGCCGATCGACGTCGCGTTCGTCTCGGTGACCAGGAACGGCTCGCCTCGCGATCCGTACACCCGGTCCGCCGCCAGGTACAGCTCGGCGACACTGCGCCCGATCCAGCCGACGTCGAGCCGCGGCGGCCGGGCCGGCCGCTCCAGCCCGTCCTGGACATCCACGTAGATGTTGCCCGCAGCAACGTCAAGGCGCGAGGTCAGCGGCACGTCGGCCACCGCCGGCCGGTCGTAGGCCAGGCACGTCGTCACGAACTGCTCCGGCCGCCGCAACTCCCGGACGAGATCCGCCTGCCACCCGATGAACTCGGTCGTCCGCTCCGCCTGGAACCGTCGCCAGGCCAGGTCGTACGACGGCGTGCTGTTCCCGTCCGGGCGCCACAACTCCGACCAGTCGCTCAATCGATGCGACCAGTACGTCAGTCCCCACACCTCGTTCAGCGCCTCGACGTCGCCGTACTGCTCCTGCAATCGCGCAACGAACGCCTGGAACGCGCCCTCGTTGTGCGCGAGCAACACTCCCGGCTCGTTGTCGACCTGGTAGCCGATCAGCGCCGGATGGTCGCGATACCGCTCGACGATCCGCCGGATCACCCGCTCCGCATGGAACCGGAACACCGGGTGGCCGTAGTCGATCTCCTGACGAATCCCCCACGGCACCCGTTCCCCGGTACGACGCTCGGCCGCGATCTCCGGATGCGCCCGCTGCAGCCACGGCGGGACGGCGTACGTCGGAGTCCCGAGGACGACGTCGATCCCGCGCTGAGCGGCACAGTCGAGCACCGGGCGGATCCATTCGAGCTCGAAGACGCCGTCGCGCGGTTCCCACGTCGACCAGACCGACTCGCCCACCCGGATCGCAGTGATGCCGGCGGCCGCCATCAGGTCCAGGTCGGTGCCGATCCGATCGCCGAGCTCAGGCGGCAGGTATTCCGGGTAGTAGGCCGTCCCCAGCACGACACGTGGCGGCAGCATGACCCAACGCTAGCCGACCCCACCTGTTGTGTGCAATCGTTTGCACACAGGCCTCAGTGCGCTCGGATCCGAGCCCGGCGCCGGACAGGGCCGGTGCTGGCCCGAATGATCAGCTCAGGCGTGAGCAGATCCGGCGGCGGCCAGTCGTTGCCGGCGAGACGGGTGGTGAGCTGCTGCCAGGCCAGCTCCCCCAACCGGGCCCGCTCGTTCCGCAATGAGGTCAACGGCGGCCGCGCGTACGCCGCGATCGGGATGTCGTCGTACGACGCGACCGAGAGCTCGGCCGGGACCTCGACGTCGTTGTCGTGCATCCAGCTGAGCAGGCCCACGCCGACCAGGTCGTTGAAGGTGATCACCGCGGTCGCCCGGCTCCGCAGTACGGTCGGGCCCGCGTCGTACCCGTGGTTCCCGGCCCAGCCGCCGTCGATCTCGTCCAGCGTGACGTCGAGAGCACGAGCGGTACGACGCAAGGTCCGACGGCGCTCGCCATCGGACCAGGAGGCAGCCGGGCCGCCGACGTACAGGACCCTGCGATGGCCTAGACCGGTGAGGTGTTCGAGCAGCAGGCGACTCGCCGCGCGGTAGTCGATCGCGACCGCGCCCGCGTTCTTCACCGTCCGGTTGATGCACACCACCGGGACGGGCAGCGCGAGCGCCTTCTCCAGGCCGCTGCGGGTCAGGCGCGAACTACACAGGACCAGCGCGCCGGAGTGGTCGACGAGCTCCTCGACCAGCCGCAGCTCCTCGGCCGGATCCTCGCCGCTCTCCCCGATCAGCAGGCGGTAGCCGCCGGCCCGCGCCGAGGCGGCAAGACCCTTCAGGACCTCGGAGAAGAACGGGTTCGTCAGGTCCGGCACGGTCACCCCGACCGTCAACGGCCGGCCCAGCTTGAACTCCTGTGCCCGCTTGTCGGCGCGATAGCCCAGCTCACCCGCCACCGCGCGCACATGGGCGACCACCTCGGGCGAGATCAGGTCTGAACCGTTCAGCGCCCGGGACACCGTCGACACCGACGTGCCCGCCTCGCGCGCCACGTCGATCAGCCGAACCCGCTCCGCCACGCTCCGCCCCTCGTGTCCTTATGTGTCGCCGATCCGCACGTTCCGGATCGTCACGTCGTCGGCGTACTGTACGACAGCCTGCGCCGCGACGACCCCGAACCGGCTGTTCGTGATCGCGACGGAACGAATCCGCCGGGTCTCCGCTCCCACGATGCGGTACGCCCGTTCGGCTCGGGCCACCCGGACCCGGTCGAACCGGACATCCCGCACGTCGGGAAACAGCGACTGGTCCCCTCCACCCTGGTAGCTGAAGGTGATCTCCAACGGACGATACATCCACGCCCGCGAATCGACGTCGTGCACGCTGACGTTGCGCACGTACCCGCCCCGCGTCGACGTCGACTTCACACACAGCACCCACTGCAGCCAGGCCTCGTCCGCGCTCGGGTCGGCCGGCATGCGCAGCCGGCGGACCCAGACATCCTCGACCCCGCCGCTCATCTCACTCCCGACCGCGACCGCCGCGCCGCCGCTGACGAACGTGCAGTCCTCGACGATGATCCCGCGGGACGGCAGGCCGAGCCGGCGGCCGTCCGCGTCCCGGCCGGACTTGATCGCGATGCAGTCGTCGTGGGTCTCGAACGTGCAGTCCCGGACCAGGACGTCGGTGCACGACTCGGGATCGCAGCCGTCGCCGTTCGGACCGAGGTTGTGGACAGTGACTCCCTGCACGGTGACGTTGTGGCACTCGAGCGGGTGAATGGTCCACATCGGGGCGTTGATCACCGTCACGCCGTCGATCAGCACGTTCGTGCAGCGGAAGGGCTGAATGAAGCTCGGGCGGAGGTAGTGGCCGTCACCGAAGACGCGCTGCTCGACCGGGACCTGCTCGTTGTTCATCCGTTCGAGCTCGGCCCAGTCGGTCCGCTGGTTCGGCAGGCCGGTGTGCCAGCCGTACTGACCACTGCCGATCAGGTACCACCAGTGCTCGTTGTCCCCGGCGCCGTCGAGCACGCCCTCACCGGTGATGCCGATGTCGGTCTGCCCCTCCGCGCGGATCAGCGCCGAGTAGTTGTACACGCCCCTTGGCGGCTGCCTCCGCCGACGCGGTCAGCGCACCGGCGAGATCCGATCCGCCCGCCACGGCAGCGTCGTACGCGTCGAGGGCCGGCGCCCAGGCGTCGTACATGGTCTTGTCGCCCAGCTCCGCCTTGCCGCGCTGGAGGATCCCACCGACCCCGGCCCTCCACGCTCTGCCACCGCGTCCGCACGATCGGCAGATAGTCGGCCGGATCGGTGCTGAACCGCAACGTCGCCCCACGCTGGAGATGCAGGTCGACCTTGCTGAGGAGCTCGATCGCTCCGGTGTGCCAAACTCCGGGCGGTACGACGACATGCCCACCGCCGGCCGCATGACACGCACGAATCGCGGCCGCGATCCCGGCGGTCGCGTCCTCCGGCGTGGCGCCGTGATCCGTGATCAGGAACCAGGCATCCGGGAACCGCGGTGGCCGAATCCGGGCCCGAACCGCCGCCTCACTCCGCCCGGTGGCGGCTCGGCCGCCCTCACCTCCCGCGGCGGCCGCCGCCGTCGGAAGTCCGGTGCCTGCAGCAACTAGTCCACCGGCTCCGAGTCGCAGCACCTGACGGCGAGTGGGATGCATGGGCGGGCACCTTCCGATCCAGTGAGCAGGTAAACCTTTGCCTCGCAAGTATCCAGCAGATCCCGAGCCGGTCAAGAGTTCGTCCGCGCCAGCCGTTGACACCTCGGCCGGCCCCGGGCACGATCGGTTGCAATCGTTTGCATTCGAGGAGGCCGCGCATGTCCGCCCCAGTTCGCCGCCGTACCCTCCTGCTCGCCGGTGGAGCTCTCGCGATCGTCAGCGGCGGTACCGCCCCGGCCGCCGCAGGCCGTCCTTCCGCCGACGCGCAGGTCGCCGCGATCCTGCGGCGGATCAAGCCGCCGCACTTCCCCGACCGCTGGTACGACGTGACCGGCTTCGGCGCGGTCGGTGACGACGCGACCGACTGTACGGCGGCGATCCGGGCGGCGATCGAGACGTGTCACCGGCGCGGCGGCGGCCATGTCGTCGTACCGGCGGGTGACTACCGGACCGGCGCCGTCCACCTGCTGAGTGGGGTCGACCTGCAGCTGGCCGCAGGCGCCAGGCTCGCGTTCAGTCAGGATCCCGCCGCGTATCTGCCGGCAGTCCCCACGCGCTACGAAGGGACCGAGTGCTACAACTACTCCCCCTTCGTCTATGCCTACGGACAACGCGACATCGCCGTCACCGGCAGCGGCGTGCTCGACGGCCGGGCCGACGCCGACCATTGGTGGGACTGGACCAGCGGGCCACCGCCGAACGAGTCGCCGGACAAGACCCTGCTGATCCAGCTGGCGGCCGACGGCGTGCCGGTCGAGGAGCGGATGTTCGGCGCCGGTCACTACCTGCGGCCGAACCTGCTCCAGTTCAACCGCTGCGAGAACGTCCTGCTCGACGGCATCACCGTCAAGGACTCCCCGATGTGGAACATCCACCCGGTGCTGTGCCGCAACGTCACCATCCGCGGCGTCACCGTCGACAGCCCGCACGGTCCGAACAACGACGGCATCGACCCCGAGTCCTGCACCGACGTCCTGATCGAGCGCTGCACGATCTCCACCGGCGACGACTGCATCGCGTTCAAGGCCGGCAAGGACGCCGACGGCCGCCGGGTGAACGTGCCGACCCGGTACGCCGTCGTCCGCGACTGCGAGATGGCCGACGGGAACGGCGGCGTGACGGCCGGCAGCGAGACCACCGGCGGCGTCATGGACATCTTCGTCCGCGACTGCACGATGAGCAGCCCGAATCTCGAGCGTGCGATCCGGATCAAGAGCAACCCCGACCGCGGCGGCACGATCGCGAACCTCGACGTACGCCGGGTGACCGTCGGTCAGGCCGCGGACTCGGTGATCGAGATCGTGCTCAACTACGCGAACGTCACCACCGGCGCCTACCCGCCGGGCGTCCACGGCATCACGATCAGCCAGCTGACCGCGGCCGCGGCGCCGCGCGCGCTGAACCTGCTCGGCCTCCCTGACGATCCGCTCCGCGACATCCGATTGCACCAGTGCCGCTTCGACGCGATGGAAGAGGACAACTCGATCCAGTACGTCGACGGTCTCCGGCTGGACCAGGTCTGGATCAACGGCGCCCGCGCCGACAACTGAAGGAGTCTGCATGGACAAGCTCAGCCGCAAGAACTTCCTCCGGCTCGGCGCCGGAGCAGCCCTCGCCCCGACCGCCGCCGGCCTCGTCGCCGGACCTGCTCTCGGCGCCGACCTGCCTGCGACCGCACCTGACGACCCGGGTCCGGGCTGGGGACAGGTCGGCAAGATCCTGCAGAACACTCGGCCACCACACTTCCGCCCGCGTGACTTCGTGATCACCTCGTTCGGTGCTGTCGCGGACAGCGCCACGGACGCCACCGCAGCCATCGCGGCGGCAATCGAGGCATGTCACCGGGATGGCGGTGGGCGGGTCGTCGTACCGGCCGGGACCTTCAGCACCGGCGCGATCCACCTCCAGTCGAACGTGAACCTGCACGTGTCCGAGGGCGCGACGTTGCTGTTCAGCACCGACCCGGCGCAGTATCTCCCGGTCGTGCTGACCCGCTTCGAGGGTGCCGAGTGCATGAACTACTCGCCGCTGATCTACGCCCGCGACTGCGAGAACATCGCCGTCACCGGCAAGGGCACCCTCGACGGCGGGGCGACCTGGGAGACCTGGTGGTCCTGGGTCGGTCCGTCCAGCCCCGACGCTCAGGCACTGCAGCAAATGGCGGAGGACGGCGTACCGGTGCAGGATCGCGTGTTCGGCGCCGGCCACTTCCTGCGGGCGGCCTTCATCGAGACACAGTCCTGCCGCAACGTGCTGATCGAGGACGTGACGATCCTCCGGTCGCCGTTCTGGGAGATCCACCCGGTGCTGTCGCGCAACATCACCGTGCGCGGCGTCCACGTCGACAGCCGCGGCCCGAACAACGACGGCATCGACCCGGAGAGCTCGCAGTACGTCGTGATCCAGGACTGCACGCTCGACTGCGGCGACGACTGCATCGCGATCAAGTCCGGCCGCGGCGCCGACGGCCTGCGGGTCAACGTGCCGTCGGAGAACATCCTGATCGAGAACTGCACGCTGAACATCCGGTACGGCGCGATCACGATCGGCAGCGAGATGACCGGCGGCGTGCGCAACGTGTTCGTCCGCAACTGCACGATCGGCAGCCCGAACCTGTACTTCGGCCTCTACATCAAGACCAACTCGGTCCGCGGCGGCTACGCCGAGAACATCTACCTGGACAACCTGCAGATCTCGAATCTCACCAAGGAGGTCGTCTCCTGCAACTTCTACCGCAGCGAGGGCGACACCGGGCCGTTGACGCCGCGGGTGCGCAACGTCGAACTGCGCAACATCACCGTCGGCCATGCCCGCAACGCGTTCTCGATGTTCGGCTACCCGCGCTCACCGATCCAGGACTTCCGGCTGATCGACTGCACTTTCACCAGCATCGACGACGTCAGCGAGATCCAGGACGTCGACATGTCGTTCCGCAACTTCACCGTCAATGGCCCGCGGATCACCGATCCGGCGCAGCTGCTGTGACGGCCGGCTGGTCGGACGCCGACCGCATCCGGGCCGACGTCCGACCACCGGTCTTTCCCGATCGCGACTTTCCGATCACGACGTACGGCGCGACCGCGACCGACGCCACGGAGGGGATCGCCCGCGCGATCCGCGCGTGTCACCAGTCCGGCGGCGGCAGAGTCGTCGTACCACCGGGGACCTGGCAGACCGGGGCGATCCACCTGAGGTCGCACGTCAATCTGCACGTGTCCGAGGGTGCGACCCTGCTCTTCAACACCGATCCGTCGGACTACCTGCCTGTCGTCGAGACGCGCTATGAAGGCCTTGAGGTCTACAACTACTCACCGCTGATCTACGCGAACGGATGCACCGACGTCGCCGTCACCGGGTCGGGCACGCTCGACGGTCAGGCGGGCTGGGACAGCTGGTGGGGCTGGTTCCACGAGTGTGACGAGGACTTCGCGCAACTCCGGCAGCAAGCGTGTTTCGGCGTACCCCTGGCGGAGCGGGTGTACGGCGATGGGTATCACTTGCGCTCGAGTTTCGTCCAGCCGTACGACTGCACCAACGTCCTGATCGAAGGTGTGACAATCGTGCGGTCGCCGTTCTGGCAGGTCCATCCGGTCCTGTGCCGGAATGTGACCGTGCGGGACGTGGTGATCGACTCGCAGGGACCGAACAACGACGGCATCGACCTGGAGTCCTGCCGATCGGTGCTGATCCGCGGCTGCACGATCGACGCCGGCGACGACTGCATCGCGATCAAGTCCGGCCGGGAGGCGGACGGGCTGCGGGTGAACGTACCGTCGGAGGACATCCTGATCGAGCAGTGCGTGCTGCGGGTCAAGTACGGCGCGATCACGCTCGGCTCGGACCTGACCGGCGGCATCCGGAACGTGTTCGTCCGCGACTGCGTGATCGGCGGGCCGTCGCTGTACTTCGGTCTGTACATCAAGACCAACTCGATCCGGGGCGGCTTCGCGGAGAACGTCTACCTTCGTGATCTCTCGATCTCCAACCTGGCCAAGGAGGTTGTCCAGTGCAACTTCTTCCGCGGCGAGGGTGACACCGGCCCACTCACGCCGTACGTCCGGAACGTCGAGCTGCGCGGTGTCACCGTGCAGCACGCCCGGAACGCGCTGATGCTCCGCGGCTACCGCCGCTCGCCGATCGAGGACTTCCGCCTGATCGACTGCAGCTTCACCGTCGACGCGCCCAGCACGGTCCAGTACGCCGCGCTGAGCTTCGATCGGGTGACCGTCAACGGGCACCCGATCACGGACGTACACCAGCTCCGTTGACTCAGGGCAGGTGGGCGCAGTGGATGTCGAGGTCCCACAGGATGACGGACAGCGCATAGGGGCTGATCGTGTGCTCGCCGTGGGTGGCATCCTCGAGCAGCTCCCAATGCCCGTTCGACTCGTTGCTGACGGCATCTGTCCCGATCACGGCGATCCGCTGCCGGACCGCGGCCTCGTAGGAGCGGTGGCCGACGCCGTTGAAGCAGCACTCGTCGAAGCGGTTGAGGATCTGGAGCTGCCGTCGATGCGGCCCGGTCGCAGCCAGCGCGTAGAGGTCCGGGAAGTCGGCCAGGCCGTAGAACCCGGGCTGCATGTCCTGCCGCTGCTCCCAGTCACCCCGCGTCGGGCTGGGCTTCGGTGAGCCGGGCCGGACGAAGAACGGCAACGAGCCGGCGGTCGGGTAAGACCGGGTGATCCGCGGGTCGAGCGCCGGGTAGATCGTCGTCGCCCAACCACCGCCGGACAGGCCGACCATCTGCACCGACGGCGGCCGGTATGTCGCCTGGACGTGGTTCATCGCCACCGCGAGGGGCTCGAGGAACAGGGCGAGCGGTGAGTACGCGGCGGACTCCCACTGCGGGAGGTCGTTGTGCGACGGCTGTTGCATGACCGACGGGTCCGCCGGATCCTGCAGGGTCTTCGGGTTCCAGTGGTAGAAGGGCATCGCGAACAGCAGGACCGTGTAGCCGTGGTCGAGGAGCCCTTGGGCGACCCGCTGCATCGTGTCGAGTGGTTCGCCGTGGCCGTTGTGGTAGAACGCGACCCGGCGGTGGTTGCTCTGGGCGGGCTCGAGTACGAACACGGAGGCGACGTACCCGAAGGGCATCTCCACCTCGAGCCGGTCGTAGCGCCGTACGCCGGTGAATGGTGGCAACTCGGCCGGGACACCGACATCACGTCGTACCGTCGGGAGACCGGTCGGGAGCACGCCGGTGTCCTTCCAGACCTGCGCGACGAGCTGCGGGCGCAGGGCATCCGCGTCGGCGGCGGTGTGGATCTTCATCAGGTCCTCGACGTCGACGCCGACGACCACCTCGGGCAGGGTCTTGTACGCCGCACTGTGCGCGGCGGCGATCTCCGCGTTCACCGGCGCGACCGGGCGCGGCGGCACCCGGCCCGCCGGGGCCGTGCCGGCAGCGGGCGTGCCGGCAGCGGCGGTCGCGGGCCAGCCGGTCGCGGTGGTTGCGGTCACGGCGAGAGCTCCTCCGAGAACGGTTCTACGGTTGACTGGGCTCATCCTTGTTCACCTTTCGGGGCGGGGACAACCGGGTGCCAGCCGCCGAACACCGCGGACGGGTCGCGCAACCGCGCCGCCTCGTCGTCGCTGAGTTGGCGGGAGCACGCCAGTCGGGCACTGGTGTCGAGCGGGCGGCCGGCGAGATCGGTGCTGTGGTACTCCCAGAACCGGACCTGCCCGGCGGCCGCGCAGTCGTTGGGGCTCGTGATCTGCCAGCCGGCCTGCTTCACGTGGCCGTCCATCGCCGAGTCGATGAAGACCACCTGGCTGGTCGGGAAGCGGCTCAGCTCGACCCGCCCGAGGAACACGCTGTCGTCGGGCGCCTCGGGCCCACGGGTCAGCCGGACCCGGACGAAGATGTTGCCGGGACCGTTGTCGCTGTTGCGGACCTGGTTGTAGTAGCCCTCGTGCAACGCCTTCAGCTCCGAATCCTGGACGAAGACGCCGCCGGTCCCCCAGACGAAGTCCACGTCGCCCTCGACGTAGCTGCCGGTCACGAAGGCCTGGCCCTGCAACCGCAGGCTGTCCTGGTACCCGAGGATCCGGACCCGCGCGAGGACGATCCGGTTGCCGTTGCCACGGAACGCCTCGGCCTGCGAGCCGCGGTACGGCGTCAGGTTCTGCACGGTCACGTCCGCCAGCGTGAAGTCGTCGGCGTCGACGCCCATCGCGGACCGCCAGCAGTTGAAGCGGTCCGGCTGGTCCAGCACGCGCCGCGGGCAGTACGCCTGCTCGATCGGGACGTTCGCCATCGCGTAGTCGCCGTTCAGCAGGTTGTTGTTCGGGTAGCCGATGACCGTGCGGCCGGCACCCGCGCCGACGACCGTGATCCCCGGCTTCGTCTGCGGCACGTAGACGAGCTCCCGGTAGAGGCCCGGTGCCACGTCGATGCGTGCCTTGTGGCCCACCGCAACGAAGTCGATCGCGCCCTGGACCGTGCAGAAGTCCTCGCCCGGGCCGACATTCAGCCTGCTGTCCGTCCTCGGGTCCTGTTTGGTCCGGAGCCTCCAGGTGCCGATCCCCGGATTCCCGACCACGAACCCGGGATCGACCGTGACGTAGTACACCTGCCCGGGCGCCAGCCGCTCATGTGGATGGATCGAGACGGTCCGGCCGTCGACGACCACCGGCTGGTAGGTCCACGTGTGCAGCTCGCCGAAGTCCGAGCGCGCTCCGCCGATGAAGCGCTGGTACGACGTGAGGTCCGCGAGGTCGATCGTGTCGACGACCTCGCCGCCGGCCCGGTGGATCTGCAGCTTGCCGCGCACACCGAGCCGGACCGGCCCGTTGAAGGTCATCGTCAGCGTGGTGTCCGAGCAGGTGGCATCTGCCGTAGCGTGTGGCGACAGCTTCGCGGCGGCCGTGTCCCCCGGGTGCGTGGAGTGCCAGCCAGTGAGGTGTTCGAGGACCGCGGTCAGCTTGGCAGCGGTGACCTGGTGACCCTTGACGCTGGGATGCGTGCTGCCGTTGAAGTCGTCCGGCCCCAGCCATCCGGTGGTATCGACGTACACGATCTTCCGGTCCTTCGCGGCGGCGACCGCGGCCTTGATGTCCGCTGCGTGCGTGCCGTTGAAGGGGCGGAGGGCAACGATCAGGGTCTCCGGGTCAGCTGCCCTGATCTTGCTGAGGTAGGCGAGGTACGCCGGAGTGAACTCGGCGCTCGAGTACGACGCGTCGTTCGTGCCGAAGTTGACCACGACGACGCCCGGGTCGGAAAGTGCGGCCGGGAAGCCGGCCAGGTCCCAGCCGAAGGACTCGGCCGCGGTGCCGACGTTGCCGTGGCCGGGCTGCAGGATGCCCTGCTTGCCGAAGCCGACTTGGTTCGTGTCCGCGCCGAACGCCTCGCCGACGAGGTGCGGGTAGCTCTTGGTGCCGTCGGCGCAGTCGCTGCCGAGCTCCGGACAGAGCGCCATCACGCCCTGGGTGATCGAGTCGCCGTAGAACTCGATGCGATGCTCGGCGGTCGTCGGCAGTGGGATCAACTGGGCGGCGGGCGCGAGCTCGATCTTCTCGAGGACGATGCCGGACTGGAGCGGCGTGGTCCAGCGGTTGGCGTACTCGTCGACGTCCTTGACCAGGATCTCGGCGGTGTGCGCGACCTTGGGGTCGAGGTTCTCGGCGAAGATCTTGTGGTCCTCGTCGACCTTGACCAGGACGGGATCTCCGCTGTCGATCACGACGTACAGCTGGGCCGGGTTCGTGATCGAGGCGGTGTCGAACCAGGCGCCTAGGTGGTCGCCGGTGAAGCGGAAGCGGAGCGAGGACCCGGAGTTCACCGTGATCGCCACGTCGTCGTCTCGCCCCCAGTGCCCGTCCAACTCGATCCGCGGGTCGAACGGGCCGAACGTCGCCGGGTTCGCCGCGGCGGTCGCCGAGGTCGCCGTACCTGCGGAGGTGAGCGCACAGGCAACGAGGACAACTGCGAAGAACAGGCTGGACAGGCGGTTTCTCACGGTGGTCTCTCCTCGCACGGACCGCCGTGGCAGAGTGCCCGGGGCGGTGGGCGGGTAATCCTTTTCCTCGGCTACCGTCGCAGCGTGGCGCGGCCACGTCAAGACCTTGCCGTGCGGAAGTTCGGCGAAATGGGAAAAGGTTTACATCACTGCGCTGACAGCGATCGCGGCGCGGACGTGGTCCAATGATCCGGTGAGAAAGCCGACCAGGGACCGTGCGACGACCGTCCGTGCCACGATCCACGACGTCGCCCGCCTCGCCGAGGTGTCGACGGCGACGGTGTCCCGCGTGCTGAGCGGCGGCAAACCGGTCTCGCCGCAGGTCGCCGAGCGGGTCCGCGCAGCCGCCCAGGAGGTCGGCTACCAGCCGAACCCGGCGGCGCAAACGCTTCTCCGCGGCAGCAGCCGGACCATCGGCGTCGTGGTGCCCGACCTCGGTAACCCCTACTTCGCGGAGATACTGAAGGGCATCGCGGCCGAGGCGGCCGCCGACGACCACCACACGCTGGTCGCCGGCACCGAGGAGGATCCGGAGCAGGAGTACCGGTCCGCGCTCGAACTCGCCCGCTGGGTCGACGGCGTGCTGCTGTGTGCACCACGCATGAGCACGTCCCGGCTCAGGGAGGTCGCGGAGGCGGCCCGCCGGCTGGTGCTGATCAATCGGGTACTGCGTCACCCCTCGGTGGGCTCCGTGGTCGTCGACTATCACCTCGGCGTACGCGCCTTGTGCGAACACCTCATGTCGCTCGGCCACCAGCGGATCGCCTACCTGGAAGGGCCGACGGCCGCCTGGTCCGACCAGCAACGACAACGCGGCTTCCGTGCACCCGAGGCCGCTGGGCTGACCGTCATCCGCATCCCCTGCGGCTCATCCCTCTGCGACGGGCATGCGGCCGTCGACGAGGCACTCAAACACAAGCCAACTGCTCTGATCGCCTTCAACGACCACGTAGCCGTAGGCGTCCTGAGCCGCCTCCGCGAACTCGGCATCTCGGTCCCCGACGACATCTCGGTAGCCGGCATCGACAACGCCCCGATGAGCGCCCACACCGACCCCGGCCTCACGACGTACGCCGTCTCGACAGTAGAACTAGGCCGCCAAGCCTGGGCTCGCTTCACCCCCAACCCCTCACCCACCACCACCCATCTCTCCGGCGAACTAGTACTCCGAGCCTCCACCTCCCGTCCCCCACGCCGCCGCCCTCGAAGCTCTTAGGACGCGGGTTGGCAGAGGAATGCTTCGACTGCGTTGGCGAATTCGATGGGCTGGTCGAGAGGCAGGAGCGTGTAGCTGTTCGGGATGACTGTGAGCCGGCCCTGCGGAAGTAGGTCTGCTAATCGGCGTCCGTGGTCTGGCGGCATGACCTTGTCGTCGGCGGCCCAGATGACCAGGGCCGGACGGTCGAACTTCGCCAGGTTCTCAGATGCCGCCGCCAGGGTGGGGCGGGCTTTGGCCAGTGATCGCAGGAGCTGTACGGCGTCTCGGCGTACGGCGGCGTCGTGGAGAACCGGGTCGAGCCAGCCTCGGACGACCGGGTCGCCGCGTTGGGTCAACCAGCCGAACGCTATGGGCGAACGTCGTACGACGCGCAAGCGCAACTGCTGCATGAAGACGCCGAACAAAGCAGGTGGGAGTCGGCCGGCGGTGACGATCGTGCGGCCGGTCAGACCTGGTGGGAAGTTGTCGAAGGCCTCACATGATGCGAGGACCAGTCTGTCGATGCGGTCGGGGTAGTGGCGGACGACGACCTGTGCGAGAGCACCGCCGGTGTCGTTGCCGACGAGCGTGACTCGATCGAGGCCCAGGCGGTCGAGCAGTTCGACCACCGTGGCGGCCAGTCCGTCGAGCGAGAGACCTCCTTGGTTCGTCAGCGGGTGCCTGTGTGCCCCGAGTGGCAGGGTCGGCGCGATGCAGCGGAACCGTGCGGACAGGCTCGGGATCACCTCGTCCCACAGCGTTCGATCCATCAGCAAGCCGTGCAGGAACACGACGACCGGCCCGTCGCCGCCGGTGTCGACATACTCCACAATTCCTGACGACAGCTCCGCGGTCCACAGGTCACTCACACAGAAAGTGAACCACGCGGTTCACATCCTTGTCCAGGCCCACTTCACCCATGCCGGACGATGACGCGGGGGTCCGGGGCTTCGACGATGGCTACCTGGCAAGAGTCGTCGGTCTTGCGCCGAGCGTGCGTGGCCTGACCTGGGGTGCCGTGATCGGACAGGGACATGACGGAGCGACGCGAGATCTACGAAACGCTCGATCTGGCGTTGCGGATCGGCGAGGTCCTTCTGACGTCCGGGGCCGGAGCGGCTGATGTGGCGGCCACCATGCTGGCGGTGACCCAGGCGTGCGGGGTGCGCCACGTGACCGCGGACGTGACCTTCGTAGACCTGACGCTGCGCCACCAACCCACCAGTGACGAGCCGGCCGCCATTCAGGTTCGCCGGGTGACCCGGCGCCCGGTCGACTACGCGAACCTCATCGAGGTCAACGAGACGGTGAACAGCCTCGTCGCCGGAGCTGTCACCCGGGGCGAGGCGCGTGACCAGGTCGCCCGGATCGTGTCCACCGGGCACCACCGACGCCGCTGGGCGGTGACCATCGGCTGGGGCGTGATGGGAACCGGCATCGCGCTCACTCTGGGCGGCGGCCCGGTCGTGTGCCTGCTCGCGTTCCTGGCGGCCTGCGCGATCGACGGGACCCAGTTGTTGTTGCCCCTGCACCGCATCCCGGCGTTCTACCAGCAGGCGGCGGGGGGTTTCGTGGCCACGCTCGTAGCGGTGATCGCCTCGGCCACGAAGCTCGCGGTGGACCCGTCTCGCGTCGTCACAACGGGGATCGTCATGCTCCTGGCGGGAGTCGGCATCATGGGTGCCACCCAGGACGCGCTGACCGGCTTCCCGGTCACGGCCAGCGCCCGGTTGATCGATGCCGTGCTGAACACGGCGGGCATCATCGCCGGGGTGGGTGCCGGGCTCACTGTCGGCGACATGCTCGGCGTGGGCCTGACCACCTTCACACCAGGCGCGGCCAGCCCGGCGGAGGTCGGGGTCACCGTGTTCGGCGCCGCCCTGGCCGCCGCGGCCTTCGCGTTCGCGTCGTACGCACCGCTGCGCTCCCTGATAGCGGTGGCCCTGGTTGCGGCGCTCGGACAGGGGGTTCTGCTGGCCGTCGACAGGTCGGAGGTCGGCCGGACCTGGGGTTCGGCGGTTGCTGCCGTCACCATCGGCGCGGTCTGCTACCTCGTGGCCGGGCGGTTCCGGGTCCCGCCGCTCGTCGTGGTGGTCCCTGCGATCGTGCCGCTCCTGCCGGGACTCGACATCTACCGGGGGCTCGCCCTCTTCGCGGAGGGTAAGGACGGCGTCCTCGAGTTGGCCGCCGCGCTCGCCACCGCGCTCGCGCTCGCGGCCGGCGTGATCCTCGGTCAGTACCTCGCGCAGCCGCTCAAGCGTGAGGCGCGCCGATTGGAGACCCGGCTCGCCGGCCCACACATGGTCGGCCCGTTGCGACGCCGCGCCGACAAGGACACCTAGCCCGCAGCCCCGGGCAAAGGTCGAACAGGTCAGGCCACCTGGGAGCGGTTGTGGCGTACCCAACGGTCGCTGACGATGACGCCGGCAGCGATCGCCAGGGCGACGGTCGGGACCTGGAGGGCGAAGTCCGACAGGTTCTGCAGCCCGGTCACGATGTCCCCGCCGAGGAGGGCGGTCGCGCCGCGGACGCCGACCCCGCCCACGGTGAGGACGAAGAACCCGCCCAGCAACAGAATCAGGCGCGGCGGCCGTTGAGGGTGGGCGCCTACCAGGTTGCCGCAGGCACCGAGCACGGTACCGGCCACGAGCGTGCCGATGACCGCGCCCGCGAGACGGGTCACTCCCTGCTGGAGCAGGAACGTGCCGATCACGCCCGGCACCAACCAGACGAGCACTCCGGGTTCGGCGTTGAACGCGAGCACCAGGCCCACGGAGAACACCACCCACCCGGCCAGGACGACGACGAAGGAAAGCTCCGGCGGGGGCAGTTTCTCGGCGAGAGCGGCTCCGTTGCCGGTGACACCGGTTGCCGCGACGATGCCGATCACGATCAGGCCGAGGGTGAGGAACCCGAACACGAGGCGCACCGCGCCGGCGGTGAGGCGGCCGCCCAGGAGTTCCTCGGCGGCGGCGGACAGAGTGTCGCCTGGGACCACGATGAACAGGGCCGGCAGCACCATGAGCGTCACGCCCGTCGTCTGGGCGAGGCCCGACATCACGGTGAGGCCGAGCGTGGTGACGATGAAGGCGCCGAAGAACGGGAGCAGCCCTTCGAGGGGACGCCCGGCGGAGAGGATGACGAGCGCGCCCATGACCAGCCCCAGGATGGCGGCCGCGCCCGCCTCGCTCCAGGTCGCCACCACGCTCGGGGCGAACCCCGCCGCGAACAGCGCGACCCCGAGGATCCGCGCCCACGCGGGCCAACGGGGCTTCGACTGCGCGATCGCGTCGAGACGACGGCACGCCTCGTCGGGGTCCATCGGCTGTCGCTGCACCTGGACGAGAAAGCGCTTGATGGCGGCCACCTGGTCGAGCCGGAAGATGCCGGGGGTCGCCCTCACCACCGCCGCCCGTCCGACCTCCCTGGACGACCGCTCGGTGAGCAGGATCTGCTCGGGAAGGACCACCAGGTCGACGTCGAGGCCGTACGCCGAGGCCGCCTTGGTGACCGAATCCTCCAGCGTCTCGACGCCCTCGGCACTGGACGCCAGGGCGAGCCGGGCGACGCGGACCACGACGTCGAAGCCGGTCACGGAGCCGCCGACGTCTCAGCTGTTCAGGGAGGCGTAGTGCCGAAGGAAGAGTGCCTCGGTCAGGGCCATGGCTTCGATCTCGGTCGGGTCCACGCTTTCGTTGGGGGCGTGGATGAGGGCCAAGGGTTCCTCGACTCCGATCAGGATGAGCTCGGCGTCGGGGTAGGTCTCCTCGAACACGTTGCACAGGGGAATCGATCCTCCCTGTCCGAGACTTGTCATCGGTTGGCCGTAGGCCTCCTGCATGGCCTTGGCCATCGCCCGGTATGCCGGGCCGTCGGTGGATGCCTCGAACGGAGCACCGCTCGCCTCGACCTCGACCGTGACATGCACCCCCCACGGAGCGGCAGCGTTCAGGTGCTCGATGAGGGCACGCTGCGCGACCTCGGGTGCTATGCCGGGCGGGATGCGCAGGTTCAGCCGTGCCGAGGTCCTGGGGACCACGGCGGCAGCCGAGCCGACCACCGGTGGGCAGTCGATACCCAGGATGGTCACCGCCGGCCTGGCCCACAGCATGTCGGACACGCTGCCGTCGCCGAGCAGCGAGACTCCGTCCAGGACCCCGGCGTCCGCGGCGAACTGCTCGGGCGGGTACGGCGCGCCCGACCAGGTGCGGGTGTTGTCCAGCCCCGTGATGGTGGTGTTTCCCTCCCCGTCACGCAGCGAGGACAGCATCGCCACCAGGGCGGCGAGGGCATCGGGGGCGGCGCCGCCGAACATCCCGGAGTGGATCTCTGATGCGAGGGCCTCGACGGTGACGACGACGTTGACCATGCCGCGCAGGCTCACGGTGGCCGCCGGGTGGCCGACCGCGGCGTTGCCGGTGTCGCAGACGAGGATCGCATCGGCACGGAGGAGGTCGGCGTGCTCGGGGACGAATGCCTCGAGACCACCGGTGCCCTGCTCCTCGGAACCCTCGACGACCAGCCTCAGGTCCACCGGGACTTCGTCTCCGAGTGCCCGCAGAGCGGCCAGGTGCATGACGATGTTGCCTTTGCAGTCGGCGGCCCCGCGGCCGTACCAGCGGCCGTCGACCTCGGTCAGCTCGAACGGAGGCGTGTGCCAGGCGGCGTCGTCGAGCGGGGGTTGTACGTCGTAGTGGGCGTAGAGGAGCACGGTGGGAGCGCCCGCCTGGGTGCACTTCCTGGATCCGACGACCGCCATGCTGCCGTCCGCGGTCTCTTCGAGATGGGCGTCGGTGAATCCGATGTCCGCGAACCTCTCCAGCACCCACTGGGCGGTGCGCTCGCACTCCGCGGCGGGGTACTGGCGGGGATCGGCCACCGATCGCAGTGCGACGAGTTCGGCGAGCTCGTCGCGTGCCATCGGCATCAGGTCCGCGATGCGCTGCCGCAGGTCCTCCATGTCAGTCGCCCAGCACGTCGTCGGTCTTGAGGTCGTCGACGAACCTCTGGAAGTCGTTCAGCTCGTTGGGACAGTAGATCTGGATGATCAGTAGCTGGCCCTTGAGCGCCCGGCTGTCGACGATGACCGGCCTGGCCCCCGGGCCCGCGGCGCCGTTGGCGAGTTGGGTGAACAGCACGGCCCGGCCCAGCGCGTTGTTCGGGTCCTCGCAGGTCGCGCCTCCGTCGGTCCCGAGCACGCGCACGATCTGGTCCTTGTCAGGGGTGCGGGATCCGGTCGCCGCGAGCGCGGCGATCAGCTTGTCGGCCTTCTGGCTGGCCTCGTTGGTCTGCTTCTGGGAGCGGAAGGTGAGCAGCCCCACGATCAGCAGGACGCCGAGGATGACACAGGCAGTGATGTAGATCCACGAGCGTTCGCGTGCGGGCTGGGTTTCGACCGGTGTGGTCATGACGGAGTCACCGCCTCGGGCTCAGGCTGCTTCCAGGAGGGTTTGCGCAGCCGGTAGAACAGGAACGGCACGAGCAGGCCGAGACCCAGCGCGCCGCCGCCGACGATCAGGAGGTACACCCAGGGGTTACCGGACTCGAACTGCGACGGAGGAATGAATCCGACCAGCAGCGCGGCGAGCGACGCGGCGAACCCGACGCCGCACAGGCCGACCAGCATCGGTGCCCGGTAGCCACGGGCGTGGTCCGGGTCCTTGCGGCGCAGCTGGACCGCGGCGACGAACATCAGCAGGTACATGATCAGGTAGACCTGGGTGGTGATCACCGAGAAGATCCAGTACGCGCTCGACACGTCCGGGATGAACGCGTACGCGAGGCCGATCAGGGTGGTGAGGAGGCCCTGGACGACCAGGATGTTCTGCTGGACGCCGTTCTTGTTCAGGCGCTGGAGGTACGGCGGGAGGTAGCCCTCCTGGCGGGAGATCAGCAGCAGGCCCTTGGAGGGTCCGGCCAGCCAGGTCAGCATTCCGGCCACGGATGCGGTGACCAGCATGATCCCGACGATCGGCGTCAGCCATTGCCAGCCGAAGTTCGCGAAGACCGCGTCGAAGGCCTGCATGACACCGGCGGTGAGCGAGAGCTCCTTGGCGGGGACGATCCAGCTGATCGCCAGCGCGGGCAGGATGAAGATCGCCAGCACCAGGCCCATCGCGAGGAAGATCGACTTCGGGAACTCCTTGGCCGGCTTCTTCAGCGACGACACGTGGACGGCGTTCATCTCCATGCCGGAGTAGGACAGGAAGTTGTTGACGATGAGCACGAGGCTCGACAGGCCGGCCCAGGCCGGGAAGATGTTGTCGGCGGTCATCGGTGCGGCCGAGGGGTTGCCCTGGCCAAGGAAGACGATGCCGAGGGTGACCAGGACGACGCCCGGGATCAACGTCCCGATGATCAGACCGCCGCTGGCCAGGCCGGCCACGCCCTTGGTGCCGCGCGAGGAGACCCAGACGCCGGACCAGTAGACGACGATGATGACCGCCGCGGTCCACACACCACTTGTGGCCAGCTCTGGGTTGAACACGTACGCGAGGGTGCTCGCCACGAACCCCAGCAGGCTTGGATAGTAGAAGATCGTCATCGCGAACTGGCACCACACAGCCAAGAAGCCCATCGGCTTCGAGATGCCCTCGGACACCCAGTGGTAGACGCCGCCGTTCCAGCCGGACGCCAGTTCCGCGGACACCAGTGACGTGGGCAGCAGGAACACGACGGCGGGTAGCAGGTAGAGGAAGACGCACGCCAGGCCGTAGACCGCCATCGTCGGCGCCGCCCTGAGGCTGGCCACCGAACTCGTCGTCATCATCGCCAGCGCAACCCACGAGATCCACTGGGTGCTGGCGCGTGTGCGTCCAGCGGCAACGGCTTCCGTGCCGTCGGCCGGTACCTCAGCTGCGCTCATGACATTCCTCGAGGTAGAACTCGTACATCCATGAGAGAGAGCCTCCGCAGCGGGCCCCAGTAAGTAGGCCACCGATGACAGTCTGGAACCGGCCTAGCTTCCCGAGCCTCATCCGCGGAGGATGACCTCCGGGTCGACGGCACGTCACCCCGACAGCCGCCCTGATGAGCCGGCTCCGATGGATCCTCCCGGATACAGGCTTCGCCTTCAGCCTTGTTCTGGGCCGGCTCGCCGGGCTGTCGCCGAGGTTGGCAGGGTGTGGGTGTGGGCGGCCGCTGCCGCGGCGGCGTCGTTCAACGTGCCGGTCGCCATGCGGTGCCGGCCGATCACGAACACCATCAGAACGCCGATGAAGCTGAAGATCGCCATCATCCAGGAGGCCGCGGCCAGGCCCGAGGCCAGAGCATCACCCTGCGACTTGCCGTCGGCGGTCTGGTTGCCGATCACCGTGCCGTAGATGGTGGCGGCCAGAGCGGTGGCCACCGCGGCTCCGACGTACCGGGCCATATTGGAGACACCGGAGGCGCCGCCGACCTGCTTCTCCGGTACCGACGCCGTCGCCGCCGACGACGACGGGCCGTTGGACATTCCCATACCCACGGCGATAGCAACCAGCGGCAGCACGAACGCGGCGTACGTCCACGAAGCGCCCACGAAGCCCACGATGACGAATCCGAGCGTGGTGAGGGCGAAGCCGGCGCCGATGGTCTGCCGGCCTCCGAACTTCGCCGCCAGCCGCGGTACGAAGGGCGCCACGACGACGAGACCGACGGTCGCCGGCAACGTCGCCACGCCGGCCTGGAGCGGGCTGAAGTCCAGGGCGGCCGGATCCTGGAAGTACAGGCTGAGCAGGTACATCAGCCCGTTGATCGTGCCCGCACCGATGAGAATCGCGATGGTCGAGCCCACCAGGACGCGGTTGCGCAACAGCGAGAGGTCCAGCAGCGGTACGGCGACCCGCCCCTCGACGGCGATGAACGCGTATCCGGCCGCGATCGAGATCGCGAAGCAACCCAGGGTGCCCCAGGAGATCCATCCCCAGTCGCTGCTCTTGGTGACCCCGAGGATGAGCGGCGTCAGCGTCAGCGCGATGAGCACGGTGCCGGCGTAGTCGATCGTCCTCGGCCGATCCGGGTCCCTCGACTCGCTCACCGTCGCCGCGGTCAGCAGCATGCAGAGCACCGCCACTCCGGCGTCGATCCAGAACAGCCCCTGCCACCCGCTGACCTCGACGAGCACGCCGCCCAGCAACGGACCGGCGGCCGCGCCGACGGCCGCCGCCGCGCCCCACAGCGACACCGCCCGCAGTTGCGCGGCGCCCTCGTTGGCGACCGTCAGCAGGCTCAGGCCGCACGCGAGAATGGTTGCCCCGGCCGCACCTTGGATGACACGTCCGGCGATCACCATCCCGCCGGACCCGGCGAGCGCGATCAGCACGCACGACGCGACGAACAGCAGGAGGCCGAGCTGGAAGATCCGCCTGCGGCCGAAGACGTCACCCAGCGAGCCCGAGGTGACGATCACGGCGGCACCGACGAGTGAGTAGCCGGTCACCGCCCACTGCAGCGTCTCGACCGAAGTGCCGGTGTCGTCCGAGATGGCGGGAAGGAGAATGCTGACCGCCGAGGTGTTCGCATTCACCACGAGCGTCGAGATGCACGTTGCCGCGAGCACCCCACCCGCCCGGCTCTTGACCTGCACGGCGTCGCTCATACCCTCTTCCTTCCCGTGACCGGGCCGAGGCCGATCGAGCCCGAACCAACGGTAGGCGGGGTGCCCCTCGGCAGCCTCACCCGCTGCGGACGAGCCCGGGGTTTACAGGTGATCCGATAAGCCCGTGTTAGAGCGCCCGGGCCGTGAAGGTGTACCGGCCCGATCCGACCCGGCAGACCAGTTCGTTGTCGGCACGGCCCACCACGTCCACATCGACTGGAGAAGCCCCAGCCAACTCCACGCCGGACTCGCGGACCGAGTCTGGGTGGGCGGTTGGGACGTGGATGGTTGCGACCGCGCCCGGGGGCACGACCACGTCCAGCTGGATCTCGTCGTCCAACAGCTTCCAGTGGGTTGAGACTTGGCCGGTGGGGGTGTTGTAGGAGGCCTGGGCCCAGGTCAGGCGGCCGCCTGGGCGGGGGCGGATCACCAGGTGCTGGAACGCGATCGAGTCCGGGGACTGGCTGATGCCGGCGACGTCGGCGTACAGCCATTCGCCGACCGAGCCGAGGGAGTAGTGGTTGAAGGAGTTCATCGCGACGGGGCCGAAGCCGTTCTGCTCGGTCCAGCCGTCCCAGCGCTCCCAGATCGTCGTCGCGCCGTGCTTGATCGAGTAGCCCCAGGACGGATACCGGTCGTCGTGCAAGAGCTCATAGGCCAGGTCGGCGTGCCCATACCGTGTCAAGATCGGGCAGAGCAACGCGACTCCGGCGAAGCCCGTGGTCAGGGATCGGCCACGACGCTCCAGATCCGCGACCAGGTGCTTCACCGCCGCCTGCTCGGCCTCGTCCGGGAGCAGCCCGAACGCCAGCGGCAACAGGTATCCGGTCTGCGTGTCACCGCGAACCTTGCCCTCGGCATCGACGAACTCCGTCACGAACGCATCCGCGATCCGCCCCCGCAGTTCGCCGTACGCCGCCGCTTCGTCCTCGAGACCGAGGACGAGGGCGGTCGCGGCGGTGAACTCGGCACTGCGAGCGAAGTACGCCGTGGCGAGGACGTCCCGGTCGGTGCGTACGCCGACCTGTAGCCAGTCGCCGTAGTGCCCGCTGGTGCGGTTCCGCCAGATCAGATCCGGGTTGGCGCGGTGCACGTAGTCGACCCAGCGGCGCATCGCCGGCCATGCGGACCGCAGGACGCGTTCGTCGCCGTACATGCGGTAGAGCGTCCACGGGACGATGGTCGCCGCGTCGGCCCACGCCGGTGTGCCGTGCCGGCCGGTGATGACGTGCGGGATGACGTCCGGTATCGCGCCCTCATCGGTCTGCGCCACCGCCAGGTCGCCGAGCCAGTTGTCGAAGAACGTCAGTACGTCGGCCTGGTACGCAGCGGTCGGCAAGAAGATCTGCGCATCCGCCGTCCAGCCCAGCCGCTCGTCGCGCTGCGGGCAGTCGGTCGGAACGCTGACGAAGTTGCCGCGCTGACCCCAGTGGATGTTGCTCAGCAGTTGATTGACGCCGGGGTCCGAGCACTCGAACCGTCCGGCGACCGGGGTGTCGGAGTGCAGTGCCCGGCCGGTCACATCGTCAACCGTCAACTCACCCGGGTAGCCGTCGACCTCGACATACCGGAAGCCGTGCACGGTGAAGATCGGCTCGAAGAACTCCTCGGCGGCGCCGGCGCTGACGAAGTAGTCGGTCGCGTCGGCGGTGCGGAGGTTGGCGGTGTAGAGCTCGCCGTCGGACTCCAGCATCTCGCCGTGTCGCAGGCGGATCCGATCGCCGGCGGATGCGTTGCGGATGCGCAGTCGGACCCGGCCTGCGATGTTCTGACCGAGATCGACGATGAACCGACCGGGGCCACGCGGTGTGACTCCGACGGCCGGCAGATCCTCGGTCACCCGGACCGGCTCGGTGGGCGCCGCGATCAGAGTCGACAGGTCGGCGCCCATGTCTCCGGCCGGCGCCCAGTCCGTGGCGTCGTACCCGGGACTGGACCATTCGCCGAGCTCGAGCCGGGCGTCGTACGACTCCCCCATCAACAGATCGGCGAACCTGAGCGGTCCGACCCGTTCCACCCAGCGCCCGTCGGTCGCGACCACTGTGCGCGATCCATCTGGATGGTCGACCACGAGTTGAGCGAGCAGTTGCGGCTTCTTGCCGTAGTGGTGCGCGTGGCTGCGGGTGTCCCAGCCGACATATCCGGACCACCAGCCCTCACCGAGCACTGCGCCGAGTACGTTCTCCCCCTCGTGCAGCAGGTGCGTGACGTCGTACGTCTGGTACGCGAGGCGCTCGCGGTAGTCCGTCCAGCCCGGTGTCAGCTCGTCGGTGCCAACCCGTTGGCCGTTGGCGCTCAGTTGATAGAGGCCGTGGGCTGTCGCGTAGACGCGAGCCCGGACCACCGGTTGCGGAAGCTCGAAGGATCGCCGGTAGTAGCGCGGTGCGGCGATCGTTGCCTGACGCACCGTCCTCGGCTCCGCGCGGTCGACCGGCGGCTCGAAGTACGGATCGGTCTCGTAGTCGTGCTCGATCCAGTGCACCTCCCACTCCTCCGCATGGAAGATGCCGGTGGCAAACGTCGCCGACGCCTCGGCGTGCTGCCCCGCCGAGTCCCGGACCTCCAGCCGCCACACGTAGTCAGTCTGCGACGTCAGCGGTGCACCACCGTGGTCGACGTACGTCTGCTGCTCGGATCGCCACCCGCTGTCCCACACCTGTACGCCGTTGCGCGCCAAGCGGACTCGGAACGCCTCCTGCCGATCTCCACGCACCGGTGACGCGAGGCGCCAGCTCAGCCGCGGTCGGGCGGTCCCGATGCCGAGTGGGTTCACCCGGTGCTCACAACGCAGGTCGTACGGCGTCAGCGCCGGAACGCTCGGTGGATCGGTCAGCACCCAGCCAGTTGTCACCAGGACCACTCCGTCTCGTGTCGGTTCATCTGAAGTTCACGCCATGCACAGGGGATTCGGGAGTGTCACGGATCTCCAGGGTTCGGGGGGCGACCTGGACCTGGAGGTTGGAGAGGGTGATGTTGCGGACGGCGGGGTGATGGGTGCCGGTGGGTTCGGCGTGGTGGGTGTCGATGAGGACGGCGGAGGTGGTGACGGACTCGACGACGGTGTCGTGGAGGGTGATGTGTTCGATCAGGCCGCCGCGGTCGGAGTTGGTCTTGATGCGGAGGGCGTGGTCGACGGCGGGACCGGTGATGTGGAGGTCGCGGGCGTGGATGTTGCGGACGCCGCCGGAGGTTTCGCTGCCGATGGTGAGGGCGCCGTGGCCGGTGCCGAAGCGGCAGGACTCGATGACGATGTTCTCCGACGGGCGGCCGGACCGGCGACCGTCCGCGTCGCGGCCGGACTTGATCGCGATGCAGTCGTCCCCGGTGTCGAACGAGCAGCCGCTGATGACGACGTCCGAGCAGGAGTCCGGGTTGCAGCCGTCGTTGTTCGGCCCCAGGCTGTCCACGGTGATGCCACGGATCAGCACATCCGAGCAGAACACCGGGTGCACCACCCACATCGGCGCGTTGACGATCCGCACATCCTCGATCCGGACCCGCCGGCAGCTGTACGGCTGGACGAAGCTCGGCCGGAAGCCGTGCCCTGGCGCGAAGACCCGATCCTCGACTGGGACATCATCACAGACCATCCGGAGCAGGAGGTTCCAGTCGTCGACCGGCTTGGTGTCGGCCCACCAGTTGTCCACCCCGGCCGCGCCGTCCAGGGTCCCGGTCCCGGTCACCGCGACGTTCACCTCGTCGTACGCATAGATCAATGGCGAATGGCTGAAGCACTCGATCCCCTGCCAGCGCGTCCTGACGATCGGGTACGCCGACGGATCGGTCCGGAACCGTAGTGTCGCGCCGGCCGACAGGTGAAGCTCGACGTTGCTGCGCAGCCGGATCGGTCCGGTGACGAAGACACCGTCCGGTATCACGACCCGGCCACCGGTCAGTTCGCAAGCCCGGACTGCGCGTTCGATCGCATCCGTGCAGTCGTCATCGGGCCGGGCGCCGTACGCGGTGATGCGGTGGTCGGTCATTCAGCAGATCCCGCGCGGATCCGGAGAGCGTTGGCCAGGGGTACGGCGATCACCCAGGACGGATTCCAGGTGTTGGAGTGGCCTCGGCGCTGCCAGTGGGTCTGGAAGAAGGCCTCGCCCTGTTCGCCGACGATTTGGAAGCCCCATTCCCCCGGTGTGCCGCAGATGCCTTGACCCATCGCGTTCATGATCGTCTCGGCCGCGGCGACATAGTCCGGTCGCTCGACGGCGATGCCGAAGGCAAGCAGTTCGTACGTCGGGAAGAAGGCGTCGAGGTGATGGTTCTGGACGCTGACGGTGGGCCAGCCAATCGCGTTGAAGCCGGCGGTGCGGAGTGGTGAGTCGAGGTCCAGTTCGGGAGACCAGACGTAGACCCAGGTGAGGAGCCAGTCGGCGGTCACCTCGGCCCAGCACGCGTAGAGGTCGTCGCCGGTCAGGCGGTACAACTCGTAGGCGGCGAGGAAGAAGTACATGCCCGCCTCCTTGTCCTCGCAGGCCGCGTCGAGGGTGGACCGAGCGAACGGGCGGTCGAAGGTCCGCGCGTGCTGAGCGTGATAGCGGGTCAGCCAAGTCGTTGCCTCAGACAACAGCCAGGAGTCGTCCAGGACTGCCGACGCCTTGAGGGCCGCGAGGACGCACGGGATGCCGGCCGCGGACACCGTGGTCGCGGCGGGAGTACCGTCGAGACGCCAGCCGATTGGGAAGGTGCCGTCGGGCAGTAGCGCGGTGCGGAGGAACGACCACGCGCCGGCGAGGGCGTCCGGCCAGGAGGGCGGCACCGGTTCACCGTACGAGCGGAACAGGGTGATGATCTCGGCCAGGTCCGCGATCGTTTCGCCGTACGCGCGACTGGACACCATCGCCCGTCCGCCGGAACGGAAGCTGGTCCAGCGGCGGCTGCCGACCTGGTAGGCGTTGTGCCGCAGCCCCGGAGTCCGTGTC
Organism: Kribbella sp. NBC_00359; assembly: GCF_036097425.1. Classification (NCBI taxonomy): domain Bacteria; kingdom Bacillati; phylum Actinomycetota; class Actinomycetes; order Propionibacteriales; family Kribbellaceae; genus Kribbella; species Kribbella sp. NBC_00359. Next base: position 5,150,227 of record NZ_CP107975.1, on the reverse strand, counting down.
GAGCTGCCGGCGAGATAGAACTCGACGGCCGCGCGGCAGCGGTCGATCCTGGTCCGGTCGCCGGTCTCGAAGCCGAGGCGGGCGTCGCACCAGGCGAGCTTCAGCGCCTGCCCGGTCCAGCCGTAGAGGAAGTGCCGGGGCTTGGCCGGGCCGTTGTCCGCGACGTCGCTGAACTTGGTGTAGCCGGCCACGGTCCCGACCTGGTGCCACCTGTTGTCGAGGGCAACGGACTTGCGGGTGACGATCTCGTCCAGGGTGAGCGGCCGGGCGCCGGGCTCGGTGAAGAGTGAGCGACCGGTGCGGACGAGTTCCCGGAAGGCGTGGCCGCGATCCTGCTGCGGACCCCAGTCGAGGACCAGCCGCTGGGTGTAGACCTCGCCGGGCCGCAGCGTGAGGTAGCCGTCTTCCGTCGACTCGGTCTCGGCCTTGCTGACGTAGCGCACGTCCTGCTTGCCGTCGAACATCAGTACGCCGCTCAGCGCGGCGACCACCGGCCCGTCCTGGCGGATCACGCCTAGCGAACCGTAGCGAACCTGGCCGTCTCCGGACTGGCGAGCCTCCGGGCGGGAGAAGACGCTGACCCAGCGGCGTTCGCGACCGGAGCGCCACTCGACGTTGACGCCGGGGATCGGGAGGCGGTCCTCCTCGGCGACGAAACCGCCGCCGGGCACCGGTCCGATCCGGGGTACGGCGCGGGCCGGGTCGGCGGACGGGTTGTCGTTGTAGAGCAGGCCGGGGATGGTGAGCCGGCTGTCGGTGAGGCGACCGAGGTCGAGCAGCAGACCGACGGCGAGATCGCCCAGCCGCCGTTGACCGCTGTTGCGCCAGCGGAGCTCGAGGTTGAGGCGATCCGCCGCGTCGAAGGACAACCGGATCTCGACGGCGACCGGTCCGGTCCGGCAACCGGCCCGGTGCTCGCCGGGGCGGCGGGAGATCCACCATCCGTCCGGCTGCATCGTGTTGGGCTGCCATGGCCGGCCGGACGAGCAGGTCAGCAACTCGGCGACCGGTCGCTCCAGATAGGTGGCAGGCGTGGTCAGGCCCAACTGGAGGACCACTCCGGCCGGGGTTCTGCGGAGTTCGGCGATGCGGTCGCCGGAGGTGAGGGCGGGCATCAGGTCGCCCGGCGGATCTGGATGGCCTGGTACTGGGTGCCAGGGAGGCGGACGGTGAGGGTGTCGGTGACGGTCTCCTGAGTACGGCGGACGGAGTGGTTCCAGACGTCCAGGACCTCCACCTGATAAGTGCCCGCGGGAAGCGTGAAGGTGCGGTCGGGGAAGCGGTGTTCACCGAGGTATTGCAGGTAGTAGGAGCCTGGTGCGGCGAGAGTCGGTGCGTCACGATAGTCGTCGATCGGCTCCACATCATCGGGCATCCCGTCCAAGACCTCACGGAGTAGACGGAGGCGCTGGGCGACAACCCCGTTGGGGCGGATGCCGCCGGCTGACCACGGGCCGCCGTCGGCGTCGACGTACCACTCCCCGTGGGTGACGTGGGCGCCGCGAACCGTGCCCTCCCAGATCCGCGTGAGCAGCTCTTCCGGTCTGAGGCTGGTGTCGGGCGTGGAGCCGTCGCCTTCGTAGCCGCAGGCGTCGACGAAGACCGGCTTGGCGTAGTCGCGGCGGAGGGCCGAGACACCACGCAGGTTCTCCAACGGGACGCTGAGGTAGGTGAACCAGGGCGGACCGGGGTCCACCGCTTCCGGCGCGGCGTGAACGGAGATCAGGTGGTGGCTCGAGTCGCATTCGGCGATCAGCTCGGCCAGTCGGCGCGCGTCGGGGGTCGAGTCGAGGCACCAGGTGACATTGCGGTACGCCGCCACCTGGTTGACCACGGTGCGGATCACCGACTCATCGGCGGGCAGGAGGATCTCGGCGGCGACGTCCACGGCCAGGAGGTCGCGGACCTGCCCGTCGACTCGCTCCACGTCCGCGCGGAGCCGGACCCGGTTGAACGGAGATGCGGCGATCGCGCGGCACGCATCAGTCCACCGGTCACCGGTCTGGCCCAACCAGGTGGTGGTGAGGGGATGGTACGGCGTTCCGTCAGCCCACCGCAGGATGGATCCGGAGCGGCGGATCGGGCCCCGGGTCGACGCAGGTGTGCATGTGAAGGTCTGCTGTCGATCGGCGAGGGTGTAGTCCCAGCTGCCTTCCACCTGCGGCATGAAACGGATCAGCCACTGGTCGCCGGTTCGGAAGGACTCCGCGTAGGCGGTGTCGCCGTGTTCGTGGTGGAACCGGACAGTGGCCGGGCCGTCTGCCGGTAGCTCCAGTAGGCCCCAGCGTTCGACCTCGGTCATCGGGTGCCTCGCAGAGCTAGGTAGGGACGGGACGGGAGACGGATGCGGCTCGTGTGCTCACCCTGGATCGGGGTGATGGTCATCGCCTGGGTGTCGATCAGGTCGAAGTGAAAGGGCGTGCCGCCGGGCAGTTCCAGGTCCGCGGCGGACGGCTGGCGGTCGCCGAGGTAGTGCAGGACGCAGCGGTCGGTGTCGAGCTCGCCGTCGGCCCGCCGGGGCAGCGCGGCGAACACCGAGCGGAGGAAGGCGACCCGCTCCGGGCTCTCGCCGTACAGGCGGCCGCCGACCGAGATCCACGCTCGCGTCTCGCGGTCGACGAACGACTCGCCGTGGCCGACGTACCCGCCGAGGCTCATGCCCTGCCAGAAGCGGTGGACCAGCTCGTCGGCGGTGAGGTTGCCCCAGCGGCGGCCGGCGTTGCCCTCGTAGCCGATCTCGTCGATCACCACCGGCTTCGGGCACGCCCGCCACGCGGCGACCTCGGCGCCGTCCCAGTGCTGCACGCTCTGGTGGGTGATCCACGGCTTGGTGAAGTCGTACGGCGTGAAGACCTCGTACATCTTGGTCCCGTTGTGGATCGACCGCAGCCGCTGGTACGGGTCGTACCGCTGGACCAGCTGCAGCAGCCGGTCCCAGTCCGCGATCGTCTTCTCGTGGTTGAAGTCGTACTCGTTCGACAATGACCACCAGACGTTCCGGTACGCCGCCAGCCGCGCGACCACATACCGCAGGTACGCCGCATCCCGCGCCGGCGTCATCCGGTCGAACCCCCACACCCCGCGGTCGTACGGATGGAACAGGATCAGGTCGGCCTGGATCCCCAGCGCGAGCAGATCCGCGACCCGGCCCTCGAAGTGCTGGAAGAAGGTCGGGTCGTAGCGATCGACGTCGACTTGCCCCGGCGTCGATCCCGCGTCTCCCGGCGCCGTGCCGCCGAACGGGGTCCGCTCAGGGCGCATTCCGTCCGTCGGCAGCAGACACATCCGCACCTTGTCGAAAGGGGCCGATCGCAACGATGCGAGGGTCAGCTCCTGCAGGTCCTTGGACTCGTAGGTCCAGTGGTAGCAGGTCGTCCCGACGCAGTCGTAGTGCGTGCCGTCGGCGTACGCGAAGTGGTGGGAGCCGCGCACCCCGACCGGACCGTGGTTGTCCGGGCCGGGCGGGGTGCACAGGAACGAGCCGCGGTGGCTGTCGAGCTCGGTCGCGGAGCTCGACGTGACGTACGACCACTCCCCCTCGCGGTCCGGCGAGAACCGGGCGCGGTAGACCCCGTCGCCGTCGTAGAAGCCGTCGACCACCACGACCCGGTTCCGGTACTGGTAGGCGACGCGGAGCTCCACGTCGGCGAACGGGTTGCCGTCCGCGGGTCCGGACAGGGTGAGCTCGTGCAGTCCCCACCGCTCGACAGTCATGGAAGTCGGTCTCCTGCCTCGATCCACTCCGGCGCCAGGATCACGTGCTTGATGGTCTTGCGCAGGTAGGAGTACGCGACGTGCAGCCGGCCGTCGCGGGTCTGCAACAGCGTCGGATACGAGTACCCGAACTCGTTGTCGCGATACTCCTCGTCCTGCACCTGCAGGTTCCGCCAGTGCGGCCAGGTGGCACCGTCGTCCTCGGACAGCGCGAGTGTGAGCGGTGTCCGCAGCGTCTTCCGCCGTACGCCGCCCTTCCCGTCGGGCACCCAGCGGAACTGGTCCCGCTCGGCGGACGAGTCGTTGAACACGAGCGCGAGCCGGCCGTCGGTCAGCCGCAGCACCTGGATCGCGGAGTTGTTGTTGGGCAACGCGGTCCGCTCCGGCGCGGTCCAGGTGCGGCCGTTGTCCTTGGAGACCGACCGGTGGATCCGGTCGGCGGCACGGCTGCGGAAGTACCCGAGCAGCTCACCGGGGGCGGTTTCGATCGCGCTCAGCTGGACCTGACCGATCGCATCCGGCAGGTCGATCCGTGTCCAGGTCGCGCCCTGGTCGGAGCTCAGCTGGATCACCGTGGTCTCGGCGGATCTGTCACAGTCGTACGCCGGGAGCAGCCAATCACCGTTGCTCAACACAACGATCGGGTTCCGGACGAAGCTGCCGGCCCGCTCGAACATCACCGTGCCGGGGTCCCAGGTGATGCCGCCGTCGTGCGAGACACGGCGGAGTACCCGCGAGGTGGACTGGTCGTGGGGCTCGTTCGAGGTGTGCAACAGCCAGACCTCACCTGAAGGAGCCACGAACAGGACGGGGTTCTGCTCGGATCGATCCGGGTCAGCGGACAGCTGTTCCGGTGGCAGCCACGTGTCCGCGCCGGCGGGGAGCCGGGACAGCACGATGTTCGTGTCCGGCTCCCCCTCCCCCGGTCCGTTGAACCACGCACACAGCAGATCGCCGGCCTGCGTCTCGACCAGGGTGGCCGCATGGCTGTCGCCCGGGTGGATCGTCGGCAGGAGGGCCGCACCCTCGCGGATGCGGCCGTCGAAGCGGGGATCGATCACCATGTGAGTCCTGCGGCGGCCTGGGCCTTGATGTAGTTGGGGATGTCCTGCTGCTCGGCGACCAGCAGCGACGAGTCGACGTCCATGCCGTCCTTGAGCACGTGCTGCCGGAAGACCTTGTAGAGCGGGATGTCCCAGTACTCGGTGTTCTGGTAGTTCTTGACCACCGCGTTCTCGCCCCAGTACACCGCGGACGTGTCGATCGCCTCGAGCTGCGGGATCGCGGTACCGAACGCGTTCACCACCGCGTCGGTCTGCAGCACCGCCTTCACGCCGTACGACGAGATCCGGGTCTGCATCTCCTCCGAGACCAGGTACTTGACGACGTCGAGCGCCTGATCCTTGTGCTGGGACTGCGGCGGGATGAACGCGGCCCGGGTGTCAGGCTGGTAGATCGCCTTCGACCCGCGGGACAGCACCGGCATCGAGGTGACCCCGATCTTGACGCTCTTGGCCCACTCGGCGTACTGCGCCGCGTCGTCGTCCTCGACGTACAGCGGGCTGAGCGCGTACGCGTTCAGCTTCGACAGGTTGTTGACCGCCATCGCCAGATGGCCGGGGAAGCTCATGTCGCCCTTGAAGAAGTCGTCCACGGTGGTGAAGTTGTTCCGCGGGATCATCAGGAACCGGTACAGGTTGTTCGCGATCTTCTTCCAGTCCGCGCTGGTCAGGTTGACCTTGACGTCCTCGGGCGCCGGCTGCTCGCTGGAGCCGGGGACGAACGGATAGAGCCCGAGCTGGTTCATCGCGAGATAGTTGTCCGGGTGCTGCATGTAGCCCTTGTAGTGGTCGATCCCGTCCTGCCGGGTCAGCTTCTGGGCCAGCTTGTAGATGTCGTCGTACGTCGACCCGACCGAGGGGTATCGGACCCCGAACTTGTCGAAGATCAGCTTGTTGTAGAACAGCAGGCTCTCGTCGATGAACAGCGGGACGCCGTACAGCCCGCCGTCGGAGCGCGACTTCACCTGCTCGACCGAGGCGACGTTCAGCGCGGTCAGGTCGATGCCGGCCTGTTGTACCAGCGCGGTCACGTCCTGGACCCAGCCGAGCGGCTCGAGGTCGCGGTCGATCCGCAGCCGCGGGTCCTCGATGATCAGGTCCGGGACCCGGCCGGCCTTGGCGATGTCCTCGTAGCGGATCGGGAAGTCCCACGTGGCGTACTTGAGCTTCACGGTCGGAAACTTGGCCCGGATCGCGTCGCCGAAGACGGTGTCGAAGTACCGGGTCGACTCCCGGCCCGCGTCGTCACCACCGAGCTCGAACGGCTTGAAGTTGGCGGCGAAGACGAACAGCTCGTCGTCGTCGACCGAGAACGGCTTGTTGTACCGGTTCGGGATCTCGACCGTGCCGGCTGCGGATCGCACGCCGCCGCGCGGCACGGCGGAGGTAGAGCTGGTGGTCGACGCGGCCGCCGTGCCGGCGGGGAGGACACCGCCAAGGGCGGCGAGGCCGCCGAGCAGTGCGCTGTTGCGCACGAAGCCACGGCGGGACAGGCCGGGAGCCGCGGAGTCCGGGTGCTTGCCGTGGGCGTTCCGATCTTCAGACATGGTTGGCCTTTCTAGGGGCGGTGGTGGCCGTGAGGACACCCTTCAGGTCCAGCTGGTCGGCGAGATGGCACGCGACGCTGCGGCCGCCGATCTCGCGCAGCTGCGGGACGTCGGTCTTGCACCGGGCTTCGGCGTACCCGCACCGTGGATGGAACGGGCAGCCGGCCGGCACCTTCGAGGGATCCGCGATCTCGCCGCGGAGCATGATCCGGGACCGCTTGCCACGGGACGCGGGATCGGGATCCGGTACGGCGCTCAGCAGCGCCTCGGTGTAGGGATGCAGGGGCTTGGTGTAGAGCTCCTCGGTGGAAGCACTCTCGACGAGCTTGCCGACGTACATCACGGCGACGTCGTCGGCGACGTGCTCGACGATGCCGAGGTCGTGGGACACGAACAGATAGGTCAGCCCGGACTCCTCCTGCAGATCCTTCAGTAGGTTGAGGATCTGGGCCCGGACCGATACGTCGAGCGCGCTGACCGCCTCGTCCGCGACAACCAGCCGCGGGTCGGTCGCCAGAGCGCGAGCGATCACCACCCGCTGCCGCTCACCGCCGCTGAAGGCATGCGGATAACGGTTCGCGTACTCCGCCCGCAGTCCGACGCGACGCAGCAACGCGGCGACCATGTCGTCGATCTCGTCGCGCGAACCGCCCTGGTGCACCCGCAATGGCTCGGCGACGGTGTCGCGCAGGGTCTTGCGTGGGTCGAGCGAGGAGTGCGGGTCCTGGAAGATCAGCCGGACCTGCGCGCGGTACGGCTTCAGCTCCCGCTCGGAGAGCGGGGCGAGATCGACACCGTCGAACATGATGCTGCCCGATGTCGGCTCGTACGCCCGCACGATGCAGCGGCCGAGCGTCGTCTTCCCGCACCCGGACTCCCCCACCAATCCGAGCGTCCGGCCGGCGCGGATGGACAGGTCGACCCCGTCGACCGCCTTCACCACACCGCGGCTCCGCCCGAAGAACCCACCGTGCAACGGGAAGTGCATGGTCAGGCCTTTGGTCATGAGTAGGTTCATCGCTCCTCCTCGCCGTACAGCAGGCAGGCGACGTCGATGTCGTCGGTCCGGACCCGGACCGGCACGGTCTCGTCGCACTTCCCGGCCATGAACGCGTCACACCGTGGATGGAACCGGCACCCCGACGGCCGCTCGTACGGCGGCGGCACAGTCCCCCGGACCGCCGCCAGCCGGCGCTGACCGAGTTGCCCGAGCCGGGGTACCGAGCGCACCAGCGCTTGCGTGTAGGGATGCTTGGGACGACTCAGCACCGAGGCGGCCGGACCGTGCTCGACCACCTCGCCGAGGTACATCACCGCGACCTCGTCGGCGACCTGCGCGGCGACGCCCAGGTCGTGCGTGATCAGCATGATCGCCATGCCGAACTCCTGCTGGAGATCCTGCAGCAGGTCGAGGATCTGCGCCTGCGTCGTCACGTCCAGCGCCGTCGTCGGCTCGTCCGCGATCAGCAACCGCGGCTGGCAGGACAGGGCCATCGCGATCATCGCGCGCTGCCGCATACCGCCACTGAGCTCGAACGGGTACGAGTCCACCCGGCGCTGCGGGTCCGGGATGCCGACCCGGCCGAGCAGCTCGATCGCACGCTCACGGGCCACTGCCTTGCCGACCTGCTCGTGCAGCCGGATCGCCTCGACGATCTGGTCGCCGATGGTGTGCACCAGACTGAGCGACGCCATCGGCTCCTGGAACACCATCGCGATGTCGGCCCACCGCACCTGCCGTAACCGCTTGTCCTTCGCGGCCACCAGGTCCAGCGGGTCGCTTCCGGGCTCATCGCCGTACAGGAGGACCTGGCCGCCGACGATCCGGGCCGGGCGCTCGACCAGGCGCAGGATCGAGCGCGCGGTGACACTCTTGCCGCAGCCGGACTCCCCGACCACCGCCAGCGTGCGGCCCCGGCTCACGGTCAGGTCGACGCCGTCGACAGCCTTCACGACACCGTCGTCGAGCTCGAAGTGAGTCCTCAGGTCGCGGACTTCCAGCAAAGGCGTAGCCATCGGAGTCCTCCTACTTGTAGGGATCCGCGGCGTCGCGGAGACCGTCGCCGACGAAGTTCATGGCGAGTACGACGACCACGACCGCAAGGCCCGGGGTGAGCAGCCAGGGCGCGGTGGCGACGGCCCGGATGTTCTGCGCGCCTTCGAGCAGGACACCCCAGCTCACCGCCGGCGGCTGCAGACCGAGGCCCAGGAACGACAGGCTGGTCTCGCCGAGGATCATCCGGGGCACCGCCATCGACACCGACGCGATGATGTGGCTGGCGAACGACGGCACCATGTGGCCGAAGATGATCCCGCGCCGGCTGACACCGTCCAGCCGCGCGGCCATCACGAAGTCCTCCTCGCGCAGGCTGAGGAACCGGCCGCGGACGTCCCGGGCCAGTCCGGTCCAGCCGATCAGCGAGAGGATCACCGTGATCGCGAAGTACCGGGTCAGTGGTCCCCAGCCGCCGGGCAAGGCCGCCGACAACGCCATCCACAGCGGCAGGGTCGGGATCGACATGATGAACTCGATGACCCGCTGGATCGCGTTGTCGACCCAGCCGCCGTAGTACCCGGAGATGCCGCCGATCAGCATGCCGAGCAGGAAGCTGGCGAACACGCCGACCAGGCCGATCGACAGCGAGACCCGGGCGCCGAGGATCAGCCGGGACAGCAGGTCGCGACCGGACTGATCGGCTCCGAGCAGGAAGAACGGGTCACCCGCGTTCACCGGCCCGATCAGGTGGATGTCGGACGGGATCAGTCCGAGGACCTTGTACCTGTCGCCGTGGACGAACAGCCCGACGTCGATGATCTTCGACCTGTCGACGGTGAAGGTCTGCTCGAAGGTCTCGTTGTTCCGGGTCGAGGAGAAGCCGTAGACGAACAGGCCGTGCTCGGTCGACAACTGGATCGTCTGCGGCGGCGCGTACGGCAGGGAGGTGTGAGCGGTGTCGCTGCCGGACGGTGCGAAGAAGCCCGCGAAGAGCGCGACGAAGTAGATCGGGACCAGCACGATCAACCCGATCAGGGCCAGTTTGTGGCGGCGGAACTGGCGCCACATCAACCGCCACTGGGTCTGCGGGACGGTCTGCTGCGCTGTCTGCTGGAGCATCCTGAGCACCTATCCCTTCTGGAACCGGGTGCGGATCCGCGGATCCCACCAGGCCAGCGCGAGGTCGCTGAGCATCGTGCCGATCACCGTCAGCGTGCTGAGGATCAGGACGAAGCTGCCGACCAGGTACATGTCCTGGCTCTTCACCGCGCCGAGCAGCAGCGGGCCGCTGGTCGGCAGGCTCATCACCACCGACACGATCGTCTCGCCGCTGATCAGGCCGGGCAGCAGCCAACCGACCGTGCTGAAGAACGGGCTGAGCGACATCCGGACCGGATACTTCAGCAGGAGCTTCCACTCCGGCAGACCCTTCGCCCGTGCGGTCGCGACGTACGGCTTGTGCAACTCGTCGAGGAGGTTGGCCCGGGTGATCCGGATCAGGCCTGCGGTGCCGGCCACGCCGACCACGACGATCGGGATCCACAGGTGTGAGATCAGGTCCAGGAGCTTGCCGAGGTTCCACGCGGCGTCGGCGTACTGCGGGGAGAACAGTCCGCCGACACTCTGGCCGAAGTACCGGAAGCCGACGTACATCATCACCAGCGCGAGCATGAACTCCGGCACGGCCATCCCGATGAAGCCGAGGAACGACGCGAGGTAGTCACCGGGCGAGTACTGCCGAAGGGCGCTGTAGATACCGATCGGGAAGGCGATCGCCCAGACGAACAACAGACTGGCGATCGACAGCACCATCGAGAGCAGCACCCGGCTGCCGATCAGGCTGGCCACCGACTGGTTCCAGGCGAAGGACTGACCGAGGTCGCCGTGCAGCACCACCCCGGAGACCCAGGTCAGGTACTGCACCATGAACGGCTTGTCCAGCCCGTAGTGCCGCTTCAGCTCGGCGATCTGCGAGTCCGGGATGTCCTGTCCGCGGGCCTCGGCGTTCGCGATCACCGTGGAGGTGTAGTCGCCCGGCGGCAGCTTGATCACGACGAAGGTGACGAACGAGATCGCCGCCAGCGTCAGGACCATCCAGAGCAGCCGCCGGGTCACGAACCGCAGCATTACCGGCCGATCGCGAACTGCTCGGGATGGATGATGCCGGGGGCAACGGCCTCGATCATCTGGTCCGGCACGTTCAGGAAGTCGTTCTTCACGACGCCGTATGTGCTGGGCACGCTGCTGGTGCCGATGTAGTAGAACTGGTCGGCCGCGATCTGCAGCACCTGCTTGCCGAGCTCGAGCGTCTTCGCGGGGTCCGGCTCCTGGCGGGCCTTGGTGAACAGGTCGAGCTGCTTTTGCACCTCCGCAGGCGGCGTCACGCCTTCCTTACCGTGCGATTGGTACCACTGCGCCCAGCCGACGCCGTAGCGAGCGCTGCCGTCGTTGGTCGGCACCCAGTAGTGGTCGCCACCGGTTCCGGTCGGCAGCACGAAGGTGCCACTGGTCCAGGTCCCCGCGTCGTGGTCGTTGGCCTTGACCCGCTCCTTGTAGAGGTCCTCGCTGACGGCCTGTGTCCGCAACTCGACGCCAACCGCGAGCCAGCGCTTCTTGACGAACTCGATCGCCTCGACGTGGTCCGGGAACGACTCGCTCACCAGCACGGTCACCGACACCGGCTTGCCGTCCGCGCGCAGCCGCCGACCGTCCGCCGACTTCTTCGTCAGCCCGGCGGCGTCCAGGTGCTGGTTCGCCTTCGCCAGGTCGAACTCCAGGTACTGCGTGGCGAGCTGCTCGTTGTAGTACGGCGAGTCCTTCGGCGGAGCCCCTTGCCAGGGCTCGCCCTGACCGGCGTACACCGCGTCGATGATCTCCTTGCGGTTGATCGCGTACGACAGCCCGATCCGGAACTCCTTGTTCGCGAACAGCGCCCGCTTGACCGGATCCTTGTGCGTCTGGTTGATGCCGATCAGCATCGTGTTGGTGAGCTGGGTCGGCACCTCGAAGATCTTGTAGCCGCCCTTGTCCCGGTTCTGTGCCACCACCGGCTTGTTCTGGGGGGTGCCGAAGTTGCGGTACTGCATGCCGAACTCGCCGTTCATCACCTTGAGCAGCTCGACCTGCGCGTCCTGGACCACCTCGACCCGGCAGGCGTCGATGTAGGGCAGTTGCCGGCCCTGGTCGTCGACCTTCCAGTAGTACGGGTTGCGGCTCAGCGTGACCGCGGAACCCTTGCCGAGCGCAGTGCCCACCTTCCACGCCGCCAGCGTCGGCTGGTCCGCGTTGGTGAACGGGTTCTGCTTCTGGGTGAACAGGTCGGTCCAGCTCCCGACGCCGGCCTTCTTGGCGAGCGCGTTCGCGTTCGGGTTGTACTTCAGGTGGAACTGCTGGAAGTAGTGCTTCGGCAGCAGCATTCCGTAGGCGCCCTCACGCAGGAAGATCGCGTCGGCGATCTGCCCGAGCAGCGACGGCTGCGGCGCGGTGTAGGTGAACTTCACCGTCCGCTCGTCGACCTTCACAATGGTTGCCAGTTTGCCGGTGTCGGGCGAGAGGAAGGCGTCGTAGATCCCGTCCGGGTGCAGCCCGCTGTCGCACTGCACCTCGAGCACGGTGAACAGCATGTCGTCCGCGGTGCACGGTTTCCCGTCGGACCACTTCAGCCCCTCGCGCAGCGTGAAGGTGAACTCCTTGCTGTCGGCATCGACCGTGTACTCGGCGACGTTCGCCTCGATCTCGTCGTACCCGGGCTTGCCGGTCTTGTCCGGCTTCCAGCGCACCAGCGGCTCGTAGGCCATCGCGTACCACAGCCACTGGGTGTCTTCCTGGGTCAGCATGGCCGAGCGCCAGGTCCCGCCGTACTGCGCCTGGCCCGACAGCGGCTTGATCACGGGCGGGTTCTTCGGCAGACGTTCGGCCAGTGGCGGCAGGGATCCCTTGTCCACCAGGGCCTTCAGCATCGGCGACTCCCTCTCACCAGCTGCGGCAGCCTGTGCGCCGGCACCGGCGGGCTTGGTGTCGAAGAAGCTGCAGCCGGGGACCGTGGCCGCCACCAGCAGGCCCAGTCCTCCCTGCAGAATCCGCCGGCGGTCGATCGTACGTCGTTCTCCGGACATCGCTTCCTGCCTCACTGCTCGACCGAGATGCTGCTGAACTGCGCGGTCCCGTAGTCGACGAGGGCGTTGTCGATCTTGCCGCCGTCGATCGCGAATCCGATGTAGAAGGTCCGGCTCGGCATCATGATCTTCTCGTAGCCGAAGCGGTCCCACGTGGTCTTGTCGGTAGAGATGCCATCTGAAACGGCGATGAAGGCCTCGAACTCGACCTCCCGGGCCTGTGGCCGCTCACGCCGGAGCAGCCGCAGCCAGTACTGCTTGGTGGGATCCAGGTAGCTGTCGTCCCACGGCCACGGCCCGACACTTGGCACCGTGCCGTCGGTCTGGATCCGGATCGCCTGCGCCTTCATGCCGCCGTCGTCGGTGACGTCGGGCGCGTCGCTCGCGTTGTCGCCGACCGTGCCCATCCCGCCGGCCACGCCGAACCCGATGCCGCCGTACATGAACGGCGCCGCCGGGTCGAGGCTGTCGCGGATCATCAGACCGGCGGTGATCCCGTTCGCCACCTTGGCGATCTTGTCCAGCCGGGCGGTGATCTGGGCGACCGATCCGGCGCCGCCGACCTGGAGCTTGCGGTAGACATAGTGGAAGTTGCTCGACCGGCCGAGGATCCGGCCGGAGCCCTTGATCGTCAGGATCCCGCTGTCGAGGCTGCCCGAGCCCGGGACCGCCGGCTTGCCGACGGCGGCCGACGTCCAGCCCGGCGTACCGGACTGGAGGTTGACGTGCACCGGCACCGCGGTCGACTGGGTCGCCGTCCCGTTCCGGTCGGTGGCCCGCGCGGTGACCCAGTAGGTGCCGTCAGCAACGTTCTTCCATTGCACCCGGTACGGCGCTCTGGTCGCCGAGCCGATCGACTCGTCGCCGACGAAGAACTCCACGCCGGCCAGTTCGCCGCCCTTGGCCGGCGCGGCGTCCGCCTCGATCGTCACGGTGGGCGCGGTCCGGCCGGCGATCGTCTGGTTGTGCCTCGGGCTGGTGATCCGCACCGCCGGGCTGCCGACCGGGTCGGGGACGATCGAGTTGAGGTAGTTCTCCAGGTAGGTGTAGCCGTTCGGCGCGATCTTCTGGGCGTCGGACGGATCGTTGGGGTCCAGGCCTTGCGCCTTCTCCCACCAGTCCGGGATGCCGTCGTGGTCGGAGTCCAGCAGCGCCTCGGTCTGAACGAGCGGCGGGTATCCGCCGACCTCCTTCTGGGAGTTGATCAGCCGTCCGGTCCCGTTGCGGACCTCGTCGACCACCCGGGCGTCGGCCGCGTCCCGCCGCGGCAGAATCGCGCCGGCGTTCGCGAGCACGGCCTCGTATGCCTTGGCCGCGGACTGGATGTCGCCGCGACCCGGGATCGGCTGCGGTTCGGCGAGCTCGACGATGCCGCCGATCGGGTACCGGATGCCACGCCGGTTGTGCGCGGTGACGTCGGGATGGCCGTCGACCTGGTTGCCGGCGACGTACCACTGGCCGCCGCGGTTCGCGCTCACGATGACCGGGGCGACCTCGCCCAGAGTCGTCGGGCCGGGCTTGTAGTAGTTGCCGACGATGTTGATGCCGTTCGACCACTCGCCGCCGTACACCGAGGTGTAGCCGTGGTCGTAGACGACGTTGTTGTAGTGGTCGACCTCGAGGTTGATGCCCTCGGTGTAGCCGAACCGCGGCTGCCGGCCGCCCTGGTGGGCGATCAGGTTGTGGTGGTAGGTGTTGCGCTCGCCACCCCAGATCCCGCCGTACCCGTGCCGGTTCTTCGGGTGCGCGGACAGCGCCAGGCCCTCGGAGACGATGCACCACTGGACCGTGACGTCGAAGTTCCCGTACGGCGACAGGCACTCGTCGACCGCCCAGCTGAACGAGCAGTGGTCGATGATCAGGTTGCGGATCTGCGGGCTGACCGAGCCGGGCACGTTGGTGTTGAAGGAGTCGTCGGCGATCTCGAAGTGGTCGCCGAGCCGGAACCGCAGGTAGCGGATCACGATGTCGTGGGCGCTGCCCTTGATCCCGGTGCTGTGGCCCGAGAGGCAGATGCCGCCGCCGGGCGCGGTCTGACCCGCGATGGTGAGGTTGTTGCCCGCGATCAGCAACTGGGACTGCAGCTCGATGGTGCCGGAGACCCGGAAGACGATGGTCCGGTCCGAACCGGACACGCCCTCGCGCAGTGAGCCCGGACCGGCGTCGGCCAGGGTCGTCACCTCGTAGACGGAGCCACCGCGACCGCCGACGGCCCATTTCCCGGCACCCTCGGCGCCGGGGAACGCGGGCACCCGGTCCTCGGTCGCGGCGGATGCGGCGGTCTTCGCCGAGGCGGTCGGCGCGATCCCGAGGGAGGCCGCGCCGACGGCGGCGGCGGTGGTCCCGACGAACCCGCGCCGGGTCCAGCCGGAGGAAGTTTCAGTCATCGTCCATGCCTCACTTTCGCAGGGGGCGGCCGCCGGAGTGAATATCTAATCGGCATCGAATGGATCGACGGGCCTCATGGTTGCGGAGGTTGCGAAGGAGTGTCAAGAGCATGACGCGGATGATTTGCAATCGTTTGCAGTCACGAGATCACGTGGCGGCAATCGTTTGCACCAATCCGGTGCCGAACCCTTGTCGGCCCATCGCGGTGATGGTTTCCTTCAGCCATGCCCCTTCGCCCACTCCCCCTCGGCGCCGCACGGATCACCGGTGGTTTCTGGTCCGAACGGCAGCGGATCAATCGCACCTCGACGATCCCGGCCGCGGCCCGGCGGCTGGAGGAAGCGGGGACGCTGCGGAATTTCCGCCGGGCCGCAGATCGCTCGAGCGTGGGTCAGTTCGCCGGGAAGCTCTTCGCGGACACGGATGTCTACAAGTGGCTCGAGGCGGTCGCCTGGGAGCAGGCTCGCGAGCCTGCCGGCGAGCTCGCGGCCTGGCAGACGACAACGAGCGCGCTGGTAGTGGCCGCACAGGAGCCGGACGGCTACCTGAATACCTACACGCGACTTGTGCTCGGCGGTCAGCGGTACGGCGATCTGGAGAAGGGGCACGAGCTGTACTGCGCCGGCCACCTGCTGCAGGCCGCGGTCGCGCAGTCGCGGGCGACCGGTGATCGCACCCTGCTCGACGTCGCCTGCCGGCTTGCCGATCTGCTGTGCAAGACGTTCGGGCCGGGCCGGCTGGAAGGCGTCGACGGTCATCCGCTCATCGAGATGGCGCTGGTCGATCTGTACCGGGAGACCGGGACGCCGTCGTACCTGGAGTTGGCGTCGTACTTCGTCGAGGCGCGTGGACACGGGCTGCTGACACCGCCGGGTCATCACGGACCGGCGTACTTCCAGGATCACTTGCCGGTGCGCGCCGTACGGACGCTCGCGGGTCATGCCGTGCGGGCGTTGTACCTCGCGGCCGGCGCGACTGATGTCGCCGTCGAGACCGGTGACACCGAGCTGCTCGATGCGCTCCGGGCTACCTGGCAGACGATGGTCGGCAGTCAGACGTATCTGACCGGTGGAGTCGGATCCCGGTGGTACGGCGAGGCCTTCGGCGACCCGTTCGAGTTGCCACCGGATACGGCGTACTGCGAGACGTGCGCGGCGATCGCCAGCGTGCAGTGGAGCTGGCGGCTGCTGCTCGCGACCGGCGAGAGCAGGTACGCCGACCTGATCGAGCGGACGTTGTACAACGCGGTCATCTCCGGGGTCTCGCTGACCGGGGACAGCTTCTTCTACGTGAACACGTTGAAGGTGCGGCAGCACGCGTACGCCGACGACCAGCGGTCCGCGATCGGCGGGAGGCAGCCGTGGTACGGGACGGCGTGCTGCCCGCCGAACGTGATGCGCACGCTCTCGTCCCTCGATCAACTGGTCGCGACGTCGGACGACGACGGGGTGCAGTTGCAGCTCTACGCGCCGGCGGCGGTGAACGCCGAGATCGATGCTGGGACGGTCGGGCTGGAGGTGACGACGGAGTATCCGTGGCACGGCACGGTTCGGGTGCGCGTGACCCAGTCGCCGGGCGAGGCCTGGACGCTGGGCCTTCGGCTTCCCGCCTGGGCAGCAGGCTGCACGCTCACGGTCAACGGTGCCGAGCAGCCGACGGGGCCGGTCGGGCGGCTGCTTCCGCTTCGGCGGAGCTGGCAGGCCGGTGACGAGCTGGTCCTGGAGTTGCCCGTGGAGGCTCGTCGTACGTCGCCGGACGAACGGATCGACTCGGTCCGTGGGTGTATCGCGATCGAGCGTGGGCCGTTGGTGTACTGCTTCGAGCAGCTGGACCAGGACGTCGTACTGGATGAGACGGCGGTGGTGCCGGGTGCGTTGGTCGAGCGGGAGCGGCCGGAGTTGCTGGGTGGGGTGACGACAGTCGAGGTGCCGGCGCGGGACGGGCAGACGCTGACGGCGATCCCCTATTACGCGTGGGCGAATCGGACGGTTGGGCCGATGACGGTGTGGGTCTCGGAAGGATGAGATGACGTACTACGAAGACCCGGGCCCTGGGTACGGCGTGCTGCCGGCGCGGGCCGCCGTACGCACGGATGCGGTACGGCTGAGTCTCAATGGTCAGTGGCGGTTCCGGCTGGCGGAGACGGTCGCGGATGATGGCTTCGAAAAGGTGGATTTCGACGACTCCGAGTGGGCGTACTTGCCGGTGCCGTCGAGCTGGCCGATGCACGGGCACGGGCGGCCGGCGTACACGAACCAGAAGTATCCGTTCCCGGTCGATCCGCCGTACGTGCCGGACGAGAACCCGACCGGGGATCACCGGCTGGTGTTCGAGCTGCCTTTGTCGTGGCGCGGGCCGACGGTGCTGCGCTTCGACGGGGTCGACTCGTGTGCGCGGGTGTGGCTGAACGGCGTCGAGCTCGGGGTGACTCGCGGGAGCCGGTTGCCGAGTGAGTTCGACGTCAGTGCCGTACTGCGGCCGGGGCGGAACGTGCTCGCGGTCCGGGTGCATCAGTGGTCGTCGGGGAGCTACCTCGAGGACCAGGACATGTGGTGGCTGCCGGGGATCTTCCGCGATGTCACGCTGATCGCCCGGCCCGCCGATGGTGTGGATGATGTCTGGGTCCAGGCTGACTACGACCATCGGACCGGTGCCGGCATGCTGCGAGTGGAATCCGTCCCTGGTGCGGTCGTGCGAATCGTGGAGCTGGGTGTCGAGGCGACGGCTGGTGAGTCGGTGACGGTCTCCGGCGTCGAGCCGTGGTCGGCAGAGGTGCCGCGGTTGTACGACGCCGTCGTCGTGACGCCGGGTGAGACCGTGTCGCTGCGGATCGGGTTCCGTTCGGTGGCGATCGTCGACGGCGTACTCACGGTCAACGGGCGGCGGGTGTTGTTCCACGGGGTCAACCGGCACGAACACGATCCCGTGCTCGGTCGCGTCGTACCGACGGAGCGGCTGCGGCGGGAACTGCTGGTGATGAAGCAGCACAACATCACCGCGATCCGGACCAGCCACTACCCGCCGGACTCGCGGCTGCTGGAGCTGTGCGACGAGCTCGGGTTCTGGGTGATGGACGAATGCGACTACGAGACGCACGGCTTCTTCCTGCTGGACTGGCGCGGGAACCCGGCCGACGATCCGCGCTTCCTGGACGCCTCGCTGGACCGGATGCGGCGGATGGTCGAGCGCGACAAGAACCACCCGTGCGTGGTGATGTGGTCGCTCGGCAACGAGGCCGGCGTCGGGGCGAACCTGTCGGCGATGGCGGCGTGGACGCGTCGTCGTGATCCGTCGCGGCCGCTGCACTACGAGGGCGATCTGACCTGTGCGGACGTCGACGTGTACAGCCGGATGTATGCCTCCCACGCCGAGGTCGACGCGATCGGCCGACGGGCCGAGAAGCCGTTGGACGATCCGGCCCTGGACGCGCGGCGACGGGCGATGCCGTTCGTGCTGTGTGAGTACTCGCATGCCGGGGGCAACGGTCCTGGCGGGCTGCCGGAGTACGAGGAGCTCTTCCATACGTACGAACGCTGCCAGGGCGGATTCCTGTGGGAGTGGATGGAGCACGGCATCCTCCGCCCCGACGGTACGTATGCGTACGGCGGCGACTTCGGCGAAGAACTCCACGACGGCACGTACGTCCTGGACGGGCTGGTCTTCCCGGACCTCACTCCCCAACCAGTCCTGGCCGAGGTCCGCAAAGCCTTCGAGCCCGTCCACCTGTCCGTGGTCTCAGACGCCGTGAAGATCACCAATCGGTACGACGTCCTCGACACCACCCACCTCGCGCTGCACTGGGACCTCGACGACGACGGCGAGGTGGTCGCGCGGGGCTCCCTCGACCTGCCGGTGATCGCCCCCGGCACCGAGGCGACCGTCAAGTTGCCCGACTTCGCCGTGCCGCCTCAGAACCGCGAACGCTGGCTGACAGTCCGAGCGGTACTGGCCAACGACATGCCGTGGGCAGCTGCGGGACATGAGGTCGCCTTCACCCAAACGCAGCTCGCAGCAGCCGCGCCGGCCGAGATCATCCGATCGACCTCCGTGACTGGCGCCTTCACGCTTGGGCCGGCACGCTTCGATCCACGCTCCGGCAGGCTCACCCACTTGCACGGGTGGGACGTTGAGCATGTGCCGTTGGAGTTGTGGCGGGCGCCTACTCAGCACGATGCGCGGACCTGGGATGCGACCACGTTGGACCGGAAGGCACGGTGGGCCAACGCCGGGCTGGATCGGTTGCGGTATCGGACGGTGTCCGTGGAGGCGGCCGGCGACGAGTTGGTTGTTGTGACGATGGTCGGGGCCGCGGCTACGGACGCTCGGGTGTTGACGACGTACCGATGGAGTTCCGACGGGGATCGGCTGGCCGCTGAGGTGGCGGTGGAGCCGGCTGGTCGGTGGATCGTGCCTTGGGCGAGGGTTGGGGTGACGTTCGGGCTGCCGGGTGGATTCCAGGACGTGAGCTGGTTCGGGCTGGGGCCGGGGCAGGCGTACCCGGATTCGCGGGCGGCCGCGCGCATCGGGCGCTACACCTCGACCATCGACGACTACCAGGTGCCGTATCTGTATCCGCAGGAGAATGGTGCGCGTGGTGACGTCCGTTGGGCCGAGCTCTCGGGCCACGCCGGGAAACTGGTCCTGACCGGTGACGCGCGCCTCGCGCTGACCGTCCGGCGGTGGACGATCGCCGAACTGGCGGCCGCGGAGCACCTGGCGGATCTCGTCCCGGGCGACAAGGTCTGGGTGACTCTGGACGCGCTGCAGCACGGTCTGGGCAGTCCGACCAGCGGTGCGCCGATCCTTCCGCCCCACGACCTACAGGCCAGGTCGCACCGCTTCCGCTTCACGCTCGGCGGCTGATCAGCCCTTCAGCCGCGATGGCTGCGAATCGGCCACCACGATCCGGGGATGCCGGCCCGCGACAGCCACGTCGTACGCCTCGAGCGGCCGGCGGGAGATCGGTCAGAGGTAGGTCTGGGTGCTCGGTGGGGCGGATTCCATCCAGGCCAGGACGCCGGTGAGGGCTTCTTCGGTCATGGCGAAGTGGACGGTCCGGTCGCGGAGCTCGGCGTCGACGATGACGTGGCCGGCGTACGTGACGAGGGGCTCGTTGCCCATCGGGCGGCGGGTGGTGACGCCTTCGAGCTGGCGGCGGTTGACCACGAGCTTGGGCCACCAGGCCAGGCTGAAGACGCGAAACCACTGCAACTCGTCGCCGACGTAGCGGGCCAGGCCGAGGGCCCAGCCGCGGCCGTGGTCCTTCTCGGCGAGTTGCAGGCTGCAATCAAACGTTCCGCCGTCCCTGGACAACCAGCGACGGCGGAACGCGAAGATGATGATCAGCAGTACGGCGGCAAGCAGACAGACCCCGACGACATCGAGGACTGTCCTCATACCTTGCCGACCCCATTTCCGGTGCCCAATAGCCGGTACTGCCCCGGGCACCGCCGGAGAACCGTACTGTCAGTGACGATGTTCAATTATGGCAGGTGGGTTCGGGGCCACTGCGGCCCCCACCCCACCGCCTCGGTCAGGCCGTCTTCTCGGCGGCCTGCACCCGGGCTTCGGCGAGTCGCACCTCGTCGGCGTCGGCATCGGACTCGGTGCCGGTGGCCAGCGCCTCCTCGAGGTCGCGGCGGGCTTCCTCGAGGTCGATGTCGTGACCCATCTCGGCGTTCTCGGCCAGGATCGAGACCCGGTCGTTCGCCACCGAGATGAAGCCGTCCGGCGCGGCCGCGACGAAGTACTCGTCGTCGACGGTCCGCACCTGCACGGTGCCACCCTGGAGCAGGCCCAGCAGTGGCGCGTGACCGGGCAGGATCCCGACGTCACCGTCCGTGGTCCGGGCGATGACGATCTTGGCCTGGCCCTGCCACACGGTCCGCTCGGCCGCGACCAGCGCGACCTCGAGGTGCTTGGCAGCGTCGTCGGCCATGTCAGTTTTCCTTCTGCAACTCGGCCCACTTGCGCTCGACGTCCTCGAGCGAACCGACGTTGAAGAACGCCTGCTCGGCGATGTGGTCGCACTCGCCTTCGGTGATCTTCTTGAAGGACTCGATGGTGTCCTTCAGCGGCACCGTGGAGCCCGGGATGTTGGTGAACTTCTCCGCCATGTAGGTGTTCTGTGAGAGGAACTGCTCGATCCGGCGCGCGCGGGCGACGGTGATCTTGTCCTCTTCGGAGAGCTCGTCGACACCCAGGATGGCGATGATGTCCTGCAGTTCCTTGTTCTTCTGCAGGATCTGCTTCACCCGGACAGCCACGTCGTAGTGCTCCTGGCCGATGTACTGCGGGTCGAGGATCCGCGACGTCGAGGTCAGCGGGTCGACGGCCGGGTACAGACCACGCGACGCGATGTCGCGGGAGAGCTCGGTGGTCGCGTCGAGGTGGGCGAAGGTGGTCGCCGGCGCCGGGTCGGTGTAGTCGTCCGCGGGCACGTAGATCGCCTGCATCGAGGTGATCGAGTGACCCCGGGTCGAGGTGATCCGCTCCTGCAGCACGCCCATCTCGTCGGCCAGGTTCGGCTGGTAGCCCACCGCGCTCGGCATCCGGCCGAGCAGGGTGGAGACCTCGGAACCGGCCTGGGTGAACCGGAAGATGTTGTCGATGAAGAGCAGCACGTCCTGCTCCTTGACGTCGCGGAAGTACTCCGCCATCGTCAGCGCCGACAGCGCCACCCGCAGCCGGGTGCCCGGCGGCTCGTCCATCTGACCGAAGACCAGCGCGGTGTCCTTGAAGACGCCGGCCTCTTCCATCTCGTTGATCAGGTCGTTGCCCTCACGGGTCCGCTCGCCCACGCCGGCGAACACCGACGTACCACCGAAGTTGTGGGCGATCCGGTAGATCATCTCCTGGATCAGCACGGTCTTGCCGACACCCGCACCGCCGAACAGGCCGATCTTGCCGCCCTGCACGTACGGCGTGAGCAGGTCGAGCACCTTGATGCCGGTCTCCAGCATCTCGGTCTTCGACTCGAGCTGGTCGAACGCCGGCGCCTTGCGGTGGATCGGCCAGCGCTCGGCGATCTCGAACTCGGACTCGTCCTGGTTCAGGCACTTGCCGGTGACGCTCCAGACCCGGCCCTTGGTGACGTCGCCGACGGGCACGGAGATCGCCGCGCCGGTGTCACGCACCTCGGTGCCGCGGACCAGGCCGTCGGTGGGCTTCATCGAGATCGCCCGGACGATGTTGTCGCCGACGTGCAGCGCGACCTCGAGGGTGATCGTCTGGGTGGTGTCGCCCAGGGTGATGTCCACCTCGAGCGCGTTGTACATGTCGGGCATCGCGTCGGCAGGGAACTCGACGTCGACGACCGGGCCGATCACCCGGGCGACGCGGCCGACAGACCCGGCCGCTCCGCTGTGATCGTTCTTCTCGGTAACCGTGGCAGTCATCTCTCTCACTCGCTCCCGGCGCTCGCGTCGGCCAGCGCGCTGGCGCCACCGACGATCTCGCTGATTTCCTGGGTAATTTGGGCCTGGCGGGCCTGGTTCAGGTCCCGCGTCAGCTTCTCGATCAGGTCCTGCGCGTTGTCCGTCGCCGACTTCATCGCCCGCTGCCGGTTGGCCAGCTCCGACGCCGCCGCCTGCAGCATGCAGTAGTGGATCCGGCTGGCGACGTACTTCGGCAGCAGCCCGTCGAGCACCTCTTCGGCGGACGGCTCGAACTCGTACAGCGGCAGTACGTCGTCCGCCGCCGGCGTCTCCTCGCCCTCGACGACCTCCAGCGGCAGCAGCCGGATCACGTCCGCGCGCTGGGTCAGCATCGACACGAACCGGGTGAAGACGATGTGGATCTCGTCCACGCCGCCCTCCTCGGTCGGTTTCAGGAAGGCCTCGATCAGCGCGTCGGCGATCTCCCGGGCCCGGGCGAAGCTCGGGTTGTCGGAGTCGCCGGTCCACGACTGCGCGATCTCGCGCTGCCGGAAGGTGTAGTACGCGACGCCCTTGCGGCCGCTGAGGTACGGGACGATCTCCTTCTGGTCGTCACGCAGCAGCTGGTTCAGCCGCTCCCCTTCGCGGATCACGTTGGACGAGTAGGCCCCGGCCTGACCGCGGTCGGAGGTGATCAGCAGGACGGCGGCCCGCTTGGGGTTCGGCTTCTCGGTGGTCAGCGGGTGGTCGACGTTCGAGAACGTCGCCACCGCCGACACGGCACGGGTGAGCTCACGCGCGTACGGACCGGCCGCCTGGGCGCGCTGTTGCGCCTTGACGATCCGGGACGCCGCGATGAGCTCCATCGCCCGGGTGAGCTTCTTGATCGTCGAGACCGAGGCCTTGCGATCGCGAAGCTCCCGCAGATTGGCCGGCATCGGTCAACCCCTCTTCTGCCGGACGATCTGCTCCTGCTCCACGTCGCCCTCGTCCATCGCCTCGGCCTCCGCCTCGGTGCCGAGCAGCGTGCCCTCGGAGGTCTGGAACGTCGGCTTGAACGCGTCCAGCGCCTCGGTCACGGCCTGCGCCTCGTCGTCGCCGAACAGCCCGGACTCGCGGATCCCGTCGAGCACCTTGCTCTCGCGCCGCAGGTAGTCCAGGAAGTCCCGCTCGAAGCGCAGTACGTCGTCCACCGGCACGTCGTCGAACTTGCCCTTCGTACCGGACCAGATGGAGACGATCTGCTCCTCCACCGGGTACGGCGAGTACTGCGGCTGACGCAGCAGCTGGACGAGCCGCTGACCGCGGTCGAGCTGGCGACGGGAGGTGGCGTCGAGGTCGGACGCGAACATCGCGAACGCCTCCATCGCCCGGAACTGCGCCAGGTCGATCTTCAGCGAGCCGGACACGTTCTTCATGCCCTTGACCTGCGCGGCGCCACCGACCCGGGAGACCGAGATACCGACGTCGATGGCCGGCCGGATGTTGGCGTTGAACAGGTCGGACTGCAGGAAGATCTGGCCGTCGGTGATCGAGATGACGTTGGTCGGGATGAACGCCGACACGTCGTTGGCCTTGGTCTCGATGATCGGCAGGCCGGTCATCGAGCCGCCGCCGAGCTCGTCGGACAGCTTCGCGCAGCGCTCCAGCAGGCGGCTGTGCAGGTAGAACACGTCACCCGGGTAGGCCTCGCGGCCCGGCGGGCGGCGCAGCAGC
The DNA here is from genome assembly GCF_036097425.1 of Kribbella sp. NBC_00359. Classification (NCBI taxonomy): domain Bacteria; kingdom Bacillati; phylum Actinomycetota; class Actinomycetes; order Propionibacteriales; family Kribbellaceae; genus Kribbella; species Kribbella sp. NBC_00359. The sequence continues at coordinate 5,126,314 of NZ_CP107975.1, read as the reverse complement.
AGCGACATCGCGCGGTACGCCTCGGCCTGCTTGGTCAGGTCGTCGAAGACGATCAGCACGTGCTTGCCCTGGTACATCCAGTGCTGGCCGATGGCCGAGCCGGTGTACGGCGCGACGTACTTGAAGCCGGCCGGGTCGGACGCCGGGGAGGCGACGATGGTGGTGTACTCCATCGCGCCGGCCTCTTCGAGGGCACCGCGGACCGCGGCGATCGTGGAGCCCTTCTGGCCGACCGCGACGTAGATGCAGCGGACCTGCTTCTTCGGGTCGCCGGAGTCCCAGTTCGCCTTCTGGTTGATGATCGTGTCGACCGCGATCGCCGTCTTGCCGGTCTTGCGGTCACCGATGATCAGCTCACGCTGGCCGCGGCCGATCGGGATCATCCCGTCGATCGCCTTGATCCCGGTCTGCAGCGGCTCGCGGACCTCCTGGCGGTCCATCACGCCGGCCGCCTGCAGCTCGAGCGCGCGGGTGCCCTCGAGGTCCTTGATCTCGCCGAGGCCGTCGATCGGCTTGCCCAGCGGGTCGACGACGCGACCGAGGTACCCCTCGCCGACCGGCACCGAGAGCACCGTGCCGGTCCGGCGGACCTGCTGGCCCTCGTCGATCCCGTCGAACTCACCGAGGACGACGACACCGATGTCGCGGGTGTCCAGGTTCAGCGCGATGCCCCGGGTGCCGTCCTCGAACTCGAGCAGCTCGTTGGTCATCGCCGAGGGCAGGCCCTCGACGTGCGCGATGCCGTCACCCGCGTCGATCACGGTGCCGACCTCTTCCCGGCTCGCCTGGTCCGGTTGGTACTCCGTGACGAACCGATCCAGGGCGTCCCGGATCTCCTCCGGCCTGATCGTGAGCTCAGCCATTGTGTTTCCTGCTTCCTTGACCTTGCTGGCCTGTTGTGGCTCTAAAGGCTTTGCTGTGACCTTTTCCAGGCCCTTAGCGCCATACCGTCTGTCGTTAAGGGGGTTCAGCTCAACCCGCGATGCGCCGTTGCGCCTCGTCGAGCCTGGCCGCGATGGTTCCGTCGATCACTTCGTCGCCGATGTCCACCCGGACGCCGCCGACCACGTTCGGGTCGACGATGACGTTCAGCTGGATGTCCCGGCCGTACTGCTGTCCCAGCGTCGCGGCGAGCCGTTCCCGCTCGTCCTCGGTCAGGTCGGTGGCGACCCGCACGGTCGCGATGCTGGCGTTGCGCCGGGCCGCCGCGGCGACCTGGTACATCCGCATCGAGGCCGCGAAGCTGCGGCCCCGGCCGTCCACCGCACGCTCGGCCAGCCGCACTGTGACGGGGTCGGCCTTGCCCTGCAGCAGTCCGCGGAGCAGCTCCTGCCGGGCCGCGACCGGGATGTTGCGGTCGCTGAGCTTGTCGCTCAGTCCCCGCTCCGCCGCTACGATCCGGTCCAGCCGGAACAGTTCGTCCTCGACGTCGTCCAGCTTGCGCCGCCCGTCGGCGTACGCAACCTCGGCCTGCACGCTGAGCTGGTCGAGCGCGTCCCCGAGGTCACGGCCGCTGACCCAGCGACCGGCCACCGCAGTGGTCAGGATCTCCTGCGCCTGGGTGGAGATCTTGCCGCCGAACAGCTGCTGGACCAGGGACACACGGGCGTCGCGGGGCCGGGCCGGATCGGTCAGTGCACGCCGGAGCGCGCCGCTGCCGTCCAGGAGCTTGGCGACCGAGAACAGCTCGGCGCCCAGCCCCTCGGTCACGGTGACACCCGCCAGGGCCTCCGCGGCCCGGGCGAGTGACTCGTTCGACGCGCCGCGCATCAGCCGTCCGTTCCGACGGCCTGACGAGCGGACTCCGACGCCTCGAGGTCGGCCAGGAAGCGCTCGACGGTGCGACGCTGACGCGCCTCGTCCTCGAGCGACTCGCCGACGATCCGGCCGGCCAGCGTGGTCGCCATGGTGCCGACCTCACTGCGCAGCGAAGCGACCGCCTGGGTCCGCTCCGCGTCGATCTGGGTCCGCGCGTGGGTGACGATCCGCTCGGCCTCGGCGTTCGCCTGCTCGCGCATCTCCGCGATGATCTGGGCACCCTGCTCGCGGGCGTCCTCGCGGATCTTCGCAGCCTCCTGCCGGGCCTCGGCCAGCTGCGCGTTGTACTTGTCCAAAGCCGCCTTCGCCTCGGCCTGGGCCTGCTTGGCCTCGTTCATCCCGCCCTCGATCGCCGCGGTCCGATCGGCGTACGCCTTCTCGAACTTGGGAACGACGACCTTGGCGAAGGCGATGGCCAGCAGGATCAGGAAAACGAAGGCGAAGATGATCTCGGCCGTGTGCGGGAGCAGCGGGTTCGCGGTCTCGCCGGCCGCTTCGCTGAGCGGTAGCACCAACGTCTTCATGTCTGGATCCTGTCAGTCGGAGGAAGTGGCTCAGGTACGGAAGACGAAGGCGAGCGCGATACCGATGATCGCCAGCACCTCGGTGACGCCGAAGCCGATCCACGCGATCGACTGCAGCTTGCTCTGGGCCTCCGGCTGGCGCGCGGTGCCGTTGATCACGGCCGCGAAGATCAGACCGACGCCGACGCCCGGGCCGATCGCGGCCAGGCCGTAGCCGAGGACTGCGATGTTGCCGGCAATCTCGAGAGCCATCTCAGGTGTTTCCTTTCGGTACGGATAGGGGCCTATCCGGGTTTCCGTTACTACGGGTCTGGGTGGGTGGTGCGGATCAGTGGTCCTCGGCGATCGCGCTGCCGATGTACTGCGCGGTCAGCACGACGAAGATGTAGGCCTGGATGCACTGGACGAACAGCTCCAGGCCGCCGATCGCGAGGCCCATGAGGAAGGTCAGGACGCCGACGCCGGCGAGCGCGATACTGCCGGTCTCGAACACCATGTACTGGGCGCCGAGCACGAACACCAGCAGCAGGATGTGGCCGGCGAACATGTTCGCGAACAACCGCAGGCTCAGCGAGATCGGCCGGACGATGATGTTCGAGATGAACTCGATCGGGATCATCAGCGGCATCAGCCACCACGGCACACCGGCCGGCATCGTCTGGTGCTTGAAGTAGCCCCAGGGCCCGTGCTTCCTGATGCCGACCGCGTTGTAGATGACCCAGGTCATGATCGCGGCGCTGTACGCCCAGCCGATGTGGCTGAAGGTCGGGAACTGGATCAGCGGGACAGTGGCCGCGACGTTGTTCAGCAGGATGAAGTAGAACAGGCCGCACAGGTACGGCACGTACTTCATGTACTCCTGGCTGCCGATCGCGTCCCGGGCGATCGAGTTGCGGACGAAGTTGTAGCCGAGCTCGCCGGCGAACTGCAGCCGGCCCGGAACGATGGCGGCCTTGCGGGACGCGCCCCAGTAGAACCACACGATGACGACGACCGTCAGCGCGGAGACCAGGACGGGCTTCGTGAACCAGTCCACGCCGTCGATGATCGGCGGGGTGTCGAAATTCTGTGGACCGGGTGCGATGAACTCGGTCGGAACGCCGGCGGTCACCGGGTCTCCTCTCGCGTCGTGCTCAAGTCGGACGCCTTGTAGCTAAGGGCAGGGCGGCTCAGGGCATGGCGGTCAACAACGTCAGACCCGGTGCGGATCAGGCCAGACCCTGAAGGGATCAGGACTTTCCGTACCGGAAGTGCAACAACAGAACGGTGAGCCCGGCACCGAGGACGATGCCCACCGGGAGTAAGAACTGGGTGCCGAAGAGGCGATCCAACCCGAGCCCGATGCCGCCGTACACGACGACACCGCCGATCAAGTAGGACAGGACCCGCCAGCCGTCGCCCGCATTCGGGGGTGATGGCTTCGGATCCTCGTGCTCGCTCATGGGCAACCGAAACGTACCAGGAGTGGACCGGACCGGTCACATCGGCACCCGTAACCTCTGCCACAGCGGGGAAAACGTTACCCAGGGTGCTCATGTCGTCACCTCGTCGTCGAGGTCGTAGATCGGCACCCGCAGCCGCGACCAGGCCCAGATCTCGCCGGCCGTCCAGCCCATCACGACGACCACCGCGACCACGCCGAGCACGGTGAGATTCACGTGCTCGGCCAGGCTGTCCGAGCTCAGCGCGATCGCGAGCAGACCGCCGAAGACCGCGATCCGGCCGGTGTACGACGCCATCGCGAGGGCGAGCTGCATGGTCGGCGAGGTCCGCCGGGACAGATGCAGCGCGAACAGGCCGGCGCCGGAGAAGACGATCACCATCAGCAGCCCCAGCAACGCTCCCCACAAACCGGGCAGACCGGCCGCGACGGCGGACACCGCGGTCGCGTTGACACCGACGACGAGCGCGGCGATCAGAGCGCCACGCAGCATCGCTAGCGCCGGGTGCCTGGTGGCCTGGCCGGCGACTTTCGGACTGTGAGCCGAAGGAGCCATCTGGTGGTTCCGTCCTGCTGGCGACCAGGTCTCGCGGCCAGGTCGTCGGGTGGGCGGGGTCAGGGGTGTCGCTGTACTTTGCTGGTGCTTGTGAAAACTAGCACAAAGTCTGCACGGTCAGCAAAACGAGGTCCCTGCCGCTGTACACGAACACCCTATCGGTAGGCCACGCTGATGAGTGGTCTGGTCCCTGCCAATTCGCGATCGGACCTGGGTCAGACTTTGGCGAGCGGTTTCCGGGATCGGCGCGGCAGACCGGTGGTGAGCAGGACCGCGGTGACCGCGACGGCCAGGACGATCAGGGCCGTCCACCAGAACAACACCAGTCCGAGGACGACCACGCCGTACGCGATCAAGGCGGTCCAGAGGTACATCAGCAGGACGGCCCGGCGGTGCGAGTGGCCGCGCTGCATCAGCCGGTGGTGCAGGTGCAGCTTGTCCGCGGCGAACGGCGACCGGCCGGCCTTGGTACGGCGTACGTAGGCCATCGTCAGGTCCAGGGCGGGGATCGCGAGGACGGCGATCGGGAGGATCAACGGGAGCAGCGCCGGCAGCAGGCTGGAGCCGCCGACCTCGTACGGGACCGCGTTCGGGTCCATCTGGCCGGTGAGGCTGATCGTGGACGCGGCGAGCATCAGGCCGATCAGCAGGGCGCCGGAGTCGCCCATGAACACCCTGGCCGGGAAGAAGTTGTGCGGCAGGAAGCCGAGGCACGCACCGGCGAGCGCGACCGTGATCAGCGTCGAGGTGGTCGCCCGGTCGAGGTTCTCGTGGACGTTCAACAGGTACGAGTACGTGAAGAACGCGGTCGCCCCGATCGCGGTGACCCCGGCGGCCAGGCCGTCCAGGCCGTCGACGAAGTTCACCGCGTTGCAGGACACCAGCAGGATGCCCGCGGTCAGCACCGCGAGCTGAGCAGGCGAAGGCGAAACGACACCGCCGGGCAGCGGGAGCCAGTACAACTGGATGCCTTGGACAACCATCACGCCGACCGCGAGGACCTCGCCGGCCAGTTTGGTGATCGCGTCCAGCTCGTACAGGTCGTCGACCACGCCGACCGCGCAGATCACCACGCCGCCGATCAGGATCGCCCGGGCGTCGTGCGCGACCTGCAGGCTGTCACCGAGGAAGGGGAGGCTGGAGGCGACCGCGAATCCGGCGATCAGGCCGCCGAGGATCGAGATGCCGCCGAAGTACGGGATCGGCACCTTGTGCACATCCCGGGCCCGCACCTTCGCGACGGCGCCGTACCGCAGCGCGATCTGCCGGGCCACGCCGGTCAGCAGAAAGGTCGTGGCCATCGCCACGAACAGGACCAGCAGGTACTCGCGCACTAGTCCGCAGGCCTCACATCGGGTTCGGTCGGCTTGTCGTCGTCCTTCTCATCAGAGTTGGACGCCTCGAGCGGCGCTTCGGTTGGCTCGTCCTCATCGGCGGGCTTCTCTTCGGGCTTGTCGTCATCCGAAGTCACCTCGGGTACGACGGCCCGCAGCCGGTCCAGCGAGAGAGCGCCGAGGCGTACGACGTGCGGCGTGTCACCGGTGATGTCGACGATCGTCGACGGCTCGCCGCCGGTCACAGCACCACCATCGAGGTACACCGCGACCGTGTCCTCCAGTTGCTCCTCGGCGTCGTACACGTCGAGGGCGGCCGGATTGCCGCTCTTGTTCGCCGAGCTGACCGCGAGCGGGCCGGTACGGGAGAGCAGTTCGCGGGTGTTCTCGTGGTCGGGCACGCGGAGCGCGACGGTGCCCTGGGTCTCCCCCAGGTCCCACATCAGCGACGTCTGCGCGTGGCAGATCACCGTCAGCGGTCCGGGCCAGAACTCCTGGCAGAGCTTGCGCCCCGCCTCGGGGACGTCGGTGGCGAGCGCGTCCAGCGACTCGACCACCGAGATCAGCACCGGCGGCGGCATGTCCCGTCCGCGGCCCTTGGCGTCCAGCAGCCGCTGGACGGCGTCGGCCTTGAAGGCGTCGGCGGCGATGCCATAGACGGTGTCGGTCGGCAGGACGACCAGGTCACCGGCCTCGATGGCGTCCACGGCCGCTCGGAGGGCGGGGGCCAGCTCGTCGCCGGTGAAGTCGAAGCGCTCACTCACGCACCGAATCGTGCCACTCCGGTGGCCCCCGACTCCAACCGGGCCACAGCGCGGCTGTTCCTGACAAATGATTGTCAGGATTCCGACCAGTCGACCGTCGTACTCCCTAGGATCCCGACATGACTGTGTCGCGTGAGTTCCTCGCCGGGTTGCCGAAGGCCGAGCTGCATGTCCACCACGTCGGATCCGCGTCGCCGCGGATCGTCGCCGAGCTCGCCGCCCGGCACCCCGAGTCGCCGGTGCCGACCGACCCGGCGCTGCTCGCGGAGTACTTCAAGTTCAGCGACTTCGCCCACTTCATCGACATCTACCTGAGCGTGGTCGACCTGATCAAAACCCCGGACGACGTCCGGCTGCTGACCTACGAGGTCGCCCGCGAGATGGCCGAGCAGCAGAACCTGCGGTACGCCGAGCTGACCGTGACGCCGTACACGTCGGTGGTCCGCGGGATCGCGGCCGAGGCGTTCTGCGAGGCGATCGAGGACGCCCGGGTGGCGGCCGAGAAGGAGTTCGGGATCACGCTGCGCTGGATCTTCGACATCGCCGGTGAGGCCGGGCTGCCGGCCGCGGACGAGACCCTGCGGATCGCGACCAAGATCCGGCCGGACGGGCTGGTCGGGTTCGGGCTCGGTGGGCCGGAGATCGGCGTACCGCGGCCGCAGTTCCGGCCGCACTTCGAGGCCGCCATCGCGGCCGGGCTGCACAGCGTGCCGCACGCCGGCGAGACCACCGGGCCGGAGACGATCTGGGACGCGGTCCGGGTGCTGAAGGCCGAGCGGATCGGCCACGGTACGTCGACGATGCAGGACCCGGCCCTGGTCGACTACCTGGGCGAGCACCGGATCCCGCTCGAGGTGAGCCCGACGTCGAACATCGCCACCCGCGCGGTCGCGTCGTACGACGTGCACCCGCTCCGCGCGATGGTCGACGCCGGACTCGTGGTCACGATCAACTCCGACGACCCGCCGATGTTCGGCACCGACCTCACCAACGAGTACGCCGTCTCAGCCCAGCTGCTCGACCTCGACGAGGCCGGCGTCGCCGACCTGGCGAAGACCGCCGTCCGGGTGTCCTTCGCCGAGGACTCGGTCAAGAACGCGCTGCTGAAGGAGATCGACGCCTACAGAGGCGCGTAGTCGACTCGCGGTGGAGGAGGACCGGCGGCCCGAATGTGGTTCTCTGGTCCGGTGCGGAAAGTCTGTGGGGTGGTGGCCGTCGCTCTGCTGAGCCTTGCGGCCTGCAGCGACGTCCCCGGTCCCGCGAGCCCGGCGCCCGCGCTGACGACGACGATCAGTCCGAGGTCGCCGACCCCTCCTCCCCCGCCGGCCGACGGTGATCTGCCGCGCGGCGGACGGACGATCTTCCCGAAGTACCGGCTGGTTGGTTATGTCGGCATGCCCGGTTCACCGGCGCTCGGGCCGCTGGACAAGGACCTGGATGCGAAGGCGGCGAAGCTGGAGAAGCTGTCGCAGGCCTATGCGGCCGGGCGCACGCCGCAGCCGGTGATGGAACTGATCACCGTGGTCGCGAAGGGATCGCGAGGCAAGGACGGGCTGTACCGGGGCCGGCTGCCGGACGCGGCGATCGAGGAGTACCTGACTGTCGCCCGCAAGCACCGGATGCTCTTGCTCCTCGACATCCAGCCGGGCCGGGCGAAGATCCTGCCGGAGGTGAAACGGCTGGAACGCTGGCTGAAGGAGCCGGATGTCGGCCTGGCCTTCGATCCGGAGTGGGCGGTCGGGCCCGGTCAGGTGCCGGGCCGGGTCTTCGGTCATACGACGGGCGCCGAGCTCGACAGCATCGCGTCGTACCTGTCGGGGCTGGTGCAGGCCAACGACCTACCGGAGAAAGCGTTCGTCTTTCACCAGTTGTCGCCGCGGATCGTCAGCAACGAACGGGCTCTGAAGAAGCACCCAGGCATCGTGACGATCAAGTCGGTCGACGGGATCGGAGCCCGCGTCGACAAACTCAAGACCTGGACCAAGCTGACCACCAACCTGCCGGCCGCCGTCCACCCCGGCTTCAAACTCTTCTACACCGAAGACGCCCGCCAGGGCCCACTGATGACACCGGCCCAGGTCCTCGCCCTGAAACCACGCCCGGAGTTCGTGGTCTACGAGTAGTCAGATCCGGCGGCCGGTGGTGAAGCGGTGGCGGCCGGCCAGGTCGAGTTGGTCGCGGACCTCGGTGAACGAGGCGGTGGCGGTGAAGACGGCGGGGGCGGACTCACCCTGGACGTCGGCGTGTTCGCAGGCGAACCAGCCTCCCGGCTTGAGCAGGCGGCCCGCGGTGGCGGCGACCACCTTGATCTCGTCGAGACCGTCGTCGCCGGACCACAGCGCCAGGGCCGGGTCGTGGTCGCGGACCTCGGCGGTGACGGATTCCCAAGCGGTCAAAGGGATGTACGGCGGGTTGGAGATCACCGCGTCCACCTGGCCGTCGAACTCGGGCAGGCACCCGTCGATGTCGCCCTCGTGCAGGACCGCGCCGGTGCCGGCCAGATTGCGCCGGGCCCAGACGCACGCCTCAGGTGACAGCTCGACCGCGTGCACAATGCTGTCGGGGCGCTCGGTCGCGACGGCCCCCGCGATCGCGCCGGAACCGGAGCACAGGTCGACCACCAGCGGCTGGGGAACGTCGGCGATGCGGTCGAGGATCCAGCCGACCATCACCTCGGTCTCCGGCCGCGGCACGAAGACCCCCGGCCCGACCGCGAGCTCCCGGTAGCGGAAGGCCGCCGTACCGGTGAGGTGTTGCAGAGGTTCGCGGGCGGCACGCCTGGCGATCAGGTCGTCGTACCGGAGCTTCTGGTCGGGGGTCGGGACGGAGAGATGCAAGCGGCTCGAGCCGGTGACGAAGGCGAGCAGTTCGGCGGCGTCGAAGTCGGGTGAGGCGATGCCGGCCGCGCGCAGTCGTGCCGTCGCCTCGCCGAGCAAGGCTTTCGTACTCACTTCGAGTCGACGGCCTCGAGGCGGGCGGCCAGGTCGGCCTCGGTCAGGGCCTGGATGACCGGCGCGAGATCGCCGCCGAGGACCTGGTCGAGGTTGTGCGCCTTGTAGCCGACGCGGTGGTCGGAGAACCGGTTCTCCGGGAAGTTGTAGGTGCGGATCCGCTCGGACCGGTCGACGGTGCGGATCTGCAACCGGCGGGCGTCGGACGCCTCCTGGTCGGCGGCCTCCTGGGCCGCGGCGAGCAGCCGGGACCGGAGCACGCGCATCGCCTGCTCGCGGTTCTGCAGCTGGGACTTCTCGTTCTGCATCGAGACCACGATGCCGGTCGGCAGGTGGGTGATGCGGACCGCGGAGTCGGTCGTGTTCACGCTCTGCCCACCCGGGCCCGACGACCGGAACACGTCGATGCGCAGGTCGTTCGGGTCGATCTCGACGTCGACGTCCTCGGCCTCCGGCAGCACCAGGACACCGGCCGCGGAGGTGTGGATCCGGCCCTGCGACTCGGTCACCGGCACCCGCTGGACCCGGTGCACGCCGCCCTCGAACTTCAGCTTCGCGTACGGCGCCTCACCCGGCTCCGGCGTACCTTTCGCCTTCACCGCGACGGTGATCGACTTGTACCCGCCCAGGTCGGACTCGGCCGAGTCCAGGACCTCGGTCTTCCAGTGCTGCGACTCGGCGTACTTCAGGTACATCTTCAGCAGGTCGCCGGCGAACAGGGCCGACTCGTCGCCGCCCTCACCGGCCTTGATCTCGAGGATCGCGTCCTTGTCGTCGCTCGGGTCGCGCGGAACCAGCAGCATCTGCAGCTTCTCGGCCAGCTCCTCGCGGCGGGCCGCCAGCTTGGTGGCCTCCTCCGCGAACGACGGGTCCTCGGCCGCGAGCTCACGCGCCGCCTCGATGTCGTCGCTGGTCTGCAGCCACTCGTCGTACGTGCGGACCACCGGCGCGAGCGCGGCGTACCGCTTGCCGACCCGGCGGGCGTTGGCCTGGTCGGAGTGCAGCTCCGGATCCGACATCTGCCGCTCCAGCTCGGCGTACTCCGCCTTGATCGTCTGAACCGCCTCGAACATCGTGCACTCCTCCCTTCGAACGTCCGCTGACAACACAAACCGCGCGCCGGTCACGCGGAGCCTGAGCTCGCGGACCGGCGCGCGGTGAGGTCGCTACTTCTTGGCGTACCGCTTCTCGAAGCGGGCCACCCGGCCACCGGTGTCGAGGATCTTCTGCTTGCCGGTGTAGAAGGGGTGGCACTGCGAGCAGACGTCGGCGTGGATCACGCCGTTCTCCGCGGTCGAGCGCGTGGTGAACGTGGCGCCACAGGTGCAGGTCACCGTGGTGTCCACGTAGGTCGGGTGGATGTCGCTCTTCAAAGGATCTCCTAGGTTCAGGTGCTCCGGGTCGCCCGCACGGTACGAGCGTGAACCGGAACCAACAAACTAGTTTGCCATCCGGAGGCAGGAGCTGGCGAATCGCCCCGGTCACCCGGGGCGATCACGTCAGCTGCCGTCGTCGGTGCTGCGCCCGCCCGCGGACGGGGTGGTCTTGTTGACCTGGAGCAGGAACTCGATGTTCGACTTGCTCTCCTTGAGCTTGCCGATCAGCAGCTCCAGGGCGGCCTGGCCGTCGAGCGCGCTCAGCACCCGGCGGAGCTTCCAGACCACCGAGGTCTCGTCCTTCGACATCAGGAGCTCCTCGCGGCGGGTGCCGGAGGCGACCACGTCGATGGCCGGGAAGATGCGCCGGTCGGCGAACTCGCGGCGCAGCCGGAGCTCCATGTTGCCGGTGCCCTTGAACTCCTCGAAGATCACCTCGTCCATCTTCGAGCCGGTCTCGATCAGCGCGGTCGCGAGGATGGTCAGCGAGCCGCCGTCCTCGATGTTGCGGGCCGCACCGAAGAACCGCTTCGGCGGGTAGAGCGCGGACGAGTCGACACCACCGGACAGGATCCGTCCGCTGGCCGGGGCCGCGATGTTGTACGCGCGGCCGAGCCGGGTGATCGAGTCGAGCAGGACGACCACGTCGTGGCCGAGCTCGACCAGCCGCTTGGCCCGCTCGATCGCCAGCTCCGCGACCGTGGTGTGGTCGTCGGCCGGGCGGTCGAACGTCGAGGCGATGACCTCGCCCTTGACGGTGCGCTGCATGTCGGTGACCTCTTCGGGCCGCTCGTCCACCAGCACGACCATCAGGTGCACTTCGGGGTTGTTCGTGGTGATCGCGTTCGCCAGCGCCTGCAGCACCATCGTCTTACCGGCCTTCGGCGGCGAGACGATCAGGCCGCGCTGGCCCTTGCCGATCGGGCTGACGATGTCGACGATCCGGGTGGTGAGCACACCGGGCTCGGTCTCCAGGCGGAGCCGCTCGGTCGCGTACAGGGGGGTCAGCTTGTTGAAGTCCTGCCGCTGCTTGGCGATCTCCGGGTCCGCACCGTTCACGGTGTCGATCCGGACCAGCGGGTTGAACTTCTCCTTGCGCTCACCCTCCTGCGGCTGCTTCACCGCACCGGTGATCGCGTCACCCTTGCGCAGGCCGTACCGCTTCACCATCGAGAGTGCGACGTACACGTCGTTCGGGCCGGGCAGGTAGCCGCTGGTCCGGACGAACGCGTAGTTGTCGAGGACGTCGAGGATGCCGGCGGCCGGCACGAGCACGTCGTCCTCGCTGATCGTCGGCTCCGGGTCGAACCGCTCGCCGCGGCCACGGTTGCGGCTGATGTCGCGACCGCTCTGGGGCTCCCGGTTGCGATCGCGGTCGCGGCCCCGGCGGCGCCGGCGACGGCCCTCGCCTTCCTCGCCGCGGTCGTTCTGGTCCAGCTGGCGGTTGCGCTGGTTGTCGCCGCGGTTGTCCCGGCTCTGGTTGTCCCGGTTGCCGTCGCGATTCTGGTCCCGGCCCTGGTTGTCCCGGGCCTGGCCGTCGCGCTGGTTGTCCCGCTGGTTGTCCCGCTGATTGTCGCGGTTGCGGTCGCGGCTCTGGTTGCCGTCGCGGGTGTCGCGGTTGCCGTCGCGCTGGTTGTCGCCGCGGTTGTCCCGGGCCTGGTTGTCCCGGTTCCGGTCGCGGTTCTGGTTCGCGTCGCGGGTGTCGCGGCCCTGCGCGTCGCGCTGGTTGTCGCGGCTCTCCGCGCTCTGCTCGGCCTTCGGCTCGGCGGTCACGGTGCCGTTCTGCGCGGCGGTCGTCCCGTTCTGGGACGCGGCAGGCGCTTCGACGGCCGCGATGGCCGGAGCGGCTGCTTCGGGGGTGGCGCCGTTCTGTCCGGCGTCCTTCTCGGCGGCGGCGCGGGTCCGGCGACTGCCACCCTCGCGCTTGGCCGGGGTCTTGGCCGCGGGGGCCTCGGCGGCACCCTCGTCCAGGGTCGGCTGGCTCACCTTCGCCCGGGCCGTGCCCGGGGAGCCACCGGCCTGAGCGGCCTTGATCGCCTCGATCAGCTGGCCCTTGCGCAGTGCGCCGGTGCCCTTGATGCCGAGCGTCCCGGCGAGCTGCTTGAGCTCGGGGAGCAGCATGCCCTCGAGGCCGCCTCCGGCCTTCCGGCGACGCGTCGCGGTGGTGGCCGCGGCATCGGTTCCCGGGGCCGAGGTAGTTCCGGCTCCGCTGGAGGCTTCAACAGTTTCTGTCACGTGAGGTCCTTCCCACACGGATCATCGATGTCCCAGAAGGCACATCGATCAAATTTCATCACCCACGACCGACGAAACGGCGACGTGGACACAAGAGAGGCTCTCGCTCGATCTGAGTCCCCCCGGACATCTCCGGCGCAGGCGGCGCAAGGTCAAATCCACAGGAGGGTCGCCACACAACACAGGGTGCCGGGAGCACAGCCCGGATCGTGACGAGAGTTCACCGATCACCTGGAGGGGATCGGGTGAGTCGAGACTAGCACCACTACGGGTCGTTCTGCTGACTCGAGGGGTACAACGCGTGTCAGTTCTGAATGATTCCCATCGCTCAGCCGGATTCCAGCGACCAGACCTGTACGCCGACTGGATCAATTCCCAGTTCGTACTTCGTCCAGCCGTCCGGCGCGTCCGGCGTACCGCGGAAAAAGGCGGTCTGACCTGCGGTTTTGCCTGATGGCGCAGAGGTCCCGTCTGGGCCGCCCAGTACGGCGACGGTCGGGCCGGCCCCGCTGACGACGGCGGCCAGCCCGCTCCTCCGCAGCTTGTGCACGAGCGACAGGCTCTCGGGCATCGCGGGCTCGCGGTACTCCTGGTGCAGCCGATCCTCGGTCGCCGTCAGCAGCAGCTCGGGACGCCCGGTCACGGCCGCCACCAACAAGGCAGCCTTCCCGGCATTCGCCGCGGCCTCACTGTGGGGAACGACGCTCGGCAGCAACCCGCGCGCCTCCTTGGTCAGCACGCGATTGTCAGGTACATAAGCCACTGCGGCCAAGCCGTCCGCCGGGTCGAGCCGAACCGCCCGGCCGGTTTCGCCTTCCGTCCAGGCGATCGTGAACCCACCCAACGTCGCGGCGGCCACGTTGTCCGGATGACCCTCGATCTCGTTCGCCAGTACGACGATCCGCTCCCGGTCGACCGGTTCGTCGGCCAGTCCGTACGCCGCCGCGAGACCGCCGACGATCGCGGCCGACGACGACCCCAGGCCGCGTCCGTGCGGGATCCGGTTCTCGCACCGCAAGGTGAAACCGGGCACCGAGGCCCCCAGCGCCTCAAGTCCGGCCCGGATCGAGCGCACGACGAGATGCGACTCGTCCAGCGCCACTTCGCCTTCGCCTTCGCCGGACACCTCGACCCGCACCCCGTGTCCACCGGGCGTCACGATCAGTTCGTCGTACAGCGTGAGCGCGAGGCCGAACGCGTCGAAGCCAGGGCCGAGGTTGGCGCTCGTCGCCGGGACTCGCACCCGCACCTGGTCGCACGCCCGGCGTGACACCGGGCGGTCGCCTGTGGTCTCCACCGCGCGGCCCTCAGGCCAGGCCGGCGACGCGAGCGACCGCGTCGGTGTCGGCCGGAGTGACCGGGGACTCGTCCACCTGGGCGTGGTCGAGCGCGGTGTCGATGTCCTTCAGGCCATGGCCTGTGACGGTGATCACGACGGTCGAGCCGCCAGGCAGCCGGCCCTGGGCCTTCGCGTGCAGGAGTCCGGCGACGCCGGCCGCCGACGCGGGCTCGACGAACACGCCTTCGCGGGCGGCGAGTTCACGCTGTGCGGTGAGGATCTGCTCGTCAGTGACGATCTCGATCCGGCCGCCGGACTCGTCCCGCGCGGCCTCGGCGAGGGTCCAGGAGGCCGGGTTCCCGACCCGGATCGCGGTGGCGGCGGTTTCGGGCTTCTCGACGATCGCCTTGCGGACGATCGGCGCCGCGCCCTCGGCCTGGAAACCCCACATCCGCGGGGTCTTCGAGGCCAGCTTGTCCTGCGCGTACTCCTGGTATCCCTTCCAGTACGCCGCGATGTTGCCCGCGTTGCCGACCGGCAGCAGGTGCAGGTCCGGGGCGTCGCCGAGCGCGTCGCACACCTCGAAGGCGGCGGTCTTCTGGCCCTCCAGCCGGACCGGGTTGACCGAGTTCACCAACGCGACCGGGTAGTGCTTGCCGAGCTCGCGGACGATCCGCAGGCAGTCGTCGAAGCCGCCGTCGATGGACACCAGCCGGGCGCCGTGCACGATGGCCTGGGCCAGCTTGCCCTTCGCGATCCGGCCGGCCGGGATCAGCACCAGGGGGATCAGTCCGGCGCGGACGGCGTACGCCGCCGCCGACGCCGACGTGTTGCCGGTCGAGGCGCAGACGACCGCCTTGTCACCGGCCTGCGCGGCGAGCGAGATCGCCACCGTCATGCCGCGGTCCTTGAACGAGCCGGTCGGGTTGTTGCCCTCGACCTTGAGCCAGACCTCGCAGCCGGTCTGTTCGCTGAGCCACTGCGCGGCCACCAGCGGCGTACCGCCCTCGCCGAGCGTGACGACCGGAGTGTCCGCCGAAACGGGAAGCCGGTCTCTGTACTCCTCGATCACGCCCTGCCATTGATGAGGCCGCTGCTGAGCCATTCGTTACTCGCCTTCTACCCGCATCACGCTGCTGACTTCCCGAACGATGTCCATGTCACGCAGGGCCTCCACGGTCGCGGACAACGCGGCGTCGGTCGCGGTGTGGGTGACCACCACCAGCTGCGCGTCACTGCCCCGGCCCTCCTGGCGGACGGTCTGGATCGACACGTCGTGCTCGGCGAACGCGTGGGCCACCGCCGCCAGCACACCGGCCTTGTCGGCCACGTCCAGCGACACGTGGTAGCGGGTCATCGCGTCACCCATCGGCCGCACGGCTCGCTGGGTGTACGACGACTCGCCGACCCCCGGCACGCCCTTGAGCCGGTTGCGCGCGGCGGACACGAGATCCCCGAGGACGGCGCTGGCCGTCGGGGCGCCGCCGGCACCACGACCATAGAACATCAGCTGGCCGGCTGCCTTGCTTTCCACGAACACGGCGTTGTACGCGTCCCGAACACTGGCCAACGGGTGCGTGGCCGGGATCATCGCCGGATACACCCGGGCGCTGACCGAGTCGGTCGCCTCGTCCAGCTCGCAGATCGCCAGCGACTTCACCACGCAGCCCATCTCGCGGGCCGACGCGATGTCGGTCGCGGTCACCTCGGTGATGCCCTCGCGGTGCACGTCGGCGATGGAAACCCTGGTGTGGAAGGCCAAACTCGCCAGCAGGGCCGCCTTCGCGGCCGCGTCGAAGCCCTCGATGTCCGCGGTCGGGTCGGCTTCGGCGTACCCCAGGGACTGTGCTTCTTCCAATGCCTCGTCGAAGCCGGCGCCAGTGCTGTCCATCTTGTCGAGGATGTAGTTCGTGGTGCCGTTGACGATGCCCATCACCCGGGTCACGTCGTCACCGGCGAGCGACTCGCGCAGCGGGCGGAGGATCGGGATCGCGCCGGCCACGGCGGCCTCGAAGTACAGGTCGCGCTCGTACTTCTCCGCGGCCGCGAACAGCGTCGGGCCGTCCTCGGCCAGCAGCGCCTTGTTCGCGGTGACGACGGACGCGCCGTGCTCGAGCGCGGACAGGATCAGGGTGCGGGCCGGCTCCAGCCCGCCGATCACCTCGATCACCAGATCCAGGTCGCCGCGCGACACCAGTGCCTGGGCGTCGGTGGTGACGAGCGACGGGTCGACGGCGATGTCGCGCTCGCGTCCGGCCCGCCGTACGGCGATGCCCGCGATCTCCAGCCGGGCACCGACCCGGGCGGCCAGATGGTCAGCCTGCTCGGTCAGGATCCGCACCACCTCGGTGCCAACCACGCCACAACCGAGCAGGCCTACCTTCAGAGGTTTGTCGTTCACTCCGCCCCCATGTCCAGAGCCAGCAGGTCGTCTTCGGTCTCACGTCGTACGACGACCTTGGTGTGACCGTCCTTGACCGCGATCACCGGTGGCCGCGGCACGTGGTTGTAGTTGCTCGCCATCGACCGGCAGTACGCGCCGGTGCCGGGGACCGCGATCAGGTCGCCGGGGCGCACGTCCGACGGGAGGAACTCGTCCTTCACCACGACGTCACCCGACTCGCAATGCTTGCCGACTACCCGGGCCAAGGCCGGATCGGCCTGGCTGTACCGACTTGCCAGCGTGCAGGAGTAGTCGGCGTCGTAGAGGGCGGTGCGGATGTTGTCGCTCATGCCACCGTCGACCGACACGTAGAGCCGCGAGGCACCGTAGTCGAGCTGGACCTCCTTGACCGTGCCGACCGAGTAGACCGTGCACATGGCCGGCCCGACGATCGCACGACCAGGCTCGATGGACAGCTGCGGTATGTCGACGGAGTTGGCACGGCACTCGTGCTCGACGATCTTGCCCATCTCGGTGGCGAGCTGCGCCGGGTCGGACGGATCGTCCTGCGTGGTGTACGCGATCCCGAAGCCGCCGCCGAGATCGAGCTCCGGCATGTCCACACCGAGCTCCTCGGAAACCTTTGCGTGCAAGGCGATCACGCGCTTCGCGGCGATCTCGAACCCGGACGAGTCGAAGATCTGCGAGCCGATGTGGGAGTGCAGCCCGAGCAGCTCCAGCTCGGGCGCTTTGTTGACCAGAGCAACGGCTTCGAACGCGTCGCCGGTGGTGATGGAGAAGCCGAACTTCTGGTCCTGGTGGGCGGTCGCGATGTAGGCGTGGGTGTGGGCCTCGACGCCGGCGGTGACCCTGACCATCACCGGCACCACCACTCCCCGGTCCGCGGCGAGCCGGACCAGCCGCTCGATCTCGTGGAACGAGTCGACGATGATCCGTCCGACCCCCGCGTCGAGCGCGCGGGCCAGCTCGGACTCGGACTTGTTGTTGCCATGGAACGCCAACCGCCGGGGATCAGCACCGGCGCGCAGGGCGACGGCGAGTTCACCGCCCGAGCAGATGTCGAGGTTCAGTCCTTCCTCCATCAGCCAGCGCACCACCGTCGTACAGAGGAACGCCTTGCCGCCGTAGTAGACCGAGAAGTCCTTGAATCCTTCCCGGAACGCCCTGGCCCGGGCGCGGAAGTCGGCCTCGTCCAGCAGGAACGCCGGGCTGCCGTGCTCGGCGACCAGCGCGCGGACGTCGACACCGCCGACCTCGAGCGCGCCGTCGGCCGTCTTCCTCGCGGTCGACGACCACAGCTGTGGCACCAGGTCGTTGACGTCCGCCGGGGGACGCAACCAGGCCGGCCCGCGGTGGCCGGCCTCGCCCGCCTCGTGCGCTCTCACATCCGCTCCGGAGCGGAGACGCCGAGCAGGTCCAGCCCGTTGGCGAGCACGGTCCTGGTCGCGGAGACCAGGGTCAGGCGAGCCTTGTGCACCGGCTCCACCTCCTCGTCGCCGCGCGGCAGCACGCGGCAACTGTCGTAGAACTTGTGGAACGCGGCCGCGGTGTCCTCCAGGTAGCGGGCGACCCGGTGCGGCTCGCGCAGCTCGGCGGCGGTGGCGACGACGCGCGGGAACTCGGCGAGCGCGCGGAGCAGGTCGCCCTCGCGCTCGTGGCTGAGCAGGCCCGGGTCGAACTCGTCCAGCTTGATCCCGAGCTCGTCCGCGTTGCGCAGGATCGACGCGAGCCGGGCGTGTGCGTACTGGACGTAGTAGACCGGGTTGTCACTGGCCTGCCGGGTCATCTCCTCGATGTCCAGCGTCAGCGGGGAATCGGCCGGGTAGCGGGACAGCGTGTAGCGGAGCGGGTCGACACCACCCTCCTCGACCAGCTCGGCCAGCGTGACGATGGTGCCGGCCCGCTTGGACAGCCGCATCTCCTCGCCGCCCTTGAGGATCTTCACGAGCTGGCCGATCAGGACCTCGATGTTGTGCTCGGGGTCGTCGCCGGCGCAGGCCGCGATCGCCTTCAGCCGGTTCACGTAGCCGTGGTGGTCGGCGCCGAGCAGGTAGATACAGACGTCGAAGCCGCGCTCGCGCTTGTTCACGTAGTAGGCCGCGTCGGAGGCGAAGTACGTCGGCTCGCCGTTGGAGCGGATCAGGACCCGGTCCTTGTCGTCGGTGAAGTCCGTCGTCCGCATCCACAGTGCGTCGTCGGCGTCGTACAGGTGACCCTGCTCGCGGAGCTTCTCGATCGCGTGGCCGACACCGTCCTGCTCGGTCAGGCTGCGCTCGGAGAACCACACGTCGAACTTGGTCCGGAAGTGCTCGAGCTGGGCCTGCTGCTCCTTGAGCTGGCGCTCGTACCCGGCCTCGCGGAACGCGATCACCTGCTCGTCCTCGGGCAGCGACAGGATGCCCGGGACCTCGTCGACGATCTGCTGGGCGAGATCGAGGATGTACTCGCCGTGGTAGCCGTCCTCGGGGATCGGCTGCCCGTTGGCCGCCGCCTGCAGGCTGGCGCCGAACTTGTCCATCTGGGCGCCGCGGTCGTTGATGTAGAACTCGCGGGCGACGGTCGCGCCGGCGGCGGTCAGCACCCGGGCCAGCGCGTCGCCGACGGCGGCCCAGCGGGTGTGGCCGAGGTGCAGCGGACCGGTCGGGTTGGCCGAGATGAACTCGAGGTTGATCGACTGGCCGTGCAGGCTGTCGCTCGTGCCGTACTGCGGGCCGGCGTCGACGATGGCCTGGGCCACCTTGCCCTGGGCGTCGGCCGCGACCCGGAGGTTGATGAAGCCGGGGCCGGCGATCTCGACCGCGGTGATCGCGTCGTCGGTGCGCAGCTTGGCGGCGAGCAGCTCGGCGAACTGGCGCGGGTTCAGCCCGGCGCGCTTGCCGAGCTGCATCGCGACGTTGGTGGCGTAGTCCCCGTGCTCGGGGTTCTTGGGGCGCTCGACCTTCAGCTCGCGCGGCAGCCCGCCCTCGACGGTGATGGCGCCGTCGTCGGCGAGCGCGGTCAGGGCCTGCAGGATCTTCTCAGCGAGCTGTTCCGGAGTCACCGCCTCAGCCTAATGGCCCGCCACCCGATCCCTTGACTCAGCATCCACAGCCCGGTACGTGATCAGTGCCGGGCACTCACGGTGATGCGGGCGTCGCGGGTCAGCGGGGTGTTCCAGGCGGCCGGCTTGCCGTCGACGGTGACCGTGCGGGACTTGCAGGCGTCGGCCAGGCAGTTGGCGTCGTACTTGACGCCCCAGAGGGTGAAGAACTGGGCGAGGGTGGGGTGCTCGGCGGTGGTTTTGGCTTCGACGTACACGAGACCGTCGGTGGTGTGGGTGTGGACGGCGGCCTGCTCGGCGCGGAGGCGGTCGATGCCGACGCCGGCCGGGACCTGGACCGCGGTGCCGTCGACCGTGACGGCGATGGTCAGGGTGTACGGCGAGGGGCCGGAGAAGTCGAGTGGGAGTCGTTCGAAACCGGCCTTGTCGATGTACGAGACCGCGTCGCGGGGTGCGTCCCACGGAGGCGGCCCGGTCCGGAGCTCGGCCGGACCGGGCGGCGCGGGGCCTACCTGGCAGCCGCCCACCACCGTGCTCATGAGGAGCAGAGCGGCCGCCGTCACGCCCGCCCGGCGCCACCTGCCTGCTCTCATGACGAGCCAGATTGCCATGCGCGCCCGGGCGGGCTGCCGGAGGGTCAGCCCTCCGACGGCATCAGCACCCAGAGCACGATGTAGATCAGGAACTGCGGGCCGGGCAGCAGGCAGCTGACGACGAAGATCAGACGCATCGTGTTCGCCGAGATGCCGAACCGCCGGGCCAGCCCGGCGCAGACACCGCCGATCCAGCGACCGTTGGACGGGCGGACCAGAGTGGTAGCCATGGGTACCGATTTCCTTTCAGCTGTTGGGCTTACAACCACTATGACGCCGGGGCACCGGAAGTCGATCCCGCCGCACCGTGGTTCCAGGGTCGGCTCAGGGTCTCCCGGGGCCTGTCTCGGTGACGCACCGGACGCCGTACCCGATTCGGGATTTCCAGTGACTTCCTGCTACTGTTCTGCACGTTCCTGAGCCCCCGTAGCTCAGGGGATAGAGCACCGCCCTCCGGAGGCGGGTGCGCAGGTTCGAATCCTGCCGGGGGCGCACTCTGATCTCTCGACCCTGAACCCACAGCGGGTTCGGGGTTTCGTACTTTCGGGGGCCGGATCAGGACTCTGCGGCGTCGATGACCTTCTCGTCGCCCTCGTTGACGGCCTTGACGACGGCGTTGTAGTCGCCCTTGTCGATGGCCTTGCTGACCTTCTTGGTCGCCTTACCGACCGCCTTGTCGACACGGTCGAGGTAGAGGTCGTCGACGACTGCGGCGATCGCCGAGGAACCGATCGGCAGCCACTCCTCCGCGTCCACACCGATGGACTTCTCCTCGTGACGTTTCGCGATCGCCCCGACGCCGGCGCCGAGCCCGGCGCCGATCACACCGGCCGCCAGCAGGGGTGGGGCGAACAGTCCGACCACCAGCCCCGCCGATGGCGCCCAGGGTGGTGCCGCCGGCGATGAGCCCGCCGCCGTGCTCTTTGACCTCCACCTGGCCCGAGGAGTCACGGGAGAGGACCACCGCGGCCACCACGACGGTGTCGTCCAGGTTCTTGATGCTCGTGAAATCCGCTTGAGCAGAGGCTTCGTCCTCGTACGCGGCAACGAACAGCGTGTAGTTGCGATCCGCCATGGTGATGCCCCCTTCTCAGGTCGTGGCCGCCCGGCCACCTACACCCAGCGTCACCTCGCCCCGTTGCGCCGTCATCCCCTCCCCTAGGTGATTTCGCCCCATCCCGTTGGTCCGATGTCCGCTGCGGCGCCGGTGAATGATCACAGATCGTGACTTTAACGTCACACTGAGTCCCTATCTGGCAGCGGGCTCATCGCTTTTCGTGGGCAGGGTGACGCCGATCTCACCCACCGCAGGGGATGCCGGGGACGTCGGCGGCTGTGACCATCGTCCCGTAAACATCCCACGTACAGAGGGAATCTCATGACATCTGAGAACAACGCACCCATCGGGCTCCGCAGGTGCCCGGGTGCGGCACTTCACGAACGGGGGGCGGCGAAATGATCGCGCTTGATGACTTCGGAACGGGTGACGTGTTCGTGTCACTCCTCTGGTTCTTCCTGTGGATCATCTGGTTCTGGCTGCTGATCATCGTCTTCACCGACATCTTCCGCAGTTCCGACCTGTCCGGCTGGGGAAAGGCGTTGTGGACGATCTTCGTCGTGATCCTTCCCTACCTCGGCGTGTTCGTTTACCTGATCGCACGGGGCGGGAAGATGCACGATCGCGCCTACCGGGACGCTCAGGCCCAGGACGCGGCCACCCGTGAGTACATCAAGGGCGTGGCCGGGACCTCGACCAGCGCAGCCGACGAGATCAGCCGTCTCGCCGACCTGAAGGAGAAGGGCGTGATCTCGGACGCGGAGTTCGAGGCCGGAAAGGCCAAGGCTCTCGCGAGCGGCTGACCCGGGCGGGTGGTCCGGGATCACCGCGACATCCCCTCTGGTTGCGGTTGGTAGCAACGCGGCCTCCACTGCCGGGTGGCCTTGCCGTGGGTGTCGGAATGGGCGGACACTCACAGCGGGGCACCCGGGGGGCCGCGTGCACCGAACGCAGGGGGGTGGGGGCAATGGGGCTTCGCCGTGTGTGGGGGCGCCGGTTCGGCCGGACTACGGCTGTTGTGCTGGCGGGTGTGCTGGCTGCGGTGGGATTGGCGGCGGTGACGGCACCGGCACAGGCGGCTACGCCGGTGCACGTGCAGAGCCGTGGCAAGGAGATCACCACCGGCACGTTGGACAGCCTCAAGTTCACCAACAACAACGTGGGCGGCAACCTGATCGTCGTTTACGTGGTGTGGAGCAACAGTTCCGCGGTGACGGTGACTGACACCCTGGGCAACGCGTACGCCGCTGCCGCGCCGGTGACGAGGTGGAACGGCAACGCCTGGAGCTCGCAGGTGTTCTACGCGAAGAACGTTGCCGCTGGCACCAACACGGTGCGCGCGACCTTCGGCACCGCGATCACGTCGTTCGGCGACCTCTACATCCACGAGTACTCCGGCCTCGACAAGACGAACCCGCTGGACGTCTCCGCCGCAGCCGTCGGCACCGCGAGCGCGATGAACAGCGGTACGGCGACCACGACCAACGCCAACGACCTGATCTTCGGAGCCGGCGCGTCCCTGGGCACCGTGACTGCCGGAGGAACCGGCTTCACCACCCGGCGCAGCAACTTCGGCAACCGGACCGAGGACAGACAGGTCACCACTGCAGGCCCCTACAGCGCGACCGCAACCCAGAACAGCACCGCCTGGGCCATGCACATGGTGGCGTTCAAGGCTGACTCGACTCCAGCCGACACCACTCCCCCGACGGTCGCGATCACCGCACCCGCGAACAATGCCAGCGTCAACGACATCGTCGTGGTCAGCGCGGACGCCGCCGACAACGTGGGAGTCGTGGCGGTGCAGTTCCTGGTCGACGGGAGTGCCAACGGTCCCGAGGACTCCGCAGCGCCGTACGCACTGACCTGGGACAGTCGCACTGTCCCCAACGGCGCCCACACGCTGTCCGCACGGGCTCGTGACGCCGCCGGCAACGCGACGACGACAGCACTGGTCAACGTCAATGTCGCCAACACCAACTACTTCCAGAACGAGGTCCTGGCGACCGGTTTCGACCTGCCGACCACGTTCGAGTTCCTGCCGGACGGCCGCATGCTGGTGGCCGAGTTGCAAGGCCGGATCAAGGTCCTGCCGCCGCCGTACACGCAGCCGAGCCCGACGCTGTTCCTGCAGATCACGAACATCGGCTCGGCCGGCGTACAGCAAGGCATCTACGACCTCGTGCTCGACCCCGGATTCGCAACGAACCACTACTACTACGTGTTCTACACACTGGGCACACCCAACCACGACCGCGTCTCGCGCTTCACCGCGAACGCCACGCTGGACGGCACCGTCGCCGGCAGCGAGTTCGTGCTGTACGAGGATCCGCAGAACGCCAACGCCGAGCACCACGGCGGCTCGCTGAACTTCGCCAACGACGGGAAGCTGCTCTTCACCACCGGTGAGCACTTCGTTCCCTCGGCCGCGCCGCTGCTCACCAGCCCGCGCGGCAAGGTCCACCGGATCAACCCCGACGGTACGGCGCCGACCGACAACCCCTTCTACGACGGGGCCGGCCCGAACGTCGACACGATCTGGGCGCGCGGTCTGCGCAACCCGTTCCGGGCGTACTACGACGCACCGACCGGCCGGTACTTCATCGGCGATGTCGGCGGCAACGACACCTCGACGTCCAAGGAGGAGGTCGAGCTCGGTGTCCGCGGAGCCGACTACGGCTGGCCCAGCACCGAGGGGCCGTGTGCGGCCCCCTGCACCAGCCCACTGATCTGGTACCCGCACTCGGGCCGCGACGCGGCGGTCACCGGCGGCTTCGTCTATCACGGCACCGTGTTCCCGCCGGCGTACCGAGGCGCGTACTTCTACGCCGACTACGCCCAGAACTGGATCCGTGGCGTCACCCTCGACGCGAGCGGTGCCGTCACCGGCAGCTTCAACTTCGAGCCGCCGGACGGCTCCGTGGACGGGCCGTACGGCGACATCGTCTACCTGGCCGAGGGACCCGACGGTGCGCTGTACTACGCGGACCTCGGCTACTCCGACGAGAGCGGAATGTTCGGGGTGAGCAAGATCCGCCGGATCAAGTACGTCCAGTCCAACCAGGCGCCGGTCGTGACCGCCACGGCCACTCCGGCCTCCGGCCCGGCACCGCTGGACGTCACGTTCTCGAGTGCCGGCTCGTCCGACCCCGAGGGCCAGCCGCTGACCTACTCCTGGACCTTCGGTGACGGCGCCACCTCCACCGAGGCCAACCCGGTGCACACCTACGTCACGGCCGGCGCCTATCAGGCTCGGCTGACCGTCTCTGACGGTGTGAACAACTCCATCTCGACGCCGATCACCATCAGCGCGGGCAGCGTCCCGACGGCAACCATCCTGGCGCCGACCGACGGTGCGCAGTTCGTGGCCGGCGACGTCATCACGTACAGCGGTGACGGCATCGATCCCGATGACGGTCCGCTCCCCGCCAGCGCGTTCACCTGGAACATCGACTTCCTGCACGACGGCCACGTCCACCCCGGTACGCCGATCACCGGGGTGAAGAGCGGCAGTTTCGTCATCCCGTCGACGGGTCACGACTTCAGCGGCAACACGCGCTACCGCATCCAGCTGACCGTCCGCGACTCGACCGGCCTGACCTCGACGCAGTCGGTCATCGTCTATCCGCAGAAGGTCAACCTGACGTTCGACACCGTGCCCAGCGGCCGGCAGCTCTATCTCGACGGGATCGCCAAGACGACGCCGTTCGTCTACGACACGCTGGTCGGGTACAACCACACGATCGAGGCGCGTAACCAGATCGCGGGCGGCACGTCGTACACGTTCGCGTCCTGGTCCGACGGCGGCGGACAGCAGCACACGATCACTGTGCCGGCGACTGCGCAGAGCTACACGGCGACGTTCACCGCGACGCCGTTGCCGACCGGGCTCGTGGGTGCCTGGGGATTCAACGAGGGATCCGGGGCGAGCGTGCACGACTCGTCGGGCAGCGGAAACAACGGCACGTTGTCGGGCGCCGGCGCCACCTGGACCACGGCCGGCAAGTACGGCGCTGCCCTGTCGTTCAACGGGTCGTCGGGCAACGTGACCGTGCCGCACTCGTCGTCGATCAGCCTCAACTCCAGCTACACGCTCGAGGCCTGGGTCAACCCGACAGCGCTGAGCAACTACGAGACGATCCTGATCAAGGAGGTGACCGGCGGCTGCGGCTACTGGCTGCAGACCACCGGCAACAAGATCGCCAGCGGCTTCAGCAACGGCGGTTGCCGCGAGTACGTCAGCACCACTCCGACGATTCCGCTGAACCAGTGGTCGCACCTCGCCGCCGTGTTCAACGACGCGGCCAACACCTACACCCTGTACCTGAACGGGACGGCCATCCGCACCGCCAACGAGACCACGGCACCGGTGCCCAACACCCAGGCCCTGGTATTCGGCCAGTCGGCCTGCAGCAGCTGTGGCGGCGAACGCTGGCGCGGACTGCTCGACGACATCCGCGTCTACAACCGCGCACTCACCGCCACCGAGATCCAGACCGACCTGGCAACAGGAGTCAACTAGCGCTGAAAATTGTTCGGTCTTCGCCCGGGGTTCGGCCGAAGGCCTTGTGGTACTCGCGGGTGAAGTGCGCCGCGCTGGTGTAACCGACGCGGAAGCCGACGTCGGCCGCGGTGGCGGCCTGGGTGCGCAACAGGACCCTGGCCTCCTGGAGGCGGATCTGCTTCTGGAACTGGATCGGAGTCATCGAGGTCGCCGCGCGGAAGTGGCGGTGGAAGGTCGACTGACTCATGCCGGCCAGGGCGGCCAGCTCGGCGACGAGAATCGGTTCGCTGTAGTGCCGGCGGATCCAGCGGATCGCCTGCGAGACGTGAGCCAGCATGCCGTCGGCCAGACCGATCTGGCGGACCAGGGCACCCTGATCACCGGTCAGCAGGCGCCACAGGATCTCCTGGCGGATCCCCGGCGCCAGCACCCGTACGTCGTCCGGACGGTCAGCTATGCGCAACAGCCGTACGACGGGATCGAGCAACTCGGGTGTCGCGTCACTCACCACCAGACCGCCGTACTGCGGGGGCCGGGGCGGCGTCTCGAGGAGCAGGGGCGCGATCTCCAGCGGGTCGAGCCGCAGGCTGACCACGGCGAACGGCTCGTCCGGGCTCGCCTTCAGCGCTTGGCCGATGATCGGAAGGTCCAATGACGTGACGAGGAACTGCCCGGCGCGGTATTCGTACGGGACACCGTTGAGCAGGGTCTGCTTGACGCCGGATGCGACGACCGCGACCGACGGCGTGGCGATTCCGGCGCTCGGCCCGTTGGGTTCGTCGCGCCGACTGACCTGTACCCCGTCGATCAGGGGCACGCTGTGCCCGCGCTGCCCGGCCGCGTGCCGAAGGATGAGCGTCCGGAGTTCGTCGAGCAGGTCCACTCCCCCAGTGAACCAAGTCGGCAGGATCGCGCAAGCCGGTGCCAGCAAGGTGCTCACGATCCGGGGTTCCGCGGTGCTCTGATCGAGAGGTACCAGCAATCTCGAGAAAGGCACCCCCCGTGCACCGCAGAATTCTCGGCGCGACCGGTATCTCGGTCAGCGACGTCGCCCTCGGCGCGATGATGTTCGGCGCGATGGGCAACCAGGACCATGAGGACTCGGTCCGGATCATCCACCGCGCCCTCGACGCCGGCATCAACCTGATCGACACGGCCGACGTCTACTCGGCCGGTGAGTCCGAGGAGATCGTCGGTACGGCGATCCGCGGCCGGCGCGACGACGTCGTACTGGCCAGCAAGTTCGGCCTGCCGATGGGCGCGGACCCCAATCAGCGCGGCGCCTCCCGCCGCTGGATCGTGCGGTCGGTCGAGAACAGCCTGCGCCGGCTCGGCACCGACCACCTCGATCTGTACCAACTGCATCGCCCGGATCACGACACCGATCCCGCCGAGACGCTGTCCGCGCTGTCGGATCTGGTCCAGGCGGGGAAGATCCGGGCGTTCGGATCGTCGATGTTCCCGGCCGAGACGATCGTCGAGGCGCAGTGGACCGCGGAGCGTCGCGGTACGCACCGGTTCCTGACCGAGCAGACCATGTACTCGATCCTGACCCGCCGGCCGGAGGCGTCCGTGTTCCCGGTGGCCCAGCGGTACGACCTCGGCGTACTCACGTTCAGTCCGCTGAACAGCGGCTGGCTGTCCGGCCGGGCGAACCAGGCGTCGTCGCACCGAGCGTCGACCCGGCCGTCCCACTACGACCCTTCCACCCCGACCGGTCAGGCGAAGGCCGCCGCGGTGGCGAAGCTGACCGCGCTCGCCGGCGAGGCGGGGCTGTCGTTGCCGCACCTGGCCACGGCCTTCGTCCGGGCACACCCGGCAGTGACGTCGGTGCTGATCGGCCCGCGCACGCAGGAACAACTCGACAGCCTCCTGCCCGCCGCGGAGATCGAACTGTCCGGCGACATCCTCGACCGGATCGACGAGATCGTTGCACCCGGCACCGAACTGGACCCGGCCGACAACTACAACGCCACCCCACCGGCGATCGAGCACGCTGCTCTCCGGCGCCGCTGAGAATGGGCCTGCCGGGCCGCAGCCGTCATCAGGGCGGCGACGGCGTGCGGATCGTCGCTCATCGGCACGTGGCCGCCGCCGGCCAGCGTCTCTAATCGAGCGCCGGGCGGGAGTTGCTCGACATGGCGCGACCGCTGCCTCAGCAGGAGATCCCGCGAGCCGAAGGCAACCGTGATCGGCACCTCCAACCCCGGCCCGGCCCGATAGTGCCGATCGCGGGTGGCGTCGAGGGTCGCGTCGAAGCCGGGACTCGTCGCCATGTCCCACACCATCGCGCGGGCCAGGTCAGGGCTGATCCGGGACGGCCGGCCGACGATCTGGCGCAGCACGAGCGCACGTCCGACCCTGTGGTTCACCAACCGCGACAGCGGCTTGACCCAGGTCCGCGCGAGCCACCTCGTACCCCGCAGGCTGAGCCGGTTGTACAGCGGCGTACTCCCCGGCCAGAGGCCCGCAGGCGAGATCAGCACGAGAGCGGCGGTCGGCCTGATGTCGGCCAGTTCGAGGGCGACCCACCCGCCGAGCGAGTTCCCGGCGACAGTGGGCGCAACGATGCCCAGACCGTCGAGAAAGGTGGC
The DNA here is from genome assembly GCF_036097425.1 of Kribbella sp. NBC_00359. Taxonomy (NCBI): domain Bacteria; kingdom Bacillati; phylum Actinomycetota; class Actinomycetes; order Propionibacteriales; family Kribbellaceae; genus Kribbella; species Kribbella sp. NBC_00359. Next base: position 5,097,844 of record NZ_CP107975.1, on the reverse strand, counting down.
GACTGCATCCGCCAGCGCGGCCGGATGCGGTTCCACCCCGGCTGCCAGCGGGGGCGAGTCCCCGAAGCCGGGAAGATCAACGGCGATGACGTCGAAGTGCTCGGCAAGTGCGTCGACGACCGGAGACCACACTCGGTGCGAACACCCGATGCCGTGCAACAGCACCAGCGGCGGTCCGGTTCCGGTTCGCTGGAAAGCAAGTCCGGCCATCGTCAGACGCCTTCCTGAACCTGGAAGATCTCGTCGGCGACGAGACCGTGCGCTTTGCGATGCACCGTCGACGCCGCCTCAGCCGACGGGGCTTCGACCAGGCAGAACACCTTGCCGTGCCGTTCGTTCACCCAGTACCGCAGATACCGCACCTCGTAGCGGGCTTCGGTCTGCAGGTCGGCAGCGTGCGCCTTGGCGACGTCTTCTGCCGAGACGCCGTCGGTGAAGTTGTGGACGTCCATGTACAGCGGCATGATTCACACTCTTTCGGTCGCTTGGTCATTTCGCAGCGAACCTATGCCGGCGAGGTGGTCCGGGTGATCCGTAGTGAGCACCCAGGTTCCGCGCGTAGCGACCTAGTTTGTTGCTGCGCCCGGCCGGTCGGGAGCCTCCAGCAGGCCGCGGCGGCGAGCTTCGGCCGCGACGAGCGTTCGCGACGCGACTCCGCGCTTGGCGAGGATCGCGGCCACGTGGTGCTCGACTGTCCGTGGTGAGATCACCAGTTGCGCGGAGATGGTCGCGTTCGACTGCCCGGCCGCGACCAGCGTCATCACCTCGCGCTCGCGGCGGGTCATACCGGCCGCGTCGGAGCGCGTCGATGGATGCGCACCGGAAGGGATCGCGCGCAGGCCGAGCCGGCGCATCCGCCGGCGCGTCAGCCTCGCGGCCGCGTCCGCGCCGACAGCGTCGAAGCGGCGTAACGCCTCCCGCATCCCCAGCTCCGAACCGGAGTCGAGCAGCGCGAGCGCGGCGTCGAAGGGACTGCCGATGTCGTCCCAGAGTTCGGCCGCATGCTCGAAGTCCCCGCTCACCGACCGGGCGTGCGGCCCCGGAAGCCTGGTCCGCGACGGCGTCACGGCGACACCGAGACGCGTTTGCCAGGTCGCGATCTGGCCCTGGAGCCATTCGTGGGCCCGCTCGACGTGGAGACTCCCGACGGTGACGTCATGCAGCGCACTCTCGAGATTCCCCGCCAGCCAGTGCGCCTCCGCCCGTGCGGATCGGGTGAGGGCGATGAGGTCCGGGCGCTCCGTCGCGTCGGCGTTGGTCACCGCTTCGTCCAGGTAGGGCCACGGATCGCCGTCGCCCCGCCGGGCATGGATCCGGCCGATCACGGTCGCGGCGGAGAGCCGGTTGAACGGCGAAGCGCCGCTCGCGAGAACCTGCCGGCACACGTCGACCGCCTCGTCCCACCGGCCCACGCCCAGCAGAATCTCACCCCAGGTGGCGCGCAGACAGATCCCGAACCGGGTCATGCCGGTCTCGTCGCACAAGGCCGCACCCCGCGCGTAATACGACTCGGCTTCCGCGAGCCGGCTGAAGTCGCACAGCGCAGTACACAGGTTCGCGTAGGCACGCGCGGCCTGCTCGCGAGCCCCTGTGTCCAGGGCGATGTCGAGCGCGCGGTTCAGCAGGGGCATCCACTCCTCACCGGAAGTCCACGCGACGATGGCTCGGGTGTTCGCCACGTCGCTACGGACATCCGGGAGGTCCAGCGCGTCGCCCAGGTCACCCGCGCGGCGCAGTAGCAACGACGCAGCCTCGACCTCGCCGTGGTGACTCCGCAGCTGCGCCAGCTGTGCGTAGGCGCGGGCCAGCTCCGGGGTCGCGCCGCCGTCGCGGACGACGTCGACGGCCGCGACCGCAAGCTCCATCGACTTCCGACCCCGGCAGAGGCGCCACATCGTCGCGGACAGCGAACGCATCGCGTCGCTCAAACGGAGCGGATCGGCCACCTCGGTCCAGAGCTCCAGCGCTCGCTGGCCGGCGTCGAGAGCCAGCTGCCAGCGTTCGATTACCGAGGCCTCGGTCGCGAGCCGGGAATACAGGTCGGCGGCCGTTCGCGGCGTGACCTGGGCGGAGAAGCGCAGTGCGGCCTCGAAGTGCTCGACGGCCTCGCGGTGTGCGCCGAGGTCGGCTGCCCGCCGCCCGGCGGCCGGTGCATAGCGTAGGACCGCGGCCTGGTCTCCGGCACCGTCGGCGTGACAGGCCAGCACCGCCTCGTCGGTGCCGCCGGAGCGCTGCAACGCCGCGAGGAGCTGGGCGTGGATCGCAGCCTTGCGATGCACGGGTATCTCGCTCGCCACAGCCCGCCGGTTGATCTCGTGGCGGAACCGCAGCGATCCCGAGTCGCTGACCAGCGCACCGGCCTCGACGAGCTCGTCGAGATCGCGAACCGCCGCGCCCAACGACTCGAGCAGGCCCAGATCGACGTGGAGGCCGGCGACGGCCGCGATGTCGAGCACAGCTCGCGCCGAACCGCTCAGCCGCGCGACGCGAGCGAGCACGGCATCGCGCGCGGTGGCGGGCAGCTCGCTTGCGGACCGCACGATCTCATGGACGAAGAACGCGTTCCCGCCACTCAGCCGGTAGACGTCGTCGGCCGCAAGTCCGCTCCCGGCGGCAAGGACCGCGACCGCGTCCGCGGACAGTGCAGGAACGGTGACCCGACGCATCGCTCGTTCGCCGGCGAGTCCACCCAGGGCGATGCGCAGCGCATCGTCCGACCCGAGCGCATCATCGCGGAAGGTGACGAGGAGCAGCGACCGCGTCATACGAATGCGACGGCCGAGGAACCGGACGAGGTCAAGCGTTGATTCGTCGGCCCAGTGCAGATCCTCGATCGAGACAACGACCGGCGGACCTGGGGCCGACAGGCGGCGTAGCAGCACAGTGAACAGCTCGTCGCGCCCCGTATCGCTGCGGCACGCCTCGAGCAGTTCACCCCTCAACTGCTCGGCGATCTCGAACAACGGGCCGAGTGGCCTGGGCGTGAACAGGCCGTCGCACGTGCCGCCGACCCAGCAGACATCGACGAGCTCTCGTTGCAGCTGTTCCAGCAAGGCGGACTTACCGGCGCCGGCCTCGCCCGAGATGAGAACTACCCGCCCGTCGCCGGCACGGGCTTGTGCTGCGTACTGCGTCAATGCCTCGAGAGCGCTGTCGCGCTCGAGCAACCCCATGAGCCCAGTGTGGGACCGGTTCAGGCTCACCGTAAACACCCGTCACCGGAATGGGTAGCACGGCACGGAAGGTAGGTGGATCGGTCGCCGAGATGGGCGCTGGACGCCGATTCGAGAGTCCCTCCGTCTGCTTGACGCTCGTCGGAGGAGCGGTTGTCGCTCCTCTCGGTTACGGAGGAACTCATCATGCATCCCTACCTCAGCAAGGCGATGGCCGAAGCCCGGCAGGATGACCTGCTCCGCCAAGCGGAGCACCATCGTCTCGTCCGTGCGGCGCGGGCCGGTCGGCAGTCCTGGCTCAGTCGACGGATTGACGCCCTCAGGGCAAGACGATTCCGGCGATCGGCTGTGGGCGGCCTGCAGCCGGCCGATCCGCGCGGCCGACCGCTCTAGGAGGTTTCAACCATCCAGAGGTGGCCGTCGGGGTCGGTGAAAGTGGCGATGTAGGCCCAGGGTTTGCGGATCGGCGCAGTGACCAGCTCGGCACCGGCAGCCACCACCTTGGCGGCGAGGGCGTCGACGGCGGACTCGCTGTCGGCATGGACGCTGAGAATGCACTCGCTGGTGCCGGGCGGTGCGGCCGGCTGCTCGCCGAGCACCCAGCCGAAGCCGCCGGTCGGGATCAGCATGAGCCGCACGTCGTCGGTCAGGGCGAACTGCAAGGGCTCGGGTATGCCGTCCTGCGCAAGCTCACCGACTGGCTTGAAGCCGAAAGCCTCCTGGTAGAAGGCGTACGAGCGCGGACGGTCCTCGATCGGGAGGCTGATGATCATCGGGTCACTCCAGTGGTGAATCGGTCGGCGGCAGGTCCGGACAGGTGGTTGGGCGGGAGGGTGCGGTCGCAGAGGACCAGGAGGAGGTCCTGGGCGGTGCCGCTGAGTGGTTCGCCGGTGCCGTAGGTCCAATCGAGGTCGGTGGCTTTGAGCTGGATGCCGGTGACGTCCACGCCGAAGTACTTGAGCTGCCGCGGGTTCATGTCGTCGAGGATGAGGCGCATCCGGTTGGCGGGCACCTGCCTGTCGATGCCGAGGGCAACAGTCACGTCGAGTCCGTGGATCACGTCGTGCGACAACGCACCCTGGTAGCCGCCACCCGGCGGCTTCCACGGGTGGTTGATGTTCTGCCGCAGACAATCCAGCAGCTCGGCGGCCGAGAGCTCACGACCGTCGCGGCGGGCCTGGCGATCGGCGAATCGATCGAAGTTGCCTCGAGCTTTGGCCAACCCCAGCAAGAAACGTGGTGTGGACAGCCGGAACGGCATGGTGATGTGCGCAACCAGTTCGCGGACCCGCCAGCCCGCGCACAGCGTCGCCTTGTCCCAGTCGTCGGCCGCCAACCCGGCCAGCACGTCGGCGAGATCGGCCCGCTCCCCCGCCACGGCCACTCTGATATCCGTCATACCCCACCGACGAACGGATCAGGCGCCGACGGACACCTGCCGCAACCTTTCCTGCAGATACCGGCGTTCCGCGTCGGTCGCGGCCAGACCGAGAGCCTCCTGGTACGCCGTGGCCGCCTCGGGGAGGCGCCCTAGCCGACGGAGGAAGTCGGCCCGGGTCGCGGGCAGCAGGTGGTAGCCGGCGAGCGGTCCGGCAGCCAGGTCGTCCACCAGTCGCAGTCCCACGGCCGGTCCGTCGGCCATGCCGATCGCGACCGCCCGGTTGAGCGCGATCACCGGAGTCTGCTTGAGCCGTCCGTACAGTCCGGCGATCTGCGGCCAGTCCGTGTCCTCCGCCGTACGAGCTGTCGCGTGACAAGCCGCTATGGCTGCCTGCACTTGATAAGGCCCCGGTGCGCCGCGCCGGAGAGTGCTGTCCAGCAAGTTCTCGGCCTCGGTGATCACGGCGTGGTCCCAGCGGGTGCGGTCCTGGTCTTCCAGGGTCACCAGTACGCCGTCCGCGGTCAGGCGCGTGTCACGCCGCGCGTTGTGCAGCAGCATGAGTGCGAGCAGTCCGGCGGCCTCAGGCTCGTCCGGCATGAGCTGCACGAGCAGTCTGGCCAGTCTGATCGCCTCACCGCTCAGACTGGTGCGCACGACATCTGAATAGCCCTCGTTGAACAGCAGATAGAGCACAGCCAGTACGGCGGGCGTCCGCTCGGGCAGGAGGTGTGCCGGCGGGACGCGGTACGGGATTCCGGCGTGCTGGATCTTCTGCTTGGCCCTGGTCAGCCGCTTCGACATGGTCGTCTCCGGGACCAGGAACGCCCGTGCGATCTCCGCCGTACTCAGTCCGGCCAGCGTCCGCAGCGTGAGCGCCACCCGGGCCTCCATCGCCAGCGCCGGGTGGCAGCAGGTGAACATGAGGCGCAGCCGGTCGTCCGGTACGTCGTACTGCGGGTCCGGCTCATACGTCATCGTGGCCACCTCCTGGAGCTTGGCGGCGCCGACAGCCTCACGACGCAGCCAGTCGATCGCACGGTTGCGTGCGGTGGTGGTCAGCCAGGCACCGGGCTTGTCCGGTACGCCGTCCCGCGGCCACCGCTCCAGGGCCGCGGCGAACGCCTCCTGGGCGCACTCCTCGGCCAGCTCCCAGTCCCCGGTCACGCGGATCAGGGTGGCGACCACCTGGCCCCACTCCTGCCGGTAGACCTCCTCGAACGTCACACGACTCCCGGTGGCGGCTCGAACACCGGACGGATCTCGATCGTGCCGTAACCGGCCGCCGGGTGCTTGGCGGCGATCTCGATCGCCTCGTCCAGGTCGCCGCAGTTGATCAGCACGAAACCGCCGATCTGCTCCTTGGTCTCGGCGAACGGCCCGTCGGTGAGCAGCAGCTCGTCGTCGCGCACCCGGACCGTCGTCGCCTCGGTCGGCGGCCGCAGTCCGGCCCCGCCCTCGACCACGCCGCGGCGCTCCATCTCCTCCGACCAGCCGCCGCAGCCGTCGTTCGCGTGCGACTCGTCACCACAGATCATCAGCAGGTACTTCACGGTCCTCCTCCAGAGCCGGTCCAGACACTGCCTTTACCCCACCGACGAACGGACCCGCCGGAAACAGACACCTCCACGGTAATCGTCGAGGTCTGGAAGCGACGCCGGACCGGGTCTAGCGTCGAGAACGAACTGATCACCAGGGGAGGGTGTGCGATGGCAGGGCGAGTGGTGCATTTCGAGGTTCCGTACAGCGACGGCGACCGGGCCCGGGCGTTCTACCGGGAGGCGTTCGGCTGGAACCTGATGGAGATGCCGGAGATGAACTACACGATGGCGTCGACCGGACCGGTGGACGATCAGTCGATGCCGTCCGAGCCCGGCTTCATCAACGGCGGTATGTTCGAGCGCACCGAGGCGCTCCGCGGGCCGATGCTCACGATCGACGTGGACGACCTCGATGCGGCGCTGAAGACCGTCGAGAGCCTCGGCGGCAAGCAGGTCGGCGAGAAGCTCCCGGTCGGCGACATGGGCTTCGCCGCGTACTTCGAGGATCCGGAGGGAAACGTCCTCGGACTCTGGCAATCCGCCTGACGTCTGAGCGTCACCGGGGCCACTTACACTGCGAAGTGTGTTGGCTCCGGTGGTGTCCTCGGGAGGATTGAATGCCTGACCGTACTCAGACCATTGCGTACCCGGCGCCCGGGTCGCGGCCGTCGCGACGGGATCAAGAGCCGCTCGCGCCGCACGTGATCGTGCTGTTCGGCGCCACCGGCGACCTCGCCAAGCGCAAGTTGCTGCCGGGACTGGCGTATCTGCAGCAGTCCAAGTTCGCGCCCGACGTACGGATCATCGGTACGGCGACCGAGGAGCTCACGTGCGACGAGTTCCGGGCCCGGGCGCGGGAGGCGGTCGAGCGGTTCGGCACGCACAAGATGTCCGACGAGGAGTGGGCGCAGTTCGCCGACGGGCTCGAGTACGTGCCGGTCTCGGCCGGGCCGGAGGCGCTGGCGGTGGCCGTCAAGGCGGCGGAGGAGAAGCTCGGGCCGGACGCCTGCCGGCTGCACTACCTGTCGGTGCCCCCGAAGGCCGCGCAGGCGGTGATCGTGATGCTGCGCGACGCGGACCTGGTCGACCGGGCCCGGGTGGTGATGGAGAAGCCGTTCGGCGACGACCTGGAGAGCGCGATCAAGCTGAACGACTTCGTGCACGAGACCTTCGACGAGTCGCAGATCTTCCGGATCGACCACTTCCTCGGCAAGGAAGCCGCGCTGAACATCCTCGCGTTCCGGTTCGCCAACGGGTTGTTCGAGCCGATCTGGAACCGCAACTTCATCGACCACGTCCAGATCGACATCCCGGAGTCGCTCGGGCTGGACCAGCGGGCCACGTTCTACGAGCCGACCGGCGCGTTCAAGGACATGGTCGTCACCCACCTGATGCAGGTGATGTCCTTCGTCGCGATGGAGCCGCCGACCGCCCTGGAGCCGCGGGCTATCTCGGAGGAGAAGAACAAGGTCTTCCGGTCGATGCTGCCGATCCAGCCCAGCGATGTGGTCCGCGGCCAGTACGCCGGTTACCGCAACGAGGACGGGGTCGCGCGGGACTCCGACACCGAGACGTTCATCGCGCTGAAGGTCGAGATCGACAACTGGCGCTGGGCCGAGGTGCCGTTCTACCTGCGCACCGGCAAGCGGATGGCCGAGGGCATGCGGATCATCTCGATCGCCTTCAAGGAGGCGCCGAAGACGATGTTCCCGACCGGTTCCGGGGTCGGCTCGGAGGGTCCGGACCACCTGACCTTCGACCTGGCCGACTCGTCCCGGGTATCGCTGTCGTTCTACGGCAAGCGGCCCGGGCCGGGGATGCGGCTGGAGAAGCTGTCGATGCAGTTCTCGACCCAGGAGACCGGGAGCGCGGGCGACGTACTGGAGGCCTACGAGCGGCTGATCCTGGACGCGATGCGCGGCGACCACACCCTGTTCACCACCGCCGAGGGCATCGAATCGCTGTGGGACCGGTCCGCGATCCTGCTGGAGGACCCGCCTCCGGTCAAGCCGTACGCGCCCGGCACCTGGGGCCCGAACGCGATCCACCAACTGATCGCCCCGCGCGCCTGGCGCCTGCCCTTCGAACGCGAGTGGCGCGAAGCTAAGCAGTAAGCCATTGCCGCCGCCCGGACCGAGGCGCACTATCGAGGTGTGATGTCAGTCACAAACGCCTCGAGCGCTGAGGGGGTTGGCGAATGACAGGGACGAAGACGCATCTGACGGCGGAGCAGGCGCCCTGCGGGCGGGTGGGGGATGCGGACCGGAGCCAGGAGGACGACTTCGAGGGCTTCCGGTTCGACGACGTGAGCTACGCCTGTGGGTGCCGGCGGATCCGGCACGAGTTCCACGACGGCAGTGTCCGGATCCGCACCGTGCGCCACGACGGCAAGATCCTGCTGGACGAGCACAGCGGCGACCATGAGGCTTGACTGGGGTAGGCCCATGGACGAGCGCAGCGAGTTCATCAAACAGCACAGTGCATCTCGTGTCTCATCCGCACCCGGAGCGAAGCGAGGACGTGGATGAGCACGTTTCATGACGTGGTCGTTATCGGGGGCGGCGGCGCGGGGCTCCGTGCGGCCATTGCGGTGGCCGAGACCAATCCGGCGCTGCGGGTGGCGGTCGTGTCGAAGGTGTATCCGATGCGCAGCCACACGGTGTCGGCCGAGGGTGGTGCCGCGGCCGTTGCCGCCGACGACGACAGCCTCGACGAACACGCCTATGACACGGTGTCCGGCAGCGACTGGCTGTGTGACCAGGACGCGGTCGAGGCGTTCGTCGCCGAGGCGCCCCGCGAACTGCTCCGGCTCGAGCACTGGGGTTGCCCGTGGAGCCGTCAGCCCGACGGCCGGATCGCCGTCCGGGCGTTCGGCGGCATGAAGAAGCGGCGGACCTGGTTCGCGGCCGACCGGACCGGGTTCCACCTGCTGCACACGCTGTTCCAGACCGCGCTCTCGTACTCCGACATCGTCCGGTACGACGAGTGGTACGTCACGAAGATCCTGGTCGACGACGGCCGCGCGTACGGCGTCGTCGCGATCGAACTGGCGACCGGGCGGATCGAGACCATCACCGCGAGCACGGTGATCGTGTGCACCGGCGGCTGCGGACGCGTCTACCCGTTCACCACCAACGCGAACATCAAGACCGGCGACGGGATGGCCCTCGCGTACCGGGCCGGCGCGGCGCTGAAGGACATGGAGTTCGTCCAGTACCACCCGACCGGCCTGCCGTTCACCGGCATCCTCATCACCGAGGCGGCCCGGGCCGAAGGCGGCTGGCTGCTCAACAAGGACGGCTATCGCTACCTGCAGGACTACGACCTCGGTACGCCGTCCCCGACCCCGGTGCTGCGCAGCATGGAGCTCGGACCGCGCGACCGGTTGTCGCAGGCGTTCGTGCACGAACAGGAGAAGGGCCGCACGATCGACACGCCGTACGGGCCGGTGGTGAATCTGGACCTGCGGCACCTCGGTGCGAAGCTGATCGACGCGAAGCTGCCGTTCGTCCGCGAGCTGTGCTCGAAGTACCAGAACATCGACCCGGTGACCTCGCTGGTCCCGGTGCGTCCGGTGGTGCACTACATGATGGGCGGGATCCACACCGACATCCGGGGCGCGACGTCACTCGAGGGTCTGTACGCCGCCGGCGAGGTGGCCTGCGTCAGCATCAACGGCGCCAATCGGCTGGGGTCGAACTCGCTGCCGGAGTGTCTGGTGTTCGGCAACCGGGCCGGCCGGGCCGCCGCGGTGTTCGCCGGCCGCTACCGCAACGCGGTACCCAAGGCTGTCGAGGCGCAGGGCCGGGACGAGGAGCGCAGGCTCACCGAGGAGCTGGCCCGGCACGCGGAGGGCCACGAACGGATCGCGGACATCCGGACCGAGATGCAGACCACGATGGAGAACGGGGCCGGCATCTATCGGGACGGCGACTCGCTGGCCAAGGCGGCGCATCGGCTGGAGGAGCTGCAGCTGCGGTACGAGCATGCGGCGATCGATGACCACAGCAAGAACTTCAACACCGAGCTGGTCGCCCTGCTCGAGCTCGGCTTCATGCTCGATGTTGCCCAGAGCATCATCGCTTGCGCGGCGCGCCGGGAGGAGTCGCGCGGTGCCCACCAGCGCACCGACTTCCCGGCCCGCGACGACGACCATTTCCTGGCGCATTCGCTGGTACGGCGCCAACCGGACGGGACCCGCCGGGTCACGTATCTGCCGGTGACGATCACGCGGTGGCCACCCGGAGAACGGGTGTACGGGAGGTAGTGATGGCAGACGAGATCACCCTCGAGGTCGCGCGCTACCGGCCGGGGGAAGACAAAGAACCGGTGATGCAGTCCTACCAGGTGCCGCTGCGCGAGCACTGGGCGATCCTCGACGGGCTCGCCTACGTCAAGGACCACCTGGACGGGACGCTGTCGTTCCGGTGGTCGTGCCGGATGGGCATCTGCGGCAGCTGCGGCATGACGGTCAACGGCGAGCCCCAGCTGAGTTGTGCCACGTTCCTCACCGACTACGCGCCCGGTCCGATCCGGGTCGAGCCGCTGAACAACTTCCCGGTGATCCGCGATCTCGTGATCGACATCGGCGACTTCATGGACAAGCTCCCGACCGTCAAGCCGTGGGTGATCCGGGACGTGCAGAGCCCGGTCGAGCAGGGCGAGTATCTGCAGACGCCGGAGGAGCTGGAGGAGTACCAGCAGTACAGCATGTGCATCAACTGCATGCTGTGCTACTCGGCCTGCCCGGTCTACAGCCTCGACCAGGACTTCCTCGGGCCGGCGGCGATCGCGCTCGCCCAGCGGTACAACCTCGACTCCCGGGACGAGGGTGCCGACGAGCGGAGCGCCGTACTGACGTCACCGGAGGGCATCTGGGCCTGCACCTTCGTCGGTGAGTGCAGTGCGGTATGTCCGAAGGGCGTGGATCCGGCGGGCGCGATCCAGCGGTACAAGCTGACCGCGGCGACCCAGGCGATCAAGGACCTGCTGATGCCGCGGCGCCGGCGATGAGCGTCTATCAGCGGCCGGTCCACCTGTTCTGGTGGCTGGAGCGCCGCTCGTATCTGCTCTTCGTTCTGCGCGAGCTGAGCAGTGTCTTCGTCGCGTGGTCCGTGGTGTACCTGCTGCTGCTGGTCAAGGCGGTGAGTGACGGCGACGCGTCGTACCAGCGGTTCCTGGAGCGGAGTGGACACTGGTGGGTGGTCGCGATCAACGTGCTCGCGATGCTCTTCGTGCTGCTGCACGTGGTGACGTGGTTCGGCTTGGCGCCCAGGGCGATGGTCGTCAAGGTGCGTGGGAGCCGGCTGCCTGCGCGGCAGGTCGTTGCCGCGCACTACGTCGCCTGGGTGGTGCTGTCGGCGATCGTCGCCTGGGTGGTGCTCCGATGAACCGCCGCTCCCCCGAGCCGTTCCTCTGGATGCTGTTCAGCTCCGGCGGCATGGTCGCCGCGCTGATGATCCCGGTGCTGCTGTTCCTGTTCGGCATCGCATTCCCGCTCGACTGGCTGACACCGCCGACGCATGCGCATCTGTTCGCCGTACTGCGGAATCCGCTGACCCGGCTGGTGCTGTTCGGCGTGTGCGCGCTGGCCCTGTTCCACTGGGCTCACCGCTTCCGCTACACCCTGTACGACGGCCTCCAGCTGAAGCGGTACGCCGTACCGATCGTGATCCTGTGCTACGGCGGCGCCATCGTCGGATCTGTCATCGCCGCGGGCCTGCTGGTGTCCGTCTGAGTCACCGCAGACCGGTGACATAGTCTGCGCGCATGCGGGAGATCGTGGTGATCGGCGTCGGGGCGGGTGATCCCGAGCAGGTGACGATGCAGGCCGTGTCGGCGCTGCAACGGGTCGACGTGTTCTTCGTGCTGGACAAGGGTGAGGTCAAGCAAGAGCTGGTCGACCTGCGGTCGGAGATCTTGCGGCGGTACGCGCAGGACCATCGCGTGGTCGTCGGCCGGGACCCCGAGCGGGACCGGACCACCAGCGCGTACGTCGAAGCCGTCGACGACTGGCGTCGCCGCCGGGCCGACGTGTGTGCGGAGCTGATCGCGTCGGAGCTCGGCGAGGATCAGGTCGGCGCATTCCTGGTCTGGGGTGATCCGTCGCTGTACGACAGCACGCTGGCGATCCTGGACGACATCCTGGCGCGAGGCGAGCTGGTCTTCGAGGTCGAGGTGATCCCCGGGATCAGCAGCGTGTCGACGCTGGCCGCGCGGCACCGGGTCGGCCTGAACCAGGTCGGCCGCCCGATCCAGATCACCACCGGCCGGCGGCTCGCGAAGGCGTGGCCGGACGACGTGGACGACGTGGTCGTGATGCTCGACGCGCAGACCGCGTTCACCGAGCACCTCGACCAGGACGCCGACATCTACTGGGGCGCCTACCTCGGCACCCCCGACGAGATCCTCATCTCCGGCCCGCTCCGCGAGGTCGCCGCCGAGATCGAGAAGGTCCGCGCCGAGGCCCGCGAACGCAAAGGCTGGATCATGGACACGTACCTGCTCCGACGTAGACCAAAGGTGTAGGTGGGTTGGCCTTCGGGCCGAAGCGGAGGAGGCGTGATCACGGCGACGCTTCCGGCATGACGAAGAAACTCTTGGTGATGCTGGCCGCGGCGGTCGCCCCGGCCGGGCTCTTGGTGGGTGCCGCGGAGCCGAGTACGGCCGCGCAACAGGACGTCGTACGAACTGATGCCGGGCTCGTGGCGAGCAAGGCGGTCGGGGACGCGCGGGTCTTCGACGGGATTCCGTATGCCGCTCCCCCGGTGGGCGCGTTGCGGTGGAAGGCGCCGCAGCCGGTGAAGCCGTGGAAGGGGGTGCGGGAGTCGGCACTCGGCAACCCGTGTCCGCAGCAGCCCAACTCCGAGGCACCGGACGGCGCCACGGCCGAGGACTGCCTCTATCTGAACGTCACCACGCCGGCATCCTCGTCGCCGAAGCCGCGAGGCGTCGTGGTTTGGATTCCCGGTGGCGGGTTCTTCACCGGCGCCGGCAACAGCTATGAGGCGTCCAAGTTCGCCACCCGGGGCGACGTGGTCGTCGTGACGGTCAACTACCGGCTCGGCATCTTCGGGTTCTTCGGCTACCCGGGTCTCCCGGGCTCCGGCACCTATGGCATCCAGGACCAGCAGGCCGCCCTGCGCTGGGTGCAACGCAACGCCCGGGCCTTCGGTGGCGACCCGCGGAACGTCACCGTGGCCGGCGAGTCCGCGGGCGGCATGAGTGTCTGCGCGCAGCTGACCTCCCCGACATCTGCCGGGCTGTTCGCGAAGGCGATCATGCAGAGCGGTTCCTGCGCCTTCAACTGGGCCGACAACAGCCAGTACCCGGGTCAGGCCGCGGACTCCCCGTGGATCCCGGTCAGCCGGGTCCAGGCGAACGGCAAGGAGTGGGCCGACGGCAACAAGACCAGGCTGGCCTGCAAGCCCGGCCAGTCCATGCTCGACTGCCTCCGCGCCGTGAAGTCCGACGTACTGGTCGAGGACACGCTCAACTTCACCCAGGTCGGGTACGGCGGCACCGCAGCGGTACCGCTGAGTCCGGCAACGGCCATGAAGGCCGGACTGTTCCACCGCGTCCCGATCATCTCCGGCAACAACCGCGACGAGGCGAACGGGTGGACGGCCGCGTTCGGAGACATCAAGGACTACCCGCAACTGGTGACCAACATGGTGGGCACCCAGCAGACTCCGATGGTCCTGCGGCACTACCCACTCGACCGGTACGAGTCGCCGGCGGCAGCGTGGGGCGCGGTGACCACGGATCGGATCTGGTCGTGCACGCAGGTCGCCACCGACCAGCAGGCCGCTCGCAAGGCGCCTGTGTACGCGTACGAGTTCGCGGACAAGCACTCGCCGATCGCCCAACCCGGGTTGGGCGCCGCGCACGCCATGGAGCTGCCGTATCTGTTCCGGCTTGGTGGCTATGACTTCCCGATGCCGGAGACGCAGCAACGGCTGTCGAACCAGATGATCGACTACTGGACGGCGTTCGCCCGGACCGGCAACCCGAACGGACCGGACCGGCCGCACTGGTCGCCGACCGGCAGTCAGACCATCAACGGCCTGTCACTGGCTCCGACGGACCAGGGCGGCATCCAGCCGGTCAACCTCAGCACCGAACACCACTGCGCCTTCTGGGCGGGACTCAGCTGATCTTCACTGGCCGCCGAGCCCAGACGCGCAGCGCGATCGGCGACAGGAGTAGTAGGAGCAACGCATAGAAGTGCACTCCGGGCACGAAGGCCGCCAGGAGGAAGGCGACCAGGGTCAACCCGGTCATCACGAACGAGCCGGCGAGCTCCCGGCTGCTGACCGGGTTGTCCGGGTCCTCGAGCTCCTGATGCCCACGGACCATCCAGGTGAGCGCGGACTGGCAGATGCTGAGCAGGAGGATCGTGCCGGTGTAGAGGCCGGCGGTGAACTGGTCGCTGTCGTAAACGCCGACGATCTGGGTCGGGAACGGCAGCACCACGATCGTGAGCAGCCACAGTAGGTTCAGCCGCATGATGGCCGGGGTGTAGGCCTTCACGTGCTCGAACACCCGGTGGTGGCCGAGCCAGAAGCTCGAGATCACCACGAAGCTCAGCAGGAACGAGTAGATCTGCGCCTTGTTCTCGGTGATCACGCCGAACGCGTCGACCCCATGGTTCTTGGCCTCGGTGACCACGTCCACCAACGGCAGAATCAGCAGCGTGATCGCGATCGCGACGACAGCATCGGTGAACAGAACCAGCCGGTCGGGATCCCTCGTCTTACTCACGGCCGACAACAGTAGCGAGTAGCAGGGCTGCCAGGACGAAGGCGGCCGCTGTGATCCACGCGACGCTGTAGCCGTCCCGCAGCGCCAGTACGTCGCTTGCACCGTCAGCCAGCCGGTTCGTCGTCGTGGAAGCGGCCAGTGTCGCCAGTACGGCGGTCCCGACAGCCGCACCGGCCTGCTGTGCGGTGTTGTTCAGGCCTGAGGCGAGTCCGGCGTCCTTGGCGTCCGCACCGGACATGGCCAGCATGATCGCGGCCGGGATGGCCAGTCCGATCCCCGCGCCCATCACCGCGAGTACGGGAGCGACGTTGACGACGTACGAACCGTCCACTGGTGCCTGGCTGATCCAGACCAGCGCCACGAAGAAGGCGGCCAGGCCTGCTTTGAGCATGGTGCGCGGACCGAAGCGGACGGTCAGACGGGGTGCGATGGACAGGGACATCACGGCGTTCATGATCGGCGCGGGCAGGAAGGCCAGTCCGGTCGTGAGCGAGTCATAGCCGAGCACTCGCTGCACGTAGAGCGCAGTCGTGAACTGAAAGCCGAAGCCGGCTGCGAACAGCAGCACGACGATAACGTTTGCCACGGTCAACTGACGCTTGCGGAAGATGTGCAGTGACAGCAGTGGGTTCGCGATGCGGGCCTGACGCAGTACGAACGCCGCCAGCAGGAGGATCGAGACCGCTGCGAGGATCAGCGTGCGCAGGAGCGTCGCGTGCGGCTCGGCGGTCTGGACGATCGTGTAGACGCCCAGCGACAGACCTGCGGTCACCAGTACAGCGCCCAGCACGTCAGCGCCCTTGCCGAGGCCGAGGCCCTTCTGCTGCGTGAGGAGTCGCAACGCGAACGCCAGCGCGGTCAGTCCGATCGGCACGTTGATCAGAAACGCCCAGTGCCAGCCGACGGTCTGCGTGATCACCCCGCCGAAGATCAGTCCGATCGACGCGCCGCTCGCGGACGTGAAGCTGTAGACACCCATCGCGCGCGCCTGCTCACCCGGACCCGGGTAGAGGTTGACGATCATGCCCAGGATCACCGCTGAGGCCAGGGCACCACCGACACCCTGCAGGAACCGCCCGCCAATCAGCACCTCCGAACTGCCGGCCAGTCCACACAGCAGTGAGGCCGCGGTGAACAGCCCGAGCCCGGCCACGAACACCCGCTTGCTGCCGATCAGATCCCCGATCCGCCCCGCCAGCAGAAGCAGACCCGCGAAGGCGATCAGGTACGAGTTCATCACCCAGGCCAGCCCGGCCTGCGAGAACCCCAGATCCCCTTGAATCGTAGGCAATGCGACCGTCACCACGGTCGCGTCCAGGATGATCATCAACTGCATCACGCACAGCACGACCAGCGACTTCACGCGCCCCGGCGCGGCCCTGCCACTCGTGCTCGAAGAACCCAGAACATCTACCGACATCGGTCGTCTCCTTGTCGTACTGATCTGACAAGAACGACCATAACAGATAGTCCCGTACTAGACGATCTTTTATCGGATCAGCCCTCGACCACCATAAGGTGGGCTCGACGCAACAGTTCACGACGCAGGGATCGGCGGCAGAGCATGGAGAACGGCACCCGCGGCGAGCTGCTCAGCCGCCTGGCCGAGGCGGTCGAATCCGTCCCGGCCGCGCACCCGACGCGGGTCGCCATCGACGGATCCCCCGCCGTCGGCAAGACCACGCTGGCCGACGAGCTCGCCGTCGTCCTGCGCGCGCGGTCGCGACGTCATCCGCGCAACGATCGAAGATTTCCTGACGCCCCGATCACAACGCTATCGGCGCGGCGAGGACTCTCCCGAAGGCTGCTATCACGACAGCTTCGACTTCGACGCGCTGCACCGACTGCTGCTCGATCCGCTGGGCCCGGGCGGAGACCGAAGGTTTCAACGGGCGGTGTACGACAAGGTCACTGACACGCCGCTGTCCGAACCACTCGTGACAGCACCCGCCGACGCCGTACTGCTCTTCGACGGCGTGTTCCTGATGCGCCCAGAGCTGATCGATCGCTGGGACCTGCGCATCTTCGTGTCCGCCACCTTCGAGCGGACCCTGGACCGCGCCCGGACCCGAGACCAGACCCCGTCCAGATCCGCCACCGACGTAGAACGCCGCTACCGCAGCCGCTACATCCCCTCCCAACAGTTCTACGCCACCACAGTCCACCCCACCGACCACGCCCACGTCATCATCCACAACGACAACCCCCACCATCCAGCCTGGGAAACCCACTGACCAGCCACACCAGATCCCCGGCAAGACCACAACTCCCACCCACCAACTAACCGCCCCCTTCGTCGAGTCGTGGAACACGGCTGCCAACACCCGGCACTGCTGCTGGACGAGGACGACCGCCTCCTAGTCATCCACGTCAAGGACCTGCAAACACAGGCCAAGTGCTGGTAGCCCGCCGGCAGCGGCGTCGAGCCTGGCGAGACACCGATACCTGATTCAGCTCGGCTTGACGCATGCCGATATGGGCATATGATTGCGACCATGGCACGAGCAGCGACGACGTCGGACGCGTTCAACGCGATCGCCGAGCCGCAGCGCCGGGACATCCTGGTGCTGCTGCGGGCGGGTGAGCGGCCGGTGACCGACCTGGCCCAGGAGCTGGGGATGAGCCAGCCGCGGGCGTCCAAGCACCTGCGGGTGCTCCGGGAGGTCGGTCTGGTGCGGGACCGCAAGGCAGGCAAGCAGCGCCTCTACGGCCTGGACGCCCGCGGGCTGCGGCCGGTCCACGAGTGGGTCGGCGGATTCGAGCGGTACTGGAACGAGAGTTTCGACCGGCTGGACACCTACGTGCAGGATCTCAAGCAGACACGGCAGGAGGACTGACCGATGGCAGCGGCAAGGCAAGAAACGCGGACGGAGCCGGCGACGGCCGACCGGGAGATCGTGATCTCCCGGGTCATCGACGCCCCGCGGGAGCTGGTGTTCGAGGCGTTCACCGAGGTCCGGCACCTGTCGCAGTGGTGGGGGCCGGAGGGGTTCACCACGACCACGCGGTCCTTCGAGTTCCGCGAGGGCGGGGAGTGGGACTTCGTACTGCACGGGCCGGACGGGACCGACTACTCCGAGTGGATCCGCTGGCTGCGCATCGCCCCGCCGGAGCGGATCGAGCTGCTGCACGGTGAGTCCCGCAACGACCCGAACGCCTTCGAGTCGGTCCTGACCTTCACGCCGGACGGCGCGGCGACCCGGATCGAGATGCGCACGGTGTTCCCCACGAAGGAACTGCGCGACGAGGCGGTCGACAAGTACCACGCGATCGAGGGCGGCGGGCAGACCCTGGACAATCTGGCTGCCTACGTCGACCTCCTGCGGAAGGGGGCGGAGGGCTGATGGCCGGGAAGGTGTTCTTCGGCGTGACGATGTCGCTCGACGGTTTCATCGCGCCCGGATCTCTTGGGGAATTGATGGGGAAGCAGTGGATGGAACTCCAGCAGTGGATCTTCCCGCTGCGCTTCTTCCGGGAGAACCTGAAGCTCGGCGAGGGCGGCGAGGAAGGGCGCGACAACGACATCTCGCGCGAGACGTTCGAGCGGACCGGCGCGAGCGTCATGGGCAAGCGCATGTTCGACGCCGGCGAGCAGATGTGGCCGGAGGAGGCGCCGTTCCACACGCCGGTCTTCGTCGTGACGCACGAGAAGCGCGACCCCTGGGAGCGGCCGGGCGGGACCACGTTCTACTTCGTCAACGACGGCATCGAGGCCGCGCTCGACCAGGCCCGCGAGGCCGCCGGCGACCGCGACGTCCGCATCGCGGGCGGCGGCGCGACGATCCTGGAGTACCTGAACGCCGTCCTGATCGACGAGTTCTCAATCGCGCTGTCGCCCGTGCTGTTCGGCTCCGGAATCCGCCTGTTCGACGGCGTGGACGCGGACCGCGTGGCCCTGGAGCCGATCCGCGCAGAGCACTCCCCGAGGGTGACGCACCTGACCTACGCCGTCCGGGAGCGGTAGGCGGCCGGCGGACGACACACGGCGGACGGCGGACGCGAAGGAACACCCACGCGGTTGGCACGCAGACGGTTCCTCGGGTCACAGGCCGATCGGTCCCTCGCTGACCACGTGGCGAAGGTCGCCAGCTCAAACGCGGGCCTCCTGCCGCCACCGTACGAGCCCCCTCAGCCCCGACGCGAACCTTCTCCCGCCACTCCCACCGGTGCCCGAGTTTCCCCGTCCCCGCTACACAAACACATGCCGCGTCGAGCTCCCCGCCGCTCCTGAACTACCCCCGGCTTCACAGCTCGGGCGCAGATCACATCACCCAGAACACCAGTCCGCCCCACCGCGAAGGCGGCCAACAGAACAGCCGCCGCGAAGCGGTGACCTTTAGCAGCTCCCAGGCGCCCGGTCCACGCGCCGATCGCATCCACCCGGAATCCGATCCCGCGCCCACCGCCGAAGGCGGCCAACAGAACAGCCGCCGCGAAGCGGTGCCCTTAGACGCTCCTGGGCGCGGTCCAGGCGCCGATCACATCCGCCCGGACACCGGTCCGCGCACGCCGCCGGAGGCGGCCAACAGAACAGCCACCGCGGAGCGGTGTCGTTTGGGGCTGGCTTGGGGGTTAGCTGGCGCGTTGGCGGGCTCGGCGTACGGGCTGGGCCTCTACGGGGGTGGAGAGGTGACCGTCGACCAGGGTGACCAGGGCGTCTACGAAGGGTTTGCGTTGGGGGGCTGCGAGGGCGGCGAGGGCCTCGGCGTGGACTCGGTCGACTATTTGCTGGCCTTCGGCGGCGATCTTGGCGCCGGCTTCGGTGACGGCGATGATGCGGGCGCGGCGGTCGGTGGCCGACGGCTTGCGTTCGGCGTAGCCGGCTTTTTCGAGGGCGTCGACGGTGACGACCATGGTCGTCTTGTCCATGTAGGCGAGTTCGGCGAGCTGGATCTGGGTGCGCTCCTCCTCGAGCGCGTGCCGCAGGACGCACTGCATCCGCAGCGTCAGCCCGACCTCCGCCAGCGCCGCGGACAGCTGGGTCTCGAGGACGTGACCGGCATGCGTGAGGTAGCCGGTGAGGTCGGGAACCGTACGCGGTGGTGTCTTCGCCATGATCCGAGCATAGCGCGGATTATCTACTGAAAGATGATCCGCTGCGGATCATTCTCCCCGGGCGCCGTCGATCAGTTCGCGCACGATGTCAAGGTGACCGAGATGGCGGGCCGATTCCTGCAGTACGTCGGCCAGCAGCCGCTCGACCCGGATCGGCCCGCGATACCCCTCGACGAACCCGGCCCAGTCGACCTCACCCAGCGTCCGCCGCGACCGTACCCACTCCGCGTCGTACGCCGCCAGCACCGAAGCGACCGTCTCCTCGGCCCCGATCCGGAACTCGTGGTCATGGTCGTCGGACCGCCACAACGACGGCAGGTCCTGGCCGCCGATCGTCCGCTGGATGTGCTGCCGCTGCACGGCGGTCAGGTGCTTGATCAGACCGAGCGGGCTCATCACCGGCGACGTCGCGAGCGGCGTCGCCCGGGCCTGCTGCTCATCCAGACCGTCCACCTTGTTCACCGCGGTCGTGTGGATGAACTCGAAGTACCCGATCACCGACTGCCGCAGCGTCGAGTCGTCCGCCGGCCACGGCCGGTCCCTGAGCACCATGCCGCCGACCCTGCCACGCCCCACCGACAACCGCCCGCACTCGCGCAAAACCTCGCAGGGCGGGAGCCATAGCAGAAAAACGACGTCCAGCTTGCTCCGAAGGGCACTAGCGCAAAACCGCGAGTCGACGCGCGGACGGCGAGGTTGAGTTGCTCGCATGACTGTCACAGCAACGCGTACGCCGATCGTCCGGTGGCTCGGAGTGGTTGCGGTGACGCTGGGGATCTTCGCCATCGTCACCACCGAGATCCTGCCGATCGGACTGCTCACCCCGATCGGCACCGACTTCGACCTGACACCAGGCCGCACCGGCTGGCTGATGACGATGCCTGGCCTGGTCGCGGCCGCCGCCGCACCGGTCGTGACAGTCGTAACAGCCCGGCTCGACCGGCGCCTGATGCTGTGTGCCCTGATGGTGCTGCTCGCCGCGGCCGGCTTCCTCGCCGCGGCCGCTCCGGTCTACTCGCTCGAACTGTTCGCCCGCTTCCTGGTCGGCCTGACCATCGGCGGCTTCTGGTCGATCGGCGCCGGCCTGGCCGGGCGCCTGGTCCCCGAGCAGTGGACCGTACGCGCGACCGCAGTCATCTTCTCCGCGGTCCCGCTCGGCTCGGTGCTCGGCGTACCTCTGGGGACGTTCGTGGGTGAGCTGGCAGGGTGGCGTACGTCGTTCGTCGCGCTCGGAGTGCTCTCACTAGTCGTCCTCGCCGCCCTCTACCTCACAGTCCCTCCGCTGCCGCCACTACAGGTCACACGGCCCGCCGTACTGCGGGATGCGCTGCGAGGAAGCCGGAACGCACTCATCGTCACCTGTCTCATCGTGTCGGCGCACTTCGCCACCTACACCTACGTGACGCCTCTACTGCGGGACGTCGTACGGCCAGAGCTGATCGGGGTGTTCCTGTTGATCTACGGCGCCGCCGGCCTGGTGGGGAACCTCATGGCCAGTACTGCGGCCGCCCGCAACCTCACGCTCACGTTCGCCGGCTGCGCTGGTCTGATCGCGACGGCGACGGTGCTGATGCCCGCAGTGGGTCGCAGTACGGCGGGAGCCCTGCTGCTGTTGGTGGTGTGGGGACTCGGGTACGGCGGGATCCCGGTGTGCTCAATGAGCATGTTCGCGAAGGCCGCACCACAGTCTCGGGAGGCTGCGACCGTACTCTTCACCTCGTCGTTCCAGGCGGTGCTGTCGATCGGGGCACTGCTGGGCGGACTGGTGGTCGACGCGTGGTCTGTGTCGGCGGTGATGGTGTGCGGCGCCGTGGGCGCGGCGCTCACGGTCGGCGTGCTGCTGTGGTCCAGAACACAGCAGGTGCCGGGCACGTAGCATCGCGGTTGTGGCGAGGACTCAGACCGATCGGTGCCCTGGTGTGCTGGCGGTACACCAGGCAGCCGACGGCGGTCTCGCGCGGGTACGGGTGCCGGGTGGGGTGCTGAGCGTTCAGCAGCTCGGGGTGCTGCGGTCGGCCAGTCGAGAGCTGGGTGACGGGCGAATGGAGCTGACATCGCGCGGGAACGTGCAGATCCGCGCGCTGAGACCAGACGGGCCGCGCGAACTATCGGACCGGCTCTACGCGGCCGGACTGCTGCCGTCACTGACGCACGAGCGAGTCCGCAACATCCTCGCGTCCCCACTCTCCGGTCTGGACCAAGAGTCCCGGTACGACGTACTCCCGGTGGCTGCCGCGGTCGACCGAGAGCTCTGCGCCCGCCCTGCGCTGGCTGAGCTGCCAGGTCGCTTCCTCTTCGCCCTGGACGACGGTCGCGGTGACCTGGCCGGCGTGCGCGCTGACGTCTCTGTCCGAGCGATAGACGACCACGAAGCCCTCCTGAGCCTAGGCACCCGCGGAGTCCGGGTGCGTTGGGACGATGCGGCCGGCTTGATGGTTGCGGCTGCCGAGGCATTCCTGGCCGAGCGTGACGCCCAGGAGTGGCGGATCGCGGAGCTGGACGACGGCGAGAACCGCATCCTCAGCCGGCTCGAGCTGCAGCCGACCGAGGACCTCCCGACGACGAGCACCACGGTCGCGGCCGGTCGGCACGGGTCCGCACTCGTGGTGACCGTCCCACTCGGAACCCTCACCCAGGAACAGGCTGGTGTGCTCACTGAGGTTGCTGACGAGATCCGGCTCACGCCATGGCGATCGGTTGTGGTGCCTGTGGTGTCGACCGAAGCGCTGGAGCGGGTTGGGTTGGTTACCACCGCGGACTCGGTCTGGGAGGGTGTGACGGCGTGTGCGGGGCGACCGGGGTGTGCGAAAGCCTTGGCTGATGTTCGGGGGGACGCCTGGCGGGTGGTGCCCGGGATGGAGCGGGACGGGCGACGGGTGCATTGGTCGGGGTGTGAGCGGCGGTGCGGGAAGCCGGCCGGCGAGTTCGTGGATGTGGTTGCTGTGGGCAATGGATATCTGGTGGACGGAGAGCGGATGTGAGCGGGTTCGAGTACGTGCGGGACGGCGCGGAGATCTACCGGCGGTCGTTCGCGACGATCCGGCGTGAGGCGGCACTTGGCGAGCTTCCGGCCGACGTGGCGCAGGTCGCCGTACGGATGATCCATGCGTGCGGGATGACCGATCTGGTCGCGGACCTCGCCTGGTCGCCCAATGTCGTCAAGAACGCCCGGGCTGCGCTGCAGGATGGCGCACCGATCCTGTGTGACGCGCAGATGGTGGCGGCCGGCATCACCCGGCGCCGGCTGCCCGCGGACAACCAGGTGATCTGCACACTGCAGGATCCGAGGACTATCGAGCTGGCGCACGAGTTGCAGACCACCCGGAGCGCCGCGGCGGTCGATCTCTGGCATGAGCACCTCAGCGGCTCGGTCGTTGCTATTGGCAACGCTCCGACGACCCTGTTCCGCCTGCTCGAGCTGCTGAAGGACGGCGCGCCGCGACCGGCCGCGATCCTCGGGATCCCGGTCGGGTTCATCGGCGCGGCGGAGTCCAAGGACGCGCTGGCGGCGAACGAGCTCGGCCTGGAGTACCTGGTGGTGCGCGGCCGTCGCGGTGGGAGTGCGATCACCGCGGCGGCCGTCAACGCGATCGCGAGCGAGGAAGAGTGATGGGCGACCGCACCGGACGGTTGTGGGGTGTCGGGCTGGGACCGGGCGATCCGGAGCTCGTGACGGTGAAGGCTGCCCGGCTGATCGGTGCCGCCGATGTGATCGCGTTTCACAGTGCGCGTCACGGCCGGAGCATCGCGCGAAGTGTCGCAGCGCCGTACCTCAGGGAAGGCCAACTCGAGGAGCACCTGGTCTACCCGCTGACGACCGAGACGACCGATCATCCCGGCGGCTACCAGGGCGCGATGGACGACTTCTACGCCGACTGTGCCGCGCGGCTCGCCGCGCATCTCGACGCCGGCCGCGACGTCGTCGTACTGGCCGAGGGCGATCCGCTCTTCTACGGCTCCTACATGCACATGCACAAGCGGCTGGCCGACCGCTACCCGTGTGAGGTCGTCCCCGGCGTGACCTCGGTGAGCGCGGCGGCCGCCGTACTCGGGCGGCCGTTGTGCGAGCGGGACGAGATCCTCACCGTCCTGCCCGGGACCCTGCCACCCGACATCCTCGCCGACCGCCTCCGCAGCACCGACGCGGCGGCGGTGATGAAGCTCGGCCGGACGTTCCACAACGTCCGCGAGGCCTTCGAGCTGGCCGGACGCGCCGACGAGGCGTGGTACGTCGAACGTGCGACAACCGATACGCAGCGCACGGCTCCCCTCAACGAGGTTGACCCGGACGACGTCCCGTACTTCTCCCTCGCCCTGCTCCCGAGCCCGATCAACAACACCTTCACTCCCCCGGCGCCCAAGACCGCCACGGACGGTTCGGTCACCGTGGTCGGCCTCGGACCGGCCGGGCCGGAGTGGATGACCCCCGAGGTGCGCGCCGCGATCGCGGGGGCCGACGACCTGATCGGCTACGGCCCGTACGTCGAACGCCTGCCGGACCGCGCCCGTCAGCGCAAGCACGGGTCGGACAACCGAGTCGAGTCCGAGCGGGCCGCGTTCGCCCTCGACCTGGCGCGCAAGGGCTCCACCGTGGTCGTGGTCTCGTCCGGTGACCCCGGGGTGTTCGCGATGGCCAGTGCGGTCACGGAGGTCGCGTCGGCACCCGAGTACGCCGATATCGCCGTACGCGTGCTGCCCGGCATGACTGCGGCGCAGGCCGTCGCCAGCCGGGTCGGGGCACCGCTCGGGCACGACTACTGCGTGCTGTCGCTGTCGGACCGGCTCAAGCCGTGGGAGGTCATCGCCCAGCGGCTGACGGCAGCAGCTCGAGCGGACCTCGCGATCGCGATCTACAACCCCGCGTCGAAGTCCCGCACCTGGCAGGTGGCCGCGACCCGCGACCTGCTGCTCGAACACCGTTCCGCGGACACTCCGGTCGTGATCGGCCGCGACGTGGGC
The DNA here is from genome assembly GCF_036097425.1 of Kribbella sp. NBC_00359. Taxonomy (NCBI): domain Bacteria; kingdom Bacillati; phylum Actinomycetota; class Actinomycetes; order Propionibacteriales; family Kribbellaceae; genus Kribbella; species Kribbella sp. NBC_00359. The sequence continues at coordinate 5,072,975 of NZ_CP107975.1, read as the reverse complement.
GGTCCCCAGGAAGCGATCACCGTCACAACCCTGGCTGAGCTCGACCCGAAGGCGGTTGACATGCGCTGCCTGCTACTGGTCGGCTCGTCGCAGACCCGCACCGTGCCCCGCCCGGCCGGCCCCCTGGTCTTCACTCCGCGCCGCTATCCAGCGACGGTGAGTGAGCACACGCCAGGGGCCGGTTAAATCCGCCCTCCGCCTGTGTCAGACGCGCTGCCAGAGGGTAGAGACCGCGCGAGGCTGACCAGTGAGGAGAACAGCGGAGATGGCTCAGCAGTACGGCGAGACTGCCACGATCACAACGCCCGACCCCGAAACGACCAGCACGCAGCGCTACGAGGAGATGAGGGCGGCGGCGAACCAGGCGATGAGCACCATTTCGATCCCCGTGGACCAACCATCAAGGACGGGGACACTCCCAGCGATAGCTGTTGAGCCGGACGTCGATCCCGAGCTGCTGTCCTACCGCGGTTTCAAGTTCGGTGCGGCGTTCTTCGGGTGGCTGATCGCGATCGCCATGTCGGTGCTGCTGCTGGCCGCGGTCGCTGCGGCAGCCCTCGGCACCGCGCAGGTCCTGGACTACACCAGCAGCGACGCCAAGGCAGACCCCGGCGCGGCGGCCGTCACCGCTGCGGCCGTCTGCGTCCTCATGCTGAGCCTGGCCTTCTACGCCGGCGGGTATGTCGCCGGCCGGCTCGCTCGCTTCGACGGTGGGCGCCAGGGCTTCGGCGTGTGGATGATCGCACTGCTGGTCTCGGTCCTCGCGGCCGGCGGCGGCGTGCTGCTCGACCACCAGTACGACCTGATCGCCGATATCAATCGCCCGGACGTGGCGCTGACCAACGACACGCTCACCATGGGCGGGATCGTCGCGGCGGCCGCGCTGGTGCTGCTGACGCTGGTGGCCGCGATTCTCGGTGGAAAGGCCGGTAAGCGGTACCACGACAAGATCGACCGTTTGCTCGACTAGCGGTCAGTTACCACCTCACCACGCATGGCCAGCGGTTTCGCGGGTACCGGACGAGTGCACGGGGCCTGCCGGTGAGGAGAACTGACGATGGTCCAGCACTACCGTGACGACACGGAAACACAGCAGCTCGATGAGACCCGCACGCTGCGCCGCGCTGAGCACGAGCAAGAAGCCCAGCCGTCGCACCGAGCGGACATCCGGACGTCGGCCGCCACCGAGGTGGACCCGGCGTACCGGGGCTTCAAAGGCGGTTCCGCGTTCTTCGGCTGGCTGGTCGCGATCGGACTGATCGCCCTGCTGACCGGAATCGTCGGCGCCATCGCGGCCGGCGTGGATTACGCGACCCCGATCGACTGGAACGCGGCCAAGGCCGACGCGGGCACGATCGGCGTCGTGTCCGGCGCGGTCCTGGTCGTGATCCTGGCGATCGCCTACTACAACGGCGGGTACGTCGCCGGCCGGCTGGCCCGGTTCGACGGTGCCCGGCAGGGCTTCGGCGTCTGGCTGATCGGCGTACTGGTGACGGTCGTCGTCGCGGGTATCGCCGCGCTGGCCGGCTCGCAGTACGACGTCCTGAACCGGGTGGATCTGCCGTCACTGCCGATCGCGGTCCACACGCTGACCACAGGCGGACTGGTCGCTCTCGCGGCGGCTGTCGTGGTCACGCTGCTGGCCGCGCTGGTCGGCGGCAAGGCAGGGCAGCGCTACCACCGCCGCATCGACCTCAGCGGCGACTGACAGCACAGACCAGACCCGGACGGCGGATAGCTCCCATCCGCCGTCCGGGTCTTCCTTGCCCGAGGTGCCCGCGCCGTGCAGGATGCCGGACATGTCAGCCCGTACTGCGCTCGTCGTCGGAGGCACAAGTGGGATCGGCGCGGCCACGGCGCTGCGGTTCGGCACCGACGGCGCGACCGTGATCGCCGCCGGCTTGGGCAGCTCGAAGGCCCCGCCGGAGCTGAGGAGGGTCGCCGACGTTCGCGAGCTCGATCTGCGCGAGCCGGACGCCCTCGAGAACCTGATCGAGTCGCTCGACGGTCTCGACGTCCTAGTGAACGCGGCCGGCATCATCCGGCGAGGTGACGAGCACCGGCCGGAGGTGTTCCGCGAGGTCGTCGAGATCAACCTGACCGGCGCGATGCGAGCGGCCGAGGCGGCGCACGACCTGCTCTCCGCGAGCCGGGGCTGTGTCGTCAACGTCGCGTCGATGCTGAGCTACTTCGGTGGTCCGCTCGTCCCGGCGTACAGCGCCAGCAAGGGTGGGATCGTCCAGCTGACCAAGTCGCTCGCGGTCGCGTGGGCCGCGGACGGCATCCGGGTGAACGCGGTCGCGCCCGGCTGGATCGCCACCGACCTGACCGCCGCGCTGCAAGCCGATCCGGTCGCCTCCGACCGGATCCTTTCCCGTACGCCGATGGCCCGCTGGGGCACGCCCGCCGAGGTCGCCGGTGTGATCGCGTTCCTCGCCGGGCCGGACGCGGGGTTCGTCACCGGCACCGTCGTACCGGTCGACGGCGGATACCAGAGCATGTGAAGGAGCAGTCGATGATCCCGGTTTCAGCAGGTGTGCCCGCGGAGATCGCCGTACCGGCGGTGCCCGAGGACGAGCGGCTGTGGGTGCCGCAGGCGCCGGACGTGTGGTTCCGGCCGTTGATGCTGAACACGGTCACCGGTCAGTGGTGCAACCTGCTCAAGGTCACCCGGTCCGGCATCGTGTCCCGGCACCGGCACCCGAGCGCGGTCTTCGGCTATGTGATCAAGGGCAAGTGGCAGTACGACGAACACGGGTGGGTCGCGGAGACCGGGTCGTTCGTCTACGAACCGCCGGGCGAGATCCACACGTTGCGAGTGCCCGAGGACTGCACCGAGATGATCACGTTCTTCAACATCTCCGGCGCGATGATCTACGTCGATGACGAGGGCAACCAGACCGGGTACGAGGACACGTTCACCAAGATCCAGCTCTGCCGCGACCACTACGGGTCGAACGGGCTCGGAGCGGACTACGTGGACCAGTTCATCCGCTAGGCCAGGTCGGGGGCGGTACGGCGCGGACCGCAGTGATCACCTGGTCCAGCGCCGGGGTGCGAGGCCGGTCGCGGTGGACGAAGAGCGCCACCTGCCGCTCCACTCCTGAGTCGCTGATCGGGACCAGGCGTACGCCGGTGATGTTGGCGGTGGTGACCGCAAGTGCGTTGGTGACGCCGGTGCCCAGGCCGTGGCGGACCAGCGAGAGCAGGGTTTGCGGCTGGTTGGTGCGGAAGACACTCTCCGGGTTGAGTCCGGCGGAGGCGAACGCAAGGTGTGACTCGAACTGGCGTACGCCGGAGGTCTCTCCGATCGAGATCAGCGGCAACTCGGCCAACTCCCCGAGGCTGACCTCCGGCGCCGCGGCCAGCGGGTGGCCGTCCTGGAACACGGCGACCAGCGGCTCGGTCCAGAGGATCTCGTGGTGCAGCGACTCCAACGCCACCAACGGATGGACCGGCCGGATCGCGAGGTCGACGTCACCCCGCCCGAGGGCGCCTTCGAGGTCGATGCTCGGCCCCTCGACCAGATGCAGCCTGATCTCGGCGGGCAGGCGTCGTACCACTTGGGGGAAGAGCCAGGCCGCGGCGCTCGGGTAGGTGCCGAAGCGGACCTCTCCCCCGGCAGACGCCAGGTCGTTGAGGCGATTGAGGATCTCCTCGGCGTGCGGGACGAGTGCACGTCCTTCCGGGGTAAGTCCGGTCGGGTGGGTGGTGCGGTCGAAGAGTTGCACGCCGAGGGCCTTCTCCAGCTCGGCGATGTGTTCGCTGATCCGCGACTGGGAGCGGAAGGTCGCCTTGGCCGCGGCCGAGAACCCGCCGTGGCGGGCGACGGCGACGAAGCTGACGATCCAGTCCATCCGGAACCCGTACGCCGCGGTGAGATCCATGGCATCACGCTAACCGGGAAGACCGCCGCCGGTCCGGACGTTGACCTCTGATGTGCTCGAGGTAGTGGTGATCGGCGCCGGCCAGGCCGGCTTGTCGGCTGCGTACCACTTGGTGCGGCTGGGCTTCACGCCGTACGACGAGGTCGTCGTGCTGGATCGGAACCCGCAGCCGGGTGGGGCCTGGCAGCATCGGTGGGACTCGCTGACCATGCACGACGTGCACGGGATCGCGAACCTGCCGGGCGTGCCGGTGCCGTCGAGCGCTGGGCCGGAGCGGGCGAATGCGTTTGTGCCGTCGTACTTCGCGGCCTACGAGAAGCGGTTCGAGTTGCCTGTCGTGCGGCCGGTGACCGTGTCGAGCGTGCATGCCGTGGACGATGGGTTCGACGTGCGGACATCTGCCGGCAGCTACCGTACGGCGGCTCTGGTGAACGCGACGGGGACCTGGAACCGGCCGTTCATCCCCTGGTATCCGGGGATCGAGACCTTCCGTGGACGGCAGCTACACACGGCCGACTACAACGGCCCCGCCGAATTCGCCGGGCAGCATGTGCTGGTCGTCGGAGGTGGTGCGTCGGCGGTGCAATTGCTCGCGGAGATCTCCGAGGTCGCGACGACCACGTGGGTCACGCGCCGCCCGCCGGAGTGGCGGACCGGTGAGGATTTCAATCCCGAGTACGGCCGCAAGGTGGTCGCGAAGGTCGAGGAGCGAGTCCGGGCGGGCCTGCCGCCGAGGAGCGTGGTGAGCGTGACGGGCCTGCACCTCCGCGAGCAGGAGCAGGCTGCGTTGGAGCGCGGCGTCTACACCCGGCTCCCGATGTTCACCCGCATCACGCCCGACGGCGTCGAGTGGGTCGACGGGCGTTCGGAGCACGTCGACGCGATCCTCTGGGCCACCGGCTTCCGCGCCGAGCTGGCGCACCTCGCTCCCCTCCACCTCCGCGAGCCCTCCGGCGGCATCCGGATGAACGGCACCGCCACCGTCCTCGACCCCCGCATCCATCTGGTCGGCTACGGTCCGTCCGCCAGCACCATCGGCGCCAACCGAGCCGGCTTCACCGCCGCCCGCGACCTCCGCGACCTCCTCAAACCCGAGGTCAGACCCGACCGGGCAGTCGCGTCGTGATCTCCTGGACCAGCCACGTATTGCCGTCCGGATCGGTGAACGAGCAGAACGAGCCGTAGCTGGTGCGCTCCGGGTCAGGGCCGGGCTGCCGTGCCTCGACGGGGAACGGCGGGCCGTGCCAGACATCGACCACGTCGATGCCACGGCTGACGAGATCTTTGTGGGTCGCTTCGATGTCGGAGACGACCAGCACCGCCTGCGCCGAGCCAGGCGCGGCCGGGGTGAGTCCGGTGCCGAACGTGATCGAGCAGGGGGAGCCCGGTGGGGTGAACTGGACGATCCGCAGACCGTCCAGCGGGGCGACGTCGTCGTCGAGCCGCCATCCCAAGCGTTCGTAGAACTGCTTGGAGCGATCGACGTCGGAGACCGGAATGACGTCGTTCTCGAGGTGCAGCTCGCCATCGCCGACGCCCGCATCGTTGCGCGTGGAGCTCATGTCCACTCTCTTTCTGGTTGTCCAATTGCTGGTTTCCCTGGCGCCACGCACAACGTACGTCGCTGATCGCCCGCCTCGTCAGTGGCGGAAACGACACGATTGATAGAGTTTCCGACGTGGAGATCGCGGTTCTGGTCAGTGCGGGCGTGTTCGACTCCGGGTTGGCGTCGATCCTCGACGTGCTGGACACCGCGAACGCCATGGCGGAGCAACTGGCTGAGCCCCCGCGCTGGCACGTCACGACCATCGGCTTCGACCCGCAAGTCCGTACCTCGGCGGGGCACCTCGTCGACTGCGTGGCCGTCACCCGGGCCGATTCGGCGGACCTGCTCGTCGTACCCGCCATCAACGAGCGCCGGCCTGAAGCACTGGTCGAGCTCGTTGCCGGCGACCGGTCGCTGCCCGCACGGGAGCTGATCGCCAAGACCCACGCCCGCGGCGCGGCGGTCGCCTCGGCCTGCGCCGGCACGTTCCTGCTGGCCGAAGCCGGTGTCCTCGACGGGCTGCGCGCTACAACCACCTGGTGGCTGGCACCGGCGTTCCGTGCCCGCTACCCCCAGATCCAGCTCGAGCAAGGCAGCATGGTGGTCCACGAGGACACGATCACCACCGCCGGAGCCGCGTTCGGCCATCTCGACCTGGCGCTCGCGCTCGTCCGCACCGGCAGTCCCGCCGTCGCCGACCTCGTCGCTCATTACCTCGTCGTCGACGAACGCCCCTCGCAAGCGCCGTACATCATGCCCAGCGAACTGGCCCAGAACGACCCCGTCGTCGCCGCGTTCGAACGCTGGGCCCGCGACCGCCTCGCCGAGGCGATCAGCATCCCCGAAGCCGCACGGAGTCTGGGCGTCAGCGAGCGGACCCTCCAGCGCACGGTCCAACGGACCATGGGCACGTCCCCCATCCGCTTCGTCCAGGACCTCAGAATCGAACGCGCCATCCACCTGCTGCGCACCACCGACCTGTCCCTGGATACGATCTCCCGCAAAGTCGGCTACGAGCAGGCCAACACCCTCCGCACGCTCCTTCGCCAGCGCACCGGCAAAACCACCACCTCGCTCCGCAGCGTGTGATCGTCACTCACGCGGCAGCTACCTGATCCCGGGCGGCGGTCGGTTCGGGCCAGTGGGGGTGCCGTCGGACGGCGACCGGGAGAAGCGCGCCGGCGGTGAGAAAGATGGTGGCTGTGAGCAACCATCCGGGCCAGCCCCAGGTGACGGCGATGGTGGTGAGGATGAGCGGGGCCATGAGATCGCCGACTTGGTGACCCATCGCGTAGGCGCCTTGGTACTGGCCCTGGGCTCCGGGCGGCGCCAGCTCGAAGCTGATCCCCCAACCCCCGGCGGACTGCAGCATCTCGCCGAGAACGTGCACCAGAGCGGCTGCGATCAGCAGGCCGACGGTGATCGCTCCGGACGTGACGTCGGTGAGGGCCAGGACGGCACAGGCGGCGGCCAGCAGGAGGCCGGCCCGTCGCCCGGCGCGGGCGGCGCCGGGAAGGCTTTCGGTTCCCTGGGCGACCCGGATCTGGAGCAGGACCACGGCGACGGAGTTGATCACCAGCAGCACCGAGATCAACCACCGCGGCGCGTCCGTCGCGGTCGCCACCCACAGCGGGATCGCGATCTGCGCCATCGCGTTGTGCATGCTGAGTACGCCGTCCAACGCGACGAAGACCAGGAACGGACGGTCCTTCAGCGCGGTCGACGCAGCCGGACCAGTTGCCGAGGGCACCTTTTCCACGGCCGGCAGGCCGAACCGGACCAGGGCAGCGGTGGCGAGGTACGTCACCGCGTTCGCCAGCAGGGCGACGACGTACACCTCCCGCCGGTCGACCGCGAGCACGATCCCGGCGAGCGCCATCCCCGCGCCCATCCCGATGTTGGTCGTCACGCGCAGGATCGCCCGGGTCCGCACCCGCTGGTCGGCCGGGGACAGGCCGGCGATCAGCGCCCCCTTCGCGCCGCGCTGGCCGGAGTCCGCGATCGCGGTGACGCCCGCGACCACGACGTACGGAAGGAACGAACGGACCTGCGTCAGCGCACTCATCGTGATCGCCTGGAGGATGAGGAAGCCGACGTACGCGCGGTTGGGTCCGAGCCGGTCGGCGACGACACCGAGCGGGGTGCTGGTCACCAGCCCGACCAACCCGGCCACTGTGAGACCGACGCCGACCTGCCCGACCGAGAGCCCGGCCGCCCTGGTCAGGTACAGCGCGCCGACAGCCGCGTAAACACCGTTCCCCAACGTGTTGACCAACGTTGCCGCAATCAACCGGCGCACGGCCGGTGGGAGAGATCCAGTCACCCCCTCAGCCAACGTCCCCCTACCTGATTCGGCCGTTGGACTGACAGATCCCGTCAATCCACCAGCCCGCCGGCCTAGTTCCTCGGGCGGCGACCTCGCCGTGGATCCCGGTCACGAAGTGGTCGGTGTCGAAGTGCCGGTGAGATAGGCGAAGCCGGAGAGCGCGGGCAACGCGTCGGTGCGCTGATCCGGTCCTGCAACTGCGCATAGATCTGCTCCGCCAGCCCACCTTCCTCCCCCAACCGCAGATGCAGGTCCATTCCGGCATTCTCACCAAACCCCGGCTCACGGTGGCGCGGCGGTTGGGCTGCCACACTGGCGAGTCATGGAGATCAAACACCGGATGATCGTCTTGGACGCTGCCGACATCGATGCGGTGAGTACGTTCTGGGCCGGGTTCCTGGATGGCACCGTCGAGAAGTGGGGCGACCGATGGCACTCCATCTGGGTCGACGGCGAGTGGGCGCTGGGTGTCCAGTCAGCTCCGAACCATGTGCAGCCGGACTGGCCCGATGGTGCTCCTCAGCAGATCCATTTCGACTTCTACTTCGAGGGTCTCGAGGCCTGGGACGCTGCCCATGAGCGGGTGACCGGCCTGGGTGCTCGCCTGCTGAAAGCCACCGACGATCGCACGGCGCCCCGCGGTATCCAGGTCTACGCCGACCCGGCCGGCCACCCGTTCTGCCTGTGCTGGGTCCCCACGGCCGACTGAATCAGGCGCCGGACTTCGCTTCGATCGCGTCGAGGTCGCGGACGGCGAAGCGGTGGTGCTCCCACTCCTCCTCCAGGATCACGTGCAGGCACGAGAGGACTGTCTCCGCGTGCTCGGGGGCGTGCGGATTCCGGCGCGTCTCGGCCAGCACCTCCGGTGTGACCGTGGCAATGAAGTCGCTCACCATCGCGACCCGACCCGCCCGGACCTCGAGCACCTCGCCGTACGACGGTCTGTCCGTTGTGGACTCCGACCCGTCCACGCCGTCGCCCGCGAGGTCTCTGTCCGGTTGACCGATGGTGTGGAACGGCTGCTCGATCTCCAGAACCGCCTTGCCCAGCCACATGTCCGTCGCATGCACCAGGTGTCGCAGGGTCTGCGCGAACGACCACTCCCCATCCACCGACACGTCAACCGTCCCAGCCGGCATTGCCGCGGCACGCTCGAGCGTCACCGCCCAGGTGGACTGGAGCGAACTCCAGGCCGCACGCAGACCCTCCTGATCGCCGGCCCGCCGGTCCGCGCGACCGGGAAAGCGCCGGTTCAGCTCAGCCTCGACGAACGAGATCACGTCGACTCCATTGACCCGGAAGAACTCACCCTCGCCGAGCCACGGCGCATCGATGTCCGTCCGCGCCACCTCGACCCCGCGCATCACCACCCCGGACAGATCACTCTCCACAAACCGGGCACCACTCAGATCCACACCGACGAACTCCGCTGCCTTCAGGTCATCAGACCGGCCGAAAGTTGCCATGACTTCTCCTCCTCGAGCACCCAGTTGCCGCAAGCTAACACGAGCTCCCGACAGTCTCCGCTGTCATTCCCAGGGCACGAGGAACCGTTGATAGTCGGTGAAGGGGACGAAGCCCATCCCTCGGTAGACAGGAACGCCGAGCTCGGTCGCTTGGAGTACGACGACGTCTGCTCCGTACTCGAAGCCCATTCGTGCGACGGCGCCGGTCACGAGCGTCCCGAGCCCTCGGTTGCGCGCTGCGGCCGTGGTCGCCACCCAGTAGACCCCGGCGGCGCGCCCGCTGTGGATGACCATTGCACAGGACACAGGCGTGCCGTTCACCCGGGCGACTACCGCCGCCACATTCGGCGCCAATAACCCGCCCGCCGACGCGAAGTGGTCGACCGCTCCGACATCCCGGCCGCCATCGCGAAACACACTGCGATGCACCGCGGCGAAGTCGTCCACGCCGGCGCGGTCGCCGACCTGAACCAGCTCGGTATCAGGCGGTACGGCGGGTGCCGGCGGCGGCGCGTGCAGCGCCATGCCGAGCGCGGTGGATTGGAGTTGAAGCCCTTCGGCACGGGCTTGCGTGGTTAGGTCATGGTCGCGATGGGTGGATGCCCACAGCACGATGTCCCGACCGTGCGCCCTACCGAAGGTGCGCGCCTCGTCCAGGACCCGACGAGGGTCGGCGTCGGGTGCCACGCGCAACGCTGCGTTGTGGAATGCGCCGATCAAGTTGGTCGCGGAGGCGACGAGGAGGGTGCCCGCCCGCCGAGCCGACAGCGCGCGGTCGCCGTGCTGTGCGAAGTGCCCGACGGCGTTCTCGACGTCGCGGTCTGCGGCCGCGCGGAGATCCAAGTCGTCCATCACGGTTGCATTCAACACAACAGCGGCACACCACGCTCAAACAGGCCTACAGAAGCGCCGCGTGGGTCCCGCGTCTGGCAGGCGTTGACCGACTACTGCGCACTCCCCCGCCACACCGGCCCGACCCGCGCGACGGGATCCCACATCACCTCGACCCCAACGACCCGCCCACCACACCGCCCCGACCCGACCACCCACTCACCACACGACCCCACCACCCACTCACCACACCACCCCAACCCCACCACCCACTCACCACACGACCCCTACCCCACTGACCACACACCTGCCCGACCCCAGGACCCGACCGCGCATCCACAGTTCCCCCGCTTTCACGCGGGCGGCAGCCCGCACACAGACGGCCGGCGGGGCGGCCTGCGCAGCACGCGACGACAGGAGCGCGCGCAGCAGGTCGCGAGGGGCACCACACCAGCCCGACCCCACGGTGCGACCGCGCATCCACAGTCCACGCAGCTTTCACGCGGGCGGCAGCCCGCACACAAAGGGGCGGCCTGCGCAGCATGCGATGACAGGAGCGCGCGTAGCAGGTCGCGAGGGGGAATCACCGCATGATGAGGGTGAGGAGGTCGGTGCCGAGGGTGGTGACGGCGGATTCGTCCAGGCGGTAGGCGACAAAGCGGCCTTGGCGTTCGGCGGTGACCAGGCCGGCTCGGGTGAGGGCTCGGAGGTGGCGGGTGACCTGAGTGGGGTGGAGGCCCCACAGGGCGGCGATCTCGCCGGCTGTGCGGGGTTCGCTGGCGACGGCCCGGCAGACCTGCAGGCGGTCGGGGGCGGCGAGCGCTTCCAACCGGCCGCGAACTTGATGAGCGGTAGGTACGGCGACCCCACGACCGCCGACCGGATAGATGATCGTGAGCGGCTCACCCGGAATCTCACCCAGGAAGAGATGCGGCGCAATGTAGTTGCTCGGGACAAGCAAAACGGACCGAGCAGCCACATCGACGCGCTTGCTCTGCACCTTCTGCACCACCACACTGTCCGCGTCGCGTACGTCGATCGAGCCGTCGAGCGACCGCAGCATCGCCCCCACGCCGTCCCGCACCGCCAGATCCCGGTCCTGCCGGCCCCGCGCCGCGAGCGCATCCTGCGATTCCTCCCACACCGCAGCGAACCACTCGACCCAACAAGCATCCAGCAGCTCGACAAACCGACGTACCGGCTCAGCAGGATCCGTCAGCAACGCCTCGACCAGACCAGCGACAGACCGCCCCCGGCTGCGAGCCCAATGCAGTACGGCATCCGCATCAGTGGTCCGAGAGCTCAAGGGACGCCCCCGCAACGGCCGCACCAGCTCAGCAGCCAACTCCGCTGGCGAACGCGCGCGCAGCGCACGAAGCTCGTCCTCCCAAGAAGGCACCCCAGTCGCAGCAGTGGTCGCAAAGAACCGAGCTCGCACGGCTCGCACAGTCCACGTCCACTGCGACAACTCCGACCGCAGTACGGCGGGCATCCGCACCGCAGCCGCCCACTCAACCCGCCCGTGATGCCGGGGCTCGGCCAGCACATGCAAGGCGCAGCCAAGCTCGATCAATGGCGACGCGACGTGCCGGATCCGCTCAGGGTCGAGCCGGGTCAGCCCCGCGAGAACTGTCGGCACTTAGTCCTTCAGCTTGAACTGGAGTTCGGTGTCCCAATCGGCCATGTCAGGGACCTCGCGCGGGTCGGACTTGTAGATCTCCAAGCGGGCGGTCCAGTTGTCGCCGACAGCGTCCCACTCCAGGCCCTCAGCGGAGGCCCAGGCGAGCAGATCGCGGGTGGCGTCGAGCAGACCGTCCGGGTGGCCGTGGTAGTTCACGCTCGCGTAGCGGCCGGCCGGGAGTACGCCGGTGACGATCTCACCCTCGCCGTGGTGCAGGTCGTCGACCGGGAACCCGATCTCCATCACCAGCCCGGCCTCCATGTCGACCACGTCGTACTTGAAGAACGGCGCGTCGTTCGGCGCGATCTCGTGCGCGGCGAGCCAGTCGATGACCTCGCGCATCCGGTCCGCGAACGCCGCGATCCCGTCCATCGCGACCTTGCCCCGCAGCGCGACGTACGGTCGTTCCCCCACTTCCACGATCTCCGGCATGCGATCCTCCCAACTCGACAATGGACTCAACCTAACGCCTGCTGGATCGCACAGGCTTGCCGAGGTGGGTGACTGAGCGTGTACTGAGACAGGGGGTGGCCGCCATGTTCAAGGTCAAGGTTGCCGTAGTCGCTGTTGCCACGTTGGTACTAGGTCCGTCGGCACCTGCTCTGGCCGAGCCGACCACACCGATCACCTACAACGCCGGGACTACGGCGACGCGGTTCACCGGGCTGGCGTTCGACACCTGTACGGCGCCGACCCTCGCGCAAATGACTGCATGGAAGGCATCGCCGTACAAGGCGATCGGCATCTACATCGGCGGAGTCAACCGCAGCTGTGCCCAGCCACAGCTCACCGCCGGCTGGGTCACCGCCGTCACTGCGATGGGGTGGCGGCTGGTCCCGATCTATCTGGGTCTTCAGGCACCCTGCGGCACCCGGAGATACAAGATGTCGACGGCCTCTTCCAACCGAGACGCGGTGCGTGACGCGGACGACGCGGTCGCCAAGGCCAGGGCATTGGGCATCCTGCCGGGCAGTGCGATCTACAACGACATGGAGCACTACGACCACACGAACGCCGTCTGCCGCTCCGCCGTACTGCACTACCTGTCCGCGTGGACGAAGGAACTGCACGTGCAGCGATACCTCTCCGGTGTCTACGGCCACCAGAACTCGGGCGCACCGGACCTGGCCGCGGCTTACAACTCCTCGTCGTACGCGCGACCGGATGCACTGTGGATCGCACGTTGGGACCTCAGCAACTCGCTCACTGGGTGGCCGACTGTCCCCAACACCTTCTGGGCGGTCGGACAGCGCGGCAAGCAGTACCGGGGCGACCACGCCGAGACGTACGGCGGTGTGACGCTCAACATCGACAACGACCGGTTCGACGCGCCAGTCGCGAGCGTCTCGTACAGCTACACCGTCAGGACGACCATCCACAGCTACAGCGGCCCCTCGACCGCCTATCCGGTCAGGACGACGATCCCCGCGAACGCCAAAGTCCGCATCGTGTGCCAGACCTTCGGCCGGAAGATCGGCACCACCTTCATCTGGAACAAGCTGATCGATGGCACCTACATCACGGACTACTACACCAGGACACCGAGCAAGCCCGGCTACAGCGCACCCCTCCCCGGCTGCAGCTTCCCGTTCCAGACGACCATCAACGGCCTGAGCCGGCGGCACGGCCCGGGTACGTCGTACGCGACCTACCCAGGCCTGCTGCCGGCCGGTTCGCTGGCCTGGATCACCTGCCAGCTGCCCGGAACCAAGGTCGGCACGACTTCGGTCTGGAACCGTCTGAGCGACGGCTCGTACGTCACCGACTACTACGTCGCCACGGCGAGCAACACGACCTACACCGCGCCGATCCGCCGCTGCTGACTCACTGAGCCCAGGGCGGCTGGATCTGCGTGCCGTCTGCCATCGTGCCGGTGAATCCCGCGGTGATGGCGACGTACAGCTCGGCCTTGCCCTCGCCCAGGTTGGTCAGGGCGATCGGCTCGCCGGCGGGTACGACGACAGCGTCGCCGGGACCGAGCTTGTCGCCGTCGACCGTGATCTGCACCGCGCCGGTGAGCACCATGAACACCTCGTCCCGGTCGAGCGTGTGCGGCTCGCCGCCGCCATGCCCGGGATCGACCGTGAGCTTCCAGGTGCACAGACCCGCGGAGCCACGGCTGGGTGCTGCTAGCCCGGTGAACTCGACGCCGTGCAACTCGAACCGCGGCGCCTCGACCGCGCGAATGACGTGCATGTGCTTCCCCCATTCCAGATAGTCAAGCTGACTTGACCAAGTCAGCTTGACTATCATGGCGTGCATGACGCGATCGGGCAAGCCGGATTTCGGGATCTTGTTGCTGCTGGCGGACCAGGAGTTCGTCCGTTCACTCCGCCAGGCGACGGCCGAGCAGGGGTACGACGACCAGGGCCGGTCGGACGGGTTCGTGCTGCGCACGCTGAGCGCCGGGCCGACCACGATCAGCGGACTGGCCGAGCGGCTGGAGATCACCAAGCAGGGCGCGAGCCAGATCGTCGACGACATGGAGCGCCGCGGGTACGTCGAGCGCCGCCCTGACCCGTCCGACGCGCGGGCACGCCTCCTCCACCTGACCGTGCGCGGCGAGGCGGCGCTCAGCGCGGCCCGGAAGTTCCACCAGGCCTACGAACGCAAGCTCCGCAGGCGCTTCGGCGACGAGGCGATCGACACGGTGCGCGGCGTACTGACCGAGATGGCCGGCGAGGCCCAGATCAGTACGCCGCACTTCCGCGCGTTGATGTTCTGAGAAACAGATCAGGCGAAGTACGTCGGGAAGAAGTCGTTGGTCGGCCAGCTCTTCACGCCGTTGGCCGCGGTCCACAGCGCCGCGTCGATGTCGCCGTACGACTTGCCGCTGGCGTCGTCGCGGCGGTTGAACAGCGCCGCCCAGCTCATCCCGTTGTAGGTCCGGACCACGATGGTGAAGGTCCCCGGCAGGCTGCCGGTGTGCCAGGTGTTGCGGCCGGTGCCGCCCGTGACGGGACGGACCTGCCAGCCGAGGCCGTAGTACCAGCCGTCGGGGTTCACACCGGTCGAGGGCTTGGACCAGAAGTGACTGAGCGAGGTGCTGTTCAGGACGCTGCCCGGGGCGTCGAACATCTTCGCCCAGCGGACCAGGTCCGGAGCGCTGGCGATCCAGCCGCCGTTGGCGTCGTGGAGCCGCATGCTGAACGAGCCGTACGGCGCGGCGACGGTCTTCCCCGACATGTCCAGCACGGTCGGCGCGGTGTACTGCGACTCGTACGACGTCTCGCCGGTGTGCTTCGCGATGGTGTAGCCCTGTGCCATCCGCTTGATCTTCAACGGCGTGAGCAGCTTCTGCTGCACGTACGTCGCGTACGGCAGGCCGGTGACCTTCTCGATCACGCGACCGGCCAGCAGGTAGCCGAAGTTGGAGTACGCGACCTTGGTGCCCGGGTTGAAGTCCAGCTTCTGGCCGGCCATGTACTTGATCACGTCCGCGTGCTGCAGCTCCATCGGTACGCCGAGGGTCCGGGAGATCACCGCGTCCTTGGCGAGCGGGTCACCGGAGACGTCGCGATCCCAGCCGCCGATGTGCTGCAGCAGCTTCCACAGCGTGATCGACGACCAGCGCGAGTCCCGGGTCAGACCGGTCGCCGGGGTGATGTCGAGGAGGTTGACGACCGGCGTCGACAGGCTCAGCTTGCCGTCTTGCACGAGCTTCACGATCGCGGCCGCGGTGAACGACTTCGTCAGGCTCGCGACCCGGAACAGCGAGGTCGGGTTGACGGTCAGCGCGGTCGACGTACTGTAGCCGCGGGCAAGGACCAGGCGGCCCTTGTAGGTGACCGCGAGCTGCCCGGCCGTGATGCCGCGGGCCTGCATGAACGCCTTCATCTGGTTGTCGAAACCGGCCAATGCCGAGACCGCGGTCCCGGTGGTCTTCCAGGTCGCGGCGGCATCGGCGGAACGGCTCAGGGCCGTTCCCACTCCGGTGCCGGCGGCGGCGACCGCTCCGGTGGCGACAGCAAGCTTGCCGAGATTCCGGCGCGTCAGCTCCACGGACGTGTTCTCCTTCAGGTCTTCAGGGCAGGGGGGTACTGCGGAAGGAGTCTCTCACCGCAAAGGTCTAATCGATCATCGATGCGTATGAGATGACACCACGGCGGATCTCGTCGACCACGGCCCGCGCGGTGGATCGCAACGGGGTCGGTCCGGCCGCGTCCGCGACCTGCTCGGTCAGGTCGATCAGTTGCTTGACCCAACGAACGAAGTCGCCCGCGGCGAGGTCGGACTCGTAGAGCACCTCGGCCAGCGAGGCACCCGACGCCCACCGGAACGCCGGCCAGCAGAAGCCGAGGTCCATCGACCGCAGGAAGTCCACCCGCATGTCCCGCTCCAGCGCGGACAGGTCGCGCCAGATCCCACCCATCTTCTCCAGCGCCAGGCGTACGTCGCCACGCGGCAACCGCGGTGACGTCGGCTCGTCCTTCGACCGCGCCTCGTACACCAGCGCGGCGAGACACGCCGCGAGCTCGGGCACGGTGAGGTCGTCGAAAACTCCTTGCCGCAGGCACTCAGCCGCGACCAGGTCGAGCTCGGTGTAGATCCGCGACAGCCGGTCGCCGGCCTCGGTGGTCTTGTCGCCGTCCAGGTAGTGCAGTGCATCGAGGACCTGGCAGACCCGGTCGAACTGGCGGGCGATAGTGTTCGTCCGCTGCTCGATCTTGCGCTGCACCTCGCGGTTCTCCCGGTCGAGCCGGAAGTACCGCTCGGCCCAGCGGGCGTGGTCCTCGCGATCCGAGCAGCCGTGGCACGGGTGCGCGCGCAACTGTGCCCGCATCTCCTGCAACTCCGGATCGTCCGCGTGGCTGACCACGTCCCGGCCGCGGGTGCGCGACGGCGGCCCGTCCTCGCCGAGCATGTCCGTGTGGTTCCGCAGTACCTGCGCGAGCTCACGCCGCTGCTGCGGGTTGCGTGGGTTGAACTTCTTCGGGATCCGCAGGCTGCTGATCGCCTCGACCGGCGTCGGGAAGTCGATCATCGACAGCTTCCGGACCTGCCGGTCCAGCGTCAGCACGGTCGGGCGCGGGCCCTCGCGCTCCGAGCGCATCCCCGGGTCGAGGACCAGCGCCCAGCCCGCACTGCGGCCGGCCGGGATCCGGATGACGTCGCCGATCCGCAGCTTCTCGATCGACTCCTGCGCCTCGACCCGGCGATCGAGCTTGCGCCGCTTCGAGCCGGACGCCTCCCGCTCACCGATCCGCCGGCGCAGTTCGGCGTACTCGAGGAAGTCGCCGAGGTGACAGTCGATGGACTCCTTGTAGCCCTCGAGCGCCTCGGTGTTGCGCTGCACCTGCCGGGCCAGCCCGACCACAGCCTGGTCGGACTGGAACTGCGCGAACGACAGCTCCAGCATGTCGCGGGCCCTGGTCCGCCCGACCTGGCGGACCAGGTTGACGGCCATGTTGTACGACGGGGAGAACGACGAGCGGAGCGGATACGTACGGGTGCTCGCCAGACCGGCGACGGCGCGTGGGTCGAAGCCTGGTTGCCACAGCACGACCGCGTGACCCTCGACGTCGATGCCACGACGGCCCGCCCGGCCGGTCAGCTGGGTGTACTCCCCCGGGGTGATGTCGACGTGGGCCTCGCCGTTCCACTTGCTCAGCTTCTCGAGTACGACGGTGCGCGCCGGCATGTTGATGCCCAGGGCAAGCGTCTCGGTGGCGAACACGACCTTGATCAGGCCGCGCGCGAACAGCTCCTCGACGACCTCCTTGAACGCGGCCAGCATGCCCGCGTGGTGGGCCGCGATGCCGCGGCTGAGTGCCTCGGCGAAGTCGTGGTAGCCGAGCACGCCGAGGTCCTCGTCGGGCAGGTCCGCGGTCCGCTCGGCCAGCACCCGCTTGATCTCGTCCCGCTCGGACGGCTTGGTCAGCCGCAGGCCGGACCGCAGGCACTGGAGCATCGCGTCCTCGCAGCCCTTGCGGGAGAAGATGAAGTAGATCGCCGGCAGCAGCGCGCCGGCGTCCAGCTCCTCGACCACATCGGACCGGTACGGCGTGAAATGGGATCGCTGCGGGCGGCCCTTCGGGAGATCCCGGCGCCGGCGGGGTTTGCGCGAGTCGTCGCGGAAGATCCGGTTGTCGTCGCGGGCGATCCGGACCAGCTGCGGGTTGACCAGGTCCTTCAGGTCGACCTGGTTGGCCTTCGCCGGGTTGCCGGACTTGGCCTTCGCGGGTGCGCCGACCCTTGCGGTCGGCGCCTCGCCAGCGAACAGGTCGTGCAGCCGCTTGCCCACCATCACGTGCTGGAACAGCGGCACCGGCCGCTTCTCCTCCAGGACGACGACGGTGTTGCCGCGGACGGTCTCCAGCCAGTCGCCGAACTCCTCGGCATTGCTCACGGTCGCCGACAACGACACCACCGAGACCGATTCCTGCAGGTGGATCAGCACCTCCTCCCACACCGCGCCACGAGCGCGGTCGGCCAGGTAGTGCACTTCGTCCATCACGACGTACGAGAGACCGAGCAGGGTGCTGGAACCGGCGTACAGCATGTTCCGCAGGACCTCGGTCGTCATCACGACGATCGGGGCCTCGGAGTTGATCGAGTTGTCGCCGGTGAGCAGGCCGACCTTGTCGCTGCCGTAGCGGCTGACCAGGTCGGCGTACTTCTGGTTGCTCAGAGCCTTGATCGGGGTGGTGTAGAAACACTTCTGCCCGCGCTGCAGGGCCAGGTGGACGGCGAACTCGCCGACCAGGGTCTTTCCGGAGCCGGTGGGCGCGGCCACGAGCACCTGGTGACCGTCCTCGAGGGCTGCGCAGGCACGAAGCTGGAACTCGTCCAGTTCGAAGTCATAGAGCGCCCGGAACTCCTTCACGGCGGGATGCTCCTGGTCCGAGCGGAACACGGCGTACTTCTCGGACGGGGTGCTCATAGGGCCCAATCTATGCGACGGCACCCCCAAAGCCACGCTGGGTCAGCCATGCGGCGGCCCGGGTCAGCGCCGCGTCGGCCTCGTCCATCAGGCCGACGTTGTACTGGTACACGTGCGGCGCACCCGCGACGACGTCCAGGCTGACGTCGACCTCGTACTCCGCGGCGTGGGCCGCGAGCCTGAGCGAATCGTCGAGCAGGACCTCTGCCGTACCGACCTGGATCAGCAGCGGCGGCAGTCCGGTCAGGTCCGCGAGCAGCGGACTCGCCAACTCGTCCTTCGGGTCGTGGCCGGCGAGGTAGTGGTCGACGTATGCCTCCATGTGCGCACGGCTGAAGAGTGGGTCGAAGTCACCCCGGGTGTCCATGCTCGCACCGGACAGCGTGAGGTCGGCCCAGGGCGAGAACACGACGACCGCGGGTGGCAACGGCAGGCCCTCCCGGCGTGCCGCCAGGACCAGGGCGAGCGCCAGCCCACCGCCCGCCGAGTCGCCCGCGACGAAGATCTCGCGGCCACCCTCGAGGAGTTCTTTGTACGCCGCGAGCGCATCGTCGACCGCCGCCGGGAAGGCGGCCTCCGGCGCCAGGCGATAGTCCAGCGACACCGCCTGCAGGCCGGTGCGGCGGGCCAGCGGAGCGGCGAGATTGGCCCCGGTACGCGCCGATCCGATCACATAGCCCCCGCCGTGCAGGTACAGGATCACGCCGTCCCCTTCGGCCCCGGCGACCTTCACGTCCAGCGCCGGTACACCACCGAGTGAGCGCGGCTCGAGCGTGACGTCGTCACCCAGCGGGAGGGCCCCGAACACCGCGTCGAAGTCATCCCGCTGCTGGGCCGGCGACCGGGACGGGTCACCCTTGGAGATCATGCCGCGTGCGGTGGCTCGTTGGTCCTGGGTCATCGTCCGCCTCCTGATAGATTCCGAGGAATATAGTTCTCCCTAACTACATTCCGAGGAATCCAATTCCGTGATCGTCAGGATCTGCCTGTGACTGATCTCACATCCCTGTTCACGGACCTGGTCCGGCTGGAGACGCGGCTCTACAACGTGCTCGACGCCCGGCTGAAGGCCGAGCACGGCCTCCCGCTCGGCCAGTTCGAGTTCCTCCGCGTGATCGCGGCCCGCGGCAACGCGCGGGTGTACGACCTGGCCCACGACATCGCGATCACGGTCGGCGCGACCAGCAAGGCCGTTGACCGACTCGAGTCCGCGGGACGCTGCCGCCGTACGGCGAACCCGCACGACCGCCGCTCCTCCTTGGTCGAGCTGACCCCCGAAGGCGAGCGGCTACTCGCCGCGGCGGCACCGACTGTCGAAGCCGAGCTCAACATCTGGCTGGGCTCGGTCCTGCCAGCCAAGGTCCTGACCGACCTGGCTACCTCGGTGTCGATGCTCCGGCAACGCGCCGAGGCCGACCACCGGACCGACCGCACCGAGCCCACGGCGGCACCGGAGCGCTGACCCTCACTCGGATCGACGGACCGGAAGCAGCATGGCCGGGAGCAACGTCACGGCCGTGAAGGCGAGCACCCACCAGAACGTGTCCGCGAACGCCGCCGCGGGATCCGTGGGGTGGTGGCCGAGACGCGACTGCAGGATCGAGGTCACCACGGCCGCCCCGGCCGAAGCGCCGATGGTCGTCACCGTGCTGATGAGACTCGTCGCGCCGGGGATGTCCGCGGGGTTCAGACCGTGATACGCCGCGACCGACACCGGCACGGTGGCCGCCGCGATGCCCATCCCCCAGACCAGCAAGGCGATCGCGAGTACGACGAAGGAGCTCGTGGCCGTCACCTGCGTGAAGGCGACCGTCGCGGCGACGGTGATCCCGACTCCGACGAGCGCCACCGGCCGGGCGCCGATGCGGTCGGTCAGCCTGCCGACAAGAGGCAGGGCGAGTACCGTGCCCAGACTCTGCGGGGCGAGCAGCAGACCGGCCTCCAGTGCATTGTGACCACGAACCTGCTGGAGATACAGGGGCACCAGGATCATCGCGCCGAACACCGAGAATCGGGAGAGGAAGTTCAGCACCGTCGCGACCGTCACCGGACGGTGGCGGAACAGCCGCAGGTCGAGCAAGGGCATCGTCGAGCGCAGCGCATGCACCGCGAACGCTGCGAGCAGCAACAGACCACCGATCGCCGCCGGCCAGGTCGCCGTACCGCTCAATGACAGGACGAGAAGCGCGATCGCCGGTGAGACGAGCGCCAGCCCAACCAGGTCCAGCCCACCTGAGCGACGTACGGCGTCGGCTGGAACGACCCTCCAGGCGAGCGCCATCGCGGTCAGCCCGATCGGCAGGTTGACGAGGAAGATCCACGGCCAGCCGAGCGTGTCCACCACCAGGCCACCGAGCAGTGGACCGGCGATCGGCGCGAGCTGGGCGGGAATGGCGACCAGGCTCATCACCCGGCCACGACGGTCAGGACCGGCGGCCTTGACCAGGATCATCATCGTCAGCGGGACGATCATCCCGCCGCCGAGGCCCTGCAGGACCCGAAACGCGATCAGACTGCCCGCCGACCAGGCCGTGGCACACAGCGCGGAGCCGGCACAGAAGACCGCCAGCGCCGTCAGCCACATCATCCGGGCACCGAAGCGCTCCACCAGCCGCCCGGTCGTCGGAATGGTGATCGCGATCGACAGCAGGTACGCCGCGCTGACCCACTGGACGGTGAGCACGGAGGCGCCGAAGCCGTTGGCGATCCGGGCCAGTGCGACCGTCACCATCGTCATGTCGAGCAACGGGGTGATGGCCCCGACGACCACCACGCCGGCGAGTTTCAGAACGGACCGATCCAGGGCGATATCAGTCATGAGTTAGCACACTACACCGTGCAGTGTAGTAGCGCTACACTGCACGGTGTAGTCACCACGGAGGGGCGGATGAGGTGCTGAGGGAAGGGTCGCCGGCCAAACGGGCCGCCATCGTGCGCGCGGCCTTGAAGGTCTTCCTCGCCGAGGGCTACGCCCGCGCCGGTGTCGACGCCATCGCGGCCGAGGCCGGGGTCTCCAAGCGCACGATCTACGACTACTACGGCGGCAAGGAGCAACTGTTCCTCGCGGCCGTCGCGGAGACCCGGGCCGGCCAGGAGCAGGCGTTCGAGCAGCTGCTGCAGGAGACGCTCGATCAGGTCGACGACATCGAAGAGGCGCTGGATCGCTTCGGCCTCGCGTTCGCCACCCAGATCTCCCGGTCGTCCGAGCGAGCCGCGGTCCTGCGGCTGATGATCGCGGAGATCGGCCACTTCCCCGCCCTGCTCACCCAGCAGCCGGCCCGCAACGCGCTGGCCGACCGGCTACGGACCCTGGACGAGCGAGGTCTACTCGTCGTGCCGGATCCGAACGAGGCGGCCGAGTTCCTCGGTCTGCTCGTCACCGGTCCCGTCCAGAACAGAGCCTGGTACGGCGCGGTCGCGGTGGACCAGGGCACGATCGAGCACCTGGTGCGGGCCGGCGTACGCATCTTCCTGGCCGCGTACGGCAAACAACCGCGGACGTGACACAGCCGAACTCCCTCCCCTGGTGGTCGGTGGGAGTCCGGCTGCGGGTCCGGATCGATCAGCTGATGTGGTACGGGTCGCCGTAGACCTTCCAGTCAAGCGGAGTGTTCAGGTCGAAGTTGCCGTTGCGGAGGAAGACGCGCTGCGCGGTGTCGACGCGACTGGTGTCGCTGTGTGCCTCTTCCTGCTTCATAGCCCAGACACGCGCGTCAAGGAAGGCGTTGAGGTAGGTCGTCTCGTTTCCACCCTGCGACGGCGGCTTGGCCGTCCTCAGGGCACGACTCCGGATTCCGCCGAAGCTGGTGGCGTCGCTGCCGGGCCCGTGCATGACGATCGCGTCGTAGTAGCAGAACTGGCCGAGGGTGCGCAGGCCGTCGGACTTCCCCTGGGACACCGCCGGGTTGAAGTAGACGCGGTCACGCTCGTCGTTCTGGCACTGCTGGAAGACGGTGTCCTTGGCGGCAGTCCTCCAGTCCTTGGTGTAGTTCGGGTCCAGGCCGGAGTGCGAGTCACTGCCGTTCACCCGGCGCAGGGCCGGCAGATACTTCTGCAACACGTTGCCCGACTTGCGGTCGGCGTACAGCTGGACCAGCTCGAGCATGTCGCCGGTCCCCGAGCAGAAGCCGATGATGCCGGCGGTGTAGCCGCGGCCGTCGTCGATGTCCTCGATGTACTTGTACTGCGCCTTCCAGTCCAGCGAGGAGTTCTCCGCGCTGCAGACGATCTGCATCGCGATCTCCTTCTTCGCGGGATCGTCGAGGCCGGTCGCGGTGACGCCACCGGTCGCTGCGTCTGCGTGCGGCGCGTAGCGGGTGGCGGCGAGGGCGGTCGCCGGGGCGGCCGCGAGGGTCAGTCCGAGCAGGAGTGTGGTCCTGCGAGTGGGGCG
The DNA here is from genome assembly GCF_036097425.1 of Kribbella sp. NBC_00359. NCBI lineage: Bacteria > Bacillati > Actinomycetota > Actinomycetes > Propionibacteriales > Kribbellaceae > Kribbella > Kribbella sp. NBC_00359. Next base: position 5,049,965 of record NZ_CP107975.1, on the reverse strand, counting down.
GTTCGGCACGATCTCCTCCGGTGGGCGTCCGAGAGATGAACTGTTAGGAAGCTTTCCTATCAGAGCGAGCTCAGCACGACCAGAGGTGAGAGAGATTCAGAGTGTGAAGGTTCCGTCTCAGGCGAACACGGTGAGGGCGCCCGGGGCGATGGTGATGTCGACCGGGAGCGGCCCGAGCACCTCGCCGTCGCCGTACGCCGTGATGCCGGGCGACTCGAGCCGGACCGAGCGGCCACGGAAGGTCCGCAGCATCGGGTGGCCGACGTGGGTGCCCTTGGACAACTTCGGGAACATCTGCAGCAGCGTGAGCCGGGACACCGGCTGGATGATTGTGACGTCGAGCAGGCCGTCGTCGATGTCGGCGCCGGCGCAGATCTGCAGTCCCCCGCCGTACGTCGGTCCGGTGCCGACCGCGACCAGCATGGCCTTGGTCTCGATCACCTCGCCGTCGACGGTCACGACGTACTCGAGTGGCTTGAACGTGCGGAGCTCCGCCAGGGTTGCGACCGTGTAGCGGGAGTTGCCCTTCGGCCACCTCATCGCGTTGGCACGCCGGTTCACCAGGGAGTCGAAGCCGCCGGCCACGACGGTGGTGATGTACTCGTCCTTCGCCACCGCGAGGTCGACTGTCCGGGTCTTGCCGGCCACGATCAGGTCGGCCGCCGCGGCCGGATCCTTCAGGGGTACGCCGATGCCGCGGGCGAAGTCGTTCCCGGTGCCGGCCGGGATCACGCCGAACGGCATCCCGGACTTGGCCAGCACCTGGGCACCGAGATGAATCGTGCCGTCGCCCCCGATCAATGCGACCGCATCCGCCCCTGACGCGACCACCTCGGCGGAGATCCGGCCGACGTCCTCGGCGCAACTGGTTGCGAAGACGTCGACGGTCAGCCCGGCCGCGGCGAGCCGTTCGCGGACGACCGGAGCTATCCGGGCACCAAGACCCCGACCGGCAGTGGGATTCACTACCAGCGCAACGCGCCTCATCAGTCGGCCAGCAGTTCCTCTGAGTGCCGCGCGCGGCGCTTGTCGTTGAAGCGCGAGATCACCTCGGCGGCGAAGAACAGCAGGCACATCGGGATCGCCAGCAGGCACATCGTGAACGGGTCACCGGACGGTGTCGCGACCGCGGCGAACACGAAGATCACCAGGATGATGTACGGCCGGAACTTGCTGAGCGCCTTGGCGGGCACCACGCCGACCATGTTCAGCAGCACGACGACCAGCGGGATCAGGAACGCGACGCCGAACACCAGCATCGTCCGGATGACGAAGTCCAGGTACGTCGGCAGCTCGATCAGGTTCTGGATGTCCAGCGGCGTGAAGCTGATCAGGATCGCGATGCCCTTCGGCAGCGTCCAGTAGGCCACGGCCATACCGGTGGCGAACAGTGGCGCCGCGATCCCGGAGAAGATGTAGGCCCACTTGCGCTCGTTGCGGTGCAGGCCCGGCGCGACGAACGCCCAGAGCTGGTACAGCCAGACCGGACTGGCGAGCACCAGGCCGAACAGCGCGGAGATCTTGATCCGGAACGTCAGCGCGTCGCCGACGCCCGGGAACGTGAGGATCGGCTCCTTGCCCTGCTCCCGGGCCAGGTCACCGACGCTGGTGTGGAAGGGCTGGGTCAGGAACTTGAACGCTTCGTCGTAGAAGATCCAGCCGAGCACCGTGCACACCACGATCGCGAGCACGCTGATGAGCAACCGGTTGCGAAGCTCGACAATGTGTTCGCGCAGGGTCATCCGACCCTCGTCGTCCTTCGGGCGGCGCTCTTTCTTCTCTTTACGCCGTCCGATCCTCACCATTGACACCGGCGGGTGCTCGGCTCAGTTGGCCGTGTGGGTGGGCGGCAGGCCGTCGCCCTGGCCGTTCACCTGGTTCGGCTGCTGGGCCGGCTGGGCCTGCGGGGCCGCCTGCTGGGTCGGCGCCTGGACCTGCTGGGTGCCTTCGGTGAGCTCCGGCTCCTTCTTCTTGGGGCCGACCTCTTCCTCCCAGATCTTCTTCGACTTGCCGAGCTGCTTCACCAGGGCCGGCAGCTTGGCCGAACCGAACAGCAGCACGACGATCGCGAGGATGACGAGCCACTCTGCGCCTTGGGGCATACCGAGGAGCGGTGCCATGTCGATCTCCCTTTCACAAACTTCTTCTCGTGGCTCAAGCGTGAGAACGTGGGCCGATACTACGCCGGAGCGTGCTCATCCTGGCGGGTCTGTCCAGACCCGGCCGCGGACTGTGCGGCGTCCAGCTTGGACTGGGCGGCGACCAACTCACGCGTCAGCGCCTTGGCCTGGCCCCACACCTTCTTCGCGAGCAGGGCGAGGACCAGAAGCCACACCGCCAGCACCGCGAGGAAGAGCAGGAACCAGTACATACCCAGGAGCCTAGCCGGTCGTCGCCCATCGCCCACGCCCTGCGGGGAGTCTGAGCGGACAACGGTGTCGGAACGTGATGGTAAAACCGTGTGTCTGCGGAGTACGCCGCGTGGCGTGGGGTCGGTAGGTATTCGGTGAGCGAGGGGTTGCGGATGTTTCGGATCGGGGTGGACGAGCGGCGGGCGCGGCTCGGGCGGCGGCATCGGCTCGGGCCGGAGTGCCGGGCGGCGGATCCGGTCGAGGCGGCCGCGGCGCTGGTCGCTTTGCACGCCACCGACCCGGCCACGGTTCACCTGAGTGTGGCGGCGCGGGTTCCGGGGAGTGATGTCGCGGGCACGGAGCGTGCGCTCTACGACGACCGGGTGTTGATCCGGATGCTCGGCATGCGCCGGACGGTGTTCGTCGTACCGACTCCGTTCGCGCCGATCGTGCAGGCGGCGTGCACGGACGACATCGCGGTCAAGCAGCGGAAGTTGCTGGTGAAACACCTCACCGAGGCCGGGGTGGCGGGCGATCCGGAGGCGTCCGGGAAGTGGCTGCGGGCGGTCGAGGAGTCGACGGCGACCGCGCTGGCGTTGCGTGGATCGGCGACCGCGCAGGAGCTGGCCGCGGACGAGCCGCGGCTGCGGACCCGGCTGAGCATGGCCGAAGGCAAGGCGTACGCCGCTCAGCCGTACGTGACGAGCCGGGTGTTGTTCCAGCTGTCGGCCGAGGGACGGATCGTCCGTGGGCGCCCGCTGGGGACGTGGCTGAGCGGTCAGCACCAGTGGTCGCCGGCGGAGGACTGGCTGCCCGACAGGCTCGGTGACAGGCCGACGGCGGACGAGGCACGGATGACGCTGGCGCGGGCGTGGTTGTCGTCGTTCGGCCCGGGTACGGCGGCCGACCTGCAGTGGTGGGCCGGCTGGACGGCCGGCCAGACGAAGAAGGCTCTGACCGCGGTCGAGGCGGTCCCGGTCGACCTGGACGGACAGGTCGGCTATGTGCTGCCGGGTGACGAGGCGCCGGAGGTTCCGACGGAGCCGTGGGTCGCGTTCCTGCCTGCCCTCGACCCGACGCCGATGGGCTGGAAGGACCGTGCTTGGTACCTGGGCGAGCACAAGGCGAAGCTCTTCGACAACACCGGCAACATCGGCCCGACCATCTGGGCGGACGGCCGCATCGTCGGCGGCTGGGGCCAGCCCGAAACCGGCGAGGTCCGCTACCAGTTGCTGGAGGACGTGGGCCGCGAGACCGCAGCCCTGATCGAAGCCGAAGCGGACCGCTGGACCACCTGGCTCGCCGGCGTCCGCGTCACCCCCCGCTTCCGATCCCCGCTGGAGAAACAGCTCAGCAAAAGCTAGTCGTCGTACGCGGAGAGGGCTTCGCGGGCGGTGGCGGCGATCTGGGTGGTCAGGTCGGGTGGGTCCAGGACCGTGGCGGCGCCGCCGAGGCGGAGGACGAGGCGTTGGAGCCAGGCGGTGTCGGCGACGCGGAGCTTGACGATCAGTGAGTTGTCGGGGCCTTCCTCGACGGACTCGTTGGGGTAGTACTCGGCGACCCAACGGGCCGGGGGCGCCAGCCGGACGGTCGCCAGGAGGTCGCGCTCGGACGGCTGGAACATGCCGTTCGACAGATCGCGCGGGGTCGCCTCGGGCGGCGGTTCGCTGGGGAGGTCGAGGAGTTTGACGGCGGCGATGCGGTCCAGGCGGAAGAGCCGGACGTCCTCGGCCAACCGGCACCATGCCTCGAGATAGGTCCGGCCCTCCGACACGACCAGGCGCATCGGGTCCACGTCCCGCTCGGTGGTCTCGTCGCGCGACGGGACGTCGTACGTGAGATGCAGGCGGCGCTGCGCGGCCAGGCCGCGGTTGACCGTCTCGGCGATCTCCGGCGCAGCGGGCTCGACGTGCACGTGGGCTGCCGCGCCCTCGCTGGCCGCCGCGGCCTCCCCCGCGGCACGCTCCAGCTTGCCGATCGCGCGATCGACTGCCTCCCGGTCGTGTCCGGCCGTCACCTCGCGCAGGGTGCGCAGTGCGGTCAAGAGCGCCAGCGCTTCGTCCGCGGCCAGCCGCAGCGGGCGGGCCAGGTAGTCCGCGTTGTTGATGTGGATGACGCCGTCGCCCTCGGCCGCCTCGATGTCGATCTCGATCAGATCGCCCATCTGCGCGCCGGGCAGCCCGCAGAACCACAGCACCTTCAGGTCCGCGATGATCTGCTTCGGCCGTACGCCGAACTCCGCCGCCACGTCGTCGACGCGAGCACCGTCGTTCTCGCGTAGATATGGCACCAGTGCGAGCAACCGCTGCACCTGGTCACGGGCATTACTCATACGCCGGCCACCGTCCGCAGTCGCCAGAGCACGCCGTCAAGCACGTCCCCAGGCCCTTCGACCACGGCATCCGGGCCGTACGACGCGATCTCCTCGGCCAGCACGCCGGAGTCGGCGTACGGGACGTGCAGCAGGTCCCAGCCTTCCTCGTAGGGCTCGATCGCGTTGGCACGGCGGCGCAGGCTCACACAGGACCCGGTGCGGGCCCGGACCTTCGCCTCCGACGTCGGCCGCGGCGGCGCCAGCTCAGACACCAGTGAACGCAGGTCGGTGCCCTCCGGCACGGTGAACGCGGCCGGCGCACCGACCGTCTTCACGTCCCCGCCGATCCGCGACATTCGGAACATCCGCGTGGCCTGACGGTCCCGATCCCGGCCGACGACGTACCAGCGGCCGTGCCAGGACACGATGCCCCAGGGCTCCAAGGTCCGGGTGGTCGGCTCGGACGCGCCACTGCGCAGGTGCTGGAAGCGCACGGCGGTGCGGCTCACCACAGCTGACCAGAGTGGGTCGAAGGCCGGCTCCGACGCACCCACATGCGGCTCGATCGCGCTCAGAGCGGACTGGTCGGTCTGGATCCCGGCAGCCTTCAGCTTCAGCACCGCCGAGGTGGTCGCCTCGGCCAGGCTGGCGTGCTGCCAGACCCGGGCGGCGACGCCCAGTACGGCGGCCTCGTCCGGCTCCAGGTGCACCTCGGGCAGCTCGAACACGTCCCGGCGGATCCGGTAGCCGACCTCGTCGGAGAAGAACTTGTCGATGGTGCCCATCTCGATCGGGATGCCGAGGTCGCGCAGCTCGTCCTTGTCCCGCTCGAACATCTTCTCGAAGGCGTCGTCGGTCTGGCCCGCGTACCCCTCGACCACCTCGCGGATGCGTTCCTTGGTCACATAGGTGCGCGCGACCAGGAGGCAGATGACCACATTGAGCAGTCGCTCACTCTTCCGCGCCGACACCCGACCACCTTACGGCCTTCGAGCGTCAAACCCGCCCTGCCGCACCGAAACCTTCGAACACGGGTTCGACCCGCCGGTAGAGGTCCAGGATCCCGCTAGTGTCGCCCTGTGATTCGGTGGCGCGACGGAGTGGTGCGTGAGATCGGGCGGAGCTGGGCGGGTGCGGTCGAACTGACTGTGATGGTCGGTGCGCAGCCTGTGCGCGCTCTGGCCTATCCAGACCTTGTGGGTACGCCGGTCCCCGGCGACCGGGTGTTGCTGAACGTCGGTGCGCTCGATCGCGGGCTCGGGACGGGCGGGTACGCGCTGGTGGTCGCCGTACCGGACCGGCTGCCGGCCGACCCGCCGGAGCACGGTCACCTGGTCAAGGCGCGGTACACGCCGCTGCAGGCGATGGTGATGGGTGCGGACGAGCAGGACTCGCCGGATCACGAAGTACTGCGGGATGCGGACGACCTGTTCCGTACGCCGGTGGTCGTGGCGGACCTGCACTCCGCACTGCCCGCCGTGCTGGCCGGTGTGTACGAGGCTCGGCCGACAACCCGGGTTGTGTATGTCATGACCGACGGTGGGGCGCTACCACTCGCGTTTTCGCGGACCGTGGCGTCGCTGCGGGACAGTGGCTGGCTGAGCGGGACAGTGACCGTCGGGCAGGCGTACGGCGGGGATCGTGAGGCGGTGACGGTTCACACCGGGCTGTTGACCGCCGTACACGTGTTGTCGGCGGAGCTCGTCGTACTGACGCAGGGCCCGGGCAATCTCGGGACGGGGACTCGCTGGGGGTTCTCGGGTGTGCAGTCGGGTGAGGCGGTCAACGCGGTCGGCACGCTGGGTGGGCGGGCGGTGGCGTCGCTGCGGATCTCGGAGGCTGACCCGCGACCACGGCACCGGGGGATCTCGCACCACAGTCTGACCGCGTACGGCCGGGTCGCGTTGCAGCCGGCGGATGTCGTCGTACCCGATCTGCCGGGCGACTTCGGCGACGCCGTACGGGACGCAGCGGAGCCGCTCAAGGCCAGGCACCGGGTCGTGCGGGTCGGAGTGGACGGGTTGTACGAGGCCATGCGGGCCGCACCGGTGAAGTTGTCCACCATGGGCCGCGACCTCGATGGCGACCGCGCCTACTTCGAAGCCGCCGCCGCGGCCGGCCGGCATGCGGCTGGTCTGGTGGACGTGCCGTGATCATCACCGCGGCGAGCTTCCCGACGCCGGACCTGATCAAGAAGACGAGCAACCCGGCGTTCTGGGACCAGCAGGGCCGGTTCGCCGAGTTCCAGGCCGCCGCCGCGAACCAGTCGCTGGAGTGGCTCGGGCCGCAGCTGGACGCCGCGACGTCGCCGATCGACCGGGCGGCCGCCTTCGTCCAGCTGTACCGCAACCTCGCGGAGTGGCGGTTCCAGCTCGCGCACCGCGACGAGGGCCGGAGCCCGAACTCCGAGCTCGAGCAGTACCGCACGCCGATCGCCGCGAACCAGTCGATGGTCGACAAGTTCGGCCGCGGCCTGCGCAGTGAGGGCGGCCGGGTCAACACCGAGACAGGCGTGATCACCAGCGGCATCACGACGCCGGCGAGCCGGCTGTCGGCCCGGCTCGCGACGATCATCGAGGCGCGGTTCGCGGCCGAGGCGCCGACCAGCGACGTACTGCAGAACCGGGTCAAGGTGCCGAGTGGGGAGATCATCGCCGGGAACCAGTTGATCCGGGGCGGGCTGGCTGCCTCCGCGTCCGGTTTCGAGCGGCCGATCGACGGGTTCTACTGCACGGTGACGGGCGAGCAGCGCGATCGGCATGCGTTGCAGCGTGAGGCATTCAGCATCCTCGCCGATCTCGAAGGAGAGCGGGCAGCAGGGCGGACGGACCTGTTCGCGGATCGCTCCAAGCGGCTGGCGTTCGTGGAAGCGCAGTACTTCCTGTACCAGGGACCGGAGTACGAGCGCGGTGGCGATGCGACGATCCGGACGCTGCTGGTGGCGTCGCATGCCCGGGTGTTCGGGGAGGCCCTGAGGCTGCCGCAGGACATCGACGTGATGGCGTACGCTGCGGGCCAGCAGGCGTTCTACGAGCATGTGGGGCGCACTCAGTCGATCGTGACGGGTGCCTCGACGCCGGTCGCGACCGGGGCGGCGGCTGTGCGGACGCAGGACCGGACCACAGGGCTGGAGCGCGGCTGAGCGGTGGATATAGGTCCACCTGGAGTGTGGTCGCAGTACTCCTGATCCGGACGGCTTCTGCGGCGACGCTGGAAGCATGGCAACCATTGCTCCTGCGGGAGCCCCACTCACCGCTCGCTGGGCCACGTCCCTCTGGCTCGTCGCCGTGGGCGCGGGCGTCGCGGAGACGGTGGTCCAGGTGATGCACGCGTACGGCGACGGTGCCTCGCCGTCGTCGCTCGCGGGTCAGATCGCCGTACGTGCGGTGATCTACGGCGCTCTGTTCGTGGTGATCGACCGCTACTTCCGGCGCGGGGTGCGGTGGTCCCGCTATCTGGTGGCCGGGCTTCTGGGCACGGTCGGGGTCGCGTCATTGGTGTCCGAACCGATCGGCTGGCTGATCCAGAACGGCGACCTCTCCACCGTCGACTGGTCCGCCACCTTCTTCACCATCGCCGTCCTCCGCTGGGTCCACCTCACCGCGGTCCTGACCGCCCTGGCCCTCACCCTTCATCCCCAAACCGCCCGCTGGTTCCACCACTGACACAAGCCGAAGGCCGGTCCCCCCATTCGGGAGACCGGCCCTCAGAACGCTTGTACTACTGGCCCGGCTGCTGCTTCGGGGCCGGGAAGGCGTTCAGGATGTCGATCACGGCGAAGGCGTTGATCGCCTTGCCTGCCTGGTCCTTCGACGGCGGGAGCTCGACCAGGACGCGGCTGCCGATCGGGATGCCGGCGAGACCGTCGAGCGCACCCGTCTGGCCGGACGGGCCGGGGCCTACCTGCAGCTGGTCGGTCGGCGCACCCGGCTGTGCGGGCTGGCCGTTGGCGGCGGGCTGACCGTCCCAGGTGCTGGCCTGCTTCTTGCCGGTGTAGTCGTACACGACGTACCGGCCGATCAGCTGGCTGCCCTTCTCGATCGGCTTGCCCTTGCCGAGCGCGAACACCACCGGCTTGCCCGGCTTCGCCGGCGGCTTGGTGCCGGCCGCGACCGTCACCTTCGGCTCGGCGTTCAGCGGGCCGCTGACGGTGATCTTGGTCGGCGTCGACGGGGGAACCGCGCTCGCGTCCAGCGGGGTGTCGTTGGCGGCCGCACCGACCAGGTCGACGACGAAGATCAGCGTGTCGTCACCCTTGATGCCGGCCTGCTCGTTGCCGGTCGACTTGTAGCCCTTGTCGGACGGGATGGACAGCATCACGCGGCTGCCGATCTTCTTCCCGACCAGGCCCTCGTCCCAACCGGAGATGACCCCGCCGACCCCGATCGGGAACGACGACGGCGCACCGCGGTCGTAGGAGTTGTCGAAGACCTTGCCGTCGCGCCAGATCTGGCCGAGGTAGTTCGCGGTGAGCAGCTCACCCTTCTTGACCTCCGGCCCGTCGCCCTCCTTGAGGACCTCGGTCACCAGCGTCTTGTCCGGGTCACCTTCGCGGTGGGTGACGGTTGGCTTCTGACCGAAGTCCGAGGTCACCTTGACCCCGCCCGCCCCGAAATCGGACTTACCATCGGAGCCGCAGGCAACCAGGGACGCCCCCAGCGCCGCAACCGCGACCAGACTCAACAACTTGCGCACGAAACCAGCACCTCGATACATCCCGACGCGCTCCGCGCCGCTCGACTCAGGGGCAACAACGCCGCCCACCCTAGCCTGCACGTCCAACCGTGCCACCGGCCGCCCGAGTCACCGTTGCATCACACCACGTACAGTCACAGCGCTCAGAAGCCGACTGCGTTGTGCGGTGCACGGTCCGGTCGCAACAGAGCGTCCAGCAGGGCTACACCCCCGGTGCGGTGTTCGCCGATCCGCCCGGCGTGGGCCAACTCACTCGCGCGGACCCCACCGAGGTACAGCGAACCCAATTCGTTAACGCTCAGGCTGATGTCTGCCGACTCCTCAGCCGGCGAGCAGGTAGCTCCCTCCGGCGAGGCATCCAGCCGCCAGCGCCCGGCGTTCCACCCGCACAGGTCGTCCGACACATCCAGGATCAGCGAACCACTGGCGGCGTACGTGCGAGCCTCCAGTGCTTCTCGTACGTCGAGGATCCGCAGCCAGAGGTTGTCACGCGTCCGCGTGAGCTTCAGCGCCCTGGGGTTGGTCAGCATCCAGCGCAGTGGTTCGTCGACCGGGCGCCTGGCAGCGACAACCCGCTTGGTGAGGTCGAAGTCGAGCAGTAGTCCCCACAACGCCCGGTAGGCATCCAAGGTGAGCGCTTCAAACGCCTCGACCTGCAGTACGCCGACCTGCTCAGGGTCCGGCGACCACGGCAGCCGGAACAACGCCGCACCATCGACATCACCACTGGGGTCCCGATGCACGAGGTGATGCGCCGGTCCGGAGCCGTCCGGTGGCAGACCACCCGTCGCGAGGCCGTCCCACTTGCCGGGCAGCGGACTGATCTCCCCCACTCGCACAGCCCGCACCTGCTCGTGCAAGACCGGCCAAACGCCGGCGGCGACCGAACCGTCCACCAGCTCGAGTGAACCCGGGTCAGCGAAGGCCGCACGGAAGTCGGCGTCGGTACGACGTACCTCCCACCGGTGCTGGAATGTCGCCGGAGCGAACCCGTACCGGCCGTAGATCGTGCCCTCACTCGCACTCAGCCCGGCCAGAAACTCACCACGCTGCCGGCAGTCGTCCAGCATCGCGGTCATGATCTTCCGCAACAGCCCGCGTCGCCGGTATGTCGGCAGCACCGCGGTGGATGTGACACCGCCGAGCGGAACCTGGCGCCCACCGGGCAGCGTGACCTGGACCGACACGATCGCCGACCCGCCGGCGATCTTGCCGTCCACGAACGCGGCCTGTGGCCGGAACCAGTCGCTCTGCGCCTCCTCGACGTACTGGTCCAGCATTTCCTCGGTCGCGGGGACCTGCGGTGGCCAGGCAGCGTGACCGGCGTACCAGGCGGATGGTTCGGGCTCCTCCTGGGGCAGGCCGTTCACGTAGGGCAGGACGCGTAGGTACTCCCTGGTCTCGGCCGGGGTGACCGGCCGGATCTCGATCGCCATGCGGATGTTCTACGCCGCGGCCGCCGACCGGACACGTGATTTAGCCGACGACTACATGCTGGCGATGAGCTTCTCCACGCGCTCGTCGTGCGCGCACCTCTCACCCCTACATGCTGGCGATGAGTTTTTCCACGCGCTCGTCGTGCGACTTGAACGGGTCCTTGCACAGCACGGTCCGCTGGGCCTGGTCGTTCAGCTTCAGGTGCACCCAGTCGACGGTGAAGTCGCGGCGGCGCTCCTGCGCGCGCTTGATGAACTCACCGCGCAGCCGGGCCCGCGTGGTCTGCGGCGGCACCGACTTGGCCTCGAAGACCCGCAGGTCGTCGACCACCCGGGTCACCGCGCCCTTGCGCTCGAGCAGGTAGTAGAGGCCGCGCGGCCGGTGGATGTCGTGGTACGCCAGGTCGAGTTGCGCGACCCGCGGACTGGCCAGGCCGAGGTTGTTCTGCGACCGGTAGCGCTCGATCAGCCGGTACTTGATCACCCAGTCGATCTCACGCTCGATCCCGGACAGGTCGCCGGACTCGATCGCCTTCAGCGTCCGCTCCCACAGCGACAGCGCCCGCTCGACCGCAGGCGTCCCGAGCTCGCGGCGGTCGACGAAGTCGCGCGCCTTGTTCAGGTACTCGCCCTGGATGTCGAGGGCGCTGGCTTCGCGCCCGTTCGCCAGCCGGACCTCGCGGCGGCCGGTCATGTCGTGGCTGATCTCGCGGATCGCGCGGATCGGGTTGTCCAGGGTGAGGTCGCGCATCACGATGCCGGCCTCGATCATCCGCAGGACGAGATCCGTGCTGGCCACCTTCAGCAGCATCGTGGTCTCGGACATGTTCGAGTCACCGACGATCACGTGCAGCCGGCGGAACCGCTCGGCGTCCGCGTGCGGCTCGTCGCGGGTGTTGATGATCGGGCGGGACCGGGTGGTCGCGCTGGAGACGCCCTCCCAGATGTGCTCGGCACGCTGGGACACGGAGTAGACCGCGCCGCGGGGCGTCTGCAGCACCTTGCCGGCGCCGCAGATCAGCTGCCGGGTGACCAGGAACGGGATCAGCACGTCGGCGAGCTTGGCGAAGTCGCCGTGCCGGCTGACCAGGTAGTTCTCGTGGCAGCCGTAGCTGTTGCCGGCCGAGTCGGTGTTGTTCTTGAACAGGTAGACGTCGCCGAAGATGCCCTCGTCGTGCAGCCGCTTCTGCGCGTCGACCAGCAGACCCTCGAGGATCCGCTCACCGGCCTTGTCGTGCGCGATCAGGTCGGTGACCGAGTCGCACTCACCGGTCGCGTACTCCGGATGGGAGCCCACGTCGAGGTAGAGCCGGGCCCCGTTGCGGAGGAAGACATTGCTGCTCCGCCCCCAGGACACAACCCGCCGAAACAGGTACCGCGCCACCTCATCGGGGGTCAGTCGGCGCTGACCGCGAAAGGTACAGGTGACGCCGTACTCGTTCTCCAGACCGAAGATTCGCCGGTTCACATCACCCACACTACGGCGCTGCTCCGACAACCGGGACAAGTCTCAGGCGCGCCGTACCCCGGTGTTACCCCATTGATGCGACCGGAGGCGCCAAACCTCGGGCGTTCGAGCCCTAACCTTTCGCCTGTGATCGGCATCGAGCTGCATATGTTGACGAAGAAGATGCGCACCGCGGGAGCACTGCTCGGAGCAGGCTTGCTGACGGCCTCGCTGCTGCCCGGACCGGCGCAGGCCGGCGCGGTGCTCGCCTCCGCGGCCTGTTCGCTCAGCCTCGGCGCAGTGACGGTCCCGGGCGATCACAAGTTCCAGAAGATCACCGCGACCTCGCCGGTCACGACGACGCAGCCGACCGTCGGCCCGAAGGGCCTCTTCCCGGTCGACCAGGTCCGGCTCGCGAGTGCAGTCGGCCTGGAACCGGACCCGCCGGCCGGCCTGCGGCGAAGCGGCTACGTCACCATCGTCAACGATCTGTACGGGTTCGACTACGTGATCGACCAGACCACCGGTGAGCTCGACCCCGCCTCGAACAAGCGATGGAGGGTCGGCGGCGGCTGGACTCCGGAGTTCACGTACTTCGAGGAGTCGAGGTACTCCGGACGCACCAACACGTATGCGCTGCGCGGCGGCGTCATCAGCCGGTGGACCGTGGACCAGCACGTGTGGCGCAACAAGGCGACGTACACCGGGTACTCCGCGGTGAAGACGATGGCTCTGATCAGCCAGACCCGGACGTACGACACGTTCCTGGCCAACACGCGCGGGGGTGCGCTCTACACGATCCGGATCCCGCTGTCCGGCGCACCGGTCGTGAAGCAGGTCCGCGCGTCGACCTGGCAGGCCTTCGACACGCTCATCGCCGAGAGGTGTGGCAACCAGAGCACTCTGCTGCTCGGCATCGACAAGGACACCCGGACGGCCTACCTGTACGCCGTCGGCCACGCCAGCGGCACGGCAACAGTCATCAAGGGCCTGGGCCAAGCAGGCAGCACATTCGCCGCCTTCTCCGACAAGACCTACTTCCGCTACTACGCCGGCGGCTCAGAAGCCCCACCGCTGTACGGCGACTGAGCTGGTCGGCCTGGGCTGGTCGGCCTGGGCTGGTCGGCCTGGGCTGGTCGGCCCGGGCTGGTCGGACCGGGCTAGAGGTCGACGATGTCGAGGAGTTGGCCTAGTTCTTTGGGGTCCAGGGGGCGGAGCTCGCCGGTGTGGAGGTTGCCGCGGCGGACCGGGCCGATGGCGGTGCGGGTGAGCCGTTTGACCGGGTGCCCGATGGCGTCGAACATGCGGCGGACGATCCGGTTGCGGCCCTCGTGCAGGGTGATCTGGATGAGGGTGCGGCCGCGGATGCTGGAGATGACCTTGACCGTGTCGGCTTGGGCCGGGCCGTCGTCGAGTTGCACACCGTCGAGGAGTCTGCGGAGCACCCCGGGCTTGACGTTGCCTTCGACTTCGGCGACGTACGTCTTGGAGACCTCGTACGACGGGTGGGCGAGGCGGTGGGCGAATTCGCCGTGGTTGGTGAGTAGCAGCAGGCCTTCGGTGTCGGTGTCGAGGCGGCCGATGTGGAACAAGCGCTCCGGGCGATCCTGCACGTAGTCCGCGATGCACGGACGGCCTTCTGGGTCCGACATCGTGGTGACCACGCCGCGCGGCTTGTTCAGTACGAGGTAGACGTGAGCGCTGACCGGCGGGATCCGCTCCCCGTCCACCCGGATGACCGAAACCTCAGGATCCACCCGCACCCCGAACTCGGTCACCACCACCCCGTCCACCTCAACCCGCCCCTGCTCGATCAGCAGCTCGGCATTCCGGCGACTAGCCACCCCCGCCTGAGCCAAAACCTTCTGCAACCGAATCCCGGTGTCATCCCCCATCCCGCACACCCAACTCCGCCGCCGCACGCCCGACCGACTCGTCCTCGCCCGACGGCTCGGCTCCGTAGGCGGGCTCATCCACGACATCCACCGACGTCGGCTCAGCCTCGCCCACCGAGCCCGCTCCGTCGGTGAGCTCGTTCACGTCGTCCACCGACCTCACATCGGCGGTGGACTCGTCAGCGCCCGACGACGACACCATCGCGTCAGCCGGCTCGATCTCATCACCAGTCTCTGCGTAGCCCGGCTGGTCCTCGAGGCCGACCGGCTCGGTGGCGCTCAGATCCCCGTCGATGCCGGTCTCTTCGTCCTCGGCTGGATTCGGCTCGGCCTGGCCGGCTGGCTCCGCGTCGGCGGCGAGCTGATCCACCGACGACTCCACCCGATCGTCGGCGGCCGACTCGATCTCATAGCCGTTCTCGGCGTGGCCCGGCTCGTCCTCGGGGCCGGCCTGCGCGGTGGCGCTCAGATCCCCATCGATGCCCGCACCTGCGTCGTCGGCTGGCTCAGCCTCATCGGCTGGCTCGGCCTCGCCGGCTGGCTCCGCGTCGGCGGCGAGCTGATCCACCGACGACTCCACCCGATCGTCGGCGGCCGACTCGAGCTCATGGCCGATCTCGGCGTGGCCCGGCTCGTCCTCGGGGCCGATCGGCTCGGTGACGCTCAGATCGCCGTCGATGCCCGCCTCTGCGTCGTGGGTCGGCGTCGGCTCAGCTTCGTCGGGGTCGGTCGGCTCGGTGGTGAGATCGCCGTCGATGCCGGGGTTCGGGTTGGCCAGGTCGTCCGCAGCAGGTTCGTCGGCGGACGGCGTACCGGACTCACGCGCCGTAGCGGACTCCTCTGCGGCAGCTTGGTCGGCGGACGGCGTACTCGGGTTGTCGGCTTCGGATGGAGAGGCTTCGGGGGTGGGTGGGAGGGTTTGGGCGGCTAGTTCGTCCTCGATGTCGTCCATGTCGGGGAGGTAGGGGGCCAGCTCGGGGAGGTCGTCGAGGGACTGCATGCCCATGCGTTCCAGGAAGTACGAGGTGGTGCGGTAGAGGGTTGCCTGGGACTCGGTGTCGGCGCCGGCTTCTTCTACCAGGCCTCGGGCTATGAGGGTTCGGACGACGCCGTCCACGTTCACGCCGCGGATGGCAGAGACGCGGGCGCGGCTGACCGGTTGCTTGTACGCGACCACGGCGAGGGTTTCGAGGGCGGCTTGGGTCAGGCGTGCCTGTTGGCCGTCCAGGACGAAGCGCTCGACGTACGGCGCTGCCTCGACGCGGGTGTAGTAGCGCCAACCGCCACCCACCTCACGCAGGTCGAATCCTCGGCCCTGCTCGGTGTACTCCTCGGCCAGAGTCGCCAGCGCCGCCGACACATCTCCCGTCGGGCGGCCGACCGCGCGGGCCAGCGTCAGCACGGGCAGCGGCTCGTCCGTCACCATCAGGATCGCCTCGAGCGCCCGGCGCATGGTGTCGTCGTCGATCACCACCTCGTCGCCGACCGGCACCTCCGTCTGCCCCGGCAGCAGGTAGTCCTCATCCCCCACCACGTCGTCAGCCAGTACGTCGTCAGCCGGTACGTCGTCAGCCGGCACGACGTCATCCGGTACGCCGTCACCTGGCACCACGTCAGCCGCTACAACGTCACCTCTTAGGTCTTCACCTCGTACGTCCTCACCCCGTACGACGTCGTCCGCGGAGGCCGACGTGTTGTCGCCGGAGTTGGTGGGCGTGGACTCGGGGCCGGTGTCCTCGGCAGACGGGGCGGCGTGGTTCGTGGGACTGGCCTCGGGGTGTGCACCCACGGCCTGCGCGGTGGGGCTTGCGTCCGCGGGCTCGGGGGCGGTGTCCTCGGCGGACGCGTCGGCGTGGTCCGTGGGACTGGCCTCGGGGTGTGCATCCGCTGCGTGCGTGGTTGGGCTTGCGTCCTGGGGGGCGGTGGCGGGTGCTGGGTCTGCAGCCGGGTCGGTGGGGGTTGTAGCGGGTTCGGCGGCCAAGGTCTCCAAGGGGAGGGGCTTGGGGGGGTCGGTGGGGGTTGGTTCGGTCACTGGTTTGCCGTCTCGGTTGGTTCTTGGGTCGGCTGGGGGGCGGGTTCGTCTTCTTCGGTGCGGGGTTCGCCGGGTTCCAGGAAGGGGGTTTCGTCGGAGACCACGGGGGCCTCGCCGTCTTCGGGCTCGGGCTTGGTTTCCTCGTCGAACTCGTCGGAGACGTCGATCTCGCCCTCGTCGGTGCCTGTCCAGCGGATGGTCAGTTCGCCCAACGGCGTCACCTGGTCGAAGATGACCGCCGATTCGCGGAAGAGTTCCAGCAAGGCAAGGAAGCGGCACACCGTCGTCACGGTGTCCGGCGAATCGGCCACCAGCGCGCGGAACGTCGTACTGCGTTGGCGTCGCAGCCGGTCCACGATCACCACGGCCTGTTCGCGGACCGTCACCGTCGGCGCGTGCAGGTGGGCGAGTGACACACCTTCGGGTACGTCGGTCTTCGGCGCCAGCGCACGTGCTGCCAGCGCGGCCAGTCCGGCCGGGTCGATCCCGAGCAGCACCTCCGGCAGCAACTCCGCGAACCGCGGCTCCATCCCGACGGCCCGCGGGAAGCGCCGGGCCTCCAGCGCCATCCGCTCCTGCGCCAGCGCCGCGATCTGCTTGAAGGCGCGGTACTGCAGCAGCCGCGCGAACAACAGATCCCGCGCCTCCAGCAGCGCGAGGTCCTCGTCGTCCTCGACCTCGCCCTTCGGCAGCAGCCGAGCGGCCTTGAGGTCCAGCAAGGTCGCCGCGATCAGCAGGAACTCCGACGTCTGGTCCAGGTCCCACTGCGGCCCGAGGGCCTTGATGTGGGCGATGAAGTCGTCGGTGATCACCGACAGCGCGATCTCGGTGATGTCGAGCTTGTGCTTGCTGATCAGCTGCAGGAGCAGGTCGAACGGCCCCTCGAAGTTGACCAGGTGAACGCTGAACCCCTTGCCCTCAGCAACAGTGGACCCACCGTCGGTGGCGGGCAGGTCCAAGGGCAGCGAGTCCGAGGACACGGTCACTCCGGGCCCTTGAGCTCCGCGGCCTTGAGCCGCCGTACCAGCACCGAGTCCGGCCCGTGGTCGACGAAGTCGGCCAGCAGGACGTCGATCGCCTCGCGGACGATCCGGCCGCGGTCGGCCATCAACCCGTGCTCGGCACGCAGCGCGAGTCTGGTCTGTTCCAGGCCGAGCAGCTCCTCCTCCGTCACGTACACGGTGATCTTCGTGTCGTGCCGGACCCGACCGCTGGACTTGCGGTCGTCGACGACGGCTGTGCGCGCGCGGACTCCGCCCGGCGCCGGGCCGTCAGTGGTGGTGCGCTTCTCGGGTCTGGTCTGCTTCGGTGCCGCACCCCCGAAGAGTTCACTGGCACCTGGCAGGCTCACCCGGCGGGACAACGCGCCAGCACCTCCTTGGCAAGGTCGCGGTACTGGGTAGCCGCTTGGGACGAGGGGGCGTACGTCGTGATCGGTTCGCCGACGACCGTGGTCTCGGGGAACTTGACGGTACGCCGGATGACAGTGTGGAACACGCGCTCGTCGAAGGCCTGGACGACCCGGTCGAGCACCTCGCGGGCGTGCGTCGTACGCCCGTCGAACATGGTCCCGAGGATGCCGACGATCTCCAGCTTCGGGTTCAGCCGGTCCTGCACCTTGCCGATCGTGTCGGTCAGCATGGCCAGCCCGCGGAGCGCGAAGAACTCACACTCCAGCGGTACGACGATGCCGTTCGACGCGGTCAGGGCGTTCACGGTGAGCAGGCCGAGCGACGGCGCGCAGTCGATCAAGATCACGTCGTAGTTCGGGACGATCGGCTCGAGCACCCGCTGCAGGGTGTACTCGCGGGCGACCTCCTGGACCAGCTGCACCTCGGCCGCGGACAGGTCGATGTTGGCCGGGAGCAGATCGAGGTTCTCCACCCGGGTCGGACGGATCACCTCGTCCGGGGTGATGTCGCGCTGCATCAGCAGGTTGTAGACCGACAGCTCCAGGTCGTGCGGCTGCACGCCGAGGCCGATCGAGGCCGAGCCCTGCGGGTCGAAGTCGATCAGCAGCACCTTGCGACCGGTCTCGGCGATCGCCGCGCCGAGGTTGATCGTGGTGGTGGTCTTGCCGACGCCACCCTTCTGGTTGCACATCGCAATCACCTGCGCCGGCCCGGTCTTCGTCGGCCGCTGCGGCATCGGCAGGTCGGGCACCGGCCGGCCGGTCGGTCCGATCTTGTTCCTCGGACCGTGCGCGTCATTCACAGGTGCGATGTCCTCCGCGGTGAGCTTGGCCGTCGGCCTCGGCATCTCCGCATAGTTGTCGGGTGGGGTCAGGTTCCGCTGCGGCTGCGCCGGGCGCGGAGAGGTGGTGCTGTTCGGTTGTGCCTCGTTCGGTTGCACTGCTGCCGGTTGCGCTGGTGCCGGTTGCGCTGGTGCCGGTTGCGCTGGTGCCGGTTGCGCTGGTGCCGGTTGCGTCGGAGCCGCGTGCCTGCCTGCCGGCGGCTCGTGGCCGTAAGACGTGGACTGATACGGCGCAGCGCCCGCCTGAGCGACCGTCGGCGCTATCGGTCGGGCCGGGGTCGGCAGGTGCTCGGTGCCCGGGAATGTCGACTCGTTCATGACTCGTCAAACCTTTCAACCGATACGGGCGATCCCAGCGACTGTAAGCGTGCATTCAAGCACTCTCAACCAGCCACTCCGCACCGGGGTGGGGCTGTTTGTCGACAAAGCTCCGGACCCGGCCGATCACCGCGTCCGGATGACCAACCGTAGTCAGATGATCGCACACCGTCCCCGGATCGGCCGCACCGGGTCTACCCTTTCACGAGCCGCTCGTACGACCCGAACCACACCAGCACGCCCCACGCCACCACGGCCAGCGACCACGCCGGCACCAGATCCCCGAGTACGCCGGCCAGCACGGCGACGACCGTACTCGGGAGGACCCAGCCGAGGTACCACTTCAGTGCGGCCCGCCCGGCCAGGCCGGCGAACACACTGGCCAGCAGGTACAGCGCCAGCCCTCCGAAGATGTACCACCGGTCTGTGGTCTGCAGGTGCTCCGTCGCGCCCGGAATCAGCGCACCCAGACCTGATGCGATCGCCACGATCGCTGCGGTCACGCCCAGGTGCGCCGGCAACGCCTGCCAAGGCTCGAGCGGTTTCCTGAGGCGCGGCGCCAGAGTGAACCCGTACTCCGTCGTCAGCCGCCAGAACTTCACCAGCAGCAGGAACGCGGCCAGCGACGAGACGATCACGGCCGGCGTCCACGCGATGTCCGTGTTCGCGGCGACCACCTGGGCCAGCGCCTCACCGAGCACGATGATGACGAACAACCCGAGCCGCTCGGCGAGATGCCCGCGCTCGACCTGGGCGACCGAGATCAGCGTCGGCGACGCGTCGGGCAACCGGTCCGGCGAGACCCCGCGCTGGATCATCGCGGCGAGCCGATGGGCGGTCCGCCGGTTCCGCTCGTCCTGCCGGCGCCGCGCCTGCTCGGTCATCCGCGCGATCATCCGCGGGTTGACCGCGCCGAGCATCGAGAACGTGAGGTCGGCGGCGATCGCGACCCCCCACAGCCAGTAGTCGATCGGCGGCGGCACGAACAACGAGACAACCCAAGGAGTCGCCGTCACAGTCTGCGTCGCCGGCCAGAAGGCGATCACCTGCCCGTCCCGCGCGGCCGAGCCGGCCGCGACCGCCCGGCACGCCAGGAACGCGATGACGAACGCCGCCGTCCGGCCTCCGGGTACGTCGTGCTCACCAGGAAGGAGCTCCGGCCACACTCCCGGCACCGCCGCGGCCATAATCGCGATGCCGAGCATGGTCCGCAGTACGGCGCGTTGCCGGGTCCGCTCCCCCGCGACGTTCGCATAGATGCTGGTGGTCGTCCAGACACTCCAGATCGCGTAGAACATCGCGGCACAGGCGGCTATCTGCCCGACACTCTCGGCACCTTGGAGCCGATGCGCGATCTCCGCGGCCCCTGCGACCACGGTCAGGTCGAAGAACAGCTCCAACCAGCTCGCGTGCCGCTCCCCCGCTTCATCGGCCACGAGCGACACCCTACGAGGACAGCGCCCTCGGATGGGACGTTGCGTAAACCTCACGGAGCTTGTCGACAGTGACCAGTGTGTAGACCTGAGTGGTCGTGACGGAGGCGTGGCCCAGGAGCTCCTGGACCACGCGGACGTCGGCACCGCCGTCCAGCAGGTGTGTCGCGAACGAGTGCCGAAGTGTGTGCGGTGAGATCTCTTTCGCGATCCCTGCGCGCTGTGCGGCCCGGCGTAGGACCGTCCACGCGCTCTGCCGCGACAGTCGACCGCCCCGGGCGTTGAGGAACAACGCCGGCGTCCCGTGCCCCCGCCGTACCAGATCTGGACGGCCGCGGACCTGGTACGCCGACAACGCCTCGCGGGCGTAGGACCCGACCGGGACCATGCGTTCCTTACTGCCTTTGCCCCGCAGCAAGACCGCACCGGCCTCCAGGTCGATGTCGTCCACGTCCAGCCCGACCGCCTCGGAGATGCGGGCGCCGGTTCCGTAGAGAAACTCCAGCAGCGCAGCGTCCCGGGTGGCCAGGACGGCGGGCTCCGCCTCCGCCCCGGCGGCAGCGGCAAGGATCCGCGTCACCTCGTCCACAGACAGTGCCTTCGGCAACCGTTGCGGCGGCGCCGGCGGCTTGACCGCGGCCGCGGGATCCACCGCGGTCAGCCCTTCCCGCAAACAGAACCGATGGAACCCGCGGACGGCGACCACGGTCCGGCCCGCACTGGATGCGGTGAGTGGCGGATGGTCGGCGTCGCCCTCCCGCAACCGCATCAGGAAGTCGCTCACCACGGCCTCGGTGATCCGGCCGAAGTCGTCGATCCCGGCGGCCGCGAGGTAGTCGCCGTACCGGCGCAGGTCACGCCGGTACGACGCCAGGGTGTTCGCAGCCAGGCCGCGCTCCACCGTCAGGTGGTCCAGGTACGCGCTGACCGCCCGGGCGATGCTCAGACCAGCACCTCGTCGAGCTTCCGCTGGGGCAGGTTGTGCGCGTCGGCGACCGGGCCGTAGGTGACGTGGCCGTCGAAGGTGTTCAGGCCGAGCGCCAGGCTGTGATCCAGCTTCAGGGCCTCCCGCCAGCCCAGGTTCGCCAGCTCGATCGCGTACGGCAGGGTCACGTTGGTGAGTGCGTACGTCGAGGTGTTCGGCACCGCGCCGGGCATGTTCGCGACGCAGTAGAACAGCGAGTCGTGCACCTTGTACACCGGGTCGGCGTGCGTGGTCGGGTGCGAGTCCTCGAAGCAGCCGCCCTGGTCGATCGCGATGTCGACGAGCACGCTGCCCGGCTTCATCCGCCGCACCATGTCGTTGGTGACGATCTTCGGCGCCTTCGCGCCCGGCACCAGCACCGCGCCGATGACCAGGTCGGCCTCGAGCACCGCGCGCTCGATCTCGTACGAGTTCGCGGCGATCGTCAGCAGGTGACCCTGGTAGATCCGGTCGGCCTCGCGCAGCCGCGCGATGTTGCGGTCGAACAGCTGCACCTGCGCCTGCATGCCGAGCGCGATCGCGGCCGCGTTCATCCCGGCGACACCCGCGCCGATGATCACCACGCGGGCCGGGTGCACGCCGGAGACGCCGCCCATCAGCACACCGCGGCCACCGCCGTTGCGCATCAGGTGGTAGGCGCCGGCCTGCGGGGCGAGCCGGCCGGCCACCTCGCTCATCGGGGCCAGCAGTGGCAGCGATCCGTCCGGAAGCTGGACCGTCTCGTAGGCGATCCCGGTGATACCCGACGTCAGCAGCGCCTCGGTGGTCTCGGCACTGGCAGCCAGGTGCAGATAGGTGAACAGGACCTGGTCCTTGCGCATCCGGTGGTACTCCTCGGCCACCGGCTCCTTCACCTTGAGCACCAGCTCAGCGTCCGCCCAGACGTCGTCCGCCGTCGGCACGATCCGCGCCCCCGCCGCGACGAACTCGTCATCGGGGATCAGCGAACCGTCCCCCGCGCCTTGCTCGATCAGAACCTCGTGCCCGGCGCGCGCGAACTCGTGCACGCCGGACGGGGTGATCGCCACCCGGTACTCGTGGTTCTTGACTTCCTTCGGAACTCCGACCTTCACAACTCGCCCTTCTTTCACAATCCAGGTGTGCGGCCCACGTCGTTGTGTCCGCGGCCCGGCGTGAGGGGTGATGCCAGGTCGCTGCTGAGTGTAAGCCCCCAAGGTTCATACCACTTGAACGGATGGTCTGATCGCCGCACGACTCGCGGAACGTTGCCCGGCGGTTCGGTTACACTCCTGTCAGACGCCGTGGCAGCCCGTGACGTTCGCACCGGAATCCCTTGCCCGGCAGGCTTTGCGCAATCTTGACGCAATCTCTACTTCTGTCTTAACCCCAGTTTTGCACTCCCCCGAAGAGCGACGGTTCGTGCTCTTCCAATACCCGCATTCAATCGCTTCAAGGAAGGTTCTGACATGGACGCTGAGATCGCCCTCCCGGGCGGCAACGTCGGTGGCGCGGTCCGCGTCGGCGACACGGTACGGCGCGCGACCGGCGCGTGGACGCCGGCAGTTCACAGCCTGCTCAACTACCTGGCCGATGCCGGCCTGACCGGCCTCCCGCGGGTGCTCGGGTTCGACGACCAGGGCCGCGAGATCCTCGATTACCTCCCGGGTACGTCGTACGGCCCCGAAGTACCCGACGACGTGCTCGCGGACGCGATGCGCTGGCTGGCCGAGTACCACCGGGTCGTCGCGTCGTACCGGCCGAAGGGTGAGATCGTCTGGCGGACCAGCCGGGGTGAACTCGCGGCCGATCAGATCATCTGCATGCACGACTACGGGTACTACAACTGGATCGGCACCGAGTCCGGTTTCAGCGGCGTGATCGACTGGGACATGGCCGGCCCCGGCGTCCCCCTGGACGACATCGCCTTCACCGCGTGGAACACGGTCCCCCTCGCGATGCCGATGGATCCCGCCTACCAGGCCGCGCGGCTGCGCCTGATGGCCGACGCGTACGGCGGTGATGTCTTCACGCCGCTGCAGATCCTCGAGGGCGCTCCGATCCGGGCGCAACGATCGGCGCGCGTCATCCGCGCCGGGCAGGTCGCGGGCGATCCCGGCATGCTCAATCTGGCCACGGTCGGCGAGCCCGAGCGTACCGAGCGTCGATTGAAGGACCTGCAGCACCGCGTTCCGGAGATCGCCGCCCACCTCTGACGTGACAGCGATCATTGACGGCCCCTCCAGCCGGTCAGGGATGCTTGGAATGGAGCCCGCCCGCTCCCAGTTGCACCCTGAGTAGGACGACGAGAGGAGTACGGCGTGGCGGTCGAACTGGGACGGTACGGGGTCTGGCACGGACCCCAGCACTGGGGTCCGGAACTGGCGGCGGGGCTGGAGCAGGCTGGGTACGGAACGTTGTGGCTGGGCGCCTCCCCGGAGGCCGATCTGCGCGATGCGGAAGTGTTGCTGGCGTCAACGAAGTCCGTTGCCGTCGGCACCAGCATCGTGAACATGTGGAAGACGCCGGCGGCCGACGTGGCGGCGTCGTACCACCGGCTCGAGGACGACTATCCGGGCCGGTTCGTGCTCGGGGTCGGCATCGGTCACCCGGAGCGCACCGGCGCGTACCGGTCGCCGTACCAGACCATCGTCGGCTACCTCGACGACCTGGACGACGCGAAGGTCCCGGTGGACCGGAGGGCGCTGGCCGCGCTCGGCCCGAAGGTGCTGCGGCTCGCGGCGACCAGGACGGCGGGCGCGCTGCCGTACCTGACGACACCCGAGCACACCCGGGAAGCACGCCGTACGCTCGGCGACGGTGTGCTGCTGGCGCCGGAGCAGAAGGTCGTGCTGGAGACCGATCCGGAGATCGCGCGCTCGACCGGTCGCGACTATCTGGCGTCGTACCTGCAGCTCAGCAACTACGTCTCGAACCTCGAGCGCCTGGGGTTCACCGACGAGGACATCGCCGACGGCGGCAGCGACCGGCTGGTCGACGCGCTCGTGCTGCACGGCACGGCGGTCGAGATCGCAGCGGGGCTGAAGGCCCACCTGGACGCGGGTGCGGACCACGTCGTGATCCAGCAACTAGGCCGGGAGGGGATCGATCTGCTGCCCGGGTACGAGGCCTTGGCGACGGTTCTCCGGTAGGGGTTTTCGGAGCCGTCCGACGACGCGCTGTTCGCCGGACGGCACCCCTTGATTCCCGGCCAGAACGGGGGAACATCGGCAGTAGATGCACCACACTTCGCGGTGCTCCCTTGGAGGTGTATCCCCATGACTGAGCGACACGAGTTGAGGTGGGGCGGCTTCGCCGGACTGGCCTTCGTCGTCCTGGCTCTCCTGGGCAGATTCCTGCCCGGCAACCCTCCGACCGTCGACGACTCGGACAGCACGATCAGCGGCTGGCTGAACGACCACCGGACGACGATCCTGTTCAGCGCGCTGCTGTGGGCGGCCGCGGCCGGATTGGTGATCTGGTTCGCCGCTGCCTTCGCCGAGGCGATCCGCGAGCGCGCCGAGCGCAGCGACGTGCACCTGGCGCTGCTGGCCGGTTCGGTGCTGGTCGGCGCCGCGATCTTCGTGAACGCGGCACTCACCGCGGCGACCGCGTTCAGCATCGGCGGCCGGGACGTGGCGATCACGATGCTGATGTACGACGTCACCGCGGTGATGACGACGATGATCGGCGTCGCCGCCGCGCTCCCGCTGGCGGCGGCCGGGATCGGCGTGATGCGCACCCACCTGATGCCGAACTGGCTGGGCTACCTGGCTCTGCTGGCCGCCTTGGTATCGTTCGCCGGCGCGTTCGGCGTGTTCGCCACCGATGGCGTGTTCGTTGCCGGCGGCACCTTGATGACCACGATCCCGTTGTTGCTGTCCGCGGTCTGGATCGCCTGTGCGGGTGGCTTCATGGTCCGCGAGCACCTTCCGGAGGTGTCCACCGGGGAGGCCGCCGTACCGCAGATGTGATCCTGGGCCGACCGCTTCAGCGCTGAAGCGTGAAGTCGGCGAAGTCGAAGCCGGGCGACACCACGCACGACACCAGCACGGCCGCGTCTCCGGCCGGCCGTGCTGCCTGCCATGCGCCGGCCGGGATCACCACCTGAGGTTGTTGCCCTGTCGGCACATCCGGCCCGAGAGTGACCGCGTCGGCCACGTCCGGCGTCTCGCCGTACTCCAGCGTCAGCGGGCCACCGGAGTGCCACAGCCAGATCTCCGCCGACCGGACGCGATGCCACTGCGACTCCTCTCCCGGTCCCAACAGGAAGTAGATCGCGGTCGCACTGGCCCGGGTGCCGCCGTACCCCGGCGGCTCGAACTCCACCGCCGATCGCCACGTCTCCCGGAACCACCCGCCTTCCGGATGTGGCTCGAGGTCCAGCAACGTCGCCAACTCCGGCTTGTCCATGACGCCATTCTCGGACCTAGCCCGGGTCGCCGAGGAGCGCTCGCAAGGTGGCCTTGTCGGCCGGGTCGAGGGCCCGGACGAAGCGGTGCAGGATTTCCAGGCGATCCGAGCCCTGGCCCAGGGCGGTCCGCATCTGCTCTGCGGCGAACTCCGCGGCGCCCTTGGTCGGGCGGTAGCGAGCGCGGCAGCCGGCCTGCACCCGGGCGACCAGGCTCTTCCGGCCGAGCCTGGTCAGGATGGTGTGCACCGTGTTGTAGGCCAGGTTGCCGGCCATCGCGGCCTGCACCTCGACGGGAGACAGCGGTCCTTCGGCGGCCCACAGTGCGGCGAGCACCTCGCTCTCGAGTTCACCGGCGCCGCGTCGCGCCGGCGAGCCGGTCCGGGTGTCCACGATCTCTTTGTACCGGGGGATTCCGCCGGCCTCCTGCCCCGGAAGGGTGAGCGGACGGGTGAGCCGAAGATCAACCTTGTGCACTTGTGAAACGGCTCGGAGACTCGGAGCACCCCAGCCCCGAACCCGCGAGGTGCACCATGCAAACCTTGTTGAGCGAAGTCGAAGGTCGCCATGCCGCGCTGCTGACGCTGCTGCGGACAGCCGCCCACCGCGGGTCGCCGGCGCAGCCCGGCGAAGCGCGGATGAACACCGACAGATTCCTCGCCCAAGCCAGCCGGCACACAGCCGCCGCGACCTGGATCCTGCTTCCGCCGGTCGCGCGGCATCTCCCGGCCGGGCGGGCCGAGGTGCGCGATCACTTGCGCGCGATCCGGCGGCTGGAACGGACACTGGTGCGGGCGAAGGCCAAGGAGTACGGCCAGGCCCAGACGATCCAGGTGCCGTGGCCCTCGGTGTGGTCCGGCGTCCATCACCACCTCGGACGGACCATCGCGGCCGAGCGGCGGCTCGCCGCGATGCTCGGGGAGCACCTCGACTCCGACGACGAGGCTCGCGTGCGGGAAAGGTTCACGCGAGCCGTCGCCGCCGCGCCGACGCGTCCCCACCCGCACCTGCCCCACACCGGCTTTCCGGGCCACGTCGCACGGACGCTGTGCGCGAGGCTCGACGCGCTCTGGGACGAGGTGGAGGGCAGGGTCACGTCGGTGGTCTACTGAGCGTCGCTCGCTGCCAGGAACACACTGCTGCCGAAGATGTCGTCCGCGGTCAGCGTGATGAGATCCTCCTTGCGCAGCGGGCGTCTCAGCTCGACCAGCCGCCGGGCCTGGCGGAGCCGGCACCGCTCGATCGCGTTGCGCACGCTGCGAGCGTTGGAGAAGCGCGGCCGCTGCATCCGCCGGGTCAGGTATTCCGAGAAGGCGGCCTGGGCTGCGTCGTCGAAGCGGAAGTTCTCCGATGTCAGCATCAGATCGGCGATCTGGACGAGCTCTGTGTGGTCGTAGTCCTCGAACTCGATGTGATGCGGCACCCGCGAGCTCAGGCCGGGGTTGGCCGAGAAGAAGGTGGCCATCCGGTCCGGGTAGCCGGCGAAGATGACGACCAGGTCGCCTCGCTCGTTCTCCATCTCGGTCAGCAGGATCTCGATCACCTCCTGCCCGTAGTCCCGTTCGTTGTCGGGCCGGAACAGGTAGTAGGCCTCGTCGATGAACAGCACCCCGCCGGCGGCCCGCGCGATCGCCTCCTTGGTCTTCGGCGCGGTGTGCCCGATGAACTGGCCGACGAGGTCGTCGCGGGTGACGGTGTGTACGCGCGGCGCACGGATGTACCCGAGTGCGTGCAGGATCGCGGCCATCCGGAGCGCCACCGTCGTCTTCCCGGTCCCGGGCCCGCCGGTGAAGCTCATGTGCAGCGTCGGCCGGGACGACGTCAGTCCGAACTGACGTCGCGCCCGGTCCACCAGGAGCAGCGAGGCGATCTCGCGCACCCGGCGCTTGACCGAGGCCAGCCCGACGAGCTCGGCCTCGAGGGCGGCCAGGGTCTCCTCGACCCTGGCCGCCGCCTCGTCGACCGAAAGGTCGAGCTCGGCATCGTCCGTCAGCAGCACCGGTTCCACCGCCTCAGTGCTCACTTCCTCAGGCGAGGTGGCGGCGGTGCGGGGAAACCCGAAGCCGGTCATGGGGCCTCCCGCCCTGGACTGAGGAGTGTAGGGAGCGAAGCGACTGGAGCGACGAGGGAAGGGCGGGAGACAAAGCCCCATGACCACGCCGGCGCCGAAGGCCCGGCCAAAAGCACAGCCGTATCCATCTGTTAGCCGTCCCCGTAGCGCGCTCCGGCCGGTCGCGTCGTGGCGTACGACGAGATGGCGTAGCGCTGGGTCCGGTCCGGGCCCTCGACCCGGGAGAGCAGGAAGCCGGGCTCCTCGGCAGGCCGCTGTACGAGGAACTGCATCGCGGTCGTCTGACGCCCGAGGCTCGCGTCGTACGCGAGGACCCGGACGTAGTGATTCGGGTACGTCGCCCGGCACTCGTTGATCTGGGCAAGGACCCCGTCAGGCTCGGCGAGGTCGAACATCGGCAGGCCCCACATCTCCCAGTAGACGTTGCGTGGGTGCGGGTCGTCGGTGTACTCCACCGAGACCGGCCAGCCGTGCCGCAGGGCGTAGCGGATCTGGTCGGCGATCTCGTCGTCGGTGAGGTCGGGCAGGTAGGAGAAGGTCCCGTGGCGCAGTTGCATGGTGATGCTCCTCGAGTCGGTGCGGATCGGGGCTAGACGGAGGCTGTCGCCGTCGGGACGACGTCGGGGGCGTCCGTGCTGGTGTAGTCGAAGGTGACGTCACCCCAGGTGGACAGCGCGGCCTCGAGCGGCGCGCAGGACTTGGCGGCGACCCGGAGGACGTCGGGTCCTTCGCGGAGCAGGTCGCGACCCTCGTTGCGTGCCTTGACCATGGCCTCGAGCGCGACCCGGTTGGCCTCGGCGCCGGCCGCGATCCCGAACGGGTGGCCGATCGTGCCGCCGCCGAACTGCAGGATGACGTCGTCGGAGAACAGGTCGAGCAGCTGGTGCATCTGGCCGGCGTGGATCCCTCCGGAGGCGACCGGCAGCACGCCCGGCATCGAGGCCCAGTCCTGGTCGAAGAAGATCCCGTTCTCCGGGTTCCTCGAGACGTGGTCCTCCCGCAGGGTGTCGTAGAAACCGCGGGTCGTCGCCGGGTCGCCCTCGAGCTTGCCCACCACGGTGCCGGCGTGGACGTGGTCGACACCCATCAGCCGGCACCACTTCGAGATCACCCGGAAGCTCACGCCGTGCGTCTTCTGCCGGGTGTACGTCGAGTGCCCCGCGCGGTGCAAGTGCAGCAGTACGCCGTTCTGCCGGGCCCAGTGCGCCATCGACTGGATCGCGGTGTAGCCGATGGTCAGGTCGATCATCACGACGACGCTGCCCAGCTCCTTGGCGAACTCGGCCCGGTTGTACATCTCCTCCATCGTCCCGGCGGTCACGTTCAGGTAGTGGCCCTTGAGCTCACCGGTCTCGGCCACCGCCTTGTTCACGCCCTCCATCGCGTAGAGGAAGCGGTCCCGCCAGCGCATGAACGGCTGCGAGTTGATGTTCTCGTCGTCCTTGGTGAAGTCCAGGCCGCCGCGGCAGGCCTCGTAGACGACCCGGCCGTAGTTGCGGGCGGACAGCCCGAGCTTCGGCTTGATGGTTGCTCCGAGCAACGGACGCCCGTACTTGTTGAGCATCTCGCGTTCCATCACGATCCCGTGCGCGGGACCCTGGAACGTCTTCACGTACGCGACCGGGATCCGCAGGTCCTCCAGCCGCAGCGCCTTCAGCGGCTTGAAGCCGAACACGTTGCCGATGATCGAGGAGGTCAGGTTGGCGATCGACCCCTCCTCGAACAGGTCGATGTCGTAGGCGATGTAGGCGAAGTACTCGCCCGGCCGCCCGGGCACCTCCTCCACGCGGTAGGCCTTCGCCTGGTAGTGGTGATTCGCGGTCAGCCGGTCCGTCCAGACCACCGTCCAGGTCGCGGTCGAGGACTCGCCGGCCACGGCGGCCGCGGCCTCGATCGGCTCGACGCCGTCCTGCGGCGCTACCCGGAAGACGGCGAGTACGTCGGTCTCCTTGGGCTCGTAGTCGGGGTTCCAGTAACCCATCCCGGCGTAGCTCTGCACCCCCGGGTCCCAGCGCTCCTTGGCCTTCGCGCCGTTCTCGGTCGTCGTCATCGGCTGCTCCCATCCGGTGTCTGCGTGATCCTTCGGGCACCAGCCTGCGCCGGTGAAGCATCAACTACAATTGAAACTTCTCCGCTGACCATTAAGGGATAGGTACATGATGGATCTGCCGGCCGCGGCCACCTGGGGGCGGCTTCAGACCTTCCTGGCCGTCTACGAAGGCGGAAGCATCCGCGCGGCGGCCGAGACCCTGCACGTCACGCCGCCGGCGGTGTCGGCCGCGATCTCGGCGCTGGAGACCGCGCTGGGTACTGCGCTGTTCAGCAAGGCCGGACGTGGCATCGTGCCGACGGACGCCGGCGAGACCTTCGCGGCGTACGTCCGCAAGCTCCTCGGGCTGCTCGCCGAGGCGGCCGGTGCGGTGCACGACGCCGATCGGGGCCGGCTGCGGATCGGCGCGGTGGCGACGGCCAGCGAGTACGTCCTTCCCCGCCTGATGGCCTCGTTCGTCGACGAGCATCCGCAGGTCGAGCTGTCCTTGTCGGTCCTCCCCCGCGACGAGCTCTTCGCCCAGGCCCGCGACCATGCCGTCGATGTCGTGCTCGCCGGACGGCCGCCGCGCGGATCCGGCCTGGTCACCCGCGCCCGCCGCGCCAACCGGCTGGTGCTCGTCGGCCGACCTGGACGCGACGACGATCCACTGACCAGCACCTGGTTGCTCACCGGTCAGGGCTCGGGCACCCGGGACACGACGTTGTCGCTGCTGACCCGGCTGCAGGCGGCGCCACCGCTGCTCACCCTCGGGACCTCGGGGGCAGCGGTCGCCGCGGCGCGCCAGGGACTGGGCGTGACCTTGGTGCACGAGGAGGCCGTGCGCGGTCAACTCGACGCCGGTGAGCTTGCGACGTACGCCGTACCCGGGACTCCTGTCGATCGTCCGTGGCACCTGTGCACGACCGCCGAACCGACCGCGGCGAGCCGGTTGTTCCTCCGCCACGTCTGCGATGCCGGCCGGGTGGGGGCGGCGGCGTTTCACACCCGGTCTCGCCCCCAGGGGTGAGTACGGCGGGGCCGCGCCGGGCGATGCTGCACTGCATGACCACGACGCTGCGCACCGATCTCCCCACTCTCGCCGACACCGCCCGTCGGATGACCGATGCCGGTCGCGGCATCCTGGCCGCCGACGAATCCATCAAGACCATGTCGTCCCGGCTGGAACAGGAAGGCATTCCGTCCAGCCCGACCGCCCGGCGGGACTATCGCGAACTGCTGATCACCGCCGATGGGCTCTCGGACTGGGTCAGCGGGGTGATCTGGTGCGACGAGACGTTCGGGCAGGAGCTGGCCGACGGCCGCCCGTTCCCCCAGGCCGCGCGCGAGCTGGGCATCCTCCCTGGCATCAAGGTCGACACCGGCACGAGCAAGCTGCCCGGCGGCGGTGGCGCGCTGGTCACCGAGGGGCTCGACGGGCTGGGTGACCGGCTCGCGTCGTACGCCGAACGCGGGGCCGCGTTCGCCAAGTGGCGCGCGGTCTTCGACGTCGCCACGATCACGCCGTACTCGGCCCGGGCCAACGGTCACGCGCTCGCCCGGTACGCCGCTCTCTGCCAGCAGCACGGCATCGTACCGATCGTCGAGCCGGAGGTCCTGTGCACCGGTGACCACGATCTGGGTGCGTCGGCGCAGGCATCGAACCTTGCCCTGCGCACCCTGTTCGACGAACTGGCCCAGGCCGGCGTCGACCTGTCCGGCGTGGTCCTCAAGCCGAACTTCGTGACTCCCGGCCTCGACGCCCCGGCCGCCACCGCGCGGACGATTGCCGCTGCCACCTTCGGCGTACTGTCCGAGACGGTGCCCGAGGCGCTGGCCGGGATCGCATTCCTCTCCGGTGGCCAGCCGACAGGCCATGTGTGCGAGTCTCTCCGCGAACTGCACCGACTCGGCGACCGCGCGTGGCCGGTCACGTTCTCCTTCGGGCGCGCATTGGTGAGCGACGCTCTGAGCGCGTGGGGTGGCGAAGCCGGGAACGTGCAGAAAGCCCAGCAGGTCCTGCTGGACAACTGCCGTCGGGCCGGTCAGGCGACCCGCTGAACCGCGGGATCAGAAGGGCAGCTCGACCAGGACCGTCGTACCTCGCTCGGGGATCGATTCGATCCGCAGTGACGCCTCGATCAGCGCGCAGCGTTCCGCGATCGAGCTGAGCCCGAAGTGCTGCGCACCGTCCGCGTCACCGGCGCGGGCGGTCCGCCGTTCCTCCGGGTCGAACCCCTTGCCGTCGTCGGCGCAGCCGAACACGATCGAGTCGCCGACCCGCCGCAGTGACAGTACGACGCGATCGGCCTCGGCGTGCTTGACCGCGTTGGCCAGCGCCTCCTGGGCGATCCGGTAGAGCGCCGCGGCGACATGGTCGGGGATGTCGTCGAGGGTCGCCGCGGGATCGACCAGCAGGTCGATCGACGGAGCGCTCTCGCCATTCGCCGCCATCTGCACCAGGGACTCCATCGCCGCGACCAGGCCGAGGTCGTCCAGGACCAGGCTGTGCAGGCCGGAGATCGCGGCCCGCGTCTGGTGGTAGGCCAGGTCGGCCAGCTCCCGGGCGCTCACCAGCTCGGCCCGCGCTCGCGCCAGCTCCGCCTCCGGCACTCCGCCCGCGGAGTCGCGTACGGCGAGCTCCGACACGGTCATGTCCGCGGCCGAGAGGTGGAACGACATGGACGCCAGCGCGGTCGTGACCCCGTCGTGCAGGTCGAAGGCGATCCGCCGGCGCTCGGCCTCCTGGGCCGAGATGGCCTGCTTGATCAGGCGATCCCGCTCGGTCCGGTGCCGGTTCACCGCCAGCCACAGCTGCTCGGCGTGCAGCCGCAGACCGAGCGCCGCGGCGTACCGCTCGGCGCGGGCGAGGTCGGCCGGACCGAAGGGAACACGCGGACTGCGATGCGCCGCCAGCACACCGACGATATGGTCCTCGAGCCCTCGGAGCGGAACGCACATCCTCGCGACGGTCTGCCGGGGCTCGAGACGGAGCAACTGCCGGTGCAGCGCGTTGCGCGGCGAGTCGGACGCGAGGACGACGGGCGTGCCGTTGCGGGCCACGAGACCGGTCACCCCGAACCCGACCGGCATGCTCAGCGCCGCGGTCGACGGGTGGGGCGGCCAGATGTCGGCGACCGTGAGCTCCTGACCGTCGCTGGCGAGCAGCAGCACGCCGTCGGCCTCGAGGAGTCGCGCGAGCTCGGCCGCCGAGGGGAGGGGCCCTGTCTCGGCGGTCAATGGAACAGACCCTCGCGGAGCGCGACGGCGATGGCGCCGCTGCGGTCGGAGACCCCGAGCTTGCGGTACAGGCCACGGATGTGGGTCTTCACCGTGTCCTCACTGACGACGAGCTTGCTCGCGACACCTCGGTTGGAGTGGCCGGAGACGAGCAGCTCCAGGACCTCCGACTCACGCTGGGTGAGCCCGAGGTGCGCGCCCGGCCAGAACTCGCCCGCACTGAGCCTGGCGGCGGACAGTGCGACGCGTCCGGCCAGCGCAGGGTCGATGACGGTCTCGCCCTCACGCACGCGGCGCAGATGCCCGACCAGCTCCTGACCGTCGATCCGCTTGAGGATGTAGCCCGACGCACCGACTCTCAGCGCCTGGTACAGGTAGTGCTCGTCGTCGTACACCGTCAGCAGCACGACCTTGGTCTCCGGGTATTGCGAGGTGATCTGGCGGCAGAGGTCGAGCCCGCTCTCCTTGCCGATCCGTACGTCGCACAGCACGACGTCGGGCCGTTCGTCGGAGACCAGCGTGAGCGCCTCTGCCGCGGTCGTCGCCTGGCCGGTGACGACCACCTGGTCGACGAAATGGCCGAGCATCGCGACCAGGCCGTGCAGCACCATCTCGTGGTCGTCCACCAGGACGAGTCGCAGCGGGGTCGGAGTCGTGGCCAGCATGGGCCAAGAGTAAGCGGAGACAGCACGATTCCCCCACGATCACGAGGATTCACCCGCACGTCCACCCGGGAGGGTGAGGGCGCGATCGGCAAGGCACGGTGCGCTTGGAAGTCTCCGATCAGGAAGGCCAGCCATGACCGAGCCCACCCCTCGCGCTCCCCGTCCGCTCATCGTCCCCTCGGTGCTGCCCGCCGATTTCGCGCGCCTCGGCGACGAGATCCGCGCGCTGTGCGACGCCGGCGTCGACCGGATCCAGTGGGACGTGATGGACGGGGTGTTCGTCCCGAACCTCACCTTCGGTCCGGACGTGATCGCGGCGGCCCAGGAGCACAGCCGGGTCGCCTTCGAGGCCCATCTGATGGTGGTGGAGCCCGACGAGCTCCTACCCCGGTACGTCGAGGCCGGATGCGAGTTGATCATCGTCCACGCCGAGGCGTGCACCCATCTCCATCGCACGCTCGGCCGGATCCGGGATCTCGGCGTACGCAGTGGTGTCGCGCTCAATCCGCACACGCCCGTGGACCTGGTGGAACACGTCCTCACCGAGACGGACCTGGTGCTGGCGATGACGGTCAACCCCGGTTTCGGCGGGCAGGCCTACATCCCCTCGGTGGAGAAGAAGGTGGCGCGGCTGCGGCGGCTGATCGACGAGTCCGGCCTGCCGATCGAGCTCGAGGTCGACGGCGGCATCACCGCCGACACCATCCGGGGCGCGGCCGCGGCCGGCGCCGACGTATTCATCTCCGGCTCGTGGATGTATGCCCACAGCGACGGCAAGGCCGCCGCCGTCCGGCAGTTGCGCGCGGCCGCGGTCAGCGCCGCGCAGAAGAACGAGGAGGCCGCCTGATGACCGAGCTGCTGCAACGGTCGGCCGCGCCGTCCGTCGAGACCGACCGGCTGGCGGTCGACACCCTCCGCTTCCTCGCCGTCGACATGGTGCAGGCGGCGAACTCAGGCCATCCCGGCATGCCGATGGGCGCCGCCCCGATGGCATGGGCGCTCTGGAGCAGGCATCTGCGCCACGACCCCTCGGCGCCCGACTGGGCCGACCGGGATCGCTTCGTGCTCTCGGCCGGACACGGCTCGGCCCTCCTCTACGGTCTCCTGCACATCTTCGGCTACGACCTGCCCGAGGCCGAACTGCGCGCGTTCCGGCAGCTCGGGTCGCGCACTCCCGGCCATCCCGAGTTCGGTCACACTGCCGGGGTCGAGTGCACGACGGGTCCACTCGGACAGGGCCTGGCCATGGCCGTTGGGATGGCCCTGGCGGAGCGGATGACGCACGCGCGTTACCCGGAGATCACCGACCATCGCACGTACGCGATCGTCGGCGACGGCTGCCTGATGGAGGGGGTCAGCCACGAGGCTGCCTCGCTCGCCGGGCATCTCGGTCTGGGCCGGCTGGTCGTGCTCTGGGACGACAACTCGATCACCATCGACGGTTCGGTCGACCGTTCCTGCAGCGACGACCAGGTCGCCCGCTTCGCGGCGTACGGCTGGCACACGCAGACGGTTCGGGACGGTACCGACGTCGACGCGATCGACGCCGCTATCGCTCGGGCCAAGGCTGACTCGCGCCCGAGCCTGATCGCAGTCCGGACCATGATCGGCCACGGCGCCCCAGGCGTAGCGGGTACGTCGAAGGCGCATGGTTCACCGCTCGGAGAGGAGCTGGCCGCGGAGGCCAAGCGGTTGGCCGGGTGGGAGCACCCGCCCTTCAGCGTTCCGGAGTCGGTGCGGGCTGCCTGCGATGCGTTGGCGTCGGCCGGCGCCCGCGAACACGATGCCTGGCAGGCCGCGTACGCCGCCTTCGAGGCGAGTGCACCGCACCAGGCAGCGGAGTTCCGTCGCAGCCACGATCGGCGACTGCCGGATGCTCTTGTGGAGACGTTGTCCGCAGTTCCCGGCGAAGCGCCTCGAGCGACTCGGCAGTCGTCCCAGGCTTGCCTGAAGGCTTTGACGACCGTGATGCCGGAGCTGATCGGCGGATCGGCGGACCTGGCCGGCTCCACCGGGACCGCGACCGGCGGAGCTGTCGTGACCCGTGACGACTACTCGGGCTCCACGATTGCCTTTGGGATCAGGGAGTTCGGCATGGCCGCGATCATGAACGGGCTCAGCCTGCACGGCGGGTTCCGGGTCTACGGGAGTACGTTCCTGGTCTTCGCCGACTACCTGCGGCCGGCGCTCCGGCTCGCCGCGCTGATGCGCCAGCCCGTCATCCACGTGCTGACCCACGACTCGATCGCGGTCGGCGAGGACGGCCCCACCCATCAGCCCGTCGAGCAGATCGAGTCGCTGCGAGTCATCCCCGGACTGCAGGTACTGCGCCCGGCCGACGACGCCGAGACGGCACGGGCCTGGCAGCTCGCGCTGGAGCGTACCGACGGTCCGACTGCTCTGATCCTGTCCCGCCAGACACTCCCCCAGACCGCGCCGCCGGCCGACGAGCACTCGCCGGTCGCCGTCGAGATCGTGGCTACCGGATCTGAGGTCGCCCTGGCCGCGGAGGTCGCCGACGCGCTGACCGCCGAAGGTCACAGCGTCCGCGTGGTCTCCGCGCTGGACCGATCCGCCTACGTCCCGGATCCACTCGCGATCACAGTCAGCCTGGAGGCCGGCAGCACGATGGGCTGGAAGGGGCTGGTCGACCTGGCCATCGGTATCGACGAGTTCGGCACGTGCGGCCCTGGCGACCAGGTGATGGCGCATCACGGCTTCACCGGCACGGCAGTGCTCGGCCGGATCCGCGAGTACCTGCAGCAGTCGCCGGGGGCCTGAGGTGGATCGGCTGGCCGCGGTCGTCTTCGATGTCGACGGCACGCTGGTCGACAGCGAACGCGATGGCCATCGGGTCGCCTTCAACGCCGCCTTCGAGGAGGCCGGACTAGGAGACCGCTGGGACGTTCCGACGTACGGAAACCTGCTTCACATCGCCGGCGGGGCCAAGCGACTGGCGTTCTGGTTCGAGAACGCCGGAGTGCCCGCCGGCGATGCCCGGCGCCTGGCCGAGCGGTTGCACGCTCGCAAGACCGAGATCATGCGGGACCTGATCGAGGCCGGGAAGGTGCAGGCCAGGCCAGGCGTTCACCGGCTGCTCGACGAGCTCGACGCGGGCGGCGTACCGATGCATGTGGCAACGACCGGTACGCGCGCCTGGGTCGAACCGCTGCTGGACCGGGTCTTCGGCCCGCGCTTCCAGACCGTTGTCACCGGCACCGAAGTGCCCGAGCTCAAGCCGAGCCCGGCGGTGTACCTCGAGGTGCTGCGGCGGACGAGCTGCCCGGCCGATCGGACTGTGGCCGTGGAGGACTCACAGAACGGCGTACGCGCGGCTGTGGCGGCCGGACTGTGCTGCGTTGCGGCTCAGAACGAGTACACGCAGGACGACGACCTGTCCGGCGCGGCGCTGGTTGCCAGCGGGTTCGAGGACCCGGCTCTGGTCGCCTTGTTCCGCCGTCGCATCCCGCCTCCACAAGGATGAACATGACGATGCCCCGCAGCCTCCCGGCTGCGGGGCATCGTTCGTCGTGGGACGGATCAGACGGTCCAGGTCGCGAACACGATGGCCCGGTCCCGCCAGGCCTGGATGTTGGCGTCCAGCACGTCCAGCGGGTTGAACGGGATGACGCCCTTGATCAGGTCGTCCTCGCGCATGCCGTAGAGCGCGCCCATCGCGAACCGGCAGGCGTACACCTTCGCACCCTCGTCGATCAGCGTCTTGAGCTGCTTGTTGTAGCCGAGGTTGCCCGGGAAGCCCTCGCTGCCGACGGCCGGGTAGCCGCGGGCGGCGGACGCCATCAGGACGCCGGGACCGTACAGGATGAACGTGAGGTCGAAGCCCTTCCGCTGCAGGCGGGTGGCCGTGAGCATGTTGACCAGGCCGACGGAGCCCTCGAACGGGACCGTGTGCATGAAGACATACGCCTTGTCGCCTTCGTTGGCCTGGTGGTCGGGGAAGATCTTCTCCTCGACGTCGAAGAGGATGTCGCCCTCCTGGGGCGGTTCGATGGTGACTGTCTTCGGCATGATGCTGACTCCTTCGAAGTGTCGGCAGTGCGGAGAGGTGGGACGGCCTGCACCCGGTCGGGGCAGGGGCTCAGTAATCGCCGGGCGGCAGGTAGTCGGGCTTCGGCCATCCCCTGCGATGGCTGCCCGGAATCGCCTGCATGGTGGTCCGGCGCAGTCCCCAGGGCAGGATCCGGTAGACGGGTGCGAACACCTGTCGCCACCAGCGATCCTTGAGTCCGTGCGGGCGGGCCGGCGGATTGGCGCCGTACTTGGCCGCCATCCGGCGCTGGGCGTCGGCCAGCAGGGCGTGCTCGGAGTTCGAGCGGAGCCAGTGGAAGAAGGGCATACCGGCCGCCTCAGAGCTTCGCGACGAGGGCTTGCGCCGCCATCGCGATGGGTTCGTTCAACGCGCCGATCGCGGGCGAGTAGACGTTCTCCATCGTGGCCAGCGTGTCGACCGTGATACCGGTCCGGGCCACGATGCCGAGGAAGTCCGCGCGCTCCTTGATCCCTTCGCCACCGACCATCTGGGCGCCGATCAGCCGGCGGGTCCGGGGGTCCGCGAGCAGCTTGACCTTGATCGGCTTCACGCCCGGGTAGTACCGCGCCCGGGTGATGCCGTCGGCAACGCCGGTGACGAAGG
This sequence comes from Kribbella sp. NBC_00359, assembly GCF_036097425.1. Lineage (NCBI taxonomy): Bacteria > Bacillati > Actinomycetota > Actinomycetes > Propionibacteriales > Kribbellaceae > Kribbella > Kribbella sp. NBC_00359. Next base: position 5,011,778 of record NZ_CP107975.1, on the reverse strand, counting down.
GCAGTCCCAGCGCCGTGGCGAGCGTCTCGCCGAACGAGACCCCGCCGATCATCCACTGCCCGGCGAGCATTCCCCAGGGCACGTACACCGGGTTGTGCACCCGCGAGCCGCCGGCCGCGTTGATCCCCGCCGTCTTGCCCTGGGCGTAGGCGTGGCTGCCCGAAAGCCCTTGCAACGGGACGTTCGAGACACCGTGCGGAATCTCGGCGCAGTCACCCGCCGCATAGACGTTCGGGTCGGAGGTGCGCATCCGCGGGTCGACCGCGATACCGCCGGTGCTGCCCAGCTTGATCCCGGCGGACCCGGCGAGACCGGAGTTGGCCACCTTGTGGCTGCCGATCACCGCCAACTGCGCCGGTACGTCGCCGAACGTCGTACTCACGTGGGTGAGCGTGTCCGTGCCCCGGAAGGCGGTCACCCGCTCGCCGAACTTGAGCGTGACACCGGACTCCTCCCAGTCCTTCCGGACGGGCTCGACGATGTCCGGGTCGATCACGTCGGCCATCGGCCACGGTCCGGGGTCTATCAGGGTCACGTCGATGCCACGATGCCGCAGAGCCGAAACCATCTCCATCGCGATCGGCCCGGACTCCACCACCACGGCCGACTTCACCGTGTCGAGGTAGCGGTCCCACTCCATCGCGGCGCGGATGTTCTTGACGTGGTAGATGCCGCCGAGCTCGACGCCGGGAATGTCGGGGGTGTCGTAGTTCCAGCCGGTCGCGAGGACGAGCTTGTCGTAGGAGACCTCGCCCTCGCCGCTCACCTTGATGGTCCGCGACCTCGGGTCGATGCTCTCGACGCTGGTCTCGTAGTGCACATCGATGCCTTGGGCAACGTACTGTTCCTTGGTCGCGAGGAACAGCTTCTCGAAGGACTCGATCTCCTTGCCGTGCACGAAGGGGATCCCGCACGGGCTGTAGGCCACGTCCTCGTACTCGGTGTACACCACCGTCTGGGCGGACGGGTCCTGGCCCTTGGCGGCGCCGGCCACCCCGAGGCCGGCGGCACCGCCGCCGATCACAACGATCTTCACGAGAACTCACTCCCTGCTTCGCATCGCATGGTCACTGGATCTCTCCGTCCTTGGGGACAACTGCTCGGATGGTCAGCCGTACGCCGGAGCGCAGCGTGTTGGTCACGTAGCAGACCCGCTCGGCCGCCGCGACCAGGCGCTCGAGCTCGGCCTCGGGGGCACCGATCCGCGCCTCGACGTGGACGGCGCCGAACTGCAGGCCGTCGTACCGGCCGGTCGCCCGAACCGTCAGCTCGGTGAGGTCGAGCGAGCGCTTGCGGGCCGCGTAGCTGATCGCCAGCGTGAAGCAGGACGCGACCGAGGCCAGGAACAGGTCGGTGGGCTGCGGACCGAGGTTGGCGCCGCCGACCTCCTCCGGTTCGTCGACCTGGATCGTGAACGGGCCGGCCTCGACGGTGCAGTGGTACCCGCCGTGCCAGACGCTCTCGACGCTGCGGGTGGCCGCCACCAGGTCCTCAGTGCGCGTGGTGGCCATGGTCCTCGTCGCGATGGTCGTGACCGGCCGGCCGGTGGCACAGGACGTCGGCGCGGGCGTCGATGTCGTCCGCGGACACGACCCCGCGCTCGGTCAAGAGCTCTTCGAGCGCGCCGAGCCAGCGGTCGTAGTAGCTGTACTCCCCCGGTTCGCCGTCGCGCCGGGCCACCTCGGCGATCAGGCCGCCCTGGAAGTCCTTCCAGGAGAACAGGCCCTGATCGGCCAGCGCGGCCGCGATCCCGAAGGCACGGCTCTCCCACGGCTGCTCGAAGACGAGCTCGCCGTTGGCTCGCGGCAGCCCGGTGACCGTGTCGTCCAGGCTGCCGGCGATCTCCGCCGTCACGAGACCACCTCGGCGACGCCGACCATGGCGTCGCGGGTCACGAGGGCGGCGAGCTCTTCCTCGGTCAGGCCGTCGGTGTGCTGCGGGCGTCGCGGCAGAACGAAGTACCTGTTCTCCGCGCTGGAGTCCCACACCCTGACGCGGATGTCGTCCGCGAGTGGCAGCCCCATCTCCGCGAGCAGCGCCCGCGGCTCCCGGACCGCCCGGGACCGGTACGCCGGATCCTTGTACCAGTTCGGAGGCAGCCCGAGCACGGGCCACGGGTAGCAGGAGCACAGTGTGCAGACGACGAGGTTGTGCACCTCGGCGGTGTTCTCCACGACCACGATGTGCTCGCCCTGCGGACCGCCGAAGCCCAGCTCCTTGATGGCGCCGGTGCCGTCCGCGAGCAGACGTTCGCGGTAGTCCGGGTCGACCCACGCCTTGGCCACCACCTTGGCGCCGTTGAGCGGGCCGACGTCGTTCACGTAGCGATTGATGAAGCCGTCGAGCACCTCGGTCTTCACCAGGCCGCGCTCGGTGAGCAGCTCCTCGAGCGCCTCGGCGCGCAGGGCGGCCGGTGGCCGGTCGGCGGAACGGGGATCGGCACTCACTGGCAGTCCTCCAGATAGCTCTCGAAGAGGTCGATGAAAACGGTCGCCGGCTCGGCGCCGGGACCCCACAGGTCGGTCGCCTCGAAGCGCACGGTGTAGACGTGCTGCGCGTCCTCGCCGGTGAAGTGGGCGGTGCTGTCCGGCAGTACGGCGGCTGGACGGCGAGCCTCGACCACCCCGGCGCGACCGCGGACGTACGCGGGCATCCGGGTGTGGCCGGCCTTGTACTGTTCCCGGGCCCGCACTCGCTGCCCGGCCTCGAAGGCCGGCGCGTCGTCGATCTGACGCAACGATCCGGGGCCGCCGCGCTCGTACGACGGTTTGCGCACCTCGACGTCAGCCGGCTCGCTGACGTCCTCACCGGCCAGCCGGCGAGCGCGGGCCTCGACAGCACCCTGCGCGAGTACGCCGCTGTCCACCAGCAGCAACTCTGCGGCCGCCAGCCACCGCCCGTAGTACCCGTCGGCGAGATAGTCGACCGGATGCAGGCGCTCGAGCGCGTGCCGGAAGGCGTCGAGGTTGGTCCCCGACGCGCCCATCGAGGCGAGCCCCAGCGCGAAGGTGCGCGCGTGCCAGTCCGCCGCGAACACCGGCTCGTCCGGTTCGATCGCGACCGCGCCCCAGCCGTGGGTGCCGCCCATGTCGTGAATGCCGTCCACCAGCAGCTCCTCGGGTTCGGCGAAATCTCTTATCCGATAAGGAAATACACTATGAGACACATCGACGTCCGTCAACCATCGGATATACTGCGTCTACTAAAGGCCGGGGGCAGACCGAAGGAGTGCCGAAGTGACACCGCCATCCGCACGATCCGCACGGGTCAGTGACCACTCGCCGGCCGAGCGACCCGCCGGAGCTCCGCTGTCGGAGTCCGAGGTCTCCGAGGTCGTCGCCGGCATCGGGCCGCGGCTCCGCACGCTGCGCGGCCGGCTCGGACTGTCGCTGCAGCAGCTGGCCGAGCGCTCCGACGTCTCACCGGCCGCGATCCACAAGGTGGAGCAGGGCACGATGGTCCCCACCATCACCACGCTGCTGAAGCTCGCGGCCGCCTTCCAGGTGCCCGTCGCCCACTTCATCGACGAGACCGACGCGCCGGCCACGCCGGTGAGCTTCACCCCGAAGAACCAGCGGCGGGTCCGGATGTCACCCGACGGCGACGTCGTGGTGGGTTCGATCTCCGCGGAGTCCGGGCCGTTCGAGCTGACCGCGAGCATCACCGAGATGGCCGCGGGCGCGCAGTCGGCCCCGGATGACCGGCGTCCGGCCGGCGAGGCCCTGGTGCACGTCCAGTCCGGGACGCTGGAGCTGACGGTCGGTGCGCAGACCTATCGCCTCAGCGCGGGCGACTCGCTGCACTTCCGCTCCGAGGAGAATCACTCGTGGCGCAATCCGTCCGCGCGCACCACCAAGGTCGTCTGGGTGGCGCTTCCCGAACGACGCGGCTGATCACCACACCAGCGCCGACGAGGGCGTCGTACGAGCGGCCGCGGGGCGTCTGACGTTGGTCCGCAGCGTCACCATCTCGATCAGGTCGAGCAACCGGTTGGCGTAGCCGAACTCGTTGTCGTACCAGCCGAACACGCGGACGGCGTTGCCGTGCGACTCGATGTCCTGCAGCGTGACGACGCAGGAGCGCGGGTCGCCGATGACGTCGCTGGAGACCATCGGCATGTCGCTGACGCCCACGATCCCGGCCCAGCGCTCGGACAGTGCCGCCTGGATGAAGGCGTCGCGCACCTGCTCGGTGGTGGCCTGGGTGCGGAGCATTCCCACGACGTTGCTGAGCGAACCGTCGGGCACCGGGACGCGCACCGCGACGCTGTGCACGCGGTCCTTCAGCTGCGGCAGCACCCGGGCCAGTGCGGTGTCCGCACCGGTCCCGGTCGGAATGATGTTCTGACCCGCGGCCCGGGACCGGCGCAGGTCGTGGTGTGGCAGGTCGAGCAACTGCTGGTCGTTCGTGTAGGCGTGCACGGTGTCGACCCAGCCGCCCTCGACCCCGAAGGCCTCGTCGAGGATCGCGAAGATCGGCGCGACGCAGTTGGTCGTGCAGGACGCGTTCGAGATGATCCGGTGCGAGTTCGGATCGAGGGTCGCCTCGTTGACACCGAGGCAGATCGTCGCCTCCGCCGAGTCGGTCGGGGTGGACACGATCACCCGTTTCGCGCCGGCCCGCAGGTGTCCGCCGGCCCGTTCCCGGCTGGTGAAGTGCCCGCTGCACTCGGCCACCACGTCGACTCCCAGCGACCCCCACGGCAGATTCCCCGGATGGTTCGCCCGCAGCACCTTGATCCGCCGGTCGCCGACCATGAGCTCGTCGTCGGTCGCCGCCACCGGTACGCCGAGCCGCCCGTGCACCGTGTCGTGCTGGAGCAGGTAGGCCAGCGTCGCGGCCGGGGTCAGATCATGGACGGCGACGACGTCGACGAACGAGTCGCGCGCGATGATGGCGCGCAGCAGCGCACGTCCGATCCGGCCGAGGCCGTTGATCGCGATCCGGGGTACGTCGGTCATCGGGCAGTCCTCTCGCGGGTCACACCGGCACCAGCACGGGCACCGGCTTCGCGCCGGCCTTGGACCGCGCTCGTGGCACCAGCGAGGCCAGTGCCACGAGCGCGTCAAACACGCGGTCGCCATCGGCCCACGCGTGTGCTTCGGCGAAATCGATCCATTCGCTCGGGGGGATCACCGGCTCGGCCTCGCCGTACTCGATCTCGCCCCAGGTGGCCGCCATCTCGATCAGCTCCACCAGCGACATCATCGGCTGCGCCTCCAGCGAGACCAGGCGCCGATGGTGCGCCGGGGCGGTCTGCTCGAAGCGGCATCCGCAGCAGTCAGGTTCGGGGTTGAACGTGTCCATGAACGGATCTTGCCGACCGCTGTTGCACAGGCGTTGCACGGCGTTGCAACGCCGGTCACTCACCCCGCCCGGCCGCGACCTGCTCGGCCTCGGCGAGCAGCCGGGCCTCGGCCGCGGCGTACTTCTCGAGCGCGTGGTTCGCCCGGTAGCCGAGGTCGACGGCCTTGGCGAGGTACTCCTCGGTCATGGTCTCGACCGCCTCGGGCGCCGCGCCGCCGAGGGCACTGCGGGTCGCCACGATGGCGCGCGGGTCCAGGACGTTCCGGATCTCTTCGGCATCCAGATCCAGCGAACGCCCGACGACCGACAGCGCGGCCTGATCGAGGTCTTCCGACGTGATGTCGACACCCCGGACGCCGCGCCGGCTGGCGTCGCGCACCACCTCCCCGACCACGAGGTACGCCGCCCGGTAGTCCAGGCCGCACCGGAGCATGACGAACTCGGCCAGGTCCGTGGCCTGGGTGTAGCCCTCCTCGAGGCGCTCCCACATCCGGGCCTCGTTCACAGTCAGCGTGTCGACGACGCCTTCCATCAGCGCCGTGATGCGGGTCGCGAACTCGACCGCCTTGGGGATCTCGCCGTACGCGAAGATCAGGTTGTCGCTGCGGGCCGACGGGCTCTTCACGACCGCCAGGAAGCCGGTCAGCCGCCCGATCAGGACACCGCCGCCACCGCGGACGATCGACAACGCGTACGGGTTGCGCTTCTGCGGCATCAGCACCGACGCGCGGGTGTACGGGCCGGCCAGGTCGACGTAGTCGAACTCCTGGCTGGACCAGATCTCCAGGTCCTCGGCTAGTTTGGACTGGTTGGACAGCAGGCTGACGCTCGTACTCAGGACATCGACGAAGGTGTCGGTCTGCCACATCGCGTCGCGGGTGTGCGTGATGACGTCGCCGAAGCCGAGCAGATCCGCGATCACCCGCCGGTCGTCCAGCAACCGGCTGCCGTTGACACACCCTGCGCCACCGGGACTCGTGTTGACCTGGTCGAGTGCGTCGAGCAGGCGTTCGCAGTCCCGGATCGCCGGCGGCACGAAGGCCAGCAGGTAGTGGCCGAACGTCGAGGGCTGCGCCTGCTGGAGGTAGGTCTGGTCCGGCATGTAGACCTCGCGGTAGCGGGCCGCCGTACGACAGGTCGTGGCGGCGAACTCCGCGGCCCCGGCCGCGAGTTCGGCGGTGAGTCGCCGCAACAGGATCCGGAGCGCGACCCGGGCCGCCTCCCGCCGGGGCCGGCCGGCGTGGAGCCAGCCGGCGTCGTCACCGATGGTCGCGACGAAGTGCCGCTCGCGGGAGTTGTACGGCTCGCCGTACGCCGCGTCGTACGGGAAGTCCTCAGGCCTGGTGCGATGCGTGTCCAGCAGTACGCCGAGCAGCGCCGCGGCGGCGCGGTCGGGGATGATCCGGCGGTGGCGGAGGTCGAGCACGTGCGCGATGTCGGCCATGTTCAGCCCGTGGTGGAGCAGCGGTGCGTCGGCGATCTCCCAGGCGAACCCCGCGTCGACGAGTTGCTGCGCGGGCCGATCCTTGGACGGGCCCTCGACCCGGCGCGCTGAGTTCACCGCTGTCATGACGTTGCCTCCTCGCCGACGGCCGCGGTCGCGGCTGCCGTGGTGGTGAGTTCGTCGGCGGCTGCGAGTGCCCCGCCGGTGCTCCAGTACAGGACAGGGCCGGGCAGCTCACCGCGATGATCGTTCAGCCACAGCAGTGCCTTCGCGTTGTACACGGGGTCGGCGACGAATCCGCTGTGCTGCAGCAACGCGCCCGCCAACCGGTCCGCCTCGGGCCATCCCCCGCCGTAGCCGGGTCCTCGTCCGTCGACCACTCGCCACCGCGGCAGCGGACCGCTCGCGCCGACGAGCCGGGCGCATTCCGTCGCACGTTTGGCGACCTGTGCCTCGATCTCCGCGACGGGCCGGGAGACCGACACTCCTACGACGTCGACTCCAGCGGCATCGACCGACGCGAGGCCGGCAATCAGACCGGCGATGCTGCCGCCCGAGCCGACCGGGATCACCACGCTGACCGAGCGGCCGCCCAACTGCGCGACCAGCTCGGTGGCGGCGACGGCGAAACCGCAGGCGCCGATCGGCGTCGCTCCTCCGCGAGGTACGACGTACGGGCGCCTGCCCTCGGCTCGCATCCGGCCGGCCAACTCGCCCGCACGAAGGTCCATGCTCCTGCGATCCGCGGAACCGGTGAACTCGACCTGAGCACCGGCACTCCTCGACAAGGCCAGCGCGGCCGCACCGCCGCGCGGGTCGCCGTAGCAGACCTGTACGACGTCGAGTCCTTGCCCGGCCGCGGCAACGGCCAGCAGGGCGGCGAAGTTGGAGGTGGGGCCGCCCGCGACCACGATGGTGTCGGACCGCAGCGACAGCGCATCGGCCAGGACGTACTCGAGGGTGCGTACCTTGTTGCCGCCCCACGCGAATCCCGTCAGGTCGTCGCGCTTGACGAGTAGGTCGCGCAATCCCGGCGTACCCGCGAGGTCTGCGACGTGATGCACCGGGGTCGGGAAGATCCCGAGGGGAATCCGCGGGAGGCTCGCTAGCGCCACGACGCACTCTCCCCCGCGCGGCGGCGGGTGGCGCGGACGACGACCTCGTCGGCCATCGCCGCAGCGGCGCCGGTGTCGACCCGGTCGAGCTCGGCCAACTCGGCCGCCTCGATCCGCCCGTCGAGCACTGCCGTGAGGGAACGGCCGGTGCCGATCGCGGCCCGGTACGCGTCCTGCAGCGTCGCTTGCGCCTCGTGCTTGCCCAGCCGGGCCGACATCACGCTCAGGAGTCGCTCCGAGGACGCGGTCTCCGTCGCTGTCAGGTTCGCGAGCATCCGCGCGGGGTCGATCTCCAGGCCGCCGACCAGGGACCTCGTCATCCCGGCCGCGGCCAGCGTGTAGTGGCTGAGCTCCGGCAGCACGACCCACTCGGTCTTCCAGGACCGTCCGTCCCGCTCGTGCTCGCCGATCACGGTCTCGGCGAGCACGCCCGCCGACGAACGCACCAGACGCGCAAGCGTGACGACCTGTTCGGACACCTCGGGATTGCGCTTGTGCGGCATCGAGATGCTGCCCACCGTGGTCGACGGCGACGGCTCGCGCACCTCAGCGAGCTCGGCCCGGGCGAGCACGTAGACCTCGTTCGCGATCCGGGCCATCGCGCTGACCGCGGCGGCCAGCACCTGGGCGAACTCCGCGAGCCGATCGCGCGTGGTCAGCCAGGAGATGGCCGGCTCCCCGAGACCGAGTCGATCGCAGTACGCCGTACGCAGCGGGATCGCCTGCGCGCCGAAGAACCCGAGGACGCCGACCGCGCCGCCCAGCTCCGCGACCAGCCAGCGGTCGCGGCCCTGACGAAGGCGCTCCAGGCTGCGACCGACCTCGTCGGCCCACGTCGCGGCCTTGAAGCCGAAGGTGATCGGAGCCCCCGGCTGACCGTGCGTACGACCAACCATCGGCGTCGTCCGGTGCCGCTCGGCAAGAGCCAGGAGCTGCGCCTCGATCGTCCACAGGTCCCGCCAGACAAGCCCGGCGACCTCGGCGATCTCGAGGACCTGCGCGGTGTCCGAGATGTCCTGGACGGTAGCGCCGTAGTAGACGTGCTCCGCCGCTTCCGCGGGCAGCATGCGCTGGAGCACCTGGATCAGGCCGAGCGTCGAGTGTGACGTTGTCCGCGTACCCGCCGCGATGCCGGCCAGATCGAGCCGGCTGCCGCGCAGGCCGGCGATCGCGGCCGCCGAGGAGGCGGGGATGATGCCGACGTCGGCCTGGGCCTCGGCGAGCGCGATGATCACGTCGACCCACCGGGCGACCCGAGCCGTCTCGGCGAAGATCCCGCGGCTCTCCGCCGTACTCCACTGATGACCGAAGATCGCGGAGTCGATCAGATGTGCGTCCATGCCACCTCAGCCCGTTCGACGATGGTCTCGAGCGCCGCGCGGACCTCGGCCAGCGAGGCGCCCCACGGGACGACCGTGCCGGTTCGCTCGCTCTCGAAGCCCTCCTGGAGCAGGCAGCAGCGGGTTAGCGTGCCCCGGCCATCGGCCGTCAGCCACTGCCGCGGGCAGATGTCGACCCGCTCCGGCGTACTGCCGTAGAACCATTGATGGATCTGGTTGGACCGCTCACACCCGAGCAGCGTCCAGTCCCGTTCGGCCGGTCGTTCGTCGAGGAACGACACCGCGCTGCCCGGGAAGTCCATCCCCGAGCCACGGCACGGAACCAGCAGATCTCGCGGAGGTACGTCGTACGCCGCGTCGAGGAGCTGCCGGCTGTCCACGAGATCGGGTACGACGACCACCGGCGGGAGATCCTCGGCGGTGGCCAGCACCCGCTGGACCTGGTCGAGCAACTTGGCCGGACCAGGCGGTACGACGTCGACCAGCCTGATCCGGAGCGGAGCGGGATTGAGGATGAAGCTCACGTGCGAGTACGAGCCCTCGACCACGACACAGCGGACGCCCGGGAACCCCTCGGCGGCGGCTGCCAGTTGCGAAGGAACGGCGGTGTCGACGGTCTCGTCCACCACGACCGCGCAGTCGTCGGCACCGGCCAGCACCCGGGCCGAGACGGTCACCGTGAACAGGTCGTCCGACGGCTTGCGGTCCACCTCGACAAGGGCCACGCGGCCTTCGTGCCGGGCCACGACGAAGCGGGTCCGGAAGTACACCTCGCGATCGGTGAAGTGCTCGGTCAGCCAGGCCGGGTCGAGCGTCGGGACACTGGCGACGGCGACCTGCCGATAGCGCCCCGGAATGACGTTCGGCGCCTCCGGATCGGTCGGCCGGCTGGTGACCTGCTCGTCAGTGCGCACGGACCGAGGTCTCCAGGGCCGCACCGAGCCCGATCGTGTCGGAGCGCAGGCCGCGACGCAGCGTTTCCAGGCCCATCACGTCGTCGAGCGCGATGTTGCCGAGGTTCACCTCGGAGCCGAGCCGCCGCAGCAGGTGAGCCTGCTGCGACCGCTGCGGAGCCTCGTAGACGATGAATCCGGCCGCACGCGACGACGCCAGTTCATCGAGCAGGTCCTCCCGCAGCCGGCCGCCGGCGTCGTACAGACCGACGGTGCCGCTCTCGCGACCCTCCGCGACCAGCCAGCGGGCGCCGGCGTCCAGGTCCGACTCGAGCTCGGCCGTCCACTCGGCGGCGGACACCAGGTCACCCGGGTCTTTGCTGCCGACCTCGGCGAAGACCTCGAACCCGAGGGACCGGGCCTGCCGGATGATCCGGTGCTTCTCGGCCAGCGGCAGGTCCGTGCTCCCGCGGGACACCTCGACGCACTCGAACCCGGCCCAGGTGGCGAACTCGAAGAACTCGTCGACCCGGCCCTGCAGCCAGGCGATCTCGAGCAGCGTGCCACCGGTGCACGGCTTGACCTGGTGGTCGCGCAGCAGCCGGACCTTCGCGGCCAGCGCCGGCTCGATGTACGCCGTACCCCAGCCGAGCTTCCAGATGTCGATCCAGCCCGCGTACGCCTGGAGCACCGACGCCACGCGGTCTAGGGAATACCCTTTGTCCAAGACGTGGGTGAGCCCGGCCGAACGGGGTTTGGTGGATCGCTCCGGCAGCGTGAGGAAGCTCGGACCAGACCCAGCCATTGCGCCCGCCTCTCCAGCCGACTCGCCCGGGAGGATCGACACCCTCCACTATCAGTGATGTATTTATACCATAGGAAACGAACGGGTCGACCTGGAGAGAGGAGCGTCACCTGATGTCCACCCACGCGGCGCCCTCGACCGTCTTCGTGCTCGGCACCCTCGAGGTCACCGACGCGGACGGACGCCGCCTCGGTCCCGTTCCGGCCGGCCGGGCCGGGATCCTGCTCCGCCGGCTGGTGGCCACGGGCGGTGCGCTCGTGCAGATCGACGCCCTGGTGGACGCGCTCTGGGACGACGACGATGCCCCCCTCGCCGCCGACCGGGTGATCGCCTCGCTGGTCAGCCGAGTACGCCGGGCGGTCGGCTCCGACGTGATCACCGGATCGTCGTCCACCGGCTACCGCTTCAACACCGGGCGGGCGTGGACCAGTGACCTCGCACTCGTCGAGGAGCTGGCCAAGTCCGCGCAAGCACGCGCCGCCCTGAGCCCGGCCGTGACCGTCACCGCCGCGCGGCGCGCCTTCGGACTACTGACCCGTGGCCACCCGGAACTGCCGCCGGCCTTCGCGCAACGAGGTTGGGCCGAGGATCAGCAGCGGCACGTGGACGCGCTGGCCCGCCGGCTGCACCGCGCCAGCTGGGATGCTCAAGCACAGCTGGGCATGTGGAGCGACATCGCGAGCCAGGCCGAGTCGGTGCTCACGCGAGCCCGCCACGACGAGCAGGCCGGTCGGGTGCTGATGAACGCCCAGTGGCATCTCGGCGACCGCGCGTCGGCGCTGCGCACGTACGAGGAACTTCGGATCGAGCTGCGCGACGAGCTGGAAGTCGAGCCCAGCCCGGAGACCGACGCCCTGTTCAGCGCGATCGTGAGCGGCGCCGAACCCGGGCCGGTCCTCACTCCGCGTCCAGGCCAGGTCGCCGGCAGCTCGACCCTGATCGGCCGGCACGACGAGTACGCCGCGATGGTCGATCGCTGGCATCTCGCTGCCGCCGGCCAAGCCGGGGCGATCCTGGTCACCGGAAGCCCGGGCTCGGGTTGTTCGTCGCTGGCGCAAGACCTGGCCGACTACGCCGATCGCGGTGGCGCCCGCGCGATCCGGGTCGACTGTTTCGAGGGCGAGCGGTCGTCACCGCTGCAGCCACTCGTCACGGTGCTCAGCCGGATCCTGCTCTCGACCGCTCCCGACGCCCTGCCGACCATGCTCGGTTCGTGGACCGACACGGCGGTGGAACTGGTGCCCGATCTGCGCGACGTGGTGGGCGCAGCGGAGTACCGGCGCGCGAGCCCGGAGATCGAGCACCGGCGGATTCTCAACACCCTGCGCCATGTGCTCACGACCGCGGCCGAAGCCCAACCGCTGTTGCTGTTCTTCGACGACCTGCACCTGGCCGGCACGGCCACCTTGGAGGCACTCCAGTGGCTCCTCCACACCATCAGCGATGCTCCCCTTCTCGTCGTGGCGACCGTCCCGTCCGACCGGCTGGACCCAGACCTCCGCGCCTTGGCAGGCAACGGCCTGCTGGTCGAGCTCGGTCCGCTCACCGAGGCGGAGGTGGCCCAGCTGGCGAAGCAGGCAGGCCGCGCATCGGAGGCGGCCTTCGTCTGGGAGTTGACCCAGGGGCAGCTGATGTTCGTGGTCGAGGTGCTCGCCGCCCTGACCCGCGGGGAGGCCGAGCCGGAGATTCCCGGCACCCTGCGCTCGATGGTGCTCGACCGGGTACGACGCAGTGGCAGCGACGTCGACGAGTTGCTCCAGGCCGCGGCCGTGATCGGGACCGCGTTCGACCTCGATACCCTCGAGCAGCTGGCCGGTCGTCCGGCCGTCGATCTGATGCCCACATTGCAGAAGGCGATGGCGGCCGGTTTGCTTGCCTCCCGCAACGAGTTGTTCGTGTCGTCGCCGCCGATCCTGCTGCAGGCGCTCTACGACAATCTCCCCGGCCCGGTCCGGGTGCTGCGGCATCGTCAGCTGGCGGAGATCTTCTCGGCCCGGCCGGAGCTGCGGGCACATCACCAGGAGCGCGCCGGCCTGACCGCGGCAGCGGCGAGGTCGTGGTACGAAGCGGCCACCTTGGCGCGTCGCTCCTTCGCGAACGCGGACGCCGTACGGTTGTTCACCTCGGCGCTCGATGCCGCCCGCAAGGCCGCCGATCAGGAGCTCGAAGGTCTCGCCCTGATCGGCCGTGGTGCGGCTCGCGAAGAGCTCGGTGAGTTCGACGCGGCGACCGACGACCATCAGGAGGCGGAGGCGCTGGCTGTCGCCCGCGGCGACCGCTCGCTCCGCGCCACCGCGGTCGAGCGGCTCGGCTGGACGGCGTACTACCGGCGTGACGTCGAGGAGGCCGTGGCCCGCGCGGACGAAGCATCCCGGATGCCCGGCGCTCGACCCAGCGCGTGGAACCTGCTCGGCCGCACCAAGCACTGGGCCGGCGATTTCGACGCCGCGTATCGCGCGTACGAGCGGGCCCTGGACGAGAACGGCGACGAGGACGGGGCGGTGAAGGCCTCGGTGTCGAGTTGCCTCGGCGCACTGCTCGCGCACGCCGACCGGTACGGCGAGGCGATCGAGGTGCTCGACGACGCGGTCGCGGTCTCCAACAGCATCGGCGCGTTCCATCCGTTGCTGCGGGCACTGTTCTTCGCCGGCCTGGCCCGCGGCAACGCCGGGGATCTGTCCGGCGCCCTGACCGTGCTGCAGACGAAGGCCGCGATCCTCGAGCGGTACGACGTCTCGTTCTACCGCGCGCGGACGAACACCACGCTGGCCTGGGTGTGGCGCGAGCTCGGCGAACCCATCCGCGCCCACGACTTGTCCGAGCTCGCGCTGAGTCAGTCCCGCGAGGTGGAGGCGGGCAGCCTGCAGATCGAGCAGGAGCTGCATGCCTTGTGCTCGCTCGCAGACAGCGAGCGCCTCGACGGCCAGACGGATCTCGCCGCCGAACGTCTGGAGACGGCCGGCCGGCTGATCGAGCACTGGTTGCCGTTCCGGTGGCGGGCGGACCTCCGCGTGCGCGAGGTGCGCTGCCGGATCGGACTCGACGATCCCGAGTCGTTGCTCGATGCCGCGCGTACGGCGGGCTCGCTCAAGTACCAGGCCTTGGCGTTCCACCTGCTGGGCCGCGGCGAGGACGCCGCGACCCTGGCTCGGCAGACTGGTTCCCTGCTGCTCCTCGGTGAGGTCGGCGGCCCTGACGAGGCCCGGGACGCGCTGCGCCGGTTGGAGGCCACACTCCCCCGGCAGCTCAGGACGAACTTCGCGCAGGCGGGACGGCTGCCGCGCGCCAACTCCTGACGGTCCCGGCGGCGGAGGTGGCGAGTCCGATGCCCCAGAGGAGAGCGACGCCTGACGACCCGCCGATGGCCGACACCGTGGCCACTGCCTGGTCGAACCCGGTGACGTCGTTGGCCGCCGCGTGCGCCACCAGATCATGCACAGGTGCCAGGCTCTGACCCCGGGCCGCCCAGGCCAGGAACGACCGACTGAGATTCGTCGTCGCTGCCTCCGCTGCGACTCGCAGCAGACCGTCGGGGTCGTCGCCTCGCCAAGCGTGGACCAGCAGGACACCCGCGAGTACGTCGTCGCCGGTCGGGGTCAGGCCGCCGCCACGGCCTTCGAGCAGCTCCCTGGCCGCGGTCAGATCGTCCGTGGCCACGGCGCGCCGCACCGACTCCCAGCAGCTCCGCAGGTCCTCAGGCACCGCCAGCCGGTGGCGCATCGCCTTCAGAGCCGTCGTCGCCAGGTGCAAGTCGGTCGCGGCGGGCATCCGTGGCCGGTACACCGCGGCTCCTGCGAGGTCCAGCTGCCATTCGGTCGACCGAAGCCGCCCGCCGTCGCGCCAGACCGCGAGGCCCTCCGGCACGCGAGCGGGGGCCTGCTCGACGATCAGGTGGATCGGCCCGGGCGCCACGGCAGGTCCGGCGACGGCGTACATATCGCCGTGGACCTGCACGTAGCAACCGTGCCGGAAGGTTCCCACCACGGTCCCGTGCGCCCCGTCGGGGTGGGCGACCGCGACGCCCTCCCCGACAGCGATCGGCGCGAGGTGCTCGGTCACGTGGTCAGGCAAGCCGTCGGTCGAGATCGAGCAACGCATCGGTGAAGGGCTCGATCGGCGCCCAGGCCACGCCGGCACCAACCTGGCCGGTGCCATCGGTCTTGTGGATGATTCCGGTGTTCACGGCCGGCGTGATGCCGAGCTCGACCACCTTGCGTACGTCGACACCCACCGGGGTCCCGACGTTGTCGAGGATCGGCAGCCGGAACCGCGGGCTCTCCCCCGCACAGATGCGCTGCATGCTGCGGGTGGCGGCGATCGCGTGCGACATCCGGCCACCGAGGAAGCCGGCCACCGCGGGCGAGTTCGCCGCGGCCGGACCACCCAGTCCGACCAGCTCGAGCACGGCGCTGTCGCCGATGTCCGGCGCACTCGTCTCCGGGCCGAAACCCGGGTAGTACAAGGCATCCTGGATCGGCGGCGAGGGCGCGAGGAACCAGTCACCACCGCCGGCCAGGCGGACGCCGTACGTCGTCCCGTTGCGTGCCATCGTCGTGACGATGCTCGAGTCGCGCACCTCGCCGGCCCACTCCACCAGCGACTTCGCCGCGGCCATCGCCACGTTGAGAAACATCAGATGGTTGCCACTCAGGAAGGTCGCCACCTCGGGCGCCGCGGGGTGCTGCGCGCGCACCAGGTAGGGCAGCAGGTCGCGCAGGAACAGGTTCGTGGTCGCCTGGACGCGCATGTGCACGTCGTCGCCCATCGGAACGCCTTGCGCGGCAAGCGCGAAGGCGTCGACCGGACCGTGACTCGCGAGGGCTTCGGCCAGCACCGGTCCGACCTTGTCCCGGACGAACACGATCCGCGCGATGGCGTCGTCGCTGTCGACACCGAACCACTGCACCGCGCCCGATCCCTGGTTGATGCTGGAGTACGCCGTCGTACCGCCGAGCTCGTTCTGGACGACGTACACCGGCGCCGACGGGCCGATCGACGTCGCCATCGGGACCACGGTCCGGTGCTCGTTGGCGGGCTCGAGCTCCAACTCGCCCGACTCGACCAGCCGGCCGGCGGCAGCGACATCGGGAGCCCAGCCCTCGGCCACCACGGCTGCCCGCACCGACCGCTGGAGCGGGTCGGGCATCTGCTGCCAGGCGATCGAGGGACCGCAGTGCAGGATGGTGCGCTCGCCCATGCCCGGGATGACGGCACCTGCGCGGTCGACGCCGACCAGCAGCGGCACGCCCTCGTTGAGCCGCCGGATCACCTCGGCGTTGGCTTTGTCGACCCGGCCGGCCGCAGGACCCAGCAACCGGGCCAGCGCCGCCACGGTCCGAGCGTCACCGCCGCCCGGGATCCGCCAGTCCACACCGATCACCGGCCGGCCCTGATCGCGCAGGGCGGTCTCGAACAACGGGAGCCCGATGTTGACCACGTCAACGCCGGCCGGCAGATCGACGACGGGAGTCTGACTCATCACGATGCCTTTCGAGGGGTGACAGCCGGAGCAGGTATCTCTCGACCGATATGAGCATCTACTATAGGATACGACTCATGATCGATCCAGCCCCGGCCGCCGTCCAGTCCCTGCCCCGCGTGGACGACGTGGTGGCGGTCGTCCGCCGGCACGCGGGCGTCGCCGGCAAGGGCGCGATCGCCCAGGTGTGCGAGTTCGTCGACACCAGCGATCCCCTCCACGGTCCCGGCGACGACGGCGCGGTGGTGCGGCTCGACGGCGCCTCCGCCGTGGTCTGCGGTGAGGCGATCGCACCGGCCTTCGTCCGCCAGGATCCGTACGGCGCGGGCATCGCCGCCGTCCTCGCCAACGTCAACGACGTCGCCGCGATGGGCGGAGTCCCGAAGGCCATCGTGAACACGGTGGTCGGCCGCGACGCCGACGTGACGGAGGTCCTCCGTGGAATGGCCGACGCCGCCAAGATGTACGACGTCAAGATCGTCGGCGGCCATCTGACCCGGGCCGACGCAGACACCTCGTTGTCGGCGTTCGCGGTCGGCCAGGTGCACTCCGCGCTCTCGATGGCGCACGTACGACCGGGTCAGGCGGTGCTGTTCGCGGCCTGCCTGGACGGCACGATGCGGACGGACTTCCCGTTCTTCACCTCTATCACGGAGCAGTCCGCGACCTTGGCCCGCGATGTCCGGCTGCTCGCCGAGGTCGCCGACGACGGGTCAGCCGTCGCCGCGAAGGACGTGTCGATGGCCGGCGCACTCGGATCACTGGCGATGCTGCTCGAGTTCACCCGCCACGGCGCGTCCGTCGACCTCCGGCGGATGCCGATGCCGGCCGGCGCGGACCCATTGCGCTGGCTGATCGCCTTCCCGACGTACGCGTTCTGGCTCACTGCTCCGGCGGATCGCGTCGCGGACTGTGCCGCAGTGTTCGAGCGGCACGGTCTGGTCTGTGCGGAGGTGGGTCAGGTGACCGAAGACAGCCGGCTGACCGTCGGAGACGGCGAGCACGAGGCGGTCCTGATGGATCTGGCCACGGAGACGATCACCGGTCTGTGGGCCTGAGGCTCAGCCTGCTCGCAGGTCCGGCACCTCGACGAGGGGCTCGAGCACGAGCTCGGCCGGTCTCCCGGGGAGGAGGAAGGGCGGCGCCTGGGTCAGGTCGTAGACCATCGGCTGGTGGTCGCGGCCGCAGTACGGCGCGGGAGCACCGGCGCGGGTCCAGCCGAGCCGATCGAAGAAGCGCACGTTCGGCAACTGGATCTGGGCCATCATCTGGGCGCCACCAAGTGCGCCGGCCGTCGCGACGGCGAAGCGGACAAGCTCGGCCCCGACCATCGAGGACCGGTGCGACGGGAGTACTGCGAGACGGTCGCCCTGCCACAGCTCGCCGTCCAGCCGATACAGCCGCACCGTGCCGGCCGCGCAAGAGCCCTGCGCAGCCAGCACGTGGATCGTGCTCGCGTCGCGGTCGTGCAGATCGAGATCGGTGAGCTCCAGGATGCGCTGCTCGAGCACGAAGACCCGCTGGCGGATCGCGTAGTGCCGGGCGAGATCCGGCCCGGCCGCCCGCCAGACGCCGATGTCGGGCGAGCGCGTCATCACGCGCTCCGCACCGGCAACCGGCCCGGCATGCCCAGCTGGATGGTTCGTTCGAGCGACCCCAGCGCCGAGCAGGCCTGACACCGCGCGCAACCCGCGGAGACCTTGTCCGCGGTCAGCCCGCGCTTGACCAGCTCGGGCGCCACCGCCCGCGCGATGCTCTCGGTGTACGCACGACTCGGCGGGACGGCATCGGCCATCAGGCTGCCGGGCACCGGGCGCAGCGGAACGATGAACGGGTAGACACCGATGTCGATCGCCCGCTTGCAGCCGGCCAGCGTGACCTCCGGATCCTCGCCCATGCCGAGGATCACGTACGTCGACACCTGGCCCTCGCCGAAGCGCTCGACGGCGTACTCCCAGGTCTCGAAGTAGCGCTCGATGCCCGTGCGGGCCTTCGGCGGCGCGACCCGGGCGAGCACCTGCGGATCGAACGACTCGACATGGATCCCGAGCGAGTCGATGCCCAGGCTGTGCACCTTGTCGATGACGGCCAGGTCGGTCGGCGGTTCGAACTGCACCTCGACCGGCAGCCCCGAGGCCTCCTTCATCGCATGGCCGCACTTGCTGACGTAGTACGCGCCGCGGTCCTTGCCCCACGTCGATCCCGTGGTGAGGGTGATGTCCACGGCACCGTCGAGGTCGCGCGCAGCGACCGCGACCTCGGCGAGCTGCTCGGGCCGCTTCACCTTGACCGTGTTGCCCGACGCGAGCGAGACGCCGATGCCGCAGAACGTGCACTGGTCGTCGTTACCCCAGTAGGCACAGGTCTGCAGGACGGTGCTCGCCAGCGAGTCCAGGTGCATCAGCGCGAGCTTCCAGTACGGCGTACCGTCCGCGGTCTCGAGGTCGTAGAAACGCGGCCGCCCGGCCGGTGTCGCGGACGCCAGCCGCACCCCGTCGCGGTAGATCCCGTGGCCGGAATCCTCCCGCTCCAGGGAGTACGGCGTACTCGCGACGTACGCGGCGTCGACGGGGACCGTGACGGGCGTCCCCTCGACCCAGATCATGCCCGCGTCCGACGGACCGGCGCCACCGGGCCGGCGCTCCAGCGGTCCGCTGACCGTGAGCCCCTTCTCCTGGAGCTCGAGGATCAGGTCACTCAGCCGACTGCCGTCGTCGACCGTGGCGATGGGGGTCCGGGTCTGTGCCGTCTGGGTCACGGGAGCGTCCTTCCGAGCGTGTCGTCCTGCAGCGCAATTGGCTTACCGTATCTCCTGACAGACACGTTCGTCTATCATCCGACACGATCCGCCGCGGCCGCCTCCTCGACGACCTCCCGCAACGCGGCCTCGCCACTGCGGAAGGACGAACTGTCGGAGTACGCGTGGTCGGCGATACCGGGGTCGTCGTCCACGAGGTCACCGGTGAGCGGGTCGAGCCGCACCACGGTCAGCGTGCGGACCGTCGCACCCGTCGTCAGCTCCGGCTGGACCGCGGCGACGATCGCGAGACCGGACGCGAGATGCATCCGCGTGGTGCCGTACGGATCCGCGAACCCGGCCAGCAGATCGCCACTCTCGTGCAGCACGACCCAGTCAGCCCCCTCCTGGCGGGCGGCAGCGATGAGCTCGGACCTGGCGCGCCGGGTCTCGTCGGCCTGCAACGCCGCATGGCGTAGGGCGAAGGCCGCACCTGCCACTTGGTCCACCGGAAGCGATCCGAGCGCAAGGCCCACCCGCTCCACGGCGGCGGCGACGATCCCGCCGGCCTCCGGCCAGCGATCGACCAAGGCGGCGGTCGACGTGATGCCCTGCAGTTCGTCGACGATCGCGCGGACCAGCTGGACGGCGCGTTCGTAGCGCCCGACATCTCCGCCACCCAGGGAGTACAGCGCCTGTTCCGACGCGCGCCAGGAGGATCGGAGGGCACGGGCGGTCATCTCGTCAGTCATCGCACATCTCCCTGGTCGGGTTCGCTCGATATCTACTATACGACATGACCATCTGCTATGTTGTGCCATCTGCATCGGGCGGACGCCGCCCCCAGACAGTGGGAGCCGTACATGAGCGATATCGCGGTCATTGCCCTCGGCGGCAACGCACTCACCCGCGAGGATCAGCGGGGCACCGTCGAGGAGCAGTACTCGAACGCCCTGGCCATGGCCAAGTCCGTCCGGTCGCTGCTGCGCAGAGGCTGGCAGATCATCATCGTCCACGGGAACGGGCCGCAGGTGGGCAACCTGGCGATCCAGCACGAGGAGGGCGCCCGGCTGGTGCCGGCGCAGCCGCTGTTCTCTCTCGGCGCGATGACCCAGGGAGCGCTCGGCAGCCTGATCTGCCTGGCCCTGCACGAGGTCTGCGGCCGCGAGATCTCCGGTGCGGTCTCGGTCGTCACCCACATCGTTGTCGACCGCAACGATCCCGCGTTCGCCCAGCCCACCAAGCCGATCGGGCCGTTCTTCACCGAGGGCGAGGCCGATCAGTTCGCCACCTCGCGCGGCTGGACCATGGTCGCCGACGCCGGCCGCGGCTTCCGCCGGGTCGTGCCGTCCCCGACCCCGCAGGCGATCCTCGAGGCGAACGCCGTCGCGGCGCTGACGCAGTCCGGTCACATCGTCGTCGCCGCGGGCGGCGGCGGCATTCCGGTGATCGAGGAGAACGGCGCGTATCGCGGCGTGGACGCCGTGATCGACAAGGACTTCGCCGCCGAGCGGATCGCGGTCGCGGCGAACGCGAACGCGCTCGTGATGGTCACCGGCGTGCCGTCGGTCAAACTCGACTTCGGTACGCCGCAGGAGCGGTCCGTCGAGGAACTGACGGTGACCGAGGCCCGGCGGCATCTCGCCGACGGGCAGTTCCCGCCCGGGAGCATGGGCCCGAAGATGAGCGCCGCGATCAAGTTCGTCGAGGGCTCGTCCTCGGCCGAGCGGCCGCGCTTCGCCGCGATCACCACCCCTGAACTCGTCTACGCGACCCTCGACGAACCCCACGGGGTCGTGGAGGGACACCGTGGCACTCGGATCCTGACCGAGGACGTCCCCACCCCCGCCACCACCAAGGAGCTGGTCGGATGAGCACCCGCGTCGCTGTACGCAAGAACTCCTACAAGGACAGCGTGCGCCTCCTCGAGGCCACCCGCGCGATCCTCGGATCGCCCGGGGTGTCCTGGGGCTGGGCCCTGATGGCCACCCCCGCCAACCTCGAGACCCTCGCGGAGCAAGGCATCGCCGGTGACGCGGACGGCGCGGCAGCGAACGATCTCGTGCTGGCTGTACGGGCCGATGACGACGACTCGGCGGCAGCGGCACTGGAGACAGCCGAGGCGACGCTCTTCGCGGCCAACGCGCAGGAGGCGGACGACGCCGTGCCGAACGCCACCGATCTGGCCGGCGCGCTGGCCGAGCGGCCGGATGCCAATGTCGCGATCATCTCCGTGCCCGGCTCGTACGCCGCACTCGAGACGCACAAGGCGCTGACGGCCGGCCTGGACGTGCTCCTCTTCAGCGACAACGTGCCGCTCGAGGAGGAGATCGAGCTCAAGGAACGGGCTCGCGACCTCGGCCGGCTGGTGATGGGGCCGGGCGCCGGTACGGCGATGATCGCCGGAGCCGGCCTCGGATTCGCCAACCGGGTCAGCGCCGGTCCGGTCGGCATCGTCGCCGCGGCCGGAACGGGGGCGCAGGAAGTGATGAGCCTGCTGGACCGCTGGGGCATCGGAGTCTCGCACGTCATCGGCGTCGGCGGTCGTGACCTGTCCCCCGAGGTCGGCGGCCTGATGGCCGAGTCGGCGCTGCGCGCGCTCGACGCCGACGAGCGGACCCAGGCGATCCTGCTCGTGTCCAAGCCGCCGTCGCGTGAGGTGGCCGAGCGGCTGCTGAAGGTGCCATCCAAGCCGACCGTGGCCGCGCTGATGGGCCTGCGGGACAGCCTGTCCACCGCGGAGCACGTGACGGTAGTCAACACCCTCGAGCGGGGTGCTGCCGAGACCGTCGCACTGGTCGGCGGATCGGCCCCCGATCTGGTGCAGGGGCTGGCCGAGGAGGTGGCCGGTCTGATCACCGGGCTGGCACCGGCACGACGCAAGGTCGTCGGTCTCTACAGCGGTGGAACGCTGTGCTACGAGGCGCTGACGATCGCCACCGACCACCTCGGCCCGATCCACTCCAACGTCCCGCTGGACAAGTCGCTCACCGTCGACGCGGCGACTCCCGACTCGCACCTGTTCCTCGACCTCGGCGAGGAGGAGTACACCAAGGGCCGTCCGCACCCGATGATCGACCCGCAGGCGCGGATCGAGTTCCTCGAGCGGCAGGTCGACGACGCCGCCGTGGCCGCGGTCCTGCTCGACGTGGTGATCGGCGACGGTGCCCACGAGGATCCGGCCGGTACGCTCGCGCCCGCCATCGAGAAGGTGGTCGGCTCCGGCGCGACGGTCGTCGCCTACGTTCTCGGCACCGAGCTCGACCCGCAGGGATTCGCGGCCCAGCAGGAAACCTTGCGCCGCGCGGGCGCCATCGTCACCGAGACCGCCGCCCGGGCCGCGCTCGCCGCCTCGGCGATCGCGTTGCGCGACCCCGCTCTGGTCGCGGCGGAGCTGTAGGCGATGGTTGACCGCCTGCGCCTCGCGCTCACGACGTACTCGGTCAAGCCACGCGGTGGCGTCGTCCACACCCTCGAGCTCGCCGAAGCACTGCAGGCGGCCGGGGTCGACGTCACTGTGGTGGCTCTGTCCGATCAGGGGAAGGGCTTCTTCCGGAAGGTCGACGTGCCGGTGCGACTGGTCGAGGCACCGGCCCCCGCCGCCACGCTCGAGGAGCGGGTGTTCGACTCGATCGCGACGCTGACCAAGTGCTTGGGCGAGATCGGCGACCAGTTCGACATCGTGCACAGCCAGGACTGCATCTCGGCCCGGGCCGCCGCACGCGTCCGCGACGCGGGTGCGCCGTACCGGCTGATCCGTACCGTCCACCACGTCGACGACTTCACCACCCAGGCGCTGATGGACTGCCAGCGCAACGCGATCCTCGAGCCGGACGACGTGCTCGTGGTCAGCAAGCTCTGGCAGGAGCAGTTGCTGCGGGACTACGGCGTCCACGCGGGCATCGTCACCAACGGCGTACGCACCGACCGGTTCGGCGCCGGCATCAGTGAGCTGCGGCGCAAGGAGTTGCGGCGCAGGATCGGCGCCGGCGACCGCTTCGTCTACCTCACGGTCGGCGGCATCGAGCCGCGCAAGGGCACCGCCTATCTCGTCGAGGCGATGGCCCGGCTGAAGGTGACGCATCCGAACCCTCCGCTGCTGGCGATCATCGGCGGGCATTCCTTCCAGGACTACCGCGCGTATCGCGAGAACGTCCTCGGCTCGCTGGAGTCGAGTGGTCTGCGGCTCGATGACGACGTCGTCCTCCTCGGCACCGTTCCGGACGAGGAACTGCCGGAGTGGTTCGGCGCGGCCGACGGTTTCGCGTTCCCCTCGATGAAGGAGGGGTGGGGGCTGGTGGTCCTCGAGGCGATGGCGGCGGGGCTTCCCGTCGTCACGTCCGACATCGACGTCTTCCACGAGTTCCTGACCGATGAGCAGGACGTCCTGATGACCGGCGCGGGTAACGCCGAATCGCTCGCGCTGGGCCTGGCGCGCCTGGTCGACGACGACACCACCCGGCAGCGGCTGGCCTTGCGCGGGCCGGCCGTCGCCGCGGCGTACCCGTGGTCCGACACCGCCGCACAGCACCTCGAGGTCTATCGCCGAGCACTTTCATCCACCACCGAAGGAGAGCACGACCAATGCCGAGCAACGTAGCGACCACCGAGCGCATCCCGGTCTGGGCGTACCTGATCGCCGTAGTGTCGTTGATCGCGCTGTACCTGATGCTCCAGGACAACGGCGCGGTGCTGTCGACCCTGGCGCCGTACGTCCACGAGTTCACCCACGACGGACGCCACATTCTCGGCGTGCCCTGCCACTAGGGACGACGAGATGAACCTCTGGCCGTCAACACTTCGTGCCGCGCTCACCGGCGGCCTCGCCGCCGGTGTGGTCGCGGCCGCTTTCAGCTTCGTGGTCGTCGAACCGACCGTCCGGCTCGCGCTGGCGGTCGAGGAGAGCCGCACCGCGATGGAACACGCGCACGGCGAATCAGAACACGACACCGAGCTCGTCTCGCGCGGTCTACAGCAGGTCGGCGGTGCCGTTGCCGTGATCGTCGCCGCGCTGCTGCTCTCCCTGCTGTACGCCGTCGCCCTCAGCCGCTTCCGGCGTACGTCGAACTTCAGCGAGCTGGCCAGTGCCCTGGTCGTGGCCGGCGGGGGCTTCGCGGTCTTCGCATTCGCGCCCGGCCTCAAGTACCCGGCCAACCCGCCCGCTGTCGGCGACCCGGACACGGTCACCGAGCGCACGCTCCTCTACGCGTGCGCGATCGCCATCGCGGCTCTGACACTCATCGCGCTGCTCGCCGTCGTCCGCACCGCCCGGCGGCGCGGGTGGTCGTCCACCCGCACCTGCTGGAGCGTCGTCGGTGTGCTGGTCGTGGCGGGTGTCGTTCTCTTCGCCGGTCTGCCGCCCAGCCCCGATGCGATTCCCGCCGACGTCGCCGCTGGCCTGGTCTGGCGGTTCCGGCTCCAGTCGCTCGGTACGCTCGCCCTGCTCTGGACCACGGTGGGCCTGGTGACCGGCACGCTGCTGGCACGGGCGAGCCACACCGCTACGGCGTACGCCCGAACTCACCGGGCGTTGAGCGGTCGCTGACCCTCCCGCTCCCCGGCATCGAGTACGTCGATGCCGGGGAGCTTCTTGCCCTCGAGATACTCCAGCGAGGCCCCTCCCCCGGTCGAGATGTGGCCGAAGGCGGTCTCGTCGAAGCCCAGTCGCCGTACGGCGGCCGCGGAGTCACCACCGCCGACCACCGACAGTCCGTCGATCTCCGTCAGAGCCTGAGCCACGGCACGGGTGCCGGCCGCGAACGCATCGAACTCGAAGACGCCCATCGGGCCGTTCCAGAAGACGGTCCGGGCGTCGGCCAGTGCGGCCGCGAACGCCTTCGCGGACTCGGGACCGATGTCCAGTCCCATCCGATCCGCAGGAATCGCGTCGGCCCGTACGATCTCGGCCACGGCGTCGGCGGCGAACCTGTCGGTGACCAGCACGTCGACCGGCAGCAGGAGCTCGACGCCCCGGTCCGCCGCGCGTTCCAGGTACTCGCGGCAGACCGGGATCTGGTCCGCCTCGAGCAGGCTGTTGCCGACCTCGTATCCCTTGGCCGCAAGGAAGGTGTAGGCCATCCCGCCGCCGATCAGCAGCCGGTCGGCCTTGCCGAGCAGGTTGTCGATCACGCCGAGCTTGTCGGAAACCTTCGCACCGCCGAGCACCACCACATAGGGCCGCTCGGGAATCCGGGTGAGCCGCTGGAGTACGTCGATCTCGGTGGCGACGAGCTGACCCATTGCCGCTGGCAACCGTTGCGCCACGTCGTACACGGAGGCCTGCTTGCGGTGCACCACGCCGAAGCCGTCGCTGACGAAGGCCTCGGCGAGAGCCGCCAACCGGTCCGCGACCTGGCCGCGCTCGGCATCGTCCTTGCTGGTCTCGCCGGCGTTGAAGCGCACGTTCTCCAGCAGCGCGACCCGGCCGTGATGAAGCGACTCGACAGTTGCCTGGGCGCTCTCGCCAACGCTGTCGGTCGCGAAGGCCACCTGCGCGCCGAGCAGTTCGCCGAGCCGCTCGGCAACGGGAGCGAGCGAGAAGGTCGGGTCCGGTGCTCCGTCCGGCCGGCCGAGGTGCGCGGACACCACGACCCTGGCGCCTCGGTCTGCGAGTCGCCGGATGGTGGGAACGCTGGCCCGGATGCGGCCGTCGTCCGTGATGGTGCCGCCGTCCAGTGGGACGTTGAGGTCCGACCGGACCAGGACTCGCCGGCCCCGCAGTCCACCCAGCTCTCGGCTGAGGTCGTCGATAGTTGCCATCGGCTCAGAGACTCGCGCCGACGTGCGTGACCAGGTCGGCCAGGCGGTTGGAGTAGCCCCACTCGTTGTCGTACCAGCCGACCACCTTGACCTGGTTGCCGATCACCTTCGTCAGCGGGGCGTCGAAGATGCAGGACGCCGGGTCGGTGACGATGTCGGAGGAGACGATCGGGTCGGTGGAGTAGCGCAGGTACCCGCGCAAGCCTCCCTCGGCCGCGGCCTTCACGATCTCGTTCACTTCCGCCACGGACGTCTCCCGCGCCGCTTCGAACGTCAGGTCCGTGGCGGAGCCGGTCGGTACCGGGACCCGGATCGCGTAGCCGTCCAGCTTCCCCTTCAGCTCGGGCAGCACCTGTCCGATTGCTTTCGCAGCGCCCGTCGAGGTCGGTACGACGTTGATCGCGGCGGCCCGGGCCCGGCGCAGGTCCTTGTGGATGTTGTCCTGCAGGTTCTGGTCGGCGGTGTAGGCGTGGATCGTGGTCATCAGGCCTTTGACGATCCCGAGACCGTCATGCAGGGCCTTGGCCATCGGGGCGAGGCAGTTCGTGGTGCAGGAGGCGTTGGAGATCACGGTGTGCGCGTCGGCGTCGTACTGGTCGTGGTTGACGCCCATGACGATCGTGACGTCGTTGTTCGTCGCCGGAGCCGAGATGATGACCTTCTTCGCGCCCCCGCTGTCGACATGCGCGCGGGCCTGGTTCGCGTCGGTGAAGAAGCCGGTCGACTCGACCACCAGATCGACGCCGAGGTCCTTCCAGGGCAGCTTCGCGGGGTCGCGTTCGGCCAGGGCGGCGATCGACGCGTCGCCGACGACGATCTCGTCGCCGGTCGCGCTGACGTCCGCGTCCAGCCGACCGAGGATCGAGTCGTACTTCAACAGGTGCGCCAGGGTGGACCTGTCGGTCAGGTCGTTGACGCCGACGATCTCGATATCGGCCCCGGATGCGCGGACCGCACGGAAGAAGTTGCGGCCGATCCGGCCGAAGCCGTTGATGCCGACACGAACAGTCATGAAGACGGAACCTCCAGAGTGGACGGGGAACGATGGACGTCAGCGGGTCTTGTCACGGCGCTCGAGCAGCCGCGACAGCATCGGGGTGAAGATCAGCTGCATGGCCAGATCCATCTTTCCGCCGGGGCAGACGATGGTGTTCGGGCGCGACATGAACGAGTCGTGCAGCATCGACAGCAGGTACGGGAAGTCGATGCCGTGCGGATCCTTGAAGCGGATCACCAGCATCGACTCGTCCAGGGCCGGGATCGTCCGCGCGATGAACGGGTTGGACGTGTCGACCACGGGGACGCGCTGGAAGTTGACGTGGGTGCGGGAGAACTGCGGGCACATGTAGTTCACGTAGTCGTGCATCCGCCGCAGGATCGTCTCGGTCACCGCCTCGGTGGAATAGCCGCGCATGGCCTTGTCCCGGTGCAGCTTCTGCGTCCACTCCAGGTTGATCACCGGCACGACACCGATCAGCAGATCGGCGTGCTGGGCGACGTCGACCTTCTCCGTGACGACTGCGCCGTGCAGCCCCTCGTAGAACAGCAGGTCGGTGTCGTCCGGCAGATCCGCCCACGGTGTGAAGGTGCCGGGGTCCTGTCCGTACGGCGCGGCCTCCGGCTCGTCGTGCAGGTACTTGCGCACGCGGCCGCCGCCGGTTTCGCCGTACTCGCGGAACAGTGCCTCCAACTCCTCGAACAGGTTGGCGTCCGGGCCGAAGTGGCTGAAGGTGTGATCACCCTCGGCCAACGCCCGGACCATCTGCTCCTTCATCCCCATCCGGTCGTAGCGGTGGAAGCTGTCGCCCTCCACGAACGCGGCCTGCACCTGCTCACGCCGGAAGATCTGCTCGAAGGTCCGCATCACCGAGGTGGTTCCAGCTCCGGACGAGCCGGTGATCGCGACGACGGGGTGCTTGGCTGACATGGGATCAACTCCTCAGGCGGTGGCGCGGTACAGGCCGCGAAAGCCGTACAACGGGTTGCTCTGCTCCTCGGGGTCCGCGCCGTACTCGGCGTGGTACCGCTCGATCCGGTCGACCTCCTCGCGCGAGCCGAAGACGAACCCGGTCCGCTGGTGCAGCCCGGTCGGCCGGACCTCGAGCACGCGCTCACGTCCGGTCGAGGCGCGGCCGCCGGCCTGTTCGATCAGGAAGGCGATCGGGTTCGCCTCGTAGAGCAGCCGGAGCCGCCCTTCCTGCGCGGGATCCTTGGTGTCACGCGGGTACAGGAACACGCCGCCGCGGGTCAGGATCCGGTGCGTCTCGGCGACCAGCGACGCGACCCAGCGCATGTTGAAGTCCTTCTCCCGCGGGCCTGTCGACCCAGCAAGGCACTCGTCGATATAGCGCCGTACGGCGGGCTCCCAGAACCGGCTGTTCGAGCTGTTGATCGCGAACTCCTTGGTCGACTCCGGCACCGTGATGTCCTGCCGGGTCAGGAAGAACTCGCCCAGGGCGGGATCCAGCGTGAAGGCGTGGACTCCGCTGCCGACCGTGAGGACCAGCAGGGTCGACGGGCCGTAGATCGCGTAGCCGCCGGCAACCTGTTCGGTGCCGGGCTGGAGGAAGTCCTCGAGCTCGGCGCCGGACCCGGGCGCGCGCAGGATCGA
The DNA here is from genome assembly GCF_036097425.1 of Kribbella sp. NBC_00359. Lineage (NCBI taxonomy): Bacteria > Bacillati > Actinomycetota > Actinomycetes > Propionibacteriales > Kribbellaceae > Kribbella > Kribbella sp. NBC_00359. Next base: position 4,983,288 of record NZ_CP107975.1, on the reverse strand, counting down.
GAAGATGCTCCCGACCGACACGTTGACGTCGATGTTCGACGAACCGTCGAGCGGATCGAACACGAGCAGGCAGTCCCCGCGCGGATACCGCGTGGGGATCGGGTACGGCGCCTCGAGCTCCTCCGACGCCATCCCGGCGAGCAATCCACCCCATTCGTTGGTGCGCAGGAAGATCTCGTTCGCCAGCACGTCGAGCTTCTGCTGCTGTTCGCCCTGCACGTTCGTGGCCCCGGCGGCGCCGAGCACGCCGGCCAGCGCGCCGGACGCGATCCGCTGCGAGATCGCCTTACAGGCCAGCGCGACGTCGAGGATCAGCGCGTCGAGGTCCGCGGTCGAACCAGGGTGACGACGCCGTTCCTCGGTCAGGAACTGCGTCAGCGTCGGGCGTTCAGTCAGCATGGGCGCTCCTCGCGGCGGGGGTGGACCGTTCGAGCACACCAGCACCGCGTCCCGTCGGCATCCACCCGAGGGGTGACCGCAGGGGTGGTAGCCGATCACCAGCTCACCCACACACTCAGCCCTAAGGGTGAATCGGGTCGTGCACCTGCTGACTAGCGTCGGTGGCACGCCGCACGTTCGTTGCCGGGAGGCCCCAATGCGCACCATCGACGAGACCGCCGCCGCGATCCTGGAACCACCCAAGGGGATGCTCGTCGTCGACGAGTACGCCGAGGCCCTCGTCGGCGCGGGTCGGGCCCACAGGTTCACCGAGGCAGTACTGCACACGGAAGGCCTGAGCGACTACGTCTCCGCCGTCCTCCTGACACCCGAAGCATTCGCCGCGCTGCGTCCCAGCGGGAACCGGCCGTTGATCGGCGTACGCATGACGACGCCGGAGATCCCCCTGGCGCACCTGGCCGGGCGCGGCGCGGCGTTCGCCGAGTGGCGCGAGAACCTGTCACCGCTCGACGTTCCCCTGGGCTCTGTCCACATCGGTGCGGAGGCGCTCGCCCGGGGAGCGGCGGCGGCGCAGGCGGCGGGGATTCTTCCCGTCCTCACCATCGCTATGCCGGAGCTCGGCGCCTCCAGCATCACCGTCAACCAGGCCGTCACGACCAACGCGTTGCTCGCCCTGCGCGCCGAGCTCGACCGGGTCGGCGTCGATCCCAGCCGGCTGCTTTTGCGGATCAACATGGTCATCCCCGGCCTCTCGAACCCGGTGCCCGCGGACTCCGAACAGGTCGCCCGCCTGACCACGGCTCTGTTGGAGAAGGGCGTGCCGGCCCAGACTCCCGGCGTACTGCTGCTATCCGGCGGGCAACCACTCGACCAGGCCTGCGCGCACTTGCAGGCCATCGCCGCGGACCCGGGCCATCCCTGGCAGGTGACCTACGGGTTCTCGCGTTCGCTGGTCGCCGCGGCGGCCGTTGCCTGGGGACGCGCGGAGGACGCGGCCGAGAGTGGACGCATCCTGCTGCGGAACTGCCAGCGGGCCAGCGAATCCGTCGCCGCCGCTCTCGTCTCCAGCGGGGCGCGTTCGTGAGCCACGTCCACGACGCCGCGGTCATCGACAGGTCTCAGCCGCTGCTGGCGAAGTACCGCGGGGTGATCTGCGACCTGGACGGCGTGGTGTACCGCGGTGCGCAGGCGGTGCCGGGCGCGATCCCGAGCCTGAACTCGATGGTTGCCGGACAAGTCCCGGTGGTGTTCGCGACCAACAATGCATCACGGACTCCCACAGCTGCCCGTACTCATCTGCGCGAGCTGGGGCTCACCGACGAAGGCTGGTCGGTCGTGACCAGCTCGGAGGCGGCCGCGGCGTACGTGGCTGGACGGCTTGCGCCAGGTGCACCAGTTCTGGCCGTGGGCGGACCGGGCGTAGCCGACGCACTCACCGAGGCAGGGCTGACGGCGGTTCGGGTCGCCGAGCTCGGCAGTGGGACGTCGGTGGAGGCTGTGGTGCAGGGCGCCGGGCAGGACGTGACCTGGCGCGACCTGGCCGAGGTGGCGTATCTGGCCCAGGCCGGCGCGATCTGGGTGGCGACAAACCTCGACGCGACGGTGCCGACCTCACGCGGTCTGGCGCCGGGCAACGGCGCGTTCGTCGGAGCCGTACAGACCACGACGACCGCCGCTCCCCACGTGACAGGCAAGCCGGGTACGGCGTTGTTCGAGCTCGCGTGCTCACGACTCGGGTGCGACCGGTCCGAAGCCATCATGGTGGGCGACCGGCTGGACACCGACATCGTCGGCGCGCGATCGGCCGGAGTGGACTCGCTGTTCGTGCTGGGCGGGGCGAGCAGCCTGCGTGACCTGGCATTCGCCGAGGACGACGCGAGGCCGACGTACTTCGCGTTCGACCTGTCGGGTCTGCTCCAACCAGGCCTGCATCGGCGACCCGAGCCCGACGAGGCGGTCGCGATCTCACCGGAAGGCGTGCTGTCAGTGCGGCGTCCTGTCGCGCGGCACCAGCTCCTCCGAGCCGTCGTATCGGCTGCATGGCACGCCCGCGACCACGATCGACCGCTCACCACGGACCCCGCTGCGTGGACGGCTCTCGAACATCGGCTAGGCCTCTAACACGTGCTCGACCAAGCGCGCCAGGCTCAGCAGGGCCGCGTCCCGAGCCGGCCGTCCCAGCAACTCGAGGCCGACCGGCAACCCTTCGTGCGTCCTGCCCGCCGGCAAGGTCAGCGCAGGCAGATCCGCCTGTGATGCAACCAGGGTATTGACCGGCAGGCGCCGGCTCGGCAGCCGCAATCGATCGCGATCCCACCGTGGCGCCGGGACCCGAACGCTCGGGTAGACGAGGGCATCCAATCCCTGACCTGCCATGGCGTCCACGACCGTGTCACCCAGCCGACTCCGCGCGGCCCGCAGCTCGGCCCGGGCCTGAGCTCCAGGTGACGATCGCGTCGCGAGCAACTCGGCGAGATCCAGCTCATCGGGGAAGACACCCTCTTCGTACAGGTCGCTGAAGGATCTGCTGCCACGCGAGGCCAAGAAGGCGTCGATGTCCTCCCGCGCCGCCACCAGGTACGGCGAGCTCTCCCGAAGGAGCTCCCCGAGCTTCGGCACCTGGACCCGGTCGACGATCTGAACCCCGTAGGAGCGCAGACGAGCGAGTGCATCGTCGAATACCGCAGACACCTGCTCTGAGCCGTCCCATCCCATCGGACAGTCGGGGAACACGAGCGCACCGAGTCGACAGCCTTCCAGCCGCCGCGGAGCTTCGTCCCATCGCTGCCCCGCCAGCACTTCCAGCAGGACCGCGGCATCATCGACGCACGTGCTCAGCGGACCCGGGATGTCCTGCATCGACACGAGTGCGGCCATCCCACCCGTCGGTACGAGGCCTGTCGTCGGACGCATCCCGACGACCCCGTTGAACGACGCCGGCACCCGCACGGACCCTCCCGTGTCGGACCCAAGCGCTACCGGTGCAAGCCCGGCCGCAACGGCCACTGCAGATCCACTGCTCGAGCCGCCGGCTTCATGCCATTCCGATCGACTGTTGACGGCGTTGATCCCGGTTGACGAGTCGGACAGCCACGACATCGCGAAGTCCGGGGTCGCGGTCTTGCCGAGGATGATGGCTCCGGCCGACCTCAGTCGCCGTACGACCTCCGCGTCGTCTGCCGGAACGTGGTCGCGAAAGGCGCGGCACCCGAAGCTCGTGGGAATCCCTCGCGTCTCGAACACGTCCTTCACCAGGATCGGGATGCCGTGCAACGGGCCGAGCGGTTCGCCCGTCCGCCGGAGATGCTCGTCGGCCGCCGCGCCATCGCTTCCCGCCTGCGGATTCAACGCCAGTACGGCGCCCAGCCGCGGGTCGAGCTCGGCGATCCGGGTCAAACACTCGTCGACCAGGGCGGTCGAGGTGCGGACCCGCATCACGAGGTCGTGCCGGAGTTGGGCCAGGACCATCAGCAGGTGCAGTAGGAACAGAGACCAGACGAGTCGCTGTAGTAGCCGCAGTCGTGCGACGGTGGACGGGCGGGCCCGACCCATCGCCGGATGATCGTCGCCAGGCTGCACCGGCGGCAGGTTTTCCGGGTGACCAGGGTGCCGGAGTCGGGCGTCTCCCAGTACGCCACGGTCTCGGACTCGTGGTCAGCCTCGCGGCCGCCACAATCGTCCGAGCCGCACACCAGCACCACCTGGTCCACCTCTGAGCTTTCGATCAGCATGGGTCCACCTCCTCAGATCGGGACGCCCCAGGGACGGGACTCGAACTCGAGGCGGTCCGCATCGTCGCGCAGCAGCCGGGCCGCGACGCGATGTGCCTCGACCGACGGCGGGAGCGACGCCCAGTACGGCGTCCGCGAGGCAAGGTTGGCGGCGGCCTCCTCCTCGCGTCGTGCCAGGGCGTAGAGCTGCTGGCACAAGGCTGTGACGAGGTCGGTGGTCCAGTGTCGTTCGCTGGCGATGCTCATCTGATCTCCCGGAGCTGAGGGGTCGTGATCAGATGGTCCGCCGGCCTGTTGCACGGGCGTTGCAGCTCGCTGCAACGCCCGTACAGGCCGGGTCACAGCTCGACCGGTACGCCGATCAGCGAGCCGTACTCGACCCAGGAACCGTCATAGTTCCGCACCGACGGCTGGTCCAGGAGCTCGTGCAGGACGAACCAGCTGTGCGCACTGCGCTCACCGATCCGGCAGTAGACGACGATGTCGGCGGCAGCCTCGCCGGGTCCGGTCAGCGAGAGCCCGGCACCGGCGTACAGCTCGCGAAGCCGTGAGTCGGCGAGGAAGGTGCCGTCGTCGGCCACGGCCTGGGACCACGGCACGTTGATCGCGCCGGGGACGTGCCCGGGGACCTGCGGCTGCTCCTGCGGGAAGTGCGCCGGCGCCAGGATCTCGCCGGAGAACTCCGCCGGCGACCGGACGTCGAGGATGCTGTCCCGGCCGATGGCGGCGATGACGTCGTCGCGGTAGGCCCGCAGGTTCGCGTCCGCGGGCTGGGCCTGGTAGGCGGCCGGCCGGGGATTGCGGGCACGGGCGGCCGGCGCATCCGTCAGCACTCGTCCATCGAGCTGCCAGCGCTTGGTGCCTCCGTCGAGGAGGCGCACGTCCCGATGACCGTAGAGCTTGAAATACCAGTACGCGTAGGCCGCGAACCAGTTGTTGTCCCCGCCGTACAGGATCACGGTGTCGTCCGGCGTGACCTGGTGCGTGGTCAGCAGTTCCTCGAAGGCGTCCTGGCCGATCAGGTCCCGGCGGAGCGGGTCCTGCAGGTCGGCTCGCCAGTCGAGGGCGAGCGCGCCGGGGATGTGCCGATCGGCGTGCGCCTGGCTGTTCTCGTCCACCTCGAAGACCACCACGGCGGGGTCGTCCAGCCGCTTCTCCAGCCAGTCACCGTCGACCAGCACCTGCTCTCGCGCCATCGTTCCTCCTCATTGATTAGTGTACGAATCGTTAGTGTACGTACCGCTGCCTCCTTCTCGATCCGGCCACTGCGAACGTGAGACGGCCGGCAGGCAGAATGTGCGCATGACCGAACTCCCGTCCGACTACCACCGCAGACTTCCGTACGGCGAACGCATGTCAGCCGAGCCGTTGCTGGGCGGACCGTTCTTCCCGTTCGAGGGCGACGTCCAGGTGGTGCCACTGGCCGACCCGGTACTACCGGAGCCGCCGCGGCGCGGTGAGCCCGGCGGGGGTTCGTGCCCGAAGTGTGAGGATCCGGACGGGTTCGTGATCTGGCGGGACGACCAGTGGCACCTCAAGAGCGGGTTCGCGGCCGGTGGGCTGCCGTTCGTGGCGCTGCTCGAGCCGCGGGAGCACTACCGGCTGGACAATCTGCCGCCCGAGCTCACCGCGACGCTCGGCCCGATGATCCAGCGGGTGGCGAACGCGATCAGGCGGATCGACAGTGTCGGGCGGACGCACTTCAACCGGTGGGGTGATGGGAGTGAGCACTTCCATCTGTGGTTCCTGGCGCGGCCGGCCGGGATGATGCAGTTGCGTGGGGCAATGATCGCGGCGTGGGACGACATGCTGCCGAAGGTCCCCGCCGAGGAACTGGCGGCCGGCGCACGGGTGGTCGCCGCCGCCCTCGCGGAGGACGGCGGCGAGGCGTTCGGCGCCGGGCTGGGTCAGCGGGGCGGGTGCTGACGGTAGTAGTCGCGCCAGACGAGCCGGTGGAGCGGCACCCAGCGCGGGATCGAGCGGATCCCGGGGATGAACGGCACGAGCACCAGCCCGAGGGACAGCACCATCATCAGCGCCCAGACCTGGGCGTCGGCGTTGTCCGAGGTCGAGAAGGGTTTGACCTGGTACCAGAACGTGTAGAGCCACATCCAGGGCTGTCCCGGGTAGTTCCCGGTCTCGTTCATCATGCCCCACTGGTCGCCGCCGAGATTCCGCGCCCGCGCCTGGTCCTCGAGGTAGGCGCCGTCGGACAGCAGCAACAGCCCACGGGTGGCATCGCCCTTGTAGAAGTTGCCCTTGGCATCTAGTGCGCCTTCGAGTCCGCCGCTCCGGGCCAACCGCAGGAAGCTCGCCGTCAGGACCGGAACCGGGCCTTCGGCGGGCACGACCGGGACAGCGGAGGCGTTGGTGTCCGGTGCCGCGGCGAGCGCGTCGGCATAGGTCGCAGCCCAGGTCTGCCGGTGCTCCGGGGTCGCCGCGCTCCAGCGGGCCAGTGCGCTTGTCAGCGCGGGGTCGTCAGTCACGCCGCGCAGCGGTGTGATGACCAGATCCTGCGCGGAGTCCACCGGAATCCGCACCCCTGCCCACTGCTGCAGCGCGAGCGGACCCACGACCTGTCCGGACCCGGCGGTGTTGTACGGCGGGCCGTACTCGGCACTCGTGGTCGTGCCGGCCAGTTCACCGGCGGCAGTCGCCACGACGTCGTTCGGTGCCTTGTTCGCCCAGTCCGCCAGGCTGATCGACTTCTCGTCCGGTGACGAGAACACCACCGCCAGGAGAACTGTCAGGACAACCACGACGGCCAGCGCCAGGACGAACTCCTTGACCAGGTCGTAGGAACGGGTGGGAAAGTCGTGGGCATCCGGGGTCCGGTCGCGCCGGGCCCGGGACGGTGTCGAGGTCGCGTTCATCGCAGGCCCTCCTCGCCGGACTCGTCAGCCTCCGCTGCCGTCGGCGACTCCGCGTCGATCGGCGGGACGACACCGTGCCGGCGGACCAGCACGACATGCGCGACCACCAGGATCCCCAGCAACCCGGGGAGCAGAGCGACGTGCCACAGCAGCATCTGACCCGGATTGAGCACATTGAACCAGGCGCCGATGCCGACCGAGTTCAGGCCGTCCTTGGCCTGACCACTGATCCATTGCGAGTCGAAGTTCGACTGCGACAGGTATCCGGTGAACGCGGTGCCGATCGAACCCAGGAACGCGACGACCCCGGTCATCCAGGTCAGTCCCCGCCGCCCACGCCATGCGGCCATGAAGAACTTCCCCCACAGGTGGATCACCATGAACGCGAAGAACAGCTCCACGCTCCACAGGTGCAGCGAGTTCACGAAGTGTCCGACCGACGACGTGTGCCACCAGGCCGCACCGCCCACCGTCAGCACCACCCCGGAGGCCAGCACCGTCAGCAAGGCGGCCAGTGTCAGCACACCGAAGACATAGATCCAGGAGCTGACGTACGCCGGTTGCCGGTCCGGCAACAGCTGACCAGGTGGGACGACCCGTCCGAGCCGGGCGCGGAGACGCGCTGTCCAGTTCCGTGAACCCGGCTGCGACTGTCCCCCGGCCGCCGTACGGCTGACGATCGAGGTCATGATCCGGCCTCGTCGTCATCGTCCGAACGGCCCGTCGGGAACGGGACGACGAGGGCCAGTCCGAAGACGACGATCATCGCCACGATGATCACCAGGTTCGTCACCGAGATCTGGATGACGCCCCAATGGATGTAGCTGCCCTTCATCTGGTCACCTCCGCGGAACCCGCTGTTGCTCCCAGATTCCGCGCGGGCGGAACCGCCCGGCAGGGACTTAGTCCTCTGCCGGACGGGACCAAAGTCGTGCGCTAACTATCCTTCGCGGGCCAGGGGGAGTCTGCCGGCCGGAGGGATTCGAAGCCGGGGCCGTTGAGGGCGGTCCAGGCGGCGAGGGAGCCCATGACGAGGATGGGGTTCTGGAGGTGGCCGGCCAGGACGGCGCCGACGACGTCGATCAGCGGGGCCCAGACGGTTTCCATGTCGGCCTCCTCGTGGAGGCGGTCGTAGGACTCGTCGTCGGGTGACAGGTCGCGGGCCAGGAAGATGCGGATCGCTTCGGTGGTCATGCCGGGCGACGTGAACGCGTCGACCAGGATGCGCCAGTCGGCGGCTTTGGTCGCGGTCTCCTCCCACAGCTCGCGCTCACCGCCCAGGCGGTACTGCTCCCCCTGGACGTCGAGCAGTCCGGCCGGTGGCTCGAGCAGCCGGTAGCCGACCGGGTGCCGGTACTGGCGCACCAGCAGCATCCGGTTGTCCTCGTCCAGGGCAACCACACCCACCGCACCGGGGTGTACGACGACATCGCGCACGAACGAGTCCTGACCCGGTGGGGCGACGGTGTCCCGCCGTACCGAGATGACTCGACCGGTCGTGTGCACGACCTCCGACGAGGAGACCGGCCACTGCTCACGGACGTCGGCCAGACCGGCACCGAATCGCAGCTCTGGGTGGTCCTTCATCGAGTCTTGACCGCGGTCTTGCCGGCCGGCGCCTTCTTCGTGACGGCGGGCTCCTCGACCGGCAGCCGGGACTCGCGCTGGCGGACCAGGGCGGCCGCGATCAGCCCGGAGAACAGCGGGTGCGGCTTGGTCGGCCGGGACCGCAGCTCCGGGTGCGCCTGGGTGGCGACGAAGTACGGGTGCTGCGAGCGGTCCAGCTCGATGAACTCGACCAGCTCGTTGTCCGGCGACAGTCCGCTGAACACCAGGCCGGCTGTCTCCAGCTTGTCCCGGTACGCGTTGTTGACCTCGTAGCGGTGCCGGTGCCGCTCCTGCACGGACGGAGCACCGTACAGGCCGCGGACGATCGAGCCGTCGGCCAGGTTCGCCGGATAGAGGCCGAGCCGCATGGTGCCGCCCAGGTCGCCGGAACCGGACACGATGTCCTTCTGCTCCTCCATCGTCGCGATCACCGGCTGCTCGGCGTCCGGGTCGAACTCGCTGGAGTTCGCCTCCACCAGGCCGGCCAGGTCGCGGGCCACCTCGATCACCATGCACTGCAGGCCGAGGCACAGACCGAGGATCGGGATGCCCTGCTCGCGGGCGAACCGGATCGCGCCGATCTTGCCCTCGATGCCGCGGACGCCGAAACCGCCCGGGATGCAGATCGCGTCGACGTCACCGAGCAGCCGCGCGGCCGCCTCCGGCGTGGCGCACTCGTCAGAGGCGATCCAGCGCAGGTTCACCCGCGCGTCGTTGTCGAAACCGCCGGCCCGCAGCGCCTCCGCGACCGACAGGTACGCGTCCGGAAGGTCGATGTACTTGCCGACCAGCGCGACGGTGACGTTGTCCTTCGGGTGATGCACGACGCGCAGCAGCTCGTCCCAGCGGGTCCAGTCGACATCGCGGAACGGGAGGTTCAGGCGGCGGACGACGTACGCGTCGAGGCCCTCGGTGTGCAGCACCTTCGGGATGTCGTAGATGCTCGGCGAGTCGACGGCGGCCACCACGGCCTCCTGGTCGACGTCGCACATCAGCGAGATCTTCCGCTTCACGCCGTCCGGGATCGGCCGGTCGGCGCGGCAGACGACCGCGTCCGGGGCGATACCGATCGAGCGCAGCGCGGCGACCGAGTGCTGGGTCGGCTTGGTCTTCAGCTCGCCGCTCGGGGCGAGGTACGGGACCAGCGAGATGTGCAGGAAGAACACGTTGTCGCGGCCGACGTCGTGCCGGACCTGCCGGGCCGCCTCCAGGAACGGCAGCGACTCGATGTCGCCGACCGTGCCGCCGATCTCGTGGAGTACGACGTCCACGTCCGGGCCGGCCATCGCCAGCATCCGTTCCTTGATCTCGTTGGTGATGTGCGGGATCACCTGGACGGTGTCACCGAGGTACTCGCCGCGCCGCTCCTTGGCGATCACGCTCGAGTAGACCTGTCCGGTGGTCACGTTGGCGACCTGGGAGAGGTCCCGGTCGAGGAAGCGCTCGTAGTGACCGATGTCCAGGTCGGTCTCGGCGCCGTCGTTGGTGACGAACACCTCGCCGTGCTGGAACGGGTTCATGGTGCCGGGATCCACGTTCAGATATGGATCCAGCTTCTGCATGGTCACCCGGATGCCCCGTGCCGTCAGCAGACTGCCGAGGCTTGACGCTGTCAGCCCCTTGCCGAGGCTGGACGCCACACCACCGGTGACGAAAACGTGCTTGGTCTGCTGGAAGTTCGAAGCCCTGTCCACGGGCCTTCAGCCTACCTCTTGTCAACCCCTGGTCGCGACGAGACCCGCATAGATGTCCAGCAGATTCTTCGCCACCGCGTCCTCGTCCGGCCATCTGGCGGCCAACTCCCGGCCCCGCGTCCGCATACCGTTCGCGGTCTCGGGCTCCGCCAGCACCGCCCGAACGCCGTCGGCCAACCCGTCCGCATCACCGGGAAACGCGAGGACAGCGCTGCCCTCGACCAGCTCGGGGATGCCGCCGACCGCGGTCGCCACCACCGGTACGCCGACCTGCATCGCCTCCTGTATCACCAGGGCCCGGGCCTCCCAGTGCGATGTGAGCAAGAACACATCGGCGGCACCCAGGAGATCGGCCACATCGGACCGATGTCCGAGCAGCCGCACCGGCAGATGCTCGGCGTCGATCCGGGCCTGCAGGTTCTCGCGCAGCGGCCCATCACCGACGACCACGAACACGGCGTCCGGAGTCGACTCCTGCACCTGGGCAGCGACGGACAGCAGGGTCGGATAGTCCTTCTGCGGAGCCAACCGACCCACTGTGAGGACCAGGGGCTGCTGGCCCACGCCCAGTGCTTGGCGCACGTCCGCAGCCGGCGTGCGGACCTGAGGAATCGCAGGAGCCGCCACAGGCGCCAGACGGGCATCCCGGGCGCCCAGGCTCTTCGCCAGGTCCACGAGGTCGCTGGAGGCGCCCAGAGTCAGGTCCGCGCCCCTGGCGACCAGGCGCTGGCCCAACCGCATCACGAACCCACGCGGTCCGGGTGCGATCACCGCGTTGTGCCAGCTGACCACAAGCGGCCGCAACCGCGACCGGTCCCGCAGTGCGGCCATGCCGGCGCGATAGCCGTGCGCATGGATCACATCGGACCCACGCAGCGCCGGCGCCTGCGTGACGATCGTCGCAGCGCCGAAGTCGAAGTGCTCCGCGGTACCTGGCGGCGCACACACGACCACCTCGTGCCCGGCGTCGATGAAGCGAGGCACGAGCGATGCGACATGCTGCCCGATCCCGCCGCGCGACTCCGCGAGCAGCAGCCCGATCCTCATTGCTTCTCCTCCACCAGACGCCGACGGAACAGTGCGCGGGCATCCGCGCGATCCAGGACCACCGCGACCGCGGCGTACACGATGACAACCGCCAGACCCGACAGCACGCCGAACACGAGTGCCTCGCCCACTCCGGCGTCGTCGGCCGGCAGGGCGACCGCCCAGCCTGCAGCACCGGCCAGCGCTGCGCCGACTACTGCGGCAAGGGTGGCACGGGTCAGTCCGGACAGCACACCAGGCCCGGCTTCACGCTGCAGCACGACGAGTAGGACAACAGCGCCTGCCACCATGCCGACCGACATGGCTGCTGCCAACGCCGGCACCGCGTCCCACTTGGCTGTCAGCACCACCCCGGCAACGGCGACCAGCACCCAGGCCGCCGACGTCACGATCGCCATCTCGCGACCGGAGTGCCGCGCGTAAAGCACGCGGCCGACATGCATCAGGACCGCGAAACCGATGGCAGCAGGTGCGAAGGCGACCAGCGCGTGACTCAGCGAAGATGCCCTGGCCTCGTGCACCGCGCCGTCGTCGTACGCGAAGATGCGTGCCACTGGGACAGCGGTCCCGACCAGCAAGGCTGCTCCTGCGCCGCCGGCCAGCATCACCGCGCGCGTTGAGCCCGACGCGTAGAAGTCGAAGCGCTCCCGTGACTCATGCGTCGCAGCGAGCCGCGGGAACACCGCCGTGGTGATCGGCACCGCGAGTACGGCGTACGGGAGCAGGTAGATCGCGTTGGCCCAGGTGTAGACGGCAATGCTGCCCGCAACACCCCTGTGGTTGGCCAGGTAGGTGGTGACGACGAAGGTGAGCTGCTGTGCGATCAGGACCGCCAGGCCGGCCAGTGCGAGCCTTCGGAGCACCGGACCGACGCCAGCGTCCAGTCGCAGTGTGGGTCTGATCGGCAGGCGCAGGAACAGCATCGGCACGAGGACTGTGAGCGCCAGTGCGGCCACTCCGGCCGTCGTACCCCAAGCCAGCAGGTTGGCGGCACTCCGTGAGGCCGCGTCGGCTCTGGGGGCCGCTGCCGCGAAGAGGAAATACGTGGCAACAACCACCAGGCTCGAGATCAACGGCGCCAGCGCACCAGCCGCGAAACGCTTGTGGGATTGGAGAACCGCGGTCGCGATCACCGCGATCGCGTAGCCGAACACCTGCGGCACGAAGATCGCCAGCATCCGGGTCGCAGTCGCCGCCGAACCACCGCACTCCGCACCGGGGTCCAGCATCGCGTCCGTGTAGGTACCTGCGAGAACCCAAGCCAGCAAGGCGAACGGCGCCAGCAAGAGAAAGGACCACGAGAAGAGCGCGCCGATGATCCGCCCCTGCGCGGCTCGGTCGCCCCGCGCCACCGGCCCGGCCAGCACCGGGATGACCACTCCGGCGAGCGCTCCGCCGGCGACCACCTCGAACAGAATGTTCGGCAGCTGATTCGCCGTGGTGTAGGCCTCGGCGAGACAACCGGCCCCGACCGTCTTCGAGAAGACGAGCCAGCGGCCGAAGCCGGCAATTCGGGCGAGCACAGTGATCCCGGCAACGAGCAGAGCCGCCTGCGCTACGCGCGCTCCCGCGCTCGGCCGGCCGGCCGAGCCGTCCTCGCTCACCTGGGTCGTCGGCCCCACTGGTCGATCTTGTCCAGGACCGGGTTGCCTGCGATGACCTTGGTGAAGCTGACCTTCTCGCTCGCCAGGTTCAGCGCGACGACCGCGCCCAGCACCAGAGTCTTGAGTGGCCGCGGGAGCGCTGCGGCGAGCGCCGTACCGGTGATGGCGCCGAGGCCGTTCGCGCCGCAGTCGCCCAGCATCGAACGCTCACCGAGGTCGGACGGCGCCGAGGCCACGGCTGCTCCGACGACCGCGCCGGCCGGGCCGTTCACGACCGCGAGCGGCGCGTTCACCGCGGCGACCGCCTTCAGCGCACGACCGGGACGCAGGTCGAGCAGGTTGGTCAGGTTGGCGGTGCCGGCGATCAAGGCGCCGTCGGCAACGATTCCGGCGACCGCCTTCACACCGCCGGACTTGCGCGGCAGCAGCGCCGCGGCAGCGAGGCCGGCCGCACCGACGCCGAGGATCTTCACCGCGCCGCTGGTCACTTCACCACGCTTCAACGCGCTGAGGTGGCCGCGGAAACCCTTGGCCTGCGTGGTGCCGCGCAGATCGTCGTACGCACCGACCGCACCCGACACCGAGCCCGCGAGCAGCGCGGCCGCCTTGACCTTGCCGTCGGACTTCGATGCTGCGACCCCGGCCAGCGCGCCGAGGACCGCGATCGGTCCCTCCAGCAACGTGACCGGTTCACCACGATGGTTGGTCCGCTCGAACGGCGCCCGGTTCTCCTTCGGCAGCTTGTCCGCGGCGCGTTCGAGCGCGGCGGTGGCGGCTGCCGCGACGGCAGCGCTGAGAATTCCCACGTCAGTTGTCCTTCGTCTGTACGGCCGACGGCGCGACGCCGTTCTTGGCGTCGACGGCGCCGTAGTGCCCCGCCTTGCCACTCGCCTGCTCGACCAGCGCGAAGACGACTGTCATCTGCCCGGAGGGGAGGTCGGCCACGTCCACCGAGGAAACGATCTTGGACGCGTCGGAGTCACTCCGCAAGGCCTTGATCAGACCGCCGTTCTGCGCGGTCTCCGGCGTACCGGCCACGACGACACCGCCGCTGCCCTCATCCAGACCCTGGATGAAGTCGACGGAGTCGTTGTACGTCGAGTTGTCCGGCGTCGGCGTCGGCGGCTTGGCGGCCACGACGACGATCAGACTGGCCCGGTCCTTGATCTGCGACGGCTTCAGCGACAACAGCTTCGCGCCGGTCAGTCCGCTGAGGATCTTGGTCGAGTCGGCGTCGGCGGGCTTGCCTTCCTCCTTGGCCGCGACCCCCCGGGCCAGGATCAGTCCGGCCCGCTGGTACGTCGTACTGTCGGCCGGGAACTGGATGTCCGCGGTGACGAGCTGGGTGACCAGCGACTCGACCAGCTGGCGCTGACCGGGGTCGAAGAGCTTGGCGTCCAGCGCCACCTTCGTGGTCACCTGGCCGCCGGCCTTCTCCAACTCGTCCTGGATCGACGTGGTCAGGTCGCCGTCGGCGTTCGGCATCGTGACGACCACGATCTTCTTGCCGGTCAGCTTGCCGTCGGTCAGCCCGGTCGTGACCTTGGCGACGAAGTCGTCGCGATACTTGTCCAGGGCCTTCACCTGGACCAGCTCGGCCCGCGCGTCGGCCAGCTGCTGCCGGTCCTTCTCGGCCTGGGCCTGGACGAGCTCGTTGCCGGCGCCCTTCAGCGGGCCGGAACCGAGCACCACACCGGCGCCCAGGGCGAAGAAGATCGCCACGATCGAGACGATGTGGTAGCGAAAGTCGATCACGTGAACAGCTCCCGGATCCAGTAGACGAAGTCGCTCCAGCGCGCCCGCAGGATCGACCAGAGCACGTCGTCGGCGCCGATCGCGACCAACGCCATGCCGAGTGCGAACAGGCCGGCCACGGCCAGCGCGACCACCTGGAAGGTCGACACACGGCTGCGGTACAGCCGGCCGACACCCTTGGCGTCCACCAGCTTGGCGCCGACCCGCAGCCGGGTGATGAAGGTGCTCGCCATCCCGGAGCGTCCCTTGTCGAGGAACTCCACCAGCGAGTTGTGCGTGCCGACCGCGACGATCAGCGAGGCACCCTTGGAGTCGGCCAGCAGCATCGCGACATCCTCGCTGGTGCCGGTGGCCGGGAACTCGATCGAGTCGACCCCGAGCCGCTCCAGCCGCTCCGAGCCGGGCGCGCGGCCGTCGCGGTACGCGTGCACGACGACCTCGGCGCCGCTCTTCAGCGTGTCGTCCCGCACCGAGTCCATGTCGCCGACGATCAGGTCCGGGGCGTACCCGTTCTCCACCAGAGCGTCGGCGCCGCCGTCGACCCCGATCAGCACCGGCCGGTACTCGCGGATGTACGACCGCAGGGCGACCAGGTCCTCGCGGTAGTCGTACCCGCGGACCACGATCAGCACGTGCTTGCCGTCCATCGGCGTGTGGATCTCGGGGACGCCGACACCGTCGAGGAGCAGGTCGCGTTCGCGCCGCAGGTACTCGAGGGTGTTGGCGGTGAAGGCCTCGAGCTGGCTGGACAGCCCCGACCGGGCCTCGTCCATCAACTCCGCGACAGTCTGGCTGTCCTGCGTGACGCCCTTGGCGACGACTTCCTCGCCGCGGTAGAGCGAGCCCTCGTGCAGCCGCACCCGCTCGCCCTCGTGCAGGATCGAGAACACCTCGCGGCCGACCCCGTCGACCAGCGGGATCCCGGCCTCGACGAGGATCTCCGGACCGAGGTTCGGATAGCGGCCGCTGATCGAGTCGGCGACGTTCACCACCGCGGCGACCTTGCAGTCGACGAGTGCCTCGGCGCTGACCCGGTCCAGATCGACATGGTCGATGACCGCGATCTCGCCCGGCTTCAGCCGTTTCGTGAGATTCTTGGTACGCCGATCGAGCCGGACCACTCCGGCGGTCCCGGGCAGTTCAGTAGGTCGCGCTCTCCGCAGGCTGGGCAGTTTCATCGCGCTCTCATCCTGCCATGTCAAGAGCCCCTTCCCTGGCCATTTACCCGGGCAGGCCCTTGTTCACGCACTGAAATAACAGTAACGCTGCGTCAAAATCGTCCTTTCGAACGACGTGCGGCCGGTATTCAGCGCTTCTTTCGCCGGGGTTTGTGGCGTTCCGCGGCGAGGGCGAGGAGTTCCTCCGCATGGGCCTGGGCGGCGTCGGAGTTCTCCAGGCCGGCCATCATCCGCGACAGTTCCTTCAACCGGGCATCGTCGTCGAGCGCGACCAGACCACTCGTCGTGACCGAGCCGTCGTCGCTCTTCAGCACCATGGCGTGACGGTCCGCGAACGCGGCCACCTGCGGCAGGTGCGTCACCACGATCACCTGGGTCTTCTCCGCCAGCCGGGCCAGCCGCTTGCCCACCTCGACCGCGGCGCGGCCGCCGATCCCGGCGTCGATCTCGTCGAACACCAGCGTCGGCACCGGGTGCGTGTCGGACAGGATCACCTCGAGCGCGAGCATCACCCGGGAGAGTTCACCACCGGACGCGGCCTTCTGCAGCGGGCGCGCCGGGCTCCCCGGGTTCGCCGCGAAGCAGAACTCGACCTCGTCGATCCCGAACGGTCCGGCGGTGGTCTCGTGCACCTCGACCGACAGCTTCGCGTGCGGCATCGCCAGACCGGTCAGCTCCTCGGACACCAGGACGCCGAGCCGCTCCGCGGCCTCGATCCGGGCCTCGCGCATCTGCCGGCCCAGGTCGGCGAGCCCCGCGTCCAGCTCAGCCAGCTCAGCGGTGAGCAATTCGACCCGCTCATCGCTACCGTCCAGCTCGGCCAGGCGAGTCGCGGACCGCTTCGTCCATTCGAGGACCTCGTCCACGGTGCCCTGCTCAGCGCCGTACTTGCGAACCAGACCGGTCAGCAACGATCGCCGCTCGCTCACCACCGCCAGCCGAGCCGGGTCGGTGTCGACATCAGCGGCGTACGACGACAGTTCGCCGGCCAGATCGGCGGCCAGGTACCCGAGCTCGCCGGCCCGGTCCGCCAGCTCGGCCAGCTTGGGGTCGTGCCGGCGCTCCGCATCCAGGACCTGCTTGGTCAGGGCGAGCAGCCCGATCACGTCGTTCGGCCGGGTGGAGTCCATGTCCTCGGTGGCGAGGGCGTCGGCTGCCGTGGTGGCCGCGGTCCGCAGGCCGTCGGCGTACGCGAGGCGGTCCTCCTCGGCGGCGAGCTCGATGTCCTCGCCCGGCAAGGGCTCGGCCTTCGCGACCTCGTCCAGGCCGAAGCGGAGCAGGTCCGCCTCGGCGAGGCGATCGCGTTGCCGGGTGGTCAGCTCGGTCAGCTCGGCCTCGACCTCGCGGTGCCGCTTGTAGGCCGCGGCGTACTCCTGCAGGGGCACGAGCAGGGGCTTGCCGGCGAACGTGTCCAGGGTTTCGCGTTGCCGCGCGGGCTGCAGCAGACGCCACTGGTCGGCCTGTCCGTGGATCGCGACCAGGTCGCCGGACACCTCACCCAGCACGGACACCGGGACGGACGCGCCGCCGAGGAACGCCCGGGACCGGCCCTCCGCGGAGAGCTCGCGGGCGATCAGCAACTCGTCGTCGTCCAGCTCACCGCCACGGTCCTCGGCCTGCTGCACGATCGACTTCGGTACGCCGCTGGCCCGGCCCTCGACCCGCGCCCGACGGGTGCCGTGCCGCACCAGGCCGCTGTCCGCCCGGCCGCCGAGCAGCATGTTCACCCCGGTCACGACCATCGTCTTGCCGGCCCCGGTCTCGCCGGTGACCGCGGTGAACCCCGGATCGAGGTCCAGCGTGGCGTCCTCGATCACGCCCAACCCGGTGATGCGGATTTCGGACAGCATGTCTAGGTCTCCTGTTGGGTGTTGCCGTTGCGTTTGCGTTCGGCGGCCCCACGCCAGCCGAGCACCGGGAGATCGAACTTCGCCACCAGCCGGTCGGTGAAGGGCGCCTCGTGCGCCCGGGCCAGCCGGACCGGGGTCGTTCCGCGCCGCACCTCGATCTCGGCGCCCGGCGGCACCTCGACCATCCGGCGGCCGTCACACCACAGCACACCGCGCCCGTGCCAGGACGGGATCAGCTCGATCGACAGCCGCGACGTCGGCGCCACCACGATCGGCCGCGAGAACAGCGCGTGCGCGCTGAGCGGCACCATCAGGATCGCCTCGACCTCGGGCCAGACGATCGGACCACCCGCGGAGAACGCGTACGCCGTACTCCCGGTGGGGGTCGCCACCACGACGCCGTCGCAGCCCCAGCGCGACAGCGGGCGGTCGTCGACCTCCACCAGCACCTCGAGCATCCGCTCGCGGGCCGCCTTCTCCACACTCGCCTCGTTCAGCGCCCAGGTGTCGAAGATCAGCTCGCCGGCCAGCCGGACCTCGACGGCCAGCGTCATCCGCTCCTCGACCGTGTAGCTGCGGTCCACCACCACCTGGACGATCCGCTCCAGGTCGTCCACCTCGGCCTCGGCCAGGAACCCGACGTGACCGAGATTCACGCCGAGCACCGGCGTACCGTGCGGGCGGGCCAGCTCGGCACCGCGCAGGATCGAGCCGTCGCCACCGAGCACCATGATCAGCTCGACGTCCAGCGCCGCCTTCTCGTGGTCGTCGACGGTCTCCACCGGGTCGAGCTTGAGCGCCTCGGCCTCGTCGCCGAGCAGCCGGACCTGCATGCCGGCGCCGGTCAGCAGCCGGTGTGCCTCGCGCGCCACCTCCACCGCCAGTTCCCGCCCGGTGTGCGTCACCAGCAGCACGCGCCGCGGCTCGTGCTCACCCACCTAGGACCCCACCTCTCACTGTGGACCATTCTGGATAGCGCTCTGGAGCATCGTCTCATCGAGGGGCGACGCTGATCGGCGTATCCACAGGAAGTATTCGACATTTCCTGACGGACCAGGCAATGGGCTGGCTGCGACGCCTGCGAGTCCCCAGCCGAGTTCCCGGGCCTTGGCCGCCACTCCGCGTACGGCGTCCGCGCGGAGCTCCGGGTCGCGGACCACGCCACCCTTCCCGAGCCGCTCCTTACCCACCTCGAACTGCGGCTTCACCATCAGCATCAGATCGCCGTCCGGCTTGACCACACCGATCAGCGCCGGCAGGACGAGCGTGAGCGAGATGAAGCTGAGGTCGCTGACGACCAGATCGACCGGTTCACCACCGATGTCGTCGAGGGTCAGCGTGCGGACGTTGGTCCGGTCCATCACCGTGACGCGCTCGTCGGTCTGCAACGACCACACCAGCTGGCCGTAGCCGACGTCGACGGCGATCACCTGAGCTGCTTCGTTGCGGAGCAGTACGTCGGTGAATCCGCCGGTGGACGCGCCCGCGTCGAGGCATCGGCGGCCCTTGACCTGCACCTGGTCGAAGGCTTCGAGGGCACCGATCAGCTTGTGCGCACCACGGCTCGCATAGCCGGGGTCGTCCGTCTCGGACGTGTCGACGAGGATCGGTGCGTCGGCGCCGACACCGGTCGCGGGCTTGGAGGCCACGGTCCCGGACACCTTCACCTTGCCGGCCGCGATCAGGTCGCTCGCGTGCTCACGAGACCGCGCGAGACCGCGTCGTACCAACTCGGCGTCGAGCCGCGATCGCTTGACTCCCTTGGCCACTCAGACCGTCTGGCCTCGGTCACCGTGCTCGGCGTCAGCCTCGACCAAGGCACTCTGCAGTCGCTCGTGCAGGTCGGCGTACACCTCGGCATGCTCGCTCACCGGCCGGTCGCGCAACTCGTCCAGCCGGGACATCGTCTCCTCCACGAGAGGATGCCCCTGCTCGCGCGGAGCGGGATCCTCGGCGGACTCGGCCAGGAAGGAGTGTTCGTGCTCCTGGCCCGGGGACCGCGCGAACTCGGGACCGAACTCCACCTCGGCCGGGTCCACATGCGCGTGCTCCTCAACCGTCTCAGCGGCGGCTGATTCGTCCAGCGACGCTTCGAAGGCTGCTTCGGTGTCGGCCTCGGCCTCGGCGTACGCGTGGTTCTGCGGGCCTGGTTCGGTGTCGTAGTCGGGGAGGGCGGGCGTTTCCTCGGACGGGTCGGGTGCGAAGCCCGGCTCGACGTCAGGGTCCACGTCCGGCGGGAACTGCTCGCCTGGATGCTCGGTCATGTCACGCCTTCTTCGCCGGCTTCTCGGCCGCCTTCTTCGCGGCCGGTGCCCTCTTCGCAGCCTTCTTCGCGGCCGCCTTCTTGGCGGCCTTGTGCGGCACCGGTGCCGACCAGTCGTCGTCCTCCAGCTCGTCACCGGCAGGCGCGGCAGCGGCGGGCGCGGTGCCGCGGGTCTCGGCGAGCTCACCCTCCAGCGCTCGCACCCGGCGGGTCAGCGCCGCGACCTCCTCGGCGCGGACGAACCCGAGCCGCGCGACCGCCCCCTCGACCTCGTTCGACACGATCGCCTGCAGGAGCTGACGGTTGCTCTTGCTGGTGGCAACGATCTCGTCGGTCAGCTCGCTCACCTTGCTGGTCAGCCCGGTCGTCAGCGAATCCGCGCCGGTCTGCTGCAGCAGCGCCTTCGCGGCCGCCTGGGCCTTCTGCCGGGTGACCTCGGTCAGCCCGCTCGCCAGCTGTACGTAGCCGCGCAGTGCGTCCAACACCATGACTGCCTCCTCGCTCGTCCCCAGCAACGGTATCGCCTCACCCCCGCAATACCACCCAGCCCCGCCCCCCAATGGCCCAACCCTCCAGCTGAGGGGGCATGCGGCTATTTGTCCAGGCCGACCCGGTGCAGGGCGGCGTCGATGGCGATCGTGCCGGGGGCCGGCGCGGGCTTCGGGAGCGGGCGACGGGTGCGACCGGCGGTCTTGGCCGGCTTCGGGGCCGGTCTCGCCGGCGCGTCGACCGCGGCCCACACCGCGGACAGGATCGCCCGCAGACCGTCGTACGGCGCGCCCTCGCCCTTCACCGACACGGCGTTGTTCACGACCTCGGCGGTCCAGCCCGCACATGTGTGCCGCGCACCGTCGACCGTCACGCCGGCCTGCTTCTCCGCGAGCGCACCCAGCCCGGCCGCGATGTACGTCGGCCGCTGGTCCTTCGGGGCACGGGCCAGGTCATGCGCGTCGTTCACACCCGTCGCGACCCACAGACTCGCGATCCCGACCGCGTGCGCCCCGGCGATGTCCGAGTCCAGCCGGTCCCCGATCATCAACGGACGCTGGGCTTTGAGCCGCTCGATGCTTGTCTCGAGCAACGGCGGCTCGGGCTTGCCGGCCACGACCGGATCCACATCGACAGCGGCGCGAATCGCCTGCACCAGGGTCCCGTTCCCCGGCGCCATCCCGGCCGCGGTCGGAATCGTCAGATCCAGATTGGTCGCGAACCACTTCGCGCCCTCGTGAATCGCGTGCGCGCCGTCCGCGAGCATCACCCAGTTCACATCCGGGTGAAACCCCTGGACGACGGCGACCGGCCGCGCGTCGCTGCTCCGGACGGGACTCAGCCCGTACTCCTCGAGGGCCGTGTACAGCCCTTCACCACCGACCACGAGCACCGGCGACCCCTTGGGGAACTCGCTCGCGATCAGCTTCGCCGCCGCCTGCGCGGACGTCACCACGTCGTCGGCGATCACATCCAGCCCGAACGACGCGAGGTGTTCGGCGACGACCCGCGCCGGCCGGCTCGCGTTGTTGGTGATGTAGCCGATCCGCATGCCTTCCTTGGCAGCTTTCCGAAGGTTCTCGGGCGCGTCCGGGACCGGATCCGGGCCGACGTACACGACCCCGTCCAGGTCGAGCAGGGCCACGTCGTACCGGCTGGCGAGGGGTTCGTCACACGCCGAGAGCGGTGCGGGCGCTTTCCGTTCCGTGGTCATGCTTCCCCCCGTACGATTCCGCCCATGCCATCAAGCGGGCCGGACTCGAGGGGCGCCCTGCGGCTCGACCCGCTGCGCGCGTGGCGGTTCGTGGCCGGCAAGGTGAGCGCGCTCGGTGCCGTCACGTCACCGCCGTACGACGTGCTGGAACCCGCCCTGGTCCGGCGGCTGACTGACTCTGATCTGCACAACATGGTGAGGCTCATCCTTCCACGCGATCCGGACCTGGGCCCCGGCCGGTACGACGAACCCGCGCGACGGCTGACCGGGTGGCAACGCGACGGCGTGGTGGTACAGGATCCGCGGCCCGCGCTGTACGTGTACGAGCAGCAACTGGGGAGCGCCGTACTGTGCGGACTGGTCGGCTCACTCGGCCTGGATCCGGCGAGGCGAGTGGTGCTGCCCCACGAGAATGTGATGCCGCACTGGGTGGACGACCGGCTCGAACTGATGGAAGCGACCGACGCCGACCTGGAGCCCATCCTGCTCGCGTACGGCGATGGTGGCGCAGCGAGTGATGCGGTGGACAACGCACGCTCTGGTGAGCCATGGGTCGTCGCTGACACCTACAACGGCGCACATCATCGGATCTGGCGGATCGAGGACCCTTCGACGCTGGCGATGATCGCAGCGGAACTGGCTCAGCACGAGGCGCTGATCGCGGACGGCCACCATCGCTATGCGGCGTACCTGGAACGGCAGCGGCGTGAACCGACCCGCCCGAGTGCAGAGGTCGGGCTGGCGATGCTGGTCGACTACAACCGCCACCCACTCACGTTGGATCCGATCCACCGCGTCGTACCGGGGCTGGACCTCGCCACTGTCCAGACGCGTACGCCGGAGGGCTGGCAGGTGCTGCCTGGTCGAGTGGAGCACGTGCCAGACCGGATTGCCGTGACGGATGGGGCGAGCTGGGTGACTCTGCGCTCCACGCGCGGACAGGAGGCTCCGACCGTCTCGATGCTTCACGACCTGCTGCTGCCGGCCTGGGGAGTGGTTGAGGCGGACATCAGCTTCCACCACACCCTTCAGGACGCGGTGGCACTCGCTGGGCCTCAGCAGGCGGCTGTGGAGCTCGTCGCGCCTCGGATGGATCAGGTACTACGGTCAGCCGTGCGGGGCGCCGTACTGCCGCAAAAGGCGACGTCGTTCGGCCCTAAGCCTCGGGTGGGGCTGCTGTTCCGGACGCTGTGAGCTGTCAGGGCCGGTGGTACAGGCTGAGGAACTCCTCGCGGAGTGGCCTGCGAGCGGCCCGGTGGCGCTCTGTCAGGCGTCCGAGGGTGAAGGACAGCTCTGGGTCGTCCTGAGCGGCTGCATCCTCGGCCATGGCGGTCAGAGCATCGGCCGCGGCGCAGTGGTCCTGGTGCTGGCCCAGTAGCTCTTGATATTTGGCTGCTTGGGTTGCGGTGGCTTTGGCCTCGTCACCGAGCACGGAGGCGCTGGTGTCGGCGGCGTACCGGACGCGCTTCGCCAACAGCCTCACCTCGTGCCAGTCGTCGTCCGGAGTCCAGGGCTTCAGCTTGTTCGCCTCTTGGGTGAACTTGAGGTTGGCGGCATCCAGGAGCTCGGGCAGGACCTCGCCGCACGGCTTGGCGGCCGTTGGTTTGAGGTCCGGCGCTGCGGCGACTGCTTCGAGTGTCTCGAGCAGTTCCGCGGTGCTCGCCCCCAGCACCACCTCGGCCGATCGTGCCGAGGCACGGTCCAGCCCGACGGTGAGCGTCGTCAGGATCGTCTCGACGTGCTCTTCGTCGTCCTCACTGTTCGCGGTCTCGCGCACCAGCGCGGCGATCACTTCCAGATCCCGGGTTTCACCGCACGCCTGGGCCAGGGCGGCCAGGTCGCTGCGCAACTCGCCGGCCCAGTCGCCCGCCAGCAGCTTCCGGAACAGCTTCAGGTCGCTCCGCAATCGCCGGCACGACACCCGCACCTGATGGATGGCGTCGTCCTCGCCCTTCTCCACCATCAGCACCGCACCCTGGAGCCGGGTAGCGCCCTTCGCAAGCGCGCTACCCACCAGCACCCGAACCGGAGCCTCAGCCCCCAGCGGCTCGCCCACCCCACCCACGCTCTCCGTCATCGCCCCATTCTCCCCCGCGCGAGCAGAACGCGGCTGTACGTCGAGCGCGCTGTCTTATTCCTCCGGCTTGTCGTCCTCCGCAGGCGCGTCCGCCAGAGCGTCTTCCTCCTCGGCCAGGGCGTCTTCCTCCTCGGCCAGGGCGTCTTCCTCCTCGGCCAGGGCGTCTTCCTCCTCGGCCAGGGCGTCTTCCTCCTCGGCCAGGGCGTCTTCCTCCTCGGCCAGGGCGTCTTCCTCCTCGGCCAGGGCGTCTTCCTCCTCGAAGTACTCGTCGTCCACGACTGTGTCGTCTTCGTCGAGGTCGGTGAACTCGAGGCCTTCGAGCCGGGCAGCACGTTCGGCAGCGCCGGTGACACCGTCCGCGTCGACGCCGGCCGCCCGGTGGAACCAGATGAGCGCCTCTTCCGTGCGCCCAGCCGCCTCGAGCGCGTCGGCGTACGCATAGCGCAGCCGCGGCAACCACTCGGCCCGCGTCCGCTTGGTCAGCTCCGGCACCTCGAGCGTCTGGATCGCCGCCGCCGTCTGCCCCATGTCGCGCCGCGCACCGGCCGCCACGATCAGCAGCTCGATCTGCGTACCCTCCGACAGTTCGCGGACATGCTTGTCCTTCGTCAGCGCCAGCGCCTTGTCCGGCCGCCCGAGCGCGCGCTCGCAGTCAGCCATCATCGCGAGCACCTCGTGGTTCCCGGTCATCCGCCGGACCGCCCGGAACTCCGTCAGTGCCTCGTCATAATGCTCAGCCAGGTACGCCGTGATCGCCACAGCCTCCCGTACGCCGCCGAGCCGCGCAGCCAATCGCCGCGCCGTCCGGGCATGCTGATACGCCCGCTCCGGATCGTCGTCGAGGAACCGCCCCGACGCGACCAGATGCTGGGCGACCAGATCCGCCAGACTCCGCGGCAACGACCGCAGCTCGGCCTTCACCGAACGGTCGAGCTCAGCCCCGGTGATCCCTTCCGGAATGGCCGGATCGTCCCGGCGCGGCCCAACCTTCTCCTCGCCCCGGTCATCCCGCCGAGGCCCACCGCGCCGCTCGTCCCGGTCGTCCCGTCGCGGCCCCGAACGCCCACGCGAGTCGCCACCACGCTCATCCCGCCGGAACGCCCCACGCTCACCCCGAGCCGGCCCGCTCCCCCGCGCCGCACCCCGGTACCCATCCCGAGCCGGCCGCTCATCCCGACCACCCCGGTCATCCCGCTGATACCCACTACGCTCATCGCGCCCACCACGCTCGTCACGCCCACCCCGCGAATAACCGCCGCCACCGGAACGCTCATTCCGGTATCCGCCACGTTCCCCACCTGCCGAACGCTCGTCACGCCGGTACCCGCCACGATCGCCACCACCGGAACGCTCATCACTCCGATAGCCACCGCGATCGCCACCACCCGAGCGCTCGTCACGCCGGTATCCACCGCGCTCGCCACCACCGGAACGCTCGTCACGCCGGTATCCACCGCGCTCGCCACCACCGGAACGGTCATTACTCCGGTAGCCGCCACGGTCCCCACCACCGGACCGGTCATCGCTCCGGTAGCCGCCGCGATCGCCACTGCCGGAACGCTCGCTGCCCCGGTAGCCGCCGCGGTCGCCGCCTGTGGAGCGCTCATCGCTGCGATAGCCTCCGCGGTCGGCGCCGGCGCGCTCGTCGCGGCGGGGACCGCCGCGGTCGTCGCGTCCAGACCGGTCGTCCCTGCGGTAGGTACCGCGATCAGCCGGCCGCTCGTCCCGCCGGAAGCCGCTCTCGTCCCGTCGGGGACCACCACGGCCCGCACTCCCACGGTCGTCACGTCCCTCGGGGCGGCGGTAACCACCGGCTCGGTCATCACGACCGGCGCCACGACCACCGGCACCCCGGTCATCGCGCTGCTCACGATCGGACAACTGCCCACGGAACGGATCCCGCTCAGCCTTGTCATCACCCCGCGCCCCGGCATACCCGCGCCGGTTGTCGTACCGGTTCTCGTCACGATCCCCGGAACGCCCGTCGCGCGATCCACCACGCGGTCCACCCGTCCGCGGTCCGTCCCCACGGCCGGACGGTCCCCGATACCCACCGGAAGACTGCCCACCGCCAGAACCACCGCGTCCACCGGCACCACCCGACCGCCCAGCACCGCCGGGCCCAGAACGCCCAGCGCCAGAACCGCCGGCACCACCTGATCGCCCGGATCCACCGGAACCAGCTCGCCCGGAGCCGCCAGCGCCACCAGAGCGTCCGGCACCGCCAGAACCACCTGACCGCCCGGCACCACCAGAACCGCCGGATCGGCCGGCGCCCGCACCGGATCGCCCGCCGCTTCCACCGGACCGTCCGCCGCCAGAGCTCGAGCGCCCGGCGCCGAAGTCCGAACGGCCGCCCGCGGAGTCAGACCGGCCGCCTCCAGAGCGACCGGAACCTCCGGCGCCACCGGAGGAACCACGACGGTCCCCCGAGCCGGAGTGAGAATTGTGAGGTGGCGTAGCCACGGTGACTCCTAACGATGCTGTGCAGACGATGCAGTGGTGCGGTAACCGCACAAACCTACCGCCACCCACGCCGGACAGCCCCATCGAGGGCTCCCGTGGACATGGCGGTGCGGGCCGAGAAGATCCGGACAAAATGTTAAGGGCCACCCCGGTGGGGTGGCCCTTAACAGTGTGAATGTCCGGCGGCGTCCTACTCTCCCACGATCTCCCGATCGCAGTACCATCGGCGCTGTCGGGCTTAACTTCCAGGTTCGGAATGGAGACTGGGTGTTTCCCCGACGCTATGGCCACCGAAACTCTATAGAAATATCAACCAACCATCCTGCCAAGCCACAAACCCACCCGCCGGCGTTAACCGGACCGGGGTTTGGTGGGCTGGGGTTGACCGTATTTCGGGAACCGTACAGTGGACGCGAAGACTTCTCTCAGTTACGTAGCGCAGTCTATCTAGGGGCTTGTTACCCACCAGGGGTGGGTGTGTGTGACAAGCCCTCGGCCTATTAGTACCAGTCAGCTCCACACGTTGCCGTGCTTCCACTTCTGGCCTATCAACCCAGTGGTCTACTGGGGGCCTTACCCGGTTAACCCGGTGGGAGACCTCATCTTGAAGCGTGCTTCCCGCTTAGATGCTTTCAGCGGTTATCACTCCCGAACGTAGCCAACCAGCCGTGCTCCTGGCGGAACAACTGGCACACCAGAGGTTCGTCCACCCCGGTCCTCTCGTACTAGGGGCAGCCCTTCTCAAGTCTCCTGCGCGCGCAGCGGATAGGGACCGAACTGTCTCACGACGTTCTAAACCCAGCTCGCGTGCCGCTTTAATGGGCGAACAGCCCAACCCTTGGGACCTACTCCAGCCCCAGGATGCGACGAGCCGACATCGAGGTGCCAAACCATCCCGTCGATATGGACTCTTGGGGAAGATCAGCCTGTTATCCCCGGGGTACCTTTTATCCGTTGAGCGACGGTGCTCCCACATGCCACCGCCGGATCACTAGTTCCGACTTTCGTCCCTGCTCGACATGTCTGTCTCACAGTCAAGCTCCCTTGTGCACTTACACTCGACACCTGATTGCCAACCAGGCTGAGGGAACCTTTGAGCGCCTCCGTTACCTTTTAGGAGGCGACCGCCCCAGTCAAACTACCCACCAGGCACTGTCCCTGATCCGGATAACGGACCAAAGTTAGACAGCCAGAACAACCAGAGTGGTATTTCAACGATGACTCCACCCGAACTGGCGTCCGAGCTTCACAGTCTCCCACCTATCCTACACAAGTTGTACCGACCACCAATACCAAGTTGTAGTAAAGGTCCCGGGGTCTTTCCGTCCTGCTGCGCGTAACGAGCATCTTTACTCGTAATGCAATTTCGCCGAGTCCACGGTTGAGACAGCGCCCAAGTCGTTACGCCATTCGTGCAGGTCGGAACTTACCCGACAAGGAATTTCGCTACCTTAGGATGGTTATAGTTACCACCGCCGTTTACTGGCGCTTAAGTTCAAAGCTTCGCCGGCCGAAACCAGCTAACCTGTCCCCTTAACGTTCCAGCACCGGGCAGGCGTCAGTCCGTATACATCGAATTACTTCTTCGCACGGACCTGTGTTTTTAGTAAACAGTCGCTTGGGCCTGGTCTCTGCGGCCATCACCGCGTCGGTGAGCAAGTCACCTAACGGATCCGGCCCCCCTTCTCCCGAAGTTACGGGGGCATTTTGCCGAGTTCCTTAACCATGGTTCACTCGATCGCCTCGGTATTCTCTACCTGATCACCTGTGTCGGTTTGGGGTACGGGCGGCTCTAACACTCACTGCGAAGTTTTTCTCGGCAGCATGGGATCATCCACTTCCCCTAAACGGGTCCGCCTCGGCTCTCAGGCACATGAGACACGGATTTGCCTATGCCTCGCCCTACCACCTTGCCCGCGGATCAGCTTGCGCCTACCATCGCCGCGGTTGGACTACCCTCCTGCGTCACTCCTCAATGCACCTACTACCACCTCGGGTCAAACCGTCCACCACTCCGCCCGAAGGCATCACGGCTTCTGGTCCTTAGCATCAGCGGGTTCGGTCGGGTCGTGTTAATGCCGGTACGGGAATATCAACCCGTTGTCCATCGACTACGCCTGTCGGCCTCGCCTTAGGTCCCGACTTACCCAGGGCAGATTAGCTTGACCCTGGAACCCTTGATCATCCGGCGGACGGGTTTCTCACCCGTCATTCGCTACTCATGCCTGCATTCTCACTCGTGCAGCATCCACAACTCCATCACTAGGCTGCTTCACACGCTGCACGACGCTCCCCTACCCATCCACACACCTGGACACAGAACAAGTCCGTGCCTGGTACGAGTGTGAATGCCACAGCTTCGGCGGATTGCTTGAGCCCCGCTACATTGTCGGCGCGGAATCACTTGACCAGTGAGCTATTACGCACTCTTTCAAGGGTGGCTGCTTCTAAGCCAACCTCCTGGTTGTCTGGGCAACTCCACATCCTTTTCCACTTAGCAATCGCTTAGGGGCCTTAGCTGGTGATCTGGGCTGTTTCCCTCTCGACTACGGAGCTTATCCCCCGCAGTCTCACTGCCGCGCTCTCACTTACCGGCATTCGGAGTTTGGCTGATTTCGGTAAGCCGGTAAGCCCCCTAGACCATCCAGTGCTCTACCTCCGGTAAGAAACACGCGACGCTGCACCTATATGCATTTCGGGGAGAACCAGCTATCACGGAGTTTGATTGGCCTTTCACCCCTATCCACAGGTCATCCCCCAGGTTTTCAACCCTGGTGGGTTCGGTCCTCCACGCGGTCTTACCCACGCTTCAACCTGCCCATGGATAGATCACTCCGCTTCGGGTCTAGAGCATGCGACTAAAGCGCCCTATTCAGACTCGCTTTCGCTACGGCTACCCCACACGGGTTAACCTCGCCACACACCACTAACTCGCAGGCTCATTCTTCAAAAGGCACGCCGTCACACCCCACAAGGAGATGCTCCGACGGATTGTAGGCAACCGGTTTCAGGTACTATTTCACTCCCCTCCCGGGGTACTTTTCATCTTTCCCTCACGGTACTAGTCCGCTATCGGTCACCAAGAAGTATTTAGGCTTAGCGGGTGGTCCCGCCAGATTCACACGGGATTTCAAGAGTCCCGTGCTACTTGGGAAAACACTCAAGAGTCACTGTCTTACGCCTACAGGGCTATAACCCACTACGGCTCAACATTCCAGAAGATTCGACTTCAACAGCGATTTATAACTCTCCGGTCTCACGGCATTAAGACCCGAATGCTCCCACAACCCCATATACGCAACGCACGCCGGCTATCACACGCACATGGTTTAGCCTCATCCGCTTTCGCTCGCCACTACTCACGGAATCACTATTGTTTTCTCTTCCTGCGGGTACTGAGATGTTTCACTTCCCCGCGTTCCCTCCAGAACCCTATGTGTTCAGGCACTGGTAACTGGCTTTAGAATGCCAGCTGGGTTTCCCCATTCGGACACCCCCGGATCACAGCTCGGTTGCCAACTCCCCGGGGCTTATCGCAGGCTCCAACGTCCTTCATCGGCTCTTGGTACCAAGACATCCACCGATTGCCCTTAGTAGCTTGTCACAAAAACAAACAACAAAAGACAAAATTACGCTACAAAGAGATGCTCGCGTCCACTATACAGTTCTCAAAATACGGGCAGGAACACCAGCCCCAAAACCACCACCTACCGAGTGAACACCCAGCCCCAGGGAAACAACCCACCCAGAACAAGACACCCACACCAACGGTTTGGTGAGAGCCGGCCCCAGCCACCACACCCAACCAACACTCTGGTCGAGCAGTGACCCAGAAAAACCAGATCCAACCCCCCAGACATCACGTCCAGTGAGCCGGGCCCGATTTCTCAGGACCCAACAGCGCGCCTCGGCCTTTCACTCTTCGCTGCTCCACGTTCCACACCCACAAGTGGGTAGTACTAGCTTCGCTGCTCGAGATCCTGGCCTAATGGTCAATGTTCCACATTCCGAAGCACCGTCGCCCTGGAACGGACGTCCAGGAAACGACGAGTAGACACCAGACCCTTACGGGAACCTGGCGTCAATGCTCCTTAGAAAGGAGGTGATCCAGCCGCACCTTCCGGTACGGCTACCTTGTTACGACTTCGTCCTAATCGCCAGCCCCACCTTCGACGGCTCCCTCCACAAGGGTTAGGCCACCGGCTTCGGGTGTTGCCGACTTTCATGACGTGACGGGCGGTGTGTACAAGGCCCGGGAACGTATTCACCGCAGCGTTGCTGATCTGCGATTACTAGCGACTCCGACTTCATGGGGTCGAGTTGCAGACCCCAATCCGAACTGAGACCGGCTTTTTGGGATTCGCTCCACTTTGCAGTTTCGCAGCCCTTTGTACCGGCCATTGTAGCATGCGTGAAGCCCTGGACATAAGGGGCATGATGACTTGACGTCATCCCCACCTTCCTCCGAGTTGACCCCGGCAGTCTCCTATGAGTCCCCACCATAACGTGCTGGCAACATAGGACGAGGGTTGCGCTCGTTGCGGGACTTAACCCAACATCTCACGACACGAGCTGACGACAGCCATGCACCACCTGTATAGGACCCTTACGGACCCCGCATCTCTGCGAGATTTCCCTATATGTCAAACCCAGGTAAGGTTCTTCGCGTTGCATCGAATTAATCCGCATGCTCCGCCGCTTGTGCGGGCCCCCGTCAATTCCTTTGAGTTTTAGCCTTGCGGCCGTACTCCCCAGGCGGGGCGCTTAATGCGTTAGCTGCGGCACGGAGGACGTGGAATGTCCCCCACACCTAGCGCCCAACGTTTACGGCGTGGACTACCAGGGTATCTAATCCTGTTCGCTACCCACGCTTTCGCTCCTCAGCGTCAGGTAAGGCCCAGAGAGCCGCCTTCGCCACCGGTGTTCTTCCTGATATCTGCGCATTCCACCGCTACACCAGGAGTTCCGCTCTCCCCTGCCTACCTCTAGTCTGCCCGTATCGGAAGCAGGCTCGGAGTTAAGCTCCGAGTTTTCACTCCCGACGTGACGAACCGCCTACGAGCCCTTTACGCCCAATAATTCCGGACAACGCTCGGACCCTACGTATTACCGCGGCTGCTGGCACGTAGTTGGCCGGTCCTTCTTCTGCAGGTACCGTCACTCTCGCTTCGTCCCTGCTGAAAGAGGTTTACAACCCGAAGGCCGTCATCCCTCACGCGGCGTTGCTGCGTCAGACTTTCGTCCATTGCGCAATATTCCCCACTGCTGCCTCCCGTAGGAGTCTGGGCCGTGTCTCAGTCCCAGTGTGGCCGGTCGCCCTCTCAGGCCGGCTACCCGTCGAAGCCTTGGTAGGCCATTACCCCACCAACAAGCTGATAGGCCGCGAGCCCATCCCCAACCGCCAGAACTTTCAACCACAAACCATGAAGCCTATGGTCATATCCGGTATTAGACCCCGTTTCCGAGGCTTATCCCAAAGTTGAGGGTAGGTTGCTCACGTGTTACTCACCCGTTCGCCGCTCGTGTACCCCCGAAGGGGCCTTACCGCTCGACTTGCATGTGTTAAGCACGCCGCCAGCGTTCGTCCTGAGCCAGGATCAAACTCTCCGTTGAAAAATATGACAAACCGGAAAACCGGTGAGTCGACACATCGAGTGATCCTCTGAACATCAGAAACAAATCAAACTGACTTGAATCCAGAAAATATTTCAAAGGAATCCGACACAGAACAACAGACAACCACCCACCCAAACCTCGAAGAGATCCAGGCAGAAAAAGGTCACCCAATGCCTGTGTACGGGGTTAATGCAATTTCGGCATTGACTTTCGGCACGCTGTTGAGTTCTCAAAAATCGGACGCACACCGCGTCCCAGCCTTTCAGCTGAGGACTCCGGGGCAACCTGCGTTACTCTACCGGAGCAGATCCACCGAGTCAAGTCCCAGCTTTTCCGCTCACCCGCCGCGTCTGAGCCGCCGACCCGAGTCCGAGGACACGTTTCGGCTGAGCTAGCCTTGGGGGGTTCGGAGCGACCGGCCGCTCTCGCGTCCCGCGCCTCGCTCCAACAAGAGGAACATTACGTGGCTCGCAGGTAGCCGGTCAAATCGGTTCCCGGTGGGCAGGATCACACGGTTGTAATTTGCTCTCGGCAACCCAGATGTGGGAGTGGAGCAGACCGCTGTCAGTCCTGCGGCCGCGAGGTCAGAACGCCTGCAAACGAACGCTTCCCGCGGCGCAGCACCAGCACTCCCCCGGGCAGCAGATCGTCCGTGCCAGGCACGTACTCGGCGTCCTTCACCTTCTCGTTGTTGAGGTACCCACCGCCTTCGGCGACCGTCCGCCGCGCAGCCGACTTGCTGGCAACCAGTCCCGCCTTCACCAGCAGATCGCCGTACGTCGGCATCGGTTCGCCGGCGCCTAGTTCGACATGGGGTGCTTCGCGCAGTGCGGCGACGAGGGTGGAGCCGTCGAGGGACGCGAGCTCCCCCTGGCCGAAGAGCGCCCTGGATGCCTCCTGGACTCTCCTCGTCTCCTCAGCGCCGTGCACCAGCGTCGTGACGTCCTCCGCGAGTACACGCTGCGCCTCACGGGCCTGTGGACGTTCCATCGTCGCCTGCTCGAGGGCTGCGATCTCATCCACCGTGCGGAACGTGTAGAACCGCACCAGCTGCATCACGTCGCGGTCGTCGCTGTTGAACCAGAACTGGTAGAAGGCGTACGGCGACGTCAGCTCCCGATCCAGCCACACCGAGCCGGACTCCGTCTTCCCGAACTTCGTCCCGTCGGCCTTGGTCACCAGCGGCGTGGCCAATGCGTGCGCTTTGCCCGCGTCAGTACGGCGGATCAGCTCGACGCCTGCGGTCAGGTTCCCCCACTGGTCGCTGCCGCCGGTCTGCAGCGTGCAGTTGAAGCGCCGGTACAGCTCCAGGTAGTCCAACGACTGCAGCAGCACGTAGCTGAACTCCGTGTAGCTGATCCCCTGCTCCAACCGAGCCTTCACCACCTCGCGGCCGAGCATGCGGTTCACCGGGAAGTGCTTGCCGATGTCCCGCAGGAAGTCGAGCGTGTTGAGGTCCTTGGTCCAGTCGTAGTTGTTGACGATCCGGGCCGGGTTCGGCAGCGCCGGGTCGAAGTCCACGAACTTCTCCACCTGACTGCGGACCCGCTCGACCCACTGGTGGACGACGTCCTTGGGGTTCAGCACCCGCTCGGAGCTCTCCTTGGGGTCGCCGATCAGGCCGGTGGCGCCACCGACGAGGCCGATGGGGTTGTGGCCGGCCAGCTGGAGCCGTCGGAGCGTCAGCAGCTGCAGCAGGTTGCCCATGTGCAGGCTGGGTGCGGTGGGGTCGAAGCCGACATAGGAGGTGATCGGTCCCGCCGCCATCGAGGCCCGCAGGGCGTCCGGGTCGGTGGAGTGGGCGATCAGGCCACGGCTGTCCAGGTCATCCAGCACCTGGGTGCGGCGTGCGGTCCCGCTGTCGGTCACTTGGCTCTCCTTGAGTACGTCGGTCAGCTACAAGTGTCCTGTATTCGAGCCGACGAGCCTCAGGTGGGCTCGGGACGCGTCAGTACGTCGCGGAGCTGCGGACGGAGCGCATGGCCGTCAGGCCCCTGGACTGTGGCAGCCGTCGGCCGCTGCGGATCGTGGGCACCCGGGTCCGGGTTCGGAACGGGAAGACCGTGGGACAGCACCTGCTCGGCCGGGGTGAGCTGACGGATGCCGATGGCCCGGACGTGATCCGGGTGCGTCTGCGCGAAGTCGCCGTACAACTGAGGGTCGTGCTGGCCGTCGTCGCCGACCAGGACCCAGCGGACGTTCGGGAACTCCTTCGCAAGCCGGCGCAGTGCGGTCCGTTTGTGCTCCTGCCCGCTGCGGAACCAGCCGGTATTGGTCGGCCCCCAGTCCGTCAGCAGCAACGGTCCGACCGGAAACCCGTGCCGGGCCAGGAAGCGGGTCAGCGTCGGGGCCGTGTTCCACGCGCCGGTGGACAGGTAGAAGATCGGCGCGCCCGGGTGGTCCGCCAGGAGCTCGTCGTACAGCTCTGCCATCCCTGGTACGACGCGACGCGCCTGCTCATCGCGGACGAACGTGTTCCAGGCGGCGATCATCGGCCGCGGCAGCATGGTCAGCATGACCGTGTCGTCGATGTCGCTGACCAGTCCGAAGGTCGCATCCGGGTCAGGGACGTAGACCCGGGCCCTGGCCTGCCGCTCGCCGTGCACGCCGAGGTTGATCTCGTGCCAGCCCGGCGGCAGCACCACCGGAACGGTGAGATCGATGAAGCCACCCCGGTCGCTGACCGCATCGAACGTCTGCCCGCCGACCGTGACCGAGACCTGCACCTTCGTCGCCGGCGCGGTGACGAACACCTTCCAGCCCCGCACCACCTGGTCCTCGTCGAACCGCGGCTGGTTGCGCGGGTCCCGGCCGAGGACGACGCGGGCCAGCACCCGGACGAACTCCGAGGTGCCGTAGCCGACATGCGGGATGATCCGCTCCCGCCAGCCGCGACGCCGGAGGATCGCCTGCACCCCGATGTTGAACCAGTCCTCGAGACGGGAGGCGTAGTGCGGACGGGCCATACCGGAAACCTACCCGGAGCGAGGTCACCTACGCTCGCTCCCCCGCCACCCGTGGGAAGACCTTTACCGACTCGTCCGCGAACTGTCGGCGCCTGCCTCTACCGTCTTCGCATGACCGCTCTCGGAATGTGCTTCCCGCGCACCTACCCCGCCGCCCTGGTCACCGACGTGGCCCGCCGTCTGGACCAAGGCGGCGCCGACGAACTGTGGATCATCGAGGACTGCTTCTTCACTGCCGGACCGTCGTTGGTGTCGGCCGCTCTGACGTCGACCGAGCGTCTCAAGGTCGGTCTCGGCATCGCGCCCGCGGTCGCCCGCAACGCCGCCGTGACGGCGATGGAGTTCGCGACGCTGGAGGCGCTCGGGCCGGGGCGGTTCCTGCCCGGTATCGGCCACGGGGTGCAGGAGTGGATGGGCCAGATGGGCGTCCGGCCGAAGTCGCCGCTCACCACGCTCGAAGAGGTCACCACGACCGTCACCCGGCTGCTCGCCGGAGAGAACGTGAGCTTCGAGGGCAAGGCCGTCTACCTGAAGGATGTGAAGCTGGACGCGCCGCCGGTCGAGCCGCCGCCGATCCTGCTCGGCGTGATGGGACCGAAGTCGATGGCACTGGCCGGCCGGGTCGCGGGAGGCGTCGTACTCGCGGAGCCCGCGACGCCGCCGTACGTGCGTCAGTCGGTCGAGTACGCCGGATCACCTGAAGGGTTCGTGGTCGCGGTGTTCACTGCGATGTGCGTGCGGAGTGACCGCAGGACGGCGTACGAGTGGACCGCGCCGTGGCTGGGATGGCGGATCGGGGACAAGCACCCGGGCGTGACCGCGCTGCCGTTCTTCGACGACATGAAGAAGCTGTTCGACGAGTCGGGCGTCGAAGGGCTCGTGGGGATGCCGGTCGACTGGTGGACCCAGATCGGCGCGATCGGCACGTTGGACGACGCGGCTGTGCACCTCGCTGCACTCGAGGCGGCCGGGGTGCACCACATCGGGCTGTTCCCGGATCCGGAGGTGGAGCACGGTCTTCCGCAGCTCGACTACGTCCTCGAGCTGGCCAAGCGTTAGGCGCGGCGCTTCGGGACGTGCGGGCGGTACGGCGAGACCGTCGGGTCGCCCGGGATCCAGAAGCGCCATGCCCAGTCGGCCGCTTCGCGGAGACCTACCCGTGGACCGGTGGCCGGCTGGCCGTCGAAACCGGGGCCGGGGAGGAGCTGGATGGGCGAGTCCTTGGCGAGCAGGTCCGCACCGTTGCCGTCCCGTCCGATGCCGAGGGCAACACACAGCCGGGCCGGTCCGCGTGCGAGGTCGCGGTCCGGATTGCCGTTGGGCCGTTTGACGACCGGTCCGGCTCGGACACCGGCACGTGCCTGGTTGACGACGACCTTCTGGGTGTCGGGTTGGCCGCGGCGGGCGCGGGCCAGGTCGAGGCCTTCGATGATCTCGCCGGCCCGGAGCAGGACCGCTGAGGGCCGGCCTTCCGGGCCGACGACCACGTTCATGCAGTAGTGCATGCCGTAGGTGAAGTAGACGTAGAGGAATCCGGGTGGGCCGAACATCACCGCGTTCCGCGGTGTTTCGCCCCGGTAGGCGTGCGAGCCGGGGTCGTTCGGGCCGTCGTACGCCTCGACCTCGGTGAGGCGGACGGCGACCGTCCCCTCGTCGGTGGTGCTGCGCAGGACCATGCCGAGGAGCTTCGGGGCCACGTCGAGGACGGGACCCGCGAGCAGCGAGCGGCGGACAGGCATGCGCAGCACCTTAAGCGACGGCGCCGACAGCAGGCGGAGGAGTTCTCAGCTCAGGCGTTCGGCGAGGGCGGTGGCGCGCGTGCGGAGTTCGGCCAGTTGCTCGGTGACCCGTTCGGCCGCCGTACCGCCGCGGGTGTTCCGGGAGGCGAGCGAGCCCTCCACCGTCAGCACCGAACGGACGTCCGGGGTGAGCGAGGGTGAGATGGCGGCCAGGTCCTCGTCGGTGAGGTCCCAGAGCTCGATGCCGCGCTTCTCGCACTCCTGCACGCAGGCGCCGGCGACCTCGTGGGCGACCCGGAACGGGACCTTCTGCCGGACCAGCCACTCGGCGATGTCCGTGGCGAGCGAGAAGCCCTGCGGCGCGAGCTCTTCCAACCGCGAGGTGTTGAAGCGCAGCGTCCGGATCATTCCGGTGAAGGCGGGCAGCAGCACCTCGAGCGTGTCGATGGAGTCGAAGACCGGCTCCTTGTCCTCCTGCAGGTCGCGGTTGTACGCCAGCGGCTGCGCCTTGAGCGTCGCGAGCAGGCCGCTGAGGTTGCCGATCAGCCGGCCGGCCTTGCCGCGGGCGAGCTCGGCGATGTCCGGGTTCTTCTTCTGCGGCATGATGCTCGACCCGGTCGAGAACGCGTCGTCCAGCTCGACGAAGCCGAACTCCTTCGTCGCCCAGATGATCACCTCCTCGGCCTGCCGGGACAGGTCGACCCCGATCTGCGCGGTGACGAACGCGAACTCGGCGACGAAGTCGCGGGACGCGGTCCCGTCGATCGAGTTCGCCGAGGAGTTGGTGAAGCCGAGTTCAGTCGCTACGAACTGCGGGTCCAGCCCCAGCGAGCTGCCCGCCAGTGCGCCCGATCCGTACGGCGAGTCCGCGGCGACGCGAGCGTCCCAGTCGGCCAGCCGGTCGAGGTCGCGGATCAGCGGCCAGGCGTGCGCGAGCAGGTGGTGCGAGAGCAGCACCGGCTGCGCGTGCTGCAGGTGGGTCCGGCCCGGCATGGCGACCCCGAGGTGCTTCTCGGCCTGCTCGGCGAGCGTGCTCACCTGCTCCAGCAGCAGCCGGCTGATGATTCGGCCGTGCTCACGCAGGTAGCCCTTGAACAGCGTGGCGACCTGGTCGTTCCGCGACCGCCCGGCACGCAACCGCCCGCCCAGCTCGGCCCCCAGTAGGTCGAGCAGCCCGCGCTCGAGCGCCGTGTGCACGTCCTCGTCGCCCTCGGCGGGCAGGAAGCGCCCCGCGAGTACGTCGGCCAGCAGCTGATCCAGCCCGGCGAGCATGTTCTGCAGATCCTCGTCCGTCAGCAGCCCCGCTCGGTGCAGCACCTTCGCATGCGCCTTCGACCCCGCGATGTCGTACGGCGCCAGCCGCCAGTCGAACTGGGTCGACTTGCTCAACGCCGCCAACGCATCCGCCGGCCCGCCCGCAAACCGCCCACCCCACAGGGCAGCGCTTTCTCCCGTACTCATTTCACAATTCCTTCACTAGGCTTCGGAGTGGGCGGCTGACGGCGGGTGGCCAGGCCGGGCTGCCGGTCAGTCGTCGGTCAGGTCTTTGAGGCGGTGGGTCGCGTGGTCGGGCTTGGTGTCGGCGCGTTCGGCCAGGCTCAGGAAGCGGGTCGCGAGGGCCTCGCCGCCGGTGGGGTTGCGGGAGACGACCATGACCGTGTCGTCGCCGGCGATGGTGCCGAGGACGTCGTCCAGTCCCACGTGGTCGATCGCCGACGCGAAGTACTGGGCCGCCCCCGGCGGGGTTCGCAGGATGACCAGGTTGGCGCTGCCCTCGGCGCTCACCAGCAGCTCCGACGCCACTCGGCCCAGGCGGGCTTCGAAGGCGGCGGCCT
The DNA here is from genome assembly GCF_036097425.1 of Kribbella sp. NBC_00359. NCBI lineage: Bacteria > Bacillati > Actinomycetota > Actinomycetes > Propionibacteriales > Kribbellaceae > Kribbella > Kribbella sp. NBC_00359. Next base: position 4,944,885 of record NZ_CP107975.1, on the reverse strand, counting down.
CGCCGGCCCGCGGCGTGCGGTCGCCGCCTTCACCGGGTACGGCGTACACGAGCTGGCCGGACGAGTCGCGGACCTTCACCGCGCCGATCTCGACCAGGTCGCGGGACAGCGTGGCCTGGCCGACGACGAGGCCGGACGCCGCGAGCAGGTCGGCCAGCTCGGTCTGCGAGCGCACCGGCTGCCGCCCGAGCAGGTCGACGATCCGCTGCTGACGCGCAGTCTTCGTAGTCGGCACAGCAACGTTCATGCGGCGAAGCTCCTTGCCAGCAGCCAAGACAGCAGGGCCTTCTGCGCGTGTAGGCGGTTCTCGGCCTCGTCCCAGACGACCGACTGCGGTCCGTCGATCACGGCCGCCTCGATCTCCTTGCCGCGGTAGGCGGGCAGACAGTGCAGCACGATCGCGTCGGCGCTTGCCTTCGTCATCAGTTGCTCAGTCACCGCATACGGAACGAACGGTGCCTCCCGCGACGATGCCTCGGCCTCCTGCCCCATCGACACCCAGGTGTCGGTGGCAATCACATCGGCACCGTCGACTGCCGCAAGAGCGTCCGAGGTCCAGGCCGCCGAGCCACCCGTCGACTCGGCGATCTCGGTAGCCCGCGCCAGGATGGCGGGATCCGGCTGGTACTCGGCCGGCGAACCCACCACCACGTGCATGCCGGCGGTGACACCACCGAGCAGGTACGAGTGCGCCATGTTGTTGGCGCCGTCACCGAGATAGACCAGCTTGAGCCCGGCCGTGGTCCCCTTGTGCTGCCGGACGGTGAGCAGGTCGGCGAGGATCTGGCACGGGTGGAACTCGTCGGTCAGCGCGTTGATCACCGGCACCTTCGACGCCGCCGCCATCTCCTCGATCCGGGTCTGCCCGGACGTCCGCCAGACGATCGCCGCGACCTGCCGGTCGAGCACCCGGGCGGTATCGGCGATCGGCTCGCCACGACCCAGCTGCGAGGTCTGCGCGTCGATGATCAGGGGTACGCCGCCCAGCTCGGGGATCCCGACCGCGAAGGAGATCCGGGTCCGGGTCGAGGTCTTGTCGAAGATCACCGCGACCGTCTTCGGCCCGGCCAGCGGCTGGTGACCGTACCGGTCCGTCACCAGCTGCTCAGCCAGAGTCAGCACCTCGTCCTGCTCGACCGGACTGAGGTCGTCATCCCGCAGGAAGTGTCTGACGGTCATGGGGCCTCCCGGCCTGGACTGAGGAGCGCAGGGAGCGCAGGGAGCGCAGGGAGCGCAGCGACTGGAGTGACGAGGGAAGGTCGGGAGGTGAAGCCCCATGACCCAGCCGGCGCCGAAGGCCCGGCCAAAAGCACGGTCATCCTGCCTCCACCTGGTCCAGCAGCCCGGGGAGGGCCGCGACGAAACTGTCCGCATCAGCCTTGCTCAGGATGTACGGCGGCGCCAGCCGCAACGCGTCCGGAATCGGATTGTTGATCACGAACCCGGCGGCCAGCGCCAGCGCGGCGACCTCGTCCGACACCGGCTGGGTCAGCTCGATCGCCAGCAGCAGCCCGCGACCGCGCACGCCCGCGATCAGCGGATGGTCGAGCGCGATGATCGACGACGCGAGGTGGTTGCCGACGGCATTCACCTGGGCGAGCAGCCCGTCCCGCTCGATCACCGTCAGGACCGCCAGACCCGCGATCGCCGCGACCGGGTTGCCGCCGAAAGTCGTACCGTGGTTGCCCGGCTGCAACAAGTCCGCGGCCGCGCCCAGCCCGACACACGCGCCGATCGGGATCCCGGCGCCGAGGCCCTTCGCGACGGTCACCAGATCCGGCGTGATCCCCTCGGGCTCGAACGCGAACCACGTCCCGGTCCGGCCGATCCCGGTCTGGATCTCGTCGAGCCACAGCAACGCGCCGTGCTCCGACGTGATCCGCCGCGCCGCCTGCAGATACCCGGCCGGCGGTACGACGACGCCGTTCTCCCCCTGCATCGGCTCGAGCACGACGGCCGCGGTCTCGTCGTCGACAGCCGCGGCCAGCGCGTCCACATCGCCGTACGGGACGAACTCCACGTCGCCGGGCAGTGGCGCGAAGGCCTCCCGGTACGCCGGTTTCCAGGTCACCGCGAGGGCGCCCATGGTCCGCCCGTGGAAGGCACCGACGGTCGAGACGATCTTGGTCCGCCCGGTACGACGGGTGATCTTGAACGCCGCCTCGTTCGCCTCGGTGCCGGAGTTGGTGAAGAACACCTTGCCGGGGACATCGAACAGGCCGAGCAGCTTCTCGGCCAACGCGATCTGCGGCGCCGTCGCGAAGAAGTTCGAGACATGGCCGAGGGTGGCGAGTTGCGAAGTCACCGCGGACACCACGAACGGGTGCGCGTGACCGAGGCAGTTCACCGCGAGTCCGCCGAGCAGGTCGAGGTACTTGTTGCCGTCGGCGTCCCACAGGTACGCGCCCTCGCCGCGGACCAGCACCCGCTTCGGCGCACCGAAGGTGTTCATCAGCGCACTGGTGTACCGCTCGGTGAGAGCATTCTGCGTGCCGTCGACGGTCAGTAGCTCGGTCATGACGGAATCACCTGGGTTCCACTTCCGGCGTCGGTGAAGATTTCCAGCAGCAAAGAGTGCGGTACCCGGCCGTCGATCACGGTCGCCCGGGACACCCCCGACTCGACCGCGCGCAAGCAGGCCTCCATCTTGGGCACCATGCCGGACGCGAGCGACGGCAGCAACTCGGCGAGCTCGGCCGCGTCGATCTGGGTGATGATCTCGTCGCTGTCCGGCCAGTTCCGGTACAACCCGGCCACGTCGGTCAGCACGACCAGCTTCTCGGCGCCGAGCGCGACCGCCAGCGCGGCGGCTGCGGTGTCGGCGTTCACGTTGTGCGCCTGGCCGTCCTCGTCCGGCGCGATCGTCGACACGACCGGGATCCGGCCGGCGTCGATCAGGTCGATCACCGCCTCCGGTCGTACGTCGACCACGTCCCCGACCAGCCCGATGTCGACCGACTCGCCGTCGACGATCGCCGTCCGACGCTCCGCGGTGAACAAGCCGGCATCCTCACCAGACATGCCGACAGCGAACGGACCGTGTGCGTTGAGCAGACCGACCAACTCGCGGCCGACCTTGCCGACCAGGACCATGCCGACGACGTCCATCGCCTCCGGCGTGGTGACTCGCAAGCCGCCGCGGAACTCGCTGTCGATGCCGAGCCGGCCGAGCATGTCGCTGATCTGCGGGCCGCCGCCGTGGACAACGACGACCCGGACGCCGCTGTACCGGAGGAACACGATGTCCTCGGCGAACGCACGCTTGAGTTCCTCGTCCACCATGGCGTTCCCGCCGTACTTCACCACGACCGTCTTGCCGTGGAACTCCTTCAGCCACGGCAAGGCCTCGGTCAGGACCGCGGCCTTCTCGACCGCCTGCGCGTGCGTCGTGGTCAGACTCATGACGCGTACGCCGAGTTCTCTTCGACGTACGCGTGCGACAAGTCGGTGGTGAGCACCGTGGCCGACGCCGGGCCGGCGTGCAGGTCGATCAGTACGTCGATCTCCAGGCCGCTGAGGTCCGCCTCGGACCGGTCGACACCCTTGTCACCGGCAACGCAGACCGGCGCGCCGTTCAAGGTGATGTCGAGCAACGACGGGTCGAACGCGGTCGGGGCGTTGCCCACCGCCATCGCGATCCGTCCCCAGTTCGGATCGGAGGCGAAGAACGCCGTCTTGCACAGGTTGTCCTCAGCAACGACCTTCGCTGCGGCCAGCGCCTCGGCCTCGGTCGCCGCGCCCTGCACGGTGATGCTGATGTGCTTGGTGACGCCCTCTGCATCCGCCTGTAGTTGCTTCACCAGGTCGCCGGCCAGCACCGTCAGCGCGGCCTCGAACTCCTCCGGACTGACGCTCACCCCGGACGCGCCCGAGCTCAACAGCAGTACGGTGTCATTGGTCGACGTTCCCCCGTCGACGTCGAGCCGGTTGAAGGTCTTGCCGACCGCGTTCCGCAGCGCGTGGTCCAGGTGCGGCTGGTCCAGTACGGCGTCGGTCGTGATGACGCTGAGCATCGTCGCCATGTTCGGCGCGCACATCCCGGCGCCCTTCGCGAACCCGCCGATACTCCAGCCGGCCGGGTGCTTGAGCACAGCCTGCTTCGGCACGTTGTCGGTCGTCATCACGGCTGTGGCGGCAGCCAGCCCAGCTTCCGGGCCGTTGCCCAAAGCATCCACCGCCAAGGAGATGCCCGGGATGAGTTTGTCCATCGGCAGTCGCTCGCCGATCAGGCCGGTCGAGCAGACCCCGATCTCGGCCGCGCCGACACCGAGCACCTCGGCCATCTTCTCCGCGGTCTGGTGTGTGTCTTGGAAGCCCTCGGGTCCGGTGCAGGCGTTGGCGCCGCCGGAGTTCAGGACGACTGCCTTCAGCTTGCCGGCGGTCAGGACCTGCTGGGACCAGAGCACGGGCGCGGCCTTCACCTTGTTGGTGGTGAAGACACCGGCGGCCACATCGTGCGGGCCGTCGTTGACCACGACGGTGAGGTCCGGCGTGCCGGCCGGTTTGATCCCGGCGATCACCCCGGCCGCACGGAAGCCGGCCGGCGCTGTGACCCCGGCGCTCCGATCGACTTGGGTGTCCGGGGTGACTGCTACGGTCACGGGGCTACTCCTACGAGGGGAAGGGCCAGGGTCTCGTCGAGACCGACGGCCAGGTTCATGCACTGCACGGCTCCGCCGGCGGTGCCCTTGGTGAGGTTGTCCATCGCGGCCACGACGACGGCGCGGCCGGTGCGCGGGTCGAGGGCGAGTTGCAGCTGCACGGTGTTCGCGCCGAGGGTGGCCTGCGTCTGCGGCCACTGTCCTTCGGGCAGCACGTGCACGAACGGCTCGTTGCGGTAGGCATCCTCGTAGGCCTGCCGCAGCGTCGCCAGATCGGTGCCGTCGGCAACCGGTGCGCTGCAGGTGGCAAGGATGCCGCGGGACATCGGCACGAGCACCGGGGTGAACGAGACGCTCACCGGGCGCTCGGCGTACGGCGTGAGGTTCTGCTCGATCTCCGGGGTGTGCCGGTGGACCCCGCCGACGCCGTACGCGGAGGCCGACCCCATCACCTCGGCGCCGAGCAGGTGCGGTTTCGGCGCCTTGCCCGCGCCGGACGTCCCGCTGACCGCGACCACCACCAGCTGGCCGGGGTCGACGAGGCAGTTCTGTACGGCGGGCAGCAGGGCGAGCGTGGAGACCGTCGGATAACACCCCGGTACGGCGACCCGGTGCGAACCGCGGAGCTTGTCCCGCTGCCCCGGGAGCTCCGGAAGTCCGTACGGCCAGGAACCGGCGTGCTCACCGCCGTAGAACTCGACCCATGCCTCGGCCTCGGTCAGCCGGAAGTCCGCGCCGCAGTCGATCACGGTGACGTCCTCGCCGAGTTGCTCGGCGATTCCGGCGGACTGTCCGTGCGGCAGGGCCAGGAACACCACGTCGTGACCGGCCAGCGTCTCCGCCGTGGTCTCGACCAGGGTGCGCCCGGCCAGCGGCACGAGGTGCGGGTGGTGCGCGCCGAGCGCCGTACCGGCACTCGCTGCGGCGGTCAGGGCGCCGATCTCGACCTGCGGGTGGCCGCTCAGCAACCGGAGCAGCTCACCGCCCGCATATCCACTGGCCCCGGCCACCGCCACCTTCACACTCATATGAATGAGTATGCCACGACCCGGAAGAATATCCAATCGCGAGAGTGTCACCACCCATCACTCAACCATCGATGCTCCGGCGGTGGTGTGACTCAGCTCATGTCACAGGCGGCCGGTGGGGCGTGTCCGGGAGGGGGACGACGACCTGGAGGTGGGTTTGATGGCTCGGATCGGGCTGGAGCATGAGCGGACCTGGTTTGTGCGGCTGGCGGAGTGGGGCAGCCGGCGGAAGTACGGGAAGGTGCCGGATCCCGGGAAGGTCGCACTGCACAACCGCAGGGTGCTGGTCTCGACACTGCTGCTGGAGGGGTCGGCGGCGCGCTGGAAGGCACTGGATCCCGGGCTCAAGGCGCTCGCGGTCATGGTCACGTCGGCACGGATCGGGTGCAGTTGGTGCATGGACTTCGGCTACTGGGAGTTCCACCACCAGGGTGTCGACCCGGTCAAGCTGCGCGATGTGCCAGGGTGGCGGGACAGCGACGTCTACACGGATCTGGAGCGCGCGGTGATGGACTACGCCGAGGCGATGACAGCAACCCCGCCGGAGGTCAGCGACGAGCAGGTCGAGCGGCTGCGTCAGGACCTGACCGACGAGCAGCTGGTCGAGCTGACCGCGATGGTTTCGCTGGAGAACTACCGCTCCCGGACCAACGCCGCCCTCGGCCTGACCAGCCAGGGCTTCAAGGAGTTCTGCGAGCTGAGGCCGGTCCGGTGAACGACGAGCAGCTGGCCCGGGAGTTCGACGAACACCGGGCCGTCCTGGTCGGAGCGGCGTACCGGGTGGTGAGCAGTGTCAGCGACGCGGAGGATGTGGTCCAGGAGGCCTGGCTGCGCTGGGCCGCGATCGACCACGACGACATCCGCGACGTCCGCGCGTACCTGATCCGCATCACCACGCGGCTCGCGCTCAACCGGCTGCGCGAGCAGAAGGCGCGGCGGGAGCAGTACGTCGGACCGTGGCTGCCCGAGCCGATCAGCCCGACCCTCGCGTCGAACGACGACCCGGCGGCCGCCGTGGAGATGGCCGACTCCGTCAGCATGGCGATGCTGGTCGTCCTCGAGACGCTTTCGCCACTCGAGCGCGCCACGTTCGTCCTGCGTGAGGTGTTCGACCTTCCGTACGACGAGATCGCGGACACCCTCGGCCGGTCGGAGAGCGCGGTCCGGCAACTCGCGCACCGGGCCCGCGAGCACGTGCACGCGCGCCAGCCGCGGCATCACGTCGACAAGGCGCGGCACAACGAACTCACGATGCGATTCATGGCGGCGGCCGGCTCCGGCGACTTTGACCAGGTCGTGTCGCTGCTGGCGCCGGACGCCGTACTGATCAGCGACGGCGGCGGCAAGAAGCGGGCCGCGCTGCGCCCGATCCACGGCCCGGAGAAGATCGCCCGCTGGCTGTTCGCGGTGATCGCGGAGAACCCGAACTTCGAGATCCGGATGGCCACGCTGAACGACGACACCGCGTTCATCGCGTACTTCGACGACGAGCCGGACACGGTCGCGTTCCTCGAGACCACCGACGAGCAGATCACCGAGCTCTACCTGATCCGCAACCCGGACAAGCTGGGAACCGTCCCGGGTCTGCGTGACCTGGAGCCTTAGACTATCTGCAACTCAGTCGCAGATGGAGGTGCCGTGAAGTACCTGGTGGTGGAACCGGACGACGCGCTGGATCCGGGCTTGCGGGCGGATCTGCTGGACACCTGGATCGCGGCCACCGATGCCGGCGGCGCGGTCGGGTTCACACCACCCGCCCCGGTCGAACTGGTCGCGGAGACGCTCGACGAGGCGCTTGGTCGGGTCGCGGCCGGTCTGGATCTGCTCGGCGTGCTGCATACGGGCGAGCGGTACGCCGGGATGGGCCTGCTGGTGGATCGCGGCAGCGCGCTACAGGCGCATTGGCGCACGGTGCTGCGGGTGATGGTCCATCCGCAGCACCAGGGCAACGGCGCCGGCCGCGTGCTGATGGAAGGCCTACGCGGCTCGGCCGTGGACCTCGGCCTCGAACAACTCCAGCTGACCATCCGCGACGGCCTCGGCCTCGAGCAGTTCTACGAGCCCCTCGGCTACCGCGTCGTCGGCCGCCACCCACGCGCCGTCCGCGTCGCCAAGCACGACTACCGCGACGAAATCATGCTCGTCCTGGACCTGTAGCCCAACCCACACCCCCGCCGCCCGTGGGATCTCCTGTCCCCCGTCGTCGCCGGCCCGCCTAACTTTGTGCACCAAGTCCGCACCGAGCCGCCGCCACGACGCGTCTACGGTGCACATAGTCGGCCGGGACGCCGACCACCACCGACCGGCGCTGCGCGGGTCGGGGCGACGACGGCGCACGGCGGCCGTGGAGAGGCGGCGTTCCCGGACGGGGCCGGTCGGCGGTGTGCGGCAGGGCAGGGCGGACGGCGTACGGCGACATACCGCAGCCGTGGACAGGCGACGTACCTCAGCCGTGGACGGGTGACATGCTGCGGCCGACGACGGCCCGCCAGCCCTCCTCACGTCGCCCGTCTGACTTTGTGCACCGAGTCCGCACCGAGCCGCCGCAACGACGCGTCTACGGTGCACAAAGTCGGCCGGGACGCCGATCACCACCGACCGGCGCTGCGCGGGTCGGGGCGACGAGGGCGCACGGCGGCTGTGGACAGGCGACATGCCGCGGCCGAGGACCGCCCTCCGGCGGTCCTCGGGTCGCCCGGCTGACTTTGTGCACCGAGTCCGCGCCGAACCGCCCCTGCGACACGTCAATGGTGCACAAAGTCGACCGGGCCGACGACCACCCCGACTGGCGCCGCACGAGCGGGCCGACGACCGCGCACGGCGGCCGGGAGCAGGCGGCTTACCGCGACCAGGGACGGGCGGCGGGTACGGCGACCTGGGCGAGACGGCGTACCGCGGCTTGCGGGGGCCGGGCGGCCGTGGTCGGGCGGAGGTACAGCGGCCGTGGACGAGTGGAGGCACGGCGGGGTACGCGGCCGGGGACGGATGGCGCACGGCAACCGGGGACGGACGGCGTACCCCCGGCGGGGGCGGGCGGAAGTACAGCGGCCGTGGACGGGTGGAGGCACGGCGGCGTACGGGGACGGGTGTCGGACGGCGACCGGGGTCGGACGGCGTACCGCGGCCGGGGACGGGGGGCGACGGCGGCGTACGGGACGGACGGCGCACAGCGGTCGGGGTGGGCCGACGTACCGGGTCGGGGTGGGGCGGCGTACCGGGTCGGGGTGGGGCGGCGTACCGGGGCCAGGGACGGACGGCGGTACGGCGGGCGCGGTGAGACGGCGTACCGCGGCCAGGGACCGGCGGGGCGCGGCCGGCCGGGGCGCGGCGTTGTGCGGCGGGCGGGGGCGGGCGGCTTGCGGGGGTGGGGGACCTCGGACGGGTGCGGGGAGTTTGGGCGGGGTGTCGGGGTCTGGGGTAGGTCGTGGGGTGTTCTGGGTTCCGACGGGGTGTTCGCGGGCTCGCGCCTCGGAGGGTCAGTGGCGGCGGGTGCGGGAGAGGGTGGCGAGGGTGGCGGTTAGGGCGGTGAGGAGGGTGGCCAGGGTGATGAGGATTGCTGGGGGGCCGCGGGGGGGTGGGGGTTGGGTGTGGTTCGGCGGGCGGAGGGCTGGTGGTTTGGCGCCGACCGTGATCTTGACGGGCGCGGTGGCGGTCTGGCCGGTTGTGTCCGTTCGGGCGTAGGCGAGTTTGGCGGTGCCGGTGAAAGCTGCCGCCGGTGTGAGGGTGATCGTGCCGTCGGGGGCGACGGTCCAGGTGCCGGACGCGTCGGTGACGTGTTTGGCGCAGGTGGCCTGGCCGGTGCGCAGGCAGACCGTGCTCGGGTTGATCGAGCCGCTGTCGTTGAGCAGCGGATTCACGGCGACCGCGTTGCCTGGAGTGCCGGTCGCCGTGTCCGGCGAGGCCTTGGCGAGCAGCGGTCCGGCGACGGTCACGTCGAGGAGCGCCGTGTTGGAGGTGCCGTTGGCATCGGTGACCCGGTATGCGACGGAGCGCGTCGTACCGATGAAGTCCTTGGCCGGGGTGAAGGTGATCGCGCCGTCCGCGTCGACGATGAAGGCACCCTCCTCCGGGACAGTCACCACCTTCTTGTCCCGTGAGTCCGCCGGATCCCGCAGTACGACGGATCCCGCGACAAGCGGCGCCGACGAGTCGCCGGGCTTGTCGTTGCCCAGCACCTTCACGACCACCGCCGTACCGAAGGCCGTCTGCGCGCTGTCGTCGACGGTGACCGGACGCACGGGTACTACGGTCACTGTGATCGTCGCGCGGGCCGAGTTCTGGTTGCTGTCCTTGACCTCGTACGCCGCCGGCCGGGCGGTGCCCGTGAATGTCGCCACCGGGCTGAAGGTCACCTTGCCCTTGGCAACGACGTACTCACCTTGGCCGACGATCGTAACCTGGTCGACCAGAGCACCGTCAGGGCAGACCAGCAGGACGGACGCCGGATCGAGGGTCGCGCCGGGGCCAGGCTTGTCGTTCGCGAGTGGGTCGAGCGTCACGGCGACGTGCTGCTTGGTCCGCGTCGCGTCCGGTACGGCGACCGGGCGGGCCTGGACCGTGACCGCGAGCGTGGCCGAGCCGATCGTGCCGTTGCGGTCGGCAACCTGATACCCAACCGGTGTCGTGGATCCGGCGAAGCAGTCAAGCGGCACGAACCGGATCCCACCGGACGGCTGGACCGTGAAGGTTCCCTCCCCCGGCACCGCCAAAGACAACACAGGGTCCCCGGTCGCCGGGTCGTTAAGGCGCACCTCGGCGGCGACCAGTGGCGCAGTCGCATCACCCGGCTTGTCGTTCGCCAGCACGTTCACCGTGGCCGCGGTGTCGTACGGCGTCGTCGCCTTGTCATCGGCGATCACGGGCGTGACGCCGGCGACTGTGGCCGCAACGGTCGAGGCCGCCGTGCTCCCGCTCGTGTCCGTGACTCGGTAGGCGATCGAGACGATGCCGCGGAACGCCGGCTCGGGGTCGAACGTGATCTTCCCGGTCGACTCGTTCACCGCGAACACCCCCTGGCCCGGGATCACCGCGGTCCGAGCCCAGCCGAGCGCGGCGTACTGCTGAGCGGTCGTCGCACCGTAGACCTGCACCGTGGTCTTGTCGAGCTCGGCGCCTGTCCCCGCCTCGTCGTTGGCGAGCGGGTCCACGGTCACGGTGACGTTCTGCTTCGTCGTCACGACGTCGGCCACTGCCTCAGGCCCTTTGCCGACGGTGAGGAACAGTCGACCTTCCGCTGTGATGCCGTTGTCATCGGCGATCCGGTACGTCGCCGGTGTCGTCACGCCCTGAAAGTCCTTCACGGGAGTGAACGTGATCGTCCCGTCGTCGGCCGCGGCGTACGTGCCTTCACCGGACTGCGTGATCGTCTTGCGGTACCCGCCGGCCGGATCCTTGAGCACGAGACTCGACCCAACGAGTGGCGCGGTCGGATCGCCCGGCTTGTCGTTGGCGAGCACGTTGACCGTGATCGGATGGTCGTACGGCGTGATGGCCGAATCGTCCACGGTGACGGGCTGGACCGGCGTGACGGTCATGCTCAAGGTCGACGCGGCATAACTCCCGTTCGAGTCGGCGACGCGGTAGTTGATCGCGAGCGCCTGCCCGCGGAACGCCGGGAGTGGATCGAACCCGACCGCGCCACTCGGCTGCACGGTATAGGTGCCCTGGTTCGGGACGGTCACCTTCTTGACGTAGCCGGCAGTCCGGGCGGCCGGGTCCAGCAGGCCGACCGACATCGGGTCCAGCTGAGCGTCCGTCCCCGGGCTGTCGTTGGACAGCACGTTCACGGTCACGCTGACGTCCTGCAGCGTCGACGCGCTGTCGGCGACGGCCACCGGCGGCTGGCCGACGATGATCGACAGCTTCGCGGTGGTCAGCGTTCCGTTGCTGTCGGCCACCTGATAGGTCAGCCGGGTGCCGGGACCACGGAAGGTCGCGCCGGGATCGAAGGTGACGACTCCCCCGACCGCCGTGTAGACGCCTTCGTTCGGGACCGTGACCGTTGCCTTCAGCAACCCATCACCCGGATCCGTGAGCAGGAGACTGCCCGGCACCAGCGGCGCGGACGGATCGCCGGGCTGGTCGTTCGCCAGCACCTTCACTGTGACGGTCTTGTCGTACGGCGTCCTCGCGGTGTCGTCGGCCGCCACCGGCGTGACTGGTGTGATCGTGACCGTGATGGTCGACCGGGAGGCCTGATCGAAGCCGTCGGTGACCCGGTAGGTCAGCGTGGTCGCCGTACCGGTGAAGCCCGGCAGCGGGTCGACGGTGACGGTGCCGTCCGGGCCCTGCCTGGCCACTACCAGGGTCGTCCCCGGCTCGGTGCGGCTCGGTGAGATCAGTCGCACGCTGTCCGGCCGCAACGCCGCGCCGGTCGGGCCGGGCTTGTCGTTGTCGAGGACGGCGATGTTCACCGGGGCGCCCTGCAGCGTCGTGATCGTGTCCGGGTTCGCGACCGGTGGACCGGGCGCGTTGACGGAGACCGTGAGCTCGGCGCGGGCCGGCGTACCGTTCTTGTCCAGCACCTGGTAGATCAGCGGCGTACCGACGCCCTGGAAGCGGTGGAACGGCTGGAAGGTCACCTTGCCGTCGGCAACCAGGTAGGTCCCCTGCCGCGCGATGGTTACCTTGTCGACGAGCTTCTGGCTGACCGGGTCGACGAGACGCAGGCTGGCGGGATCGAGTGGTGCGTCCGGTGAGCCAGGGAGGTCGTTGTCCAGCACCGGTACGGCGACGTCGGTGCCGAAGGCGGTCGAGACCGAGTCCCCGTTGGCGGTGGGCTTCACCGGGGTGACTGTGACCGTGAGCGTCGACTCGGCGGTCTGCTTGGTGCTGTCGGCGACGCGGTAGCCGATCGTCGTACCGACGCCGGTGAACTGTGGAGCCGGTACGAAGTCCACGCCGCCGTCCGGCTTGACGGCGTACGCGCCCTCGCCGGTGATCACCACCTGCTTCTTGAAGGTCGCGTCGGCGGGGTCGCGGATCACCACCGAGGCGGGGACGAACTGCACGCCTGGGGCCGCGTGGTCGTTGCTGAGCGGTTTGAGCGAGATGCTGACGTTCTGCGGAGTGGTGGCCGTGTCGGGGGTCGCGACCGGACGGGCCGGGAGCGCGACTGTGAGGGTCAGCTTCGCGGTCGCCGTCGTACCGTTGGCGTCGGCGACGCGGTAGGTGACGGGTGTGCCCGGGCCGACGAAGCCCGGCACCGGCTCGATGTCGATCTTGCCGTCCTTGGCGACGTACTTGGCCTGGCCGACGACGTTCACCATCACGACGCAGCCGTTGGCGCCGACGAGACACAAGGTGCCGGGCTTGAGCGGCGTACCCGGATCGCCTGGCTTGTCGTTGCCGAGGACATCGACCGTGGTGCCGGTGTCGAACGGGGTCGTCGCGGTGTCGTCGAACAGGATCGGCGGGGGCGGTGGCGTGATCACGAAGGGGTAGTCCTCGACCTCGCCGGCGTCGGCCGGGCCGGTTGGGTTGTCCACCTGCGCGTCGATGTAGCCAACCCGCACCCGGGCGTACGACGCTCCCGCTTTGGGGCTGAGCTCCGTCCAGTTGAGGGTGACCGCGCCCTGGCCGGCGGCGAAGCCGGCGCAGGATCGTTCGGCGGGGTCGAACGTGCCGTCGCGGTCGAGGTCGAGCCAGGCACACGCACGGCCGGGCTTCGAGGAGCCGGTGAGCTTCAGCTCGGCGGTATAGGTGGTCGCGGTGGTCCGGAGCGGCTTGAAGGTGACGCCGTCGTCGGCCTGGTCGGGTGTCGTCGGACCCTTGTGGGCGTTGGCGATGGCCGCGTTGTCCTCGGTGGCGTCCTTGCCGAGCTTGACGTCGCTGAGGACGGACCACGCAGCGCCGTACGACGCGGGGGCGTCGCCGAAGTCTTCGCCTGTGGACGCGAGGATGGAGAACGCGTCGCCGGAGGACTCGGTGTTGAAGGCCGGGAGCTTCGGGTGCTTGGTGAAGAACGCGGTGACGTCGAAGGAGATCTTGGTAGCGACGCCGTTCACGCGGATCGAGCCGCAGGCCGCGCTCGCGGAGGCGTCCGGGCCGGTGCCGGTCCTGGTGTTGAGGCAGTTCGGGCCGGCGTCGTGGTTGGCGGCGGTGATCGTGTCGCTGGTGACGGCGAGGTTGTTGCCCTGGCCGACCTTCGTCAGGCTGAGGCCGGGAGTGGTGAGTTTGAGGACCGAGTGCAGCTCGGACTGGGCGGTCGGCTTGCCGCTGACGGTCTGCGTGACTGCGCCGCCGATCCCGGCGAGGTGGAGGACCGGGTTGCGCACGGGCTGGCTGAACGCAATCGTCACGGTGCCGCGATCCCCAAACTGCCGGTGGACGCGCAGGTCCCGGTGTTCACAACGAGATCTTCCGCCGGCGTCGTCCCCGCGATCGCCGGCTGGTAAGTCGTCAGCCCGCTTCCCCGGACTCCCGCGGTCGTCGCGTCGAGCAACTCGGTCTGGCCGCTGACGGTGATCGTCTGCTTCAACCCCGACCCCGGCATCACGGCGGTCGCACTCTCACCCTGCACGAACGGTGCCGAAGGCACCTGATAGGCGGCCGCCTCCGGCGGCCGAAAAGGCGAGGCGGTGAAGAGGAAGGCGAGGCTGACCGCCAGCACCGCACACAGCCCGCGCTGCGCACGGGAAGCGCGAGACCCGCGAGACCCGCGGGAAGGGCGGGAAGGGCGGGAGGCGCGGGAAGGGCGGGACCCGCGGGAAGGTCGGAGAGCGCGGAGAGCGCTGAGAGCGCGGGAAGAGTGGAGAGCGCCGGAAGCGCCGGAGGCGCGGGGCGGTTGGTGGCTGGGGTTTGTCGCCCGCATGACGTGCCGCCCTCCCGAGCAATCGCGTGCCGCATGCTTCGGCCACGTGGCGGGCGGGCCTGCGTAGAGGTAACGGTCTACGCGGACCCGATGTTACGGGACAATCACTCTCCGAGTTCGTAGATCCGGATCTTGCCGACGCTGTGTCGCAGCACGGCCAGCCGGTCGAGTGCGGGTGACACGGTCCCGTCGCGGGCGTCGGCGTACACCCAGCGAACGCCGTACTCGTCCCGCAGCCGCCGCAGCACGTCCGCGGTCGGCGCGGCGAGGGTCTGATTGGTGAGCGCGACCCGCTCGGGCCACGGCGACGGCTGCTCGGTGTAGCGGCGGCCGCCGACGCCCTGCGCGGCCATCGCCTGGTTCGTGTACGCCCAGCCCTCCATCACCGTCCGCCGGCCCGCCATCCCGCTGACGAGGTACCCGCGCGCGTCACACCCCGGCGTCTGCGCTCCGGCCGGCCGGCACCACGTGTTCGTGGCGACCACATCGGTCGGCGCCGAGTGCGAACCCAGCCACAACGCCGCCGAGGCCTCATCCGGATACACCACCCACCGCGGCGCCCGATACGTCGGCGATTTCTCGGTGTCCCCATGCACCGCGCTCTGCACGAACGAGCTGATCGGCGCGATCGCCAGCAACATCAGTACGACGAACAACCCACTACCCGCCTGCCGTAAGAACCGCCGCCACACGACCAGCAGCACGACCGTCAACGCGAGTACGACGAGCAGCAGCCGCGTGCTCGCCCACAATTGACGGCTCGGCGGACCGGCCGGCACGCCCTTCGCCCATACGAACAGACCGGCATAGATCACCGAGAGGCCGAACGCCGCGACCGCCACCCAGACCGGCCTGCGCGCCGCGCGGGCACTGGTCGCGGCGAACCAGCCCGCTCCCGCCAGGCTGAACGGCGCGGCCGTGTAGATGAAATAGGACTCGCTCACGGACGGATGGTCGATCAACAGATAACCCGCCCAGCCGGCGATCATCGCACCGAGCAGGAACCACGCCACCGGATCCCGCCGGCCGACGACCCCGAAGCCGACCAGCGCCATCGCCTGCAGCGTGAGCAGCAACCCCAGCAGGAGCGTCAGCGTCCCGATCACCGCACCATGTGCCAGCGCCGGCACAATCAGACCGCCCGCGCCGGGCTGCGTCGTATCACCGGTCGCGGCCGTGTAGACGGGAAGCGACTTCAGCACGGCGAGGAACTGCACCCCGGAACCATTGGTGCTCCCGGCAACCGTCAGCATCGTCCCCACACCCACCGCCACCAGCGCGGTCCCAGCGACGACGATCCGCGCAGGCACGCGCCGGGTCGTCACCAGCAGGAACACCGCGGCCAGCCCGACCCCCGCGATCAGCAGCGGCAGCACCGTGGGCTTCGACCCACCGCCGACAATCGCAACGGCGATCGCGACCACCCACAACCAGCCCCCGGCTTGGCGGAACAGCAACTCGATCAGGAACACCGCCACCGTCACACCGGCGACCATCCCGAACGTCTGCGACGGACTGAGAAAGCTGACCGGCGCGGCCAGGTTCACACTCGTGTCGACGAGCAAGTACAACTGCGGCGCGGCCAGAGCGAGAGCCGCGAGTACGCCGGTCCACCAGGTGCGACTCACGGTCCGCGCCAGCGTCGCGCACACGAGCAGGGCGACGACCAGCCAGGGCAGCAGCCACAGCCGGAAGACCACGACGATCGGTGACAGTCGGGTGATGTCCACGGCCCCGGCCATGTCGGCGTTCGCGAACCAGTGGTACTCCAGCCGCTCCCCCACCACCTGCGGCAACTCCGGCGGCACCGACCGCATCAGCTCGTGAACCATCGACAGGTGATAGAGCAGGTCCGGGTAGTACGCCGTACCGCCCGGAGGCATCGGGTGATACGCCATCACGCCGACGGTCGATGCGCCGAGGACGACCGCCGACGACACGGCCAGTCCCCAGGTCCACGCGACCGGCAACGGCTTCGGGTCGGCGATCCGCCAGAACCTCCGTCCGAACACCGCGAAGGCGACCAGTACCAAAGCCGGCCAGACGATCAACCAGCGTTGCCAGCCGAGGGCGGTGAACAATGCCCAGCCGATCAGCTGCCAGGTCGCTCCGACGACAGACCCGAGGCCGAGGTCCTCCGCCCAGTTGCCGGTACTACGCCACGCGGCGCGGAGCAGGAGAGTCCCGGGGAGTGCGATCGCCAGCGCTAAGTACACGGCGTACTTGACGATCGGGCCGGGACCGACGTCGACCGACGCGAGCCCGAGGACCGCTACCAGCAACGGCAGCAGCCACGGGAGCAACCGCCTCATCTGTCGTGGACCGGTTCCTGATGCCCTTGGTCTTCGAGGCTGTCGTATCCGACGAGGAACTGCGGCCGCCGCTGGCTGGACTGGAACAACCGCGCCACGTACTCACCCAGCAGCCCGAGGCAGAGCAACTGGATCGCGCCGATCACGCTGACCGCGAGCACGGTCGATGTCCAACCGGGAATGCTGTGGCCGCTCACCTTGATCACCAGCGCGCCGACCACGAACAGCGCGGACATCAGGCCGCCGAGCAGGCCGAGCCAGGTCGCCAGCCGCAGCGGCGCGGCCGAGAACGCGGTCACACTGTCGAACGCGAGCCGAAGCATCTTGGACAGGTTGTACTTCGTCGTCCCGGCGGCTCGCTCGGCACGGACGTACCGGACCTCGGCGCTCGGGAACCCGAGCCACGGGATCACCAGCCGGAACACCCGGCCGTCCTCGGGGAGTGTGTTGACCGCGTCGACCACCCGGCGCGACACCAGCCGGAAGTCGGCCGCGTCGAACGGGATGTCCTTGCCGACCAGCCGGCACATCAGGCGGTAGTACAGCCGAGCCGTCGTCCGCTTCGCCCAGGAATCACTCGAGCGATCCGCGCGAACGCCGTACACGACGTCGACGTCCTGCTCGCGCACGGCGGTCAGGAACTCGGCGATGACTTCCGGCGGGTCCTGCAGGTCGGCGTCGATCGTGACGACGTACCGGCCGCGGGCGCGGCGGAAGCCGGCCGACTGGGCGGCCTGGTGACCGCTGTTGCGGAGCAGGCGGACGACGCGGAGCTGGGCCCAGTCCTCCGCGGCCTCGAGCAGCAGTGCGGCCGTCTTGTCCCGGCTGCCGTCGTCGACGACGAGCACCTCGTAGCTGATGCCGAGGCTGTCGAGCAGCGGATGCATGCGGTCGAAGAAGATCGGCAGCACGTCCTCCTCGTCGTACATCGGTACGACGACGGAGAGCTCGGGGTCCTCGGTGTCCCGCATCGGCTGCCTTCCAGCTCAGTTGTCAGAGGGTTGACCTTACTGGGCCGGCGAGATCGCGACCGCTCCGGTACGGCGGGGGTCGCCGACCGCGAGCAGGCCGTCGGCCGGATCCCAGAACGCGGCCGCGACGCCGCCGAAGTACATCGAGTGCGGCGGCATCGGCCGGGTCGGCAGCGCGGTCGAGCCGGACACGGGCAGGTCGTCTTCATAGTCGACGACCACGTCTTCACGGACGCGGACGTGCAGCCGCGGATGGTCGACCGCCTCGCGTAGCGGCAGCCCACCGTGCGTGTAGAGCGCGTAGACCTGGGCCAGCGCGGTCGGGATCCGGTCGGAGCCTGGCGAGCTGATCGCGAGCACCGCGCCATCGCTGTCCCGGCGCGCGACGCTGGGGGCCATGTTCGAGGTGAGCCGTGTGCCGGGCGCGAGGCTGTGCGGACCGCCGTGCAGCAGCTCTTGCTCGCCGAGGGCGTTGTTGAGCCAGATGCCGGTGCCTGGCGTGAGTACGCCGGAGCCGTAGCCGGACGACACGGTGATCGCGCACGCGTCGCCCTCGTCGTCGACCACCGAGACAGTCGCCGTACTGGGTGAGGACAGCGCCCGGAGATCACCGGCCGCAGCGAGGTCCAGCAGCTTGTTGGCCTCGAGCTGCCGCCTGTCCTCCTCGTCCAGCTCGGCCAGCCGCCGCCCGAGTACGGCGTGCTGCACCTCGACGAGCCGTTCGAGCTCGGACTGCCGCCAGCTGCCGTCGGCCGGTACGCCGTCGAGCAGCGCGAGCATCGCGGCGACCGCGACACCACCAACGGCCGGCGGCGGGTTCGTCGCCAGGCGCCAGCCGTTCTGCCGGACCATCAGCGCCGGCCGTACGACGGCCTCGTACGCCGCAAGGTCTTCCGCGGTGAGGATGCCGTCGTTCGCGGCCATGTCGTGGATGAGCAGCTGGGCGAGCTCGCCGGTGTACATGGTCTCGGCGCCGTCGCGGGCGATCAGTTCGAGCGCCTCGGCGAGCTCGGGGATCACGACGTTGGTGCCGGCCTTGATCACCGAACCGTCTTCTTCGTGCACGACCTGATGGCTCGGCTGGTGCCAGCCGAAGATGATCTCGTGGGTGAAGCCCAGGTAGTAGCCCGAGGTCCGGCTCAGCGCGAACCCGTTCCGGGCGACGTCGATCGCGGGCTGCACCACCTCACGCCAGGGCGCCTTCCCGGATCGCTGGTGGGCCAGGTCGAGCGCCTTCATCCCGCCGGGGGTCGCGACGGATCCGTGGCCGACGGTGGTCGTCGTACCGCCGCCGTAGTCGGTGGTGATGTCCCAGACGCCACGGCCGAACCGGTCGGTGGACACGCCGCGGCCCGGCATCTCCACCCAGCCGTCGATGGTGACCGCGTCGCCGCCGGCCACCTGCAGGGTGACGAAGCCGCCCGAGGCCGGCGAGACCACACCGATCTCGTTCACCATCGTCACCAACGTGGCCGCGATCGCCGCGTCCACCGCGTTCCCGCCCTCGGCGGCCACCCGCACGCCGGCCTCGGCCGCCGCCTCGTTCGGCGCGGCCACGGCGACCCGCGGATGACTGCCGCTCATGGCGTCATCCGACCCGTTGGACGGCGCCGAAGCGGTCGACGGCGACCTGGACCGCGGCCTGCCGGACGTCGGCGACCTCGTTCTCCTTCAGCGTGCGGTCCGGCGCCCGGAACCGCAGCGCGAACGCCAGCGACTTCTTCCCCGCACCGATCTGCTCACCGGTGTACAGGTCGAAGAGCCGGATCGACTCCAGCAACTCCCCCGCACCCTCGACCAGCGCCGCCTCCACGTCCGCCGCGGCCACCTCGGCCGGGACGATCAACGCCACGTCCTCCTTGGCCACCGGGTACGACGAGAACGGCGTCGCCGTGATCGACTCCGGACCGGCCGCGATCAACGCGTCCAGGTCGAGCTCGACCGCACCCGACCGCGCCGGCAGACCGAATGCCTGGCAGACCTTCGGATGCAGCTCACCGGCGTGACCGACGACCTTGCCGTCGACGGAGAACTCCGCGCACCGGCCCGGATGCCACGGCGCGAGCTCCACGTTCTTCACGGCCGGCTCGACGCCGACCACCGACGCGATCATCCGGGCGAGCTGGACGGCATCCGCCCAACCGGCCGGGCGGCCCTTGCCCCACCAACCGGTCGGCGTGAGTGATCCGGTCAGCACCACTCCGACGTGCAGCGGCTGCTCGGGCAGAGCGTCGTACAGGGACTGGACCTCGGCGTCGCTCGGGCGGTGCGCTACGGACGGCAGTGGTGCGGGTTTCGCGTCCGGCTTCGGCAGGAAGACCAGGCCGGTCTGGAAGATCGCCAGGTCGGTGGCGCCGCGGCCGACGTTGCGCTCGGCGGTCCGGAGCAGGGTCGCGAGCAGCGTGGTCTGCATCGACGGCTCTTCGTCGGACAACGGGTTGACCAGCTTGACCGTAGTACGGCGGGAGTCGCCGGCGGGCAGGCCCATGGCGTCGAAGTCGGCGTCTCCGGCGAACGGGTACGACACGACCTCGGTCAGGCCCGCGCCGACGAGCGCGGTCGCGATCCGGCGGCGCCGTCGCTGCGACACCGTCAGCCCCTGCCCACCCGGCGCGGGCGGCAGAATCGACGGCACGTTGTCGAACCCAAACAGCCGAATGACCTCTTCGGCGAAGTCATTGGGATCCCGCAAGTCGGGCCGCCACGAAGGCGGAGTCACCGTCAGCAGATCGTCGCCGGCCAGCCCGGCGAGCAACGCATTGTTGCCCGGTGCGCCTCCCGTCCCCTCTTGTTCCCCATCCGGACCGACCGCAGGGCGGGCCGGCAGGACCAGCGCCGGGGCGTTCACGCCCGCCGCGAGCGGCGCCGGCACCGCGCCGGCGACTGCCGGCTCGACGGTGCAGCCGACCGACTGCAGGTGCCGGACCGTCTCGGCGATGCTGATCTGAGCGCCGGCGACGCGGGCGGGGTGGTCAGCGCGGATCGTCACCGGCTCGGGCAGCGTGTGGGTGTCGACGACGGTTTCGTCCGGCTGGATGGTGCCACCGGCCAGGTCGGCGAGGAGGTCGGCGACACGCTGGGCGGCGTACCGCGGCAGCAGCGGGTCGACCTCGCGCTCGAACCGCCGCGACGCCTCCGACGACAACTTGTGCCGCCGCGACGCGCGGGCGATCACGATCGGGTCGAAGTGCGCGGCCTCGATCACCACGTCGGTGGTTCGGTCGGAGATCTCGGTCGACGCGCCACCCATCACACCGGCGATGCCGATCGGGCCGGAGTCGTCGGTGATCAGCAGGTCCTCGGCGTCCAGCTCACGCGTCTGGTCGTCCAGCGTCATCAGCTTCTCGCCGGCGTGGGCCCGCCGGACCACGATCTCGCCGGACAGCCGGTCCTTGTCGTAGCCGTGAATCGGCTGGCCGAGCTCGAGCATCACGTAGTTGGTGATGTCGACGCCGATCGAGATCGGGCGCATCCCGGCCGCCAGCAGCCGCTTCTGCAGCCACCGCGGCGACAGCGCCTTCGCGTCGATGCCGGTCACCGTCCGGGTGACGAAGACGCTGCACCCCTCGGCGTCGTCGACCCGCACCGGATAACCGCCCGAACCAGAGCCGTCGAGCGCCAGGTCGGCCGGATCCTTCAGCGGAACGCCGTACGCCGTCGCCGCCTCGCGGGCCACACCACGGATGGACAGGCAGTAGCCGCGGTCCGGGGTGACCGCGATGTCGAGCACGTCGTCGCGCAGCGCGAGCAGCTCGATCGCGTCGTCACCCGGCTCGGCCTCACCCGGCTCGAGTACGACGATGCCGTGCGTACCGTCGTCACCCAGGCCCAGCTCCGAGCTCGAGCAGATCATGCCGCTGGAGACATGCCCGTACGTCTTCCGCGCCGAGATCGCGAACCCACCCGGCAGCACAGCGCCCGGGAGTACGACGACCACGAGGTCACCGACCTCGAAGTTGTTCGCACCGCAGACCACCCACTGCGGCTCGTCCTTGCCGATGTCGAGCGAGCACCAGCGGATGGTCTTGCCGTTCTTCTGCGGCTCGTCCTCGTACGTGAGGACCTTGCCGACCACGAGCGGCCCGGTCAGGTCGGACTCCTCGACGGTCTCCACCTCGAGGCCGGCCCGGATCAGCTTCTCCGCGACGCCGCGACCCGTGACCCCGGCCGGGAGGTCGACGTACTCACGAAGCCATGACAGTGGGACCCGCATCAGATCTCCATCCCGAACTGGCGGCTGAACCGCACATCACCCTCGACCATGTCCCGCATGTCCTCGACGCCGTTGCGGAACATCAGCGTCCGCTCCAGGCCCATCCCGAACGCGAAGCCGGAGTACCGATCGGTGTCGATGCCGCAGGCCTGCAGGACGCGCGGGTTCACGACGCCGCAGCCGCCCCACTCGATCCAGCCCTCGCTGCCACAGGTGCGGCACGGGCGGTCCGGGTTGCCGACGGAGGCTCCGCGGCAGACGAAGCACTTCAGGTCCACCTCGGCCGACGGCTCGGTGAAGGGGAAGAAGTTCGGCCGCAGGCGCGCCTCGAGGCCCTCGCCGAACATCGAGACGACGAAGTGGTCGAGCGTGCCCTTCAGGTGCGCGAGCGTGATGCCTTCGTCCACCACGAGGCCCTCGACCTGGTAGAAGACCGGCGTGTGGGTCGCGTCCAGCTCGTCGGTGCGGAACACGCGACCCGGGCAGATCACGTAGATCGGCGGCTTGCGGGTGAGCATCGACCGGGCCTGCACCGGCGACGTGTGGGTCCGCAGCACCTTGCCCGAGCCGGCCGGCTCGACGAAGAAGGTGTCCTGCATCTGCCGGGCCGGGTGGTCGGGCTGGAAGTTCAGGGCGTCGAAGTTCAGCCACTCGGCCTCGACCTCGGGACCTTCGGCGACGTCCCAGCCGAGCGCGGTGAACACGTCCGCGACCTGCTCGGAGATCAGCGAGAGCGGGTGCCGCGCGCCGAGCTCGGGGGTGTGCCACGGCAGCGTGACGTCGACGCGCTCGGTGGCCAGCATCCGCTCCTCGTGCTCGGCCTCCAGGACCGCGAGCCGGGCCGCGAAGGCCTCGATGATCGCCTTCCGGGCCGCGCCGATCCGCTGACCGGCCTCCTTGCGGCCCTGCGGCGGCAGCGCGCCGATCTCCCGGTTGGCCAGCGCGATCGGCGACTTCTCGCCGAGATGCGCGCCCTTCGCCTCCTGCAGGGCGGCCAGGTCGGCCGCCTCGGTAAACGCCTTCAGCGCCTCGTCGCGGGTCCGCTCCACCTCTTCGGCATGCAGCGGCGTCACTTCGACCGGGTCGTAATCAGTGTTGGGACCGGACATGGCTCGCTCTCGGTTTCGGAACTTCTGCGGATTGCAGTCTAGGAACCTCTCGCCCCTGAGCGTGAATCGCCTGTCCACAGCCGTGTGCTCCCGGCGCCGTCGGCACCGGGAGCACGCGGGAGAAGTGCAGCCGTCAGTTGTCCTGAGTGGTGTTCGCTTCGGCCAGTGCGGGTTCGGCGGCCGAGGGCTCCGCCTGCCGGCGCGGCAGGACCAGCAGAGCGACCAACGCACCGGCCAGCGCGCCGATCAAGCCGACGGTCATCGAGATCGACATGGCGTCGGTGAAGGCGGTCCGGGCGGCGGCGACGAAGTCCGGGCCGAGGGCGAGCGTGTCCGCGATCGACTTGCGCGCCGGTTCGGGAACCGAGTCCGGCAGCGACGAGGAGTACGCCGCGGCCAGCACACTGCCCAGTACGGCGACCGACAGCGCGGCACCGGTCTGCTGGACGGTGTCGTTCATCGCCGATCCGACACCGCGGTGGTCCGGCGGAACCGCCTGCATGAGCAGCGTGTACGCCGCGGGTCCGGCCAGACCGCCGCCGACGCCCATCACCATCAAACCGATGATCAGCAGGCCGTACCCGGTCGAGTCGGAGACCTGGGTCAGGATGCCGAAGCTGCCGGCGATGATCACCAGCCCGAGCACGATCAGCGTGCGATCCGCCATCTTCTTGCCGAGTGTCGCCCCGAGAGCGTTGAACACCGTCGCGGCCACGGCGTACGGGATCAACGCCAGGCCGGCCTTCAGCGGCGTGTACCCGAGCACGAACTGCAGGTACTGCGTCAGCGCCAGCAACAGCCCGCCGGCGGTGAACGACAGCAACACGATCGAGAAGCTCGTGCCACTGAAGTTCCGATCCCGGAACAGTGCGAGCGGCACCATCGGGTGCTCACTCCGCTTCTCCCACAGCGCGAACCCGGTCAGCGCCGCCACCCCGACGACCAGGCCGCCGAGCACCTTGGCGGACCCGAACCCGTCGGCCGGGATCGAGATGATCGCCCACACAACCGCGGCCATACCGATGATCGACAGCACCGCGCCGGCCGGGTCGACGTCGCGCGCCGGCCCCTTCGACTCGGGGATCAGGGCCAGCGTGCCGATGATCGCGAGTACGGCGATCGGCACGTTCAGCCAGAAGATCGAGCCCCACCAGAAGTGGTTCAGCAGTACGCCGCCCACGGTCGGGCCGGCGACCACGCCGACCATCGCGACCATCGACCAGCCGGCCATCGCCTTGCGCTGCTCCTCCGGCGGGAACACCGTGAACAGCAGCGACAGCGTGCTCGGCATCAGCAGCGAGCCGCCGACACCCATCAGCCCGCGGCAGGCGATCAACTGCCCCGGGTTCTGGGCCAGCGTCGCCAGCAGCGAGGCCACCCCGAAGATCACCAGCCCGAGGAGCAGCATCTTCCGGCGACCGAACCGGTCGGACAGGCTGCCCGCGGTCAGCAACAGCCCGGCGAACGCCAGGATGTAGGCGTCGATCACCCACTGGATGTCCGCGGGCGTCGCGTCCAGGTCGCGCATCAGCGACGGGATCGCCAGGTTGAGCACGGTGTTGTCGACGACCAGCACCATCAAGCTCAGGCACAAGATCAACAGGATCCACCAGCGTCGCGGATGGCCGGTCGCCGAAGAATCAGACACGGAGGAGGACTCGAACGGTGTACTAGTCACTCGCACACTGTACGACGAACTCGCACAGTGTTCCAGTGGATTGGCTAGGATGGGTTCATGAAGGAATCGATCTGGACCCGGCAGCGGGCTGCCACCCCGGCCCGCGAGACGCTCAGCCGGGAGCAGATCGTGCAGACGGCGATGGCCACCCTGGACGCGGAGGGCCTCGCTGGGCTCAGCATCCGGAAGCTGGCCGCCAAGCTCGGCGCGGGCGCAACCAGCCTCTACTGGCACGTGCCGACCAAGGACGACTTGATCGACCTGCTCATCGACGAGATCTGGAGCGAGGTCGACGTACCGGGTCCCGAGCTGGCCGGCTGGCGGAGCGGTGCGCTGCTGTTCGGCCACAGCCTGCGCGCCACCGTGCTCCGCCATCCGTGGCTTCCAGAGATCATGTACGTCCGGCCCAGCATCGGGCCGAACGCCATGACGCTCGGTTCGCGCGGCCTGGTGCTGTTCGGCGCGGCCGGCTTCTCCGGCCCGGACGTCGATTACGCGATGGGCAGCGTGATGTCCTACGTCCTCGGCACCGCGAGCTCCGAGGTCGCGACCCGCGAGATGGCACGGAGGGCCGGCCAGTCCTTGGAGCAGATGAGCGGGGACCTTCTGCAGCAGGCCGAAGCCCTCACCACCGACCTCCCCGGCATGCAGGAGTCGGTCCGGCGACGCGCCGACCGGGATGTGAACGCGCTGTTCACCGAGTCCTTCGCCTTCGGACTCGACGCTCTGCTCGACGGGCTCGAGGCTCGCCTCAAGAAGTGAGGCCGAACCACGGCTCCTTGCCGAGCTCGGTCAGTAGCACCTCGCGGTCTCTGGGATCCGCGACGAGCGCCGTGAGTTCCTCCGCCCGGCGGAGTTCGGCTCGCGCCTGGTCGGGCGAGCCGGTCGCGGCGAGCGCGCGGGCGAGCGCCTCGCGGGCGAACGGTTCGTCCCAGTCGGCCATCTGGTCCGGGTGGTTCTGGATGAGCTGCAGACAACGCCGCGCGTGGTCAAGGCCGAGCTCGACGCGGCCGATCCGCAGTGCGACCCGGGCGATCAGGTGCTCGCCACGGGCATGGTTCGCTTCGTTGCCGGCTTCGAGCCAGTGCAGGCAGGCGGCGTACGCGCCGTACAGGACGCGCTCCTGGTCGAGGAGCGGACTTGTCTCGTCGATCTGCTCGAGCAGGTCCCAGGTTTCGTTGTTGAGCTCGACACCGAAGTAGCGGTGCAGTTCGCGGCCCTCGACCAGCTCGGTGGCCACCTTCGCCATCAGCTCGGGCCAGCTGGCCAGCCCGTACTCACGGGCGATGGTCAGCTGCGCGTCCCGCAGGGTGAAACCGTCTGTGTAGTTGGGGTGCTGGGCGCGGACCCGCTCGATCGCGTCCGGACGTCCCTTGGTCACGGCCTTGCGGAGGTCCTTCGCCTGCGTGCGCAGCTGACTGAGGCTGGCTTTGGCGGGCAGCGGTGTGGTCGACATCGACGATCCTTCCAGGGCAGCCCGCTCCGCTGAATCAGGCCGTCCCGAAGGGTTCACCGGCCGTCAAGAGTCCTGCTGTTCGATCCAGGTGCACTCGGTGCTTGCCGCGGAGAGGAGGCGCCCTGGCGCGCGCTGCGCCAACGCTGACACGGCCGCCGCGTCGGCGTCAACTGGTACGGCGCTGGGCCCGGGCGGACGCGTAGAGGCAGATCGCGGCGGCGGTGGCGAGGTTGAGGGACTCGGCGCGGCCGTAGATCGGGACTTTCACCGAGCGGTCGACGATGGCGTCGAAGCCGTCGGGGAGACCGTGGGCCTCGTTGCCGAACAGCCAGACGGTCGGCCGGGTCAGGGTGCCGTCCTCGATGCAGCTGTCCAGGTCGGAGGAGCCGTACCCGTCGGCGGCGAGGACCTGCAGTCCCTGATCCCGCCAGGACTTGGCGGCCGCGGCGATGTCCACGTCGACGGCGATCGGCACGTGGAAGATGCTGCCCACACTGGCCCGGACCGCCTTGGGGTTGTGCGGGTCCACGGACTCCGACGACAGGACGACCGCATCCGCTCCGGCGGCATCCGCCGTACGGATCAAGGTGCCGACGTTGCCGGGATCCCGGACCTGCACGCCGACGGCCACCAGCTTGGCGGTACGTCGGACCGCCTGGTCCAACGGTGTGTCGACGAGGGAGCAGACGGCGACCACGCCTTGTGAGGTGACGGTCTCGCTGAGGGCCTCGACGGCGGCGCGGTTGACCTCGAACCAGGGCACACCGGCGGCCTCGGCCAGGTCGCGGAGATCACGGTGACGGGTGGCGACGGCGGGTTCGGCGTACACCTCGAGGACGAGTTCGCGGTGCTCGAGGGCTTCGCGGACCGCCTGCGGTCCCTCGACCAGGAAGCGGCCGGTCTTGCGCCGGAACGCACGAGTGGCGAGCCGCCGGGCCTGCTTGATCCGCACGGACTGTGCGGTCAGCAGACCAGGGCTCGCCACTGCAGTGCTGTCTGGGGTGTTGCTCAGGCCGCGGCGTCGGACTTCGGCGCGTTCACGTCGGCCGGGAGGGCGGCCTTGGCCACCTGCACCAGCGCGGAGAACGCGGCCGGGTCGTTGACGGCCAGGTCGGCGAGGATCTTCCGGTCGACCTCGACCTCGGCCAGCCGCAGACCCTGGATGAACCGGTTGTAGGTCAGGTCCTCGGCGCGGACCGCGGCGTTGATCCGCTGGATCCACAGCTTGCGGAAGTCGCCCTTGCGCGCCTTGCGGTCCCGGTAGGCGTAGACGAGCGAGTGGGTGACCTGCTCCTTGGCCTTGCGGTACAGACGCGAGCGCTGGCCGCGGTAGCCGCTGGCCTGCTCCAGGACGACCCGGCGCTTCTTGTGGGCGTTGACTGCCCGCTTCACGCGTGCCATGAGGTGTTACTCCTTGTATTTCTGCGCCGGAGCCGGACTGGGCCCACTCGGCGGGGATGTTCGGGGGGTTGAGGGCGGTGCTCAGATGCCGAGAAGCTTCTTGGCCTTCTTCGCGTACGACGGCGCGACCTCGACGGTGCCGCTCAGGCGACGCTTGCGCTTGGACGACTTCGCCTCGGCGAGGTGGCGGATGCCGGTCTGCTCGCGGCGGACCTTGCCCGTGCCCGTGATCCGGACGCGCTTCTTCATCCCCGAGTGGGTCTTCATCTTCGGCATGGCTATGTACTCCTGTTGTTCTTTCGTTGACTCGAACTCGGTGCGGTGCTCCGGCTGTCCTCGCGGCCGGCCGGAGCAATCACGTCACTCCGGGTCGAGGTTGTCTGCCGGACCCTTCGGCTTCTTCGTGGAGCCGGCGGCTCGCTCGGCCTCGTGCGCCTGAACCTGCTCGGCGCGCTCGGCGCGCTCCGCCTCGTGCTCAGCCTCACGCTCGGCCTGCTTCTTCGCCTTCTCGGCCTCCACGTCCACGCGCGCCTCGGACTTCTTCTTGTGCGGTCCGAGCACCATGATCATGTTCCTGCCGTCCTGCCGCGGCGAGGACTCGACGAAGCCGAGCTCGCTCACGTCCTCGGCCAGCCGCTGCAGCAGCCGGAAGCCGAGCTCCGGGCGGGACTGCTCACGTCCGCGGAACATGATGGTGATCTTGACCTTGTCACCGGCACGCAGGAACCGGACGACGTGACCCTTCTTGGTCTCGTAGTCGTGCGGGTCGATCTTCGGCCGCAGCTTCATCTCTTTGATGACCGTGTTGGTCTGGTTCCGGCGGGACTCGCGCGCCTTCTGCGCGGTCTCGTACTTGTACTTGCCGAAATCCATCAGCTTGCAGACGGGAGGCCGGGCGGTTGCCGCGACCTCGACGAGGTCGAGATCGGCCTCCTGTGCCAGCCGAAGTGCGTCCTCGATCCGGACGATGCCTACCTGCTCACCGTTCGGTCCGACCAGTCGCACCTCGGGAACGCGGATGCGCTCGTTGACGCGCAGTTCAATGGTGATGGGTCCTCCTGGGTTGTGCTCGTACTGGTGCCACCTCGTGATCACCGAAGCCCCTGGAAAACACGAAGGCCTCCGTGCGATCACACGAAGGCCCAATTCCCAGATCGACGACGTCCCAACCCCTCCGGGTGGTACGCCGTACGACCGCTGTGATTCTCCGGATATCCTCCAGAACCTCTCAGCGTGACCGGGACCCGCCGACTCTGCATCGACTGGGTGGGAGGTGGCCCTCCGCTTAGACTCGAACCATCGGAGGCCCTCGAGTATTCCGCTCAGGGGTCACCAACGGACCGGGTCGGTCGCCATGTAAGAGTAGCAGCATGACCGACTCAGGTGCCACTTCGCAGCCGGACGACGCTCAGCCGGCGGCCGCGGACGACAGCCGCCCGGACCCGCTGTCCACAGTGTCGCGCGACATCGCCGACGTACCCAGCGTGGAGATCATCTCGACCGCCGCCCTCCACCTGATGAGCGCCGCCGCCGTCCACCTCGGCCTGGCCGAAGACCTCCCCGACCACCAGGACCTCGACGAGGCCCGCTCCCTGATCGACGCCCTCGCCGGCCTCCTCGACGCCTCCGCCCCCTCCCTCGGCCACCACCACGCAGCCCCCCTCCGCGACGGCCTCCGCTCCCTGCAACTGGCCTTCAAAGAGTCCTCCACCATCCCCGACGAGCCAGGCGCCGGCCCGGGCGAGAAGTACACCGGCCCCGTCCACCCCACCGCCGGCCGCAGGTAATCGACCCCACGCGTGCACCAGCCGGCGGCCTAACTCCCGCCGGCCCCACGCGGCCCACAACTGCCCTAACCGCCGCCCGCACGTGTCAAGGAATCCTTTGCAGGGTCAGGCGTTCTGTTCGTCGCGCCAGGCGATCCAGCGGCGGATGGTGTGGAGGTCGTAGTCGGGGCCGCTGGTGGAGACCGTGAACAGGCTGACACCGAGCTCGCGAAGGGCCGGACCGTTCTGCCAGGGATCGCCTCCGACGTGGACGGAGCGTTCGATCGTCGACGGGTCGCGGCCGATCTCGGCGCAGTACCGATCGAGCAGGCCGAGCTTCCGCACCAGGTCCTCGCCCTCGGCGAAGGTGTTCCAGATGTCGGCGTGCCGAGCGACGACGCGGAGCATCTTCTGCTCGCCACCGCCGGCGATCAGGATCGGCATCGGGCCGATCGGCGGCGGGTTCAGCGCGGCGAGGCGCTTCTCGATCCGCGGCAGGGCGTCGGCGAGTTCGGCCACCCGGCGGCCGGGCGACGGGAACTCGTACCCGTACTCGAGGAACTCGCGTTCCTTGAAGCCGGCGCCGATCCCGAACACGACCCGCCCACCGCTGATGTGGTCGACGGTCCTGGCCATGTCCGCCAGCAGGTCCGGGTTGCGGTAACTGTTGCAGCTGACCAGGACGCCGAGGCCGATCCGGGAGGTCTGCTCGGCCCACGCGGCGAGAGTCGTCCAGCCCTCGAAGTGCTTGCCCTCGGCCAC
The DNA here is from genome assembly GCF_036097425.1 of Kribbella sp. NBC_00359. NCBI lineage: Bacteria > Bacillati > Actinomycetota > Actinomycetes > Propionibacteriales > Kribbellaceae > Kribbella > Kribbella sp. NBC_00359. The sequence goes on along the minus strand of NZ_CP107975.1, from coordinate 4,914,776 downwards.
CTTGCCGAGCGGGAAGAAGTGGTCCCAGGTGAAGAGGATGTCCGCGCCCAGATCCTCGACCTCGGCGGCGGCCCGGCGGATCGCGGCGTACTCGGCGCGCTGCGGCGCCAACTGGGCACCGATGCGGACTGGTCTCATGACAGTGCTCCTCAGCTGCGGTGCGTCCTACCCGATCGTGCTGAAGAAGTTCAGCAGGCCGGTGGGGGCATCGGGGGCGAAGCAGAGGTCGAGGTTGGCGGCGGATTCGGCCGCGGACTGTTCGGCGCGCGGGAAGAGATCGGACTCGTACGCCGCCAGTGCCGCCTCGGTGTCATCGGGGTGGGCGATCAGGGCCGCGGCCAGTTCAGCGCCGTCCTGCATCGCGAGGTTGGCGCCTTCACCGGCGAAGGGTGACATGAGGTGTGCGGCGTCGCCCAGGAGCGTGACGCCGGGGACCCGCTTCCACTGGTGGCCGATCGGCAGGGCGTGGATCGCACGAGGGAACGGCGCGACGTCGGCATCGCGGATCAGGCGGAGGAAGCGGTCGTCCCAGTCCGTGAACTCGGCCAGCAAAGCGTCCTTGGTGATGTCACCGCTGGACCATTCGGCCTCGGTGCGCAGAGCGGCGTACACATGAAGGCGGTCGGGTTCGCGGTGCGCCAGGAAGCCGCGGCCGTCGCCGAGGGCGAACATGAGGCCGGCGCCGATCAGCTCGGCGCTCTCCGGATGCCGTACGTCGGGATCGATGAGATCCAGCTCCGCAAAAGACAGACCCGAGTACGCCGGTGTCGCGTCGGAGACGAGTGGCCGGACCTTCGACCACGCGCCGTCCGCGCCGACCAGCAGGTCGGCCGTGAACGTGCTGCCGTCCGCCAGCCGCACTTCACGGTCGACGATCTCGACGACCTTCGAGTCCCAGCGGATCACGCCGTCCGGCAGGCTGCCGATCAGCAAGTCGCGCAGGTCCCGGCGGTGCACCTCCGGACGACCTTCACCCTCGTCGGCAAAGCGCAGTACGGCGTCCCGGCCGTAGATCCGCATCGCCTCGCCACCGGGCATGACGATGCGCCGGAACTCGTCGTACAGCTCGGCCGCCTGCAACGCCGCCTGACCGGACTCCTTGTGGATGTCGAGCATGCCGCCCTGGGTGCGGGCGGTCGGCGAGGCGTCCAGTTCGTAGACAGCGGCCTCGATGCCGTTGACGTGCAGTACTCGCGCCAGCGTCAAGCCACCGAGGCCGGCGCCGATGATTGCGATTCCGTGGTGCATCATGTCGGTTGTCCTCCCGTCCGTGGAGTGGCGAGCACTCCGTTGATCAAGACGCGGATGCCCCAGGACGCGCGGTCCTCCCCTGGCCCGCTGAGCAGGTCCTCGCCCTGCGCGACGATCCGCGGGTGCGTCTCCGGTCGGACAACTCGCAACGCGGCGCCCAACGCGTCCCACTGCTCCGGGTCGTCGCCGCCCGCGTGTTCGGCAGCGGTCGACGTCGCCAACTGGAGCAGCAGGTCGAGACCCCAGGCAGCCTGTTGTGGCGGCACGCCACCTTCGTCGAGCAGCGCGAGCACGCCCTCCACCAACCGGAGGTAGTTCTCCCCCGCCGGCCGCGCGGTCACCGCGGACTGAGCGAGACTCGGATACTCGAACAGGACCCGCGTGTACGACGCCAGCACCGCCTCGAGCCGCTCCCGCCAGTCCCCTTCGGCCTCGACCGGCGACAAGTCCACCGCACCGAGCAGTTCATCGAGTACGGCGCCGTGCAGCTGGGCCGTATTCCGGAAGTACACGTAGAGGGACGCCGGCCCGGTGTCGAGCTCCTTCGCCAGCCGCCGCATCGTCACCCGATCCAGCCCTTCGGCGCGCATCACCTCCACAGCCGCCACCACAATCCCGCGCCGAGTCAACGCCGCCTTAGCCGGCCGCTCCCGCCGACTCCTAGGTTCATCCGTCATGCTGCCAGCCTAACGAACACGTTCGTTACGAACAAGTTCGCCCCGTAGCCCTTGAGAACGGCCAAACCCAAAGCCGCTCGCTTCAGCACGCTGGGAGCCATCCCCTGAACCCCACGACTGCCACCCCTCCGCGACCTCCTCGAATGGCCGGATCGGAGCCGTGAACGACGGCCAGGATCGACTTTGTGCACCAGATCCGTACGCCGAGGCCGTCGCCATACGGATCTGGTGCACAAAGTGACCGATCCCGACCACGCGCGGCAGCCGGGCCACGACGCACCCACATGAATGACAGGACAGCCCACGGGACCCGGTCCAAGCCCCGACGAGTGCCCGAGGCCGGCCGGCGTCCTCGACGAAGCGCGACAGCACGCACCCGGGTATGCGAGAGCGCGCGTTGGACAACTCCACTCGGAGCGGATTCTGCAACCGCCTCAACCACGCGACCACGGTGCAGTTGGATGAAGCGCGGCAGCGCACCCCCGGGTGGGCGGGAGCGCGCGCAGCGGACGAGAGGAAGGAGCGGCCGCGAAAGCACGTGTGGGTGACAACCACACCCACCCCAGCCCGTCGACACAACCACCACAACCACGCGACCACGGTGCAGTCGATGAAGCGCGGCAGCGCGCACCCCCGGGTGGGCGGGAGCGCGCGGCGGACAGGACCGAGGAGTGGCTGTGGGAGCGCGCGTGGGTGCGCCCGTGCGGGTCAGCCCTTGACGGCGCCTTCTTCGACGCCTTTGAAGAAGAAGCGTTGGAGGGTGGCGAAGACGATCACGATCGGGATGAAGGCGATCATCGTGCCGGCGGCGATCAGGCGGGGGTTGTTGCTGAAGGTGCCGGACAGGTACTGCAGGCCGACGGTCAGCGTGTACTTGTTCGGGTCGGTGAGCACGATCAGCGGCCAGAGGAAGTCGTCCCACGCGCCAATGAACGCGAAGATCGCGACCACGCTGATGGTCCCCCGCACCGACGGCAGCCCGATGTACACGAACCGCTGCCACGCGTTCGCGCCGTCCACGACGGCCGCCTGGTCGACCTCGATCGGTAGCGACCGGAACGCGTTGTACATCAGTAGCACGTTCAGCGCCCCGATCATGCCGGGCAGCGCGACCCCGAACAGCGTGTTCGCCAGCCCGAACTCCCGCACCGTCACGTACTGCGAGATGATCGTGACCTCTCCCGGCAACACCAGCGTGGCCAGGAACAACCCGAGCACCAGCCGGCGCCCGCGGAACTGCAACCGCGACAACCCGAACCCGGCCAGCGACGCCCCGATAACATTGCCTCCGACAACGAGTACGGCGACCACCAGCGAGTTCCGCGCATAATCCCAGACGGGGATCGTGTCGGTCACGGACTTGTAGTGGTCGAATGTCGGCTGGGCCGGCAGCAACCGCGGGATCCGGGTGTAGATGTCCTCCCCGGATCCCTTCAGCGACGTGGACAACTGCCACAGGAACGGCCCGATCGTGATCAGCAGCACGAACACCAGCAGCACGTACCGAACCACCTTCTCGCGCGGCGAGACGGTGTTGAACCCGAACGAACCACGCTGTCGAACCCGAGGCGGCTCGGGTACGGCGACCTCCGGGACGACGGCTTCCTTGATCGCGGTCATGGGGCCTCCCGGCCTGGACTGAGGAGCGCAGGGAGCGCAGCGACTGGAGCGACGAGGGAAGGCCGGGAACCAAGGCCCCATAACCACGCCGGTGCCGAAGGCCCGGCCAAAAGCAGAGTCATGCTTCCGCTCCACGACGGTTGAGGCGGGCCAGCACCAGCATCGGTACGACGGTGACGAAGAACAGCACGATCGACAGCGCGGACGCGTACCCGAGGTTGCCCTCGAAACCCTGGCTGTACTGCTGGATCAGCATCACCACCGAGTTGTCCCGGCCACCCGGACCACCCTTGCCACCGCTCAGGATGAACAGCTCGGAGAACACCCGCAGCGCCGACACCGAGATCAGGATCGAGATCAGGATCATCGTCCCGCGTACGCCCGGCACCGTCACATACACGAACCGCCGCAGCGGTCCGGCGCCGTCGACCGCGGCGGCCTCGTGCAGCTCACGTCCGACGTTCCCGAGGGCGGCCAGGTAGATGATCATGTAGTACCCGAGCCCCTTCCAGATCGTCAGACTGATTGCACTCAGCAACAACAGCCACTGGTCGGACAGGAACGGCAGCGGCCCGGAGATGACGCCGAGCTTCTCGGCCAGTCCGTTGACCAGACCGCGATCGTCGAGGATCCACTGCCAGATCAGCGCCACCACGACCGCCGAGGCCACCACCGGGGTGTAGAAGGCGGTCCGGAAGAACGTGATCCCGGGCAGCTTCTTCTCCACCAGTACGGCGAGCAGCAGCGGCAGGACGGTCAGGAACGGCAGGCAGACCACCATGTAGATGACGCTGTTCAGCAGCGCCCAGCGCAACTGGTCGTCGTGCAGAAGGGTCTCGAAGTTCTTCAGCCCGACGAAGGTGCCGCCGCCGATCGGCCTGGCGTTGGTGAACGACAGGATGACGGTGTTGATCGACGGCCAGAGGTTGAACACCAGCAACCAGGCGAGCGCCGGGATCACCAGCACCCACGGTGTGAACCAGCGGTGATAACGCATTACTGCGTGAGGAGCTGGTTGGCCTTCGCCACCGCCGCGTCGAGGGCTGCCTGGGACGAGATCTTGCCCGAGATCGCGAGCGAGATCTGCTGCCCGATGAAGTCGTTGGTGGCACCACTGATCACCGGCGGCTGCAGCACCTTCGCCTTGGCCAGCGACTCGAACGCGAGCACCTTGGCATCGCTCTCCGGCGTACCGTCGCTCTTCGAGAAGTACGGGTCCGAAGCGGACGCCTTGGTGGACGGGAAGATGTTCACGATCTTGGCGAACGCGGCCTGGTTCTCCGCGTTGGTGACGAACCGGGCCAGCGCGATCGCGGCCGCCTGGTTCTTCGTCTTCGCCGACACCGACAGCCCCTGCACGTACAGCGGCGGAGTGTCGAGCGCGGGCGACGGGACGACCTTGCCCTTCAGTGACGGGTTGTCCTTCTGGAAGTCCTGGATCGCGTTGCCGCCACCGGTGGTCCAGGCGACCTTGCCCTGGGTGAAGAGCTTGGAGTTGCCCAGGTACTCCTGGGTCAGGATGTCGCGCGGCAGGTAGCCGGCCTTGTAGGCGTCGCGGTACTTGTCCAGCAGCGCGGCGGCCTCGGGGGTGTTGAAGACGAACTTCTTGCCGTCGTCGGACAGGATCTTCACGCCGGCGTTGGTGAAGTCGCCGATGCCGGGCAGCCGGCTCATCAGGTACTCCTTGCCGCCGGTCTTGTCGTGCATGACCTTGGCGGCCGCGAGCAGTTCGTCGAACGTCTTCGGCGGGTTCTTCACGTCGAGCCCGGCCGCGGCGAACTTGGTCGCGTTCCAGTAGTCGATGTCGGTGTTCAGGTACCAGGGGTAGCCGAAGGTGCCGTCCATGCCCTGGTACTGGTACGCCTGGACGCCGCCCTCGACGTACTCGTCGTTGATCTTCGGGTCGGCGGCGCCGACGTCGAGCAGCATGTCCTGTTTGGCGAGCGAGAGGGCGAAGTCCGGCGGCAGGTTGGTGACGTCCGGCAACTGGCCGGCCGAGGCCTGGCTCAGCACCTTCTTGTCGTAGCCGTCGCCCGGCTGGTCCAGCCAGGTGACCTTCGTGCCCGGGTACTTCGTCTCGAAGACCTTGATCACGCCTTCGACGTACGCCGTGAACTTCGGCTTCAGGGCCCAGGTCTGGAAGCTGACCTCACCGGTCACCTGGGCGTTCGCGTCGACGGTCGGCTTGGCGGCGGCACTGCCGGAATCGCCGGATCCGAGGCCGCAACCAGCCAGAGTGAGAGCGGCGGCGGCGAGGGCTGCCACCGGCGCCAGACGGCGTCTATGCATGGAAATCTCCTGGGTTTGATAAACCGGTATAGCTCCTGCACTATCCACATCGTAGAATCCGCTGTCAAGGGGCGAGAGGGTGCCGAGACACCCTCGAAGGGAGGTGCCGGATGGCGAGACCGACGATCGCCGACATCGCGAACCGGGCCGGGGTGTCCAAGGGCGCGGTGTCGTTCGCGCTGAACGGGCGGCCGGGGGTCAGCGACGCGACCCGGGAGCGGATCCTGAAGATCGCCGAGCAGATGAGCTGGCGGCCGCACAGCGCGGCCCGGGCGCTGGGTGAGGGCCGGGTCGACTCGGTCGGCATGGTGATCGCCCGGCCGGCTCGCACGCTCGGTGTGGAGCCGTTCTTCGCGCACCTGCTGTCCGGCGTCCAATCGGGGCTGTCCGCGCGCTCGATCTCGCTGCAGTTGCTGATCGTCGAGGACACCGCGACCGAGCTCGAGGTGTACCGCCGGTGGGCCTCGGAGCACCGCGTCGACGGCGTGATCCTCGTCGACCTGACGGTGAAGGACCCGCGGATCGAGGAGCTCAAGGCGCTCGAACTGCCGGCCGTCGTGATCGGCGGCCGCGGCGGCAAGGGCGCGCTGGCTTCCGTCTGGGCCGACGACCGGGACGCGATGCTGTCGATCGTGGAGTACCTGGCCGCGCTCGGCCACCGCCGGATCGCGCACGTCGCCGGTACGCCCGTCTTCCAGCACACGCAGCGCCGGATCCGGGCGCTGCGCGACGCGGCGCCGCGGCTGGGGCTGACTGACGCACCGTCGTTGACCACGGACTTCAGCGACGCGGAGGGGGCGGCGATCACGCGGAAACTGCTGTCCCAGCCGAACCGGCCGACCGCGATCGTCTACGACAGCGACGTGATGGCGGTGGCCGGCCTGGGCGTCGCGATGGAGATGGGCGTCTCGGTGCCGGGCGACCTGTCGATCGTGGCCTTCGACGACTCGATCCTGACCCAGCTGATGCATCCGGCCCTGACCGCGCTGTCCCGCGACACCTTCGACTTCGGCCGCCAGGCGGCCGAGGTACTGCTCGAGGTGATCGCCGACCCCACCCAAGTGATCAACCGCCGCACCGCCGATCCGATCCTCACCGTCCGCGAGTCCACCGCTCCCCCGGCGTGAGGTTGCTGAAGATTCCTAAACCGTTTTAGCATCATGCGCATGCCCTCGGATCCCCGGTTCGGCGCGAACCACGTCCCCTCGGCCGGCTGGTTCTACAGCTGGCTCGACTACGACGGCGACGCCGTACGGCGGGACTTCGCGGACCTGGCCGGCATCGGTCTGGACCACGTCCGGGTGTTCCCGGTCTGGCCCTGGATCCAGCCGAACCGGGCGATCATCCGCGAGCGCGCGATCGACGACCTGCTCGACACCATCGACGCCGCCGCCGAGCACGGACTGAGGGTCGCGGTCGACCTGATCCAGGGCCATCTGTCCAGCTTCGACTTCCTGCCGTCGTGGGTCTTGACCTGGCACAAGACCAGCCTGTTCGAGGATCCGACGGTCCGCGACGGGCTCACGGCGTACGTCGACACCGTGGCGCGCGCGGTCGCGACGCGGCCGAGCGTCTTCGCGATCACGCTCGGGAACGAGGTCAACAACCTCTGGCCGGACAGCGCGACCGGCTTCGAGAGCTCGTCCGCCTGGGCGCTGGATCTGCTGACCACGGTGAAGGAGGCCGCACCCGATGTCCTGGCGCTGCACTCGCTGTTCGACGACGCCTGGTACAAGGCCGACCACCCGTTCCACCCCGTTGATGTCGTGGAACTGGGTGACCTGAGCACTGTCCACTCGTGGGTTTTCAACGGGGTCTCACGAGTGGACGGTCCCCTCGGTCTGGCGACGCTGACGCACGCGGACTATCTGGTCGAGCTCGCTGCGGCGACGTCGCTCGATCCGGCGCGACCCGTGTGGTTGCAGGAGATCGGCGTACCGGGTCCGGACATCCCGGTGGAGCTGCAGGCCGAGTTCACCCGGCGGACGGTCGAGTCGGTGCTGCCGAATCCTGCGCTGTGGGGTGTCACCTGGTGGTCGTCGCATGACATCGACCGGCGACTGCTGGACTTTCCGGATCGGGAGTACGACCTGGGCCTGTTCACCGTCGACCATCAGCGGAAGCCGGCCGCGCAAGCGCTCGCGGACTTGATCGCGGACGTCCGGGCGAACGGCGTACCGCCGCAACCGGCGCCCACTACCCTGACGTCGCCGGTCAACCTCCGCACGCAGCCGCACCGGCGGCCGGAAGTTGCCCCCGGCAGCGAATTCCACCGGCAGTGGGTCGTGGCCCGTGCCGACGGCCCGGTCCGGATCGTCCTGCCTCAGGACTGACGGTCGATCAGGACCTGGATGCCGTCGAGGATCCGGGTCAGACCGAACTCGAGCTCGTCGTCCAGACCGTCCTCGTACTCCTGGTTCGTGTACAGCGCAGTCAGCATCGGATAGCCGCCCGCGATCAGCCGCGGCACGAGGAACCGGCCGACCTGCTCGGCCTGCACGGGCGTGTTGTCACTGGCCCCGAGCTGCCGCGCCAGGTTCGCGTAGTTACGCGCATATCCGTCCAGGAGCATCAGGCAACCAAGGTTGTCGTGCTGACTGAGCCCGGTCCCGGCCATCGCCTCGAGGATGGCTTCGATCCAGCGCAGCACGTTCGGCGTCACCGGCGCACCCCGGATCGGGACCTCGAGCAGCCAGGGGCGTACGGCGTACAACTCGACCTGGGCGTTGACCCAGGTGGTCGCCGCCGGCCGCCAACCGGACGGGAGCTCCGGAGGTAGTCCGACCGCGGTGTCGTGGACCAGCACGATCAGCTCGTCCTTGGATCGCACGTACCGGTACATCGCGTTCGTGCTGACGCCGAAGTGCGCCGCGATCTTCTGCAGCGAGATCGCCTCGAACCCGTGCCTGTCGCCGAACTCGATCCCGGTCGCCACGATCCGCTCGACCGACAGCGCCGGCTTCGGCCCACGCCGCTGCACCGGCTGCACACCCCATGACAGCTCCAGCCCCGGCGGCAAGTCCTCCTTCATACCCTCCATCCTCGCGTACGACGGCCGAACGGAAGAGGGGTGCTAGCACCACCCTGGAAACGGGTCCTGGACACCGGGCGGGAAAAACTGTTCAACCCATACGCTTTTTCTCGTCAGGACATCCCCGAAAGGACCCTCCGATGAACATCGTGCTCGACACCCTGTTGCTCCCCGACCAGCTCGAACTGTCCGCCAAGGATCGGCAGTCCGCCGCCGCCAAGCTCGAAAGCGCCGTCCGGCGCGGCAAACTCACGCCACCGCAGGCCCTCGACCGGTTCGAGTACCTGGACGCAGCCCGCACCCGCGGCGACCTCCGCCAGGTGTTCGACGGCGTGAGCGACGCGATCCCGCCGCGCGGCCTCACCGTCGCGCTGCGAGCAGCCAGCGCGGTCTGGCTGATCACCTGCGTGGTGCAGTTCGTGGTCTGGGTGGCGCTGGCGGCCTTCGGTCACTTCGACTGGCCGTGGTGGCTGTGGTCGGATCTCGGCCTCGGCCTGGTCGTCGCCATCCTGTGGTGGACCAACGAGTCGTACCACCGCAAGACCGACGTACTGGTCAGCCAATGAGCGCGCCCGTCCAGCTCACGGACATCCGCAAGGTCTACGGCACCGGCCCCAGCGCAGTCACTGCGCTGGCCGGTGTCACCTACGGCTTCGAGGCCGGCACCTTCACCGCGGTGATGGGACCGTCCGGCTCCGGCAAGAGCACGCTGCTGCACTGCGCCGCAGGCCTCGACTCGCCGACGTCCGGTGACGTGCAGCTGTCCGGTCAGTCCCTGCGCACGCTCGACGAGACCGCGCTGACCGAACTGCGGCGCGAGTACGTGGCCTTCGTGTTCCAGTCCTTCAACTTGATGCCGGCGCTGACTGTGCGGCAGAACGTCGTACTGCCGCTCACCCTGGCCGGGAAGTCACCGGATGAGGCGTGGGTGTCCGAGGTGATCCAGCGTGTAGGCCTCGGTGAGCGCGTCCGGCACCGGCCGAGTGAGTTGTCCGGTGGGCAGCAGCAGCGGGTCGCGATCGCTCGGGCGCTTGCCGGGCGTACGGCGATCACCTTCGCGGACGAGCCGACCGGCGCACTCGACACGGTCACCGCGCTCGAGGTGCTGGCGCTGCTCCGCAATCAGTCCCGCGCGCTCGGCCAGACCATCGTGATGGTCACCCATGATCCCGTCGCCGCGTCGTACGCCGATCGCGTCGTCTTCCTGGTCGACGGCCGGATCGTCTCGGAATCACCCCACCCGACCGCCGAGAACGTCGCCGCGGAACTCGCGCGGCTCAGCGCCGGTCGCCTGTCCCGCTCGGAGAGCTGAACCATGATCCGCCTCGCCCTCATCACCCTGCGGTACCGCACCGCGGCGTTCCTCGCGGTCTTCGTCGCGGTTCTGCTCGGCAGCGCCCTGCTCAGCGCAGCCGGCGGCCTCCTCGAAACCGGCCTCCGGCTCAACGCTCCACCCCAGCGCCTGGCCGCCGCCCCGATCCTCGTCACCGGGGACCCCGCCTACCACCCACCCAACGGCTCCGGCTCCGCCGCCTTTCCCGAACGCCACCCAGTCGACGCCGGCTTGGCCACCAAGCTCGCAGGTACGCCGGGAGTCGCCCAAGCAATCCCAGACCGCTCGTTTCCGGCGGCCGTCAGCCCAGGAACAACCCCTCTGATCGGACATGGCTGGGCTTCGGCACCTCTGACGCCGTACCAACTGAAGGCCGGACATGCGCCGCAGACCGGTCAGGTTGTCCTCGACCAGCGCCTCGCCGGCTCTGCCAAGCCAGGCGACCAGGTGACCGTCGCGCTGAGAGGCGACCCCAAGACCTTGACCCTGGCCGGGATCGCGGCCGCCCAGCACGAGGTCGACGTACCGTCCGTGTTCCTCGCGGATATCGACGCCGAGCGGATCTCCCCCGCCCCCGACGCGATCGGGGTGTTTCCGGCGGCCGGGACCTCGGTACGTGAGCTGGCCAAGCGGCTCGGGTTGCCCGAGGGCGTCCGGGCGTACACGGGTGACGATCGCGGTGCCGCGGAGTACAGCGGGATCGCCACCAGCCTTCCGCTGATCATCATGTCCGGCGTCTTCGGTGGGATGGTGGCTGTGGTGATGGCGCTCGTGGTGTCGGCCACGATCGGCCTGTCGGTCCGGCAGCGACGCCGCGAACTCGCGCTGCTGCGAGCCAGCGGCGCGACGCCCGGCCAGGTCGGCAAGATGGTGATCGCCGAAACGATGCTCGTCGGCGTGATCGGCCTGGTGCTCGGCCTGCTGTGCGGACGGATCGCCGGCACCTGGATCTTCGGGATGCTGGCGGACGGCGGCATCGTGCCGTCGCAACTGCGGTTCGATCAGGGCCCGCTGCCGTTCGCGGGTGCGGCGATCCTGACCTTCGTGGTGCTGCGCGTCACGGTTGGCTTCGCGGCCGGCCGGGCAGCCCGGATCCGTCCGATCCAGGCGCTGGCGGAGGCCGCCGTACCGAACGTCGAGCTGGGCCGGATCCGGCTGATCGTCGGCGCAGTGTTCGCCGCGGCGACGGTGTCGATCGCGGTCTCCACACTCTTCATGAGCCCGGCGAACGCGGCGGCGATCGGCGGACCGGCCGGTCTCACCGGCTCCATCGCGGTGGCGATCCTCGCGCCGCTGGTGATCCAGCGGGCACTGGTTCCGCGGCTCACGGCGTTGATCGAGAAGCGCGGTACGAGCGGCGTCCTCGCGGTGATCAACCTCCGCGTCCGGGCCGTGCAGTTCGCCGCGATCCTGATCCCGATCACGATCGCCACGACCATTGCTCTCGGCAACATCTACGCGCAGACCACCCAACAGAAGGCGGCCGTCGAGGCGTACACCGACAACCTGGCCGCGGACGTCGTCATCACGAGCACGTCGGGCGGCATCCCGGCCACGCTGACCGAGAGCGCACGTTCACTGCCCGGTGTGACCGCGGTGTCCGAACTGGTCCGCAGCAAGGGCTGGATCGAGGAGCCGTACGACACCTCACACACCAGCGACGCGTGGCCGCTGCTCGGCCTGAACGGCCCGGTCTACAAGGGAAAGGTCACCAAGGGCTCACTCGACGACCTGACCGACAACAGCGTCGCCCTCCCGCCTGGTACGGCGAAGAAGCTCAAGGTCGACGTGGGATCAGAGATCGGGCTGCGCCTCGGCGACGACGCCCTCGTGAAGCTCAAGGTGGTCGCGCTCGCCGAAGGCCCGTCCGGCTACGAGTCGATACTGCTGCCGGCGAAGCTGCTCGCCGCGCACACGACGACCGGGCTGCCCGGCCAACTGCTGCTCAAGACCGACGACAAGAAGGCGGCGCTCACGTCCGACCTGTCGAGGTGGCCGGGAGCGACGGCCGGGGATCGGGACCTGCTCGGTGCCGGGTACGACGCCGGTCTCGGTGTCGACGCCTGGATCGCCTACCTACTGGCCGGGATCGCCGTCGCATACACCGCGATCGCGTCGATCAACACGATCGCAGTCGCGGTGCTCGATCGGCGGCGGGAGTTCGGGCTGCAACGGCTGACCGGGTCGACACGTCGGCAGGTACGCCGGATGCTGACCCTGGAAAGTCTGGTGATCGCGGCACTGGGACTGGTGGTCGGGATGATCGCGGCGGCCTTCACCGTACTCCCGATCGCGGTCGCGACCCGGGGCTGGCCGATCCCGTCCGGTCCGGTCTGGATCCTGTTCGCCTGGGTCGCCGTGGTCCTGCTGCTGGTGCTGCCGACCACCGCGATGACCGGCCGGATCGCGATGCGCCCCAAGCCGATGGACGCCCTCAGCTCACCGGTCGGCTGACTCGATCCACGCGTAGCCGCCGTCTTCCAGGCGAACCACCTGGAGGCCGGCGGCCAGGCGCCGTACGTCGTCGGTCTCGATCACGCCGGTCGCCGGGCCGGCGATGTCGAGGACGATCGCGGCGGCCCCCTCCTGGATGGCCGCGGTCGCGACCAGCTTGGTCTGCGCCGGCATCGGCCGGGCGTCGGCGCTCCAGCGGACCAGGCTCTCGGTTCCGGTGAAGGCCAGTAAGGCGTTGCGGCCGTCCTGGCCCTGGAGCAGCGCGACCGCCATGTTCGACGTCTTGTCGTGCGCCAGGCCGTTCTCGTCGTACTCGACCTCGCCGAGCATCGCGACCACCGGCACCAGCAGCCGCGCCTTGGTCAGCGCCGCCAGCATCGCGCCGTGGTTACCCTCCGCGAGCGCCTTCGCCAGCGCGGGGTCGGCCGACCCGTCGTCGTTGTCGAACCCCGTGAACGCCAGTCGCCGTTGTGGTTGCACCCGGCCATTGTCCCCGGAGCGGGGTTTCAGGGTGGCGTCAGGGCTGTTCCCCTCTTGGTTCCGGCGCGGACTGTGCGAGCCTGGGTATGTGCCTGACTTCAACGATTTGACGCTGCTGCCGTTCTGCGTAGGCCTCACGCTGCTCGGCCTGATCGGCTCGTGGGCCGCGTGGCGGCGCCGCGGGGTCGCGGCCGGCACGCGCGGCGTGGCCTGGTCCCTGCTCCCGGTCTCGCTGTACCTGACCGGGCTGCTGGAGCTGGTCTGGGACATCGTCAGGTCGGCGGTGAGCTGGCTCACCCACCTGATCTTCTCGCCGACAGTGTGGGCCGGGGTCGCGCTGTTCGGCGTCTCGGTGGTGCTGTACGTCGTCTCCGGCGTGGCTCGCGGCCGCCGCGGAGACACCGAGAAGGCGCCGAAGGCACAGAAGTCCAGACCCGCCTCGCCCGCGGGCGAGCTGACCGCCACGGGTCCCGCACCCGCGTCGGCCGCTCCCGCCAAAGCTGCCAAGCCGTCCAAGGGGTCGAAGGCCAAGCAGCAGGATTCGTCGGAGTTCGACGAGATCGAGGACATCTTGAAACGCCATGGAATCAACTGATATCGCCGCTGACCACGGCACCCTCGCCCCCCTGACCATCGACTCCCTGCTCGACAACGTCCAGTCCGGCCCGCCTCGCCTCGGCCGGACCCGGCTGATCGGCATCGACGGACCGGCCGGCTCCGGCAAGTCCAGCCTCGCGGCGAACGTCGCGGCCCGGGCCGAGGCCCGCGGACTGCACACCGCCGTCATCCACATGGACGACCTGTACGACGGCTGGTCCGGAGCCGAGCGTGGTTTCGGCCTGCTGCGCGACCACGTCCTGCAGCGGATCGCCGACGGCCGCGAAGGCCGGTACCGGCGCTACGACTGGCACCTCGGCGCGTACGCCGAGTTGCACGTCGTACCGGTCACGATCGAGCTGCTCATCGTCGAGGGCGTCACCTCGTGCGACCGCGACGCCGGCCACTGGCAGTCCCTGCGGCTGTGGATCGAGACGTCGAACGAGGTCCGCCTGGACCGCGGCATCGAACGCGACGGCGAGGCCCAGCGCGACCACTGGCTGGAGTGGATGCGGTGGGAGCGCGACCATTTCGCCGACCAGGCCACCCGCTCGCGCGCCCACGTGATCGTCGACGGCAACCCGTCGATCCCGCACGACCCGGCGCTGGAGATCATCACCAAGTCGGTGGCACTACCGCCTCACGACTCCGCCGCTTCCTGAAGGCCGTCCCAGGACCACTGCGGGATGCGGAGGCCGTCCGGCACGTCGTCGGCCGAGTCGTGGTACTGCGCCATCGGCCCGGTGGTCGCCCACGAGAAGTAGTCGTGCAGCAGCGCGCGCAGCCGGTCGTCGGTCAGTCCGACATCGGCGAGCGCCTGGTCGAAGCACGCGATCGCCCGTCGATCCATCTCCTCGTGCTGACCGTTCCCGCTGTGCAACCGGACGACGGACGTCTCGTCCCCGTAGGTCCCGGAGTACGCGGCCGGTCCGCCGAGCGCCTCACCCCAGTACGCCGCCAGCCGCTCACTGTGGTCCGGCCGGAACCCGTGGCTGAACGCGTGACTCACGATCTCGTCGGCCATCACCCGCTCATGCCACGCATGCGCCAGCCGCAGCATCCCGTCAGCCCCACCCGCCGCCTCGTACACCGTCTGCATGGAGTCAGTCTGCACTCGTCGCCTTCCGGACCGCGAGCAGCCTGGCGTGCGGATGATGGACCCACTCTCCCGCGGGCGCCTGGTCGACGTACTGCTTGCGGAGTTCCGCGATGAAAGCGTCGCCCCGGGCGAGCGCGAGCGCCCGCAGCGGTCCGGCCCGGTCCGCGGCGTCGAAGTACGCCGCTGCGCTCGGGTGGGTCATCGGATAGGCCACGAGCTCGTCTCGCTCGACGACCGCGTCGCCGAGGGCATCCACGAGTCCGTCCTCCCACGAGCGGTCCGTGCGGTCTTCCAGAACCGTGTCGAGGAGGGCGAACGGCCCGGTGTCCTCGGCGACCTCGGGCCAGTAGACAACGCACATCCGGCCGCCGGGCCGGAGCGCGCCGAACCACGAGCTGATGGCTGCCGCCGGGGCCGGTAGCTGCTGCAGACCGAACACCGACACAACCGCCGCGCAGGAACCGGACCATCGCGGATCAAGCGCCGCGGCATCACCCTGGAAGACGTCGACGTCCGGCAGCCGACGTGCCCGTTCCCGGGCCAGCCGCACCATCTCGGCCGACAGATCGATGCCGACGATCGCCCGCCCGGGAAACCGCGGTGCGAGTAGGTCGAGCTCGGGGAAGGTCCCGCAGCACGGCACCAGGACGGGCCCGTCGGGCACCTCGGCCACCGCCTCGACGGCAGCCTTCACCCAGGGCGCGAAGCGGGGCACGAAGTACGCCTGATAGCCATCGGCCGCCTCGTCCCATCCCCGCGCCGTCCGGCTGAGACGCTCGTCAGGCTCGGTCATCGGATCTCCTCCGTCGATGTCGTGATCGCCGCGAGCCGGCGGCGGACGTGGTCTCGTTCCGGTTCGGCGCCGGCCAGGCTCAACGCCCGCTCGTACGCCGCGGTTGCCTCGGGCAAGCGTCCGATCCGGTGCAGCAGGTCGGCGCGGGCGAGGGCGAACGGGTGGTAGTCGAGTAGGCGGGGTTCGCCGGCGAGCTCGTCCAGCAGCGCCAGCCCGGCCTCGGGTCCGTCGCGCATCGCGATCGCGGCGGCGCGGTTGAGCGCGATCACCGGAGACGGGTCGATCGCGAGCAGGACGTCGTACAGCGTGACGATCTGCGGCCAGTCGGTGCCGGCGAAATCCGCGGCCTCGTCGTGGAGGGCGGCGATCGCGGCCTGGACGGCGTACGGGCCGGCCGAGCCGCCGGTGAGGGCGGCGACCACCAGGTCCCGGCCTTCAGTGATCATGGCGCGGTCCCAGCGGTCGCGGTCCTGGTCTTCGAGCAGGATGATCTCGCCGTCGGGTCCGCTGCGTGCGTCGCGGCGGGCGTGGATCAGCAGCATCAAGGAGATGAGTCCGGTGACCTCGCGCTCCTTCGGGAGCAGCCGGTGCAGGATCCGGGCCAGCCGGATCGCCTCCTCGGCGAGGTCGAGGCGTTGCAGATACGGGCCGGAGCTGGCGGCGTACCCCTCGGTGAACACGGAGTAGATCACCTGCAGGACGCCGGGCAGGCGCTCCGGCAGCTCGTCGGGGCCGGGGACGCGGAACGGGATCCGCGCCTCCCGGATCTTCGTCTTCGCCCGGACGATCCGCTTCGCCATCGTCGCGGTCGGGACCAGGAACGCCCGCGCAACCTCCGGCGTGGTCAGCCCGGCCAGGCAGCGCAGGGTCAGCGCCCCCCGGTCCTCGGGCGCGAGCGCCGGATGCGCGCAGGTGAAGAACAGTTCCAACCGCTCGTCCGGCAACTGGCCGTCCACGGATGGCGGCGCGGCCCGGTCCGCCTCGACCTGGAGTACGGCGAGTTTGGCGGCGTACACCTGGTCACGCCGCAACCGGTCGACCGCCTTCCGCCGGGCTGTGGTCATCAGCCAGCCGCCCGGGTTCGGCGGTACGCCGTCGACCGGCCAGCGCACCAGCGCCGCCTCGATCGCCTCCGAGGCGACCTCCTCGGCCAGGTCGAGGTCGCCGAACCGCCGGACGAGCGCGGCCAGCAGCCGGCCGCGCTCCTCCCGGAAGACCTCCTCGACCTGGTCCACGTCAGAACTCCGCGACCGGGCGGACCACCACCGAGCCGCCGGCCCGCGATCCCGGGCATTTGGCCGCCCAGTCGAGCGCGACGTCGAGATCGGGTACGTCGATCACGAAGAACCCACCGAGCACCTCCCGGGTCTCGGCGAACGGCCCGTCGGTGACGGTCCGCTGACCGTCGTTGGCGACCTGCACCCGGGTGGCAGTGACCAGGTCGGCCAGCGATTCCGACGCCACGACGACGCCCGAGTCGTTGATCTCCTTGTCGAACCGCATCCAGTCCTCCGGCTCACACCCGACCGCTCCCCCGCTCACGTCGAGCTCACCGGCGTTGATCAAGAGCATGTACTTCATCAGAACCTCCTGTCAGCGTGTTTACAGCATCACCACGAACGGGGTCCCCTCCGATGGACACCGTCGACCGGAAATTTGTGAGGATGGGTCCCATGAGCGTCTTGCCTTCCGGAGAGCAGTGGATGGTCCAGGCCGGCGGGTACGCCGCGACCGTGGTGAGCGTCGGCGGTGGGCTCCGCGGGCTCACGTACGACGGGCGGCCGCTGCTGCTCGGGTACGGCGAGGACGAGCCGGCGCACGCGGGGATCGGCCAGCAACTGTTCCCGTGGCCGAACCGGATCTCTGACGGGAAGTACACCTTTCAGGGCGTCGACCAGCAGCTCGCTCTGACCGAGCCCACCGGGCAGAACGCGATCCACGGCCTGACTCGCTGGGCGAACTGGGAGCGCTTGGACGACGGGACCGATCCGGCGGTCGTCGAGGTCGGCTACCGGTTGCACGGGCAGCCCGGGTACCCGCACCAGCTCGACCTCCGGCTCGGCTACCGCCTGGACGACGGGCTGACCGTGACCGCCACCGCGACCAACATCGGCGCGAGTGACGCGCCGTACGGGTATGGAACGCACCCGTATCTCAGCGTCGGCCGGCTGATCGACGAGTGTGTGCTCGAATTCCACGCGAACGAGTGGCTCGAGGTGTCGCCGGAGCGGATGACACCGATCGGGCTGTTGCCGGTCGACGGATCGCCGTACGACTTCCGCGACGGGCGGGCGATCGGGAAGCTCGACATCGACAACGCGTTCACCGGTCTCGGCGGCGGCTCGTGGTCGGTCACGCTGACCGATCCGGACTCCGGCACCAAGGCGGTCCTGACCAGTGACACGCCGTGGCTGCAGCTCTACACCGGCGCCGCGATCGGACGTACGGCGCTCGCCGTCGAGCCGATGACCTGTCCGCCGAACGCGTTCATCACCGGGCAGGACCTGATCGTCCTGAAGCCCGGTGAGTCGCACACCACGACGCTCCGGGTGTCGGCCTAGATCTCCGGGTGCCTGGTGGCCGGGCCGGCGCCGTGTTCGCGGGCCACGGCCGCCAGCTCCTTGGCGGCCCGGCTCGCCCGGGATCCTTCGGCGGCCTGGACCGCGAGGATCCCGAGCCGGTTGCCGTCGGCATCGAACAGCTGGAGCCAGGCGTCGCCGGAGCGGAACCGCAGCGCCGAGATGTCGCCCCACGGCACCGTGTACGACTTGAACACGTTGCGCACCCGCAGCCGGTCCGGATACGCCGTGACCCGGAGCGTGGTCATCCGGTACAGGATCCACATGATCGCGCCGAAGAACGCCAGCAGCGTGAGTCGCTGGAACCAACTGAACGACTCGCGCGCGTCCCCGGGCAGCCGGAACCAGATCACGCCGAACACGGCGATCAGCGACAGACCCATCAGACCGGCCATCAGCGCCACGATCCGCGGATGGAAGGTGAACAGCCGGTCGGTCATGTCAGATCCGGCAGGCGTGGATGTCGGTGGTGAGGATGGCACGTGCGCCCACCTCCCACAGCTGGTCCATCAGCCGCTGCGCGTCGGCCCGCTGGACCATCACGCGGACGGCGACCCAGCCCTGGCGGTGCAGCGGCGAGACCGTCGGCGACTCGAGGCCGGGCGCGACCGCGGTCGCGGCGTCGACGTCCTCGGCGCGGATGTCGTAGTCCATCATCACGTAGTTGCGCGCGATCAGGACGCCCTCGAGCCGGCGGACCAGCTGCTGGATCCCGTTCGGCGGGGTCTCCACGCCGTGCCGTTTGATCAGCACGGCCTCGGACTTCAGGATCGGGTCGCCGAACACCTCCAGTCCGGCCTGGCGCAGCGTCGTACCCGTTTCGACGACGTCGGCGATCACGTCCGCGACGCCCAGCTGGACGGCCGACTCGACCGCGCCGTCGAGGCGGACCACAGCGGCGTCCACGCCGTTCTCGGCCAGGTGATCCTGCAGGACCCCGGCGTACGACGTGGCGATCCGCTTGCCGGCCAGGTCCTTGACCGAGTCGGCGACGCCCGGCCGACCGGCGAACCGGAAGGTGGACGAGCCGAAGCCGAGGCTCATGATCACATCGGCGTCCGCGTGCGAGTCGAGCACCAGGTCGCGGCCGGAGATGCCCACGTCGAGCGTCCCCTCACCGACGTACACGGCGATGTCCCGCGGGCGCAGGTAGTAGAACTCGACCTCGTTGGCCGTGTCGGTGAGAGTGAGGTCCTTGGTGGTCCGGCGCTGTTTGTATCCGGCCTCGGTGAGCATCTCGATGGCGGCTTCGCTCAACGAGCCCTTGTTGGGTACTGCGACGCGCAGCATGGCACTGCCCTTTCGATGGTGAGGTGGACCGGTGGGTCTGTGGGGCGTCTCCTACAGATGTCGGTACACGTCGTCGAGGTCCAGGCCGAGCGCGTGCATCATCACCTGGGCGTGGTAGAGCAGCTGTGACAGCTCTTCCGCGGCCCGGTCCTTGCTCTCGTACTCGGCAGCCATCCAGGACTCGGCGGCCTCTTCGACCAGCTTCTTGCCGATCGCGTGCACGCCGGCATCCAACGCCGCCACGGTCCCGGAACCCTCCGGCCGCGTCGCCGCCTTCTCGCCCAGCTCGGCAAACAGCTCCTCAAATCTCTTCATCGCGCGCCCAGCCTACGGGGCCGGTGCGGCGGGATCGTCCCCAGGTCCGGTAGGCGGACCCGTTCTGTGGGTTACTGGTGTCGTGGACGAACAAGTGCAGATCTCGGTGATGCTGGCGGTGCCGGACGCACCGGCCGCGGCGGAGTGGTACGCGCGGGCGCTCGGCGCCGTGGAGCTGTGGAACCTGGGCAGCGTGATCGGCCTGAGCGTCGGCGGCGCGGCGTTCTTCCTCGGCGAGCCGGGCAACAACGGCTGGGCCACGCCTGAGGCGGTCGGCCTCCCGACGGTGCGGGTCGAGGTCTTCGTGGACGACCCGGACACCTTCATCCAGCGCGCCGTCGACGCCGGCGCAGACCCGCGAAAGGACCCGGTACGCATCCACGCGATGCCCTGGGGCCCACACCGGCAGGGCACGTTCCTGGACCCCTTCGGCCACCTGTGGTTCGTCGGCGACAAGTCGCCGCTACTGCCCCATCAGGGCGGCTGACAGGGTGCGTGGGGGCGAGTGGGCGTCGACGTAGTAGGAGTGGCGCTCGGACAGGAACTGCTTGACCATCGCGTAGTCGAGGGTGTCGTCTGGCGCGCGCAGGTGGAACGGCGGTGGATAGAAGGCGTCGCCGAGCAGCACGACGCCGGAATCGGTCGCCACCAGGGAGTCCGGAGCGTGGTTGCCACCGACATGACGCAGTACGACGCCTGTCGGCAGCGTGAGCGTGTCGTCGAAGGTCTGGTGCGGGAGGACGATCCGGAAGTCCGCCCAGTCGGGGACCGCGAGGGCGCGGGCGCGGAAGCTGGAGCCAAGTTTGGGGTTGGCTTTCACCTGGTCGTAGAGGTAGCGATGGCTCCACGGGCGATCGGCCTCGGCGCGGAGAAGCTCGACGGACGCGGCGTGGGCGACCACGGTCACGTCGCCCGGCCAGGCGCAGGCACCCCACGTGTGGTCCCAGTGGTGGTGGGTGTAGACGAGCCACTTCGGCGCGGGCAGCCCGGCGGTCGCGATGGCTGACTGGATGTCGCGAGCATGGTCGGGGCTGTTGCCGGCGTCGATCAGGACGCTGCCACGGTCGTCGGCAATGACGGCTACGGACGGGCGGACCGCGTCGGGGTCAGGGTCGTGGGGGTAGAGCCAGACCCGGCCGGTCAAGTGTTCGAGCACCTGGCCGACGATAGTGCGCATGCACACTCCCCGCAGAGTCCGTGACCTCGGCGTCGTCGTCGGCGCGCTGCCGCCCGGTGCGCTCAACGCGATCACCGACGTACCTGGGGTGCGGGTGGGGCAGACGACGATCTCCGGTGGCGATCTCAACACCGGGGTGACGGCGATCGTGCCGGACGGGTACGCCGACGGGCTGCCGGCGGCGGTTGCGGTCGGCAACGGGTACGGCAAACTCGTCGGCTCCACCCAGGTCGACGAACTCGGGGTGATCGAGACCCCGATCCTGCTCACCGGGACGTTGAGTGTCTTCCGCGTCGCCGACGCCTTCCTCACCTGGCTGCTCGACCGCGACCCGAACGCCACCAGCCTCAACCCGATCGTCGGCGAAACCAACGACGGCTACCTCTCTGACATCCGCCGCCGCCCGATCACCCCAGAACACGTCCACACCGCCCTGGACTCGGCCTCCCCCGCCCTCCCAACCGAAGGCTGCGCCGGAGCTGGCACCGGCACCACGGCCCTGGGTTTCAAAGCCGGGATAGGCACCGCGTCCCGCACCCTCACCCCACCGCCACACACCGCCACCGCCGCCTCCCCCGCCTCCGCCGCCGCCGGCGTGGGCACCGTCGGTGCTCTGGTTCAGTCCAACTTCTCCGGTCTGCTGACGGTCCTCGGCACTCCGATCCCGGCTCAGCCGCTCGACGCCGACGGCAACTCCTGCATGATCGTCGTCGCCACCGACCTCCCCCTCGACGCCCGCCAACTCGGCCGCCTGGCTCGCCGCGCGATCTTCGCGCTCGCCCGCGTCGGCTCCGACTACTCCCCCGGCAGCGGCGATTACGCCATCGCGTTCACCACCAACCGCACGCCGAGCTACGCCGACCGCGACCTCCGCGGCCCGTTCCAAGCCGTCACCGAGTCCGTCGAAGAAGCCCTCCTCAACTCACTGACGATGGCCCACACCACCACCGGCTTCCAGGGCCGTACGGCGTACGCCGTCCCCCACGATCTGGTGCGTGCGGGTCAGCGCGGCCGCGATCAGTGAGCCGAACGCCGCCATCGCCGCGAGAGTGCGGATCAGATGTGCGACCTGCCAGTGGTCGCGCACGCTGGACCAGTCGGCCGGCGGGTTCTGCACCGACCACGACGACTGGTCCGCGTTGATCGGCAGGTTGATCGCGAGCGTCGTCGCGAACACGACCAGCAGCAGCGCGACCGCCACCAGAACCACCCGCCGATCGTTGCCTCGGGCCCGGATTGCGAGCACCAGCGTGGTCACGATCGCCGGGATCAGGGTCACCGACGCGAGCGTGTCCAGCCGGTCCAGCTCGACCAGCCGGACCTGCGTGTAGACCGACGCGTCGAACCCGCGCAACGAGTTCTCGAGCACCAGAACACACAGCAGGAAGCCGGCGAAGAGCCCGCTGAACAGCAGACTCACCCCACGCACGACCCGGGTCATCAGTACGCCAACCCGACCGGCTGGTTGATCGTCGCCGGATCGTCGAGCACCGCGAGCATCAGCTGAGCCACGTCGGCCCGCGAGATCAGATATCCCCGCGTGACCGTCCCGCCGACAACTGTCCGATACTTCCCGGTCAGCGCCTTGTTCGTGAGCTTCGGCGGCCGGACGATCGTCCACGCGGCCGAGCTGCTCATGATGTCCGCCTCCATCACGCGCAGATCGGCGTACACATCGGCGGCGAAGGCGTTGATCATCGGGTACACCACCCGCCGGTTGAGGAAGCTCTCGTCCGCCGGCACCGGTCCGATGGGCGCGGCGCTCACCGCGACAAACCGCCGTACGCCGACCGCGGACAGCGCGGCCAGGATGGAACGCGTGCTCTCCGACGCGACCGGCCCGTCCTTGCGCCCGCGCGCCCCCACCCCGGAGATGACCGCCTCGCTGCCGTCCACCGCGTCTCGTAGCGGCTCCGCCTCGCCCAACCCGGGCACCCGGAACACCTCCAGTGACGAGTGCTCCAGGTCGAACGCCGACGACGTACGCACCACCGCCGTCACCTTGTGCCCCGCGTCGAGAGCCTGCCGGACGACGTGACCGCCGATCCCGCCCGTCGCCCCGAACACCGTGATCTTCATTCCGAACTCCTTCATGCGCTACCGTGAAATCTGCTCTGTAACTCATATAGTACGGAACTCATAAGATATGGAACAGACACAAGATAGTGACGCGCGCCACCGTCGCCGCGCCGGGAACGAGATCAAGGCCGCGCTCCGCGACCTGCGGATCCAGCTCGCCCTGCTGAACCACCAGGTCGGCGGCAAGCTGGCGCTGAAGGACGTCGACCTCGACTGCCTCGACGTACTGGCGCGCAGCGGCCCGCTGACGCCGAGCGCCCTGGCCCGCCAGGCGGGGCTGCACCCGGCCACGCTGACCGGCATCCTCGACCGGCTCGAACGGGCCGGCTGGATCGCCCGCGACCGCGCCCGGGCGGACCGCCGCAGCGTCACCATCCGCGTCCTGCCGGACCGCGGGATGGAGGTGTTCCGGCTCTACCAGCCGATGATCGGCGCGATGGACGACGTCCTGGCCGGCTACAGCGAGGCCGAGCTCGACCTGATCGCCGGCTTCCTCCGCCGCAGCAGCGAGGCGGGCGAGCGGGCCAACGACCAGTTAGCTCAGGAGTAGAGGTCGGACAGCGTGCGGCCGAGCCTCGCCAGCTCGGTCCGCAGCTCCGGCGGCTCCAGCACCTCCACGGCATCACCGAACCGGCAGAACGCAGCCGCCGCGTTCGGCACCGACTCGATCGGCAGTGTGACCGTCACACTCCCGTCCTCGGCCGGCTCAGCCGCCGCGACCGCCTTCACCAACTGCGGGAACGAGACGTCATGCATGCGCCCGACCAACCACGCCGACACCCGCAGTACGGCGTACGCGGTGAAGCGGACCTGGTCGAACTGATCGAGATGCTCCTGCCAGTACCGCGATAGGTCGAAATCCTCGGCCCGCTCGAACTCCTCCTCGGTCGGCGTCAGCTCGAGGATGTTGGAGACCCGGTACGTGCGCATCCCGCTGGCGGTTGCGGCAACGACGTACCAACTGCCGTTCTTGAGCACCAGCCCGTATGGCTCCAGCACGCGCTCGACCTTGCGCGGCTTCTCCCACCGGCGATAGAGCACCTTGATCCGGCGGTCGTGCAGTACGGCGTCGGCGACGGCGGCGAGATGCGGTGAGTTCTCGGCGTCCTGGTACCAGGCGGGCAGGTCGAGGTGGAAGCGGTTCTTCAGCCGACCGGCGCGATCCCGCTGGTCCGGCGCCAGCGCGGCCAGCAGCTTCAGCTCGGCGCCGCTCGTCTCCGCGGTCAACCCGAACGCCGCGGCGGCGCCCGGAAGGCCGACCAGGAACAGCGCGGCCGCCTCCTGCTCGGTGAGTCCGGTCAGCCTGGTCCGGTACCCCTCGACCAGCCGATAGCCGCCGGCCCGCCCCTGATCGGCGTACACCGGAACGCCGGCCGCCGCGAGCGCCTCGACGTCGCGGTAGATGGTCCGCAGCGACACCTCGAGTTCGTCAGCGAGCTCACGCGCGGTCAACTGCCGCCGCGTCTGCAGCAACAGCAGGATCGACAGCAACCGACTCGAACGCATGCTCCGAGGTTAGCCGCAAACACTGCCATGACCTGTCAGGTATGGCAGCGAAGCTGTGTTGCATGACGACATGGACCAAGGTGACCGGCGACTTCGACTTCCTCAACGGGTACTTCGACGTCCGGCACCGAACCTTGAAGCAAGCCTTCGCCGGCAGCGACGAGTGGCTGGAGTACGACGGGACGACGACGGCACACACGTACTTCGACGGAGCGATCAGCATCGACGAGATGCGCTTCCCGACCAAAGGGTCGTACGGCCTGTCGGTGCGGTTGTTCGACCCGGTCGCCAAGGAGTGGAGCATCTGGTGGATCAACAGCACCACGATGCAGCTGTATCCCCCGGTGCGCGGCGGCTGGTCGGAGGACGGCTCGACCTGCCGGCTGGTCGGTGAGGACGAGCTCGACGGGAAGCCGATCCTGTGCAGCTACGAGTGGTCGGACATCACCGCGGAGACCGCGCACTGGGAGCAGGCCTACTCCAACGACGGCGGCGAGACCTGGGAAACCAACTGGATCATGGACTTCACCCGCCGGGCCACGCCCCCACCTGCTCTCGACATCCCCAAGGTGACCGGTGATTTCGACTTCCTCGTCGGTCGCTGGGACATGCACAACAGCCGCCGCAAGCCTGTACTGGGCGAGCCGGCCGAGTGGTACGACATGCAGTCCGAGATGGAAGTCACGACGTACTTCGACGGAGCGATCAGCTTCGACGAGGGCTGGTTCCCGACCGAGGGCTTCCGCGGCGCGACCCTCCGCATCTACAACCCCGCGTCGAAGACCTGGGCCATCCACTGGATCAACAGCCTCCGCGGCCAACTGGAAACCCCCGTCATCGGCTCCTTCGCCGAGGACGGCATCGGGACCTTCGAGGGTCCGGACGTCTGGGACGGTCAGCCGATCGACGTCCGCTTCCTCTGGACCCCAGGCGTCGACAAGGCCGCCTGGGAGCAATCCTTCTCCACCGACGGCGGCAAAACCTGGCTCCCCAACTGGAAAATGCAACACACCCGGATCAAGTAGGGGTGACCTTCCCACGCGTGCTACGCAGTCACTCCTTCGCCGCGACCGCTACGCAGGAGTGGCCGCGTAGCACGCGTGGGGAAGAAGTGGTTAGAGCTCGCGGATTGCCAGCAGCGTGGAGAGGGCTGCTTGTGTTGCTTCGTAGCCCTTGTCTTCGCGGCTGTCGGGGAGGCCTGCTCGGTCGAGGGCCTGGGGGTCGTTGTCGCAGGTGAGTACGCCGAAGCCGATCGGGATGCCTGTGCTCACGCCGACCTGCATGAGGCCCTCGGTCGCCGCCTGGCAGACGTACTCGAAGTGCGGGGTGTCACCGCGGATCACCACGCCCAGCGCCACCACAGCGTCGTACCCGTTCTTGGCCGCGTGCAGCGACGCGACCGGGAGCTCGAAGGACCCCGGCACCCGGATCACCGTGTAGTCGGTGACGCCGGAGTCGTCGAGCGCGCGGATCGCACCCGCGACCAGAGAGTCGGTGACCTTGGGGTGCCACCGGGCCGCGACGATCGCGACCCGGGCCCCGTCCGCGCGCGGGACCTCGATGGTTGGTGCTCCACTGCCCGACATCAGCCGGCTCCGTTCTCTTCCGTGAGTACGCCGCCGGGCAGATGATGACCCATCCGGTCGCGCTTCGTCCGCAGGTAGCGCAGGTTGTGTTCGGTCGGGTCGATCGAGATGCTGCGACGCTCGACCACGTCGATGCCGTACCCCTGGACCCCGGCGAGCTTGTCCGGGTTGTTGGTCAGCAACCGCACCTCTTTCACGCCCAGATCCGCGAGGATCTGCGCGCCGGTGCCGTAGTCGCGCGCATCCGCCGGCAACCCGAGATCCAGGTTCGCGTCAACCGTGTCCCGGCCCGCGTCCTGCAGCTCATAAGCCTGTAGCTTGTGCAACAGCCCGATCCCACGCCCCTCATGCCCGCGCAGATACACGACAACACCGCCCTCAGCCGCAACCTGCCGCATCGCCTCATCGAGCTGCGGACCACAGTCACACCGCAGCGAGCCGAACACATCACCGGTCAAGCACTCCGAGTGCAACCGCGCCAGCGTCGGCCCGTCGCCGATCTCGCCGCGAACCAGCGCCAGCTGCTCCGACCCGTCCACCGTGTTCCGGTAGCCGTGGGCAACGAAATCGCCGTACTGCGTCGGCAGCGTGGTCGTCGCGACGCGCTGGATCTGTGATTCCGTACGGCGGCGGTACCGGATCAGATCGTCGATCGACACCAGCACCAGCCCGTGTTCGTCGGCGAACGTCCGCAGCTGCGGACCGCGCTTCATCGTGCCGTCGTCGTTCACCAGCTCGGAGATGACCGCGGCCGGTGTCAGCCCGGCCATCCGGGCCAGGTCGATCGACGCCTCGGTGTGCCCGGGCCGGACCAGTACGCCGCCCTCGCGCCCGCGCAGCGGGAACACGTGGCCCGGCTGGACCAGGTCGTACGGCTCCGAGGCCGAGTCGGTCAGCACCCGGATCGTCCGGGCCCGGTCGGCCGCCGAGATCCCGGTGCTGATGCTGTCACGGGCGTCGACCGAGATCGTGTACGCCGTACGCATCCGCTCCCGGTTGTGCGGCGTCATCAGCGGGATGCCGAGCCGGTCGAGCTCGGCGCCCTCCATCGGCACGCAGACCACGCCGGAGCTGTACCGGATCAGGAATGCCAGCAGCTCCGGGGTCGCCTTGGACGCGGCGAAGATCAGGTCGCCCTCGTTCTCGCGGTCCTCGTCGTCGACCACGATCACCGGCCGTCCGGCCCGGACCTCGTCGATCGCATGCTCGATCGTGTCGAGCTTCAGCACGTTACCCATGTCATCCCACCACCACTGGTTCGGGCGTGCCGACGCGTTCGCGGTTCTGGATCTTCCACCAGGACGCGAAACCGAGCACGCAGAACAGTCCGTAGACGACGTACATCGCCGCCGACGGGTAGAACTTCGCCTGTACCAGCAGCGGTACGCCCACCACGTCCACTGCGATCCAGATCAGCCAGAACTCCACGAACCCGCGAGCCATCCCGTACGTCGCCAGGATCGAGCCGGTCAGGATCCACGCATCCCACTGCGGACCCCACGAGCCCAGTTCGCGGAGGACGACGTACGCGATCGCGTAGAGGACCACCGCGATGCCGAGCAGCTCGAGCCGTTCCCGCGTCGTCCCCCAGCGCGGCTGCACACCCGTGGTCGCGCCGTGATGCCGGGTCTGGTACCAGCGATACCAGCCGTAGACGCTGATGATCGCGAAGAACACCTGGCGGCCGGCCTGCCCCCAGAGGTCCTTGTCCTGCGGGGTGTCGAAGACCCCGCCGACGAAGACGGTGAACAGCAAGACGTTGCCGACGATGCCGATCGGCCAGGCCGCGACCCGACGGCGCATGCCGAACAGAGCGCTGGCGAGACCGAAGCCGTTGCCGACGATCTCCCGGACCAGGACTGCCGAACCGGCGATCACCACCTGCGAATGCAGTAGCCAGTCGATCGGGTTCACTTGGCGCCTCCGTTGAGCAGTCGTTCGACGTACTTGGCGATCACGTCGACCTCGAGGTTGACGGTGTCACCGACCTGGTTGGCGCCCAGCACGGTGAGTTCGAGCGTGGTGGGGATCAGGCTGACCCCGAACGTCCCGGTCGCGTCGTCCACGTCGGTGACGGTCAGCGAGACCCCGTCGATCGCGATCGAGCCCTTCTCGGCGACGTACTTGAGGATGTTCGCGGGCGCGGCGATCCGGACGTCTTCCCAGTGCTCGGACGGCGTCCGGCTCGCGATCGTGCCGACGCCGTCGACGTGACCCTGGACGATGTGGCCGCCGAGCCGGGCGTGCGCGGCGACGGCCCGCTCCAGGTTGACGCGCGAACCCTTGGCGGCCTGGCCGAGGCTGGTGCGCTGCAGCGTCTCGCGCATCACGTCGGCGGTGAACGTGCCGTCGCCGGTCTCGACGACGGTCAGGCAGCAGCCGTTGACCGCGATCGAGTCGCCGTGGCCGGCGTCCTCGGTCACCAACGGGCCGCGGATGGTGAGCCGGGCGGCGTCACCTTCGAGCAGGTCGAGGGCTTCGACGGTGCCGAGCTCCTCGACGATTCCGGTGAACATTCAGGGTGTCCTTTGCGGTTCGAGCGGCGTCAGGATCAGCCGGACGTCGTCGCCGAGGCGGGTGACGTCCGCTAACTTGAACCGCCGCAGGTGGTCGATCGATTCCGCGCCCAGGTCCCCGATCGCGGCGTACCCGGAGCCCAGCACCGCCGGGGCGATGTACGCGACGATCTGGTCGACGAGCTGGGCGCGCAGGAACGCGGCGGCCAGCGTCGGGCCGCCTTCGAGCCAGAGGTGCCGGATCTGCCGGTCGTCCAGCTGCCGAAGCACCTCGGAGGGATCGTGGGTGGGCAGGAGCAGGGTCTCCGCGCGATCGTTGCGGACCTTCGCGGTCGGCGGGATCTCGCGGTCGCCGACCACGACGCGGAGCGGCTGCCGAGCGGCCGGTACGTCGTTCTCGTCGCGGACCGTGAGTTCGGGGTCGTCGTCCAGCACGGTCTGGGTGCCGACGACGATGGCGTCGCACTCGGCCCGGTGCCGGTGCACGTCGGCGCGCGCGATCGGGCCGGTGATCCACCGGCTGGTCCGGTCCGGCGCCGCACTGCGCCCGTCGAGCGTGGTGGCGAACTTCCAGGTGACGAACGGCCGCCCCATCCGCACGCTGTGCAGCCAGACATGGTTGACTGCCTCGGCCTCGGCCTCCAGCACGCCTTGCTCGACCTGGATGTTCTTGCGGCTCAGCTTCTCGGCGCCGCCGGACGCCTCGTTGTTCGGGTCGGGTACGGCGTACACCACGCGGGTGATCCCGGCCTCGATCAGCGCATCGGCACACGGCCCGGTCCGGCCGGTGTGATTACAGGGCTCCAAGGTCACGTACGCCGTACCGCCGCGGGCTCGTGGTCCCGCCATCCGCAGCGCCTCGACCTCGGCATGGGGGCCACCGGCAACGGCATGGAACCCCTCACCGACCGGATGCCCGTCCGGGCCGGTGATCACGCAGCCCACCACCGGGTTCGGGTGGGTACTGCCGACACCTTTAGCGGCCAACTCGATCGCACGCCGCATCCAGGCGACGTCCATCGGCGAAGTCTTGCTCACCACGGCCCCTCGTCGTCACGGACGCACTCCGGGGCCGTGACAACCGGCGCTCACGCACTGCCGTCCGGGGGTCCATTTTCGGACTCGGGTTCCGCCGCCCATCACAGGCCGCGTCACCGGACGCCAGAGCGCACCCGCCGATCGCGTGCGCCTCCCATCCGGACTTTCACCGTCGGTCCTGGAATTCCACCAGGTCAACCGACCGCCATACCGCAGCGGCCGGGTCGCGGACTGTCACCGCCGGCTCGGAATTACACCGACCCCGGAGCACGCGAGTGGGTTCCACTCGTGCTTCAAGTATGCCCTCCCCCGCAACTCCCACTACGACCTAGATCACATCCTGGTCTCCCGCCGGTGTGTGAGCTGCGGGTGAGCACGAGAGCGACGGCTCACATCCTGGTCTCCCGCCGGGGGCGTGGGCTGCGGGTGAGCACGAGAGCGACGGCTCACATCCTCGGCCCCCGCCGCCGTCTGAGCCGCGGGTGAGCGCGAGCGACCGGCTCACAGCCTGGTCTCCCGCTGGGGTGTGAGCCGCCGGGTGAGCGCGAGCGCGACCGCCGCGACGGCGCACCCGCCGGCGACCGTCAGGATCAGCGGGCGGTACCCGAACACGTTCGCCAGCCCCGCGCCACCGAGCGGCCCGAGCGCCTTCGCAATGGTGGTCGGCGTCGTGAGCAGCCCGGAGATGGTGCCGAACCCGGTGGCGCCGTACCGGTCCAGCAGGATCGCCGGCGTCGCGATCGACGACACCCCGAACCCGAGCCCGAACAGCACCAGACACCCAACCGCCCCCGCCACCTGCCGCCCCACCACCGGCAACAGCGAGATCGCCACCCCCTGCACGAACAGAATCCCCGCCGTAATCGTCGCCATCGGCAACCACCGAGCCGACAAACTCGTCACCAACCGCCCGGTCACCGACAACAACCCGAGCAGCCCGGCCAGCGCAGCCGCTCGCGCCGGCGGATGCCCGAGACTCACGAGGTACAACACCAGGTGCACCGAGATCACAGCAAGCGCAGCACTGTGCACGACAAACGCCCCCGCAAGCAGCCAAAACCCCGGATCACGCAGCACTCTGGCAGGTGACCCTCTCCCCTCGGCCGACTCCGTCCGCACAGTGGCCCGGAGTTTGATCCGTCGTACGGCGACCACGTGCAGCGGGATCGTGGTCACGGCGAGCACACCGGCCAGGACGACGAGGGTGGTGCGCCAGCCGTACCCGTGGACAAGTCGACCGGTCAACGGCAGGAAGATCGAACTGGCCAGGCCACCGACCAACGTGATGCTGAGAATGGCGTTCGTCCGCGACACCGGAGCGGCGGCCGCAACCACCACCGCGAACGCCGGCGGGTACAGCACCATCGCCGACGCGATCCCGATCGCCACGAAGACGCCGTACAACTGGACACTGTTCTGCACCTGCGACCAGCCCAGCACGGCGACCGACCCCAGCACCGAACCCGACGTCATCAGCCCACGCCCACCCCGCACATCGAGCCACCGCCCGACCGGGATCGACATCAGACCACTCACCAGTACGGCGGTCGTCGACGCACCGACCGCGGTCGTGGTGGAGATCCCCAGCTCATGACTCATCGGCCCGAGCAACACGCTGAACGCATACGTGAGTACGCCGTACCCAACCGTCGTCGTCACCGCGAGCGCCGCAACCAGCCGCCGAACCCGAACCCGATCACCACC
Organism: Kribbella sp. NBC_00359; assembly: GCF_036097425.1. Classification (NCBI taxonomy): domain Bacteria; kingdom Bacillati; phylum Actinomycetota; class Actinomycetes; order Propionibacteriales; family Kribbellaceae; genus Kribbella; species Kribbella sp. NBC_00359. The sequence continues at coordinate 4,883,362 of NZ_CP107975.1, read as the reverse complement.
CGCCACCCGCGCGCCGACCGTCGTCGAATCCATCACCCGCAGTCTTCCACCCCACCCACGGACCGCAACCGGAATTCCACACTCACCGCAACAGCAGCCAAGCGGCAGCCCCAAGCAACCCAGCCGCCCCAACAAAACTCACCCCAGCGGTCCACCGAAGCACCCACGCACCCGACCGCACAACCCCGCCAGCCCCAAGAGCCGCCCGACCGCCGGTCTCCGCATCCCCGCCGGTCCCGGATGCCGCCCGCCCGCGCATCACCACATCCCCGCCAGACCCACGTGCCGCCCGCTCGCCGGGGGTGGGTGTTGCCTGCACCCCGGACGCGAGTGCCGCCAGCCCGCCGGGAGCCGCTGCCGACTCCCCGCCAAAGCTGGGTGGTGCCTGTACGCCCGGGACAGGTGACGCCTGCGCGACGGAGACGGACGTTGTGCGCGCGGCGGGGATCGGGTGGGCGGCTTCGGGGGCGGGTGGGGTGGACCGTGGGGTTGCGAGGTGGGAGGGCGGCGGGTGTGGGGCCGGGCCTGTGGGGGTCCACGCGGGTGGGAGGGGTGGGAGTTGGTCGAAGACTTCGGGTGAGTCGGGGTCGGCGGTCCAGGGTGTGGTGCCGGCCGGTGGGAGTACGCCGGTGGTGGCGAGTAGGCGGCCGGCGGTTGTCGCGGAGTCGGGGCGGTCGGACGGGTCGGTCGCCGTACTCCGGCGGATGAAGTCGGCGAGCGGACCGCCGACTGGCGGAAGCTTGCCGTCTGTGCCGGGGCGTTCGCCGGTGAGGAGTTCGGCTGCGACGGCGCCGACGGCGTACAGGTCTTGGCGTGGGTCCGGGTCGGCACCGGCCAGCTGTTCGGGTGCGAGGTAGCCCGGGGTGCCGAGGACTGTGCTGTGCCTGGTCATCCGCGGTTCGTCGAGCAGGCCCGCGACGCCGAAGTCGGACAGCCGGAGATGCGGTCGCCCCGTACCCGTCACGTCGAGCAGGAGGTTGGCGGGTTTCACATCACGGTGTACGACGCCCGCGGCGTGAACTGCGGAGAGCCCATGCAGGAGCTGATCGAGCAGGACAGCGACATACGACGGCGGCAGTAGACCGTGATCACCAAGCAACGTGGCGACCGACCCACCACGCACCAAATCCATCGCGAACACGACCTTGTCGTCGTCAGCAGCCCAACCGTGTGGCGCGACAAGATGCAGGTGCTCGATCCGCAACGACTGCTCCCGGACGAACCGCAGCAACGTCACCGCATCATGCTGACCAAGAACCTTCGCAGCCACGTACGCCGACCGCCGCAGATCCCACGCCCGCCAGACCGACCCCATCCCGCCGGTCCCGATCAAGTCGATCAGCCGATACCTTCCCGCAAACGCCTCCACCAGCCAGAACCTACCGCCCCACCCGCCCACCACCCCCAGCCCACCGCCCCGCTGCGATGAGTAGCTGGAGCTCCCGTCGCCGGTCAGCAGGGCGGCCGCAGTCCGGCCTCGCCCCGGTACTCGGCGGCGTTCGGCGGTGCGGCGATGTGGGTGGGCGGAGCTGGAAGAGGCGGCGGTGGGTGGGGCGGTGGTGGCGCACCGGCGATTGACGGCGGTGGCCGGTCGGCGCAGCGGCGGTTTGTGCAGCGGGCCGGTGGCCCGGTGCCGTTGGCGCGGCAGCCGCTGGCGCGACGGTGGGTGGGGCAGCGGCTGGCGCGACGGTGGGTGGGGCAGCGGCTGACGCGACGGTGGGTGGGGCGGGTGGTGGTTCTGGTTTGGAGACGACAGGGCCCGGATCACTGGGGGGTGATCCGGGCCCGTTGCAGGCGTTAGTGGTGCGGCGGTTGCTGGTTGCCCTGGTTTGGGTATTGCGGTGGGGTTTGGTTCGGGTACTGGGGCGAGGGCTGGTTCGGGTGGGGCTGTTGGGCGGGGTGCCAGGGTGCAGCTGGCTGGGCGGTGGGCGGCTTCTTGCGGAGGCGGAGTACTGCGAACGCGCCGAGCAGTAGGAGGAGTAGGCCGCCTCCGCCGAGGCCTGCGATCAGGCCGACCGGAGTGCCGTCGTCTGAGTCGGCGCTGCCCTGGACCGGGCCGCCGGCCTCGGTGTTGTTGCCGTCACCAGAGCCGTTGCTCGGGGTCTCTGAGGGGGACGCGGTTGGCGACGGGGTGATCGAGTCACCGGAGACCGGCGTTGCGCCGTCGACGTACTCGGGCTTTCCGGTGCCGGCGGTGCCCTGCAGGCCGACGGTCAGGATCAGCGGGATCGCGAAGGCCTTGTCGTCGGTCTTCCGGGTCAGCGAGACCGCGATGTAGTACTCGCCCGGGGTCGAGGTGCCGGTGTCCTGGTTGTTGGCTCCGTTCCGGTTCAGGTAGCGGATCTCCTTGGTCGTCACTGCCTTCACGAGGCCACGCTTGGTGAGCACAGCCTTCGTGTACGAACCACCTGGCACCTTCTTGGCGAATACGGCGTACACGTCCTCACCGATGGGCGAGATCAGCGCGGTGTCTACGTAGCGGATCCCATCGATGGCCTCAGCCATGGCGCCGGCCATCTCCGGCACGGTGATCTGTGCCTGGATCCGCTGACCCCAGTCGGCCTTGACTTTGTAGAGCTGGAGCTCCCCCGGCATCAACGTCGTCTTGTAGCTACCGGGCTCGAGCAGCGGTGCATCCGGGAAGCTGGAGCCGGGAACGATCTCGTGCGGAGTCGAACCAGCCATCGGTACCCAGACCGGGTCGGCGGCCGGCGCCGGGAGGCTGGTGGTCGAATCCACCGGCGGCTCCTCCTCGATCCGCAGTTCGTACGGCACTCCCTTGATCTCTCGGAAGTCCTTGCCCGGGTTCACGGTGAGCACCAACTGGTCGGACTCAGCGCACTCGTCGTTCTCCTTCTTGTACTTCGACCAGCTTGCGGCCGTGCCCGTGGCGAGGCCCTGGTCACCGTCGAACGCTCTCGGGTAGCTCCAGCCGCATTGTTCACCGGTGAGCGTGTTGAGCTTCACCTCGGCCTGGATGACGAAGCTGCCACCCGACGGACGCCGGAAGCTCACCCCGGCCCGCAGCGTCGACCCGGTCATGGTCCGCTTGATCAGGTAGTGCTTCGAGGTGTCGTCCACCCCGAACGTGTCGGAATAGTGGCCCGGGGCAAGCACCGGGGCGCCTTCCTGCTGCGGCGCACCCTGGACCGGCGTACCCGAGATCCGGAACGGGCGGAAGGCGCGGGTGGACAGGCGATCCAGCCCGGCCTCGAGGTCGATGGTCGAGTCGGCGTCGTAGTAGTCACCCCGGCCTTCTCGAGCGACGCACTGCAGCTGGGTCCGGGCCTTCCCGCCGACGCGGAACCCGACCACATCGATCTTCAGGTCGATGCCCTGCTTCGCGATCGACTGCGCCACCACACAGGGATCCGGCGCGCAGGTGGCCTCGCCGTCGGAGACCAGCACGATGGTGCGCTGACCGCTCGGGCCGAGGTCCTTGGCCGCCTGCTGAAGCGCGTAGCCGATCGGAGTCTCGCCGTACGGCTTGTACTTCGTGATCGCGGCCTGCAGCTGCGGCCGGTTGCTCGTGCCGATCGGGACCGTCAACTGGGTGTCGGTGCACGCGCCGGGCTGGGTGCGCTTGAACACGGTCGCGCCGTACACCCGCAGGCCCACCTCCGCGGTCGGCGGCAGCTTGGTCACCACCTGCGTCAGCGCGGTCCGAGCCGCGGCGATCTTCGTCTGCCCGTCGCCAGCCGGCTCCTTCATCGAGCCGGATGAGTCGAGCACCAGGACGAGCTTGCCGCTGGCTGGATCGGGGTCGGCCAGGGCAGTCCCGGTCGTCAGACCGGCCAGTATGGCGGTCAGTGTGATGGCGAGGAGCGCCCACACCGCGGGGCGGCGGTGTCCCTGCAGAGCCGTCATCGTTTCCTCCAGTGAGATTCGCTGCCGCAAACCTTGGCAGTTTGCGATCGCAAATGTCAAACCGGTTGTCTCACGCTCGAAATCCACAACTGCAAACGCCAGGACTGGAAATTTGCCTTCGCAACTGCGAAGATGTTTGCAGTCGACCACGGACGGCGGCCGGCGAGAGGGGAGCTCACCGATGGACCAGACAGCACACAACATCCAGCAGCAGATCGACCTATACGGCGAGCCGCTCGGTGAGGTCGTACGGCGGGTGGCAGGGCCGCTCGGGTTGAACCAGAGCGGCCTCGCGCAGGTGATCGGACTGTCCGCGCCGATGCTGTCGCAGCTGATGAGCGCGCAGCGGGTGAAGATCGGCAACCCCGCGGTGGTGTCGCGCCTTCGCGCGGTCTCGCAGCTCGCCGACCTGGCGGTTGCCGGTGAGATCGATCCCGAAGACATTCCCGGCGACCTGGACCGGATCCGGGCCGCCACCGGCGCCTACGACCCCACGACCACACATCTACCGCGATCGTCCGCCCACCTGGCAGGACAGGTCACGGACTCGGCGACACCATTCGCGGCGCCCGCTGGATTGCCGGCACCGACGAGTCAGCCCTCGCCGGCTGTCCCGCACGATCTGACCGCGAACACGTCACAGCCCGCGCGGGCTGTCGTGCGCGAGATCCAAGACCTCTTCCGGGCGGTCGCTTCCGCCGAGGAGATCCAGGCGGCGGCCGCTGCGGCCGCGGAGCATTCGCCGGCCGTGGCCGAGTTGCTGCTGGCCTATGGGACCGGACGCACAGCCGATGCCCTCGCCCACTATGAGAAACACCACGGCTGAGGAGCCGCCGTCGACGGTCCCACCGCGTGCACAAACCACGGTTGAGGAGCCTAGGGCAACGGCTTCCATGCGGGTCAGGCACGCTTCAGACGCCTAGAACATTGGCTTTCGTGCGAGGTCGGGCGGGTTGGGCACGCCTAGGACGGCGGCTTGCGGAGGAGATCAGGCGGGGTTGGGCACGCCTGGGACGGCGGCTCTTGTGTGGGGTTGGGCACGGTTGAAGGGCCCAGGACGGGTGGGCTTTGTGTCGAACTGAGCGTTGATATAGCACAAGCGGGGTGGACAATTCGGGGTTGTCTCAGTGGGTGTCGGGGGTGGAATGGCGGGGTGGGGGTGGTGTTGGGTTGCGTCGGCGGGGTGGATTGCCCTGCGTTTGTTGACGTTGTGAGGAGAGGCTTGTGCGCGCGTTGGGCGCTGTTCGGCGGGTTGTTGCGGTTGGGGTCGCGGTCACGTTGGCTGTCTCGATGGTTGCCTGTGGCAGCAATGAGGACTCGGCCGCGGGTGGTGGTCCGGATCTCGGGCTGATGAAGGCCGGGACGTTGCGGATCGGGACGCTGACCGACGCGCCGCCGAACGTGTACGTGAAGGACGGCAAGTTCACCGGGTTCGACAACGACCTGATCGCCGCGGTGGCGGCGAAGCTGAACCTGAAGCCCGAGTTCGTCGGGACCGACTTCTCCGCGCTGCTCTCGCAGGTCAACGGCGGTCAGTTCGACCTGGGGAGCTCGTCGATCACGGTCACCGAGGCACGCAAGAAGACGGTTGCCTTCAGCAACGGGTACGACTTCGGCTACCTCGGCCTGAACACCACCAAGGACTCCGGGATCACGTCGTTCGACCAGCTCGAGGGCAAGCGCGTGGTCGTGGTCCAGGGCACCGTCCAGGACGACTACGCCACGACCAAGAACCTGAACCCGGTCCGCGTGCCGAACTACAACGCCGCGCTCGGCCAACTCAAGGCCGGTACGGCCGATGCCTGGGTGAGCCCGGCCGAGATCGGCGAGAAGATGGCCAAGGAGCAAGGCGGCGGCACGGTCATCCTGGCCGCCAAGGAGCTGAGTGACGCGCCGATGGCGTTCGCCGTGGCCAAGAGCAACGACAAGCTGCGCGACGCGGTGAACAAGGCGCTCGACGAGGTGATCGCCGACGGCACCTGGACCAAGTTGGTGGCGCAGTACTACCCGGGTCGCGCCGTACCGGCGAACTTCAAGCCGGGTAGCGGGAACGTCGCCGCGCCCAAGGCAAGCACCACCCCCGCAGCCGGCTGATGGAGATCTGGTCCACGCTGAACGACACCTTCCTCGACTGGGGGTCGATGAAGGACGTCCTGCCCGAGATGCTCACGGTGGGACTGGTCAATACCCTCATCCTGGCGGCCGCCTCGGTCGTGCTGGGCACTTTGCTCGGCATGATCGTGGCGGTCCTCGCCCTGTCCACCAAGCGCCGGCTGCGCTGGCCTGCGAAGATCTACACCGACATCTTCCGCGGCCTGCCCGCGATCCTCACCATCCTCTTGATCGGCCAGGGCTTGTCCCCGATCACCAGGCACTGGTGGGGCCCGAACCCGTACCCGCTCGGCATCCTCGCCCTGTCCCTGATCGCCGCCGCGTACATCGGCGAGATCTTCCGCTCCGGCATCCAGAGCGTGGAGAAGGGCCAGCTCGAGGCGGCCCGCGCACTGGGGTTCAGCTACCCGGACGGCATGCGGCTGGTCGTTATTCCGCAAGGCGTACGCCGGGTCCTGCCCGCGCTGGTGAATCAGTTCATCGCACTGGTGAAGGAGTCGAGCCTGGTCTACTTCCTCGGCCTGCTCGCCAGTCAGCGCGAGCTGTTCCGGATCGGCCAGGACGCGGCCGCGACCAACGGCAACCTGTCTCCCTTGCTGCTCGCGGGCATCTTCTACCTGGTGATCACGGTGCCGCTGACCCATCTCGTGAACTACTTCGACAAGCGCCTCCGGGAGGGCCGTCCGACCGACGAGTCCCGCGCGGACGACGTCGTACTGGAGGAGCTGGCGCATGCCAACCACCGTTGAGGTCAACACTGCCGCCAGCCTCGAGGTGGCCGGAGTCGAGTTGGCGTTCGGCAGCAACAAGGTGCTGCGGGGCGTGGATCTCGCCGTACCGACCGGGCGTACGGCGTGTGTGATCGGCCCATCGGGATCCGGGAAGTCGACGCTGCTCCGGGTGATCAACCGCCTACTCGAACCGCAAGCCGGCGACATCAGGCTGGCCGGTGAGTCCGTACTGAAGGGCAATCCGGACGAATTGAGGCGCCGGATCGGGATGGTGTTCCAGCACTTCAACCTCTTCCCGCACAAGTCCGTGCTCGAGAACATCACCCTCCCCCTACGCAAGCTCAAGAAGCTCGACGCCGAGCAGGCGCGGGCCAACGCCCTGGAGCAGTTGGAGCTCGTCGGACTCAGCCACAAGGCAGAGGCGCGCCCAGGGAACCTGTCCGGCGGTCAGCAGCAACGAGTCGCGATTGCCCGGGCGCTGGCGATGAAACCCGAGGTAATGCTCTTCGACGAGGCGACCTCGGCGCTCGATCCAGAGCTGGTCAAGGGCGTGCTCGGGTTGATGGCCGACCTCGCCCAGGCGGGGATGACGATGGTCGTCGTCACGCATGAGATGGGGTTCGCCCGCGAGGTCGCCGACCAGGTGGCATTCATGGACCACGGAGTCGTGGTGGAGTCCGGCGTACCGGAGCAGATCTTCAGCGCGGCGGAGTCGCCGCGGCTGAGGCAGTTCCTGTCACAGGTGCTCTGAGGCCCTGGCCGAAAGGCCTGCCGGGGGCGCACGATGGAGAACGGCCCCGTTCGGGGTGCAGCTACACACGGGGGGGTAGCCATGTCTCTGTTTCGTCGATCGCCGGCCCAGGCAAGCTGGCCACGCCGACTCATCATCACCGCGGTCGCCATCGGATTGGTCACGACGCTTGGGCTCACGGCGACTGCCAAACCCCGGGTCACCACGACCCGAGCCACGACCACCCGAGCCACCACGACCGCTGCCACCCAGGCCGATGCCGCGGCCAAGTACGTCTATCTCACCTTCGACGACGGCCCGAGTCCGCGGTACACCGCACAGATCCTGAAGATCCTTCACGCATACGGGGCGAGGGCAACCTTCTTCGAGATCGGCCAGAATGTCGCTCGCTACCCGAGCCTGACCCGGCGCGCCTACCAGCAGGGCAACAGCGTGCAGAACCACACCTGGTCGCACCCGGATCTCCGCCACGTCTCGGCGGCGTCCTTCAGGTCCCAGGTCCAGAAGACGGACCGCTACATCCGGGCCCAGACGGGCTACACCCCACGTTGCCTGCGGCCACCGTACGGCGGAACAAACAAACTCGTCTCCCGGCGGGCAGCCGCCCTCGGCAAGAAGATCCGCGTGTGGACCATCGACACGCGCGACTGGTCGCGCCCGGGAACGTCGGTGATCGTGCGCCGGGCGCTGGCGAAGGTGCACAGCGGGTCGGTGATCCTGATGCACGACGGCGGCGGGAATCGCAGCCAGACGGTTGCCGCGCTGCCGACGATCCTGAGAACCCTGAAGGCGCGCGGCTACGGCTTCACCACGATGTCCTGTACCTGAGCGTCCGGTATTCGTGGTTTGTTGACGCGGAAGCGGCGTGGGCGCTGGCTTTCGGCAGCGGTGTGCCCATGGTGGACGGGTGAGGAAGTGAGCCACCCACCGCCCTGGGGGACGCATGGATGTTCGCTTGACGCGCGCCGGCAACCGGATGATCGGGCTGGCCATGATGATGGTGGTCAGCGCGGTGATCGGCTCTGTCGTTGTCGCGGCCGCCCGCACACCCGGTCAACCACCGGCATCCAAGCCCGCGCCCGCGCCCTCGGCGGCGGCCCCGACGCCGGCCAAGGTCGCGCTGCCGACCAAGTACGTGGTGCTGACCTTCGACGATGGGCCTGATGCGACGTACACACCGCAGATCCTGGCGATCCTGGCGAAGTACGACGCCAAGGCCACCTTCTTCGAGGTAGGCAAGAACGTCGCGAAGCACCCGGAGCTGACCAAGACCATCCACGCCGCCGGGCACAGCGTGGAGAACCACACCTGGAACCACGCCGACCTCCGCAAGCTGGGCGCAGCGGCGTTCCGGCAGGAGGTCGCGTCGACGGACCAGGCCATCCGGGCGGCGACCGGGAGCACGCCGGCCTGCCTGCGACCGCCGTACGGCGGAATGAACCCCACCGTGACGCAACGGGCAAAGGCGCTCGGCAAGGACCTGGTGGTGTGGACCGTCGACTCCCGTGACTGGACCAAGCCCGGTGCACCGGCGATCGTGCAGCGCGTGCTCAAGAACGTCCACAACGGGTCGGTGATCCTGATGCACGACGGCGGCGGGAACCGCACTCAGACCGCGGCCGCGCTGCCCACCATCCTGAAGTCGCTCAAGGCGCAGGGCTACGGTTTCCGCACGCTGACCTGCTAGGCCATCGCTGCGACGAGTGGTACGACGTCGGCGATCGACTCGACGATCCGCGTCGGACGGTAAGGGAAGCGGTCCACCTCGTGTTCGCCGGTGGAGCCGGAGAGCACCAGCACGCTGCGGAGGCCGGCCTCGAGACCGCTGATGATGTCCGTGTCCATCCGGTCACCGATCATCACGGTCGTCTCGGAATGCGCCTCGATCCGGTTCAGCGCGCTGCGCATCATCAGCGGGTTGGGTTTGCCGACGAAGTACGGCGCGACGCCGGTGGCCCGGGTGATGAGCGCGGCCACCGACCCGGTCGCGGGGAGTGGACCCTCCTGCGACGGGCCGGTCGGGTCGGGGTTGGTCGCGAGGAACCGCGCGCCGTCGGAGATCAACCGGATCGCCTTGGTGATCGCCTCGAACGAATAGGTGCGGGTCTCCCCCAGGACGACGTAGTCCGGGTCCCGCTCGGTCAGCACGTAGCCGACCTCGTGCAGCGCCGTGGTCAGCCCGGCCTCGCCGATCACGTACGCCGTACCGCCCGGACGCTGGTCGTCCAGGAACTGGGCCGTAGCCAGCGCACTGGTCCAGATCGCCGTCTCGGGGATGTCGATGCCCGCAACCAGCAGCCGGGCCCGCAGGTCACGGGGAGTGAAGATCGAGTTGTTGGTGAGCACCAGGAACTTCTTCCCTGACGCTTGCAGCGCCGCGATGAACTCGCTGGCCCCGGGGATGGCACGCTCCTCGTGCACCAGCACGCCATCCATGTCCGTGAGCCAGCTTTCCACCGGCTTGTGCTCGGTCATTGGCCCATCGTAGGTGGGCCGGTTCCGTCCGCGAGGTAATCCATCGCAAACTGTCGGTGGGCAGAGTGAGAATGCCGTCCATGGAGTTGTCCGGGTATCGCGAGCTGTGGCGGACGCACGGCGTGATGGCGCTGCTGGTGTCCTCGCTGCTGGCGCGCCTGCCCATCCTCGCCACGATGGTTCCGATCGCGTTCCTCGCGAAGGATCTGAGCGGGTCGTTCCGCTGGGCCGGCGTGGTCGCCGGTGCGTACTCCATCGGTACGGCGATCGCCGGGCCATTGTGGTCTCGCGCGGCCGATCGACGCGGCCCCCGTGGCGTCCTGCTGCTCACCGGGCTCGCCTGGAGCGTCGCCCAACTCGGGATCGCTCTGCTGCCGCCCGGGTGGTATCGGCTGATGCCACTGGCCGCCCTGATCAGCGGTGGGTTCGTGCCGCCGGTGATGCAGACGTTGCGCGCCGCCTGGCCGCGACTCGTCAAAGGGCCGGGGCTTCGGACGGCGTACGCAGTGGATGCGACGGCTCAGGAGTTGCTGTTCATGGTCGGGCCGATGCTCGGGGCAACGGCCGTCAGCGTGGCCAGCCCGCGGCTGGGTGTCCTGCTCGCGGCGTCGATGTCGGCGCTCTTCATCTGGTGGTACGCGCTCCGACAACCCAAGCCGCTGCACCGGGATCATCACGGCGAGGTGCGCTTGACCGCGCGTCAGTTGCTCTGGCACCGGTATCGGTTGCCGTTGATCCTGTCCTTCGGCCTGTGGGTGATGGCGTTCAACGGCATCTCGCTCGGCATCGTGGCGTTCGCGGACGAGCACGGTCAGCGGCTGATCGCGGGCATCTTCGAGGCCGTCTGGGCCTTCGGGAGTCTGGTCGGCGGCGCGGTGGCAGGCGCATTGCCTGGCCGGCGTACGTCGTATCTCTGGCGGCGGGCAGCCTTGGTCACGGCGGGGATGCTGCTCTGCGTGTTCGCGACGTGGTCACCGGTGTCGCTCGGGATTGCGCTGACGCTGTCGGGGCTCACGTTGGCTCCGGCGATCGGTGCGCTGTACGAGCGCCTGGGTGCGCTGACCCCGGACACGGTCCGGACCGAGGTGTTCGGATGGATGGGCAGCGCGGCGATGGGTGGAGCGGCGATCGGAGCCGCCGTCTCGGGCGCGGTGATCGAGAGCTTCGGAGTGCGGTACGTCTGGTTGGTGGCCGCCGTACTCGCGGGAATCTCAATGGTGCTGTTGTTGCGGGTGCCGGCGCAGTCGCCGGCTGAGTCCGCGCTACCGGCCGGCAGCCTGCTCGGCGAGACCGCGTAGCTGCTCGACCATCGCGTTCGGGTTGTCGGCGGCGTAGACCGCCGAGCCGGCCACGAACACGTCGGCGCCTGCCTCAGCACACCGCTCGATGGTGTCGACGGAGACTCCGCCGTCGATCTCGATCCACAGCTCGAGACCGTGCTTCTTCAGGAGTTCGCGGGTCCGGCGGATCTTCGGCACGCAGACGTCGAGGAACTTCTGGCCGCCGAAGCCGGGCTCGACGGTCATGATCAGAATCATGTCGAGCTCGGACAGCAGATCCTCGTACGGCTCGATCGGCGTGGCCGGCTTCAGCGCCATCGCGGCCCTGGCGCCCTTGGCGCGGATCTCGCGCGCGGTGCGGATCGGCGCCTTGCACGCTTCGATGTGGAAGGTGACGCTGGACGCGCCGGCCTCGACGTACCCAGGCGCCCAGCGGTCCGGGTCCTCGATCATCAGGTGACAGTCGAGCGGGGTGTCGGTCGCCTTCGCCAGCGACTCCACCACCGGCAGGCCGAGGGTGAGGTTCGGGACGAAATGGTTGTCCATCACGTCGACATGCAGCCAGTCCGCGTTCGGCACGGCAGCCGCCTCATCGGCCAGCCGCGCGAAGTCGGCGGACAGGATGCTCGGCGCGATCTGAATCCCCATGAGCGTCAATCTACCGAGCCCCCGCGGATCCGCCGTCAAGTGGTCGAGGGCTTCCGGATCAGCGGGTGAGGTGGTCTGTATCCGCGAGCCACTTGGCTGCCTGGGCGACGGAGTCCACCGCGTCGACTCCGGACGGCAGCGGCGGGCGCCGGATGACGACCACGGGGATGCGTAGCCGGCGTGCGGCTTCCAGCTTTGCCGAGGTCGCCGGGCCGCCGCTGTCCTTGGTGACCACGACGTCGATCCGGTGCTCGCGCAGCAGACTGAGCTCACCGTCGACGTCGTACGGGCCGCGGGCGAGGATCAGCGTGCACCACGACGGCCGGGGTTCGGGCGCATCGACGCAGCGGGCGAGAGTCCAGAGGCCGGTGGTCGCGAAGACCTCAAGTCCTTGGCGGCCGATGGTGAGGAACACGCGGGATCCCAAAGAAGGCAGCAACCCCGCGGCTTCGGCCGGCGAGTCGACCCGGTGCCACGTGTCGCCGGGCTCGGCGCTCCAGCCCGGACGCCGGAGGACGAGCAGCGGTACGCCGACCTGATGCGCGGCAGTCACCGCATGCGACGTCATCGTCGCCGCGAAGGGATGCGTCGCATCGACGACGGCGTCGACCGGGTTCGCCTGGAGCCAGCGCGCCAACCCGGCCGCGCCACCGAAGCCACCTGAGCGGACCTCGCCGACTGGTAGCCGCGCGTCAGTAGTGCGCCCAGCAAGCGAGGACACCACCTCACAACCAGAAGCGACCAGCAGGTCGGCCAGCTCCCGAGCCTCGCCGGTCCCGCCGAGCAGGAGGACCTTCATCGCACCCGCGCGGCCGAGTACAGATGGCTGTCGCGGAAGGTCGTTGCCGAAAGCACCTTTCCGGCGATGATCACGGCGGTACGGCGGATGTCCGCAGCCCGCACCTGATCCGCGATATCCGCGAGCGTCCCACGCAGGATCACCTCGTCGTCGCGCGAGGCCCGGGCAACGACCGCGACCGGGCAGTCGGCGCCGTAGTTCGGCACGAGCTCGGCCACGACCCGGTCGATCTGCTGGACGGCGAGGTGCAGCACGAGCGTCGCCCGACTCGCACCAAGGACCGCCAGTTCCTCGCCCGCCGGCATCGCGCTGGCCTGGCCGCCGATGCGCGTCAGGATCACCGTCTGACCGACCTCGGGCACGGTCAGCTCGCGGCCGAGCGTCGCCGCGGCCGCCGCGTAGGCGGGTACGCCGGGTGTCACGTCGTACGGAATGCCCAGGGCGTCGAGGCGGCGCATCTGCTCGGCCATCGCGCTGAAGACGGACGGGTCGCCGGAGTGGAGGCGGGCGACGTCGAGTCCGTCGGCGTGGGCGGCGGAGAGTTCGGCGATGATCTCGTCGAGGGTGAGCGAGGCGGTGTCGACCTTGCGCGCGCCGAGTGGGCAGTAGTCGAGGAGCTCGTCCGGGACGAGGGCACCGGCGTACAGGCAGACCGGTGCGGCGGCGATCAGGTCGCGGCCGCGGACCGTGATCAGGTCGGCGGCTCCCGGACCGGCCCCGATGAAGTGCACGGTCACTTGGTCACGCTCCAGATCGTGACAGGCATCGCGGGACGCCAGCCGGTCATCGTTCCAACCGGTGATGCGCGTTGTACATCAAGGCGGATCAGATCGCCGCCGACCGCGCCGTACCACTGGGCGATGAGGGACTCGGTCTCCAGCGTCACGCCGTTGACGACGAGGCGGCCGCCGGGCCGGAGCGCGTTCCAGCAGGCGTCGAACATGCCGGCCGCGGTCGCTCCCCCGCCGATGAAGATCGCGTCGGGTGACTGCAGCCCGTCGAGTGCCGCAGGAGCCGCGCCGTGCACCACAGCTAGTTCTACCCCTAGCGCAGTGGCGTTGCGGTCCAGCCGCTTCGCCCGGTCCGGATCGCGTTCGATGGCGATCGCCCGGCAGGTGGGGTGATGGCGCGACCATTCGATCGCGATACTGCCTGCGCCGCCGCCCACGTCCCATAGCAACTGGCCGGGCACCGGTGCGAGTCGGGAGAGCGTCACCGCGCGCACCTCGCGCTTGGTCAGCTGTCCGTCGCTCTCGTACGCGTCGTCCGGCAGACCCGGCACCGTGGGCAGCAGAACAGCGTCCGCGTCGGACTGGCAGAGCACTCCGATCACGTTGAGCGCGTTGGTGTCGTCCGACCACTCCGAGGCTCGGGTCGTCCGCACGCGCTCCGACGGGCCGCCGAGCTGTTCGAGGACGGTGAGCTGGCTGGAGCCGTAGCCACGCGCAACCAACAACTCCGCGACCTCTGCGGGGGTGTGAGCACCCCAGCTCAGCACCAGAAGCTGACGACCGGGCTGGATGTGCGGGTGGATTCGCTCGACGGGGTGGCCGACGAGACTCACTACCTGCACCTGGTCCTGGGGCCAACCCAGCCGAGCACAGGCCAAGGACACGCTCGACGGATGTGGAATGACCCGTACGGCGTCTGCGCCGAGCAACCGCGTCAGTGTCGTGCCGATGCCGTGGAAGGTCGGGTCGCCGCTGGCCAGCACACAGATCCGGCGACCGCGGTGCTCCTGCAGCAAGCCCGGCAAGGCCTCGGAAAGCGGCGAAGGCCAAGCAACCCGCACCCGGCCCGCAACCCCGCCGGGAACGTCCGTGGGCGACGCAGCCCCGACGTCACCGGGAACATCCGTGGGCGACGCAGCCCCGACGTCACCGGGAACATCCGTGGGCGACGCAGCTCCGACGTCACCGGGGACGTGCGTGGGCGACGCAGCTCCGACGTCGCCGGAGTCGTCCGCCACACCGAGGTCTGGCGGGACGAGGGCCAGTTGTCTGGGGCTGCCCATCAGGACCTCGGCCGACTCGACGGCGGCACGGGCGGCCGGGGACAGGCCGTTCCAGCCGTCGGCACCGACTCCCACCACCGTGACGAGGTCAGCCGGCATTGCCGAGCACCTTCGTGATGGTGATCTCGATGGCCACGCGGCGTGGGTTCACCCGCGGCTCGCGGTACCTCTTCGCGTACCGCCGTACCGCCTCCGCAACCCGTGCCGGGTCGTCACTCACCACCGCACGTCCCTCGAGCGTGCTCCACCGCGGCCCGTCCACCTGAGTCACGGCCACCGCAGCACCCTCGGCACCCGCCTTCCGGATCGTCCGGGCCTTGTGCGACGTCCCCGAGCAGATCACCCGAGCGATCCCCGCCTCGACATCCAGCGTCGCCCCCACCGGCGTCGCATGCACAGTCCCGTCCGCCCGGACGGTACTCAGCACACACAGATGCCGCTCGGTCCAGAAACCCGCAAGTCGCTCGCTCAACACCTAGCGATCGTAGACAAGGCGGCCCGCCCGGTGAGGTGCCGGGCGGGCCGTTGGCGCTGGACCCCTCAGACCAGCGCTGCTCGGATCAGCCGATGTCTCGGCGGCGGAAGGTGGCGAAGCCGGCCAGGGTCAGCGCGGCGGCTATGGCGGTCAACCAGATGACTGGGGTCACGGAGAAGTCGCCGCCGGGGAGGCGCGGGGTGTGGCCGTACGGGCTGAGGTTGATGACGGACTGCGGCAAGTTGAAGACCGATCCGAACTGGCCGATCAGCAGGAACACGCCGTACAGGACCCATCCGCCGGTGACCAGCTTGGGTGCGGCGCCGAACAGGATCACGACCAGTGCGGTGACCAGCCAGATCGCGGGCAGTTGTACGGCGGCCGCGGCCAGCATCCGTGGCACCTGGCGACCCATGTTGCCCAGTGACGCACCACTGGAGATCCCGGAGCCCAGTCCGGCAACGAGAATCAGCGCACCGGTGCCGAACAGCGCCATCAGCACGTGACTCGCCAGCCACCGACTCCGAGTGACATCGGTTGCCAGCAGTGGCTCGGCGCGGAGCGCGGTCTCCTCGGAGCGGAGCCGGAGTGCCGCCTGGATCCCGAAGGCTGAGGCGAGCAGACCCATGACGCCCATCTCGGTCGCCAGGAAGGCATCGGTGATGCCATTGACCCCACCGAGCTTCTCCACCATCTCCTTGGCGCTGTCACTGGTGACGAAGCCGTCCACGTTGCTCGCGATGTTGCCGACCAGCAGGCCGAGCAGCAGGAACGCGAAGAGCCAGCCATAGAACGCTCCACGGTGCAGGCGCCAGGCCAACGCCAGCGGCGACCGCAGCGACGGCGCAGCAGTGGGCGGGCCCGGACGCGGCCGCACCAGGCCGGCTCCGACGTCACGCCGCCGAATCAGCGCCATCGCAACGGCGACCGTCAGCGCCATGAATGCCAGCGGCACCAGTACGACGACGAACCGGTCGCCGGCGTACGCACGCACCTGCTGCGACCACCCGATCGGCGACAACCACGAAACCCACTGCGTGCTGCCGTTCGACGCGGAGTCCCCGATCGCACGCAGGACGTACGCAACACCCAGCACGACCGCGGTGAGCCCGTTCGCTGCCCGCGCGCCCTCGGTGACCTGTGCCGTCACCGCACCGACGCCTGCGAACGACAGACCGGCCGCGGCCCACATCGCTCCGAACGCGAACGAACCAGTGGCCGGCAGACCGCTCCCGATCAGCGACAGAGCCGTCAACAGGCCGAGCAGGATGACGGTCCCCGACGACACGATCAGCGCGGCGGTCAGAGCGGCGTACCGGCCGACGACTCCGGCGCTGAGCAACTCGAGGCGACCGCTCTCCTCCTCGGTCCGGGTGTGCCGTACGACGAGCATGGCGGCCAACAACCCGACCAGCAGGGCACCGAACGCGGTGAACTTGAACAGCGAGACCTCACCGAGCGAGGACTCGTCGAAGATGCGGCCGTACAGGGACACGAGCGCGGGCG
Source organism: Kribbella sp. NBC_00359 (assembly GCF_036097425.1). Classification (NCBI taxonomy): domain Bacteria; kingdom Bacillati; phylum Actinomycetota; class Actinomycetes; order Propionibacteriales; family Kribbellaceae; genus Kribbella; species Kribbella sp. NBC_00359. The sequence goes on along the minus strand of NZ_CP107975.1, from coordinate 4,866,704 downwards.
ACGCGTTCGACGTCCGCGCGGCCTCGGCCAGCGACTGCGGGTCCGAATAGAGGTCGATCGACGCCTTCGCCGACCCGGCCGCCGAGATCACGAACACCAGGATCCATACCGGGATCAGGATCCGGTCCCGGCGCAGCGCGAGCCGCACCAGGGTCCCGGTACCGACGAAGTCGTTCATCGCGCGGCCGCCATGGGCTCGGCGCTGGTGTCGTCGTCCTCGTAGTGCCGCAGGAACAGCTCCTCCAGCGTCGGCGGCTGCGCGACCAGGCTCTTGATGCCGCTCGCGGACAACTGCCGCATCACCGCGTCCAACTGGGCCGTGTCCACCTCGCAGCGAACCCGGTTGCCCTCGACATCGAGGTCGTGGACGCCGGGCAGCTCGGCCAGGCCGTTCGGCGACGCGGCCAGCTCGGCGTGGATCGACGTACGCGTGAGGTGGCGCAGGTCGGACAGCGTGCCGGTCTCGACCACCTTGCCGCGGCGGATGATGCTGATCCGGTCACACAGCGCCTCGACCTCGGAGAGGATGTGGCTCGACAGCAGCACGGTCCGGTCGCGCTGTCGGTCTTCCTCGATGACCTGCCGGAACACCTCCTCCATCAGCGGGTCCAGGCCAGACGTCGGCTCGTCCAGGATCAGCAGCTCGACGTCCGACGCCAGGGCCGCGACCAGAGCGACCTTCTGCCGGTTGCCCTTCGAGTACGTGCGGCCCTTCTTGGTCGGGTCGAGGTCGAACCGGCGGAGCAGGTCGTCGCGCTTCTTCTCGTCCAGCCCGCCGCGGAGCCGGCCGAGCAGGTCGATCACCTCGCCGCCGGTCAGGTTCGGCCACAGGTTCACGTCGCCGGGAACGTAGGCGAGCCGCCGGTGCAGCTTCGCCGCGTCGTGCCACGGGTCGCCACCGAGCAGCGAGACATCGCCGGCGTCACCCCGCAGCAGCCCCAGCAGGACCCGGATGGTGGTGGACTTCCCGGCGCCGTTCGGCCCGAGGAATCCGTGCACCTCACCGGTCGCGACGTCCAGGTCGAGACCGTCGAGGGCGTGCGTACTCCCGTACGACTTGTGCAGTCCAGAGACCACGATGGCTGATGTCATGATTCATAACGTACACTTCATTCAGAAGATTGTGAATCTTTCTAACACGTCGTTCACGTGTCAGGTATCCGAGTGACCTAGAGGGGATGATGGGGCGGTGAGTGCACAGCGAGACGACGACGCCGTGAGGCGGTACACCGAACAGTTCGGCAACCTGCTGGCCGAGACCGGCTGGCCGCGGATGGCCGGCCGGGTGTTCGCCGCCATCTTGTCGAGTGTGGACGGACGGATGACCGCCGCCGACCTGTCCGACCAGCTGCAGGCGAGCCCGGCCGCGGTCTCCGGTGCGGTCAACTATCTGCTCCAACTGCGCCTGGCCACCCGCGAGCGCGAGCCCGGCACCCGTCGCGATGTGTACGTCGTCCAGGACGACGCCTGGTACCAGACGATGATGAGCGAGGACCAGGCCCTGGTCCGCTGGGCCGACTCGCTGCGCAAGGTCCTCGACGCCTCCGGCGAAGGCACCGCCGCCCACCGCCGCATCCGCGTATCCCTCGGCTTCATCGACTTCATCGGCGAAGAGGTCAAAGGCCTCAGCGAACGCTGGATCAAACGCAAAGCCGAACTAGACGCCGAGATCGACGCCGACTACGGCATCTCCGGCTGATCCTTCAGAGCTCGTAGACGGTGAAGATGGTGCAGTACATGGGTGGGGACTCCAGGCCGGGGTAGTAGAGGCGGCCGGCTTCGTCGGTGATTTTGAAGTAGGCGGTGGAGGCGCCGACCTGGGATGGAGCCTGCAGGGTCATCGCGACCGTCACGATGTGGCCTGGCTCGGCGTCGGGTAGGCGTTCGCGTACGGGTGACCGGAGCCAGCCGGGGGCGCCGGCGGCGCCTTGGCGGGTCAGCCAGCGGTTGCGCCAGGGGCGTTCGCCGCTGTTGCGGACCTCCCAGGTCTTGTCGAACGACTGATCCCGGCAGACTCGCGTGCCGTCGGGCACGGACTCCCCTACCAGTTCGGCGCGGTCCTCCGGGTGGTGGTCGATCGGCACGGAGCCGCCGAGGAGCACTGGCTGCACGTGGCGGCGGAGGTCGCGTTGGGACATGTCCCGGCCGGCGCGGACCGCGGCGTCCAGCTCGATCAGTTGGTTGACCAAGGCCTGGCCGGCTCCGAACGAGGCGTCGTACCACTCGATCAGCTCGCGGCTGGGCTTGGTGTGGCCGCGCTCGACCCGGGACAGGTGGCCCTTGTCCCAGCCGGACTCCGCGGCCGCGCGGCTGAGCGGCACGCCGGCCACTTCCCGGAGCTCACGCATCCGGCAGCCGATCACAAAGCGAGCCTGCGCTGGCCTCACGACGCACTCCCCGGTCGATCGTTGCCCACTGCGACAACACCGTAACCCTCTGATTCTCTGTAAGTCAGTGCCACTTCGCCACTGGTTGAGCGAAAAGGACAAACATCATGCGTACCGCCCTCTTACGCATCACCGCCCGCATCGCCGCGACCGCCCTGCTCGGCGGCGCCGCGATCCTCACCGGCACCCTGCCCGCGAACGCCGCCACCGGCACCGTCGTCACCGACAGCGGCCTCGGCGTGACCATCCGATCCGGCAACGCCACCGACTTCGGCGCGGTCGGCACCCAACCCAACGGCTCCGTCGAGATCGACTGCCAGACCTACGGCGAGCCGGTCACCGGCAAGTTCGGCCGCAGCCTGGTCTGGGACCACGTCCCCGGCAAGGGCTTCATCTCCGACGCCTACGTCAACACCGGCAGCTCCGGTCTGGTCGCGCCGCTGTGCGCCGGCAACCCGCGCGCCGATCGCGCCATCAACTGGTACGCCGCCCGCAACGGCTCGACGGCATACCAGGGGTACTGCGAGAAGGCCGCCGAGAACTCGTACAACAAGGACCTGATCTGGGGCTCGGCCAAGATCGATTGGAACGACGCAGTCGCCCGCGGGGTCGCACACCGCGGCGACCTCAACCCGCCGAAGGGCGCCCTGGTTTTCTGGGACCTCGCGGCGCCGTACGGCCACGTCGGCGTCGCCCGAGGCGATGGCTACTTCTGGGCCACCAGCGTCAACGGCAAGATCGGCCTCGCCAAACTCCCCTACTTCTCCAGCTACCTCGGCTGGGCCTGGCCGAACTTCTGACCAGTCCCCTCACTGGAGAGCACCTGGACGCGCGTTCCGCCCCTCACGCGTCCAGGTGCTCCTCCATGCGATCCAGCCAGTCGTCCACCAGTGCCCGGTACGCCGTGAGTCGCCGGACCGGAAGCCCGTGGTCCTGCTGATCGAGGACGGCGTACGTGGCGCGCGGGTAGTCGTCGAGGATCGACCAGGCATCGGCGTACCCGGTAATGGTGTCCTGGCGACCGGTGACGATCAGCGTCGGTCCGTCGAACCGGGCCGCCGGGTCCTCGCGCAGCCCGTAGGTGCTGACGTCGGCCTGGATCCGGCCGAGGAAGTCGAGATCGGCGATCGAGTCGACGGCGTCGTAGTACCGGCGATCCTTGTCCTCCCACTCGGGAGTCCGGACCAGATAGTCGTCGGTGGGTAGCGTGCGTTGGGTCCGGTCGACCACGATGCCGGGCACGCGCAGCAGGAGGCCGAGGACGCGGGACGGGTCGCGCTTGACGATGCCGCGGCCGTGCAGGGCGCCGGCCGACGTACCCGCCACTGCGAAGCGCTCGTCGCCGACCAGGTCGTCGATCAGCGTGAGGATCGCCGCGAGCATGCCGTCCTGGTCGGTGATCGACGGGTCCGCCGGAGACTTACCGGTGCCCGGCGGGTCCACGTAGATCCGCCGCCACCCGGAACGCTTTTCGAACACGGGCTCGTGGATGTCGCGGCCTTCGCCGTTGTCGCCACCCCAGCCGGGCAGGAAGATGATCGGCCGTCCCTCGCCGAAGGACTCGTAATACATGTCGCGACCCTAGCCACAGCCTGGACGGCTCACTGAGGATTTCTCTTCGGAGCAGAATCCGGTGCGCGCTCGCCGGAGCCGCGCTGGATCAAGGCGCAGGGCAACACGATCCGCTGCGGTGCTCGAGTGTCCGCACCCGACGCCCGATCCAGCAGCAGCCGCGCCGCGCTGCGGCCGAGCTCGGCGATGTCGGAGGCAACAACCGTGACCGGCGTCGGCAACATGTCGGCCAGCCGGAAGTCGTCGAAACCCACCACCGCGGGCTCCCGGCCGAGCTGGTGCAGGGCCCGCAACACACCCTCGGTGAGGAAGTTGGTCGAGGCAAAGATCGCGGTCGGCGGATCGGGCCGCAACATCACCTCGCGGGTCGCCTTGGCCGCGGTCTCGGCGTTGCCTTCGGACAGCTGGACGACCAGCGACTCGTCGACATCGACGCCGGCCGCCCGATGCGCTCGCCGGAAGCCGCGCAAGCGTCGCCCGGTCGTGTAATACGACGGCGCCAGTAGGATCGCGATCCGCTCGTGGCCCTGCCCCAGCAGATGTTCGGCGGCGAGCCGGCCGCCGCCCTCGTTGTCGACCATCACGATGTCGGCATCGATCCCGGTGGCCGGCCGGTCCACGAACACCACCGGTACGCCGGCGCCGACCAGGAATGAGTGATCCCCCTGGTCCGGCACGATCATCAGCCCGGCGACCTGCCGGCTGACCAGCTCCTGGATGGCGCGCTTCTCGCCCTCCGGGTCCTCGTCCACACTGCCCAGGACGACGGCGAACCCGGACTGCCCGGCAACCTCGAGCGAGGCCTTCGCGATCGTCGCGTAGAACGGGTTGGTCAGGTCGCCCAGCACCAGCGCGAGACTCGACGACTTCTTGCCCGGCCGGAGCGCGCGAGCCACCTCGTTGCGCTGGAACCCGAGCTGCTCGATCGCGGTCCGGACCCGCTGCGCGGTCTCGTCCCGGACACCGTGCCCGCCGTTGACCACCCGGGACACCGTGCCGAGCCCGACGCCGGCCCGCCGGGCGACGTCGATCATCGTCGGCCGGGCGGTCTCTGGCCTGTTTGGAAACGTTTCGGACACGGGGTTGACTTCCTTTTCACGACACGGCATCGTCACCCAACAGTAAATCGTTGGAAACGTTACCGTCCAGGAGGCAGGATGAGTCCTTCTCCGAGCGCAACGAGGGGAAGCGTGAGCGAAGCCTCCCGCCTGAAGACCGGCAGCAGGAAGGCCGGCCGCAGCCGGGGCGGGATGAGCCGGAACGCCGGTTCCGACGTGAAGGCGGCGTACCTGTTCATCGCCCCGGCGATCATCGGGTTCGTTGTCTTCGTCGCCTACCCGCTGATCCGTTCGTTCTACCTCGCGCTGACCAAGTACAACGGCCTGGTCGACCCGGTGTTCATTGGCCTGGGCAACTTTCGCCGGTTGTTCACGGTCGACCCGGCGTTCTGGCCGGCGCTGCGCGCGACCGGGTACCTCGTGCTCCTCTACGTTCCGTTGTCGCTGATCCTCGGGCTGGCGCTGGCGATGTTCTGCAACCAGCGGTTCGCCGGCGTCCGCGTCGTACGGACGCTGGCGTATCTGCCCGTCGTACTCCCGGCGGTCGCGACGATCACGTTGTGGAAGTTCATCCTGGATCCGCAGGTCGGCCTGCTGAACACGATCCTGGACCGGTTGGGACTGCCGACCAGTCTGTGGTTGCAGAGCCCGAAGATGTCGATGCCGGCGGTCGTGCTGGTGATGCTGTGGGGCGTCGGCGGCACGATGATCATCTTCCTGGCCGCGTTGCAGTCGGTGCCGAACGAGTTGTACGAGGCGGCCCGGGTGGACGGCGCCGGGCCGTGGTCGGTGTTCTTCCGGATCACGATGCCGATGATCAGCCCGATCATGCTGCTGCAGGTGATCCTGCAGACCACAGCGGCGCTGCAGACGTTCAACCAGCCGAAGATCCTGACCAACGGCGGGCCGGGATTCAGCACCAACGTACTGATGCTGTCGATCTACAAGAACGGCTTCCCGAACCTGGGCCAGATCCCCCAACTGGGCTACGCGTCGGCGCAGGTGTGGGTGCTGTTCGTGATCATCATCGCCGTGATCGCCCTGACCGCGAAGTTCTCCTCGCTCTGGACGTACAGTGACAACACTCCCGACTGAAACCGCTGTCCGTACCGACGTCGAACAGCCCGCTCCCAGCCCGATCGCGCCGCCGGCGAAGAAGAAGCCCCGCCTCGTCGGTACGACGTCCTGGTACGTGGTCGCGTTGTTCGTCTGCGCGGTGATGATCGTCCCGCTGCTGTGGATGATCACGATCGGACTGAAGAGCCGGACCGCCGTGTTCGACATCCCGCCGAAGCTCCTGCCGCACGAGTGGACCTGGAGCAACTTCGTCAACGGGCCGAAGGCGATCCACTTCCCACGGCTGCTGCTGAACTCGGTCATCATCACCGCGCTCAGCGTGCTCGGCGGAGTGATGACCGCGATGATGGCCGGCTACGCGCTGGCCCGGTTGAGCTTCCCGGGCCGGAAGGTGTGGTTCTACCTGTTCGTCGGGAGCATGCTGCTGCCCGGCGTGGTCGGGTTGATCCCGCTGTTCCAGCTGTACAAGAGCATCGGCTGGTACGACACGTGGTTGCCGCTGATCGTCCCGGCGTTCCTGGGCGGGAACCCGCTGTTCATCTTCCTGGCCCGGCAGTACTTCCTGGCCATCCCGTACTCGATCGACGAGGCGGCCAAGATCGACGGCGCCGGGCACTTCCGGATCTTCACCCAGGTGATGCTGCCGCTGACCCGGCCGGCCTGGCTGACGATGGCGATCCTGGCCTTCCAGGCGTCCTGGAACGACTACCTGAACCCGCTGGTCTATCTGTACTCGTCCGGCAAGTGGCCGTTGTCGGTGGGGATGGCGTCGTTCATCTCGCCGTTCGCCGGGAAGACGCCGGACTGGAGCTTCTACATGGCCACGAACCTGCTCTACATGCTGCCGCCGCTGATCGTCTTCTTCGCCGCGCAGCGCTACTTCATCCAGGGTCTCGGCGCGCTCGGCAGCACGACCCAGAAATAGAGGGGAAGTTCGAAGTGAAACGCACCTTCATCATTACCTCGTTGGCTTGTGCCGGGTTGCTGACGGCAACGGCCTGCAGCGGGTCGGACTCCGGCGGCGGCTCGAGCAGCGGCCCGGTCACTGTGACCGTGATGACCTGGGAGTCGGCCCAGACCAACGCCGCGATCAAGAAGGCACTGGCCGACTTCAAGGACGACAACATCACCGTCCAGCTGCTCGACACCCCGGCCGGCAACTTCGGCGACAAGCTCGCGTCGCTGACCCAGGCGAAGAAGCTGCCGGACCTGTTCTGGTGCGGCAACGACACCGAGCAGCAGTACACCTCGCAGGGGCTGCTGGTCGACTGGAGCAGCAAGATCAAGGACGGCGACGGGGACTTCAAGGCCGACAAGTTCGTCGGTTCCGCGATGGAGAACTGGAAGACCGCCGACGGCCAGATGGGCGGTCTGCCGTCGCTGATGAACACGTACGGCGTCTGGTACAACGAGGACGCGTTCACCGCCGCCGGCCTGGCGATCCCGAAGGCCGGCTGGACCTGGGACGAGATGTACGCCGCGGCCGCGAAGCTGGCGAACAAGAACGGCGCGAAGTACGGCCTGGTCGCCGACCAGCTCACCTCGCTGGACGGCCCGTTCACGATGAGCATGTACTCCGTCTCGGCCGGTGGGGCACCGTTCACCGACAACGTGAACCACCCGACCAAGGCCGAGGCCGACGCCAAGTACACCGAGGGCGTGCAGAAGCTGGTCGACGCGATCAAGAACGGCTCGGTCTCCCCGCCCGGGTACGACGCCGCGAACGTGCAGTCGCTGTTCTCCGCCGGCAAGGTGCCGATGATGTTCGGCGGGCAGTGGCTGGCCGCCGGGTTCCAGACCGACAAGCCGAAGGTGAAGTACGGCTTCGCTCCGTTCCCGCAGGTCGACACCCCGACGACCCTGTACGACTCGGTCGGCATCTGCACCCCGCAGTACACGAAGGATCAGGACGCCACGTTCAAGGTGCTGGAGTACCTGAACACGAAGGTGTGGGACGCCGTCCTGCCGGCCTCGCCGGTCGCCCCGCCCGCGTACACCCCGGCGCAGGCGAGCTACTTCGACGCGTTGACGAAGGCGCAGCAGGCGACGGTGGTGGACACGGTCAAGGCTGACCTGGGCGCGGAGAAGACAGTCGGTGTTCGGTTCACCACACAATGGGCCCAGCAGGTCGGTGACCTGACCACGGCGAACTACCAGCCCATCCTGAGCGGCAAGAAGCCGATCACCGACCTCCCGGCCTACATCGACAAGATCAACGGCCTGATCAAGTCAGCCGGCTGACGTCAGACGGCTTGCCAGAGCGACAGGGCGAAGCGGGCTTCGGAGTCGGTCCACCACGCGGCCGACGTGAAGCCCGCTTTGTCCAGTTCGGCCTCCACGCCGTGGCGGTGGAACTTGGCGGAGATCTCGGTGTGGAGCTCTTCGCCTTCGGCGAACTCGATCTCGAGGTGCACCTCGGGGATGAGGACGCTGACGGCGCGGTCGGCGCGCAGCCGCATCTCGATCCACTCGTTCTCCGGATCCCAGATCGCGACGTGGCTGAAGGCGTCGACGTCGAAGTCCGCGCCGAGTTGACGGTTGATCACCCGCAGGACGTTCTTGTTGAACTCGGCGGTGACGCCTGCGCTGTCGTCATACGCGGCGACGAGCGTGGCTGGGTCCTTCACCAGGTCGGTGCCCAGGAGGAGCCACTCCCCTGGTTCGAGGACTTCGCGGATCGAGGTGTAGAAGGTCTCGCGCTCGGCCGGGAGCAGGTTGCCGATGGTGCCGCCGAGGAAGGCGACGATGCGCGGCGGGTCGCCGGGGAGCTTGTCGAGGTGGGCGGTGAAGTCGCCGACGACGCCGTGGACGTCGAGCGCCGGGTAGTCGGCGTTGATCGCATCCGCCGCCTCCCGCAGCGCGGACTCCGAGACGTCCAGCGGTACGAACGTCGTCAGCGTGCCGCGGTCCCGCAGCCCGTCGAGCAGCAGGCGGGTCTTCCCCGACGATCCGGAGCCGAGCTCGACCAGCGTGTGCGCCTTCGTGATGGCGGCGATCTCGCCGGACCGGGCCTGCAGGATCTCGCGCTCGGCGCGCGTCGGGTAGTACTCGGGCAGCCGCGTGATCTCCTCGAAGAGCTCACTGCCGCGGGCGTCGTAGAACCACTTCGGCGGCAGCCACTTCGGGTCCGCGGTCAGCCCCGCCCGGACGTCGTCCCGCAACGCGCGGGCGGCATAGTCCGGAGTCAGATGTACGTCGATGAGGGTCACTCGGGTCCTTCCATCGGGGTGATCTGCAGCGTCGTGGCGGTGGCCACGAGCAACGAGTGGTCCGGTATGTCGTCCCAGTCGCCGGGACCGAACGGCTCCGAGCTGACGGTCACCGAGTCGGCGGTCCGGCGTACTTTCAGCGAATGGGTCCAGGTGGTGGCGACCAACTGCTCGCCGTCGGTGAGCAGGATGTTCAGCCGCGATCCCGGCGCCAGCGCCTCCACCTCGGGTACGACGGCCGCGACCGCATCGGCCGGCGGGATCCCGGCGAACAATTGATTGGCGATGAGCGCCCACAGCAGCGCGGAGTCCACCGGTGCGTCGAGCCGGAGCAGGTCGGCGACCGGGAGTCGCTCGGCCAGCTTCAGCGTCGACTCAGGCCAGCCGGGAATCAGTCCGTTGTGACTGAACAACCAGTTCCCGGCCATGAACGGCGCGACCGCCGCCTGACCGTACGGCATCCCGACGGTCCCGTTCCGGAGAGCGGCGACGACGGCGCCGGACCGGATCGAGCCGGCCAGGCCGGGGAGGTTCTCGTCGGTCCAGATCGGCACCTGCCGTCGGTACCGGACCGGGCCGCCGGACACGGTGGCATCGCCCTCGGGATACCAGCCGAGGCCGAAGCCGTCGGCGTTGACGGAACCGCCGCCGCGCATGTCCTGCGGCGACCAGCTCTGTTCGAACAGTGAGTGCGACGGCTCCAGCACCAGCGAGGCCAGCGTGACCGGCGGGCCCAGGTAGGCGAGGTGACGGCACATCAGGCGTTCAGCTCCTCGGGCCGGGGATCGCGGGCACAGCGGAAGCCGGCGAAGATCTGCCGGCGGATCGGGTAGTCCCAGTTCCGGAAGGTGCCTCTGGCAACGACCTCGTCGGTGCCGAACGAGCCGCCGCGGAGGATCTTGTAGTCGGGCCCGAAGAACACCAGCGAGTACTCGTCGTACGGCCACGCGCGGAACCCTGGGTACGGCGTGAAGTCGCTCGACGTCCACTCCCAGACGTCGCCGATCAACTGCTCGACTCCCAGCGGCGACGCACCGGCGGGATACGCGCCGATCGGCGCCGGCGCGAGATGCCGTTGGCCCAGGTTCGCGTGCTGCGGGCCCGGGCTGTCGTCACCCCAGGGAAAGCGCCGGGTCCGGCCGCTCGACGGGTCGAACCGCGCCGCGAACTCCCACTCCTCTTCGGTCGGCAGCCGCTTCCCGGCCCACTTCGCGTACGCCTCGGCCTCGTAGAAGCAGACATGCATCACCGGCTGGTCCAACGGCAACCGCTCCCGGTGGCCGAACCGCAGCCGCCACCACTCACCGTCGGCGAGCTCCCAGAATCGCGGCGCCACCAGCGACGCCTTCCGCACGTGCGCCCACCCGGCCTCGGACCACCACTGCGGATCCTCGTAGCCACCGGCGACCACGAACCGCAGATAGTCCCCATTGCTCACCGGCGCCGTGTCGATCACGTACGGCGCCACCCGGACAGCGTGCGCCGGTCGCTCGTTGTCCAGGGCCCACGGCTCGATCGACGTACCCATCTCGAAGACGCCGCCCGGCACCAGCACCTCGGCGGCAGCCAGCTTGCGACCGGGAGGAGGCGGCGGCGCGTCGAGCACCGGCGCACCGACACGCAACTGGTGCGTCGCGAGCATCGTCTCATCGTGTTGCTGCTCGTGCTGCGTGATCATCCCGAACGCGAAGGCGTTGTCCACCAGCTCGCGGCCGCCGTCGAACTTCACGTGGTCCAGGACGTCCATGACCTTGTCCCGCACCTCGGTGACATAGGACCGCGTCTCCGCCGGACCGAGCAGCGGCAGCGCCGGCCGGTCCGCCCGCGGATGCATGAACGCGTCGTACAGCTCGTCGATGTCCTGGCGCAGCGGCTCACGGCCGCCGACGTCGCGGACCAGCCAGAGCTCTTCCTGGTTGCCGACGTGGGCGTAGTCCCAGACCAACGGCGACATCAGTTTCGAGTGCTGTTTGACCAGGTCGTCGGTGTCGACCGCGTCGGTCAGCTGCACCGTCCGGGCCCGCGACCGCTCGAGCTGCTCCGCCACGAACGCGCGCAGTCCCTCGGGAGACAATTCGGACAATTGGTGGGTCATGGGGCCTCCCGGCCTGGACTGAGGAGTGGAGGGAGCGAAGCGACTGGAACGACGAGGGAAGGCCGGGAGCCAAGGCCCCAGGACCCCGCCGGCGCCGAAGGCCCGGCCAAAAGCACAGTCATGAAGCTCGCCTTCCTTGGGTGTCGTCGACGATGCGATGCAGCCGGGTTGCGACCGCATCGGTGAGTTCGGGGGCCGCGCCGGTGCGGGTCAGCACCTCGGTGCCCAGGTCGACCACGTCGCGGGCGGCCTGCAGGACCAACTTGTCCTCCAGCCCCTCCCGCGCCGCGGGGAACCAGCGACCGGCGGCGGGCTCGGCGGCGGCCAGCACCCGGTCGATCACAGCGGGATCGGACATCAGCGCGGTGAGCAGCAGGGTCGGGGCGATCCACCCGTCGCCGGACTGCGCGTCGAGGTAGCGCACCTCGAGATACCCGCGCGGGCGAACCGGCGGGAACAGCGTGGACAGGTGATAGTCCAGATCGTCGTACGTCGGCCTGTCGCCGGGCAGCTGTCCGTCCGCCCAGGCGCCGAAGGTCAGTCCGTCCGGCGCGTCCCAACTGTCGCCGCGGCGGAAGCACAACACGGGCGCCTCCATCGCCGTCCGCGCCCACGCGGCGGCGGGATCACCGTCGAGTGGTGGCGGCTCGGTGAACGGGGCGCAGGTACCGAAGGTCGCCTCGGTCCGGGCGGAGGCCCAGCCGGTGTCCGCGCCGGCCCGGCGGCGGGAGTTGGCGAACAGGGCGACCAGCGCGGGACCGAGATCGTGCAGCGCGCGCCAGCGCTGTGCGGTCTGGTCCGTTTCGCCGGCGTCCAGGCAGACCTGCAGGCCGGCCGTGCTGCACATCATCCGTGGGCCGTGCGGGCCGAGGCGCTGGAAGGCGTGTTCCATCGCGGCGTAGCGCGGGACGGTGAGGATGCGGCGAGGTGTGCGGAAGGGGTCCAGGCCGTGGTCGCCCGGAACGAGGTCCGCATCGAGAAGGAGAGCCGTGAGCTCGGCCGCGTCGGCGGCGGTGTCATCGATCAGCTGCGGGATCGAGTCCGACGCGGGGCCGGAGATCTCTACCTGACCACCGGGCTCCACGGTGACCAGGGCGCCCCGGCCGAGCGGCAGTTGCGGGCTGCCTCTGACCAGGGTCGGGGGCGCGTGCACGCCCAGGGCCTTGCGCAAGTGGCCGGCGTCGAGCGGCCGGTGCGGATCTTCCGCATGATGCACGGTCCACTCGAGTTCGACGCCGTACAGCCGAGGAGGACCGTGCTTGAAACAGACCATCGCGACATAACCCTCCGCCTCGGCCCGGGAGCCGATCGGAGTCGTCGCCGGAGAACCACCGGACGAGGTCACGTCAGCGAACCTAACCCCGGACCCGGGGCCGGACAACCGACGTGGGATTACCCGTCGGTGACACCTGGGACAGTTGACGATTCATGCCCGCCATGTTTCCCGGCGCCACCGACAGTTTTCCGGCCGGATCCGGACGGGCGGGGGTCGTTCCGCTCAGAGCGAAATTCAGCGGAAGCGCGGACAGGTGGTGCAGGCGTTCACGTTCGGCAGCACGTAGAAGTAGCAGCAGGACGTCCGCAGCTTCTGCTCCAGCGACACCCCGAACGCCTTGGCGGCCTGCTCGGCGTACGGCGCTTCGTCCGGCAACCGGAGCGCGGCCCGCACCTCGTCGTCGACCGCACCGAAGCGCTGCAGCGAGCCAAGCTTCACACCGGGCTCGTAAGACTCCAGGAAGGCCGTGGTGTGTGCTTTGAGTTGCTCCGAGGCTGCGGCGAGTGGCACGACCTCTGTCGACAGCAGTGCGACCTCGGTCGGGTAGTGCGCGGTCGGGTGTCGCCTGAACGCCAGAGCGGACGGCGACACCTCGGGTGAGACACCGGTCGCCGCGGCCGTCACTCCCGCCACGAGTGCGGGCACCTGGACGTACCACATCAGCGTGAACATCGCGGCGACCTGCTCAGGCGGATCTATGGAGTAGTCCCGCGCATAGTCATCCGCTGCGGCTTGGCGCCAGCCGTACGTCGGATCACCTCCGGCCAACTGCTCCGCGACCAGCTCCGCACACGACACCCACTCCGGTCCGGGCACGGAGTCCGCCGTACGCACGGACATCCAGGGCACCGAATCGGCGAGGATGTCCGCGAGTCCGCTGACGGAGTGGGTCACCCAGCCAGCCTACGATCCGGTACGACGACGGGCGCTCCCCCGACCTCGACCACAGTGGCCCGCAAACCGAAGACGTCATGGAGGAGCTCCTCGGTCAGTACGTCGACCGGACGGCCCTCGGCCGCGATCCGGCCGCTCCCCATCACCACCAGGTGATCGGCGTACTGCGCGGCGAGGGTGAGGTCGTGCAGCACCGTGACCACGGTCCGGCCTGATGTCGCCGCGGCGTGGACCACGTTCATCACGTCGACGGCGTGCGCCAGATCCAGGTACGTCGTGGGCTCGTCCAGAAGCAGGTGTTGCGTGCCCTGGGCCAGCACCATGGCGATCCACACTCGCTGCCGCTGACCACCGGACAACTGGTCGACCGACCGGTCCCGCAGTTCGGTCAGCTCGACAGCCTCGAGGGCCTCGTCGATGGCTTCGTCGTCCTCGGCGGTCAGCCGCCCGAAGAGTCCGCGGTGGGGATGGCGTCCCCGCGACACCAACTCGGCTGCCGTGATCCCCTCCGGTGTGACCGGACCCTGCGGCAGCACACCAAGCTGCCGGGCCAGCTCACGCGCCGGTAGCTTGTGGATGTCCTTGCCGTCCAGCAGCACCTGACCGCTCTGTGGAATCAGCAGCCTGCTCATCCCACGCAGCAGAGTCGACTTGCCGGACCCGTTCGGCCCGACCACCGCTGTCAGCTGACCGACCGGCACCTCCAGGGTCAGTCCGGACACGACCGGCGCATCAGCGCGGTACGCGAGGGTCAGGTTCTCGACGTGCACGGTTCAGCGTCCCTTCTGCTGACGGCCGATGAGATGAAGCAGGTACGGCGCTCCGCACGCCGCCGTGACCACGCCGACGGGCAACTCGTACGGCCCGACCCGCAACCACTGCAAACCGTTGCGCGCCAGCAGATCGGCCAGTACGACGAACAGCGCGCCGAGCATCGCGGTCGTGAGCAAGGGTGGTCGCTCCATCCGGGTCAGCCGCTGGGCGATCTGCGGCGCGACGAGTGCGACGAACGCGATCGGCCCGGCGCCCGCGGTCGCCATCGCGGCCAGCACGGTCGCGATGACCAGCAACCCGAGCCGGATCCGGGCCACCCGGACGCCGAGCGAGGACGCGACATCGTCACCGAGCACCAGCGCGGACAGGTCCCGGTTGAACATCATTGCTACCGGCAACAAAACCACGACGGCGACCAGCACCGGAATCGCGTCGCTCCAGGCGCGGGCGTTGAGCGAACCGGCCAGCCAGGCGGCCGCCCGGCCCGCGTCGTTGACGTCGCCGATCACCAGCATCCAGGCGACCAGCGAGTTCGCCGCGGCCGCGACCCCGACCCCGATCAGGACGACCCGACCGGCGTCGACCACGCCACGCCGTACCGACAACGCGCCGACGAGCAGCGTCGCGATCAGTCCACCGAGGACGGCGGCCAGCGGGATGCCGACCTTCGCGGCGGCGCCGGAGATGTTCCCGCCGCCGGTGCCGGCCAGCACGATCACCGCGACGGCGCCGGCGGACGCGCCGGAGTTGACGCCGACGATGTCGGGGCTGGCGAGCGGGTTGCGGGACAAGGTCTGCAGGAGTGCGCCGGAGACGGCGAACGCGATGCCGACGAGCAGTCCGGTGGCGACCCGGGGCAGTCGCAACTCGAGGACGACCAGACGCGTACCGCGGCGGCCGCCGCCGAGCAGCACCTGGACCACATCGGCAATCGGGAGTTTCGTCGTACCGACGCTCAAGGAGATCAGGGCGATCACGATCGCCAGAGCCGCGAAGAGGATGCTCAGGACAACGGTCCGCGACTTCACAGGACCACCGCGCGGCGTCGTACGACGAGCACGAACAAGGGCGCGCCGACGATACCGAGGACGACGCCGGCCTGGACCTCGCCCGCGCCACCGACCAGCCGCCCGACGAGATCCGCGAGGACCAGGGCGGTCGCGCCGATCAGTCCGGCGGAAGGGATCAGCCAGGTGTTGCGGGCGCCGAAGATCCGGCGGGCGACGTGGCCGGCGAGCAACCCGAGGAAGCCGATCGGTCCGCAGGCTCCGACTCCGGCGGCGGTGAGCAGGCCGATCGCACCCAGCCCGACCAGCCGGGCCCGGCGGATCGACAGGCCCAGGCCGACGGCCACATCGTCGCCCAAGGCAAGCAGATCCAGGTCCCGGGCATTGACCGCGGCCAGCAGCAGGCCGACGACAGCGAACGGCAGCACCTGACCGGCGACGTCCAGTCCGCGACCCGCCACCGAACCGACCGCCCAGAAGCGATAACTGTCCAGCGTGTCCGCGTCGAGCAGCACGATCGCGGACGTCAGCGCGCCGAGCATCGCGGCCACCGCCGCGCCCGTCAGCGCGAGCCCGACCGGCGTCGCGCCACTCCCCCGCGACGCCAACCGCTGCACGCCGAACGTGGCGATGAGTGCCCCGATCAGCGCGAACCACACCGTCGCCCCGACCGAGTCGGCAACGCCGAGCTGCAGACCGAGTACGACGGCGAACGCTGCGCCCGAGCTCACGCCGAAGATGCCCGGCTCGGCCAAGGCATTGCGCGTGTGGCCCTGCATCAACGCCCCGGCGATGCCCAGACACGCGCCGATCAGCACGGCCACGACCGTGCGCGGGAACCGCAGGCTGCGGACGATCACGTCGGCATCGGAGCCGTCATTCGCGGTGAGGGCATGCCACAACGCACCCGGCCCCAACCAGCGGGAGCCGAGCGCGAGACTGGCCGCGAACGCCAGCACCAGGATCACGACGAGGGCGAGCAGCGCGGCAGTACGCCGTACGGACGCGTTGGCACTGGGACGAACTGTGGACGGCGGCGCGGCGGGGCGTGCGGACGACACGGACATGCGGTTAGGGTTGCCTTACCTTTGAGGTGGTGAGCCACCTTAACCTGCGACCCGTCCTGACCAGGAGACACCCGTGCGCCTGCCTCGCTTCACCGCCCTGCTCGCTGTCGCCGCGCTCGCTCTGAGCGCGTGCGGTTCCTCGGACTCCGGCGACGCGCCGGACGCCGCCGGGGCTTCCGCGGCGGGCTTCCCGCGGACCGTCGAGCACGCGATGGGCAAGACCGAGATCAAGACCAAGCCGCAGCGCGTGGTCGCGCTGGACGCGAGCTTCGTGGATGCGACGCTGATCCTGGACACGCCGGTTGTCGGGTACACCGACTACCGCAGCATCAACGGGAAGCTGCCGGACTACCTCGGCGACGACCGGACGACGTACGGCTCCGAGGCGGAGGCGGTCGGCACGCTGGCCGAGCCGAACCTGGAGAAGATCGCCGAACTGAACCCGGACCTGATCATCACCGCGAAGGTCCGGCACGAGAAGCTCTACGACCAGCTCTCCGCGATCGCGCCGACCGTCATGTCGGAGACCACCGGGCCGACCTGGAAGGACAACATCCGGCTGGAGGCGAAGGCGCTCGGCGAGGAAGACCTGGCGGCGAAGGAGCTCTCGTCGTACGAGAACGCGGCCAAGACCGTCGGCGGGGCGATCAACGCGAAGGCCGGGAACCCGACCATCTCGGTCGTGCGGTTCGTCGACGGGCCGACGCGGCTCTACCAGAACGCCAGCTTCTCCGGCATCGTGCTGAATGACGCCGGCCTGAAGCGCCCGGCGCCGCAGGACGTGAACGGCTTCGCCCTCGAGATCAGCCCCGAGCGGATCAAGGACGCCGACGCCGACGCGATCTTCGTCGCCACCTACGCCGACGAGAAGGGCGTGAGCGCCAAGACCGCCGCCCAGTTCAAGTCCAACCCCCTCTGGAAGCCCCTGGCCGCCAAGGTCCACGAGGTCCCCGACCTCACCTGGATGACCGCCGTAGGCCTCCAGGGCGCCTGCTCGATCCTCACCGACCTCGCCAAAACCTTCGACGTACCGGCCCCGGCCAAGTCCGCCTGATCACGTCACCTTGAAGTCGGCGGTCTTCGAGCCTTTGGCGCCGGCATCGGTCACGACGGACACCGTCAGGTGGTAGATGCCGCGGACCTCCAGTGAGTCGCTGGAGAGGTAGAAGGTCTCACGGCAGGACCCGCTCCGCCCGGTCTTCACCACGGCAGATCCGCGCTTGAGCACCCAGGTCGGGTAGCAGCCGGTGTCCGGGTAGTGCCCGCTCTCGTCGAGCACCTGGGCGACGGCAGTCGGGATCGCGCCGGCGCGGTACTCCTGCGGTCCGATCTTGCCGTTGGCGCCCATCAGCACGGTGATGGCGAGACTGCCCGGAGCGAGGGCCGGCAGCGTACTAGTAGTCCCGGGGTCCGTGATCTGGACGGCCGGCGTCTCCGTGACGGTCTCGCTGACCGTCGCCGTCGTGGTCGTCGTCGCTGTCTGCGTCGTCAGGACCGTGGTCGGCGGCGGGGCAGGGTTGATGGCGTTGGGCAAGGCGTCAGCCCGGCCCAGCACAATGGTGAGCGCGCTGCCGATCACCGCGAAGACGGCGGGAATGGCGGCGATCAGCGCCGGATGCCGGTGCCAGGCCCACTGCTTCTTCTCGTCCGGTTTTCCGGCAGGCGGAGTCGTCGTCGTTCGGCTCACAGTGGTTCCCCCCACGTGACGTGTCGTGCCCGATGCCCCCGGGCCACCGGTGTGATGCTCAACGATGGACCAAAACCGTGAGCACGTCCACAGCGAAGAGTGACGACGTTTAGGGTCTTGGCTATGGCGGCTCTGACGAGGTGGCATGTGGGTCCGTGGACTACGCGGGGGACGCGGGTGGGTGAGCCGCTCGAGGCGGGGCGCAAGAGGACGCCGGATGAGTTGAACTTTGACGTGGTGGGGCTGGCGCGGATTCTTGGGCGGCGGTTGTCGGGGCGGGAGGAGCTGCAGGTGCGGCTGTGGCAGAACGAACTGCGGCCGACACACACCCGGCTCTGCGGAGTGCACGAACTAGCAGATCCGGACAACGCGGAGCTCTTGCGGGCGACGGCCGAGGAGGCGCTGGCTTGGTTGGGCGAGCGCGCTCCGGCCGGTTACGAGTTCGTGCTGACGGATGCGGTGGAGCTGCAGCCGATCCTCGACCTCGGCGCCGAGGTGGTCGCGGTCGACGCCGTCATCCAACTAGCCGGCTCCAACCTCCCCGCCGCGCGCCTCGCAGCCTCTCACGTACGACGCTCATCCAGCGGCACCTGGTACGCCGGCGACGCCACCTGCAATTGGTCAGGCCCCCACCAAACCGCCGACGCCGCGACAGCCGCCGTACAAACAGCCCGGCAAGAACTGACCGATCAACTCCGCATGACCGGACGCCCCGACCTGGCCGCAACCGCCCCCCGCTGGCCCTCCATCCCCGTCGAGCCCTCCCCCACCGCACCCACGCCCTAAACCCGACGCTAGGCGGACATTTCGACAGGACGTGTCCGCGTTCGGCGGGCCGACCTAGGCTCACGCACCGTCCATCACCAGGTCAGTGGGGGTATACGTCCTGTCGGCCTGCACAGTCTCTGCTGGTGCCGCCTCCGGTTTCGTGCGTTCTGTGCCCTCTGCGGTTGGGGCGTGGCCTTCAGGCGGAGTGGTTGAGGGGCGACTCGGCTGGGGTGAGGTGGCGGTTGAGGAAGGACAGTTCGGCTTCTACCGCAGTCTCGTGGGCGTCGAGGAAGGGGGCGTAGTGGCCGCCGGGGACGCGGAGGACTTCGGCGGTGGGGGCCTGGGCTGCGGCTGCGAGGGCCGGCGCGGCGAGGGCTGATTGGTCGTCGTCGCAGACCACGAAGAGCAGTGGGCAGCGGACCTGACTCGCGTACTTGGCGGGGCGGTAGACGGCGGCTCCGAAGACTGAGCGTGCCGCTATGGCCTGCTGCCAGTCGTACTGGTTGTCGGGGTCGAGCGCCTCGGTGGTCAACTGCGCGTCCGGTGTGTTGAGCAGCGCGACCGTGCCAGGCGGTCCGGCCAGGGCGACCAGCTTCGGCGGCCGACCGACGAGGCCGCCGAGCGTGTCGAGGATGCAGCGTCCGATCAGCCGCAGCGCCGTGAACGGTGTCTGATAGCGGGACGCATTGCGGCTAGCCGCCGGGCCGTCCACGTTCGCCGACTGCGCGATCGCAGCCGTCACGTCCGGATGCTCCGCGGCCAACTGCAGGACATAGCCGCCGGACAGCGAGAACGACCAGATGCCCACGCGTTCCACCCCTGGAAGCGTGGCTGCGAACGCGATCGCGGCCCGCCAGTCGTCCAACTGGTCGGCGATCCGGGCGACCTGGCGCGGCTCTCCGCCGCTCTCACCGAGGTTGCGGTAGTCGAACGCCAGTACGTCGAACCCGGCTGCCGCGAACCGCTCTGCGAACCGGTCCGTGCCCGGTTCCTTCGTCACGCCGAATCCGCCGGCCATGACCACGCAGCCGCCGTTCGACCCTGGGTAGTGCCAGGCCGCGCACTCGACGCCGGCACTGGTGAAGCTCACGTTCTCGCGCATACCAGAAGTGAACCACGTGGTTCGCAAAGTGTCTACGATCAGTCGCTAGACGCTTCCTCACGTTCGAGCGCGCGGACCAAGGCGTCGAGGCCGGCATCGATGCCGGCGCCGTCGCCGCTCGTGCGCCACTCGATCAGGCAGCCGCGCAGCGTGGCCAGGATCAGCTGAGCGACCTCGAACTTCCGTCGCTCCGGCCATTCCTGCGGACAGATCGACAGCAGGGCCGGCAGGTACTGCTTCGAGGCCTCCCGGGCCAGGTCGGCGTACCGCGCCGCGTCGTACATCGCCAGGCCGATCGCCTGGTCCAGCACCCACGACTCCTCGCCGATCAGCGTCGGCCACATCGACCGGACCCGATCCGCGAGCGACCGATCCCCGGGCGCCTCGGTGGCGGCCGCGAGTGCGCGGGTGATCCGCCGTTCGCGCAGTTGGGACACGGCCTGGGTGAGGAGGTCCTCCGGTCCGTCGAAGTGATACAGCAGCACCTTGTGCGTCGTACCGGCCGCGCGCGCCGCCCGCCGGAGCGAGAAGTCGACCAGACCGTTGACGCCGAGTTCGTCGGCGACGCGGTCGAGCAGCTCCCGCCGCCGCGCCTCACCCCGCGGCGACTTCGCCGACCGCCGATACCCCGCGCGCTCCTCAGTCACCCCGACAGTATGAACTGGGCCACGAAGTAGCCGACGCCGTACGGCGCGGCATGGTAGGTCAGGTCGCCAGTCACCGTCGATCCCTCCAGGGCGCCGGCGAGGACCTGCCAGGGCGCTCGGCCCGCCGCCTGCAACTCAGCGGCAAGGTCGGGGTCGAGGGCACGCAGTACGTCGAGATCCGTGTGCTGGAAGGCGTGTGCGACCGTGGTATCGAAGATCTCGGCCCGCGGGTGGAGGTGAACGGGCGAGTGCTCGCTTCGTCGGGCCGACCCGTCCCCCATCACCAGCAGCCCAATACGGTCGTTGCCTTCAGCAATTTCCTGGCCGAGTCGCAGGCAGTCGGCCGGAGTCGTGTCAGTGGGCACGGCGAGGTACGCGCGTGGCAGCTGGGCGGCCTTGGCCTGCTCGAGCAACCAGCCGCCGACGGCCAAGGACAACGGCAGGACGGGGTCGTCGGCGCCGATCCGCACAGCGGGCGCGCCGTACGCGCCGAAGGAGCCGCCTGCGGCGGCCGGGAAGGTGGCGCGGACAGGTCCCGTCCCGACCACGAGCACGCTGGTCGCGTTGGACAAGCCGTCGATCGCAGTCAGGCAGGCGGTGCGGAGGTCGTCCAGCTCAGGTGCCGCTCCGGAGGCGACCTCGGGGACGAGCAGCGGCGGGTGGGGGCAGACCGCGGCGCTCACGACGGGCACGGGCTAGGCCTCCCGGACGTAGCGGAAGAAGAGGTAGTCGTCCTGGGCGGCGAGCGTCGACTCGAGCTTCATCTGCCGGGTCAGCGTCGTCGCCGGCCCCGCGGTGATGCGGCCGGAACCGGGCCCGGCGAGGAGTGGCGCGAGCGCGAGACACATCTCGTCGACCAGGTCGGCGTCAGTCAGCGCTCCGAGCAGATGCGGCCCGCCCTCGCACAGGATCTGCGGCATCGCCCGCGCCGCCAACTCGTCGACGAGCGCCTTCAGATCGACCTCGGCCGCACCCAGAACCAGCACCTCGGCCACCTCGCCGAGTGCCTCGCGCCGCTCCGGCGGCGAGGCAGCGTGGGTGACCACTAGCGGCCGAACCGCCGACTGGAACACCGGGTTCACCGGGCTCAGCTCCAACCGCGACGACACGATCACCAACGTCGGATTCTCGGCCAGTCCCTGCGCCGTCCGCCACTCCCGGGCCGCCTTGGACAACCGCAGCGGCGAGTATCCCTCGTCGCGGATCGTGCCGGCGCCGACCAGCACCACATCGGCCAGCCTCCGGACCATGCTGAACACCCGGCTGTCGGAGTCACTCGACAACGCCTTGGACCGGCCGTCGATCTCGACCGCGCCGTCGAGGCTGCTGACGAAGTTCGCCCGCAGGTGCGCGACCGACCGATCCTCCGGTTGGTAGACCGCGGCCAGTTCCGGGTCGGAGAGGTCTTCCAGGCGACGCATCAGGCCAGGCTCCTTCGGGTTCCGGCGGGCTGGGCGGTGCCACGCAGTACGGCGATCAGGTCGAGCGCCTGCCGAGCCGCGGGTACGTCGTGGACTCGGAACACCCGGGCACCCAGCCAGGCCGAGATGCTGAGTGCGGCGAGTGTCCCGTTGCCACGCTGCCCCGGCGGGAGCTCGAGGGTCTCGCCGATGAAGTCCTTGTTCGATACCGCGACCAGCACCGGCCAGCCGGTCGCCGCCAGCTCGTCCAGGCGCCGGGTCAGCTCGAGTGACTGCAGGGTGTTCTTGCCGAAGTCGTGGGTCGGGTCGATCAGGATCCCGTCCGGCCGGACCCCGGCCGCGACCGCGCGGTCCGCGAGACCGGTCGTCGTCCGGATCACGTCCGCGACCACGTCGTCGTACGCCATCCGGTGCGGATCCGTGCGCGGTGAGAGGCCGCCGACGTGGCTGCAGACGAGTCCGGCCCCGGCTTCGGCGGCGGCGTGGACCAGGTCGGGATCGGCGCCGCCCCAGGTGTCGTTGAGGAGGTCGGCGCCGGCCTCGGCGACCCGCCGGGCGACCCCGCTGCGGTAGGTGTCGACGCTGATCACCAGGCCGGGATGCCGGGCCCGGATGCCGGCCACGAAGTCCACGGTCCGGCGGAGCTCCTCGTCCTCGCTGACGGGTTCGCCGTACCCGGCCTTGACGCCGCCGATGTCGACCAGGTCGGCGCCGTCCGCGACCGCCTGGTCGATCGCCGCGTAGGCCGCGTCGGTCGCGTACGTCGCGCCCCGGTCGAAGAACGAGTCCGGGGTGCGGTTGATGATCGCCATCAGGGCGAATTCGCCCACGCCGAACGACCGGCTCCCCAACCGCAGTACGCCGTCGCCCTCGTCCGCCACGGCACCGACTCTAACCGGCGGATCCCCCGGCCATCACCATCGGTGCCCGGCCCTGAGCGCTGCCCAAATCGGCACATATCCTATAGGATTCCTCGCGACAGTCCGCCCACCGCCGCAGATCGGGTCCTGATGCCACGATTCACCGAGTTAGAGACGTACGACGTCCGCTTCCCCACGTCGCTGGACCTGGACGGCTCCGACGCGATGAACACCGACCCCGACTACTCGGCGGCGTACCTGATCCTGCGCACCGACGCGGCCGACGGGCTGGAGGGACACGGATTCGCGTTCACGATCGGCCGTGGCAACGACGTACAGACCGCGGCGATCGAGGCGCTCCGCGACCACGTGATCGGCCTCGACCTGGACGCGACGCTGAACGATCTCGGTGGGTTCTGGAAGTCGCTCGTGCACGACTCGCAGCTGCGCTGGCTCGGCCCGGAGAAGGGCGTCATGCACATGGCGATCGGCGCGGTCGTCAACGCCGTGTGGGACCTGGCCGCCAAGCGGGCCGGCGTACCGCTGTGGAAGCTGCTGTCCGACCTGACGCCGGAGCAGATCGTCGATCTCGTCGACTTCCGCTACCTGACCGACGCGCTGACGCCGTCCGAAGCGCTCGAGATCCTGCGCGCCGCGAAGGCGGGTCGCTCCGAGCGGGAGGCTTTGCTGCGGGAGCGGGGCTACCCGGCGTACACGACGACACCCGGCTGGCTCGGGTACGACGACGCCAAGCTGGTGCGGTTGTGTCACGAGGCGGTCGCGGAGGGCTTCACCCAGATCAAGCTCAAGGTCGGCGCGGACCTGGACGACGACATCCGCCGGATGCGGCTGGCCCGCGAGGCGGTCGGCCCGGACATCCGGATCGCGATCGACGCCAACCAGCGCTGGGACGTGGCCGACGCGATCCGGTGGGTCGAGGCCCTGGCGCCGTACGACGTCTGGTGGGTGGAGGAACCGACGAGCCCGGACGACATCCTCGGGCACGCGGCCATCGCGAAGGCGATCGCGCCGATCCGCGTGGCGACCGGTGAGCACGTGCAGAACCGGGTGGTGTTCAAGCAGATGTTGCAGGCCGGGGCGCTGTCGGTGCTGCAGCTCGACTCGGCCCGGGTCGCGGGAGTGAACGAGAACGTCGCGATCCTGCTGCTGGCGGCGAAGTTCGGCGTACCGGTCTGTCCGCACGCCGGTGGGGTCGGGCTGTGCGAGCTGGTCCAGCACCTGTCGATGTTCGACTACGTCGCGGTGAGCGGGTCGGTGGAGGATCGCGTGATCGAATACGTCGACCACCTGCACGAGCACTTCCTGGACCCGGTGGTGATCCGGGACGGGCACTACGTGGCGCCGGAGCGGCCCGGGTTCGGCGCCGAGATGGATGCTGAGACGCTGACCGACTTCCGGTACCCAAGTGGCAAGATCTGGACCGACCTGACTGATTCGAAGGAGAGCGGGAAGTGACGGACTTCGCCGGCCTGCGGGCCGTGGTGACCGGAGGCGCCCAGGGCATCGGACTCGCGGCCGCCTCGCTGCTGGCGTCCCGGGGCGCGCAGGTGGTCGTCTTCGACCTGAAGCCTGACGTATCCGAGCCGCTGACCGGGATCGCCGCGGACGTCACCGACGACGGTTCGGTCCGGGACGCGGTCGCCGCGGCGGCGCTGCAACTCGGCGGGATCGACATCGTGGTGAACAACGCCGGCATCGGCGCGCAGGGCACGGTCGCCGCGAACGACGACGACGAATGGCACCGCGTCCTCGACGTCAACGTGGTTGGCATCGCTCGCGTGACCCGGGCCGCGCTGCCGTACCTGCGGAAGTCGTCGGCCGCCGCGATCGTCAACACCTGCTCGATCGCCGCGACCGCGGGCCTGCCAAATCGTGCGTTGTACTCGGCGAGCAAAGGCGCCGTCCTCGCGTTGACGATGGCGATGGCCGCGGACCACGTGCGCGAGGGGATCCGCGTCAACTGCGTGAACCCCGGTACGGCGGACACGCCGTGGGTCGGCCGATTGCTCGACGTGGCCGAGGACCCGGCCGCCGAACGAGCCGCCCTGGAGGCGCGTCAGCCGATGGGCCGGCTGGTGTCGGCGGACGAGGTCGCGCACGCGATCGCCTACCTGGCCAGCCCGCTGTCGGGCTCGACGACCGGTACGGCGCTCGCCGTCGACGGCGGGATGCAGAACCTGCGGCTGCCGGCGGTCCAGAATCGAGCACGCTCATGAAGATCTTTCCGGACGGTCAGCGGGTCGGACTGGGCGGTGCGCCGCTGGGGAATCTGCTCGGCTCGGTGAGTGAGGCGGATGCGGTCGCGACCGTGAACGCCGCCTGGGACGAGGGGTGGCGGTACTTCGACACCGCTCCGCACTACGGGCTCGGGCTCGCCGAGGAACGGCTCGGGGATGGGCTGCGCGGCAAGCCGCGGGACGAGTTCGTGCTGTCGAGCAAGGTCGGGCGGATCATCTACGAGACCGACGGCGCGGCGACCGACGACGAGGGCTTCGAGATCAACACGAACCGGCGGCGGCGCTGGGACTTCTCGCGGGACGGCGTGTTGCACAGTATCGAGGACTCGTTGCGGCGGATCGGCACCGACCGGCTCGACGTGGTCTTCGTGCACGACCCCGACGACCACTATGACGAGGCCGTCGCGACCGCCTTCCCGGCGTTGATCGAGCTGCGCGACCAGGGCGTGATCGGCGCGATCGGCTCCGGCATGAACCAGACCGCGATGCTGACCCGGTTCGTCAACGAGATCGACATCGACGTGATCATGCTGGCCGGCCGCTACACCCTGATCGACCCCGACGGGCTCGACGACGTCCTCCCCGCCTGCCTCGCGAACGACGTCCAGGTAGTTGCCGTCGGCATCTTCAACTCCGGCCTGCTCTCCCAGCCCCGCCCCGCCCCCGGCGCCACCTTCAACTACGCACCCGCCGCGGATTCCCTGGTAGCCAAGGCCAACCAGCTCGCCGACATCTGCGAGTCCCACGGGGTCACCCTCCCCGCCGCGGCCCTGGCCTTCCCCCTCGCCCACCCCGCCGTCGCCGGCATCGCGGTGGGTTGCCGCACCCCCGACGAGGTCCACACCAACGCAACCCTCGCCCGCACCGAGGTCCCGGTCGCCCTCTGGTCCGACCTGAAGTCCGCCGGCCTCCTCCGCGAGGATGCGCCGACTCCGTCTTAGGTTCTGGTGGTTCTGGAGGCTAGGTGGAGGGCCAGGCGTTCGTCCGGGTTGGCCAGGTCTACGCCTAGGAGGTGCTGGATCTTGGTGATGCGGGCGGCTGCTGTGTTGCGGTGGATCCCCAGGACAGCGGCGGTTTCGGCCAGCGAGGACTCGGTGTCGAGGTAGACCGCGAGGGTCGTGACCAGGTCGCCGGGCTGGTCTTCGATGGGAGCCAGGAGAGCGCGGGCGGCAGGTTGGAACGTGTCGGTGCGGGTCCAGGCCAGGAGGAGCTGGGCCAGGCCGAGGCGGTCAACGTGGAGGAAACGGCCGGTTTCGGCGCGGCCCCGGGCCAGGCCGGCCGCATCACCTGCTTCGGCCAGCGACGTGGCGATTCCGCTCGGACCAGGTGCAACCCGGCCGACACCGACGTACGCATCGACCGTCAGCAGGCGACGCTGCACCCGTCTGATCGCCGCCGCCTGCTGCTGGACCTCGGTCGACGTCGGCTCGCGCGCAGCGGTGATCCACGCGGACCATCCGTCACCCTGCTCCACCACGACCGCCTGCAAACCCTCAGCGTCAAAGGCTTCCACCACGTCGGCCCGCCGCCCCGCGACGTCCACCTGCCCGTCGGTCCCGATCCGGATCCCCGTGTGCCACCCGTCCAGCTGCCACCCGAGATCCACGGCCCGCCGCCGCGTCGCCTCCGACGGCTCACCATGCACCAGCTCACCGAGCAACGACGTACGCTGCCGCGCGTCCCGCTCCAACTCCAGCCGCCGCAACGCCAACCGCTCCCCCACCGCGGGCGCCACCACCGTCAACACAGCAGGTACGGCGGCAACCTCAGCCGGCACGACTCCGGGCAACCGGGCCACCAGCCAGCACACCGGCCCAGCACCGAGCACTGCCACCGCAATCAGCACCGCACCACTCGGCAGATCCACCCGGTACGGCGCCGCCCAACCCACCGGCACCGCGGGTAACGCCGCCACGAGCGCGGGCCGTTCGTCAGCCGCCAACGGCTCCCCCGCCAACGTGCCTCCGTCGGAGCCGGCCAATGTCACCGGCCGCCCCAGTACGGCGCACGCCGTACGCAACACCGAACTCAGATCGCTATCGGCCCGCCGCAACGCGGTCACCGCCCGGAGCACCAGGTCGGCCCGCACCACGTCGGGCTCGGCCGCCACCCGATTCAGGTGCTCGTGAGCTGCTAGCGGATCCGGACTGCCCAGCACCGGCAGCTGCAACCGCTCGGCCAGCAGCTGAGCTCCACGGCCGAGTGGCTCGGCACCGGCGAGCAGCAGGGCCGCTGCGCCCGCTGCCGAGGCTCGGCTGATCAGTGCGTCGATCCGCCAGTCGGAGTGGTCGGTCGCCAGCAGTACGACCAGCAGTTCGCCGGTCATCGGCTCCGGATGGCCGGCGACGTTCATGAGCACGCGAGAGCCGATCAGCGTGGGACCAGGTTCCTGTCCACCGCCCAGGACGACGACATCCCGCCAGCCGGGTGAGGTCAGCATCGCCGACAGCGAAGGCGCGGTCATGAGGCCTCCAGCAGTTGCGGGTCGCACCCGAGTCCGAACGCTCGCGGTCCGACGTACCCGATCCGATCGCCTCGGCGCCACCAGTCCGGCCCGGGGAGTGCCAGTACGAGCACCTCGTCGCCGGTTCGGATCGCCTCGACCGCAATCGGCTGCAGTGTGCGTCGATCCAGCACACAGACGAGGTCCGGCGTACTCACGACCGGCTCTCCGTCGACCATGGCGAGCAGATACTCGTTCTCCGTCTCGATCCGTACCACCGCACGGCTCGCGGAATCGACCACACAGACACTGCCGCGCCCGAAGGCAGCCCCGCCGTTCGCTATGGCATGCCGCGCGACCTCTTCGACCCGTCCGCCACCCAGCAGCCGGCCGCCGAGAGCCGACGCGACAGTCGCCGGCGCAGCGCCGGTGTCGAGTCCGGCATGCGCCCGGCCCAGCGCCAGAGCTCGAGTCAAACTGCCATTGACCGCATCCGACGTCGCGGCATCGACAGGTGTCGGCGCCAGCGCCAGCACGGCCCAGCCGCCGGTTTGGGCAACAAAGCTCCGCACCGCGCGTTCCAGACCGGACGCATCGACGTGATCCACCACGATCACCTGTCCGCTCGGTTCACTGAGCGCGCAGGGCGTCAGCGAACGCCCCGCCACCGCCCAGGAGAACTGGTCGAGCCGTGGCATCGCCCGGCCCATCAGATCGGCGTCGACGAACGGCAGTCCGAGGTCCAGCGCGGCGATGAGCGGACTGAGGCCGTTCAGCCCACCTGCCTCGAGTGACATCAGCCCGGTGACCGCCTGCCCGGTCCACCGGCTCACCGCCCCAACGGCGGTCTCGAACTCACCACCACTGGGCAGCTTCTCCGCCAGCACGCTGGTCGCACCCACCACGCCGATGGGGCTCAGGTACGCACCGGGTGTGTCCGAGGCGTCCCGCAGTACCAGCTCACCAGCCCCGAGCCGCCGACGCAGCATCCGCCCGAACGCACCCGTGTCGCCGCCGCCACCGGACCCCAGCAGAGTGACGCCGACGACCAGCGCCCCCAGATCCTGCTCTCGGATGACCGTCGTCATGAGCCGATGATGTCACCGAGGCGCCGCCCCCGCGGGGCGGAACGCTCGGCCCGCCGCGGAGGGGTATCGAGCACGGCGGGCCGAGAGTCAGGGGGCGACGGTCAGAGCCTCGACCCGTCGTTCGACCGGACTGAAGTCCACCTCGAGCCCGAAACAGGCCGGTCCGAACACCGCCAGCGCCTCAGGTGTGCGCATCAGGTCGGGCGTGGAGATCCCGACCACGGTGACCCGTTGGCCGTAGCGCAGGCCCTCTGTGGTGATCGGCTCGGCGGTGTCGGCCTCGAGCACGCAGATCAGGTCCGGCACCGTGCAGACGACCTCGCCGTCGACTTCTGCGACCAGGTTCTCGTTCTGGAAGCGCATCTCCAGTTCGGACCCGCCGTCGTACGCGGTGAAGCGGGCGCGGCCGCGGGCGAAGCCCTCGACGGTACGGCGTTCCACGTCGACCACCTTGCCGCGGAAGAGCACCCGGAGGTGGTTGTAGAGCGTCGGCGCGAGCGCTGCCCGGATCGCCTCGATCGGATCGTCATGCGCAGCCCTGGCTTCGCGGACCGCGCGCCCGATCGACAGGCCGAGGCTGAGTGTTCTGGGTACGGCGGTGCGCTTCACCTCGGCGCCCGTCATCGAGTACTCCGCGATGTGCGCGACGCCGCCCAGCCGGATCGTGATCCCGCGGGCCAGCCACTCCATCTGCTTGTTGTCCGTGCCGGTGTCGATGACGACGGTCTCGTCGTGTTCCCCGGCGATCGCCATCGGCGACCCGGGTACGCCGTACACCGAGAACGTCTCCATCTGGAGTTCGGGGAACGCGCGGCCCATGCCGTCGGCATCGACCACCGGCAGACCGGTCCGGGCGGCGACGAGCAGCGGGATCATCGAGTTGATGCCGCCGCACTCGATCGGCATCGTCGCATCCGCGGTGC
Organism: Kribbella sp. NBC_00359; assembly: GCF_036097425.1. Lineage (NCBI taxonomy): Bacteria > Bacillati > Actinomycetota > Actinomycetes > Propionibacteriales > Kribbellaceae > Kribbella > Kribbella sp. NBC_00359. The sequence continues at coordinate 4,837,091 of NZ_CP107975.1, read as the reverse complement.
GGCCGAGATGGCGCTCGAGTGCGCGCAACGCGCCGACCGGCTCGCTGCCGCGCGGGATCTTCTCCACGATGACCGTCGGCGCACCCATCTGCGCGGTCGGGATGACGAAGGCGTCGTCGTCGAGCTCATCCGGGTCGAGGACCGTGACCGGTCCGTGCTCGCGGATCGCCTGCTCCACGAGCAATCGCCCGATCAGCGGATCGCCGCCACCGCCGGTGCCGAGAATCGCGGCACCCCTCGCAAGGTCTCTCAGGTGCTCGATGTCGAGCTGCCAGCTCATACCGTCTCCAGCGCGCGGATCGGGTCGAGGTCGTAGCCGAAGTAGCGCGGACCGACCAGCTCGATACCTTCCGGTGAGTGCCACCGTTCGTCGGCGGGCGCGGCGAGCACGCTGACGCGGTGGCCGTAGCGCAACGCCTCCGTGGTGATGGGCTCGCCGGACTCGGTGTCGAGCACGATGATCAGGTCGGGCGTGGTCGCGACCGCGGTGCCGTCGATCTCGGCCACCAGGTGCTCGTTCTGGAAGTGCAGCGCCATCAATCGCCCGAGCGATGCGTCCAGTCCGTCGATCGCGGCGTCACCCCGGGCGAACCCGGTCGTCGTACGTCGTTGGACATCGACCACCTTGCCGACGTGCAGCAACCGGCCGCCGAGCTGATCGACCACGGCCGCGACCGGATCGCTGTGCAGTTGCTGCGCACGCTCGATCGCGTGACCGATCGCGAGGCACTGGCTGAGAGTCCCGGAGACGAACGCCCGGCGGATCTCGGAGCCGGTCATCGCGTACAGCGAGACGATCGCCGAGCACCCCATGTCGACGGTCGCGGACCGGGCCAGCCGCTCGGCCCAGGGGTTGTCGATCGTGTCGAAGACACCGCGGTTGCCCTTCTCGTCGACAATCGACATCGGGGTCGCCTCGATGCCGGCCAGCGTCGGCAGCACCATCTGCAGTTCGGGGAACGCGCGGCCCATGCCGTCACCATCGACCAACGGCAGACCGAGTTGCGCCGCGGCGATCACCGGGACGGTCGAGTTCACGCCGCCCGCTTCGATACACGCGATGTGAGTCGGCGTCTTGCCGACATACCGAGCCAGGGTCTGGACGGCGACCGAGATCTGATCCGCCGACGGGAGCTTCTCCACCATGACGGTCGGCGCGCCCATCATCGCCACCGGCAACACACAGGCGTCGTCCGGAAGGTCGTCAACGGCAACCATTTCGACCGGGCCGTACTCCCGGACCGCCTGCTGCGCGAGCAACCGGCCGATGTGCGGATCCCCGCCACCACCGGTGCCCAGCACGGCAGCTCCACGGGCAAGCGCGGCGAGCTCATCGACACCCAGCCTCATCGCACTTCCCCCATCTGGGTTCATGATGCCCCCAGCCGGAGATCGCCGACCGCCTTGCAGCGGATGCGGGTCGCGTTGCCCGGCAAATACGGAATCGGTACTTCGTCGAAGTCCACGATCCGCACCTGCGCCGGATCGGCGCCTGCGGCGACGGCTCGGTCGACCGCCTCCTGCCGCGCCTCGTCCACGACCGCGTCCCGCCGGCCGGGGTCGATCGCGTACACCCGGTCCACCTCGCCGCCGACCTGGGCGATCGCCGCACCGATCGCGTTCGCCACCGCGAAGTGATCCGGCCGATGCACCGCGAGACTGCCCGGCAGATCGTCCGGCAGGAGGATCGAGCCACCGCCGACCGCGACCACCGGCAGCGGGTCGGGCGAGGTCCGCATCCGCTCCACCGCGTCCGCGATGTCCGCCGCCACCCGCGCCAGCGCCGCCTTCACCAGCGTCGGATCGAGCTCGGCCACCGCCGCCGGGTCACCGATCTCGGCCCGGCCGGCCGCGACCGCGATGTCCGTCGCGGTGAGCGTCGTACCGCCGAAGACCAGCGCCTCCTCGGTCAGTCGATAGCCGACCGACCGCGGGCCGACCGTCACCAGGTCGTTGCCCTCGGCCACCAAGCTGCCACCGCCGATGCCGATGCTGAGCACATCCGGCATCCGGAAGTTGGTCCGGACGCCGGCCACGTCCACCTCCGTGGTCGCCTCCCGCGGGAAGCCGTGCGTGAGTACGCCGACGTCGGTCGTCGTGCCGCCGACGTCGACGACCGCGCAGGTGTCCAGGCCGGACAGCAGCGCCGCGCCGCGCATCGAGTTGGTCGGGCCGGACGCGAACGTCGCGACCGGGTAGCGGCGGGCGAAGTCGACGTCCATCAGCGTGCCGTCGTTCTGGCTGAGGTACAGCGGCGCCGCGATGCCGTGGCCCGCGACCGCGCCGGCCAGACCGTCCACGATGCTCGCCGCGAGCTCACGCAGAGCCGCGTTGATGATGGTCGCGTTCTCCCGCTCGAGCAGGCCGATCCGGCCGATCTCGTGGGACAGCGAGATCGCCACGTCGTCGCCGAGTTCGGAGCGCAGGATCTCGGCCGCCCGCAGCTCGAACTCGTTGCTCACCGGCGAGAACACCGACGAGATCGCCACCGACCGGACGCCGTGCGACATCATGTCCGCGGCGTGCCGGCGCAGCTCGTCCTCGTCCAGCTCGGCGATGTGCCGTCCGTCGAACTCGTGCCCGCCATGGGCCAGGTAGCTGCGCCCGCTGATCGCCTCGACCAGGCGCTCCGGCCAGTCGACCAGCGGCGGCAGCGACGCGGTGGCCGGCAGACCGAGCCGCAGCGCCGCCGTCGGGGCGAGCCGGCGCGCCTCGATCAGGGCGTTGATGAAGTGCGTGGTGCCGATCATCACCGCCTGGATCTGCGCCGGGTCGAAGGACCGCTCGGCCTGCAACCGGTCCAGGGTGTCGATGATGCCCGCGGTGACGTCCGCACTGGTGGCCGACTTGTTGGCGGCCAGCACGCTGACGCCGGTGCCCTCGCCCTCCAGCAGTACGGCGTCGGTGTTGGTACCACCGACATCGATCCCGATACGCATTCCAGATCCTCCCGTTGTGTCTAGCTGGTCGCCGGTACGGCGGTGATGGCGGTCTGCTCACTGTCCATGGTGCGACTCGTCCCGACGCCCCGGATCAGGCCGAGCCGGCCGGCGACGACGTACGCCGCGAAGCCGACCACCAGTGAGTTGATGCTGGGCAGACCCCAGGTGACGTACTTGCCGATCAGGGCGGCGGCGACCCAGATCACGATCGTGGCCGGTACCCAGGTCGGCGCGGTGGCGGGCAGCGTGCCCTCGGCCCGCGTCGCGTCCAGCTCGGGGCGCCAGCGCTTCACCACGAAGTACTCCGCGACCATGATCCCGGCGATCGGCGGGAACGCGACGCCGAGCACGATCAGGAAGTCGGTGAACTTGTCCAGGATCCCGCCGGCCGCGAGCACACTGCCGAGGATGCCGACCACGAGCGTGACGACGGCCCGGTTGACGTGCCGGCCGAAGACGGTGCCGATGAAGTTCACCACGCCGAGGCCGGAGCTGTAGAGATTCCAGTCGTTGATCTTGATCGTGCCCAGGATGATCACCAGGGTGCCGACCCAGCCGACCGACGAGGTGACGATGGTGATCACGTTCGCCGAGCCGACCGCGTGCGCGAGCAGTACGCCGCACAGGCCGATCACGTACTCGCCGAGGGTGATGCCGAGAACGGTCTGCTTCACCACGTCCCCGACCGTCCGGTTGAAGCGGGTCATGTCCGGGGTGATCACCGCTCCGACGATGAATCCGCCGGCGACGAGCGTCGTACCCTCCAGCAGGCTCAGCGGCGGACCCGGCGGCGCGGAGCTGACCAGTGCGCTGAGGCTGTGGTCGGACAGCTCGCTGATGATCGACCAGCCGACCAGGAGGAGGAACGCGGGCACGGTCACATAGGCGACCCACGCCATCGAATGGAAGCCACGGAGCACGACCAGCGTGACCGCGAGACCGAAGACGAGCGACCAGCCCCACGTCGGCAGTACGCCGATCAACTGGCTCAGACCGGCCGCGGACACCGCGGACTGGATCCCGAACCAGCCGATCAGACTGATCCCGATCGCCAGCCCGATCAGTGCCGAGCCGGCCTGACCGAAGCCGGTCCAGCGGGCGATCACCGAGGTCTGCAAGCCCTCGCGGGCCCCGATGATCCCGATCAGGATCGCCACCAGCTCGAGGATCACCGCGCCGAGCGTCAGCGCCCAGAACGCGGTCCAGAAGTCCATCCCGAACCCGAGCGTCGCGCCGAGCAGAAACTGACTGAGCGCCGAGATCTGCCCGAACCGCTGCGTCGCGACAGACCACCACGAATACCGGGCACTCTCCGGAACCCGAGCGAGCGCGTAGTCGTCCGTACCAACAGATGAACCGGCCATGAGAACCTCCAGCCTGGGGATTTCATCGAACGTACGGCGCCGGCCGGGCCTGTTCACCGTCCATCGTGCACACCAGGCGACCGGAGACTGTGCAATCAGCCCATGTCCCCGCTCTTGCTCACTGCGGTTCTTGGGGTCGCCAGTGGACCTGGAGGCCGTCGCGGCGGCCGATCTGTTCGATGCGTTGCGCGACGTGGGCGCTCAGTTCGTCCAGGCGGGCGGCGTCGGCTGCCTCGACCTGGAGGATCAGCTCGTCCGCGGCGCTGCGGATCGTCCACGTTGCCTCGCCCAGGTCGATGACCAGCTCACCCGGACTACTCGCCAGCACCTTCATCCCGCCGGGCTGGTGACCGAAGTGGCTGGTCAGTTGTTCGACGTACCGTGCCGCTCGCGGAGTCCCGACGTACGCCTGCACGACTGCCATCCCGACACACTCCTTTTTCAAGACAGAGTGTCTCGAATACGGACAGTCTGTCAAGGTAGGCTGATGGCCGTGCCGAAGTTGTGGGATGACAGCATTGCGACGCATCGGGAGGCGGTGCGGGGGGCTGTGCTCGACGCGGCCGCCGCGCTGGTGGCCGAGCGCGGTGTGACCGGGGTGACGATGTCGGAGGTTGCTCAGCGGGCCGGGGTCGGGCGGGCGACGCTGTACAAGTACTTCCCGGACGTCGAGTCGGTTCTGGCCGCGTGGCACGAGCGACAGGTGGGTGAACATCTCCGGCAGCTCGAGGACATCTGGCGGCGGAGCGGGCAGCTCAGCGATGTGCTCGAGGCCTATGCGTTCATCTGCTACGAGCACCCGCAGTCGGAGCCCGCTGCGTCGCTACATCGGTCGGAGCATGTGACCAAGGCTCGTGAGCACCTCATCGAGTTCCTCGCGGGTCTGATGACCGACGTGCGTGACGACGTTCCGCCCAAGGAGTTGGCGGCGTACTGCGTGCATGCGCTCGGCGCGGGGGGCGCCGTACCGTCGAAGGCGGCGGTACGGCGCTTGGTCGCGGTCACGCTGACCGGGTTACGCGGCGAGTCGAGCGGGTGAGAGGTCAAGGCGGCGCAGTAGCTGGGCGTTGAGGGCGACCACGATGGTCGAGATCGACATCAGGATCGCGCCGACGGCCGGAGAGACGACCACGCCGGCGAAGGCGAGTACGCCGGCCGCGAGCGGGACCGTGATGACGTTGTAGCCGGTGGCCCAGGCCAGGTTCTGCCACATCTTGCGGTAGCTGGCCTTCGACAAGGCGATCACCGACAGGACCGCGCGCGGGTCGTCGGCGGCCAGGACTACGCCGGCCGACTCGATCGCGACGTCCGTGCCGGCGCCGATGGCGATGCCGACCTCGGCACGAGCCAGCGCGGGAGCGTCGTTCACGCCGTCGCCGACCATCGCGACCTTGAGGCCGCGTGCCTGCAGTTCGGCGACCTTCGCGTCCTTGTCGTGCGGGAGGACCTCCGCGAAGACCTCGTCGATGCCGAGCTCCTTGGCGACCGCGTCGGCGACCTGGTGTGCGTCGCCGGTGATCATCGCGACCTTCACACCACGCCGATGGAGCGCATCCACCGCCTGCCTCGACTCCTCGCGAACCTCGTCCTCCAACGCGACCGCCCCGACCACCTGCCCGTCCCGAACCACATGCAGCACCGCGGCCCCACGCCCCTTCCAGGTCGCGACGTCCGTCTCCAGCTCCGCCGGCTCGGGTACGCCGTACTCCCGCAAGAACGCTGGTCCACCGACAGCAACCTCGGAACCGTCCACAACAGCCTGTACGCCGCGACCGGTGAGTGACTGGAATTCCGATGCCACCACGGCTCGTCCGTGACCGACCGGCACCCGATCGGAGTGGGCTCGGACGATCGCCTTGGCCAAGGGATGTTCACTGTCGGCCTCGACCGCAGCGGCCAGCTCCAGGAGTTCCTCGTCAGTGATGGGTCCGACCGTGGCAACGCCGGTCACCGCCGGCTCGCCCTTGGTCAGAGTGCCGGTCTTGTCGAACAGGACGACGTCGATCGTGCGCATCCGCTCCAGCGCCAGCCGGTCCTTCACCAGGACCCCGGCCTTCGCGGCGCGTTCGGTGGAGATCGCGATCACCAGCGGGATGGCCAGTCCGAGGGCGTGCGGGCAGGCGATCACCAGGACCGTCACGGTCCGCGTGACGGCCTCGTTGACCTCACCCAGCAGCGTCCACACCACGAACGTGATCAACCCTGCGATCGACGCGAAGTAGAAGAGGAACGCCGCGGCCCGATCGGCCAGGGCCTGCGCGCGGGACGACGACGCCTGCGCCTCGGCGACCAGCCGCTGGATCCCGGCCAGCGCGGTGTCGTCCCCGACTGCCGTGATCTCGACCCGCAGAGCGTTGTCGGTGGCAACGGTCCCGGCGACCACGGAATCCCCGATTGCCCGCAGGACCGGACGCGACTCACCGGTGATCATCGACTCGTCGACCTCGGCCTGCCCGTCGATCACGGTCCCGTCCGCCGGCACGCGCCCGCCCGAGCGGACCAGTACGACGTCTCCCGCCAGCAACTCGCCGAGCGGCACCTCGACCACGCCGTCGGCCGTCACCTTCTCTGCCGAGTCGGGCAGCAGTGCGGCCAACGCGTCGAGCGCACCGGACGCAGCGCCGAGCGCTCGCATCTCCAGCCAGTGCCCAAGCAGCATGATCACGATCAGCAGCGCGAGCTCCCACCAGAAGTCCAGGTCGAACCCGCCGATGCCGAGCGTCGTCACCCAGGACGCCACGAACGCGACCGTGATCGCCATCGAGATCAGCAGCATCATCCCGGGACGGCGAGACCTCAGTTCGCCCCAACCTCCGGTCAGGAACGGCTGCCCGCCGTACACGAAGATCACCGTCCCCAGGACCGGGGCGATCAGCCCCGACCCCGGGAACTCCGGCCGCGTGTACCCGAGCAGGTCGGCGAACATCGCACTGAAGAACACCACCGGCACCGCCAGCCCAAGGCTGATCCAGAACCGATCCTTGAACTGCGCCGCATGATCCCCGTGACCCGCATGCCCACCGTGCTCAGCCGGCGCGGCGTGGTCGTGATGCTCGTCCATACCCCCGAGAGTACCCCCCAGGGGTATGGCCGACTAGAGCGGGTCGATGTCCGTCAGCGTCTCCGGCGTCAGCTCCAGCCAGCGGGTGATGCCGATCTCGCGCAGGAACGGGAGGTCGTGGCTGGCGATGATCAGGGCACCGTTGTACGACGCGAGGGCGTCGCGGAGCTGGGCGACGCTGGCCAGGTCCAGGTTGTTGGTCGGCTCGTCGAGCATCAGCAACTGCGGTGGGGGCTCAGCCAGCAGCAGCGCCGCCAGCGTCGCCCGGAAGCGCTCGCCACCGGACAGCGTGCTGACCAGCTGATCGGCCGCCCGCCCGCGGAAGAGGAAGCGAGCCAGCCGCGACCGCCGCTCCTGGTTCTCCGTGCTCGGGGCCAGCAACGCGAGGTTGTCGACAATCGACAGGTCGTCCCGGAGCAGATCCACCCGCTGCGGCAGATACCGGAACGGCACCTCCGGCAACCCACCGCTCGTGACCGACTGCAGCAGCGTCGTCTTGCCCGCGCCGTTCGGCCCGGTCAGCGCGATCCGCTCCGGCCCGCGGATCTCCAGGTCCACGTGCGCCCCGGTCCGCAGGACGTGATCCTCGAGCCGCAGCACCACCCGGCCCGCGGGTACGGCGGTCTTCGGCAGGTCGACGCGGATCGTGTCGTCGTCGTGGACGAGCTCCTCCGCGTCGGCCAGCGCCTCCCGCGCCGAGTCGAGCCGCTCGGACTGCATCCCGAGGTGCTTCCCGGCCGACACCTGCGCCGCCCGCTTCAGCCCGCCCGCGACGATCTTCGGGATCCCGCCCTGCTCGAACGCCCGCTGTCCGCGGGCCCGGCGCTGGTCCATCTTCATCCGCGCCTCGATCAGGTCGCGCCGCTGCTTGCGGACGTCGGCCTCGGCCGACCGGAGCATCCGCTCGGCCGCCTCCTGCTCGATCGCCACCGCCTCCTCGTAGGCGGTGAGGTTCCCGCCGTACCAGGTGACGTCGCCCTTGCGCAGGTCGCCGATCTGGTCGACCCGGTCCAGCAACTCGCGGTCGTGGCTGACGATCACCAACGCACCACGGAACTGCTCGACCGCGTCGTACAGATGCCGCCGGGCCCGCAGGTCCAGGTTGTTGGTCGGCTCGTCGAGCAGCAGTACGTCGGGACGCCGCAACAACTCCGCGGCCAGGCCGAGCAGGATCGTCTCGCCGCCGGACAGCTCACCGACGTTCCGGTCGAGGTCGATCGCGCCGAGGCCGAGCTTGCCGAGCAGCGCCTCGGCCCGTTCGTCGACATCCCAGTCGTCGCCGACGACCGCGAAGTTCTCCTCCGAGGCGTCACCGGACTCGATCGCGGTGATGGCGCGGCGGACGGCCTCGATGCCGAGCGCCTGATCGACCCGCAGGCTGGTGTCGAGGGTCAGGTCCTGCGGCAGGTACCCGAGCTCGCCGCTCACCCGGATCGACCCGCGCTGCGGAGTGAGCCGCCCGGCGATGAGCCGGAGCAGCGTCGACTTACCGGCGCCGTTGCGGCCGACCAGCCCGGACCGCACGGGTCCGGCGACGAAGGTGAGCCCGTCGAACAGGACGTCGCCGTCCGGCCAGGCGAAGAAGAGGTCCGTACAGGACAGGGAAAAACTCATGTGCGTGCACTCCAGAAGAGGTCTCGGACGAGACCGCACACCAGGACGGGTGGCGATCGATCGGCTGAAGAGAAGACCTCGGAGCTACAACGCGGACCCCTGACGTCGGGAATGGGACAGCACCAAGGGTAGGCGGCACTCCCGGCCGGGTTCAACCATTTTCCCGGCGCTTGCGCCGGGCAACGATCAGCAGGTCGACCAGCGCGACCACCGCGAGCGCACCGAACGCGATCACCCAGCCGGCCGGCAGGTCGAAGACGACGGCCAGCACGGCCGCCGCGATCCACAGCGCCAGACCGAAGGACGCGAGTACCAGGCGCAGCGTCAGCGCACTGCGGGGCGGCGCCGGTTCGAAGGCCATGCCACCGGAGTACCTCAGGGTGCTTTGCGGAGCCAGGTCTCGACGCCGGCGATGTGCGCGGTCATCCAGGCCCGGGCCGCCTCGGCGTCACCGATCTCGATCGCGTCCAGGATCGCGGCGTGCTCCGACAGCGTCCGCTCGACCGCGCCGGCCTGGGTGACCCCGCGCCAGATCCGGGCCCGCTGGGTCGCACCGGAGATGCCGTCGAGCAGCGAGCACACGACCTGGTTCCCGGTCGCCTCGGCGATCGCGCGGTGGAACCGCAGGTCGTTGGCGACCAGGTCCTCGACCGGCGAGTCGGCGGTCAGGTCGCTGCAGAGCAGCCGGAGCTCGGTCAGCTGCTCATGGCTGATCCGGACGGCGGCCAGCGCCGCGACCCCGGGCTCGAGCAGCCGCCGGACCTCGAAGAACTGCAGCACCGAGTCGTCGCGATGCAGGTCGACCATGAAGTTCAGCGCGTCCAGCAGATGCGCCGAGTCGAGACTGCTGACGAAGGTGCCGTCGCCGTGCCGGACGTCCAGCACGTTCACCAGCGTCAGTGCCTTGACCGCCTCGCGCAGCGAGTTCCGCGACAGGCCGAGCCGCGCCGCGAGATCCGCCTCCTTCGGCAGTCGATCCCCTGGACCCAGTTCCCCCGAGGTGATCATCCCTTTGATCTTGACGATCGCCTCATCCGTCAACGCCATCTCGTCAGTATGCAGCCCTACGATCCCTTCATGACCACACCGGGCTACTCGGGCAAACCGCTCGCGGCGAAGCTGGGTATCAAGCCGGAGCACGTCGTGCTGCTCGACAACGCGCCGGACGGTTTCGCGATCGAGGGCCTGCCCGCCGGTACGACGGTGGTCCGCCGGGCCGGCCGGACGTCGTACGACGTGGTGCTCGCCTTCTGTCCGGACCGGAGCCGGCTGACCAAGCGCCTGCCGGTGCTGCTCGGCAAGGCGGTGACCGCGGGGATGATCTGGATCGCGTGGCCGAAGCGGTCGTCCGGCGTTCCGACCGACCTGGACGAGAACGGCATCCGCGAGCTGGCCCTGCCGCTCGGCGTGGTCGACGTGAAGGTGGCTGCGATCGACGCGACCTGGTCGGGCCTGAAGCTGGTCCGGCGCCTGAGCAACCGGTGAGCCCAATCGCGGCTGACTGGACTGATCCGCGGGGTGACGTTGACCACATTTCTGCGCAGTCCTGATCATCACCACCGGCAAGCGGACAACTGCATACAGTGGGCAACTGCGCTCAAATACTCTACTCAGCGTCACCTCGGCGAGCGGCCGAAATCCCACCTCTGCAAGGGGTCCCGCAGCTCCGTCGGCTGTGGACCGTGCCGTCGGCTCCGGAGCCTCCGGCCGATGAGCTGAAACACCTGCCTGCACAGTGTTTCAGGCCTCGATCGATCAAGCCGCCAGGGCCTGACCACCCGACGCACTGGTCCGGTGGTCCCGGGCTGTGGAAGTGGTCGGCGTGCTATTAGCCTTGCCCTGGGGCACCACCCATAACATCAGCAGTAACAACCGCGGTACCGGACCCGATCGGAAGAGGCGAACTGCCCAGTGGCCACCGAGCCATCAGACACCAATCCCCTAGCAGCCTTCGGTGCGAACGAATGGCTGGTCGACGAGCTGTACGAGAAGTACCAGCAGGACCCGAAGTCGGTGGATCCGGCGTGGTTGGACTTCTTCAAGACGTACAAGCCTGGTGACGACGCGAAGCCGGTGACCACCACCCCGGCCGACGCTCCCCGGCCCGACGCGGTGTCCGAGAACAAGACCCCTGAGGCGCCGAGCCGCGGTACAACGCCGTCCGCGCCCGCCTCCAGCGCACCCGCGGCCACCACCGCGGCCGCTCAGCCCACGCCGGCCGCCGCACAGGCCGCCGTACCGCAGACTCAACCCGCAGCGAAGCAAGCGCCGGCCCAGACCGGCGCCCCGACCGGAGGCACGGTGAACCAGCCGCCCAGCGTCCAGCCCAAGCCGGCTCCCGCGACCAACTCCGACGGCGAGCGGCAGATCATGCGCGGCGCGCCCGCGCGGACCGCGCAGAACATGGAGACCAGCCTCACGGTCCCCACGGCGACCAGCGTCCGGCAGGTCCCGGTCAAGCTGCTGATCGACAACCGCATCGTCATCAACAACCACCTCAAGCGCGCCCGCGGCGGCAAGGTCTCCTTCACCCACCTGATCGGCTGGGCGCTGGTGAAGGCGCTGAAGACGCTGCCCGAGATGAACGCGTCGTACGACGAGACCGACGGCAAGCCGACGCACGTCCAGCCGGCCCACATCAACCTCGGCCTGGCCATCGACATGCAGAAGCCGGACGGCACGCGGCAGCTGCTGGTGCCGTCGATCAAGGCCGCCGAGACGATGACGTTCGCCGACTTCTGGATGGCCTACGAGGACATCGTCCGGCGGGCCCGGGACAACAAGCTGGCGCTGCCCGACTTCCAGGGCACCACGATCAGCCTGACCAACCCCGGCACCATCGGCACGCAGCACTCGGTGCCGCGGCTGATGACCGGCCAGGGCTGCATCATCGGCGTCGGCGCGATGGAGTACCCGCCGGAGTACCAGGGTGCGGCCGACGAGACGATGGCCAAGCTCGCGGTCAGCAAGGTGATGACGCTGACCTCGACGTACGACCACCGGATCATTCAGGGCGCCCAGTCGGGTGAGTACCTGCGCCGCCTGCACCAGCTGCTGCTCGGCGCGGAGGGCTTCTACGACGAGATCTTCCAGTCGCTGCGGATCCCCTACGAGCCGATCCGCTGGGCCGCCGACCTCCCGCACAGCCACGAGGAGGACGTCTCCAAGCAGGCGCGCATCCTCGAGATGATCCACGCCTACCGGGTGCGCGGCCACATCATGGCCGACACCGACCCGCTGGAGTACAAGCAGCGCAGTCACCCGGACCTGGACGTGGCCACCCACGGCCTGACCCTGTGGGACCTGGACCGCGAGTTCGCCACCGGCTCGTTCGGCGGCGGCGACCGGAAGTTCATGAAGCTGCGTGAGATCCTCGGCATCCTGCGCGACTCGTACTGCCGGACCACCGGTGTCGAGTACATGCACATCCAGGACCCCGAGCAGCGCAAGTGGATCCAGGAGCGGGTCGAGCGGCCGCACACCAAGCCGCCGCGCGAGGAGCAGCTGCGGATCCTGGCCAAGCTGAACGAGGCCGAGGCGTTCGAGACCTTCCTGCAGACCAAGTACGTCGGCCAGCGCCGGTTCTCGCTGGAGGGTGCCGAGACCACCATCCCGTTGCTCGACGAGCTCTGCGAGGAGGCGGCCGGCGCCGGTCTGTCCGAGGTCGCGATCGGCATGGCGCACCGCGGCCGGCTGAACGTGCTGGCCAACATCGTCGGCAAGTCGTACGGCCAGATCTTCCGCGAGTTCGAGGGCAACATCGACCCGCGGACCGTGCAGGGCTCCGGTGACGTCAAGTACCACCTGGGCGCCGAGGGCGAGTTCGTCTCCGAGTTCGGCGACAAGATCAAGGTCTCGGTCGCGGCGAACCCGTCCCACCTGGAGACGGTCGACCCGGTGCTCGAGGGCATCGTCCGGGCCAAGCAGGACCTGCTGGACCGCGGGGCCGCGTTCCCGGTGCTGCCGTTGCTCGTCCACGGTGACGCGGCCTTCGCCGGTCAGGGCGTGGTGGCGGAGACGCTGAACCTGTCCCAGCTGCGCGGCTACCGCACCGGCGGCACGATCCACGTGATCGTGAACAACCAGGTCGGCTTCACCACCTCACCGGCGTCGTCCCGCTCGTCGATGTACTCCACCGACGTGGCCCGGATGGTGCAGGCGCCGATCTTCCACGTGAACGGCGACGACCCCGAGGCGTGCATCCGGGTGGCCGACCTGGCCTTCGAATACCGCCAGGCGTTCAACAAGGACGTCGTCATCGACCTGGTCTGCTACCGCCGCCGCGGCCACAACGAGGGTGACGACCCGAGCTTCACCCAGCCGTTGATGTACGACCTGATCGAGCAGAAGCGGTCCGTCCGCAAGCTCTACACCGAGGCCCTGATCGGCCGTGGCGACATCACGATCGAAGAGGCCGAGCAGGCCATGCAGGACTTCCAGCATCGCCTCGAGCGGGTGTTCGCCGAGGTCCGCGAGGCGAAGAACCAGCCGGACTCCCCGGCGCCCTACGTGACCGCCCCGATCTACCCGGACAAGCCGGACGGCCCGGACGCGACCGCGACCACGCCCGAGGTGCTGAAGAAGATCGCCGACGCGCACACCACGTTGCCGGAGGGCTTCACCGTGCACCCGAAGGTGATGCCGCAGCTGCAGCGCCGGGCGCACGCGATCACGCAGGGCCCGATCGACTGGGCCAGTGCGGAGATCACCGCGTTCGGCTCGCTGCTGCTGGCCGGGCGTCCGGTCCGGCTGGCCGGTCAGGACAGCCGCCGCGGCACCTTCGTGCAGCGGTTCGCCGCGGTCATCGACCGGGTCAACGCGCAGGACTACGTCCCACTGCAGAACCTCGACGAGAACCAGGCGAACTTCTACGTCTACGACTCGCTGCTGAGCGAGTACGCCGCGCTCGGCTTCGAGTACGGGTACTCCGTGGCGCGGCCGGAGGCGCTGACGCTGTGGGAGGCGCAGTTCGGCGACTTCGTCAACGGCGCGCAGTCGGTCATCGACGAGTACATCTCGTCCGGTGAGGCGAAGTGGGGCCAGAAGTCCGGTGTCGTGCTGCTGCTGCCGCACGGCTACGAGGGCCAGGGCCCGGACCACACCTCGGCCAGGATCGAGCGGTTCCTTGCGCTGTGCGCGGAGGACGCGATGACGGTGGCGCAGCCGTCGACCCCGGCGTCGTACTTCCACCTGCTCCGCCGGCACACGCTCGGCGAGGAGCACACTCCGATGGTCGTCTTCACGCCGAAGCAGCTGCTGCGGCGCAAGGAGGCGGTGTCGCAGCCGGAGGACCTGACCCACGGCACCTTCCGGCCGGTGATCAACGACCCCGAGGCCGAGGCGAACCCGGCGAGCGTCGAGCGCGTCATCCTGGCCTCCGGCCGGATCGTGTACGACCTGCTGGCGGAGCGGAAGAAGGTCGAGCCGGACAAGATCAGCACCGCGATCCTGCGGGTCGAGCAGCTCTACCCGCTGGCGGCCGACGAGGTCGTCGCCGAGCTGGCGAAGTACCCGAACGCGACCGAGATCCGCTGGGTCCAGGACGAGCCCGCGAACCAGGGCCCGTGGCCGTTCATGGCGCTGAACCTGACCGAGCACCTCGGCGGCAGGCCGTTCTACCGGGTCTCCCGGCCGGCCATGGCCGCCCCGGCGGTCGGCTCGCACGGTGTCCACGGCACCGAGCAGGCGACCCTGCTCAAGCAGGCCTTCAGCTGACGTGTACTTCACCGACCGAGGGATCGAGGAACTCGAGGGCCGGCGTGGCGAGGAAGACGTCACGCTGGCCTGGGTGGCCGAGCGGCTGCGCGAGTTCGTCGACCTGAACCCCGAGTTCGAAACCCCGATCGAACGCTTCGCCACCTGGCTCGCCCGCCTCGACGACGAAGACGACTAACCTGACCGACGGCCAGTACCTCGAACCCGGCAGCAGATGCTTTAGTCGGTGTGTGGGGGTCTGGTGCGGCGGGGTGGGTCGGGGGCCAGGGTGCCGTCGGGGGCGATGTGCTCGAAGATCTGGTCGACCAGGTTGAGCACGTGCGGGTCGTCGACGGTGTAGATGTGCCGGCGGCCTTCGCGGCGGGCGGTGATGATGCCGGCCAGCCGGAGCTTGCCGAGATGCTGGCTGGCGGTGGCGATACTCACGCCGACGCGCTCCGCCAGCGTACCGACGTCGTACTCGCCCTGGGCCGCCAGTGACACCAGGTGCAGCCGCACCGGCGCGGAGAGCATCGCGAAGGTGCCGGCGGCGGAATCCAGCTGTGCCTTCGTCGGTTCAGGGGATCTGGTCATCGCGCAGTCATTGTGACCGGTGGACGGGCCGGACGGCAGTCCGCCGAGCCGTCGTGAGCACGGTCTCATACTTTCGCAATTGCGAAAGTATCAAAACGGTGGCAGGCTGGAACCATGTTCCGAGCCCTCCGCCCTGTGCTCCTGCTGCTCGTGGTGGCGATCCCCGCGGTCGCCCTCCGGCTGACCGGCACCCACCCGCCGGCGCTCGCGTCGATCCTCGTCTTCGGCCTCGCCGTCGTCGCCGCGTCGTTCGTGCTGGCCTGGGCGGCGGAGGCCGCAGAGGTGGACATCTCGGGCGGTCTGGCGATCGCGCTGCTGGCGGTCATCGCCGTACTCCCGGAGTACGCCGTCGACCTCTACTTCGCGCACACCGCCGGCTCGAACCCTGACTATGTGCAGTTCGCCGCGGCCAACATGACCGGCTCGAACCGGCTGCTCCTCGGCCTCGGCTGGTCCAGCGTCGTCCTCGTCAGCCTGTACGTCGCCTCCCGGCGCAGCGGGCAGACGGTCAAGGCGCTGGTGCTCGAATCCAGCTACCGCCGCGAGCTCGGCTTCCTCGCGGTCGCCGGCCTGGTCGCGTTCATCATCCCGGTGACCGGCGAGATCCACCTGGTGCTCGGCATCCTGCTGCTCGCGTTCTTCGCCTACTACCTGTACCGCGCGGCGATCTCCGAGCACGACGACGAGCCCGACCTGATCGGGCCGGCGGCGACGATCGGCGGCCTGCCGACGGTGCAGCGACGGATCACGGTGATCGGGATGTTCCTGGCGTCGGCGGCGGTGATCCTGGCGTCGGCGGAGCCGTTCGCGGACTCGCTGGTCGAGGGCGGCCGGGCGCTCGGGATCGACCAGTTCCTGCTGGTCCAGTGGCTGGCTCCGCTGGCCTCGGAGGCGCCGGAGTTCATCGTGGCCCTGCTGTTCGCCTGGCGGGGCAAGGGCGCGGCCGCGCTGGGCCTGCTGATCTCGGCCAAGGTGAACCAGTGGACCCTGCTGATCGGCAGCCTCCCGATCGCGTACGGCGTCGGCGGTGGACCGATCGCGCTGCACCTGGACGGACGGCAGGTCGAGGAGTTCCTGCTGACGGCCACGCAGACGCTGCTCGGGCTCGCCGTACTGCTGAGTCTTCGCTTCCCGCGGTGGGCGGCCTGGACGCTGCTCGGTCTGTTCGCGGTTCAGTTCGCCGTACCGGGTCAGACCGGGCGGTATGTGCTGAGTGCGGTCTACCTGGTGCTGGCGATCGTCGCGGTCGTCCACAACCGGCAGTACGTCGTCGCCACGCTGACGTCGCCGTTCCGGCGCACAGAAAAGCCCGCCGACGCGGACCGCGCCGACGAGCTTCTCAACGCCTGATCAGCTGGCCTGCTGCTCTTCGACCTCGACCATGGGGTTGGCGCGGCGGCGCTCCTGCGGGCCCGGGCGGCCGCGACGGCGGCCGTAGAGGAACTTCTCGCCGGCCGCCGTACCGGTGAACTTGGTCCGACGGGCCCACTCACGGCATTCCTCCAGCACCGGGCACGACGTCAGGCAGACCGCCTGGGCCTTGCGCTGCTCCCACTGGCTCGCGGTCTCGTCGTACGCCGGCGCCTGGCCGACGCAGGCGGCCCGGGTCATCCAACGGTCGGCGGGGTCGGCGATCACCGTCAAGGTCGGCCTCATGGGCACTCCTGCTCCTCATCGATCGGGCGGATCGAAACCGCGGGGGTTTCTCGCGGTAGGACCAGACTGAGCCAGGCTCGTTGCCCCGGTGCGACGCCCATGTTTCAGCCATGAAACGTCGTACGCCGCCTGTGTCACAGCTGTGCCGGTGACACTAGGCCCCCCGGCGGACCATCCGGAGCTCGGCGACGTCGAAGAACGGCTCGTCGGCGACCGTCCCGTCGGCGACGAAACCCTTGCGGCGGTAGAACGCCTGGGCCCGCTCGTTCCCCTCCAGCACCCACAGGCTGGCCGGCGCGTTGCCAATGGCAACCTCCATCAGCCGGCTGCCGAGCCCTGTGCTCCACCAGGCCTTCCGGGTGTAGATCGCCTGCACCTCGATCGGGACCGGCGCATCCTCGTCCTGGGTCGGCCGGATCGCGATGAATCCGACCACCCGCTCCCGCACCGGCGCCTCGGGGTCCGGGTTCAGCGCGACCCACCGCGGCCGGCCTTCCTTCGCGGCGATCGTCCAGCGCTCGATCCGGGTGTCGATGTCGGCGGTCCGCTCGGCCAGCTTGGCGGGATCGACGAGATCGGCGTACGCCTCCAGCCAGCACTGCAGATGACACCATGCGCCGGCTTCGGCGTCCTCGACTCCGGCCGGCCTGATCTCTGGTTGCACTCAGACAGTAAAGACGATCTTGCCGAAGACGTCGCCCTCGTTCAGCTTCGCGAAGCCCTTGCGGGCGTCGGCGAGCGGGAGCATCGAGTCGATGTGCGGCGAGATGCCGGCGGTCGCCATGAACTGCATGAGCTCGGCCAGCTCGGTCCGGGTCCCCATCGTCGAGCCCTGGACCCGCAACTGCAGGAAGAAGATCCGGTTCAGCTCGGCCGACTTCGGCGCCTGGCCGCTGGTCGCGCCGGAGATCACCAGGGTGCCGCCCTGCTTGAGCGACTTGAGCGAGTGCGACCAGGTCGCCTGGCCGACCGTCTCCATCACCGCGTCGACCCGCTCCGGCATCCGCGCCCCGGACTCGAACGCGTCATGCGCGCCGATCTCCAGCGCCTTGGCCCGCTTCCCCTCGTCCCGGCTGGTCGCCCACACCCGCATCCCCGCGGCCCGCGCCAGCGTGATCAACGCCGTCGCCACACCACCGCCCGCGCCTTGCACGAGCACGGTGTCGCCCGGCTTGAGCCCCGACTGCGTGAACAGCATCCGGTACGCCGTCAGCCACGCGGTCGGCAGACACGCGGCCTGCTCGAAGCTCAGCCCGGCCGGCTTCGGTACGACGTTTCGCGCTGGTACGGCGACCTTCTCCGCAAGGGTGCCCTGGTAGCGCTCACTCAGCAGCGACCGCTTCGGGTCGAGCGTCTCGTCACCCTTCCAGGCCGGGTCCGAGATCACCGCGTGCACGACGACCTCGTTGCCGTCCGGGTCGACCCCGGCCGCGTCGCAGCCGAGGATCATCGGCAGGCTCTGCTCGGCCAGCCCGACCCCCTTGAGCGACCAGAGGTCGTGGTGGTTGAGCGCCGTCGCCCGCACATCGATCGTCACCCAGCCCTCGGGCACCGTCGGATCGGGGCGCTCCCCCACCTCCAGAGCGGCGATCGGGTCGTCGGCG
Organism: Kribbella sp. NBC_00359; assembly: GCF_036097425.1. Lineage (NCBI taxonomy): Bacteria > Bacillati > Actinomycetota > Actinomycetes > Propionibacteriales > Kribbellaceae > Kribbella > Kribbella sp. NBC_00359. The sequence continues at coordinate 4,818,562 of NZ_CP107975.1, read as the reverse complement.
TCGAACTTGGCGGCATAGGCAGCAAGCATGCGACCCACCCTAGTCCGGTCGGCGGACAGCGTCAGTTACCGAATTCACCACAGGCACGTACCCCTGGAAAACGGACCGGCGATGTGGTTTGATCCGCGAGAATAACGGGCCTGGCCGTAATTCCCGAGGAGGAACCGATGCTCCGTGCCCTGGTGACCGCCGGCGTGACCGCCGCCCTGCTGATCGGACCAGCCGTACCCGCCCCAGCCGTACCCGCCCCGGCCACGACGACCGCGCAGGTCACCGGCGCCTATCTCCAGATCACCGCCGACGGCGTCGCCACCAGCCCCGGCCTCGAGGGCGCGACGCACGCGTTCGCCGCACTGGCGGCGATCTACGACGTGACCGGTGACCAGCAGCAGCGCCGGTCCGCCGACGAACTGCTCGGCTACATCCTGCGGGTGCGGCCGAGTCACATGAACACCGACATCGCCCTGCAGATGCTGCGCAGCCCCTACCTGCAAGGCGATCCGCGGCTGCGCACCAACCTCGAGACCTATCTGTCCGCGGTCCTCGACCTGTTCGCCGCCCATCCAGACGACGTCCTGCGCACCGGCGACATCCGCACCCTGAGCGGGCGGGCCGAGCTCCTGGTCAAGTACGCAGACCAGTTGGAGCAGCGCTCCGCTGACCCGACTCGCATCCGAGCCGCCGACACCGCTGCCCGGGCAATGCTGGATCGGCTTGCGGCGCTGCAGTACACGCGCCAGGAGGCCGTCTCGAGTTTCCACAACGACCGGTATGTCGGCGCCTTTCCGCACCTCATCGCCGGCGACGACGGCAGCATGGGCAGCTGGGACATCGAACACTGGGCACCGTCGATGCTGTCACTCGACCAGTACGCCGCGGTCCGCGCACTCGCCTTCGGATACGGCCGGCTCCACACAACCGCGTACAACGATGCCGCCGCGTCCGGCACCCGGCATCTGCTCGGCACCACACAGATCGATCCCGACCTCATCTATGCCGGCGCCCCGGCCGGGTTCCCACTGGACGGCGCGATGTACGAGACCGGCGAGGAGACCGGTGAGCAGCCGTACCTGATCACCTACGGCTGGTCCCCGAACGCCATCGCCCAGCTGGGTACGGCGTTGAAGGCCGTCCGGGACAACCGGGTCAAGGTGCCGCATTCGGCGGCCTGGCTGGCGTCGTACTGGCGTGGCACTCCACCGCGTGCGGTGCTCGCGCCGGGGCAGTTCTGGCTCGGACTCGACGCGAAGATCCGGTACACGCACCGATTCATCGAGGCGACCCAGCTCCCGGTTCCCGCGAACTTCCCCTGGCTCGACCTGGAGCGGACGACCTTCCCCGGCACCGGTGCCGACGAGGTCCGCCGAGATGGCTGGTACGACGGCTCCGGCCGCGGCGCGATGTCAGCGGTCTACTCCCGGCTGGCGATGACGGGGTACGTCGAGTCCGGCGGCCACGACGTGGACATCCTGAACCGCGCAGCGCAGTGGTGGGAGCGCATGGTCGTCCGCGGCTGAGCTTCGGGTCGTGGCAGCCGGAGGCTCAGGCCCGGGCGACGCCGTCGGTGTGGGCCGCGCTAGCGACCGCGCCTGCGACCGCAGGCGCGACGCGCTCGTCGAAGGGCGACGGGATGATGTAGTCGGGGCGCAGGTCGGCTTCCGCGATCAGGCTCGCGAGCGCGTCGGCCGCGGCCAGTTTCATGCCCTCGGTGATGCGGGACGCGTTGGCGTCGAAGGCTCCGCGGAAGATGCCGGGGAACGCCAGGACGTTGTTGATCTGGTTCGGGAAGTCCGAGCGGCCGGTCGCGACCACGGCGGCGTGGCGGTGCGCGATGTCCGGGTGCACCTCGGGGTTCGGGTTCGCGAGCGCGAAGATCATCGCCCCGTCGGCCATCCGCGCGATCGCTTCCTCGGGTACCGTCCCACCGGACACACCGAGGAAGAGGTCCGCACCTTCCAGCGCGTCGACCAGCCGGCCGGACAGCCCACCGGTGTTGGTGTCTCGGGCCAGTGAGAGCTTCACCGGGTTCAGATCGGCGCGATCCTCGTGCAGCACACCCTTGCTGTCGACGACGGCCAGGTCCCCGACCCCTGCCTGCAGAAGGATCCGGGCACACGCGACCCCGGCCGCACCGGCGCCGGAGATCACCACGCGGATGTCGGAGATGGACTTCCCGGTGACCCGGAGCGCGTTCCGCAGCGCCGCGAGTACGACGACGGCCGTGCCGTGCTGGTCGTCGTGGAAGACCGGGATGTCCAGCCGCTCCTTCAGCCGCCGCTCGATCTCGAAGCAGCGGGGTGCGGAGATGTCCTCCAGGTTGATGCCGCCGAACGTCGGAGCCATCCGGGCGACGGTCTCGACGAACTCGTCCACGTCGGTGCAGTCCAGCGCGATCGGCACCGAGTCGACGCCGCCGAACTCCTTGAACAGCAGGGCCTTGCCCTCCATCACCGGCAGCGACGCGGCCGGCCCGATGTCGCCGAGGCCGAGGACGGCGGTGCCGTCGGTGACGACCGCGACCACGTTGGACTTCCAGGTGTAGCGGCGTACCAGGGACGGGTCCTCGGCGATCGCGGTGCAGACCCGGGCGACGCCCGGCGTGTAGGCCTTCGACAGGTCGTCGGCGTCGCGGACGTGGACCGAGGACGTCACCTCGATCTTCCCGCCGCGGTGCAGCTCGAAGACGGCGTCACCCGCGAACGGGTCGGAAACCTCAGGTGAAAATGGCTGGGCGACCATCAGAGCCCTTTCGGAAAACTTGGGAGGAAGTGTTCGACAGCAGGGGATCGCCCGTGCGTACGAGTAAACCACAGGGGTAACTGGTCTGCTGTGAGGGGTCCCACACCGGGTGACGATCCCGTCTCGCTCCCGGTCCGTGGCCGACCGCGGACTCTCTGTTGTGTCAGGATTCGGATTCCCCCCAACCATGTCGAGGAGAATTCGCGATGAACATCGTCTCCACCCTGCGCGGGCGCCGCCTGTCGATGACCACCGCCACGGTTGCCGCCCTCGCACTCGCGCTCACCGCGTGCGGCAGTTCCGACAAGGCCGGCGGAGGGTCCGGCGACAAGGCCGCCGCGGCCGGTATCACCCTGGTGAAGTCCGGCAAGCTGACCGTCTGCACCCACCTGCCGTACAAGCCGTTCCAGTACAAGGACGGCACCAAGGTCGTCGGCTTCGACGTGGACCTGCTCGACCTGGTCGCCAAGGACCTCGGCGTCGAGCAGGACGTGGTCAACATCGAGTGGGCGCAGGTGACGTCCGGCGCCGCGTTCAAGGCGAAGAAGTGCGACATGGGCATGGGCGCGATGACGATCACGCCCGAACGGCAGGCCGCGATCAGCATCACCTCGCCGTACATGGACGCCACCCAGGTGCTGATGGCGAAGAAGGACTCCGGCATCAAGACCCTGGCCGACCTGCGCGGCAAGAAGGTCGGTGCCCAGGCCGACACCACCGGCAAGAAGTACGCCGACGAGAACGCGCCGGCGAACGGCTACACGGTGATCCCGTTCAACGACCTGGCCCTGCAGGAGAACAACGTCAAGTCCGGCCGGGTCGACGCCGCGATCAACGACAACGGCGTGCTCTACGACTTCGTCAAGGACAACTCGGACATGGCCGTGGTGGCCGAGTTCAACACCGGTGAGCAGTACGGCTTCGCCGCCCTCAAGGACGGCAGCGGACCGAAGCTGGTGGAGAAGTTCAACGGCCTGCTGACCGCCGCGAAGTCGGACGGCAAGTACAACGAGATCTACAAGAAGTGGTTCGGGGTTGAGCCGGCGAAGTGACCACCACCATCGAAACCGTTGAGCGGAAGGGACTGAGCCCGCGGCGGCGGGCTCAGCGCTCCCGCTGGATCCAGTACGCGATCCTCGTTGCCCTGGTCCTGGTCGCCGCGTTCAGCGCCGACTGGGCCCAGATCGGCAGCGTCTTCTTCAAGCCGGAGTTCATCAAGTCGGCGTTCGAGGACGGCCTGCTCACCGCCCTGGTCAAGACCCTGGAGTACACCGCGGGCGCGTTCGTGATCGGCCTCGTCGGCGGCACCGTGCTGGCGCTGATGAGGCTCAGCCAGGTCGGTCCGTACCGGTGGATCGCCACCGCCTACATCGAGTTCTTCCGGGGTCTGCCGGCGATCGTGGTGTTCATCGCGTTCAGCCTGCTGCCGCTGGCGTTCGAGGGCATGACGATCCCCTGGGACCCGTACGGCGTGGTCTGGCTGGCGCTCGGCATCGTCGCCTCGGCGTACATGGCCGAGGTGATCCGGGCCGGTATCCAGGCCGTCCCGAGGGGCCAGGTCGAAGCGGCCCGGTCGCTCGGCATGCCGGCCGGGCTGGCGACCCGCAAGATCGTGCTGCCACAGGCGTTCCGGATCGTGCTGCCTCCGTTGACCAACGACCTGATCCTGCTGGTGAAGGACTCCTCGCTGGTGTTCATGATCGGCGTCGCCGCCGACGGGTACGAGCTGACCGGATTCGGCCGGGACCTGGCGAACACCTACTCCAACCTGACCCCGATCGTCACCGCCGGCTTCTGCTACCTGGTGATCACCCTGCCGCTGGGCCTCCTGGTCCGCCGGCTCGAGGCGCGGACGGCGAGGACACGCTGATGGCACTGGTCGAGATCAGGAACCTGCACAAGTCCTTCGGCAGCAACCACGTCCTGCGTGGGATCGACTTCACCGTCGAGCAGGGCGAGGTGGTCTGCGTGATCGGGCCGTCCGGTTCGGGCAAGTCGACGCTGCTGCGTTGCGTGAACCTGCTCGAGCAGCCGCAGCAAGGGGAGGTGATCGTCCGCGGTGAGGACATCACCGACCCGGACTGTCACCTGGACGCGGCCCGGCAGCAGATCGGGATGGTGTTCCAGCAGTTCAACCTGTTCCCGCATCTGTCCGTGCTGGGCAACTGCACGGTCGCCCAGCGGACTGTGCTGAAGCGCAGCCAGGCCGACGCGGACCGGATCGCCCGGGCCAACCTGGAACGGGTCGGCCTGACCGAGAAGGTGCAGGCGTATCCGGACCAACTGTCCGGCGGCCAGCAGCAACGGGTCGCGATCGCCCGTGCGCTGTCGATGGACCCGGCGCTGATGCTGTTCGACGAGCCGACCTCGGCCCTCGACCCGGAACTCGTCGGCGACGTGCTGACCGTGATGCGCAAACTGGCCCTCGACGGGATGACCATGCTCGTCGTCACCCACGAGATGGCGTTCGCCCGCGAGGCCGCCGATCGGGTCGTCTTCATGGACGGCGGCGTGATCGTCGAGCAGGGCTCGCCCGCCGACGTGATCGGCAATCCGCGGGAGGAGCGCACCCGCACGTTCCTCCGCCGGGTGCTGGACCCGACCCACGTCGAGCCGAGCTGAGACGCCGTACGTCGTCACGCTGCGTGCCCGGGTGATCGACGGGCCGCACGCGACGACTACGAATCGGTCTCCATTCCGGGTTGGTCCGTGCGTCCCACGCCTGCGGCTGTGTCAAGATGCGGACACATGGCGCCGGGCCTGCCGGTGCCCAGGTTTGGAGGGCTAGATGTCTGTCCTGCGGAGGACGCTCGTGTTGTCCGGCGTCCTGGTTCTGGCCGCGGCCGGCTGCGGTTCGAACTCGCTCGAAGGCGGTTCGACCAGTGCGCCGACCAGCGCCCCGTCGAGTGCGCCCTCCAGTGGCGGCCCGGACCTGAGCGGGTCCCTGCCGCCGAAGATCAAGAGTGCCGGCAAGATCGTCGTCGGCGTCGACGCCAGCTACCCGCCGAACGAGTTCCTCCAGGGCGGCAAGACCGTCGTCGGCATGGACGTGGACCTGTTCAACGCGGTGGCGCAGAAGTTCGGTGTCACGGTCGACTGGCAGCCGGCCGGGTTCGACACCATCATCACCGGTGTCCAGGGCGGCAAGTACGACGTCGGCGTCTCGTCGTTCACGATCAACGACAAGCGCAAGCAGCAGGTCAACATGGTCAGCTACTTCAACGCCGGCACGCTGTGGGCCACCGCGAAGGGCAACCCGAAGGGCGTCAACCCCGACGACGCGTGCGGCAAGACCGTCGCGGTGCAGAAGGGTACGACGCAACTCGAGGACGACATCCCGAAGCGGCAGGCCAAGTGCAAGGCCGCCGGCAAGCCGGAGATCAAGCTCGTCGTCCGGGAGAAGCAGGACCAGGCGACCGCGGACCTGGTCGGCGGCAAGGCCGACGCGATGCTCGCCGACTCCCCCGTCGTGCTGTACGCGATCAGCCAGACCAACGGTCAGCTCGAGAAGCTCGGCGAGATCTACGACGCCGCGCCGTACGGCTACGTGGTCCCGAAGGCGCAGACCGCGTTCGCGCAGGCGATGGTCGAGGCGCTGAAGGCGATGAACGCCGATGGCTCGTACAAGTCCGCGCTGGCCAAGTGGAACAACGACTCGGGTGCGATCACCGACTTCGCCGTGAACCCGTGAGCTGAGCATGACAACTGACACCGAAGCCCGCCCGGCCGCGTCGGATGCCGACCGGCCGGGCCGGATCGACGCCGTACCGGTCCGGCATCCCGGCCGCTGGGTCGCGATCGCGGTCATCGCCGTCCTGTTCGCGATGCTGGTGCACCTGCTGGTGACCAACAAGGCGTTCGACTGGAGCTTCGTCTTCCAGGCGATGAGCCAGCAGCCGGTGATCAACGGCTTCATCAAGGGCACCCTGCTGGTCACGGTGCTGTCGATGATCGTCGGCGTGATCGGCGGCGTCATCCTGGCCGTGATGCGGCTGTCCGACAACCCGATCCTGGCCGGCGTGGCTTGGGTGTTCACCTGGTTCTTCCGGAGCATCCCGCGCTACATCCTGCTGTTCACGATGGGCACGCTGGGCATCCTGTTCCAGCAGGGTGTCTCCTTCGGGGTGCCCTTCGACTGGAAGATCATCGAGTGGCTGGGACTGTCCGGCGACTGGCGGTTCTACACCCTGGACGCGAACGAGATCTTCACCGGTCTGGTCGCCGGTGTGATCGGGCTCGGGCTGTCGGAGGCGGCGTACATGGCCGAGATCGCCCGGGCCGGCATCCTCAGCGTCGACAAGGGCCAGGCCGAGGCGGCCGAGGCGCTCGGGATGGGCAGCGGCAAGGTGATGCGACGCGTCGTGCTCCCCCAGGCGATGCGGGTGATCGTGCCGCCGACCGGGAACGAGACGATCGCGATGCTGAAGGACACCTCGCTGTTGCTGGCGGTTCCGGTCCTCGGCGAGTTGTTCTACCAGCTGCAGTCGATCGGGAGCACGTACTACAAGACGTTCCCGATCGCGGTCGCGGCGACGCTCTACTACCTGGCCGCGACGAGTGTGCTGATGGTCGGGCAGTACTTCCTCGAGCGGCACTTCGGCCGGGGCTTCGGGAACAAGGCGCCGCGGGCCACTCGCCCGGCCGGCGCGGGAGGTGTGTGATGACCGCCGCAGCGGCCGCTGAGCCGGTCGAGTCCCTGACCCAGCCGCTCGTGCACGCGGTGAACGTGACCAAGTCCTTCCACCACGTCGAGGTGCTGAAGGGCATCGACCTCGACGTCGATCGCGGTCAGGTGGTCTGCCTGCTCGGCCCGTCGGGATCGGGCAAGACGACGTTCCTGCGCTGCATCAACCAGCTCGAGACGATCGACGGCGGCCGGATCTGGGTGGACGGCGACCTGATGGGGTACGCCGACCGCGGCGGGCGGCTGTATCGCCTGAAGAACAAGCAGATCGCGGCCCAGCGGCGCGAGATCGGGATGGTCTTCCAGCGGTTCAACCTGTTCCCGCACAAGACCGCGCTGCAGAACATCATCGAGGCGCCGACCCAGGTCCGGGGCGAGTCGAAGAAGAGCGCCCGGGAACGGGCGATGAAGCTGCTCGACCGGGTCGGGCTCGCGGATCGCTGCAACGCCTACCCGGCGCAGCTGTCCGGCGGCCAGCAACAGCGGGTCGCGATCGCCCGTGCGCTCGCGATGCAGCCGAAGCTGATGCTGTTCGACGAGCCGACCTCGGCGCTCGACCCGGAACTGGTCGGCGACGTGCTCGCGGTGATGCGGGAGCTCGCCCTCGACGGCATGACCATGATCGTCGTCACACACGAGATGTCGTTCGCCCGCGAGGTCGCCGACACCGTCGTGTTCATGGACGGCGGCGTCGTGGTCGAGTCCGGTCCGCCGAAGGACGTTATCGGAAATCCGCAGCACGCCCGCACCAAGACGTTCCTCACCAGGTTGCGCTCAGAGCACGAACACCCCTGAGTACCGTTCACCGTGCATCGAAGCGGGGAAGAGTGGAAGATGTACGGCGGGTCGGCCGATCGGCCGACCGACTCGAGGGAGGCAGTGTGAGCAGCACCGGACGTTCCGCCGAGGTCCGCCTGAGCATCCCGGCGGACAGCGCCTACATCGCCGTACCGCGGTCGGTGGTCGGGAACCTGGCTGCTCGCAACGACTTCACCCTGGACGCGATCGACGACCTGCGGATCGCCGTCGACGAGGCCTGCGCGCTGCTGCTGCCGCAGGCCTCGGACGGCGTGCTGGAGTGCGTGTTCGAGATCGAGCCGCCGCAGCTGACCGTGCGCACGAGCGCCGTCGTACCGAACGGCTGGCGGCCGGACACCAGCTCGTTCGGCTGGACCGTGCTGACCGCGCTGGTCGAGTCGGCGGTCGCCGAAACCATCGAGGGCCGGCTCACCATCACCGTGACGGCAACCGCCACCGCCACGGAGAAGGCGTGACCGACGACCGAACCCTGGGCGAGCCCCAGGAAACCCCAGATCTGCGTACCCGGACGGCCGCACTGTTCTCGGTGATGGCTGCCACCGGCGCGGGCGATCCGCGGCACACGGCGGCCCGGGACGGCCTCGTGGCGCTGCACATGCCGCTGGTCGAGCACCTGGCGCGCCGCTTCCGCAACCGCGGCGAGCCGTACGACGACCTCGTCCAGGTGGCCACCATCGGTCTGATCAAAGCGATCGATCGCTTCGACTCCGACCGTGGCGTCGAGTTCTCGACGTACGCGACGCCGACGATCCTGGGTGAGATCAAGCGGTACTTCCGGGACAAGGGCTGGGCGATCCGGGTGCCGCGGCGGCTGCAGGAGCTGCGGTTGTCGCTGACCGCGGCGACGGCCGAGCTGACCCAGGAGCTCGGCCGGGCGCCGACGGTGGCCGAGCTGTCCGACCGCCTGGGCCTCTCACCGGATCTGGTGATCGAGGGACTCGAGTCCGCCAACGCCTACAACACGTTGTCCCTGGACGCCCCGGATCAGAACGAGGCCGACGCGACCACGGTCCTGGACGGACTCGGCGGCGAGGACGAGGCGTTGGAGAGCGTGGAGTACCGGGAGTCCCTGAAGCCGCTGCTGGCCCAGCTGGACACCCGGGAGAAGCGGATCCTGACGCTGCGCTTCTTCCGCGGCATGACGCAGTCCCAGATCGCCGAGGAGATCGGGATCTCGCAGATGCACGTCTCCCGGCTGCTGGCCCGCACGCTGACCGAGCTGCGCACCGGGCTCCTGAAGGAGTAGGCGCCTAGAGGACCGGGTGGTCCTTGGTCGGGTTGTCGGCCAGGGCCTCGGTGGAGACCTTCTGGAAGATGCAGATCAGGACGCCGACGGACGCGACCGCGAGCGCGATCGAGACGGCCTTGGTGGCCCCGCCCCAGAAGCTGTAGGCGACCAGGAGCTGGATCAGCTGGGCGAACACGGTCGGACCCCGGCTCCAGGTCGAGGCCCGGGACAGCCCACGGGCGACGAGTCCGAGGCCGGCGCCGTACGCGACGAAGAACGCGGCGGTGGTCAGACCGAGCACCAAACGGGATCGATCGAGGGTAAATGCTTCGGCAATTCCCAAAACGATGAGCACAAGCCCTTCCGCAGCGACCACGGCCGCGGCTACTTTGAGCGGTCTCGGTACGGCGGCAGCTGGGGAGTCGGTCGGCACTTCGCCAGCTTAGTGCCCCCTGCCGGGATGCACTTCGGGCGCAAGGGACGACCACCTGCTCTTTCCGCGAGCCCGACCGGTCGCGGAACCCAGGCCCCACAAGGGATTCGAGGTTGTGCGTAACCAAAAGGTGGTTGGAACGGTTACCTGCAGTGAACGGGTGATCGCAGCCGGAGCCCTCTGTCCGCTATTCGGATGGGGAGAACCGCTGTGCGCCGGTTCGTAGTGTTAAGGAAGTGTTGTGATCTGATCGACAACTCCAGAACCCTTGTTTCACCCAGCTGAGATTGGGAACATGGTCTCGTTCGTGAAAACGTTCACAACACGCTTCGCGCACGAACCCCCCGTGCGAGACGAATCACGAGTACAGCACCGCTGATCGGGCACAGACCTACCCGACAGGCTACGACAACTACTGAGAGAGATGGGATCCGCCATGGATTGGCGCCACCGGGCCGTATGCCTCGACGAGGACCCGGAACTGTTCTTCCCCATCGGCAACACCGGGCCCGCGATCATGCAGATCGAGGAGGCCAAGCAGGTGTGCCGTCGCTGCGACGTGCGTGAGCAGTGCCTCGCCTGGGCGCTGGAAGCCGGCCAGGACCACGGTGTCTGGGGTGGCCTGAGCGAGGACGAGCGCCGCGCCCTCAAGCGCCGCAACGCTCGCGCCCGCATCCGCACCGCCTGACCACATTCTCCGAGGCCCCGCGGATCAGCCCGCGGGGCCTTTCGCTTTCCGGCTACTCCTTGACCGGCAGGTCCAGGGTGACCTGGGTGCCGGCTTCGCCGTCATGGCGGGGCCCGAACTGCAGGGTGCCGTCCAGCTCGCCGATGACGAGCGTACGGACGATGGACAGGCCGAGGTTCCCGGACAGCTCCGAATCGAAGTTCGCCGGCAGGCCCTGGCCGTCGTCCACCACGGTGACGTGTAGCCGGCCGACCGAGCGATCCGCGGCGAGCTCGATCGTGCCGCTCGCTTCACCGCCCTCGCGCGTACCGAACGCATGTTCCACCGAGTTCTGCATGAGCTCCGTGAGCACCATCGCCAACGGGGTCGCGATCTCGGAGTCCAGTACCCCGAAGCTCCCACTCCGCTTGGTCTCGACGGAGGTGTTGACGGTCGACACATCGGCCACCATCAGCGCGATCCGGTCCGCGACGTCGTCGAAGTCCACATGCTCGTCGAAGGACTCCGACAGCGTCTCGTGGACGATCGCGATCGACCCGACCCGCCGGACCGCCTCGGCCAACGCGGCCTGGCCTTCCGGCACGGTGATCCGCCGTCCCTGCATCCGGAGTAACGCGGCGACGGTCTGCAAGTTGTTCTTGACGCGATGATGAATCTCCCGGATGGTCGCCTCCTTGGTGACCAGTTCCCGCTCCCGGCTCCGCAGCTCCGTCACGTCCCGGAGCAGGATCAGCGCCCCCACGTGCTGCCCGTCCGCGCGCAGCGGGATCGCGCGCAGGAACAGCGTGGCGTCGGCGTTCTCGATCTCGATCTCCTTGGCCGCCCGCCCGGTCAGCACCGAGGCCAGCACATCGTCCACCTTGTGCCCGCTGTGCAGCAGCTCACCGGTGACGTCCTTCAGCCGGCTCCCCACCAGGTCGGTGACGAGTCCCATCCGCCGGTACGCCGACAACGCGTTCGGGCTGGCGAACGTCACCATCCCGTGCCGATCGACGCGGATGCACCCGTCACCCACGCGTGGGGTGGTGGACAGCAGCCGCTCCCCGCCGTACGGGAAGATGCCGTCGGTGATCATCCGGGCCAGGTCGGTCGCGCTCTGCAGGTAGGCGATCTCCAGCCGCGACGGCGTCCGGACGCCGAGCAGGTTGGTGTTGCGCGCGATCACCGCGATCACGCGCGTGCCGCGGCGTACCGGGATCGTCTCGACGCGGACGGGGACGTCGTCGCGCCACTCCGGGTCGCCCTCGCGACAGATCCGGCCGCCGTCGTACGCCTGGTCGAGCAGGTGCCGGCGGCCGCGGGGGATGAAGCTGCCGACGATGTCGTCCAGGTACGCCGTCGGCCCGGTGGTGGGCCGCATCTGCGCCCCGGCCCAGAAGCCGAGCCCCTCGGTGTCGGGCAGCCAGAGCACCAGGTCGGCGAACGACAGGTCGGCCAGCATCTGCCAGTCGGAGACGAGCAGCTGCAGGCGATCCAGGTCGGCCTGGTCGAGGGTCGTGTGGTTACGGGCCACGTCGGTCAGAGACGGCACGGTTCGATGCTACCGATGGCTTATACCAGTACCTGCGGTGGTCCGCTCGACAAGTAGGTGTATGTAGGTGTTGATTGATCAGGGCCGGATGAAAGGATGCTCGGGTGGAGTCGACGTACTGGCAGGACGTGATGGCCGCGGACTACGCGGTACCGGGCGACCGTGCGCTGACCGACCTCACCGAGGAGCTCGTCCGCGGCCTCGCCAGCACCAACCCGCAGGTCCGCGACGCGCTGGCCTACCCGACGCTCGCGACCTGGCTGGAGCGCGGGGTGTACGACGATCTCCTGCCAGGGTTCGGGGACGGTCTGTGCGCCGGCCTGAACTACGGGCTGGGTGAGGACGGCACGGACACGGTGTTCCGCCGCTCGTTCACCGCGCTGACGCTCGCGGAGGTGATCCACCGCGACAACGCCGAGTTCCTGGTGCACGACGAGGTGGTGATGCGGTGGGGCGACCGGCTGGCTACCTGGCTGCTGCGGGAGCGCGACCTGCGCGGGTTCGTGCCGGACTGCGGCTGGGCGCACGCCGTTGCCCACGGCGCCGATGCGATCGGTGCGCTGGCCCGCTCCCGGCACTGCGATGCCGGGGTCCTCCGCGCTCTGCTCGACGTACTCGCGGACCGGATCGTCAAGGACACGCAGTACCGCTGGGTGCACGAGGAGCACGACCGCGTGGCGCACGCGGTGATGACGATCCTGCACCGGAACATGCTGTCCAGCGACGAGCTCGAGCGCTGGCTGAAGCCGATCGCGGCGACCGCGGCGCAGCAGCCGTTGATGCACGAGACCCTGCCGGAGTGGCCGACACCGTCCGTGTTCAACGCCCGCGGCGTGCTGCACGTGCTGCTGAGCCAGCTCGCGATCGGCGTGAAGGGCTTCCCGATCCCGGGCGACGACGAGCTCTTCGGCCGGCCGATCGAGGCCCGCGCCGACCTGCTCCTGATGCTGACCGAATCGGTCCAGGCGTCGCAGCCCTACATCTACCGTCCCGCGACTAACCCGCAGTCATAGGTACGGCGACGGTCGCGACGACCGCACGGTGATCGGTGCCCGGGATCGGGTATGTCGTGAACCGCCCGGGCTGGAACTGCCGGGTCACCACCACGTGGTCGATCTGGGTCCGCACGACGGCCGGTTGATCCGCCGGCCAGGTCCCCACCAGCCCACCGCCCACCGCCGGCGCCACACTCCGGCAGTTGCCGCCCAGCGCGTGCCGGAACTCCGCGTGATCGAGCGTCGCGTTGAAGTCGCCGGCCACGATCGTCGGCGGATCCTCCGAGCACCAGCGCCGGACCACCTGGAGGTCCTGCTTCCAGGTCGTCACCGCGTCCGGCAGCGGCGGGAACCCGTGGTAGGCGATCAGCCGGATCTCCCCGAGATCGCCGCCGGTCACGATGATGTGGCCGAAGGCCGTCCCCGGCTCGGCCCGGAAGGCCACCGCACCGAGCGACGGCGAGACCAGCACACTCGTCGCACTCTCCACCGCCTTGCTCGGCTGCGTCGTATATCCCTTGTACTGCAGGTCTTGCAGCTGCGCGCGGATCTCCTCACGGACGTCGACCTGTGCCTCGGGCAACGAAACCAGATCGGGCTTCCGCTCCCGGATGACCTCGGCCACGGCACCCGCGTCCGCCGCGCCGCCGAGCACGTTGGCCACCATGATCGTCAGCACCCGGGACCCGGCCGGTGCGGGTCGTGCGTCCGAGAACCGTCGCGGCGCGGTCAACGCTGCTCCGGTCAGGGCCAGTACGGCGACGAGGGCTGCCGCGAGGCGCCAGCCCCGCCGTACGAGCATCACCAGGGCCAGCACCAGCGCCACGGCAAGTCCCTGCGGCCGGAAGGCGACGACCTGGGCGAACGGCGTGACTTCGTCCAGCCCGAACAGCTCCGGATACAGCGGCACGGCAACGACCACCAGGAACAACACGGACAGCACGACCCGCCGGACGAACCATGCGCGTTCGTTATCCATGAACCACCCTGAAGATCTAGTCGGTCATGCGGACGAACGGTAGCGTGCTCCGTTGCGCCTGCTGTGTGTCCCGAGGAGGTTTGCAGTGTCCCGATTGTCCGCGGTCAAGCCCGCGTACTGGATCTCCGGCGTTCTGCTGGCGATCGCGATCGTCGTACCGCTTCTGGTGTCGACCTACGCCAAGGACAGGCCCAGGCTGTGGGGCTTCCCGTTCTTCTACTGGTACCAGCTTCTCTGGGTCTTCCTGTCCGCGATCCTGGTGAGCATCTGCTACCGCCTGGTGAGCACCGAGGAGCGCAAGCGGCGGGCCGCTCAGGGGCTTGGTGACCCTGAGCGTCCGGCCACGGCGAAGGAGGCGGACCAGTGAACACGAGTGTCGACTGGGTGCAGCTGATCATCGTCGTGGTGATCTTCGGCGCCGTCACCGTGATGGGCTTCATGGCTGCGCGCTGGCGCAGCGAGGGACGGCTCGACAACCTGGACGAGTGGGGTCTGGGCGGTCGCGGGTTCGGGACCTTCATCACCTGGTTCCTGCTCGGTGGCGACCTCTACACGGCGTACACGTTCATCGCCGTACCGGCCGCGATGTTCGCGACCGGTGCGATCACCGGGTTCTTCGCGGTGCCGTACACGATCGTGGTCTACCCGATCATCTTCATCTTCATGTCCCGGCTGTGGTCGGTGTCCCACCGCAACGGCTACGTGACCCCGGCGGACTTCGTCGGCGGCCGGTACGGCAGCAAGGCGCTGTCACTGGCGGTGGCGGTCACCGGGATCCTCGCCACCATGCCCTACATCGCCCTCCAGTTGGTCGGTATGCAGGCCGTGTTCGAGACGATGGGGCTCGGCGGCAACAACACGCTGGCCAAGGACGTGCCGTTGCTGATCGCGTTCGCAGTGCTGGCGGCGTACACCTACTCCTCCGGCCTGCGGGCGCCGGCGATGATCGCGTTCGTCAAGGACGGCCTGATCTACCTGGTGATCGCGGTGGCGATCTTCTACCTGCCGCACGTGCTCGGCGGGTGGGACGCGATCTTCGGCGCCGCGGAGAAGAAACTGACCACAACCAACCCGGCCACCGGTAAGCCGGTCGGCGCCTTCATTCCCGGCCCGGCGGGCTTCTCGGCGTACTGGACGCTGGCGCTGGGTTCGGCGATGGCGCTGTTCATGTACCCGCACTCGGTGACCGCGGTGCTGTCCACGAAGAACCGCAACATCGTCCGGCGGAACGCGGCGATCCTGCCGGCGTACTCGTTGCTGCTCGGCCTGCTCGCGTTGCTCGGCTTTATGGCGATCAAGGCGAACGTGAACGTGAAGGGCCTGGACGGGCTGACGAACCCGCAGCTGGCGATCCCGCGGCTGTTCGACCAGGAGTTCCCGTCCTGGTTCGCCGGGATCGCGTTCGCGGCGATCGCGGTGGGCGCGCTGGTGCCGGCGGCGATCATGTCGATCGCGGCGGCGAACCTGTTCACCCGCAACATCTACCGCGACTTCATCAAGCCATCCGCGACGCCGGCCCAGGAGGCCAAGGTCTCCAAGCTCGCGTCGCTGCTGGTGAAGGTGGGCGCGCTGGTGTTCGTGCTCGGGATGGACAAGACGATCGCGCTGAACCTGCAGTTGCTGGGCGGGATCTGGATCCTGCAGACCTTCCCGGCCATCGTGGTCGGCCTGTACACCCGGTGGTTCCACCGCTGGGCGCTGCTGGCCGGCTGGGCGGTCGCGATGGTGTTCGGGACGCTCGAGGCCTACAACGTGGTCAACCCGGCGACGAAGAAGCACTTCGGCGGCTCGGTGACGAACATCCCGTTCACCCACACGCAGGCCTACATCGCGCTGACGGCCTTCGTGCTCAACCTGATCGTGGTGATCGTTCTGACGGTGGTGTTCCGGGCGCTCAAGCTGCCGGACGGCGTCGACAGCACGCACCACACGGACTACGTCGCGGACAAGGGCGACCCGGGAGTGCAGGACCTGCCGGAGATCCTCGACGAGGGCGGCGCGGCGACAGCCAAGTCGTAGTCATGAGTGACGGCGGCCCTTCTGGTGAAGTGCCGCCGTCACTTTTTGCCGCCATGTCGACACGCTGCGGGGTCAGCTTGCCCGGATTCGGGCCGCCGGCCCGGCAGAATCGCCAGGGTGTTGCTGGTCCTCCTCGTCATGGTGCTCGCCGCCGCCGCGGCACTCGCCACCGGTGGACGGTTCGGGCGACTGGCCGCCAACTCCCTGACCGGCGTGCACTGGCTGGCCGCGGCCGCCATCGGCCAACTCCTCGGCTCGCTCTTCGGAGGTACGGCGTACCCGGTCGGACTGATCGGGTCCGCGGTCTGCATCGCGGTCTTCCTGCGGCTGAACCTCCGCCACCCCGGCGTCGGCCTGCTGGCGCTGGGGTTCTTCTCCAACGCCTTGATAGTGGCTCTGAACGGCGCCATGCCGGTATCGCTCGCCGCCCTGTCCCGCGCGGGCGTGGGCGATGCTGTCCTGGGCGATCCGCGACATGAGCTGTCCGACGCCGCAACCCGGTTGCCTTGGCTGGGAGACGTCGTACCAGTGGCTCTCCCGGGACTCGGTCAGGCGGTCAGCCCAGGCGACGTACTGATCGCGGCCGGGGCCGGATTGCTCCTGTACGCCGGGATGGGCGGATCGGGCCGGGTCCCGGCCGAGACCGCGCCAGTGTGGGACGAGTTGGAACCCTGCGCCGGCACTCCGGCGCTGCTGCGCCTGTCCTCAGAAGCGGAAGCCGCGGCCGATCACGCGCCGGAGTGACTCGACCACGACCGGGTCGTACTCCGCACCGATTCCCAGGCCGATCGACTCCATCGCCTTGTCCGGCGACTGTCCGGCCCCCTCCCCCACCAGCTGTTCGTAGGCCAGGGCGACGTTCACGATCCCGCTCTCGACCGGGATGTCGGAGTTGTTCGCCCGCCCGTGCCGGTACGGATCGTTGGAGTGCCGCACGATCTCCGCCACATGATCCAGCGCCCCCGACCGCTCGATCACCGCAGCTCCGATCGCCGCCGCCCGCTGCCGCTCCTCCCGGGTCCGCAACAACGAAGCCCCACCAGGACTGGGATCCGCCAACGCCAACTGCCCCACCCCCGACAGCAACGCCGCATACTCCAACGCCTCCATCCGCGCCAGAGTCAGCCCCAGATCGTTGCCCAGAGCCACCGCCAGCTGGGCCGTCCGCGCGTTCTGCCCCGGACTGCTGAACCCGGCGATCTCCGTGCTCCGAGCCATCGATCGCACCGTGGTCCGATAAGTCCGCTGCGCCGAAGCAAACCGCCGGAACGCGAACTGCGTCAGCAGCAACGGCACGATCACCACCGGCGGCGCCCACAGGCCGATCAGCGACGTGCCGGTGGCGAGCAGGATCGCCGTGATGCCCATGGCCATGCCGATCCTGGTCATCACTGTGAGCTCGTCCCGCAAGGCCGCGGGAAAGGGCCGGTTGTAGCGCTCGGTCGCTTGTCCGGCACCGATCACCGCATCGCTGATGCCGGCGCTCAGGACCGCGGCCAGCATCGCTCCGCCGATCCAGATCGCGTCCGACCAGTGACCCGTCCAGATGAGATCCGTAGGCGTCAGGGCGGCGAAGACCGCGGCGGCGCAGGCGACGGAGATCCCACGGCGGCACGAGACGACGACATCCGACCGCAGGCCGGCGATCGCCCGCGGCAGGATCCCGGCGGCCGTCGCGATAGCGGTGACCGCCACGACCTGGGCGACGTCCGGCGGCAGCCCGAGCGACGGCCCGCGCAACATCGCGTACCCGAGCGCCGCGCTGGTGGCGATCGGAGCCCGGTTGCGGATGCGATCGACGCGGAACTGCACCATCTCGCCGATCGCTATCAGGGCACCGAAGGTCAGCGCGTAAGCCCATTCCGTGACGCCGTAGCGAGCGGTCACGACGATCGCTATGACGGCCAGGATCGCACCGGCCGCCACGATGACCACGCCGCTGCCCATCCGGCGCAGCTCCTGCCCTTCGGTGAACCCGGCGGCCATCAGTCCGGCCCTGCCGCACTGCCGCTCGCTCCGCCACCACTACCGAGGCTGAGGTCGTCGTGATCGATCGTGGCCAGGACCGTGCCGTCCGGCGCCGGCTGGTCGGCCGCCGTCGTCCAGCCGTCCTTCCGGATCACTTCGACGAACGCGTCCACCAAGCGGGGATCGAAGTGGCTGAACCGATCCTGGACGAGGATGGCAAGCGTCTCCTCGACGCCCCGCGCCGGACGATAGGAACGCGTCGACGTCAGGGAGTCGAAGGCATCCACGATGCCGATGATCCGGGCGAAGTACGGAATGTTCTCACCACTGAGCCCGGCGGGGTAGCCGGAGCCGTCGTACTTCTCGTGATGGTGCAGCACGGCGGACTTGACCTCTTCGAGGAACGGGATGTTGCCGATCAGCTCGACCCCGCGGGCCGGGTGCAGCCTGATCGCGTCCATCTCCGAATCGTCCAGCCG